>NZ_JH109154.1 GCF_000190755.2 Methylobacter tundripaludum SV96 | reverse complement strand
TGCGCAACCGTTCAAGCTTTTGTTGCAACTGCTCGTCTTCAACCAAGCTGCCTTGGCTTGCCCGGTCATCGGCGGCGTTTTGTTCGGCAAGGGCTTGTTGGTAGTCGGCGATTTTCTGGTCTAAATCTTCAAGCTGTTTGTTGAGTTTGTCTTCGGTGTAAATTCCGGTTTTACTGGCGTCGGCTTTGAAAAAGCTGCCATCCACAGCCACTTGTTCGCCACCGAACAGCGCAAGTTCCTTACACAGTAGCAGGAAATCGCGGTTTGCCGCCTTTAATGCTGCGCCATTGACTTTGCGAAAGTCGGCGATGGTTTTATAGGTCGGGCGCAAGCCCTCGACCAACCACATAACCTCCAGGTTCCGCCTGGCCTCGCGTTCCAGCTTCCGGCTGCTACGGATGCCTTGTAAATAGCCGTACAAATACAATTTCAACAACGCCGCCGGATCATAAGCCGGTTGTCCGGCACTCATGACAGGTTGGCTGTTTGCAAATCCAAAAGCCTGTAAATCCAAGGTATCGACATAGGCATCAATGGCTCGTACCGGATTGTTCTGGCTGACGTATTCATCGACACAAGGCGGCAGCAACATTTCTTGCTGACGGTTTAATACGGGTTGATAGCGGCGTGATGACATGAGTGTTTGTTAACTGGCGGTTACCGGATGATGTGCATATTATAAAGTATGGTGCGAGAGAATACTTTCACAGTCTCTCCGGCTTGGGAACCCAGTTAGCGAAGCTCTCGGCAACTGCTCCCTGCGTTGCTCTACCTCCTGCATCCATGCAGTCGCAGCTTCGCGAGTCGGGAAGCTGGAGCTTCCAAGACTGCGTTCCCAAGCTGGAGCTTCCAAGACTGCGTTCCCAAGCTGGAACTTCCAAGACTGCGTTCCCAAGCTGGAGCTTGGGAACGAGCGAATCCGTGAATTGCATATCAATGTATCTTAATGAATTACGGCGCCTATATTAGGCCGCCTGTTTTAGCCCCACTTTCGGGAAGTCGATGCTGACCCGGCTGGCCTTGCCCAGGATATTGGTCATTATGTTCATGCCGACGTGGGTGATCACCTCGACGATGTCCGCCTCGCTGAAACCGGCGTCATTCATGGCCTGCAACTCGGCGTTGGTGACCTCGCCCTTGTGCGCGACCAGGGCGCGGGCGAATTTAACCGCCACCGCCGCCTTGGCATCCTGGCTGGTGCCGGCCCGGTTGGCTTCGATTTCCGCCCCGTTCAAACCGGCTTTGCGGCCGATGGCGGTGTGTGCGGACAGGCAGTATTCGCATTCGTTCTGCTGGGCCAGCGCCAGCGCGATGCGTTCGCGGGTGGCGGCGTCCAGCGAACCGTGGTTGGCGATGTGATGCAAGCCGAGGAAGGCTTTCAAGGCATCCGGCGAGTGGGCGAACACCCGCAAGAAATTAGGCACCATGCCCAACTGGCTTTGTATCGCATCCAACAGGCTGAGTTGTTCGGTGTTGGCGCTTTCGTTGCTAACGGTGGTAATACGGCTCATGATAGTTCTCCAAATAATGAAAGGGTTTGTTAGTCGCCTGTGTGAAATTCAGCAGGCGGGTGTAGTGTGTCTTATTGCAAAAAAATAAAGAATAGTTAAAATTATCAATTTACTATTCCGATAACTGGAACTATCAATGAGTCGTCTGCATTTAATGAGCGTGTATGTCGCGGTGGTCGATGCGGAAGGCTTTGCCGGCGGCGCCCGCAAGCTACAGATGTCGCCACCGGCCGTGACGCGTGCGGTTGCGGCCTTGGAAGAGCGCTTGGGCGTTAAATTGCTGAACCGCACCACCCGCTACGTGCGGATGACCGAGGCCGGCCAGAAATACTACGAGGACGCCAAACACATCATCGCCTTGGCCGATGAAGCCGACGACGCGGCGCTGGGCATCAACGCCGAACCGCGCGGCCAACTTACCGTCACCGCCTCGGTTTTGTTCGGTCGCATGTACGTGATGCCCGGCATCGTCGAGTATTTGCGCCGTTACCCGGCGGTGGAAGTCAACGCACTGTTCGTCGACCGGGTTGTCAACATGCTGGAGGAAGGCGTGGACATGGCGATCCGCATCGGAGATTTGCCGGATTCGTCGTACCGGGCGCTACGGGTCGGCGCGGTGCGGCGAGTGGTGTGCGCGTCGCCCGACTATTTGGCGGCACGCGGCATCCCGCAAACGCCGGAAGATTTACCGGCGCACGACATCATCCTGGCGCGGGGGTTAAATCCCGCCAACGAGATGCGTTTCGTGCGCGACGGCCAGCCGGTGACGGTAAAGCTACAACCCCTGTTAAGCATCAGCGATAACGACTCGGGGGCCTACGCCGCGATGGCCAGCCTAGGCATCACCCGCTTGCTGTCCTACCAAATTGCCGAACCGCTACAGACCGGCAAACTGAAAATCGTGCTCAGCGAGTTCGAAAGCCCGCCGGTGCCGATCCATATACTGCACCGCGAAGGCCGCCACTCGTCGGCTAAAATCCGTTCGTTCGTCGATATGATGGCAGAGCGTTTGCGGGCGGAGTTATCGCTGAATTGATCGGTTTAGAAAGGATAGGGGGGCATCCATTAGCCTGCCCCTGTCAATAGGCCAAAAAAATCTTGTTGGGAACAGGCATAAATTAATTTAAGCAATGGCCACGAAGAGCATGAAGGATATGAAGACTTCATGCCTTTCATGTTCTTCATGGTTTAAAAATAAAACTTGCACATAGTTCCGGGGCCGCTGTTTTCGGCCACCCAAAAGAAATACGGCAACTTTATCCGGCTTAGTTGCGCGGTGCCGTGGAATGATGGGCTGGAACTGGCGTTGAAAAAGCTGGGGATATGGCTGGGGAATTGATGGCGGAAAAGGCGAGTGCATAGGATGTGCCGACGACAGGAGACGCATCAATCGCGAACAATGCGCTTCGTACTTCAACACATCCCATCCCATCCCATCCCATCCCATCCCATCCCATCCCATCCCATCCCATCCCATCCCATCCCATGCCATGCCAGCGCATCTTATCGAGCTGTCCCTTTGATCTTTAGCTTAATAAGTTATGGGCGTGATTTATTCGCATAATGAGAAACAAGCGGCTAAAATGATTCGCATAATTTTAATAAAGTCTATCTAAACTGTTCGTGAAAGCCGAAACTCAACTTTTTCTCAATCAACTAAGTCTTTCAACTGATGCCAAGCAAGCTGCTATCGTCGATAATTGCCGCTTTGACGAGCGCGTTAATTCATCGCGTTGGGGTAAATTCGAGGATCGGCTGTTGAATCCACTAGAGCCGGATTGGGAGGATTGGAAGGAAGTGGAAAAGTTAAATTACGAGGATACTGTTACGGTACTACGCTCAAGCATTCCGGACAGTTTTCTCGATCTTAACCGGACGGCTTGGCTACAAGGCATAGTAACTAACCGTACCGTTGTTAGGTTGGAGCATTTGGAGCGCTTGTTCAAAAAAGAAAATTTAGGTTTTGATGAGCTAAAAGGCTTAATTAACAGCAAACGTCCCGATGAAAAAAAGCGTTTAGAAACGGTTATGGAAAATTGGAATAACATACGCGACGGCCGCCCGACATTTGCCGCTTTTTACGACGAAGTTAAAGCCGAGGCCGACCATGCCGATTGGCAACACCAATTGCGCGATCGCTTGGGATTAGGTCATTACGGTTCAAACAAAGGCGTGGAGATACCTGTTGCATTGATGCGCTATTCATTGGACGAAGTGATAACAGCCAGCAAAGCCAAGACCATTCCCTGCGCTTTTGCTTTGCCTACCGTGCTCGACGGCGGAATGCACGAATTTTTCTTTCCCGTGCCAAAAGCGCATGCTTACGGCGCAACGCTGCATCTTGCTCCCGATCAGGCCGACACCTTGACGGCGGAAATGCTTCATTACCGCATTGACTACCGGCCTGAGCACCTCTGGAAGGTCGCCTGGATTAACAGTCCACACAGTGTGACGGACGACGGTCGTTTACGCGACGCCAGAGATTTGCATTTGATCGCCTTACAGGAGGCGGCAAACCGTCCTGATTTCGGTCAAGCGATGGAGGGACGTAAATGAACCGGTGGTACGAGGTTTTTCTTAGCAATCCGAACCAAGCGATTGCAGACTTATTCAGCGGCCGGGCCGGCTTAGGTTCCGGCTTGCGCCTGGATATTCCCGAATTGCTGTATCAGGAGTTTCCCGATATGCCGGAATTCGCTGAACCAAGGAAGTTGCTCGATAACGCTTTGTTGCATTGGCTTAATGCGATGCGTGGAGATTATGCGGCGCAAGTAAAGCGCTTAGGCTACGGCGTTTACAGCAAGCGACTGTGCGATGCGTTGACCAGCGTACAGTTATTGGACTTGCCGATCACAATCTATCACTTGCGCGAAACCGCCAGCAGTTGGCTCAATTGGCTGGCTCCCTTGCGCCTGGCTCCTGAACGCGATCCGGCGTTGGAATACTGGCGCGTATTGACGCACCGGCAACGCGAGGATGCTTGCCCTGCGACATGGCTGCAATTGGCGGACGATCCGCGGCACGAATACTTGAGCGTCGCTTTGGTCGGCCTGCAACGTCTGCCCAATGGGCACGATGCGCAACGCAACAAACAAACGCAATTATTGGCATTGTTGCATCATGCAGTGCTACTGCATGACAGCGGAAAAGCCAGCAAATTTTTTAACCAACATTACGCAACGTTGAGTGCCCGTTATCCGGCGGGACCGGAACATTGGCAAATGTTGTTGGAAACCGTTACTGAAGGCTTTAAAGCGAAAACGGTTATCGGCAAGGATTTGTTGGAGCATTTGCGGCAATCGGCTAAGCAGCAACGTAAAAACCGTCCTTCTCCGCCCGCAGCTCTTCAGCCGGCCGATAAAGCCGAATTCGATGCGCTGTCTAAAGACATTAAGAGCTCGCGCCTGTCTGCCTCAAACTTGGCGCAACGTTTGTTCGTAATACTGGATAAAAATTACGATTACAGCCAGACAACGGGCGACAGCTACTTTTTTACTTCTACACTTAGCAACTTAGGTTCGCGCTTGTTGAAACGCCGTAAGCTATCATCCGAAGACTTAGAGCGTTTTCAGTCGATGATCGAACGCGGTTTAAGCCTGGAACCCATGGATTCTTTTATCTGGATGCTATGGGCAGAATATTTGGACCATTCGGGACAGTGCGAGGCCCAAGAGTGGGTATTGCGCGAGACGGCGCGGTTATTTCCTGACCATGAAGCATCACGCGTGGAGCTGGCGCGGCTGTTGATCCGTCAAGGCGAGGTCAAGTATCCAGAGGCCGAACGCTGGCTGCGGGAAGCGGCCGAGCGCAATCCTGACCGTGAACCGTCGCGCGTGGAGCTTGCGCGGCTGTTGATCCGCCAAGGCGAGGCCAAGTATCCAGAGGCCGAACGGTGGCTGCTGGAAGTGGCGGATCGTCATCCTGACAATGAACAGTCGCGCGTGGAACTGGCGCGGCTGTTGATTCGTCAAGGCGAGGCCAAGTATCCAGAGGCCGAACGCTGGCTACGGGAAGCGGTCGAGCGCAAATCTAATGACGCACCGTCGCGCGTGGAACTGGCGCGGTTGTTGATCCGCCAAGGCGAGGCCAAGTATCCAGAGGCCGAACGCTGGCTGCGGGAAGTGGCGGATCGTCATCCAGACAATGAGCAGTCGCGTGTGGTACTGGCTAAGCTTTTGTTTAAGCAGAATAAAACGCCGGAAGCGGAAAATTTATTGACGGAATTTTTGAAAGATTATCCAAAAAACAGCGCCAAGAATATATTAACTCAAATTAAAGACAATACGCTTGATGTATCGGCTTGGCTTGATGTTGAGGCGGACGACAGCGAAATAATCGGTGAGCCGCAAATTGGCTGCAGTCATCAGCTTCTCAATGAAAATTCGGCAAGCGCCGACAGGTCTTGTTCCGATACTTTGGTCGAGTTGTTAGCGGAATTGCAGCGCCGGGCCAAGTTGCAAGCCGCGTTTGCCCAAGCACCGGATTCACCAGACAGTATGGCTAGCCTTGTCAAGGAAGCTGAACAAGGCGATGCCTTGGCATTGTTTTATAGAGAGTGGTTGCAACCCGGCGAGGTGTTGGTGCCGCCCCATGCCTGGGCCGCCCAAGCATGCCGGTTGTATAAAAAACAGGCGTTGGAGACCGATTGGCAACAGCTCAGCCAGGATTTTCCGGAGCATTATTGGGCCAACCGTTATTTGCTGGCGATAACAGTCGACAGAAAAATCGATGCCTTGCAGAGAAAATTATCCGACGATAAAGAGGGGCTAACACCGCTGCAACAATTTATTTATCGAGATTTAGAATCCGGCGATTCCACCGACCGCGATAAACAGGTTATGGCCGTATTAGCTAATGGAGCTGTCGGCGCACCGCAGATTGTGCGTTGCTGACGTTCAAGCGGGACGGAAGTTGATAACCCCGTCCCTAAAGCTGTAACCGCCATGGTCGGGAAGAGCGAATCTGATTCTCGCCTGGATTGTTTCAAGCGGTTTTATATCCGTTGTATTTGGTCTTGTGCGTTGATTGCGGTTTGCTGTCGCGAAACCGCGCTACACCTTACTTTCTAATAAACAGCACATCACCAAGATAATCCTGAAACACCGCATCATAAGTCACAATATGCAGCTTCTCGTACTTGGCTTGGGCAATCAACAATCGATCGAACAGGTCTTTATGATGATCGCCCAGTTCGAGAACGGTTTGGGCATGGTAAGGCGTGATATTCAGCCATTGAAAACCTTGCGCTTCAATGTCTTCGGCGATATGTTCAGAAGGCAAGGGCATTTTACCCAAGCCGTTTTTGATTGCCATTTCCCAGACCGTAACCGAACTGACCAATGCGCCTTCAGCCTGAATCCGCTCGATGATCGGGCGGTCCTTGATTTCGCCCATCAGCCAGTCGTAAACAATACCGGTATCAAGCAGCAGGCGCATTGTCGCTATCGGTGAATAATTGTTCTACTTCTGCGTTGGTCTCGGCGAAATTCCAGTCCGCCGCATAAGCGGCACGGCCTTTCCAGGCACCGGGAGGGGCGACTTTGTTGGCCGTATATTTAACAAGTTTGGCGACGGGTACGCCGTTACGGGCGATTACCACTTCTTCGTCTCTCTCGGCGGCAACGATGAGGCTGGACAAGTTGTTTTTGGCTTCGAGTATGTTGACTTGCATAGAGGACACCAGGGCTAAGTTAGCTAATGCTGGCCAACTTAATTGAGTCCGCCTTTATTGTCAAGAGAACGCTTCTTCTGTGGCGCTGTAGGCGCGGATAAATCCGCAGCTACAAACGCTCAATTTATTCCGAGGCAATTACCCTGACGCCTGACTCATCGCGCGAATAGCATCGGTGGTGACGGCTTGCGCTGCGAGACAGGAGTCGAGTAGTCCCCAGAAGCGATAGGGCATGTGTTTTCACGAAGCGTTTTTTGCGTAGTGAAAATGCAGGCTTTCCGACATCGCGTCGAGTCATTGCGAGAATGATGTTGGATACCCCTTGTTGGGTATCCAGCGAATGAAGCAGGACGGCTGGGGCAGCCGCAGGCATTAGCGGTCGCGTAGCTTTTGCCGCTTGTTGGGCAGGGATGCCCATAAAAGCTTTCGCAAAAATAGCGACTCCCCGGCCCGCCGACGCCCCATTGGCCCGAAGCAACATCCTTGATGATCACCCAGGTAACCGGTCTTAAGCCTTCGCCTTCTACCGACGACTGCATGGACAGATATTTGCTCCTGCAATATCTGCATTCCCCACATCCCTGTGGGTTATGCAGGAGGTAGACAGAAAACTGCTCCATGCGTTTTCTGCATTCACCACATCCTTGTGGTTTAGCAATGCAGGAGCAATTGCCGAAACGATCGCATCGGTGACCTTACTGATGATTTCCTGTTTTTGTTGTAGCGATAAATAACCGCTGATACCTTTGATTTGTACGAGCGGCATGGTGTTTCTCCTAATGGTTTAAGTTATGTATAAAGTTCAAGCGCACTGCTTGCTGCACAGAGCAGGCGCATCCCATGCCTCGGCTTGGAATTGACTGTCCAACGGTGCGTGAATAATATGATTGGCGTAGTTGCTGAGGGTTTTCATCGTTACGCCCAGCACCACTTCCATCACCTGCGCCCGACTGTATCCTGCGGCGATAAAATTATCCAAGGCTATGCCGGTTACTTTGCCGCGCTGTTCGACCATGGCGTGGGTAAAGGTTGCCAAGGCATCCAGCTTTTTGTCCGGCAACGGCTGTTTCTCACGCAGTGCATTGACAATGGCGGCATCGGCCTTGGCCTTATGTTTGGCCAGCATTGAATGGACGGCTACGCAGTAAATGCAATGGTTTTCGATACTGGCGGCAAGCAGTACGACCTGTTGCTCGACCGGGGTCAGCGAGGTTCTGTCGAACAATGCGCCAATATCGAGATAGGCCTGTAAAACCGTCGGCGATTCGGCGAAGCCGCCCAGCAAATTCGGCACAAAGCCGAATTTTTGTTGTGCGCCTTCAAGTAGCGGTTGGGCAGCAAGAGGCGCATTTTGAATGGAATAAATGTTAAATTGGGACATACTGTATCTCCTGTTTTTTTGATTAATCTGAATAGGTTTTGTTATGCAAAGGCTTGGGCTAAACGTTCATTTCACGATCTCCGCAATTAAAAATTCCGACGGGAATAGGTTAAGCAATCCGGCTTGCCGAACCCATGCCCGTAACTCCGGGATTGTTGTCCGATTGTCCGAGAGATCGATGTGGATGCTTTAACTGCGCTGGTCAACGCGCTGAATTTGCGAGCCAAGCTGGTTTATTCGGGCGGCGTTTGCGGACGCTGGCTGATGGATCACAATTCCGATACTTCGGTTTGGTTTCATGCTCAGCAAGGGGCAAGGCTGGGTGCATTCGCCGAGCCGGGAAACGCCGCTGGCGCTGGAAAGCGGCGATTTGATTTTGTTTCTGCCGCATGCGCCAAAGCATTTTTTGTCATACTGCGCCAAGCATTTACCTGACGACGCGTCCGACAACCGTTTAACAGGCTGGGAGGATGGCGAATCCGGATTTGTCTGCGGCGAGATCGAGTTGGCTACGCCCCGATCGTTGTTGTGGCAGGTACTGCCCGCCGAGATTGTGATCAAAAAGAACCAAGCCGGCGACATACTGGCCAAGCTGATAGAGCTGGTTATTAGCGAGGCTTCCGGTCAGCGCTTTGGCAGCGACTCGGTCGTGGAACGGTTATGCGACAGCCTGTTCGTACTGGTGATCCGTTACTGCATTGAGGAAAATTTGGTAGGGCAGGGTGTGTTTGCGGCCATGCAGGACAGACGGCTGGCAACCGTGTTGGGCTTGATTCATCAGCAGCCCTGGCAACCCTGGACGGTTGCCGAACTGTGTTCCAAAGCGGGATTGTCCAAAACCGTGTTATCGGAGAAATTCGCCGCACTGATCGGCAGTTCGCCGATTGAATACCTTAGCGCTTGGCGGTTGCAGATTGCAGCAGGCTGGTTGATGGAGCCGGGCATGAGTGTAGAACGGGTGGCCGAGCGTTGCGGATACGATTCGGTACCGGCATTCAGCAAGGCGTTCAAGCGTTATTTCGGCAACTCGCCGGGCGCGTTCCGGCGTGGGCGGAAAGCAAACGAAACTGTAAGCGTATTATCTAAAACAGTCTAAAAAACGATTGGCCACAGAGGCGACGAAGTTTCAATACATGGGGTTAACTGGAATATTTTCTTCGTGTCTTTCGTGGTAAATTTTCTTAGTCATTGCCTAATAACGCAGAGCATTAACGCTATGCCTGTACCCATTTTGGAAAACACCACGCCGCAACCCCATACAAAATCACCGCCAGAAAGATCAACACGGTAAAGCTGAACTGCATCGCAATCAGGGTTGCCAGTATCGCGCTGATCACCGAGGCGCAGCCGTTAATGCCCCATGCCCAGGGTATCAATGCCGGGGCGGTTCGGCTGATGTTAGCCAGCGCCATCGGAAACGGCATGCCCATGCAAAAACCCAGCGGCGCTATCAAAATTATCGAAAACAGGTAGCGGCTCAGGCTTCCCGTTTTCAGCAAAAAACCGGCGATAGCTTCAAAGCCCAGGCTGTAACCGATGCTGAGCAATGCGATAGCCGCCATCGGCAGCATAAACGCCGATTTTTCAGTCCTGCTCGACAGCTTGGTTGAGAAATAACTGCCGGCACCGGCGGATAACAAAAAGGTACTCAGCACCACGGTAATGGCATAAAGCGGATGATGCAGAATCAGGATAAATTTCTGGATAAAGGCGATTTCAATGAACAAGAATGCCAAACCCAGGCAGAAAAAATACACGAGTATGCGCAGATGGCTTCCCGATCCCGGCTCGATGCCCAGCTTGCTTTTCCACAACCACAGCGGTAACGCTATCAATAATAGACTGGCGAGCATCGCTTGGACCAAAGCCGCAATTAACAATAAATAGCCGCTTTCCAGTAAAAAGCTTCCGCCGGTACCCAATAACGACAAAATCTCGGGCAGGGTGCGCCATTTAAAAAAATGAAACAGGTAGGGCCGGTCATCTGTCGCAGGTTCTATATTGAACTTATAAGCATCAATAAACGCCCGGCTTTGGTCGCCCAATAAAGCCACAGCCGCCTCGTACAGGTAAGGCTGCTGCTGGATATTGAAGCGATTGACTTCCGACTCCGAGATGCCGGGATAATAAACCAAATCGAAGCTGCGTTCGGTGCAGAACTGTTTTAACCGGCTGATTTCCTCGGCGGATATATTGCCGTTTTTTACCAGTAAGGTACTGGTTTGCCAACCGCGTATCATGATTATCTGTTGGCCGGGCTGCCTGACATTGGCATCTTTAAGCGCGTTAATAACCGTAACCAACAGTTTGGGTTCATCGCGCGGCGGAATTTTAATCCAGCGGGTAATGCTGAGGTAACCGTTTGCGCTGACATGGCGCAGATATTCCCGTATGGCCTGTTCGGTATAAAGGTAGTTTTCAGCCATCGAATAAAGGCCTGCGGTCGATGCGCCAAACGCATCCAGCAATGAAATATTGACCAAATCATAGGTTTTATCCGTTGCTGCAAGGTAGCCGCGGGCTTCATCAACGTGGACATTAACATGGGCGCTGGAATAAAGGTAACCGGCAAAATCGGCATATTTTCTTTGAACCAGGTCGATGATTTGAGGGTTCAGTTCAACGGCATCGACGTGCTTAATGGCGTGATAGCCGGCCTGTAAAATATCGCTGCCGGTACCAGCCCCGAGAATCAGGATGTCGGAGTGTTGTTTCAGGTGATAGGGCAGGGCCGATGTGGTTTGATCCAGGTAGCCGAGCGTTTCGGGGTTGCCGTCATAGCGGGTGATGGCGGTCATATTGTCGGCATCGGTAAACACGGCAAGTTGCTCGGGCGGCTCTGTCGTAGCATTAAGGCTCAAGCCGGGCGCATGGCGTAGCGGGGTAATCTCGCTCTTGACTACACTGATTAAACCCAGCGGACTGGAATACCGGTCTATGATTTTTGTGCCCGGCACTTGCAGTAATTGATTCAGGCTTTTATACGGTGAAACTTTCAGTGTCATCCAGCCGGTCGGGGCGAAAATAACCGCCAGCCCGATGATAACGGACGCAATGGTCCAGTATTTTGGGGCGTTAAAGGTATAGCTCGATACCAGCAAGGTCGCGAGCAGTCCCGACAGCATCAACACGGTTAATATTTTTTCGGGAAACATAATGGACAGCAGCAAAATAACCCCGGCACTGCCCAAGCCGGCGCCAAACAGGTCGGCCGCATAGATGGAAGATACCTGGCTCTTGTAGCGGTAAAGGGACAGGCCGACCACATTGGCCGCGAAAAAGAAGGGTAACGCCAGAATCAGGTAAATGCCGCACAAATACAATAACTGCACGGGCGTCCATAGCATTTCTGCCGGATTAAACGGGATTTGCTGGGCCAGCAAAAAACAGGCGGGTGCCAAAAGACTGAACAGCAACATATTGGCCATGATCGCAGCCGGGAAATGTTGCGCTAACCGGTCGCGGTTCAGCGCCAGGAACACGCCGCTGACGCCGTAGCCCAATAGCGCCAGACTGATCATCAAGTAAGCGAAATGATGCCATTGGATAATCGAAAACAGGCGCATCAATAAAATTTCATAGGCCAGGGCGGATGCCGAAATAATGGCGACAGCGGCCAATAGCGATAAACGCGGCTTCATCGGCATTTTCCCGTCAGTGCTTGCCGGTGAGCGGGACGAAACTGACCGGCAGGATTTGGCGAGTGGTGACTTTTCCGTCATCATCTTTAGTCACCAAAACCAGGTACTGGGTCATAAACTGAGCGCCGACCGGGATGATCATGCGACCGCCGGGTTTAAGCTGTTTAATCAGCGGCGGCGGTATATGGCTGGCAACGGCGGTAACGACAATGCCGTCAAAAGGCGCGGCTTCTTCCCAGCCGTAATAACCGTCGCCGATGCGGGTATGAACGGCGTCATAACCGGTTCGTTTAAGGTTTTCTGCGGCCTGTTTAGCCAGCGGTTCAACAATTTCCAGGGTGTAGACGCTATCAACCAGTTCGGCGAGAATAGCCGCCTGGTACCCTGAACCGGTGCCGACTTCCAGAACCCGGTCGGTTTTTTTCAGCTTAAGCAGGTCGGTCATGACCGCCACGATATAAGGCTGGGAAATAGTCTGGCCATGACCGATAGGGAGCGGCCTGTTTGCGTAGGCATAGGGACGCTCAGTATCGCGGACGAATTCATGTCTCGGCACCTTGAGCAGCGCATCGATAACCCGCTCATCGAGCGCTTCCTGATTCAGGAAATCGCCGGTCTCCTTCACTTCGGCCTTGATGATCTCGACCAACGCATAGCGTTGCCGGTGAAAATCATTTTCAGCGATCACATGGGAGGAAAATAACAGCAAAATAATGCCGATGACCACCAGCCAAAAAATAAGATGTTTTACTCTTCTCATATTCACAACCTCCTGATTTTACCGCACAAAAATCGGCTGTAGCGATGGAGTTTAAACTAATGAAAAGTTGTTTGTCTGTAGGTCTTTTCTACAATTGCCAGCCGGTCGGGATAGGTTTATGGTTTAGGAGCGGACACGAGTTTGTAAGGGCTGGTTTCCAATCTTGAGATTGGCGATCAGTAAACCGGCAATCCTAATTTTATTTTTGAGGTGATTAATGAATTCAATCAAGCAGCCTATTTTTATCCGCCTAATTTATTTGGTTTTCAGCATCTTTTTTACTACAGCCGTCTTGGCTGAAGGAGAGCAACACATGACCTTGATCCTCAAATCACCGGACTTTGCCCATCAGGGAGAAATTCCCAAAATTTTTACCTGTGACGGCAACGACAGTTCGCCCGCTTTAAGCTGGTCGGGGCTTCCGCAAAATACCAAAAGTCTGGTGTTGATTGTTGACGATCCCGATGCGCCGGATCCTGCCAAGCCCAAAATGACCTGGGTACATTGGCTGCTTTACAACATTCCGCCGACGGCTACAGAGCTACCGCAAGCCGTTGCTGTCGCCAATTTACCCGTCGGCACTTACCAAGGCAAAAACGACTGGAAACGGACGGGCTACGGCGGTCCATGCCCACCCGTTGGTCGGCATCGCTACTTTCATAAACTTTATGCGCTGGATGTTGAGTTGCCCGATCTGCATCATCCCAATAAGACCCAGCTTGAAAAAGCGATGGCAGGGCATGTTATTGGGCAGGCGGAACTGATCGGCACTTATCAGCGATAGCCTGGTGCGGCAGTTTAAGGAAGGAGTGCAGGCTTTTGCCTGCACGGTATACGATGCATTATTGTCAATGTGGCAAGCAAAGCTTGCACTCCTGATTATACGACAAACAGTATCATGTAGCGCTTAGCTTAAGTTGATGCGCATGGCGTTGCGACTTTAGTTTGTTACAACGGAACACATTTTTCCGCTCCCTTTCTGGACTTTGTATCCATAACCCTCGGAAGGTTGCGGGCGATGGCCTCAATCAGACCGTGAATATCATCAAAAGACAGGTGCCGGGTTAAAGTGAATCGTATACCCGATTTTCGCCGGGATACTGCCGGATAAACAGCGTGGTTTGTATAAAAACCCTCATCAAGCAGATATTTGACCATATCGCCGGCAACATGAGGAAGTCCTAGTTTGATGTAAAAAATGGGCGACTGCGAACTGCATGCGACAGGTATTTCGAATGCTTTAAGCAGCCGATTGCAGAACGCAATACGGTCTTGCAGTTCCAGTTGCAGGCAATTAATCTCCGGCGAAAGATGGATGCGAGCAGAGGCAAGTGCTGCGCCTAGCATGGGAGGCTGAATAGGACCTGAAAAAATCATCGGCCCTCCGCAGTTTTTAACGTGTCGATGCATCCGTGCATTCGGAAAAATGAGCGCCCCGCCGCCGGCAGCGTATGCTTTGCACAGGGACGTCGCAACAACCATCCGCTCTTGAATGGGTAGACAATCGAGAACATAACCCCGGCCATGCTTGCCTATCCAGCTCATGCCGTGAGCATCGTCAAAATACAGATGCAGCTGCTCGTAGCGGTTTAATAACTGGCCTAATTCATGTACCGGAGCCCGGTCTCCAAACATGCTGTAAATGCCGTCAGTCAGGTACCAGACATGGCGATACTGCTTGCTAAGGACGTTGATTCGCTCCTCAAGCAACTCCAGGTTGCCGTGAAGCAGCGTTTCGACAGGAACCCCGTCCGCCTGCACCAGCTTTGCAGCGGTCTGCATACTGTTGTGAGCCATCTGGTCGATGATAATCACATCGCCTTTTTGAATGAGCACCGGCAAAGCGGCGATATGGCCTAGCGTTGTGGTGGGAGTCGCCAGCACATGACCCCCGAATAATTTTTCAAGTTGGGTTTCCAATTCCGTATAGGGCGTTGCCGACATATAGGCTCTCGATATAGCGAACTGAGTGCCGTAGCGGGTCACGGCATCAATAGTTCCCTGCTTGAGTCGGGAATCCTGTTCTAATCCCAAGTAGCTGCAAAGAGCAAAATTCAGCACCTGCCTGCCGTTTAAACAAATGGTCCGTCCATTGAAAGCTTCGTCTTCAGTTGTGCGTTGCACCAATCCGTGGCTCAAGCCCATATCGACTATCTTATCAATAGTGGTTACCCAGTTTGGTTGAGTTTCCATAGATATTCCTGATTGAATTGAAGGGGGCATTTCTCCTTTAGGTAAAAGTCGAAATGAGGGATAAAAACAGCAACTATGTGCGAATAATATAACTGTTGTAGCTTAACCTTGACTTAATGGGGGGCGCACATAGGCTGGAAGTTTTTACACCTGATCAGCGATTAGCCGTCCTTGGTAAACAAATTACGATTGGGGCATTAAAATTATGATTTTTTATTTACTGCATATAGAGTTCGGGCAATCAAACTTTAGAACAAAACTATCAGTTATACGGTGCATTATGTATGCAGATGTTGCACCTACGGATTACGGTATACCGCGTTTGATCAATGAATTTTTGAGACGAAATTTTTATAAAAAAAGTTGCTACCAATAATTGCTCACTGTAGCATCATGGACTAACAAATTCTTTGTGCGGCCTTTCATGTGTTTACTTATAGTTAGATTCCTATGGACAACCAAACCAACAAACTTATAGATAGCGGATTGATAATTACCTTTGCTACGGCGTTCTTATACTGTGTTAGTACAGCGCAAAACGGTGGATATTTAGGTGTCCTGCTATTAGACACAGATATATTGGATCGAAATCTCGATCAGATTCTCTATAACGGTTTTGTCATTTCTTTTTCCCTTGTAACTTGGGTAGTTATGATTTATCTAGGCTGGCGGTTTGTTTACTCGCATATGATACTGCCGGAATTCAACGACTGGTACAGCTTTTCTATACGAAGAAAGGTAGTAAAGTTTAAAAAAAAATATTGTCCAAAAAAAAGGAAAGACTCCCCTCTAGAGACTCGCGAAAAACATAAGACGAGAAAGGCTGGCTTTTACTTTATGCTTTTCATTTTTTTTATTTCCTCCTTGGTGTATTTTGAAAAGCAGGGAAAAAAAGATGCTATGGAGCTTCTTCGAAGTATTGAATCCAAACAGATTGCACAGGCTAATTTAATTAACGTGAACATTGATGAGACGAGATAAGACATCTACATTTATTGATATGTGGTGCCAGAAATTGCGCTGGCATCGAAAGTGAAACAAAAAGGATTTATTATTTTCCGCAAAACGGGCATTCCTATCGCTACGAAAAATTAATAATGTCTAGCACAGATCAAAATGCTAAGCCATAACGGTTCATGCATGCTTTTTATGCCCGATATTTCCAAGATCGAATAAATGCATTGCGCTTAAGTTTTCTTATCCTCTAAAACTCCCTCGGGCCATGCTCCAGCGTTAAATTGAATATACCGCTCCAGAGTGGAGACGTAGAATATGGAAACGATAAAACCCATCAATACCACGCCGAAACCAGTTTCCGGCATTCGGCTCTCCATGGGCATTCCATTTCTTCGCAGAGCCTATTGATTTCAGAACGGAAGCAAGGGCTATGTCCGGTAGCGTTTTGAATAGCCCCTACAAGTTCTATTTCGGACAGAATATCCTCAGGGTTTTGAATGCCGATAAACTCAGCCAACTGCCGCAAGCTTAAAATCGTCATCGGTCCGTCTTCTTCCAGGATGGACATATAAAGCGCTACCAGCATTCGGTAATAGTCTGTTTCAGCCTCTAACCAGTCGGTTAATTCTTTGCCGGGTTCGAATTTTCTGGCTAGTGCTTTGTAATAAGCCGCTTCTGCAATCCATTGATGCCGATTAATAGGCTTTACGGCATGTCTTAGCATTGACTGGAATCATGTTGCTTATCTCAACGCATGTTTTGTAACGCTTCTATACGCTCTTCCAACGGCGGATGGCTCATAAACAGTTTTTGTGCGCTACCGCCGTTAATGCCGAAAGCCGCCAGTTGTCCGGGCAGGTCTTGCGGCTCGTATTCGCGTTGCAAGGCGCGAAGTGCGCTGATCATTTTTCCCCGTCCGGCCAGCTTGGCGCCGCCTGCATCCGCTTTAAATTCCCGGTAACGGGAGAACCACATGACCAGCAGGGAGGCCAGAAATCCCAAGGCAATTTGCGCAACCATCTGGGCGAGGAAATAGCCCATGCCATGGCCGCGTTCGTTTTGAAGGATAACGCGGTCAACCACATGGCCGATGATGCTGGCAAAAAAGTAAACGAAGGTGTTTACCACGCCCTGCATCAAGGCCATCGTTACCATGTCCCCGTTCGCGACATGAGTAATTTCATGGCCGATGACGGCTTCAATTTCATCTTTATTCATGCGTTGCAGCAAACCGGTGCTGACCGCTACCAAGGCGCTGTTTCTATTCATCCCGGTAGCAAAGGCGTTGGCATCGGGGGACAGAAAAATACCCACTTCCGGCATACCGATGCCCGCCTGTTGGGCTTGTTGAGTCACAATAGCAAGCAGCCATTGTTCGGTCTGGTTTCGTGGCGGTTGTTCGACAATCTGAATGCCCATGGCCTGTTTTGCAGACCATTTTGACATGGCCAGGGAAATGACCGAGCCGGTTATGCCTATGATTGCCGACATGACCAGCAGCGCGTTAAGGTCGAGATTTATGCCCTGTGCGTCTAAAGTGCCGGTTAAGCCCAAAAGGCTAAAGACAATACTGATTACAACCATTATTGCGACATTGGTCGCCAGAAAAAGAAAAATTCGCATCATCGCTAAGCCTGCTGTATTAAAGGTTAAATTCCAAAAAAGGCTAAGGGATAAAAGCGGCTTAATTTGACGCCCAGGTTTTTTTGCCTTTCGCCCTTCGCCCTTCGGCTGCTTCCCAGAACTACGCCTTTGAAATCGTAATGGTCAGCACGCCGTTGTGGTATTCGGTGGTCATTTTGGTTGCGTTGGCAGGTCCCGGTAAGGTTAATGCCCGTTGAAATTGGCCGACGAAACGCTCCCGGTATTGGTAGTTACCGCTTTTATCATCCGTTTCGTCTTTTGCATGTTCCGTTTTAATCGAAATACGCAAAACCTGATCTTCCAGCTTTACGTCGATTGAGGATTCATCGGCGCCGGGCGCATTCACGGTCACAATATAGCGATCCGATTTCTCCTTTAAATCCACGTCGGGCGTTTTGCTTAAACTGCCTAAAGGGGTTTTCATATGGAAACGCGAAAATGAATCATCGAACATCTGTTCCATTTCATTTTGCATGTACTGTATTTCTGCATAAGGATTCCAGGTGCGGTCCTTGAAGAATTCGTCATCATCCGATTTGGGACGATTGGATTTGGGTAGATTCGATAGTGTTTGAGGTTCTCCGGTCTGGCTATAAGACCCACTCAGCTGGTTGAGCCGGTCATTCAGTCGAAACATCGTATACGCCTGTATTCCCAGAATAATCACTAATACGGCCGCTATAGCGGCAATGGTTTCATTTTTCATTTAGGGTTTCTCTCGGAGCAAATTGCCGATGTGGCAAGCGTCGACATCAATAGTGATGCCGGAAATACCTGTTTTCGCTTACGCTCAAACAGGGTTATTCCGACCTACGCGGACTAATGAATTTCGATGCTTTTGCGTTTGCTTTTTTCGGTTTTGGGAATGGTTACCGTCAATATGCCATCTTTGAACGAAGCTTTCGCCTTGTCGCCATCGACATTGTCGGGCAAGGACAAGGTGCGCTGAAATTCGCCGCGCGATATTTCCCGGCGAAAATATTTGCCTTTTTCTTCCGTCTTTTTTTCTTCTTTGGTGCAAGAGCGGATGGTAATGGTCTGGTTGGTAACTGACACTTCCAGATCCTCTTTTTTAACACCCGGCAATGCGGCATGAACTTCTATGTCATTGTCGTGATCGAGAATATCAACCTTTGGAAGACTGATTTCAGGCAGGGTAGGCATATTCCAATCCAGCAAACGAGGCCATCTGCGCGAGAGAAAGTCATCAAAAAAGTTATCAAACTCATCAAACGACAGCAAACCGCCGGGCGATGTTTTGGGCATTAATTCGGAACCTTTTTTTGTTTTATCTACTTCTTTAGTTGACATAGATTTCTCCAGTAAATTTTTTATAAAATATCAGCCTAACAAGGCATCACGACTTATATCCGGCTGTATCGTTACAGCAAAAATTCCTGTTCGGCCTCAAGCCAATCTTCAAGTTCATGGCCCGGTTCAAAACCTCTGTTTTCAGCCTTGCGATAGGCTATTTCAGCAATCTTGGCGTCACGGTCAGGAAGACATATCGTTGAGCGGTCTTCGTCAGGATTTGAAATTTCTTCTTTAGCCTTTTCAGCAGTTGCAGCCATTTTCCACCTCATTATGGTTAAGGATTGCTCTTTGAGTTGTGTATGAAACAAACAACCTCCCTGTTATTCTAATTAGAAAAATCAGAAAAAATATTGGTGCAAATACTTAGAGATTTATTTAACGATATAATTTTATTGATAATTGATGCTACGCAGTTAGTTGAATTTCGACCGCTTTAACATTAAGGAGTCGCTAGCGCGACACTTGATTGAATCGGGTTTTCGCACCCGAAGGCGAGTTACTTTCTTTTGCTTCGCCTCGGCAACTGCTCCTGCGTCGCCTAAAGCGCCTACTGTTGGTGTCTACCTCCTGCATAATCCACAGGGATGTGGTGAATGCAGATATTGCAGGAGCAAATATCTGTCCATGCAGTCGAAAAGAAAGTAACCAAAGAAAAGGCGACCCGGTTGCCGCTTACTTCCTGCGCTCCTCGCTTTTATCGAGGGTCAGCAGAAGGGGCTCCTGCCCCTCTGCTGACGCGCGGCATCCCTGCCGCGCCCCTAACGGGCCGTTCTCGATAAAAGCTCCGGTGCTCGGCGCGGCAAACGGGAGAAATACTATCCGTGCGTAACATCAGTGATTAATCTAAAAAATCAGTCGAGCATCAAACGGGTGCGTTCTTGTAAATGTGGTTTAATTACTTAAACTATTTTCAGTTTAAATTTAAGCAGAGGAAAAGATGTTAAAGAAATATTGTGCGACGCTCTTATTAACGGCTGTTTTTGGAGTCGCGCAGGTTTATGCGGATGGAACCAGGGCTGCAATTGCCAGTGCTCATCCTTTGGCGACCGCTGCCGGTTTTGAAATTCTGGATAAAGGCGGCAATGTTTTCGATGCGGCGGTGGCGGTCAGCGCAACATTGGCGGTTGTCGAACCCTCCGGTTCAGGGCTGGGCGGCGGCGGTTACTGGTTGCTGCACAGGGAACAGGACGGTTTCGAAACCATGATCGACGGACGCGAGAAAGCGCCGTTAGCGGCTCATCAGGCGATGTACCTGGATAAGGCGGGCAAGGTGATTCCCCGTCTGTCGCTCGATGGCGCGTTAGCCGCCGCCATTCCCGGCATGCCCGCGGCTCTGGTGCATTTGTCGGAAAAATACGGGCGCTTGCCGCTGGCGGACAGTCTGCAACCTGCGATCAGGGCGGCCCAGACCGGTTTTGCAATCGGCGAAAGATACCGGAAGCTGCTTAAAGTCAGGTCCGAGGTAATAAAAAAACACCCGCAGACCGCGCAGATATTCCTGACTGACGGCAATGTTCCCGAAGCTTATTCAATACTCAGGCAACCGGATCTGGCCCATACCTTAAAGCAACTGGCCGACTCGGGCCGTGACGGATTTTATGGCGGCGAGATAGCCGATAAACTGGTGGACGGCGTCAACAAGGCCGGCGGCATCTGGACAAAGCAGGATCTTGCAGCCTATCAGGTTGTCGAGCGGGAGCCGGTAAAGGGAAACTATCGCGGCATAAAAATCACCAGCGCCGCGCCGTCGTCATCCGGCGGGATTGTGTTGGTCGAGGCTTTGAATATTCTGTCGGGCTATGATTTAAAACAGGCCGACGAACTGACCCGAAAGCATCTTGTCGTCGAGGCCATGCGCCGCGCTTATCATGACCGGGCCTTGTATATGGGTGACTCGGACTTTGTCGATATGCCGGTTAAGCGCTTGTTGAACGAAGATTATGCGGCCGGATTGCGCAGCAGTCTGCGCTCGGATAAGGCGTTGCCCAGCGCCATGTTGTCGGGCGAAATTCAGCCGCAACCGGAAGGCATCAATACCACCCATTTTTCGATTATTGATGAAAACGGCAGTCGGGTTGCGGCAACGCTAAGCATTAACTTTCCGTTTGGTGCAGGCCTGGTGGCGGATGGAACCGGCGTGTTGCTGAACGATCAAATGGACGATTTTGCCAGCCTGCCGGGGGCCATGAACGGCTACGGACTGGTGGGCGGCGTCGCCAACGCGATAGCGCCGGGCAAGCGCATGTTGTCCAGCATGACGCCTACTTTCCTTGACGACGGCAATCACGTTGCGGTGCTGGGAACGCCCGGCGGCAGTCGTATTATTTCGATGGTGCTGCTGGCCTCGCTGGATTTTGCCAAAGGCAATGAACCGGACTCATGGGTGCAAGTGCCGCGATTCCATCACCAGTTTATGCCTGATGTGGTTGAATATGAAAAAGGCGCAATAACGGCTAATGAGCTTACCGGCCTTGCCGCAATGGGGTATCAGCTGAAAGAAGCGCGGTATAACTATGGCGATATGCAGGCGGTGCAGTGGAATAAAACCACGCACCAACTGACTGCGGCCAGTGATCGGCGCGGCGAAGGGCGAGCTGTAGTTGGGCGTTAGGGATGCTCTCGTTGGTACGCGCTATGCTCATCGTTGTGCCGGTTCCCAAGCTCCAGCTTGGGAATTCGGTGCGGGAAGCTGGCGCTTGGGAATCGGCGTAAAAGATTATGAATACTGACACCATCCAAATATGGCATGGCAATATTGCCGCCGAGGAAGCTCACTATCAAACCTATTGGCGCGTTCTCGGTGCAGCCGAGCAAGCCCATGCCGAAAAAATGAAAAACGACTTGCTGCGCAAACGCTATGTCGAAGTGCAGGGTCGCTTAAGAAAGGTATTGGCCCAAGCGCTTAACGAGCTGCCGGAAAAGATCAATATAAAAAAAGCCGAACACGGCAAACCTTATCTTCCCGATACGCCTGAGCTGGCGTTCAATCTGTCTCATTCTGCAAGCGCACTGGTGATTGCAGTAGGATGGGACTGCCGGTTAGGCGTCGATATAGAAGCTTGCAAGCCGAGAACCAGTTTGGCCGGGCTGGTCGATAAATGTTTTGCCGAAGAAGAAAGTACATATTGGAACAAGTTGCCGGAAGCTCAAAAAACACTGGCGTTTTACCGCTTCTGGACGCGCAAGGAGGCCTTCGTCAAAGCCACGGGACATGGCATCTCCTTGGGCTTGAACCAATGTGTCATTAATCCTGAAAACCAGGCCGAGTTTTTAAGGGTTCCGTCTGAGTATGGACAGGCTTCAACGTGGCATGTGCAGGATATAGCGTTAGGGCAGGGTGTTTGCAGCGCCTTAGTGGCGGATAAGGATATTGTTGAGGTCAGGCTTATGGAATTGGCATCAACGACTTAAAAACTTGCGAGGGTTATGCGGGGATCTCCGATCCGGGCAATTGCTGGAACGGAGATAGATCGTTTATCTTTTTTCGTCGGCCTCTTTGCCAATTTCCCATGCTTCTGTTGATACTTCAATAATCTTGCCGTTGGCCGCATTGACTTCGACTTTGGTTTCTACGCCAAGGTTTTTTGTCTCCGCCTCGCACACATTACCAGAAAGTACCCGGTTGCAGCTGTTCGGACTTACCGGTCAGGGCCTGCTTGCTCTGCTTATGCAACAGTAAATACACTTTTTCGGCCGCTTGTTGTTCGGCTTCTCCCCAATGTTCAATGTTACCGGCGCAATAGTTTTGGCGCAGGCGCTTTTGGGTTTTTTCATCATCTATCTGGGTCAATGGGATGATTTTTTGCCACGCAGTATCGGAACTGCACAGCGTTTGCTTGGCTTGTTTGCCGGCGTCTAAAAATTGCCTGAGCGCCTGTTTATGCTGATCGGCCCAACTTTGTTTAAATACATAACCGATATTGGCGACCGGTTCGGAAATCCCCAAACCTTGCAAAATACTGCGACCGTCAATCAGCGTCCGATACCCTTCAGCCTCAAGCCGTGTAGCGAAATGCCAATAATTAAGCACCGCATCGATCCGGCCTTGCTTAATCTGTTCATTTAGCAGCGGCGGCGCAGCGAATACTTTTTCCACCGACGCATCAAGATCCATATCCTGCTGCTGTTTCGCCAGGGTTTGCAGCAGCAGCCAGTTTTTATCCAGCTCGCCACCGGCGATGCCCAGGCGTTTACCTTTAAGATCCTGCAAGGAATGAATGCCGCTATCTTTTGGCACCATCAGCACGCCCGAAATGTCCGAATAAGGATAAAAGGTGAAATCAGCCCCTTTTTCGCGCAAGCCGGACACCCAAATCCAGTCGGAAACGATGATGTCGACCGCCCCGGATTGTAATGCGATCTTACCGGCTTCCGCATTGGCGACATGTTGAATGTCCAGTTGAACATCAGCCTGCTTGGCTTTTAACTCATCTTGCAATGCGGGCAGCTCCCACTCTACCGTGCCGCCCGACTGAACGCCGATGCGAATAACGGTTTTTTCCGCCGCAAAGCTGTTAGCGGACAACAACAGACTCAACAGTAAGACTTTGAATTTCATGATTACAATCCTGCTCAAACAAAAATAATAGGTGACTTGTTCCGGTGCTCATCTTTATGCCCGGCCTGCTTGGCTTCCAAGGCTTTCTTTTAGAAACCGGGATTGGAGTGCAGGCTTTGCCTACATGGATGTAGGTAAGGGGCGTGAGCAGGAGCGGAAGCTTCGCCTGCAAGCAAGCGAAGCTTGCACTCCCGTTGATTCAAATCGTACCGGTTTGCGTACCGTCAGATTGCCGGTAATGACTATAAACAACAGCAACGGCGGCAAGCGCACTTAACTGCCAGATGTAACTATCGAAATAAGCGACGCAAACAGTTACCAGGCCCAAGAATAACCCTGCGAAAATACAACGCCAGCCTCTTTTTATGCCGTCCAGATAAGTCGTTAACGCCAGTATTAACAGTACGATTAAACCGGCTTCTTCGTGGAATATTCTTCCTGAATTATGGTAGGCGTAAATCACAATGCCCGCGCACAAGCCGCCTGACCAATGCAGCAGCCGGTCGATAAGGGCTTTGTGGTTATCGCCACGCTGCTTGAATTGATAATAGTCGGGAGCGATAGCGATAGCGGTAAACAAAAATATCATCCCAAACCAATAATCGTGGCTCGTATGCCGATAGGTATAGCCGATGTAGGCGCCGAGCAGCGACAAAAGTAAGCGTAGCGTAAAAAGATTATGGGTTGAGAGCAGGTTTTGTTTGTTCATTTACAGTACTCAAGATGATAGATAACTAATGGTAGTTGTCGGCTCCCAATCTCCAGATCGGGAGCCTTTGAGCCGACGCTCTCGGCAACCGCTCCTGCATTCATGCAGTCGCAGCTTCGGGTACTAGGGAAGCTGGAGCTTCCCTTACTGAGTTCCCAAGCTAGAGCTTGGGAACTAGCGAACGCTCCCTGGCGAAAAAGCGGCGAAATTTATATACCTTAGGCAGATAGACAAGGCTTAACAGCAGCAATGCCAATAAGGCCGGTTGCCGGCGAATATCGGTCTGTACAACTTTTTCAGTTGCCAGTTTCGGGTTTTGTAAAGCTTGGCTAAGGTTTTGCAAGTCGGTTAAGCGGGCGTAACTTAAGCCGGATTCTGCGCCCAGTTTTTCCAAATAGGTTTCGTGCAAAGAGGTTAAATGCTCGTTGCCGGTGGCGGCTTCGCTGCCGAATGGGGCATTGCGCGCGTTGTAGCCTTTGATTTGCGACGGATCCAGATTCGATTGCCCGAACGAAGAACGGTGCGGCACATCGTCTGGGTTATAAAATCCGGTTTGCTTGCCTTGACTGTCAAACTTGGGGATTGGTACAGACTGCAAGCCGCCCACACCGATAATCATGCCTTTCGCCTGTCCCTTTACGGATGAAAAATCAGCTTGATAATTGGGATTAACCGGCGGGGCTTCCTGTCCGTCGGTAATAAAAATCACCGAACTTTCGCTTTTTGGCAGCATTTCAAGCGTGCTCAGCAAGCCTTTGGCGATATTGCTGTCCGCCGCCCAGGCCATGCGCCAGTCGATCTTGCTGATCGTGGTATCGATTTCCGTATAAGCCGAGCAAACTTCCAGCGGTTCGAATAACAGGGTTGATCGCCTTTCGGTGAACAGGCCCAGGCCGACTTTGGATTCGCAAGGCAGTTTTTGCAATAATTCGCGCAAGGTTTGTTTGACAAAATTCAGGCGGCTGACGGCTTGGTTGTCTTGCTGGTAGTCGGTTGCATTCATGCTGCGGGTAATGTCGACAATAAAGGTGTAGTTGTAGGTTGGCATTTTTTGTTGCTTATTGGGGTACATGAACAGCACCAGCATGGCTATAAGCGCCAGCAGCAAGCACCCGATTCGATAATCTTTTAATGTGTGGTTCATTGTTTCCTCGTTCCCACGCGCCACGTGGGAATGCAGTGCAGGACGCGCTGCGTCCCATATTTGCGCAATGTGTATTTACGCTGGTTCCCAAGCTCCTGCTTGGGAACCCAGATGCGAAGCTCCAGCTTCGCGAGACGGGAAGCTGGAGCTTCCTCCACTGAATTCCCAAGCAGGAGCTTGGGAACTAGCGCAAGGTGTAGTTGTAGGTTGGCTTTTTTGTTGCTTACTGGGATGCATGAACAGCACCAGCATGGCTATAAGCGCCAGCAGCAAGCACCCGATTCGATAATCTTTTAATGTATTGTTCATTGTTTTTCCTCGTTCCCACGCGCCGCGTGGGAATGCCGTGCCGGACGCGCTGCGTCCCGTATTTGTGCAATGCGTATTTCTATATACTGACCGTGATTCGGGGCGCAGCGCGCCTTGACTGCATTCCCACGCGGCGCGTGGGAATGCGATAAAAAATCCCCCGTCATACACAAAATCAAGGCAAGCCACGCGGAAACCCCGGCACTGTCGTCCACAACTGCGATTTCTGGTTCTTGGGTTCGTCGTCCGGCATGTCGACCCTGTCCATTTCCGGCAATAAGCGCATGGCGACTTCGAGGTTGTATTTCGCATCCCAATCTCTGCTGTTTAAGGCCAAAGACTGTCGGTAGGCCTGTTTCGCCAGTCCTGCCAAAGGCATGGCTTCATTGATATTCATGGCTTTTGCCTGCTGTACGGCTTGTTCCAGATACAGGTTGCCGAGGTTATAACGCGCTTTGGCCTGGAAGTTTCGGTCGCCTTTATCCATAATCAGGCTCAGGGTCGACAAGGCCTCGTCGTAGCGGTGTTTTCGCTTGAAATAAAAAGCCCGCGCCAGTCTCAGTTCCGGCTCGCCGCTGATGACTTTATTAACGGCCACATCCTTTCCCGAAATCAATTGCCGGATTAAGTCATTGTCGCGGTGGATGCCGTACAACGCGCCGGCACTGTAAACGAAAGCCGCAAAACTGGCCGCCAATGCGGTCCACAGCGTGATATGCCTGATTGTTCTAATCATGGTTTGACCATTAACGCGTGAATAAATTCGCGCCCACAGATACTTGTTATCATCGTTTGACCTCACAAAATTTAACGCCGAATAGAACCAGCAGCAAGAAGGCCGCTATGCTGTAGCAGACTGCCGACAAGTCCTGTTTGGGGATGCGTTCGACATAGTGCATCGGCAGGTTTTCCAGTTGGTTGATGTCGGCAATCGCCTGTTTTAACGCGTCCGGGCTTTCCGCTTCATAAGCCTGATAGGGACTGCCCAACCCCAGAAAAAACTTGTGCAGGTACAGTTCGGGCATGGCCCCAGCGTTGTCGGCCCGGCTGTCTTCAGGCTGATCGAAAATGCCGGGGCTGCCTGCGGTGCGCAGGAAAATCCAGTACAGGCGGACTTGCTGCTGTTTAAACCAAAGCCGCAATTTCTGTTCGCTGTCGTGATCGATCGCCGCCGCGCCGTCCGAAACCAGCAGCACAATGCGTGAGCCGGTAACGGGTTGTTGCTCGAAAAACGAGATGGCCATCCCTAAGCCTTTGCTGACATGGGTAAAACCCAGCGCCGGTGTCGCGGTCGCTGCAATCGCCGCCTGCACCGCGTTTTTGTTTTCGGTCAACGGCATTACGAATAGCGACGAAGTGCTGTATTCCGCGACCCCGATCAAATCGTTTTGCCTCTGTTTGACAAAATCGGTCAATAAGCGCCGCGCCGCCGTGGCTTTGGATTCCTCGGCAATTGCTCCATGCATTGCTCTACCTCCGGCATCCTTGCCGTCGTCTACACCGTTCGGCGCGCGTCCGGCAAAGGTGTTATCCATGCTGCTGCTGCGATCCAGCAGTAACACGATATGCGCGCCGTGGCCGATCCGCTCCCGGCTTTGTTCGGTGCGATGCAGGCCCGCGATGCCCAGAACTAATCCGGCGATGGCCGCGACGGCGCACAGCCGCAAACAGCAGACGACAAAAGCCGACAACGTGTCGCCGGGTATCAACGCCGTCCACGGGGCGGGGCTTGAACGCATTCCGTTATTGAACAGCGGCAACAGGGCGAGCACTAGGCCTGACAAAGCCCAAGGGGTATTAACCGCCAAATTCATCGGCTGCCCCGCTCGATTTTTCGGCATTGCTCGCAGAGGTCTTTTAGCTGCTGAAAATCCTGTGCTATGGCAATCATGCCGTCGGAAAAAAAATAACGGTTGGAGTAGGTGAAAAACCAACCCAATTGGGCGTTTATTTGCAGATATTCCGGGTTGCGCCGGTAAAACTCACCCAGCCGGTTAAGGAACAGCGGCTGGCCGTTGAGGCTGTTCAAGGCGTGGTGGACAACGGTCAAGGCTTGCTCCATGTCGGCTTTAGACAACCCCGCCAGTTTGCGCAACGCCCGCTTGAACAAGGTGCGTCGCAGCCTATTGGGAAAACAGCCGTATAAATAACCCAGGTATGTCGCTATCAGCGCTGCAACGGTCAGACTGGCCGACAAGCCGTACAACGCCTGGGTATTTGCTAATAACGGCGGCGGGACATCGGGGCGCATGTATTCACCCTGTTCGCTTTGGCGCGCCACCAGCTCTCTGAGCGGGGACAGGGTAAACGTCCAGGCGGGGACGCTTTGGTTGATGTTTTTTTCGCCTTGGCTGAGCTGCACGGTAAAGCCGGGCAGGGTTAACGATTTAACCTCCAGCGGCGCGTAAAAAACCTGGTAGAGCAAGTCGATTTGATAACGCTGTCCGGTTTGCTTAACCGTGACCTGATTCAGGTTCAGCCAGCGGTTGATTCGTCCTTTGGCGGGTAAACTGCCGGGTTGCAAACTGATGTCAGAACGGGTTTCGATCACAATGCGTTGGGGAATTTCATCGCCGTTAACGTAACCGAACGGGCGGGGCGTTTCGACGTTAAAGTAACTGACCGGCTCGTCGATCGAGCCGGAACAGCCCAGCAGCGACAACACCATGATTAACAGAATTCTCATGCGACCCTCTGCTGTAAATGACGATTAATGGTTTGGGTGCTGTAGCCTTCCGTAATAAATAACGGTTCACTGCCAAAGGCTCTAAAGGTGTTTTTCAGGTCGTGTTGGCGTTGCTGATAGGCGGCAATTATTTTTTGCCGTAAGGCCGGACGCATGAACAGCGTGCGGGTCGCATTGTTTTCCATGTCCTGAAAAGAAATAAGGCCCCAATTGGGCAAGGCGGCGTATTCGTGCTGATTCCATAACACCAGCGGGATCACGTCGTGAGCCTGTAGCGAGCCTAATACGGCGCGCAACTGAGGCAGCGGAAAATGGCAGTCGGATAGCAAAAATACCAGCGAGCGCTCGGCGGGCAGAAAGGCTGCCGCATTTTGCAGCCCGTTTGCGCTGCCGCTAAAGCTAAGGCGTTCCAGTTGTTTTGCCAGTGCCGATACCCGTCCCAAGTGTTGACCGGCGGGAAGCAGCCAGCGATGCTCGATACGCTCGGTGCAGCCGATAAAGCCGAACTTGTCGCCGTAATCGGAAGCCGAATTGGCGGCGGTCAGCAAAAACCGGAGCAGGGTTTGTTGTTTGTCGGCATAGCCCATCGATGCCGACATATCGGCGAGCAGATAGACGTTGACGCTGCTTTGCTGTTGGTAGACGCGTACCCGATACGACGAAAACGGGTCGAGTATGCTGGCGCGCAAGTCTATGCGTCTGGGGTCGGGGCTGGCAATCAGCGGTTCGTGGCGCTTGAACAGCTGTCCGGCGCCGATCATTTGTCCGGGATGCGCTCCCGGATATACGGAACTTGATTGCCAGGGTAAGCGATAGAATAGCGTTTCGGTCATGGGTTGGTTTTTATGATTTGATGTTTTATGTTGTCCACGAAAAGCACGAAAGGCACGAAATAAAGCAATGGTCTTGCTGGTTCCCAAGCTGTCCTCGTTCCCACGCGCTGCGTGGGAATGCCGTCAAGGCGCGCTGCGCCGCGAGTCACGACCAGTGTTTTGCGTATACGGGACGCAGCGCGTCCAGTACTGCGTTCCCACGCAGCGCGTGGGAACGAGAGTAAGCTGGAGCTTGGGAACTAGCAAAAGCCCTCTCCAGAGGGAGAGGGTTGGGTGAGGGGAAATCAAAATAAGAAAAAAAGCTTATTTGAATCCCCTCATCCCAGCCTTCTCCCTGAGGGAGAAGGAGCGCATATCAAGGCGCAGCCACCTGGTTCAAAATCCCCTTGATCAATTCGGGCAGCAGCTGTTCTTTTCTATAGCCATACATCGGGTTTAAAAACAGCCGATGGGTCATGCAGACCGGAAAAACCGCTTGCAGATCTTCCGGCAAGACATGATCCCGGTGTTCCAGCCAAGCGCGGGTTTTGGCGGCGCGGATCAAGTAACTCATGCCGCGCGGACTGGCTCCGGCCATTAACAATTGCGGCATTTCGACATCGGTTAATTGAACGCCGTATTGTTGCGGCTGATGCGTGGCTTTCCATAAACTCAGCGCGTAGGTATGGAGTTTAGGGCTGGTCTGTATGCGTTGCTGCACCGTTTGCGCCAGCTCATTGAGGCGGTAGTAAATGCCGGTGTTAGCGACTCCTGCAACAAGCCGGTCGGTATCGTGAAAACGGGGATTAAACATCAGCTCATCCAGCTCAGTATCTCCTCGGGGCATATCGATGTTGATTTCCATCATAAAGCGGTCTTTGGCGGCGGCGGGCAGCTCGAAGGTTTCTTCCTTCTCGATGCGGTTACGGTCGGCAAAAACCTGGATGTGCGGGAAATGATAGTCGCGGTTAAAGGCGTTGATGCTGCGTTCGGCCATCGCCCTTAACAGCAAGGCATGGACTTGCGGGCGGGCGCGGTTGATTTCGTTGAAGAAGAAGGTGGCGAGTGTGTCGCCGTGTTTCAGCAAAGGTCCCGGATCGACGCACGGACGGCCTTCGCTGTTTAAATAGGTGTAATAAATCAAGTCGGCGGGCATCAGGTCAATGGTGCCTTCAATCCGTTGGTAATCGCCGCCCAACCCTTGGGCAACCGCTCTTAACAGCGTGGTTTTGCCGACGCCGACATTGCCTTCCAGCAAGACATGGCCTCTGGCAAAAACGGCCAGAATGATATGCCTGACCGCAGGCTGTAGGCCGATAACGGTTTGATTGATTTGTCGTTCAAACTGTAACGCTTGTTCGCGCCAGTCGGTAAGTTGGGTGTCTGTGTTCATTTTAGTTTTGTGCCAGTTCCCAAGCTCCAGCTTGGGAATTCGGTAGTGGAAGCTCTAGGAGGCTGTCGGATTAATAGAGCGAGCCTCCCCACTTAATCACGATTAAAATTTAAAAAAGTGGTTTATTGGGATTTTTAATGCCCATAGTTCTGTTTTATGGGCAGCTCAATGCTCTTTTTCCTCTCTCACCCTCTTAATACATGCATTCTTTTTAAATTCCAGCCTATACAGACTAAATTCCATTCACTTTGGACGGATTCCAGGCCTCGAAGCTGGAATTGCCTGAATCCCTGGACGTGTTTAATGATGCCAAACACGGTTTCGACAGTAGATTTTCGCTTGCCGTAGAGTGCTTTGCCCGCTTTGGTTGTTAAGCGATGGGTCATGGCCTCAACCGGCGGTAAGGTGCTTTCGCCTATTTCCGGCTGATGCTGAAACCGGGCGTCAAGGGCTTGGTTATGGCTTTGCCGCTTTTGGGCGATGTACGGTTTTATCTTTGCATCAGCACACGCCTTTACATTGGCTTGGCTGAAGTAGCCGGTGTCGGCCAACAGGTTGTCAACACTCCCCAAGCATTCCGGGAGCTGTTCCAGTTTGGCTAAGGCCGGTTCGATTTCTTGTTTGTCGTTGGTGTGTTGGGTGATGTGATGAGCAACGATCAGGTGGGTGGCAATATCAACACTGGCTTGGGCGTTATAGGCTTGTTCAAAACCATTAGGGGTCGGCATGATGCGGGACTCTTCATCGGTCAGGCTGACTTGATCTTTACCTTGAGGCGCATCGGTAGGCGCTTGGGGGGCTTTGCCGCCCATTTTCTTGCCGGTTTCACTCAGGTGTTGTTCACGCTTAGCCTGCTTTTCGTCATACTCGGCCTTTTCTTGCGCGTAACGCGCCTTGGCACGGGCCTGGATTTCCTGTTTGGCTTTGGCAATCACTGCTAAACGGTCTTGGCGGCGTTTGAGTTCCTTGGGTACATCCATGTCTTCTGGAAGCGGGGAATTGTCGGCGGCTTCAGCCAGTTTCATCAAGGTTTCAACTTCCTGTTTGAACTGGGCTTCCAGTTGATTGGCGTAATCCCAGCTCAAGGCTTTATGCTTGCTGGCATTGGCTTTAATCTTGGTGCCGTCCAGGCTCACCGTACCCAGCTTAAGCAGCCCCAAGGTTTGTGCAAGTACCAATATCTCGACAAATAGGCTTTCGATCTCTTTGCCAAAGCGCTTGCGAAAGCTGTTGATGGTGTCGTGATCTGGGTTTTCGTTGGCGCAGATGTATTTAAAGGCCATCGAGTCATGAGTGGCTTTCTCCAGTTTGCGACTGGAAAATACGCCGGTCGCGTAACCGTAGAACAGCAACGCCAACAGCATCGCCGGATGATAGGGGCGCTTTCCTTTGCCCGCATAGACGGCTGATAGCGTCCGTAAATCCAGTTGATCGACAATCTCGACAACAAAACGGGCCATATGATCTTCAGGCAAATAATCCTGAACACACGGGGGCAGAATGTAGGGGGTATCGCGATCAATCAGGATGAATTGGGTAGCCATTTTTGTTTTTTGATTTGGTGTTTCGATAGGGTTATTTTAACACTTTTTGCACTGCTAAATCCGACAGTCTCCTAGCGTCCCGTCTCGCGAAGCTACGACTGCATGGATGCAGGAGGTAGAGCAACGCAGGAGCAGTTGCCGAGAGCTTCGTCCTCTGGGTTCCCAAGCTGGAGCTTGGGAACCAGCATAAAAAAGGGCATAAGATGCAAACAGACTCACAAGGGGACGAATGATTGGAATGTATCTATGCCCCAAATCAATCCCTACTCGATATCGTCTACGTCATAAACAAACTTGCCGGTCTTGGCCAAATTTTCCTGGCGTTTTTTATTGCGTTCTTCCATTTCTATAACCGATTGGGCTTGCTTATTGAGTTCATTGACATCGTGTTTCGGGTCGTACTTGCTGCCCGCCACTTTTTCCGGGTAACCCGGCTTGGGTTCCCAGCAAACTCCCGGTTCGCTGCAATTTTGACCGTCGTAAGCGATAGCCGAATAGGACAGCGCCGCCAACACGACGCCTGCATTAATTAAAAGCATTTTTTTCATGGGTTTTTCCTCTCTATTTTTTTAACCATTTGGCTTTTTTCGGATCGCCTTTATAGATGTCGCGTATCCAGGACATAATCAACAGCATTTCATCGGTCGATAGATTGACGTATTGCGGCCCCATCATGCCGTTGGCGCCGCCGAACAGCACTTCGAACAAACCCTGATCGGTAGCAGCAGACGGATACGTCCAGTAATCATCCGCCAGCCCCGGCCCTAATTTACCTTCGGCCTCGTGACCATGGCAGCCGGAGCAGGCGGGCATAAACAGGTCGTGACCTTTTTGAACGGCTTCTTTATCGCCGTTGTAGGGGTTCTTGCCGGTCTCCTTAAATTGATTGAAAACGGCCTCGTTGCCGCCCGATTTGGCGACGCTCATATCCAGCGGTGCGCCGGTAATGGTATTGCGAAAGGTTATTTCCGCTAAAGCCGCCGAGCTGATCAACGCAAGGCTGACAGCCGATGCGACGAATAATTTTTTTCTGTTCATTTTTAAGACCTAAGTTCTTTGTAATTTTTTAAGGCGCATCGGGTTCTGCAACCAAAGGGACGCCTTCTTCTTCCAGCAACTCGGTTATTTCATTCCGGTTGTCTTCAATAACCTTGTTCAACTGAGCCAGTAAGGTCGGATCGTTTTTTCGAACGCCCATTGAGGTACTGAAGTGAAAATCGACTTTTTGTCCGTCTGCACGAACGTTGTTGTCAGGAATCATCGTCATGACCAACGGTGTGGTCGATGCTTTGACGTAACGCGCGGCAGACGGCCCCCAAAGGGCGGCAATTTCGGCATGGCCTGATGAAATTTCAGAGACCAGTTTCGAGGTTTCGTATTTGATGTACTGGTTGCGTGCAGATTTAAAACCGACCAGCTCCTGGGAATAATTGAACATGTCGTTGTAACGCCCGATAGCCTTCATCATCACTTCGGGCGGCGTGCCGGGCACAAAAGCGATGCGTTGCGCCTTGCGTAATGCTTCGCTATCCCAATTTTCCAAATTCAGCTTGTCGGCTTCTCGCGAGATGAAGACATAGCCGGAACGGTAGTAAAGCTGGGTGGTTAAGACTCTGGGATCGCCTTTATCGACGCCCATCGCTACATCGCACAGTCCTTTATCCAGGGTGTCGCGTATGTAGTAACGCGGGTCGCTCCAGGTAAGGTATTCGATCTTTCTGCCCAGGGCTTTGCCGACCAATTCCGCCAATTTATTCTCGAAGCCTTCGCCTGCCTTATTGGAATAAGGCATTTCGTTTTCCGCAGCGCAGACCTTTAGCGGTTTGTTTTGTTCAGCCTGGGCTTGGGGGATTGTTAAACTTGTCCCCAAACACAAAGCCGTTATAAAAAACTTATTCATGTGCATATTTACTCTTGTTAATGCCGGTTTAAATGTTTTACTAATGCTTCGCTAGTTCCCAAGCTGGAGCTTGGGAACCAGCACAACTTAATAGCCCAATGCAAAGACCATAACGCCGCCGCCTTGTTGCGTGTAGTGCGCCAGTTCTTTAAACGCACCGACTGCGCCCAAACCTGCGGTAGGGTCTTGCAAGTCGAACACTAAACCAACGCCGGGCCAGCCGCCGACACCGTAGTAAATCGCCACGTATTGCTTGCCTTTGTGTCCAAAGGTAATCGGGTGGCCGATAACGCCGGAAGGCACTTTGAATTTCCACAATTCTTTGCCGTTCCGGGAATCCAGCGCTTTGATGTAACCGTCCAGGGTGCCGTAGAAAACCAGGTCGCCCGCTGTTGCGGTGGTGCCGCCCCAGACTGCAAACTTTTCCTTGATTTCCCATTCGAATTTGCCGGTAACGGAGTTCATTGCTTTAACTTGTCCCAAGGTGCCTTTAGGTCCCGGATACATGTTCAGCGTCGCGCCGACAAAGAACTGGCCTGCGCGGTAAGGCAGCATGAACGGTTCCCAGTCCATGCAGATATGGTTGGTGCCCATGAAGAACAGTTTTTTGTTCGGATCGTACGATTCGATGCCCTGGTTGTGGTAACCCATGGCGGATGGACAAATGCCTTTGGCTTCATGATCCATGTGCGTGGAAAACTCAGGGTCGCGAACCGGCAGGCCGGTTTTTAAATCGACTTTTTTAACCCAGTTGACGGTATCGTCGATTTTAAAGGCGTTGACCAAATCGCCGTTTTCACGGTTCAGGGTATAAACCAGGCCGTTGCGGTCGGGGTGGGTCAGCAGTTTGGTCATTTTGCCGTCAACGAGCTGCTCGGATAAGCCCATGTAGTTGACGCCGGCGTAATCCCATTCGTCATGCGGCGTTTTTTGATAGCCGAATTTCGCTTCGCCGGTATTGATGTCGCGGCCCCAGATGGTCATCGTCCATTTATTGTCGCCGGGGCGCATGGTTTCATTCCACGGCGCGGGGTTGCCTGAGCCGTAATAGAGCATGTCCAGATCGGGATCGAACGCATACCAGCCCCAGTTGGTGCCTCCGCCGATTTTCCAGGCGTCGCCTTCCCAGGTTTTAAGGCCCAGGCCGAATTGACCGTAATGCGGGTTGGCGCTGTTAAAATCCTTGGCCAGTTTTATATCGGCATCGGGTCCCGTCGCGTAAACGCGCCATGCCTGTTTGCCGTCTTTAATGTTATAGGCGGTGGCATAGCCTCTTACGCCCAATTCCGCGCCTGAGCTGCCGACGATGACTTTGTCCTTGGCGACAAAAGGCGCGACGGTCAGCGTGGAACCCATCGCAATATCGGAATTCTCCATTTTCCACAACAATTCGCCGGTCTTGGCGTTTAAGGCAACGATATGGCCGTCCAGTTGATTCTGGAAAATAGTCGCCGGATAATCGTCACCGGCGGGCGCGTAAGCCAAGCCTCTGTTCACCACGTCGCAACAGGCTACTGCGCGGGCGGCGGGGTTTTGTTTGGGTTTGTGTTCCCATAGAATTTTGTCCGGTTCATCCAGGTCGATGGCAAAAATGTTATTAGGGAAGGGCGTATGCACATACATGATGCCGTCAATGACCAGCGGTCCGCCTTCATGCCCGTTCAGTACGCCTGTAGAAAACGACCAGACCGGCTGTAGATGCTGGACGTTGTGCGCGTTGATCTGGGTCATGTCACTAAAGTGACTGGCACTGTAGTCTTTGGTCTGCATGACCCAGTTAGTGTCTTCTTTCGACAGTCTCGCCAAGGCTTTGTTAGCCTGTGTCGGCATGGAGACCGTCAATAAGGCGCCGCTACAGACAGCTGATGCGACAGCGGCGCGGGTGAATTTGGAAATCCGCATAGTTCCTCCAGGGGTTATGATTGTTGTACTTATATAAAGCTAAGCCCATGCGTATCAATAAAGGGTAAGTAAGACAACCAGCTTTCTTGATCAAAACGTTTGCAATGCCTCATTGAGATGCAGGGCTGAGCAGGCGGTCATAGTACGGGAGCGGTTGCTTGCAGCGTTACGGAATAAGCCCGGAAATCGGCGGGAAAAATCCCGGAATAAACCGAGAAAACTTCCTGTGCAGTTTGTCTGTGACGATTAAGGTGATTTCCAATAATGAATCCGCCAAAAGAATCGTCCACGAAAGCCCTGCAACACGATGGTTATTTTCGTGCCTTTCGTGGACAGCCGGTATATCGACAATAGTGGCGCTGGTTTGCCGATATAAAACAGGAAAAGCTCCTATCGATTTAGCGTTTATAAACAGGCATGATGACTGTTTTGACACGTTATGGAGCAAAGCAGTGGCGAATAAGATTAGTGTGTTATTGGTGGATGATCATGCCGTGGTTCGTACGGGTTACAAGGCTTATCTGTCCCTATCCGATAAAATCGGACAGATTTATGAGGCGGATCGGGGGGAGGCAGCTTGTCAAATGTACAACCAGCATCAACCGGATATTGTGGTGACGGATTTATCGATGCCGGGTATAGGCGGTTTTGAGAGTATCAGGAGACTGCTCAATCGTGATCCGCACTGTAAAATCCTGGTTTTCAGCATCCATAATGAACTGGTTTATGTGACGCGTGCGCTTGCGGCCGGGGCCAAGGGGTATATTACTAAAAACAGCATGCCTGAAACGCTAATCACTGCGGTGTATAAAATAGCTCAGGGCGGTACTTATGTTGATCCTGATATTGCCCAACAACTGGCTGTTTCTATGGCCGGTGAGCAGGACGAATCGGAAAAAATCAAAACGCTTTCTCCGAGAGAGTTCGATGTATTCTGTTTGTTGGCGAATGGCTATACGGTCCGAAAGGCGGCGGAAAAGCTGTGTTTAAGTTACAAGACGGTATGTAACCACGGCACCGTAATCAAGGAAAAAATGGGCGCGGAAACACTGGCCGAGTTGACCTTGCTGGCAAGTCGGCAAGGTCTTATTGAAATGCATGAAAATTAATCATGATAAAAGGCAAAAGGCGAAGGGCGAAGGGCGAAAAAACATCTTTTGCCTTTCGCCTTTTGCCCATAGTATTTTTTATTTTTCCAGCTTTTGTTTTAGCCCCATCAAACCGTTCTTAAAGAACGCATTCATCGCTTTAACTGCCGCCGCATCATTCAGGCTTTCAGGCGGGGTATTGCCGCTATCGCCACGGTAGAAACGGCTTTTTAGCGTAACCACGCTGGTGTTGGCGTCGCTCCCAGCCGTTACCTGGAGGTTGGTGGTGTACGAACCGACCGGAAATGCCGTTACATTTTCGACTTTAAGGCGGTAATTGTATTCATGATCTTTATCGCTGTAAAAATCCAGGCTCTCTACCAGTTGTCCGTCATTTTGCAGGGTAATGGTTCTAATGCCGTCGGAGGCGTTTTTGCCATCGCCTGAGCTTGCTTTAACATCGGGATGCCAGCCGGCAATGGCATCGAATTGCTTGATTGCATTCCAGACGGTATCAACGGAAGCATTAATAGTGATACTTTCCTTGGCTTTTTGCGGGGTGGGTCCGTGAGCAAGAGAGGCAACGGGGAATAGTAGAAAACTCAGTAATAGGTAGGGTAAGCGGATCATGTCATTAATGCCATTAATTAAAATGGCCTATTATTCATAAATCCGGGTAAAAGGTATTGGGCGATTTTCCTGACAATTGCAGGGAAATTTTCTTTTTAAGTTGGCAATAAAAAGGGCGGGGTAATGGTACCCGCCCTTTTGTGTATTTGGAAACGCTTAATGACTTAAGCGTTTCCGGTTTATACCGGTATCAGATAAAGCTATTGAAGCACTTCCAGCTGTACTCTGCGGTTGTTGGCGCGACCTTCTTCGGTCTCATTGGTGTCGATAGGTTGGGTTAAACCGTATCCGCGGGCAGTTAATGTTCTGCCTGCGTGGGCGGACTTGCTGCTTAAATAGTTTTTAACGGCCAGTGCGCGACGCTCTGATAATCTCTGGTTGTATTCCACTGTGCCGGTGCTGCTGGTGTGGCCTTGCACTTCAATATTTACGCCGGGATTTTGATTGATGACGGTAACGGCATTATCGAGTTCACGGTAATATTGGGGTTTGATGTTGCTTTTGTCGTTGTCGAATTTAACATCAACAATCCAGCAGCCGAATTGGTTAACGTGAGCGCCTTTTGGGGTGTTCAGGCACTTATCCTTGCAGTTGTTGATACCGTCGGCATCATCATCCAGTGCCGAGCAGTCGGCAACCGGTGGCGTGGTGCCTTTTAAGAAAACGCTTTGTACAAATTTGGTCATACCGTCGGGGCTGGAAATTCGTTCAGCCGTGGTGCCAAAGCCGCAAATAGTCATGTCAGAGAGCTGATTTAATAGGGTTTGTCCGTATTTTTCCTGTTCGTTGCCTACCCAGACCGTATAAACGCATAATCTGTCACCATACTTTTGTTTTAGGGCTTTAACTTCTGCAACAGGGGCAGAGTCGACCTCTCCATCGCTGAGAATCAAAACGGCGATGTTGCCCGTCGTGGTTGATAAGTCGTTGGTTGTCGCTTCAATTCCGCTATCCATCGGTGTGCCGCCACTTGCGCAGGCCAGCGTATCTATGCCGCTGCCGAAAGCTGATTTTGAGTAGGGGGTCGGCGCCTGGTTAAGCCGGGTGAAGCCCCAGTCCAGGCACGGGCCGAAACCAAAGCTGCGAATGCTTGAAGTCAGTTTTAGGTCAGGGATGGTCAGGTTGATCCGGTTCAGGATTTCTTTTTCAACTGAAAGTTTGGTAGGAGAGGGCTGGGCCGGGTAGCCTACGCCAAGATAATTATCTGCCATTGATAATGAGGAATCATTAAGTACAAAGAAGTTATCGGCTTTTTGTACATATTGTCCTGAGGAGACTAAAGCGTTTAAATCTTGAGGGTGAAAGATGTCGAAGGTGCTTAAAGGTTGCGAGGCGCAACCTGAAATAAGCGCGCTTAAAATAGCTGCCGCACTAATAAGTATTTTTTTCATGGAATATCTCCTTGTTACCAAATCGATTAAGATAACGCAATGTTATAAAGTAGCCATCGGTGTTGATCCTAGTATCGTCTTAATTTAAGTTGGATAGATAATCCTAAAATAACCGGCTGGGATGGTAATGACGGCTACAGGATATAATAAACAAGCGGTCTATAAAATCAGTGGAAACACTTATTGGAATAATAGTCCGAATGCCGGTTAACGCTTGCATGTCGAGATTGATTTTTAACATGTGAGGGTATATCTCGGCATGAAATAAACTAAAAGGAAGTGGTATTGATGTTCCAAGATGAGCAAAAAAACAGCGGAGTAAATGTTAAAATCTGCCAATCAGGGTTTTATTGGCGCTGTAGGCAGGGGGTCGGTATGAAAAACGATGTTAATATAGCAACAGTGTGGTATGAAAAATCCGCCGCCAAACAAATCCCGATAAAATACGCTAACAGAATTGTACTAACGAAATAATATCAAATGAGTATAAAAACACGTTTTGCCCCGAGTCCAACGGGTTATCTGCATGTAGGCGGCGCTCGCACTGCCTTGTTTTCCTGGCTTTATGCACGCAAGCATGGCGGAAAGTTTATTTTAAGGATCGAAGATACCGATCTGGAGCGATCCACGCAGGAATCGGTCGATGCCATTTTGGAAGGCATGACCTGGTTGGGACTGGAATATGATGAAGGGCCTTTTTACCAAACCCATCATTTCGATCGGTATAAGGAGATTATTCAGCAACTGTTGGATCAGGGCGACGCCTATTATTGCTATTGCAGTAAAGAAGAGTTGGAGCAGTTGCGTACCGAGCAAATGGCTAATAAGGAAAAGCCGCGTTATAACGGCAAATGCCGGGATATTGTTGGGCCGAAAGGCGACCGGGAGGCGGTGATCCGCTTTAAAAATCCGGTTGACGGCGCAGTCACCATACCCGACCTGATTAAGGGCGACATTGTTGTCGCCAATAAAGAACTGGATGATTTGATTATCGCTAGGGGCGATGGCACACCGACCTACAATTTAACGGTGGTGGTTGACGACATGGATATGAAGGTCACGCATGTCATACGCGGCGACGATCATATCAACAACACGCCCAGACAGATGAATATCCTTAAGGCCTTGGGTGCGGAACTGCCAAAATACGCGCATCTGCCGATGATACTGGGGCCTGATGGCGCGAGGTTGTCAAAGCGTCACGGTGCGGTCAGTGTGATGCAATTTCGCGACGACGGCTATTTGCCCGATGCCTTGCTGAATTATTTGGTGCGTCTGGGTTGGTCGCATGGCGATCAGGAGATTTTTACGATTGATGAAATGGTCGAGCATTTTGACTTGGAGAATGTCAATGTGTCGGCATCCGCGTTCAACACCGAAAAGCTGTTATGGCTGAATCATCAGTACATCATGAACAGCGATCCGGCTCATGTGGCGCGCCATTTAAGCTGGCATATGGGCGAACTGGGCATCGATCCTACCGAAGGCCCTAGTCTTATCGATATGGTCAAGGCGCAACGGGAGCGCTGCAAAACCTTGGTTGAAATAGCCGCCGCCAGCGTTTATTTCTATAAGGATTTCGATGCGTATGATGAAAAAGCCGCTAAAAAGAATTTCACTCCCGGTTCGGATGAGGTTTTGGCGAGGTTGCATGATGAATTTGCAGCGGTGACCGAGTGGAATGGCGAGGCCTTGCACCAGATTGTGCTGAATCTTGCCGAAACCATGGCGCTGGGTCTGGGTAAGGTGGCTCAGCCTTTGCGCGTCGCAGTTTGCGGTTCAGCGGTTTCACCGGCGATTGATATAACCTTGTCATTGTTGGGCAAGGAAAAAACCTTGGCTAGAATACAGCGAGCCATAAACCATATAAAAAACTTAAATTAGTATTGGACACAACCGGTAATTACCGTATAATACCGGTTCTCAACTTGGGGGCCATAGCTCAATTGGGAGAGCGCAACACTGGCAGTGTTGAGGTCAGCGGTTCGATCCCGCTTGGCTCCACCAATAGTTGGTAAATCAGTTCTAGTCCCCATCGTCTAGTGGCCTAGGACACCGCCCTTTCACGGCGGTAACGGGGGTTCGAACCCCCCTGGGGACGCCATATATTAAGGCCTATGTGTTAGGACTTTTTTATGACTTTGCGGTTTTATGATTTTTAAGGCATAAAAACAGCAATATGATTTACAGTTAAGTTCAGGCTGACTAAACCAGTTTTAGTCCCCATCGTCTAGTGGCCTAGGACACCGCCCTTTCACGGCGGTAACGGGGGTTCGAACCCCCCTGGGGACGCCATTAATAAAAAAGGGCTATCAGAAATGATAGCCCTTTTTTTTGCCTGCCGGTTTGGTTTGGCAACAAGCAGCCCTTATCAAAAACGGTGATTTTTTATAGCATTGCCTTTGCCGCCTGTTATAAGAAACAGCCCTCCATCCGCCGCAATACGTAACCCTGTTTAAAAAACAGGATGAAAACACGCATTAAGAAAAGCCGGGCTTATTGCTCTGGCGTTTAACAAGGCGCAACTGCAACAAGCGACAGGTAAAACATTGGGCTTGTTTGCAGATTCCGGCATGGCAAAAGGTATCGTTGAAACTCAAAACCGTGGCGATGCTTTGCATGTTCAACCGACTTTAAAAGAAATGTCCGTACAAGCGTTGGAGATTCTCGACTGTAACGAGCAGGGATTTGTTGCCGTGTCATCAAATTTTAACGTGGCTAATTCAGAATAACCCTTTGAATCATTTACAAAGGATTAACCGCCATGAACAAATTCACACTGAATAATCTCAACATACTGACGGCATCATTGGCTATGTCTGTTTTGGGTTTGGTTGTAACCTGGGGCGTTGAACTATTGGTTAAGGAATTGTTTCGCTTGGGGTAAGCGTTCGCACATCGCGCACCACTTTGGAGAATACCAACGGTTGGGCGTCGAAAAGGTGTGCGATGCCCCCGCTGGACTTAGTGGATTACCGCGATGTTTACAATGAGGAAAGCCAATGAACGCGAAATCCGCAAATACCGGGAGCGACTGGAGTAAGGTGATGCCCATGTCATCCAGCCGGGAGAGTGCGATGAATTGCCGGAATCGGACGAAGCGTTTATCGAGCATGCCGATTTATATGAGGGTGAAAAACTGATTCGGGCGGGTCGGCAAAGCCGAAAGCCGCAAGGTATTGATAGTCCGGAAATGGTGGAGTATTTCCGCGCTACAGGCCGTGGCTGTCAAACCCGAATGGATGACGCGCTGAAAGAGCATGTCTGGATGATAAGCGCGAGCAGGTCGGGCATGCTTTTTATGGCCGACATTTCAAAACTCAGAAATAGCGCCTTTCCAAATTTCAGCTAAATGCTTGTGGCTTTAAAGAAGGTTTATCCGCTAGTTGCCGTAACTTGATTTTTACTTTCACGTTTGTTGGCATACATCGCTTGGTCGGCATGTCGTAACAATGCTTCGGCCGTATCGCCGTGTTCCGGATAGGTGGCAATGCCGACACTGATATTGGTGGTGATTGCATTGCCGCGGTAGTTAAAACTGCTTGCGACCAATGTGTCTTTGATACGCTTTGTCACCAGTTCAGCCGCTTCTACGTTGGTGTTCGGCAGTAATATCGTGAATTCATCGCCGCCATAGCGGGCGGCGGAGTCGCAACCTCTTAAACAGTGACGAAAGTTGTCGGCGATGGCCTGCAACAATAAGTTGCCTGCTTCATGACCGTATTTATCATTAACGATTTTTAAGTTATCGCAATCCCCTAGTAACAGGCTGAAAGTGCTTTCCCTGCGCCGGGCTTGTTGCAATTGTTTTTCGAATAGATCCATGAACGCCCGACGGTTGTAGAGGTTGGTTAATTCATCGGTTTGCGCGGTGGTTTTGATGCGGCTGAAAGCATGGTAAATGTCGCTGGACAACATGGTGGTGACGTAACCCACCAGTAACATGGGAAACAGCCACGCCAACAGGATACTGCTTTGGGTTAGGGAAAAGACCTCGTCGCCAGGTACGCCGCTTTTGCCCAAATACAGATAACAAGCGCCGATTAACAGCACTTCCAATAATGTAGTCAGCCTGCCCAAGGCCAGGGCGCTGGTGATGATGGGTAGGAAATACAAGTTAAGTAACAGGCTGTTTTGGCGTCCGGTGTGCCAGACGAACCAGGTGACCAACAAGATCATGACCCACGTTTCTAAAGCCAGTTTCCAGACGTTGGCTTTGGAAAAAAAGTTGAGGTAATGGAATATCATGACGAAGGCGGCGAAAGCGCAGAGGCCGCCTAACAAAAAGATTTTAACGTTTTCTTCGATTTGCCCTACCACCAGGTAGAACATCATCAAGACCAGCAGTAACCACTGGATTTCCGCGACGGTACGCGAAAAACCGCTCAAGGCGTCGGGTTCTTGATTGAGACGAAAAAAAGGTTCCTTGGTCATGGCGAAATTTTCCGGTTTAGAGCATACAAAGAGAGCTGGTCAGTTTTTTAATTCTAACACAATTGTTGATGGACAGCCGTGTATAGGGGGCGCTGCTTGATAAGCAAGGGGGCTTGCTATTGATTAAGAAATTTACTTCGATTGGGTTAAGACAGCATTTTCGAGTGGCATGCTGTCTTAACCGGTGTAGCCTACAGCCAGCCTTTTCGTTTGAAAAACCAATAAGGCGCAATTCCCGACAGCAGCATTAAACACAGTGCGCCGGGATAACCCAGTTGTAAATTGAGCTCCGGCATGTTTTGGAAATTCATGCCGTAAATGCTGGCCACCAGGGTTGGCGGCAGAAATACCACGGCAGCAATGGAAAAGATTTTAATAATCTTGTTTTGGGTAATGTTGATAAAGCCTTGAGTCGAGTCCATCAAGAAATTGATTTTATCGAACAGGAAAGTGGTATGCGACATCAAGGTATCCACGTCGCGCATGATCTCCCGCGCCGTTTCCTGCAGCTCGGGATGATTACGCAAATGCCGTTGCAGAAAGGATATGGAGCGTTGCGTATCCATCAGGCAGAGCCGAATCTTACCGTTGCTGTCTTCCAGTTTGGCCAGTTGGTCAATGGCATTTTCAAGATCAGAGTCTATTTCTTCCAGCACCAGATAACTGACATCTTCCAGTTTGCGATGAATATCCTCCAGCGCATCGGCGAGATTTTCCACTTTTTGCTCGAACATAATGACCAGCAATTCCTGCGGTGAATGCGCTTCTATCTGCCCGTGCCGGGCGCGCATACGTAGCAGGCGAAAATCCGCCAATGCGCCTTCGCGCAAGGTAATTAACCGGTCGTTTTGCAAAATGAAGGCGACGGTCGCTGTACTGTGCCGCCCCTCGCTTTGCGACAGAAATAAAGATCGCACATGAACGCCGGTGTTATCGGTAAAGTAGCGTGCCGAAGACTCGATTTCTTCCACATCATCCGATTCGGGCAGCGCCGTGCGCAAAAATGTTTGCAGCTGCGCGCGCTCACTGTCGCTGGCATCGTGGGCATCGATCCAGGACGCTTTAGCGATCGCCTGTTTGAGCTGGTCTTCAGGCGGCGTCTGTTCTTTGAGCCGCCCCCGGTCAATAGTAAATAGTCTTAACATTATGTATTCCCATTTTTTTGTTATTCAGGCAAGCTGTCCGGGCGAATCAGCGTGACTAATTTGGCGCAGCCTTCGGTCAGTTCTGTCCAGTCGCCTTTAAAGGTGAGTTGGGCTAAAGCGGCGGTAGACAGGCATTTTCCGTTAGCCGATAACGGAACCGAATGGGGAATTAGTTTTAACAACAAGTCTTCCAGGCCGGGATTATGCCCGACCAACAGTACCCGCCGTCCATGACAACTGGTTTTTAATACAGTCAGTAAGGTTAAAGCATTCGCTTCATAAATGCGCGGATCGCAGACGATAGCCGATTCATCTATGTCTAACTGTCGACAAACCCGTTGCGCTGTCGCCAAGGCGCGTGTCGCCGGAGAGCTGAGTATGGTGTCGGGTATCAAATGCTGCTCATGCAACCAACGGCCTACCTGCTTGGCAGCGCGCCGACCGCGTTTTTTTAAGGGACGGGAAAAATCATCCATATCAACTGCCCAATCCGACTTGGCATGTCGTAATAATAAAAGTTCGTGAGTCATAAAATATTTCTGTCAATGGGGCGATTTTCGGGCGCGTGTATACTGTAATACTATAACAGTTAATTTTGACAATTCTATTAAAAACGAAAGTAAAAAAACACCTGAAACGCAGGTAACGCAAGGCATTCGGCGTGTTAGTGGTCGGGGCTGATCGGTGGTACTACTTATTGATTGAAAGGGCTGGTTTCTCTATGCTACAAATGGTTATGCAATATCAACTGGTTTTTTAAGTTAATGAATGAGCGATAAATTGGGGTGTGTCATGTCAATAAAAGAAGATTTTGAAAAATTATTAGATAAGTTGCAAGTCGAACGCGATGAAATCAATTTAAAACTGCATCTGGCTTCGATGGAAGCCAGGCAAGAATTTGAAGATGCCGAAAAAGAATGGGGCCATTTAAAAATCAAGGCCGCTGAAATAGCGGATGAGTCGGTGGAAACTTCCGAAGAGTTTATAGCCAAGGCCAAAATAGTCGGTGAAGAGCTTAAAAAGACTTACTACCGAATTGCCAAGCGCTTGGCGGATTAAATTTTATCTCTGCGCATATAAGCTCGAGCACTCTCTTGCATTCTCTTGGTTTAGGGAGTGTTTGTTTGGGTTTTTTGCGGAGCATCAAATTGGTAGTTTATTTTTTGGCTGCTACAGATAAAACAGGGCTACGGGAAATTCCTGCTAACATGCTTGCTAATTGGCAAGGAGAATATTATGAATTTTTCACGTTGGGCGTTGTTAGCTGTCATTGTCACCCTGATCGCGGCGTTTTTTATTTTTGACCTGCAATACTATTTAACGCTCGAAACACTTAAGGCCCAGCAAGCGGCTATCGAAACTTATCGCAGTAATCATCCCGGTCTTGCGGTTGCTGTATATGCGTTGATTTATATCGCGGTGACCGGATTATCTTTACCGGGCGCCGCAATTCTTACGCTGGCCGGCGGCGCCGTTTTCGGTTTGCTGTGGGGAACGTTGATTGTCTCGTTTGCCTCCACCATCGGTGCAACACTGGCTTTTCTGGCGGCGCGTTTCTTGTTTCGCGATGCGGTTAAAGCCCGTTTCGGCGATCGCCTGAATATTATTAATAAAGGCATGGACAGGGATGGCGCGCTGTATCTGTTTACCTTGAGATTGGTGCCGATATTCCCTTTCTTTGTTATTAACCTGGTTATGGGCTTAACAACCCTGAAAACACAAACGTTCTATTGGGTCAGCCAGATTGGCATGTTGGCCGGTACGGTAGTTTATGTGAATGCAGGGACTCAGCTGGGCAGGCTGGAGTCATTGTCGGGTATTTTGTCACCCGGATTGATCGGCTCTTTTGCGTTATTGGGCATTTTTCCGTTACTGACTAATAAAATCGTCGAAGCCATCAAGGCAAACAAAATTTATGCGCAATGGATAAAGCCATCGCGCTTTGACAATAACATCGTGGTGATAGGCGCAGGTTCAGGCGGCTTGGTGACCGCCTACATCGCCGCAGCCGTCAAAGCCAAAGTCACCTTGATTGAAAAACATAAAATGGGCGGCGATTGCCTGAACACCGGTTGCGTACCGTCTAAAGCCTTGATCCGCTCGGCCAGGCTGTTGGCCCAAATGCGCAGGTCTGCCGATTTCGGCATCAAAAAAACCGATGTCGAAGTGGATTTCGCCGCTGTTATGAACCGGGTGCAAGCGGTTATTACAACCGTCGAGCCGCATGATTCCGTGCAACGTTACACAGAGCTTGGCGTGGACGTTATCGAAGGTGAAGCGAAGATTATTTCACCCTGGGAAGTGCAGGTGACGACGGCGGGAGCAACCCGCATTATCACCACGCGCTCCATCGTTATTGCCGCCGGTTCGCGTCCGTTTGTGCCGCCGATTGCAGGCATTGAGGGCAGCGATTATCTAACCTCCGATACTATTTGGGCGTTGCGAGAACTGCCCGGACGGTTGATCGTGTTGGGCGGCGGACCTATCGGCTGTGAATTGGCACAAAGCTTTGCCCGTTTAGGCAGTCAGGTGACCCAAATCGAAATGTTGCCGCGCTTATTAATTCGGGAAGACGCCGAAGTCTCCGAGGCTGTCGTGGCGAAGTTCCGTCTGGAAGGCATTAATGTACTCGTCGATCATACTGCCAAAGGATTTGTTATCGAAAACGGTGAAAAAATCCTGCTTGCCGAGCATGACGGTAAAGAGCTGCGTATTCCCTTCGACCAGGTATTGCTGGCTATCGGCCGGGTTGCCAATATCCAGGGATATGGCCTGGAACAGCTGGGTGTTGAAACCTCGCCCGGCCGCACCATTGAAATTAATGAATTCCAGCAGACCAATTACCCGAACATTTTTGCCTGCGGCGATGTATCCGGCCCGTTTCAATTTACGCATGTCGCCGCTCATCAGGCCTGGTATGCGGCGGTGAATGCATTGTTCGGCAGCTTCATAAAATTTCGCACCGATTACTCGGTGATTCCCTGGGCTACCTTTACCGATCCTGAAGTTGCGCGGGTCGGTCTTAATGAACAGGAGGCGAAAGCAAAAGGCATTGCCTGTGAAGTCAGCACCTATCATATTGACGATCTTGATCGCGCTATTGCAGACGGCGTAGCGCACGGCTTCGTTAAAGTATTAACTTCGCCGGGCAAGGACCGGATTCTCGGTGTGACTATCGTTGGCGAACAGGCCGGTGATTTGATCGCCGAGTTCGTGCTGGCGATGAAGCACAATATCGGTCTGAATAAGTTGCTGGGCACCATCCATATTTATCCAACTCTGGCCGAGGCCAATAAATATGTAGCCGGAGTCTGGAAGCGCAACCATGCGCCGAAAGGCTTGTTGTGGTGCGTCGTGCGTTATCACGACTGGTGCAGAGGGTGACGTTCGAAAGTCCGTATATTCAATCAATAAAATGCATTCACCACGAAGACACGAAGGACACGAAGGACACGAAGGACACGAAGAAAAGCAAGACGCATCATTTCCACGCTCCGGCGCTCATTGTTATACACAAGTGTCTAAGCTACACCGTCATTCCTGCCGGGATGACGTGCTTTAAAAATACTTATGCACAACAATGAGCGCTTCGAAGTGGGAATGTAGATATTGGAGGGGCAAATATCTGTCCAAGTCGTTCGTGTCTTCGTGGTTTTATGTTTATCAACTCACCCCGCATTTAATAGCTTGATATTAATCAAGGCGACTTTTGTCTATAATCGAGAGAAATTTTAAGCCCGCGCGGAGCAACGAAAATAGAACGTTGTTATTTTCAGCATTAGTGTCAGGTTCCAGTTAACAGGAGTAACAATTTGAACCCAAAGAACAAGATTTTATTTGCAGGCGATCCGCATGGAGATTTCAAACCGCTGATAGCGGCGGTGCATGAATATAAACCCGAAGCCGTTGTTTTGCTGGGCGATTACGACCTGGAAATGCCCTTGGAAAGTTGTTTGCAGGAAATTGTCGGTTTAACCAAAATTTGGTGGATTGCGGGGAATCATGATTTTGAAACGCCCGGCAAATATAAAAATCTGTTTCATTCGGCCCTGGCCGATAACGGTTTGCACTTGAAAGTCACGGAAATAGCGGGACTGAGAATTGCCGGTTTAGGCGGGATTTTTCTTGGCCGGGTCTGGTATCCGCCGCAGCAGCCTAAATGGCGGGATAAACAGCATTATCTGTATAACCAGCCTATCAATCTAAGGCATACGGCCATGTCGTTAAAATACAAGGGGGCGATTTGGCATGATGAGTTTGAGGCATTAAAGGCGCTGAAAGCGGATATTTTGGTGACCCACGAAGCGCCGGGATCTCATCGGCACGGGTTTGATGTGATTGGTGAGCTGGCTGCCGCGATGGGCGTAAAAAATATCTTTCACGGCCATTTGCACGAAAATTATACCGGCTTTGTTAAAAACAATATCAAGGTAGTCGGCGTGGCGAACAGGGCCATCGCCGATTTGGTGGGTAATACGTTAAGGAATGGAAATTAATCGGATAACTCAGCGCCAAACGGAATGGAACGCAGATGAGTATGATGAACGCAGATATATTGTTTGCAGTTCAAAATTCGCTTTTTTGAATTTCCTCACCCCAACCCTCTCCAGCAGGAGAGGGAGCCACGGTGTCGAATTTTGCTGTGTAATTTAAAAAATCTTATTAAATCTTAATTAATCGGCGTCATCAGCGTTCTATTTTTGGCTTTCTGAGCGCTCTTAATTTCTGATCTACGCCTGACTGCTTAAGTAATCTTCATAATTACCGCTGAAATCAACAACACCGGTCGGGGTTAGTTCGATAATCCTGGTCGCCAGCGATGACACAAACTCCCGGTCATGACTGACGAATATCAAGGTGCCGGGATAATTTTCCAGCGCGGTATTCAGCGATTCAATCGATTCCATGTCCAAATGGTTGGTCGGCTCGTCCAACACCATGATGTTGTTTTTTTGCAGGATCAGCTTGCCGAACAGCATGCGGCCTTGTTCTCCGCCGGAGATGACTTTAACGGATTTGTTGATGTCGTCCGCACTGAACAATAGTCGTCCCAAAGTGCCGCGTATGGCTTGGTCGTCGTCCGATTCCTTGCGCCATTGACTCATCCACTCGATAAGCGTGGTATCTTCGGCAAAGTCTTCGGCATGATCCTGGGCAAAATAACCTACTTCCGAGTTTTCCGACCACTTAACCGCACCGGCGTCCGGCGTTAAATCGCCGACCAGTGTGCGTAGCAAAGTTGATTTACCGATACCGTTAGGGCCCAAAACAGCAACACGCTCACCGACGGGAATCATCAGGTTCAGGTCTTTGAATAAGGGCTGCTCGCCATAACCCTTGGTCAATCCCTCAATTTCCAGCGCCAAGCGGTGCAGCTTTTTAGTCTGGTCGAAGCGGATAAACGGGTTAACCCGGCTTGAAGGCTTGACTTCATCCAGTTTGATTTTATCCAGCTGTTTAGCCCGCGAGGTGGCCTGTTTGGCCTTGGACGCATTCGCCGAGAAGCGGCTGACGAAGGTTTGCAGTTCGGCAATCTGGGCTTTTTTCTTGGCGTTTCCGGCCAGCAGGCGTTCGCGAACTTCGGTAACCGCGATCATGTAGTCGTCATAGTTGCCGGGATAAACGCGCAACTCGCCATAGTCCATGTCGGCCATGTGGGTGCAGATGCTGTTTAAAAAGTGACGGTCATGCGAGATGATAATCATCGTGCAATTACGTTGGTTCAGGATGTCTTCAAGCCAGCGTATGGTGTTGATGTCCAGGTTGTTGGTCGGCTCATCAAGCAACATGATGTCGGGATTGGAAAACAAGGCCTGTGCGAGCAATACGCGCAGCTTCCAGCCCGGCGCAACGGCGCTCATCGGGCCGTTATGCTGCTCCAGCGGAATGTCCAGGCCCAACAACAGCTCGCCGGCCCTGGCTTCGGCGGTATAGCCGTTGAATTCGGCGAACACCGACTCAAGCTCGGCGGCGCGCATGTAGTCGTCTTCGGTCGCTTCCATGTTGGCGTAGATGGCGTCGCGTTCGGACATGGCTGCCCACATCTCGGCGTGGCCCATCAGCACTACGTCAAGGACGCGTTGGTCTTCATAGGCGAATTGATCCTGGCGCAAGTTACCCAGACGCTCATTGGGGCTGATGCTGACGTTGCCCGCCGAGGGTTCCAAATCGCCGCTCAATATTTTCATGAAGGTCGACTTGCCGCAGCCGTTCGCGCCGATCAGGCCGTAACGGTTGCCGTCGCCGAATTTGACCGAGACGTTTTCAAACAGGGGTTTAGCCCCGAACTGCATGGTGATGTTAGCTGTAGAGATCAAGTTTTTGTTCCGAAGATTAAGGGTAAAAAGATATTAAAGGTAAAAGGAAAAATAGAACGCGGATACCAAAAGTAGGCGCCTCTAGGTGACGCTGATAAATATGATAAACGCAGATAATTAAAGAAAAATCTTATTTTAATCATAACCATCAGCGTCATCCGCGTTCCATTGTTTTTGATGACGCTTGAGTTAATTAAGCCAGGCCTCAGGCACTATATTGGCCGTGTGTTGATCGTCGCTGACCCAAATCTGTCCGTCCTGGATGCTGATTTGCAATTGCATGGTGCGCTTTACCATCGGTGCGAGTTGGTCGGTCGCTTCCTTGGGCAGGTTAATAACCGTCAGGTTTTTAAAGCGTTCCAGCTTATGGTGAAGCTGGTTCCACCAGACGCTATTGCGCCCGCCATAGGTGTAGATGATGACTTTATCGGCGCGATTAGACGCTTTGCGGATGCGTTTGTCATCGGGCATGCCGACATCAATCCACAGCTCAATATCGTCGGTCAGGCTTTTTTGCCAGAGCTCGGGTTCATCATCGGTACTCAGACCTTTAGTGAATTGCAGGTGTTCATGGGCATTGATTACAAAAGCCAGCAGACGCGTCATCATGCGCTCTTCGGTTTCCGAAGGGTGCAGGGCAATGGTCAGGTGATGCGATTGATAATAGCCTCTGTCCATGTCTGAAATCTGACAGTCGGCTTTATAGATGGTTGACTTAAGCGCCATTGAGCGATTTTTTACGGCTTTGAAAAATAAAGCCGTATTCTAACAGATTTTAGCCTTCGAGTGTTCTACAGTAACAGCTTATCGTCTATGGCTATAAAACGGCCGGCCGAATTAATCAGCGAGGGCGCGGTCAATGCCGGTACGCCGTACACTTCCGTCGTTACGCCGTAAATGTTTCGAGCCTTGTCCAATAACAGGTCGAAGTCGCCGTCGCCGGATAACAAAATAATCACATCGACCTTGGCCGCATAGTCGATCGCATCCAGCGTAATGCCCACGTCCCAATCGCCTTTTGCGGAACCGTCGCTACGCTGGATGTAAGGCTTTAGCTTGACTTCAAAGCCGATATTCCTGAGTACCTGTTGAAATCCCTGCTGCTTGCAGTCGCCCTTATCGATGGCATAAGCAAACGCTGCGATCACTTCTCTGTCCGCGGTCGCCTGCGACCAGAATGCAGTGTAGTTAAAATGCCGCCGGTAACTTTGCTTGGTGGTGTAATAGATATTCTGCACATCGACAAAGATGGCGACTTTTTCCATGTCGTTATTTGATGAATGAACAGCAATAATCGCTAGGGGTTTTAACTTTCATGGTGAATGCCGCATTGGCGGGCACATTGAAAGATTCGCCGCCTTTGATGCTTTGCCATTCAGCGCCGGGCAATAAAACATCCAGTTCGCCGTCGATGATTTCCATGAGTTCAGGGTCGGCGGTGTTGAAGGTGTATTCGCCGGGCAACATGAAGCCCAGGGTTTTTGATGAACCGTCTGCGAACTTGATAGTCCGGCTGCTGACATTGCCGCCGAAGTAAACGTTGGCTTTTTTGACGATGGTTACGTTATTGAATTCTGACATGGGTTTCCTTTATGGAGAATGGGTAATAAGGCGCGCAATGATACCAGATTGGCTTGATTTAGTCAGACAACATGGAAAACAGCTATCAACCGACAATGCTTCAACATCGGAATTCTGTGGGATGTATCTTCACTTCATTCAAGCAGTTTTGCTAGCTAATGCTTTGTTAGTTGCTCCATTCAGTTCCATGAAGGAATATTCTGTTAGGCGCATCATTGCCAAAAAGGTTCTTCTTCCTGTGTCCTTCCCAGCGTTCGTACCGATTTTTGAGGCTTCCCGATGTATTCTGTCCGTAAGTGGTTATTAGTGGGAGCAACTGTGGATACTCGTTGCTCCAAACGGCAAACCGACCATCGACAATCTTGTTGAAGAGTACCGCGCTACGCCAGAAATCGTTTGGTTCTGCTGTCTCGCACATCTTTTCAAACCAATGCCTCGCCCAACAATTGCGCTCATAGGCATATTTTGCCGCCTTGTACGCCAATCCAATCAAACCTGAGTTGTTTTCGTAGCGTGACAGAACCTCTGAGTTGAACTCGCTGGCGTCTGAGAAGCCTGCTACCATGATGCCACGGGCAATTTCTGCGGGCTCCTCGCGCATTAGCTTTGTCTGGACATACTGCACCAGAAATTCGTGCTGTCCGTTCATTAAGCTGGCAAGTACTTCCAAAAATATATCGTGATCGGTTTCGGCCTGGTCTAAACGGATGGCACGTTGTTCGTCCAGAACAGTACTCCTTCCGCCAGCCCATATTGCTATCGCGTCGAGTTCAACGCCAGCCGAACCGAACGTGAACCGAACAATTGGCTTGTTGCCCCTGACTCTTTCGAATAACGCTCTCGCCTTATCGGGCTTCTTCCCGCTCAGCGCGTGCGCAAGTAGTAGGATCAGGTTATGAACCGCAGGCAAACTTGGGGCGGGAAGCTCAATAAAAAGCGTGTACCACTCATTAGTAATATCTTCGTTTGCTGAGACTATGGCAGCAAATTCACCTAACTTCAGGCCATCAAGGATGATGGAGGCATTTGCTTTTGTCAGAGTCTTCTTGAATTCGATAAAAGCATCAAGGTTTCGTTTATGGCGTTTCTCAAAATCTCGGCTGTTTTGATTGAACCTCTGCATTGTTTCCGTTATATCCTGGCTCGGCGGCACTTTCTCGCTCAGGCTGAAGAGGTTTGGCTCATAGAGGGAGTCAGACCGTACCTCTAGTTCAATGTCAGGCGCTACTAAATCACTATCCATCCCTATCGTCTGCTTAATAGACACATTAATACGCCACGCTATTTCGAGTTTGGCATCGGAGTTCAGCATTGTTGCCGCCTGCCCATACAAGCGCGGCGAAATCCGGTCTAGCGCTTCCCGATGGTCGATCAGACCTCTTGCGGCAGCTTCCAGAAGCATAGCCGATCCGTACCATTCCTCGAGTCCATTCCCTGTCTTCACATTGGCAGCATTCCAGTCACTATGTGCAGCAATGGTCAGCATATCGTTGTCGCCACGTTGCGCGATAATGCCGAGAACTTCTGCGCGCAGGCGTCCTGAATCCACACTTACGAGTGATGCGATGTACTGGCGGGTTTCTACTGATAGTGGTGTGTTCGTTGACTTTGCCATGGTCAAGAGCAAGTATTGTCTGTATTCGTCTTGGTTCTTGCTGGCCTCGGCAAACAGCCGTTCGAAGGATGTTTCACCGAGAGGACTCATCCTATCCATCAGATCGAGAAGAATTGGCTCATCCTCCTCGATCGTTATCAGGATTTCAACTTGTTCAGTGGTACTCAGCAAAGGAAACGCCATAAGCAAAAAATACTGTGAAACAATCCAGCTATCCTGCTTCGTCAGGCTGTTCAGTGTTTCATCCGATTTTGCCTGCCGCCAGCGCGTGACCAGAGCATGCGCCTGGGTGCTTGTCAGCAACACATTATGTTTATGCAGCTCAAATAGCCCCTGACGTAGCGGAAAACCGATGCGGGTAAGAACGTTTTCCGCCAATTCCCGGTGTTTTGCGACTGCTTCGACCAGCCTGAAACGTGCCATGCACGGCCGGGTGTCGTTGAAGAAAAGGTCTTCTGATGTTTGGCTCATTACTAGCCGCAGCTTGCTTACACCGATAGTCTCATATTGCTCAGCTGTTTGATCGATATTTTCCGGCTCGGTTGACGTGGGGTCGCAAGGGTCGGTAGAACAGTAATCCTCAATACGCCTCCAGCCAGGAAAGTGCGTCCGGTCTTTCGTGAGCTCAGCAACGAGCGCTCTCGCTTCTTCATTGTCACCTGAATCACCAGTGGCGCGCAGAATTGTCACCAAAGCCCATTTCCCGCTACGGGATATGCCATTGTCACGAAGCGCTACGCAGGCCTGTAGTAAAGCCGTCCGAGTTTCTCGCCAGTCCACCCGATTCAGACTTACAAGGTGCATCAGCTCTTTATGAGGTGCCGCGTAGTCGGAATTGAGCGCCGTAGAAAAACTCCAGTTTACGAAGCTTTCTGCGAAAGATGCCAGCGGCTTGCCGGCCAATACGTATAGTCCCAAACGCGTAAGAGCATTAAAATCGCCTTCTTCTTTATGTAGACGGTTTAGGATATTGCGTTCGTCTGAAGAAAACGCATCTAGCTTCTCATCAATGGCTTGTTGGTTTTTTTCATGCTCCGCCTGTACTTTTTCGATTGGATCACGCGCAGGATGTGACTGCATACTCAGTTCTGGTGACAGAGAATACGCAGATAGCCACCATCGAACTTTACTAGGAGGCTGTCGGATTAATAGAGCGAGCCTCCCCACTTAATCACGATTAAAATTTAAAAAAGTGGTTTATTGGGATTTTTAATGCCCATAGTTCTGTTTTATGGGCAGCTCAATGCTCTTTTTCCTCTCTCACCCTCTTAATACATGCATTCTTTTTAAATTCCAGCCTATACAGACTAAATTCCATTCACTTTGGACGGATTCCAGGCCTCGAAGCTGGAATTGCCTGAATCCCTGGACGTGTTTAATGATGCCAAACACGGTTTCGACAGTAGATTTTCGCTTGCCGTAGAGTGCTTTGCCCGCTTTGGTTGTTAAGCGATGGGTCATGGCCTCAACCGGCGGTAAGGTGCTTTCGCCTATTTCCGGCTGATGCTGAAACCGGGCGTCAAGGGCTTGGTTATGGCTTTGCCGCTTTTGGGCGATGTACGGTTTTATCTTTGCATCAGCACACGCCTTTACATTGGCTTGGCTGAAGTAGCCGGTGTCGGCCAACAGGTTGTCAACACTCCCCAAGCATTCCGGGAGCTGTTCCAGTTTGGCTAAGGCCGGTTCGATTTCTTGTTTGTCGTTGGTGTGTTGGGTGATGTGATGAGCAACGATCAGGTGGGTGGCAATATCAACACTGGCTTGGGCGTTATAGGCTTGTTCAAAACCATTAGGGGTCGGCATGATGCGGGACTCTTCATCGGTCAGGCTGACTTGATCTTTACCTTGAGGCGCATCGGTAGGCGCTTGGGGGGCTTTGCCGCCCATTTTCTTGCCGGTTTCACTCAGGTGTTGTTCACGCTTAGCCTGCTTTTCGTCATACTCGGCCTTTTCTTGCGCGTAACGCGCCTTGGCACGGGCCTGGATTTCCTGTTTGGCTTTGGCAATCACTGCTAAACGGTCTTGGCGGCGTTTGAGTTCCTTGGGTACATCCATGTCTTCTGGAAGCGGGGAATTGTCGGCGGCTTCAGCCAGTTTCATCAAGGTTTCAACTTCCTGTTTGAACTGGGCTTCCAGTTGATTGGCGTAATCCCAGCTCAAGGCTTTATGCTTGCTGGCATTGGCTTTAATCTTGGTGCCGTCCAGGCTCACCGTACCCAGCTTAAGCAGCCCCAAGGTTTGTGCAAGTACCAATATCTCGACAAATAGGCTTTCGATCTCTTTGCCAAAGCGCTTGCGAAAGCTGTTGATGGTGTCGTGATCTGGGTTTTCGTTGGCGCAGATGTATTTAAAGGCCATCGAGTCATGAGTGGCTTTCTCCAGTTTGCGACTGGAAAATACGCCGGTCGCGTAACCGTAGAACAGCAACGCCAACAGCATCGCCGGATGATAGGGGCGCTTTCCTTTGCCCGCATAGACGGCTGATAGCGTCCGTAAATCCAGTTGATCGACAATCTCGACAACAAAACGGGCCATATGATCTTCAGGCAAATAATCCTGAACACACGGGGGCAGAATGTAGGGGGTATCGCGATCAATCAGGATGAATTGGGTAGCCATTTTTGTTTTTTGATTTGGTGTTTCGATAGGGTTATTTTAACACTTTTTGCACTGCTAAATCCGACAGTCTCCTAGCAATTTCCGTCCATGTGCGAGTGTTCTTACTGGCTTCGATAACGGCAAACTTTATCCAGTCAAAGTTTTGTTGGTGAGCACCGTCGAGGCATAGATCGTGCGCCGCTTCCATGAAGGCTAACGGCTTGCTCTTCGACAGTCCCACAAATACCGGGAATTTGGTTTGATCCGGGTTCTGTAAGTTAGCGAACCCTTTCACCAAGGCAGCGGCGATGTCCGGCATGTATTGATCATCATCGACTACAGCCACAGTCAGTGCTGCCAGCACAACATCGGCGGTTGAGTCTAGTGCAGCGATTGGATCGAGAAGGATAGTTAATCTTCCGTCAAGATCACGTCCATTTCGTTTTGCGGTCCTTAGCAGGTCAACTACAGAAAAACCTAATGCCAGCGTCAGTCCGTCATCCTTTAACTGATACTTTCCTGGCTCTCCTTCTACGGGATGGAAGAAGCGACCATCGGCAACTGCTGAGGTATCGGCTTCAAAGATATTGAGGTCGTCTTCCTGTTTTTCTTGAACACGCAAGAGAATCTTTTGAGCATGCTCTCGGAGCTGACGGACAAAGGTATCAACCGGTTGCGGGATCGGTGCATCCAGTTCGCTTGCACGGATATGTTCGAAGAGCAGTCGACTAACGCTGAGCTCTTCTAAGGCCACGACATTATCCTTATTAATGAGTTCAACAGCTATCCCCAATAGTCGCGGATTGAGCAGCGACTGCGCTACGGCAGTGTGAAGTGCTGCCGAGTTGATACCGTAATTTCGTAGAATTTCATCGCGCTCTGTCGATATCCATTCCGGCACATCGATTTCAATTGCTTGCACGGTTAACCGTCTTTTTATGCGATCTCGAAAATAAGGCGTACGTGCTGTGACAAATAGGCGGCCTCCCATCTGTTCCAGCAGAGCACAGGTTTTATCGATAATTTTTCCCCAGTCAGCGTTTGGTTTCTGATTGATACCGTCAATGGTAACGATAAGTCGTGGGTAACCGGTACTAGGATTTTTCTGCCAATGTAACAATCTTCTGCACCAACGCTGCCGGTTTACTTCAGTCAGTTCGTCGCCGGTTTGCTTGATGAGCTTGGTGGTCAATAGTTCTTCTATATCATTTTGCGCAGCCGTCTCTTGAAATTCATCGGGGCTGAAAATAATCATCAACGGCTTTGGGTCAAGGGCGAGCCAACTTTGCGCAATGATCCAGGATTTGCCGTAGCCTTCGCCGCCCAGCACAAAAGCGACCTTCCCGTCGGGAGGTCCGGCGAGAAATGGTTGCAGTTTGTCGGTAAGAGTCTTACGGGTCAGTGTTTTAGTTGAAGCGCTATCGCCAGGAGATAGTGGCTGACCGAATTGGTTTCGCGCACATCTTCGGTTGGAGAAGCCGTCTGTTAACCATCTGGCGTTTGCTTCCTGAGCGATAGCCGTTCCTATTGCTGGTGCATCAAGCTCTGCTTTGATTCGCTTGGCATGCTCATTGAAATCACCGTCAGCCTTGACGGCTTCGAGCGCCAATAAAGCATTCCGCCGGTCGTTATTGTTACCGATGTTCGCTTTCAGAAACGCTTCGACGCGCCGACCACCCATAGCAAGAGCCGCAGCTAAAGGAGGCAAGTCAGCTGTTGACCAATCAAGAATCAGAACGCTAATGCCCGCTTTATGTCCGTCGGCACGCACGTCATCAGCAAGTTGAGTCTTGACGGGCGATGTCGCCCCGAGAACCCATACAAGGTCGGGATACGAGTTGTTGCGGGCAAGGTCGGCAATTTTTGTGATTACTTCGGTTCGTGGGATGGGGCCGTCATAGCGTTTGCCTTCGAAGCAGATACTATCCGCGTCATAGGCATATTTTCCGTCGATTCCGAACTGTAGTCCGCTGCCAGCCAACCGAAACGGTACTCCAGTTATTTCATGTAATGCTGCGGCAATTAAGCCCTCAAAGCCTTGCTCTCCCGTTGCATTCAATTTCAGAAGTGTGAGCTTGAGACTTTTTATCTGATCGGATAATGATTGATTCATACGTTAGTTATAGTGGGGATTCAAGGTCGGACAAGTCACGTTGTCGCGAGAGCAATTACGTGACATAAAGGTTCAGTCTGTATATATGAACTAAAAAGCACATCAATCGCGAATGATACGCCTCTTGATGTCGGCAGCATCCTTCACATATTAATGGCCGCTTAAGATCGTAAGATATCGGGCATATCTTTTTGTCTAACGCTGCATCGCCGCTTGTGCTTTCGGTTTTTAGGATAAATAGTAAGTAGCCCACATAAAGTGCAACGGAATACAGGGTATCAGTAGTTGTTTTTAGCGCAGTTTGCGGATCACAAAAAGACGAGGTGCCGAGTCTTTGTGTTCGGTGCTGTAAATAGTGCTGACTTCAAATTGTTCTGTGTCCAGCTGCTCGCACCAGTTTTTAACCTGACCGGTTTCCAGATCGCCGCCTTGGTGACCGGGATAGGCGAGCAGGGTGATGATGCCTTCGACAGCTAAAATCCGGGCGGCGACAGTCAAGGCGGTCAATGTAGAATCGGTTAGCGTAATGACAGTTTTATCGCCGCCCGGCAAATAGCCCAGATTAAACATGATCACGCGGACTTTGCCGTGGTGATACGCGGGGATTTTTTCGTCCATGTCGGCATGGCTGGCGTGGATCAAAGTCAGGTATTCCGGTGAGGGTGCTTGCCGGAATTTCTCAAGAGTCGAGTCGATGGCCGCCTGTTGTATATCAAAGCCGTAAACATGGCCGGATGGACCGACTTGTTCGGCGAGGAATACGGTATCGTGACCGTTGCCTACCGTAGCATCAATGGCAATATCGCCGGGGCGGAGAATGTCCCGGATTAAGTCATGAGCTGCGTTAACCAGTGAAATGCGTTTCATAATGGCGTTGGATATTGCTGGAATGGGGTAGGGGAGCGCCGTTTAATAAAGCATCGGCGAAATGTCGGCTGTACCAAGGTATCTGTAAACTGCCTTTTGCGCCAAAGCCGTTAAAAATGGCGAGTTGCTTGTGTTGTGGATGCAGGCCGATAAACGGCTGTCTGTCCTGAGTACAAGGCCGGATATTGGCTTGGTGGTTGATCAGGTTTGCCTGAGTCAAACCGGGTGAGACTTGGTTGAGCGCATTTAGCAAGTCATTTTTGCCCTGTTCGGTAGGCTGAGTATCCAGGTTTTCCCGGTCGAAGGTTGCGCCGATTCTAATTTGATGGGCATTTAACGGGATCAGCCAGTTGCCGTAATTGAGGATTTTATCGGGCAATTCGGTCTGGTGTTGCAGCGTCAGGATTTCGCCCTTGACCGGTTGAAAAGGCAGCCAGCAAAACCAGGGGTTTTGCGTTGCCTGATAGCCTTCGCAGAAAATAATCTGCTTGGGGGCAATGTCCTGCCAGCGCAACGACGGTTGCAGCTGTATGTCCCGGTAATCGAAATCAGCCTGCCGGTAGCTGTCGTTGGCTATGAAAAACGCTTTCAGGCAACTTAATAGCGGCCGGGTTAATAAATAACCCGTTTTTTTTTGTTTCAGAAAACCGAAGGGTGTTGCGAGATTGTCGATGGCTTTGCCCGGCTGCTGTATGTCGCCAAGGTAGGCTTGATAGTCAGGGGTGCTGAGGCGTTTATGGGCGTTTGTAAATTCGCTGTCGCTACGGAAAATCCGTAGCATCGGTTTTTCACTATAAAAGTCTTGCTGGAAAAAATCGGCTAACTGTGAATAGCAGTGTTTTGCCGTCGGCAACAGCGTATCGACATCGGCGGATTTTACAAAGCGCATGCCGGTGACCGGATTGATCAGTCCTGCTGCAACCTGTGAGGCATTTTCCCGACCGTTATCGACAATGACGACTTTGCAGCCGCGTTGTATGAGTTCCCATGCCAGCAAGCTGCCCGCCAGTCCCTGGCCGATGATTAGAAAGTCGATCATAATTTATAATTCACCACGAAGGACACGAAGAAAAACAAGGCGCGCTAGTTCCCAAGCTCCAGCTTGGGAATTCGGTGCGGGAAGCTCCAGCTTCCCGTCTCACGAAGCTAGAGCTTCGTCATCTGGGTTCCCAAGCTGGAGCTTGGGAACCAGCGTATTTCTTATCTTTATGCGGTAACGCCGGAGCGTGGAAACGATAAAGAAAAACTTCGTGCCTTCGTGGTGAGTTTTTATATTTTGATGGAGATTAATGTTTTTTTGGCCGTCAACGCCACACCGTTAAAACAAATCCCCTCCCAGCCGTATTGCATGAAATTCCTGATGTTCTGGTGGCCTGTGCCGTGCGGGTCATTTAAAACATCCAGCCGGTAATAATCGCCAAACAGGTTTAACGTCTGCTGCTGGTCGAGCCGATTGAGTTGGGCAAAAGCGAAAATCTTGCAGGAGCCTTCGTTAGTACCGGCCTGATTGACTAACATCTGCTCATTCAGGCCGTTGCTGAATTCGGTGGCTTGGTAATGGTAGTTTTCAGTAATAACCGCGATGGTTTCATCAAAACTGACCGGGCTGTTATTTGTTGCTTTTTCAATAAACGATGCGAGCGACATGTGTAAGTTCAAGGTAAGCAGGGGTTAACGAAGTAATCCGGAAATACTTTTAAATTCAGGATGGGTGGAATCTTTGACCCATTCGAACAAGACCGATTCATAATTGGTAATGGTCGCGCCTTGTTGTTGCATGCGTTGCAAGGCATAGAATTTATGTTCCGCCTTGCGCGAACAGATGGCGTCTTCGACGACATGCACCTGATAGCCGAAATGCATCAATTCCAACGCGGTCTGCAATACGCAAACATGCGCTTCCTGGCCGACCAGTATGATTTGCTTGCGGTCGGTGCTGGCTACGGTGTCGGTAAAGCCTTCAGCCGCGCAACAGGAAAAACCGGTCTTGTCGAAAATCAGGGTGTCTTCCGACAATATATCGGTGATAGTCGTATCGGTAGAGCCCAAGCCTTTGGGATATTGCTCGGTTAACAACACCGGGATGCTTAACAGTCCGGCGGCTTCAACCAGACTGCGGGCGTTGGCCGTCATAAGTTCGGCGTCGCGCTCGGGCATGGCCGCTGATAATTTTCCCTGCAAATCGACGACGATCAGCAGGCTGTTTTTTACAGACAGGAGGTTAGGGTGTGTGGTCATTTTAATTTGAAGGAAAGGGTTAGGGGAAGAAGGCGAAAGGCAAAAGGCGCAAGGCAAAAGGCTAAAAAAACACATCCTTCGCCTTTTGCCTTGCGCCTTTAGCCCTTTTTCAAGATCCGTCCTTTTTCACGCTGCCAATCGCGGTCTTTTGAAGTGGCGCGCTTGTCGTGCAATTGCTTGCCTTTTGCCAGACCGATTTCCAGTTTGGCTCTGCCGTTTTTCCAGTACATCTTCAATGGAATCAACGTGTAGCCTTTGCGTTCGACCGAACCGATCAGTTTGTTGAGTTCGTGCCGATGCAGCAACAGTTTCTTGGCGCGAATAGAATCGGGATTAACATGGGTCGATGCGGATAACAGCGGTGAAATATGCGCGCCCGACAACCAGGCTTCGCCCCGTCTGATCACCACATAACTCTCTTTGAGTTGGATGCGTCCATCCCTCAGGCTTTTAACTTCCCAGCCTTCCAAAACAACCCCCGCTTCAAACCGCTCCTCAATCGAATACTCAAAAGTAGCCTGACGATTAACGGCAATGGTGGCATTTTGCTGCTTGGTGTTTTTCTTGGACTTTTTATCGGCCATAAGTGCGGGTTAGGATTTTTAAACTGACGTAAAGGAATAATTTTGCTATTTTACTCGATATTACTAACTGATGTTATGCAATAAGCGGAAAAGTTCACCACGAAACAAACATCCGTGGTGATTTTATAATTATTGAGTTTTTACAGGCACACAAATGACGGATACAAAAAAATCACAACATGGTGAATGGTCATCGCGTTTCGCATTTATTCTGGCTGCGACAGGTTCCGCAGTCGGTCTGGGTAATATCTGGAAGTTTCCCTATATTACCGGAGAAAATGGCGGCGGGGCATTTGTCATAGTCTATCTGTTGTGCGTGTTACTGATCGGCATCCCCATTATGATGGCGGAAACCATGTTGGGGCGTCGCAGCAGGCAAAACCCCATTAACACCATGATAACCTTGGTCGATGAAGCCGGAGCCGATAAAAACTGGCATTATTTAGGCTGGATGGGCGTCGCTGCCGGTTTCTTAATACTCTCTTATTACAGCGTTATTGCAGGCTGGGCTTCGGCTTACGTGTTAAAGGCCTTTACCGGCAGCTTTTTCGGCGCCGATGCAGCAGCGATAAAAGTGATTTTTGACGATTTTGTTGCCAGTCCGGCGAAGCTGCTTTTCTGGCATAGCCTGTTCATGTTGGCGACCATGCTGATCGTGGTTCGCGGCGTTAATACCGGCCTGGAGAAAGCAGTTCGTTTTTTAATGCCCAGCCTGTTTGTGCTGCTGATTCTAATGGTGGCTTATGCAATGACCACCGACACCTATGACCAGGGCGTCAAATTCTTGTTCACCCCTGATTTCAGCAAGCTGACCGGTAATGGCGTATTGACCGCCATGGGGCACGCGTTTTTTACCCTGAGCTTAGGCATGGGCGCCATCATGGTTTACGGTTCTTATTTGCCGAAAGATGTGTCGATTTCAAAAACCGTATTTTTGATTGCAGGTACCGATACCGTGGTTGCCTTATTGGCCGGCATTGCCATCTTCCCGATTGTTTTTGCCAGTGGGCTGGAACCTGCAGCCGGTCCGGGACTTATCTTTCAAACCTTGCCGATAGCGTTCGGCAACATGACCGGCGGCTGGTTTTTCGGGATTTTGTTTTTTGTGATGCTGGTTTTCGCGGCGTTGTCTTCCTCCATTTCATTGATCGAACCAGCTGTGGCGTGGTTGGTTGAAAATAAAGACATGAGCAGGGAACAAGCCTGTATCTGGTCGGGATCGATAACCTGGCTGCTGGGGTTCGGCACCATTTTTTCATTCAACGTTTGGTCCGAGTTCAAGATTTTCGACAGAACTATTTTTCAATTGCTGGATTATTTAACCGCCAATCTGATGTTGCCTATCGGCGGTTTTTGCATCGCAGTGTTCGCCGGATGGATCATGAAACAGCAGTACACCGAGCATGAGCTGGACATGCCTAACGCGCTCAGCTATCAAGCGTGGCAGATATTAATTCGCTATGTGGCTCCCGCCGCCGTGTTTCTGGTATTCCTGCATGTGGTCGGAGTTCTTTAAGCATGACCGTTGTTCAAAAAAGCGCCCTGGTCAAATTTTCAGCGCAGCAGATGTTTGATTTGGTCAACGACATTGAAGCCTATCCTGAGTTTTTGCCCTGGTGCAGCGGCAGTCGCATCATCAAGCGCGAAGATGATATTGTTGAAGCGGAGGTAGTGATTTCCAAAGGCGGCTTTAAAAAATCCTTTTCGACCCGGAACAGGATCGATAACGGACGCAGTATGACGCTCTCCCTGTTGAACGGCCCGTTTTCCTCTCTGGAAGGAAAGTGGGAGTTTATACCGTTACGCGAGGATGCCAGCAAGATTTCCCTGGACCTGGAGTTTGAAATGTCAGGCAAGCTGGCAAGCCTGGCTTTCGGCGCAGTCTTCAACCAGATCTGTAACACCATGGTGAGTTCGTTTACCGCAAGGGCTAAAGCAGTTTATGGTTAATGTCGAAGTGGCCTATGCCAAACCCGAACAGCAGGTGATAGTCACAGTGGCAATGGAGGAAGGCGCGACTGTTGAAGCCGCGATAAAAACATCCGGCTTGCTGGAGCTTTTTCCTGAGATTGTCTTGTCCGAGCTTAAGGCGGGCATTTTTGGCGTGGCCTGCAAACTGGATCAACCTGTTAGAGAGGGCGACAGGATAGAAATTTATCGGCCTTTGGTTCATGATCCGAAAGAGGCTAGGCGACAGCGGGCTTTGAAGGGGTTTTGACGGTATAATCCAATAACACTATCTGCTACGAGGGGGCAACAATATGAGTGAACTATCTAAAAGATCAACGGTTTACTTTGAGCCGGAAATTCATCAAGCATTGAAAATTAAGTCCGCCATTACTCATCAATCGCTCTCTCAAGTAGTCAACGAAGCGATACGCATTGCTTTACAAGAAGATAGAGAGGATTTATCTGCTTTTGAAGAAAGGGCAGGCGAATCTACGTTGAGTTATGAGGAGCTGCTGGAAGATTTAAAAGCGCATGGCAAATTATAAAATTGCCTTCAAAAGTTCAGTTGCAAAAGATCTTCGAAATATTCCAAACGCAGATGTAAAACGCATACTTAATTGCATTAATTCACTTTGTGAAAACCCAAGGTCTGATGGCTGTATTAAGCTGTCAGGCCAAGAACGGTATCGAGTAAGACAAGGCGTATATCGAATTATCTATGAAATTCAGGATTTAGAGTTAATTGTTTTGGTCGTCAAGGTTGCACATCGCAGTGAAGTCTATAAAAATAATTAACAATCACGTTAGCCGTCTATCTTTCGAGTATTGCCATTATGGACAACCCCGCGATCCTTGACACACTCCAAGCTGCTCATAACAAATACTTCCGCTTACTGTTGGAGCATTATCCGTTAATTTCCAAAGATGGTCTCTTCGTAGACTTTGGCCCTCCTGAACTTTGTGATCTGGCCATTGAGGTTCATGCATGCGCCATTGCGCTTGGCCCGAAAGCATTAGAACGTCTGTTCTATTTAGGACTGGATGTGCTTTACCCATTCGATAACCCCGTTGACCTCTATAATTGGCGAATTCGTGTCAAGAAAGAAAGTATCGATCACACGACTTACGCTTCTATCGCAATCCGAATTGATTCTGAACTCAAGCGAATGCGCCGAGTTTTCGAGCTCGACGGTGAAGCCGTATACGAGGTTATCCCCGCAGAAGCATTTCTCGTGTCCAAGGCTCGCTACAAGTCAATCGCTGTGCCAGAGGAAGGAAATGGTGGTGCCAGCCAGTCCGGCTCAGGGATTTCGTCGCCTAGCATGCATATTGACACCGTGAATATTCAGTACGCCGCAGACTCTCAAGCAGTGAGCCGACTCGAAAAACTTGAAAAGGAAACAACCATTGGCGCAAATTTCTCCAACATCATCAGCGTCCTGCGAACGATCTTCGGCGGCTAAGCCATGTAGGGGCGCACCGCGCACCATTTACGAATGCCAAAATGACCGGGCTATTTTAAAACATTCTAACGGGCCCATTTCAGGTATCAAAATTTCCAGTACGGTTAGACCCCGAAAAGGGGCGTGATACACTCCCTACAGGCTGTGGGGTCGACGCCTCGAAGTAGAAGAAGGTAGGGCAATGATATGAATGAATACCAAATAGCAAAAAAATCAATTAATGTTACTGTCGGAGAGTCAGTAAGAATCATCCGTGAACTTCAAGAATTAAGTCAAAATCAATTGGCTGAACTTACCGGTATTCCCCAGTCCACTATCTCGGCAATTGAGCATGACAAGATAAATTTAGGCATAGAGCGCGCAAAGATTTTAGCCAAAGCGCTTAAATGCCATCCTGCGGTATTAGTTTTTCCCGGATGGGATGCTGAGATTGCAGTCTAACAGGGTATCTACACGACTCAAATTGCACATCTAACGCAGTAAGCCGCCCTGTTCAGTCTATCTATTGCCCTATATTCCTCTGCGAAGTCATTCCCTTGCAGGAATTAACCGCGAAGCACATAATCCGTAAGCGAAATGGCGAAACTATTGCGACACTAGCTGAGCCTAGGCTTCATCCCAGCCGATGAAACAAATTACTTCCGGAACGCTCAGCCAGTGTCGAATGCGCTCTTCGCATTCGTACGATGCGTTAATTCATTCGACGCACGTAATCAGAACAAGCTTCTACAAGTTTCCTGTCCAGGCAGACAAGGAGAGAAAATGATTACACCAGAATACGATTTGGCCGTGGTGGGTGGCGGAGTTGCGGGATTGTATTGCGGTATGCACGCCGCACCCGACTGGCGTGTCGCCCTGTTCGAAGGCAGTCATCGCCTCGGCGGCAAACTGGAAACCGTTTCCATGCTCGGCTTCGATGCGGAATACGGAGCAATGCGTTTCGACCCGATCTTACAGTCCCGCATGGGCGAACTCATCAACGAACTGGGCATCGAAACCTTGCCTTTTCCGGAATATTCAAGTCCCCCTGACCAGCAGCACAATTTGAACTATCGACTGGATGCGGACGAGCAGGGCCTGACGACGTTGGAACTCTTCAAGCTCGCGATACAGCGGGTGCTGGGCATGTCGGAGGCGGAAATGCTGGCCCTGAGCGAACAGCAGCTCGAATCGATCCGGCGGGAAAGCGTATTTTTCGGCCAGCCTTTATGGGAGCAAGGTTTGTGGAACACGCTCGGGCGGGTTATCAGTCACAATGCCTTGCGCTACATCGTTATGGAAGGCAGTTTTTTTCATTTCATTCACGAGAATCCGAATGCCGCAACCTGGATGATTACCTGGATCAAGATGCTGCAAATGAGCCCAAATCTCAGGACGATCCGGCACGGTATGCAGTCGCTAGCCGACGCCATGCAGGAGCGTCTGCAACAGCGGGGTGCGGAAATTCACCGTGCCCAGGTGCTGACTTCGTTGGAACGCTATGATCGGGAACGGGTGCTGCTGCATTTTTCTGAAGGGCAGTCCTGTATTGCGAAACACGTTATTCTGGCGCTGCCCGAACATTGTCTGGTCCGCATTAACGGATTTCCGCTGGGAATTCGGTCGATGTTCGGATCGGTGCTGGACATCCCTTTGCTTAAATGTTTTTTCGTGGTCGAAGATCCCTGGTGGGACGAGGATATTCCTCATTTGGACATGCCGAATCTGCCGGCCCGTGAGGTGCATTATCAAAAACGGGATGGCAAAGGCCTGGTTATGGTCTACGCCGATCGGCCGTATTTGAATTTTTGGAGTCAATATCTGCGCAAGGGTTATGAGACGCGGGCGGAGATTAATGGCGATCAAGGATTGCCGCTGGCCTTTGCCCGTTTCGTGGGCATCGATCCTAAGCGCATTATCAGCTACGGAGTTCGTCATTGGGGAACCGAACCTTACGGCGCAGCCTGTCATCTATGGAAGCCGGGAATCAAGCCCTGGACGGTGCAGGAAAAGGTAGCTGCATTTTCGCTGGAGCGCAACGGTCCAGCGAACCTGCATATTTGCGGCGAAGCTTTTTCGGATTACCAAGGCTTTATCGAGGGTGCGTTGCGTACGGCTCATGATGTGATGGGGAGAATGGCAGCCACATAATCCACCCATCGCATCGTCTCAACGCTGCAAACGCACGGCTAAAGCGGTAATTGATCTGTTGGTGATCCCGATCCCGACGCCGGTTTTGCATCCGCTTTGTCACTCTTAGGCGAATCATCAGTGCTGTCATAGCCAAACAGGCCGGTGATCATTTCCCACAGGGTTTTTTCAAGATCCCGTTTGGGCACTTCTACGGTAGTTTCTTCGGATGTTTTAATAACGGGAACGGCGCTGGGTTTGAAATCGCCTTGTACGCCGATCAGTTGATCGTTATCAAAGAATAATGAAATTCTTTTTTGCTGTCTGTCGCCGCCTTCAACTTGGGCCGAATAGAGGTAGTCCCAACGTTTTTGATGAAAAAAATCAACCAGCATCGGTGAGCCCATTATATAAAGCACCTGGCGCTTGTTCATGCTGGGTCTGAGTTGATCGATCATGGATTGATCGACGATATTGCCTTGCTGGACATCGACTGTGTAGACGCCGGGCAGGTTGGTCAGAATGGTGGTGCAAGAGCTGAGTGTCAGGCTTGCTACGACTGCAAGGATGCAGGGGATAAAGCAATTACCGGATAGGTTTAAAGCGGAAAGCGGCTTTCTCATTTGAGGCTGCGGATGAGTTGAAAATGCAAAATCATACAGGATGTTAAGGGATTATCCTATAAAACTGTCATGCCCATACTGTCAAAAAAAGGCTACAATGCGCGTAATTCTATATAAAACTGCCTGCACAAAGGTATAAACGGAGATTAATGTTGGATACGCATGATTTAAGGAATGCAGGCCTGAAGGTGACTTTGCCTCGGGTCAAGATTCTGCAAATTTTAGAAAATCAGGTTAACGAGCGTCATTTAACCGCCGAACAAGTTTATAAAATTCTGCTGAGTGAGGATGAAGAAATCGGTTTGGCTACGGTTTATCGTGTTTTAACTCAATTTGAAGCGGCCGGACTGGTGAGTCGACATCACTTTGAAGGCGGCAACTCTGTCTTTGAGCTTGATAAAGGCACTCATCATGATCACATACTGTGCATGAAGTGCGGCAAAGTGGATGAGTTTACCGATGAGGTTATTGAGGCTCGGCAAAAAGAAATCGCTGTAAAACTGGGCTATGAGTTGACCGATCACGGCCTTTATTTATACGGTTTTTGCGCTCAGTGCAGGAAATCCTGATTTTTTTATTTTAAATTGTAGGCTTCATGTTTAAACCTCTCATTTTTTATATCGGCTTGCGTTATACGCGGGCCAAACGCCGAACTCAGTTCATTTCTTTTATTACCTTAACTTCCGTGCTGGGCATAGCCTTGGGCGTTACTGCGTTGATTGCCGTGTTGTCGGTGATGAACGGCTTTGAAGCCGAATTACGTGAGCGGATTCTCGGCATGACTTCACATGCAACCGCTACCGGAAAATACGGTCAGTTGGATAATTGGCAGGACCTGGAGCGGAAATTAAAGAACTATCCGCATGTAGAGGGCACCGCGCCTTTTATTAATGGACAGGTGATGATTAACGCCGACCGGCGCGTCAGCGGCACCATGCTGACCGGGATTCTGCCGGAATACGAGTCCAGAGTATCGGAAGTCGCCGATAAGATGAAAGAAGGCAAGTTGTCTGACCTGGTTCCCGGCGAATACGGCATTATTTTAGGGGTAGAGCTGGCCAATTATCTGGGCGTTTTCATGGGCGATAAAATCACTGTTATCAGTCCGCAGATTAATTCCACTCCGGCCGGTATTGTGCCGCGCATGCGGCGGTTTACCGTGGTCGGTATTTTTAAGGTGGGCATGTATGAATATGATCGCAATATGGCGATGATTCATCTGGATGATGCGGCCAAATTGTTTCGTTTAGATGATGCCGTTTCAGGCCTTAGAATCAAATTGGATGATCTGTTTAATGCGCCGAAAATCACCCGGGCGCTTTCCAACGCTTTATATGACGATTATCAGGTCAGCGATTGGACGCTGGCGCACAATAACTTTTTCCGGGCGATACAGACAGAAAAACGGGTGATGTTTATTATCCTGTTGCTGATCGTGGCGGTGGCGGCTTTTAATATTGTTTCCACGCTGGTGATGGTGGTCACCGATAAGCGCGGCGACATTGCTATTTTAAAAACCCAGGGACTGACATCAAGGTCGGTGATGGGTATTTTTATGGTGTTGGGAGCGGTCATCGGCGTAGTCGGCACCGCGCTCGGAACCGTAGGCGGGGTATTGCTGGCGTTGAATGTGGAAACCATCGTTCCGGCCATTGAGAAATTATTCCATGTCCAGTTTATGGCCGCCGATGTTTATTACATCAGCGAACTGCCTTCCAAATTGGTCTGGACTGATGTTTATGTGATAGCGGGTATGGCCTTTTTACTGTCATTATTGGCGACTATTTATCCTGCCTGGCAGGCAGCCAAAGTAAATCCAGCGGAAGTTTTAAGATATGAATAATACCAACATACTGCAATGTCAGCAGTTGACCATGCGCTATGACCAGGGCGGGCTGGATGTTGAGGTTTTAAAAGGGGTCGATTTAAGCATCGGTGTCGGTGAGCGTGTCGCCATCATGGGCGCATCGGGTTCAGGCAAAAGCACCTTGCTGCATTTGCTGGGCGGACTTGAAAAGCCCAGCGGCGGCAAAGTGGTTTTGGGCGGCGTTAATCTTAATGAAGTCGGCTCAGGCCAACTGGCTAAGTTAAGGAATAAATCCTTGGGCTTTATCTACCAGTCTCATCATCTGTTGGGCGAGTTTACTGTGCTGGAAAATGTGGCGATGCCTTTGCTGATCGGCGGACATTCGGTAAAAGAGGCGAGTACTCGTGCGACAGCGTTATTGAAACGGGTAGGGCTGGGGCACCGCATTGAACACAAGCCCGGCGAGTTGTCCGGCGGGGAAAGGCAGCGTGCCGCAGTCGCTAGGGCGTTAATCAATAAGCCGGGTGTGGTTCTGGCCGATGAACCCACCGGAAATCTGGACAGTAAAACGGCGGATCAGGTTTACCAGTTAATGCTGGAATTAAACCATGAGCTGAATGTCAGCTTTTTGGTGGTGACTCATGACCATGAGCTGGCTGCCAGAATGGGCAAGGTTTTGCATATGGAAGATGGGCTGATTGTAGGCTAGGAAAAAGCATAAAGCCGCGAGCAACTGTATTTATGCAGTCGCTCGCGGCTTGGTTTTAATCAGTCTAATTCGTTTTTTATGTCTTCAATCTGCGACTCTTGTGCAGTAAGTCTTTTTTCCTTTCTTTCCGCCCATTTTTTGTTTACATGGTATTGCCAGTAATAATGGATGCCGAAATAACCGGCGGTGGACGAAACTATCCCCATAATCAAACAGCCGACCAGAAAAGGTTGCCAGACATCGCCAAGACTGGAGAATATGTTACTTAGTGAAAATTCGGATTCATCGGCACTGGTCGGCTGATTCAGGAACGACAGTCCGACTTCATAAGCGAAATAGTACAGCGGCGGCATGGTGATCGGGTTGGTTATCCAGACCAGCGCTACCGAAATCGGTATGTTAGCCCGGTAATAAATGGCACCCATAGCGGCAAAGACCATTTGCGCCGGGGCAGGAATCCAGGCGCAAAAAAGACCCACCGCAAAAGCCAGAGCAATAGAGCGTCGGTTCAAATGCCAGAGGTTAGGCTCGTGCAGTTTATCGCCGAGAAATTGTAGGCTCTTGTGTTGTTTGATCACTTCAGGATCGGGGATGAACTTGTCGATCAGTTTTTGTATAAGTTTCTTTGGCATCGTTATTGTTATTATTTAAGTTACACTCAAATTAAGTTTATCAGGTTTTTGTTAGCCTAAAAAACACCAAGGTGCTAAATGGTCGTTTCCGCCCTGTCATTTTTAGCCGGATTGATGCTGGTTCAACAGTTTCCGATATTGCCGGATGTTAAATGGCTGATAGTCGGCGGCGTATTGGTTGGCATTATTGCATGGTTGCGTTATTGGCGGTGCCTGTTTTTTGTGGTCGGCGTGCTGTGGGCGATAGTGTTTGCGATGCATCGATTGTCCGACCGGTTGCCTGAACAGCTGGAGGGTGTAGAGGTTCAGGTGACCGGCACCATAGCCGACTTGCCGGAACAGGATGAAAAGCGCGTCCGCTTCGACTTTATCACCAGGGATGGTGTGTATGACGCAAACCTGCCGGGAGCAGGTGCGGCGATCGCCAGGGATGGTGTGTATGCCGCAAGCCAGTCTGGACAGCAATTACCTGCCAAATTGAGATTAAGCTGGTACTACCCGGATCAGCCCATCAAGGCCGGTCAGCAGTGGGTTTTTACCGTTAAATTGAAACGCGTCCACGGCACAATGAACCCCGGCGGTTTTGATTATGAACGCTGGCTGTTTACCGAAGGTGTAGGCGCAACCGGCTATGTGCGTCCGAGTCCAAAGCCGGTTTTGCTGGGGCGCGATTCGGCCTGGGGCAGTATTTCTGTCTGGCGTCAGAGCATCACCGATCAGCTTTCAAGCGCATTGGGCAATAGCGCAAGTCTGGCGCTGATAAAGGCGTTGACTATCGGCGACGGCAACAGCGTCACTCAAGAACAATGGGAGGTTTTTCGTAAAACCGGCACCACGCATCTGGTGGTGATTTCCGGTTCGCATATCGGGCTTATTGCCGGGCTGGTTTATTTCCTGATACTTAAGTTGTGGGCGCGGACGGGATGGCTCGCCCGGTCGCCGCAAAAAGTTGCGGCAGTTTCGGCTGTGCTGGTGGCGATTTTTTACTCCGGGTTGGCCGGTTTTTCCGTGCCTACCCAGCGTTCGGTGGTCATGTTGTCTATTGCCATGGCAGCCATTATTTTGCAACGCAATAGTCGTCCTTTTAATACCTTGTCCATCGCCCTGTTTGCAGTGCTGATTGTCGATCCGCTAGCCGTTTTATCGGCGGGGTTTTGGCTATCATTTCTCGCCGTGAGTGTTATTGTTTATACCGTTTCCGGGCGCTTAGGCAAGCTTGGGCCCGTTTGGGGCGCAATAAAAATAAACGGGGTCACGTCGGTGGGTTTATCGCCTCTGCTATTGCTGTTTTTCCAACAGGTTTCATTGATTGCGCCATTGGCTAATTTGATCGCCGTACCGGTTATCAGTCTGCTGGTTGTGCCGTTATCGCTGCTGGCTGTCATCATCATGTTTATCTTGCCAACGTTGGCAAGTAAATTGTTCTTTTTGGTGGACACTGTCTTGCAAGGCTTATGGTGGCTATTAGCCCATTTGGCGGAAATTCCCATGGCGTCGATAAACCATGCACTGCCCTCGTATTGGGCATTGCTTTTCGCTGTGCCGGGTATTTTACTGCTGCTTGCACCGGTCGGCATTCCGGCGCGGTGGTTGAGTCTGGTGCTGTTTTTGCCGCTGGTGTTTACCGATGTAAAACAACCCGAAGCAGGTGACATCAACATGACCTTGCTGGATGTCGGGCAAGGCTTGTCGGCCGTTGTGCAAACCACTCATCATCTGCTGGTTTACGATACCGGTGCTAAATTCTCTGAACAAAGCGACATGGGGCAGAGTGTGCTGCTGCCTTTTTTGCGCTCGCAAGGTGTAGCTAAAATCAACAGCTTAATCATCAGCCATGGCGATAACGACCATATCGGCGGCGCTGTATCGCTAATGCGCGGCATGGATACTGAACAAGTGCTGACTAGCGTTCCGCAACAGTTAAGCGAGTATGCGCCAATCGAGTGTGTCGCCGGGCAATCGTGGTTATGGGATGAGGTCAAGTTCACTGTGCTGGCTCCTCGGCAATCGTTTGTGTCGGAAAACGACAATTCCTGCGTGCTGAAAATCCAGTCGAAACACGGCGCGGTATTGCTGACCGGCGACATAGAGGCAGCGGCGGAGTCCTGGTTGGTTGAGACCTACGGCGAAGCATTAAAAGCCGATGTGTTGGTTGCTCCGCATCACGGCAGCAAGACCTCATCAACCGCCGGTTTTTTGCAAGCCGTCCAACCTGGCTACGTGCTGATTCCTGCGGGTTACCGGAATCAATTCGGCCATCCGCATAAAGATGTTTTGGCGCGCTATCGGCAAGCCGATGCTCTTTGGCTGAATAGTGCCGACAGCGGGGCTATTGTCGTTAATGTTAAAAATAATGTACTTGCAGTACGTGGGATGCGTCAGACGGAAAGTAAATATTGGAATATTAAATGATAATTACCAATGACTTTACTCTGTAATTAAATAGGACTAGAATAGTCCTCAATTATTAGGGGCAAGGTATGTTACGGCTGAGTAAGTTAACTGATTATGCAACGGTCATTTTAAGTTTTATGGCCAGAGAAAAAGCGCAGGTGCGTGCGGCTATGGAAATATCGACGGTGACCGGCATCGCTCTGCCTACAGTCAGTAAAATCCTTAAGCTGCTGGTTAACGCAGACGTGTTGATTTCCACGCGCGGCGCCAAGGGTGGCTATGTTTTAGCCAGAATGCCGGAAGAAATAAGCGTTGCGGCTGTTATCAGCGCGCTGGAAGGACCGATTGCCCTCACCGAATGCAGTATTTCCCATCAAGGCTGCGAACAGGCTTCGGGCTGTGATATTTTGGGGAACTGGAGTTTGATTAACCAGACCATTCATAACGCATTAGAGTCGGTGACCTTGGCCGATTTAATCAGACCCGTTGTTGTACCGGAAGAAGTGTTGATTCCGGTCTCCAGTTTATATAGGTAGAAAATTTTATGTCAGCAAGTGAACAAGAAATCAAGAATCTGATCGGCAAGGAATACAAACAGGGGTTTGTGACTGAATTGGAAACCGACACTTTTCCGCCCGGATTGGATGAGGAGGTTATTCACAGGTTATCGAAAGTCAAGAATGAACCTGAGTTTATGCTCGAATACCGGCTGAAAGCGTTTCGCCATTGGCAAACCATGAAGACGCCGAAATGGGCGTTCGTCAAGTTCGATCCTATCGATTATCAGGCGATCAGTTACTATTCTGCGCCTAAACGTAAAGAAGACGGGCCGAAAAGCCTGGATGAAATTGATCCGCAAGTCTTGGAAGCTTACAAAAAACTGGGTATTCCGCTGGATGAGCAGGAGCGTTTGGCCGGTGTTGCGGTCGATGCGGTTTTCGACAGCGTGTCGGTAGCGACTACGTTTAAAGGCAAGCTGCACGAAGCGGGCGTTATTTTCTGCCCGATTTCGGAAGCCTTGCGTGAGCATCCAGAACTGATCAAACAATATCTGGGCTCGGTCGTGCCGCATACCGACAATTACTTTGCCGCTTTAAATGCCGCCGTATTTACCGACGGGTCATTCGTCTATATTCCCAAAGGCGTGCGCTGCCCTATGGAATTGTCCACCTATTTTCGTATCAACGCCGCCAATACCGGGCAGTTTGAACGGACTTTAATTATCGCCGATGAAGGCAGTCACGTCAGTTATTTGGAAGGCTGCACCGCGCCGATGCGTGACGAAAACCAGCTGCATGCGGCTGTAGTTGAGTTAATCGCGATGAAAGATGCGGTGATCAAATACTCGACCGTGCAAAACTGGTATCCGGGCGATAAAAACGGCTTGGGCGGCATCTATAACTTTGTGACCAAACGTGCCGATTGTCGCGGCGAAAATTCCAAAGTGTCCTGGACACAGGTGGAAACCGGTTCGGCAATTACCTGGAAATATCCAAGCTGCATCCTGACCGGCGACAATTCCACCGGCGAGTTTTATTCGGTGGCGTTGACCAATAATTATCAGCAGGCCGATACCGGCACCAAGATGATCCATATCGGCAAAAACACCAGCAGCACCATTATTTCCAAAGGGATTTCAGCGGGTCGTGCGCAGAACACTTACCGTGGTTTGGTCAAGGTGTTAAAAAGTGCTGAAAATGCCCGTAACTATACCCAGTGCGATTCGCTGTTAATCGGCGATAAATGCGGCGCGCATACCTTCCCTTATGTGGAAGTCAAGCAGCCTTCGGCCCAGGTCGAACATGAAGCGACGACCTCCAAAATCAGCGAAGACCAGCTGTTCTTTTGCCAGCAACGCGGACTGTCGGCGGAAGATGCGGTGTCGATGATCGTTAACGGTTTTTGTAAGGAAGTATTCAGGGAGCTGCCGATGGAGTTTGCGGTGGAGGCTCAGGCGTTGTTGGGTTTGAGTCTGGAAGGTTCGGTCGGTTAACGTATAAAAGGCTAGCAATATGGCAAATCCAGTAGAGTTAGAGTTGCACAGTAATAAGGGTGAATCGCCAGGTTTTTTTCGTGGCGCCCTAATGTGGCGAGGTTCTGTTACCCCGCTTGTGTTGCCCACTTTGCTGATAATGTCTTGTTATCCTTTGTTATTAGTGCTGCTTGATCAATATTGGCGACCATTACCTCATCTTGATGTGACCCCGTTTGAATATACCGGGGTTGTGCTGGGTTTGGTGCTTGTGTTTCGAACCAATGCAGGCCACGAGCGCTGGTGGGAGGCACGCAAATTATGGGGAGGCATTGTTAACCAGAGTAGAAATATAGTCATTGAGGCATTGCACTATGGGCCTCATGATCCTGCCTGGCGGGAAGCAATGGTGAAGTGGACGATAGCCTTTTCTGCTGCAGCGAAAGAGTCTCTGCGGAATAGCAAGAATTTTGATGATTTGGCCGGCGTGCTGAGCGAACAGGAACTTAACGAGCTAAAGTCTGCTGAACATATGCCGCTGTTTGCCGCCAGCAAAATGGCTTTTTTGTTACAAAAAGCACGGTCCGGATATCAGCATATAGATGGTTTTGGGTTTTGGGCGTTAGAAGGACAGCGGATTTTGCTGATTGATCACATTGGCGGCTGTGAAAGAATCTTAAAAACGCCAATGCCATTGGTTTATGCTATTAAGACCCGGCGCTTTATTTTACTTTTTTTATTATTGCTGCCCTTTTCTTTAATAGAACAGGCGGGATTTATTACGGTACTTATTTTTTTTCTAGTCGCTTATCCCTTGCTGTCATTAGACAGAATCGGGATTGAGTTACAGAATCCATTTAATATAAAAAACTTAAGCCATTTACCCTTACACAGTATTTGCGACACTATAAAACGTCAATGTTTGGCATTGTTAGAGCAGTCGCAAGTCGAACACGTTTTCAATTTTGACCAGTCAGGTAACCAAGCATGCTCAGCATAAAAAATCTTCACGTCAGCGTTGGCGATAAGCCTATTCTTAAAGGCATTAACCTTGAGATTAAAGCCGGTGAAATCCATGCGATTATGGGACCGAACGGTTCCGGTAAAAGTACCTTGTCGCATGTGTTGTCAGGCAAGGGCGGCTACACTGTCACCGAAGGCTCGGCGACTTATCAGGGCAAAGATTTACTGGAAATGGCACCTGAAATCAGGGCGCGTGAAGGCGTGTTTTTGGCATTCCAGTATCCGGTGGAAATTCCCGGTGTCAGTAATATCTATTTACTGAAAGCGGCGCTGAACTCCATACGCAAACATAACGGACAGCCTGAAGTCGATGCGATGGATTTTTTAACGCTGGTTAAAGACAAAGTGCGTTTGCTCGAAATGGATGAGAAATTTCTCTACCGTGCGGTTAACGAAGGCTTTTCCGGCGGCGAAAAGAAACGTAATGAAATCCTGCAAATGGCCATTCTGGAACCCAAGCTATGCATCATGGATGAAACCGATTCCGGCCTGGACATCGACGCATTAAAAATCGTCTCGGAAGGCGTTAATTCCTTGCGTTCGCCGGAGCGCGCGTTTGTGATGGTGACGCATTATCAACGCCTACTTGACTATATCAAACCGGATTTTGTCCACGTTTTGGCGCACGGCCAGATCGTCAAATCCGGCGGTGCCGATTTGGCATTGGAGCTGGAAGAAAAAGGTTACAGTTGGGTCGAAGATAATCAGGCGGCAGCGTAATGAATACGGCAACAGCAAGCCGTTATGCGGCTGAATATCAAACGATAGCTCCAGTATTGCCGGGGCAAGCCTTGCCTTGGTTGAAGGCGTTAAGGGCTGAGGCATTGATGGCATTTTCAGCGCACGGTTTTCCATCGCCGCGTGAAGAAGAATGGCGCTATACCAATGTGTCCGGCATTGAGAAGAAACTATTTTCACCATCGCTAAGTTTAACCGCCGGTGATCTCGATTCCGAGTGGTTGAAATCGTATCAGCTGGAAGATACCTGGTCTGTGGTTTTAGTGAACGGGCATTTCTCGGCAGAGCTTTCAAATTTAACTGATTTGCCGTCAACTGTTTCAGTAATGAGCATGGCTGATGCGTTGGTAAAACAACCGGACAAAGTAGAAAAGTATTTAGGAACAGCTGCCGACCAATCAGAGCACAGCTTCATCGCTTTCAATACCGCATGGTTTACCGACGGCTTGTTTGTTCATGTGCCGGTCAAGCAGGTTTTAAACAAACCGATACAGTTGCTGCATATTGTGACTGGCAGCGATGCAATGGCTACGACCCGCAATATCATTATTGCCGACGAAATGGCCGAAGCCAAGGTGATAGAGACTTTTGTCGGTATAGATAATGCCTATCTAACGGCCGCTGTCACCGAGGTTTTTGTTGGCTCTAACGCCGATGTGACGCTGTATAAAATGCAGAGCGAGTCTGACAAAGCCTATCATTTTGGCGGCAGCTACATTAAGCAAGCGAGAGATGCGCGGTTTACTCATCACAATTTCGCCTTTGGCGGCTTGTTGGCGCGTAGCGATATTCATGCTGATCTGGATCATGCCTCAGAATGCGAACTGAATGGTTTGTACTTGGGCGTCAAGCGTCAGCATATCGACAACCATACCCGCATCAATCATTTAAAGCCTTATGCCATTAGCCGCGAGCTGTATAAAGGCGTGCTGGACGATAGAGCCAGAGGCGTGTTTCAGGGGCGGGTGATTGTGGCTATTGATGCACAGAAAACCGATTCGCAAATGAACAATCGTAATCTGCTGTTATCGGACGATGCCGAAGTGGATACCAAGCCGCAGCTGGAAATTTATGCCGATGACGTCAAATGCGGACATGGCGTAACGGTGGGTCAGCTGGATGAGAAATCCATTTTCTACCTGCAATCACGTTGTGTCGATGAAGAAACGGCGCGTAACATGCTGACCTTTGCGTTTGCTAACGAAATGGTCGATAAGATCAAGATTAGAAGCTTGCACGATATAGTTTTAGAGCAGGTATTGGCGCGCTTCCCGCAGGAAGGCGTGAACAAGGAATGGCTATAGAATATCGGCAATATCGATGGCGATTTGCTCTAGTTGAGACAAGGTGACGGTGTTGCCGACCCGCAGCGTGGTTTTTTCACCATAACAATCACCATGCGGTTGTCGGTAAACTTCAAGGCAGGCGTCGTTCAGGTTCATTAGCCAGTATTCAAGGATGTTATGGCTGGCGTATAAACGCAGTTTCTGGTTTTGGTCGAAACTGGGAGAACTGTCGGCGACTTCGATCAGCAGCAATACGTCAGCGGCATTAGGATGACGGGAGCAGTAGAAATCATCATTCGGCTTTAACAACATAAAGTCGGGTTCGGGTTCTGAAAGATCGCCGAGTTGGAGCGGATTTTGTACGCTGGGAATAACGTCATCAGGCATTAATCTTGAGAATAGTTTATTGATGCGATTTAAATGACCGGAATGATTAAAGCCAATAGGTGCCATTTCCAAGATTTCTCCTTCGATGAGTTCAAGACGGCTGTCAGGCGGAAAAATATTAGCTTCACCTAATTTTTGCCATTCTTTGATGTCGGTCAGGTGTTTACGTACATTCGTAGTTGCTATAGCCATGTTCTTAATCAGAGTCAGGTAAGAATGATTGGAATATAATACGTTGTAATTTAAGAATCAATGTTATCGGAAGTAATACTTTAATAAATATGACAAACTTTCCCGTAGAAAAAATCCGCGCCGATTTCCCCATATTGGCTGAACTTATACGCAACAAGCCGCTGGTTTATCTGGATAACGCGGCCTCTTGCCAAAAGCCGCAGGCGGTTATCGACAGCATCGTGCATTTGTACAGCCATGATTACGCTAACGTGCATCGCGGTGTACATACCTTAAGCGTACGTTCTACCGATAAGTTTGAAGGCGCGCGCACCAAGGTTAAAGACTTCATTAATGCGTCCAGCGAAAAAGAGATTATTTTCGTAAGGGGCGCTACGGAAGCCATCAACCTGGTTGCGCAGACCTACGGCAAAGCCAATATTAAAGCCGGTGACGAGATTTTGATTACCGCGATGGAGCATCACTCCAATATCGTTCCCTGGCAAATGCTGTGCCAGCAGACCGGGGCAATCTTAAAAGTTGCGCCGATTAACCTGCAAGGCGAATTGATCTATGATGAGTTTGAAAAACTGATCAGCGATAAAACCAAGCTGGTTTCAGTGGTGCATATGTCCAATGCGTTGGGTACGATCAATCCGGTTGAAAAGATTATTGCAGCGGCGCATGCCAAAAATATACCCGTTATGCTGGATGGCGCGCAGGCGATTCCGCACATGGCGGTGGACGTGCAGGACTTGGATTGCGATTTTTATGTTTTTTCAGGCCATAAGCTTTATGCGCCTTCGGGCATAGGCGTACTTTACGGCAAGCAGGCTTTACTGGAAGCCATGCCCCCGTATCAGGGCGGCGGCGATATGATCCGCAAAGTCACCTTTGAAGAAACCGAATATAATACGCTGCCCTACAAGTTTGAAGCAGGCACACCCAACATTGCCGATGTGGTTGGTTTGGGCGCGGCAATCGATTACCTGAATGCCATCGGCATGGATAAAATTGCCGCCTATGAAGCCGAGTTGCTTGACTATGCGACCGAAAAAGCCGGGCAGATTAAGGGGCTTCGGATTATCGGCGAGGCCGAGCATAAAGGCGCCATTTTGTCTTTTGTACTGGATAAAATCCATCCGCACGATATCGGCACCATGCTGGACAGCTTAGGCATTGCCATCAGGGCAGGGCACCATTGCGCAATGCCGGTCATGGATTTTTATCAGGTTCCCGCGACCGCAAGAGCATCCTTCGCAATGTATAACACCAAAGAAGAAATTGACGTTTTAATGAAAGGCATAGAGTCCTTGATTGAGGTATTTGGCTAATGTTTGATGATTTACGCGACCTCTATCAAGAGGTTATATTCGACCACAACCGCAACCCGCGCAATTTCCGCGTCATGGACAATGCCGACCGGAAAGTGGAAGGTTTTAATCCGCTATGCGGCGACCGCCTAACCTTATATTTGAAAATGGATGGCGAGCTGATTATCGATGCCAGTTTCCAGGGTTCAGGTTGCGCCATTTCGACCGCATCCGTTTCATTAATGACCGAGATAGTCAAAGGCAAAACCGAACAGGAAGCCGAAGATTTATTTAAAAAGTTTCACGAAATGACCACCGGCAAAGATGAACAAATCAATCTTGAGGCGGTCGGCAAGCTGGCGGTATTGGCCGGTGTACGCGAATATCCGGCTCGGGTTAAATGTGCGACATTGGCTTGGCATACGCTGGATGCGGCGTTGAAAAACGAACAAAAATCCATTTCTACCGAGTAATGTTTCACCACGAAGGCACGAACGACTGCATGGATGCAGGAGGTAGAGCAATGCAGGAGCAATTGCCGAGAGCACGAAGATCTCTTCATGCTCTTTGTCGGTAATTAAGCCATGACCACAGAAGCTTCATCGCAAAAATACGCCGGAAAACTGGCCGTACTTTACCAAGGGCAGGGCGATAGCCTGCCGTTTCAGCAGCTTGCGGAAAGGTTGGGCGTTCCTTTGCACCGATCCATCAGCGATACTCAAGAAGACTTTTTTTTAAGCTGGCGCGACGGCTGTTTAAAACTGCTCGACAAAGAGCTGCTTAAAAAAGGCGGCTTGGTTGTCGATATAGAGCCGCGCAACGGCGAGCAGCGCTCATGGCCTGCGCCCAAAGACGGCGCTTTGGCCCAGGCGCTGGGTCGCAAAACCAGAACCGTTGTCGATGCCACTACCGGCTGGGGCCAGGACAGTCTGCATATTTTTCGCATGGGCTACGAGTTGCTCTGTATCGAGCGTTCGCCCGTGATGGCGGAATTGCTGACAGACGGCTTTGCCCGATTGGCGCAACAAGACTGGATGCTGCGACTTAATCTTGAGTCTCCCCGGTTGCTACAGGGTAATGCAATCGAACTGTTAGCCCATTTGGAAAGCCCGCCTGATTGTATTTATCTTGATCCCATGTTTCCTCCCAAGCGCAAAAAATCCGCACTCGCCAAGAAATCAATGATGGTGCTGCGCGACCTGCTGGGCGATGATCAGGATAAGGAGCAGCTTTTCGAGGCGGCTTTAAGCGCTGCCGGAAAGCGGGTGGTGGTAAAAAGTCCGGATTACGCCGAACCTTTGGGCGGCAAGCCTAGTCAAAGTTTTCAGGGCAAGTTGTTGCGCTATGATGTTTATTTGAAAGGCTAAAGATACAAGGCGGAAGGCACAAGGCTCATGTAGAGCTGGAAGCAAGTCGTCAGTTTTTAAACACTACGATAACGGATAAAAAATGTCGGACTGGATAGATGCAGTAGATGAAAATGCCTTGGCTAACGGCGAGAACATCGTCATGGATGTCGATGGTACGGATGTCGCCATCTTTAAAATCGACGGCCAGTTTTATGCGATTGAAGATGTCTGTACCCATGACGGCGCGGAAATCGCCAGCGGCAGGCTGGAAGGCGACGAGATTATCTGTCCCCGCCATGGTGCGCGTTTTTGCGTGAAAACCGGCGAAGTAAAATCCCCGCCCGCTTATGAAAATATCGATTGTTTTCCGGTCAGAATCGAAAACGGCAAAGTGCAGGTTAGGGACAGTCGCTGGGATTAACGTTGATTGAGGCGTTCAACAACAAGGGCTGTGGATGATTGTCATGTTGCCGGTTTGGCGGTAAATCAGGAAAGCTATTGCTTTACGCACCGTTATTGAGTCAAATTTCATTTTTTAAAAAACCTTCACGTCTTTGGGATTATAATAAGCGGCGCTTTTAAATACGACATTTAAGAGTGCAGTTATGGCGCAGTGTTCATCTTTCCCAGCCTCGACTGTTAAGATGCACCGCGTTTTTATGAAGTTTATTATTGATAGCTTGTGATGATAAAGAAACGGCAGACATGGATGACTAACCCAAACACTATAAAAACACCCCCCCGTTTAACTCTCGGCAATGGCTTTATCTCCGGCCTGTTTTTAATCATGCTGGCAGGCTGCTCGGAACCGACCATTCAAAAGCTTGAAGGCCCGGCTCAGGGCACGACCTACCACATCAGTTACTGGTCAGAATCACCGGTGGACGCTAAAGACATCAAAGCCGGTGTCGAAAACGAATTCGCGGTCATCGATAAACTGTTGTCCAATTACCGGCCCGACTCGACCATAGAAACCTTTAACAGCGTCGAGAATACTGAAAGCCAGGAAGTCGGCGGCGAAATCGTATCCTTGGTTAAAATCGCGCAAGTCGTCAATCAGGCCAGCCAGGGTTGCTATGATTTGACCATCAAACCGTTGTTCGATTTATGGGGCTTTCGAGGCGACGCGCTGACGATTCCTACAGATTCGACCATTGTTACCACGCTGAAACAAATCGGCATGGAAAAACTGGAAGTCGTGGATGACACGCATCTGCGTAAAAAACAGGCTGACCTGAAAGTCGATTTATCGTCCATTGCCCAAGGCTATAGCGTGGAACAGATCAGCAAGGTTCTGGCGCAAAAAGGCGTAAGTAATTATCTGGTCGAGATTGGCGGCGAACTGAAAACCAACGGCTATAAACCGGGTCTTCAACCCTGGCGCATCGCCGTGGAAAGACCGTTGCCGGAAGAGCGGACGATGCACAAAGTCGTTACCATGCCCAAGGACTCGCCGATTGCGGTGATGACTTCCGGCACTTACCGGCATTATTTCGATGACCACGGGCAGCGATATAGCCATATCCTCGACGCCCGTAACGGCAGACCGGTTACCCATAACCTGGTTTCCGTCACTGTTTTGATCAGCGATCCTTCAGTTGCCGACGCCTGGTCTACCGCGTTGCTGTGTCTGGGCCAAAAAGACGGCATGAAAGCGGCGAATGAGGCAAAAATTCCCGCTTTGTTCATCGAGCTGCAAGGCAGCGAGCTTACCGAATCCCGAAGTGATGCTTTAAGCACTTTGAACACTCTCACCATTCATTAATGCCTGAATCCTAAGTTATGTCGTTAAAAACCCGTAGTCAGACTATTTTTTCACGTTGGGGAAACTTCACTCTAGGCAGACCGTTTGTGGTGTTGTCAATAGTGGTTCTGCTCAGTATTTTGGCCTTGCAATACACCGCAGATCATTTGAGCATTAATACCGACACCGCCGAACTGGTAGCCCCCGATGCGCCATTCCAGAAAAACCGCCGCAATTATGAAAAAGCCTTTTCGCAGGACATGCATACGCTGTTACTGGTGGTTGAATCGGATACCCCTGAACTGACCAAATCGGCCACTAAAAGATTGATGCGCCTGCTCAGTGCCAATAAAGATCACTTTAATTCGGCCTACATCCCTAACGACAACGAATTTTTTCGTCAGAACGGCTTGCTATACCTCAGTACCGACGAGTTGCAGACCTTATCCAACAACTTGTCGCTGGCCCAGCCGTTTATCGGCAGAATTGCCCAGGAACCCAATCTGACCGGCTTTTTTTCAATTTTTGAAGATGCCCTGACCTCCACCGACAAGACCCAGGTTGTGCCTATTGATCTGACCTCGCTGATTGACAAGGTTACGTCGGCCTTGCATAAAACGATCAATGGCGAAAACGCTTTGCTCTCTTGGGAGTCGATGATTGCGGAAAAGAAAACTAATTCCAACAACGGCTTTATTGTCGTCTCGCCCAAGTTCGATTTTACGCAAATCCGTCCTGCGGAAAATGCGATTGATTCTATCCGCAAAGCCGTTGCTGAGGTTCAGGACCCCAATCTGCCTGCCGTTAAAGTTTGGGTGACCGGCGAAGTCGGCCTTGAAGATGATGAATTGTCAGGCATGAGTACCGGCACTTTTACTGCCAGTATTTTCTCCATTGTGCTGGTGTTGTTTATTTTATTGGTTGCCTACCGCTCTATTTTGCTCACCGTAGCCACGTTGATTACGCTTGCCTTGGGCATGCTTTTTTGCGGGGCGTTCGCAGCCTTTTCCGTAAGAGAATTAAACCTGATTTCAGTGGCTTTTGCGGTATCCAACATCGGCTTGGGCGTGGAATATGCGATTCATTTTTGTTTGCGCTACCGGGACAACCTGACTCATCATATTCATAAGGATCTGGCGCTACGCAGCACGTTGACAAGCACGGCGCCCTCGCTGTTATTGTGTGCGGGCACCACCTCCATCGGGCTCTATGCGTTTATACCGACCGATTACAAAGGCGTATCCGAACTCGGCCTGCTGGCAGGCACCAGTCTGTTTATCTGCTTGTTAATTACCTTGATCGCCTTACCGGCGTTGTTAAGAGTTATCCCTGCTCCGGCAAAGTTCGAGAAGGATGAAGTACAAAATGGACTGGCAAAACTGTCGGAAAAACTGGCGATCTTGCCGCTTCATTACGCCAAACCGATTTCCATTGCGACCTTGGCTATAGCCATTATCTCCGTCGCGCTGACCTTTAACGTGAAGACTGATTTCAATCCGATTAACCTTCGCGATCCTAATACCGAATCGGTTATTGCTTTCAAAAATTTGATGAAAGACAAGGAAACCACGCCGATGACCTTGACCGTTCTGGCCAAGGATGAAAACAGCGCCAAAACTTTGGAGCAAAAGCTTTCGACATTAGCCTCGGTTGATAAAACCGTCAGTCTTTTCGATTTTCAACCCACCGACCAGGACGACAAACTGGCCTTGATTGAGGAAATGGGCCTGTTGCTGGGTGCGCAGACGCAGAATTTCCCAGCGCTAAAAACCGACACCGATCCGGTTCCGGGCATTAATCGCCTGATAAAAGCCATCGACACCATCCTGCCTCAAAAAACCGATGCCCATGAGCGCACCGCGTTAACCAATTTTAAGAAAGAATTGCAGGATATTTTGATCGAGCTTGATGCGCGGCAAGAAACCAGTCGGCGTATGTTCATTGAAAAAGTCCAGACCACGTTGCTCGGTACATTACCGAGTCTAATGAACGAGCTATCGGCAGGCTTTAATGCCAGGAAAGTCACCTTGGCCGACCTGCCTCCCGAGATCAAGGACAAATGGCTGAGCAAGAACGGTTCTTATCGTATCCAGATATTTCCCAAAAAAGACCTGAACGATTTAGGCAGCCTGGAAGAATTTATTACCGAAGTGCAATCCGTCGCGCCTGAAACCACCGACTTACCGATCATGTATTGGGAATCGATGAAAGAAGTCATCTCAGCCTTTCAGGAAGCTATTGTGATCGCGCTGATCACCATCGCGCTGTTGTTGTTTGCCATTAGGCGCAATATTGTCGATACGGCGCTGGTCATGACGCCGCTGATACTGGCGGGGCTGTTTACCATGGCGAGTGCGGTTCTCACCAACACGCCCATTAATTTTGCCAACATCATCGCCCTGCCGCTGTTATTGGGGCTGGGCGTTGACAACGGCATCCACATGGTTGAAAAGCTGCACCATTCGCTTTCCGAAGAGCAGAATATTTATCAATCCAGCACCGCCAGAGCCATGTTCTACGGCGCACTGACCACCGCCTCCAGCTTTGCCGGATTGGCGTTCTCGCCGCATCAGGGCATCGCCAGCATGGGTTTGATCATCACCATAGGCATATTCTGGATCATGGTCTGTACGTTTATTGTTCTTCCGGCACTGAGTAAACTGGTGTTAAGGGTGAAAGATAATAGTTAACTACCCTCCGCTTTTGACAGGGGAAAAGGTAGTCTTTTCAACGTAACAGGAAATTATTTCGAGCAGTTGGTGGGATGCGGTGAACAAAGTGAACCGCATCAATCCAAGTCCGTAACGGGTAGGGCGGTTTCGCTCAGCAAACGGGCAATCACCAAAAGTAGGCGCTTTAGGCGACGCGCAACGCCGATGACAGCCTGTCGCAGTTGCGGTGGATTGCCTAGCGGCGAATCCACCCTACAGAGCTACAGAGCTACAGAGCTTAATTTTTCAATATGAGCCATGGTAAGAGCCTCCTTCGGTCATGATAGCGATTTGTTAATATACCGGATTTGCTGACCGTCCATGATTTTCTTACTAGTCGCATCGGAAAAATCCTTATCATTATATTTAAGCAGATCAAGATCGAATTCAAATCTCTCAGCAGTAGGCTTTATTTTATAGGATTTCTCTATCGGATCAGGTAATTCATCACAATATATTTTTACATTTATATCTATATCTGATTCTGTGCGAAAGAAAATTCTCGTCTTTGACTCACATAACTGTTTTGGCTGAAGATTCCCCGCAATCCACTCAAAGAAATAATCTGAATCTGAAGATGTATGCCTAGCTTTGATGTCATAAATGGCGGCGTTATCATTTGAGCGCCATCTGTCGTCTTCTTTCGTTTCTTGAGAGGGCGGCATGAGAAGAGGGCTGTTCTCGTTAGAAGCGCTCACCCCAGCACTTTTTTTAAAGCGTAGCTCAACTCTGGCGTTGCTTGCCAAAGTCGCGCCGAGATTTTCTAAGGTGAGTCCTATAATCTCCATACCACCTTGAGAGCTTAAATACTTGGCCCTTTCCCTGTAAAAGTTTTTATTAATCTGTGAGGTGAACAATCTGCCATTTCTTTTCTTTTCCTCCAGAGCACGCTCACTATATGAGGTGTTATCAGGAATTTCATCAATCGAGTGAGTGCATATCGCTCCTCTTAAGGTGTGATTTCCTCCGATTTTTTCCTTGTCACCATTTAGCATTGCTAATTCTAACTTTGGATGTTTAGCTTTGTAACTTTGAATTTGTGCTAAACAGACTGTCACTCCAAAATTATAAACCAATGCAACGAAAACAAGTGTCAGACCCATTTCCGGTTTAGGGTCGATAGTGAAAAAACTTATTAAATTTTCCGGCGGAATGTCTACCCATGGAGAAATTTTAACTATTACTATCTGCATCATTAAATTTATTTGTGAGCCAAAAATTAAGAGCCCACCATACGTTACAATTACACCAGTTATCCTATTATGAAATTTCCCTAAAATTAGGAGAACAATCTCTTTGATAAGAAGAATAATTTGATCGATTTTTATCATAATATCTCAGTGAAGGCATTTAACTTAAAGAGTATAAGCGCGGTAAGGTGCAAACTGCTCTATGGTGCTAGGGGCTTCCATACTGAAGCCTCACCATTTCGTTTCAACTTAACCCGCTTCTCAATATGCCTACCCTCTGCTTTTATAAAACCTCGAATAGTCCAAACTCTATCTTGGGTAACAACAATCTTCGAACCGATGTGTGCATTTCCGTATGGAGCAACGATTCTTAATAAATCTGAAAATGCATGTTCCAAACTGCCATCACCTTCCGCGCCAGGAAGAACAATAACTCCTGGATTTCTACTGAAAGGAAATTGCTTATCGTTCAGAAAGTCGCTGTCATGTGTAAGTATTATGCGACTGTCTTTCCAGGCATATGCAAAAACGGATTCGTCTGAGAATCCGGTTAATCCCGCTTCCGAAACGAATATTGCGTTATAACCGAAATCACGGAGTAAGATTGCAACATCATTTCCCATGTTTTCATCAACGAGAAATCGAGCTTTTTTCTTGAATTCTCGCTCTAAATCACGAATCTCATCATTTGATAAATTGGGAAAGGGATGCCACATATTTGTGCCTAAAGAGTCAGGTAGGGTGCGCACTGTGCACCATTTACGAATGCCCGAAGACTGGGCTATTGATTTGGAGGATTTTGCTCCGTCTTACCAGCCGCGTCTTTTTGTTGTTGCGACAGGTAGGTTCCCCCCATAACCACCGCCATTATTAAAATGTAAACCACCGAAGCGATACGTCTAGCTTTTTTACTCTGCTCATAGTTGTTCATAATCGACTCCTGAAATCTTAAAAAAATTGGAATAATACAATATTTGGCAATTCGGCTGATGAAAGAATCATGAAGTCCGTGGTATTTTAGACCAGCGAGAGGATGTCTCGCTAAAGCTGGGTAAGTAGCTGTTTTAATCGGACTGCCATGAAAATACACCAATTCACTGCCGACGAGGCGCTCGCAAGCCTCAAAACCAGCCATGACGGACTGTCGCAGGCTGAGGTCGAATACCGTCTGGACGAGTACGGGCCGAACCGGGTCGAGGAGGTGAGGGGCGAATCGCTGATATTCCGTTTCATCAAGGAATTCATTCACTTTTTCGCATTGATACTCTGGCTGGCGGCAGGCCTGGCGTTTTTCGCCGAATCCCAACAGCCGGGCGGCGGCATGGCTACTCTGGGCTACGCCATACTCGGTGTCATTCTGATCAACGGCCTGTTTTCGTTCTGGCAACAGTATCGCGCCGAACGCGCCCTTTCCGCCCTGCAAAAACTTTTGCCTTATTACGTCAAGGTGTTGAGAGAGGGCAAGGCCGGTCTGATTTTGGCCGCCGACCTGGTGCCCGGCGATGCCATTTTATTGCAGGAAGGCGACAATGTGCCGGCGGATTGCCGCCTGCTTGAAGCCTTTTCCCTACGCGTCAATAACGCCACCGTCACCGGCGAATCCCTGCCGCAGGCACGGGATGCGGAACCTTCAGCGGAAGAAAACCTGGAGCATAGCCGCAACACTTTGCTGGCCGGAACATCGGTAGTGTCGGGCGAAGGCAGGGCGGTGGTATTCGCGACCGGAATGCATACGGAATTTGGCAAGATCGCCCATTTAACGCAAACCGCCGTTAAAACGGTTTCACCGTTGCAACTGGAAATCGTGCGACTGAGCCGCCTTATTGCCTTGATCTCGGTTAGTCTGGGCGTGGCATTTTTTCTTATCGGACGCAGCATGGGGCTGTCGTTCTGGGAAAACTTCATTTTCGCCATCGGCATTATTGTCGCCAACGTGCCGGAAGGATTATTACCGACGGTCACCTTATCGCTGGCGATGGCGACCCAGCGTATGGCTAAGCGTAACGCGCTGATTCGGCACATGCCTTCGGTGGAAGCGCTGGGATCGGCGACGGTGATCTGTACCGACAAGACCGGCACCCTGACCGAAAACCGTATGGCGGTGAGTTCGCTTTATCTAGGCGGAAAAATATTTGCGACTACAGAGGTACGGCGGCAGCCGCAACTGGCGCTTAGATATCGGCGTTTTTTTGAGGATGCGCTGCTCTGCCACAACCTGAAAGAAACCATGGTTGCCGGAAAGTGGCAGTCATTGGGCGATCCTATGGAAATTGCTCTGGTGCGTATGGCAAAGACCTGTCTGGGTGAGACTTGTGCCTATCCCAAGATCAACGAAGTGCCTTTCGATACCGACCGCAAGCGGCTTTCTACCATTCATCAGACACCCAAAGGCGTGGTGCTTTATTGCAAGGGCGCTCTGGAAATGGTCTTGCCGCTCTGTAAGCAGGTGCAAACCGACGATGGCATAACGCCGCTGACGGCGGAAATCCGGCAGGATTTTATTCGCGCCCAGGAACAGATGGCAAACAAGGGTTTGCGGGTACTGGCCTTTGCCTGGCGCGAGCTGGAAGCGGAGCATAACGGCGAAGCGCAGGAGCAAGACCTTATTCTATGCGCATTGGTCGGGCTGGAAGACCCGCCCAGGGCTGAGGTGCCGGAAGCGATGCGCAAATGCCGAGAGGCAGGCATCAAAGTCATCATGGTGACCGGCGATCATCCGCATACCGCCTTGGCGATTGGTCGGCAGATCGGCCAGATTCAAACGGATAATCCGGTGGTGATTACCGGCGAACAGTTGCGCAAGTTGTCGGAAACCCAGCTGCGTCTGGCTCTGGATGCGCCGGACATCATCTTTGCCCGAGTCGGGGCCGATCAGAAAATGCGTATCGTCGCCGCCTTGAAAAAGAAAAAACATATTGTTGCGGTCACCGGTGACGGCGTGAATGACGCTCCGGCATTGAAGCTGGCGGACATAGGCATTGCGATGGGCATCAGTGGAACGGATGTCGCCAAGGAGGCTGCCGATATGATTCTGTTGGATGATAATTTCGCCAGCATCATCGCCGCCGTTGAGGAAGGGCGTGCCGTTTATGAGAACATTCGCAAGTTTCTCGCTTATATCCTCACCTCCAACATCCCGGAAGTTATCCCTTATCTGGCCTTTGCCCTGTTCAAGATACCTCTGCCATTGACCATCATCCAGATTCTGGCGGTCGATTTGGGGACGGACATGCTGCCGGCTCTGGGGCTCGGCGCGGCCAGGCCCGAACCGGGTAGTATGAGTCGGCCGCCGCGCCCGCGAAATGAGCGGTTGCTCGACTGGCGTTTGCTGCTGCGCGCTTATCTTTTTTTAGGTATGCTGGAAGCTGTTGTCTCTATGGCGGCTTATTTCTTTGTGCTGCACAGCGGCGGTTGGCGATGGGGCGAGAGCTTGGAAAGCCAAGACCCTTTATATCTTCAGGCCACCACCGCCTGTCTGAGCGCCATTATCGTCACGCAAATAGTCAATGTCTTCCTCTGTAAAACGCCGGAGCGCAGTGTGTTCGGTGCGCACTTGTTCGACAACCGCATCATACTCTGGGGTATCGCGCTGGAAGCCGCGCTGATCCTGATTATCGACTATACCGCCTGGGGCAATCTGGTTTTCGGCACCCTGCCGATTGCGCCGGAAGTATGGCTGTTTATACTGCCCTTCGGCTTGGCGATGCTGCTGTTGGAGGAATTGCGCAAGTTTATGGTTGTCAGGCTGAGGCGGTAAAAATTTAGGGCAGGGGGATGATTTAAGGTATAAAACCAGCGCCCACAGTAGGCGCTTTAGGCGACGCATGGAGCAGGTGCCGAGAAAAAACCAAGGTAAAGATTTTGTGTGTATTGTGGTTTATTAATTAATCCGCTTGCATTTTATTGATTGAATATACGGATTTTTTTGCTGAAGTTGATGCTTATGATAGCCCGGTAGTCGCCCCAACTAAGATGCTTAACTGACTTCTCCGTATTGTAGCTTCAAGGGTTTTTTATAAGGCATTGATTTTGCGCGTTTAAGCTAAGCTTAAGACTTGTTAAGTTAAAATTGAGCCAGATTTAAATAAAAAAGGCTCTACCCTATGAATAAAATCATGCTAGCAGTTCCTGTTTTTTTTATATGCAGTTATTTTGTTAACCCCATACAAACAGCCGAAGCGTCCGAACATCGCCCGGTTCATAAAGCATCCAAACACGCGTTGGTAACAACCCATAAAGCCAAGCCCCAGTCGGATAATCATCGAAGTACGGTTTCCTGGTACGGCCCTGAGTTTCACGGCAAAAAAACTGCCAGCGGTCAAAAATACGACATGTATGCGCTGACTGCCGCACACAAAACGCTACCTCTTTTGTCTTACGCCAAAGTTACCAACCTGAAAAATCATCGTAGTGTTGTTGTCCGTATCAATGATAGAGGTTCTTTTCACGGAAAACGGGATATGGATTTATCCTATGCTGCCGCAAAAGAACTCGGTATCCGGGGATTAGGGTCTGTAGAAATCACGCCGCTAAGTCGTAACGAAGCAGTATTACCATTAAGTAACAGCGGTAAAACAAGTAAACGCGGTTAATGTCGGTGCATTAAAAGTCACCTGAATATCCTCTGTGTTTCGCATCGAACAAGTTTGAGCATCATAACCGGGGTGGCGGTATCCAACGGGCCATCGGTTACATTACAAGCAAAATCCAATATTCAGCTCGTCGGGCTGGTCAAACCAAATTTCTTGATGCGTAATATCAACGCAGTTTCCTGATTGTAAATTCGTTTCGCCATTATGAGTAGGGCGATGCTGTAAAGTCGGTTTTTTCGGGATTGATGCCTGAAAATCAGAGTGTGTGCTTATGATTAGGACTTGGGTCGTGTAAAATGAGGGGCAATAGCCTTAGACCCATTTAGCGACACAGGGAATTTTTAAAAGAGCATGTCAGAAACCAATGAAACCTTAGTTATTTATCATGCCGATTGCCTGGATGGTTTAGGCGCAGCATGGAGCGCATTTTGCAAGTTGGGTAATCAAGTCCGTTACATTCCGGCTCGCTATGGCGACGATATTCCCGATTTTGAACCGGGAGCAACACTTTATATTTTGGATTATTCCTACTCGCCCGAGTTATTGGTCGATGCTTCAGCGAAAGCAGGCCGGATTATTCTGATTGATCACCATATGACCGCGATGGAACAATGCGATAGCTTTTTTAAGCTACAACCACCTCCTGAAAATCTGTCGATCAATTTCGATATGTCACGGAGTGGATGCGTCTTGGCTTGGCAGTATTTTTTCCACGACCTGAAACCGCCTAAGATCCTGCTGCATATCGAAGATCGTGACCTTTGGCGCTTCAAGCTGGACGGTACCCGGGAAATAACAACGGCGCTGTATGAAAGCATGCCCATCGCTTTTTCCGAAATAGGCGCGCTTGATCTGGCGGAACTGATGACGGTAGGCCGCATACAGGTTGAATGTGTTGCAAGGATGGTGCAAAGGCTCGCCAAATCAGCGCATAGCGTTTCGGTGGCGGGTCGGGTCGGGCTTGCCGTTAATGCGCCGTCATTATTCTCAAGCGATCTGGGTCATGTGTTGGCCGAAAAATCAGGCACGTTTGGGATGACGTATCAGTATGACGGCAGAAAACAACAATGGACTTTCTCGCTCCGTTCAATCGGCGATTACGATGTAGGTCATCTGGCTTTAAGTTTTGGCGGAGGAGGGCACAGGAACGCCGCGGGCTTTGCCTTGGATAACAATCCGTTTTTCTAGTACCCGGTGCGGGTAAACGTTGAATTGATTGTGTCAGTTAGTATCGAATAATGTCCGGAAACGCTACATCCATCATATATAATACGCCAACTGAATTATTAGCCGCTATATAGCAGGGAACCTCCGATGAGCATCATTCGTCAAGACGATCTTATTCAAAGCATTGCCGATTCTCTGCAGTATATTTCGTATTATCATCCGCTGGACTTTATCAAGGCCATGCATGAGGCCTACCAAAAAGAAGCGAATCCGGCGGCCAAGGATGCGATGGCGCAAATCCTGATCAACTCACGGATGTGTGCAGAAGGCCATCGCCCGATTTGTCAGGATACCGGCATTGTTACGGTATTTTTAAAAATCGGCATGGATGTTCGATGGGACGCAGACATGAGTGTCGTCGATATGATTAATGAGGGCGTTCGACGCGCTTATCGGCATCCTGATAATGTCTTGCGCGCTTCGATATTGGTCGATCCGGCAGGTAAACGCATCAACACCAAAGATAACACTCCTGCGGTGATTCACATGGAAGTCGTGCCCGGCGATACGCTCGACATCGAAATAGCCGCCAAAGGCGGGGGTTCCGAGGCCAAAGCAAAATTTGCGATGCTCAATCCTTCCGACAGTATTGTTGACTGGGTGTTGAAAGTCGTTCCTACCATGGGCGCGGGCTGGTGTCCGCCCGGCATTTTGGGTATCGGCATCGGCGGTACGGCTGAAAAAGCCATGCTGCTGGCAAAGCAGGCATGCATGGGATCGATAGACATTCATGAGTTAATCGCGCGCGGCCCTTGCAATGCGCTTGAAGAATTGCGTTTGGAGTTGTACGACAAAGTCAATGCGTTGGGTATCGGCGCTCAAGGTTTGGGCGGTCTTACCACGGTGCTGGATATTAAAATCAACGATTATCCGACCCATGCGGCCAACAAACCGGTTGCTATCATCCCTAACTGCGCGGCGACCCGGCATGTGCATTTTGTTCTGGATGGCAGCGGTGCGGCCGAATTCAAGCCGCCGCGTCTGGAAGATTGGCCTGAAATTACCTGGGACGCAGGCGCTACTGCCCGCAGGGTTAATTTGGATACCGTGACTCAACAGGATCTGGAAAGCTGGAAGCCGGGAGAAACCTTATTGCTTAGCGGCACCCTGCTGACCGGTAGGGATGCGGCGCACAAGCGCATGGCCGAGCTTTTTGAACGGGGCGAAGCCTTGCCTGAAAGTGTCGATTTTACCAATAAATTCATTTATTACGTGGGGCCGGTCGATCCGGTTCGCGACGAGGTGGTAGGGCCTGCCGGTCCGACTACGGCAACACGCATGGATAAATTCACCGAACTGATGCTGGACAAAACCGGCTTGCTCGGCATGATCGGTAAATCCGAGCGCGGGCCGGAGGGAATTGCCGCTATTAAAAAGCATAAAGCCGTTTATTTGATGGCGGTCGGCGGCGCGGCTTATCTGGTTTCAAAAGCCATTCGTAAATCACGCATTGTTGCTTTTGAAGATCTCGGCATGGAGGCCATTCACGAGTTTGTTGTTGAGGATATGCCGGTTACGGTCGCTGTCGATACTGCGGGCTCCTCGGTGCATCAAATTGCGCCAAAGATTTGGCAAGCCAGAATTGGCAAGATTCCCGTTGTTGAGGAAAGTTGAATCGGGTTATTTTTAGCAGTCCAGCGGATTTAAAAGCCGATAGTGCCGGCAACGCTGGATAAATAAGGGTTGCAAAGATCACGTCGATGGACAGGGTAAGCTGCTTGAATTTATAAAAATGTCCCCCATTATATTTTGTGATTACAAGGTAAAATCAGGAAAACTCAGAATATGCACAGTTTTAGCTAAAAAATATTCTGAAACCGGCGTATTGATTTGTATTGATTTGTAATTGCAGTTATCTTAATCATTAGTTTTAAAATAATAAGGAGAAATCGGATGTCAAAAGGTCAAAATTTACAGGATAATTTTTTAAATGCCCTTAGAAAAGAGCATACACCTGTTTCTATTTTCCTTGTTAACGGGATAAAGTTACAGGGTAAGGTAGACTCATTTGATCAGTACGTGGTTATGCTAAAAAACACGTCAAGCCAGATGGTTTACAAACACGCCATATCGACCATCGTGCCGAGTAAAGCTGTAAAACTGTCGCATGACACTGATTCCAGTGACGAATGATTAACCCTTTGTATGAGCGACCTTTGCCGTCGATAAATCTGCCGGGCAGTTGCATGCGCACGGAAAGTAAAAGTTTTTTTATAATCACGTCTGTGGGGTATTTAGTTGTTTGATCGTCCCGAATCAGGTGAGCGAGCAGTCCTTGTTCATCTGACACTCCGTTCCATGCATGAAGATCTTCTAGAATTAAAAGAGTTGGCTAAGTCAGCAGGAACCGATCCTGTCTATGTGGTAACAGGCAGTCGCAAAAAACCTGATCCAAAATATTTTGTCGGCAAAGGTAAGCTTGAAGAGCTTAAAGCTATTATCGAAACCTATGAAGCTGACATTGTTCTATTTAATCACCCGCTTTCACCCAGTCAGGAAAGAAATCTTGAGGGATTTTTGGGCGTCCGGGTGGTCGATAGAAATGGGCTGATTCTTGATATTTTTGCCCAGCGTGCGCAAACCTTTGAAGGCAAACTACAGGTTGAGTTGGCGCAATTGCAGCATTTGTCGACCCGGCTTGTTCGCGGTTGGACGCATTTGGAGCGCCAAAAAGGCGGCATCGGGCTTCGCGGTCCGGGTGAAACTCAATTGGAAACCGACCGGCGATTATTGGGTTTACGCATTAAACAGATTCAACAGCGTTTGGATAAAGTCGACAAACAAAGACATCAGGGACGCAGCAAAAGAAAAAAAGCCGAAGTCCCATCGGTTTCTTTGGTGGGGTACACCAATGCGGGTAAATCAACCTTGTTTAATAAGCTGACGGGTGCCGATATTTACGTGGCGGATCAATTGTTTGCCACCCTGGATCCGACCTTGCGCAACTGCAAGCTACCCAATAGCAGCGAGATTGTTTTGGCCGACACGGTGGGCTTTATACGACATTTACCGCATGAGTTGGTGGCGGCGTTTAAATCCACGTTGCAGGAAGCCAGTGAAGCGGATTTATTGTTGCATGTGATTGATGCTAGCAGTGATGACAGGGCTGAGACGATTTACCAGGTCAATCAGGTGCTTGAAGATATTAAGGCCAATGAAGTCAGGCAACTTGAAGTTTTCAATAAAATAGATTTATTGACCGACATCCAGCCGAGAATTGAACGGGATGATGTCGGTAATCCGGTTCGGGTGTGGTTGTCCGCCGAAACCGGGGCCGGTGTCGATTTACTTTATCAGGCGTTGGCCGAAATATTTTCAAATACAAAGGTTAAAAGAACGTGTTATTTGCAGCCTGATCAAGGCGATATAAGAGCGAAATTATTTGCATGCGCCAGAATAATTAGTGAGAAAACCGATGATTTTGGCGGCTGTGAATTAGCCATTGAAATCGATACAAAGTATTTGGGTTTACTGAAATCGGTCGAAATTGAAGAAATGCTTTAAAAAAGGTAAAAGGTAAAAGACACAATGCGAAAGTAGTCGGTTTTTAGCCTTTCGCCTTGTACCTTTCGCCTTTCGCCGATATTTACGATAGAATGTCGAACATGAATCGGTAAGTTTAAGTAACCTATATGGAGCAAAGTTATGTCCTGGAATGAGCCTGGCGGCGATAAGAAAGACCCTTGGAGTGGTCGTGGCGACCAAAAAGGTCCACCTGACCTGGATGAAGCAATACGGTCATTGCAAGAAAAGTTAAGTGGTTTTTTTGGCGGCGGCAAAGAAGGCGATGGCAGCTCTTCCGGTATTCCTCCACTGAAAAGCCTTGGTTTTGTCGTAGTCGGCGCATTAGCGTTATGGGGATTAAGCGGCTTTTATATTGTCGATGAAGGTACTCATGGCGTTGAAACCCGATTCGGCAAGTATGTTGCGACGACCCAATCGGGTTTGAACTGGCATTTTCCGGCGCCTATCGAGCGAGTCAATATTGTTGACGTAAAACAACAACGATATATCGAAGTGGGCTATCGTAGCGGCGGCAGTGATCAGGCCCTTGGCTCGGTACCGAAAGAAGCGTTAATGCTGACCAAAGATGAAAATATTGTCGACGTGCGTTTGGCGGTTCAGTATCAAGTTAAAGACGCAAAGGATTTTGTCTTCAATGTAGTGAATCCTGCGGCCACCTTGAAGCAGGTCACCGAAAGTGCGCAACGTGGAGTGGTAGGCAGCAGCAAAATGGACTTTGTTTTAACCGAGGGTCGTAGCGAAATCGTGGCCCAGATCAAGAAAGAGATTCAGGATGTTATGGATAACTATAAGTCCGGCATCCAGGTTACCAGCGTCAACCTTCAGGATGCACAGCCGCCCGAGCAGGTACAAAACGCATTTGAAGACGCCATCAAGGCGCGTGAAGATCAGCAACGCTTGATTAACGAGGCTGAAGCCTATTCCAATGACGTTGTGCCGAAAGCACGAGGCGCTGCGGCAAGAAAAATACAAGAAGCCGAGGGCTATAAAGAACAGGTTATTGCTCAGGCAGAAGGTGAATCAAACCGGTTTTCCAAATTGCTTACGGAATATACCAAAGCGCCGGATGTGACCAGAAAGCGTCTTTATATCGAATCCATGGAATCGGTATTGGCTGAAACCAATACCGTGATGGTTGATGTTAAAGGCAGCAATAATATGCTTTACCTGCCATTAGATAAAATGATCCAGCATCAGCCTTCAATTCAACAACCCAATGTTCCTCAAAGCACAGCGGAACAACCTGCTCAAACAGCGGTTGAAGCGGCACAACCCGCTGTGCGAACTTCAACGCGCGGCCGTGACGCAAGGGGACGCTAATGACACAGAATAAAATATTGGTAAGTCTGGCTGCATTGTTGTTTATCAGCATGATGTGCATATTTACCGTCAGTGAAACAGAAAAAGCTATTAAGTTTCGTTTAGGTGAGATCGTAAAGAATGATTACGAACCTGGGCTGCATTTTAAATTGCCGTTTATCAACAACGTAAAAAAGTTTGATAAACGAATTCAAACGATGGAAGCCAAACCGGAACGCTTTTTAACCGCTGAAAAGAAAAACGTTATTGTTGATTCTTTCGTTAAATGGCGTATCGGCGATGTAACCACGTTTTATACCGTTGTTGCCGGTGATGTAGATCAGGCTAATTTACGTCTGGATCAAATCATTAAAGACGCTTTCCGGGGCGAATTCGGTAAGCGTAATATCCAGCAATTGGTCTCGACGGATCGGCAGGCTATTCGTGAAATACTGATTAAAAACGCTAAACCGCTTGCAGCTGACTTGGGCATGGAAATTATTGATGTTCAGGTGATGCGCATTGATTTGCCGGATGAAGTTAGTAGTTCCGTGTTTCGCAGAATGGAAGCGGAGCGTGAGCGGGTTGCCCGTGAATTCCGTTCACAAGGCTCGGAAGCAGCAGAAAGAATTCGTGCCGATGCCGATAGGCAACGGGTTGTTACTATGGCGAACGCGTTCCGGGATTCAGAAATGCTTCGTGGCGAGGGTGATGCCAAGTCCGCTGAAATCTACGCCAAAGCCTATGGCGCCGATACTGAATTTTTCACCTTCTATCGTAGTTTGAATGCCTATAAGAAGACCTTTACCAGTTCAAGCATGATGGTGCTTGATCCTGATTCTGACTTCTTTAGATACTTTAAACAGCAGAAGTAGTTAAAAACACGATTCCCGGGTTTTAGCTTGGGAACCAGTAACCAACGCTCCGCATGCGGGGCGTTTTGTTTGAGTGGGACATACAAAACATGCAACAAAAAGACTCTTGGCTTTTGCCCGACGGCATAGAAGAGATTTTGCCGGAAGAGGCTAAGCATCTTGAAAGCTTGCGCCGTAAGATACTGGACACATTTGCTTGCTGGGGCTATGAATTAGTTATTCCCCCCTTTATAGATTACCTGGATTCCTTGTTGACCGGTTCAGGACACGACCTGGAATTACAAACCTTCAAACTGACCGATCAGATCAGCGGCGAAATGCTTGGGGTGAGGGCGGATATGACTCCGCAGGTCGCCAGAATTGATGCGCATAATCTTAATGCTGAGTGGCCGACCCGTCTTTGCTATACGGGAACTATTTTGCATACTAAAGGCGATCCGCTCGAAAAAACCAGAAGCCCGATGCAAATAGGCGCTGAGCTTTATGGGCACGCCGGTAAGGAAAGCGATGTAGAAGTCATCCGCTTGATGCTGGAAATGCTGGCGATGAGCGGCTTGCAAAATGTCCATCTTGATTTGGGCCATGTCGGCATCTATCGGGCGCTGTCAAAACAGGCAGGCTTGGATGACGCGCAGGAAGCCGAGTTGTTTGACGTGTTGCAGCGTAAGGCCAGACCCGAGCTTCAGGAATTGATGGCCGGTTACAGCATCAACGATGAATTAAAGACTATGTTCCTGAAACTGCCGCAATTGAATGGCGGCAAGGAAACAATAGCTAAAGCCCGTGCCGTTTTAGCGACGGCTAATGGTGAAGTCAAAGAGGCTTTAGCGGATTTGGAAGCTATTGCGGATAAATTGGCGATCAGTTTTCCATCGTTACCGATCAGTTTCGATCTGGCTGAATTGCGCGGTTACCATTATCACACCGGCGTGGTTTTTGCCGCTTTCGTGCCGTCGGTAGGCCGGGAGATTGCCAGAGGCGGTCGCTATGACAATATCGGCGCAATTTTCGGCCGTGCGCGTGCTGCGACCGGCTTTAGTGCCGACTTGAAAGTATTGTCGGCATTAGGCAAAGCATCCTACAAAAAACAACAGCAAGCCTTGATTTTCGCGCCGTATGGTGACGATACAGCGCTACATGAAAAAATCAGGGATTTACGCGCCGAAGGACTGGCGGTCGTTCAACAACTGCCGGGGCAAACCGGGACTGCACAGGAACTTAAGTGTACCGCCGTCCTGGAACAAGATCATCAAAACTGGGTCGTTAGACCCTTAGCAAGCTTGGAATAATTATGGGAAAAAATGTCGTAGTCATCGGTACCCAATGGGGTGACGAAGGAAAAGGTAAACTGGTTGATCTGTTAACGGAGCAGGCGGAAGCTGTGATCCGCTTTCAGGGCGGTCATAACGCAGGGCACACGCTGGTTATACAGGGAGAAAAGACGGTTTTGCATCTTATTCCCTCCGGCATCCTTCGGGAAAATGTGCAATGCATGATCGGCAATGGCGTGGTTTTATCGCCCGATGCCCTGCTGGAAGAAATTGAATTGCTCGAAAAAGCCGGTATTCCGGTTAGAAATAGATTGCTGATCAGCGAAGCTTGCACACTGATATTGCCGGTTCATGTCGCCATTGACAAGGCGCGTGAAATAGCTCGCGGCAGCAAAGCGATTGGTACAACAGGTCGCGGCATAGGGCCTGCGTATGAAGACAAGGCGGCTAGACGAGGCCTGCGGGCCGGAGATTTTCTAAATCTTGTGGTTTTCGCCGAAAGGTTTAGGGAACTGGTCGAATACCACAACTTTATGCTAACCAATTACTACCACACTGATCCCATTGATTATCAAACGGGTCTTGAAGAAGCGCTAAAACTGGGCGAGCAAATCAAGCCGATGTTGACGGATGTCAGCGAGGTTTTATACAAATACCAGGATCAAGGCAAAAACCTGTTGTTTGAAGGCGCTCAAGGCGCATTGCTGGATATAGATCACGGCACTTTTCCTTATGTGACTTCGTCGAGCACTACCGCTGGCGGCGCGGCTACCGGCACCGGCATCGGGCCGCTTGATCTTGACTACGTGCTGGGTATCACCAAAGCCTATTCGACACGCGTAGGTAACGGTCCTTTCCCAACCGAATTGCATGATGCAAATGGTGATCACTTGGGTACGGTAGGGCATGAGTTTGGCGCTACCACTGGGCGCAAACGTCGCACCGGCTGGTTTGACGCGGTCTCCATGCGCAAATCCGCAAAAATGAACAGCCTGAGCGGCATTTGTTTAACCAAACTGGATGTGCTTGACGGTCTGGAAAAGGTCGGTATTTGTACCGCTTATAGACTTAACGGCGTCATTACCGAAACAGCGCCTTTAGGTGCCGATCAGTATGAAGAATGTCACGCGATCATTGAAGACATGCCGGGCTGGACGGGAACGACTGCCGGTGTAACTGATTACAACGCACTGCCGGACAACGCCAAAGCCTACATCAAGAGAATTGAAGAGCTGGTCGGCGTTAAGATTGCTATTCTGTCAACCGGTCCCGATAGAGACGAAACAATTATCCTGGAACATCCGTTCGCTTGAACGGCTGTTGCATAAATTACCTGGAGATAACATGGCTGAAACTGTAGATGAATTGACCGTAACATACGAAGATGGCGGTATCGAAACAGTCAAGGAACTGGATAAAAAAGTACTGACCAAAGGTGCATGGGCTACGGTGATGTACCGTTATCAGGACTGGAATCGGGCTAAAGAAGAATACGGTCCCGATAAATACACCATTCGCCGTTACCAGAAGCAAAACGGCGAATACAAGCAAAAGTCAAAGTTCAATATTTCCAGTAAAGATCAGGCGAAAGCTATTATCGAAGCGTTGGAAGATTGGATTAAGTTGGACTAATGGCAGTAGGGCGCGCCGTGCGCGCCTTTTCGGATGCCCGAGCAATCTTGCTATCCTGTTGTAGTGCGTGGTTATTGAGTTAAGCCGTCATCCCGGCAGGGACTCACGTCAGGCTATCCTGCATGACGCCCTTCGGGTAAATGCAAATCTGTTCCAGACAGATTTGTGCCGGGATCCAGATCACAGGGATGTAAAAAATCAGATCAATAAGTAGTTTTATGCGGTCTATAAACGGTTAGCAAGACCTAGAGCGTTGCCTCCATGGCTTCTCGGCAACTGCTCCTGCGTCGCCTAAAGCGCCTACTTTTGGTGCTCTACCTCCAGCATCCATGTCGTAGATGCCAGCATTCCGGGATGATGATCTGTTTAGATGCCTGTGCGTTGATTAAGGATAGCTGCGGGTTAGGGTTTTCTAAAAAAGCGCAATTCATAACCGTGCGGCATAACGACTAAAGTCCAATCAATGCACATCGCCTGACTTAACGAAGCACCAGACCTATGACCAAAACCACCGCCCCCTCTGTTACCCGCATCGCCTTAGCCAGCTTCATTGGCACCGCTATCGAGTTCTACGATTTTTATATCTACGGCATGGCGGCGGCCTTGGTTATCGGCCCGGTATTTTTCCCCGGCGGCAACCCGACAACGCAAGCCCTTAGCGCTTTTCTTACTTTTGCCGTTGCGTTCCTTACCCGGCCTTTGGGCGCGACGCTGTTCGGGCATTTCGGCGACCGCATCGGGCGCAAAACAACCTTAGTCGCGTCGCTGCTGGTGATGGGCGTTTCCACCACATTGATCGGCTTGTTGCCGGGCTATGACGCTATCGGCGCATGGGCTCCGGCGTTGTTGTGCCTGTTGCGTTTCGGCCAGGGCATAGGCTTGGGCGGAGAATGGGGCGGCGCGGCGCTGCTGGCGACCGAGAACGCGCCTGCCGGAAAGCGTGGCTGGTACGGTATGTTCCCCCAGTTGGGACCGCCGGTGGGATTTCTGTTGGCGACAGGCAGTTTTTTGCTGTTGGCTCATTTTTTGAGCGAACAAGAGTTTAAAGACTGGGGCTGGCGGCTCCCTTTTCTTGCCAGTTCGGTGCTGGTCATGATCGGTTTATATGTACGGCTGGCCTTGGCCGAAACCCCGGTATTCGCCAAAGTGTTACAACAGCACCAGCAAGTCGGTTTGCCGCTCAAAGAAATACTTAAATTCCATGCTGCCCCGCTGGCGCTGGGAGCGATGGCGATGGTGGTGTGCTATGCGTTGTTTTATATTTCAACGGTGTTTTCGCTGAGCTACGGCACCACCACGCTGCAAATTCCGCGTCAGCAATTTCTCGGCATGCTGTGTGTGGCCGTACTCTTTATGGCTGCCGCCACGCCGCTATCGGCCTGGGCAGGTGACCGTTTCGGACGGCGGCCCGTTTTGCTGATCGCCGGAAGTGCCGCATTCTTGTCGGGTTTTCTGTTAAAGCCGATGCTGGAAAGCGGCTCGCCGTTGATGATTACCGCTTTCTTGTCATTGGAGCTATTTCTGATGGGAGCCACCTTTGCTCCGATGGGCGCCTTGCTGCCGGAGCTGTTCCCCTCCAAGGTACGCTATACCGGTGCGGGAACCGCTTACAACTTAGGCGGCATACTAGGCGCTTCGTTCGCGCCTTATATTGCGCAACGTTTGGTCACCGAGGGAGGCTTGGCCTGGGTCGGCGGCTATGTCTCATTGGCTGCGGCGATTAGTTTGTTTGCTATATACCTGATGCGGGAAACCCGTGATAACCGTTGGGTGTAAATAGGCGTAGGCCGGAATAAGGCCATCCAAGCGCGTAGCGCGAGGTGGCGTTTCCGGCGGATTCGGGAGGTGTTTGCCGGAAACGCCAATTCTCGCTGTCGCTCGAACCGGCTTATTCCGGCCTACCGGGCTATGTTGTATGTATTTAATATAGGAGTTTACCTATGAGCATCGTTTGTGGCATTTACGGTTACCAGATTACTCGCCCAATCGATTTATCTGGTCTAAGGATCGAACCGAGGACTAGCTCCTACCAACAGGCAAAGCGATGGACGATGGATCTTGACAGCTATCAACTTACGGCCATAATAAAAGGAGTATCGATGTCTGATGATCTTCTTTTCAACCTCGAAGCAATACTGTCATTTGTTGAGCGCTTAGATGTGCTGATCACTTCACCAGTAGAACAGACAAACGATGATCCTTTTACCCAGTTTTCACCAAGCATCATGACTCACCGAAGAAGTAGTGGTGGTGGATGTGCCATCATCGGGGAGGATACCTTTTTTCACACTTCCCGTAGTTTGTTTATTTCGAAGGCCTTTGATCGGCTCCAGAATCAACAGTTATATGAAGATGCACAGTTTAAGATTTTGTTCTTCAAGTACGTTGAAACGTTTCGTCAGAGAAAGTCGTTTGTCGAAGTCGAGTACTTTCTCCTTTATTCAGGTTTGGAGTCCTATGCCCGCTGTATTGTCAATGACCGTTCCAATCGGAATTCTTCAGAACCAATTTGTAAGCTCCTCACAGGCTATGGGTTTGATGTTCAGATTGAAAGACCGCGTGATCTCCAGAGGGCGGTGTCCACATACACCCATCTTCGGAATGCACTTTTTCACAACGGTGAGTTTACAGCCACCATTAATGTTAACGGGGCAGAGGTTGAGCTCAGGCTGTTTGACTACTTATCTAATATTTCGCAACTTGTTGCGTTAGTCATATTGAAGGCGGTCGAGTTCGACGACGGTCACATAAATTGGAATAGTTGGATTGATCTGCAGCCATTTAAATGAACGACACCCAAGCGTGACGGAGTTTGCAACCCCGCTCCTAACGTTTTGCGAAGCCCGAATCTTAGCCAAAGCAAAACATTTCGAACGGGGCAATATGCCCCGTCCGGCTCTAGGATCAACTACAAGAATTTATGAAAAACAAAGGATTGGCAATTAATTCCTCTAAGCGGGACGGGGTTTGAAATGCCCGAGCCTATCTATACTCAATTACACAATGAATTAAGGAGATCGTATGTCTGGTGAAACTACTGGTGCTGTGCGTGTCGTGCTTCGGCTTGAGGGCTTATGTGTACTTATTGCGGCTTCCGTCGCCTACGCCAAATTCGGCCTTGGCTGGGGTACGTTCGCACTGTTCTTTCTTACGCCGGATATTTCTCTTTTCGGTTACCTTGCCGGACCCAAGATCGGCGCCATTAGCTACAATTTAGCGCATTCATATAGTGGGGCGGTTGCTTGCCTTGCGGCTGGAGTTATTTTTCCGGCTCCAACTATCCTTGATATCGGCCTTATCTGGTGCGCTCATATTGGTTTTGACCGTGCGCTCGGTTATGGGCTCAAGTATTCAGACGGTTTTGGTTTTACTCATCTTGGCCGCATCGGACTATTTCCTGCGCTGAAAATCTTGGAAGCGGAGCACCGCGTAGCGAAGATTTTTAGTCCGCAGAAGCGATAGCGCATGTGTTTTCACGAAGCGCTTTTTGCGTAGTGAAAATGCAGGCTTTCCGACATCGCGTCGAGTCATTGCGAGAATGATGTTGGATACCCCTTGCTGGGTATCCAACGAATGAAGCAGGACGGCTGGGGCCGCCGGAGGCATTGGCTGCCGCGTAATTTTTGCCGCTTGCTTGGGCTGGGATGCCCAAAACAAGCTTTCGCAAAAATAGCGGCACTTTCACGATTATATCCAACCCTGATGCTAACCAGGATTCTGCGCGATAATAGCCCTTGGATTAATTAAAACAATCAACTAAATGAATTTATGAAAAGCAAAGGATTGGCGATTAATTCTTGCTGTGCTTGGGATGGCGAAACGTTAGTGCTTAATATTCTCGGCCAACCCAGCGCAAAACAGGATGCTATCGGCAAGGTTAAGGGCAATCAACTCAAAGTTAGCGTCACTGCCGCGCCCGTGGCGGGCAGGGCAACCGATCATATGGTCCGGTTCCTGGCAAAAGAATTTGGCGTGACACCCAAGGATATTGAAGTTGTGTTTGGCAGGTTCAATGTCAATAAACAGCTGCGCATTAAATCGCCTAAGAACCTGCCTTCCGTAATCAACAAACATTTATCTCAAGAAGGACGATAGGATAAATCATTCTGTAGCAAGGAAACAAAATGAAAGGCAGTTGTTTATGCGGGGAAATTGAGTATGAAATCGACAGTATCGACATGCCTGTCGCTCACTGCCATTGCCGGACTTGCCAAAAAGCGCATGCGGCTCCGTTCGCTACAACCGCCGGTGTAATGCGTGAGCATTTTCGCTGGTTGAAAGGTGAAGAAACACTTTCATCTTTCGAGTCTTCGCCAGGAAAACGCCGCTATTTCTGTTCGGTGTGCGGTTCCCATCTGGTGGCTGAGCGGGTGAGCCAGCCCCATGTTATTGTCCGGGTGGCAACGCTGGATGAAGACCCGATGATTACTCCTCAAATGCACATCTGGACGTCGCACGATGTTCCGTGGCTCGAATATGAAGGTGTTCCCGCATATCCTGAATGGCAGCCTGGGCGGAAATGAAAGCGGGCATGAAACACTATCTCGACAGTAGCGAGTATATCGATTGGAACCATCCTTTGGTGCTTGCAAAAGCTGCGGAGCTTGCTGAGAGCGGTCTTTCCGATGACGCTATAGCGAAGCGTTGTTTTGAATTCGTCCGCGATTCGATTAAACACAGCTGGGACTACCGGATGAATCCTGTCACCTGTAAAGCCTCCGAGGTATTAATTCACGGCACAGGTTACTGTTATGCCAAGAGCCATTTGTTGGCCGCGCTATTAAGAGCCAATGCCCTTCCGGCCGGGCTTTGCTACCAACGATTGACGGTTGAAACCGATGGCCCTCCATACTGCCTTCATGGATTGAATGCGGTTTATCTTAAGCAACATGGCTGGTATCGCATTGACGCCCGAGGCAATAAGCCGGGTGTGGTTGCCGAGTTTAGCCCACCTATAGAAAAGCTGGCTTTTCAATGAAAGTGCCGCTATTTTTGCGAAAGCTTGTTTTGGGCATCCCAGCCCAAGCAAGCGGCAAAAATTACGCGGCAGCCAATGCCTCCGGCGGCCCCAGCCGTCCTGCTTCATTCGTTGGATACCCAGCAAGGGGTATCCAACATCATTCTCGCAATGACTCGACGCGATGTCGGAAAGCCTGCATTTTCACTACGCAAAAAGCGCTTCGTGAAAACACATGCGCTATCGCTTCTGCGGACTAAAAATCTTCGCTACGCGGTGCTCCGCTTCCAAGATTTTCAGCGATTGTTGATGCTTTGGAAAGAGACTTTCCGGAAATATGGGCTGAACCGCTACCTTTGGTGGTGAATGCATTGACTTGGAACAAGACGGTAGAGCAGGTCTTTGACAATTTGCCGGACGTTGAGGTTATGCCATCCAACCCATCGGGGAAGTCAGCGGACTAAAATTCATAAAGCACAGGATTTTATTCCTTGGGTGGCGGTGCAGCCTCCGTAACAGGTTCTTCTCCCACGTTTTGCAGAATTTCTTGCTCGGTTTTTTTGTTCATCACGATAATCGAAATTCGCCTGTTAATCGGATCCAGTGGTTCGGCGGTGGCACTGTAGGGAACGCTGGACGATAATCCGATAACGCGTAGGATTTTTTCTTCGGCAAGGCCGGCTTGATTCAGTTCGTATCGAGCGGCATTGGCTCGGTCACTGGAGAGTTCCCAATTGGTATATTTTTTTTGATTGGGCGGAAAAGGTCGCGCATCGGTATGGCCATTGAGGCTGACTTTATTGGGCAATTCGTTAATAACCGGCGCCAGTGCCCTCAAAATCAATTTGATTTGCGGCTCGGTTTCCGCGCTGGCCAGTTTATACATAGGCCTGTTCTGGGCATCGACAATTAAAATTCTCAAGCCTTCGGATGTTATTTCCAGTTTGATTTGTTCTTTGAACTCGTTTAATTCGGGGGTTGAATCTATTTTATACTGGATTTTTTGCTTTAAATTTTCGAGTTTTTCTTTCTCAAGTTCTTCGGCCTTGTGTTCAATTTCCTCGGGCGTAATCTCTACTTCTTCAGCCGTCTTGCCTTTGTCGACCTGGCCCTGGTCTTGTGAAGTAATATCCGAACCGCCCGCTTGAATAATGCTGGTTCGATCGCCGACATCCAATCCTCGTTCTTCCGTGGATGCCTTAAAAGGATCTTGAAAGTATTCGGCAATGCCTTTGCGTTCCGGTTCGCTGGTTGTTCCTAATAGCCACATCAGTAAGAAAAAAGCCATCATGGCGGTAACGAAATCGGCGTAAGCCAGTTTCCAGGCGCCTCCATGATGAGCATGGCCGCCTTTTTTTACTTTTTTTACGATGATGGGTTGTTGGTCAGCCATTGTTTAAATTAACCTTTATTAGCTCTCAGCTGTTCTTCCAGTTCCAGAAAGCCTGGACGCATGGAAGACGCAATCATGGTGCGCATATATTCAGCAGTCATGGCCGGTGATACGCCTTTGGCGCAACACAACAAGCCTTTTTGGGCGCATTTATAGACGTTGCCTGACGCTTCAAAGCGTTCTGACATTACGGCTCCGACGGGGCCGATAAAACCATAGGCCAGTAAAATACCCAGAAATGTTCCTACCAGGGCCGCCGCAATCAATTTGCCCAGCTCTGAGGGAGGAATACCGACTGACTCCATGGTATGTACGACGCCCATTACCGCCGCGACAATCCCAAAGGCCGGTAAACCGTCAGCGAGATTCTGGATGGCTTTGACGGGTGCATGAGCTTCTTCATGATGGGTTTCGAGTTCCTGGTCCATCAGTTCTTCCAGCGCATAGACCTCAACCCCGGTAACGATCAAACGCAGGTTGTCGCAAATAAATTCCAATAAATGGTGATCGCCGAGAATTCTGGGGGTAAAGACCGGGCTGCTTTTCGGGTCGTCGATAATGCTTTCCAGCGACAATAAGCCCTCCTTGCGCGTTTTAGTGGTAATTGCATAAAAACACAGCAGCAGCTCAAGATAATATTCTTTATTGTACTTGGTGCCTTTTAACGTGGCCGTGGCCTGACTGATAGCGGCTTTTATAACGGACATGGAGTTTCCGCAGACGAAAGCGCCCACGGCGGCACCAATGATAATAACAAATTCAAAGGGTTGAAAAAGAACGCCGGGGTGTCCACCGCCCCCGATAAATCCGCCCATGATTGATATAGAGAGGATCAAATATCCAGCGATAACTAGCATGTATTCTCTTTTGTGGTTGGTTTATATTGAAATAACTAAATGGAATGTAGTACACATTGATATTTAAGCAATGATCACTGCATGATTATATATGGTTCAACACAAGAAACTGATTTTAAACTTGAATTTCCTTGGTCCCCGATTTAATAATCTTGGGGCTATTTTAACTTGATTTTGAAACTCAGGAGCTAATCTTTCGCGGCTTTGTTTTTCTTGATTATGTGCTTGTTTAAATCATTAACTAGCCATTTAGATTTGATCACGCAATAACTGGGCAAAATCTTCCGCCGGGAGAGGTTTGCTTTTGATATAGCCTTGATAGGTGTCGCAGCCTTTTTCGCGCAGGAATGCCAGTTGCTCAAGCGTTTCTACGCCTTCAGCCAGTACTTTGAATCCTAAAATATGGCCCATGGCAACAATCGTTGCGGTAATTTCCATATCGTCTTGCACCGAAGGAATGTCATCGATAAAACTCTTGTCGATTTTCAGTACGTCCAGAGGAAAGCGTTTGAGATAGGCCAGCGATGAATAACCGGTACCGAAGTCGTCAATGGCAAGACGAACGCCCTGAGCGCGCAAATTATTGAGCACTTCGACAGCTTTTTCTTCGTTTTCCATTAACCCGCTTTCCGTTAATTCCAGCTCTAATAGCTCGGCCGGGAAGCCGGTCTCGCTCAATACTTCTGCCACCAGGGCGCTGATGTCGCTACGGCGGAACTGGTGAGGGGAGACATTGACCGCTAAAGTTAACGACGGCAAACCCGCGTCTATCCAGCGTCGGCCTTGTAGGCAGGTTTCGCGCAGCACCCAGGCGCCAATTTCTACAATCAAACCGGTTTCTTCGGCAATGGGGATGAAGTTGGCCGGCGAAATCAGTCCCGCAGCGGGGTCATGCCAGCGTACCAAGGCTTCTGCGCCGATGATCAGGCCGCTGTCGATGTCGATTTGGGCCTGATAGTAGACGCACAATTCTCGCTGTTCAGTGGCGCGACGCAGGCGAGTTTCCAGCGCGATACGCTCACGGGCGATAATGGTGAACTCTTCGGAAAAATAGGCAAAACAGCCGCGACCTTCATCTTTGGCTCTGTAGAGTGCAATGTCAGCATTATCCAGAAGCGTTTCAGGGCTGTCACCGTGCTGTGGAAACAAGCTAATACCGATGCTGGCGCCAATTCTAACCTTTCGGCTTAGCTCAGGGTCGGGGCAGGCGCTGTTGTTTTTAAGTAATTGAAAAGGCTTGCTTAAGTCGGCGACGATGTTTTCAGCGACTCGAGCTGCATCTTCCGGATGAGTAATATCTTCCAACAGTACGATAAATTCATCACCGCCCAAACGAGCGACCATATCGACATCGCGCAATCTTGCTTTGATGCGGGCAGCGACTTGTTGCAGTAATTCATCACCCGCCAAGTGTCCCATGCTGTCATTGACCGCTTTGAAGCGATCCAGGTCAAGCATCAGCAACGCCAGCTGTTTGCCGTCACGCCGTTCCACTTCGATGCCATGTTTTAGTCGCTCCCACAGCAGGCGACGATTAGGCAGGGCCGTGAGCGGATCGTAATAAGCCAGGTTGTGAATGGTTTCTTCGGCCTCTTTGTCTTTGGTGATGTCGGTAAAGGCGGCAACGTAGTTGGTGATCTGGTTGTTCGCATCGCTAACCGTAGTAATGCTGAGCCATTGCGGATAGATTTCCCCGTTTTTGCGCCGATTCCATATTTCGCCTTCCCAGTAGCCGTCCTGTTTCAGGGTATGTTGCAGTACGCTATAAAAGTGGACATCCTGTCGACCCGAGTTAAGCATTGCATGGGTTTTGCCAATGACTTCTTCCGGGCTATAGCCGGTGATGCGGGTAAATGCTTTGTTGATCTTCAGAATAGTCTGATTGGCATCGGTAATGGACATGCCTTCTTGCGATTCAAAGGCGGTTGCGGCGATGCGAAGCTCTGCCTCGGCTTGTTTTTGCTCGGTAACGTCGCGAAAACTCCACACCCTGCCGACTACTTTGTTGTTGATTATCTTGGGGATGGAATATCGCTCGACGACTTTTCCATCCTTGAATTCAATAATATCGAAAGAATTGGCTTCCGGGGTTGCATACAGTCCGGTTACTTTATTGGAGAAAGCTTCGGGGTCTTTTATTTGATTGGGGCCGTATAGCAGTTCTGCATTACCGTCTTCAGCGCCTATTTTAGCGGCGATCACTTCATCAGGAATTTGCCACAAATCAATGAATTTTTGGTTATGCAGCAGCCAATTATTGTTCAGGTCTACAGCCAGAATAGCTTCGCCGGTGGCTTCCAGGGTGGCCTTTAATATCGATAGGGATTCCGCTATTTGTATCATTGACTGATTTCGCTCAATCGCCAATTGTGCCAGTTCCGCATAGTGGTCAACCAAGTTGATTTCGTCATGCGTTGGGTGTGTCGGCAGGCGATGATAGACGGCGAAAGTTCCGAGTACGCGTCCCTGATTATTTTTAATCGGATGCGACCAGCAAGCTTGCAGACCGGCTAGCTTGGCAAGATCGCGAAACGGTTCCCAGTAAGGATGATGTTGCACATCTTCAACGATGACACTCTCGCCGCGATACGCCGCCGTGCCGCAAGACCCTACGCCATCGCCAATCGCCAAGCCGTCAACGGCTTGATTATAAGCGTCGGGTAAACTGGGCGCCGCGCCATGGCGTAGATGTTTGTTGTCTTCGTCCAGCAGCAAGATAGAACACAACATATTGGGATGCAGTACTTCAATTTGACGCACTAATTCATTCAATATCTGGGGTAGGTCAACCCCTTGATTAATTTGTTGAAGAATTTGATTTTGCAGAGCCAGTTCATCGGTGCGGCTACGTAATTTATTTTCGACAGCCTTACGTTCGGTGATGTCGTCAAAAAATACCAGAATCCGTTCGCCGACGATTGCGTTGTAAAAAATGATGTCGCGCACCGTCCCATTCTTGCAAGTTACCCTAAACTCCATCGGTTCAAGATCCTTTTCTTCAATAATGGCTTTTTCCATAAAGCCGGTCCACGTTTCTTTGACCTGATCCCGATAATGTTCGTCAGGATACGCCAGCGGCCACCACGCCTCCAGGTTTGGAGCGTCGTTTAGTGTGTAGCCGAAAGTCCGGATAAACCGGTCATTCAGTAAATCGATTCCGTTTTGTTTATTAATGATACCTATGGCAACGGGTGATTTTTGAATGAGCAGGCGGAAATGTTCCTCGCTTTCCCGTAAGCTTTTGATTGAAATCAGGCTGCTTAAGGCCTCTGTAATTCTTTGCGCTATCTCGGTGAAAATCCATAAATCATCAGCGTCGTGGATATGCGCTTCCGAGCAATGATGAATGCCAAGCAACCAGGGGCTGCCGATCTGCGGCCGAAGTGCAACTTGCAGCTGGGATTTTACCGAGAAGTCTTCGGCGGATATTTTTGGAACGGCGAGGCTTAATTGGGGGCCGTATTGTAAGGGTTCGTCAGTTCCAAGCACCGATTGCAGTAGCTCCGTGATTTCCTGGGTGACCGGTATTTGCGTATTACGCACAAAAGCGCCGGGCCATTCGGGACGGGTACGCTCCATCGGCACAGAGAAAAAATTTGCTTTGGGGTCGCAAGGATACAAAAACCAGGCACGGTCGGCATTAAAGATTAACTGGATTTCTTTGAGCACGCCATCAAGCATGGCTTCGAGACTTTCTGCCGTAGCGTTTATTCGGGATATGCGCTCCATTATATTCAGATAACGGAGTTGACGAGTGAGTTGCTGTTCCGTTTGCTTGCGCTCGGTAATGTCGCGCCAGCAAACATGGGTAATAAGCTCGCCATGCACTGTCATCGGAGTTAGAGAAACCTCGACAGGAAGGGGAGAGTCGTCGGCTCGGACGTGCAGCCATTCGAACCGGTGATAACCCACCTGCAGAGCGGCGGCTATCATTTCAGCCGCTTTCTCCTCAGAGGATTGTCCATCGGGTTGATAGTCGGGAGATATTTCATCGGGTTTGTAATTGATCAATTCCGATCTTGAATGATACCCCAGCTGCGTTAAGGCGGCGGCGTTGCAGTCGATGAAGCGACCTTCTTTGATAAGCAAAATGGGGTCTTTGGAGTCTTCAAATAGATGCCGAAATGCGTCCTCGCTTTCGCGTAGTGCAGCTTCCGCATGCTTGCGTTCGGTAATATCTTGCACGGTACCCACCAGTTGCGCGGGATTGCCGGTTTTGTCGAATTCGATGTCGCCATGAGCGATTACCCAGCGTGTCTCGTTATCGCTAGCCCGGATGATTTCATACTCCATCGAAAACCGCTCGCGGCTGTGGAGTATTTCCTGATAGTGATCAAGCACGCGTTGATAGTGTTCGGGATGAATCAATGCACCCCAATTGGGAATAGTTCGTTCAAAATGAGCGTCGATACCGAGAATCTGATCAAGCAGGGGCGAGCTTTCCCAGCGCTCGGTCGCCAGATCGGTCACGTAGTAGCCTATTCCGGCCGTCTCATGCGCCAAGCGTAAAAGCTTTTCGTTACGGGCGGCTATTTTGTTTTTTCGTTTTAGCGATCGATAAGAAGCCAACAGCGTTAAGGCAATAACGCTGGTTAACAGGATGATGATTGCGGCAATCTTGATGTATTTGAGCAGCTTTTCCTTGTCGGCTTTGGGGTCGGGATCGTAGCTGAAATTTTGCAAAAACTTATCGTTTTCAACCATGCCCGCCTTGATGAAGGTTTCCGCCATGTGCCGCCAGCGCCAGGGATTCATGTGTCCCAGATCAATCACATCCGGTACTATTAATGGGCGTATTGCGTCGGCTTCAAAGTTAAGATGGTCTCTGGATTTGTTGACTTTGTATTTGTTAAGCAATAAGTCAATGATTTCTTGCGGGTGATCCATTGCGTAATACCAGCCTTCAAGACTGGCTTGACGGAATGCTTTGACGCGTTCGGGATGCTGTTTAAGTTCATCCTCCGTTGTAAACAGAATATCGCTGTAGAAGTCGACACCGTAGTTGCGCGGGTTAAGTACGTTGAACTCAATGCCTTGCTGCTTGAGAAAATAAGGCTCGTTGCTCAGATATGAATTAAATGCGTCCGCTTTGCCGTCAATCAAATCACGAATTTCATAACTGCTGGGGATGATATGAAGACGGTTGATGTCTATGCCTTCATTATTGAACATGGCGACAAAATCAGCATCGACAGTCTGATTTAACAACATGATTTTTTTTCCGACTAAACCGTCAGGTGAAGAAATCTCGGCATCTTTGCGGGCGATTAACACGGAAGGGGAATGCTGGTATATCGCAGCCAAGGCGACCAGCGGCGCGCCACGCAACCGTTCCAGCAGTAATTCGCTGTTAGCCTCGCCGTATTGGGCATGGCCTTGAAGGACTTCCTGCACCGGTTTTTTTTCCGGCGTGCCTTCGTGGATGATTACGTCGAGCCCCGCATCCTTGTAATAGCCTTTTTCTAACGCCGCATAATAACCGGCAAATTGAAACTGGTGATGCCAGCGTAACTGGAGATGGATGGGTTCAGCCGATGCTGAAAAGCAGGGGCATATCAATGCCATAACAAGTATGGCATAGGTTCGCATCATATTGGGGTTATCCGGTTTTTATGCTTGATAGTCATTTGTCATTGCGTAGCATACACGCTTGGCCCAACGGCCTCTGCCGAGAAGCGTAAAGTGTCCGCCATGTCCGGATTTGTGCAGTTGAGATTAGAAATAATAGGTTAGAGACGTTACCTGCATCCATGTAGGCAATATCTCTAACTGACGACCGGCGTTATTTATTAAGCAGTTTACGAACGCGCTCATAAATCGTTTGTCGATTAATTATCAGCACATAGCTTAATAATCCCAGTATTAAACCGAACAACAGTTTTCCAAAAGCGGAACTTTCCTGTTCAGCTACCGGCTTTTCCGGCGCCCATTGTTGTTGTACGGTTTGTACCGCTACCTTAGAAGGTTGGTATTCCGCTTTCAGGTCCGGCAGGCCTAAGCTGCGCCACTCATCATAATCTTGCCAGATCGGATAATTACGTTTCCAGAGTCCTTTGGTGAAATAGGGGGCAAGGCTCATGCCGTGCGATTTGGGAATGCCTTTTTCATCAAGGAAACCGTCATAGACGACCAAGCTGATGTCGCCGCCTTCACCAACGCCGTTAGTGGTAAACGCTTTTTCGACATGGTCATGGAACATCCAGATACCTTGTCCAAAACTGTGCAGGCCATCATCGACGCCGCTTAATTCGAGATCAAGTCGCTGTGCGGGTACCATGGCATGTACGTCACGCTGGATATAGGAACTGGGGCCGTTGTCGACGCCGTCGTAATGAGTTACGGTCGGCTTGTGACCGTGGATATGCAGGGCCAAGGATTCGGTGTGGCCATTCAGGACCCGCAGTTTAACTTTTTCATCCTGTTTCATTTCAATCAGCGATTCCCTTAAGGTATAAGGGAAAGAGCGGCCGTTGAGCATGAAATAATCGTCGGTGGCATCGGTGGTGTCATATTCCATATTCATGTGCTTGGCGATCAGGCGCGGATCGTTGGCTGACCGGGCAACAAGCTCATGCAGTTCCTTATCCGCCGATTGATAATGCAGGTCATATTCGCGTGCATATTTTTCCAGCACGGCGACCGATGGATGACGCACTTGGCCTGCACCGACATTAAGGGTTTGCGGCCAGTTGTTGGGGCGGTTTTCCTCAACCACAAAAATACCCTGCAAGCCCATCGGAATATGGGTGTGCGGCTGAACGTGGCAATGGTAATACATGGTGCCGGGTTGGCGCGGCTTGATTACGTAAGTTTTGCTTTTTCCCGGCATGGTATCCATGTTGCTGGTTTGAGCAACGCCATCATTACCAGCGCCGCTCATATCCATGAACGGATGATCGATACCATGCAAGTGTATGGAATGCGGCAAATAATGGGTGTTTTCCAGAACCAGCCAGACCACGTCATCCTGCTCGACACGGATTACCGGAGACGGTACGCGCAGCAACGGATTGGCTATCGGCTCATAAATGCTGAGCGTGGACATATCGCGGGTTTTGGGGGCAAAAACCCAAAAAGTCGGCTGGATGCCCGGCGCTATATCGAAGGTAGTGGTGGGGTCTTTCATGTCGGGCGAATGACCGTTGAGCTCGGCAACTTCAAGTTTGATAATGATTTTATCAGGGTCGCCGTCGCCGTCGACATCGTCGGACATGGTTACGGCGTCGGCGGCGAGTTGAGTTTCCATCAGGGTTTTCATGGAAATGCCGTTGGTGCCTTTGACAAAGGCGGCGATGTCAGATGGATTGTCGGGATTACATAGCCGTGAAGCCTGTATTTGCACACCGTCAATGACTTGTTCTTTTCGCCATTCGGGAGAAGTAAAGTCGGAACATACTTCTTCTACGGGACCCATTTCTACCTTGGCCGTAGGAGGTAAATCACTGGCCGCTTGACTCCAAGGATGCATAAGGAGCAAGGTGGCGCCCCCAATGAAGGTAAGAAGATTTTTACGCATACGACGACCTCAGGAAAATACATCAAATAAAATGACACACCCTCCATTAAAAATGGAGGTTTATTAACGCGGTTATTTTAACTGAATATCAAGGAGAATTCATTTTTAACGCTAGAATAGCCTAAATTGTCAATTGAACAGCCCACCGAACCAGTGTGAGATTTTATGATTATGATGAATTCCCAAACAAAAACTTCCGGACTCGATGATTTGATCTTCGATAATCGTTTTATACGCGAGTTACCCGCCGACCCCGAAACTGTCAATAATCGTCGTCAGGTATTCAGCGCTTGCTATTCCCGGGTATTGCCGACCAAAGTTGCTAATCCGCGGTTGGTTGCTTATTCCAGAGAGGTTGCAGAGTTACTGGATTTAACTGAGGAAGTCTGTAAATCCGCCGATTTTACCCAAGTGTTTGTCGGCAATAGCCTGTTAACCGGCATGGATTCTTACGCAATCTGTTACGGCGGCCACCAGTTCGGCAACTGGGCGGGGCAGCTCGGTGACGGTCGCGCTATCAACCTGGGTGAAATAATTAACAGGAAAGGCGAGCGTTTTACCTTGCAGCTGAAAGGCGCAGGTTCCACGCCTTACTCAAGGAATGCCGACGGCTTGGCGGTGCTGCGCTCCTCGGTACGCGAGTTTTTGTGCAGTGAAGCCATGTATCATTTGGGTGTGCCGACCACGCGGGCATTGAGTCTGATACTGACCGGCGAGGAGGTTATCCGGGATATGTTCTACAGCGGCGATCCCAAACCCGAACCGGGTGCCGTAGTGTGCCGCGTTGCACCATCGTTTACCCGTTTCGGCAGTTTTCAGATTTTTACAGCCAGGGGCGAGATCGATCTGCTGAGAAAACTGGTGGACTACACCATTGTTACCGACTTTCCGCATTTGGGTGAGCCGTCGCTGGACGTTTACCTTCAATGGTTTGAAGAAGTCTGCCGCAGGACGGCGGAAATGATCGTGCATTGGCAGCGGGTCGGCTTTGTTCATGGCGTGATGAATACCGATAATATGTCGATACTCGGCCTCACCATAGATTACGGTCCTTACGGCTGGCTGGAAAATTACGATCCCAACTGGACGCCCAATACCACCGATGCGGCCGACCGCCGGTATCGTTTCGGCAATCAGCCGCAAATCGCGTTCTGGAATCTGGGGCAATTGGCTAATGCGATCTATCCGCTGATAGAACAGGTTGAACCCCTGCAACAGGCGATCAATGCTTATAAGGACACCTTTGAGCGAGGCTGGCAAACCATGGTCGCCGGTAAGCTGGGGTTGAATGCCTATGATCCGTCCATCGATAACGAACTAAACACCGAGTTGTTGATTCTGTTGCAATCGGTTGAAACGGATATGACTATTTTTTACCGTAAGCTTGCCATATTGGTCATGGATGTTGAACTTGGCGATGAGGCTTTGATGGCGCCGTTGATGGAAGCTTATTATGTGCCGGAGCAATTAACCGATGAATACAAGGCGCGTCTTGGCAACTGGCTTAGACTTTATATAAAACGAATTCAGAATTCCGGCATAGCCGATGCCGAGCGCATCAAGACTATGAACGCCACCAATCCCAAATACGTGTTGAGGAATTACCTGGCGCAACTGGCGATAGACAAAGCGGAGCAGGGCGATTTTTCGATGGTTAATGAGCTGTTGGAACTATTGCGCCATCCCTACGACGAACAGCCCGGCAAAGAAGAATTCGCCTTAAAACGCCCCGACTGGGCAAGGCAGCGGGCCGGGTGTTCTATGTTGTCGTGTAGTTCTTGAGCGTCGGTAGGGCAGGGAGCAGTTGCCAAGGCACGAAGCGCATCAATCGCGAAAGATGCGCTTTACTTTGTTCAGTACATCTTACGGCTCTACACAAACCAAGTTAATTTGACCCTTTCCATTTCTGCTTCCGCGCTTTTTTCTTGGCCTCTTTCTGCTCGCGAATAATCACCAGCTCGGCCAATTCTTTCTCCATCATGGAAGGCGTTTCCAGGCTGATTCTGCCGATGGTGCCGGCGCGCAATTCAGACAGCAGGATTTTAGCCACTTTATCCATTTCGATGTGCCCGCCCGAGCGCAGACAGCCGCGTTTTTTACCGATGGCTTCCATCAGCTGTTGCTCGGCTTCCGGTAGCTGCTCCAGCTGGAAACGGGTCTGCAATAAATCCGGGTAATACTGCAACAGGTATTCGGCCGCGAAGAAGGCGACATTCTCATGACTGATTGCGGTATCTTTGATAGCGCCGGTGGTCGCCAGCCGGTAACCGCTGTTTTTATTTTCGACGTTGGGCCACAGCATGCCGGGCGTGTCCAATAGGATAATGCCGTGGCCTATGTCAATGCGTTGCTGGGTCTTGGTGATGGCCGGTTCGTTGCCGGTTTTGGCGATCATTCTTCCGGCCAGTATGTTGATCAGCGTGGACTTGCCGACATTGGGGATGCCCATGATCAGGGTGTGGATCGGTTTGTCGCTGCTGGCTTTATTCGGCAGCATCTTGTGGCACAGTTCGGTCAGCTGGCGCATTTTTTCGGGCTGCTCGGTGGTCAGTGCCAGGGTTTTTACGCCTTGCTCCTGCTCCAGATAGGTTTGCCATTGTTGCGTAACAACCGGGTCGGCAAGGTCGCTTTTACTGAGTACTTTGATGCAGGGCTTGTCGCCGCGCAGCGCGGCGAGCATCGGATTTTGACTGCTGAACGGAATGCGCGCGTCCAGAATTTCGATGATCAGGTCAACCTGGGGCAGGATTTCTTTGACCTCTTTGCCGGCCTTGTGCATATGGCCGGGATACCACTGAATAAGCATGATGTTTAGCTGTAACCAAAGTGGACTATTTAAGCATCATAACCCTATAATCAACAGCTATAAATGCATACAAGTCTTAATGAATGAAAATATTAAACTATTAGGCGTTCTGGTTTTGCCGGCCGGTTATACGCAGGATCAACAAAATCAGCTGTCAAGGAAGGCAGTTGAATTTCTGGACGGAAATTATCCGGTCACTTATGCCAATGGTCCAACAATGAAAACTTGGACAATTAACTAATGCCAAGGTCACTGCCACTGATAAGGGCTCATTACTTCTGGGATAATAAGAAATATTATGTTCAGGTTCTGATAGAAAATTCGCTCATTAAAGAAATATGAATAAAGAAATAACAAGTAGTTTCTATGCTTATTTGTCGCGGCTAAGATGGATTAAGCGCTGGGGTCTAAAGCGCAATGCGCATGCTGAAAATGTCATGGAGCATAGCTGGGAGGTGTCGGTTATTGCCCACACGTTGGCCTTGATTAAAAATCGTTATTACGGCGGGACCGTTGATGCCAACGCCATTGCTACGGCGGCTTTGTATCACGATATTACGGAAGTCATTACCGGCGATTTGCCCACTCCTATTAAATATCATTCCCAGGAAATCAGCGCCGCCTACAAACGGATTGAGCATCAGGCCGAAATAGAGCTGCTGGCGCTTTTGCCGGTTGAGTTGCAGGCTGATTTTCAGGTGCTGATTCATCACGACAGGATGCCGCCGGAGCATGTGCAGATCATTAAGGCGGCAGATAAAATATCGGCCTATCTCAAATGTCAGGCTGAGCTAAAAGCCGGGAATTTAGAGTTTGAAACCGCCGCCGCTCAATTGGCTTTAACTATCGGCGCATCAGAACAACCTGAAGTAAGTTTCTTTATGAAAGCGTTTGCGCCCAGTTGCGGGTTGACGTTGGACGGGTTGATGAAAACTTATTGAGCTGATTTGAAGGCGGATTTTTTAGGACGGTTGTCTCAAGTTATAATGCTTTTTTTATTAAAACAGGCTACCTGATCCTGTGTGAAAAATAGAACAGATTAGTACTTACGGAGAAGTTGTGAAACATCGATACACTATTGAACAAGCCAGAATATTATTGGATATTTTGAAGTACCATAACGCGTCAACCATGCTGCCTTCGTTTCATCAGGTAAAGCAGGAAACACTTGATGAGGCGCTGGATAAATTGCGGCTGGAGTTGTCCGAATTTATTGCAACGGATGACGGACTTGGCTTTATCGTCCCGATCCGGGATGAGAAGGGTTTGATTTAGTTCGGCTATCCAGGCGCTATTTTTTTAACACAACATCGCATAGTGCAGGCAATGCGAGCGGTTCCGGTTTTTTGGCTGCGGGAACCGGCGTCTTGGCTTCTTCTGAAAACCACCAGGCCAGCGACGCATCGCAGCCATCGCTTTCAGGAAGCGGTTCCTGCCCTGTGCAGTTTTTGTTATTCAGCGGACACTTGAGTCGGACATGAAAGTGATCGTCATGCCCCCACCACGGACGAATTTTTCTTAGCCAGTTATGGGCTGATTTACGTGCGCATAATAGGCGTTTGACGCTGGGATTGACGAAGATGCGGTCTACTTCGGGCCTTTGCGCCGCGGTCTCAAGAATTTTCTCATGAGCTATCGACCATTGGTTATTATCAATGGCGTCCGATTTGGCGGCAAGAACCGAGGGAGCGCTCCAGGTTTCGCGCTCATTAAATGCCAGGCTTCGGGTTGCCGCCTGTTGTGAAAGCAAATACCAAATATCGACATCGAGACCGGTTTGATGGCTGCGATGTCCGCTTGGGGTCGGACCGCCGCGCGGTTGTCCCAGATCGCCGATGAGCAAGACGCCCCAGTGCTGTAAATGGGCGGTCTTGGCTATACTTTCAATAAATCGTATCAAGTCCGGATGACCGTAAGATCGGCCGCGGGTAGGGCGCATCAATTGATAGCCTGTGCCATTCTGAGGTAGCGTGACCGCACCACTTAAGCAACCGGCGGTATAAGAACCGATGCTTTGGGCGCTATCGTCGATTTGCGCGGCTTGTTTGATCATCGCCCAGTTATTGTCGGCAGGGGATGAAGAGCATTCGGAGAAAATACTCAACAATAGGATGAAGATTGAAAATTTCATTTTAAAATTGATGGGCGACCGGCTGAACCGACCGCCCGTTGCCCCGCTTATTTCTTAACAGGTGCCGATAAGTCCAGAAAGTGTTTGGAATTATCAGTAACCGGAGCTGAGCCTGGGCGGTTACTGGTCGTTGCCGGTGCCGGGTTGTTGGTTTTTGCCGTACTCGTTGTCTCGGTCGTAGCTTCATCTTCCAACTGAAGTTCATCTTCTTCAGGAACATTGCCGTCATGGAGCAGATATTCACGGCGCTGCTGGTAAGCATTTTTGATAAAGGAATAGCGATCGACAGAGGCTTCATCAACGATCTTTTCAGTCGGTATTAGATCGGCGCGGGTATCGGTGACATCAACCGTTTTGGCTCCCGCATTGACCGCGCTAACGGCCGCGCCGCCACCGGCAAATGCAAAGGTATAGGTGAGTGGATTCATTAATGCATCGCCAACAGCCCCGGCGACTTCCCTGGGTGAGCTGGCGCCCATAAACGGTACTACCAGATAGTTACCCGTCGGAACACCCCAGAAGCCTAGCGTCTGCCCGAAGTCTTCATTATGCTTGGGCAGGTCAATCATTTTTGCCACATCGACAAAACCGGCTACGCCTGCTGTCGTGTTGATCAGGAAACGACTGGCATCCATACCGCCTTGTGCCAATTTGAGCTGCATAAAATCATTGAGGGTTACACCGATGTCGTTCATGTTACTGAAGAAATTGGTTATGCCGTCATCAACGAATTTCGGGGTTATCCACATATAACCTTTCGCCATGGGTTTTAAAACGGCCTTGTCCAGATCGTCATTAAATTCTTGAGTGCCGCGATTCCAGCCTTCCCAAGGATCTTTTTCATTGACCTCAGAGGTGGTCGCACAGCCCCCAAGCACACTTGATATAACCAGGCTACTCATTAATAAACGAGTGTTGATGATGGATTTTTGCATACTCATGGATTATCTCTATCTGCTTGGTGTTGAGGTGATTGGAAGTCTGTCTCGGACAGTTATTATATTAACTTTAAATTATATCAGACACAGGCCTTAAAAAAATCACTGATTTTGCATCTGCCGGAGTATCCACTGTTGCCGCTTAAGTAAATAACTTGATGGCTGCGCAGCCCGCAGCAGTATCGGATTAGGCAGGGTTGCCGCCAATAATGCCGCTTGCGACCGACTGATTTGGCCGGCATGGACGCCAAAATAGTGCTGACTGGCAGCCTCTATGCCAAATAGATGGTCGCCGAATTCCGCAATATTCAGGTAAACCGTCAATATCCGCTCCTTACTCCATAGCGACTCGATCAGCAGTGTGAACCATACCTCCAGTCCCTTGCGGACAAAGCTTTTCGACGGCGTTAAAAATAAATTTTTGGCCACTTGCTGGGAAATAGTGCTCGCGCCCCTCAGCCGTCCGCCGTCCATGTAGACATCGATGGATGATTGTATAGAGTGCAGATCAAACCCGGAATGTAAGAAAAACCGCTGGTCTTCGGCGGCAATAACCGCCGAAGAGGCATAGGCCGATATTTTTTTTGCACCGGTCCATGAGTATTTAATAGACTTGTAAGAACCGTCGTCCACCAAGTCTTCAAAATGTCGGTACACCATAAATGCCGAGGTAGGCACAGGCATCCAACGCAGCAATACACACAAACCGACCGATGAAACCAGGAAGGCGAACAACACATAAAGCACGGTTTTGCGCAGCATTTTCTTGATGGATAATGAGCGAAAGCTGCTGTTGTTAGGGTAACGGGATTGTCTTGCCAAAATACAAAGATTGTTAATGAGAGATGTTAGCTTGGGATTGGAAACTGCATTCATGTATATGATAAAGCCTTTGGATAGGCTTGAATAGTCTCAGGCAATTCCGCCGAAAACTTTGATAGGCATGAGTATATAATAAAAGTCCTCTGTACATTTATTGATCAAACGCATGAAACTCCGATACGCACTCATTGCTCTTTTGCTGCTTATAACGCTAAGCGGCTGTATGCCGATGACTTACCCGCCCGGCGCAAAAAATAATACGGCGCAACTTGGCGAGAATACTTTCCTTACCGAAGACGGCGCAAGTTTGCCGGTGCGGCATTGGCTGCCGAAAACCGAACCGCATGCAATTATTATCGCGCTGCACGGCTTCAACGACTACAGCCGTTTTTTTGTTACGCCGGGAGAATATTTCAGTAAACAGGGTATTGCCTGCTTCGCTTACGATCAACGCGGTTTCGGCATGGCTCCAAAACGCGGATTATGGGCAGGGGGCGAGACCTATATCAAGGATTTACAGGTTTTGGTGCGATTGGTCAAACAACGCTACCCGAAACGCCCGGTTTATTTGCTCGGCGAAAGCATGGGCGGTGCGATAGTCATCACCGCCATGAGCCAAGCCGATATGCCGGACGTCGCAGGCGTTATTCTCGCTGCTCCGGCGTTATGGGCCAGATCAACCATGCCCTGGTATCAAACCGGTTTGCTTTGGACGCTGGCGCACAGTCTTCCCTGGCTGACCTTGACCGGGGAGGGCGTCCACGTCGTGGCATCGGATAACATCGACATGCTTCGTGCCTTGGGGCGTGATCCGTGGGTTATCAAGGCGACCCGCGTGGAAACGGTATACGGGTTGACTGATTTGATGGACGCAGCATTTAACAGTGCCGCAACGCTACGCGGCAATACCCTGATGCTATACGGCGAGAAAGACGAAATTATTCCCAAGGAGCCGACTTATGCGTTCTTACAGCAATTTCTCCAAGTGGATGCGACGAAAAAAACCGTAGCGATTTACCAGAATGGCTACCACATGTTGTTACGCGATTTGCAAGCGCCCACTGCATGGAAAGACATAACCGCCTGGATAAACGCCAGTCCCGAGAAACTTCCGTCAGGTGCGGATAATCGGGCGCGGCAATTGTTAAGCCGTCGTTAAAGGCCTTTTAACATTAAGCGCATAATTTGTTGCACCTTTTCTATAGTTATTGTCCGATTCTATAGTTATTGTCCGAAGAAGTCGTTCACGGTTGTAAATCACCTCGATACATTGCTTAGCCTCAGCGCTGGTTTGATAGCGCTGATGATGAACCTGTTCTGCTTTAAAGGTATGAAAATAGGCCTTCTGAGGCGGCATTATCCAGTTGCCGTTGCGGCTTGTCTCTGGATGGTGCCATGTTCCCGCAACAGTGCGCGATGACTGCCTCTGTCGGTCTGTCGAATCAAGCCTTGACCAGGCCTCTATTAATCGGCGTTTACCCGGCGGATTGGAGGGAGGATATGTTACACGCAGTGAAGCGTATCGTTCGTGGAAGGATCGCATGAATGATTAGTGCGCGGGCAGAACTGTCGTTTACTTCCCAAAAAACTCCCTAGTACAGTCATTTAACCGATGCTGATAACATAAAACACAGCGATTTAACCGACGCTGATAACGGCAATAAGCCCACGTTACCAAGTAGTCAAGGCGATCAAACTGGGTTTTGTTTTGTAAGGATCGCGTATGTTGTTCGACCTCTAATACAGCATAAAGATGCTGCGCTTGATTTATTAGGGTGTCATTATCCATTTTTATTTACCCTCGTATTACTTGTTAAATTGTTAACAACGGCAAGGAAGGATGGCCGGGTTCCCCGTAGCGTAACTCAACCGATGGGGCTATGCAACAAGGGGCGCAGGTTGGGTTGAGCAGGTTTCTTTGGTGCCGAACCACAACCCAATAAAACGATAAGCAGAGGTTTCTCTATCACTATCGAAGCTTGGATAGTGTAAGAAAAAATAGCCCTCTCCCCAAGGGTTAGAGAGGGCTTTCCTTCATCGTGTCGGCCTCCGTACCTCGCGGAACCAGATCCGGTATTGCTCCATTTTCGCGCGCTGTTCCGCTGACGCACGGCGGCGGCAGGTGGAATATTCCTCCGTGCCCGGCTTCGCGCCCCAACGCATTTCGATGCAGTCGTTGGGATTATAAGTCATTTCATAGTCCGGTTTCCGTGCCAGTACCTCGGCCACCGAAAGCTCCCACGGGCTGCCATCGGTGCGCGTATAGCGGATGCTGCGTTCCTGGACGCGTCTTGCGTGATATTGCTCGATCTCCGTCTTGGCCTGTTCGGGGTTTATGTCGTTCATCACGAACAATTCGGAGTGGCGCACGATCTTGTCGGGCAAACCGTTCAGCACATTGATGGCGATGATGAGGCGCATGTCGCGGGAGGGCGTGGAGTAATCCTCCCAAGGGCCGACGGTCTGGAAAATTGCCGCGCCGTCAGGCATGGGGATGACGTTGTCGGGGCTGTTGCGGAAATACGCCTCGCCGTTATCTACCGAGGTCACGCGGGTCTCGATTTGCTCCACCAAGGCGTCCAGCGTGGCTTCGTAAGCTTGCTTGGGATCAAGGCCGCTGGGGTTGACGAGCTTGGCCAGCCTGGCGTAGAAATCGTCGGGAGAGAGCTGATCCTGCTCCAGCGAAAAGGATGCGAAGCTGGGACTATCGACCAATTCATCATTGGCGAGCGCTTGGAAATCGCCCGAGGTGGTGCGGGCCAAGGGGCGGAAAGCCTTGAATCCGGGTCCGGCGCCGGCGACGTTGGCGAACAGGAAGGTGCCTTCCCAGAACTGCTTGCGGGTGACCGAATTGTCCGGCTGGGCATCGACGGCCAGCAGGATGCCGGGACGCTCCGCCGTCTGCGGCACCCATTCAACCAGCACCAGTACATGGCCGTAGGGATCGGCATAGACCGTCCCCGGCCAGAGCGTCTCCCGGCTGAGAGGGATGGGATAGAGATCCGTGGATTCGTCCTCAAGCCCGGTTCGTGCAGACCCCGAATGGACGGCATCCGCCAACTGCCTGTTGACCTCTTTGAAGTCGGACTGCGAGCTGATGCCGTGGGTGAATTCGGTGTTGACGGTGGCCGCTTCACAATGCGGCGGCGCGTTGGCCGAGCCACGCCCGCAAGCGCGGGAGGCGATTGGCAGGCCGACCTTCCAGGCGAAATAAGCCCGCAGGGTATAGGGCAGGTCGGCGCAATCGGGGGTTAGCGGCAGGCTTTTGTCTTCGTTGAGGCCGAGATAGTTGTGCAGGAAGTTGTGCTCGGTGTTGCGCAATACCGGTTCAAGGGAAGGGAAGCTGAGGTTTTCATTGGGCGACGCCCCAAACAGCTCTTCGATCCAGGCGGAATAAAAGGCTTCGGTGGCAAGTCCCCAGACTTTGGGCCTTTCCTGTGTGTCTGATCCGCCGATGGTGAGCGGGTGGCAGGCGGTCAGCTCACCATCCCGGCTCGCCACCACTCGATAATCCCCCTCGTTGAGTCCGTCCAAAGCGGCAACCAGGCTCCACGGCGGGCCGCCTCGGCGGCGGGATTGCATAGGCATGCGCCGGCCTTGGCTGTCGATCAGGACCAGCTCCGACACGGGGCCGTCCGTGGATACCGACATGATCTTGACCTGTCCATCGGCTTTGGGGGTGAGGGGTGAGATCCAGATATGCGTCCCGCCGGTTTCTTCGCAGGAATGATTCTCGGCCAGTGCCGCCGGAATACTGGCCCATGCCAGCAGGCAAACGAGAAAATAACTTGTAGGTTGGGTTGGCAAACCCGGTAAGTAACCTCGATTCCACTTTGCTGCATAGAGGCTGCTTGCTAATCGGTATGAACGAATATTGCTAAACTTCAGGGCGATTAATATTTTTTCCATAATTGATTTTGAAAAGCTTAGTGTTGTCATTCATGTGCTCTTTATGAGGGCTTGTTCCCGGCAGCAGGTTGGACTGAATGCAATGAAGCCCAACAATTCGCCGCTCGCCACAGGTAAAATCTTCAAAGCAAGATCGTTTGTCCAATGCTCCGGCAACACGCCTGTTTGCGGATACCGATGTAATGTTGAAAAAGGCCGTTTGACATAGCCATGCTTCACGGAATTATAGTGAATATGATCAACATGTCTTTCAAAATCGCATTCGTCCCGGATGTGATGGTCCCAATAGCGCCGCTCCTAAATGACGATACTGAATTATGCTTTGTCGCATAGTCAGTGAGATCATAACCTCATATTCCGCACCTAAGGAAACGCTGAACAAATCGATTCCGCTCATGGTTCGACAAGCTCTCCACGAACGGAATCAACAGCTTACCGTTCGTCCTGAGCCTGTCGAAGGATTTAATCAGCGCTTCCAAGTAAGTTTTTAATTTATGCCGTTTATTAACCTCACGTTGAGTTGTTTTTAACTCAGAACTTTTAAGGATTAAGTGTTGTTATGCGATAATGGGGCAATAAAACTAATAAATGCCTTATGGCTAATAAATAAGGAAACACCATGTTCTCATTGCAAACCATTTTCGGTAAAGGCGATAAATTCTACGGCTTGCTTGAAGCCAGTGCCGAGTCCGCGCGTTCGTCCGCTAAAGCATTAATCGATCTTCTAAGCACGCCCGCTACGCAACAATCTCTGGAAAAATTTAAACAGGCGCGTCGCCGGGAAAAGAATTTATTCGCGCAAATCAGCGAGGAATTGGTCAATACTTTTGTTACCGTGCTCGATCGCGAAGATATTGAAGCCCTTAACAACGCCCTTTACAAAATTCCTAAGGTCGTGGAAAAGTTTGCGGAGCGCTATACGCTAGCCGTGGGTCGTATTGGCGATGTGGATTTCACCAGCCGCGCTGCGATGCTGGAGCAAGCCTGCGAAGTCTTGGAGCAAATGGTCGGACAGTTGCGTAAAGGAATGGATTTGGACGAGGTCAAAAAATTAAACGATCAGTTGCAAACCATTGAAGCCGAAGCCGATCGTCAAATACTTGAGTTGTATCGGGATGCCTATGCCAATGAAACCGATCCGATCCGTTACCTGGTAAAAATGGATTTGTTTGAAATCCTCGAAAAAGCGATTGACCGCTGCCGCGATGCCGGTAATGTCATCTACCATATCGTCTTAAAAAATTCATAAAAGGGTTATCATGCTGACTTTGCTCTTGCTTGTCATTCTGGTAGCGCTGGTATTCGAGTTTATCAACGGATTCCACGACACCGCGAACTCCATTGCCACGGTTGTCGCCACCAAAGTACTAACGCCAACTCAAGCGGTAATACTCGCCGCAGTCACCAATCTGGTCGGTGCGTTATCCGGTACCGCCGTGGCTAAAACCATTTCGTCGGGGTTAGTGGATACCGGTATGGTGAATATCACCTCCGAAATCCTGATTTGTGCGCTGATCGGCGCGATTATCTGGAATCTGATTACCTGGGCATTGGGGCTGCCGTCCTCTTCCAGTCATGCCTTGATCGGCGGCTTATGCGGCGCAGCGCTGGCCGCCGGAAACAATAATCCCGATGTGTTGATATGGTCGAAAACCGCGGTAGTCTGGACGGAAAATAAAGGCTTGCTGTGGAAGGTAGTGATTCCCATGGTCAGTTCGCCGGTTGTCGGTTTTACCTTGGGTATCGTTATCATGGGCAGCTTGATGGCTATCATTAGCGGCATGAATTCGGCCGGAGGTGTCATGGCGCGGATGGCGCGCCCAAAATGGGTTAATGCGGTGTTCGGCAAGGCCCAGTTGTTGTCGGCCGGTTATATGGGTTTTGCGCATGGCAGCAACGATGCGCAAAAAACCATGGGCATCATCGCTTTAGCCATTTTTACCGCTAACAGCGCCGGTACGCTCGACCAGTTGCCGTATTGGGCTGAATTCTTACGACCGGATGGCGGAGAACAAGACATCGACACCTGGATCGCCTGCACTTGTGCGTTGATCATGGCGCTCGGCACTGCGGTGGGCGGGTGGCGCATTATCAGGACTCTCGGCCACAAAATGGTCAAGCTGCATCCGATACACGGTTTCGCGGCGGAAACCAGCTCAGCGACCATTCTGTTGACCGCCGCCCACTTCGGCATGCCGGTTTCCACCACGCATAGCATTTCAACAGCGATTATGGGCGTAGGTTTTGCCAAGAATCCTCACGCGCTTAAACTTTCCGTCATCGAACGGATTGTCTGGGCATGGGTTTTGACGATTCCGGCGGCCGGAGGGGTAGCCTGGGGCTTGGTTAATTTGTTGTTTTTGTTGCATTAAATGAAGAAATAATGGGGTTTTCCTCCGTTTTTCGTGTATAAAATTGTTTTCGTCCGTAAGTCTGTGTTCCGGCTACCGTGTATTTCAAATAACTTGTTTTTGAATTTGCTGCAAATTCTGGGAGTTTTCGATGGCGACAACTAAAATTTTATCAACGTGCTTCCCTTATCATCACACCAAGAAAAGCCTGACTGGATTGGCCGGGCTTTTAAGTCTATTGCTCTTGCTGGGCGGCTGTCAGGCCGTATTGACCCCGGAACAGGTTACGACGGCATTTTGGGAAGCAATGGCAGAAGGCAATCTTGATTCTGCCAGAAAATACGCTACCCAAGAGACTCAACATCTGGTGACTAAACAGCAAAATCTGCAAGATGCGACAGTAAAGACCGGGACGATTTTTATCGACGGTTCCAATGCAACGGTAACAACGGTCATGACCTTAAAAAAACCTGAGAACAACAAGGATTTGTCTTTTGATACCGTTTTATTAAAAGAAAACGAGCTATGGAAAGTCGATTATCAGCGAACGCTGAATAATCTTTCAAACCTGCCTTTCGGGGATATTTTTAAAAGCTTGCAAGCGATAGGCGAAACCATTAACAAGGAACTGGAACAGCAAATTCCTTTGTTTGAAAAACAAATTAAATCCTTCAGTGAAGAATTAATACGGCAATTGGACGAATTTCGCCGTCAGCTGGAAAAAGCGGCTCCGCCTGAAAAACAGAAGCCGCACTCTAATACTATATAACCGTTTATCCGCGGGTTCTTAAGGTGAGTGTTATATCGCGAGCGCGGCCTGCGAAAGTATAATCAATGGGGATTGCCCCATTGATTTCGCTAGCCGGCATCTTCATCCATTCGTATTTTCCCCGAAAAAACAAAATACTGATAGCCGTTATAAACAAGCATTATCGGCACTAAAAAACCGATGCCGGTGAGCATGAATATCAAGGTCTTACTGGAAGATGCCGCTTCAATGAGTGTTATCGAGGATGGGATCATATAAGGATAATAGCCTATGGTCATCCCCATCAGCGAGGCAAAGAAAATAAAGACGCTCCAGAAAAACGGGCTTTTTTCAAACCCTCGCAGCAATGCCCGCAGTAACATTAAAAAAGCAAAGCCGATCATGCCGAGAAAAAAATTCAAGGAGAATCGTGATGGATAAGCATCCCAGCGTGCAGCAACATAGGGGTTGAGCTGTAACGTCCAGGTAATAACCGCTATACCAATCGATATTCCCAAAATGGCGTTAACATAAGCGTGGCGGATACTGATTTTCTGCAACTCACCTTCCGTTTTGACTATTAAATAAGTCGCCCCCAGTAACCCATAGCCCACGACTACGCCGGCAGCGACTAACAGGGAAAAGGGCGTGAGCCAAACCCAGTCTCCATTCAATCCGGCACCGGTCACATTCAGTCCGCTGATCAAACCGCCAAACGCAAGTCCCTGAGCGATGGCAGCCAACAGACTACCTCCTCCAAACGCGATATTCCAAAGCGCTTTATTGTGCGCATGACTGCGAAATTCAAAGGCAACGCCACGGAAGATAAGCGCAAATATCATCAGCATAACCGGAATATAAAGCGCATGCAGCACGAGGGCATAAACCAGCGGAAATGCGCCAAAGAGCGCGCCGATCAGCAGCACCAGCCAGGTCTCGTTGGCATCCCATATCGAACCCAAACTGGCCATCATAATCGTGCGCTGCTTTTCATCACGGTTTAGCAGGAACAGGATTCCCACCCCCAAATCAAAGCCATCCACAACGATATATAAAAAGAAGATTAGCCAAATTATAAAAAACCAGATGTTGGCCAGAAAAACATGAAGCTCATTAAACATCAGGTTCACCTCCTTTATGCTCGTCTAGCCTGATAACTTGCTCTTCTCCGCCAATAATTTTAGTTAATGGCGCGGGCGCGTCGGCCATATCAGGTCCCTTTCGGATAATTCTGCTTGCAAAAACCACAAACATCATAAAGAGCATTACATAAACAATAACGAAACTAATAAGACTGACGAACACAGCAGAAGCGGGTAAGGCGGATGCAACATCACGGGTACGCAAAATGCCATAGACCACCCAAGGCTGACGGCCAACCTCCCTGACTATCCAGCCGCATTCTGTTGCCAGATAGCCAAGAGGCAAAGAAGCCAACCATGCATAGAGCAGCATCCGGTGTTTAACAATATGCTGGGATGTTAATTGACCTTTAAACCAGCACACTAACGTCCATATTATTAGCGCAAACAAACCAAATCCAATCGCGACCATGATACGGAAAGAATAAAAAATTAGTGGAATCGCAGGAGACTGATCTGCCGGAGGAAATGATTTTAAGCCAATGACTTGTCCATCCAAGCTCCCGGTAGCCAGAACGCTCAATACTTTTGGAACAGAAATAGACCAGTCATTTTTTTGGGCCGCCTTATTGGGCCATGCCAGAATATTCCAGTCTGCTCCCGATCCAGCTTGATTGGTTTCCCAGTGCGCTTCAATGGCAGCCCCTTTCGCCGGTTGATTTTCAAACACCTCATGGCCACTGCCGTGGCCGAGAAATATTTGCACAGGTGCCGCAACAGCTGCCATGATGACAACCATTTTAAAAGCCTTTAAAAAGAAATCCGTATGCCTTGCTTTTAGCATGTACCATGCAGACAAACCGCCCATCACAAAAAGGCTTGTTTCAAGGCAGGCAACCCACATATGAGACACCGCCCAAAATGCATCCGGATTAAACATTGCCTGGGAATAGCTGTCTACCACAATCCTGCTTTTTTCAAGGTGACTGCCTGCCGGTGTTTGCATCCATGCATTGGCAACCAAAATCCAGAATACAGAAAGTGATGCTCCCAAGGCCACCATACAGGTAGCGAACAAATGCATGACAGGGGGAACGCGCATCCATCCAAAAAGCATGATCCCCAGAAAACCGGCTTCCAGCATGAAGGCCATGGCGCCCTCGAAGCCCAGAATATTTCCAAAAAATTCGCCCGTCATCATGGAAAAGCGCGACCAGTTAGTGCCAAACTCAAATTCCAGAGGAATGCCGGTGACCACGCCGACCGAGAAATTAAGCAGAAACAGTTTTGACCAAAAATGCGCATGCCGATAGTAATCAGCGTCCCTGGTTTTTAGCCATAGCACTTCAAACACAACCAGAATCAGAGACATGCCAACTGACGTGAGCGGCCACAAGATGTGGAACATCGCCGTTACAGAAAACTGTAAACGCGATAAAAATATCGGATCCTGAAGAATTTCCATAGGCATCCTTTTTTGACGGGTCGGATCAAACGACTCAGAAAGAGGAATCTCAACGTCGTTGATCAAAATGGCTAGGCTAATCCTTTTGCAAGAAATATAAATACGTAAAATTGCATATTTACACTACTTAATGACATCAAATTGGGTGGATGGCCTGCGTCGCCAGTACGGACTTACTTGGCAGTGCGTATTGATTCGAGGTCGAGCAACGCAGTGAAGAGGCGTTAAGTTACGATATTACGTGAAATTAACGATATTTAGTGATTTTGTGCTTGCGTAGCATTAGGTTCTCTATTATTTAATTTATTAAGTTAATGATTTAACTGTATTTAATCGGCTTTGATCAACTCCGGCACAGCACTTGCAATTAAACGGGTAACATCCTGTTATTGCGAGTCCAAGGAGACTCCAAAGCCATGACCTCAACCGATAAAAATGCCCGAGCCGCCTGGGCGACATTAACCCACGACAGTCTTAGTACCCAGGTCGGCAAGCGCACGCTGTCCGGCGTACAGTTTTTCTTCCTTAACTTCGGCTTGCTGATGGGCAACATCCTGGTGTTGTTCAATACCGGCGCGTTTGCTTCGGTCAGCCTGCACGCTACCGGCGATCTGGGGGTCAGCCCCAGTCACGCCGGTTGGATGCAGACCTACTATTTCATCTGTCTGGCCTTGGCGCTACCGATCAGTTCCTGGTTGGCGGCTGCGGTCGGCGAAGTCCGGCTGTATTTGGCCGCCATGATTGCCATGACGCTGGCTTCGCTGCTGTGCGCCGTTACCTGCGATCTGTTCTGGTTTTTGTCGGGCCGGGCGTTACAAGGCTTTTTCGGCGGCTTGACTATCCCGTTGTCGCAAACCCTGCTGATGCGCGAATACCCCGAATCGTCCAAATCCTTCGCGGTATCGTTGTGGAGCATTGCCGCGTTGAGTCCGTTCACGCTGGGTCCGGCTGCCGGCGGCTGGATTGCCGATCATTTGGGCTGGCGATGGCTGTTCTATCTGAATGTGCCGCTGCCGTTGCTGGCGGCGGCACTGGTTTGGGCTTTGCTGTTCGATAGGCAATCTCCGCAACGGAAAATGCCGTTCGATGGCGTGGGTTTCCTGTTGTTGGGCGCCGCACTGGTTTGTTTGCAGACCGCACTGAATCAGGGCCAGGATGCGGATTGGTACAACTCAGGCTGGTTGATCGGCGTGACGCTGGCCGGATTGCTGATACTGGCTTACTTCGTTGTTTGGGAGTTGGCGGAACGCTCGCCGTTGCTCGACTTGCGACTGTTCGCCCGGCGTAATTTCGCAATCGGCAGCATCATGCTCAGCCTGAGCTTTATGTTGATGTACGGCTTGTTGTCGGTGCTGCTGGTGCGCTTGCAGGTGGTGGTCGGTTATACCTCGTTTCTGGCCGGTAGCGTGTTATTGCCGTTGGTGTTTTTGGCTAAGCCGATGGCCAGTGTGATGCATCGGATTGTGCATCGCTTCGATGCCCGCCTGCTGGTTAGTGCAAACATGTTGCTGTTTTCGGTGTACTGCGGCTGGATCAGTCGCTACGATTTTTTCGGGCGCGGCGGTTGGTTTAGCCAGCCGTTGTGGGCGCAGGTGTTGGAAGGCTTTTGTCTGGGCGGCTTGTTTGTGCCGCTGACGACGCTGTTTCTTTTTGGCTTGACGCCGAGACGGCAAACCCAGGCGGTGGAACTGGGCGGGATGCTGCGGGTACTGGGTGGCAGTGTCGCCTCGCCGTTATTAGGCATATTTTGGGAGCGGCGCGCCGCCTTCCACCAAAGCCGGTTGATCGAAAGTTTTTCATTGCACGACGGCGGGTCCATAGAAACTATCTCCCGCTTGTATGCCGCCGGTCTGCACGATCAGTTGGCCACCGCCAAGCTGGCGGCAGTGGCAGGTCAGCATGCTGCGATTCTGGGTCTGGACGATACCTTCCGGCTGGCGGCTTGGCTGTTTATGGGCTTGGCTGCGGTGGTCTGGCTTGCTCATCCGGTCGGGCCGAAACCAGCGGCGCTGCCTAAAGACGACAGGCGACAGGCGGCTTTGGAAGATTTGATGGAGGAACCGTAGTCATGATCCGGTTTAACAAAATAACCCTGTTGGCGGCTGGTTTGTTGCTGTTGAATGGCTGCGCATTGCTTCCTGAAGATGGAACCAGAGCCAAACTGCTGGACATGCCCAGCCTGAATCAAACATTGAAAAGCGATACCCAAGCCGAAAAAATCGTCAGGGAATGGCCGAGAGCACAGTGGTGGCGGGATTTTCACAACGCCGAACTGAACCGGCTGATCGAAACAGCGCTCAAAGACAGCCCAAGCCTGCACGCCGCGGCGGCACGCTTGACCCAGGCGGAAGCGGTAGCCGATTTTCAGGCGGCCGAGATGCTGCCCAGCATCAGCGCCGGCGTCGAATTCCATCAGCGCCGCTTTTCGGAGACCGATTTTTACGGTCCTAACGGCGGCAAGACGTTCACCGGCGCGTACATCGATCCTGCGGTATTTCGCTATCACCTCGATCTGTGGGGCAAGGATAAAGCGGCTCTGGAATCGGCGTTGGGCAAAGAGAAGGCACAGGCTTCGGAACTGGCGATGGCTCGGCTGATGTTGAGCACCGCCATTGCGCGCAGCTATATCCGGCTGTGCTCGTCCGAAGAAGACATCGAATTGGCTCATGGGCTGACGGAGCAAGCCGAGGGAAAAATGCAACTGGCCGAGCTGCGCTGGCAGCGCGGATTGACCAGCCAGGATTTGGTTTATGCGGGCAAACAGCAGTTGGAAGCGGCGCGGCAGCGCGAAACCAGTGTGCGCAACCAGGCGCAGGTATTGCGCAACCGGTTGGCGGCGCTGGTCGGACAGGGGCCGGATTGGGGTAAGATCATTCATGTGGCGGAAAACAAGGTCGCCGGACACTTGCCGCAGCCGGAAGCGATAGCGCTGGGACTGCTCGCGCATCGTCCCGATGTGGCGGCGGCGATGTGGCGCGTGGAGGCGGCCGCCCAGTTGACTAAAGTGGCGAAAACCAATTTTTACCCCGACGTCAATCTGGTCGGTTTTGCCGGTTTGCGCAGCCTTAATCTGAAGGATTTGTTCCTGTCCAACGGCGCCAGCGTGGCTTATGGAATGGGGCCGACGATTACCCTGCCGATTTTTGAAGGCGGACGGCTGGAAGCGGAATTGAAGAATCAGCAGGCCGCTTACGATGCCGCAGCCGAAAGCTACAACGAGACGCTGCTGGCCGCAGTGCAGCAGGTTGCCGACAGTTTGGCCGAATGGCGGCAAACGCTGGAACACGATGCCGCCCAGGAACGTGCGCTGGAAGCCGCCGAAGCTGAGGCAACGCTGGCCGGAAAACGTTATCAGGCCGGTCTCAGTACCCGAGACGGCATTATCGAGGCCGACGCGGCGCTGATTCGGCAGCGGTTGACCGCCAGCGAGATGCACAACGCTCATCTGCTGGCTGCAATTGGACTGATCGAAGCGCTGGGCGGCGGCTACGAAAACACCAACATGATTCATGTCAGCAAGGTGAGCAACCATGACTAATATTCCAACCAAACTCCGGCGCTACTTCGGCTTTCATCAGCGTCAACAGCAGCGGAGAGGCTCGTTCCCACGCGCTGCGTGGGAATGCAGTCAAGGCGCGCTGCGCCACGAGTCGTGGTCAATGCGCCGAAATGTGGGGTATCTCAACGTAGGACGCAGCGCGTCCCATATCGCATTCCCACGCAGCGCGTGGGAACGAGAGCTATCTAAGATGCTTGATAAGGCAGATGTAGGCCGGAATAAGGCCATCCAAGCGCGTAGCGCGAGGTGGCGTTTCCGGCGAGTTCGGGAGGTGTTTGCCGGAAAAGCTAGTTCCCGCTGTCGCTCGGACCGACTTATTCCGGCCTACTTCGAGATGTGGTTAATGCGCCGAAATGTGGGGCATCTCAACGTAGGACGCAGCGCGTCCCATATCGCATTCCCACGCAGCGCGTGGGAACGAGAGCTATCTAAGATGCTCGATAAGGCAGAAAACCATGACTAATACCCAAACCAAATCGCAACGCCACTTCGGCTTTCATCAACGTCGGCAGTACCGTGGTTATCGGCTGTTGCTGGTGACCGTGGTGGCATTGCTGATCGGGCTGATTTATCTGCTTTACTGGTGGAATTTTGCCGGCCGGTTCGTGGTCACCAACGATGCCTATATCACCGGCAACTTGGCTCCGCTCAAGGCGCAAACCAGCGGCACGGTGGTGGATGTGCGGGTTGATAACACGCAGCATGTGCAGCAGGGCGATGTGCTGGTGCGTCTCGACGGCTTGCAGGCGCAAGTGGCGCTGGAACGGGCCGAAGCCAATCTGGCGGATAGTGTTCGGCAGATCGAAACGGCGTTCAGTCAGGCCGACATGCTGCGCCAGAAACTGGCCTCGAAAGAAGCAATCTTGAATCGCAGCCGGAAAGACCTGGCCCGCTATCGTAGCGTGGCGGGTGACGGGGCGGTATCGGCGCAGCAGATTGAGAACAGCGAGTTTCAGGTCCGCGAGCTGGAAGCAGATGTTCGGCAGATTCGCGCCGAATTGGGCGGAGCCGAGGCTTTGATCCAGAACACCAGTCCGGCTGATAACCCGAAGGTGTTGCAGGCGGTCGCCGCGCTGAAACAGGCTTATCTGGATAATGCCCGGCAGCAGATTGTCGCGCCGGTGTCGGGTTTTGTCGCCAAACGCACCATCCAGCCGGGTGAGCAGGTTCGCCCGGAAACGCCGCTGCTGGCTATCGTGCCGCTGGATTATTTATGGGTGGAGGCCAATTTTTTGGAAAACGAGTTGGCCGATGTACAGCCCGGTCAGCCGGTGGAAATCACGGTCGATCTGTACGGTTCCGATGTGGTTTACCATGGCGAAGTGCAGGGCTTGGGCGCCGGTACCGGTAGCGTGTTTGGCCTGTTGCCGCCGGATAACGCCACGGGCAACTACATCCATATCGTCGAGCGGGTGCCGGTCAGAGTTGGGTTGCGCGCCGAGGAACTAAAGGCCAACCCGCTGCGTCCGGGGTTGTCTGCGGTGGTGCGGATCGATACCGTCCACCCCGGCCGCTCGGTGCTGGAGCCTTTAACCACGACGCCCGCTACAGCCTATAAGACCGAAGTTTACGATCATCAGCTGGACGGTGCCGATGCGTTGATTCAGAAAATTATTGAAGGGAACAGGCAGTCAAAAAAGTCGGGGGATGTAGCTAAGTAGAAAACTTAAAGTCTTTTTCTCGTTCCCACGCGCTGCGTGGGAATGCTATGGAGGACGCGCTGCGTCCTGTGTTATTTTCAGACATTGCACGTAATTCGTGGCGCAGCGCACCTTGACTGCATTCCCACGCAGCGCGTGGGAACTAGGTGAGTAAGTATTTTGAGGGACTACTTAAATGAAATCATGCCGGGATAACTGCTCGATAAACCAGCGCAAGACTTTGCCTTTATTGGTTGTTTTCCAGGCCATGTGGAGGGTATCAATCGGTATCGTATCTTCTACCGGCAGCGCGATAAGACGGCCTCGTTCAAGCGACTCCTGAATCCGGTGCGCCGGTAAAAAGCCGACGCCTAAACCCGAGCATAAGGCATGTATTTTTTCTTCCACCGACGGCACGCTCAATACCGGACGCTTGCTGAATACCCGATGGCTTTGCGGCGCCTGATTCCTTGATGAGTCCCTGACCACGATAAAGCGGTGTTGTTCAATCAGTTGCCGGGAGAGCGGCAATGATGCCTGGGTCAGTTCATGGCCCGGCGCAACGGCGAAAACCCATTCAATCTGCCGGATCTTCTGGTATTTAATGCCTTGGCTCGGCGCAGCTTCAGCGCCCGCGCCTATGACCAGATCGGCCCGGTTACTGGTGATGGCTTCTTGCGCGCCGCCCAGCACTTCCTCATAAATATTGATCTCAATATCCGGCAGAACCTCGTAAAACCGGGCTATTAACGGATAGATGAAATCAAAATTTAAAATGGAATCTATTGCGATATTGAAAACAGGTTCCCAGCCGCTGTGGGTTTTCTTGGCGGCTATGACCAGGCGTTCGGTTGCGTCCAGGATTTCGCGGCCTTGTTCAAGCAATACTTTTCCGGCCTCGGTCAATACGGCTTTTCTGCCTTCTTTGCGAAACAAGACCACATCCAGGTCCTGTTCCAGTTTCTGCACGGTATAAGAGATTGCCGAAGGCACCCGAAACAGCTCATTTGCCGCTACGGCAAAGCTGCCTTTTCGGGCTATTGCATCCAGTACTTCCAGTGCGTCGAGGGTGATAGGATATTTCATGCTGTCTGCTCGTGTTTATTGTTCAAATATTTTGAAGCTATTAAGCAAAATTGATCGCTTTTTATTATTCAGGCCAATTCTATAATGATCTCGACATTTCAAATTGTTTAACATTTAAGAGGTTATCATGAAAAATTTAATCAATAAAACACGGCTTGCTAATGCAGGTCTGGAAGCGGTCATACTGCGCGTTCCTATCGGCTTGATTCTGGCGGCGCATGGCAGCCAAAAACTGTTCGCTTGGTTTGGCGGTTACGGTTTGGACGGAACAGGGCAATGGATGGCGTCGGTGGGTTTGACTCCGGGCTTTGTTATGGCGTTATTGGCGGGCAGTGCCGAATTTTTTGGCGGTGTTGCGTTAATTCTGGGCTTGTTGACGCGTCCGGCGGCGATAATTAATGCGCTGACGATGCTGGTCGCACTGTTTTGGGTGCATTGGGGGCACGGCTTTTTTCTGGATACGCATGGTATTGAATATGCGTTGGCTTTATTATCGGCAACTACGGCACTGATAGTTATCGGCGGTGGACCGTACTCGCTGGATGCTCTGATAGAAACAAAACTGGAGGCTAACGATGAATAAGCAAACACGACAACTTGCGGCTGTAATAAGCGGACAAAATACCTCGGATGGGGCTGGCGTCAAACTGAAACGTATTGTCAGTCAGCAACAAAAAAACGCTTTCGATCCTTTTATTTTGCTGGATGAGTTTGGCTCCGATGAACCGACGGACTATGTCGGCGGCTTCCCCGATCATCCGCATCGCGGCTTTGAAACCGTGACGTATATGCTGGCAGGTGCCATGCTGCACCGCGATCATCTGGGTCATGAAGGGCATCTGCGAGCTGGCGATGTGCAATGGATGACGGCCGCGCACGGCATTATTCATTCGGAAATGCCGGAACAGGAAAACGGCTTGTTACACGGCTTTCAGCTATGGATTAATCTGCCTGCCAAAGAAAAAATGAAACCGCCGCATTACCAGGAGTTTGCCGCCGCAAAAATCCCTAGCGTTGCATTGGCGGACGGCGGTTACATCAAGGTCATCGCCGGTGACTATGTCGCCGAAACACAAAAAATATCCGGCCCGGTAACAGGCGTATCGACACAGCCGTTGTATTTCGATGTGCGGTTAAGCCCCAAGCAACAGCTTGATATACCGATAGACGAAGAACACACGGTCTTGGTCTATGTGTACAAAGGCGAGCTGGCTATCGGCGCGTCGGACAAGGTTTTAAAGGCGGGGCAACTCGGGCAGTTACAAAACGGCGATAACCTACAGCTGGCAACACAAGATCAGTCGGCGCAATTTCTGGTGTTAGCCGCGCTGCCGTTAAAGGAGCCGGTGGTGCAATCAGGCCCGTTTGTGATGAACACCAGCGAAGAAATTGAACAGGCGTTTCGCGATTATCGTGACGGCGTGTTGACGCAGTAGGATTTCGCCAAAATAACTTCCGCCGCTGCGAGACAGGAGTCGAGTAGTCCCCAGAAGCGATAGGGCATGTGTTTTCACGAAGCGTTTTTTGCGTAGTGAAAATGCAGGCTTTCCGACATCGCGTCGAGTCATTGCGAGAATGATGTTGGATACCCCTTGTTGGGTATCCAGCGAATGAAGCAGGACGGCTGGGGCAGCCGCAGGCATTAGCGGTCGCGTAGCTTTTGCCGCTTGTTGGGCAGGGATGCCCATAAAAGCTTTCGCAAAAATAGCGACTCCCCGGTTATAGCTCCCTCTCCTGTTGGAGAGGGTTGGGGTGAGGAGATTAAAAATAAGGCAAAATCTTTATTTGATCCCCTCATCCTAGCCTTCTCCCTGAGGGAGAAGGGATTATCCATCCGGCCGTGATGAGGAGCGTGGGATCGATGAGTCCAGGTTTAGGAGAAGTTATTGCCGATCATAGCTAAATCGATTTTTATCTAACCAGACTAAGGAGACAAACATGCAGCAAAAACCGGCAACAACCCGTGTAAAAATTCACGATATTATTCAGGCACGCTGGAGTCCACGGGCTTTTGACCCTGACAAACCGGTGAGTCATGATGATTTGCTGGCGCTACTGGAAGCCGCACATTGGGCGCCGTCTTGCTTTAATGACCAGCCTTGGCGGTTTGTGGTCTGCGATAAAGCCACCGATGAAACCGACTGGCAACATGCGTTTTCAATCCTGGCTGAAAAGAACCAGCGATGGGTCAAGAACGCTCCGGTGTTGATACTTGCTGTGGCAATGGAAAATTTCAATCATAACGGCCAGCCTAACCGCTGGGCGATGTATGACACCGGAGCGGCCGGCGTCAGCTTGTGCTTGCAGGCTACTGCGATGGGAATGTGTGTACATCAAATGGGCGGTTTTGATGCTGAAAAAGCCCGAGAGGTTTTTAATCTTCCGGGCGATTGCAGGCCGATGGCAATGATGGCCGTCGGCTATCAAGCCGATGCTGATGTGCTTGATGACGATTTTAAGGAAACCGAATTAGCCGCTCGTTCCAGGGCCGCACTGAATGAACGCTTTTATGCGGGGCAATGGGGCAGGGGAGTTGAATGAATTTGTAAAACTCTGGACTTGATCTAATTGCCAAAATTAGCCTCAACTGCATCAGACATTGACTGTCTCAGTTCGACCCAATGCTGTCCATCACAAAATAATTTGCTGATAGCCTATTATTGAACATGTAGCAGAGACTAAACAGTCCCACCAAAAAATTAATGCATTACCTTGGGTTCGTTACGAACTAGCCATGCTAGAAAGTATTTGGTTTCTGGGTCTGGGTAGTCAACTCGCAACGCATAATGGCCTTCGCCGCTTGAATAAATAGTCTTAGTAAGTGCAATTGAATGAACTGGACAATTTTCTCCTTCAGCTTGTGTATAAACAAAAACATTTCCAGGCGCGTCATCAGGAGCCAATTCGGTAGGTAAATCCACTGAAATATCCAATGTCGCAGGCATTTTATCTAAGGGGGGTATGAGGTAATATACATGTTTTAGGTAATCAGAATATAGTGGGCCGCGCGACTGAGCAGGTAATTTATCAATATGTTCTCTGGTCAACATACCCACTTCTTCCCAACGATAACTTGTAACTACATGGTAGGGAAACTGAAATATTTGCACTGGGAATTTCGCTTTGCAACGCCAAGCATTTGTCCTTTTTTTATCAACATAGAACCCTTCACCAACATCACCGTAAATTTTATTACCATCCTTATCAACCACCCATACCTTCAGATCTTTCGGCAACTTTCCCGTTTCTGAATAAACTGAGAACTCGTGAGTATTATCGATTAGGCTAATATTGAAGTAAGATCGATGAACAATAATGTCTCTGTTAACCAAAAAGCGAAAGTGAAGCTTTAGTCCCAATGCTTCAGTTTCGTCGATATTGTGAGTTAGATAATAGCGTGCGCGTCTTAAATCGACTGCCTCGAAAAGTAAATGGCGATTCTCTGTTGAGCTTGAGAATGTTTTACCCGAACCAAAATATGTTCGTAGCCAAATAGAATCATCTTCGCAGACCTCAATCACATTAAAGCTAGCCTTACTGAAATACCATCCCTTACCCGTAATTGTACCAGTCGACGATCCTGCTCCTATGATCGTGACATTTCCCAACCTATTTTCAATTGTTGTATATTTAGCAATATTTTTCTCATGCTCGTGCCCATGTAAAACTAGGTCAACATGGCCTTCCGAAAGTGTCTTCAGGACAGTTCCTGCGTTGACAGTCAATGTCGTTGCAGTTTGAAAAGGTCCAATGAGTTGATCGTATTTGGCCTCAAGAGAGACTACTGGTAGAAGATGATGGTGAGTCATGACAATGCGTATGTTCAATTTCCCCTTTTCTTTATCGTCTTGCTTCTTGTTGTCCACCGCTTGTGCTAGATTCTTAAGGGTATCTGCATCGACAAAACTTCTGGCAAAGTAACTACATTTGTCGCTGGAATCTATAGCCGTCACCCTTGCTACAATCCGTGCTCCCAAATCCAGCACCTCATAATGTGGCGCTCCGCGAAACCAATCTTTTAGGAAATAATAAAAGTCGCGAGTGAAGGGTAGCTGCAAGCTCCCTAAAGCATTGCCAAGCCAGTGCCGGTCATGATTGCCTGGGCATATAAGTACAGGCACATCTCCGAATTTTTTAAGTTCAGATTGAGCCAAATTGAACAGTTTATTTCCAGGAGTATTTACAATATCACCCGTGATTAGTATGGCGGCAGGCTTAATATCTAAAACAAATCTAACCAATTCGTCCCATACAGGCTCTGGACCAGTAAATCCGAAATGAATATCACTGAGATGAACCACAGTTGCTATAACATTACTATCAGAAGACATCGCATCACCTTTATTTATTAGAAGATTGTTCAAAACATCAGAAGAAGGTGTTTTCTAAGCTAATGAACTTTAGCATCCATCTTAATTCGCTGCAATTTCTCGAGCCTCTCTTGCTACTATGAAGAGGTATTTTGATAAATGACTGCTGATGAGCGAAAACAAGTCAGACAATCAGCAAAATTGCAATAAACATGACTGACAACTTATGGCCGACAAGCGACCGTCAAGATTGATCAAAAATTGAGAGGAGTTGCGCTGGTTCCCAAGCGCCAGCTTCCCGAGCAACTCACCACGACCGAATCACCTCAATCACCCCCTCCTGACCGGCATAACTACGCGCACTGGAATAACGCCAATGTTCCGGCTGGTCCACGTAGCCCCGCTTTACGGGATTGTGATGAATGTAATCCAGCTTTTGACGCATAACCACCTCAGATTCGATAATTTGCGGATGATTGCCTTCTTCCCAAACCTGATAAGTGGTCTCCTGCTTATGGGCGCGTTTAAAAAACGCCAGCAACTCCAGCAGCTTGACCGAGCGGCGTTGTTCCAGATGCGCGACGATTTGTTTTGCCGTGTAGGATTTAAAGCGCTGCATGTCATGGCTTAAATTATCAGACGCGGCGATAAGATGCAGATGATTTTCAAGGATGACGTAACCGTAGATTTGGAAATTTGTATCGTTCTGTAAAAAACGCCAAGAATCGAGAATGATGTCCACTGTTTCCGGGCGGGTAAACAAAGGTAGCCAGCGGTTTATCGTTGCGGTCAGGAAGTGGGGGCATGGGTTGGATTGGACGCGGTAGCGGCTTCTTGGCATGGTTGTTCTCCTTTGTGGTGAGAGCAGACGGGAAGCTGGAGCTTCCACGACTGGGTTCCCAAGCTGGAGCTTGGGAACCAGTGGAAACCTACGGGCTATTTAATTTTTAGAATTGAGTTGTCCACATGCTGCTAATACATCATCGCCTTTAGCGCTTCTTATTAAAGTCGGGATTTTAAAAGTATCCAAAACTTCTTTAAACTTTTCAATTTTATCCAAATCCGGACGATTGTAATGTGATCCTGGGAATGAGTTAAAAGGAATTAAGTTTATATAAGCACTTTTACCAGCCAGTATCGTTCCCAATTTTTCAGCATCATCTGGAGTATCATTAAAATCTTTTATCAGAATATATTCATAAGTAATAAATTGCTTTTTGTTTAATGGTATCTTGTCAATAGTTGCCAACACTTCATCTAGCGGATATTTTATATTAATGGGAATAAGTTCATTCCTCTTTTCTTCAAAGGGTGAATGAAGAGATAACGCAAGGTTCACTCCAGGAATTTCCTGGCTCCATCTTTTAAGTCCAGGAATATAACCAGCCGTTGAAATAGTAATTCTTTGAACACCAATTGAAGTTCCGTGTTTTGATAAAAATATTTCGCACGCTTTTTTGACGGCATCAAAATTATGTAAAGGTTCGCCTTGTCCCATAAAAACAATATTTAAAATTCTCTCTTCTCCAGGCCTATTTTTCGCTAACCAACGCCAGGCTTGTAGAAACTGACCAACAATTTCACTTGTAGTCAAATTCCTTTTAAGTCCTTGTTTTCCGGTAAAACAAAAAGAACAATTCATTGCACAGCCAACCTGCGATGAAAGGCAAATAGAATATTTATTATGAAACGGAATAAGGACGGTTTCAATTTTATGATTGTCTTTAAGCTTAAAAAGAAATTTTACTGTTCGATCTTTTTTTGACTCATAAACCGTATCGATTTCGGGTAGAGAAAAGTCGAAATTATTTTTAAAAAAGGCCAATGAACATTTGGAAATTTTATCAAGGCATTGAGTATTTTCTTTTTTCTTATAATGCCAATTAAAAAGAACTGTCGCTGCTGAGTGGTTTAAATTATTCTGATTTATAACTGTTTCTAATTCGGAATAATTTAGGTCGTAAAAGGATTGTTTCAGAAAATGTCTCCTGGTAGTATCAATATATTACCAATACCAAATAGTTTGAAATATTCGATTTGATGTCGCAATTATACTGAACCTGTTTATAAGGTTTTATTTTTGTCATGTACAGAGGATAATGTTTTTTATCATATATAGGGGCTACCAACTTAAGCCGAGACAGTCTAAGGTTAAGCCGTTCGTGGTGAGCTTGTCGAACCATGATCGGCTTAACCGTCCACCCTTCGACAAGCTCAGGGCGAACGGTTAAACCTTGACACGTGTCCCACCTTAAGTTGGTAGCCTATATAGGCATCCGGACTTTCGCCTATCCTCCGAAAGTAAAGGTTTTCGCCCAAGCTTTACCGTACTTCATTCTGCCATTATTCATCGTTATAAAGCTGCCAGTCACTACAGGCAGTTCATGGCCGAACTGAGACCGTCAGTGTCAGGTTCAATCTAAACAAATGTTTTGAAACTGTCAGATCAAGTTCAGCGCCTTACAAATAATTTCTCTCTACGGTCTATTCATTGGTTTCATCAGTAAGCGTTCCGCTTCCGCTGCTACGCAATGCGGTTACAGCATCGTGTAACCGCCGCAGGGTGTCGCCAAGGTTGACTATATCCTCCGGGGAATAATCATCAAATATCCGGTTAATGAATACCAGATGCTCGGGAAAAGTACGTTTGTACACATCCTCACCCGCCGCTGTCAGCCGCACAATCTGACTGCGGCCGTCCGTTTCCGAAGCCACCCGTTGCACCAGTCCTTTATCCTCCAGACGGCTAATTACGCCGGTTAAGGTTCCTTTTGTAATTAATGTCTTCTCGCCCAGCTTCTTGAAGGTCATGCCGGGCGTATCGCCTAAGGTGATAATAATATCGTATTGCGGCAGCGTCAGATCCAGCGTGTGAACATGACTCGCCGCATAGGCCAAAAAAGCTTGATGTGTCCTTAATAGCTCGCGCAGTACCGTTGGAAAGGTTGAAGTGGAATTCATATTTTTGATGGTAATTGTTTTAATTAGTACCAAATACTAACCCTAACTAGATTTAACCTCAAGATTTTTAATGATTAAAAACGCTTCCTGCGCTATTGGGATGTTGCCGGTGCTCCGATCAATCGTCGGAAATGGCCGTCAACGAATGAACGGCCACACATCAGCCGCAAATAACAAAGCTATTTGTTCATACAGGGGGTGATTTTGGGTGTTTTCGGTAAGACTTGCCGACCATGGGGCTTAGTTGAGCGGAAGCAATAGCCAAGCAATCTTACAGTAATGTAGAAGTAATATATTGATAAATAACACTTGTTTTTACAAGTATGGGTAGGGCCGTAGCGGGAAAAGCAGGGCGCCTAAAAAATAGTTCTTATTAGAACAAATAATAGTACTAATCAGGACAAGGTCCTGCTAGACTATACCCATACCTAGCGATGAACTTGAATCTTTCTTACCCCAAGGCTCATTAATCGTTACGTAGAAATACTTTATTTATCAACTATGAGGTTTATCCCATGAACACATTCAAAAAAATCCTGGCTACTATTGCGATGACTGTAATGACATCAAGCGCTTTTGCAGTAGCGAATCCGTCGTATGAAGACGTTAAATCGGCTATCGACAACACGCTTGCGAAAGTGGAAGAGGCCAAGGCGGCGCTGGACAATGGCGCGAACAACGAAGCGGTCATAGACCTGGTTACCGATGCCCGCCAGCTGCAAAAAGATATTGCCAATAACGTGCTTGACCTGAAACGCAATCAAGCCAGCAACGTGTTGAAGCAAGCGCGTTCGGCTCTTCAGAGCAATGAGCCGCAATCGGCTAAAGAGTCTTTAACGGATGCTTTAAACCGGTATAAAGAAATAAAACAGCTTTACGCTTCTAATCACTAAGCAAAAGGTGGATGCGCCGTCAGGCCGTCCACTTTAAAAGAAGCTGCAAACTAAACCCTTATTCGGAGATTTCGAGTAAGGGTTTTTTGTTTATAGTTTCGAGCGATAGGGGGAGTTGGCGGTATTTGAGGGTTGGCCGGGATTCATGTAAAACCATCAAAAAAAGAGATCTATTATTATGAATTAGAAGGTTAATTCAGATTATTGATAGTTTCTTTTGCCGGGACCTGAGGCGGTGAAAGCAATTGCAAAATTTGTTCGTGAGTAGCGATAACGGCCTTTGTTGCTATTAGATCAGCCTCAAGCCGCTGAACTTCTGCTCTTCAGTTCGGCAACGCCTAGCTGTTCTTTTGCAGTGCTCAATGACCGAATTTCTTGCTCTACACGATGAAATTCACTCCGAGAATGCTTCAGTTCGCCGGCTAATCCGGCGTTGTGTTTATTGCTAATGATCAGTTCTTGCTGCTTGGCATTTACCGTATTCTGCGCTGCACGCAATTCGTTTTACAGGAACTGGATCTGCTGTTCGAACTGCCGATGATCTTGTTCATGTTGTTTGGTAAAAAGCGTGCAAAACTTACCAGGTATCGGAGCCAAAAAGATACGCGATCAGAAAATATGGGTACTTGGGATTGGCTAAAGTGTTCGCTATAAGAGGTCGGGCTGATGGATGGGGGGTCTTTGCTGAAGCGGAGATATTTTTTATTTTCATATTTCAATAATTGTTGTATTATTGATTTATGGATAAGCAATTAGCAACAACGATATTTGAATCACTGGCCTCCGGCATCCGGCTGGATGTATTTCGGCTGCTGGTGAAACACGCTCCCACGGGGCTCGTCGCCGGTGAAATCGCTACGTTATTGGTTTTGCCGCCAACCAATCTATCGTTTCATCTCAAAGCCATGACCCACGCCGGTTTGGTGAGCGTCACCCAAGAAGGGCGCTACCAGCGTTATCGAGCCAATCTCACCGTCATGCAGGCACTGATTGATTATCTGACGGCTGAATGCTGTACAGGTAGCCCAGAACACTGTTTTGATGCCGATAAGGCAACATCCTGTCGCGATACCAACTAATTTTTTCTTTGACTCGGAGACCATTGAATATGAATGTCCTATTTCTCTGTACTGGCAATTCTTGCCGATCCCTGATTGGCGAAGCCACTTTCAATCATCTTGCTCCAGAAGGTTGGCATGCACTCAGTGCAGGCAGCAAACCTTTAGGTAAATTAAACAGTCGAGCATTGGCTTTGCTTGAGCAGGAAGGCATTTCTACTGAGGGCTATTACAGCAAATCCTGGAATGATCTGCCCTTGACACCGGATATTGTTATTAGTGTTTGCGGCAATGCCGCCAACGAAACCTGTCCAGCTTATTTGGGTCCCGTTTTACGCAGTCATTGGGGTGTAGAAGATCCAGCCCATGCTGAGGGTACCGAAGAGGAAATCAAAGCAGCGTTTATAGTCGCCTATCGCATCCTTCGTTACCGTATTGAACAATTCCTGGCGTTACCGCTCGATGAATTGCAGCATGACCGTGATCGCTTAAAAGCAGAGCTGGATCGCATCGGCAATTTGTTACCGTAAATTTACTTTTAGGAGAACTTTCATGACCACCATACAAATATATGATCCCGCTCTGTGTTGCAGTACCGGTGTCTGCGGCGTCGATGTCGATCAAGAACTGGTCGGCTTTTCCGCTGACGTTGACTGGGCTAAACAAAATGGCGCAAAAATAGAGCGTTTTAATTTGGCTCAGCAACCGATGGCCTTTGCCGAAAACCCACTCGTTAAAACCTATTTGGAACGTTCCGGTGCTGACGCGTTACCGTTGATTTTTGTGGATGGCGAAGTGGCTTTGGCCGGTCGTTATCCCAATCGTACTGAATTAGCTCGTTGGGCGGCAATCACCTTGGTGGAAGACAAAGCTCAGTCCGGCTGTTGCAGCGGCACCAGTTGCTGTTAAATCATTTTTTTGATATGCCATTATGAATGACTGCAAATTTCTCGACCATCCGCCACGATTCCTGTTTTTTACCGGTAAGGGCGGCGTTGGGAAAACCTCGATTGCTTGTGCCACGGCCATACAACTGGCGGATTCAGGGTATCAGGTACTGCTGGTGAGTACCGATCCTGCGTCGAACGTTGGTCAGGTGTTTGGCATAACCATCGGCAACCATATAACGCCTATTAAGACCGTGCCGGGTTTGGCAGCGCTGGAAATCGATCCGCAAGCGGCGGCGCAAGCTTATCGAGACCGCATTGTCGGCCCGGTGCGCGGCGTACTGCCCGAAACGGTTGTGAAAGGCATCGAAGAACAACTGTCCGGTGCCTGCACCACCGAAATCGCTGCGTTTGACGAATTCACCGCGCTATTGACCGATTCAACGCTAACCGCTGGTTACGATCATATTATTTTCGACACCGCCCCCACAGGCCACACCATTCGCTTATTGCAATTGCCCGGCGCCTGGAGCGGCTTTTTGGAAGAAGGAAAAGGCGATGCTTCTTGCCTCGGTCCGTTGGCTGGTTTGGAAAAGCAACGCAGCCAATATAAGTCGGCGGTCGAAGCGCTGGCCGATCCGAACCGCAGCCGCTTGATCCTGGTTGCCCGAGCCCAGCAAGCTACCTTGCAGGAAGTGGCCCGTACCCATGAGGAGTTGAACGCAATCGGCTTGTCGCAGCAATATTTGGTCGTCAACGGCATTCTGCCGGAAGCCGAAGCGATGCAAGATTCGCTGGCAACCGCGATTTGTCAACGAGAACAACGGGCGCTATCCGAGATACCGGAAGCGCTTCAGGCGCTGCCTCGTGATCAAATCGAGCTCAAACCGTTTAATCTGGTCGGGCTGGATGCCTTGCGACAATTACTGACCGTAGCCACGCCGGTAATCACTCAGTTTGATGCTACTACCCAGGCAATTCAGGTACCGAATCTATCAAAACTGGTCGATGACATTGCAGCCGATGGTCATGGCTTGGTCATGCTGATGGGCAAAGGCGGTGTCGGTAAAACGACCTTGGCGGCAGCCTTAGCGGTGCAGCTAGCGCAGCGTGGCCTACCTGTGCATCTCACGACGTCCGACCCGGCAGCGCATTTGAGTGAAACGCTCAACGGTTCCTTAGATAACTTGACGGTCAGCCGAATCGATCCGCATGCCGAAACCGAACGCTATCGTCAACAGGTGCTGAAAACCAAAGGGGCACAGCTTGATGCTCAGGGCCGGGCGTTGCTGGAAGAAGATCTGCGCTCGCCGTGTACCGAGGAAATTGCTGTGTTTCAGGCATTTTCAGGCATTATCCGTGAGGCCGGAAAAAAGTTCGTGGTGATGGATACCGCTCCCACCGGCCACACTTTGTTGCTGTTGGATGCCACCGGCGCCTACCACCGCGAAGTCAGCCGGCAGATGAGCAGTAGCATGCATTACCTGACGCCGATGATGCGGCTACAAGATCCCAAGCAGACCAAAATATTGCTGGTGACCCTGGCAGAAACCACGCCGGTATTGGAAGCGGCCAATCTGCAAGCCGATCTGCGCCGTGCCGGAATTGAACCGTGGGCTTGGGTAATCAACAACAGTGTCGCCGCGGTGGCCGTGCATTCGCCGCTGCTGCGTCAACGAGCTGCCAATGAATTACGCGAAATCGACGCTGTTGCCAACCGGTATGCCCAGCGTTATGCCGTGGTTCCGCTGCTTCAGCAAGAGCCCGTTGGCGTTAGCCGCTTACTTGAATTAACCGATTAGCACCGGCTCCATTCCGAGCGATGAAATGTCAGAAAAAGTCTACAACGTTCTGTTCGTTTGTACCTGGAATTCGGCTCGCAGCATTATGGCTGAAGCCATTCTCAACCAGATGGGTAACGGACGATTTCGAGCGTTTAGTGCCGGCAGCCACCCCATCGGTGAAGTCAATCCAATGACACTCACCCTGCTGCAAAGCCTCAATCACGATACAAAGACATTACGCAGTAAACATTGGGATGAATTTATGGTTGCCGACGCACCTCGGCTGGACTTCATTTTCACGGTTTGCGACAAAGCGGCCGGGGAGCCTTGCCCACTTTGGCCAGGAAAACCGATACGTTCACATTGGGATGTCGTTGATCCGGCGAGGTTCTTTATCAACGAAGATAGGCAACAAAAATCTTTCTTTGATACTTACTTACAGCTCAAACGCCGCATATCGCTATTTTGCAGCGTACCCATAATCCAATTGGATGCGATGGCTATTCAGCAATATTTGAACGACATTGAACGTGTCATTTAAAGCGGTCAGCCTGCAAATTTTATTGATCAACTTACCGGGGCATTCACGATGAAACGATTCCATATTCATATCGCTGTCGACAATTTTGAGCAGAACATTCGTTTCTACAGCGCCTTATTTCAAGCGGAACCGAACGTTCGCGAAACCGATTACGCCAAATGGATGCTGGACGATCCGCGCATCAACTTTGCCATCTCCAATCGCGGGCGCAAGCCAGGGCTGGATCATTTAGGCATTCAAGTCGAATCCGATATGGAGCTGGAAGCCGTACAACAAGGATTGACTTCTGCGGCGTTACCGATTGTCGAACAAAAGCAGGCCGGCTGCTGTTATGCGCAGTCCGATAAATACTGGACAGTCGATCCACAAGGTATCGCCTGGGAAGCCTTCCATTCGTTACAAGCTATTCCGATGTTTGGGGAAGATGAAGTCATACAGCTTGAGCCTGTCTCGACCTGCTGTAAGCCATCAAAGGACAATACAACCTGTTAAACGGCTTTTAGAATGATGATGCCTTCACACATTAAGTTGATCTCCGATAATATTTCCAGGAAACCACGATGAACTCACCTAACTGCCCCAATCCCCGCTTATCCTTTCTTGATCGCTACCTGACACTATGGATTTTTACAGCGATGGCGGTCGGTGTCGGTATCGGCTTTGCTTTTCCGGCCGAAGTTAACGGTTTTAATAATGCGGTTTCGGTCGGCACTACCAATATTCCGATTGCCATCGGCTTGATTCTGATGATGTACCCGCCTCTAGCCAAAGTGCATTATGAGGAACTGGGCGATGTGTTTCATGATTGGCGGATATTGTCGATATCGTTGTTACAAAACTGGATTATCGGTCCGGTATTGATGTTCGTACTGGCTATCGTTTTCTTGCGCGATTACCCTGAATACATGACCGGTTTGATCTTGATTGGACTGGCTCGCTGCATTGCCATGGTGATAGTCTGGAATGAGCTAGCGCGTGGTGATAACGAGTATGCCGCCGGGTTGGTGGCCTTTAACAGCGTGTTCCAAGTGCTGTTTTACAGTGTTTATGCCTGGTTATTCATCACCGTGTTGCCTCCGTTATTCGGCATGCAGGGCAGCTTGGTGGCTATCACCATCGGCGAAATTGCCCAAAGCGTATTCATTTATCTGGGCATTCCCTTCATTGCCGGCTTCACCACCCGTTTTGTGTTGGTCAAAGCCAAAGGCAAGGACTGGTATCACCAGCGCTTCGTACCGAAAATAAGCCCATTGACGCTGATCGCACTGTTGTTCACTATCGTGGTGATGTTCTCGCTAAAAGGCGATTTGATCGTGCAATTACCGATGGACGTGGTACGCATTGCTATTCCGCTGTTGATTTATTTCGTGGTGATGTTTTTGATCAGCTTTCTGATGGGCAAATCCATCGGCGCAGATTATGGCAAGACCACCACGCTGGCCTTTACCGCCGCCAGCAATAATTTCGAGTTGGCGATAGCGGTGGCGGTAGCTGTATTCGGCATCAACAGCGGTGCGGCGTTTGCGACCGTAATCGGGCCATTGATCGAAGTGCCGGTGATGATTGCGCTGGTGAATGTGGCGCTTTTCTTCAGGAGAAGAATTTATGCAGTGCGGCAAAAACCAATCAACCTTGACCCATAAAGGAAGATCAACCATGACCGAGTCATCGGAAATCGAAATTTTAGGAACCGCCTGCCAAATGAGCCCACAACTGGAAGCCAATGCCAAGGCCGCTATGGCCTACAACGCCGCAGCCGATCACTTCGATCACCCAGTCAGCTCCTTTTGGCATCGCTTCGGCCTGCGGACTGTCGAAAGGATCGGTCTGCGATCGGGCGAACGAGTACTGGATGTTTGTTCCGGCAGTGGAGGATCTGCATTACCCGCAGCGGGAATCGTCGGGCCGGACGGGCATGTCATTGCTGCCGATCTTGCCGAACGTCTGATTGATCTGGCCAGAGCCAAGGCCGAAGCCAGAAGCTTGGAAAACATCGAATTCCGCGTCGGCGACATGCTGGCTCTGGGCTATCCCGATGACAGCTTCGATGCCGTGGTGTGCGTCTTCGGTATTTTCTTCGTTCCAGACATGACCGAGGCGGTCAGGGAGTTATGGCGCATGGTGAAACCCGGCGGTCGGCTGGCCATTACCACTTGGGGACCGAATTTATTCGAGCCGGCCAACGGCGCGTTCTGGGATGCCATCCACATCGAGCGCCCCGATCTGCATCGTGGGTTCAATCCCTGGGATCGCATTTCGGAACCGGACGGTCTCAGAAAAATGCTTGCGGAAGCCAATGTGTGTACCGTCGACATTTTGGCCGAAGCTGGAACGCATCCTCTGAATTCGCCGGATGACTGGTGGAAAATCGCCATGGGTAGCGGCTACCGAGGAACGCTTGAGCAACTGGATACGGATACCTTGGATCGTGTGCGCCAAGGAAATCTGGCACGTCTTGTTAAAGAACAGGTGAATATAATTGAGACGAACGTCATTTACGCGGTAGCAACGAAAGAAGTTAATCAGGCAATTGTTGAGGGTTGAAGCCTGATGGAGTGAAAATGCGCCTTATAAACATTTAAGGCGATCCATTTTTAGCTTTAACACCTAATTATATAGTCGGCGGTGAGTGAAGGCGTTAGCAACACGTGTAACATCCACAACACGGGACATAGGTGACTGAATAACAATGAGTCGAGTGTTGAAAAAATTACAGAACGACGGGGTGTTGATCAATCAAGAAATTCTGTCGAGCCTTGGACCATACCGCCTGGAGCATATCAACCGCTTCGGTGACTATACGTGCTCGACTTCAAACGGAAGGTTGAATTATTAAATGATGATTTCAGGATTCTTAATTTATAATCATAGGCTTAAGTATTATTTTTGATGATTTTATATGAATCCCGGCCGCCCCTCTATTTCGAGTGAAAACGAGGTTAAATATCGTCTATTGCAGATTTAGCAGCGCCATCAATTGTTCTTCATCAATCGGTCGGGTTAAGCAGTAATCAAATCCGGCATCCAGCGCTCCGGTTTTTTGATTGTCGACAGCAAAAGTGCTGATAGCGGCAGTTTTTAAGGGGTTATGCTGTTTTCTCAGGATTCTCACCATCTCCAATCCTGACATGATCGGCATGCTGAGATCGATAAGCGCGAATTTATAGTGATTTTCGCTGATGAATTGCAGGGCTTCCGCACCGTCAGCGGCGGCGTCGACGGTGTAGCCGTTCAGTTCAAGCATGTTGGCCAATATTAACCGGTTTATTTCACTATCATCGGCAATCAAAATACGGTTTTCGGTATTTTCCGCCTGATGATGCTCTATAGCTTGTTTTATCTGCATAATTGACGACCTGTTTAATTGTGCTGTTCTGTTGTGATCCAGACATAATGCGCCTCTAAAACCCAGGTAATTCGGCTGGTAAGGCATCAATTCGGCGATGTCGTCCAGCCTGAGCGAGCCGGCCAGTCCGCAGAGCATAGACCGGTCTTTTGCCAGTCTGACAAATTGCGCTATGTCGACCTTTGTCATGACTTGAGTCAATGACCCGTTTTTTTTGTTCATGGTATCGAGCATTACGCCCTTAAAACCGACATTTTTTAATGAGTCTATGACGGCGAAGTCAGGTTGGGTATCGGCGAACAATACCGCGATCAAGGCAAGATTTTGTTGTGTTAATGCGGCTAGTTTTTCTAGGGTTCCCTGCCAGTCGCCACCGGGAAAAAAGCCGATTTTTATATAATCGACGCCGGTTTCGGCCATGGCTTTGACGGCCTGATAAACAATCTCCGGCTGCATCGGCAGGTCGCCAACGGTTGCGCTGACGGGACAGCGACCGCCAATTGCATTAACAATGTTTTTGACAAGGTCGGTTTCCAACGCGCCCAAAGCGCCTAAAGCCGGTTGTTTTAGGTCGACAATATCGACATTCGCACTTAATGCCTGCAAGGCTTCTTCTACGCTGTTAACGCTGGCAAGCATTCCGGTCATGAGCTGATCCCGGCTTTTGCCGCGCCAGTTCCCAGCAGGTTTCCGGCATACACACCCTCCTTGGCGATATGGTTTTCAATGACGGTCATCAGCCAACCCCAGGCTTCCAGCTCCCGGTCTCCGGCTGTTTTCTCCAGGCCGATACGCAGATAGTCGATTTCGGCTTGTATTTTTTCCAGCGGGATCATGTTCAACCGGCTGATTAAAATCGCCGCTTCCAGCACCGAATATTGGGCGCGGTTAAAGCCTCTAAAGGGCGCATGGTTGGCGGTATGTACGGCTTTGCAGAATAATTTGGGCCGGGTCTCGTCGTCTTCAACGCGAACCAGTTCTACTTCGGTATGTGCCAAGGCGCAGGCAAGCACTTGGCCGTTGATTTTCTCAGCCGATTTTAACGGCCAGTCGCGCCGCCCGGTCAGGCATCCGGCAAACACCCTAACATCGTCGCAATAATTGATGACTGCGGTTTTGCTTTCCAGCAGGTTATTGAGTGTTGTGGAAGGACGGAACGGCAGGATGATAAATTCATCTTGCGCTTCGGCTGCCGCGCCAGCTCCCGGCTGGCTTGCGGCATACACACCATCCTTGGCGATAATGTGTATGCCCATCGGAGCAATATGCGCCACGCCCGAGCTGTTTTGTGTGATGACTATGGTTTCTTGAATCATTAGTAATTTCTTATTAAAACAGGTAAATCAAAAAATGATTAAAAAAGTATCACCACGAAGGCACGAAGAACACGAAGTTTTATTTCTTCGTGTCTTCGTGGTGAATAAAAAGCTTTTAATCACCTGTTTAGCAGCAGTTGGTTCCGCCTGTGGGTAATGAAAGGATGCAATCATTAGTGCTTTTTTAAGGTTGTTCCGGCCGGTTTAAAGGTGTGCAGGTCAACGGTGGGTTCTGCGGTGTCGGTTGCGCAGCCCCATTGTAAAGTTTGATCCTGGGTGTAGCGTTTGCCCAATTGCCAGGCTATTTCAGCGCGCGCCAATTCAACGCCCAGATAAAAAGCATGACCGCCGTCATTTTCAACATGCAGCTTCGGAAACAGGTCGAACGGATCGGTGGCGCTGTGCAGGCCGTCGCGGTTGAAAATATGCACCCCTTCGGCGCTGATTTGAACGCGGTAACTGGGGTCCTTGATTTGCCCGGCCAGCTCCTTGATTTCTTCCAAACTATAAGGGAAGGGCGAGGTTTCATGTAAAGCCATTAAACCGGGGTCGATATGCTTGGGCAGCATGTCGTGTTCTTTCGCCGCAAACATGATGCGGCGGGCCAGATCGGCTTCCTTGACCGCCCGGCAGGCATGTTTACTGACTTCGGTTGCCAAAATGCTGTTGATGTTAAGTTCCGAGCAGATGCCCAGCAGCAAGGCGTTCATGCCCATCGTGTCGGCATGGGTCAGTTCGGTGATGTTGCCGACCCCCAGCATCATTTCAATATCGGGATGGTTCTTCCTGACTTCATGGTAACGCACGATGGATTGCGTGAAACCGAAGTGCAGCGGATCCAAAATCGGATCGACGATAAAGCTGCGGTTTTTTGCCTGCATGATGTTGATGGCTCTATCCAGTGAGACCAAATCTTCATGTTTTTCCGGGATTAAAATCGGCGTCGCCGCGACTTCATCGGCAACCCACAAGGTGCTTTCGTGCAGGCTGAGCATGTAATCGGCACCCGCTTTGCCGCCCCTGAGCAAATCGTCCGCTTCCAGCGAATCGATGCTGACGGTAAAGCCTTCTTGTTTCAGGGTGCGGATGATGTCTTCCATGTGCGGAAAATCGGTGCTCGGCAGACAGCCTATGTCGATCACATCCGCGCCGTTTTGTTTGTAGTAATAGGCGCGCTTGACCACTTCTTCAACGCTGACATTGGGCGCATCAACGATTTCTGCAAAGATTTTGACGCTGTAGCGGCTTAAATCAATCTTGTGCGCGGCTTGGCCGAAAAACATCGGCAAGTCTTTGAGTTCGTCCGGGCCGCGTTCAATCGGTAGGCCCAAGTCTTTGGACAAGGCTTCCAAATCGCCGCGGCAGCGTCCGGGCACCAGTATGCGGTCAGCGCCGAAGGTGTCGGTCAAGCGGCGGCCGATCATGTCTGCGGTCATCAGCGCCGCGACTTTAAGCCCCAGCTGATGCACGGTATAGGTGAATTTCGGCTGCATTTTTTCCAGGATATTATGCAGCTGTTTTTCCGCCAGTTTGCCGGTAAGAAAGAGGATGTGTTCGCTCATGTTAACGATTTAAGCCGTTCTTTAACTGTAATAATCAGTTCGTCGACACTTTCAACGACGGTGGTGTATTCGAAATCGCGTAATTTGGCGGTGCCTTCCAGATCGATTTTACGCGGATAAACCATGACTTTTCCGCCCGGCGCAGTGGTTTCCATTTCCGGTGCTATGTCGCAAGGATAAACGATGCTGGGAACCTTGCATTTTCCGGCTTGGGAATAAAGATTGGTCACCAGCGAATCGGCTATGCCCAGCACGCATTTGGCAACCGTATTCGAGGTGGTCGGCGCCATGACAAAGGTATGGTAATAGCCCTTGTAAAAATGCCCAACCGGCGGCGCTGATGCGGTTTTGTCGCGGTACACCGGCATTTTTTTGCGGATGTCGTCGAGGCTGATGCCGTACATAAGCAACACTTCTTCTCCGGCCAGACTTAAATATAAATCGACATTATCCTGTGTCAGCAGGAAGTCCAGGCATTCTTCTATATAATGACCGGAGCCGGTAATGGCCCAGGCTAATCGTGGTTTATCCATTAAATTCAATCAGAGTCGAAAACATTTCGTTATTATACATGAATCAAAACATCGATCTTGCGCACAGGAGCTTTTAGGGAATGATCAGTCAATTCAATCGCCGAACCGGTTCCGGTAGTCACACCCTCCTTGGCGATCGCCACGCCAGTTCCAGACTGGCTTGTGGCATACACACCATCCTTGACGATAAACCGCTGATTATGGGAATTTTAAATGTTACGCCGGATAGTTTTTCCGATGGCGGTAAATTCTCAGGCCTTGATGAGGCCATACAGCAGGTTGAACTGATGCTGTCCGAAGGCGTGGATATTATCGACATAGGCGGCGAATCAACCCGTCCCGGATCTGATTCGGTTGCGGCCGGCGAACAGATTCGGCGTGTCGTTCCGGTGATTGAGGCCATCAGGCAGCAATTGAACAGCGATGTTTTAATCAGTATCGATACGACCTTAAGCGAGGTCGCCAAAGCGGCGCTGGATGCCGGAGCCGATATTATCAACGATGTTTCCGGGGGCAGGGATGATGCGGCTATCCTGACGCTGGCTGCCCAAACCGGTGTGCCGATAATTTTGATGCACAGCCAGGGGATGCCAAAAACCATGCAGGACAATCCGCATTATGAAAATGTGGTGCAGGAAGTGCTTGATGTCCTGAATGAAAGTATTGAGGCAGCATTAAAGGCAGGGGTTAAAAAAGAAGCGATTGCGATCGATCCGGGCATAGGCTTTGCCAAGCGCAAACAGGATAATATCGCTTTGCTGGCGCACCTTGATAAGTTGGTGTCCACGGGTTTTCCGGTGCTGTTGGGTACCAGTCGCAAGCGCTTTATGGGGACGATTTGCGATGTCACCGAACCCTCGGAACTGGTTACCGCCACCGCAGTGACCACGGCTTTAGGCGTGATGGCGGGCGTGCAGATGTTTCGGGTGCATGATGTTAAGGAAAACCGGCAGGCGGCCGATGTGGCTTGGGCGATTAAACAGAGCAGATAGGGTGGGCAGGTTTTTCTGCCCACCGTTTACAACTATTCCCTATTTATCAGGTTTCACTTATAGTCACTTTGACTGCTTAGGCCTGGATGAGGCTCTCCTACAGGGCGATAATCTCCCTCAGATAAATAGGTAAGTAACATCGGTAGTAATACAAGAATGGATAAAATCAGCACTACGCCGCCGATGGATATTAAAAGCGTCTTAACGTTCCCTGCAATATTTTCTACAGGATCATCTGAATCCGTTGAAGACTGGGGTTGGTTGTTTTGGTCGTCTTGGTTTGACATGATAATCTCCCGATAACTGATTGAAAGAAAAATGAAATACCACCACATATTTGAAGCTGGCTATTGTTATGCTAGTCCCCTCGTGAATTTCCTGCAACTTTATTAACACGGCATTGAGGCTTTAAAACAACAACTTAAAAGCGTTGTGAGGCTTCAGAATCATGTCAACGAGAAACAATCATCAGTAATCCGTTCTACCCTTACGCATTAACTTAAGGCATAAAATCACGAATAACGGCATCTATGAGGGGGGCGATTTAGCCTAAGGATTTGGTTGAAAATAACTTCCCGAAACCACTATTTTCGATCGTCGAGCCGTTCGTGCTGAGCTTGTCGAAGGATGATCGGCTTGACGCGGTAGGCCGAAATTTTCCCGCTCACCCTTCGACAAGCTCAGGGCGAACGGAAAAATTTCACTCAATCCATATCGGGAAGTTATTACTGACCATATCCTAAGTGCCGACGTTGGGTTACGTCGGTCCAAGATGAATGAATCCGGCATTCATGCCATCGTAGACGGAATCGTCCTGTAGCAACAGTACCATTCAATTAAACAGCCATGAGATAAACTCCCTTTTACACCTCAAAAAACAGCCGATTGCTACAATAATATTTTATATGATACTGTATGTGGTATGAGTGAAATTATTATGGATACCAATATCTTGTGTTCCGGGCTATATTCGGCGAGCGGGGCATCCTTTAAAATATTGGAGCATCTTGCTGCGGGACGTATTCGGCTGGCATTATCGACGCCTTTATTGTTTGAATATGAAGATGTCCTCAAGCGCAATCAAACGAAGTTGAATTTGCTGGATGAAGATATAGATGTTGTTTTGGATAATCTCTGTGCTTTTAGTCGATTTCAGAAAGTATATTTTTTATGGAGGCCTTACTTGCCTGATGCCAAGGATGATTTGGTGCTGGAATTGGCGGTGGCTGCAAAGGTTAAAACCGTCGTCACCCACAATTTAAAAGATTTTGTGGGTATTGATAAGTTTGGTGTTGAAGCCATTGTTCCTAAAACTTTATTGGAGCGTTTGTAATGAGTGCATTAAGCCTGCGTTTACCGGATTCTGTTCATCGGCATATTAAAGAACTCGCTCGGCAAGAAGGGGTGTCCATTAATCAGTTTATCTCCAGTGCGGTTGCCGAAAAGGTCTCGGCTATAGCAACGGAAGATTATTTGCAGCAACGTGCGCAACGAGCTGATAAACCGGCTTTTCAACGCTTGTTGGCTAGGGTTCCAGAGCGTGAAGTGCTTTCTGGTGATGAGTTGTGACCAAGTTCCGTAGGGCGCAATAGCAGCTTTATCGCGTATTGCGCCGAATGATAACCTTGCGTCGCGCTATTACGCCCTACAGACTGCGTCTTACCGAGTTTTTGTTCCACACAAAAATCGCGTATTGCCCAAAGGTTTTGCCAAAAAAACCAATAAGCCTTAAAAATTAATCAATTTATGAACACTGAAAAATTAGAAAGCAATCTCAAAGCACTGGTAACCAATCTTAACCAAGAAACGTTTATCTATGATTTGCTAATGGCTTATGAATTACCTAAGGCTGCTGTTACGCGCTTGCAAAAAGGCGATTACAATATTTCTAAAATTCCGGGTGAAATTCTATGGAAAAAGAAGCTTTTTTTCAAAAAGGAAACGGATGCCGATTTACATCACCTCATCGATAGATTACGCATAGCCCCCGCCATTACTAAGCAACACCCTCGGTTTATTGTCGTCACTGATTTTCAAACCCTGTTATCAGTGGATACCAAGACGGGTGACACGCTGGATATTTCAATCTCGGAGTTAGCAAAGCATTATGACTTCTTTTTACCGTGGGCGGGATTAGAGAAGGCGCAATTCCAAAGTGAGAACCCTGCTGATGTTAAAGCGGCAGAGCGTATGGGGCGGCTGTATGACATTATTTTAGAAGACAACCCTACAGAAGAAAAAGACCAGCTACATGCGCTCAATATCTTTCTTTCCCGATTATTGTTTTGCTTCTTTGCTGAAGATACGGGGATTTTTCAAGACAACCAGTTCACCAACGCCTTAGCTTCTCATACTGCCGATGATGGCAGTGATTTGCAGACCTATTTACACAAGCTGTTTGCCGTACTCAACTTGAGCGAGAGGCCGAACTATCCGCAGTTTTTGCAAGACTTCCCTTATGTTAATGGCGGACTGTTTGCAGACGATTACCCCATTCCAACATTCAGTGCGAAATCAAGAAAGATTATTATTGAATGCGGCACACTTGACTGGAAAGAAATAAATCCGGATATTTTTGGTTCGATGATTCAAGCGGTGGTGCATAACGACCAGCGCAGTAGTTTAGGTATGCACTACACCTCAGTGACTAATATCATGAAAGTCATTGAGCCACTTTTTCTTAATGACCTGCGTGAGGCATTGGAAAAAGCGGAAGATGATGAGAAAAAACTCATCAAACTCTTAGGGCGACTCTATAACCTACGCATCTTTGACCCCGCTTGTGGATCGGGTAATTTTTTGATTATCGCTTACAAGGAGTTGTGTAAGTTGGAAATCAATATCTTTAGGCAATTACAACAGATTAATGCCTTAAACTGGGGGCATGCTGTTTCAGGATTGCAACTTAATCAATTTTACGGCATTGAGTTAGATGACTTTGCCCATGAAACGGCAAAACTTTCCTTGTGGTTAACGGCGCACCAAATGAACCTTGCTTTTAAAGAAGTGTTTGGAGAAACTCGCCCGACTTTGCCATTGCAAGATAGTGGTAATATTACTTGCGGTAATGCCACACGGTTAGATTGGGAAGAGGTATGCCCAAAAACTGATCTGAAAGGCAATAAGTATGAAGTGTATATTTTGGGAAACCCACCTTATTTGGGTTCAAGTCTGCAAGATGAAAAGCAGAAAGCAGAAATGGATAATCTTTTTAGCGACTTTAAGAGCTATAAAAACTTGGATTATATTGCGTGCTGGTTTTTTAAGGGAGCTAACTATATAAGAAATTCAAATCTCAAATTAGGATTTGTATCAACGAATTCTATTTGTCAAGGAGAGCAGGTTGCACTCTTGTGGCCGTATGTTTTTAAGCATGAATTGGAAATATTTTTCACCCATCAATCTTTCAAATGGACAAATAATGCCAAGGGAAAAGCTGGCGTTACCGTTGTGATTATTGGATTGAGGAATAGAGATATTGCTCCGAAATATATTTGGAGAGGTGGTTTGCGTGGTTCTACAAAAAACATTAGTCCATATCTCACAGAGGGAGAAAATATTTTCCTATCAAGAATAAGTAAGCCAATCAGTAAAATACCAATAATGATAAGGGGAAGCACCCCTACAGATGATGGAAATCTTATTCTTTCTAAGGATGAAAAGAATGCTCTGTTAATGCAGCATCCAGAAAGCTCAGTATTTATAAAGAAACTTGTTGGATCAAATGAATTTATTAATGGTATAGAACGCTGGTGTTTGTGGATTGAGGATGAACAACTTGATGCTGCTTTGATGATTCCAGAAATTAAAATTAGGTTAGATAAAATTTCAGCCTTTAGAAATAAAAGTAAAGCTAAATGTACGGTTGCATTTTCAGAGTTTCCAAACAGATTCAAACAATCACAACATAAAAATAAACCATGTATATTGGTGCCAAGAGTTGCTTCTGAAAAAAGGCAATATATTACCTGTGGCTTTTTAGAAGAAGGGACTATTATTCTGGACTCAGCACAGGCTGTATATGGTGCAGAGCCTTATATTTTAGGAATAATAAATTCATATATTCATTGTGTTTGGGTGAAAGCGACATCTGGTAGATTAAAAAGTGACATTAGATATTCATCTGCTCTCTGCTACAACACCTTCCCCTTTCCAGAAATAACAGAAGCACAAAAAAACACTTTAGAAAGCCATGTTTTCAAAGTTCTTGACGAACGTGAATTGCATCCTGAAAAGACCATGGCGCAGCTCTATGATCCAGATAAAATGCCAGAAGGCTTACGCCAAGCACATCATGAGATGGATTTAGCTATAGAGCAGTGTTATCGCCCACAATCGTTTAAAACCGATGAAGAACGCTTAGAGTATTTATTTGCACTCTATGAAAAAATGATTGAAGCCGAGGGCAAATAAGCCATGCAGTATCATTTTGAATGGGATCCGGTTAAAGCTAAAACCAATTTACAAAAGCATGGCGTCAGTTTTGAGGAAGCGGCTGAAATATTTCTTGATCCTTTACAATTATCTATGCCGGATGAACATAGTGAATTGGAAGAACGATGGATTACTTTGGGAAATACCCAAGCACAGCAATTACGTTTAGTGGTGCATACTTTTATGACTTATCACCAAGACCAAGTCACCATACGCATTATTTCTGCAAGACCTGCGACACGACATGAACAAAAACACTATGAGGGTTCATTATGAAAGACGAATATGATTTTTCCAATGCCGAACGCGGGCGTTTTTATCGCCCTGACACGCAATTAAATATCCCGGTTTATTTAGATCAAGATGTTGAAAGCTGGTTTGCCGAGAAGGCAAAAATGAAAGGCGTTAATATGCAATCTTTAATTAATGAATTATTGCGTAAGGATATATCGCTAATACAAGAAGTCACCGGCAAAGGATAAACTTTAATGCCCAATCTTGTCGATGTTACCTATGCGCAAACAGGTGAAAGCACATCTACCAATAATATGGGGATGCGCGAAATGCAAGCTTGCGCTTATGCTGAACGGAATGCGCAATATCTATTGCTAAAAGCGCCGCCTGCTTCGGGAAAGTCTCGTGCCTTGATGTTTCTGGGTTTAGATAAACTGTTTAATCAAGGTTTGAAAAAAGTCATTGTTGCTGTTCCAGAACGATCCATTGGCGCGTCTTTTGATTGTACTAACCTGACTGATTACGGATTTTTTGCCGATTGGGATTTCAATACTGATTATAATCTTTGCACTCCTGGCGGCGAGACCAGCAAGGTGGGTGCGTTTAAAAATTTCCTCAATGACGATAATGAGACCATTTTAATCTGTACCCACGCAACATTACGTTTTGCGTTCGATGCAGTTGATGAATCGGTATTTAATAACACGCTGTTAGCAATAGATGAGTTTCATCATGTCTCGGCTGATGTTGATAATCGCTTGGGTGAAGTGCTGCGGTCTATCATCAATAATACCACCGCACATATTATTGCTATGACGGGTTCTTATTTTCGTGGCGATAGCATCCCGGTGCTATTACCTGAAGATGAGGCGAGATTTACCAAGGTCACCTATAACTATTATCAGCAGCTCAATGGTTATACGCATTTAAAAACACTGGGGATTGGTTATCACTTTTATCAAGGTCGATATTTGAGTGCCATTAAGGAGGTGCTTGATACGGATAAGAAAACCATTCTGCATATCCCTAATGTCAATGCAGGGGAATCGACCAAAGATAAACATAATGAAGTTGATACTATTCTTGACGGTATTGGCACTGTAACGCATCAAGACCCGGATTCAGGCGTTATTTTTGTAAAACGTCATGATGATGGAAGAATCATTAAAATTGCTGATTTGGTAAACGATAACCCAAAAGATAGGGATAAGATTGTTGCCTATTTGCGCCAAATGAACGATGTCGATGGTATGGATTTAATCATTGCCTTGGGTATGGCAAAGGAGGGCTTTGATTGGCCTTTTTGCGAACATGCCCTCACTGTCGGCTATCGAGGTTCCCTCACTGAGATTATTCAGATTATTGGACGTGCAACGCGTGACAGCAACAATAAAACACATGCACAATTTACTAATCTAATCGCACAGCCTGATGCAGCGGACGATCAAGTAAAGCTATCGGTTAATAACATGCTCAAGGCAATCACTGTTTCATTGCTTATGGAACAGGTGTTGGCACCCAATTTCAAATTTAAAACCAAGCGATTTGATGATGAAGAGGATGAAATAGGCACTATCAAAATTCGTGGCTTTAAAGAACCCAGTTCAAAACGGGTAAAGGATATTGTTGAGTCTGACCTGAATGACTTAAAAGCCGCTATCTTGCAAGACCCTAAGATTCTTCAAGCATTACCGGGTGAATTTATTGATCCTGAGGTAATTAACAAAGTAATGATCCCCAAAATCATCCAAACCAAGTACCCTGATTTGAGTGCTGATGAGATAGAAGAAATCCGTCAGCATGTGGTGGTTGATTCGGTTATTAAAAATGGCGAGATTAAGGAAGTCGGTAATCAACGCTTTGTGAGGATGGCAGGGAAATTTGTCAATATAGAGGACTTGCATATTGATTTGATCGATAAAGTTAATCCATTTCAAAAAGCCTTTGAAGTATTGTCCAAATCAGTTACCGCAAAATTATTAAAAGTAATCCAAGAGACAATCGATGCCGGGCGCATCAAAATGACCGATGAAGAAGCGGTTATTCTTTATCGGGATAAGATTGGCGGTTTTGTTAAAACCCACGGTAGAGAGCCAAATATTAACGCAGCAGACCCATTAGAAAGAAGAATGGCGGAGGCTTTGATCTATCTCAGAAATAAAAAACGGCAGCAAGCAAGTGAAAGTCCTGAGTGATTGATTTTGTTAATGAATTAGAGTCTATTTTAGCGAGTGATCCATTAGGCTTATTAGATTCAAAACCTAAAGTATCGTCGGTCATGAGTGCTGATGATCGATTACTTGCGTCATTCGAGGAAATTAATGTTTTTGTAAAAGAGCATGGGAAGGAGCCGGAAGCAAGCCGGGATATGAATGAACGAAAACTGTATAGCCGATTAAAAGGTTTGCGGGAAGACACAGTAAAAGCGGCGGCATTAATGGAATTTGATACGTTTAATTTATTTGCTGGCGTGAAAATGCCGGTAGCGAAGGAAATCAATACGATTGATGATGTACTGCTAGATGATGTGCTTGGGCTGCTGGGTGATAGTATATTGGATGAATCTGATCCCAATGATATTTTTAAGCTTAGGAATGTACCTAAAAAATTAGATATGCCGGAGCAGATTGCCCGCAGAGAACCTTGTAAAGATTTTGATGCTTATGAACATCTTTTTAAGCAATGTCATATTGATTTAGTCTCAGGGGAGAATAAACTCAGGCCGTTCACAGGAGAGCAACAAATAGCTGTTGGTCATTTCTTTATTTTGAATGGCGTTATGGTTTATGTCGCTGAGGTCGGTGATAGGGAAAAGAAGCGAGGAAAAGTAAACGCTAGGCTACGGTGCATTTTTGAGAATGGAACGGAATCTAATATGCTGCTTCGTTCATTGGCAACAGAGCTTTATAAAGATGAAAATGGTCGCCGTGTTATTAAAGCTTGTGAAGATTTTTTTTCTGAATCCGAACAGGTTACAGCTGAAGACAAGGCAACAGGATGCATTTATATATTACGATCTTTAAGTGAAGATACTAAAATCAAAGAGATTGAAAGTCTATATAAGGTTGGCTTTTCAAGCCAACCTGTTAAACAGCGAATCAAGAATGCGGCGCAAGAACCTACCTATTTGATGGCGGATGTGAAATTGCTCAGTGAATTTCAGACGTATAACCTAAACCCGCAAAAACTGGAATTACTGCTGCATACATTCTTTGCTGAGTCTTGTTTAAATATTGATGTTTTTGATAGTGAAAGCAAGCGACATACCCCGCGAGAATGGTTTATAGCGCCATTGCATGCCATTGAAACAGCCGTTAAGCTTTTAATTAATGGAGAAATTATTAATTATCGTTATGACAATAATAATCAGGAAATAATTGAAAAATGAGTAAGCGAATGGGTACGACTGTATGCGTTGCGCTACCTCCTGCATCCTTGTAGCCGTACCCATCCTACGAACTGAGAGTTTAATGACCAAACAAGAAAAATCGCTAACGATGACGGTATTGATGACGCCGGATATGGCCAATTTTTCCGGCAACGTTCACGGCGGTTCTTTATTGAAATTGCTGGATCAGGTGGCTTATGCCTGCGCGGCAAAATATTGTAAAAAATACGTGGTGACAGCGGCGCTCGATCAGGTGTTCTTTAAGCAACAGGTCAACGTCGGCGAGCTGGTTACCTTTTATGCGCATGTCAATTATGTCGGCCATTCATCGATGGAAATCGGGGTCAAGGTTTTTGCCGAGGATTTAAGAACCGACCAAAAAAGGCATACGACGTCCTGCTATTTTACGATGGTGGCGATGGATGAACACGGACAAACTGTGGAAGTACCGAGATTACAACTGGATAACGATGTGGAAATAAGACTTTACCAAGCGGCAGAAATGCGCAAAAAAATACGCCAGGAAAGCCTGGAGAAAAATCGTGCCATGCATGTGGAGTTATTAAAGGATGAGCTGTAATTTATGATTATGCAGGGAAATTTTGAACAACTGCCGTTAAAGGATTTTGCCGAAAAAGCCTATTTGGATTATTCCATGTATGTGATTTTGGACCGGGCTTTGCCGAATATCGCCGATGGCTTAAAACCGGTGCAACGGCGTATTGTTTACGCGATGTCCGAGCTGGGTTTGACGGCGACGGCCAAGTTTAAAAAATCGGCCAGAACCGTCGGCGACGTGTTGGGTAAATATCATCCGCACGGCGATTCCGCCTGCTATGAAGCGATGGTGTTGATGGCGCAGGATTTTTCCTACCGCTATCCGTTGGTTGACGGGCAGGGCAACTGGGGGTCGCCGGACGATCCCAAATCCTTTGCCGCAATGCGTTACACCGAATCGCGCCTGACCGCTTATGCGCAAACCTTGTTAAGCGAGTTGGGGCAGGGTACGGTCGACTGGGCGGATAATTTCGACGCGACGCTGAAAGAGCCGGTGTTACTGCCTGCGCGACTGCCGAATATCTTGCTGAACGGCACCATGGGCATTGCGGTCGGCATGGCGACCGATATACCGCCGCATAATCTGCGGGAAGTCGCCAATGCCTGCATCCAGCTATTGGATGATCCGAACAGTACGCTGGACATGCTGTTTACCCATATCAAGGGACCCGATTACCCGACCGATGCGGAAATCATCACCTCGGCTGAGGATATACAAAAAATGTATGTCAGCGGCGGCGGCTCGATAAAAATGCGCGCCAAATACGAGCAGGAAGACGGCAATATCGTCATCACCGCGCTGCCGCATCAGGTTTCCGGCGCTAAATTGCTGGAGCAGATAGCCGCGCAAATGCTGGCGAAAAAGCTGCCGATGATTGAAGACTTGCGCGATGAATCGGATCATGAAAATCCGACCCGTTTGCTGGTGATTCCACGCTCAAAACGGATCGATGCGGATGAGGTGATGTCGCATCTGTTTGCGACGACCGATCTGGAAAAAAGCTATCGCGTCAACATGAATATGATCGGCTTGGACGGAAGGCCCAAGGTTAAAGGGCTGAGAGACATCCTGGTCGAATGGCTGGCGTTTCGTACCGAAACCGTGCGAAAACGTTTGCAATACCGGCTGGACAAAGTGTTGGCGCGTTTGCATATTTTGGATGGCTTGCTGATTGCTTATCTGAATATCGATGAAGTCATCGCGATTATTCGCAGTGAAGACCATCCCAAACCGGTGCTGATGGAGCGTTTCGGTATCACCGATATTCAGACCGAAGCGATACTGGAATTAAAGTTACGGCATCTGGCCAAGCTCGAAGAGATGAAGATTCGCGGCGAGCAGGACGAATTGGAACTGGAACGCGCCGCGCTGGAAAAAACGCTGGGTTCGCCGCGCTTGCTAAACCGCTTGATCCGAAAAGAGCTCGAACGCGATGCGGAGAAATACGGCGATGACCGCCGCTCGCCGATTGTTGCCAGGGATGCGGCGCAGGCGCTGGAAACAACGGCGTTAATAACCAACGAACCATTAACCGTTATTTTGTCGGAAAAAGGCTGGATCAGGGCGGCAAAGGGCCATGATATTGATGTTGCCAGTCTAAATTATCGTTCCGGCGACGGCTTCCTGGATGCGGTCAAATGCCGGACCACGCAGCCGGTTTATATCCTCGATTCCACCGGCCGCGCTTACAGCACCGCTACACACGATCTGCCGTCGGCCAGGACTCAGGGAGAGCCGTTGACCGGGCGACTTAATCCGCCGCCGGGTTCGTTGTTCTTGCATCTTCTGGCGGGGCAACCGGACGACTGGTATGTGCTTGCCAGCCATTTCGGTTATGGATTCCGGGTTCAGCTTAAAGAATTATTGAGTAAAAACAAGGCCGGTAAGCTGCTGATCACACTGCCGGATGGCGCCAAAGTATTAAAGCCCACGCCGATACGTAGTGAAGCTGATTCGCTTGCGGTGGTGACTTTGCAAGGCCGCTTGCTGATTTTTCCTGTAGCGGAGCTGCCCGCTTTGGCGAAAGGCAAAGGCAACAAGCTGATTCAAATCCCGACCGCCGATCTGACCGCTGGAAAAGATTATGTGATTGCGGCGGTGGCGCTGCCTGAAAACGGCCAGTTGAAAATCATTGCCGGTAAACGGCAGTTGACACTGAAAGGCGCGGATGTTGAACATTATTCCGCCGGTCGCGCCAAACGAGGCTTGGCATTGCCCAGAGGCTTTCAGCGGGTTGATGGTTTGGAGTGTGAGTGATGGATGCGAAATTGACCGGTTTGTTAAATAATTGCTTGTAGTAGAGACATACGACCTTGGAAAATTTAATTAAAGAAATAGTCAATGATCCAAAGTTTATTCAAGGGGTCGCTTGGAAACGTTGGCATTTTCATGCTGATGAAACCATCGTTAAGGAAGGCGATGTGGCCAAGTCGCTGTTCTTCATTGAAAACGGTCAATTACGGGTATCTGTGCATGTGGAGCTGGAAGAACGCCGAAACATAAAAACGGGTGTCGGCGACTTGGGAAAGGGAGACCTTTTTGGCGATACTTGTCTGCATGAGTCGTCGGTACGAACCGCTTCCGTTATAGCCGTTACCGATGGCTGTTTACTGGAAATCAATGGGGAAAGACTTGGCGAGTATCTGGACGCCCATCCCAATAAAGGCTATTCGTTTTACAAAAAGTTATTTGAAATACTTTTTAAACGGTTGAGTAATGGAAATCGCAGGATTGAATATCTCTTGGCTTGGGGGCTTAGGACGCGGCGTTCTTCTGAAAAATCAATTCCAATCTTCCGAAAAATTTAGCAGGGTTTGCGCTTATTTTTTATTAGTCGTTTTCAGTCTAACGATAAGACGCCGATAATCGTCCTCACTTAAGGCATCGTTTACTATAAGCACGGATTGCTTACGTGCATTGTCGGTAAAATGCAGAAATATCGCGAATATAGTGATGACCGTTGAATTCAGGATTTGCACCGATTTAAAGTCATTGCCGCTGGATATTTCCCAGCCTAATGCTTCGGACTGTTTGATTTCATGTCGTTCGCTTTTTAAGCGCTTAATCATAAACAGAAGATGTATGAAAATCCCGGTCAACAATGCTAATTTAATGGCAATCGGTAACGCATTGGCGATGCTTGCCGCCAATGCCAGCACATGCATAATAACCAGCAACTGCTTTAATCGTTTGGATGGTTTAAGCTCCACCGACAACGAGGGTTCGTGTTTTTTGGGCAAGTTGGGCGCTCCTTATTTTTCCCCGTTGATAATACGTGTATTTCAATGCAATACAAATCATCACATAGGTTTTTTGTCTTTGTTCAAACAGCGATATAATCGGGATACTTTAAAAATCCATTATTTGTTTATTGATGAACCCTAATTGGAAAAACTTCCTGCTTTCTGAAAACGCACTATTTGACAACGATACCGACATCGTTTTTCCATCGCCTGAGCGTGAAGGCAATAAGCGCATTTACCCCATTGCACATCTGGGTGTTTTGACGATTGCAGGAAGCGATGCGGCAAAATTTTTACAGGGACAAATCACCTGCAATATTAACGATATAACCGATGCTAAAAGCAGTCTGGGGGCATTATGCAATCCTAAGGGTCGGGCGATTACCACTTTCTTACTGGTTAAAAATGCCGATGATTTTTTGATGATTCTGCCCCAAGAGTTACTGGCATCAGTCAAGAAAAGACTACAGATGTACGTGTTGCGATCAAAGGTAACCTTAACCGACAGCTCGGATGCGTTATGTCTAATCGGCTTGTACGATGAGGCATCGCAACCCGGCGAAGTACCGGAACAGCGCTTTGCAACAAGCAGCCAGGAAAATATCGTTGTTAATCTTCAGAACCGCAATTTGATTATTGCGGGGGCTGATAATGCTCAGGGGCTCTGGGAAAAACAGGTTAAGCTAGGCTTCCAGCCGGAAGATTCAGCACAATGGCGCTATCTCGATATAATTTCGGGGATTCCCTGGCTTACTGCAGAAACATCGGAAGAGTTTATTCCGCAAATGCTTAATCTGGATAAGTTGGGTGGCATTAGTTTCAACAAGGGCTGTTATACCGGTCAGGAAATTGTTGCCAGGACTCATTATCTTGGCAAGGCAAAAAGGGAAATGTTTCTCGCTGAATGCGACGCCTTGGCAACTCCCGAGCCTAATTCAACAATCATTGATGACAGCGCCGGCACGGAACAAAGTGTGGGTAAGGTGCTGTATGCGCAAAATGGACAAAATACTTGCAAAATGCTTGTCATCCTGCAAATTTCCGACACAAACGCTTATAATCTTAGGCTCAAAAATCATAACCAAGATAAACTTACATTATTAACCATGTGATTTTAGTGCGTATTATTTATCGAGGGATGCAGCAATAATGCAATTTACTTCCGTTCAGGACTTTCTTGATCATGTTCAATTAGAACTTGATGCGAATCGTCTTGTTTTGCCTACACTACCCGATATTGCCTTAAAGGTTAAGAATGCCGTTACTGATGGCGACATATCGGCGAAGGAGTTGGCTGATATGATAGTGACCGATGCCGCGCTATCGACGCAAATTATTCGTGTAGCGAATAGCCCTGTGTACCGTGGCGCATCTGAAATCAATAACATACAAATGGCCGTTTCAAGGTTGGGTAACAATACGATTCGTAGTTTGGTTACCAGTCTGGTAATGAAACAGATGTTTCGCCCCTCATCAAAACTGTTGGAAAGTTTGTTCAGGAGAACCTGGGAACAAAGCGTTAATGTTTCAGCCATCAGTCGGGCTCTTTGTGCGTTTGTTCCCCATCTTAATTCCGACGAGGCCATGCTGGCAGGCCTTATTCATCAAATAGGTAAACTGCCTATATTAATGCTGGTTGAGAATATTCCGGAGTTTAGGGATAGCCCGACAAGAATGGAAAAGCTGCTGGAAAAAGCGCATCCCGCCGTAGGGAAATTGATTATGGATGCTTGGGACTTTCCGGCAAATTTAAAGCCCGTAGCGTCCGAATATGTTAATTTCCGATATGACTCAGGACCTAAGGCAGATTATGTCGATGTGGTACAAGTTGCATTTTTGCAAAGCATAGCGGGAACCGATCATCCTGCATGCCGGGTTGATTGTTCTGCCGTCCCTTCATTTACCAAGCTCGGATTTCCCGCTAACACTGAAATACTGGAAATTGAGGGTATTTCAGATGAAATTGAAATTGCCCGAAGCATGCTCTCCTAAAAACGTTTAATACTATGATTAATACTGAAGCCGCCGCACATTTTCGCCGATTAGGCACAATTACAATTTTCGCCGTTTATTTTGTCATCCTTGTCGGGGGAATCGTAAGGGCTTCCGGTTCAGGCATGGGCTGTCCCGACTGGCCGACTTGCTTTGGACAGTGGGTGCCGCCAACGGATGAATCCCAGTTACCCGCTAATTATCATGAGATTTATGCACAACGCGGTTATGAAAATACCCAGTTTAACCCGGTAAAAACCTGGACCGAGTACACCAATCGACTGGTTGGTGTGACGATTGGCTTTTTGATTTTACTGACGGCTTGGTCATCACGTATTTATCTTAAATCTGACAAAACCATTTTTTATTTGGCGGTCAGCGTGTTTTTCCTGGTCGGTTTTCAAGGGTGGCTGGGTTCTACCGTTGTGGCAAGTAATCTCAAGCCCTTGATGATCACTTTGCACATGTTGTTGGCTTTGTTCATAGTCGCATTGCTTATTTATACGATTGCTCGTTCGCAACGAGATGTCATCGCCCGGATTGATATTCGGGCGCTGCCGGACAAATTCAAAACCGTGTTAATCGCGGCAATGATTATGACGCTGTTGCAAGTGGCTATGGGGACTCAGGTCAGGGAAGCCGTCGATTTCATTGCTCATAATCATACTTATATTGAGCGCCAATACTGGCGTGACGACTTTCCGGTCATTTTTTACATACACAGATCCTTTTCCTCGATTATTTTATTTACCAATCTTTGGTTGGCCTGGAAAATTGTCCGGTCTGTCGATAAAAAAAGCCTGTTGCGGCGTATCGGTTTATCCCTGGCCGCGCTGGTGGTCACGGCCATTCTTGCAGGCATTAGCCTTGATAGATTGGGTATGCCGCCAGTTGCCCAGCCGATTCATCTGTTGATGGCTAATCTCATTTTCGGTGCGCAGTTTTTCCTGTTCAGTTGCCTGAATTACGCGGCAAAAAAATAGCTTTAACCGGATGTCTTTCGAATTGCTAGATTAATTAATGCACCACGAAGACACGAAGACACGAAGACACGAAGGGCACGAAGTTTATGTTTTCCGTGGTGAATAAAAGATTCGGATATACAGAGTCGAACATCGGCTAACTTGATACAACAACCTGCCGTTGATTTTATAGTTCTCTGTCGAGAGCTTTATTGGATGTAAAATGGCACAAATAAAAATAAATCATCTGGTTATCAATGACGATTCAAGATTCATCCACAAGTCTAAGTCTGCTTAGAGGCTCTTTTAAGCGTTTTTTACCCAATCCCCAAGCTGTTGCACTGGCAATCATTCTGATTGCCAGTTTTGTGCTGATTTATTCATTGTCCGACCTGTTAATGCCGGTTTTCGTATCAATCGTGCTTGCGTACCTACTGGAAGGTCTGGTGAGCAAAGCTGAAAGCATGAACATGCATCGCCTGCCTGCCGTCTATCTGGTGTTTTCAGTGTTTATGGCTTGTTTGGGTTTTTTATTGTTTTATTTGATACCGATGGTTTCACAACAGGCGGTGGAACTGGTTCAACAGATTCCTGAGATACTGAACAGGGCGCAAACCGGGATCTTGCGCTTGCCTGAAATGTACCCGAAATTGGTTTCGGAAAGCAAAATCCAACAGATAATGTTTGCCGTGCAGAGGGAATTGTTAACTTACGGGCAAAATGTGCTGTCGCTCTCGGCGGCATCTGTTGTGGGATTGGTCAGCGTAATGATTTACTTGTTTCTAGTGCCGATGATGGTCTTTTTCTTTTTAAAAGACAAACAGATGTTAATAGCCTGGTTTTTGCAGTTTATGCCCAGAGACAGGAATTTAACTGTACGTGTTTGGGAAGAAGTCGATACTCAGATCGGTAATTATGTGCGCGGCAAGTTCGGCGAGGTTTTTATTCTCTGGGCGGTCAGTTATGTGACTTACGCGACGATGGGGCTGAATTACGCTATGTTGCTGGCTGTTTTGATGGGCTTGCAGGTCATTATTCCCTATGTCGGTGCAACCCTGGTTACCTTCCCGGTTTTAGGTGTCGCTTATTTTCAGTGGGGATTAGGCGGTGATGAGTTTATGTACGTTGTTATTGCCTACTCAATTATCCAGGCGCTCGACGGCGTTGTGTTGGTGCCGGTACTGTTTTCCGAAGCGGTTAATCTGCATGCCGTCGCAATTATTGTCGCCATTTTGCTTTTTGGCGGTTTGTGGGGCTTTTGGGGGGTGTTTTTGGCGATTCCACTAGCGACCGTTGTTAAGGCGGTGCTGACCGCTTGGCCACGGATTGGCGATAACAGTCTGGATGCAAATTATTAGCTGATGTTATGTAATAGCTAAGGCGTTTTTACCACGAAGGACACGAAGTTTTATGTTTCATTCTTCGTGTTCTTCGTGATGTTTTTATACGGCTTACTTAACACATTAATGATTAATTCGGTTAATGTCGCTTAAGCGAATATCTACAAAATATCTGAAGCGTAATCGGCTAAGCGTGAGCGTTCCCCGCGCCGCAAGGTAATATGAGCTCCATGCGGCCAGGTTTTAAAACGGTCTACAACATAAGTCAATCCCGAGGTTGTCGCCGTTAAATAAGGCGTGTCTATCTGCGACAGGTTGCCGATACAGATGATTTTTGTTCCGGGACCTGCCCGTGTTATCAATGTTTTCATTTGTTTCGAGGTCAGGTTTTGAGCCTCATCAATGATCAGGTAGCGATTGAGGAATGTCCGTCCGCGCATGAAGTTAAGCGACCTGATTTTCACCCGGTTCATAATGATGTTGCTGGTTGCGCTTTGCTCCCATTCGCCGTGCTCCGCATTACTGCCCAGCAGTTCAAGGTTATCGATTAATGCGCCCATCCACGGCGCCATTTTTTCTTCTTCCGTACCGGGCAAAAAGCCGATGTCTTCACCGACCGGGACGGTTTCGCGGGTCATGATGATTTCCTGGTAAGCTTTGTTCTCCAGGGTCAAGGTAAGTCCTGCAGCCAGCGCCAACAGGGTTTTTCCGGTGCCCGCCGTACCCAGTAAGGTGACAAAATCAATGTTGGGATCCAACAAAACATTGAGGGCAAAGTTTTGCTCCCGGTTTTTCGCCGTTATGCCCCAGACATTGTTGTGTTTTGCGCGATAATCCTTGGCCAGTTCCAATACTGCAATTTGTCCGTCGCAAGATCTGACGATGGCTTCAAAATTGGTTTCGTCTTCTATGTACAAATATTGGTTGGGATACCATTCGGTTACTATGGGGTCTTCCAGTTTGTAAAAAGTGCGGTTTTTTTCCTGCCAGGATTCCATTTTGGTGCCGTGTACCGTCCAGAAATCCTTTTCCAGCACCATTGCACCGCTGTATAACAAATCAATGTCATCCAGGGTCTGGTCGTTATGGTAGTCTTCCGCAAGCAACTCCAATGTCGCTGCCTTGATGCGCATGTTGATGTCTTTTGATACCAGAATAACGGTGGTGTCAGGTAGTTCCTTAGTGAGCGCCAGGACGATTCTGAGTATGGAGTTGTCGGCAAGGGTGCCGGGCATGCTTTCCGGCAACAGTGCGGTCATGGCGCTGGTCTGGAAATATAAGCGTCCGCCGTCAGTTGTTTCGGCTTTCGGTCCATGTTTTATGCTCGACAACGGTAGGCCGTCGTTGATGGTTTGCTGGTTGGCGTCGCAGATTAATTCATCCAGAAACCGACTGACCTGTCTTACATTGCGCGCCAGTTCGGTTAGGCCTTTTTTCGCATGATCGAGTTCTTCCAGAACAATCATGGGGATAAAAAGGTCATGTTCCTTAAAACGGAAGATGGATGCCGGATCGTGCATCAGCACGTTGGTGTCCAGGACAAACAGTTTTTTACCCGGCGATGATTGAATGTTCATGGTTAGTTGCCGGTGAGTTCGTGTAAGGCTTGCAGCACTTCTTCACAATGGCTTTTGACTTTTACTTTGCGCCATTCATGGACAAGTACGCCCTGGGGATTGATCAGAAAGGTGCTGCGTTCGATGCCTCGAACCTGCTTGCCGTACATGTTTTTCATTTTGATCACGTCAAACAGCTGACACAGTTTTTCATCCGCGTCTGAAAGCAGGTCAAAAGGGAATTCCTGTTTGCATTTAAAGCCTTCGTGAACGCGGACGGTATCACGGGATACGCCTACTATGACGGCGTTGAGTGCGGTGAATTTTTCAATGTTACCGCGAAAACTTTGGCCTTCCTGAGTACAACCGGGCGTATTGTCTTTAGGGTAAAAATAAATAATAAGGTATTTACCTTGGTAGTCGCTTAGGTTTACCGTTTTATCGCCGGTAGATGAAGCCTCAAAATCGGGGACAGCGTTGCCGAGAGTTATCATTATTAAGTCTATCGTTTTATGGGTTCAAGAATGGCATCTATATTTAGCTGGTCGCAGAAATCCAGAAACTCTTCGCGTAGCGATAACAGGTGAAGTTGCGGTGGGATCAAAATCACAAACTTGGTTGAAAACACTGAGGTTTGGATATAGGGTGCCTGATAGCAGCTGCCGGTTATTTCCTCAATATCTATTTCCCGGTCAAACAGAAATGAAGTTATCGATTCTGTGACGTTATCGCGGTCCAGGGATATTGTTTCCAATGAGTAGGGAACGCACTCTTTGATCTTGTCTTTTTGATCGGGCCGCAAGGTATGAATTTTGATGTCCAGTCGTCTCTGGATAATATCCAGAGTGCTTTCAAATTTAGCAATTTGATTCCAATTTCCCTGAATAAGCAGGTATGCCGCAGTGGATTGAGCAAGACGGGATGAGCGTATTTCCAAAATATTACATTTACAGTCGCGCACGGCGGGTAATATTTCGGCAATAAATTTAATCTGATGGTTGCCTAAGGCAGTGATGGCTAGTTGCATTTTGTTTCTTAAAAGTTTTTTTTGGAAGTTTAGCATCAAATGGGTGAAACTTGATGAACATTAAGTTTATTTGGGATTAAAATGATTAAAATTGTTTTTCTGCCTATAAATACTGAATGCTACATTTAAACTTTGTGGTTATCTTACAACTCATTACTGAGCCTGAATATGTCTGATTCAATAGATAAAAAATTAAAAGAAAAACACGATAATCTCGATGATGATTTGGATGCCATGCTCGATGAAGCGGAATCTTCTCTTCTCCCGATAAATGAGTTTCAGGATGATGACGATACTCTTGATAGATTGTTAATGAATGCCGGTTTTGATTCAGATGATGCGTTAATGCAATCAGAGGCGAAAGAGGATGTAAGTCTGCATGATGAGTTGGATGACTTGCTGGGTTTTGACGACTTTGGCGATGATTTCAACGAGCCGAAAAAAACGCAGGCGGTTGTGGAGTTAGAGCAAACGGTAGATGATTCATCTCTTGTTCCGTCAAGTGAGCGTCAAGATGACGAAGATGCGCTTGATAGGTTGCTGATGAATGCGGGATTGGATGCGGATGATGCGCCAATGCAAGCAACCGGGCATGATGATATTAGTGCAGTTGAAGAGTTGGACGACTTTTCCGATTTTTCCGATTTTAGTGATTTTAATGAACCGGACATGGTTCGACAGGACTCGCCGCGAATGGCCGCAACGGAAGACGTTGCTGAGGCTGAATTGGCTGCGGGGAGTTTATCCGCGCTTGCTGATGATATTGACGAATCGGATGTGATTCATGAGGTTGAAGCGTCGGCTCCGGCTTTGGGGGAAATTGAAGAATCAGATGTGGAAGATGATGTCGGTACGGATAAGGAACTCGATGTTTTTTCAGACTTTAGTGATTTCACTGAACCGGATATCCTTCCTGTAGTAGAAATTGATGAGCCTGAACAAGTTATAGAAAGTTTATCTGCGCATGTCGATGATGTCGGCCTGTCGGATGAAATTGATGATTTTTTTAGTCTTAGCGATGATTTTGATGAATCGGATATGATTCAGGATGATGAGGCCGATGTGCCGGTTCAGACTGAAACGGATTTAATCGGGGCCAATCAACAGCCGCAGACAGTAGATGAACAATCCTCCGATGATGAAGATGCCGTTGGGCTGTCGGATGAAATTGATGATTTCTCCGGTTTTAGTGCTGATTTTGACGAATTGGATATGATTCAGGATGATGAGGCTGACGTACCGGTTCAGGCTGAAACGGATTTAATCGGGTCCAATCAAGAGTCGCAAATAGTAGTTGAGCAACCCTCCGATGAGGCGTTGGATGAAGTCGATGAATTCTCCGGCTTTGGCGATGATTTTGATATATCGGATATGATTCAGGATGATGGGGCTGCAGCATCGGTTCCGATTGAAGCGGATTTAATCTCATCCAATCAAGAGCAGCAGGTAGCCGTTGAAGAATCATTTAATGACTTGCTGAATGATGAAAGTGGCCTTGACAGTTTACTCATGGATTCCGGTTTTGATGCAGAGGATGTGTTAGAGCAAACGGCCGGGAAGAAAGATGCATTTGGCGATGATGCGGATTTGAGCGAAATTGATGACTTTTTTCAATTGGATGAGGTGAGTGATGATTTTTCCAATGAGACAGAGGCAGATCAGTTAGCGGAAACTGAACAATCAATTCAAGATGAAGATGATTTTCTTTTACCTGATTTTGATATTACCGCCGACATGGAAATATCCGACATGGGGGGGAGCTCAGGAATCAAAGAAGATGATTTAGCCGATGCCTTTGGTGACACCGATTTCTTGAACGAAGATGAAGCTGTGCAGGCTCTTAACGCGGGAGCTGACGAAGCAATAATAGCCGAATCTCAACCGAAACAAGCTGCCGATGCCGCTATAGAAGATCCTGAAAATGTAAAATTGAGTCCATTTGAGTTTGAACAGGAAGATGTTAAAAAGAAGCTGGAAGACGCTGAAAATAAAGTAAAAAAAGCAAAGCTTTTCAGTTATGCGGCGCTGGGATTTGGCGCTGTTGCGTTAAGTGCGGCAGCTGGATTGGGTGTAATGACTTACGGCGCAAAAGCTGAAGTTTCAAAATTAACTGAACAGGTTTCAACGCTTGAGGCAAACCTGGCAAAGACTGCTGAAAATAATCCTAATGAAGAAATTAACGCAGTAATGAGTTCTGTTGTGCAGTTGAATCATCAGGTCTATGGTTTTATAACGGAACTCAAAGGAAATCCCCAGATTCCTGTTGATTTATTAAACAACAATGTGTCCGATATTGTGGCTAAACAGGGCATGGTAAGCAAGGCGCTTGACATGCTACAGGTCAAAATGGGGGCGGAAGGAAAGATGCCTTTGGAGTCATTGGTTGCCGAACCTCACAAGGCTGAAGCGGTGCATGAGCCCGCACCGGCTAAAGAAGGAAAGATTGCACCGGTCAAAACCGGAACAGCGCCGGAACAGACGCCTACTAAGCCGACCAAAGAGGAAGCGGCGCACGAACACGTATCAACCAAGGAGGAAGCTGCGCATGAGATTGCACCGACCAAAGAAAGAGCCAAGCATGAAGTTGCGCCTGCTAAAGTAGAGGCTGTGCCTGAAACCGCGCTTACCAAAGTCAAAGCTCAGCCCGAAGCGGTACCGGCCACACCAATAACACCGCCGAAAGCTGTTGTTAAAGAGGAACCTGTAAAGCCAAGCAAGCAAACAACTGCTGCTGCAAAGTGGGGGGTAAATCTGGTGGCATTTAAACAGGAATGGTTTGCCAAAAGCAAAGCGGCTGAATTTGCACGACTGGGTGTTTTTGCCGAAGTAATCCCGGTCCATGAAAAGAATACAACGATGTACCGGTTGCGAGTCGGGGGCTTTAAAAGCAAAGCGGACGCGTTTTCCAATACGGATAGGATAAAAAAGACACTGAATTTGGATTCGGTTTGGGTAAGTGATAACTAGAGCTAATGCCGGCTGTGAGAGAGAAAAAACTTGTTGTAGCGGTGTCATCCAGAGCGTTATTCAATCTGGATGAATCGCATGCGATATTTGAAACGCAAGGTCGGGAAGCCTTTTGCCGTTATCAAATAGAACATGAAGATGAAACTTTGGAACCGGGTTACGGCTTTGCCCTGGTTAAAAAGTTTTTGAGCTTAAATGACAGCTGCCCCGATGATCCTCTGGTTGAAATTATTCTGTTATCACAAAATAGTGCGGATACGGGGTTAAGGATTTTCAATTCCATTGCTCATTATCAGCTGAATATTATCCGCGCGGCATTTACCAGCGGCGCATCTCCGTATGGATACATTCCTGCATTCGGTGCGCATCTGTTTTTATCGACCAATGCCGATGATGTCGCCAAGGCGCTGGGTGCGGGTTTTGCGGCAGCGACCATTCTTTGCGGACCTTCCACGACGCATCATTCCGATCAGCTGCGCATCGCTTTTGATGGTGATTCGGTATTGTTTTCCGATGAGTCTGAGCGGATTTATCAGCAGCGAGGCCTGGATGTGTTTACCGAAAATGAGCGTAACGAAGCCAAAAAACCTTTGCCGGGAGGACCCTTTAAAGACTTTTTAAGCGCCTTGCATCATATTCAAACGCAGTTTGATCCTCAATCGTCCCCGATAAGAACCGCATTAGTGACCGCTCGAGCGGCTCCGGCTCATGAACGGGTCGTCAGGACGCTAAGAGATTGGGGCATTCGTATCGATGAAGCGCTGTTTTTGGGAGGCATAGACAAGGGCGCTTTTTTGAAGGCATTCGGTGCGGATATTTTCTTTGATGATCAAAAAGGTCATTGCGAGTCTGCCGCCCGGCACGTCGCCGCTGCGCATGTACCGCATGGCATCACTAACCGGAAGACTAGGCTATAAAATCGTCTGTTTTGAAGTGGCTCCCGCTTGTTCTTTGACCAGTTTCGGAACCAGATAGCCGGGCAGGGCGGCTTGAACTTGGTGCATAAGCGCCAGAGCTTCGGCTTCAGAAACTTCAAAATGCCCCGTTCCAGTCGCTTTGTCCAATAAATGCAAATAATAGGGGGTAATGCCGTGGCTGAACAATTGTTCGCTCAGCTCACCTAGAACTTCCGCATTGTCATTGACGCCTCTTAACAGCACGGATTGATTAAATAAGGTGATGCCTGAGTTTTTCAGTGAGGCGCAGGCGGCAATAACCCGGTCACTGATCTCATTGGCATGGTTGCAATGCACGATGATGATTATTTGTTTGGGGCTTTGGGTCAGTGTGTTAATGAATTCATCGGTTATCCGGGCGGGCAGAACGATAGGCAGCCGGCTGTGTATTCGGATGCGTTTCAGGTGCTTGATGCCGTCCAGTTGCCGAATAAGCCGAGTGAGTCTCGAATCGCTTAGCAGTAAAGGGTCGCCGCCGCTTAAAATAACTTCCGAGATACTCGGATCGTCCTGTATGGCTTGAATGGCGGCATCTTCTTTTTGTTTGCTAAGTTGTAAATCAGCGTACGGAAAATTACGACGGAAACAATACCGGCAATTGATAGCGCAACTGCCGGTGTTGATAAACAAAACCCGGCCATGATATTTGTGTAAAACACCGACCTGGGTGGCTGCCGCGAGATCGCCGACAGGGTCATTGCTAAAACCCGGATAGGCGAACAGTTCCTCCTTAATAGGCAATACCTGGCGTAATAAAGGGTCATGCGGATTGCCTTTTTCCATGCAGGCAGCAAAACTTAACGGAACGCGTAAAGGGAAATTTTCTGCAGCAATATCTGAAACCGGTAAGTCATCCGGCGATAAGTGCAGGTAACGGCAAAGGTCTTCAATATTATTAAAAGCTTCGGCAAGTTGTTGTTGCCAGTTTTTAGTAAAGTGCTGGATTTCGGACTGTGGCTCGGGCATGGGAGGTTATTTAAAGTTTCTATCGGTTGTTGCCTCTATTATAATGGTTAAGTTTTACATTGTTTGTCATCTTTGAGGATAAAATGGCCAGTTATAGTACTAATGAGTTTAAAGCCGGGTTAAAAGTTATGTTGGATAACGATCCCTGTGCAATTATTGAAAATGAATTCGTAAAACCGGGAAAAGGTCAAGCCTTTAACCGGGTAAAAATCAGGAACTTGAAAACTGGCCGGGTGATTGAAAGAACCTTTAAGTCGGGCGAGTCGCTTGAAGGCGCCGATGTTGTCGATGTCGAGATGCAATATCTCTATAACGACGGTCAATTCAGGCATTTTATGGTGCCGGACACTTTTGAGCAGTATCAGACTGATGAAAAGATTGTGGGTGAGGCCGGTAAATGGCTTAAAGATCAGGATACCTGTACGGTAACCTTGTGGAATGATGCGCCTCTTGCGATCTCGCCGCCCAATTTTGTCGATTTGGCAATTACTGAAACTGATCCCGGTGTGCGTGGCGATACTTCGGGCGGCGGCGGTAAACCTGCGACCTTGGAAACTGGCGCGGTAGTCAGGGTGCCTTTGTTTGTGCAAATCGGTGAAGTGATTAAGGTCGATACCCGTACCGGCGAATACGTTTCCCGCGTAAAAGAATAGTGTTGCTTGACTGGCGGCCGACATGCGCCATAGAGCTGATGCGTTTAAGAGCGCAGATGCTGTCCGAGATACGGCAGTTTTTCGCTGAAAGATCGGTGCTGGAGGTGGAGACGCCGCTGCTCAGCCACAGCATCGGAACGGATCCGCAGTTGGCGTTTTTTACAACTGAGTATTGTTTGTCGCCATTGCGGCAAACACTGTTTTTGCAAACATCGCCTGAGTTTGCAATGAAACGGCTACTTGCAGCCGGCAGCGGTTCTATTTACCAGATAGGTAAAGCATTCAGGAACGGCGAGTCGGGGCGGTTCCATAATCCTGAATTTACGATGCTTGAATGGTATCGGGTCGGATTTACATTGCCTCAATTAATGGATGAAATCGCCGAGCTGATCGCTGGGCTGTTTAGTGGTCAGCCTTTACAAGAAACACAAAGAGTCAGTTATCAGGAGATATTTGGTTCGTTTACCGGCTTGGATCCGTTGGTATTTTCGTATCAGGATTACTGTGCTTTTGCCAGAGAATTCCAACTATCTGAGGCAGTGGCTATTTGCGGACACGACCATGCGGTATGGCTTGATTTTATCTTCAGTCATAAAGTCCAGCCGCATTTGGGCGACAATGCGTTATGTATGGTTTACGGTTATCCCGCTTGTCAGTCGTCATTAGCAAGAATCAATGAACAGTGTTCGCTGATTACTGATCGAGTTGAATTATTTATCAATGGCATTGAACTGGGTAATGGTTACTATGAGCTGGTTGATGCCGATGAACAGAGCAAGCGCTTTAACAAGGAGCTGGTTATCAGGCAACAACAAAAATTAGCTGTTTCCGTTAAAGATAAGCGCCTTGTTTCGGCTCTGGAATCGGGATTGCCGGAATGCTCGGGCGTGGCTATAGGCCTGGATCGGTTATTGATGCTGTTGTCAGGCAGTGAATCTATTGAGGATGTGCTTAGTTTTCCTATTCACAGGGCTTAAGCTCGTTTAAATATTTACTGTGATATAATCCGCCAGATCTTTAACATTGGGCAATGCCGTTTTATTTTTAGACTTCTACATGAAATTAAATACTCTTTCTCGCTTGCTATTGTTATTTCTACTTGTTTCCCAGGCGGTTAAAGGTGATGAAGAGTTTGTTGTAGAGGATATTAAAGTCAAGGGCCTGCAGCGCATCTCTGTTGGTACCGTCTATAACTATCTCCCCGTTAATGTGGGCGAAAAGTTTTCATTGGATAATGTGGCTCCGGCAATCAAAGCATTATTCAAAACCGGTTTTTTTAAGGATATTTCTCTGGAAAGAGAAGGCTCAACGCTGATCGTTAATGTGGTAGAGAGACCCTCCATCGCAAAAATCATTTTTGAAGGCAATAAAGACCTGAGTAAAGACGACTTGACCAAAGCCTTGAAGAAAATTGGTTTGGCGGAAGGCAAGGTATTCGACCAGCAGGTGTTGGATAAAGTCGAGCAGGAATTGAGCCGCCAATATTTCAGTCACGGTAAATACGGCTTGAAAATCACTACGGATGTGTCCAACCTTACCCGCAACCGGGTTGGTATTCATATCAAGATTTCCGAGGGCAGGGTAGCAAAGATCAAGCAGATCAATGTTGTCGGCAATAATGTTTTTGATGATAAAACGCTGTTGCGCAACCTTGAATTGAATACTTCTAATTTATTATCGTTCTATACCAAGGACGATCAATACTCCAAACAAAAGTTGCAGGCAGACTTGGAGACTTTACGCTCCTATTACCTGGATCGCGGCTATATCAACTTTAACATCGAGTCCACGCAGGTGGCGATTACCCCGGATAAAAAAGACATTTATGTCACCATCAATGTTAAAGAAGGTGATATTTATAAGCTGGAAAAAGTTAAATTAGCCGGTAATCTGGTGGTGGCTCCTCCAGAGCTTATTAAGCTGGTAAAGGTCGGTCCGGGAGAAACTTTTTCCAGAAAAAACGCTACTGAAACCTCTAAAGCAATTTCCGATCGCTTGGGGGATGACGGCTACGCTTTTGCTAACGTCAACATGGTGCCGGAAATCAACGAAGCCAAAAAAACAGTGGATATGACTTTTTTTGTCGATCCGGGCAAACGCGTTTATGTCAGGCGCATCAACATGAAAGGCAATAGCAAAACCCGTGATGAAGTACTGCGCCGCGAAATGCGACAAATGGAGTCCAGTTGGGCTTCAAGTTCAAAGATTGAACGGTCGAAAACGCGCCTCGAACGCTTGGGCTATTTCGAAGAGGTGAATGTTGAAACGCCGCCGGTTACAGGCACTGCCGACCAGATTGATGTTAATTATTCGGTAGTTGAAAAGCCCTCCGGCAATTTGTCGGCCGGTGTCGGGTTTTCCCAAACCCAAGGGATAGTGTTGAATGCCAATATTGCCCAGGATAACGTTTTCGGCTCGGGCAAGCGGGTGAATGTCGCCTTTAATAATAGTTCTTATGCTACAAGTTATCAGTTTGGTTTTTTCAATCCTTATTTCACCGTGGACGGGGTGAGTCAGGGCTATAACTTGGGCTATACCAAACGAAATGCCGGACAAATTAATATTGCCAATTATTCAACCAATGTGATGAATGCAGGGGTGAACTTTGGTATACCGTTGAATGAATTCGACAGTTTGCGTTTTGATGTTGATGCAAAACATACCGAGCTGAGTACCACTGATTATTCATCCAATGAAATTTGCGATTTCATTTATGGCAATAATGGTACAAATCAGTGTACAAATAATTCGGGCACTATAGGAGCTGCCAATACCCGGCCAATAGTTAAGGCTACCGGCGATACGTTTCTGACGCTGGCGCCAGCAGTGGGCTGGACCCACGATACGCTTAATCGGGCAATTTTCCCGAACAGGGGTCAACAGCAGCGTTTTTCTGCGTTGGCGACAGTCCCAGGCAGCGATCTGGAATATTATAAAGTCGGTTATAAGCATCAACTTTATTTTCCATTGGCTAAAGACTTTACGTTCAGGCTGCAGGGTGAGGTGGGGTACGGCGACGGTTATGGAAACACAGCGAGCTTGCCTTTCTTTGAAAATTATTTCGGCGGCGGCACGGGATCTATACGCGGCTTCAAGAATAATACGGTGGGGCCCAGAGACTCCAATGGTTTTGCATTTGGCGGCTCCAGTAAAATTATCGGTAATGCCGAAATGTTTTTTCCGGTGCCTTTTATGCCGGAGACAAAATCAGTCAGGTTGGGCACCTTTTTGGATGCAGGATCCATTAATAATGGCTTTAAAGCTAACAACTTGAAGTATTCTGTCGGGGTTTCAGGGGAGTGGTTGTCGCCTTTCGGCGCTTTATCCGTCAGTGCCGCGTTACCATTAAATGCCGCTTCTTCCGCAACGGCAGCTGATGGCACTATTACAGGGGATCAAAAACAGATGTTTCAATTCAATTTCGGTCAGAATTTCTAGAAGAAGATGTTTTTGTTATAGGGGCTACCGGCCGGTAGCCCCTACGGTTATAATTTAACGCAATAGCCGTATTTTTAATCATTATTTATTTTAATTTCACCAGAGACCCGTTTAACAATGAAAATGAAAATTGCTTTATTCTTAGGATTGTTGCTTGCTGCTAATGCAAGCTATGCTGATTTAAAAATTGGCTTTGTCAATATACCAGCCGTTCTTGAAAAAGCACCTCAGGCAGAAAAAGCCAAAAAACGCCTGGAACAAGAATTTTCACCGCGAGATAAGCAATTAGTCGCCCAGCAAAAAGAAATCCAAAGCATGGACGAAAGAATGGCCAAAGACGCGGCAGTGATGGGCGAGTCGGCGCGAGTCAATCTGGAAAAAGATATTCTAAATAAGAAAAGAGATGCAAAAAGAGCCCAGCAGGAGTTTAGCGAGGATTTTAATGCGCGTCGTAATGAAGAATTGGGTAAATTACAACGCCGTATCGTTGAAGCTATTCGTGAAATAGCCAAGGATCAAAATTTTGATTTGTTACTTACCGATGGCGTTATTTATGCCAGTGACAAAATCGACGTAACCAGTCAAGTTCAACAAAAGTTGTCAACCATGCCGGAATAATTACATACGGGTTTTTATTTAATCGCATAGTCATCAACTTTTAAGAGAAGCATCCTCAAATATGTCCATTAAGCTAGATATTTTACAAATACAAGAATTCTTGCCACATCGTTACCCTTTTTTATTGGTTGATAAGGTTGTTGAGTGCGAACCTGGCGTTAGATTGCTGGGAGTGAAAAACGTTACTTATAACGAACCGTTTTTTCAAGGACATTTTCCACAAAAACCCATTATGCCGGGCGTGCTGATTTTGGAAGCGCTGGCCCAATCCACGGGATTGCTGGCATCGGAAACGGCTGGGGATGAATTGGCCGGGATGATTTATTATCTGGTCGGCATTGATAAGGCCAAGTTTAAAAGACCCGTTGTACCCGGCGATCAATTAATGCTGGAAGCACGATTCCTTAAAAGTAAGCGTAACATCTGGGCATTTGAATGCCGTGCAGAAGTCGATGGCGAGTTCGTCGCAAGTGCCGAAATCAGATGTGCAGCAGTGGTAAATTGATTTGATCGATCCAACAGCGATAGTTGATAGCAAAGCGGAGCTGGCTGACGACGTGTCGGTTGGCCCGTTTTCCGTCATAGGGGCCGGTGTACAAATCGGCGCCGGTACGGTGATAGGTTCCCACGTTGTTATCAAAGGACCTACTACGATAGGTAAAGATAATCGCATCTATCAATTCACCTCCATCGGCGAAGATCCCCAAGACAAAAAGTATGCGGCTGAAATAACCCGCCTGGAAATCGGCGATAGAAATACGATACGTGAGTACACCTCTATGCACAGAGGGACGAAGCAGGATCGTAGCCTTACCAAGATAGGCAATGACAACCTGTTTATGGCGTATACCCATGTGGCGCATGATTGCATTATTGGCAATCATGTCATTATGGCCAACGGGGCCTCATTGGCCGGGCATGTGCATTTACATAGCCATGCCATTTTGGGTGGATTTACCCTGGTGCATCAGTTTACCCAAATAGGCCAGTACAGCTTTGCTGCGATGGGCAGTGCGATTACCCAGGATATTCCCCCCTTTGTTATGGTCGGCGGCAAGCCTACCAGGCCGCACGGCATAAATTCAGTCGGCATGGAACGTAACGGCATTTCTCCTGAAGACATCAGGTTAATCAGAAAAGCCTACAAGATAATTTACAAGACCAACCTGCGTCTGGAAGATGCCATTGATCAAATGGAAGACCTGGCCGGTGAAAGTAAGGAATTGTCCGATATGGTCAGCTTTTTACGCAATGTAAATCGCGGCATATTGCGCTAGGCGCCGCCTTGGCGTGAGTAAAATCGCGCTTAAATTGCCTCAGGACCGAAAAAGTTATGGATGATGAATTTTCAATAAAAATCCCTCAAGGTTGTATCGTTGCCGGAGTTGACGAAGCAGGCCGTGGACCGCTTGCAGGCCCGGTCTTCGCGGCAGCGGTTATCCTGGATCCGATGCGGCCGATAGCCGGATTGGCCGATTCCAAAATTCTTAGCGAAAGCAAACGGAACAGTCTTTATATCATCATCAAGGAAGCCGCTTTAAGTTGGTCGATTGCCCAAGCCGGCGTTGACGAGATTGATGGACTCAATATTCTTCAGGCAACGCTATTGGCAATGCAAAGGGCAGTAGAGGGCTTGAACATCCAGCCTGATGAAGTTTTAGTGGATGGCAACAGGCTCCCTAAATTGTCCATGCCTGCTCAGGCTATCGTTAAAGGGGACAGTAAGGTCCAGGCGATCAGCGCGGCGTCAATATTAGCGAAAGTCGAACGAGATAAACTGATGGTTGACTATCATCAACAATACCCCGACTTTGCGTTTCATGTGCATAAGGGCTACGGCACCAAACAGCATCTGGCCGAAATCGAACAGTTCGGCTTTTTAGCCGTACACAGAAGAACATTCAATCCGGTAAAAACCATGCTGATACAGCAAGGCATAGGTTAAGCCAACTCAAGCGGACCTTCGTTCATTAACGCGATTTGCTCGCGCAGTTCAATGATCCTGTCCTGCCAATAACGCGGCGTATCAAACCACGGGAACGCCATCGGAAACGCAGGATCATCCCAGCGCCGTGCAATCCACGCCGAATAATGAATCAGGCGCAAAGTACGCAGGGCTTCTATAAGATGCAGTTCCCGGGTATCGAAATCGTAAAAAGTTCGGTAACCGGTTAGCAGGTGGTTCAATTGCACGGTCATTTCGGCTCGATCCCCGGACAGCAACATCCATAAGTCCTGTATCGCAGGTCCCATTCGGCTGTCGTCGAAATCAACAAAATGCGGGCCGTCATCGGTCCATAAAATATTGCCGGGATAACAGTCGCCGTGCAGGCGCAAGGTTTTTACCTTACCGGCACGTTCAAAGCAACGCCTCACGCCATCCAGCGCATGCTCAGTGACACTACGATAAGCTTCGATAAGATCGGCAGGGATGAAATTATTTGCCAGCAGATAAGCTCTGGGTTCATCACCGAAATTGGCGATATCGAGAGTCGGGCGCTCCTTGAAAGGCTTTAAAGCGCCGATGGCATGAATGCGAGCGATAAACCGTCCCATCCATTCCAGCTTTTCGCGGCCTTCAAGCTCAGGTACACGGCCGCCTTGCCTTGGAAATACGGAAAAGCGGAAACCGTCGGCGTGGATTAAGGTCTGATTATCGCCGAATGGCATTGCCGGTACCACAGGGATTTCAGACTCGAACAATTCCTGAACGAACGCGTGTTCTTCAAGAATGGCGGCAGTCGTCCAGCGCTCGGGTCTGTAGAACTTGGTGACAATAAAAGATGCGTCTGCCATGCCGACCTGGTAGACGCGGTTTTCATAACTATTCAGCGCCAACAGTCGGCCGTCGCTATGCAGGCCGATACTGTCGAGCGCATTCAAAATTATATCGGGAGTCAGGGCTGAAAAAGGAGTCAGATTAGTATTCATGGTTACCATTGTAACGCCGAATTCAGCCGGGCCGGATTTAATTAAGCATGCATATCAGTTATTTCACTGGCTAAAATGCATGACTTCACCTTCCTGCATGGTATTGCCGGTTACAGGGTTGGCGTTTTGATATGCGCTGCCGCCCAGTTGTTCATTAATCTGCCGCGCTACATCCACGCCTAAGCTTTTAGACACTTCCGAGACTACCCGGCCGCGACTGGGCACGACATGGCTTCCTCCGGTCACAACGCGCACATCCTGCCCTTCGCCGGTAGCGCTAAATGCGGCTTTCACCTCGTAAGTGCGGGTATTGATCAGGCTAAACTCTGCCACCAGCATCAGGCTGAAAGTGTTGGACAGCGTGTCGGTACCGATAATGGGATTAGCTTCGTCGCGAAAATCAAGCTCGCTGACCGTTCCGAACAATACATAATCGGCCCCGGGATAAGCGCCTTTTTTGATGCGGCTGATAATGTCGTAGATTTGTTCGCTGCCCTTGGCTGTGTAAGGTTTGGCCTGAGATACCTGGAAACCGCCGGTTTTAAGGATTTCCCCCTTAATATCGCCGACAAATTTACGCAGTTCGCCATATTCGATATAGCTGTAACTGCTTTCGACCTCGGTATAATCAGTCTCCGATTTTCCGCTATACGATGAACGACTCGAAGCTGAGGAGCTTTCGAAACTATCCCGTTCGCGCTCGCTATGGCTGGCTCGCGCCGATGACTTGTTGTGATAATCAACAAGATGAAAATAACCGCTGACCCGCTCGGCATAAGCCAGGTCGGTAACGGCGATTTTGGCCGCTAGTGCGTTGCTCGCCCCAAGCAATGACGACAGCAGGAATAACAAACGTAACGGTTTCATTTGCTATCTCACTAAAACATGGATTTATTGGAAGTCTTGCGTATTTCTTTTTCATCCGCCCATTCCATGGTGCCGGATTCAATATCCACCAGCTGCAAGCTGAATTTGTAATACACGTCTTTGACATCGCCGGCTCGTTTTACGATAGAGGTTATGGTGCCTTCGATGCGGAAATCGGCGCCTTCCATGTTACCCATTTTTTTTGACTTACTTTTTTTGTACAGGCCGGTTTGATTTTGCCGGGTCAATTCATCGACTTGGGTTTGCATGGCGCTGGTGTCTACCGCAAAGCGCACCATGCCGCTTTTTACGATTTTGGTGCGTATCGAATCGGTGACCGACTTTGTGTCTATGTATTCGCTGGTTCGGTTCTTAACTTCCGCAACGGTCACCAAAGGACGCGATTTTGCAAACAGGGCAGGGGATTGTAATAGCGAGCTGGCCATCGATTCCGCTATGGCTTGCAGGTCGGTAGAGCCGAATTCGTTGGTTAAGGTTTCAACGGCTTTACTGTCGCCGTACTCGACGTTGCCGGAACTGAGCGTTGGTGATTGCGTTGCACAGCCGCTTAACAGCAGCGCTATCGCAGTGGCTTTGAAGGCATTTGACTTCATGATGTTTGATTTATGCATGGGATTATCTCTCTTAAAGTATGTTGAAGGGCGGCTTCTGGTCGCCTCTACAGAACATTATTATTTTGGGCTATGTCGGAGTGCAAGCTTTGCTTGTGCTTGCAGGCGAAGCCTGCACTCCAGTAGTCAGTTGCTTTCACACTTAACGATGGCATAGTCTTATTTTTTGGGAATCGCTTAAGGCAGGTCACCCGTGTTATCAGGGCTTTGCACAACCAGTCTGAAATCCGTAACCTGAGGCGACGGCGCGACAGCCGATAGCGTTTGTTTCTGATAAGCGTAAACCAGTACGGGCTTCCAGGCTTCTTCACCGCCGACCGCAAAACCGGCGGCATCCAGCCATTTAAAGCGATAGTAAAGTTGTTGGTTATCCGAGTCCGTATTGTTGATCTCGGCCTGCACGGTTAACAGATGATTGCGTTTTACGGCGCGCAGGTCGGTCACTTGCAGATACGACATTTCACTCAGCTGCTCGACCTTGGCATTGATGCTGCCGGGGCGTGGCGGCGGCTTGTGACTGGCGCAGGCGCTGACCAGCGACAAAGCGATAACTAACGGTATAATTTTAAACAAATGCATGACTTATCCTTTTGCTTGTTGGGCAGGTTTTGAGGCTTTTTTCTTTTTGGATTTTGACGGGGCTTTCTTGTTGGGACCCGTTATTGCCGGGCTATCGGTATTTTCAATGGCTTGAATTGCAGAGGGTGCGGTATAAACCGGCATTTGCGGCCCAAAAGCAGGTTGCGACCAATAAACCTGATTACCCAGCAACCGTGTCACCACGATGGCGTGTGAGCCTTGAATATCAATGGATTGTTTGCTGCTGCCAATGGCTATGTCATGCTTGCCGGAAGGCAGCGTTACACGGCCAATGCTGATGGTTGCAGGCAAAGTGCGCCAAGTGCGTTCATCCGCAGATTCGGTAATGACATTGGCGATATTCAAGGCAATACCCGCAATCGCCACACCGCCGCCTTGATCCATCAAGGCCTTTTGCGACATGGTTTTTGCAGCGGCGCGAAGAATACCCCTGACAATAATCCCCGGCATATCATCCCTTAATGCCCGCTTGGACATGGTGTCCAAACTGGTCACGCCGGCTAACGGCAGGGTATCCTTGCCGTCAATGCCGATAGTGCTGGGTTGTAACGTATGGCTAGGGTCAGAATGCAGCACCGGGAACGATATAGGAATAACGCCCAAATTGCTGACGATCACCGGGACAGGAATGGTGATTGAGCTAAGCGCAGGCGCGGCGCCTGATTCGACCACAAATAACACATCGGTTTCCGTAGGTTTACGCAGGCTGGGACGCGATTCCAATGTAGCCAAGCCGTCTTCCAGGATTTTAATATTGGGCTGTAGCTCAATCGCCTGCCGGTAACCGGGTGAGGCGAGACCCTGTTCATTCAAGGCTTCGTAGACAAAACCGGCCAGATAATGACTGAAAGCGCTTTGGTAGCCGTTTTTTAGCGTGGTGACTTCGGCCGAGTTAAGCGTTTCGACCGGATAACCGTTCAGATCCTTAAAGGTCGTGGTGATACCTTTTTCCTTGCTTTCCTGTTCCAGCGCCTCGGTATCTTTCGCATTAATTTCCGCGATAATGGCTTCCCGCTCGTGGGTTTTCTTGATCTCGGTTCTGGCGGCATTCCAGTCGCCTGCCGACAAGTGATCCAGCGCAAGCCGGGTAGACAGCATGACTTTTTCATAATCATGACCATCGTAGCGACGGGTTTTATCGTTTAACACCACCGCGCCGACATTTTCTAAAATGGCACCGGCCCTGACTTTAGCTTCATTCTCCCATTCGTTGACCTTTTGATCGGCCAACAGCCACGCACCTGCACTGTCCTTGTATTGGCTCTTCAAGCGCAACAATTCGCCTTTTTCCAGGTAATAAAGCAGATCGAAATCGCCGCCGGTATTATTGGCTTCATGGTGAGTTAAAGCTTGATCTATTTGGCCTTTTCCGACCAGATCAATGGTTTGTTTGAGTTCGTCATCGTAACTGCGCATTACCGAACAGCCGGACAGGGTTATGGTTAATAAAAAGGGCAGCGCAAGGCTGATCGGGCGGGTAGAGATGGGCATGGTGATTCCTTGTTCTATTATTTTTATTATTGGGTTGCATCCGATAGCTTGGTCATTATCCGTAATCAAACCGCCGGTGGGAGGAAAAGTATAAATGTTTTTTTTTGTTAATGGCTTGTTATTTTTGAGGGATTACAAGCAGGCGGATTTGCCGGGGGATGGTTTATTCAAGCGTGTTGTTTTTAATCCGAGTGCCCATCAAGTAATCGAACCAGGGCCAGGTCACACACCAGTTCGCGGCGCGGTTGCCGCCGAGATGGTGATCGTAATGCCAGCGTAAATGCTGTTTAGCCCAGATTGGGTCGAGATGAGCCTTGCGATGCTTGTAGTAATACAGCATCAAGGATGCATACACCGCGCCGGTAAATAGGGGAAATAGTAAAAACAGCGGCACATGCAGCAGCACAATGCCCGACAATGCCGCCAGTTCTTTGGTTTGGGCGTTCCATGTTGTTAATGTCACGGATTGATAGCCCGGATCGAACATGGCATTTTTAGCGCAAACGGCGTGATGCTCATGCCAATGATAAGCCCAGAAACTGTGCTGGTTTTGTCCCAGTCCATGCAAAATGTATTTATGCATCAGCCATTCACCGGCATTGGCATACAGTAAGCCTAAAATGAATTGAGCGGCTAAGCTAAGCATGGGACATAAAAATAAAATACCTCATTTCTCTAAATAGAGCGCAGACGACAACTGCCTTAACCGGGATAGTTCTTACCCCTATAATACGTTTTCTCTCTGCTATCAAGCCAGATTAAAAATATTACAGAACAAATATAAAGTCTTTTGCGCGGCCCCTTTCGGCTTCTAACCCAAATACACAGCACTTAGTAAATGACATCAAAGATTGTGCCAAGTGATTACCTGAGGGTTGGATTGCAAGATTTCCTTTTTTAATCGCTACAAAGTAGATAAAATTAGTGGGTTTTTATTTATTAGGTGATTATCAGCATGAGCGTTATAGAAAGAATTAAAGACCAGATTGAAAATAATCCGGTTGTTTTATACATGAAAGGGTCACCGGATTTTCCTCAATGCGGCTTTTCCGGCCAAACCGTGCAAATATTGGGAGCTTGTCATGCCAAATTTATGTACGTTAATATTTTTGAGGATCCTGAACTTCGCGAGGCGCTTAAAGAATATTCGAACTGGCCGACCTATCCCCAGCTGTATATCGGCGGTGAGCTAGTCGGCGGTTGCGATATCGTTATTGACCTGTACCAGAAAGGTGAGTTGGCAAAGATGTTGGCTGCGGTTGGTGCAATAGAGGAATAATCGATGCTACACGGATGACGCGCGTGTCATCCGTGTGCCGGTTTTATTATCAACTACCGATTGATTCCAGCTGCTTCCAGCGGTTGACTATCATGCAAAACAGCTCTGCTGTCTTTTCGGCGTCATAAAGCGCTGAATGCGCTTTTTCGTTATCCCAATCCAATCCCGCTGTTTGGGCAATTTTCGCCAGCACCGTCTGTTGATAGACCAATCCCCCCAATGTCGCGGTATCGAAAGTGCTGAACGGATGAAAAGGACTGCGTTTTATTTGGGTTCTTTGAATGGCGGCATTTAAGAAACCGATGTCAAAAGCGGGGTTGTGTCCAACCAGAATCGCCCGGGTGCAGTTGTTACGCTTGACGGCCTCTTTAATCGGTTTAAACAGCATGTGCAGCGCGTCTTTCTCTTCAATGGCCATGCGGAACGGGTGGTGCGGGTCTATGCCGTTAAATTTGAGGGCTGCTTCGTCCAGTTCGGCATTTTTAAAGGGAATGACATGCGTTGTATAACGTTCGGTAATTTCCAGATCGCTGTTGCTGTTAAGCTCGACAATCACGGCGGCAATTTCCAGTAATGCATTTTTTTTGGGATTAAACCCGGCTGTTTCAATGTCGACGACTACCGGCAGGAAGCCTCGGAAACGTTTGTCTAAGGGAATTACAGGTGTATCCATTTTTTGAGTTATGCCAAGAGGTGTCGAAATGATGAGGAATGAAGGCGGTGATTTATGGTATGTTACGCGAAAATTGCCCCATTATAAAAATAATAGCGTTGAGGAGTGGATGACATGCAACAGAAAAAATTGATGACTCAATTCGGATGTCTTGTTTTATCGGGTGTACTGGCAGGATGTGCGACCACCGCAAAAGACCCCCAAGATCCATTGGAAGGCTGGAATAGGGGAGTGCAGACCTTTAACGATAAGCTTGACGATTATGCGATGAAGCCTGTCGCCAAGGGGTATCAGTGGGTAACGCCATCGTTTGTCGATCAAGGCGTGACCAATTTTTTCAGTAACATTAACGACATCGGCGTAACACTCAATGACCTGATGCAGTTTAAAATCTCGCAAACCGGCCTGGATGGTTCGCGCTTTATTGTCAATACCATCGCCGGGGTTGCCGGTTTTGTCGATGTCGCGGCGATGATCGATTTGCCAAAGCATAATGAAGATTTTGACCAAACCATGGGTGTTTGGGGTGTACCGACCGGCCCTTACCTGGTGCTGCCGTTTTTCGGGCCGAGTTCCCCTCGCGGCGTGGGCGGTCTGATCGGCGATGCTGCGATGAATCCGATCAGCTATCTTGACAGCGGTGTTATCAGCAGTGGACTGTTCGGGGTGAATGCCATCGATTTGCGCGCAGACAATTTGACGACTGAAAAGATAGCAACGGAAGCTGCGGTAGACCGGTATGCGTTTTTTAAAAGCGCTTATTTTCAACATCGTGAATACCTGATTCACGATGGCAATGTGCCGGAGGGATCGGATTACCTGGAGATTGATGATGACTTTAATGAGGATAATTTGGCTCCGGTTAAGCCGTATTAAAAAACAGGCAAAGGGCGAAAAATACGTTATTACCTTGAAAAAGTAGGGCGCGCCGTGCGCGCCTTTTCCTCAGATTTGGATTAAATTGACGCTCATCTTTGGCGCGCGGCACGCCCTACGCTTGTGGTTTTCCGGCAGATTATTGTAACTTCCAGCCCAACTCTTCATTCGCCTTGAGCGGCGTGATGGACAGGCCGTTTTCTCCGTAAGCGGACGGCACTTTCCAGCCGGTTTTTTCCAAGGTGACCGTGCCTGAATTTCTGGGCAATCGGTAAAAGTCGGCCCCGTAAAAACTGGCGAAACCTTCCAGTTTGTCCAATGCGTCCGCTCGCTCAAACGCTTCCGCATAAAGCTCCAAAGCCGCATGGGCGCTGTAACAACCGGCGCAACCGCAGGCGGTTTCCTTTAATGAAGTCAGGTGCGGCGCACTGTCCGTGCCCAGAAAAAATTTCGGGTTACTGCTGGTGGCTGCGGCGACCAAGGCCAGACGATGCGACTCGCGCTTGATGATCGGCAGGCAGTAATGGTGCGGCCTGATGCCGCCCGCCAGAATCGCATTGCGGTTAAACAGCAAATGCTGGGGGGTGATGGTTGCGGCAATATTGGCGCCGGAAGCCAGCACAAATTGTACGGCTTCAGTCGTGGTTACGTGTTCGACCACGATGCGCAAACCGGGGAAGTTATTCGTGATGTCGGTCAGGTAGGTGTCGATAAACACCCGTTCCCGGTCGAAAATATCGCACGCGTCATCGGTGACTTCGCCATGAATCAGCAACGGCATATCATATTGTTCCATTGCCGCCAATAACGGATAAACAGCCTTGATGTCGGCAACACCGGAATCGGAATTGGTGGTGGCGCCTGCCGGATACAGTTTAAAGGCATGGATATGTTCGGATTCGGCGGCTTTTTGGATTTCATCCGCGGTTGTCGAACCGGTCAGGTAAAGCGTCATCAACGGCGTAAAATCAAGACCAACCGGAACCGCTTGTAGAATTTCTTCCCGATAAATCAAAGCCTGAGCCACCGTAGTAACAGGCGGTTTGAGATTGGGCATGATGACTGCGCGGGCAAATTGCCTGGCGGTATGCGGCATAACTGTTTTTAAAACTGCGCCGTTTCTGACATGTAAATGCCAGTCATCCGGCCTTGTGATGGTTAATGTTTTCATTATTGGAGGTAAATTCTGTAAAATAGGCGGTTATTTTATAGTAAGTGCCTTGAAAAACTAAGCGCAGCACTTATTGTGGTTATTATTTTTGTTATCGGAGCGGTTAATGCCAATATACGAGTACCAATGTCAATCATGCGGTCATGAGCACGAAGCGTTACAAAAACTCAGTGCCGAGCCCCTAACTATCTGCCCGGCCTGTAGCAAGCCGGAGTTAATGAAAAAGATTTCTGCGGCGGGATTCCGATTGAAAGGCACCGGCTGGTACGAAACTGATTTTAAAAGCGGCACCAAGAAAAATGTAGCGGGCGAAGCGAGTTGTTCAAGTTCCGCACCATCCACCGGCGGCTGTTCAGGCGGCGGCTGCAAATAATAAAACAGGCGAAAGGCTCAAGGCGAAAGGCAAAAAAACAGGCCTTCGCCTTGAGCCTTTCGCCTTTCATCTTAACCAAATCAACAGGGAAAATTTATGCGTACTCACAAGTGCGGAGAATTAAACACACAACAGCTAGGCGAAACAGTTTCAATCTGCGGTTGGGTACACAGACGCAGAGACCACGGCGGCGTTATTTTTATCGATTTGAGGGACCGTGCCGGATTGGTCCAGGTCGTGATTGATCCCGACATGGCTGACACCTTCGCCACTGCTGAAAGCGTCCGCAGTGAATATGTATTACAAATTACCGGACTGGTTCGTCACCGTCCCGAAGGCACGGTTAATGCCAATATGCATTCCGGCGCGATTGAAATACTGGCTAAAGACATTGTCGTGCTGAACGAGTCGGAAACCCCGCCGTTCCCGGTCGAAAGCGAGATCGAGGTCAACGAAGAATTGCGTTTGCGCTATCGCTATATCGACTTGCGCCGTACCGTAATGCAGGAAAAGATGAAAGTGCGCCGCGATGTGACGCGGGTGTTAAGAAATTTCCTCGATGATAACGAGTTCTTCGAGATTGAAACGCCTTACCTGACTAAAGCCACACCCGAAGGCGCGCGCGATTACATCGTGCCGAGCCGCACCCACGAAAATTCATTTTTCGCGCTGCCGCAATCGCCGCAATTGTACAAGCAGATGTTGATGGTGGCGGGCATGGATCGCTATTATCAAGTCGTGCGCTGTTTCCGCGATGAAGACTTGCGTGCCGACCGTCAGCCTGAATTTACCCAGCTGGATATCGAAACCTCGTTCATGGATGAAAACGAGATCATGCATATCATGGAGGAAATGATCCGCCAGTTGTTCATCAAAGTGATCGGCGTGAACCTGGGTGACAAATTTCCGCGCATGACCCATCAGGAAGCCGTATCGCGCTATGGCGTCGATCGTCCCGATTTGCGGATTCCGCTGGAATTGGTCGATATTGCCGAGGACATGAAAGACGTCGATTTCAAAGTCTTTTCCGCACCGGCCAACGACCCGAAAGGCCGCGTCGTTGCGATGCGCGTACCGAATGCAGGTGATTTAAGCCGCAAAGACATCGATGCGTTAACCAAGTATGTCAGCATTTACGGCGCAAGAGGTTTGGCTTATATCAAGGTCAACGACCTGGCCGCCGGTGTCGACGGTTTGCAATCGCCTATTGTCAAATTCGCCCCTGCTGAAGTTTGGGACAGTGTTCTGGCCAAAACCGGCGCACAAAACGGCGATTTAATCTTCTTCGGCGCGGATAAAGCCGGCATCGTTAATGAAGCGATGGGCGCATTGCGGGTCAAGTTGGGGCACGACCTTAACCTGCTGCAAGGCGATTGGAAACCGGTTTGGGTGATTGACTTCCCGATGTTCGATTGGGATGAGAAAAGTCAGCGTTGGAATGCCATTCATCACCCTTTCACCGCGCCAAGTTGCTCAGTCGAAGAGCTGGTCGCCAATCCGGGCGCGGCATTATCGCGCGCTTATGATTTGGTGTTGAACGGCACCGAAGTCGGCGGCGGTTCGATTCGTATCAACCGTACGTCCATGCAGCAAACCGTGCTTGAAATATTAGGCATCGGCGAAGACGAAGCCAGGGAAAAATTCGGCTTCCTGCTGGATGCGTTGAAATACGGCGCGCCTCCGCATGGCGGCCTTGCCTTCGGTCTTGACCGTTTGGTCATGCTGATGACAGGATCAACGTCTATTCGCGACGTGATAGCTTTCCCTAAAACTCAGTCAGCGGCTTGTCCTTTAGTCAGCGCACCGGCGGTCGTCACCGACGAGCAGTTGAAAGAGTTGGGTATTCGGTTGATTAAGCCTGCAGGAAAAGAAAAAGCTAAGGATTAAAGGCTTTTATTCACTACGAAGGACACGAAGAAATAAAACTCGTGCTCCCAAGCCGGACGGGGCATGTTGCCCCGTCCGAAACGTTTTGCGCTAGTTAAGTGCAGTCACTTTACTTAGGCATCGCAGAAACATTAGGAGCGGGGTTGCAAACCTCGCTCCGCTGAGAGTACTACGACGAAGAACACGAAGAAATAAAACTTCGTGTTCTTCGTGTCTTCGTGGTGATATGCTTTTTTCTTTTATGAATTGACCTGTTATTAAGCAGTTACCCCAAAATCGTCTCCCTAGAGGAGTATCATTTATGACCAATACCCCATTTCCCATTCAAGATTACGCCTTACTCAGCGATGAGGAATGCGATGCCCGGATTATCGCCGCCAAAGCCAAGCTTGGCAGCCGATGCGTAGTGCTCGGACATCATTATCAGCGCGATGAAGTATTCAAACATGCCGATTTTTCCGGCGATTCGTTAAAACTGTCCAGAGATGCGGCCAAGTCCGATGCCGAATACATCGTATTTTGCGGTGTGCATTTTATGGCCGAAGTCGCCGATATACTGTCCCGTCCCGAGCAGATTGCGATCCTGCCGGACATGGCGGCGGGCTGTTCGATGGCCGATATGGCCAATCTGATCAAGGTGCAAAAGTGCTGGGATGAATTGGCGCAAATAATTGACGTGGAAGCCGAAGTTACCCCGGTTACCTACATCAACTCTGCGGCCGACCTTAAATCCTTTTGCGGCAAGCATGACGGCATCGTCTGCACCTCATCCAACGCCCAAAAAATATTGGAATGGAGTTTTGCCAAAAAATCGAAAGTGCTGTTTTTCCCCGACCAGCATCTGGGACGCAATACCGGTTACCGGATGGGCATTCCATTGGAAGAGATGGTTACTTGGGATTTTACCAAGCCGATGGGCGGCTTGACCGAGCAGCAAATCCGCAACGCCAAAATCATTCTATGGAATGGCTATTGTTCCGTGCATCAGGTATTCAAGCCGGAACATATTGATGAGTTCTTAAAGCGTTACCCGGAAACCAAAGTCATTTCTCACCCTGAAGCGTCGTTTGAAGTGTGCCAAAAATCGGAATACATCGGTTCTACCGAATACATCTTAAAAACAGTGCGCGAAGCCGAACCGAACACCCGCTGGCTGGTTGCGACGGAACTCAATTTGGTCAACCGTCTGCATGACGAATGCAAAGCGCAGGGCAAAAATGTCCATTTTATGTCGCCTACGTTATGCATGTGCTCAACCATGTTCAGAACCGATCCGCAACATTTGGCCTGGGTGCTGGAAAACCTGGCGGCAGGACATGTAGTTAACCGGATTTCGGTGCCTGAGGACATAGCGAAGTATGCCAAGAAAGCGCTGGATAACATGTTGGGAGTGATGTAATGACAGTAGATTTTAATCATTTAAAGCATTTTTCCATGACCTATGTGTTCATGGATGAAGAAGACATAGCCTGCGAATATGAGCAAACAGAGCCAATCCCCGTCGTTGCCGCTGATGGCAAGAGCATCAGTTTTAACTTAAGAAATATCGATCAAAGTGAAGACAAAGATGTTTATTCGGTAGTTCTGGTAAAAGAGGGCGATGACGAGTTTTACATAAAATCCGATTATTTTGACGATGCCGCAGAACCTTACCCTATGGATGTTGAAATTTCCGATGATGATGTTAAGTTCATCTTGGAAGGTGAAGATGAGGTTATGTATTTATATGGTTTTTTTGAGTAAAACCGTGATTAACGTTATTCCATTGAGAATTTAGCAAGGATTTTGTTTATGAATGCCCCGGATATTCGTTGGCAGCAACGCTTTGCTAACTTTAAAAAAGTCTTGGTGCAGCTTAAAAATGCCGTAGAACTCAGCAAGCAGCGTCCATTGTCTTTACTGGAGAAACAAGGCGTTATTCAGGCGTTTGAGTTTACTCATGAATTGGCCTGGAATGTCCTGAAGGACTATCTGGAAGACCAGGGCAATCAATCCATCAAAGGCTCAAAAGATGCTACCCGCGAAGCTTTTAAAGTGGCATTGATAGCTGACGGCGAACAATGGATGGCGATGATTCAGAGCAGGAATGTATCTTCGCATACCTACGATGAGCAAACCGCCGAACAACTGGTTGTAGCGATAATAAATAATTATTTTCCGTCGCTGCGAGACAGGAGTCGAGTAGTCCCCAGAAGCGATAGTGCATGTGTTTTCACGAAGCGCTTTTTGCGTAGTGAAAATGCAGGCTTTCCGAAATCGCGTCGAGTCATTGCGAGAATGATGTTGGATACCCCTTGTTGGGTATCCAACGAAAGAAGCAGGACGGCTGGGGCAGCCGCAGGCATTAGCGGTCGCGTAGCTTTTGCCGCTTGTTGGGCAAGGATGCCCATAAAAGCTTTCGCAAAAATAGCGACTCCCCGATGTTTGAACTGCTGCAAACGGACATGCAAAAATACCTGACATGAAAACAGCTGCTGCGGCCAAACTGGGCTTGTCGCAAACCACGTTAGATAAACTTAACAGTGTTTTCTTGCGGCACAAAGGCATTAACTCTTTGCTGGTTTACGGTTCACGCGCCAAGGGTAATTATCGCCCAGGCTTGGATATAGACTTAACCATCAAAGGCGACGTACTTGAATTTGCCGAGTTAATGCAAATAGAAGACCAGATTGATGATTTGTTTTTGCCTTATACCGTGGATTTGTCGCAATACGCACAGCTCAGTAATAAGTAGTAATGCGAAAGTTATTAGGAAGTAAATTTATTGTGTCAAACTGGAAACGATTGCAATAACAGACAAAAATTAGGAGTCCACCTGAAATTCATCGCCAAACTGACCCCGGAAGAGTAAGTAACGTTAACCGAAGCCTATCGTAACCACCCATTATTCCGGGTTAGACAACGGGCACATGCTATCTTATTGAATAATAGAAGGTATGTAATTACACGGCTGAGCGAATTGTTTGAGTCCCAGCATGAGACTGTCAGCTCATGGTTAGACAAATGGGAAACAGAGGGATTAATAGGGCTTTACGATTGTCCACGAAGCGGTAGGCCTGTGCGCTTCACGGTTGAGGAACAAGCCGTTTTTCTGGGCTATATTGACAAAAACCCACACCAGCCCAAGGCCGCCGCAGCACGATTGCTGGAGGAGGCGGGCAAGGAAGCCAGCTTTGACACCTTTAAACGAATTTTAAAAAAAGTGCCTATGCCTGGAAACGTTGTCGGCAATCAGTGAAGGGAAAGCGTAATGAAGCAGATTTCCAACGTGATAAGGCATATCTGAAGGCCTTGAAACAGCAAGAGGATGATGGGGAATTGAAGCTTTACTACTTTGACGAATCCGGATTTAGCACGACACCCTGTGTACCCTATGGATGGCAACGGATTGGCGAGACCCGACAAATACCCTGCTATCGTAGCAAGCGCATGAATGTGTTAGGTTTTTTGAGTCGCAGCAATGATCTGTTTTTCCACAGCTCCGAACAATCGGTGACAACGGATACGGTTGTCAATGCCTTTGATGCGTTTGTCGAAATGCTTCCATGAAGTGGCTACACTAAACCGGACACACAATCTAAAATAATCTGAAAATAGAGAGTGTGTCGAAAATGGATCAAGAAAAACAAAAAGTAAAAATATATAGCGCCGAATTTAGAGAATCCTCGGTGAAGCTGGCGATAGGTTCTGATAAGCCGATTACCCAAACAGCCAGGGATTTAGGAGTCAATGCCAATACGCTCCATACCTGGATCAACAAATATAGCCAGCCGAAGGAGTACAGCAAAACCGTGCGAACCGATGAGCATCTATACGAAGAATTGAAGCGGCTGAAGAAGGAAAACGCCCGATTAATAGAGGAACGTGACCTGTTAAAAAAAGCAGCGGCGTACTTTGCCAAGGAGCAACGGTCGACTGCATGGATGCAGGAGGTAGAGCAACGCAGGAGCAGTTGCCGAGAAGTACGCCTGGGTCAAACAACATGAGAGCGAATTTTCGGTTAAATCGATGTGCCGGTTCATGAGCGTTTCTCGTAGCGCTTACTATGCTTGGCAGGAGCGCCCTCAGACAGCCATTGAAAAAGACGATGCCGAGCTGGTTGAGGTCATAAAGACCCTGTTCCAGAAGAGTCGGAAAAACTACGGTACGCGTCGCCTCAAGGAGGCCTTAATCAACCGGGATCGGCAGGTCAGTCGACGTCGTATCGGCCGGTTAATGGCTGCTGCGGGTTTAGCCTGTAAAACCAAGCGCAAATTCAAAGCGACCACGAATTCCAAGCATAATTTGCCCATTGCCCCCAATCACTTGGATCGGCAATTCACGGTGGCGCAACCGAATCAAACCTATGTCGGCGACATCACCTATATTCATACACTGGAAGGTTGGCTGTATTTGGCTGTCGTGATTGACCTGTACTCGCGGCAAGTGGTCGGCTGGTCAATGGCTGAGCACATGCGGGCCAAACTGGTGAACGATGCGTTATTGATGGCCGTTTGGCAGCGTAAACCCGGTAAAGGCTTGATATGGCATACCGATAGAGGCAGTCAGTACGCCTCTGACAGTCATCGAACGCTATTGCAGGAGCATGGCATTATCCAAAGCATGAGTCGCAAAGGCAACTGCTGGGATAATGCCGTCTCAGAAAGCTTCTTTCATACCTTGAAAACAGAACTGGTTCATCATCAGCGTTATCAAACCAGAGCTGAGGCTAAGCAGGATATATTTGAATATATCGAGGTGTTTTACAACCGTGAGCGACTTCATTCCGCAAATCACTATGTGTCGCCAGTGGACTACGAAATGCAGCTAAAATCTGCTTAACTTTGTGTCCGGAAAAGTGTTGACACATCACCATTCATCGTAGCGGCGTATTCAAAGAAAAGCTGGCGGGCTGGCAACAACGTGGTGTGTGCTTACATTTTCTTCCGCCTTACAGCCCGGAGCTGAACCTGATCGAAATACTCTGGCGTAAAGTTAAGTACGAATGGTTGCCGCTTGATGCCTATCAAAGTTACGGACACTTGAAAAAGTGGGTGTTGGAAATCCTGAGTGACATCGGTAAAAAATTCCAAATAACTTTTGCGTAACTACTTATGTCGTGATGTGATTGTTTACAGCGGTTGATTAAGTGATGAATGCCAATGCCTTAAATACAACGGGTTTGTTAGGCGGTTGAGCAGTACGCTTATAGCCTCAGCGATTACTTTACCCTCTACCTGGGGGTTCGGCGCTTTTGGCGAGTCCGTGTTCAATCCAGAGTAAGGCTAGAGCCATAGAAACCCCATGGTTTTATTTATGAGGTCAAGAACGAAAGATGGATCTCACTGCCGTATCGGCGAATGATATCCTGTTTAGCAGCACGATACGCCTCAACATTACCTTTATGGCCTGACTTTTCTACAGAACGCCGAGCCAACTCATCTGAAATCACATCCATGAAAAGCTCGGCGAGCAGCAGTCTGGCTGCATCACGAAAATGTCCCCGGCCATCCACATAAAGTTGCACTGTCGGCGCACCGGTATTGATGATGATTTTACGTTCCTCAGCGCTATATACCGCTCGGTCCAGCTCGTTATTAAGGTTACGGAACTCATAGCCCACGAACATATCGGCACCATGATCCCGAGGCTGCCCTCTTTTTGCAATATGACTGGAATAGCCATGGCTGTGTCCGGAAGCATGCTCCGCCACAGCAATTTCACACCAGGCCCAATACGTTCCCGTCCGTGCATTGATCTCTCCATGCTCCCCTGTTGTATCGCCCACAATTGTCCATTCGATCCGCTGGGTTTCACCAAGCTCGCGAACCGCTATCGCCGTCGGAGCGGGTTCGATGTGCATGGAATCGGGCAGCACATAGTTGAAGGTTAATACCTCGTCATCCGAAAACTGGCTCGGATCAAGCAGCAAGGCAACGTGGAAGGTATGATTGACCTTGCGATAATAGAAAGGCGTGGTAAAACGCAGCGCCGCCGGAAGTTCTTTCTCAACGAAAGCACCCGCTTCCAGGTCAGAGGCCGGCGGCAGTACGATGCCCAAGTCTTGTATCGCCGCCCGGCTCATGCGTTGAAGCAGGTGCTCGATCATATGACCGGTTCGACCGGACGTTGTAGCGCGTTCCAGATGCTTCAGTTTTTCTTGCTCCGCCAACACATAGGGCGCGATCATTTTACTGACGGCTTGGGAAAAAGCCTCGACAAAGGCATGCTTATGATTCAGGCCCTCCCTTTCGTCGCTAATAATTGCCATGCCTTGGCCTAATTTTTCGAGCAAGGCTGCACAACGCACCGTGCCAAAAAGATACTCCGTCCCCACCTGGTTTTCATAGTCAAACAGCTGACAGTCCAGCACTGCCATGTCAGACAGGATAATCAGCCCATTCGTCCGTTCGTCGCCCTTTAGGGTTAATTCCACATTCTGCGCGCGCTTCAGGGTCAGTGTAAAAGGGTATTCCTGCTGTTGATAGATAAAGCTCCCAGCCTGATCTGGACCCAGCAGTAAAATTGCAGGTAGCTCCTCGTGGAGCACCGGTCCTCGGCGCTCTATTTCTTTCCCATGCTGTAGGTGCAGCAGTTCCACATTTCTTCGCGTCAGCAAATCGCGCAGATAGATATTATTGGCTACCGCCTGCACAACGGAGCGATAGTGGGATATGTTCACATGCGAGTTCTCAATGACGATGGTTACTTGAGTGCCGCTGTCAAATAGGCCTAAGCGGCTATAATCTATCGCCTTTGCCGGCCGGTCACCGTCATAATCTTCAAATAAATAGTCGTCATCTTCACTGCGGAATAATTCAATGCGGGAAAATCGTCCGGCATGAATTGTTTCGATCCAGCCGTGACCGAGTCCATAAATAGCCTGCTTCAAGCCACGTCCGAAATAACCGCGCCCGCCGCCTTCGCCGCGCGCCAAGGGGCTATGGGGAGCGCCATAGGCCAAAATAGAACAGACCCGTTCGAAGGACATCCCTTCCGCCTGGTCGGTGACCACCAGCAGCGCGCCGGCCTGATGCCGTTCATACTTGATACGAATGTGGCCAGACACTTGCGTCCCAGTCTTTTCCAGACGGGCATAGCTGTCATCGGAGTTGGTAATCAGCTCGATCAATGCCTTTTCTACAGAAGCAAAGCGGCGCGAATCGATATCGATTACCCGTTGGTCAACGGGCACTGCTGCAATTGCCATACAATCTACCTCCTTTAGCCGATTATTTTCCTTCCCATCACATCACCCGGTTAAAGGGTTCATGCTCGCATTCTTTAATATTAATGGAGCTTGACCACGGTTATTCTGCCTCTTGAAAGTGGACGAATAGAAAATCGTGGTCTGTCTCCCAATCCTCGCTCGATTGCTTCCCGCAGGGAATATTTGTTATCGTCTTTGGCCGCAAAATGCTCACACATTATCAGATGATCTATCTTCCCAACCAAGGATCGACAGTACATATTTTGAGCTAAATGCACAATATGTAGGAAAACTTATATGAATTAACCCGAAAATTCAGCTGCATCTATATTCTAAAGTCGGTTCACATTTTTAAACATGGAAGCAACTTGTAAAGTTTACCGACCTCCCAATGACTTATTTTGGCTGATACTCGCTATTCGTGGCTTTAGAAAAGGCAGTCGCCGCAAATCCTACAAAACAGACATTCGAAACTACCCTGCCCTAGGAGACTGTCGGATTTAGCAGTGCAAAAAGTGTTAAAATAACCCTATCGAAACACCAAATCAAAAAACAAAAATGGCTACCCAATTCATCCTGATTGATCGCGATACCCCCTACATTCTGCCCCCGTGTGTTCAGGATTATTTGCCTGAAGATCATATGGCCCGTTTTGTTGTCGAGATTGTCGATCAACTGGATTTACGGACGCTATCAGCCGTCTATGCGGGCAAAGGAAAGCGCCCCTATCATCCGGCGATGCTGTTGGCGTTGCTGTTCTACGGTTACGCGACCGGCGTATTTTCCAGTCGCAAACTGGAGAAAGCCACTCATGACTCGATGGCCTTTAAATACATCTGCGCCAACGAAAACCCAGATCACGACACCATCAACAGCTTTCGCAAGCGCTTTGGCAAAGAGATCGAAAGCCTATTTGTCGAGATATTGGTACTTGCACAAACCTTGGGGCTGCTTAAGCTGGGTACGGTGAGCCTGGACGGCACCAAGATTAAAGCCAATGCCAGCAAGCATAAAGCCTTGAGCTGGGATTACGCCAATCAACTGGAAGCCCAGTTCAAACAGGAAGTTGAAACCTTGATGAAACTGGCTGAAGCCGCCGACAATTCCCCGCTTCCAGAAGACATGGATGTACCCAAGGAACTCAAACGCCGCCAAGACCGTTTAGCAGTGATTGCCAAAGCCAAACAGGAAATCCAGGCCCGTGCCAAGGCACGTTACGCGCAAGAAAAGGCCGAGTATGACGAAAAGCAGGCTAAGCGTGAACAACACCTGAGTGAAACCGGCAAGAAAATGGGCGGCAAGGCCCCCCAAGCGCCTACCGATGCGCCTCAAGGTAAAGATCAAGTCAGCCTGACCGATGAAGAGTCCCGCATCATGCCGACCCCTAATGGTTTTGAACAAGCCTATAACGCCCAAGCCAGTGTTGATATTGCCACCCACCTGATCGTTGCTCATCACATCACCCAACACACCAACGACAAACAAGAAATCGAACCGGCCTTAGCCAAACTGGAACAGCTCCCGGAATGCTTGGGGAGTGTTGACAACCTGTTGGCCGACACCGGCTACTTCAGCCAAGCCAATGTAAAGGCGTGTGCTGATGCAAAGATAAAACCGTACATCGCCCAAAAGCGGCAAAGCCATAACCAAGCCCTTGACGCCCGGTTTCAGCATCAGCCGGAAATAGGCGAAAGCACCTTACCGCCGGTTGAGGCCATGACCCATCGCTTAACAACCAAAGCGGGCAAAGCACTCTACGGCAAGCGAAAATCTACTGTCGAAACCGTGTTTGGCATCATTAAACACGTCCAGGGATTCAGGCAATTCCAGCTTCGAGGCCTGGAATCCGTCCAAAGTGAATGGAATTTAGTCTGTATAGGCTGGAATTTAAAAAGAATGCATGTATTAAGAGGGTGAGAGAGGAAAAAGAGCATTGAGCTGCCCATAAAACAGAACTATGGGCATTAAAAATCCCAATAAACCACTTTTTTAAATTTTAATCGTGATTAAGTGGGGAGGCTCGCTCTATTAATCCGACAGCCTCCTAGGATGATTTACAGGCTCAACCCGAACCTGAATGGCCATTAGACTTTTCATGAAGTAGACACTCAAAGGTTGGCTTAAGCGGCATGCGAAAACAAAAGGCTGAGGAATACCACTAATCGTAGTTTTTTGGTCCGGCGGTACTGTTAAGCACAACTGAGCAATTTGCTCTGTTTATTTGTTAATGCACGATATGATTTTTTCGTTATTTATCAATAGCCTATTGGTGACGACGCTTACCATGCGATTCCTCTCCGCCGCGCCGGCGTCCCATGCTTTTATTTCATCTGGCTGAAGAATCTTGCTAATCAGGGAGTGCGGTGATAATGTCCTTAGCACTGATTCACCTACCCCCAGACAAGATGATGATTGCCCATACCTTGGTCCTCCGAAATGTCCTCCGTCGCTTGCATTTAGGCTGATGAGCTCGATTGTCGGCATCTTGCTGGCCGCTGGAGCCAGCCGACGCTTCGGCGCAGACAAACTGACTCATATTTTGCCCGATGGCAACTTGGTGGCGGTGCGCGCCTGCCGCAACCTATTAGCCGGCACCGATGGGGTGCTGGCGGTGGTAAGACCAGGTAGCGAGGAGCTGACCGCTTTATTGCAGGCCGAAGGAGCGGAAGTCCGGGTCTGCGCCGATGCCGAGCAAGGCATGAGCGCGAGTCTTGTTTTCGGTATCCGTGCGTGCCCCGACGCCGCTGGCTGGCTGATCACTCTGGCTGATATGCCGTGGATTGAACCCGCCACCATCCGCAAGGTAGCGGATGCGCTTCGCTCGGGCGCGACCATCGCCGCGCCCTGCTGGCAAGGCCGACACGGGCACCCGGTAGGCTTTTCACAAATCTTAGGCCCGGAACTAGCTGCGTTGAGTGGCGATGACGGTGCGAAAACGGTGATCCAGGCGCATCTTGATCAACTTCGACTCGTTGATTGCGATGATGCAGGCGTGCTTCGGGACATCGATAAACCGGAAGATTTGCAATTTCTGACAAAATTTAAAAAAACATCGTGATCCGCGACATTCTCGACCTCCAGTTTGAACTGCGCAAAGCGCGCCGTCCTTATGCTCTAGCCACCGTAGTAGAAATACTGGGCTCATCCTCGGCCAAACCGGCGGCTAAGGCGCTGATCGACCTCTCCGGCAAGGTCATAGCCGGCTGGGTCGGCGGCGGTTGTGCGCAATCCATGGTGTCCAATGCGGCACTTGAATGTCTTGAAACAGGAGAACCTCGCGTGATTGAAATCGACCTGAACGACGAAATTTTCGGCGCGGGCATGCCGTGCGGCGGCAGCATGCGGGTGTATGTGGAACCGGTCTTGCCCAAACCGCTACTCTGGCTCATGGGGCATGGGCGCATCGTGGAAAGTCTTTGCGAATTCGCCTGCCGATTAGGATTCGAGGTGGTTGTCAATGACCCGCAGGCCACGGCGGAGCGCTTTCCCGCCGCCCACCGTATCATTAGCGACGATTGCCGTTATCAACAATTGCAGCCACAGCCTGGCGATTTCGTGGTGATAGCCACTCATCACAAGGGCGACTATGACTCCCTCACCTATGCACTGCAATCCGAAGCCCTGTATATCGCACTGGTTTCCAGCCGTAAGCGAGCGAATCTGGTTTTGGCGCGATTGGCACAGGAAGGTTTCCCGGAATCCGGCCTTGCCAAGGTGCGCGCTCCCGCCAGCCTGGATCTGGGCGCGAAATTGCCGGAGGAAATCGCCTTGTCCATCGTCAGTGAAATGGTGCTAGTGAGACGGGGTGGCCACGGCGAGCCCTTGAGTAAGGAGCTGTCGGCAACGGTAAATATAAGTGCCGATTAAAACCCCGTCACGAACCTCTGCTTAGGCGCCTTTACTGGCCCATGGAACCCGTGTAAGATTTCGTCCAATGCACTTGCGCCCAGTTACACAATGCGACGCGGGCACCTCGCACTTCTGATGATTGGAAGGAGAACCCCCCATGATTACGTTCAATATCAACGGCAAGCCCCGTCAGATCGACTTACCGACGGATACTCCCCTCCTCTGGGTATTGCGCGACCACTTGGGCTTGATCGGAACAAAATTTGGCTGCGGCATGGCTTTATGTGGAGCCTGCACGGTGCATCTCGACGGAGAACCCACTCGCGCTTGCGTGACGCCCATCTCAGCCGCCGTCGGCAAGAAAATCGTGACGATCGAAGCCATCGACCAGGACGCAACCGGGCAAAAGGTCCAGGAAGCCTGGTTAACGCTAGGCGTACCGCAATGCGGTTATTGCCAACCCGGCCAGATAATGGCTGCCACTGCGCTGCTCAAACAAAAACCCAAACCCACCGATGCCGATATCGACAAGGCCATGAGCGGCAATATCTGCCGGTGCGGCACCTATTGCCGAATACGCGCCGCAATCAAGCAGGTTGCCGGATTAACGGAGGTCAAGCCATGAAAAAGCCACTGGATCGCCCCGAATTGAGTGCTGACATCTCAATCGCAGATGACATCCTGCATATCGCCAACATCAGCCGACGCGCTTTTCTCAAGGATCTGGCCCTCACCGGATTTGTACTGGCCGCCGGCTTTCCCTCGCTGATTAGGGCAGACGAAACTGCCCTGCCCTCACAAAAGGGTAAGTATGGCGCCGATGCTATGCCGCACGGCTGGGTAGATAACCCGCTGGTGTTCGTCGCAATAGCGGACGACGGCACGGTGACCATCATTTGCCACCGTTCGGAAATGGGACAAGGCGTACGCACCAGTCTGCCGATGGTGGTGGCCGACGAACTCGAAGCCGACTGGCAGCGCGTACGGGTCGAGCAGGCGCCCGGCGACGAACCGCGTTACGGCAACCAAGACACCGATGGCTCCCGTAGCATGCGTCATTTCTTTATGCCCATGCGCCGGGTCGGCGCGGCTGCCCGCACCATGCTGGAATCGGCGGCGGCAGCGCAATGGCAAGTGCCGATCCAAGAAGTCCGTGCCGAGCAGCATCAAGTCCTTCATCCTGCCACCGGCAGGACACTCGGCTACGGTCAGCTGGCCAAGGCTGCGGCCAAATTGCCGGTGCCTGCTCGGGAAACCTTGCGTCTGAAGAAGCCTGCGGATTTTCGCTACATCAGCAAGGGGCAGCTCGGGATTTATGACGGACAGGATATAGTCACGGGCCGAGCCCAGTACGGCATCGACACCCGTCTTGAAGACATGCTTTACGCCGTGGTCGCGCGCCCACCCGTATTCGGCGGTAAGGTCTTGCGTTACGATGCCAAGGATGCCCTCGAGGTGCCGGGCGTGGTTAAGGTGGTCGAACTGCCGAGCAGCCCTCCCCCCGCTGACTTCAACCCGCTCGGGGGCGTCGCCGTGATTGCCCGCAACACCTGGGCGGCCATCCAGGGGCGCAAGGCGCTCAAGATCGAATGGAACAACGGGCCGCACGGCACTTACGATTCCGTGGCCTACAAGGCCGAGCTCGAAGCCGCCGCGCGCCAGCCAGGCAAGGTGGTCCGCAACGACGGTGACGTTGATACTGCGTTAAAAAGCGCGGCCAAACAGGTGGAAGCTGAATATTATGCTCCGCATCTCGCCCACGCCACCATGGAACCGCCCGCGGCGGCAGCCCGTATCGTCAAGGGAAAATGCGAAATATGGGCCTGCACGCAGTCCCCACAGGCATCTCGCGAGCGCGTGGCCAAATGGCTCAAACTGTCGGAAGACAATGTTACGGTGCATGTCACCCTGTTGGGCGGCGGTTTCGGACGCAAATCCATACCCGACTACGTCATCGAAGCTGCGCTATTATCGCAAGCCATGAACGGCAAGCCGGTCAAGCTGACTTGGACCCGCGAGGACGATCTGCACCACTCTTATTTCCATACGGTTTCCGTCGAACGGCTGGAGGCGGGACTGGATACTCAGGGCAAACCGGTAGCTTGGCTGCACAGAACGGTGGCGCCGACCATTTCGTCCACTTTCGCCCCCGACAGCAAGCACCAGATGCCGGCCGAACTTGGAATGGGTGTCATCAATGTGCCCTTTGCCATTGCCAATCTACGCATCGAAAATCCGGAGGCAGAAGCGCATACCCGCATTGGCTGGTTTCGTTCGGTTTCCAATATCCCACATGCCTTCGCCATCCAGTCCTTCGTAGCCGAATTGGCCGCTGCTGCGGGACGCGATCCCAAGGATTTCCTGCTTGACCTGATCGGCCCGCCACGCCGTATTGATCCGCGTACCCTTGGCGATACCTGGAATCAGGGTGAATCCCCCGAGGTGTACCCGGTCGACACTGGACGCCTGCGAAGGGTGATCGAAACCGTTGCGCGCGAGACGGGCTGGGGACGCACGCTACCCAAGGGCGCGGGATTGGGTCTGGCGGCCCATTACAGCTTCGTCACTTACATTGCGGTTGTGGTGGAAGTATCCGTCAACGAAGACGGTAAATTGAACATACCCCGCATTGATGTGGCCGTGGATTGCGGTCCGCAGGTCAATCCCGAGCGCATCCGTTCCCAGATCGAGGGGGCCTGCATTATGGGGATCAGCCTAGCCACGCTGGGCGAAATCAGCTTCAAGGAGGGTGCTGTAATGCAGGATAACTTCCATACCTACCAACTCACCCGCATGGATGAGGCGCCCCGCGAAATCCGGGTTCATCTGATGCCCACGCCCGAGTTCGACACGCCGCTCGGCGGGGTGGGTGAACCGGGCGTCCCTCCCATTGCGCCGGCATTGTGCAACGCGATTTTTGCCGCTACCGGTCAACGTATCCGCCAACTGCCTATCCGGGATCAGTTGCGGAAAGACTGAACACCTTTCAGCGTCACATTGGAACTCGTTGTCCGGCGCAAGTACACTTTTGTGTGTTCGTCGCTCCCTTTAGCATAAGTTTGAAATCAATGATGCGGCTGCGAAACTCTTCGGCACTTTTAACAAAAAAAAGATCAACCGGTGACGCATAAGGTACGCAATCTTGCACTCCTGATAAATAGAGTTTCAGTTGCGACCTGAATTGAAATCATTATTAGAAAGTGACTCGATTATGGCGACTCTGGTAAAAGTAAAGTTAGGCATTGTCAGTATTGATTTAAAACGAAAAAATTGATCGTCCGGTGTTGGCCGATTGAAGCAGTTCGTTGTCTTAATATTGCCCGACTAAATCTCAGTTTTCAAAACGGATAACTGTGTTTATACCAATGAAAAATTTAATAGTGTAGTGATTAACTGTTGTCGCCGATCACGAAATGACTGCGGGTAACGATCTCAGATTGACCAGGGTCTAAGATTCTTGACTTAGGCATTGCTGTGATACTTAGCTGGTCAGTCGAATATCGGCAGGATTCTCTCGAACCTATCAAATTGCGTCAACATGCACTGATTTAATGCGTTCTAGCAGTCTAAAAACACTACTTTGGTTCACTTTTTCGGAACACTCAGAGTTACTATTACGGGGTAATGGTTGGAAGAGCACGCCGGTTGTGGACTAGCAATAACCAAGCAATATCATCAACTATTGGCACAAATAATGCTGTTTCTTGATTGCCTCGTCCGACTTCAGGAAGACTAATAATGGGGGTATTCCGGCTTGAAGAGTTGTTACCTTATCGTTCAAAGTTGAGGGAAATCTGAAGTCAGCCTTACAGAAATGCACGATGCGAGGAAACTAATCGACGGGGTGCCTCACTCCAGAAAACTTCATGCTTCTCGATCGATTTTGCGAGGTGATAAATGCTCGATAAAACCCTGACCATCATACTGGCCGGCGGCGTGGGTTCGCGGCTGCATCCACTGACAGCCGACCGGGCAAAGCCAGCTGTGCCATTCGGCGGCAATTATCGGATCATCGACTTCACACTGTCGAACTGCCTACACTCTGGCTTGAGACGTATGTTGGTACTGACTCAATACAAGTCGCACTCACTACAAAAGCATCTGCGTGATGGCTGGTCTATCTTCAACCCGGAAATCTCCGAATACATCACGCCAGTGCCGCCACAGATGCGAACCGACCAATCCTGGTACTCCGGGACAGCCGATGCTATCCGCCAGAACCTGTACCTGCTTGAGCGCAGCAATGCCAGCCATGTGCTGATTCTATCGGGAGACCACATCTACCGGATGGATTATGCCGCCATGCTCCAGTTCCACCGTGACCAGGGAGCGGGGCTAACGATTGCTTGCATGCCTGTGTCACTTGTCAGTGCCAGCTCTTTTGGTATCATGTCAGTGGATGACACACAGCGAATTCGTGCGTTCGACGAGAAGCCGAAACATCCCAAGCCTATGCCGGACGACCCGCACCGCGCGCTGGCATCAATGGGTATCTATATTTTCAACATGGACTTGCTCATTCATGAATTGCAAGCCGACCACTGCCTTACTGCGTCAAACCATGATTTCGGCAAGGACATCATCCCACGACTCATTGATACGCATTGCGTATGTGCTTACCGGTTCGGTGGAGAAGCCGGGCGCGTAACGCAGGATAAGTACTGGCGCGATGTTGGCACAATTGATTCATATTACACAGCAAACATGGATTTGCTCGCGCAGGTTCCGCCGCTGGACCTGTATCAGCCCGGCTGGCCCATCCGCACCTACCACGGACAAAACCCGCCAGCTCGCATGGCCCCTGGATCTCTCGGACAGGAAGGGCAAGTTATCAATTCTCTGCTCGGCACCGGCACCGTTGTTTCCGGTGGTACTATCAGACATTCGATCTTATTTACTCAAGTCCAGGTGAATGAAAATGCTGTCGTCGAAGATTCGATCTTGTTTGACGGAGTGCATGTCGGCGCCGATGCGCACTTGACACGCTGTATCGTCGATAAAAACGTGCATATACCGCCCGGCGAGCGAATTGGGTTTAACCACGCCGCCGATGCAGCCCGCTTTGTTATCTCGGAATCCGGTATCACTGTGGTTCCTAAGAATTATCATTTTCTGACTAATGCTCCAGTCCAGCGCTAAGTTGATATTTAAATTCAGCCAGGTTCTGTTGACGTTTCATCTCAACCATAAAAGTACCGAGGAAAAAGACAGCATCCCCATGTAATTAATAGCCTTTTTATCGTGTCGCGTAGCAATTCTGCGATAGTGCTTGAGCTTGCCAAACATGCATTCGACGGCATGCCGCTCCTTATAATGCCAATAATCGCACTCAATTTCTTCTTTCCGGTTCGATTTTGGTGGGATTACGGCTTTTATTTCTCGACTTTTTAACCCTTCCCGCAACGTGTTTGTGTCGTAGGCTTTGTCCGTCAAAACGGCTGAGGCATTAACGTTTTCCAGCAAGTGTGCTGTGTTCAGCGACGATTGACTGCGAGTCGCCTTCTCCTACCATTTGCCTCTGTGCGCACCGCCATCCACGTGCAGCACTTCCCCTGTGATCTGCCGAGCTTCCGTCAGATAAACGACAGCGCCAGCAATATCATCAACCGTGGAGATTGAACCCATGGGCGAAAGCGTTTTCAGTAAGCCCTTCGGATCGTTGGCGTGAAGCGGGGTGTCGACGATCCCGGGGGCTACGGCGTTGAACCGGATGTGCTCTTTTGCGTACTCGGAAGCCAAACTTCTCAATGCGGCTTCCAGTCCGCCTTTAGTAATCATAGGAAGGGATGGGAACGCCGGCAATCGGATTCTCCACCATCGACGAGGTGATACTCACGATACTGCCGCCTGACTTTTGTGCCAGCATCTGTTTGACCGCAAGCTGTGTGATGTAAATGAAGCCTTCGAGGTTGGTCGAGACCAGCGCGCGAAAGTCTTCTGCTGTGTAGTCGATGAAGGACTTCACTGTGTAAATGCCAGCATTCGCGACCACAGCATCGATTGAGCAGAACGTCTTGATCGCGAGTTCCGCGACCTTCTGAGCTGTCTCAAATTGACCGATGTCGCCGTCGATCAAGGCAAGGTGGTCGGAAGCTGAAAGCTCTTTCGATTTCGTCGCGCTCCGAGAGGTTCCTACAACGTTGTATCCGCGCGCCAGAAACGCTTGGACAACGCCCGCGCCAATACCCTGCGAGGCTCCCGTAACGATGACAGTTTTATACGACTCCTTTGAATAGGGAAAGAGGTCGGGTCAACCTGCGCTTACTTTAGGCAACGCCAACAGTTTGATTAGTTCCTGGGCCGCCGCTGTTGAAGACGCCGGATTCTGTCCGGTGATCAGGTGGCCGTCGACGATCGCTAAAGGCTGCCAGTCGGTGACCTTTTCGAAGTGGCCGCCTAGACGCTTGAGTTCGTCCTCGACCAGAAACGGAACTATCTCAGTGAGGTGGACGGCCTCTTCTTCAGTATTTGTAAAGCCTGTGACGCGTTTCCCCTTCACGATCGGTTCGCCGTTAAACATTGCGTGATGCAATACGGCAGGACCATGACAGACCGCCGCGACGGGTTTGCCTGCGTTGTAAAACGTTTCGATCAAGGTATTCGAGACCGGATCTTCAGCCAGGTCCCACATCGGACCGTGACCGCCCGGATAAAAGATCGCGTCGTAATCCTGAGCCTTCACGTCGGACAATTTCGTCGTGCCGGCCAGTACGGCCTGCGCTTTGGGATCTTTCTTAAATCGGCGTGTAAGCTCGGTCTGTCCCTCGGGCGTGTCGCTCTTGGGGTCGAGCGGCGGTTCGCCGCCTTTGGGGGAGGCAACCGTAATGCGAGCACCTGCATCGAGGAACGTGTAATAAGGATATGGCTAACTATTACTTCCCGAAATCGAGTTGGCATACCGAAACCAGTTAAGTGATAATTACTGGAAAATTCACACTGAAAAAAGTTATAGAGTGACAGCATACCCAAAGGACATTGAACTAAAAATGCAACGGTTGTTTGCGAGGCTGTCAGAAAAAGATAAGCGAAGTTATGCGGCGATTGAGTCAGTCAAGTTAGGGCATGGTGGCATTGAATATGTGTCCGGTCTGTTTGGCATTGATCCCAAAACGGTGCGACGTGGATTGTCCGAATTGGATGTAGCGGAGGATCCCGCACCCAACCGGATCCGAAAAAAAGGGGCGGACGGAAAGGCATAAACGGGCAAAGTGAGTCACTGGAAAGCAACTTTCTCAAACTGCTTGGCGAATTCACAGCGGGCGATCCGATGCGTGAAGGCGTGTTATGGACGAACTTGTCGCGGAGCGAGATCAGCCGACGACTGGCTGAGATGGGGTCGCCAGCGAGTCGGCACACGGTTCGCAAGCTATTGAAAAAGCACGGCTTAGGACAGCATAAAGCGCGTAAGAAAAAGTCGCTGGGCAATCACCCTGACCGAGATGCGCAGTTTCAAAATATTGCCAAACTCAAGGCGGCGTATCAGAATGCAGGTGATCCGGTCATCAGCATGGACACCAAGAAGAAAGAGTTGCTCGGAAATTTTGCCCGCGAAGGCCACACCTATACGCAGACTCAGGTGGATACGCTGGACCATGATTTTCCCAGTGCCGGCGAAGGCAAAGTGATTCCGCATGGCCTTTATGATTTGGCGCGAAACGAGGGCTATGTCCACCTCAATACCAGCCACGACACCAGTGAGTTTTGCTGTGACAGTGTTGCACATGGGTGGCAGCAGCATGGCTGCACGCATTATCCTAATGCCCGCCGTTTGTTGCTGCTTTGTGATGGTGGCGGTAGCAACGCCAGTAATCGGCATGTCTTCAAGGAAGCGTTACAAAAGCTGGCCGACCGGCTGGGACTGGACATACGTATAGCGCACTATCCACCGTACTGCTCGAAACACAATCCCATCGAACATCGGTTGTTTCCGCATATTACGCGTGCTTGTCGGGGTGTTGTTTTTCATTCGCTCACCATCGCCAAGCAATTTATGGAGAAGGCGAAAACTAACACGGGATTGAACGTGACGGTTGATATTTTGACAGCGGTCTATGCGACGGGTAAAAAATGCGCCACTGATTTCCTCAAAACCATGACTATTGCGTTTGATGACTATCTTCCTCGTTGGAACTACCGAGCCATCCCTAAAGATTACTGATTTCGGGAAGTTATTTTTAGCCAAATCCTTAGCAAGCTGCCTAACAATCGGATAGAAGGCCGGATAATCCGGCAAGTACCGTAAACGTTGAGCAACCAGCCCAAAACAGTCATTCAACGCAGGTTGGGTTCGGCGTTAGAGCCGTAACCCAACAAATAGGCTAATCAGACAAGTAATATTCTACGGTAGAGACTACCCGAATTTTCTTGATGTGCGGATTGTTTTTATCTCTTGGCTCTATAGTAAACTGGCCCTGAGATGCCTGTTTTATCTTTCCCAGTTTACTATTTGAGTCTTCAGCGAATTTTAAAGCAACTTCCCTGGCTTTTGTGGTGGTTTCCTGGATCATTTCCGGCTTAATTTTATTTAAGTCAGTGAAAAGATATTCGGTCTGATTTTGAAAGTCCTCACCTTTAAAGGCTATCCCAGTCTTGCCTAATTCAGATAGTTCATTCATTGCTTTACGGACTATAGAGACATTCGATGAATAGACTGTAACCGTTTGAATAGCCACATATCTAAACTCGGCCTTTTGACCGTTGTTAAATTCCTGGGCTGCTTTGTCGGTAACTGAGGGCAAGGAATATGATATCTCGGGTGCCGCGATGCCCTTGGAAACCAGAAACGCTTCAATACTCTTTTTACTGACTTCAATCGAATTATATAGCGTCCCCAGGTCGTTGCTGCTCTCGGTGAAAGAAATTGGCCAAATCATCACATCTGCCGGAAATTCTCGCTCGGATAAGCCCTTGACGGAAACGCTGCGCTCGTATTCTTTGAAGTCGATAGCGGCCCGGCCAAGGAGATACCCCAGCGCAGTCAGTCCAAGAAAAATCGATATGCCCAAGATCAGGGCGTTTGCTCTATTTGTCGGGTTCATGCTTTAACTCATTCTGTTTAACACGTTATGATCCAGATCGGCATAGTTTACTAAGTAGTTACGCAAAAGTTATTTGGAATTTTTTACCGACGTCACTCAGGATTTCCAACACCCACTTTTTCAAGTGTCCGTAACTTTGATAGGCATCAAGCGGCAACCATTCGTACTTAACTTTACGCCAGAGTATTTCGATCAGGTTCAGCTCCGGGCTGTAAGGCGGAAGAAAATGTAAGCACACACCACGTTGTTGCCAGCCCGCCAGCTTTTCTTTGAATACGCCGCTACGATGAATGGAAGCATTATCCAACACCACACAGCACGGCACTTTAGTTTCTTCGTACTTGCCTGCATACGTTTCGACAAACGCATCAAAGGCATTGACAACCGTATCCGTTGTCACCGATTGTTCGGAGCTGTGGAAAAACAGATCATTGCTGCGACTCAAAAAACCTAACACATTCATGCGCTTGCTACGATAGCAGGGTATTTGTCGGGTCTCGCCAATCCGTTGCCATCCATAGGGTACACAGGGTGTCGTGCTAAATCCGGATTCGTCAAAGTAGTAAAGCTTCAATTCCCCATCATCTTCTTGCTGTTTCAAGGCCTTCAGATATGCCTTATCACGTTGGAAATCTGCTTCATTACGCTTTCCCTTCACTGATTGCCGACAACGTTTCCAGGCATAGGCACTTTTTTTAAAATTCGTTTAAAGGTGTCAAGGCTGGCTTCCTTGCCCGTCTCCTCCAGCAATCGTGCTGCGGCGGCCTTGGGTTGGTGTGGGTTTTTGTCAATATAGCCCAGAAAAACGGCTTGTTCCTCAACCGTGAAGCGCACAGGCCTACCGCTTCGTGGACAATCGTAAAGCCCTATTAATCCCTCTGTTTCCCATTTGTCTAACCATGAGCTGACAGTCTCATGCTGGGACTCAAACAATTCGCTCAGCCGTGCAATTACATACCTTCTATTATTCAATAAGATAGCATGTGCCCGTTGTCTAACCCGGAATAATGGGTGGTTACGATAGGCTTCGGTTAACGTTACTTCCTCTTCCGGGGTCAGTTTGGCGATGAATTTCAGGTGGACTCCTAATTTTTGTCTGTTATTGCAATCGTTTCCAGTTTGACACAATAAATTTACTTCCTAATAACTTTCGCATTACTACTTATCAAGCACTAATAAAACTGTTCTACCTGACTCGGTAACACTTAAAACTTATATGTTATCCGGAAACCGGGCAATATTTAAAGCAATCACGACCGATTTTTATTGGCCGACTACAGCAGGTCAACTAAATTTATTAAATTCCAATGGTTGCTTTCATTGGAATAGTCCAAATTCTCTTGTTTTCAATTAATTCGGGTCGAAAAAGCGGATTTTTGCAGATCGTTTCAGGCCTCAACCGGTAAGGATTTTTCGGCATTTTGAAGAAAATAAGTCGTCGCTAACGGTTAAATCCATTCGATAGACACCATTTTCATACACACCAACCGCACCTAGCCTGCCCAACCAATTGCTCATAACCGTGTTATCAGCAAGAACGTAGCCTCTCAGAATCTCAATGCCTTTTATACTTGCCATCCGATGCAGCACTGCAAGCAGAATAGTTCCCAAACCCCTGTGTTGATAACTGTCAATAACCGCCACCCCAAACTCGGCTATCTCGGGCTGATTCTGAATACGGATAAACCGTGCTATGCCAAGTCCACGATCTTCAGGCTCATTGTGAGCCAGCGCAATCCACGCCACATGATTCTGTTGATCGATTTCTGTAAAATCACACAATTGTGTATCGGAAAGTTTCAAAATGGGCGAAAAGAAGCGGAAGTAGCGCGATTTCGAAGACAAAGCCAACATACCCTTTTGTAACGTTTCCTTGTCGTTTTGCTTAACGGGCCTAAAATCGACTAACTCGCCATCACGCAAGGGTAGGGTAAATTCTTCGATACTGCCAAAATAGTCACCATCCATTTTTTACCTGATTAGAAAGAATCTTTCAGTTACCTGTTGATTTATTATAGATTGAACCGAGCCTACCTCAATAGGGCTCTACGTGCAAACAAAGACGAGCACCCGCTCCAAATCAATTTGATAAAATTCCTTGTTTATCTTGGAAATGACCGGCCAAACTGCGGCATTCGCAAAATGCCCGAGTTTGGCCGATAACTGTGTCTGTTGCAAATAGTAACAATCGGTAGAGTAGAGATTTGGCGCGGTAGCGTTAGGTCAAGCCTATCGGTTTCCGCCCCTTTTGTTTCGCGATGACCAATAGTCGAGCCAAAACCCCGTTTTCTCATCTCCCTCATAGAACCGGAAAGGCGGAGGCATCCGGATTAGCTTTTAGTAGATCCTTAACGTTGGTCATAATCCCCGCCGGATCAATACCTTGATGTGGGAATTGTTCCCATAGGCCGCCACAACCTTCTTTATGTGTTGCAATATGCGCGTATTTTGGGGTCAACCCACGCTCCAATAACCAGGAGCCAAAGCGACTACCCAATCCCGTTTTTCGGTTATACGACTCGACAATCAGCACCATCGGCGAATTGCCGATTTTAACCATCATCTCCTCATCAATGACATTCAACGTAGGTTTGTTGATCAAACCGACATCAATGCCTTCCTGTTTTAAACGTTCTACTGCGTCCAACGCCCGATACAATGCTTCGCCGAAGCTGACAATATAGCCTTGAGTTCCTTCGCGGATAACTTCATCTTTGCCGGAAACAAATTTGTAGTCACCGCCAAAGTAGTCCTGGCCTTGAGTATTCAAAATAGTCGGAACTTTAGAGCGGGTCGAGAATACAAAACGCAAGCCCGGATTAAAGAAGATGGCTTCCAAGCAGGCTTTCATTTGCAGTGGGTCAGCCGGAAAGTAAAGGTTGGTCGCATAGCCGTCATCCAAGCCATTATCCGCAAATAGGTTGTTCAGGCCGAAATGGCAGGTGTTGTCAGCCATGTCGTCAATCCCTGAGTGCGAGAAATGACTGAGCACGTTGGAATGATTTAGACGGGCCATCGTGATCTCGGAAATACACATCTCCAGGAATGCACTGAAAGTGCCAAAAATACCCTGCTTGCCTTTCTCCATGCCGAAACCGGCCGCTGCCGAGAAGTTACCGCGCTCCATAATTCCGGAAGAGATAAACACTTCGGGATAAGCGTTGTGGATTTTGATCAGGCCGCAGGAGCCTTCCAAGTCGCTGTCAATGACCCGGATTTTTTCGATACGCTCGGCCTCGCTCATCCGGCCCATAATCGCGACTACCGCATCACCGAAAACGTTGCGGTTGGCATCCCACTTGTCGCCGGATCCCAGGAATACAGCGTCATTTTTCGGTGCTTTAATGCCTTTGAGGTGATCTGCCGCAGCCTGTCGACCGCGGGACTCTAAATAGTCTACCGCCACTTTTACCGAGACTACGTCATGGCCGTTGGTTGAACCCTCCAGTCCGATAATTCCCGGACACATAGGGCGATGATTAATAACGGCAACAGGGCCGTCGGTGTTAATGGCAGTACAAATACGCTTATAAAGATCATCGATATTTTCGCCGTCGCCTTCCAATACGGTTAAACCATGACCTGCCAACGTTTTAGCGATAGAGCAACCGGGCAAATATTTGGACGGGTGACCGGCGATGGTTACGTCATTATCATCGATAATCAATTTAACATTCAGGTTTTGAGCGACTGACAAGCGTGCTGCTTCTGCATCATTACCTTCCTGCTGCGAGCCATCGGAACCCAGACAAAACAGTACTTTACTTGGATTAGCGATAGCCACGCCATTGACATAGGGCCACATGTGACCCAACCGTCCCGAGCTAAATTTTACGCCAGGCGTTAAACCCAGTTCAGGGTGACCCGGTAAATGGGAATGAGCGGCGCGGTACTCCATCAGACGTTCAGCGGGTAGATCGCCGTTAAGAGCAGACATCAGGTATTGAGTGGCCGCGCGGTGTCCGGCTTCGTCAAAAAAAATAGGTACGTATTTATCGGCATCGCCCCGGAACAATGCATCCATAATTACGACTTCCGGCACGGTATCGTAGGGGCCGCCGGTATGTCCGCCGACGCCTCTCGCTGCGCCGGTCGCAGTAAAAAAGACGATCGCATCGCGGCACAGTTGAATATTAGCCTTGAGACTGGCACGTTGTTCGTCAGTCAGTGTCGTATTGCTTGCGTTTAAAGTGATGTGTTGATAAGCGCCAAGATCGATTGGAAATGTATTCATAGTCAAATCCTTACTTATTAAAGTTAATGAGTTGAGGCTACGATCAGATTGATTTGTCCGATATAAACTGCCTTATCGAAGGCAACCGTTCCCATCTAACCCCTTACCGTTTTGACCGGCTAACATTATGGCCTTGTAAAGTACTTCCAAATATCCGACTTATTCAACGCATTTGACACCGCCGTATCACAACTCACTATTTGCAAGTTGTTAATCACCATTCGATATTTTCCAGTCATCAGTGCAGCAGAATGCATTTTATCTCAAGGGCTTAATTTCTTTAACTAGATAGCGACTAAAACACCCTCTATCTGTTGCGTCTTGATGTCGGACCAGGTTCTGTTGACGTTTTTTCAATCAGGTAAAATAGGGCGTTTTATAATGTGCGCCGTCTAAACGCTGGCAGCTTCACTGTCGACTTTATGCGTGATGTGAACGTTTACAGCGGCAATTAGCTAGCAAGGCTAAAATGTCAGTTAAACTCTTTCCCTCCCTTGTATGTCCATCATAGTACCAGTAATCAATAATCCTAGCGTTAGGCGTAGATGGGTAATTTGTGGTTTTCCGAAAAATCTTCGTTGGCTGACTTTAAGCACTTCCGGGCGCAACTCGCGCAACGCCCACACTCAACGCTTACCTGCAGATCGCGGCGTAAATCCATCAGCGTTTTTGCGCCGTTTCTGGCGGCTTGATGAATATCGAACTCCGTCACCGCCTGACAAACACATACATACATAAAACAAGCTCCTCGATAGCGCAACAACATACAATTATTGAGAAGCATTCTTATTTAGTTTCGAGTATCTGTCAAGCTCAATTAGCATCTAAAACAAAAACAGCGTCATCAATTGCAGATATTTGGGAAGTGGCGACACTGCTAATCGCTGCCGTACTATATATGCGATTGCAAATAATTAGGCAGACTGATATTTTCCATTAAGCTTTGCTGGGTTTCCAGCCAATCAATGGCTTGTTCGCAGTGCTCCAGCAGCTCTTCCAGCAGGTCGCGACTGACGTAGTCCTGCAATTCCTCACATAAAGCGACGGCATCTATCAGCATTGGTCGCTGAATATTTTTTTCGTATTCCAAATCGCCGTTTAAACATTCGACGACATTTTCGCCGATCAGCAGCTTGCCGAGGTTTTGCAGATTAGGTAAGCCTTCTAAAAACAGGATACGCTCAATAACCTCATCGGCTTCCTTCATGACGCGGATCGATTGCTTATACTGGTAGTCGTTAAGTTTTTCCAGCCCCCAGTTACGGAACATACGAGCATGCAGGAAATACTGGTTGATCGAGGTTAGCTCGTTTTTGAGTACCTTGTTGAGAATTTCAATGATTTTTTTATTGCCTTTCATCTGTCTACCCTCAATCGCTTAAATGCTTGGTTTCATTTGACTTTGCTGATAATTTTCCAGACCTACGAGGTTAATTAGCCTCAATTGCTGTTCCAGCCAGTAAGCATGATCCATTTCCGTATCCTCCAGTTGAACGGACAGCATCTCGCGGGTTACATAATCCCCGGCTTTTTCGCAGGCGGCGATGGCTTTTTTTAGCTCGCCGACGACATGATATTCGACTTCCAGATCGGCTTTTAACATTTCCGGTACTCCGATGCCGATAGTTAAAGCTTCGCGTTTGACTAGGTTGGGCGTGCCTTCCAGAAATAAAATGCGCTGAATCAAAGCGCGGGCATGCTGCCGTTCATGCTCAGACTCGTGTAGACTTTTTTCAGAAAGATGGCTAAGGCCAAAATCGGCGTACATCTCACCATGGATCAGGTACTGATCAGATGCGCTCAGCTCTCCGGCAAGCAGACTGTTGAGCGTTTTCAGAATATTCTTGTCGCCTTTCATAATAGCCCCCTAAAGTGAATCGGACGAAAGCCTATCAAGTCGGCTTGCGCGAGTTAATAAGCATTTGAATAATAATTTTATCCGCTCCGATCCTACCGTCAAAGTAATCTTTTGGACAGATAAATATTTTTTGATTATATCAATCGCGTAGATAACACCATGAAATACTCCATAGCTATCCACGTAACCCTTGATTTCGGCAGGGATTCACGGTGGTTAACTAGCATTGATACTTATTGCCCCTACCCTCAATTCATGATAGTTTTTTTATTGGCGACTATTAAAAAATCAAATGCTTTAACATCCAATAATTACAACTCAAAATCAGGAGAGCTATTATGAAGACCGTACTTGGAATTGTATCCGTACTTATTGTTTTGCTGATAACAATGTTCATTTTAAAAAGACAAAAAAAATGTTCATCATGTTCATCAAAAGAAACGCTCATAAGCAAACCTAAAACCCCAGAGCGGGAAAAGCAACAGACGGAAATCGAGTCGACCGCCAAGAACTCAGTTGATTCTGAATCTAGCGTCGTAAACTCGCAAGTAACCGATACGACAAGTATTTCTTCACCAGCTGCTGAGTCCGTCAATAAGCCCGTAAGCAATATTGAGATTTCCGCAAAGCCGCAAGTAAAAGAAGCGGCAGTTTCACCTGTAGAAAACAGCAGTAGCGGATTTCCTCAAGATTCAATACTGAGACGGCATTACTTCACTCATTTATGCACCATGATTGAAGCGCTTGCTCCTGAGTGTCCCACTGATTCTATTTTATGCCGTCATTACCATATGATGCTGCTCACTGAAATAGATCGGTGTTTAAACGATAAAAAAGCAATGGAACGGCTGATTTATGATTATGAGAATCTCAGCGCGTAATATGTGGTGAACACAGCGAAGCGGATCAGATACGTTTCGCTGTGCTCGACGTAGAACGCCAAAAACTGGGGCAGTTACTGCGAAGATTGCAGGAGAATCATCCTGGCCGTCTCTCTGAAGCAGCAGGCATTTAAAAATTGATAAACAACGATCCCATAATCAAGTGATGCATGGTGTTATTGGTGTGAGTGGCATCATCCAGATACTGGTTGAGATAACCGCCTTCAGCCCGGAAGTTTTTATTGAAGGTCCAGCCTAGGCCCGCAAACACTCGGTTCTGATCGAAACCGGACTGTCCGCCGAATTTTGTTGAATTGACCCGGATGAAAAACTCGTCCCAGGTAATCAGGCTTAAACGCGGCTCGAACTCCAGCGGATGCATAAACCGTAGCATCTGGCGTGGCCTGAAACGAACATCATCGCCTTGTATAAAGTTGCTTTCGAACATAGTTCTAAAGCTGAAAGTTCCTATATCGGTGGGCAAGACATAACGAAACGCCGGCCAGACATCTTGCTGAGAAACATAGCTCTTGCCGACGTTCTGAGTCGGCAACCAGGTGTAACCTGCCCAGATAGTGGCTCGATCGCTGAGTGAATAGCCCACCGCCGTGCGTACCATACCCTGATACCAATGATTCCAGTTGTCGTCGAAACGGGATTGACCTTCCAGCCAGATACGGCCTTTTTCCAACTTGGGATCTACGACTTTCAAACTGCCCTCACCTACGATTTGCATCCAGCTACCGGCATCCTGAAGCAAGTCGTCTGCCATAGAGGCCATGCTGAAAGAACCCAGAATCACGGCAGCGATTCCCCATATCTTTACTTTCTTGATCATATTGTTTACCCATTGTAGTTTTTGGCAGGTTCCCAATAACCGCCCTGCCCCATTTATAACTGTTTCGCAGTACCGCTCTTTTTATTTTTTAGCGTTAATCAAACCCAACAATCCCTTCATCAACGCCAAAGGCGTGGGTGGACAACCGGGAATCACCACGTCGACCGGAATGACGTTGGACACTGCGCCGCAACTGGCATAAGACACGCCGAACTCTCCGCCGCAAGCGGCGCAATCACCGGCTGCAATCACCCATTTCGGGTTCGGCGTTGCTTCATAAGTGCGCAGTAACGCGGTCTGCATATGCCTTGAAACCGGCCCTGTGACCAGCAGCACGTCAGCGTGTCTTGGCGACGCGACAAAATGAACGCCAAAACGTTCAATATCGTAAAAGGGATTATTCAGCGCATGAATTTCCAGTTCGCAACCGTTACAGGAACCTGCATCGACCTGGCGTATCGCAATGCTGCCGGAAAATTTCTTGTCTATACGGCTTTTAATCTCAATGCCCAGTTGCTCCAGTTCGGCATCTTTGGGCGCTTTAAACGGCTCAGTAACGACACCCGTGGTCAGGATTTTTTTAAAAATATTCAGCATTTTCCCTTCCTATAAATCATTGCCTGAATAAGAGCCATTCAGGGATTTGTTGCACACAGGAAAATCCGGCACGATATTATTCAGCACCAGCTTTTCCAACGCAGGCCAGTTTAGTTGACTAGGGTCGCGCGGATAAAAACGGGCGATTTTGTTATCGGCATCAAAACGGATGTAGCTGATAATTTCGCCGCGCCAGCCTTCAACAATACCCAGACCTTCGCTACCCGCCGCCGGCGTTCGCCATTCGCTGCATAGTTCGCCGGCAACAAGCCGGTCGATAAATTCTTCTAGCAGACGTAACGCCGCCCTGATTTCCTTGTACCTGACCCATAATCTGGAGGCAATATCGCCCTGTGTTTCCAGTGCGACTTTAACCGTAACTTGATCGTAGGGCGCATAGGGCGTATCGCGACGCACATCCTTATCCTGTCCGCTGGCCCGTCCGACATAACCCAAGGTGCCAAAAGCGGCAGCAGTTTGTTCAGACAAGAAACCGGCCGTATACAATCTGTCTTCCAGTGAAGAATTGAGATCCAGCGCGAGTATGACTTCCGCCAGCTCTTTTCTTAATTCGGTTATCTCCTTCTTGATCAGGGCGCAGGATTCACCCGACAGATCACACGCAACACCGCCGGGAACAATTTTATCCATCAACAGGCGATGACCGAAAACCGTTGCATTGGTGCGCAACCAGAGTTCGCGCAAACGGGTAAACTGCATTTGCGCGAACACAAAAGCAACGTCATTACAGATTGCGCCTATATCGCCCATGTGGTTGGCGATGCGTTCCCGTTCCGCCAGAATGCCGCGAATTAAGGCGGCTCTAGGCGGAATTATCACGCCCGCCGTCTGTTCCATTGCCCTACAAGCCGCCCAGCAATGCCCGACGGTGGTATCGCCGGAGACACGTCCCGCCAGCCTGGCTAAGGACTCCGGTTCTCTGCCTTCGGCAATTTTTTCTATGCCTTTATGCACGTAGCCCAAACGTTCTTCCAGGTTTAGGATAAGTTCGCCAACCGCCTGAAACCTGAAATGTCCGGGCTCAATAATACCGGCATGCACTGGGCCTACCGGAATTTCATACGTACCTGCACCGTGGGATTTAATAAACGGATAATGCATATCGGGTGGTGTGATGCCTACCGGTGTACCCTGAACAGGAAAATCTTTTCGTAACGGATAGTTTTTTTCAATCCAGGCTTGATGCCGCGTCCAACGCCTGTTATCCGGATGCCCGACAAACTTGATCCCGAACATGTCTTGAGTGTGACGCTCACTGCGGTTGGCGGCGGGATAAACCGTGGCCTGACTCGGCAGTTCGGGGTTTGAATCATCGATAATCGTGCGCAGAAGAATGTATTCACCCTGTTTTTCAAAACAGGCGTTGATCAAAAACCGGTTATCAACCTGTTCCGCCCATCCTGCTGCCCAGCGCAGGTTTTGCTGCATAGCCAGTTCTGCAAATTGTTGCCATGCGTGGCTTTTTATTTGCCAGAGTGTTGCCGAGGCTGTATCGATTTCTGCAACCGTAATATCGGTGCTCAGTCGGCTTAAAAAATCCGCAGTCCAGTTTGATGAACTCATAACGGCGTACTCCCGGAAATTAATAGTGTCGCCTGTGAAAACCAGTTAGCCAGAAAACCGGGGATGGCCAGACCCAGCCAAAGCACCAGGGCCAGATGTATCATGACCGGCCACAAGTTGGCTGTAATCGGTTGTTGATCTTTAGGCTTGTCGCCGTAAACCATCGGCTGTATATGCCTGAACAGTCCGGCAAAGGCGATGCCGATACCCAGCAACAGCAATGGCGCTAACCAGGGATAACTGTGCATGGTCGCCAGCAGCACCAGAAACTCGCTGGTAAACACACCGAATGGCGGAAACCCGGCAATGGCAATGGTGCCGATCAATAAACCCCAACCGATCCTGGGCTGGGTTTTAATCAGGCCGCGTATCTGGTCTATGCGCTGGGTTCCGGCAAGCTGAGCCGCGTGGCCTACCGTCACAAAAATGGCCGATTTGGTCAGTGAATGCACGGTCATGTGCAGCAACGCGGCAAAAGTGGCTAAAGGGCCGCCGATACCGAAGGAGAAAGTCATCAGTCCCATGTGCTCAATAGATGAGTAACTGAACAGTCTTTTAATATCTTTTTGCCGGTGCAGCAGTATTGCGGCAACCAGAAACGACAGCATGCCGAAGCCCATCATCAGAAAACCGGCCATATTGGAATCCGTCGCCCCATCCACCAGCATTTTATTACGCACCACGGCGTATAAGGCATCGTTTAACAGTAATCCCGATAACACCGCAGACATGGGCGTCGGACCTTCGGAATGGGCATCGGGTAACCAGTTATGCAGCGGCACCAAACCGATTTTCGTGCCATAACCTATCAGCAAAAAAACAAAGGCAATTTCAAGAATTTCCGGGTTTAATTTGTCGGCATTTTCATAAAGCACCGACCACAGTAAGGCATTCTCGCCGTCGCCGATCTGCACGGCCGCGTAATACAGCAAAATGGTGCCGAACAGGGCCTGGGCAATACCCACGCCGCACAAAATAAAATACTTCCACGCCGCCTCAATAGACTCCGGGGTACGATACAAACTGACCAGTAACACCGTTGCCAATGTCGCGCCTTCCATCGCCACCCACATGATGCCCATATTATTGGTGGTCAACACCAGATACATGGCCAGCATAAACCCCTGAAACATCGAGTGATACAGCTTTAAGCGACCGTCACTGAGCTTGCCGATTTCTTTTTCATGCGCCATATAAGGCGAAGAAAATATCGACGTGGTGAAGCCGACAAAAGCCGTCAACACAATCAAATACACATTAAACGGATCGATTAAAAAAGCCTTGCCTGATGAAATAATCGTACCTTGATTGAGCACGTTGATCGCCAGCCAGATGGTCGCCAGCAAGCAAATTCCGTTAAACCTGACATTGATTTTTCCGGTATCCGCTCTATGTCCCGCCAGCGCGAAATAGAGTATGCCGATCAACGGTATTAATAAGACTAAATAGGCGGCAATCATTTATCCACCTCGTGTAACTTGTTTAACAAATCGACATCCAGAGAATCGATACTGGTGCGTATATGCAGGAAAAAGATGCCGAACAGCACCGCAGCCACCAGTACGTCGAACGCCACGCCCAGTTCAACCACCATCGGCATGCCGTTGGTGGCGACGATAGCCGCGAAGAACAAGCCGTTTTCTATCGACATAAAGCCAACCACATGAGCGATAGCCTGCCGATGCGAAATCATCAACAGCATACCCAACAGCATCACGGAAAGGCTGACCGCCAAGGCATTCAGCATGACGATTGATGAGGATTGCACAATAGGATGCAACACGTAATAACTGAATACCATCAGACTGGCGCCGCCCAGCATCACGGCAGTATTGTTTTTTAATGCTTCGACATCGCGATGCATATTCATTCGCAGAACCTCCCGTCTTAACATCCACGGAATAAAAGTTACTTTCAGCACTAAAGTCAGCACGGCTGAAATATAGAGATGATGATTATTCAAGCTGTATGCCGCCAATGCTGTGGTCAAGGTTAATAAAAAACCCTGCATCGCAAACACAAAGATCAGTCTGAGTAATCTTCCCTGCCCTAACATAAGAAACGAGGTAAGCCCCACCAATGCGGCCATCGATAAAATGGCCTGGGTATAAAAATCCAGTTGTTCGATGTTCATCAGCGTGACGCCTCCAAAATAATATCGTTCAACATTCCAGACAGGAACATCGTAGGCCGGAATAAGGCCACCCAAGCGTAGCGCGCGATGGTGTTTCCGGCAAAGTCCGGGAGGTGTTCGCCGGAAACACCGGTTCTCGCTATCGCTCGAACCGGCTTATTCCGGCCTACAGAGCGGGCTTTTACATTTTTCATGTTCATCGTGCCGCCTCCAAAATAATGTGGCTCAACAACCCAAGCAGCCCTAATAAATAGGCGAAACTGAGGTATTCCTGCACGCGAAACAGGCGCATTTTTGCAACCAGCGTTTCCGCTATCGCCAGAACAACCGCCAATACCGCAAGCTTGCCCATAATAGCCAGCAAGCCATAGCCTAACGCTTGAATGCTAAGGGTTTCGGCAATGCCCCAAGGGAAAAAGATATTGGCAATCAGGACGCCGTACAGCATCAGCTTCAACTGACTTGCCCATTCGATCAGCGCTAAATGGCGACCGCTGTATTCAAGAATCATCGCTTCATGAATCATGGTCAGCTCCAGATGCGTCGCCGGATTGTCTACCGGAATACGTCCTGTTTCAGCGACGGCAACCAGTACCAGGGCCGCTAAAGCAAATACAAACGAAGGCCGTAACACCAAGCCTTCATTGAGCACATGGGCGATAGCCAACGATAAATTAGTCGTTGAGGCGGTCATGGTCAGCGTAAAAATCGCCATCAACATCGCAGGTTCCGCCAACGATGAAATGGTCATTTCCCGCGATGAGCCCATACCGCCGAATGCGGTGCCGACGTCCAATCCGGCCAGCGCCAGAAAAAACCGGGCAAAAGCGAAAAAACCGACCATCACAATCACATCGGCGCTGGCCGAAGTCGGTAAATCAACGGCAATCAGCGGCACAACGGTTGCTGCAAGCACCGTTGCCGAAAAAATAATGTACGGCGCTTTGGTAAATAACCATGAAGCCTGTTCCGAGACTACCGGTTGTTTATAGGTCAATTTAAGCAAATCCCGGTAAGGCTGAAGAACGGAAGGCGCTTTGCGGTTCTGTAACCGGCATTTGCAGCATTTAACCCAGCCCGCCAGCAACGGCGCCAACGCGACAAACAGTATGGTTTGTAAAATAGCTATTAACCAGTTCATCAGCTGATCACCCATAACAGTAATAGTAAAGTTGCAAACGAATAACCCAGATAAACCCGGATATTTCCCGTTTGAATACGTCCCACTAATTGGGCTAATTTGTTTACCGCGTGTTCAATCGGATGATACAAACGCGGCCAGCTATGATCCTGAATCTGCAAGTGATAATGAACGGCCGCCACGTCCTGATTCATTGCGCCTTGCATGTCTTTATCGATCTGCTCGTCAATAATCCAGACTTTGGCGAAAATCCGCCGGAATGGCATGGTAAAAGCGCTGCTGCTGTATTGCATACGGGGCGTTAATCCGCCGAAACCGCAATCCCAGGTTTCAGAGATGCGCAACGCCGTTGCCGGATTACGCCGCAGATACCAAAAACTGATGCAGCCGGCAATCAGCGCACCGATCAAAACCAATGGGGGAGCATAAGACGCTTGATTAGCCGAAACCGGTGCCAGCCACAACCAGCCTAACGCCGCGTCATTCGGCAAAGTCTCGCCTAACAATTGCCCGGAAACGCCGTTGATCAGGCTGATGACCGGACCGGGGAAAATGCCGAACAAAAAGCACAATCCGGCCAGTAGCGCAGGGCCTGCCAGCATGCCTTTGTCCTGGACTTCATGCGCTTTATCGCAATGATGGGACCGGGGTTGACCCAAAAAGATCAAGCCGAATACTTTGACAAAACAGGCGGCCGCCAATGCCGCCGTCAGCGCTAATGCAGCGGCGGCGACGGGTATCAAACTGCGCAATACGCCATTGTCCAGCACATCGACCTGCAATGCGGTCTGAAATGCCAGCCATTCCGAAACGAAGCCGTTAAACAACGGTAATGACGAGATACTCATGCAACCGATCAAAAACAACACACTGGTTTTCGGCATCTTTTTAATCAGCCCGCCCATCATGTCGATATTTAACTCATGGGTTTGGTGATGAATCATACCGGCCCCAAGAAACAGCAGGTTCTTGAACAGCGCATGGTTGAAGGCATGAAACAGCGCCGCCAAAAAACCCAGCGCTGCCAGCTGCGGATGACCGTTGGACATAAAAATCATCGACAGACCCAGCACCATAAAAATTATGCCGATGTTTTCGACCGAACTGTAGGCCAGAAGGCGTTTTAAATTGGGCTGCATCATCGCGTACAAAATACCGCCCAGCGCGGAGATAGTACCCAGTATCAGCAACACCACGCCCCACTGCCATTGCACGTCGCCGATCAAATCGAAGCAAAAACGGATCAGCCCATAAAGTGCGACCTTCAGCATCACGCCGCTCATCAACGCGGAAATATGCGAAGGCGCAACCGGATGCGCTTCCGGCAGCCAGACATGCACAGGGACAATCCCGGCTTTCATACCGAAACCCAATAGTGCCAACATAAAGGCGATGCTTGCCCAGGTTGTCGACAAGTGCGACGCACGCAAGGCATCGAAGGTAAAGCCGTCGGAAAAGCTGGCCAGTACGCCAAAGCCCAGAATAATGGCCAATGCACCGACTTCTGCCATCAGTAAATAAAGAAAAGCGGCGCGGCGATTGGCTGAGTTTTCATGCTGGAACGCCACCAAAAAATAACTGGCGACCGACATCAACTCCCAGGCAATCATGAAAAAGAATGCGTCATCGGCCAACAGCACCAGCAACATCCCGGCAACAAACAGACCGGTGAATAAGCTCAAGATTGCAAAAGGATGCTGGTTTTCCTGATAGCTGTTCACATAGCCCGGTCCGTAAAGACTGACCGCACTCACCGCAATACCGACGATTAAAAAGAAAAAGCCGGACAAGCAGTCAAAACGAACATGCCACGGCAACCAAGGCAGCCCCAGACTGAGTTGATCGGTAACCACCTCCTTACCGATCAACACGCTCAATCCGGCCAATACCGCAAAAACACCGGACAAACCCAGTAAAACAAACACGGCTTGCCGTAACAAAACCGGAAACCGCCGTGCTTCCAGACAGCCGGTAAGCACAGACTGACTACTATTGTCGCTAGGGAATTTTTTAAACCAATGCTGACTAAACAGCAGTATATGCCGACGCTGATGCATCATCAGTCCCAGCAAGCCGGAAAAAAAACTTAGCAGAACAGCGCTATAAGCTAATACAAGAATCATGGAATTCTCACTCTATTGATAAACACACTTCAACGCACTTGCCTGTAAGTTAGCAAACCGTGCTATTGCCGTTCGCCGCATAACAGGAGTGCAAGCTTCGCTTGCCCGTTGGCAATGTATCGAAAATCTGCAGGCGAAGCTTCCGCTCCTCGGCAACAGCTCCCTGCGTTGCTCTACCTCCTGCATCCATGCAGTCGTGCTCACGCCCCTTACCTACATCCATGTAGACAAAGCCTGCACTCCAGCATCAGGAACCGCCCTATACGCCATAATGATCGCTTTTACGACGGCTCATGTTGTTGCGTTTCATTCTGCGCACCGCCAAAGGGTGTTCTGAGAAGGTATCATGATATTCCATTCCTATAAACTGACACTGTCCTCCCTGCCCTTCATAGTTATGCTGAAAATCATGAATGAACTCCATCACGGTATGATCGATCAGGTACGCATTGTTCAATTGAAAGATAACTGTTTTGCCGTTCTCCAGATTGGCTAAAGCAGTCTTCAATGACATAAAGTTGGAGAAAATGGCAGCGCCGACTATCGATACTACAACAGAATCGGCATTTTTGGGTTCAATAACAAAATGAATCTTGAACAGGTTATTTAGCCTGACACCGCGCAGCATATGGATAGTAAATTTGGTGACGATACCTATAGCGACGCCGATTAATAAATCGGTCGCCAACACACCGATAATCGTAACAACGAACATAAACAACTGTTCTTTACCAACGCCCATGACTTTAGCGAACTCTTTGGGCGAGGCCAGGCGAAAACCGGTATAGACCAACAATGCCGCCAATGCAGCCAGGGGAATGCTATGAATCAGCCTCGGGAACAACACCACGAACAACAACATAAAACTGCCGTGAAAGAAGTTGGCCCACTGGGTTTTTGCCCCGTTGTTCACGTTTGCCGAACTACGCACGATCTCGGCAATCATCGGCAAGCCGCCGATCAATCCGGCCACCAGATTACCCGCACCGACCGCTGTTAAGTCACGATCAAGATTGGAATGGCGCTTATACGGATCAAGTTTATCGACCGCCATGGCGCTAAGCAAACTCTCCAGACTACCAACCAAGCTGATACTGATAACGGCTTCCCAAAACTCTACGGTGGCGAATTTTGAAAAGTCGGGAAAATAAAAGCTGGACATAAAATTTTCGGAAATCGCGACCAAAAATTTCGGTCCGACGGTTTCTTCATGATGCGGTAAAAAATGCGCATCCGGCAGGAACAAATACATGTGCTCATGTTCCAGATCAAAATACCGCGCCAAGCCCATTCCAGCCAACACCACAATAAGCGGCGCCGGAATCATCTTTAAAGTCGGGTTTTTCAATATCGACCAAATAATCAATATCGCCAATCCGGTAAAACCGATAATAGCAATTTCATGATTAAGATTCAGAAGGCTATGCGGGATTTGCGCGATAGTCGAAAACAGACTACTGCCTTTCTCCGGCGTAGTTCCCAGCATGACATGGATCTGTTTAGCCATAATAATGATGCCGATAGCCGCCAGCATGCCATGTACCACCGATGCCGGGAAAAACGAACTTAACCGTCCGGCTTTAAACACGCCCATTAAAATTTGTATTACACTGGCAACCACGATGGCCGCCAAGGCATAACGATAACCTGCCATCGCATCGCCTTCGCCCAGTTCCTGCACCGCACTTAACACCACCACGATCAAGCCGGCGGCCGGGCCGTTAATGGTTATAAACGACCCGTTGATACGCGAAACCAGCATCCCTCCGATAATAGCCGTGATAATACCGGCCGATGGCGGAAAACCGGAAGCCATCGATATACCCAGGCACAGCGGCAGGGCAATAAGAAAAACCAGAAAACCGGACAATAAATCGCTACGCCAGTTTTCTTTTAAACCGGCTAAACCGGACTTTGGTAACTCTGACAGGGATGGTTCACTCATACAAATCCTCGTAATTATAAAAAGGTTCTAACGAGTCATAAGCGATAACCGTGCCAACTGATTTTTTACTTATAACCAATTGATTTTAATTATCAGTATTTTTATTGCCAGGTCGTAAATAAGAAATAGGAGGGTGCAAAACAACCGATCCGTTGTTGTTTTGCACCGGTGCAGAAAAAACGATCTGATATTTTTGGCGTTAACCCCTTATTGACTGCACTGCTCTACAAGACAGGGCTTTTCTGTAATAATCTGTCGGCTAATCCCGTCGTATACAGTAGCCCAACAACATATAAAATTTGAATGACCCCACTTCCTCAAGTCGCCACCGAGCATGAATCCACTCAATTGATAGATCAACGCAACGCCGAATGCCGTTACCTTTCACTCGACAGGGACGCCATGCGTAAAGCATTACGGCAACAACTGGATGATGATTTGTTGTACCGGATGCTCATTGAAGAGCGCCCTCACCAATTCGCCGAAGCTTTAGTTGTTGTCGCTGAAAGCAACATACGCAGCCAGCGCGACATTATTACCGCCATAGAAAGTGTTATCGCGATGCCAGCTTATCAGCAACGCGTTCTGGCTTACGCACCCGGTGCGGCGCAATTTATTCCCAAAGCGCACGGCGTTTTTTTCGGCTATGACTTTCATTTAAGCCCTAAAGGTCCGCAATTAATTGAGATAAACAGTAATGCCGGAGGCGCGTTGCTTAATGCCATCCTGATTCGGGCGCAAACAGCCTGTTGCGATTCGGCCGGACTGAATGCGTCCGCGGTCCAAAATCCGGAACAGGCGTTTATGGCGATGTTTCTTGAAGAATGGCAATCCGAACGCGGTCAACGGCCCTTACATTCAATCGCTATCGTTGATGAAAATCCGCCGACCCAATTCATGCTGCCGGAGTTTTTACTGTTCAAAAAACTGTTCGAGCAAAACAATATCAATACCGTTATTTGCGATCCTTCCGAGCTTGATTACCGCGACGGAGCTCTTTGGCATGGCGATATGCCTATCGATCTCGTTTACAACCGCTTGACCGACTTCGGACTGGAAGCTGGAGCGCTAAAACCATTGCGTGAGGCCTACCTGGCTGAAGCAGTCGTGGTCACGCCCCATCCAAGAGCCCATGCGCTATACGCAGATAAAAGAAATCTGGCGATATTGACTGATGAAACCGCGTTGCGGGAGTTGGGGGTTGCCGTTGAAACCAGGGCGCTGCTTCTTGGCGGCATTGCCCACACCGATTGCGTACATAAGGAGGACGCAGAAGCCTTATGGGCTGCGCGCAAGCATCTGTTTTTCAAACCGGCCAAAGGCTACGGCAGCAAAGCCGCATACCGGGGCGACGGGGTGACCAAACGAGTATTCGGTGAGATTGTTCTACAGGGGAATTATGTGGCACAGGCCTTGGTGCGGCCTACCGAACGGCAATTGAAAGTGGAAAATGAAATGGTCGATCTTAAACTTGATCTGAGGCAGTATGTTTACAGGGCGCAGGCGCAGTTGACCAGCGCTCGTTTATATCAGGGACAAACTACCAATTTTCGCACGCCAGGCAGCGGTTTTGCCGGGGTTGTGGTGATTTCAGACGACGGCAAGGGCGACCGGTCGGTCGCCCTTGCGCTAACTTAATCGAGAACCAAATTCTTTAAATAATTCAGAAAATCACCTTTCAACTCTGCATGCGTCAAGCCGTGTTCAACGGTAGCCTGCAAATAACCGAGTTTTGATCCGCAATCATAACGTTTGCCTTCAAACTCATAGGCCAATACCTGTTCATCAGTCATCAATGCGGCAATAGCATCGGTCAGCTGAATTTCGCCGCCGGCGCCGCGTTCCGTTGCTTCAATTTTCTCAAAAATCGCAGGCGTTAAAATATAGCGTCCGACCACCCCGAGGTTTGACGGAGCATGCTCAGGAGCAGGCTTTTCAATAATCAGCTCAACCCGGCCTACCGAGGGGGATACTTCCTTGGTTTTGACAATGCCGTATTTATCGGTTTCCTGGGAATTTACTCTCTCTACGCCTAATATGCTGCACTGATTTTTATCGTATTGCTCGACCATTTGAGCCATACAGCCATCGCCGTTACGATTCGAAATCAAGTCGTCCGCCAGGATAACGGCAAACGGCTCATCGCCAACGACAGACTTGGCGCAAAGCACCGCATGACCCAGTCCCAATGCCTCAGGCTGACGAATAAACACGAATGACACATTCGGCGGCATCATCTCCCGAACCATTTTCAATATTTCGGTCTTGCCACGGGTAGTCAGTTCATTTTCCAACTCGTAGGCCTTGTCAAAGTGATCCATGATCACGTTTTTGGTCCGGCCCGTTACAAAGATCATCGTATCAATACCCGCAGCTACCGCTTCTTCAACGCAATACTGAATCAAGGGCTTGTCCACAACCGGCAACATTTCCTTGGGGCTGGCTTTGGTAGCGGGTAAAAAACGGGTTCCGAGACCCGCAACCGGAAAAACTGCTTTTCTTATTTTTTGATTCATCTGAGACATTCTCGACAATACATATCATTAAAAATCAAATGCTGGACGCAGCATTTGATCATCCCTGCCCTCTTAAAAGAGCGATTTTTTGGGCGATGAAATCGCCCTATATTTTCATTTCAAGCTAAAAACTTTCAACCAGTGTTGTAAAAACATCCGGTTGTTGAACATGCAGCCAATGTCCGGCGTCGGCTATGGTGCTGAAAGCCGCCTCTGGGAATAATGATTTTATATCCTCCAGCTTAACGAAGTCTGAATCGCCTCCTGCGATAAACAAGGCCTTGCCGGTAAACGGCGCTAAATGATCGGCATTGGGAAAGGCTGCGATATTGGGCGCCATCCTGTGAAAAATATCCAGATCGATCCGCCAACAATATTTGCCGTCTTTTAAAATAAGATTTTGCAACAAAAATTGGCGATAACTGAGTTCGGGTATGCGCGACGCAAGCAGTGTTTCGGCCTGTTTACGGTTATTGATTTCAGCCAGCGGCAGCGTTTTTAACGCCAGGACGGTGTTATCAAAGCTGTGTTTGTAGCTGACCGGGGCAATATCAGCCACAATCAGCTTATTGACCCTGTCCGGAGCTGTAAGCGCAAACCACATGGCTACCTTGCCGCCCATGCTGTGCCCCAGCAAGCTGACTGTTTCCAAGCCGCGGTCATCAATAAACCGCAACAAATCAGCGGCCATGGACGGATAATCCATTAACGGATGATGCGATGATACCCCATGATTGCGCATGTCCGGCACATAAACATGAAACCGGGCAGACAGTCTTTGAGCTATCTGCCGCCAGTTACGCGACGAGGCAAAAAAGCCATGCAGGATAATCAGCGGGCTATTATCCGGGTCGCCGAATTCCTCAAAAGCCAGTTCCATGGTTTCCATCAGGCAAAATCGAATAATGCGCCCATCAAGCCGCCGAAAATACCACCCCAAACAACCAGCCAACCCAGATGCTGACGGATGATAGCCTGAACCATTTCCTTGACCAGCTGCGGGGTTAATTCATTCAGGCGCTTGTCGATCACTGATTCGATTTTACCGACAATGTCGCCGCCGATTTTGTGGGCATCCAGACCTTGCTTCAATGCGGATTTAAAGCGGTCGGACTCGACCATTTCGGTCAAGGTGATTTTCATTTTTTCGGTAAACGGTTCTTTTAACGGTACCAGCGCTTCTTCGCCGCCCATCATCATCAACATACCGCCAAAAGAAGAGCCCATAATCGAAGACACCAAGCCTTCGTAAACCTTGTCATAATCGACTGCATTCAGCAAAGGTTCCAGATTCAGCAGGTTTTTGCCTTGTTGTTCCTCGTTTTCAATAAACTGTTCGATGTTGTTTGCGGTAAAAAACTGCACCATCATCAACTGCTTAATGGACAGTTTAAACTCTTCAAACCGGGCCGGTATCACGCCGGAACCGTATAAATAAGGCACTTTTTCAAACAGCATGTAAATGGCCAGCCAATTGGTAATGGCTCCGGAAAGGGCGAAAAAGCCGATGGATTTGATCAACTCCGGTTGCACAGGACTCACATAGCCGACACCGATGACGGCAACCGATAGGAAATTGGTCATAAAGCTTTTGTTCAATAATTGTTCTTTCATCGTCTCTTAATAAATAAATCAGTAATAGTGCCTTCCATCATTTCTGCTGAAAAGCCCAGGGTTTCGGCCAAGGTAGGATGCGCATGAACCGTTAAGGCCAAATCTTCAACACCCGCGCCCATCTCCAACGCCAATACGGCTTCCGCAATCAATTCACCGGCATGAGTGCCGACGATACCGGCGCCAAGAATGCGTCCGGTTTGTTTGTCGCTAAGCAATTTAGTTACGCCTTCCTTGCGCCCGATGCTTAATGACCGACCGCTGGCCGCCCAGGGGAAGGCCGCTTTTTCATAAGCGATGTCCTGCGCTTTAGCGGCATTCTCAGTCAAGCCCATCCAGGCTATTTCAGGATCGGTATACGCGACGGAAGGAATGGTCAAGGCCCGCCACTCGGTCGCCATACCGGCAATCACTTCGGCCGCTATTTTACCTTCATGCGACGCTTTATGTGCCAGCATCGGGTTGCCCACCACATCGCCGATCGCAAAGATATGTTTTACGTTACTGCGCTGTTGTTTATCGACGCTGATAAAGCCGCGCTCATCGACATTAACCCCGGCTTTGTCGGCATCGATTAAATGACCGTTGGGCCGTCTGCCCACTGCGACCAGCACTTTATTGAATACATCGGTTTCTGGAGCGTCTTTACCGTTGAAGCTGACTTTCAAGCCTTCCGGCAACGCTTCAATATTTGTTACTTGGGTTTCCAGAAAAATATTGTCGTATTGCTTTTTGATCCGCTGCATTAACGGCCTGACCAGATCCTTGTCGCAACCGGGGATAATCTGATCCTGCATTTCAACCACGGTGATTTTGCTGCCCAGCGCATTATAAACGGTTGCCATTTCCAGGCCGATGATGCCGCCGCCGATAATCAACAGTTTTTTCGGGATACTCTCAAGCTTGAGCGCATCGGTGGAATCCATCAGCCTGGGATCGTCATTGGGAAACGACGGTATTTTTACCGGCTGGGAGCCGACCGCGATAATGGCCTGTGCAAACTCTAGGGTCTGGGTGTCGTCACCGTCTTCAACCAACACCTGCGCGTCGGAAATAAAACGCCCGATGCCTTTAACAACCGTTACGTTGCGCTGCTTTGCCAACGCCGCCAAGCCCGTAGTTAACTGGGAACTGATGGTGTTTTTCCAGCCTCTCAGTTTATCCAGATCAATGTCGGGTTCTGCAAAACCGATCCCGGCCGAATTAATCTCTTTGGCTTCATTGAGCACCGCCGCCACATGCAACAAGGTTTTTGACGGAATGCAGCCGACATTTAAACAAACCCCGCCCAAAACCGGATAACGCTCAACCAAAGTAACTTGTTTCCCTAAATCGGCCACACGAAATGCCGCTGTGTAGCCTCCAGGACCACCGCCCAGCACCAGAACTTCTGTTTTCAATTGCACACCTTCAATCAATTAGAGTGTTAAGAATTTATTGGTATCTAAAAGGCAGATAACCATGCCCCTTTATTGGTATGACTATTCAATGCCATCAAAACCAATTGAACGCAGATGGCGCTGATAATTTATGATTTTATTGAATTATCTGTGTTGATCATAAGTATCGGCGTCATCTGCGTTCCATTTTTGGTTACTGAAATTGTTACAGTTTTTTGATACTGACGAATTTGTTTTCAGGCGTTAATTCCATTTCAAAATAACCGTTGATACCTTGTTTGGTCAAAAAAGATTGAATCCTGCCCGCCGGAAAAGCGACTCTTCTGCCATCATCGGCGATAACGGAAACATTTTTGGCAATGCCTTGATAGACCTTAAGGTACTGGTCGTATGACAGTTTTAGCGCAAAGCGGATGTATTGGTGTTGGGTCATGATAATATCAGCATCAACTTAAGCATAAAAATGATTCACCACGAAGACACGAAGCTTCATTTCTTCGTGTCTTCGTGGTTTTATACTTATAGTTAATTAACGGTTGTTTTGTAACGCTGCGATACGCTCTTCCAATGGAGGATGGCTCATAAACAACTTGCTCACGCCATCGCCGTTAATGCCGAATGCCGCCAGTTGTCCCGGCAGGTCTTCCGCTTCATGACCGCGCTGCAATGCACGCAGAGCGCCGATCATTTTTTCCCGTCCTGCCAAGTTTGCGCCACCGGCATCCGCCTTGAATTCCCGGTAACGGGAGAACCACATGACCAGCATAGAAGCTAAAATCCCCAAAACGACTTGAGCCGCCATCTGGGTGATGTAATAGGCCGGGCCGTAACCGCGTTCGGTTTTAAACACAACCCGGTCGACAAGATGACCGATGATGGTCGCAAAAAAGTAAACAAAGGTATTTACCACGCCCTGCATTAAGGCCATCGTCACCATATCGCCGTTGGCAACATGGCTGATTTCATGACCGACAACGGCTTCAACTTCATCGGCGTTCATGTTTTGCAGCAAACCGGTACTGACCGCTACCAACGCACTGTTTTTGCTCATGCCGGTAGCAAAGGCATTGGACTCGGGAGTCTGGAATATGCCGACTTCCGGCATACCGATTCCCGCTTGTCTGGCTTGTCTTGCCACGATGTCGATCAGCCATTGCTCGGTTTGATTTTGGGGGCGTTCGATAACGTGTACACCCATCGCTCTTTTTGCCGACCATTTAGACATCGCCAAGGAAATAACGGAACCGGTCATGCCGATGATGGCAGACATGACTAAAAGTGCATTCAGGTTAAGGTCGATGCCTTGAGCATCCAGAGTGCCGCTTAAACCTAAAACATTAAAAATAATACTGACCACAACCAATATGGCCGCATTAGTCGCCAGAAAAAGAAAAATACGCATCATGTTTGAGCCTTTTGATAAGTTAAGGTTTAATCTATATGGGGATTGAATAAATAAATTCAATCCGTTTTCAGGGTGCTAACATAGCTTAAGTTTATTGATGGAGGGTATTCTCATGCATATTAAAACAATACTGCTGGCTTTATTTTTAATTAATCCTTGTTTAGCTGTTGCGCTACAAAACAGTCATCAGAATATTATAAAGCAACTGCATGTACCCGCAGGTTTCACTCTGTCTATTTTTGCCGATAATCTGCCCAATGCCCGTAGTTTGGCCTTGGGCGATAACGGTACGGTGTTTGTGGGTACAGGATCTGAAGGGTCGGTTTATGCCGTACAGGACAGCAATAGCGATGGCGTAGCGGATAAGTCATATGTTATCGCCAGTCATTTATATATGCCCAACGGCGTTGCTTACAGGGACGATTCACTGTACGTGGCCGAAGTTAATCGCATTATTCGGTTCGACCGCATCACGCAGCAGTTGGCGAATCCGCCTAAACCCGTTGTGGTTTACGATCAGTTTCCATCAGAGCAGCATCACGGCTGGAAGTATCTGCGCTTTGGCCCCGATAACAAGCTGTACACCTCAGTCGGAGCGCCGTGTAATATTTGCGAACCTGAAAAACCGATCTATTCGTCGCTAGTCAGGTTAAATGCAGACGGCAGCGGTTTTGAGATACTTGCCAGAGGCATCAGAAGTTCGGTTGGTTTTGACTGGCAACCGGAAACCAATAGCTTGTTTTTTACCGATAATGGCCGCGATTATTTAGGCGATGATCTGCCGCCCGATGAGCTTAATCAGTGGACAACTACCGGAGAACATTTTGGTTTTCCTTATTGCCACGGCGGTGACATTCCTGATCCGGAATTTAGCGCAGATAAGAAATGTCGACAATTTACCGCACCGGTGTGGAAGTTTAAGGCGCATATGGCGCCGTTGGGACTGCGTTTTTATCGGGGCAAGCAATTTTCTGTCGAATATAAAAATCAGTTATTTGTTGCGGAACACGGTTCATGGAATCGGTCTGAACCGCAAGGTTATCGCGTTGCCTTGGTAAAATTCAAGCAAGGCAAACCCGTTTCGGAACAGGTTTTTATCGACGGCTGGTTAACCAAAGACGATAAGGTGCTTGGACGTCCCGTCGATATTCTGGAAATGCCGGATGGCAGTTTGTTGATTAGCGATGATAAACTCGGAGTCATTTATAGAGTTGAGTACAAAGGTAATCATGGATAAACAATTTGAAATTTTAAGCACAGAAATCGTTTATCAAGGTTTTTTCCGAGTGGAAAAATATCGTCTTAAACATACGATGTTTGGCGGGGGATGGAGTTCCGAAATAACGCGTGAGTTATTCATGCGTGGCAGTTGCGTCGCGGTTTTGTTATATGATCCTCATGCCGATAAGGTGGTGTTGATCGAACAATTCAGGACGGGCGCAATTCTAAACCCTGATAGAGCTTGGCTCGTAGAGATTGTTGCGGGAGCAATTGAAGAAGGTGAGACCGCTGAGGAAGTTGCTTATCGGGAATCTCTGGAGGAAGCAGGTTGTGAAATTCAGCAATTAATGGTTATTAATGAGTTTTATACCACGCCGGGCGCTTTCTCAGAATGGATCACCCTGTTTTGCGGTAAAGTGGATAGTACTCAAGTGGGCGGCATTCATGGCTTAGACCATGAGGACGAAGATATATTGGTACGTGCCGTTGATTTTGATGAGGCGTATTTGATGCTGGAAAATGGCGAGATAGAATCGGCAATACCCATTATTGCGATTCAATGGCTGGCATTGAACAGGCAAAAACTTAAATTGGAATGGGGATAAAAAGAAGGGGTAAAGCGTAACGTTTTTTACTCAATATCGGTAACATTAAAGCTCTGCATAATTCTTACAGAGCTTCAACGCACTAACTATTAGTCAACTATCTTGCATTTTTCCCGCGAAGCATCTACTCGATCACGTAGTTCCTTACCAGGCTTAAAATGCGGTACATGTTTTTTTGATAATGCTACAGATTCACCTGTTTTAGGGTTACGCCCCATACGAGGAGGACGTAGATGTAGCGAAAAACTACCAAAACCCCTAATCTCGATCCTTTCACCGGAAGATAACGCCTGATTCATTTGTTCAATGATGCATTTTACCGCTATCTCTACATCTTTCTGTGCCAGATGCGGCTGATGTTTGGCAAGTGCTTCAATTAATTCTGATTTTGTCACATTCTATCCTGCGAAAACAAATAAACACAGGGGGTATGCACGAATGCATACCCCCTCATGAGTTTTATTTTTCCATCTGTTTAAAGATATCGGCGAAAGTTGGTGCGCCAATTGATTGCTGGGAATGATCTTTAATCGAATGAGACTCTTCATCAGAATCTTTAGCTTTAATAGATAAAGAAATTGATTTACTTTTCTTGTCGACGCCGATGAACTTAGCTTCAAGTTCGTCGCCTTCTTTTAACAAGGTTCTGGCATCTTCAACGCGATCGCGTTGAATTTCAGAAGCGCGTAAGTAGCCTTCAACATTATCAGCTAAAGTGATAACTGCACCCTTAGCGTCAACTTCTTTAACAGTTCCTTTTACCAAACTGCCTTTTTCATGAGTAGCCAGGAAGTTTTGGAATGGATCTTGTTCAAGTTGCTTGATACCTAAAGAGATACGCTCGCGCTCAGAATCAACCGCTAAAATAACAGTTTCCAGCTCATCGCCTTTCTTGAAATCACGAACCGAAGCTTCGCCTTCATCTGCCCAGGAAATATCGGACATGTGAACCAGACCGTCGATACCGCCATCCAGACCGATGAAAATACCAAAATCAGTAATTGATTTGATTTTTCCTGAGATTTTGTCGCCTTTGTTATGCGTTGCTGCAAATTCATCCCAAGGATTGGTTTTGCACTGTTTCATACCTAAAGAAATACGACGACGTTCTTCGTCAATTTCCAGAACCATCACTTCGACTTCATCACCCAACTGAACAAGTTTGGAAGGGTTGACGTTTTTGTTAGTCCAGTCCATTTCAGAAACGTGAACCAAACCTTCTACGCCTTCTTCGATTTCAACAAAGCAACCGTAATCGGTCAGGTTGTTGACTTTACCGAATACGCGTGTGCCGGCTGGGTAGCGACGGGCGATGTTTTGCCAAGGATCTTCACCCATTTGCTTCATGCCTAATGAAACACGGTTTTTATCTTTGTCGTATTTAAGGACTTTAACTTTAATTTCTTGACCGATTTCTACACACTCGGACGGATGACGCACGCGTCTCCATGCCATATCGGTAATGTGCAACAGACCGTCAATACCGCCAAGATCGATAAACGCGCCGTAATCGGTCAGGTTCTTGACCACACCGGTAACCACTGCGCCTTCTTCCAGCGTTTTCAGCAATTCTTCTCTTTCTGCGCTGTATTCTTTTTCTACAACAGCACGGCGAGACAGAACAACGTTATTGCGTTTTTGATCGATTTTTATGACTTTGAATTCCAGATCACGATTTTCCAGGAAAGTCGTGTCTCTGATTGGGCGAACATCAACCAATGAGCCAGGCAAGAAAGCACGTAATGCACCAACGGCCACGGTGAAACCACCGCGAACTTTACCGGTAATACGACCGATAATGGTTGCTTCTTTTTCAAAAGCATTTTCAAGTTCGGACCAAGCTTTGTTTTTCTTCGCTTTATCACGAGAAAGAAGTGTAGCACCCAGGCCGTCTTCAAATAAATCAAGGGCAACCTCGACTTCGTCGCCTATGGCAACTTCTAATTCGCCATCGTTATTTAGAAACTGCCATTTTGGAATGACACCTTCTGATTTTGAATGGGTGCTGACGATGATCATATCGTTTTCGATATCAACAACTGTACCCATTAACATGGCACCAGGACGCATTTCCGTCTTGATTAAACTTTCTTCAAATAATTCAGCAAAGCTTTCGCTCATTTTCCATTCCCAAGCCTGTCGAAACACGAACAAGCCTTTTCTTTATCAAAGTTAAAAAAAATCACACGCAAACAATTTGATGTGACCACGTAAAAAATCCTTAACGGATTAAATTCAGTACTTCTTCAATAACAGATTCCAGTGTCATATCCGAAGAATCGATATAAAGCGCGTCATTAGCCATAGCTAATGGAGCAGTCTTACGCTCCATATCCCGACGATCTCGCTCTTCTATCTCGTTTGTTATCTGCGCTAGATTAGCACCATTCCCTTTTTCTATCAACTGTTTATATCGCCTTCTGGCTCTCTCGGCTGCGCTGGCGGTTAAAAATACCTTGTTTTCAGCTTCAGGAAAAACCACTGTGCCCATGTCTCGTCCGTCTGCAACCAGACCTGGCGATTGTTTAAAATCCTTTTGTTTTTGTAATAAAACATGTCTGACTTCAGGGAGCACCGCAACGATGGAAGCTGTATTACCCGTGCTTTCAAGGCCTAACTGTGCGGTAATGTCTTCACCGTCCAGCCTGACAACCAATTCGTCATTACAATCAAATTCCAGCGCCATTGTCTGGGCCACATTGACAATGGCAGCTTCATCTTTTAGGTCAACAGCTTGTTTTAACACTGCAATTGCCAATGAACGGTAGATAGAGCCGCTATCCAAATAGTTCCAACCCAGTCTTTTCGCTACCGCCCGGCTGACCGTGCCTTTTCCGGCACCGCTAGGGCCATCAATAGTCAATACCGGAATACTCACTATGCTTCCCTGCAAACCAGATCAAGACCTAAGCGCTTGGCCAAGTCTCTAAATTCAGGGAACGAGGTATTCACGTTTTCACAATCATAGATGGTAATCGGCGCATTAGCGCGCAAACCGGCAATTGAAAACGACATCGCAATTCGGTGGTCGCCATGGGATATGACTTCGCCACCGCCAATCGATCCGCCTTGAATGATCATGCCGTCCTCGGTAGATTGCGCATCTACGCCCAGGATTTGCAAGCCGTCCGCCATCACTTGAATGCGATCCGATTCTTTAACCCTCAGCTCTTCCGCGCCGGTTAACCGTGTTTGGCCTTCCGCACAGGCTGCGGCGACAAACAACACCGGGAACTCGTCAATAGCCAGCGGCACCAGATGCTCGGGAATATCTATGCCTTTAAGAGCGCTGTAAACAACGTGCAGATCGGCTACCGGCTCGCCGCCAACCGTGCGCTCGTTAAGGACTTCAATGTTGGCACCCATTAATCTCAGGATGTCGATGACGCCGATACGCGTAGGATTAACGCCCACATGTTTCAACAGCAGATCGGAACCCGGTGCAATCGATGCCCCGACCAGAAAAAATGCCGCCGATGAAATATCGCTGGGCACATCAATATCGGTTGCCGTTAAACTGCCTTCGGCGGTAATGCTGACTTTATTGCCTTCTTGCTTCACCGGATAATTAAAACCGCTCAGCATGCGCTCGGTATGGTCACGGGTAGGCGCAGGTTCGGTAACGCTGGTGACACCCTGCGCGTACATGCCTGCCAATAACAAGCAGGATTTGACCTGAGCGCTGGCGATTGGCATCGCGTAATCAATGCCGGTCAACTGCCCGGCCCTGCCGGTAATGTGCAATGGAGCCGTGCCTTTCTCAGTGGTTTTTATGTCGGCACCCATAGCTGCCAACGGCTCGGTGACCCGTTTCATCGGCCTGCCGGACAATGATTTATCGCCGGTTAATACCGAGTTGAATGCCTGACCCGCCAATAAACCGCTCAGCAACCGCATGGATGTGCCTGAGTTTCCCAGATACAAATCGTTTGTTGGCGCTTTCAAGCCGTGCTTGCCGACGCCGTGTATAGTCAATTCGCCATTGACCGGACCTTCAATTTCAACGCCCATGTCGCGAAAAGCCTGCAAGGTCGCCAGTGCATCTTCCGCTTCGAGAAAGCCTTTGACATGAGTAACGCCTTCGGCCAGCGAACCCAGCATGATTGAACGATGTGACATGGATTTATCGCCGGGCACACGTGCCTCGCCTTGTAATTTACCGCCTGGTTGAACCTGAAATGTTATTGATTTTGACATATTAATTATTATCGAACTGGTCAAGAAAGCGTTGCCGTGCATTTCTGGCATACGTAAAGGTTTCAAAAAGCTGCCGGGTATCATTCGTTTCCAGCAAGCGTTGTATTTTATCCAATTCTCCCTTTAACTGCTCAATTAAAGGAATGATTTCGTCTTTATTGGCGGCGCAAATGTCCTTCCACATCGTCGGATCGCTGGAAGCAATCCGGGTAAAGTCTTTGAAGCCGCCGGCCGCGTATTGAAATATCTCGCTCTGCTCGTCTTTATGACCGAGCATATCGACCAAAGCAAAGGCCAGGATATGCGGCAAATGACTGGTTGCGGCCAATACCCCGTCATGATGCTGCACATCCATCACCGACACCAGCGATCCCAGCCGTTCCCAAAAACCTTGAATTTTTTGCACCGCTTCCGGCTTGGTATTGCCGACCGGCGTGATAATCAGGCGTTTATTCAAAAACAAGTCATTGACTGATGCGGTCACGCCGCTTTGTTCTGCTCCGGCAATCGGGTGGGCGGGAACCAGATTATCCGGTACAACACCAAAAACCCGCTCTGCTGCGGCGATAACGCTGCCCTTGGTGCTGCCGACATCGGTATAAATCGCACTATCCGACCATAACGGTTTGAGCAGAACAAAAATGCTTTCGATACTCGCAACCGGCGTCGCAATCACAACGCAATCAGCGCCTTGAACAGCTTCCGCCAGATCCAGCATATAGTCGTCAATAACACCCAACTGTTTTGCCGTTTGCAGATTTTGCTCATCCTGCTGACGACCGTACCCGACTATGGTATTGCTCAAACCCTGCTGCCGTGCTGCGCGGGCGATAGAGCCGCCGATCAGGCCGACGCCGATAATGCAAATCCGGTTAAACATTAACCTGCGACTGCCAGGGATGGCGGAAGTGTCGCAATCGGCAGGGAACCGATGCGACCTAAAACTTCAGTTAATGCCTGTAGAAACAGCTGGTTTTCCGCCTGTGTGCCGATGGTAATACGCAGATGATTGGGTAATTCATACACACCAACCGGCCTGACGATAACCCCTTTGCGCAGCAATGCCTCATAAGTCGGCATTGCAGGCTGTTTCAGGTCAACCAACACGAAATTACCTGCCGATGGAATCCACCCCAGTCCCAAGTTTTTAAACCCTTCGGTGATAAACTGCATGCCTTGGGCATTAACGGTAATGGTGTTTTGCAAATGCTCGACATCGGTCAACGCCGCTTCGGCGGCGGCCAAGGCCAGCATATTATTATTGAAGGGCTGCCGCACCCGATTCAGGATGTCGGCCAGCTGCGGACTGGACAAGCCATATCCGATGCGCAGTCCGGCCAGACCGTAGGCCTTTGAAAAGGTGCGCGTAATTAATAAGTTAGGGTATTTCTTCAGCCAGGCGATTGAATTGTCCTCGCTTTGTCCGCCAACAAATTCACAATAGGCTTCATCGAGCACACACACGCAAGTATCCGGCAGCGCTCCAATAAACGCTTCCAAGTCGGCGTGGTTCAGCAATGTGCCGGTAGGATTATTGGGGTTCGCTATAAACACCAACCGCGTTTTGTCGGTCACTCGTTGCAGCATGGCATCCAGATCGTGACCGTAATTCAACGCGGGAGCCACAACCGCCGTAGCGCCGACTGCTTGGGTTACTATAGGATACACGGCAAAAGCATGCTGCGAGAAAACCACTTCAAGTCCCGGCGTTAAAAATGCCCTGGCGACCAGCTCCAGAATCTCGTTGGAGCCATTGCCCAACGTAATCTGGCTCATATCGACAGCGTACTTTTCAGCTAGCGCGGACTTTAAATTAAAACCATTGCCATCCGGGTATAAGGCCAAATCCTTCAAAGTCGCCTGTATCGCAGCCAAGGCTTTTTTTCCGGGCCCTAAAGGGTTTTCATTGGATGCAAGCTTTATGATATTGGAAAGCCCCAGCTCGCGCTCAAGTTCTTCAATCGGTTTGCCGGGCGTATAAGGAATCAGCTTTTGCACGCCGGACACGGCAAGATTATAGATTTTATCAGTGTTGTTCATGGAGTTTGTTTGAGATCGTTTAATACTCATCTGAAGGATGAGAAAGAAATTTTAGAGTACGGCCTTGGGATAAGAACCCAAAAGCTTGAGCATATTGACGTTGTCATCCAATAGTGCCAGAGCTTGGGCAACATCGTCATCTTCGCTATGGCCTTCAATATCGATAAAAAACACATAGTCCCATAACCCCTGGCGTGACGGCCTGGATTCGATATGCACCATGCCGATGTTAAATCTCGCGAAAGGCTCCAGTATCCGGTATAACGCACCGGGTTGATTGCCTGTGGACACAACCAGCGAGGTTTTATCGTTACCCGTGGAAGACGATATTTGCTGTCCGATAATGATAAAACGGGTGGTATTGTTGGATTCGTCTTCGATATTTTTTTTGATGACATTCAACTGATAAATTTCAGCGGCAACAATACCCGCTATCGCAACCGCCTGTTTATGGGTTGATGCTAACCTTGCGGCCTCGGTGTTGCTGTTAACCGCGGTTCGCTTGGCATTCGGCAGATGATTATCCAGCCATTGCCGACACTGCGCCAGGGATTGCTGATGCGAAAACACCTCGGTCACTTCATCCAGGCTATCCACCAGTCCCAACAAGTTTTGATGCACCCTGATTTCAACTTCGCCGCATATTTTTAGCGGCGAATTCAAAAACCGGTCCAGCGTATGGCTGATGACGCCCTCGGTAGAGTTCTCGACCGGCACGACACCGAACTGGCAGTTGCCGTTCTCCACCGCATTAAAAATATCGTTAATGGTTGCAGCCGGTACGGTTTTAACCGCAGAGCCGAAATGCTTAATTGCGGCTTGCTGGGTAAAAGTGCCCTCGGGACCTAAATACGCCACGTCCAGCGGTTTTTCCAGCGCCAAACACGCGGACATCAATTCCCTGAAAAAATGGGCAGTCGTATCATCGGATAAAGGCCCCTGATTCATGTCTTTGATGCGCCGCAATACCAATGACTCGCGATCCGGGCGGTAAAACGACCCTTGTTCACCCTGCGCACTCTTGGTCTTGGCAACTTCCATTGCGCAAGACGCACGCTGATTAATCAATAGCAGAATCTGCTTATCGATTGCATCAATTTTGTCTCTTAATTCTGAAAGGGGTGTAACGGATGACATGGCGGCCTTAAATTATTAGGTTTTCGGTAACTATTCACTAATTAGCAAAATGGAACGCTGATGACGCTGATAGTTAAGATTAAATAAGATTTTTCTTGAGTTATCCGTGTTTATCATATTCATCTGCGCCATCTGCGTTCCATTGTATTAAACGACTGAGTAGTTACGGTTTTCGATTAATGGGTGCGTTCAAACTCAGCCATGAAATCAATCAAAGCCTGCACACCGGCCTCCGGCATCGCATTATAAATACTGGCCCGCATGCCGCCGACTGAGCGATGACCTTTCAGCTCAAGCAAGCCATTGGCTTCCGCAGCCGCCAAAAACGGCTTATCCAGGCTTTCGTCGGACAGAATAAACGGCACATTCATCCGCGAACGGGACGCGATTTCTACCGGATTGGCATACAAAGCCGACTGGTCGATGGACTGATACAGTTTCGCCGCTTTAGCGATATTGCGTTGCTCGATACCCTCAACGCCGCCCTGCCCTTTTAACCACTTAAGCACCAAGCCGGTCAGGTACCAGCTGTAGGTTGCCGGTGTATTCAGCATGGATTGGTTTTTTGCCTGCTCGGCATAGTTAAAAACTGAAGGCACGGTTTTAGGCGCATGACCGACCAAGTCGTCCCTGACTATCACTACGGTGACGCCTGCCGGTCCCATGTTTTTCTGCGTACCGGCATAAATCAAACCGTACTGACTGACATCGATCTTGCGCGATAAAATATTCGATGACATATCCGACACCAGCGGCAAGCCCTTGCTGTCTGGGCAAGACTGGAACTCCACGCCATGAATGGTTTCATTGGAGGTATAGTGCAGATAAGCCGCTTCACTATCGATTGCCCAGCTTGCAGCATCGGGAATCGTAGTAAATTTTGTACTTTCCGAGCTGGCGCTGACCACTACATCGCAATAAGCGCCGGCATCCTTGATGGCTTTTTCCGACCAGGCGCCGGTTTTCAAGTAACAGGCTTTGCTTTTGCCGTTCAGGATATTCTGCGGTATCAGCGAAAACTGCGCCGATGCACCGCCTTGCAGGAACAAAACTTTATAGTTTTCAGGAACGGCCAGCAGCGCTCTTAAATCGCTTTCCAGCTCTTCGGCAATAATCGAGAAATGCTTGCCGCGATGGCTCATTTCCATGACCGACATGCCGCTATCGCGCCATTCCAGCATTTCTTGCTGCGCTTGCTGCAATACCGATTCAGGGAATGCAGACGGGCCTGCGCTAAAATTATAAACTCTGGACATTACGATTCCTCACCTGGTTCACTATCGTCATTGGTTGTTTCTTCCGATGCGCCCAGCTCTGATTCGGCACCTTCCAAAAGATCGTCTTCATCGGCATCATCCACCCCTGCCAAGCCTTCGATACGGTCAACGCCGATCACTTTTTCATTCTTACCCAGCTTGATAATGGTCACGCCCTGGGTGTTCCGTCCAACCACCGAAATGCCGTCAACCGGTGTCCGCACCAACGTGCCGCCATCGGTAATCAGCATAATTTCGTCATTGTCGTTGACCAGCACCGCACCAACCACAGCGCCGTTACGCGCGGACGTTTGTATCGCAATCAAACCCTGGCCGCCACGTTTATGACAGGTAAACTCTTCCAGCTTGGTGCGCTTGCCGTAGCCGTTCTCGGTGATATTCAGCACCGTGCCTTCGGTTGCGATAATCAGGGAAATGACTTTTTGTCCTTCCTGCAAACGAATTCCGCGCACCCCGGACGCTGTTCTGCCCATGGAACGCACATCCGCTTCGTTGAAGCAGACTGCTTTGCCGGTGCTGCTAAACAACAGCACGTTTTGCTGTCCGTCGGTCACCGCAACGCCGACCAGCGTATCGTCTTCCCTTAAATCGATCGCGATTTTGCCGTTAGCGCGTTGGTTCTCGAATTCTTTTAGCGGAGTCTTTTTAACGGTACCCGCCGTTGTGGCCATAAAGATGAACTTACTGTCGGTAAATTCGCGAATCGGCAATATCGCATTGATTTTTTCGCCTTCTTCCAGCGGCAGCAGATTGACGAAAGGCTTACCCCTCGCTGCACGGCTGGCAACCGGCAATTGATAGACCTTTAGCCAGTAAACCTTGCCCCGCGAGGAGAAGCACAAGATAGTGTCGTGGGTATTGGCTACAATGAGTTTATCGACATAATCCAGCTCTTTAGTGGCCGTTGCCGATTTGCCGCGACCGCCGCGCCGTTGCGCCTTGTAATCGCTCAACGGCTGAGACTTGACATAGCCTTCGTGCGACATGGTCACCACCATATCTTCTTCGGTAATCAGGTCTTCATCGGACAAATCCGAATGGTTTTGCAGGATTTCGGTGCGCCGCTCATCGGAATACTGCTCCTTGATAGCCACCAACTCTTCCCTGATGATTTCCATCAGGCGAACATCGCTGCCCAGAATAAACAGATACTCGTCAATCTGTTCCAGCAGCTGCTTGTATTCATTGACTATCTTGTCCTGCTCCAGACCGGTCAAACGATGCAGACGCAACTCAAGAATGGCCTGAGCCTGGGTTTCAGACAGGCGGTAAATTCCGGCATGAATGCCAAATTCCACCGGTAAATCATCCGGTCTTGAACGATCCGCATCGGCACGATCCAACAGCGCTGCAACCAGCCCTGCATCCCAGTTTTTCTCCAACAAACCGACTTTAGCGTCGGCCGGTGTGGCAGCCGCCTTAATCAGCGCAATCATCTCGTCGATATTGGCTAAAGCAATCGCAAGCCCTTCTAAAATATGGGCTCTTTCCCTGGCTTTACGCAGATTATAAATCGTTCTGCGGGTAACAATTTCCCGCCGGTGATTGATAAAGGCGCTGATAATCTCTCTGAGATTCATGCAATGCGGACGGCCATCCAGCAGGGCAACCATATTGATGCCGAACACGGTCTGGAATTGGGTCTGCTTGTACAGATTATTTAACACCACTTCGGGCATTTCGCCTCGACGCAGTTCAATCACCATACGCATGCCGTCTTTATCCGACTCGTCGCGCAGGCCGGAAATACCTTCAAGCTTGCCTTCCTTAACCAGCTCGGCAATTTTCTCCAGCAATCTGGCCTTGTTGACCTGATAGGGTAATTCGGTAGTGATAATCGCCTGACGGCTGCTGTCGCCGATGTCTTCAAAATGGCAACGTGCGCGTAGATAGATTTTGCCGCGACCGGTAGTGTAAGCGTTGTAAATACCGGAAGCGCCGTTGATAATGGCTGCCGTAGGAAAATCGGGCCCTGGAATATGAGCCATCAAATCATGCACGGTCAGATCCGGCTGATCGATCATCGCCAAACAAGCGCTGATCACTTCAGACAAATTATGCGGCGGAATATTAGTGGCCATGCCCACTGCGATACCGGACGAGCCGTTAATCAGTAAAGTCGGCACCCGTGTTGGCAGTACCTTGGGCTCGGACTCCGACTCGTCATAGTTGGGCGCAAAATCGACGGTTTCCTTGTCCAGATCGGCCAGCAATTCATGAGCAATCTTCGACATGCGCACTTCGGTATAACGCATCGCCGCAGGCGAATCGCCGTCGACCGAACCGAAATTGCCCTGCCCGTCGATCAGCATATAACGCATTGAGAAATTCTGCGCCATCCGCACCATGGTGTCGTAAACCGCGGTATCGCCATGAGGATGGTATTTACCGATCACGTCACCGACTACACGCGCTGATTTCTTATAAGGTTTGTTCCAGTCATTGCCTAACTCGCTCATCGCATACAGCACACGGCGATGAACCGGTTTAAGGCCGTCTCTGACATCTGGAAGGGCTCGACCGACGATAACGCTCATGGCGTAATCGAGATAGGACTGTTTCATCTCATCTTCGAGATTAACAGGTATTATTTCTTTAGCGAAGTTTGACATTGATCCCTATATACACTGTGTGCCGTTAATAGATACCGGCATGGTTTCGTGACTAAGTACAAACACACTTTCCTTGATTTTTTCTGTTTAAGTGTGACTACATGACATGAAATAAGCCTGAGATTATAGCAAATTGTCTCAATAGTGTCGAAGCGGATAGTATTTTATATCGAGGCAACTAATAGGTGGGCGCAGTCCGCATTTGCAGGCTTTAAGATTCCGTTCTTCCAGCGCTTATTGTCAGGCGAACATTTCCGTCAAAAAGTTTTGCATCGCTAGCCATGAACGTCGGTCTGCGGCGGGTTGGTAGACAGTGCCGAATGCCGGGTTATTGGCGAGCGGATTGGTGAATCCATGCAGGGTGTGGCCGTAAGTATGCAATTGCCAGTCTGCACCGGCTTCGGTCATTTCCTGCTCGAAGGCAAGCACTTGCTCAGTCGGAACCAACGGATCATCCCTGCCACACAAAGCCAGGATTTTTGCCTTGATGGCGGTACCCTGCGGATTATCCGGTGCATTCAGCAGGCCATGAAAACTGACCACGCCTTTAATGTCAACGCCCGTTCTGGCAAGGTCAAGCGAGCACAAACCGCCAAAACAAAAACCGATTGCGGCGATTTTGCTATCGTCAACCCACGGCATCAACTTCACAGCGGACAAAGCCGCTTTCATGCGCTTTTGCAGCATTGCCCGATCAGCCATAAAAGGCTGCATGAGTTTCATGTTTTCTTCCGGGTCCGAGCCCAAAACGCCTTTGCCATACATATCAACCGCAAAGCCGACATAGCCCAAGGCGGCGAGTTTTTTGGCTTTTTCGGCAACAAAATCATCCCGACCGGCCCAGGTATGATTGATTAAAACCGTCGGCCTGCGACTTGAAAGCGCATCATCAAATGCAAAGAAAGCTTCCAGCACCACATCGCCATCCAGATAAATCACGGTATTCGATACTATTGCCATGACCTTATCCTCTCCGTTTAATGCTGCCTGATTCCTGTAAGGCTTTTAAAAAACCGGCGGAAGCCTCTTCTATCATATCCAGCACTCTCTCAAAACCGTATGCGCCGCCATAATAAGGATCGGGCACCTGACGTTCGTTCAGGTGTGGTGCGTAATCGAGAAAATATTTGATTTTGGTTTTATATTGCTCGGGACAGGCGCTAATCAGTATTGAATAATTTTCATCATCCATTGCCAGCAAAAAATCGAAATCCTCGAAATCCCCGTTAATGACTTTTCTGCCCCGCAAATTAGATAAATCAATGCCCCGCTCAAGAGCTGCCGCTTGCGAGCGCAAGTCAGGCGCATTGCCGACATGATAAGCATGAGTACCGGCTGAATCGATAGTAAAATGCGCTTCCAGGTTATGATCCTTGACCAGCTTTGTAAACACGCCTTCAGCCGTGGGCGACCGGCAGATATTGCCCAAACAAACGAAAAGAACCTTTATTTTTTCCATAGCCATGCCTGATTGAATAAGACTGATAAGTTAACCGTGATGGTGCATATTGTAACGCTTGGGCAGGCAAATGGGCAGATCAACTATTCAGTCTCCATTGCCGTTACCCACAGTCATCAGCGTTGTCATCAATAAGATAATGACCAGCACCGGCCAGAAATAAGGCGCCATGATAAAAATTCCCACCAATGCAACGCACATGGCGAACAGAAACATAAACACGCCGACGCCTAAAAACAGCAGCACCATCAATACGCCGGTGACAATCATGATCAACAAAAATGTCGGCACGGCGGCAAAGCGAACCAGCGGTTCTGCAACAGGTTCGCCGTTGAGCATAACGCTGAGCTGCCCAACGCCGGGATGAAACAAATAGCTGAGAATGGCGATGACTGCGCCGACTATCAGCACTTTTACGATCAGTTTTTTATTACGTTTTTGCTGCATAAACAACTACCTTTCAGAAGTTATTGCGCTTTATGGTGCAAGCTTATTTTAACCAGCGACCAACCCAGAAAAATCATGTTAATACCTAAAAACAAACCCAGCAGCCACTGCGCCGATTCAGACCAACTAATCCAGATAATCAGCGCAAAAACCAAAGCTGTAATGCCACTGAACAGAATAAATCCCCAGTTAGCCAAGGGTCGCATCATCAATGCCAGGGAAATTTTGGCAACGCCTTCCAGAGCAAAAAACACCGTCATCAACATCGTTAAGGTCAGTGCGCCGGCAACCGGTTTGGTGATAAACAAATAGCCGACGATAACCTGCAAGACACCCATGAATAACCACCAACCAAAGCCGGGCATATTGGCAAAAACAAAGGCCCGACTAACATGAACTATCCCGCCGAACAGCAAAATCCAGCCTAAAAACACGACTATCGCCACCGTAAAAAACTGCGGCACCACAATCGCGCAAAGCCCAAGGAAAATGAATAAAATACCTTCCGCCAGAAACAGCCGCCAATGTATTTGCAAATATTCCTGCATTTGTTGCTGTATATGTTGTATTTCAATATTGATGTCGTCTATTTTGCTCATGGATTTTCTCCTGTCCTATTTGAAAAGATACCGGCGCCAGCGTGCAGGCCTTCTTTAATACCTAACGATGAGTAATGGGTCGAAAATTATAATCGGAAACGCCGGTTTATCGGCCAACAAGCCAATGGCAGTATCATGCACCCATACCGATTTGGAACAATAGCTATATTTCTCCGCTAATTCTTGATCAAAAACCAGTTGATTACAACAGACTCACTGTCAGCTCGGTGACAAGGACTGCGTATTTCCAACCCAAAGCTAACGGTTGATGTACGACATAACCGGTTACCCAACGTGGCATCGTGGAAGGCTGTGCCACTTTATGTAAGGCAGCTCAATAGTAAGTTCACTGATAGGTAATAATGCGTATTGATTAAAGAAGTTGGGCGCTCTATTCTGCGGTTTTTTGTGTAACAGCACATAATCAAGCATAGAAAATGGATCGCCTCAATATGATACAAGTCCGTGCTATGCTTTTTATAGTATTAATATGCCAATGCTTTTGGGTGTCGGCTGAACCTATCCATCTCCAGTTACGCTGGCATCATCAGTTTCAATTTGCCGGCTATTATGCGGCGTTAGAAAAAGGTTATTACAAAGATGCGGGGCTCGACGTAATCATCCACGAAGGCACGCCGGAAAAAAAACCGGTGCAGGAAGTCCTTCAAGGTCATGCCCAATACGGCGAGGCCAACAGCGAATTACTGCTGGAACGGTTGCGCGGCGCGCCGCTGGTCGCCTTGGCTGCGATATACCAGCATTCACCTTCCGTGTTAATCGCCCGCAAAGATGCCGAGATTTCTTCACCTGACGGTTTAGTCGGAAAAAAAATCATGTTGTTAAATCAGACTGTCGATGCTGATTTTGTCGCCATGTTCAATAATGAAGGCATAGACATCAACCGTCTTCATATCATCCCCAGCAGTTATGAAATTCGTGATTTGATTGACGGCAAAGCGGACGCATTTAATTCATATCTGAGCAACGAGCCTTATTTTCTCAAGCAGCAAGGTATTGAGTTCAACGTACTTAACCCGCGCAACTACGGTGTCGACTTCTACAGCGATATTCTGTTTACAACGGAGGATGAACTTAAACAGCATCCCGAACGCGTCAAAGCATTCCGTCAAGCCAGTCTTGAAGGCTGGTATTACGCAATGGATCACCCGCAAGAAATCATTGACTTATTGCTTAACAAATACAAAGTTACCAAGTCCAGAGACCATCTTAACTTTGAAGCCGACGCAATACGCCCATTAATAGTACCGGATGTGATTGATCTGGGACACATGAATCCCTGGCGCTGGCGGCACATGGCAGAGACCTTCATCAAGACGGGCATGGTTGAAAACGATAAGTTTTTGCAAAATTTCAGCTACGATCCCGACCCCAAAGCCGATAAGGAAAAGCTGCTCAAATATATCAGAATTGCCGTAACCATTACCCTGTTAACCGGCATTAGTACCTTAACGCTATTGGCGTCCTATAGAGCGCTAAAACGAAAAAATAAAAAAGCCAGTCGTAACGAAAAACTTTTACGCTTGGCGCATGAGACGGCAGGAATAGGCTACTACGCGATTGATCTGGCGACCGGTCTCTGGGAAAGCTCGCCCCTGCTCGATCAGATTTTCGGCATCGACGCGAACTTTGATCGGGATATTCCCAATTGGGCAACATTGATTCATCCCGAACACCGCCAACGTGTGCTTGATCACTATCAGGACGTCATTCGTAACCACGAACGGTTTTCGATGGAGTATGTCATTACCCACCCAAACGATGACAAAACACGCTGGGTGATCGCTCATGGCTACATCGAATACGACAAAGTCGACAATCCCGTGCAACTGGTAGGTACCATTCAGGATATTACTGAACGCAAGCAGGCAGAAGAAACCATCACTTGTCTTAATGAAAAACTGAAGAAAAAAGTTCACAGACAAACCAACGAACTGACTGCAAGTAATCTGAGCTTAATGAGGAAAATTGAAGAACTCCGCCGCTCCAAGCACCAATTAATGGAACGGGAGGCCAAGCTCAACTCAATTTTTAATGCGTCAGTGGAAGGTATTATCACCATTGATATGTTCAACATCATCATATCCGCTAATGCCGCAGTAGACGCTATTTTTGGCTATAAACCGGAAGAACTCATGGGTTGCAGCATTAACAAACTCATACAATCATCACCAAGAGAAACGATTTGTTGTAGCTTGCTCCATGCTGCACAACCTGTCAGTCAAATTCAGGAGATTGATGGCATTCACAAAAATGGTTCTTTGGTGTCTTTAGACCTGTCCACAGCGGAGTATTCAATCGATAATGAACATTATTTTACCCATATTGTGCGTGATGTGAGTTCGCGCAAGCAACGGGAACAGAAAGACAAGAAACATCTGAACGAACTCGCCCATGTTACTCGTCTTGGACTGATGGGGGAAATGGCATCAGGTATCGCTCATGAAGTCAACCAGCCGCTGTCCGCGATTTCCAGCTATACGCAAGTCAGTTTGAACCTTATTAACATTGAACCCCCTGATCTGGCAAGGCTCACCGAGATCTTAGACAAAACACAGCAACAGGCTTTAAGAGCAGGACGGATAATTCATCGTATGAGGGAATTTGTCAAATCTCATGCACAAAAGCGCTCAGTCGCCGACGTTAATAATTTGATTCATGAATGTGCCGGTCTGTGTGTTGGTGAGCTTAAACAAAACAACATAAAGCTAACATTTGAACTGAAAAATAATCTGCCGCCTGTTCATGTCGATCAGATACAAATTGAACAGGTCATCATCAACCTGATCCGAAACAGTGTTGATGCCTTAAAAAACTTACCGGAAAAACAGCAACGCCAATTAACCATCTCTAGTCGATTGACACTCAATAATGACATACAGGTCAAGGTAAAGGACAATGGCGCGGGAATTGATGAAGACCAAAAACAAAAAATATTGACGCCTTTTTATACCACCAAGGCAGACGGTATGGGCATGGGGCTCTCCATCACTCGCTCACTTGTCGAAGCCCATGAAGGTACTTTGAATTTCAATAGCAAAGCCGGAAAAGGTACCACTTTTTATTTCACTTTACCCACAGAGAAAGTCTGATGAGCGTTAATAACTCGACACCTGGCTGACGATGAATTCTCAATGCGTTTAAGGTTGAATCAACAGGATAAGTTTATATCCGCCGAGGCTTTTTTGAATAGCTATGGCCCTGCGAACAGCCAGCGGCCTGCTATCAAGAATGTCTTTAATTAGCCGTAACCAACTTCAGTCGTCATCATTGAACAGAAATATATTGGCGGATAACGTTAGAGTAGTCCACCAAAGAGGATCATTGGCACAGCATGAACCCGGCTTGGCAATTAACGGGTCGGCGGAGCTTTCCGGCAAGTCGCTCTTGATCGCGGGTGTGCTGATACTGCCCCTACCCTATCGAAAAATAGTTTTTCTTTGAATGTAAAAATTATTCGTGCAGTTCAGGAAAAAACCAAAACGCTGTTTATAGCAAAAAACCACTAAAAACTATCAGCCTTTGCTCGCGCTTCCTTTGCTCCGGGAAAATCCTGTTGCATTTCCCTGGCGTGGGCTATCAATAACCAGCAGTGTTTTTTCAACGTATTGTCTGTAGAAGCCAGTAACGCGGATTTTTTTGCCAGATCTTCCGCCAAACGGGGCTTTGACTGTTGCAGCCTTAATAACGCCAACTTATAAAACAAAGTCGCATTTCTTGGCTCAATTCTGATGGCACGTTCAATGGAAGCCGCCGCCGAATCGAGATCTCCGGCTTTACTGTTTTGATTGGCCGCTGAAACTAGAGCGCCTACGACGGGCGACAACGGAACGGTAGCCTCTATCGGTTGAAACGGCGTTAATTCCGAAGGAGGCGGAGGGGGGGGCGATGACGGTTCCAGCGCTTCTAACGTAACAGGCTCCGTAGGTGTCGGCTCTGAGGGCGGCAGCGGCGGGGGAGCCAATGGTTCGGACTTTATTGCCGAGAAGTCTTTAAGCGGCTGCGTTTTAACAATTTCTTTAGATGCAGCGCTAGGCGGCCTGGCTTTTTTTTGTGAGCCGACTGAAGGCTTTTGACTCTTCGGTTGGCCGCCGTACACCGGAGCAGGAGGCTGTGAACCGTAGAACTCGGCGCAACCGGCAAGAAAAGACGGCAGTGTGCAAATTATAACTAATCGTTTGAGTGACATCGTGTATTAAAAAAGCTCTATATTGTCGGACTGGTCTTCTTCTTGATGCGCATTTTTTATTGCAAGCGCTTGATTTACAGACTTACCTTGTACAATGGCATCGAACATCAGTTTTTCAGACTCCATCGTATACCGGGAGCGGATTTGACTCTGAAATTGCCGCCATTCGTCCGGATTATAAAGTCGATTAGGACTTTCCACCAGTTCGGATAAGCCCTTTAGATTTGAAGTGACATGCTGCAAACATTGCTGCATCCGATCATAAAACTGGAATGCGATAATAGACGCCTGAATTTTGTCGGTTGTTTCCGAACAGCAAACGATTGCCTCGTCCCTAACTTTACAAGAATCAAGGGCAAGCAAATGCGTATTAATAGCCTGCATATGTTCAACGATGGAAGTAAACGATTCTGTCAGCGTATTGACCGACAAATCCGCTTCATTCAGCATATCTTCTACTTGAATAGCCGATAAAATGAGCATTTTTGACGTTTCCCTTACCTGAGTCCAATCAAGATCGGGGTTGTACGAGTTCGAATTAGACATGCTTTAATACCAAGTAAAGATTTGTATAGGTAAAGATCGAAAAGGTTTGGCGCTCTAGCTTAACGAGGAACAGCCACCTTGATAACCATTAAAATTTGGCCGAATTATAGCAAGTATACTGTCTGGCGGTGTTATTTAAATAACAGCCAAGGTTCAGAGTAGGATGAAGCATACGGATACCTCGTTATGTTTACCTCATTCATCGTCGGCCTTCGCATAATAAAAGCATTTAAAAATGCACCTAGGTTTTAACTTGGCAGCCATTTACAATAGCTCTACTTTGTAGAAATTCTCTGTCGTTATATGTCCAAAAAATCCCTCCTTTTATTAATGCTCTTTATCATCGCTGCATTAGTCGCCGTTGCCGTTTATTTTGCACCGACCATGTTGCAGAAAGCCGATATTACGCCGCCTGCGACCGTTTATAACCGATCTGGAGAAACCGTCGCCGTAGAAAAGCCTTGCTCTAACGAACATCCCGAATGGCGGCAGGCGCAAGTTATCGATGGTGTGAAAATTAATGAAGCGCCGTCATGCGAACCGGACAATCCTTACGACATTGCCGTTGCCGTCAAAGGCGCCAACAACGTGTCGATGCAGACCTTGATGCAGACGCATCTGGCCCAGGACGCCTTGACCATGACCGATGACCTGGACGGCGATGGCGATCCCGACGTTATCCGTATCAAACTGGAAGTCGCGGAGCTAAATGGTGCGAGTCCCGACGGCGATTTCCTGATTAACACTTACGACATTGCTCCCAGCATCCAGCCGGGACTTTGGGTTTTTACACCCAAATCCAGCGGCATGGCGCTTAAGAACTTCAACTCGCTGGTCGCCAATCCGCTGCTGCGTGCGCCATCGCCGGTGATTCGGGTTGAACAAGGCGACAAGGTTTATATCACGCTGGAAAACACCCATTATTTACCGCACACCATCCATCTTCATGGTGTTGATCATTCCTGGGTAACCGCTGCCGGTGACGATAATGACGGCATGGAAGAACACCCGGTGTTCCCCGGCAAAAGCCACACCTATGAAATCCAGCCCCGGCATGCCGGAACCATGTTTTATCATTGCCACGTCCAAACCGCCCAGCATTACATGATGGGCTTGAACGGCATGTTCATCGTCGAAGAAAATCAGCCGAATAATTGGGTACAGACCTTTAATATCGGTGCGGGGCAAGTGCGTCATCCTTCGGTTGCAGTGCAAAAATCCTACAGCCAGGAATACGATTTGTATTATCAGTCCGTCGATAAAAAGCTGGCGAAAATCATACAAAATGCCAATGATCCAAGGCTTATCGCGCACCGGATGAGCCGCGAATACAACATGACCGAATCGTTTGAAAACTACTTCATGCTGAACGGCCATTCCTTCCCCTACACGCTACGGGACGCGGTGATCGTCGCCAATGACAATGAAGATATAAAACTGCATGTCGCCAACGCCCAACGCTCTTTGGTAGCGCTGCATATCCACGGCCATAAGGCCACCATCACCGCTTATGACGGCGTTGAACAGCCAGCCGGGTCGCAGATCACGCGGGACGTATTCGATATCGCTCCGGCGCAACGGCTTGATTTGCGTCTGCGCACCCAAAACAACGGCTTGGACAGCTACGGTCCCGGCCTGTGGATGTTTCATGATCATGTACCGACCGGCACCACCACCGACGGCATGGAACCGGGCGGCAACATGGCCATCCTCGCCTACAAGCCATTGCTTGACGAGCAAGGCATGCCGAAAATGCATGATGCCCTGCTCGACCAGGTATTCAACAAAGATTACTATGCCAAAAAACAGGCGGTTTGGGGAGAAGGTGACTTTGCGCCGTTACTGGGCGAAGCCGGATTAATTGCACCCGACTATGTTCGCATCGTCGTTTTTGGCTTGGCAGCCGGATTAGCCATAGGGCTGATCATTCTTGTGGCGCTGGTTTATAAACGGAAACAAAAGCTATGAAATGTTTAGTGACACTCCTGATAATGCTGGGCCTGCATTCCCACGCGGCACTTGGGGATGAGACCATGGCAATGATGCATCACGGCAGCATGATGATGGACGAAAAAGGCATGATCATGAATGCCAACAGCGACAATCTTCCCAAGGACTGCCCGAAGATTTCCGGCGACGTCAACATCACCATCCACGCCGGTCAGAAACACGCGCTGAAATTCCCCGGTAAAATGTTTGCTTTTGACAATCAGGAATGGGATGTCAAGCCCTGCTCCCGAATCAACATCACCTTCATCAATGATGACCAGATCCGTCATCAGTTAATGATTCACGGCTTACCGGGCTATATATACCCTCAAGGCATGTTTCATCTGGAACTCTACGGACAAGGCGAATTAAAGGCCTCATTGATTGTGCCCAGCCAGAAAAAAACCTATCTTGTTCATTGCGAGTTGGCGCAACACATGGAAAAAGGCATGAAGGCGCAATTAAAAGTCGATGGCGGCGATGGCGATTTACCCAGCATTCCCGGCATCAGCAAGCCGGTCAAAGCCGATATTTATCCGGTAGATTGGAATCAAACGGCTTGGGCGGTGTTGATTGTTTGTGCGTTGATAGGCTGCGTTATTCCGTTTTTTGTTATAAGAAATAAACGGTAAGAATAGCCAGGGCGTGCCGTGCGCGCTTTTTCCGCTGCCGAAATAATTTTCCAATCCTTTGGCGCGTACGACACGCCCTACTTTCCGCTCCACCTAATCATTGCTGTCGAGGGTTTTATGAAACAGTTATTATCATTCATCGTAATTTCCATGATGTTAGTTGTTTGCCAAAACGCATCAGCACGAGAAAAAGCAACAAAATCGGTTAAGCCCAGCGCATTGCAGTGTGCCGCTTTTAGTCCCTACGTGGGCAAGCTCAACCCCGATTACGGCGCACATCCGTCCAAAGAGTTAATTGATCAACTATTGGACAAATTAATCAAAGAAACCCCGTTCCGCTGCATCATGACCTATGGGGTCATGAATGGCCTGGAATACACCTTTGCCGCCGCCGAAGCCCGACATCTTAAAGTCATTGCAATCATTTGGCTGGATAACGACATCGCCGTCAATTCGCGATCCATAACTGCAGGCATTGAGGTCGCCAAAGCCTATCCCAAAACCATCATAAAGCTAAGCTGCGGCTCCGAAGTCAGAACCCGTCACAACTATGCCTTTGACGGCGAAATCAGCCGTTGCATAAGCGCCCTGCGCGAAGCAGGCGTAGTCCAGCCGATCACCACAATCGATACCTGGTGGGAGTGGTGCAACCGCGTATCACCCTGTCACATAACCAATTTCGGCGCGCAAGTCGATTGGATAGGCATCAATGTTTTCCCGTGGTGGGAAAACAAGCATTCCGACGTTCTTCCCTGCACTCCGGCAAACAAGGCGGCTGATTTTCATATTGCGCGAATTGAACAACTGCGCCGGACTTATCCCGGTAAAGAAATAATCCTGACCGAATTCGGCTGGCCGAACGGCCCCGAAGGCGGCATTGAAACCAATAAGTTCACCCAGCAGCGTTGCGGCGTTGCCGGCAAGAAGAATCAAGCCTTGGTCGTTAAATCGACCTTCAAAAAACTAGCCGAAAAGGGCTGGTCGGGCGTAGTATTTGAAGCGTTTTCAGAAAACTGGAAACCTGGCGAAGAAGGCGACTTCGGCAATTTCTGGGGAGTTTGCCAGGGAGAGCCGCCTTATACTTGCTTAAGGTTTTAGTGCGCAGGATGAGCCGACCAAGCTAAGCACACCACTTAGTCATACGCCTGGTTCTTTGGCACATCCCACAGCCCATAAAATATGATTACGCATTACAAACAACGGGGTTTATAATCGCCGCTTTTTGAAATTTACAGTACGCAGGATCTGTTAAGCACAGAGCGCGGCACTAAATGATACGTAGCGTGACCGTGTCGCCGAAAGCGCCTATTTTTTGGCGCTCGGACAATCAGGGTTAAGCGAATGAAACCGGCACTCGTGCTTTTGATTATCGATTTTTTTGAGAACAGTTTTACATGACTAAAGTTAAACTAACGCTACTTATTTTAAATGCCGTATGGTTGTTTGCAGTGTCCGAAGTCAGTTATGGTCGCCATGCCGCCATCATTATCGACGCAGATAACGGCAACGTTTTACATGAAGTAGAAGCAACTCAGTCATGGTATCCCGCCTCGCTCACAAAACTGATGACACTGTACATGACATTCGACGCGTTGAAAGCGGGTCAAATTCATCTGCACGACACCTTAACCGCATCAACTCGCGCGTCACAGCAACCCAACAGCAAACTGGGTTTGAGACGCGGCGAACATTTAACCGTCGAAGACGCTATTTTAGCCATTATTACCCGTTCTGCGAATGATGCCTCTGTTGTTCTTGCGGAACATCTGGGTGACACGGAAGAGAATTTTGCCGTTAATATGACGGAAAAAGCGGATTCATTGGGCATGTATAACACCCATTTCATGAACGCGACCGGCCTTCCCAACAACTGGCAAGTGACTACGCCCAGAGATATGGCCGTTCTGGCATGGAAAGCACAGCGCAATTTTCCCGAGTATTATCATTACTTTTCTGCGCACAGCTTTAATTACAAAGGGACAGAGCTGCGAGGCATCAACAAGTTTACAGCCAGCTATCCCGGTGCCGAAGGTATGAAAACAGGATTTACCTGCGGTTCCGGTTTCAACCTGATCGGCGCGGCGCATCAAAACGGCAAACACCTGATCGGCGTGGTGATGGGCGGTATGACCAGCAAAGAACGCTATCAGTTAATGATGCAAAAAATGGATGCCAGTTTCGCTAATTTAACCAACGTCGATTCTGCAAGAAACATCAACACCATGCCTACAAGCTCAGCCGGCACCCCGCCCTACCAACTTGATTGCGGCAATGGAGCCGCTACGCATTCAATACCAACCTCTAATCAGGTCAGCTATACGCCTAAGCACAAAAATATCAGTCGAATCAAAACCAACATTAGAGGCGTTAACACGGTTCGACCTAAAACTATCACTAGGGTCAAGACTAGCATTAAACCCATTAACAAGAGCAAGCTTCCGCCTAAAGTTATCAAACAGGCCCAAGCCAGTATAAAACCTGTCAGCAAGCTCCCGGCTAAAAGCAAAAACTTTTATAAACCCAAAACCGATATTAAGGTGGCCGGTAAAACCAAGAGTATACAAAAGGTTGCGCTTCATTGAGGTAAATTGTTTGTGAGGAATCAATGGGGTTAAAAATCAACGCCACCGACCGCATTGATTCTATTGAGAAAATGAGAACGGAGCCCGATGTTCATCATCACACTCATTTTCCCCTCAAACTAAGGCCAAATTTTTCGGGCTCCGTCCCCATTTTCTCCCATTTTCTCCGTTGAACAATCCCGGCGGATGGTAGCATTGCCTGGCTTCATCAACATACTCTGGCGCGGTTGACAGTAAGGAGTTGATTATAGTTATGCTGAATCGTTACGCTTAATAGGCAGCCAAATTGTAAACGCCGCTCCTTTACCTAGCGTGCTGTCTACAACAACCCTACCTCCATGTTTGGCAATAATGCCGTAGGCCGTCGATAGCCCTAAGCCGGTGCCCTTGCCGACCGGTTTAGTGGTAAAGAAGGGATCGAATATTTTTTCGATATTTTCAGGCGGTATTCCGTAGCCGTTATCGATAACCGAGATAGTAACCCAGTCATTTTGCCGACGCGTCCGTAAAATAATCTGCCCTTTTTCGCCTATTGCTTGCGCGGCATTAACCAACAGGTTAAGCAATACTTGGTTAATTTGATGGTATAGGCATTCAACCATCGGCACATCATCGTAATCCTTGATGACTTCCGCTTTGTACTTAATCTCGTTCCAGGCCAGGTTTAACGAGCTATCCAATGCCGTATTCAGATTGACTTGCTGCCATTCGGAGTCTCCGGGATGCGAAAAATCGCGCAAATCCTGGACAATTTTGCGAACTCTCCCACTCCCATCGATTGACTCTCCTATCAATTCCAGCACGTCTTGACGCAAAAACAGTAAATCGATTTCCTGCTTGGTTTCGTCTATCCGTTTTAGCGTATCAGCCGGCGCATTGGTTTCTAGTAAGGCATATTCGTCTATCAAGCGCAGTAAGGAGCCGACGTAACTTTTTAGGATATTGAGATTTGAGCTGATAAATCCGATAGGATTATTAATTTCGTGAGCAACCCCGGCGGCCAAAAGCCCTATAGATGCCAATTTTTCGGATTGCAGCAGCTGGCCGCTCATCTCTTTCAAGCGTAAGTGTGCCGCTTCCAGGTCTTGAAGACTGCGTTGGAGACATTCTTCGCGCGCTTTAATTGCCTGCCGAGACTTAAATAAAGCCGTATGTGTGGCGACCCGCGCCAACACCTCTTCCGTCTGGAAAGGTTTGCATATGAAATCGGCGCCGCCGACATTAAAAGCGGCCAATTTATCTTCAATGTCGTTTAAAGCGCTAATGAAAATAACCGGAATTTCCCGTGTCATGGGGTCGTTCTTGAGCTGCCGGCAAATTTCGTATCCATCCATACCCGGCATGCGAATATCCAGCAAGATAAGATCGGGTAGGTTATATGCAATTGATTTTAAAGCTACTTCTCCATTTATCGCCGGACGTACATTGTAACCTCCCGATTGCAGAATCTCGCTCAAAACACGAAGGTTATTCGGCAGATCATCCACAATCACGATATTACTGCATGTATTAGTTAAGCTATTCATCAGCGAATCTTAATTTGAGAAAACGGGTGCCTGATGATGGACTGTTCGCAGCAAGTACGCAAACCATAAAAGAATCCAGTGAATTCACGGAAAAGGCAGGCAGATTCTGAGGCATCGCCAAAATGAGCCAGGGGGTCAAATGAGTCAGGGGGTCAGGCCTTACATTTGACACTCCCCCTCTTTTCAGCCTGTTTCACCGCCCGACTCACGGTGGCGTAACTCACGCCAAAATATTCGCCCACTTGGGCAAGTGTATAGTGTCCACTCCAATACGCTTGGGTCATACATTCGTCGCGGGTTTTATATCGCTCAGCATAATAACTCAATGGTTTTACAGGAGCTTGTTTTTGCTTTTTGGGTATATCTTTAAGCGATTGCTCTGGGTTAAGCTTGCATTGCATGTTGTTTACAAAACCATCGTCACCCAGAAAAATCTGATTTTTCAACTGTTGCCAAGGTGAAGACTGTCCTTTGCCTTCTTGAACAAACTCGCGATAGCGTTGCTGTGCGACGATTTTTGTTTCGGCAAATCCGGCGAGTATCCATTCGGTGGTTAAACAGGCGTCGTTGTCATCGTATCCAGCCGTTGCACGATAGCTGCTCCACCGCCACTCTGCTGCATTATGCACCATTTGAGCACGCACCGGATTCAAAGCGATGTAACGTGCCAATTCCAGCAAGTGGGAATCTTTTTGCACCAGTATGGCTTTGAATCGGCCTTGAAATACATGGCCTACACGTTGATGTTGACGATTGAAATATTGCGTGTAAGTGCCATTGAGAAACTTCATGCCTTTGGACAAGGTTGGCGTATTGGTTTCAATCAACAAATGATAGTGATTGTCCATTAGACAATAAGCGTGACAATACCAGTCATAGCGATTGACCGTATTCTGTAGCAACATCAAAAACTGCTGACGATTAGCATCATCTCGATAGATATCTTCCCGAGCATTACCTCGCGCAGTTACATGATATAACGCCCCCGCAAACTCAATTCTTAAAGGCCTCGCCATCTGTATATCCGATACGAAATTAAACTGACAAAATAGTAAGGCAGCATGATAGATATGTCAAATGTAAGGCCTGACCCCGGCTTTTTTACGTCGGGCGACAGTTTTTCGTTGCCCGAAATTCCGGTGCCGTAAGCTGGGTAGAGCAACGCGTAACCCAGAATTAATGCGAACAACGCTGGGTTTCATTACATTCAACCCAGCCTACTGCACTGTTTTTATATTTAAACATCAAAATGTCGGCCATAAATGTTGGAATGTTAGAACTGACCCCGTCTTTCGCTCAAATTATCAAATATTGCTTCCAATAGGTTTAAGGTAACATTGATTTGTTCTCGTTCAACCGAATTCATCATTCGTTTTTTATCGATAATCTCGCTATTAATTCTTTCCATATCTAGCACGAGTGGAAACAGTCGTTCTTCCCAAAACTCACCCCCGATTATATTCCCAACCGCTTCAATTCGATTAATTAGGGCATTCAAACCGAGTGTTTCCTTTCGATAGTCCGCTATTGCCATTCGAATTTGCGACAATTGTCGACTTAAAAATTCGTCCATCAAATCCTCGTTCATTTAGTGATAACGGTAATGACACGGCCCGTGTCATTATCTGTAATAACAACAACACGACCATCGGCACTAGTGTTCTCGGTGCGTGAGTCTGGGTAGCTCTTGTCCGGACTTGAATTTCCGTTCTCAATGGCATCTTCGACCGCGCTTGGAGGAACACCGCGGCCTTGCATCTGATCGAGAGCGTGACCGCCATAATCTCTATCACCAATAGTCGTTGGAGCATTTGTACCTTTAGGCACATCCATTGGTGAGCCACGTTGACCTGTTGGAGTGCTCGGATGCTTGTCAGTAGCTTCATTAAACATCTTGTTGATGCCGTCAAAGCAACCTTTGATGGCTTTCTGGCATAAAGAAGGATTGGACGCACAAAGAATAGCAGCTACGCCAGTTCCGATGACAACCCCTGGTATGATAACTTGAGCAAATTGTCCTGTCGGATCAATCCTGTTAACCGGATTCCCACCCACATATACATAGGTATTAATGCCTCCGGCTAGCCCAATCGGATCACTCTGCCGATACCGCCCCACCTCCGAATCATAATCCCTAAATCCATTATAATTCAGCCCCGTTTCCTTGTCGTAATACTGCCCCGGAAAGCGCAGGTTGTAAACAAATCTTTGCCCATCCCGGTCGGGGTCTTCGTCGGCTTTTTTGCTACCGAAGGCGTGATGATGGTCGTCGTCATGATCTTCGTTTTCGACCGTAGCGCCAAAAGGATCGCTGTCCCAACGCCAGACGACTCTGCCGGTGCGGTCGGTAATCGCCCGTGGGCTGTTGAGGTGGTCGGCATAGACGAAGTAATGCTGGTTATTTGCCAGCACGGCTACCGGCATGTCGCCTAGCCAGACGGTTTCCTGTATTGCTTTGCCGTGTTGGTTGTATTCGCCCAGCAAGTGCCCGGCTTGGTCATAGACGAAGTAGATGCCTGCTGGCACATCGTTTTGATGGTTGTCTTGCTCATTGCGATGGTGGTCGGTCTCTGTTTGCTTGCTGTCATGATCGTCATCTTTGGACTTTTCATGTGCGTGTCCATGGATTTTCGCCACGCGTTGCCCCAGCCCGTTGACCCGGTATTGTTCAGTGCCGTGGCCGATGCTGGAGGCCTGCACCATCCGGCCTCTGCCATCATAGGCAAAATGATGATAGCCGTCGCCGGTTATGTGGCCTGCGGCATCGTAGCTGTAGCTTTTCAGGGTCTGGAGCTGGTTGTCGGTGATGGACAGCAGGCGGTTGCTGATGGCTTCGATGTTAAAGCTTTTGCCCTGTGCGCCACCTTGCTGTTCGGTGCGGTTGCCGTTGGCATCGTAGCTGTAGCGGGTTTGACTGGTAGGGTCGGTGTAATTTATCAATCTTCCCAGTGGGTCGTAACTGAAACTTTGGTCGTAGTTGAGGTCGGAGTCTCTGTAGCCGGTGATGCGGCCTGCGGCATCGTAGGTCAACTGCCGCGACCGGTCGCCCAGGTCGTAGTCGATGAGGCGGCCATCCAGGTCGAAGCTGCGGCTGGTTTGGACGCCGTTGCCGAACATCCAGTCTTGGGCGGGGCCGAAGGGTTGGTAGTGGATGTTGCTGAGCAGCGATGAGCGGTTGGCGTCCACTGCGCTTATTTGGCCGTTGCTGTAGGTCAGCTGTACGACTTTGCCGGATGGGTAGGTGAGCGCGGTGAGTTGGCCGTTGCTGTTGTAGGCGTATTTGGCTACCAGGGTCAGCGAACCGGTGTTGAAGCTTTTGCTGGTCACTTTACCCTGTAGGTTGTAACTCCAGCGGGTGGTGCCTGACTCATCGACCATCTGGGTCAGGTGGCCGGTTCCGTTGCTGCCCTGGTCGTAAGTAAAGGTAATGGGCGGTTTGTCGGCATAAGTGACTTGGCTGACGCGGTTTAGGGCGTCGTAGCTGTAGTTGACGGTTTGTCCCCGGGCATCGGTTCTGTTCTGGGGATTTCCGGCATCGTCGTAGCTGACTTGCGTTTGACCGGTATCGGGGCTGTCGGTGCTCAGCTGGTTGCCGAAGCCGTCATAGCTGTAGTCGGTGATGTGCGCCAAGGGGTCGGTTATGGATAGCGGGTGGTCATGGCTGTCGTAGCTGCTTTGGGTGACTTTGCCGGTGGGGTCGATGCTTTTTATTAAGCGGTTGAGCGGATCGTAAGCGAACGCTGTTTTGTTACCCAGCGGGTCGGTGATGGTGGTGACATTGCCGTTGGCGTCGTAGCCGTAGTTGGCGGTCTGGTTTTGTGAGCCTATGGTTTTCGCCAGTCGGCTGAGGCTGTCAAAAACCTGGGCGCGGGTACGGGTCAGGTTGTTGGCGGGATCGGTGACTTGGCTGCTGAGGCGGTTGCCCATTTTATCCAGGGTGTAATCGATATGGTTGCCCAGTGTATCGGCAATGCTCACCAGCCGGTGGGCGTTGTCGTAGCTGTAGGCAATGGTGGAGGCGTCCGGCAAGGTGACGTTGATCAGCTGCTCTGCGGCATCGTAGTTGTAACGGGTGATTTCTGTGCCGACGCCTGAGGCAACCGGTTTTCCGCGCAGGTCGTATTGGAAGGTGGTGATTAGGCCGTTGGGGTCTTTAAGGGCTAACGGTTGGCCGTTGGCGTTATAACTGGTGATGGTGGTGACATGGCCCAGTGCATCGGTAACGGTGTTGAGGTCGCCTTTGGCGTCGTAGCTAAAGTGTGTGACGTCGTTAACGTCGCTGCGCGGCCCGTCGATGGTTAAGGGTTGGCCGTTGGTGTTGTAGGTCAGTGTCCAGGTTTTGGTTTGGCCGTCTGCGCTGACGATCTTTTGCAGCAGGTTGCCTTGGGCATCGTAGCTGAAGGTGGTGCGTTGCCCGGCTTGGTCGATTTGGCTGGGCAGACGGTAACTGGCATGCCATTGGCTGCTGGTCTTGCGTTCGCTGCTGTTGGCGGGGGTGTAGCTCGCCAGATCGGCGGGGCAGCTTGAGCCGGGGGCTAGGCCTTCTATCCGGGTGGTTTCAAGGTTGCGGCTCAGATCGTAGGCATAGCAGCTTCGGTTGCCGTTGAAGTCGGTGCGGCTGGCGGTATTGCCGTTGGCATCGTAGCTGATGGCGCTGGCAGCGGCGCTGCAACCTGCGCCCGCCGGTTGGTCGCTGCCGATGCTTTTGACCACGCCTTGCAGGGTTTGAAAGCGGTGGGTACGCGCGGTGCCCAGCGCATCGGTGACGACGTTGCTATTGCTGCCGTAGGCGACGCTGACGCGCTCGGCTCCGCCTGCGTGTTGGGTCAAGACGGCCCGTTTTTGGTTGTCGTATTGGAAGGTTGCAAAGCGGTGGTTGTTCTCGTCGATGATACCGGTCAAGGCATGCGGCATATCGACGCCGACGTTGGCGGATTCGTTATACAGGTAGGTGCGTGTGGTTTGATCGGGGTAAGTCGCTGTCTCAAGGTTGCCGGTGGCATTGTTGTAGCCGTAGCGATAAAGGCCGTCTGCCGGATCTTGCAGGGTGGTAACGCGAAGGTTGCTGTCGTAGCTCAAGGTCAGGCTGCGTCCGTTGGAATGGGTGACGGCGGTCAGCAGGCCATTGGCATCATAAGTCAGTGTTTGGCTAGCGCCCGAGCGGCTTTTGATCGATTGCAGTTGGCCGGTGGCGTTATAGGTTTCGACGCTGCCGTCTTCGGTGGTTAACAGCCAGGTATCGGGTGAGGCGCTGCGGCTGAGTTTCAGGTTGACATCGGCAGGCGACGACCAGCTATTGCCGGTTAAGGTAAAATCGTAAGCGCTGCCGTCGGCGCGGTAGGCGGTCGCCAGGCTGCTGTTGGCGGCGCTGGTAATCGAGCGCTCGTAGCTATGCCGCCAGCCGCTGCCGGTTCCGAGGCGTTCGCTAACGGTTGAGGCATCGCTGTTGTAGGTGCGCTCGAAAACCAGGGGGAAGTCGCCAGCGCCCTGATAATCAGTTTCAGGCTGGTATTTGTTGCCGGTGCCGATGTTGATGGGGTTGCCGCCGCTTGAACAAAGTGGTGGCTTTCCGGTGTTTTTGAGGGGGATGACGGCAGGGGTAGACGGTAATTCACAAATGCCGGTTGTTGCGTTTCTTTTTTGGGGGGCTATACATGCAGATGCATAAACACATATATCCTCATAAATGTAATAAGAACCACCAGCGGGACAATATTGATAAGGAAATAAAAAAACTGTGAGAGTCCAAACGCCGTTTAAAAATGCCTTGCATTTTAGACCGCTCCATTGCGATGGATTATACCCCGCAATTCCATAGGTATAAGCCGTCCCGTATAACGCTGACAACCCTGATTGTGTGCATTGCGACTCGGCCGTTAAAGTGAGCGCTGGACCAGTGTTAGCCGCCGGAAAAGCGCCTGCATTCGCAATGTTTGACGACAATATCAGTAATAAGTATAAGATTTTACGCATGGGAAAAATCACCTGTTACCGCGTAAACGCATGACATATCAGATAACAAGAAAAGAACATCATCAATCATAAAATCATCACCTATAAAAAATGTCATGCCATTCTTATAAATTATCAATTTTATAAAAACAGCTAAAAGTATGTTCTAGCAATGCTAGGTTTTAGGCTTTCCTACGATAATCCTATCGGTTCTTTAATTTAAGAATACCCAAAGTACATCGCCCCCTCATCATCAATTGCGGTCATGCTCCGAGCACCCATGACATGCACTCAACCGCAGGATGTCGGACAAGAAAGTCCGGTATGATTGAGGGGGTTAAGCGATGGTGTCATCGTCGGCCATAAAATTGCAGCTGTATATCGGCCAAAGCTGATTTTTCTGTAAGCTTAAACTGATTTTTTGTAAACCTAGCGCTATCAATGATCCAAATTGGATGTAGCGGCTTTCATACAGATAAAAAAGCATCTACCCCTTGAAAAACCAACATTCACTCACCCGTATTATGTTTTTTATTGAAAAACATAGCTTAATCTCCTATTCTCCACGCTGAGGTTTTGACCAGATGTTAAAGCCCTTGCTCACTATGCTCTAAACTACTCGCATTGGAGACTGTATGAAGATTGGTATACCTAAAGAGATCCACCCAGGTGAAAAACGTGTGGCCACTACGCCTGAGGCCGCAGAACAAATTATAAAACTGGGTTTTTCCGTCCTGGTCGAAAGCGGCGCGGGGCTTGCCGCGAATATTTCCGATGAAGCCTACAAAGAAGTGGGCGTTGAAATCGTTGACAATGCCAAGACGCTGTGGAAATCAGCGGACATTGTCATGAAAGTTCGCGCCCCAGAGCAGCATCCCGAGTTGGCGCTGGACGAAATTGACATGTTGTCCGAAGGCGGCCGTTTAATCAGTTTTATCTGGCCTGCGCAAAATGAAGAATTAATGCAGAAACTGGCGGCCAAAAATGCCACGGTTCTGGCTATGGATAGCGTGCCGCGCATGTCCAGGGCGCAAAAACTCGATGCGCTCAGTTCTATGGCCAATATTGCCGGTTATCGCGCCGTTATTGAAGCCGCGCAACATTTCGGCCGGTTTTTTACCGGACAGATTACCGCCGCCGGTAAAATTCCACCGGCTAAGGTGTTGGTTATCGGTGCCGGTGTTGCCGGTCTTGCCGCCATCGGTACGGCAAAGAGCATGGGCGCTATCGTCAGGGCTTTCGACACCCGCCCCGAAGTTAAAGAACAAATTGAAAGCATGGATGCCGAGTTTTTGATGCTGGACTTTAAAGAAGAAGGCTCCGGCACCGGCGGTTACGCCAAAACCATGTCCAAGGAATTCATCGAAGCTGAAATGGCCTTGTTCGCCAGACAGGCGATGGAAGTGGACATCATCATCACCACGGCGCTGATTCCCGGCAAACCGGCACCCAAGCTGATTACGGAAGGCATGGTCAAATCTATGAAACCGGGCAGTATTATTGTCGACCTGGCTGCCGAACAAGGCGGCAACTGCGCCTTGACCGAGAAAGACCAGGTGGTGGTAAAACACGACGTAACTATTATCGGTTACAGCAATTTACCCAGTCGTTTGGCGAACCAATCGAGCCAGCTTTATGCGACCAATCTCAGGCATTTATTGACCGAACTTTGCCCCGAAAAGAACGGCACGATCAACGTCAATATGGACGACGAGGTGATACGCGGCACCACGGTCATTAAGGAAGGCAAGATCACTTGGCCGCCGCCACCGCCCAAGCTCTCCGCAGCCCCTGCCCCGCAAACCGAAGCACCCGCTTATTCAGCGGCACAAGAACAGCAAAAACCAAGCGTGATTAAGCAGTTTATGCCGTTAGTTATCGCCGGATTGGTTCTGTTCGGCATCGGGTCGGTCGCTCCTGCTTCGTTCATGACGCACTTTACCGTGTTTGTGCTGGCGTGTTTCATCGGTTATCAGGTGATATGGAATGTCTCGGCATCGCTGCATACCCCGCTTATGAGTGTAACCAACGCCATCAGCGGCATTATTGTGATCGGCGCTCTGGTACAGGTTTCCGCTCAGGACCAGAATATCAGCATCCTTGCCGGATTGGCGATACTCATTGCATCTATCAATATTGCCGGTGGCTTTTTAGTCACTCGCCGTATGTTAGAAATGTTCAGAAAATAACAAGGAGAATATGATGTCCCATAGTTTAGTCACGATGTCTTACATCGTCGCCACCATTCTGTTCATTTTTAGCCTGAGTGGGTTAAGCAACCAGGAAACCGCCCGCAAGGGCAATTATTACGGCATGTTGGGCATGGCGATTGCCATCATCGCTACGGCATTAAGCGCATCGGTTACCTCGTACGCTATTTTAATGGTTGCCTTGCTGATCGGCGGCGCTATTGGCGCTAGAGCCGCATTAAAAGTCGAAATGACGCAAATGCCGGAACTGGTCGCCATCATGCACAGCTTGGTGGGTATGGCTGCCGTGTTGGTGGGTTATGCCAATTTTATGGACAGCTCTATCAGCCTGGTCGGTGTAGAAAAAAACATCCATGAAATAGAAATTTACATCGGTATTCTTATCGGGGCTGTGACTTTTTCAGGTTCGGTGATTGCTTTTTGCAAACTCAGCGAACGTATCAGCGGCAAACCGCTGTTATTGCCGGGTCGTCATTGGTTAAACCTGTGCTTACTGGTTGCAGCCATCGTTCTGGGCTGGATGTTTTTACAACAAACGGAAAACGGCGGCGGTTCTTTACCTTTATGGATTATGACGGGGATTGCGCTGGTGTTCGGCATACACATGGTTATGGCTATCGGCGGCGCTGATATGCCGGTGGTGGTGTCCATGCTCAACAGCTATTCAGGCTGGGCGGCGGCGGCAACCGGTTTTATGTTAAGCAACGATCTGTTGATTGTGACCGGCGCATTGGTCGGCAGCAGCGGCGCAATCTTGAGTTACATCATGTGCCGCGCGATGAATCGCAACTTTATCAGCGTTATTGCCGGTGGTTTCGGCACCGGTTCAGGTGGCGAAGCCGCAGTCGTTGAAGGTGAAGTTACACCGATCAGCGCTGAAGAAACCGCACAATTATTGCTGGATGCAAAAAACATCATGATCATTCCAGGATACGGTATGGCGGTTGCGCAAGCTCAGCACACCGTTAATGAAATTACCAAACTGTTGCGCGATAAAGGTAAGAAAGTGGGTTTCGGCATCCATCCGGTTGCAGGACGAATGCCCGGTCACATGAACGTGCTGTTAGCCGAAGCCAAAGTACCTTACGACATCGTTTATGAAATGGACGAAGTCAATGAAGATTGGGCGCATGTTGACGTATCCATCGTGATCGGCGCCAATGACATTGTCAATCCGTCAGCGCTGGATGATCCAAACAGCCCGATTGCCGGTATGCCGGTGCTGGAATGCTGGAAAGGTGAAACCACCGTCGTGCTTAAACGCAGCATGGCGTCAGGCTATGCCGGTGTGGGTAATCCGCTATTCGTTCTGGAAAACACCCGCATGTTGTTTGGCGATGCCAATGCGACTATGCAGGCGGTATTGAAAGCGCTGAAGGGGTAAGCATTCACCACGAAGACACGAAGACCACGAAGACCACGAAGACCACGAAGACCACGAAGACCACGAAGAAAAATCGATGTAATAACTTCGTGGTCTTCGTGTCTTCGTGGTTAGTCGTTTATTTATAACACTTGTTTATCTGTAACAATCCCACCATTTTCCACACGATTCCGGCCATTATGTTTGGCTCTGTACAAGGCGGAATCGGCCGATTTAACCAAGCGGGTAGCGATTTCACCGTCTATTGAAATAGATGTACCGTCCGGCACGTAAGTTGACACGCCGATAGAAACGGTAACCGAAACGGAAATATCATTAACTGCAATCACCAGCGTCTGAATCGCTTTGCGTACCCGTTCGGCAGTTTCCAGGGCCTTGGCCTCATCGGTATTCGACAATAACGCGACAAACTCTTCTCCGCCGTAACGGACAAACACGTCATTGTCTCTTAATTGGTGTTTTATGGTGGCGGCTACCAGAGACAAAACCAGGTCACCACCTTGATGACCATGCTTATCATTGACTGGCTTGAAGAAATCTATATCAAAAAACTGGCAAGATAACGGCTCTGCATTGCGTTGACTGCGCTTTAATTCTTCGCCGATGCGCTGTTCCAAAAACCGTCTATTGTTAACCCCGGTTAATACGTCGATATAACTGATTCGTTTTATCTCTTCGACGTGAAGATTATTTTCCAGGCACACGCTAATGACAGAACTGAGGTGTTCAATGAAATCCGTAGCCATATTATCGGCGAATCTATCCAGCTGATAGCTGCCGAGATTTAAAGTCCCCAGGTATTTACTCCGGCGAGTTAAGGGTGTAATGGCAACGCTGGCGGGTTGTTTTTCAATATGCGGGAAAAAGTCAGAGCATTGGCTATTTTCATAAACGCCAATATAGGGTTGAATGGCGGTTGATTTTATAGACGTATCACTATCCAGCAGCATTAAGCCGTTTTTTGAGTTGCACGGGTAACCATTATCAATAAGCGTTTTTGCTATTTCACCTGTTTCGTCGATCAGGCACAAGCTGATCATATCAAGATCAAAATAGTTTTTAGCTTCTTCAAGCAGGTGGTCGATGGTATCCGGTAAGGAATTGAGCTTGAGTAATCTTATTTCGAACGCCCGAAACTTCTGTAAAGTAGCGCTGTTTTGCTGAACACGCTTAAACAGGGTTTCTAAATGGCTTTGTAACGCGACTAAATCAGTGGTTAAATCTTCTTCCACGTTATTCTCTGAAAAATTAAGGCAACCCTGTAAGCCTAGCAGTTTCCTGAAAAAAATTCAGTCAATCATGTGTCTAGTACACAGATTCTTGAGATTTTTTTGCTCTTCATTTTTTATGCCGTTGCTCAGCCACATCCACGCAGGCAATGGATACAACCATCAACAAACGGTATGCTCCTGGCATATTTTCTCACTATCGCTTTGGCTAAGCTGTTCTTTGGTCAAGCCGCAAAAAAAACCATCCGACGTTCTGGTGAAATATTTGCACGTTTTACAAAGCCCGAATGATTGGGATTTGTTGGCTTTTTGCAGTGCGGTCAGTGCGTTAACAAAAACGTTTTCCTGGCTTTCATTTTCGTTAAAGATTGCCGAGGCTTGACTGTATAAATCTTCCGGACGAGCTTTATTCAAGATGGTATCGCCTTCCGTCAAAAGGCTAAGATGCACCATGCGCCGGTCATTTACATCAGCTGTTTTTTTAATGTAGCCCTTTTTTTCCAGCAACTGTAAAGTTTGGGATACGGTACCACGGGTCATGCCCAAATAATTGGTAAGCGCTGCCGGAGTGTCGCTATAACGGTTGCAGCGAGACAAATAGTCCATGACCTGCAAATGGACCGGTTGCAAGCCTAGTTCAGTACATTTTTTACGTTCTTCAGACCGGATCAGCGCTGACATCCGCTCGATCAGATCAAATACATCAACTTTTTCCATAGAGCCTGTAAACATTTATTAATGTTGACAAAAAAGGCTATTTTATCACAATTAATTAAGTATCGAATCGATATTGCTAAGTAAATTTTTTAACCGCCTTTGGAATTCATTTTTGCGGCTAAATAAGCTACAGCAGCGGCAGGAGCGCAATCCGCTGTAGTCATGCCTGACTGAATTGCGGCTACCGGAAATAAATCGGAAAAATCCAGGTAAGGACGCTCTAAGTTCAATGCAACCTGTTCAACCAGAAATCGCCCTACTCCGGCGCCGATCAGTGGGCTGTCTTGCAAAAGCTCATGTTGGGATAACCGGGTTTCGCAGCCGCGTTGTATTTGCTGTATTTGCTGGCCACGGATGTTTTCGGCAAATTGTTGCCAGCGCAGTAGTTCCTCGGGATAAAAATCGCAACCTATCATCCGCGATAACCGTCTGGCGCTGGCGAGAACTGTTTTTTCCGCGCCATCCGCCGTATCGGTTTGGTCATGTATCTCATTGAGTTCGCCGGTGACCCGATAGACATCGGCCATGGTGGCGAAATACTCGGCCATCAGGCCTATTTTTTTGCCTTGATCCAATGCTGTTTGCGTAACGGCCATCACGGCGGTTCTGACGATACCGGTATAAATCAACTCTTGAGATATTAAACGCTGGTAATCGGTGTAGCCTTCCGCCAGCACTTGCCCGTCATTGAGCAAGAGTATATCCGTAGTAGTGCTGCCGCTATCGACAAAAAGCCCGTTGCCCAGCTTTTGCGCGGCAAATGAGGCACTCGCCAGCCAGTTGGCGGAAGCGATGGACGCATAATGACTGACTTCAACCTGCGTGGATTTCAGGAAGCCTTCCTGACCCGCAAAAACCAGTATTTCCGATCCCGGCAACAGATCGGTCATGGTTTGAATGATTTGCTTGACGCCATCATCCCGATTATCAAACAAATCAACCAGCTCACCAGTCATGGTTGTAGCATGACAAAGGTTTGAGTCGGGTAGCTGCTGCATAATAGCGGTTACAGCCTGTTGCAGTTGGTCCAGTCCCTTCCATAACGGACACGGTTGCTGATAAACGGCGATGATCTCACCGGCGCTATTGATTGCCGCCGCTTTGACATGAGCGCCGCCTATGTCCCAGCCCATGATATTAGCTTGCATGAGTTTCCTGTTTTGCTTGAACGGTAATGGGCCTGTTGTAAGCCTGGTTGAGTATCGGCTCGCCATGCACTAACTGCAAAACAGCCTCGGCAATATTGATACCTAAAGCATCGTATATACCGACAAACGAAGTGGTCAGGCGGGGATTTATTTCGAGCACCCATGTCTCGGCAATTGCTCCCTGCATTGCTCTACCTCCTGCATCCATGCAGTCGTGATCACTTTCTATCAAATCGATACCTACATAACCCCACAACTCAGGCAAGGCTCGGGCTATTTTATCAATCAATGGCTGATACCGGCCAAGGTCGGGATGGTGATTCACCACGATGTCTGTCAAGTGATATTGCTGTTTGATGAACTCAAAACGCTGCAAATTGGCACACACTAACCAGCCGCGGCCTTGCTTGAATAAGCACGAAAGACTGGTTTTTGCGCCTTGAAGATGCGGCTGCATGACATATTCGGCAATTGCTCCCTGCATTGCTCTACCTCCTGCATCCATGCAGTCGTGGCCTTTTTGTGTAGCCATCCGCTCAAAGTCCTGCCGAGTGGTAAGGACATAGCTGTCTGCACAACCCACGCCATCAACCGGTTTAACCATCCATTCACCGGGGGAGTAATCATCATCAAAGATACGGGTAGGAACGGCGGCTATATGATGACGGTTGAGCCGCTCATAAGTCTTGAGTTTGTTACCGGCAATAGCAACGGCCGTTGCAGGCGACGTCAGTAATATCTTGCCTAATGATTCAACCGTTTGACACAGGTTTTGTAAAATACCGTCAAACTCCGGCGCTATCGGCCATACCAGATCGCATTGCTTAACCAGTCGCGCAAATTCTTCTGTAACATCATGCTCAGGCCTGATGATGACGGTATTTATGCCCGTCATGCTTGCTGAATCGTTAAGTCGCCAATCCATCATGACTGTGATTTCGAGACGGTTTGACCGGGTTTGGTTTAATCGGGTCAGGTTATCGAGCAATGCATTGCGCATCAACCTCCCTTCCTCTGCCAATGAATCCGACAACGCCTGCTTATTAAAGCCGCCGCCAGTGATATACTCGAACACCAGAATTTTCACAATATTCAATAAACAGCTATAAAATAAACGTTATATTGTATCACCAGCAAATCCTGCTTCATGAAAATAATCCCGGTAATAGATTTAAAAGACGGCGTAGTCGTTCACGCCAAACAAGGCCATCGCGAGCACTATCAACCCATTAACACTGACTTGTGCAAATCATCTGATATTTTTCAGGTTATTGAGGCATTCCTGGGTGTTTATGAGTTTGATACCTTCTATATTGCAGACCTGAATGCGATTACTCATCAAGGCAGCCATAATCATTTAATAACTGACGTACTGACTCGTTTCCCGCAAATAACATTCTGGATAGACAAGGGTTATCAAAAATATGACGAGGCCGCACAGCTTCCCGGCAACACTCTGCCTGTTTTGGGCAGTGAATCTTATCAAAATGAAACCATTTCAGAAATCAAAGCCTATAAAAACAACTTTATTCTTTCGCTGGATTATTCGAAGGCAAATGCGTTGGGTGCGCCTAGTCTTTTTTCAGATCCCACTTTTTGGCCGGAAAATATCATCATCATGACGCTGGAGCGCGTAGGCAGCAACCATGGCCCCGATCTGGAGAAGTTAACTGAGTTTTGCAGGCAATACCCGGACAAAAAATTTATTGCCGCAGGCGGTATAAGAAATAAACAGGATTGTGTGCTTTTAAGTAAGGCGGGAATTCATCAAGCGCTTGTTGCCAGTGCGTTGCACTCACGCACTATTAAATCTGAAGAGATTACTGAAATTTCAGGCAAAAAAATACCCCATTAAACCGGGGTATTTTTACCATTCTTGATAACTAAATAAAACTTAGTTAGCAGCAAATGGATGTACAGCAGTACCTTTAGCAGCAACAACTTCAGCAGCAGTAGGAGTACCGGCAACAGCACGTTTCAGAGCTTCTTTAGTAGCTTCGTAGTTGTATTGTTGGATTTTAGCATCGTCTTCTGCAGCCCAGTGAATGAATACACCAACTGATACGAATAAATCATCAGCTTCAGCAGCAGGGATTGTGCCGTCTTCTACACAATCAGCAACAGCCATAGCAACACCGCGTTGTGCTGGGCCAAACATTTGAACAGCTTGCTTTGCGCCTTTGATTGTTACTTTGTTGAACATAACAGTTGAAGGTTTTACCATCAAGTTAGGTGCAACAACAGCTAACAAGCTAGAAAAGCCGTCTTTGTTGTTTGTTAAGCAGTTTGCAAACGCTGTTTCAGCAGCTGAACCACGTGGTCCAACCATCAAATCGATGTGAGCAACTTCGTTGCCTTCACCAACTAAAGATTCGCCAACGCATAATTTATTAATCTTAGCCATGCTTATTATCCCCTGTGAAGAAAAAAATGAAAAAATTGAATCTACTATCGACATTGTTAATGTCCCCTTATTTGTTTTTAACAAATTCCTTTTGAAGCCCTATTAGTAACAGTATTGTTACTGATTAAGATCCTCTAAAAATGCCGTTAATACTGTCGCCACAATCATGTCGGCTGTAGTACCCGGATTTATACCATAAATCTTAAGCTCCTGATCCAGACAAAAAAGCAATGGCTCTATTTGCTCAGGATTATCAGTTTTAGACAGCTCCTCACTGAGCTGAGCCATTTTGGTAGCTATCATCTCAGAGTACTGATCTCCGTATTTCCTTTCGATATGACTATCTGGAAATTGACTCAGCATGTCAGCATACGCTGACACCGCGGCCCAATTCCTGTCACCCCATCGATCAAGACTGGCATTATACCTTAAAAGTAGGAAATTAAAAATATCTTGATAATCAGTTGTGTATTGGAGCGCAATACGATCTTTTGTGCTGGCTATTTTCATCGCCTCAGTCAATGTAACCGAGGCTTTTTCATTAACATCCTGTTGATCGGAGCTGCCCAAACCGCCCGGTGATGCTAGTGTTATGGCCTTAAAAACCCAGTCAGCATCTTCTACCGTTGTATCGAAAATAACCTTGCTGACCGCTTGTCTTAAGGTTAATTCTGGATCCTTGAGATTTATAGCCTGAATCAATGGCGCACAAAGCAAAATAATACCTAAATTGGTGTTGCATCCTACTGCCTCACGCGTTGCTTTGACGGCGTAATAAATTTTCTCGCCCAAGGAGTAATCGGGATTGCAAAGAGGCTCCGCACTGACCTCGGCGCTAGCTCTGAAATCAGCTACGGTCATATCATGACCCTCTGCATAAACACTGACATTGCCGGGTTTAAACGCCTGCACGTCAACCTCGCAGGCTTGCCGATAGAGCTCGCTGAGCTGCTTTGGCGAAACCATCAGGCGGCGACAGTTTTTTTGTGCATCTTGCGGGTGATTAAATCGTCCGCCATCAGCCCGGCAATATTGATATCGCAAACGCTTTCCAGGCCTTTCCATGCCGGTATGCTGTTAACTTCAATAATCGTGCAACGTCCGTCCCTATCCCGAATAATATCGACGCCGGCATAATCCATGGCTAATGCAGTCGTCGCTTTAACGGCCAAATCGACCATTTCGGGCTCCAAATCAATCAGCTCGCAGCTCGCGCCACGGGCAACGTTATTGAGCCAGAATTTTCCGCGTCTGCGCATTGCGGCAACCGCCCGACCGTTAATCACAAACACGCGGTTATCTGAAAACCCCTCACCTTCGCAATGAACAAAACGTTGCAGATAATAAACGCCGTGACTGCCGGTCAGCCAAAACAAGTCCGTCGTTTTTTCAATACGGCGTATGCCTTCACCCTGCGAACCGAACAAGGGCTTGCTGATCAGCAAATTACCCTGTTTTAATTCAGCTTCTGCAATCCTCAACGCTTCGTCACGATCACGCAACACCCAGGTCATCGGCGTCGGAAGCCCTGCATGGTGCAGTAAAAAACTGGTCATGGCCTTATCGACACTGCGCTCTACCGCATGTCCGTCATTGTAGACAGGAATCCCCATAGCCTTTAACGCATGCAGAAAATCCAGGTACAACACGACTTCCTCAAGCGAACCGCCGGGCACGCCGCGTACAAAAGCCGCATCGGGAAGCGCGTGTTCAAAGCCTGGAATAAAGATTGGCTGCCTACCGGGTTCGATTGCAAACCGGCACTCTGTCAGCGAAACGTAATCGCAGCTATAGCCGCGACTGGCAAAGGCCAAGCTTAATTGTTTGCCATGCCAGCCGGGATCATCGGTAAAAATTGCTATTCGACCCACGCCTACGCTCTACGCCCCAAATGATTGATCCAGCAAGGCATTATCCAGCTTGCCTGCGCGGAAACTTTTGCCTGACTCCACCGCAGTCACAATAACGCTGGCCGGACTGAACAACATCGCGTCGATTTTAAAGAAGTCGTATTCATACTGCTTGAAGATATCCGCAAACGGTTTGCCGTAATCTTTAGAGGTTGAACTGGGCAGTTCATTAGCCAGTTTTTCAGCTTCTTCGTCGCTGCCTTTTACAAAGATATGCACCTGACCGGCAAACAAAATCGCATCGTTAGTTCGGCCCATCGCTTTAACAAAATTAGGGTGCGGAGGGCAGATCGGCGCACTACCGCTACCGTCGATGATATTTTCCAATGGGAAGTGCAAGGCGTGAGCCTTATGCATAGCCACTTCAAGCACCCGCGCAACCACTTGTACGCCACCAGCCAGACTGCTGGTCGGAGTAACGATGATGGTCAGTTTGGATGGATCGACCTTGCAGGCGGCGGCGACTTTTTCGACGATTTCAACCGGCGGCACCGCATCATTTTCAATCACTAACACAGTGGAATCGTTGCTGTCCTGATACTCCAGTTCCTTGTATAACTCTTCAACCGGTTCCTGCTTGCCGTCTTTCAGCTTGGTAGCCATAGCGCGCGCAGGTCCAGAACCCAATGCGTAATATTTCTCATGAGACAAACTCCAGCCTGCATATTGACTACCCAAACAACCCAGAACCGGATTTCCTGTGTGTACATTGACAGACAATGGCCAGTTATCGGTATAAGTGCTGTGACTGATGGTTACAGTGCCCATGCCGCCCAGGCAGATTTCAGCAATAATGCGCCCCGCCTCGATCCCGCCCGGCACTTTAATACCCGCGTCGATGATGGTGCAGCCATTGGCTAACTTTTCCACGCCTAAACGCAATTTGTCCGCATTATCGAGCAAATGCTGCACCAAGGGCTGGGTCAATTTATTAACGCTGGCTGTATATTCCATGAGGATCAAAACCTTCTAGTTTATTAATGATAAGTTGTTGTTTAGTCAGCAGCTGCTCTGCAACTGACCGTGAGTTTTTTTGGTGCGCAATAATACTGCACAATGGCTGTCCTGCGCGACACATATTGCCGGGTTTTGGCAAATCCATGCACCAATCCGGCCATTCGAAATGATCGGGAATAATTAAATCATGCTCGGCATAAATGATTTGATAGCCGGTTTGTGGCGGCGACTTCAGTCGCCCAACTTCTGGTGACAAGGCGACTGAAGTCGCCCCTACATGCCTGTTCAGCAAATCCTGATCATATAACTGCATACTGGCAGAAGGCCTGGGATTTATTTCCAGAATATAACTGCAACCGTCCGCATGAATAAAATCCAGCGAATTTAAGCCCTTTAGCCCAAACGCCGGAACTATTTGTTTTAACCAGTCCGTTAGCACCGTTTTTTGCGCATCCGACAGATCGGCGTTATTGATTACCCCTGAAAAAACAAACTCCTGAGTTTGGCTTAAACGAACCGGCCATTGCCTGTTAAAACCGACGACTTGCACCTGCTGTCCGTCAGCTAAAAACAGCACCGAGTAGGATGCACCGGCTTGAAATCTTTGCCAGTAAACCGAATTATCGACAGCACCGCCATCATAACGTTGTATCCCGATACCGCCCTGCCCTTGCATAGGCTTAATCAGCCAGCCCTCGGCACAACCAGGTGCGCTAAAAACAACATCGGGATGCGGAATATTTAACGCATTCAGCGTTGAAAAAAACGCCGGTTTATCCAGTTGCATTGCAAAGGCGTCGGGATCATTGCCCAGCATAACCAACCGACTATTCAGGTAAAACAGGCTTTCCGGATAGCATTCAAAACCGCTGCCGTAAATGACATGGGCTACGGCATAACGTTCGATAAAATAATCTACAGCAGGCGCTAAATCTTGTTCGGCTAATGACTTTACCTGACGGAAATCTTCCGCATAACCTTGCATGTCAAGATCGGCAAACAGGTCAATGACCAAAGGCTTTAAGCCCGCGTGTTTTGCAGCCTGCGCCAGCATGCGTCCTGAGCCGGCGACTATCAATATCGTTTCCACGCTACGCCCTAGCCAACAAAAACATCCCCCCCGCTATTCCTGGCACTGGCAACAACAAAACTCAACTTATCGAAATGCGCAAACGCCTTTCTGGCCTGATCAGTGATTGATTCAGCCAATGCCACTCCATCAATAGCGCAAAACCCGGTCGGCCCCCATGAGGTCTGACCGATAGCCACCGCACCTTGCTGTTCCAGCCATTGCATGGCAGCGGCAACTTCGGGACTGGTAAAAACGCCGCCCTGCGCCGAGGAAAAATGCTCGCCAACCGAGCGTTGCAGCTGGCTGATCACATCGCCGAAGTTAACAATGTCGTTTTCGGCTACCGCAGGTAGCCCTTGCATCAATAATAAGTAGCATAACCGAGCGGCTTCCTGCTGCGGAAAAGGCGGCAGCTCTTTAAAAGCCTGTATTTCCTGCTGACCGTGCAAACCCTGACCTCGCTGATCGAACACCAGAATAAACCGCCAGTCGTTTGGTATATCCATATGCGCCAGCACCGGCGGCGTAATGGTTTTTTCGCCGCGACCGCCATCGACAACCAGCCCGCCCTGTTCAAAAACGCCGATGCCGATGCCGGAACGCAAACCCCGGTCGGTCACCGCGGCGATTTCGCGCACGCTAAGCCCCAATCCGTAAAATTCATTAAGCGCCGCGCCGATTGCCAGCGACATTTGCGTACCCGAACCCAAGCCTACGTGCTCGGGAATCGCCGTTTCAATGGTGATATTGAGCTTGTCGGATACGTGCAGCGTCTTGCACAACATGGACACACACTTTTTTGCCCGCTGTGCGGCGGGACCGGTAATGGTGAGTTGCTCGGCGCCGGTTACCGACAAACAGGTGCTGATTTCATTAAGCGCAACACCGATGCTGCCGAAATGTCGGCCTAATGATCCGCTTAAATCAATAAACCCCATGTGTAACCTGGCGGGAGCAATGACTGAGACTTTAGAATGTTGAACTATCAAGGTTATGGCTGTGTTTGTGCTGCAAAAATTGCTGGAAGTATACATGATCGGCCTAGCGGCTGCGAACTAAGGTGTGGAAACTTGACACCCATCTGCACGGCATATCACCACGAAGACACGAAGTTCACGAAGAAAATCCAAAGTAAAAAACTTCGTGCTCTTCGTGCCTTCGTGGTGAATTAATCAGTTAATTTATTGGCTGAACGCATTGGTTAACTGCACCAAATCGCTGACCATCAAATCGCACAGTTCAACTGTCAGCGGATCGGCTTGCGCTACCGACGGTATAAACACCGAAACAGCTCCCGCTCTGGATGCCGCTGCGATACCGGCATGAGAATCTTCAATCACCAGACACCGGCTGATGTCCACTTGCAGCACCTCGGCAGCTTTTAAAAAAACATCCGGTTCCGGCTTGCCGTGCTGAACGTGATCGCGAGCGATGATGATTGAAAAAACATCTTTTATTCCCGCCAGCTCAAGACATTCCAGGGCATTTGCCGCCCGGCTGTTAGTCGCCAGACAATAGGGTATTTTTTGCCGGATCAGCAATTCCAGCAATTCGCTAAAGCCGTGTTTGATTCTTATGCCGTGGACATCAACATGGTCGCGCCAATAATCGCCGCTTAACCGATTGAAGGTTTGCAGATTAAATTCAGTCCCGCAATATTCGATCAGTTTCGGTTCTATATCGTTATAATGCAGCCCCGACAGCGACAGGCAAAAATCATCGGAAAACCCATAACCCATTGCATTTGCGGCCTGTTGCCAGGCAATAAAGTAGGTACTCTCGGTATCCAAAACCAGGCCGTCCATATCGAAAACAACCGCCGAAAAATCAGCCAACTTAATCACTGAATAACCTTGATATATTCCCCGTACGCTTCACGGCTGGAGCCGACCACGATCCGCTTAACGCCAAACTCCGATTGTTCCAGCATACCTGACACTTCCACCCTTTCGCCGCTGACGGCCTGCCCCGTATAGGTCGCCGTAAAGCTGACGATAGAACCAGCCTGCTGATGGTCTATCTTGAATTCAGCAGGATAATCGAACCCGTGAGCATCATCAATCACCCTGCACTGCAACGTAATCGCCCCGCATTTTTGATAGACAACGGCCTCGGAACTTGCACGATGATCAATAAAATTCAAATCGAATTTTCGCCCGTTAATCACGGCCTTGTTATTTTTACGCCGTTCATGCCAGACATAGTCATCGAAACTCAAATCGCACGAACGGCGATCGTAAGATTGCTGCCAATCCTGATCGTTCAAAGCCTGCAAATGTCCCTGTTCGATAAGCTTGCGGGTAATGGCCCTGCATTGGTGAAAAATCTCCCTGCCGTAACAGACCAAATCAATATCCGAACTTGGATTTTGCACGCCGACCAGAATCGAACCCGTGACGCCGGTTTGCGCCAAATCCAGCCCGTGTTGACCCAATAATTCGCACAACCTGAACAAATCCCGCTCGACAGCATCATGCCGGGTTGCCTGCATGAGCTGTTGCAATCGGTGTTTGGGCTGATGATGTTTAACGACCCGGTCTACGGCGACCGCATGCAGATGCGCATCCAAAACCGGGGAGTAATGCAGATAATCGGGATGCTGTTGTTGCAGAAGATGATTGGCTTGCTCAGTCGCGACTTTTTTCCAGCCGGAAGGCGTAAGCACATAGCGTAAAAAACACAGCGCCTTACCGCCTTCCAGACCCCGTTCCACTACCGCAAAAATGAGTCCCTCAGCGGTTTCAATAAAATCCTTGGCAAAAAACATATTAAAAACGAGCAGGGCTATTTTTTAGCGCAAGCATAAGATAGATGAAATCCAAGCAGACCGTCAAAGCGCGGTAGAAACCGCGCCCTCCCTCTTGTTAGGCATATTCGCGCCGATCCATTGCGGCTTGAGCAGTAAAGATTTTTTTAAAGTGCGGCATAAAACTGACAGTAATCGGTATGGAATAAAAACAGTACATCGCCGCGCCTTCGCCGGTTGACACGCCGAACATCCACTGGGGCATAAACAAGGTCATAATCGCCATGACGAAATGGTAGCTAGAAATGCGCCAGTTATCCTTCCAGACAAAACCGCTGACCGCCAGAGCAAACAACGAACCCCACGTAACCAGTAAGCCATACGCGCTGGAGATGTGGTAGCCGATATGGTACTTGCCCATAAACAAGCACGAGATCATATTGCCGATAAAATTCGGCGCAATTTCGGATAGTTGCCATTCTTTGGGTAAAAAGCTGAAAAACAGGAACGACGAACTGAGGATTACGCCGATGATGGTCGCTTTTTTCAGCGCGGTTTTATCGGATGAATAAGTCGCCAACGCGGGCATAATCGCCAGCGCCTGCAAGCTGATATGGTAAACCGACAGCTCACTCAACAATTGATTGGTGCCGTAACCGCACTGATCCGCAACCGGATAAGCGAAATACTGAATAAATTCCATCAAGGAAAAATGAAAAATGGCGTAAGACCGGGCAACCCGAACCCACAGCGGCTCGCTTTTATCAAGAAAAGTAACGCTAGACGCGGCCAGTCCAGCCAGACCCAGGCCAAGAGACATATCAGCACTAAAACACATAAATTATTCCGTAACTTAATTGTTGTTAAAAAAATGCGCCAAAAATTACCTTTAATTTTTTGCAGTAGTTTGTATTTTACAGGCTTGAAAGTGTCATGACCACCTAGTCCGGTTCAAAAATGATTATTTTGCTCCTGAAACGCTGCAGATCCAGCGCATGATTAACCGCTATAATCGTGCGAATTGAATCCGGGATCCCTGCCGGAATACGGGACTTGCGTAATGCTGAATCGCCTGATTTCGATACCCCGTGTCACGTCCGGCTTTTCAAGTCCGAGGGATAATAGCTTTGTTTCAGTATCCCTGAAAAACGGCACCCTCAAGCCATCGCAGTTATTCACACTGACCGCCGGTCTTGGGCTGGTCGCGCCAATATTCGGGAATATTTTGACGATAGCGGCGCAACACCAGATTGGCCAAAAGGCCGGTCCAGCCGGTTTGGTGGGCGGCGCCAAGTCCAAGCCCGGTGTCGCCATGGAAGTATTCGTGGAACAGGATCAGGTCTTTCCAATGCGGGTCCTTCTGGAAGGGACTTTCGGCAGGATAGGCGGGAATCAAGCCATTGGCATCGCGCCGGTAGATGGCGATCAATCTTCCTGTTAAAAGCGCTGCGATTTCCTTCAAGTTCATCTCCCGATTGACCTTACAGGGTACCGCCATCTGGAAACCATCGCCCAAAAAGCGGTGGAATTTCTCAATCGCTTGAATCAACAGGTAGTTGGTGGGCATCCAAATGGGACCTCGCCAGTTGGAATTGCCGCCGAAAATACCCGAAGTGGATTCGCCGGGTACATAGTCTATGGTCGCTTCGCCAATCCCTTCCAGATGACCGATAGCGTGCAACTCGGCATGGATACGGCTGATACTGCGCACCCCGTAGGGCGATAGGAACTCCTTTTCGTTGAGTACCCGCGTCAGAATGCGAACCAGCATCTGCTCGTCGACCAAAGACAGAATGTGCTCGCCCCTGTCATTGGTATGCACCGGGCAGGCGCAAATGGCGTTTCCGCGAAAAAGACCGCCGGCGTGTTTTTTCAGTACACGGGCAAAACGCGGTACGTTGGCTAGGAGGCGGCGGTCGACGATCTCGGTCGCGAACAAGGGAATCAGTCCGACAAACGAATAAATATTGACCCGCTGATATTGTCCGTCGGGTCGCAATACCAGGTCTTTTAAGAACCCGTCATCCGGATCCCATAAGGAAACACCGTGCTCGGAGCGGCCGCGCACGGTGTTGGCGATAGCCAGAAACTGCTCGAAAGTCTGGATGGCGATATCCTCGTAGCTGGAATCCTCCGTAGCCAGCTCCAGCGCCATCATGGTCATATTGAGCGAAAACATCGCCATCCACCCGGTCGAATCGGCCTGTTTCAGCCGAAAACCTGTAGGCAACGGCTTCGAGCGATCATAAACCGAGATGTTATCCAGGCCCATGAATCCGCCCTCGAACAGATTGTAGCCATCGGCATCCTTACGGTTAATCCACCAGGAATAATTGAGCAGCAACTTGTTGAATACGCGACGAAGAAAGTCGATGTCCGCAGTCCCCCGCTGCACCCGTTCGGCGCGAAACACCTTGAGCGCCCCCAGGGCGTGAACGGGTGGATTCGCATCGCCGAAGCCCCATTCGTAGGCTGGAATTTGGCCGTTGGGATGCAGATAGTATTCCTTCAGCAGGAGTTCGATCTGCGACTTGGCGAAATCCACATCGATCAGGGCCAACACCGCGCAATGAAAGGCCATATCCCAAGCGGCGAACCACGGGTATTCCCATGTATCGGGCATGGAGAGTACATGGGCGGCACTGAAGTGGAGCCAACCGCTGTTTCGCCCGTGTTGACGCTCCGCGGGCGGAGGGGATTGGTCGCCCTTGATCCAGCGTTCCACTTCGTAGTGGTAGAACTGCTTGGTCCAGATCATTCCGGCGCAGGCTTGCCGAAGGATACGCCCGTCCTGCTCGTCGGCTTCATCGAGCAAATCGCGATAAAAAAGGTCGGCTTCCTTGCTGCGGAGAGCAAACACATCTTGACTCTGCGCGAACGGTTGTGCCGGGATTTGTGTAGACAATATCAGGTCGATGGATGTCGATTCCCCCGCGGCAAGCATCCGTGAGTACCAGGCGGCGAACTTGGTTCCCCGATGATCGGGATTGACCGCCTGACGATCATCGGCAATCACCCGGCGATGAAACGCGTCTTTCACGAAGGGCGTGGCATTCGGCCGTCCCCACAGCCTTTCGTTGTTGCTTTGGTTTTCCGTATAAAGAGGTTCGGCCGCTTGGCAGCCGTAGAGATAATAGCTGCCGAGGCTCGGATGAACCGCCTCGACGGCCCATGCCACGCCTTCCGGTACGGCTGCTTGGCGTAATTCGCCCTTGACGCCTGAGTGTTCTTCCCAGGACCAGGTATTGCGAAACCAAAGGGTGGGCAGCAAATGCAATGGCGATGCCGCAGGACCCCGGTTACTCGCCCAGATGCGGATATGGATCTCGGCTGGCCCCGCTTTGGCATAGCTGACTTCTACGTCGAAATAGCGGCTGTCTTCGAAGATACCGGTATCGCACAAGCTGAAGGGCGGCTCGTGACGGCCACGGCGGCGGTTTTCTTCCAGCAGACGAGCATAGGGGTAGGCAGTCTGCGGATACTTGTAAAGATAGCGCAGATAGCTGTGGCTCGGAGTCGCGTCCAGGTAAAAGTAATATTCCTTCACGTCTTCGCCGTGATTCCCCTGAGTCCCAGTGAGGCCGAAAGCGCGCTCCTTCAAGATCGGGTCCCGTCCGTTCCACAGCGCCAGCGCGAAACACAGACGCTGCTCGCAATCGCAAATCCCGCCCAGTCCGTCCTCGCTCCAACGGTAGGCGCGGGAACGCGCCTGCTCATGATCGAAGTCTTCCCACGCAGCGCCGCCCGGGCTGTAATCTTCGCGTACGGTACCCCAGGCACGCTCGGCAAGATACGGCCCCCACAGGAACCAGTCTTCCTTACCGAGGCGCTGTTTATCCAATCGATCTCTTTCGGCTCTAGGGGACGTTTCGCTGTTCATGGTCTTCCTCCACCAAACAAGGATGAGAGTATCTGCACCGTTTGGGTTACGGGACAGTGCTATGAAGTTTGCCTAGTGACTCAATCGGATTAATAGAGCAAACCGACTCGCCCGGTCAAGCTTAAAAAGTTGCTTACGCAATTTTTAATGTCGATACTTCCGTTTTATGACTCGGCAACATCGTATCAAATCCCGCTTATAAGCAATTTACGGCTTTAGCTGTATAATTTTGTCTGCAAACAAGGCTTTTGAATTTTGCGACGAAATGGGGAGGCTGTATGAACAATCTTTACCAACTCAAGATAATCATTTTACTGTTGACGGCCGTACTCGCTTTGACGACGGTCGCACGCAAGCTTGCCATTCCCTATCCGATTCTGCTGGTGGTCGGGGGCCTGATTTTAAGTTTTGTACCCGGCCTGCCCACGATTCGCCTTGATCCTGATCTCATCTTCCTGGTCTTCCTGCCGCCCCTGCTCTGGGCGGCCGCCTATTTCACCTCTTGGCGGGATTTTCGCGCAAACGCCCGTCCGATCACACTATTGGCCGTGGGTTTGGTGCTGGTCACGACGGCAGCGGTGGCGTGTGTCGCCCATACCGTATTGCCCGGTCTAGGCTGGGCCGGAGCCATTGTTTTGGGAGCCATCGTCTCTCCTCCCGATGCCGTCTCCGCTACCGCGATCTTGAAACAACTCCACCTCCCTCGCCGCGGAATCAGCATACTGGAAGGCGAAAGTCTGGTGAACGATGCAACCGCTCTGGTGCTTTACCGCACAGCCCTTGTCGCTGCCGTCAGTGGAACTTTTGAGTTAAATGTCACACTCATGGACTTCTTTCTTGCGGCAACCATGGGCATTGCAGTCGGGTTCGTCGTCGGCATCGTGAGCCGCTGGGCTTTAAGCCTGACCGAAGATAGTTTCAGCGAGATCGCCGTCACGCTGCTGGCCCCTTACATTGCCTGGGTCCTGGCCGAACAAGCCCATGCCTCGGCTGTTTTGGCCTGCGTGGTCGGAGGGCTTTATATCCGCCAACACTTCAGCGCCATTGTTGCACCCATTACTCGAATCCAGGCGCGGGCGGTCTGGGATCTTCTCGTGTTTATCCTCAACGGCATCATTTTCATCCTCATCGGCCTGCAACTTGATACCCTCCGTGACGCCATTCCGTCCAGCGAGTTGGCTTTGCTCACTGTGAACGGCCTACTGGTGAGTGCAACAGCCATCGTCGTGCGTCTGATATGGGTTCCTGTAGCGGCCTGGGTGCCGAGATTTCTGAGTCCTTCGTTGCGAGCACGCGATCCGATGCCGCCCTGGTCTAACCTGTTCATCCTCGGCTGGGCCGGTATGCGCGGCATCGTCTCACTTGCTGCGGCATTGGCTTTACCGCTGACCACTGCCGCCGGGATTCCCTTTCCATTTCGTGCGGAAATCATCCTGATTGCCTTCATGGTGATTCTGGTTACCTTGGTATTACAAGGCTTGTCGCTTCCTTTGCTGATCCGCTCCCTGGATTTGAATGAAGACAGTAACATTGAGCATGAGGAAAGACACGCCAGGGAACGTGCGGCAATGGCGGCTCTGGCACGGCTCGATGATGTGGCCGCCGAAGACTGGTCGGTTCCGGATCACATCGAACAGTTACGCGTTCACTACGCTCATCGACTGCAACGCTATGTCGACATCGAAACTCCAGACACGAAATGCACGAAAGTGGCAGCCGAGGCATTCCGGCGTTTGCGGCACGAGACCCTGACCGCTGAACGATTAGCCGTGATCGATCTTCGGGACGACGGTGTGATCAGCGACGATATTCTGCATCGCCTTGAACATGAGCTCGATGTCGAGGCGCTACGGATCGGGGTCGGCGAGCTACGGGTCTCATCCGAGAGGCGTTCCAAGAAGCCATAGAATTAGGTCTGCAGGCTCAACCAATCCTAGCCTGACGTCCCTTTAGGCGTTACTAAAAGTAGCCTTAGTTTGATCGTTCGGAATCATCATGAAGACGCAAAACACTCATGCATTGCCCAATCAGAAATTACTGCCCCCAACCGTAACCTCAAAATACAAGATTTCGAATTAAATGCACAATACGTATGAATACCGAAATGACTCACGCTTGCTAGTTTTTTATCGAGTGAATATACTAGCCCGGTATAACTTGCTTTAGGTATTCATGGACTATCGTCCGCAGAATTGAAACGGGAAGTTGGTGAGTTCGCTTAAATTTAGCGCACGAAGCCCACGCTGCCCCCGCAACGGTAAACAAGTAAAAGGTTTGCAAACGCCACTGTGTCACGCATGGGAAGGCGCCAACCTTGGAAGCTCAAGCATTGCTTTCAACTCGTGAGCCCGGAGACCGGCCTGAAGCGATAATCGAATTTGTGCGCGGAGGGCGCCCAGATGGATTGCTCTCCTTCGCGTCCGTCCTGCATTTTCTCCCTGTACAGATTATTTCCGCCGGCAACGTTACCGGCTTTGCTGTCTCTTTAACCAGGAGAAAACACATGTCATCAACACCTGTTTTGCTCGATAACGCCCAATCACCAGCCCGTTCTGAAGCCTTAAAAGATAGAATCCTGCCCGCTATGCTGGCCGGTATGCTTGGCTTGGGACTGCTGTATGCCGCCGGTTTCGCCGAAACCGCACAACTGCATAACGCTGCCCATGATGGACGACATTCTGCCAGTTTTCCGTGCCATTAATGTTTAATCTGACCACCTTCAGAGAGCTGGTTATTGCGGCTCTCTGGACGGGCTTGCTGGCGGGTTTGTTATTAACCGCCGTTCAACAAATCCAAGTTATCCCGACGCTGCTCAAGGCCGAAGTGTACGAGGAAGCTGCGGTCGTTCCCAGCACGGAAAACAGTCACGAACACCATGAATGGCAGCCTGAAAACGGTTGGGAGCGGACATTTTTTACTGCGGTAGCCAATATCAGCCTGGGCGTGGGTTTCGCCCTGCTGATCGGCGCGGTCATGTGCTTGCGCGGTCGCCCAGGCAATTGGCGCATGGGGCTGTTGTGGGGACTGGCCGGTTACCTGACCTTTTTCGTCGCACCGTCATTGGGCTTGCCGCCGGAAGTTCCCGGTACCGAGGCTGCCAGACTGGCGGACCGGCAAAGTTGGTGGCTGATAACGGTGCTCGATACCGGCTTCGGTCTGTCGCTGCTGGCTTTTGCTAAAACCAGAACCAACCAGTTTTTCGGCATCGTGTTGCTCGCAGCGCCTCATTTAATCAGTGCGCCGCAGCCGGAAGTTCACAGCAGCGCTGCGCCTGCCGAATTGGCGCAGTCTTTTATAACAGCCACCGTTTTTGCCAATGCTGTCTTTTGGCTGGCGATTGGCGGCTTGATGGGGCAGTTTTACAAAAAAGAGTTATGAGAACCCACAACAAACACGTACTGATGTGTACAGGCCCGCGCTGCTCTGGAAACAACGAACACGACTGCATGGATGCAGGAGGTAGAGCAACGCAGGGAGCAGTTGCCGAAGCCATGTTTCAACAGCTGGGTCAAAAAATCGATGCCCGCCCTCAGCTTAAAGTAAAACGCACACGCTCAAACTGTTTTGCCGTCTGCAAAAACGGCCCGATCCTGGTCGTTTACCCTGAAGGCGTCTGGTATTCCTGTACCGACGAGTCCGTGCTGGAGCGCATCGTCAGCGAACACCTGGAAAATGACACCGAAGTCAGCGAGCATGTTTTCCATCGCGTGGGCACCGGCGATGTCTGACGACTGTATGGATGCAGGAGGTAGAGCAATGCAGGGAGCAATTGCCGATATGAACAAGCCTATTGCCCTGCTGACCCATGCACCCAACGACCTGATGGTGCTGCAAAACGCACAAGCGCAAATGCCGGAAGGTTTTCCGGAGGTCACCGGCATTAACTTGCAGGCATTGGAAAGCGACGCGCAAATGGCCGAGTTGTTGGAACATCAGCTTGCTTCGGCCAATATCATCGTGCTGCGCGTACTGGGTCGTCTCGGTAGCGTGCCCGGCTTTGCCGATCTGATTCGTCACGCCAAAAAACAAGGTTTGCACTTAATCGCGATCAGCGGCACCGGCGAGCCGGACCCCGAATTGGCGGCGGCATCCACCGTATCATCCGATGTGCTGCATCAGGTACAGGCTTATTTTCAGGCGGGCGGCAGCGTCAATATGGCGCAACTGCTGCGCTATCTTTCCGATCATTTTTTACTGACCGGCGTCGGTTTTGAACCGGCTGTCGATTTGCCCGAACACGGCATTTATCACCCCGATTTATCCCAAGATGCGAGCATAGAGGATTGGCTTGCCCTGCGAGGGCCCGAACGAGCCAGCGCCGGCATCGTGTTTTACCGCGCCCACTGGATGAGCGGCAACACGCGCTTTATCGACGCGTTGGTTGACGCCCTTGAAAAACGCGGACTAAACGTATTGCCCGTGTTCACTTCGTCATTACGCGCAGGCCACAACGATAATGCCCTTCCTATAGCGTTAAGCTATTTTAACGGCGAACAAGGCGCGCATATCGATGTACTGATCAACACCACCGCATTTGCGATGGGCGAAATCACCCCCGGCGGAGCAACACCCGCAGGCTGGTCGGTGTCGGTGCTGGAACAACTCAATGTGCCCGTGCTGCAAGCCATCACCAGCGGCATGATGCAGCATCAGTGGGAGCAATCGGCGCGCGGCCTCAATCCGCTGGATGCGGCAATGAACGTGGTATTGCCGGAATTTGACGGGCGCATCATTACCGTACCGCTGTCGTTCAAGGCGAAAGCCTCCGGCCTATCGAATGAACTGATCGAATACGAACCGCTGCCGGATCGGGTCGCGCGCATTGCCCAAATCGCCTCGCGCTTTGCAAGGCTTAAACGCCTGGACAATGCCGACAAACGTATCGCCTTCGTGTTCACCAACTCCAACAGCAAAGCCTCGCAAATCGGCAACGCGGTCGGCTTGGATGCCCCAGCATCATTGATGCGAATTCTGCAAGCCATGCAAGCCGCCGGTTATAACATCGGCGAACTGCCGGAAAGCGGCACGGCGCTGATCCACGAACTGATCGACCGTTGCGCTTACGACAACACTTATCTGACCAGCGAACAGCTAAACCATGCTGTCGGCCGCGTATCGGCAACCCAATATCAAGCATGGTTTGACGATCTACCTATTGAGATGCAGGACAAAATGACCGCGCAATGGGGAGCAGCGCCGGGCGAGGCTTATGTCCATGACGGCCATATCTCATTGGCAGGCCTGGAACTGGGCAACAGCTTCGTCGCATTACAGCCGCCGCGCGGTTACGGCATGGATCCCGACGCGATATACCACCAGCCCGATTTGCCGCCCACCCATCATTACTATGCGCTGTATCGCTGGCTACGCGACGAATGGAAGGCCGATGCGATCGTGCATGTCGGCAAGCACGGCACGCTGGAATGGCTGCCAGGCAAAGGCGTGGGTTTATCGGAGAATTGCTTTCCTGATGCGCTGTTGGCTGACATGCCGCTGTTTTACCCGTTCATCATCAACGATCCCGGCGAAGGCGCACAGGCCAAGCGCCGCGCCCATGCCGTCGTCGTCGATCACCTGACGCCGCCGATGACTACCGCCGACACTTACGGCGCACTGGCGCAACTGACCCAACTGGTCGATGAATATTATCAGGTGGAAGTGCTCGATCCGGCCAAACTGCCGTTGTTGCAACAGCAAATCTGGGACCTGGTAAAGGAAACCAATCTCGATGCCGACTTGCAGGCCCGGCTGCTGCACCACGACCATGATCACGATCACGATCACGATCACGATCACGATGACGACCATCATGGACATCATCACCATGCCGATGATTCTCATGATCACGACCACGAGCATCACTGTCATGACCATCATGAGCATGAACACGATGATGATGATCACCATCATCATGACCACGACGAAGGGCACCATGATCATGCACATGACGAACATCATCACGATCATAACGATGAACATGCGGAGTGCCACCACGGACATCATCATGACCACGACGACGATCATCACGATAACGAAGATGGACTTCCCGAGCTCCTGACCAAAATGGCCGGTGCCGACGTTGCGCATTTGATCGAGGATCTGGACGGCTATCTTTGCGAACTGGGCGCGGCGCAAATCCGCGACGGCTTGCATATACTCGGATTGGCGCCCGAAAACGAGCAATTGACCGACATGCTGGTCTCGCTGACCCGCTTGCCGAACCAAGACATTCCCGGACTGCCTATAGAAATTGCGCGGCTGTTCGGCCTGAGCATGGACTCGCTGCTGGAGCATCAGGGCCGTCGGTTGGAGCAAGCAAATACGGAGCTAGAAAAACTGGCCGGACGACCTTTGGCTACTCACGCCGATGTCATGGAAACCATCGAAGCGCTATGCAAACAGTTATTCACAGAATTACAGGCGCATGATTACTCCGAGTCAGCCATAGACCAAGTTATCAGTAAAACCTTTGATACCAGTATTTATGGTTCCCACGCTCTGCGTGGTAACCCAGTCGGGGATGCTCCAGCGTCCCGAACCGCAGAGCGGTTCAACCTGCATTCCCACGCAGAGCGTGGGAACGATGATTTCACTGCCATAAGACGCATACTGAACTTCGCCTGCCGCGAATTGGCGCCCAATCTTGCCCGAGCCACCGACGAAATCGATAATTTGCTGCGCGGCCTGTCCGGGGGCTATGTACCCGCAGGCCCCAGCGGGTCGCCGACACGCGGCATGGCCAGCATCCTGCCGACCGGACGCAATTTTTACTCGGTCGATCCGCGTAGCGTGCCCTCCCAATCCGCCTGGCGTGTCGGCCAGCAACTAGCCCATGAAGTGCTGTCGCGCTACGTACGCGAAACCGGCGATTATCCCGAGAGTGTCGCCATCAGCATCTGGGGCACTAGCGCGATGCGCACCCATGGCGACGACGTTGCGCAGATTCTAGCGCTGCTCGGCGTCCGCCCGGTGTGGCAGACTGAAAACCGCCGCGTGACCGGCGTCGAAGTCATCCCGCTGGACGAATTAAAACGCCCGCGCATCGATGTCACGACCCGCATCAGCGGCTTTTTCCGCGACGCTTTTCCGCAACTGATCGATTTGATTGATGACGCTGTCAATGCCGTGATTGCGCTGGACGAACCGCTGGCGCAAAACTTTGTGCGCAAGCACTATCTTGCCGAACTGGGCGACTGGATAGGCCAAGGCCTAACCGAAGATGAAGCCTCGCAGCGCGCCGCCTTCCGCATCTTCGGCGCAAAACCCGGCAGTTACGGTGCGGGTATCTTGCCGCTGATCCAGGAAAAGAACTGGCAGGCCGATGCCGATTTTGCCGAAGCCTACGTCAACTGGGGCGGCTATGCCTATGGCCGCAGCCAGCAAGGCAACGACCAGCGCGATGCGTTCCGTACTCGCCTGTCCGGCGTTCAGGTGGCGCTGCACAACCAGGACAACCGCGAACACGATATTTTCGACAGCGACGATTACCTGCAATTTCACGGCGGCATGATCGCCACCATCCGAGCATTGACCGGATCGCAGCCGCGCAAGTATTTCGGCGATAGCCACGATCCGTCGCGGGCGCAAGTGCGCGACCTGAAGGAAGAGACCTTGCGGGTATTCCGTTCGCGCGTCGTCAACCCCAAATGGTTGGACAGCATCCGCCGTCATGGCTACAAAGGTGGACTGGAGCTGACTGCGACCGTCGATTATCTTTTCGGGTACGACGCCACCGCGCAAGTGATGGACGACTGGATGTACGAGCAAGTCGCCGAAACCTACGCGATGGACCCGGAGATGCAACGCTTTCTGGAACAAGCCAACCCGTGGGCGCAAAACGCCATTGCCGAACGCCTGCTGGAAGCCGCCAGCCGCGGCATGTGGGCCGAACCAAAGCAGCAAACGCTGGATGCCTTACAAGATTTATACCTGCATAGCGAAACCCTGTTGGAGGCGCGCGGCGAAACACCGCGCGGGGCATAATGCCTATGGAAAATTTGTTTTATCCACGAAAAGCACGAAAATACTCAGATAACTGTCCAAATAAATTTGATCAATTCCTCATGTATCAAAATTCGGCACCTAAACTCCCTCTCCTGCTGGACGACTGCACGGATGCAGAAGGTAGAGCAACGCAGGGAGCGGTTGCCGAGAGGGCTGGGGTGAGGAGATTTAAAAACCGAATTTTAAACTGTAAACAGTATTTATCATTTAAGCTGGTTCCCAAGCTCCAGCTTGGGAACTCAGTACGCGAAGCTCTAGCTTCGCATACTGGATGGGAAGCTAGAGCTTCCAAAACTGCATTCCCAAGCTGGAGCTTGGGAACGAGCGTAATATTAGGGTCAAATTGCTTGCAGACAACTTTATTGATTTCTTTCGTGTTTTTCGTGGACAAATATCCATTTTTAAAATGAACCACGCCACCTTCCCTTTTTCCGCCATCGTCGAACAGACTCAGCTCAAGACTGCGTTGCTACTGTGCGCCGTTGATCCGTCGCTGGGCGGCGTACTGATACGCGGCGACAAAGGCACCGCTAAAAGCACGGCGGCGCGGGCGCTGACCGACATCCTGCCGCTGATCGAACGGGTTGATGGGTGCGCATTTAATTGCGCTCCCGGTGCGCCGTATAAGTATTGCGAGACCTGCAATACTGAACACGCGACAGCGCAAGCGGACAGCGTGCCTTTCGTCACCTTGCCGCTGGGAGCCACCGAAGACCGCGTTATCGGCACCCTGGATTTGGAACAGGCGCTCAAAGGTGGCCAGCGTGTTTTCAAGCCCGGCTTACTGGCTGCGGCGCACCGGGGCATACTCTATATCGACGAAGTCAACCTGCTGCCCGACCATCTGGTCGATGTGCTGCTGGATGCGGCGGCGATGGGCGTCAATGCGGTGCAACGCGAAGGCTTGTCGGTCAGCCACCCTGCCCGCTTCACGCTGATCGGCACGATGAATCTTGAAGAAGGCGATTTACGCCCGCAGTTATTGGATCGCTTCGGCCTGATGGTTGAAGTGACCGCGCCGCGCGACAAGGTTTTGCGTTCCGAAGTCGTGCGCCGTCGCATCGCGTTCGAGGCCAATCCTACGGCTTACGCTGCCGCCTGGATGGCGAAGCAACAAACTTTGCGCCATCAACTCGCTACCGCGCAACTGTTGCTTCCCAAAGTGACGCTGGATGATGCGTTGCTCGACCTGATAAGCCATTTATGTTGTGAATTCGAAGTGGCAAGTCTTCGCGCCGACATCGTCATGCACAAAGCGGCGCGCGCACTGGCGGCATTAGAAGGCCGATCTCAGGTAACGCCGGAAGACGTGCGTGGCGCGGCGGAACTGGTGTTGCCGCACCGGCGCAGGCGCAAACCGTTCGAGCAACCGGGACTGGATAAAGACCAGCTTGATGAGCTGATGCAACAGGCGTTACAGCCGCCGGATGAAGGCGAATCCGACGCTGATACGGAGCAGGAAAACAATCAAGATAACGGCGAGTCGCAAGACCAACAACAAGTCTTCGCCACCGCGTCTGCCGGTAATGTACGACGCATAGAAGTCGATACGGTTGCCAATCGGTACGCTTCCGGCAAGCGCAGCACTGCACAAGATGCGCCGCGCGGCCGTGTCGTGCGAGTCGTGCAGGACCAAAATCCAAGCAGTCTCGCCGTCGGCGCGACATTGCGCAGCGCGGCGCTCAGAGGTGCCGACGATTTCCAGGTGACGAAAAGCGATCTGCACCAACAAGTCCGCGTAGGCAAAAACGCCAACCTGATCTTGTTTGTGGTCGATGCATCAGGTTCCATGGCGGCACAGCGGCGCATGGAAGTGGTCAAAGGCGCGGTGTTGTCCCTGCTGACCGATGCCTACCAACAGCGTGACGAAGTCGCAGTTATCAGCTTTCGCGGCGAATCCGCCCAGTTAATGCTTTCGCCTACCCGCAGCGTCGATCTTGCCGAACAGAATCTGCGCGAACTGCCTACCGGCGGCCGCACGCCCTTGCCTCATGCGCTGTCTGTGGCATTGGAAACACTGGAAAAGACCAGCATGCCGCCGTTGCTCGTGCTGCTTACCGACGGCAAGGCCAATGTTGCGCTGACAGATGGTAACGATCCCTGGCAGGAATCGCTAAGATTTGCAGAATTACTGGCCGAACGCAGCGTACCCGCCCTGGTGCTCGATACCGAAACCGGCTATTTACGCTTGGGTAGAGCCCGGCAATTGGCGCAGGCGTTGGGTGCCGAATGCCTGACGCTGGAAGAATTATCAGCTGAAAACCTGGCGCTTACGGTGCGTGGATGTATTAAGTGAGCATAAAGTTGATTAAAAAATATTTTATTCACCACGAAGACACGAAGAACACGAAGTTTTATTTCTTCGTGTCTTCGTGGTGAAAAGTTTTTATATAGCAAGGAACAATTATGATTATCTGCATAGGCGCAGGCCCCGGCGACGTGGCTTACCTGACCCAACGCGGCGCGGAGCTGATCAGCAATGCCGATGTGGTAGCCGGATTCGATGCCGTTATTAATGTCGTGCAAAGCCTGATTCCCGCTACGGCGCAAACCGTGCTGATGAATTATCGCGACCAGACCGAACAATTGGCGAAAGTGGCGATTGAACACCATGCGGGCAAGAACTGCGTCGTGGTGTTCATGGGCGACATCCATTTCAGCGGCTTCCAGTATCTGGAACGGGTCGAGCGCGCTTGCGGCCATCCGGTGGAAACCGTGCCGGGCATCTCTTCGGCGCAGATACTCGCATCGCGTGCCAAGGTCTGTTTCGACGAAACGACATTTATCACCTTCCACCGCCGCGGCGATTTAACCCCATTTAAGCAACACCTGGTGCATGTGCTGCAAGACCAACGCAATGCGATCGTGATCCCCTGCCCGTGGGACGAGGCTCGCTCATTCATGCCACGCCATATCGCCGCTTATCTGTTGGAGCAAGGCATATCGCCCGATCATCCGACCGAGGTTTGGGAGAATTTGACCCGCTCGGAAGCGGAGTGGCACGGCACGCTGGCCGACTGTGTGAAACAGGAATTCAGCGACATGAGCATCATGCTGATCCGCACTCGCAGCCCTATGTCCAGCCAGATTGAACCCGCAATGGAGCCGTTACCGAATGCAGGCTGAAACAAACCAACAATTCGGCATCGTTATCGCAGGTCACGGCAGCCGCGATGCCGACGGCATCCGGGAATTCGAGCAACTGGTTGAACTGGTCAAGGAGCGTGCGCCGCAGCATCAGGTCAGTCACGGCTACCTGGAGTTTGCCAGTCCGACTATCGATCAGGCGATCGCAGCCCAATTGAACGCCGATGCCAAACAAATCGTCATGGTGCCCGGTATCCTGCTGGCGGCAACTCATGCCAAAAATGACCTGCCCAGCGAACTTCTGACCTCGGCTCGCGAACATCCCGACGTCGATTTTCATTTCGGTGCGCCGATGGGCTTGCATCCGTTGTTGCTGCAAGTCGTTCAGCAACGTATCGTCGAGGCCGAATCGGCATCCTCCAAGACTGTGCGCCGTGCCGACACCTGCCTGGTGCTGGTCGGTCGCGGCACCACCGACCCCGATGCCAATGGCGACGTCGCCAAATTCGCGCGCATGATCGAAGAAGGCATGGGTTTTGGCGCATCTTACGTGTGCTATTCAGGCACAGCCAAACCGTTGGTTGCCGACGGCCTGCGTGCCGTAGCTCAACTGGGGTGTGCACGGTTGATCGTGGTGCCGTTTTTCCTGTTCGACGGCATATTGGTCAAGCGTATTTATGAGGCCGCCGATGCCATGCAAGAGCGCGAGCCTGAGCTGGAAGTGCTCAAGGCAGGCTATCTCGGCGTGCATCCGAACGTGGCCGATGTGCTGATTTCCAGGGCGCAAGAAGCGGTAGAAGGCCGTGCGGAAATGAACTGCTCGCTGTGCAAATACCGGGTGCAAATCGTCGGCTTTGAACAGCAGGTCGGCGAGCCGCAACGCCCTCATCATCTTCAAGTTCGCGGGTTATTTGAGAAAGCCGCTGTGGATGAAACCGTAACAGAATTCGCCCCTTACGTGCCGCATCCGATAGAAGCCGAAAGTTTCCGCATCATCGCCGCCGGGCGCGACTGGTCGGTCTTTCCCGAGGCGCATCTGACCGTGCTGCAACGGCTGGTACATACCAGCGGCGACTTTAATGCGGTCGACGACATTTACTTTTCGGCGGGCGCGGTCGAAACGGGCATCCGTGCCTTGTTGCGTTGCAAGCGTGTAGTGACCGACGTGACCATGGTGCAGACCGGACTCAAGCGCGCGCTGCTCGAACAGCTCGGCATCGAAACCTGGTGCGGGGTGCATGATCACGAAACCGCGCTGATGGCGCAAACGCAGGGCATCACCCGTTCCGCGGCCGGAATACGACGCGCTTTTGAAAAATTCGGTAACGACATCGTGCTGTCGATAGGCGATGCGCCGACTGCGATCAGGGAAGCGGTGCGCCTGATCCGCGAACACGGCTGGCGGCCGCAACTGGTGATCGGTTTGCCGGTCGGCTTCGTCGGCACCTGCGAGTCGAAAGCGGAATTAAAACGCTGCCTGCAAGTGCCGCGCATCACCAACAGCGGCACGCGCGGCGGTTCACCCTGGGCGGCAACCGTCGTCAACGGCTTGATGATCGATGCGGTGAATCAGCTCTGCTCATTAGCTACTAATAAAATCGATTAAGCGCGAAATGCTAGTAAACAGGCTGTTAAAGCTTTTTATTCACCACGAAGACACGAAGGACACGAAGTTATATTTCTTCGTGTTCTTCGTGTCTTCGTGGTGATAGTTTTTTAAGTTTTTAAATGACAGGACAGGTTACTCGCGTTGCATGAGTCAGACTGAACTTAGAGAATTCGACCTCAATGTCCTCGCCCCGAACGGTTTACGGCGCGGACGCACCACCGGCAGTTGCGCCACGGCGGCGGTTAAAGCCGCGCTCTATCTGCTGCTGCACGGCGAGCGTCACGCACAGGTACAAATAACATTGGCTGACGATACGCATTACCTGACCGTACCGATTCAGGACTGCCGTTGGTTGAACGAGCACACAGCGCGAGCCGACGTGCTAAAAGACGGCGGCGATGATCCGGATAATACGCACGGGGCCACCATCTTTGCCGAAGTGCGAAGGAACAATGAAGGACAAATACGCTTTTTCGCCGGAAGCGGCGTCGGCACTGCGACTCAACCCGGCTTACGCGTAGCGGTAGGTGAGCCTGCAATTAACCCAACGCCGCGCAAGATGATGCGGCAGGCGGTTGCCGAGGTGTCCGATAATAAAGACCAAGGCTTCGACCTAATCATAGGCTGTATCAACGGCGAAGCGATTGCCAAAAAGACCTTCAACCCGAGACTCGGCATAGTCGGCGGCATATCGATACTCGGCACTTCAGGCATAGTCGAGCCTTTGTCGCTGGCATCCTGGATTGCCTCGATTGAGGTTTATGTACGCGTCGCGTTGGGGGGCGACGATATAAACAGCATCGCTTTGCTGCCGGGGAAAATCGGTCGCACTTATGCCAAAGAGGCACTGGGATTACCCGAACAGCGCTCAGTGCAGATCGCCAATTTTCTTGGCGACGCGTTAGATTTTTTACAGCAGGCATTGGCTGAACAACAACGCCATCTGGATGTATTGTGGTTATTGGGGCACCCGGGCAAACTTGCCAAAGTGCTGGACGGCGTATGGGATACGCACTCCAGCAGGAGCGACATGGCCATGAGCGTTGTCGCGCGGGTGGCGGGAGAACGAGGATTTGACAGCCGTCTGGTACAAGAACTGGAGCAGGCAAACACAGTGGAAGCCGCAATGGAAAGATTAAAGAAGGAAACCGGCGCACAGGCGTTGTGGATAGACATCGAACAGCGCATCGCCGCGCTTGTTCATCAACGCGTACCGGCAGTGAAAAAGGTTGAAGTGCGGCTATTTAATTTACAAGGCGAGAGTTTGGGAGCCGATTGAAAATAACTGCTGCTGTGGGGGCGACTTCAGTCGCCATTGAGCGGTTAGATTATTACTGACTGGGCGACTAAAGTCGCCCCCACAACCATGACCGTTCTCGGCACTGCGTGTGGAAACGAGATGACACTTAAATTTTTATGAGAAGAGCTATATGAGTTTGCTGGGTACATTCTGGGGTATAGGCGTAGGGCCGGGACCTGCGGGTTACATTCCGCTGGCGGCGGTCGAAGCGCTGCAACAGGCCGACATCATTTACGCCCCCCGAGCGCACAGTTCCGACACATCGGTAGCCCTGCAATGCTTAGCAGGCATAGCCATCGCTCAGGAACGGATACGTGAAATCGAATTCACCATGGACCCTGACCGCACGGTGCTGAGCGAGCATTACGCACAACTGGCGGAAACCATCGCCGTCGATTTGCGCGCAGGTTTAAACGTGGCTTACCTGACCATAGGCGACAGCCTAACCTACTCCACTTACGGCTATATATTGGCCGCCTTGCGCGAGTATTTGCCGGATCTGCCGCAGCGCACCTTCCCCGGCATTACCAGCTATGCGGCTGCGGCCTCGGCGATGGGTTGGCCGCTGGGGGTAGGCAAGGAGCGTACATTAATTCTGCCTTGCCCCGAAGATGCGGCGGCGCTACGACAGGACATCGAAAGCCATGACATCGTGGTGCTGATGAAGATCGGCGCGCGCCTGCCCTGGGTGCTGGCCTTGCTCCGTGACATGGGCATCGCCGAGCACTGCGCGTTTGCCCGTCGCATCGGCTTGGCGGACGAAATGCTGGCCGATGATGTCAGCGATTTATGCGCCACCTCGGCGATGGGCTATCTCGCCACTTTACTCATACGCAAAACACCCAGAGAGAGAAGACACGCATGAAAGTTTATTTTATCGGCGCAGGCCCCGGCGCTTCCGATCTGATCACATTGCGCGGCGCGAATATTCTCGGCCGGGTCAGCATGGTGCTGTACGCCGGATCATTGGTGCCTACCGACATGTTGCAGCATTGCCGGGCAGATGCCGAACTGATCGACACAGCCACGCTTGACCTTGAACAACAGGAAGCCTGCTACCGTCGAGCGCAAGAGAATGATTGCGATGTAGCCCGTTTGCATTCCGGCGACCCGGCCATTTACGGCGCGACCGCCGAGCAAATGCGCAGGCTAGATGGGCTGGACATAGACTACGAAATTGTACCGGGCGTATCCTCGTTCACTTCGGCGGCGGCATCCATCAAGGCCGAGCTGACCAAGCCGGAAGTCTCGCAAACCGTCATTCTGACCCGCGTTTCGGGCCGCGCTTCGGCCGTGCCGGAACTGGAATCGATTGCACGACTGGCCGAACACCAAGCGACGATGTGCATCTTCCTGTCCGGGCCGCATTTGAAAAAAATAGTCGCCGACCTGCGCCTGCATTATCCGGACGACACGCCGGTGGCGCTGGTCTATCGGGCAACCTGGCCGGAAGAGCGGTCTTACCAGGGCACCTTGGGCGTCATCCTTAAAGAAACCAAAAAAAGCGAGTGGAATCTAACTACGATGTTATTGGTAGGCAAAGCTTTAGGGCGCGGTGAACAAACCGAATCCAGTCTGTATTCCAAGGATTTCACGCATATCTTCCGCGTCATGAAAAAGAAAAAGTCGTCATCAACTTAAAAACATTTCGCCACGAAGACACGAACGACTGCATGGACAGATATTTGCTCCTGCAATATCTGCATTCCCCACATCCCTGTGGGTTATGCAGGAGGTAGAGCAATGCAGGAGCAATTGCCGGGAACACGAAGGTTCTACTTCTTTCTTCGTGTCTTCGTGGTGAATTAATCTTTTATTGAATATATGAATTTTCCGCTTAAATTGCTATGTACGATAAAGGCCGCAGCATGACTGATTGCGGCATCTGGCTGGTAAGGCCGGAAAGCGAAGCCTTGGCTTTGGCCCTGCAAGAACGGCTTGGCGGTGTACTGTATCGGCCATGGCTCGATATCGCCACACCCCAGAAAGAGCAGTTTGCCGCCGCTTATCGCCAGCAGTCGCAGTGGATCATGATAGCGGCCAGCGGCATCGCGGTGCGCTTTCTCGAGGGCTTGGCGCAGGACAAACATAGCGACCCGGCCGTCGTGGTGTTGGACGAAGCGGGACGGTTCGCGGTGTCGCTGCTGGCAGGACACGAAGGCGGTGCCAACCGTTTGGCTTATCGCGTCGCCAATGTAACCGGCGCGGTACCGGTCATTACTACGGCGACCGAAGCCTTGAAGCCTTTGGTCGTCGGTATAGGTTGCCGCAAGGGTGTCACTGCCGGGCAAATCGCCGCGGCCGTGCATCTGGCATTAGGCGAGAGGCCGTTAAGCGAAGTGCGCGAAATAGTGACTATAGACTTGAAGGCAAACGAACCGGGCTTGCTGGATTTTTGCGAACTGCACGATTTGCCGCTACGCGTCTTGGCAAGCGCAACAGTGGCGGCAAGGCCTTGGGTAACTAAAGCCTCGGACTGGGTTCAGCAGAATGTGGGTTTGCCGGGAGTTTGTGAGCCTTGCGCATTGATTGCCGGCGCCCGCGGCAGATTGATCGTGCCTAAAACGGCTTTAAACGGCGTAGCCGTTGCCGTGGTTGAAGATAATATATAGAGCGCCGTCCGCCGGATCGCTCGTTCCCAAGCTCCAGCTTGGGAATGCCGTATTGGAAGCTCCAGCTTCCCGAGACACTGAAAGCTGGAGCTTGGGAACCAGCGCAGCAACATGAAAAATTCACCACGAATACGCGAAGAAATAAAACTTCGTGTTCCTCGTGCCTTCGTGGTGATCGCTTTTAAATAGACAGAGCAATAATCAGTGGATAAAAGAATGAAAGGTATATTGAATTTGGTTTCGGTCGGGCCGGGATTTAGCGATTTGATCGTTCCGCGTGCCGAAGCGGCATTGCGGGACAGCGATGTGATCGTGGCTTATGACCTGTATTTGCGCTGGATTGAGCCGTGGATAACCGGCAAGGAAATCCACACGCCGCCGCTGACTCAGGAACGCGAGCGCGCTTTATTGGCGATTGAAAAGGCCCGTAGCGGCGCTAAAGTTGCGCTGATTTCCAGCGGCGACATCGGCATTTACGCGATGGCTGCATTGGCTTTCGATGAAATGCGCGAAGATGACGACTATGCCGTCAACGTGATACCCGGCATTACTTCCGCCAATGCCTGCGCCTCGTTATTAGGCTCGCCGTTGTCGCACGATTTTGCCACGCTGAGCCTGTCCGACCTGTTGTGCCCTTGGGACTGGATAGAGCAACGCGGACGGCATATCGCCCAGGCCGACCTCGCCTGTGTGTTGTACAACGTGCAAAGCGCCGGTCGCCAGGAAGGCGTGTACCGCATCCTCAATATCATGCTGGAGTCGAAATCGCCGAAGACGCTGTGCGGCGTAATCCATAATGCCTATCGGCCCGGCCAGAAAGTCAGCATTCACCACCTGGAAGACTTGCTGTCTTTGCAGTTCGATATGCTGACCACCATCGTGATCGGCAACCGTTTTACCCAGCGCAAGCGCGGCTTTATTTTTACGCCGCGCGGCTACAATAACTGGGATGCGCCCGACGTAGGGGAAATCCCTTGTGGTTGCCCTGATCTGCCAGAGCAAGCGTTATGGGTCTTTTCCGGCACCAGCGACGGCAACGCCTTGGCTAACGAATTGGCACAGCAAGGCTATCCGGTCGTGGTCTCCGCCGCGACGGAATATGGCGGCGAGGTTGCCGCCCAGCATTGCCCCGGCGTGTCGGTCTGGGCCGGTCATCAAGGCGTCGAGGCGCGAAAACAGGCGCTAAGCCAAAATCAGGCGCGGGTGATTGTCGATGCAACGCATCCTTATGCGAAGTTGATTTCTGAACAATTGATGGGCTTGTCGAAAAGCTTGAATATCCCGTATCTGCGTTATGAACGGCCCAGCTCCGTAGGATGTGCTGAACACAGTGAAGCGCATCTTTCTGATAGTGATGCGCTTCCTTCGTCAGCACATCCTACATGTTCTTTGGAACAAGCTGCCGAACAAGCCATTAAACTCGGTCGGCGCATTTTTCTGACCACCGGTTCCAAAGACTTGGCTGCCTTTCTCAATGCGCCGGGTGCCGCCGAACGCGAATGGTTTGTGCGGGTTACGCCCGAGCCTGAATTCATCCAACGAGCAATCGATCTGGGTGTGCCGCGCAGCCATATTTGCGCGATGCAAGGACCGTTCTCTGAAGCTTTCAACACCGCCTTGTGGCGGGATTTGAAAATCGATTGCGTCATCACCAAGGATTCCGGCGATGCAGGCGGCTATCAAGCCAAAGTGGCGGCAACGCAGGCGCTGAACATCCCGTTGCTGGTGATCAAGCGCCCGAAACTTGAGTATCCGTTTACTACCTCAAGTTTCGATGCGGCATTGAGCCAATTGCAAGCGTGGCATGTAACCCCATAAACGAGTAAGTAGACGATTAAAAGCATTTTATTCGCCACGAACGACTGCATGGACGCAGGAGGTAGAGCAACGCAGGGAGCAGTTGCCGAGAAACGAAGAACACGAAGTTTTATTACTTCGTGTCTTCGTGGTGATAGCTTTTATCGATTCATTACTGATTTACCTGTTTTTAATGAGAAGTTTCCATGGAATATCAACGCATGATTCCGGTCACCATCGTTACCGGTTTTCTCGGTTCCGGTAAAACCACATTGCTGAGTAGCCTGATTAAAAGCAGGCAAACCCGACGCCTTGCGTTACTGATCAATGAATTCGGCGAAGTTTCCATCGACGGTGCGCTGATTAACGACAGCGTTGGCGGCGATGAGCATGTGCGGATTCATGATTTCCCTTACGGCCTGATTGCCTACGGCGATGACGAACACTTTATCCCGACCATGCAGGCTATCGCCGGGCGCCGTGCCAATGTCGATCATGTGCTGATAGAAACCTCCGGGCTTGCGTTGCCGACAGCGGTCATGGAACTGTTGCAAACACCTGAGTTGGCCGGGGATTTTATCCTGGATGCGACGCTGGCCGTGGTGGATACGCCGTTGCTGCTGTCCGACCAATTTGATCGTGACTTGAGTGCCGACAGTCCGCAGGCCGCCGTTGCCGATTCAGTCGCGACCTTGTTTGAGCAGCAACTCGAATATGCCGATGTCGTGGTGTTGAACAAAATCGATGCGCTGGATGAGGATGCCTTGCTGCTCGCGGAACAACGCGTTCGCGATCGGGCGCCGAACGTGCGCTTCCTCGAACTTGCCTACAACGCCCAGCTGGATATCCGTCTGGCTCTTGGCCTGCGCTTGCACCAGCCGACCTTTACAACGCACAACCACCGGTTTACGCCGATACCCGGTTCCGGTGCGCCGACATTAGGTAGCCATGCAAGACTGAACGGTCACGCCCATTCCGGTTTGGCAGGCCACAGTCACGGACTGACGACGCACAAACATTTTCATGAGCAGGATCCGGGATGGCTCTCGTTCGTACTGCGCAGCCAAGAGCCGCAGCAGGCGGAAACAATCAAACAGGCATTGATCGAAGTGGCTAAAGCGGAGCCGTTGTTGCGCTGCAAAGGCTTTATACTATTTGCCGATCAATCCGTTCTGGTGCAGGGTGTGCGCACTCGCGTGACGATAGGTTCCGACACTGCCAAGCAATCTTCAAAAGAATCGGAACTGGTTTTTATCGGTTATCATCTGAACCGTAACACGGTGGCGGAACTGTTATCCAAATTGACCGGGACTGCATGGAAATGAACCGCCGCTACTTAGCTGCTACTACTTTTACGTTTGGAGTGCAGGCTTCGCCTGCAAACGCAAGCAAAGCTTGCACTCCTAATGTTGCCTCTCGTTCCCACGCGCTACGCCAGGAATCACGAACAACGTCCTATGTATACAGAACGCGGTGAATGGAAACGAGCCAATCGACTGGAGCTGCCTGGAAATGACCCTTTCAACAATTCACTGCCCTGCCCTGTTCATCACCGCGCCCGGCTCCAATCACGGCAAGACCACCATCACTGCAGCGCTTGCCCGTTATCACGTCGAGCAAGGCCGCAAAGTCCGGGTGTTTAAATCCGGCCCCGACTTTCTCGATCCGATGATACTCGAACGCGCCTGCGGCCTGCCGGTGTACCAACTTGATCTGTGGATGATGGGCGAAACTGAATGTCGGCGATTGTTATATGAGGCCGCGCTGGAAGCCGATTTAATACTGATTGAGGGCGTTATGGGCTTGTTTGATGGCGAGCCTTGCAGCGCCGATGTGGCCGAACTATTCTCGGTGCCGGTGATGGCGGTGATTGATGCGACCGGTGCCGCCCAAACGCTGGGAGCACTTGCCTACGGACTCGCCAACTATCGGCCTGGACTCAAATTCTCCGGTGTTTTAGCCAATAATATCGCCAGCCCGCGGCATAACGAAATGATCATGCAAGGCATGCCGCCGGATCTATGCTACTTCGGCGGGATACCCCGCGATAACCGGTTTGTATTGCCGGAACGACATCTGGGTCTGGTTCAGGCGGAAGAAGTGCTTGATCTCGAATCGCGAATGTCGGCCGCCGCAACGGCAATTGCCGTGACCGGGCTGGCGAATTTTCCGGAGTCTGTGGAATTTACAGCGCCAGAACAGGAAACGCCGCCTCAACTGTTATCGGGTATCCGCATCGGCGTTGCCCGCGATACCGCGTTTTCATTTATTTACGCAGCCAATCTGGATGTGCTGCGGACGATGGGAGCCACACTGATTTTCTTTTCGCCGCTTGCAGATAAAGCACTGCCCGATGTTGACAGCATTTATCTGCCGGGTGGTTATCCCGAACTGCATTTGCAAACGCTACAGGATAATCCGTCGATGAAAGCGGCATTGCAAATGCATTTCCAGCAAGGCAAACCCATTTACGCCGAATGCGGCGGCATGTTGTATTTGCTGGAATCGATCGTCGATAAAGCCGGGAATCGCGGTGAGATGGTTGGCCTCTTGCCGGGACACGCCATCATGCAAAACCGGCTGAAAGGTTTGGGTTTTCAATCGGCGCCTATGGCCGGTGGCGTATTGCGCAGCCATGCTTTTCACCACTCCCTTATCGAAACACCGCTGGTCCCTATTGCCTTTGGCGAGCGTGTGCATAACACTTCAGCAGGGGAAGCCATTTATCAGCTAAACCGGCTGACTGCCAGTTACCTGCACTGTTATTTTGCGTCAAATCCCACTGCTGCCGCACAATTGTTTTTACCTTAACGAAAACAGAACGACACTTCTATCCCAGTTTAAAACTCTTCCCAACCGCCGCTGTCAGTAGATTGAGGATCCAGTTTGACCATATGTCCCACGGGATCATGATCGGTTTCCTTCGCAACCGGTGCTGTAGCAAACGAACTGTCCGCAGCACGGCTATCGCCATCCATTTTAAAGTGCGTTACCGTGACCGTCAGCTGCTGCGTTTGTTCTTCCAACGATGCTGCGGCGGCTGTGGCTTGTTCTACCAAGGCGGCATTTTGCTGGGTTACATCATCCATCTGGCAAATGGCCAGATTCACTTGCTCAATACCGGCGGTTTGCTCTGCGGATGCCGCGCTGATCTCGGACATGATGGCCGTAACGCCACGAATAGAATTAACAATATCTTCCATGGTGTTGCCGGCTTGGGTGACCAGTTTGCTGCCGTCCTCTACCTTCTCAACCGAATCACCGATCAGGTTCTTGATTTCCCCGGCAGCGGAGGCGGCGCGTTGCGCGAGACTGCGCACTTCTCCAGCCACCACGGCAAAACCTCGCCCCTGTTCTCCGGCACGCGCCGCTTCTACGGCGGCATTGAGCGCGAGTATGTTGGTCTGGAAAGCAATACTGTCTATCACGGTAATAATCTCGACAACCTTGCGCGAGGACTCATTGATCGCTTCCATCATTTTTACAACTTGACCAATCACTGTGACGCCTTTACCTGCGGTATTCGATGCACTAACGGCAAGCTCACTGGCATGTTTGGCGTTATCGCTATTCTGATGCACCGTTAAGGTCAGTTTTTGCATGCTGGCGGTGGTTTGCTCCAAACTGTTTGCCTGCACTTCGGTGCGATGCGACAAAGACATGTTGCCGTGTGCAATTTTTTTAGCGGCCGTGTGGATTGATTCGGCAACATCCTTGATTTGACCGATAGTATTGTTGAGGTCATCCACCGTGGAATTGGCATCCTCCTTAAGTTGTCCGAAGGTGCCTGAATAATGATTAATAATCTTTTCAGTCAAATCACCGTGGGATAAGGCATTGAATACCCGTACCGTTTCATTGAGACCGCTTTCGCTGGTTTGCATCAGTTGATTGATTGATTCGCTCAGCTCACGATAAAAGCCTGTCTTGCCTTGCATGACAATGCGCTGGGTAAAATCCCCCATAACCGCTGCAACCAAAATAACGGCCACTTCTTTTTCCACCATGACCTCGGAGGTGCGATCCAGCCATTCGGCTACCGAACCCATGCGCTTGCCTTTGGTGTTAATTACCGGACTGGCAGTGACCATCATATAACGTTCGCCCCAATTAATACTGATGGGACTCAAGCAGCCGGTTGCATCGCTAAGTAATTGCGCCTGATGCGAGGGAATCTTGTGAAAGCTATCAATATTGGTGCCTACCAGATTATCAACGGAGAAATTGGGCAACAGTTTGCGGATATCGGCTTGGGCTTCGTCAAACATATTGATCACCGAGTTATTGGCGTAAATAATGTTACGGTCGGTATCCGCTATCATCACGCCGGTGCTGACGTTGTCCAATGCAATCTTAATGCGCAAATGTTCATCGGCAATACGTTGAGCTTCCGCGACATCGAAGCCCAGCCTGATCTGCATCGCTTTGAGAGCCGCCAGCACCCTGCCGATCTCATCCATGGCTTTGATTTCAATAACGTTAGTGTAATTACCCTGGGCAATTTGACCGAAATGGCTAATGGTGGCATTAAGCGGACGCACGATGGAACGCAATAAAGAAAAACTCAACCACAGCGCCAGTAAAATACCCGAAGCGATCAAGACGCCAGCTATTTCGCGGGTGCTGTAATAACGCGACTGACTGGCATCGGATTCCTGTTTGGCAATACCGACCTGTAATTGCAATAGCTTCTGAATACCCTCCCCGACCGGCTCGTAAAGGGGATTAACCTTGCCCTCGATAATCTTGCGGGCAAGCCCGGCATCATTGCTGCGCAATGCTGAAATAGCCGGTTGCAGGCCTTCCATGACAAAGCGGTTTTTGTCATCCGCAACTTTATCCGCCAGCATTTTTTCATCCGGACCCAGCGAGTTTTCAATGTATGCCTCCCAGATCCGGGTGATGGTTGCGATGTTTTGTTCCACTTCGGCAAGATTTTTTTGAACCAACTCGGGCGTAGGGTTGAACAAGCTGGCGGTAATCCGCAACTGATTGGTAAGCAGCAGTTTCTGAACCTGGAAAATCTGGTTCGAAGGCAGCATGCGATTGGTATGAACAGTGCGCAAACCGTCGCTGGCCTTACTCATGCCGAAAAGTCCCATACCGCCGATAATGAGCAGCAGGGCTGACATGATAGCGATAACCATCAATAAACGGGCTTTGATGCTGATGTTTTCTAAGGACGGGAATCGCCCGGTCAGCGTTTTTTTGGCGATTTTTCCATCCTGGATTTTTAAATGACCCGCCTTGCCTTCGCGAAATTTTTGATAGGCATCGACGGCCTCTGCAACCTGATTTTGGCTGGGCTTGCTGCGTACCGACATATAGCCGACCAACTTATCATTTTCATAATAAGGGGTAACATTGGCCAATACCCAATAAAAATCGCCGTTTTTGCAGCGATTCTTGACCACCCCGGTCCATGGCCGACCTGCTTTTATCGACTTCCAAAAATCCTCGAAAATTTCTGCCGGCATGTCCGGATGACGGATTATATTGTGCGATGCGCCAATCAGCTCTTCCCTGGTAAACCCGCAAATTCGGATAAAATCCTCATTAGCGTAGGTAATCACCCCTTTTAGATCGGCTTTGGTAACAATGAAATCCGTCTCTGCAAGAGCATGTTCAACATTGGTGATCGGCATGTTAATTTTCATGGGGATGTTGTTTTTCTTGGAAATGACACAAATAATTTAAAAATTTTGCAATGAGGCGCACCGCGCACATCGTTATACACAACTTCGCCCCAGAACGTCATATCGGGAATCGTCATATCGGCATCCCTGCCGAAATGACGGTGTTCCGCAGGCACTTGTTTATAAAGGTGAGCACACCGGCTTGGGAATGATGAAAGCCGCAACCGGATTAACGATTATCCACGGTAAAGAATGCCATAACCTGTTGCAGCTGCATGGCTTGGCCGCTCAGTTCTTCCGCTGTGGCGGCAAGCTGTTCGGAACCCGATGCATTTTGTTGTGCGGCTTTATCCAATTGACCGACCGCATCGCTGATCTGGCCGATGCCTTGGGCCTGCTCTTCTGAAGACGCGGTAATCTCTTCGACCAAATCCGCCGTTTTCTGAATATTAGGCACCATTTTTTCCAACAGGATACCGGCGTCTTCGGCAATCTTGACACTGTTCTTTGCCAGGCTATTGATTTCTTGCGCCGTTACCCGGCTGTTTTCCGCCAGTTTTCTTACCTCTGCGGCAACCACGGTAAAGCCTTTGCCGTGTTCGCCTGCCCGCGCAGCTTCAATCGCAGCATTGAGCGACAACAGATTGGTTTTATAAGCAATATCTTCAATCAAACCGATTTTATCGGCGATTTCTTTCATCGCTTCCACCGTGCGCCTCACGGCTTCCCCGCCATTGGTAGCTTCTTCCGCAGCCGTGGTAGCCATGCTGTTGGTTATTTTGGCGTTATCGGCATTTTGTTTGACTGATGCACTCAACTCTTCGATGGACGCCGTGGTTTGCTCGACGCCTGAAGCCTGTTCGGTAGCGCTTTGGCTGATGGATTGGGCGGTCGCGCTGATTTCCTGCGACGCGCTGCCCAAGGCGTCGGAATTGGTGCGCACTTGCTGAACAACGCTGCTGAGCTGGTCGCGCATGGTTTGCAATGCACTGGCCAGGACGCCGATCTCATCTTTCTGGTCAATATCAATCCGGGCAGTAAGATCTCCCTTTGATAAAGACTCGGCAAATTTAACACCTAAAATAATCGGCTTGGTGATCATTGAAGCCAAAAAAAACGCAATAATAACACCTAAAATTATCGAAAGAATAATGGTACCAATGATGATCTTGTTGGCTTCGCTGACCAGTTGGTTTGCATCGTTACGGGCATTACCTAATTGAACGTAACCAGCTGCTTCGGCATCTTGCGCCTGCTTGATGACACTACTGCCCAATCTCGACATATCCGCTAAAATAATTTTCTTTTGACTATTATTTTCTATCCAAGTTTTGGCGGCCTCATGATAATCTCGAGTTATATTGCGTGAATCGGCAATAAATTTAAGTGCTTCGTCACTGCTCACTATTTTTTGCAGGTCGTCATATAACTGCATTAACTCAGGCAATAAAACCCCCATTTTTTTCCAAGCAACCCGATCCTGATAATTAACCTCTTCTTTTTCAGCGCGCATTATTTGCATCGCTTTTACAGAAATGCCGGTCGCAATAATATAGCGCTGCACATAGGCATCAAGCTCTTGACCAGTTAACCCTTTTTTCTGCGCTTCGGTGTACAGTCTTACCTGCCTGTCCAAAAAACCATCTGCGGCATTAGCTACCGCATTACCTTTTTCAACCATATTGGCAACGGCTTGCTTATTGTCTTTCATCACCTTAACTGCGGCTCTATATTTATCAATATACTGACCTATGCCTTCCCGAGCATTTTTTGATTGCTCTAATAGCTCAGTATTCTTATATTCCTTTGCCACCGTATCGACTTTATCCAAGTACCCGATCAGCTCTTTAACATTCTGTTCAGCACGTTGTTGAACTTCATCTGTTTCTTCTAGCAGATAATTTTTTTCTTCAATGTAAGTCGTCAGCGCCATACGCTCGACCCCGGTTGCATATTCAATCGCCTTACCGTTGTTGTCGGTAATTCCGAACAGCGAGCCTGACACTTTGCCGATATACAGCTTTGACAACAGGCCAAATCCGCAGGTAATCAATACCAACAGCAAGGCTCCGGTTAATATCTTGGTTTTTATACTTAAGTCTTTTACGTTCATAAATAATGAATCCTTGGAGGGTTAATCAATTTAGTGCCGAGAAACTGGCTTCTTTGCTTGCATTGCCGCTTTCGTAATCGGCAACTTGTTTGAGCTGAGATAATTCTTTTATCGAAAGTACGCGGTTGATATTCAACAAGATAATAAACTCGTCACCCACTCGTCCCATCGACTGAATAAAATCAGTCCGAATATCAGCGCCAAAATCAGGCGGCGGCATGATGTTCGCTTCGGGAATTTCCAGAATTTCATCAACGGCATCGACCAACATACCCAGTAACTGGGCATCCTCTTTGTATTCAACCTGCACCAGTACAATACAACTGCGTTTGGTTATTTCGCTACTTTGCCGACCCAGGCGTGCCGACAAATCGATTACCGGCACGACATTACCGCGCAGATTGATAACGCCGCGTATATAGTCCGGCGTCATCGGCACGTCGGTAATCGTGTTGATTTCGATGATTTCTTTGACGTCCAGAATGCTGATAGCCAGATTCTCGTTGCCTGCCTGAAAAGTAAGATACTGGCGTAGTTGGTCCTGAGCCATTAACTCGGTTTTGTTTTCTTGCTTATGTATTAATTGGTTCATGGTTCATTCTGCCTGTCAAAATCGTTCAAAATCATGCTCATTAAATTCAGGTTTATTCCCTGCTGCCTTGCCGATCGGCGCAGGCTTAGGCGTTACCGGAGAAGACCCGGCCGGAGTAAAATAAGGTGCTGTTTTTTTGTTTGCAAGCATCTGCCTGGTAGACTGAACCGGTTGAACTCTAGCGGTGCAGCCCTGGTTTGCATCCACTTTAAAGAACGCCATAACCTGTTGCAGTTGCATGGCTTGGCCGCTCAGTTCTTCGGCGGTGGCGGCAAGCTGTTCCGAACCTGATGCATTTTGTTGTGCCGCTTTATCCAATTGACCGACCGCATCGCTGATCTGGCCGATGCCTTGGGCTTGTTCTTCTGAAGACGCGGTAATCTCTTCGACCAAATCCGCCGTTTTCTGAATATTAGGCACCATTTTTTCCAGCAGAATACCGGCGTCTTCGGCAATCTTGACGCTGTTTTTAGCCAGGCTATTGATCTCTTGCGCGGTTATCCGGCTGTTTTCCGCCAGCTTTCTTACCTCTGCGGCAACCACGGTAAAGCCTTTGCCGTGTTCGCCGGCCAAGGCCGCCTCAATCGCCGCATTGAGCGATAACAGATTGGTTTTATAGGCAATATCTTCAATCAAACCGATTTTATCGGCGATTTCCTTCATTGCCTCCACCGTGCGCTTTACCGCTTGTCCGCCATTGGCAGCTTCTGCCGCTGCGGTCGTTGCCATGCCATTGGTCAGCTTGGCGTTATCTGCGTTTTGTTTGACCGATGCGTTCAACTCTTCGATAGAGGCCGTGGTCTGTTCAACACCTGAAGCCTGTTCGGTAGCGCTTTGACTGATGGACTGGGCGGTTGCGCTGATTTCCTGCGAGGCGCTGCCCAAGGCATCGGAATTAGTGCGAACTTGTTGCACGACGCCGCTAAGTTGATCGCGCATTTTGGTCATTGATTGAGCCAAGATGCCGATTTCATCGTTTTGCTCAAGATCAATACGCGCGGTAAGGTCGCCTTTCGCTAAAGATTCTGCAAACTGTTGCATCGCAAACAGGGAGCGCGAAATGCCACGAATCAGCATAAAACCGATAAACATGGACAGTAACAACCCCACTGCCAGCAGAATTATCGAAATAAAACGGCTTTCTTCATAACGGATTTGAGCGGCGTCATATTCCTGTTTGGCGACATCCAGCTGTAACTGCGTCAGCGCATCAATGCCTTCGCCGACAGGCACAAATAATGGACGCACCGCCTCCCTGATGGTTTTTTCCACGGCGTCTGTATTTCCGGCAAGAAGATATTCCATGGTGGGATTTAACCCTTCGACAACAAAGCGCTTACGATCTATTGCAAACTTATCGGCCAGTTTCTTTTCTTCCACGGTCAGGGTAGTCGCCATGTACTCATCCCATATCCTGTTAATATCGACAATATTTTTCTTAATCAGTTCTATGTTTTTCTGGTTTTCTTCCTTGAACACCAAGGTATTGGTGATTGCAAGACGATTGCTTAGCAATTTCGCCTTGATTTCGCCCAGCTGCCCCATCGGAATAGTGCGGTCGACATAAACGGTGAGCAAGCCTTCATTGGCTTTTTTCATCCCGTCCAGGCCAAGTATCCCCATAGAAATGGCGAGCAAGGACATAAGACCCACAACCAGAATCAGGCGGGCTTTGATAGTCAGGTTATTTAGCATGGTAAAATTTCCGTTGATGTTCTTGTTTTTAAATCGTTAATAGCCATAACGTACCTTTTTGACTTTAAACACTCGACGACAATGCCAAAGTGGGATTTACCTGCTTTTTCGCGTGTTGAATAAGTCCTTGCACATCAAGAATTAACGCGACATCTCCACTACCCAACACAGTTGCGCCGCCTATGCCGTTAAGATTCTCAAACAGCTTGCCGAGCGGTTTGATCACGGTTTGATTTTCGCCGTGCAATTCATCCACGACAAACCCCGCTTTTGCCTCGCCGAAACGCACGACGACGAGACTTTCCCGTTGCGTATGCGTGTGTTTTTTATTCTTGTGGAAAAAATCGCCCAAACGCAAATAGGGCAAAACTTGGCCGCGCAAATTGACATAATGTTGGGTATCATCGATTTGCCATTCATCGCTGTTCATTTCGACGCATTCTTCGACCATACTCAGCGGGATGATGTAGCGTTCTTTTTGCGCTTCCACCATGAACCCATCAATAATCGCCAGCGTTAGCGGCAGGTGTATCGTTACCGTGGTGCCTTGCCCCAATTCGCTATCAACGGAGACGCTGCCGCGCAATGCCTCGATATTGCGCTTGACCACGTCCATGCCGACGCCCCGACCGGACAGGTTGCTGGCCTCTTCTTTAGTGCTTAAGCCGGGCTCAAAAATAAGATGGTAAATCTCGCTCTTGCTGAGCACTTGATCCTGTTTAACCAGCCCTTTAGCTACCGCTTTGGCGACGATTTTTTCCGGGTCCAGCCCTTTGCCGTCATCACTGATCTGGATCACGATGCGTCCCGAGTCATGATAGGCATTAAGCTGTATGGTGCCTTTCTCAGGCTTGCCTGCCCGTAGTCGCTCTGCGGGCGTTTCGATGCCATGATCGAGCGAATTGCGCACCAGATGGGTCAGCGGATCGTTGATTTTTTCGACCACGGTTTTATCCAGTTCGGATTCACCGCCGGTGATTTGCAATTGAATTTGCTTGCCCAATTCCTTGCTGACGTCATGCACCACTCTTTGGAAGCGCGTAAAGGTTTCGCCAATTTGCACCATGCGCAATTGCAATGCGGTGTCGCGTATGTCTTCCACCAGATGACTCATGGTCGAGGCGACATCGTCGACATCGGATAAGCCGTGCTTATCGACCATCAGCCGCATCGCGGCGCCTGAAATGACCAGCTCGCCGACCAGATTTATCAGATAACCCAGTTTGGCCGCATCGACCCGGATGTAATTGGATTCCTTGTTGACTTTTTGTTTGACGGCTTCTTGTTTTTTTAGCGCCTGTTCTACCACAGGCTGCTGCAAGATATTTTTATCCACCAACATCTCGCCGAGAGGTTTCGTATCGAGATTATCATCGGCACACTGCTCATTGAGTGTGTGTGCGACTTCTTTTTCAGTTAAGGCGCCGATCTCAATCAGCATTTCGCCTAAGCGTTTAACCTGATCTTCCGGCAAATCCGCCAGCAACTGTAGGTAGTGTTCCTGTCTGGAATTTGGCGGCAAAATAGTAATATCGCAATCGTCTTCGGCGAACTCGAATACGTCCTCTATGGTTCTCTTGTCGGCATTGCTGCTGAAGGCTATTTTAAAATTAAGATAACAGTCTTCGGGGTCCATATCCTCTATACGAGGAAGCGTCGGCATGGTAATAATCACTTCATTGATTTTACCCAGCGTTTGCAAATAGCGAATAAACGATAACGGATCCATGCCGTTGCGTAGCGCGTTTTGTTTGAAAGCCAGGCTGATAACCCAGTTGTCGCTGCTATCCGTGGTGTTGTCATCAACCTCAAAATGATCGGCTTTTTCCTCTTGCGTCGAGGGCATTCCGCCGACCGCCGCCGATTGACCGGTTAATTGGGCAATCAGCGCCCGACTTTGTTGATGCAGCGATTCCGGCAGCGGTTCGTCTTCGTTGAAAAGAAAATGTTGAATGATCTGTGCCGTGTGGTCTTTACAGGCTAACAAAACAGAGACCAGTTCGGCGTCAATCGCCCGCTCGCCATTTCTAACCCGATCTAATACGGTTTCGGCTTCATGGGTGAAGGCGACCACATCGTCAAAACCAAACAACCCGGAAGAGCCTTTGATGGTATGCATGGCGCGAAAAATACTGTTGATGCAATCGGCGTCATCAGGCGTCCCTTCCAAACCTAATAAGGCTTCTTCCATGGCCGCCAGTAACTCGTCAACTTCCTGGGAAAAGGTTTCCAGGGCGGGATTTATATCGCTCATGATTTTTTCCAATTAGCGGGGATAACAATGGGATCGCCAAAATACATGCCGAGTTTAAGCAGCTCGAAAATCTCAATCACCGCTTCGCTATGCCTAAGCAAGCGCAGGGTAAATCCGCGTTTTTGCGCTTCAGCCTTTAGCAACAGCAACAACTGCAAACCTGCGCTGTCTATTTCGGCAACAGCCGATAAATCAAGTTGCAACTCCTGCGTACCCGCATGGCAATAGCCTAACAGGGTTTCTTTTAGCGACTGTGCATTGTAGATAGTCATGTCATCCATAATAGGCACACACAGTATCCCGTCGTTTTTATTGGCTTTTGCGGTCATGACATCTCTCAAATAAGGGATAGGGTTAAGGCAGCACTAATTTGGCGACGGCCGCGAGTAAGATAGGTGGCTGAAAGGGTTTGGTCACCCACGCTTTAGCACCGGCTTCTTTGGCCGCGCGTTTTTTATCTTCTTCCATTTCAGTGGTCAGCATGATGATCGGAGTGAATTTGTAACTGTCGAGCTGTTTAACCGCTTTAACAAAGGCAATGCCGTCCATAACCGGCATATTAATATCACTGACAATAAGATGAATTTTAACGCCGTTCAGTTTGCCTAATGCATCCTTGCCGTCAGAGGCTTCGATCACCTCATAACCTGCTCCTTTAAGTGCAATCCCGACCACCTGTCGCATTGAAGCGGAGTCATCCACGATCATAATTGTTTTCGCCATAAGTAAAAGCCTACCTTTGTATTAAAAAAAAGTTAATTCGTCCGAGCTGTCCGGTGCATGATCAGGCCGCGAGCTAACCGACTTGTAGTTTTCTTCTATATGCTCTACGGCTTCATCGACCCGGAGCATGTTGCCATCGCGGTTACTGCCTTGCTCTTGTATCTTTTCAATGGTTTTTTGCAGATTCAGCAAGTTATTTTCAACTTGCATCAATATTTGACTGACGCGATCCTGAAACTGCAAGGCTACCAATACATTATTAATTTCGCCGCGGATTTGCTCGGCATTGTTTCTAAGCGTGCCGGCGTTGTCGCGGTAATGGGCCAAGGCCAGACTCAAGTGGGATAACGTTTGTTCGATATTGGCTTCGGCCTGAAACAGGGTTGAATCATCGACCTGCGCGGCATTTTTCGCTATTTTTAACGCAGCAGTTACGGCGGCAATCGTATCGTTGACCTGGCTGCCCAAGCGCTGATCGATGTGTAAAAAATCATCCGCCAATTTACGCGCGTCATTCTCAATAACTTCAAAGCCGTCGGCTAAAGAGGCTTCATTAGCCGCGCTAAGCGCCAACCGGTTGATTCGTCCGGTCAGGTTACGTATCTCGGTCGACATGGCATTCAGTCCGCTCATGTGCCCGGATAATTTTTGCAGTTCGCCTAAAACATCGTGGTCTGCTTTATGAGCCTGTTTGAGCACTTCCAGAACAGGTTGCAGCAGCTCGCGACTGGTAGTAATTACATTGTCCAAGTGATAATGCTGCCCATCCAAGGTATTATCGGCACTGTCGACAATCAGCTGAAGTTCGCCAACCATGTCGGCAAAACGACTTGTTAACGAGATAATCTCCTGCTCGGTATGTTCACGCGAAACCATTACGTGTTGGGAAAGTATGGGGCTGATGGTCAACAGCAACCGCTCCAATTCGGTGGTATAAGTCGCAACCGTATCGATCTTGCCGATTTCGTCCTGTTCCCAACGGGAATTGATTTGCGTCAATTGGTTAACATAGCGGTACCACAAGAGCAAACCGCTTCCTATCCCGCACAGCACCAACAATAGGCTGATAACCACGCCATACAAAGTCGCCCCGCTTTGCCAGACCATGATTATCCCACTCAAAATAACCGGCAATGCGGGTAATGAACCGTACAGAAATTTAGTGTCGATGTTATTTTGGCCGTTCCGCATTCAAACCTCCGTTGTTCTAGTAGACTAGCTAGTTTAATATGTATTTATACGTAGTTCTAATTTTCTTATAAAACGGAAGTTTATTATCAGTCTTGAACCCATCAACGCCGAAGAGTTTGCCCATTTCAGGCGTGTCATTTACGATCATGCAGGCATCGCGCTGGCACCGGAAAAAAAAATCATGGTGGCCAGCCGGTTGGCTAAACGCTTGCTGCATTACGGCCTGCAAACTTACGGGCAATACTACCAATTGCTCAATTCAGGACAACATCCCCACGAATTTCAATTGATGGTTAATATCCTGACCACCAATGAAACGTATTTTTTTCGCGAACCCAAGCATTTCAGTTTTCTTCAGGAACAGATTATCAAGTCCTGGCGAGGCGATAATTTCCGTCTATGGAGCGCGGCAAGCTCCACCGGCGAAGAAAGTTATTCGCTCGGCATGACCTTGGCTGAAGGCTTGGGCATGAGAAAATGGGAAATATTCGGCTCCGATGTCAATACCGAGGTATTGGCAACCGCGCAAAGAGGCGTTTATTTGATGGACAGGCTGGATAATATGGACAAACGTTACCTGGACAAATATTGTCTGAAAGGCGTACGTTCTCAGGACGGCTATTTCCGCGTCGATGAAAAAATAAGAAACCGCGTCAGTTTCGGACAGGTCAACCTTAAAACTGCGCTGCCCAAAAGCCTTGGGCAATTCGATGTTATTTTTTTACGCAATGTGCTGATCTACTTTGACACGGAAACCAAACAGGATATAGTGCAGCGCGTCATTTCAGCGTTAAAGCCGGGCGGCTATTTTTTTATCAGCCATTCTGAAACCTTGCACAGTGTTAAAACCGAATTAGCCATGGTCACGCCTTCCATTTATCAAAAACCGTGCAAATAGGCCAGTATCAGGGACTGCCGAGGATCATCATCGACCCCGGCGAAAGTTATGTCACCAAAAAGGATGAAATTATTTCCACCCTGCTGGGTTCCTGCGTAGCGGCGTGTTTGTATGATCCGGTTAATCGCGTGATCGGCATGAATCATTTTTTACTGGCTCAGCAGCATTCTGCCCACAATGCGGCCCTGTTAGGCTCGGAAGGCGGGCGCTACGGCATCCATGCGATGGAGCTGCTGATTAACCAGATGCTAAAACAGGGCGCGCAACGCATTCATCTAAAAGCCAAAGCCTTTGGCGGTGGCGACGTGCTTAAACTGGGCAATGAATTACGCGGTGGACAATCCATAGGCGCAGTCAACTGCGAGTTTATTAAAACCTTCTTGAAAACCGAACATATCCCCTTGGTAGCCTCCAGTTTGGGCGGTCACATCGGTCGCAACATCTTTTTTCTGGCGAACGACTTTTCCGTCTATGTTAAAAGCATTGAACATGCTGAGGAACAAGCCGTTATTAAACAGGAACAACGTTTCCTGAAAAGAAATACCGCTCTACACATCCCGCAGCCATCGGATCAGGCTGATTTTTGGTAACGGCATTATTAATTAAAAACATGTCTAATGATTAAAGTATTGATAGTCGATGATTCCGCCGTGGTGCGACAGGTATTGACCGGTTTATTGGACGGCGTATCGGGCATAAAAATCATCGGCGCGGCGCCCGATCCCATTTTCGCGATGAAGAAAATGGAAAGCGAATGGCCTGATGTTATTGTGCTGGACATTGAAATGCCGCGCATGGACGGCGTGACTTTCCTTAAAAAACTGATGAGCGAGCGCCCTACTCCGGTGGTTATTTGCTCCACCTTGACGGAAAAAGGCGCGGAAGTGACCATGCAGGCGATGAGCGCCGGTGCGGTCGACATCATCACCAAGCCGAAGGTCAACTTGCGTAACTTCCTGCAAGAATCCAAAGCCACCATTATCGACGTCATCAAGGCTGCGGCGGGATCCCGACCTCGAATAATCAAATCAAGCACAGCTTCGGCCAGTCCTGTCGCGGCAAGCACAAACAGCCTGTTCGGCGTCAGCCCCCCTAAGCCGATGGTGCAAACAACCGATCGGGTAATCGTCATCGGCACCTCAACCGGCGGTACGCAGGCGTTGGAATACCTGTTTACCCAGCTGCCGCGCACTGCCCCGCCGATAGTCGTGGTTCAACACATGCCGGAACATTTTACTGCGGCTTTTGCCAAAAGGCTGGACGGTATTTGCCAAGTAACGGTAAAAGAAGCCGCGCATAATGATCGCGTCTTGCCCGGTATGGTTTTAATCGCTCCCGGCGGCAAGCACATGTTGCTGCAACGTAGCGGCGCGCAGTATCAGGTTGAAATCAAGGACGGGCCGCTGATAAGCAGACACAGGCCCTCAGTAGACGTATTATTTCGCTCCAGCGCTCAATCTGCCGGGGCCAATGCAGTCGGCATTATCCTGACCGGCATGGGCGATGACGGCGCTCACGGCATGAAAGAAATGCACGATGTCGGCGCCCTGACCATAGCCCAAGATGAAACCAGTTGCGTGGTCTACGGCATGCCTAAGGAAGCCGTCAAACTGGGCGCTGTCGATGGCATTTTGCCGTTGTCAGCCATTCCGCAACTGATTATGCAAGCGCCTACCCGGGCGCTGTTTAAAAAAGCCTAGATTCAACTCATTAGTGCAATCGACAGATGACACGGATTTAAAAAAGCACACAGCAAACGTGGCTTCGGCTTTTAAAAATCCGTTTTAAACCTCTCCAACCCGTGGACTATCAATCATAAAACAACTGTCTCAAGCCGCATCAAACTGATCATTTACGTCATCATGCTTGAGATGATGTTTTTCATCGACCGCCTTGATGCCCAAGTTACAAAAAAATCCCACCAGCAATAACCCGGCCATGATCTGCATGGTCATATTGTAAGCATCGGCTTTGGGCACGCCCTGCGCAATCTGACTTTCCCTGAGATAATTAACCAGCACCGGCCCCGCAACCCCCGCCGTAGCCCAGGCAGTGAGCAACCGACCGTGAATCGCCCCGACGTATTGGGTGCCGAAAATATCGGCCAAATAGGCCGGTATGGTCGAGAACCCGCCGCCGTACATACTCATAATCACCGCGTAACAGCCCATGAACAGCATGACGTTGTTCATTCGTCCGGTATAAGGCACGATCGAATAAAGCACGCAGCCCAGCACGAAAAAGGTGAAATAAACGTTTTTTCTGCCCAGGTAATCGGACAGCGTGGACCAGACAAAACGCCCGCCCATGTTAAAGAAGCTAAGCATGCCAACGAAAGCGGCGGCTTTCTCGGGCGTGATCTGATCCTTAAACATCTCCTGGCTCATCGCCGAAGCTTGGCCCAGTACGCCGATTCCGGCCGTCACATTCAGGCATAACACCAGCCACAACAGGTAAAACTGAGGTGTTTTAAGGACCTGCTCGACATGGACATGCTTGTCCGTAATCAACTTGCTTTTGCGCGTGTCCGGCTGAAAATTGGCAGGCAACCAGCCCTCTGCCGGCAAACGGATACTGAAAGCGCCGATCATCATAAAAACCAGGTAAATACAGCCCATGGTCACAAAAGTCTCGGCAACACCAACCGATGTCGCCGACGCAAAATGCTTCATTAAAAACACGCTTAACGGCGCGCCTATCATTGCGCCGCCACCAAAACCCATGATAGCCAAACCGGTCGCCATGCCGCGCCGATCGGGGAACCATTTAATCAGCGTTGAAACCGGCGACACATAGCCCAGCCCCAAACCGATGCCGCCCAATACGCCGTAACCCAAATACAGCAGCCAGATTGAATGCAGCTCAACGCCGGCCGCCGCAATAAAAAAGCCGCCGCTAAAGCAAAGCGCCGAGCAAAACATGGTGACGCGCGGCCCGACTTTTTCCAGCCATTTCCCGGCGAATGCGGCCGACAGCCCTAAAAACATAATAGCCAGACTGAATATCCAGCCCAAGGTGGTCAGTTTCCAATCTTCCGGCAATGACTCGGTCACGCCCAGCACCTTGGTCAACGGCAAATTAAAAACACTGAATGCGTAAACCTGGCCGATACACAGATGTACCGCCAAAGCCGCCGGAGCCGCCAGCCAACGGTTAAAACCCGGTTTGGCAATAATTCTGTCTTTCGATAAAAAGGATGAAGCTAACCATGTGGACATAAAACGTTGTTCCTGTTGTTTTTATTATAAATGTCATTAAATGCAATGGAACGCAGATAACGCAGATGAATATGATGAGCACTGATTAAAAAGCGTAAAACAACATGGCTTCGGCTTTTACATCCGTGTTCTATTAATCGTAGTTAGCATTCGCTGAATAATTACGAAAAATCATATTTTATCTTAATCATCAGCGTTATCCGCGTTCCATTTTGTTAACCGCCGAGTCGTTGAAACTTTATCCCGATAAATTGAGCGCTCAAACCTCAAACCGATTAATGCCGCGAAATACGTAAGCCGGGTTTATGCCGAAGTTATCGCGAAAGCTGTGGCTGAAATGGGTTGCATCGGCAAATCCGGCATCCAGCGCGGCTACCGTCATATTATCAACGGCGTTTAAACTTTCCAATGCTAAGAACAGCCGTTTCCATGTCCTGAAACGCCGATAAGGGACGTCAGTATGCTGTTTAAACAAATGCAAAAACCGGGACGGCGAAAGATCGGCCCTATCGGCCAGATATTGTTGTGAGAAATTGTAATCCGGCTCATCGCAGATCAGGTCGATAGCAGTCTGTACGCGCGGGTCGAGCACTAAATTCAGCTCTCCGTTACAGCGCAACAAGTCGCTCAAACAGTTTTCGATTACGGTTTTATCGGGATCCAATTCATAAATCCAGCACAATTGTTCGATCAGCTCATCATCCTGAAATAATGATAGCGACTGTTCCGGGCAGGCAAAGCGGCGCTGGAAATACAAATAGTCGGAGCTGTCCCGTTCAATAAATAATTTGCCGTGGATGCCGCCTTCAAAATCAAGCTCATGCGGAATACCGGCCGGGACAATCGCACAACGGCAACTTTGCCAGACACCGTTAGCGATCTTTATCCTGAAAGGCCGGTAAATCCCCACATGCAATGCCACTGTCGCATAAGCGTGCGCATCCAAATGCACCGACGGACCGAAATAAAGCGACCGGCTTCGCCAAATAAACAAGCGCATATAAGCAGGATAAAGTTTCAGCATAGCCAGTTTATACAAGATTTAATGAGGGCGATCTGATTATAATCCTTGCAGCTGATTTTTATGAACTTTACCGATACAGGAGACATCATGAATATTATTGAATTTAAGTCCCGCTTTATAGAATTGTTGGGCAATGTTGCAAAAGGCGTTATTTTCGAGCATCGTTTTTTTGAACTGCCCTCCGAGCAAAAACCCTGGTTCGATACCGGCCTTGATGTTGAAGCAGGCGATAACTTTACCTCTTTTGCAGCCGGGCAAACGCAGTTTAAAGACCTGCCCATAACGCTGGAACCCAACTTTCAGCTGTGGTTTCGTATCGGTCAGGACGGCGAGATATTTCGCGGCACCCGCGACAGTCATAGTTTTACCGTAGCGCAATCGGGACGGCTTTATCTGGCCAGTTATTTTCCGGGGGAATGGTCCAGCAAAACCGGCGGACTGGCAACGCCGGACGAAGTATATGACATGGTCACCGGCAACTTGGCTGTGCTGCTTATCCGCTGGCAGGGCGATACGCTGGACGGCCTAAAAAGCCTTGCCGAGAACGGCGACGTGGATACCCTGATCGCAATGGAAATCGACCGGCTGGTTTCGCCGGTTATTACGCCGGAAGGCTGGGATTATCTATGGTTTACCGGACCTGCGGAAGTTTATCAGTCCCATGCAGTGCCTGCGAAAGAATCGGCCATCTGCTGTCATACCCACAATGACGGCGGCCTGTTGATAAAACCGATTTCCCTGCCGTTTAAGCCGAACACCCGCTTGCGCTGGTCCTGGAAAATGGATGTCTTACCCTCCGCTGTACGGGAAGACACCTTGCCCACCCACGACTATTTAAGCATCGCGGTCGAATTCGATAACGGCCAGGACATCACCTATTACTGGAGCGCCGAACTGCCGCCCGAAACGGTCTATCGTTGCCCGATACCGACCTGGACTCACCGCGAAACCCATGTCGTGATCCGCTCCGGTCAACAAGGCTTGGGCGAATGGTTTAATGAAGATCGGGATGTCTATCAGGACTATATCAACGCCATAGGCGGAGCAATGCCGGGCAACATCGTCAAAGTCTGGCTGATTGCGGTTAGTCTTTTTCAGCATGAAGAAGGCGTGTGCCAATATGCAGACATCAGCTTTCTGAACGATGACCGTGTGGTGCCTGTGCAATGATTTCATACTCACCGCACTTCAAAATCAGGAGCATTTATCCCCTCTCCTGCTGGAGAGGGTTAGGGTGAGGAGATTTAAAATCTCAATCACTATATCGGGAGCAAATATCATGAAAATTATCAGTTTAATACTGTTGGTTTATCTGGCTTTTAGTGATCCCGTGAATGCCGCTCCCCGCATTGCCATCTTAAACTTTGAGTTGCTTGACGAAACTTTGTTACCGAATACGCCGGAGGAATTGACCCGCACAGCATCGATGAAGCCCTTGCTTGAGCAGGCCATCAGGCGACTTGGCGATTATGAAATTGTTCAAATCAGCGTTAATGACCAGAATGCCGCAACCGCCGGTATAGGCTATCTGCTTAATTTTAATGACGTTGCCGCCAAACTGGGCAAGCAGTCCGGCGCAGACTGGGTAGTGGTTGGACAGCACAGCAAACACAGTTTTTTGTATTCCTATTTAATGGTGCATTTGGTCAATGTAAAAACCCTAAAGTGACGCAACGAAGCATAAATTCGCTTGCTAAAAAGCTAACTGCACGTATCGAGCAGCTCTCCGATTCGGCGTCTAAAACAACGCCTTAACTGGATAAGGTCGTAGGGTACGCTGTGCGTACCTTTCGGCTTAATCCTTCGGCCTCAATACGAGTATCTTACCCAGTGATTGAAGCCCTACCAGTTCCTCAAGCGCCAACCTGGATTGATCGAAAAGCCCCTGCCATTCGGGAAGCGTTCTTTCCCTGCCTCGGGTAGCCATGAACATCTGCATATCGAAAGCTGCACTGGAAAAATCGGCCTTCAATTCCGGAACAACCAACTCCATTAGCGCAATGCGGGCACCGGTACCCGTACTTGCGGCGACGAGATTACGCAGCACTTTTACGCAATTCTGGTCATCCATGCCATGCAGAACGGCGCTCAACAAGTAGATGTCCTTGTCGTTTTTGGCTGCGGGAACCGATTCGAGCAAGTCCCCCGCTTGGAAGGTTAATCGGGACAGAAGAGTTGGCGAGGCTTTTCCGGCCCAATAGCTTGCCGCTGTTTGAATAACCTGATTCCGGTCGAACACCAAAGCTGTCAGATGCGGATAGCGCTTTAGTATGGCTAATGATTTACTTCCCTTCGAGCCGCCCACATCGATGATTCGCTCAAATCGTCCCCAATCGAAGTCAGTGGCAAAACTGTCGCCAGTCAATGCCTCTACACTGTCCATCGCACGGGCAAACAGCGCATCGAATTCGGCATGATCGTCCATGTAGGCATAAAGCTCCCGGCCGTGAGAAATTTGAAATGGGACGTCCCCGCTACGCACTCCCTGTTCCAGCTGCTCATACCAAGGCCGGCTCATCTCAAGCGAGTTATGCATCAAAATCATTGCCCTGACATTCTTCGGGTTGTCTTCTCGCAAGTAAGTGGAAAGCGCATTGTTTTTGAAGACTTGCGGCGACACTTCTTCAAATATACCCATGGCCGCCAGCATGCGCAGCAGACGGTAGATGGCGTCCGGTTGCGCCAAGACGCGTGCCGCAATGACGTCAACTGCGAACTGCTCATCGCCCAGAACGGATGCAATGTCCAGATGTACCGCGGCATGAAGCACACGCGACTGCCAAAACGCAGAGCCAATCTGGATAAGCCGAAACGGTGGCGGCGTGATCTTGTTGGAAATATTCTGTAGCCAAGCGGCAAACTTCATCAGCTTTGCAAAGCGACGAACCGGGCCTGATTTTTTTTGTAATGACATCGCAAATCTCCTGATATTCATATCTACCACTTTGTTTAACAACGGGCTCCCTCTCCCTCCGGGAGAGGGTTGGGATGAGGGGATTAGACGCCCAAGCTATTCCGCCCTTGTCGGCGTCAAGCCCGTGGAAAACAGGTAGCCATTGAATGCGGCCAATTTTTCGAGGAAGTCGGCATCCATTGTTTGCCCCATCTGTTCTTCAAAAACATCTTTCAGCAGGATCGGCATCATTGCCAAGCTGACAAAGGCCATCCTGACAATGTCAGGGTCTAATGAAGGAGCGATTTGCCCGGCAGACTTCATATCCTCCACCTTCTTGGCCCCGCGCGTGCGCCCTCGCTCCAATAGCTGTTGAATAAAACGCCGCCCCGGTCCCTGGTTAAGGGCCAGAACTTTCAAGATTAGCTTCGGAAACTCGGGCCGTTTGGACATGGTCTCGTAATACAGCTTGAAGAAGTCTTTAACCCCATCAACGGAGTTCAGCATTTGCCCGTCCAACACGTTAAGTAGCGGGTTCATCGTGTCACGGATCATCTCCTCATATAAGCCCTCTTTGTTGCCAAAGTAGTAACGGATCATTGAGATATTGGCGTCGGCCTTTTCGGCGATCAGACGGGTCGTGACCTTGTGGTAGTCGTCGGACAGAAAACTGTCGAGAGCCGCTTTGAGCAGCCGCTCGCGTACGGGATCGGTTGCAAACTCGGGGTTGCTAAACATCACATTCTCCAATATCAGATAGTGAATTTAGATTAGCAGTTGCAAGTGGGTGTCACCATAAGTTTTGTCAATCAACTTAGGCGGTTTGATTGGTTGGGAAATTTGCTGCTTAGGGATGTTAATTCTGAACCGGATAGATGTGCCCAACAGTAGCGTAGGCCGGAATAAGGCCATCCAAGCGCATGGCGCGAGGTGGCGTTTCCGGCGAATTTGGGAGGTGTCTGCCGGAAACACCAGTTTTCGCTGCCGCTCGAACCGGCTTATTCCGGCCTACTACAGGGCTACATTGATTTTTTCAGGCTTATTTTTTATAAAACTTTTTGGTGTAGCAGGACATCAGCAGCCCCCTTACCGTTGCAATATCACTTTGTTTATTGATCTTACTGTCCTTATCACTCATAGTCGGCATCAGGCTTTTTGTTTCATCGGAAATATTACTATTGCTAAACACTGCATCAGCTGCACAATCACAGTAGGATTTGGCTTGTTCCGCAGAGCGTGTCGAACTCTCCTGCTTTATACAGTTATTAATGAAAGCCGATTTAACGAGGTTTCCATTATCCTTCTCTGCACTACATGCCGATAAGCCGAGGCATAAAGCCGCGATAAACATTAAAATTTTCTTATTCATTTTGTTCCTTATTATCGATTATTGTTATGGAGTCACATTGGGGCAAACTGTTTATGCCCGATATTCATATACATCAAAATATTGGGCAACAAAAAGATGTTGCCCGACACGTCTGGAACCCCAACGGGGTTTAAGCCGTTAGCCGGGGGTTGAGCGTAGCGACACCCCCGGATGGCATGGACAAAGAACCTCGACCCCGGCGGGGTCGCAGTAATTCGGGCTACAAATAATCCGGGTTATAATCGACACCGGATTTTTTCAGCATTTCAACCAACTCATCCCGGAACGATTTCATTTTATGGTGTTGTTCCTGATTGGCGATATATTTTGCCACAGCGTCCAGCCCGGACGCGCTAACGGTGAAAGCCGCATAACCTTCTTGCCATGCAAATTGCTTTTCTCCTAATGTATCATGAACCCACACGGAAGATGCTTTCTTCAACTCCCGCATCAGGTCTGCAAGATTGTGCGTGGATTTTAAAGACACCAGCAAATGGACATGGTCATCGATTCCACCAATTCGTTTTGAAAACCCGCCCAGTCTATGGACAATTCCACCGAGATAATCATAAAGCCGAGGACGCCATTTTGCATCTATGACGGGAGCACGGTTTTTGGTTCCAAATACGATATGGTAATGCAGGCTAAGATAGGTGGATGCCATGGTAAACTTCGCTTAAATGTTGTGTTTCTGCGACCCCGCCGGGGTCGAGGTTTTTTGTCTCATGCTATCTGGTCCGGGGGTGTCGCTACGCTCAACCCCCGGCTAACGGCTTGAACCCCGTTGGGGTTCCTGACGCGTTGGGTTTCAGCGTCACCTAAAGCGTCTAAGGTTGGAATCGTTAACTCAACATTTCCATCCAAAGGTATTGGGTTGCGAAAGGATGCAACTCAACCATGTTGTCCGACCTACCCAGCTAACCGAAAAATTGCCATTATGGAATTATCAATTTGTGTGTCTACAAGCCGAACGGGGTATGTTGTCCCGTCCGAAACGTTTTGTGTTGATTAAGCTCAACCACTTTCTAGACATCGTGGAAACGTTAGGAGCGGGGTTGCAAACTCCGCCCCGCTTGAGGTTAACGCTTCAAGCTGGGTGCGAACCCAAGTGGCGTCATCAATGCAACCCCGCTTGAAACTATGGCTTACTCTTTTTAACAACCATTGCTACACAATTTTTCAATAACTCATCCTCCGCTTTTCGTTTTTCTTCGAATTCATCATCCCTTAAAAAAATGGCTGGCATAGGGCAGCTTGATTTATATAGGTGGCACTCGGCTGGCCTGTCAGAAGAACGATCAAGAAAAACAGAGACCTCATCACCATTTCCGATAAAATCATTCGATATCTTGTAGGGTACATTTTTATGTACAACAACAGTCAGGTCATGATCACCGACTCCTCGTATATTTATTTTACATAACCCTTGTTTAGCAAGATCCCGCAGTTCATCTGCATGTTTTTTGTCCACTGGCATCACCTCTTTTATAGCGAAATTTTTTGGCTTAGTTATGAGATTATATAGTTTTACTGATAGCTCATTTATTTTATAAAACAACTCATCGGGAGGACATGGTTTCAGTGCAAAATCATCCATTCCCACTTCAAAGCATGCTTTTTTGTAATCATGGTTGCTGCTGTATGCCATGATCGGAAAATAATTTGCGATTTTCCTGATGATCTTTGTAGCTTCAATTCCGTTCATTTTTGGCATTTCAACATCCATCAAGCAAAAATCATATTTGCCGTCATTTTTCTGTGCGAATTCAATAGCCTCTATGCCATTTGATGCCATATCGAAATCATATCCCCAGTGACTCATTAGCTCAGCATGAAGCATTTGAATAATTTGGTTATCTTCAGCAATTAAAATATTCACTTCCTTTTCCTTTTTTACATAACGAGACATTCGAGCACACCCAAGCCGGACGGGGCATGTTGCCCCGTCCGAAACGTAAGGCGTTAGTTAAGTATAACCCGTGTTGCTGAAACGTTAGGAGCGGGGTTGCAAACCCCGCCCCGCTTGGAGTAAGAATGTGTTGGGTTGGGAAAAGATTGCAACCCAATCTACGATGCTAGCGCGAATCCGCCTTACAGCTTTCATCCCTAGGCGTAGGCCGGAATAAGGCCATCCAAGCGCGTAGCGCGAGGTGGCGTTTCCGGCGGATTTGGATGATGTTTACCGGAAACACCAGTTCTCGCAGCCGCTCGAACCGGCTTATTCCGGCCTACGGGGCTACATCCGCAGCGGTATTTCAGACGTCAACACTTCTACGTGTGCGTAGCCGTTGCTGGATAGAAACATCTTCAGAGCATTGGATTCAGTTTCCGGGTCTTGGCATGGTCCAATTGTTATCGTCTTAAGCGGAAGCCGATCTTTCTCCAAGAACCCAATCCTCACAAATGGAGTTAACCCGAATCTTCCTTGTCTGAACTCCGTATTCAGTACAAGCGCCGAACTGCTTGGCTGATAGATCTGCCGGTACTCAGACTCTTCTTCGAATTTTGGGTGCTTTAGGATGCACGCAATGATGTTCAATTGGGCCTGCAACATGCCTGACACATAGCCTACTTCAACTTCGCCGAAGGATTGACGAACAAAATACGCGTCAATTCTTCCAAGCAATTGATCAATGACCGACCTGGCGATGTCATCTCGGTAGATCACTGCTTCCAGAAGGGGCATGCTACCGTCGCCCGTCGCCATTCTAGTTGTTTCGAATCCGAGACTGTAACCTACACGCCCGACGGCATAATTTCGCCACTGGCTTAGGAGGTCACTTTGTGTCGAATAACATGCCACGTACGTATCAACACTGCGCAAAACTGAGAGCGCTTTCTCAAATATTGGTCTTGAGGGCTCTGGAAGGTTGGCGCGAACATGATCGGCAACAAATTCATATCCGTGGCGATTCTCGCTCGCATCATTCAATTTACCCGTATGCGTTGCCCATACGCGTCCAGAAGAAATAATGCCAATTAGTCCTGCTAGGTCAGTGTAGTGATAAATGACTGAAGCAGGACGATCAGTGATCAGGCTAGCCAATTCGGCCCTGACTGATTCTGCCCAGCCGTTTAGGTCGGATATTCTACGTTCGTACTCTATTTCATCCATCGCAACGAAGTATCTCCATATTCTCGTTTGCTGACTGGTCGTGTTGAGCTGAGCACATAACGTAATATATACGACACCAACTGTCATATAAAAAACCGCGTTGTTGTATATTCTTCATAAATCCCTCAAATAATTTATTTTTATTAAGCCAACGTTACAAAAACAGGACATGACGCACAAACAAATACAACACCATCAACCCACCAAAAATCACTTCCAAACAGGCTAGCGCCAATTGTACCCCGAATTGCAACCGCGCCGATCAGCGTACATTTTTAACTCCGGCATTAACCAATGCAGCCATTGTTACCGCCTCGCTTTGTCCTCTGGCATTCAGCCCTTCTATAACACTACGCTGGTTTTGCGAAGGTTGATTTTGACTGACTTTCCACTTGCCGATTAACCGAGTAACAACCATTTCAATCCCAACCACAGCCCCAATCAGCTTTTCGGTAAAATCCTCCGGCGCATCCGACACTGCCCACGACTCAGGAAAAGCGGCTTCGTTATGCTGTGTTAACGCTTCAAGCTGAGTACGAATCCAAGCAGCGTCATCGATGATGCGCAACAAACCGTAGGCATGAACTACCGCATAATTCCAGGTCGGAACCACCTTTCCTGCTTCCTGTTTAGTCGCATACCACGACGGGCTGATGTAAGCGTCCGGGCCGTGAAATATAGCCAGCGTCTCAACATCCGCTGCAAGCTCACGCCAGAGCGGATTTGCCCGCGCGATATGACCGCGTAACACGCCAAACGGTTCCGGCGTTGACGAAAGATGCAATGGAATGTGATTGGCGTTAATGCCGTTCGACCCGAGCGTTACCAATGTCGCAAGCGGCCGGTTGCGAATCAGCTCGTGCATAACCTCAATATTGGGCTGTTCAAATTGTGATGGTATGTACATGGGTCTACTCGGAAATAAGGACTTCGCTGATTTGAATAACCGGCTCTATGTCGGTGTAATTGGGCATGTCACCTTGCAGCACTTCGGCGTGCGGCATAAAAGCGGCCATGAAGTCTTCAGCCGAATTAAACAGTAAGTGGCACATGGCGATATAGGCGGCATCCGTTCCCGGCATTGCGCCGCCAAGCCCGCGCTCGACTGAAACGCCCTTGAATCCTGTATGGGCGCTCAAAAGCCCAATCGACAACGGCATATGCGTGTCGATGTAATAGCCCATATCGAACCGTGCGCTTGGATTGCTGGGGTACAGGATGCTGATTTTTATCATGAAGATCCGGTCAGTGGTGAATGGTGGGTTAAATAGCATGGCTTGATAGGATCATGTTTCATCGATTCGTTCAGGCGTTACTCAATGCCAGGGGATTTTTTCCTTGCAGGGGGTATTCCCAGTAAAACCGCCAGGACGCCAGACTGACGACGGTAAAACGTCTGGCAAGATTTTGTGCATCCTTGAATATCTCAAAGCGTACTGTCAACTTTATATATCAAAAACATCATGACTAAGTTGAATGCACCCAACAAAACTTCAGCTGCGATGATAGGATTATTGTAACTCGATTTTTAAATACGATATATTGAACGCAGTGAAGCTAAAAAATACGGTCTAAAACGCGAGTGCAAATGTGTTGTTACACAAGAAAGTCGCCTAAGAGCGAATCTATGCGGCTATCTCGGGTAAAGGTCTGCATCGCGCATCAATGCCATTTTAAATGAACATGCTGTTTAACCTACCACGTGGATACCATGAAACACCCTGAATTCCCGCTGATCGACGAATTAATTTATCTTAACCATGCCGCCGTAGGCCCCTGGCCCAAAAGAACCGGCGCGGCGGTAATCAAGTTTGCCGAACAAAACACCCGCTACGGTTCACACTTCTACTTGGACTGGCTAAACAAGGAAGCTGAATTACGCACCCAATTGCAGGCTTTGTTAAATGCCCCCTCCCCTGACGATATTACGCTGGTTAAAAACACCTCGGAAGCCTTGTCCTTTGTCGCCTACGGTTTGACCTGGCAGTCCGGCGACAATATTGTGTCCAGCAATGAGGAATTCCCTTCCAACAGACTGCCGTGGGAATCCTTGGCCGATCAGGGCGTGGAATTTCGCCAGGCCGACTTACACAGCGCCGATTCCCCCGAAGATGCTTTATTTGCGCTGGTCGATGGCAACACGCGCTTACTGACCATCAGTTCCATACAATTTGCCTCGGGCCTGCGTATGGACTTGGAAAGGATCGGTGAATTCTGCAAGCGACGCGGCATCCTGTTTTGCATTGACGCCATCCAGAGTCTGGGCGCGGTGCAATTTGACGTGCAGGCTTATCAGGCGGATTTTGTAATGGCCGACGGTCATAAATGGATGTTCGGCCCCGAAGGTTTGGGCGTTTTTTACACCACGCCCGAGGCCAGGGACAAGCTAAAGCTGACCCAATACGGCTGGCACATGATGAAAGACATCCACAATTATGAAAACCAGCCGTGGGAAGTTCACCCCACCGCCCGTCGTTTTGAATGCGGTAGCCCCAATATGCTGGGCATCCACGCTTTTTCCGCCAGTTTGTCTTTATTGCTGGAAACCGGCATGGCTGCGGTCGAAACGCAGGTTTTAGACAAGTCCGATTATGTAAAGGATATGATCGATAAAAACGAGCGGTTAGTCTTATTGTCGGCAAAGCAAAGTCCGCTTAAATCCGGCATTGTTATCTTTAAACACCGAACGGTTTCAAACGAGGTGTTATATAAATATTTGCAGGAAAACGGCGTGGTTTGCGCCTTGCGCGGCGGCGGCATACGATTTTCGCCTCATTTTTATAATACGTTTGAGGAAATCGACCGGGCGTTTGAGTTGATTGACTTGTTGTAAGCACACTATTTACTACGAAGACCTTAACAGCACGGAGGGCCATTCATCCCGGGGTGATAATCCTGATATATCCTGATGGTTGGCACGTCAACCATCAGGACTATTATTTGTCAATACGCAATCGACCCAACTTGCGCTTCATTAGAACTACCGACATGATGATACGCGTTGAAAATGCAGTAAAAATAACTCAACAGCACTTTTCACTACATCTTCAACAAAATAATTACTTCAATGCTATTAATTCACATGAGGAAACAGTTATGAAAAGTACTTATATCGGTTTGGCCTTGGCCGCTTGCCTGAGCATCGTTTCTACACCCTTATTGGCGGAAGTTGTGCCGGCGCCTGAACATCCCGCAAATATCTCTGCGCCTGCTACATCACCTACAGAGCATCAGGAAGCGGCAGCGCTTCATAAGAAACACGCGGAACATCACAAAGGAATGGCAGTACATCATGAATCGGTGGCCGCAGAATATGGTAAAGCGGGACATCCTGAATTGAAAAAGCACCACGAAGCGATGGCTAAACACCATGAAGCGCTGGCCAAGGAACATGAAAAAGCAGCCGAAAATCATGAAAAGATGGCAAAACCCAAGTAATCCGAGCATTATTTAATATTTTTTAGGACCGGGTAATGATGCGAAATCGAACTAAACAATACGCAATAGTGGGTTTATTTTTTGCTCTATTACTCGGTTTAATACCCACCACAAAAGTAATAGCCGAGGATTTACAACCCCCGCAACAAATCATCCAAAGTGTTTCGGCACAATTACAGCAAAAACTGAAGGACAAATCCTTTACCAGGAATTTTGCACAAGTTACGCAATTCGTTAATGGCGTTATTTACCCCCATACCGATTTCGACAGAATCGCACCGTTAGTTCTGGGGAAACATTGGAAAACAGCAACGTCTGGTGAGCAGGAGCGTTTTAAACATGAGTTCCAGACCCTGATCGTAAGAACCTATTCCAGGGCGTTTGTAGAATATAACGACTGGACCATGCGTTTCATGCCGCTTGAAATGTCAAATGAAGCCACAAAAGTCGTCGTCAAAACAGAGGTTCTGCAACCCGGCCTGCAACCTGTTGACGTAAATTACCGGATGCTCCTGACTAAAGGCGAATGGAAAGTCTACGATATTATGATTGATGGCGTGAGTCTGGTGACTAATTACCGTTCAACTTTTAATGACGAAATTCAAACCAAAGGTTCATTAAGCGCCGTTATCGATAACCTGGTTAAACGTAATGCCGAAGCGCTTTCAGCAAAAGACTCCTGATGACAGAGTTTAACCGCAAGCTAAAAAACTTCGTTCACACCTTGGCGCTTTTTCTTTGCATGGGCGTCATTTTGTCATTAGTGGGTTTTATTTTGGCCGGTGTCGATGGCATTTTGTGGGCGGCGGCTTTAGGTGTCCTGATATTGGTTATCAGCCCGAACATATCCCCCGCTTTCATATTTGCCCTGTATGGAGGTAGATTGCTATCGGCGAATGATGCCCCCGGTCTTTATCAGGTAACACAGGAGTTGGCCGCTCGTGCCGATTTGCCTGCGCCGCCCGAGCTTTACTACCTGCCCAGTCAACTTATGAATGCTTTCTCGGTAGGTACGTCGGCAAATCCGGCGATCGGTCTTAGTGATTCGCTGCTGCATACACTGAGCATGAGAGAGATTATTGCAGTACTGGCACACGAAATCAGTCATATCCAGCATAATGATGTGCGGGTGATGACTTATGCCGATGTCCTCAACCGGATCACCAACACCTTGTCTTTGACTGGTTTTTTGCTGATTTTTTTAAATCTGCCGCTGTATTTTCTGGGCTTGGTGACGATTTCCTGGTTTGCATTAGGCGTGCTGATTGTGGCACCGACCATTATGGGTTTCCTGCAACTTTCATTATCCAGAATGAAAGAGTTTGATGCCGATCGCCAAGCCGTTTTATTAACGGGCGACCCCGAAGGGCTGGCAATGGCATTAAGTAAACTGGAAGTCTATGAGTCCTCGATTTTCGACATTCTGTTGGGTCGAGGTCATAGAGGATCGATTCCCTCCGTACTCAGAACGCACCCGGACACCGAAGAAAGAATAAAACGGCTGTTAAGTTTGAAAGAGCTTTCGAAACAAACCCTGAAATATTCGAACCATAACGGATTTTCCGTACCCGTCCATTATCAAAAATCAATTAGAAAACCCCGCAGGCATTTGGGCGGGTTTTGGTATTAAACTCCGTAGCTAATCCTCGGATTTACTGACAGACTCATTGCGCTGGTTCCCAATCTCCAGATTGGGAACATCAAAGGCGAGGCTCTAGCTTCGCGACACGGGAAGCTAGAGCCTCCACACCTAGATCCCAAGCTCAAGCTTGGAATCTAGGAGACTGTCGGATTTAGCAGTGCAAAAAGTGTTAAAATAACCCTATCGAAACACCAAATCAAAAAACAAAAATGGCTACCCAATTCATCCTGATTGATCGCGATACCCCCTACATTCTGCCCCCGTGTGTTCAGGATTATTTGCCTGAAGATCATATGGCCCGTTTTGTTGTCGAGATTGTCGATCAACTGGATTTACGGACGCTATCAGCCGTCTATGCGGGCAAAGGAAAGCGCCCCTATCATCCGGCGATGCTGTTGGCGTTGCTGTTCTACGGTTACGCGACCGGCGTATTTTCCAGTCGCAAACTGGAGAAAGCCACTCATGACTCGATGGCCTTTAAATACATCTGCGCCAACGAAAACCCAGATCACGACACCATCAACAGCTTTCGCAAGCGCTTTGGCAAAGAGATCGAAAGCCTATTTGTCGAGATATTGGTACTTGCACAAACCTTGGGGCTGCTTAAGCTGGGTACGGTGAGCCTGGACGGCACCAAGATTAAAGCCAATGCCAGCAAGCATAAAGCCTTGAGCTGGGATTACGCCAATCAACTGGAAGCCCAGTTCAAACAGGAAGTTGAAACCTTGATGAAACTGGCTGAAGCCGCCGACAATTCCCCGCTTCCAGAAGACATGGATGTACCCAAGGAACTCAAACGCCGCCAAGACCGTTTAGCAGTGATTGCCAAAGCCAAACAGGAAATCCAGGCCCGTGCCAAGGCGCGTTACGCGCAAGAAAAGGCCGAGTATGACGAAAAGCAGGCTAAGCGTGAACAACACCTGAGTGAAACCGGCAAGAAAATGGGCGGCAAAGCCCCCCAAGCGCCTACCGATGCGCCTCAAGGTAAAGATCAAGTCAGCCTGACCGATGAAGAGTCCCGCATCATGCCGACCCCTAATGGTTTTGAACAAGCCTATAACGCCCAAGCCAGTGTTGATATTGCCACCCACCTGATCGTTGCTCATCACATCACCCAACACACCAACGACAAACAAGAAATCGAACCGGCCTTAGCCAAACTGGAACAGCTCCCGGAATGCTTGGGGAGTGTTGACAACCTGTTGGCCGACACCGGCTACTTCAGCCAAGCCAATGTAAAGGCGTGTGCTGATGCAAAGATAAAACCGTACATCGCCCAAAAGCGGCAAAGCCATAACCAAGCCCTTGACGCCCGGTTTCAGCATCAGCCGGAAATAGGCGAAAGCACCTTACCGCCGGTTGAGGCCATGACCCATCGCTTAACAACCAAAGCGGGCAAAGCACTCTACGGCAAGCGAAAATCTACTGTCGAAACCGTGTTTGGCATCATTAAACACGTCCAGGGATTCAGGCAATTCCAGCTTCGAGGCCTGGAATCCGTCCAAAGTGAATGGAATTTAGTCTGTATAGGCTGGAATTTAAAAAGAATGCATGTATTAAGAGGGTGAGAGAGGAAAAAGAGCATTGAGCTGCCCATAAAACAGAACTATGGGCATTAAAAATCCCAATAAACCACTTTTTTAAATTTTAATCGTGATTAAGTGGGGAGGCTCGCTCTATTAATCCGACAGCCTCCTAGCGAAAACACTCATGAAAACTATGTGTTTACATTCCTGGCAGCAGCGACAATTACAGCCAGATGGAAAAACAACCTATCTGCCATCATGCCTCGGCGGCTTTGCCTTACATGTAGTTGGCGGTTACTTGCTTCTGATACGGGTTGCAGCATTTGTGTACCATGACGACTCCAGTTCTGCCGGGTCTATATACCCGACAAAAACCGCAATCCGTTATAGTCAACCATCAATTGGATTTACTGCCAAATGCCTTCTTGATCTTGGTAAATTGCAACAACTGGGCTTCAACCTGACCGTTAAATGATTCCGGCTGATAAGCGCCCTGCTCGTTAACAGCACCAGCCTCCATGCCGGTAAGCAACTCAATGGCGTCATCTACGGTTGTGACGGCGTAAATGCTAAATTGGCCGGATTGAGCGGCATGCACCACATCCCAGCGCAGCATCAAATGTTTAATATTCGTGGCGGGAATGATCACCCCCTGAGTGCCGGTTAATCCTTTTTTGGCGCAAACATCAAAAAATCCTTCAATTTTTTCATTAACTCCGCCTATCGGTTGGACGTTGCCCAGTTGATTAACCGAACCGGTAATTGCCAAATCCTGCCGTAACGGAATCTGGGCAAGCGACGATAAAATAGCGCAAAGTTCTGCCAAAGAGGCGCTGTCGCCTTCAATGTGACCGTAGGATTGCTCAAATACCAGACTGGCGGCAATCGAGAACGGCGTTTTCCGGGAATACCGTGCGGCGATAAAGCTCGACAATATCAATACGCCTTTTGAATGAATAGCGCCGCCTAATTCGGTTTCACGTTCAATATCCACCACTTTGCCGGTGCCTAGGCGGGTGGTTGCTGTGATCCGGCAAGGTTGTCCAAAACTAAATTCACCTAGCTGTAATACCGAAAGGCCGTTGATCTGACCGGTAACCTTACCTTCAATATCAATTAATACCGTGCCTCGATGTATATTCTCATACAGTTTTTCCCTGACCTTATCCAACCGGTGCGTTTTATGGTCAATAGCCTGTTGCACATCGCTGTTGGTAATATGCTCGTGACCGTTACTATCTGCCCAATAGTCCGATTCGGTTAACAAGTCCTTGATACTACGCAGGTGGGTTAGCAGTTTTTCCGCATCACCGACCATTCTGGAGCTCTGTTCGATAACCCTGGCAACTGCGTTTTGGCTCAGTGGACGTAACTTCTCGCGGCGGGCGATAGTCGCCAGCAACCGGGCGTAGTCATGGTCGTTGTCTTCTCTGGAAACCGATTGGTCGAAATCGGCTGCGATTTTAAAAAGATCGTGAAACTCCGGGTCATATTCGCTCAGCAAATAATAAATCACCGGCTCCCCCATCAGGATAAGCTTTAAATTAAGCGGTATGGGTTCCGGTTCCAGCGATGTAGCGCTGATCAGACTGAGCGCCCGTTCCAGCGATTCGATACGAATCTCACCGGATTGTAATGTTCTTTTTAGCGTATCCCAGGCATAGGGTTGAAACAGCAGCTTTCGGGCATCGATAATCAGGTAGCCGCCATTGGCTTTATGCAACGCACCGGGTTTGATCATCGTGAAATCGGTGACTAGCGACCCCATGTAAGCCTGATGATCGATACGACCGACGAGATTGCTGTAATTCGGATGATCTTCGTAAATAACCGGAGCCGCTTTCTTGCCGCTAAAATCCACCATCAGGTTCACGCAATAACGTTTAAGCGGATTAGATTCCTGCGTTAACTCCATAAACGGCAACATTTTTTCGCTACGCGGAAGAAAATCCAGCACATGCTCGATAATATCTTTTTGAGCATCATTTAGATAACTAAGGACAGCTTCCTGTTTGGCGTATTTTTCAATCAGGTCATCTATGGAATGGTTGACGGCCTGCTCCGCAACTTCGCGGTTAAGCGCTTGCAGTTTGCGCTTGGTTTCCTTGCGCCAAATGGGGAAATTTTTCAGCAGTTTTGCCAGACGCTCCTGCAAGTCGAAAATGGTTTTTTGTATTTCATGCTGCTTGTCCTTATCAAACTTATTAAACTGCTCGGGGCTGATAATTTCGTTGTTTTCATTCGCAGGAGAAAAGGCATAACCGGTCGCGGTTTCGGTGAGGATAATATGGGCATTGGCCGCCTCTTCACGTAACTGGCTGAGTTCGCTTATTTCCCGTCGCCGCGATTCGCTTTCAAGTTCCCCCGTTCTGGATCGGTATTCATCACCGTCAAACGCTGCAGGTATGGCGATGCTCAACTCCTCAATCAATTGTTCCATATCCTGCTTGAACACCTTACCATGTCCCGGCATGAATTTAATGGCCGTCGGTTTGGCAGGCTGACTGAAGTTGTTTACATAACACCAGTCCGAAGGAATGCATTGCCGACTGGCTTCGTGTTCGACCAACTGTCGTACGGTAGTCAGTTTACCGGTGCCGGAAGGGGCCATTGCGAAGATGTTGTAACCGTTTTTATGCATGTGGATGCCTAATTTTACGGCTTCAACAGCGCGTTGCTGTCCTACGACAATATCAATATCTTCAAGCTCCTGGGTGGAGCTGAACTTTAACTGTTCGACATTACATGGTTTATAGAGTTGTGAAGGATCCAACGGTGTATTTTTCATGGGTTATATACTCTGCGTGGAAAACTCAGTTTATTAATTGGGTAGCGTTAAATATACGCCCCCTGCGTTTGATACAAAAAACAATACCTTATAGCAAGGCTTATTATCTATTTTTAGATATTGATAATTAACAACTTTAAACACAGCGATGAAATTTATATTTTAATAATAGTCGCTATTTAACCCTATTTCCAGAATATTATTACACTAAGTATTACCACCTGCCTGCTTACGACAACTGTGGTGTGTTTTTGGTTAGACAGTTAATTTAAGCCAAATGGTGCGCCTGATTTATGTGCCAATTCCTATAAGCTCCAACTTGCGTCGGTAAAATTTCATTCATTTTAGTGCTCTTCTAAAATTGCTGTGAAACTAGGTATTTACACTAATATTTTTATTCTTAATTTTTTGTTTCAATGCTCACAGTTGAATTTTTCTATGTGCGATCAAAGAATTCATACGAATCTAGCAACTTAGCTATGAGTGAGGTGAGAAGTGAGTACGCCTATCCAAGACGCTAATTTAATCATAGTGGGGTCTTTTACGCCTATAAACCTCCCAGACTGTTACACAAAAATTGCTGAACTTGCCTTCTACAAGGCAGAAAACAGAGGTTTTGAACCAGGCCATGAACTTGATGACTGGATTGAGGCAGAACGGGAATTTAATGAAATGATTGCTAAAAACACTCCTCACTAGACCCTACGTAAATTAAAGGACTTAACTTTATTTTTATATTATTGGAGATGTTATGCTGATTAACTAAATAGATGAAAAAATATACTCGGTTAACTGTCGGGTTGATAGCTACCATTTATACCGAAAAATCAAAATTAAGTAATACATTTATTACTTAATTAAAATAAAATTTATTCTTTAGGATTTTTAATTATGTCTACACAAACAAATACCGGTACAGTTAAATGGTTTAACGCCAGCAAAGGCTTTGGTTTCATTGAACAGGAAAAAGGCCCTGATGTCTTTGTTCATTACAGCAATATTAGCAGCACAGGGTTTAAGTCATTGACTGATGGGCAAAAAGTAAAATTCAATGTATCGCAAGGAAAAAAAGGCCCGCAAGCTGAAGATTTAATTGTCATCTGATGCCGCAGCAGAGTATTCATTTTCGAATTTAACCTCAATAAGGTGAGTAATATGCAAATCCCATTACAAATCACTTTTCATGGGATACCCCATTCTGATGCTGTAGAGGCTAAAATCCGTGAAAAAGCCGGCAAGCTGGATAGGTTTCATTCGCATATTATGGGCTGCCGGGTTGCGGTGGAAGCAGAGCACCACCATCATCATCAAGGCAATCAATACCATATTCGCATTGACATCACCACGCCGCGCAAAGAGTTGGTCATTAGCCGGGAGCATCATGACAAAAAGGCTCATGAAGATATTTATGTAGCCATACGTGACGCCTTTAACGCAGCGACAAGGCAATTGGAAGATTATGCACGGATTCAGCAGGGCAAGGTTAAAACGCATGACTTGCAAAGCACCGGAACCGTAAGCCGCATGTTACCGGAAAAAGATCACGGCTTTATTGAGGCTGAAGACGGGCATGAAATTTATTTCCACCGAAACAGCGTGACAGGAAGTGGATTTGATGCGTTACAAGTTGGCGATGAGATCCGTTATGTCGAAGAAACAGACGATCTCGGCCCACAAGCCAGTATTGTTTATCCCTAAGATACTGGCCTTTATAATACCCGACATTTTAATTGTCAATATGCTGGATAATAAACCCGGCATGACTTTATTTTATTTTATATCTTTAAAATCATGTCGGGTTTTTTCAATTTTAGCTCGATATGTTTCGGCATCGCCATAATCAATAAATTTCTGATAACGGCTGTGTAAGCTTTTAATACGTTTAGCATGTTTTATTGGGCACCAAAACTGCTCTGTGCGCCCGGCTATTTCTTGAAAATAACCGAATAATCCATTGGCATAACTACAATAAAAGCAATTTATTTTTTCTATGATATTAAGATAATTTAGATATTGCCTATCGAAAACAATATAATCCTGCCGTTTTACTTTAGGAATACCGTAAATAGGAAAACATATTTCCTGATATAAGCTGATAGTTATATCCATTAATACTATAGGTATAATACATATCCATATAAAAGGTACGCTAAGTATATGTTTTAGTTTTGCATCAGATATATAGCTAAATAACTGTTTGACATACCGCTTATGCCTAGCAATAACTTTTTCTTCAAAATAAATACGTCTTTTAGAAATTTCATAGGAAAACTCTTCCTGTTGCTTTTGCAACTCATCGACCAATTCATCTTCCAGGTTTTTTATTTTATCCAGTAATATTTCAATTTGTGTTGGCATAGTTAATTCCCGCTCAAAGAAGAAGTGGCGTGTAAGATTAAATAATATATAAAAATTCAGTCAATTAGCGCTGACATTTAACCATATTCCTGATCATAAGAATTATTAATTTTCCATCATAAGGTTTAAATCACCGGCTTTAGCCCGTCAGCTTTAGCTGCGATAATAAGCCATAAGGAGGTGGTTTATGGAATACAGATATGGGAGCCATACGGTTTACCAAATTGAATACCATTTTGTATGGGTAACCAAATATCGCTACAAAGTTTTGAGAGGTGAGATTGCGGAACGGGTTAGAAAATTGGTTAGGCAGACATGTGAATCGTTTGAAATTCGGATTATCCGAGGTGCGGTGAGTAAAGATCATGTACATATTTTGGTGAGTGCTCCACCGAATTTAGCGCCGAGTGAAATTATGAGGCGGATCAAAGGGCGGACAGCAAATTACTTGTTTGAAGAGTTTCCGCACTTAAATATGCTAAAATGTTTGTTGTTGATAAAGTCCCTCGCCCGACATATCCATCCCGGCGGATAGTAATTTAATTGCTACCCTGCTACAGCTTCCGCCTTAAGAACAATTTCTTCGGAGTTTTTTATGATTATTCTCGGTATTAATGATGGCTGCCATCATAATTCCGCCGCTTCAATTTTAGTTGATGGCAAATTGGTTGCGTCTGTTGAGCTGGAACGTATTTCCAGGATTAAAAATGACGGCTCGTTTCCCCATGCTGCAATTGATGAAGCTTTAGCCATTGCGGGGTTGACAGCTGAAGATATTGATATGGTTGCCAAAGCTAATTTATCGCGCTGGCAACAAATCCCTTACCTTAACCGTTATTATCAGCATATAGCCAAGGCAGGCAAAACCGATACTTTAATCAGAAACTTTTTCTGGAAAAAACAATTTGAGCGTTATCGTCGCGTACTGCATCGACGCAAGCAACCCTTGGGTATTCTGGCGCAAAAGCCTTATCAAACGGTTGAACATCATTTGGCTCATGCGGCATCTGCTTATTATGCCTCGCCTTTTGGCAATGAGCGTGTAGGAGTGATTACTCTGGACGGCGTCGGAGATTTTTCCTGGGGCTCTGTTTGGATAGGCGAACACGGAAAACTACAGCATGTAGACCATCTACATCAGGTCAACAGTATAGGTTTATTGTACTCTGCGATTACTATTTACCTAGGCTTTAAGGCCAACAGGCATGAAGGCAAAGTATTAGGTCTGGCCGCTTTCGGTAATCCTGAGCCGTTGTTATCGCGTTTACTTGCACATACCAATAGCGAAAATTGGGATGATCTTTTTAATCCTAAATTAGTACGGGTTTCTTTAAAATTCGGAGCGAATCTCGGGCAATCGGTTGTCCGGGAATTGTGTGCCGATTTGTCTCGCGAAGATATAGCAGCCGGAATCCAGGCCTATACTGAAAAATTGATTTGCAAGTGGGTACAAGATCGGGTCAAAGAATTAAAGGTCACCAAATTAGCTTTGGCCGGCGGCGTATTTTCGAATGTAAAATTAAATCAACTTATTCTGGCATTACCGGAAATTGAAACTATTTATGTACACCCTAATATGGGTGACGGCGGTTTGGCAACCGGCGCCGCATTTGAAGTTTATTCACGCTTAAATCAGGGCTTGGAACCGCAGTTTAATCAGCAGGTTTATCTGGGCACTGAAATTAACCGCGACACTGCGTTAGCCGCGCTTGAAAAACAGGGAATCACTTACGAAGAGCCCGAAAACCTTGCGTTAACCGTTGCAAGGTTATTGGCTGACAGCAAAGTTATTGCGCGTGCAGACGGCAAAATGGAATACGGCCCTCGCGCCTTGGGTAACCGCACCGTGATGGCGGCTTGTAATGACCCGACCATTAATGACTGGTTGAATAAAAAGTTCGACCGCACCGAATTTATGCCTTTTGCCCCGGTTATTCTTCAGGAACATGCGAAAGAATATTTTCCGGAATGGAAGGAAGATCATATTACCGCGCGTTTTATGACGCTTACCTACAATGTTTCCGATATAGCCAAAAGAAACATTCCCGCCGCCGTGCATATCGATAATACTGCGCGCCCCCAAGTGCTACGCAGAGAAGATAACCCGGACTATTACGATATTATTAAAGAATATTATGATGTTACCGGCGTACCCAGCGTCATTAACACCAGTTTTAATATGCACGAAGAGCCTATCGTTCGGACTGCCGACGAGGCTATTCGGGCTTTTCAGGCGGCCGATCTGGATGCGTTGGTTTTAGGGCCGTTTTTAATTAGAAAAGTAAGCGCGGTTCAGTAAAAGGCAGTTAATCACCACGAAGAGCATGAAGCTTATATTTTTCTTCGTTTCTTCGTGGTGTTCTTTTATATGATAATTTCCCGCAACACCGATGTGGCGTAGCTCCCAGCCGGTAATGTAAAACAAAGCTCCAACATCCCGTCATCAATAAACCGCCATTGTAAATCCTGCACATTTACCCTTAATGCGCGTCTGTCCCGGTCGACGCCACTCGCTATCAAGCCCTGAGCCAATTGCTGATGTACATCGATAACAGCTTGCTCAATAGCCAGCGCATCGGCTGACACATCAGCATCTCCCCTACCCCACAATACGCCGGCAGGATGAATTTCTTTGGCCGCCAATCGCCGGATGATTTCATCGTCCGGCTGATTCGACTGAAAACAGCTGTGCGACAGGTCGAATTGATAGGTGTCACCTGCAATCGGCTGGTTCCAGTTATTATGCGTTACCCGATAAGCCAAAATCCGGTTGAACAGAAAAGACCTGACCGACGACAAATAAATGCTGCGCTGCTCCCGGCCTACTTTTGCTCCCTCAAACATTGCCAAAGCCTTGCTGACATTTTGACCTTCGTTGCCAAAGCGTTGCGAGCCGAAATAATTGGCGATGCCGTTGGCTTTAATCAGTTCCAGCTGCTGAATGGTTTTTGCCTGATCACCCTGCCAGTCACGAATAATCAGCTTAAAACTGTTGCCCGACAACACGCCGCGCTTGAGTTTCCTGGCATGTCGCACAGAATGCAACACCTTCATGCTGTCTGATTCAAACTGCGTCCAGTCGGGATCGGCTTTGCCGGGCAACCAGACGCTGAACCATTGTGTGGTAACCGCGTACCGGTCTTTTAGACCTGCGTAACTGACATCGCGCTGTCTGACATTGGCAAACCTGGACAGTTGCCTGGCAACATATTCAGTATTTTCGCCTTTCTTTTCTATCTGCAAGAAAGCATGTTCGCCAGCGCCTGACGGTTCGAAGGACAGGTTTTCCTTAACGATAAAGTCTTCGGGTAAACTGCGGATTTTGCCGGTGCCGGAAGGTTGACCGTAAACGTAAGGCCAGACGGGGATTTCAATGTTTTGCATAAAGTCTTCTCGTTCCCACGCGCTGCGTGGAAATGCATCTGGGACGCGCTGCGTCCCGTTAAGCCGTAGCCATTTAATTTCTCGCGGCGCACGCGCCGATACTGTGTCCCCATGTAGCGCGCTCATCTTTATACATAAGCGCTTGCGGGACTCCGTCATCCGGTAAGAATGCCTGAGCAGTCTCCGTTCCGTGCAAGCCTATGTTCATCGTTACGACTTATTGCAACGGAGTGCAAGCTTTGCTTGCGCTTGCAGGCGAAGCCTGCACTCCAGCTCTCGGCAACTTCCTTAAAAAGCCTTTGCGCCGGTTCCCAGACTGGAGATTTATTTACTTAAAGTTTTCTCTTTGAGAGCTAAGGAAACGCTGAACAAATCGATTCCGCTCATGGTTCGACAAGCTCACCACGAACGGAATCAACAGCTTACCGTTCGTCCTGAGCCTGTCGAAGGATTTAATCAGCGCTTCCCTAACAGAAGTAGCGCCTATTTTTCGATAAGGACAATTGCCTGTACGGCAATACCTTCTTTGCGCCCCTCAAAGCCCAACTTCTCCGTAGTGGTCGCTTTGACGTTAATGAAATCGACATCAACATGCAAATCATCGGCGATATTGCGACACATGGCGGCTGTGTGCGGCGACATAAGCGGCGCCTGGGCAATGATGGTAATATCAGCATTCACCAACCGATAGCCTTTTTCCTGCACGATGCCGTAAACATGGCGCAATAAAACCCGGCTGTCGGCGCCTTTAAATTCGGGATCGGTGTCGGGAAAATGCTTGCCGATGTCCCCCAAAGCCGCCGCGCCCAATATGGCGTCGCACAATGCATGCAAAACCACGTCGCCGTCGGAATGCGCTTCCAGGCCTTGTTCATAAGGTATTTTTATGCCGCCTAAAATAACGTCTCCGCCGTCTTTGAAACGGTGTACATCGTAACCTTGACCTACTCTAATCATTGTTGCTCCATATAAAATTGCGCTAATGCCAGGTCTTCCGGGCGGGTGATTTTGATATTGTCGGGACGGCCCTCGACGATTTTAGGCTGCAAGCCTTGTAGTTCCAGAGCGCTGGCATCGTCGGTTATGGCCGGATTGCCTTGTGCTTGTTCCAGTGCGGTTTTTAACATGCCGTAACGGAACATTTGCGGCGTCAATGCCCGCCAGATATGGCTTCTATCCAGCGTTCCGGTAATGCACTTACCTTCAACCTGTTTTAAGGTGTCGGGCGATGCCAAGGCCAAAATCCCGCCTACGTCATCGTCAACCAGCGAGTCGATCAGATAATGAATGTCGGCCGCTGTAATGCAGGGCCTGGCTGCATCATGCACCAATACCCAGTCGTCATCGGACGCTTGCTCCCTGATGGTTTTTAACCCGGACAGTACGGAATCAGCCCGTTCTTTGCCGCCTGGAGCGGTGATGATTTTTTGATGTTGCGATACGGCCAGATCAGGCCAGTAAGGATCTTCTTCGGAAACCACAACGGCGATGGCGGCAAAAACATCGGCCTGCAACAAGCGTAGCAAGGTATGTTCTATGACCGTTTTCCCGGCAAGTTCCAGATATTGTTTAGGCCGGTCGGCCTGCATGCGTTTGCCGACACCGGCAGCGGGGACGATAGCCCAGAATTTTATTGAATTGATCATTGGTAAAAAAGGCTAAAGACAAAGGGCGAAAGGCAAAAGATGAAAAACGCCACCTTTTGCCTTTCGCCCTTCGCCTAATTACTCAAGCACATGAAAAAACGTTTCATCTTCCTTAATCATCCCTAATTCGTCCCTGGCCCGCTCCTCAATCGCTTCCTGCCCTTTCCGTAAATCAAGCACTTCAGCATAAAGAGCTTCATTGCGCTCTCTTTTTTCCTCTGCCTGTTTTTTCAGGTCATCAAGGCGCTGTTGATAGGCGTCGATCTGCGCAACACTGCCGTCGCCAACCCATATCCGGTATTGGAAATGGATAATTAACAGGATGATAATTGCAATGATGATTTTCATGGACGAGGCGAAAGGCTAAGGGCAAAAGGCTAAGACGTAAAGTTCACAGTTTTTCACCTTTCGTCCTTCGCCTTTCGTCTGCTTTTTACAACATTTTAAACGCGCTACGACCTGCGTAAACAGCCAAGTCACCTAATTCTTCTTCAATCTTCATCAAACGATTGTATTTAGCGACGCGGTCAGAACGGCTCAAGGAACCGGTTTTGATTTGTCCTGTGCCTGTGGCAACGGCTAAATCGGCAATGGTGGTGTCTTCGGTTTCGCCTGAACGATGCGATACAACAGCGGTGTAGCCTGCCGCGTGTGCGGTATTAATCGCTTCCAACGTTTCGGTCAAAGTACCGATTTGGTTTACTTTAATCAGGATTGAGTTGGCAATGCCTTTCTCAATGCCTTCTTTTAAAGTAGCCGGATTGGTTACGAACAAGTCATCGCCGACCAATTGGATTTTGCTGCCCAATTTTTCGGTTTGATCTTTCCAGCCGGTCCAGTCGTTTTGATCCAGGCCGTCTTCGATAGAAATAATCGGATATTTATTGACCCATTCAACAAAGAAATCATTCATTTCAACTGAGTTGAAACTTCTGCCTTCTGCCGATAATTCATAACGACCGTCTTTGTAGTATTCAGAGCTGGCTGCGTCCATACCTAAGAAAATATCGACACCGGCTTTGTAACCGGCTTTTTCAATCGCTTCCAAAATGACTTCGATAGCTTCTTCATTAGAAGACAAGTTCGGTGCGAAACCGCCTTCGTCACCCACTGTAGTCGCCAGACCTTTTGCTTTTAAAACTTTGCTCAGGTTATGGAAAACTTCCGCACCGTAACGAATCGCTTCACGGAAAGTCGGTGCGCCGACAGGCAAAATCATGAACTCTTGCAGATCAACGCTGTTATCGGCATGTGAGCCGCCGTTGATGATGTTCATCATCGGTACCGGCATGACGAACTTGCCGCTGGTGTTCAGATGACGGTATAAAGGTACGCCCGCTTCTTTAGCCGCCGCATGAGCCGCCGCCATAGATACCGCTAAAATAGCGTTAGCGCCTAAACGGCCTTTGTTTTCTGTGCCGTCCAGTGCGATCATTTTTTTGTCGATGCCGGCTTGGTCAGCGACATCCATACCGACAATCGCAGCGCGAATTTCAGTATTAACATTGTTAACAGCCGTTAATACGCCTTTGCCTAAATAACGGGCTTTATCGTTATCACGCAATTCTATCGCTTCGCGCTCGCCGGTCGATGCGCCGGATGGCACCATAGCGCTGCCGATCACGCCGGACGCCAAAATCACGTCCGCTTCCAGAGTCGGGTTGCCGCGTGAATCTAAAATTTCTCTTGCACGAATATCTACTATTGCAGCCATTATTTTTCCTTATTTAGAGAGTTGTTTCGATCAGGCTGCTAGCTTTTACAGCGCTGTCGATAGTTAATAAAACTTCCAGTAATTCTTTCATTCTGTGTAAGGGCCAGGAGTTGGGGCCGTCACTTTTCGCTTCCGCAGGATTCGGATGGGTTTCCATAAACAGGCCGGCAATGCCTACCGCGACGGCGGCTCTGGCTAACACCGGTACAAATTCGCGTTGTCCGCCTGATACCGTGCCTTGTCCGCCGGGCAGTTGCACCGAGTGAGTCGCGTCAAAAACCACGGGACAATCGGTGTCGCGCATAACCGCCAAAGAGCGCATATCGGAAACCAGGTTGTTATAACCGAACGATACGCCGCGCTCGCAGACCATAATCTGCTGATTTCCGGTTGCCTTGGCTTTGTTGGCGACATGCACCATATCCCAAGGCGCCAGAAACTGGCCTTTTTTGATATTGACGGGAATACCTTGAGAGGCGACTTGCTGAATAAAATTGGTTTGCCGACATAAAAACGCAGGCGTTTGCATTACATCGACGACCGAGGCGACTTCGGCCAGCGGCGTATCTTCATGGACATCAGTCAAAACCGGCACACCGATTTGTTGCTTTACTTTTTCCAGTATTTTAAGCCCCTCTTCCACGCCGGGACCGCGATAACTTTCGTGCGATGAACGGTTGGCTTTATCGAAAGAGGACTTGTAGATAAAGGGTATGTTTAGTTGGGTCGTTAATTCTTTAAGATAACCCGCTGTGTCCAGCGCCATTTGCTCACTTTCAATAACACAAGGACCGGCTATCAAAAAAAACGGCTGATCCAAACCGGCTTCAAAACCACATAATTTCATTACACTGTACCTTTTTTATGTTCAACAGCCGCGACTACAAAACCTGAAAACAAGGGATGACCTTTTCTGGGTGTTGAGGTAAATTCCGGATGAAACTGACAAGCCAAAAACCACGGATGATCGGGTATTTCTATCACTTCGACCAAACGCCCATCAATAGACTTACCGGAAAAACGCATACCGGCCTGTTCCAGTTTTTCCAGATACTGGCTGTTAAATTCGTAACGATGGCGATGTCTTTCGGTGATCACGTCTTTCTGATAAAGCTGGAAAGCCAGCGAATCCGATTGTAACCGGCATTGCTGCCCGCCCAGACGCATGGAACCGCCTAAGTCGGATTCTTCATTGCGCGTTTCCAGTTGGCCGTCTTCAGACATCCATTCAGTAATCAAGCCGATCACCGGATGCGGCGATTTGGGTAAAAATTCGGTGCTGTGCGCGCCTTCCAAACCGGCTGCATCGCGGGCGAATTCAATAACGGCAACCTGCATACCCAGACAAATACCCAAATAAGGGATTTTATTTTCCCGCGCATATTTGACCGTGGCAATTTTGCCTTCCACGCCGCGTTCGCCAAAGCCGCCGGGCACCAAAATAGCATCAATGCCTTTCAGTCTGGCAACGCCTTCATCCTCTATCATTTCCGAATCGATATAGACGATGTTAACCTTGGTGCGGGTACGAATACCGGCATGAATCAACGCTTCATTCAGCGATTTATAGGCATCGGAATGATCGACATATTTACCGACAATAGCGATGGTCGTTTCATTGACAGAATGCTCCAGCGCTTCAACAACAGCTTCCCATTCGGACAAATCTGCCGGAGGTACATCCAGGCGTAACTTGTGAACGACAATTTCATCCAGTCCTTGATCATGCAGTAACAAAGGAATCTTGTAAATTGAAGAGGCATCCACCGCAGTAATAACCGCTTTTTCTTCGACATTGGTAAACAAGGCGATTTTACGACGCTCACTGAGCGGCACCGGCTGTTCGGAACGGCAAATTAAAATATCCGGCTGTATGCCGATACTGCGCAGCTCTTTTACCGAATGCTGGGTCGGTTTGGTTTTTATTTCACCGGCGGAACGAATATACGGCACCAGCGTCAAATGAATAAACAGCGACCGATCGGAACCCAGTTCAAAACGCATCTGCCTGATAGCTTCGAGAAAAGGCAACGACTCAATATCGCCGACCGTGCCGCCGACTTCAATCAAGGCGACATCGACTCCCTCGGCGCTTTCATAAACACGGCGTTTAATTTCATCGGTAATATGCGGAATGACCTGAACCGTCGCTCCCAAATATTCGCCTTTACGCTCTTTACGCAAAACGCTTTCGTAGACCTGTCCCGTTGAAAAACTGTTCTTTTTAGCCATCGTGGTTTTAAGAAACCGCTCATAATGGCCTAAATCGAGATCGGTTTCGGTACCGTCTTCAGTAACAAATACCTCACCATGCTGAAAAGGGCTCATAGTGCCCGGATCAACATTGATATAAGGATCAAGCTTGGTCATGGTGACTTTAAGGCCGCGAGACTCAAGAATAGCAGCAAGTGAAGATGCAGCAATGCCTTTGCCAAGAGACGAAACAACGCCACCGGTAATGAAAATGTATTTTGTCATGTAGGATTTTTAGTTCATAGGATGGGTGAGGTACGAAGCCCATCAATCGCGAACGACGGGCCTCTTTGGTCAACCCATCCTAATAGCTCTGATGAAGTTAGGTAAAACCGCTACATTTTAATCGACAATGCGCTTTTCGTCATTGTCTTTTGGGTTTAATTCTTAACTTTGCAGGGACAAGCTGATGCAATCTTGTGTTTTTTCACTGTAAAATGCAGCGCTGATCCAGAGGTCGCCGACGGCGGCCAGCGTATCATTCAGGTAAATAAAAGGCATCGCATCCCTTTCCCAAGGAGGAATACCTGCTTCCTGAAACAGGTTTTTCAGCGAATGATGACCTTCACGCCCCGGCAAGCGGATTTTTTCACCGCCCCGGCGAAATCTCACCTCAACAGTGGCATCCTGCCACCGCTCACGGGATATTCCCTTTGAAGACGGCACGCAAGACAATGTCCGATCATCGGTAATTTTTATCGACGCTTGCCCGACAGGCCAAACACGGTCTTGCGGTTCCGTTCCGGACAGATTGGTCAGGCAATACAGCTTATCCCGATAACGGCGAATGCTGTAGCCCTGCCCCGACAATACCGGGTCGCGATGCCCCGCGGCCGCAACCACCTCGTTTAAAATCCGTTCGACCTTAGCCTGCGCGGGCATTTTTAACCCTCTATGCCGAAACCAATGCCTGACGATAAGTTGTTGCGGATGGCTGTGATGCTCCGATAGCCGACTGATACTTAAGGTCTTATCTACCGGATTAAAAACCGCGCCAAATAGCTCATCTGCGACTTCATCGACCAGCACCTGCGCATCCGCACAATGTTTTGCCGAGCGGGCCACTGTTTTGTCGATTGCCGACCAGCGCTGCTTTAGTAGCGGTACAACCGCATTGCGCAGGAAATTGCGGTCATAATCATTGCTCTGATTACTGGGATCTTCAACCCAGCTTAATTGATGCGCATGGGCGTAATCGCTAATCGCCTGTTTGGGCGTATTCAACAAAGGCCTGAGCATCACACCCGCCCCGAAAGCCATTCGTTCCGACATTCCAGAAAGTCCGCGCAAGCCGCTGCCGCGAAACAGTTGCAGCAACACCGTTTCCAGCTGATCTTCCCGGTGCTGGGCAAGCAGCAACGCATCATCGGCTTTAATCAACGACTTTAAAGCTGCGTACCGGGCGTTTCTGGCGGCTTCTTCAGGGCTTTCGCCCGGCGCCGCATTGGCATTAACCCGTAGCGTTAAGAATTCAACACCCACGTCTTTAGCCGTCTTTTCACAATGCTTGGCCCAGGATTCGGCTTCCGCCTGCAAACCGTGATGTACGTAAACAGCGGTAAGTTTATCTTTGAGATGAGTTATCGAGGCGCAACAATGCAGTAAAACATGAGAATCCACGCCGCCGCTGTAGGCGATATAAAATCTTTGCCGCTCGCCCCCAAGATCAAGTTGCTTGAAAATGCTGCCGCAAAAATCCTCGTAGAGACTCGAATCTTTAACCTTTCGCCTTTCGCCTTGCACCTTTCGCCTACGTTCTACTTCCCGCCTTCTTCGGTAAAAACACCAAAATCCATAATCCGTTGATAGCGCCTTTCCATTAAATCATCAACAGATTGCCGCATCAAATCATCCATATGACGAACCAGCGCGTCCTTTAAGTTCATGGCAATAACTTTAAAATTTCTATGTCCGCCGCCTAAAGGCTCCCTGACGACTTCATCCAGAAAACCCTGCTCGCGAATACGATCCGAAGTAATACCCATCGCCTCGGCCGCCAATTGCGATTTATCCGCGCTTTTCCACAGAATGGATGCACAGCCTTCCGGTGAAATAACCGAATAGGTGCTGTATTCCAGCATGATCAAACGGTCGCCGACGCCGATAGCCAGCGCGCCGCCTGAACCGCCTTCGCCGATAATAGTGCAGATAATCGGTGTTTTCAGCTTGGCCATTTCAAACAGGTTTCTGGCGATCGCTTCGCTTTGGCCGCGTTCTTCCGCGCCGATACCCGGATAAGCTCCCGGTGTGTCAATCAGGCAAATAACCGGCATTTTGAATCGCTCCGCCATTTTCATCATGCGCAATGCCTTGCGGTAACCTTCCGGGCGCGGCATGCCGAAATTGCGATAAATTTTTTCCTTGGTGTCGCGTCCCTTTTGATGACCGATCACCATAACCGGCTGTCCCTCAAGGCGCGCTAATCCACAAATAATCGCCGGATCGTCGGCATAAGCCCGGTCGCCGTGCAGCTCATGGAAATCGGTAAAAATATGTTCCACATAATCCAGCGTATACGGACGACCCGGATGACGGGATAACTGGGAAATCTGCCAATCGGAAAGATCGGTAAAAATCGACTCGGTCAGCGCCTGGCTTCGTTCTTCCAGCTGTTTAAGCGCATCGGAAATATTAATGTTATTGTCAAACTGCACATTGCGGAGTTCTTCAATTTTCGCTTCTAGTTCAGCGATGGGTTGTTCGAAATCGAGAAATTTTAGGTCCATGTAGACTTGATCTGAAAAGTTGTTGCAGTAATGAGTGATTTTATAGAAATTCAACAATTTTTTCTAAATAAATTACGGACTCCAATTGACCTAAAAATCGTAGTTTATCCACAAAAGACGCAAAAGATACGAAAGACAACAAATAAATCAGCATGTTGTGCTTAACGGACTATCCCCCCGCTCCCTTTTCATGCCCGCGGCGCTCACTGCTATTAAGCAAGATTGAGATGAACTGAGTACAATTGTACCCAGATGCCCCCACTAACAAACAGGATAAAAAAATGACTGAAAACCTACCAGCAACAAATAAAGTTACCTACTGGCAACCGTCGGCAGGCGAAACAATCACAGGCGTAATTCAAGGCAGTGGCACTTTTAAAAATTCACTCTATGACGAACAGAAAACCATGCTTTTACAGGATGATAACGGCTCGGTTGTGAGTATTGACCTAAATCGTTATTTGATACACAGCTTGAAACAACATAACGCCGCGCTGGGAGATTTAGTAACAGTGACTTTTCACGGCAAAGAACAGAAAAACAACGGGCGTTCTTTCAATCGTTACACTTTGCGAGTTGATAAGCTTGCTTGCTCAGTATAAAAACAAAAAAGGGGGTACTTTTGATTGGTAACTGATGTTACGCACGGATGGTATTTCTCCCGTTTGCCGCGCCGAGCACCGGAGCTTTTATCGAGGGT
>NZ_JH109153.1:1516418-1544395 GCF_000190755.2 Methylobacter tundripaludum SV96 | reverse complement strand
CTCAAGTAACCATCGTCATTGAGAACTCGCATGTGAACATATCCCACTATCGCTCCGTTGTGCAGGCGGTAGCCAATAATATCTATCTGCGCGATTTGCTGACGCGAAGAAATGTGGAACTGCTGCACCTACAGCATGGGAAAGAAATAGAGCGCCGAGGACCGGTGCTCCACGAGGAGCTACCTGCAATTTTACTGCTGGGTCCAGATCAGGCTGGGAGCTTTATCTATCAACAGCAGGAATACCCTTTTACACTGACCCTGAAGCGCGCGCAGAATGTGGAATTAACCCTAAAGGGCGACGAACGGACGAATGGGCTGATTATCCTGTCTGACATGGCAGTGCTGGACTGTCAGCTGTTTGACTATGAAAACCAGGTGGGGACGGAGTATCTTTTTGGCACGGTGCGTTGTGCAGCCTTGCTCGAAAAATTAGGCCAAGGCATGGCAATTATTAGCGACGAAAGGGAGGGCCTGAATCATAAGCATGCCTTTGTCGAGGCTTTTTCCCAAGCCGTCAGTAAAATGATCGCGCCCTATGTGTTGGCGGAGCAAGAAAAACTGAAGCATCTGGAACGCGCTACAACGTCCGGTCGAACCGGTCATATGATCGAGCACCTGCTTCAACGCATGAGCCGGGCGGCGATACAAGACTTGGGCATCGTACTGCCGCCGGCCTCTGACCTGGAAGCGGGTGCTTTCGTTGAGAAAGAACTTCCGGCGGCGCTGCGTTTTACCACGCCTTTCTATTATCGCAAGGTCAATCATACCTTCCACGTTGCCTTGCTGCTTGATCCGAGCCAGTTTTCGGATGACGAGGTATTAACCTTCAACTATGTGCTGCCCGATTCCATGCACATCGAACCCGCTCCGACGGCGATAGCGGTTCGCGAGCTTGGTGAAACCCAGCGGATCGAATGGACAATTGTGGGCGATACAACAGGGGAGCATGGAGAGATCAATGCACGGACGGGAACGTATTGGGCCTGGTGTGAAATTGCTGTGGCGGAGCATGCTTCCGGACACAGCCATGGCTATTCCAGTCATATTGCAAAAAGAGGGCAGCCTCGGGATCATGGTGCCGATATGTTCGTGGGCTATGAGTTCCGTAACCTTAATAACGAGCTGGACCGAGCGGTATATAGCGCTGAGGAACGTAAAATCATCATCAATACCGGTGCGCCGACAGTGCAACTTTATGTGGATGGCCGGGGACATTTTCGTGATGCAGCCAGACTGCTGCTCGCCGAGCTTTTCATGGATGTGATTTCAGATGAGTTGGCTCGGCGTTCTGTAGAAAAGTCAGGCCATAAAGGTAATGTTGAGGCGTATCGTGCTGCTAAACAGGATATCATTCGCCGATACGGCAGTGAGATCCATCTTTCGTTCTTGACCTCATAAATAAAACCATGGGGTTTCTATGGCTCTAGCCTTACTCTGGATTGAACACGGACTCGCCAAAAGCGCCGAACCCCCAGGTAGAGGGTAAAGTAATCGCTGAGGCTATAAGCGTACTGCTCAACCGCCTAACAAACCCGTTGTATTTAAGGCATTGGCATTCATCACTTAATCAACCGCTGTAAACAATCACATCACGACATAAGTAGTTACGCAAAAGTTATTTGGAATTTTTTACCGATGTCACTCAGGATTTCCAACACCCACTTTTTCAAGTGTCCGTAACTTTGATAGGCATCAAGCGGCAACCATTCGTACTTAACTTTACGCCAGAGTATTTCGATCAGGTTCAGCTCTGGGCTGTAAGGCGGAAGAAAATGTAAGCACACACCACGTTGTTGCCAGCCCGCCAGCTTTTCTTTGAATACGCCGCTACGATGAATGGTGATGTGTCAACACTTTTCCGGACACAAAGTTAAGCAGATTTTAGCTGCATTTCGTAGTCCACTGGCGACACATAGTGATTTGCGGAATGAAGTCGCTCACGGTTGTAAAACACCTCGATATATTCAAATATATCCTGCTTAGCCTCAGCTCTGGTTTGATAACGCTGATGATGAACCAGTTCTGTTTTCAAGGTATGAAAGAAGCTTTCTGAGACGGCATTATCCCAGCAGTTGCCTTTGCGACTCATGCTTTGGATAATGCCATGCTCCTGCAATAGCGTTCGATGACTGTCAGAGGCGTACTGACTGCCTCTATCGGTATGCCATATCAAGCCTTTACCGGGTTTACGCTGCCAAACGGCCATCAATAACGCATCGTTCACCAGTTTGGCCCGCATGTGCTCAGCCATTGACCAGCCGACCACTTGCCGCGAGTACAGGTCAATCACGACAGCCAAATACAGCCAACCTTCCAGTGTATGAATATAGGTGATGTCGCCGACATAGGTTTGATTCGGTTGCGCCACCGTGAATTGCCGATCCAAGTGATTGGGGGCAATGGGCAAATTATGCTTGGAATTCGTGGTCGCTTTGAATTTGCGCTTGGTTTTACAGGCTAAACCCGCAGCAGCCATTAACCGGCCGATACGACGTCGACTGACCTGCCGATCCCGGTTGATTAAGGCCTCCTTGAGGCGACGCGTACCGTAGTTTTTCCGACTCTTCTGGAACAGGGTCTTTATGACCTCAACCAGCTCGGCATCGTCTTTTTCAATGGCTGTCTGAGGGCGCTCCTGCCAAGCATAGTAAGCGCTACGAGAAACGCTCATGAACCGGCACATCGATTTAACCGAAAATTCGCTCTCATGTTGTTTGACCCAGGCGTACTTCTCGGCAACTGCTCCTGCGTTGCTCTACCTCCTGCATCCATGCAGTCGACCGTTGCTCCTTGGCAAAGTACGCCGCTGCTTTTTTTAACAGGTCACGTTCCTCTATTAATCGGGCGTTTTCCTTCTTCAGCCGCTTCAATTCTTCGTATAGATGCTCATCGGTTCGCACGGTTTTGCTGTACTCCTTCGGCTGGCTATATTTGTTGATCCAGGTATGGAGCGTATTGGCATTGACTCCTAAATCCCTGGCTGTTTGGGTAATCGGCTTATCAGAACCTATCGCCAGCTTCACCGAGGATTCTCTAAATTCGGCGCTATATATTTTTACTTTTTGTTTTTCTTGATCCATTTTCGACACACTCTCTATTTTCAGATTATTTTAGATTGTGTGTCCGGTTTAGTGTAGCCACTTCATGGAAGCATTTCGACAAACGCATCAAAGGCATTGACAACCGTATCCGTTGTCACCGATTGTTCGGAGCTGTGGAAAAACAGATCATTGCTGCGACTCAAAAAACCTAACACATTCATGCGCTTGCTACGATAGCAGGGTATTTGTCGGGTCTCGCCAATCCGTTGCCATCCATAGGGTACACAGGGTGTCGTGCTAAATCCGGATTCGTCAAAGTAGTAAAGCTTCAATTCCCCATCATCCTCTTGCTGTTTCAAGGCCTTCAGATATGCCTTATCACGTTGGAAATCTGCTTCATTACGCTTTCCCTTCACTGATTGCCGACAACGTTTCCAGGCATAGGCACTTTTTTTAAAATTCGTTTAAAGGTGTCAAGGCTGGCTTCCTTGCCCGTCTCCTCCAGCAATCGTGCTGCGGCGGCCTTGGGCTGGTGTGGGTTTTTGTCAATATAGCCCAGAAAAACGGCTTGTTCCTCAACCGTGAAGCGCACAGGCCTACCGCTTCGTGGACAATCGTAAAGCCCTATTAATCCCTCTGTTTCCCATTTGTCTAACCATGAGCTGACAGTCTCATGCTGGGACTCAAACAATTCGCTCAGCCGTGCAATTACATACCTTCTATTATTCAATAAGATAGCATGTGCCCGTTGTCTAACCCGGAATAATGGGTGGTTACGATAGGCTTCGGTTAACGTTACTTCCTCTTCCGGGGTCAGTTTGGCGATGAATTTCAGGTGGACTCCTAATTTTTGTCTGTTATTGCAATCGTTTCCAGTTTGACACAATAAATTTACTTCCTAATAACTTTCGCATTACTACTTAGTCGGCGGCTAAACAGCCAGCGTTTATACTGCACATATTGTCCTTAGCGTTACCAAACCCGCCGGAACCGATCCAGATCGGCCTGGATTGATCTCATTCCAAGTGTAAACGCAATTTAGAAATGTCCTCTATGCTGCAAAGTAGAAGTGTCCCCTGTATTGGTTTTCTTTTTCCACTACCCAATTTTACTCACGATCAGGAGGAGGTGGGGTTTTCATCCATTTCTAATTATTGTGGTGCTCACTTCGCCCAAGTGTTGTCTTGATGGAGCGCCCGCACTGCGTTTTTCATCATTTTTATCCTGTTTTTCTTTGATGAAATTTAGAACCGCTCCCAATCGCTTATTACTTACTATTTCCCCTTGATCGATTTTTTTGATTTTATCGAATATGCGGTAGGGGAGCTCGCGATTGTCACATTTGATTTTTATTGTGCCATCGAAGTATTCATAAACGGTCACTTTATTCCGGGCCAGGCTTCTGTTATCAATTGAATCCTCAATCAGGTAGAGTGCCTTGTCGTATTGCAGGGTTAGATTTTTAGACAAAGTTCTATTTTCCTGCCATGAAAAAATTTCATTTAATTCTTCATGAGGCAGCAATTCACGGTGCATATTCTTGGAATCAACTGATTCCACTCCAAACTGTTTGTTAAATTTATCCATAAATTCCGGCAAGAATTGATTTCCTTGTTCGGCACCAGAAATATTCATAAGCCGCATTTCTTTAATCAAACGATCTTGCAGGGTTCTATTGACACGTTCAACGCGGCCTTTGGCCTGCGGCGTATTGGCGCAAATAATATCAATGTTCAATTCGGTTAAGGCTCTTCCAAATTGAGTGACACCATCACCACCTAATTCACCTGTTTTATTAACACGAAATACGCAGTGTTTATCACTATAAAACGCAACGGGCTTGCCATGCTTCTCTAAATATCGGCGAGTGGAATCAAAATAAGTGAACGTTGACTCTGATTTTACAAATTGGCATTCCATGAGTTTCCCCGTTGCATCATCGATATAAACAAGAAGTGTGCATTTAGGCGCTCTGCCTTCAAACCAGTCATGTGGCGAGCCGTCAATCTGTATTAGCTCACCAAAGCATTCACGTCTATTACGAGGCTGGTGGACGCGTTTTAACCGACTACTTTGGGGTATCCATAATTCCGCATCAATCATCCATTTTCGTAACGTTTCCCGAGAAATAGTTAGCTCATGGTTTTCACTTAATTTTTCACAGGCAAAAGTTGGCTTAAAATCAACGTAGTATTGTTTGACATAAGCTATGGCCAATTCTTTAATCGAGTCTGGATACTTGTGATTACTTGGATTACCGCGTTTCTTGCTGACAACACCTATGGCTCCATTAGCTTTATACGCTTTTCTTAACCGCCTGATCTGGCGAACGCTCAAACCTAATTGCTTGGCAGCTTCATGTTCGAATAGCCGTTTATCAATCAATTTTTGTAGAATTTCTATGCGATGTAATTCTTTGTTGCTCATAGTAATGATGTCCTGCATAGCTGTCGTTATCCATGGTGTAAATTTACAAAAAACTGTAAATTTACACCGGAGAGGACATTTCTACTTTGCTAAAACAGGACATTACTATATTGCGCTTACACCAAGACTTCGCATAATGTATATTATGTAAAATTGATGCTGTAATCATTGGCGGCATAAGTCTTGCGTTAGCAATGATTCTTACAGCACGGAGTCAGAAAAATGGCATTGAAAAAAACGAGCTTTTATCACACGCGCAATAAAATAATCCCCAACAACAAAGCCGCCGCTGAATTACTGGGCGTTGATATTGCTGAAATAGCACGAATGGACAAGGAAGGCGCTCCGGCTGTCATGGAGCGTTATATTCTGTTATGGGACTCTAAACGAATCAACTCGCCCGGCTGGGATGGATGGTGTTTTAGTCGCGGATCACTGATGCACAAGAGAATGATTTGGAAGCCTGAAAACCTGTTAAATGCGCGTCGAGAAGCTGAACGAATTGGGCAACTCGAAGCGGAAATACATAAACTTTACAGCCTTTACGGGTTAATCAAGATTACTAAAAAGTTGATTTATAAAAAAATAGGCCGAAGATATTATCGATAACTGGTTTTGCAATGTTCGTTGTTTTGGTCGCATGTTACGGTTTTCATCCATGTTTTTTTAGCAATATGAACAGGCGCTTCAACTGATGAATTATTCAATCCGGCTAATTCATCAGCATAAGCCGATAATATTATCGTAAAACCATGTTGAATAAATAACTTTTGATATTTGTTTCTAAAATCAAATAGAATGCTATAATGAAATCAGTAACAAAAACCATACGCTAGGATACGATCATGGCAAGAGGCGGAAAAAGAGAGAACTCAGGTAGACCAAAAAGTGAGCCAACCAAAACAATTCGCGTACCAGATGGTGCGCTGGATGCGGTCGAGGCGTTCATACGGTTGTATAAAGGCGATGAAGCCGAAACGGACTACGTAATACTAAACATCGCGATCGCAAAAACAAAATGGTGTGCTATGCGCGGAGATTTCACTGATAGTCGAGAAATTAAGAATGCAGTCAAAATCCTTGAAAAAAGAGCAGACGAATTAGAACGCACCGATCCAAACGATATAAACGCTCTTCAAAACTGGGATGAAGCGATTAAGCTTGAAGCATTAGCAGAAGAATGGTCGAAAATTGGCATTAAAGGATTGGACATATAAATAACAGTGTTTCAACACGAGAACAATAATTTTTAACGGTGCGTTTTCAACACGTTTTTACGAATACCCGATTTTTTGTTCCTTTTCTTCACCCATAGAACGAAAAATCTGTAAAACCTGTGAGGTGTAGAAAGGCAGCAAAACCAATAAAACCAACGGACGAATGAACCACCAACCGAAAGCATTTATCAGCTTACCTGTTAAATGCCTTAAATCCTGACTAGGTTGTTCGGAAAAATGGCATTGAAAAAAACGAGCTTTTACCACACGCGCAATAAAATAATACCCAACAACAAAGCGGCCGCTGAATTACTGGGCGTTGATATTGCCGAAATAGCACGAATGGACAAGGAAGGCGCTCCGGCTGTCATGGAGCGCTATATCCTATTATGGGACTCTAAACGAATCAATTCGCCGGGATGGGATGGATGGTGCTTTAGTCGCGGCTCGCTGATGCACAAGAGAATGATTTGGAAGCCTGAAAACCTGTTAAATGCTCGGCGTGAGGCTGAACGCATTGGACAACTGGAAAATGAAATACACAAGCTATACACCTGGAAAGGCTTAATAAAAATAGCTGGTTATTTATTTAAAGCTTCATAAGCTTCCCGTGCCTTTATAAAAGCATTAGCGCAATGCATCCGCGTTGCGTTGTCTTTCATGTTATAGCATTCATCAGGTTTTTTATATTGGGACTTAAAATCATTCAATTCCTTTCTAACTTCCATATATGCATGCTGGCTTTTTTCCTTTATTAACATTTCCCTAGTTTTTGGAATCTGAAATAAAGGCAAAGGAATAATACTTTCTTGGTGACCCGGAACAACGCCTTCTAATTGATTATTTTGTTGTGGTGGTGCCGTAGAAATTGGTACGGTAGCAAGAGCACGTAAATTATTAAATTGATTAGCCTGCGCACTCTGATTTTTAATAGTTTCATTAAAACCCCATATTGCTGCCCCCGTAAAGAATATAAAGCCAAACGTTGTAAGCATCCCGGCCAAAACTATCCCAAAAGCCACACCGAAAATAATCTTCCATATTGATACTTGTTTGGCGGATTTTTGCTCGTTATATCTTCCCATAAGCCCTCAGCTACGAAAATGTTTAGAATGATCTTTATCGTTAGTATCCTATAACCTTTATTCAAAAATGTCACTAAGCCGATTAGCTAGCGACTCCGTGACCCCGTCCTATTGTCGGTCATAAATCAAAAGCGGTTAACGGTACGAATGGGGCGAAGCCGATCACCACGCCCTTGCTCATTTTGCGCTAATTCATATACATTTTGCGTGTGCAATGAGCAAGGCAGCGAACCGACAAAGTACATTAAACCGGCTTACGTGAAATACCGGTCGGGCGTTGCCTACCTGTCTACCTTCGAATCACCAAGATCACAAGCCATATCAACGGGTTTTGTTTTACCTAATAAAGACTATTGAAGCGGCAAAGTAATGGTGCGGGCTAAAACAAAAGCGGGGTTAATAGTAACGGGGTTGGGTAAATTCCGTTACTCGATGTCCAAAACATTCGCCTGGTCGGTAACATGTCCGTTACTGAACCAGGTTAACAACCGGCCGGCGAGTAACGATTACGATCAAAAATGCGCTTTCTGCAGGCACCTGTAGCGGTCAATTGCCGACCTGTTACCCTACGGCCACAATCACACGCACATAAACGCCCCCAATCACGTCGGCATTTTACGGACTCGGCCAAAGCGCGCGCAATCGGGTACGGAACTCCATTTCCTATGGCGCTGGCAAGACCGGACCGCGTAAATGCTGGAATGTCAAAACCTACCGGCAAACCTTGAAGGCTTGCGAGTTCTGAAATTGGCCTTGAATCATTGGCCGTCACTGTCGGTTCTTTTCCATTTCCGCCACCTAATCGCTCAATCATCAGCTGCGTACCATCCCGCGTACCAAATTGAACATGACGTAAACGCCGCTGTTTAGACCCAAAATCGGCCGAATTCAGGTCAAGCCGCTGCCATGAATAACCGTCGATACGTATATCAGGAACGCCGGGAACATTTTCTGCAAGCCACCAGACGGGCGACGCTTCTAAAACAATTCGCTTGAATTGCTTAAGCATTTCAAGGCCGTTTCCGGTTGGTTCCGCCCTCCTCGCCTTTGAAAAATCCTGACAGGGCGGACCGCCTATAACGCCGTCAAATTTGCCCGGCATGACCGTAAATTTCCTAATGTCGCCGCCGAAAATTAAATCAGGTCCACGGACAACGCAAAAACCGGCATCTTCAAAACCACGATCCAATAGACCAATACCGGGAAATAATGAAAGAACCAACATAACGTTACTCTACTGCGTTAAATAATATCCGGATAGTAACGGCTAAAGTGTTACTTGTCAACCGAAACAATCACCTGGTCGGTAACATATCCGGCCCCAGAAAGCCCGAAGCCGCATTCATTGGAACGTAGCGTTAAGCATCAATCTCAAACTTGCCCTTATAGCCGAGTTTCTTCATTGCTGTATATGCTCGATCAAGGCTTGTATAAACCTTGTTTGCACCCTCACGGCTTGAGTTCTTAAGAACGTCATTAACCCCTGCACCATAGGCGAATACTTCCCATACGGGCTTCTCATCTTCAACGGCCTTGAATCCGGCAAGGAATGTAATCAACTCAATGCCGTCAAATTCAATCAATTTTTTTAGTTCGTTTGCAGTCATGGCCGTTATTTCCTGTTCTTGTTAAAGTGAGTCTATTGTCTCACATAGTTTAAACTATGTCAACGCATTGTTTTAACTTTGTTTCACGTAGAACACAAACAGAACAATATTATCCTGCTACATTATTACAGCTAATTAGAAGCCACCTGAGCCGGTAAAGAATCGTCTTTGATGTAACCGCCTTTGTGTCCAGTAAACCGAGTCACGATCTCGCCCTCGATCTCGCAATAATCCTCATAATCCTCCCGCTTACATTTCTTAGCGCTAATCAACCGCGTATTGCCTGATTGCGTCATTAATATAACCATCGGCACCTTACCTAAATATTTGCCCGCAACACCGGTTATCTTGCCAGCAATGCGCCATTCGGTCGAATAAGCCGGTTTGGCCGGTACTGATGGCACATTGACCGGAACAACTGCGCCTTGAATCTGAGTCGCTGAAACGGTCGTTGCGGCCTTGGCGGGTTTTGCCTTATCGTTCATTTTCTGAACTTTTTCTTGAGTTGCCGATACACCCCAGACCATGCCAACCAGACACAGCGCCATGACAGCCAAACCGGCCTTAAATTTCCAGCTATTGAAGAAGCTTGAGCTTACGACGCGCTTTTCATTCGGCGCTGCATTGCCCTGACTGTGCATGTGCGTCTTGTAATAGCGATAGACGCTTTCGCTATACCTACCATTTTCAGACGATACCAGCTGATTTTTTGGAGGAGTGTTGTCTTTGCCCAAACTTGCCGCTTTTCTGCAGGTGTAACGGATAAAACTATCTTCCCTACCCAAATCCAGATGCTTTGCGGTAATGATTGTGGTTTCAATCAAGGCACGAACCGGAGCGCATAGATCGGCCATATCCTGAGTGATTAAAACAATGTCCATTGAACGACCTGTATCGTCCGATCTATGCCCATGCTCTTTAAGTAACGCAAGCTGCGAATAAGGAATTGCGGTCATTTTCTGACCCTGCGGCCACAACCGCCACACCTCATCTATTATCAACATGACCCCGTTACCTACACTGTCCCAATCGTGCTTTACCAAGTCGTCAATAAACGTCACCCTGGCATCCGGGAAATCTTGCAATATCACGTCCATTTTCAACGGCAAATTAGTAACGATGTGCCGTCCCTCTTTCAAGCAAGGCGATACAAACAGCTCAATGCTGGAGTAGCTTTTTCCTGATCTTGGCTGTCCGGCCAAGCCGACTATGCCAGCCATTAGCCAATCACCGGCAGTCTACGAATAAGGAAACGAATCAAGTACGCACTACCCAAGGCCGCCAACGACTGAGGAATCAGGAAAAAATCGGCAAAATATCCCAACGGACCACTAAACGCCGTCTGCAAAAAAGCGATTTTAGCGGACAATCCGGAACCATCAAGCAGGGATTGCAACGCATCAAAAAGCCCATTGGCTAACGCATAAAATGACAACTTGACGTAATAAACAACTGCATCCATCACACCGGAAACAAGACCGGTTAAATACTCCAACGAGTATTTAATCCAATCCACCAAAGAAGTAAAAAAATCTGATATTTTTTGACCGATGCCCATGTTTTACGCGCTCATTAAGATGAAAATAAAACCGATTGCCATGACAATTGTCATAATCACAGTGACCGATGACCGTACCGACTCCATGAGCAAACAATGACCGCTGACCGAATGACTGCCCAAACCCACACCAGATAAATCCATTTCAATGGGTGGACATTCGCCACTGGCCGATACATTCAAGGAATATAACCCCTTAAGCCGATCAATACGCTCAGACGGTGAACAGGTGCCGGATGTGCAACTAGGAGATAATCCACAATTGCCATTACAAAGCACGGAAGATATAGCGGTTTTACCGTCTGATTTACCATTGCCGTGAACATTGCCCCCAGAGCTGAAAGAATCAGGGGCATTGAGTTTATCCAATATCCCCTTGGTATTAGCTTCAATGCCTTTGGTATGTGCTTCAATACCTTTTGCAGTTGCATCAGTCGCCAGACCCGATGTGTCGTTCGATGGACTACTGGTACTCGTTCCGACACCAGAACCCCGCCCCGTTCCACTACCATCACCCGACACAGCATCATCTACAGCGCGAGAAAGACCGGGCAATAAACCATCAATATTGCGATTATGAGCGTCGGCATTACCCGGATTTGACGCAGGTATTGCACCATCCTCAGTACCGATCTGAACACCAATATCGGTCGCTTTTTGTTTTGCGGCGGCAGAATTGGACGCGCGAGCCAATGCGTCTATTACATCATCGTTAGCTTTTGCAAATGCCTTAACAGCGCCCGCTATTGCCGCTTGGTCACCAGATGCTTTAGCGGCAGCAAGTGCAGCAGAAGCGGCATCCCTAGCAGCTTTCGCCGTATCGACAGAACCGGCCTTAACGGCGGCGGCATCGGCGGCAGCGGAAGCCAATTGGTCAGCTTGAGTTTTTTTGGCATCGGCCAACGCTTTAGTGGCAAGAATTTCCATGGACCGTTGCGCGTTAGCATCAGTAACGGTTTGAAGGTCATTTGAGCAAATATAAGAAGCGGGTTTGCAATCATCTATGGGAGGGCAATATTTCTTATTAACGTCACTAATGCAAATAGTAGGCGAAGATACCATTTCACATTGTTTCGTAGTTTTGTTGAAAAAATTGCCACCTGTCTCAGAACTGGCATTGCAATCTGGAATTGGCGCACAAACACCGCCATTATCATATTCAGTGGCAGAACAAACAACAGGCGGAGGACCACACATACCGGTTGTTGCATTACGTACATTTGGAGCCGTACAAGGTTCCACATTTATACAGCTATCACCCGAAACAGTCCCGCCATAAGGACAGCTATAAGTTTGCAAAACCGCCAAAATTTGAGTAAAACCGCAGTCATTGCCATTAGATTTCAAAATACACGATATATGGCCGGTTGTTGACGTATCCTGAAAACAGGTACGCGTTGTATAAGCGTCAGACATAGCGGCGGAACACTCAGACAACGAAATAAAAGTGGTCCCGCTATATGTATAATTGGTTGACGTTACCACCGCAGGATACGTATCGGCGAAAACCGATGACGAAAACAAAAGACCCGACAGAGCGACAAAAATTAATCTAGCCATAATTAACGCATGATGTAAAAAGGCAGATAAAGACCGACCAAAAAAGCCGCGTAATAGTACAGGTGTTCCATAATTCCCCCTAAACGAAAAAAAGCCCGGTTTTTACACCGAGCTTTTTAAACTAACTAAAAGACCGATTAACCCCAGCCCAATTTTTTAGAAATGATCTGGCCGCCTTTCATGAAAATCCCGACGGTAATCATTCCGGAAAATACGACTGTCATGGCGGTAGAAATTGCGCTTAAATCAACCGTTGCGGTCAGATCAGCCAACCCCAAAGCATGAGCCGATGTACCCATCAAAGCAGCAGAAGCGCCGACAGCGGTAAGTAAAATTCTTTTTAAAGATTTGTTCATAGTTTTTTTCCCATAATGGAATAGATAATAAAACGACCGCCCCACGCAAGCGCGACTAAGCCGTACGACAAAATAAAGCCAGCACCAACCGCTTCAGACATTACTAATGGATCAATATGCGAAAAATCAAACGGATAGTATTCACCCGCACTTAAAACCACGTAGTTAACGCAATTTGTCTGCATAACGTCGGGTACAAATGCATAGACATTCATAATAACGCCATCCTGTTTAAGAGCGCTGCTGGAAGTACCAGCAGTCAAAAGTGCAGTTTTAACGCAAATCATTAGAATCCCTCATGTGATGCTAACTATTTAGAGAACAGTCCCTAAATTCGGATAAAGAACGGTTCCGGCATGATCTGATGTGCAGACACTAAATTTTGCCGGTTTGTTCTGTTTATTACGCGTCGAAAACCGCCGAGCTTTGCGAGCTATGCGGCGAAGTTCAGACGATTGATTGTTGAACATTGACCTAAGCCCTAAGCCTTAGCCGGTTCTTTTTGGCGGAGCGGCGGCAATTTTTGAGAAATTGAAAAATCATCAATTGTTGCGCCAGTAGCCAATGACAGAAACGGAACGTCGTTAAATACGCCTATACGGGATGGAAACATGACATCCTGATCGACACCAACCAACGCCGCCGACGCTTGAATAACATCGATAGGTGCATCAGTCACGTTCAACCACATGGAATCCGGCTTAGACGGCATGAATAAAACCCGAATCCGTTTTTTAAATTCACCTTCGACCGGCTTACCGTCTTTATAGACTTGTTGCTGATCTTCTTTAATTTCTAAAAATTTACCTTTTGAAAATTGCATGTTGTTAATCCCCTTTCATTGTTAAAATTTGCTACAGTTATTTATAGAACTCCAAGGCCGCTAAAGCGGCGGGGAGGCGCTACGCGCCCTTCCCCCGCTCGCCTTAATGTCTTGGGGTTTTTGGATAATGGTCCACTTTTTAAGATGCGTGACCACGTCGAAAACATCGGCTGTAATACCAACAATTTTCCAGACGATCTCTTGATAGCGATTTAATTTCATCTCGCCGGTTTCTTCGTTAAATTCGTTCTTCTTTAACAGCTGTAATTCACGCTCTACGCGCTTTATCTCAGTGCCACCCATAACAACCAGAAAACCCGCCCAATCGTTATTAATGCAGCAGTCGCGAGCCTCGCGGATTACGTCATGTTCAATCTCTTTATCTTTAAGGCGCCGCAATTCTCGCCAGACTGACACGGACGCACCGCCCAGTTGTTGAAACTGACGGATGCCCCACGTTGAAGCCCACGCCCGGACCCGATCACTGACTTTATCGGTTGACTGGGTTGCGTCCTCGCTATCCATGCCAATATCAAAACCGATGTTTTTGGCGATGTATTTGGCGATATAGCCAGTTGCCGACACTTTCTTAACACCGTCCTTGGTTATGATTTCTTTCAGAATGCGCTTGGCATTGAAACGCGCGTCCATTGCGCCGGGCGATGCGAGTTCGTACGAATCCTCCTTACAGGCGTACTCTTGAATGGTTTCGGTAATCAGGTATTCATAATCACGCGGCATAAATAAAAGAATATGCCAATGCGGTGTTCCGTCATGGTGCGGTTCGGCCACGCGGAATCCGTAGGGCTTCGCGCCCCAGCTATCAAGCTCGGCCCGAATTCTTGACCAGACACCGACCAGATATTTTTGGGCATCCTTGGGCGTTGCGCCGTTGTATTTGGTGTTTTTTTGCAGACTCTTACCCATGAACCGGTGAAACTTAGACGGGCAGGTAATGGTGTAAAACATGCCGATATGGTCCTTGCTGTCGGCGTACTGCTCAAAGCCTGACATACGCACCATTAATTCAGCGCGGCGGTTTTCAGGATTTGCCAAACTGCTCTTTAATATGTCTAACATATCGAGTTCGTCGCCAGCGTCGGAAACGCACAGTTTTTGCTCCATGCCTTGCAGGGTATTTGCCCAACGTTCTTGCACATTGATAACAGTGGCATCCGAACAATATATTTGCCGACCCTTGGCAACGTTTCCGGCAAGTATCGACGTGGCTTCCCTGTCACGCGCGTCCTTTCGCAAAAGCTTACGAATCCACCAATCAACACACAGTACACGCAGAAAAAAAGAGTCGTCATTTGATGCTTTCGGCGGCTCTATGCCCTGACATTGCAGGTAAAAATAAACCAAGGTTTTACTAAAAATATATCGTTCTTCGATTGCCAATAAATGCTTAATGGCGAGTTTTTTGGCTTTGGCCTTGGTCATAGGCCGGGCGCTTGATCTAGCGTTTAGGTCGTCACGTATTGATTGAACTGTGCTCATTGTCCCGCCTTGATAGCTTGACGAATCAACGCGGCGACTCTTGCGCCCTCGGCAAGTTGCGTTATTTTGTACCCCCTGCCCCACGCCATCATTTCATTAAATGCGGTTTCTTTTTTGTAAGGGTTGCTATCGGTAATCATGGAATTTAAACCCCGACCGAAAGCGATTGAAACGGATGTGTGCCGCCAACCATGACCGCTGCAAGCATTACAGCCGCTGCCGTTGCATGTGCGGCAAAACTCCATTGCCCGAATATAATGCCGGTCGGCAAATGTTGAGGCGATTGCTTCATAATCATCCTGTTTTTTTTGAGCAGCTGCTTGCACGTTTTTTAGACCATAAAGGCGGTTGCGCAGGTGGGCATTGACGACCGGGAACAGGCTGCGGTAACTGAGCCAAAGAAAGCCCCATGTTTTGCGATGGCAAAGGCTCTGGATAATTGGCAGGAGGACAAACAGGAATAGCGCTGACATAAGCGACAGGAATAAAAACCTTTGAGCTATTAAACTCTTCCATTAAATCGGCATACGCGTAAAGATCATCTAGCGATATATCAATAATGCCTAACTCTGATGGATGCAAAGGCTTTTCCATTAGAAACCAAACCTTAAGCCAAACTCAATTGTTATAGCGCATGAAACAAGAAAACAGGCCGAGTTAAACAATTCGCGGTTTATAGCATTCATTTATCGACCCCCTGCCCCGGTATGCGCTCAACTTCGGGCGCACAGTCGTCGCACCAGATACCACGCTTTAGCCATTGATTAAAATCATACTGGCCGCGAAAATACCAGCCAACGAAAGCGCCTAAAATCAAAGCGGAAAGACCGACGGAAATAAGAAGGAAATCAATTAACCGAATCAGCTGTTCCATGTCGGCGGCGCTTAATTGGTTCATTGGTTGCCACCCTTACCAAACAAAACGGAACATTCGGACGGATGCGAAGAACAAAGACGAATTGCGCTCCCGTAACCAGTATCGTAAGCACACCAAACGAAAAAAACGAAAAGAGCGCCAACACAAGCACCTAAATAGGGATTCATTGATTGCCACCCTGCCCCACAGCTTCGGACGACTGAGCATCAGGAAAACAATTTGGGCAAAAGGGTGATAAACAATCACACACAAAAGGATCTGGATCACCCGCAAACAAATAGCCGCAACCCGGACAGGACATAACGCCGCAAACTGAACAGGGTTGTAAATAGGTGCCACCCTGCCCCGGAGCTTCGGGGATATGGGCAGGAGTGGCGCAAGCGTCCCCGATATTCGGTTGAAAGTAATCAAGCTTTTTCTTAAGCCGATCAACAAAGTTAATGTTATTTACTTCGCAAACCTTAAAATCGTCAGATTCTTGATGATTCAAGAAAGAGCGAGCGTAAATCATGCCTTGTATAAAGGCGAATTCACGAGTTGTAAGCGTAATCGTGACCGATTCACGCGGTGTAGGTGTTTTTGCGGATTGTGTTTGCATAGGCTTGCCTCTATGGTTATATAGTAGCAACATGCTACATGTGGCAAGATAATACGAGTTACAAACCGACAGTGTCAAGGCATAATGTAGCAACTTGCTACGTGGAGAAAGTAAAATGAAAACTATAATTGACTATCTTGATGATCTAAAAGAGAAATTTGGAAGCGATAACAAAGCAGCGAACGCACTAAATATCGCAAGAGAAAGGATCTCGCAAGTCAGAAAACGCGGTCAGCTTGGAGATGAAACAGCAATAAAAATTGCTGATGCTTTAGAAATAAGCAGAGACGAGGTTTTGATTGCCGCCGCAATCGCACGAAGCGAGGGCGAAGTTAAGAAGAGCTGGGAAAATATCTCAAAACACATGGGAATCGCAGCAAGCGTTACCCTTGCCAGTGCCCTGATGCTAACAAATTCAAGCGCTGGCGCTTTTTCTGACTTCGCAACATTCGCCTACCGAGTCTGTATATTATGTTAAATTGAATGAATGCCAAATAATAGGCGGTATAGTTTTTGCCCTTCTTAAAAAAGGCAAAACTATTATCGATAGCTCGTTTTACAATTTTTATCGTTTTCATCACACGTAACGGTTTTTGACCATGTTTTTTTATAATGCGGCAAAGGAGTTGGTACCGAAGAAATAGTTGTTGCTTTGGAGAGCGAATCAGAAGAAAGCGTTAACGTCATAATACCGCCATCTTGAGTCATGCGAAAATACCTTAATGCGTTCATACCAAAAAGAACGTGATCAAGATGCTCACTGGTAAAAGCCTCAAGTCCCTTTAGCTCAATATTACCAATTTTTAAACTGTCTATATGTGTTGCACGGCTAAGCGATAATCCATTAGCCGTGCTTGACTGGAAAGCCTTGCCTAAAGGCAACCTGGCGGAATAAGATAAATTTCTAGGGATAACTACCTGTGTAGCGCCCGTGTCGATCAAAAATGGCATCCTGACATTATTAATTAAAAGCGTGCCTGTATAATGCCCCAACGCGTCAGCTTGAATAGATACACTCGGTGCTGAATCCGAGAGGGAATGACCGTGAGGAATAACAGTGTATTTAGATGCGGAAAACGAATTCTGCGAAAAAATCAAAGAGAAAAACAAAAGAAAAAAACTTTTAAAATAAGACATACACCCTTCCCTATTGAACGTATAAATACTGAATCGAAATCTCATTTAAGGTCCTGATATTAGATACTAGGATCGGAAAGTATACATCGAATTGCAATGAAAATTCGCTGAATACCCTCAAAAACAAAAGCAAATAAACGAGAAAAGCGGTGGTGGTCGCACTTACCATCCAGGTATGACAAGACATGCAGCTCAATAGCGTAGTCACCTGATAGGTAGCAGCACTTATTGATTGGAGCAATTGAACCCTATATCTTACAAACACTTGCACAACACAAACTGATTTTTTAGAGCTGTTCGATCTTGATTAACAGAGGGATGTTACTTATGTTTGCCCCATTTAACTCTTGGTAAAACCATCTTCTCGCCGCCCTGCCCGCAGAGGAATTCGAGCGCATTTCTCCGCATCTGGAATTGGTCCAGATGCCACTCGGTAAAATCCTTTACGAATCCGGTGACGAGTTACATTATGTCTATTTTCCTACGACTTGCATTGTGTCCAAGCTTTACGTCACAAAGAATGGCGCATCGGCCGAAATCGCCGTAGTCGGCAACGATGGCATCATCGGTATCTCAATCTTCATGGGCGGAGGAACCATGCCTGATCGGGCCGTCGTGCGGAGCGCGGGCTACGCCTATAGGCTGCGAACGCATCTACTTATGCAAGAATTCGATCGTTCTAAGGGACGTCGCTCCGGGGGATTACACTGTTTATTGCTGCGTTATACCCAACCCAGATGGCACAGCTAGCAGTTTGTAATCGACATCATTCCGTGGATCAGCAGCTCTGTCGTTGGCTGCTGGTAAGCCTAGACCGGCTGCCTTCTAAAATGAACCCGTCCGGTACAACGAATACTTGGAATCCCCATTGCCGGCAGCCACCTTATGTACGATAGCGAACAGACTAAGTCCGGTCTTGCCACTAAATTAGATGTTCACTTGTGGACTTGGGCTGTTGTTGATTATCTTACGATCCTGATCTTTTCAGGAAGAATCTAGCTTTTTAAATCAAGAAAAATACCGTTCTTAAATCCTAACACTCAGCAACGCACAGGAGTCTTTATGCTATTTAATAAACTGTCAATTCCGGTTATGCTGCTGACTGGCTCGTTATGCTATCTGCCTGTTTTCGCTCAGGAAGTGCCCACCCCACAACAAGCCCTACAAAACTTCGGTATCGGCGCTGAGCAAATCACCCAGCTTGAACACGGAAAAATTGTCGGTTACGAAGTCAGTGAAACCAGCCAGGAAGAGTTAGCTATTGGTATGGCTATGATACTCCCGGTAGCCTTACCTAAAATCATTGATTACATTAAACGAGGCAATCTTACGGCTACCGAAAGCGACCTCATCGCCTCCGCTCCGCTTGCCAATAATGCCGACATCAACAGCTTCAAGAAATTCGCCTTTAACGATAAGCAGCTCGACGAAGCCAAAGCGTTTCTGGAAGCTGAGCCGGGCGATAAATTCAACCTGTCAAAACCTGAAATAGACAGTTTGAAAAGCCTGCAAGCCACTCTGGAAGATGCCGACGACAAAACATTGTTAAAAGCCGCTAACCAAAAATATAGGGAAATTCTGTTGCAACGCTTGCTGGCTTACCGGAAAAGCGGTTTGTCCGGGATTGCACCTTACAGCCGCGAAAATGGTAAAACCGCCGACCCTGCAATGGAACTGCGCACCGATGCCACCATCAGCAAAGCTTGGGCACACTACTTTCCAGAGCTGCAACAAGCCTGGCTAAATTATCCAACCCCATTACCGCCAAATTCCACCGAACAGTTCCTCTGGCTGAATCGCATGGTTGAAGATCGGCCTACGGCCATACTCAATCACCGCGTTATGGTCGCGGGCGAGACGGGCGGAATTTTTATTTCCCGACAGTTTTATGTCGGGCACTCCTATAATTCCAGCCATGTGGTTGCAGGCGGCTTGCCATATAAAGATGGCACACTGGTGTTTTATTCGACCTGCAGCTCTACCGATCAGGTAGCGGGCATGGGCAGTGGATTGAAACATTCGATAGGCCGCGAGCAAATAAAAAAAGAAATGATTAAACGGCTGCAACGACTCAACAAAGACATGAAGCGCAAGGCATCAGCAGTTGGACAGTGACGGTTAATTTGACAGCAGCGTTGTCGTAGTCCTAATCAGGCCTTGATGTCGGCGCGTGCTCATCATCGCACTCAAACGAATGCACAGGTAAGCGCAGAAACCCTGATGATGCTGTAGTGTAATCAGGATAGCAGTCCGTTACAACACCCCTTCCTACGTGCAACCCACTCCAAGTCACGCGAGTCGTAGTCCCAGCCGCATGTCAGAGAGTAAGGTCGTACAGCCCCAATCCGTCTCTGTTCGCTACCGTACCGACTTCCTTCAGTTTTATCAGTACCATTTTAAGCGAGCGATGGGGAGCATCATCCCGCGCTTTAAATATGGCTATCTGGGCATGGCTACATAATTATCAGGAGACACTCATGAACAAAGACCAAATAAAAGGCCGAGTCGAAGAAAGTTAAGGAAGTCACTGGCAAGATATTGGACGACGATGAGATGGAGCTGGAAGGAAATATCCAAAAAAACGTTGGTAAAGTCAGGGCTGGCTTTGGTGATCTTAAGAAAGATATTAAGCAAGACAAATAAAACGAGCCTATGCAGGAGGAAAACACCCGTCAGAAGTGCTCAAACACGCGAAGGCTCATGCTAAACCTGCCGTCGAACACCTGAATGCCTGCATCGCGGGTGCCTAAATGAGGCTATTGATCACGGCAAGCTAAAGCATGTCGACTTTGCGAAGCAATCTGCCGAAAGAGCCGACATACATCTGAAAGCCACGCAATAAACGACCATCAACTTCTGTTCGGTATGGATGCCGTTCAATTATGTTAATAAATAAACTCTTACTATCAAGGAGAACACTATGTCTACACGATTATTGCTAGTTATTTTCACTTTAACGGGCAGTCTAATAATGATGACCGGTCCAGTCCGAGCCGAACAGAATACCGCATTCCATTTGGCGGCTAACTCGGAATTGGAAAATACCGAGCGTAATGTTCGCGACAAGGACAACACTACCTTAACCCCGGAAGACCAAAAGGAAACCAAAAAGGATATCAAAATCACGGCTAAGATACGTCAAGCAGTGGTTAGAGATAAATCGCTATCAGTCGATGCGCAGAATGCAAAAATCATCACCCGTAATGGTGTGGTGACTTTGCGAGGACCCGTTGCAAGTGGAGAAGAAAGCATGAAGCTGCAAGAAATCGCCAAGAAAACGCATGGTGTAGTGCGAGTAGATAATCAGCTTGAAAATAAAGCGCCTTAAAGGCCCAGGAGAATGACATGACTAAAGCAGTTTTTTGTATCGCTCAAAATCTCGAACAAACAGAGATCATTGTTAATAACCTGAAGACAGCAGGTTTTTCAATTAATGATATATCCGTGCTGTTTCCCGACAAATCCACGACCAAGGATTTTGCTCATGAGAAGCACACCAAAGCGCCGGAAGGCGCCGCTATCGGTGGGACCGTGGGTTTAGGCACTGGCGCTGTGCTCGGGTTGTTAGCCGGGATCGGCGCTCTGGCTATTCCAGGCGTCGGTCCGTTAATTGCCGCAGGGCCCATTATGGGTGCATTGAGTGGTGCGGCAGTAGGCGCTGCCACTGGAGGTTTGGCTGGAGCCTTAATTGGGCTGGGTATTCCTGAGTATGAAGCCAAACGCTACGAAGGAAAAATCAAGGGAGGAAGTGCCTTGATTTCTGTACATACGGATAGCAGCGAAGAGCGTGATAAGGTAAAAGAAATTTTTAAAAATGCCCATGCAGAGGATATTTCCTCGACTGGGGAAGCCTCAGTTTAAGCTTGATGATGCTATTGCACGTAATCAAGAAATAATCACATGGGAGTTTTGTTATGCATAACATTGAAACTATCGACAAATTGCTGAAAGATGAATTAGCGGCAACAGAAACTTATAAACAGGCTTTGGATAAACTTCGGGAAGATGCCGCACTGGGCGAATCTGAGTATTTAATGCCAATTTATGAGGCGCATAAAGACGCGGTTTCCAGTTTACAGGCACAAATCCGACAACTGGGAAAAACTCCCTCTGAGGGCTCAGGAGCCTGGGGTACGTGGGTGGAAATACTCCAAGGGGGCGCTAATATGCTGGGTAAAAAAGTGGCGCTCAAGGTTTTACAGGAAGGAGAAAAAAATGGCGCCGAAGATTATGAAAAAGCGCTGAAAGATACCGAGCTGTCTTCAAATATTCGTTCTCTGATCGAAACAAAACTGCTGCCTGCCCAACAAGCGCATATACGCACTTTGGATCGGCTTTTGGATGCGGCAGCTTAGCATGCAATTTTTAGTTGATGCCAGCGTGGACCATGATTTGTTCACGCTGTCTTTATTTATTGCATTGCCGGATTATTAATACAATTCCAAGTCACCTGCAAGACATTATCTGAGCGACAACAATGTGCGAAAACTACCCATTAATAGTGCATAAAAAGCCGTATCTCAAACCAATGCGCTAATTCATAAACCAAGGAGTTTCAACATGATTTCAACTGTACCTGATGTGATTTTTAAAACACGTGTTCGCGACGAAAGTATCGGTGGCGACAATCCGTTTCGCTGGCAGGATGTCAGCACCGATGACATCTTTAAAAGAACAAAAATTGTTATTTTAGCGCTTCCCGGTGCCTATACGCCTACCTGTTCAAGCAAACATTTACCTGGATTTGAAGCCAAATATCAGGACCTCATTGAACAGGGTGTTGATGAGGTTTACTGCGTGAGTGTTAATGATGCTTTTGTGATGTATCAATGGGGTAAGCATCTGGGCATCAAACAGGTGAAAATGCTGCCCGACGGAAACGGCGATTTTACCCAGGCAATGGGCATGCTGGTGAAAAAGGAGAACGTTGGTTTTGGCAGTCGCTCATGGCGCTATTCCATGATTGTAGAGGATAAAAAAATTATCAAATTATTCAGCGAGCCCGGTAAAGTCGATAATTGCCCAGATGATCCATTTACCGTAAGCGATGCCGATACCCTGCTGGATTATTTAAAGCAGAACAAATAAGCCTGTATTGCCCTTAATCCCATTTATAAAGGGGACGCCCCAATGACTCAATATGATTATGACCTGTTTGTAATTGGTGCAGGTTCCGGAGGCGTGCGCGCTGCACGTATGGCATCAGGTCATGGTGTAAGGGTAGCCATTGCTGAAGAACGTTATTTGGGCGGCACCTGTGTCAATGTAGGGTGTGTGCCCAAAAAACTGCTGGTCTATGCCTCCCAATTCCAAGATCAATTCGATGCGGCAGCGGGATTTGGCTGGACGGTGGGAAAATCAACATTCAACTGGTCAAGCCTGATCGCAAACAAAAATCAGGAGATTGAGCGGCTACATGCTGTCTACAACAATCTGCTGCAAAAGTCGGGTGTCCGTATTATCAATGGCAGGGCAAATTTGCTGGATGCGCATACTGTCGTCGTCGCCGGTACGGAATACAGTGCAGAACGCATAATTATTGCAACAGGGGGCTGGCCGTCTGTTCCCGACATGCCCGGCAAACAACACACCGTCACATCGAATGAAATGTTTTTTCTCGATCAATTGCCCAAACGCATCATTATTGTCGGTGGCGGCTACATCGCGGTGGAATTTGCCGGCATACTTCATGGCCTTGGTGTAAATACCACAATTTGTCATCGTGGAGACAAACTGCTTCGTGGTTTTGATGAGGATATACGTGATTTTCTGGCCCATGAAATGACCAAGAAAGGTATTAAACTTCTTCTCAATACCGATATTGAGGCTATTGAAAGCACAGGCGATTGCTTTGCAGCACGGCTTATTGATGGTAACAAAGTCAGCACCGACCTGGTTATGTATGCCACCGGCAGAACACCGAATTCAACCGGATTTGGACTGGAAGCGCTTGGCATTGAATTGGACGACGAAGGTGCCATTAAGGTTAATGATGACTATCAAACCAATGTGCCGTCAATCTATGCGTTGGGTGATGTGACTAACCGGGTCAACTTGACTCCGGTAGCCATAGCAGAGGGCATTGCCCTGGTAAATAAGTTGTATGTCAATCAACCGAGACCGGTCGATTATGACCATATTCCCACCGCTGTTTTCAGCCAACCCCCTATTGGTACGGTCGGTCTAACCGAAGCACAGGCGCGCGAAAAATACCCGGACATCGACATTTACCTTACCCGTTTCACGCCAATGAAAAATACCCTCTCCGGGATGGATGACAAAATCCTGATGAAGATGATCGTGGTACGCAGCACGGACCGGGTTGTCGGCATTCACATGGTAGGGACTGACGCCCCTGAAATCATCCAGGGTATGGCTGTTGCCATTCGAGCCGGTGCGACCAAAGCGGTCTTTGACTCTACTATCGGGATACACCCTACGGCTGCCGAAGAATTTGTAACTCTGCGTGAAACTAACTGATGTTACGCAGTTAGTCGAATTTCGACCGCTTTAAGATTAAGGAGTCGCTAGCGCGACACTTGATTAAATCGGGTTGTCGCACCCGAAGGCGAGTTACTTTCTTTTGCTTCGCCTCGGCAACTGCTCCTGCGTTGCTCTACCTCCTGCATCCATGCAGTCGAAAAGAAAGTAACCAAAGAAAAGGCGACCCGGTTGCCGCTTACTTCCTGCGCTCCTCGCTTTTATCGAGGGTCAGCAGAAGGGGCTCCTGCCCCTCTGCTGACGCACGGCATCCCTGCCGCGCCCCTATCGGGCTGTTCTCGATAAAAGCTCCGGTGCGGCGCGGCAAACGGGAAAAATACCATCCGTGCGTAACATCAGAAACTAATTCAAAGCTATAAGTGTCGCATAATACTAGGTTCTGTTGTCGTTTCATCTCAACCATAAAGTGTCGAGTAAAAAGACAACATCCCCATGTAATTAACAGCTTTTTTCTCGTATTGCCAAAACCCGGGTGCGAATCGAACATGTCTTTGCCAGCTTGGAACAGATGGGCTGAAAAGGCTTACGGTGCATTGGACTAAGTCGGGCATACTGCAACTCAACTTGAAGGCGGCTACCTACAATTTACGCCGCCTGTGCAGTTAAAGACCCGCGGTAAGATAGCGGCCGCTGAATATGCTAAAGCTTAGCCGACTTCTACTATGCTCGCGGCATAATCTTCCGGCGGCTCAAAGCCCAACAGCGTGATACAGGTCGCCGCCAGACTTGCAATGCCGGCCTCCGGCACATCAGCCAAACGAGCGTTGGCCGCCCCCGACGGATCGTACACAATCCCAGGTACCGGATTCAACGAATGAGCCGTCTTCGGTTTGTTCCGTCCCTGCTCATCCAACACCAGCGCACCGGTCTTTTTATCGAGTTCGCACATGTCGTCCGCATTGCCGTGATCGGCCGTGCAAACCATAATGCCATTGGCCTTCTTCAGTGCGTCCATAATCCTGCCGACATTTTCATCCACAGCTTCGACGGCCAATTTTACTGCGCTCACCACACCCGTATGCCCCACCATGTCGCCATTCGGAAAATTCAGGCGGATGAACTTATATTCCCCGCTCTCAATCGCCTGCACCACCACATCGGTAATTTCATCTGCTTTCATCCGTGGCGCATCTTCGAACGGGCATACATCGGACAGAATCTCTTTCCAGGTCTCGGTCGGAAACTTACCCGAATTATTGCCATTGAAAAAATAGGTCATGTGGCCGTATTTTTGCGTTTCCGAAATAGCCAGCTGTTTGACTCCTGCATTCGAGAGATACTCGCTCATCGTGCGATCAATCGCCGGAGGCGTCACCAGATACCGCGCCGGCACCCCAAGGTCGCCGTCATATTGCATCATCCCCGCATACAGCACATCCGGTTTCGGGCCGCGATCAAATTCTTTCAATTCATCCGCTTCAAATGCTTTGGTAATTTCCAACGACCGGTCGCCGCGGAAGTTAAAGAAGATGACGCTGTCGCCATCCACAATCGGGCCCACAGGTGCGCCGTCGCGTTCAATAAGAAACGCGGGTAAATCCTGATCCAAAATACCCGGATTTTCAACACGGAAAGTTTCCACCGCTTCTTTCATCGAAGCAAATGTCCGGCCTTCCGCTTTCACATGCGTCGCCCAGCCGCGCTTCACCATATCCCAATTGGCATCATAACGATCCATGGTGATATTCATGCGTCCGCCGCCCGATGCCACGCAATAATCGACTGTGCCATCCGCATTGATTTCTTTCAAGAAGGCATCGAAGCGCTCGACATAATCCAATGCCGACGTCGGAGGCACATCGCGTCCGTCAATCAACGCATGAACCCGAGCCTTCTTTACGCCCTGCTCTTTCGCCTTCCGTAACATCGATTCCAAATGATTCAGGTTGGAGTGTACATTGCCATCCGAAAACAGGCCGATAAAGTGCAGCGTAGACGATCTGTCATTGACATTGGAAACGAGCTCCTGCCAAACCGAACCGTCGGCATACATCGCACCCGACGCAATCGCCTTGCCAACCAAAGCCGCGCCCTGTTCAAAAACACGGCCGCAGCCGATGGCGTTATGGCCCACTTCCGAATTGCCCATGTCCCCGTCGTCCGGCAGCCCCACGGCAACGCCATGCGCCCGCAACTCCGTATACAAGGCATTCTCATGCAACCAAGTCAGATTAGGAGTCTTTGCCTGTTTCACAAAATCGCTTTCTGGATTTTTACCAATTCCGACCCCATCCATAATCACCAACACCACCGGACCTTCCGGCCCCGCAAAACTCTTACTCTTTTTCAACTCAATCATTTAAAACTCCAACTTACAGGTGCATCAATAAAAAACAATAAACGGCTTTTAATGTTCCAGTCCCCGAATGGCAAAATCATTATCATCAGAAGATTGGCGAAATTTTTAACGATTTCAACCAAATCGGGCATTTAACTTGAATGCTGAAAAACTGATTTATTCAACAGCGCCTATTTTAACCTGATTTTTAAGGTGTGGTTTATCTATGCTGGATAATATGCCGATGTACGTAAAAACAATTTTCCGGATTACATCAGATCAGACTTAACCATCACTTTTTAATGGCGGGTCTTGGCCTAACTGTGCTGTTCGTGAAAGTCCGGGCTCGACCAGCGGTCTTTGACCTCAGCTATTTGATTGGTTGGTTTGTGCCGGTAAGCAGACATATTTTTTTGGGAGGCTGCTTTAAGCGATTGCTTTCCATAATTGAAGCGATTGATGAACGACGCTCATAATCGCCTTAGTCTACGTGTTTGTGCTTATTGTTAAGTGAACAAAAATACATATAAAATCTATTGACTCTTACCAACCCCAAACGGTCATTCAATCCAGATTTCCGAATGGCAACATACCGTCGGAAAGCAGACAATCGGTTCCATGGGACCAACTCGATCTATTGTTAAGGGTTGTCAGATGCCTGCCCTCCTGCGCAAGACTGCAAGACGCGACAGAACTGGGTGGGCAGGCGTCGGACAAGCCTCGAGGGAGGAAACCGCGGGCTACGCAGCAGTGGACTAGAACAGGGGATGGACTATGGAGATTTAACAGGTGGCTGTACGGGTGAACCTAGCTCTCATGTTGGTCAGCCGAGGCCCGATATAGCCCAGTAGGTCCATCTCACAGTCTATGCGCCTGATTTTTCGTGGCGGTGGCGAGCAAAAAATAGGGATTTTACGCCACCAGGCCAAGCCTTCCCGTATCGGCTCTAACCGCCGATAAACCAGTGGCAGGTGATTTGGCGTTTGGCAGGCACTTGTTTTCATGCCGTACCTCGTTGCCAAGGTGGCGCTCGAATCGGCTGTTTGCGCGCTAAGATTTCGACGATGATCATGGCCGCACCGCAGTCGGGACAGGTGAAAGTCGGCTGGGCCGATTGTCCTACCGCATCGGTATCCCCACCGTTGAGTTCACTGTCGGTCGGCATAACCTGCAGTAGTTTACGTACCTGCGCAAGCTGTTCACGGCGGCCGCAATTGGCGAGCAAGCCATAATGACGAATGCGATGGAAGCCACTGGGCAACACATGCAACAGGAAGCGGCGGATAAACTCGTCGGTAGTGAGCGTCATGGTTTTATGCCGCGTCTTGCCCTTGGCTCGGTAGTCTTTCCAGCGGAACGTGACGCCGCGCTCGTCCAGGGCAATCAGGCGTGAGTTGGCGATTGCCACCC
>NZ_JH109153.1:1512332-1516318 GCF_000190755.2 Methylobacter tundripaludum SV96 | reverse complement strand
AGCGTATGCATCGATACCCGCTTGTCAATTCGCGCCGCCTCAGCAGCGGCATGGATGGCCCGGTTGAGTTGACGGGTGCTGAGTGGATCGATGGGGTCCAAGCCAGGAAATAGCCAGCCACCTTGGAGCATTTTGCCTTGTGCATGGGCAAACTTCCACCAGGCGCGCAACCGTTCCAACAGCACCGGCGACAGCATGGCATAACGATCCTTGCTGCCTTTACCCTGTTCGATGCGCAGCGTCATACGCTGGCTGTCGATATCACCGACCTTCAGCGACACCACCTCGCTGGCACGTAAGCCGGCGCCGTAAGCCACCGATAACGCTGTCTGGTGCTTGAGATTGTCAACGGCGGCGATCAGGCGAGCCACCTCTTCACGACTCAATACCACCGGCAGTTTGTGAGGTACATGCACCGGGTGCATCTTAGTCAACAACTCAGGGCGGTCTAGCGTCGTTTCAAAGAGAAACTTGAGCCCGGTGAGGGTCGCATTCAATGAAATCGGCGAAATACCGTGATCAACCAAGTGCAATTGATAACGGCGTAAATCTTCGACGCTGGCTGTATCAGGCGAACGTCCCAGGAAACCCGCGAATCGTTTCACAACACGGATATAACTGGCCTGGGTTTTGGGGGAAAGTTTGCGCATCCGCATGTCGTCGATCATACGTTGGCGCAACGGGGTAATGGGTTTACTTGTCGAAGTCATGACACTGCTCCTATCTTGAAACAAGGCGGATTGCCTCATTCCTTAACATAGGAAAATGTCACGCTCTTTCAACCACCCCCAGGCTTATGATCGCAGCCTCAATACCGCGTGAGCGGTTTAGTCCAACGGCTAGAAAGAGTCATTCGCCAATTTCCAGTGAACGGCTGTTTAACCTTGAAGAGCGGTCATTCAGAGACTGTCAGTAATCGGCAGCCATGAATCCAAAGCCGACAGCCATACCGTTTTGTCTAATATTTTGGTGCTTTGATCCCGATGTAAGCCGTATATGCGGAATTTTTGATCACCATGAAGAGCACGAAAGATACAAAGAATAAATATAAAATTCGTGTCCGTCCTTCGTGGTAAAAAAAACTCTTTAATAAAATCCGTAGCGGTAACTACGTTGAGTATAGATACTTATGCCTCTTTAGAAAGCGCTTTCTAAAACCTCCAAACTCATGGCATCACACCAAATTTGACCTGTTACTGTGCTGCCATAAAATCCCAAACGGCAAGCTAGGGTAGTGCTGGTGTTTTCTGGCATGAAGGTAACACAGGCTTTGGTCCAATCAAAACTCCCCGACAAACTGCCAGAAGAAGTAAAGCCGCCCATGACTGATACATTAGCTCCAACACCTGCTAATGGACCGGTAATAATATTACTGCCCCGTATCCACCCACAAAACTCATGAGATTTACCGGGCGTAAGATTCGACACCGTCTGAATCCAACGGGCATCGTTGGGCGAAGATGCCGAAATACTGGCGCTATGTTTACCATCTTTTGCAACCGTAACATCCCAAACCAAAGCTGCTGATGACTCAAAAGCATCACGCTGCCAAAAATCAGGCGTTAAGTTACCACCTTGTTCAAAAGACGGATTGGCCAGCAAATTGTTCTGTGTTATATCTAGTGGTGATAATGCAATATCAAACACCAAGTCCTCATCACCTACCCAGTATAAGTTGTCGATCTCGAAAATTTTCCTGCCGCCGTAATACGAGTGGACTACAAACGGTCTTTGCATATTAAAGTTTTCCGGATACAAAAAGTCAGTCAACTCAGGGCTGGAATCTGGCGCAATATATCCATCGGCCGCTTCCAACTTAACTAAAGGTGGATTAATCGATTGGCTAGAACTTTCAAGGACGTGATAAACGGCAAGCCCGTTGTAGGGCGGTGCAATCGACCCAAAGCCACTGTCAGGTCTGTGTCGATATTCAATCAGAAAATATTCGTTGTCCCGAAGAGTAGAAACACGCACCACCTCCCTGTTCTTATTGGCCGATGATAAATGTATCTTTTTTGTTGTTTGTCGAATCTCTTTTGGCTTAACCCAATCCAATACACTCCGTTCATAAGCGGTAAAATCTTGTGGCGGAACTGGCCAGCTATCTGCCATGAGAGTGAGGTAAGAAAGCGTACCATAGGGGCCATACATATCCTGTAATCCAATGGTATGACCTACCTCATGATTGAAATTGCCAGTCGCACCAGAGATTACGCTTAGACTATCTTGACCATCAACAAAAATGTTTACACCGTTATTAAAAGCAGTACCGCCTACCATATAGTCATAGTATTTACCTGAAGTAGACGTAATAACCCATACAGTATCTACGATTCCGTCGTGGTTTTTGTCATACTTGGTTACATCAATTTGCTGTTTTACCAAATCAGCCACAGCGTTACGGTAATTCCCCCAGCTTGGGTAAGCGTCTGCTTTTAAGTTTACAGGCAATGTTACGCGAATAATGTCCCATTTGAACATCTCTTGGCCACGACTAAGCCAAGCCCAATGGACTTCCATTTTATGAAGTTGATCTGAAAGATCCGAAATATCTTTGATTCCTGAACCTTGCCAATCTTCGAGCTTGGTATCAGCAAAGTCAGCAATAACAGCAAGCCCTTTTCTATTGACTATTTTCATTGGTTTCATGCCTTTATTCATGTGAGGCTTATTGGCATGTTCAGACACATCTGCTTTCTTTTGAAGGTCCGTTTTTTTCTCCTCGATTGTGTAGCTCGTTCCTGGGCTCCCAAAATTAGTATTAGATTGAGCAAATGCGCTAACTAACATTCCAGATAGTAACAGTACAAATGTTGGTACAAATAAATGAATTTTAAGTATCTTAAGCATTATTAAACGCCTCAAGTTATTCACAGCCTCAGCATTCGCTGGTTCTCTGCTATTGTTGTATAAATTACCAACTCTGGCTTCTAGATATAAAACACTATTTCGTACCACATAAAAAAGCCGAATTGACTAACATGACTTTATTTCTGGCTACACGCGACAATTCGACTTTCCTAAATCAGGATTTGCAACTTTCTGTACCCACATTGCCATAGGATTAGTTGTATCTTATGCGGGTGAAAGTGTGTTCCCTAAGTAATGATATGTTAATAAGTACTTAGGCGTATTTATGTATAAGATGCCGACAAATAACTACATTTAACTAAATTTTAATCGAAGATAGATGAAGATATGAGATTAAAGCGGACGTTTACTGGACACTTAACAAGCTTTCCGGGTGCAGCTACGCACCTCAGCTCAGCAAAGGAATGTCTTTTAACTATTGATAACGGATTTTATCAAGAGTAATGACCGGTAGTGCCCGTTAGTTCGCTAGGAGACTGTCGGATTTAGCAGTGCAAAAAGTGTTAAAATAACCCTATCGAAACACCAAATCAAAAAACAAAAATGGCTACCCAATTCATCCTGATTGATCGCGATACCCCCTACATTCTGCCCCCGTGTGTTCAGGATTATTTGCCTGAAGATCATATGGCCCGTTTTGTTGTCGAGATTGTCGATCAACTGGATTTACGGACGCTATCAGCCGTCTATGCGGGCAAAGGAAAGCGCCCCTATCATCCGGCGATGCTGTTGGCGTTGCTGTTCTACGGTTACGCGACCGGCGTATTTTCCAGTCGCAAACTGGAGAAAGCCACTCATGACTCGATGGCCTTTAAATACATCTGCGCCAACGAAAACCCAGATCACGACACCATCAACAGCTTTCGCAAGCGCTTTGGCAAAGAGATCGAAAGCCTATTTGTCGAGATATTGGTACTTGCACAAACCTTGGGGCTGCTTAAGCTGGGTACGGTGAGCCTGGACGGCACCAAGATTAAAGCCAATGCCAGCAAGCATAAAGCCTTGAGCTGGGATTACGCCAATCAACTGGAAGCCCAGTTCAAACAGGAAGTTGAAACCTTTGATGAAACTGGCTGAAGCCGCCGACAATTCCCCGCTTCCAGAAGACATGGATG
>NZ_JH109153.1:743871-1512232 GCF_000190755.2 Methylobacter tundripaludum SV96 | reverse complement strand
CCAGTGGCTTCCATCGCATTCGTCATTATGGCTTGCTCGCCAATTGCGGCCGCCGTGAACAGCTTGCGCAGGTACGTAAACTACTGCAGGTTATGCCGACCGACAGTGAACTCAACGGTGGGGATACCGATGCGGTAGGACAATCGGCCCAGCCGACTTTCACCTGTCCCGACTGCGGTGCGGCCATGATCATCGTCGAAATCTTAGCGCGCAAACAGCCGATTCGAGCGCCACCTTGGCAACGAGGTACGGCATGAAAACAAGTGCCTGCCAAACGCCAAATCACCTGCCACTGGTTTATCGGCGGTTAGAGCCGATACGGGAAGGCTTGGCCTGGTGGCGTAAAATCCCTATTTTTTGCTCGCCACCGCCACGAAAAATCAGGCGCATAGACTGTGAGATGGACCTACTGGGCTATATCGGGCCTCGGCTGACCAACATGAGAGCCAGGTTAACCCGTACAGCCACCTGTTAAATCTCCATAGTCCATCCCCTGTTCTAGTCCACTGCTGCGTAGCCCGCGGTTTCCTCCCTCGAGGCTTGTCCGACGCCTGCCCACCCAGTTCTGTCGCGTCTTGCAGTCTTGCGCAGGAGGGCAGGCATCTGACAACCCTTAACACTTGAAGCCATTCGCTGTCAGTACCTGTGTAATATTGCCAGATCAAATCTGAATATTTAAAACTGGTTACTGTATTTATATCAATGAGAAATTTGATAGCGTAATGCTTAATCATTAGTCCTTAATGCCGTATTGATTTGGCGCTGCATTCACTTGCAAAACACAGGGTCAGGTCTTGCAATCACGCATCCGGTCTGATCTTACTGTTTATGCCTGACATCAAAAAAATGCCTTCAATACCAGCGATATAACGCCAGCCAATAATACGCCGAGCATCCATCTGTTTAGCTTTAATTCACCATCAATGCGCTCAAACCGAACATTCATGTCGGCCTTAATTTCATTTTTGGCTTCTGTTAGGTCATGCTTAGTGATAAGCCCATCCTGAGCTTCGGCAATCACACGCACAACCGCCTCGGCTTGCGCTTGTGGAATTCCGGCAGTTTTAAGCTTGTCTACCAGCTCAAGCGTGTCAAAGGTAATAGTGGTCATACTCAGTCTCCCCTGTTATTTTTGGACAGTTTAGCAGATATTTGACTTTCGCTGTTTTGTTAGGATCAACTTGGGGGGATTTCCCCATGACCACGATAATCTTTGACAAAAAGCAGGTTGGGGTGATGCTGTTCCAACCCAACATTTGCCTTATCCAAATAAAATATTTGTAGATTCTACTCGAAGATCACGGCCAACCGTGCCAATACTTCATCCATAATGGATTCCGGCACACTTTCCAGCTTCTTGGCGTGACGAGCGCTTAGGTCGATAGCTCGCGGCTGATCGCAGCGGATAACTCCCGTCGTATTCGTGCCCGCCCCCATCAACGTCACCGCAAAGCCGCTGGTACGGGCATGATTTCCGCCCCCAGTAATAGGCAGAACTACCGGCGTATGGGTTACACGATTGAAAGCAATGGGCGAAACAACCAAAACCGGGCGGAGTTCTTGCTGCTCGCGTCCTGAAGTCGGATCGAGTGAAACCAAATATATGTCGCCCCGCTCCATTTACAGTAGCTCGTTACCGACCGGGCCGGAATCTAACCAGGCATGATCTTCATCGCTCATCGGTGCGGAAGCGTCGCACTGCGCCAACAACTCGTTAAGGGTGTAGCGCGGCCGCAATTGAGGTTCGACCACCAACCTGCCATGATCAATCTCAATACCGACCGTAGTACCGGCCCCTATATGCAACATATCGAGAAATGCAGGTGGAACGGCCATCATAATTGAGCCGCCGACTTTGCGAAGACGTGTTGTGTACATGACTATGCCCCCTAGTAGTTATACATAAATATAATGTGACTGTAGCATCTGATACTTTGCTTAGCAACAAGTAGTTTAGCTAGTCGGCTGGGTTGAATACAATGAAACCCAGCCGACTAGCTAAAGGCATAGACATTAACACAACACGTCATCCCGGCAGGGATTGCCGGGATCCAGAAGCCGAAGCCATGGATGGCAATATTAAATCAGCCCACAAGTCTTCAACAAGGAATACATTATTATCTGATGTTACGCAGTTAGTCGAATTTCGACCGCTTTAACATTAAAAGGAGTCGCTAGCGCGACACTTGATTAAATCGGGTTGTCGCACCCGAAGGCGAGTTACTTTCTTTTGCTTCGCCTCGGCAACTGCTCCTGCGTTGCTCTACCTCCTGCATCCATGCAGTCGAAAAGAAAGTAACCAAAGAACAGGCGACCCGGTTGCCACTTACTTCCTTCGCTCTTCACTTTTATCGAGGGTCAGCAGAAGGGGCTCCTGCCCCTCTGCTGACGCGCGGCATCCCTGCCGCGCCCCTAACGGGCTGTTCTCGATAAAAGCTCCGGTGCTCGGCGCGGCAAACGGGAGAAATACCATCCGTGCGTAACATCAGTTATTATTCAATTAACGTTTTTTAACCGTATAAGACTGATTCTTCATACGGACTATCACATCCCTGTGCTCTGGATCCCGGCAATCCCTGCCGGGATGACGGTGTACCGCGGACATTTGTGTATAACGATGAACTTCCGTATAGGGACGAAGATAAACAAGTCCGTTTAAATCCGAGTATTCCGCGTCCTATTTTTCCAGCTGCCAAATAGTCATTCACTTAAGTCGCGCCCTTATCCAACGCTTTCAAATGCTTTAATTTTTCCTTGATCTTGATTTCCAGACCCCGGTCTACCGGCTGGTAATATTGCCTGCCAGCCAGCTCATCGGGAAAATAATTTTCCCCGGCGGCATAGGCTTCCGGCTCGTTGTGGGCATAGCGGTATTCCTTGCCGTAATCCAGCGATTTCATCAGTTTGGTCGGCGCATTTCTTAAATGCACCGGCACGCCCAGGCTGCCGCTTTGTCTGGCATCGGCCATAGCCGCGTTGTAAGCCATGTAAACTGCATTGCTTTTCGGCGCACAGGCCAAATAAACGACGGCTTGCGCCAATGCCAACTCGCCTTCCGGGCTGCCTAGGCGCTCCTGGGCTTCCCAGGCGTTGATGCAAATCTGCAAGGCTCTCGGATCGGCATTGCCTATGTCCTCGGATGCCATCCTGACGACGCGCCGGGCCAGATAGGACAAATCGCAGCCGCCATCCATCATCCGGCACAACCAATACAACGAAGCATCGGGCGAACTGCCGCGCACCGATTTATGCAGCGCGGAAATCTGGTTATAAAATTCTTCGCCTTGATTATCGAAACGACGTACGCCGCCGGACAGCACTTCTTTGGCAATGGCTTCGTTAACCGCCTGTCCGCCCTTGGCGGCAGCAAGCTCTACGGCAATTTCCAGCAGGTTGAGCAATCTGCGGGCATCGCCGTCAGCCGCTTGGGCGAACTGCTGTTTGATGTCATCGGCCATTTCGATAGCCAAGCCGCCCAAACCACGCACCTTATCGGTTAACGCTTTATCTATCACTGCCAACAAATCGTCAGCCGTTAATGCGTTGAGCACATAAACCCGCGCCCTCGACAATAACGCATTGTTCAGCGCGAAAGACGGATTTTCGGTGGTCGCGCCGACAAAATAAACCGTGCCGTCTTCCACATGCGGCAGAAAGGCATCCTGCTGCGACTTATTGAAGCGATGCACCTCATCGACGAACAAGATGGTGCGCCGATGCTGTTCCAACTGGATTTTTTTGGCTTCGGCAACCGCCGCCCTTATTTCCTTAACGCCGGACAGCACCGCCGAAATCGGCATGAACTCGGCATCGGAATGTTGGGCGATGAGCCGGGCCAGCGTGGTTTTTCCGGTGCCCGGCGGCCCCCAGAAAATCATCGAGTGCAAGCGTCCCGAGGCGATGGCTTCATAGAGCGGCTTGCCGGGTTTCAGGATATGTTGTTGGCCGACATAATCGGCTAGCTCTGTTGGCCGCATCCGGTCGGCCAAGGGCTTGGTTAAATCATCGAAAAGCATAAGGGCAGGCCAAAGGCAAAAGACGAAAGGCTAACGGTACATACAGCTTGCGCCTTTTGCCCTTTGTCGATCCTCAATCAGAAAAAACATCGACACCTTTCGGTGCTTTAAATTCGAACAAGGTCTGCTTTAACGGCGGGTTCAAAATGACATTGGAAAAATAAATGCGCGTCAGCTGGCCGAAATTATCGCTCAACTCCATGCCGCCCAGCGAATCGTTATTTAAACCGATCAGGACATATTTAAAACTGCTTTCCTGGTTTTTAGGCAATAGCTTTATCCACATTAAATTACCGTCGACGCCCTGCTGTTCCATGGTGAAATTCTCATCCAGCGATATTTCCCCGCTTAACAGCAAGGCCGGTGTTGAACCCACGGATTCGTCGAGCTTTTTGACGGTCACCTGCTCCAAATCGGTATCATAAAACCAGACTTTCCCCGACGTAGAGACAATCTGTTGTTGGAAGGGTTTTAAGTAATCCCAACGGAACTTCCCCGGCCGTTGCAGATAAAAAATACCATAACTGGTTTGAGTGGGATTGCCCGCTTCATTAATCAATACCTGTTTAAAATCAGCAGTGAGTGATTTTGTGTTCTTTAAAAACGCTCTCAGTTGCTTAACGGGTTTGTCTTCTGCATAGCCGGAAATATTAAAAAGCAACATTGCCACCAATCCTGCGAAAATTGTAATTTTTTTCATAAATACCCTTTTAATTATTCGGTAACAATTCATTAACCAACGTTTCAAATTGATTAACGGGTGAATCGACGCACGGTGAAGACTCTTCCGGCGCAGAGCCGGCAACAAAGGGATACTGCTTCGCGCCGGAGCAATTTTCATTCGCCGCCAAGCCGTTAGCCGGATCGACCCAGGCCATCTTAATGTTGTCCGGCTGAATCAGGGTCACCGGTTGGGTTGAAATCTGTTTCATTAACGAAGTCCAGACCTGCAAAGCGCCTGTTGCCCCCGTCAATCCGGCCGGTTTGTTATCGTCCCGGCCAATCCAGACCACGGATAAATAATCCCCCGTGTATCCGGCAAACCAGCTGTCTTTTGCATCATTGGTGGTGCCGGTTTTACCGACCAAGCCATAGTCTTGCGGAAAAGATGAATACGCCGAGCGTCCTGTACCTTCATGCATGACTTCCTGCAAAATGGTATTGACGATATACGTTACCGACGGATCAAGCACCTGTCTCACTGTAAATGGATAACTTTGTAAGCGTGTGCCGTCGGCTGCAACCACTGCCCTGATACCCTTTAACGGCGTTGAAAATCCGTCGCCGGCCAGCGTTTGGTACATCTGGGTTACTTCCATCGGTGTTAATTGCGCAGCCCCGAGCAGGAACGACGGGAACAGGTCAACCGGCCGGGTAATGCCCATGCTTCTTAATGTTTTAGCGATTCTGGCTACTCCAATATCCATCCCTATCCGAACGGTAGCCAGATTGTAAGAATGCGCTAATGCCGTATGGAAGCCTATCGTGCCGTGTTCTTGATGATCATAGTTTTTAGGACTCCAGTCGTTGCCGCCCGCCCCCTTAACCAAAATGGCGGTATCGCTGACCGGCGTGGTAATGGTGTACTTGTCGGGATATTCCAGCGCCGTCAAATACACGACCGGTTTTATTAATGAGCCGATCGGCCTGACCGCATCCAGTGCGCGATTAAATCCCGCACTGGATACTTCACGACCGCTCATCAGCGCAGCTATTTCGCCGCTGTCTCTGCGCGTCACTACGGCTGCGGCTTCAAGGTCATTCGCTTTAGGCAGTTTCTCCAGCTGATCCAGTTTTTTAGACAGCGTATCCTCCAGCGCATCCTGAACCCGCGTATCCAGCGTGGTGAAAATCCTCAGCCCCTGGGACGTTAAATCTTCCTCTTTGTATTCCTGTTTTAATTGCCGTTTGACCAGATCAAGGAAGCCGGGATAACGGTTGGTTGACCGGTGGGTGTTGGCAATCACATTTAAAGGCTTGGCTGTTGCCGCAGCCGCCTGCTCTTTAGTGATATAGCTTTCCGCTTCCATCTCTTCCAGCACCAGATTGCGCCGTTGCAGGGAGCGATCGGCATAACGCCTTGGGTCGTACTCGGATGGCCCGCGAACCAACGCAATCAACGAAGCTATATGCTCCAAAGGCAGGTCCTTTAAAGAACTGCCGAAATAAAACTCACTGGCCAAACCAAAGCCATGCACGGCGCTGGCACCATCCTGTCCCAGATAGATTTCATTCAAATACGCTTCCAGAATCTCGTCTTTGCTGTAGCGATATTCCAAAATCAGCGCCATCAAGGCTTCTTTCACTTTACGCGTCAAACTGCGTTCCGAGGTCAGGTAAAAGTTTTTAACCAGCTGCTGAGTGATAGTACTGCCGCCTTGCACCATGTGGCCGGCGAGCACATTCATCCACATTGCCCTGGCGATACCCTTAAATGAAATACCGATATGCTGATAAAAATCCCGGTCTTCCGAAGCCAGCAAGCCCTTAATAAGCATATCCGGCGCTTCCTCCAGTTTAATTAAAATCCGGTCTTCTTTTATGGTGGGATATAAGCTGCCGATTTGCACGGGATCCAGGCGAACAATGGCAAGGTCTTTGGTTTTCGCTGCATCAACGATGTTAGCAATGCCTGACGCAGTAAAATTCACCCGTATAACGCTGCTGGGTTGGGCTTGATCCCAGAAAGTAAACTCCCTGGTTTTTACGCTGACTTGCGAACCGTTTTTAAAATAGGTCCCTTCCGAAGACAAATGAACATCCAGCCGATAATGCAGGGTTTGCAATAACTCTTCAAACTTCGCGGCAGTCAGGTTATAGCCTGCGTAGAGCTCTACCGGACTGGCATAAACCCGTGCGGGAATAGCCCAGCGTTTGCCTTCAAATTGAGTACGAACGTTGTAATCCAGGTAACCCAGATAACTCACCAATATAAACGCAAATCCGACCGTAGAAATCAGTACTGAATTTCTAAACCAATGAGAAGTTGATTTAGTTGCCTTTTTTTTATTGTCGTATCTACCGGACCCGCGTTTTTTTGTTTTTTCTGCCATAACCTCTTACAACATTATCTTGATTAACGATCGCTATTATACATAAATTAGAATGGCCTGAATCAGCAACCATCTTATACAGTCAGCACAATTTTTCCGGTGCTATGCCCTGTTTCTATCAGCTCATGAGCCTTGGCGGCCTCTGCCAACGGTAACTGCTTGCTGATATGGGTTTTTAAAAGCCCTCTATCAACCCATTGTGCGCATTGCTTTAGAATTTCAACGTGCTTGTCCCTTGCCTCAGGTAAATCTCTTAGCATCGGTGTTAACATCAACTCGAAACCAATCAATAAATTACGCATTCGAGCTTCCGCCAGACTCAACTCACCCGGATCGAGCAAGGTCACCAGACGACCGAAGTGCGCTGTCGCCGGGATGCTTGCTTTAAACACCTCGGCACCCACGGTATCGAAAACCAGATCGGCGCCTTTGCCGCCGGTCAGTTCGTTGACCGCATCGGCAAGACCGTCTTGCGTATAAAGAATCACTTCATCAGCGCCCATCGCCTTGACAAATTCCGCTTTTTGCTCGGAACGCACCGTAGCAATCACTCGGGCTCCTTTTAATTTTGCCAATTGTATCGCCACATGCCCTACACCTCCGGCTCCGGCATGAATCAGCACGGTTTGCCCGGCTTGCAATCCGCCTCTATCAAACAGGCCACCCCATGCGGTAATCAACACCAGCGGCAGTGCGGCGGCCTCGGCAAACGAACAAGTCTGCGGCATCAAACTGACCCAGCGCTGATCAAGCACCGTGTATTCGGCGTAATTACCCTGTTCACGACCTAACCCGCCATGACAAAACCAGACTTTATCGCCCGGTTTAAACTGGCTGACTGCACTGCCTGTTTCGATGACCTCTCCCGCTCCGTCACAACCCAATACCACGGGCAACGGATGATCATAAAGCAAGCCGCTGTGCCTGATTTTGGTATCGACAGGGTTGACGCCTGCGGCTTTCAGCCTGACTTTAACTTGCGTTGCTGTAGAAATTTCCGGCTCGTCAATGTCGTGTAATTCCAGAACGTCGGGGTTACCGATGGCCGTCATCATTATTGCTTTCATGTTTTTAGCCTTTTTTGTAAATAAAAATGTACCGTTTTATACCTTAATGAGTGCTGAACCACTAAAGCCCCTACCCTGATTCTTAATCAGCCAGCCATTGCCGGCGATAATCCTGATAATCGTAGTGTTTCATTTTTTTCACCCGCAGGGAGTTGCTCAGGTAAATATCCGGCAGGTTGTAGCCATTAAACCGATTCGCTTTAATCAGGGTGTAAGCGCCGACATTTTTAAAAACCACTTTATCCCCTACTTCCAAGGGTTCTTTAAAACGATATTGTCCGAATACATCACCTGCCAGGCAGGTACAACCCGCCAGGATAGCGGCATATTGTCCGTCGGGATCATGTTCATGTAATTCAGGTTGACGCTGATATTCAAACACTTCGGGATTATGGTTGATCGAGGTATCCAGTATGACTATGGTTTCACCGTCACTGACAAAACGATCAAGCACCGTCGCCACTAAATGCCCGGCTCGTCCTACGATTGCTTTGCCCGGTTCAATATAAACCTCAACGCCAAAATCATGTTTCAGCTTATTGACCAGCTCAACAAACGGGCGATGATCTTCAATTTGACCGAACAAATAGCCACCACCGATATTCAACCATTCAAGTTGAGCTAATCCTGCCCCCAAATGCTGCTGAAGCTTTTCTATAGTTTTAATTAACGGGGTGAAATCGGTTGCGGAAAACACGTTATGAACATGCAACCCCTCAATTTGATCCAGGCAAATCGAGTGACTCAACTCATCAATAGCCACGCCCAGCTTTGAATGTTGCCGACAGGGGTCGAATCGCTCGTCATGCAGAAAGGACAACTTTGGGTTAACTCTTAAGCCGATTGAAGACTGCGCTCCAGCTGTCTCGGAATACCGCTGATGCTGGGTCAGGGAATTAAAACTGATATGCGAACACAGCAAACTTAACTCATCAAGCTCATCTTGCCTTATACCGGGCGTAGTCAAGTGAATACTGCTCTGTCCTGCCAAAACCTCATCGGCCAGCCGCGCTTCAAATAAGGAGCTGACTGAAAAGCCGTCAACAAAAGGTTTCGCCATGTCCATGACGGCTGAAAAAGGCAATGATTTTATGGAATATAAAATCTTGCAACCACATTGCGTCCTCAGCTCGGCTAATATTTCCAAAGCCTTGGTAACTTCTATTTCATCCAAAACAAAAGCCGGAGAGGAATAAACACTGTCTTTTAACACTTGAAAATCCATCAGTTAGAAAACTGCCGTCCTTTACCGGCATAAAGCGTTTTTTCCGTCATTACAATATCCATAGCCACATCATGAGCATCCATAGCGACTTGCTCAACCAACTGGGACTCAAAACAAACGCCGATCAATTCGGCATCGGCTCTGACACTCTTTAACAAACGATCATAATAACCCGCGCCGTTACCCAAGCGCCCGCCATTTCGATCGAAAGCCACGCCCGGCACCATCACGCAATCGAGCTGTTCCGGGGCGACTTCTTTTCCCAACTCGCCCCATCGTTGTTTGGGCGGCTCTAAAATCCCCCACATTCCCGACACCAGTTCTGCAAAATCCTCCAGCCACCATAAGCCCAGTTTATTATGTCCTTGCTCATCTTTAGTGCAGTAAGGGATGACCATACGCTTACCGGCGTCCAATTCGCCTAACAATGCCGATTGAGTTCTGACTTCCGAGCGGCAATGGATATACCACATTACCGTTTTGGCCTGTTGATAAATCGGGTGCGCTACAAATTGCGCGCAAATGATCCGGCTCATGACATCCTTATCTATTTGCTCATTGCGAACATCGTAAGCCTTCCGCCGTTGCCGGCTTTTTAGATCATTCATATGCGTTCAGCCTTTAACCAAAATAATATGCATTGCAACCTCGAAAACATAAAATCATTTCAATAATACACAGGTTCAACACCGGTTTAAAACTCAAATGCGCAAGGGCATTTTTATTCTGCTGTGTTTTCTTTTATACTTACCGGATAAATACATAAAGGAGATACCATGGAAAAGCCATTAATTTTACACATGCTAACCACCGCTAAAAACCTCAGTCCATTTGATGTCAATATGGCATTGGATGCAGGTTGGGTTTCCGCATTGCCTTATATCAATGTCGAACCTAGTGAAGTTCAAGGCTTGGTACAGGATGCCATCTTTTCGCGCAGCCCTAAAAACTTAAAACGCACCGGGATATTCATAGGCGGGCGTGATACGAAACAGGCAATGGATATGTTGAATACGGCCAAACGTTCAATGTTCGCTCCTTTTGAAGTTTCCGTATTTGCTGATCCAAGCGGGGCATTTACCACGGCAGCAGGCATGGTAGCAGCCGCTGAACATGAATTAATAACCAAATTCGACACGACTCTGGAAGGAAAAAATATTCTGGTACTGGGTGGAACCGGACCTGTTGGTCAAGTGGCCGCAGTCATTTCCGCACAAAGCGGTGCGCACGTAAAGCTTATCGGTCGTCAATTGGACAAAGCTCAAGCCATTGCCGACATGTGCAACAATGAATTCGGCGACGGCAAAACTAATATTGAAGCCGGCGCAGATGCGGACAAAGCAGAATACATTAAAACAGCGGATGTTGTTTTTGCAACCGGCGCTGCAGGCATTGAACTATTAAGTGCAGAACTTGTCGCATCGGCTCCACAACTTAAAGTTGCTGCCGATGTAAATGCCGTACCGCCGGCAGGTATCGCAGGTGTTGACGCCTTCCATAATGGCACCCCCATTCAAGGCTCAAACAGCGGCGCGGTCGGCTTGGGGGCGATGGCAATTGGCAACATTAAATACCAGACTCAAGTCCTCTTGTTGAAAAAAATGATCAATAGCGACAAACCTGTGTATCTGCATTTTGAGCATGCATTTGAAACTGCAAGAGAATATATTAAATCAAGCTCTTGAGTCTAAACTTTCGGATTAACCTGCATAATAAAAAGGAACTCTAATGGCAAAACGCAGCATTCTTCATATGCTTGACCCCATGCCCAACAATAGCCCATTCGACATTAACATGGCACTGGATGCAGGGTTTGACGTGCTTATCCCATATAACAATGTCAAGTTGGATAGCGTTTATGGACTTACTCAAGATGCCACCTTCTCCCGCAGTCCATCAGGCGTTAAGCGCACCGGAATTTTTATTGGCGGCCGCGATTTAGGGTTAGCCATGGACATGCTGAACACAAGTAAACAAGCCATGGTTTCGCCTTTTGAAATCTCGGTTTTTGCTGATCCCAGCGGTGCTTTTACCACGGCTGCGGCATTAGTTACTTGTGCCGAAAAAGAACTGAAAGCAAAACACCGCAAAGAACTGAAAGATTGCTCAGTTGTTATTTTTGGCGGAACAGGTCCCGTAGGTGTTGCTACAGGCATTATTGCTTCATTAGCCGGCGCCGATGTGACATTAACCGACCATTTATCAGTTGATACAGCCCTGGATGTTTCTAAAGCATACAATCGTCGTTTTAATTGCACGCTTAAAGGAGCTTTGGCCAATTCTGAAGCCGATAAAGCCCGACTGGTGGCCACTGCTGATATTATTTTCTGCACAGCCAAAGCGGGCATTCAGGTTTTAAGTGCAAATGTATTAAAAGAGGCGACACAGCTGAAAGTGGCCGGCGATGTTAATGCGGTTCCGCCTTTTGGTATAGAGGGCGTCAAAAACAATGATTGTGGCGCGCCACTCATTCATGCGACGAATGCGCAAGGTGCAGTAGGTATTGGCGCTTTAGCTATCGGGAATGTTAAGTTTCAACTACAACATGAATTATTAGAAGCAATGTTGGGGCCTGAACAGCCTCTGTTTATTGACTTTAGATTTGCATTTAACAAAGCCCGGGAAATGCAGTTCGGCCCTAGCGAAAACTAACATAACAAGCCGCTGGGAAACCAAGCTTTATTCAAAACTCAGGTTTCCGCAATTTAACGTGGAAATCTGAACTACTCGTTCCTCGTTAAATCAAAGCATTATCGATATAACCGAATTTAATCGCCAGGCGAATTAATTCAACATCATTTTTTACATGCAGCTTGCTGTAAAGACGATAACGGTAAGTATTTACTGTCTTGTCACTCAAGACCAACATTTCCGACATTTCTTTGATGGTTTTTCCCTGAAGAATTAAAGTAACGACTTCCGCTTCTCTCTGGGAAAGTAGAGCGAATGGGGATTCATTACTTCCAGGCAAGCCCTGAAAAGCCAGATTGTTAGCCACTTCAGAACACAGGTAACGCTTACCCTCCATGACCTTCCTAATTGCAAGAATCATCTCATCTACCGGCGATCCCTTGGAAATAAAACCTAATACGCCAAGCTTGAGCAATTGATGAGGAATAGGGCCGTCATTATGAACAGATAACGCAATGATCTTTACTTCAGCATCCTGCTGCAGGATTCTACGACAGGCTTCTACGCCACCTATCCCAGGCATGTTAACATCCATCAATACAACATCCGGCGACAGGGCGACAACGGTATCAACAGCCTCTTCACCCGATTTAGCCACACCGATAACCGAGATGTCCTCTGCATCATTCAATAATGATTCAATTCCGGTTCGAACAAGCTCATGATCATCAACAAGCAAAACACTAATCATCACTTTTTTCATCCCTTTATCGGTTAATTATAAAACAGCCGGTTACAAAAAAATTGTCACACTTCTACTTTGAAAGGCCACTAATATACATTATATATCCGTATTTATACATAAGTAGATTTACCTGCATTGATGTAATATGATTTTATTGCATAGCAAGCCATCAACATCCGCATAATCAACATGTTCCGATATTATTATAAAATGAAACCTAACAAATCATTAATAAAAACATTTCCAAAAAAAATCAATTATTCAACAGCCCTGGGTATTTTGCTAAGCATCATTCTATTCATTTTCATTATCCTATTTGCTGCAAACGATCCGCTTTCTTTTTTCAATTTAACAGGACTGGTGATCGTCATTGGCGGTACGATTGCCGCTATTTTTTTAAGTTACCCCTTAAGAGATATTAAACACAGCTTGAAATCGATCAAGCTTATTTTCTTTTATGAGAGCTTAAATCCCCAAAGGGAAGCTAACGAAATTATCGCAGTTTCTCAAATGTGGTTTAACAAGGACAAACTGGCGATAGAAAACACTATCGACAGCATTAACAACCCCTATTTAAAAACCGGCTTTCAGCTTGTTGTAGACCATACGCCGGTCGAAGATATTTTGTCGCTACTTAAATGGCGCATTGCCCGCTTGAGAGCCAAAGAAAAAGCCGAAGCCAGCATATTTTACAGCTTGGCCGCTTATTCTCCTGCATTCGGTATGCTCGGCACCCTGATAGCCATGATAAACATGCTGCAAATCATTGAGCTAAAAGATATAGCCGGTATAAGTTACAGCATGGGCACTGCCTTGATTACAACTTTTTACGGCCTCATCATGGCCAATCTTATCTTTAACCCTATTGCCATAAAACTTGAAAGACGCACTGAACAGCGCATTATGATCATGAGCATGGTCATGGAGGGCATTACACTGATAGCAGATCGTCGCAGCCCGTCATTCGTGCGGGAAACACTCAAATCATTCATCATGCACTATGACAATGAATTAAAAGACTGAAGAGGTTCACCGACTTTATCAACCCAGCCCACATAAACCCTTAACAAACTGATCAAGTACTGCAAAATGAGTAAAGATCCATTTTTAAAATTACAGTCCTCCCTGTCTTTGGAGGATTTACTTGCCCAACCAAGCACTCGCAACTCACAAAACTGGCTATTAACCTATCTGGATGTGTTTGTACTCATCGTCATGCTGGTAATCACATTAATTACTGTAAGTGGCATAAACACGGAACGGCAACAAGCAGCCGCCAATAAACCGCAAGTAATTAAACCCAAGAAAGCGCCTGCTGCAATATGCCCTCCTGTTGCCACATCTACTACCATAAATACCCCATCCCCCGTTGTTGTAGAAAATGACCCTATAAAACCAATCATACTTACTGAACATAAAGTCGAAATCAATCCCGATAGCTCTAACGCCAAGACTGAACCTATAGAAAGCAACAGCATTGCTCATACCACCAATGCGCCGGAAATTAAAGTTGCGACCGAAACGGCAACAAATTCCATCGCTACTTCGACTAACAGCAAACAGGCCGCCGCCAACTTAACGGAAGAAACCGAATTACAACAACAATTAACAAAGGCAATTGATGAGTTCGGGCTTAATAAAGCCGTCAATATAAAAGTTAACCAAGGCTATGCGCAGCTCGAAATCCAGGACAAAGTATTGTTTAAGTCTTCAGAAGCAGATCTAACGGCTTCTGGCGGAGCGTTACTAAAACGTCTTATGCCCTTATTAAAACAATCGGTAGGCCTAATTCTGATTGAAGGACATACAGACAACATCCCCATCAAAACAGCCCAGTTTCCTTCTAACTGGGAACTGGGCGCTTCCAGAGCCACCAGCGTTTTACACTTTCTTGTCTTGCAACAACTAGACAGCAGCCGCTTGCGTGCCATCACTTACGCCGATACCATGCCCATTGCCGACAATTCAACACCGGAAGGAAAAGAAAAAAATCGGCGTGTTAATATTTTAATAAAATTCTCAGAACAATGAATTTAGTTATTTTCTTGAAAAATCGAATAGCCGTCTCCCCCGATTATTTAACAAGTCTGTGCCGGTGCTGTATCATAAAGACTCAGTAACCTTAACAAAACACGCCTGCTTTTTTGCCTTTTCCTGTCAAAAAAAGGCGGTATCTTTAATAAAAAATAACCGGGGGAATTAATGACTGTTGGTGTTGACGATTTTAAAAAGGCTATGCAACTATGGGCCAGCGGTGTCACCGTTGTTACGACATGCTCTGAAAAATTCGGTCTTCAGGGCATGACAGTAACCGCATTTTCAAGCGTTTCAATTAATCCACCCCAAGTATTGGTTTGTATTAATGAATCTGCTGATACCGGTATGGGAATTCAAGAAAGCCAGTGCTTCGCTGTCAACGTTTTAAGTTCAACTCAACAAGACGTTTCCAACCAATTTGCCGGTGGCAGCAGCCAAGAGCAACGGTTTGAAAACACACCTTGGACAAAGGGCATTACCGGCGCCCCCATTCTGGATAACAGCATCATGTCCCTGGAGTGCAAAGTCATAGAAAAAATTCACGCCAGTACGCACTGGATTATAATCGGTGAAGTACAAGACAGCGTTTGCCGCTCGGGAAAGCCGCTTTTATATTACCAAGGCGCTTATCAACAACTTATGATTCAGCCATGATTAAGGTAAATTGACGCTTCTTATCTTGGAACAAACCAGCATAAGTTTTGCAATAAACTCTCTTATTCAAAGTTTTTTTGATATCGCCATTTTGGCTATTATGGAATTATCTTTGAACCTAGTTAAAATATTTTGCTCTGCTCACATCTTTAATGCTATTATCTGCCACAGTTAGAGTTTGAGCCGGCTTTATTATGAAGCTGGGATTTGTAACGCCGACAAAAATTGGCGAATTTTTTAAGTAAGAGTGTGATATGTCAGAGCAAGTTGTAGGTACCGTTAAGTGGTTCAATGATGAAAAAGGTTTTGGATTTATTGAACAAGAAGGTGGAAAAGATGTTTTTGTTCACCATAGTGCAATTAACGGCGCCGGTCGCAAGACCTTAAGGGAAGGCCAAAAAGTTACTATGGAAGTAACACAAGGCCAAAAAGGTCCGCAAGCCGAGAATGTAACCCCAGCGTAACAAACTCATAAACTTGGCCCAAAAGTTAACTAACTTTTGGGCCAAGCTCGTATGCGGCCAGCCCAATGGTTTTAAAAAGTAAAAACCTAGTAAGACACGACTAAATTCGAGCAATTTATTGTATTTGAGTAAACGGTCCCAAGTTTCAGCATTATGCCTTAGCTGCATGTACCTGCTGAACTCCCCCAATGTAATTTATTTTGGTTAATCCCATTATTATCCATAGCTATTCAGCCACAATAGCTGGCTTAGCAATACCTTACGACATTTATATCGAAAAAACTCGTATTGTATTGACCATCAATGTACATTTTGATCTACGATCTTAACTGACTGGATTAAATTCTTGCGCAAATAGCCAAAGCTCCACCACCGCTTTTTTATAAACAGAAAAACCCCCACGCCCATCCCAGAACCATTCTATACACTCATTCTCGACAGCTGATCATTAACTGTCGCCAAGACTGTTGTTAACAAATCTTGTTGCCCGGTCTGTAAACTTGTCGCATCGGTTTCTCTGCGTAGCCAGGTAAACTGACGTTTGGCCAGTTGCCGCGTGGCAATAATGGCTTTTTCTGTCATTGTTTCAAGATCGTATTCACCTTGCAGATAGGACCAAGCCTGTCGATAACCGACCGCCCTGATCGACGGCATTTTTTCGGTTAAATCGCCGCGTTTATAAAGCGCCTCCACTTCATCAATAAATCCCTGTTCCAGCATTTGTTTAAACCGGCAGGCAATAAGATCATGCAGAATAGCTCGGTCTTGCGGGGCGATAACCAGTTTTATTTTTTGGTAGGGGATGACTTGCGCTTGGGCTGCTGTAAAAAAAGACGTTAATGGCTTGCCACTGATTTCGTAGACTTCCAGAGCGCGTTGCACACGTTGCGGGTCATTCGGATGAATTCTCGCCGCCGATTCGGGATCAATATCGGCTAGTCGACTGTGCAAAACTTCCTTGCCCAGTTGCTCCAAGTCCTGATCGAGCTTAGCCCGGATATCCGCGTCCGCTTCGGGCAGTACCGCAAGGCCGCTGTTCAGGACGTTAAAATACAGCATGGTGCCGCCAACCAGTATCGGTATTTTCCCGCGCCGGGTTATGTCATCCATTAAGGCCAACGCCTGTTTTCTAAACTGACCGGTAGAGAATGATTCAGCGGGGTCGAGTATATCTATCAAATGATGCGGGATGCCGCCTCTTTCTTCCTGCGTGGGCTTGGCAGTGCCTATGTCCATGCCTTTAAATACAAGCGCCGAGTCAACACTGATGATTTCGCCGTCAAGCGCTTGGGCAAACTGCACGGATAGAGCAGTTTTTCCTGAGGCAGTAGGCCCCATCAGGAAAATAGCGGGGGGATTGGGTTTATTTTGCATATTTTGGGATATTTTAATTTAAAGGCGACCGACCGGAAAATCGCACTTAAGAATGTATGACTTTATTGACCGCGCAGAAAGAATTTATCAAGATCATTGGTCGATAATTCTACCCAGGTCGGTCTGCCGTGATTGCATTGCCCTATTCTTTCAGTTTGCTCCATATCCCGTAACAAGGCGTTCATTTCATCGATGGTCAGGCGACGATGTGCGCGCACGGCGCCATGACAGGCTACCGTGGCTAATATCTCATTGGATTTTTCCTGTATCCGCTGACTCATGCCGTGCTCAATCATATCGGCCAGCACATCGCGAACCAGAGTTTCCATGTCGGTATTGCCCAATAAAACGGGTATTGAACGCAGGACGATGGTTTCCAGCCCGGAACGGTTGATTTCAAATCCCAGTGTATTGAAAAATTCATGCTCCTGTTCAGCCAAATCCGCTTCCGCTGCACTGACTTTTATTTTAATCGGCAACAACAAGGGCTGATTGGGTACCGCGCCGTTTTGATATTGCTGTTTTAATCGCTCATAGGTGACCCGTTCGTGCGCCGCATGAGCGTCGACCAAAATGATACCGTTAGGAGTTTCAGACAAGATATAGATATTGTGCAAATGTGCAATAGCGTGACCTAAAGGCCTCGCTTCCGGCTGGGCCGATTGCGCCACCGGTTCGGGTTTTGGATACAGCGACGCATAAGCTTGCATGGCTTCTTCTACATGCAAAGGCAATGATGCTTGCTGCGGCGATCTTGAGCTGTAGGCCGTTTTATTATCAAAATTGGGCTTTGATTGTTGGGTTACGCTATCGTTTAGCCAAGCTACATTGTTTGGCTTGGCGTCCAAAACGGCGGGTGTTTGCGGTAACGCTTCGACCTCCACCTGTTGCATTAGATTGCGTCCCGGCCTTAAATCGGCAAGAGAGCGGTGCAATGCCGAAAACAGAAAATCATGTACCAACCGACCTTCCCTGAACCGGACTTCAAGCTTTGCCGGATGCGCATTAACATCAACCAATGCAGGATCGAGCGTCAGGTATAAGACAAAAACCGGATGCCGCCCATGAAACAAGACATCCTGATAAGCCTGCTTAACGGCATGGGAAACCAGTTTATCCCTGACCAGCCTGCCGTTGACATAGAAAAACTGCATATCCTGCTGACTGCGGGAAAAGGTCGGCAACCCGACCCAGCCGGTTAATTGCAGACCTGACGCCGCAAAGTCGATTTTGATTGAATTTTCAATGAAAGCCGAGCCGCAAATACCGGCAATTCTTTGCTCTTGCTCACTCTCAGTTATCGCCGGTTTTAGGTTAAATATTTCCTTTTGATTATGCGAGAGGATAAAACCAATATCAAAACGACTCAACGCCATGCGTTTGATTAAGGTTTCTATGTGAGCAAATTCGGTTTTTTCGGTTTTTAAAAACTTGCGCCGGGCGGGCGTGTTGTAAAACAAGTCGCGCACATCAATGGTGGTGCCTTGCGGATGCGGGTCGGGTTGCGGATTAAAGTCCTGTTCAGTGCCGTCGGCATTGACCCGCCAAGCGCAATCAGCATCGCTAATGCGTGAAATCAGCGTGAGCCGCGAAACAGAGCTGATGCTGGGCAAGGCCTCGCCGCGAAACCCCATGCTGACCACCTGCTCCAGATCTTTTAAGCTGGCAATCTTGCTGGTTGCATGTCGGGACAAGGCCAAAGGCAAGTCTTCTTTGACGATACCGCAGCCGTTATCCCTGATTTTTATCAGCCTTGCACCGCCCTGCTCGATTTCAATACTGACTTGACTGGCTCCCGCATCAAAGCAATTTTCAACCAGCTCTTTAACCACTGACGAAGGTCTTTCGACTACTTCGCCTGCGGCAATCTGATTAACAAGTTGAGTGGGGAGTGAATGAATACGCATCAGCAAGCCTAAAGCAAAAAGCGTATTTTATATGACTGGAGGTAATTATTCACACTTCCTTGCAGGCGTCGCGGCAATAGCGGCTTAGCCTTGAGCCTATTCCTCACATATCTAGAGCCGCCACCTTGCTTTCCGCAGCAATATCTTTGCTGAAATAACTGCGTACGCCATTAAAAATAGCGCCGGCTATCTTTGCTTGATGCGCGGTGTTGACCAACTTAAGCTCTTCCGACGGATTGGAGATAAATGCCGTTTCCACCAAAATAGACGGTACATCGGGCGATTTCAACACCAGAAACCCGGCCTTTTGCACCGAGGCGTAATGCAATTCACCGATATGTTCAAAATTTTTCAATACCTTCCTGGCAACATTCACACTGGCATCTTGCGTCGCAGTCTGCGACAAATCCAGCAACACTGAAGCCAGCACATCTTCTTTATCGTTGAGACTGACGCCGCCAACCAAGTCCGATGCGTTCTCACTGTTCGCCAGCCAGCGCGCGGCCTCGCTGGTCGCACCTTTATTGGATAAGGTAAACACCGAAGCACCTTTGACTGTTGAATTCTGAAAGGCGTCGGCATGAATTGAAATAAACAAATCGGCCTTGGCTGCCCTGGCAATTTGCATTCTTTTTCTAAGATCCACGTAATAGTCGCCTTTGCGAACCAAGACGGCCTTCATACCCGGTTGTTGATTAATTAAATCCGCAAGTTTTCTGGCAATGGCAAGAGTGATTTTTTTCTCCTCGGTACCATTTTGCCCATGAGCGCCAGGATCGTCCCCGCCATGCCCCGCATCGACCGCAACGACTATGTCTTTGTCTCGTTTGGCGACTTTTGTTACTTCAACCGGGCTAGTCGCGGTCTTTCTAGTAACTGCCTTTTGGGATTCTTTAACAGGTTTTTCTTCAATGGATTGGCTGTCGGCCATTTTAGCAGGACCGGCGCTCGCTTTAATCTCCGACTTCTCCACTACCTTCACCGATGTATTCTGGGCTTTGTCCAATAACTCAATAACCAAGCGATGTCCATTCATGCTATTGGTTCTTAAGGACATATTTTTTGAGCTAATATCTCTTTTTAAGTCGACTACAATTCTTATATCGGTTTTATTTTTTGTTGCTACACGTACTTGAGAAAACAGCGGGTGAGATGGCGCCGGCTGGCTTAATGCCAGCTTCACATTGGTATTGCGCATATCGATCACTAAGCGTGACGGGTTATTCATCAAAAAAACCCGATGCTGAGGCGAGGATGTCACATCAAACAGCATTTGAGTTTGATCCGGCGTATTCCAGTAACGCAATGCACTAATATTGATCTGTTCCGCATAACCGGGTACAGCCAATAACTGTAATCCAATAATAAACAAGACCTTCCAGTAACTTTCCATCGCCATAACTCACTAAAGTGATAATCCGGTTTAGATTATAGCAGTATGTGTTTGTTTTTCCAGACCAGTTACATATATTTTTTAATCCTAAGTAGTCTTACCTAGTTCTATCGACCTGCCCAATCCGTCCACAACCAAGCTAATAACCCTATCCGGTTCGGGTAAAAAACCTTTACCCATATCGGGCCACTCAATAAAACAGATGCAATCCTGATCGAAATAGTCTCTTATGCCTATCCATTCCAGCTCTTCGGGATCGGCAACCCGGTACAAATCAAAATGAAATATCTTGCGACCGCCTACCGTATATTCTTCGACCAGCGTATAGGTCGGGCTTTTGACAGCGCCGGTATATCCTGCCGCCCTGAGAAAACCCCTGACCAACGTTGTTTTTCCTGCGCCCAGATCACCATGCAGAAATATTAGGCATTTTGACGGTAATTCCGCCCAAAGCTTAGCGCCAAACTGCTCTGTCGCTTCAGTGTCTTTTAAATAGGTCTTCATTACAGTAACTTCTCATTAGTTAGGGGAATAGGTATAGGCAAAAGGCGAAGGGCAAAAAACGTCGCCTTTTTTATCCGTTTAAATCCGTCCAATCAGTGTCCTCCGTGTTCCATTATTTGCTGACATCATCAATTTATCAATTGCCTGAGATAAGGCATTAAATCACTGGCCAGCAAACCTCTTTCCCCGTCTTTTTCAGCCGCCAAATCCGCCGCGAGCCCGTGATTATAAACCCCTTGCTGCGCCGCATCCTGCAAAGATAAACCCTGAGCCAGCAAACCGGCAATCACACCAGCCAGTACATCGCCCATGCCGCCGGATGCCATGCCGGGATTTCCGGTATTGGAAACGGCGAGTTGATGTTCGAATGCAATCAATGTCCCCGCGCCTTTAAGAATGGCAACACCACCGTAGCCAGCCTGAAGGGATAATGCAGCCGCAAACCGGTCTTTTTGAATGTCGGCAGTAGAGCAGTTTAAAAGCCGGGCCGCTTCGCCGGGATGCGGCGTTAAAATCCAATCCGGCTTTGTTGTCGGTGAGGCAGCTAAAAGATTCAAAGCGTCTGCATCGATTACCATCGGTTTTCCGGAGCTTATCGCGGCATTAAATAACGCTTTTGCCCAATCGCTTTGCCCTAATCCCGGCCCGACAACGACGACATCGGCTTTTTCCAGCAACGCCGCTAGCTGTACGGCAGTTTCGACGCCGTGACACATCAACTCCGGCCTGTTCAAATTCATCAGCCCGGCATGCTCGGCCCGTGTCGCTATGCTGACCAAACCGGAACCCACACGTAAAGCCGCCTCGCCAGCCATTCTGGCGGCACCGGAATAGCCCAGCTCACCGCCTACGATCAGTACATGTCCGCAGTTACCTTTATGCGCACAACGGCTGCGACGCGGCAACTGCGTTTTGACGACACGCGTCGCCGTGGCTTTAAGCCCGGCAAACACATCATCAGGTACTCCCAGTTGCGCATAGCCAATCTCTCCGCAATACTCGGCCGCCTGCCCGGTAAACAAGCCCTGCTTCAGTCCGATAAAAGTAACCGTACAAACGGCTTTTACCGCATAGCCCATCACGTTGCCGGTATCGGCGTTTAAACCCGACGGAATATCCACGGCAATGACGGGGGACGAATGGGCATTGATGGTCTGTATCGCTTCAGCATAAAGCCCGGTTACCGGTCTATCTAGCCCTGTACCCAGCAGCGCATCAACCAGCACATCGGCATCAATGGCCTGTCCGGCCTGAAACGGCATAACCGTACCGTTGACCGCACGGTATTTCCGGTAGGCGGTCAACGCGTCGCCGTTGAGTTTCTCAGGGTCTGAAACCGCATGAACGTAAACGTTCAAGCCCGCTGCCAATGCCAGTCCGGCAATGATATAGCCGTCGCCCGCATTATTGCCGGAACCGCAAAAAACGCCGATAGACCGGGCATCCGGCCATTGTTTTTTGATGCACTGGAAAACCTCATCCCCCGCCCTGCTCATTAATTCAAAACCGGGAATGCCGCGTTCCTGTATGGCGATTCGATCCAGTTCCCTGACCTGTGCCGCACGATAGAGTTTTATTGGTAAATTTTGCATGGTATTTAACGACTCAGCTTTTAACGCAGATGACGCGGATTTAACGGATCAACACTGATAAAATGGAATGATAGGCGCAAGACGAAAGGCAAAGGGCGAAAGATATTTTTCGCCTTTCGCCCTTTGCCTTTCGTCTTTTTTATCCTTCACAATCACATTATATCCTTGTCATCAGCTATGGACACAAGCAGTCAAAAAATGGCCGATCTTGCCCTGCAAATTAAACAATGGGGGCTGGAACTGGGCTTTCAACAAGTGGGCATCACCGACACCGATTTACCGGAAGCGGAAGCGCATCTGAAAAACTGGCTGGACAATAACTTCCACGGCGAAATGGACTATATGCAGCGCCACGGCCTTAAACGCAGCAGACCCGAGTTATTGCATCCGGGGACTCTACGCATTATCTCGGTGCGCATGGATTACCAAACCGAATCCGCCATTACCATGAATCAAGCGCTGGCCGATCCCGCTTCGGCCTATATTTCCCGCTATGCGCTGGGCCGCGATTATCACAAACTGATGCGCAACCGCCTGCAAAAACTGGCCGACAAGATTCAAGCGGAAATCGGCTCCCAGCTCCCAGGCCCCATGCGGGCTTTTGTCGACAGCGCCCCGGTTCTGGAAAAAGCCTTGGCCGAAAAAGCAGGACTGGGCTGGATAGGCAAGCATTCCAATGTCATTAACCGCAAAGCCGGATCATGGTTTTTTCTGGGCGAGCTGTTCACCAACCTGCCGCTACCTGTCGACAGCCCAGCTACAGCGCATTGCGGCGAATGCCGCGCCTGTCTGGATATTTGCCCGACCCAGGCGATTATTGCACCCTATCAGGTCGATGCCAGACGTTGCGTGTCCTATCTGACCATAGAACTGCACGGCTCAATACCGGAAGACTTAAGACCGTTGATCGGCAACCGTATCTATGGCTGCGACGACTGTCAGATCATCTGCCCGTGGAATCGTTTTGCCAAACCAACCGGCGAACAGGATTTCAACCCCCGGCATCGACTCAATACCCAACAATTGCTTGAGGTATTCGCCTGGAGCGAAGTGGAGTTTCTGGCAAAAACCGAAGGCTCGGCGATACGACGAATCGGTCATGAACGCTGGCTCAGGAATATCGCCGTGGCTTTGGGCAATGCGCCTTCATCACCACTTATTATTGACGCCTTAAAACCTATGCTCGCCCATGAGTCCGAGATGGTCAAGGAACATGTAACATGGGCCTTGGCGCAACAAGCGGCTAACGATTCAGCAGAATAAACAAGAGGCGTCCCCCTTCGCCCTTCGCCATAATGACAAATTTAAATGACGACCATCCTGATTATTTGTATCATCCCAATAACGCCTATCGATCCGGGTATTCAATTATGAAAAAAGTATTTTTTATTTTATTGAGCCTACTCTCTTCATTAGCCCACACTGAAGTTTTTAAATGTCAGCTGAAATCGGGCAAAATGGTTTATCAATCTACGCCATGCGAATCTGCCGTAAAACAGGAAACGATAGAGATTCAGAAAATTGATCCGCGTAAAGTCGCCGAAGAAGAAGCCAAACTAAAGGCCTGGAAAGAGGATTTCGCAAGGCGTGAAGAAGCCAGAATCAAGGCCGAAAAAGAACTTCAAGCCGAACAGGACAGAAAAGCCTCTGTTGAAGCGTTGAAAAAAAGTGCTGAATATCAACAGCAGCAAGCTTATAAGGCAAAGCGGCAGGCGGACGCACTGGAGCGGCAAAATATGCAGATCCCATACCAGCAGCCATTTTACCCCTATTATCCGTCTCGTATCCCACTCCCGCCTTACCCGCCTCATCTACCTTACCAACATAATATTAAGGAAAAAACCTTCACAGACCATCAACGCTCGGAGCAACCAGGAATAAAACACGACAAAGATAACGACAATGACGGTACAAAATTTCTTTTTAAATGGAAATAGATGGCCGGAAAGCATCGTCCTGATGCCGAAATCATTAAGACAGCGTCACATCCGTAGATTGTTCAAAATAAACTACAATAGGCGCAACATAAACCATCCAACAGTAACCGGGACCTATGGAAGCTAATATAAAAACAATAAAATCTTTGGCGGTGTTGTGCAGCGGCGGCGACAGTCCGGGCATGAATTCGGCGGTACGTTCGGTAGTCAGGACCGCTATCGGCATGGGCATTGACGTTTACGGCATCTATAAAGGTTATTCCGGTTTGCTGGAGGGCAATATCCAAAAGCTCAACCTGTCCTCGGTCGGCAATATCATCCAGCGCGGCGGCACCATTCTCGACACCTCACGCTGCCTGGAGTTTCACACCCCTGAAATCAGGCAGGAAGCCGCGCACATTTTAGCCAGAAAACATATTGACGCGCTGATTGTGATCGGCGGCAACGGTTCGTTTGCCGGTGCGATGACCTTGCATCAGGAGCATGACATTCCGGTGATCGGCATTCCCGGCACCATTGATAACGACATATCCGGCACCGAATACACGATCGGTTTCAACACCGCAGTACAAACCGCCGTCAATGCCGTAGACAACATCAGGGATACCGCCTCGGCGCATGCCCGAACCTTCCTGGTCGAGGTAATGGGTCGCAAGTCATCCTTCATTGCCTTGCAAGTCGGCATATGTACCGGGGCCGAGCATGTTGTCCTGTCAAATCAGGCGGTCGATTACGAGAAGATTGTCAGCGGCATTAACAAAGGCACGGAACGGGGTAAAACATCATCCATTATCATCGTAGCCGAAGGCGAAAAAGCCGGTTTATCCTACGAAATAAAAGACACGCTAATGACGCAGTACAACCTTAGCGTCCACGCCTGCATTTTGGGACATATCCAACGCGGCGGAAGCCCTACCGCACTGGATCGCCTGATTGCCTCCAAAATGGGTTATGCCGCGGTACAGAGTCTTAACCAGGGATTGCGCTGCCATGTTACGGCTTTTAATAAAGGCGAAATTGAAATGGTGCCCTTATCGGCATGCATGACAGGAAAAAACGAGTCTACCGAGTCGCAGCTTGAATTAATCCGCGCCCTGGCCATTTAAGCGAGCCGACGATGAAAGCGCAAATAGGCCAAAAAACCCCGCTATTATCCGTTTCCACCTGGGTTCAGGGAACTGAAACGAATTTTGACCGACTATTAGGCCAAGTCGTACTGGTCGAGGTATTTCAGGTCAATTGTCCCGGCTGTTTTTTATACGCATTGCCACAGGCGGTAGACTTGCACCGGAAGTACTCGGAACACGGTTTAACGATATTGGGCGTCGCCACCGCGTTTGAGGATTTTGATAAAAACAATATGGAAAATCTAATCCGCCTGATTGAAAACGGCGAGGTGGTCGGAGAAACGCTGCGAATATTAAGCCAACAAGACAAGCTAAGCGCAGGCCTTCTGCCCTATCGCATTCCGTTCCCGGTAGCGATGGACCGTTTGAACAAACGTCAAGGCGAAGTGAGCAATAACGTCATCACAAACTTTATCAAGGACCGCGTCCCAAATTTCGAACAGCGGCCCGAAGCGGACCAACAAAAAATCAGGCAGCAAGTGCGGAATTATTTCCAGTCTCTTGATTACCATGCTGAAACGTTTGAACGTTTCGACTTAAAAGGCACACCCTCGCATATTCTGGTGGATAAACAAGGCATACTCAGGGATTGCGCATTTGGCGATTATCCCGAGTTGGAAATGCGGATACTGGGGTTATTGCAGGAATAAAATACGCGGCTTAAACCGTGTAGCAGTCTAATAAAAACACTCAACAAGGACAGATAAAAAATGCCCATCCACGTCAACATCCCCCATCTATCCAGTCGTAAGACAAAAATCATTGCCACGCTAGGCCCGGCTTCGGATACGCCGGAAGTTATTTACAATCTTATCAAGGCCGGCGTCAATGTTTTCAGGTTGAACATGTCTCATGGCGAACATGAAAGCCACCGCAAGCTGTATACGATAATCAGGGAATCGGCTGAAGCCTTGCATCAGCACATTACCATTTTTGCCGATCTTTGCGGCCCCAAGATCAGAACCGGGAAATTCAAAAACGGCTGTATTGTTATTAAAACCGGCGACCGCGTTGTAGTAACGACCCGGGATATTGTTGGCGAGAAAAATCTTATTCCCTGCCAGTACCCCGGATTGGCTGATGATGTAATGGCGGGAGATCGCATACTGCTGGACGATGGTAAATTCGAACTCAAGGTTATTGAAAAAACAGCCCAGGGCATTAGCTGCGAAGTCATTTACGGCGGCGAGTTAAAAAACAACAAGGGTATCAATCTGCCCGGCGTTAATGTGTCTTGTCCGTCATTAACCGACAAGGACCGAGCGGACGCATTGTTTGCCTTGGATTTGGGCGTTGATTACCTGGCGCTGTCGTTCGTCAGAAAGGCCGAAGACATTACCGACCTGCGTCAGTTGATTATCTCCAGCGGCTACGACACGCACATCATCGCCAAAATTGAAAAACCGGAAGCCTTGATTAACGGCCAGGAAATCATTAACGCCTCCGATGCCATCATGATTGCCAGAGGCGATCTAGGCGTAGAATTGAACCCGGAAGACGTGCCGATTGCCCAGCACCAGCTCATTAAAAGCGCGAGGGCATTGAACAAACCGGTCATCGTCGCCACCCAAATGCTGGAATCCATGATAGAAAACTCCAGACCCACTCGCGCCGAAGTGACCGATGTTTCCAATGCGGTTTATTGCTCTACCGATGCGGTGATGCTGTCCGGAGAAACGGCGGCGGGACACTTTCCGATTGAAGCGGTTGAAATGATGTCCAAAGTCATCTATCAAACCGAAGCGTTCATGAGGGAACAGGATGTTTTCGGTAAATTGGCGCACCGGGATAACGAACAAAAACCGCTACCCTTCGGCGATGCGGTAGCCGACGCGACCGCCCAGCTCTGCTTTGACCTGCATGCAAAAGCCATTGTCAGCATTACCAGCGGCGGCATGTCGGTGGTGACATTGAGCTCAGCAAGGCCTGCTGCACCGCTGATAGCCATCAGCGCCAACAAATGGGTGTGCCAGCGGATGAATCTATACTGGGGGGTTATACCGATACACGCGGAGGATGCAGGCCACACCCATCCCAATAAACTGGCGCGTCATCATGCCCTTGCAACAAAGCTGGCAAACGAAGGCGATAACGTAATTGTCGTTCGCGGTTTTCACCTGGACAGCCAGTTGAGCTCACCGACCATCACCATGCTGACGCTTTGATGTTTTTGGGCACGCCAGAGTTTCTGTAGGGTGTGCCGTGCGCGCCACAAAATCCCTGTAGGCCGGAATAAGCCTGTTTGAGCGGCAGCGAGAACTGGCGTTTCCGGCAAACACCTCCCGAATCCGCCGGAAAAGCTTCCGCTCCTCGGCAACTGCTCCTGCGTTGCTCTACCTCCTGCATCCATGCAGTCGTGCTCACGCTCCTTACCTACATCCATGTAGGCAACGCCACCTCGCGCTACGCGCCTGGATGGCCTTATTCCGGCCTACGCCTAGGTAAGGGAAGCTCCAGCTTACTGTTTCACGAAACTAGAGTTTCCCGACGTCATCAATCTGGATATTGGAGACCAACAATTGCCTAAACCCTGTGCCCCCGCCATCCGTAATAAGCGATGTAGCAATAACAAAGTACCGGGATAAAAAACGCCTGTTGAATGCCGATCCGGTCGGCAAATAATCCTTGCACGACAGGAAGGATAGCGCCGCCGACGATGGCGGCGCACAAAATCCCCGATCCCTGCCCGGTGTGCTTTCCCAAGCCGCTAACCGCCAATGAAAAGATGGTGGGAAACATGATCGAGTTAAACAGCCCGACCGCAAGAAGCGTCCACATCGCAACCTGACCGCTGCCGAACATGGTCATTAAAACCAACAGCGCCGCCGTTACCGCGTTAAAGGTAAGCGCTTTGCCGGGCTGGATTTTTTGCATGACTGCCGCCCCGATAAATCGCCCGACCATGGCGCCGCCCCAATAAAACGACACATACTTTCCGGCCTCTTGTTCCGCCAATCCGGCAATGGCAGGCTCGCCCAGAAAATTGATCAAAAAACTGCCGATGGACACTTCTCCGCCGACATAAACAAAAATGCCGATTGCGCCCAAGACCAAATGCTTGTAACCCCAGGCGCTATCATGAACATCATCTGCACCGCCTGAAACCTGCTCTTCGGTAGCTTCAATTTTGGGTAATTTGATCAGCACAAAAACGATCGCAATCAAAAATAAAACCGCAGCAAGCAACAAGTAAGGGATTTGCACAGCGGCCGCTTGCGCCGCCTGGTAAGTCGATAATTCATCGGTATTCAGCAGTTGGATTTCATCTGCCGTTTTAACGGCAGTGGCAAGGATAAATAACGCGCCGAAATAAGGGGCGATAGTCGTACCCAGCGAATTAAACGCCTGAGTCATGGTCAATCGGCTGGAAGCGGTTTCCGGTTTGCCTAATATGGTGACGTACGGATTTGCGGCAACCTGTAACAAGGTAATGCCGGAGGCCAATACAAAAAACGCCGCCAGAAATAACGGATAGGAGTGCGAACTTGCGGCCGGGTAAAACAGCAAACAGCCGATGCCCGCTATGGATAACCCGGCAATGATGCCGCCCTTGTAATCGATTTTTTCGACTAAATAGCCGCTGGGAACGGATACGACAAAATAGGCGGTAAAGAAGCAAAATTGAACCAACATTGCTTCCGTATAATTCAGGGTGAACACTGCTTTCAAATGAGGGATCAAAATATCATTCAAGCAGGTGATAAAACCCCAGATAAAAAACAGCGAAGTTAATACCGTTAACGAGCCTAAATAAGGATTTTTGTCGGAACTATTTGTCGAGTCGGTTGTATTGATCATAAATTTACCGGCATGTTCGTTTAAAAAACTAAAAAGATTATCACCACGAAGGCACGAAGAAATAAATCTTCGTGTCTTCGTGGTGAAAAAGGCTTTCAATCGCCTATTTATGTTGTTATTTCGTCACCGTAAAGCCAACCATTTCATTGCCGACCATCACCTTAAAATCTCCCGGTTCCACAATCCGCTTCAAATCAACGCCAATAAACGACAAATCACGCGGCGTTAAGGTAAAACTTAAACTCTCGGATTGCCCCGGATTCAATTCGACTTTTTTAAACGCTTTAAGTTGTTTGTTAGGCCGGGTCACCGAAGCCGCCACATCATTGATGTAAACCAACACGGTTTCCTTGCCTTTTAACGAACCGGTGTTTTTGACATTAACGGTGACATTGATATTTTCGCCGATGTTGATTTTTTCTTTTTCCACCTTCAAATCGCTGGTTTCAAAAGTGGTATAGCTTAAGCCATGCCCGAATGGATAAAGCGGGTTATAAATATTCGACTCAAACGACTCAATGGGCTTATAGTCATACGGAGTAATACCGTTGGTGTTTCTAGGATAGGAAATGGGCAGCTTGCCGTTGGGGTTGTAGTCGCCGTACAAAATATCGGCAATGGCCTCGCCGCCCTCCATGCCCGGCAAAAAGCCCAGAATAACGCCGGAAGCCCGTTCTGCAATCGACGTAATAATACGCGGACGACCGCCCAGGGTCAGCAAAACCACCGGCTTTCCGGTTGCAATCGCGGCATTGGCAAGATCGACTTGCGCCTGATCGAGATTTAACGTCTCAATATTGCCCGGCGTTTCGGTATAAGGATGCTCGCCCAGACTAAGCAGAATAACGTCGTGATCTTTAGCCTCATCAATCACCTTTTGAACATCGATTGGCGCATCAAAGGCATCGCCACCAACGTAAGTCACTTTGCCGGTAGCTTTTTCCTGTATGGCTTCCAAGACCGTCAGTTTCTCCTGAGGATATAACTCTTCAGTTGCGCCCTGCCAGGAAACCGTCCAGCCGCCATTCATCGCACTGAGCAAATTGGCGGTTGGGCCTGTCACCAGAATATTGGCGTCTTTTTTCAGCGGCAGGATGTTGTGCTCGTTTTTGGCAAGCACAATCGATTCGCGCGCCGCCTGACGATTGGTTTCTATAGCCTCAGCCGTGGCAAAGTTACCTTCAATCGGCAACAGCGGTTTAGGCTCGAATAATCCGGCTTGATACTTGACCGTCAGTATCCTGGACACGGCTTCATCAATACGGGACATCGGCACTTCGCCGGATTTGACCAAATCAACCAGCAAATCATAAAAAGAAAAATCGAACGGCACCATGCTCATGTCGATACCGGCCATCACCGCAATTTTTACCGCTTCTTTGGGTGACGCCGCCATCTTGTCACGAGTATAAAGACGCTCGATGTCCGCCCAGTCGGACACGGTAAAGCCTTTAAAGCCCAGTTCGCCGCGTAAAATCGTGGTCAGGTAATGATGATTGGCGTGTCCGGGGATGCCGTCAACTTCCGCCGAATTGACCATCACCGTCGGCGCTCCCGCTTTCACGCCCGCTTCAAAGGTCGGCAGAAAATATTCGCGCAGCATTCTTTCGCCTATCCAGGCAGGCGTCCGGTCTTTGCCGTTAAGGGGATAGCTGTAACCGACATAATGTTTCAGGCAAGTCGGCAATTTATCGGCAGCGGAAAAATCATCGCCTTGATGGCCTTTAATATAAGCCGTACCCATCACCGTCGCCAAATGCACATCTTCGCCGAAGGTTTCCCACAAGCGCGGCCAAAGCGGTTGGCGACCAATATCCATCACCGTGGAAAAATTCCATTGCTGGCCGGAGGCGCGCACTTCCCTGGCGGTGATTTCGCCTTCCTTGAAAGCCAGATCCGAATTGAACGTCGCCGCCATGTTAATGGCTTGCGGAAACAATACCGAGTTTTGCGTGTAAGTCGCGCCATGAATCGCATCAATTCCGTAAATAACCGGAATTTTCAGGCGCGTTCTTGCCGCCGCATCCTGCACGGTGCGCATCATTTTTCGCCATATATCAATTGATTGCGCCTTGTTGTCGGGCGTAAAGGGCGTGTTAAGAATGGAACCCACATGATGTTTTAACACCGCATCTTCCAGCTTGGCCGGATCGATTTGATCCTCAGCGTTTTGTTCTTTAGGAACGCCGATCACCGTAAAATCAACCTGCGTCATCTGCCCTACTTTTTCTTCAAGCGTCATTTGGGACAGCAGGTTTTTGACTTTACTTTCTATTGCTTTGTTTGTTTCTTGTGCATTCACAGAATGCCCCGTCATGACCGAAAAGAGGATAATTAAAATGATATGTAAGGTTTGCAACTTAATATTCTTCGCGTGTTGGTTGTTTAAGATTCATGGGTTCGACAAGGCCTTTAGTCCTGAGCGCAGCCGAAGAGTTACCACGAACGGCAATGGAGTTAAATCTATTGGCATTTTAAGCTGCGCCACGGCTTTTCTACAAAAAACATTATCGATCAGGCTTGGCGGACTTCCAAGCTCCAATTCGTCCTTGTCTGAAAGAATTAATCATTTGACATGCAGACTTTTGCAGCGTAGCTTTTTAGGTAGAGAGTGGGATTGAAAATTGTCACTCGCTTATAAGACCTTTGAGGAGGAAATGTGAATTTTACAAAATCAATCTTATTAACAGTAACTTATAGCGTGGTTTTGCTGGCCCCTGCAATGGCGGTTGCAGATGATCCTGATTCGGCGACATTTCAGGCAGATAAGGATCGCCAAATAGCCAATGTTCTGGAAAAGGTGCAAATTGCTCAAAAAAACCTGAGCTGTGTGCAAGCCGCTCAAGACCATGCGGCTTTAAAGGTTTGTGAGGATACCTTTAAACAAGATTATGATGTTTCAGAGACGAAAGTAAAAGCACAGACCACCGATAAAAAAGCCCCACAAGGTGCGAAAAACAAGGAAAAGCAGTAACAACTAAAGTTCCGGTTACTCCCGTTACATCTAAATCACATGGAACACCAGTCGTTCACGCGGCTGGTGTTTTTTAGTTTTATCGTTAGACCGTGTACATGGGCTTACCGTCATTAAGCCGCAACCAGCCTTTGACTATGCGGTAAATGATCCAGATGCCATCAGCGACAAGCACAAACCACCCGATAATGAACACCATCGTGATTGTCCCCAGCACACCCCAAAGCACTCCGAACCAAAAAGTCCTGATTTGCCAACGAAAGTGACTCTCCAGAAATGTTCCGACCACGTCATCCTTTTTGACATAGTTCATCACGATTGCAATGATGGCTGTGATACCGACAAAATAAGACGCGGCGTAGAGTGCGTAAATAACCGTGGTAAGGGTTATTGCTGATTTTTCGTTTTCTGTGGTGGCTATGTTTTTCATCGATGTTTTCACTTTTGTAAATTTGTTACTTTGCATCGTTCACGCTCGGTATGGGAACGGCATATTACGCTGATTTACGCTGGTCGCTGGTTCCCAAGCTCCAGCTTGGGAACCCAGAAGGCGAAGCTCTAGCTTCGCGAAACGGGAAGCTAGAGCTTCCAAAACGAATTTCCAAGCTTGAGCTTGGGAACTAGCGAATATGAGTTATCTCGTTGATTCGACTTTCCGCGCCAAGCCAAAAACTACAAAAACAGCTCCACACAATCCTCCAACTATTTGAGGAACCAAGCTTTCTTGTCCATTTTGAGATAATGCTGATAATCCACCGGCAACGTAAACGATCATAACGATAACGAAAGTAATTGGTACCTCACCTTTTCGTGTATTGACGAATGATGCAGCAAGCATAAGCATGTACACAACACAACTTGCCCCAATAACTCCGCCATCAAATAAAAATGACTGAACAAGTCCAGAAATAAAAGCTGTGAGTAGGATCATTACTATTAGCTGGAGTGAGCCATATCTTTCTTCCGTAATAGGCCCAATTAGAAGTATTAACGTTAGATTACTAGCGACCTCATTCCAGCTTCGATGTCCAAGCACAAAAGATATTGTTCTTAAATAATGATTAATATTTGTAAATAAAAATTCACGTGGAACGGAGAAAAACTCCATTATTTGGTAAGAGTAGCGCGTCTGATATGATAAGTGAACAATAAGGATCAATGCAGAAAATACAAGAATTACTGGAGAGTTCAATTTTAATTTCCATCCTTGGTGTCTGTGTATGTTTATCGTCAGATCGTTATTGATAGTGTTTCCCTGAACTATGTTATCCCGAACATTGAATAAATTTTCGATTATATTTCGAAATAAGAACTGCTCTGACATCTAGATACCTTGAGGTTATGTGATAAAAAATTTGCAACCGATTATATCCGTTAATAAATCTATATCAAGCAATACCCTACCAACCTTGTTGGAAGAGATGCGCCAAATTATGTGCTTAAAAAGCATAAACCAACGTTGTTATGGTTTTTTAAATTGGGTATGTTATTTTGTTGTCATTCCAATACATTCAAACCATAAAAAACCCATGCAAACAAATTACCGGCAGTTCAGTTTATTACTGTTACTGCTCATTTCAATAGGCTGTAGCGAGACCATCACTTCGGCTCCGGATGTGACCTTCACCACCATCACCGGCCAAAAAATCGCCCTAAAAGATTTGCGCGGCAAACCGGTTATCGTCACTTTCTGGGCGACAGATTGCCCTTCGTGTATCAAGGAAATTCCCGATCTAATCGATCTGTATACCCAATACCACGCATCGGGTCTTGAGATGATCGCCGTTGCGATGTATTACGACCCGCCGAATCACGTCGTCGATATGACTAAAGCCAAGCAGCTGCCCTACAATGTGGCGCTGGATTTGAATTCGGAACACGCCCGGGCTTTCGGCGGCGTCATGTTTACACCCAGCACCTTTTTGATTGCCCCGGACGGTTCGGTTGTTAAAAAAGAAATCGGTCTTTTCGACCTGGCAAAAATGAAAACAAATATCGAATCACTACTTAAAGGCTAGCCCATGCTCTGGTTAAAAGCGTTACACCTGATTTTTATGGTCACCTGGTTCGCCGGTCTGTTTTACCTGCCGCGCCTGTATGTTTATCACGCGATGAGCTCTGACGAGATCAGCAATGAGCGCTTTAAGGTGATGGAGCGCAAACTGTTCTTCGGCATTATGACGCCGGGCATGATTGCAACCTTGCTGTTCGGTATCTGGATGTTGGTTGCTTACGACTGGGCTGTTTATGCTAATGCCGGTTGGCTGCACGCAAAACTGGCGCTGCTGGCGCTGACGCTGGTTTACCACTATTTTTGCTATCAGTGGCTGCTTGATTTTAAACATGACCGTAACCGGCGTAGCCATGTGTTTTATCGCTGGATGAATGAGGTGCCGGTTCTGTTTTTGGTCGGTATCGTAATCCTGGCGGTTGTTAAGCCTTTTTGATGAGATAAATCATTTATAATGTAGCATCCGTATTTTAGAAAAAAATACTATTTCCAACAGTTGCTGAAAATCATTTTACCAATGGAGTTTAAGCCATGATGACATTAGAACTCGACGATGAAACAGCTCACTTGCTCGATCAGTTGACTCAGCGAGAACATTTAGACCCAGCACAATTGGTCAAGCAAGCCCTCGCCGATTATCTTGGTACCCTGCAAATCACTCATGCAGGAAAGAATGAACTTATGTCCGACATCATCGCTACACTCCCCAGTTTGCCCACGTTTACAGGCGACCCGTTAGCCATCCAAAAGGCATTACGCGATGAATGGGATTAGCTATTTACTCGATACCAATATCATTATTGGTATGTACCAAAAAAGCGCAGAGGTCATAGCACTTATGCAAGCTAAGAAAATTAACATTAGCCAATGCGCGTTTAGCGGCATCACTCGCATGGAACTGCTCAGTTTTCCGGGCATAACCGAAAACGAAGAACAAGCGATTGAAAGTCTATTGGATAGAATGACTCATTTGAGCGTTTCCCCTATCATTGAAGATCTGACTATTCAATTTAGACGTCAGCATCAAACAAAACTGCCCGAGCGATTATTGCTTCAACAGCAAAAACCCATGCCATTGAGTTGCTAACGCTCGACAAGAAATTATCTTCAAAGCTATAAACCTCGCATAAAGCAGGTTTAGCAAAAGACTTTGAAAAACTAAAAACACTCATTTTTTAAAGTACTCAATATTTTAGAGAAATATGAATCTATCTGACTTTACCCACTGCGCCTATATTGCCGGTCTCTTAGGCGGCTTATTGATCGGCATAGCCGCTGCCCTGTTTGTGTTATTGAATGGCCGAATTGCAGGTATCAGCGGAATTTTAGCCGGCCTTCTTCAAGCCGACAAAGGAGACAAAACCTGGCGCGTACTGTTCCTGCTCGGCATGGCAGTTGCGCCTTTCGTTTATCAAATTGCCTCCGATCTCCCCCCTGTGATAATCGAAGCGGGAACCGCGCAATTGATCATTGCCGGTCTGCTGGTAGGCTTGGGCACCAGCTATGCGTCAGGCTGCACCAGCGGCCATGGCGTCTGCGGCATTTCTCGAGGATCGATACGATCCATTGCCGCTACGCTGACTTTCATGATGGCGGGTATTATCACCGTTTATCTGACTCGCCACTTGATAGGGCTCTAACTATGCTGAATATTAATGCTTTTGTCGTTGGACTGTTGTTTGGCCTGGGCCTGATCATCTCCGGCATGACCGATCCATCGAAGGTCATTAGCTTTCTGGATTTGGCCGGTGCGTGGGACCCGTCTCTCGCGTTCGTCATGGGCGGTGCCATTTTGGTTGGTGCCGGAGCCTTTACTCTCGCTAAAAAACGTCAGCGTAGTTTGCTTGGAGCACCTATGCAGTTGTCCTCTGCAACCGAGTTGGATAAAGGTTTGCTAATTGGCAGCCTGGTTTTTGGGATCGGCTGGGGACTTTCAGGTTTTTGCCCCGGACCGGCTGTAGTAAGTGCGGCCGCAGGACAACCCAAAGCATGGATATTTGTTGCGTCGATGCTTGCTGGAATGGCTTTGTACGTCATGATTGAGCGGCGCGGGAAGTAATATTCCGATTATTGCCGGTTTTTTGAATCTCCTCTCCCTAACCCTCTCCAACAGGAGAGGGAATTAAATTTTCAACTCTTCGTGCCTTCGTGGTGAAAAATCACGCTTCTTTATTAATCAAAAAATAAACCACCGGAATCACCAGCAGCGAAAACAAGGTCGAGGCAAAAATTCCAAAGATAAAGCTCCATGCCAGCCCTGAAAAGATCGGATCGAAAATAATCACAAACGCACCGAACATGGCCGCACCGGCAGTCAGAAATATCGGCCGCAAGCGTATCGCACCGGCTTCAATCAGGGCTTCTGCCAGCGTCACATCGCCGCGGGCGCGAATGCGCTCGATAAAATCGATCAGGATAATCGAGTTGCGCACCACGATACCGGCCAACGCAATCATGCCGATCATCGCGGTGGCGGTGAAATAAATCGGGTTGGGATAACCTGCGATAGGCGCGGCAAATAGATTAAGTACCCAGAAGCCCGGCATGATGCCGATCACGGTCAGCGGGATCGCTATCATCATCACCAGCGGCACACTCAACGATCCGGTTTGCCCGACCAGCAAGATATAGATCATCACCAGCGCGGCCGCAAAGGCCAAGCCAAGATCACGAAACACATCGACGGTGATTTTCCATTCACCCTCACCTGCCAGTTCGGCGGTATAACCTTCCGGCAACGGGCGTTCATCCAGCACGTCATTCAAATCGAAAACCGCTTCCACCGGGCTGCGTCCGGCCATTCCGGCAATCACGTAATTCACCCGTTGCAGGTTCTTGTGGAAAATAGGCTGGTCTTCGCTTTCGATATTGGCGCTGCCTATTTCGCTTAACGGGATCAGATCGCCCTGCCCGGTTTTAACCCGCAATGCCAATAAATCGGCAACAGACGAGCGGAGCGCGCGAGGTAGTTGCAAGGTGATTTCAAGCGGCTGGCGCTCGCTGTCTACATGAACGATACCGACAGCCTGGCCTGCGGCAGCGATGCGCAGCGTTTCGGCAACTTGCGCAACGCTGACGCCGGACAATGCCGCTTTCTCCCGGTTCAAGTGAAAATGGACTTTGTCATGTTGCGCTTCGGAATAATCATCGACATCGACTACGCCTTCGGTTTTTTCCATATCGGCCCTGACGCGCTTGGATACGGCGACCAAGCTGTCAATACTGGCTTCAGGCGGACCGTAGACTTCGGCGACCAGATCGGAAAGCACCGGCGGCCCCGGTGGGATTTCCGTGATTTTAAGGTTTGCGCCGTATTGTTTACCGAGCCGTTCTATTTCAGGGCGAATGCGTAAGGCGATTTCGTGCGATTGCTGCTCCCGCCGGTCTTTAGCTAATAAATTGATCCTGACTTCGCCGACATAACCGCCGCTGCGTAAGTAATAATGGCGAACCATGCCGTTAAAGTCCATCGGCGCGGCAAGGCCGGTGTAGGTTTGATAATCGGTGACTTCGTTGACGGTGGCAAGATAGCTGCCGAGGGCGCGCGCGACTTCGTCGGTTTGCTCAAGCGTCGAGCCGCGCGGCATATCGATCATGATTTGCAGCTCGTTTTTATTGTCGAACGGCAATAACTTGAGCGGAACGGCGCGGGTGATGGCCAGCAGCGTTGAGCCGATAAAGGCTATCAGCACAATCAGCAAGAACAACTTTGCGCGTTTTGAGGTCTCCAGCAGTGGGCCGAGTGCTGCGCGATAAGTCCGGTAGATGAAGGTTTGCTTGAGCTCCAACGGCGCTTCATCGCTATGCTTGTGATATTCGCTTTGCAGCAGTTTGAAACTCGCCCACGGCGTCACGGTAAAAGCGACGATCAACGAAACAATCATCGCTATCGGCACGTTAAACGCCATCGGCGCCATATACGGCCCCATCATGCCGGTGATGAAAAACATTGGCAGGAATGACACGATCACGGTAAAAGTCGCCAGAATGGTCGGCGGCCTGACTTCATCGACCGCCGTCAACAGCGCTTGTAGCGGCGATTCTTTGCGTAACTTATAGTGGCGGTGGATGTTTTCGACATCGACGATCGGGTCGTCGACCAGCAGGCCAAGCGACAGGATCAACGCAAACAAGGTGACGCGGTTGATCGTGTAACCGGAGATATAATCCAGCAACAAGGTCAGCGCCAAGGTCATCGGCACGGCGATCGAAACGATGAACGACTCTTTCAGTCCCAACGAGAAGGCCAGCAATACCACAATAATTACGATAGCGAAACTCAAATGCTTAACCAGTTCGTTGACCTTGTGGTTGGCCGTTTCGCCGTAATCGCGGCTAATGCTCAGCAAAATATCTTCCGGGATCAACGTGCCGTGCAGTTTTTCCGCCGTGGCGATCACGGCTTCGGCGACGTTGACCGCATTGCTGCCCTTACGCTTGGCAACGGCAATGGTGACCATCTGACGCTCTTGCCCGACTTGCGGCTTGTTGCCGGTGGCGTGGCCTATCGTCGGCATCCCGTCAACCGCAGGGCCAAAACCGATGCGGGTGTAGTGATCGACATCGGCCGGGCCGTCTTCAATGCGCGCCACATCGCGCAGGTAAACCGGGCGGCCTGCAACGCTCTTAATGACGGTCGCGCCGACTTCGTCCGATGACTCAAAATGAGGCCCCGCTTCCAACAGAATTTCACGGTTGCCGCGTTCGATGTTGCCGACTTGCAGGTTAACGTTAGCATTAGCCAGCGCTTGGGTAATCTCAAGCAACGTAACGCCATGCGCCACCAGTGCGGCAGGATTGGCATAAATCGATACCCGCCGCTGTTCGCCGCCGACAACCCAACTTTTGCCTACATCGCCGACGCTTCTCAAGGAAATGATCAGCTCATCGGCGATACGACGCAAGGCCATCGAGTCGTAATTATCATTCTGCGCGGAAAGCGTCAGCAGAACGATCGGCACGTTATCGATTTCGACCGGCGACACTTTCCAGTGGGTGACGCCTGGAGGAATCAGGTTCTGGTTGGACATCAGCCTATCCCAGGTCTTGACCAAGCTGTCTTCAAAAGACTGTCCGACAAAATAACGCACGGTAACCAAAGCCGCGCCGGGTTTAGACACGGAATAAACATATTCCACGCCTTCAACTTGTTTAAGCAGAACCTCCAACGGCGTGGACACCAATTTTTCGACTTCTTCGCTGGAAGCACCCGGAAATTCGACCAGCACATCCATAACCGGCACGACAATCTGCGGGTCTTCTTCCCGCGGCGTCAGGATCAACGCCGCCGCTCCCGCCAGCAGCGAGATGATCAGGAACAGTATGGACAGCTGCGACGTGGTGAAAATTTCGACAATCTTGGTCGTCAATCCACGCTTGGGATTTTGGTTTTGCAGGTCGTCCATTATTGCGCCTGCTGAGGATGGGTTATGACGGTTTCACCGGCATGCAAGCCGGAAATGACTTCGATTTGCTCGCCGAAAGTTTTACCGGTTCTGATATGGCGCATGAGCTCACGGCCTTCGGACCAGACCTTAACGACTTCCAGCTGGCCGATATGTTCCACTGCACTGACAGGAATCAATAAGGCTTCATGTTGGCCGCAGGCTTGTTCCAGCCAGCCGAAATATCCCGGTTGTAGGCCTTCGATAGCAGGCAGTGCGATTTTAATCAGCTGGGTGCGGGTTTGCGAGTCGACTTCGGGACTGATCTCGTCAATTTGCGCGCTGGTGGTTAGGCCCAGCGTATCAATGCGCACATTGACGTTCATGCCGATGCTGTAACGCCCGGCGCAAGTGCTTGGCACGTCGGCCTCAAGCCTTAAGCCTTGCGGCGTTTGCAAGGTCACCACGGGTACGCCGGGCAGGCCCATGTCGCCAGGTTCTTGATGGCGTTTCACAACAACGCCGTCAAATGGAGCGAGCAACAGCGTATCGGCCAGATGGGAGCGGATTTCCGTTACAGCGCTTGCCGCCTGATTTGCACCGGCTTGCGCCTCTTTGGCACTGGCGACTACGGCGTCAAAATTTTCTCGGGTCGCCGCTTCTTTGCTGTACAGGCTGCGGGTGCGCTGTTCGTCTGCTTTGGCGCGATTGGCTTGGGCATTGGCTCCGACGAGTGCGGCTAGAGCTGCATTTTCCTGGGCCTTAACATCCCGTTCATCCAGGCGGGCGATTAGATCGCCTTTTTTGACTTTGTCGCCGGCATGGACCTTGATCTCGATAATCCGGGCCGTCATTTTGGGGGCGATATTGGCTACGGTTCTCGACTTTACCGTGCCGGGCCAGGCAAGAATATCGTCAATCTGCTTTTTTTCGACAATAGCCGTATCGTTTTTCTGCGCGTTTGCATCACCGGGCAATGGGCTATTTCCTGGCGACACTTTGCTAACAAAGCTGCCTTGCATATAAAGCAGCAGCAAAATCAGGGCTAAAACGGCGACGGCAATAGTGACGATTTTGTTGATATTTTTGGGTTCGGTTTGAGACATAAGATTTCCTTTGTCTTAAAAAAATATTTGTCCACGAAAGACACGAAAAGCACGAAAAAATACTAAATAAACATTCTTATCGTTCCCACGTAGCGCACTCATCTTTATACACAACTGTCTGTGGTACACCGTCATTCCGGCAGGGATTGCCGGACCCGTTAGAGCGCGTAGCGAATCCAGAGCACAGGGATGTGAACGCTTGATTTTACAGAGCAATCCCTAGTGACACTTGTGTCTGTTCCAGTATCGCCATCCATGGCTTCTCGGCAACTGCTCCTGCGTCGCCTAAAGCGCCTACTGTTGGTGCTCTACCTCCTGCATCCATGCAGTCGTGGATCCCGGCAATCCCTGCCGGGATGACGTGTTTTTTAAATACTTGTGTACAGTGATGAGCGCTGGAGCGTAGAAATTATTCATTTATTATTTTTTCGTGCTTTTCGTGTCTTTCGTGGACAAATCGCTGTTTAGGTTTTACTTCCAATCGCCGACCGCTTTTTTCAATGCCGCTTCGGCACTCAAGGCATCATAATGCGCTGCAATCGTGTTGGAGTGGGCTTTATTCCTGGCTACTTCCGCTTCGATATAACGAGTGACCGTCACTGTTTCCGCGCGTCGTTGTTCATTAACCAGCCTCAATGCTTCGTCGGCAGCGGCCACCGAGGCTTCGGTGACGCGCATACGAGCCTGGGCTTCTTCCAACTTCAGGGAAGCAACTTTCACTTCCTGTTCGATAACCAGCTTGGTTTTTCGTTCCGTTTCACGGGCTTCGGCAGCTTTTCGCTCCGCAGCACTGACGCGGTTTTTGGTTTCTAACCCGGAAAACAAATCCATTTCGACGCTGACTCCGGCGGTGACATTATCTTTGCTGCTGGAAAAACCGGGAGACTGGCTGTTTTGGCCGTAACTCACATAAGCATCGGCTTTGGGCAAATAAGCGCCCTGCTCGCTTTTTAACTTGGCTTGCGCTATTTCTACCTGAGTGGCGGCCGCTTTAACTTCCGGGCGTTGCGTCATCGCAAGTTCGAGCAAGTTGTTAAACGATGCCGTCATCTTGGGTTCAGGTAATTTCGAAGAGGCGGACGCAACAGTAAATGCGTGATCCGTCGATAGGCCGAGCAAGGTAGCGATGCCGGTTTTGGCTAGCTCGATGCCGTTGGCGGCCCTGATTTCGGCTTCCTGCGCTTCAGCCAGTTTCACTTCCAGCGATAAAACGTCGGATTTAAGCACGGTTCCCGCCTCATACCTCAGTTTTGATTGCTTTAGCTCGCTGGTAATCGCGGCAATAGAATCCTGAGCGACTTTTTGCGCTTCCTGCGCGGCCAAATAGGCATAATATGAAGCGGTTACGGCTTCAATCAAGGCATTGCGCACGGTTGAGCGTTCAAACTCCGCCGCGTCGATACCCAGCTCCGCCGCTTTACTGTTTTGATAATCCTGGCCGCCACGAAACAGGGACAGTTTGCCTATGATTTCGGGACGAAAGTTTTGCCGATAACCGGGAGTGTTAATGTTATTGATCGAATTGGAATTAAAATCCCTTTGCGACACAATCATCGAAAAGACTTGCGCGGGATTGTTCGAATGATCGTAACCAACCTTGGCGGTTACTTGCGGATAAAATGCGGACAGCGCTACGCCTAATTGGGCCTCGGCTTGGCTGATGCGTTCCGAGGCGATTTGCAGGTCGGGATTATTGGATAACGAGTAATCAATGGCCTGATCCAGTGTAAAGGATTGGCTGGTTGATTTCTCCGGTGCGGCTTTATCAGCAGGATTTTTGAGACCTTGATCCGCTAAGGCTGACAAGGTCGATAACATGAGCATCGGTAATAGAGTTAATGCCAATTTGTTTTTTATTGTTTTAAGCATAATCTTCACGTACCTGTTAAGAAATTGGCATTTTTGATTCACCACGAAGGCACGAAGTCCACGAAGGGTTATGTTTTTCTTCGTGGTCTTCGTGCCTTCGTGGTGAAAAATATAACAGCGTTTTCGTCGAAAACTTATATAAAACTGTACTGCAAGCGGGACGGGGTTTGTAACCCCGCCCCTAACGTTTCTGAGCTATGCACACACTTAACCAACATCAAACGTTTCGGACGGGGCAACATGCCCCGCCCGGCTTGTGGTTTCGGGAAGCTAAAGCTACCTGGCGGTATTCCCAAGCTTGAGCTTGGGAATACCGCACTCTTCGTGTCTTCGTGGTAAAAAACATAACTCTACACAATCAAAATGCGCTACCCGGCTTAAAGCCCAATTTTTTAAGTATGATTGCCATCGGACAAAACCCCGTAAATGCCGATTGCAGCAAATTTGCGCCGACAAAAGCGGTAAACCATAGCCACAATTCAGAATGATAATGCGCCAATAACAGGCTAATCAAAATAAAACTGCCTGCAACGGCAAAAACTACGCGATCAATAGTCATATTAGTTTCCTTTTAACCGAACTATACCTATTAATTTGAGCATTAACCGTTCATAGAAAGGTTCGCTGATGCCTTTTCGTATTTTACGCATGAAATATTTCTCGAAACCGATTTTAGCCAGATGCACCCATTTACCTTCGGCCGACCAGGTTACATTACGCGGCGGAATTTGCGGTTTGGCCAAAAAAGCCACCCCCGAATCGCCAAAATCAGCCAGACATAACGCATTCAACGTCGCTCTGTGGGTCGGCTCTTTGCCGGCCAACTCATCGGCAATATTATGCGCGGTGGCGGTCACCATAGATTCGATCATATAGCCGGTTTTAGGCGCGCCAACCGGTACCGGCGTCGGTTCTATAGGCGGAATGGCAATGCAAACGCCGACGGAATACACGTTCTTGAAAGTTTTATTACGCTGATGCTCATCCACCAAAACAAAGCCGCGCGGATTAACCAGGCCTTCGACGCCGACATTGCGCACCGCGTCAACACCGGTAAAAGCAGGTAACATCATTGAATGCTTAAAGGGCAATTCATGTTTTTTCTTGTCCTTGCCCTCATCATCGACTTCAGTGACAAACATCATGCCGGGTTCGATTTTGTCGACCTTGGCATTGGTTATCCATTTGACGGTCTTGTCACGTAAGGCGCTTTCCAGCATACCTTTGGTATCGCCGACGCCGCCCAAGCCCAAATGACCGATATAGGGTTCCGCGGTAACAAAAGTCATCGGCACTTTGTCGCGAATTTTCTTTTTGCGTAACTCCGCTTCAAGAATCATTAAATATTCATACGCAGGGCCATAACAGGACGCTCCCTGAACCGCACCGATAACAATCGGGCCGGGATCTTCCATGAATTTATCCCAATCTTTTATAGCAACTTCAGCATGATCAACATGACAAACCGATGAGGTATAACCATCAGGCCCTAAACCGGGAACTTCATCGAAGGCAAGACGCGGTCCTGTAGCGATAACCAGGAAGTCGTAAGCAACGGCTGAGCCGTCATCCAGCAGCACTTGATTATTAACCGGGTCGACTTTTGCGGCGGCTTTTTGAATGAATTCGATGCCTTTCTTTTTAAAAACCGGGGCTAATTCAATCTTCAACTCTTCAGGCGTTCGCCATTTGGGTGGAACCCAGGGATTTGACGGAACAAAATGAAAAGTCGGGCTATCGGAAATCACGATCACATCATGATTTTTTCCGACTGTTTCCTTCATTTCGTAAGCCATTGGTACGCCGCCAATGCCTGCACCTAAAATTACAATACGAGCCATGATGTTCTCCTGATTAATAATTATTATTACGTGCCTTGTGTCTTTTAACTAGCCGATGTTAATTGAAAATCTCATTCAAATGAATGGGTATATCTACTGAGTAGCGAAAAAGAAAAATCGTCACCTATAACCGATCGGACAAAAGTACCGAAAGACTTAACAGTCAATTCGTATATTAGTGATCATTAATAAACAGTAACACAATTTTCTCTTGGCATCCAAGCCTAATTGTTAGAGTAAATCAAACTTAAAGTTTGTATTGTTTCTCTCAATGTAATTTGTTTTAATCGCAGGCTGTATTGGTTTACTTTGTGTTCAATGCCGTTCATCTCAAGTTCTGCTCTACAGAACTGCAACCCATAGGGGAAATTTATGATTTCAGAGGCCGTGGTTGATTTATCGCGCTGGCAGTTTGCAGCAACTTCTCTATACCATTTTCTGTTTGTTCCGTTGACATTGGGCTTGTCGTTTTTACTAGCGATTATGGAATCGACCTATGTTATGACCGGCAAAGAAATTTACAAGGATATGACCCAGTTCTGGGGAAAATTATTCGGCATCAATTTCGCGCTGGGCGTCACCACCGGTTTGACCATGGAATTTCAATTCGGCATGAACTGGTCGTATTTCTCGCATTATGTCGGCGATATTTTCGGCGCGCCGCTTGCTATTGAGGGCTTGATGGCGTTTTTCCTGGAATCCACCTTTGTCGGCCTGTTTTTCTTCGGCTGGGACAAGCTGGGCAAAGGACAACATTTGCTGGTGACCTGGCTGGTTGCGTTAGGAACCAACTTATCCGCGTTATGGATTCTGGTCGCCAACGGCTGGATGCAAAACCCGGTCGGCGCCGAGTTCAATTACGAAACCATGCGTATGGAAATCTCCAGCTTCGGTGACCTGTTATTCAACCCGGCCGCCCAGGTTAAATTCGTCCATACCGTTGCCGCAGGTTACACCACCGCCTCTGTTTTCGTGCTGGGCATCAGCGCTTATTACATGCTGAAAGGTCGCGATGCAGCCTTTGCGCAACGCTCTTATACCATCGCCGCAGGTTTTGGCCTGGCCGCGATCCTGTCGGTCATCGTGTTGGGCGATGAAAGCGGCTATACCGACGGCGAAGTACAAAAAGCCAAACTGGCCGCTATCGAGGCCGAATGGCACACCGTCGAACCGCCCGCAGCATTTACCGTCATCGGCATTCCCGATCAGGAAACCATGGAAACGCATTATGCAATAAAAATTCCCTGGGTATTGGGCTTGATCGGCACGCGTTCTGTCGATGAGCCGATTACCGGACTATCGGAGATCCTGGAAAAAAATCGCCAGCGCATTCGTGACGGCATGAAGGCCTATTCACTGTTACAGACGTTAAGAACCGGCAGCAAAGATCCTATTGTCCGTGCCGAGTTTAACCATTACAAACAGGATTTGGGTTACGGTCTATTGCTCAAACGCTATACGGAGAACGTGGTCGACGCGACCGACCAGCAAGTAGAACAGGCGGTGCAATATTCGATACCCAGAGTCGTGCCTTTATTCTGGACCTTCCGAATCATGGTGGCTTGCGGCTTTATTATGCTGGCGATATTTATTTTTGCGGTTATCGCCAGCTCGATTCGTAAATGCAGGCAGAACTGGTTGTTGCGTTCGAGTCTTTATATTATGCCTTTACCCTGGATTGCCTCTGAAATGGGATGGTTTGTAGCCGAATTCGGCCGTCAGCCATGGACGATTGCGGAGATTTTACCGACATTCTTAAGCACATCCTCCCTAACCGAACTGGATATATATCTAAGTCTGGCAGGCTATATCGGTTTATATACGGTATTTTTGATCATCGAAATGTTCTTGATGCTCAAATTTATCAAGTTAGGCCCCAGCAGCCTGCATAAAGGCCGTTACCATTTTGAAATCGCCACAGGAGCATCACTATGATTTTCGATTATGAAACCCTGCGCCTGATCTGGTGGGCTTTATTAGGCGCTTTATTGATCGGCTTTGCCATTACCGACGGCTTTGACCTGGGCGTGGCGGTCTTATTACCCTTTTTAGGGAAAAACGATAGCGAACGCCGCGTGATTATCAATTCCATCGGCGCAACCTGGGAAGGCAACCAAGTTTGGTTTATAACCGCGGGCGGCGCGTTGTTTGCTGCCTGGCCTATCGCCTATTCCGTGGCATTTTCGGGATTTTATTTCGCCTTATTGCTGACCTTGTTTGCGTTATTCTTAAGGCCGATAGGCTTTGATTACCGCAGTAAACTGCCCAGCCAAACATGGCGCAACAACTGGGATATTGCGTTGTTTGTCGGAGGGTTCGTACCGGCATTGATTTTCGGCGTGGCGTTCGGCAACTTGTTGCAAGGCGTACCGTTCCACTTCGATAACGATATGCGTATTTTTTATACCGGCTCGTTCTGGGCATTATTAAACCCTTTTGCATTGGCGGCGGGACTGCTCAGCTTATCGATGCTGATCATGCACGGTGCGGTTTATTTACAGCTCAAAACCGAGGGTGACATTAATCGGCGTTGTAAAAAAGTGGTCACTGTTTCTGCAATCATAACGCTGGTCATTTTTGCTGTGGCGGGCTTCTGGGTTGCCCATATTGACGGTTACCGTATCACCACAGAAATCCTCCCTAACGCACCGTCCAACCCATTGGCAAAAATGGTTTCCAAAGAACCGGGCTTATGGCTGGATAACTATGCGCATTGTCCTGTGTTATGGGTTATTCCCGCGCTGGCTTTTATTGCAGGAGTTGCAACCATCGTGCTATCGAAAATTGACCGCACTGGTCTGGCATTTATAACCAGTTCATTAGTATTAACTTCCGTTATTTTAACGGCGGGCGTATCGATGTTTCCGTTCCTGATACCGTCGAGCTCGGCGCTGAGCAGTTCCTTGACCGTATGGGACGCCAGTTCCAGCCTTACCACCTTAAAAATCATGTTCTGGGTGACGGTGATTTTTTTACCCATCGTTGTCGCTTACACAACTTGGGCGTTCCGCGTGATGCGCGGAAAAATCACGCTGGAACACATTCATCAGAACGATCATTCGGCTTATTAGGAGATTGCTATGTGGTATTTCACCTGGATACTTGGATTATTACTGGCCTGCTCACTAGGCATTATCAACGTGCTGCGGCTGGAGGCTCAGGAAACATGGGATAGGGAACATATCCCCTTAGACCCGCTAACCCAGTTAATGACCAGAGACACGATGCTGGGCCGCTTACAGGAAAAAGTCGAAAACTCCAAACGCAACGGCTTCCCGTTTTCCATTCTTTTTATCAGCTTGAAAGATTTTAAAACCCAGCATAACGACCTGCCCGACTACGAAATGGACGCGATATTACGCGGCGTGGCCGGTTGTTTTAAGAACGACATCAGGGCTGGCGTCGATATTGCGGCGAGAATGGGAGAGCAAGACTTCTTGATCGCCCTGCCGGGTTCGCCGTTGAGGAAAGCCGAGCGGCTTGCGGGGCAGATTAAAAACGGAATTTCACAGCAAGTTAAAGCGCCCGGCCTGGTTGTTGAAGCGGCTGTTGGGGTTGCTGAATACTCCGCACTCACTGAAAAATCTGCTGCTACAACGAATGAAGTGGATGAATTGATCAGAGTTGCAACGGCAAAGAGCGGCTTATAAATCCCCGCTCTTACATTGCATATATACTCAACACAAGCATGGATGCTACCGCTCTCGTTCCCACATGCTACGTCACTGCCATTAAATTAAGAAAAAACCCCCTCTCCTGCTGGAGAGGGTTGGGGTGAGGAGAATAAAAAATAAGGCAAAAAGCTTTATTTGATCCCCTCATCCTAACCTTCTCCCTGAGGGAAAAGGTACTGTCCATCCTTAATTTAATGGCAGTGACATGCTACGTAGGAACGAGAGCAAAAAACAAAAATGCGGTGCAAAATTTGCCACCCCAATTTATTCTACAAGAAGCGGCAGTTGCCATAAGTAACAAATTTGTTACAATCCCCCCATGAACTATACCATCACCTACTACAATGAGCGGGTTAAGCAGCAAGTGATGGCACTACCGGCGGGAATCTTAGCGGATTACATTCACTTGACCGATTTAATGCAAAATCACGGGGCAAATTTGCACATGCCTCATTCCCGTGCAATGGGCGGCGGTTTATTCGAACTGCGCCCCAAAGGCAAAGAAGGCATCGGGCGCGTGTTTTATTGCACACAAATTGGACAGGCGATTGTTATTTTGCATAGCCTAGTCAAGAAAACCAATACCACACCAGCGGCTGATTTACAGCTTGCCAGAAAACGACTAAAAGAGGTTAACCATGGCTAACGATACTTACCAACCCGTTCCACACGATGCCGCATTTCGCGAACAATTATTAAGTAATCCGGCGGTAAAAGCCGATTATGACGCCAACATCACAAAATACGCCATACTCGACGAAATACTCAGCGCCAGACGCGAAGCCGGATTAACCCAAGCGCAAGTCGCTGATCGCATGGGCACAAAAGCCTCGGCGGTGGCCCGCCTGGAAAGCGCCTTGGTCTCAGGCAAACATTCGCCGTCTATCGACACCTTGCGCAAATACGCCGCTGCTGTGGGTAAAAAATTGGAAGTGCATTTGGTTTAGACAGGGATAACTGCTGAACAGGACTCTCTAAAGACCATCAATAATTACACAAGTCCCTTTAGCGACAGGATGAAGGTCATGGGTTGTGTCGGCGATGCGACAAACCCATGATGCTCATAAAAAGCCTTTGCTTCAATCGAAAGCGCATGAACAAGAAGACCGCGTATGCCAAGAATGCCGCCAGCTTGCGCCGTGCGACCGACGGCATCTTGAAGCAAGGCAACCTCAACCCCTCGCCCCTGCCAGGACTTGTCAACGGCAAGACGACCAAGAATGGCGACAGGAACAGGATCAGTTAATGTAGGTCGGGCGACAGCTTTTCGTTGCCCGACATTTTAACGCCAGAAGAGGGAACGGCGGCGGTTAAGCCCGAAATTCGTCATTTTATTGAAGCTTGAGAGCGTCGGGCATAAACAGCATGCCCGACCTACGGAACTGGGCTAAGATCAGACCGGGTGCGTGATTGGGAAGGCCTGACCATGTGTTTTGTGACCTCTTTATTCTGCTTTTCCCATGAACGCTAGTACTCTGCAGCCTCGTTAAGCAATATTATTTAGCATTTCGTTCTGAAAGTAATAGTTCGTACTTTTCTTCAATTAATGAACGAACTGCTTTATTAATAGCCGTTGTAACTATTTTTTTAGCATCCGAGTTTGCGGTATTTTTGTAAGTTGTTTTTACACAATCAAAAATCAACTCGGATGAAGCAATATTTTTTTTGCTACGTTCTGAATGGCTAAATGAAAAACTAATGTGACATTCGCCAGAATTTGCTCCTTCTTTGAATGGAAACGTTATATCAATTCGTAGAATATAGTAATACTTGTAATATTGTTCATCACTAATCAGAAAAATGTCATTTAGACGTTCTCCATCAATTTTCAAACGCCTCACTGCTTGCTTCATCCATGATATTTGCGGATCATCAGGCAATGGCGGTGCATTTTTATCAAGACTTATCTCAATATCATTAACTGTTCCAAGCAAAAGATATTTAGGGAAACCAGCGGTAAGCCGCTTAAAGAACCTAACTCTTTCTTCGTTAGTAAAAGAACCAAATGTAATTTGTTGTGGTTTTGTATCAGATACTAGCTTTGAATCACTTAGTATTTTTGCAATACGAGAATTTATTTTCTTATTAACAGCTTCAATCCCTTTTGACGAATGGGTTGAAGAACGGTCTAATTTCAGTGAATTGCCTTGTTGCTCAATCGTTATTTCCCCGTTAAAAATTAGCTCTCTTTGTAAAAAATCCCGACTAAAATCTTCACGCATAATCGAATAAGATATAGTTATTTTTTTACCTTCTACAACAATTGTTGGTTCCGTAACGAACTTTTCATTTCCTTTGCTGGAAAGCATTTGAAAATCTTCTGTTAATAATAATTTCTTAAGGGGGCTAATCCAGTCCAAACCTTTCTCAGCAAGTTCTAAACTCAAAAGAGGTTTCACCTTTGGTCGCGATTCACGATTGAAGTTATTCTCGATTAATTTTAAAAATTCATCCGGTGTAAGCAATGTTGCAGATAACAAAGGGACGGTAACTTCTTTGTCATTATCACCTACAAATACCCCCTTTTCTTTAAGTACACTATCTACTTCACCGTATGAGATGTGATTGCTATTAAGTAATCTACGAAGTTCATTGCCATAAGCAATACTTGAATATATATTAAATTCCGAACTCATTTTGTTTCCTCATCAAGAAAATTCAATATAGAGCGTTCAAAAGAGAATGGTGTTATAGATTCTTCTCGACGATTGAAAACAAGGCGAGCTTGTTTTGCATCGTTTCCATGGTGTGTGGGATTATAATCAGGCATTCCTATTTTTATAACTGAAACAGATCCCGATACAAATTGTAAAGCATAGGCTATTAGCCTTTTATAAGAATCAACACTAAAAGTTTGATTGGCATAGATGACTAACTCTTGCACACTGCCTTCTGTGTTTCGAATAAAGCCAAAAATAATGTCCGCAGCAATTAATTCTAATGGAATCATTTTCCCTGTTCGGCTTTCATTAACTCCCATTGATGTTCCAATTTGAGGGTAAAAAAATTCGACATTACCTTTAACTGAACGAGTCGTTAAATCGTCAACATTATCTTTATTTGAACGACGCTTTAAATCATCAACAACTTTTAGCAGGAAAGATGCGCGAGCATTATCTATTAGGTAAACAGGTACATCATTAGATTGTTCAAGCTGGCTATTAGATAAGTCTGATTTGATGTTCTGCTCAATATTATCCTTATCATTTTGTAACCATACCAATAAACCAGAATGGTGTTTGTGTCGTTTTGCACCAAACGAATTAGTTATTTCTATTAGTTTTGGGTCATGCTTTGCACACTCAATGATTTCATGCAACTCCTTCAAATGGGCTTTAAAACTAGTTTTTAGTGCCGCGTTTTGCGGATACTGATCAATATTGTTTTTTACCGAAATATGGACAATTTCGGTATGGTCATCATGAAACGGATTGTGGTATATGAAAAACTGATCTTCTTCATGTGTTGTTCTCTGATTTCCACTTTCAGTTAAGTGCGTCGGCGTGTTGCATTTGATAGTTAGGTTGTGAATTGATGGTTTCCATCCAATCATTTCTAAAAGAGAAGAAGCTAATTGTTCACCAATTTTTCCTGACTCATTTGATTTTCCACCCATAACTAATTCCCCATAATTTCGATAGCTATTGTGGCAACAAGTCCATTCTCTGTGTTTTGAATATCTATTTTTGATATGCTGGAGTTAGCTGACGTAACCAAAGTTATTCCTTCTGCAATTCGGGTCTGTTTAGTTACGTTTTTGGTGTATTTTGCAAAAGTCGGGCTATCTAGCTGCAAATTATCGGCAAGATCAAATCCGCTTTTTCCTTGGAGATTGCTCAGTATTTCACCGAATGCATCTTCATCTACATAATCGGCTGAAATTTCTTTAATAACCCCTAGCGAAATTGTTTCAGATTCTTCTATGCTTTTAGATATTCGGTTTCCAAGTTCAAGAGCAGCATTAGGATCAGATATTTTTGATGATATTGCTTTCAATAAAGCCCCCCCGATTTTTGCACAAGCTTTAGGCGTACTTTGTGGAGTGATTTTTAAGAACGATTCCATCCAATATTTTGTTTTTTGGCTTAATGAATCTATAGCAAACACTCGATTATCAGTTGACAGAACAAGAGCTCCTTTCTGCATTTTTTCAAGTGAAATGCCCGTCCGCTCTATAAGCTGGAATGCACCTGAATCATCGTCTACATCAAGATAACTATCTTTCATTTCAATCCGATAGATTCCCAGAGCATCACACGTTACGCCATCAACAATAAGACCTGTAAAAAAAATGATGATTAGTTCCCCACTAGATATTTTTGGGTGAGTGGATGCACTATATAAGTGTTTCGCAATATTTTGAGATTGTTCGCTAAAACTTGAAGGCTCTGCAAAAACTTGGTTTGTGAAATGATAAACCGCATTCAACCCTATATCAGATTCATGATAAAAACCGTAAATATCATTACTTCTTACAAGTGGCGCAAGATAGTGACGAAGGAAAGTATCATCAATGTCTTTAGTTCTTTTTACCTCTTGATTTGAAAGCGAGTATCCCTCCTCCCTGATTCTATTTCCTACGCGGTGAACAATAATCTTCGCAATTTCTGCTGAACTTATATCAATCATATTTCCTACACTTTTGCGATAAATTTATATCGCGAATTATAACTATCTGGGTAATAAAAAATTACTGGGGTCAACGCAATAAGATGCGCCACATAGGATGTGCCGACGCCAGAAGGCGCATCATTCGGGTTACTCACCCGCATCAAAATCAAACTCACCCGAATGCCCCCAGGTCATGGGATAAACACCCATTTTTACAAACTTGAAAAAACTCGAATGCGGCCAATCTGCAACTTGGCAGACCCAACCGTGCTTGACCGGGTTCCAATGAACGTAATCGACATGACGATTGAAATCATCTTGATCCGTTATTAAATGCGTCCAAAAACGGCGTTGCCAGAGTCCGCGCTCGCGCCGTTTTTTCCTGCTTTTAGAAATGCTTTCGCCGGTATCGATGTGACTGGAAAAGCGCCCTTTGATCTGTCCCCAACGCATTGAATAATTAACATCACCCGGCGGTAAAGTCCATAGACAATGAAGATGGTCGGGCATGATAACCGCCGCTTCAATGCGAAAAGGGTGTTTCTTTTTAACATCATAAAAGGCCGTCCGCAGTACATCTATGTTTTCAACCAATAACCGATTATTTCGTCGTTTGGCAATATTCACGGTAAAAAACCATGTCGCGCCCGGCGTGTAAATGCGGCGGTAGTTGGTCAATGGACTGATTCCTTTATTTACGCTTTATGCGAATGATGCGCCTCCTGGCGTCGGCACATCCTATATTGGCGTTGCAACCGGCGAGCTGCTTAGCCTACGTATTAATACGAGGTGGCAGCAAGATAGCATTATTCCTTTAGCAAAACAAAAAATATCTAACGTCAGTCATTAAACGCCTTGGCTTCAAGCGAAAGCGCTCGAACAATTATTCTTCGGATGCCAAATGGTATCGGCGGCCTGTATAACTCTGATGCCGGCATCCCTTACCAACGCCCGCCCCAATCCTTTGCCATGCAATGACCGGTCTACTGCCAGCCTACCGAGTACCACGACGGGATAGGATTTGGCATATTGCGACTGAAGCGGCCATCTGCATCGTCAACGGTAATCGCGCTCGAAGCCCGGTAGGCCGGAATAAGCCGGTTCGAACGACAGCGAGAACTGGCGTTTCCAGCAAACACCTCCTAAATTCGCCGGAAACGCCACCTCGCGCTACGCGCTTGGATGGCCTTATTCCAGCCTACGCCATACACTTCGGCTTGCATTGTGTGTTTCTCCAAAATAAAAACTTACTCGCACACAGAAACTCCCTTTGCTTACTTCAAAAACCAGCAAACTATTATTTTAGGCTGAGTAGTTACCACATATAATGTAATCATTCTTTCAGTGTCGTGTAGTAAATCGACTACAGTTCAAACAATTTGGAAATTTGCGATGGAAATATGAGCGATCACAACAAAATACTCACGTTTCAGTCGCGCGCTACCGATGCAAAACTGGCGGTGCAGGAGTTTCATGCAGCGGTGGCACAGCAGGACATGGCGTTGGTGGTTTTCTTCTGCTCCAGCGAATACGACCTTGACGTGCTGGCTGCAGAAATGCGCCGTTTGTTTGCCGGGGTTCAAGTCATCGGCTGCACCACCGCTGGAGAAATCGGGCCGGCCGGTTATTGCCAGCATAGCCTGTCCGGCGTTAGTTTTCCTGAAGCAAGTTGCGTCGCTGTCAGCGGGCTGCTGGATCAATTAAGTGAGTTCGATATTACCAAAGGGCATGACTTCGCCCAAACCCTGTTACAGCGGCTTGAGAGTAAAGCCTCAAACCCAAGCCCGGATCATAGCTTCGCGCTGCTGCTGATTGACGGCATGTCCGGGCGCGAAGAACGAGTGGCGCATGCATTGCAATATACATTAGGCAAGATCGCGCTGTTTGGCGGATCGGCGGGGGACGACCAAAAGTTTGCCAAAACTTATGTTTATAGTAATGGTAACTTCCATACCGACAGCGCGGCACTGGTTCTGGTTAACACTGCCCTGCCCTTCAAAATATTCAAGACCCATCATTTTGTTTCGACTGACGAACGTTTCGTAGTCACGGAAGCCGATCCCGCCAAGCGCATTGTCAAGGAGATCAATGGGCTACCTGCAGCCACAGAGTATGCCCGGCTGGTTGGTGTTGCCATTAACGAATTCAATTCAAAAGACTTTGCCTTTCCCTCCGTCGTGGTAAAAATTGGCGGTACGGATTATGTACGCTCTATCCAGAAGGCAAATGCAGACGGCAGCCTGACTTTCTATTGCGCCATTGAAACGGGCCTGGTACTCAGAGTGGCGCATGGCGTGAATTTAGTGGATAACCTGGAGCAGACTTTCGATGCAATTCGGACAGAAATAGGCTCAACTCAACTGGTCTTGGGTTGCGACTGCATTTTGCGCAACCTGGAAGTTTCCAAAAACGGTTTGAAGGATCACGTCATGGAGATTTTCCAGCGCAACAACACTATAGGTTTCAGTAGCTACGGCGAACAATTCCGCGGCATACACAACAATCAGACTTTCACCGGCTGTGCCTTTGGCAGCGCTTCCGGGATAGAGACAGAGATGCGCGATGACTAATCAAGCGGGCATGAACGAGCAGGTATTGCATGCCGAAATCGCGCGCCTGAACAAGGTCGTTCAAGCATTGATAAATCGCGCCGAAAGCAGCGCGAACATCGATACGTCCGACTTCAATCTGTTTCAGTCAACAATTACGCTTGAAGATCTGGTTCGCCGCCGCACCGATGAACTGGAAGCGGCATTGCGGGATAACGAGAAAATTACCCGTGCCTTGCGTGAAAGCGAAAACCACAACCGCTTGCTGGTCGAAAACTCACCCATGTGTATCCACGAGATAGACATGGACGGCAGAATAGTTTCCATGAACACGGCGGGACTGTGCATGTTGGGGCTCAAAGAGGAATGCCAGATACAAGGATATTTATACCTGGATTCAGTCAGCGCTGCCGACCGGGAGCGCGTAGCTGCATTACTTACCCAGGCTTATGCCGGGGAAAGCAGCCACTTCGAGTTTAAGGCCGATGGACCGCTCGGGAAGATTTATCAGTCGTGTTTTGTTCCGATCAAGAACAAGAATGGCGGCGTTGAAAAATTGATGGGCATCACCGAGGACATCACCAATCGCAAGAGCCTGGAACGGCAACTGGTGGAGCGCGAAGAGTTGTTCCGCGCCATTTTCGAACAGGCGCCCAGCGCTATCGAACTGATAGACCCGAAGACATTGCGCTTTGTCGAGGCCAATCCTGCCGCATGCCGCACTTTGGGCTATACGCATGAAGAATATCTCCGACTACAGCTAGTTGACACTCAGGCTGACTTGAATGAAGAGGCGCTGGTTGCGGCAGTGCGGCAGGTGGATGAATCGGGCGGGATGTCTTTTGAGAACAGGCACTGCTGCAAGAACGGAGACATTCTGGATGTCGAGATCAATTCCCGCATGCTGGATCTCTCCGGCAAGCGTCTGCTGGTTGGCGTCTGGCGCGACATCACCGAGCATAAGCGGGCTCAGCAGGAAATAAAACTCAAGAATACGATCCTGCAAACCCAGCAGGAGGTTTCGCCCGATGCCATCCTGGTGGTCGATGAAAACGCACACATCATCTCTTACAATCAACAATTCATTGACCTATGGCAGCTGTCCCCACAGCTGATCAGTGAGCGGCTGGATGCGCCGATACTTCAAACAGTTGTTGAACAAGTCGCCGAACCGGAAGCATTTCTCGCCCGAGTCCAATATCTATACGAGCACCGAGACGACAAAAGTCATGAAGAAATACCGCTAAAAGACGGAAGAATATTCGATCGGTATTCAGCTCCTGCCACCGGAGCGGACGGCCGGTACTATGGACGCGTCTGGTATTTTCGCGACATCACCGAACGCAAGCGAGCGGAGGAAGACTTGCGCATCATTGCCGGCGTGTTCGACAACAGCCAGGAAGGCATCGTGATCACCGATGCGAACAATGTTTTCTTGAGCGTTAACCCGGCATTCACCAAAATTACAGGCTACACCCGCGAAGAAGTGATCGGCAAAGACCCCAAGATGCTGAGTTCGGGGCGACAACAGGACAAGACCTATTATGCAAAGATGTGGCAAGCTCTGAAGCAGAAAAGGGCCTGGCGCGGCGAGATTTGGAACCGGCGAAAATCCGGCGAGGTTTTTGCGGAGTTACTCTCGATTGCAGCCATCTGCGACGATGATGGTCGGGTGCGACGCTATGTCGGTGTATTTTCCGACATCAGCTACCTCAAAGCACATGAAGCCGAGCTGAGCCAAGTCGCCTATTACGATGCGTTGACCGGCATTCCTAACCGGCGTTTGCTGGCCGACCGCATGGATCAGGCCATCGCGCGAGCGCAACGTAGCGGCAGGATGCTGTTCGTCTGCTACTTGGACCTTGACGGCTTCAAGCAGGTCAACGACCGGTGCGGACACGAGGCCGGCGACCAATTACTGGTGGAAGTGTCCCATCGCCTGCAAGAAGCGTTGCGCGCGGGCGATACCTTGGCACGACTGGGCGGAGATGAATTCGTTGTGTTGTTTAATGATCTTGCCGGTGAGCGGGAGTGCTGCCAAATTCTCGACCGCATTCTGGAAATTATCGCTCTGCCGATAGTCATCGGCAGTCATGAAGTTGCGGTGTCGGCCAGCATTGGCGTATCTTTTCATACTTCTGCCAACGAGGACGGCGATACGCTATTGCGCCAAGCCGATCAGGCCATGTATGTCGTCAAGCAGACCGGGAAAAGTCGCTACCATTTATACGACGCGAAACATGACTAGATTTAAACTTTGAAAAATCACAATTTGCGCTTTTTGATCGCCCTCACCCCAGTCCTCTAGGCACTTGCTCCTACCCCTCTGCTAACGCGCGGCATCCCTGCCGCGCCCCTATCGGGCTGTTCTCGATAAAAGCTCCGGTGCTCGGCGCAGCAAACGGGAGAAATACCATCCTCCGTGCGTAACACCAGTTTGTAATGAAGCTGCGGAATGTCGAATCTAGGCATCGTACTGATCGACTGGCAATGTAATTGTGAAAGTTGAGCCTATGCCAACGGTACTGTTCACTTCAATGGTGCCGTGATGTTTAGCAATAATGCCCCAAGTAATCGAAAGACCAAGACCGGTACCTTGTCCCACCGGTTTTGTTGTAAAGAAAGGATCGAAAATCCGCTTGAGATTTTCCGGCGGGATACCGGCACCGGTGTCAGTAATCAAAACCTGGACCGCCGTGTTGTCGCTTGGGCATACGCGCGTAGTAATGGTAATTTCCCCTTTCTTTTCAATGGCGTGCCCTGCATTAACCAGCAAATTCATAAAAACCTGGTTGAGTTGCGAAGCAATGCAACGGATTTGGGGCAAATCATCGCTATAGTGCTTGATCACTACGCATTTATATTTAAGTTCGTTCCAAACAATATTCAGTGTTGATTCCAGTCCTTTTTGCAGGTCGGCTGATTGCCAATCCGGTTCCCCAACTCGAGAAAAATTCTTCAAGTCCTCTACGATTTTTCTCATCCGTGTAATGCCGTCTTTTGACTCTGTTATCAGCTCGAAAATATCGGACTTCAAATATTCAAAGTTCTTTTCTGCTTGCAGCGCGATAACATTAGCGAGATCGTCATGATGGAGGCTGGTTTGGCAAGCGGCGGTTATCTCTAAAATATCCTTAACATAGCTTTCAAAAGTTCCCAGATTGGAATAAACGAAAGCAATCGGGTTGTTCAATTCGTGGGCAACGCCGGCAGCCAATTGACCAATCGTAGCCATCTTCTCCGATTGCAATAACTGGCTTTTAGCTTCGGCCAATTGAAGGAGTTTTTCTTCGTATTGCTTGCGGTCAGTAATATCCCGTACTGTGCCCAGAAGCACAAGTTTTCCATCCAACTCCATAGAACTTAATACCACCTCGGCCGGAAAATCTTTACCGTTATCGATACGCCGATGCAGCCATTCGAAGCTATGGCTTCCCTGTTCCAAGGCCTTGGCTATTGCCTCTTTAGAGCAATCCGATGAATTTCCGCCGCATGGCTGCTGAGGAGGGGAAAAGTCACTGGGTTGCTTTGTATAAAATTCCTCTTTGGTTGCGCAGCCGAATATGGCTAAGGTTGCGTCATTGCAATCAAAAAAACCGCGTTCGTCCCAAAGCATGACTGCTTCGCTTGTGGATACATAGAGTGTGCGAAACTTTATTTCGGATCTTGCAAGTGCGGATTCCGCCATTTTACGCTGGCTAATATCTCGCAATGCAGCGGCAATCAGTAATCCCTTGGAGGTATTGATAGGGCTAAAGCTAACCTCGACAGGAATTTCCCGGCCCTCTTTAGTTTTAACCCTTAGCTCTTGTTGCTTGCCCACCGGCCCGGCCTGGGCATTACCTATATAATTTTCACGCAACTTAGCAAATATATGATGCGATTCATCGGTCAATAAAATATCGATGGGTTCGCCCAATAGCTCGTTTTTACTGTATCCAAGTAAGTCTTCAGCTTGATGATTAACGATGCCGATCAAACCGTAGCTATTTAAGATCACCATGGGGTCCGGCGTCGATTCAAGTAATGCACGAAATTGTGTCTCACTCTCCCGTAGCTCGGTCTCGTCTGCTATACGCTGGCTAATGTCACTGAACAAAGCGAAAGAATAGATTCTTTCTCCGCTATCGTCGGTGATTGAATTGCTGTCAATCAAACAAGGCAATAGGCTCCCATCGGGACGGTTCAGCCGTGCTTCCATTCGATAATTGGCCTGCATCACGGAGCTGTTATCCGTACTGATTAAACCCCTGTAAAACCTGCCTACCAGTGACTGTTTGTCCGTGCCCATCAAGACCAGCATGGCTTGGTTACATTCCGTGATAATGCCGTCTCGATCCATCATCACAAAACCTTGGCTGGTTGAGGCAAGAATGGCATTGATACGGGTACGAACATGAGCGATTTTCATACCCAGGTAAGTAAACATTAAACCACTGAAGATCAGCAAGACGGCGATACAAATAACAGCGATTGCAAGAATGTTAGGGCTTGTTGCCGCAATGACGCGAGCATCGCCATTAGCATGAGCATGAGCATGAGCATGAACAAAGTACGCCGCTTCCATAGCGATATAATGCATGCTGGATATTGCCCCTCCCAGCACGATGCCTCCGATCAACGAAGAAACAAATGTACTTGTAACCCCCGGCAATCCGGACAGAAAAGTCTTGATCGACAACGCGGCAACCGATAAACAAACAGCGGCGGCAAGAGACAAAATGAACAGGTTCAGGTTATAGCGCAAGATCCCGTCCAAACGGATTGCCGCCATGCCGGAGTAGTGCATCAGACCGATACCTGAGGCCATAACGATGCCGCTCAACAGTAATTTGTTTAAAGTGACCTTTTTGCTGGTAACAATATTTAACGCCACGGCTGCTGCAAAAATGCCGGGCAATACGGATAAGCCGGTAATCCATGGATCATAAGTGACCTCGCAATCAAGCTGGAAAGCCAACATGCCGATGAAATGCATGGCCCATACGCCCCCGCCAAGAATCAATGCACCGATTGATAACCAGAGATAACGTTGATCGCCACGCGCCAGTCGATCGACCATCTCAAGCGAACAGAAGGACGCAAAAATTGCGATGAGCACTGAAACAATCACCATCGGAATGTTATAACTCCTGTTGTATGCAAGAGTCATATCGGTTAGTGAGTTTAGAAAAAATAGATCAAGCACTTGTCCTCCTTTAACGGCGTTGACGAATAGATGGGATTGCACTTCGTGGTTGAGTTCACGATATCTTTTGTTCCCGGCTTAGCTGTGTTTAGTTGCTCACATCCGATAATTATCGAGTGAATGTAAGCCTAATTAAATGAGGCTACAGTTCACACAAAACCCCATGCTCCATGCCATAGACGACATCGACCCAGCCCAACCCGGCCTCACGGTGAGTTACCATGACCACGGTTTTATCCCTGGCAAAATCCGCCAGCGCGGTGAAGACATCCCGCTCCGTATCGCCGTCCAAGCCTTCGGTCGGCTCATCCAGAATCAATACCGGCGCATTTTTAAGATAAAGCCGCGCCAAGGCGATACGCCGCGCTTCCCCTCCCGACACTTTGACGCCGCTTTCGCCTACCCAGGTTTCAAGGCCTTCCGGCAAATAACCGATAAAGTTTTCCAGTCCGGCGGCTTTAACGGCAGCATTGAGTTCTGTTGCGGTGGCGTCCGGTTTGGCAAGCAACAGGTTTTCTTTGATAGTGGCGGCAAACAACTGGCTGCGCTGGGACAATACGCCGAAACAGCTCATTAATTCGTCGGCATCGAATTGCCTGATGTTTTGTCCGGCCAATAACACACTGCCTTGTTCAGGATCGTAATAACGCATTATCAGCTGCAACAAGGTGGTCTTGCCCGAACCGCTGGGGCCGACGATGGCGACTTTAGCGCCTTGCGGAATAGCCAGGCTGATATTGTTCAGCACCCTGCCCTGTTGATCCGAATAGCGAAAGCTCACCTCGTTTAACTGTAAATCATAACGGCCCGGCAATGGCCTTTGAAAGCCCTCACCCCAACCCTCTCCCGAAGGGAGAGGGGGACAAAAGCCCGTGCTGGGTGTAATCGCCGGGGACATTTCCGTAACCTGCCTGATACGCCGGGCGGCTTTTTGGGTTTTCGCCAGCATTTGCATGGCTTGCGGCAAGGGTGTCACCAACTCGAAAGCCGCAATCACGCAAAAAACGACCAAGGCTGAATCCGCTCCCGATAACAAGCCGTCTTTAAATGAAATCGCCGCAAGCGTCAGTGCCATTAACAATGTCAGCTGCGACAACAATAAGGTGAATGCCGATGAAATCGCCGACAAGCGGTTGTTCCGGCGCTGGATGTTAATCATCAAATCGGAAAACTGCCCGAGCTTATCGCTAAACCGCCCGTAGGCCCGGTTGGCGATTAAATCCGCCAAACCTTGAATCATATCGAGTTGCCGAATCCTGAAATTTGCCGCCAATACCACGATTTCTTCCGCACCGGCACGTCCCAGACGGTTAAAAATCCACGGCACCCACACCGCGGCGATCATCAACATAAGACCGGTAGCCAAACTGATGACCGGTGCATAAAAAGCCAAAAAGACGGTAACTCCGATTACGCCAATCGCCGCCACAACAGCAGGAGCCAGCAGTCGCAAATACAGCGCGTCCAACGCGTCAATATCCGCCGTCATGCGTGACAGTAAATCGCCGCTGCGCATAGCCGACAAACGCCCCGGAACCAACGGAATAAGCTGCTGGAAAAACCAGCTGCGTATGCCCGCCAATACCCGAAAAGTCGCTTCATGGGTCACTACCCGCTCGCCGTAACGACCCAACGTGCGGCTGATCGCCAAAGCGCGTATTTGCGCGGCGGGCAGCATAAAATTGAAGACCAGCGTATTGCCGTCAATAGCGACCAATCCGGCTATCGCCGAAGCGCTGATAAACCAGCCGGACAGTGTCAGTAACGCGATAGAGGCAAATGCAGTCAGTAAAGCCAGGAGAATTCCACCGGCTAACCAGGCGCTATGCGGTTTGAATAATTTCAGGAAAAACCATAAATCTTTCATGACACCAGCCGTCCTTGCTGCAATTCTATCCGCCTGTCCATTCGCTGAATCACGTCCGGGTCATGGCTGGCGATAATCAGGGTTTTATCGGCAAACAATCGATCGATGACATCCAACAGCAGCGTTTTGTTGGCGGCATCGAGATTGGCGGTCGGTTCATCCAGCAGGATAATATCGGCATTTTTTAAAAACGCCCTGGCCAGCGCGATTCTTTGCACCTGCCCGCCTGACAGGCCATAGCCCCGCTCGCCAATCGGAGTCAGCAAGTCACCCGGCAATTGCGCGCTGAATTCGGTTACGCCGGCCGCCTGAGCCGCATCAATAATGCTTTGTTTTAATGCATCCGGGTCGGCCAGCGCGATATTGTCTTTGATAGTGCCGTGGAAGATATAGGCGCTTTGTCCCACCCAGGCAATGGCTTTGGCGGCGCATTCGCGGTTAACCGTTTGTCCATTGAGCAACACTTGGCCTTCTGTTGGAGCCTCAAAACCTAACAACAGGTTTAAAAGCGTCGTTTTCCCGGCGCCCGACTCGCCGACCAGAGCAACTTTTTCACCGGCGGCAATGTTCAGGCTGATGTCCGCTAAAACCTGACGTTGACCATACCATTTACTGATATTGTTAAATTCGATGAGATTCGCTAGTTCCCAAGCTCCAGCTTGGGAACTAGGTGAGGGAAGCTCCAGCTTCCCGTCTCGCGAAGCTGCGACTTGCATGGATGCAGGAGGTAGAGCAACGCAGGAGCGGTTGCCGAGAGCTTCGCCCTCTGGGTTCCCAAGCAGGAGCTTGGGAACCAGCGTTCCCACATCGGCATCTTGCTCCAGTATCGTCAGGATAGCGTCAGCCGCACCCAATGCCGCAGCCCGGTCATGATAATTGATCGCCAATTGCCTGAGCGGCATAAAAAAATCGGGGGCCAGCAACAGCACGAACAGCGCTTCACTTAAGCTGATATGCTCGGCCGGGCCGAAATGAGCCAATCCCAATAAGCCCAGACCGACATACACGGCCACCAAGGCAACCGCAATCGCGCTGAAAAACTCCAGGACTGCCGACGACAAGAACGCAATGCGCAATACCGCCATGGTTTTTTCCCGAAAACCGTCGGCAATCTTGTTGATGTTGACTAACTCCTGGGTAGCCTGGCCGAACAATTTAAGTGTGGTCAGTCCTTGCAAGCGATCCAGAAAATAGCCGCTCATTCTCGACATCGCCAAAAACTGGCTGCGATTGGCGGAGGCCGCGCCCATCCCGACTAAGGCCATAAAAACCGGCACCAGCGGCCCGGTCACTAAAAAGATCAAGCCGACCACCCAGTTGATCGGCATGACCGCGATAATCATGATGATCGGCAATACACCGACTATCATTTGTTGCGGCAGATAACGCGAAAAATAATTTTCCAATGCATCGACCTGTTCCAAGGTAACGGCCGCCAACTCACCGCTTTGCCGTTGTTTGATCGCGGCAGGCCCCAGCGTTAAGAACTTGTCGAGTAACTGCTGTCTTACCGACGCCCTGACTTGCGCTCCGGCCTCAAATCCCGCTGTCTGGTGCCAATAAACGCACACGCTACGCAATATGAAAACGGCTGCCAGCACCATGAATGGCGCAATCATCGACGCCCACGGCAGCTTGTCGATAATGACGGCTTGCAGGATATAAGCCAGAGCTGCCGATTGTACAATCACCCCCAAGCCGTTGGTAATGCCTGCAATTGCGGCAAAGAGAATGGGCTTGCGAACGGCCTTGCTTTGCTGTTTTAACCAGACGGCACAGGTTTTCTCTCGGGCTTTATTTTTATCGAAATAGGCTTGATTGTCTGTTTCTGTTAATCGCACTGATTTTTTCGCCACTTGTTGTATTAATGAACAAGCATAACACACCGGCTTTGCATCGTTCCGACGCTCCAAAGGGTCAATGCCATTAAGTTAAATAATTTAGGATATGGCCGACAATAACTTCCCGAAACATAAACTCATCGTTCCCACGCTCTGCGTGGGAATACAGCTTGAACCGCTCTGCGGTTCGGGACGCCGGAGCGTCCCTGACTGGGTTACCACGCAGAACGTGGGAACCATAAGCGGAAGTTATTATTGATGAAGTCCTTAGCATTATTGTGGGCGCGAATTTATTCGCGCTTTTAAATCCACCTGTAGCGCGAATAAATTCGCGCCCACGACATTCATCTATAACTATTTTCGGTTTAACTTAATGGCAATGATGTTCCAAGAGGGAAAACGATAAATGTCGCAATGTGTAGGCAAAATCGACGAAATTGTTCAGCTTTAATTTATTAAGCGCGTTATATAATGCCAATATCGCCTCTAAAACCAAGAGCGCTTGAACCGGCTTCACTAGAAGTCTCACACAAATCAACCCAAGGATATTCCGATGAAAAAGAAATTATTGACGATAGCTATAAGCTCAATCCTGTTGACGGCTTGTGTCACTGACCCTTATACCGGGCAATCCAGTCTCGGTAAGGCGGCCATGGGCGGCGGTCTGGGTGCGGCGGTCGGCGCAGGCGCGGGAACGCTGTTTGGCGGCAACGATCTTAAAAATGCCGGGCTGGGCGCTTTAGCTGGCGGTGTCGTTGGTGCGGCAGTGGGCGCATATATGGATCACCAACAAGAAGAAATGCAGCAGTCGTTGCAAGGTACCGGTATCGAAGTGCAAAGAACAGCGGAAAACACCCTTAACCTGACCATGCCGAGCAACGTTACTTTTGCGTTCGATTCGGCCACTTTAACGCCGCAAGCCCAAGGCGCTCTTGATTCGGTAGCGAAGGTATTGAATCAATATCCCGACTCTACAATCAATGTCACCGGACATACCGATGATGTCGGCTCGGATAGTTATAACCAAGTATTATCCGAACGGCGCGCGGCCAGCGTTTCGAGTTATTTGGCTCAACATGGCGTAACTCCTTCCCGTCTCACCCAGCAAGGCATGGGCGAGAAAATGCCGAAAGTGCCTAATGTGAACGAGGCGAATCGCGGACAGAATCGCCGGGTGGAATTGGCTATTGTCGCCAATAAAAATGCGGGAGCTGCACAACAACAACAACAACAACAACAAGGTTACCCACAACAGCAAGGCTATCCTCAACAACAGGGCTACCCGCAGCAACAAGGTTATCCTCAACAACAGGGCTTTCCGCAGCAACAAGGTTATCCTCAACAGCAGGGCTATCCGCAGCAACAGGGTTACCCTCAGCAGCAAACCTATCCGCAACAACAATATAATTACCCTCAATAACCATCATGAGCTTAAATCGCCCCGTTGTGCTTTCATTTTCCGGTCATGACCCCAGCGGAGGCGCCGGGGTTCAGGCCGATATTGAGGCCTTGGTCAGCCATCGCTGCCATGCCGCCAGCGTCATCACCGCCTTAACCGAACAGGACACCTGGAATGTAAAAAAACTCATTCCGCAAAGCCCGGAAAATATTATCAGTCAGGCCAACACCTTGTTGGACGACCTGCCGGTCAAGGCGTTTAAAATCGGTTTAATCGGCCATCATGAAACCGCAGCCGCCATCCATGCGATATTAAAACAGCACCCGCACATTCCAGTGATATTGGACCCGGTACTAGCGGCGGGCGGCGGCGCTGAATTGTCAAACGATCGGCTCATAGCAACCGTCATCGACTTACTGCTGCCCTGCACTACCCTGTTAACGCCGAACAGCGAAGAAGCGCGAAAACTGGCCGGATTGGAAGACCTTAACGACTGCGGTTTGGCATTGCTGGAGAAAGGCTGCAACTATGTACTGATTACCGGTAGCCATGAAGACACACCGTCGGTCAGCAATCAGCTGTTCCATGACCGGCGCAGTTGGGAAACCTACACCTGGGACAGATTGCCGTTCAGCTATCACGGCTCCGGCTGCACGCTGGCTTCCAGTATTGCGGCATTGATCGCGCACGGCCTGGAGCCCTTGCAAGCGGTCATCGAAGCCCAGGAATACACCTGGAATTCATTAAATGACGCTTACCAACCGGGCAAAGGCCAGCACATTCCCAATCGATTTTTCTGGATGGATGAAGAGTGATTAAATTCCCTGCAAGCGGGCTGTACGCGATTACCCAGACCGAGAACAAATCCGGCGACACCATTATTAACGAAGTTGCAGCGGCCATTAAAGGCGGTGCGGTCATCGTGCAATACCGGGACAAAAACCCGGCTGACGCACCCTTTCTTGCCCGTGAACTGGTTAAAATCTGCCATCAGCATGGCGTGCCGTTGCTGATCAATGACGACATCGAACTTGCGGCTCTGGTCGGCGCTGACGGTGTCCACTTAGGCCGTGAAGACGGGGCTGTCACTCAGGCAAGAAAGCAGTTGGGCAGCGACGCCATTATCGGGGTTTCCTGCTATAACTTTGTCGAACAGGCCATCGCCGCCCAAGCGCAGGGAGCGACTTATGCGGCGTTCGGGCGTTTTTTCCCGTCCTCGTCGAAACCGCTGGCGGCGCCTGCCCAGATCGAAACGCTACGGCAAGCCAAACATGCGCTGACTATCCCCATTGTTGCGATAGGCGGCATTCTGCCGGACAATGGCGCTCAGTTACTTGCGGCGGGAGCCGATTTGTTGGCAGTCATCGGCGGGGTATTCGACCATCAGCCGGAACAATCGGCTCGGGCTTATCAGGCCTTGTTCAGCCGCTAAGGATTTGGTTGAAAATAACTTCCCGAAACCACTATTTTCGATCGTCGAACCGTTCGTGCTGAGCTTGTCGAAGCATGATCGGCTTGACGCGGTAGGCCGAAATTTTCCCGCTCACCCTTCGACAAGCTCAGGGCGAACGGAAAAATTTCACTCAATCCATATCGGGAAGTTATTACTGACCATATCCTAAACGCTTTAAACCAAGCCGGGAAAACATAAGCATGACCGACGATCGTAGAGCATTTATCAAGAAGTCTGTTGCTATCGGCGGTTATTCGATGATTGCGACCGGCGGACTGCTAACCTCCCCCGAAGCAAACGCAGAATGGCTAGCCGAGACCACATCAACCGACATACTGCAGCAAACCATAAAGCGCTTATTCAAAGACCAGGAAATCATCGAATCCGATAAAATCGACATCCAGATTCCCAAAACGGCGGAAAATGGCGCGGCCGTCCCGATTACGGTGACCAGTAGCCTGAACCATGTTGAAAGCATCGCCATTCTGGTCGAAAAAAACCCCATCCCCTTGGCGGCTAAATTTGAATTGTCTCCGGATCTGGAGCCTGTTGTTTCGGCCCGTTTGAAAATAGCCGAATCATCCGCTGTGGCCGTAATCGTAGAGACTAACGAAGGTTTTTTCACCGCCAGCGAGAAAGTCATCGTCACCCCAGGCGGCTGCGAGATTTAACATGTCGAGTATCAAAATACGCACCAAACGCATCGACGGCAAGACGCAAATCAGGATGCTGATAGCCCACCCGATGGAACACGGCCGTAATCGCGACAGCAAAACCAACGCACTCATCCCGGCGCATTTTATTCAGGAACTAACGGTAGAACATAACAAAAACGTGATTATTACCGGCAACACAGGCGCCAATATTTCCAAAGACCCCTACTTTGCTTTTACGCTGAAAGGTGGCAATCCCGGCGATAAAATCACCATCAGCTGGGTGGATAATCTGGGCAATGAAGATGCTCAGGAGCACATTATTAACTGAAGTTACCCACTGTCCACGAAAGACACGAAAGGCACGAAAAAAATAAGGCAGGGGAACACTGGCATTGATACCAGCATCCGGTCAGGTGCCGGCCCTGAGCGTAATCAATGTGAATAACTTGGCATTACACAGTAAGTCTGGAGATAACGACTCTGCGTTTTTTCGTGCCTTTCGTGCCTTTCGTGCTTTTCGTGGACAACGCTTTTCTAATTTATACGTGCAGCTGTTTTAAACGCCATGATAATACCCGCCCTTAGAACCATGACCTGTCGGTACCGATACCGGCAACGCTTTTTGAGGCAATCTTTGATAAAGCGCCACTGGATTCCCATCTAAAACTGTAAGAGCCTGTTTTAATACTCCCCGGTCAAACTCGGGCATATTTTGACTATCGGCTTTTTGAATAAGCTTCAACGCAACATCCAATTTCTGCTCCAGCGTTGTTTCCTCACCCTCCAAATCGGGATGCGCTTCGATGTAAAGCGTATTGTCCAACCATCCCACTTTGATGGGTTGTTTGACCATATACACCGGCGTTCCTACCGGGACCGAGTTATACAAGGCCTCAATATCTTCAGGATACATCCGCACGCAACCATGGGTTATCTGCATACCGATGCCGTAGATCTTGTCAATATCGGTGCCGTGTATCAGATAGCCGCCGGGAACGGCCAGATGCAGCATATAGGCTCCCAGCGGATTATGGGGACCCGGTTGAACCACAGCCGGCAGCGGATCGCCATTCGCCGCATGTTCGCGCCTGATTGATTCCGGCGGATGCCATGCAGGGTCTTTGACTTTCTGCACAATGCTGGTTTTACCCAAAGGCGTTTTCCAATCTTGCCTCCCTATGCCATGCGCGTAAGACATGACCTGCGGCGCAACCCCTTTTTGAGTCGGCGGATAATAATACATCCGGTATTCGGCGATATTCAGGGTAATCCCTTCGTGGGGCGTATCCGGTAAAATACGTCTGTTGGATAAACGCACAATCTCGTCTTTTTTGACTTGCCAACGATCAACGTCGGGATTCAAGCGCACTATTTCCGTTTGTCCCAGAAGAAATCGCCTCGCCACATCCGGCAAAGTCTCGTTTTGTTCCACACGCGTTAAAGGCACATCGTCATGGAATTGAGTGATTACGCTATCATTGCTGTTTTCCGGCAAGGTATAGGTCGTGGCATTGGCAATACCGCCGATAGCGGACAATAAAATCGAACAAGCAAATAGAGAGCGAACTTTCATTACGGTAATTTTCTCGGGTTTATTAACAGGAATTTAGTGGTGGGTAATCTTTAAGCGATTAACAGGGCAACTCCCCACGCAACAAAAGCGGCGCCTACCGCTTTGCAAATGAGCTGTGACTGAAGAGGTATGGACTTCTCCGCTATAACCAACAAGGTTATCAAAGCCATTCCCAGCAGGTTCATCACGCCCACGACAAACATGATCAGCATTTGTGCCCAGCAACAGCCTACGCAGTATGCACCATGTTTCAGACCCATATTAAATGCGCCTGCGCCGCCATCCTGCCATTCGTTTAATAAAAAGCCCATCGGGGTTTTACAATGAGTCAAACAGGCATTTTTTATCGGCATAAACTGGTAAAAACCTGCCAAAAACAAAATACCGGCAGCCGATATTGAATTTTGATTATCCATCATCGGCGACAACCAGGCCAAGCCATACATTTGCCATTGCAGCAGCGTTAACGCGCCACTGAATAACAGCCATATTCCCAGATAGGCCGAAGTAAACAGGTAAGTCAATTTATAAGTCGCTTTATTTTGTTGCCGACAGACACGAACAAACGCCAAAATCATGGGGATGGCGGAAGGCAGCATCATTGCCGCCATCATCACCGCCCACATAAAATAAACCAAAGCGAAGTCGATAAAGCGCCAAGCCAATGGTTCGGAAGGAGGCATCCACATACTCGACATCGGTTGGGATATCATTTGATTATGTTGATAAAACAGATAACCCCAGGCAGTAAAAACCCATGCCAGCACAATGGCCAAAATTGACGTCTGCGTTTTAAACCAGCCCATTACGGCTGATAAACAAATGCGGAGAAATAACCGTTGCGCTCAGAAAACTGCCAGTTTTTATCGTAATCCTGGTACTGGTAATTTTTTGATTTGGCAACCACCGTGGGATGACTTGTTACCACACACAACGGCGGATTGTTAAGGGTTGCTTGTCCGCCTGTTATGCCCTGAATACTTTCAATATCGGCTTGGGCTATGCCGGGAATAATCACACACCGACTGTCGCCCTGCTCCTGATAGTCGATTTTTACTTTTTTCACGCCCAAAACTTCACTGACAAAGCTCATCAAAATGGCCGGGTGGCCGCCTTGTTGACCGCTAAAGAGCTGCACGATCGCATCGAATTGATTGTCATCGGCGCGCTCGTCAACATATAAAGCCGCTTGCCAATTACCGTCTTTCATGTGTCCCGGTGCGTAACAGGCCATCGCAACATTCAAACCGTCCAGCGATTGATCATCCAAATGCCCCTGTTCAATATGCCACGCCACCAACAGTTTACAATCGCCATGCGTCGGCGGTTGCAGCCATACGCAAGGACAGGCGGTTTCGCAGTTACAGGTTTCAAAGTAACTGCCCTGCAAAATCCAGTTTTTGGTTTTCGACATGCTGCCTCCTAAAACGGTTCTTTAAACGGCCTCAAATCCAGCTCATGAGTCCATGCGCTGGGATGTTGTTTGTGGACGGCCCAATAGGTTTCGGCGATGGCATCCAGCTGTAACAAGCCATCCTTTCCTTTAGCCTTAACATAGTCCGGGAACTGGCTTCTTGCCCGTTCGCCGTCGATTACTCCGTCAATAACGGTATGCACCACATGGATGCCTTGCGGCGAAAACTCCCTGGCCATGCCTTGCGCCAACGCCCTTAATCCGGCTTTAGCCGCTGCAAATGCAGTGAACGGCGGCTTTGCCCTTAATGACGCGGTCGCCCCGGTAAAAAACAGCGTTCCCTTTTGCTTATTCTTCATTGCATTAACCGCTTCCTTGCCGAACAAAAAGGCCCCCAGGCAATTCTGCTTCCAAAGCGCAGTAAAGGTTTCCGCGTCCGTTTCCAATAAAGGTGACGGGATATTGCTGTCTACATTATAGGCTGCAATATCAATACTATAACCATCCAGCTGCGCTATTTTGAATAAATGCGACACATCGCGCTCAATAGTTGCATCGGCAATCACTATGCTGACTGAACCGCCCTTTTGCCGGATTTTTACCGCGACCTGTTGAAGCTTGTCTTCACTTCGACCGGCTATGTAAACGTGCAAACCCTTTGCTGCAAAATATTTGGCAAGCGTAGCACCCAGGCCTTGCTCCGGGCCAACGCCGATGATAACGGCTGAACATTTTTGCTCCATGATTCGCTCCCTAAATTGAACATCGTTGAGAAGGGCTAAAGGCTAAAGGCTAAAGGCTAAAGGCTAAAGGCTAAAGGCTAAAAAATTGAAATTCACCTCAACGTAAACGCAAGCTTTTTTCGCCCTTCGCCCTTCGCCCTTCGTCTGTTTTTAATCCTTTCTACCAAATATCAGCGAGAAATTATTGGCAGGCATATTGATCTGCTCTTTTAATTCCAAACCATGGTTTGCCGCCGCCTTTTTCAGGTCTGCGACATCTTTTAAGCCCCATTCCGAAACCCCGGCAGAACTCAATGTCTGATGAAACTCTTTATTGGAATCGGTGGTGAATGTCCCTTCCACCTGGAACGGACCGTAAATCAGCAAAAAACCATCATTATCCAGTAAATGCGAAGCGCATTTCATCATGCCGTCGGCAATTGAAATAGGCGCTACCTGGAAAATATTGATACAGAAAATGGCCGCAAATGAATGCGGCTTGCCTGCATTAAACCAGGTTTCCGGATTGGTTAAATCCAGATGAACGGGGTCGGCAATATTATCGTTCTTGTGATCGATTGACAGTTTCTTGATGTTATCAAAAACTTCTTGATCCTTATCGGAAGGATGAAAATGCAAATGCTCGAAGTGCGGCGCAAAATAGTTGATATGCATGCCGCTGCCGCTGGCGAGTTCCAACACATTTGCCGGATCTTTAGGCAGCTTTTCTTTTAAAACGCCTAACAGCGGTTCGCGGTTGCGGTTTCCGGCCCAAGCTACATATTCGCTTAATGGATGCGGATCTAAAGGGGGTTTATCTTGACTCATCATTGACTCCTCATTGTTAGTTACACTTCAATAATAGCAAGTGTTGTGCCAGCAATTATCAACAATCTTTCTATTAAATTACAAGGACTTGATTTTTAACGTTGCCAGATAAATGAAGCTGTGCTTCAATTAGAGAAAATTTACTTCACAAAACATCATGAACAATAACTCCCTTTCCGGTTTAACACCTGTTTTTTTTCTGCAAACCTTCATCCTTGAGCTGATGCATGCCAGCGAACAACAAGGACAAAAGCACTGCGAGCAATTGATTGAACACATCGCCAAAACTGCCGGATGCTTTTTTGAAGAAACCTATCGGGAAGAAACCCACAAAAGCGAACTGCTCGATAAAGAAAGCTATACCGAACTGATCCTCGGCCTTAAAAACAACATCGGCGGTAAATTTTCACTGGTCTCCAGCAACCCCGATTGCATTACCGTTACCAACAGCTGCTGCCCCTTTGGCGACCGGGTCACCAATTTTCCCGAATTATGCAGAATGACGTCCAGCGTCTTTGGCGGTATTGCAGCCAGAAATTTCGGTTACGCCAAAGTGGAAATCAAGCAAAGCATCGCCCGCCACGACGGCAAGTGCGAAGTTTGCGTCTACACCAACCCGAACGCGGCAAAAGACCGTCCGGGCATGGAATACACCGACACCACACCCGTTAAGGAAATGCAGGATATTAACGAGCTGCACTCGCGCATTGAACAGAGCATGCAACAAATCTGGCGCAAACAAAGCAAACAGCCTGCAAAAAAACACCAGCCTCCGGCGATTATTGCCAAATCGCCGACCATGCAGAAAATATTGCAAGCCATCGAAGTGATAGCGCCGACATTGGCAACAGTGCTGATTCAGGGGCAAACCGGCGTCGGCAAGGAATTGATCGCCCGCGCTATACATGCGATGAGCGACCGCTGCAACAAACCCTTTATCCCGATCAACTGCGGCGCAATTCCCGAAAGCCTGATCGAGAGTGCGTTGTTCGGGCATGAAAAAGGTGCGTTTACCGGCGCCATCGAAGTGCATCAAGGTTATTTTGAGCGGGCCGAAGGCGGAACCTTGTTTCTGGATGAAGTCGACACACTGTCCCCCGCAGCGCAAACCCGGTTGCTTCGAGTACTACAGGAAGGCGAACTGGAAAGAGTCGGCGGCAAACAAACCTTGTCGGTTGACCTGAGAATAATCTCCGCAACCAACAACAACCTTGAAGAGCTGGTTAAGCAAGGCCTGTTTCGCAATGACCTGTATTACCGCATCAACGTGGTTCGGTTAAGCATCCCGCCACTGGCCGAACGCCCGGAAGACATGCCCTATCTGGTGCAATTGATTGTGCAGCGCCTGAGCAAGAAATATAACAAAGCGGTTGAATCGGTCAGCCGTGAAGTCATGCAGAAAATCCGCGCTTATCCATGGCCGGGCAACGTTCGTGAATTGGAAAACATCCTTGAACGCAGCATTTTATTTGCCACCGGCAACGAAATGACCGAGTTGGATTTGCCGCTTCCAGTCAAAGCACTTAACCTCGAGCAATGGAAAGACATTAAAGAACAGGCGCTTGGCAAGGCTGAGCAGGCGTTTCTTGAAAGCGCTCTAAAACAGCATCAGGGTGATGTAAAAAAGACAGCCGAAGATATGGGCATTACTTCGCGGGCTGTCTATACCAAGTTGAAAAAGTATGGGGTTAATTTGGCGGAGTATCGTAAAACCTAACTGACTGGGGCGTTTTAAACCGAGTCCTTGCGCGTAACCAAAGCCGAAACTTGCCGAGGGCTTACCTGCCTCGTTCTGCGATAGTGTATATTGCTGTGATGCACTTTTTACTCAACACATACTTTACAAAATATCAATGCAACTAATCCGCTGCACCAAAAAACTCCAAAAAGAAATAGGGCTTAAAAACGATGCTTTAGTCCAGCCAGACCCCACACCCTCATTATTAGGCTCATGGCATGCCAACCTGATAATCATCGGCCAAAGCCGCTGCGTTTTATTTGTCAACGATAAAACCCTGTTCAACTTCCTGATACCGGATGTCCCAAAAGAGCAATTCTGCCAGCTCGATAGGTTATTCAGAGATTTTTTGCAATGCATACTGGCGGAAGAAGGTTTTGATACAACAACCACCGATAAAATCCTGCAAGAATACGCAGAAATCGGCTTTGCCAATACCAACAGCAAAAGCGTGTTGGGCTCGATGAATGACTTAGCTCAACATTATAAATACCATATTGAGGATGCGGGCGGGGTTCATAGCTACATGATTCCGCAAATCGTCCATGATCTTAATCGTATGCCAATGAGTGCGATAGCCGCTTGCTATCCGATTGACGCTTTGCGTGAATTGTACAAGGCTTGATGCTGGAATGACTCAGGAGCAAGCCCTGTACCCTGCTTTTGGGCTATGTTTCACCCTTTTGTAGCAGCCTGTGCGCAGACCTCACTCCACAGCCGGTCGAGCAAGGTACGGAACGCTTCGTCTTCGGGTAACGGGTCGATGCGGCTGTCGGCCAGTTCGGCTTCGTAGAGTTTTTGTCCGCCTAGCGCCAGCGCCTCTTTCAGCACTTGCTCGCTTTCCGCCGTGCGCCCCAATAAAAACAGCGCATAGCCTTGGTTGCCGAGAACCATCGCGCGATTTTCCTGCACCGCATGAACAGACGCCTGTTCGAATTGAGCCAACGCGGTTTGCAACAGGCTTTTCTGTATTTCAGGGTTACCGAGAACTTTTTTGGCATTTAGCAGCAAAGCGAAGCCCTTGCCGTTCAATGCATTACTTACTAGCTCCTGTAAAATGGATTCCGACGACGCACCAAATCGCCGTAGCAGTTCGTCATAGGCGGCAATGGATTCTTCACTCCGTTGCAATTGTCCCAATGTAGCGCCTTTGTTGAGCAATGCGTTGGCGACTGCTTCTTGGAAAGCCAATGTCTGAAATTCGCCGAATCGACTCAGCAGCTCATTATAGGTTGCGATAGCTTCTTCGCTTCGTTGCAATTGCCCCAATGCAAAGCCTTTGTTGTACAGAGCCAGAGCAACTATTTGTTGTTTGGCGATTTCGACAGTATCGGCATGATACCGCAATAGTTCATCAATAGTTGTGATCGCCTTTTCCGACATACCTGTAAAACAATAAGCCAGCGTCAAATTCAGCAACAAATAAATATCCGTCGGATTTTTTGCCAAACCTTTCAAGGCAATGCCCTGTACTTGTTGCCAGTCGCCTCGCCGCATCAGCTCGGTCATTTGCTGCAAATAATAATCCGCATCAACTGCCGCGACTTCCTGGATCTTTCCCACTATACGGCGGTAGGGCACATCGGAACTAAATAAGTCGCCATCATCAACGAGTAGACGGTCATCGAAGGCTAATAGCGGATGATAAGGGATAACCAGCGGTTTCCCCGCATTATAAGCGCCGGAAAAATTCTTTTTGATGCTCTTCATTTTCTTATAAAACGGCGTACCTTCGTCCATCGGCATGACCGGGACAGGCGAAGCAACCAGAATGACGGCGGGGTGTAGCGGCGCTTTGCGGATTGAATCGAACACGAGTTTTGCGCCTTCCAGGTTTTGCCCGTTCAAATTAAACACCAGCACCACGATGTCAGCTAATTGGTGCGTGGCGATACCGCCGATTTCCGAAAGACCGGTGCGCGAATCGATGAACACATAATCCGGCTCATAGCGTTCAATGATATGACCGCGCAGATTTTCGAGGATTTTATAGCCGTCATTTTGCGTGTAAAAGTCGTTCCAGGTCATGTTATTCAGAAAAGCCAAATAGCCCGGCTCTTTGTGGCGTCCGGCGGGCATCAGCCAAGTTTTACCTTCATCCGTGCTCTTTCCTTTACATTCGTGGATATAGCCATCCAGCTCATCCGGCGGGCCGTCTTGCAAACAAGCTTCCAGATATTCGGCAAATCCCGCAGGCCTTTTCGCTCCATTTTTGGGTTTAAATACGTCGAAATGCAGCAAGCCAGGAGCTTCCAGGTCAAAATCCAGCAGCACCACTTTTTTGCCGCGCGCCGCCAATGCTCGTGCGCAATTAGCCATTGCCAAGGTGCGCCCAACGCCGCCTTTGTAGGAATAAAAGGCGACGAAGCGGGTCAGCGCAGGGAGTTTTTCTGTTTGGGCGGTCATTTTTATGCCGTCATCTTGAACAAGCTAAGTTGCGGAAGGCCGGATACCACACGTCTATTATCTATATGTTTGTAATCTCGCTTCGATTCCTGTTGAGGAACGATTTTCAACGGTGCGACTCTATCCAAAGCCTCTTTACCCAGTACTGACAAGAATAATTCTTTATTTTTTCCACGTTTGAGACAATGAATCAAACCGGCGTTTTCGAGCTTTTTTATTTCGTTGGAAATATGGCTTAACTGCTTTGGGTTTTCGAAACTTTGAGCCAATTCCGTCGGCGTGATGCCGGGGCGCTCTTTGATGTGCTTCATCATTAACCCACCGACCGAGGACGGCAATACCAAACGCAATTGTTCCAGCGGTTTGCCGCTTTCCAGCGCCAAGGTCAACACATCCCCCAGTGTGCGCCACCGGTCACCGGGTTTACCGGTGGTGTCGAGACGGTCAGCCAATGAGGACAAATTGGCGCAACAAGCCCTAATGCTACGCATATCCTTAGAATCTTGCTCCAGCAACGCCGATGTAGCAGCGGCTGTCAGACAGGCTTTTTCGTGCAGCAAGATGTTTTCGTCCTTAGTTTGCAGAGCAAATTTGTAGGCATCTAGGTGTTTGGTCAAGTTATCCATAGTTCATTTACAATAAAGGTAAAAGTGTGAATAAAGTATACCCTTTAATCATAGTTCATATCTATTTCAACTTCTACTGTGAATAAAAATAAGTTTTGTTGTTTGGATTTCAAAGCATCTTTCGCCGGACGATACGCAAATACACCCTTGTGCTTATCGTTCGGCTGAGCATTGCATACGAACGCCGCAGCACCGCGCCCACTACCCACCACCCGACAGTTATCATGGAAGCGCTTTAAATTCGGCGACATAGCGGGCACAAAAAACACATCCACCGGCATGACCTTCCATTGCGTATCACAAAGAAAATCCAGACAAATCGGCGTTGCTACGACGCCCAAGTCCGTGTGGCGCATTACTAAACTCTCCGACTGGTTCGTCGGCTCAAAAGCTGGAACCTGAATACCGAAAAGCTTGCCTGTTTCCTCAGCCATCAACAAGAACTCCTGCCGCTTTTCCTGCTCCCATTCAATATCGCCAAATGGATTAAATGCTGTACAACGGTTACTGTAAACATTGCGCTCATTGACATCGATAACGTGCCGCGTTCCGGCGACGACCAAACGAATGATCGGATCGAATGCGTTGTATTCCGCCAACCAATTACTGATCTCCGCTTGCAGAGTTTCGGTCATGACCAATTCAGGAAACAACAAAACATGCACTTGTTGCTCACGCGCCGCTAATAACACATCCTTGAGCCGAGCCAACTGCCTAACCTCATCTTTGGCACCGCAACACCAGAAAGGAATACGAGCATCAATGCCGCGCTCATCTGTTGAATCATGTTGCCAGCTCATGTCGTCGCTACCGGCAAAAGGCGACAAACCAATTTTCACGAAATCTTGATTGCCAATGAATACGTTGAACACGTCGCTACGGCGCATTTCGAGTTGACTGGAAAAATCTACTTCCTGCCAGTGGTGTCGTAGCCGCAATGCTCTTTTGTCCCCAAGCGTATTGTCGAGCTTAAAGCGGTTTTTTTCGGGTATTGCTCTGGCAATCGGATGCTCTTTTATACGCGTCAAAATATAGCGCGAACCATTTAAGGACTGTTCGATAAAGCCATTAAGCAAATGCCAATTAGGCTGATTCCAAAATCGTCCATCCAGAAAATGCAAATATCCGTAAGCAATCAAGCGATCATCGACTGTAATTTTGGTTTTGGTTTTGGCCAAAAATACTGCAATGTCCGGGTGATCTGGCGAGAGATACTGTTGCAACTTTTCCCGGCTACATTTGTTTATGGTTGTAGCTAAGTGATGCCGATCCTTATTTACAAAGCGGTCATACAATTCGCACCATTGTGCTAATAAATCTTTATCGAAATCGCCGTACATAAACAATCCGCATCTTCATCTAGGTTGAGTTGATTTTAAAGCATTCTTACACAGCGGGCCCTTGTTTCATACGCGGATATGGGAAATAGGAAAACAAGAATCACTCGGGACGCAGGATCAAACAAGCAGCTTTGCTTTCATTGCTAGCGCTAATCTGACATCTAGAAAATTCGCAATAAAGCCATAAAGGTCATAACAATAAAGACCGATACAGATTTTTTACTTATATTCGCGCTAGGAGACTGTCGGATTTAGCAGTGCAAAAAGTGTTAAAATAACCCTATCGAAACACCAAATCAAAAAACAAAAATGGCTACCCAATTCATCCTGATTGATCGCGATACCCCCTACATTCTGCCCCCGTGTGTTCAGGATTATTTGCCTGAAGATCATATGGCCCGTTTTGTTGTCGAGATTGTCGATCAACTGGATTTACGGACGCTATCAGCCGTCTATGCGGGCAAAGGAAAGCGCCCCTATCATCCGGCGATGCTGTTGGCGTTGCTGTTCTACGGTTACGCGACCGGCGTATTTTCCAGTCGCAAACTGGAGAAAGCCACTCATGACTCGATGGCCTTTAAATACATCTGCGCCAACGAAAACCCAGATCACGACACCATCAACAGCTTTCGCAAGCGCTTTGGCAAAGAGATCGAAAGCCTATTTGTCGAGATATTGGTACTTGCACAAACCTTGGGGCTGCTTAAGCTGGGTACGGTGAGCCTGGACGGCACCAAGATTAAAGCCAATGCCAGCAAGCATAAAGCCTTGAGCTGGGATTACGCCAATCAACTGGAAGCCCAGTTCAAACAGGAAGTTGAAACCTTGATGAAACTGGCTGAAGCCGCCGACAATTCCCCGCTTCCAGAAGACATGGATGTACCCAAGGAACTCAAACGCCGCCAAGACCGTTTAGCAGTGATTGCCAAAGCCAAACAGGAAATCCAGGGCCCCGTGCCAAGGCGCGTTACGCGCAAGAAAAGGGCCGAGTATGAACGAAAAGCAGGCTAAGCGTGAACAACACCTGAGTAGAAACCGGCAAAGAAAAGTGGGCGGACAAACGCCCCCCAAGCGCCTACCGATGCGCCTCAAGGTAAAGATCAAGTCAGCCTGACCGATGAAGAGTCCCGCATCATGCCGACCCCTAATGGTTTTGAACAAGCCTATAACGCCCAAGCCAGTGTTGATATTGCCACCCACCTGATCGTTGCTCATCACATCACCCAACACACCAACGACAAACAAGAAATCGAACCGGCCTTAGCCAAACTGGAACAGCTCCCGGAATGCTTGGGGAGTGTTGACAACCTGTTGGCCGACACCGGCTACTTCAGCCAAGCCAATGTAAAGGCGTGTGCTGATGCAAAGATAAAACCGTACATCGCCCAAAAGCGGCAAAGCCATAACCAAGCCCTTGACGCCCGGTTTCAGCATCAGCCGGAAATAGGCGAAAGCACCTTACCGCCGGTTGAGGCCATGACCCATCGCTTAACAACCAAAGCGGGCAAAGCACTCTACGGCAAGCGAAAATCTACTGTCGAAACCGTGTTTGGCATCATTAAACACGTCCAGGGATTCAGGCAATTCCAGCTTCGAGGCCTGGAATCCGTCCAAAGTGAATGGAATTTAGTCTGTATAGGCTGGAATTTAAAAAGAATGCATGTATTAAGAGGGTGAGAGAGGAAAAAGAGCATTGAGCTGCCCATAAAACAGAACTATGGGCATTAAAAATCCCAATAAACCACTTTTTTAAATTTTAATCGTGATTAAGTGGGGAGGCTCGCTCTATTAATCCGACAGCCTCCTAGTAACCGCCAACTCTCGTTTTGATCGCTATTTGCGGGGCAGCGAGGAAATCCTGACCGCCAATGAAACACAAGGCTATGAGTTGTTCAAGGAACATTGCGCGTCATGCCACTTTGGTCCTGCTTTAGGCGGTCTGTCCTTTGAAAAAATGGGCCGTGCGCAAAATTACTTCGAGCAGCGCGGTGGCGCATTAACCGAAGCTGATAATGGCCGCTTTAATGTTACCAAACTGGAAAAAGACCGCCATCAGTTCAAGGTACCTACATTGCGCAATGTCGAACTTACCTATCCCTATTTTCATGATGGCTCGGTCGCCACACTCGAAGACGCCGTTAAAATCATGGCTCGCGTTCAACGTGACAAGAATTTGAGCAAAGATGAAATTGATAAAATCGTAGCTTTCCTGAAAACACTGACGGGGGAATATCAGGGTAAATCGGTTAGCCTACTGCAAGAAAAGGATTTTCAGTAAGCTCAAGTTGAATTCAAGATCAATGGGGTACGGGCTGCCGAAAAATTTAGCCTAATGCAGAGAACGCCTAAACTAGATGCACTTTTATCCTAAAGCAGCCCCTATTGTTACGACAATCAGAGACGTTCTGACTTTGCCAAAGTACCCCAGTGAGCCTGTAAATAATCCTGGCGAGCATCGAAAATTCGTTTTAATTTGTCATGAATAACCATTGCATGTAATAGATCCCCCAGCCAACTCCAGCGCATGCTGTAAAACACAATGTCCTCCAACATAATTTTTTCGTCCTGTTGGGTAAAGCTGACTTCATGATTCCAAAAATGAAATGGGCCAACACATTGTTGATAAATGAAGCGTTTAGGCTTTTCGCAGTGACTGATTTCCGATAGCCATGCCATTGAAATACCAAATACCGCTTTCATGCGATAGCTAATCATTAAACCAGCATAAAGATCATCCGGCACTGGCGATGTGATATCGACGTGGAAAAAACTTGGCGTAATCTGATTCAAATTATGCGGTGATGAAAAAAATTGCCAAGCTTGTTCTATGCTCATCTTGAGTTCTTGCCGTCTGTAAAGACGATAAATTTTCATGATTCTTCTATCTCACTAAAAGGGTTAGCACTATTTCATGCCAATTTACCGCAAAATAAAAATTCTGTGGCATACTGAAAATTAAAAAATGTTGAACATCCCATTAAAACGTCACCTATTCAAAACTTCAGGGAGTCCGGTTGATGAACAACCCAATAGCACGCCTTACCAGTTTACTATGGACTGGTCTTACCGTAATGGGCATTAGAAGTAGCGAAGAACCAAGCTATCGGGTATTGTCTGAGGATGGCGATATTCAAATCCGTCTATACCAGCCGATGCTGATTGCTGAAACTGCGATTGAAGCTGGCTATAGCCAAGCAGGTAAAATAGGCTTTAATCGCTTGGCTCGATATATTTTTGGCGGGAACGTTCAGAACAAAGAGATGTCCATGACGACGCCTGTTTTTCGAGAGTCTATAGGACAACTCGAAACCAAGAATGAAGCAACCCAACATGCGCCAAACATTAACAAGTGGCTAATGTCATTTGTAATGCCGCCTAGCTTTGATCTGACGACATTGCCGGAACCCTCCGATCCGCTTGTCATTATCGAATCAATTACCGCCAAAAAAGTGGCGACCTTGAGATATGCGGGCAGCCTAAACCAAGAACGTATGACCGAATATAGCCAAATTCTATCAGCTTGGCTTGATGAACGACACATCAAGCCGTTATCAAGTCCACGGTCAGCAGCTTACGATCCACCCTGGACCATTCCAAGCTTAAGGCGCAACGAAATCCATATTGACATTGAATAATGACACATTTACTAGTGGTGGCCCACGGTAGTCGCCAGGATTCATCGAATGCCGAGATTCGGGAGTTAGTCGCTAGATTGCGTAAGAACTGTACTCTATTTGCCAGTATTGATTATGCCTTCTTGGAAATTGCTAAACCGTCTATCAAAGATGCTTTAAGGCAACAAATCGCGAATGGAGCCCTTGATATAGTGGTGTTGCCCTATTTCCTTTCTGCAGGGAGGCATGTGGTTACCGATATTCCCGAGCAAATCAGGCAAGTTAGCGTTGATGCTCCAAGCATCAAGATCAAAATCGCACCTTACTTGGGCGCATCAGAGAAAATTGACGATTTATTGATACATCTGGTGTTTTCCTCCTACTATTGAATGGTAAACATTTTTAAAATCAATTTATATGAGCGAATCTAAACATATCATTATTGTCGGTGCCGGGCCTGGTGGCTTATGTGCCGGAATGTTACTGAGCAATCGTGGCTTTAAAGTGTCGATTTACGATAAAAATCCGGAAGTCGGCGGCCGCAATCGAGCGATACATTTGGACGGTTTTTGTTTTGACACCGGCCCGACGTTTTTGCTAATGAAAGGCGTACTGGATGAGATGTTTGAGCTGTGTGGGCGGCGCAGTGAGGATTACCTTGAGTTTATACCGCTGAATCCGATGTATGATCTGGTTTACGATGACCAGACCTTGTCGGTTTTCTCGGATCGGGAACACATGCGCGCAGAATTGGAGCGGGTATTTGCCGAAGGCGCTGATGGATACGAACGATTTATGGACAATGAGCGCAGCCGCTTTAATCGTCTCTATCCCTGCATAACCCGAGATTACTCATCGCTATTAGCGTTTTTTTCGCTGGATTTACTTAGAGCCCTACCGTGGCTGGCGTTTCCGAAAAGTATTTTCAAAAATTTGGGTCAATATTTTGATCAGGAAAAAATGCGCCTGGCATTTTGCTTTCAATCCAAATATCTGGGTATGTCACCCTGGGATTGTCCTGCCTTATTTACGATGTTGCCCTATCTGGAACATGACTACGGCATTTTTCATGTACGCGGTGGCTTGAACCGCATCTCGGCAGCAATGGCCAACGTGATTCAGGAAGCAGGCGGGGAAATACATCTGAATGTAGAAATCCAGTCGTTAGTGATTGATCAGGGCTTCGTCAAAGGCGTCAAACTGCAGAGTGGCGAAGAAGTGCTTGGCGATGAAGTGATAGTTAATGCTGATTTTGCCCATGCGATGACTCACTTGGTCGCACCGGGTATCTTGCGAAAATACGAGCGTAGTCAATTGGATAAACGCGAATATTCTTGCTCGACTTTCATGATGTATTTGGGACTGAATCAGGTTTACGACCTGCCGCACCACACTATTGTCTTCGCCAAGGATTACCGAACCAATATAGGCAATATTTTCAGTAAAAAACTACTGTCCGAAGACTTTTCGTTTTATGTGCAAAACGCCACGGTCAGCGATGCCAGTTTGGCGCCTGCAGGTAAATCGGCGCTCTATGTACTGGTGCCTATGCCAAATAATGACAGCGGTATCGATTGGCAGGCACATTGCCAAAATGTTCGAGGACAGGTGCTGGATACGCTAGGTGCTCGCTTGGGTCTGAGCGATATCCGCGAGCATATCGAATGTGAAAAAATCATTACGCCGCAAACCTGGGAAACTGAAGAAAATGTCTATAAGGGTGCCACCTTTAGTCTGTCGCATAAATTCAGCCAAATGCTGTACTGGCGGCCACATAATCGCTTTGAAGAACTGGAGAACTGCTATCTGGTCGGCGGCGGCACCCATCCGGGCAGCGGCTTGCCGACCATCTATGAATCAGCGCGCATTTCCTCAAGGCTGATTTGCAAAAAGCACAAGGTGGTGTTCAACGATATCAAGCACAGCAACTGGCTGAAAAAGGCTAAAGCCTGACATGTCTATTATCCAGGCAAGTTCACCTGTCGATGGCAGAGTGCTGGGCGATTTTGAGGTCAGCGAGGCGCAAGCCATAGCCGAGAAAATGGTCGCCGGGCGCTTGGCGGGAGGCAGCTGGGGCAGGATGCCGATCAAAGTCCGCGCTAGCACCTTGTTGCCGTTCAGTCAGCTATTAATGGATAACCTGGACAGCATTTGCGAGCTAATAGGACTTTGCACAGGCAAAGTGCGTAGCGAAGCGCTGCTGGGGGAAATCTACCCTTTACTGGATCTGTTAAATTACTACCAAAAACACGCCGGGGAAATTTTGCGTTACCAGGGCGTACCCACTTCACCCTTTGCTTTTCCTGGCGCAACCGCAGGCATAGAGCGTCGCTCTTTTGGCGTGGTCGCAGTGATTTCGCCTTGGAACTATCCCTTTCAACTTTCCGTTGGGCCGATATTGACAGCGTTGTTTGCCGGCAACGCGGTGATTTTTAAAGTATCTGAATTATGCTTGCCGGTTGGCCAACTGATTGTTGATCTGTTTGGCAAACTGGATTTACCCAGCGGCTTGGTGCAGTGCATTGTCGGCGATGCAGAGACCGGCGAACAGCTGATCGACGCGGCACCCGATCTGGTATTTTTTACCGGTGGTCTGCATACCGGTCGTGCGGTGATGCAACGCGCCGCTCGCCATCCCGTTCCGGTGATACTGGAATTGGGTGGCAAAGATCCCATGCTGATATTTGCCGATGCTCAGCTGGATAGAGCCTGTTCGGCTGCACTCTATGGTGCCTTTTGCAATAGTGGTCAGGTGTGTGTGTCGGTGGAACGTTTATATGTACAGAAAAATATTTTCGATCAATTTTTGGCTATGCTACAAACCGGCGCTGCTCAACTCAAGGTTGGCGCTGATCCGCATGGCGACCTGGGCGCGATGACCTCTGCCGCGCAGATAGACGTTGTACAGGCACATTATCAGGACGCTATCAACAAAGGCGCCCAAGCGTCAGGGCCATTGGAAAAACAAGGCCATTTTCTCAAGCCTGTGGTGTTATGGAACGTGCATCATGGCATGCGAGTCATGCGCGAAGAAAGCTTTGGCCCGTTGTTGCCAGTGATGGCCTTTACCGATGAGTCAGAGGCCTTGCGGCTGGCTAACGATAGTGAGTTCGGGCTTAATGCCAGCATTTGGAGCAGCGATATTGGGTTGGCAAAACGGGTCGCCTCACACTTAAATGTGGGCAATTGGGCTATCAATGACGTAATCAAAAATATAGGTCATCCCGGACTGCCCTTCGGCGGTGTCAAACAGAGTGGTTTTGGCCGCTATCACGGTGCCGAGGGTTTGCGTAACTTTACTTACCCGGTTTCCGGCCTAAGCAATCGCAGCCGCTTGCCAAAAGAACCTAACTGGTTTCCTTACAATGAACAAGGCTATCAAAACTTCAAAGGGTATATGGATTTTGTTTACAGTACCGGCTCATTCATACAACGCTTCAAGCGTAACCGACAAGCTCTCGAGGCTTTTCGTGAATACTCAACTTTCGATTTAGCGCAACGCTGGCAAAATCTGAAATTAATGCTTACTTGGAAACGGGGTTATTGATGACTGCTAACAATAAAAACACGCGCATCCTAGTGATCGGCGCCGGACTGGGCGGCTTATCGGCAGCTATTTCACTGGCTTCCGAAGGCTTTAGCGTCCAGTTGCTGGAAAAAAACGACAAGGTGGGCGGCAAGCTGAATATTCTCACCAAAGATGGCTTTACCTTCGATCTCGGCCCATCGATATTGACCATGCCGCATATCTTTGCCGACTTATTCAGCCGAGTCGGCAAAGACATGGCCGATTATGTGCAGATAGAAAAAGTCGAGCCGCATTGGCGTAATTTTTTTGAGGACGGCACCACTGTTGATTTAACTGAAGATGCCGAAGCCCAACGCCGCGAACTGGATAAGCTTGGGCCCAATGCAGCCGATGAATTCACGCGCTTTATGGCGTATTCTAAAAAGCTATGTGTAGAAACCGAAGCCGGTTACTTCGCCAAGGGGCTGGACGGCTTTTGGGATTTGTTGCGCTTCTATGGCCCGATACGCAGCCTGCTGAGTTTCGATGTATTCAGAAGCATGGACCAGGGTGTACGTCGCTTTATTTCCGACCCCAAGCTGGTCGACATTCTGAATTATTTCATCAAATATGTAGGCTCTTCGCCCTACGATGCGCCGGCCTTGATGAATTTGCTGCCTTATATTCAATATCACTATGGCTTGTGGTATGTCAAAGGCGGCATGTATGGCCTTGCTTTGGCGATGGAGCGTTTGGCTATCGAACTGGGCGTGGAAATTCGTTTAAATACAGAAGTCGAAGAGATTCAAACTCAAGATGGGCGAGCGAGTGCCATACGCTTAAACAATGGTGAAGTAATACCTGCCGACATCGTAGTCTCCAATATGGAAGTCATTCCCGCCATGCAAAAACTGTTGCACAGCTCCAGCGCAGAGCTGAAAAAAATGCAACATTTCCAGCCCAGTTGCTCCGGCCTGGTGCTGCATCTCGGTGTGGATCGCATCTATCCGCAATTGGCGCATCACAATTTCTTTTATTCAGCGCACTCGCGTGGGCATTTCGATGCGGTATTTCATAGCGGACGCCTATCCGACGATCCAACCATTTACGTGGTCGCCCCAGTCAAAAGCGACCCGCAACTCGCCCCAGAGGGTTGTGAGATCATCAAGATTTTGCCGCACATACCGCATATCAACCCCGCTAAACCGCTCAGTCCCGAAGATTATCTAGCACTGCGCGAACGGGTGCTAATCAAGCTGGAACGCATGGGACTGACTGACTTACGCAAACACATCGTCACCGAAGAATATTGGACGCCGCAAGACATTCAAGCCCGCTACTACTCCAACCAAGGTTCTATTTATGGCGTGGTTGCCGATCGCTATAAAAACCTGGGCTTTAAAGCGCCACAGCGTAGCAGTGAATTAAAGAATGTGTATTTTGTCGGCGGCAGCGTCAATCCCGGTGGCGGCATGCCGATGGTGACACTTTCCGGGCAACTGGTCAGGGATAAAATCTTGGCGGATTTGGCTTGATGTTACGCAGCGGGTAGTCGGCTTACTACACACTGCTGCTATGCCGACATCAAGTCTTAATGTTGCAAACATTCCCTGACTGTCAATTTTGATGCCTTCCTTGCTGGCCAGTACGACGCTAGCCAAGTCAACAGCAACACTATCGCTAACCAATAAAAAACCGCCTTCGAGTCAAAGGCAAAATCCAGCTCGATCCCCAACATGGTTTTCCCCAGTTCCCTGGCTATGGGTTCTGCAGCCAGATAGGCTAACGGGATACTCAGCACCCAGGCAACAAGGCCATGCAGTAACCCTTCCAGCAAAAACAGCCTATAGACAGTATTGGCAGAGACGCCTATGGCCGAGAGTATGCCGATTTCACGCGTGCGTTGCAGCACGCTGATAGCCAATGCGCCGGATAGGCCAATGCCGCCAACGGCTGCAATCATGGACGCCAAGCCCGACAGAGTGCCCAGCACCGGATTGAATTGATTACGGGCGAATTGATTTTGCTCCAGCTTGGCTTGAGTGTTGTAGACATCCAGTTTGATATTGCTGTCCTGAAAGCGTTGCTTTAACTGATTTAGAAAATCCGCCTCCTCCTCACGATTGGCGATTGAGGCTTTTAGCAGCGCAAAAGAGGCCCTATTTTTACCTTTTGTGATGGCGCGAACTGTTTCCAAAGGGGCATATACCGGCTCGACTACATAATTTCCGGCTACCAGCCAGCGATAAATGCCGATGACCCGCCAGGCTTGTTTAACCGAGCCGATAGTAGTCTCCAGAGTAGTGCCGACCTGGATGTCATTGAGTTCGGCCGTATCTGCGCTGACGACCAAGTAGCGTTTTCCTGCATCTTCGACTTGCAACCAGCGTCCGGACTCGATCAAGGGCTGATACATTGATGATGCCGACGGCATAGCCACTAACTGCGCCCCCAGATTGCCTTTTTGCCGCAGCGCTTTGCCGTCTTTGACCAGTTCTACCGGCAGCCGCTGCCAGAATTCCACGTTTTCGATTGCGGGAACCGAGTTGGCGATTTCAAGTACCTGCTGTTCATTTTGATCCACGGTAAAGCCCAGGCGTATGGCAAACTGGCTGCGAGCCATTTCGTTGTCCAGGGTTAGATTTAGCGAGGTGATAAGGCTCATCAATACCAGAAACGTGGTTCCGGCAATGATCAGTACACTTTGGGTAAGCACTAAACTGCCCTTGCGCCGGAACAGGTTGCAAAACGCAGCGGCGTAAAGTGTAGGTAGAAATCTGGCTGCAAATCGTTCGATCAATACGTCGAAACGGCTGTAACCAAAATCTGCGCCCAAACCATGATCGGCAATGGCAACTCGCACCGTCATGGTTGCGCTGCGAAGTATCGGGCTTGTTGCTGCCAACACCGGCAGCAACAAGCCACCTAAAAGCATATACAGAACAGCGCGTGGCGAAAAATCGAACTCACCGCAATCAATATTAAACAGCCCCAGCAGTTGGCAGGAACTGAAATAAGCGGCGGCAAGGCCAAGCGGCATCGCAAGCAGGGTTGCCATCAGCGCCATCAGCAAGGTTTCGCTGAGATAAATTCCGGCGATAGTGAGAGTGCTCGCGCCCAAGGCTTTCATTATGCCGATTTGATTCCTTTGCAAGGCTAGCTGAGCGGAAACCGTATTTAAAATCAATACGCTAGCCAGCGCCAAAGCGGTCAGCGCCATCAGTTTCAACACGCCATTAACGCCGGACAGAAAAGGTCGCCCCCAATGCCGTTGCGGGTCTTGCAGCAGGGTTACATTAGCGGCGACATGGTGTTGAGCCAACAGAGCGCGGATCTTTCCAGCCATGGTTCGGGCTTGGTCCTCGCTATAGGGCGGGGCGATTTGTACCAAGAGTTGCCGAAAACTATTGGGCGCTACGCCGAATGGCAAGCCGCCGGGTGTGGCGGCAAAAAAATGTACTTGCCCGCCGAATTTGGGCGGTTTGACGAACGGATGCCGGACGATGCCCTTAATCGGCAGGATCAGGCTATATCCAGCGGTTTTGAATTCCAGGCTGTCGCCAAGGCTCAAGCCGGTGAACTGGGCGGAAAGGTTTTCGATAGCCAACTGACCTTCGGACGGCCATGCACCGGTTTCCAGCACCGTTTTGTCGAAACGTTGCCTGGCATAATCGGGACGGATAATCAAGGTAGCCATGGTCCACGCGAATTCCCGGGGCCTTCGGAAGTACACCGTTAACTGTGACAGGGTATCGACGCCAGCAACGCCGGGCAGGGCTTTAATTTCCTCGAGCACAGACAAGTCGACATCGCTGTTGAGTATCAGATTGATATGCGAGGGTTGTGAATCTCGATGCGCTGCGTCCATTTTGCTTAGCTGAAGATCGATCATTCCAAATATAGTGCCGACGCAGCAGATGCCTACGGCGATGCTGATGATAGCCAGCAGACTGCGAGACTTAGCCGCCCATAAATCGCCCCATACTTTATGTACGATCGCGCTCAAAAGTAAGGCTCCGGGCTACTATCGGCGTGTATGCGTCCGCTGCGAATTTCGATCTTGCAGCTGGCTGCATTGGCTAATGTTTCATTGTGAGTAACCATCACCAAGGTCTTGCCCTGGTCGCGCAAATGGGCAAACAATTCGAAGACTGCCTCGGCGGTTGTCGCATCCAGATTTCCGGTAGGTTCGTCGGCGACGATCAGCGGAGGATCGTTTGCCAGAGCACGGGCAATCGCCGCCCGCTGTTGCTGCCCACCGGATACATGACTGGGCAGTCTATGCATTTCATCGGCCAATCCCACCCGTTCCAGTAACTGCGTACCCCGTTCCTTACGCTGGCTTTTATTAAGTTTCCCAAGAAATTCCATCGGTAACACGATGTTTTGTAACAAACTCAGCGTGGGCAGCAATTGAAAAAATTGAAAAACGATACCCACATTAGCGCCGCGCCAGGCGGTTAATTTTTTATTGCTGAGATTTTGCAAGTGGGTGCCGTTGACGATAATGTCTCCCCGACTGGGATGGTCGATACCTGTCAAGAGATTCAACAAGGTTGATTTACCATTACCGGAGGGTCCCACAATAGCCACAAAATCGCCGGGGAAAATATCCAGGTTGATGTCGTGCAAAACAGTTTGTAAAGTGCCAGCCTGGGGGTAATCTTTGTAAACTTGCTTCAGTTCGATGATTTTGTTCATGCTGTTCCGGAATTGAAATACGCTAGTCCAACTCTATGTTATCGTAAAGCGACATAAGTCGCTAAATTTCACCGTCGGAGGTTGATAAATGACATCAGTGCGCATTATCTGGTTATTGATAGCCTTGCTTTGGGTGATAGGTGAGATCAGGCTTGTTCGCAAGGTTGCCTCTAACAATCAGCATGTTATCGATAGCGAACAGCGTTCACAAGGTTGGTTATGGCTGAGCGTAATTGGCAGTCTAAGTCTAGGGCTGTTTTATAAGCATTTGGCCTGGTTGCCTATCCCGATTGAGTATATGACTCGTCAATGGCTGGCCCTAGTGCTTTGCGCAACAGGACTAGGACTGCGTTACTGGGCAGTGGTTAGGCTAGGGCGCTTTTTCTCAACTCATGTGTTGATTCATAATCAGCATCAGCTAATTACCGATGGACCCTACAAATGGATACGTCACCCCGCCTACACAGGATTATTGCTTGCACTGGCTGGATCAGGATTGGCGATGGGGGATTTTTTGGCGTTGCTGCTACTGACTATAGTGCCATTTTTTTCTTTCAAATTACGCATTGCAATGGAAGAGAAGAGGCTGATAAAGAAATTTGGTCAGCAATATTTAGTTTATTTGAACAAGACGTATAGATTATTGCCTCTTTTGTATTGAGAGAGATAAATTGAGGGAGCGGTGGTACTTAATTGCACGGCAGTGAATGTTTACTTTAAGAATGCTGGCTGGTAGAAATGGGGCGTCAACCGTCTGTGATCTCCTTATAAATAATACCATTCTGAATGGCCGGTATCGGGAAGCGTAAACTCATAGCCGACAGGCAGGTATGGGTCGAACTGAGACAGTCAATGCCTGATGCAGCTTAGACTTATTTTAGAAGCTGTCAGATCAAGTCCAGAGTTTTACACTTAAATAAAGACGGGATGCAAATCCCGTCCCTGTCTTCACGGGCTATTGCGACGCCGTTTGTTGCATGTGGATCTGTAGGCTTAACGGACGCATATCGGTCCAGACTTCCTTGATGTGATCGAGGCATTCTTGTTTGTTGCCGGTTTTGCCGACGGTCCGCCAGCCGCCCGGTATTTCTTTGTAGTCGGGCCAGATTGAATATTGCTGTTCGTGATTGACCACAACCTGATAAATAGTCGTGTCTTCTTCGTCGTCCCAAGCCATTGTTATTCTCCGTTGATAGGTAATTGCCATAGTACCCCCGTCATTCGAACGATGGGAGCGGTTTCCGTAGTGTAGACGATAGAAACGCTAAAATACCTCAGCTGTCATACTGATCCAGTAAATGGGTTTTGAATTGGGCGCGACAGTGCAGCAGGGCTTTGGCCATGTGTTTTTCAACGGCGCTATCGGATATGCCGAGTTCCAGGGCTGTTTCGGCATAGGTCATGCCGTAAACTCTATTCAGGATAAATATCTCCTGGGTGCGCAACGGCAATTCGTCCAGTATCCGTTTGATCGCGGTCAACCTTTCATCGATGGATACGAGTTTCTCGGCAGAGGGAAATTCGCTGGGCGGGAGTAAGCTCTGGTCTTTTGTTTGTTGGTAATTTTCCGTTACTTTTCGATGTTTGATGTGGTCGTAAGCGAGATTTTTTGCGACCCTGAACAGAAAGCCGCGCGGATGATCGATGGTTTGCTTTTGCGCTTCGCGGAAAAAAATAATGAAGCTTTCTTGTGCAAGGTCCGCGGCTATATCCGGGCAGTTGACAATCCGGGTCAAATGAAACTGCAATTCGGACTGGTGATTCAAGTAAATGGCTTCTACGTTCAAGTTCAAATCCCTCTTCGTTGTGTTAAGAATGTTTACCTTGTTGCTGAACCGACGGCGTCGGAATAAGGGCGGTATGCGGTTTGCGGGGTCTAACAGCGTTAGTGATTTGCTTGGGCTGTTTGCCAAAGCGCCATAGTCTATTGGGTTGCATGAGCATATGTGGGTCCATGGTTTTTGCTTTGTTGGTTAGGCGGCTATCGGCATACGGATAAGCACTTTGTAACGAGTCGGGTAAGCCGGAGAATATTGCGGTCGTAGCATGCCGATGACTAGGCAGGCTTGGGACGCTCTCAAAGGCGGTCTGTTGTTCTGAACTCGTTGCGCTGGCTATAGGTATTAAGCAATGCGTGTGCCACTTTGTCAGCCTAGCGATTTCAATGAGTTGGCGTAAAACACAGGAAAGGTATTTGAAAAGTACGTCATATGACACACTTAAAATGCGTCATATGACATAGTTACTTGAAGGTGCGAGGTGGACGGTTTGCTTCGCGGCAATGTCGGGTTTCGTTGTTCAGCGGTATTTTTTTTAGCGGGGCGGATGAGGTTAAAAAGGCTTCAAGGCGTCCTATTATCAGGCCTGCTTCGGTTTTGAGGCCTGAGAAGCGTCTAACGCATCGAATAGTGTATACGCGAGCTGAAAGGAAAATATTTTATGTTAGTTTTTTTGTGCCGCTCTTCCTGGCTAACGGTTGTTGGCGTATTGCTTGCGGGCATCATCAGCGGATTAAGTAGCGCGGCTTTGGTGGCGCTGATTAATTCGACATTATCGAATACACTGGATGCCGAGCTTTTGCCGTGGCTGTTTGTCGGCTTGTCTATTGCGGTGTTGTCCAGCGGTTTTCTATCGAATTATCTGCTCAATCGGCTCAGCGCTCAAATTGTTTGCGATCTCCGCATCCAAATCAGCCGCTTGATTCTTGCCGCGCCTTATCCTTATCTGCAAAAGCTGGGCAAGTCGGCATTACTGGCTCACTTGACCGAGGACATATCGGTAATTGCCAATGCCAGTCAATTATTGCCGCTGGTTTGCATTAATTTTGCGGTCGTGGCCGGTTGTATGACTTATCTGAGCTGGTTATCCTGGCACTTGGCGCTGGTTTTGGCCGGGGTGATTGTATTCGGCGTCTTGAGCTCCAGTCTGTTTAGAGAGTGGCCGAAAAAAGCCGTACTCAAGGCGCGCGAGGAATATGATGTGCTCAACAGTGATTTTAGGGCGTTGACGGAAGGCGTCCGTGAGTTGAAATTGCATAGGCAGCGTAGCGATGCGTTTATGGCGCAGTCGCTGGCGGCCAGCGCCGAAGCTTATCGCCGCTATTCTTTTCGGGGTGCTGTGGCTTATTTATTGGTGAATCAGTGGGCGCAACTGCTGTATTTCCTGGTTATAGGCGTGATCCTCTATGTTTTTCCGGTTTGGCAGGTGATCGATCAGAAAGTGATCGGCGGTTATACGCTGGTGTTTTTGTTTATGATGTCGCCGTTGAGCATACTTACCACCAGCTTACCGGTCTTTAGCCGCGCTAAGGTGTCGTTACAAAAAGTCCGGCAACTCGGCGAGCAGCTCAAAAATCAGGCGATTCAGGCCGATGCGCCGGATAAGCGCGAGGTTTGCACAAACTTTTCCGGTCTGTCGCTGCAAGGCGTGACGCACAGTTTTCATCGGGAAAAGGAAAATCGCAACTTTACCCTGGGGCCTATCGACCTGGATTTTAAGTCCGGCGAGCTGGTGTTTTTAGTCGGCGGCAACGGTAGCGGGAAGACTACGCTGGCGATGTTGCTGATCGGGCTTTATACCCCGGAGCAGGGGGGTATTCGCTGGAACGGCGAGGCTGTCGATGACGGTAACAAGGAGGATTATCTGCAAAACTTTTCGGTGATTTTCTCGGATTTTTATTTGTTTGACGAGCTGTATGGGTTCGATAACGAGAAAAATCATGTCCTCATCGCCGATTATTTGCAGCGTCTGCATTTACATCATAAAGTGCGGGTCGAGAACGGCCGGTTCTCCTCGGTGAATTTGTCGCAAGGCCAGCGCAAACGTTTGGCGCTATTGGTCGCTTATCTGGAAGATCGGCCTTTTTACGTTTTCGACGAGTGGGCGGCAGACCAGGATCCTGAATTCAAGCATTTATTTTATACAGAGCTGCTACCGGCCTTGAAAGCCCGGGGCAAAACAGTATTGGTCATCAGTCATGACGACCGGTATTTTTACTTGGCCGATCGCTGTATTAAACTGGAAGAAGGGCAGATTGTGGCCATGGAAAAACCGGCAACGGCAGGCAAGCAGTCAATCCAGATAAGTTAAGATGTTGCCCCGTCCGAAGTGTTTTTGAGGTGATTATAACGTAGCTAGTTAGGTTAAAACGTTAGGGACGGGGTTGCAAACCCCGTCCCGCTCAGTAGGCCGGATTATCGCCACGGAAAAGCCGGTAGCAGTCGGCAACTAGGAAAGATTCACCACGAAGACACGAAGTTTTCACTCTGTTTTTTCTTCGTGTCCTTCGTGTCTTCGTGGTGATTATTTTTTCATAATATTGGATGGCAATGGTGAAGATTCGAAAAATCATTTTATATGGCGGCTTGACGCTGGCGAGCGTGGCGGCGATAGCCCTCGGCGGCGGTTTTTGGGTGATGCATCGGTCCATGCCGCAACTTGACGGCACGGTGCAGCTGGACCGGCTTACGGCAGAAGTTCGCGTACAGACCGATGCGCACGGCATGCCGGTCATCAATGCCGCTAACCGTGTCGATGCGGTTCGGGCATTGGGTTATGTTACCGCGCGCGACCGCTTGTTTCAGATGGAGCTGATGCGGCGCAAAAGCGCCGGGCGCTTGGCGGAAATTTTTGGCGACATGGCGCTGGACAGCGACATCAGGGCCCGAACCTACGGTTTTCATAGGGAGGCAAAAGCCATCCTGGCAAAACTGCCGCCAGCCCATCAACAGTATCTGCAAAGCTATGCCGACGGCGTCAACCGCTATATGGCGGAGTCCGGCAAACTGCCTTTCGAGTTTACCGTATTGGGTTATCAGCCGGGGCCTTGGACTCCCGAGGACAGTCTGCTGGTCGTATTGGGTATGTGCGAGAACTTGACTGCCGGTGAGGAACGCGGCGAGCGTATGCTGAGCGTGATGGAAAAAACCTTGCCGGACGCCGCGATGCGTTTTTTAACGCCGGACACCGATTTTTACACCGAACAGCTGCAAAAACAGGCCGAATCGTTGCGCCCGGCGCAAGCGATTCCTGTCGAGGCTTTGGCAACGGCACTCACCCATCAGTCGTCGGATACCCCCCCCTTGGCGCAACTGGTTCAGCAATCCGATTTAATGGTCGGTTCCAATGCCTGGGCGGTCGGCGGCAAGAAGACCTGGGACGGGCGGGCCATTTTGGCTAACGACATGCATTTGGGTATATCGGTGCCCAATACCTGGTATCGCATCGAGCTGAATTACGGCGCTGTGCATGCCGCAGGCTTGACCTTGCCCGGTACGCCGTTGTTAATTGCCGGCAGCAACCGGCATATCGCCTGGGGAGCGACCAATCTTTCCGGCGATTTTCTGGATTTGGTCCGGCTTGAGATCAATCCCGCCAATCCCGATCAATACCGGGTAGGCGAGCAATGGCAGCGCTTCGACGAGTATCCGGAAACCATAATCGTCAAAGGCAGTGCAGCCAAGCAGATTGTGGTTAAGCAGACCCGCTGGGGGCCTGTCGCCAACCAACCGCTGCTGGATCAGCCGGTGGCGATTCATTGGACGGCGCTGGATGCCGATGCGTTCAACCTCAATTTGTTTGATTTGGAGCAAGGCGAAACCCTGGAGGAGGCGGTAACAATCGTCAACGGCAGCGGCGGTCCGCAGTTGAATGTTTTGCTGGCCGACGACAAGGGCAGCATCGCCTGGACGGTGATGGGCAAAATTCCCAAGCGCTTCGGCAATGACGGTTTGGTCAGTCGCTCATGGGCGGACGGCCGCGTGGGCTGGAACGGTTATGTGGAACCTGAGGATTTGCCGCGTGTCATCGACCCGCCCGAGGGCATTTTGGCATCGGCCAACGACCGCCGTTTCGGCAAAAATTATCCGTATGTGATCGGCCACCAGTTCGGCAACGGCTACCGCGCTTACAGGATTACCCGACAACTGACGCAAATGCCCAGGATTGGCGAATGGGCCATGTTCGATTTGCAACTCGATACCGAAAGCGAGTTTTATGTGTTCTATCAGCAGTTGGCCTTGAATAGCCTGACCGCCGCAGTGATTGCGAGGCAACCGGATTTGGCCGAAGCGCGGGACTATTTGCTGGCCTGGAACGGCCGGGCCGATACCGGCAGCCTGGGTTTTGCCTTGCTGGTCGAGTTCCGCAAGCAATTGATCGAGGCGGTATTTACGCCGCTTTTGTCGGCCAGCCGGGACGCCGATAAAAATTTCAGCTATTCGTGGACTTATATCGATACGCCGTTGCAAGCCCTGTTGAACGAAAAGCCGCCGCGCGCATTGCCCGATGCGGCGCATTACCGGAACTGGGACGATTTTATTCTGGGACAATTGAAACACGGTTTGCAGCAGGTACAAGCCCAGCATCCGGGAGTGCCGTTAATGGAATTGAACTGGGGCGAACAGAATAAGGTCAAGCAGTCGCATCCGTTTTCCAAGGCCTTGCCGATACTGAGCGATTTACTGGATATGCCACGCGAGGCCTTGCCGGGTTGCGGTTTCTGCGTTCGCGCGGCGGGGCCGGGTTTCGGAGCCAGCGAGCGGCTGGTAGTTTCGCCGGGTCATTTTGAAGACGCCATTCTGCACATGCCCGGCGGCCAATCGGGCCAACCCTTGTCGCCTTATTACCGGGATCAGCAGGGCTATTGGCTCAAGGGTTTATCGATGCCATTGACAGCCGGAAAGCCGGAACACATGTTATTGTTACAACCGCATGGCAAGTGAAAAAAACGGGCGGAATACAATATTTAGGTAAAATAAAGGTAATTGCTCAAGGTTATTTTAAAAACAACGAAATGCAGATGATTAACCGATTTATGCCTGCTCAATCGAAGGCTTGCCTTGAACAACAGTTGGGGTTGTTGGAGCGGGTTCGATGGGTTCTTTGCGATAGCGTTTTTTCTTGAACACCAGGAACATCAATCATAAACCACTAAAAATCTTATTGAATCATGAGCATCAGCGTTATCCGCGTTCTATTCTTGGCAGCCAAGTCGTTACGGATGATAAACACAATTTCCATGGCTTGTGTTGCTTTCGGCTTACGGGGAGTTTTCTATGCATAAACTGAGTAGTGACCTATGAAACAGGAAAACGAGAAGAATAGTTTGGAATCCGGGCTTAATAACGATATTGACGAGCAAGCGGTGGCTTGGTTTATACGGCTACGGGCCGACAATGTCTCTGGCGAGGAAAAGGCGTCATTTCTTCTATGGCTGAATCAGGACGACTTGCACCGCGAAACTTTTAATGAAATCAGTAAGCTGTGGGGCGATGCCGGTTTGCTGCAAGCGCTTGGCGAAGCCGCCCAAAAACACCGCATCGCACCGCAAAAGAAAACAGCATCCATTTATTTCAAATTACCGCTGGCGATAGCGGCTTGTCTGGCCTTAACTTTTCTACTTAGAAACGAACTTGCTATCTTGATGCAAAGCGACTATTCGACCCGAGTGGGCGAACGCAAAACCGTCTATTTCGATGACGGTTCCACCGCGATGCTCAATACCGATAGTTCCATCGCAGTCAGCATGGAGGGTCCGCAACGCGGGGTCGAGCTGCTCAAAGGCGAGGTCTATTTCGAAGTCAAACCCGATCCCAACCGGCCGTTTATTGTCCAGGCCGATCATTCGACGACCCGCGTACTCGGAACCCGGTTTTTCGTGCATGAAAAGAGCGGTAGCGATGAAGTCAAAGTCGTGTCCGGCCGGGTTGAAGTGAGCGACCGGGGCGCGTTGAAACAGCCGCAGATTTTACATGATCGCGAAGCCGTATCGATTAGTGCCGCCGGGCTTGGCGAAACCCGGATATTGGATTCTGCGCTGGCCACCTCCTGGGTGAACGGTTTTCTGGTGTTTGAGAATGCCCCTCTGGAAAGCGTCATTAATCAGATCCGCCGCTATCGAACCGGTGTGGTGGTTTATAAGGACAATACCTTGCGAGAACTCAAAATCAATGGTCGTATCAATTTGCGTGAGTCGGACGACATGCTGAAAGTCTTGGGGAAAAATCTGTCGGTAAAAATGACTTATTTGACCGATTGGCTGGTGATTGTCGGGTAATGTTGTTTTTAAGTTGACCGCCGGCCTGATGATTGGGCTTAATAGGCGCTCCAAAACGACTTTTGGCTACTCAACTTATGACTTTACCGGGCAAAAAACCACTCATAATCATCATCGGCCTTGCGTTGATTATTGCCGTTTATTTTTTTACCAAACAGCCGAAATTTGTCGATGTTGAAATAGTCACCCTTGAACAAGGCGAGGTGAAGGCGACGGTATCCAATACCCGCGTCGGTACGGTTAAAGCGTGTAGACGCGCCTACCTTGCGCCGGCAACGGGCGGGCAGGTTGCCGAGTTGCATGTCAAGGAAGGCGACAACGTTAAACAGAATCAGTTGCTGCTGGAGATCTGGAATAAGGATCTGAAAGCGCAGGTCAAATTGCAGGACGCTCAAATAAGGGCTAACCGGGCATCTGCCGAACAAGCCTGTCAGCTTGGCGCGGGCGCCGAACGCGAGGCAGACCGTGCGTTGCGTTTGCAAAAATTCGATCATATTATTTCTGAAGAACAGGTCGATATTAAAGCGACCGGCGCCCGCGCCAAGCGGGCATCCTGCACCGCCGCTCTTGAGGCCATCGCGGTTAGCCAGGCCAACCGCGATGCGGTTCAGGCCGCTGTCGAACGCACTCTGGTTCTCGCGCCTTTCGACGGCACCGTGGCTGAAATCAATGCCGAGTTGGGGGAGTTTATAACGCCATCGCCGCCCGGCATTCCGACCTTGCCTGCCATCGATTTGCTGGATGTCAGTTGTTTGTATGTGTCCGCGCCGATTGATGAAGTGGATGCGCCGCAGATCAAAACCGGCATGAGCGCCTGTGTGTCGCTGGATGCCTTTACCGATAAACGCTGCTCCGGCACGGTAAGCCGTATCGCTCCCTATGTGCTGGAAAAGGAAAAGCAGGCGCGCACCGTCGAAGTTGAAGTTAAGCTAACCGATCCGAAAGACCTTAAAGGCTTGCTGCCTGGCTACAGTGCCGACATTGAAGTCCTGCTGTCCAGCAAACCCCAAGCGCTCCGAGTGCCTGCCGAGGCGGTGTTGGAAAATAACCGGGTCTTGGTGATGCGGGCGGACGGCTTGCTGGAAGAGCGCAGCTTTAAACCTGGGCTGGTCAACTGGAACGCCGTGGAAGTGTTGTCGGGCCTGAATGTCGGCGATAAAGTTGTGTTGTCGGTAGGCAAGGAAGGCGTGGTTGCAGGCGCTTATGCCCGCGTACAAAAATGATACGGCTGGAACATATTCATCGTTATTTTCAGGTAGGCGAGCAGACCGTTCATGCCTTGAATGACATTAACGTCACCATCGAAAAAGGCGAATATGTGTCGGTGATGGGACCGTCGGGTTCCGGAAAATCGACTTTGTTAAACGTCATCGCCCTGCTTGATCAGCCCAGTTCGGGCCGGTATCTGTTAAACGATCAGCCGGTTACCCAGCTTGACGATGATGAGCTCGCCAAGATTCGCCGCGAAAACATCGGTTTTGTGTTCCAGTTTTTTCATTTGATTCCGCGGTTGTCGGCGGCTGAAAACATCGAAATGCCGATGATACTGGCGGGCGTAGCGGTTAAGGAACGCAAGCAACGGGTACAGGAAGCGCTGGCGTCGGTCAGTCTGCAAGACCGGGCCGACCACAGGCCGGATCAGCTTTCCGGCGGACAGCTACAGCGTGTTGCGATTGCCAGGGCCATGATCATGCGCCCGGAGATTTTATTGGCGGACGAACCGACCGGCAATCTCGACAGCAAATCCGGCAAGGAAATTATCGAGTTGCTGGAAGGGCTTAACCGGCAGGGCGTAACGCTGATGATTATTACCCATGACCAGAATTTGGGCGACAGAGCGCGGCGTAAAATCCGTATTGTCGATGGGCAGATAGGATGATGAGAAATCAAAATATAAAAGATCACCACGAAGACACGAAGTTTTACCTCATTCCCACGCGCTGCGTGGGAATGCAGTCAAGGCGCGCTGCGCCGCGAGTCACGCACAATGTCTTGTATATACGGGACGCAGCGCGTCCAACACTGCGTTCCCACGCAACGCGTGGGAACGAGGAGTAATGACGCTGTTCCACAGACACTCGCGTATAACGATAAGAGCTGGAGCTTGGGAACTAGCCAACCCTGTCGCCGCATTGGCAAAGCGGTAAAACATGCGCTACGCCGATCTCCTCTCATTGTCATACCGGACGGTCATCAGTCACAAACTGCGTTCGTCGTTGACCGCATTGGGGTTGATTATCGGCATTGCGGCGGTGGTGATTTTGACCTCGATAGGGCGCGGCATTCATACCTTTGTACTGGCCGAATTCACCCAGTTCGGCACCAATCTGATCAGCGTTCATCCCGGAAAAACCACCACCTTTGGCGTGTCGGGCGCATCGATCAGCACGGTTAGACCGCTGGTCATAGCCGATGTTGTCAGCTTAAGCAAAGTGGAAAACATCATTGCCGCATCCCCCATGGTGCAAGGCAATGCGCGTATTGAAGCGGGAGAAAAACAACGGCGCACCAATGTGCTGGGGGTCGGTGCAGCCGTGCCGGAAATATGGAAAATCAAGGTCGTCAACGGGCGTTTTTTACCTAAAGAAGAAAGCAATCCGCGCGCCTTCGCGGTGCTGGGCAATAAACTGGCGACCGAGCTGTTCGGCACGGCCAGCCCGCTGGGCCGGCGCATCAGGATCGGCAGCGACCGTTTTCGGGTCGTCGGCGTGATGGAAAAGAAAGGCCAGATGATCGGCTTCGATATGGACGACACCATCTACATCCCGGCCGCCAAGGCCCTGGAGCTTTTCGACAGGGAAAGCCTGATGGAAATCCACCTACTCTATAAAAGCAATACGGCAGTTGAGCGCGTAGAAAAAGCCATCAAACGAAGCTTGATTGCCCGGCACGGCAGGGAAGACTTCACCCTCGTCACCCAGAACCAGATGCTCAAAAAGCTGGATTCCATCCTGAATATCCTGACGCTGGCGGTAGCGGCACTAGGCAGCATTTCCTTGCTGGTCGGTTCGGTCGGCATATTAACCATCATGACCATCGCCGTTTCCGAACGGATTTCAGAAATCGGCCTGCTGCGGGCGGTAGGCGCAGAACGCAGAACCATTTTCCAGCTGTTCCTGTGCGAGGCATTGGCGCTAAGCGCCGCAGGCGGACTGTGTGGCGTGTTGCTGGGCATAACCATTGTGCAAATCCTTGATGCCGCGCTGCCCGCCTTGCCGGTGGAGCTGGCTTGGACTTATATCGTTGCGGCCTTTATGGTTTCATTGCTGATCGGCATAGCCGCCGGAGTAGCTCCGGCCATGAAAGCCGCTAGGTTGGAGCCGTTGGAGGCCTTGCGGGCTGAGTGATTGTATCCGCGGCCAACATTTCTTAGTGACAAGCAGAGCCACTGGGCTTGTAAAATCATTGGGCTTATTGTTGAAAAATCATTACTAATTGTGATTGGAAAACAAAGGTAGCCGCCAGTTTGTAATTGTCTGTGTCCATGTTTTCACAAACGGCTTTAATTGTGCTTTCCAAGTCGGCGACTTCGGATAGATCTATGCGTTTTACTTGGGTCATCGTTTTTGCCTCTTAGAGTTTTAAGTTATTCACAATTCACATTTTCTCCTTGAGATTTAAGGATCTGACAAACAGCTTTAATTTTGTCAGGAGTTGCCTGGTCATCAGTAGCAAACTTACCGAACGTTAAATAGCCAGGATCAACAGCTTTTGCCGCGTTGTCATATTTTGCGATTGAGGATGCATCCTTGTTGTTTTTGTAATCATTGTATTTTTTAGACAGGGGCATTTTTTTCTTTTGCAAATCTTCTTTGACTTCAGGAATCGTTTTGACTGCCGCAAGCGCTTTTGCCGTTTCTGTGTCAATGCTACCGTCAGCATCTTTGGCAAACATGACTGATGCGCCGGGTTGTTTTACAGCCTCCGTACCCACGGCAAGCCGTTGGTAGATCCCGGAACTTTCACCCAAATCAAAAATCCCGCCATAGCGCAGTTCCATCAGGACATTGGCTGAATCCGCAGCACCACCGCCAACCGAGCCAGTCGAATTCTTGCCGCCGTTGCGATTAGTCGGAACAAACGCGAGTTCTGCGCGGTTGTAACCGAGCTTGCCCTGCGGCATTTGGGTTGCAGGATTCTGCGATACTTCTACGCCAATCATCGTAGCAGTAGATGCCAGAACCGAATAGCCTTGATCAGCACAGCCGGTGACTGCCATTGTGGCCGAAACAAGGCCTGCGCTTCTCAAGACAGTTGTAAATATTTTTTGTTTATCCATTATTTTATTCTCATGGTTGTTTTAGATGAGCTTTTGGCGAATCAACGATAATCGGCCCACCCGGCCGTTGGCTTATTTCTACGCGAACATCTTCGGCATGATCGGGTATCGCAACGGTGCTGCTTGTTGAATAGCCTAATCCCAGCTTCATGCCCGGCTGGTCGGAAATATGCAGCCCTAAAGCCTGGGATTGGGTCGCTAATATTGCCGTTTCGGTTCCCGGTTTTGGTATTGAGACTACGCCTATTCCCAGTATCACATAGTGCAGCGAGTCTTCGCCGTCCACAGACACCGTCATACAACAGCCGAATGAACTACAGCCGGGTAACGCGATCATTACTGTAACTATTGCTAGCAACGCAATAATCGTTGGGCGTCTGTTTGAGTTACCCCGCTGCATATCCGTGTACATGCACTTATCCAGAAAGAAAACTAGGCGGATTTCAATTTTAAAAAGTCCTGCGATACCCAGCCATCAATTGCACCATCACTTTGCAGGTCGATGGCTGCCCAACCGTCTTTTTCTTTGATGATAAAAACTTCGGTATCTATGGGAAGCACCTGCAAAATGTCGAAGCTCACACCGGCGCCGGAACGCATTCGGAGACCATCACGGGCAGCAACCTGGTAAGAAACGCGAGGATCGTCGGCATAAACGCGTTGCGGCATATCCGTACTGGTTAAAAACGGGTCGTCGCTATCGGTTTTTAGCCATAATTCACCTTCGGCTGCCCGGCGCTTTACCAGCCCCGCTAAAGAGACTTTATTGCCGGTCTTGGGGTCGGTTGCCTTAACCCATTTGGACAACTCACTCGGTACGCAATCGTAATCACCCGTGTTAAGGCGTTTCAGCAAGGTACTCGCCGTTAAATTTCCAATGCCCGCGTTGAACACAAAACTGCTCAAGGCGGCATATTGGTTGTCGTTTAACGTGACATTCATACATTGATCTACCTGCACACCCGATTCCGCTAAATCTTCAGCCAATAAGTGATTCGCTTGTTCTCCACTGATTGTTGCCTCTGGTTTTACGCCATGGGTATGCCCATAGCCGATGGTCCAGACACCGGCCGGACAGCGATAGGCTTCTAAACGCAAGCCCTCGAATTGTTTGACCAGATTTAAACCGTCGTTGTTAATTTGTCTCGACATAATATTCTCTCCATTTTGCTTGAATTAAGACACTGTAAAGCCTTCAGCCCACGCCGGGCGTTGGAGCTTTAACGTTGTCCGGTTGTTGCGGTTTGTTTTCTGTTTTGTTATCGCCGGCTTGCGGCTTGATGGCTGACCTGAAATTCATAAACTTGTTGAGGACATCGAACCAAAAGGGCGCTCCCAAACAAACAGCTATTGTCGTAATAAAAAGACCGATAATTTTTTCCAGCCAAGCCTCTGTGCTGTGAGGATTATTTCTCGGATCGTCCAAGTTGCGCCATCCTATCGGCAAGCCAAGTCGATTCAGTTCGGCTAATCGTGCCATTTGCAAGTTATAACATTGCTGAGGGTCAATGGCTTGAGTCTGGCAAAGAGCCTCTTTAGTAGACGCTGCCGCTTTAATTACGGCTATTTCGGTGCTGAGTTGGGTGATTTGTTGCTGGTTATTTGAGGATTGAGCGCCATCAAGCGCCTGTTGCCTGGTTTTCAATAAATCGACTTTGATAAACTGGTCAGCCGAGCTAACCATCTGGTCGCGTAGATTGTCATTGACCATCAGGCTTTTAGCGATGGTAAGCGTGTCGACATTACCGGCTATAACAATCGCTGCAGCAATAATGAAGGCTATAAGTTGCGCATGTTTTTTGTACCAGCCACTGACTCTTTCTCCCATTGCGGAATACCAGTCTTCAATATTTTTAAGTGCGTTATGGATGTCGCCATCAGCCGTATTAACAAATAGCGTCAGGGATTTTTTGAGATTGGCCGGGAGGTTATTAGAGGCATTGATCTGACTGATAAGTGTCGCCGTATCAAAGGGTTTATCATCCAGAATTTGACTAACAAACGCCAGCGCGAAAGTTTTTGGTGCGATATAAGAGGGTAGGTTAGCGGGTAACAGTAGCTTTTGCGGCGATGTATGACTGGGTTCTGTACCTGCTTGTTGAGGTTGTTGCTCCAGTTTCAAATCACCGTGGTACAAACCATAAATCAGCGGATTTTTGTAAAACTCCTTGAGCAGCGTAAAGCTTGTGTTACTGTAGGTATTACCGCCAAATAACTCATACAAACCCTCACAGAGTTTTTTTCCTCGGGAACGCGTAAACAGATTTTCGACGGCTTCCGTCAGTGCGGAACAGATAAGGCTTAATAGCAAGTAGACAAACACCAATCCTATGGCGACATCTACTATACCGGATGTATTTTGCATGACAATTACTCCACCAGAAATAAAAAAACGTGTATTAACTTGTTTTACCCATGACTCAAATAACGGCAGCGCGGCCAAAAAGAAAAACTGTGAATTTTTTGTTAGCGTCTAAAATCAGCGTCCATTTGGGCTGACGGATCATATCATGCTCGGTAAATAAAATACTATTACTGTAGAAGTCGATTGCTCACATTCTACGACGGTGAATTGGGTCAGTGATGCTGGAGTGTGGGAACGCTATATTATAGGCAATGGCTCCTTGCATTATTCTACCTGCTGTAGCGGTGCAGTCGATCTTGTCTTCGTGGCGATATGTTTTAACTTGATATCTGCTGTGCGGGAAACGCCGGTTTTCGCTGTTGCTCGAACCGGCGTATTTCTGTCTACGAATGATGTACCCAATCAGCCCCTAAAGTCCCTTGCAGCTGTTGCAGGTAAGCCGGATCGTTGATCTCGGCCAGCTTGAGTTCTGTCGCTTCGAGTTTTTGGATTAACTCGGCACGGCCGGCTGACTGTTCCGTTGCCGCCAATTGCTGTTGGATATAAGCCTTGTGCTGCTGCCAAAGTTCGCTCTCGCGTTGCTGTTTGATTTCAAGGCGCTGTTGATACCAGTCGCTTTGCAGCAAATAGTCGCGGGTGAACATCGCGCGAATAGCCGGGTCGCTGATGGTTTGCCCTGCATATTCGCCTTCGGCCATAATGTGCAGCAGTGCTTTTAACGGCGGGCAGGCGTCATCGATGGAACCGTCCTGGAAATACTGTTGCGCGACCCGCTGCTGCGCTTCGTACACGTTGTCGATGCCGTCAACATAGCTGGGCATATCCTGGGTTTCCGGTTTCAACATCGCGTCGTCAAATACCGCGGTCGGGTAATCGAACATCTTGCCGAAATTGGTATGCACAAACCGTTCGGTGATGCGATAGCCCAGTCGGCTTTGGAATACTGTGCGACCTTCGTATTCAAAATCCTCCAGTTTTTCCAGTTGTCCTTTTGCAATCAAATACTGCGGGTCGCGCTGGTCTACCGGCAAGCGTGACCAGATTTCAGGAATCAATAGGCTGATGTCATGATCGATTTGGCGTTTGGAACCTATGAAACCCGCCGCCGTGGAAAAGCCGTCATAGCCGCATAATATGAACGAAACCAAGGCGGTATTCAGGTCGGCGGTGGTGGATAAGGCATTGAACGGGCCTTTGGTCAGCGCGCCTTCGGAACCGGCTCCGGTTGTGGACGGCGATTTTCCGGTCAGGCTGCAAATAAAATCCATGAACAGCTCAGGCAATTCCTGATAATGGATCGGATTATAGATCGCCAGCGGTCGGATGCCTGCCTCAAGGTCGGCAGGGTTGTTGCGTCGTCCGGTCAATACTGCGTTAACCGGGAAATAAACGGTTTGATCGGTATCAAGACCCCGCGCCAAACGGGTGGACAGTTCCGCAATATAGCGCATTTTTGGGTTGGCTATATCGGGGCGAAGTTGCAGATAGCGGACGTTGAGGCTGGGTTTTCCATCAACCAGACGAGGATGCGCCGATGAGACGAAGTACTCGCCGTCTTTGCCCTGGGTGGCCTGGCGGATGACGTTTTGCATCGGTTCGCTGAATTCGTCGAAGTGTATGACGTCTTCGATGAATTCGCGCGCGTCTTGCGGGGTGAGCGGTTGGAAATTGGAGATGAAGTTGTCGGTACGCGAAAAATCCAGCTCGGTTTGCAAATCCGTGCCCCGGTGTATCGCATCGTCAGGACGCTGAAAGAAGCTTTGCTCGCAGTTATCGACCAGTTTGACGCTGGGGTTTTTATAATCCGGATTAAGCCCGGTAAGAAGGCGCGTCGGTACGACGGTGGACGCGGAAATATCGTCTTCCATCTGGACTTTGGCCGAGGCGATAAAATCCTGACGCAGTTTGAAAACGCGCCACGCGCCATTTTCGTCAAAGCCTACGCGCAGGTAACTGGCGATCAGTTTGCGGCCCTGAAATTTCAGTTCGTTACCGGGGTGGCTGTTGACCATGTCGACGGAAAAATATTTTCTCCAGTCGTGGCCCCATTCTTCCTTGTAAAAACGTTTGATCATCAGCGCCACTGCCAATATGTGCTGGGGTATTGTTGCCAGCCATTGGTTGTGGACGTCCGAAAATTCGGTTTCGGACGGCGTCAATAGTTTGATCACCGAGCCCAGGGTGCGTTCATTGCTGAGCAGGCGGCGTTGGTCGAGGCCATGCAGGGCCGGATCGCGAAACCGGGTGGAATAATCGTGTTCGAAGATGGCGGTGACGATGTCCATGTCTTTATCGAAGTTATCGACAAAAACCGGGCCGGAAATGATGGCTCCGGCAATCGATTTGGAAATTTCCGATTTGCCGCCCCCGGATACGGTGCTCGGTTTATGGCAGAAAGTGCCTTCCTGATGGGTGCCGATCAAGCGCCAGCTGGGCGCAGTAGGGTGGCGTTCCATGTGGATTTTAAAGCCGTTGGGATAGACATAGGTGTTGCCGAACAGCAATTTGAGCGTTTGCGTCTGCCGATTATGCGTCCAGCTGACTTGCTGCTGCGGAATGTTGAACTTCGCGGTATTGGGAATATAAAGGATGTCGGGATAGTTTTTGTCGACAGCATAGCCTTCGTCTTTAGGTTCTATGACCGACGCCAGTTGCTGACAGACTTTATCGAAAGAATAATGCTCGCCGATATAGGACGTATGCGGCAAAAATATTTCGCCCAGAATGACTCTCGGGAAGGCCAGCGCGCCGCCCGAATGCTCTTCTTCAGCGCCGCCGTACAGGTTGGCTGAATAGCTGATATGGGACTTGATTTCCTTTTTGCTGTAGCCGAAATAGTTATCGGCGATGATGGTGACAATCACCCCCTGCATGTTGCGGCACACCAGTTTAAAGGGCTGGCCGTTATTGTACAGTTCATCCGCATTTTTCCAGCACATGCCGTCTTTGCGCTGACGTTCGGTGGCATCGTCAAAATGCGGCAGACCCAGATCTTTTTTCCGGCAATGCACCAGGTGCGAGGCAAGAATGATGCAGCCGGTATGGCCGGTCCAGTGGTCGATATCCAGTGCGGCATCGTTCTCGGGCAGGAACGGGTCGCCCGCGTTGCCGAAAATGGATTCGACAAAATCCAGGTTGGCGACCAGTCCGCCGGGTGCAAAAAAGCGGATTTCCATGGTTTTGACCGGCATTGATGCGGAAACTTCCGGGCACACGATGGGTCTTATCAGCGATGATGCCCAGAGTTTGGCGGTGTTGGCTTGAGCGCTGGTAAAGGGCAGGGACAAAAGGTCGTCGGGAGGCGTCAGGGCGGCACGGAGCAGAGCCGCGTATGCCTGAACGGGCACTTCGTTTTTATCGGCCGGAACCGGGAGGCCTCCGGCGGCAATATGGAACACGCCTTTGGTGGTGCGCCGGTCGTTTTTCGGGTTATGCAGTACGCCTTGTTGAATCCGGTAGGAATCAATATAAGCCGAATGAAATTCGTTGTATTGAAAGGGCAGGGACAACTCCCTTGCCAATTCTTTTTGTTCCAGCACAAAGGTTTCGCCCGGTAAGCTGACGGGGCCTTCTATGCCGTTTTCAGTCAAGTAGCTGTTAAGGAAATCCTGAATACGTTGATCGGCCGGACAGCGGTACTTGGCCAGCGCCAGCAGGCGGCGTTGCTGAGTATAGTTTTTTAATAAACCGCCTGCAATTTTCAGGTATTGCGGGTCGTTTTCCACTTCGCAGGTTGGTTGCCCCAGCGCCGCAAGTTGCAGGTTGATGTGTTGTAATTGTTCCATCCGCTTCGGGCTGGATGAGTCGGGCTGGTGTTGATCGGTCAGTGAGTTCATGCGTGTCGGTTCCGGCGGTCTTTAAGATTGTAGTTATTATTCAGTGGCCAAAAATAGAACGTTGATGACGTTAATCATTATGATGACACAAGGCTAAAGGTAAAAAATGTGTTCATCCGTCATCTGTGTTCCATTGTACTTATATTTAAAACGTAAGCCTTTTACTCGCATTGTAACAGCTACTCACGAATAAAAATCCTCAAACTTTTTGATGAAAATACTCAGCTGATCGCCGGGCAAATGATTGATGCCTGCCGCCGCTTTGCGTCCGCCGCCGGTTGGAAAGGCGGAGCATAATTCGTCAGCGCCGGTTTTGTTGGATAGGGGCGCTCTGACGCCAACCTGGTAATCGTTGTCCTTGTTATGGGTGATGACCGCATGGGCTCTGCTGAGGTGAAGGTTGGCCAGGAAATTCCCGAATACGCCGTTAACGCGTCTTGCCCAGGCGGTATCGGGCAGGATGAATACGGCGACCGCGTCGCTTTGGTATTCGGGGACAAGGCGTTGGGCATTTGCCATGTCTTCTCGATAGCCCTGTTCCAGTTGCGTAAAGATGTCACGATTGCCGCCGATGAAGTCAAAAGGGGATTGGAACTCCGCCATTTCCCGATACAGTCTGTCAGGGGCAAAATGCAGATCGTCAATACAGCCGCCGTACCCGTTATAGTTGATGTAGATGCCCAGGTTTTTCAGGGTCTCAATTTCTGTTTGGCTTAAATTCAGGGTGGCAGCCAGTTGTTCGGCGCTGTGGTTTAAATTGTCGCCAAAGGCCGCGGTTATTGCCCATAACGGATATTTTCCATTCAGGTACTGATTGACCAGTAGACTGGTGCAGATCGCGCTGTCGGTATTAATCAGCGTTTTTAGATGGGGATGATTGGGAATATCGCCGGGCTGGTGGTGATCGACATAAAAAATATGCGCGCCCTGATTTAAAAACTCCTTAACCCGTACGCTGTTTGTTTGCAGGGAAATATCCAGTACTGTGATGCGGTCGCCTGAGGTGACGGTGAATTTATCCAGTAATTGTATATCGCGTTTAATGCCGGTAATGAGCCGCGATGCCAGCGGTCGATCCAGGCGTAGTTGAATCAGGGCGCAGATGCCGTCTGCATCGCCATTGAAGACATCGAAATGCATGGTTTATTCCAGGGCGGACAAGATGTTTCGATCGCGTAATAGCGATATGACCTGCTGCACGCTTTCTTCGAGCGTAAGCCGGTGAGTGTCGATTTTTAAATCCGGGTTTTCCGGTTCTTCGTAAGGCGAGGATATGCCGGTAAAGTCTTGTATTTCGCCTAGTCGCGCTTTTTTATACAGTCCTTTGACATCCCGTTGCTCGCAAACCGTTAACGGGCAAAAACAGTGAATTTCAATAAAGTCGCCGTCCAGCATCAGGCTTCTTGCCGTGGCGCGCTCCGCCTTGAACGGTGAGATAAATGCGGTCAATGTTATGACGCCCGCTTCAAGCAGCAGTTTGGTTGTTTCACCGATACGGCGGATGTTTTCCTTGCGGTCTGTATCGCTAAATCCCAGGTCGCTGCACAAGCCGTGACGCACATTATCGCCGTCCAGGACCAAGGTATTTAAGCCGATTTGATGCAATTGTTCTTCTACGGCATGGGCCAGCGTTGACTTGCCGGAGCCGGATAGGCCGGTAAACCAGAGAACTATCGATTTATGCGCATTTTTTTGTTCGCGGCGTTGCCGGGTGACGGTGGCGCGGTGCCATAGGGCATTGGCGCTTTTGTCCGATTGATGGGGCATATACGATCGAGCCTAGTTTGTCGAATGGCAAAGCCTTTATTCTGTCAGGGAAAAGCCGATTTTAACGGTGACCTGCCAGTGGGCGATTTTGCCGTTTTCTATGTGGCCGCGGGTTTCGACGACTTCGAACCAGCGCATGTCATGGATAGTTTTTGATGCCTTGCTGATGGCGTTTTCGATAGCTTGCTGCATGCCGACGGCTGATGAACCGGTCAGTTCTATTTTTTTGTAAACATGTTCAGTCATGGTCTTTACCTCTGTTGAGTGTAATAAAAATCCAGTTCTTGCAAACGCTCCGGTGTGCCTATGTCCATCCAGAAACCGTCCATTTTTTGTCCTGAAACCCGGCCGTTTGCTATGGCTTGGCGTAACAAAGGCCCCAGTTTGCTGGGTCCGGCGGGCATGTTGCTGAATAGTTCCGGGCGATACAGCCCTATGCCGCTAAAGGTGAAATGTTCGGTGCCGCTTGAAACAACCAAGCCGGACTTAGCCAAGCCAAAGTCGCCCTGTGCATTATGCGCCGGATTATCGACCAAAACCAGATGGGCCAAATCGACAGTCAGTTTTTTGAGTTCGGCAAAGGGAAAGTCTGTGGCGATATCGCCATTGACCACCAAAAACACCCCGTCGCCTAATAAATGCAGGGCGTTAATAATGCCGCCCGCCGTTTCCAGCGCTTGTTCGCCTTCCGGTGAATAGCTTATGTTTGCACCAAACCGATTGCCGTTACCCAGCCGGTTTTCTATTTGCAATCCCAGATGGGCATGATTAATGACTATATCATTAAAACCAGCCGCGACCAGTTGTTTGATCGTGTATTCGATCAGCGGTTTGCCTGCGGCTGTAAGCAAGGGTTTGGGGATGCGGTCGGTTAACGGGCGCATTCTTTCGCCGCGTCCTGCCGCTAAAATCATGGCTTTCATGCTTCAACTACGCTCAGTGCGGGTAGTACCTGTTCGCGCAGGAAGTCATTGAACCCGGCAAGTTCAGGGTAGGCCGCGCAACCGGCGGTGACATAGTTCAGGGTGCGCGGTATGTCGCCAAGGTAGTTGGATTTGCCGTCTCTCAAGTGCAAGCGGGAAAAAATGCCGATGGCTTTAAGGTGGCGTTGTAGCCCCATCAGGTCGAACCAGCGTTTAAACTGGGCCGGGCTGCAATCAATGAGGCCTGCTTGCTGGAGCCGCTCAAAATAATTAAATCGCCATTGTTCAACTTGTTGTTCAGGCCAGGCGATATAGCAATCGCGCAATAAAGACACCAGATCGTAGGTGATCGGGCCGATGACGGCATCCTGAAAATCGATGACGCCGGGTGAATCGTTGTCTAAAACCATCAGGTTGCGGGAATGGTAATCCCTGTGTACGCAGGTGCTGGGCTGCTCCAGAGCTGATGTGGTGAGAAGGGCGCGGACCGTCTCCCAAACAGCTGCGGGAATTTGAATGTCCAGTAATTGGCCTAAAAACCATTCGTCGAAAATAGCCAGTTCCCTGTGCAGGAGCGGCTCGTTATAGCTGGGCAATCCGGAGTTTTGTATCGATGTTTGGGTTTGCAGTTTGAATAAGCTGTCGAAAGCGGTTTGATATAAATCGGCGGCAGTGGCTTCATTCAGCTGGTCCAGAAAACACTGGCTACCGAAATCCTCCAGCAGTAAAAATCCGTCAGTCAGGTTTTGTTGAAAAATAGTCGGGACGTTGATTTGAGACTGTGTCAGCAGCTTGGCAATTCTGATGAAGGGTTCGATGTTTTCTTTGTCCGGCGGGGCGTCCATGACAATAAATTGTTGTTCCGGGGTACAGACTCTAAAGTAACGTCGAAAACTGGCATCGCTGGAAGCGGGGGCGCATGCGGTAATGGTGAGCAATAAATCGTTTTCAAGCCAGTCGAACATCGATATCGTTCTTAAGTCTTCAGGCATCATGATGTTTAGGATAGATTAGTATAATAGTGGGGTAGTGAGGTAAAATTAACGTCCGGCATTTTATTCGATTTACGATCCACTACGCTACTAAACTTCATATTACCTATGCGCCGCCGTTTATTACTGTTTTTTTTACCTTCTATTTATGCGCCTGCCAGCATTGCCAACGAAGCACTCTGGAATTGTGTACAAAACAAGGATAGCAAAGAGTGGGTTTGTGTAGGTGAAAAAGAACCTGCGGGGAAAACCAGTGCGGCAAAGGTTCCTGTCGACGTCGAACCCGTTAAAGGCGTGCAACCGATTAAAGACGCGCAGCCAATACCGACAAAGGCCGTTGAAAATACTCAGCCGGTTGTCGCGGAACCTGAGCGCGATGCCGTTGAGAATACCGAGCCCCCGTCCGTCCCTGCCGAGAAGGCCGAGACGAAGGTCGATGCGCCCAAACTCCCCGTCAACACCAGGGCTGATAAAGACACCCAACAAGTTAGCGTAGAGGCTAAGCCAATCGCTCAGCCTTCGGCCGATTCCAATTTGAAAAAAACGCTGCAAACTGAAGCTAATCGTCCAGGTTGGACCTGCGATGCCAAGGCCGCAGATAAAAACTGGGATTGCAAGTTGGTCGGCGCCGATCCTAAGGGGCAGGCGCGGGTTATTGAAACCCCTGAATCCGGCATGAGTTTTCTTACTCCGGCGTTTGACCATAACGAAGAGCTAACCTTCAGCAATCTTAAATCACAACTGAAATATGATCCCTGGCAAAACTGTGCTGCACCTGGCGGCGGAAAGCCCGGCTTTGTGCCTGAAAAGGATTTGAGAGAGGCGTCTCCTCTGGATATCGATTCCGATTATGCTGAAATATTCGAGAATGAAATTTACAGTTATACCGGTAATGTTGAAATGACTCGTGCAGATCAGCGTTCAGTCTCTAATAAAGCGACTTATGACACTGTGTCGGAAACATTGGATTTACAGGGCAGTGTCTATTACAGCGAAGATGAATTGGCGTTGCACAGTGAGTCGGCATCCCTTAACCTGGCTTCCGATCAGGCACGCCTCCGGGAAGCCCTGTTTATTTCTCCGGCTACGCCGCTCAGAGGCCGGGCGAAAACGATTTATCGGGAGAGCAGTACCCTGTCTCGATATAAAGGTGTTGCTTATACCAGCTGCCGTCCCGGCAACCAGGACTGGGTTGTGCATGCGACTGAGTTGAAGATGAATAAAATTAGCGGTCAAGGTGCTGCTAAAAATGCATGGATTGAGTTTAAAGGCACGCCTGTTTTTTATTCACCTTATATGTCTTTTCCGATAGATAACAGGCGACTTTCGGGGTTTCTTGCGCCTTCATTCGGCAATACGCAACGGGGCGGTTTAAGACTGGAAACGCCTTATTACTGGAATATAGCTCCCAATTACGATGTCACTTTACGGCCACGGTATCTTTCAAATAGGGGAGCCATATTGGGAGGCGACTTCCGTTATTTGACAGAGATGACACGCGGATCTACAGATCTGGAATTTATGCCGCATGACAGTCTCCGTGATAAGGCACGGTATTTGGGAGCGATTAAGAATAACACCCAATTTACGCCTCATATTAATTCAAATATGGATTTGAATTATGTGTCCGATAAAGATTATTTCTCCGACTTGGGCAACGCGCTGAGTACGTCAACTTACAGTAGTTATCTTTTAAGCCAAGCTAATCTTGGCTACGTAAATACCGGGGTTTCTTTAACAGGCCATGTTGATAATTATCAATCGATCGATAAAGCGATAACCAAAGCGGGGATACCGTATCGGAGGTTGCCGCAAGTTAACCTGAATTTGAACCATTCATTCAAATTTATGCCGTTGACAACCTTGCTGGATGCTGAGTATGTGCATTATCAGCATGATTCAGTAGTGGAAATGACGAATGGACAACAAAACGATCTTACGCCGGTGAATGCGCAACGAACCAATGTCAAACCGTCAATCAGTTTCCCATTGCAAACGGCCAGTGCTTTTTTAACGCCCAAGATTTCCTTGCAGTCCACCCAGTATGCGTTAAGCAATCCAAGCGGGGGCTTAATAAAATTGTCGACAGGCCAAGTCGTCTCCTCAAGTATGTCCAGAACCCTGCCTATTTTTTCTACGGATAGCGGTTTGTATCTGGAAAAGGACATGAATATTTTCAATAGATCTTATTTGCATACCCTTGAACCCAGATTGTTTTATTTGTATGTCCCCAATGCGGTTCAAGACGATATTCCTGTATTCGATACCGCACCGAATGATTTTTCTTTTAACAGCATGTTTTTGGAAAACCGCTTTAGCGGTTCGGATAGGGTAGGGGATGCTAATCAGCTTACGGCAGCCTTAACAACACGCTTGATCGATGCTAAATCCGGTAGGGAAAAATTAAAACTCAGTGTGGGGCAAATTTCTTATTTTCAGGATAGAAAGGTTATTTATCCCGGTTACCAGCAAACTTTGCCGGGCTATTTTCCGGATACCGATAAATTCTCAAATCTGGTGACTGAATTCGATGCCGGATTAACGGACCATATATCGTTTAGTTCAGGGGCGCAATGGAATCCTCATTTGAACCGGGTTGTCAGGCACAGCGCCATGCTGCATTATATTAACGAACCCGGTGAGATTATTAATATGGGTTATCGTTACAGGAAAAATACGATTTATCCTGAATTATCGGGGACCAGACCTTATGACATTATTCAAAGCGATGTTTCCGCTCACTGGCCGATTTATAACGATTGGTCTGTAGTTGGGCGTTGGACGTATTCATTGCTGAATAATTCAACTCAGGAAAGTTTTTTTGGCCTGGAAAAAGAAAATTGCTGCTGGCGTTTTCGTGTTATTGGGCGACGCTGGATTAATAGCTTAACGCTTAGTCAAAATCCGAATATTGTGAACAGTCCCACTATTGTCGATGCGACAGGGATAAGTCAGACCGGCGTATTTTTTCAGATAGAACTTAAAGGTTTGACCGGGATTGGGGAAAAATTGGATAAGTTCTTTGAACAGCAAATTTATGGTTATCGGGCACCGAAAGATGATTAAGCAAGAAAACATCAAAAGAACTATTGTCGTCGCGTTATTGTGTAACTTATTGTTCGGCAGCTTTTTAGTACACGCTGAAGTTCTTGATACCATTATCGCAGTGGTTGAAGAGGACGTTATCCTTGAGCGTGAATTGCAAAAAGAAGTGGCGGTTATTGAACAAAGAATACAGCAAAGTAACGCCGCGATTCCGCCTGCTTATGTGCTGCGCAAGCAGGTGCTGGAGAAAATGATTGTTGATAAACTCCAGCGGCAGTTGGCGGAAAAGGCCGGAATTACTGTCAGCGAAGAAATGCTCAACAGTTCGGCCGCCGATATAGCCCGAAGAAATAATATGGATATAGAGCAATTCAGGGCGGAGCTGGAAGGGCAGGGCATTAGCTATCAAAGCTTTTTGGATAATATGCGTAATGAAATTATTATTAATCAATTACGCGGCAGGGAGATAGGCGGACGCATTAAGGTGACCGACCGAGAGGTTGAGCACTACATGGAGACCCAGGATAAAATCGGCGAAGAGTCTACGCAGTATCATCTGGGACATATATTAATTGCGGTTAAAGAAGGCGCGTCATCGACAGAAATACAAAAAGCGATGAGCAAAGCCGAGGGTATTGTCGGGAGCCTGCGCGGTGGACAAGATTTTAGTCAAACAGCGATCAGCGATTCGGATGATGCCAATGCCCTCAAGGGCGGTGATCTGGGCTGGCGCACCCTAAGTGAAGTACCCACCTTGTTTGTTAATGAAATCAGACAAATGAAGCAGGGCGATGTGTCCGAGCCCATACGCAGCCCGAGCGGTTTTCATATTGTTAAAATGTTGGAACTAAAAGGCACGGATAATCACATGATTACCAAAACCAAAGTTCGGCATATTTTAATTAAAACCAATGAGTTGGTTGATGATGCCGAGGCAAATAAACGCTTGTTGGCATTAAAAGCCCGTATTGCTGACGGTGATGATTTTGCCGCGTTGGCACGGGCGCATTCAGATGATAAAGGTTCTGCATTAAAAGGCGGTTCACTTGACTGGGTAGGCCCCGGCGATCTGGTTAAGCCGTTTGAAGAGGCCATGGTAAAACTCGGTATTAATGAGGTGAGTGACCCCGTACAGACGCAGTTTGGCTGGCACATCATTCAGGTCTTGGGCCGGGAAAATAAGGACGATAGTAGCGAGTTTAAAAAGAACTTGGTAAGAGAGGCTATTCGTAAGCGGAAAATTGAAGAAGAAACAGAGCTTTGGGTGCGCAGATTGCGCGATGAGGCTTTTGTAGAAATTTATCAGGATAGACTTTGAAACAGTGCGGTGCGGCTAGTCCGTTGAAACCGGAATGAGCGGCAATAATAAACCCGACGGCATGGATGCGAGACTGGCGACAACAGCTATAGTTCAACTAGGCATTAAAATGGTTCGCTATCGCCTGGACGTGGGGAGTAAGCATCAGGTTACGTCGGAAGAGCTTAAAAAAATATTGATTGAAGAGTCCGGCGTCGACAAAAATAATATTAACAATATTAATATTCAAGGCGACTACACGCTCGTTGAGTTGCCCGATGAAATGCCGCAGGATATATTCCTGCATCTAAAATCGGTAGAAATCAAGCAACATAAACTGGATATAAAACGGGTAAAAGCACGTAATAAAAAACGTAGCAATAACTATGGCCGACGCGGAAGACAGCGTACTCCGCCATCTAACAATGGCGGATCCGATCAAGTCAACGGCAGCTAACCTGATCGAACAAGATATAAGGCTTAAATGCTGACGAAGGGATTGTTGCGCATTTCCTCTCCAAACGTGGACATTGGGCCGTGTCCGGGAATAAACGTAAACTGTTCACCCAAAGGCCATAGATTATTCTTGATTGAATGAATCAAGGTATTGAAATCTCCTTTTGGCAAATCGGTTCGGCCGATTGAACCTTTAAACAACACATCGCCGACTATGGCCAGTTTGGTGTTGCGGTGAACAAAAACCACATGTCCCGGTGTATGACCCGGGCAATGAAAAACATCCAGCACTTCTTCGCCAACCTTAACAATATCGCCCTGACTTAACCAGCGTGACGGTGTAAATGAATCGCAGGCCGGGAAACGAAAAGTCCGGCATTGTTCAGGAATGGCATCAATCCAGAATTGGTCGTCTTGATGAGGCCCTATAACAGGAATGGAAAGCAAGGCCGCCAGTTCAGCCGTGGCGCCGATATGATCGAGATGTCCGTGGGTGATGAGGATGGATTCGGGCGTTGCATTTTCCCTGTCGATGGCTTTAAGAATCGTGTCGATATCGCCGCCAGGGTCGACGATGGCGGCTTTGTTGGTATGCTCGCAAATGAGTAAGGAACAGTTCTGCTGATAAGCGGTAACGGGAGTAATACAAAATCGCATAGGTAAGTGAAGACAAAAAAATAAATTCTATCATTAAAATAAAAAACCACCATTAACCGTAAAATCCATGGATTTTACGGTGTGTTAATGACTGCTCGTTTAACAATATGACAAACAACATCCAATATATAAATACCCCAGATCAGCTGGTTAAATTGTGTGAACAGATCAAGAAAGAACCTTGGTTAGCTCTCGATACGGAGTTTTTACGGGAAAAAACGTATTACCCGAAGTTTTGCCTGCTGCAAATAGCAACACCGGAATGGGTGGCATGCATTGACCCCATCGCATTGCCTTCCTTGGATATCCTTTTTGAAGCGATATACAGCCCATCCATTGTAAAAGTATTTCATTCTTGCAGACAGGATTTGGAAATCTTTTATCAATTAACCGGGAAATTACCTGAGCCGCTTTTTGATACCCAAATCGCCGCACCGCTGCTGGGTTTTCAGGAGAATCCGGGTTATGCGATGCTGGTTTCCAGCTTGCTAAATGTGAATTTAAACAAGGCCCATACCCGAGCGGATTGGAGCAAGCGGCCGCTGATCGACGCAGAAATTCAATATGCTGCGGATGATGTGATTTATCTATGCAAGATTTATCAAATGATGTTGCAGAAATTAGCCGAACTCGGACGCGCTGAATGGTTGGAGCGTGACTTTGCCGAACTGGCAAATCCGGATCTTTATGAAGTAAAGCCTGAAAAAGCCTGGCTGAAAATTAAGGGTAAAAACAAACTGACCGGCAGGCAATTATCAATTGTTCAAGCCTTGGCCGAATGGCGGGAAAAGGCCGCGCAGACTGAAGATCGACCCAAGAGCTGGCTGTTACGTGATGAAATGCTGTTCGATTTAGCCAAGTTGCAACCGGAAACGGTGAGTGAATTAGCCAATGTTCGCGCCATTAATGAGCGTACGGTTAATCGTTATGGCGCAGAATTGTGCCAACTCATTACGGCGGCCAAAAATCGCGCGCCGATACCCTTGAATGAAAAAGGTCGGCCCGCTAAAAAAACTCAGCAGCAGGAAGCGATACTGGATATTTTGACGGCACTGGTCAGAATACGCGCCGAAGAAAACTCGTTAAATCCCATTATTCTTGCGACACGTAAGGATTTGGAAGTGTTGTTGTTCAATGACGACGATGAGTGTCCGCTATTGCATGGCTGGCGTTTTAAAATGGCCGGCAGGGAATTAGTTGGCTTGTTAAAAGGAGAGTTATTACTCGGGATTGAATCTGACAAGCTGGATATTCTTGAAAAGAAATTCTTGGCGTAATCAAAACCGCCCTGTGGTCTTTGTGAGACTACAGGGTAACTTACAGGTCACTTCGTTTTAATGAAAGCCTCACCGTTAATCATCACTCGCTGTAGCCGTCAGTCAGAGTAAAAGAAACCGCGCGATAATAAAAAGTGACAATTGTTGTTGCCGGGTTTGTTTTTCTAATACTTTAAGTTAGCTAAGCTGATGCTTGCAGCGCTTGGTTGTCATATAATGCGCGTTTTAGTTTTTATGTTCCCATAAGGAAAGTTAATATGAAGAAAATCATTTTGTTTGTTTCAGCCTTGCTGTTCTTTTTTACTTCACTAGCCAATGCTCACGGCCCTGTGCGTCAAAAAGCCGAAGAGAAAGTCACCATCAATGCACCTGCTGCAAAAGTTTGGGATATTATCAAGAACTACGGCGATATGTCTTGGCATCCCGGCATTATGAGTACCACAGTTAAAGGCGATAACACCAAAGGTGCGGTTCGCGTTTTGACCTTGAAAGATGGCGGCACAATTACCGAAGAATTAAAAAAGTATGACGAAGCTAAGATGTCTTATGGTTATAAAATCACTGAAATGAGTTCATCTAAAACCATCACTCATGCCGGTGCTGAAGAAAAAGTTCCTGCGTTACCTGTAAACGATTACGCAGCAAGCATTGAATTGGCCGATAAAGGCGGTAAGACTGAAGTTACCTGGAAAGCCGGTTACTACCGCGCTTACATGAACAACAATCCACCGGAAGAAATGAACGAAGAAGCCGCAAATACCGCAGTGAAAGCCGTTTTGGAAACAGGATTGATTAACCTGAAAAAATTGGCTGAAAAATAAGGTTTAGCGAGTGTTCTCATTGAACTGCCGCCGCGCCAGCTCCCGGCTGGTTTGCGGCATACGCACCATCCTTGGCGACAAGGCTGTAGCGATTTGCATCGCTACAGCCTTTTTATCTACACCGCTTGCGGCCCAGCCATTTGCCTACATCAGCAATCAATTGGCCGATAGCGTGTCTGTTATCGATACGGCAACGGGCAGCGTAGTCGATACCATTGCTGTTCCCGGCAAACCGGCCGGGGTTGCGGTCGCGCCTGACGGCAATAAAGTTTATGTCAGTACGCCGGAGGCCAAAGGCTTTGCGGTTGTCGATACAAAAAAACGCGAAGTTATCGGCAGCGTTGCTGTCAATGACGGCACGCTGGGTATCGCTGTGGGGCCTGACGGCAAGCGGATTTATGTGGCAGACTGGTATAAAAACAATGTTTCGGTTATCGATGCGGACAGTCTACAGATCATTAAAACGATTAGTGTCGGCGAATCGCCGTCCGGTCTGGTTGTCAGTCCCGATAATCGCTGGTTATACGTCGCCAACCGGATCAGTAATTCAGTTTCCCAGATCGATTTGAAGACACTGACCGTTAAGAAAACCGCTCAGGTTGGTACGCACCCGTTTGGACTTACCATTGATGCCAGAGGCGAACGCATTTATGTCGCCAATGTAAAAAGCGATGATGTAACGGTTGTGGAAACGGCAAGGATGAAGCCTATCGCTACGGTAAAGGTCAATATGTTGCCTTACGCAACGGCACTGGCGCTTAACGACAGCCGCCTGTTGGTGACTAATCAGGACGACGGTTCGGTTTCAGTTGTCGATACGGAGACGCTAAAGGAAATCGCCCTGATTACTGTAGGTACCAAACCCGAAGGTATCAGCACTCATCCGGATGACCGGCATGTCTACGTGGCTAATTGGTTTGACGGCAATGTTTCGGTGATCGATGCCAGAACCCTGAAAGTGATCGATACCATTCAAACCGGTGAAGGCAGTCGTGCATTTGGGCAGTTTATGGGCAAATAGTCATAAATAATTAATAGAGTGGGCAGGTTTTTTGCCCACTCTACTGAATAATCCCGATTTATTTCGCATTGTTAATGCAAAACGCATCACAAGTCCCCAATATAAATGCCGTCACCAAATCAACTTATCGCTCCCCTACCTTACTTTCCCGATAGTGCAGAACTGTTTTCCGCCTGCGTAGATGAAGCTTGGGCCGTTTTTCTGGATAGCGGTTTTCCCCACAGCAATCAGGGGCGATACGATATTATTGCGGCTGAGCCGGTGTGTACCTTGGTCACGCATGGCGAGATTACCGAGATTACCCGTAACGGCGCGACACTCAAATCAACTGAAAATCCGTTTGATTTAGTCAAGCAACAGCTTCGTTTCTCCCCATCCTTTAAGCTGGAAGCCGGTTTTGATGATTTACCGTTCAACGGTGGAGCCATCGGCTATTTTGCCTATGATTTAGCCCGTCGACTGGAAGCGCTACCGACGATAGCCGAAGATGCCGAACATATTGCCGAGATGGCGGTAGGAATTTACGAGTGGGCGGTCATCGTCGATCATCACCGGCAAAAAAGCTACTTGGTAGGAAATTGCGATCGGCAAAAATGGCAAGATTTAATCAACCAGTTCAGCCAATTACCGGTAAGGCCGGATTGTCCTGCATTTAAGGTCGTCGGCGAGATTAAGTCCAATATGGACAAAGATTCCTACGTCCATGCCTTTAACCGGATCAAGCATTACCTCAAGGAAGGCGATTGTTATCAGGTGAATCTGGCGCAGCGGTTTGTAGCCGATTGCGAGGGCGATCCGTGGACCGCCTATCAAACCTTGCGCAAATTGAATGCCGCGCCGTTCAGCTGCTATCTTAATCTGCCCGAAGTGCAGGTTTTAAGCTCATCCCCGGAGCGTTTTTTAAAGCTGACCGATGGTGTGGTCGAGACCAAACCCATTAAAGGGACGCGGCCGAGAAAACCCGATTACGCGGAAGACCAGCAGCAAATAAAAAACCTGGAAGCCAGCAACAAAGACCGAGCGGAAAACCTGATGATCGTCGATTTGCTCCGCAACGACATCAGTAAAACCTGCAAGAACGGCTCAGTCAAAGTGCCGGTGCTATTCGATGTGGAAAGTTACGCCACCGTGCATCATCTGGTCAGTACCGTAACCGGCGTTCTGGCGGATAACCAGCACGCGCTGGATTTGTTAAAAAGCTGTTTTCCGGGCGGATCGATTACCGGCGCACCCAAGATCAGGTCCATGGAAATCATAGAAGAACTCGAACCCAACCGGCGCGGCGTTTATTGCGGGGCTATCGGATATATTGGGTTCAACGGCAATATGGATACCAATATCGCTATCAGAACGCTGGTGCATTCCGAAAACACCATTCGTTTCTGGGCCGGTGGCGGTATTGTCAATGATTCCGTAGCCGAAGAAGAATATCAGGAAAGTTTTGACAAGGCGGCGGCCATGCTCGATTTATTGCGGCAATTTACGGCAAGGTAATGAGCAACCTAACCGCCACGGACGGCATAATTATTATCAAACTGGGCGGTAGCCTGTCCCGCTCGGATACCCTTGTTAACTGCCTGAATGCGGTGGAAAAAAACTATCAGGGCAGGGCGGTGGTTGTCGTTCCCGGCGGCGGTGGGTTTGCCGATCAGGTTAGATTAGCGCAACAACAGTGGCAATTTGACGATACCACCGCGCATCACATGGCTCTCTTAGCCATGCAGCAAATGGCCTTGATGTTTAAAGGGCTTAAACCGGATTTTGCTATCGCCGATACTGTCGCGGCGATTCATGATCAATTAAACCGGAAAAAAACCGTCATTTGGTCGCCGGATATTATCGAACTTGATAACGCAGGCATTGAGGCAAGCTGGGATATAACTTCGGACAGCCTCGCGGCATGGTTGGCCAAGACAGTTTCAGCAACCGAACTTATCCTGATAAAGTCAGCTGCTATTGATACCAGCCTTAGCCTGCAACAACTCGCCGAACAAAACATAGTCGATAAAGCCTTTTGTGATTTTGTCGCGAAGGCCGCGTTTAAAACACAGGTTATTAATGCACAAAGCTGGGCTGGAGGGTAACTTCAATGCAAGCCGCTGTAGGGTATACATTACGTACCTTTTCAAAGTGTTTAGGGTAAATTAAGCTTCCAAAAGGTATGCAATGCACACTCTGTCTGACAGGAACGTCTAAAAATAAACCAATATAGTACGTTAGAATATGTTGAATGAGGGGAGCCGTTCTTAAGGCAAGCATCGTTCGCGATTGATGCAACTTGGGTAATCATCGAATTCCACGACATCCGAAATAAGCACGCAGGAGTATAAGTATGGTTAATCCACCTTTAAAACCCGACGGACGCACACTGGCTTATTTTGGGCAGCTCAAACCTGCCGAGAAAAAGCTACTGGATGCCTGTCGAAGTGGCGAGATCGCACACATCTCAGAACGAGAACGGCGACCCGAGGGACCAAGTGAGCAAAATATTGTACGCGCATCTTTTCTGCGGTTTCTCGCATTGGGCGGTGATGAATACGCTCCGGTACATGAAAAGGGCGTACAGCTTTATGAGGCCTGGGTGGATGGTAAGTTGGATATTGAGGGGGCAATCTCGCCAAATAGCCTAAGGCTGACTTATTGTCATTTAAATACTACACCTAACTTACGAGATAGCGTTGTTCACGGTTGTTTGCTGTTTCAGGTTTGCCATATTGAGGGCTTGGAAGCTGACCGCATGGTGTGCAGTGGCACTATTTTTCTGAACAATGTTATTTCCACCAGCGAAGTTAGCTTTGCTGGTGCGCAGATTGGCGGCGATCTGGTATGCGATGGGGGTAAGTTTGATGGAAAAGAGGGCAATGCATTGATATGTGACCGAGCGAGGATTAAAGGTTGCGTTTTTTTGAGGAATGAATTCTCCTCCACTGGTGAAGTTGCCATGATAGGTGCGCAGATTGGCGGTGATTTAGTTTGCGAAAACGGCCAGTTCGTCGTCAAGGACGGAAATGCTTTGTCTTGTGATGGTGCGGTGATTAAAGGCTGTGTTGTACTGAAGAATGGCTTCACCGCTACAGGCACAGTTCGATTGCAAGGAGCAAAAATTGGCGGTGATTTGGAGTGTAGCGACTCAACGCTCGACGGCAATAATGGTTTTGCATTGCTGGCGGAAAATATGACGGTGGCTGGCGTGTTCTTTTTTCTTAATCTTAGAGTTAAGGGCACTGTATTTCTGGTATCTGCCAAAGTGGGTAGCCTAGTTGATGACCTCAAGTCTTGGCCGGAAGGAAAACTGGATTTGGACGGTTTTGTTTATGGCAGGCTGTCTGGTACAGCTCCCACAGATACAGAGACCCGGTTGAAATGGCTGAAAAAGCAGCCAACTTTACACTTGGGGCAGATTGGAGATGGAAAAGACTTCAAGCCACAACCCTGGTGGCAATTACAAAAAGTGCTTCGTGACATGGGCCATTTAGAGTATGCGCGACAGGTGGCAATTGCCTTTGAAGATCAACTACGTACCGCGAAATTGATTGGACAAACGCCAGAGGATTGGTGCAAACCGATAGCAAGGATTTATCGGTTTTTTAGTCGTGGCTTTCATTGGCTGTTTGGGTGGCTCATCGGATATGGTTATCGCCCACTTGGGTTATTTTTCAAAATGGTTGTTGTCTGGCTGTTTTGCGGGGCGGTTTATTGGGGCGCAGCAGTTTACGGCAATAATGGCAATGGTGTTTTTGCACCCAGTAATCCGCTGGTGTTTCAAAATACTAAGTATGCCGCTTGTGTACCTGATAGCTGTGCAGCTAAAGAGGAAAAGATAAAATTAGTCTATGCGACACTTCAGAAATTAATTAAACCAAACAATCTGTTGATGTTTCAAAATACTGAATGTGTCGCGTGTATGTCTGATAGCGAAGTAGCTAAGGCAGAGTTAGCCAAATCTGCTTGTGCGGTGCTGCCTCCTATCCAAGGTGCGGGTAACTGGTATTTGTGTTCAAAACTGCCTGAGGAATACACGGGGTTCAGCCCTTTCGCCTATTCGTTGGATTTGATTTTGCCGCTGGTCGATTTACAACAAGAACACGACTGGGCTCCAATGATTTCAACACCTACAAAGACAAGTGCGTTTTGGACATGGAGTTCTAACTATGAATATTGCATACGATTTCTGATCTGGTTCGAAATCCTGTTTGGCTGGATGTCCAGCTTGTTGCTGGTGGCCGTGGTTTCCGGTTTGACCAAGCGGCGGGAAGAATAATGAAGGAAGAGAAAGGGTGTGATTTTGCAATAATGCATTCAAGATTGCACAAATACGTCTTTGACGTATAATGAAATTATGTATACAGTCATTGAAACCCCGCTGTTCAGCAAGTTGTGGCCGCATTATTGGCATGAAGAAGAGCGTGGTGCATTTGCTGCTTACTTGGCTGAAAATCCGTCCGTCGGAGATGTGATTCCCGGTGCAGAAGGGCTGCGTAAAGTGCGCTGGAGCCGCGCCGGATCGGGCAAGTCTGGTGGCGTGAGGGTGATTTACTTTATGCGCAACGCTGCCGAGGAAATTATACAGTTGATACTGTACGCCAAAGCCGAGCGTGACTCGATGACCGCCAAACAACTACTGGAGATTAAACATGCCCTCGACAACTAAACCAATGACCGATGAAAAACTGGAAATTTTCGAAGATGGACGTGATTTTCACGCCGACTTGTTGCAATCCATTCATGAAATGAAGGCCGGGCGCGGCACGGTGATTCACTCCCAAGCGATTACGGCACGCACAGCCTCAGGCCTGTCGCAGGCTCAATTTGCCGCGCTGTTGGGCGTTTCGGTGCGCACCCTGCAAGAGTGGGAACAGGGCCGCCGCAAACCCACCGGAGCGGCGCAGACATTATTGCGTGTGGCGGTGGCTCATCCGGAAATGTTGCGTGAGTTGGTGACGGGATAGAGAAGGACTGCACCTAACTTCTTTGCAAATCCCCATCACTCAAAAAACCGCTTCAAATACACCCCAGTATGCGAAGCCTCATTCTCAGAAACCTGCTTAGGCGTACCCTCAGCAACCAGCGTACCGCCGCCGTCGCCGCCTTCCGGCCCCATATCGATAATCCAGTCTGCGGTTTTAATCACATCCAGGTTGTGCTCGATGACGATGACGGTATTGCCGTGATCGCGCAGGGTATGCAACACGGTCAACAATTGTTTGATGTCGTGGAAGTGCAGGCCGGTGGTCGGCTCGTCCAGTATGTACAAGGTTTTGCCGGTATCGCGTTTGGACAGTTCTTTAGCGAGTTTTACCCGCTGCGCTTCGCCGCCGGATAGGGTGGTCGCATTCTGTCCCAGGGTGATATAGCTTAAGCCCACTTCGACCAGGGTCTGTAGTTTACGGGCCAGCACCGGCACGGGGCTGAAAAACTCGGCCGCATCTTCTACCGTCATATCCAGCACTTGGTTGATGGTTTTGCCTTTGTAGCGTATTTCCAGCGTCTCCCGGTTATAACGTTTGCCGGCGCAACTGTCGCAATGGACAAAAATATCCGGCAGGAAATGCATTTCGACTTTAATCACGCCGTCGCCTCTGCAGGCTTCGCAGCGACCGCCTTTGACGTTAAAGCTGAAACGGCCCGGGGAATAACCGCGCGATCTTGCTTCAGGCGTTGCGGAAAATAATTCGCGTATCGGCGTGAACAGGCCGGTGTAGGTGGCCGGATTAGAGCGTGGCGTGCGGCCGATCGGGCTTTGGTCTATATCGACGACTTTGTCGAAATGCTCCAAACCTTCGATGGCGTCGCAGGGAGCGGGAATGACTCCGGCACGGTTGATTAGACGTGCCGCATGACAGTACAAGGTATCGTTTACCAGCGTCGATTTGCCGGAACCGGAGACGCCGGTGATGCAGGTCAGCAAGCCGATCGGGAATGAAATATCGACATTTTTCAGGTTGTTGCCGTGCGCATTGCGGATGACGATCTGTTTGTCTTGATCGACAGGCGTTAGTTTTTCAGGCACGGTAATGCCGATTTTTCCCGATAAATACTGCCCGGTTAACGAGTCCGGGGTGTTGATAATGTCTTCCAGCGTGCCTTGCGCAATGATGCGCCCGCCATGCACTCCGGCGCCGGGGCCTATATCGACAATATGCTGCGCCGAACGGATCGCATCCTCATCATGCTCAACCACGATCACGGTATTGCCGAGGTCGCGCAGGCGGAACAAGGTGTTCAGCAGGCGCTGGTTGTCGCGCTGGTGCAGGCCTATCGACGGCTCATCCAGCACGTACATCACGCCGACCAAACCTGCGCCGATTTGACTGGCAAGGCGAATGCGTTGCGCTTCGCCGCCGGAAAGGGTGTCCGCGCTGCGATCCAGCGTCAAATAGTCTAGGCCGACATTGACCAGGAATTCCAGCCGTTCCTGAATTTCCTTGACGATTTTTGCGGCAACTTCGCCGCGCTTGCCGGTCAGGTTCAGGTGCTTGAAGAAGTCCAGTGATTTGCGGATCGGGAAGCGGGTCAGATGATGCAGCGGCAAATCTTCAACAAACACATTTCTGGCCGACACGTTAAGCCTTGCGCCCTCGCAAACGTTACAGGGTTTTTGGGATAAATATTTAGCCAGTTCATCGCGCACCAGTTGCGAATCGGTTTCATGGTAACGCCGATCCATATTGGCGATGATGCCTTCAAAGCTATGATGCTTCTTTTTGACCGAGCCGGTACCGGCCATGAACTTGAATTCGATAACTTCATGGCCGCTGCCGTAAAGAATGATGTTCTGGGTTTCTTTGGACAGCTCGGAAAATGGCGCTTCCGGGTCGAAGTTATAGTGTTTGGCCAGCGAACAGATGATCTGATAATAATAGGCGTTGCGCCGGTCCCAGCCGCGAATCGCGCCACCGGCAAGACTGATGTCGGGGTTGTGGATAATCAGTTCGGGGTCGAAATGCTGGCGCACGCCCAGTCCGTCGCAACTGCCGCATGCGCCTTTGGGATTGTTGAACGAGAAGATACGCGGTTCCAATTCGGTCAGACTGTAGCCGCAATGAGGGCAGGCATAGCGCTCGGAAAACAGCAGTTCGGTCGCGTCATCGATGCAGGCGGCGATAGCGATACCGTCGGCAATGCGCAAAGCGGTCTCGAAGGATTCAGACAACCGCAAGGCGATGTCGTCGCGAACCTTGAAACGGTCGACGATGACTTCAATGGTATGTTTCTTTTTTAAATCCAGTACCGGCGGCTCGTCCAGGTCGTACACGGTGCCGTCGATCCGGGCGCGGATGAAACCCTGCGCGCGCAGGTCGTCAAGCAGTTGGATATGCTCGCCCTTGCGGTCGTTGACCACCGGAGCCAGCAGCATCCAACGCTGGTCGGGCGCTTGCGAGAGCACATGGTCAACCATCTGGCTGACGGTTTGCGCTTCCAGCGAAACCTGGTGTTCAGGACAACGCGGCGTACCGGCGCGGGCATAGAGCAGCCGTAAATAATCGTAGATTTCGGTGATGGTGCCGACGGTGGAACGCGGGTTGTGCGAAGTGGATTTTTGTTCGATGGAGATAGCCGGGGACAGACCTTCGATATGGTCGACATCGGGTTTTTCCATCATCGACAGGAACTGGCGGGCGTAGGTAGAAAGGGATTCTACATAGCGTCGTTGCCCCTCGGCATAAATAGTGTCGAAGGCGAGCGATGATTTACCCGACCCGGAAAGCCCGGTGATGATGATGAGTTGATCCCTGGGCAGGTCAAGATCTATATTTTTCAGGTTATGTGTTCTGGCGCCACGAATGCTGATCGTATCCATTAAATAAATCCGGCAATTTAAACAACCGTATAATATACGAGCAAAGCCGTATTAACACAAACGGCATACACACTGCTTAGGTTTAAATAATGCTCATCAACACCTTAAATTCATTCGTTTTTAAATATATCCGGTTTATCGAAATGCTCGGCGTGCTGATGCGCATTTTCAGTTTTTCACTGGTTAGTTGGATGGGGCCGGAAAGTCCGTTTTTGTTCGTCTGGGCTTTTAATACCACAGATGCGGTGATACTTTCCTGGTGCTCGATACTCAAGAAAGACAGTGCCTATACCTTGCTGAATGTGTTCTGGATTATGGTCGGCATTGTCGGGATGCTCAGGGCCAGTCAGATTTCGTTGACTGATTTTAAATCCGTCGGGTTGCATTTAATAACGCAGGTCATGGCGCTGGTTAGTTAAACGGCGGCTCAAGCACAAATGAGCGAGTTCGATAAATAAAGCTTGTTATAATGGACGCCATTAAAATAACGAGATAAACCACTGAGTTAGTCCGGCATTTGCAGCTGATTGTAAAGCCTGTACTCAACTGATTTTATTTTTCTTGATAATTCTGGTTCAAAAGGAGACGTTGGTTTTGGCAACAACACAGCAGGACATTACGAGTTCGATGACTTCATCGGAAAAACGCGCTACATGGTCTTTGGCAGGCATTTATGCTTTGCGGATGCTGGGACTGTTTATGATTTTGCCGGTGTTATCCTTATTTGCCGAACAGCTTGAAGGCTCAACGCCTGCGCTGATCGGCCTGGCGATGAGCATTTACGGCTTGCCCCAGGTTCTTTTGCAAATTCCTTTCGGTTTGCTATCCGACCGCTTCGGCCGCAAAAAAATCATTATTATCGGTTTGGTGATGTTTTTTATCGGCAGCGTGATTGCGGCACTGTCAACGACCATTTACGGGGTCTTGATAGGCAGGGCTTTTCAAGGCGCCGGTGCGGTTTCGGCCGTCATCATGGCCCTGGTGGCCGATCTGACTCAGGAAGTTCATCGCACCAAAGCCATGGCTATTATCGGAATCAGCATCGGCGGATCGTTTGGCGTAGGCATTATAGCCGGGCCTGTTATTTCTGGCTTAGGCGGTGTACAGAGTGTTTTTGGGGTAACCGCGGTGCTTACCCTGCTGGCTATTTTAGCGATTATTTATATCGTTCCCGATCCCCAGCAATCCAAATTGCATCGGGATGCGGAGTTCGTTCCCGAAGAAACGATGCAGGTGCTGAAAAATCCGGATCTGTTGCGCCTGAATTACGGCATTTTTACCTTGCACCTGATTTTAATGGCTATCTTTGTAGTGGTGCCTTCATTAATGCGGAAGGCGGGATTAATAGCCGGGCATGAATGGCAGGTTTATTTACCGGTTTTCGTTATTTCGATGGCGTTCGCCGTGCCGTTCGTGATTCTGGCCGAAAAGAAACGCAAAATGAAGCAGGTGTTTCTGGGCGCGATCGCGGTCCTGATAATGGCTGAATTGGGCTTGTCGGCAGTTCATCAAAATCTGGTCGGAATTATAGGCTTCTTGTGGCTGTTTTTTTGCGGCTTTAATCTGCTGGAAGCGACACTGCCTTCTTTAATATCGAAGACGGCACCGGCTGACTTGAAAGGCACGGCCATGGGCGCTTATTCAAGTTCGCAGTTCATGGGGCTTTTTATGGGCGGACTGGTGGGCGGCTGGTTTAACGGCGCGTTCGGAGTCACGGCGGTGTTTTTATTTTGCGCCGCTGCCGCATTCAGCTGGTTGGTGGTGTCCTTATGGATGAAGCCCCCCCGGTATGTGGCAAACCTGCTTATATCGCTGGAACAACTCAGCGAACAGGGCGCCAATGAATTTATTGCCGAAATGTTTAAAATCAGCGGTGTAGAGGAAATTACCCTGCATTATGAGGAAGCCTTGGTTTATCTTAAGGTTGATAATCAGAAACTGGATAAAGACCAGTTACAACGATTGATCACGCAATACGTCAATGCATAATCCGGTAGGGGCGGAGCTATCCGCTCAAAGGCGAGCATTCACAGGGCGAGCTCTACAAATGCTCAAGAAGAAAACAATGGGAGAAATAGATGCTTAATAAAGTGATGTTAATAGGAAGGCTTGGCGCCGATCCTGAGGTTCGTTATATGCCGAGCGGCGGTGCCGTTACGACAATTCGTCTGGCAACGTCCAGACGCTGGAAAGATAAGCAATCGGGTGAGCGCCGGGAAGAAACCGAATGGCATAGGGTGGTGTTTTATAATCGTTTAGCTGAAATCGCCGGTGAATATTTAAAGAAGGGCAGTCAAGCGTATATTGAGGGGCGTATCCGCACTCAGAAATGGCAAGGTCAAGACGGTCAGGATCGCTACACCACTGAAATCATTGCCGACACCATGAATATGCTGGATAGCCGTAGCGGCGGCACTTCCGAATTTGGCGGCGAGCAGCCGCAGGGCGGCTATTCCGCTCCTTCATCAAGACCGGCCAATCAGCCGCAGCAATCGGCGCCGCAAAGCAGTTCCGGTTCCATGCCGCCGCCACCGCCAAATTATGACGACTTCGATGATGACATTCCGTTTTAGGAGTCACCTGAGACATAATTTGTAAAGTATATCCAAGAAAGCCCCATTTACTGGGGCTTTCTTGTTATTAGAGATGTTAAGTTTTAATTGATCTTATTTTGTTAATAAGCCGCCATTAAAAAACGTAAAGAATGGCGATTATTATGTCTCATCAGTCAGCGGCTAAGCACATTGTGAATATAGGCGTTCGCGCCGGGCTAACGTACCCTCTTCTGAGGAACACTATTGTCAATAAGCGCCCAGTATTTATCAGTAAACTGCGTCATGATTGATAATGTAAAAATTATTATCATATTGTTTTCAAAGGTTTATTTTTTAATCGCTGGTAGAGGCTGGTACTGAAAGTGGTAACTTCTGCGCGCTGATTTACAATCCAGCCCAACGTGAATCATCCTATCTTCATCTAATCTTAATCAAACCAACAGGTTTCCTCTCATCTTGTTCATGTAAGCTTTACCCAGTCGTTGCGATTTGTGCGTAACGCTGGTCGCGATGATTGTGGGGATGAACGGTTTTCACCGTTCATCATTGAATACAAACAACGCCTCTTAATGTGTGGCACCGTACAGATGCCCGATAATTTTGCAGATAAAGTGTCGTTAAATAATTGGCATAAGGCCTGTAAACCGTTGTTGGGACAGCACCAGATTTTTAAGCGAATCCTTAGCCCGTTTGGATTTTGTATTTTGAACCTATCTCAGTAGGCCTTTCGTCCAGAAGTGTTGAAGGATTTTTTAGTCAACTGGAATAAGCCCTTAAATAAAGATTAAGTTATTAAACACCTTATTGGATATTTATCCGCATTTTTTGTGGTTTTGGCGTTAATGACTGCTGCAGGTTGTGCATCGACTCAAATGCGAAGGAACCGGCGAGTATGTTGACGATAGTGTCACACCAAGGTTAATGCGGCCATATTGGAAGAGCCCTACTTAAGGGTTCGCCGAGATCAACGTTCAAGCTTTTAAGAGTATTGTTCAATTGAGCGGATTTGTGTCTTCCAGTACCCATATTAAAAAGCAACTGAGATTGCCCATAGTGTCAATGGTGTGAAACCGGTCAAGGATGACATGCGGCTCAAATAAGCGAGAAAACTATCATGGAAACTATAGACAAAGCAGCTAAATTCGCAGATGAGCCTGTCGATAGCGTCGCCAGTGCGACTAATCGGACGGCGGAAGCATTTGACGAAAATGAAGAGCAACCGAAAAATGCCGAACAACAAACGATGAGCAATTATCGTGGTTATATACACGACAACCCAGCCCACCTAGCTTGAAAGCTAGATTGGCCGGCTTAGTATTGAGATGGTTTAGGGCTATTAAAGCTGTGTATACAACAAATAAGAAGGGTTGAGTGAGTTTGAAAAACAGATATTTTCAGTTCTTATGTAAGTATGTATTTTTTACTCATATGGGGAGCAGGTTTTCAATATTTAAGGAAATACACCATGTTCAATGATTTTAATGTATTACTTTTCAATAATAAGAACAATGGCTTTATTAGGCAACACAAGAGTGCGCTGGTCGCACTTGTCAAGACTTCTGATATATTAATTATAATTTGCTTGTTTAGTGCTTTTTTACGTTCGTCTTATTATTTTTTGGAGAGTAAACAGAATTTAATTTTACTTGTTGCAATTTTAGTTTTTGAGTTTTTTGCAACACTAAATAATCTTTATCTCATTCCACGAGGAGTGCGATTTTTATTTGTAATAAAAAACACAATAACGGCATGGATTTGCTCAGCATTTGTTGTAATGGTGACTATTAGTTTTTTTCCTGTTTTTGACGACACCCAAAAATACCATATATTCTTGTGGTTATTGACAACCCCGTTCGTTATCATTTTCTGGCATTTAATTATTAGGCTTGCGTTAAGTGCCCTAAGACTTAATAAAAAAAACATACGCCGAGTAGCGATTTTGGGCGCCACTACATTGGGTCTTGATTTGGAGAATATTTTAATAAAACAACCTTGGATGGGTTTTTCTTTTACCGGTTTTTTTGATGACAGAGCACCATTTTCTGATAAACGATTGGCTTCTGTTGATGTTATTGGAAATATTAAAGAGTTGATTGAAAAAGCTAAAAACAAGGAATTTGAAGATATATTCATTACGTTGCCCATGCAATCTGAAAAAAGAATTAAATCTATTCTTTCTGAGCTACGAGATACTTCTGTTGTTGTTCATTTTGTGCCTAATCTTGTGGCTTTTGATCTTGTTGGGGGAAAATTCGAAAACTTCAATGGAATACCTGTAATTAAAATATTCGATACGCCTCATGATGGCGGTGTCGATGGATTATCTAAAAGATTATTCGACTTAATTATATCCTCTTCAATTTTATTGGTTATTTTTATTCCAATGCTGGTGATTGCTTTAATGATTAAGCTTTCTGCGCCCGGTCCTGTTTTATTTATTCAGCGTAGATATGGTTTTCGTGGCGAAGAAATTAATGTTTGGAAATTTCGAAGCATGCGAGTTTGCGAAGATGGCCAAGATGTGACCCAGGCAACTCAAAACGATCCGCGTATCACAAAGTTCGGTCAATTTCTTAGAAAGTCATCTTTGGATGAACTGCCTCAGTTTATTAATGTATTGCAGGGTAGAATGTCAATTGTTGGTCCACGCCCACATGCTGTTGCTCATAACGAGGAATATCGCAGTCAAATTAGCGGGTATATGTTGCGACATAATGTTAAGCCCGGTATTACTGGTTTGGCTCAAATCAGAGGATTTAGAGGCGAAACGGATACGCTAGATAAAATGGAAGGGCGAATAAAGTCTGATTTGGAATATATTCACACATGGTCAATTTGGCTGGATATAGAGATTTTTATTATGACTATATTTAAGGGGTTCTTACATGAAAATGCCTATTAGGCTTTTACCCACGGATTTCTCATAATAAATTTACTTATTCGGGTATTGATTCCTGGGTAAGAAATAGAATCGGCGAAATTCTCTATTGGACTTCCAGTTATTTTAATAAAAAAACCGAAAGCCTGACGGCGTGGAGTATATGTGACAGATAAAAATTATTTATTTTTGGCTGGTTTTCCCGTTCTAAATACAACTGATGATGTATTGACCGACTATATATCTAGACGAATGGATGCATCGAAAAAAAGTGTGCTTTTTTTTGCCAATACTAATTTTATTGTTCAATGCAGACCTATATTGAAGCGCATGTGCAATGAGGACGTGGTCATTGTAAATGATGGCGTTGGGATGGATATAGCATCTTTGCTATTACATCAGCGGAAATTCAAGTCAAACCTCAACGGCACAGACTTTACGCCACATTTGCTGGAACAATCAGGTAAGGCTTTGCGCGTTTTTTTGTTAGGTTGTCAACATGAAGTGCTAAACAAAGCGGCTTATTTCCTTGTGCATCAGTTGGGTCAAGTTGTTGTCGGTAGTTGTGATGGATATGATGGTATAAGAAAAATGGATAATCTCGTCGATGTGATTAATGAATCACGGGCAGATATTGTACTGGTTGCTATGGGGAATCCAAAGCAAGAGGAATGGATCCTTGATCATTACAAACAACTGAACGCAAAATTTATTTCTGGAGTAGGAGCCTTATTTGATTTCTGGGCCGGAGATAAACCTCGAGCGCCAGATTATATAAGAAAAATTCGGATGGAGTGGTTTTACCGATTATGTATTGAGCCTAAAAGATTATTTAAGCGATATACGTACGATATTATTATTTTTTTAATATTTTGTATTAAATATAGAAATAAGAATGCATGATAAGCAGAAGCTATATAAGTCAAGTTTCTGGGTATCGTCTATTTCTCTGTGAGCGATTAAATGTAGATTTAATGCATAGCTATGATTAATATACAAATGTTTTTTAATTTTAAAATTAAACCTATTACCATTAATTTGTTCTCTATGGTGTCATATTAATAAAGCCGTCTGTCGTTTTGACTCACAGAAATCGGAAATAACCAAGTTTCTGATGCGATTTGTTATGTGTTATTTTTTTTCATACGTATTTACATGTCAGGCTTTAGCGGATAGCAATGATGTGTTTAATATGGTGTTAGGATCAACTTATAAGCATGACAGTAATGTATTTCGCCTATCTTCCGGACTCCAGCCGGCAGGTGCTGGTGCTCAGCGTTGGGATAATATATTGAGAACGGACCTTGGTTTTAAAATTAATAAAAACTATTCGTTGCAAACATTTAAAATTGACTATGCTTATGTGTTGACTAAATATAATAATGCCAAATTCCTTGATTTCAATGCAAGTAATTATAAAGCTGCTTGGCTATGGTCAGTCACGCCAAGTTTAAAAGGTAATTTATCGGCAGACAGAAAAGTAGAGATTATCAATTACCAAGACTACAGGACTACCGATTCGAAAAATATAAGAACCACTCAAGCGAAGGGATTCGATTTTGATTGGTCGCCACATAACAACTGGCACTTACTTGGTGGATATACGATGATGGATTCTATAAATAGTCAGACTTTTTTACCGGAAACAAGTTTCAAGCTAAATATGATCGATAGCGGCATTATGTATTCTTTTTCATCTGCCAGCTATGTGGCATTAAAGTTACGGCATAGTAACGCAGAAAATCAAACTGTTAACTTTGCAAGTTTTATTGGAAAAGGGTATATTGAAAATGAAGGAGTGCTTAACGCCTTTTGGGCGCTGACTGGAAAATCGAGAGTATCATCATTTTTTGGATATGATATACATACCGATAAAACTTTCTCCCTAAGAGATTATTCCGGGTACATCGGCGACATAAATTATGCTTGGGATATGTCGTCAAAAACAAACTTAACGATAGACTTGTCAAGGAAACTATCCTCATTTCAAACTGACTATAGCAGTTATTCAGTTCTTGATACTTTATCAATCAAGCCTACTTGGTCAGTAACATCTAAAATAATTGTAGGACTTAATGGGCAAATCAGCAAACGAGATTATCTAGGTAACGGGCCTATTACTTCTTTAAAAAGAGTGGATAACTCCTTGTCTTATGGTATGACTATTGATTGGGCGCCGCGGAATGCCATGATGTTGGGTATTAATGCCCAATATACCGATAGGGGTTCTAATGCTGTTGATGCCACCTATTCTGATTTTATGGCAGGTATTAATGGGAAACTTATTTTCTAATTAATAAATGTACAGCAGAAAATGGACATGTTTTGTCGTAATGGTAGTGGTGTAAAGTAGTAGGTATTAATTTATTGCTATGCACTTAGATGCCAGGCTGGTGGGTTATACATAAAGAGATGATCCAAGGCCGTTAACTAAGCCGACTCAGTAGAAATGACAAACAAACAGAAAACAAGGCAGTTAAAATTTAACTATTTAAATCAGGAGAGGCCGGTTTTAAATGGTTGCCTATTTAATTGCATAATTATTTTTTTAAAGGAAATATTGTGAAGCAGAATTTTTTTAAATTTCCTGTATTGATAAGCACAGTTATATTTTTAATTTTATCTTCTCTTGTGGCGAGTGCCGACGATAACGTTGATTATTTGCTGGGAACAGGCGATTCAATACGTATAAATGTTTTTCAGAATCCCGAGCTCTCGACTGAAACCCGAGTTTCTGAGAGTGGCGCTATAACTTTTCCATTAATAGGTGAAGTCAATGTGGGTGGCAAAACAATCCAAGATGCAGAGCAGAAAATTGCTCAGGCATTAGGTAGTGGCGGCTTTGTACAGCAACCGCAGGTCAATATTGTTTTACAACAGGTACGCGGTAATCAAGTGGCGGTATTGGGTATGGTCAATAAGCCAGGACGTTACCCGCTTGAAACATTTAAGATGCATCTAGTGGATGCTTTGGCAATCGCGGGTGGTGCTTTGCCCAATGGTTCGGATGTGGTTGTAGTCACTGGTGTTCGAAATGGCAAGGCATTCAAAAAGGAAGTCAATATTGCCGAGTCCTTTCTGTTGAAAGACGGGGAAGAAGAAACATTTGTGATGGCCGGAGATCAAATATACGTTCATCGTGCGCCGGTTTTTTATATTTATGGCGAAGTGCAACATCCGGACAGTTACCGAGTTGAAAGAAATATGACAGTCGTTCAGGCGCTAGCGAAAGGTGGCGGACCTACTGTGCGAGGTACGCAAAGAAATATGAAGCTGTATCGTAAAGATGAGAGCGGTGTAATAGATAAAACATCACCGGAACTTGGGGATTTAATACAAGCAGACGATGTGCTTTATGTGGAAGAAAGCCTTTTTTAGGGATACTTATGAATTTATTGCAGTTTTTATTAATATTAAAAGCACGATATAAAATTATATTGGTAACTTGTTTTATAACAGTTTTTACTGCGACAGTTATTACTATATTTTTGCCTAAAAGTTATAGCGCAACCACCTCATTATTGTTGAACTATAAAGGCATGGACCCGGTAACAGGTATGGTATTTCCAGCACAGTTAATGCCTGGGTATATGGCAACTCAAATCGAAATCATAAAAAGCAGAAATATTGCTCTTAAAGTTGTTAACCAACTGGGACTTACAAGACCCGAGGAGGCGAAAGAGCATTTTCATATTTCGAATAATGGTAAAAAAGATATAAATAATCTACTGGCTAATTTATTGCTGAGTAAATTGACTATTAAACCATCAAAAGAAAGTAGTGTAATAGAAATTACGTTCAGTAATCCAGATCCGGATTTTGCAGCTATAATCGCGAATTCATTCGCAGATAACTACCAACAAGCAAGTATTGAGTTGAAAATAGAACCCGCGCAAAAAGCTGCCGGTTATTTTAGTAAACAAATAATAATTCTAAAAGATAATCTAGAGCAAGCTCAAGCAAGATTGACCAAGTACCAGCAAGAAAAAGGTATTACCAATCCAGAGCAAAATTCAGATGTTGAGATTATGCGCTTGAATGAATTATCTTCGCAATTAAGCGAAATTCAGGTAGCTGCTATTGATGCTCAATCCAGACAGAGTGCGGCCAGAAATCACGCGTCAGAATCGCCGGATGTCGCCATCAATCCAATAGTACAGAAACTCCGTTTGGATGCTGCGAGCGCTGAATCAAAGCTGGCAGAAATATCGCTACAGTTAGGCGAGAATCATCCGCAATACCAATCAGCTAAGGCCCAGGTCAATAAAATAAAAAGCCAACTTCAAGTTGAAATATCACGCGTTGCCAACAGTATAAGTAGAAGTTCAAATATTACCGAGCAACGTGAAGCAGAATTGCGTGTACAAGTTGAACTTCAGAAACAAAAGGTTTTAGAACTTAATCGAACCAGGGATGAGTCGACTTTGTTGAAGAAGGATGTTGAAATTGCGCAGCGTGCAATGGACACAGTTACTCAACGATTTGGCCAGACAAGAATAGAGGGAGAATCAAATCAAAGTGATATTGCAATTTTAAATCCTGCAATTCCACAAGAAACACCTAGCAGTCCTAAAGTTTTTCTAAATATAGTATTAGCATTCGTTATGGGTGGAATACTTGGAATTGGTTTTGGATTTTTAGCAGAGCTGTTTGATAGACGTATCCGTTGTCGAGAAGATATTGTTAATACTCTGGATATGCCAGTATTAGCAATCATAGTATCCAAATCAAAAAACAAGGATATTAATCTACTGACAAACCAAACATACCAGTGATTATCTTCAGGGTAGGAAAAAATGGACATCGTTAATATAAAGAAAAAGTCACTTTCTATACATAATACTGATAGGCGTGATTCAAATATAGGTAAGTTACTCCTAGACCTAGGCAAAATAAAACCTGAAGATGCTGAGCGCGTACTTCGTCTGCAAAAAGAAGAAGGTATACGTTTCGGCGATGCGGCACAGAGGCTTGGATTAATCTCCGATGCAGACATCATGCAAGTGTTGTCTTTGCAGTTTGATTATCCTTATCTGCAACTAGATCAATGTGCTTTCAGTAAAGATCTTATTGCAGCCTATCAGCCTTTTTCGTCGCAGGTAGAAGCGTTAAGGGCGCTGCGTAGTCAATTGATACTGCGCTGGTTTAATGAAAAAAATAAGGCTTTAGCGGTTATCTCGGTGACCCCGGGGGATGGTGGCAGTCATCTGGCTGCCAATCTGGCTGTCGTATTTTCTCAGTTGGGTGAGAAAACCTTATTAATAGATGCAAATCTTAGAGAGCCCGTTCAACACAAAATATTCAATTTGACTGAATCGCGTGGGCTGTCGGATATTTTAGCCGGACGTTCAGCACCGGATATCGCCACTAAAATAGAGTCTTTTGTGGATTTGACGGTTTTAGGTGCAGGGACAACGCCTCCTAATCCTCAAGAGCTATTAAACCGCTCAAATTTTACCGACTTTATGCGTCAAGCCGTCGCCGGTTATGACGCGGTTATTGTGGATACGGCGCCTGCGGCAGAGACCTCTGATGCATTAGCGGTGGCAAGTCGTTGTGGTGGCGCAATATTGGTAGCAAGACTTAATCAAACCCGTCTGGCAAAGTTAAAGAATATTCAGGATCAATTAACTATTTCCGGTGTTCAAATAGTAGGAGCAGTCGTTAACGACTTTTAACGCTTAGATATAAGGTGTTTACCCAGTAATAACTAGGTATATACATCCCGCATCTAATTAATGCTGAGAAATTAAACCAGCAATTCTTTTTAACTAAACTAAGTGAAAAACCAAGTGAATTTATATTTTTATAGAGGCAAAAAACTTAATTTTGGGGATGAGCTAAACACTTGGATGTGGCCAAAATTAATCGATGGAGTCTGGGATCAGGGTAATGATTCAATCTTTTTAGGGATTGGTTCTATTATTTTCGATTTTTTCCCTTCAGAGAAAAGAAAAGTTGTGTTTGGAGCCGGATATGGCGGGTATACCCAACTCCCGGTGATTGACAAAAACTGGAAGTTTTATTTTGTTCGTGGAAAGTTAACAGCCAAAGCATTAGGGATTGATGAAAAACTCGGTATAGGCGATGCCGCAATATTGTTGAGGTCCTGTGTTAAACATAAGGTAGAGAAAAAGTACAAAGTTTCTTTTATGCCTCACTGGGGCAGTACATCTGAGGGTAACTGGGAATTAGCATGTCAGTATGGATCAATAAATTATATCGATCCATGCGCTCCGGTTGAAGTGGTTCTGGAACAAATTCTAGCGTCTGAGCTTGTTATCACTGAAGCAATGCACGGGGCAATAGTATCTGATGCACTGAGGGTTCCTTGGATACCAATACAGCCTCTTAGCAGCATCCATTCAATGAAGTGGTTTGACTGGGCCTCTGCACTTGATATTGATCTGAAGCCAAGCCAGATTAACAGTTCTTCATTGCTTGAGGCAGTGGTCCTGTTTTTTCATGAGCGCAATCCAAAAATCGCGGATAAATTTCGGCGCCGTGGCCGTTTTCTATTAAATGTAGCGCCAGATGCTTTGGCGCAACGCGCTACCGAAAGGCTTCTTGCGATAAGCAAAAATGATCCGCCGTGCCTTAGCTCCGATACATCAATTGAAAGGTCGCACGATCAGATGTTATCCAAACTTGACGAACTAATTCAGGATATGGGAAGGGGAAGCCTCAACTATTAAAATTAATTTAAGACCAATAATAGGTTGAGGAGAAAATGAGTGCTGCCAAAAAACTACGCCAGTTATAAGCATTCAACATGATGAACAAAAAACAGCAAAAACATAAAAAGCAGTACCGTCCCAAGGCTTTAGGATCAGAAACGATTAAAGGTGGGAGCTCAGTCGACGCGGCGGAAGGTGACTCAAAATACGCACATATAAAGACGAAGCGCTCATCAGCCGCTTTACGCGGCGTAATCTGGTCCGCTATCAATTCTATAGTGCCTACGCTGCTTAACAGTCTGGTATTTATTGTAAGCTCACGGTACCTGATGCCGCATGATTTCGGTATTTTAGCGCTTGCTGTAAGTGTAATATCTCTGGCTAGTGCATTTGCTCCGGCAGCCTTGGGCGACGCGCTGATCCAGCAGTTGCACATCCGCAAAAGCCATCTCGACACAGTATTCTGGATCTGTGTCGGCTCCTCGTTGCTTATTTATGGTGTTTTGATTGTTTTTTCCCCAGTAATCGCTGTAACCGTTGGTCAGTTGGCCGTATCGGATTTTTTGCCGGTGCTGGGATTAAAGGTGCTCTTTGACATTTCTGCCGCAGTTCCTAATGCGTTGATTGCACGTTCAATGTCATTTCACTTGATTGCGGTTAGAACCATCGTCGCCACACTAATTTCCAGTGTAATTTGCATTGGTCTGCTGGTGTCCGGTTATGGTATCTGGGCTTTGGTGATATCGCTGTTGGCTGGCTCAATGACCAGCTGCGTGGCGGCCTTTATTGGTGCTAAGTGGCTTCCGGGTTTTGATGTCGGTATTAAAGACTTGCGCGATCTTTCCCGGTACGGCCTGTTTGCTTCCGCCAATCGGTTTTTGCAGCTCATGAATCTCGATCAGCTTGTTATAGGATCCTTCATCGGGCCAGCTCCACTGGGTATATTTAATTTCTCGCGGCGTCTGTTTCAGATGTTAAATGATGTTATTGCCGGCGCCCTTACTTCGGTATCCCATACCCTGTTGTCTTCTCTGCAAAGTGAAAAGGAGAAAGTGCGTGAAGCCTTCCTGTTGGCTACCTATGGCTCCTCTATTGTTTCATTTCCAGCCTTTGTAGGTTTGGCATCTGTGGTTGGTGATGCCATTCCTTTGGTTTTTGGCGCCCAGTGGAGCGAGGCAATATGGCCGACACGATGGTTTTGCATCATTGGCCTGATGAGCTGTATTGGCGTGATTCAGTCATCGTTGATCAATAGCCAAGGCAAGAGTGACTGGTGGTTTTATTATCAGTTTTTTCGGCAGATATTAACGATAGCGACAATTGTCGTCCTGCATGATAAAGGCATAAGTTACATAGTGATGGCCATTGCTTTACAAACACTTTTATTATGGCCTGTCACTCTTGTAATGGTAGCGAAAATCATAAATCTTAAAATTACTTCTTATTTTCGCCAGTTTTTGGAACCGCTATTTGCAAGTGCAATCATGTTAGCAACGGTTTTATTGATGGGTTATTACTTTCAGGGCGTTTCTCCAATCATTCGTCTAGCCATAGAGATTGGCTGCGGTGCGATTGTTTATGCATTATCAATATTTGTTCTGTCCAGGGAAAAAATACTAATAATTGTAAAAAGCTTTCGAAGCAGGAATGAATAATGTTTTCGTTGAAATCTGCTGAAGATTCATTTTTACATGAACTTTGCATTTCCAGAGGGAATTCGGGGTATGGACGCAATATTTGTATTTACACAATTAACGATGACGTAGCCATCATAAATGGTTCACAAACTGCACCAACTAAAACTCAAAAAGGATAAAAATGAATAAATCGCATCGTTTCGTTCTCCTTGATGGCTTGCGCGGTATTGCTGCTCTGGCAGTCGTTATTATGCACTTTACGCAACATGGCAATCGTACAGCGCTTTTCGCATCTTCCGGTCTTGCTGTAGATCTGTTTTTTTGTTTGAGCGGTTTTGTTATTGCCTGGTCTTATTACCAGAAACTTGTCGACGGCATGAGCTTCTCAAGTTATCTCAAAAAACGGCTTGTACGGCTTTACCCTATGTTTATTATCGGTATTTTGCTTGGTGTATTATCTTTTATGATTAAACTTCATTATGGAACTAATAGTTACACCCTCTCCGATTTCACTAAAGCGACCCTAATAAACGCCATTTATTTGCCTTATTTTGTTACGAGCACACCTGAAAGAATTGACGGTATATTTTTAGTCAATCCACCCTCATGGTCACTTTTCTTTGAGTTATTAGCTAATTTTGCTTTTATTTTTACAATCAGGTTTTCAAAAAACCTGTTGATTGCCCTAACTGCCTTAATTGGAATATGGCTCATTTATGCAGGAATTACCTTTGATACCTCGCCTGGCTGGTCCACAACAAACTGGACGGGCGGATTTCCAAGGGTTGGCTTTTCCTTTATGGTGGGCATTCTAATATTCAAGTTTTTTGATGCCTCAAAGGGAGCTATCAAAGTAAATCCACTCGTGATCATAGCGGTGTTGATGTCTCTACTACTGGTGCCACTTTCTGAATGGGTCTATTACTGGATCTTGGGTGCTCTATTTTTAATGCCGCTAATAGTTTGGTTGGGTTCTAGGGTTGAAGTAAAACAACCGTTATTTAGCAAGGCGTTGATCTATTTGGGCTGGATTTCATATCCGATTTATTGTCTCCATCACCCCATGATTAGTATCTGGGATTCCATCAGCCCCAATCCAACGCATTTTTACAGAGAGTTACTCATATTATTTCCATTGACTTTAGTAATCACTCATATCCTAGCCAAATATATCGATGATCCTGTTAGGGCTTGGTTAAGCCGGCCTAAGTTTCAGATTCTCGAAGCCACTGACTGATTTTAAAAATTTAACTTATTGATATTTTAGGATATATGAAAACTTTCGTCACATTTATCATACCTGTTCGGCATCAGGACAATTCAAAAAATTGGGGACTACTTAAAGCAAACCTGACTCAGACCATTGCCTCTATTGCCGCGCAAACCAACAAAAACTGGCGAGCTGTAATTGTTGCTAACGAGGGTGCCGATCTACCGGATGTGCCGGACGGTTTTGAGATTGTCCGTGTCAATTTTCCACCTAACACCATGCATGAGCAGCAGGGAAACGACAAAGAAGCATATTACGATGCCTTTCGAATAGACAAGGGACGTCGAGTCCTTAAAGGTATGCTGCATGCGCGTGAGACAGCCTTCTATATGATTGTCGATGACGATGATTTTGTAAGCAATGGACTGGTAGAGTTTGTTTCACAAAACATAACTGCCAACGGCTGGAAGATTAATGAGGGCTATATCTGGGGCGATGGCGGAAACCTGCTGTTTATTCATCATGATTTCGCGAATTTTTGCGGCACATCGCTGATTATCCGCTCTGATCTTTATCACTTGCCGGATAGTTTTGAGTCTGCAACGGACGAATATATAAAGACTATGCTGGGTAGTCACGTGCGGATAGGACAAATCTTAGCTGAAAAAGGAAGCCCTTTGGCGAGTTTGCCCTTTCGCGGGGCGGTTTACCGTATCGGACATGCAGGCGCGCACAGCAAGTCGCCTAAGTTCATCAATTTGTATTTCCTTAATAAATACTTGATTCTTAGGCCGCATAAATTGCTACGCAATCTGTTTAATCTGCGGTTTGTTGATGGGGCTTTTAAAAAGAAATATTTCGGTGCAATTTGAATCTGATTCATTTAAGTGTACGGACAAGTTCATGATATTTATGCAACTTGCATGGTGTTTTAATGAAAATTGAAAGTTAATAAGGCGGCTCATTGAACTTTACTGATGAATATGATGAACAATAATATTTCTGTTGTTATACCTGTTTACAACGGTGAAGCGTTTATTTCAGAAGCGATACAAAGCGTCTTAAATCAGACTGTTAGGCCGTATGAAGTGATTGTGGTTAATGACGGGTCAGTTGATGGTACGGCGGAAAAGCTGGCCCTATTCGGGACCGGTATTACCGTCATCAGCATCCCTAATGGGGGCGTTTCAAATGCCAGGAATGTCGGCATTCAGGCGAGTTCGGGTGAACTGATCGTATTTCTTGATGCTGATGACGTCTGGTACGAAGATAAGCTGAAGCGCCAGCTTGAGGTGTTTGAGCGTTACCCGGATTTAGGCTTTTGTTGCTGTGACTACGTGTTTTTAATTAAGCACTCTGATTTGAAGATAAATCATTTTGCTCGGTTTAGAAATGATGACGACATTATTTTTGACGCTCCTTTACCTTTACCCTTTGAGGCTTTGGTAAAAAGGAATTTTGTCGGGACTTGTTCTAATGTAATGATCAGGAAAGAAGTGTTGAATAGGGTAGGGTTGTTCGATGTGAATTATAGGCAAGCTGAGGATTATGATTTATGGCTAAGATGTTCGCTCGTTACAAAATTTATCCTGATATCGCCAGCGTTGCTTGAGAAGAAAAGTCACGATGATAATTTAACTAATGATTTTCTTGAGACATTGCTCTTTCATGAAAAGGTATTGGTCAATCTACAGTCAAATGCCCTGGCCAAAGAGAAAATCGCACAAATTAAACATACCTATCTCAGTGCTTTAGCATTGGTGCGTTATGAAATTGGTAATTTGTTTTATGAGGCTAATGACCGTATTAAGGCCTTTAAGTATTTTTTTATTGGGTTGAAGACAGACTTAACACCCAATAACCTGAAGTTGTTCAGTATTTTTTTGAGTAGAAAGTTACTTAGAACAATGAGCTTCGGGCTGATAAAAAGAAAACAAGCATAGCCACTTTACTATTTTTTGATTTGATTAATAAATGACAAAACTATCAATAATTATTCCTGTTTATGGTGTGGAAAAATACATCGAGCGTTGCTGCGTGTCTGTTTTTGAGCAAACATACAAGAATTTTGAATTGATATTTGTTAATGATTGCTCGAAAGATAAGAGTGAGGAAATTGTTCTCAAAGTAATTAAATTATATGAAGCTCTTGGCATTAGTACAAAAATCATCAAGCATGAAGTAAATAAGGGAATATCTGCCGCACGCGAGACAGGGCTAAATGCTGCTACAGGTGAATATATCCTTTATGTTGATTCTGATGATTACATTGCACCCGATATGCTGGAACTGTTGATTAGCAGGGCGAATGAAACAGAAGCAGATATTGTTTATTGCGACTTCTATGAAGTTAAAAATGGGCGCCAATTATATATTGACCAGTCTTTAAAAGTTACTGATCCTGCATTAATTACTGCGGCGATGTTGCGACAGGAAATAGTATGGGCTCCATGGAACAAGATTTTTAGAAGATCCATTGCTGTAGAGCATAATATTCATTGGCCAATAGGTATCAATATTGGCGAGGATCTTGTGGTTATTTCTCAGTTATGTTGTTACGCAAAAAGAATAGAACATGTTGGCAATGCGCTGTATTTTTACAATCGTGACAATGTAAATTCTTATTTAAATATATGGAATTCATCTACTTGCTATCAAAATACGCGAGCTGTTGCGGCGGTTAATGATTTTCTAATTCACCAGTCTTTTAATCCGATACTTTTCGATGCTCTAATCCAAACTAAATTAATGGCACGTTACCAAATGCTATATGCATTTGATAACGAATTGTTGAATCTGGTGAGTGATACATTCCCAGATACAAACGATAAAATATTTAGCTATAGAAACACCTCTTTCTACTGGAAGATTGCACTATTTTTTGTTGTAAAAAAGAAAGTCTTACTTTCCCGGTTAGCACTAAAAACAATAGGGTGGATCAGAAAATTTCGATCCTATACCAAGTCTTGATTTTTATGTCGGCTATTTTGCTAAGGATTAGAAATAAAATGCATGAATACATGACAATGAAAAATATTTTTCAGCCATCCATAGCAGTCGTTTTTGCAGCCATTCTTGCCGCGTTGTTCTTTGGGGTTTTTTCAGTTGTTTTTGTGGAAATGTTTGGCGAAAAGCTTTCCCTATTAATGGCTTTGCCAGTAGTCATGATTATCGGACTACTATTTGTTTTTAATCGTTACCTCCTTTTTACGTTGATATTGCTGCTTCGCCCGGCGCTGGACCCCATTTTGGAGAAAACAAAAATCGGCGGTTTGGGTGTGGGTGGGGTATTGAATGCACTGGTCATTATCATTGCGCTGCTTGCAATTATTCAAAAAGACTTTCAGTTGCGCTCGATCCTGATCAGGACTTGGGTACCGTTCCTGCTTGTTCTGCTAATTGCAGTTGGTTTTGCGCCTGATTTTACACACGCCGTTAAATCATACTTATCGTTGATTTCTAATGCCGCCATGTTTGCTCTGGCGTTAACTTTGGTGAAGACACAGACGGATTATGGTCGCTGGATGCGCATCGTGCTACTTTCATCGCTTATCCCCGTGTTTTATGGTTTTGTTGATTATGCTACTGGCGGCGTAGTCTATGCTGATGCAGGAAAACGAGTTGCCAGTACTTTTAGCCACCCTAATATTTTGGCGTTTTATTTAGTATTGATTATTACACTTAGTTTTTATTTTATTAAATCCAAGGTTACCTATATCCCGCCATCGGTAAAAAGACTGTTGCCGTTATATATTATTATGATGATTGCGCTTTTACTCTTTACCAAAACACGCAGTGCATGGGTAGTATGTTTTGTATTTTTTACCTTATATGGGTTGCTGTACGAGCGGAAGTATCTCCTATTCGTGATTGTTTCTCCCTTGGTTGCATTGCTCATTCCGGAAATGCAAGACCGCATAATCGATTTGACGCAAGGTAATGAAGTAGTGACTTACGGCACTTTGAATTCTTACGCATGGCGTAAGTATATATGGGAGTCATCTTTAAGCTGGATGCAACCGAGCCATTATTTTTTGGGCTATGGTCTGGAATCTTTCATGCATTATTCAATAGATTTTTTTCCTCTTGCCGGAAATATGGAAACGGGCGCTCATAATGTTTATGTGCAGCTAATTTTTGACACCGGGGTGGTCGGGTTGCTTAGTTTTGTCTGGTTGTATGGCAGTGTTGCATTTTATCTTGCTCAATTTTACAAGGCTAATAAGCTGATGATATTTTTGGCAATTATGCTGTTATGCCAGTACGGGTTACTTGCATACTCGGACAATATGTTGAGTTATTTGGCTTTTAACTGGTATTTCTGGTTTGTTTTAGGCGCTACCTATTCGATTGCATACCATGATAAAAAGCGTCTTCAAAATGAAGTTTCCAGCGCTTAATCCGGTAGCTATATTAGTTAACAATAAGTATTTATAAAGCTTTGTATATGAAAAATATCAAGGTATGAGAGTTGTTTCGATTGTTCGTAATAAAGTAATAAGAACCACTCCCTATATTAGGCTAATGCAATTTAGGAAAGATGAATGAGTAAAGATATTTTTTGGGAGGAAGATTTAGTCAGATACCCCACAAAAAGGCCGTTCTTTAAAGAACAGTCAATATGGGCTGTCTGGGTTTATAGGTTCGGCCGTCGGGTTGATGCAAAACAGCCCGGAATAAGACGACGTTTGTACACAATACTCTATTGGTTTTTATTCAGATTTGTAGAAACACTCACGGGCATTAGTTTGCCGAAGTCTTCGAATATTGGCCCAGGACTGCGCATATGGCATTTCGGCGGTATTTTTATTCACCCTGATGTTGAAATAGGCAAAAACTGCACATTGCGGCAAGGGGTTACCATCGGAAATCGCGTTGAAAATGGGCCGGTGCCCGTAGTTGGAACAGATGTAGACTTCGGTGCTTATGCGCAGGCGTTAGGCGGAATACGTATTGGCAATGGTTGTAAAATCGGTGCAATGTCGCTGGTTTTGTGTGATGTTCCAGACGGTGCAACGGCGGTTGGTGTGCCGGCCCGTATAATTCTACCAACACTCCCAATTAAGCAATAAGCTGGACTACTTAGTAGCATCCAAATTGAAAAATGTTTTGAAAGGCTAATGCAGTGAATCAGAATCAAATCGCGTATTTTATAAATCAATACCCCAAAGTAAGTCACAGCTTTATCCGTAGAGAGATTCTCGCTTTGGAAAGGCAGGGTTTCGATATTTTTCGAATCGCATTGCGCGGGTGGGATGCTGAGGTGGTTGATGCTGAAGATAAGCTTGAGCGCGAGCGCACCCAATATGTTTTGCAATCCGGAGTTTTAGGTTTAATAGCTCCGGTAATTCAAACCCTGATCCGGACTCCTGTTAAATTTTTATCTTCTTTAAAACTCGCCATCAGAATGGGCATCCGCGCGGATAGGGCCTGGCCATATCATCTGGTTTATTTAGCGGAAGCTTGCCGCATGCTGTCCTGGGTCCAGGCTAAAGATATAAAACATATTCATGCACATTTTGGTACCAACTCTGCGGAAGTAGTGATGCTGCTTAAACTTTTAGGTGGCCCAGGTTATAGCTTTACTGTTCATGGCCCCGAGGAGTTTGATAAGCCTGAATTTATCAAGCTTCGCGAGAAGGTCAGTCATGCTGCCTTCGTGGTCGCGATCAGTTCTTTTGGTAGAAGTCAGTTATTTCGTTGGATTAACTATCAGGACTGGAACAAGGTTCAAGTAGTGCATTGTGGACTTGAACCTTCTTTTCATGAGGACGCCGTACAACCTGTTACTTCGGCGCCCAGATTAGTATGCGTGGGACGCTTATCCGAGCAAAAAGGTCAGCTGCTGCTGGTGGATGCAGTCAGCAAACTTTTAGCAAAGGGGATTGATATTGAATTAGTGCTGGCCGGTGATGGTGAGATGCGGCCAGAGATTGAAGCTCTGATCAGACAGCATTCACTAGAGTCGAAAGTAATAATCACTGGCTGGATTAGCAGCAAACAAGTCCGTGAGGAAATTCTGGCTAGCCGCGCTATGGTGCAGCCTAGTTTTGCTGAGGGCTTGCCTGTCGTTATTATGGAGGCAATGGCCCTGCGTAGACCCGTACTCACTACTTATGTTGCAGGCATCCCGGAATTGGTTCGTCCCGGAGAGAATGGCTGGCTTTTTCCGGCAGGCGATGTGGATGAGTTGGTCAAAGTGCTTGAAGACTTTTTACGTACGCCCACTGAGATACTTGAAAAAATGGGGCAAGCTGCTCACCAACGAGTGCTTGAACGCCATTCGATAGATGTGGAAGCTGCAAAACTCGCCAGATTGTTTGCCCAAGCAATTTCGCTTAACTAACACTGGCAATGTCATCATGATCATTTTTGAGTCTTTATTTTTGGCGTTAGCAATACTGCTGGCTTTGCCTGTCGTAATCCTTGTCTTGCAAATATTAGCGTCACTACTTCCTTACAAAACCAGGAAAAACGTTATTACTAAACGTCCATCCATTGTGGTACTGATCCCGGCGCATAATGAGTCGACGGGGCTTGTGCCAACGCTATTATCCGTAAAATCGCAACTAGTGGATGGGGACAGCATTGTGGTAATTGCGGACAATTGCTCGGATGATACGGCCAATATTGCCAAAGCCTTAAATGTTGTTGTTCTTGAACGGTTTGATGAGGTAAGGCGAGGTAAAGGGTATGCCCTGGATTTTGGGGTTCGATATATTGAAAAGCAATCATCTCAGCCAGATGTGCTTATTATTGTGGATGCAGATTGCCTGCTGGAAGATAACGCACTTGGCAGGCTGGCTTACGAGTCAGTTGAACAGGGGCGACCTATACAAGCGCTATACCTTATGAATTCCCCTCATGGTGCAGGCCTTAAAACCAAAATTGCTGAGTTTGCCTGGGTAGTGAAAAACTGGGCACGGCCTCTGGGCTTTTTGCGTTTAGGCTTACCTTGCCAGTTAATGGGAAGCGGGATGGCTTTTCCATGGCAGCTGATTCAGCAGGCTGACTTAGCTAGCGGGCATATTGTAGAAGATCTTAAGCTCGGATTAGATTTTGCTGATAAAAAACTGGCCCCTCAATTCTGTCCTGAAGCAAGAGTGACGAGTGTATTCCCAATAAACAATGATGGCGTAAAAGCTCAGCGCACCCGTTGGGAGCATGGTCATTTAGGGATGATAGTAAAAGATGGCCCCAGGCTTATTTGGCAGGGTGTTAAGTCCATGAACCTGGGAATGCTATCGCTCGCGCTGGATATGTGCATACCACCGTTGGCGCTGTTGATGCTTTTAGTATTAGCGTTATCAACTATGGCTGTAGTGGGGATGGTTTTTACGCTGGAGTTGATGCCTTGGATGAGTGCGCTACTGATATTAGCTATTTTGGGTATTTCTATATTGCTGGCATGGGGGCGATTCGGCCGCCAAATTTTGTCGTTTTCCAGTTTGGCGTATGCGCCAATATATGCCGTTATTAAAATTCCTGTGTACTTGAAATTCATAGTGAAGCGTCAGGTGGAGTGGGTTCGCTCTCGTAGAGATTGATAAATGTCACTACTTAATGTGATGTGCATGGCATTTTAGTCTTGATAATTCCTTATAATTTTTTTCCCAAACACAAGGTTAATGAATGTCGAATAACACAACCGAAGCACTGCGGTCTAATGCCAGATTTAATGTTTTAGATGGCTGGCGGGCTATGAGTATCCTATTGGTGCTTGCATGCCATCTCTTGCCGATTGGTCCAAAATTCTTGCAACTAAACTACGCTATAGGCGTACTCGGTATGTCGTTATTTTTTACATTGTCAGGTTTTTTAGTCACCCACATCCTGATTAGCCGTCCGCAGGTGTTTGATTTCCTGGTACGTCGGTTCCTCAGAATTTTGCCGTTAGCTTGGTTGTATATTTTGATAGCGCTGTCGACACATCCTGTCAGTAGAGAGGCATGGTTTGCCCATGTATTTTTTTACGCTAATTATCCACCGAAGCCATTGATACATGTGACCGACCATCTCTGGAGCTTGTGTGTGGAAATGCATTTTTATATAGGCTTAGCTTTGCTCGTTTCCATGCTAAAAAAAAGGGGGCTATTGCTAATCCCTTTGATATGTATAGCGATCACAGCGATTAGGATTTTTAACTTAGAGCATGTTTCAGTAATCACCCACTTTAGGGTTGATGAAATTTTAGCGGGCAGCATACTTGCTTTGATTTACAACCGCCAATTGAGCATTACGCTCTTTAATATGATGAGTAAAATTAACTATGCTTATTTATGGGTGCTTCTCTTGATTTCATGCCATCCGGATGCAGGTTTTATGAATTACTTTCGACCCTATTTTGCCGCTACATTGGTTGGTGTAACCCTGCTTAATCAAAATACGCAATTCGCAAGGCTTCTAGAAAGCAGGTGGCTTTTTTATATAGCGTCAATCTCATTCGCCCTTTACGTCATTCATCCACTATTGGAATCAACATGGTTGGGTAGTGGAGATATCATCGAAAAATATAGTAAAAGGCCTCTGTTATTTCTTGTTTTATTTTTATGCGCGCATATTTCAACCTTTTACTATGAGCAAAAAGTAATGGCATGGGGCAAAAACATTTCGCGGAAATTTAAGTCGGTCAGGAGTAATGAATGTTAAAGCACAACAGTTTGAAAATTAGAGAATTGCTATGTATTTATGTAATGCCACACCAAAATGTACCTATGAAGATTAGAAAAAACCTACTGCACGTTGTTGGGTTCTTGTTGATGTTGGGTGTTGTTAGTCAGGCATATGCAGAGACCGGGCTGCCTAGTGTACAAGTCTTTTCTCCTGATAGTTTTTGGTATAAAACTATCCCCACGAATGTTCAGTTGCATGAGAACTCAGCGGCATTTGTCACTGAGTTTCAGAGGCAAAAATCCGCTTATTACGGTACTGTGAATATTAATACATGGTCTTATGCCAGTCCTGTTTATTACGTTGGTTCAGATGCGCCGACAACACCAGTAGAAGAATGGGATTGCCAGAAAAAACACTTTAAAGATAAAAGCTTAGCTGATCGGTGGTCAGCTGTTCCTGTACCGGCTTATGCCCTACCTGCAAAAGGAACAGACGCTGAGATGTCTATATATCAACCGTCAACAGATACTTTATGGGAATTTTGGCAGATGCGAAAAGAAAATGGCCGCTGGCAAGCCTGCTGGGGTGGCCGGATATCCAATGCATCAAAGAATGCAGGGGTTTTTGAGGGGCATTATGGAACAACCGCGACCGGCTTGCCTTTTATGGGCGGCCAAATTACTGCCGAGGAATTAAAACAAGGTGAAATCAGACATGTGATTGGCATCAGTTTGGTCGATATAGAAAACTGGAAAGTATTTTCCTGGCCTGCACATCGCTCGGATGGTTACAACCCGAATAATTCGCCTAATCGTATTCCTGAGGGATTGCGATTCAGGCTTGACCCCAATGTGAATGTAGATGCACTTAAAATGCATCCGGTGGGGAAAATTATTGCTAAAGCGGCGCAGAAATATGGCTTTATTATCTGGGATAAAGCAGGGTCTATTTCAGTACGTGTTCAAAATCCATATTCCTATACGGCTGTGGGTCAAGCCAATCCATATGCTACTTTGTTTTCTGGCACGGAATCTTACGCGATTTTAAACGGCTTCCCTTGGGAGCGCCTTCAATTCTTACCGATGAATTATGGTAAGCCTGATTAATGAATAATTAGCGGGTGTTCGGCGGACAATTACCCTGTCCGATCGGCGACAACTATTCTAACTCCTGGGGTAATGCAACAAACTACAGCATTACCCTATTATTGTTCAAATCCCCAAAGAACGCTCAAACTCCTCCTGCGGCATGGTCTTGCCGATCAGGTTACCCTGGTAAATGTGGCAGCCGTGCAGCTCCAGAAATGCGAGCTGCTCTTCCGTTTCCACGCCCTCGGCAATAATATCCATTCCCAGATTGGTTGCCATGCCGATGATGGTCTGCACGATCACCGTATCGGTAGACTTGACGCCAATGTTGCGCACGAAAGACTGGTCGATTTTCAGTTGATCGAACGGCAGTTGCGTCAGGTAAGTCAGCGATGAATAGCCGGTGCCGAAATCATCGATAGAGAAGCTCACACCGATTTTCTTGAGTACCTGCATTTTGGCAATGGTGTCGTCGATGTCGTCGAATACCAGGCTCTCGGTGAATTCGAGCTTGAGTCGATGCGCTTTGATGGCGGTTTTGTTCAGTATGGCGAACACGTGTTCGGTGAAGTCGGGTTGGTGGAATTGATGCGCGCTGACGTTGACGGCAAGTTGCAAATTACAGGTTTGTGGATGGCTTTCCCATCGTTTAAGTTGGGCGCAGGCGGTTTCCAGCACCCATTGTCCAATGGGTATGATTAAGCCGATTTCTTCAGCCAGTGGAATGAATTCAAGCGGCGAGACAAAGCCGCGTTTAGGGTGTTTCCAGCGCAACAACGCTTCGGCGCCGATAGTTTGTCCGTCGTGGCGCGCCTGCCGCTGGAAATAGAGCCTGAACTGGTTTTTGGTCAGCGCAAAGCGTAAGTCCGCTTCCAGGGCGGCACGCGCGGTAACCGCCTCTTGCATATTTTGGTCGAAAAAACGCAAGGTGTTGCGGCCTGCGGCCTTGGCTCCATACATGGCGATATCCGCCCGTTTCAGGAGCATGTTTATTTCATGCTGATGATTGATGAATAGCGTGATGCCGATGCTCGGGGTGTTTCGATACTCATGGCTGGTGAGTTGGTAGGCCTGGTTGAGTGAAGTAATAATTTTTTCGCCAATGGTTTTAGCCTTGGCAGCGGCTTCTTCAGTACTACCGCTCAGATCTTCCAGCATGACTATAAACTCATCACCGCCCTGGCGGGATACGGTGTCGCCCTCTCGCACACAGTCAATAAGGCGCTGGGCGACCTGCTGCAATAATACGTCTCCCATATCGTGTCCCAGATGGTCATTAAGGGACTTGAAATTATCCAGGTCAATGAACAGCAACGCGCCGTACTTTTTACTGCGCGCACTGGCGGCCAGTGCTTGTTGCAGCCGGTCCATCAGCAGTCTCCGGTTCGGCAATGCGGTCAATGGATCGTAGTAGGCCAGTTGTTTGATTACCTCCTCCGAGGCCTTGCGTGTCGATATATCGGTATGCAAGCCGACATAGTGGGTGACGGTTCCATCGCTGTCCTTCACTGCGGTGATGGTTACCCATTTGGGATAGATGTCGCCGCTTTTGCGTCGATCCCAAATTTCACCCTGCCAGGATCCGGTGCGATTAATGCATTCCCACATTTCAGCGTAAAAGGTCTCGCTGTGGCGTCCCGATTTGAACATGTGGGGCATTTGGCCGACGAGCTCTTCGGCGCTGTAGCCGGTAATGTCAGTAAAGGCCCGGTTGACCCGCAACATCACCTTATCGGCATTGGTGATCATGATGCCTTCCTGGGCCTCAAAGGCGACGGCGGCGATGCGTAATTCTTCCTCGGCACGCTTGCTTTCGCTGATGTCGGTGAGCGTGATGCGCAGCACGGGAGTTTGATCGTCAGTTATTACCGGCAGGCAGTCCAGCCGGGCATGGATGTAGCTATCGTCGCGTTTTAGCATCAGCTCGAAGTTTTTTTGCTCTCCTTCGTGCTCCAGTATGTTTTTGAGTAGACGATGCCAGCGGTCGCTGTCTTTGGGGACGACCAAGCCGGCGAAATGGCGGTTTACCAAGTTGTTGCGCTCCACTCCGAGCAGCGCGGCGGCGGTAAGGTTGATTTCGATAATCTTGCCTTCGGGCGTGAGGGTAAGGTAGCCGACGGGAGCGAATTCATAAAGATTGAGGTAACGGTTATGCGAGGCCTCCAACGATACGCGGGCGTGCTGTAGTTCCTCGTTTTGCATCTCCAGTTCGATCTGGTGTACCCGTAGTTCGTGGAGTAGTTTTTCCACGGAATGAGGCGATGGTTCCGTCGGGGTGCGGGTGCGTCGGTCCATGACCCCGCTACGCGGTTTGAGTTGTCGATCCAGTTTGGTTGGTTTGCTGTTCATGTAAACTCCATACTGTTATTTAAGGTGGTTTTGGCATCGCTACTGTCATTAAGTTTACATTGAACATTCAACCATAACTATTTTTGGCTTAACTTAATGGCAGGCCTTGCGTACCTTTTTTTGCTATGCCCTGTCGGTGACATTATCCATCGCCAGCAGGATCAATTGCGGTTCGCCGGTCTGGCCGATGATGCTGCGGGCGTTGAGCAGCATGATACGGTGACCGATGGTGGGAAAATCATGCTCCACCCTATAGCCTTCAAAAGTCTGGTTATGCGGAAGGATCGTCTCCAGCAGGTTACGTAAAGCGGGGATGTTCCATTGACCGCCCCCCAGTTCGTAAATCGTGCGACCCACCGTCTCTTCCGGAGTCACTTGAAAGCTTTGATAAAACGAACGGCTGGCGGTGACGACCTTCAACGTGTTACTGAGTACAATCAGCGGTTCGCGCACCGTATTGACGATGCTTTCGGCCAATAGTCTCGCTTCCTGCATCGCTATGGCTCGGGTGCGTTCGGTAATGTTGGTGAAAGTCAGCACCACGCCGTCTATCATGTTTTCCAGTGTCCGGTAGGGTTGGACGCGGGCCAGATACCAGTTGCCGTTCAAGGTTTTTACTTCGCGTTCGATGGGCACCAGGTTATCGAGAACGGCATGGGCGGCGTCCAGCAGGTCGTCTTCGCCTTCCAGTTCAGGTTTGATGTCGCTCAGTGCGCAGCCCACATCCGAGGCAACCAGTCGATAAATTTGTGCAGCATCGCGCGTAAAACGACGGATGATCAGGCTTTGATCGAGGAATATGGTGCCGATATGGATGTTGTCGAGCAGATTCTTCATGTCGTTTTGCATGTCGGCCAGTTGGATAATTTTGGCCTGTAGTTCGGAGTTTAGGGTGACCAACTCTTCATTGATGGATTGTAATTCCTCTTTGGAGGTTTCCAGCTCTTCGTTGGTGGATTGCAGTTCTTCATTGGTGGATTGCATCTCTTCGTTGGTGCATTTAAGCTCCTCGTTGGATGCAAATTGTTCCTCAATAGTGGCCAGGAGGTTTTCTTTGGTGTAGGCCAGCTCGCGTTCCAGTTCCTCAATATGGTGCAGTTCATTCGGCTTGGAGGTGCCCTTGGTGCGCGCCGGTTTGTCCGGTGTCGGCGGGGCTATATCTTGAAAACTGACCAGCAGCAGGTTTTGCCGGTCATTCGGATTCGACAAGGGACGTACGCAAAGATGCACCGGGTGAACGTCGCCGTTGGTCTTGACCGGCAGTTCCCTGTCCAGAGTCGGTGTGCCTTGGTTTGCGGCCGAAATGGCTGAACGTAGTTCCAGTTGCAAGCCTTCCCGAGCCATATCGATCATGTTGAGAGTGGCATGGCCGGGCGCAGGGCGCAGGTATTTGCCGGTCTCGCCGTAGACGTAGAGGATATTGCCTTTGAGATCCGTCATCACCGAGGTGGGGGCGTAGAATTGAAGCAGCATACGCCGTGTCAGTTCGGCCAGGTTATTCTCCCTGGCGGATTTCATGATGTCCTCCGGCGTTTTGTGAACCGGTTCTGTGGTCCAGTTCAAGTTGCTGGTCAAAATGGCGCGGGTTGAGGCGGCGGAGGGAGTGGCGCGGTAGAACTTCCATTTACGATTGAGTGGCGTAAACAGCTCGGTATGGTTGCCGATACCTTCCGACGGCGACAGAAACAGCACTCCGCCCGGCTTGAGTGCGTAGTGAAAGGCGGGGATGAGGCGGTTTTGCAGTTCCGGTTCCAGATAAATCATCAGATTGCGGCAACTGAGCAGATCGAGTTTGGTAAAAGGCGGATCTTTGACGACGTTCTGAACGGCGAATACCACCATCTCACGAATTTCTTTTTTCACCCGATAGCCGTCGTCTTCCTTGATGAAGAACCGGCGTAATCGCTCAGGCGTGACATCCAGAGCGATGTTGGGGGGGTAAAGACCAGCACGGGCGATGGTAATGGTGTCGTCGGCAAGGTCGGTGCTGTAAATTTGCGATTTAAACTCATACTGGTTTTTATCCATGAGTTCACGTAACACGATGGCAATGGAATAGGCCTCCTCTCCTGTGGCGCAACCTGCCACCCAGACGCGGAAAACGTAGTCTTCCGGTTTGTCCGCCAGCACTGCGGGCAGGATATCCTGCTTTAGCGCAACGAAAGCTTCCGGGTCGCGAAAGAAACTGGTGACATTGATCAGCAGTTCTTTGAACAGCGACGCTATCTCGGCCGGATGTTCCCTGAGATAGCGGGCATAGGTTTCGGTGTCCTCAATACCGTTCTGCGACATGCGTCGCTGAATGCGGCGGGTGATGGTGCTTTTCTTATAGAGTGAGAAATCGTGGCCGGTGCAGGTGCGTAACTGCATCAGGATGTGATTGATGCCGCTTGATGCAATCGGGGGTGAGGGGAGGGGCTGGCGGGCCAGGGCGAGTATGCCGGATAGCAGTACTTCCGGCATTTTCTCCGCAGGCAAAATATGGGTGACATAGCCAGCCTGAATGGCGCTGACCGGCATGCCGTCGAATTTTGCGGTAGTCGGTTCCTGTGCCAGTGTGACGCCGCCGGCGCCGAGGATGGCGCGTAATCCCAAAGTACCATCGGTGCCGGTGCCGGAGAGAATAATGCCGATGGATTTTTCGGCCCGATCTTCAGCCAGTGAGCGCAGGAATAAATCGATAGGCATACGCTGGCCGTGCGGCTCTGCCGGTATGCTGAGTTGCAAGGCGCCGTGGAAAATGGTCATGTCGCGGTTGGGGGGGATTACATAGACGCGGTTAGGCATAACTCGCATTTGGTCTTGCGCCTCCGCCACCGGCATGGACGTGGTGCGTTGCAGGATTTCGGTGAGGATGCTGGCATGGCTGGGGTCGAGATGCGAGACCAGAACGAAGGCCATGCCGCTATCAGGGGGGATATGGCGAAAGAATTGCTCGAAGGCCTCCAAGCCCCCGGCGGAAGCGCCTAAGCCGACAATGGGAAAGCCGCCGTTTTGTCGAGACTGGTTTCCAGGGGAAGTCGATGAGGTCGATTGGGTTTTAGTCTGGGTCATTGCGGGATGCTCTGTTCGCGCGGCGTTGCTGCGGATAGGTGAATTATCTGAATTTAATAGTGTTTTATCGGAGTAAAGTCAATGCATTTTCCCGTGATGCATTCAACTATGCGTTAGTCGCGTCTGTTTTTGGAGTGAATGCCAAAATACTGATTATTCGGTTTCACCGTGAGCAGGCATTAAAAAAATCAGTCAATTGATAGCCTATTATTACCGTCATCTTTATTAATGGCCGACCCCGGTTTGCGGAACCTGGGGATGGCTGGGTAAGCGGAAGTGACCGGAGTCTGCGTTTTGCAGTTGTTAAAAGGCTCTCGGTAAGCCTTGTCGCTGTTGAGAATGCCTCGCTTTTGTGGTTTAATGCCATCGTTTTACGTCTTAATGCGCCTCTTGTTTTATTTGTACTTGAAATAAAAGGATGGTTTCGCCGCAACTTGATTGGAGAGCAGGCTATTAACTATGCAATTTATTATTAAAAAAGGTTTGGATCTACCGATTACCGGAGAGCCCGAACAAGTTATTGAGGATGGCAATAAGGTTAAATCCGTTGCTGTTCTGGGAATGGATTATGTAGGCATGAAGCCTACCATGATGGTCAGTGAAGGTGATACGGTCAAATTGGGCCAAATTCTCTTTACCGACAAGAAGAATCCTGGTGTCAATTTTACTTCACCCGGCGCGGGTGTGGTTCAATCTATTAATCGTGGCGCAAAGCGGGTGTTGCAGTCTGTTGTGATCGAACTGAAAGGAACGGCGCAGGAGTCATTTGCAAAATACAAAGCTTCCGAATTAAATGATTTGTCGGCCGAACAGGTTAAAGAAAACCTGTTGGCGTCCGGCTTGTGGGCGACGCTACGCACACGTCCTTACGGCAAAATTCCTGCTGTCGACAGCAAACCCCGTTCTATTTTTGTGACTGCAATCGACACCAGCCCGTTAGCGGCAAATCCTGCGGTTATCATTAAAGAGCGTGGCGATGATTTTGCAAACGGTTTGGCGGTTATTGCCAAACTGACGGAAGGCAAAACTTACGTTTGTAAGGCGACCGGCGCTGATGTTGCAACCGGCAATGCGCCTGTAACTGTCGCCGAGTTTTCCGGTCCTCATCCTGCGGGACTGCCAAGCACCCATATTCATTTGATTGATCCGGTCAGCATCGATAAATTCGTCTGGCATCTGGATTATCAAGCGGTAATGGCCATCGGTGCATTATTTACCACCGGTAAAATCAATGTCGAACGCGTTGTTTCGTTGGCTGGGCCTACTGTTAAAAAACCAAGATTGATTCGTACCCGTGTCGGCGCCAACACCGATGATCTGGTTGTCGGTCAATTGGAAGAAGTCGAAAACCGGGTGATTTCAGGTTCTGTGTTGTACGGACATCTTGCGGCAGATTGGGCAGCCTTTTTGGGCTGTTACAGCAATCAAGTTTCAGTCTTGCAAGAAGGTCGCGCGCGCGAGTTATTCGGATGGATTGTTCCGGGTAAAAACAAATATTCAGCACTCAATGTTTATACCTCAAGCGTTGACCGTAAGCTGAATCGCAAGTTCCCATTAACAACCGATAAAAACGGCAGCAACCGGGCGATTGTGCCGGTCGGCGTTTATGAAGCCGTGATGCCGCTGGATATTTTGCCTACACCGCTGCTAAAAGCGTTGGTGGTCGGCGATTCGGATCAGGCCCAATTATTAGGCTGTTTGGAACTTGATGAGGAAGATGTGTCCTTATTTACGTTTGTGGATCCCGGTAAACATGACTTCGGTCCTGTTCTGAGAGCGAATTTAACTAAAATTGAGAAGGAAGGATAATGTCGCCTAGAGATATTTTAGATAGCGTAGAACCGCACTTTACCAAAGGTGGGCGGTTCGAAAAGTATTACGGTCTCTATGAGATGGTGGATACTTTCATCTATACACCGGCTGATGTAACACGCGGCACCACGCATGTTCGTGATGGTAACGACCTGAAACGAACCATGACTTTTGTGGTCATTGCTACATTTTTTTGCATCTTGATGGCTCTGTATAACACCGGTTATCAAGCCAATTTAGCCATGCAAGCGATGGGTCTGGAGCAAGCTCAGGATTGGCGTCGCATCCCGATGATGATCTTCGGCTACAGTACGATGAACCCGTTTTCCAATATGGTTCACGGCGCGTTGTACTTTCTGCCTATTTATATCGTTACGCTGGCTGTCGGCGGCGTGTGGGAAGTGTTGTTCGCAACGGTTCGCGGTCATGAAGTGAATGAAGGCTTTTTGGTGTCTTCAATGTTGTACACATTGATCATGCCGCCTGATATGCCTTTATGGCAGGTGGCTCTGGGTATTTCTTTCGGTATCGTTATCGGCAAGGAAGTATTCGGCGGTACCGGTAAAAACTTCCTGAATCCTGCGTTGACCGGACGGGCGTTTTTATATTTCGCTTATCCGGCTTCTATTTCAGGCGATTCCGTCTGGGTTGCGGTTGATGGCTATACGGCGGCTACGCCTTTAGGTTTGGCGGCAAATGGCGGTCTTGAAGCGATTTACTCGGCCAATTACAGTTGGACGCAAACCTTCTTTGGTTTTGAGCCGGGCTGTCTTGGCGAAACGTCAACGCTGGCTATTTTAATTGGCGCTGCCTTCCTGTTGTACACCAAAGTGGCATCGTACCGCATCATGGGCGGCGTATTTGCAGGCATGGTAGTGACCTCGTTGATATTCAACATCATAGGCAGCGACACCAACCACATGTTTGCGATGCCTTGGTACTGGCATTTGACGCTGGGTGGATTTGCTTTCGGCATGGTTTATATGGCGACCGATCCTGTGAGCGCGGCAATGACCAATACCGGTCGTTGGGTATTCGGGGCTTTAGTCGGAGGTATGACGGTATTGATCAGGGTTGTTAATCCGGCATTCCCGGAAGGTATTATGCTGGCAATTCTATTTTCCAACATGTTCGCGCCTACGATTGATTATTTTGTCATTCAGGCCAATATCAGAAGAAGGATGAAACGTCATGCTTAAATGCGAACAATTAAAAATCTATCAAGATAAGATTTGCGTCGCGTTGGATAAATGCGAGCATTACCAAAAATTCAAAGTCTACAAAGATAAAGTTCTTGCCTTGGGCAATGATAGTTTGGAAAAGACTATCGCTATTGCGGTTGCACTTTGTTTGGTTTGTGCGGTTCTGGTTTCATTTTCTGCGGTCGCCTTAAAGTCTCTTCAAGTCCACAACAAAGAACTGGACATGAAAAAGAATATTCTTGATGTGGCGGGTTTGCTTCAGGAAGGCAGCGATATTGACTCGGCGTTTGCAGAAAAAATTGAAGCTAAAATCGTCAATCTGGAAACAGGCGACTATGTCGAGGATATGAACGCCGCTGAATACGATCAACGTAAAGCGGCAAAAGATCCCGCTTTAAGTGTCGCTATTCCGAAGGATAAAGATATTGCTCACATCAGGGTAAAGGCTAAATTCGCTAAAGTCTTTTTAGTCAAAGAGTCCGGTGCGATCAAGTCGATTATTCTGCCGGTAAACGGTTATGGATTATGGTCTACGTTATATGGCTTTTTGTCATTAGACGCTGACGGGCAGACCGTACAAAGTATCAATTTTTATGATCAGCAGGAAACGCCGGGACTGGGCGGCGAAGTCGTCAATCCCAAATGGCGTGAGCTATGGAAAGGCAAAAAAGTCTATGCGGAAACTGATCAGCCTTCGGCAGAAAAAGGCCTGATCGAGAGCGCTGAAATGGGTGAGCCTGCATTGAGCCTGATTAAAGGTGTGGTTGATAACACCAAGCCGGGTTCTCAATATCAGGTCGATGGTCTGGCGGGCGCGTCATTAACCAGTACCGGTGTAACTAATCTGGTCAGATACTGGATGAGCAACGAAGGTTTTGCCCCGTATTTAGCTAAAGTAAGAACGGTTAAAGGAGTCAAATCATGAGTGCAGTGTTATTAAATGATGAAACAAAAAAGGTACTAATTACTCCATTGGTCAATGATAATCCCATTACTTTGCAGGTTTTGGGTATTTGTTCGGCCTTGGCGGTTACTTCCCAAATGTCGACATCGTTGATTATGGCGTTGGCGTTGACTTTGGTGACGGCGTTTTCCAGTGCGGCAATCAGTGCGATCAGAAACCATATTCCAAGCAGTATTCGGATTATTGTGCAAATGACCATTATTGCATCATTAGTTATCGTGGTTGATCAGTTATTAAAAGCCTTTGCTTATGATGTCAGTAAGCAATTGTCGGTATTCGTGGGGCTGATTATTACCAACTGTATCGTTATGGGGCGTGCTGAGGGTTATGCGATGAAAAATCCGCCTTTGGAAAGTTTCATGGACGGTATCGGTAATGGTTTGGGCTATAGCTTGATACTGATTATCGTGGCATTTTTTAGAGAGACTTTGGGTTCCGGTAAATTATTGGGCATCGAAGTCTTCAAGCTAACCAAGGATGGCGGCTGGTATGATCCTAATGGCTTGATGTTACTGCCACCCAGCGCCTTCTTTATTATCGGTTTGATTATCTGGTCTGTCCGTCAATGGAAGCCGGAGCAAGCTGAAAAGGTGGAATTCAAGATTATGTCGATTTCTCATGGTGAAGGAGGGCATCACTAATGGAAGCTTATATTAGTTTATTTGTTAAGGCTGTCTTTATTGAAAACCTCGCACTGTCCTTCTTTTTGGGCATGTGTACCTTTATTGCGGTTTCCAAGAAAATCTCTACAGCAATGGGTTTAGGCGTTGCGGTCATGGTGGTGCAAGCTATCACTGTACCGGCCAATAATATTGTTTACCATGCGTTATTAAAGGAAGACGCTTTATCCTGGATGGGGATAACGGGCGTTGATTTAAGCTTTTTAGCGTTATTAAGCTGTATCGGTATGATTGCAGCATTGGTACAAATTCTTGAAATGATTTTGGATAAATTCTTTCCTGCGTTGTATCACGCTTTAGGCGTATTTCTTCCTTTAATCACCGTAAACTGTGCGATTCTCGGTGGCAGTTTGTTTATGATTGAACGAGACTATAATTTCGGCGAAAGCGTCACTTACGGTGTGGGCAGTGGTCTGGGTTGGGCACTGGCTATAACCGTTATGGCGGGCGTACGCGAAAAGCTTAAATACAGTGATATTCCCGCCGGTTTGCAAGGTCTGGGCATTACTTTTATTACTGCGGGTCTGATGTCGCTTGGCTTCATGGCTTTCTCTGGAATCCAACTTTAAGAAGGTAGCGTAATGCTGGAAATTCTATTAGGGATTATTATTTTCACGGCTTTTGTGATTGCACTGGTATTCGTTATTATCGGCGCTAAAAGCAAACTGGTCGCTGAAGGGGATGTAGAAATTCTCATCAATAATGAAAAGAAAATTCATGTGCCGGTAGGTTCAAAATTATTAACCGCTTTGGCTGATAACGGTTTGTTTGTTTCATCGGCTTGTGGTGGTGGCGGTACTTGCGGACAATGCAAGGTAAAAGTACATTCAGGTGGTGGAGAAATTTTACCTACTGAATTAAGTCATATCAGTAAGCGGGAAGCGGCTCACGGCGAGCGTCTTTCTTGTCAGGTATCCATTAAACATGACATGAACATTGAAGTCGAAGACGACGTGTTTGGTGTTAAAAAATGGGAATGTACGGTTAAATCAAACCATAATGTTGCCACTTTCATTAAGGAGCTGGTGCTGGAGTTACCGACAGGCGAGGAAATTAATTATCGGGCGGGTGGATACATTCAGATTGAATGTCCTTCATATGTTGCCAAATACAGTGATTTCAATATCGAAGAAAGATTCCGCGATGATTGGGATAAGTTCAATTTGTGGCGCTATGTTTCTGACGTAAAAGAGCCTGCGTTGCGCGCTTATTCGATGGCAAGTTATCCTGAAGAAAAAGAAATCATGCTGAACGTTCGTATCGCGACACCGCCTCCCGGTGCGCCAGATAGCGTACCGCCCGGCATCATGTCTTCGTATATCTTTAACTTGAAGCCCGGCGATAAATGTATTATTTCCGGACCTTATGGCGAGTTCTACGCTAAAGAGACTAATGCGGAAATGGTCTTTGTCGGTGGTGGTGCAGGTATGGCGCCGATGCGTTCGCATATCTTCGATCAATTACGCAGGCTGAAATCCAAGCGTAAAATGACTTTCTGGTATGGTGCCCGTAGCAAACGCGAAATGTTCTATGTAGAAGATTTCGATATGCTGGCCAAGGAAAACGATAATTTTGAATGGCATGTTGCGCTGTCCGATCCGTTACCGGAAGATAACTGGACAGGCTATACCGGCTTTATTCATAATGTTCTTTTTGAGGAATACCTTAAGAACCATCCGGCTCCGGAAGATTGCGAGTTTTACATGTGCGGGCCGCCGATGATGAACTCAGCGGTGATCAAGATGCTGCTGGATAATGGCGTAGAACCGGAAAATATCTTGCTGGATGATTTTGGCGGATGATAATCGTAGCTTGGGTCGCCTAAAGCTAGTCTTTAGGTAACCTAATATTTATGGCTTCGATTGCTGGGTTGCGCTAAAGGCTCGGCAATAGCTCCTGCATTGCTCTACCTTCTGCATCCATGCAGTCGTAACCCAACCTACACGAGGAGTGCGGCTAGTCCCACTCCTCGTTTTTTATTATGGGCCTTTACAAACTTTACGAGGCGATATCATGACTTACTTTTTAGTGACTTTTGTTTTTATGGCTTTTGTTATTGCCATTATGGCGATAGGTGTTATTTTTGGCAGGCGCGCCATCAAAGGATCGTGTGGCGGCGCTGCGAACAACGCGGATTGTGTTTGCGTGGAAAAATGTGATAAAAGAAAGAAAATGGAAGCCGAAGCTCATTTGAATCAAGGATAGTAGATTAACTTTAATGTACTTAACATTTATGGCTTCGATCATTGGGTGACGCTAAAAGTTAATCGATTTATAACTTTTTACAATATAAACAACAATCAGGAGTTCATCATGTTGGCGAAAATTACTGTTGCAGATTATATGTCGAAAAGATTGGTTACGCTTGCCAAGGATACCGATGTGATTGATGCCGTAAAGAAATTGCTGGATCATAAAATCACCAGTGCCCCGGTTGTTGATCAAATAGGTCGATTGCTGGGTATGTTTTCTGAAAAGGATGTTATGAATATTGTTTTGGAAGCAGCCTATAACCAAAGTATGGGTGGAAAAGTTGGCGATTATATGACTAAAGAAACCATTAGCGTGGATGCCGAATCCAGTATTGTAGATTTGGCGGAGAAGTTCCAGCAAACTTCAGTCAGAAGTTTTCCGGTTTTTCTGGATAATGATTTGGTTGGAATTGTTAGTCGCACGGATGTCTTAAGGGCTCTGGCTTCAATTCATTAAGGTTTCTTTGTGAGCCGAACCCATTGTCGTAGCGACTCTTGCGGCATTTTCAGTAGCTATGTTCGTCAAAAATAATGAGTGGAACACAAACCTTTTATTGGCATGATTACGAAACATTCGGTACGGATCCTCAAAGAGATAAGCCCGTTCAATTTGCCGGGATTCGTACTGATTTTGATTTTAATGTCGTAGACGATCCTTTGGTTGTTTACTGCAAGCCTGCGGAAGATTGTCTTCCTCATCCCGAAGCCTGTTTAATTACCGGAATTACGCCGCAACTTGCCGAACAAAAAGGTGTTTGCGAAGCCGAGTTTATTCGTTTGATTCATGAGCAATTAGCTCAGCCCAACACCTGCACCCTCGGCTATAACAGTCTTCGTTTTGATGATGAGGTCACCCGTAATTGCCTTTACCGTAATTTTTATGACCCTTATGCAAGGGAATGGCAAAACGGCAATTCCCGTTGGGATTTGATTGATGTAGTCAGGGCGACCAGGGCATTGCGTCCTGATGGTATCGTCTGGCCTGTTAATGAGGAAGGCGGTCCCAGTTTCAGGCTGGATCAGCTCACCCGTGTCAATAACATAGCCCATGAAGCGGCGCATGATGCGCTTTCGGATGTCTATGCTACCTTGGCAATCACCAAGCTGGTCAAACAGGCTCAGCCCAAGCTTTATCAGTTTCTGTTGCGGCACCGGGTTAAGGGCGAAGCGCTTAATTTGCTTCAGTTAGGCAGTTTTAAGCCCGTGGTTCATGTTTCAGGTAAATATCCCGCCGTTAAAAATTGTCTAGCCGTCGTGCTACCGATTTGCAAGCATCCGACCAATGCCAACGGCATCATTGTCTACGATCTATCCGTTGATCCTGAGCCGATGCTTGGCCTGGCAGTGGAAGAAATTCAGCAAAGAATCTTTACGGCAACTGCGGACTTGCCGGAAGGTGTGGCAAGAATCCCGTTAAAAACCGTACATATTAATAAATGTCCTGTTTTAGCGCCCGTGTCAGTTATCAGGCCGGAAGATGCGCAACGGCTGGAAATCGACCTGGCGCTATGTCATGCCAATATCGACAAGATTAAAGCCGCCGTCGGCTTGTCTGAAAATTTGGCAGCGGTTTTTAGCGGTCAAGCTTATGTTGTACAGGACTCTGATCCTGATCTGGAAATATACAGCGGCGGTTTTTTTTCTGAAAACGATAAAAAGCAAATGATCAAAATCAGGTCGATGCAGCCCGAACAATTAACAAAGTCTGTATTTAAATTTACTGATAGCCGATTGTCGGAAATGTTGTTCAGATACCGTGCCAGAAATTATCCTGAAACGCTGAATACTGATGAGCTGCGAAGGTGGAATGAGTTTTGTGTTAACCGGTTAACAGGTCGCCAGGCGGGTGGCGGCATTGTGCTCGATGATTATTTCAGTCGATTGGCAGAGCTGAGTCGCGACGAAAATAAAAATACGAAAATTATTGATGCCTTGGAGGATTATGCGCTTGATAAAATGCAGTGCTTGGGGCTCAATAAGTCAGTTATTCAGACTAAAGATATAAATAGGTTGCTAAATGCTGAAAATGCCCTATAATACACAAATCAATCGCGGGGTGGAGCAGCTTGGTAGCTCGTCGGGCTCATAACCCGAAGGTCGTAGGTTCAAATCCTGCCCCCGCTACCATATAAAACTGCATGGATGCAGGAGTTAGAGCGCCGCAGGGAGCGGTAGCCGAGAACCCCATTTTGGGGTTTTTTGTTTTCTGGGCTTTGGTGATTTGGAAGCTCACAGTTGATTGTTAATGGAAGAGCCTTCGGCTCTTTTTTTTTGTGCGAAAGTAAGTGAGGAAAAGATGAAACAGGCTCCTGAGCACTTGGTTAATCTAATTGAGCCAATTGTTGAAGGTTTAGGTTATGAATGCGTAGGCATTGAATATAATCCTCATCCTAAACATGGTCTGTTAAGAATCTATATTGATAGTGATAACGGGATTTTGGTTGAAGACTGCACTAAAGTCAGTCATCAAATCAGTGGCGTTATGGATGTAGAAGATCCCATATTAGGCAACTATCATTTGGAAATTTCTTCGCCGGGCGAAGACAGGCCTTTTTTTAAAGTGAGCCAGTTCGAGCGGTATATTGGCAGTACGGTGTTGGTTCATTTATTTAAAGCCATAGATGGCCGTAGAAAAATTACAGGCCTGATTGAAAAAGTTGAAGACGATATTATTACGCTAAAGGATGGCGAACAGGTTTTTGAGGTTCCATTTATCGCGATGAGCAAAGCGCGTTTGGTTCCTGAGTATTTAATTGAAAAAGGGGGGCGCAGTGGCAAATAAAGAAATTTTGTTGGTGGTGGATGTTTTTTCTAATGAAAAAGATATTGAAAAAGAGATTGTTTTCCAGGCCATAGAATCAGCATTAGAAGCGGCTACAATCAAGCGTCACGCGAATCAAATCAAAGCCCGTGTCAGCATTAACAGAAAAACCGGCGACTATGTTACTTATAGAGTTTGGGAAGTGGTTGATGCCAATAGTCAAATTGACGGCGATGTAGAATTTCCGGAAACGCAAGTGCTGCTGGAAGTTGCAAGGTTTGATAATCCGGATGTCCAGATCGGTGATTTGGTGGAAGAGGAAATTGAATCTGTCGATTTCGGCCGTATCGCTGCACAGACTGCCAAGCAGGTTATTATTCATAAAGTCAGGGAAGCTGAGCGCAAGAAAATTGTTGACGCCTATCAGAGTCGTGTGGGCGAGCTGATTACCGGTATCGTAAAACGCATTGAAAAGGGCAGTGTTTACCTGGACTTGGGTGGGCATGTCGAAGCTTATATCGCCAAAGAAGACATGATTCCCCGTGAAGCTATTCGCATTGGCGATAGAATCAGGGGTTATTTGAAGGATGTACGTTCAGAGCCTCGCGGTCCTCAGTTGTTTGTCAGTCGAACCGCACCGGAATTGCTGATTGCATTGTTTCGTCTTGAAGTGCCTGAAGTGGGCGAAGGTTTGATTGAAGTGATGGGCGCGGCGCGTGATCCCGGTTCCAGGGCCAAGATTGCCGTCAAAGGCAATGATCCCAGATTGGACCCGGTCGGCGCTTGCGTTGGCATGAGAGGATCAAGAGTGCAGTCGGTTTCAAATGAACTGGCTGGAGAGCGCGTTGATATTATCCTTTGGAATCCAAGCGATGCCCAGTTCGTGATTAATGCGATGTCGCCGGCTGAAATCCAGTCCATCGTTGTCGATGAAGATAAGCACAGTATGGATTTGGCGGTAAGTTCAGACAATTTGTCTCAGGCTATAGGCCGTGGCGGGCAAAATGTGCGTCTTGCAACGCAATTAACGGGTTGGGAGTTGAATGTTATCGATGCTTCCAAAGCCGAACAAAACAGTGAAGCCGAGGCTGACAAGATAAAACAAATGTTTATCGATCAACTGGATATCGATGAAGACATCGCCTTGATTCTGGTTGAAGAGGGCTTTAATACGGTTGAAGAAATCGCCTATGTTCCGGTCAGTGAAATGCTGGAAATTGAAGGCTTTGATGAAGAGCTGGTTAATGCGCTTAGAAGTCGTGCTAAAGACGCCTTACTGATCAGCGCTATTGCCGCTGAAGAAAAAATAGAAACGGCCGAACCTGCACAGGATTTGCTGGAAATGGAAGGCATGGACAGGGATTTGGCTTATGATATGGCAAGCCAAGGCATTATTACGATGGATGATTTGGCAGAACAATCGGTAGATGATTTGTTGAATTTTCCGGGAATAAACGAAGATCGGGCGGCAAAATTGATTATGAAGGCGCGTGAGCCTTGGTTTGCTGAGGAACAGGCGAGTAGGTAAGGGGTATGAAATGAGTAATAAAACGGTACGGCAATTAGCAGAGGTGGTAAAAATTCCTCTGGAACGATTATTAGAGCAGTTGAAAGAAGCAGGCTTGTCTGCGAGTGCCCCTGATGATGTTATTAATGAAGACGAAAAAATGCAGCTGCTTGCGCATTTGCGCAAACGCCACGGCAAGGATGAAGGCGCGGCCGAAGGTTCATTGAAACGGGTGACTTTAAAGCGCAGAACTGTGAGCGAGCTTAAGCAGGCAAGCGTACCAGGCAGTACTACCAAAACCATCAGCGTTGAAGTTCGCAAACAGAAAACTTATATAAAACGCAGTGAAGTAGCAGATTCTGACGAACAAAAAAATTCGGAATTGGCCAAGCATGCTCTCGAAGAGCAGATTGCAAAGCAAGCCGAAAATCTTCCTCCCGTTGAAGAACCGGTAAAGGCAAAAGAAGTCGTCTTGGAACAAAAGGCAGAAGGTGTAATTGAACCGGAAGTTAAGGCTGCCGTCGAACCCGTTGCGGCTGAAGTGGCTATCGTGCCTGAAGTGCCATCTCCGGCAGTCGAAGAAGAGGTTGAAGCCGTGCCGGTTCAGGAAGAAAGTAAAATCGACCATGAACAGTCGGTTAAAGCCAAAGAAGCGACAGAAGCCAGAAAAAAACAGCAGGAAAAAGATCTTCGACTGGAAGAGTCCATCAAAAGAAATGCTGACAAAGTAAGGCAGCAAGCATCGGCCAAACAAGAAATTTTGCATAGAAAAAAACAGGAAGAAGGATCGCGTGCCGGAGCGGGCGGTAGGGACACCAAAAAAACCAAGAAAAAAGGCAAGAAGACTGAACGCGTCAGTGTAAAGGCTGAAGGCAAACATCAATTTGAAATGCCGGTTGAACCTATCGTAAAAGAGGTCACCATACCGGAAATGATTATTGTGTCCGATCTCGCGCAAAAGATGAGCGTTAAGGCTGCCATGGTGATCAAGCATCTGATGAAGCTCGGCATTATGGCGACTATTAATCAAAGTATAGATCAGGAAACAGCGGCAATTTTGGTTGAGGAAATGGGTCACAAAGCGATTATGCAGAGTGATGACGATCTTGAGCAGGAAATGCTGGCTGAGGCGCAAGAAGAAGATAATCGCGTCGAACTGCCGCGAGCGCCGATTGTTACCATCATGGGTCATGTCGATCACGGTAAAACCTCGCTGCTGGATTATATTCGTAAAACGCGCGTTGCCGCCGGTGAAGCGGGCGGTATTACTCAGCATATCGGCGCCTATCAGGTAAAAACGGATCACGGATCGGTAACCTTTTTAGATACACCGGGACACGCGGCATTTACCGCCATGCGTGCCAGAGGCGCGGACGTTACCGATGTGGTCATTGTCGTTGTTGCGGCGGATGACGGCGTTATGCCGCAAACCCGGGAAGCGGTTGAGCATGCCCGAGCGGCCAATGTGCCGATTATTGTGGCGATGAATAAGATTGACAAGCCCGACGCCAATCCCGACAAAGTGATGCAAGAGTTGTCTACCATCAACGTGCTTGCGGAAGAGTGGGGCGGCGATGTGCAGTTCCTCAAGATCTCTGCAAAAACCGGTGAAGGTATCGATGAATTAATCGAAGCGTTGATTGTACAGACTGAAATTCTTGAATTGAAAGCGCCTGTTGAAGGCGCTGCATCAGGCATCGTTATTGAGTCAAGACTCGATAAAGGTCGTGGTGTTGTGGCAACGGTGCTGATTCAAAAAGGTACTCTGGAAAGCGGCCAAATGGTGCTGTGCGGCCATGAATACGGTCGGGTTCGAGCCATGTTTAACGAGAACGGCGTAGCCATCAAAGAAGCCGGGCCTTGTGCACCGGTTGAGATTCTAGGGCTTTCGGGCACACCGAATGCCGGTGATGAATTTCTGGTAGTACAAAACGAACGTATTGCCAAAGACTTGGCCAAGCATCGTGAAGACCGCAAGAAACTGTCCCGACATGCCGTGCAACAAGCCTCCAAGCTGGACGAAGTATTCTCCAGAATGACGACCGGTGAAATCGCCTGCGTCAATCTGGTGCTTAAAACCGATGTTCAGGGCAGTTTGGAAGCATTGCGCAGCTCCTTGGTCGGATTGTCGAACGACGAAGTCGAAGTTAAAGTCGTTTTTGGCGGTGTCGGCGGCATTAATGAAGGCGATGCGAATTTGGCATTGGCTTCCGGTGCGATTCTGATGGGCTTTAATGTCCGGGCTGACGCAGCTGCGCGAAGACTGATTGAAGAAAAGGGCATCGACCTGCATTACTACAGCATCATTTATGAAGCGATTGATGAGGTTAAAAAAGCCATCAGCGGCATGTTGGCGCCTGAAATCAGAGAGCAGATTGTCGGTCTTGCCGAAGTGCGCGATGTATTTAAATCGCCGAAATTCGGTGCGGTCGCCGGTTGTATGGTCATTGACGGTTATGTGAAGAGAAATCTGCCTATACGGGTTCTGCGTAATAACGTGGTGATTTATGAAGGGCAGTTGGAATCTTTGCGTCGCTTTAAAGATGATGCGGCCGAAGTCAAAATGGGTATGGAATGCGGTATCGGCGTGAAAAATTACAACGATGTACAACCCGGCGATCAGATCGAAGTGTTTGAACGCATAGAAGTTAAGCGGGAACTATAAACCTTATGGCAAGAGAATTCGGTCGTAATGCCCGCGTTTCATCGCAGATGCAAAAAGAGCTTTCTTTGGTTTTGCAGCGTGATATTGATGACTCCAGGCTGGGATTTATTACTATCAATGAAGTTGTAGTCACTAAAGATCTCGCCGTTGCAAAAGTGTACGTCACGGTATTAAATGTTGATGAGCAAGGCAAAAAAGCCAATGTTAAATTGCTTAACGAAATGTCGCCGGTTATTCGGCATCAATTAGCCAAAAGGATGCGTTTGCGGCACATCTCGGATTTGCGTTTTTATTACGATGACTCGTTTGATACCGGCATGCGGGTATCGGAACTGTTGAGTGGTTTGGATAAGCGCGACGAAGGTTAGTTCAGATGAGTAAACGCAAGTCCGGGTGCAATATTCACGGCATATTGCTGCTAGATAAGCGCCTGGGCGTTTCTTCAAACAAAGCCTTGCAGGAAGTCAGGCGCTTGTTTAACGCCAATAAAGCGGGGCACACCGGCAGTCTTGATCCGCTGGCTACCGGTTTGTTGCCGCTTTGTTTTGGGGAAGCGACCAAAGTGTCGGCGTTGATGCTCGATGACAATAAACGGTATCAAGTTGTTATTCAACTCGGAGTCATGACCGATACCGGCGATCGAGAAGGTGCGGTTATAGAGACCAAGCCGGTGCCGGAGCTATCCATCGACGACATACAGGCCTGTCTGGAAAAATTTACCGGCGAAATCGATCAAGTTCCCCCCATGTATTCGGCTTTAAAGCATAACGGTAAAAAGCTGTATGAATTGGCGCGGGAAGGTAAAACGGTTGAGCGCAAGGCCAGGCGTATCACCCTATTTGAATTGAAGTTGCTGACCGATTCCCAAGCTCTGGCTGAGCAACCGGATCAGTTGACGCTGGACGTATTTTGCTCAAAAGGCACTTATATCCGCTCGCTGGCGGAAGACATCGGGCACACTTTGGGCTGCGGCGGGACGGTAAAGGAATTACGCCGACTGGAAGCGGGTCAATTCAACATTGAAAACGCCAGAACCATCGAGCAATTAACGGAAATGGATCAGCAAAGCTTGTTTCAATGCCTGATTAATGTCGATAAACCGCTGGAAGCTCTGCCCGCTGTGCAGTTGTCGGACGAACAGACAATTTGCATAAAGTACGGCCAGTCGCTCGATTTTTTGCCCTTCGACCCGCTTAGTGCGAACGGAGCGAGCGCAAGCCCGGAAAGGAGACAAGGCACGGTACGCATGTACAATGATGCGGTCTTTTTGGGCTTGGGAGAAATGCTAATGGATGGTAAACTAGCGCCTAAGAAGTTGTTTAATATGAGCAACGAATCAGTTTCGGCAACTGCTCCTGCGTCGCCTAAAGCGCCTACTGTTGGTGCTCTACCTCCTGCGTAATCCACATGGATGTGGTGAATGCAGATATTGCATAAGGCCATGGATGGCCTGTAGTAGAGCAATGCAGGAGCAATTGCCGAGGAGCAAATATCTGTCCATGCAGTCGTGAGCTAGATGCTCAAGCCGAAAGAATACACCTGTTTCTACACCCTATCGTGGAAACAGTGTACTTAAGGAGTCGCCATGTCGGCGGCTTTATTTTTAATTTTTAATCTACATAGGGATTACAAATGCCATTTACAGCAGAACAAAAAAAAGCGGTCGTTGAGGCCTATCGTCAATCAGAAACCGACACAGGTTCGCCTGAAGTACAAGTCGCTTTATTGACAGCGCATATCACGCATTTAACACCGCACTTTGCAGAACATAAAAAAGACAACCATTCGCGTCGTGGATTGTTGCGCATGGTTAACCAGCGTCGTAAGTTGCTGGATTATCTAAAAAACAAAGACGTAAACCGTTACCGCACTTTGATTGAACGTCTCGGATTGCGTAAGTAATAGAACAAAGAAACGGCACAACCCTTTTGTGCCGTTTCTGTTTTAACATTTCATGGATTGAACCAATTTTTAAACAACCTCTACACAAAGGAACCTTATAGTGAATCCTATCAGGAAAGAATTTCAGTACGGCGATCGACTCGTTAAATTAGAAACTGGTGAAATAGCACGTCAAGCAGACGGCGCTGTCATGATCGATGTAGATGGTACGACACTGTTGGTCACCGTCGTCGGTAAAAAACAGGCAAGCGGCGGCGACTTTTTTCCGTTGACTGTGAACTATCAAGAAAAAGCTTACGCAGCCGGTAAAATACCAGGCGGCTTTTTTAAGAGAGAAGGTCGTCCCAGTGAAAAAGAGACTTTAACGTCTCGTCTGATTGACCGTCCTATTCGTCCTCTTTTCCCTGAGGGCTATACCAACGAAGTTCAGATCATTGCCACAGTCGTATCGCTCAATCCTGAAGTTGATCCCGAAATTCCTGCTTTATTGGGTGCCTCCGCTGCCTTGGCGGTTTCAGGTTTACCTTTTAACGGCCCGGTAGGCGCTGCTACTGTTGGATATAAAGACGGCGAATATATATTAAACCCTACTCCTGCCGCATTAAAGGAATCACAGCTGGAATTGGTGGTTGCCGGAACGGCACATGCCGTATTAATGGTTGAGTCTGAAGCTGACAACCTGTCGGAAGAAGTGATGTTGGGCGCAGTGTTATTCGGTCACCAGCAAATGCAGGTTGCCATTAACGCCATTAACGAATTTGCAGCCGCTGCCGGTGCAGGCGTCGTTGAGTGGGTAGCCCCCGAAGTTAATGCCGAACTTAAAAAACTGGTCACTGCGGAAGTTGAAGCTGGCATTAAAGCCGCTTATCAAGTCGCGGAAAAACTGGTTAGACAAGAACAACTGAAAGAAATTAGAAATGCCGTGGTTGAAAAACTGGTGGCAAATGGCGAGTATGCAGAAAGCGACATACGCGGCATTATCGAACATCTGGAATACAGCATCGTTCGTAACGCTATCCTTAACGAAGGCAAGCGTATTGACGGACGCGAGTTAGACAAAATCAGACCGATTACCGTCAGAACCGGCGTATTGCCTAGAACTCACGGGTCAGCATTATTTACCCGTGGCGAAACTCAGGCCTTGGTTGTTGCAACACTGGGAACACAACGCGATGCCCAAATCATCGACGCATTGGCCGGTGAATACAAAGAACCGTTCATGCTGCATTACAACTTCCCTCCGTACAGCGTTGGCGAAACCGGTTTTGTCGGTTCACCAAAACGTCGTGAGATCGGTCATGGCCGCTTGGCGAAACGTGGCGTTGCCGCCGTGTTACCCAACATGGAAGAGTTCCCGTACACCATTCGCGTGGTCTCGGAAGTAACAGAGTCCAACGGATCAAGCTCAATGGCTTCGGTCTGCGGCAGCAGCTTGGCGTTAATGGATGCCGGTGTGCCTATTAAATCACCGGTTGCAGGTATCGCGATGGGCCTGATTAAAGAAGGCGACAGCTTCGCCGTATTGTCAGACATCATGGGTGATGAAGATCATCTGGGCGACATGGACTTTAAAGTTGCCGGTTCAGTGGACGGTATTACCGCGCTGCAAATGGACATCAAAATTGATGGCATTACCGCAGAAATCATGAAGTCAGCTCTGGATCAAGCAAAGCACGGTCGCTTGCACATCCTGGGCGAAATGAATAAAGCGTTGTCCACCACCCGTGAAGAAATGTCCGACTTCGCACCGCGTATCATCACCTTTAAAATCGATCCTAGCAAAATTCGCGAAGTTATCGGTAAAGGCGGCGCAACCATCCGCAGCATTACCGAGCAAACCGGCGCCAGCGTTGATTTGACCGATGACGGTGTTGTTAAAGTGGCATCAGTTGATAAAGCGGCCGGTGAAGAAGCGCGTCGTATGATCGAGGAAATTACCGCAGAAGTTGAAGTCGGTAAAGTTTACGAAGGCAAAGTAGTCAGATTAATGGACTTCGGCGCATTTGTTACGATACTTCCCGGCAAAGACGGCTTGGTTCATATTTCGCAAATTTCAGACGAGCGCGTTGATAAAGTCAGCGACAGATTGAATGAAGGCGATGTGGTCAAAGTCAAAGTACTTGAAATAGACCGTCAAGGCAGAGTCAGATTGAGTATGAAAGAAGTCGAAGTAGAATAACCCGTGCTTGTTTGACGCTCTTGACACAAGGGCGGCTTAAGGGTGTAAAAAAGGGATTGTGATTCGTCGCAATCCCTTTTTTCGTTTAGCTGTGTAGTCGTCTCGTAGCCCGGTATTTTCCGCTTCGAGGCAAGTAAATGATGCCAGTCAATCCACAATAACCAACCGTAGATAAACATGATCAGCGACAGTCAAAAAATACAAATAGCTAAAAATTTCGCGAAGCTGCACCAAACGCCATTCGCTGCATGGACGCCTGATAAAGAATATGCGTCAGAAGATGATCGTTATTTGGCGGTTTATGACAATCTTATTATGGGCGTTTACGGTGATTGTTATGGGATTAACGCCGAATATGATGAAGATGATAATTTAATACAGGAAGCTACCGAATTTGAAGTTGAGGTTGAAGGATTTGAATCGAAAGCGGGGAAGCCTGAAGTATTCTTTTTTGAAATAACCAGTGAGTCGACAGGGATAGGTAAACTCATTGAAGATCATGGCAGGCATGGTGATTGGTAGGTCGGATTCGCTACGTGCTTTAAACGAGTCGCGACAGCAACCCACAATCATTGCTTAAAAATAATCGCACAAAAAACGCTTGGAAAATCTGAGTGGAAGAAAATTTAAGGCGCTTTGTTTGCGGGGCGGATTGTCAGCTCGAAGCCGCTTTGCAGCATTTACTTGGTGACTAACAGTGTTATATTTGAATGGCGGCTTTCGACCCACAACTGTCATTCGCCGCTAATTTCCGAATGACAGCATACCCACGATAAGCTGCCAGTCGATTTTCGTGAATTAGTAGGCACAATCATCATTCAAGGTCATCACTATTGGTGCAATCCGTTATAAATAGTAAATGTAAACCTTTTACATTAGATATTTCGATACGGACTGGCTAATGTCTGTTGTCAAGCCGGAAACAAAAAAACCGCCATTTCTGGCGGTTTTTTATGGGAGTTTTGAACCACCTAGATAGTCCGTATCGTATTGTCTAATAACAACCAAGCATGAATTTTACATCATGGAATATGCTATTAACATTCATAATGTTACCGAAAACATGGTCGACAGCTTTGAAATCGATATTTCGTTTGTGAGCCCCTGACACCAAGTGCTATAGGGTCATGTCAGGACAAGCTGTTCTTTTAGCTTATTAACCCAATATGGCACTCGGCGGGGTAACATCCAAACAAAAACTGGCTATGGCCGCTTAAAATTGGGTGATTAGCGGGTGGCGGTAACCAAATTTTTATTTATGCAACAATGCCTAATTAATTGGCTTCATCAAAAGCACTCACGGATTTCCAGATTTCATCACTTGAGCGATCAAGTTCCTCAAGAATTTTCTCAATTCTAGTTTGTAACTTTCTTACAGGTTTATAAATTATTTCTCCTTCTCCACTATCTTTACTTGTTAATAAATGGTTATTTTTAACAAGGTAGTGAATTACTTCCTTAAGTATTTTCTTATCAACTTGAGTCAACCCTTTATTTAGAGTACGTTCGAGACGACCATTTCCATGTTGCTTATAAACTTTAATTAGTATAGATACTAAAATTTTTTGTGCGTTTGATAACCCTGTTTTTTTGATAGCTGCAAGCGTACTCCTAGGTTCGTATGAATTTATTTCATTGGAACCATCTATCCAATCAGGTCTCCCCGTTGTTGAAGATACGCCCTTTAATTTCACGATGTTACATCTTTTTATAGTTATATTTTCGGGGTCTATTTTTCCAAGAGTAATAGATTCAAAAATACCATCAACAAAATATATATTTTTAAAGTTATTTTTCTCAAAAGAGATTTCGCCAAAATGAGGTTCAAGAAGTGTGATACCCTCATAATCAACTTTCTCAATATTTGTTTTACTTATTGCTGAAATAATATCAGATATAGCAATTTTGTTTTCGCTGTTACGATGAATTGATTGTTTAACATAACTTATATAAATATTAAAGTTTTTTTGTTTATAAATGTCGTGAGCTAAAACAGATGTGCCTAAATGTTGAAGGGGATTGATCCATCTAAAATTAGAAATATTCTTATCATTGGACTGTATGCTTTGTGATAAATCAAGTGCTCTCAGACCATCTAGTATAAATCCGTCAATAAAATTGCGATCACTTGTTTCGGTACTAACTCTTCCTAACCCAGGAAGTCTTTGAAGCATTACAGTTGATTGCTCATTTGGGTATGTACCAGTTACTTCATGGAAAATATTTACTATCTCTGCTTCCGTTATTGGACCAACATTCTGAGGTTTATATCGAGTAATGTTTGAAAGTTTAATTAAAACTTGTTTGACAACTTCTGGATCCAGAATTGCGTGAATTTTAGAGTCTCTTTCGCACATTGCATCGATAAACTTAAACCAGAATTCGATTTCATTATTATTTGACGATATGAAAATATCCTCCAACTCTGTTTGATTTAATGATGCAATGGTTTTCAATACTAATGGCTTCTTTGGAAGCCATTCCGGTAGCTCTGCTTTGATGTTGTTAAGAGAAAGGTATTCTATAAACTCAGCATAGCTGAACTCATTCTTGCATCTTGCAATAGTAACGTTGTTTTCACGAAGCCCAAGAGATGAGAGCATTTCATTATTACTATTAAAGTAATGTTCTCTTCCTGATATTAAAAATCCAGCATTTGTTGTTGATAGCAGATCATTAACTCCTTGAAGAGCGTGTTTCCTAAGTAGTTCCAAAGTCTTCTTGTCTTCGCTCCATGGTCTTGACCCAATCTCATCAAAGCCATCTAAAAGAAAACATAATCGGTTTCCATTAAATGCTTTAACAACATTATCTATACCATCTTGTTTTATACCTAGATGCCTAAAATGTCTTGTAATAATTTCGATAGCATTTTCTAACCCCCACGTTTCTTTTAGATCGATTGCTATTGGATAAATTAAGGTTTCTTCCGCCTTACTGGATAGGATTCGAAAAACCTCCATAAAGCATCTACTTTTTCCTGTTCCGTAATCACCAAGTAAAACAACTTTTTCGTTTTTAATTATTCGATGAGCAATTTCTTCTGCGGAAATTTCACCATTCTTTATTAATTCATACCCTACAGGAGTGTATTTTGATTCGTCAGATTTACCAGTTATAGGATCTACAGCACTGCCAAACTGTTTATTAGATCTAATGTGTTTATAGGTAGCAAAGTCAAAAAACATTTTTTTGAAATCATCAAATGAGATAACTTCAATATAAGTTTCTTTTCCAGCATCTTTCATTCCTTGGGTTGGAGTGAAATCGCATATTATAAATGGTCTTATCAGAATGTTCTCCGATAACATTTTCATACGAACAGTTTGAATTTTTCCTATGTCAATTCGTATCTTATCAAGAGTTTTATTTTCTGTTATCTCAATAATTATTTTTTCAATAGGGCTTATTTCAAGAATGCAGTCAAAATTCACTCCTGCTATACGATCAGAGGTAGCTGGTCTATTCCAAATATATCCAGCGTACTGCTTAACTGCACTCTCTAATTTTTTTCCGTCGCTCATTTTTTTCTCGGTTAATATTTGAGTTATTGTGCTGACCAAAGTGGAAATGGCTAACGTAATGTATACAACAATATTTGTCGTATACGGGGGTCTAGTCTCTAACTGCCGATAATTACAAACCGAATCAATATATTAGTAATCTATTGATAGATTGGTGAAATTTATTGTGTACCAATAAAGGCCGTTAAAATATGAGCAATGTGTTAAACAAAAACACCATATAAAACACGAACAGTTTATATGTTTTTTAAACTAAAAATAGGTTAAAACTTAACACCCACGCCTGAACTTGTAAAAAAATTAGTCAATTTTTACACAAGAAAACCATTACTCAATTACTTCGGGGTTTTGGCTTTTCCAGGCAATGGGCAAAAATAGCTATCATTTGGCGCAATATTCGATATTCTAAATCCTTTTGTCTAGTGTTGAAAGTAGCACCACTTTATTTTCGCGGCTTTCATGGGCTTTAAAATACACAAATATTAGACAAGATGAACCTATTCACTAACCCTGAAAAATGTTTAAAATAAGACCCGTTATTTGAAACATCTTAGGTGGTTTATAAATGACTGCTTTTAGGTCTTCTGCTGTCGTTAATTGAGCTTAAACGGCGAGCAGTTTATGGCCGACTCCCGTCATTACCAGTTGCACGTGTAATCCAGCATATATCGGTATAAACTATTCTGACGTAACAAAAAATCCATGGAGTGTAAAAATGAAAGCGTCAAAGTTAATCCTAATCGCTACAATGCTGATGCCAATTTCGGCTAACGCTGGTTTCAATGCTTTTATAAATGGCCAGAAGCTTCACGACAAGTCAACCGCCTATAAAAGCGGTGATATAGACAATGCGGAGCTCTATGATGCCGGGGCTTATGTTTATTATGTAATGGGTGTTGTTGACGCAACTATTGGGTCGGGTTTATTTTGTCCACAAAATATCACTTCAGATCAAGCTGCAAATGTTGTGTCTAAATACCTGAATGAGCATCCAGAATTATGGAGTTCAAGTGCCGATTCACTTGTTAAAGCTGCACTCATGAAAGAATGGCCTTGCCCGAAGTAATCGTAGATGTAAAAAAGACAAGATTGACGTGAGCACTTAGCTCATCACTAATCATATTTAACCACAGATGCGCGCTAAACGTTCCCGATTAACGCGCATCTACGGCCTATAAGCTAATGGCTGTGAACTTTATGCGGATTACCGGACTTACCTTTTTTGCCCTGAATAGGCGGTAATATCTCCACCAGTTCCATCATGCCGTTGTCCTCGTGGCTGACATTATGGCAATGCTCTACCAGAGAGCCGGTGTAGTCCAAGGGTTGTTGCACAAACTGCACTACTTCGCCGTAATTTCCTGACGGATTGGTTCCTGTCAGTCCGCCGGGGAATGAACAACCACCATTTTTTTCAGCGACGCCGGCACAATTTACCAGCAGGGTATCGCGCCAGACCGGGAACGGATAATCCAGCTGGCCTCGCGATACCAATTGAAACGAGTTGATGTGAATATGGAACATGTGGGTATCGGCGGCGCTTTGTACGGCCCACTTGTCCACTTGATTCAAGACGAGGTCGCGCTGGCTTCGGAGAGGATTGAATACCCTGCCGTTGACCACTGAAGCACCGCCGTCTTTGTTCGCATAAGTGTTGGTGGTAAAACCGTATACCAGACCTTGAGTCGGTAACTGCGGACTTTGTTCGACGGTGATGGTCTTCGGGGCATTCAGCTTGTTAAGCTCCGCCTGAGTGGGAATTGCCATGTTATAGGCTATATCGCTCGCGGAATCGGTTACCGATACGGTAAGAATCGGTGTTGCATTGGCGTATGCCGACGCTTGGCATAATTGCCCGATTGGAAGGCCTGTGCCTGCAACGGCGGAGTCATACAAACCATAAGTACCGGCTTTGGAGGGCGCCTGGACCATCATGTCCAACCGCTGTCCAGCGGCGAGAAACAGTAATTCGTTGTTCAGTATATCATCGCCATTAATGGGGGTAGCCGCCGGCGTGAGACCCATGATGACCGGCAAGTCGGTGGTGCTTGCAGTGGGGCGTTGCAAAGGTACGCCATCGGTCGCCAGTACATAGGAAGTCGGGGAGGGTGCGGTTGTACCGTTCAGGGGCAGCAAACACATGGGCACTACATTGCCGATAGTGCCGTTGATGACCCGCCAAAGCTGGGCCTCATTGGTTCGCATGGACATGGAAGGCTGGAATTGCCCGTTGACCGATATGGCGTTGTTGGTGACTTTTGGAGTAGGCAAACTCGGGCCGCCGAAAGCGCAACCTGTATTGTTGAAATAAACGCTCAGGCAGGTGATTTGATAGGGATCGGTGGAATCGCCTTTGTGGTCTCCATTGTATTGGACTTCCTGAAGCATCAAGATTTGCTCTTGGGCTTTCTGTACTGCCGGTAAACTTTCCAATCCGTGTTTAGGGTCTTCCATGATCAACGCCCCGGCAAAGCCGTCGGCTAAATGCATGGATACCGCACCGTGTTTGTGGGCGTGGTACCAATAAGTACCGGATGGGTGATTGGAAGGAATGTTATATGAATAGCGGTACTGTCCGGTGACGCAATTTGCCTGGCCGCTTTCATTACCGCAATCCTGAAGAACATAGTCCGGGGTGCCTTGCGGGTAAATGCTGAGCAATACATTGTCGCTCGGACTGTTGGGGGATACATGCAAGCCGTGGGTGTGCAGGTTGATCACATCGAAGCCGTGCGGGTTGGTCATGCTATGGCTGCCATCGCCCTCCGATTCGCTGTAACTGAGACTGTTGATCAGTTTAGCGTCGAATTTGTCGCCGGGGCGGATACGCAACGTGGGGCCAACCAGTAATCCGTTGGCTTGAGACGCTTTGGGTTGGCTGTTGGTCAGCTTAATGCCTCGTGCGGTTACTACCGGGTTGCTTTTGGTTGAGTCATTCGGTGTCGGCGAGGGGCCGGACAGGGTATAGGCCTCGGATTTAACTTCCAGATCAACCTTCAAGGATTTCGTTTTCTGGTCGGAGCTAACCGACTGCGGCAGCTGTAATGGGGCTCCGTCGGCTAAAACAGCGGCCGGTACGGCCATTGCCCCCATAATCGCCAAGCTCGCCAGTTTTCCCGGGAGCAAATTTCTTGTTATTTTCTTTGGCATTCTTCTCTCCTCAAAGTTGTTTTGCAATTGAGCCAGCCACTCATTATTCAGATTGTTATAGCTGGATAGCGCATCAGCCAAGGCTCCTAATAGAGCGCAACCAACGGCGGAGGTAAGTTAACATATTTGATTGGGAATCCCAAGCGTATGAAATTGCTGCTATTCTGATGTTAGGCTTTGTTCGTACAGATGAGCGGGTAGTGGCTAGGGCTTGACTTGCGCACCATGGTTTTTAAGGCGCGCACGGCACGTCCTACGGCGGATATGCCTATGCGGGAACAAGATATTTTCGGACAATGATTTGGGGTAATCTGCGGTCTAGCTTTTAGTCGCTAGAAAGTGGGCGGTATTATTACCGCGGAGTTTTGCTTTACGAATAAAGCGCTTCCACCACCAATGTTAAATCAATCGATTCTAAGGTAACGCTTTGTTTTTCAGAGAAACTCTCGCGCTGCCAAGCGGTTCGTCGGCGGTAGACTTCCAGGTAAGGCGAGTCTTGAGATAGCAGAGCGTACTCTTGTAGATATTCAATCGTTTGATAAGCCATGAGCTTTTCGGTGCGGTCGGTACGTTGGGTGGAATCGGACAGCACTTCCACAATCAAGCAAGGACGCTCGTTGTAATAACGGTCGGTTTCTTCCTCGCAGGCGACTTGCACATCCGGATAGTAAAAACGCACGTCGCCGCCGCGTTGAATTTTCACCTTCATGTCCGATTGAAACGGCTCGCAACGAGTGCCTTGCAAATGCTGCGACAGGCGTACATACAACCTCCGCTAATACGATTATGATCACGACTAGCCCCGGTCATTGCGTAAACCAGCCCATTAACAAACTCATGACGAGTGCCGGTATTGTTATCGTTTTCCATCAACAGATAAGCTTCGGGCGTTAGTATGGAGTCGGGCAATACAAATGCTGAATTAGGCATATTAACTCCTTAATCGGGACGATAATTTAACGTAGCATCGTTGATCCTAGAGAAATCAGCGAGTATATGGAAACCGTTCGTGCTGAGTCCTTCGACAAGCTCAGGACGAACGGGATTTTGATGCTTAACTGACTTTCTTAGGTTGACGGCAACTACGGCGCGTAGTGCGTTTCAATATAGCGTTGCACGATTTCCTGAAACTCTTCGGCAATCCGGTCGCCTTTCAGCGTAACCGTTTTTTCGCCGTCTTCATAAACCGGCGCTACCGGGGATTCGCCGGTGCCGGGCAGGCTGATGCCGATATTGGCGTTTTTACTTTCGCCCGGCCCGTTGACTACGCAACCCATAACCGCCACTTCCATGGTTTCAACACCCGGATATTGGGTGCGCCATACCGGCATTTGATCGCGTAGATAGCTTTGGATGTCCATCGCCAGTTTCTGGAAATAATCGCTGGTAGTGCGACCGCAACCGGGGCAGGAGATAACCATCGGGGTGAATGACCGAAAGCCCATGGTTTGCAGGATTTCCTGGCCGACAATCACTTCCTGGGTTCTGGACGCGCCGGGTTCCGGCGTCAGGGAAATACGAATGGTGTCGCCGATGCCTTGTTGCATCAATACCGATAACGCGGCGGCTGAAGAGACGATGCCTTTGGAGCCCATGCCCGCTTCGGTAAGACCCAGATGCAGCGCGTAATCGCAACGGCTGGAAAGGTCTTGATAGATGTTGATCAGTTCCTGCACATTGCTGATCTTGCAGGACAGGATGATTTTGTTTTTGCCAAGTCCAAGTTCCTCGGCTTTGGCGGCGCTTTCAAGTGCAGACAGCACGATCGCTTTACGGGTGACCGCGGCCAAAGGCTCGGGTGTTTGCAGGCTTCTGTTTTCATCCAGTAAACGGGTCAATACCGCTGGATCCAAGCTGCCGCCGTTAACGCCGATGCGTACCGGTTTGTCGTACTGACAGGCAAATTCGATCATTTGCTGAAATTGCGGGTCACGGCTTTTACCGCGGCCTACGTTGCCCGGATTAATGCGATATTTATCCAAAGCCTGGGCGCAGTCCGGGTATTTTTCCAGCAGTTTGTGACCGTTAAAATGGAAGTCGCCGACGATGGGAGTCGAGTTGCCTTTTTTATCCAACTGGTTACGGATTTCTGAAACGGCTGCCGCGGCTTCCTCGGAATTGACCGTGATGCGGACCAGTTCGGAACCGGCGGCGGCCAGTTCGATGATCTGGTTAACGGTCGCCGTAATGTTGGCAGTATCGGTATTCGTCATCGACTGAACAACGATTGGAGCGCCGCCGCCGACTTTAACGTCGCCGACTAAAACTTGATGGGTGATTTTTCTAAGGCTAATAGACATATACAAAATCTTTTGGAAAAGGTTACAGTTATCTGGAAGAATGTTGTTAAATTATACGCCGATACAAGCCATTAAGTAGAGTTTAGTGTGAGGATAAATTATTTTTCCGATGTGCATTTGGAGTTCGGATTGCTGGAAGCGCCGGATAATGACGCCGACATCATTGTCGCAGCGGGCGATATAGGCATCGGCATGCAAGGTCTTGACTGGCTTAAAACGTTGAATAAACCGGTTATTTACGTCGCCGGCAATCACGAATTTTATACACATGAATATCACCAAACGTTGCAGTCGATCCGTAAGCAATGTACCGGCAGCAATGTGCATTTTCTTGAGAACGACTGTTTTGTATTTGAGGGTGTGCGTTTTTTAGGCTGTACGCTTTGGGCCGATCTGTTTGTCGAAGGTGACAAAAAAGCCGAGGCTTTAGGCAAGACATTAAATGATTTCAGGCGAATTCAATTTGCCGAAAAGCCTTTTGATGCGGTTCGGTTTAGCCATTTACATCAAAGCTCAAAGACGTGGCTGGAGCAGGAATTAGCCAAGCCGTTTTCAGGGAAAACTGTTGTGATAACTCATCATGCGCCTTGCTTGTGGAGCTGGAATGATTTAGCTCATGCGTTGAAAAAGCTGGCCTATTGTAACGATATGAAACCCTTGTTGCATGAATACGAGATTGCGGCCTGGTTCCACGGCCATGTCCACAGTCAGATGGATTATCGTATAGCGGGCGCCAGAATATTGTGTAACCCCAGAGGTTATGCAGGTGCAAAAATCGTCCCCCGATTTGACCCGGACAGGCTGGTGGAGATTTAGGCGGCGAGAGAAATGGAACACGGATGCCACGACTGGAGTGCAGGCTTCGCCTGCGAGCAAGCAAAGCTTGCACTCCCACTGCAATACTTAACGTTATGAAGAAAGCCACAATTTATCCGCACTTATCAGTCGAATCCGTGTCAGCTGTGAACTATTTTTCTAACGGCTGAGTAGTTTTCGAAAATCATTAAAAGCCGATTAAAATGAACAGGCTTTTTTATCTATATATACACTTTTTACAAATCCCTCCATGACAAAAATCAATATCCAACAAATGATGGCCGAAAGCGGCGTGGCATTCGGCACTAGCGGCGCGCGCGGACTGGTTAGCCAAATGACCGATCAGGTATGCACCGCCTATACGCTGGCGTTTCTGCACGGTCTCGGCCTTGCGAAACCGGGGCAAAAAATCGCCTTGGGCATGGACTTGCGCCCATCCAGCCCGGCCATCGTCCGCGCTTGTGCGGCCGGTATCCGCCAGGCCGGTTGCGAGGTGGATTTTTGCGGGATGTTGCCCACCCCGGCGCTGGCTTTGTATGCTCTGGCGCAAGGCATTCCGGCAATCATGGTTACCGGCAGCCATATTCCGTTCGATCGCAACGGCATCAAGTTTTATCGGGCCGAAGGCGAGATCAGTAAAGCCGACGAAGCGGCCATTACCCAAGCCGAAGTCGAGTTGCAAACGATTACCGGCGATGCGCTATTGCCGACCGTCAACACAGCCGCCTTGCAGCGGTACCGGCAGCGCTACACCAGCCTGTTTGCGGCCGATTTGCTGACCGGCCGGCGGATCGGGATTTATGAGCATTCCAGCGCGGCGCGCGATTGCCTGCGTGATGTGCTGAGCGCTCTGGGCGCGGATGTGGTTGGATTGGGACGCACGGATACCTTTGTGCCTCTCGATACCGAAGCGGTTAGCGAAGAGGACCGCCGACGGGGACTGACCTGGGCGGCGGAGCATCATCTGGATGCCATTATCTCCACCGACGGAGACGGCGATCGGCCGCTGATCGCCGATGAGACCGGCAACTGGTTGCGCGGCGACATCGTCGGCTTATTGTGCGCGCGCTTTCTGGATGCCGACACCGTGGTTACGCCGGTGAGCTGCAATACCGCAATCGAAGCATCAGGACTGTTTCGGCAGGTGATCCGCACTCGCATCGGTTCGCCGTACGTGATTGCCGGTATGGAACAGATGCTCGCTGCCGGTAGCCCCAGTGTGGTCGGTTTTGAAGCCAATGGCGGCTTTCTGGTGGGCAATGATTTGACGGTTGGCGGACAACCCCTGACCGCGCTGCCGACCCGCGACGCCGTATTGCCCGCCTTGGCTGTGCTGGCGATGGCTCGGCAACAGGGCGGCAAAGTATCGGCCCTGCTCGCCGGTTTGCCGCAACGTTATACCGCCAGCGACCGCTTGCAGGATTTCCCGGTTGCCAATAGCCGGGCGTTACTGGACAGCTTGCAAAGCGATGACGCGGCCTATCAAAGCTTGTGGGGTAATGAGCTGGGCGCGGTTGCCCGGCGGGATTTGACCGACGGCCTGCGCCTGACTTTCGACAACGGCGAGATCGTGCATCTGCGTCCGTCCGGCAATGCCCCGGAACTGCGCTGCTATGCGGAAGCCGACAGCATGGAGCGGGCGCAGGCGCTGGTTACATTGAGTCTGCAACGCATTGCCGAAGCATATTAGACATCTTTCCAAAATACAGCCATATAAGCATGTAGGCCGGAATAAACCGGTTCAAGCGATAGCGAGAATCGGTGTTTCCGGCTCCCCCATAAATTTGCCGGAAACGCTACCACGCGCTACGCTTGGGTAGCCTTATTCCGGCCTACGTAACTATTTAGGAAAGATGTCTATTAATGGCGAACGGTATGAATATCCGTATAACCGCATCGCTACTTGTCGCCATCATGGCATTATCAGAGGGTGCCGTTGCAACCCCGGCTTTCCTGCCGGAAGACCCTAAGCGGCCTGTCGACAAGATTAGTCATGATCTCAACATCAGGCCGGAACAGTTCACCGCCTGTTTTAGGAAGGTTTCTCCGGCCCCGCAGGGAACGCGACCCACGGCGGAGCGTGTCCATTCCAACAAGGCGATCCTGCTAAGCTGTTTGCAGAAGGCGAACGCCAATATCACCAATGACAGGCTCGACGAAGTGATGGATCGACACCGCCCAGGCGGGCGCGAAGCGCAATTGCCGATGAACGAATAGGTCAGGTGCTGCTCTGTTGGAAGAGCGCTTCAGCGCGCCTGCTGATTTCCTCCGGCGCAATATCTTCCTTATGGGTAGCAAGAAACCAGATATGCCCGAAAGGATCTTGCAGCGTACCGGTGCGATCGCCGTAAAACTGGTCGAATACTGGCTTGACTGCCTTTGCCCCCGCGCTAACGGCCTGAGCAAATTGAGCGTCTACATCTTTCACATAGACATGCAGGGCGACCGACGAACCGCCCAGCGACTGGGGAGTGCGGAATGCACCTTGTTCACAGGGATCGGCCAACATGACCGAGGAATCGCCGATTTTAATTTCGGCATGTCCAATCTGACCGTTTGGGTGCGATAAACGGAATATTTCCGTTGCGCCAAATGCCCGCTTGTAAAATTCAATGGCTTCGGATGCCCCCTTAATCATCAGGTACGGCGTTATAGAGTGGTAGCCATCCGGAATCGGTTTTACTGTCATGAGTTTCTCCTTAATAAAAAATGTTTAAAGTAGAAAGGGTAGGCGTTGCGCAGCCTTATCGCACAACGGCCGTGTTGATTGTAATGATAGGGAATTGTCGGACTTACCTCTCAGCGATAGCCTTTAGATTGACAAGACCTTCCTCAAAATCTTTGCCGACCATGCTGTCCCGGTTGCAAAAAATTCCCATGATCTTCCCAATATAGGGATCGGTGCCGTGCATATCCCAGATGACGTTAGTCTCGTCGCCGTTGGCTTCCAACGTGAACTCTATGATATTGTGGCCTTCGAAGGGTTTGGTTAAATCCAGTTGGATAGCGATCCTGGACGGTGGCGACGACTCGACGATCTCCATGCGACCGATACCGGCTTTACTGTTGTTGCTTTCCCACTCATATACGGCGCCCTTACCGCGGGATGTACCGCTGAGGTTTCGCTTCATCGCCGGGTCCATTTTTTCGTAGGGCGACCAAGCATCCCAATTGTGGAAATCATTGATTAGCGAAAAGATCCTGTCGGGCGGCGCTTTGATGTTCGCGGCGCGCCAGACACGGAATAGATCAGGCTTGGTCGCGGCATAGATGAGCAGAGCGGCGAACAGAACGACGACTATGATAACGATTGCCTCGGTCATTTGTTACTCCGGTACGGTGTTGGTATCAAAATATGGCGGCTAGGCGATAAGGCTAAAGTTCGAGACTGAATACGGCTTTAGACGTTTCCGGGTCGAAGGGAACCGAGCAATGTTCATGCACGATCTGCCATCTGCCCTGATGCCGATGGTAACCGGCAGTGCTCCGTACCCAGGTCTGCATCGCCGGATGATCTTCTTCCATGCCGGTAAAGCGCCAAAGCCAGTGGGCGAGCGCCAGGTCGCCGCTTACGAAAATACCCAGGTCACGCATCTCTGTCCCGAAGGCGTTTGGAAAGCAGGGCAGGCACGCCTCCCAAACGCGGCGGAGCTGATGGGTGTTTTTGATTTGGAACGGCGGTTTCACGTCGAAGATAATGGCCTCATTTGCGTAGTGGCTCATGATGCGATCCGTATCTTTTGCGCAGATGGCGCTCATCTGGTCGCTGATGAGCTGTCTAATCTGGGTTTTGTCGTGCGTTTTGGCGGTTTGGGTGGTCATCGGCATCTCTTATGATTTAGTTGTTAATCTGCGATTGTTTTTTAGCCTTGATTTATTGCGCCGGGTTCCATGAAGATGAGTTCCCAAATGTGGCCATCCAAATCCTGAAATCCATGACCATACATAAAGCCGTGGTCTTGCGGTTCATTGTAGGTTGTTCCACCGGCGGCGACCGCCTTGCTGACTATTTCATCGACTTTTTCCCTGCTTTCGGACGTTAAGCACACCAGCACTTCTGTGTATTTCGCGGCATCGCAAATTTGTTTTGGGGTAAAAGTCTTGAACTTGGCCTCGGTCAACAGCATGACGAAAATGTCTTCGGCCACAATCATGCAAGTGGCGGTTTCGTCGGTAAATTGGGGGTTAAAGGTGAAACCGAGCTGCGTAAAGAATTCCACCGACTCATTGAGATTTTTTACCGGTAGGTTTACGAAAATCTTAGTAGCCATGTTTTCTCTTTTTGAACGTAGATTGCACGATGAGGCATCGGCAACACAGCGCTAATGCGCGCCATAACCGGCGCGACGATAGCAGCGCTCCGTCAGGCTCAGCCTTTAGCTGCATAACTGGTCATGAGGCTTTGGTAGATCGGGGTATGGTCGCAAAGGAGCTTGCCAAAGCCTTGGATGTCGTTGCGCCAATCGCGGTGCAGCTCGGAACCCACGGCGAACCAATTTAGCAGTTGCACCCCTGCTGTCGCCATCCGAAGCCATGCCGCCTCATGGCTGGCCTGATCGAATGTGCCGGACGCATCGGTGACGACGAAAACCTCGTAGCCTGCCTCCAACGCAGAGAGCGCCGGGAACGCTACGCAGACTTCGGTCACGATACCGGCGATGATGAGCTGTTTGCGGCCAGTGTCCTTTACGGCCTTGACGAAGTCCTCGTTGTCCCAGGCGTTGATTTGGCCGGGGCGGGCGATGAACGGGGCGTTGGGAAACATCTCTTTCAGCTCGGGCATGATGGGACCGTTCGGCCCCGTCTCGAAACTGGTGGTGAGGATAGTCGGCAGATTGAAGAACTTTGCCATATCGGCCAAGGCCATAATGCTGTTCTTGAATTCGCTGGGCGGATAGTCCTGCACTAACGCAGTCAGGCCGCACTGGTGGTCCACGAAAAGAACCGCCGCGTCTTCCTTGGAAATGCGCCGGTATTGATAAGTGCTGCTCATGATGTATCCTCTTTCATGGATTCGATGTGGTCATAAAAATTGAGAGCTTTGCCTTATTGAGTGTGGCCGTACGATTGTTGGGTTTATGCGTTTCAATCTTCCGCGCTGCCGATGAACCGATAGATTACCGCGCCAACGATCGGCGCCAGCCAAAATAACCAGAGCTGTGCAAGCGCCCAGTCGCCAACGAAGACGGCGACGCCTGTACTGCGAGCAGGATTTACCGAGGTATTGGTGACGGGAATACTGATCAGGTGAATCAGGGTAAGACAAAAACCGATAGCGACAGGTGCCATTCCCTGCGGCGCGCGTTTGTCGGTTGCGCCGAGAATGACCAGCAAAAACATCATGGTCATCACAATTTCCGAGACCAGGGCCGCAAGCAAGGAATAACCGCCTGGCGAATGAGCGCCATAGCCATTGGCAGCGAAGCCTGCTGAAACATCGAAGCCCGCCTTGCCGCTGGCGATAACATAAAGAACGCCTCCCGCAACAACGGCACCCACGGCTTGAGCGACGATATAAGGCAGCAATTGGTTTGCCGGGAAACGCCCGCCTGCCCATAGTCCTACAGAAACCGCCGGATTTAAATGACAGCCTGAGATATGCCCGATTGCGTAAGCCATGGTGAGTACGGTTAAACCAAAAGCCAACGCAACCCCAAGCAATCCGATGCCCACATCAGGAAACGCCGCGGCCAATACAGCACTGCCACACCCGCCAAGAACCAGCCAAAATGTCCCCAAAAACTCTGCAAGATATATTTTCATAAGTTATCTTCCTTTACTCTTTTGGCAATGATGCTTAACAAGTGGTTATTTACCTGCACGATTTTTTATCAAAATATCAATATCTAAGCTGAACGCACAATTCGTATAAACACCTATGCGCGCTAACTTACATCAGCAGTGGCCGGGTATGCCAAGGCCTGTTTAATCGGGGATTTACACGGTATAGATACTCGGTCGATTGTTCGACCGGTAAGCGGATATTTTGTTAAGCGAGCTTGTTCATTTCATTATGCAGCCATCGTTCAAGGACTTTGAGCACATAGGCTTCTTCATCCGGAGTAAGGGCGCGACCCTTCGGTATCCTGTGCCATTTTTCCAGACAACCGCGACAGCAACAGGCCGTTGCATGTTGCGCTACAAAAACCGGGTGGCCTCTAAAAGGGGTTTGTTTGCCGTCATTTTTAAGCACCGCCGGTGCCAGGCGCTTTGCGATAAAGTCTCCGGCATGAACGATAACCGTCGGCAGTCCTTTAGTATGTAAATAAGCAAGATCTTTGTCTTGGAGGTGAAACTTGCTGCGGAAAGTTGACCTTGCGAGTGCCTCAAAAAGTGCGTCCAAATCTCTCATCAGGGTGTTTTATAAATTGTGGCTTTATGGCCGGGGCTGTTTCATTATGGACGGATGTTTTATGATGAATCAAGTTTGAATCCTGAATGAGTGTGTCGGCGATTATATGAATACCCACGAACAAAGGCATCGCGGTATGCATCTGAATGACCAAGCGTTATTCAGCGGCGAACCATTGCTTCGCTTGCGTGATGCGGTTTATGAATTCTGCTGGTTGCTTAATCGCGGTTATGCGCGGCATTCGGTTATGCAGTTGGTAGGTGACCACCATCAGCTTGTAAAGCGTCAACGTCTGGCGATTTCCAGGGCAGCCTGCTCGAATACTAGCCGGGAGTTAAGAAAGACAACGTGCCTCCAAATTGAGCAAATCAAAGACCGGCAATTGGTTATTGACGGGTTTAACCTGATTATTTCCGTCGAAACGGCTATGGCGGGAGGATTATTGCTGCGTTGCTGCGATGGCTGTATACGGGATATTGCCGGCATTCATGGGACTTACCGGCTGGTACATGAAACCCGGCAGGCGATTGAACTCATTGGTAATGTGCTGCAAGCCTTTTCCCCTGCAAGCGTGTTGTGGTTGTTTGACAAACCCGTTTCCAACAGCGGACGGCTGGCCGAGATGGTGCGGGATATTGCCACGGTCCATCACTGGAACTGGCAGGCGGAGCTAATTGACAACCCGGATCAGGTCATTCGGAATAGCGGTAAAGTCGCCATCACCTCCGATTCGGCGATATTGGACGGCGGAGTGCAGTGGGTCAATCTGGGGGCTTATCTGACAACAAACCATTTTCATGAGTCCTGGTTGATTGATTTTTCAGATGTTTTGAATGAGCCCGAATAAAATCCGCTACTTAAGCCGCTCGCAGAAAATAAGCAGTGGGCAGGCATTAATGATTTTCGGAGTGCAGGCTTCGCCTGCTGTGCAAGCAAAGCTTGCACTCCTGCAATTTCTTCGGTCAGAAGAATTAGGCTTATGCTGACAGGTTGATTTTCGTTCCAAGATGGTCTTTGTTGCCGTTTTGGGTGTCTTGATTTTTCTGCAATAATTCGACCTGTGCCTGCGCGGCCATTGCCGTTGCCCCTGCTGCCGCTTGCATATCCGGGCCGGAGGGTTCGGCCGGAGCCAGGGCGGCTCTCCTGATCGTGTCGGCTTTTCGTAGTGTTGCGGCCGGGTCGCCGGGAACCGGAGAGGTGTCTATATTAACCTCACCGCCAATTGCGTACTGAATCCCGTCGGGGCCTTGCTGATAATCAAAACTGGCCCCGCCTGTGGCAATGCCCCCGGCAGCAGCCAGATGCGCGGCCTCATGCGCTTTAACTTCGGCGTCTCTTTGTTTAAGTTCGCTGACGACTTTCAGGTCAGACTCGGAAAGTTCCCCGGTTTTTTTATCGCCTGTTGATGCGGAAGTATCGGTTTTTAATGCGGGATCTTGTTGAACGTCCTGATCAGGATCGGTTGTAGAGAAGGCGGCCGATTGCCGCTGGGAATAATCAGTTTGCCAGACAGCGGAGCTATTATTGGATACGGAAGAAATCATGATGCACCTTTACATCAGATGAACAATTTCAAGTCTAATAAACAATCGGTTAATAGTCTATGGATAAAGTTAATGACTGATATGGTGCATTGTCCGCGAAAACCGCAAAAAAGGTGGTAGTGAGTCGGGCGTGCCGTGCGCGCCTTGGTTTATAAGGCGCGCACGGCACGCCCTACGACGGATATTTCAGCCAATCTTTCTGGACAGTGATAAGGGAAATCAAATCCGTGCCATCTGTGGTCTATCTTTTTCGCGGCTGTAATGGACAGTGCGTAACATCCGTTAATAACAGATAAATTAACGTATAATAGGCTTATTTTATCCGGCTGTATTCGATGTCCACCCCCGATCTTATCAAGCAACTCACCCATCAGTTAGCGCATTGTCTTAATCAGGACAGGCATGTATTGAAGCGGCAGTTAGACCGCTGCCGCAGCAAAAATTCAGTAGAGGAATTAAACGCGCTGGCGAGCCGCATTGAACGATCGGTCGCCGCCAGAAACAAACGCCTCGCCAGTATTCCCGTGCTGACATTCCCCGATTTGCCTGTCACCGGCAAAAAAGACGATATCGCCAAACTGATACAGGGGAATCAGGTGGTGATTGTTTGCGGCGAAACCGGTTCCGGTAAAACCACGCAGTTGCCGAAGATTTGCCTGTCGATAGGCCGAGGCGTAGCGGGATTTATCGGCCACACCCAACCCCGGCGAATTGCCGCGCGCACCGTCGCCGACCGTATCGCCGAAGAACTCGGCGAACCGATGGGCAAATCGGTCGGGTACAAAATCCGCTTTAACGATAAGACTCACTCCGAATCGTTGGTTAAGCTGATGACCGACGGTATTTTGCTGGCCGAGTCGCAAAACGATCCTTACCTGAATCAATACGACACCATCATTATCGATGAAGCGCACGAGCGCAGCTTGAACATCGATTTCCTGATCGGTTACATGAAATGGCTGTTACCAAAACGCCCTGATCTAAAGTTGATCATCACCTCGGCCACCATCGATACGCAACGCTTCTCCACGCATTTTAACAACGCGCCGATTATCGAGGTTTCAGGGCGGACTTACCCTGTCGAAATGCGTTATCGGCCGATTGAGCAACGAGAGGAAGAAGATGACCAATCCGCCGGGAGCGGATTGGCACGCAATGCGCCCGAAGGGGCAAGGGCAGGGACAGCCCTTGATGAAACTACCGACGACCTGCAAAACGCGATACTGGATGCGGTTGACGAGCTGTACCGGGATTTGCGCGGCGACATCCTGATTTTCCTTACCGGTGAGCGGGAAATCAGGGAAACGGCCGATTCGCTAAAAAAGCATCACCCGACCCAATATGAAATCCTGCCGCTGTATTCGAAACTCAGCGTCAGCGAGCAGGAACGGGTGTTCAAACCCAAAGGCGGCAAGCTGCGCATCGTGCTGGCGACCAACGTCGCGGAAACCTCGTTGACGGTGCCGGGCATCCGCTGCGTGATCGACACCGGCCACGCCCGGATTAGCCGCTACAGCCATCGCAGCAAAATCCAGCGTCTGCCGATTGAGCGCATCTCGCAATCCAGCGCCAACCAAAGGGCAGGGCGCTGCGGCCGTGTCGCCGAAGGTATTTGCATCCGGCTGTATTCGCACGATGATTATTTAGCCAGACCGGAATTCACCGAGCCAGAAATCATGCGCACCAATTTGTCTGCGGTTATTTTGCAGATGATCTCGTTAAATCTCGGCGACATTGAAGACTTCCCATTCCTGGAGCCGCCCGAAGACAAGATGATCCGGGACGGCAAGACCGTGTTGCACGAAGTCAACGCGCTGGATAAATCCGGAAAGCTGACCGAAGTGGGCAAACAGCTGGCCAAATTCCCGACCGATCCCAAGCTTGCCAGAATGCTGATCGCCGCCGCGCATGAGCATTGCCTGACCGAGGTTGCAATTATCGTTTCCGCGTTGAGCGTCCAAGACCCGCGCGAAAAACCCGCCGATAAAATGCAGCAGGCCGACGCCAAACACGCGGCGTTTCGTCATCCCGAGTCCGATTTTTTAACTATCTTAAATATCTGGAATACCTACGAGGAAAAGAAAAAGCACCTGTCCAACAGCAAGCTGCGCAAATACTGCACCGACAATTTCCTGTCTTATATGAGGATGCGCGAGTGGTTCGACATTCACGCGCAAATCATGCAGGTGGTTAAGGGCGACTTAAAAATGCATCCGAATACCGATGATCCGGGGTATGAAAAAATCCATCGCGCCTTGTTGCCGGGCTTGCTCTCCAATATCGGCTTTCGCCATGAGCAATACGAATACCTCGGCGCGCGCGGCTTGAAGTTTTTCATCTTTCCCGGTTCCGGCCTGCATAAGCTCAAGCCCAAATGGATCATGGCCGCGGAGCAGGTCGAAACCAGCAAGGTTTACGCGCGCAATGTCGCCCGGATCGAGCCGGAATGGATAGAGCAATGCGCCGAGCATCTGGTCAAGCACAACTATTACGACCCGCATTGGGAGAAGAAAAGTGCGCGTTGCATGGTGTCTGCTCGCACCTTGCTGTACGGCTTGACGCTGCAAGCCGGGCGCAAGATTCCCTATGACCATGTAGAGCCCAAAGCCGCGCGGGAGATTTTTATCCGCTCGGCGCTGGTCGATCATGATTATCACAGCAACGCGCCGTTTTATGTCGCCAACCAGAAACTGCTCGAAGAAGTGGGCATGATCCAGCATAAAGGCCGCCGGGTCGATCTGGTCGAGGATGAACAATGGCTTTATCAGTTCTACGACAGCAAACTGCCGCCCGAGGTAGTCAGCGGCGTTACTTTAGATACCTGGCGAAAAACGGCGGAACGCGCCGACCCGAAAATCCTGTTTCTAACCAAGGAAGATTTAACGCGGGAACAGGAGGAAGACTATGTCAACGAATGGGATTTCCCGGACAGCAAGAAGATCGGCAACCTGACCATCCCGCTGCAATACCGGTTCGAGCCGGGCCATGATGAAGACGGCGTAACCGCGATTATCCCTGTGCATCAATTGAATCAAGTCTCGCAAACGGCGTTCGACTGGCTGGTGCCGGGGCTGCTGGAAGAAAAATGCATCGCCCTAATTAAAGCCCTGCCCAAGAACATCAGGAAACATTTTGTGCCGGTGCCTGAAACCGTCAAACGGTGTCTCGAAATCGAGCCGGATTTTAAAGGCTCGTTGCAGGAATGGCTGGGCAACCGCTTAAGAAAACTGACCGGCGAGGCGATTCCGTTAAATGCCTGGAATACCGAGAGCTTGACCGATCACTTGAGGATGAATTTCAGGGTTGAAGACGATCAAGGCCAGTTGCTGGATTACGGCCGAGACCTGAAAAAATTACAGCTCAAGCATACTGCCAAAGCCGAAGACAGCTTCGACCAGATTGCCGCCGACGAGCTGAACTACACCGGCTGCATCGGCTGGGCATTCGACGACCTGCCGGAGACCTACCAGTTTATCCAGAAGGGCCAATCCTTTGTCGGATTCCCTGCGATTATCGATGAAGGCGATGCGGTCGGCGTACGTATTTTCGACACCGAGCAAAAGGCCGCGTTACAGCATCAGGCCGGATTAATGCGCTTGTTCCAGCTGCAACTACGCAAGGAATGCACCTATGTGAGCAAAAACATGCCGAAGTCGGCGGCGGCAGAACTGACCTATAACTGCTTGCCGAAGCATCCGCTTATCGGCAATGAAGCGGAGGTGTCGTATAAAGACGACCTGCTTTATTTAGTCCTGTACGGCGTATTTATTGAAGGCCGAACTATTCGCACTCAGCAGGCTTTTGAACAAACTTTGCAGCAAAACAAAGCGGGGCTAATCGGCGCCGCCAATGAAGCCGGGAAAATTGCGCTGGAAATCATGGAACTGTACGGCGCTATCAAAGCTCAACTGAACCGCCTGAATGCGAATGACCCGCTGGCTAAAGATATTAACGAACAGCTGGATTTGATGATCTATGCCGGGTTCATTCGCAACACGCCTTACCAGCAGCTTAAAGCCATTCCGCGTTATTTGAAGGCTGTGCAATACCGGCTGGAGAAGCGGGATAACACGCTGCAAAAAGTCCAGGAAGCCAGTCGTTATGCGACGCGGTATTGGAAAGACGTGGAGAAGAAAGCCAAAAAAGACAAGGTTATTCCGGAGCAAGACCTGTTCCGCTGGATGCTTGAGGAATTCAGGGTGTCGTTGTTTGCCCAGCAGCTTAAAACGGCTTATCCAGTTTCGGTAAGGCGGATGGATAAGGCGTGGGATGAGAGGGGTTGATGGTTTGTTTTAATTGCGGATTCGACCGCGAAGAAATGTAGGGTACGCTGTGCGTACCTTTTTTACGTACAAACGCATTTGGTACGCACAGCGTACCCTACACATTTTTATTCCATAGCAGAAGTATCCAAATCATCGAATTCCATGATTCCATGAGCTTTACTGCCCCAATCAGCAGGGTAAACACCTTGTTTGACCCAGCGGTGAAAAGTTGAATAAGGCCAATCCTGCACAGATTCCACATGCCCATGTTTAACCGGGTTATAGTGGATATAATCGAAATGCCGGGCATAATCCTCCTCGTCTCGCAGAGCATGTTCCCAGAACCGGCGTTGCAAAACTCCGCGCCGCCTTTGCCGAATCCGTGAACCGCTACGTGCTTGTTCGTTGCCGCCAGCAGCCAGATATGCTTTGGTGAATTCCTTTTTGATCCATCCCAAACGCGCCGAGTAGCGTGTGTCACCTTCCGGCATTGTCAAAATGGCATGAAGATGATTATCGAGCAAAACCATTGCATCAATCCGAAACGGCCAACGTTGGCGGCATTCGCGAATCGCAGTGCGCAGGAAAACACGGGAGGTACCAGTGCAAAGAATCGGTGCGCGTCGTTCCGTTACCACAGTAAAGAAGAAGGAACCGCCGGGAACATAAGCGCGCCGAAAGTGCGACATAAGCAGAACACCGAAAAGTATCAAAAAATGTAGGGTACGCTGCGCGTACCGCATTGTGGACGAGATTGATTTTAACACGGCATAGGTTTTAGATCTTGATATGATGCGTTAGGCTTTAAGGTACGCGTAGCGTACCCTACATGGCTTAAAACCGCTTATCCGGTTTCTGTGAAGCGGATGGATAAGGCTTGGGATGATAGAGGGTGATTTGTTTAATGTAGGGCTCTCTGGACGTACCAAATGCATTTGTACGTGAAAAAGGTATGCTTAGTCTGCCTTACCGGACTGCTTTTTACGGCCTATCTTATAAGTCTAGACTGAACCTCCCCACTACCGCCAAGATTTGAAGGAGCTAGAATTCGGTCCAACCGAAGAGTGATTTTGCCAAGTGGACTTTTGCCAGCATAAATGGGTCTGCGTAGTGCGGGAATGGCCTTTTCTTCAAGGGTGAAGTTTTCAGTTTCAAGAATGACAGGAGGTCCATATTGTTTCTTATGGGCTACTGGATCGGTTTTTATAAACCCCTTTTGAATAAGGTCATAATTAGTTCTATGGATTTTGTGCGGCAGTAAAGTTTCGTTGTTCATTCTTTTAAGAGCTACGCCATCTGGGTGGAATAATTCGAGAAAGGCTTTTTCCTCTAGAGAGAACTCCGCAATCATATCCTTGTATCGACGCGTGATAAGTTGATCGGCGTCGTAAGCAATCATCCATCTCCTATATTTTCTTCCGAGCGAGGTAAAAAAAGATTTTACTGCTCGGTAAGCGAGTGATGATGCCCAGCAGGTTGTGTTAACCGCAAGGATGCAAACAATAACTACGAATAAAAGCAACCCCAACTCCAAGTGTACATTTGTAAATTCAGCTTCATGAAGCCCATCTTTAAGTACCAAAATACCGCCGTTGCTGACAATGATGAAGAATAAAGCAGGAGCTAATAACAATGAGGTAAGGTGCTTGTTTTTGAAGGTGAAAACTTTTAAAAAATCAGAAAGTGTCATCATTTTTTTATTACCTATCTTAAAAATATGGAAGGGCTATATTAGCCTTGGATTGTGTTTACTTTGCTTGACGGGCTCCCCGCGAAGGAGCACCGCATCAATGTGCGGTGCTTTGATAAGTGAGCCTTATCAATAATTTTGAAGTATTTTGGCATAGCGATCGATCCTAATTGTTTAACGTGAAGTATGCGACATATCGGAGTTAGCGGATTTATGACTGTGACAAAATAGATGCTGCTAATTCCTTAGTTTCTGCGGCGTATTTAACACTTTTCAATACCTTAGATGCTTCACCTTCCATCTCCGGGCCTGTTTGTTTTGAACAGCTGCTTTGGGCTAGAGCAGAGCCTGCCAAGCGCCGCTTTATTTGTGATGCATTGGCGTTTTGAAGTGTTTTTGCGGCAAGGGTGGCGACACGTTTAGATGTCCGTTTTGTGTTATTTGGCATATTGGTTTTCCTCATAAAGGTGAGTTGGTATTGCAAAGTTATTTAGAACCTAACATAACTTGAAATTCTATATATAGTTTTTAAGTTCATAGCATAGCACAATATATAGTGGTTTTAGCGAGCATACAAGATTACAGGGCCGTAGGGTGCGGTGAGGAACGAACCGCATAATTCGCGTAGATAATTCCTCGCCTTTGAAGATAAACAATGACTAATTACCGTCGCATTTATATGCCAGGAGCTACATGGTTTTTCACCGTAAACTTGGCTGAACGAAAAGGAAATCGGCTTTTGGTGGAAAATATCGATTGTCTGCGTAACTCCCAAGCGGGACGGGGTTTGCAACCCCGTCCGTCCGTACGCTTGGTTCCCAAGCTCCAGCTTCCCGTACTGAATTCCCACGCGGAGCACTCATCGTTATACACAAGTGTCTACGGAACACCGTTATTCTGGCAGGGATGACGGACCCGTTAGAGCGCGTAGCGAATCCAGGCACAGGGATGTGAAAGATCGCAGACATCCCGAGAGCAATATGCGTGGCTCGAAAATTACCCTCCATGGCGCTAGATACCTACATCCCTGCCGGTAGACGAGTCTTGGGCTGAGTTGTGTATAACGATGAGCGCGGAGCGTGGGAACGATGAGTCCAAGTTTCGGAAAGTTATTACCGACCATACCCTAAGCGCGCTTATCACTTATAATCAGGCAGAACTTGAATATTTTCCCTAAATTCGAAACCTTGTGAAAAGTACGTAGGAGCAAACGCACCATGACTGTCGAACTCTTGATTAACTTTGCGGTACAGTTTCTTGGAACTGGCGCGGCATTCTTTCTCGCCTATCGATCCTTCCAAAAACGCCGGATTCAGTTAGGCGCTGAACCGACGCTCCCCCAATACTTTAGCCGCAGAAGCGCCTACTGGATAGGGATCGCATCGTACTGCTTGCTTATGGCCGCGCTTTATTGGCTGCTTACCTGGCAGTGGCTGCCCTTGGAGCCGCTGGTGACGCTCATTGTGGAGAACCTCCGTTCAGGGGAATGGGTAAATCTTCTGAATGGCTTGGACGGAAACACGATCATCCCTTTGATTGGCGCCGGGTTGTTTCTGTTTTTTATCGCCTGGGAAAGCAGATTCAATCCCTTGCTTATATTGAGGGACAGCATCCATGACGCTTTCGCAATTCCGACCAAGGCGGTAGAAGTTTATAACGCTCTCATTACATCGAGATTGTCGGCAGTCGATGATACATTAAAAGCACAAATCGCCAATCGCCTGCTGGTGTCGAGTATCGATCCCGGCGATTTCGAAAAATCCAGCGCCACAGTCGAGTATAAATGGGCTCATAATTGCCTTCTTTTTGACCAGATACACGACTACGCCAACCAATCGTCTTTTCGTCGGTTGTTCAACGAACCGTCTCTGAAATGGGGGGAAATCTGTATCTCCTACAATGCGATGTCGGAAAAAGTGGCCGTCTGGAAGGAAGCGGAACCGCACTATACCAAGACGGTCAAATTGCTAAAGGAACTGGACCACCTGACCGGTTTACTCTGTCGCTTACTTGCCTCACTGGTCGTGTTCGGGAGCGCAAGCGAGAATGAAATATGGGCAACCGTGAAGCAACTCGGCGGCAACGTCCACGAGGCCCGCCTCAAACACACCTATAAATATATCCTGTTATTCACTGCTGCCACCGCTATCGGGATCATGTTGGGCCGGGAGATTTCGGTCTCGTTACACAATGCTTTTCTGTTTCCCGATCAACCGCTGGCGCACTTTGATTACACGACGCTCCGCTGGGTCGCCTATGCCATCCTGATCTATGTCCTTCCGATAGCGCTGGTCTTTGTTTCCCGGACGCTCGCCTTCAGGCACCAACGGGAGCAATCCGATCGATACTACGGCTTCTATATGGCGATGATGATAATGGGGTTTATTGTCAGCACCTCCGCATCAGCGCTTATACTTGAGTTAACTTACTACAAAGATCACTTCAGGTTTCTGGAAAGCTTCATAGAACATATGCGCTGGGGTATTCTGCCAGCGCTGATGTGCGGTTTTGTCGCTTACCGAATGGACACGCCGGTCAGCGAATCGGAAGCGCTAGGTAAACTCATTATGGCCGCTGTGTTGCGTTTTATTGGCTGGGGATTGGTCGCCGTCATTATCATGCTTTATGCGACCGGCGACATGACCATCCAGGAGGCGAATCTGCGTTTCACTCTTGTCGGTACGGCTTTCTTCGTGGTCGGTCTGTTGGGGGCGTCTGCCAGTTTCAAAACGGCGAGGCTGGAGGATTAGCTATTCCATCTCGTGTCATTAAATTCGGAAAATAAATTCGCCGGTAGGCCCGTAGGATAATGGTATGGACTCCCATTTGAAAGCCATGTAGCCATGTAGCCATGTAGCCATGTAGGTCGGGTTAGGTGCTAGCCGTAACCCGACACATTCGCGCAAAATGTCGGGTTACGCTACGCTAACCCGACCTACGGGCCTACAAAATACAATGGTGGACAACCAATTTTTGGCTTTCGATTGCGGCGACCTGATGCTGGAATTAAACCACTCTGTGCGGCTGCGTCCGGAAAGGTGTTGATACATCAGTTGAATGATAAGAGCCGAGAGTATCATGTCCGGTTCTGTGTGAGCCTCAAGGGGCGGTTCCTTGTGCCATTCGATTTTTATTTCTGCCACAAACAGGCAACCCGTTTGTTTTTCCCTGTTCCTTAGGTTCGGATATGCAACATCCTAAAATCCATTGTATTAAGCTCGCGTTAAGTTATCGAGATGCAAAATATATTTGAATAGCTCCGATTAAACATAGAGTTATTTGATATGTGAAACTTTTATAGTCATCATCTTAAGTAAGGAAAAATAATATGAAAAAAGTAATAAAGCTATCAATGATTGTTCTAGCTTTTAGCCTGGTTACGGCTTGCGCAACTAATTCAGATGTTGAAGATTTACAGTCGCAAGTTAATGGCTTGGATGGTTCTGTTAAGCAAGCATCGGCCGACGCTGCCAGTGCGCAAACTACAGCTGCTGATGCGGCTGCAAAGGCGGGAGCCGCAGAAGTTGCAGCTAACCGGGCCGCTCAATTATCTCAAGATGCCAATAACAAATTGGATAGAAAATTCAAAAGATCAATGAGGAAATAAAGCATTGTTTCTTTAAACGCTATAAGGCGGATCATTTGTAGTGTGGATTCGCCATTAGCAAGCCACCGCAACTGCGATCCGCTGTCATCGGCATTATGTGCTGATTGGCGGTTTGCTTACAGGGCTACTCTGATTTAAGCGACTTATATAGCTCCAGCGTCTTATTCAACTCGTCCGTAGCACCTTTTATATCAAACTGGTTTGCTTTGATTTGCGCCTGAATGATGCTCGCGTTGGCATTTTTGACGATGTCCGGATTTCCCGTTACTTTCTCGGAGGCCGTACGCGCCGCTTTTAAATGCTCGCTGGGCGGCATGAAATCGCGATGGCTGATTTCGACTATAGCTTTTTCGATATGCATGATAGTTTCGTTTGGGCTGTTAACGGAACTTTTGTCGGCTCCTTCCGCATAAGCGATAACGCAGGTTGAACCTAAAGAGAAAGCCAGTAATAAACTTAGCGCTGTGTTTTTGGTAATATTCATAAAAAATAGCCTTTGTTGTGGTTATTGGATAACGTTGGTGAAAAATGATTGAATATCAATATCTTTCTATCTACATGATAATTAATGAACTCAGTTTAAAATGTATGCAATTTTTAGTTAGACTATCAGGTCGTAAACTAAGCACACAATACGTATAAACACTTGGTATGCACCAATCCTGCACCTGTGTATTGTCTCGGTCTCACGCGCCGCGCTCAGCGTTATTCTGGCAGGGGGCTGGAATCGAGGCACTTGAATGTGAAAGTTCGGCAACCCGATGCTTTTTTGCTTTTTTCCGAATATCCCGCTATTTTTTCTTTATCGACTCGCTATTCCTGAATCAAGATTATGAAACGAATTTTATCCATGCTCATTGTTTACCTCGGCCTTGCTCATTATCCGGTAGCAGCCGATATTGGCGCGCCGCCGGATATAAGGGCTGCTGAACTTGAACGCCAAATTCATCAACAGATAAACCGGGTGCGGCAAAATCACGGATTATCCCAATTGGATAGGGATGAGTTACTTGCCGCCATCGCCCGCAAGCATAGCAGCGACATGGCGAGCTTTCATTTTTTTAATCACACGAATTTGCAGGGGGAAGGTCCCGTCGAGCGAGCTAAAAATCTGGGATGGAACAAGAAAAAGCAACACGATTCTAATACCTGGATAATCGGTCCGGGTGAAAATATCTTTATGAATAATCTTTACGACAAGGTCGTTACGATTAAAGAAAACGGTGTCGCGGTAAAAAAAGAATACGTCTGGAAAACGCAGCAAGAAATTGCGCAATCGACCGTGCAAGGGTGGATGGACAGTCCGCCGCATCGAAAAAACATCCTGTCTCCGAACTACGACCAACAAGGCATTGGGGTGGCTATTTCAGGACACGAAATTTATGTTACGGAGGATATGTTTTAACTTTATCGCTGGACGCTTTAATCCGGCAAGGCGTAATCCGTAACGCTGTAAGGGGATTCGCCGCAACTGCAACCGGCTGTGTTACCGGGGAGGCTAGCGCTAAACTGCCCTACAGATTTAAGAGGAATATACGACGAATTAGATTTTTATATGATAATTGATGTTGTATATATCACGTTACCCTTCATCTGCGAGGTTTGCATGTCAGAAAAATCGAAGCCAATCGCCGTTACCGCAGCCGAGGTGCCGGTACGCATTAAGCCATCCGTCTATCCTGAGCCTTTCGCATCGCGCATGGCGGGCAGGGACAAACACCCCCTTGGCGATCTTTTTGGCCTCACAAACTTTGGCGTAAACCTAACCCGTCTGGCACCTAACGCAGTTTCGGCTCTTCGTCATGCTCACACCAAACAAGACGAGTTTGTCTATATCCTCCAAGGTCGGCCAACACTACACACCGACGAAGGCCGAACCCAGCTCTCTCCTGGAATGTGCGCAGGTTTCAAGGCGGACACTGGTAATGGACACCGCTTGGTCAATGAAACCACAGAGGAAGTTGTGTACCTCGAAGTCGGCGACAGAACGCCGGGAGACGAAGGCAGCTATCCCGATGACGACCTCAAAGCCTTGCTCGTTGAGGGGAAGTGGACGTTCGTCCACAGAGATGGCACGCCGTATGTGTGAGGTTAGGCGCTAAACATCAAATGAAGGCTCGCGGCGCCGGGAAGCGGGTCGACTGCATGGACAGATATTCGCTCCTCGGCAATTGCTCCTGCATTGCTCTACTACAGGCCATCCATGGCCTTATGCAATATCTGCATTCACCACATCCCTGTGGATTATGCAGGAGGCAGAGCACCAACAGTAGGCGCTTTTAGGCGACGCAGGAGCAGTTGCCGAATCCGGTGCCATGGATGGCGAGCTTAAATACGTCCATGTAATCCGGTCAAGATTCTGGCGGTTCATAAGCGGCGGTATTTTGCACCGGAGGATTTGTCGTGAGCTCTACATGACTGACAACTACGAATTGTGACGAAGGGATAATCCCTCGCCACTTTAAATTCGCTAAGACTACTTTTTAACAAAGTAATAATAGCCGCCGAATTTTCCTTTTAGGGTCATGCTCTTGTCGTCTTTTTCAACTAAAGAAAACACGTCAAACCTGTTACTGCCCACCAGCGCGACTTTTAATTTACCGTCTTCTATTTCGTAATTTACCGGCGGTTGATCATAGAATTTGCCTTCGCGCGGAATATGCAAGATCGTTACTTTGCCGCCTTTAAATATCCAGGTATCTTCCCTAGGGATGGCTTCTTTATCGGTTAAAGAGTTTTTGGTGGATTGCAGCTTCCAAGTACCCTCTACTTCTTCTTTGGATTGCAGGGTAATATCGGCATAAACAGCGCTGGTAAATACGGATAAAATCAATAATATTGCCGCTAGATTTATTCTTTTCATGTTCACTTTCCTATTTTAATTTAAGTAATCCTGGAAAATCGGTTGGTGTTGTACGAGTGTCTATAGGATAGGAAGTTCAACTTTTTCGATCAATAAGCGCGATTACCTATATCAGGTGAATCCGCTATTGAGCTGAATGCCTTACATTACCAAAGCTCCAAGTATTTTTTAATGCCAAATGATTTTTGAGGATAGGGGGCGGCTCGCGCGCTGTGAGGAACTAAAGCTTTTATATCGCGTATCAGAACTTGAAGGCGATCCAATCACTTCGGGGACGCGCCAAACGTGAAAGCGCTGTTCGATACTTCTGTATCGGAGTCAAGTATGCGCCGGAAATGGCTGAACCTACAGCGGTTTGTTATGTAGTGCTGGAAAAGGTTGTTTTTAATGGTCGTTATTCAGGCTGTCCGTGCCGGTATGGAGCTGATTTACTCATCACGTTATTCAAAAATCGGGACCCGATCCAGTGCCTTGACAATAAACCACCACTGAAAACCTATCCCCAAAAGCACGGCGATATGCAAAATCTCATGAGGGCCGATTATGCCGGGAAGTATTGTCAATCTTTGGTGGTATTCAATAATTGCCCCTACCGTATAGAAAATGCCGCCAAGCACCAGCGGCCGGATAAAAGCAAAGCCATATCTTCGCCAAAGATGAAACCCCATTAAGAGTCCCATCCAGCCAAGCCCCAAAAAGAAAGACAAACCTAACCACTCCGGTATTGATGTAAAAAAAATTGTTTTTACGATAAGACCGCTGACGGCCAGAACCCAAACGATAGCGAGAAATCCCCACCTTAAAAATCCGGTAAAAAGAATACAGTGTATGGGCGTAAATGTGCCTGCGATGACTAGAAAAATAGCCGCATGGTCGAGTCGTTGAAAAACCGTATGCGGTGCTCCGGTTGTCGTCAACAGATGATAAACACCACTGACCAGCAATAAAAAAATACAGGAACCGGAAAATACAGCCAGTGAGATGAGGCGAATGCTCGACCCTTTTCCCCTTCGAATCATGGGGATGGCCTGATAAGTAAAAAATATTGCGCCTAACAGGTGAGTTATTGAACTCAAGGGGTGAGTAAAACCAAGTAAGGGATAAATAGCTGACATAGTAAAAAAATACCTCCAACCTTATCTTGTAGCATTCATAAAATAATATTCTCAAATAGGATGATTTTGCAAGATCATGAATTACCTGGCGCATTGAGGTCAATCAACAGGTCGAGAGAGTTTGGCTATTGCCTGAAATCAGCCAGTTTTGCCAATAAACAGTCTAAATCTTTTTCGGTATGCTCGGCCGATACCTGTAACCTGATTTCCTGTTCGCCTTGAGGGACAACCGGGTAATTCAGGCCGGTAACCAGGATATTATTCGCCAGTAAATGCGCGACCAACGCGGTTGTTTTTTCGGTATTCCTGATCAGGATGGGGATGATAGGATGTTCGCCCGGTAAGGTTTCAAAGCCCAGATCTTCAAGTCCCGATCTAAGACGGAGGCTAAATACCCGCAGTTTATCCAGCAAGCGCAAGCCATCATTACTGGACACGACGTCTAAAGCAGCGCCGGCCGCAGCCGCCTCGGCAGGCGTAATCGGATTCGAATAAATATAAAACGGCGAGGTTTCCCGTAAATAAGCTATCACTGTCGAACTGGAAACGACATAGCCGCCATTTACGCCAAAGGTTTTACCGAGCGTAGCAATTAAAATATCCGCTTTGCCCTGGGTATATTCTTCGGTACCGCGGCCGGTTTGGCCAAAGGCGCCAACGCCGTGAGAATCATCGACAATGCTAATAATCCCTTGTTCATACGCATCTTCGTGCCGTTTACAGCAGGCGCTTATTTTGCCGAGATGGGCGTAATCGCCGCGCATACTGAAAATCCCGTCAGTAACCAAGCAAACGCGTTTGACCCGGCCTTTGTAGGCTTCAAGGATTTTGTCCAGGGCATCAATGTCGGCATGAGCATAAATTTCTTTACTTGCGGGATGGGATAACCGTATCGCATTGATAATGCAGTTGTGATTCAGCGCATCGCTGACAACTAAAGTGTCGGCGGAAATAAACTGAGGCAAGACGCCCGTCATCGTCGTATAAGCGGAACTGAACAGCATTGCCGATTCGCGTCCATGAAATTCCGCCAGCTGTTGTTCCAGTTCAATATGCGGCCGGTAAGTGCCGCTGATAAAACGAACCGCTCCGGGGCCGGTGCCGAATTTTTCAGCGGCTGCGGCTTCCGCTTTGATAACCAGCGGATGCATCGCCAGTCCGAGATAGGAATTGGAATTCATGCGCAAGAAAGCCTTGTCCCCGAATCCTTCAAGAAAATAGCGGGGGCCGAAACCATCAGCGGCGGCTTTCATGCCGGTAACGACTTTTTCATTACCCTTGCATAGACCCTGTTGCTGTAATTCGGCTAATTTGTCGGTTAACAGCGGTTCCAGTTTTTTCAGTGACATAAACGCCTCCGGTTATTAGTTGAGCGCAATTTTTTCCAGCATGTTCTTGACCATTGCCTGTAAACCGAATTGAGCCCGCCAACCCCATTCGGCTTTGGCGGCGCTATCGTTCATGTGTCTGGGCCAGGAATCGGCAATCGCCTGTCGTAATGGATCGACGCGGTAAGTGATGGTGAATTCAGGAATGTGTTCTTGTATTTCCGCCGCTAACTGCTGCGGGGTAAAACTCATGGCCGTCACATTAAACGCGTTTCTGTGCTTTAGCTGCGTACTGTCCGCGGTCATCAAGGTAATAGCGGCATCAATAGCGTCAGGCATATACATCATATCCAGTTGCGTATCGGCCCGAAGGAAACACTCATAATGTTGCGATTTAATCGCCGCATAAAAAATATCCACCGCATAATCGGTCGTGCCTCCGCCCGGCTTGGTTTTGCTGGAAATCAGCCCCGGATACCTTAAACCGCGGGCATCGACGCCAAAGTGACGATGATAATAATCGCACAGCAGCTCACCTGAAACTTTGGTGATGCCGTAAATGGTCGTCGGTCGTTGGATGGTATCCTGCGGCGTGTCCATAGACGGGGTTTCTGTGCCGAAGGCGGCTATGGAACTGGGGAAGAACAGCGCACAGTGGTGCATTCTGGAAATTTCCAGTACATTGATTAGACCGTTCATATTGATGTCCCAGGCCTGCTGCGGCTTTTGTTCCGCAACAGCGGAAAGCAATGCGGCGAGATGGAAGATCGTATCAATGTTATTGGATTCTACGACTTGATTGAGTGTCGACATATCGCGCACATCCAGACAGTAAAACGGTCCCGGTTCGCTCAAGGCCGGTTTTTTATCGGTGGCCAACACATTTTCGGCGCCGTATCGATTGCGCAAGGTTATCGTTAACTCCGAGCCGAGTTGCCCGGTTGCACCCGTTACCAGTATCTTTTTCATCTGTACCTTTGCTGTTTTACTAAGGGTGGATTGCTAAACCGGGTCTCCTTGCGTTAGCTCTCATCTTTATACGCAAGTATACAAATAACTCGTCATAGCCGCCGGGAAGCGGGTATCCAGTGCCATGGATGGTGAGTTGCGTACGTCCATGTAGTCTGGATTCGCTTCGCGCTCTAACGGGCCCGGCAATCCCTGCCGGAATGACGGTGTCTCTCAGGCACTTATTGACCAAGGTGTACAGTGTTTGGATTGGCAACCATGCAGACTGCGATAAATTGCTCGCTTAACATTTCATTCAATTAAGCCAAGGCCTAAACTTACGTCTTACAATGCCTGATCTTAATGACAACGCTAATCAACGCAAAACCTTTCGAACGGGGAAGCATAGCCGGTTCGGCTCTAAGTGTTTGTGTAGCAGCTTAAACCGCTTATCCGGTTGCTGTAAAGCGGATAGATAAAGTTCGGGATGAAAGAGGGGCGATACAACGTACCCTATCCTATAGGGCTAAAAAAAGGGAGCCTAATAGACGATTAAGCTCCCCCTTACCGAGTTTGAAGGTAAGTATGAGCGCATGTCGATATGCTATCAACGCGCCGGAAAAATGATAATGCGACATATTGTCACATATAATTGGTATGGTTTTTTTAGTACCGTAGATACTCTGTTTAAAGTCAAACTGATTTCATTGGTTTTTAGCTATCCGACAGATGCCGGAATTGCATAAAAACGGGTATTATCGAAAGGCACATCATGCTTCAACATACCGTGGATAGCATGGAGTAATTTACGCATGACCGCGCAGAGAGCCTGCATTTTTTCTTTGCCGTTAGTCACCACCAGATGCTGGAAATAAGCACTGACATGCGGATCATGCTGTTTAGCACTTAAGGCAGGCATATAAAGGGCTGCGCGAATATAACGGTTACCGGCTTTGGATACACGCGTCTTCTTGTGGACACTTTTCCCGGAGTCGAAAGCCTTGGGATCGAGTCCTGCAAACTTCACCCACTCCCGATGGGAAAGGTCTGGCGGCAACAATAACAGTTCGCCCATGAGCGCAATGGCGCTGGTATTGGCAATGCCTGTGATGCCGGTCAGTAACTCCAGCACCCGTTCGAGTTCGGGATATTTGCCGATCAAAACCAGCGCCTCAGCCGTTAAGCGGTCGATTCGTTTTTGCAATTGAATGATAGCCAGTTTAGCGTCGCGCAATACGGCTTTTGGGGTTTCCTGAGTCGCTGTTAGGGCATGCAAATGATTCTTGGCTGCCGCTTTTTGGCCGGTTAACGAATTAATTCTGCGGGAGAAACAGCGAAGAGCTATCGTCTCATTGGTTGGGCGAGTCCAAGCCACGAAGTCCATTCTCGCGGCGTATTCGGCCAAGGTGTTGGCATCGACAGCATCCGTTTTGCTATTTCTCATCAACACCTTAGCAAAATTATGAGAAGCTTTTGGGTTAACCACCATCAGCAACACGCCTGCATCATGCAGAGCGACTGCCAAATCAAAGTGGTAAGTAGTAATGCGAAAGTTATTAGGAAGTAAATTTATTGTGTCAAACTGGAAACGATTGCAATAACAGACAAAAATTAGGAGTCCACCTGAAATTCATCGCCAAACTGACCCCGGAAGAGGAAGTAACGTTAACCGAAGCCTATCGTAACCACTCATTATTCCGGGTTAGACAACGGGCACATGCTATCTTATTGAATAATAGAAGGTATGTAATTGCACGGCTGAGCGAATTGTTTGAGTCCCAGCATGAGACTGTCAGCTCATGGTTAGACAAATGGGAAACAGAGGGATTAATAGGGCTTTACGATTGTCCACGAAGCGGTAGGCCTGTGCGCTTCACGGTTGAGGAACAAGCCGATTTTCTGGGCTATATTGACAAAAACCCACACCAGCCCAAGGCCGCCGCAGCACGATTGCTGGAGGAGACGGGCAAGGAAGCCAGCCTTGACACCTTTAAACGAATTTTAAAAAAAGTGCCTATGCCTGGAAACGTTGTCGGCAATCAGTGAAGGGAAAGCGTAATGAAGCAGATTTCCAACGTGATAAGGCATATCTGAAGGCCTTGAAACAGCAAGAGGATGATGGGGAATTGAAGCTTTACTACTTTGACGAATCCGGATTTAGCACGACACCCTGTGTACCCTATGGATGGCAACGGATTGGCGAGACCCGACAAATACCCTGCTATCGTAGCAAGCGCATGAATGTGTTAGGTTTTTTGAGTCGCAGCAATGATCTGTTTTTCCACAGCTCCGAACAATCGGTGACAACGGATACGGTTGTCAATGCCTTTGATGCGTTTGTCGAAACGTATGCAGGCAAGTACGAAGAAACTAAAGTGCCGTGCTGTGTGGTGTTGGATAATGCTTCCATTCATCGTAGCGGCGTATTCAAAGAAAAGCTGGCGGGCTGGCAACAACGTGGTGTGTACTTACATTTTCTTCCGCCTTACAGCCCGGAGCTGAACCTGATCGAAATACTCTGGCGTAAAGTTAAGTACGAATGGTTGCCGCTTGATGCCTATCAAAGTTACGGACACTTGAAAAAGTGGGTGTTGGAAATCCTGAGTGACATCGGTAAAAAATTCCAAATAACTTTTGCGTAACTACTTAGATCCCCGTGGCTTCCAGGCAGACGATGATGCCCGGCAACTTGACCAGCTTCTTAACCAATCGGGCGCGGTCAGCTAGGCTGTTGGTGAATTTTTGTGGGTCGAATGGCTTATTATTCTTGCGGATAACCAGAACCAATTCTTCAGAACCGACATCAATGCCCGCTTGGAGCGATAGCTTTGACTCATGATCATTTTTTTAATTTTACTGATTGTCATATGGGTTTGTCTGAATGAGTTAAAGAAAGTAGACTATTTATCGGTTCCCGACCCTGCACATGCACCTACCTTCCTTGTGTATGCAGGCTCTAAGCCTCAGATACTCCACGGTATGGGTGAATAGGGCGGGGGCCAATCTACGAAACTAACCGCGTTGATCATGTCTCAAAACAAAACAATCCCAAAAATCAAAGGCGAATTCCTATTAGGCAATCTACGCCAGATGAAGGCTGATCCATTTCAAGCGCTTTGTGACTGGCAGCGTGATTATGGCGATTTAGTGAGTTTTAGATTGGCAACTCGTCATTTTTACTTAATCAGCCACCCAAAGCTGATCGAACAGGCTTTAATCAAACAAAGCGATACCTTTGTCAAAATGTATGATCCTAAAAAACCAACCGGTCTCGCATTGGTGTTGGGGCAAGGGTTAGTGACCAGTCAGGGCGGGCTATGGCAAAGACAGCGGCGGTTAATGCAGCCGGTTTTCCAGAGGAGTAATTTGGCATCTTTACTCCCGAAAATTGTCACTGCCGGCAATAACTTATTAGCCAGATGGCGGCTATTAGGCGACGGGGCGCAAGTTAATCTCGCTGATGAAATGATGCAGGTAACGCTTGAAGTAATTACTCAAACCATGTTCAGCACCAGCGTCCTCGATAAGATCGAACACATTGCGCCTGCTTTAGACACGCTGCTCCGGTATGCGGCCAAATCGGTCATGAATCCTTTACGCATGCCGTTATTTATACCCACTACAGCCAATCGGGAATTTAATGCGGCAAGCGCGGTAGTAGATGATGTTATTTACGGGATAACCGAGCAACGCCGCGCCCAACCAGCAGCACACCACGATTTATTGGATATGTTGCTGAACGCGAGCGATGACAATGGCGAACTTATGTCCGACAAACAGATTCGAGATGAAGTCATTACCATTTTTACCGCCGGTCATGAAACCACTGCCAATTTGCTATCCTGGACGTTGTATTTACTGGCCCGGCATCCGGAGGTACTGGCTAAATTGCGTCAAGAACTCGATACCTTAGTGCAAGGCAAAATCCTAACGGCAGAAGACTTGCAGCAGCTTGTCTATACCAGAGCTGTGCTGAATGAATCGATGCGTCTGCGTCCGCCGGTCGGCATTATGATGCGCCGGATCAGCAGAGATACCGAGCTTGACGGCCATTTATTAAAACAAGGCAGGCTGGCGATGTTCAGTATTTACAATATTCACCATCACCCGGATTTCTGGCAACAGCCTGAACAGTTCGATCCCGACCGCTTTTTAAACGCTGAAAATCGCAGGTTTTCATTCATGCCATTTGGAACGGGCGAGCGCATCTGTATCGGCAATCATTTTGCGTTACTGGAAAGCCAGCTTTTGTTAAGCATGATCATTCAGCATTTTGATTGGCAGTTGCTTGGTACGGATGAAGCCGAAATTGAAATGGCGGTAACTTTGAAGCCGAAGGGTGGGATTCCGGCGAAGTTAGCCGTTCGAGACGGACATTATTAATCCTGGAAAAATCACTTGAGCACTCCAAACTCCGTTTGCCTTGAATCTAGTCGAAGCCTGTCCTGAGTCCTTCGGCTGTACTCAGGAGAGCCTTGTCGACTGGGGTGAGCGGGGTTTGGAATGCTCCCAGGTGTGGAATCCGCTCATGCTTCGACAAGCTCGGCACGAACAGACTCCGCACGTTCCAACTGATTTTTTTAGGTTAATTGCACTGACGAGTTGAATCTAAAACTCAAACATATCAACTAAAGTTGATGAAATCATTTTTTGTGTTTTGGCATTTATAATCCCCAGCTTTTTAACCAGCCTGGACTTATCGACCGACCGCAATTGATCCAGCAAAACCAGCCCGGTCTTATCTTGAAACTGAAGCTTAACCCTTGAGGGCGCATGAAACCCTTGGGTAGTCATGGGGGCGATTAAAACGGTTTTCAGGCAATTCATTTCATTGGGTGAAACTATGACGCAGGGTCTGGTTTTTTTAATTTCACTGCCAATAGTTGGGTCAAGTTCGATTAGGTAAACATCAAATCGATTAACTACCATTCCCACGCCTCGCCGGTGGCAAGCTCTGCGCTATGATCAAGATTACTATGGGTTTCATTAAAATCTTGCTTAATTTGAGCGGCTGAAATGCTTTTAAATTGCTCTTCCCAGCCTTGTCTGGTTTTCTTTATCGGGGTGATTAATAAGCCGTCATCGACAACGTGAATTTCAAACTCCTGATCTTGAAGGTTAGCTTGTTTAATAAGCGGTTGCGGAATTCTGATGCCTTGTGAATTTCCGATTTTGATTAAATGGGCCATAGTTGCCTCCTCTTCGCCGTTTAAATTATATGGCTACATTGTAATTACTTTTAAGATTGGCGGTCAAATAGTCTCGCTTACACTGGCTGCGAGGGAATGCTGTGTCGGCGCGTTGCGCCGCATAGAGCTAGGGGAAAACTTGGTTTTACGACGGTTGTGGTCTTAGGGGGCGCAACGCGTCATTGCCATTAAGTTAAGAAATACGCTGGTTCCCAAGCTCCAGCTTCGTGAGACGGGAAGCTGGAGCTTGGGAACTAGCGCACTAGCGCTTATTAAGCTGCTTGACTTAATGGCAGTGACGCAACGGGTGGGAACGAGAGACGGCTGCGATGGTTAATATTATTCGCCCTTTACCGGCTGCGGTTCTAATTTCCATATATCCCGGTTATATTCGCCAATCGTCCTGTCGGTAGAAAACTTGCCGCTGTTCGCGCAATTTAAGATGCTCATTTTGGTCCAATGGTCTTTATCCCGATAGGCATCTTCAACGCGTTTTTGGGCATCGACAAAACTTCTAAAATCGGCAATCGTCATCCAGGGGTCGTGCGGGCTTTTGATCGAGTTGATCAGGTCGTCGAATATGCCCGGCTCGAACTGGTTGAAATAGCCGGATTCCAGCAGATGCATGACCCGTTGCAAGTCTTCATCCTGGTCGATCATTTCGAGCGGGTCGTAGTGGGCTCGTCTGGCTTCGATTTGCTCTTCGGTCAAGCCGAACAGGAAGAAGTTTTCATCGCCCACTTCTTCGCGTATTTCAATGTTCGCTCCATCCAGTGTGCCGATGGTGATTGCGCCGTTCATCATCAGCTTCATGTTGCCGGTACCTGACGCTTCCTTGCCAGCGGTGGATATTTGTTCGGACAAATCGGCGCCGGGACAGATTTTTTCCATTGCCGAAACGCGGTAATCCGGCAAAAACAGCAAGGTCAATTTATCGCCTACCTCGGGATCCGAATTAATAACCTGGGCGACATTGTTGATCAGTTTGATGGTTTTTTTCGCCATGCGATAGCCGGGAGCCGCTTTGCCGCCGATTAACACGCAGCGTGGCACTCGGTCAGCGTCGCCTTTTTTAATGCAGTTATAAAGATGAATAACATGCAATACATTGAGCAGTTGGCGCTTGTATTCATGAATGCGCTTAACCTGCACATCGAATAAGGCATCGACGCTAAAACGCAGTTCCGTACCGTGTTTGATTTTTTTTGTAGTCGATCAAACGCTGTTTTTGCGGCCTGTTTGATGGCATGCCAGCGTTGCCTGAATTGGGCATTCTCGGCATAGGGTTCCAGTCTTTTCAGTTGCGATAAATCGGTAATCCAGCGGTCGCCTATGGTTTCCGTTATCAGGCTTGCCAACTCGGGATTGCAGGCGGCTAACCAGCGCCGTGGCGTCACCCCATTGGTTTTGTTGTTGAATTTATGCGGCCACAAGGCGTAAAAGTCTTTGAACAAGTCTTGTTGCAATAACTGGGAATGCAACTGGGCAACGCCGTTCACGGAAAAACTGCCGACGATAGCCAGATGGGCCATTCTTACCCACTGCTGATCGCCTTCTTCGATGATGGACATTCTGCTTAAGCGTTCGCCGTCGGCGGGCCAATGCATCGCAACTTCAGCCATAAAGCGGGCATTGATTTCAAAAATGATTTCCATCAGGCGCGGCAATAACCGTTGCATCAGGCTGACCGGCCATTTTTCCAGCGCCTCGGGCAACAAGGTGTGGTTGGTATAGGCCATGGTGTTTTTGGTGATGGCCCAGGCTTGATCCCAGCTCAAGCCGTGCATGTCCATCAGCAGGCGCATCAATTCGGCAATCGCAATACTCGGATGGGTGTCGTTTAGCTGGAAGCAGCTTTTTTCAACAAAACGTTCGAAATTATCGCCGTGCATACCGGTCCAGTGGGCAATAACATCCTGCAAGCTGGCGGAAGCCAGGAAATATTGTTGCCGTAATCTCAACTCTTTGCCGTTTTCATTGGCATCATTGGGATACAGCACCATGGTGATATTTTCAGCGGTATTTTTTGCCGCGACGGCTTCGGCATAATCGCCGGCATTAAACTCGTCCAGGTTGAATTCTTCGGTAGCTACGGCCTTCCAGAGTCGCAATGAGTTCACGGTCCCATTTTGATAACCGGGTATCGGCGTATCGAAAGGTACGGCCAATACATTACTGGTGGACATCCAGCAATGCCGTTGCTTGCCGCTTTCATCGGTTTGGATTTCGGTATGGCCGCCGAATTTAATGGAATGCGAATATTCCAGCCGCTCGATTTCCCAGACGTTGCCGTGACGCAGCCAATGATCGGGCTTTTCGACCTGTTCGCCATTGACAATAGTCTGGGTAAACATGCCGTACTCGTAACGTAAACCGTAACCTATGACCGGCAGTTGCAAGGTCGCGCAACTGTCTATAAAGCAAGCGGCGAGGCGGCCGAGACCGCCATTGCCTAGCCCTGCATCCTGCTCGCTGCTGATCAACTCTTCGATGGCAATGCCGAGATCGTACATGGCTTGGGTAACGGGTTCGGTGACGCCCAGATTAAGCAGGGCATTGCTCAATGTCCGACCCATCAGAAATTCCATCGACAGATAATACCCGCGCCGGCAGTCATTGCTTTTATAGGTTTGATGGGTGGCCTTCCAGCGCTCCATCAAACGGTCGCGAATCGCCTGTGATAAGGCCTCCCCGGCATAATAGGGCGACCGGCAGTTTTCGTCCCGGCCCAGTAAATGGACATAATATTGTTTGAAGTCGTCAATGAAATCCGTTTTTTTTCGACCCTGTTCGGGGAGCTTGGTGATTGATGGCTTGGGTTTGCTGATTACAAATTTGTTGGTGGGCATTATTGGGTCCTGAAATTTATGCGGGTTCCCAAGCTCCAGCTTGGGAATTCGGTGTGGGAAGTTCTGTAGGTCGGGTTAGCTAATCATTTTTTCAAACTCATTTAACGGCATCGGCTTGCCAAACAGGTAGCCTTGATAGGCGGAGCAACCCAGCTGTTTTAGGCAAGCAAATTGTTGTTCGGATTCCACGCCTTCGGCAATCACGTCGATCCCCAGTTTACGGGTCATGTCTATGATGGTTTTTACGATGATCGCATCGCAACCGTCGATGGCGATGTCGCGCATCAGAAATTGATCGATCTTTAACTGGTCGAGAGGCAATTTCTTAAGATGACTTAATGACGAATAACCGGTACCGAAGTTATCCATTGAAAACCGGACGCCCAGCAGGTTCAGCGCCTTTATTTTTTTGATGGTGTTGGCGATGTCGTGCAACATCAGGCTTTCGGTCAGTTCCAGTCTAAGCCGTGTCGCGTCGATACCGGTTTCCTCCAGTATCCGGCGCAATTGTTCAACGAATTTGGGCTGGCAAAATTGACGTGGGCTGATGTTGACGGAAAGCAGTAAATCCCGTTTAAGCGGGTCGCTCTGCCACTGTTTGAGTTGTGCGCAGGCGGTTTGCAGCACCCAGGTATCGATGAGCAGGATCAGGTCCGATTGTTCCGCGATGGGGATGAATTGATCCGAGGCAATCAGCCCGTATTGCGGGTGCTCCCAGCGCAGCAGGGCTTCTACACCGAGCACTTGGCGCGTGCTGTTTACCTGCGTTTGGTAGTAAAGCATGAGCTGGCGTTTTTCTAACGCAAGGCGTAGCTCGGCTTTCAGCGACATCCTGGAATCGGTTCGTATCTTTTTGGGTGCCAAGGAAGGCGTTATATCCGCCTTGCCGTACCAATCAAGGTCGAGTTGTTTAAAGAGACTTTGGGTCAGCTGATGAGTGATCAATTTACGTCCTTCTCTATTCTTGAACAGGATAGCATCAGGAATCGTATTGATCAGTTGAGTCAGTTGGGTACTAAAAATATGTTGCTTGCCCTCGTTCTTATGCAAGGCTCCCATTGCGTTGATTTGTTTTTTAATTAAGGCATATTGATCCTGCCTTGCGCTTGATAGTTTCTTTTTCAGTTTTTTGGTCATAATTTTCTCGCGAGGACTCGGGTTGTCATCGGTAGTCAGGGCAGCATAAGCCGTTTTCATGATTAAAATTCCTCCCAATCGACATTAGCAAAAGCCAGCTGTTGAGGCTTCGATTTGGCCGCTGCTGCGTTTTCAAGATTGTGTAGGGCATTACTACCGGTAGATCTTATGGTGTTCCAGATAACATGTTCTTTATGTTCCCGATGAGGGTGCGACGGATGAATTTCCGATGTTATAACGGGGGCGTCAACAGCATAAAAAGCGTTGCGGTCGGCCGGATTATTATCGATTTTAAAACCGCTTATCGTGATGGCCAGATTTTGCGCTTGCTCTTCCAGCGATTCAGCCGCGGCGGCGGCTTGCTCCACCAAGGCGGCATTCTGTTGGGTCACATAATCCATTTGGTTGATGGCTAGATTCACTTGTTCGATACCGGCGCTTTGTTCAACTGAGGCGGCGGTTATTTCCGACATCATGCCGGTGACGCCACGGATGGAGTTGAGAACCTCTTTCATGGTCTTACCGGCCTGGGCGGCCAGTCCGCTGCCGTCATCGATCTTTTTTACCGCGTCTTCAATCAGGATTTTGATTTCCCCGGCGGATGCGGCGGCGCGTTGCGCAAGGTTACGCACTTCACCGGCTACGACGGAAAAACCTTGGCCGTGCGTGCCGGCGCGGGCGGCTTCTATGGCGGCGTTGATAGCGAGAATGTTGGTCTGGAAGGCGATGTCGTCTATTACCGAGATGATCTCTTCAATCTTCAGCGAAGATTCCTTTATATCGTTCATGGTGGCGACGACCTGACCGACCACCGCACCGCCTTGATCGGCTATTTCGGCCGCGCCGATGGCAAGCAGGTTGGTTTGTTTGGCGTTTTCGGTGTTATGTTGCACGCTGGAGGTGAGTTCTTCCATGCTGGCGGCGGTTTGTTCCAGACTGGCTGCTTGCTCTTCGGTGCGGTGCGACAGGTCACTGTTGCCGGAAGCAATGTCTTTTGCTCCGGTGTTGATGCAATCGGTAGCCTCTTTTATTTGATGAATAATGCTTTTGAGTTTTTCTACCGTGGCATTGGTGTTGTCCTTAAGTTGTCCGAAAGTACCTTGATGGTCATTGGTGATAGTTTCCGTCAGGTCGCCACAGGATAGGGCGCCGAGTACGCGCACCACTTCCTTGAGGCCGGTCTCGCTGGTGTACAGCATCTGGTTGAGGCCTTCGCCCAGTTCGCGCAGAAAGCCTACCTTGTCATGCAAGTCAAAACGCTTGGAAAAATCGCCCATGCCCGCGGCAACCACGATGGCGGACACTTCTTTTTCCACGGCGACCTCGGCGGTGCGGTCATGCCATTCGGTAACGGTGCCGATGCGCTGGTCTTGATGGCTGATGACCGGATTGGCAACGACCATGATGGTGCGGTCGCCCAGCTGGATGTCTTCGCTGTGGGTGCCGCTTAAGGCGGCGAGCACTGTCGCTTGCTGCGACGGATTTTGGTAAAAACTGTCCATGCTGGTTCCGATCAGGGCATCGGCTGAGAAGGCGGGTATCTGCTTGCGGATCTCCGCCTCTATTTTACCGAGCGCGTTAACCACCGATTTGTTGGCGTAAATGATGTTACGTTCATTGTCCGCGATCATTATGCCGATGCTGGTGTTGTCCAGCGCTATTTTGATGCGCAGGATTTCTTCAGCCGCTTTATGTTCCGCCGTTCTGCTGGCGAGCAATTTTTGTTGCATGTTTTTGATGGCATGTAACAGGCTGTCCTTGTCGTCCGCTTCCAGTTGGATGGATCGGGACAAATCACCTTTGGCAATTTCTTTGGCGATTCCTTTGGCATACAAGGGATCGATGCCGATTTGCTTGCTGAGATGGCGGGTTAAAAACAAAGCAATGCCCAGCGCCAGGGTGATGATTGCCAGAGACATGGTCCACAACACCGTCGATACCTGATGCGTGGTTTCGGTAATGTTATTGACATGATACTTGGCGGCGTTGACCTCGGTATTCCTGAGCTTGATCATTTGCGAGGACAACTTGTACGACTCGTGATCGAAGTCTTGCATGACTGCACTGCCGGCTTCCGGGCCTTCGTTGGTATAAGCCAAGGCCATGCGTTTGCCGTCCTGATAAAACAGGTCGAAGTTCGCCTCAAGTATATCCACTTCCTTTAGTTTCCCGAAATTGCCCATGATATGCTCGCGGAACTGCAGCAATCCCTGTTTAAAATCCTGGGCGGATTTTTCCGCATCGCCATAGCCCGCAGGAGAATGGGAGGCCGAAACGTCGGATAAGAATTGATGCACCAGCACGATGTCTCGCGCCATCTGTCCCATCAGCAGGGCATTGGGCAGCAGGTTGTTGTTTATTTCGGTCAGGTCGCGTTCTGTGTTGGATAAATTAATTAAACTCGATGCAGAAATAACTGTCATCAAACTGATGATGGCAAGAAAACCGAGCAGTATGCGGGCTTTGAAGCTGATATATTTAAGCATTTTGAACCTCTTTAGGGTGCGGTTTAGTTAACGTGATGCTTAATTAACGGCATGCAGTTTGAGCGCTAGTTCCCAAGCTGGAGCTTGGGAACTAGCGTAAATTTTCCTCGTTCCCACGCGCTGCGCCGCGTGTGGGCAAGAACAGCCGCACCGGTCGGCTGTGGTGTTACAGGACGCAGCGCGTCCCTGATGCATTCCCACGCAGCGCGTGGGAACGAGAGCGCACCTAAGCAGTATGAGGGCTTTGAAGCTAGCATTTTGAACCTCTGTAGAGTGGGTTAATTTAAAGCCAGGCTTAATTAACGGCATGCAGTTTGGCTGTTGATTTATGTACTACGGATTGAGATTTTTCTGGGCTTTTTGCACTCATTCGCTGGTTAATGAATAAACTGTTGCCGGTGGTTTTTTTGGCCATTTTTTTCGCCTCGGATGCCAAGTCGGCTATATCGACATGAGACTGGCACCGACCGGTTGATACGGGGTCTACCAGTCCGATGGACAGGCTGACCAAGGGGAAAAAGCATTTCTCTCCGGCCCTGTTTTCAGTATGAATGCCGCCGGACTTTATATCGTTGTCGCTGTAATAAGCCGGGACGGTGTTTTTAAAGGCCTCCAGTATGTTTTCGCAGCGCACTAACCAGTCATTGCAGGTAAAAATCACAATAAAATCATCGCCGCCTATATGTCCGACCACACCGCTCTCTGCCGGAATATACTTGGTCAGCGTGTTGGCAACGACTTTGATAATGTCATCGCCGGCATCGTAGCTGTAAACATCATTAAAGGGCTTGAAGTTGTCAAGATCGAAGTAGCCGAAACTGAACGGTATTTTGTTGGCCAGTAATTGATTGATCCGGGTATTGATCGGAACGCTGCCCGGCAATAGCGTCAGGGGGTTGGCGTGTTTGGCGTTATCGATTTGCTGGCGGGTAAATTCGGCGAGTAAATCCAGCAAGGTGCCTACGCCCAGATACGCCTCGTTATGAGTAATGATAAAAGCCGGGTCATTGGTCATTAACGAGGTCAGTTGCTTACTGACTAAATCGATCGGCATGTTTTCATCGATACATAACGGTGTATTTTCGATAAAGGTTTTTATCGGGTTTTTTCCATGCAGGTCGATGCCGTATCGGCTGGAGAACAGTTTGGTCAGGAACTTGTCGCGAAAAATAATGCCGGACGCTATATTGTCGTCAACCAACGGCAGCATGGTGAGTTCGCCGTTGTGATGAAACAGATTCATCACGTCGCTGATGAGGGTTTTTGCCGAAATAGGCGTGATGTCCCTGATAATATCAATCGCCGTTGTGGCGTTATTAAATGGAACCGTTTTGTAATCCTTAGTGTGCTCGGTAGTAAATATTGAATTGTCGATTTTCTCTGCGGGAATAGTCGTCGGCCTGGCAAAAAAATAGCCTTGGGCATGCGTAATGCCGAGTTTTTCTATGGCCTTGAATTCTTCTTCCGTTTCGATGCCTTCCGCGATGACGTTGCAATTGAGAGAGGCCGCCATGCTTTGAATTGAGCGAACAAAATTAAGATTGACCGGGTCGTTATGGAGGCCGTGGATAAAGTGTTTGTCAACTTTTACGTATTCCGGCAGCAATTCCGCCCAAAGTCTTAACCCTGAATAACCGGCTCCCAAATCGTCGAGGGCAATCTCAAAACCCATGCCGCGGTAGTGTTTGGCCGAGGCGCGCATAATCTCGTAGTTATCGCCCGGCTTGTGCTCGGTTAATTCAATGATGACAGAACGGGGATTAACGCCGTAGTGGTCGAGTAGCCTGAGGGTTTCGCCCTTTTTAAATTCCGGTTGCAGCAGCACCAAAGGGCTGGCGTTAATAAACAGTTTTTCTTTGATGTCCAGATCGGCGTAGCGTTGTATGGTTATCTCCCGGCAAAGGAATTCCAGTCTCGTGCTTAAATCAAATCGTTCGGCGGTAGTGAATAAATTAAACGGACTATGCAGCGGACTATCGGATGGGCCGCGAATTAGCGCTTCGTAGCCCATGATCTTCTTTTGAGCCAAGGAAACGATAGGTTGGAAATGCGGCGTTAATAGTTTGCCGTCAAGGATATTAATTATTTCTTTGCGTAGATCCGGCATCTGATAGAGCCCCTATGCATGTTAAGGTTAACAGCAGAATAAAGGGCTTTTGTTACGAGGATATTTCTTCATGATGACATGAATATTTCCGCTCATGATTAAAAAAAGAGAAGTGCTTCACACTTTATTGATAAATATATGAAAAATATATTTTCGGCAGCGACTTGGAATTAACAATACACGTTGGTTGAATAGGCTATAGCGGCCGGTTATCCTTTGATATTTATATCGCCGGGGAGGGAGAATGTTGCAAGTCAGGGCGTCGATATATCTGGAGAATGGCCTCAGCCTTTTGGCGAGTGCTGTTGGGGCAGGGGAGCTGTGGCGGAGGACTTACGGCGCTGAAACAATCATCGGCGCCATCCAATGCCAATGGACAGCGCCGGAACTCATTTGATAAGGGGCTTATGCCTCAGATCAAAACTCTTCCCACTCGGTATCATCGTTTTTGGGCTTGCTATACGAAGCGGTTTTCATAGGCTTTGGCGCGACTTTGGGCGTTGCAGGCGCTTTACTTCGCACGCTTGTTTTAACGGGGGCGGAATTACCCTTCGAACTCACTTTAAAGAAATTGAGTAGCTTGGACATACTTGTAGACTGCTCACTCATAGCAATGCTGCCCGCTGCCGCCTGTTCCGCCAAGGCTGCATTTTGTTGAGTAATATCATCCATTTGAGAAACCGCCTGATTGACCTGGTCAATGCCCGCCGTTTGCTCGGCGCTGGCGCTTGCAATTTGGGAAACAATTTCTCCTACTTGGGCGACACTATTCACAATTTCAGTTAGCGCCGCGCCTGTTTCATTGACAAACGCTGTTCCCGCACGCACTTTTTGTACGCTGTTCTGAATCAGGTCATTACTTTGTTTAGCGGCATTGGCGCTTCGCTGAGCCAGGTTACGTACTTCGGTTGCAACAACAGAGAAGCCGCGACCTTGGTCTCCCGCCCTGGCCGCTTCTACGGACGCATTCAACGCCAGCAGATTGGTTTGGAAGGCAATTTCATCAATCACGCCAATAATCTCGGCAATTTTATTACTGCTGTCATTAATTTCCTGCATTGCAGTGATGGCCGATTTCACGACATCGCCGCCTTTTTGCGCTAAGCGACTTGCCGAATTAACAACTTGATTGGCTTGTTGGGTATGCTCTGCATTATTTCTTACGGTGCTGGCAAGCTGTTCCATACTCGCCGCGGTTTCTTCCAGGCTGGCCGCTTGCTGTTCGGCACGACTGGAAAGGTTGTTGTTGCCGCTGGCCATTTCCTGCGATGAACTGTCTATAAAATCAGCCGCATCCCGGATTTGAATAATAAATTCGCTCAACTTCGCCATGGTGCCGTTGATATTGTTCTTGCACTCGGCGTAGACGCCTTGATAGTCATTAGTAATGGTGCTGGTTAAATCGCCTTGGGACATGTTTTCCATAACCCTGTTAATATCATTAAAGGCGCTTTCTATGACATCGGTTAATTCATTGATGCCGGACGACAACATCTTGGCAAATCCTTGTTTGTCGCCCATGTTAATGCGGCTGCCCAGATCTCCCGCTTTAACATCCTGCACTAATTGCCCAATCTCTTGTTCAATTAAAATGTCCTGGGTTCGATTTCTCCATTCCGCAACAAAACCGATGCGCTCGCCTTCATCATTAATAACAGGGCTGGCAATAACATTAACATGTTGGCCTCCAATAACCAGCTCTGAACTATAAGCCTCCTTTAAGTTTTCCAACAAGCGACGTTGATGCGCGGGATCTTTGTGATAACTGTCGATATTTGCGCCCATCAATTTATTGACGTCGAAATTCGGTAAGTGTTGACGAAAATCATTTTCCGCAGCCTTGAACATGCGTTCAAGGCTATCGTTGGTATAGATAATTTCAAGATTAGTATTGGCCACCATGACACCGGACTGGACATTATCCAGCGCCTGATTAATCCGCATGGCTTTTGCAGCATCTTCCCTGGCTTGCGACAAATCCAGGCTCAAATTGACTTCCATCGAGTACAAGGCGCGCTGGAAATCACCGATCAGGTCATTCCGGGTTAAATCCTGTACATTGCCGAACCTTTTCTCGGCCAGACGATAAAAAGTGCCGATGGTTTTATTTAAAAGCGTGGTGAAACTCTTGATGACGTTGAAACCTATCAGCGACGCAATCATCACTGACGCCGCAACACCGGCCAGCAACAGATAATCCTGCGATAGAAACAACTGGTACATCAAGTAGAAAACGGGTGCCAACAGCACGGCCAGCGCCACTGCCATTTTTTTCCAGACATCCATTTCCTTGATTGATTTAACCATTGCCGCCAAACCGGTCGGTCTGATTGTGGCCGTCTTGGCATTAAGCTGCTGGTATAACTGTTCTGCCTTTTCAATCTTTTCCCGGCTTGGCGCGCGACGGACAGAAAGATACTCATGAACCTTGCCGTTTTTAAAGACCGGCATTGCATTCGCATCCACCCAGTAATGATCGCCGGATTTGGTTCTGTTTTTTACCACGCCGTTCCAGGGCCTGAGTGATTTTAATGTCATCCATAAGTCTTCAAAAGCGGCTGGAGGCATGTCGGGATGGCGGACAATATTATGTTCCGCACCTAACAATTCATCGCGGCTATAACCGCTGATATTGACAAACTCGTCATTGACGTAAGTAATAACGCCCTTTAAATCGGTTCGTGTAACCAACAACCCCCCTTTTTTCATTGGGATTTCTTGATTAGTTACCGGCATATTTACTTTCATTTAAACGTCACCTCACGAACTGATACGTTCGTTATATTATTATTGTTATCTCTCATTTTGATCCAAATCTTCTGATTTTAAGCGATTTGTCGCTATCGATCGGCATCGCTGTACCTGAATTAACAGACATCGCGGCAAGTAACCGATATGACAATATTTTTACGGGCGCAACAGCCTGTAAAACATTAGTTGGAGATTTTTCAACGTTGCCTGGCGCCGATTACATTGTTTGTAATGGCCACAAGAAACTACGGTTTTTCTTCTCTAAAATTTCCTCGACATGCCCAATACAGCCCCCGCAATGACTGCCAACCTGTATATGCTCAGACAGCTTTTCTATTGAATCGTGACCTTCTCTAATGGCCTTTTTTAATTCTGACTTGGAAACATCAAAACACAGACAAATACACATAATGATTTTATTGGTTGTCGATTATTAATTTCCGGATTTAGCGACTTATTAAGTAACTGGCCGAAATAATTGCTACCGCTGATTCTTGAAAGCAGGCGATTCCGGGGAGACAGTCGATTAATGCGCATGCGCGGTGCCTCTAATAAAAAGTATGTCCCGAACCGAAAATTATAAGACTGGCGTTATTAATTAATTTATCATTTATAATCAATGTATTAAGGTTAATCATTATCAGGGGTAAAGCTGGTTTTGAATATGCCCGTAAATTAGAACAGGGTGGGATTTGATGTCACTGGGGGATACGACACATTTAAAGCAGGTCATATATACCCCATTTTGCTCGTCTTGTTAAAAAAGCAGTGCTGAAAAGCGTTTATTCACGATGTAATCATCTGATAACACTGCCTGCTAACTTAGTCAAGTTTCAACAGTGTAAGCTATAAATTACTCGTCTCATATTAAAAATGGGCATTATGGGCTAAATAGAGGCCGTTAGGAATCAGCCAACCGCTTCCAAATTCATAAGACTTACAAGAGCTATTGTGTAGGATTATTCCTACGTATCTGGCCGATTAAATTTGTCGCAATTCAATAGATGGAACTTAAATACTGATGTTACGAATTGTCCATGAAAGCCACAAAAAGCTGGTTTGATAATAGAACGCGGATGCCATGCTCTACGGCTGATTTTCGTTGGATGTGTGTAACATCAATTATTTAAGTAAATCATTCTTAAATGCGTAATGGATAATTTCGGCGTTTTTGGACATGTTCATTTTTTTCATGAGGCGGGTTCGGTAGGTACTGATGGTCTTGATGCTGAGCGTCATCTGTTGGGCAAGGTCGGTAATGCTTTTACCGGCGCAAATGCCGCAAAAAACCTGGAACTCGCGATCGGTCAGCGTGTTATGCAACGGTATTTCCTGGTTCGGATTCAATTCCGCGATCAGTTTTTCGGTCATCGCCGGGCTGATGTATTTTCCTCCCTTGGCGACTTTCCGAATCGCCTCCACCAATTGCTCGGGCGCACTTTCTTTGGTGAGATAGCCGTCAGCACCGGCGCGCAGCATCCTGATCGCATACTGATCTTCCGGATACATGCTCAGGATCAGGATAGGGAGGTGCGGAGATTGATGCTTCGCCAGCTTAATCAATTCCATCACATTTTTACCCGGCATGGCGATGTCGAGCAGCATGATATTCCAGCCCTGGTCGCGGATAAACCTTAAAGCTTCATCGCCCGAAGCGGCTTCACCGAACACCTCCATATCGGGAATGTCGGCGAGGATTTGCTTCAGTCCCCGTCTGACGATGGCATGATCGTCAACAATTAATACTTTAATCATGGCAACCGTCGCTTTCGGATGACTTTAAATGCATGTTCAATACCAGTGAGGTGCCTTTGTCCGGATTACTGACGATGATGACTTCGCCGCCGAAATGACGGGCGCGCTCATGCATGCCCAGAATGCCGTATTTACCGGATTTGTGCATCTGCGCTTTAGTCATGCCGCGGCCGTTGTCGGTTATTTTCATCATCAGGGTGTTTGCACCTGTTTCAACATCAAGCGTTACGTGGCTTGCTCCGGAATGTTGAGCAATATTGGTTAATGCTTCCTGCATAATTCGGAACACTGCGATGTCCCGGCCTTCGTCCATGACGACATCATTTTCCTGCACCGTCAAAGCGCATTGAATGCCGTTTTGCCGTCTAAACTCGTCAAGCTTCCAGTCGATGGCCGCTAACAAGCCGAGATGATCCAGAATACTCGGTCTAAGGTCGGCAATGATTTTTCTGACCGAACCAATGCCATCGTTTAAATGCAGATTCATCACCGCAATTTTTTCATGGCATAAGGACAAGTCTGCCGGTATCTGTTTCTGCAACCAGCTTAAATCCATTTTCTGCGCGGTTAGGAGACTGCCCAATTCATCATGAATTTCCCGTGCGATCCGGGTTCTCTCATCTTCCCTGGCCGCCTCCAGGTGACCGGATAAATCCCGTAGCGCTGCTTCGGCCTTCTTGCGTTCGGTTATGTCATGCACCGTGCCGATAAAAAAATGATGCTGATCAACGTAGAACCGACTAACACCCAATTCCATCGGAAAAATGGAGCCGTCTTTTCTGAGTCCGCTCACCTCGCGGCGGGTGTCGAGTATTTTAGCTTTGCCGCTACCCAGATAGTTGTTTAAATAGGAATCGTGCCGACTCCGGTCAGGCTCAGGCATCAGCTTGTTAATATTATGATCTATCAATTCCTCGGCAGCATAACCGAACAGCTTTTCGGCAGACGGGTTAAGTTTCTCGATGATTCCATGTTCATCAATAATGATAATGCCGTCGGATACATTATTGAAAACAGAGCGTATCCTTGCCTCGCTTTTACCTAGCGCGTCTTCCATTTCGACACGATGAGTCACGTCGTTCAGCACGCCGACGTAGTGGGTAATCCGGCCTTGTTGATCCTGTATAGGCGAAATATAGATCTCGTTCCAGAACAGACTGCCGTCTTTGCGATAGTTACGTAAAATGGCATGGGCATCGCGCTTACTTTGCAATGCGGCGCGTAATTCATGAATATCTTCTTGATCGCTATCGTTATTTTGCATAATGCGGCAATTATGGCCTAACAGTTCCTGCAGCGAATATCCCGTCATGCGCAAGAAGGCTTTATTGGCATAAATAATGGCATAGTCCGCGTCCCCCAGATCGGTAATGACAATGCCGTTGCTGCTGGAATCAATGGCGTGCTGCATCAAATACAATTTTTCTTCAACTTTGCGGCGGGCGGTGATGTCTTGCATGACGCCGTATATTTGTGTGACTTTGTCATTGATGAGATCACGAACCGGCAATGAATGATCGCTAAAATAGCGAACTTCACTGCCATTAATAATGCCCCGGTACTCGCTGGTATCTTCGCGCCCCGTCAGTAGTTTGTTAAATCGATCCTTAATAATCGGTATATCGTCAGGATGGATCGGTAATACCCAATCGCGAGCCGGGTTTGACTCGCCCTGAAATGCGGCATCACCGATAAGCCGTTTTAAAGGTTCCGTGACCCATTCGAATACCGGTTTTCCCTCCGGGGAAATGCGTATGAAATAAGCGAAATCCCGTGTGAATCGGGAAATGAAAGGGTCCCTTCTTTCATGTAACTGGAATTTGTTGTCGTTTTTGCAATACTCTTTTTTTGTTTTAAACAGGCTTTGTTTTATTGCGTCGGGTAAAGAATGACGATTGCGCTTGACGACATAATCGGCCATGCCGATCTTGATCGCAGTGGCTGCTATGTCCTCGTTTCCGGAGTCGGTCAACATGATGACGGGCAGGCAGGCATAGCGAGATTGGATGTCCTTAAATAAAGTCAATCCGTCTGTCCAATCGAGCTGATATTCGGTAATCGCCAGATCAAAACCGGCTTCGGTAATTTTTTCATCAAACGCCTCGCGACTGCTAGCCTCAACGATATTCGCCTCGGAAAATGCACTGCGCAATGTTTCTAGGGTTAGGGAGCGCTCAGCGGCATCATTGTCGATAATCAGGAATTTCATGCTTTCTCAGGTACATCTGTTGTGTTGGGTTAGGCCATTGTAACTTTAATTACGCTGCATCGGTGTGTCGCGGGAAGGATAGATAACGAAGTTGACCTGATTAGCAAGATGCTTCAGCCAACCAACCGTAGAGACGCGATTTATCGCGTCTCCAATCGTTGCGCCTTTTCCGGATTTTGGGTCAAACTGGAGAGCAGACGCGATAAATCGCGTCTCTACAGGTCGCATTTTTTGGAACTAGCTGTTGGTATATCGAATATTTTGTCTCTGACTGAAGCGTCTTGCCAATCAGGAAAGTTTTTAACAAAATGAAAAAAACATTTGTTCCTGATTTACCACGGAGAAAAAACATAAAACTCCGTGTTCTCGGCAACTGCTCCTGCGTTGCTCTACCTCCTGCATCCATGCAGTCGTTCGTGCCTTCGTGGTGAATAATGCTGTTTGCTGCGGGCTATCTTAGTGCTTTTTTGAAATGGCCTTGGGTGAAACCCCAAAATGTTTAATAAACGCAGTGCTGAAATTGCTGGCATGACTGTAGCCAACCCGATCTGCGGCAATACCCACCTGACACTGTCCCGATTCCAGCAATTGATAGGCATTATTCATCCTGATTTCCAACAGCAAACCGTAAGGCGTGTTGTTAAAAAAGTAATGAAATAACTTTTTTAATTTGAACTGATTGGTTCCCGCCCGTTTTGACAGTTCTTCTACTGACGGAGGGTTCTTGAATTCACGGAATAAAATATCCCGCGCCGACTTTGCGATAGCGGCATCTTTTTGATTGAATTCCGCTGAATTTCGACGCTTGTCTTCGCACAGGTGGCTTAATTCGAAAGCGAGCAGCGACATGACTTGCCCATGCATGAATATCCGGTTGGTTTCCCTGGATTCGTTGCAGTTCAATAACTGTTGCGCAGCGCATATCGCCTGTGGAGAGATAGGCCGATAACTTAATAATTGAATGCCGCTTTTGTTAAACAACGGGTTGGTCTTATGTTCGCCAAAATATCTGTTCAGCCAATTTTTGTTCAGTGCGAAACGAAGCTGCATCGTCGGCTTATGGGCTTGGTATTGTCGTTCGCCCATGCTTGACCGGGTGGTTGTTATAGACGTGTAGCCCTCGTTAAAAACAAGTTCATCGCCGTTTTTTTCCGCAAATCGGGATTGCCCTTTTAAGCCTAGCGTAACCACCAGCCTCGGCTCCTGATAGTCTATCCGGCTCAAAACGGCCAGGTCTTTTGACGGCGTGTAGCGGGTTTCTATATAGCTTAAGTCTTGATCAAGCTGAAATATGGCTGAACGCCCCACGCCTAAATCTTCCGGTAAGGATTGATGCAGGCAGTTTTTTTGCTGGTGAAATTGCAGTTCGTCGCTGCTGATGCGCCACCGTCTTGCCGTTGCTTGCTTGGTTTCCATCATGACTCGTTTGGTTTTGTGACTATAAGATATCCAGATTATTAAGCACAAACCGCGCCTTGACTCGTTAGCGCATTATTTTCATGGCGTTAACGGCTATTATCGGAGGTGATGAAAAACATTCCGGCGTAAAAGTGCGGCATATCACACACTCAATTGAAGAAACCGGGTCATATCGCGCAATCCTACTTTTGGCATAAGAAATACTCCTTTTGCCATACGAATGCGCGAGGAAATCGCTGTCGGTATTGGGTAGTATCTCCGCACCGTATTCGAGTCAAAGCCAAGTGTTGCTTTGACTGTCGAATAAAAAAATCTCAGCCAATACTGAGGCGTGTTTCCTTACTACGTTGGAATTATCATGAAATTCATACGCTCCAATCGGCCTGTTACGCTTTTACAGCTCAGCAGCCCCCTGTTTATTTCCTTTTTACTGGTTAATGCCGGCAGTGCAGCGATGGCGCAAGAGCAGCCGAAAACGGTTAAAGCAGGGAAAAAAACGACCGAAGCGGTATCCCCCGTCGAACTTAAAACAATGGAAGTGACGGAAAAAAGCGACCGGAAACTTGAAACGGCAAGCGCAGAAGTCGCTCTTTCGCCGGGCGGCGTCAGCTTGGTTAATATCAATGAGTTGCATGACCGTAACGTATCCAGCGTAGCGGATTTTTTCCGCTACGTGCCCGGCGTTTGGGCGACCAGCCAAAGCGGCAACGATGAAGTGTTTATTACCGGTCGAGGTTCGAATCTGGACGCCAATAATTTTGCCGGGAGCGGCGTTAAGTTTCTGCAAGACGGCATGCCGGTCACAGCCGCTGACGGCAACAACCACAACCGCATGATCGATCCGCTGGCCTCCAGTTTCGCAACGGTTGCCCGCGGCGGCAATGCGTTCAAGTACGGCGCCAGCGCCTTGGGCGGCGCCATCGATTTTACCTCGCCCACCGCCCATGACAGTCCTACCGCGCGGCTCTCACTCAGCGGCGGCAGTTTCGGCCAATTTCTCGGTCGCGGAACGGTCAGCAAGGTTTTCAATGACAGCTTCGACGGCTTATTGACTCTCGAAGGCAAAGAATGGGACGGCTATCGCGACCACAACAAGCAGGATCGCTTTGGTCTTTACAGCAACTTCGGCTGGCAAATCTCCGATTCCGTCGTTAACCGTACCTTTGTCAGCTACATTAAAAATAACCAACAGTTGCCGGGGCAGTTGACTCGGGCGCAATTCGACGCCAACCCCTATCAGGCCAGCACTCAGGCTATCGGCGGCAATTATCAGCTGAATACCGAGACCGAGCGCGTTGCCAACAAAACAACCTGGACGATTGACGACAAAAGTTCGTTCGATGTCGGTTTTTCTTTCGAAAACCAGCATCTTTATCATCCGATCGTAGATACGGTACATTTTTTTCCCGGCGATACGGCAGACAGGTTTAGTCTGCTGGTCGATTCGGTCCAACAGGACTGGGGCACCTCCGCCCGCTACAACCTGCGCTTGGACAGCCATGAATTATTGCTGGGCGTGAATTACGGCACCAACTCGGATAAAGGCGGCAACTACACGAATGTCGGCGGCATGCGTGGGCCTATGACCAATCAAATCACCAAGGAAGCCGATAATGTCGAAATTTTTGCCCAGGATCACTGGCATATTACCGATAAATGGACGCTGACACCCGCGTTGCAAGGCGTGTTTGCACACCGTGAAGTCAATAATGCAAGGTTGCCGATTCCTCAGGACGCCAACTTCAATGTGTATTCTCAAGGCGGCAACCCCAGCAATGACTATAGCGGCATTAATCCCAGTTTAGGCTTGATGTATAACCTGACCAAGAGCTCCAGCCTGTACGGCAATGTCAGCCGTTTGTACGCGCCGCCGACTAACTACAACATATCGGATAACATCACCGCCGGTTTAAACACCACTAATCTGAAGGCGATGGAAGGCACCTCTGTCGAAATAGGCACGCGCGGCACTCAAAAACTCGGCAACTTAAACACGGTGAACTGGGATTTGTCGCTGTATTATTCATGGCTTAATAACGAGATTCTATCTACTACGCCTCCCGGCGGTTCTGCCAAGGCGGCGAATTTTGACAATACCATTCACGCAGGCATTGAGGGTTTAATCGGCGGCAGTTTTGCCCTGGATGGCAAGGGTACGCATACCATCAAACCCATGCTGACCTACACCATCAATCATTTCAATTTTGATAATGACCGCAATTACGCTAACAATGCGTTACCGGCAGCGCCCAAGTATTTCTTAAAAGGCGAGGCGATCTATCACCATGCGAGCGGCTTTTTTATGGGGCCTACTTTCGATGTGGTCGGTAAGCGTTGGGGAGACTACGCGAATACCTATAAGATTGATGCTTACGGCCTGCTGGGTATGCGTACCGGCTGGTCCAATGATCATTACAAGGTGTTTCTCGAAGGCCGGAACCTGCTCGACACCAAATACGTTGCCAATACCAATATTATGAACGCCGCAACAGCAACCGATGCGATGTTAAACGCAGGCGCACCGCTGTCTTTCTATGGCGGCATAGAAATCACGTATTAACTTGGTCGTTGTTTCTCGTTCCCACGCGCCGCGTGGGAATGCAGTCAAGGCGCGCTGCGCCGCGAGTCATGGGCAACGTCTGCGTATACGGGACGTAGCGCGTCCAGCACTGCGTTCCCACGTAGCACGTGGGAACGAGGTGTACTTGAGCATTTGTGTATAAAGATGAGCGCGCTGCGCCGCAAACGGGAATAAAGCAAAACAAACTTTATTCATCCAAAGCCGAATATTACTAACACTTGATTGAATAACGCAGGCTCCGTTTAAAAGGACATGAAATGCAAAACCGCGTGATAATGAAAACACACTCCCTCATCAAACTTTTATTGTTTTTAACCTTAACAGCCTTTGCCTCATTCCCGATTATCGCCCAGGAAACCGGGCAAACACCTGTCCTTATTCATGCCGCGCGCGTTTTCGACGGCAATAATATGAGGACCAATACGTCGGTATTGGTGATCGGCGGGCTTATTGCCCAAATCGACGCCCGCGAAGCATTCAAGTCCGGTGCGGCAAAAGTCATTGATTTGGGCGATGCAACCTTGCTGCCGGGTTTCATCGAATTACATGCCCATCTGGCCTTTCAACATATTCCGGCCGATACCGTTCTAAAGCACGGCATCACTACGATTCGGGATGTAGGCGGGCCATTGCACCCGCCTTATGGCGGCGACGGCAGCTTGCGTGTACTGACCTCCGGGCCGATTATTACCGCGCCCGGCGGTTACCCGATTCCGGAATTAGGGGCTGAAAATATCGCCATAGCCGTTGCCACCGAACAGCAAGCGCGGAAGGCTGTCCGCACGCTTATTAACGGCGGCGCGGTCGTGATTAAGGTCGCGTTGGAGCCGGGCGGCGAAGCGGGCGCGCCGTGGTCGAGTCATCATCATGCTGATAGCGGTCCCCATCGCAAGACTTCCCACTCAAAAAAGCCATGGCCGCTATTGTCCGAACATATCGTCAAGGCGATAGTCGATGAAGCCCATCAACAGGGACGCAAAGTGACGGCGCATATCGGCGAGGCAAAAGGCGCAAAGATCGCCATTGATGCAGGCATTGATGAATGGGCGCATGTGCCTTGCGACATGATTCCCGAGGCGTTGCTGAAAAAAGCGGTATCGCAACAGGTAAAAACAATCACCACGCTGGATACCTTATCCAAGTGTACCGGGGCCGCTCGCAATGCCCGCGCTTTTGCGGCATTGGGCGGGGAGTTGTTATACGGTGCTGAAATTGCGCACCCCGACATTCCCTGGGGCATTGATGCGCAGGAGCTTATGGCTATGATGCACCTGGCGAACATGCAGCCGATTGAGGCTTTGCGTAGCGCGACATCGAAATCAGGCCGGTATTTAAATAGTCCGCTGCTGGGTACCCTGCAACCCGGCGCACCGGCCGATATGATTGCGGTGCAAGGCGACCCTGTTCATTCTTTCAAAATACTGGAATATCCCGATCTTGTGATGTCGGGCGGCAAAGTCGTTATAAACAATTTCGAAAGGAGTGTGGATATGCCTTAACTTACGCAACAGCCGGAATGCGCTATACTAACGCCAGCCATGATGCCAACACGTCTTCTACGACGATAGGCGCTATGACGATGCAACATTGACTAATCATTTAAGGAAAATTCTCATGAAATTAAAATCTATTGCTGTATTAATGGGGGCCGTCGTTCTTGGCTTAAGCTCACAGGCTAACGCTACCGAGCATCATACAGCGCAAGCGCTGGAGCATTCGGCTATGGCTACGGCTCATGGACAAGACGGTCATGCCGACCAGTTGCTCAAGCATGCTGAAGAAGGTTTAAAACATGCCGAAGCGGCTGAAAAAGAACATGCTGAGGCGCATGTGCATATGACGGAAGCGGTTAAGCATTTAAAAGAAGCCATAGAGCACGCTAAAAAAGGACATGCCGATGTCGGTACCCAGCATACCGAAGAAGCAATGACTCATATGCGTCAATCCATCGGCCAATAAAAAAGCCGGTAAGATGAACGGTGGTTGAGAGCTTTCTTGACCACCGCTTGGTGTTGTAATCGTCCCTGATATAAAGATCGAATTATTGGAATTCGTTCAAGCCGTTTTAGTAAAAACTAGGCTTTCTGTTTAATCTCGCAGCTTGTTTTTAACAAATCCACTCGCTGCCGTAGCTCTCTGCCCGGTTTGAAATAGGGTGAATACCGGGCCTGCAATTTTAATTCCGCTCCGGTTCTGGGATTTCGGCCTGTAAAAGGCGGGTGGTAATGCAAAGAAAAACTGCCAAAGCCACGGATTTCTATTCTATCGTTAGCCATCAATGCCTTACTCATCTGCTCTATCATGCAGCCAACGGCCAATTCCACTTCTTTTCGCTCTAAATGCGGCCATTTTTTAGCCAATAGGTCAATAAGTTTTGATTTAGTCATGTTAGATCCTGTGTTGAGTTGAAAGTCAGAGAAGGTTGTATGGCATATGGCCTATTTTTCTGTGTTAAATGCCTTGGGAACTCGGGTAGTGATTTGTTTAAGTCCAGTATTTATGCGGCTTTGAAGCATTTTCATAACGCAAACTTAAATATTAAGCATGTATCGTGCCAATTTGCGCGGCTTATTGTCGCGCGTCAATCGGTCACATTTTCAAGGCGGGGTTTAGTCATTAGAATATTTGCAACTCTTGTGATTACTTCCTTATTCAAGGAATTAGAGTTTATTAGTTACTGATGTTACGCAGTTAGTCGAATTTCGACCGCTTTAACATTAAGGAGTCGCCAGCGCGACACTTGATTGAATCGGGTTGTCGCACCCGAAGGCGAGTTACTTTCTTTTGCTTCGCCAAAAGAAAGTAACCAAAGAAAAGGCGACCCGGTTACCGCTTACTTCCTGCGCTCCTCGCTTTTATCGAGCGTCAGCAGAAGGGGCTCCTGCCCCTCTGCTGACGCGCGGCATCCCTGCCGCGCCCCTAACGGGCTGTTCTCGATAAAAGCTCCGGTGCTCGGCGCGGCAAACGGGAGAAATACCATCCGTGCGTAACATCAGTTAGTTATCCTTCCCCTTTAAATGCGGTCGGCAGCCCTGGCCGCATCTTTTTAGCTTACGGGTGAAATCATGAAACGGAATTACCAAACTGATACATCCTATACCATTAACGATCACGATCTGATCAGACAAATAGCCTTCCATGAGGCAGGCCACGCTGCCGCCATTTATCTTTACAATAAACAAAAGCAACTGCCGCCGGTGTATTTTCAAATCACTATTAAGGCATTGGATTGTCAAAAAGACAGTTCTTTGGATAGCCGCTTGGCTTATGATCATTTTGCCGCAGTCGTGGAAGGAGGCCGCCTGATTCAAAGCCTGCCGGTTGCGCTGATTGAAAGCACCCATTATTTCTCAGCTGCTGAGCAAGATGCCTATCAGACTGCTTTTGAAGCGGATATGATCAATTTACTGGCAGGGCCTCTGGCGGAAGCAAAACATGTGGCGCTTCGTGATGATGAGCAGTTTAATGCCCGATTGGTTAACATCGATGCCTTGCATTATTACGGCGGCACATCGGATCTTGAAAAGGTTTATGAGTATCTGGATATTTTTATCGCGGCCAGAAGTCGGCACGAAGAAAAGCTGGTTGAGCTGTTTAACAAGGCCTTTCAGTTCATAAGCTCAGCGACTCACTGGCAGGCTATTGGCCGCCTGGCCGATTATATTCTCAGCAATAAGGAAAATATAATCAGCTGCGAGGAAGCGATTGTTGTGCTGGATGAAAGCGGGACACCACGGACGAAGTGTTAGTGTTCTCGTCCGGGAATGTCGGCGTAGCGCGGGACCTTGTTAGAAAAAGACAAAGGATTCAAGCGGTATTTACATGCGCTTGCGGCTTACAGTGCTTTCAATGACTAAAAGAGCCATCAGGACGTAACGGGAGTGCAAGCTTTGCTTGCCGGCGCAGGCGAAGCTTCCGCTCCTGCTCACGCCCCTTACCTACATCCATGTAGGTAAAGCCTGCACTCCAGCGACAATTAAGGCTATGTCACCGTTAAATATTGAAAATTCCCCAGAGCAGCATTGAGTAGCGTTTCTGGTGCGAGCTGGCGGTGTTGTTCAAAGGACCGTCTCCAGCCCAGGTAGTTTGGTAAGTATTTAGTCGCCACACCGTGAAAATGCTCCAGCCACTGTTTAAACCGACTGTGATATGCGTTGACATTTTGCACATGATAAGCGCCATTGACCCGCTGGCCTTGACTGAGGTTAACGACTTCATGACTGATGCCTTCTGCATGACAGAATGCCATATAGGTGGGATTGGCATCGCTAACCAAAAGGGCAGCCACATCCAGTACTGGCTTTAGGGAGGTGGTAAGAAGGGGCTTGGTTAACGGTCCTTTGCCGGTAACGAAATCCAGCGTTTGCCCGGAACGGTCACGAGCAACCAGCACACAGACCTGTTCGTCAGAGATTCCTCGTTTGGTGGCGTTACCGCCACGCTTGCGAGCCTTGCGTTCAAGGTTCCGCTTGCCTTTGTCCGATTCCAACAAATACGTTTCATCGGCTTCGGTAATACCGTGAAGAGTTGAGGGGCGATCTTGGGTAATCCAGCTCAAGAAACGATGTCGCCAGCGGAAACTGGTATTGCGATGAACACCGCTATCGGAAGCGGACTGACGTACGGTCAGCGATTGTGTCATCGCAGCGAGGTAATTCAGCCATTTTGGCTTCTCTCGGAGACGAGCCAGCGGCGTGCCGGTGAGGGCATTGAAAGTTTTGTGGCAGCTTTTACAATAATAACGTTGCAACCCGCTGACCAATCCGTGACGGTATAACTCGACACTGGCACAATGCGGGCACGCACTTCTAGCATCAAAGCAGACCTCAATCAATTCGAGGACTTTGGATTCGTCGGATAGTTCGTTTAATGCAGCGCTCAACAATTTGCGCTGATGATGATCTAATTCATGGACTGCAGTAATTAATTGCATAAATTCGACGCTTTTCATGATGATCTCCAATTGAAAATCCACAAAAACCATTTTATGAAGAAGAAATAAAAAATTCCATAATTAACGATGACATAGCCACAATTAATGATATAGCCTTTTTTATGGTTAGTAACTAATGTAAAGGGGGATGTTATTGTTTAATCTGTAAAACTTCCACCGTACTCCAGACCGCTTCAATAAAATCAGCATCCATTTCAGGCATACCGTCCTGTATCCATTGCACCAGCACTTTAGCGATATTGGGATAGGTAATATGGACGGCATGGTTGTCATGCAGCCAGTGTTCGATCACTGAACTGTCCATATCATGCATAACATGTCCGTAGCCCAATTGCTGTAAGGCGGCGGCATTGGAAATCTGTTCCATTTGCGCATGCAATGGTTTAGCCAGAATTTTTTTGCCCATCTGTAACGATTCGCTGGCCAGTTCAAATCCGGCATTGCTGATAATACCGGAACAATTGTATAAATCTTTCTGGAAGCCGTCGCGCGACAGCGGATTGCAGGTGATGTGGCCGAATTTGGATGGCACCGGTTCCGGCGAATAAAGATGAAAGTCGAAATTCTCGAAAGGCGATAAAAGCCGGATGACTTCATTCTGGTCTTCGAAAGGAAGGTAGACAACGATCTTGTTTTTGATAATGCTTTTTGGCGTTTCAGGCGTATCGATGATGGGCGGTAAAATGGGTTGGCCGAAATGATGCCAATGCAAACCGACACCGACATCGGCAGGGGCAAAATACTTCATGACCTGATCGGCGATAGGGTCCGATCCCTCTCTGGGGATTTTATGATTAAACGCGTATTGATGTCCGATGCCTAAAACCGGCTTTTTCTGGCTTTTGGCCGCCCAGGCGGTGACCGGTTCAAAATCGCTGATTACCAAGTCATAGCCGCTTAAATCCAGCGACTTCATGTCTTTGATGAAGGTAATGGGTTTGGCGTCAAGCGCTGTTTTCAAATAACTGACTTGCCCTTTCTCGGTGTGAAAGGTCAGGCCAGGGCACGACTGGTAGCCGTTAAAGATTTCCATATCGAAATATTTATCCGCAGGGCGACCGGTAAATTGAAAATGAACATCAATGCCTGCAGCATGAAGTTCTTTCGCCATAACCCGTGCGCGAGTGATGTGGCCGTTACCGGTGCCCTGTACGCCATAAAAAATTCTCATATTACGATTTGTCCCAAACTAAAGAGTGCTGTGCCGATACCCAAAATGACGCCTACCAACGTATCGGTCGGGAAATGCACGCCCAATACCACACGGGAGAAGCCGACCAATGCCGCCCAACAATAAAGAAGGATCATTAAGGGGGGTAAGTAATAGCCGAGCAGCGTCGCCATCATGAAAGCGGCAGACGTATGACCGGATGGAAAACTGAATTTATCCGAGGGTGTAATAGTGCTGCGGAAGTTTTGTAAAGCGGCTTGCGGCCGATTGCGCTTCAGGCCGTTTTTCAGTACAAAATAGATCGGTCTTTCGATTAAAAAAGCCAACAGGACAGCGTGTAGAAAGGGGCTTTCAAAGCCTTCGCTCCAATATAACAGGCCTATGATGACCAGATACAGCTGGCCGTCGCCGGTTTTCGAGATATAACGGCTAGCCTTGGTCAAGGTGGAATGCATTCTGGCATTGATCAGCCAGGTGAACATGAAAACGTCGTATTTATGAATGGAATAGAGCAGTTTCATATCTTTATCCTCCAGAGGAAAACTCTGCAAAAATCGGTGACGATCTTTTGCAGGGATGAAAAGCATTAACCTTCAGGACGAAGAATAAAACTCTTCTGTGACAAAGACATGAACGTTTGTTTAAGATTTCGTGACAGCGGGGAGGTGGTAGGGCGTGCCGCGCGCCAGAGTGCCGCAGATTCCAGTGTGGCGGAGGATAAAAGTTAGGACAAAACCTAGCGGCGAAAGTATCATGTCCGCCAGAACATCAATGCGTTTATTATCAATAAAGCCCGCACAGCGGCTGAACAGGATACACATGAGCGCAGCTTTTTATTTCAATATTTATTTACCCCTTTTAAGGTTTGTAATTGATTGTATTGAAGTGGCTACACTAAACCGGACACACAATCTAAAATAATCTGAAAATAGAGAGTGTGTCGAAAATGGATCAAGAAAAACAAAAAGTAAAAATATATAGCGCCGAATTTAGAGAATCCTCGGTGAAGCTGGCGATAGGTTCTGATAAGCCGATTACCCAAACAGCCAGGGATTTAGGAGTCAATGCCAATACGCTCCATACCTGGATCAACAAATATAGCCAGCCGAAGGAGTACAGCAAAACCGTGCGAACCGATGAGCATCTATACGAAGAATTGAAGCGGCTGAAGAAGGAAAACGCCCGATTAATAGAGGAACGTGACCTGTTAAAAAAAGCAGCGGCGTACTTTGCCAAGGAGCAACGGTGAAGTACGCCTGGGTCAAACAACATGAGAGCGAATTTTCGGTTAAATCGATGTGCCGGTTCATGAGCGTTTCTCGTAGCGCTTACTATGCTTGGCAGGAGCGCCCTCAGACAGCCATTGAAAAAGACGATGCCGAGCTGGTTGAGGTCATAAAGACCCTGTTCCAGAAGAGTCGGAAAAACTACGGTACGCGTCGCCTCAAGGAGGCCTTAATCAACCGGGATCGGCAGGTCAGTCGACGTCGTATCGGCCGGTTAATGGCTGCTGCGGGTTTAGCCTGTAAAACCAAGCGCAAATTCAAAGCGACCACGAATTCCAAGCATAATTTGCCCATTGCCCCCAATCACTTGGATCGGCAATTCACGGTGGCGCAACCGAATCAAACCTATGTCGGCGACATCACCTATATTCATACACTGGAAGGTTGGCTGTATTTGGCTGTCGTGATTGACCTGTACTCGCGGCAAGTGGTCGGCTGGTCAATGGCTGAGCACATGCGAGCCAAACGGGTGAACGATGCGTTATTGATGGCCGTTTGGCAGCGTAAACCCGGTAAAGGCTTGATATGGCATACCGATAGAGGCAGTCAGTACGCCTCTGACAGTCATCGAACGCTATTGCAGGAGCATGGCATTATCCAAAGCATGAGTCGCAAAGGCAACTGCTGGGATAATGCCGTCTCAGAAAGCTTCTTTCATACCTTGAAAACAGAACTGGTTCATCATCAGCGTTATCAAACCAGAGCTGAGGCTAAGCAGGATATATTTGAATATATCGAGGTGTTTTACAACCGTGAGCGACTTCATTCCGCAAATCACTATGTGTCGCCAGTGGACTACGAAATGCAGCTAAAATCTGCTTAACTTTGTGTCCGGAAAAGTGTTGACACATCAGTATCTATTTCGTAAACACAAATAAGTTTAGAAAAAAGAAACGATGGTTAAACTACGGACCGATCATGACTTTTATAGAAAAATAAGGTTTAAAAAAGTGGAGACCAGAACCCACTTAAATAAACGGGGCGGAAACCGAAAAGCCTAATGAGTAAGTAAGGAAATAATAATTATGAAAAACTCATACCTTGAAACAATCCGAGAATATTACCCCAACGCAAATTATTCTGAAATACTTGAAAAAGAAGTTATCGCATATCTAGAACATATAGGTTTCAATCCAGATAAAGTAATGACTGCCAACAGTATTTGTAGCGATGATATAAACGCCATGCAATTTCCAATATCAGATAGTGGTTTACTAGGCCCATTCTATTTGGGAGGGTTGGATGGATTTCCATTTACCGGACTAACCGGTGTACAGGCATTTGCACATCACATGCCGGAGGAGGGAGCATTGCTCATTTATTACGGTCCGCATATCGGCATAACTGAAGAGGGGGAAATCGGGAAAGTGGTTCGCGATGGCCAAGATCATGAATCAAATTGCTGTGGAGCCGCACAAGCGGCATTAGCTAAAATAAATGACCAACCACAAGAGCTCAGTTTACTCGATTACCAAGAAGATACTATTGTGCAGTTGTTTCAAAAAAACAAAATACGAATCGAAGATGAACCATATCCAATACAAGAAGCAACAGAGGTCATGTTTGAAGCTATACAAGAAAGAATTCATCTTTTGATAACGAAATCAAAAGATGAATTCGTAGGAAAATACCTGATTTTAATAGGATCCATTTTTATAAACGTAGACGAAGGGGCGGCTTCCTGTATTGCTTACAAAGAATTCCAAACAACGAACTTATATACCAATGAAGTAACAGACCATTTAGAAGGTTTTGTTACTTATTTAGCTAAAAATAATTTAGGTTAAAAAACTATATAACTTATTAAAACATCATTACTCCCTTTGCACTCAAAAAACGTCTAAGTTTCAAAGTTGTTAAATTTGACGCAACACATTGAGTATAAAAGCTTTCTTGTGGCTAAAAAGTAGACGCTTTCTCAATCAGATGGGAGTAAATCAGAATCAATGGGGCTGATTAGATTGATTTTCAATCGAGTCATAGCCCCATTAAAACTTCCTGCCAGTGCAGTTAAGTTAAGCCTCGTAGGAGCTGGCCATGCCCGCGATTGATTGGAGTCAGCCACTCTTTCAGTTGCAACACCACCCACGCGCCGTCATCCAGAGTCAGGTCGTGGCCTGCCCAGAGATGGCGGCGAAGTTCAAGATCCCATTTTTTGTGTATTTCCTCTGAGCAGGTCGGCGACACCAAACGATCGCCTAGTCCGTTTAATAATAAAACCGGCTGCTTCGGTTTTATGTCGCCGGGCCGATAGCTTGCCGCCGCTATAATCTGGCGGAAGCTGTTTTTAAGGCTTATCGGGCGTTTATTTTGTATCTTTTCCCAGGCTTGAATTATCTGTTCATCCTGATTTCGGCGGTTGCTGGTCAACCGCAAAATGCCCGATTCCCGGTTATGCACGTCACGCATTATCGCCAATGCGACAAAGTCGCTATAACTTTGCCGGCGTAGTCGTTGATAAAAGGGACTTACATCGGCAAAGCTGGTGTTCATCAGGGCTGCGCCGCAGATGTCTTCGGGATAGCGGCGCATCCACTCCCAGGCAACCATCGCTCCCAGCGAAAGCGCCAGAATCGTTGCCGGTTGTTGTATGACGCCCTTGTTGAGTGCATCGCGACGTACGCTGTCGGTTATCGCTTTGATTGTGCATGGACTGGTTTCCCGATGAAAACAACCGGTGCCGGGCAAATCCAGCAGCGTTATTTGAGCATCCGGAAATGCCGACTGAAAAAGCGGAACAAAATCGCCCCAATGCCCCGACTCGCGCGCCAGACCTCTCAGCAGTATCCAGTTTTTTCCTGGCGCTTTATTCATACCAAAGACCTGAGGCCTTTTTTTCATAGGCTGCCTTTTGTCGCGGCTTCAGCTGTGTCCATTGTTCCGGATACAAAAGGCTGCGGAATAAGAAATCAAACAGCATGAAATGCCGCCGAAAAATCCGTTGCTGGCGATGCGGCAGCAGCGGATGGAACAAGCCGTGCCGCGAGAACAGATGCATCGGGCTTTTGCGCAGCCAAAGCCATGAGCCCATTTCCAGTGTCAGCGGCAGGAACAAGCGTTCGGCCTCAAAGCGTTGTACAAAATCATCGAACAGGTAATCCCACAGGTCGCCGTTAATCATATATTCCTGACAGGTCGGTTCAATCCTGTAGATATGGTGTTGATAGCAACGATCGAACAGTTCTTTTAAGGCCAAGGTTTCGGCAATAAAGGCAAACGGGGTCTTGCGCGATGCGTAGGGGAACCATAATCGATCCTGAATGCCGAATCCCGAGTGCAAATCCAGGGCGATCGACAACGGAGAATTGAACATGTGTTGTTGCACAACGCGGCATAAGGCTTGAGCTTCTTTTTCCATTTTGGATTCATCGCCGCGATACCACGGCAGGCGCGGCGTGATGCGGTGGCCGCTGAAAATACGGGTTGCGCCTATGCCTTCCACAGGCGAGTTGCGCATCAGGTCGACGCCGTTGCCATTGCAACGCGTGCCAAGATAAACGCCCACCGGATTGACGAGGGGGACAAAAACCAGTCGGGATCTTTCCAGACGGGCCAGGAATTCCTGATCCCAGTCCAATAGCTGACTGATGGTCTGCATATAGGACAGGATCACTTCGGAACCGATCTTCTCCAGTCCATGCACGCCGCCGAAAAAGGCCAATACAGGTACATCGGGCTGAGTCGATCCCAGGGTAATGCAATGAATGGGGAATTCATGATCCTGGTATTGGATCTTTTCTACGACCTCGGTTTGGGCTCGGTCTCCTAATTGCTCAATAATGCGTTCAAGTTGTTCGAGTTCAGGGAATTTAATGGCAGTCATAAAACCGAATCAGTATTTATAGTCAAATACAGCACTATTTCCCAAAAAATCGGTTGCGACAATAATTCTTTTTTCATACTGGATTCGTGCAATGGAGGTGATCAGAATATCCGCGCTATTTTAAAAGTAGAAATCATCAGGAAGCCCTGAATTAAAAAGACTATCGGCCAATAATTCAGGCTTTGAGGGAAGCTGCCAAAAAGCAGGAAAAGGACCGGAAACAGGACACCGTTCACGGTAATAGGCACGCCTTCGAAGCCCGTTCCTTCTGAAATATTATAGCGAGCGAGCCGAAGCATGCCGCAGGCGACAAAAAACAAAGCCACTGCGATGCCTAAAATACCGGGGGAGCTCAGTGAGTAAAATAACAAGGCGGGAGCAACGCCAAAGGATACCAGGTCAGACATGGAATCGATTTGTTTGCCGAAAAGATTCTTTTGATGCAGTAGGCTGGCTATTTTTCCATCAAGCACGTCAAACACCACCGCCAAAAACAGCAGCAATGCGCTTAAGTAAAAAGAACCGTCGATGGCGAACAAAATCGAAAGGACGCCGCAGCACAGATTTCCAACGGTAAAAATATCAGCAATTTTCATTAAACTTAAAATTTTCATAGCGCATCCTGTGGTTAACGTTATAACGGTTGCAAGCTTATAGCAGGCTCATGACAGGGTGATGAATTTAACCTTGAGATGATTTTAAACGCTGTTGATCCGAATTATCCGCCGGTACACCTTCTGAAATTTTTTCCCATATCCTCTCTCTTGTCTCAAGGCTGACGGTATGACGGTCTTTCCCCGAGCTGGTAATAACAGGAAGAAAACTAAGCCGCACCTCGATTTTATCCAGAGTCAGCATTTTGATTAAATGCGGAACAAAGTCGTCGTCGCCGACAAACGGCGCGTGTTCTTTGGCTGTACCTTGATATTGAAGGGCTACCGGTTGAATAGCCGACTTGGTTAACAGCGCAGGCTGAAATAAGGACGAATGAAAGTGCAAGACCTCATCGCCCCTGGTCGTGGTGCCTTCGGGAAAAGCAATAATGTTGCTGTTTTGTTTTAACAGCCAGACCATTTTCTCGGCAGTAGTTTTTATATGCTGTTTATCGCCGCGACGGATAAAAATGGTGCCGCCCTGTCTGGCCAGATAACCGATCACCGGCCAGTTTGAAATATCGCTCTTGGCAACAAAATAGGCCGGTAAATATTGGCCGATAACGATGATGTCCAGCCAGGAAATGTGATTGCTGATTAAGATAGCGCCTTGTTCCGGCAGTTCGCCGTCCTTGGTTATATGCAGGTTAACAATAACGCTGAACCATTGCAGCCACAGGGTCTTGAGCGCATCCCGTTTGGTTTTGGCATGACCTGCCGAATATAAAAAACTCAGTGCGGGAAAAATGCCTGCGGCGATAATGAGCCCGTTGACGAACAGGATAATGATCAGGAAAAGTTTATAGTACAGCCGTATTTTCGATTTCATTGCCCGCTTGGTATCCTCTCATATAGTGTTTGCTGTAGCGCTCTTGCAGTTGGTCGAGCGGTAATAGCATGAATAAATCCATGCAGTTAAAATCCTCATCCCAGCAAGGCTCGCCGCAGACCACCGCACCGAAACGAAAATAAGCCTTGAGCAAAGGAGGAATGCCCGATTCATCCCGTTCGCATCTTAATCCGCTGGGCACCGGGATGCTGGGTGTGACTTGAAGAGAGGAGGGCGCAATATTTTTGGCGTCGATATTCCGGTAAACCGCATCAATGGCAAAACCGCTGGGCCCCGGAGTAATGCTGGCACAGCCGAGCAAATAATTAAACGGTCCTTCAAGCGCGTATTGAACCAATGCCGACCAAAGCGTTGTTAATACCGCGCTGCCGCGATAATCAGGGTCGACGCAAGTTCGGCCTATTTCCAGAAAACGGCCGGGTAATGTTAATACCTGATCCAGATTGAATTCGCTTTGAGAATAAAAACGGCCAAGGCGCTCCGCCTGGTCTTGGTTAAGCAAACGTGTGTAGCCGACTATTTTTTTATTGACGTTGTCATAGACAATCAAATGGTCGCAATAACTATCCACCTCATCGTAATCCAGACCTTCCGATTCGGTCTTGAGCTTGGCGCCCATTTCTTTGGCAAACACCCGGAAACGCAATGCCTGGGCTTCCTTGATCAGCGCTTCCGAGTCTGCCGCCGCGCCCGCTCCCGGCTGGCCTGCGGCATGCACACCATCCCCGGCGATAACAAAACATTCCAATCGTTTGGAAGGTTTGAGCTGTATTGCTGCGTCTGTTTTTTTCATGGGTATCCACTTGGCTAAATAGAGATGCGGATACCTTAATGAATGAAGGTGTCAGTTTCGTGTCGAACTCATGAACATCAAATGACAGAACGGTTAAGTTTTGATGACAGGCTATTTATGTGATTGGGTTGAATGTAAGTGTGGGATTGTCAAGCTGGGGCTTCACGGCCCTTAAGTGAAACCGAAAATAGTGTCGTGGGCGCGAATTTATTCGCGCCCACAATAGATCAAATCCTTAACTTAATGGCAGTGAAGTTGGAGCTGGGCGAAAAGACGACCAAGCTGGCGGAGCGGGTATTGTGTTGTTGGAAGCGCTTATCGCCAGAATAGATCGGTAAACGGTATTCAAGGACGCAGATGAACGTATTCCTCTGCATGGCCATTGCCACCAACGGTCTTTCCTGACGGCAACAGACCCATAACGACGGTTTCGGCAAGCCAAAACATATCGCTGAAATTTTCTACGCAGCCGTTACAAGCGAGCAGGAGTTTCTATGAAACTGCGCCACATTGTTGCTGGATTGCTGACAAATTGTTCAAAAAACATCAGGCTGTGCATTTTGAAAAAATAATTAGCATTAATAATCAGTCTGTTAGCTATGATGGCGGGCTGGCATTTTAATTGCTAGATTTAGAGCAGCCGGGATACCTACATCCATCTGATGTGTGTACTTGGCGTTTTTCAATAATAGTGAGGTATTAATATGTTTGAAGTCACTCTGTTGTTTCTCGTCATGCTTGTAATTGCAGTATGCGCTTTTTTACCAGTGGGTTGCAGCGTGCGGCCTTCCGCCAAATCTTATCAACAATCCGCCGCCGGTGATTCCTGTTCGGATTCAGAATTGATAGTTCCCGTGGATTCGACATCCAAGCAGAGTTTTCTCACCCATCTGCAAAGCGAAATCGAATCTGCTCTTTTTCCACGTCCTACCGATTCTATCCTGCAGCGCCATTACGATGCCTTGGTCAACGCCGAGCTGGAGAACCGTTTGGCCGCAATGCCGGATTCATAATAAGTATCAAGTTAAATCGCTAATGTAAGCTTTCTTGTAACAGTCCGTTCATTTTTATCGCATTCCCATGCGCTGCGTGGGAATGCGGGCAGTTAAAGCCCTAATGTAAGTTTTCTTGCAACCGTCCGTTCATTTTGTCGCATTTGTTGCATAGCGCACATTAGCTGGTTTTTTCCTTGGCTCTTTTTGTAATTATTTCTCTTACAATTACAAAGGTTTCTTGATCGACGCTAATCCGGCATAGATGTTGCTCCAGCTATGCGGAGCAGCGTCGGTTAGAGAACTACCGATCACTGCGTTAGATTTAAGCATAATAACAATAAGCGCTTCCAAGCTGATAAAGCGGTCGTTGGCAAGACTGTGCGTTTTGGAAACGCGGTACTGAAGATTGCCTGTAGGCCGTGCATTCTTCAAGTCACCATAACGCCAGGAGTTCCTGAATGATTGAAACCTTTTACGATGTCATGCGCAGGCAGGGCATCACGCGCCGCAGTTTTCTCAAGTTTTGCAGCCTGACCGCTGCCTCGTTAGGGCTTTCCCCCGCTTTCGCTCCCAAAATCGCCCATGCGATGGAGACCAAGCCGCGCATTCCGGTGCTGTGGCTGCATGGCCTGGAATGCACCTGCTGCTCTGAATCCTTTATCCGCTCAGGCCATCCTTTAGCCAAGGATGTGATTTTGTCGATGCTGTCTCTGGATTACGACGACACCATCATGGCGGCGGCAGGCCACAATGCCGAAGCCATCGTTGACGAAATCGTCGAAAAATACAAAGGCAACTATATTCTGGCCGTGGAAGGCAACGCGCCGTTGGCCGAAGACGGCATGTATTGCATCATCGGCGGCAAACCGTTCGTGGAACAACTCAAATACGCCGCCGAAAGCTGTAAGGCGATTATTTCCTGGGGCTCCTGCGCATCCTGGGGTTGCGTTCAGGCCGCTAAACCCAATCCGACCCGTGCGACGCCGGTGCATAAAATACCCGGTCTGGCCGACAAACCGATTATCAAAGTGCCCGGTTGCCCGCCGATTGCCGAAGTGATGACCGCTGTGGTGGCTTATCTGCTGACTTTCGAAAAACTGCCGACGCTGGACCGCCAGGGCCGTCCGCAGATGTTTTACAGCCAGCGCATCCACGATAAATGTTACCGTCGTCCGCATTTCGATGCGGGGCAATTCGTCGAGCATTGGGACGACGAAGCCGCGCGGCAAGGACATTGTCTGTACAAAATGGGCTGCAAAGGCCCGACCACTTATAACGCCTGCTCGACGGTGCGCTGGAATGAAGGCGTATCGTTCCCGATCCAATCTGGTCACGGTTGTATCGGCTGTTCCGAGGACGGTTTCTGGGATAAAGGCGGCTTTTACGAACGCCTGACCGATATTAACGATTTCGGTATCGAAGCCAACGCCGATGCGGTCGGCGGTACCGCAGCAACCGTAGTCGGCGTCGGCATTGCCGCGCATGCCGGATTGACTGCGCTGAAGCGCGCCAAACAACCAGGAGCAGAACAACAATGACAGTCACCCACACCCCCAACGGCTTTAACCTGAATGACGCAGGCCGCCGCGTCATCGTCGACCCGGTCACCCGTATCGAAGGCCACATGCGTTGCGAAGTCAATATCGACGAAGACAACATCATCCGTAACGCTATCTCCAGCGGCACCATGTGGCGTGGCCTTGAAGTCATCTTAAAAGGCCGCGACCCGCGCGATGCGTGGGCTTTCGTGCAACGCATCTGCGGCGTCTGCACCGGCACTCATGCGTTGACTTCGGTGCGCGCGGTCGAGGATGCGCTAAAAATCAAGATTCCTGAAAACGCCAATTCGATCCGCAACCTGATGCAGTTAAGCTTGCAGGTGCAGGATCACCTGGTGCATTTTTATCATTTGCATGCGCTGGACTGGGTTAATCCGGTCAATGCGCTGAAAGCCGATCCGGTCGCGACTTCGGCGTTGCAACAATCGATTTCGCCGCATAATCCCAAGTCGTCGCCCGGCTATTTTCGCGATACCCAAAACCGTTTAAAGAAATTTGTCGAGTCCGGCCAATTAGGCCCGTTCAAGAACGGCTATTGGACCAACCCGGCTTATTTATTACCGCCGGAAGCCGATCTGATGGCGGTGACCCATTACCTGGAAGCGCTGGATTTTCAAAAAGACATCATGAAAATACGTACTGTTTTCGGCGGCAAAGACCCGCATCCGAACTGGCTGGTCGGCGGCGTGCCATGCGCGATCAATATCGACGGCGTCGGCGCTAACGGTGCGATTAACATGGAGCGGCTGAACCTGGTATCGTCGATTATCGACCGCACCATCGATTTTATCGACCAAGTCTACATCCCCGATTTGCTGGCTATCGCCGGATTCTACAAAGGCTGGATGTACGGCGGCGGCATTTCCGGGCAAAGCCTGTTGTCTTACGGCGACATACCGGATAAAGCCAACGATTATTCGCCGTCGAATTTGCTGATGCCGCGCGGCGCGATTATCAACGGCGATTTGACTAAAGTGCATGAAGTCGACTTGACCGACCCTGAGCAAATCAAGGAATTCATCCCGCACTCCTGGTACAAATACCCGGACGAATCGTTGGGCTTGCATCCTTGGGACGGTGTTACCGAACCGAACTACAAGCTGGGGCCGAACACCAAAGGCGACCGCACCCACATCAAAGAACTGGACGAAGCGGCCAAATATTCATGGATCAAAGCCCCGCGTTGGCGCGGCCATGCAATGGAAGTGGGCCCGTTGGCTCGCTATGTGATCGGCTATGCGCAAGGCAACAAGGAAATTACCGAGCAAATCAATTTCGTGTTGAAGACGCTGGACGTTCCGGTCACCGCGTTGTTCTCGACCTTGGGCAGGACGGCTGCCAGAGGCTTGGAAGCGCAATGGGCGGCAGGCAAGATGCGCTATTTCATGGACAAGATGGTTGCCAATATCAAGTCAGGCGACTTGGCGACGGCGAATGTCGCCAAATGGGATCCGGAAACCTGGCCGAACAGCGTCAAAGGCGTCGGTTTTACCGAAGCGCCGCGCGGCGCGCTGGGGCATTGGCTGAAAATCGAAAATACCAAAATCGCCAATTATCAATGCGTGGTGCCGACAACCTGGAACGGTTCGCCACGTGACGAGCAAGGCAATATCGGCGCGTTCGAAGCCGCATTGATGAATACCAAGGTCGAACGCCCAGAAGAGCCGGTGGAAATTTTGCGCACCCTGCACAGCTTCGACCCTTGTCTGGCGTGTTCGACGCATATCATCAGCCCGGACGGCACCGAATTAACCCAAGTCAAAGTTCGCTGAGGAGCAGGTTTATGAAAAAAATTATAGTGGTTGCCGGTCTTATCGCGTTTTCCCAGGCCGCATTGGCCCATACCGGCTTGTTGCCTACCGATGGCTTCGGCCACGGTTTTCAGCATCCGTTTTTAGGTCTGGATCATTTTTTGGTGATGCTGGGTTTGGGCTTATGGGCGAGCAGCCAAAGCCGTTTGCTTGCCCAGCAGGCGATTGGCGTATTTTTGTTATTCATGACGGCTGGGGCTCTGCTCGGCTTAGCCGGGATTGGTTTCGCTTATGTCGAAACGGCAATTCTGGTCTCATTGTTGTTCGTCGGCATGGCGCTTAGCTTCGGTATGACTTCAATAGTTCCCACGCTCCGGCGTGGAAATTCAGTTTGCAACGCTCCAGCGTTGCGGTGGGACGCTGGAGCGTCTGACACTGCATTCCCATTTATGCCCCAGAGGGTACGCCGGAGCGTGGGAACGATAATTATCTTAACGTCTATTGCAGCTTTTGCTGCAATGCACGGACTGGCGCACGGCAGCGAAATGCCGCTTGATGCTTCGGCATACGCTTACACTGCAGGGATTATATCGGGCACTGCGGTTTTGCATTGTTCCGGTTTGGCTTTGGGCCTGATCGCACGGCGCATCAATGCAGCTGGTTTGCTCCGCGTTTACGGAACCCTGACCGGCGTAATCGGCGCTTGGTTGCTGTTCGCCGCATAAGGAGCCGACATGACTGAGCCAACTTTAATATCCAATGCCGTGGACGCAAGCAGTACAAAGCCCTCTCCAGAGGGAGAGGGTTGGGTGAGGGGAAATAAGAATTTATTTACTCCCCCTTATCCTGACCTAATCATGCCGGACTCTCCTGTCCGGCACCCTGCGGGCGAGTGCAAATCCGCTCCCGGCGAATTTGTCCCTGAGGGAGAAGGAGCACATGCCGTTTACGTCTACGAAAAACCGGTACGGCTCTGGCACAGCCTGAATGCCTTGGTCATCGTCGCCTTGACCGTAACCGGCTATTTAATCGCCTCGCCATTGGCCACGGTGGGCGGTGAAGCGTCCGATCATTTCGTAATGGGCTACGTCAGATTCCTGCATTTCGCCGCCGGATACCTATTGGCGATAGGCCTGCTGTTTCGGGCCTACTGGGCGTATGCCGGTAACGAGCATGCCCGGCAAATCTTCCTGCCGCCGTTATTATCGCGGGATTTTTGGCAAGGCGTCGGCCATGAAATACTGTGGTATGCCTTTCTGGTCAAAGAGCCCAAAAAATACATCGGCCATAATCCTTTGGCGGTGCTGTTTATGCATTTTGTGTTCGTTTGGGGCATGGTGTTCATGATCGTCACCGGCTTTGCGTTGTACGGAGAAGGCACAGGGCAGGGCAGCTGGCAACATGCACTGTTCAGCAGTTGGGTGCTGCCTATTTTCGGCGACAGCCAAAACCTGCACAGCTGGCATCACTTGATTATGTGGCTGATCGTTTGTTTTGTGCTGGCTCACATTTATGTCGCGGTGCGCGAGGATAAATTGTCCAGGCAAAGTATTTTGTCGTCGATAGTGACCGGTTGGCGCACTTTCAAGGATGATAAACCGGTAGACGACGTGCATTGATTTTGTCCACGAAAAGCACGAAAGCCAAAAGTAGGCGCCTCTAGGCGACACGAAAAAAAGCGTAATGATTTTGCGCGGAAAAGTGCAAGAAGTTTCCGCTAGTTCCCAAGCTCCAGCTTGGGAACTCAGTGCGGGAAGCTCCAGCTTCCCGTCTCGCGAAGCTGGAGCTTCGTTGACTGGGTTCCCAAGCGGGAGCTTGGGAACCAGCGTGACCAGTGTTCCATTTATGTTTCGTGATTTTCGTGCCTTTCGTGGACAAATAACTATCCAGGATCAACCATGAATATTTTACTGTTAGGCATAGGCAACGTACTTTGGGCTGACGAAGGCTTCGGCGTTCGCGTGATCGAACGCCTGCAAAAAAGCTACCGTTTCCCCGATCAGGTCAAAGTCATGGACGGCGGTACTCAAGGCGTTTATCTGGTCGAGCATGTTCAGGCGGCTGAGGTGTTGATCGTGTTCGATGCAATCGATTACGGTCTGCCGCCCGGAACATTAAAACGGATCGAAAACGATGACGTGCCGAATTTCCTCGGCGCAAAAAAAATGAGTCTGCATCAAACCGGGTTTCAGGAAGTGCTGGCAATGGCGCAAATGCTGGGCAGTTATCCGCAACATTTGCTGTTGATCGGCGTACAGCCCGAGGAGTTGGACGATTACGGCGGCAGCTTGCGGCCAATCGTTAAGGCGCAAATTCAACCGGCTATAGATATGGCAATCGATTATCTGCAAGTTTTCGGCATTAAAGCGGAAGCAATCAATAGGGATGGCGACTTGGCCGACCCGGTGCTGAACATACAGCGTTACGAACAGGAACGGCCCACTGCCGACGCGGCCTGCCGTATCGGAGACGACCGGGTTTTGCAGGTTGAGGGCTTTGAGTTGCGCCCACCGCAATCTTCTGACGAGCGCACCGTGCAAGTCGATGTCGATTACCGGGGCAAATACTGATGTGCATCGGCATCCCTATGCAAATTGTCGAGCAGCACGATGAATCGGCGCGCTGTCTTTATCGCGGTCAGGAAAGCCTGGTCGACACGATGCTGGTCGGCCCGCAACCGGTCGGCACTTGGCTGCTGGTTTTTCTGGACACTGCCCGAGAAGTGCTCAGCGAACAAAAAGCCCGGCAAATCGTCGATGCGCTGGAAGCCATGCGGCTGGCGATGCACGGAGATAATCGAATAGACCATTTGTTTGCCGACTTGGTCGGCAGGGAACCGACACTACCGGAGTTTTTAAAATCATGACATCACCGCTGCTCGAGCAATTGCAAACCCGCCACGGTTATCCGTTGTTGGATACGGACAGTTACGATCATTTTGTTTACGGCAATGAAACTGTCGTGCTGTTCTTCTGTAACGATCCCGTCCAGTTTCCTGAAAGCAACGATGTGGCAGTGATTTTACCGGAATTGAGCAAAGCGTTTAGCGGTCGGTTGCAAGCGGCAGTCATCGCCAAACCTATCGAACGCGAATTGCAGGCCCGGTTTCGCTTTACCGGCTGGCCGTCGCTGGTGTTTCTGCGTAACGGCGAGTATTTGGGCGTCATCACCGGCATCCGTAACTGGTATGAATACATACAGGAAACCGCCGAAATTTTGGCCGCCGCGCCCAGACAACCGCCCGGTTTCGATTTGGATAAAGTATGCGGCGGTGCGCATTGAATAATGTAGGGCGCGCCGCGCGCGCCAGAGATGCACAAAAAACCTTCAAACCTTGCAAAAGGCGCGCATGGCACGCCCTACTAAAATATAACCCACGACCATTATGACCTCTATATCACTCCCGATTTTCGGACAAGGCAGCCAACCGGCGGAACAAGACGGCGTCGCGTTGGAATACCTGCAAATGCCGCAGGAAATGACCACCTATGCGATGCCACAGATTTCGACCGATTTAAACGCGCAGGATTTGGCGCAGGCTAACAGTATCTTGCAGCAATTACAGCAGAATCTGGCCGCGTTTCCGTCGATTTCAGCGCCCATCGAATTGACGCAATTGGACGCAGGTAACCGGCGCTTTATCGACGAGCTGCTCGGCGAAGGCGAAGTCAGCGTGATTTGTTCCGGCGAACAAAACATCCGTATTCAGGAATCGGTGCTGGCCGGCGTTTGGCGTTTGCAAAAACTCAATGCCCGGCGGCAGATAATCAACGATACACTGGAAGTCGGCATTATCCCGCAACAGCTCTCGCAATCGGCTTTTAACGGCGCGGCCGGGCAAATCGATACCCATTGGACTGTTGTGCCGCCGGGCGTGATGAATGCACCGCCGCTGCTAACCGAACTCAACGCCAAAATCGCCGGATACCGGCCGGGCGGCGAGGCGCATACCATCAATTTGAGCCTGTTGCCGCAGACCGAACAGGATCTGGCGTTTTTGGCGAAACGCCTGGGCGGCGGCTCGGTGACGATATTGTCCCGTGGCTACGGCAACTGTCGGATCACCGCTACCGGCACCACCTTTGTTTGGTGGGTGCAGTATTTCAATTCGGAAGATACCTTGATCCTTAATACGCTGGAAGTCAGCGACGTGCCCAGCGTGGCCTGCGCCTCGCCGGAAGACATTATCGACAGTTGCGAGCGTTTGCAGGAGATACTTAAGGTGTATTTATGAATGACTCCTTTTTTGCCGGAGCCTTCGGCGGCGATGCTTCGAAGTTGCCGCCGCAAACCCGGCTGGAGTGCAAGATTTGTTGGTATGTATACGATCCGGCCGTTGGCGATGAAGTCTGGCAAATGCCGCCCGGCACGGCTTTTTCGCAGTTGCCGGAGCACTGGAGCTGCCCGGAGTGCGACAGCAAAAAACAGGATTTTTTGGTGCTGGATGACTGATTATGTTCCAGCTATCGAGTAGGGCGCGCCGTGCGCGCCTTTTTCGCAATTTGAGATTAAATCGGTGCATTCTCGTTCCTACGCAGCATGCCCATCGTTATGCTCAAGTATCTGAGGAATTCCGAGAGCTATGTTCATGAAAACGGCTTTATTGCAACGGGAGTGCAAGCTTTGCTTGCTCTTGCAGGCGAAGCCTGCACTCCAGCTATCAGCAAACGCCTGGGCCGCCTTCGACCTGTTGGCGCGCATGGCGCGCCCTACGCTAAATCATGATGTGGCTGGATAACAAACAGATCAAATATACGCTGGAAGCGACATTCAATGAAATACTGGACAAACGTATGCGCGATTTGCCGGTAGTCAACGCCTCGCTTTCGGTGCAGGCCGTCGGCTTCAATCGTTTTGGCGAAGATTGGCTGGGCGTATTAATTACGCCCTGGTTCATGAATCTGATGCTGTTACCGAGGCCGAATAGCCATTGGCGCACGCAACAACCCGGCACAAAAATAGAAAAGCATTTCCCGTATGGCGCATTCGAATTCACGCTGGGTAACGAACCTCAGCTAGGCACCTACGCGCTTTGTTCGCTGTTCTCGCCGATGTTCCAGTTCGAGAATCAAGCTGCCGCGCTTGCCGCGGCTCAATCCGCGTTACAAGGTTTGCTGGCCGAAGCAGCGCCGCGTAATGTCAGCCGCCGGGACTTGCTGCGCGGCGCTATAGGCAAAGGAAACCGTTGAATGACACCGGCCGGTTCTATCCTCATCGATCTGCATCACCGCTTCGGCAACGCAACCGGGGTGCAAATCGCATCCAGCCGACCTGATACAGTTGCACAAGTATTAATCGGCAAAACGCCGGAACAGGCACTCGACACCGTTCCGCTATTGTTTACGCTGTGCGGCAATGCCCAAGCCTATGCCGCGTTGCTGGCCTGCCGAGCGGCGCTGGGCATGGCAACCGAGCCTGACATTGATTCGGCCCGCGAGCTGCTGGTGCAACTGGAAACTTTGCGCGAGCATGCGTGGCGTATTCTGCTGGACTGGCCGCTTTTTATAGGACTTGCCCAGGATAAAACAGCCCTGGCGACGCTGCTTAAATTCGATGCGTTGTTCAAACGACATTTATTCCGGCACGGCGAGGCGTTCAAGCTCGACAGCCGTCTTGACGTCGACGCCGCGCAGCTAACAAAGCTGATCGACGCATTGGAAGCCCTGATCGACGTCTCGATTTTTAACGGTCGGCTTGCCGATTTTCAGGCGTTAACCTGTGAAGCACAGTTGCTTGATTGGTTATGGCGAAACGATGCATTACCAGCCAAGTTGCTGAACTACTTATATAGTCAAGATTGGGGGATGACCGGGCAAAACGATATTGCCTGCCTGCCCAAACTGGATGCCGAAGCATTGAACCGACAGATACTGCGGGAAGACTTAACAACGTTCACCCGAATACCACGCTGGCAAGGCCGCTGCTTTGAAGTAACGCTGTTGAACCGCCAATGGTCGCAACCTTTAATCTCCGAGATGCGCCGCCATTACGGCAACGGCCTGATCGTCCGAATGCTGGCCCGCTTGCTGGAAGTAGCCTTAATACCGTTCCAACTAAGACAGCTTTTAGCGCAGATAAAAAACGACGCGGCTTTACCGATAAATAACACCGCGAGCAACGGCATCGGTCTTGCCCAGGTCCAAGCGGCGCGAGGCCTATTGATTCATCGTCTGGCGTTACGGCAAGGACGGGTCCATGATTACCGCATCATCGCGCCCACCGAATGGAATTTTCATCCCGAAGGCGTCGTTGCCCAAGGCTTGAAACAATTGACAGCCCAAAGCCTAAACGATCTGCAACGGCAGGCGGAACTTTATATCAACGCGGTAGACCCTTGCGTACAATACGCGTTAAACTTGACGGACAGTCGAAACGAGATAGAAGCCCATGCATGACAAATTGGTTTGGAACAAATTTGCACTGGTCCGAAGGGTGCGTGGCAGGGATAGTCAGCATGACAAATCCGCCTGGAGCAGATTTGCACTGGCCCGAAGGGTGCATGGCAGGGATAGCCATGCATGACAAATCTGCCTGGAGCGGATTTGCACTAGCCCGAAGGGTGCATGGCAGGGACAGCCATGCATGAAATGTCGCTCTGCGAAAGCATTTTGCAGGTATTGGAACAGCAAGCCGAAGCCCAGCAATACAGCAAAGTCAAAACGGTTTGGCTGGAAATCGGCGCGTTGGCCAGCGTCGAGACTGAGGCGCTACGGTTCAGTTTCGATGTCGTGATGCAAGGCTCGCTGGCCGATCATGCCCAGCTTGAAATCATCGAAGTACCGGGCCAAGCCTGGTGCATGCCGTGCAGCCGCAATGTGGTTGTGCAGCAGTTATACGATCTATGCCCGCACTGCGGCAGCCATCAATTACAGGTCAACAGCGGAGATCAAATGCGAATCAAAGAACTGGAGGTAGAATAATGTGTGGCGTATGCGGCTGCGGCGAGGGCCATTCCCACTCGCACGATCATGACCACGAACATCCGCATGATCATGAACATCATGAACATGAACATGAACACGAACACGAACACGAACACGAACACGAACACGAACACGAACACGAACACGAACACGAACACGAACACGAACACGAACACGAACACGACGCGACGCGACGCATTCTCATGCGCCGGGTCTGAGCCAAAAGCGGATGGTGCAAATCGAACAGGATATTCTGGCCAAGAATAACCGTTATGCCGCCGAAAACCGCCGCTATTTCGGCGAGCGCGGCATGCTGGCGTTAAATCTGGTGTCCAGTCCCGGTTCCGGCAAGACCACGCTGCTGACCGAAACCATCGCCCGGTTGAAAGACGACTTCGACATCGCGGTCATCGAAGGCGACCAGCAAACCGCCCGCGACGCCGAGCGCATCCGCGCCACCGGCGTACCGGCATTGCAGATCAATACCGGCAAAGGTTGTCATCTTGATGCGCACCGGGTCGGTCACGCGCTGGAAACCCTGCAACCGAAAAATCACAGCCTGTTGTTCATCGAAAACGTCGGCAACCTGGTTTGCCCTTCGGCGTTCGATCTCGGCGAAGCGCATAAAGTGGTGATTTTGTCGGTCACCGAAGGCGAGGACAAACCGATTAAATACCCCGACATGTTCCATGCCGCCGACTTGATGATTTTGAACAAGACCGACCTGTTGCCGTACCTGGATTTCGACAGCGAGCAATGCATACAGTACGCAAAACAGGTTAATCCGCGCATCAAGATCTTGTCGTTGTCGGCCAAAACCGGCGAAGGGATGGACAGCTGGCTGCGCTGGCTGAAGGCCGAATTGGAGTTGCAGCGCATTGATTATGCGTAGCGACGTGCTGTAAAACGGTGCGCACAGCGCACCCTACAACCAAAAGGTAAGCCAATGACGATTACAGAAATAAAATCCCTGCCGGTTTCCGAACGGATCATGTTGATGGAAGAAATTTGGGATAGTCTTTGTCATGAACATGAGCCGGTAAAATCACCACTGTGGCAGCAGGATATACTGAATGACAGATTGGAACTGATCAATTCAAAGCAAGCAACCTTGATTTCTTTGCAAGAACTAAAAAACACTAACCGATGACAGCTAAAGAGCGGGTTGTCTTAGAGCATGTCTTAGAGCAAGTGGCTTTCGATTTGCGGCAAGGAAAGCTATTTTAACAGAGCCGGACTGGGCATGTTGCCCCGTCCGAAACGTTTAGCGTAACCACTTTGCTTTGGTATATAGCGGAAACGTTAGGAGCGGGGTTGCAAACCCCCGCCCCGCATAGTCCGCCCTTATAAACGAAAATAAGGTGCGCACAGAGCACCCTACAACACAACCGAGAATTAAAGTTTATGTGCCTAGCTCTTCCCGCCAAAATCGTCGCCCTCGATCCCGCCACCAACATGGCAACCGCATCGGTCGGCAATGTCAAAGTCGAAGTGTCGCTGGCCCTGGTCGATGATGTTGCGCTCGGCGATTACGTTCTGGTGCATGTCGGTTACGCGCTGAATAAAATCGACGAGGACGAAGCCTTAAAAACCCTGGCCTTGTTTGCCGAAGCCGGATTAATGTCAAACGCATGAAATACATCAGTGAATTCAGGCAGCAAGACCTTGCCCAGCAGTTATCCAGGGCGATTGTGCAAACCGTCGATCCCGACCGCCATTATCGGCTGATGGAGTTTTGCGGCGGCCATACCCATGCCATTTTTCGCTACGGCGTTCAGGATTTAATGCCGGACAATGTCGAATTCATTCACGGCCCAGGCTGCCCGGTCTGCGTATTACCGACCGGCCGCATCGACAATGCGATACAACTGGCCGAACGCCCGGATGTAATTCTTTGCACCTATGCCGACTTAATGCGGGTTCCAGCCACCGGTCGCAACAGCTTGTTGAAAGCCAAGGCAGGCGGCAGCGATATTCGGATGATTTATTCAACGCAAGACGCGTTGAAAATCGCCAGGGAAAATCCCGATAAACAGGTGGTGTTTTTCGCTATCGGCTTTGAAACGACCACGCCGCCGACCGCCGTCGCCATCAAGCAGGCACAGGCCGAAGGATTGGCTAATTTTTCGGTGTTCTGCAACCATGTGCTGACGCCCGCTGCGATGCAGGCGATACTGGATGCGCCGCAACCGGTCGCGATTGATGCTTTTCTCGGGCCCTCCCATGTCAGCACGGTAATCGGCAGCTGGCCTTATGAAATATTTGCCGAGCGTTATGCCAAACCGATAGTCATCGCCGGTTTCGAACCGCTGGACGTGATGCAGTCGGCCTTGATGCTGATCCGCCAACTCAACGAAGGCCGCCACGAAGTCGAAAACGAATACAGCCGCGCCGTCACCCGGCAAGGCAACCAGAAAGCGCAAGCTCTGGTGAATGAAGTGTTCGAATTGCGGCCGCAATTCGAATGGCGCGGCTTAGGGCTAATTGCCGACAGCGCATTAAAACTGAAAGCCGGTTATGCCGACTTTGACGCCGAACAACGCTTTAATATGCCTGCCATCCAGGCATCCGATGTCAAAGGCTGCGAATGCCCGGCCATCCTGCGCGGCGCGAAAAAGCCGCAGGATTGCAAGTTGCTCGGCACGGTTTGCACGCCGGAAAATCCGATGGGATCTTGTATGGTGTCTTCGGAGGGGGCTTGTGCTGCATATTGGTCTTATGGACGGGTGCGGGGTTGATTTTGAGTCGCTGCCGCGACGCCTTTTTAAGGTTCAGACTTTATTTGATTGAATAGCGTTTAACTCATGCAAGCTATCGAATTAGAAGCGACAATACCATAACAGTATCTTGTCGAGGGGGACGGTTAAGCCGTTCATGGTTCGTGAGCTCACCACGAACGGTTTTACCTTAAACGGCCTCGCCAAGTTGGTAGCTTTGAATAAACAGAGGATTAAACAAAATGCCTAAAATCACCCGATTATCGCAATTAGATTTAACCCAAACCTACAGTTATGCCGATTACTTGACCTGGCAACTGGATGAAGCCATTGAGTTAATTAAAGGCAAAATCATGCTGATGTCGCCTGCGCCGACTGTAAGGCATCAACGCATTGCAGGTAATTTATACGGCATATTTTATAACTCCTTCCGTCATAAAAAATGCCAATTTTTTCCTGCACCGTTTGATGTGCGCCTATACGACCGTAAAAAATCCATTTTAGCCAGTCAAGACATCCATACCGTTGTCCAGCCTGATTTGTCAGTTATTTGCAGCCCTGACATTTTGGACGAGCAAGGCTGCAATGGTGCGCCCGATTGGATTATTGAGATTTTATCCAAAGGCAATTCCAAGCGGGAGATGCAAATCAAATATGAACTCTATCGAGAAAGCGGCGTACAGGAATACTGGATTGTTTATCCCAATGACCAAGCGATTCATCAATTTGTCCTGGATGACAACGGGCATTATCAACTTAAGCACATGTACACGGACGATGACATCGCCACACCGCACTTATTCCCTGAGTTGGCTGTTGACTTGACTGAGGTGTTTGAAACTTGGCAAAAGTAGTAAATCATCGTGTATCAAATATTGACAGTCAGCATTTGCTGAGCAGTTACCAAAAATCATTCCTATGCCCAACTCTTATACAACCAAATTAAATACAGCTACCGGCAAAGTCGACCTAAGCCACGGTGGCGGCGGTCGCGCGATGGCTCAGCTGATCGACGAATTGTTTATCAAGCATTTCGACAACGATTTGCTGCGGCAGCGTAACGACCAAGCGCTGTTTACCGTGCCCGCCGGACGGCTGGTGATCAGCACCGACGGCCATGTCATTTCGCCGCTGTTTTTTCCGGGCGGCGACATCGGCTCGCTGGCGGTACATGGCACCGTCAATGATGTCGCGATGTCCGGCGCAAAGCCGCTTTATCTGGCGGCGGGCTTCATTCTGGAAGAAGGCTTTCCGCTGGCCGATCTGGAAAAAATCGTCATCAGCATGGCAGCGGCCGCCAAACGTAGCGGTACGCCTGTCGTCACCGGCGATACCAAGGTCGTGGAGCGCGGCAAGGGCGACGGGGTGTTCATTACCACTACCGGCGTCGGTATCGTGCCGGAGGGCGTCAATATCTCCGGCGACCGCGCGCAACCGGGCTGTGCGATTTTGCTCAGCGGCTCGATCGGCGATCACGGCGTCGCGATCATGGCCGGGCGGGAAAACCTGCAATTCGACACGACGATTGTTTCCGATTCCGCCGCGCTGAATTCGCTGGTCGCCGATATGGTCGCCGCTGCACCGGCCGACATCCATTGTTTGCGCGACCCGACCCGAGGCGGCTTGGCGACGGCGTTGAACGAGCTGGCTCAGCAATCCGGCGTCGGCATGATCATCGACGAGACGCAAATTCCGATCAAATCGGAAGTCAAAGCCGCCTGCGAAATTCTGGGATTAGACCCGCTGTATGTCGCCAACGAAGGCAAGCTGGTGTGCATTTGCACTGCTGATGCCGCCGAATCCCTGCTGGCGGTGATGCGGCAACATCCGTTGGGTCGCGATGCCGCGATTATCGGCGAAGTGATTAGCGATGAGCATGGATTTGTGCAAATGACCACGGCATTCGGCGGTCGCCGTATCGTCGACTGGCCGGTCGGCGAGCAGTTGCCTCGTATCTGCTGATGCCCGGCAGGGCGATTCGGGTTCGCGGCATTGTCCAAGGCGTAGGCTTCAGGCCGACGATCTGGCGCCTCGCTAGGCAACACCGGCTGACCGGGGAGGTCTGGAACGACGGACTGGGCGTGATGATTCATGCCTTCGGTAGCGACGAAGACCTTGAGGCGTTTATTGAGCAAATACCTCTGCAACTGCCGCCGCTGGCTCGGCTCGACAGTCTGGAGGCGCAATCGCTGGACGAGCAGTTACGGAGCGACGAATTTCGCATCGTCGCCAGCCGCCATAATGGCGTAGAGACGCCTGTCGCCGCCGATGCCGCCACTTGCGCCGATTGTCTTGCCGACATCGCCGCCCCCGGCAACCGCCGTTACCGCTATCCGTTCACCAACTGTACGCACTGCGGGCCGCGATTGTCGATCATCCGTAAAGTGCCTTACGATCGCTGCCATACCAGCATGGCGGAATTTGCGATGTGCTCGCAGTGCCAACGAGAATACGACAATCCCGCCGACCGCCGCTTCCACGCCCAGGCTAATTGTTGCCCGGACTGCGGGCCTAAGCTGTGGCTGGAAGATCGGCACCGAGTGCAACTGGATTGCGCCGATCCGCTAAAACATGCCGCCGAGCTGATCCGGCAAGGCTACATCATCGCTATCAAAGGCTTGGGCGGTTTTCATCTGGCCTGCAATGCGACCGATGCCGACGCTGTCAATCGGCTACGTGAGCGTAAACGTCGTTATGCCAAACCGTTGGCGTTAATGGCCGACGCAATCACGATCACCCGTTACGCGCTGATGGACGAAGAGGAAACGCGCGCCCTACACGACAAAGCTGCACCGATTGTGCTGCTGACAGCGCAGGGTGAAACGCTTGCACCCGGCGTCGCGCCGGATGATGACAAGCTCGGCTTCATGCTGCCCTACACACCGTTGCACACACTGTTGCTGCAAGAGTTGGATGAGCCGATCGTGCTGACCTCCGGCAATATCAGCGACGAACCGCAATGCACGGACAACGATGAGGCGCGGGAAAAGCTAACAGGCATTGCCGATTACCTGCTGCTGCATGACCGGGCCATCGTCAACCGGCTGGATGATTCGGTGGCGCGGTTGATGGACGGAAAAATACGTGTGCTGCGCCGGGCGCGAGGTTACAGCCCTGAGGCACTGTTATTGCCGCCCGGTTTCGAGCAAACCGACAGCATCCTGGCGATGGGCGCGGAGCTTAAGAACAGTTTTTGTTTGCTGAAAAACGGCCAGGCTGTCGTTTCCCAGCATATCGGCGATCTGGAAAATGCCGCTGTTCAGCGCGATTACCGCAATGCTATCGACCTGTACAAGAATCTTTACGGCTTCAAACCCCAGTGCACCGCCGTCGATAATCATCCGGGCTATTTATCGACGCAATACGGCCAAACTCTGGCCGAAACCGACGCGGCGGTTTTAGCACCGGTGCAGCATCATCATGCGCATCTGGCGGCTTGTCTGGCCGAGCACGGCGTCGCTTTGAATGCACCGCCGGTGTTGGCTGCCATCTTCGACGGTTTAGGACTGGGCGACGACGGCGCATTATGGGGCGGCGAATTTCTGTTGGGCGATTATAGAGGCTACACCCGGCTCGGCCATTTTCAGCCCATCGCCTTGCCCGGCGGCACACAGGCCATGCGCGAACCTTGGCGCAATACGTATGCGCAATTCTCGTATTATTTCGATTGGGAAACGCTGCAACGGGACTTTGCCGATCTGGACATCATCAAATTTCTGGCAAGCAAGCCGCTTGCGATGCTGACGACGATGATCTCCAAAAACCTCAATTCCCCGCCCAGTACCAGTTGCGGTCGCTGGTTCGATGCCTTCGCCGCTACGCTCGGCTTGCACAGCGAACAGGTTCATTACGAGGGCCAGGCTGCGATTGCGCTGGAAATTCTGGCTACGCCGTTGTTTGCGGATGAGCAAGCGTATCCGCAAGCCTGGGCAATCGACCGTAGCGGCGAGTTGTCGGTATTAAGTTGGCAAGGATTATGGCTGGCCGTACTGGCCGATCTTAAGCGCGGTGCCGATAAAGCCCGCATTGCCGCCCGCATTCATCATAGCTTGATTGCCGCGACAGTCGAGCTTCTGAGCGAGCTTAGCCGCCAAACCGGTATCGACAGGATAGTGCTTAGCGGCGGCGTCTTTCAAAACCGCTTGTTGCTGGAAGGGGTGTCGGGGGAGTTACGGCGGTACGGTAAAACGGTGCTGTCGCCGCAACGCTATCCGATGAACGACGGTGGATTGGCATTAGGGCAGGCGGTGATTGCCGCTGCGCGTAGTATTTGAGGAAGGACCGCTGTTAGTTGCGGTTTAAAACCACTCCAGGCGATACAAATCAGGACGCCGATTGGCAAGATTACGAGCGGCGCCGCGCGTACGGACTTGTTTTAATAAATCCAGGTTAACATCGGCAATCAAGGTCATTTCGGTGTTTGGCGTCGCTTCCGCTAAGATCGCATCATGCGGAAATGAAAAATCGCTGGGACTGAAAATGGCCGCTTGCGCGTATTGGATGTCCATATTCTCCGCATACGGTAAATTGCCGACACTACCGGTAATCGCTACAAAACATTCATTTTCAATGGCGCGGGCATGAGAGCAATAGCGTACCCGTTGGTAGGCATTCTTGGTGTCGGTCCAGAAGGGGACAAAAATGATTTGCGCGCCCTGAATGGTTGCCAAGCGGGCAAGTTCGGGGAATTCGGAATCGTAACAGATTAATACCGCGATTTTGCCGCAATCGGTATCGAACACCTTTAACGCATCGCCGCCTTTAACGCCCCAACAACTGACTTCGTCAATCGTGACATGGATTTTGTATTGGGCTTCAAAAGTGCCGTCGCGTCTGAGCAGCCACGACACGTTATAGAGTTCGTGGGCGCTATACTCCGGCATGGAGCCGGCAATAATATTGATATTGTAAGACATGGCCATTTCCAATAAGCCATTGCGGATTTCACTGGTAAAACCCGCCAAGGCGCGAATGGCATCGGGAGGGCTTTTATCATTAAACAAGCCCATCAGCGGTGCGCTCATATACTCGGGAAAGAGTACAAAGTCGGCGTGGTAACCCGCTACCGCATCAATGAAAAATTCGGCATGCTTGAGCAATTCTTCGACGCTGGTCAAGGTCCGCATCTGCCATTGTACAACGCCTAAGCGGATGACATTTTTGGAGCTGCCTAGCGATGGCGTTTTATCGACATAATCAAGATTGACCCATTCAAGCAGGGTAGCATAGCCCTTCGAATCGAGATCCACAGGAAGATAGCCGGTTAACAGCTTGCGTACATGGAAACCGTTAAACAGCTGAAACGAAAGTACCGGGTCATAAATTTCCCGATTCTTGACCTCTTCGATATAACGCACCGGCGTTAGCGTATCGGCGTATTTGGCATAGCCGGGAATTCGTCCACCGGCAATAAATCGACGTAAATTCAGGTTGCGGCATAACTCTTTGCGCGCATCGTACAACCGTCGGCCCAAGCGCAGGCCGCGATATTTTGGATGGACAAAAATATCGACGCCGTACAAGGTGTCGCCGTGCGGGTCGTGATGGGTCAGGTAACCATTGCTGGTAATTTGAGCGTAGGTGTGGACATCGCCAAAGCGGGCATAATCAACGACCATGCTTAATGCCGCGGCCACTAACAGGCCATTATCTTCAATGACAATCTGCCCTTGAGGGAAACGGGTAATTTGGGACGTATACTGGTCTTTCTTCCAGGCTCCGCCCAAATTACCGTAGACATGCTCCATTAAAACCGCAATATTATCGTAATCGTCAAGGGTCAGATGCCGAAGTAAAAGCTTATGTTTTTTGATCTTGTCTTTTTTCATAGTCAAAAAGTATAACTTTGCTTTTTGACGGCTTTATTACAATGTGATTAATCCATTATTTTTTTGAAGAATTCGGACGGCCTGTTTTAACTTTTTCAACCTGTTCGACGGCTTGTTTGAGTTCGGCAAGGCTCAATTGGGTAAGTAACTGGAGTCCCGCACGAAGAAGTTCGCCTTTTTTAACATGGATTCCCTCTGCCAGGCAGGTTTGCTTGAGTTCTGAAATTTTCAGGTAATCATGTTCCGGAAAAGAAAAACTATCCCTGATCACTTTTTCTTTAATGGATTTTCTTTTTTTAACCGACGTTTCCGCTTCTTTTTCAGGTATCTCAACGGCTTCTTTGACTTCAGCAGTATTGCCGGTTTTTACTGTTGATGGCTTTCTTAAGGGTTTTTGGGTTACTTTATGCTCTGTTAATGATTCGGTAATCGGTTGATTTTCCGGCTGTTCAGTTGCGGTTTTTTGGGATTTAGGTTGTCTTGGGGTCATCATTGTTCTCAATCATACTTAAATAAAAAAACAGTATATACCGTTTATACTGTTTTTATGATTGTATTTTGTTAAATGAATCTTGGTTGAGACAATGCCGGATCAGTGTTGCGCGGTGTGCCGAAAGTTCGAATGAGGCTGCTAATGTTACCTCAGCGCAGATGAGCTGCCAGCCAGATGGTGTGAAGGCCGGGCGGAGTCCATTCAACCCGATGTCGGGTATGTGCAGGAATCAACAGATAATCACCGGCAATTAAATGAAAGGTTTGACGGTCTTTTTCGTAAAGGAGTGTTGCCTCTCCTTGAAGCAGCATTATCCATTCATCCCAATCCTGATCGTACCATTGTCCTGCCGGGGTAATATGGCCCTGGGATATAATGCGTTCAATTTGAATGTTATCCCGCTTGAAAATGCATTCAATGAGCTCTTCCGGTAATTGATCCGGTATGTTTTTAAAAATGTTGGCGTTAACAGGATTCATCTGCTTTTTGGGGCGATAGTGGGGTTTATTTTATGAATTCAATGACAAAATGGTATTGTATAATAGTTGTTTTAGATACTCTGTAAGTAATGGAAACTTCGAGCTATGAATCAATTTAATTGTAGAGAGCAAGGCAATCAGTAATACATTGATAAGCCTAACGGTAGGGAACCAGGGTAACCACGGGACCGTTGCGATTATCGGCGGCGGCCCGGCCGGATTGATGGCAGCGGAAGTTTTAAGCCAAGCGGGTGTGAAGGTTGATCTTTACGATGCCATGCCTTCCGTGGGACGGAAGTTTTTGATGGCAGGGAAGGGCGGAATGAATATTACCCACTCCGAGCCGTTCGATAAGTTTTTGTCCCGCTACGGCTCCCGTCAATCCTATATTAAACCGATGCTTGATAGGTTTGGACCCGAGGCTTTAAGAGCATGGGTACAGGGTTTGGGCATTGCGACTTTCATCGGTTCGTCAGGAAAGGTGTTTCCTGTCGATATGAAAGCCGCGCCTTTGTTACGTGCATGGTTGCATCGATTGCGTGCAAACGGTGTCAATTTTTATATGCGCCATCAATGGTTAGGCTGGGATGATGATGGGATGCTGCGTTTTTTAACGCCGGAGGGTGAGAAGAAAGTCAGCGACGATGCCGTGGTTCTGGCTTTGGGCGGCGGTAGCTGGGCGCGACTGGGTTCTACAGGCGCGTGGGTGCCGCTGCTGGCACGGCGAGGAATTTCGGTTGAGCCGCTGCAGCCCTCGAATTGCGGGTTTGACGTGGTTTGGAGCGAGTTTTTTCGCAGTCGTTTTGCCGGACAGCCTTTGAAGTCAGTGCAAGCGTCTTTTTCCAATTCGACCGGCGCTGAATTTTGTCAGTTGGGCGAGTTGGTCGTCACTGCGGATGGTGTTGAGGGGAGTTTGATTTACAAGATGTCTGCACTGCTGCGTGAACAGATTGCGGTATCGGGAACGGCGTTGATTTATCTTGATCTCGCTCCCGGCAGGGATAAACAGTTTCTTATCGACAGGATTTCGCAGCCGCGCGGCAAGCACAGCATGGCAAATCACCTTCGTAAGCGAATCGGCATCGATAGCTTAAAGGCCGGCTTGCTGAGGGAAGCTTTATCGAAGGAGGATTTCGATGATCCGGTTCGTCTTTGCGAAGCTATCAAGGCGCTGCCGGTTAAACTGCTTGCCGCAAGGCCGATTGATGAGGCGATCAGTAGTGCGGGCGGCGTTACCTTTGAGGCGCTCGACGAGCGTTTAATGGTACGTTCCGCGCCGGGTGTATTCTGCGCCGGTGAAATGCTGGACTGGGAAGCGCCGACCGGCGGGTATTTGTTAACTGCCTGTTTTGCCGGCGGGCGTGTTGCAGGGGAGGGCGTGTTGGCTTGGTTGCAGAGCGAAGGCAAATCGCTGTCAGCATCATAAAATAAACTAAAATACTAACAAAAGAATTACCGGATCAAAGTCTATGTCGAAGAAAAAGGTCGCAAGTGTTTTTAACTTTTACCAGGGTAGCGTACAAGGGCGGCTATGAAAACTCCAAAAAGTATTGAACCGCTGGTGCGGGACGGCCTCGTTGATGAGGTACTTCGTCCGTTAAAGAGCGGTAAAGAGGCAGCTGTCTACGTGGTACTCTCCGAAGGCGAGATACGTTGCGCTAAAGTCTATAAAGATGTTAATCAACGCGGTTTCCACAAGCAGGCCCAGTACCAGGAAGGGCGCAAGGTGAGAAACAGCCGTCAGGCGCGCGCGATGGAGAAAAACAGCCGGTTTGGGCGGCAGCAGCAGGAAGAGGTGTGGCAAAACGCCGAAGTGGATGCGTTATACCGTCTCGCCGCCGCCGGTGTGCGCGTTCCGCAGCCCTACAATTTCGTCGAAGGCGTGTTGTTGATGGAATTGGTTACGGATGAACATGGCAACGCCGCGCCCAGATTGAACGATCTTGAATTGAGCCGGGAGCAAGCGCTTGAGTACCACGGCTTGCTGATTAAGGAAGTGGTCAGGATGCTTTGCGCCGGACTGGTGCATGGCGATCTTTCCGAATACAACATACTGGTTGACGCCAATGGCCCGGTCATCATCGATCTGCCTCAGGCGGTTGATGCGGCGGCGAACAATAATGCCGCCAGAATGCTGGAGCGCGATGTCGACAATCTGGCCGATTATTTTGGCCGTTTTGCGCCTGAGCTGCTCAAAACCGAATACGGTAAAGAGATCTGGAAGCTCTATGAAAGCGGCGATTTAACGCCGCAAGTTGAATTGACCGGTCGATTTAAGGCTAGTAATAAAATAGCCGATGTTCGCAGTATCATGCGGGAAATCAATGATGCGCGAGATGAAGCGATACAGCGACGTTATGAGCATGAAGATTAGGCTATGAGTGACAAACAACCGGGAAATCCATTGCATGGCGTTACTTTGGAAAGGATGCTTACCGAGTTGGTAGCGGATTACGGTTGGGCCGAACTGGGCAGGTTGATCGACATCCGATGTTTTAATAACGACCCAAGCATCAAATCGAGTTTGAAGTTTTTGAGAAAGACCGAGTGGGCTAGAAAACAGGTTGAAGAACTGTATCTCACTAAAAAAGACGGCTGAATATTATGTTTATAATAACTTATGAGCCGGATCGTCAGACTGTATAAAGCGTGGGTATCTTTTGCCAGTGTAGTATGCGCGCAATAATCAAGCTCCCATTGCTTAAGGCGTCTGTATGAATTTTCGATTTCCTGAGCTTTGCCTGAAAACACTCATTTAGAAAAATACAGTTGACTACGATAAAAAAAACGGACAGTGTAGGCGAGTGTCTTACAATTTAACCACATTCGGTATAAACGCTATGACTACTACGCAATTTTCAATCAGGCTTTCGGATGATCTAAAGAAAAGCCTTGAGACAATCAGTAAAATTTCTCATCGTTCGCAAGCGCAAATTGCAGCTAAAGCAATAGCCGAATATGTGAAAAAAACTGAATGGAAGCTTAAGTCCATACAAGAAGCCAAGAAAGAAGCGGACAATGGTATTTTTGTCTCTCAAGAAGCTACCCTGGATTGGTTGGATTCATGGGGGAATGAAAACGAACTGCCGGCACCGGATCCCGATATATTCCCTAACAAGTAAATATGAAGTTTGTTTTACTGCCATCCGCAAAAGAAGATTTAAAGGAAATCAGACAATATATTTCCAAGGAAAATCCTACCGCTTCAAAAATGGTTTCCGAAAGAATAAAAAAAGCTTTATTGATGCTAACTGAACAGCCGCTTATCGGGCATGTTACTGATGATGAAGAAGTTTTAGAGTGGCACATACCGGGACTTCCCTATACTTTACCCTATCGAATCGTTAACAACGAAATTCAAATACTTCGCGTTTTTCATGAGGCACAAAATAGGCCCGGTAAATGGGAATGCAATTAACATAATGATTATGAACTAAGGTTTAGGAGTTCAATAAGTGGGGTAGGTTGTGCAACATCTTGCCGTTGCACAATATTTTGGCGTCCGATTCCGATGATGCGATGGCGGTGGACAAAACCGGAATCCGTCGCCATTTTAAAGCATAGGAATGTTGGGCATAACATGGCCAATCTACAGCACTGCAACCCGTTACAAATCCACATCATCAAAAATAGATCGTCGGTTATTTTTATCATCCTCATGCCTATTTTGATTAAATAATTCTTCCTTGTCTTTTTTATCTTCGGGTAATTCGGATTTTAATTCCTCAACAATTAGGTCTATTTTTTTCAATGTGTTGTCGATTTTTTCGGTAATTGTTTTATCTTCTTCAAACTCATTTTTATATTCTTCTAGTGCATCTTTTAGTTCTTCGAAATATTCTTCTGGATCATCCCCGTAATTATAATTTCTTTTCCATTGAACAATTTCTTTATCTAAATTAGGAATTAATTTAGTTTTAACTTTATCAAGAAGGCTATTCAATTCATCAGGAGTCATTAAACTTTTGATTTCTGCTTTCAAAAATCCTGAATCAGGTATGTCAATTGCTAGCTCCGAAATAGCAGTTACAACTCGAAGTCTTTCTGCTTCTGGTAAGAGCCTGAAACTTAATAGACGAACAATAACATCAACTTCTGATGACCAATACAGATACGGATTTACACTTAATTTCTGAATAAATTGTCGATTGCTAGCAGTAAATGATTCTAAAAACTTACTATCACAGCGGCGCGAAAGAAAACGGTTTAAAGATAAATTATTGTGCCACTTTGAGGTACCAAGAGATTTAATACGAGTGATTAAAATGTCATAACGATTAATAGGGATAATAACTTTCACACCGTCAATACCAACATCTCCACACGATACCTCATTAAATAATTTTTCTAATGGTGAGCCAGCTAGGTAAATATCCATCAACTCCAAATCATCTGCTACTAATGAAGCAAAAGCATCACGAATAGTTGGATGTTTAAAGCGGTAGATGTGGTCACCATTTTCTAATGTTCGGATCAATAAACTTTCGTTAAGCGCAGTAAAAGCTCTGCGAACCCCATCACTTGAACCTCCTATTAAAGAAACAGCTTTATTCTCCTCTGGCGTTGGGTCAATCGGGCTTGGCAAAACACCTCCACGCATAAATACGAGTGCAACAGCCGAGAGACTTTCTTTATCAATTGTCTGAATGATTTCACGAAGAAACTCTTTAGGATGAACTATAAAATTATTCAGCCCCCAGTCTGAAATATGAAGTTCTTTTGTAAAAAAAGGGTTGCCTAACCGCCGCGCAATTTCAGGGGTAAATTGTGGAATACTTGGAACCTTAGAAAGGTATTGCTTAATTTCTTTTTTGAATTTATTTGGTTGAGAACCTAACTTAATATGATTATAAAGAATTTGCTCACGCTCTAACAAAGTAATGTTCTGTACATGAATTACAACTTGAGATTCTTTCATTACAGGTAGGGCAGATTCCTTGAAATGGTCTTTAGCTCTGTTATAAATATAGTCACGGGAAGTAAATAGTATTTTGGCCCCGCTTTTGATTGCAGCTTGAATATGAGGAAACACGCGATTCCAATCAAATGTACTAGACCAATCAATTTGTGTTGCTCCAAAAGCATCATCCACCCAAAAGAATTGTTTAGGCTCGTGGGGATTCCAATGGGTTTTAAAATGATTGGCGTCACAAATTTTAATGGTTGAACACCCCCATTCATCCAATGCGCCTACAGCTAATGCGGCGGCAATGGTAGATTTTCCACAAGCAGGTTCGCCAAGTAATAATACAAAACCATGATTGATTAGCGCCTGGGCACTTTTTTGATAAGCATCAGTTCTAACGAATTTTGACAAATCATCGCCTAATGCACTTAGAATTTCTCCGGCCTGTGCGTAAGCTCGTTGATCTAAAATTTGACTCAGATCGCCAAGTCCATAAACACGCGGAACCAACATTCTAAGGCGTGGCGAGTTACGAATGATTTGCGAAATACGCTCACATCCGTAAGCTGCAAAATGCTTTAAACCTGGAGTTTTTTCAAAAGCTGCTTTTATTTTTTCTTCGCTTACTCCGGTTAAACGGGCATTTGTAAATAGAATGTAATTATCTGCCAAACCACGAGAGGCAAGGCGTTCGGCTTTCGCTAGCTCATCTTTTAAATCAGAAAGAGTAAGGGTCTTGTCGCGTTTAGCAGTAAATTTACATTGCACGGTAAATGCACCGTGAAATGATTCTCCTTGTTTGCTGTTCCATGCTCCATGAAATGCTCCATCTCGTCCACCATCATGCGAGTCAAAAAAACTTTGAACAGTGTGCCCCCAAATGTCACTGATTATTGTTATACAAAGGTCTTGAAAAGCCTTCCAGCCTAAGGAATGAAGTTCATAAGTTATTTCTGTTGCTTGTACTTTTGATTGTTTAGGTTCTAGCATAATCTGGGTTCGAAATAGGAGTATTTGTAATCAATGGGGGGCTCGATTAATTTTGAATGCCAAGTTAGTGAAGTAATCACCTAAAGTCGAAAGGCGTATAAAAGAAGCTTATGTGGCGCGTTGTATAGTGGGTAGTCTACGGTGCTAAAGACGATTTGCCAATGATGATTGATTTTCAAACGATGAAGAAGTTATCGAAATTCCGGCTCATGTTGAGATGAATACGTTTTTAACAAAACCACGTTAACTGCAATTGATTCTCCGGTTGTCAATATTAACGATGTTAAAACGGTTTGATGTATTATTTAAGCTCCATAGGGTAAACGTCCGGAACAAAGGAGTTGAGCATGTTAATTAAAACCAAATCAAACATCTTAAGCAGCGAAATCACTGACCGGGCGGTTTTTGAATCCCGACGGGAGTTTATTAAAGCGGCAACTATATTTTCAGCGGGGATTATGTTGCCGAGTTCAGGACATGCAGAAACGGGAAAATATGCCGACGTGCCGATTGGGCCTTATTCCGCAAAGTTACCGGTCACCGGTCGCGAGGATGTTACCAGCTATACCAATTACTATGAGTTCTCCTCGAATAAAAAAGATTCGACGGTTTTAGCCAGGGCCTTAAAAACCAAGCCATGGAGTGTGGAAGTTGCAGGCGAGGTGGAAAAACCGGGCGTTTACAATCTGGAAGATATTCTAAAAGACAATCCTGTGCAGGAACGCATTTACCGGTTCCGCTGCGTGGAGGCTTGGTCTATGGTGGTGCCGTGGATAGGCTTTCCATTGGGCGAAATGCTGAAGCGGTTTAAGCCTACTTCAAAAGCAAAGTTTGTCGAATTTACCACGATTTATAATCCGGAAGTCATGATCGGTCAGCGCTCCGGTGGATTAGACTGGCCTTATGTGGAAGGTTTGCGTATCGATGAAGCCATGCATCCGTTAACGATGATGGTTACCGGCATGTATGGCGATGAGCTGCCCAATCAGAATGGTGCGCCGTTGCGCTTGATTGTGCCGTGGAAGTATGGATTCAAAAGTATCAAGGCGATTGTCAAAATCCGTTTTACCGAAAACATGCCTGAAACCGCTTGGCATAAAAACGCGCCTAATGAGTACGGCTTCTATGCCAACGTTAATCCTGAAGTGTCTCATCCACGATGGAGCCAAAGCCGTGAGCGGGTGCTGGGCAGCAGTCTTTTTACTCCGAAGCGCGATACCGAAAAGTTTAACGGCTATGGTGCGGAGGTCGCGGCGCTTTATTCCGATATGGATCTAAAGCAGTATTTTTGATGTTACCCGGCAAAAAAGGCTGGGCGGCCATAAAAATTATCGTTTTTTTACTGAGTTTAGTGCCTTTCGGCTTGCTGTTGAAGGATGCAATCAACGATCAACTTGGCGCGAATCCAATAGAAACCCTGCATTTCGGCTTTGGCGATTGGGCTTTACGGTTTTTGTGCATCGGTTTGGCGCTGTCGCCCAGTAAAACAGTAACGGGACAGAATTGGCCGATGCGCTTTAGGCGAATGATGGGCTTGTTCGCTTTTTTTTACGCCAGTCTGCATTTGCTGGTTTTTATCGTGCTTGATTTGTCGCTTTCCTGGGAAGCATTTAAGGACGAGGTGCCGAAAAGTCCTTATATACTGATGGGCTTGCTGACTTATTTGTTGCTGTTTCCTTTAGCTGTCACTTCAACAAAAAAAATGCAGAAAAGGTTGGGACGAAGCTGGATAAAACTGCACCAGCTAGTCTATGTGGCAGGGTTAACGGCTGTCGTACATTATTTTTGGCTGGTAAAAGCGGATTATACCGAGCCGTTGATTTATGCCGTGGTGATAGGCGCTGTACTGGGCATACGTGTTGCCGTTTATTACAGGAAGAGGGCTAAAGTTTTCGTTTCTTAAAATTGTTAGTGTATTTCAAAAGACGTTAACAATTCACCCGGTTGAAGTTCAGTGATTTCAACATGATCGACTCGGGCGGTTATAGGCCCTTTGTGGCACCATTTAATAAACTTTTCAATAGCCATGCTTCCTGCTTCGGCGATGATTTCAACCCGGCCATCCGGGAGGTTTTTGACGCTGCCTTTTATGGCGAAGTGTTTGGCCTTGTTCTGGGTAAAGAGGCGAAAATAAACGCCTTGAACTCGACCGGAAATCAGGATCTTAACTTTACGCATCACTCTTGAATTCTCCAGCAATAATGAATTTTTGGGTTACGGGCAAAATCTTCCGGAATAGTTGCCGCGCTAATGTCTTCTACAATTAAATCGGACAATGCCTGTTTGTCGATTTTAAAACGCCTGAAATTAGTGGAGAAGTATAGGACACCTCCCGGCGACAGCAAAGAAATTGCGTTGTTGATCAATTGCACATGGTCATTTTGTATATCGAACACGGCGTCCATCCGTTTCGAATTGGAAAACGTCGGTGGATCGAGGAAAATTAAGTCGTAGTGTCTGTTAGCCAGCTGAGCTTCGGCGGCTAGCCATTCCAGACAATCAGCTTGTATAAACTCATGCGCCCCTTCGTTGGCATTCAGTGCCATGTTCTTTTTTGCCCAGTTGATATAAGTATTGGACATATCGACGGTCGTCGTTGATTTGGCGCCACCCATGGCCGCATGGACCGTCGCGCTGCCGGTATAGGCAAACAGGTTTAAAAAGCTTTTATCTTTGGCTTGTTTTTGAATCAGCATCCGAATCGGCCGGTGATCAAGGAATAACCCGGTATCCAGATAATCTTCGAAATTTACCAGTAATTTGCAGCCGCCTTCTTCGATGATGTGGAAACGTCCCTGGTCATCGTGTTTTTCGTACTGATCGGTGCTTTTTTGCTTGCGGCGTATTTTCAGGAAAACCTGCTCGCGATTGACGCCAAGTACGCGGGGGATTTCGGCCAGCAGTCCCGCCAATCGCTGATCGGCTTTGTGTTGATCGATGCTTTTGGGCGGTTCGTATTCCTGTACATTGATCCAGGTTTGATCGCCTACAGGGATGTAGGCGAGGGGCGTGAGCTGGGAGCGGCAAGCTTCTCCTTGATAAATATCGACGGCAACCGCGTATTCCGGCAAATCGGCATCGTAGACCCGATAGCAGGTGATGCGATTTTGCTTGGCCCAATTGGACAGTTTTTTCAGGTTCTTTTTGAGCCGGTTGGCGAACATTTCCGCTCCCAATTCACTTACATCTTGCTCGGCAAGCGTGTCGGCGCTGGTAGTTTCGGGTTGCGGCGTGGTTTTAGTCTGAGTTGCTTGAGCAATCCGCTGTTCCTGAATTTTTCCGGTTTCAATCGCCTGAGCAATGCGCTCTTCCTGCGTCTTGGCTTTGGGGATGAAGAAATTGCTTTCTTCAATATCCAGCCGTAACAGTTTGCATTCAAGCGCGCCGTTGAACAGGGTGATCGGCTTTTGCGAGCGTAGCCCTAAGCGAAAGCCCAGTTCCGGGTTGCTGATAATCATTGCGGCCTTCCAGCCGATAAAATGCGCTTTCAGCGACTCGCCGAATTTTTTATATAACTCGGCCGTTTCCTGCTCGTCGCCCAAGCGTTCGCCATAAGGCGGGTTACAGATCAACAGGCCGGGTTTCCAGCTTTCGGCGGGTTCCGCGTCTTCAATGTCGCGGCGTTCGACATGGATTTTATTTTGCAGACCGGCATTGGCGATATGCGCCAGAGCGGTGTTGACGGTATGGCGATTTTGGTCGAAACCCACGATAACCGGCAGTTTTTCCAGGCCGATCTTTTTGCGTTGTTCGGCTTCCGCGCGTAATTTTTTCCAGCATTGCGCATCGTGTTTTTTCCAGCCGGTAAAGCCGAAATAATCGCGCAGCAAACCGGGGGCGTAATCGGCGGCGATCATTGCGCCTTCCAGCAACAGCGTTCCGGAACCGCACATCGGGTCGATTAATGAACCCTGTTGCTTGGCGATTTGGGGCCAGCCGCTACGCAGCAACATGGCTGCTGCAAGATTTTCCTTCATCGGAGCTTTGATGCTGACATCCCGATAACCGCGACGATGCAGGCTTTCGCCGGATAGGTCGAGGCTCAGTTGAGCATTTTCGCCATTCAAATACACATTGATGCGGATATTGGGCTGTTCGGTATTGATGCTGGGCCGGGTTTGAAACCTTGCCCGCATCTGATCGACGATGGCGTCTTTAACTTTTAATGCGCCAAAGTGGGTGTTGTTAATCGCCGCTGAGTTTTTCGCACTGAACGAGACGGCAAAGCTGTCTTCAGGATTAATATGCTCGAACCAGTCGATTTTTTGTACGCCGTTATAAAGGTCTTCCTGGGTTTTTACCTCGAAAGAGCTTAGCACCAGTAAAATCCGATTTGCAGTTCTTGACCACAGGCAGGCCCGGTAAGCGGTTTCCAAGTCTCCCTGAAAAGCGACGCCGGCTAGGGTGGCCTTGATATTGTTGACGCCGAGCGCTTGGAGTTCATCGGTCAGGATGGTTTCCATCGCCTTAGGTGTTGTAGCAAATAGTTGGTAAGTGGGCATAAGAGCTTAGGCAAAAGGCGAAAGGCAAAATGTCCAAAGCCGGCTTTGGACCCCTTTAACGCTGGAGTTCAAAGCCGGCTTTGAATAGTCGGAACGGATGATCGGGTACTGTTTAAGGCTGTGCAGTAGATGCAAAGCAACGGTTTTTTGCCCTTTGCCTTGCGCCTTTAGCCTGCTTTGTTACTGAATCTTGATCAGCTCAACATCGAAGATCAATGCGGCATTCGGGCCGATGGCGCGGCCTGCGCCTTGTTCGCCGTATGCGAGTTCTGATGGAATATAAAAGCGGTATTTTGCACCTTCTTTCATGAGTTGCACGCCTTCAGTCCATCCGGCGATGACTCTGTTTAGCGGGAATGTAGCCGGTTCGCCGCGGCTGTAAGAGCTGTCGAACTCTTCGCCGTCAATGGTTGTGCCCTTGTAATGTACGGTAACGTTATCGGTGGCTGAAGGTGAAGCGGTGCCGGTTCCGGGGGTTAATACTTCGTATTGCAAGCCGGTTGCAGTCGTTACGATATTGGCTTTTTTAGCGTTTTCTGCAAGGAAGGCTGTTCCTGCGGCTTTATTTTCTGCGGGGGTGGTGGCATTGGCCAGTGAAAACATAGTAAATCCTATAAGAAGAACGGTGACGATTGAAAGAACTTTAGTTTGAATTTTTCTCACGACTTATCCTTTATTGTTAACGTAGAATCGATAGTTTATCAAAAAAACCAGCCTTTGTTTCCTAAATCGTTTTGGCATTCGCCTAATTGGCTTTGGAAAAGTTTTGCCCGCTTGGCTACTTTGTTGGCAATCTGTACCAGCCCCGCTTTTTGCAAATAGCTTTTGCGTTGATAACCGCCATGTCCTTCATGGTAGGCGAGATATAAATTCTTGGCGTCCAGTTTCGATATGCCCAGCCGGGTGTGGCTGATGCTGCAATACCAGCCGATAAAATCGGCGGCATCGGCAAAGTCTTCCCGATCGGCTCCCCAGCTGCCTGCCTTGTCCTGATAGCTGTCCCAGGTTTCATCTTTGGCTTGGGCATAGCCATAGGCGCTGCTGGCTCGGGGCAGGGGAATAAACCCCAGCAACCAGGGGCGCGGCGGTTGTGCATCGGCGACAAAGTGCGACTCCTGATGCATGATCGCCATTTGAACGGGAATAGGCACGCCCCATTTCTCAAATGAGCTTTTAGCGTCATCATACCAGCCGTCTTTCTCCCTGAAAGTAGAGCATATATTGTCACCGTTTTTAGGCGTGAGGGCCGTGCAGGCCGTCAGGGACAGTAACAAGAGCGGGATGAATAGCTTTTTCATGATGCGGCGAGTCTGTGTGGGGTTCGGATATTGTAGGCGATAAAATAGAAAGAAAAATATAACACAGACACTATAATTGCACGAGATGGCCTTGCACGGTATTTGAACAATAAGGCAAATGGATAATTAGAGAGGAAAGTCAGATGAATTTAGATTTAAACCGGCCTTATCGAAAAAACTTAACGTCGCATGGTCTGATTTATATGGGAGGAGAAGAGCAGGAAATCATCATTAAAGATATTTCGTTAACCGGTGTGCTTGCAGAGTTAAAGTGCGACCAGGCGAGTCCCAAAGACGCCAAGGATATTTTTAATATGTTGTCCGCATCGACGACGATAGATTTGTATCTTCCGGAAATGCGTTTGGCCGGTGAGGCTGAGGTGGTCAGGGTTGATATGCTGAATAATCATATATTGCTGGCGCTGGAATTTAGAAATATTACTTATGACGTTGATAATCAACTGTATAAGAGAAAAGTGTATAGAAAAAACATGACGGTTCCAGGCAGAATCCTGCTAAATGGTGAATATCATGAGTTTCATACCGTCAATGCTTCAGTGGACGGGTTAATGATTAACCTTGCTGAATCCATCGCTGTGGATGCGGGTGAGATAACCGTGTTTGAAATTGAGCGGTTGGCGTTGGAAGGTGAGATAAAAGTGATATGGGCTGAGCGCACTGCCGATGGTGGAATATTGCTCGGCTTGCAATATGTGCATATGGAAAAAACAGTGATTAAGGGGGTACCCCGTTTTGCCCGCTAACAAGCTGCATAACCTCTTGCCACCAGGAAAGCCGGTAAGATGACACCCATCAATAGATGCTAAAGGCGACATTGCTTTTTTCGGTAATTGCGATACGCCGCGTATCCAGCGTAGATAGTGATATTCCATTTCTTAACCGGTTTGCTGCAAAAAAAGCTTCCAGCTGAACCTGCATTGCTTGTTATCCGAAAAGAACCAAAGCTTCGGTTTGAGCATGACCGGCAAGCCCCCATTTCTCTCATTGAACTCATTGAACTCATTCAACATTGCTATGTCGGTTAATACCGGACACTAAAAAATGACTGAGTAGTCGTGACAAATACCGAAAGTCCAAAGCTGACCCGGTGTTTCTATACAGACAGACGCTGCTGGTTAATCAGCATGGCCTGCTCGCATATCAACAGTCGAATCCAATCGCAATCCATTTGTCCGGTTTTATTCCAGCAGTCGTTTTGGCTAATTGTATTTAAATTCAGTTGGCTACAGTGCATCCGAACATGGATGCCAAGTCAGGCATTATTCGGTATAAATTTTGCTTTATCTAATAGATGGCTCCGTTCATCGTCTTCGGCATAAGGACGGGATGAGTCGATGAAAGCATCAGGTCTGGGCCTGATTATCGCGTCGAGGCAATAAGGCAAACTGCGGCTCACTTCATCGTCGACCTCTACAACGTCACCGGGGCGTAGTCTGACAAAAATAATTTATAACACACGAGAATCCACTTATGAGCAAATACAAACTCAACATAAACGGTGTGCAGAAAACCGTAGATGTTGCCGCTGAGACCCCTTTGTTGTGGGTGCTGCGCGATCATTTAAACCTGGTCGGGACTAAATTCGGCTGTGGCATCGGCCAGTGCGGTGCATGCACGGTGCATATTGACGGACAACCTACAAGGGCCTGTCTGACGCCGATCTCCAGTGTGGGTAAAAGTCAGATAACCACCATAGAAGGGCTGAATCCAAATGGCGAGCATCCTTTACAAAAAGTCTGGCAGGAACTCGATGTACCGCAATGCGGTTATTGTCAGGCCGGTCAAATCATGACCGCCGCCGCGCTGCTGAAAAAAAATCCGCGTCCCACGGATGCGGATATCGACACCGCCCTGGCCGGTAACCTGTGCCGCTGCGGCACCTATCTTCGTATTCGCGCGGGCATTCATCGTGCGGCAGAAATCGTTGCTAAGGAGTCAGTATGAACGCAGACCATTTGGAAAACTCAGGACGCCGCGATTTTTTGCGCAAGTCTGCGCTGGGCGGTGGCGGACTGATGCTCGGTTTTTATCTCAATGTGGCCGACAGTGCGGCGAAACGGGTCGCTAAACCGTCCACTGTTCCGGAAACCGGAGAGTTTAAACCCAATGCCTTTATTCACATTGCACCGAACGGCACGGTGACGCTGATCAGCAAACAGCCCGAAATCGGCCAAGGCATCAAAACCTCGCTACCGATGATCATCGCCGAAGAATTGGAGGTTAACTGGAAGGACGTTGTGATCGTTCAGGGCGATCTCGATCCGATTTACGGCAGTCAAAGCGCCGGAGGTTCGCGTTCAACGCCGACCAATTACGAGGAGTTTCACCGGCTCGGCGCAACCGCACGCACCATGCTCATCCAGGCGGCCGCAGAGACTTGGAAGGTTCCGGTATCCGAACTTATCGCCCATGACAGCGCCGTTCACCATTCGCTCAGCGGGCGTAAACTCGACTATGGTCAACTGGTTGCAAAAGCCGCCACCTTACCGGTTCCCGCTCCCGAATCGGTTCAGTTGAAGGACTCTAAAAATTATAAGCTGCTGGGTACGCGCATTGGTGGCGTCGATAACCCCGGCATTGTGACCGGCAAACCCTTGTTCGGCATCGACGTGCAACTGCCCGGAATGCTGTACGCCGTTTATGAGAAATCCCCGGTTTTCGGGGGTAAGGTCGTTAGCGCCAATCTGGACAAGATCAAGTCGCTACCCGGCGTGCGTAATGCCTTTATTATCCAGGGCGGTTCCGATCTTAAGGGTTTATTGCCGGGCATCGCTATCGTAGCCGACTCGACTTGGGCGGCATTCAGCGCGCGCAAACAACTGGAAGTCGTTTGGGATGAAGGGCAGGGCGCAGATCAAAGCTGGGCCGGTTTTGCCGCCAAAGCCAATGAATTATCGACGCAGCCGGGAATGGATATTCTGCGCAATGACGGCGATGCTAAGGCTGCGCTTGCGGCAGCGGAGAAAACCGTGGAAGCGGCTTACAGTTATCCCTTTATCTCGCACGCCAGTATAGAACCGCAGAATTGCACGGCCTGGTATAAGGATGGGGCGATTGAAATCTGGGCGCCCACGCAAAATCCCGAAGCCGGTCAGAAAGTTGTGACCGCAACACTCGGCATCCCCAAAGATAAAATTACCTTGCACATTACCCGTAGCGGCGGCGGGTTCGGTCGGCGCTTGATTCCGGATTATATTATCGAAGCGGCGGCCATCTCCCAACATCTGACAGTGCCGGTCAAGCTGACCTGGACGCGCGAAGACGACCTGCGCCATGATCAGTATCGGGCAGGCGGTTTCCACTTCCTGCGCGGCGGACTTGATGATAAAGGCAAGCTGGTCGCCTGGCACAACCATTTTGTGACCTTTGCCAACAAGGTCGTTAAAGACGGTAAGCCGAAACTGGAACTCGGTAGCGGTGCCAACCTGTCCGGCGACGAGTTTCCCGGTCGTTGGGTTGAAAACTGCCTGCTGGAGCAAACGCCGCTGGAATGCAATATTCCAATGGGGCCTTGGCGTGCGCCGCGCAGCAACGTGTTGGCTTGGGTGTTTCACAGTTTTATCGACGAATTGGCCCATGCCGCAGGCCGCGATCCGTTGGAATTCCGTCTGGAAATCCTCGGCGATAAAGGCTTTATCCCCGGCACCGGCGAGCAAGGCATACCTTATGATGTCAATCGCATGAAGCATGTGTTGCAGCATGTGGCGGAAAAAGCCGAGTGGGGCAAGAAAACCTTGCCGCGCGGTCAAGGCCAGGGGATCGCATTTCATTTCAGTCATCGCGGTTACATTGCGCAGGTCGCTGAGGTCACCGTGTCCAGGGACGGCAAGCTCAAGGTCGACCGCGTCGTGGTTTCGACCGACATCGGCGCGCAAATCGTTAATCTCAGCGGCGCGGAAAATCAGGTTCAGGGCTCGGTGGTCGACGGCTTCGGTGCGCTGACCTTTCAGGAATTGAATATCGAGAAGGGGCGTATCGTACAGAGCAATTTCGGCGATTATCCGATGCTTCGTATAGCCGATGCCCCGACGCGGGTGGATGTGCATTTCCTGAAGACCGATAATCCGGTGACCGGCCTGGGTGAACCGGCCTTGCCGCCGTTGGCGCCTGCCGTGTGCAATGCGATCTTCGCCGCCACCGGCAAACGTGTGCGTCAATTGCCGTTGCTGAGGACCGATCTGAGCTGGAGCTGATATTTCTGGAGTGCAGGCTTCGCCTGCAAGCACAAGCGAAGCTTGCACTCCCATTCTCAGTGCTACCCATAAACCTAGAAAAATCATTTGATCCACGAAAAGCACGAAAGACACGAAAAAAATGTTTTCGTGTCTTTCGTGCTTTTCGTGGACTAACTGCGGCTTTTAGGGCAAATCACTTACCGAATAATATATGGCAAATAAAATCAATCATCTGATCAATGCCTACCGGCGACTGAATCAGCAAACCGAAAATAGCGTGCTGGCTACCATTATCGAAACCTTCGGTTCGACTTATCAAAAAGCGGGCGCGCGCATGTTGATAACCCAACAAGGCGAATTAATCGGTCTGCTGGGCGGCGGCTGTTTCGAGCGGGATTTGGTCGAACAGGCCAGGTCGGTGTTCGAGACCGGAACAGCCAAGACGGCTTTTTACGATATGCGCTCCCCGGACGACGTCATTTGGGGATTAGGCCTGGGCTGCAACGGCGCGGTCAGGGTTTTGCTGCAATTATTGAAAGCCGAAGATCATTTCAGTCCATTGAATATCATCGCCGATGCGGCCGAAGCTAATGTGTCCGGGGTTCTGGTCACCGTCTATGAATCCGGGCATGCCGACTTTTCGCCCGGCCACAGCCTGTTTCTGCCTGCATCCGCTGACGAGTTGTTATCCGCCGCGCCTTATCCTTTTACGACAGCGGCGCTACAAACCGTATTGCAACAAAAGCCGCGCCTCGAAACGCATGCGATCGGCGACCAGGAAGTCATGGCGTTTTACGATCCGCTACAGTCGCCGTTGCACTTGCTGGTTTTGGGCGCGGGTACCGATGCGATGCCGCTCGTACAATGCGCCAAGGCGCTGGGCTGGCGCGTCACCATCGTAGATCACCGACCCGCTCACATCAAAAAAGAGCGTTTCCCGCAGGCCGACCAGCTGCTGCATATCATGCCGGAGGACATCAGCGATAACCTGGAATTAAATCAGTTCAGCGCGCTGGTATTGATGACGCATAATATCGAATATGACGGGCGCTACCTCAAGGCAATTGTGAACAGTCCTATCCCGTTTATCGGGCTATTGGGGCCAGCGCATCGTAAAGACAGGCTATTGCAAAACCTGGGTAGTGCAGCGTCACAAACCGCCGAACGGGTGTTCGGGCCGGTCGGCTTGGATATCGGCGCGGAAACGCCGGAAGAAATTGCGTTGTCGATTATGGCCGGGATTCATGCCGAGTTGGGCGGACGCAGCGGGCGACAATTGAGTACCAAATCCACATCCGATATACATGAATGCAGCCATCGATAACGTTTACGCCATTATTTTAGCCGCCGGTGCATCCAGCCGCATGGGCAACCCCAAGCAATTGCTCGAATGGCGCAACCGCCCGTTGCTGGAGCATACGGTTGCAAATGCGCGCGAAATTTTGAACGAACGGGTCATCGTCGTATTGGGAGCTCATGCCGAATCGATACAGACAACTATTGATCTTGGCGGCGTTAGCTCGGTTGTTAACCCGGACTGGCAGGAAGGCATGGCTTCTTCCATTCGTGCCGGCGTTCAAGCATTGCCGGAATCGGCTAGTGCAGCGCTGATCCTGCTGTGCGATCAACCGCTAATCAACGCAGCACATATGCAAAACCTGTTGAATGGCTGGCAAACTACGCCGAACCGTATCGTCGCCAGCCAATACCATCATTCCGTCGGTGTCCCTGCATTGTTTCCGTCCGAATTTTTTGAGCACTTGTTGACGCTCAAAGGCGATCGGGGCGCCAAGCCTGTTTTGATGAAATTCGAAGGCAGCTTGTTGAAAATTTCCTTGCCGGAGGCGGAGCTTGATATTGACTGTGTGGCAGATTTCGATCATTTGACAGGCCATTTTTCTGCCGATCAGTAAACCCTGCTCAAAACTGATAGGGAGTGAACGCACCGCCGATGTAGCTAAATTGCTTGACCTGCAAGATGTGCTTATGAAAAAAGCGGAGATTAAGGGGATACCCCGTTTTGTCCGCTAACAAACTGCATAACCTCCTGCCAGTAGGGAAGCTCATCCGCTAGTGGCAGGGTGTTGTGGTTTGCTCCCTTAAATGACCAGAGTTTCTTAGCGTGGTGCAATGAATCGAACAGCTTTAGGCTGAGTTTATTGGGGATGATTTCATCTTGTTCTGCCAGCAAAATTGCCGTGTTTCCCGCGTAATCTTTTAAGTTTTTAATGTTGTCGAATTTGTCTTTGATCAGCCATTTTGCCAGCAAAAACCAGTAATGGTGTTGGGCAACATCGGCCATGCTGCTAAACGGCGTGACCAGGACGATGCCTTTAACCGGAACCTGCCCGCTCTGCACGATGCCAGAGGCCACGCCGCCGCCGAGCGATTCGCCCCATAGGAAAACAGGGCCGCCAAAATCGTTCAAGGCCTGTTTTGCGGTCTGGATGCCGTCTGAAATCAACGCCTGCTCCGATGGCGCACCCTTTCTGGCTGCATAGCCGGGATATTCGGCCAGGATCACCCGGTAACTCAGTTTTTCCAATGCGTCTAAGTAATAAGTCCGGTCGGTTGCCGAACCTGCATTGCCGTGAAAAACTATAACCGTGCCCTTGTTGGTCGATTGGGGTGTTTTGGCGATCAGTCCCCGATAATCAACGGTTGACGGCCAGAGTTTCAGGTTTGCTTGATCGGCCCGTTGCTGCTGGTCTTCAATCGAATAGGTATCGGGGAAATAGATCATTTTTCGTTGGAATAGAAAAACGAGCAGCAGGAGCAGTAAGTAGGTTAGCAGTATTGAAAGCATGGGTTTAAATGTCGGCATTTTTTGTTTGCCCTACTCCCGTAGGCCGGAATAAGACCACCCAAGCATAGCGCGAGGTGGCGTTTCCGGCTTGGCGAGGAGGCGTATTGCCGGAAACGCTATTCCTCGCTGTCGCTCGGACCAGCTTATTCCCGCCTACGGAACTACCAAGGCTTACCTTCCATTCCGGCTAAATCCCGGCTGCCATGAATGACGGCGATAATAGTGATGTGCTCTGGCTGAGTCAGATAAATAATGCGGTGGCCTTGAAAAATTAATTCCCGAATATCAGTTCTTTCTTCGGCTTTCGGCACTCGTCGGCCTATCTCGGAAAAAGGTTCCAGTTTTGTTGCTGCATCAAAAATACGCTCAATAAACTGGCGGGCATAAAAGCTGGAGTCTTTGGCGATATAAGCTTGAATCGCTTCTAAATCCTCTAGTGCCGGTTCCGTCCAGTTAAACTTCATTGCCCAAGAGCCGTTTTTTAGCATCCTCATTGGATATTACGCGGCCTTCGTCAATAGCACTCAGTCCTTTCTCAATTTTCTGTTTGACATACAGCTCATACATGATGTCATCCCACGTTGCCTGGTCAGAAACATGATCAATAATCTGTTTTGCGGCTTGTTTAGCGGTTTGCATGTTTTTCTCCTTTAAGGATGTTGCTTTGTAGTTACGATGCCAAAAAGGGCCGTGAGACACTCCTACAGGTTTACGATTCTTTTGTAGACGTCTCCCCACGGGAGCCTGATTCAGGATTCTGGTGATATTTTTCCAGCCGCGCATCAATTATGCTTTTCTCCTCATCGGTCAGTTCGATAGGAGATGCTTTTGCGGTTATTTTACTCATGTTTGGGTGTCTTTTTCTTCATACAAAAAACAATAAAGTGGCGGCAGGTTAAAGAGCTAATATCCGTCTGAGCTACTTGTTATGTTTAATATAGCGATCCCATAACTCAACAAGATCAATGCCAATACCATGAAAGTTCGGACGCAACATAATTATTGCGTTGGTTCTATTCACTTTTGTTGTAGCTATTTCCTGAAACGCCAACCCAATGTATAGATTATTCTTTTTTATTCTGTCGTCCGTTGTAGATAAAAATCGGTCCTTAATCTCATTCTTCATACTTTCACTTAGTAATGATTCCGCTATGGATTTGGTTGAAGAATTATAAAGCACTTCCATTTTATTTCTTTCGGCAAAGGAGGTATTCTGAAACAAGCTTTTTGCTTCTGTCACAACATCCGAGTCACTTTCTTGATCTAATAGACTTGAATAAGACACGATAAAATCTTTTAGAAAATCACACCTAGCTAAAAACTCTGCTGAGAAGAAATCTGCCATTCTCTCTAAAGTGATTGTTGAATTCAGCAAACCTCTAGCGTTCATATCGCTCTTTCTTTGTGTGACAAGCCGTGGTATTTCTCGATTTCTCTCTGAAAATTCCAATTCAGATATTTTTTCTAGGAGACTGTCGGATTTAGCAGTGCAAAAAGTGTTAAAATAACCCTATCGAAACACCAAATCAAAAAACAAAAATGGCTACCCAATTCATCCTGATTGATCGCGATACCCCCTACATTCTGCCCCCGTGTGTTCAGGATTATTTGCCTGAAGATCATATGGCCCGTTTTGTTGTCGAGATTGTCGATCAACTGGATTTACGGACGCTATCAGCCGTCTATGCGGGCAAAGGAAAGCGCCCCTATCATCCGGCGATGCTGTTGGCGTTGCTGTTCTACGGTTACGCGACCGGCGTATTTTTCAGTCGCAAACTGGAGAAAGCCACTCATGACTCGATGGCCTTTAAATACATCTGCGCCAACGAAAACCCAGATCACGACACCATCAACAGCTTTCGCAAGCGCTTTGGCAAAGAGATCGAAAGCCTATTTGTCGAGATATTGGTACTTGCACAAACCTTGGGGCTGCTTAAGCTGGGTACGGTGAGCCTGGACGGCACCAAGATTAAAGCCAATGCCAGCAAGCATAAAGCCTTGAGCTGGGATTACGCCAATCAACTGGAAGCCCAGTTCAAACAGGAAGTTGAAACCTTGATGAAACTGGCTGAAGCCGCCGACAATTCCCCGCTTCCAGAAGACATGGATGTACCCAAGGAACTCAAACGCCGCCAAGACCGTTTAGCAGTGATTGCCAAAGCCAAACAGGAAATCCAGGCCCGTGCCAAGGCGCGTTACGCGCAAGAAAAGGCCGAGTATGACGAAAAGCAGGCTAAGCGTGAACAACACCTGAGTGAAACCGGCAAGAAAATGGGCGGCAAAGCCCCCCAAGCGCCTACCGATGCGCCTCAAGGTAAAGATCAAGTCAGCCTGACCGATGAAGAGTCCCGCATCATGCCGACCCCTAATGGTTTTGAACAAGCCTATAACGCCCAAGCCAGTGTTGATATTGCCACCCACCTGATCGTTGCTCATCACATCACCCAACACACCAACGACAAACAAGAAATCGAACCGGCCTTAGCCAAACTGGAACAGCTCCCGGAATGCTTGGGGAGTGTTGACAACCTGTTGGCCGACACCGGCTACTTCAGCCAAGCCAATGTAAAGGCGTGTGCTGATGCAAAGATAAAACCGTACATCGCCCAAAAGCGGCAAAGCCATAACCAAGCCCTTGACGCCCGGTTTCAGCATCAGCCGGAAATAGGCGAAAGCACCTTACCGCCGGTTGAGGCCATGACCCATCGCTTAACAACCAAAGCGGGCAAAGCACTCTACGGCAAGCGAAAATCTACTGTCGAAACCGTGTTTGGCATCATTAAACACGTCCAGGGATTCAGGCAATTCCAGCTTCGAGGCCTGGAATCCGTCCAAAGTGAATGGAATTTAGTCTGTATAGGCTGGAATTTAAAAAGAATGCATGTATTAAGAGGGTGAGAGAGGAAAAAGAGCATTGAGCTGCCCATAAAACAGAACTATGGGCATTAAAAATCCCAATAAACCACTTTTTTAAATTTTAATCGTGATTAAGTGGGGAGGCTCGCTCTATTAATCCGACAGCCTCCTAGGTAGTGTTTAAGCATCATGTCGTATCGCAGAGAAACATAACAAATGATTATTAGTCGTGTAAAATCAATGAGGTCGTACTCGATTGGTTTGCAATACTTATATTACAAAAGTTGCTGGACATCCGCGCTTTCACGGTGAGGACGAACAGTAAGTAGTAATGCGAAAGTTATTAGGAAGTAAATTTATTGTGTCAAACTGGAAACGATTGCAATAACAGACAAAAATTAGGAGTCCACCTGAAATTCATCGCCAAACTGACCCCGGAAGAGGAAGTAACGTTAACCGAAGCCTATCGTAACCACCCATTATTCCGGGTTAGACAACGGGCACATGCTATCTTATTGAATAATAGAAGGTATGTAATTGCACGGCTGAGCGAATTGTTTGAGTCCCAGCATGAGACTGTCAGCTCATGGTTAGACAAATGGGAAACAGAGGGATTAATAGGGCTTTACGATTGTCCACGAAGCGGTAGGCCTGTGCGCTTCACGGTTGAGGAACAAGCCGTTTTTCTGGGCTATATTGACAAAAACCCACACCAGCCCAAGGCCGCCGCAGCACGATTGCTGGAGGAGACGGGCAAGGAAGCCAGCCTTGACACCTTTAAACGAATTTTAAAAAAAGTGCCTATGCCTGGAAACGTTGTCGGCAATCAGTGAAGGGAAAGCGTAATGAAGCAGATTTCCAACGTGATAAGGCATATCTGAAGGCCTTGAAACAGCAAGAGGATGATGGGGAATTGAAGCTTTACTACTTTGACGAATCCGGATTTAGCACGACACCCTGTGTACCCTATGGATGGCAACGGATTGGCGAGACCCGACAAATACCCTGCTATCGTAGCAAGCGCATGAATGTGTTAGGTTTTTTGAGTCGCAGCAATGATCTGTTTTTCCACAGCTCCGAACAATCGGTGACAACGGATACGGTTGTCAATGCCTTTGATGCGTTTGTCGAAACGTATGCAGGCAAGTACGAAGAAACTAAAGTGCCGTGCTGTGTGGTGTTGGATAATGCTTCCATTCATCGTAGCGGCGTATTCAAAGAAAAGCTGGCGGGCTGGCAACAACGTGGTGTGTGCTTACATTTTCTTCCGCCTTACAGCCCGGAGCTGAACCTGATCGAAATACTCTGGCGTAAAGTTAAGTACGAATGGTTGCCGCTTGATGCCTATCAAAGTTACGGACACTTGAAAAAGTGGGTGTTGGAAATCCTGAGTGACGTCGGTAAAAAATTCCAAATAACTTTTGCGTAACTACTTAACATGCACGTCAACATCCTGATCGAGACGTTTAAGGATTGTCATAAGCCGGTCAATGGTGAAGCGGTCGAGCTTTGTTTTACGGATGCGTGAAAAATCAGCGGCAGCAATGCCGGTCAGCTCTTCGGCTTTACGCACTGTGTAAGCACGGTCATCAAGCACACCGATAATTTCTGCGGCCAATAATGCTTTCAGTTGTTCAACTTCCGCATTGGGGTGGCCGAAGTCGGCAAATACGTTGCCGCTACCACGGATAATTTCAAAAGGTTCGTCATTCATAGCAACATTTCCTTTAATCGTTTTAAACGGTCATGCACAAGGTCTATTTCATGTTTCGGTGTTTTAATGCCTTGCGTTGATTTCTTCTGAAAGGCATGGACAACCCATAATTCTTCACCGATTTGGACAGCATAAACAACGCGAAAAGCGTCGCCACGGTGACGCAGGACAATTTCCATAACACCTGTGTCGAAGCCCTTTAACGGTTTTACATGGTCGGCCATCCGGCCTTCCGCTACGACGGTCAGTGCGCGGATGGCATCCATCTGCACCGGTGCAGGAAAATCCTCAAAGTCTTTCCGCGCCGCTTTTATCCATGAAATAGACCGTGTCTTTTTAGCCATATGTTTGCCTTATTTGGGCAATATTGTCATATTTGACAACATACTGCAAGCAGATGCTTTTTGCTTAAGAATTGTTGGTGGGTTCTGCTAAGAGCTTGGTTTCAGGTATTAGATAACCCCTGCATATTTTTGCTTATCTCGACCCAGCCAGTAATCACTCGCCAACTGCTGGGCCTGCTCCTGCGTATCAGCCTTACCCAACAACTTAAGCGCAACTGCAGCCGTGCCGATGATGGAGGCTTGCGCAAACTCGTCTTCCACTTTTCCCTGCCAAATCAGCGCCAGTTGCTCCGGCTCAAGCAGCTCGGGTTTGACGTGGCGGTGGGTAAATAAAGCGGGCCAGTTTTCGTCGGATAATTCGCCGTCATGTACGCTTTGCACCAGGCATTCCATATCGGGATTGCGTTCGGTCTCGCCGCCTTCGCCTTTTAATACCGACATGTGCGGCTGGTTTAAAAGGGCAGCGGCTTGCTGATGCACAGGACGGTAACCGGGATGGAATATGCCCTGAATGCTGTATTGCGCATTAAATGGATTCAACAAACGCACCAGGGTGTGAACCGGTGAGCGCAAGCCCAGTACCGGGCGCAGTTCTATAATTTCATGCAGCTTGGGGCAAAAATGCTCCAGCGATAAATAACTGAAATGCTGTTGTTCAAGTTGCAGTTTGGCGTCGCTAATAGAGCTTGCGCATTTAAGCCCCAAATAACCCAGCATGTTTTCAGTGTACAGCCTGCCTGCGGTATGACCGCTGGCACCGTGCATAAAAACGGTAATGCCGTTTTCAGCCAACAGCAAAGCCGACAGCAAAAACCAGGGCAAATGCCGACGTTTCCCTGCATAAGATGACCAGTCCAGATCGACTTTTACGGCATTGTCTGCAACATTAAATGATTCCCGCGCCGCCTGTGCGAAACCGGCCAATTCCTCCGGGGTTTCTTCCTTGACGCGCATCAACACGAGGAATGCGCCCAGCTGAATGGGTTGAACCTGGTCGGCCATGATCATGCTCATGGCCCGATAGGCTTCTTCCTGCGTTAGCGGCCTTGAGCCTTTTTTGCCTTTGCCCAGGATACGGATGAATTCTGCAAATGGGTGTTCGGGGTACGGCGTTTGTTCGTGATGAGTGAATGTCATAAGGTAAATTTAAAATAATGGTCGATTAACAAGGCGATAAACAGGACGGTCAGATACATCAGCGAATAAAAGAAAGTTCGCATCGCGGTTTTGTCGTCTTTTCTGCGCATCATCAAAATGGCGAAATAAATAAAGCCAAGACCTAACGGCACCACCGCAGACAGATAAATCAGGCCGCTCATGCCGGTCAGGTAGGGCAGCAAGGTAACAATGAACAGCAGCAGGGAATACAGCAGAATATGCAGCCGGGTATATTCTACGCCGTGCGTGACCGGCAACATCGGTATGCCGACTTTGGCGAATTCTTTACGTTTGGCGATAGACAGAGGCCAGAAATGCGGCGGTGTCCAGGCGAAAATAATTAAAAACAACAACAGTGAGTAAGGATGCAACTCGCCGGTCATCGCGCACCAGCCCAGCATCGGCGGCGTGGCTCCGAAAGCGCCGGCAATAACGATATTTTGCGGTGTTGCTCGTTTGAGGTAAACCGTATAGATAATCGCGTAGCCCAGCGCCGACAAGAAAGTCAGTAATGCGGTCAAGGCGTTGACCATGACGAGCAGTAATGCCATCGAGATAACACCCAGCGCCAACGCAAAAGTGATGACATTGGTAGAGCTTAATTCGCCTTTGGGCAATGGGCGGTTTTTGTTGCGATCCATCAGCGCATCGGCTTCACGGTCGATATAATGGTTAATCGCGGCGGCCGAGGCGGCGGCCAATGCAATTCCCAGGCTACTGTAGATAAACAGGCCGATAGGCGGCATTCCCGGCACGGCTAATAACATTCCCGCAATAGCTGTAAAAACGATCAAGGCGACCACTTTGGGTTTGCATAACTCAAGATAACTTTTCCAGGAGGGCCTAGGAGATTGGCTAGTCATTATTTAATAGATTCCAACTTTTAGTTTAGGGTACGGTTCCCATGGAAACCGCAGGAATGGCGTTGTGATGTCCCATCCAGCGCTGCCGGAGCAGGGTATGGGAACGATGATCAGTTACTGTATAGAATACAGTGAACTATTGATTATTGAAATAGTTCAGCTTGCCGACGCTTTCATAAAGAGGGCGTTATGATCAATCCATTTCAGAGCGGCCCGGATATATCTTGTCCCTGTTTTATCAGAATTAGTCAGTGTCACAACCTTAAAAATAGAACAAAATTTTTAAGGGCTGCATATCCGGCGACGCAAGGGTTGCGGTATTTGAATCTTTTCCGGCAAATCAACACTATCCGAAGCCCTGTCTGTATGTGATAATAAATGATTTGATTTTCGGCGATATTTCTTTCTAACCAACATAGCCGCAGGGCATAAAGGGCACTACATAATGGATGAGAACAAAAAGAAAGCGCTAGGCGCGGCGCTGATGCAGATAGAAAAGCAATTCGGCAAGGGCTCGGTGATGCGCATGGGCGATGTGGCGGCTTCGCGTGACATCGACGTGGTTTCTACGGGTTCTTTAGGCTTGGATATTGCGCTGGGCTGCGGCGGTTTGCCCCGCGGTCGTGTTATTGAAATCTATGGCCCTGAATCATCCGGTAAAACCACATTGACGCTGCAAGTGATCGCCGAAATGCAAAAACTCGGCGGCACCGCGGCATTTGTCGATGCCGAGCATGCTTTGGATCCCAGTTATGCCGAAAAAATCGGTGTTAATGTCGATGACTTGCTGGTTTCCCAGCCGGATACCGGCGAGCAGGCACTGGAAATTACCGACATGTTGGTGCGTTCCGGTGCGGTTGATGTGGTCGTGATTGATTCGGTTGCGGCGTTAACGCCTAAAGCCGAGATTGAAGGCGATATGGGCGATTCCCATATGGGTTTGCAGGCGCGTTTGATGTCTCAGGCTTTGCGGAAGTTGACCGGTAATATCAAGCGATCCAATACGCTGGTTATTTTTATTAACCAGATCAGAATGAAAATCGGCGTCATGTTCGGCAGTCCTGAAACCACCACCGGCGGTAATGCGCTTAAGTTTTACGCTTCGGTGCGCCTGGATATTCGGCGTATCGGTTCGATTAAAAAGGGCGAAGAAGTTATCGGCAATGAAACCCGGGTAAAAGTCGTCAAGAACAAAGTCGCGCCGCCTTTTAGACAGGCCGAGTTTGAGATTTTATACGGTGAGGGTATTTCCTTTCTGGGCGAGCTGGTTGACTTGGGCGTAAGTTACGGTTTTATTCAGAAAGCGGGTTCCTGGTACAGCTACGGCGATGAAAAGATCGGGCAGGGCAAGGATAACGTAAAGGCCTTCTTAAGAGAGCATCCTGAAAAAGCAAAAGAAATTGAAGCCAAAATAAGAGCCGAGGCTTTCGGTAAGAAAGTTGCTCCTTTGATTGAAGCGCCTGTGGTTGATGAGGACGAGTAGTCCGTTTTGATTGAAGAGGCTCAGGTCGCCAAGGAAATCGAGGGCGTTTGTTTGCGCCTTTTGGCGCGCAGAGAACACAGCCGGCAGGAATTGCTGGCTAAATTGGCTTTAAGAGGTTTTGACAGGGATGACGTGCTGCCGGTCATTGATGAACTGGCCGAGCACGGCTGGCAGGATGATTCAAGGTACGCTGAAAGCTACGCCCGGTTCCGAATCCAGAAGGGCTACGGGCCGATTCGAGTGAGCTATGAGCTTAAACAAAACGGCATAGCGGCGTTTGACCTTGAAGGCATCGTGCAAGAAGAGGCCGGTAGCTGGATGGCACTGCTGGAGCAGGTTTACAGTAAAAAATACAGCCATGACACGGTGTTGGAACGCAATGAGTGGGCAAAACGCAGCCGTTTTTTATTGCATCGCGGGTTTTCCGGCGCAATGATCAGTGCGTTATTTGATGAGTTGAATATTAGATTTCTCTAGGTTTTGGGTAAGCCTCGCGCAACCCGATTTTTTTAAAAGCATTTATTTATTATGAAAAAGATGACTAGCGCCCAGTTGCGCACCGCCTTTCTGGAATTTTTTCGCGAGCGAGGGCATGCTATACAGCCTTCAAGTTCGCTGATTCCGGGCAATGATCCGACCTTATTGTTCACCAATGCCGGTATGGTGCAGTTCAAGGATGTGTTTTTAGGTCGAGATCATCGCGACTATAACAAGGCCGCGACCAGCCAGCGCTGTGTCCGGGCGGGCGGCAAGCATAACGACCTTGAAAACGTCGGTTATACCGCAAGGCATCATACTTTTTTTGAAATGCTGGGTAATTTCAGCTTCGGCGATTATTTTAAAAAAGAAGCAATCCATTTCGCCTGGGATTTTTTAACCAAGGAGCTGGAAATCCCGGCGGAAAAATTATGGATTACCGTTTTTGACGAAGATTCGGAAGCGGAAAAAATCTGGCTGGATGACGTCGGCGTTTCGCCGGTTCGGTTCTCAAGAATCGGCGCCAAGGATAACTTCTGGTCGATGGGCGATGTCGGGCCTTGCGGGCCATGTACCGAAATATTCTACGATCACGGTGCGGACATTGCCGGTGGACCTCCCGGATCACCGGATGAAGACGGCGACCGCTATATCGAAATCTGGAACCTAGTGTTCATGCAATACGACCGTTCCGCTGACGGCTCGTTAACGCCGCTGCCGAAACCTTCGGTCGATACCGGCATGGGGCTGGAACGCATCGCGGCGGTGTTGCAGGGCGTACATAGCAATTACGAAATCGATTTGTTCCAAAAACTGTTGAAAGCGGCGGCCGAGCTGGCCGGTACCAGTGATTTGACGCAAAGTTCATTGCGGGTGATTGCCGATCACATCCGCTCTTGTGCATTTTTGATCGCCGATGGTGTGATGCCGTCCAACGAAGGACGTGGTTATGTGGTGCGCCGCATTATTCGTCGCGCGATTCGGCACGGTTATCGTTTGGGTATCCGTGACGTGTTCTTTTACAAACTGGTCGCGCCGCTGGCCGAAGAAATGGGCGAAGCTTTTCCTGAACTTAAAGCCGCACAAGAACAAGTTGAGCGGGTGCTGAAAAAAGAAGAAGAGCGTTTTGCCGAAACATTAGAGCAAGGCATGAAGATTCTGGAAGCCTGTGTCGCCAAGATGGAAGGTTCGGTAATTCCCGGCGATACCGTATTCCAGCTTTATGATACCTATGGTTTCCCCGTTGACTTGACCGCTGATTTTGCCCGCGAAAATAACCTGACTGTCGATCATGCCGGATTTGAAACCGCGATGTCGGCTCAGCGGGAAAGGGCGAGGTCTGCCAGCAGTTTTGGTGCCGATTACGACCAGGATATAAAGCTCGATGCGCAAACCGAATTTACCGGTTATGATCATCTTGACGATCAAGTACATATCATCGGTCTTTACAAAAAAGGCCAGCCGGTAGACAGCTTGGAAGACGGTGAAGAGGGCGTTGTTATTTTAGATAAAACGCCGTTCTATGCCGAGTCCGGCGGCCAAATCGGCGATTGCGGCAAAATCGAAGCGGATGGCGCGGTGTTTGAAGTCACCGATACTCAAAAACAGGGCGGTAACCTGTTCTTGCATAAAGGTAAATTACTTACCGGAACCTTGACCAATGGCCAGTTGTGCGATGCCCGTGTCAGCGCCGCAGACAGAACGGCCACCGAGCTTAACCATTCGGCGACCCATTTGCTGCACGCCGCATTGAGGCAGGTTCTGGGAGATCATGTCGCGCAGAAAGGGTCGCTGGTTAATCCTGAACGTTTGCGTTTTGACTTTTCGCATTTTGAGCCGGTGACGGCTTCTGAAATCAGCACCGTTGAACGGATCGTTAATGAGCAGATTCGGGCAAACAATCCCGTTAGCGCACAGGTCATGGCAAAAGACGATGCGGTTAAAGCCGGTGCGATGGCGTTGTTCGGCGAAAAATACGGCGATGAAGTAAGGGTTTTGAAAATCGGCGAATTTTCAACCGAGCTTTGCGGCGGTACGCATGTCGAGCGGGCAGGGGACATCGGCTGCTTTAAAATTATTAACGAAACCGGTGTTGCGGCTGGCGTTAGGCGTATCGAGGCGGTAACCGGCGGTGGCTGTATCGAATGGATAGCCGGTCGGGACCATGCGCTTGCCAGTATTGCCGGATTAGTCAAAAGCGCGCCTGAAAAAACGCCTGAAAAAGTCGAGCAGTTAATAGAGAAAAACCGGCTGTTGGAAAAGCAGCTGGAACGCTTGAATGCAAAACTCGCCAGTTCTGCGGGTAACGAACTGGGCGCTCAGGCTGTCGATGTCGGAGGCATTAAAGTATTGGCGGTCAAGCTCGATGGCGTTGATCCCAAATCCCTGAAAGACATGGTCGATCAGTTAAAAAATAAATTAGGCAGCGCCGCAATTGTGTTGGCGGTCGTCGATGGTGACAAGGTCAGTCTGATTGCCGGTGTCACTAAAGACCAGATGGGGCGGATAAAAGCCGGTGATCTGGTGAATTTCGTCGCCACCAAAGTCGGCGGAAAAGGCGGCGGCAGGCCCGATATGGCTCAGGCCGGGGGCAATGATCCGTCCGGCTTGGCTGACGCATTGGCTCAGGTTCCGGCCTGGGTGAAAGAGCAGTTAAATAAGTAGCATGTGGTTGGGCAGAATTAGTTACACTGAGTTTTTTACCAAGCTGGAGGAAAAATTGCTAAAGACAATATACAAAATCTTAGCCGTGTTTTTGATTGGTTTTGCAGGTGGGGCAATTACACCTTGGGCATTGGGATGGATTAAAAGCGCTACTGTAGGAACGCCTTCGGATGCTGTAGCTATTGCAAACACCTACATTGTTTTCACGACTATTATTTTTGTTGGAGTGACTGTGATTCTTGCGATTGTCGGATATGTATTTACCCAGCAATTTTCCGCAACAAAAGAATCTCAGCTAAGTCAATTAGTTGAGGAATTAAAATCAGCCGCTAAAACTGATGAAAAACTTGGTATAGCATTGATAAATGCCATGTTAGAAAATAATGATGTTAAAAGGCATGTTGATAAGAAGCTACAAGAAAAAACAGATGAACTAATTTTGGAACTTAAGACTACCTCGAAGCAAGCTTTAGACAAAGCTACTGAAGACGCAAACGCTATAGAGAATCTTACATCTCAAATTAAAAGAAATGGGGAATAGTTATGAATGAAAATTTCAACAACGCTCCAGATTTACTGGACTATCTTAAGGAAAGCAAGGCTTTTGAATTAAAAGCTTCTGTTGATGTTGATCAAATTGCAACGATGTTAGGCATTAGGGTTGAGGAAGATTTTTCTCTTGAATTGAGGGGGGTTGTGGGGGAAATATCCTTCAATAATGAAATACCCACTGTAAGAATAAACCCAGTCAAAAATTCGTATGCTCCAAGAAGAAGATTTACGCTTGCACATGAAATAGGTCATTACTGTTTGCATAGTGCGCAATCAAAAACAGGATTTACCGACTCAATGAAATCAATGAGTCGAACTGAATCTTATTGGGATGTGCGCGAATCAGAAGCGAATAATTTTGCCGCGCAACTTTTGATGCCAAAAGATTTAATTATTGCCGAGGGTAAAAAGTGCATTGATTCATATAAAGAAAGAACTGGAGAAAAAGGAATTTCAGCAGGTGTGTTTATCGAAGCTATGGCAGATACATTTGAGGTTTCAAGTAAGGCAATGGAATATCGTCTTAAAAATATTGGTATTGTGAAGTAATGGTCTCGCTTGTATTTCAGCTCGGGTTTGTCAGAAAAGCCGTAAAGTCATCGCTTCAACAAGATGATTTTGCTACAGATAAGGCTCTGTGCCTGAATGTATTGAAAAAAATAGCACAAGGTGACTTCTCAAGTTTTAGTGAAATCAATGATGTGGATGCGCATATTCAGAGTCTAAGAAATGAGTTAGACAAGTAATGTTGAATTCGCGATTCATAGCTTTGGCGTGAAAGGATGAGATTTATATTTAAAATACAAGGTTTTATTAAATGGCATTATATGTATACAAATTCGGCGGCACCTCGGTAGGCACTGTCGAGCGCATTAAGGCGGTCGCCGAAAAAGTTAAACAAGCCCACGATCTGGGCGATCAAATTATCGTCGTGGTTTCCGCGATGAGCGGCGAAACCAATCGCCTGGTTGCATTGGCAAAAGACATGCAGCAACACCCTAACGAGCGGGAAATGGACGTGTTGCTGTCAACCGGCGAGCAGGTCACCGTTTCGCTGTTAAGCATGGCTTTGCATGAACTGGGTTGCGATGCCTGTTCTTATACCGGCAGTCAGGTCAAAATCCTGACCGACAGCAGCCACACCAAAGCGCGAATCCGCAAGATAGACGACTCACGCATCCAAGCCCATCTTAACGAAGGCAAGGTGGTTGTTGTCGCAGGTTTTCAGGGCGCGGATGAACACGGCAATATCACTACGCTGGGGCGCGGCGGGTCTGATACCACCGCAGTGGCGCTGGCGGCAGCCTTAAAGGCCGACGAATGTCATATTTATACCGATGTTGACGGCGTTTACACTACGGATCCCCGAGTGGAGCCGAAAGCCCGCAGGCTTGATAAAATCACTTTTGAAGAAATGCTGGAAATGGCCAGCCTGGGCTCGAAAGTATTGCAGATCAGATCGGTAGAATTTGCCGGAAAATATAACGTTGCGTTACGCGTATTATCATCATTTAAAGAAGGTAAGGGTACGCTCATTACCTACGAGGAATCACAAGTGGAAAGTGCTTTAATTTCAGGAATCGCATTTAATCGGGATGAAGCTAAATTAACCATCACCGGCGTGCCTGATTTGCCGGGAGTTGCGTTTAAAATTTTGGGGCCGATTGCCGATGCCAATATCGAAATTGACATGATCATCCAAAATATCGCCGATGATGCGACGACTGATTTCACCTTTACGGTGCATCGCAATGATTATCAGCGGGCGAAAACCTTGCTGGATAAAACCTGCGCCGAACTGGGGGCCAGAAACGTTACCGGCGACGACAGCATCGTCAAAGTGTCGATAGTCGGCGTAGGCATGCGTTCCCACGCAGGCATTGCCAGCACCATGTTTAAGGCATTGGCTGATGAAGGCATTAATATTCGAATGATTTCAACATCCGAGATTAAAATATCGGTTGTGGTCGATGAAAAATATCTAGAGCTTGCAGTCAGGGCGCTGCATGCTGCGTTTAAATTAGATCAAGAAATAGAATCTTAGGCTTTATTTATAAGAAAAACCTGCTATAATTGCCCGTCTTGGTTGGATGCTGTTTAAGAACAGTACGTTTTTAACATATATAGGGAGTAGCCATGCTTATCTTGACTCGTCGGGTAGGGGAGACTTTGATGATCGGTGATGAAGTTACAGTCACTGTTCTTGGAGTTAAAGGAAATCAGGTTCGCATAGGTGTTAACGCACCAAAAGAAGTTTCTGTACACAGGGAAGAGATCTACGAAAGGATCAAAAAAGAACAGAATGGGCCTGCTGGCTTGACTGGATCTGAAGAGTAAAATCGTAGCAGGAATTTATGAGTGCCATAGGCACTCAGCAGCTAATGGATGTGAGCTTAGTATTAAGTGGGTGTGAATATTTCGCAGAATATTTTTTGTGAAGTAGTTTAGCGATTGCACCTTAACATCGTTAGCTAAAAGGAATTATGTTAGTTTTTTGAGAGGTTCCCTCTTAAAATGATCTCTGGGCACAGGACCGTAGCTTAAAGAGATATATCATCTATTTGGAGAGTTGGCCGAGAGGCTGAAGGCGCTCCCCTGCTAAGGGAGTATGGGTTTTATCGCCCATCGAGGGTTCGAATCCCTCACTCTCCGCCATTTAGATCTTTTATTCATAAAGATATTCAAATTATTATTTGGTCGGTGACTGTAAGGTGTCTGTTGATAGACTGCATTAATCACCAAATCAGCTCAAAATTCCCATTTTCATTTGTTACTCGCTAGACATGTAGTAATTCTGTTGTCTCATCAATACTTCTTGTTTCAAAATTTATTTCACTGCGATTTTTTTATAAAAACCGCACGGATGAGGAAGAGTGATGTCAATCAGCGTCCAGCATTTACCCGTAAACAGCGTCATAATTGACTATGTAAATTACTATTGCATTGTTTTTTAATGTTTTTCATTGGGAAATCTGGTAAAAACTGATGCTGAAAGTGGTAACTTTTGCACGCTGATTTGCACATTATGACACTTGGGGGTGGGGAGGAGTCCATGTCATCAGCCTGGGTCGTTATCGGTCATTCCGCTGATCCAAAATAGCACTATTTGTGTTTGTCATACTGATCCACGCCATCACGCCTATGATTCACTACTCACCGCTAACCAGACCGCTAAAAAAACATCCTAAGCGACACAAAGCAGTTATGTCTGGGATGTGCTTGATTAATAACGGATTGATTATTTTAAAATAATTCTATGTGCTTTATTTTGGCTCAGTGCTAAAACGTTACATATGATTGCGCTGTTTCCACCGCTGACTATTCCTCTAAAAACACGAATATCGCACATTATCCAATGAATAAATAACTTATAAATGAAACCATCTTCATTAATAACGGAATCTTTGATTGATTGTCAAAATCCAACGTTGATTGAAGTTGACCGTAAGAACCATTATGCGAAATCGATAATATGTAAATAACCTTTTCAGTTATAGTCGGAGCTTTTTTATGAAAAAAATATTATTTTTACTAACCACAGTATTTTGTAGTCCTGTGTTTTCGGGGCCATTACCAACGGATGATGTTTTTGATCTCTCCAGTTTTTGGTATACCCCCATACCGACTTCTGCACCACTACACCCCAATTCCGTCAATTTAGTCACAGAACTCCTAAGACAGAAAGCCACCTACTACGGGACGGTAAACATTAATACCAGTTCCTATTCTGCCCCTGTTTATTACACGACAGGAACGGAAACAGTACAAAAAGTAACACAATGGGATTGTCAAAAAAAGGGCTACCTGGATGCTGGATTAAAAACCCAGTGGGCCGCTGTGCCTATTCCAGATTATGCTGTGCAATCCGCAGGTACGGATGGCGAGATGGCGGTCTATGATGTAGCTACAGATACTTATTATGAATTCTGGCAAGCACGAAAGGTTAATGGCGCATGGCAGGCATGTTGGGGCGGCAGAATAACTGCTGCCTCATTCAATACAGGTGTTTTTGATAGCTACTACGGGACAACAGCGACCAGCTTGCCTTTTATTGGTGGACAAATAACTGCCGAGGAACTACAACGTGGAGAAATTAAGCATGCCATTGGCATTGCTTTGGTTGACGTTGCTAATTTTGATGTATTTTCTTGGCCTGCCAATCGTTCAGATGGCCAAAACCCGACTAATGTGGCTAACCGTATACCGGAAGGTTTGCGCTTTAGACTTGACCCAACTATTAATGTAAATGCGCTAAGTATGTCAGCGGCAGGTAAAGTGATTGCAAAAGCTGCCCAAATTTATGGGTTTGTTGTTTGGGATAGGGCGGGGGCCTTATCTATCCGCGCACAGAACTCGGCTTCCTATACTGCACAAGGATTACCTAACCCATACCCAGTATTATTCGGAGGCTTGCCTACCTACCAAGTTCTGAACGGCTTACCTTTTAACAAAATGCAATTCTTACCAATGGACTACGGAAGGCCATGATCGGCCTCGAATTACCAAAATATCCAAACAATGGAGCCGCTTCTGAGTAATTGGTAAGCGCTTAGCGCATCCGGCATTACAGAAATAATTATGTTACTCACCCCAATTCCTGAGCTGAAACGAACAGTTATCCCAACCTCAATTCCTATTTTCGCAGGGGAGTGAATAGTCCAGTAGGTCGAGCAACTGCGTTTCGTTGCCCGACAATAGAAGCTGTAATCGGCGTTGTGCATGTAAGGCGGTTTGCTGCGAGAAACCATATATGGACTCCCTACAAACAATCAACCTTACAGCCCCTTTTATTTAACCCATGCCAATTCATTCCGGCTTGTTGTATAGCATTGTGAAATCCGTTCCGTTTTCGGCTTCCCTGTACTTTGTTAATCGACGGCTAAAGCTGCGGGAACACACCCTTACGCATTCGATGAGATAGATTGGCTTCTTGATTTTGTTATTCAGCGTCGAATAGTTACCAGTTAACAGCATTAAAACCGAACAGCAAAAAATCAATTATTAATATTTTTGTCATCGGTTAAAATATGATTTCATTTAAGAAAAATAAAGGAGAGTCGATCATGAAAAAGTTACGTATTTATATATTGGCAGCTTTTACGGTTTTAGCACTTCCCAATGCTTACGCGCATACAACAACGGCACATATATCGGCGCAGAAATTCGGTAGAGGTTTGGCGGGAATGACCTGCGGTTTTCTTGAAATACCGGGCAATATCGTTAAGGAGACAAAGGCTAAAGGGGCAATTGGTTTTCCTATCGGTCTTGCTACCGGCTTGGGGATGACGGTAACCCGTGAATTGGTTGGCGTTTATGAATTTCTTTCCGCGCCTTTTCCGGTTCCGGCAGGTTTTCAGCCCATTTTAGCTCCGGAGTATCCGTGGGATTATTTTGAATAAATTCCTTTAGGTCGCCAAGTGTAACAAGTCAGAGGGGTTTCGGCTCGGTTAATGTGTGTTGATTGATGACTATATCAATTGAGTCCGATCCCGATGATTTGTGCATCCAAGAATTTTGATTTACTGTTCGCCAAATGGCTGTCATCGACAGGCGGACAATATGAAACCAGAATATACTGCTGAATTTCGTTTCTACGCGGAACTGAACGATTTTCTTCCACCGGAACAACGCAAGCAGACGATGCACTATCGTTTCAGCGGCCATCCGGGAATCAAGGACCCCATTGAAGTTTTCGGTGTGCCTCACACCGAGGTAGACCTGATTGTCATCAATGGTCGGTCGGTGGGATTCGACTATCAACTGCAAGCCGGCGATCGTGTCGCGGTCTACCCGGTTTTCGAAACGCTGGACATCTCCTCTTTGGTCAGGTTGCGCGAAAAGCCCTTGCGCACCCCCCGCTTCATCCTGGACGTGAATGTGGGCAAGCTCGCCAAACGCATGCGTTTGTTGGGTTTCGACAGTCTCTATCGTAACGACTACAGGGATGCCGATATAGTAAAAAGCGCAGTGAACGAACGGCGCATCGTGCTGACCCGTGATCGTCGCCTTTTGTACATCAAGCAAATCGATCACGGCTACTGGGTGCGTGCAGTCGACGTGGAAGTCCAAGTCGATGAAGTCCTGCGCCGTTTCGATCTGTACGACTCGATTCATCCCTTTGTCCGATGCCTGATTTGCAACGGTGTGCTAACGCCGGTCGCCAAAGCGGATATTTGGGATTGTCTCGAAGCCAAGACGAGGCTCTACTATGAGGATTTTTATCAATGCGCCGATTGTCAGCGGATCTATTGGCAAGGCTCGCACATGAAGAACATGCTGCAACGCTTGACCGATTTGGATTATCCAGGCTTTAAACGATTAAACCAAAAAATAAAATAACCAAACTGTTTAACGTATAATTTGACAAGCTGCGGCGGAGGGGGCGGTTCCTATAAAAGCTCTTAAAAACCTCAAATATCAGTCGCAATCGCACAAGTTATTTCCCAGAATGAGACGTTAAAAAGAATTTATATTCCGGATAGACGGTCAGTCTTGGATAAGGTCCGTTATTAGCGCTGATTCATTAACTAAATCATGACAATAAAAAGTTTAGAGGTTGTAGATTATGGATAAGATCAACATGACGAAAACTGAAGATCGAAGAGGTTTTTTTCGAATTGATGATGAAGTTAATCTGTTTTACAAAAAAATAGATGAAAAGCTGGTCAACGAACCGCACCATGTTTCCGACAACATTTTGAATAGCTGTTCATTGTCTACCGCACTTGAAATGGTATCGCAGGAATCGATATTGTTATTGCACCGGCTGGATAAAAACCTGCCGGATGTAGCGGAGTACTTAAGGTTAATTGACAGAAAAATCGATCTTCTTGCCCAGGCTATTACGATGCAGGGCTTTCAATTTAAGGAAAACGACACTCGCAACGTTAACATGAGTGCAACCGGCATCGCTTTTAATTGCGAAGAAGCGCTTAAAGAAAACGATTATCTGGAAATCAAAATACTGCTGGTATCTTGTATGACGGTCATCGTGACTTACGGCAGGGTTGTTTATTGTAAAAATAGCCCATCAAACGATAGTCAGTATCCTTATTTTGTGGGTGTTAATTTTATTAATATGAAGGATGAGGATCGGGAAATGTTGATTAAATATGTGGTAAAGGAGCAATTGCAACAGATCAGGGATAAAAAACAGGTTGGCAATAAAGCTTGAGCGGTTGTGAATATTTCAGATAAGCAAAAAAAAATCCTTACCCTCTTGGCTGACGGAGCGTTTCATTCCGGCACTGAATTGGCCGATGCGCTGGGCATCAGTCGTTCAGCGGTTTGGAAACAGCTGAACGGCTTGGCCGAATTGGGGCTGCAACACTCGGCAGTCAGCGGTAAAGGTTACCGGCTGGATAACTCGCTGGAGTTGTTGGAAGCGTCACAAATCAATGCAGTTGTTGGCGACCGGGTCGGCGCATTAATTTCATCGTTTGAAATTCATGATCAAATCGATTCCACCAACCGCTATTTAGTGGAACGCTCGCAAAATAATGCGCTTTCAGGCTCTGTGTGTTTTGCGGAGTATCAAACAGCCGGGAAAGGCAGGCGAGGGCGGCAATGGGTTTCGCCTTACGGGAGTAATATTTACCTGTCGATACTCTGGCGCTTTCAGCAGGGGCCTGCCGCCATTTCAGGCTTAAGTCTGGCTATCGGCGTGGCGGTGATCAGGGCTTTAAAACAGCATCAAATCAATGATATTGGCCTCAAGTGGCCTAATGATATTTACAGTCAGGGTAAAAAACTGGGCGGTATTCTGGTTGAAGTCTCTGGCGAGACTGACGGGCCGTGCAGCGCCGTTATCGGTTTGGGCTTGAATTTATTCTTGCCGGAAACGGAAGCCGAAAGCATCACTCAAGCCTGGACCGATTTAAGCAAAATCACCGGGCAAAACCAACTGTTCAGGAATAAATTGGCAGGCACGCTGTTAAACCATCTGCTGCCGGTTATTGCCGAGTATGAAGGTGTCGGCATTCAAGCCTATCTCGACGAATGGCGCTCCTATGATTGCCTGACCGGAAAATCTGCGACCTTGTTTATCGGTCAGCAACAATTTGAAGGCATAGTGCGAGGCATCGACGATAACGGCATGTTATTGATTGAACGTCCGGATGGCCATGTGCAGACCTTTGCCTCCGGCGAAGTCAGTTTTAATGGTTCGGCACCGCAATGAATTTGTTGATTGATATGGGTAATACTCGCCTGAAGTGGGGGATTACCACAGGCGGTCAAATCATTACCGGCCAGTCCCTGCTTAATACCCGGATTAATCGGCATGAACTTATTGAACTCTGGAAAGGCATCCGTCCGCCCAGACGGCTTGCGGTTTCCTGCGTGAGCGCAAACCGGCTGCTTGAACTTGTCCAGTCGGTAGCCTTTGAACTTTGGCTTGATGTGGATGTTATCCTGGTTAAGCCTCAAGCGCAGGCGTTCGGCGTGATTAACGCTTACCAACAACCGGAAAAGCTGGGCGTTGACCGCTGGCTATCGTTAGTTGCCGTTTGGCAGCAATTTCACCAGCCGGCTTGCATAGTCGATTGCGGAACGGCCATTACCGTGGATTTAATCGATGCCGACGGCAGGCATCAAGGCGGCCTGATTAGTCCCGGTTTGACGCTGATGAAAAAGTCCTTGGGCCAAGGGACCGAGGCGTTGCCTGTTAGCGAAGCAAGCTATGCATTCGGTCTGGCTAATTTTACCGAGGCCGCAATCTACAACGGCACCTTAACGGCGGCTATCGGCTTGATCGAGCATGTGCTGGCAAAACACCCTGAAAATACGCAATTGATTTTAACCGGCGGAGATGCCGAACTTATCGCCGGACAGCTTGGTGTTGCATCCATTGTTGATCCTGATGTGGTGTTGCGAGGATTGCTGTGTGTTCTGGAAGGACATGCATGAAGATTTTATTTTTTCTGGCGATATTGGCTAATGTTGTGCTGTTTATGTGGGAGTTCAGACACGGTGCGTTTGAGCGGGAAGTCAAAACCTCACAACAACCGCTTCGGGAGCCGATTGTATTGGTCGGCGAATTGAAAGCCAAGTTAGCGGTTTCAGCGGATGTCGATTTCATTTCGTTATTTCCGTGCGGCTTGGATCCGCGATCCGATAATTTATTAACTGAACAACCTGATCTTGCAGATTTTTAAGGATGGAATGCAGGCTTTTTCTAGCTGCCAGTTCCCAAGCTCCAGCTTCCCGTTTCGCGAAGCTGGAGCTTCGCCTTCGGGGTTCCCAATCTGGAGATTGGGAACCAGCGCAAGACGCGCCTAACCCAACGATCTCAACTTAATACATCTACCGTGCTAAACATCATCTGGATCAGCTTTTTCCTCGCCGCCTTTTGCACCGCGCTGTTCAAGCTGGTTTTCTTGGGCGACCAACAGGTTTTTGCGCAAATCATGGAAGCCATGTTTGCGTTGTCGAAATCGGCTTTTGAAATAGCCTTAGGCCTGACCGGGGTGCTGGCCTTATGGCTGGGCATTATGCGCATCGGCGAAAAAAGCGGTTTTATCCTGCTATTAACCCAAAGCCTCACGCCGTTATTCAGCCGGTTAATGCCTGATGTGCCCAAAGGGCATCCCGCGTTAGGCGCAATCGTGATGAATATTTCCGCCAATGCGCTGGGCCTGGACAATGCCGCCACGCCGTTGGGCATCAAAGCGATGCAGGAATTGCAAACGCTTAATCCGAATCCCGAAACCGCCAGCAACGCGCAAATCCTGTTTCTGGTGATCAACACCTCAGGCATTACGCTGTTTCCGGTAACGATTTTTACCTACCGCGCCCAGTTGGGGGCAGCCAATCCGACCGACGTATTCATCCCGATCCTGATAGCCACGTATATGTCCACGCTGGCCGGTTTGCTTGCCGTTGCGTTCGTACAAAAAATCAACCTGCTGGATAAGGTGATCGTGGCCTATCTCGGCGGTTTTACGCTGGTGGTCGGCGGCATACTGGCGTATTTTTCAAGCCTCCCGCAACAGCAGATGCTTGAGCAATCCGCGATTATCAGCAATTTCATCCTGTTCTCGCTGGTCATCACCTTTATTCTCGGCGCGATCAACAAGGAGATTAACGCTTATGACGCCTTCATTGAAGGCGCCAAAGAAGGTTTTCATACCGCCACCACCATCATCCCTTATTTGGTCGCGATGCTGGTTGCGATCGGCGTATTCAGGGCCAGCGGCGCGTTGGATTTGCTGGCCGATTTGGCGCGTTACGTCGTGCATTACTTCATGCTCGACGACCGCTTTGTCGATGCGCTGCCTACCGCATTGATGAAGCCGTTCAGCGGCAGCGGGGCCAGGGCGATGATGATTGATACCATGAAGACGATGGGCGCGGATTCGTTTGCCGGGCGCTTATCGTCGATCGTGCAAGGCAGCACCGAAACCACCTTTTATGTACTGGCGATTTACTTCGGCTCGGTCGGCATCAAACATATTCGTCATGCCGCCGCGTGTGGGATAATAGCCGACTTTGCGGGCATTGTTGCGTCCATATTTGTCGCCTACTGGTTCTTTGGCTAAAGGCAAAGGGCGAAAGGGGAAAAAAACCATCTTTTGCCCTTTGTCTTTCGCCTATAAAATTTTTATGAAGAAGTTCGTGTCATCCGTATTCTATTTTTTACTATTATCCCTTAATGAAAGTTCACCTTAAAACCCTAGGCTGCCGTCTTAACGAAGCCGAACTGGAAACCTGGGCTCAGGCTTTCCAAAAATCCGGCCATCAAATCACCAAACAAGCCGAAGCCGCGCACCTTATCGTGATCAATTCCTGCGCGGTGACGCAAGATGCCGCCAGAAAATCGCGCCAGCTGATCCGCCGCATCCATCGAGATAACCCGCAAGCCAAGCTCGTGGTCAGCGGCTGTTACGCGACCTTGAATGAGGATGAGGCCGCGTCTTTACTGGGCGTTGACCTGATAGTCAGTAACAAGGACAAGGATCAACTGGTCGAAAAAACCCTGGCTGAACTGAACATGGACAGCATGCCCGTCCTGTCCACCGAGCCGGGGGAAATATCGTTGTTCACTCGCGGCAGGCAACGCGCTTTCGTTAAAGTACAGGACGGTTGCCGTTACCGCTGCACATTTTGCATCGTCACCGTGGCGCGCGGCGAAGAAAACAGCCGCCCCGTGCAGGCGGTCATCGACGAAATCAATGCGCTGCACCGGCAAGGCATCACCGAAGTCATTTTGACCGGCGTGCATTTGGGCGGCTACGGCAGCGATCTGGGTAACAATCTGTCCGACTTGATCAAAGCTATTTTGGCGGAAACCGACATCCCGCGACTCAGATTAGGCTCGTTGGAACCTTGGGAATTGCCGGGTGACTTTTTCAAGCTGTTCGATAATCCGCGCCTGATGCCGCATTTGCATCTGCCCTTGCAAAGCGGCTCGGACACCGTGCTGCGCCGTATGGCAAGGCGCTGTAAAACCGAAGAGTTTGCCTCTATCGTCAATCAGTTACGCGCGCAAATCCCCAACTTTAATGTCACCACCGATATTATCGTCGGCTTCCCCGGCGAAACCGAGCAGGAATGGCAGGAGAGCTTTAACTTCATTAAGCAAACCGGTTTCGGTCATATCCATATCTTCACCTATTCAAGCAGGGAAGGCACCAAAGCCGCAAGCCTGCCTGGCCAGCTGAGCAATGACATCAAAAAACAGCGCAGCAGGCAGTTGCATGAGTTGGCTGAGGAGATGAAGCTGAAGTTTTTTGCCGATAACGTAGGCAATCAATTTCCGGTGTTATGGGAAGGTTACAGCGAAGCGTTGGCAGATGATAAACAACGGGTGTTCGGTTATACGCCGAATTATCTTCGGGTTGGCTGCGTGATTGGCAGTGATGTGTCGGTGGAAAATCGGACGATTAGCTGTATGGTGACAGCGGTTGAGGAAGGTTATGTTGTTGGGGAAATAGAGGAATAACGCGTTGCGTTATTTCCACATATGCTAGCTCCCACGATCCAGACTGTGGGAACCAGAGCAATATAGTTAAAGCACTATACTGTAATTTGCACCGACGGCGACCACACAACCCCGACGGCGGAGCTGCTTGCCCCAGGAGTAACGGGCGTTGTAACGCCATTAGTTGTCAATGATACATCGAACCGAGCTGGCCCGCCCCAGTTGATGCCGACAAAGCTCAAAGTGTAGCTTCCTGCTGGAAGGACATGTTGAGGAATGATTTTTACGTTCATTGTGTCATTATAGCCAGAGATGTAGTGAAGCAGATTTACACTCGCCAATCCGTTGGATGGGATGGCAATAATGTCCAGTTCATTGTCTACAAAGGTAACATTGATAGCGGTTGTTGTCATTTTAGATACTCTTGGTATTTTGATTATTAATTAAAAACATAAGTACTCTGTGTACGGTCACGACAAGGCTTTAGATAGTGCAAAAAATCAATGTAATTCATGATGTTGAACATAGTTAATGGCCGGCAGCATAACCGAGAGAATGATTGTACATGTTAGCAGATCATTTTGCACGTTAATGCATGGGTTGCTTAAACTTAAATGTAACCGAAAAGCTTCGTAAAAATAGTTGCGGTCGGGTATGCTCTTTTTATGTTCGATCATAGCTGATGAATACGAAGTCAATATGGGGCTATTTTGGGTTCCCCTTACTCGCATCAATGCCTAACCCGATCTTACAACCCGAAAAAACCAATCAACGTGACTATCCTCAACACAGCAAAACGCGCCCTGCAATTTTTCCGTATCGGGCTGGCGGCCAAAAAACTCCAACGCACTCAGAACGAGACCGAACGCCTGCTCGCCAAACAGGCGCTTGCCGGGTTGTTTGCCGATGCGCGCGGCATTACTATGAAAGTCGGTCAGCTGTTTGCAGGCACCGACGGCACGACTCCGTTCCAGGAACTTGTCGAAGGCATAGAGCCTTTGCCGCTCAAAATCATGATCCCGCTGCTCGAAACGGAACTCGGGCAAAAAACCAAAAGCGTTTTCCGCTCCATTGATAAAGCCATCGCGGCGGCCTCTCTCGGACAAGTGCATCTCGCAGAGCTTAAAAACGGCGACAAGGTCGCGGTAAAAATCCGCTATCCCGATATTAGCGATGCGGTCGATGCCGAATTGCGCCTGGTCGGCCTGATGCCCGGCGTGGGGCCGGTCAACCGCTGGGGCTTCGATCTTGATGCCTATAAAAAAAGCCTGCGCGACAATATGCACCGCGAGCTTGATTACCGCTCGGAGGCCCAAAGGCAGGACTATTTCGGCCGCACCGTACAAGTTCCGGGGCTGAAAGTTCCCGGAGTGTATCGGGATTTATGCAGCGAACGGGTGTTGGTGCAAAGCAGGGCGGAGGGCGTGTTGATCGACAAGGCCGGTGACTGGTCGGAGCAGGATCGTCTGGCTATCGGCCAAACGCTGATGATGACCTTATTTAAAAGCTTGTTTGTGGCGGGCGAAGTGCATGGCGACCCGCATCCCGGCAACGTCTTTTACAGCCACGACGAAAACGGCCAACCGTTAGTCATATTACTCGACTACGGCTGCACCCTTAGCATTGCCGAACCACGCAGACTGGCGCTGCTCAAATTGATCGTCGGTTGCCGCGAACGAAACCCTACCAAACCGTTGGATTGCTTTGCGGCGCTGGGTTTCGACAGCAAAAAACTGACGCCCATCAGCGGTTCTTTGCCTGCCTTATGCCAGATATTATTCCGGCCTTTTTTATTGAACCATGCGTTTAGTCCCGAGCAGTGGCAGTTAGGCGAGGAAGTTAACGATCTGCTCGGCGATTATCGCTGGTGGTTTCGATCGGCCGGGCCTTCCGACCTGTTTTTACTGATGCGCGCGTTTCAGGGGCTAATCCAGCAATTACAACAGTTGGATGTTAGGCTGCCGTGGTGGTCGCTACTGCAACAAGCGGTCGGCCCGGAACTCATTCGCCAGGCCATGGCCTATGAACTGCCTGCAATTGAACATGAGCCGACAGTCATGACCCTGAGTTTCGATCAGCAAGCAACCCTGCTCTGCGTGCGCGTCACCGAAGGCGGCGAGCAGCGTGTTTCGGTTAAAATGCCCGCCGAAGCGGTGCTGGACTTGGAGCACCTTATTCCTGAAGATGTATTGGCGCGCATCATAAGTTCGGGAACAATCGACCTCAAACAGTTGGGCGAATCTATCCGCGCCAACGGTATTACTCCCCAGCAACTGTTTGTTTTTGAAGACGGTAGGAAAACATACAAGGTATGGCTGGAGTAAGGTAACTCAAGGTGAAAACGATGCGTTATATTTTAGCGATAGACCAAGGCACCAGCAGTTCGCGGTGTGTACTTTATGACCGGCAGGCAAACCCGGTTGCGATGGCCCAGCAGGCGTTTACACAACACTTTCCGTATCCTGGCTGGGTAGAGCACGATGCCGAAGAAATATGGACATCGCAATCCGGGGTTGTCCGACAAGTGATGCAGGACGCACAGCTTCAGCCGGATGATATTGCCGGAATCGGCATCACCAACCAACGCGAGACGACGGTCATCTGGGAGCGCAGCAGCGGCAAACCGATTTACAACGCCATCGTCTGGCAGGACAGGCGCACGGCTGAGGACTGTATCCGGCTGAAACAAGCCGGAGCGGAAGCGATGGTTAAGGCCAAAACCGGTCTGTTGCTGGATGCTTATTTTTCGGCGACGAAAATCAGCTGGCTGTTGGACCATGTCGAGGGCGCGCGAGTAAAAGCCGAGCGCGGGGAATTGGCCTTCGGGACGATAGATTCATGGCTGGTCTGGAAACTGACCTGCGGCGAGTTGCATATCACCGATGTGTCCAATGCCGCCCGAACCTTGTTGTTCAACATCGATACGATGCAGTGGGATGATGACTTGCTGGCGTTATTCGACATACCCGCATCCTTGTTGCCCACCGTCAAATCGTCCAGCGAGATTTATGGGCAAACGCGTAACCCGGAAATAGGGGCGGGAATTCCAATTGCCGCTATTGCCGGTGACCAGCAGGCGGGGTTATTCGGTCAGCTGTGCATCAACGCGGGGATGGCTAAATGCACTTATGGCACCGGTTCGTTTTTAATGATGAATACCGGAGCGAAAAGGGTCGCATCGAGTCATGGCCTGTTAACCACGATTGCCTGGCAAATCGGCGATCAAATCCATTATGCGCTTGAAGGCGGCGTGTTTGTCGGCGGCGCGGTCATTCAATGGCTGCGCGATGGTTTGGGGTTGTTCGAGCAGGCAGCGGATAGCGAACGGCTGGCCGGTAGCGTTGACGATAATGGCGGCGTTTATTTCGTGCCCGCACTCACCGGCCTCGGCGCGCCGCATTGGGACCCGCATGCGCGCGGCGCGATCTTCGGCATCACGCGCGGCACAACCTCGGCGCATCTTACCCGGGCGGCGCTGGAGAGCATTTGTTTTCAGGTCGATGAGGTATTGCAGCTGCTTTCAGCCGAAAGCGGTACGCCGATCGTCCAATTAAGGATCGATGGCGGCGCGTCGGCTAATAATATGCTGGCGCAATTTCAGGCCGACATCTCGGCTGTTGAAGTTGTCCGTCCCGCGAATCTTGAAACCACGGCTTTGGGTGCGGCTTATCTTGCCGGTATTGCCATTGGATTATGGACTATCGACGAACTCAATCAGAAATGGCGGATTGATCGGTCATTCCACGAAACCATGCCGCCGTTGGAAGTTGAATTGTTGAAGCGGCATTGGCTTAAAGCCGTGGAAAGAGCAAAAGATTGGGCTGAATAAGGTTGCCGAATGAGTGAGATAAAACTTCGCGAATATGAAAACTTTCATATTGTGTTATGGCTTTTGAAGGATACGTGTTGGTTGATGGAATGGAGGCTTGAAGGCATTTTCATGATCGTGCCGACGATTGCGGCGGCTTTTCACATTACCTGGCTGGGACGAAAAAACACCGCAAACCTGTTTCATAATTTGGCGGTCAGTAGCTGGATATGCGGTAATGCGGTTTGGATGATTGGGGAGTTCTTTTTCAACGATAGCTTTAGGTCGTTTGCTAAGGTATTTTTCAGCATCGGTGTGGTGTTTCTTGCAGTGTATTATTTTGGCGTGTTGCCGAAAGAAAAACGCGCCAGGCGATGAGAAATGTCATGCTGAACTACTTTGCTCTTTAACAAATTAATGACAAAAAGCGGCTGTTTTTTCGGTGGAAAAATTGGAGTGGTTATTTCGTTTTATTAACAACATGTTATGATTAGTGTGTTCCCCACACCCGTGGGGATGAACCGGACCAAAAGCGATACTGCTTTACTGCCGTAGCGTGTTCCCCACACCCGTGGGGATGAACCGTATGAAAGCAAACAGACCCAACATAAACCCCTGTGTTCCCCACACCCGTGGGGATGAACCGCGCAATTCCGACGAGTCCATTATGCTCAAACCGTGTTCCCCACACCCGTGGGGATGAACCGCGGTGATGGTGCGCGTTCCAAAATCCATAAATGTGTTCCCCACACCCGTGGGGATGAACCGCCAATATATGATCGTTTTGAATAGCGATGTAAGTGTTCCCCACACCCGTGGGGATGAACCGATCAGCAATCAGCGTATCAATATCTGTTTTTAGTGTTCCCCACACCCGTGGGGATGAACCGTGGCGTGCACCTTCTTTAACAATTCAATCCTGGTGTTCCCCACACCCGTGGGGATGAACCGAATCCCGTTCCAACTATCCCCCGGCGGCACTGGTGTTCCCCACACCCGTGGGGATGAACCGATTCAAATTTGCACATCGATTTATTTATGCAAGTGTTCCCCACACCCGTGGGGATGAACCGAAAACCGGCGATGACATTATCAAAATGGTTCAGTGTTCCCCACACCCGTGGGGATGAACCGCAATAGTTAAAATTTTTGGTAGAAATGATTAAGTGTTCCCCACACCCGTGGGGATGAACCGACAAGGACAAGCCTTAAATACAACGACCATATGTGTTCCCCACACCCGTGGGGATGAACCGCGCTTGTGCGCCTGCTCGACAATCTTTTTATCGTGTTCCCCACACCCGTGGGGATGAACCGGTCGCATTAAGACGAGCAAGTATCAAAAGGACGTGTTCCCCACACCCGTGGGGATGAACCGGAGGGTGAGCTACTGAGTTATTGATGGCAGGCGTGTTCCCCACACCCGTGGGGATGAACCGTATTGGGTCGCCATCCTTGGCGGGGATAAATAGTGTTCCCCACACCCGTGGGGATGAACCGCTATCGCATCCAACGCTTCATAAGCCACAAAAGTGTTCCCCACACCCGTGGGGATGAACCGCAGGAAAAACGCGTTCCGTTGAGTCTTTATGCGTGTTCCCCACACCCGTGGGGATGAACCGCGTGATTCTGACGAGTCCATTATGCTCAAACCGTGTTCCCCACACCCGTGGGGATGAACCGATCGCTCCGATTGTCATCGCGTTGGCGCTGTTGTGTTCCCCACACCCGTGGGGATGAACCGTTTAGTGTTACTAACAGGTTGCCGTTTGCTGAGTGTTCCCCACACCCGTGGGGATGAACCGCAGCCGACCCTTGTGCACCCATTCGCGTAAAGGTGTTCCCCACACCCGTGGGGATGAACCGAGTCCAGACTGAGGCTAATTGTACCGGGTATAGTGTTCCCCACACCCGTGGGGATGAACCGTAATAAAGTTGAGTCGTTGGGCGGTACATGGAGTGTTCCCCACACCCGTGGGGATGAACCGCAAAATAAGGCCGTTTTCAGGCTGTTTAAGCGGTGTTCCCCACACCCGTGGGGATGAACCGGCGACGGCGCATCGTTAGCAATGCACTTATAGGTGTTCCCCACACCCGTGGGGATGAACCGCTCAGCTAAATAGCATGTAAACACCAAGATAAGTGTTCCCCACACCCGTGGGGATGAACCGGCCGCAATAACCTCTTGCGGCTGTTCGCCTTGGTGTTCCCCACACCCGTGGGGATGAACCGCCGGACAGACCAATGACCCGGTATGGGAAAGGGTGTTCCCCACACCCGTGGGGATGAACCGTAACCGACTGGCAGCCATATCTTGCCAAGTGTGTGTTCCCCACACCCGTGGGGATGAACCGTGTCGGCAAAGTCCATGGGCTTCACTTTATATGTGTTCCCCACACCCGTGGGGATGAACCGGCTGATAACGATGCGAAAAACGCTTATTTAAAGTGTTCCCCACACCCGTGGGGATGAACCGCGGATAATGACGCAAAGAACGCTTATTTATGAAAGTGCCGCTATTTTTGCGAAAGCTTGTTTTGGGCATCCCAGCCCAAGCAAGCGGCAAAAATTACGCGGCAGCCAATGCCTCCGGCGGCCCCAGCCGTCCTGCTTCATTCGTTGGATACCCAGCAAGGGGTATCCAACATCATTCTCGCAATGACTCGACGCGATGTCGGAAAGCCTGCATTTTCACTACGCAAAAAGCGCTTCGTGAAAACACATGCGCTATCGCTTCTGCGGACTAAAAATCTTCGCTACGCGGTGCTCCGCTTCCAAGATTTTCAGCGAAGGTGTTCCCCACACCCGTGGGGATGAACCGCACACGCTGAAATATAACCGGCCGACTAAAAACGTGTTCCCCACACCCGTGGGGATGAACCGAATTCGCGGGTGATCGTCGTAGCTGTGGAATAGTGTTCCCCACACCCGTGGGGATGAACCGAAAAAGAAGATGCTAAGGCGCTTGGGGCGAAAGTGTTCCCCACACCCGTGGGGATATGAACCAATTTCAGATTATTTTAGAGTGTGTCCTGTCAGCGCATCCACTTCAGTTACCAAGGCATGCCATGAATTTAGCAATGAGGGGATGGGTTCTTGCTGGATTAAAGCATCGCTTTTAAGCCTCATTTCTTTTTGAGGTTTTTGGATGCAGCGGATTAGCTGTATGGCTATTTTGTACTGTTTACGTTGAGAAAATGAAAAGCATCATCGCAATCTCTCCCGTCCCCCCAGTTATTTCTACAATATTTTTACTCGGGCTGTTTGTTCCCGGCATTCGCCACCAACAACCGGTTAACCTGTTCAAGATCATCTTGGCTAAGGCTGCTGGCCGCTTGTTTTAACTTGAGGCTGTTGATCAGGTAATCATAACGGGTGCGTGCAAAATCCCGTTTTGCCTTGTATAGATTCCTTTGTTCGTTCAGCACATCGACCATGGTTCGGGTGCCTGCGCCAAAGCCTGCTTCGGTCGCTTCCAAGGCGCTGGTCGCGGATGTCACCGTGGCTTTTAGGGCGGTAACGCGGCTGATGTTGGACATGACGCCGCGATAGGCATCTTTCACCTGACGTTTGACCGCCCGCTTTTTCGCGGTCAAATCCTCTTTGGCGGCTTGGTATTCATAGCTGGCTTGACGGGTTCGGGAATTTACCGCGCCGCCTTCAAACAGCGGCACCTCCAGTTGTACGCCGACGCTTTGGGTATCGCCCCGAAAACCAAAGCTGCTGGTGTTGTCGGATGCTCCGTAGGAGGCGACCAAATCCAGGCGGGGCAGGTGGTCGTTGCGTTGCAGGTCTATGGCTTTGCGCGACACTTCGGTCTGGTTAAATGCCGAAATGATGCTGAAGTTATTGAGTTCGGCGGTATCGCTCCATGCCGAAATATCCGCCGGTTCTGGCTTGAGTAAGGGCAGTTGGTCGCCCAGTCCGTTAAGCGAGGCATCGTTTTCGCCGATGATTTCCCTTAACGCTTCTTTTTGATTATCCAGATTATTGGCCGCCTCTATTTCATTGGCGATGGCTTGGTCGAAACCGGCTTGCGCCTCGTTAACATCGGTTATTGCAAGAACGCCCACTTCAAATCGTTGCTGGGCTTGCTCCAGTTGTCGGGCGATAGCCTGCTTTTCTGCCGAGGCAAATTGCAGATTATCCTGGGCATAAAGCACATTGAAATAGGCTTCGGTTGTGTTAACCATCAGGTTTTGCAGTTCGGCCAGATATGCAGCTTCGGCCTGGGCGATTTGATTGTCGGACTGGCTTAATTGTATCCAGTGATCCCAGTGGAACAGGGGCTGAGTTAAGTTGACATTGAAGGTATTGTCCCAGAATTCCTGATTGGGGTCAGGGCCTCGAAAACTACCGGTTTTTTTGTTATGCAGATGATTTTTGCTGCTGGCTCCGGTGGCCGAGATGTTAGGCAAAAATCGCGCAATGCTTTGATCTTTCGATTCGTCGATGGCAGATTGCTTGGCCTGAACCTGCTTTAAAGCAGGTGAGTTTTGTAAAGCAAGCTCATAGGTTTCTGATAAGTTTTGCGCTTGCAGTGGCGAAATCCCCGTTAACAAGCTGACAATAACGACGGATAGTTTTACTTGTGGTTTCATGGGTGAAAATCAATAAATCGTTTAAGTGACGGCTTCAATTAGGCGCTTGATTATCGATTAAAACCACATATTTTACTAACACTTGGCAGTTCTTTGAAAAATCGGTAACTCACTATAACAGCGGCGATTCATTGATGGGAAGGTCAAATCCGGTGTTGGGCATAAAATTCGGGCAATATAAAAAGTCTTACCGGAGGCGGATTTTTACATTGACGCATTTTCTATAGTTGATGCAAACACTCGATCTAATATTCCAGATACGATCTGACTGCGTTTTATACGTAAGCAAAAAGCTTACAACTAAATAATCTTTGGCTTGCATACATCGGTTTTTGTTTGAGCTACATTACCCCGGTTCGTAACGGCATCGGTTTCGACTGGTGGCGTCGTCCGTGTAGCGCGTATTTATAGCGTTTTACTCAAGATGCTTTGCGTACGATGCAATAATGCCGTCCCCTTTTGCGGGTGCGTTAATTCAAGTTTTGAGTGCGGCGGATAAACGCTATTTGTTAAGCCTATAAAAATAAATCGTTTGGCTTACTGATTAGTGTTTCTTTTGGGGTGATTACCTTTTAGACGTATGTTGCAAAACTGGCGGATGGCAGGCGATCAATAATATGTTGTAAATTTTGAGGAAGGGATAAATGAAAAAAATTGAATCTGTATTGAGGATCAGATGCCTTGTGGGCACAGTTCTCACCATGGCTATGCTTGCACCGCTGTCATCGACAGCCGCTACGTCGCCCGTGCTGACCGATCAGGGGAAAAAATGGACTGCTTCCACCCGGGAAAAATTCTATACCCAGGATCAGGGTTCGCGAATCATGCCGTTGAAATGGATCAACGCGTTGAAACAAGCGAACGGAGCCCCTTTCATGGCGGACAGTCTCGGCCGGTACGGTTATCTGCCTAATCCCAAAAGCCCGGAGCCAGGCCTGCCGGTCGGTTTTATCGCTGCCAAGGAGAATGGCGACAAATTCATCGGTATGACTTGCTCCGCCTGTCACACGCGTCAGATCGATGTTTCCGGCATCTCCTACCGGCTCGATGGCGGCCCGGCCATCACCGACATGCAAGGCTTTATGGGGGATCTCGACAAGGCGGTCAATACCGTGTTAACTGACCCCGCTGCCTTTACGGAGTTTGCCCGCGCCGTACTCGGCCCATTTTCGAAGAAACAGGACGAAGAAAGATTGCGCGCCGATGTTGCGACTTGGTTCATTCCCTATGACACGATCGTAAAAGGTTCCTTGCCGACGGAATCCCCTTGGGGCCCGTCTCGACTCGACGCCGTATCAATGATCTTTAACCGGGTGTCGGGGCTTGATATTGGACCTGCTCCAAGTTACATGATTCCAGAGAACATCAAACGTGCCGACGCACCGGCCCGCTATCCGTTTGTCTGGAATGCGTCGATTCAAGATATTACGCAATGGCCCGGCTTTGCTCCAAACGGCAACCGCATACTGGGACTATCCAGAAATATCGGCGAAGTTTTCGGCGTATTCGCGGTTCTCCACCCCAAAAAGGACGATTCGAGATTACTTAAAATCAACTATGTCGAAAACAACTCGGCCAACTTTCATGGCTTGAATAAGCTGGAAAGCTTAATCAAGAAGATCGGTCCGCCAAAATGGCCCTGGAAGCTGGACAAGGCGCTTGCCGCCGAAGGGGAGAAAGTGTTCTACAAGAAAGACCCGGCAGAAAACAATGAAAGTTGCGCCGATTGTCACGGCATCAAGAAAGGCAAAATGCGCTCTTTTACTCACGAAACTTGGGCTACGCCTATCCTGGACGTTGGTACGGACTCCAGAGAAGTAAACCTGCTGGGCTCTCAGGTCAAAACCGGAGTACTTGAAGGTGCAGTGATTTTTCCGGAAAAACCACCGCTCAAAGCTGTCGACTCGGCCTTTTCGGTTTTGGGAACGGTAGTCGGCGGGTCTATTATTCAGCATTATCTTCCGGTCGAACTCAGCAGGAAAGACCAGAAATTGCTAAGTAAAATTGATCGGTTGAAATCGGCGTTTAAAACGGAAATCGATAAGCTCGAAGATATGGACGATTTGAGTAGTTTGGATGACCTTAAGGAAACCTTCCCATTGCAAAAGCCCGCTACCCCCTCGTTTCCTTACGAGTCTCGCGTACTTCAAGGAATTTGGGCAGCGGCGCCATACCTGCATAATGGATCGGTGCAGTCTTTGGCCGAGTTATTGACGCCATCTGAAAAACGGCTTGCAGAGTTCAAGGTCGGCCCGGCGTATGATCCGGATAAAGTCGGACTGGCTGTAGAGCAGACCAAGTTCAATTTCACTCTGAAAACGACGGATTGCAGCGATAGAAACTCCGGTAACAGCCGCTGTGGTCACGATTACGGCACCGGTTTTACCGATATAGAGAAGAAAGCGCTTCTCGAATACCTGAAGAGCCTGTAATTCCCGACAACTGTTGAGTAGCGCGGCGGAGCTTATGCTTCGTCCCGTTATTTATAGGGCACAATATATTTCGTTACGAGTAGTTCCCGATTCCCCCTGTGGGCGGTGACAACCGGAATGACGTATTTAAGAGGAAATGACCATGAGTAACACGACTAATTATTTGGAGCAGTACGATGCGGCGGCCGATGCGGATAAATATCCGCTGGTTCGAGGTTGGATGTACAGCGAACCGTTGCCGTTTTTCAAGGAACTGCGTGAAAAGCGGCCCATACTCGTCACGCCGGAATGTACCTTATTGGCATTATTCGACGATATTACCGATGTACTGAATATGCCCAAGGTATTCACCGTTGAGCTTTATGTGGCGAAGATGGCCGATTACCTGATGGCCCATGACGACGATGCCCTGCATACCCGCGAAAAGTCCATCATGATGGGTTTGCTGAATCGCGACGATTTACCGCAGGTCAGGGCGATGGTCGCCAATATCGGCAAAGAGATACTCGACAAAGCCAATGGGCGGATAGAAGTGGTAAACGATTACTGCCGGATGGCGCCGGCGACCTTGGTGCAGGATTATTTCGGGCTGACCGGTGCAGACCGCAAAGACTTGATCGAATGGTCCTACTGGAATCAGTACAACACCTTTCATAACCAATCTTTCGATCTTCTTCCTGAGGCGTTAGCCAAAAGCGTCTCTGACCATCAAAAAGAAGTCTCGGATAAGTTGGGTAAATACATAGCGGGTTTAATTCTACGCCGCTTGCCGGTAGCCAAGGTAAAGCAAGCATTAAGCACTTTGCTAACGCCTTTGTGCTTATTGAAAAAACTGCTGGGTCAGTCCAGCGAGACGGATAAAAAACTGACCGACGACATCGTCTCCAGAATGCTGCGTTCCACTTACCCGCATGCCGTGGATTTCGACATCAAACGCTTGGGCGTAAATGCAGGCGGCTTGTTGATCGGCGCTATCGAGACCACTTCCCAAGCCGTTTCGCAGGTCATTCAATTTTTGCTGGAGCGGCCTGAGTTGCTTGCCAAGGCGGTCGATGCCGCGAAAATGGATGATCCAAAGGCATTCGATAACATAGTTTGGGAAGCCCTGCGATTTGTGCCTATCGCCCCCTACATGTTCCGTAAAACAGCCAGCGAATATACCGTCGCCAAGGGTACGGCGCATGCAACCACCATTAGTCCGGGAACCATTGTACTTACACTGACCCAGTCCGCGATGTTCGACCCCAAAGCATTTGAATCGCCGGATGAATTCATCGCCGAACGCAACTGGTATCACTACTTCCATTTCGGCTTCGGCAGTCATGAATGCCTCGGTAAATATGTCGGCATGGTATTAATCCCGGAGATGGTTCGCCAAGTGTTGTTAAGGCCCGGTATTAAGGCGGCTGGCAGTATTGATTATAAATTCGGCCCTTTCCCTGAACAATACGACCTTTCCTGGGGTAAGTAGTCGGTGTTATTGAAGCAGCGCGGGATGTCCAAATACGGCGAATCATGTTGGGAAAATGGCTTTTTATAGGCTTGGGTTTAAAGGCAGTGCCGAGTGAGAGGCATGCAATGACCCAACTGGTTATCACATAATAAGGAGAAAATACTATGTCCGGTGGATATACCCATATTACCTTGGCGCAATTGGCCATCGAAAAGGTCCGCAATCGTCGCGAAGGCTTGTTGCATAGCGATGCCAAGCGAGCCTTGGGAAATTGGAAAAAGTTTTGCATCGTCGGGGCGGTAGCCCCCGATTACCCGTATCTCGACGTACTGGACAGTAATTCCAGCGCTTGGGCCGATGCCATGCACAAAGGGCAGGCGGTGGCATTATTGCGCAATGGGGCTGCCAAGATACGCAACATAACGGATGACAATGTGCGCCAAAAATGCATGGCTTGGCTGTTCGGTTTTGCCGCTCACGTCGCTACCGACGGCACCATACATCCGATAGTCAACCTGAAGGTAGGGGTCTACGAGCAACATAAAACCGAACACCGGCGTTGCGAAATGTCTCAGGATGTTTATGCTCATGGTCGACTCAATATGGGGGCGCTTGAGTTCAACAGGCAAATATCAACCAACGTGGACGATAGCTCCGACATGAACGACGATGATCGCATGGATCCAGATGTAGCTCTGCTGTGGCAAGAGCTGTTGACCGGCGTTTATTCAGGTCTTTATTCCAATCTTAAAGCGCCCAAGGTACACGACTGGCATAGGGCCATGCGCCGCATGATGAAGTTAGGTGAAAGCGGCAACGTATTATTCGCTTTTGCCCGCCACGTAGCCGCCAATCAGGGCTTGGTTTATCCGGTGGTTCCCGAACCTCAATATATCTATGGTCTTAATGTTCCAGGTGGAAGCGCTATGGATTTTGAGGAGCTATTCCAAAAAGCTTTAAGCAATATACTGGAGTTGTGGGGTTGGCTGGCGTTGTCGCTGCAAAACCGAAAGTCTCCACTGGACACTCTGGCAAGCTGGAGTTTGGATACGGGTATTGACGAAAACAACCACATGATTTACTGGAGCTGATACCATGAAACACCGCATATTGATTAGTCTTGTCACCGCTTTGCTTGTGGGGGCTTGTGCGGCTCCCACTGTCGCAGCTCCCGACGCCAAAGAGCGGGGGCGTTTGTCCGCCAAAATGGTAAATCTCAGTTCGGCGGTAGATACCTATTTCGCCGATTTAGCCGAGGCGCCCATCGACAGTGATACCTCCATTTTGCAAAACGCAACTCGGCATGATCCCCGCCTGTTGGCCCCTGAATTTGAGCCCTATTTACTGAAAGTGCAGTACCAAAAATCGTACGCAGTGCTGTTGTTGTGCAGTAAAGACGCCAGTCGCGCGATTATGGAAGACGCGGGTTGTTCCGCCCGACTGGATCGCCAGCTAACCCATGCTGCACCTTGCGAATTTACCTTGCTCGTTAAGCAGGGGTGTCAAGTGGAGGGAGCAGATCCGCAGTAGGGTGATGTAAAAAGTTGTTTGCAGGCATTACCTATCCACGCCCGATCACCCTATGTCACCGAAAGTTGACATAGCTTCTCCGTGACGATAAACCATGCGTAGCCCCTTTTTTACGTAACTGGGGCATTCAAGTAAAAATAAACTACTTAGACAAACTCAGTACGAGCGGACCCTTATGTTATTGATCGGTTGCGTTCGTGGCGGGCTTGTAGAACCTCAACGTGATCGATTTTTAATGCTCAAATAAGAAGTCTTGAAAGGGGAGAGAGGGCTAAAAAAGGCGTTTTTTAATTTAAGGCTAAAAGCTTCAGGCAATAACAAAGGGCTTACAAAGCCTTTGTTATTTTTTGCGATGCCCTGTTCTCAATTACCGCGAAATTCTTTAGTCATTGCAGTAAGTAACTTCCACGCAGAAAAAGGTAGTAAATTTTGTACCGGTCGAAAATGACTGTAAATGTTACTGCGCAAGGTGTCGAGTGTTACTGCATTTCGTTGGGCAATAAAAAACCCGCGAAGCCTTGCGACTTGCGGGTTTTTATAGTTCTTTGCACGGCTCTGAACCAATGTTTGGTACCGAGGGCCGGAATCGAACCGGCACTGAGTCACCCCAACCGGATTTTGAATCCGGCGCGTCTACCAGTTCCGCCACCCCGGCAAAGAACGTGCATTATAGGCAACGTTTATCAATAATGCTAGTTTTATTTAAGGTGTATTTGGACGCTTAACCTGATAATATCGCCCGCTATGAAAAAAAGTGATTTTAACTACCAGTTACCCGACGCGTTAATTGCGCAAAAACCCTTGGCAGAACGCGATGCAAGTCGTTTGTTATGTATGGATCGTAATATCGGAGGGATAGTCGATCGGCAATTTACCGATTTCATCGATTTGATCAATGAACGTGATCTGCTGATTTTTAATGACACCAAAGTGATTCCGGCCAGGCTGTTCGGCACAAAACAAAGCGGCGGTAAGGTCGAGATTCTTATCGAGCGCATTCTGGATGAACACCATGCCATTGCTCATGTCAGAGCGAGCAAATCGTCGAAAGCCGGTACCTTGATAGAGTTGGATAAGGGCTATTGCTGTGAAGTGTTGGGCAGGGTGGACGATCTGTTTCAGTTGGAATTTAAGGGCGATAACAGTTTGCTCTCTATATTGGAGCAAATCGGCCATATTCCATTACCGCCTTATATTACCCGTGAAGATGATCAATCCGATTTGACTCGCTATCAGACGGTTTTTGCCAGAGAGGCGGGAGCCGTTGCCGCGCCCACCGCAGGTCTGCATTTCGATCAAGCCATGATGGAAAAGCTTAAAGCCAGAGGTGTGCAAAGCGCTTTTGTGACCTTGCACGTCGGCAGCGGTACTTTTCAGCCGGTCAGGGTGGAAAATTTATCCGAACATTTAATGCACAAGGAATATTTTGTCGTACTGCCGGAGACGGTAGCGGCCGTTCAGCAAGCCAAAGCAAGGGGAGGGCGGGTTATCGCCATAGGCACGACGGCGGTCAGGGCGTTGGAATCGGCGTCCAAAAGCGGCCTGCTTGAAGCCGGTTTTGGTGATACCGATTTGTTTATTACTCCCGGCTATCAATTCAGGTCGGTCGATGCGATGCTGACCAACTTTCATTTGCCCGAGTCTACCTTGCTGATGCTGGTCTCAGCGTTTGCCGGTTACGAGCATATTATGAACGCCTATAGCCATGCTATAGATCAATCTTACCGATTCTTCAGTTACGGCGATGCGATGTTTTTGGGGTAGTTTATAAAGGGCTTGGGCTGAACGGATTGCTGAAAACGCCGGTCCGACCGGTTTGTTATTGTGTTGAAAAATGCTCCGCAATTGGAGAGGTAATCGTTAAACACGCTGTTTCCGCATCATTGACGTCGTGTGCGATAAAGATATTATTTCCTGCCTATGAATATCTGTTGTAGGGCGTGCCGTGCGCGCCTTGGTTTACAAGGCGCGCACGGTACGCCCTACGTTTTCACGGACAATACGCAACATTAGATAATATTTATTTTAGACTCCCCTTATTTCACAATAATGGCTTGGTACGACCTTCCACTTTGGTACATTGCGATCCCTGAGGGAGGAGTCCGCATCTTATTCTGCAGTCCTATTTGCTAACCTGGGCAATCCAGTCTTGCAGGTTGTAATAGTTGGTGATGCGGGCCACTTTGTCGTCACGGATTTCAAAAAAAGCACCGGCAGGCAAGCGGTATTTTTGCCCCTGTGCGGCAGGCAAGCCCTCGTCGGTTTTAATGTACTCACCCAATACCACAAATTCGGCGGCTGCGCGTTTGCCGTCGGCTGTCGCCATGACGACCATGTCGACCAGCTGTTCCTTGTAATTGTTGTTCATGCAAGCCATAAACTGCGTGAATGCTTCTTTGCCGATTTCCCGTTTGCCTTGGTTGATGTCGTGGATAACATCGTCGGTCAGCAGATTAAGAAAAGTATCCATGTCACCGCCGTTGAATGCGGCATAGTATTGTTCTATCAGGTTGATACTGTCTTGGTTCATAGTGAATTCGCGGTTAAGTTTAAAATAAAAAATGTTAGCCGAGTAGGGCGTACACGGCACACCCTACGCTAAGTAACGTGGATAAAACAAGTTAGTCAGCATTGCTTATTTAAAAATAATACTGTCATATTTTATCAATCTTTTTCCCAATTATCCCGCAAGGTCACGGTGCGGTTAAATACCAGTTTGCCGTTAACGCTGTCTATCGCATCAAAGCAAAAATAGCCTGTTCGTTCGAATTGGTAGCGGCTTTCCGGTTGCGGATTAGCCAGACTGGCTTCAACTCTGCAATCGGTCAGGACTTCCAATGACTCGGGGTTTATCGCGTCCAGGAAGTTTTCTTCATTGTCCGGGTTGGGCACGCTGAATAAGCGGTTATACAGGCGCAGTTCCGCCGGTTGCGAGTGCTGTTCGGAAACCCAGTGGATCACGCCTTTGACTTTACGGCCTTCGGGATTTTTTCCCAGCGTGTCGGGGTCGTAGCTGCAACGCAGTTCGGTGATGTTGCCGTCGGCATCCTTGATGATTTCATTGCACTGGATAACATAAGAACCGCGCAAACGGACTTCGCCGCCTGCTACCAAACGCTTGAATTTCGGCGGTGGGATTTCGGCAAAATCATCCCGTTCGATCAATATGACTTTGGAAAACGGCACGATGCGTTTGCCCAGCTCAGGTTTTTGCGGATGATTGCCGACTTCCAGCTGTTCCGTTTGGTCTTCCGGATAATTGTCGATAACCACGCGCAACGGCTGTAAAACCGCCATGGCTCTGGGCGCGTTGTCGTTTAAATCTTCGCGGATACAGTATTCCAGCACCCCCATTTCTATCCATGAGTTTTGTTTGGTCAGGCCGATGCGCTCGCAAAAATCGCGTATCGATTTAGGCGTAAAGCCTGCGCGGCGCAAACCGGCGATGGTCGGCATACGCGGGTCGTCCCAGCCGCCCACGTGTTTTTCGGTAACCAACTGGTTCAGTTTGCGTTTGCTGACGATGGTGTATTCCAGCTGCAAACGGGCAAATTCGATTTGTTGCGGATGGGACGGTGTTTTAACTTGATCCAGCACCCAGTCGTAAAGCGGGCGGTGATCTTCAAACTCCAGCGTACACAGCGAATGGGTGATGCCTTCCAGCGCGTCGGAAATGCAGTGGGTGTAATCATACATCGGGTAGATGCACCAGTCGTTGCCGGTGCGTTGGTGATGCACGCGGCGAATCCGGTACAACGCCGGGTCGCGCATGTTAATGTTGGGCGAGGCCATGTCGATTTTAGCGCGCAGCACATATTGGCCGTCGGCAAATTCGCCGGCGCGCATGCGTTTAAATAAATCGAGATTTTCCGCTATCGGACGGCTACGGTCAGGGCTCTCCTTGCCGGGTTCGGTCAAGGTGCCGCGATATTCCCTGATTTGTTCGGCGGACAAGCTGTCAACATAGGCCTGGCCTTGTTCGATCAGTTGTACGGCGTAGTCGTAAAGCTGCTCGAAATAATCCGACGCATGGTGCAATTCCGACCATTCAAAGCCCAGCCACTGTACATCGCGTTTGATCGCTTCCACATATTCGTCGCTTTCTTTCTCGGGGTTGGTATCGTCAAAACGCAGATTGCAGCGGCCGTTGTTTTCGGCGGCGATGCCGAAATTCAGGCAGATCGATTTGGCGTGACCGATATGCAGATAGCCGTTAGGTTCAGGAGGAAAGCGAGTGACAACTTTACCGTTGTTTTTGTTGTCTTTAAGATCATTGGCAATGATCTGACGGATAAAGTTTGACGCAGGTTGGTTATCGTTTGTGGACATTGTCTATGTTGGATGCGTTATTGAAGAGGATTTGTGTCAAAAGGCGTGATTATACATTGAATGATTGCTGTGGAGCTATTCGGCAACTGCTCCTGCGTTGCTCTACCTCCTGAGTCCATTCAGTCGTCGGAAACCAGCGTCTCTATCCGGTAAAAGCCTTCATTGTTATTACCCAGAACCTCGGCCAGCCAAGGCAAGACCTGTTTCATTTCAGCCGCTAGAGTCCAGGGTGGATTGATCACGATCATGCCGCTGGCGGTCATGCCGTGTTCGTTGCTGTCCGCGCGTATGCCCAGCTCAAATAACTGCACATTGTTGATGCCGCCGGCTTTTATGGCGCGCTCCAGTTTCTGGTTGCGGCTGCGTTCGATGACCGGATACCAGAGGGCGTAAGTGCCTGTAGCGAAGCGTTTGTGCATGGCGACCAGCGTTTCAACAACTTGCTGGTAATCGCTTTTTATTTCATAAGAAGGATCAATCAATACCAGTCCCCTGCGCTCGAACGGTGGCAATAATTTTAAGCAGTCTGTTAAACCGTCAGCATGAAAGACATTGATGCGCTTGTCTTTATTGGCTTCGGCGGTTAATAGCTTTATTTCGGTATTATGCAATTCGAATAAACACAGGCGGTCTTTGTCGCGCAGTAATTGTTTGGTAATTAACGGCGAGCCGGGGTAACGGGTTAATTTGTCCGGGCTGTTAAAGCGTTTGATAAGGCTGACATAGCGGGCAACGCATTCAGGTAAGTCCTTGCGTTGCCACAACTTGGCGATACCGTTTTCAAATTCACGGGTTTTTAAGGCGTATTCACCATCCAGTTCGTATTTTCCGGGGCCTGCGTGGGTATCGATACAGCAGAAAGGCTTGTCTTTTTTTGTTAAGTATTCAAGGTTTTGTATCAGGATGATATGTTTTAAAACATCGGCAAAATTGCCTGCATGAAAGGAGTGTCGGTAGCTGAGCATGGTGGGTTTAATTATTTAGAGTACTTTGTCGAATATCGTCATGCCTATTTCAAAAGCAATCAGCCAGATAATGATCCATTCCAGTATTGTTGAGTGTCTATGTTTTTGCTCATCTGCCAGCATTTCAAATAATTCATGGATGGTTTCCAGCTTTTTTGACAATACGGCAGTTCGTTGAGCTATTTCCAGGTATTTTGCGGTGATCCCGTAAAAGGCTTCATATTCAGGATATTCCCAAAAGAAATCAGGCGTATCCAGCAAATCATAATTCAAAATAATGTCGCTTTTGGTTAAAAACAGCTGTCCGCGGATTTTCGCGATTTTATGACGGCTTAATTTGATTCTTCCGTTTTCAGCCAATGACTTGGGAATGTAGTTGGTATTGTTGATGGTGGTTATGGCATTGGTTTCAAAAGAGGCCAGCTTAATTGATTGCGCCATGCCTTGGGATAACGCAAATATCAGGATAGGGTCCGAAGACTCGATTTCAATATGATCTTCAATAATGCGGGTGCTTGGGCAATCGAGAGTAAAAGTGAAGTGATCTTCCTCCGGGGAGGTCAGCGGATTTTCCGCATGATCCAATAATAACTGATGGAGTTTGGCCTGCTGTTCCGAGCTGACATTCCAATGCACAACAGCGCCATAAGCAAAGACAATCGACCAGGATTGATTGTCCTCAATCAGTAATGCGCCTTTAATAATCCTTATCAGCGTTGAGTCCGAGAGCAGTTTGGCCAAGGCGCTAATATCAAAACTCTGCGCCAGGCAATAAGCTACACAATTTTTAATGGACTGATTCTCAGACATAAAGTGCTCTCAAAAGTTAAGGTTAGTGTAACGGCGAGGTGAGTAAGGCGTGCCATGCGCGCCCCACACAAGCTGACTATTACTCGGAAATCTTTACCAGCCAGCCGTTTTCGCCATTACATCTTGGATTTTTGGCATTAACCTTGATATTGATTCTTGCTGTCGTGTTAACTAAATTGGCGGGTAAGTTACCTTTTACCAGGTAGAAAGACTCTTTATCTTCCGTAGTCACTTCAACGGGGATTGCTTTTACGGTGACTTCAATCTGTTCAGGCTTACTGACATTAAAAGCCAAAAAAGAGAACGTTGATCCGGGAACTACGGTTGCTAAATTGGCGGGCAAAAACTTGGTCAGCTGCGGTTTTAAACAGCCGCTTTCACCACCGCCGCCACCGCTGCTTGCGCCGTGTCCGCTATGATGCTCTGCGGCATTAACTGCACTGACATTAAAGCAAGAAACTATAAAAAAGAGGGCTAGTAGTCTTGGTGTTTTCATCGGATTACCTTTTAATTATTATTTTGTCGTGATCAGTACAAGGCGAGCTTTTGTTATGCGGCTGAAGCAGGAAAGTCGCCAGGCTAAATCGCCTCTACACGGCTAATTATATGCATAAATGACGTTTCATCATAAAACATTGGAATAGTCCTGTTCCAGTTGCCGGAAGTTCATTGACGACATGAAGCGGCTGAAACTCATCCAGGATGAAAGTCCCATCAGGTCTTTAAACTGCGGCGGCAGAAAGCGCGGCGCAATCACCGTGCCTTCTTCAACCAGATCGACCAACACTTTCATATCTTCGATCATGGTTTTGCCGCAAAACAGCAACGGGATACGATCCGGTTTGCCCTTGCTGACAGCCAAGCGCATAAAGTTATAGGTCAGCACAAAGCCTTTGATGTAGGTCAGGTCCTTGGTAAACGGCATGCCGTCGGAGCTGCTGCCCCTGAATACCCGGCTGCTGAGCGTATAACTTTCTTCCTTGTCCAAGCCTTTATCTCTAAAGAAATCGAATATGTCCATGAAGTCCGCGCCTTCTTCGGCCAGCGTGATGGCGCGCACCCGGTTGATCAGGCGCATCAGCCGGTTAGGCGTGGAACTGAAGGTTAAGATTTCCATCAATACCGCCAGTCCTTCCTGGGTAATAGTCGCGGACGGCGGCCCTTTACCGAGAAAAGTGCAGTAAGGCTGGGCCAGACCGTTCAGGGTAGTGCCCAAGTGTACCCATATTTCGTGAACTTCTAGCACGCGCAGATCACGCATGTTGAACAACGCATCGGCGCGTAATTTAATGTAATCGGTACCGGCTGCGGCATCGGCGATGATACCGTCGCTCAACATGGCGCGCAGGCCATCGCCGGGAAATACGGCCTCTATTTTTTCGTTAAGGATTGCGACAGCATCCTTGGCGTTGATGGTTTTGGGCTCTTCGACCAAGAAGTCCAGTTTCAGCAGTTGTGACAGGGTCCCCTCCATCATGCTGCCCAGGTCGGCAATGGTCGGGTCGCCGACATGAAAAACGTCCTGGGATGAGCCGTATAATTCCTGGGAAATATTGGAGAAGGTCGGTTTTCCTCTGGCCTCCAGCATGCGCACTACGTCCAGGTATTCCTTGCAAATCCGGCGCATGATTACGCTGAGCGGGTTGAGCTGGCCGAGTTTACGCATTAAATCGCGCTCAATCTGGAAAAACTCTTGTTTCTTTTCGTTCGGATCAAAGCCTAGCGGGCGATTTTGATAATAATCCGGCGTGACTATCGGCGATTTTTTGCAGTTGCCGTCAAAAAAAGCCTGTTTGATATTATCATCCCATTTGATCGCATCGAGTATGCGGATTGGCTGTTGAGCTTTGACGATCCGATCCGAGAGCGTTTTGACTTCGGTCAGATAAGCGGAGGGTTTAATGGCTTTTTTGCGCATGAGTGTCGTCCGTTAGCGGTGCAGCGTTGTAGGTAAGAAAAAATCATTCACCACGAAGGACACGAAGATCACGAAGTTTTATGTTCTTCGTGGTAAATGAGAAATCTACACTTTTTTATTTTGTTACAAGGCTTTTGGCCGATTATTTACCTTACTAGGGATCAGTCGTACCAGCAGCGAAACCACACCCAGTATATCAATAGATTGGTAAAGCCCAAGGGAATTCCGACACGGGCAAACTCAAAAAAACCGAGGGTAGCTTCATGCTTTTCGGCATGCTGAATAATAATCACATTACTGGCGGCGCCCAAAATCAGCAGATTACCGGCGATAGTGCTGCCGGCCGCCAGGGCCATCAGCGATTCGGGACTCGGATTAGTCAGCATCGGCAGATACAGCGCGACCAGCGGCACATTGGAAATCAACTGACTGAGCGAAGCGCTGAGCAGCATGATAGCCGGAATGGTCGTCAGGTCTATGTGCAATTCATTAACCTGTTGCTGCATGATGCCGGTTTGCCAGACGCTGGACATCAACACAAACATGGCTGCAAAAAACAGCAAGGTTGACCAGTCCAGGCTTTTTAATAAGTGCAAGCGGGCAGAGCTGAACAAGATCGGCGGTAACGCGGCGATAAGGGCGATATGGCTTAATTTAAGCTGCATCGTGCTGTGCATGGCGGACAGAATGATGTTAAGTGTTATTAATCCGATCAATAAAAATAAGGAGGCTTGGGCCAGTTTGGCCAGTTTTTTATCCAATAATTCGACCGGGTTATGGGTAAGCGGCATGGCGGTGATGAATTGCTGCCGATAAGCCAGACGTAAAACCAGGTAAGTGACAGCCAAATTAATCAGCGTAGGAACGGCGAGTGCCTTAAAAAAAGTCAGAAAAGGCGCGGGTAATCCGCCTTGACTGGCGATCAGGAAATTTTGGGGGTTGCCGAGAGGGCTCATCACGCTGCCGATAGTAATGGCGTAAGCCAGAGTCAATAACAGCAGCTTGCTGTTGATGTTGTGTTCCCGAGCCAGGCGCAACACCAGCGGTGTGCCTATAATGGCGAGCGTATCGTTCATCAGCAGCGCAGAACTCAAGGCCGCACCGAACAAAATGCCGCAAACCAGTTGCGGCACGGATGTCATCCGGTTAAATAAATGATAGGCGAGGGCGTACAGGTAGCCGCTGGCGACCAGCGCCTGGCCGACGACAAACATGCCGAATAGAAACAGCATGACATTAAGATCTATGGACTTTAGTGCATCGAGTCCGCTAATCTCGCCGGTAGCCAATACCACCGCTGCGCCGCAGGTCATGGATTGCCAGATCCTGATATTAAAATGGCCGATTTTACGCACGGCGATTAATACAAATACCGCAAACAGAGTCAGTACCGATAGGTTCATTTTGTTCCTGATGATGGGGCGGTTTTAAAAAATATTAATAGTTTCATAATGCTACACACGCAGCACCGGAAAGATATTTATGTATGAAATATTTAAGGATACTTAAGATTAGTTTAAGATTAAATGACGAAAATAGCGCATCTGTATTAACACGTATAATGTATGAGCGCGAGTGCAACCGACCATGAATGAAAGTGACATCATTTCATCACGACGAAAGTTTCTGAAAAATATGGCTTATGGCTCCTTGCTGATGGCTGGAGGAATCGGAGTCGCAAACGCTAAAGTCAAACATATAGCCTCTCACACAGTACTTCCCCCACGCTCGGCTAACCATAAGGCACGTGTTCATGACACGCTGCATCAGCACCACCAGCTGTCCTCCTACAAGCCTTCATCCACGATAGATACCCATAGCCTGTTTGATCGGAACTCGCCTTCACATAAGATGCTGGCTTTCCATAATACCCATACCGGCGACCAGTTAAACCTGACTTATTTTGAGGAAGGTCGTTATATCAAAGACGCGCTTCACGAAATTAATCATTTGTTTCGCGACTACCATGACGGCACAGTCCACCCGATTGATCCGGCATTGTTGGACCAGTTGTATGATTTAAAACATACTCTCGAAGTCAGAAAGCCCTTTCATATCGTCTCCGGTTATCGGTCACCGGCTACCAATGCCGATTTGCGTAAGCACAGCGATGGCGTCGCCAAAAACAGTCTGCACATGGAGGGCAGGGCGATTGATATACGCATTGAGGGTTTAGATACCCGAAGGATTAGAAATGCAGCGCTCGCCATGCAGCGTGGCGGTGTCGGCTATTACGGAAGATCCGATTTTGTGCATTTGGATACCGGTAGCATAAGAACCTGGGCCGGCTAGGCTCTATCCGGAAGACCCGAAAAATAGGATATAAGCTTTCGTATCAACTGAAGGCATAAAACCCGCGAAGTTCAGGAATAAAACTGCGCGTCCTCGTTAATTTCCCCTGCTCCATTTTCGCCAATAGATCCTACCGTTATATAGTGTCGTAAAGCGCTCGCTTTGGGTGTTCTCGGCAACTGCTCCCTGCGTCGCCTACTTTGGGTGCGCTACCTCCTGTATTCATGCAGTCTCGGCACATCGCTTACTGCTCCTCATACCGCTCGTCTGTGCTCCTTAAATCAAACTGTTAGCGTCCCAATTGATGTTTATCAAGTAGATATAGTGCTCCTCCTTCCTTGGGTTGTACCTCCTGCATGGACATGGTGAATGTATCTATCGCACGGCTGCATGGGAGCAGGAGCAATTACCGAGGGGCAAATATCTGTCTGTGCAGTCGTCGGCAATCACCACGTTTCTTGTAACAAATGTTGTGTCTATTTGATTGCCGCTTCCGGCGTCGAATTGGTGCTGATAAAAAGCGCTTGGTCAGACAAGTCATCCGGTTTGCTCAGGGCTCCCAGCAATACCGCATCATGACCATAAATATCCGGGTAAAACTCTAAATTATCATATTGATCAAAAAAAGCCGTGGTATAAAAAAACAACACCGGTATCGGCTTTTTCAATATGACCCGCTGCATTTTTGGCGTGTTCATGGCCAGTTGTATCGTCTCGGCGTTCCAGTTGTCCTGATTTTTAAGTGCAAACTCAGCCAGTTTTTGAGGATTCGCAACCCGTACGCAGCCATGGCTAAAATCTCTCCGCGACTTGCTAAACAAGGCATTTGCCGGCGTATCATGTAAATACACGTCATCCTTATTGGGGAAAATAAATTTCACCTTGCCCAAGGCATTCTTTCCTCCCGGACGCTGCCTGATTCTTAACTTTCCTTCTTTAAGAAGATTCATGGTTTCCTGGTTAAGCGCTGTAGGCTTTTCTCCGTCTCGGAAAACAGACACCATCTCCATATTTTCCTTATCAAGGTAATTGCTGTTTTGAATCAACTTGGGCAATATCTCATTTTTTATGATGCTGTAGGGCACATTCCAGTAAGGCATGAAATCGATAAAGTGCATTTCCGCCATCAACACCGGGGTCTGGGTTTTCAGCGCATTGCCGACAACGACCCGCATATTGACTATATTGGCATCCGGCTGATCAATCGAATCAAATGCCCATAGTTGAAAGGCCGGAATATTAACAATAATTGAGGCGCCGACATTGAGCTCCGGTAACCAGCGCAGCCTTTCCATAGCCAATTCAAGTTGTGTTACTCGGTAGTTTAAAGGTACGTTGAGTGCGGCCACCGAGCCTTTTCCGATATTACCGTCAGCAGTCAATCCATGCCGCTTTTGAAACGCCTTAACGCCGGTAACAATGGCGTCAGTGTATAACGATGATTTTTCAGCGCTGATAACCGTTTTATCGTCAGGCAAGTCGCCTACGGTGGTTAAAAACCGGCGCAGCTCGGCAATTTGCGGATGAGATTCACCGGGGTGTAACGTTTCTTTAACGTCCAGTTTAAAAGGCACCGCGATTGCGGCAAGTTGGCGGTAATTAGCCAATGCCTGTTTTAACTTTTGATATTGTTTGAACTGAGGTTCAAGCGATAGCGGTAATTGAGCCAGATTGTTTTGCGCCAGACTGTCTTTAATTAACAAAGGTAAATCAATCAGCTTTTTTTCTCTTAACTTCAAGTTAAAATTTATGCCCTGCGGATTGACCCGGCCATAATGCAGATCATGCAGAAAGCGTAGTAACGATATACTAAGCGCCGTATCATATAGCGCTAATTCCTTGTAGGAATCCGGCTTGAGCTTTAAGGCAGGTTGTAGCTTTTGCCGTAGCGTTTCAGTATCGTAATTTTTAGGCTTTAATCCGTGAACTGTCGCAGTTGCCAATAGATCAAGAGCATCGGTGATGTTCTTTTCTGCATTAGCATTGCCCAGCCACAGCAACTGGTGGTTCGACATCTTGTAGAGGGACTCAAGATCGTCGGTACGATTGGGAAAATTGGACAGCATCAGGTAAGGATGCTGTTTTGCCGCAATAATGGCGGTAATTTCCTGAGCTATGCCGGGTTCTTGATTGACGGTTTCTTCAGCAAGCAACGCCTGCATGGGGAGGCCCATGAAAAGAAATATTAGCAATCGGGGCATATAGTGTCTTATGGTCTTTTTCAATTTATTTCTTCGCTGAATGTTCGTGATGTTAAGTTTTGCAGTTGGGTTACCACAAACCTCTTTTTAATAAGACAATCAGTCTTTTGGTATGTGTCTCGGTAATAATATGATTTTAACATCAACTACATCGTTCGAGGAAATTTGACAACGGCCAAACGGGCCGTTTATCTATATGGCGACATCATTTACTGAGTTTTACACACTATAAGGCAAGGCAATGACAAATCTCACTTTTTTAGGCGCAACAGGCCAAGTTACCGGTTCCTGTTATTTATTGGAAACCGGCTCCAGCCGCATATTGCTTGATTGCGGGCTATTTCAGGGGTCGAGAGAAACAGAAAAACAAAATGAAGCCGAGTTTCCCTTTGATCCCGCCGGCATTGATGCCGTGGTTTTGTCTCACGCCCATCTCGACCATTGCGGACGCTTGCCCAAACTGGCTAAAGACGGTTTCAAGGGGCCGGTATTTCTGACCGAGGCCAGTTTTCCACTGCTGGAATTGATGCTGATGGATGCCGCTCATCTGCAATTACGAGATACCGAATGGGAAAACAAGCGCCGGGAACGCGCCGGTAAGCCGCTGCTTGAACCTTTATATACCGAGGCGGATGTAAAGATGTTACTGGCGCTACGTCAGCCGATAGCCTATGGCGTGGAAACCAAAATACTGCCCGAGTTAAGTGTTTCATTTCATGAGGCCGGGCATATACTCGGTTCGTCGATCGTGCGATTGCGTATCAACGATAAAGATAAAACCAAAACACTGGTTTTCTCCGGCGATTTGGGTAACCTGAATTCGCCGTTACTGCGTGATCCGACTGTTTTAACCGAAGCCGACGTCTTGTTGCTTGAATCCACTTACGGCGACCGCGACCATAAACCGCTGGGAAACACGCTGGATGAATTGCGCGAAACATTGGCGGAAGCCGCAGAAAGCGGCGGCAACGTCATTATTCCGGCTTTTGCCGTGGGCAGGACCCAGGATCTGATTTACTGGTTGGGTAAAATTCAGCGACAGGGCGGACTGCCGCAGCAACAGATTTACCTGGATAGCCCGATGGCGATCAGCGCCAGCAATATCTACGCTGAAAATACCCATTTATTCAATGTTGATGATCCCGAATTTACCAAAATCGCGCCCGGCGGCTGGCAAGCCTGGTTGCCGGGCTTGATCTATTCACAGACAGCCGAAGAATCAATGGCCGTTAACCGCATTGCCGGCGGCGCGATTATCATTGCCGGGAGCGGCATGTGTAACGGCGGGCGGATTCGCCACCATCTTAAATACAACTTGTGGCGGCGCAATGCGCATATCATCATCGCAGGCTTTCAGGCTGAAGGCACATTAGGCCGGGCTATCGTTGACGGTAAAAAGTCGCATTTGAAAATCCTGGGCGCTGATGTTAATGTCGCGGCCAAAGTGCATACCTTGGGCGCGTTAAGCGCCCATGCCGATCAAAGCCAGTTGTTGCAGTGGGCGGGACATTTTAAAGCACCCAAGCCGAGACTTTACCTGATTCATGGCGAGAAGTCGGCGACTTTATCGTTGCAGACTTGTTTCAAGCGTACCGGCTGGGAGGCGAATATTCCCAAAGTCGGGGAGAGGATTACTATTTAAATGAGGCACAGGTGATTTTTTAATTGCAAAAAGCTTTGCTGATACAATGCCTCATCCATAGGAAAACGCCAGTAAAGGATTCCCAACAAATGAGAACTACCGACGCTGCGAGACAGGAGTCGAGTAGTCCCCAGAAGCGATAGAGCATGTGTTTTCACGAAGCGTGTTTTTGCGTAGTGAAAATGCAGGCTTTCCGAAATCGCGTCGAGTCATTGCGAGAATGATGTTGGATACCCCTTGTTGGGTATCCAACGAAAGAAGCAGGACGGCTGGGGCAGCCGCAGGCATTAGCGGTCGCGTAGCTTTTGCCGCTTGTTGGGCAGGGATGCCCATAAAAGCTTTCGCAAAAATAGCGACTCCCCGGTGCGCCTTAGCGCCCAAAACATCGCCGCCTTACGCGAAGCAATCGGTTCCATTGCACCGGATGCGGCAGCCATACGCTTGTTCGGCTCCCGATTGGATGATGACGCGCGCGGCGGCGATGTCGATTTGATGATTGATTTCGACCATCCTGTTGAACATCCCGCAGCGCTTTCGGCGCGTCTGTCCGTACGGGCCTCGCGTGCGATCGGCGGCAGAAAAGTCGATGTCATGTTACGTGCGCCCAATCTCACGCAAAGCGCCATACACCGAATTGCTCAGGAAGAAGGCATACTCCTATGACCAAGTTCACCCCGCAGCAAGAAAGACTGCTATTTCTTGCCAAAGTCGTCAGGCGCGAGATCAAACATTTACAAAGTACCGATAACCGGTTATTTGCCCAGCCATTGACGGTGACGCTTGTTGCCGAACTGAATAACGACGAAGATTTGGCCGAAAGAGTGGAAGCCTTTATCAGCCGGTTCGGGCGGCTCCAGGACACCTTAGGCGACAAGCTTCTGCCCAATTTGCTGGCGTTCGTTGGCGAACGTACCGCCACGGCAGTCGACAACCTGGACCGTGCCGAACGCCTGGGTTGGATCAAGTCCAGCGATAATTGGCTGGAAACCCGAAAGCTCAGGAGCCAAATGGTGCGTGAATATATCGAAGCCCCGGAGGTGCTCGCCGACGCGATCAACTTAGGACATGAGCGTGTAGCGGATTTGATTTATGCAGCCACTCAGATGTTAACGGAAATCGTGAACCGTATATCAGGCAATACCCTTATTTAATTAAAATGCAGGCAGTAAAAAGCCCGGCATCTCTTCAATCAACCTCTACCCAAAAGAACCCAATATGGCCGGTGCAAGCCTTTTAGCTTTACTTGATGACATAGCCTCGGTCCTTGATGACGTGGCCCTGATGACCAAGGTTGCGGCGAAAAAAACCGCCGGCGTCCTGGGCGACGATCTGGCGCTGAATGCCGAGCAAGTGTCCGGCATTCAGGCTGATCGGGAGCTGCCGGTGGTGTGGGCGGTAGCGAAAGGCTCACTGAAAAACAAATTGATTTTAGTGCCGACGGCGTTGGCGATCAGCTGGATTGCGCCTTGGTTGATTATGCCGCTGCTGATGCTCGGCGGCGCTTATCTGTGTTTTGAGGGCTTTGAAAAACTGGCGCACTCGTTGCTGCATGCGCATGCCGAAGATGAAGCCCGTCATGCCGAACTGGCTGCGGCAGTAGCCAATGCTGGGATCGACCTAGTGGCGTTTGAGCAGGACAAGATCAAGGGGGCCGTTCGTACCGACTTTGTGCTGTCGGCAGAAATTATCGTCATCACGCTGGGCGCAGTAACAACTGCGGCTTTTGCGATCAAAGTGGCGGTGGTTTCCGGCATCGCGCTGATTATGACAATCGGTGTATACGGCTTGGTGGCAGTCATTGTTAAGCTCGATGACGCGGGACTTTACCTGTGCCAACAGCCGGGTGTCGGTCTATGGACAAAAATACAGCATAAAATCGGCCGAGCCTGTCTGCATGGCGCACCTTACTTGATGAAGTTGCTGGCAGTTGTCGGCACTGCGGCGATGTTTATGGTGGGCGGCGGGATTATCACTCACGGCATTCCCGTAGCGCACCACTTCATCGAGTATCTTGCTCAAAGCGCCAGCGCTTTGTCCGGCATCGGCGGCATATTGGAAACACTGACTTCTTCGCTGCTTAATGCTCTGGCGGGTATCGTTTCCGGTGCGCTTGCGTTGGCCGGTGTGACGATAGCGGGGCGTGTTTATGCTCGCTTTAATCATTAGTTAAGTACCTACATGATTTGAAGTAACACGTAATGACAGGATAAATCGCCCCTGGCTTTGTCTATTTAGAGAATTCAATGGATGGAGGAAAAAACAGATTACAACCCTTCTTGTTTATCCGGCTGCTTGCGTCGGGAAATACCTTGTATCGTTCCTGCGCCGGAGCTTGGGAACTCGCGTAAAAGTTGCTGATAGCTGGAGTGCAGGCTTCGCCTGCAAGCGCAAGCAAAGCCTGCACTCCTGTTGCAATATAGGTAACGATGTATCGAGTTAAAAATGCGGTCGAACCATGAAGCGGCTTAATCGAGTATCCTTGACAATGCCTTTAATTCTGGGCACAGTCGAAGGATAAGGACGAACGGTTAAGCCTTAATTAATGTCATTGAGCTTAAATTAATAATATTGAACTTGAATAGCGGGTAGCCAAAAAACCGCATTTTTAATCACACACGTCCCAAGCTTCCTGCTTCGGAACCGGCAAAAACAGTTTACAATGTCGCTGTAAACTCATTCCTCGTTGTACTATTTAATCTATGAAAATCATTAATTTCCCTGCCGCTCAATCGAAGATTCATCCCTTGCTGTTTTTATTGCTTATTATCGCTTTAGGTTCAACCGGGGCGTGGGCTAAAAGCGCGACGCCGGGTGTCGGGCAAAAAAGCGTAGCGTTTGAAATAAATCAAGACACGCTAAAGGCCAAAATCGACGCCATCAATACCCGGGGAGGCATTGATGAAGCGACAAAATCCAAGCTGCTGTCTATTTATCAGGCGGCTGAAGATAATTTGAGCAATATCGAAAAGCTTAACGCGCAGACAGCGGACTTTAAGGCGGCTCTCAAGCAAGCGCCGGAGCAAACCAAAAAACTGCAAAAGGAACTTGAGCAGACCCTGCTGAAAGTTTCCAAACAAAAACTGGAGGATTTTAGCCGGATACCGGTTGAGGAGCTTGAACAACGGCTTATTCTTGAAAAAGGGAAGATTAGTAATCTGGATGAGCAGATAAGGAAACTTGAAAGCGAGCTGGCTGTGCAAAATAGCCGTCCTCAGCTGATTCGCGAAGAAATGGTCGCGGCACAGCAAGATATGGAAGCGGCACAGAAAAAATTGGAAGTTCCGATCGGTAAAGCCGATGCAAAATTGGAAGCCGAAGCCAGGCAAGTGCAGCTGAAAACCTTGATTGACGCACGCGCTGCCGAACTGAAAATGCTCGATGTTGAAGCCATCAGCAATCCGGCCAGAGTCGAATTGCTTAAAACCCAGTTTCAGTTGCTGGATAGTCAAAAGGCGGCGTTAAATCCGGTTGTTGCGGCAATCGAAAACCTTACTTTCGATCTGCGGCAGCAGGAAGCGAAGCAAATGCAGGATGCACTCAGTCAGGCGGAAAAAGCGGTTTCCGGCAAGCATCCCCTTATTCAGGAAAGTACGCGGGAGAATATTCAATACAGCCGCGATTTGCAGGACATTACGGCCAAAATTGAACAGTATACCGAACAAAAAACTCAGGTTGAGGCTCAAGCCGGGGAAATTGAAACCGACTTTAAAAGCGCTGAAAAGAAAATCAGTCTGGCTGGCTTAAGTCCGGCTTTGGGCAAAATCCTGCGTGAGCAGCGGCGTAATTTATCGATCCAGGATGAGTTTAAGCAGCAGTCCCAGGCTATTCAGAATGAAACCGCAGTAACCAGTCTTGCGCAATTCAAGGTTGAGGACCAGTTGAAACGGCTGATGGATGTTGACGCTGTGCTAAACGACATGATGAAACAGCAGGTCGATCAAGCCTTGCCGGCGGATCAACGGATGATGATACAGGCTGAGTTACGGGTGTTGCTGAACAATCAGAAAGAGCTGCTCAATAAGCTGTCGGTTGCTTACACCACGTATCTGCGCACCTTGGGCGACTTTGATTTTGCCAGACAACAGATGAGTACTCAGGCCGGTAAATTCGCTATCTATTTGGACGAGCGTTTGTTATGGGTGCCCAGTTCCGAGCCGATTAACTTGAGTTATATAGCCGATTTGTATCATTCCACGCAATGGCTGTTGTCGCCGTTTAACTGGATGGCGGTGGTTACAGATGCGGCTAAGCTGACCCTTTATCATCTGTTTTTGACCTTTATTGCGATACTGTGCTTTGTCGGCCTACAGTTGAGCAGAAATTGGGCAAAATTGCAGTTAACGGCTATCGCGGGAAAAACGGATAGTTTTTATTACACTTTAAGAGCGCTGGCCTACAACTTAATACTGGTTTTGTCGCTACCGATGCTTCTCTATTATTTGGGCTGGTTTTTGAGTAGCAGCATTCAGGTTGCCGACTTCACTAAAGCCGTCGGGGAAGGGTTACGGGGGGCTGCACTGCCTTTGTTTTTTATACAATTTTTTTATCGCCTGTTTGCAGTCGATGGCATAGCGAGTAAGCATTTCCAATGGCAAAAAACGACAGTCAGTCTTTTGCGCGAGCAGATCTCCTGGATACGTTTTATTGTGGTGCCGGGGGTGTTTATTATCAGCAGTACCGGTGCATCGAAATTTTCGGCGCATAGCGACAGTGTCGGCCGTCTGGCGTTGATCATTATCATGATTGTAATGGCCGTGTTTGCGGGCCGGGTGTTAAAGCCATCCACCGGGTTATTGCAGGACTATATCAACAAAAATCCAGAAGGGTGGATCGCTAAACTGCGCTATGTCTGGTATGTGGCAGTCATCTGCATGCCGTTGGTTATCATCGGTTTTGCTGTCGCAGGCTATTATTTGAGCGCATTGGAGTTGCAGCAAAAACTCATTATTACCCTGCGCTTGATTTTTTTGACTGTTATTGTTCATGCTCTGGTGTTTCGTTGGCTAACCTTGGTTAACCGGCAATTAGCTATTGCAAATGCCATACAAAAGCGCAAAGCTGCGACGGTTACCGAAAAGCATCTGGCAGGATCGGAAGATCCTGTGTTGCCGGTTGATGAACAACAAATCGACATTCCTAAAATAAACGCCCAAACCATAAAGCTGCTCAATGTCTTTATCGGTTTTACGCTGGCGATCGGTTTCTGGATGATCTGGAAAAACATTTTGCCCGCTTTTTCATTTCTGGATCGTATTGTGCTCTGGCAGCATCTGGTTAATATCGATAATCAGGACAGTTATCAACCGATAACCCTGACCAATCTCTTTCTGGCCGGGTTATATGTTTTTATTGCGGTGGTCGCGGTACGAAATTTCTCCGGCGTGATGGAATTACTGGTTTTCAGACGCTTGTCGATAGAGGCGGGCGGTCGTTATGCGGTTAATCAGCTGGCTAAATATGTTTTATTTTCGATAGGCTTTATCAGCGTCGCCAACGAGCTGGGCGGCAGCTGGTCGCAGGTGCAGTGGCTGGTTGCAGCGCTCAGTGTCGGGTTGGGTTTCGGTTTGCAGGAAATTTTCGCCAATCTGGTATCGGGCATTATCCTGTTGTTTGAACGGCCGATCCGGGTCGGCGATACCGTCACCATCGGCACGGTCACCGGCAAAGTCAGTCGCATCCAGATGCGCGCGACTACATTGATAGACATGGACCAGAAAGACCTGATTGTGCCGAATAAAACCTTTATTACCAGTCAGCTGATCAACTGGACGTTAAGCGATCCAATAACCAGGGTGGTAATTCCTGTGGGTATCGCTTACGGTTCCGATATTGAGCTGGCGCATAAAGTTATGATCGATACGGTAAGATCAACGCCTCTGGTGCTTGCAGAACCTGAGCCAAGCGTATTGCTGGTCGGTTTTGGCGAGAGCTCACTGAATTTTTCTATTCGTGTCTATGTCAGCGAACTGTCAAATCGACTGCCGGCGGCTAATGATTTACTTATTCGGCTTGAAAAAGCCTTGCGTGAGCATAACATAGGAATACCTTTTCCAGCGGAGCGAGGCATTCATGTTCTTTCTGTCTCGCCTGGACACGATAAGGTCAATTAGGTCATTCACCCAATTACCGGCGGTAAAATAAGGAATCTAAACCAGTTTTTAGGTTAATAGATTTGTAATGCAGCTTATGATGCTATGATTTGACTACAGGGTTTGTTTTAAATATTCACCACACTTAAGAAAAGCCAATGAATTTAAATCTGGAAAAAATAAATGGCTGTACCGTCCTGTTTATCAAGGAAGAAAGGATCGACGCGCATAATTCCGGCGAATTAAAGGAAGCCGTTTTGCATTTGATAGAGCAGGGCGAGGTCAATATTATTGTCCAGCTCGAGCATGTGCGTTTTATTGATAGCTCCGGTTTGGGCGCTTTGCTGTCAGGCTATAAAAATGCCGCGGCCAAGTCAGGCAAGCTGGCTTTAGCCAACATGCAGCAGCAGGTGTTATCGATGTTCGAGTTAACCCGCTTGAACAGGGTTTTTGATATTTACGCGGATTTAAATGAGGCTTTTGACAGCGAAACCTAGAGGTTTTATATGTGTAATTCGATTATTCAGATAGAGGTAATCATTCCGACGCAGACCAAATATCTGGATTTGATCGGAAGTATCGGCGAGCATATAGCGAAAGAACTGGACGAATTTTCCGGCGATCGGGAGGCGTTGGCTTATCATTTAAATCTGGTATTAACGGAAGCGACCGTTAACGCCATCAAACACGGGACACTGACGAATCCGGGCGATACCGTCAGAATCACCATCAATATTCAGGAAAACGAACTGAACATCAAGGTCTATGATCACGGCCAGGGCTTTGATCTGGAGTCTGTGCCGTTACCTGATTTCGATCAGCCCAAAGAAGGCGGCATGGGTATATTTTTCATCCGTACCTTAATGGATTCGGTGACCTATACCCGGCAGGGCGACTGCAATGTTTTGGAAATCATAAAACATCTGAGCTGAAAACGATCCCGCTAACAAATAATCATGTTGTAAACCTTCAATAAGGCGGATAAGCAATTGAACAGATCTACCAAAACATGGCCGATTGCCTTGCAGCGTATCGCTGAAAGGGCTTTGGGCAAACAAGCCGGTCAGTCATTGTGGCAAAAATATCATGCCGCGTTTTCAGCCGAATATCGGGCGCTGGTTTCGCCGCGGTATGCGCTAAAAGATATGCTGAATCTTGAACAGATTACGTCCTCAAACAATCAATGCATCAGCCTGCTTAATCCCGGCAGACAAGTCGAACACTACCGGCTGCATTTTTACAGCCGACAGCCGCGTTATCTGGACGAATATATTCCGGTCCTGGAAAATATGCATTTAAGGGTAATGGATCAGGTGCAATTTTCGATTACGGTTGATGGCATTACCCTGTTTATTAAAAGCTTCACCATTAAGGCAAAAAGCCAGTGCGCTTCTTTCGCCAAGTTAAGAAGCCGGATGCTGGAAACCATCCGAGTGATGATGGATGGGCAAGTGGAAAATGACGCGCTCAACAAGCTGTGTGTCCTGACCGGAATGGCCTGGCAGGAAATCGACGTGCTCAGGGCTTACCGGAATTATTATTTGCAACTGGGTCATCGAACTACTCGAGCCAGCATTCATCATGCCTTGATCAACAACCCGCAAGTTGCGCTCTGCCTGTTTAATAAATTCGAAGCCCGTTTTAGACCGAATCCTGAGTGGGATGATCCCGTAATCAGGGAAGAGCAGATATTATTTCCGTTACGTTTGCAATTGATGGAGAGCATCGCATCGGTTTCCGATATTAATGATGACCGGATTTTACGCACCTTGTTTAACCTGATTAATGCAACGATGCGCTGTAATTTTCATGTGCGTCGAGGCTTGGCGGATTATTTCATCGCCTTCAAAATTAACAGTTTGGGGATTATCGACATGCCCGCTCCCAAACCGCAAAACGAGATTTATGTCCACGCGGTCGATATGGAAGGCATCCATTTACGCAGCGGCAAGATTTCCCGTGGCGGTATCCGGTGGTCGGATCGTCCCGATGATTTCAGGGCTGAAATTCTGGGGCTGATGCAAACCCAGATCAGCAAAAACGCCCTGATTATCCCGACAGGAGCCAAGGGCGGGTTTGTCGTTAAAAGAAACAACTCAAAACTCGGCTTGGGAATCAAAGAAGCAGGAAAAAAAGCCTACCTTACCTTGATACACGGTTTGCTTGATTTAACCGACAATTATATCGACGACAAGGTCGTCAAGCCGCAGAACATCGTCTGTTACGATGATCCCGATCCCTATCTGGTGGTGGCTGCCGATAAAGGCACGGCGCAGTTCTCGGATATTGCCAATGCGGTTTCGGCAGAATATCAATTCTGGCTGGGCGATGCCTTTGCCAGCGGCGGCTCCCGCGGTTATGACCACAAAGCGCTGGGTATTACGGCTCGCGGTGCCTGGGAATGTATAAAACGCCATTTTCGCGAGTTAGGTAAAGACATACAAAGCGAAGCCTTTACCGTAGTCGGTATCGGCAGCATGGACGGCGATGTGTTCGGCAACGGCATGTTGCAGTCGCCGTGTATCAAACTATTGGCGGCTTTTAGCGGCCAGCATATTTTTATCGATCCGAATCCGTCCGATAGCGATGCCGCATTTAATGAACGCAAGCGCTTGTTCGAGTTGCCCGGCTCCAGTTGGGATGATTACGACCGGACGCTTATTTCTGCGGGCGGCGGCGTTTATCCACGATCGGCCAAAGATATTCCGGTTTCCGCCGAGTTGAAAAAATGGTTAGGCCTACGCTACAAATTGCTGGATGGCGAATCCCTGATCCGCTACTTGCTGACGGCTCCGGTGGAATTGTTATGGCTGGGCGGTATCGGCACTTACGTAAAAGCGAGTACCGAAAAACACGAAGATGTCGGCGATAGGGCTAACGATAACGTGCGGGTGGATGCGGCCGATCTGAGCGCCAGTGTCGTTGGCGAAGGCGCCAATTTGGGGTTTACCCAAAAAGCGCGCATTGAATACAGTCTGGGGGGAGGGCGCATTAACACCGATGCGGTCGATAACTCGGCAGGCGTCGATACCTCCGATCATGAAGTGAATTTAAAAATCTTCCTGGTCGGTCTGCAAAAGAAAAAGCTGATTGCCGATTACCAACCGTTGTTTATCAGCATGACCCAGGATGTGTGCCGATTGGCTTTGGCCGATAATATCGCCCAAAGCCTTTGTTTATCCCTGGAACAGCTGCGTTGCGTCGAAACTCCGGCGGTTTTTTTGCAACTGGCCGAACGTTTGGAAACCGTCGGATTTTTCGATAGAGCGGTTGAATGCTTTTCACCAACCAAAGAAGTCATGTTCCGGCCCGGACAAGTCATTACCCGGCCTGAGCTTGCGGTATTAATGGCCGCAAGCAAAATGTACCTGACCCAAGTGATACAGGATCAATCCGCCTTGCTACAGGAAGAGTGTTGCAGCTGTTATCTGCATGCCTACTTTCCCGAGCAGATCAGCAAACAGTACGCAAGCTATCTGTCCGCGCACCCCTTGGCTCATGAAATTAAAGCCACCCTGATCAGCAATAAAATCATCAATCAGGCCGGTTGCGGTTTTTTAAGCCTGGATGCCGATAGCGAAAACACTCTGGATCATGTCACCTGTTATCTGACTTTCGACCGGGTTTTAAATAGCGATGCTTTGCGGCAGGCAATTAGTGCGCTGGACAATAAAATAGCGGCCGACAAGCAATATCGGTTATTGATGCAACTGGAAAATACCTTGACCGGTTTTTGTCGGTGGGCCTTAATGCAAGACAGAAAAATCCGGCCGAATGCACAGACCATTGAGTGCTATAGCCGTCATTTAAAGGATTATGAACACTATTTTAAAAGCGACTACGCCGAGTTTAGCGAGCAGCTGGAGCAATATCGGCAAGACGGCATTCCCGGGCAACTGGCGCTCAGTATGGCGTTTCTATCCAGTCTCAATGATTTTCCTCTGATCGTCTCATTGGCCGCCGAAACCGAGCAGAATTTTGTCGCGACCTTGAAGCTATTTAATGAAATCACCCGTTATCTGGGCTTGAATGAAGTCAACGAACAGTTGACGAAAATACCCATGCACGATGTTTGGGAACGAAAAGTGCTGAATGAATTGCAAGAGGACATGAAGCGGGTGATCGGTCGGGTGATTAAAGGCATCCTAGCAAGCAAAGCTGAAACGTGTGCCGACTACTTTGAGCAGCCGGATGAACACTATAAAATCAACCGATACCGGCGTATTTATCAGGAAATTAACAGCGCGGTGCCGGTGAACCTGTTTCCCTATATTGCGTTAACCAAGGAGCTAGAGCATTTGGTTGATGGTACAGCGGGTGTAGGGCGTGCCGTGCGCGCCTTTCCCGATGCCTGAAAAACTTTGCTATCCTTTTGGCGCGCACGGCGCGCCCTACTCGATTAACATTTTGTTACATATTTTTCTTAACTTAATGACAGTGGTGAGCTACGTGGGAACGAGGAATCTACTGCGCACTTAAAACAAAACCGTCCAGCCGCTGAGGGCTTGTTCTTTGGTATAGGATACGCCGTGGTGTTTAAGGCCTTCAGGATCAAGCAAGGTAATGATCCCGCCGTTGTTGCCTAACTGCGCGCCCTGTCCATCCAAGTTCACTACACCGGTTGCGCCCGGTTTAATCCGCATATCCGCGATAGGCGAGCGGTTTTTATTGTTATCCGCAATAAACCAACCGGATAAATCAACCGCGTCTGGAGCGAGATTAATCAAGGTAACAGTTTCATGCCCTGAATCTTCGCCTTCGGGATTGACCAGCGCCGCTACAATTTGGACGCTGTGTTCTTTTTCAGGAGGAATAATAGTCCCTTCGCACTGCGGCAGCCGATGGCCGGTGTGATCGTCGGTATGCCGGCACTGCGACTGAAAAGCCAGAAAAACGGCGACCCATTGTTCCGGCCAAACCTCCGCACCGACACCGACAATCACTTTATCGACACTTGGAAAATGAAAAAGTAACGCGCCGTCCTGCCAAACGCCGTCATCCTTGATAAACTCACCGACGTTACCTTGATTCATGTGAATATCATGAATTCCGTTTCCAGGCTTAAAACCGAAATATTTATCTTTTAGGCCGTTTTCAGGTCCCCAGCGTTCGCCGAAAGCATAGACGCTCGCCCGTTCGTCGCCGATGGCGCGTTGCACATAAACATCTATTTTTTCGTTGAGATCATTATCCGGGCCGGGAACGTTATAGGGCAAAGGGCGTATTTGTCTTGGATCGAACAGATTGCCGCGTATGAAATCCAGCGCCATTTTGTTTGGCGCACTCTGTAGCGGGGTAAAACCTTTATCCAGGCGTGCCAGCTTTTCCAGGACAGGATGCTGAAAATCATCGATGATAAGATACATCAGCTCGGAAGGCGCGAGATTGGACTTTACATTAACGGCAATACGATAGTCTGTCGTATCGTCGATAAGATGCACTTGATAATGCGGGCTTGATCTTTGCCCGATTATTTTATTGATGGCCTTGCCTTTAAGAACACCATATTGTTTAAGCGCCATGACGCCTCCTCACGAATGTATCATTGGAAAATTGGAAATGACATGTCCGCCCATCGGAACGGTTAAATGCACGCTTGCCATGTTTCATGATGAATGGCCGTTTCAATACGATTGAATGGAATCACGGAGCTTTCCCTCAGTATCACGAGAACCTTGAAAGGATGGATTATTGTGTTTTTGCTATCCTCAAATATCTATAAGCATGAGTACCATCAGTGCTATTAGTAAGCGCTTGCTTTGCAGAGGATAGTCCATAGATTGATCAAGCCATTTTCAGCACCTTGGCTCCGCGAATCTTTCCTGTCTTCAGTTCGATCAGCGCCTCGTTGGCCTGTTCCAATGCAAACACCTGAACCTCGGGCCGGAGATTCATTTCAGCCGCCAGACTCAAAAATTTCTTCACATCGCTTCGGGTGATGTTGGCGACGCTCTTTAGCTCTTTTTCCTGCCAAAGATGCAGCGGATAATCCAGCTTCAGCAGGCTGCGATTGTCGCCTTCCTTGCGAATCGCATTAATCACCAGTCTGCCGCCGGATTCCAGATTAGCCAATGCTTCAACGACAGGTTCCCATGCCGGAGTGGTATCGATGATACTGTTCAGTTTAAAGGGCGCGCGCTCATGGGTAGCTCCTGCCCACACCGCCCCCAGTTCCTTGGCAAATACTCTTTCCTGTAGGCTTCGGGCAAAAACATAAATTTCGCTATTCGGATAGCGGTGTTGCGCCATTTTTAATACCAAATGCGCCGATGCCCCAAAGCCGGTCAGTCCCAGTCGTTGCCCGTCCTTTAGGCCGGTCAAGCGCAATGACCGATAGCCGATTGCACCGGCGCAAAGCAACGGGGCGGCCTGTAGGTCGGAAAATCTCTCCGGAATTGCATAAGCGAAATCTTCCGCAACCGTCATATATTCGGCATAGCCGCCATTGGCATCACGTCCTGTCGCTGCGAAAGCCGGGCACAGGTTTTCATTGTCTGCCAGACAAAACTTACATGAGCCGCAAGCGGAGAAAATCCAGGCAACGCCTACTCGGTCGCCTGTTTTGACAGTCTTTACTTTACTGCCGACAGCTTTGACCCGGCCGACCACTTGATGGCCGGGAATTATCGGTAAGCGTGGCGGCGGAGTGCGGCCTTCAATTTCATCCAGTTCGGTATGACAAACCCCGCAAGCCGAAACCTTCAGCAGGATTTCCTGTTCACGCGGAATCGGAACAGGCAGTTCCGTCAATTCCAGCGGCATTTGATTTTCTTTAAGATTACATAACGCTTTTAATACCATGGCTTTCATTAATTCACCCTCGCTTGATTTTAATTTTGCTACGGCTTTTTGCGCAAAGCTATAAGTAATGTCCCCAATTGAAACCCTATCGGAGTTATGTTGGAATCAACAGTCCGTGTTGTTGGAGATAACTACCCATGTTGTGATTTCCTAATAGAGCCTTCCCACGAAGACCGTGAGAACGATAAAACACCTGGAGCATATTTAATGAGCGGTCTGCAACGCATGTTGGACGATATTGAAATGGAAGTTAACCTGACCCGGCACCTGATCGGTAAGGATGCATTGGATGACAGGGTCATGGCGGCCATAAAACAAGTGCCTCGACATAAGTTTTTGCCTGCGGATTTTCGCTTTCTTGCCTACGATAACGGCCCTGCGCCCATTGGCTCCGGGCAGACTATTTCCCAGCCGTATATGGTTGCCTTGATGACCGACTTATTGAATACCCAGCCTACCGATACCGTTCTGGAAATCGGCACGGGTTCCGGTTATCAGGCGGCCATCCTGTCGAAACTGGTTAAACAGGTTTATTCGCTTGAAATAATAGAAGAGCTGTCTACCAAGGCGCGCCGCCGACTTGAAAAACTGGGCTACAACAATGTAACGGTATACACCGGCGACGGCCACTTCGGCTGGCCGGAGCATGCGCCTTTTGACGGCATCATCGTGACCGCCGCGACGCCTTATATTCCCCAAGCCCTGATCGATCAACTGCGCCCGGGCGCTCGCCTGGTTATACCGGTGGGTTTTCCCTTCAACTATCAGGAGTTGATGGTGGTAGAAAAAAAGGCCGACGGCAAAGTCGAGACCCGTAATATTCTCGGTGTCAGTTTTGTACCGCTTACCGGCGAGTGCGACACGGAAACAAAAGACGTAGGTGATCAGCGCTATGAATAACAACTATGACATAAAAGATTTTGCTCTGGCCGACCAGGGGCGCGAGCGCATTGAATGGGCGTTGACCGAAATGCCGGTATTGCGCGCCATCCACGATCGTTTTGCCAAACAGCGGCCATTGGCGGGTGCGCGGATCAGCGCTTGCCTGCACATCACTACGGAAACCGCCAACCTGGCCCGCACCCTGAAAGCGGGCGGTGCGGAGCTGGTGTTATGCGCCAGCAATCCTCTCAGCACCCAGGACGATGTCGCTGCCGCACTGGTGCAGCATTATCAGATCCCCACCTTTGCTATTCGTGGCGAAGACGACGGCACCTATTACCGGCATATCGCCAAGGCATTGGATCATCGGCCGCAACTGACTATGGACGACGGCGCCGATCTGGTCAGCGAGTTGCACAAAAACCGCAGCGATTTGTTGGCCGAGGTGATCGGCGGCACCGAAGAAACCACCACCGGCGTGATTCGGTTGCGTGCCATGGCGGCAGATGGTGCGCTCAAATTTCCGGTGATTGCGGTCAACGATGCGATGACCAAACACCTGTTCGATAACCGTTACGGCACCGGCCAAAGCACGCTGGACGGTATTATTCGCGCCACCAACATACTGCTGGCCGGTAAAACCTTCACGGTTGCAGGCTACGGCTGGTGCGGACGCGGCATCGCGATGCGCGCCAAAGGCCACGGGGCGCAAGTCATCATCACCGAAGTCGAGCCGCTTAGGGCGCTGGAAGCCGCGATGGATGGATTTCGCGTCATGCCCATGCTGGAAGCTGCCGCTATTTCGGATTTTATTGTTACCGCAACCGGCGACAAGCATGTGCTGGATAAAGCGCATTTCGAGGTCATTAAAGACGGCTGCGTGATCGCCAATTCAGGACATTTCAATGTTGAAATCAATATTCCGGCGTTGGAAAAGTTGGCCGTAACAAAACACCGTCCACGGACCGGCGTTGAAGCCTATCAGCTTAAAGACGGACGTATCGTAAGGCTGCTGGCCGAAGGACGGCTGGTCAATCTGGCCGCCGCAGAAGGTCATCCGGCAACCGTCATGGATATGAGTTTTGCCAATCAGGCCTTGAGCATTGCCTATTTGTGGGAGCAGGGGAGGAATCTTGAACACGCAGTACATCCGGTGCCGGTCGATATTGATCAACAGGTCGCGGTGATGAAGCTGGCGGCGATGCGCCTTAGTATCGACAGTTTAAGTCCGGAACAGCAGGCGTATCTGTCATCATGGAAAGAAGGCACATGAAGCTAAAAAGCGCATTTTATACACGAAAATGACCAAGAGATACCGAGCTGTGAAGAGTTATCGAAGAGGAATGGTTTTGTCGATATTGCGTATCTTTTCGTGTCTTTCTTGGACGACTGATTTTTCTCTTATCGCCCTATTAAACGGGCGGGAGCAATAGATATGTCATCAAATCTTAACATCCTGAAATGGCTATTCGCGCTGGTGCTTATTTTCGGCGGGTTTACCGTTTACAAGGTTTTTGGGGTGCTGGCAACTGACGTCGGCAATAAAGAATACGTATGGCTGTTAAAAATTATCTCCGAGTTCGGTTTGTTTACGTCGGTGGTGATTTCAGTGGGTTTTTTTCATCACTGGATCATCGCTACCGAAGAGCGCAAAGAAACCGAAAAGATATTTCAGAACGTACTGACCAAGTATATCGATAAAACGGTCATCAACGCCAAGAAGCGGGGCTTTTTAGGAATAACCGAGAAAGAATTGGATTTTTCCGAGATCATGCACAGCCTGTATCCCGGCGATTATGTGTATTGGTTAATCACCTTCGATCCGCGCTATCGGCATTATTGCCGGGAGTTTGAACTCGCGATTAAAAAAGGGGCTCATTTCAGGATGCTTGTTTTGAAGGACGGCCCGGCTTCAGAACTCCACGCGAAGGAAATTATCGGCTTTGGCGCTGAGGAATTCCGTCAATATAACCGCTTGTTTTTATCATCGCTCGAAGATATAGCGGGACACATCACTGAAAAGGATGGCGGGACGCTGGGCGTATTCGCCTACGATTACGACAACTTGCCCAGCACGCCTTTGTTTATGGTTCTTCGCAAAAAAACCAAAGTCCTGGAAATATTTAACAGCTTTTACTTGTCCGAGCCGATAGGCAGAATGCCTTATTTACATTGGCAGGCTGAACTGAAAAACGACACCAGTAACTTTTTTGAATCGGAACAGTGGAGCATGCCGGATCTTTTTATAGACTATTTTCACCGGCGCTGGATGGTAGAAAGACATAAATTAACCACGGTCGATAAAGAAAAATCCTCCTACAACGATTTTATCTATGCGCCTGCTTCGGCCAGGAAAAAATGCTTCAGCCTGAATGGTGAATCGGATACGGTGAGTAACTTAGAGAGCATATAATCGTGATAACCGGTTTTGTTGTTCACCACGAACGACTGTATGGAGGCAAGAGGTAGAGTAATGCAGGAGCCATTGCCGAGACACGAAGGACACGAAGTTTATTTTTCTTAGTGCTCTTCGTGTCTTCGTGGTGAAAAATGCGTAACGTTGGGTGTTCTTTCATGGAATTATAGATCCCGAAGTTGGTAAAGAGACACAAAGCCCTCTCCAGCGGGAGAGGGTTGGGTGAGGGGAATCTAAAATAAGGAAAATGCTTATTTATATCCCCTCATCCCAACCTTCTCCCTGAGGGAGAAGGAGCAAATGTCGCCTTACTAACTCCGGACTCTATACCTACTCCGCACCCTACCGCTAATTTTTTTATATTGATTTGGAGAACGACCATGACTGAAGCACACCAACAAGACGTTAAAAATGCAGTCCGGGCAGCGGTTAAATCGGGAACCGATGTTCATCAGCAAGTTAAGGATATAACCCTGAAAGCGCTGACAGCACATCAATTGGATATGGACAATATCAAAAGTGTTACTGAAACGGTCATTAATGGCATTAATGAGGGCATGACCAGCCACGGTGAGCATGGCAAAGAGGTCTTTAATCAGGCTGCCACTGCATTGGATGATGCGTTGGCGATTGCGGCGGAAGCCTCAACATTGGCCATTGAAGAGGCGGCTGCCAAGGTCAATGAGTATTCCGAACATGATTTTAATGACGCCATCAAAGACATACGGGACATGGAGGGATTGTTTCTCGATACCTTTGAGAAAGTCGCCAAAAGCAGTGGTCAGGTCGTTAGCGGCATCGTCAATGATTTTATTGCCCATTCGCGGCAAAGCGGAACGGCCGTTGGCGAACAGACTTTAATCGCCCTGGACGCATTGAAAGACTTGCCGAAGATCAGTGCGGACGTAATCGTTTCAAGTACGGTTGCCACTGCTTCGGCTTTGGCGAAAATAGGCAGCGGTATTTTATTGGGCATCGCTGAAAGCTTACAGTCGTCGCATTCCAGAAAATAAAGCATGTTATGGGAAATGCTAAACGCAGCCAGGGATCTGGGCCGGGTTCATGATATTGCCTCGGTATTAATCCGCTATGGATTCGGCAGCTTTGTTCGCGGCTTGGGGATGGGCAAGGCATTGGAACGCGCGGGCAGGGTGCTGCACTGGCAGCATGTGGAAGACTATGTGCAACTCGACACGCCGCAACGTGTGCGTCGCGTACTGGAAGAGTTGGGGCCTACCTTCATTAAGTTAGGGCAAATCCTTGCGACACGCGTTGATTTATTCTCGCCCCAATATATTGCCGAGTTTGAAAAGCTTCAGGACCAGGTGCCTCCGATGCACTTTGATGAGCTGCTGCCGCAGCTTGAAGAAGATCTTGGCGGCCGCATTGATGAGTTTTTTTCACACGTCGAGACACAACCGCTTGCCGCCGCATCAATTGCCCAGGTACATAAAGCCGCACTCAAGGACGGCACGCCGGTTATCTTAAAGATTCGCAGACCCGGCCTGCGCAAAATCATTGAAGCCGATTTGCGCCTTTTACATCGCCTTGTCGATATTGCCGAATCGGAATCGCCGGAGTTTCGAAGGTTTCATCCGAAAGAAGTCCTGCGTCAGTTTAACCAGTCATTACGCCGGGAACTCGACCTGGCCGCCGAGTGCAGGAATGCGGAACGGGTAGCCGCCAACCTGGCCGACGATCTCAATATCAAGATTCCAAGCGTCTATTGGCAATGGACCTGCGAACGGCTCAATGTACAGGAGTATATCCAAGGCATTCAGGGCAGGGATCTTGCGGCAGTCGACCAAGCGGGGCTGGACAGGAAACTGCTGGCCGACCGCGGCACTCAGGCCGTCATCAAGATGATCATGGAGGACGGCTTTTTTCATGCCGACCCGCATGCGGGCAATGTGTTTTATCTGGAAGATAACAAACTGGCCTTTATCGATTTCGGCATGGTCGGCCGTTTAACCGAAGAGCGCCGGGAGCAGGTGGTCAGCCTGTTGTACGGCATGACCAATCACCTGCCCACTAAAGTCGCCGAGATACTTGAAGACTGGTCGGACAATATTCATACCGATGAACAAATGCTGACCATTGATCTGGAAGCCTTTGTCGATCAATACAGCTCGCTGGCGCTGAAGGATTTAAGTCTCACCGGCATGATGAGCGATCTGATGGCCATATTAAGGGATCATAAGTTGATATTGCCTGCCGATCTCGCCTTGTTAGTCAAGGCTTACATTACTCTGGACGGTCTCGGCAGACATCTTAATCCGGAATTCAACACGCTGGTGTTTACCGCCCCCTATCTCCATAAAATCATGATGGAGCGCTACCGGCCGGAGGCTATCGCCAAACGGGGCTGGCGGAACCTGGTCAGCATCGCGGATCTTTTATCCAGCCTGCCGAAAGACCTGCGCAAACTATTGCGCGCCTCCAGAAAAGGCGCCATTCAGGTCGATATTACCGTCCGGCGGCTTGATCACTATGTCAGTACTATGGATAACGCCATTAGCCGTTTAACCATGGGTATCGTGACCGCGGCGTTGATTATCGGCTCGTCCATTATCATGACCGTAAAAGGCGGGCCGGAAATATTCGGCCTGCCTGCATTCGGGTTTTTGGGCTACTCGTTTGCGACTATCGGGGGAATTTGGTTGCTGTTTTCTATTTGGAAGAGTGGGCAGTGATTATTACTGGTTGTGCAGTCGGAGAACGAAATTGCATGTTCAATAAAACTGTAAAAGGAGAACGCTATGATTTACAAGGTTGAAGGTGATATTTTACTAAGCAAAGCCAACGCCATCGTTCAGGGAGTGGGCATTAACGATCCGATGGATAAAGGACTGGCGCTAGCTCTGCGCAATCGATATCCCGAGATGTGCAAAGATTTCAATCGCTGGTGCCATCAACACAATACCCGGCCCGGCGAAGCTTGGCTCTGGGTCGGAACAAATAATATTCGTATTGTTAACCTGATTGTTCAGGATGCCATTGATAGCCATGATTATCGTCTTGGCAAAGCGACACTCAGTAATATCAAGCATGCTTTAGATGCCTTAGTTAGTATTATCTTAAAAGAGAAAATCACCTCAATTGCCATACCGAAACTGGCAACCGGATCGGGCGATTTGGACTGGGATGACGTATGGCCGTTGATAGAGAGCTGTTTAATGGACATTGATATTCCCGTTTATGTCTATTCCGGCTATCGTCCTGGTCAAAAGGCGCAAGAGCCGGGAATGGCTTGAGGAGTTACCGAATCGCCCGATGGCAGATCCCTTACAAACGTGAGTTCTTAAGAATACAAGATTGGTTATGCAAAACTTAGAATCCGATCCCTGCATTCTATTGCGGTGTATTTTCATTTTGCATAATAAAGGTTGCTATCAATATTGCTATTGTTATAGCATCTGGCCTAACGGATTTTCGGGGTGGCGTTATACACCGCTGTACTCTGGCAATTTAAATTTAATATACACCTTAAAAGGTGTCTACTTAACGTTAGGCCGCAAGGAGAAACTCCATGAAATCCGAGTATGCGTTGGCAGTTGTTCCACTGGAGGCCGCGCTAGTTGTGTTCGGAGCCTTGGTATTAGCGGCGATTGTAGTTTTACTGCTTGCGTCCTTGAAGGCGCTGTTTCAGGCAAAGTCTTTGTCGCAAGCTATCCTAAAAATTCCAGGCATCAATTTCACAATCAAGGGCAGCGGATTCCTGGTTCTCTTCTTAGTGTTGTTCGTTTTGATTGTTGCCTCATATATGGCGCTCCGTGTTATTCCTGGCTCTCCATGAGGCGCTTGCACCCTAACCCTGCGTTCAACCCGGACTGCGCAAAAGCGCGCAGCCGGTTAACTTCACGTTAGGCATTCTGGAATGAATGTGTTGGCTTTGTCCTGCTTACGTCAATGGTTGCGGTAAGGTTTCGTTTGTGAGCGGTTCGTCTATTGTCAGCGATGCGTTTGCGTCATGCGCGGTTTGGCTTTTGGGTTTTTATCTGTTTTTAACGTGCCGCGCACGACGCAAGCCGCGAACTCAGTGTTTTGGCAAAGGTTGGCGTATAGTTTTAGCGCTTTTGTCTGTGCCGTTTTGGGCTACGGTGTGTTACTTGAGCCTAACATGGCGCTCAACCGGAGCGCGGTTACAATGCGGTTTTATTTTTTCAGCTTTCCGTGCCGCGCCCGGTTAGCTCTACGTTAGCCATACAAGCGAGGTTCTGTGTCAGCAATCCAATTTATAACATCTGGTGGTATGGCGAGTATCGGAGGGGACTTACCGGAAGATGAGAAGAAAACGGCCAATGAAATCGTTAAGAGCTTCGGCGAAAAAGTCAGAGCATATGCGCTTGCGTTGCAGGTTCCTGCATCCCTATTAAAAGTTCAACAATGCACCTTTCTGTTTGTTGCAAAAGATACGGCAAGCTTTCATTTTGTCTTTGCTGATGCCCCAGGCGGAAATTCGCTCAATTATCGTAACTTGTCAGCGCATGGCCGGCTTGAACTTCAGAGCCTTGTTCATCAAGTCCGAATCGAGGTTGGCGAAGTGGCGTGGGCATTTTCCTGTCCGTTGAACGTGGCACTGCCTGAGTTAGAAGACTACATCCAATCTATCGTTGAGCAGTATGTCAATACGGCACTTCAATCACAGCAAAAACCGAACAAGAATATTTCTAGTGAGGCTGTCTCTATGCCTGAAATAGCATCTGGGCTTGAGAAATTCAGAGCCGACTACCCAATCGGTATCAAAACTGCTTTCATCATTATGCAGTTTGGCAACACCAAACCTCATCAGGCAATCGTGGACTGTATTAAGGACACCTTAAAAAAGCACGGCATCACTGCTTTGCGAGCTGATGACAAAGAGTACATGGATGATTTGTTTCCAAACATCAAAACATACATGCACGCTTGTGACTTTGGAGTCGCCGTTTATGACCGCATTACAGAAGATGACTTCAATCCGAATGTATCACTTGAGGTTGGCTATATGCTCGGCATGGGGAAGAATGTCCTCCTTTTAAAAGACAAGACACTGAAGTCATTACAAACAGATTTAACAGGGAAGCTATACAAACCCTTTGATACGACTGACATTGACAACACCATGCCTCAGCATATTGAGAAGTGGCTGTCTGATAGAGGCTTGAGGTAAGTATGGCTAACCCTACGCTCAAGCGGGACTGCGCAAAAGCGGCGCAGCCCCTTAGCTCCACGTTAAGCCCCACGATTGGAAAATCGTGTTGATTTTAAACAAAAATTTGCCAATCTCCGCAAAAAATGCTATTAGTTTAGCGAAGCAGACGCGGTGTATAACTGAAGTTGATACACCGCGTCTGCTTCGCTAAACAAGCCGGTGTTTTGCAAATCTTGGCGGCTTTTTGTGTATCAGAGATTGTCCAGTCGCGTGGCCTAACGCCTCGTTCAAGCACACGCTTCATCTGGGCTTGATTTTTTTAAAGAGGGTTAAGATGACCAAAAAACCGTGAGACTTCAAAGCTCACGGAGAAGCGGTGCTTAACTCGAAACGTTGGGCCTCTTGAAACCTATGCGTCTTACCTACTTTCTGATTGTCTTACTGGGAGCAGTACTTACTGGTTGTGAACGAACTAATGGATCTTTTATTTGCCATTTTGGCGTTCCTGGCGGCGATCAATATGCGCTTGCTGAGACCATCGCTCAACACATAATGAAAAATTACCCCGTTCTAGCCGACAGATCAGCGGACAAAACTAAACAGGGAAAAATCTATTACGTCGCCCCTGGCTGCGTCCCTTCGTTTACCTTCTATGAAATTGTTGAGCCAAGTGATATTCAGCGGATTGAGGAGTTGGCAAAACAGTCTCTTGATATTGCCGGTATAGAAAGAGTCCACCTCACTTTTTACGAAAAGCAAAACTGGGTTATGTCAGCCAACGGGGGTGGCCACAGAGGACACGAAAATACCATTCAGTCTCTTACCGTCACGAAAGCAAAATAGCTATGCACTTTCTTTTGCACAACGATATCCGCAACCGCAGCACTGGCCCAACCCGGCGCTCAACCTCGCTCCCTTTGGTCGCTGGACGCTTGCGCGATAAAGCCGCGCAGCGCCGGTTAGCTTTACGTTAGAGCGCATACGCATGGACGCTGAAAACACTCATCAAGTATTTGACTGGCTTTGGACTTCCGGCCAACTGTCTGAGAAGGATATTTCGTGCCTGCCTGCGCTCGGAATCGAGGCGGTTATCAACCTGGCTCTTCCAACGGCATCAAACGCCTTGCCCGGTGAGGCTGAGTTCATTACACGGCAAGGAATTGCCTACATTCATATTCCTGTGGAATGGGAACGACCTGAGCTTCATCAATTAGTGCAGTTCTTCGGCACGCTCAAGGCCTTCGAGGGTCGTAAAATCTGGGTACATTGTGCAAAGAATATGCGAGTGTCTGCTTTCATCTATCTCTATCGGAGGTTGTGCATGACAGAGAGTGAGGAAGCTTCAGTCCATCCAATGCAGGAGGTTTGGGTGCCAAACGAAATATGGCAAGCATTCATTCGTAGTGCTTTGAGTATGCGCTCTAACCCTGCATTCGAGAGGGTCAGGCCAGAAGCGGCCTGCCCCTCAATTTAACGTTAGGCGCTTTTAGTTTGATGTTTTGTAATGGTTGCTTATTTGAAGGTCGCTGGTGTTTGCAATGGCGTTCGTATGAGCGGTTCGGGCTGCGTAGTTTCATGCGTTTGCGTCATGCGCGGACCGGGGCTGTTATGCTTTTATCCCGGTTGGTTTGCCGCACATGATGCAAGCCGCAAAGTCGGTGTTTTTATCGGTTATCGGCATAATTTTTAAGCTTTTGGGTTGGTCTCGGTTTGGGCTGCGGTAGTTCTGCTTGTCGGCCTAACCCGGCGCTCAACCGGAGCGCGGTTATACTACGGTTTTATTTTTTCAGCTTTCCGTGCCGCGCCCGGTTAGCTCTACGTTAGACGTTCAATCATTGGAGTCTGCTCCCTCATTGATTGTTGATTCGATGGCGCCAGGTCTGCAACGAGGAGAAAAATGAATATTAATAAAACTAAATTTTATCTTTATTGTTTCTTATTGATTATTAACTTTTCAGATAGTTTTGCAGAAGGGGTTGAAATTAAAAATATAGAATCAAAAACCACTGTCAATGGTGCAGTGACAAATGCTGCCATAGGCGACAAGAATAAAACTAGTCTCAATATTGGAGGTGTTAGCGGTAAAAATGAACCTAATAATTTAAATCTTAGGGTTAATCTATGCAATTATAATCCACCGCCAGATTGGTGCTCAGGTATAAAAACAAAAAATACAATTGGCAGTGTTGTAGCACAATGAATATAGATAATTTGAAAAAATGGTCGGAGTTGTTAATTGCATGGTTGACTATATTAGGAACCTTTATTGGTGCTGGATATGCATTATTCCAATACAATAGCAACATTAATGCTGAACGAGTAAAGGAGACTTTGGTATTTGTTGATAAATTTGATAATGAACAAAACACAAAATCAAAACAATATATTGAACAACTTTTTGAAAAAATAGATAAAAAAGTTTATCTTTTAAATAAAGATGGATACGGTAACTATAATAAATTTTTATCTAAAACAATAAATAATACATATAAACACCATTTAAATAATATTTTAGATTTTTATGATGGATTATATATATGCGCCACTTCAAAATTGTGCAGCAATGAAGTCGCAGTAACTTTTTTCGGGAAGTATGCGTATGATATTGTTGGTACATTATATCCTTATATAGAAGAGCAGCAAATTAAGTATAGAGATATTAAATATGGAGAAGGTGTCATATATTTTTTCAATTCATATTTACCGATAAAAAAGCGCGGTATGTTAGGGTGAGGTACGAACCTCAACAAATTACAACCCCGTCTAACTCAACGCTCAAGCGGAACTGCGCAAAAAGCGCACAGCCCGCTTAGCTTTACGTTAGGCCACAAGAGAAAATAGAATATGAACTCATCTTCCTCAAAGCGTTTCAATGCAATCGCTGGCGGCTACGCCAGCAGCGAAGTTCATACGGGTAGCCCTACCCTCGACCGCCTGCACACACTCCTGCCGCGCGTCGATTCGGTTTGCGACTTAGCCTGCGGTGCGGGGCACTCGGGTCTTGGGTTCGCGGGCATCGCCTCGCGGATCGTCGCGGTCGATCCAGCGCCGAACATGCTCGCGCAGGTGCAGCGTCTGGCGGCAGAACGCGACGTGGCCGTCGAAACAGTTGAGGCGTTTGCGGAGTCGATCCCGTTGGCATCTGCGTCGTTCGATTTAGTCGTTTGCCGGTTGGCAGCGCACCATTTCTCCGATCTTCCCAAAGCCATGACTGAAATGACCCGCCTGGCGAAGCCGGGTGGCTACGTAGCAATTATCGATATGGAAGGTGATGAGAACCCTACTCTCGACGCCCTCAATCACGAGATCGAAGTGCTCCATGACCCGACGCACGTACGTTCTTACACAGCAATGTACTGGCGGGAGCTTTTCGCGGCGAATGGGCTGAAAGTGGAAGCGTGCGAAAACCGCTGCTGGGAGGTTCCCGGCGGCCTGACGGTCAAGCGTTGGTGTGAACTGGGCGATTCTGGCGCTGAAGCATTGCAAGCCATTCAAGATCGATTAGCATCCGTCTTGCCGGAGTGGCTGTCGGAACTCGAAATTACACGGGACAGCGACGGAGGGTTCCGCATTCCAGTGCGCACGCTGCTTGTCCTTGGGCGCAAACCTTCTGATTCCAGAGCCTAACCTAACGTTCGAGCGGGACTGCCGCGAAGCAGCCCGCGTCAGCCCCTCAACTTAACGTTATGCATCTTAGGAGGTTCGTATGTTGAAACGTCTATTGCTTGTCGGCATATTTTGCGCTCCTGTCGCTGCCTGGGCATTCTTTAAGCCTGTTCGAGTGGTTGCACTTGAACTGACTGGGGTTTCCTGCATCAATGACACATTGTGTACAGATGATGTGTCCCGATATCAGGAAGCTGCCAAGCTGTACGATGAGGCTTTGCATTTTGTCGATTTATCTGTTGGATCGATTGAGAATAAACCCCGCGTCATTTTCTGCAGTTCTGACACCTGTTCTCAATTCTTTGAAATGGGGCAACGTGCGGGCGTGAATGTAGGCACATTTGGTATTGTCATCAGCCCTCGCGCATGGAAACCGTACTATGTTCGCCATGAAATGATTCACCACCTTCAGAATGAGAAACTTGGCATGATACAAGCGTGGCGTGAACCCAAATGGTTTATGGAGGGTATGGCGTACTCTCTCAGCGAAGATCCCCGCCAAAAGCTATCCGAGCCTTTTGAGCAGTACCGCTCTCAATTTGAGGGTTGGTATAGTCTGGTAGGCAAAGAGCGGCTATGGACAGAGGCCAGTAACTTATGAAATCGCATAACATGGCGCTCAACCGGAGCGCGGTTACAATGCGGTTTTATTTTTTCAGCCTTCCGGGCCGCGCCCGGTTAGCTTTACGTTAGAGCCATTTTTAATTATGGAAGGGGAAGTGCAAAGTGAGTGACGTTAATAATGAGCAACAAATTGTTGGGAGCCCACCTATTGATTCAGAAGCCCGGTAGGGTACGCTGTGCGTACCATTACTTCAATCACCACAAAAAATAAAGGTACGCACAGCGTACCCTACAAAGCTTAAAGCTGTAAGGCGGTTTCGCGCTAGCAAACCGCCACATTCGCACAACGCTGATGACAACCAGTCGAAATTGTGGCGGATTGCCTGCGGCGAATCCGCCATACAGCACAACGTGCTGAAACTCTGTTAAGCCCCCATTCATTTCATACAGGGATAATCGTAGCCAACCATAATTGCTTAGGAAATAGCCAGTTGGCTTCAAGTATCCAGGGTCAAAGCTTATGAGCAAGTTTATTGTATTAATTCAAATGATTGCCTTTTTTGGGAAAAAAAATGAAAAAAAATAGTTTATTAACACTGTTGGTGCTTTCTGTATTAGCCACAGGGTGCGCATCGATGAGTGGCTGGCGTCCGATTGTCGATCCGCGCATGGACCAACATCCGGAAACCGCTCAGCGCGACATGCTGGAGTGCAAGACACTGGCAGATCGAGCATCGGATATCACCAAAGAAATCGGTATGGGTGCAGGTGTTGGTGCTGTTACGGGTGCAGCTGGCGGCGCAGCTGTTGGCGCTATAGCGGGCAGTGCTGCCACAGGTGCCGCGGGTGGTGCTATTTTGGCCATTCCCGCTGGCGTGTGGAAAGGTTATGAAGCCAACGAAGACTTTAAACGATCATTCAAAACCTGTATGCGTCAGCGCGGCCATACACTGGTCAACTAAACGGGCCATAGGCTGAAATAACTGGGGTCAGAGAAATAACTGGGGTCAGAGTAAAATTAAATGCCTAACATGGCACTCAACCGGAGCGCGGTTATAAATCTGTAAGGCGGTTTCGCGCCAGCAAACCGCCATACTCACGCAACGCCGATAACAATCTGTCGAAGTTGTGGCGGATTGCCTGGCGGCGAATCCGTCCTACAGTGCTTAACGGGAAAATATTCGAGACTACTTGATATGGATATTGCAATGTCCGTACAAACGGCGCACAATTAATCCTAATTGGTTTAGGAGATTCCCAATGAGTGCAACAACCGTAAAAGAAAATCGTCTCAACATACGATGCGATAATCACGCCAGACAAATGCTTAATAAGGCTGCCGCCTATGCGCATGTCAGCGTTTCAGAATTTATACTTTCTCATGCTTTGGCTTCAGCGGAACAAGTGATTCAGGCGCATGAATCGATCACTTTAGATCCGGCAGATTTTGAAGCTTTTCTTGCCGCTCTCGATAAACCTGCACAAGCCAATGCGGCTTTAAGCCGCGCATTCGATCGCCATAGTGATCAGGTTGAGCGTTGACGGCCTATATAATCCGGGCTCACGATGGCAAGATCGATACAAAGTCGTTTAGTTGCGGACAATCCGCACTTGATGATTATATTCGTCGCTATGCTTCACAGGATGTAAAGCGTGATCTTGCAAGAGTCTTTGTTGCTACGCCTGCGGATGATTCAGGCTGCTTGGCCGGGTTTTTCACGTTAAGTGCAGGCAGTGTCAATTGCTCTGATTTACCCGAAAAACTGGCGCATAAACTGCCGCGATACCCTGTGCCGGTGGCTTTAATAGGTCGTTTAGCTGTCGATCAAGCCTTTCAAGGCAAAGGGCTGGGTTCAATTTTGTTGGCCGATGCTTGCCAAAAGGTAAGACGGGCAAGAGATACTTTAGCGGTGGTTGGTATCATCGTTGATGCGAAGGATGATTCAGCCGCTGCATTTTATCGACATTTCGGATTTATTGAACTTTCGGGTAAACCTGATCGTCTATTGCTGCCTGCTGCGGTTTTTTGTTCATGAAAATCGGATAGGGCTAAGGCGCGCGCAGCACGCCCTACGAATGATCGACAAAACTTGTCTGGCTAGCCTGCTGATCTATGAAGCGTCCACCAACGCCCGCAAAGCCAAGGCATTAAAAGGCGCGGCGCATTCGGCGTCATTGTCGAAATAAACATGCACGTCCTTACCCTGTTTATTCCATTGGGCGATGCGCTCGGCCCAATAGGCCAGTTCAGGTTTGCTGTAGGATGAGGTGTAAGTCCATGCGTGTCCATGCAGGCGGATATAAACCAGGTTTGAGGTGACGCGATCCCACATCGGCCATGCTTCGGCGTCCGACAGGCAAACGGCAATATTGGCTTGAGCCAGGCAATCCGCTGTTTCATCATCGAACCAGGATGGGTGCCGGAATTCTATGCTGTGGCGCGTTTCAGGCCATTGTTGCAGGGCGTCGATAAAGCCTTGCAGCCGGGACAAATCCTTTTTTAACAGGCCGGGCAGCTGCCATAACACTACGGCTAGTTTTTCGCCCAGCGCTTCGGCATGGGTTTTCTCGATTAGTACCGACGGCTTGGGATCAAGCAGTTTTTTGTTATGCGTTAAGTAGCGATTGGCTTTGATTACGAACTTGAATGTTGGCGGGGTTTCGTCAAACCATTTTTTAAAAGTGGCGGGGCTTTGCAGGCGATAAAAAGTGCCGTTAACTTCCACCGCAGAAAAGCGTTCTGCGTAGAATTTAAGCCAGTTTTTTTGGGCGACGCCGCTGTAAAAACGGTCTTGCCAGTGTTGGTAGCTCCAGCCGCTGGTACCGATGGAAATCACTGGCTTATACTCAGCCCGGATTCAGACAGGGGATGCCGCTGTCTATGCTCATGGATAGCTCGAAGTTTGCCATCCATGGCTACTGGATCCCGGCAATCCCTGCCGGGATGACGAGCTGCGTAGGTGCTTATGCGCTTAAAGCTGGGTACTGCTTTAATCTTTCGTCTTGAGCCTTTAGCCTTTGACACAAATCACCGGCTCCAGTTTGGCGACTTTTCGAGCTAATCCGGCCCGGTCGGCAATATCCACCACCGCACTGACATCTTTATAAGCCGAGGGCGCTTCTTCGGCGACACCGCGCATCGATGGGCTGCGGATAATGATGCCTCGCTCGGCCAGTTCTTCGACCAGCGTTCTGCCTTGCCATTGCTTGCTGGCTTGGGTGCGACTCATCGCCCGCCCTGCGCCATGACAGGCCGAGCTGAATGCTCGCTGTTCGCTCTCTTGGGTGCCGCACAGCACATAAGAACTGGTACCCATGGAACCGCCGATCAGCACCGGCTGGCCGGTCTTTTTGAATACGTCCGGCAAATCGGGATGACCGGGGCCAAAAGCGCGGGTTGCGCCTTTCCGGTGTACGTACAGGGCTTTCTTTTGCCCGTCAATCATGTGATGTTCCAGCTTGCAGGTGTTGTGCGAGACATCGTAGAGCAGGCCGAGATGGATGCCGGGAAACACCGTCGCGACAGCCTGACGGGTCAAATGAGTGATAATCTGGCGATTGGCCAGTGCGCAGTTGATGCCCGCCCGCATTGCGCCCAGGTATTTTTTTCCTAACGGTGAGTTTAACGGCGCACAGGCCAGTTCGCGGTCCGGCAACACGATCCGGTACTGGGCCGCCGACATCGCCATTTCTTTCAGGAATTCGGTGCCGATCTGGTGGCCCAGACCTCGGGAGCCGCAATGAATAGTGATAACCACATCATCGATATGCAAGCCGAAGATCTTGGCGACAACCGGGTCGAAAATCTCCGCGACCCGCTGCACTTCCAGATAATGATTGCCGGAACCCAGAGTGCCCATTTCATCTTTTTGCCGTTCCCTGGCTCGGGGAGAAACATAGTGTGCTTCAGCACCGGCCATGCAGCCGTGTTCTTCAATGCGATCCAGATCCTGCGCTTCGCCATAACCCTGTTCGAGCGCCCATTTTGCGCCGCCTGTTAACATGCCGTGCATGCGATCATGATTCAAGTGTATCTTGCCCCGGCTGCCGACACCGGCTGGAACGGTGCGGCATAACGCATCGGCCAGCGCCTGTTTGTGCGGCTGCAACTCGGCGATATTAAGGCCGGTATGCAAAGTGCGGACGCCGCAGGAAATATCGAAACCGACGCCGCCTGCCGAGACCACTCCGCCTTGTTCAGGATCGAAAGCGGCGACGCCGCCGATCGGAAAACCGTAACCCCAGTGCGCGTCAGGCATCGCATAGGCGGCCTCAACAATACCCGGCAAGGTCGCGACATTGGTGAGTTGGTCGTAAACTTTCTGGTCCATATCCTCCAGCAATTGTGCGTCGGCATAAATAATCGCCGGAACGCGCATGTTCCCGTAAGGTTTTATTTCCCAGCAGGTTTCGTCGCGTTGTATGAATTGACGGGTATCCATTGATTCTCTCCTGTAATTTAAAAACAGCAATGGGTCCACGAAAAAACACGAAAAGCATGTAAATTCAAGCGGGGCGAGGATTGCAACCTCGCTCCTATCGTTTCTGCGATGCCTAAGAGGCGCGCGAAATAACGTGAGCAAGTTGCCAATAGCCGGAGTGCAGGCTTCGCCTGCAAACGCAAGCAAAGCTTGCACTCCCGCTACAAACGGTTGTTCAAATTATTTCATTTTCGGACGAGGCAACATGCCCGGACCGATTAAGTGTTGCTTTTTTTCGTGCTTTTCGTGTTTTTCGTGGACAAATCTCTGTATTAAGGTCGAAACGCTTTCTGTATTTAAACGTCGACAACGCATTGGGCAACCCACGCGTCATCGGCTTGTTGATAGACACGCAGCTCGGTAAACGTAGCGCCCTTGATTTCCACGGCGGGTTGGTGTTTTTGCCGGTCAACGGCTTCGCCAAAGGCGGTTGCCGATAATGTGCCGTTATCGATAACGACCTCATAGCGATTGAACAGCAAGCCGTGTGCAGACATTTCATAAATCAGCTCATTGAGCCAGCTGACTAAGAGCAGTTCGTTGTCGGGCGCTTCGCAATAAATGCAGACGACTTTCGATGCCGAAACCAGCTCAAGCGGGGTGACCACCGCCGTCATGGCGACCGCGGCTTGTTCGAAGGCCTGCTCAAGCGTGGGCGCAATGCCGCGTATGCCGATGTCCGCATCGTGTTCAAAATGTTCCCAGTGGGGGATTATCGAGTTACTGTTCAAGGGTCGGCCTCGCTCTATGAAATGTGTCAGACAGGTTTTAATAGTAAATACAGGCCAATTCCCATCATCGTCAAGCCGCTGATTAATTTGAGCCAGCGGCCTTCCTTTTCCTGAAGCCGTCGTTGACTCAGCGTGATGATGCCAATGGCTAAAATAATAATGTCATCGAACATATAGGCCAAGTTGTACAGCAGCAAATAGCCGTAATAGCTCATCGAGCTTAGCTGTTTCAGCGTCAGAATCCGCGTGTACAGCGCCGGAAAACCGGAGGTACACATGAATTCGACAATCTGTACCAAAATAGCCAGCAGTACCGCCCCGATCAGCGCGCCTCCAAGGTTCCTTGCCTGGAGAATTTGCCGAATACGGGTATAAATACCGGGTTTGGCAGTATCCGGAATCGATAATGACATGCCTTGGCCGTAAAACCGGAAATCCTTGAGATTAACCAGTCCGGCCAGCAAGGCGATGGCGGCAATGATGATTTCCGAAAGCCGGGACAGACCGATCAGCAGGAACAGGTTGAGCCAGGCCGCCATGAAAATGAAATAAACCAGGCCTTCCACGGCGACGAAGGTACCGGCGATGGCGAACATCCGTATCCGGTCATTCATCGACGTGAGCAACGAGATCATCAGCATTAATACCCAGAGTGAGCAGGGATTGAAGCCGTCCAGCAGGCCCATTGCCAGCGTGAACAGGGGTAAACCCAGTTCGTCCAACGACAGGCTGTGACCGAGAAAAACGATGTGTTGCGCCGCCTCACAGGGCAAGGCTCCCTGTATTTCGCAACTGCCCGAACTGTCCTGGATTTTGGGTGTTTGGACTTTAGTGAGCGCGTTACGGATAAGCTGATCGGTGCCTGCTTCCTTTGAATAACCGAAGATTAACTGCCCGCCCACCTGAAAAGCAGGCACTCTTATTGCCTTTATGCCCTGATTCCTGGCGAGGATCTGTAATCGTTCCAGTACGGAGGGTTCCTGAATGACGTCATGAATAATGACGCTAAGCGTGGGCTGTTCGTGTTTGAGAGCCTGTAAAAAAGCCTCCGCGTCAGCGCAGTGCGGGCAACCTTGTTGCACGAACACCTCAATATCGGCAGACTCATCGGCTTTGGTCGGCAAAGCGGGTGTTGTTCCGGCGAACGTAATCGAGCACAAGCCAAAGGTTGATAGCCAGACGAAAACAAAAAACCATCGGGTCATAAACAAGCCGGTTATCGATTTCAAGGCTACCCTCCTCAAGCGTTCTATTAAGCAATATTATGAAGTCGGCAAAAATGATTAGATCGAGAGCGGTAGCGGGATACTGAGAATATACTATCAATGAGTCGAAGCAAATACGTAGTTTAACTTATTGAAACGCAATGAAATCAATCTATTATGCTTGTATCGGTTTACCCGAAAATCCATAGTCGACAAATTAACGTAACCTCTCATTGGACTTCATCGTCAATGTGAATATCATCAAAAGAGGAGAACGCCATGAGAAGAATCTATTTTTTAGTCCCCAATATTGCAATCACCCATAAAATCGTCGAAGAGCTTCAGGCTGAGGGCATAGAAGAGCGCCATATTCATATCCTGGCGAAAAGGGACACGCCGCTTGAAGGACTGCCCGAAGCCGGGATCTCGATAAAAACCGACTTTCTGCCCGCAGTTGAACGAGGCGTTGCATTAGGCGGCTCCACGGGATTGTTGGCCGGCTTAATTGGTTTGCGGTTTGCGGGGTTTGCCATCGCGGGCGGGCCGCTTTTGGGGATCATTATGGCAAGTGCAACCATCGGCTCTCTGATGGGGGGGTTGGCGGGAATGAATTCGGGCAATTCAAGGTTAAAACAGTTTGAAGAGGCCATCGAAAAGGGCGAACTTCTGGTTCTGATTGATATTCCCAAGGACCGCATAGAGGCCGTCAGGAAATTGGTAATAAAACATCATCCTGAGGCGGAGTTTGAGGGCATCGAGCCGATTCTTCCGCCGTCTTATTAATTGATGTTACGCATTACGCAAAAAGGTGGTTTGGTAATAGATAACGTGTCCTAATTGAATGGTCGTACAGATGAGCCGACAGTGAGTAGGGCGTGCCGTGCGCGCCTTAGACACCAAGGCGCGCACGGCACGCCCTACGGCGGATACTCCTCTGTGGTCTATCTTTTTCGCAGCTGTAATCGGCAGTGCGTAACATCAGTTTTTAATTAACCATTACGCCTATTATTGCCCCACGGCCTGAATATTTTTTGTAAGGTTTATCGTTCTCCTGACGACTTACGAGTAATATCGTAGACCGACAAAGGAGAACTGCAATGATTACAAGCGTCTTATTCATTACCGTGTGTTTTCTGGCCTATGCCAACGGCGCCAACGACAACTTTAAAGGTGTCGCGACCTTATTCGGCAGCGGCACGGCGAATTACCGGCTGGCTTTAAGTTGGGCAACGCTGACGACGCTGGCCGGTTCGATTTGCGCAGTGTTTCTGGCGCAAACCCTGATGGTCAAATTTTCCGGCAAAGGCCTGGCGCCTGATGAGCTGATTCAATCGCTGCCGTTCATGATTGCGGTAGCCGGTGGCGCGGGGATGACAGTGATTCTGGCGACCCGCTTCGGTTTCCCAATTTCAACCACGCACGCCTTGTTGGGTGCGATGGTGGGCAGCACGCTGTTGGCAACAGCGGGCGAGATGAATCCTGCGCCGTTGCTAAACAATTTCGTCTTACCTCTGCTATTAAGTCCGCTTGTCGCGCTGTTGCTGGCGGCGCTGCTGTATCGGCTTCAACATAAACTGTCTGTGTTTAACCAACCCTTATGCTTATGCGTGGAGGAACCTGACAGCCTTGTGCTTGTAGATTCCTCCAATGCAGCAATGGCATTATCGGTTGATTCATCGTCCACACTCATCATAGCCCCGCAAACGGCTTGCGCCGAGCGTGTCCTTGGCGTCGTATTGGGTTTTGACGCTCGGCGCATACTCGACAGCCTGCATTTTTGCAGTGCCGGGGCGGTATGTTTTGCCCGCGGCCTCAACGACACGCCTAAAATGGCGGCATTATTGTTGCTCGCGCCCGGTTTTAGTTTGCAATGGATAATTGTGGTGATTGCTATGGCGATGCTGTTGGGCGGACTATTCAACGCCCGGCGGGTAGCGGAAACCATGAGCCATAAAATCACCCCGATTACCCCGGTCCAAGGTCTATCAGCCAATCTGACTACCGCATTACTGGTGATTTTTGCCAGTAAACTCGGCATGCCGGTATCCACTACCCATGTTTCGGTCGGCGCCTTGTTCGGTATCGGCCTGACCGGCGGCAAGGCAAATAACGATATAATCGCCTCGATTGCATTATCCTGGCTGCTAACGCTACCCTGCGCGGCATTATGCTCAGCCGTTATTTACGCCGTTAGTACCCGTTTTTAACCTGAAATACGAGAGAATAATAATATGACGACCACCAGCATCGAAATCAACGAATCCGTCCGCCATTATTACGGCCAGGTACTGCAATCCAGTAACGACCTGAAAACCAGCGCCTGTTGCAGCATCGACGCAATGCCCGGTTACTTGAAAGCCTTGCTGGCCGGACTGCACCCGGAAGTGCTGGAACGCTTTTACGGCTGCGGCTCGCCGCTGCCGCCGGTGTTAACCGGCAAGACCGTGCTGGATTTGGGCTGCGGTTCGGGGCGCGACTGCTATTTGTTGTCGAAACTGGTCGGTCCTACCGGTCGGGTGATCGGCGTCGATATGACGCCGGAGCAACTGGAAGTCGCGGTGCGGCACCGCGACTGGCATGCCGAGCGCTTCGGCTACGCCAATGTCGAATTCCTGCACGGCCATATCGAAAACCTGGCGGCTATCGGAATCGACGACAACAGCATCGACGTGGTGGTCTCCAATTGCGTGATCAACCTGTCGCCGGAAAAACCACGGGTGCTGGCGGAAATATTCCGGGTGCTGAAGCCGGGCGGCGAACTGTATTTTTCCGATGTCTTCGCCGACCGCCGTATCCCGACCGCCTTGCGCCAAGACCCGGTTTTGCTGGGCGAATGCCTGGGCGGCGCTTTGTATTGGGAAGACTTCCGGCGGATTTTGCAGGCGCTGGATTGTCCCGACGTGCGCGTCGTCAAACAGAATTCCATCAGTCTCGGCGATCCCGACGTTGCCGCCAAAATCGGCATGGTCAAGTTTCAGTCGGTCACCGTCCGCGCCTTCAAGCTGCCGCTGGAAGACCGCTGCGAGGATTACGGCCAGGTGGCCTGTTATCTCGGCAGCATCCCGGAACATCCTCACGCCTTCGACCTGGACGATCATCATTATTTTGAAACCGGCCGCCCGCTACGGGTGTGCGGCAACACCGCCGACATGCTGGCCGCCAGCCGCTATGCCGAACATTTTCAGGTGTTGGGCGATCAATCCCGTCACTTCGGCTTGTTCGACTGCACGCCGGGGCCGCAGGGCGAATCGGCGGCATCCGGCGGTTCGTGCTGTTGATCGGTTCCCTAGCGATGACAGACACCTTATTGACCGAACAGACGCTGGCCGCACAACGGCCGGTGCTGTTTCGCTACGCGCTGCTGCAATTGCGCGACAGCGAGTTGGCCGACGATGCGGTACAGGAGACGCTGCTGGCCGCCTGGCAATCGGCAGCGGGATTTGAAGGCAAGGCAGGCCTGCGCACTTGGCTGATCGGCATTCTTAAGCATAAAATCGCCGACCATTGGCGGCGTAGCGCCCGTGAAGCCGTCGCCCCGATCTTTGGCCGAACCGACGAAGACGATGGCGAAGCGGAAGTAGACGATTATTTCATGAGCAGCGGCCACTGGAACGGCGGCCCTAAAGTCTGGGCCGATCCCGAAGCGGCATTAAAGCAGCAGGAATTCTGGACGATCTACGAGGTCTGTCAAAACAACCTGCCGCCGAAAATGGCTAACGTGTTCATGCTGCGCGAGCTGGTCGGCCTGGACGCCGACGAAGTGTGCCGGGAAGCCGGGCTCAGCGATGCCAATTACTGGGTCACCATGCACCGGGCGCGGCTCAGGTTGCGCGAATGCCTGGAAATACGCTGGTTTAACAATACAAAACAGGAGAAAAACCATGCGTAGCTGTCGGGCCATTTCCGCCCTGGTTTCCCAGGGGCTGGATAAAGAATTGAGTTTGCGCGAGCGTTTTTCAGTGTGGCTGCATGTGATGATGTGTACCCGTTGCCGCAATTTCCAAACCCAGAGCCGGTTTATCCGCAAGGCGGCGCGTCGTTATACCGACGAGTTGCAAAGCCGGTTAAGCAATAAACCGTAAATTAAGGAGCGCCATGAGCAATGTCATTTTGGAATCCACACTGGTTTGCCCGGAGTGCGGTTTCAGCAAAACCGAACAAATGCCCACCGATGCCTGTCTATGGTTCTACGAATGCCAGGGCTGTCATAGTCTGCTAAAACCCAAAACCGGCGATTGCTGCGTATTCTGTTCCTATGGCAGCGTCGCCTGTCCTCCGATTCAGTTGCATGGCAAACATTCGGGCTGTTGCGGCTGACGAGTCGTTCAGGCAGCTCGCCATATCGGCGCAAATCAACCGTTGCTCCGCCGACCAGCGGCTGATTGTTTTCTTTCCTGTGCCATTGCACAAAAAAGTGTGTAAGGAATGCGGATCAGTCTACGACTGATAAGGTAGGAAGGCTTTACGGCATTTGTTGTTAAGACTCTCCTGGCAATTCATCAATCACTTTTGGAGTATTCAATATGAACAAAAAAACTATAACTTTGACCTTGGGCGGCGCGATTGCATCTTCTTTGTTAAGCATGTCTCCCGCCATTCAGGCCGGTGAAAACCCGTTTGCGATGTCCGCTGTCAGCACCTCGCAACAGCTGGCGGCAGCCGACGAAAAACTGAAGGAGGGCGAAGCTAAATGTGGCGCAGACAAAACCAAAGACAAGGCAGGAGAGCACAGCGCCAGCAAAATAAAAGAGGGTAAATGCGGCGAAGGCAAATGCGGTGCGGACAAAACGAAAGGCAATGCCGGCGCTGAAAAAAAATAAGCAGGCGCTGACCGCCGATGACCCTGTTCAATGCGATTGGCATTGCGGATTCCGGTCTTGGTTTGCAACACACGCTTTTGTCTGCGTTGCAAACCGAGGGCTGACTGCATTGATTTTTTGAAGTGTCGCCGAAAAATTAAAAACATATCCACTATGAAAGATTATTCTTTACCCGATGACTGCGCTACTTGCGCTATGTCCTCGAAGATTAATAACCTGTGCGCTTGTCCCGGCAAGCTGTCCCGGTGGTTCGACAGCAACGCGCAAGGCATGGCCCCGCTATTTCCAAGGTTGCTGCTGGCCTATGAATTCGGCGAAGCCGGGCTGGAAAAACTTAACGGCGACAACTGGTTTACCGACTTGAGCTTTCCGTTTCCGCTGAACCTGTTGCCTGCCGATGTCAGTTGGACCTTGGCTACCGGCCTGGAAATTATTGCGCCGGTGGCGTTGGTCTTAGGTTTGGCAACCCGGTTTTTCAGTGTGGCATTAATGCTGTTGACCGTGGTGGCGATTGCCGCCGTACACTGGCCCGCCGAATGGCACAGTCTTGCCGAACTGTGGAAAGGCTATGCCATTACCGATCAGGGCTACGGCAATTACAAACTGCCATTGATGTATTTGCTGATGTTGAGTTCGCTGCTGCTGAGCGGCAGCGGCCGGTTAAGCGTCGATTTTTGGCTTAAGTCGCTGTCAATCGCCGACAAAACCATTCACAATCAACGTTAAACGTCTGAGGGGGAAATATGCGCAAAAAGTACCTGATCTGGCTGTTGCCGATAGCGGTAGCCGCCTTCTTTCTGTTCGACGGCCCGCAACTGTTAAGCCTGGACAACATCCGCGAGCATCGGCAGGCATTGGCGGATTTTACCGACCGGCATTACCTGTTGATGCTGATCGCTTGCGGCATCGGTTACAGCCTGTCCACCGCATTAAGCCTGCCGGGCGGTACGGTGTTGTCGCTGTTGCTGGGTTTGCTGTTCGGGCGCTGGATGGGCACTTTGTTGATCGTGATTTCCGCAACATTGGGAGCAACGGCATTGTTCTGGCTGGCGCGTTACCTGTTGTCGGACTGGGCCGAACAGCGTTTGCGCAGTAACACGCTCGCGAAAAAACTGCTCGACGGCTTTCAGGCCGATGCTTTTAATTACCTGCTGTTTCTACGGCTGGTGCCTGCGTTTCCGTTCTGGCTGGTGAATCTGGCTCCGGCGTTTACACCGGTATCGTTGCGGATTTATGTGATGACTACGTTTATCGGCATCATACCCGGCAGTTTCGTGTTCGCCAATCTGGGCCAATCTCTGGGCAGTATTCAGCGCCTGGATCAATTGCTGTCAACGCAAACCTTGTTGGCTTTTAGCCTGCTGGGGGTATTGTCGTTATTGCCGGTATGGCTGAAATATAGGACTAACGACTGAGTCGGGAATCGGCATGAGAAGGCTGTTCATTGTATTATTGACAGTTTTAGCGGCACAGAATTTGGCTGCCGAACCGACGCTGATGCTTGGCGAATTCAGCCGCAACCGGCTCGACGGCTGGGAGCGCAAAGATTTTAAAGGCGAAACCCGTTACCGGTTGCAAACCCTGGACGGTATCGAGGTGCTGAAAGCCGACAGCCATGCCGCAGCTTCAGGGTTGTTTAAGGAGCAACGCATTAATCTCGAACAGACGCCGTTCCTGAATTGGTCGTGGCGCATTGCCGACCGCTTGAGCGGGTTGAATGAACAAAGCAAGGCCGGCGACGATTACGCCGCCCGCATTTATGTGGTAGTCAAAGGCGGGCTGGCGTTTTGGCAGACCAAAGCGATTAATTATGTCTGGGTGGGCAACACCGCCAAAGACACGGTCTGGCCCAATGCTTTTGGCGGCGATCATGCGATGATGATGGCACTGCGCGGCCCTGAGGCGGTGCTGAACGTCTGGTACACAGAAAAGCGCAATGTCCGCGCCGACCTGCAAAAACTGTTCGGCGAAGATTTGCGCGCTATCGATGCGGTGGCGCTGATGACCGATACCGATAACAGCGGCGGACACGTTTTGGCCTATTATGGCGACATTTGGTTTTCCAAGGATTAACAACGATGCATGATACCCAACCGCTACTGGCAGGCAGCGATTTCCCCGCCATTTTCCGCAAACCGCTGGAAATTTTGCAAGTCAATCTAGGCTATCTCTGCAACCTGAGTTGCGTGCATTGCCATGTCAACGCCGGGCCAAAGCGCACCGAGCTGATGAGCTTGGCAACGCTGGAACAGGTGTTGGCGGTTGCCGAAGCTGCAAGTATTCATACCCTGGATTTAACCGGCGGCGCTCCGGAAATGCATCCGCATTTTCAGTATTTGGTAACACAAGCGCGCAGCCGGGGCATCAGCGTCATCGACCGCTGCAATTTGACCATCTTGGAAGATCGGCGCTATGCCGGGATGGCGGAATTCCTGGCCGAGCAGCAGGTCGAAATCGTCGCTTCGCTGCCATGCTATCTTGAGGAAAACGTCGATAAACAGCGTGGCAAAGGCGTATTCAAGGACAGCTTGGCGGCATTGCAACGCCTGAACCGCTTGGGTTACGGTGGGCAGGACAGTCCGTTGCAGCTTAATCTGGTTTATAACCCGCAGGATGCCGTATTGCCGCCGGACCAACACAACCTGGAACAGGCCTACAAACAGCATTTGCAGCAACATTACGGTATCGTTTTTAACCGCCTGTATGCGATCGCCAACATGCCGATCCAGCGGTTCGGCAGCATGCTGGTCAGCCAGGGCCGATTCGATGCTTACCTGGAATTGTTGCGCGGCAGCTTCAAAAAGGACAATCTCGACCGTCTGATGTGCCTGAACACAGTGAGCATCGATTGGCAGGGCACTGTTTACGATTGCGACTTTAACCAGATGCTGGATATGCCGCTCGGTGCGGCGGCAGGGCGTATTCATATCGGCGATTTGTTGCCGCAGATACTCAATGGGGCAAGCATTGCCACCGCCGCGCATTGTTACGGTTGCACGGCGGGGCAGGGCAGTAGTTGCGGCGGGGCATTGGGGACAAGTCGGTCGTGAAATGTTTTTGGTTTTACTCACCACGAAGACACGAAGGAAAGCATAAGCTTCGTGTTCTTCGTGGTGGATAATTAATTCATGGCAGGCCGGCGCGATGTGCAGGTCTGGCTCTGCGCGGCCTCTATCTTGCCCTGAATCACCCCCGCCAGGTATTGCGCATCCTCGGCGATCCCCAGAAAGCGGCCGGAACCCCAGGTGTTGAGCCAGGGCAAACCGATAAAATAGAGCCCCTCTTCGTTGGTTATTCCGCGCTGGAATTGCGGATGACCCTGAACATCGAAAGCCGGTAGCTCTATCCAGCTGTAATCCGGCCGAAAACCGATCGCCCACACGATGGAGGTGATGCCCGCGGCATCGGCATCCACAGTCAATGGATCGAATTCGGGTTCCCAGACTTTCCTGAACGGCGGTTCCTCCGGCGCATCGATGCCGTTCTCCGCAATATAGCGGTCAATATCCTTGCGTATACGCACATACACGTCGTCGGCCTCGTCCAGATTTTGGGTTAAGTCCGCTTTGAATTCCAGCGTGGCGCCTTGGATATTGGCCATGCTGCCGTACAGACTGACGCCTTCCAGCGCAAACTTGCGCAGATCGATTTCATGGCCGCCGTCACGCCCGGTCAGATAGTGGTTGGTCTTGTGACGAACCGCATCGCCCATTGGGTGATTATCCAAAGTCAGTCGGTAAAAGCCCAGATCGTACAGCCATTCCGTCGTTTCCCGTCCGCGATACAGGCGCGGCGAACGGGGGGCGTTGCCGACTGCCAAATGCACTTTACGACCCGCCAAATGCAGGTCTTCCATCAGCTGTACGCCGGATTGTCCGGTGCCCACGACCAGCACCTCACCGGCAGGAAGGGATTGCGGGTTGCGGTATTGCACGGAATGGATCTGGGTAATATGGTCGGGAAGATTTTGGGCATAATCCGGGATAATCGGAATATCGTAGCCGCCGGTTGCCACGACCAGGTGATCGGCGGTGAACTCACCGGCGCTCGTCGTTACCTCAAGCCAGCCTTGATTGCCCCGACGGACACGCATTACGGTCACGCCTTCGCTCAGCGGTGCGTTGATCTTTTGGGCAAAAGCTTCGACATACTCGACAATCTGGTCCTTGAGCATGAAGCCTTGCGGGTCGTCGCCTTGATAGGGGAAATCCGGCAACCGGCATTGCCAGTTCGGGGTCACCAGGCAAAAACTGTCCCAGCGATCATTTCGCCAGGAATGGGCGACCCGGTTTTTTTCAAAGACGATGTGGCTGATGTCCAGCTTTTGCAGGTGATAGCTCACCGACAAACCGGCCTGGCCGCCGCCGACGATGATGACTTGATAATGCGGGTGTGGATTGTTTTGTTGATTATTCATGGGGTTCTCTCTTTGTTGTTGTGTGGCGGTTTGTGATTCCTGAGTGCCGGGCCGGAAGCTCACCCTGTTTTTGCTCTCGTTCCCACGCGCTGCGCTCATCGTTATACACATCTCGACGTAGGCCGGAATAAGGCCGCCCAAGCGTAGCGCGAGGTGGCGTTTCCGGCTTGCCGCACAGTTTCGCCGGAAACACCCGCCCTTGCTTACGCCGGGCAGGCTTATTCCGGCCTATGTCCGAGGCGGTTATTCCAGCGTTTATGGCGAAATGACGATATGCTGGTTCCCAAGCTCCAGCTTGGGAACCCAGATAACGAAGCTCCAGCTTCGCGAGACGGGAAGCTGGAGCTTCCCCCACTGAATTCCCAAGCTGGAGCTTGGGAACTAGCATAAGCGCCTGGGTCGTCTTGGCTCTCGTTCCAACGCGCTACGTGGGAACGAGACATTCGATTTTTCTTTACCCAATCTCCTCCTTCTGGAGAGGGCTTAAGTCAACGGTATTGGTCATAAGGCCTTGTTTTGGATGTGGTTACTCTATGAACGCTTCCACCAAAACCTTCGGGTTTTCAGTGTCCGAAAAACGCGCGGCGATAGTTTCAATCTCGGCCAGCTGACTCATTGCGCTGGAACAGGTGTAACCATACTTTTGGCGAACCCGCTCGCTGGCGATTTGCAGGGCTGCACGGCTACGGGCGAGAAAATCCTCCAGCTCGTAGGTTTCGCCCGGATTGAAAAAATCCTTGATCACCTGCGATGGCGAATAGCAAAGGGTGGCGGATTGGTCCGGCCAACGGACGCGAAAACGCATTTCAGGCATGGGTAATACCTCTTACCGTAAAAGTTGCAAAGCGGTTAGCTTAGTAGGGTACGCTGTGCGTACCTTTGTAATCTTCATAAAAATCAATGTGGAAGGTACGCGCAGCGTACCCTACTGCTTGAGTTCCATGCTGCAGCCGGTCAACGGTTCTGCATGCAAGTCCCATAGCAGTTCCTCGCTGTCCGCATCGGCAAGGCGCAGGCGGCCGGAAGCATCGGTTTCGCCGATCACCGCGCAGGCAATGCCGCGCCGCGAGAAGAGTTCAATAATGGCTTCGGTATGTTCGTCTTCCGCGCTCAGCACGAAGCCGTAACTGGGAAAACAGCAAAGCCAGCGCTCCAATGGGATGCCGGGCGGGCAGGGTATGGAGGCCATGTCGATCGTACCGCCCAAGCCGGAGCATTCCAGCAGCATCAGCATTGTGCCGATCATGCCGGCCATGCTGATGTCTTTTGCGGCGGCGCACAGCCCGGTTTCTGCGAGTAGCGGCAATAGTTCCAGATCCTCGCGCAATCTTTCGGGCGGCGAATCGGTGCTGGCATCCCACCAGGCATAGGGTTCGCGAAAATGTCCGCGCAAATCGACCGCCGCCAGCAGCTTTTGCCCGGCTTTTGCTTCGAAGCTGCTGAGCAGTCTGTTGGCGCGGCCGAGAATCGCCACCGACAGCTGCGGCCGGTCGTTGCGAAGATTGCTGTGCCCGCCGACGATAGGCACGCCATAAATTTCGGAGGCGGCAATCATGCCTTCCAGTACCGGCCGGGCTTTTTGTTCGCCGTCGCTCCAGATCGCATCGACCACTGCTACGGGACGGCCGCCCATCGCGTAAATGTCGCTGACGTTGACCATCACGCCGCAGTAACCGGCAAACCAGGGCTGGGCGGCGACAAAGTCGTTCAGGAAACCTTCCGTCGCCAACAACAAAAAACCGTCCTGGTCGGGTATGGCGGCGCAGTCGTCACCCAGCGGAACTGCGCTGTCATGAAACGGTGTTCGCTTGGCAAGCATGTCCGCTACGGCGGCGATGTCGCGCTTGTGCGCCAGGCCGATGCTTTGTTTTATGTGTTGAGTCAGTCGGCTTAAATCGCTCATGCGGCAATCCTGCCGGTAGCAATAAAACCGGTCGCGCCATCGGCATAGGCCGGATAGAAACCCAGATCAGCCTGCATCAGATGATGCGGCCGACCGTGCAGTTCAATTTCCTGTAGCGAACGCCAGTGCAGACGGCGAAACAACGGTACATTGCGGCTTTGCACCTGTGCCAGAAAAGTGTGGCAGTCTTGGGCATGGGCGGTGGTGACCGCCAGACGGATCAGCGCGGCACCCAGGTTGCCCTGTTTACGGTAGTCGGCCGCCACCGCCAGTCGCGAGCCCCACCAGATTCCGGGTTCGGCCTGGTGAATGCGGACGGTTCCGACCACTTCATCGGGCAGTCCGCCGACGCAGGCGATAGCGACAATGGGGGTGGCGATCCGGTCGATGTCATCACGGTCATCGCCCTGAAAAACGCCTTGCTCCTCGCAAAATACCGCCTGCCGCAAGCGCAGCATTTGCTCGCGTTCCCAGTCCTGGGTCACCCATTTGACCAGGTACTCGGTTGGGACAAAATGGTTGCTAGATTCGTTCAGCATGTCAGGCCTCGTAACTGGAAAGGGCCGAGCAAGCGCCGCATTTGGCGCAGCCCGCTTTCATGTCGGCGGAGCGGAGTCCGGCTTGTTTCAGCATAGCGCCCAACGGTTGCAGAATATCCTGCATGAAACGCGGATCGGGAGACGGGTAGTGTGCGAGAGGCGTGCCGGTAATCGGTATGAAAGGCACCACGAACGGATACACGCCTTTGTCTATCAGCTGTTTGGAAACGGACAGGATCGCCTCCACGGTATCGCCAAGCCCGGCCAGTATGTAAGTGCTGACTTCGCCCCGACCGAACACTGAGACGGCCGCATCGAAAGCATCCATGTAACGTTCCAGCGGCACACCGGCCTTGCCGGGCATGATGCGGTTACGGACTTCCGGGGTGACGGCTTCCAGATGCATGCCCAGGCTGTCGATGCCCGCGGCTTTCATGCGTTTGAACCAAACATCATCGTCAGGCGGCTCGCATTGGCCCTGAATCGGCAAGTCAACGGCGGCTTTCACCGCAAGCGCGCTTTCGCACAGAATCGCGGCCCCGCGATCGGTCAGGTTGGGTGTGCCGGTGGTGATCACCATGTGCTTTACGCCGTCCAACTCTACTGCGGCACGGGCGACTTCGGCCAATTGCTCCGGCGTTTTGCGGAGGATGGTGCGGCCTGCGTCCAGCGATTGGCCGATCGCGCAAAACTGGCAGGATTTTTTGCGGTTGCTGTAGCGTATGCAGGACTGCAACACCGTGGTGGCCAGCACATCCGCGGCATGCAGCGTGGCGATATGGGAGTAGGGCACGCCGTCCGCAGTTTGCAAACCGTAAAAACGCGGTTGGCGAGGGAACGCGATGGAAGCTATGTTTTTGCCATTAAGACGAATAACGCTGCCCCCTTGAGTATCCGGGTGGTCTGCGACGAACGGCGAATTGATCGCTCCGGCGGTGGCGATCGGCACCATGATGGTCTTGCCGCCGATAGTAACGGCTTTGTGGTCGGAAGGACCGGCACCGCCGCGACGAACGCCAATACCGGATTCGGCGTCCTCCAGCCGCAATCCCAACGATTGCAGTTCGGTGATCAGCTGTGACGAAATGGCTTCGGCTTTATTCATGGCTGGGTTGCTCGTTGCTGTGGATGGGCGGAAAAGACAGTTCGGCAGTCGATTCCTCGCTGAACATCGGTGCCGCAGGTCTGTCATTGATCCTCAGGCTCAACAGTTCGGGACGGGCATAGTGGCCGACCGAGTCCATCATGCGTTTGCGTTTGGTGATCAGCGACATATCCAGGTCGGCGATGACCATGCCTTCGCCGGAGCGCAAGGGTTCTGCCAGATGCTGGCCTTCGGGCGAGATAATTGCCGTGCAACAACCGCCGCGCAGGGCTTTTTGCAAGCCGGGATCGGGCGTTACCGATTCGATCTGCTGATCGCTCAACCAGCCGGTCGCGTTGATGACGAAGCACCCGGATTCCAGGGCGTGGTGGCGAATGGTGACTTCGATCTGCTCGGCGAAAATCGGCCCGACCAAGGAGCCGGGAAACTGGCTGCAATGGATTTCCTCATGCTGAGCCATCAATGCGTAACGGGCCAATGGGTTGTAATGTTCCCAGCAGGCCAGCGCGCCGATGCGGCCGATGCCGGTCTCGACTACCTTAAGGCCGGAAGCGTCGCCTTGGCCCCAGATCATGCGTTCATGGAAAGTCGGGGTGATCTTGCGCCGCTTCAGCACCAGACTGCCGGTCTCATCGAAAATCAGTTGGGTGTTGTAAAGGCTGCCGTGGTCGCGCTCATTGACGCCCAGCACCACGACCACGCCCAGCGAGCGGGCTTGGGCGGCAACGGCGTCGGTGACCGGTCCCGGCACCACGACGGCATGTTCGTAAAGCTTAAGATGCGCGCCGCCGGACGCGACCGGCGGCAGCACGAACGAAAAATACGGGTAGTACGGCACAAAGGTTTCCGGAAATACCACCAATTGCGCGCCTTCCTTGGCTGCGTCGCTGATGGCCTGACAAACCTTGTCGACGGTGCCGAAGGCCGAATCGAACACCGGTGCAATCTGTACCGCTGCCGCCCTGACGATTTTTTTCGATGTCACAATCTGTACTCCTGTTGCTGATTATTCTGGGAAAAGCAGTGGGTCCACGAAAAGCACAAAAAGCACGAAAATATTAACGGTAGATGTACGCGGTTTATTTCGTGTTTTTTGTGTCTTTCGTGGACCAAACCGCCGTTTTTAGTGTTTCGAATGATTTACATCGTCCAGGTGTCCAGGATGAAAGCGTTCTCGCGGCGATGGATCAGCACGATGTCCAATACATCCAGCGGGCTGACCGGACGGATGCCTTCGATCAGGCTGGGTTCGCCGTGTCCGTACAAGGCTTGCAGCGCGAACCGGCAGGCATAGACTTTGCCGCCTTCGGCCATGAACTTGTTGATTTGTGTGGTGTAGTTCTGGTGTCCCGGAAAAGCCTCGTCGCCCAAGCGCGGAAAGCCGCGTTGAATGCCCAGAGTTACGCCCGGCCCGTACAACAGGATCGAGGTTTCAAAGCCTTTGCGTTGCAAGCGGGTCGCCTGCAACAGATTCACGAAGCCGATGGAACCTTCAAAGGCGACGGTGTGGAATTTCACCAGGGCTTTTTCGCCGGGTTGAGCTTTTACGTCCTCGAATACTTTCTCTTCGTAATCCACAAAAAAATCGCCGTTGACGTGGGCTGGTTTTTGAACTACTGGCATGGAATGCTCCTTGTTATGAGTAAAAAACCCTGCATCAATGGCGCGATGCAGGGAGAGTTATGGCTGTCAATCAATGAGGGGGATTGACGGAAGATAGTTTACGAGCGAGGCAGTATTGCTGACAGATTCAGGAAAAAATGATTTTTAGGGTACAGATTGCGGTTTGAATGATCTGTTCTGCTTAATAAAGCGGATAACTGTTATGGATAAACCGGATTTATCTAATACTTACTGCATTCCCACGCGCTGCGTGGGAATGCAGTTAAAGGCGCGCTGCGCCGCGAGTCACGGGCAGCAGATAGAAGTACATATCGTATAAATATAGGACGCAGCGCGTCCGGCATTGCGTTCCCACGCAGCGCGTGGGAACGAGGGATATGAGAGGGACTGGAGCGATAGAGCGACCCAAAGCCGGACGGGGCATGTTGCCCCGTTCGAAACGTTTGGCGCCTGTTACGTGTTACCACATAGTTTAGATATTGAAAAAACGTTAGGGACGGGGTTGCAAACCCCGTCCCGCTTGGAGGAGGGGCTGGAGCGATAGAGGGAGCGACACAATAGAAAAATTGCGCTAGTTCCCAAGCTCCAGCTTGGGAATTCGGTGTGGGAAGCTCCAGCTTCCCTTCTCGCGAAGCTGGAGCTTCGTTATCTGGGTTCCCAAGCCGGAGCTTGGGAACCAGCGTATTTCTCAACTTAACGGGTCAGTGACGCAGTGCATGGGAACGATGGATACGATGAGCGAGCTGGAGCGATACAATATAAAAAAATTAAATAACTAAGCGGTACAGCTGTGCTAAATTTGCCGGGCAGACAACCCGCAGAGACCTAAAACCGATGAAACATCTTTATGAAACCGTAGCGGAGAATATCCTCGCCCATATCGAACAGGGCGTTTACCGTTCAGGCGAGCGCTTGCCGGGCATCCGTCGTTTAAGCCAACAATTGAACGTGAGCGTGTCGACCGCACTTGAAGCCTACCGGCTACTGGAGGATCAGGGGCGAATCCAGGCGCGTGCGCGTTCCGGCTACTACGTCAGCACCGTTCACCGACTAGCCATCACCGAACCGGATATGTCCGATCCGTCAGCGATACCTTCCAGAGTGACGGGCCAGTCCCTGACTCGGCAGATTTTGCTGGCGGCTAAAGATCCTTACCAGATCAATCTGGGCTCTTCCGTACCTTCACCTGCATTTTTACCGACGCGGGTTCTGCAACAGGCAACCCAAAAAGTGGTGCGCCTGTTTGAAAAACGCTGTTTCGATACCGACGAATTGCTTGGCAATCAGGAGCTTCGCCGCCAGATTGCCAAGCGCATGGTCGAGTTGAACTGCGCCGTCAATCCCGACGATATAGTCATCACCCATGGCGCCAGGGATGCGGTCCGGCTCGCGTTGATGGCGATCTGCAAGCCGGGCGATGTAATCGCTATCGAATCGCCGACATTTTACGGATTGTTGCAGGTCATCGAATCCTGCGGCATGGAAGCGCTGGAAATCCCGACTCATCCGCGCGAGGGCGTTTCCCTGGAAGCGCTGCAAATGGCTATCGAACAGTGGCCGATCAAAGCCTGCCTGTTGATTTCCAACTATAACAACCCGCTCGGTTCCAGCATGTCGGACGAGCGGAAGAAAACCCTGGTGGCATTATTGGAAAAAAACGGCATTCCGCTGGTCGAGGATGACGTGTATGGTGATTTGGGCTTCGGGTTAAGGCGGCCTTCCGTCGCCAAGGCTTGGAGCCAACAAGGTGAGGTGCTGTATTGCTCGTCTTTTGCAAAAACCTTATCGCCGGGCTTGCGCGTCGGCTGGCTGGTTCCGGGCCGTCACATGAAAAAAGTGGAAAATCTCAAATACATGCTGCATCAGGCCACGCCGACGCTAAATCAACTGATCGTTGCCCATTTGCTGGAGCAAGGCGGTTATGACCGCTACCTGCGACATGTCCGGCAGGAATATGCCCAGAGCGTGACGCGCATGGTGAAGGCTGTGAGCCTGTTTTTTCCTGCGGGCACTAAGGTGACCCAGCCGGAGGGCGGTTTCGCGTTGTGGGTCGAACTGCCGGAAAGCGTCGATGCCATGGAGCTACATCGCTGCGCGAGTCTGGAAGGCATCATCATCGCTCCCGGGCCGCTGTTTTCCGCTACGCAAAAAAAATACGGCAATTTCATCCGGCTTAGTTGCGCCGTTCCTTGGAATGATAGGCTGGAACGGGCGTTGAAAAAACTGGGGGATATGGCTGGCGATTTAATGGAGGGATAAAGCAATTAGTCAAAATGTCGGGTAACGAAAAGAGGGTACTCAACCTATCGAACTGATTTTATCGCGTATTTCATCTCAGGATTTCGCAAAAATAATTTTCGCTTATGGGATTCCCTTACTCTGCGTGGTAACCCAGTCAGGGACGCTCCAGCGTCCCGAACCGCGAAGCGGTTCAAGCTGCGCTCGCCGTTATACACAAGTCTCTATTCCGGCAGTCCTGGATATGGCGTTAGGCAGACCTTCCAGGTTTTTAAAACCTGGAAGGTCTAACTGGCCGCATTCTTAACAGGCGGGACAGGGTAATCCTATCCCAATCGTTTAATAACCTGTGTATACCGTTTTGTCCATACCGGTAAGACGGCTCCGAAATACACTTGTGTATAACGACGAGCGAGGAGGGCGGGAACGATGAAAAAAATAATGGCTCGTATTGGGTTTTGAGGACATATGTGCTTTAGGTCAGCACTTGACGACGTCTTCACGCAACAGTTTCGCGCTGTTATTCATAACCCTAAATCGCTCAAACCGGCGTGATCGTCGGGGCGGCGGCCTAGCGGCCAGTGGAACAGGCGTTGTTCCTGCCGGATCGGCAGATCGTTGATGCTGGCAAAGCGCCGTTGCATGAAGCCTTGCCGGTTAAACTCCCAATTTTCGTTGCCGTAACTGCGGAACCATTGACCGGAATCGTCATGCCACTCGTAAGCAAAACGCACGGCGATGCGGTTGTCGGTAAAGGCCCATAGCTCCTTGATTAAGCGGTAATCCACTTCCTTGGCCCATTTGCGTTGCAAAAATTGCCGCACTTGCTCGCGGCCTTGCGGAAATTCGGCGCGGTTGCGCCAGAGGGTGTTTTCGGTATAGACCAGCGCGACGCGATCAGGATCGCGAGAGTTCCAGGCGTCTTCGGCCATGCGCACTTTCTGCGCTGCGGTTTCGGCGGTAAAGGGCGGGACGGGTGCTTTGATTTCTTCGGTCATGATGTTTCTCCGTTATTGAAGGGTGAGTGAGTTACGCCTGCCACAAGCCCGGCATCGGAACATAACCGGGCAAGGCGCTGATGCGTTGAAACCAGGCAACGATATTGGCATACGCGCCAATGTCGATACCGCCTTCCGGCGCCAGCGCCAAGTAGGGATAGATCGCCAAATCGGCAAGCGACACGCTGTCGCTGACAAGCCAATCCCGGCTTGCTAACTGACGGTCGACAATGTCCAGCACCTTGGCGGTGATTTGCTGGGCTCTGGCGATGTCGATGTCGCGGCCGAATTTATGGTGAACTCGCAACAAGGCCGGCCCATTGGCAATTTCATTGGCGGCGGTCGATAGCCAGGCCGCAATTTGCGCCAAGCGGTAGGCATCGTCCGGCCACCATTGTTCGCCGCCGTAGCGTTTGGCCAGATAGACCAAAATGGCTTGGCTGTCGCGGATGATCAGGCCGTCGTCATCCAGCACCGGCACTTGGCCGAACGGGTTGATTTGCAAATAGTCCGAGCTGCGCTGTTCGCCGCCGAGCAAATCCACCGGACGCGCTTGGTAGGGCAACGCCAGTAAGCTTAGCAATAATCGGATTTTGTGGCAGTTGCCGGATAGCGGCATGTCGTATAGCGTTATCATCCTGTTCTCCTTCGGTTAAATAAAACTTTCAAATTGCACCCGCTGTTCGGCGATGCCGAACCGGCGGGCGGTTTGGCGCACGGTGTCGATCAGGCGGGTTGGGCCGCAAACGTAAATGACGGTATCGGCTGATGCGTTACCGAGCAGCGCCGATACGTCCAGCCGGGTTGGGGCTTGCGCCTGGCTGAAATAAAACCGGCACCGATTGGGCAAATGCCGCCGCAAGTCGTTGACAAAGGCCATTTCTTGCGGAGCACGACCGCTGTAATGCAGTTGAAAATCCGCACCCCGCGAGGCCAATGCTTCGGCCATTGCTTTTAACGGAGTTAAGTAGTTACGCAAAAGTTATTTGGAATTTTTTACCGACGTCACTCAGGATTTCCAACACCCACTTTTTCAAGTGTCCGTAACTTTGATAGGCATCAAGCGGCAACCATTCGTACTTAACTTTACGCCAGAGTATTTCGATCAGGTTCAGCTCCGGGCTGTAAGGCGGAAGAAAATGTAAGCACACACCACGTTGTTGCCAGCCCGCCAGCTTTTCTTTGAATACGCCGCTACGATGAATGGAAGCATTATCCAACACCACACAGCACGGCACTTTAGTTTCTTCGTACTTGCCTGCATACGTTTCGACAAACGCATCAAAGGCATTGACAACCGTATCCGTTGTCACCGATTGTTCGGAGCTGTGGAAAAACAGATCATTGCTGCGACTCAAAAAACCTAACACATTCATGCGCTTGCTACGATAGCAGGGTATTTGTCGGGTCTCGCCAATCCGTTGCCATCCATAGGGTACACAGGGTGTCGTGCTAAATCCGGATTCGTCAAAGTAGTAAAGCTTCAATTCCCCATCATCCTCTTGCTGTTTCAAGGCCTTCAGATATGCCTTATCACGTTGGAAATCTGCTTCATTACGCTTTCCCTTCACTGATTGCCGACAACGTTTCCAGGCATAGGCACTTTTTTTAAAATTCGTTTAAAGGTGTCAAGGCTGGCTTCCTTGCCCGTCTCCTCCAGCAATCGTGCTGCGGCGGCCTTGGGTTGGTGTGGGTTTTTGTCAATATAGCCCAGAAAAACGGCTTGTTCCTCAACCGTGAAGCGCACAGGCCTACCGCTTCGTGGACAATCGTAAAGCCCTATTAATCCCTCTGTTTCCCATTTGTCTAACCATGAGCTGACAGTCTCATGCTGGGACTCAAACAATTCGCTCAGCCGTGCAATTACATACCTTCTATTATTCAATAAGATAGCATGTGCCCGTTGTCTAACCCGGAATAATGGGTGGTTACGATAGGCTTCGGTTAACGTTACTTCCTCTTCCGGGGTCAGTTTGGCGATGAATTTCAGGTGGACTCCTAATTTTTGTCTGTTATTGCAATCGTTTCCAGTTTGACACAATAAATTTACTTCCTAATAACTTTCGCATTACTACTTATGCCGATGCCGCCGGCGATCAGCAATGCCGGGCGGCCGTCATCGTGCAGCGGGAAATAGTTGTCCGGCGCATCGACGTTGATGCGGGTTCCCAGTTGCCAGCCGTCGTGCAATGCCGACGATCCGCCTTCGCCATCGTCCATTCTCAACACTGCAATACGGTAGCAATCCGGATCGTCCGGCGCGTCGGTCAGCGAATAAGCGCGGCTGGTGACGTCGCCGTTGGTCAGCGCAATCGGCACGCGGAGATGCGCCCCGGCCCGATAGCCAGGCAGTGGCTCGCCGTCGGCATGGCGCAGTTCGTAAGCGCGAATGTGCGGCGTCAATTGGCGAATCCCTGCAATGGTTAATGGCAGTGCGCCGCTACCCAAAACGCCGGGCGCTTGCCGTGCCGCCGCCGGTTGTTGGCGAGATTGCGCCAGCAGCGCTTCGACTTCGTTTCGGCTGTAGCGCGGCGTGATGTACTTGGGGCAATTCCAGTCGAAGGCTTCGACTTGGATAACGATGCCGCGCTCGACCGGAGCGCGAAAGTCGGGCGATTCCAGTTTCGCCAGCAATGTCGGCTCGGTGCGTTCGTCCACCGCTTTCGCCCGACCCCAGATTTTCAAGCGCCGCCGCTGCGGATAGTCCATCAGCAGCAAACTAACGCGGTCGTCGCCGCGTAAATTGCCTACCGAAATGTATTGGCGGTTGCCGCTAAAATCGGCGTAACCGATGGTACGGTCATCCAACACTTTCAAGAACCCCACCGGCCCGCCGCGATGCTGCACATAGGGCCAGCCGGTTTGACTCACCGTGGCTTGATAAAAGCTGTCGCGCTCGGCAATAAACGCTTGCTCGGCAGCGCCCAGCGCCATCTCCTCGGCCTCGCCGAGCTCGGCCGCCCGATACGCCATGCGGCTGCCCATTTCGGTTTGCACCGCTTGCACATTGGGCGTGAAACTGATTTTAGCAAAAGCTCGGGCCATGATCTTGCTCCTGATTGGGATTGAAACATTGGCGTTTACTGTGACACAGCCGCCAGCCGCGTTGAATAGCCATAATCTGCAATAGTTTATTCCATTCAGCGCAAGAATCCGGGCGCAAGTCTGAACTTGGACTTGGCCCGGTTCAATATAAAAACCTAATCATAACTATTCAGCGCGAAGCGCCTTCCCCCTCTCCTGCTGGAGAGGGGGCGATCCAGCTGAAATTCGCGGGCTGTTGCGCTGGTTCCCAAGCTCCGGAGACTGTGAAAATATTCAAAATCCAAGCGATTCTCAAGTCGTCAGGCGTGGCATTTTTTTGAAAAAACAGATTTTGTCTCATATGGTCGCTCATTTTTATCCCAAAAAAAGCCAAAATCCGTTATCTTTTACGCATATCCCACGTTTCTTAACCTATTTTCCGGTCTTCGGGCGCAATAATCCCTTAGCGCGTCAGCACCGAGAATATTCAATATGCGAGTGAAGTTGTAGCCCAATACCATCAGGCTAAATTCGCCGCAACACTTTGCCAAGCCGCGCATTAAAAAGTGGTTCATCCCGGCACGATGCTTGAGAACGCCGAAGGGATGTTCCGCCAGTGCGCCGCGTTTTTTCATGATGCCCGGCTTTTGACCCATCCGCTGTTGGTGGCGTTCGATGACGGCTTCGTGCTCCCAGCGCTGGATTTGTTTGATGGCGGCTTTTTCGCTCAAACATTGCTCACGTAACGGGCACTGGCTACAATCCGCCGCCTTGCTTTTATAGGCTTTGAACCATTTGCCGTTTTTCTGGTGCGCTTTGCCGCTGGCGGTCAACGGGTTTCCTTGCGGACAACGATAGCAATCCTGTTCTGGGTCATAGCTGAACTGCTCCCGAGTCAATCGGCCCTTTGCGGCGATGGCTTTCGACTTGTCGGGAATGGCGACGTAAACCGTGATGTATTGGTCTTCGCAGGTTTTAAGCTGGTTGCCTTCGTAATAACCGCTATCGGCAAGCCCGGTCAGGTTTTCGGATTGTAAGATGTCTTGCGCCTTTGCCAACATCGGCGCCAACTGATGAACATCATTGCCGTCTTGAGTGACTTCTTCGGCCACAATCAGTTTGTGTTTGTCGTCCACCACGATTTGCACGTTGTAGCCCGCAACGGTTTGACCGCGCTTGGTCAGCAGTCTGGCGTCCTGGTCAACGGTGGATACTTGTTTGTCGCCACTGTCTTTGAACTGTTGCAGCAAGGCTTTTTTCTCGGCTTGTTTGTTGCGCAACCGTTCAAGCTTTTGTTGCAACTGCTCGTCTTCAACCAAGCTGCCTTGGCTTGCCCGGTCATCGGCGGCGTCTTGTTCGGCAAGGGCTTGTTGGTAGTCGGCGATTTTCTGGTCTAAATCTTCAAGCTGTTTGTTGAGTTTGTCTTCGGTGTAAATTCCGGTTTTACTGGCGTCGGCTTTGAAAAAGCTGCCATCCACAGCCACTTGTTCGCCACCGAACAGCGCAAGTTCCTTACATAGTAGCAGGAAATCGTGGTTCGCCGCCTTTAATGCTGCGCCATTGACTTTGCGAAAGTCGGCGATGGTTTTATAGGTCGGGCGCAAGCCCTCGACCAACCACATAACCTCCAGGTTCCGCCTGGCCTCGCGTTCCAGCTTCCGGCTGCTACGGATGCCTTGTAAATAGCCGTACAAATACAATTTCAACAACGCCGCCGGATCATAAGCCGGTTGTCCGGCACTCATGACAGGTTGGCTGTTTGCAAATCCAAAAGCCTGTAAATCCAAGGTATCGACATAGGCATCAATGGCTCGTACCGGATTGTTCTGGCTGACGTATTCATCGACACAAGGCGGGAGCAACATTTCTTGCTGACGGTTTAATACGGGTTGATAGCGGCGTGATGACATGAGTGTTTGTTAACTGGCGGTTACCGGATGATGCGCATATTATAAAGTATGGTGCGAGAGAATACTTTCACAGTCTCTTGAGCTTGGGAACTAGTGAAATGTTGGGCTACGAAAAGATGTTGTCCAACCACCCCAACTGTGTATCATCGAAATTTGTATGTTATCCAGACCCAAAAAATAACTTATTCAGATACTAAAGGAATCACATGTCACAAACACTAATAGGCATAATAATCGGCGGAGTATTGTCTGGCCTCGGAACTTGGTTAACTATTGGCATTCAGCACAAACGATGGATTTTAGAAAATAAGATTACAAGACTCAGCACAAAGCGAGAAAAGCTCGAAATCGCTTATGAAAAAACCCTAATTAATCTAAACGAGGGAATGAAGAATAACGACTACTCGTCCAATATGATGAGCGATATCGAAATCTTATTTCCAGAAAACGTATCTAAAACGTTTGAAGAATTAATGTCGAAAGAAGAGCGTAGTGAGCAGGAATTAAGAGAATTCTATTACAGAATCGCCTTAGCCATGAAAACATCGCTCAAAAATATCGATGACCAAATTGACTCACTTATACTCTGAAAAACAGATAACGCTGATCGTTCTGAGATGACTGAATTACGGCTAGTTAACGAAATATACATTATTCGAAACCAAAACCACTAACCCATGCTAGCCACACTCGTCCGCTTCTCCATCCGTTTCTACGGCATCGTTATCGCGCTTGCGATATTAATCCTGCTCTACGGCAGCTATCGTTTCGCCACGGCGGGTCTGGATATTTTTCCTGAATTCTCCCCGAAACAGGTCATCATCCAAACCGAATCGCCCGGCCTTTCTTCGGAGCAGGTGGAAGTGCTGGTGACCCAGCAAATCGAAACCTCGATCAGTGGCTTGATCGGCATGAAGTCGGTGCGCTCGGAATCCATCCAGGGCCTGTCGATTATTATCGCGACCTTTGTCGAAAACAGCGATGTGTATCGTAATCGCCAGCTGATCAGTGAGCGCTTGACCACGCTATCGGGCCTGCTGCCGCAGGGCATTACGCCGGTTGCGATACCGCTGTCCTCGTCTTCCGCAACGGTTTTAACGATCGGTTTAAACAAGGACGACCAAACCGATTTGATGGCGTTGCGCAGTCTGGTCGACTGGACGATAGTGCCGCGCTTGAAGGCTGTTCCGGGCGTTGCCGATGTTAACGTGTTCGGCGGCGATATTCAGCAATTGCAAATCCAGGTCGACCCGCTGCAACTGCATCGCTTTAGCCTGACGCTGGAGGATATTATTTTGGCCGCCTCAAAGGCCGGAAATATTCAGGGCGGCGGTTTTATCGAAAACGACAACCAGCGTTTCACTTTGCAGGTGACGGGGCAGCCCGCCACGCCGGAACAATTCGCCAAGATTATCGTCAAGCGGGATCAGGGGCGCAATGTTACGTTGGGCGAAGTCACTACGATTGGCTATGCGCCGGAACCGCCGATCGGTGCGGCGCAAATCATGGGCAAACCCGGCATCGTGATGATGGTGATCGGCCAATACGGGGCCAATACCTTGTCGGTGTCTCGGCAAGTCGAGCAGACGTTGCACGAGTTCGAGCCTATTTTCAACAAGCAGGCGATTAATTTTTACTCGCACTTGTTTCGTCCCGCCGATTATATCGAACGCTCGCTGAGCAATTTGTCCGGGCATTTGCTGATCGGCGGCTTGTTCGTGCTGATTATCCTGTACCTGTTTTTGTTTAATTTTCGTACCGCGTTTATTTCCGCGCTGGCCATTCCGGTGTCGTTGGTTGGTGCAGTGATTGTGCTGCTGGAAAGCGGAGTTAATCTCAATATCATGGTGTTGGGTGGCTTGGCTATCGCGTTGGGCGAGGTGGTTGACGATGCGATTATCGATACCGAAAACATTTTCCGGCGCTTGCGGGAGAACCGTCTGTTAGCCAAGCCGCTGCCGGTAGCCGATGTGGTTTATAGGGCATCGCTGGAGGTGCGCAGCTCCGTGGTTTACGCCAGCTTTATCGTCGCGCTGGTTTTTGTGCCGTTGTTGACCTTGAACGGCGTTGCCGGGCGCTTGTTTGCGCCGTTGGGATATTCCTACATTCTGGCGATTTTAATGTCGCTGCTGGTGGCGCTGACCTTAACACCGGCGCTGTGCTATGCGTTGCTGGGTAAGGCCGATCTTGCCAATGACGATCCGCCGCTGATCAGGCGCATCAAGCCGCATTACAAGGATTTGTTGGGCACGGTTTCCAGACATTTTAAACCGGTGGTTATCGGCAGCGTTATTGTTTGCCTGTCAGGCTTGCTGGCCTTTTTCAGCCTCGACAGCAAGTTCCTGCCCGAATTGCGCGAAGGGCATTATATCGTCCACACCACCAGCATTCCCGGCACTTCGTTGCAGGAATCGATCAGAATCGGCAGCAAGTTGACCGAACAGTTTATGACTATTCCCGGCATACAATCGGTATCGCAATGGGCAGGGCGGGCGGAACGGGGCGCCGATACTTACGGCAGCCATTACAGCGAGTATGAAGTGCGGCTGGAGCCGATGTCGGGCGCGGAGCAGCAGCAGATTAAGGACAGGCTGCGGGCGATTCTGGTCGGTTTCCCCGGTATTTTGTTTGAAGCCAACACTTTTTTGACGGAGCGGGTCGATGAGACTATTTCCGGCTACACCTCGCCGGTGGTGGTTAATATTTACGGCAATGACCTGAATAAGCTGGACGCCAAAGCGCAGGTGGTTGCTGAAATCATGCGCGATATAGACGGCGCTACCGATGTGCAGTTGCGCTCGCCGCCCGGCACGCCGTTGCTGCAAATCAACCTGAATCTCGACCAGCTCAGCTTCTGGGGCGTGTTGCCTGCCCAGGTTGTCGATACTTTGCAGGCCGCTTACGAAACCCGGGTGGTCGGCAAGAACATTCAGGGCAATAAAATCTATAACGTCGCGGTGACCTTGATGCCGGAGCTGAGACAGCAGCCTGAATCGATAGCCAAGTTGCCGATCAGGACCCTGGACGGCGCGGTGATTACGCTGGACCAGGTCGCGGAAATCAGGCACTCGGCCAGCCGCTACAACATCCTCCATCAAGGCTCGCAGCGGCGGCAAACCGTGACCGGCAATGTGATCGACCGGGATCTGGATGCTTTTGTCGAGGAGCTTAAAGCGCGGGTATTAAAGGAGATTCCGTTCTCGGCGGATATTTATCCCGAGTTCACCGGTGCGGCAATTGAACAGGCGCAGGCGCGGAAAGAGTTAATCTTGCATTCGCTGCTGGCCGGAGCCGGGGTGCTGATTTTTATTTATATCGCGATCGGCAGTATCCGGCACATGTTGCTGACCCTCGCCAATCTTCCATTTGCGCTGATCGGCGGGGTTGCCGCCGTGGTGTTGACCGGGGCCACCTTGTCGGTCGGCTCGGTCGTGGGCTTTGTGACGCTGTTCGGCATTACCGTGCGCAACAGCATCATGCTGCTGTCGCATTATCGCTATCTGGTCGAAGTCGAAGGCAAGAGCTGGAATTTGGACACCGCCGTACTGGGTGCGCAGGAACGCTTGCCGTCGATCCTGATGACGGCGCTGGTCACCGCGTTGGCGATGTTCCCGATCGCGTTCAACAGCGATAATCCGGGGCGCGAGATCATGGGGCCGATGGCGGCGATCATTATCGGCGGCTTGGCCTCTTCAACGTTGCTGAACTTATTATTGCTGCCCGCCATTTTGCTGCGTTATGGAAAATTTAAAAGCTAAACTGAAACCGATAGATAAGGGCTCGGAGGCGATTATTCTGCTGCACGGTCTGTCCAGAACCAGCCGCAGCATGAATAAAGCGGCCAAGCTGCTGGCGGCTTACGGCTATAAAATCATCAATGTCGATTATCCTTCGCGCAGCGCAGACATCAGTTCATTGGCGCAAAAATACATAGCTCAGGCATTGAAACAATGCGAGTCGGAAGGCATTAAAAAAATCCATTTCCTGACCCATTCGATGGGCGGCATTCTGCTGCGAGCTTACTTGGCGGACCAAAGTATCGATAAACTGGGTCGAGCAGTGATGCTGGCGCCGCCCAATCAAGGCACCGAAGTCATGGATAAACTGGGAGGTTGGCGGCTGTTTTATTATTTAAGCGGTCCGGCCGTATTGCAGCTGGGCACCGATAACAACAGCGTGCCGAACCGGCTGGGGCCGGTGAATTTTCAGCTTGGGGTTATTGCCGGCGATAAAACCGTCAATCCTTTGTTTTCACGGCTGATTCCCGACGTCAACGACGGCATCGTGTCGATAAGCCGGGCGCAAGTGGCGGGCATGAAGGATTTTATGGTGATGCCTTATTCGCATTCATTCATCATGCAACGTGAGGCTGTTATAGAACAGGCGTTGCATTTTATTCAACAGGGTTATTTTGCGAGATGAGTCGCGTGTTAAGCTGATGTAGAGGTGTTAGCCCTGCTTTCTGCTTGGGCTGTTGGACATTAACTCGGCTTGAAGAAGCTCGCACATTTTTATCGCCGAATCACGTTCATTTTCGATTTTTTTAAGCTCGTCCTTAGCTATTAAAACTTCAAATTCCAGTTTGATGGAACGCCTGAACCACTCGTCGCCTGATGATTTAAGCGCCTTGTTTTTTTGCATTAACTCAAAAATTCGTTTGTTTGAAAGGTCTAAATGCGCCGCTACGGCTTGCAGTTGGTTTTGAACGGCGTAAAGCGATTCAACGCATTTTTTTACACCTTCAGCCATTATGGATTGGGCCTTGCAGCTTTGGTTTAATTCATCTGTTTTTTGGGATAATTCGTCCTCAAGCCGTTCGATTTTTATTATCGCGGCATCGTACTTTTCGCTTATTCCGGCGGTTTTTTTATTCGCATCGGCCAGCGCATCGCTGTATTTTTTAGTGAAATTGAACATAGTCGGGCATTTATTTTCACGAAGACGAAATACATTAATCTAAAAAATCGGTTGGCGTTGTACAGAGGTCTTTAGGATAGAGAATTCAACGTGTCCAATCAATAAGTGCAGTTACCTATCGGGTTAAATCCGCTATTGAGCTGAACGTCTTGCATAATTGAAGGATCAGGTATGTATTAATCCCGGATGGGTATTAATAACAAGGCCGGAATCACTGCCGGTAAAGCAGGCGCTTTAGGTGGTTCGGAGGAGGGAGCGTGACTGCCCTGAGCTTTTCGAAGGGCGCATCGTTTGAAATATGGATGCGCTTCACTGTATGAAGCGCATCCAATAAGCCGGGTAATGTGTTTAACTAAAACTCTTCCCATTCATCGCTGGAAGACTGCTGTATTGGTTGATGACGGGCTGCTGCCGGTTTTTGGGTTGCCACTGTTCTTGACGCTTGTACCGTTTCTTTGCGTAGCGGTGTTGCATGAAAAGACGTGGCTTGAGACACGGCTCCGTGGGCATTGCGAGAGTAACCGTCCACTTTGAATTGCGCTACCGTATCCGACAGGTTTTGAGCCTGTTCTTCCAGTGATTCCGCTGCGGCGGCGGCTTGCTCTACCAGTGCGGCATTCTGTTGGGTTACATCGTCCATCTGGGTGATGGCCTGGTTGACCTGCTCAATACCGGCCGTCTGTTCCGTTGAGGCGGCGCTGATTTCAGACATCATGACGGTAACGCCGCGAATGGAATTGACGATTTCTTCCATGGTTTGACCGGCTTGCGTGACCAATTGACTGCCGCTGGAGACTTTAATGACCGAATCGTCAATCAGGGTTTTGATCTCTCCGGCAGCCGTGGCGGCGCGTTGCGCAAGGTTGCGCACTTCGACGGCGACCACGGCAAAGCCCCGGCCTTGATCCCCGGCGCGCGCCGCTTCGACGGCGGCGTTGAGGGCAAGGATGTTGGTTTGGAACGCAATGTCGTCGATGACCGAAATAATATCGCCGATCTTGCGCGACGAATCGTTAATGTCGTCCATGGTTCGAACCACCTGGCCGACCACTTCGACGCCTTTACCGGCGATATCGGATGCGTCAACGGCAAGTTGGTTGGCTTGGCTGGCGTTGGCGGCATTATGCTGCACGGTGGAGGTCAGCTGTTCCATGCTGGCCGCAGTTTCTTCCAGGCTGGCGGCTTGCTCCTCGGTGCGATGCGACAAGTCATTATTGCCCGAGGCGATTTCTTTAGAGCCGGTGTTAATGCTGTCGGTCGCTTCCTTGATTTGACTGATGATTTCCTTGAGTTTTTCCACCGTGGTATTGGCGTCGTCCTTGAGTTGCCCGAAACTTCCGGCATAGTTGCTGGTGATGGTTTGGGTCAAGTCGCTGCGGGACAGTGCGTCCAGTACGCGCACCACATCATTGATGCCGCTCTCGGTGGTTTCCAGCAGTTCGTTAAGCCCTTCGCCCAGTTGCTTAAAGAAATCCTTTTTACCTTGCATTTCAATGCGCCGGGTGAAATCGCCCATGACTGCGGCGTGGACAATGGCGGCCACTTCCTGTTCTACCTCGACTTCGGCGGTGCGATCCAGCCATTGCGTTACCCGGCCCAGCGAGTTGCCGCTTTCGCCAATGATGGGGCGGGCGGCCAGACGGAGGTGATGATCCTGAAAGAACAAGTCCACGTCTTCGCCGGTTTGTGCGGCGCGATCGAATTTGGCGGCAGCTTCCGGATTGTTGAACAGCTTGGAGAGGCTGTTGCCGTAGAGGCCTTCGACATTGAAATCGGGGCCGCCTATCGAAGCAAGAAGACTCTTGGCCGCCGGGGTCATGTGGATTAGCAGGGTATCGGTGCCGGATATGGTGATCGCGGACGTGGAGCTGTCCAGGCCGATTTTGATGCGTAAGCTTTCATCGGTAATGCGTTTGCTTTCCGCAACGTCGAAACCGAGTTTGATCTGCATGGATTTAAGCGCTTCCATCACCTTGCCGATTTCGTCATGGCGTTCAATAGCTATGGCGTTGTTATAGTTGCCTTGGGCGATGCGGCCAAAATCGCTGATAGCGGCATCAAGCGGACGCACAATGACACGAATCAGAAGAAAGCCCTGCCATAAGGCCAGCAGTGTGCCCATCGCGATCAAGCCGATGCCGATGTTACGGGTGCGGTCATAGCGGGATTGCGCCAATTCAAACTCCTGCCTGGCGACATCGACCTGCAATTGCATCAAAAGCTTGATATCTTCGTTAGCGGGTTTAAAAAGCGGGTTAATCTTGTCTACAGCAAGCTTGTTGGCGAGTTCGAGGTCATGGGCTTTCAGCGCAGCAAGGGTCGGTTTCAAACCTTCCTCTACAAACAGTTTTCTGTCTGCGGTGAACTGGTCGGCCAGCTTTTCTTCTTCGGCGGTTAGGTAGGTGGTCATGTAGGTCGTCCAAATCCTGCTGATTTCCGCGATGTTTTGTTCTACTTCACCGGTGTTGTTCCGGATCGCCTCGGGCGTTGGCGTAACCAAGGTAGCGGTAAGTCTCAGTTGGTTGGTCAGCATCAGTTCCTTGATAGTGGAAATCTGGTTCATCGGCACCGTGCGGTCCTCATACACCGTGCGCAAGCCGTCATTGGCCTTGTCCATGCCATGCAGGCCCATGCCGCCGATGATCATCATCAATATGCTCAGCAGGCCGATAACGGTTACCAAACGACTTTTGATCGTGGGGTTATTGAAGGGGTTGAATTTCCCCCAAAAAGTTGATTTGACGACTTTTCCGTCCTGGATTTTCAGATTGCCGGCTTTGCCTTCCTTAAACAGCCGGTAGGCGGCATCGGCTGCAGTGACTTGGTCCCGGCTGGGTTTGCTGCGTACCGACATGTAACCGGCCAGCTGATCGTTTTCATAAAAGGGTGTGGCATTGGCCAGCACCCAGTAGAAGTCGCCGTTTTTGCAGCGATTTTTTACCAGTCCGGTCCACGGGCGATTTTCTTTCAATGCCTTCCACATATCTGCAAACGCTTCCGGCGGCATGTCCGGATGCCTCACTATATTGTGCGGAAAGCCGATCAGCTCTGCTTTGGTAAATCCGCTAACCCGAAGAAAGTCCTCATTGATGTCGGTAATCATCCCTTTTAAGTCAGTCTTGGATACGATGGAGTCGCTCTCTTTAAGCGAATACTCTACATTGGTTACCGGCATATTGGTCTTCATGAACTGTCTCTTATTATTTTTGTTTGGAAGGGGGAAATTGTAAGATTGCCAATCAATGCCGTCGGGGTAAACGTGATTGAAAACCGATCATTTTAAAGCAATCCATTTAATTTTGTATGGTTAAATGGATTGGTTTCCGGTCTTCATTAGGGGATGCGGATGTGTTTTTGCTAAAAAAGCGGGAAAACGATGTTGTCGCCATGCAGTAGGTATTGAACGAGGCCATTTTAAACGGATACGGCGCTTAGTCCATAGCATCAAAGGGATATGTAACGCATTGGGCCTGCCGCTTGAATGGCTAGTCGGACTCTACTTTTCAGGAGCAAATTGAAAATTTGCAGCAATATACAGCAGCACTCAGCCAACGATTTGGAGATGGGTAGCAATAAACACTGTTTTAGGGCGATGTATGCCCGGCTTTATTAAAAAAAATAAAGTAAAATAGCGGTTTTTTAAAAATCTCACTCCGTAGATATTAAGCAGACAGCAAAGGTACATAATGAAGAATTATAAAATCGCAGTGTTAGCCGGTGACGGTATCGGTCCTGAAATTACTCGGGAAGCCATTAAAGTGCTCAAGCTTATCGAAGAGCGTAACGATGTTACTTTCGAACTGATGCCCGCAGCTTTCGGAGCCTGCGCCTATTTTGAATTCGGCGATGCCTTTCCGCAATCGACCATCGATATTTGCGACCAGGCCGATGCGATTCTTAAAGGCCCGATTGGTTTGAGCCATGAGCAATCCAAAACAATTCCCATTGATAAGCAACCCGAACGCGGTGCGTTGCTGCCGATGCGTCGCCGTTACAACACCTACGCAAACTTTCGGCCGGTTTTCCTGCCCAAAGCCTTGGCCCATTTCTCGCCGCTAAAACCTGAAATTATCGGCGAGGGCATCGATATTATTATGGTTCGGGAATTGGTCGGCGGCCTGTATTTCGGTAGCAAGGAAACCGGCATTAACGAGCAGGGCTTGCGTTATGTCAAAGAAACCCTGGAATACGATGAACACCAAATCAGCCAAATTTTGCACCAGGCGTTCAAGCTTGCCCAAAAACGCAAGAAAGTGCTGCACAACATTCATAAAAGCAATGTGCTGAAATCCAGTGTTTTGTGGAATGAAATACTCGATGAAGTGGCTAAGGAATACCCCGAAGTGGAGGTCATCCATCAACTGGTTGATTCGGCCGCGACCAATCTGTGCTTGAAGCCTACCCAGTTCGACGTGATGGTCATGGAAAACATGTTCGGCGATATACTCAGCGATCAGGGCGGCGGTATTCTGGGCTCACTGGGCTTGATGCCTTCCGCTTGTATAGGTGATGAAAAAGCCTACTACGAGCCGTCACATGGTTCGGCGCCCGACATCGCCGGGAAAAATATCGCCAATCCTTACTCAATGATCGGCTCGGTTGCGATGATGCTGGAAAACAGCTTCGATATGGCAGCAGAAGCCAAGAATGTCTGGGATGCGATGCAAGGCGTGTTTGGCGACGGTTACTCAACCGCCGATCTGTCCAAGCCGGGCAGCGGCGTTAAGATGATCAGCACCGAAGAGTTTGGTGATAAGGTTGTTGAAAAGCTGAGACAGATGCCAAGAGTGTAAGGCTGCAACTACTCGGCTATCAAAGGCAATGGAACGCTGATGACGCGGATGATTATGATCAACACCGATAACTCGAAAACGGCGATTAGCTGATTTTTCTGGATAATCGAAAAAATCTTATTTAATCATAAGTATCAGCGTCATCAGCGTTCTATTTTGGGCTGCCGGGTAGCAGGCGTTTCCAGTCTACAGTCCAATGTAGCTAATATAAGCCCGATAACCTGCAAAAACCGACAGCATCAGGAAGATAGTTCCGCTGATCCTGTGCAACAACACCAACGGGACTTTTTGCAAAATAGTGCGGCCTGCCAGAATTCCCAAGGCGGATGTTGAGGCCAGCGCGACTGTCGAACCGAGCCATACGGCAATAGGTGCAGCGGTACTGCTTAAACCGACAACAGCCAACTGGGTTTTGTCGCCGAACTCAGCCACGGTAATCAATAAAAAAGTGGTGAAAAAAATGCTGTGACCGCTTTTTTCCTTAATTTCCTCATTTTCATCTTCCATTTCTACGCGTAAGGAATGAATGCCGAAGGCGGCGAACAGGATCGCGACGATTGTCGCGACAATGTATGCCGGTAGCCAGCTGGCAATGGCGATGCCAAACATAACGGCCAGGGTGTTTAAAAAGGCAAAGGCGGCGATAGCGCCCAGCAAAACCGGCATGGCTCTGTGCCGGGATGCCAGCGTCATGCATACCAGCTGGCTTTTATCGCCAATTTCAGCCGCAGCAATCAGGGCAAAACTGGTTGCTGCCGTGGCTGATATTTCGCCAAAGTTGCCGTTGCTCAGCAACGATAAAAAATGCTGTAAAGAGCTTTGAAGATTTTCGACAATAGGTGCTGTGCTCAGTGAGGTTAGAAAATGTTGTAAATAGCTTTGAAGATGATCCATTTTGTTTCCGGGGAACGGTTTTTCCTGCATGCGCCGTTGTAAGGTGCGTACAGCTCACCCTGCAACGGCAGTATTTCGGTAAGGTATTAACCCAGCATATTGTCCAGAGTCATCATAATGATGAAGCCGATCATTAAGGCAAATGTAGCGTAGCGCGAACGACCGTTGGAATGGGTTTCGGGAATGATTTCTTCGCTGATCACAAAGAGCATGGCTCCGGCGGCAAAGCCCATGGCTATCGGCAGGATGGGTTGGAACAGGGTGACCATGGTGATGCCGAGCAAGCCGCCTACCGGCTCCACCAGACCTGTTAGCGTGGCAATGCCTACGGCTCGCCACTTATTGTAGCCCAGTCCGACCAAGGGCAGGGCGACGGCCAAGCCTTCGGGAATATTTTGCAGGGCTATCGCAATTGCCAGAACCACGCCGTTTTTCATCTCCCCGGAACCGAAACTGACGCCGACCGACATGCCTTCAGGAAAGTTATGGATGGTGATTGCAATGATGAACAGCCAGACTTTTTTTAGGGAGCTCAGGTGAGTATCGGAAACTGACTCAAAATGCACATGCGGCAATTGGCGGTCGGCGTAATGCAAAAACAGGGCGCCGATCAGCATGCCGAAAGATACGATATAAATACCTTTCCCCGGCGATACCAGGTTGCCGTATGCCATGCCGGGAACCAGCAGGGAAAATGCGGTTGCGGCCAGCATAACGCCGGCGGCAGCGCCGAGCATGCTGTTGAACAGGTTTTGGGAAATGTTTTTGAAAAACAGGGCGGGCAAGGCGCCAAGGCCTGTCGCCAGTCCGGCCAGGATGCTGGCAAAAAAACCGATAACAACAATCCGTCCGAAAATTAAATACAAAGCGCCGAACACCACCAACTGCGACAACAGGAATAATCCCGCGAGTGTCGCCCAGCGTTTTAGCGGCGGCATCGCCAGCAGTTTTTGATAGTTTTCGCTGGATTTTATGGCGTCTACCTGGTCTTCAAAATAGCGTTGCAATTTAGTTACAGTCTTTGTTGTTAAAGTCATAAGGTTTACCTGCATCAGCTTGTTTTGGAATGTGCGCCAAGCATTATAACCAAATACCCATAACTTGGGTTTGTTTGTGGTGGATTGCCTTGAGCCCCCTGTGTTCGCTTTTCAGTGATATAGGAATATTTCCTTTTGTCGGCCGCTGTCTAGTGCCTGAGTAAGGGTTTGGCTATGATGGCGGTATTATTTATCTGGAGCGAAGAATGAAAAAATTGACATGCACACTACTCGGGCTAAGCCTGACGGCGGCCGGTGCCGTGTCGGCCAAGGATAAGCCGCTGGATCTGGGCATCATAGACGTTGTCGGCGTTACGCCACTGCAAAGCAGCCAGGTTGCCGCTTCTAAAATACCGGCGAATATCCAAACCGTTTCTTCCGAACAGCTGGAAAAAGCCCAAAGCATCACCCTGGCGGATTATATCAACCGCTATCTGGGCAGCGTGCATGTCAATGAAGCGCAAAATAATCCGTTGCAGCCTGATATTTCTTATCGCGGTTTTGTCGCTTCACCGCTGTTGGGATTGCCGCAAGGGTTGTCGACCTATGTTAACGGCGTCCGGTTTAACGAACCGTTTGGCGATACGGTTAACTGGGATTTAATTCCTCAAGGGGCGATTGATTCGATGGCTTTATATCCGGGCTCCAACCCGGTTTACGGGCTGAACAGTTTAGGCGGCGCCATATCGATCAAGACCAAAACCGGGTTTTCGGCGCCCAAGCATGAGATTGAAGCTTACGGCGGCTCTTGGGGCAGGCATTCGGAAGAATTAAGCAGCGGTTGGAATAACGGGACCTGGGGCTATTTTTTAGACCTGCATCACTTTGAGGAAGACGGGTGGCGGGATTTTTCACCGACTAAAGCCGATCAGGCGTTCGGCACCTTGAGCTGGCGCGGCGATAAAGGTTCTTTAGACCTGACCTTGGGCGGCAACGATAACAATATGCGGGGTAACGGTGCTGCGCCGATCCAGTTGCAGCAGCAAGATCGGGCGGCGGTGTTCACCCATCCCGACCAGACTGTCACCCGGATGTTCTTTTCCGAATTGGCGGGCAGCTACGATCTGGCTGATGATATTGAAGTGAGCGGTAATGCTTATTTCAGGCAGAACCGGATCAGGACCTTTAATGGGGATAACAGTAATTATGATGACTGCACATTACCTGGAAATGCAGGCTTATTATGTCAGCATCCGGGTGTTGACGAACAAGTTGTTACAGATATTAATGGTTTGAATGTTGATGCTGTTGATGGTGTTAAAGGCGCGACCAACAATTCCAGCCAAACCAATATGCGCAGCCGTGGGGGTACGTTGCAGACGGCGTTTGCCCCGGACTTATTCAAGCACAAAAACAACCTGACTGTAGGTACAAGTTACGATTATGCCGAGGCGCATTTCGGTTCGGACACCGAGCTGGGTTCGCTGACCAACACGCGGGGAACAACGCAAAGCGGAGTTCTTGTCGATGAATCCAGAGTCCGGTTACATACCAATACCTCAACAGTAGGCGTATTCCTGACCGACAGTTTTTCCATTACCGATGACCTGACCGCGACCATCGCCGGGCGTTACAACTATAGTCACATCAACATGGAAGATAAATACATAAAGGATCCTTTAAAAACCCTGGACGGGTCGCATACCTTTGACAGGCTTAATCCTTCTGCCGGATTGACTTATCAAATCAGGGATAACCTGAATGTGTACGGCAGCTATAGCGAGTCTGCCCGTGCGCCGACGCCGATGGAGTTAAGCTGTGCCGATCCGACGGCTCCGTGTAAATTGCCCAACTCGTTTGTGGCTGATCCGCCGCTGGAGCAGGTGGTCGCCAAAACCTGGGAAGGCGGTTTCAGGGGAGACTTGGATGAGCTGTTAGGCAAGGGGGATTTGAAATGGAACCTGGGCTATTTCAACACCATCAACCACAATGACATTATTTTTCGCCGAGATGCCGCCAGCGGTCTTATCAGTCAAGGCTATTTCAGCAATGTAGGCAAGACCCGTCGCTACGGCATAGAAGCGGGAACGACCGTTAATTATCCGCAGCTGTTCAGCGGGATTGACGACTGGCATTTGTCGACCAACTATACCTATTTAAACGCCCGGTTTTTGGATGGCTTTGATATTCAGAACCCGCTGGATACGACCCAGGCGATGGCTGTTACCAAAGGCAACAGAATTCCGGGTATCCCCGAGCATATCTATAAGGCTAATGTAAGCGTCGATTTATGGCAGCGCGTGTCGTTGGGCATTGACGGCATCTACAGCGGCAATAAGTATTTCAGGGGCGACGAGGCCAATTCCACAGCGCCGTTAGCCGGTTACTGGCTGTTTAACGCCAAGGCGGAATACAAGGTGACCAAGAATTTTGCGGTATTCGGCAAGGTCGATAATATCTTCGACAAGAACTACAACTCTTTCGGTGTTTATGGGCAGGCCAATGAGATATTGCCGGGCTTTGACGATCGCCGGTTTGTGGCGCCCGGTGCGCCCAGAGCGGGTTGGATTGGGGTGCGCTTGACTATGTAAGGATTTGGTCGGAAATAAAACTTCCCGAAACTTGGACTTATCATTCCCACGCTTTGCGCTCGTCGTTATTCACAAGCATCTGCGGGATGTCGTTATTCCGGCAGTCCCTTACCTAGCGTTAGGCGAGAAGCAGGCCGACATGCGGACCTTCCAGGTTTTTAAAACCTGGAAGGTCTGACTTGCAAGGTTTCGAGCGGAGCGACATGTCCCATCCGGCTTGGTTTGAAAGTTACCTTTTCCTTCGGCTACTGCTGAGATGACGTGCTTTAAAAGCCGCTTTCCAGTCACATTTCTTCAGGCAATAAAAAGCCCGCATAAAGCGGGCGTGTTGAGTGCTGTTATTATTGTTATTTAGTTGTCGTTTGCAACTTGACCCAAGCAGTGTCACTTATTTTATTATTATTATCAGCTAGTCTAAAAGACTAAATTCCCCCTCTTAGTCGGTAATGAAACCGAGCTCAGTCCCTTAAGCTGGTGCGAATTTTATTCAAATGAACTCCCCTTGTCTATTTAAAAATGGGGATTCGCTGGAAAAATATGATCGCTCCTAAAAATTTAAATAAATACAGCTAGTTATGGAATTTTAGCTGCTGCTAATAAACAAAATGACAGGCAAGCAGTGCTTTTTGTTCAGGTAACGTTCAGGATTATCACCGATTGCGTCTGGCCTCTTCTTCCTCATTGGTAAAGAAGTTGAGTCGTTCATTAAGGATGGAAGATAGTTGAAAATTAAGGCCTTTTGATTTTTGAGCCAGTTTTATTTGCAGGATTGCATCTCTGGTTTGCCCCGTTGCATAGTAGTATTCCGCAAGATAACGATGAGATTCGGCGGGTTGGTTTAAGTCGCTATAAACTTGTGCCAATAGCTGCGAATAAATCGGTTGTTGCTGGGTTTTAGGCTTTAACAGAAGTAAGTTTTTCCGTGCCAGGTCGGCGTTACCGGCTTTTAGCAGGGAGGTAATGTATTCGAGCTTAATGGCCTCGTTATCGGGAAATTGCTCGGTCAGTTTTTTATAGCGAGCCAGCGCTGTGCTGTAGTTTTTCGAGTCCAGCGCAGTGCGGGCAAGCGCGGTTGCATATTGAGCCTGGTTTGGGTATTCCTTGCCGAGTTGCTGGAAAATTGTTTCCGCTTCATTGAATTTTTGCGAGTTAAGTGCGCACAGGCCAAGCCCGTAGCGGGCAACGGTGCGTTGTTCGATGGTGCCTTGAGTTGATCGGGCTTGAAAGTATTTAAGCGTCTCGGCATTGTCGGCGCCGGTTAACACCCGAATTTTTGCCTTGGCTAATTGGTAGCCGAGCGAATCTGGATATTGTTTGTAGGGATAGGTTTCCGCGCGGCCCCGGGTGTCGGAAATACGTGAGGCGGTAACCGGGTGGGTCCTTAGAAATTCAGGAATGTTCTGCCCGTAATAGCGGCTGGATTGCTGTAGACGCTCGAAAAAAGTGGGCATGCTGCGCGGGTCATATTGGGAGCCTGCCAAGGTTTGCATGCCGACCCGGTCAGCCTCCGCCTCGTTTTCGCGCGTAAAATCAATTTGAAACTGAACGTTACCGGCCTGGATAGCCACGATGGCGGCTTGTCCAAGAGCGGGGGATTGGGTGCCCAATAAAATGGCGGCCAGTGTCGCAGCGGCAGTAGGGATCGATAAGCGGCTGGAGGCCTCGTAAGCGCGGTACAAATGGCGTTGGGTAACGTGGGCAATTTCGTGCGCCATCACCGATGCCAATTCGCTTTCGGCTTCGGTGATTAAAATCAACCCGGAATTTACGCCAATATAGCCGCCAGGTCCCGCAAAAGCATTAATGTCATTTTCCATTACCACAAAGAAATGGAACGGGTTGCTCGGTGCATCGCTATTGGCTACCAGTCTTTCGCCGATAGTTTGAATGTATTGCTGAATTTCGGCATCCTGATTGATGGAAATTTGCGAGTGCAGGCTGCGGAAAAACGCTTCGCCAAACTCTTTTTCTTCGGCGGGCGTAATCAGGGTGCCGGAAGAGTCGCCCATGTCAGGCAATTCGATTTTGGTAATCTCAACGGCCTGTGGCGGGGCAGGGAAGAGGGCGAGGCTTAAAGCCAGTGTAATGGCGGATGGTTTGAATTTCATACGATGAGACTGAATAAAATTTAACTTGAGTTTAATCGGGTTGTTAGCGGCTCAATATCAGGTTCATGATCTTGAGTTTTATCCGGCAGGTCTGATCTATTGTTCCAGATATTCTTCGGTTTCGCAAAGCGGGAGGCAAATGCACCGGTTGCGACCTTTCAGTTTGGCTTGATAGAGTGCCGCGTCAGCTTTGTTTAACAGGTTGTCGTCGTTTTCCGGAATGCCGGTGCAAAGACCGACGCTAATCGTTATCTGATTGAATGGGCGGGATTTTATATGCGGCATTGCCAGATTAAAAACGGCGCTTCTTAATTTTTCGGCAAATTGTTCGGCGACTTTCTGGGGTAAATGCGGCATCACCAGAACGAATTCTTCTCCGCCATAACGTGCCACGATGTCGGTGGCGCGCGATAGTTGCGATTTTAACGCGCTCGCGACCTGCTTTATTGCATTATCGCCGGCTATATGTCCGTAATAATCGTTATAGGACTTAAAAAAATCAATATCGACCATGAAGATGGATAAGGGGTGTTTTTGCCGCTTTGCCTCGGCTACGGCCATTTCGTAATGCGCATCGAAGAATCGGCGGTTGCAGATGTCGGTCAAACTGTCCGTTGTCGCTTCTTTCTTCAGGATTTCCGAGTGTGAGCGCAGCATTTTTTCACGCTTGATTGAGGTGCTGGAATCCGTTATTTGAATGAGGCAGCATGATTCGTTCAGTTGCGACTGAATGGGCGTGATGGTGATCGATTGATACATCCTGGTTTGTTGTTGATTTGCTTCGCATCCATTGTACAGCGGCAGCGGCGTGCGGTGTAGAGCCGTCGACAAAACCACGGGCAGTCTGTGTGTCAGGGTGTTTTTGAGTGCGGTCAGGAATGCCGGTGACACAGACTCTGAAAACACGTTTTCAAATTGCCGGTTAAGGGCGTCGGTTTCTTTAATGTCGCTATGCTTGGCAATCCAGTTGTTCCAGAGCAATACTTTGCTATCGGCATCGACAACGCAGACCCCGAGGTTTAGTGAATTAAATATATCTTCCATATCAAAACGCTTTGCACTGAGGGTATTCATGAAATACTGCCAAGAAATTGATTAATATGGATAACAAGATTCGTCAGGGATGTGGAGCTTAACAGGAATACGAGATTGCCGGTCGTATGCCGCTTTTCGATGGCGAGATCGATATGTAATACCATCACATAGGGCTGATTGGAGTTTTCTTTGAGCCGATGTAATATTTCATCGGCTGATGCGACTCTGTAATTGGGTAAGGAGCTTTCCAGTGTGAAGTGGAGTATGTCAGCCATCGCGGACAGGCAAGCATTCAAAATGATGTTGCCCAATTCACACATCGCTTCGTGCTCAAATTCTGCAAGTTCTTCAAGACTCATCTGCGAGCCCATCATATCGCTGACGATTTTTAAGGCTTGCTCTTCGGTAAATAAAAGCACCGCCTCGGCATTAAACGGGCCGCTAAAGTACTGACTTACCGCACCGAATCGTCCACTGTTCAACGATAATGTTGTCGCATTGATGTCTTCTACGTTAATGACTTGCACAGAGGGGACGGAAATATGTACTTCGTCTCCGACAATCTCGCTAAGGCTTAATGCTGCGCGGCCTGCGCCGATACTAAATATCTCAGCCAAGGCATCAAGATGAAGTTCGCTGAGATTGCTCATTTGGAATTTGTAAAATAGTCTAGCGTCAGAGCAATTGATTTTTCTGTGACTGGTTTTGCAACTAATATGGACCCAAACGAACGGGCACGATTTTTGTGGGTTTCTTGAATGTTTGCCGAGAAAATAACCATTTTCATTAAAGGATATTTAGATAATATCCGCTCTGCGGCATCGGTTCCTGAAATGCCCGGCATGTTAATATCCATGGTGCAATAGTCTGGACGCTCATTATCGGCCAGTTCAATAGCGTCTTCGCCGCAGACAGCTTCAAAAATAACCCAGTCGGGGCGTTGGACAAGAATGTGTGTGCGGATTAACATTCTGGATACCTTGCTATCATCGACGATCAAAAGTTTTTTTATTGAACTGTCCACAGGCATGATTGATTTTTACTAAGGCTAAACTTCAAGCATTCTACATGAAAAGATAAAAGTCGCGAAGCTATTCTATGGCCTGGTTTGTAGGGGATAAACTTTACGTTTTTAATTGAATTGGGCAGTGTCGGCCACGACTACGGGTTGTCGCGAATGTGGCAGTGCTACGGACAATGTTTTTCTTGTTGAGGTCTGCAGTATTCCTTGTTTTGTAGATGAAAATGTAAATTTATCTGGAATTAGTTGTTAACTTTCATGGTGATATGGAACGACTTAAGGAAGCCAGTATAAGATGTATTTTATATGAATAAATACCATATGTTTTATGGTAGGGTATGGGCCTATAACAATAAAAACATAAGGGCGAAATATCGTGTCATACATTAATTCCTCCCAACAAAAACGCGCGCTTACCGCGAGCACGGTGGCATTCACCACCTGCTTTGCGGTGTGGACCATCTTTTCTATCATCGGCTTACAAATCCAGAAAGACCTGCATTTAAGCGAGACCGAATTCGGCTTGCTGGTCGGCACGCCGATACTTTCAGGTTCGTTAATCCGGCTGATGCTGGGCATCTGGAGCGACCAGTACGGCGGCCGTATCGTTTATGTGCTGGTTATGGTGACGGCGGCTATCGCTACCTTCTTGCTGACCACCGTTGAAACTTACACCATGTTTCTAGTAACCGCACTCGGCATCGGGGTTGCCGGCGGCTCGTTTGCCGTGGGCATTGCCTATGTTTCGCGTTGGTTCCCTAAAGAGAAGCAAGGCACGGCGTTAGGTATTTTCGGACTCGGCAATGTCGGGGCGGCGGTGACCAAATTCGTCGCACCTTTTGTGATGGTTGCATTCGGATGGCATGCGGTAGCGCAAATCTGGGCGGCAGCCCTGTTGTTGATGGCGGCAATCTTCTGGTTTGTGACCGATGACGAGCCGATGCTTAAACAACGTCGCGAGTCTGGCGTCAAACCTGAGTCATTCCTCAAACAACTGGAACCGCTCAAGGATATGCGGGTCTGGCGGTTTTCGCTTTATTACTTCTGCGTATTCGGCGCTTTTGTCGCATTAGCGTTGTGGTTGCCGCGCTATCTGGTTGGGGCTTACGGTTTCGATATTAAGTCGGCCGGTATGTTGGCTGCGGCGTATTCCATTTTCGCCAGTCTGTTTCGTGCGTTGGGCGGCTGGTTGTCCGACCGTTACGGGGCGCGGTTGTTGATGTACTGGACGTTTATTGTCGCCTCTATTTGTACATTTTTCCTGTCCTATCCCCCTACGGATTACATCGTTCACGGCAGCAAGGGCGACATTGCCTTTAGTCTGGCGATTCAACCGATGGGCTTTATTTTCCTGGTTTCGGTGCTGGGCCTGTTCATGTCATTCGGCAAGGCGGCGGTGTACAAACATATCCCGGTTTATTATCCCGATAATGTCGGTGCTGTCGGCGGCGCTGTGGGCATGGTCGGCGGGCTGGGCGGATTCTTGTTGCCGCTGACTTTCGGCATGTTGAACGATTTGACCGGCATTTGGAGCAGCTGCTTTATGCTGCTGTTCGTTTTGATGACGATCGCGCTGAGCTGGATGCATTTTTCCATTGTGAGGATGGAGCGTCGCGAAGTGCCTGAATTGGCCAAAATATCCAAAGACTTGCATGAGCTGAGCCATCCTGCTCCACTGGTGCTCACCGACTGGAATCCTGAAGACCAAGGCTTTTGGGAAACAACCGGCAAGCGTATCGCGACCCGTAACCTGTGGATCAGCATTCCCGCCTTGCTGTTGGCGTTTGCGGTGTGGATGGTGTGGAGCGTCGTGGTCATCAACCTGCCCAGCATCGGCTTTAAATACACCACCAACGAATTGTTCTGGTTGGCGGCATTGCCGGGTCTGTCGGGGGCGACTTTACGGATTTTCTATTCGTTCATGGTGCCTATTTTCGGCGGACGTCGCTGGACGACGATCAGCACCGCTTCATTGCTGTTGCCGTCCTTATGGATCGGTTTTGCAGTGCAAAATCCTGAAACGCCTTATGTGTTAATGGTGGTGTTGGCGTTGTTATGCGGTTTCGGCGGCGGCAACTTTGCCTCCAGCATGGCGAATATCAGCTTTTTTTATCCTCAATCCCAAAAAGGCACGGCGTTGGGCTTGAATGCCGGATTAGGCAACTTGGGCGTCAGTACCGTGCAATTTGTGGTGCCGCTGGTTATCGCCGCGGGCGTGTTCGGTTCGCTGGGCGGCGAGCCGCAAGAGTGGGTTAAGGGCGCGCTGACCAAATCCATCTGGCTGCAAAACGCCGGTTTTATCTGGGTGCCGTTTATCATCGCCACCAGTATTGCGGCGTGGTTCGGCATGAACGATATTGCCTCCGCTAAAGCTTCGTTCAAAGAACAGTCGATCATTTTCAAGCGCAAACATAACTGGCTGATGTGCTGGCTTTATACCGGAACATTCGGCTCGTTTATCGGCTATGCTGCGGGTTTTCCGATGCTGATCAAAATACTGTTTCCCGATATTAACCCGACTCAATACGCCTTTTTGGGGCCGCTGGTCGGTGCGTTAATTCGCCCCGTCGGAGGTTGGCTGGCTGATAAGTTGGGCGGGGCGCAGGTGACGTTGTGGAATTTCGTTATCATGATTTGTGCGGTATTCGGCGTGCTGCATTTTATGCCTTCGGCCGGAAATCCCGGCGATTTCTGGGGCTTCCTCGCGATGTTCATGCTGTTGTTTATCACCACCGGCATCGGCAACGGTTCCACCTTCCGCATGATTCCGGTTATCTTCATGACTGAACGGCTGTGTGCTGCAAAAGGGCAGGGCGAAGAAGCGATTGCCAAAGCCAAAAAAGATGCGGCAAAAGAAGCGGCGGCGGTGCTGGGTTTTAGCTCGGCGATTGCAGCTTACGGCGCGTTCTTTATCCCCAAGAGTTACGGTACGGCGATCAGCATGACCGGCACGCCCGATGCGGCATTGTATTGTTTCATATCTTTTTATCTGGTATGTATCGGCATTACCTGGTGGTTTTACGCGCGTAAAACTGCGACTATGCCTTGTTGATCGTTACAAAATAAAAGCTATCACCACGAAGACACGAAGGGCACGAAGTTTTTACTTTGGTTTTTCTTTGTGAACTTCGTGTCTTCGTGGTGACACATCAATTTGTTTAAGTTGATGTGTTGGGGATGAGGTACGAACCCCAAACAAACACCAAAACCCTAAAATATAGGTAAATCTTATGAGCCATTTCCTGGATCGCTTGCTCTTCTTCAAGAAAAAAGTAGATACCTTCTCCGGTGATCACGGCGTGGTGACCAATGAAGACCGAAGCTGGGAGAACAGCTACCGATCGCGCTGGCAACACGATAAAATCGTGCGTTCCACGCACGGCGTCAATTGCACGGGCTCTTGCAGCTGGAAGATATATGTTAAAAACGGGCTGGTGACCTGGGAAACCCAGCAAACCGATTACCCGCGCACCCGTCCCGATCTGCCCAACCACGAGCCGCGCGGCTGCTCGCGTGGTGCGAGTTATTCCTGGTATTTGTACAGCGCCAACCGCCTTAAATATCCGCTGATACGCGGACGCCTGATCAAGTTGTGGCGCGAGGCCAGACTGACTTTAGACCCGGTCGAAGCTTGGGCGTCGATAGTCGAAAATCCTGACAAAGCCTCTGAATATAAAGCCGTACGCGGCCTGGGCGGATTGGTTCGCGCCAATTGGGACGAAGTCAACGAAATCATCGCGGCGGCCAATATATACACCGCCAAAACCTTCGGCCCAGACCGTATTATCGGATTTTCGCCGATCCCCGCCATGTCGATGGTGTCTTATGCGGCCGGTAGCCGTTATCTGTCGTTGATCGGCGGCGTCAGCATGAGTTTTTACGATTGGTATTGCGATTTGCCGCCTGCATCGCCGCAAACCTGGGGCGAACAAACCGACGTGCCGGAATCGGCGGACTGGTATAACGCAGGATTTTTGATGCTGTGGGGATCGAACGTGCCGCAAACCCGCACACCCGACGCTCATTTCATGACTGAAGCGCGTTATAAAGGTGCGAAAGTCGTGGTCGTGAGTCCCGATTATTCGGAGGCCAGCAAGTTCGCCGACCTGTGGCTGCATCCCAAGCAAGGCACCGATGCCGCGCTGGCGATGGCGATAGGGCATGTGATCCTGAAGGAGTTTCATGTCGAGCGGCAAAGCCCGTATTTCAACCAGTATGTGCGCGAAAATACCGACTTGCCTTTTCTGGTCATGCTGAAAGAACAAGACGGCTACTATGTGCAGGACCGGTTCTTTAGAGCCTCGGACTTTTTAGGTGGCTTAAGTCAAAAAAACAACCCCGACTGGAAAACGGTGGCCTATGACGAAATCAACGGCCACATCGTCCCGCCTTGCGGCTCTATCGGTTTCCGCTGGGGCGAAAGCGGGCATTGGAACATCGAACAAAAAACCGTAGATAATCAGGAAGTGCGCTTGCGCTTGAGCTTGATTGATACCAAAGACGATGTTGCCAGCGTCGGCTTTCCTTATTTCGGCGGCTCCGAACATCCGCATTTTACCCATTCCGCCCATGACGTTATCCAAAAGCGCAATGTGCCGGTCAAGAAAATCACTCTGGCCGACGGCACTGAAGTCTTGGCGATCACGGTGTTCGATTTGCTGGTTGCGAACTACGGCATAGATCGTGGCTTAGGCGGCGGCAATGTCGCCAGTTCTTATGATGAAGATGTCCCGTACACTCCTGCGTGGCAGGAAAAAATCACCGGCGTTAGCCGGAAAAACGTGATTGCGGTGGCGCGGGAATTTGCGACCAACGCCGAAAAAACCAAAGGCCGCTCGATGGTCATTCTGGGTGCCGGTATCAACCACTGGTATCACATGGACATGAATTACCGCGGCATCATGAATATGCTGATGCTGTGCGGTTGCGTCGGGCAGTCCGGCGGCGGTTGGGCGCATTATGTCGGACAGGAAAAACTGCGTCCGCAAACCGGCTGGCTGCCGCTGGCGTTCGGCCTGGACTGGAAGCGTCCGCCAAGGCAAATGAACAGCACCTCGTTTTTCTACAGCCACACCAGCCAATGGCGTTATGAAAAGCTCAAAGTTCATGAGATTTTGTCGCCGCTGGCAAAGCCCGACGACTGGCAAGGCAGCTTGATCGATTTTAACGTCCGCTCCGAACGCATGGGCTGGCTGCCGTCCGCGCCGCAACTGCAAACCAACCCGCTGCAAGTGGTCAGGGATGCGGAAAAAGCCAAACAAGACCCGATTGAATATGTCGTCAAATCGCTGAAAAGCGGCAAGCTGAAGATGTCCTGCGAAGACCCCGATAATCCGCAAAATTTTCCGCGCAACATGTTTGTGTGGCGCTCCAATTTGCTGGGTTCTTCGGGCAAAGGCCATGAATATTTCCTGAAGTATTTACTGGGTACGCAACACGGCGTTCAGGGCAAAGACCTCGGCGATAGCGGCGATAAACCCTCGGAAGTCGAATGGCATGAAACCGCCGCGGAAGGCAAACTCGATTTGCTGGTCACGCTGGATTTTCGCCTGTCCACGACTTGCCTGTATTCGGACATTATTCTGCCGACCGCAACCTGGTACGAGAAAAACGACCTGAACACCTCGGATATGCACCCGTTCATCCATCCGTTGTCCAAGGCTGTCGATCCCGCCTGGGAGTCGCGTTCCGATTGGGATATTTACAAAGGCATCGCCAAGAAATTCTCGGAATTGACCATAGGTCATTTGGGACTGGAAAAAGACATAGTCGCCGTGCCGATCCTGCACGACACACCGGCAGAGCTGGCTCAGCCGTTCGACGTCAAGGACTGGAAAAAGAAGGAATGCGAGCCGATTCCGGGCAAAACCATGCCGACGCTGGTGGTGGTCGAGCGTGACTACCCGAACACCTATAAGATGTTCACTTCGCTGGGTCCGTTGATGAGCAAAGTCGGCAACGGCGGCAAAGGCATAGCGTGGAACACCGAGACCGAAGTCAAGCAACTGGGCGAACTGAACCGACTGGTGACCGACGAAGGCATCAGCAAAGGCCTGCCGCGCATCGAATCCGATATTGATGCGACCGAAGTCATTTTGATGCTGGCGCCTGAAACCAACGGTCATGTCGCAGTTAAAGCCTGGGAAGCCTTAAGCAAAATCACCGGGCGGGATCATACCCATCTGGCGTTGCCGCGCGAAGACGACAAAATCCGTTTCCGCGACGTACAGGCGCAGCCGCGCAAGATCATCTCGTCGCCGACCTGGAGCGGCCTGGAATCCGAACAAGTCTGCTACAACGCCTGTTATACCAATGTCCACGAGCGGATTCCCTGGCGCACGCTGACCGGCCGCCAGCAGTTTTATCAGGATCACAGCTGGATGCGGGCGTTCGGCGAGACCTTATGCGTCTACAAGCCGCCTGTTGATACCCGCTCCATTGCGCCGATTCTGGGTCAAAAGCCCAACGGCAATGATGAGATCGTGTTGAATTTCATCACGCCGCACCAGAAGTGGGGCATCCACAGCACCTATAACGATAACCTGCTGATGCTGACCTTGTCGCGAGGCGGTCCGATTGTGTGGATGGGTGAAGTCGATGCGGCGAAAGTCGGCATCAAGGACAACGACTGGGTAGAAGCCTATAACGTCAACGGCGCGCTGGTCGCCAGGGCGGTGGTCAGTCAGCGCGTCCCCGAAGGCATGTGCATGATGTATCACGCCCAGGAAAAAATCATCAACACGCCGGGATCGGAGACAACCGGCGGGCGCGGCGGCATCCATAACTCGGTTACCCGGGCGACGCTTAAACCGACGCACATGATCGGCGGTTACGCCCAGCTAAGTTACGGCTTTAACTATTACGGCACGGTCGGTTCCAATCGGGATGAGTTTGTGATTATCCGCAAGCTCAGCAACGTCGATTGGCTGGAAGAGCCCAGTCAAAATGCCAATCAGCAGGAGAAAGTAAAATGACTAATTTGTCTGGAACAAATTTGGACCACGAAGCGGGTTCAGAAGCAACGCGGTCAAAGAAAAGACCGCGTAATATTCGCGCACAAATAGGCATGGTGCTGAACCTGGACAAGTGTATCGGTTGCCACACCTGCTCCATTACCTGCAAGAACGTCTGGACCTCGCGTAAAGGAGTTGAATATGTGTGGTTCAATAATGTTGAAACCAAGCCAGGGGTGGGTTTTCCGCAGCAGTGGGAAAATCAGGACAAATGGAACGGCGGCTGGGTACGCAAAATCAACGGCAAGATAGAACCGCGCCAAGGCGGCAAGGTCAAGAGTTTGCGCAATATTTTCGGCAACCCGGATTTGCCTGCAATCGACGATTATTACGAGCCGTTCGATTTCGATTATCAGCATTTGCATAACGCCAAGGAATCCAAAACTCCGCCGACTGCGCGTCCCTATTCGTTGATTACCGGCGAGCGCATGGAAAAAATCGAAGGCGGCCCGAACTGGGAGGAAATCCTGGGCACCGAGTTTTCATCACGTTCGCGCGATGTCAATTTCGACAATATCCAAAAAGACATGTACGGTGAATTTGAAAACACCTTCATGATGTATTTGCCGCGTTTGTGCGAACACTGTCTTAACCCGACCTGCGTTGCAGCCTGCCCCAGCGGTTCGATTTACAAGCGCGAAGAAGACGGCATTGTGTTGATCGACCAGGACAAATGCCGCGGCTGGCGGATGTGTGTTTCCGCCTGTCCGTACAAAAAAATCTACTACAACTGGGAAACCGGAAAATCGGAAAAATGCACGTTCTGTTATCCGCGCATCGAAGCCGGGGAGCCTACGGTTTGTTCGGAAACCTGCGTCGGGCGGATTCGTTATTTGGGCGTGTTGCTGTACGACGCCGACCGTATCGAAGCGGCGGCCAGCTGTGAGAACGAGCAGGACTTGTACCAGCAGCAGCTGGATATTTTCCTCGATCCTAAGGATGAAGAAGTCATAGCGGAGGCGCGAGCGGCAGGCATCCCCGAATCATGGTTAATGGCCGCGCAAGAGTCGCCGGTTTATAAAATGGCGATAGACTGGAAAGTCGCGTTTCCGCTGCATCCGGAATTCCGCACCCTGCCGATGGTCTGGTATGTGCCGCCGTTATCGCCGATTCAGTCGGCGGCGGAAAACGACCAAATCGGCATGGATGGCGATATTCCCGACGTGCGTTCATTGCGTATTCCGGTGCAGTATCTGGCCAACTTACTGACAGCGGGTAAAGAAGAGCCTGTCGTGTTGAGCCTGGAGCGGATGCTGGCGATGCGTGCCTATATGCGCAGTCTTACCGTCGATGGCGTAGTCAATACCGAGGTGTTGGAGCGCGTCGGTTTGACCCAGTTGCAGGTTGAAGAAATGTACCGCTACATGGCGATTGCCAATTACGAAGACCGCTTTGTGATTCCAACCAGCCATCGCGAATACGCCAGCTCCACCTTCGATGCTTACGGCGAGCAAGGCGGCTGTGGATTCAGTTTCGGCAGCGGATGTTCCACGGGTAATAACGATACCAACCTGTTTGGCGGCAACAAGAAGCCGCAACGTAGCGGCGGCATTCCGATCAAGATTCCGATTAAAGTCGAACCGGCAAAATAAGGAATCATTATGCAAACACTAAAACTAGTTTTATCGTTCCCACAAGTACATCCTCGTTCCCACGCGCTGCGTGGGAATGCGGTTAAAGGCGCGCTGCGCCGCGAGTCACGGCCAGTATATAGAAACGCGCACCGTGCCAATACGGGACGCAGCGCGTGGGAACGAGGGTTTGCTAGTTCCCAAGCTCCAGCTTGGGAATTCAGTGCGGGAAGCTCCAGCTTCCCGTTTCGCGAAGCTGCGACTGCATGGATGCAGGAGGTAGAGCAACGCAGGGAGCAGTTGCCGAGAGCTTCGTTAACTGGGTTCCCAAGCAGGAGCTTGGGAACCAGCGTAACCCGCATAACGACAACACAGGAGCTAAAATGAGCATGCAAACCCTAAAAGTTCTATCGCTACTCCTGAGCTATCCCGAAGCCGAGATGCTTGAAGCAATAGACGAAATGGCGGAGGTCGTCGAGCAGGAAAATCTGCTGCTGGAAGACCATAAAAAATCCGTACTGGCGCTGATCGATTCATATCGCGGCGCAGACCTGATGGATAGCCAAGAGGATTATGTGGCGTTATTCGACCGGGGACGGTTTTTGTCGCTGCATATATTCGAGCATGTCCACGGCGAATCCCGAGACCGCGGGCAGGCCATGGTTAACCTGCTGCAAATGTACGAAGCGCACGGCTTTGAAATGTCCACGCATGAACTGCCGGACTACATCCCGTTATTTCTGGAGTTTCTCTCGCAGCAAGAACAGGCCGAAGCTATGCAGTTATTGCAAGACGCGATGCCCGTGTTAAGTTTGCTGGGTGCGCGTTTAACCGAACGCGGCAGCGAGTTTCGCGCAATTTTCGACGCACTGGCAGGTTTTGCCGGCGAACCCGATGAGTTGGAAGAAATCCGTCAGCAAGTCGCAACCGAAGGCGAGGATGAAACGGTAGTTTACATGGATGAAATTTGGGAAGATGAAGCCGTCAGTTTTATGGGGGCAGGGGATGCGTGTAAAAGCCAAACCCCCGCAGCCAGTCCGATCACAATCACGCCGCGCGAGCAGTTTTTAAAAGCGCAAAACCGTTCTCTTTAAGAAGGAGTCAATCGTGGATTATCTCAATACCTTACTATTCGGCTATTACCCTTATGTCGCCATCAGCGTATTTTTCATCGGCAGCCTGGCGCGTTACGACCGCGACCAATACACTTGGCGCACCGGTTCCAGCCAATTTTTGCGAGCCGACGAATTAAGGCTGGGCAGCAACTTATTCCATATCGGCATCCTGTTGCTGTTCGTCGGGCATTTCGTCGGCCTGTTGACGCCGCCTGCGGTTTATCATGCCTTGGGCTTGTCAACGTCTGGCAAACAAATGCTGGCCGTAGTTGCGGGCGGCATCTTCGGCGGCTTGTGTTTAAGAGGTATCATTATCCTGATACGCCGCCGCCTGACCGATGCCCGCATTCGCGCCACCAGCAGCCGCATGGATATTTTCATTTTGTTGCTGATCGGCGTACAGCTGGTGCTGGGCCTGATGACCTTGCCTATTTCCATTTATCATCATGACGGCGCTAACATGTTGCTGCTGTCGGAGTGGGCGCAACGCATCGTGACTTTCCGTAGCGGCGCGGCGGATCAAGTCAGTGAGATTGGCATTATCTTCAAATTGCATTTGTTTTTAGGGCAAACCTTGTTCCTGGTTTTTCCGTTTAGTCGCTTGGTGCATGTTTGGAGCGTTCCGCTGGGCTATGTCACGCGTCCTTATCAAGTCGTTCGCAGACGTTAATGGAATGGCTGAGCGTTAAGGCTCAAGCGCTGTATAATGCCATGAGGAGGCCGGTGCGCCCTGAAAATCATGATCATGGATAAAATAAATTGCAGCCCGTATCGTTCTAATGATGCATTCACTCAGAATTAAACTTTCATTAGCGCTTATTATCACCAGTATGAGTGCTGTCATCGTCGTCGGTGTCGTTGCCCAGTGGCGTGTATCGACAAGATTCGACCAAATGGCGATGGAGCGCTCTTTTGAAAATTTCCAGGCGGATGTTACGGCCTATATTGCCTCTTACGGGTCTTGGAATGAAGCACAACAGGTCGAACGGTTTGGCCAGTTTGTCAGACGCAGGCACATGCCGACAGACACACTTTCCGATGAACCGTTCTTTGCCGGGCCGAAAAGCCGGATAGGGCCTGCCGGGCGGCGATTGACGCCGCCGATACCGGATGAGCCTGAGTGGGCTCCGCCGTTCCTGTTCATATTGCTGGATCCGCAGGGCAAGGTGTTATTGGGGGGCGGAAAATATGAAAATGGAGAATTTGTGCCGGTGTCGGCCCGTTTGGGGGCGAGTCCTGTTATGCTGGAAAACCAGGTACTGGCATTGGCGATTCCGCAGGGTAAGCCCAATTTGTCCGCGATAGACCGGAATTATCTGGCGACAATCAGGGAAGCGCTGATATATGGATTTTTTATTGCCGGCATGCTGGCGATTTTTCTCGGTTTTCTGCTCAGTAAGCGGTTAAGCAGCTCGCTTCATGAGCTGACAATGGCTATCAGAGCCATGAACCAGGGCGAACTCCGGCAAAAAGTGACGGTGCATGGCAAGGACGAAACAGGCATCCTTGCGGAAGCGTTTAATCGCATGAGTGCGGATCTTGCTCATGCCTACGAGGAACTGGAAGAGTCCCACCGCACCATTAGCGAGCAGGCGTTGCTTTTAAAAGAGCTGAGCATCCGCGATGAATTGACCCAGCTCTATAATCGTCGCTATTTTAATGAACAGGCAATCAAGCTTTTTGCCCAAATGAAACGATATAACCATTCATTGAGCTTTATGATTGGCGATATCGATCATTTCAAGCGGATAAATGACAGATTTTCCCATGCTACCGGCGACGAGGTGCTAAAAGCCGTTTCCGGCATATTGAAAAACAGCACACGTGCAAGCGACATTGTCGCCCGTTATGGCGGTGAGGAATTTGTCGTTATTTTTCCTGAAACGCCGTTGATGCAGGCAGCGGCACAATGCGAAAGACTGCGTAAGTTGATTGAGGGTTTTCCCTGGTCAACCATACATCCCGATCTTCAGGTTACCATGAGTATGGGCCTGAGTGACGATCTTAGTCTTGAGCGCTTCGAACACATATTGGCGGCTGCCGATAATAATCTGTATCGGGCAAAAGCCGACGGCAGAAACCGGCTTTGTTCGGCGGCTTTGGAGCCTGAGTGTGCAACGCTTTAATATGCGCACCGCTTTGGCAGCGGTGCCGTGCAATACAAAGAAGCCAAGGGCGCGCATCCTGGAAATACACGAAAATTAGGCTTATTTAGAAAATAATTGACATCGTATGCATCAAATTGGCCGGCAGCCTGACAGACCTATGACTAGAAGATGCTCGAAGAAGACGAATTTATTAGGGTGGTGAAAAATACGCCGCTGGTGGCGCTGGATCTTGTTATTCGCTCCAAGGATAACGAGTTGCTGATGGGCATGCGGGTAAACGAACCGGCGGCGGGTTGGTGGTTCGTACCCGGCGGACGAATCCGAAAAGACGAATCAATCGAGGATGCGTTTTTGAGGATAACGAAGGCAGAGTTAGGGAAGCCCTACTCGATTGATCATGCCCGGCTATTGGGCGCATTTACTCATAAGTACCCGACAAACTTTACTCACGTGCCGGGCGTCAGCACGCATTACGTTGTTCTTGCTTATGAGCTACCGGTTGATGTCGATCAGCAGCAACTTCCGATGTAGCAACATAGCGAATATCGCTGGGTGGGAAAAAACGGCGATCTGACTATGGTTCATCCGAACGCCAAGGCGTATTTCCCCCACGCGTAGCGCCGAGGCCAATAAGTTAAGAAAAACCGCATCTTTTCGGTATCAGTCAAATTTGGCTTCCATTTTCAAAGATGATTTCCCCCACTTTATGTCCGTATTCATCCCACATAATAAGCGAACCATTTTTCCTGCCGTCTTTGTATTTCACTTCAACATATTTCTTGCCGTTTGAATGATGCATTTCATGTTTGCCTGTGAAGGGGGTCTCTGCATTAGGCCGGTAAGCAAGTTCATTTCTAATGTCCAGCTCCTCCTCGCAGGCCGGGGTTTGCAACCCCGTCCTATACGTTTTTGCAATGCCTGAGCTTAATAGCTATGTTTAACCAACACAAAACCTTTCGAATGTGGGCAACATGCCCCGTCCAGCTCTGGAGATTCTTCATTGATAAATATTATCTCGCCGTGTGTAAGGAACTGCTGCCTGAATGGGGAAGATGTCTGCCTTGGTTGCTTTCGCAGCATTGATGAAATTCTTCAATGGAGCGATGCAACAGAACAGCAAAAGCAAAAAATAATATATTTGGCAAATGCACGAAAATTGATCATCGATTTAAATATGGATCATATATAGATTCTGGCGGTGACAGCCAGGTAGGTCGGGTTAGGCTACGCTAACCCGACCTACGCAACTGAAACTTGCGCAAAAGGATTATTTTTTCTTAAACCCATGCACCATCGCCCTGGCCAGATTCTCTCGGTGGATATAGCTTTCTATAGCCACGCCTGCGACATGCACTACCACCAGAATCAACGTGAAGTTGGCGAAAAACTCATGCACTTCTTCCCACATTTTTTCGTTGGCCGGGCCTATAGCCGCCAGCGGTCCGGCGGCCTGGTCTGCGCCGTACACCGCAAATCCGGTGATAACCGTCGCTAATAGACTGACCAGTAATAAGACAATCATCGCCGCACCCGCCGGGTTGTGGCCGATGTAACGCTGGGTTTTTAATACGAGCAGGTCTTTAATATAGGCAATTGACTTGGCAGGGCTGCATAAAAAATTCGAGAACCGGGCATAGTCGTTGCCGATAAATCCCCAGACCAATCGGAATGCCAATAATCCGGCCACCAGATAACCCGCCCAGACGTGAACCGTTAATAAGTCATCTTCAGTCAGGTAAGCGATAAAAAATCCGGCAACCAGCAGCCAGTGAAAAATTCTAAGCGGGAGATCCCATACTTTAACTAATTCTTGCGAGTTCATTTTTGTACCCCTGTTCTTGTCGTGTTGATGAGCTATTAATTATATTTCATAGACATACAATGTATGACCGTCATTCCGGCATGGATTGCCGGAATCCAGGCACCATGGATGGATTGAATTGACCATTCATGGCACTAGAAACCCGCTCCCCGCGGCCTGACAAAGTAGACTTAAGAAAAAACCGGAAATGCAGTTGAGCTTAACATGACACTAAAATTCATTCTAGGTATTGGCGGCCTGTTCAACCCCATATCCGTAAAAAGAAACCCAGCAACAGCACGGAAAATCCGCCGATTTCCGCCACCGCCAGGATATTGAGCATAAGGTAATCTTTCGCTCGGTCGGCGGAATCGCGCAGGCTGTTATTGCTTTGGGTGGTCAAGCCTAGGTTGATATAGTGGAAAATAGCGATGCCGAAAAACAGTAGCGGAAAGATCACGGCGACGGTATTCACTGTATCGGAAAATGCGCTGGTCGCGGCGAAAACGGCAAGCAATTGCGCCGCAAACGCGTACATCAGTGCGGCACGGTGGGCGGTGTTGACATAGTGCGGCGTTTCGGCGCTTGGGTGCCGTCTCATGCAGAGGTACTTCCATGCGCCGGTCAGCAAACCGGTCATAAAGAAAATGCCGGAGGCGATAAGCGCAATGCGGGGCGCTGCGTGGTTGAGTAGTTCTTCCATTTTAGTATCCTTGAGTGTGTTGACAGTTTTGCCGAAGGGTTAAGCCTTTAGTCTGGTGTTTTTTACGGTTTCCCGCTGGTGCGAAACGGAACTAAAACTTGACCGTAACGGCTGTTTCGACTTTTATATGAAAACAATGAGTGAATATTTCTTTAAACAAGGTCCGGATCATGAATATGACTGCGTTATCCGATAAACTGCCGGGCAGAGCCGGTCTCAAGCTTTCGAGCAACGCTATTGCGCCGCGTGAAAGAGTCGACTGGTTGCGTGAGGTGATATGCCGTGAATACACGCATGTTGAGATAATCTCACCCGCCCATGGCAACTTGTCGCAAGACCTGATTATTTATCCTTGGGGAAATCTGCAACTGTCGATAATTCAATCCAGCCCGATCTCGTTACAGCGATTGCCCAGGGAGCCGCACTTGAGCAGCCAGGATGCCTACTTCGTGGTCATGCTTCTTTCCGGTTCCGGCCTGTTGGAGCAAAATGGACGGGAAGTTTTGCTCCGGCCGGGCGACATAAGTCTCTATGATGCGACCCGGCCGCACCGGGTTCATTGCTTTGGCGAGTTAAGCAAGATGATTTATTTATCAATCCCTCGGTCGGTGTTCAGGGACAGAATTGCGGGGATAGACCGTTGCACTGCGTTGCGCATTCCCGGCGCTCAAGGAATCGGTTTTGTTGCATCGAATTTCCTGCGCTCGTCCGCCACTCACGCCGACCAGTTACAAGACCACGAATTCTCCAGCCTTTCCGATCATGCGTTGGATTTGCTGACCTTGGCCGTCGCATCGGTGCGCCCGGTTGATTTTAATCTGTCCAGAAGCCGGTCAGTCTCGCTTAACGGCATCAAGACGTTCATCGAGCAAAACCTTAGGGATGCCGGTCTCGATACAGGTTTGATTACCCGTCACGCGGGTTTGTCGGCGCGTTATATCAACGACCTGTTTACAGATGAAAGGACTTCATTGATGCGCTACGTTTGGAAGCGCAGGCTGGAGAATTGCCGAAAGGATATGCAAGATCCGGTTTATGCAGGCCATCGATTGTCCGACATTGCATTTCGCTGGGGGTTTAACGATGCGGCGCATTTTAGTCGTGCATTCAAGCAGCGGTTTGGCTGTTCCCCGCGTGAATTCCGGCGAAGCTGTTCAACCTAGAAAAATTATTTGATCCACGAAAGCCAAAAGTAGGCGCCTCCAGGCGGCACGAAAAGCACGAAAATATTCAACTCGATACCAAGTTGCGAATCATCACCCAAAGGGTGAATGGCTGTGCAATACAACATAATGACTTTTTTCGTGTCTTTCGTGCTTTTCGTGAACTAACTGCGGTTTTCAGGTTGAACGGTGCCGAGGCTATTTTTCAACATCACTCACGATAGCCTCGGTTTGCCAGCCGCCGCCTAGCGCTTTATACAGGGCGACCAGGTTGCCGGCAAGCTGGGACTCGCTGGTGACCAGCAAGCTCTGGGCTTGATAAAGCGCGGTTTGGCTGGTCAGTACATCAAGAAATGCGGTCAAGCCCTTTTGATAGCGTTCGTTGGCTAATTGAACCGCCAGCTGGTTGGCGGCAACGGCTTTTGCCAATGCTTTGTGCCGCTGCTGCTCTTTGCTATAGGCGATCAGCGCATCTTCCACTTCCTTAAAAGCCGATAAAACGGTGGACTGATAAGTCAGGAAGGATTGCTCAAATTGCGCTTTTTTGCTGTCGATATTGGCGTTCAGTTTTCCCCAATTGAAGATCGGCAGTGTTAATGATGACGCTGCCGACCACGATTTTCCGACCGGCGTGAAGTCGGTGATGGTCGTGTTTTGCAAGCCGATGAACGCTGCCAGGTTGATTTTCGGGTAAAGCTCGGCGGTTGCAACGCCGACCGATGCGTTAGCGACGGCCAGTTGCCGTTCGGCGCGGCGAATGTCCGGCCTGCGTTGTAATAATTCGGAGGGGAGGTTGGTTATTACATTAGCGGCAATGGCCGGGATAGTGCCTTGTTGGTCAAGCCGAACGACCAGCGCACCGGGTTCTTTGCCGAGCAATACGCTGAGTGCGTGTATCGATTGCTTGACTGCCGTTTCATAATTCGGCAACTGCGCCTCGGTCGTTGCCGCCAGTGCTTGCGCCTGGGTCACTTCCAGCATGCCGGCAAGCCCTGTCTGTTGGCGGATTTGCGTCAGTTCCTGGGTTTCCTGCTGCGCATGTAAATTTTCACGGGTAATGGCGATCAGTCGTTGATTGGCGCGCAGCTCGATATAGTTGCGGGCGACTTCGCCCAACAGCGTAACCAGCACATCCCGGCTGTTTTCGACTTCGACATCAATCGTTGCATCGGCAGATTCTACCGCACGCCTGACGCCGCCGAAAAAATCCAGCTCCCATTGGGCATCGAAGCCCATCTGGAAAATGTTGATGAATTGATTGCCGATGCCAAAACCGCCGCCCGCAGAGGATGTGCCGGTTTGGGAAGCGGGTGAGGACGAGTTGTTGAACCGCCTGCTGGCGCTGCTCTTGGCGTCCAAGCTGGGCAAGCCTGCTGCAATGGTTGCTGAACGCAGGGCGCGGGCGTCTTTAACCCGCTCCAAGGCAAGCTTCAAATCCAGGTTGGACGCGATGGCCTCGCTGATCAGTTTGTCGAGAATCGGATCGTTAAAAGTCTTCCACCATTGTTCCGGTTGGGAACCTTGAACCGCAGGCGTTTCAGTCCATTGCCGGGGAATCGGGATTTTGGGGCGCTGATAGTCGGGGCCGACAGCAAAGCAGCCGGATAACAGCAGGGCGGCAAAAAGTGCAAGCGGGCGACGGGTCATAACGGTGAACCGCCATCTTCTGCATAATCCTTGGCTTCAATGAAGACATCCATTTGCTGGCCCACATAGACCGGCAGTTGGCTCCTGTCAAAGCTGTACAGCGCCTGCAAAACGCGGGTATCAACCTGTTCGGTGCTGTCGCCGGTCAGCGATTTTTTGGGGATCACATAGGGCTCGACATAAGCCGGAATCAGATCGGTTTTGAAGTTCCGGTTGCCGCGCAGGAAGGCCACGGCCTTGCTGTTTTTGTCGAACCGCCAGGCGTCATTCTCGTCAATGTCTACCCGCACATGCAGCTGATCCATATTACCCAGCACCAGCAACGGTGTGGTCAAGGCTCCGGCTTGGGCGAACTCGCCGGGCCGGATATTGACCTGCAACACCTCGCCGTCTACCGGCGCTTGAACGACGAGCCGGGCCAGCGTGGTTTGCGTCGTTGCCAACGCGGCTTCGGCCTGTTGCATCAGGGCTTTGGCGCTGTCCAGTTTGGCGGCGTTGATCTGCAGGGCATTGCGTCGCCTAAGCAATTCCTCGGAACTGATGGCGCGGCGGTCGGTCACCGCTTCGGCCAAATCGCTCAGCGATTGGGTATCTTTGAGCGAGGCATTGGCTTCGTTAATACCGGCTTGAGCTTTGGCGAGATCGGCGCGTTTAACGGCTAATTCCGCGCGGGTATCTCGGTCGTCCAGGTAAAACAGCGGCGCCCCGGCTTTGACCTTATCGCCGACCTTGACGGCCAAGGTTTTGACGATGCCGGACAAGGGCGTGCCGATGGCGATGTTCTGGCTTTTTGCCTCGACAATACCCGCCCCGGCAATAAACGATTTAAACGGCGCGGAGGCGGGCGGCGCAACGGCGGGAGCAACCGGTATCGGCTTATTGCTGTTGACGACCGTATAAATCGCAAAAAAGAATCCGACAGCCGCCAGTATCGGTAATGTGTATTTGACTTGCATACCACCTCCTGTAGATAGATTGTAACGACTCAGCAGTTAAAAAAAATGGAACGCTGATGCCAAAGCAGGCACCTCTAGGCGACGCTGATAATTATGATTAAATAAGATTTTATCTGTGTTCATCATATTCATCCGCGTCATCTGCGTTCTATTGTGTTTGAGAATACTGAGTAGTTACGATAGGTTTATGATTCGATTGTTTTGCTGAGCACGAACTTAATGGTTATTGTCCACGAAAAGGCTTTGCAGCATAATTTTTAGCCTTTAGCCTTTAGCCTTTAGCCTTTAGCCTTTAGCCTTTAGCCCTGCCCCTTTCACCCCAACAATATGCCCGTCATCCATTTCGGCGATGCGGTCGGCGAAGTCGAAAATCCGGGCGTCATGGGTGACGATGACCAGCGCCCGGTCTTTGTGCAAGGCCACTTCCTTGAGCAGGGTCATCACATTATGTCCGGTTTCATGGTCCAGCGAGCTGGTGGGCTCGTCGCAAACAATCAGTCTCGGACTATGAATCAGCGCTCGGGCAATGGCGACACGCTGCTGCTGTCCGCCGGAAAGCTCCGAGGGTAAAGCCGTCACTCTCGCGCCCAAGCCTACCTGCTCCAGCACAGCGACGGCTTTGCGCTCGGCATCGCTGCGTTTCATGCCGTTGATGATCAGCGGTACCGACACGTTTTCCGCCGCAGTGAGTGCAGGCAACAGGTTAAAGGCCTGAAACACGAAACCGATGTTGCGCGCCCTGAAATTCAGTTTGCGCTGGTTGCTCATGCTCAGTAAGTCCTCGCCGAATACTTCACAATAGCCGTCATCCTGGTCGAGAATACCGGCGATGACTGAAATCAACGTGGTCTTTCCGCAGCCTGAGGGGCCGACCAGCATCATCAACTCGCCCATCGCGATCTCCAGATTGACGCCGTTCAGCGCGGTCACTTTTTGGTCGCCGGTATCGTAAATCTTGACTACATTCTGGCAGCGTACCGCCAATGGTGATGGATTCATGCGTTAGCCTTTAAATACAATAGCCGGTTCCAAGCGAATCACTTTAATGATGCTGAGTAGTGCCGCAAAGATACAAATCAAGCTGACTCCGGCACCGCTAAACATAAGCAGTTGCCACGGAAACTTGAACGCCAGTATCGAATTGCGCATCGAATAGCCGAACAATGCGGTCAAGCCCACGCCTAACCCGTAACCGATGGTACCCACTAAAACCGCCTGTAGCAAAATCATGCGCAGCAAAACCCAGTTGCTGGTGCCCATCGCTTTCAGCACGCCGAATTGTCGCAGGTTCTCCAGCGTGCTGTTGTAGAAAGTCTGGCCGGCGATGGCCGCTCCGACGATAAAACCCAATAACACGGAAATGCCGAAATTAATCGGGATGCCGGTGTTGTGCATGAAATATTCATAAGTGAGGGTTTTAAACGCTTCCCCCGTATAAGCCGCCAAACCGGTAGTTGCCCGGATGCGTCGGGTCAATTCGGCGAGGTCTTGTCCTTGCTTGGCTTTAACCAGGACGAAGGACAACAACTTACGCTCCTTGGGCGCGTAGTTCTTGGCGCGGGAATAAGTGGTATAGACCACGGGTTGGGACTGAAAGGTGCGGGTGACCTTGGCGATGCCGACAACGATGGCGCGGTGATCGTTTAACTCCACGCTGTCGCCAATTTTAAGCGGAATGCGTTCGCCGCCGGGTGTGGGCTTGCCCAGTTTATCCCTGGCACCGTCTATATCGACGATAATGCCGTCGCTGCGGCGTAAATCTTCAATCGATCCTTCCAGCATGACCGGCGGGCCTCCGATTAAGGTGGCGTCGTCCAGGCCGACAACATTGCAGGTTTGGAAAGTGCCGTCGGCAAGTCGCGCTTTTAGAAGCCCCTTGTACATCGGCATCGCCCACTCCACGCCGGAAATGCCGCGCACCCGGTAAAGCTCGGTGTCCTGCAAGGGCTTAATGTCATCGACGAACTGGACTTTCTCGTCCATCACCCAAATATCGGGCAAACCGACATCCGATATGAAACTGTAAGAGCGCGACATCAGCCCCAAAAAAATCGCCGGTTGCTGGGTCATGATCAATGAGGCAAAGGTCAGTCCCATGACAATACCGAGATATTTGCCGCGATCCCCCATCAGCATTTTTATGGCAATGTGATTCATGGTTTTGAGTTCTTGGTTGGCTGGACGTGAAAGGATTCTATCATGCAACGCAAATTGATAACGGACAACCAGCGATGCCCATGTAGGGCGCGCCGTGCGCGCCAAAGGATAGCAGGATTATTCCAGCATCGGGGGAAGGCGCGCGTGGCACGCCCTACTCATCGTTCGTATTACGAGCAAGTGCTCGAAAACCCCACATAAATTGACAACGCACAAACGTATTCATAGAATACAAACCATGAACCACATGACCTCATCCCTGAAAATTAGCAAACGATGGCTGCGAAAGATTATTAGCTTTCACCGCAGTGCTGTCTTTTTGGTTCATTAGTCCCATTTTAGCAAAGCAACTGCGGGTCTTGTCCCCGTTGCTTTGGTAGTCTTTCCGGCAAGATTCGCAGTTTTTCCATTTTAAGGAGAAGTTTGTGCATCAACCCGAATCCGTTATACCGCCGAACAATCGTCAGGCTATTATCGGCTGCCTGTTTGTCTTACTTGGCGCGTTTGGCTTTTCAGCCAAAGCGGTGCTGATCAAATTAGCTTACGACTACAGTCATCAACTGGATGTCATCACCTTGATGGTGTTGCGCATGGCAATTTCATTACCTTTTTTTCTGGTGGTTGCGTTATGGCCAGTCAATAATTCGACAAAAGCGGAAGATGCACAACGCTTAAACAGGCAGGACTGGCTGATGATTTTCGGCTTGGGCATATTGGGCTACTACATTGCCAGCTACCTTGATTTTGCAGGGCTGCAATATATCTCGGCAGGTCTTGAGCGATTGATCTTGTTTCTTTATCCGACCTTCGTGGTTTTATTCACGGCGGCGATACAACGCCGGGCCATTAACCGGCATCAGGCACTTGCCTTGGCTTTAAGTTATGCGGGGATGATTCTGGTGTTTGTCGACAATAGGGCGGCAATGGCGTCATCGGGATTGTTGTTAGGTTCGGCATTGGTCTTGGCTAGCGCCATCGCCTTTGCTTTTTTCCTGATGGGTAGTGGCATGATGGTCAAACGGATAGGTTCGACGCGTTTTACCGCCTATTCGATGACCGTCGCCTGTCTGGCTACCGGCCTGCATTTCGTGATTCAGCACGGCGTCAAGCTATTGAATTTACCGGCCAATGTTTATTGGCTGGCGCTAATCATGGCGATTTTCTCCACCGTACTTCCGGCGTTTTTAATGAATGCCGGGATCAGTCGTATCGGCGCCGGTTCGGCATCCATTATCAGCTCTATAGGGCCGATAGGTACGTTGGCGCTGGCCTTCTTGTTGTTAAACGAGACCTTGACGGCGGCGCAACTGGCCGGGACTGCTTTGGTGTTGATCGGCGTTTATGTGGTCAGCCGGGCTAAGGCTTAAATGATTTATTAACAAGGAAAAAATGATGAAACTTTACCTGAAAATAATAACTTTATGGATATTCGCAGTCTGTTTGCCGGGTTGTCAGGAGTTGCCGGTAAAACAGCCTCAGATTGTTGAAAGCAATATCAAATCGGCGGACGGCGTACCCATTCACTTCACGATGCGCGGCAACGGCGATACCGCGCTGGTGTTTGTGCATTGCTGGTCTTGCGACAGCAGTTACTGGCAGGCGCAAATGGATTACTTTGCCGCCGACTATCGGGTGGTTGCTATCGATTTAGCGGGCCACGGTCAATCGGGAATGGGCAGGAAAGAGTATACGATTTCCGGTTTTGCGGATGATGTAGAGCACGTCATCGACAGTCTCGATTTAAAAAAAGTAATTCTGGTCGGGCATTCGATGGGCGGATCGGTCATTATCGAAACCGCACTGCGGATGCCGGAACGTGTTTCCGGGCTGGTTGCCGTGGATTCGTTCGAGACTAAGGTTCAATGGCCGCCGGAAAATAAAATTGCCGAAGTCCTTGCGCCGTTTAAAAGCGATTTTTATAAAACCACCTATCAGATGGTTAAGAGCATGTTTGCGCCGACCGCAGACCCGGTTATCGTTCAACATATCGCCGACGATATGGCTTCAGCGCCTCCAGAAGTCGGTATCAGCGCATTAACAAATATCTTTAAATGGGTATCCGGCGATTATCAAAAGCAGAGGAGTCGGTTGAAGTCCCCGTTGATTCATATTAATGCCGCTCAAACCAACAAACCGTCAGCGGCGGAAAAAGTCATTGTTGTGCAAAATGTCGGCCACTTTATCCCACAGGAAGCGCCGGACCGGTTTAATGCGGCTTTAAAACAGGCGCTTCAATAGGCCTGACTTAGCGCTGGTTTCCAATCTCCATATTGGGAACCTCAAAGGCGAAGCTAGAGCGTCCAAATCGAATTCCCAAGCTTGAGGCTCTCATCTTTATACACAAGTGCCTGTGGGACTCTGGCAAGGATACACAAGCCGTCTCTGCTCCGGTGCAAGCCTATGTCCATCGTTACATATTAAAGACGGCAGCGGGAGTGCAAGCTTTGCTTGCGCTTGCAGGCGAAGCCTGCACTCCAGCTTTCAACAACCGCCTGGACAGCCTTTGCGCGGGTACCCAAACTGGAGATTTGAGTACCCGCCGAAGATATGTATAACAATGAGAGCTTGAGCTTGGGATCTAGCGAACATTTCAAAGATTAGCATACGCTTCGTCATCCACAGCAGAATTCCATTCGCTCAAGGTGTCTTGTAGCGCTTCAGTAAAGGCCGAGTCGATCGGCGACTGGACACTGGTATGATCAATTTCAAAGGCAATTGCATCGCCTACACGTATCCAGGACATATAAAACCGGCTCCGGCTCATTTCGCCTTAAGTTTCTCTAATAATTGGAGCGTCAAAGCGTCCTGCTCGCCATTAAAATATTTATCAATGATACGGGCAAACACGGAGCATGGAGCTGCCACATAGGCAAACAATGTCATGGAAGATTTAAGCTTTAGATTATCAGGGTAACCGAAGATTTCTGAAATTGATCGTCCTTCAATGGCAAAAACCGCTTCGGCGCATTCCAGCAGTCTTTGTTCAAGAACGGGATGATTCAGGTATTGCCGAGCTTCTTCTATACTCTTAATGGCATAGTGTTTTGATGTTGCACTGTGCCCCAGGCCATCAATTTGCGGGAATATGTACCACATCCAGTGAGTGCGTTTCCGGCCGTTTCTTAACTCTGCGAGGACGCTGGCATAGATGCTTTCTTGCGCATTCGTGAAACGACTTAAGTCGACGGTGTTGCTTGCGTTTATCATGCTTGGCTCCTTGGCGAGCTACCCAACAGCTTATGATCCAGCTCAAGAGTGCCTGTTATACAAAGCCTTCACTATTTTGACGTAATTTTGGGTTTCGGGGTAGGGCGGAATGGAGTTGTTGTGCCGGATCACCGCATTTTCACCGGCGTTATACGCTGCAACGGCCAAGTCCAGATTCGAATCGAACATCTTGAGCAAGTCTTTCAAATAATGGGTGCCGCCGTCGATATTCTGGACCGGATCATTCCGGTTAACAACGCCGTAGCGCCTTGCGGTATCCGGCATTAGCTGCATTAAACCGACGGCTCCGGCTGTGGAAATTGCGTTGGCATCGTAAGCGGATTCCGCCTGAATAACGGCGTGTAGCAATCTGGCATCAACCTGATGCCGGTTGGCCGCCTCGGCAATAAGATCGGCGAATTTCTTTTTGTTAGTGCCCATATAGGGCAGGGCGGCGGCATAATTTATCGGCCTTGTTCGGATGATGCGTTTGTACAGGCTGTTTTTAGGCTTGTCGGTATAATAGATGCGGCCGTCATTCGCGATAAATTTATAGATGTCGGCCTGCACCTCGTTCGAGATGAGTAATGTGGTCAAGATAACGGCACAAATCTGTCTGGGACAGCTTTGCATTAACCCGAAGGGCAGGCAGGATAGCCTGACATGCATTCTCATCATATTGTCACCTATCGGTCAGGTTTAATAACGATCATCGTTGCGGCTTTGACCGCTCTGTTCCTGGCTTCATCGACAGTTTCAGCGGTAGCTAACGCAACACCCATGCGCCTGTTGGTAAATGCTTCAGGCTTGCCAAATAATCTGACTTCGCTGGTCGGCACACTAAGCGCCTTGTCCAGCCCTTCGTAAATCACGCCTTGTGCATCCAGGCCGCCCAATATGACGGCGCTGGCTCCTGTGCTTTGCATGCCGGTATCGACGGGTAAGCCTAAAATGGCTCTGGCGTGCAATTCAAATTCGTTTTGTTTCTGGGTGACCAATGTCACCATGCCGGTATCATGCGGTCTGGGGCTGACTTCGCTGAACCAGACGACATCGCCCTTGATAAACAGTTCAACGCCGAACAGGCCGAGCCCGGCGATTTCATTGGTTATTTTAAACGCAATGTCCTGTGACGCCTTGATGGCTGCGGCACTCATGGCTTGCGGTTGCCAGCTCTCGCGGTAATCGCCGCTTTCCTGTACATGGCCTATCGGTGCGCAAAAGTGAGTTTCGATTTCGCCTTGCTGATTCAGGGCGCGCACCGTCAGCAGGGTGATTTCAAAATCAAAGTCGATTTTTGCTTCAACGATGACCTTGCCGGTATCCACCCGGCCGCTGGATTTGGCGTAATCCCAAGCGGCCTTAAGTTGGTCGGCGCTTTTAACCATCGACTGGCCTTTGCCGGATGATGACATAGTCGGTTTGATAAAGCACGGATAACCGATGCCGCCGTCAACCGCCGCCTGCAACTGCTCAAAATTTTCTGCAAACGCATAGGCCGAGGTGGGGATTTTAAGCTGCTCGGCGGCCAGGGTTCTGATGCCTTCCCGGTTCATGGTCAGTTGAATCGCCCTGGCATTGGGCACCACGGTACATTGACTTTCCGCTTCAATGTCGAGCAGCGCCTGGGTCGCAATCGCTTCGATTTCCGGGATGATGAAATCCGGCTGTTCCAGTGCGATCAGTTTTTTGACCGCTGCCGTGTCGGTCATGTCGACCACATGGCTGCGATGCGCGACATGTTGCGCCGGTGCGTTCGGGTAGCGATCGACCGCAATCACTTCCACGCCGTAGCGTTGCAAGGCAATAGCCAGTTCTTTGCCCAGCTCGCCGCTGCCGAGCAGCAGGGCTTTGGTTGCGCTGTTTGATAATGCGGTGCCTATTTTCATTGTGAATCTGCCAGATAGTTGTCTATATCTTCTTTGGAAAAACCGATTTTTTTCGCCACGCGATCGGCATGACTGACGCGGGAAATGCCTGCAACCAGTTTGTAGGTCGGTGCGTCATTGGCAAACTCGACCTGCCTGGGCAAGCCTATGCCCTGAGCGACAAAATGATCGACCAGTTGATGGTTGTGGGTGATTAAGATGGTGCTGTTGCCTTTCCGGTAAAAGCCGTCCAGCACATTCGAAGACGATTCCATTTTTTCTTCGAAAGTCGTGCCTTCGGATAATTCGTCCAGCACCACCAGGCTTTTTGCGGTTGCGGCCAGGAAAATGTCTTTGGTTCGTTTCAGTTCGGTGCCGAAGCGGCCTTCGCCGTCATCCAGATGGCTGATTTCGGGGGCTTGGTAGAAAATCCGGTCGGCGACAGTCAGGGTTGCCGATTGGGCCGGAACAAAGCAGCCGATTTGCGCGAGCAGTTGGATTTGGGTGACGGTTTTGCAAAAAGCCGTCTTGCCGCCGCTGTTGGGGCCGGTGACCAGCACCAGTTTGTCGTCTTCCAAAACAAAGTCGTTGCCGACATAATCAGGATTCTGCTTGCCTAGGACAGGATTTCTGGCATCTTGCAGGTTTATCCGGTGATGCGGCGCGTCAACCAATTCAGGCAACACCTTACTGCCGCCGAATGCCTCGGAAAATTTTATAAACGACAGCAATTCGTCGAGCTGGCCCAGCGCATCCAACGTTTCGGCTACCGCCGGGGATTTTTTGAACTCATTTCTTAGCGGGATAATGCAGCTGTCCCGGTCAAAGCCGCCGACAATGGGGTAATACGCCAGCAATAAAGGTACGAAGAAAATAGTGGCAGTCGGGATGGCCTCGGTTGAAACCTGGAACATGTCGGTGGGGAAAAAATGCGCCAGCGCCCAGACGGCTGCGAAAAACAGGCTGATCAGCAGCGGTTTGAATAGCCGGGGCTTGAAAATAATCGCAGGTGAGATCAAGCCTTTTCTTTGTTCTTTGCACTGAATATTGTTTTCAGTGATGTAAACAGGTCCTTGCATCAGCGAATAAGGCCGAGATTCTGCAAAGGCTTTTATCTTGTCGAAAATACCTTGTAGATAGTGGCTTTGCGGGGCCTCTGTAGATTGAATTTGGTCGACCAGTTCCAACATAAAACGGATGCCGCGTTTATATTGCAGATAGCCGTAGCCTTCAATTTCATGCTCTTCTCGGGCGGTGCCGAAGGTTCCCAGAAATTCGCCGAACAACAGCAAATAGAAGTTTTTTTCATCGGGAACAGCCTGCTGTACGATCTGTTCCAGCTGTTCTTTGAGTGCCGGATTATTGCGCAGCTCTTCAACGGCTTGCTGTTTGGCTTTGATCTGATCCAGCTCATTCAGCGGTTGGGCTAAAGAACGGTAGAGCGCCGCCTGCCCGGCAATCGTTGATGCGTGATTAACGGCATCGAACAGTTTGTCGACTTCAATGGTGTTAAAGGTTCTTTCGTCAATAACGCCATCGCCGGTACCCAGAGCTTTGCTGGATTTGATGGTCGGCCAGCTGCTGTCTTGCCAGTTTTCTAATAGTGTTTGGTTCATCTGATTAGCCTTTTTGTCCGTCGTTTGCAACACCAAAAGTACGTATATTCAATCAATAAATATAAGCAGATTGACTAATTCACCACGAAGACACGAAGGGCACGAAGAAAAAAGCCACAATAAAAACTTCGTGTTCTTCGTGTCTCGGCAACTGCTCCATGCGTCGCATAAAGCGCCTACTGTTGGTGCTCTACCTCCTGCTTCCATGCAGTCGTTCGTGGTGCAATGTCTTAAATTAAAGCTTCTGCTCAAGCAGATTAACTATAGCATCAACATGGATTTCCGAGTCATTCAGCGCCGCGATATAACGATACTCCACGCCGCCGGACGCCATAAAAACAGCTTTGTTTTCCATGGCTATTTCTTCCAGCGTTTCCAGGCAGTCCACCGCAAACCCTGGGCAAACAACATCTATCTTTTTAATGCCTTGCCCAGGAAGATCCTTTAACGTGTCCACGCAATAAGGTTTCAGCCATTGCGCCTTGCCGAAACGCGATTGGAACACAATCATCCATTGTTTTTCATCGATGCCCAATTTTGCCGCAATCAAGGCGGCGGTTTTGTGGCACTGATGAAAATAAGGGTCGCCCCATTTAGTGAGTTGTTCGGGCAAGCCGTGAAAGGACATCAATAACAGCTCGTTTTTGCCGTGCTCCCGCCAGCTTTGCTCAATGGATTCGGCAACCGCAGCAATATAGTGACTGTGCTGGTGATAATCGCTGATAAAGTGAATGTTGGGTAGATGCCTCCACTGATTCAGCTCTTTAATCACATCGTCATAGATCGATGCAGTGGTTGTTGAGGAATATTGCGGGTACAACGGCAGGACGATTAAATTATCGATGCCCGCCGTTTTGAAGGCTTTTAACTGCTTGGCGATGGAAGGTTCGCCATAGCGCATCACATGCTGGGTAGTGACGCCTTTGGCATGCAACTTTTCGGCAACCCGCTCGGTTAATTGCAGGGTCAGGAAGATTAACGGCGAACCTTTTTCATCCCATACTTTGCGATAGGCCTTTGCCGATTTTCGGGGGCGAAAAGGCAGCACGAAAAAATGCAGTATCACCCACCACAGCGGTCTGGGCAGGTTGACCACGCGCGGATCCCAAAGAAACTCCTTAAGAAACCGCCTGACCGCCGATGTGGTCGGCGCGGTGGGCGAGCCCAGATTTGCCAGTAATACGCCGGTCTTTTTTGCGGTCATTTCAGGCTTATCGGTTGATCAGGTTTAAGAATTCCGAACGGGTGCTGATTTCCTTACGGAAAATCCCGGTCATCACTGACGTCGTCATCACCGAGTTTTGCTTTTCAACGCCGCGCATCATCATGCACAAATGCTTGGCTTCAATAACCACCGCTACGCCTCGGGCGCCGGTTGCCAGTTCAATCGCGTCGGCTATCTGTTTGGTCAGTACTTCCTGGATTTGTAGGCGGCGTGCGTACATATCGATAACACGAGCCACTTTGGACAAGCCCATGACCTTGCCTTTCGGCAAATAACCGACATGACATTTGCCGATAAACGGCAGTAAATGGTGTTCGCATAAAGAATACAGTTCAATATCCTTCACGATAACCATGTCTTCGGTATCGGCGGTAAAAATAGCGCCGTTCAGCACTTCTTCCAGGGTTTTTTCATAGCCGTTGTTTAAAAATTTGAAAGCTTTGGCCGCGCGTTTTGGCGTATCGATCAGGCCTTCGCGAGTTAAATCTTCACCGACTGCCTCAATAATGCTGGCAAAATGCTGTTCCATTGTTTCAATCCCAGTTATAAAAATAGCTGGTCAGTATACAGCATGGCGTTGGGAATTTTAAAGCTTCCGCTTCCTCGGCAATTGCTCCTGCATTGCTCTACCTCCTGCATCCATGCAGTCGAAGCTCACGCCCCTTGCCTACATCCCTGTAGGCAAAGCTTCGCTCTTTACCTAGATCCGGGTAGGCAGCGCTTCCAAAATCACCTTGATGTCCGCGCCGGGCTTGCAGGCATTTTCGCTAAGATGCCGTCGCCAGCCTCTGGCACCCGGCTCGCCATGAAACAGGCCTAAGATATGCCGGGAGATGTTGTTTAAGCGAACGCCATCGTTAAGTTCAAGTTGCTGCTGAATATAGGGGATCAACAAATCCATAATCATTTCCCGTGACCGGGGTTCTTTGGACTCGCCATAAAACCGCCGATCCACTTCGGCCAACAGATAAGGGTTGTGATAAGCCTCCCGGCCTACCATGACGCCGTCAACATGGGCCAAAACAGCTTCGGCCTGATCCAGGGTGGTGATGCCGCCGTTCAGGATGATTTCCAGCTGCGGGAAGTCCTGTTTTATTTGATAGGCCACATCGTAGCGCAACGGCGGAACATCGCGGTTTTGCTTGGGCGACAAGCCGCTCAGCCACGCCTTTCTTGCATGGATAATAAAAGTTTCGCAACCGGCATCGGCAACCGTCGATACAAAATGCACCAGCTCTTCATAAGAATCGCGCTCATCAATGCCGATTCTCGATTTAACCGTGACCGGAATTGAAACCGCCTGAGCCATTGCGGCAACGCATTCGGCGACCAGTTCGGGTTCCGCCATCAGGCAAGCGCCGAAGCGGCCGTTCTGGACTCGGTCGCTGGGACAGCCGACATTCAAGTTCACCTCGTCATAGCCGTAATCTTCAATCATCTTGGCGCAGATAGCCAGTTCACGAGGGTTGCTGCCGCCCAACTGAAATGCAACCGGGCGCTCGGCTGCGCTAAATTGCAGGAATCGGTGGTGGTCGCCGTGAATCAAGGCGCCGGTCGTCACCATTTCGGTATACAAAAAAGCATGTTGTGAAATCAGCCGATGAAAATAACGGCAGTGTCTATCAGTCCAGTCCAGCATCGGGGCAACGCAGAATTTTCTGCCGGGATGAGGTTTTTTATTTTGCTTACTTATCAATTTCTTGTCGGATAGTTGAGTTGATGAGGTTACGGATTGGCGGTGGGAGCGTGGGCGTTATGCAGTTCATCCGGTGGAACATTATAACGGGAGCCTATTCATAAACAGAAATTAGACGGGCAATCGAAGCCCAAACTGTCAGGTTTCACCCTACTATCGAATGCGGATCCATGTAAAATAAGCCAACATTTTAATAAGGAACTTCTTTTGAACACACCGACCTTCTGCCTTTGCGGATCGGGCATTGAATACGCTCAATGCTGCGGCCCATTTCATTCCGGCGAAAAAAAGCCCGTAACTGCCGAAGCTTTGATGCGTTCGCGCTTTACTGCTTATGCTTTGCATAATGCCGGTTATTTGCAGGATACCTGGGATGCCACGGTGCGGCCTGAATTGATCGATTTTTCCAAGGAAAAAGTCGATTGGCAACGCTTGGAAATCGGCAACACTAAAAAAGGCGGGGCCAAGGATGCTAAAGGTGTGGTGGAGTTTAAGGCGTATTATTTGGAGGATGGCGAAGAGTACGTCATGACTGAGATCAGCCAATTTATCAAACGCGCGGGCGGCTGGTTTTATCTGGATGGGCTGGTTAAATCCATCGGCAAGGTAGGTTTACAGACTAATCTGGGCAAAAATGCCCCGTGTTCCTGTGGCAGCGGCAAGAAGTTTAAGCGGTGTTGCGGAGCTGAGTGAGGCGGGGCATCAAGGGCGACCGGTTGGGCCGCCCTTGATTGGGCAGTTCTGATCAAGTTACTCAAAAAAACGTTATTTTTCACCTTTTGTGGGTTCTTCCGATTCCCCGATCAGGGCGGCCAAGCAATCCATCTGGCTTTCGGTATAGTTGGAGTGAGCTTCTGCAAGATCTTGTGCCGAACCGAAATCAGCGCGTAATTCTTCAAGGGTCTTTTTAGGGTCTTTAGACGAGGACAGCGTCAACATTTTTGTATAGTTACGGTAAGCGGTCAAGCGCTTGGGGTCGAGAGCAAAAATGCCGGGCATTTTGCCCGAGGTCGTATCGACGACGCATTTAGCCATGCGCTCGGGGGACAGTTTGTAGTCCTTAATGTCTTTTTCCAGCTGCATTTGCTCCAACACAGTCTCTTCATATTGTTTTTTATCTGCGCAACCGGAGAGTAATAATGCGGACAGGGAAATGAGCAGTAGTTTTTTCATGTGAGTATATTACCGTTATTAAATTGAAAATGCGCCGTGCGGCATTATACATCAGGCGCAAGGCGAAAGGCGAAAGGCAAAGGGGGCGCTCTTCTTTTTGCCCTTTGCCCTTTGTCTTTCGCCTGAATCAATCCATCTCCTTCATTGCCTGCGTTATCCAAGCCTCCGCTTCGGCATTGATGTCGGCGGCTTTGCGTCCCTTGGTCTCTATGACCGGGCCGATTTTCAGCTTGATAACGCCGGGATATTTTAAAAAACTATAGCGCGGCCAAAAATCACCGGCATTATGTGCGACCGGAATGACGGGGTAGCCGGTTTTATGCGCCAACATCGCGCCGCCGATATTGAACTTCAATACTTCCCTGGCTCCTGCGCGAGTGCCTTCAGGAAAAATCAGCACCCATAAGCCCTGGTTTAAATATTTAGTGCCTTGTTCGAGCAATGAACGTAATGAGGCGCGTTGATTTTTCCGGTTGATGACGATGGATTTCAGGGTGAGCAGCGACCATCCCCAAATCGGGAGATAAAGCAGTTCACGTTTTATGACGACTGAATGAGGCGGCAGAATATATCTTAACGCCAGCGTTTCCCACGCAGACTGATGATTGCTCAAAATAATGGCAGGCCGTTGCGGATCGATGGTTTCCAGTCCTTCCACTTCATAGGTGAGGCCGCAGGTCACTTTGGTTATCCAGCCGATAATAGCGCACCAGGCATGACCGATTTTCCAGCGTATTTTAAAGGTCGTCAGCATGCCTAGAATAAGCAATATTCCTACGATGGTAGCGGTAGAGAAAATACCCAAAAATAACAGGGCCGAGCCTATATAGTTTTTAGGTCTGGAGTCTTGATGTGAGGTGTTTTGCTGCGTCATATAAGTTCTCAAAAACAGGAATATCGAGATTAGGATTTTCAGTTAGGGTTTTTCGGCCTTTACCGGTTTTGACCAGTATCGGGCTTGCACCGACGGCCTGCGCTGCCTGGAGGTCGCGGAGCGAATCGCCGATAACCGCCATGCCGCTCAGGCTGACATGGTGGTCGGCTGCAAAGGCTTCAAGCAAGCCCGGCTTGGGTTTGCGGCAGTTGCAGTTGTCGTCCGGGCCGTGCGGGCAAAAATAGACGGCGTCGATTTTTCCGCCTTTCTCTTCGGCCATGCGCTGCATTTTTGCATGGATTTTTTCCAGCGTGGCGGCATCGAGTAAGCCGCGGGCTACGCCGGACTGATTGGTGACCACCACGACTTTATAGCCATGTTCGTTGAGCAGGGCAATCGCCTCAAGGCTGCCTTCAATCGGCAGCCATTGTTCCGGGGATTTTATGAAGTCATCCGAATCATGGTTAATGACGCCATCACGATCCAGCAATACGTAGCGGTTTTCGGGCATGGATTATAGTGCGTTCCCGCGCCGCTGGCGCGGCGCTGATTGTGTTCCCACGCTGGAGCGTGGGAACGATGAACCCTGTGGCATGTTCATTTACGATTGCAATTTGGAGATGTCGGCGCAGGTTAAGAACTGCTCGGACAACAGGTTGAGCAATGCCAGCCGGTTGGCGCGCAAGTCAAGATCATCGGTCATCACCATCACATGATCGAAAAAGGCATCGACGTCATTGCGTAAACCCGCCAAACGGTTAAGCGTCGCCTGGTAATTGCGCTGCGCCAGCAACGGTTGAATGTCATCGGCGGATTGCAGTGCGGCTTGCAACAGCTGCTTTTCTTGCGGCTCAAGCAATGCGCCGACGCTGGCGGCCGGTTGCGACTCCGATTTTTTCAGGATGTTGCGGATGCGTTTATTCGCCGCCGCCAGACTTTCGGCTTCGGGCAACTGCCTGAAGGCTTTAACCGCCTGCAAACGTTGCATAAAATCCAGCGGTTCGGCGGGAGTTACGGTGATGACTGCATCGAATTCATCGGCAGTGTAGCCCTGATCAAGACAATAGCCTTTCAATCGGTCGAAAATAAAATCGATAACCCGGTCGGATGTTCCCGATTGATCGGAAGTTGTTTTAATCTGAGCGCCGGCGAATTCCGTCAGCTCAATGATATTGATGTTGAGTTTATTCTCTATGATGGTTCGGAGAATGCCTAATGCGGCGCGGCGCAATGCATAAGGGTCTTTGTCGCCGGTAGGGATCAAGCCGACGGCAAAAATGCCGACCAGCGTGTCTATTTTTTCCGCGATAGCAAGGACTTGCCCCGTTGTGCTGTCCGCAGTCGGGCTACCGGATTGTTTGGGGAAATACTGTTCCTCAATCGCCAGTGCGACCTCTTCCGGTTCGTTGTCCGCCAGCGCATAGTAGCGTCCCATAATGCCTTGCAGGTTGCCGAATTCGCCGACCATTTCGGTCATCAGGTCGGTTTTGGCTAATAACGCGGCACGTTCGGCCAGTTCAATATTGGCGTTCAGGTGTCCGGCAATAAATTTCGCGAGATTTTGCACCCGTTTGGTTTTGGCGAAAACCGTGCCCAGATTTTCCTGAAAAACCACGCTGGACAAGCTTTCCACGCGATCTTCCAACGTTTTTTTCCGATCCTGATTCCAGAAAAATTCCGCATCGGAAAGACGCGGGGTTACCACGCGCTCATTACCCTGTTGGATGGACTTGGGATTGGTGCTTTCGATATTGCTGAAAGTGATGAAGTTCGCCAGCAAACCGCCGTCGGCATTTTTAACCGGAAAGTATTTCTGGTTGGTCTGCATCGTGGTGATCAATACTTCCGGCGGCAGCTCCAGGAAACGCGGGTCGAAAGTTCCGGTAATCGGCACCGGCCATTCGTTCAGGGCGGCAATCTCTTCCAGCAAATCGTCTTCGATATGCGCCTGACCGTGTACTGCGGCGGCGGCTTTTTGCGCCGCGTCACGGATCAGCGTTTTTCTTTGTTCAAGATCGGCGATGACGCGGCCTTGTTTATACAACACATCAGCGTAGTCTTCCGGCTTGGTCAGGGTGATTTTTTGCGGTGCGTGGAAGCGGTGTCCCTGAGTTGCCGCACCGGTTTTGAGGCCCAGGATTTCCGTGTCGATGACGCTATCGCCGTAAAGCAAAACAGCCCAATGTACCGGCCTGACGAACTCGGTAGTGAAACTGCCCCAGCGCATACGCTTGGCAATCGGCAATCCGGCGATGCTTTGACGGATAATGTCGGGAATCAGGTTTTCAGTCGCTTGGCCTTTGACGGCTTGAGTAAAGCTGAGCCATTCGCCTTTGTCGGTTTTCAGGCGTTCCAGTTGATCGAAACTGGTGCCGCAACTGACCGCAAAACCCAAGGCGGCTTTGCTGGGCGATCCGTCCGGTGCGAAAGCCGCTTGTATTGCCGGGCCGCGTTTTTCGACGGTTTTATCCGGTTGTGCTGTTGCCAAGTTTTCAATGAATACGGCCAGACGTCTGGGGGTGGCGTAGGCTTTGCTGCCGGTAAAAGTTAATTCGGCGGCGTTAAGCCCCTGGGTAATGTTGTTCAATAAGGCGTTGCTCAGTTTTAGCAAAGTCTTAGGAGGCAGTTCTTCCGAACCCAGTTCGAAAAGTAAGTGTTGTGCGGTCACGATAAGTTGCCTTTATATGTCGTTATAAGTTTATTAATTCGTGTTTATCAGCATTATAAGGATGTTCTTTTAAATACCTTGTCCAATTAGCCAATAAATTGATACCGATTGCATCTTGTTTTATTAAAGCGCGAAACAAACGTTTAAATCTTTGATCATTTTTACTGTACTCATGTTTGGTCTCATCCATGAGCTCTTTAAGTGTTATTGGAAGATCATATGCAGGGTCATCTAAAGAAATACCTACTCGTTTTGCCTCATCAAGAATCCATTGTTCGATTGGCGGATGAAATATCAAATAATGATTTTTTTCAGAATGCTTATATAGCTTTAAACAGTGCTTTTCAGTAAGTAATACAAATTTATAAGTATGAGATAAAGGTCTTTTATCGTAATCCAAAATACCTACGGAAAAATCATCATTCAATTTGTCTTTCATTACTCCAATAACTTTATTACAACTACGTTGGTGATTATAGCCACGTGTGCTACCGAATCTTTCAGGAGGAGTAATTGTTTCAACCAGGTTAGTATCGATATAACATTCTGGAATAATACGGTAATTGATATTAAAGCTCATCCGTAAATAGCTCAGAATTAAAGAAAAGGTCTAATCCATATTCATAAACATCATTTAATTCACCATCAGTCAGCCTTTTAATAACAGTCTGTCCATCCTTGAAATCAGCCATGAAAATCGCTAAATCATCACGCCTATTTTCCAAGAAGGTATCAAGAATATAAGGGCTGTGTGTAGCGATAAAAAACTGATTAGTTTCTGAGCTGATGATTTCTTTTGCTATATGCGTAATGTAAGGTGGAAAACAATGTGCTTCAGGTTCTTCAAACAATAAAATCGAATCTTCATTAGAAGCAATGGCGGCTTTAAAAAATATTATTCTTTGTAGGGTGTCGGCTATCGAATCATAAGGAAGTGAAAATACGAGGCCATCTTTTATTTCTTTCTGTATCCTTAACTCGTGATTTCCAGTATCAATAACCAACTTTAAGTTATATTCAGAAAAAATATCGCGCAGTTCTTTTTGTAATTGTTTATATTCTTGAATAACATTAAGTAAATTTGTGCCAAATGGTGGAATAAGATACGGTATATTTAAATTTTCCAATGCTGAGTTATGAATAAATTTATACTGCTTAATATCATATAATCCGCCTAACTCAGTAATATCAATATTTAATTTACTATTTACGGTTAGTTTGGAGTGTTTACCATCACTAAAAAGCAATGTAATTAATAGTTGCTCGTTATTAAGTACAAATGAGCCAAAGAGATCTCTCTGCTTTGAAGCTTGATAATCAACTCTACAGCTAGGAACATTACTACCACGATCATTATTATTCAGTTCAATAACAATCGGTTGAGTGGTGTCGCCATCAAAGAATAATTCCCGAATATTATTGAATCTGACGAATTGCGTCAGTTTTTTATTTTTATTAAGTCGGCTATAGCCGACGCCGAACAATCCAAGCGCCTCAAGAATATTCGATTTTCCAACATTCGGCTTACCAATCAGTAAATTAATACGTCTGCAATCGCTTAAAGTGACATCTTTAAGCGATTTGAAATTGGTAATATGTACCGAATTGAAGAATGTGGACATGGATTACTCGGCCGGATTCTGACACATCGGAAACCCCAGCGATTCCCTGCGTTGGTAATAAACTTCGGCAACGGATTTGGCCAAATTCCTGACCCGTAACAAATACCGTTGGCGCTCGGTAACCGAAATGGCGTGACGCGCATCCAGCAGGTTAAAGGCATGCGAGGCTTTCAGCACCATTTCATAGGCCGGTAACGGCAAGTTCAATTCGATCAGCTTGGTGCATTCCTGCTCGTAGGTGTTGAAACACTCGAACATGAACTCGACGTTGGCGTGTTCGAAGTTGTAAGCGGACATTTCCACTTCATTTTGATGGAACACGTCGCCGTAAGTGACGGTGCCGAAGGGGCCTTTGGTCCAGACCAGATCGTAAACGCTTTTAACGCCCTGCAAGTACATCGCGATGCGCTCCAGGCCGTAAGTGATTTCGCCGGTGATCGGCCTGCATTCGAGGCCGCCGACTTGCTGGAAATAGGTGAACTGGGTCACTTCCATGCCGTTTAACCAGACTTCCCAGCCCAAGCCCCATGCGCCCAGCGTCGGTGATTCCCAATTGTCTTCGACAAAGCGCACATCGTGTTCGAGCAAATCCAGGCCCAAATGGCGTAACGAACCCAGATACAATTCCTGAATATTGTCCGGCGACGGTTTTAACACCACCTGAAACTGGTAGTAATGCTGCAAGCGGTTGGGGTTTTCGCCGAAGCGGCCGTCGGTCGGCCTGCGCGACGGTTGCACATAAGCCGCGTTCCAAGGCTCGGGGCCTATGGCGCGTAAAAATGTGGCGGGATGAAACGTCCCCGCGCCAACTTCTTGATCCAACGGCTGCAATAAAATACAGCCTTGATCTGACCAGTATTTCTGTAAGGCCAGGATGAGTCCCTGAAAAGTAGATAAGTCGTTGTTTATGCTGGACACGGATTAACGCTCTTGGGCAATAAAAAGTGGGGGATTATAACTGAAAAACCGCCATGGGGCATATCGTTAGATTGGGTCGCCGCATATTCAGACAGGCGGATTCAGCAAGCATTTTGGCTTGGAAAGGTGTCTGCGGCTGTTAAGTGCAAGCGCATTCGCCGATGTCTTCAAACCAGATTTGCGGCGATTGTTCGATAAAGCGCCGCATCAGCGCAATGCAATCGGCGTCGTTCATTTCAACAATGTGTACTCCGGCATCCTTGAGCCAATCCAGGTGGCCTTCGAAGTTGACCGATTCACCGACTACCACCGTGCCGATATTGAATTGCCGGATCAAACCCGAGCAATACCAGCAGGGCGCCAGTGTCGTTACCAAAATCTTGTCGCGATAGTTGGTTTGGCGGCCGGCTTTACGAAAGGCATCGGTTTCGCCGTGGATGGAAGGATCGTTGTCTTGTACCCGGCGATTGCGGCCGCGTCCGAGCAGGTTGCCATGCGCGTCGAACAGCGCCGCGCCGACCGGTACGCCGCCTTCATCAAAACCGGCTTGCGCTTCGGCGAACGCCACAGCCAGCATGTTTGTATAGTTCATCGAGAAATCTCCAGTGTGGGCATCGCGTTATAGGCAGGTTATGCGCTTATTGTATCCCCAAACAGCGCGTTTAAGTGGAGTAGCGCTTGATTCAAGCTTTGGGTCATTTTTTCATCAATTCATTTTGAGGAAAATTGTTGTTGCTATAGTCTAGGACTTCAAGTAATTAGGTGGTGAGACGGTGTCTTACATCGTTATCCGAATTTTTGATGAACATCTGAATGGGTGTCGCTTAATGTTAGGTGACATTTTTCTATAATCAACAGGAGCATCGACATGAACGATCAACAAAAACAACGGGCTGTAGATATTCTTAACAAAATTATGGAGCTTGAACTGGCGGGGGTTGTGCGCTACACGCATTACTCGCTGATGGTTTACGGCTATAACCGCATTCCCATTGTTTCCTGGCTGAAGGGCAATGCTGACGAGAGCCTTGCTCATGCGCATAAAGCGGGCGAGCTGGTGACCTTATTGGGAGGACATCCTTCTCTCAAGATCGGCCCTTTATTGGAAACAGCCAAACACGATATTGGCGATATTCTAAGAGAAAGCCTGGAGCACGAGAAAACAGCGATAGCCGCCTATTTTGACCTGCTGAAAGCCTCCGAGGGCGTTTCAGTATTGTTGGAGGAGTATGCGAGAGAGATGATTGTCGGGGAAGAACTGCATCTGGACGAGGTGAATAAAATGCTTCGGAAACCGGGCGATGTGCAATCGTTTGACCAATAAGGCGGTTAAGGGGTGCGCATGAGGTAATCAATTATGCGCACCGGTTCCACGGAGAACATCAACAGATGACGGCTTCAATTGATGTGTTTGATGCAAACTCCTGAGATTATCCAAACTGCCGCCGGAAACGCCACACGCCGAAGCTGAAGAAGACTAAGCCCAATAGCGTTAACCCAAGCAGCGAATCCTTTAAAACAGCAATGCCCGCGCCTTTGAGCAAAATGTCATAGCCCATTTCAATAAAGTAGTACAAAGGGGAAATAGCCATGGCCCAGCGAAGACCTTGCGGCATGGCTTCCGGCGGCGTCCATGCGCCCGAAAGCAGCAATATCGGCATCAGCAGCAAAATCACCAACATTGACACCTGGCCCAGACTGCGACTGACAGTCGCTATGAACAGGCCAATCCCCGAAGTTGCGAAGACATACAAAGCGGTTACGGCAAAGAACAGTCCGATACTGCCTTTAACCGGCAAATGAAAAACCGGGATGATGATCAGGAATAAACACACCGCCGTGCCTAAAAGAATCACCAGGCTCATGGCGATGACCTTGGGCAGCAGAATCTGGAGCGGCGTCAGCGGCGATACCGCCAGTTGTTCGATGGTGCCGCGCTCCTTTTCCCGAACGGCCGCCGCCGCGGGCAGCATCATCGACAGTATGGTGATGACAGTCAATAGCTCCGAGATCGACATAAACCAGCTGTCAATCTGGTTGGGATTGTACAACACGCGATGACGATCCTCGATAACGGGCAGGCTATCCACCTGCCCTGCGCTCAACCCAAGCTGTTGCATTGCCAGGTCCTGGCCGAAGCCTGCGGTAATTTCCGTGGCGTACGAGGTTGCCAACGTGCCCAGCACCGTATTACTGGTATCCACCTGTAATTGAACGGCAACTTGTTTGCCCCGCAACAAGTCCCGTTGAAAGTGTTCCGGTATATCCAGTACCGCCAGGATTTGTCCTTTATTTAACAAGTTTTCAGCTTCTTTTTTACCGGAAATTTCTCCCTTCAAATCGAAATAAGGCGGTCGAAAACGATAAATCAATTCACGGGAGGCGGCGCTATGATCATGATCGATGACCATCACCGATGCGCTGTGAAGATTCAGTTTTATGCCGTTGCCTGCCATATAAACGTCAGCGGTAAAAAAATAAACAATGATCGCAAGCAGCACCGGATCGCGGAAAAGCTGTTTCAGCTCTTTAACGGTCATGGCGATGACGCGATCCCACCATAACAGGAAACGGCTGCTATTCATTGTTTCGGCCTTTTGTGGAAATTAAGGTAGCCGACAACCCACAGGATAATAGCGTAAAGCATTAGCGCAACCACATCGAACCAAAGTTCGGCCCAGCCCAATCCTTTAAGAAAACTGCCCCATGAAATGCGCAGATAATAAAGCGTCGGGAACAAATGCGCCTCAAATTGGGTTCCCGCCTCCATTGATTCAATAGGCACCAGCAGGCCCGAGTACAGCATAGCCGGGACAAAGGAAATCACCATGGTCAGCATGATCGCGGCAACCTGGGTTTGAACCAGCAATGATATCAGTAGGCCGGCACCCGCCGTACAGATCACATAGATTACTGAGGCGGCATAATAAAACAGTGGGTCGCCTTTGAAGGGGGTGCCGAACACGTTCATGACTACCCACCAGAGAATAAGAATGTTCAGGCAGGAAATCAGCAGATAAGGCAGGAATTTACCCAGAATAAATTCGCTACGGCTGATGGTGGAGGCATAAATATTGTAGATAGAACCGTTTTCCTTTTCCCGCACCACGCCCAGCGCAGTAAGAAACGGCGGAGTCACCATCAACACCAGCATCAGCAAGCCCGATGCCATAGACCACTGGCTACGCAACGCCTGGTTATACAAATAACGCGGATCAATCAATACCGGGGCAACTTGAGCAAGGGCTTGTTCTCTGGAAATGCCACGCGTTCCGGCTAAATAATCAGCCAAGGAATAGCTATTAAAATTGGCGATAATCGCCGATACATAACCTTTTGCCACCTGTGCCCGGTAAGGGAAAACGCCATCGATAAGGCTTTGTACCGATGTCGATTGCCCGGCCAGCAGATGCTCCTGGAATCTGGGTGGGATGATGATGGCAAAGCGTATATCGCTATGCGCCAACAGCGCGTCGAATTCGCGTTCGCTACGGACATCGCCTTTGTAATCGAAATAACGGGAATCAATAAACCGGTGCAGAAAATCCCGGCTCATGGCCGTCTTATCCTGATCGAGCACTGCGAACGGAATATTTTCCACGTCGAAGGAAATCCCCCAGCCCAGTACCAGAAAGATAACCAGAGGCAGCACGAAAGCCATGGCGAAAAACAGCCGGTCACGCAAAATTTCACGCCACTCTTTATAAGTTACCGCCCAGACACGGATTAAATTCATGACAGCTCCTGGTTTTCCAGGGCCAGAACCCGGTAAACAAAAACATCTTCCAGCGTAGGCGCATGGACAGTCAAATCAATCAGCCGAATGGCCTGTTTATCCAGTAAGGCGTCAATCTGTTTTTTCACTGTTTCAATATCCAGCGCCAACAGATGAATATGCTTGCCGAATAGAGCGGCACCCTTGAAATCGGCCTGTTTAAGTAAAGCCAGCGCTTCCAGTGGGCGGTCGGTGGCGATTTTAAGCAATTGCCCGGCTTCCTGTTGCAAGGCCCGGATCATGTTTGTTGGTGAATCGTCGGCTATGATACGGCCTGCATACATCAGCGCCAGATGATCGCAATGCTCGGCTTCACTCATGTAATGCGTAGTCACCAGAATAGCGACTTGTTCCACGCGGGCAAGGCGCACCAGAATATCCCAGAAGCGGCGGCGTCCGACAGGATCGACGCCTGAGGTCGGTTCATCCAGAAAAAGCACGCCGGGCTGGTGGGCCAGCGCACAACCCAACGCCAGCCGCTGACGGATACCCATCGGCAGGCTGCCTGTCAGCTGCCCGGTGACATCGGCTAATCCGGCAATGTCTATTACCCAGGCGATGCGTTGCTTGATGATGCTCCTGCTAACGCCATAAATGCGCGCATAAAGATGGATATTCTCCAGCACCGTCAGATCCAGATAAAGGGAAAACGCCTGCGACATATAGCCGATGCGTTCCTTGATAGTTTGTCCTGCATAACGCATATCGGCGCCCGCCACCTGACCTTCTCCGGCGGTGGGCGGCACTATGCCGGTCAGCATTTTAATGGCGGTAGTCTTGCCTGCTCCATTGGCTCCAAGCAGGCCGAATATCTCTCCTTGACGAACTGTGAAATCGATCCGGTCGACCGCACGGAATTGACCGAAATCGCGGGTTAATTGCCGCGCCTCTATAGCGATGCCTTGACCTTCAGGCAACGGCGGATCCAGACGGGGAACGGCATGATTGTTTGTCTTCTGATCGGCCAGTCGCCGCCTGCGCAACAAGGCAATAAAGGCATCTTCCAGTTCGGCTTCAGAGGCGCGAATGGCTTTAACTTCGACGCCAACGAGCAAATCGGAGACTGCTTTTGATGCCTCATTCGGAGATTTATCATCAACAAAAACCCGCAACCGGGAGCCGATGGCTTCCACCTGGGCATAATGATTTTTAAGTTGATCCAGCGCCTGAATCTGGGGTTCGGCCGACAGCTCGACCAGACTGCCTTGCGCCTGCCGACAAATAAACTCCGGCTCTCCTGCGGCCAGTATGCGTCCGTCATACATCAAGGAAAGCCGATGGAAACGAGCCGCTTCATCCATATACGCCGTAGAAACCAACGCCGTAACGCCCTGCTCGCGTAGCAGTTCGGCGAGAATGGCCCAGAAGTCGCCGCGCGAAACCGGATCAACGCCGGTTGTGGGTTCGTCAAGGACGACCAGTTCAGGTCCATGAATCAGTGTGCAAACCAGCCCCAGTTTTTGCTTCATGCCGCCGGAGAGATTTTTCATCGGCCGGTCGCGAAACTTGTCCAGCCGGGTTATTTTGAGTAGCTTTTGTTTGCGCTCGGCAAGTTGGGCGGGCGTTACCTGACGCAGTTGCGCAAAGAAATCGATATTTTCCTCGACCGACAAGTCGCCGTAGAGATTGAGGCCCAGCCCCTGCGGCATGAAACCCAGTCGCCCTTTTATGCGCTCTGCGGACGACTCGGAATCAACCTTGATACCGAACACTTCCAGCTCGCCTTGTTCAAAGGACAGCACGCCGGCAATCGCCTTCATCAAACTGCTCTTGCCGGAACCGTCCGGCCCGATCAGTCCGTAAATTTCGCCGCGCTCAACACTCAGGTCAACGCCTTTTACGGCGGCCTGTTTTTTATAGCTTTTGCAGAATCCCTGTATTTTGATGACAGGGTTTTCATTTACCAGCGGGGTTTCGCCCATGGCGCGTTCTCCTGCCAACGAATCACCGCGTCGGCGGGTAGTCCGGGAGTCAATCGGTGATCCGGATTTTCATCCAGATAGAGTTTGACGGCATAGACCAGCTTGATTCGCTCATCGGCGGTCTGGACTTCTTTAGGCGTGAATTCCGCCTGGGAGGCAATATAACGGAGCGTCGCCGGAAATGGCTTATCCGGAAATGCATCGGTATAAATCCGGGCAGGCAGACCTAATCGAACCTTGCCGATTTCTATTTCCGGCACATAGACTTTCAAATACAGACGATCCAGATCGACAATGTCGAATAGCGGACTGCCTGCCGCCACCACTTCACCGGTGTCGACAACACGGGTAGTAATCATGCCGGTCGCAGGCGCTCGAATAACAAGATCGTCCAGCATGCTTTGCGCCTCGGCCAGTGCCGCTTCGGCCTGTGTCACTTGAGCAGTCAGTGCCGCGACTTCGTCCTCCCTGGCTTTGACTTGGTCCCAATCCAGCCCCGCTTCCGCCAACAGTTTTTCGGCCTGAACAACGGCAGCTTGAGCCGTGGTGCGCTGCGCATGCGCCACCTTCCAGCTTAGCTCGGCCTGTTCGCTGCGCTGTTTGTCTACCGTTTGTCTTTTTAACAGTTCGCTGAACCGCTCGGCATCCTTGCGAGTCTGTTCTTCAGTGGCATTGGCGGAAGCCTGGAACGCATTGGCATGGGTAACCCCGGCTTTAGCCGTTTCTACCTTTAACGGGATGTTTTTCTTGAAAATTGCCAGCGATGTCTGCGCGGCCGTGAGCTTTGCTTTAATGACATCCACCGCCGATTTGGCCTGATCTAATCGGGCGCGGGTCTGGACATCATCCAGTTTGACCAGAATTTGGCCTTTTTCAACCGGATCGCCTTCCCTGGACAGCAATTCAGTGACGCGTCCCGGCCATTTACCGGCCACGGTGTAATGATCGCCCTCGATGCGGCCATTAGCCTGAACCAGTCCTTCGGGAAAAGGCGGTTCGCGCCACGCCAGCCACCAGACGACCAGTGCAATGAGCAAACCACTGATGAGCAGCGCGATAACAGTCAATATTCCGGTTTTATTTTCCATATTCGATGCAGGGAACCCAGTGTTATAAAATGCCTAACGCGCGCCGCAAATGTAGTGTCGCCAGTGTGGAATCATAATTCGCATTATTAAAATTATCGTGCATCGTCTTGCGCAAATCTTCCGCCTTAAGCAAGTCGGTATTGGTGGACAAGCCCTGCTGGTAGCGGTCGGTGGTGACTTTTAAGTTCTCATCGGCTTGCGCGATGGCTTGCTGAGTCACGGCGATGCGTTTTTGCGTTTCTTGAATATCCAGCCAGGCTTGGCGCACCTGCAAGCCGATCATACTGGATAAGTCGTCGCGTTGCTCTTTTAAGGCAATCGCTTGACGGGTAATCGCATCGCTACGATGACCGGAGCTGCCGTCGAATATTTTCCAATCCACGCCGACATTGGCCATCCACATGCCTTCAAAGGCCTGATAGCGGTTTTCCTGGTATTGATAGCCGCCATTGACGGCGACCTGCGGCAACAGTCCGGCTTTTACGCTCTGTGCCTGTTGGTCTAACGACTCTATTTGCTGCGCCAGCGTGACCAATTCGGGCCGTTGTTTTAACGCATTGCCGCTCAGGTCGTTTAATGTGCCTTGCGGGGATTCAGGGAATTGATGAGCCAGCTTAACCTCATCGGCAAGATTCCGGTCCAGTAGCCGGTTATAGTGCGCCTTGGCAATGTCCAGTTGATTATTTGCCTGCACGACCAGCTGCCGGGCATTGGCCAGCTCCACATTGGCCGCCAATACGTCGTTACGCGCGACCATGCCTTGATCGAACAGGTTATTCACATCCTTCATGTGCAGGTCGAGAGTATCGACATGGCTTTGCGCAACCTGCAAGGCGCTATCCATGCGCAATACCGTGATATAGGCTTCCGCCACCTGCATTTTGATATTCAATACCGAGGTGGTTTCATTGGATTGAACCGCTTGCAAGGAGGCTTCGGCGGCATCGATGTTATGGCTGATACGTCCGCTGGTGAAAATCGGCACCGAGGCAATCGCCTGGGCTTTGACGCTTCCGGCCTGAGCGGTGTTGAACTGGGCCGATTGCCCCGCTATCTGGGCTTTTGCCGCCGGTGTTTCGCTAAACTGGGTGTAACCGCTGCTTACGTTAAGATCGGGTAAGCGCTGCCCTTGGGCAGATTGCAATTGCTGTTCGGAGGCGCTGGTATCGGCTTTCGCCGACTTGATCTGGTGGTTGTTATTAATGGCGCTGTTCCAGGCGTCTTCCAGCGTTTCCGCCGAAGCCCCCGATGCAGTCAGAACCAGTAACAGTCCGATTAAATGATTTTTAGGACTTGGCATGGAGCATACCCCGCATGTAAAAAGCAATGACTTGTGAGACCAGGCGTTTTTTTTCGTCGGCGGAAGGCCGTAGCGTTTTCGACAACAGGCAGCGCAAATGCAGGTCGCCTTTCAGCATGCTGAAAAACGCATCCGCCGCAAATACCGGATCGGCGATATGATAGCTGCCGTCGGCATTCAGTTGCCGGAAATAGTCCTCCAGCTGCGTCAATACGGCTTGCGGGCCGCTCTGATAAAACAATTGACCCAGTTCCGGGAAGTCCGGGCTTTCCGCCACCACCAGCCGGTAAATGGCCAGCGCATCTTCGGCATAAATCAAATCCACTGCGGAGGTCGCGATTTGGGTCAGATTGTTTTCCACGCCATCCGACTCGATAGTCAGCTGGGTCATGGTTTGCAATAAAGACTCGCAAAGATCGGAAATGACTGCCGCGAGCAGGGCGTTTTTGCTGTCGAAATGGTTGTACAGCGTCGCCTTGGAAACCGGCGCGGCCTGGGCGATTTTTTCCATGCTGACGTTACGGTAGCCGTGCGCCAGAAACATGCGGGTTGCACCGCTAAGAATGGCTTGGCGTTTGGGGTCGGTGGGTTCTGAAGTCATGTTTTGTTAAATTTTAAGAGTGATGCGATTTATAGTCAGAAAAAATCACCACGAAGACACGAAGGGCACGAAGTTATTGGGCATTCCTTGATGGTTACAATCTTCAGTCATTTTGAAATGATATTATTCCCAGTTTCAATATGACGGCTATTAGGGAAAGCTAATAACCTGACTGAAATTTATATGGCAGCAGGAAGTATTCTATTCTTTAAACCTTCGTGTTCTTCGTGTCTCGGCAACTGCTCCTTGCGTTGCTCTACCTCCTGCATCCATGCAGTCGTTCGTGGTGAATCTATAACTTTTTGCGTAATGCCAAATGATAGTTTAGACTAAACTAAACCGTTTAGTTTATCAAGGTCATTTTATGCCCCGTTTTCGCTCTGTTTTACTGATTTTATTGATAGCCATTCCTTTAATCGCAGGAACCGGCTATTGGCTGCTGGATCGTCAGCATTATGAGACTACTGATGATGCTTATCTGCAAAGCAATATCGTGTTAATCAGCCCCAGAGTACAGGGTTATGTGACGCACATAGCTGTCAATGACAACCAGGCCGTCAAGCAAAATGACGTTCTGGTAACGATTGATGACCGGGATTATCAGGCCAGGGTTATTCAGGCGGAAGCCAATATTAGCGCGGAAGTAGCTCACATTGAGCGGCTGCGGGCAATGAAAACCTCCCAGCACGCGCACATCGAAACCGCCGGTGCCAATATCGTTGCGGTGCAAGCCAGACGGGAGCAAATCCAAAAAGATTTGCAGCGCGTTAATAACCTGATCGATCGGGGTTCGGCGGCCAGGCAATCCCTGGATAAAGTTCAATCGGAGTCCAAACAGGCAGCGGCTGAACTCAGAGGCTCCCAAGCCTCAGCCAGCGCCGAACACAATCAACTGGCCACGCTCGACATTGAAATCACCGAAACCGAAGCCCGCTTGGAAAACGCCCAGGCGCAATTGACCTTGGCGAAAATCGACCTGGAACATACCCAGGTCAAAGCGCCGGTAGACGGCATCATCGGCAATCGCGGCGTACAGCTTGGACAATTGGTGCGTCCCGGCGTTGCGTTGGCCTCGTTGGTGCAAAACAGCAAAATCTGGGTGGAGGCGAATTTCAAGGAAACCCAGTTGCAACACATGCGCTTGGGGCAGCCGGTTACGGTTAAAGTGGATGCCTATCCCGATCTTGAATTGACCGGTAAAGTGGACAGTTTTTCACCGGCCAGCGGTTCCGAATTCAGCATCCTACCTGAGGAAAATGCCACCGGCAACTTCACCAAAATCGTGCGCCGGGTACCGGTAAAAATAGTTTTCGATTCGGCTGAGAACATTCAGTTATTGAGGCCGGGCTTATCGGTTGCAGTCAAAGTAAAAGTACATTAATCCTGTGATGGAAACAGATAATCAGCAAACAGAAACGCCGCTGACCCTGGGCCAGTGGATCGGTTTTTTCAGTATGGCGGTTGGCGTGTTCATGGCGGTGCTGGACATCCAGGTTGTCGCCAGTTCGCTACAGGAAATACAGGCCGGGCTGTCCGCTACCAAGGATGAAATTGCCTGGGTGCAGACCTCTTACCTGATTGCCGAAGTCATTATTATTCCGTTGTCCGGCTGGCTGGGCCGGGTTTTCTCGACCCGCTATTTATATGTCATTTCTGCGGGCGGATTTACCCTGGCCAGCCTGCTTTGCGCATTCGCCTGGAATCTGCCGTCGATGATCGTGTTCCGCTGCTTGCAGGGCTTTCTTGGCGGCGCGATGATTCCGATGACTTTTACCGTGATCTTCATTCTGTTTCCCCCGCGTTTGCAACCGGCCATGACCATCGTACTCGGATTGATTGTGACCATGGCGCCGACCATCGGCCCGGTGCTCGGCGGTTTTCTTACCGAAACCTACAACTGGCAATTGCTGTTTTTGATCAACATCATCCCCGGCATCATAGTCTGCATGATGGTGTGGAAGTATCTTGATATTGATCAGCCCGACTGGGCGCTGTTGCAGAAAATCGATTTTGTCGGCATAGCGCTGATCGCGGTTTTCTTGGGCAGCATGCAATTCGTGCTGGAAGAAGGCGTGCGCAAGCAGTGGTTTGAAGACCATCTGATTGTCGCCTTGACGATTGTTGCCGTCGTTAGCGGCATCGTCATGTTGATTTGGGAGCTGAAAAATCCTCACCCGATTATCGATCTCTACGCATTCCGCAATATCAATTTTGCGGTGGGCTGCGGCTACAGTTTTGTGCTGGGCGTGGGGCTTTATACCATCATTTATTTGACGCCCATTTACCTGTCCAGCGTTAAAGGCCTTAACAGCCTGCAAATCGGCTACTACTTAATGGTTGTCGGGGTTTTTCAATTGCTCTCGGCGTTTATAGCCGGGCCGTTGGAGAAAAAAATGGATTTGCGCTGGATGCTGTGCCTGGGCTTTGGCTTGTTTGCGTTGGGCTCATGGATGAATGGCGGATTAACCGCCGAATCCGGGTATTGGGAGTTTTTCTGGCCGCAGGCTATTCGGGGCGGCGCATTAATGCTGTGTTTCCTGCCTATCAACACCTTGGCCTTAGGCCTGTTGCCGGTGGAAGAAATCAAGAACGCCAGCGGACTTTATAACCTGATGCGTAATTTGGGCGGTGCGATAGGACTTGCGGTTGCCAACACGCAAATGATTTATTTAACCAAAGCCCATTATGCAAGGTTGCGAGACTCGGTTACCGCAACCAGTTATCAGGCGCAGGAAATGCTGGAAGGATTAACCGCGTCGATGCAGCAAATGAATTTACCCGATCCTGATTTGGCCGCGTTAAAACAAATCACTGGGCTTGCCTTGCGGGAAGCGGAAGTGATGACTTTTAATAACCTGTTTCAGGTTATCGCCGTTATCTTCTTGGCTTCGCTTGCGATTGCGCCATTTCTAAAGAAGGTGGATGGCGAAAAGGCGGCTATGATTCACGAATGAAGCTGTCTCAGCGTAGGGCGCGCCGTGCGCGCCTTCTTCGTGGCGTGGGATTGATGAGCTTGATTCTCTCTGGCGCGCGCGGCACGCCCCACACAAAGTAACGCTTACGAAATAAGCGCTATTACGCAAACTTCTACCGGCTATCTACAGATTACCTTTTTATCGGACAATCCAGCTTTAATTAAGGTTAACTCATTGTCGTTGATGATAATTTAAGCTTGCACGGTATTACCAAGCCGGTGTATTTGGTGGTAGATTGTTTTTATTGCGGAATGAGTATGGTCGCCATGAACAACACCCGCGGCGGCGACTATCAAACGATCTGATTTTGGCGTAGACAACTATGCGCCGACCCTCGCTGATGCAGTCAACATCGTGCTTCAAGTTGAAACGATCAAAGACTGATCGGCCTTGTTTGTTAATGCAGCTCAGAGGAAAAAAACCATGAAACTTTATTACAGCAAAGGCGCTTGTTCGCTATCTCCCCATATCGTCGCTTGCGAAGCGGAACTGCCGATTGAATTGATTGAAGTCGATTTGCAAATAAAACGTACCGAAATCGGGGAGGATTTCCGGTTGATAAATCCTAACGGTTACGTGCCGGTGCTGATCCTTGACGACGGCAACAAGCTGATGGAAGGTCCCGCTATTGTGCAGTATCTTGCCGATCAGGCGCCGGATAAAGAATTAGTCCCACCGGCAGGCACATTCGAGCGTTATCAGCTGCAACAATGGTTGAATTTTATTTCAACCGAGATTCATAAAGGAGGGTTTGCGCCTTTGTTTAATTCCGCCACGCCTGAGGCCGCTAAAAAAATGGCGATTGCGACATTGACTTCGCGTCTGGAAACCGTTGCAGAGCATCTTTCGAACCGGGCATTTTTGCTCGGCGAACAGTTTACCGTGGCCGATGCTTATTTGTTTGTCATGCTGGGTTGGGGCGCTTATGTCGATGTCGATATTTCGCGTTGGCCGGTGCTGGCGGACTATGCCGCTAAAATTTCCGCGCGTCCCGCAGTGCAAAAAGCGTTGAAGGAAGAAGGGTTGGTTTGAGATTCGCTAGCTGGTAGGATGGGTAGAGCAGCGCGAAACCCATCCTACCAGCTTGTTCCAGCACAAGCTCCGCATTTGTTTGTACGCCATGTCCTGTTGGCATATACTCGGTTCAATCAAAAACAATTACACGATGAATTTATGAAGCATATACGACAAGTTAGGTTTTTTATAAGGCAGTCGCTGTTGGATATAGCACGTTAGAACTGACAATGCCCGTCTTGTATAAGTATTTGCCATCAAGGTACGCTCCTGAATTTCTCGATCGCGGCGAAATTCTGTTCAGAAACCTGACTTATTTTCGACAGCACGAGGGAAAGGTTCGTGGTGATGTTTATGAAGGCATTCATAAGAACCACCCTGGAACAGACATCGTTTTAGAGAGTCTCACCCAAGGAATTCGGTCAGTGGGGAAATTCTCGCTCCTGAACTCTACGAACGCTGATCTTGTATTCGCCTTTTGTCTTTCCAAACGACTCAGTAAAGGCTTGATGACTGAGTTTGAGTGTGATGCATGTATAGAGATTTTCAAACCGGATGAATTTATCCGTCGGATCCGCTTTACTCTAGCGCGTTTGACATCAGTACATCGAGTAGGACTTCTCGCTCAACCTGTTCACTATTACCACCCCGCCGAACCGGCACTATTTGATGTTAAGGAACCAAAGCAACTCGCGTTCGTCAAGAACGAATTCTACAAAGAACAGGAAGAGTTCAGGCTGTGTTTTGGCACGAGACAAGCATTCAAACTTGTACAGCAGATCGCACAGCCGCATCATGACCCATACGATGATGCTATGAAAGGCCAATGCAAGGAAAAGTTAGTCCGGGTCGGGGCTCTACACGATGTTGCTCGTTTCGTTCTGCCGTGAAGCAAGTATAAGGATATAACCCAATGAGCAACCAGAGCACATGTTTGATCTTTGCCCACCGTGGCGGAAATAAAGAGGCAGGAACCTTAATTGCCGAAAACACCCGCGCCGCCTTCAATAAAGCACTGCAACACCCGATAGACGGCATTGAAACGGATGTGCAGTTGAGTCTGGATGAGGTGCCGGTGCTTTGGCATGACTGGGAGCTGGATAAGCTGGGCCATCCGGGAAAATACATCGACGATTTTAATTTCGCGCAGCTTGAACAAATGGATTTTGCGGGATACAGCTCGCCCGATGCGGTGCCGGAAGGCGCTTTGAGTCTTAAGGAGTTTATTGACAGTTATCGGGGGCGTTGCGGTCTGGATATTGAGCTTAAAAGCCGCGACGGGGAACCGCAGCAACGGCTGGAAAGCAAGATACTGCAAATGCTGGCTATTATCGGCACATTGGCCGCCGATGGCGTGTTTATTTCCTCATACAGTCTGCCCGGCCTGATTTTTGCCCATCAACACTCACCGGATTTGCCGCTTTACTATCTGCTGTCCGGCCATCACACTCAAGCTGATATTGAGCGGTTCCTGACAAATTCGCCGGGAGCGAATTTGCATTTACCCGCAGGGTGCCGGGCAGGAAAGCCCGGCATGAAAGATTACAGCTTCCTGTCCGGTTTTTGCCTGCCCATCGACATTCATAACGAATCCATTGCAAAGCTTTTGCGAGAGCAGGGCAAAGGCGTCGGGGTTTATACCTGCAACAGTGAGCAGGAGATTCAAAAAGCACTGGATCTGAAGGTCAATATCCTGATTACCGATTACCCGCAGCTGGCATTACAGATGCGCGATTCGTGAAACGGGATTTTGTCCAACTGGCCGATCAGTATTTTGATGTGCTGATTTGCGGCGGCGGAATTTACGGCGCCTGGACGGCGTATGATGCCGCTTTGCGAGGTCTCAAGGTCGCGATCATTGATCAGGGCGACTGGGCCTCGGGAACCTCATCCGCTTCCACCAAACTGATACACGGCGGCCTGCGCTATCTGGAATCGCTGGATTTCAAACTGGTTAAAAAAGCCTTGCGCGAACGCGAGATGTTGAAGAAAGTCGCTCCGCATCGCGTCTGGTCGTTGCGTTTTGGCATTCCGGTTTTTAAGGACAGTCGACTAAATAGTATTCGCCTGAAAGTCGGATTGATGCTTTATGATTTTCTGGCCGGAGCGCTTGGCTCCGACCAAGTTCATCGTCATTTCAGTCGGGACGCCTTCGCGGAGCGTTTTCCCTGTCTCAATCCTACATTGTTAACAGGCGGTTTTACCTATGCCGACGCTCAAACAGACGATGCCCGCTTGGTTCTGGAATTGATCGATGGTGCGTTATCGGCCGGGGCGGTGTGCGTGAATTACTGCAAAGTAACCGGTTTTATTGAGAATAAGGGACAAGTCTGCGGCGCTAAGGTTCAAGACAAGGTCGACGGCAAAACAGCAGCCGTTTACGCCCGACAAATCGTTAACACCATCGGTCAATGGACGGCTGAAAGCGGATGCCGACTAACCAAGGGCGTGCATTTAATCCTGCCCAAGGCGCTGGGCAATGAAGCGCTGTTGCTGACCGCGAAAGCGGACGGGCGGGTGTTCTTCATGATTCCGTGGTACGGGCTGACGCTGCTGGGCACCACCGATACCGATTATAGCGGCGATGTCGATCAGGTTTGCGTCGAAGCGGATGAAGTCGATTATCTGCTGACCGAAGCCAATCGTGTGCTTGAAGTAAACTGGACTGAGGCCGACATTATTGGCCGTTATGCAGGACTGCGCGTTTTAAAACAGAGTTCAAAAACTACGCCGTCTGCGGTCAGTCGCGACTGGGAGCTGAAAGTCGCTGATAACGGCCTCTTGACCTCCATCGGCGGAAAAATCACTTCGGCGCGGGAAGACGCAGCTCAAATAGTCAATATGCTTTGTGAAAACTTAGGTATCAGTGAACCCTGCAAAACTAACGGCAGGCCGTTTCCGTGGCTGCCTGATCAGGATTATCAGCTGTGGTCGAAGGCGGCTGTGGCCGAAGCCGTAACACTGGGCATAGACAAAGAAAGCGCCCAATGGCTGATATGGCGACATGCAAAACGCGTGTCGATGATTTTTCAATTAATCGAACAGGATGCGGCGTTGGCAAGGCGAATAACGCCTTCGCTACCTTTTATTCTCGCTGATTTGGTGTTTTGTGCCGGTAATGAAATGGTCGTTCATTTGGAAGATTTGCTCAGACGGCGGATTCCCTTGTTAATCCTGGCAAAAATGACGCAGTCCGAATTACGGTCTCTCGCCGAAATGACTGCAACAACGCTGGGCTGGGATGAGACTGCTTTAAATAACGAATTTGTGATGTGCGTCAAAAAAAATATGAACTGCGAACAATCCGGTTCGATATTTTTTTGAGTTCCCAGGCGACGGTGATAATGATTCATTGGAAGAGGATTTAGTGGTATTTTTACGGTGCTTTATTTTTCTTTAAAGGCTATTATTGCGACTTCTTATAATTAAAAGAATAATAAATGATCTCCCCAAAGGCTTCTTTCTTGGTATTAACGTGCGGTTTTAACGAAATATACTAGAAATGAAACGCATCTTGCCTGTCTTTTTTATCTTTTCTGTATTTATTACCGGAAGTTACTGGTCTGCCTATTCCAATGTAGGGTCGACTATCTATTTTTATAATCCGGAAACAAACATCAATAATTTTGCCACGTTAAAAACAGCTTTTGATACGTATTTGGTGAACCATGGCGGTTATTATTTCCAGCCTTTTGATAGCAGGGAAAATTTTGAAGCGGTAATCAAGGAAAAAAAAGGCGATATTTATTTATTATCCAGTTGGCATTTAAAGGCATTACAGCAGAAAAATGTGCCGTTGAAAATAGCCTTGGTCGGCACGTCAAAGGGCAACACCATGCAAAGGAAGGTATTAAGTACGAAAAAAGACATTGCCGATGTCAGTATGCTTAAGAATACCGTAGTTGCAGGTGCAGGAAGTGAAGAATACATTCACAGTGTATTGAAGCAAATACTCGGCAAAGAGCAGGAAGCGTTACTTAAAGACATCAAAATACTCATTGTGCCTAAAGACATCGATGCGATTATGGCGGTGGGTTTTGGCATGGCGAGTGCTGCCATTTCCGCAGAAAGCGGTTTAGATAAGCTGGCGATGATTAATCCCAATCAATTTAGAGAATTACATAGCTTGGGGTTTAGCGAAAAGGATTATTTATTAGTTGCGGCAACATTGAAAAAGCCGGAGCGGCAAGAAGCGGAATTACTGGAAGTGTTACGAAAAATGTCGGAAGCCGATGCCGGTGGAGAGAATTTAAAGTTACTGGGCATAGATGGCTGGAGGGCAATGCAATGAAATGCTTCAATAATCGCCGCGCGTCTTATAAAGACAGGAGCCCCCTATGAAAATAATGGAATTTTGTAAGGTCTTAATCCTATTGAGTGTCTTTTGGGTTAGCGCCGGTTTTGCCCAGCCGAGTAAGGTGCTGATTGTTAATAGTGATAATGCCGTTTTTCGATATGGAACAATCGCCTCTGAATTTAAAAAAGTCTTGCAGCAAAACGCTTATCAATGGACTGAGTTTAATTTAAACAGTCATGCCGATGCCGAAGCGGAGCTGAAACAGCTTATCCAACAAGAAAATCCTGTGCTTATTTATTGCATTGGAACCAAAGCTTATTCGTTAGCGCGTAATGTTGCCTCTAACAAGAAATTGTTATTTTCAGCCGCTATTAATTGGCGAAGATTGGATATTGGCGAAGGAACTTATGGTGTAGCCAATGAATTGTCGTCTGCGCAAGAAATATCGTTGTTACGCTATTTCTTTCCAACAATTAAAAACATAGGCTTACTCTACAATGATAAATTCAGCCGCGAATACGTAGAAACCATTAAAAAAGATGCCTCAGCCTTAGGCATAAATATCATTAATCAGCCCATTAATGATGCGCAAGAAATCGGCGATGCGCTCAATGAATTGCTGCCGAAAATAGATATGTTCTGGATTATTTCCGATCCGGTTGTTTTAAGCAGCAAAGCGTCAGTGCAGCAAATTTTTCAATCGGCGCAACAACGGAAAAAGCCGGTTTACGCCTACAGCGATGTGTTTATAGAACAAGGCGCGGTTTTGGCAATTTCTGCCGATCTTGCAACGATTGGGCGACAATCGGCAAGTTTAGCTCTAATGGTGGATAAGGATAAAGTGCCGGAGGGGACGGTGCAAAACCCCGCGGGCTCAACGGTTACTTTAAATAAATGCGCTCTCGACGCCTTGCGGCTCAATTTCAATCAAGACGCTCTGGATTCGGTTAATAAAATCGTGGAGTGTAATAAATGATTAAATATTTATACACCCTACTGGTTGGCGCCTTGGTCTTGAATTCGAGTGCTTTTGCTGACGCGTCAGCACCGAATGACGATCTGGAAAAGGAATTGGCGTATCTTGCCGCCGAAAGGCAAGTCGTGGTTACGGCTTCGAAAATGGAAGAGCATGTGGACAAAACTATTGCTACAACTACCGTCATTACCCAGGACGATATTGCACATATCGGCGCACGTAATTTGTTGGATGTGTTGCGTTTGGTTCCGGGGATCGGTATTACTCAAAATCAGATTGGGTTACGTGAAATTGAGGTGCGCGGTGTTAAAACATCGCTGTCCGAAAAAGTGCAGATTATGTTGAACGGGCATCCGCTGGATCATAACCTGCAAAATGCCGGCAGTGCTTGGGTTTACGATGATTTACCGGTTGATACAATCAAGCGCGTGGAAGTGGTGCGTGGTCCGGGTTCGGCTTTATACGGCGCTAATGCTTTCCTTGCCGTTATCAACATCATCACCCAAAACGCCAAGGACTTGAATGGACTGCATACCTCAGCCGGTTGGGGTAGCTCGATACCCAGCAATATCGGGCATCCTGGGGCAAGCAATTTCATAATAGCGCCGAAGCGGCGTTGCATTTTAATTTTACCGATACCAACGGTATTAATTCGCCAATTCCCGCCGATAGTTCGAGCGTACAAGGTCTCAATTCCGCTGCGCCCGGTAAAAGCCAACTCACTGAGGGTCGTTATGACCTGGAATGGCAGTTAGGGTATCAGGACTTTAAACTGGACGGGCGTTATATCAATAAAAAAGCAGGTACATTTTTGGGAGCAACATCTATTCTTAGCGATGACAGGACTCAACAAGATTATAACGATTATTTCCTGCGCTTGAGTCGGACCTGGAAGATTCAAGATAAGTTCACGGTAGATACCCAGCTATTTCACGATTTTTTTAGTTATGATAATTTATGGCAGGTTGCACCGGCTCAATTTAGCCGTTTCGGGCTTCAGGATACGCGTACCGGCGGTGAAATTCAGGCTAACTATCATCTCAATGATGCCCAAACCGTGATCGCGGGATTTTCTTATGCAAAAGAGCAGCAGGGTAACCTTATAGATCAAGCAGGAACCGATCCGGCACATCTGACACAGGTGCTACCTAGTACCGAAGCAAGAACACGTCAACGTTGGGGCGTTTACATTGAAGATGTGTGGGATCCATTAAAAAACTTACGGATGACCGTGGGTGCTCGTTATGACCGATACAGCGACTTTGGCGGCACATTTAATCCCAGGATGGGCTTTAACTGGGAGTTTATTAAAAATTATTCACTCAAATTTTCTTATGGCACCGCTTATCGGGCACCTTCTTTCGGTGAGCTTGGTTCTATCAACAATCCTGTGTTATTGGGTAATCCAGCACTTAAACCGGAGCAGGTTAAAACTTTTGAAACGGGCATTATCGCCCATCCTGTGACGGGCTTGACGACTCAGGCTACCTATTATCACTCTGCAATCAATCAAATTATCACACAAGTTTTCGGGCAAACAACGTTTTTGCGTTACGACAATAATGGCAGCGTAGTTGCCGAGGGCGTTGAATTGGAGACGCGTTATGACTTTGGCGGCAAGCTGCAAGGTTCTTATATAAGCGCCAATCATGTCTTGCAGCATAGCGTCCAGCTTAATCAGCAGTTAGCGGATGTGCCGCGGCAGCGGACCAACCTGACAGCTTTGTGGGCTTTCGATAATACCTGGAGTAGCTTTGCGCATGTCCTTATCAAAGGCAGTACATTGCGCAATTTAGGCGACACACGGCCGGATGTGCCTGGATATGCCTTATTCGATCTGGGCTTACTGGGGAAAAACATGTTTGGCAAGCAAGTCGACATCAGTTTTAATGTCTACAACTTATTTGATAAACGTTATTACGATCCGGCTCCCGCCAGCTTGAATTTTATAGGTGATTATCAAATGACCGAAAGATCCTTTTTTGGGCATGTCAGCCTGAAATTTTAATTAAGGAACGTAATACATACGAGAATAGAAGCATGGATAAATTAGAGGTCTAGCAAAAATCCCTTTTTAATAAGCTTTAAAAATAATCCTAGGGTGATATGTTAGGCATAGCTTGTAACTTGTAGAGCGGTGGATTGCCTTTCGGCGAATCCACCTTACGGGTTAGGTTCTTAATAGATCATTTTATTTCTCCTTTCTAAAAGGGTTAATGTGAAAACCCATCACTCAATGTGAAAGAGTACCGGTTTGCCCCTCATCAAAAAACGCAGCCAGACAGGGGCGATCTTGGCTACCTAACAAGTTATTATCTAAAAATGCAAAGATTTCCATTATCCGTTGTAATACGCCATTAAATCCGGCAGTGGAATATATTTGTCGGGAATAGGTACATGATCTTCAGGGAACGCAGCCAAGGTTTCTTGAATATTTGATAAAAACAAGCTCACAAGTATAGTATTTTGCAATTTTTCATAAGCACACAGCCCGATAATACCGACCTCTGTTTCTAACGGTATGTTTTTAGGGTTTTTTTCAGGATCACTATTTATATCGGTATTTGAGAATGGTTGAGCGTCTTTCCTGGCAAGAAAGTTTATTGAATCAGGCCCCATAGCAGCATAGCATTTCCTTGTTACATTCCATGCTAATAGATTTTCATTTTTATAATAGATGAAAATTGTTTCATCTCCATTTGTTACCGTGATTTTTCCAGCTTCAAAACCGCTTATTTTTCTCTCTTCCTTATTGGTGATTATGCCTTCAAATAATGTATAACTGGCTAGTGAAAAGCTACCCAGAAATTTCAGGAATTCATGATAATCTCTGGATTCAATCATGTTCTGGCCTAAATTCCATGCAACACCCACTGTCCATTGAATGAATTTGGCTTGGTTTTGGCTAGATAAAATTGAGCAATTTAAGTCAGAGCCCTGCATTGGATAACATGCTAAACCAGCGGTGCTGTTATGTGACTGGGCAAATCGCCGTGCCTGATTCTCCGCATCCTCTGCATCTTTTACCTGTACAATTATTTTTTGATAATGTCCGGATTCGTCTGTATCGGAAGTCAAGATAACAGGATTTAGTGATAGCTTATTAATATTGAAAAGCGTCATGCTCAATTCCGGTACTGCTCTGCCGCAGGGATCCCCATTAATTACTGCGATCCCCTTTTTAGCTGAAATTATAAAAGGGATTAAGGCATTCATTGCCCCCATTTCAACGGGGATCAAATAGCCTAAGGGTTCTTGGCCGGATTGGGCTAGATAATTATCCATTTCCAAGAAAGCATTTAATGAAGCCGTTTTCCCGAAACCTTCAAGCATTTTAGCGGGAGAGCCTAAAACCGCCAGAAGAGATATGTTTTTATTTGCTTCAAGGTTATCAGGATTTACATAATACATAACATCGACATCGTTAATCATTTTGTCCATAAAAAGCAGGGTCAACCCAATTGATCCGCCGCCGCCGGATGCTAAAAAGCATGCGCCATAGACAATGTAGTTAATATCTTTTTTCGTTAATTGATAATTGCCTGGGCCAAAATCTTTTACTTTATAGTCATTTACACCCGCTTTTTTTATCGGTTTGTCTTTATCAAATGATGATTTTTGAATTGAAATTTTATTAAAATCATTAAGCATAAAAAATCCTCATTAAAATTAATGAATTATGTCTGTTTCGGTTGAAGGTTATCTGCGTTAAATACAGAAAAATTTTACTCGTATAACCTGGATAAATAATTCTGAACAGGGCAAAGGGATATTGTAAGCTATAACGTTGATAATACGTGGCAAAAACTGACGCGTATTTAGCGTAGCCATTTTCAGCGTTTGCGCGGCGTTGTCGGTGGTACGATTGGAAGCGGTAGGGAATCTATGCGGCGTTGACTTCATCGCCACCGGGCCAACCTCCAAAGCGGTGGACCTATAGTCAATCTATTAAGTTTTTTCAGTAGATATATCGTCTCGTTCCAATATAGCTAACACTACAGATAAGGGGTATCATCGGGTTAGCTTGCAGAGTGGTAAAAAATCTCAGGCCGATAATTTTACAGTTACCCCATAGCTTTCAGAGCGGGTTATACTGAAAATGTGAGTTTGACACAATGGTGATTTCCTAGACTTCTACCTTTAGACAAAGAAGGTGACATGAATAAAACACCTTACCCCGATGACTGGCCTGATATAGATACCAAGCTCTACAACAGGTCGGTCAAGTTGTTTAACGCCGTCAAAAACATGCTGAGCGTCAAGCTTGATCTGCACGCCGATCCACAGGTTTTGGAAGGCGACATCTTTTTATTTAATCATTTTTCCCGGTTTGAAACGTTCATACCGCAGTTTCTTATTTACGAGAAAACCGGGGCTTACAGTTGTTCCATTGCCTCTGCGGAATTCTTTCAAGAAGACAATGTACTGTCGCGGTATTTAAAACACGTTGGTGTTTTTCCTCACAACCATGCCCGACTGTTTGCGTTGCTGGCAGGGCATATTCTGCGCGGTCGTAAAGTCATTATTTTTCCTGAAGGCGGCATGGTAAAAGACCGGCGGGTTATCGACAAACGCGGTCATTACAGCATTTACTCACGGGTCACCGGCAACCGGCGCAAATTGCACACGGGGCCTGCTGTTTTGGCGCAGGGCTTGGAAACCTTTAAAGCGGCTATCCGTCACGCCCATAGTCAAAACGATGTTGCGCTGCTTCGGCAATGGAAAGATGCTTTGCAAATCGACAGTATCGATCAGCTGATAGCCGTAGCGAATAAACCGACGCTGATGGTTCCTGCCAATATTACTTTTTATCCGATTCGTTCCTCTGAAAACCTGTTGTTTAAAAGCGTTGAGCTGTTTTCTAATGGCCTGAGTTTGCGGCAGTCCGAGGAATTGCTGATTGAAGGCAATATTATGCTCAAGAATACCGATATGGATATACGCATGGGTAACCCTGTCGATCCTTGTGGGGCCTGGGGTTGGCGAACCCGTTATCTGATGAACAAGGTTATTCCGGAAATTAACACGATAGACGATGTTTTTACGCTGAATTCCAGGCCTAAAAACTGGAGGCAGCGTTTACTGGGATCGTATTTTATAAAAAATGCCCAATGTTCCCGCGATCGATACATGGAAGGTATTTATGCCAATGTTACTATCAATTTAAGTCATCTGGCGGCAACGCTGATCATGCATTACGTCGGTCAGGGACGGATGTATATCGAGAAACACAAGTTTTACAGTATTTTGTATATTGCTATCAAACACTTGCAAAACAACACGGTAATTCATCTGCATCGAAGCCTGCTTAATCCCGATGATTATAGCGACCTGTTTAAGGCGGCTAACAAGCGTTTCGATTATTTCATGTGCGTCGCAAAAGACGCCGGTCTGATCAAGGAGGATGAAAATTACTACCGGTTTTTGCCCAAACTTTGTGTCGAATCCGACTTTGACACCATCCGCCTGGAAAATCCGATTGCTGTTTACAACAACGAAGCCGCGCCTCAGCATACCGTTCGCGATACCCTGATTGATGCGATAGGCGAATGCTCAAATGCCGATAAAGACAAATTGGCCGCCTGGCATTTTGAAGATGAATGCCGCACTTTGGCATGGGAAAAGCAGGCTTACTCTAAACCTTTGTTTGGCGACATCAGCTATGAAGAAGCGGCGGTTGCCGATCCTTCGCCTTTTTTCATCCAGCCGGAACTTGCCAACGGCTTCGGCGTTTTGCTGGTTCACGGATTGCTCGCCAGCCCCGCTGAATTAAGAGCTTATGGTGAATACCTGGTTAAACAAGGTTACACGGTATTGGGTGTTCGGCTGAAAGGCCACGGCACATCGCCTTATGCGTTGCGCGACCAGAGCTGGGAAGATTGGTATCGTTGCGTGCAACGGGGTTTCAATATACTCAAGGTGCATTGTTCGCGTATTCTTGTTGTCGGTTTTTCCACGGGCGGCGCATTGGCGTTAAAACTGGCCACTGAACACTACCCTGAAATGATCGGCGTTATTGCCGTTTCGGTGCCGTTAAAGTTCGTTAATCCGGCTTTTATGTTGGTGCCGTTACTGCATGGCACCAACAAGCTGGTCGCTTGGGTTTCGGCTTTTGAAGGCGTAAAGCCGTTTATTGATAACGAACCGGAACACCCCGGCATTAACTATCGCAATACGCCGGTCAGGGCGCTTTATGAGCTGAGGCTGTTAATCGCACAGCTTGATGAATTGCTGCCGCAGATTAGCCTGCCTGTGCTGATTATGTATGGTGATGAGGATCCTATTGTCTCTCCCAAAGGCGCGCCGATCCTTATGGCTAAACTCGGTTCCAAACATAAGCAAATCCACGCCATTAAATCCCAGCGCCACGGTATTTTAATGGAAAATATCGGCGGCGCTTGGCGTGTGATTGATGACTTTTTGAACGAGTTAAGCGCCCTACACAATGTCACGTTTAACATTTTTAATTCACCACGAAGGCACGAAGAACACGAAGATTGAAAGCATTAGGATTGCTCATTCCCACGCACCGAGTGGGAATGCAGTTTAGGCGCGTTGCGCCCCGCGGTAGCCCGTAGCGCGGGCTGTTGGGGTTTCACTTGAGTCTATGGGGATCAGGAGAAAAGGTGATTAAAAGTCTTTTTATTCACCACGAAGACACGAAGTTTTTACCTTGATTTTTTCTTCGTGACCTTCGTGTCTTCGTGGTGAAAACAACAAATATGGGGGCAGTAAAATGAAAAATGTAGTTATCGCAGGATATTGCAGGTCGCCTTTCACTCCGGCGCAAAAAGGCCAATTGGCTAAAGTCAGGCCGGATGATCTTGTCGCACAGGTCATCAAAGGCTTAATCCATGATACCGGTGTTAATCCGGGAGATATTGAAGATTTAATTTTAGGCTGCGCCTTCCCGGAAGGCGAACAGGGCATGAATCTGGCGCGATTAATCGTTCATCTTGCCGAGTTGCCTATGACCATAGCCGGCACTACCATTAATCGTTTTTGCGGCTCCTCAATGCAGGCCATACATAATGCGGCAGGCGCGATTCAAATGAATGCCGGTGAGGTGTTTATCTGCGCCGGTGTTGAGTCCATGAGCCGGGTTCCGATGGGCGGCTTTAATTACCTGCCCAACCCCGGTCTTTATAAAGCCTATCCTCAAGCCTATATCGGCATGGGTGAGACGGCGGAGAATCTGGCCTTGCAATATCATATCGACCGCTTGGCCCAGGAAACTTTCGCCGTAGCCAGCCAGCAAAAAGCGGGCGCGGCCCAGCAAAACGGCTTGTTCGCCACTGAAATTATTCCCATTAAACGCGCTGACGGCGAGACCGTTCAATACGACGGCTGCATCAGGGCGGACTCCACGCTTCAGGCATTAGCCGAATTGCCACCGGCCTTCCTTAAAAACGGCAGCGTTACTGCCGGAACCTCCTCACCATTAACCGATGGCGCTGCCGCGGTGCTGGTGTGCAGTGAGAAATATGCAGACCTTCACGGTTTGGAAAAACTTGCCCGTATCAGGGCTATCGCAGTATCCGGTTGTGCGCCCGAAATTATGGGCATAGGACCGGTCAGCGCCACCCATAAAGCCTTGAAACGGGCCGGTTTGACCTTACAGAATATCGACATCGTTGAGCTGAACGAAGCCTTTGCCGCGCAATCTTTGGCGGTATTAAAAGAGTTGCCGATTTCGCTGGAAAAGTTGAATCTGGACGGGGGTGCGATTGCTTTAGGCCATCCGTTGGGCGCGTCAGGCGCCAGAATTACCGGTAAAGCCGCCAGCCTGCTGAAACGGGAAAACAAGCAGTTTGCTCTCGCCACCCAATGTATCGGCGGCGGGCAGGGCATAGCGACTATTTTGGAGGCTATCTAATGGACATCAAAAAAGTCGCGGTGATTGGCGCGGGGGTCATGGGCGCCGGTATCGCCGCCCATATCGCCAACGCCGGTATTCCCGTCTATTTGCTGGATATCGTGCCTACCCTTCGACCGGGCTCAGGGCAATCGGGTGTTGATAACCGGAACAGCATTGCCGAATCAGCCATTGCCAAGCTGCTTAAAGCCGAGCCCGCCGCATTCATGCATAAGAACTATGCCCGTTTGGTGACTCCCGGCAACATTGAAGACCATCTTGACTGGGTGGGGGACGTTGACTGGGTGATTGAAGCGGTGCTTGAAAACCCGGCCATCAAGCAGGAACTTTACCGGAAACTGGATAACATCTGCGGCCCCGATACCCTGATTTCATCGAATACCTCGACTTTGCCGTTGAAACTGCTGGCCCGCGACATGCCGGACAGCTTCAAACAGCGCTTCATGATCACTCATTTTTTTAATCCGCCCCGCTATATGCGCCTGCTGGAACTGGTTTCAGGTGCCGCGACCCGGCCGGAACTGGTTGCGGCCGTCAGCCGTTTTGCCGACACTCATCTGGGTAAAGACAGCGTTATCTGCAAGGATACGCCGGGATTTATCGGCAACCGCATCGGTATTTACTGGCTGCAATGCGGGCTGCTGGAAGCGATCAAGCTGGGTTTGACCGTGGAGCAGGCCGATGCGGTGATGTCGGCGCCGTTTGGCATACCGAAAACCGGCATATTCGGGTTGCTGGATTTGGTCGGGCTCGATTTGATTCCGCATATTTTGGGCGGGATGAAACTGGCTTTACCCAAGGAAGATGCCTTTCATCAGGTCAATTTTCTGCCCGAACTGGTTCAGACCATGATAGCGGACGGTTACACAGGCAGGAAAGGCAAGGGCGGTTTTTATCGTTTGAACGAAACAGGCGGAAAGCGCGTCAAGGAATCCATTAACCTGCAAACCGGCGGTTATCAGCCTAGCGAAAAATTCGCCTTGCCGGAGGTAGCCAAAACGCAGGATGAGTTAAGAGTTTTTTTGTCCGGCGATGACGCCCTCTGTCGTTTTGCCTGGCAAGTGTTATCCAACACTTTGGTTTATAGCGCCAGCCTGATTCCAGAAATTGCCGATGACATTGTTGCCGTCGATACCGCGATGCGTCTGGGGTATAACTGGAAATTCGGGCCGTTCGAGCTGCTGGATCGGATCGGCGTGGATTGGTTTGTTGATCGATTGCTTGCGAAAAACCGTGATGTGCCACCGTTGCTGGCAAGTCGTCACCGCCTGTACAAGATCGATTCAGGCAAGCGGTCGTTTGTCGATTTGTCCGGCAATTATCAGACTGTCCGCCGAACAGACGGTGTCCTGCTGTTAGCCGATATTAAATTGTCGGCTCCGGCGATACTGGAAAACCCGTCGGCCAGTCTGTGGGATATTGGCGACGGCGTTGCCTGCCTGGAATTTCACAGCAAAATGAATACGCTGGATATGGATAGTCTGACGTTGGTTCGGCAAAGCGTCGAAAAGGTCAAAACCGATTTTTCCGCATTAGTCATCCATAATGATGCCGACAATTTTTCGGCTGGGGCTAATTTGACTTTACTGGTGCAGGCCATCCACAGCCAGGACTGGCCTGCGGTAGGGCAATTGATCAAACAGGGGCAACAGACGTATAAAGCATTGAAGTATGCGCCGTTCCCGGTGGTCGGCGCGCCTTCAGGATTGGCTCTGGGCGGCGGTTGCGAAATCCTGCTGCATTGCGATGCGATTCAGGCGCATGCAGAACTGTATATCGGTCTGGTCGAAGTGGGCGTGGGTCTGGTTCCGGGTTGGGGCGGGTGCAAGGAATATCTGCGCCGCTGGCTGGAGTTTGCGAGACGTCCCGGCGGCCCGATGCCGGGCATTGCCCAGGCTTTTGAAACGATCGGCATGGCCAAGGTATCCAAATCGGCGGCGGAAGCCAAGGAGATGCTGTTTTTGTCCACCACCGACGGCATTACCATGAACAAAGACCGTTTATTGGCTGACGCCAAATCCAAAGCGTTACGGCTGGTGCCGGGTTATATGCCGCCTAAATCCAGTAGTTATCAATTGCCGGGAGCCAGCGCCAGAGCTGCAATGGATGTTGCAATCAACAACTTAAAGATGGCTGGAAAAATAACGGATTATGACGTGGAAATTTCGCAGCAATTGGCGGACGTGCTCAGCGGCGGCCAGTGCGACATCACAGAGCCGCTGACCGAAGACGGTTTGTTAAATCTGGAGTTGAACGCGTTTTTGCATTTAGTTCAACAGCCGGGCACTCTGGCTAGGCTGGAGCATCTTCTTAAAACAGGTAAGCCTTTACGTAATTGATATTACGCAATGACTAAGAAATTTTCACCACGAACGACTGCATGGATGCAGGAGGTAGAGCACCAACAGTAGGCGCTTTAAGCGACGCAAGGAGCAGTTGCCGAGACACGAAGAACACGAAGGATTAAATAATTAAGTTTAGAAAAATTAGTTGAATTTTCTCGTTTCCACTCGCTAAGTCTCGTTTTATGCGATGTACATTTGACCGTGATTCGCGGCGTAGCGGGCCTTCACTGCGTTTCCACGTAGCGCGCTCATCGTTATACACAAGTATCTGCGAGCTGTCGCCATTCCGACAGTTCCTTACCTGGCGGTAGGCGGAAAACAGGCCGATATACAGACCTTCCAGGTTTTTAAAACCTGGAAGGTCTAAGTGGCAACGATCTGAACAGGCGGGACGTTTCGAACGGAGCCAAAGGCGCGCACGGCACGCCCTACGTTGTCTCACAGACACTTGCGTATAACGATGAGCGTAGCGCGTGGGAACGAGGTGACTTCGTGGTGTCTTTATATGTTTGTTTAACATCAGTAATTAACTTAAGGAACATCCCATGATCTGGTTAATCGCATTACTCATTCTCGTCGGTGTTTTGGCTTATGGCCGGGCGTCTCTACGCTGGACTACGCTGGTTTTGTTCGGATGGTTAGGGCTTTATTCGATGGCGAAAGGGGGCGGCAACTTTGTACTTTTGTTATGGGTTGTTTTCGATGCTGTTTTTATCCCGCTCAATGTTCCGGCTATCCGCAAAAGATTATTCAGCCGCGTGATTTTCAAGATCATGAAAAAAATGTTGCCGCAAATGTCGCAAACCGAACGCGAAGCGCTGGAAGCGGGCAATACTTGGTGGGATGCCGAATTGTTTTCCGGCAATCCCGACTGGAAAGTCTTGCTGGATTTGCCCGTCGCAAAACTGACCGCCGAAGAGCAGGCCTTCATCGACGGTCCTGTAGAGACCTTGTGCAGTATGCTGGATGACTGGGACATTACCCACAATCGCCGCGATCTGCCGGTCGAAGTCTGGGACTATATCAAGGGGCATAAATTCTGCGGCATGATTATTCCCAAACGCTACGGCGGTCTGGAGTTCGGCGAGTACGCGCATTCCGAAATCGTGATGAAAATTTCCAGCCGCAGCAGCACTGCCGCCGTCACGGTCATGGTGCCCAATTCCTTAGGTCCCGCCAAGTTACTGCTGGCTTACGGCACCGAGCAGCAGAAAAATCATTATCTGCCGCGTCTGGCAACAGGCGAGGAAATCCCCGCGTTTGCGCTGACGGGCCCCCATGCAGGCAGTGATGCGGGAGCCATGCCCGATACCGGCGTGATCTGCTACGGCAAATTCGAAGGCCAGGACAAAGTGCTGGGCATACGTCTCAATTGGGAAAAACGCTACATCACCTTAGGTCCGGTCGCCACGGTGCTGGGTCTGGCATTCAAGCTTTACGACCCGGAACACCTGATCGGCGAAAAGGAAAACATCGGCATTACCGTCGCGCTGATTCCGACCGATACTCAAGGTGTTTCTATCGGCAGGCGCCACTTTCCGCTGGATTCGGCATTCCAGAACGGACCGAACTGGGGCAAGGACGTGTTTATTCCGGTGGACTGGATCATCGGCGGCGTCGATCAGGTCGGCAACGGCTGGAAGATGCTGATGCAATGTCTTGCTACCGGCAGGGCAGTGTCGTTGCCGGCGCTCAGCACCGGCGCGGCAAAAATGGCCAGCCGCAATACCGGCGCTTATGCCCGTATCCGCAAGCAATTCAACCTGCCGATCGGCGAGTTTGAAGGCATTGAAGAGCCGCTGTCGCGCATCGCCGGTGAAACCTATATTATCGATGCCGCGCGCAAAGTGACCGCCGCCGCTCTGGACGACGGACAGAAGCCGTCGGTTATTTCCGCCATTATCAAATACGAGCTGACCGAAAGAATGCGCCGGGTCATTAACGACGCAATGGACATACAAGGCGGTTCCGGTATTTGCCTGGGGCCTAAAAACTATCTCGGGCGAATGTACCAGGTGATTCCGGTCAGTATTACCGTCGAAGGCGCCAATATCCTGACCCGCACTATGATGATTTTCGGCCAGGGCGCGGTGCGTTGTCATCCTTACATCCAGAGGGAGATGGAAGCTCTAGGCCAGGAAAATCCCGAGCTGGCTTTGCAGCAGTTTGATGGAGTGTTGTTTGAGCATATCGGTTCGGTGCTGCATAATCTGGCGGCAGGTTTTTGGTTGGGACTCAGCAATGCCCGCTTTGTCGATGTGCCGGGCGATCAGGATACCCAAGGTTATTTCCGGCAGATTGCCAGGCTCAGCGTCGGCTTTGCGCTGGTCGCAGATTTTGCGTTGCTGACGCTGGGCGGTTCGCTTAAACGCAAGGAACGGCTCTCCGGGCGCTTTGCCGATGTCCTGAGTAATCTTTATTTGTGCTCCTGTGTGCTGAAACATTATCAGGATCAGGGACGTCAGCAAGACGACCTACCGTTGCTGCATTGGGCTTGCCAACAAACGCTGCACCGCGCCCAGCAATCCTTGTTGGCTATTTTTCACACCTTGCCTATGCGCTTTCCGGCTTATCTGTTAAGAGCTGTGCTTTTCCCCGGCGGCAAACCCTACTCACCGCCGGCCGACCATTTGATTCACCAGACGGCGGCTTTGCTGCTGAAAAATTCTCCGGCTCGAAATCGCCTGACCCACGGTATCTACATCAACCATAAGCCCGATGATGTGACCGGCAGAATTGAAGTCGCCTTTCAGGCCGTGTTTGCCGCGACGCATGTGGAAACCAAAATTCAGACCGCACAAAAGCAAAAACAGCTGCCGAAAGGCGCGATTCTGGATGTGCTGGATGCGGCGATCAGCAAGGCCATTATCAGCAAAAAAGAAGCCGAGTTGATAGTGGATGCTGAAAAGGCTCGGTTTACAGCCATTAGCGTGGATGATTTTAGCCCTGAGCAATTAAGTAGCGTTGGTGTTAAAATGCAAAGCAATCGGAACACTATTTAATTTATTAAATTGAGTGGCACTAAAGGGCGACTTCGGTCGCCCTTTATTTTTTATTTTTTCAGGAAACGACTCAAATGAGCGTAAACGCATTGTTTTCAAGATCACGGTTCACTATTGTGCTGCTGTTTTTATTGATTAATTTAGGTACTTTTGCATTGCTAAGAGTAGCCTTGCTGATCAAACAACTGGTCGACATCGACACGCCGATTTACCAGATAGCGCTGGCTTTCCTGATAGGGATGGTTCATGACCTGGCTTTTTTCAGTTACTTGTTAATCCCTTTCGTTCTGTATTTGCTGGTGCTGCCCAATCGTATTTACCAAAGCAAAATCCATAAAATAATCAGTTTTTCGGTCTTTATTGTCTGTTTATACGGCCTGTTTTTTATCGAGTTATCGGAATGGACATTCTGGGATGAATTCGGGGTCAGGTTTAATTTTATTGCCGTTGATTACCTGATTTATACTCATGAGGTGGTCAGCAATATCATTGAATCCTATCCTCTGGGATGGTTGCTCTCAGGTATTTTAGCCATTACCGCGATTTGTTTTTTGCTGGTAAGAAAAACTCTGTCGCGTACGTTTAATGCCGAGGAGTCGTTTTTGTCCCGGTTGAAAATTACCGGTGTCTTGCTGCTGTTGCCGGTTATAAGTTACGCCGCTGTCGATTCGACATGGTACCAGTTTTCAACTAATACCTATCTTAATGAATTGGCCGCCAATGGCCCTTATCAGTTCTTTTCTGCGTTTCGAAATAATGAATTGGATTACCGGCACTTTTACAAGGTGGGCGATGACCGGCAGCTATCCAGCGTGATCAAAAAACAACTGGGTGCCGAGGATGCATCTGGAGATTTATATGACATCAAACGCATGATTAAACCGGCAGGCGAAGAAAAACGCCTGAATGTCGTTTTAATTACCGTCGAGAGCTTAAGTGCCGATTTCTTGGCAACCTTCGGCAATAAAGAGAATATCACGCCGTACATGGATGAATGGTTTAAAGAGGGATTATTGTTTACCAATTTCTACGCGACCGGCACCCGCACCATCAGAGGCCTTGAATCCTTAACCTTGTCCATTCCGCCCACGCCCGGCCAAGCCATTGTCAAACGACCCGATAACGGCAATCTATTCAGCTTTGGCCGAGTCTTACAGCAAAAGGGCTATGACACCGCGTTTTTATACGGGGGGCGGGGTTATTTTGACAATATGAACGCGTTTTATTCCGGCAACGGTTACCGCATCGTTGACCAAACCGATTTCACCCCGGAGGAAATAACCTTTACCAATGCCTGGGGCGTTTCCGATGACATCATTTTTAACCGTACTATCAAAGAAGCCGATCAGGATTTTAAAAACAACAAGCCGTTCTTCTTTCAGATCATGACCACCAGCAATCATCGTCCTTACAGCTATCCGGAAGGAAAAATTGATCTTCCCTCAGGCAGCGGTCGACAAGGTGCGGTTAAGTATACCGATTATGCAATACATCAATTTATCGAGCAGGCTAAAACCAAACCCTGGTTTGATAATACCGTATTCGTGATGGTGGCGGACCACTGCGCCGGTAGCGCGCGCAAAACCGAGCTGCCCGTGGATAAATACCATATCCCTTTGTTTATCTATGCGCCCAAACATGTACCGGCAACAAGAAACGACATCGTGTCCAGCCAGATTGATGTCGCCCCAACCGTGCTTGGTTTTTTAAACCTCAACTATGAAAGCCAGTTTTATGGGCGCGATATTATGCAGATGCACAAAGACGAGGGCAGGGCATTGGTTAGTAATTACCAGAAACTGGGCTTGTTTAAAGGCAATAAACTGGTGTACTTGTCGCCTCAACAAAAGGTCGATGTGATTGACGATCCGTTAGGCGCGCACAAACAGCTGGATATGGATGCAGCCGCCTCACTGGTTACGGAAAACATGGCTTATTACCAGTCGGCGGATTATATTTGGTCGCATCGGCTGAGCAGGTATCAGTAACAATATGAGAGTGTGTGCCACATAACTAAGCAGTGCGTGGCATTACATTTTTGTACGGGCTGAGGTGATTTGGAGGTTGTGATGGAGTACCAAAAACATCGAAAAGCTAGTTGCGCAGTCTGTGGAAAAACGTTTCTCTGCAAAGATTTGCTTTCCGGAGACGTGGTTCGTGAATCGATTGCGAATCAAATACGCATGGATGTGCCGAATTGGTCTTCCGATAGCTTTATTTGCTTATCGGATATAGGGCGGTATCGGAGTCAATATGTTCATTCATTACTCGAAACAGAAAACGGAGAGCTTACATCGCTTGAGAAGGAGGTGCTTGATAGTCTTAGTGAGCATGAACTTCTTTCAAAAAATATAGAAATGGAATTTGAGCAGGTTTGGACGTTTGGCGAACGTTTGGCTGACCGGATCGCCAGCTTTGGAGGGAGTTGGAGATTCTTAATTATATTCTTTGTTTTTCTCATGGCTTGGATTGCAGTGAACACGCTGGCGTTTCTAGATAAACCAGCTGATCCGTATCCGTTCATCCTGCTAAATCTGGTGCTATCGTGCATTGCTGCAATTCAAGCGCCGATTATTATGATGAGTCAAAATCGCCAGGAAGCGAAAGACCGGATTCGCTCGCAACACGACTATCAGGTTAATCTGAAGGCTGAACTGGAAATACGCCATCTCCATGAAAAAATTGACCATCTGCTTTCTCATCAATGGGAGCGTTTAGTGCAGATTCAAGAGATACAGCTTGAGCTATTGACTGAAATCAATCGAAAAAAATCGCGTAATTAATGCGCAAGGCTGCCGATGGATGTTGAAGGCGGCGATATTTATTCAAACCAGGTTTCAAATCAGGCTAACAATTATTTGCCCCAGAGGGCACTGAAGGCTAAGGCACGAAGAGTTAACTTGGCGGGCGCGCTATATGCCTGATCAGTGTAATGAGCTAACGGGAAGCTCGTATTCCATCCCAAGAATAGCCCAGTGAAAACATCACGGCGTTAGAATCACTGGTTCCCGCATTTAAATTGAAATTTTGCAAATTCTTGTCTTGCTGGTAATCCTGCCATCTGTAAACGTAGCTGCCCTTGAGTTTCCAGTTTTTCGCGAGCTCCCAGGCAATACCTGGAGCCACAGTGAAGTAGTTCCGATTAAATTGATTGGTTGAGTTATTGAATGATTGTCCGCCGATCGATTTACTGCGTGAATAATTACTTGTGAGATCCAGCAAAAGATGCTTGGTTAAATGGTATGAATAATTAGCGAAGGTGGAGCTGGTTTCCAGCGTTTGGCCGATGGCGCTCGGGTTAACTGCGTTGGAAAAACCGGTAGAGAATTGGGTTAGCTGAGTACTATAGCTTAAATTGATATTAGCGACACTACCCAAGGATAACGAAGAACTCTGACCTGATGTGCTATCCGAACTCAGCTGGGTATCAACCCACAATGGCCCTCCACCCGCGCTTATGGCCCAGTCGTGATTGATTTTGTAATTCGCACCCAGTTGAAAGCCAAACAGGTTTTGAGTCGATGCGTTCGGTTCAGTGTATTGGACATTGGAAAAAAAAAGTTTTTCATTTAGGGAAAGGCGTCGGTTCCATTCATGATTCCCGCCCAGGTTAACGGTATAGGTATCATTGCCGCTGAAACCGGTGCCAATATTTGAAGCGCTGCCGTTAAGTGAGTTGCTATAGCTTGTCTTGGAGTACGAAGTGCCCAGGGTCATCTGATCCCGGGGTGTCCACTGCCAAGTCCACGAGGGCGCCAAACGATAGTTTTCAGCCTGACTGGCCGGCACGAGCAATCCTGTATCCGTGATTTGTTGAGAATAGGAACAGCTAACGGCGTACCCGCCGCTTAAACTAAAAACACTACGCTTTGCCCGATAATCATTGTTCGAGCCTAGATTATAGCTATTACAATCCCAGCGTGAATCATCGTAACGACGAATATCGCCTCGGCCTTCTAAGGCAACGTCCAGCGCCCCCGTTTTTCTGGAGGCTTGTAAACTTGGCGCCAAAAGGTATCCGGCAACAGACTCTTTTCGAATAGTGCTCAAGGAAATATTATCGTCATAATGCAGCTGTTGTCCCAAGGAGCCTTTCAAAGCCCATTCGGCGGCAGCTACGTCTTTGCCGGGAACAATACAGGCTAGAACAAGCAGGGCTATGCTTTGGTTGCGGTACATGCTTTTCTGAAATAATTTAAGGCGCAACAATAGTATCGCCGCTTTGTAACAGAATATTCGATTCTATGTTTTCGCCGTCCTCCACATCGCCGTATTCGAAAGGAAAGGATCTGGTTTGACCGTCCGCTTGACGCCTCAAAACTATAATGCTGTTCTTTTTTGCAAATGCCGTTAAGCCGCCAGCCATGCTCAAGGCTTGCATCACATCCATGGGGCCTTTCATTACGAATTGCCCCGGATGGGCGACCTCGCCGGTGACATAAACAAGGTTGCCCTCTGCGGCAAGCAGCCTGACGTTTATTTCGGAGTCAGGGATAAATTTATCAAGGCGTTCCTGCAATAACCTGACCAGGTCTTCAGTCGTTTTACCGGCAGCGGGGACGTGTCCGACCAAGGGAAAAGAGATCGTGCCATCCGGCAGCACTACGACCTCCTGTTTCAGGTTTTCCTCTTGCCAAACGGTGATTTCCAGCTTGTCGCCAGGATTTAGGCGGTAAACACTGCCTGCCAGAGCGGAAGTCTGATTGGACAGCAAAAGTATGCAGCCGAAAAAAATCGCCCCGAGACTGCGACCATAATATGAAGGTATCAAACTCTTTAAGGTGAATGTATTCATAATCGTTGCGTTAATTCATTAAGTTGTTAACCAATAAGCTGAATTCGAAAGATTCCAATTCAGCATGCCATGACAGGATGTCAATGTTTCAGCAGCGGTGTATCCAATCGTAATAGCCTCGGCTTGGGCCGCTAGGCAGCGCAAGTGTTCGTCGAGGAACGAATCAAAATTTTCAACAATAAGTCTACCATTTTTGAAAGCAGGTAGAAGAGTTATTTCGTTCCCCAAGCCTACTGAATGGTAGCTTCTGCCTGCTTCACTCAGCACCGTTTTGACGCCCCATACACTCGCAGCCCTTTCGTTTTCGGTAGAGACAGGACCGAAATTTTGCTATTAGTGATTCCGAGTCGAATCTTTTTCATAACTGCCTCAAATCGGTAATTGATTAACGATGTGCTCGCCAATTGCCAGTGAAGCTGTAGCGGCAGGACTTGGCGCGTTAAGAACATGTAAGGCATCCTGACGGACTAGCAGATGGAAGTCATCCACGAAATCCCCTGTAGGCTTCATGGCTTGCGCGCGGACGCCCGCGCCGCCGGGTACAAGGTCAGATGCGCGGATGTCAGGTACAAGCTGTTGCAGCGCATGACAAAAGTGTATTTTGCTGAATGATTGGATCAGTTCTGTGCATGCCATAGCAGGGTATTTACGGAGAAAACGCCATAAGCCGGGGAAAAACAGCATATCCAGCATGTCACTGCCGTTAAATTTCGTTAATTGATAACCTTCGCGAGCAAAGGCGAGAACCGCATTCGGACCGGCCTCGATGCCGCCTTGAATCATCCGTGTGAAATGGACACCCAGGAACGGGAATTGCGGATTGGGTACGGGGTAAACCAGATTTTTCACCAGATGTTGGGCCTCAGGCTTGAGATTATAGTATTCGCCTCGAAATGGAATAATTCGTATATCTCGCTGTTCGCCCGCCTGCTTAGCCACGAGGTCGCAGTGCAACCCGGCGCAGTTGATCAGGAAATCGGCATCGAATTCCGCTGTCTGCGTGGTGGCGACCCACGCGCCGGCTTTGCGCTCAAGGCGTGTTACTTTGGCGCCTGTGATAATACGGCCTCCTCGTTCTTGAATGCGCAACGCCAGTCGATCGCAGACCTGTCGGTAATCGACAATGCCTTCTTCCGGCACATGCACGGCGGCGAGACCGTTGACATGCGGTTCGATTTTGCGCATTTCAGTGGTTTCGATTTTCCGTAATCCTTGTAGACCGTTGGCGATACCGCGCCGGAGTAATTCATCCAATCGCGGCAATTCTTCGGGAGTCACAGCCACCACGAGTTTGCCGCAGATTTCATGCGCGATACCTTCCTCTCGGCAAAATTTTGTCATTTGCCGGATGCCGGTTACGGCTAATTTAGCTTTGGCCGAACCGGGCGCATAATAGAGGCCTGCGTGTAACACGCCGCTGTTGTGCGTGCTCTGGTGCGCGCCGACGATGGTCTCTTTCTCAAGCAAGGTGATACTTGCCAGCGGGAATCGCTCCTGTAGCCGATAAGCAGTTGCCAAGCCGACCAAACCGCCGCCGACAAGGAGAAAAGATTTTCGTGTATCCATAGCGTTATGCTCAAAAGTTGTGGAGATGGCGTGTCTATGTATTCTTGGCGGCCTTCAAGGGATTCTGATGCAAACAGTCAATAGACTGAAGCCGCTCCTTTATGAAAAAACGCTGAAAAAACCGAACCACCGGCCGCGCGTGATCTATCCTACGTTGTTTCTCCTGACAGACTTTCATGACCATAAAGACCACCGTGCCTGGGTCAGGACGAAAATGGCAATCAGTGCGTTAGTCGTCATGTGGGCAATGACGGCATCGCCAATCTGTCCGCGGCGATAAAGGGCCAAGGCATAACACATTCCGGCTAGAGTCCCCGCAATCCAGCGCTCATGCAGTAATCCGAAAAGTACCGACGTAAGCATGAACGAAAACCATGAGAACTGCACGAGCGGTACATTTTCGAAGTCTTTCGCAATCAGCTTACGGATCAAGTAACCGCGGAAGGCAAGTTCCTCGGCCAAAGGCACGGTGATTACCGAGCCGAGTACACGAAACACCAACCAGGCTGCCGCCGACCCGCTGGTAAGCTCCGCCAAGCCTTGCGATAGCGCTGTCTTGCTGCTGTCAATATCCGGTTCCAGTAATATCCATATTATGAATACCGCGGCCCCTATTGCCGGTGCATGCCAAGTCCATCGCCAACCGAGGCCGGCATAGGCCTTGCGAAAATAGTAAAGCGCTATGACGATAGCTACAACGCGTAGCGGATATAGCGTGTCAAAGCCGCTGGAGAAAGCCGATGTCACCATTGAAACCGCCATCAGAACCAGGAAGGGAACGAGCAGGGCGACGGCAAGAGGTTTACCGGTGCTAACTGGAACGTCCGGTTGGGTAGCGGCAAAGAACTGCAACCGGTTCGACAGAGCAATTGCACCGAGTGCAATTAGGGTAAACGCTATCCAGCCGGCTTGCGCATGAAAACCCCATGCCGCTATCTCAGAGGAAAAAGATGCTCCGATCACAACCAGTATGGCGATGCGTAGGGCGTTGGCTAACCAGATAGTGATTATCCCGAGAGGAAAAAGCCAGAAAGCTTGCGGAAAACGCAGTTCCTTGCGGAATAGCCAAAGATAGATTGCAAGAAATACCGTGATGAGGGAAATACCTTCGATACCCGAACAGGCGTAACTGATTTCAACCTGGAAATCGGCGGTGCCTAATAAGAATCTCTCCGGCTGATAGACGAGGTCGGAATAAACCCAGCCGAGCAGTGAATGGACGAGTTGCAAGGTAGGTACGGCCAGAGAGTTCCAAAATTCTTTTTGACCGAGGGGAGCTTCTTGCCGGACGAGCATTCCTATGAGCATCCAGGCGCATAGTCCCAGCAGGCATCCCAAGAGTAATGACATCTGCTCTTGGCGAATCAGCCGCAACCAAAAATGGCCTGGAGCCAAGGCGAGCAGCCATAGCAGCAGTGTTGCGCTTGCCAACGCAAACCAACCTGTAAACCAGAGGGTCGACAGACGAGCGGGATTGGTGGGCGTTTCAAATATAAGTGCGGTGATAATCGCGAATGCAATGAAAGCGAGGATATGGAATGCCAGCCAAACCGACCAGCGATAATCGCTCGACTGCTCCTGTAAATTGCTGAGAATGAGCTTAAGTCGTGGACTGGCGATAAGGAGGCAAGCGCAAAAAATCCAGAGACTTAACGACCATATCTCTTTCGAAAAATGGAACAGCCACGCTGACCAATTGGCATTATTGACCAATAGGAGGGGCACTTCATATTGAGCGGTTATCACTATCAGTTCGAATGCCATGATTGCTAGAAGCGCCATCCAACGAATAGCCAATCGTTTCGAGGTTACGGGCATGTTTACTGGCATCACATATTCAGAAATCATTCACTATTCTCATCTTGCGCAAAAAACGTTCAAATCAGGATGCGTTCAACCTAGTTAATTTTTTGAATAATAAGGGCTTGTCGATTTTTCAGAAGCTAGACGTTTTTTTGCTAATAAGGGTAACTATTCGATTTTAGCAGTAAAAAATGACCTAGCGGTTATCGTCCTTCGGCGGCTCGCGTTCGTCCTGCATCCACCCTGTCGCATACTTTATTTCGTTTGCACACGACAAGGTGAATGCAATGTCTTGACTCCGTGTCGGACGGCCTTGTATTTTGACTGCACTTTCACTAGCGTTCCAGCTTCGCCAAAATACTCCATGCAGCTACGCGGTGTTCTGCTAATGCTGCATTTTTGTATTCTTTCAATGTTCTGATCCGGTTTTAATACTCAACATCAAGTAATGTTAAGAGCGTCGAGACCGAGACCTTTCACCCGCTAGCAATAAAGCGCCCGCCAGCAGGGCGATCGCACTGGTTCCGGATGCAGCATCAATTTCAGGGGCCTTTACATGCCCATGTCCGTGCCTATCTCCATGCCTATGTTCATGCGCCTCTACATGCGGCCTGTTTTCTCCTCCACGTTCAGCCCAAACAGGACCCGTTGTCAGTAACATAATCGTCGCTGCGCCCGTTAATAATATTTGTTGAATTTTCATATAAATTACCTCAGTTTTCTATTTTGTTTGGTGAGAAAAGAAAAGCCGAACTGCTGTATGCAACATTAATAAGGTTGCTTGGGTAGTTTAGCTTGTTTTGGATTTAGAGCCCCTCGCCTCCCTCCTGTTACAACTTTTCAACAGGATTGGCTTTAATTTCGCCAATGTGCCTCAGTCAAGCTGAAGTTTTAAAGCAGAGAGGGACGCATACTGAGTCCTAATCCATAAACTTAAATAAAATCGTTGGAATGGCGGAAGCAAGATCATAGTAGAGGAAAAAAATCACCGGCACAATTAGTGGGAATACTTAGGGGACTGTTCGAGAATAGAAAATTAAAAATAACATATAGCGCGGCATGCCTGGTCTGTAAGCTACATCCTGTATGCAAGAAATCTATAACGCTATTCTCGGACATATTCCTGAAAGGATGCCTATCTTCATTATGAGAACCGATATTGCCGGCCCTGGCAGCGACTAAGAATTTGGTTGAAAATAACTTCCCGAAACCACTATTTTCGATCGTCGAGCCGTTCGTGCTGAGCTTGTCGAAGCATGATCGGCTTGACGCGGTAGGCCGAAATTTTCCCGCTCACCCTTCGACAAGCTCAGGGCGAACGGAAAAATTTCACTCAATCCATATCGGGAAGTTATTACTGACCATATCCTAAAATCAAAGGCGCCAAACCCGAATGCCGGCTTGCTCCAGACTGGCCCGATCAAAACACGCTTTAACATCGATAAAGCAACCGCCCTTGATCAGTTTTTTCTGGAAATCATCTGCCGTGATGGATGTCAGCTGCTTGTGGGAGACCGTCGCCACTATGGCATCGGCGCGAGGCAGCTCGTCCCAGTCAAGAAGATGAACACCGTACTCGTGCAGCGCTTCTTCCGGGTCGGCATAGGGGTCATGCACAAACACTTCAATACCGTAGCTCTTGAGCTCGTTGATTACGTCTGCCACCTTGGAATTGCGTAGGTCGGCACAGTTTTCCTTGAAAGTAAGGCCGAGCACATTTACTCGTGCGCTTTTGATGTAACTACCTGAAGCAATCATGTTCTTGACTGTTTGTTCGGCGATAAGCTTGCCCATACCATCGTTGATCCGGCGTCCGGCTAAAATCACCTGCGGGTGATAACCCAGCATCTCAGCCTTGTGCGTAAGGTAATAAGGATCTACGCCGATACAGTGGCCTCCCACTAAGCCGGGGCTAAACTTAAGAAAGTTCCATTTGGTACCGGCCGCCCTAAGCACCTCGCTGGTGTCAATATCCAATTTATCAAAAATTATGGCCAACTCGTTCATTAAGGCGATATTGAGGTCGCGCTGTGTGTTCTCAATCACCTTGCACGCTTCCGCCGCCTTGATTGAAGAAGCTCGATACACACCGGGTTCCACGATACTTTCGTAGAGTGCTGCAACTTTCTCCAGGGTTTCCGGCGTATCGCCCGAAACCACTTTGAGAATTTTTGTCAATGTATGCTCACGGTCGCCCGGGTTGATACGCTCGGGTGAATATCCCACAAAGAAGTCTTCCTTCCATTTCATGCCGGATTCGCGCTCCAGTACGGGGATACAGATTTCCTCGGTCGCGCCCGGATATACCGTGGATTCATACACCACAATGACGCCCTTCTTCATGTTCCGACCGGCATTGCGGCTGGCGCCGATTAACGGAGAAAAATCCGGGATATGTGCCCCATCCACTGGCGTGGGCACGGCGATGATGATGATGTCGGCCTCGGCCAAACACGCTGGGTCAGCCGAATACTCGGCATGCACCGCAGCACGCATTTCCTCATCGGGTAGCTCACGGGAAGGATCGACGCCACGCAGGCAGGATTCTACCTTGGACACATGAATATCGAAACCGATAGTGCGCGAATGCTTGCCGAACTCAATGACAAGCGGGAGACCAACATAACCGAGACCGAGAATTGCAACAGTAGTCATTTAATTATTACTCCTAATTCTTACAATGCCTTTGCCAAACGACAAGGATAATTCTTTAGATAATAGAACGATAAAGCGATGATCAGAAAAAGTAGAACACTCAACTTATAACTAAAGTTCCGGGGTTAAATAAAACAAACCAAGTAATGATGAATAATGTTAGTCCTATGGGGAGGGTAAATAAATACGTGTAACCGCTTATATTCGGCTGAGGGTGGCAACACCGGCAACAGCCGTAAAACCCTGAAGGACGAGCAGGGTGCGATTGAGGTTACAACGTCGCGTGATCGTAACGGTAGATTGGGGCCAGTGTTTGTGGCAAAAAATTAACAATGGCTTGATATTGTCGGCGGTCAAATTCCGCTGTTTATCTTAATATGAAAAATTGACAGTAACATCTCAAGCTTCGACTCAAAAGAATCCAATCCGACCGACCAGTCAGCGCCCCGGTCATACCCATAAATCCACATGGAAAATAAAGCGCAAACCATGAATGCCAATATTGACCATTTTATGTCTACAAATAGCTTGTTTTTCACAGCTGAGTCGCTTATCGCGGTTTTGGAAATAGGTTCCAAGTCATTGAGTCCGCTATAACCAGAGGGCGCAAGACGGAGCCATTGCAGTGACTTTAGTACCGGACGCGGAATTCTATCCAGTGAAATGAGATTGAGGAAAACTTGAATCGAGTAAACACCGCTTAGTAAAACAGCCAGTGTACCGACCCCCATCGCCAACAAAAATGGCAATGCATAGAAGCCGCAGAAAACGACTACGATCAAGCCAAGAAACAGAAAACTTGTTTGCAAGTTCGCGGTGGAGCAGCGAAAACCGCTGAGCCGCCGAACGATTGCGTAGATCATAAACGCATGAAAAACATAGGATCCAAAGAACGCGATACCGGCACCCTTCAAACCGAAAGAGCTCACACAGACCCAAGCGAGACCAAGGTAGACGACAGTCCAAGCCAGCTCTGAAAATATCAGGAGGTTTTGCACGTTTTTTGCGACGATAATAAAGCCCATCGGCCAGGAAATCACGCGAAGGATCATGCCCAGACATAGCCAGCGCAAGATTTCCACCGCGCCTTCGAATTTAGGGGTGTAGAAGAGCGCGATGACCAGTGGTGCAAAGGTCAGGGTTGCTATAATGCCCGGTCCTGCTAACAACATGCTGACATGGGCTTGTTCATTCACCACGCGGTTGCATTCGGGATTGTCCTTGGCGATAGCGGCTAAGCGAGGATAGAAGTCCGCTCCCATCGCCTGCAAAATGAATCCGATATAGAGTCCACCCAGCGCCCAAGCCGATTGGTACAATCCTGCTGCGTCGAAGCCGACTTTGCGAACGACTATGAGGCGCACCGCATAGGCGGCCCCAGTCATCAACAAGCCGCTGACCATGAATGCGAAACCGAGCTTCAACAGGGCCGCTGCTTCCTGCCCCACTTGAGAAGCCGATATTGTATGCATTTGTGTCTGTATTTTTCGGCTGTACCACCATGACGTGAGGAGCGTCATCGCGGCGACAAGTACGAGCGATATTACTACACCCTCTTCGCGGAGAAAATATACCGTGGGGATGCTGATGAGCGTCCCGAAAAGCGCCCCCAATACACTCATCTTGGCGAGGTCGGAGATTCTGCGCATGCCTTGTATCAATGCGCCCTGACCTGCGGAGACTAGATTGAAAAATACAGCAATTGACAGTAGCGCTACAGCAGTAGCATGTTGGTCGTTGCCAAAAGTCAGCTTCGACAGCGGCCCGGAAAACCCGATAAGAAAAACTGCGCCAAGCACTCCGAGCAAGATCGATATTCGTCGCAGCACTGCGGCAGTTCGCGCGATCCGCTCCGTGTCGTCCGAGCCGACGGCCTCGGCAATCTGCCGCACACCGCTACTATTAATGCCCATGCCGGCAACGCTAATCGTAAGGTCGGTAATCGATCCGTACAGGCCCATCAAGCCGACTCCGGACGGGCCCAGCAACATCGCCATAGCCTTGGTGCGAATGATCCCAATGATGATGTTCAGCATCGACGAACCGCCGATCAACGCCGAAGACTTTAAAATCTGTCCGTAGGTATGTTTTTTAGTCATGGAATTTCCATATTAGTAAGATGCTAAAGCCGAACATGCTGAATTGCCACAACAAACGATCTTTTCCGAGATCTATTAGCGCCATTTTTCGCTTCTTCGTCGCCACTACCCCCTAAGAAAGCGGTGTTGGCTCGAGGTCACACTGGAACGTAACCCAATTGCGCTCAAATGGGACGTCCTGGCTTGGTCCGACTGATGAGTAAAGTCATTTCAATAGGCTACCTAACGACATATTGACTGTCAAATAGCACTAATACCTATGTACTTTTGCCTACGTAAAAACATGTAACTAATAGTACGTAATTTAAGCAAGCGTTAATGTCTGATTAATACACTTTAAGCGGGGTATATAGAAATATGTAACCCAATCTTGCTCAAATGGGACGTCCTGATTTGAGCCGCCTGGTGAGTAAATTAATTTCAGTGAAGCGGCTAACGACATAGGGGGGGGGGGGCAGTAAGCGTCAATGCTTACGTGTTATCACCTACGTAAAAATATGTAAGTAATAGTACGTATATTTAAGAAAACGTTAATATTCCAGCAATACACTCTAGTTGAGTTATATAGAAATAATATCGCATGGATAAAATGGAAGAGACTTCACGATTTTTGTGATTTTTCTACGTTACACTTTAGGCGAGTCTTATAGAAATCCTTTTGCATGGATGAAATGGATCATATGATTCTTATAAATTTTCAATATAATTCAATATGATATAAAAAATAGAGATCGAATGTCTCGTAAATTAATGGTCTTATGTATTAGAGGTAACATTATGAATAAATCGACTAAATTGGTATTTTTGCTTTCGCCCCTAATCCGCTTTTCAGAAGCGGTCTTTAGCTTGTCTCAGCCCCCTAGAATTACCCCCTACGCCTTTAAATCCAATTAAGAGGACTATGGAATCTATTATGAAAAATTATCTTACGAACACCTCCTTGCGCGAGCTGTTCCCTCACTTTTTGTTGGTCGGACTCGCCCTGTTTTTATTCAGTGGCAATTTATTAGCTGGAAGCGCAAACCTCGCCTGGAATGCCAGTACGTCATCCAGTGTGGGGGGATATAAAGTAGCTTACGGTTTAAGTAGCGGCAATTACACCTCAACCATTGATGTAGGCAATGCAACTACTTCCGCGGTATCGGGTCTACAAGCGGGTACCAAATACTATTTCGCTGTGAAGGCCTATGATTCGACCAAGACCGTCGAGAGCGCTTATTCTAATGAGTCCAATTTGACAGTACCTGCCGCGACGACGGCAGTAACGGCGGATTTTACAGCAAGTAAAACCAGCGGTGTCGCAACTTTGGCGGTGGATTTCACGCCTGTCACAACCGGGACCATTACCAGCTGGGCATGGTCTTTTCCCGGTTCCTACACGCCTACCGTGACGAACACAACGGCTAAAGTTACCACAGCGACCTATGCGACCCCAGGGACGTATAGTGTAAGCCTGACGGTAACCGGAGCCAGCGGAAGCATCACCAAGACCTATCCGAACCTGATTACCGTGACGGCGACTTCGACTCCAGCGCCAGCGCCGACTCCGACTCCGACTCCAGCGCCGACTACATCTACCAGTAATACCGGCTTGGTGGCAGCCTATGGCTTTGATGAAGTCAGTGGCACTACTGTTGCGGATGCATCGGGTCAAGGTAACCTCGGCACTATTAGTAATGCAACCAGGATAACCAACGGTCATAGTGGAAATGCACTGAGTTTTAATGGTACGAATGCCTGGGTCTCAGTCAATGACAGCGCAGCACTGGATCTTTCAACCAGTATGACCCTTGAGGCATGGGTGTATCCAACATCCCTGACTACCGGCGGAAAAACTGTATTCTCGAAGGAAAAGTCCGGAGGGGCGGTCTATAACCTCTATGCCAATGAGGATGCCAATGTACCTCTTTCTTCTTTCAATGATGGAAGTTATCGCGTCATATCAGGTCCCAGCCAGTTGCCGGCAAATCAGTGGGCACATCTTGTGTCAACCTATGATGGGCAATATCAGCGGATTTATGTGAACGGTGTAGAGGTTGCCAAGCGAGCACAGACTGGCCTGATTCAGCAATCTACAGGCGCGTTGCGCATCGGTGGAAACAGTGTTTGGGGCGAGTATTTCCAAGGCTATATTGATGAGGTACGCATTTATAATCGGGCTTTGACCGCAACAGAAGTCACTTACAACTTAAAGACTGCAGTCAGTGTTTCAAATCCGCAGCAGTTTGTAATGGGCGACAAAATCAAAGAGCCTTGGGTCGATTATAAACCGCAGGGTACAGCGCAAGCATACCGGACGACACCTCAGAAGACCGGCGTAGTAACCACTGTGCAGGTTTATCTGGATGCAAGCTCAACTGCAACGGAACTGGTTGCCGGTGTTTATAAGGACAATAGCGGTCATCCTGGGGCTCTTGTCGCTCAAGGTAAATTGAGTACGCTTAAGTCTGGAGCGTGGAACTTGGTACCGGTTCCCGTAGCCTCTGTTACCGCAGCCCAGCCTTATTGGATTGCGATACTGGGATCGAAAGGGCAAATCGGATTCCTTGATCTATTGGGATCGGGAACCGGTGCGCTGGAATCGAGTGCTTCCACCACCCTGACGAGCTTACCCGCTACATGGACTGGCTCGGCATATAAAGCCAGTTCGAATATGTCAGCCTTTGGGAATGGCTATTAATAACGGGTCAATGACAGCTTAAGCGGCATACCGATGGGGCTGGCATCGCATTGGGCGAGGCCAGTCTCCGTCGGCTACCGCACAGGCGGGCCGGTAATAATCTACCGGCATTTGGATCCAACTGAGCTGGAGGCAGTTTCTGGCGAACAAATGTCTGATCAAGGACATGTTAGCTAGTGCATAATTAACAAAATCTGAAATCGATATTTATAGATGAGTGTTGATGCCTAACCATTTCAACTTAATATATTTTGTAAAGAGAAATTAATGAAAACCTACCATTTTAAAAAAATCATTTTGTTTTCCATTCTACTTGGATCATCCCAAGTTTCTTGGGCTGCTTGTACCCAAACCCTGAGCCCTGGTGCCAATGTGGCTACAGCCATTTCGGGTGCCGCTGCCGGCTCAACAATTTGTTTAAATTCAGGAAGTTATGGCGGAGTAAGCCTTTCCAATATTGTCAAAACGAGCGATGTTATCGTGCAATCGGTTTCCGGACAGGGCGCCTCAGTTTCATCCCTCAGCATAAGTAACGGTTCCAACCATCTTAAGTTCCAGAATTTAACGATAGCAGGGATGGATATATCCGATAGCACTACCAAAAATATCACTGTTGCTGGAAGTAAGTTTACCGGTCAAGCGTCTATTGGTACATCAGGCATGGTCAATGCCAATATTCTGATTGATAACAATACATTCGACGGTATATCTGTTTGTGCTAACTGCGCTGAAGGACGTTTACAGGTATCTTCATACCCAATGGGCTCTCAGCCTGTAGGCGTTACCATTACCAACAATCACTTTGGCGGTGGCGGGGAGTCTGACGGCATACAGGTTGGCACTTATGGTGTTGTAATCGGGCCTGGAAATGTTTTTGAGGGGATTCAACAGGGAAATTATGGCCGTCATGTTGACGCTCTTCAGCTTTACGGTCAATCCCATACAACAATAACTGGAAATATTTTTACGAATGACTCTACTTTCATTATGGCTCCTGATGGAGGCGATACCGAGGTAATCACTAACAATGTATTTTGGGCGAGTAGTGGAGGGGCAAATTCAGTTCAACTTGGTAGTCATAAAAACGGTACGTTTAAGCACAATACAGTTAGAGGGACAGCCGTGGACATTGATGCAAAAACCGGATCACCTGCAAGTACCAATGCGTCAGTTCAGGATAATATTATGATTAATGCCAACTTTAGTTTGAACTGTACTAGTTGCACCATTATGCATAACCTGTTCGACAGTAGCGGCTCAGCCAATGGCACCAATAACCTCATTGGCACTCCAACGTTTATTGGCGGTACTAGTCCTACCACACCGGCTGGTTATCAATTAACATCAAGCTCTTTGGGCTACGGAGCCGCTTCTGACGGAACCAACGTGGGTATTAACTCTATCGGCACAGGCGGCACAACAACGACGCCCCCCTCCGTAGCCATACTCTCTGCACCTACGAATTTGCGGGTGAACTGAGAGAGGTCAACATGCTGAAGGCTGTTTGAGGAATTTGCAGGGACAGCAAAGCAGTTGACTAGCGGGCATCCCGCTCCGATTTCTGGAAAGATGTAAGTGAGAGTTTTTCATCGACTGGTCGCGGGGCGGGCTGCATTTCAAGATTACCATTCTATAATCTTACGTTTTCACTCAATACAGCCCTCTTTTCCGTATTCGTTCTTTTATTATTGTGCTCCCGCATACGCGGCGATGGTTTCACGATAAACATCCAGTAATTTCACTCCAGCTGCATTCCAGGTGATTTCCGGGACAAGGCGAAGACTCTCTGTCCGCAATCGCTGCAAAAATTCGCGATCCTCTTGCAGCAGATTAATGTGTTGGGTGAGCGTCGAGACATCACTGACCCGATGCACAAGTGCATTTTCCATATGCTCACAAATCGCACCGGCGGCCTCCGATACCAGCAAGACACATCCGCTGCCTCGCGCCTCCGAAGTCACGAGCGCGCTTCCTTCTTCAATGCTTGGCAGAACCAGAATATCGCTCTGCCGCATGAGCTGGGGTACGTCAGTTCGATGTCCTAAAACCTGGACACTAGGATGAGACAGCATCGAAGCAAGTTTTTCAGCATATCCAGGGACAAATCCACCCGCGATCATGAACTTTCCCTCGTGGCATGCCGTAGATTTCAGCCATGCTTCCAAAGCATAATGAACGCCTTTTCTTGGCGCGCAGCCACCGACAAACAACATGGTCAGCCCGACTCTCTCCTGACGCGATCCCGAATCGGAATAATAGATCTGTTCGTCGAAACCATATTGGTGTCGAGCGAGTCTTTCTTTAGAGAAGCCAAGATCCTGGAAGCTACGTGCCACAAAGTCAGACGGGCACAGCAACCGGGTCGCTAACGCGTATTCAGCTTCCTCCTTGATGAGCACGTCCTCTTTATACGAATGCTCGTGATCTGGCGGCAAAACCATCCCCAACCGTTCGCATTCCTTCTGCACAACTTCATAAGCGAATCTAGTGTGTGCATTAGGTCTTTCCATGACTGTAGGTATACCAAGACGAGCTGCAGTTTCCAATGTTCTTAATGCGCCCAGCGGCCAAGTGTGGACTATGTCGATTTGCCCGGCCAATTTTTCGAGCCGCTGAGAAACAATATAATCGTGCAAAGAAAAAGCCCTCATGTCACCGAGAACCTTATACGGGATGCGTATTTTTCCCCAAGAAAGGGTTGGATTAATCTTTATGCCGGCTGGCAGTGGTCTACTCAGAGCACCCGGGAACACTAGAATTTCAGCTCCAGCCTTTGCCAAGCCATACACTTGATACCAAGCAGTTGTGCAAATCCTATCGGCCCCTAGCTTGTGCGGAAAGCTATATAAAACTCGAATTCGCTTATCTTGTTGATTCATTGCTTTCCTCATCTCGGATCAAAGACATAAAGTTATGAATAATCATATAATTCAAAAATACTTTCCTCACTAATCTATCCAAAATACGGTATCGCAAACCATTCCTTCTTTGCTCGTTCTAAATGGGAGTGCAATTATTTTCGCCCCAATGAACGCAGTACTCGTTTTAGATTTTTACGTATAAACCCCGGCAGCAGTCGCTTGAGATCCAAATATTTAGGTTGAAGAATTTGCGGCATTAATTGTTCGTTGACGACGTATCGACGGTCCAAACCGTCGAAGTCTAGGCTGGAAGCCGGAACGACACGTTCTTCCCAATGCACCCCCGCTAGCTCAGAGCTGGAATTAGCGAATCCGGCGCGCGTCTGGCGTACGGACGCCACAGCGCTGCTCCAATTTGCGAGCGCTTCATGACCGAATGACGTTCCGGATTCGATTGCAGTACGCCTGCTCCGTAGCCTCTGTTCGATTTGCTCGGGAGAACGGTAAGCATAGTGTTTTACCCATATGCGAACTGGGTAAGCCTGCGCTCGATGTAAAGACTCTGGCCATCCACCGTCTTCACGGGTCCAGACGATACCATCTCGATGTTTGAAAAATCGGGGTTCACTCCAATGATTAACGTAGAAGCGAAGTCGCTGCTGAACGGGTGTTTCAGAGTACTTTGCTGGATTCTGATGATATAGCTCCGCATCTTTATCAGTAAAATAATACGAGAAGCTAGCGGTCCATACCGTGTCGACATTAGTGGGTATCTTAGCAAGAAAAATACGAGGGTCATCAATATAGAACTCATCCGCATCAAGCCGACACCACCAGTCGCCCGGGCGACATCTTGACTGAAATGAATTAAAAATGTCGGCACGCAGACCATCGCTGAAAGGAGTATCGTCCTGCTTGTATGGAATGATCTGGGGATAGCGCTCAGCAAGTTTATGGATGAGTTCCCATGTACCGTCGGTGCTGCCGTTATCGAAAACATAAACATGATCGCACCAGCGCAGTGCTGCTGTCATGGACTCCTCAAGGACATCAGCTTCGTCTTTAACTATACAAAGACCATGTACTTTCATATCTTTCTCCTTCTGATTTATCTCAATAACAAGGTTCTCAAAAAATTATCCTTGACCATAGCAGGCTTTAGACCAGTAGTCCTGCTAGTGTGACAGACGATATCTGTCACGCTCCGAACGCTTGCCGAAATATAGCATCGACAGTAGCACCCGCGTCATCCCAGGTCGCGGAGTGTACGCTTGCCGTACCCGCCTGAGATAGCGTGTCGAAATCGACCATCGTGACCAAGGCCTCAAGCTCTGCTGCCAATGCGTGTGGGTTCAGCTGCGCATAACGAACAAATGGATTGTCCAGGACAATGCGGTTGTGAACGGCATCATTAACAACAGGTATACATCCAGCCGCGAGCATCTCATGGGGAACCAGCGATACGTTCGTCAGAGATAAACTTAGCCCCGCATAACACCGATTATAAATATCGTTGAGTTGTTCGGGTGTAACACGACCGTGGTCAACGAAGGTGAATGGCAGATTGCCCATCTTATCTCCGTAGAAGTGAAGTTCGATTTCCGGCCGACGCTTAGCGAATATCTCGAGCGCCATCAGTCCAAGTTCGAAGCCGCGACGCGCTACTTCAGGCCTGGCGTAGAATGCTACACCGGAACGCCGGCAATCCGACAAGCGCTTATAGTGAGAGCTATCGCTCCCGAACTCGAAGTAGTCGGCATCCATAGAGAACTCGGAACGGAGTTTTTCCGCCAACCACCGGCCGGCGGTAATGGCGTGAAAACCCATTCGGTAGGTATTTTCGGCTAGAACGTTTAAGGCTCCCGCGGGGTAGAAGTAAGGTTCAAAATCCTGTACAAAGTAAAAGCGTTTTCCTTCACTACGAGCATTAAATACTGGATATGCCGTGGGCCAAGAGGTGGCTACAATAGCGTGAGCGTTTTCCATTCCATCGTCAATATTTGCCACATGCCCATGGAAACCGTAAGAATGACGCAAGATCGATTCATAATATTGATGGTCGACGTGGTGAATATCGTAGAAGTAAACCCGGTTGACATATCCGTGTGCTTCAAGATATCTGATGATACGGAATAGCGTAGTATGGCCGCCCGACCCGGCACCGGCAGGGATCATCACCCAATTGATGGATACCGGCTGATCAGGGGCGGCCTTCGGAACTATTACAGGGAAAGGCCGGGATAGGTCAGCCTCTATAACATCAATAGGGCGGACTGGCATCATAATGTCTTTCGGGGTAGCCCATTGCACTAGTGCTGTTCGCGTTCGACGGATAATTCCGCCGTACCCTTCGGCCTTCCAGATGTTACGTAACTGCCGGTAACGGCGCGAAAGCTGGAATCCAGCTCGATCAATCATATTCCTTGCCATTTCCACCTCTCATGTCGCAACAAGCTGCAAACTCGACGCACAATAGCCGGTATGGCGAAGACTTGGGTTCGGTTACATATAATAGGTCCGACGAATCGCCGACGACGGAGCGCTACGGACTCAGGTGTTACTTTAGGATAGGTTGTCGTTGCAAATCGCTCCAACTCATTGGCAGCGCATTCTTCCACTTCGTTGCGATCATACGCCCGACACGCTTCCCATAGAGCTTCGCGTGCAAGGGCACGGTTGGCAAGATCGTGGAGACGATAGGCATCTGTGACAACGTTTTGATGGTGCTGAAAGAAGCTGTCGAACGCAGCTTTGCGCTGCTGTAAATCGACTAGCTTGTTTTGGTATTTGGTACGCTGCATGCTGGCCGCGTGTACGCGATAGTAGGCCTGTGGTACGCCCCGCACATACGCAATATTGGAGACTGCGGCAATCCTTAGCCACATCTCAAGATCGCCGGTATGGGGAAGTTCGGGACGATAGCCACCCACGGCTCTCTGAACGGTTCCTCGCACCACAACTTCGGGTGACGAAATGACATTGTGTCCGCCTTGACATCTACCTTCCAGCCATTCGGTTCCTAACCACCGGGTGTAGCTGCACTCTCGACTCTTGATGCGTGGGATATCGTCCTCTTGGGCGAAGTAGAGCGAACGTCCGTAGACTAAGCCAATGCTTTTGTCGATATCCATAATTTGGACCGCCCGGCTAAGCGAGCCGGGGACCAGCAAGTCGTCTGCCGATAACAAAACACTGTATTCGGCAGCTGACCAGCCCATCAATCCTTCATTATACGTCGCAATGTGACCTTTGTTCACTTCGTGCCTGCGGAACTCGACCCGGCTATCAGCCGCGGCCAGTTCCTGACCGATTTGAGCTGTGTTGTCCGATGAACAGTCATCAATTACGAGTACGCGAACATTGACGCCGCACTGGGATAGCACGCTATGAACGCAGGCGCTCAAATACCTTGCATAGTTGTAACAGGGTATAACAACATCGACGGTGCTCATGCAATACCTCTAAATTAATCAATAGTTTTCATGTACAGGCATGGCTATGCACAGCATGCCGGTTCCTGTTGTCATTATGAACAGCTTTACCCAACCTTCATGGATTGGGCCAGGGCAACTGGAGACAAGCCCAAGCCTTCGCTATATGCGGAAATCAATTCGGGCTCCGAGTATTCCCATGCCAATGCATTGGCTACTCTATCACGGCCAATTTCACCCATTTTTTCGCATTCGTCCGGATTGTCCAATAACCGGCTAACTTGCTTCGCGAACTCCAGCTCGTCGTTCGGTTTTACATAAATGGCTGCATCCTGAGCGGAAAAGCGAGTTTCGACCAAGTCGAACGCGACTGTCGGTTTGCCTAATGCCATATATTCCATCAACTTGTTCATAGTAGATTTGTCATTCAATGGACTTAACGGATCCGGTTGCACACACACATTAACTGCCGAAAGGTGCTTACGGGATTCGAACTCGGAAAGGCGACCGGTAAACAAAACGTAAGCTTCAATTTCCAACTCCTTGGCCAAGGCTTGCACACCGGCTAAGGCATCCCCGCTTCCGATGATGATGGCCAGAAAGTCACGTCGTCCAAGAGTAAATACCATTTCGCGTATAGCCCGCAGCCAGTAGTCAACTCCGTCTTGCGGACCTATAGTGCCAATGTATCCAATCCGATAATTTGCTCGCCGAACCAAGTCAGGATCGGGCTCCAGCGGTTGGTAGGTAAGAGGGGGGCCATTCCGGACAATAAACACCTTGTCAGGATGCTTGCTTCCCCGCTTGATGGCTACTTGCTTGTAGGATTCATTGGTAACGATAACTGCGTCAGCCGCCGCGTAGGAAAGTCGCTCCATAAAACACAAAATTTTATAAATAAGGTTTGCACGCGGTTGCTCAAAGCGAGAAAGATAAGTCTCCGGCGCAAGGTCATGTTGGTCAAACACAAACCGCTTTCCAAACAATTTAAATAGGATGCCAATGACACAAAGCGTATCGGGTGGATTGGCTGCATGGATTACGTCAACGCCTTTGCTTATCGAGACCCATGTCGTTAACAACAACATGGCTAAAGTGGCATAGCCAAATTCAAAAGCATAGCTGAGTACTCCTACGCCGCCGGGCGGGGCGGGGAACCGATAGACACTGACGCCTTCAATGTCTTCTGTCCACGGTTGAGCAGGGCCTCGAGGAGCAATAACGGACACTTGGTATCCGGCCTCAAGTAATGCCTGCGCCTCCCTGCGTACCCGGAAATCAAAAGGGTACGAATTATTTTCGACAAGTAACAACACTCTAACCGATGATGGCATAGTACCGTTCCCCCATTAGAGCATCCTCATTACGCACCAAATCAATCATTGCCTGATTAGGGCATAATCGTTGTCGTGCATTAGCGTATTCCGGCGAGTTTTTCGTGACGGCGACCGGGCTGTTACTTTGGTTGATTAAGTCAACTTCAGCGTAGTTGGGACTCACTGTAAACATGTTGTGACCATCGGTGACAAGACAAGCCGCCGAAATACAGATGTAACCCAGTCCAAATATGTTAATTTCCATATTGATTCCTTTTAAGTTTTAGTCAAACTGAGTCCGAAATTTCAAGCTTGGTATATTGCACAATAAGTGTCGATAGGCGGCCGATAATAACTAACGGCAAAAAACAGTATTATTGATTCACCTGCGTATGAAATCCATCCATCAGCCTAGCGGGTGGTCAGTTATTTAATGACAGGCAGGTTTTAAATTCGGTAGGATTTTTGACCCGTTACAAAACCGTCGCAGCAACAATAACTAAACACTTGATGTTATTAAATATGAAAAGCAGGAAAGAATATATTGGTACAAATACCTAGCATTCTAAGCACTACAACACTAACAAACGATCTCTAGCCTCGGTCAGTAAACGGCGTAAAATGAGTGGCACTCCTGTCGGCTTGAGGCTTGCTTTAACGCAAGGGGAGGAGGGGGGCGCGCGCTCAATGAGGATTTTAGAACCCATTTCCTTCAACAAAAGCAGATGCTCGCCCGACATTATTTTGCGTTGAAATCCATCGGCAGAAGTCGTTTGCCAAGTACAATTATCAATTGATTCGGGACTTTCGATTACGATTTTTGTTGCCTCGTTTGGAAGCTCAAAGGCGATGCTCCTCCCCAGCGGTTTTACGAGGCATGTTGTTCCTTCCATCCGCCATAGATAGCTAAGCCTGCTCAGGTCGGTCATGTTTGACCAGAATACGTTTCCCAAGCCATTGATGAATCGTGCGTATTCATCGAATACCGCCCCCCCGTCTTTCAAATCCTGGTGATGTCCTCTAAGGATCATCGGCTGACCAAGATAGGCGGCAAGCAGCAGCGAGTTTTTGACATTGCTGGTCAATCCCCATCGCGGGAGAACCGGGCAGTCCTGAATGATCTCAGCAGGAAAAAAGCCCAGAGTTTTTGTCCACGGCTTGTCTTGGTTATGTGCGCGCAAGGACCCTGTCGAAATGCAAGCCGATTCAAATCCACACTTTGAAAGCTCAGCCAACATTGCATCCGAGCAAGCGCCATGCGGCGGCACCATCACCCGGCAAACGTGAATATTAGTTTTCCGCTCCAGGCGTTTAATGCGTTGAATTGCCTGTTGCAGTAGGCCCTTCCGCATTGCTTCCGAGTAATTCCGCGCCAGTTCCTTTTTTGCATGGTCGTTCCCGTGAATCAATAACGAAAGCCACTGCGAATTCGCTCGAAAGAGGTCGGCGGTTGCCGCATGTGTGAACCATGTATCAAGTGGAATAGTGGCGAAAGAAACGTGGTAGTTCTCTTTTTGCGCATGAGCAATAATCTCACGATAATCAACAAAGCCATATCGCGGCCAATGCAGGTTTGGGTCATCTATGATAAACCCCGCCCGCAAGGGTGCATTCTGATAAGCCGTATTTGCAGTGATTTCACGAACGAATTGCAACAGCACAAGCATTTCCAGGAAGCATTCCCCATTAAAGACATCGTTGAAATTTTCTTCAGTAGAGATGTGCGGGAGAGGCAAAGCCGATCTGAAATGCTTTACTCCACCGACTTTGGACAGTACCCAAATCGGCCCCCGCTTGCTGGACGCGAGAACCGTTTCATCGGGACGCGCAGCAAGAACAGACTCGACCTGCGCCAGTTTGGTGTTTACCCTGCGGCCTCGAAACGGAAACGGCACGTCTGGGTCATTCGCAAATTCCACTTCAGTCTCAATTTGCGGAGATTTGTTCGCTGGCTCGGCAGGTGACGACAGGCTTATACGGGGGACGCCGGCCGCATCTTTGTCGGCGCTGTCATCGATAACAATTGCACCATCCGCTTCAATGCCGTCTTGTGCGCCGAAAATAAAGTTTATCGGTAATAACTGCTCCAGGATGGAAAATAATTCCGTTCCGGGTGGGGATTTAAAATGCGGAGAAATTTGAATGTGGTAAAGCTTTGTCATTTTAAAAGGCCTCTCTGAAGAATTTTTTTAGGCTGCTTTGGGTAATCCGATTACCGCGCTAGATCCCTTTACCGGTCAACAGCCAGCGCAAGCACACAGTGTCTTCCTTAAGCTTGTGACGGCTGTCAATAGAGCTCCCCATGCCCAAGCTTCGCTTCACGCCGCGAGTCAGTAATCGAGAGCCATGATGCGCCAGTATGAGCAAGTAGCAAACAATATGACCGGCAATTCCGTGATGCTTCCGCCAATACTTCAATGTGGCGCGCAGTATTTCAATACTGTAACGGAGCGGCGCGTTTGATGTGCTGGCACCGCCAAAATGTGTCGCCGTAGCTTCGGGCACGAACATCACTTTCCATCCGGCATCCCGGAAACGTTTACACCAATCGATGTCCTCACCATAGAAAAAGAACTGCTCATCCATGCCGTCGACCTCATCCACTGCCTGTTTTCTTGCCACGCAGAAACAACCGCTCAATACCTCCGCTTCCATGCATTTGGCATGGTTCCGATGCGGCACCTCAAAACCCGAAAACAGCTGCCAGTCCGGAAAAATCCGGTCTAGCGCCAGTATCCTGCATGCCGTATTCCAAACGGTCGGCACCTTACGGCACGTCCGCTGCAAGTTGCCGTCGCCTCCGATGACCCGGGGACCAACCAAACCGACGTCATTATGCTGATCAAGAAATGAGGCAAGTGTTTGCAGGCAGCCTGGGTGGATAATCACATCCGAATTCACCAGTGCGTACATGGATCCTTTGGCGCACTTCATGGCCAGATTGTTTGCCCGTGCAAAGCCAAGATTTGCCCCGGCGCGAATTAAGGTGACCTCCGGAAATTCTTTCTCCACCATTTCCGGCGAGCCGTCTTTGGAGGCATTATCGACCACAATCACTTCTTGTACGCAGGACGCACCTGTTTGACGAATCGAATTCAGACAATCCCGCAAATAGTCGCGGGCATTCCAACTAACTATGATGACAGAAATTGATTTCATGATTGAGTACTCTCCGAGTAGATTCAGTAAAAGGGGAACCCTATATTAGGGATTGAACCGGCAGCGCTATCCGAAGGGAAGCCAGGATACGCGGTGCTTAACCGTGGAATCAAGCGCTTAATCCAACACGTTTTTGCAGAGAGATTTACTCGCTGAGTGAGTCTCCACAAGGCATGAGTCTTCTGTTGTCCGATCCCTCCTTTATTTCGTTTTTTCATCCCAACCTCGATACATAGCGTGATTGTCTCATGCGGCCGACTGACTGTTTGACCTCCACATTGACGGCAAATGGCTTTGCAACCTGAACGGCACTAATACCGGCCAAAATAAGGTAAAAGAAAACAACTGATTGGTCGAAGAGGGAAATCGACCAGAAGTTCCACACATGTCCAAACAAAATCGCTCCTAATGTCCAGATGAGAAGCCTCTGTTCCATCGAAGCACTTTCATTCTCCCGCAGCGTTTTTCCTACTTTACCGAACCCGGCAACCAGAACCATGATAAATAGAAACATAGACGGCAGCCCCCCCATCACACCTATCCCCAGCAAGTGATTGGTAATGTCGGTATGATTAGCGTTAGCGAATATGCCTGTCGCCATCCAATGCCGTGTATAGTCGGTACCTGCTAACCACCATTCATCCAAATGCTCAATGGACGACCGAATCAGCTGCGCCCGATGATAGCCGGTGCTGCCGCCGGAAATGTCAATTCGCGCCATCAGAAAGTACACAGGGTCTTTCATGACCGCGTCCAAGGCGACAATCGCTGTTAAGGCGAGCCAACGGATCGAGCGTAAATGATCACGGACTTTCCAAAGAGCCAATCCGAATAGGATGAAAAGAAGCATCATGATGGGGCCGCTCGAAGTGCTGGCAAAGATGATGCCCCCGGCAGAAAACAATCCCAGCACTGCGTGCTTGCGGTGACTTTTCCACAAATACAGAGCCATCGGGAAACATGTGGCGCCCACAACTCCAGCCAAGATCGGGTGAGAGAATGGTCCGGAAGCACGAAAATGTCCATTACGGAAAGTGGCGACTTCTTCTACTCCACCTAAAATTGAAAAGAAATTCTTCCCGGTGGCTTTTTCCAACAGCATGAGCACCGCGATCGGCACCAAAGCAACACACAGCGCTTTGAAAATTTGCTCAACGTCTTTCGCGTCTTGAATAAAAACCCTGAATAAAAAATAGCATCCCACTTCGCTCCACATGAGACCTATCCGGAAAACCCATGCATCGGAGGTATGGAAAATGCTGCTGGCAATTAAAAAAACGGCCCAGAGAACAAGCCATCGATCCACTTGATTCATGCCGTTTGCAATCCGTTCCCCCTTTAACAGGACGCGTAAAATACCGACCGTCACCAGAATCCGCACCACAGTAAAATGCGCAGGCCCGATTTCCAGCACCTGACCACGAGTCATATAAGCAGCGCCAATCAACAAAGGAATAGCGGCCAATCTTCTCGGCAAAACGAGGAGAAATGCGCTGACGACTAATGTGAATAGCAATCCTATAGCGTTCAATTTACCGACTCAAACGGGGATGGTGACAGACCGGCAAATTGTTGATGCCAAAGCGCCAGCACCAGCAAGCTGAAAACCTCTTTGGAATAACCTTTACCCTTCTGGTGCGATTGCAACAGGTTGGTAAGCGCTTCTTTACAAAAATACGAATCCAGACCCGCATTTGTTGCCAATATCGTGTCGAATACAAAATCCTTCATCTCCTTACGCATCCAGTCATCGTAGGGGACCGGAAAGCCTGTTTTTTTCCGGTTGAGAATTTCCTGGGGAACGGTTTCCACTAAAGCCGCCTTCAGGATGCGCTTCAGTTTCCAGCCGTTCACTTTGTAATGCAGCGGCAGCGAGGCCGCAAATTCAAGCACCCTGTAATCGAGCAGAGGAACCCGAAGCTCAACCGATGCCGCCATCGTCATTTTATCCGCTTTGACCAACAGATCGTCCGGTAACCAGGTCTTAGTGTCCACGTATAGCATGCGGTTCAGCAGGGGTTGATCGCTCACCTGCTCGAACAATCTGCGTGTGGGTATTCCCGATGACTGCATGTCGAGAAATGCCGCAAATTCCTTGTTATAAAGTTCAGGCTTGCGTTGGTTGAACGGCGTGTAAGGTGTTGCTGTGCGGCTCAAATAATATTCGGCAAGCGTTGGCTCGACCAGATTCGCATACTGTCCGATGCGCTTATAACCTGCATGCCCCAGAGCTTGAAATCCTAGGCGCAGGAGACCCTTAGCCGGTCCGCAGGCCGATTTCAATTTTTCAAGGATGAGAAGATTCCGGTAAGTTTGATAACCGCCAAAAGCCTCATCGCCGCCTTCACCCGACAATAACACTTTGACTGAGGATTGCCTGGCCAGCTGCGACACAAAATATAGCGCTATGGCAGGAGGTTCGCAGACCGGCTCTTCCATGTGCCAGACATACTTGGGAAGAAACTCGCGAAAATCATTGGCGGACATCGAGATTTCATGATGAATCGTCCCGAATTTTTGCGAGGCCAATTTAGCATAGGGCCGCTCATCCTGAAAATTTGCGCCGCTGAAACCCATGGTAAACGTATGCATCGGCCTATCCGCGTGCTGAGTCGCGTAACTCAGTATCCCTGTAGAATCCACGCCGCCGCTTAACAGCACACCCACGGGTACATCGCTGATCATGTGATCCTTCACAGTGCGGCTAAGTAATTCCCGCAGAACATCGACAGCCTCATCGAAGCTAGGGGGGCAGGGCGGTATTTCAAAGCGCAAATCCCAATACTGTTCTACCGATGTCCGCCCGTCCTGTACGGTGAGGTAATGGCCGGGATCCAATTTAAAGATGCCGTCGAACAACGTTTCATTTCCCGGCAGATAATAGTAGGTAAGAAACCGGTCTATGGCGTGCGGATTGACCCGCCGCTCGACGTCCGGGTCGACGAGGAGCGATTTTATTTCAGAAGCGAAAATCAGGGATTTACCGGTATTAGTATAGTAAAGAGGTTTTACGCCAACACGATCGCGCGCCAAAAGCAGACGCTGTTTACGCTCATCCCAAAGGGCAAAGGCAAACATGCCGCGAAGTCGAGCCACGCATTGATCGCCCAGCTCCTCATATAAGTGAACGATGACCTCGGTATCCGTTGTGGATTTGAAGTGATGGCCTTTCTCTTCAAGCTCGGTCCGCAGCTCGTGGAAGTTGTAGATCTCTCCATTGTAAACCACCCACACCGTGCCATCTTCGTTAGACATAGGCTGTCCTCCCGTGTCCAGATCGATGATACTCAATCGGCGGTGGCCCAAGCCAACAGGTCCCGACAGGAACTCACCGCTTCCGTCCGGCCCTCGATGTTGAATCATATCCATCATTTGGCGGAGGAGACCCTGACCAACGGGGTTTTGCCGATTAAAATTCAGTTTTCCACAGATTCCGCACATTAACTTTCCTTATCAGAGTTCACGACAATGATCGAAAGATCGACCGATGTCATGGGTGTTGGATAAAAGGCCATGGGATTAGGGCTATCCGTATATGCCGGGCCGACGCAAAAGGAACCGAATCTGCTGCCGCCGCAGGTAGTGGATGGCTTCGACGTCCCCTACCTGCGGGATTCTTTTCAAGTAACCCGTACAAAATCCTGCCAACAAAGCCAGTGATTCAAGAAGGAAAGGCTTGCGTAGAGCTCGCTTCACACATTTGGCCAGCATAAAAATAGGGTGATAGCCGGTAATGTAGTTAGCCCGCCCATTTTTGAACCGGTCTCGCCAAAAACCATCCGCTCCGCCAGTGGGCTTGTGCTGGACCAATTTGAGCTCAGCGAAAGTCCGTGTAGCCCAGCCGTGCAGGTTGGCCTTGACTTCATCTATGGTGTCCCAACCCGAGGCTTTGACTAGCGGGTTGATTTGTTCCCAGCAGGCGCGGCGGTAAATTTTGGTTGCCCCCCTGACATGGAATAGCGGATCTCCTACGGAATCCACTTTCAGTTGACCCTCTTCCAGCTGACAGATGGTCCCGCCGCCGATTCCCAATTTCTGTTCGGCTTCAAAGATTTTGAAGCACTGTTCGAAATAATCAGGGGCAAACGACAGATCACCGTCTAGCTTGACGATGAAATCCCAATTTTCATCGTTCAGTACAGAGTACCCGGCATAGAAAGCTTCCATGACCCCGCCGCCGGCAGCCCGGAATCCCCGGTTTTCCCTATGAATCACTTTTATCCAGCTAATCTGGGCGGTGCGAAGATCCAGTATTTCACCGGTGCCGTCAATTGAACCGTCGTCCACAATGAGCCATTGGGAAGGCAGGATAGTCTGGCAAAGGACGGATTCGAGCGTTTTCTCTATATAAAGCGCCTCATCCCGTACTGGCGTTATAATTATGTATTTATGTATATTGTTCAATTTGTTAGCGCTCCTGTGGAAAGTATAAGGATAACTGAAACTGCCAATCTCCCGATTCGGTATGAACCTCGTTCATTCGGGCACATTACGATAGTTGAAAGGGTTGGCCTGCATTCCTGTTGATAAATACTCTGTTTCTTTAAATAACATAATTCGCCTCCTATTTAGTGCGGCAAAAGACGACAACCGTGCTTTACTCATTATCCAAAGCTTGCCGTCAGTTCTAGTCAGCCTCGGATACATATCCATACTGGTATGTTGGCAGCGGCTGCCTCGACTTGTTCAGAACGAGGCCAAGCAGGTTGGTCTGCTCCAGAATGTACATGGAATGTTGAAGCTCTTCGGACGTATTCTTTCCATCCTCGACAACGAGTAGCGCGGCATCGGCATAGGGCATCAATACCATCGCATCGTCCGCTGCAAACAGCGGAGGGAGATCGAAAATAATGATCCGGGATTCGTAGCGCGATTTGATTTCTTGAATCAGACTGATCATTTTTCGGGATGAAATCAATTCCGAAGAATTGTTATCGGAACTTTTCCCGGGCAATACAACCAGGCGCTCAATGCCGGGATTGACTAAAACATCCTCCAATGGAACATCGCTCGTCAGGCAATCGACCAGCCCGAACTCACACTGGAGACCCAGGTATTGGCCCACACTTGGGCGTCTGAGATCAGCATCAACGATGAGCACGCTTTGGTTGCCCTCCATCGCTATGGCAATCGCCAGATTGACGGATATGAAAGATTTTCCAGCCTCCGGGGTCGCGCTCGTTATGGCAAAGCTATTCCAGTTATTTTCCCGCAGTTGCTTGAGGACAGTGGTCCGGAGCACGCGAAAATAATCCGCTCGTGGATCGTTGTTGAGCCCCATAATGACTCGATTATTCCGCAGTACATCCGGATCAATCATGACCGAGTGAGTTTTTGTGTAGCGGATCGAGTCGAGTGGGTATTTATCAGTATTTTTAATCATTGATTTCTCTCCATGAAGGGCGCTAACGGAAGGAAAAAGAAATATATTAAAACGGCGATAACCAACAGGATCAAAACTGCGCCGGTCCAGACTGCGATTTTCCTCTCTTGACTCTGCTTGACAAGTCGGTCTTCCAACTCGGCTGGAGACTCGATGTAGGGGACTACAACGAGCGGCATAAGACCGGTAACTTGGCTAATTGCTCGATACCCCCTAACGCCGGGTTCCATGAATTCGACAAAAAAAGCAACGCCAAGACCCGCGATGAGTCCCATAAAAAAACCGCCGATGGCCACTTTTCTCCTGATTGCTTTTTCCGGGTGCGAAGCAATGACAGGTTGTTCGATGATGGTAATGGTTTGGCCCTGCTGCTGCTGTTCCAGGGTTTGAACCAGTTTGGCATCCAGCCATTTTTCTTTGAGCTGAGTGTATTTCTTTATGGTGTTATCCCGCTCCCTGATCAAGTCGGTATAGCCTATTTCAACCTGAGGGGCCAGTAAGAGGGTATTGTGCATTTTCTCAAGTTTTTCTTTCAAATAGTCCTGCTTCTGTACCAGCGACTGAAGTTCCGATTGACTGCTTTTATATTGTGCTTCTACACCGAAGTAAGCCGGGTTAGCTGTCTGCATAACCGCCTGTTCCGGTTGCGAACGCGGCGGCTTGTTTTTCAATTGTTGTTCCAGCTTATCGATTTGTTTTTTACGCTGGGCTATATTCGGGTGGTTACCGCCATAGGTTTCTTCCAGTAATTTGAGTTCGCGCTTTGCCTCAGTCAACTGTTTGAGAACGTCTTCCTCAGCGGGTTGCCCTTCAAAGGAGGGATCCAAAGCCTTTATTTCACGTTTTAGGCGAACCACGGACGGATGAGTAGGGGAATAAATGCTGGAAAATTTAAGGTATTGCGCCCGCAAGGTCCTTAGGGCGTCGTCCTTGGTTTGCGGCGCTTTGTCATCGAGTGTGACGGGTAGTTCTTGTTGCGCTCTAGCCAACTCCGCCGATAAGAAAGCCATCCTTTCCTTGGTCGTACGGATCTGGCTATCGGTGTCCCTCATTTCGTTCTCCATACGGTCTATTGCCGCCATATTCCCTTGCACTTGCTCCGGCAAGCTGAAGTTATTTTGCTCCTTGTATTTTGCGATTTTTCCGTCAATGTCTTGAAGTTCCCGGTTTAGTTTGTCCGATTCCTCCATGAGGAAATCAGTCGCTCTAATAGCGCGCTGAGTTCTGGCCTTATCATTTTGCTCAATGAATAAAGTAGTCAGCTTATCGGCAACCTCTTTTGCCTTGATTGCGTCGTTATCGCTAAACGAAATATTAAAGGCGATTTCGGCCATTCCGGAGTTAGCCTGGGGCGTTAAGGAGGAGGTGGCTAACTTAACGTCAGTATTCCCCTTAAAAATATCCGCCAGATCAGATCTCGTAAAGCTATTCTTAATATCATCATAAAGACCATTCGATTCAATAATCGAAAGTACATTATCGGTCGTCATGACTCGCTGATAAATGGATTGAACCTGCTCATCCGCAAATTGAGAGACAGTCGAATCGAGAAGACTGGTCGGGATTGGCGCGTCGATTAATATCGTTGCCGTTGAGCGATAAATTTTGGGTAAATTATACGCAACGGCCACTGATATTAAGCTGACCAGCAGCCAAGTCACCACGATGTAATACTTGCGCCGTTTTACAAGGTCAAGGTAATCGGCTAGTGATTTAGTGTAGGGTTCCATAGCTTTTTAAAATGGGAATTCTATTCAGTTAACAGGCATAACGCCCAATGCATCATGGAGTGCCTTTACTACATAATCTTGCTGGTCAGGACTCATTTGAGGGAACAACGGCAAGATAATAGTGTGATCCTGAGCTTCCTGGCTATGCCGGAGGCGCTGACAAGATCCGTCAGCGCAGACACAACCCTCGGATCTACCGACACACGACCATGCATTAGCCGGATAAGCGACTTCCCGATGTGAGCACATCACACCTCGCCGAGTCGCCACACCCGCATCCAGCATGGACTGCATAACCTGCCGTTGGTCTGATTCAACAGGCAGGCGAACACAAAAGCTTTGCCAGGTACTGCGCGCCCAGTCTGGTTCCACCGGCACACCCAGTCCCGGTATCGTGGCGAGCAGTGACTGGTAGCGGGAAGCCAACTCCCGGCGCTGGTCGACAATCTCCGGTAAACGCTTAAGTTGCTCCCTGCCAACCGCCGCCTGTATATCAGTCATGCGGAAGTTGTAGCCGACAATAGGATAAGACTCGAAGATGACCTGGCTTGCGCCATGGCGCACCGTATCGGGGACGCTCATGCCGTGCTGTCGCAACAGCCTGAACTTGGCGTCCCATTCCGCATTCGCCGTGGTGATCATGCCGCCATCGCCAGTGCTGATCACCTTGCGCGGATGAAACGAAAAGCAGGCAACATCGGCTTGCGGGTTGCCGATTTTTTCCCATTGACCCTGCCAAAGAATTTCGCTGCCGATGGCGCAAGCGGCATCTTCAACGACGGGGATCGAATGACGGTGCGCTATGTCGAGAATCGCCGCAAGATCGCAGGGCATTCCGATCTGGTGTACACATAAAATGGCGCGAGTGCGTTCGGTTACGGCGCTTTCGATCTGGGTGGGATCCATATTGAACGTATCGGGGTCGATGTCCACGAATACCGGCGTGGCGCCACAGTAGCGAATCACGTTGGCGGTGGCGATATAGGAGTGACTGACGGTTATCACTTCGTCGCCAGGCTGCACGCCTACAGCCAGCAGCGCCAAATGCAAGGCGGTGGTGCAACTGGATACCGCACAGGCGTACGGTGCGCCTACGTATTCTGCAAACTCTTTTTCGAATGCGGCAACTTCCGGACCCTGACTGGTCCATCCGCTCAAGATGACGCGCCGCGCCGCCTCAGCCTCTTTTTCGCCTAACATGGGTTTGGTAATAGGGATCATGATTGCACCTCCGGTTTGTTTGTGCGCCACCAGTCGACCAGCTGCGAAAGCCCGTCTTCCAGGTCAATCTGTGACTTGAATTTAAGTAATTGTTCTGCCTTGGTCGTGTCGGCCAAGCGCCTGGATACAGGATTCACTGTTCGCTCCGGCCCATACTCCGGTTCCAGATCGGAACCCATCACTTTAAGCAGGGTGATAGCCAAGTCATTGAGGCTGGTCTCGGTGCCGCTGGCGATGTTGAAGACATCGTCGGTCTGTTCCGCTTGCAGGGCCAGGATATTGGATCGGGCGACGTCTTCGATGTATACGAAGTCCATGGTTTGGGCGCCATCTCCAAGGATCAGCGGCGGCGTTCCGGCCGCGATGCGCTCCATCCAGCGGATCAGCACCTCGGTGTATTTGCCATGAATGTCCATGCGCGGACCATAGACATTGAAATAGCGCAATGCCACGTAGGGTAGGCCGTACATTTCATTGAACGACCGCAGCAAGCCTTCCAGCATAATTTTGCTGGCGCCGTACCAGGTGCGGTTGTTGTAAGGATGATGATCCTCGCGAGTAGGGAAGGTGTCGGCCAAGCCATAAATCGATGCCGAGGATGCCGCCACTACCTTTTTTACGCCGGCAGCCTGCGCGGCTTCCACGACATTGAAACTACCGTCGCACATCACCTTCATCGCATCACGCGGGTTGGCCGCGCAAGCGGTGATGCGAAGGGTTGCCATATGGATCACTGCGTCCATGCCCTGAGTCGCGCGGCGAACGGCCTCCGGATCGCGAATATCCTCCTGAATCAGCGTCACGCGAGGATCTTTCAAAGCCGCCTCAACATTGGCCAGCGTCCCTCGACTTAAGTCATCGAGAATGACGATGCTTGCGGGCGAATAGTCCCGCAGTAACAAATCGATGGTTGTGGAACCGACCAGACCGCAGCCGCCTGTGACCAGTATGTTCGAATCTTTAATGTCCATTAATCAATTTACCTCTCTAAATGACGTCTTCGTTTTATGCTCAAAAAATACCGAGGTTGATCGCGTAACGGCAAGTCAATGCAGTGCTGTTGGACAGCCCGTTCTACGCGATTCACCTTCTTGAGTATTGTCGTAATTTATATTTTTTAGAATTGCTCTCGCCCCGGCTCCACAAGGAAAGTGTGGCGATAGCCGCTAGCAAAACTTTTTTCCAATCTCGTGGGCGGGATTACCCACAACCCGTGTATCGGCCGCAATGCCGCTAATGACATTGCTACCGAGACCAACCAAGGCTCCGCTGCCAACGCGCAAACCGTTCATGATGTTTGAACCGCTGCCGATGTAGCAGTTTTCTTCGATGACAGTGCTGCCGGCAATGGTTACGTTGGAGCCGATCAGAACCCAATCGCCCACCACTACGTCATGATGGAGCACCGTATTCGGCAGAATGCAACTGTGCGAACCGATGACCGCGTTGCTCGTAATCACCACCCCCGCCATGATCAACACATTACAGCCAATCGAGGCGAGGGGGGACACCCTGGCAGTGGGATGGATCACATTGGCAAACCGTTCCTCGGCAATACCCAGACCTTGAATGACTTCTTTTCGAGACCGATAGGAACTGGGACTGCCTGGGATAGCCAAGACGCGCGCATCGGAAAACTGCGCGAATGCGCCTCTGTCCAATACGGGGTAGCCATGTGGATCGATGCCTCTCTTCTGCGGCGTGTCATCCACAAAACCAATGAACCGGTAGGCGCTTCCGATACAATCCAATGCCTCGATACCGTTTCCGTTGTAGGGAAAAATCAACAGTGGCTGCGCGTCTTGCATATCAATGTCTCCTTTTTGTTAAGCGGGCTCAGCCATCGACTGGTTCGCAAGCAGGGTGACGGCCTTACTGACTTCTTTACATTGAGCCAAGCTTAACTCGGCGAACATGGGAAGGGAAAGCACTTCGTTGGCCGCTTGCTCCGAGTGGGGGAAATCCCCCTGGGTATAGCCCAGATCGGCATAGGCCGGCAGCAGATGCACAGGGATTGGGTAATGAATGCCGGTCTGAATCCCTTTGTCTTGCAAGGCTTGTTGCCACTCACTTCGCTGCTGGGTACGGATCGCATAGATATGATAGACATGTCGAGCATAAGGCATCGCCTCCGGCGTTGCCACGCCGCTATCTGACATCAGCTCGTTGTAATGCGCTGCGGCTGCCCGCCGTGCTTCGGTCCATGCTTCCAGATGGCGCAGTTTGACTCTGAGAACCGCTCCCTGAATGCCCTCCAGGCGGAAATTGTAGCCCTTGAGCACATGCTGGTATTTCTGCTCTGCACCCCAGTCACGCAGCATGCGGATGGTCCGGGTATATTCGGGGTTGCTGGTGACCACCATGCCGCCTTCGCCGTAGGCGCCGAGATTCTTGCCGGGATAAAAACTAAAACAGCCCATGTCGCCGATGCTGCCTACGCGTTTGCCTTTATACTCCGCACCGTGGGCTTGAGCCGCGTCTTCGATGACCACCAAACCATGGCGTTTGGCGATGTCCAGAATGGGATCCATATCCGCCGGTTGCCCATACAGGTGTACGGGAAGGATGGCCTTGGTTTTATCAGTGATTGCGGCTTCGATCGCCTTCACATCGATCGTGAAGGTGCGAGGATCGATGTCCACAAACACCGGCGTAGCGCCGGTATAGTAAATCGCCGCTACGGTCGCCACAAAGGTAAAGGGAACGGTAATCACCTCATCGCCGGGGCCAATTCCGGCCGCGAGCAGGGCAAGGTGCAACGCGCTGGTGCCGGTATTCACGCCAATTCCGTATTGGGCCTGACTATAGCTGGCGAATTCCTCCTCAAACGCTGCCACTTCGCTGCCCAAGGTAAACTGGCAGGTATCCAGTACGCCCAGAATGGCCGCGTTCACTTCATCCTTAATTCCCGTGTACTGCGCTTTTAAATCTACGAACGGTATCATGCTACTCTCCTACCTTGGTACATGGTTGAACCGTTGATTTCAACGGATCGGCCATGTTCATTCATTGAGCGGGTCGCCGCCTCGATTAATTCCACCACCCGCAGACCCAGAGAACCGCTGGTCTGCGGCGTCTTGCCGTTTTCGATACAATCGACAAAATGTTCGCCCTCGACGCGCAAGGCCTCTGAAGAGTCCAGCTGCGGCGCCCACATGTCCCCGGTACGATAGCCGACCCGCATTTCGTAAATCTTTTGCGGGTCATCGGTGAAATTGACGCCCTTGTCGTAAATCTTGATCTTTTCGCTCGGCTCCAGATCATCGTAGATGATCATTTTCTTGCTGCCGCCAATCAGAATCTGGCGCAATTTTACCGGTGCCAGCCAACTCACATTGATATGCGCTATCATTCCTGAGTCGTAAAACAGGGTAATGTAAGCCAGGTTTTCCGGTGTGTGGGGAAAGTGGTTGGTACCGACGGCGGACACCGCCACCGGCTGTTCCCCCAGCAGATAGTCGAGGATCGAGAAGTCATGTACCGCCAAATCGGCGATGACGTTGGCATCCCGTTGGAACAAACCGAGATTGATCCGGGTGGAATCGTAGTAATGAATACGCCCCAGCTCTCCCGACTTGACCAGATCCGCCATTTTGCGCACCGCGCCTGTGTAAATGAAGGTATGGTCGACGATCAATACGAGCTTGCGTTTCTCGGCTTCATTAATCAGTTTGCGTGCCTGCTCCGCGGTTTCCGTCATCGGTTTTTCCAGCCAGACATGTTTACCGGCCTTGAGAGCTGCCATTCCCAGTTCGAAATGGCTATTGACCGGGGTCGCTATCGCGATGGCATCGATGTCTTTATTCTCAAGCAAATCCTGAAAACGCGATGTGGTTTCTACCCCGGGAAAGCGCTTTTGAACAATTTCGAGTTTTTTCGGGTCGAGATCAGCAACGCCGGCAACGGTAAGCCCCGGTGTCTCGGCGAAATTCCTCACCAGGTTGGGCCCCCAGTAGCCGTATCCAATAACACCTATTCTAATCATGATAGTTCTCCTTAATTGGAATGAAATAATTGTTTTACTAAAAAAATGGGTCTTCTTGTGTAGCAACGGTAAATCATCGAAGATTGAGGACAATTCCAACGCCCCCCGGCATAAAAGTTAGCCACGGCCGAGCTGATGCGAATAATCCCCAGTCCGTGGACTAGGCAAAACTTGTTACCGTCTCGCGGCCTTCTCCCCGTATGCGCGCATCGCCAACGACTCGGGCAGGGACGCCGGCGACAATTGCATAATCGGGCACGTCGCGGGTAACCACGGCTCCAGCGCCAATCAAAGCCCCTTCGCCAACAGTGATGCCGCAAAGGATGGTCGCGTTGCTGCCTATAGAGGCACGGGCCTTGATGCGGGTTCTGATAACGTGCCAATCGTCCTCTGTTTGCAGCTCTCCGTCCTCGTTAACCGCTTTTGGATAAACATCATTGGTAAACATGACACCGTGGCCGATGAAGACGCCATCCTCAATGTCAACGCCTTCACAAATAAACGTATGGCTGGATATTTTGCAGCGGGCGCCCACCGAAACGCCTTTTTGTATCTCAACGAATGTGCCGATTTTGGAATCCTCTCCAATAATGCAACCGTAGAGATTGACAAGTTGAGGGTGGTATATGGCAACCCCGTGGCCTAAAACTACATTCTCTTTAATCATTATTTTTTCTCCTTGGTTGGCATGAGTTGTTCTCTTTATTGCAAAGCGCTTGTTGTCCAAATACGGGCTATTGGTAGGTAACCTGTACCGCCGCCAAGTCCAGCGAAAAGTCGCGGCTGGTGTTTGAAGCCGTATTAATGATGCGCGTACGGAAGCTGGTATCCGACAAGTTACTCGCGGTCCAGGCGCGGCCCCACGTATCGGCGGCACCGCCCAAAATATAAGTGGCCTCACTGGTGGTGAGCGTCGCTGTGGTCTTGGCCGCAGTCCATGTCGTGCCGCCATCCCAGGACAGCTGTACGCACATCTTGGGCGTGCCGGCAGTGGCGTCGACCCGTGTATCCAGGCGAACTTGAATACCCGCGATGGACGCACCGCCCGGCAAGTTGAATCCATAGTTGTAGTAAACATGTTTATCCTTGCCGGTATTGGTACATGAAGTATTCGTGTTAGTGCCGCTGTTCGTATCTACCGCGAATAGACCATCGTTGGCATAAGCATTGGTCGGAGTTGTCTGGAACCCGTTGTTGTCGCCGGCGCTGGCCGTGACTGCCGCGTTAGCGTTAGGTGATAGAAAAGCAGTAGTGCTTGCCGTGGTGAACGACCAGGTGACGTTTGTCGCCAGTGCATTGCCGGCCACATCCTTGACGCGCGGATCGGTCGCGCCGCCCTTGACGGTAGCGGTATAGGTCGTGCCCATATTAAGCGGCAGGCTGGGCGTCAGTATCGCTGAATGGGTGCTTGCGTTATACGTTACCGACGCAATGACCAAGATGCCGAGTGTATCCCGCAACTCGAAGGTTGAGGCCGTGACGGTCGTCGGATCTATAGCCTCGCTGAAGGTCGCTGTGACGGCCGTGCCCGTCGCAACCGCGGTTGCGCCCGGAGCAGGGCTTTGAGATGTCAGCGTCGGCGGCGTCGTATCAGGCTGCGTGGTAGCCGTAGCCACGGTCGAGTAGGCGCTCAGATTGCCCGCCGCATCGGCCGCCCGTACGCGGTACTGGTAGGCTGTTCCCGGAATCAGCCCGGAATCCCCAAAGCTCGTGCCGGTTGGTGTTGCGACCTGGACAAAGTTGGAACATCCGGCTCCCTGGCAACGCTCGACACGGTAGCCGGTAACCCCGACATTGTCGGTCGATGCGCTCCAGGTCAGGCTGATCTGCGTGGTGCTGGCCGCCGTCGCTGTCAAATTGCCCGGCACCGAGGGCGGGGTTGTGTCCGAACCCGAGCCAACATTCACGGTAATGCCTGCTCCCGGTAGCTCCAGGTTGGCGCTGTCGTCGACCGCCCGGCTCTTGATCGTTGCCGTTGCCGAAGCGCTTGGCGTCGACCAGCTGTAGGTCCAGTTGCTGCGGCCGGTCGCTGCGTGCCATGTTGCGCCGCCGTCGACGGAAACCTCTACTCCGCCTACTCGGCCGCCTCCGGTATCGGTCGCCGTTCCGCTGATAGTAACCACGCTTCCTGTTTGTACACTGGCCCCGGTCAGCGGCGAGGAGATCGTCGAAGCGGGTCGTATTGCATCGGTAGACGCCGTTGCCGTCAGCAGTCCCGCTTGCAAGGTATTCGGTTGTAGGCCCATGTCGGCGAACAGGTTGACCGTCGCTTGCTGCATCCTAATATCCGTTGGCGTACCGGCCCGGTCGTGGGTGCTATCCAAGCCCCAAGGCCACTGCACGGTGCCTGCTCCGAAAACCAGCGCTCCGCTGCTGTCGGACCGATACAGCGTCAGGGCATGATTCGCGGTAGCGGAGCCGAAGGTGGAGCCGTAGTCGGTCAGGACCGGTGCGTTATTGACAAGGGTCGTCGAAAGCCGAACCAAACCGGCAGGCCGGAAACCGTTGTCCAGATCCTCATCCCACTCGTAGCCCAGAGTACCGTTCGGTAAGGTGAAGCTGGTACCGACCGCCAGATTAGCAATGCTGGTGTTTCGCCAGAACCGCATCTTGCCGTCCGCTTCCGGCACCGTAATGCTGGTGGTGGCGCCGTCGTTGACCGTAAAGATGGTGCCCAGCAACGCGTTCTCAGGACGTCCTCCATCGGCTGGCGGCGAATTTCTGGGGTCGCGCCAAGTGCCGGTCCAAGTCGGCGGGTCGGCGGGGTCTTGATTGTTGGGGAAACCATGCGTCTCCTTGTAACACACCAGGGTTCGATTGGCCGTACCCGAGGCGTCGATGCTGTTCTCCCAACGGGTCTTCCAGAACACCTCGTTGCCGCTGAAGAATGCCAAGTGGACACCCGCGTCACGCGCTGCTTCTACGTTGGCGCGTTGCGTGCCTGACCAGTATTCGTCGTGGCCGACCGAGAGGAATGCCTTATGGTTAGTAATCAGGTTGCCCCGCCGGTCGCTGTCCACGCCGGTGAAATAACTGACGTTGTAACCGTTAGCCTCAAGCCAGCGCACCATCGGATACTCGACGTTGAATACCCAGTCTTGTCCGTTGTCCACGTTGCGCGTATTGAAAGGCCTGTTGTAGCTGACCTTGTAGGCCCGGCCAGTTGACGCGCCGCCGGTGCCTGGGCCGGTGCCGCCGTACAGACTGTTGCCGCCGTAGTTGTTGTATGCCTGCCAGGTTGTATCCGAGGTCTGGAACAGAAGCGGCGAGGTGCCGGCGTCGTCGCGCACCACGAACATGATATGGCTGGCGCCATTAGTATCCGAACGCACGGCCCGGGCGAAATAAATGCCGGAGGTCGCATCGGAGGGTACGGTCCAGGATGCAGATTGCGTCCAATTACCGCAGTCCATCAGTCCTGTGGCGTTGGTCAGGCAGGCGGGCTGATTTTGAATCGGCAAAGAAGAGAGCGTGGCCACTTTCCTCGCACCGTTCCCGCCGTAATAGCCCATGCGGTAGATGTCGAGACGATAGGCCGCAGGGGTTTTGATCTTGAAGTTGACCGTGCCGCCCCGATTTACGCTGATATCCGTCGCAAAGCCCTGAATGGTCAGGTCGCCGGCGCCGGAAATGTCCCATTCGCTCGAAGGGTTGCCGGGCTTACTGTTCTCGCACACGATCGGGTTGCCTCCGGGCGAACAGGGGTTGACGCCGGTGGTGAACGACCACGTGAAGTCCGCCGCAAGTGCGTTGCCTGCAAGATCTTTGACGCCGCTCGTTCCGCCTTTCACCTTGGCCGTGTAAAGTATTGATGACGTTAATGTAGTGGTGGGCGTCAACGTTGCCGTATTGGTGGCCGCGTTATAAGTCACCGCCGCGGCCACAAGGGTATTAGCCGGGTCGCGCAGCTCAAAGGTCGCGGTGCTTAGGGTCGCCGAGTCCATCGCTTCGTTAAAAGTCGCGGTCACGGGTGCAGTCGGGTTGACTCCTGTAGCGCCTGCGGTGGGCAATGTCGATGCGACGGTCGGCGGTGTCGTGTCCGGACCGGTGTTGCTGGTGAAGACTACGTCCACCCAATAGTTGCTCGACTGGAAGGCGTTTGTGGGGAATCCACCGGCGGCGCCGTACAGGTACACCCCATTGCCGCCACTCTCAGTGTTATTGAAGGCATAGAGCGGCCCGCTGGTTACTCCGTTTGTAAAATAGTTGCTGTTAGCGGAATACCGTCCAATCGGGGCCAGATAGGAGGCCACGTAAGTGACGTTGGCGGTGACCGCTACCGGCGTCGCAAAGGTCACCTGCTGCCAACCGGATGCAGTCTCGTTCTGGAACGTGGCGCTGGTAAGCAACTGCCCCGTGCCGCTCCACAATTTGCCGACATGTGTGCCGGTATTGGCGCTGCCCTTATAGAAACGAACGCCGCAGATCAAGCCGTTCACAGTGGACTTGAACTTCACTCCGAGTTCGACCGAGGAGGTGTCTGAAGCAGCGATGATCGTCGGCGTTGGATTGCTGGGCCAGATGGAGGTGGTACTTCCTGAGCAGCCTGTCGCTGTACCCGATACTGTCGTGAACGACCATGTCATGTTGACAGCCAGTGCGTTGCCCGCCAAATCCTTGGCGCGCGGGTCTGTCGCGCCGCCTTTGACAGTGGCCGTATAGGTCGCACCTGCCGTAAGCGCACTGCCGGGAGTCAAGGTCGCCGTGCGGTTGGTTGCGTTGTAGCTGACCGTCGCCGAGACAAGGCTATTCGAGGCGTTACGCAATTCGAAGGTCGATGCCGTAAGGGTGGCCGCATCCATCGCTTCGCTAAACGTCGCGGTAACGGTTGTGTTCGTCGCGACTCCATTTGCCCCGGACACAGGACTCTGAGTTGTCACAGTCGGCGGCGTTGTGTCGGGGCCGGCGTTAGACGCAAACACTACGTCCACCCAGTAGTTTGTGGAATTGAAACTGTTCGACGGAAAACCGCCTCCGACGCCATATAAGTACACGCCGTTTGGACCGCTCACGCCGCTTTTCAGCAAATGTACGGGGACGGCATCAACCCCCGACGTACCGAACTCCGGATTGATTGTTGCGGCGTAATTGCCGCTGGGCGCGTAGTACGAGGCGACGTATACGGTACCGGCAGTGACCGGTACCGGCGAACTAAAGTTCACTTGCTGCCAACCCGTGGCGGTTTCGTTGCTGAAGGTCGCCGTTGCCATCTGCACCCCGGCGCCGGTCCAGAGATGTCCTACGTGGATGCCGGTGTTAGTGCTGCCCTTGTAGAACCGGATGCCGGAGATGAAGCCGTCAATATCGACAGTGAATTTAACACCCAATTCGACGGCACTCGGATCGTTTACGGACGGAGTGCTTGGGATGGTTGAGCTGCTCCACGCGCTGCAGGGCGTAGCGGATGCGCACGGTTGGGCCTGCGTCGTGAAGGACCAGGTGTAAGGGGCCGCCAGGGCATTACCGGCTAAATCCTTGATGCCGGTCAGAATTCTGGCGGTATAGAGCGTCGAACCCGCCAGCAAGTTGCTGGGCGTCAGCTTCGCGGTGCGTGTGATGGCATCATAGCTGACCGTAGCGGACACCGGCGGATTGCTTCCGGCCTGCAATTGAACGTTGGACGTAGTGACGGTCGCCGGATCGATCGACTCGCTAAAGGTGGCCGTGACCGTAGGCTGTTGAACTACGCCGGTAGCGGCGCTTGCGGGGGAGGTCGAAGTTACCGTTGGGGGCGTCGTGTCTGCGCCGTAAGTCGCGGTGTAGGTTCCCGTCGTCGCAGCCGCCGCGAAAAAGGCATACGAAACGCCTTTGACGGTATCGATCGTATAGGCAACAGAGCCATTCGGCCCGGTGAGGCCAAGGATAACGCCCGTAGCGGATTTTGCCGGCAGCATGGCTTGCAGTCCATTGGCGCCCGCACCCGGTGTAATCGCAAAACTCAGGCTGCTGCCGTTCCAGGCCAGCGCTCCGAACGATGAGCTGTTGCGGCCGTCCAGCCAATTCAACATCTGAACGCTCGATACGACCGGGACACTGCGAGCGAGGGCCGAGTTGACTGTCTGGGTCGCTTCGGGAGTTTGCGGCACGTCGGTATGGGCGTTGATGGTATAGGCGCCATAATAACCTTCTGCGCCGAGCGCTCTGTCCAATAACGTATTAATGGTGAACGGATAGGTTTGGCCGGACTCATCGGTCATTTGGCTCGTCGCCTGATAAACATCGATCAGATTGCCGCTTAGGTCGGCAAACCGCATCGGCATCGCCGAACCGGTGAAGTTTCCTGGGCGGTCATTGGCCCAGCTAGGCGGCCAAAAGTAATAGCTGGTGTCGAGCCGAATGCCGTGATTAAACTCGGTTTGCGCCCCGGTAATCCAGTCGCTCCAGGCGATACAATGGTGCCGTTGGGTAATAGGCGCGGGAAGACTCGGATAGTTGGTATGGAAATCGGCGAGCTGCTGTGTGTAGAAGGCCTCAAGCGTAGCAGGTGTATAATCTGCACAGTTGGTGTTGATGTGCAGGCCCACCTCGAAGCCCGCGGCGTTATAGGCAGCGGCTTGCGTATTGGTTAGAAGGGTAGGTTCGACGAATATGTACGAGGTACCCCTGACGCATTCCCAGTTGGCCACGTTGCAACCCGCCGGGCTCAACGTGTTGAATTGATCAAACCGCGGTCCGGTTCCGCCATTCCCGTGGTCATCGCCGGTCATGATGACAACCGCTTTCTCGCCGCGTGGGAAGTACCAGAAGCGCGGCAAGGGTTTTTTGGCGAGGTTCATCTTGGTAATCAGGTTGACCAGCAGGCGTTGTTGCTCGTCCGCCTGGGGCACGGCCACCGCGTTGTTCAGGTCCACCCAGTCAGGCTGGGGATCGCCAGTGGCATTGCCGTAATATTTGTCATCAGAACGGATGGGCGAGAGTCCGTCGCGTTCTTGGGCCTGCCAGGTGGGATTGCCTTGGCGCGTGTAGACGATGGAGGTGGCGAGGTCATAGGTGAACGCCGCAGCCTGACCGGTTCCGACACTGTTGAGGGTCAGGGCGGGATTGGCGGTTGCTGTGCTTACATTGCTGTAAAGCGTCGCAAGATTCGTTGCGCCACTCAGGGAGTAGCGATCGGCCGAACCATGGAACTGGATGGGCTGATTCACAATGCCATTGCCCGGTGCCTTTGAGGTGTCGACAAGCAGGTAAGCGTTCGACAACGTAGTATTTGTGGCTGTGAGTCCCAGCAAGGTGGCGAGTTGCGGATCCGGACGTATCGCAATCAGGTTGCCCCCGCCGTTGACCCAATCGGTGAACAGGGTCGCCTGCGCGGCGGTCAGGGGCGTCGAGGCCAGAATGACCACGTCATAGGCTGCGAGCGAGGCGGCACTCATTGTTGAGAGGTCGGCTTCGGCAAATTCATTTAAGCCTTCGCTCCGAAGAATCTCCGCGTAATACCGGTTAAATACTCCACAGGTGGGACATGTGGCGGTAACGACCAGAATCGGTCCGCCCGGGGGGGTAGGGATAGCCGCTTCGGCGGCAGGAATCAGCCAATCCATGACCCGATTCAAAATCCGTGATAAGTGAAGTTTTGTCGATTTATCAGAAGCCGGATTGGTCTTGCGGCTAGTGCTGTCAGCCACGGCTTGGTTTGTTTCGATGACCGGAAATTCAAGGATTTCCTCGGAATTATTGGACTGGGGTTGTAAAGGTACGTTGATGATCTGTTTTGTTTGGCCCTTCTCAACATCCCACTCTTTGACCTCGCCGTCCTCACTCCCTGCAATCAAGCTGCCGCTCGGACCGAACATGAGCGCGCTGATGGCATTCGTTGCGCCGGCCATTTGCTTGTCCAATTTACGCGTCGCCGTATTCCAAACCAAAATTTTGGTGTCTTCGCCCGCGCTGACCAGTTTTTGTCCATTCGGGCTGAAAGCAACCGCTCTAATGGCTGCCTGGTGTCCCGCAAAGCTCTGTATTTGCTCGCCGGTTGCGGCATTCCACAAAATCACCTGGCTATCCGCGCTTCCGCTAGCCAGGAACTTGCCGTTTCGGCTGAAAGCAACCGCGTTGACCTCATTCGAGTGACCCAGTAGCGTTTGCACAAGCTGGCCTGTTTTTACATCCCACAGGAGGATACGACCATCGGCGCCTGCGCTAGCCAGGCGTTTTCCGTCGGCGCTGAAGCTGACAGCGTTCACGAAATCAGTATGACCGGAAAGAATTCTGAGCAGCTTGCCTGCTTGCGCATCCCACAACATGATTCTGGTTTCTTCGCCGGCGCTGGCGAGGAGCTTGCCGTCAGGACTGGCCGCGACGGTCCTGATCGGGTGTTCATGGCCGAATAAAGTCCGGCCCTTTTTGCCATTTGCGACGTCCGTCATTTGGATTTCCGTGTCCCGGCCTACGCTCACTAACTGCTTGCCATCGGCACTGAAAACAACGCCGGTTACAGCGGCGCCATGGTGTTCTGAAAGGGCAAAACGCTCTTTCCCGTTTGAAGCCCAAAGCCTGACCTTACCGTCCCTGGTCGCACCGCCATAGAGAGCTCCATCCGGACTAATGGCGAGGGCCGTAACGCCTTTCCAATCGTGGTTGCTCTTCTTCTTGCCGGGTTTTTTAGCGTTCTGGTTAACGATGGTTTCTTTAACGATTTGGCTATTTCCATTGGACAACTTCGGCCCCGCTACGCCGGCGGCCAAGGCTATATTTGTGATTGAGTTGCTGGAAACGAGTCCTTGCGGGTTTACATTGGCGGCGCCTAACGAGGGAACTTGAAAGAACAACTGCTCCAGTCCGGTCATTAAGTCCCATACGACGACCTGCCCGGTTTTGCCCACGCTGGCCAAGGTATTCTGATTGGAATTAAAAATGACCTTGTCCACCCAATCCGTATGTCCCGTTAGAAGCTGGGGCAGTTTATTGGATACATCCCACAAAAAAACCGGTTCGCTCTCGCCCACGCTGGCCAAGGTCTTGCCGTCCGGGTTGAATACCAGGCCGGTAATAGCGACACCGTTTTCTCCCGGTAGGTTCGCCTGTTCCTTGCCTGTTGTTCTATCCCATAGTTTAATCCGGGCATCCTGGCCGCCGGTGGCCAGGATCTTACTGTTCGGGCTAAATGCAATGGCATTAACGCCATTTTGGTGGCCGGTTAAAATCTGGGATGTAGAACCGGATTGCGAATCCCAGAGCGTGATGCGGGCATTCTGACCTACAGCGGCCAAGGTCTTGCCGTCCGGGCTAAATAGCAGGTCGGTGACGGCGGTAACGCCGGGCAGGTTCAACTGCTTCAGGCCTGTTGCCTTACTCCAGAGGTTAATTTGGGCATTCTGGCCGCCTATGGCCAGAATCGTGCTGTCCGGACTAAATGCGATTGCATTAACGCCGCCTTGATGATCGGTTATGACCTGAGATGTGGAGCCGGATTGTGAATCCCAGAGCGTGATACGGGCATCCTGACCCACAGCAGCCAAGCTCTTGCCGTCAGGACTAAAGGCCAGGTCGGTAACAACGCCGCTCTTGGGAAGGGTTAACCGGGAGTCACCGGAGGTGACGTCCCATAGTCGAATTGAGTTGTCGCTTACGCTAGCTAGCGTGTTGCCGTCCTGGCTAAAAATAATATCGCTAACCGGGTTTGCAAACTGGCTCGGAAGTGTCATGCGCACTTGGCCGGAGACCACATCCCAGAGCATGATTTGCCCGTCGGAGTCCGTACTGGCCAAGGTATTGCCGTCCGGGCTGAACGCAACGGGGTCGGGCCCCTCGCCAGGGAGTTTTATAGAGGACGTCTTGATTGCCTGATTGGCGCTTGCAGCTCTGGCAGGTTCCGAAGTGCCTATTGTTTGAACAAAAGCAATCAAAGCCAGAATGATAAGTACGCGACTCGTCAGGTATTGATAGTTTATTTTTAGCTTAATCACTCGCTTGCTCCTACACGATTAAGTCACTGAAAACGTGACGATCACTGGGTCGACCCTTCTTCAGATTTAGCTGTTGAATGCTTTTAGGCAAACCAAACGCTCTGAGGGTTATCCAGTGAAATTCAACCGAAAATGTATAATTTAGTGTCATTCCTAAGCCTATAGCCTAGCGTCTTGACCGGGTTTTATTGCTTTACGCATTACATGGCGCCTCTGCACCTTAAAACTTCCTTGACCGTTCTGAGTAATATTTTTAAATCAAATAGTAGAGACCAGTTCTGAATGTATCGAATATCGAGCCTCACCGAGTCATTCCATTCTGTTTTGCTGCGTCCTTCTACCTGCCAGAGTCCGGTGATTCCCGGCTTCATCTCCAGTATTCGCCTGAGATGCCACGCTTGGTATTTCTCAGCTTCGTAAGGAAGGGGCGGCCTTGGTCCAACCAGGCTCATGTCTCCCTTTAACACATTAAAAAACTGCGGCAGCTCATCGATACTGGTTTTTCGAATGAATTTTCCAACCCTGGTTATCCGGGGATCGGATTTGATTTTATAGAGTGGTTTTTCCGCGTCCCCTTGATTGGTTTTTGCGTGATTACCGTTGATAAAGTCTTGGACGTATTCACGGTGTATTTGATTATCCATATTCACATGCATGGATCGGAATTTGTAGAATGTGAAAGGGGTGCCTTGCTTGCCCAGGCGGGTTTGACTGAAAATGACAGGCCCCGGCGAAGTTGCTTTGATAGCCAATGCTGTAATTAACATGACAGGCATAAAAGCAAGTATGCCGATAATCGAGCCTACGATATCAACACCTCTTTTTAATAAAAATTTAAACGATGAAGCATCCGGTGCATCTCCTGAATCCCACAGTTCGAAAGGGAAAGCATCGGGTCGAACGCATCCGTTTTTTGCCAGGCTTTCAAATATATGATCGGGATAACTTGAGGTAGTAATAGAAAATTGTGACGTTTCATTAACTAATTTTGCGCAAATTTCTTTCGCTCCTGTCTCGTCTGTATCGGGGAGAAGCACGCATAGGGATTTATGGTTAACGAAGCCGCTAATGTCGGTGTCTCGTGTTTTTTCCCGAACAACACCTAAAATCTCATTCATATTAATAGATTCAGCATCGGTCTCTTTATCAAGGGTTAGTAATATGATTGATAACGTGGATTTAGACCGCTGTGCCCGGAGCGTCTCAAGACGCAACTGCTTGAGAAAACAGAAATCATAAAAAAATTCACCGGAAGTAACCCGATATTGGCTTGAATTATTGGGTGGTACGGGGGCTGTTCCAGGGTCTGCTAATAAATATTCATTTATTTTCATTTTCATTCCCAATATCTTTACTATAGTGTAGTTACTTGGTTTGCTTTATTATTAAAAATGTCTTATAAATCAATATATAACGAAATAATAAAGTAACTTATCATGAGTGACAGGCAAGCGTAAAAATCAACACATTACGGTCAATGAAAATTAACTTCTTTAAGCGATCTTTGTTGAAAATCGACATAAGCCATTGATTCTTTGTTGACGGACTAACAAATAGCACGTTTAACTTAAGATTTATCATTTTATAACTCATTGAAATATAGTGTTATTTATGTTGATTGAGGGTTGCATAATGAACGAACATGAGCATAGCGGTGCCTATTTAAGTAATTATTAACAATCAAATGGCTATAAAAACAAACATCACCGTCATAGGATAAATTCGGTTTTAACTTATTGATTTAAAGTTGTTTTATGTCGCCAAGTCGTTGTGCTATATGTCAATCAATGAATGGCGAATATTGAGCTCTAATCCATTAACCAGAAAAATCGTTGGCATGGAGCTTAGGTTAGAAGAAACAAATCGTTTGCACAATTAGTGGAAATACTTATTGGGTGGAAGTATTAATCGCCCGAAGGCATGTTATTCGGGCCGCGGACACGCGTCGGCACGACAATCATATCTAATGTATTGCTGCCAGATTAAGTCGAATTAAGTTCAGGCCCATAATAAAACAGCGCGTGTTGATGGCGGCAGAGTGGCAATCATGAGAGGCGTGTTGATTTGCGGCGGCGGCAGTTTTACGCGAGGCGTGTTGTTGTGTAAGGCGCCGTCGCACCGAACCCCAAAGTTGTACGAATAGAGGTCATCTGTCACAATAACGCCCACTTAGTGACTAACAAAAGGACAGCTCCATGGCTGAGATAACTGAAGTACCTAGCCCTTTTTGCGGTATCGGCACGGATGACCTGACCATTCAGGTTGACGGTGTATCGCTTAAGGTGGTTGAAAACGGCTGTGCGGTTAATACGCCCGCTTTTGAACAGGCGATTACCGATACCCGTCCAAGAGTCGATGGTAAGGATGTCAGTCTGGATGTGGCCGTGGCAAAGGCGGCGGCGCTGTTAAAAAATACTAATCAACCGGTTATCGGCGGTTGTGCAACGGATGTCAACGGCATGCGGGCGTTGCTGGCATTGGCCGATCGTAGCGGCGCTGTGGTCGATAATATGAATTTTACCGGCGCACGGAACAACTTCCTGGCCTTGCAGGATTCCGGCTGGATGAATACGACGCTGGCGGAAGTAAAAAACCGCTGTGATTTGTTACTGGTAGTCGGCATCGATCTGGAAGGTTTTTCGCCGCGCTTTTTTGAGCGTTATCTCTGGAATAAAGAATCCATGTTTATGGATGATACAGCCAAGCGTGAGGTTATCTATTTAGGTAAAGCGCCTTCCGGTACGGCCTCGACTTCGCCTGACGGCCAAACAGCGCTGGTTTTTGAATGCGCAAACGAAGACTTGCCGGATGTTGTCGCGGTATTAAGGGCGCTGGTTAAAGGCAATCCGATTCGGGTCGATTCAGTCGGCGGTATTGCGGTTGCCGATTTACAGGGTATTGCCGATAAATTAAAAGCGGCAAGCTATAGCGTAGTGACCTGGGCGGCCGGTGCGTTGGCTTATAGCCAAGCCGAATTGACGGTGCAGACCATTTCTGAAATGGTTAAGGATATTAATGACCGGAATACCCGTAGCTCCGGTTTGCCGTTAGGCGGTAAAGAAGGTGATCAGACGGCTAACCAGGTTTGCGGATGGACTACCGGTTATCCGGCGCGCACCCGTTTTTCCAGCGGCTTTCCAGAATACGATCCCTTTTTGAATGATGCCAATTTTTTGCTGGGCAATGGCGAGGCCGATGCTTTGGTTTGGGTTCAGGCATTTAATGCTAAAGCCGTACCCCCGGAAACCGCTTTGCCGACTATTGTGGTGGGCCGTTCCGGGATGACCTTTGCAAAAGAACCGGACGTGTTCATTCCTGTCGGTACACCGGGTATTGATCATGTCGGTCATGCTTATCGTATGGATAACGTGGTTGCGATACGATTGAAGAAATTACGCGAATCCGGCCTGCCCAGTACGTCTGACGTGCTTAATGCCATTGAACAAGCTTTGTAGGAATATAGTATGTTGATTAAATTAACAGGCGGGGCTGTTTATGATCCTGCCAGCGGGATTGATGGTGCGAAACAGGATATTTACATTCAGGACGGACGCATCGTCGACAAGCCGGTCGGCGATTTTAAGGTCGATAAGGAATACGATTTAAAAGGCAAGGTGGTGATGTCCGGCGCGATCGATATGCACACGCATATCGGCGGCGGCAAAGGCAATATCGCCAGAACCTTGTTGCCGGAAGATCACCGCGCCGATCCCGTTGCGCGCACCGATATTACCCGTTCCGGCTGCGGCCATGCGATGCCCAGCACTTTTGTGACCGGTTATCGTTACGCGGAAATGGGTTATACCGCCGGTTTTGAGCCAGCCGTATTGCCGGTCAACGCACGCCAGGCGCACATGGAAATGGCCGATATTCCGATTCTGGATAAAGGCGGGTATGTGTTGTTGGGCAGTGACGATTATTTGCTGCGCATGCTGACGGCTAAAAAAGACCAGAAAGCGATTAATGATTATGTTGCTTTTACCATGCAGGCCGCTAAAGCGATTGGCGTTAAAGTCGTTAATCCCGGCGGTATCAGTGCGTTCAAATTTAACCAGCGCAAACTGGAGCTGGATGAGCAAAACAGCCATTACGGCGTGACGCCGAGAGAGATTTTAAAGTCACTGGCGACCGCTGTTAAGGAATTGGGCATTACCCATCCTCTGCATGTTCATGGCTGCAACCTGGGTGTGCCCGGCAACATGAATACCACGCTGGATACCATTCAGGGCATAGGCGGCTTGCCGATGCATTTAACGCATATTCAGTTTCATAGTTACGGCACGGAAGGTGATTTCAAGTTTTCATCGGGTGCGGCGGCAATTGCCGAAGCCGTCAATAAAAACAAAAACATCACGATCGATGTCGGGCAGATTCTGTTTGGACAAACCGTAACCGCATCCGGCGACAATATGCGTCAGCATGCCAATCACAAACATGCCAGCCCGAATAAATGGGTGACCATGGATATTGAATGCGATGCCGGTTGTGGCGTTGTGCCGTTCAAATACAAAGACAAGAATTTTGTCAATGCGCTGCAATGGGCGATCGGTCTGGAAACTTTCTTGCTGGTTGATGATCCTTGGCGTATTTTCCTGACTACGGATCATCCCAACGGTGCGCCGTTTACCAGTTATCCGCATTTGATACGCTTGCTGATGGATAGAAGTTTCCGTAACGATGTGTTGTCCACGATACATCCCGAAGCGCAAAAAATGACGACTCTGGCATCGATTGAGCGCGAATACAGTTTGCAGGAAATTGCGATTATGACCCGTGCCGGTGCGGCCAGGTTGATCGGCCTGCAAGATCGCGGCGGCTTGAGTGCCGGTAACTGGGCGGATATTACCGTTTATACCGACAACGCCGACCGGCAGCTTATGTTTGAAAAGCCGGATTATGTGTTTAAAGACGGTGAATTAGTGGTTGTTGACGGCAAGGTCATTCATACCAAATGGGGTACGACTCATGTCGTTAAACCAGAGTTTGACGCATCGCTGGAAAAAGATTTGCAAAAATATTTTGACCGCTTCCTGACCATGAAGCTCGGTAACTTTAAAATCAGTGACGATGAAATAACAGAGGATGGGCGCGGCAGTCTGACGGTGCATCCGCTTAAAGGAGATGTGGCATGATCATTTGCAGCTTTATGGGTAATAAATAATGACTACATTAGCCTTTGATACCTACGCGTACATTCGTAAGCTGAAAGAGTCGGGTATACCCGAGGAACAAGCGAGGGCTCAAGTGGAAGCGCTAAGTTTGGCGCTTGAGCAGTTTCAATCTGAATTGCATTTGTCCGAATCTGCGACTAAACAGGATATTAGAGAGTCTGAATTAACGTTGGAGTTAAAGATTGCTGAAACTAAAGCTGAATTGGTTCGCTGGATTGTGGGAGCTGGATTTTTACAAACGGCCTTGATCGCCGCATTATTAATTAAACTGAGCGCTGGAATATGATTATTAACGGTGTAGCAATAGACGCAACCTTTGCCGAGGCCTTTCCGATGAAAGCTACTCGCGCCATCATCACCGCACAAAACGAAAAATGGGCGATGATTTCAGCCCAAGCCATGACCGGATTTGCCACTTCGGTGATTGCCTGTGGGTGTGAGGCTGGGATTGAGCGGGTTCTTGATCCTTCTGAAACCCCGGACGGACGTCCCGGCGTGTCCATCATGATTTTTGCGATGGGCGGCAAAGGCTTGGCCAAGCAGCTTGAAACGAGGGCGGGGCAGTGCGTATTAACATCGCCGACCTCGGCCCTGTTTGCGGGTATTGATGGCGGTACTCGGATAGCATTGGGTAAAAACCTGCGTTATTTTGGCGACGGTTTTCAGGTATCCAAGCTTATTGACGGCAAGCGTTATTGGCGTATTCCAGTGATGGATGGCGAGTTTTTAACCGAGGCGACTACAGGGCAAGTCGATGCTATTGGCGGCGGCAATTTTTTAGTGTTGGCCGAATCGCAACCGCAAGCCTTGGCCGCCTGCGAGGCGGCGATTGAAGAAATGCGTAAAATCCCCAATGTGATTATGCCTTTCCCTGGCGGCGTGGTGCGTTCGGGTTCCAAGGTCGGTTCAAAATATGCGGCTTTGGGCGCATCAACCAATGATGCTTTCTGCCCGACGCTAAAAGGCATGACCAAAACCGATCTTTCGCTGGAGATTGAATCGGTCATGGAAATCGTAATTGACGGTTTAACCAAAGAAGACATTGATAAAGCCATGCGTGTCGGTATTCAGGCTGTCTGTGATTTAGGTGCTTCGAATGGTATCAAACGCATTAGTGCGGGTAATTACGGTGGCAAGCTGGGACCGTTCCACTTTCACTTACAGGAGATTATGGCATGAGCGCTTTAACCTTTACGCTGAAACAAAGACTTGATCAACGCGTGGATATGTCGCCGCTGGTTTGTCAGAAACTGGCTGATTTGGAGCTCGCTGAAATTGCCGCGATTACCTTGCAGAATGGCAAGCGTAAAATCCGGGTAGATGAAATATTCAGCATTGCCGGTACTGATGCGCAAAATATCGTGATAAAAAACAGCTTTGGCAAACTCGATTTTATCGGTAAGGAGCTGGAGGGCGGGCGTATAACAGTCGAAGGCGATGCGGGGGCTTATCTTGGTTTAGGCATGAAATCAGGAGCGATTGAAGTGTCTGGCGATGTCGGTCTTTATGCGGCCTGCGAAATGAAAAAAGGTGAGCTGGTCATTAACGGGAATGCCGGGGATTTTTTGGGTGCGGCTTTGCCGGGCAACAAAATGGGTATGAAAGGCGGAACTATTCTGGTGAAAGGTAATGTGGGCGAGCGTGCCGGTGACCATATGCGCCGCGGCAATATCCTGATTGAGGGTAATGCCGGTGATTATTGCGGCTCCAGGATGACAGCGGGTACCATTGCGGTAATGGGGCAGACCGGCAGGTATCTGGGTTTTGCGATGCGCCGGGGTACGTTATTGTTATGGAATCAACCGCAGGCATCGGCAAGATTTAATGATTGCGGTGCGCATACTTTGGCGTTTTTACCGATATTGTTTGCATCATTTAAAAAGCTTGATTCCAAATTTGCCGATAACTCGGCGGCCTTTAACCGGGTGCAGCGTTATGCCGGCGATATGTCGGAAATGGGGCGCGGTGAGGTTTTGGTTAAAATAAGCTGATCAATATATTAGGTTAGGGATGAATGAAAGCCTCAGTATAAAAGCTGGGGCTTTTTTATGGGTTCGCTAATATACCTTCAGTCTGTTTTTTCAAGGTTGTATTCAAATAGAGTTATGGTAACAAGATTAACAACAACTAATCATAGTAGGGATATTGCCGGGTTGAAGTATGTCTATCCGGTGCTTTCCAGGCGAGCAGGCGGCTTGTCTATCGGCATCAATTTTAATATTAATAACGCCTGTAACTGGCGTTGCATTTATTGTCAGGTGCCTGATTTAAAAATCGGCGCCGCGCCGGATTTGGATTTTCAGCTATTGGAAGACGAGCTGAGATTTTTTCTTGATGACGTGTTGAATGGCGATTTCTATCAGCGCTTTGAGGTTGATGAAGACAAGCGAATCATTAAGGATATTGCTATTTCCGGCAATGGAGAGCCGACCAGCTTAAAAGACTTCGATAAGGCTGTCGCTTTGATTGGGCGGGTAGCGACGGAAGCAGGGGTTTTGCCCCAGAGTAATTTTGTGTTGATTACCAACGGTAGTCTAGTGCATCGACCTAGCGTTCAGAATGGCCTGAAAAAATTAAAGGAATATGGCGGAGAAGTCTGGTTTAAGTTGGATAGCGCTACGGAAGAGGGTAGGGCTTTAATGAATAATGCAGGACAAAGTTGCCAGGCGAGCGTGGATAACCTGTTGCTTTGTGCAAAGCTGTGTCCGACAAAATTGCAAACATGTTTATTGGACTACGATAAACAAGGCTTGTCCCCGAAGGAAAAGGGCGCATTTCTTGATTTGTTGAGGCGTATTAAAACAAAGGGTTGTCTGTTGAAGAGGGTGATGTTGTATACGATTGCGAGACCGTCTCTTCAGCCGGAGTCCGATCGGCTGGAGAGCTCGCCTGTAGAGACGCTGAATGCATTTGCTGATGAAATCAGGCTCTTGGGTTTTGATGTGCTGGTAAGCTGTTAATTTAAGCGCTTATGTCCAGCAAAGAGCCAATCGTTTTTTTATCGGCTTCAAGTAATTTAACTGCGGCAGAGGTTTCAAATTCAGCTTCTTTTAGACTGAGTACTGGCTTGATGATGTCGCCGGATTTGAACTCTGAGCTGCCGACTTCATTGTTTTGTATGGGCAGCTTAGCTATCACTTGAGCAGCATCCGCTGATTTCTGTTGAGCGGTATTGATTAGATTGACTGCGCTGGTAGTTGGTGTAATGCTCATTTCGTACCCCTTATACATTGAATTGGCGTCAAACTAATACTACATCGATATGGGTAATATGCAAAGATTGGATTGTGGTTTTAGAATAGAAATGTGAATAACAAAGCATTTTTTCAAACGACGAACGACTATATGTGTGTGGTTTTTTTGAATTTATAGCTTGTTATGCTCGTATAATTATGGATATAATTACGAGTTCATTTAAAGTGCGAATGTGGCGGAATTGGTAGACGCGCTGGATTTAGGTTCCAGTAGGTTATCCTGTGAGAGTTCGAGTCTCTCCATTCGCACCACCCAATTCATAATAAGAGTTAGCGATTCATCGTTAACTCTTCAGTTCTTTTGAGCCGTTTACCGGTATTCTATAAAAATTCTTATTTAAATTTTAGTTGAGGTAAAGAAATGCAAGTTTCTGTCGAAAAGACATCAGAATTAAGCAGAAAAATGACTGTTAGCGTGCCTGAAGAGATCGTTCAGGAAAAAATGGCGGCACGTTTAAAGTCGTTAGCGCGCGAAGTTAAAGTTGATGGCTTTCGTCCGGGTAAAGTGCCCCAGCATGTCATTAAGAAAATGTATGGAGATCGGGTTCGCGGTGAAATAGCGGGGGATCTGGTTGAATCTACTTATTTTGAAGCATTGAAAGAACAAGATTTAAGGCCCGCCGGCTATCCGCATATTCATTCGTCAGATGAAGCCGAAGGTTTCAAATATACCGCTGAGTTTGAAGTCTATCCTGAAATATCGCTGGAAGGCGTTGAGCAAATTGAAGTATCGCGCCCTGTTGCTACCGTTCAAGATGTTGATGTTGACGGTATGATTGAAAAGCTAAGGGCGCAAAAGAAAAGTTGGACTATTGTTGAGCGCGCGTCTCAGGAACATGACCGTGCGACGATTAGTTTTTCGGGAGCTTCCGAAGACGAAAACTTTACCGACGGAAAAGTAGAAAACTATCAGGTTGAAATCGGCGCGAAACAAATGATTCCAGGTTTTGAAGAAAATCTGATCGGCCTTAAGGCAGGCGCTAGTAAAACCTTTGAAGTGTCTTTTCCTGAAGAATATGGCAATGAAAAACTAGCCGGTAAAGTGGCTAAGTTTGAGGTTGAGGTCGTCAGTATAGAGGAGTCTGTGCTGCCGGAAATCGATGACGCTTTTATCAAGGCGTACGGTATTGACGGTTCGGTGGATGCGTTCCGTGAAGACATTAAAGGTAATCTGGAAAGCGAGCTCGAACAGGCCTTGCGTGGCAAGCTGAAAAACGCAGTGATGAATGCGCTATATGAAAAAATTCAGATTGCCGTTCCCAATACATTGGTCGATCAGGAAGTCGAAAGTATGATGAAACCGTACATAGAGACTGCCAAAAGACAGAAAATGAAGCTGGAAGATTTGAAGCTGCCCAGAGATGCATTTGAAGACCAGGCGAAGCGCCGTGTGGCGTTGGGTTTAATCTTGAGTGAAATTATTCATAAAAACGATATTAAAGTGGACGATAATAAAGTACGCTCTACTATTGAAGACATGGCGAAAAGCTACGAACGCCCTGGCGATGTTGTTGAGTGGTATTATTCCGACGAAAGCCGATTGAACGATGTTCGGCAGATGGTTTTGGAAAACCAAACTATCGACTGGCTAGTTGCGCGAGCAAAAGTGTCTGATGAAGCTATAAATTTTACTGATGCGATGAGCAAACAAGGGTAAGGAGTTCAGATGTATAACCAGTACGCAAGAAATCAAATGATGGCGCCTGAAGCAGCAGGTGGTTTGGTACCTATCGTAATTGAGCAAACTGCTCGAGGTGAGCGTTCTTTCGATATTTATTCAAGATTATTAAAAGAGCGGGTAATTTTTTTGGTAGGGCAGGTTGAAGATTATTCCGCTAATCTGATTGTTGCCCAGTTGCTTTTTCTGGAATCGGAAAATCCTGATAAAGATATTCATTTATATATCAATTCACCCGGAGGTTCAGTAACCGCAGGTATGTCAATTTATGACACCATGCAGTTTATTAAGCCTGATGTCAGTACCATGTGTATTGGTCAGGCTGCGAGCATGGGGGCATTGCTGCTGGCTGGCGGAGCAAAAGGCAAACGTTATTGTTTGCCTCACTCAAGAATGATGATTCATCAGCCGTTAGGCGGTTATCAGGGGCAGGCTTCTGATATTGATATTCATGCCAGAGAAATTCTGTTGATCAGGGAAAAGCTGAATAAAATTCTTTCAGATCATACAGGCCAGCCGATGGAAAAGGTTCAGCAAGACACTGACAGAGATAATTTCTTAAGTGCAAATGATGCTGTTAGCTATGGTCTTATTGATCAGGTGCTGTTGAGTCGAGCAACTGTTGCTGATAAATAACGGTTGGTATTTTTTTGTATTTCGATATATTCTTTGCCCAATCGAAAGTAAAAACATCATCTCTGGATGTTTGCGGGAGTCCAATTTATGAGTAATGACAAAAACAGCAAAGATGACGATAAACTGCTTTATTGTTCTTTTTGCGGTAAAAGTCAGCATGAGGTCAGAAAGCTTATTGCAGGACCATCAGTTTATGTCTGTGATGAATGCGTAGATCTTTGTAATGATATTATAAAAGACGAATTACAGGATGATTCTTCTTCTTTTGGTGGCGGTGAGTTGCCCAAGCCGAAAGAGATAAAAGAAGAGCTTGATAGTTATGTTATCGGGCAGGAAAATGCGAAAAAGATTTTGGCTGTGGCTGTTTATAATCACTATAAGCGTCTGCGCAGTAAGTCTAAAAAAGATACGGTTGAGTTAGCCAAAAGCAATATTTTGCTGATCGGTCCTACCGGTTCAGGAAAAACCTTGCTGGCTGAGACTTTGGCCCGATTGCTGGATGTGCCTTTCACCATCGCTGATGCAACTACGCTGACAGAGGCTGGTTATGTGGGGGAGGATGTAGAAAACATCATTCAGAAAATTCTACAAAAATGTGATTATGATGTAGAGAAGGCTGAAAGCGGTATCGTTTATATCGATGAAATCGACAAGATTTCCAGAAAATCCGATAACCCGTCAATTACCCGTGATGTTTCGGGCGAAGGTGTTCAGCAGGCTTTATTGAAGCTGATTGAAGGGACTATCGCTTCGGTTCCTCCTCAAGGTGGACGCAAGCACCCTCAACAGGAGTTTTTGCAAGTTAACACGGCTAATATCTTGTTCATAGTCGGAGGTGCTTTTGCCGGTTTGGATCGGGTTATTAAAGACCGCTCGGAAAAAGGCGGGATCGGTTTCTCTGCCGAAATAAAAACCAAAGACGAATCTAAGAATATTGGACAACTCTTTGCCGAAGTCGAGGCTGAAGATCTGATTAAATACGGATTGATTCCTGAGTTTGTCGGTCGTCTTCCGGTTATTGCGACATTAGAAGAGCTGGATGAAAAAGCGCTGGTGCAGATATTGACCGAGCCTAAAAATGCGTTGATTAAACAATATAAGCATTTGTTCGAGATGGAGGGCGCTGAACTGGAATTTCGAGATGATTCCTTAACCGCAATTGCTCGTAAAGCGATGGAAAGAAAAACAGGCGCGAGAGGATTAAGGACAATTGTTGAAAATGTTTTGCTGAACACCATGTATGAGTTGCCGTCTGCGGATAATATTTGCAAAGTGGTTGTTGACGGTAGTGTTATTTTAGGTGAGTCAGAGCCTATTCTGGTTTATGAAACAGAAAAGAAAAAGGCCTCTGCTGAATCTTAAAATTTATTCCTGGATCATAAAAAGGGAGCTTTTATTTTTTAAAGCTCCCTTTTTTTATGCTCCGGACAATCAAAGATACAATTTTGAGTCTGATTCCTTGCTATTTTAATTAACGTCCCCATAATCTTATTTTCCAAGAAAATTGTTATAAGGTTCCATTTATGGAAACGCACAAAATGACAGAGATACAACAAATAAATGTACTGATTCCGGTTTTGCCGCTCAGAGATGTAGTGGTTTATCCGCATATGGTAATTCCCTTGTTTGTCGGCAGGGAGCGATCGATTGATGCTTTAGATGCAGCGATGAAGGACAATAAACAGATTTTATTGGTCGCGCAAAAAGAAGCGGAAGTTGATGAGCCGGATATTGCTGACCTTTATGAGGTGGGTACTCTGGCTAATATTCTACAGATGCTGAAATTGCCTGATGGAACGGTCAAGGTTTTGGTTGAAGGGATTCAGCGCAGCAAAGTGTTACGCTATGAAGAAACGGGAAGCTATTTTTCTGCCGTGGTGACAGAAATTCACGATGTTTTAAAGTTGACCGAGCAAGAGCAGGATGTATTGCAGCGAACGGTCATTAATTCATTTGATCAATACGTTAAACTGAATAACAAGATTCCGCCGGAAGTTTTGAACTCGCTGTCGGGTATTGACGACCCAAGTCGGCTTGCCGATACGATGGCGGCTCATATGACTTTAAAGGTTCATGAAAAGCAGGCTATTCTTGAAACGGCAGATATTGAAAAGCGTCTTGAAAATTTAATGACGTTAATGGAAGGGGAGGTTGACCTTCTGGAGATGGAAAAAAGAATCCGTGTGCGGGTCAAGCAGCAAATGGAGAAAAATCAAAGGGAATACTATCTGAATGAACAAATGAAGGCGATTCAAAAAGAATTGGGGGATATGGATGATGTGCCCAATGAAATTGAAGAGCTGGCTAAGAAAATTGAAAGCGCCGGCATGTCAAAAGAGGCCAAAACCAAGGCGGATGCAGAGCTTAACAAGCTTAAGCAGATGTCGCCTATGTCAGCGGAAGCAACCGTGGTGCGCAATTATATTGACTGGATGGTCAATGTGCCTTGGAAGAAGAAAACCAAAGTACGGCATGATTTAAAGCTTGCAGAGCAGGTATTGGAGGCAGAGCATTATGGTTTGGATAAGGTTAAGGAGCGTATTCTTGAGTATCTTGCCGTTCAGCAACGGGTGAAGCAGCTCAAGGGGCCGATTTTGTGCTTGGTAGGGCCTCCGGGCGTAGGTAAAACCTCGCTGGGCGAGTCCATTGCCAGAGCAACCAACCGCAGCTATGTGCGCATGGCTTTGGGGGGCGTGCGTGATGAGGCGGAAATTCGCGGGCATCGTCGAACTTATATTGGCTCTATGCCGGGCAAGATTTTGCAGAATCTGGCTAAAGTGAAAACGCGCAATCCAATGTTTTTGCTCGATGAAATCGACAAAATGGCGGCCGATTTTAGAGGGGACCCTGCGTCGGCTTTATTGGAAGTGCTGGATCCCGAGCAGAATCACACTTTTTCAGATCATTATCTGGAGGTGGATTTCGATTTATCTGATGTGATGTTTGTTGCGACGGCCAATACGATGAATATTCCTCCGGCATTGCTGGATAGAATGGAAGTTATACGCATCGCCGGCTATACGGAAGACGAAAAAATCAATATCGCAATTCGGTATTTGATTCCAAAACAAGTGAAAAATAACGGTCTTAAAGAACGGGAAATTCAGATCACGGAAGACGCTGTCAGGGATATGATTCGTTATTATTCTCGGGAAGCGGGTGTCCGGAGTCTTGAACGGGAGATTTCGAAAATTTGTCGTAAAGTCGTTAAAGATTTGTTGTTGAAGCCGAGAAAAACCAAAATTGTAGTCAATTCTGAAAATTTGGATAAATATTTGGGGGTTAAACGTTTTCATTACGGCCTTGCTGAAGAGAAAGATCAGGTCGGACAGGTTACCGGTTTGGCCTGGACAGAAGTGGGTGGGGAATTATTAACTATTGAGACGGCGGTAATTCCGGGAAAAGGCAAGCATTCGGCAACGGGTAAGCTTGGCGATGTGATGAAAGAGTCCATTGAAGCGGCGATGACTGTGGTCAGGAGTCGATCACAAGTCCTGGGTATTGATAATGAGCTGTTCCAGAAGAATGATATACATATACACGTGCCCGAAGGTGCGACGCCAAAAGATGGCCCGAGTGCCGGTGTCGGGATGTGTACAGCCATTATCTCCGCCTTGACCAAGATACCTGTTCGAGCTTGTGTAGCTATGACCGGTGAAATTACCTTACGAGGTGAAGTGCTGCCTATCGGGGGCTTGAAAGAAAAGCTTCTGGCGGCTCATCGCGGTGGAATAACAACGGTTTTGATTCCTGCCGAGAATGAAAAAGATCTGGCGGAGATACCGGAAAATATCAAGAAAAACCTGGAGATAAAGCCAGTTCATTGGATAGATGAAGTGTTGGAAGTCGCTTTGCAATATATGCCGGTTCCCGTTGAAAAAATGGGCGTCGAAGAACAAGGAAAAAATGAAGCTGAGGCGGTTAAAGTAATAAAACAAGGTCTAACCGCTCATTAATCAGTTTGCGGTTTTGTCGGGAAAGTTGGCAAAACCGCAAAAATCATGGCTTCCGGGGTGGTTAGTGCTTGACACTGCGTAAGTGCAGTTGTTATAAATACAGGTGTTTCTTGTGTCGCTGACGATGGGATATAAGAATTATCACGCTGGTCTTCTAGAATATAACTTTAAAAATGACTTCCTAAGGGGGAATAATGAATAAATCGGAACTTATTGACGCTATAGCAGAATCTGCTGAATTAACTAAAGCGGACGCGGGTCGTGCATTGGATGGCTTTATTGGTGCAGTGACAAAAGCATTGAGCAGCGGTGATTCGGTCGCTTTAGTTGGATTTGGAACCTATGCCGTAAAAGAAAGAGCGGAGCGTAAAGGACGTAATCCACAGACTGGAGCTGAGATTACTATTAAAGCTGCAAAAATTCCTTCATTTAAAGCTGGTAAATCTTTAAAAGATGCTGTAAACTAGGATTTCTTTAGTCGGGTGCTTAGCTCAGCCGGGAGAGCATCGCCCTTACAAGGCGAGGGTCGGGGGTTCGAACCCCTCAGCACCCACCAGACTTTGGAGTGGTAGTTCAGTTGGTTAGAATACCGGCCTGTCACGCCGGTGGTCGCGGGTTCGAGCCCCGTCCACTCCGCCAAAATCAAAAAGCTCCGGATCGATTGGTTCGGGGCTTTTTTTTTGATTAAAATTTAAGTTGTTTCTTTAGGACAGAGCTATGCTGACAAAGATTAGAGAAAAAGCACAAGGTGCTTTTGCATGGGGTATTTTGATAATAATTTGTGTGCCTTTTGCTTTATGGGGTATTCAGAATTATCTGGACACCGGGGAAGAAGCCCCTGTCGCTTCCGTAGGCGATAAGGATTTTTTTCAGCGCGATGTTAACAAGGCTTATGAACAATATAGCCAGAATCTTCAAGGAATGACGATTGACGAGCAAACTTTGAAGGCGCAAGCGCTAGAGAAACTGATAAAGGATGAGGTTTTATTGCAGTATGTGCATGCCAATGGCCTTGTTACAACGGATGATGCCGCGCGTGAATTTATACAGTCCCTGCCTTATTTTCAGGTAGACGGTAAGTTCGATGACAAGCGGTATAAGACAATGCTCAATTTACAAAAAATGTCCTCCGGGGAGTTTGTAAACAGAATCAAGAATGCGCTGATCATGGAACAGTTTCAGCGCAGTATTATAGATAGCAGTTTTGCAACGAAATACGATGTTGAAAGTTTTTTCAAAATCCAGAATCAACAGCGCGATGTGGATTATGTCACCGTTGCGGTACAAAAGTTGGCAGAACAGCCCGCAGAGGAAGAAATAGCGGCCTATTATCAGCAGCATCAGGATTTGTATCAAACGCCTGAGCAGGTTTCTGTAGAGTACATAGAATTATCGCTTGAAGATATAGCCAAGACTATAGCGGTAACCGATGACAAGTTGAAAGCCTTCTATGAAGAGCAAAAAGATCAATACACCACTCCCGAGAGAAGAAAAATAAGCCATATACTGTTTGCAATTAATGATAAGGTCGACGAAAAGACCGCGTTGGAAAAAGCCTTAAAAGCGCAAAAAGAATTGGCAAATAAAGACTTCGCAGCTGTTGCGGCGGAAGTTTCCGATGATAAATTAACCGCTAAAACAGGCGGAGATTTAGGCCTGTTTAATGCAGGCGTTATGGAGAAATCGTTTGAAGATGCGGCAAGCGCTTTAAAGCTGGGTGAAGTATCGAATCCAGTGAAATCGGCATTCGGTTATCACTTGATTAAGGTAACCGAGTTAGTGCCGGGAGAGATCAAACCGTTCGAGTCAGTTAAAAATGAAGTCACCAAGGCTTATCAGAAAGCCCAGGCAGAAAACGCGTTTTATGAGGCGGGTGAAACTTTAACCGAAATGAGTTATGAAAACCCCGACAACCTGAAAACAGTGGCGGATGCTTTAGGTGTCACCATTAAGAAATCAGCGTTGTTCACTAAAGATAAAGGTGACAGCATTGCAGCTGACGAAAAAATTCGTAACGCTGCCTTTACCGAAGAAGTTCTGCAGGGTAACAACAGTACCCCCATAGAATTGGGAACCGATCGCCTGGTTGTATTGCGAATGTTGGAGCACAAGCCAGCTGCTGCGCGAGAGCTAAGCGATGTTAAGAAGGACATAGTCGCTGTATTGTTGTCTGATAAAGCTAAACAACAGGCTATTGAAACATCTAAAAAGATCAAGACCAGATTACAGGCAGGCGAGTCCATTCAAACTGTTGCGGCTGAAAATAAATTGCAAGTAAAGACAGTTGCAGGATTAACGCGCAGCAAGGAAGATGTGCCGTTGCCGTTGAGTCAGGCGATTTTCAAGGCGGCTAAACCTGTTGGCGGCAAGCCGACTGTCTTTATTGCCGAATTGCCCGCCGGCGAACAAGTGGTGGTGAGTCTGTCAAAAGTAAAAGAAGGCGTGATGACTGAGGATGACAAGAAGCAAATGGAACTGGCGACCAAGAATATCGCCAAAGCTTTCGGTCAGACTGAATTTAATGCGTTGATAAACAGTTTGCAGGCAGAAGCCGATATATCGGTGAAGGCGCCTAAGTAAAACTGCTGAACCGGAAATAAAAAAGGGAGCTTAAAGCTCCCTTTTTTGTGTCAAAATTATTGCTTTAAGATGCCGCTAAACCGGCAATGTTATAGCCGCAATCGACAAAAGTGATTTCGCCGGTAATACCCGAAGCCAGATCGGAACACATAAATGCCGCCGCATTGCCGACTTCTTCAATGGTTACGTTTTTCTTCAGCGGTGCCGTATCGGCCGCTTTGTTAAGCATGGATTTAAAGTCATTAATACCCGATGCGGCAAGCGTTCTGATTGGCCCTGCTGAAATCGCATTAACGCGCGTACCTTCGGCGCCCAAGGCCACAGCCATATAGCGGACATTGGCTTCCAGGCTGGCTTTAGCGACACCCATGACATTGTAGTTAGGAATCGCCCGGTCGGCGCCTAAATAAGTCAGGGTTAAAAGAGAACCGTTACGGCCTTGCATCATCGCGCGTCCGGCTTTTGCCAGAGCGGTAAAGCTGTAGGAGCTGATGTCATGGGCAATCTTAAAGTTTTCGCGGGTGGTGACATCAACATAATCACCATTCAGTGCGTCGCGGGGCGCATAAGCGACCGAATGCACGATACAATCCAAGCCGTCCCAGTGTTCGCCCAGCTTGTTAAATACCGTGTCGATATGCTCATCAATGCTGACATCGCATTCAATGGTAATGTTGGAATTACATTGCCCAGCCATTTCTTCGACGCGACTTTGCAGCTTTTCATTTTGAAAGGTAAAGGCTAATTCAGCGCCTTCGCGGTGCATGGCTTGAGCAATGCCCCATGCAATTGAACGGTTACTGGCTAAACCCACAATCAAGACTCGTTTGCCCTGCATAAAACCCATTATCATCTCCCAATGTTTTTGTTGTTACAATAGAGTTTCAAGTATCTATGACCCTTTTATTGATGTCCAGTCTTTTGTCTATGAAGATGCAAACCTGCAAAGCTCGCGTATTAGTTCTGATGTTGTCGGTCATATTTTGGGCGGCCTCGTATTCGTGCGCGGCGTGGGCATCCGCACAACCTAATAACCCTTATCCGGAAGATGAGGACAAACAGGTGATTTTGTATGAATCATTTTCAGAGCGGCCCAAGCATATGGATCCGGCTGTAGCTTACAGTTCCAACGAATATGCCTTTATCGCGCAGATTTACGAGCCGCCGTTTCAATATCATTACCTGAAAAGGCCTTATCAAGTGGTACCGCTAACCGCTACCCGCATGCCTGAAGTTATTTATCTGAACCAGAAAGGCGACAAACTGGAGCAGGGCGCAAATGACAACGACATTGCATTTACTGATTATATGATTGAAATCCAGCATGGTATCCGCTACCAACCGCACCCCGCGCTGGCTACAAACACTCAGGGCGATTATGAATATCATCAGTTAAGCACAGCGCAAATCAAGGCCGCTACGTCGTTGAATGATTTTAATATTACTGGCTCGCGTGAACTCACCGCCGAAGATTATGTGTACCAGATCAAGCGTCTGGCGCATCCCAAAATTCAGTCGCCGATAGCCGAAATCATGAAAAACTATATTGTCGGCTTTGACAATTTTTCCAGACAGGTCAAAGATAAACCCAAGACGGCGATTAGAAATTTGCCGATAGCCGGTGTAACAGCACTAAGCCGTTATCAATACCGGATTCGCATTAAAGGTAAATATCCGCAATTTATCTATTGGTTAGCCATGCCGTTTTTCTCGCCGATGCCGTGGGAAGCCGATGTGTTTTACGACCAGGCGGGACTTGCCGACAAAAACATTACGCTGGACTGGTTTCCGATAGGCACCGGGCCTTACCTGATGGCGGAGAATAACCCGAACCGGCGCATGATCCTTTTAAAAAACCCGCTGTTTCATCTCGAAACCTATCCGACCGAAGGCGAGCCGGAAGACAAACAAAAAGGCCTGCTGACTGATGCCGGAAAACAACTGCCGTTTATCGATAAAGTGGTTTTCATGCTGGAAAAAGAAACCATTCCCTATTGGACCAAATTTTTGCAAGGTTATTACGATGCGTCGGGTATTGCCTCGGACAGTTTCGATCAGGCCATACAATTTACCGGCAGCGGTGGCGTGGCGCTGACGCCGACCCTGCTGGAAAAAGGCATCCAGTTGCAAACTTCGGTGACCACTTCCAGTTTTTACATGGGCTTTAATATGCTTGACGCCACCGTGGGCGGTGCAACCGAGCAGGCCAGAAAGTTGCGGCAGGCTATTGCTATCGCAGTTGATTATGAAGAGTTTATCTCTATTTTCATGAATGGCCGCGGCGTCGCGGCGCAAGGCGTTTTACCGCCTGGCATCTACGGGTTTGCGGAGTCTAAAGAAGGTATCAATCCTTATATTTACGATTGGCTGGATGGCAAGGCGCAGCGCAAAAAAATCGATGCCGCGCGGCAACTGATGGCCGAAGCCGGTTATGCCGGCGGCATAGACCCCAAAACCAAAGAAGCCCTGATTTTGTATTTCGATACCACCGCCACCAGTGTTGACGATCGCCCCAGGATGAACTGGTATCGCAAGCAATTTGAAAAGCTGGGCATCAAACTGGTGATACGCGCCACCGACTACAATCGATTCCAGGAAAAAATGCGCACCGGTAACGCCCAGCTCTTTGTGTGGGGCTGGAATGCCGATTATCCCGACCCCGAAAACTTCTTTTTCCTGCTGTACGGTGCAAATTCCAAGGTGCAATACGGCGGCGAAAATGCCGCCAATTATCATAACCCTGAATTCGACCGTTTATTCGAGCAAATGCGCAACATGGATAACAGCGAGCAACGCTACCGGATTATTCAACAACTCCAGGAAATAGCGCGTCATGACGCGCCGTGGATTTTCGGCTTTCATCCGAAGAATTTTGCGTTGTTTCACAGCTGGTACAAAAACCTTAAGCCGAATCTGATGGCGAATAACCAGCTTAAATATACTCGCATCGATACGGCCGCCCGTGCCGAAAAAAGGCAGCAATGGAACGAGCCGGTGTTTTGGCCTTTGGTGCTGGGCGGCGTGGTATTTGTGCTGATGTTGATTCCGGCGGTTAATGCCTACCGCCGACGCGTTAAGGAAACCAAGCGATGACCCAATATATTATCCGGCGACTTTTATACAGCCTGCCATTGTTGATGGGCGTCAATATTTTAACGTTCGTCCTGTTCTTCGTCGTCAACAGCCCGGGCGATATGGCGCGGATGCAGCTGGGGCAAAAGCACGTTACCGAGCAATCCATCGCCAACTGGAAACAGCAACACGGCTACGATGTGCCGCTGCTCTGGAATTCTGACGCGCAAGGCGAGAAAAAAATAACCGACACCATTTTTTATCAAAAATCGGTCGGCTTGTTTTTGTTTCGTTTCGGCGTGTCCGATAGCGGCCGGAATATCGGTGCGGACATTAAAGAACGCGCCTGGCCCAGTCTTGCCGTGGCGTTGCCGACGTTGATTGTCGGCCTGCTGGTGAATATTTGTTTTGCGCTGCTAATGGTATTGTTCCGCAACAGTTATCTGGAGCATGCAGGCATCGTGCTGTGCGTGATTTTGATGTCGATTTCCTCGCTGTTTTACATCATCGGCGGGCAGTTTTTCATCGGCAAGATATTAAGGCTGGTGCCCATTTCCGGCTATGACGACGGCATGGCGGCGATCAAATTCCTGATCTTGCCGGTGTTGATCGGCGTGTTTTCAGGCATAGGTTCAGGCGCACGCTGGTACCGGACCTTGTTTTTGGAAGAAGTCGAAAAAGACTATGTGCGCACCGCAAGAGCCAAGGGGCTGTCAGAAACCCAAACCCTGTTCCAGCATGTGTTGCCCAATGCGATGATTCCCATTTTGACCGGCGTTGTGGTGGTGTTGCCGCTGTTATTCATGGGCAGCTTAATCATGGAATCGTTTTTCAGCATTCCCGGTTTAGGCAGTTACACCATAGACGCGATCAACAGCCAGGATTTTGCGATCGTTCGCGCGATGGTTTTTCTGGGTTCGGTGTTATATGTGATCGGGCTGTTGTTGACAGATATTTCCTATACCCTGGTTGATCCGCGCGTGAGGTTGTCGTAATGATTTGGGTATTGTTCAAAGCCAGCTTTGAACTCCACCGGTGGTTTAACACGTATTCAGTTATTTAGTCGGAGTTCAAAGCTGGCTTTGAACGATTTGTAAAGGTTCTGCGATGCTAAAGAAAAGCTTACATACGCCAGCGCATTTATTTTTGGATAATACGCCTTATTTCGTCACCAGCGCCATTTACCAAAAAAGACCGCTATTAGCAGACAATGCCATTAAGCAGCACTTACTTGAGACGATTCAGGATTGCTTTCGTGAGAAAAATTGGACGTTAAACGACTGGGTGATTCTGGATAACCATTATCATCTGCTAGGCGTGAGTAATAAGGGCGATGATTTAAGTCATATTTTTCGTAAAATTCATGGCATAACCAGTCATGTTATTCACGCGCATTGTTCATGTGAGCTACCGGTTTGGTGGAACTTTTGGGATTATTGTCCGCGTGATGAAAAGGATTACATGCTGCGGTTGAATTATTTGCTGATTAACCCAGTCAAGCATGGCTACTGTGACAATTTACACGATTACCCGTTTTCCAGTTTTCATCAACGGTTAGCGCAATCGGGACGGGAAAAGCTGGCTAAACAATTTAAAGACAATGACGGCTATCAAAAAATGGTGTTGCAAGAAGATGATTTTTAACTGTCCAAAGCCAGCTTTGGACTCCGACTTAGGCGTCCGTCATTTAAAATGGAGTTCAAAGCTGGCTTTGAACATTGTCGAACATGACTTGACCAACACAGGCTAATGTAATGATTATTCTATGGACAGACGCACTGATCTATTTGCTGATCCTGGTGATGCTGGCACTGGGCTTGTATCTGCGCGGCAAAGAACACATCAAGCGCCCGTTGCAACAAATAGGCAGCAGTAAAATCGGCATGATATCGCTGGTGGTGCTGCTGTTTTTTGTGCTGATCGGCTTGCTCGATTCCGTGCATTTTAAGCCTGCCGATGACAAGAAAAACGAGATTATCAGCCTGTTGGACGATTGGGCGACGCCGCTGCGGGAGCATGGCGAAAAAACCTATTCCGCGCCTTTTGCGACTAAGCTATACAGCAAGGAAATGATGGCGATGCCGGACGGCTCGATGCAATGGGGTTATCCGCGCCTGGAGTTCGGCGGCAGACATTTGGATGATCCTGAAACGCAGCGTATTCGCGATATTCTGCAAAAAGGATTTTATGGCTTGGCTCAAGGCGTAGGTTTGACGGGATTATTTATGATGCTCTATCTCTGTATTCCCACGCTCCGGCGTGGGAATACAGTCCGTGTCGCTCCAGCGGCACGAGCGGTGGTGAACCCAAGCACCAAAGTCGTCTGGTTAGTCCTGTTTATTATCGTGCCGCTCGCCACGACCCTGATCCACCTGTCCGCCTACTACCACGTGTTCGGCACCGACAAAGTCGGCGAAGACGTCTTTTATCAAGCGGTAAAGAGCATCCGCACCGGCTTGGTCATCGGCACCTTAACCACGCTAATCATGCTGCCAATGGCGATCATCTTCGGCATCCTGGCCGGGTTTTTTCGCGGCTGGGTGGACGACGTCATCCAATACGTCTACACCACGCTCAATTCCATTCCCGGCGTGTTGCTGATCGCCGCTTCCATCCTGATGGTGCAAGTGTACATGGCCAATCACGAAGCGGCTTTTACCAGCGTCATCGTCAGGGCCGATATGCGCTTGCTGTTCCTATGCATGATCCTCGGCGTGACCAGTTGGACAGGCTTATGCCGGTTGCTTCGGGCGGAAACCCTCAAGCTCAGGGAAATGGAATACGTTCAGGCCGCCCATGCCTTGGGCGTTAAGCAAGGCGCGATTTTACTGCGCCACATCCTGCCGAATGTCATGCACATCGTGTTGATTTCAGTAGTACTGGATTTCAGTTCGCTGGTGTTGGCCGAAGCGGTGTTGTCGTACATCAATATCGGCGTCGATCCGACCAGCTACAGCTGGGGCAATATGATTAACGGCGCGCGGCTGGAAATGGCCCGCGAGCCTATCGTGTGGTGGTCGCTGACGGCCGCCTTCGTGTTTATGTTCGCGCTGGTGCTGGCAGCCAATCTGTTTGCCGACGTGGTGCAGGATGCGTTCGATCCGAGACGGAGCGGTAATGAATAATCCGATACTGGCTGTTGAGCGTCTTAGCATCACCTTCAACCACCGGCAGACGGTGGTCGACGACATCAGTTTTGAAATCCATGCAGGCGAAACCTTTGCATTGGTCGGGGAATCCGGTTCCGGCAAATCGATCACAGCCTTGTCGGTGCTCAGATTGTTGCCTAATAATGCACGGCTTAATGCCGAAGCGATCAACCTGCACGGCGATGATTTACTGAAGCGTTCGGAATTCGAGTTGTGCAAAATTCGCGGTCGACGCATCGGTTTTATTTTTCAAGACCCGATGTCTTCGCTGAACCCGGTGATGACCATCGGCAGTCAAATCGAGGAAGTCATCAAACTGCATTTCGACTTACCCAGAGACGCGATACAACAAAGGGTGCTGGAACTATTACAGCAAGTCGAACTGCCCCAAGCCCCGCAGCGCATTAAGGACTATCCGCACCAGCTTTCCGGCGGCCAGCGGCAGCGGGTGATGATCGCCATTGCACTGGCGGGCAAGCCGGATTTGCTCATCGCCGATGAGCCGACCACGTCCCTGGACGTGACTATCCAGGCGCAAATCCTGGCGTTGCTGAAAGACATCCAGGAGCAAACCGGCATGGCGTTGTGGCTGATTAGTCATGACTTGGCGCTGGTGTCCAGCATCGCCGACCGGGTTGCAGTTATGCAGCAGGGCAAAATCGTCGAAACCGGCGCGACCGCCGAGTTCTTCAACCAGCCCAAACATCCGTACACCCGCAAGTTGCTTAACGCCTTGCCGTCGATGCAGAACTGCTTAGCGCACAGCACAGAGGAAAATCCGCCGCTGCTGCAAGTCAGCGATTTTTATTGTCATTACCCGATCCGTAAAGGCATATTCAAGCGAATCGTCGATTATGTGCGGGCGGTCGATGGCGTCAGTTTCGACATCCAGCAAGGCAAAACTCTGGCCTTGGTCGGCGAGTCCGGCTGCGGCAAAACCACGCTGGGCAAGAGTTTGCTAAACCTGATACCCGGCAGCGGTCGGGTCGTCATCAACGGCGTCGAGTTGAATGGCTTGACCGGCGAAGCCTTGCGGCGACAACGCGCCAATATCCAGATCGTATTCCAAGATCCGTTTTCATCAATGAACCCGCGGATGCTGGTCGGCGACATCATCGCCGAAGGCATCAGGGCCTTGCATCCCGAGGTGAGCGCGGAGCAGCGTAAGGCCAGAGTCCGGCAACTGTTGCAGCAAGTCGATTTGCCCGAAGATTCGGCGCTACGTTATCCGCATGAGTTTTCCGGCGGCCAACGTCAGCGCATCTGCATTGCCCGCGCCCTCGCGGTCGACCCCAAACTGATCGTCTGCGACGAGCCGACCAGCGCGCTGGATGTGTCGGTGCAGGCGCAGATTATCCAATTGCTGAAAACCTTGCAGCAGGAAAAGGGCGTCAGCTATTTGTTCATCACCCATGATCTTGCCGTTGTCGCGGAAATAGCCGACGACGTTGCTGTCATGTACCAAGGCAAGATCATAGAGCAAGGCGGCGTGGCCGAGGTTTTGACCCAGCCCAAACACGCCTATACCAAAAAGCTGCTGGCGGCAGTGCCGGTTTTGAAAATGGATCATTGAGAGTAAAACATGATCATCGGGTTCGCAGCAAAGGGGTTTAACATTCAAAGCTGCGTTCAGGTAATAAAGACAGTATAACTTCTTAACTTTGTGGATAAACTTATGAAAAAACAAATTCTGCTTGCGGCAACAATGGTGCTCGGCACCTTAGCCTTTACGGCGTCAGCCGAAGAGATCGGCGATGTAACCACGACATTTAAGCTGCTGGGAGCCAATCATAAAATTGTGGTTGAAGCCTTCGACGATCCTGATGTTCCGGGTGTTGCCTGTCATATATCGCGCGCTAAAACAGGCGGCATGAAAGGCGCGGTAGGCCTGGCTGAAGATCCGACAGAAGCGTCAATTGCCTGTCGGCAAATAGGCGCAATCGATCCGAGCAAACTGGATAAATTAAAAAGTGGCGATGTGGTGTTTAAAGAGAGCCTGTCGCTGGTTTTTAAGACCCTGCAAGTGGTGCGTTTCTATGATAAAAAACGTAATGTCCTGGTCTATCTGGCTTACAGCGATAAGGTGATTGAAGGCTCCCCTAAGAACTCTATTTCATCCGTGCCGGTTATGAAGTGGGATTAGTAACGCTTTGGACATCGGGCATTTGTTTGTGTATACGGATGTTACGATAAAAACACAAAAATAAAAGCAATGGAAAAACTCAGGTTGCCGAAAAACACGGGGTCTTGCAAAAATCTTTTAAAGATTTCAATCAGTATGGCGCCTCCCAGAAGATAAACAGGGAAGACATAAACAGTGGTCAAATGTCCCATATCTCCAGGCAGATAATAAAATATGAAGGTGTTAAGGAAAAATTTACTGGAAATATTGACGAATATTTCCAGTAACAACGCCTCTACAGAGATCACTGCAGCAAAAATATAGGCTTCATGTTTAAGGTTAAGGGACTGAATCTTGTTTTGAACAAAATAAAGATGATAACCATAGAGTGACCATTGAAAAAACGCAAAAATTGAAGTGTCTCCATTATGTACAGGTGTCACCTGATATATCCAAAGAGGCGAGTCGAAAGCCGTCCTGCAGAAGCTATTAATAGCCACCTCACTAATGCATCCTATCAGGGCGAGTGTTCCTGAATACATGTAGACTTCTTTGATTCTTATCTGCGTTGAGCTACTGATCAGAGCAAAGCCCGCGAAATAAATAACTGCAACCAAATACAAGAAAAAAATGATGAGGTTTGTAACCATAAGGGGAGTTCTCTAAACTGATTTAATCGTCAAAGTTGGGCGGGGCAGGGTGCCCTGTTCGAAATCTTTTACGTGGGTTAAGGCGTAGCCATTTAGCTCGGACATTGCTGGAGCGTTAAGGGCGGAGTTGTAATCCCCGTCCCGCAAGGAGGTTTCATCAAAATAAGTGGGTGCAGAGTAAATTAGATGGCTAACGTTAAATTCATGTAGGGTGCGCCGAGCTTACTTGCGGTCTTATATGGCCGCCATAAACGACCAATCAATGCTCAAATCCGGGAACCGTTGCACAGCGGTAGCTTCATCCATGCCGAACACGCCGGGCTGGCCGTACCGTCCTTGTTCGTCCAGCGTATACACCAAAAGCCAACGATCTTCCGGGTGGATAATCCAATATTCCTGCACCCCATGCAGTTGGTAAAGGCTGCGTTTGGTGTTCATGTCTTTGAGCGCGGTGTAAGGCGAAAGCACTTCGACAATCCAATCCGGCGCGCCACGGCAACCTTGCTTGTCCAGCTTGGTCGGATCGCAAATGACGCTTAGATCGGGCTGCACTACCGTTTCCACATTGGCGTCGGCTTCATCCTTGCGCGGCAGGCGCACGTCGAAGGGGGCGGTATAGCCTTTACAGGGCTTGCCTTGCAGGTAATTGCCGACTTGTCTACTCAACTCAAAGACAATATCCTGATGCAACCGTTGCGGGGCGGTCATGGCATAGGGCTCGCCGTCAATCAGCTCCCAGCGCCCATCTTCAGGCCATTTGAGATAATCGCCATAGGTGTACTTTTGTTGCAATTGTTCTGCGGTACTCATTGTTTGCTCTCCAAAGTGGAAGCCATGTAACTTACAACATCAAAGGTATGGGTTCATCAATAATGTGCTGGGCAGAAAAAGATAATTGACTTAAATATATCACCACGAAGGCACGAAGCTTTATATTTTTCTTCGTGTCTTCGTGGTGAAAAATCAATTCGCTAACCGCTCCTGCCATTCGGCGATTTTCATCCTCAACTCATCAATATTAACCGTGGTCAGGCGACGTTGCTTTAACAAGCGCTTCCCCGCCACCCAGACATCGGTGACTTGCTGACGGCTGGCGGCGTAAACGATCTGCGAAATCGGGCAATATAACGGCTGGGTTTCCAAGTGCGATAAATCAATGGCTATCACGTCGGCGGCTTTGCCGATGCTTAACGAGCCGATTTCATTGTCCAAGCCTAAGGCTTTCGCGCCGTTGATGGTCGCCATGCGCAGGGCGGTCATCGCAGGAATGGCGCTGGCGTCACCGGCAACGGCTTTGCCGAGCAGGGCTGCGGTGCGCATTTCGCCGAACATATCCAGGTCATTGTTGCTGGCCGCGCCGTCGGTGCCCAACGCCACATTGATGCCTGCCGCGATGCATTTGGCAACCGGGCAAAAGCCGCTGGCCAGTTTTAAATTGGATTCGGGACAATGCACGATATGAGCGCCGGATTCCGCATAGCGGGCGATTTCGTCATCGGTTAACTGGGTCATGTGTACCGCGATGAACGACGGATCGATCAGGCCGAGCTCATGCAATCTTTGCAGGGGCCGCTGCCCGGTTTTTTCCAGTTCCTGCTCGATCTCATGCAGCGTTTCGTGGACATGCATATGGATCGGCAGTTCCAGTTCGTCGACCAGGGTCTTTATTTTTTGCAAGGGCTCGTCCGACACCGTGTACGGCGCATGCGGCGCAAACGGCGTGGTAATCAACGGGTGGTGCCGCAGTTGATCATGCAGGGCTAGGCCTTTTTCAATATAGGCCTCGCTGTTTTCGGCCCAGACTGTCGGGAAATCGATAACGATAAGGCCGACACTGGCGCGGATGCCGTGATGAATCGCCTGCGCCGCAGTGATTTCTGGGAAAAAATACATGTCGTTGAAGCAGGTCGTCCCGCCCAGGATCATCTCGGCTATCGCCAGATCTGTGCCGTCTTTGACGAACGCTTCGCTCATCCATTTTTGTTCCAGCGGCCAGATGTGGTTTTGCAGCCAGTCAATCAGCTGCAAATCGTCGGCAATGCCGCGCATCAAGGTCATCGCGGCATGGGTGTGGCTGTTGATCAGGCCGGGCAGCAGCGCATGATTTTCCAGGTTTTCGGTAGTCGTGCCCTGGTATTTTTGCTTGGCAAGCTCGGTAGGCAGCAGGTCGATAATTCGGCCGCCATCGATTACCAGCGTATGGTGTTCATAGGTTACGGATTCCGGTTCAACGGGTATAATCCAGCGAGCGTGGATGAGGGTATCGACAACTGTCATATGGTATTCCTGTATTGGGTTGCCGAATTATAACTTTTTACCATTGGTTTTTGATAAAAATGACTATACAAAATAAATTGACTGTACAAGCCTTGCAATGGACGGGCGATGCTTTAAAAGTGCTGGATCAGCGGCAATTGCCGGAAAAAATTGTTTACGACGAATACAAGGATGCCGTCGGCGTCACCGAAGCCATTGCCGGCATGCGCGTTCGCGGCGCACCGGCTATCGGTATAGCCGCGGCTTACGGTGTGGCGTTGTCGGTTCGTAAACACTATGCCCAGTCCAATCATTGGCGGCAAAAAGTGGCGGCCGATATAGCCATGTTGGCAACGTCAAGACCCACGGCGGTTAATTTGTTTTGGGCGCTGGATCAGATGAAAGCCGTACTGGCCAAGCAGCTTGATAATCCGATTACGGCGGTTCTGGCGTGTGCGGAAAAAATCCACGCCGAGGATATTGCCGCCAATCACAAGATGGGCGAACTGGGCGCGGATATTCTGGCTGGTGCCAAAGGCGTGATGACGCACTGCAACGCCGGGGCCTTGGCAACCGGCGGCTACGGCACGGCGCTGGGCGTTATCCGTAGCGCTTATCAACGGGAACGCATCAACGTCTATGCGGGCGAAACCCGACCCTGGCTGCAAGGCGCAAGGCTGACCGTTTGGGAATTGGCGCAAGACGGCATCCCGGCGACCTTGATCGCCGATTCGGCGGCGGCATGGCTGATGAAATCCGGCGCGATCGATTGGATCGTCGTCGGTGCGGATCGCATTGCCGCCAATGGCGATGCTGCAAACAAAATCGGCACCTATTCCCTGGCCGTATTAGCCAAACAGCATGGCGTAAAGTTGATGGTGGTCGCACCGACCACGACTATCGACTGGACTATGCCTAGCGGCGACCTGATAGAAATCGAACAACGTAACCCAAACGAATTATTGCCTGCCTGTTATAACAACGAGGATTCCCTGGTTAGCGCCTGGAATCCGGTCTTTGACGTGACCCCGGCGGAACTGATTGCGGCGATTGTGACCGAGCGCGGTGTGGTATTGAATCCAGCCGGGCAAGGCGTGGGAGGTTTAAAAAATGCAATTTGATAAGAAAGGCAACAATCCGGTATTAGCCATCGGCTTTTTATTGAAGGGCCTGAAATTATTGACCAGTCCGGAATTGCGCAAATTCATCATCATCCCGATGTTGATTAACGTGGTGCTGTACAGCGCCGCCTTAACCTTGGGTTATTTTTATATCTCGGATTTGATCGATCAATTCATTCCCGGCTGGCTGCATTGGTTGAGCTGGGTGTTATGGCCGCTGTTTTTCATCAGCTTTTTTATCGCCGGGTTTTTCACCTTTACGGTCTTGGCGAATCTGCTGGCCTCGCCTTTTTACGGCAAATTATCGGCAAAAACGCTGGCAATGGTCAGCGGAAAGCCCCTGTCAGCTGCCGAACAGCCTTTAGTTAAAGTTCTTTTTGCGGAATCAAAGCGCATGGGCTATTTGGGGGCTCGAGCCTTGCCGTTGCTGGTCTTGTCGATTATTCCCGGCATCAATGTGCTTGCGCCTTTTTTATGGGCGCTGTTCGGGGCCTGGGGCATGGCGCTGGAATATCTGGCTTATCCGCTGGAAAATCAGGGCGTGTTGTTTTCCGAGCAAAAAGAGTTGGTTAAAAGTGTCAGGCTGGGCGCATTAAGCTTTGGCGGACTGGCGGTGCTGGGACTGACCATTCCGGTGCTGAATATCATCGTCGCCCCGGCAGCGGTGATTGGCGCTACGCTTTATTTTAATGAGATTAAGCGGGATTGAGCGGTAGATGGGCAAGTGTTTCTAGGTACTGATGCACTTAAAAAAGAGCCTATTTATAGTTAGACGACTACACTGAGGTCAAACATTGCACTATGAAGGAAACTGAAGGAATGGTGACTAAACTTTTTTATCGTCTTGATTGTACAACCCCGTTCTCTGAACCTGATCCAATACTGGGTAAAAATGAGATTGGTAGCTTCGAGTTGAAAGATGAAGTGTTAACCATAGAACTCGCTTCTGAATGCAAGTTGATCGCTGAAGCTCGCCATCTTGTGAGTCCCTTCATTAAGGCATGGCAAATAGAAGCAGAAATATGTCGCCATCCTTGCAAAAAATTTCGGTTTGCCTTCTGGAAGGCAGAGACAACAGGTGTCGTGGTTGACCAAACCGGGCACGCACCGGAAGCACTTAAGTATGAGAAGGATGACAAGGGGCAGCTAATATTCGAGTTGCAAGAATATCCCCCGGCACCTAGCACCAAGTTTTCACCACACTTAGAGGCAGCGTGGTCGCGTTACTTGATGGCTTTTTATGACAGCGGTGAGCCAATTCAGTCCGCTGCCTATTACATACTCACCGTAGCAGAAACACCTGCTGGAGGTAGAAAAAATGCTGCGTCAATACTTCAAATAGATAAGCGAGTTCTTAATAAATTAGGTGAGCTAACTTCCGAGAGAGGGAGTGTAACTACTGCGAGAAAGATGCTCGGCTCTATGAAGCCACTAACGTGTGAAGAAACACGATGGATTGATAAGGCTATAAGAATGCTCCTACTTCATCTTGGTGAGGTAGAAGCAGGTGGATTGCCTGATCGATTAACAATGGATGATCTTCCTGATTTGAGTCTTCAGTAGATGCCAGTAAAAAGACGAAGACAGCCATGTAGGGTACGCTGTGCGTACCATCAATGCCGAACGCCGAAAGGTACGCACAGCGTACCCTACATGACTTATGACTATATTGTTTGTGCTAGTTCCCAAGCTCCAGCTTGGGAATTCGGTGAGGGAAGCTCTAGCTTCCCGTCTCGCGAAGCTAGAGCTTCGTTACCTGGGTTCCCAAGCTGGAGCTTGGGAACCAGCGTATTTCTTAACTTGATGGTAGTAACGTGTTGCGTGGGAACGAGGTTAAACCCCAATGAAATTCGCCATCCAAGTTAACGCCAGCCCGTACCAGTCGAATGCCGGGTATAGCGCGTATCAATTCATCAATGCCGCCTTGGCAGCGGGGCATGAAGTGTTCCGGGTGTTTTTTTATCATGACGGCATCTACCATGCGTTCAAGTACGCCACGCCGCCGGATGACGAACTCCAGTTCACCGCGCAATGGAGCGAATTGGCAAGACTGCACCAGGTCGATTTGGTAGTGTGCATTTCCGCCGCGCAACGGCGTGGTTTGTTATGTAGCGACGAGGCCAAGCGGCAGGGCAAGCAGGATAATGACCTGGCCGAGGGTTTTCGTATTTCCGGTTTGGGGCAGCTGGTCGAGGCTACCCTGGAAGCCGACCGCTTTATCGTATTCGGGTGAGGGCATGAAGCGTTATTTATTCGTACTGCGCAAACCGCCGCACAGCGGTGCTCAGGTTCAGGAAATGCTGGACATTATCCTGACCACTGCCGCGTTTGACCAGCATGTCAGCATTTTGTTGCTGGACGATGGCGTGTTTCAGCTGAAAAACGGGCAGAATCCTGAGATAGCGGACATGAAAGATACCGCAGCCATTTTTAAAGCGCTGGAAATTTACGATGTGAACGACATCTATGCCGAAGTGGAGTCGCTACAGGAACGCGGCTTAAAGCCGGACGATTTGTGTTTACCGGTGCAGGAGTTTTACCGGAAAGATATAGCCGGATTGATGAAGCGGTTTGATGTGGTGTTTGCGGGGTAGGTTGTAGGGGCGCCCCTTGTGGGTGCCCAATACATGACGCAAAACAGGGCACCCACAAGGGGCGCCCCTACGAACTCCAATTAACCGGTCAGCTTTTTGTACTTCAACCGATGCGGATTATCCGCATCGCTACCCAAGCGGCGATGACGGTCGGCTTCGTAATCTTCATAGTTACCCTCAAACCAGACCACATTACTGTCACCTTCAAACGCCAACATATGCGTGGCGATCCGATCCAAAAACCAGCGGTCATGCGAAATAACCACGGCGCAACCGGGGAACGCCAGCAGCGCTTCTTCCAAGGCGCGCAGGGTTTCAACGTCCAGATCGTTGGTCGGTTCGTCAAGCAACAGTACGTTGCCGCCGGTTTTAAGCAGTTTGGCTAAATGCACGCGGTTGCGTTCGCCGCCGGAAAGATCGCCGATACGTTTTCCCTGGTCTGCACCTTTAAAATTGAAACGACCGACATAAGCCCGTGATGGAGTTTCATATTTGCCAACGGTAATCAAATCCAGCCCGTCGGAAATTTCATCGAACACGGTTTTTTTCGGATCCAGGTCATCGCGCAACTGGTCAACATAGGCGAGTTGAACGGTTTGCCCCAGTGTTAGGGTGCCCGAATCGGGCTTGTCGACACCGGCCATCATGCGGAACAGCGTGGTTTTACCCGCGCCGTTCGGGCCGATAATGCCGACGATGCCGCCGGGCGGCAGTTTAAAACTCAAACCGTTGAATAACAGCTTGTCGCCGAAAGCTTTGCTGACGTTGTCGGCTTCAATTACCACGTCGCCCAAACGAGGGCCGGGTGGAATATAAATTTCCTGGGTCTCGTTGCGCTTTTGCACGTCGGTTGACGACAGTTCGTCAAAACGGGCCAGACGGGCCTTGCTTTTGGCATGTCGGCCTTTGGGGTTGGAGCGCACCCATTCCAATTCTTCTTTCATGGCCTTCTGGCGGGAAGATTCCTGTTTCTCTTCCTGCAACAGACGGTTGCTCTTTTGCTCCAGCCAGCTGGAGTAATTGCCTTCCCACGGAATGCCGGAACCTCTGTCCAGTTCCAGAATCCAGCCAGCCACATTGTCCAGGAAATAGCGATCATGGGTGACCGCAACCACGGTGCCCGGATAACCGTGCAGGAATCTTTCCAGCCAGGCGACCGATTCCGCGTCCAAATGGTTGGTCGGTTCGTCCAACAGCAGCATGTCGGGGTTGGACAGCAACAACCGGCACAACGCCACTCGGCGTTTTTCACCGCCGGACAGCTTGGTCACATCGGCATCCCAATCGGGCAAGCGCAACGCGTCGGCGGCGACTTCCAGCTTGCGCTCCAGGTTATGGCCGTCGCAAGCGTTGATGAAGTCTTCCAGGAACGCTTGTTCGGCGGCCAGTTTGTCGAAGTCGGCATCGGGCAGCGCGTAAGCGGCATAGACGGCGTCGAGTTTTGCCAAGGTTTCCTTGATTTCCGCGACGGCTTCTTCGACATTGCCGCGCACGGTTTTATTGGGATCGAGTTGCGGCTCTTGCGGCAGATAACCGATCTTAATGCCTTTAAGCGGGATAGCCTCGCCTTCGATTTCCTTGTCGATGCCCGCCATGATGCGCAGCAGCGTCGATTTACCGGAGCCGTTTAAGCCCAGCACCCCGATTTTTGCGCCGGGGAAAAAAGACAGCGAGATGTCCTTGAGGATGTATTTTTTGGGCGGGACAATCTTGCCGACCCGGTTCATTGAGTATATGTATTGCGCCATAGTGTTTTAGTTTATCGGTTTAAGGTTGATAGAGAGTGCCGGAAGTAGGCGCTTTGGGCGCAGCTTCCGCTCCCGCTCACGCTAAGTACCAACATCCTTGCGGGTAACGCGATGTCGGCTATTATTCCATGTTATTTGGCAATTTTTAAGAGTTATAGTTTTTTATCTGTATGCGATAGCGCGGAAGGTCGATGCACGATCCCAATAAGAACCACCAAACAGTGGGATTTCCGAACGCGCCGCGTCCTACGGCCTTTAAGCGGCCATTTTGACGTTGGGATGGGGGAATGGTTTTGATTCAATAGGACCGCAGGATGCGCTAAACGCAGTGAAGCGCATTGTTCGCGTGAATCAAACACATCAGCCGGATAGGTCGGACACCCAAAGTAGGCGCTTTAGGCGCCCGCTTTTCGTTGCCTGACATTCCGGCATTGGGTAGTGGAATGACGTTGGGCAAACCAGAAATTCGCCGCCATATTGAAGCATGGGAATATCGGGCATAAACAGTACGCCTGATCTATAGTGCTTGGTAGTTATTGATTTTCAAGGTGTTCCGTTGTTTTAATATCGTAGATTTTCAATAGCTAAAGTTGTTCTTTTTTGGGCATGAGAGTATGCTTAAACCGTTGTATTTGGCAATCAAACTTTGCCACATCAACCTTCAAAACATTGGCATATCGGTGTCATTCGAATGAATTTTCAGAAAACCCCATCAATTATTTGGAGCGAGCGCCATGAGCAAAGAACAAAAAAGCAATAAAGAAGACAAGAAAAAACCGGCTCTGAGTCCGAAAGAAAAGAAGGCTGTAAAGAAATCCAAGAAAGATGCTAAGAGTTAATAAATTTAACGAAAATTTAATATAATTCTGCGGGTTCCCAATTGGGAGATTGGGAACCCTGAAGAGTTCTTGCTTCCAAATCCTAATTTCCAAACTTGAGTTTGGAAATTAGCGAACCATCCGGCAACCGCCACGGGAACATCAAATCCGCGCGAGCGGGACATCTAAAAACATTGCCATTACAGTCATTGAATCCAGCGAAGCATGGCCGGGTTCGGCAAGTGGTGAATTGGCCCTACTCCAGCTCCCCTATTTATCTTGAACGTGAAATTCTTCAAAGCATTGGGGAGCATTGATCTCCCGAATGTTTCGGCTGGCGAATGACACGATTGGTGCGGTTCGCGAATTCACCACATTCTACGGCTCTTAAGCAGCAAATTTTGGCGCTGGGAGGGGGGAATAGTTTTGATTCAATAGTATTTGCACACAGCAACAATCAATAACTTAGCGGAGCCTTTAAATGTGCCGTTTAAAGTTCGATAACTGACTGTAAGTTATTGATAGTTGATAAAATTATTGATTTGTTGAGTTTTTGTACAATTTAACAAAACACTAATAATAACCGCAGCTAAGCGGTAAATAAAACAATCAATCCACAGAGTTATCCACAGGTTTTGTGAATAACTTTGAGTGCAGGGTAACCGCTATATTTTGGTGTGAAATAGCGCTTCTGCGAGTAGAAACGAGAAGGCTTATTAAAAATTCGGCAAATATTGGGGCAGGTGTTGGCGAATTTCGGCGGTACTCAACATGGTGATTTCTTTATCGAGCTCGAAACGAACCAGCTTTTTAATCTGTTCCGGCAGATGGTTGCGCAGCAAACCGAGAAAAGAGGGGCCGGCAACAATCAGCAGTTGGTCAAAACGGTTGGCGTTATGCGCGTCTTCCAGATATTGGGCGACGCGATGCGCAAAATTGTCCGCTTCGTGTTTTTTCGGATCGGTAGGTTGTTCAAAAGCGTGTCCGCCTCCACCGACGCTTTTGATCCTTCCCGGCAGGTCGGAGGTTATTTCCCGGTCATGTAAACGACCTTCGGCATGAGAAAAGCCTTCGATTTCCTCTAAAGGGGAAGAGGGCGCGTCGGCAGTAAAAATGCGAGCACGGGTATTATCGGCAACGAGTATCCAGGTTAATTTCATGATTGTTCCCTCTGCGGCGATTTTGTTTAAATGACATAGTATTTTCAAAAACCGTTAAACCTAAAAAACATCCGGTTTTGTACTGCTGACTATAGGATAGAGAAATAAAGCCCCTCAAGCAATAAGTAGTAATACCAAGCGGGTGAGGCCTGTAGGGGCATTATTTTAGTCTTACGTATAAAGAAAGCGGCCTGTCCGTAAAAGGGTGCGGGTATACATCGAAGGCATTGATTAATTGGTTTTTGACAAGTGCATTTAACATTTGCACACAGAAACAATCAGTGACTTAGCGATGCTTTTGAATGAGCGGTATAAGGTCCGATAAGCAGCTGTAAGTCATTGATAGTCTGTAAAATTATGGATTTGTTAAGTTTTTGTACAATTTAACAAAACACTAATAAAAACCGCAAGTAAGCGACAAGCAGAACAATCAATCCACAGAGTTATCCCCAGGTTTTGTGAATAACTATTGGATGCATGATTAACAATCGGTTAGCAACATGAAATGCTTCAGACCGATGGGGAATCGGCTTTATGACGATGTCAGTAAGGCTGATAATTCATCAAAATTCAACGGCTTGAGCAAGTGATGGTCGAATCCTGCCGATTGTGAGCGATTATGGTCTTCAGATTGTCCATAACCGGTTAAGGCGATCAGGGTCGCATCCCGAGTCTCAGGCAATGCGCGTAGCCGTTTGGCGACCTCATAACCATCCAGATCGGGGAGACCAATATCGAGCAGCACAACCTGCGGGTGGAAAACTTGCGCCTGCTCTATTGCTTTTATGCCGCAATCGGCTATTTCGACTTCATGCCCTTTCGCTTGCAACAGCATCATCAGACTTTCGGCCGCATCAGCATAGTCATCCACAACCAGAATGCGGAATTTAGACGTCGGTAATACGGATTCGGTCCGCGCGGATTCGGCAGCAGATGAATCCATCGGTAATGCGGGCAGCCGCACGGTAAATGTGCTGCCTTGTCCGATACCTTCGCTCGCTGCGGTGACCGTGCCGCCATGTATTTCTACCAGCTGACGCACCAGCGTCAATCCAATGCCCAGCCCGCCCTGAGAATGAGCCAGGGTATGGTCTGCCTGAGTGAAGAGATCGAAGATTTGAGGCAGAATATCAGGGGAGATGCCGATGCCGGTATCCTTGATCTCGATGACGGCATCGGAGCCTTTCCGCATCACGCTCAACATGATTTTGCCGCCCTCACCGGTATATTTGGCGGCGTTATTCAACAGGTTGGACAGCACTTGCGCCAACCGGACATGATCGCCTTCGAGCCATTGCGGCGTCATGGTTTGTGAAATGATCAGCTCCTGCTTACGCGATTCGAGCAGGGGGCGACTGGTTTCTATCGCATTATTGACAATATCGGTAAGCTCGAAATGCTCGATTTTCAACCTGATTTTACCTTGCATGATGCGAGCCATATCCAGCAGGTCATCGAGCAGCCGAGTCATATGAGTTACTTGGCGGTCGATGATATTGCAGCTCAATGTCAGCTTGGGATCGGTCGCTTCCTGCATTTTTAGCAGCCGCACGGCATTGCGGATGGGCGCCAGCGGATTGCGGAGTTCGTGGGCCAGCATCGCCAGAAATTCGTCTTTACGGCGATCCATCAGGCGTAGCGTTTCCTCGGCGTGCTTGCGTTCGGTAATGTCGGTTGCCACGCCCAGCAGTTTGCTGCAACTATTGTCGGTGTCGCACAACGGAATCTTGACGGTGCTGTACCAGTGTACGGAACCATCGGCATGTGTGACTTTTTCCTCCGGAATGAGTTTTGGTTTACCGGTTCTTATGACGTCGAGGTCATTTTGATAGAAGTGAGTCACTTCGTCCGCGTTGGGATTGAAATTTTCGTCGGTCAATCCTGTCAGACTTTCAGGGCTTGTGCCATAGCACTGGGCCAAAGCCTCATTACTTAACATGAACCGTCCTTCCCGGTCTTTGACAAAGATCATACTGGGTACCGCATCGATTATTTGTCTGAGGAAGGCTCGTTCATACTGTAATGCTTCCTGAGTGCTTTTGATGTCGGTAATATCTTCGGTGGTTCCGAAACCGCCGAGCAGCACTCCATGCTTGTCAAATTCGAGCTCAGCCAGTTCACGCACCCATTTGACTTTTTTGTCCACTATAAGCCGATGTTCAATATCGTAGGGCATGCCGGTAAGCGCTTGTTGCCATGTCGTATCGACTAATTGCCGGTCTGCCGGGTGGACAATATCCAGAAATGATTGATAGGTTAAAGGCGTGCCTTTAGGTGTGCCAAAGATTCGAAAATTTTCGTCAGACCATTCCAATATATTATTGCGGATGTCCATTCGCCAGTTGCCGATATGAGCGACTGCCTGGGCGTGGTTCAGGTCCCTCTGGCTCTCGCGCAAAGCCTCTTCGATTTGCTTGTGCTCAGTGATGTTGGTACTCACTGTGCCGAATCCGACTATGTTGTCGTGTAAGTCCTTCAGGGCGAAGACGTTGAAGATCATCCACAGCACTTCCCCGGTTTTGAAGTGCCGGAAGCGGATTTCAATCTCGGCACGACTGTCCCGTAATACCGTAGGAAAGAATTCATCCATGATAAATGCCTGGTCTTCCGGAAAAAAGAAGTCTTTGACGGGGGTTTTAAGAGCCTGTTCTAGGCTATCAAGACCTACCAGCTGCAGTCCGGCATCGTTAACAAAGAAAGGTTCCAGCTGGGTATCGCACATACCGATAAACTCGGTGCTGCTTTTAGCCAGTGAGACATATAGATTCCGCTCTGCCTGGGTTCGATTGCGCCTGGCGATTTCCTTTTTAAGTTGCTCCTCTCGATCCATGACCGTATGTAATGCCCGTTTTTCCTGGTCGTGCAAACGAGCAATGACCAAGGTACATACGGTGCCTATGCCAACCAAAGTCGCGATGCGCAGCATTTCGCTGGGTCTGGCGATATAAAAGGAGTTGTAAGGTTCTGTTAAGAAATAAACACTTGTTACCGCACTCAACACTGTAGTGAAAAGACCGGCTTTTGTCCCGCCGTACCAAGCGGCGGAGGCGATGACGACCAAAAAGAGCAATAGCGGTGGCGAGCCCCCGAAAATAAACTGGAGTTCTTCTAGAACAAACAAGATAGCCGCAGTCCCCAGTATTGAGGTCATATAGGCGTTGCTGAAAAGATATTTAATGGGAGCCTCTAATTAATGGTTTTCTTCATAATAGGGGCCAATGTAGGTGATAGCCTGCATTTTTCAGAATTAAATTAATTGAGGGTTTTTATCAAAGATTCGGCAAATATTGGGGGAGATGTTGGCGAATATCGGCGGCGCTCAACAGGGTGATGTCTTTGTCGAGCTCGAAACGAACCAGCTTTTTAATCTGTTCCGGCAATTGGTTACGTAGCAAACCGAGGAAAGAGGGGCCGGCAACAATCAGCAGTTGGCCAAAACGGTGTGCGTTGTGCGCGTCTTCCAGGTATTGGGCGAGGCGATGAGCAAAAACGTCGGCTTCGTGCTTTTTCGGGTCGGTGGGTTGCTCAAAGGTGTGTCCGCCCGCACCGGCGCTTTTGATCTTTCCCGGCAGGCCGGAGGTTATTTCCCGGTCATGTAAACGACCTTCGGTATGAGAAAAATCTTCGATTTCCTCTAGGGGGGACGAGGGGGTGTCAGCAGTAAAAATGCGTGCGCGAGTGCTATCCGCAACGAGTATCCAGGTTAATTTCATGGTTGTTCCCTCTGTGGTGATTTTGTTTAAATAACACCCTACTTGCAAAACGCGGGAAGCCTAAAAAACAGCTGGATTTGTGTTGCCGGCCGTAGGCTTTGTACTACTTTACGTAAGTTTTATATTACTTTTTGTAGGATAGAGAAATCAAGTCTTTCAATCAATAAGTAATAATACCTAGTGGAGGGCTGGGTTAATTGTTTTGTGATTGTCATTATGTTGGTCACACGAAAGCGTGCGGACGGGGTAAAATAGCCTATCCGGCATAATAGTAAATCTGAATCAACTTTCTAATCCCCCATGCAGCCAGCTTTTGTCCATTTAAGACTCCATACCGAATTCTCTCTGGTCGACGGGATCGTTAAAATCAAGCCCTTGGTCAAGCGCCTGGCCGAGTTGAATATGCCGGCGATTGCGGTTACCGAGCACGCTAACCTGTTCTCGCTGGTCAAGTTTTATAAGGCGGCATTAGGGCAGGGCATCAAGGCGATAGCCGGTTCCGATGTGCTGGTTTTTAATCCCGAAGATCCCGCTACGCCGTACCGGTTGACCTTGCTGGTCAACAATCATGCCGGTTACATCACGCTGACCGAATTGATTTCAAAAGCTTATCAGGAAGGTCAGCATCAGGGTGTGCCGATGCTCAGGCAGGAGTGGATAGAAGCCAATCATAACGGCTTGATTGCATTGTCCGGCGCGATGAGCGGATGTATAGGCAAGGCGCTGTTAGCCGAAAACCATGATGCGGCGAAACGGCTGGCGGAGTTTTGGGGCGCGTTGTTCGAGCAAAGTTTTTACCTGGAATTACAGCGGGTCGGCAAGCCCGAAGAGGAGCGCTATATCGCCGCCGCCGTCGAGCTGGCGCTGGCAACCGGTTTGCCGGTGGTTGCGACCAACGATGTGCGTTTTGTTTATCAACAGGACTTTGCGGCCCATGAAGTGCGGGTCTGCATCAACCAGAGCCGGGTGTTGGACGATACGCGCCGTCCCAAGGATTATACCGATCAGCAATATTTACGCAGCATCGAGGAGATGCAGGCGCTATTTGCCGATATACCGGAGGCGCTGGAAAACACCGTAGAGATTGCCAAACGCTGTAATTTACAACTGACGCTGGGGAAGAATTTCCTGCCGGATTTTCCGGTACCCGAAGGCATGAATCTGGGCGAGTTTATGGCCGAGGAGTCGATGAAAGGCCTGGAAGAGCGTTTGCAGCACTATCCGGCGGTGGGCAAGGGCACGGATGAGGAAAACCGGCGCATTTATTATGACCGCCTGGATTTCGAGCTGAAAATGATCACCCAAATGGGGTTTCCCGGTTATTTCATGATTGTTGCCGACTTTATCCAGTGGGCGAAAAACAATTTGATTCCGGTAGGTCCTGGCCGGGGTTCGGGTGCGGGGTCGTTGGTGGCTTACGCGCTTAAGATTACCGACCTCGATCCTATCGAATTCGATCTGCTGTTCGAGCGGTTCTTGAATCCCGAGCGGGTTTCGATGCCCGACTTTGACGTGGATTTCTGCATGGACCGCCGGGACGAAGTGATCGATTACGTTGCCCGTCATTACGGCCGCGATCATGTTGCGCAGATCATCACCTACGGTTCGATGGCGGCGAAAGCGGTGATTCGCGATGTCGGTCGGGTGCTGGGTTTCGGCTACGGGTTTGTCGACCGGTTGTCCAAGCTGGTTCCGTTTGAAATCGGCATGACGCTGACCAAAGCGCTAAAAGACAGCCCTGAACTGAAACAACTTTACGATACCGAGGAAGAAGTCAAGGCGTTGATCGATATGGCGCTGTCGCTGGAAGGCACGTCCAGGAATGCGGGAAAGCATGCCGGGGGCGTGGTGATTTCGCCGACCAAGTTGACCGATTTTACGCCGCTGTATTGCGACCAGGACGGCAATAACCTGGTCACCCAGTTCGACAAGGACGACGTCGAAGCGGTCGGCCTAGTCAAGTTCGACTTTTTGGGACTGCGCACGCTGACCATTATCGATTGGGCATTGCAGGACATTAACGCCAAGCACAAGCAACTGGGCAAGCCGCTGGTCGATATAACGATCATTCCCCGGGATGACCCGGATTCTTACAAGCTGTTAACCGCCGCCCAGACTACCGCCGTATTCCAGCTCGAATCGCGGGGCATGAAGGAGCTGATTAAAAAGCTCAAACCCGATTGCTTCGACGACATTATCGCGCTGGTGGCGCTGTTCCGTCCGGGACCTTTGGAATCGGGCATGGTGGACGATTACATTAACGTCAAGCACGGGGCCAAGGCGGAGTACGCGCACCCGTTGCTGGAACCTATTTTAAAGCCCACCAACGGCGTTATTTTGTATCAGGAACAGGTGATGCAGATCGCCCGGGAAATGGCGCTGTACACGCTGGGCGGAGCGGACATGCTGCGCCGGGCGATGGGTAAGAAAAAACCGGAGGAAATGGCCAAGGAGCGGGATAAATTTACCGCCGGTGCGATAGAAAATCAGGTCGATGAAAAAATCGCCACTTACGTGTTCGACTTGATGGAGAAATTTGCCGGGTACGGTTTCAATAAATCGCATTCCGCCGCTTACGCGCTGGTCGCCTACCAAACCGCGTGGCTGAAGGCCCATTATCAGCCTGAGTTCATGGCGGCGGTGATGTCCGCCGATATGGACAATACCGATAAAGTGGTGATTTTGATTGAAGAATGCAAACAGATGAAGCTGGAAGTCTGTCCGCCCACCATCAATGTTTCCAAATACAAATTCACCGTTAACGACGCGGGCCATATCGTTTACGGTTTGGGCGCGCTAAAGGGCGTGGGCGAGGCGGCGATTGAAGAAATGCTGGTCGAGCGGGAAGCAAACGGCCTGTTTTCAGGCCTGTACGATTTATGCAAGCGGGTGGATTTACGCAAATTCAATCGCCGGGTGCTGGAAGCATTGATACGCGCCGGGGCTTTCGATGAGTTCGATGATAACCGGGCCGGGCATTTGGCGGAGCTGCCGACGGTTTTAAAAGTCGCCGAGCAGCACGGAAAAAATGCGCAAACAGGCCAGAACGATTTGTTCGGCTTGGCCGTTAATGCCGAAAATGCGGATGATGTAGACGCTTATAACACCGTGGTTGAGCCGTGGTCTGAAAATGAGCGACTGGCTGCGGAAAAGCTGGTTCTGGGTTTGTTTTTGACCGGGCATCCGATCAACCAATACGAGGCTGAGTTAAGGCAATTTACCAACGGGACCATAGAGTCGCTGTTGGCCAATGTGGAGCGGTCCAAAAGCAGGAAGATGGAAGCCCGAACGGCCGGGTTGGTCGTCGAAGTGCGCACCCGTCAGACCAAGAACGGTAAAGTTATGGGTTTTGCTACGATTGATGATAGGACCGGAAGGCTTGAAATCGCGGCATTTGGCGAAGTTTATGATAAATACCGGAGCATTTTTACTCGTGACAGCCTGTTGATTGCCGAAGGGGCGCTGGGTGTTGACGATTATTTGGGCACGCTACGCTTGACGGTAGAAAAGCTTTACAGCATGGAGCAGGCCAGGGAGGTTTATGCCAGAAGTATTCAGTTGGTATGGCATGCGGCGGACAATGAGAGCGAAGGTCATGACTTTGTGACGAAGTTGATTGCGGTTCTGGAGCCTTTTAAGGGCGGCGGTTGTCCTGTGGGAATCAGTTATACGTCAAAGGTTGCAAAAGCGAGTCTACAGTTGGGTGATGAGTGGCGCGTCCAGCCAACCGATGAATTGGTTGCGCGATTGAGGGCGTTGTTGGGAAGCGAGGCTGTTGAGGTTAAGTACAGGTAGAAAGTATTTAGAATTAATTCACCACGAAGACACGAAGTTTTTATTTTCTTCGCGAACTTCATGTCTTCGTGGTGAATTATTTTGAGTTGGCGCGATTGATGGGCAATGTTGTTTTGCCCCCCCAATCGCGCCGATCCGCTTGTTATTCCGTTTCTTGCCTTACCATTTCAGCTGGTTTTGGCGCCGCTTCAACAACCGGTTTTGGTGCTGCTGGAGTTGGAGCCGGAACCGAAGCCGGTTCAGCGGTAGCCGCCGGTTTTCTGGCTTCTGAATCCTGATTGCCGGTGTTATCCTGGCTGGGGACATTAGCCGGGGATTCCGGGCGTTCGGTTCTTTCCGCTCTTTTTGCAAAGTCATTGTCATAAGAACGGGGAGCCGGACGCGACTCGTCGTTGCTCTCGCTGGACGCTTCATGCGTGCTATTTGAATCGCCATCCGTTTCAGGCTTTTTGTAGTTGGGATTACGCGGTCTTCTACGATTCGGCCCTCTTCTGGCATTGTTTCTTTTGGGATGTTCTCCGGCAGCAGCAGAAGCCAGTTCAGGCGCGCTTGAAACAATCTCGCTAACTTCAACCGCTTCACTTTTAACGGCTTCGGTTTTTGCTACAGGCAAATTAGCCGGGTCGAGATTGCGTTTTACGTTTCTACCTTGACCGCGCGGCGGACGATTCGGACGAGGTGCGTCCGGATTTTGTTCCGGTTTTGGTTTTGGCGCCTGTACTTGTTCAGACGCTTGAGCTTGTTCCTGACTCGGATGTTGACCGCGCCCTTGACCTCGTCCGCGGCCACGTCCTCGGTCCTGAGTTTGCCCCTGTCCTTGTCTGTCACCTCTGTTTTTTCTCGGTTGACCCTCGTCAACCGGTTTGATTCTTTCAGTGGTTTGAACGGCGGCCGTTACTTTTGCTTTAGGCTCTGTGCTGGCACTGGGGCCGACAAGTTTATGCCAGAAGCGTTGGATCAGGCTGGCTGATTCATTCTTGCTTTGCACCGGTGCAGGGGAATCATGCAGGAATTCCTTGATTGCCGCTTTTGCGGTGCTCGGTTTTATTTGCTGGGCAAATTCAGGGATAGTGATGTCTTCCGCTTTGATCTGTAAGTAGCTGGCCTTACCGTCGCCGGACTCTTTTTCCTTGATGCGCTCAATGTCATAAGCCGGTGTTTCCAAATGCTTGCTGGGCAGGATCACAATGCCGACTTTCAGCCTGTTTTCAATCTGCTCGATGGCGCTGCGTTTTTCGTTTAACAGGAAAGTCGCGCATTCGATAGGCAGGTGGGCAATGACTTTTTCCGTGCCTTTCTTCATGGCTTCTTCTTCAAGAATACGCAGTACGGAAAGTGCGACCGACTCTACATTACGAATCGTACCCTGGCCTTTGCAGCGCGGACACGGCAGTTGAGTCGAGTCGCCCAGCGAAGGACGCATTCTTTGTCTGGACATTTCCAGCAGGCCGAAACGCGAGATGCGGCTGGTCTGAATGCGGGCGCGGTCGATTTTAAGGGCGTCACGCAGATGGTTTTCAACGGTTTTCTGGTTCTTATTGGACATCATGTCGATGAAGTCGATAACAAACAGGCCGCCCAAATCACGTAATCTTAGTTGGCGGGCAATTTCATCGGCCGCTTCCAGATTGGTGTTCAGCGCGGTTTCTTCGATGTCGCTGCCTTTGGTGGCGCGTGCCGAGTTGATGTCGATGGAGGTCAGCGCTTCGGTATGATCGATGACTATCGAACCGCCCGACGGTAATGAAACTTCACGGCCGTAAGCGACTTCAATTTGGGATTCGATCTGGTAGCGGTTAAACAGGGGGACGGCATCCTGATACAGTTTTGCCTTGGGCAAAAAGTGCGGCATGACTTGTTTCAAGAAGTTTTGCACCAGTTTGAAGGCGTCTTCATTGTCGATCAATATCTCGTCGATATTGCCGCGCAAATGGTCGCGCAAAGCCCTGATGATAACGTTACTTTCCTGAAAGACCAGGAACGGCGCGGACTGTTCGCTGGAAGAGCGTTCTATGGCTTCCCAGAGTTGCAGTAAATAATTTAAGTCCCATTGCAGTTCTTCGACATTTTTGCCGCATCCTGCCGTTCTAACAATGAGTCCCATGCTTTCAGGGATCTCAAGCGCCGCCATGACTTCACGCAGGTCGCTACGGGTTTCGCCTTCGATGCGTCGCGAAATACCGCCCGCTTTAGGATTGTTGGGCATCAACACCAAATAGGTGCCGGCCAAACTAATATAGGTGGTTAAAGCTGCGCCTTTGTTGCCGCGTTCTTCTTTTTCAATTTGAACAACGATTTCCTGACCTTCTTTAATCAGGTCTTTTATGGCTGGACGGCGGCCGTCGTTTTCGACGCCTTCTTGCAGGTGACGGTAGAGCGGAGAGATTTCTTTGAAAGGTAAAAAGCCGTGTTTTTCAGCGCCGTAGTTTACAAAGGCCGCTTCCAAGCTGGGTTCTACGTGGGTTACTATCCCTTTGTAAATGTTTGACTTTTTTTGTTCTTTCGAAGGTACTTCTATGTCAAAATCATACAGTTTTTGACCGTCTACCAAAGCGACTCGCAGTTCTTCCGGTTGCGTAGCGTTGATAAGCATTCTTTTCATTCAATATTCCTTGTTGTTTCCTGCTCCATGGTCAGATTTTACTGAACAGACTGGTTTTGGTCATCGTGTTTGTGTAGAGGGGGCTGCTAAAGCCGCTTCTACATAGCTTAGTTTTTACGGCTTTAATGAGCCGTTTCTGCGTGTTGTAGTGGGCATCCCGCTCTTCACTTAGGTGAAGACCGTGGATAGTTGCACGGACAGAGTCTAAGCAAATAAATATTCTTTCTTCAGTCTTGATTGTAAATTCCGTCTTAGACAGGAGTTATAAATCGTTCGTCTAGGGTCGAACGATGAACCCGAAAATCTTACAATGATGAGTCAGCGTGGTAATTTATCGCTACGTTAATCATCATCGAGTAATGCTCCAGGGCAGTTTTGTTAGTGAAAACCGCAGAGCAAAAGCATGTTTTTTATATTAAAAACTTGCTTAATATAGCAATCTTATTGCTATACATCAATTTAAAGAATCAATCATAAGCAGATGCTGGTATTATTTACACTATGAATAGTGAAGAAAAAAGCGTAACACCCAAAGTTCAACTGGTCGAAATTACCGAAGAGAATTGCGATCAACGATTGGATAATTTTTTAATTGCCCGCCTGAAGGGCGTCCCTAAAAGCCGAATTTACCGGATTGTTCGTAAAGGTGAAGTGCGGGTTAATAAGGGGCGCGTCGATGTTAAATACCGTCTGGTTGCAGGCGATATCGTCAGAATTCCTCCGGTCCGGGTGGCCGAGCGTAGTGAAGAATCGTATGTTCCGCAGGGTTTGCAAGCGGCATTGCAACAGGGCATTTTGTTTGAAGATGAGGGTTTCCTGATCGTCAACAAACCGGCAGGTTTCGCTGTGCATGGCGGCAGCGGCGTGAGTTCCGGGATTATCGAAGGACTGCGCCTGATAAGACCCGAAGCGCATTTTTTAGAGCTGGTGCATCGACTCGACAAAGATACCTCCGGTTGTCTGATCATCGCCAAAAAACGTAGCGCCCTGAAACTGCTGCATGAGTTGTTTCGCGACAATCACATCCATAAAACCTATCTGGCCTTGCTGGCCGGGCAATGGGCGAGGAAAAAACTGGTGGTTACTGCGCCCTTGCTAAAAAATGTCGCCAAAGGCGGTGAGCGTATGGTTGTGATCAGCCAATCCGGCAAAGAGGCGGAGACGCTGTTTCGGCGCGTGAAGTTATTTAGCGATTCGACGCTGGTTGAGGCCTCGCCAAAAACCGGACGCACCCATCAAATACGCGTTCACGCCGCGAGCCTTGGGCATCCGATCGTCGGTGACGAGCGTTATGGACGGGACGACATTAATCGCGGATTTAAAGGCCGAGGCTATAAGCGCATGTTCCTGCATGCGGAAAAATTAAAATTTCAACACCCTGTTACCGGGGAGCCGCTAACCATTTTGGCGCCTTTGCCGCAGCCATTGGAAGATTTGTTAAAACATGAAGAACAAGTTTGATTTAATTATATTCGACTGGGACGGCACCCTGATCGATTCGATAGACTGGATCGTACATTGCCTGCAAACGGCGGGGCAACACTGCGGCTGCGATATTCCCGAACCCCAGGCGGCAAAAGACGTGATCGGCCTGAGCATAACAAACGCCTGCGCCAAGCTATTTCCCGGCGTCGATCAGGAAACGCTGACGCAATTGACGGACTGCTACCAGCAAACGTATTTGTCCAGACAACTGGATCGGGGCGATTTATTTCCCGGCGTTTACGATATGTTGGTGGAACTGAAACAGGCCGGTTATCAACTGGCCGTTGCTACCGGTAAAACCAGAGCGGGCTTACAGGAAGCATTACAGGCGACAGATACGGAAGCGCTGTTTTGCATCACCCGTTGTTCCGATGAGACCGCCTCTAAACCGGATCCGCTGATGCTGCATCAGATTATGCAGCATACCCAGGCAGCGAATGAACGGAGTTTAATGGTGGGCGATTCCACCCATGACTTGCAAATGGCGATGAATGCCCAAATATCGTCTATAGCGGTGTCGTGCGGAGCGCATCCGGAAGACATCTTGCAACGCTACAATCCGTTGATGTGCTTACAGCAGCCTGCGGAATTACTGAATATTATTAGAGGTTAACAAGGCATGGACAATCAGAACAAACCAGAAGTTACACGGGAATCCGGTTGGGAGCGGGAAGTTATTGAAAAACTGGCGCTGGCCGCAATCACCGAGCAAACCCGAGCAAGGCGTTGGGGCGTTTTTTTTAAGAGTTTGATGTTTGTGTATTTGATCGCCGTGTTCGGCGTGGCTATGTATCCAAAGCTTAAGCAGGATATTGGCGTTGACAGTAAAGATCATACCGCCGTTATCGATGTGGTCGGCATGATTGCCGAAGGCAAAGAGGCCAATGCAGACAGTATTATCGAAAGCTTGAGAAATGCGGTCAAAGACAAGCACACCAAAGGCATTATCCTGCATGCCAACTCGCCGGGCGGCAGTCCCGTCCAGTCGTCTTATGTGTATGAGGAAATCAGGAAAATTAAAAAAGAACATCCTGAGTTGCCGATTTATGCCGTGGTCAGCGATATTTGCGCATCGGGTTGTTACTTCATTGTATCGGCCAGCGATAAAATTTTTGTGAACCCTTCCAGCTTGGTGGGTTCCATAGGCGTGCTGATGGACGGCTTCGGTTTTGTCGATGGCATGCAAAAACTGGGCGTAGAGCGGCGCTTGTTCACGGCCGGCGCACATAAAGCCATGCTTGATCCTTTTTCGCCATCCAAAGAAGACGAAACGCAGTATATACAAAGTCTGCTAAACCAAGTGCACCAGCAATTTATCGGCGCGGTTAAAGCCGGTCGCGGCGACCGGCTTAAAGAAAATCCCGACATGTTTTCGGGACTGGTCTGGACAGGCGAAGAAGGCGTGAAACTGGGCATAGTTGACGGCGTCGGCAATCAGGATTACGTCGCCAAGGAACTCATCGGCGCGGAAACACAGGTTGATTTCAGTCGGCAGGAGCATTTGCTGGATAAGATCGCAGGCAAATTGGGCGCATCTTTCGGGCAAGTAATTGGCAGCCTGGTTCAGGGCGCATCGTTACGCTAAAGGTTCAGCATCGATTCAGGGTGATCGGCTAAAATGCTTTGCACTCAGTAATAGAACGCAGATGACGCGGATATTTATGATTGAATAAGATTTTTTGAATTATTCTGGAAAAATCAGTTGATCGCCATTTTGAGGTTATCCGCGTTCATCATAATCATCTGCGCCATCCGCGTTCTATTTTTGTCGTTGCGTTGAACAAACATTTTGTGCCCGGATAGCTTGGATTGCCCATGAGAAATTTGCTTAAAGCCGTTATAGTTGCCTTGTTGTTTTCCAATAGCTGTTTTGCAGATAATAACCAGCCGGCAAGCATCAGTTTGGACGAGGCGACCAAACAAATAATCGAAGGCACCTACAACAAGGTGCTGGGCGCGCAAACAGAAATAATTGATGGCAAAGCAGTGCATGTCATTAAAGTGCTGACCCCCGATGGACGTATCCGGTATTACAAAATCGATGCCGAAACCGGCCAATTAGTTAACTAAGCTCGACAGACAAAAAACATGCGCATTCTAGTTGTTGAAGATGAAGTAAAACTCTGCGAACAAATTCAGCAGTTCTTTGCCGATAAAGGTTTTGCCGTTGATACCGCACACACCGGCCAAGACGGCTATTACATGGGCAAGGAATATCCGATTGATGCGGCCGTGATCGACATCGGCCTGCCCGATTTTTCCGGCATCGAACTGATCAAGCGCTTGCGTAAAGACAAAGTGACCGTGCCCATCCTGATTTTAACCGCCCGTAGTCGCTGGCAGGAAAAAGTAGAAGGATTGGAAGCGGGAGCGGATGATTACCTGGTTAAACCTTTTCATTATGAAGAGTTGCAGGCCAGGATTAACGCATTGATAAGGCGGTCGGCCGGGGTGGCCCATCCGGTGTTAACCCACGACAATATCGAACTGGATACCGTGGCTCAGGAAGTTACCGTATCCGGCGTCAAGCAGGAATTAACCGCTTACGAATACAAGGTGCTGGAGTACCTGATGTTCCGCAAGGGCGAAGTGGTTTCAAAATCGGTATTGACCGCTCACATTTACGATGAAGACTTTGACCGGGATAGCAATGTTCTTGAGGTTTTTATCGGGCGATTGAGAAAAAAGCTCGATCCCGACGGGACGCGTAAGCCCATTGAAACCCTGCGTGGCCGAGGCTACCTGATTTCCGCCAAACGCGATTGATTAGATTCTCAAGTAATGTTTGAAAAGTAAGTTCTTTTGAAGGAACTTATGACCCTCCGATTATCCCTAAAGGCCTTGAATGCAGGTTAAATCATTAAGCTTTCGATTGCTGGTTTCCGCCGGACTGGTGCTTGCCGCATTTTTCGCGCTGGCTTCGGTGGTGCTTGAACAGGGCTTTCGGGAGAGCGCCGAACAGGCATTAAAGGAAAAGTTGCAGGTTTATGTGTATTCGCTGCTGTCGGCCGCCGAGCTTAAAAACTCCGGTGATTTAAGCATGCCGACCAACTTGCCGGAACCGCAGTTTGCAACCCCAGGTTCCGGTCTTTACGGTTTTATACACTCGGCAAAAAAAAATCTGGTATGGCGTTCGCCGTCGGCTATCGGACTTAATGTAACGCCCCCGCCGGAATTAAGCGCGGGCAATTCCGCATTTTTGTTGGCTGAACACGGGCGTTACGCATTGCATTACGCGGTCATCTGGAAAAATGTAGTCGGTGTAGAACGCGAATATATCTTTACCGTAACTGAAGATGCCCAGTTCGTCAGCAATCAGGTGGAGCGGTTTAGAGAAACCTTAAGAGTCTGGTTATTGGCTCTAGGCCTGGTGCTGATATTTATTCAACTGGCCTTGTTGCGCTGGAGCATAAAGCCTTTGCGGATTATCGTGAAAGATCTTGAGGCGATAGAAAAGGGGCGCAAAACCCATTTAGACGGCGACTATGCAACGGAACTGGAAAGTCTTGCCGGTAATCTTAACGCCTTCATCAACAGTGAGCGGGCGCATCTGGAACGTTATCGCAATGCCTTGGCGGATCTGGCGCACAGCCTGAAAACGCCGCTGTCGATATTGCGCGGCTGCGCCGAATCTTTCAGCGTAAACAAGGAGACGGTAAAGGAACAGATTTTCCGTATGGATGAAATCGTCGAGTATCAATTACAACGGGCAGCGGCAAAGGGCGAACATAAAACCACCGGCGCCGTGGATTTGTCGCTGATTATCAAAAAAATAAGCGCGTCGCTGGGTAAGGTTTATATCGATAAAAACATCCGTTTCGATATGGCTGTGCCGGAACAAAGCCTGATTTATTATGACGAAGGCGACCTGTACGAAATAGCCGGGAACCTGATGGATAACGCCTGCAAGTGGTGTCGTAGCACGGTCAAAGTCAGCGTTACCCTGAATGCGCGCAAAGGCAGGCGGAATTTTGCGGTGTTGCTGGAGATTGAAGACGACGGGCCGGGAATCCCTGCCGGAAAACTGGCGGAAATTTTAAAAAGAGGCGTCCGCGCCGACGAAAATATTCATGGGCACGGTATCGGCATGGCCGTCGTCTACGAATTAGTCGGATTATTGGGCGGATTATTGGAAGGCAAAAAGAGCGAAGCGCTGGGCGGCATGAAATGGGGTGTTTATTTTGCGTGATGATTTGGACAGATTAGCTCCAGCCGATTTCAGGGCATGATAAAGCAGGGGAGTCAATACTGGGTCCTGCTGTGTTGAGCAAGCTTATGACACCTGCTTCAACATCCCCATGCCATTAGGTTTCTTGACGACTTGCAGCTGGGCTTTAAAGCGCTTTTGCACACCTTCAACATGAGAAATAACACCGACGGTTTTGCCGTGGGTTTGCAAGCCTTCCAGGGTGCTGATGACCGTGTAAAGCGTTTCCGAGTCCAGGTTACCAAAGCCTTCATCGAGAAATAACGAATCCACGGACTTGCCGTTATTGGCCAATTCCGAAAGTCCCAGCGCCAGCGCCAGGCTCACCACAAAACTCTCGCCGCCGGACAAAGTCTTGGGCAGTCGGCGCGCATTGTCTTGATAAGTATCTTCAACTTCCAACGCCAAACCCTGATCGCTGGGCATTTGCCGGAGATAATAACGGCCGCTGACTTTTTCCAGCACGGCATTGGTTTGGGACAATAGCCGATCGGCGACCCGTTGTTGAACCCGACGACGAAAAGCCATGCCGCTTTCCTCGGCTAGTTGAGCGGCTTCGGCGCCGCACAGACGGGCAATTTCCTCTTGATCCTGTAATTGAATCAGGATTGCATCGGCCTTCTGTTTCAGTTGTTTTTGCTCGTTCAACAACTGTTCCAGACGTTGCGTTTCCAGGCCAGCTATTGCCAGTTTCTCGGTCACGCTTTTCAGCTGGGCATCCAGCTGTTCCGGGCTTAGTTCCGTTGCAACCAGCGCATTTTCAGCCTCCAGCTCAAGTCGGCTTTTTTCCAGGTCTATGGTTTTGGCGTCAATCTCCTGTTCCAATTCGGCCAGATGCCGCTCCAGTTCCGGCTGATGTTGCAGCAGCTCCAGCACTTCAGTCAGCTCATGCAGGCTGGTAAATTGCGTTCCCTGCATTTTGTCTTGCAAGGCCCGTTTCAACAGGTCGAGCTCGGCTTCCTGTTTGGCAATAAGCTGTTCCTTGTCGGCAATCAGTTTTTGCTTTTCGATCAATGCCAAATGCAGGCCGACGATTTCTTCGCTTTGCAATTGTTGGTTGTAACGCTCAAGTTTTTCGTTGCATGCCGTTATTTCAACCTGGCAATGCTCCGCTTTTGCCTTCAATACTTCCAGTTCCTCGGCTAAGCTTTTTTGACGGAATGCGTAGCTTTGATAATCCTGGCGACGCGCATTCAGCCGGTCGAACAAGGCGTCTTCTTTGCCTTTAGCGGGCATCTTTTCGCCCAGCAAGGCTAGTTGTGCCAGTACCTTGTCGGCCAGTTGCTGCTCTTCCTGCCGGCAGGTCGCCAATGCGGCATCGTAATCGATCTCTTCCTTGGGGCGTTCCCGCCATTCGGCATCCAGTTGCCGGGAGTTTAGCTGTAAGCGTTCAGCGGTGGCTTCGCCCTTGGCGATCAAGGCTTCCAGTTGTTCGATGCCGGACTGTTTTTTCCGATAATCGGCGACCACGGCGGTAATGGTTTTTAATTCACTTATTTCGGTATTTAAGCGGTGTTGCAGCAACCCTAATTTATTGATTTTCAGGTCTTCACTGGCCGTGTTAAGCCGGTTAGACAAGGTTTGCCATTGGGATTTGATCCTGACCTGCTCTGTCTGATTGGCCTGATTTTTTTCCGCCTGTTTTCGAGTTGCTTTAAGCTGTTGTTCCAGCTTGGTGGCTGCTGCCATTAAGGTCTTTATTTTCGCCTTTTGATCCGCTAAGGCCTGCTGGGAGTTGGCCTCTTTCGGTGGATGCTGGGCATAGGGATGCTTCAACGCACCGCATAAAAAACAAGGTTCGCCATCGACCAGATGCGGCCGGTCCGCGGCCATTTTTCTAAGCAACGTTTCACGGAACACAGCCGTTTCCAGCGTCAGTTTAATATTTTCTTCCCGGCTTGTTTCCTGTTTTAACGCCGCAAGTTTGGACTCCAGTTCCTCAATATCATGATTCGGCTGCTCTTTACGACCAAAGATGCCGAAAAAGCTAAAACCGCTTTTGGTCAGTTTTTGGTAAGTTACAGCCAAGGTATAGAGCGCCCGAAAATCCTTAACCCGCTCTTGTTGCTCTTGTTGAAACTCCTCAAGTTCAGCCAGATTCTTGCCCTGCGCCAGTTCTTCCAGCGCCTTTTTTGCCAGCGGTAATTGGTGTTTTAAATCGGCAATTCTTTTATTTTCCTGCGCAATGGCGGAGGTGTTGTTTTTCAGCGATGCGGTCGTATTTTTGGACCATTTGGTGAATGTTTTCTGTTTTTCTTTCAGCTCGACCAGTTCAGCCCGGAGGTTTTTTAACCGGCCTGTTTCAGGAAAGCTTGCCAGCAAAGATTCATCCGCGACATGCTCTTCCAGCCATTTCGACACATTGGCAAGATTGGATGTTTTATCATCAATCTGCATGCCTAACGATTGCCATAAGTCTGATTCCGATTGTCGCTGAGCATTAAGCTGACCTACCTGGGCCCTGATTTCGGATAGGATTTGCCCTTGTTCGGTTACCGATTTATGGGGCAATCCATCCGGAGCCGTTTTATCGGCGCCGATATGGTCTTGTATCTGCTTAAGTTCGCCGCGAAAATCCGTGAGAATTGCTTTATCCTGATGAATTTCTTTATTTTTTTCCTTAATCGCTTCCAAGTCATCTTTAAACAGCAGTGCGTCCTGGGCCGTAGTCAGCTGATCCAGTTTTTGCCGCTCGCTTTCCGATAGCGATTTGGTTTGCTGTAGGTTTTTTTCCTGGTCGGCAATCCTGCTTTGCAGGGTCAACACATTTTGCAGCGAGGCTTGCTGCTGCTTCAGGTCGCTTTGTTCCTCCCGCAACTCGGTCGTTTGATCGGTAAAGTCGATCAAATCATGTTCGCAGGCTTCCAGCTTTCCCGGTTCCATGATCGGTATAACCGATAAGTCCTGCTTTAAATAATCCAGGCGTTGTTGCGCCTCAGTGGCTTTTTCATTGACTTCGTTTCTATAGTCTTCATAAATATCGACGCTGATGATTTTTTCCAGAATGTCCATGCGCTCATTGTCCAGCGCGTTGAGGAATGCGGCAAAATCGCCCTGGGCCAACAGTATCGAGCGGGTGAAGTTACGGAAATTCATCCCGGTAATTTCGGTAATTCGCGCGCAGACCTGCTGGGCCGTGGTCGCCAGCACTTCGTCGTCGCTCAAACGGGTCAACTTCATTTCGGGCGGCGTTAATTCGCTCTCGGGATTCGCATCACGCCGTTGCGCATGCCAGCTGGACCGGTATTTCACCTTGTTCAGGGTAAATTCAATTTCCGAAAAACACTCGGCCGTATGTTGGGTCATCACATGTCCGGCAGGACGGTCAAAACGAAAAGTCTCGCCGTACAAGCCCAGCGTAATGGCATCTAAGATACTGGATTTTCCCGAGCCGTTAGGACCGGTAATGGCAAAAACACCGGTATCCGAAAAAGGCGATTGTTCAAAATCGATCCGGCTCTCGCCTTCCAATGAGTTGATATTTTTGAAATGAATATTGAGTATTTTCATTGGCTGACGACTTTAGCTTTGCAACAGCTGGGGATTTTTAAATGAAACATTATAACGCTGTCTGGCGATTTTTTCCCAACCTATGCGACATGCTGTAACAACCGGTAAATATAATGACGGAAACATAAGGGGCATAATCTGGAATTTTTGAAGAAATGGATTTGTTGACAGCCGGGAATTGAACTATGCATTTGCAGCCGAGAGGCAAGCGCATGAGTCAAAAAACATTACTTGGGACTTTAGTGTTCCAAAATTAAATAAAACATCTGCTAAAATGGCGCAAGGAGGAACCTTAATGCTGAAAAAAACTTTACGCTGGCTGCTGACCTTGATTTACAAGGTTGAAATCAAAGGGCTGGACAACTACAAAAAAGCCGGAAAACGTGTCCTGATTATATCCAATCACACGTCCTTTCTGGATCCGTTATTGCTGGGTGTGTTTTTACCCGATGACGTCACTTTTGCGATCAATACCCAGATTTCCGAGCGCTGGTGGTTGAAGCCTTTTTTGGTGTTATCCCGCGTATTTCCAATGGATCCGACCCATCCTATATCGTTGAAGGATTTGATTCATCATTTACAGCAAGACACCCGCATCGTTATTTTTCCTGAAGGTCGCATTACCGTAACCGGCTCGTTGATGAAAATTTACGACGGCACCGGCATGGTCGCCGATAAGTCCGAAGCGGCCATATTGCCGGTACGGATTGAGGGCGCCGAATATACGCATTTTTCCAGGCTGCGCAATATCGTCCGCTTGCGTTTATTCCCCAAAATCACTATTCAGATTTTGCCCCATACTTTCGTTTCGCCTCCTCCTGAATTAAGAGGTAAAAACCGGCGTAAATACAGCGGACACATTTTGGCGGATATTATGACTGAAATGATGTTTGCCACCAGTCATTACCGGCAAACCATTTTCGCCAGCCTGCTTGAAGCACGCAAGATACACGGCGGCAAGCATACGGTTGCCAACGATCTGGAGCGCATTCCGTTATCCTACGACAACTTGATTACACGCACCATTGCCATTGGCAACGCCCTAAAAACGACGACGGTCGAGGGGGAAAATATCGGGGTTTTTTTACCCAATTCGACCAAAACCCTGTCGGTTATTTTGGGCTTGCAACTTTATGGCCGGGTACCGGCCATGTTGAATTATTCAACCGGATCAGCCGGTATGGTTTCCGCGTGTAACACGGCGCAAGTCAAAACCGTGTTAACTTCCCGCCGCTTTATCGAGATGGGCAAGTTAAGCGCGGAAGCCGATCACTTGGGCGAACAGGTCAGGCTGGTTTATCTGGAAGACTTGGCCGCGCGCCTGTCCGGATGGGATAAATTCAAGGCGCTGGTGCAATGCAAAACCGTTAATATCTGGTACAAACACACCCAATACAGCCCTGACAGTCCGGCGGTGGTTTTATTTACCTCCGGTTCCGAAGGCACGCCCAAAGGCGTGGTATTGTCCCACGCCAATATCCTGTCCAATCTTAAGCAATTGGAAGCCCGGATCAATTTTACGGCTCGGGATGTGGTGCTCAACTTCCTGCCGATGTTCCATTCCTTCGGCTTTACCGTCGGCACTATGCTGCCGATACTGCATGGCATGACGACCTTTTTCTATCCGACCCCGTTACATTTTGCGGTCATTCCCGAAATCGCTTATGAAATCAGCGCCACCATCATGTTTGGGACCAATACCTTTTTAGCCGGTTATGCCAAAAAAGCCCACGCCTATGATTTTTTCAATATGCGTTATGTGGTTGCCGGTGCGGAAAAATTGCAGGAAACCACTCGCCAGCTTTGGGCGGATAAATTCGGCATACGCATACTGGAAGGTTATGGCGCCACCGAAACGACGCCTATCGCCTCGGTCAATACGCCGATGGATTTTAAAGCAGGCACTGTAGGCCGGTTTATGCCGTCTATGGGCTACAAGCTGGAGCCGGTCGAAGGTATTGAAGAAGCGGGCAGGCTGCACGTCAGCGGGCCCAATATCATGTTGGGTTACCTGCTGGCCGACAATCCGGGCAAGCTGGTGCCGCCCAAATCAATCTATGGCGAAGGCTGGTACGACACCGGCGATATTGTGCATGTCGATAATGAAGGCTTTCTCAGCATACGCGGCCGCAGCAAACGTTTTGCCAAAGTCAGCGGCGAAATGGTCTCATTAACCGCCGTAGAGCAGATGGCGACCAATGCTTGGCCGGATGCGCATCACGCTGCAATCAGCCTGCCGGATGCAAAAAAAGGCGAACAGGTTATTTTGCTCACCACCCATAAACAGGCGACCGTTAATGACTTGGCGGCGGCATCTAAAGGTGTGGCTCTTATCCTCCTGCCCAAGAAGATTTTGATCGTTGATGCGATTCCGGTGATGGCGACCGGTAAAACCAATTATATTGCAGTGACGGAACTGGCGGCCGGCAAGGCATAAAAGAGGCTAAAGGCTAAATTCTTAGGCGATGTCCGGTAAAGAATATACCTCGTATAATTTATTTTTTATTCACCACGAAGACACGAAGGACACGAAGTTTATGTTTTTTCTTCGTGGTGAGAAAATAATGCGTAATTCGGGTATGTTCTTTCATGGAAACGGCCTTAAACCGCAATGCAAGTATTTTTTGCCCTTCGTCCTTCGCCTTTTGCCTTAAATAATTATGAACAAACAAATCTATCCGTTACTGATCGCCCAGTTCCTATCCGCATTTGCCGATAACGCTATTTTGTTCACAGTGATTGCCATGGTGATGCAATCTGCACAACTGGCAAGTTGGTACGTTCCGGCTTTGCAAAGTGCGTTTCTGGTTGCCTTTGTATTACTTGCTCCGTGGGTGGGCGGGTTTGCCGATAATCATCCCAAATCCAGGGTGTTGATTATCGGCAATCTAATTAAAGCGGCGGGTGCAGGATTATTGCTGTGCAATGTGGAACCGTTGATTGCTTATTGCGTGGTCGGTGTCGGCGCGGCCATTTACAGTCCGGCTAAATACGGCATCCTGCCTGAGCTGGCAGGGCATGAATTTCTGGTGAAAGCGAACAGCTGGATTGAAGGTTCCACCATCCTGGCTATTTTACTGGGCATGATGATAGGCGCCAAGGTCGCGGATTATTCGATAACGTGGGCGTTAATCGGCACCATCGTCATTTTTATAATCTCCGCATTGACTACGCTGTTTTTACCGGCGAGCATTGCCAAAAAAACCGCTCCCGGTTCGGCATTGCCGATGTTTTGGCGGGAAATAGGCCTGTTTTTTTCTACGCCGCGATCACGCTTTGCCATTCTCGGTGGCTCTTTATTCTGGGCCGCTGCGGCAACGTTAAGAGTGATTATTGTGGCCTGGGCGCCGCTGATTTTATTGTCAAAAAATGCGTCCGAAATTGCGGAACTTACCTTATTCATCGCTATCGGCATCATCGCCGGATCGGCCTTGGTGCCGGGACTCATTCCGCTTGAACATTTACGCCGCGCCAGATTACCCGCTTATTTAATGGCGTTGTTTATTTTTGGGCTGAGTCTGACCGACAGCATCTGGCCGGCCCGGTTTATGCTGTTTTTCATCGGCGTAATGGGCGGGATGTTTATCGTCCCCGTCAACGCCGCCTTGCAGGAACTGGGGCAACAGAGCATCGGCAGCGGCAGCGCTGTCGCTTTGCAGGGTTTTTTCCAGAATCTCACCATGTTGGCCGCGGTGGGCAGCTATACCTATGCCGTCTCGCAGCATGCCGATCCCGTTCTGTCCATGCTGAGTCTGGGGATGCTGGTTTTTATGGCGACTTTTCTGGTATCGCTGCACCTGCCGGATAATCAGTCTAAAAACGGCGATTAGTCCACGAAAAGCACGAAAGACAGGAAATAAACCAATATACTTTTACGCTGATCCTCAACGCTGGGGCTTGGGGATCCGCACAAATATTTTCGTGCTTTTTGTGCTTTTCGTGGATGAAATGGTTTTTCTAGAATTAACCCGCATCGCCCATTAGTGCAGCGGCTTTACCCCGACTTTCATTGACTTTGCACAGCAAAGCGAGGCCGACGATAAAAAACGATAAAGTCGACAGCAATGACATCCGGTGGTCGCCATTGCTCCAGTAATTGATCAGGCCGTAGCTCAATGGACCGACTATGGCCGATAAGCGATTGACCAATCCCCATAAGCCTAAAAATTCGCCCGCTCGCTCGGTCGGCGAAAATTTACTGACTAAAGCGCGCCCGACAGCTTGGCTTGCGCCCATCGCCAGACCAATAATATTTCCGGCTATCCACATATGCGCCGTCTTGCTGGCAAATAACGCCACCATTACCGCAACAATCCAGATGAGCAGGGTAATGGCCAGCGTTGGGACCGATCCCATCCGGTCTTGTAAATGTCCGCAAATAAAAGCGCCGACAGCGGCGGTCACATTAACGACCATAATCAGCACAATCAATGACTGGGTATCGAAGCCCATGACTTCCTGCGCATAAATGGCGGCCAGAACAACCACGGTGCTAACGCCTGACTGGTACACGCCCAGCGTTACCAAAAACCAGAGCAAGTCGCGAAAGCGGGCCGCTTCTTTAAACGTGTGCGCCAATCGAGCGTAACCTATCTGTAGGTTTGACAGGCTCCGGTTTAGCGCAACAGGTATTGCCCGTTCATGCAGCCAAAGAAAGGTAGGGGTGGCCGCCAAGGCAAAGATTGCGGCGGTGATTAGTAAGGTAACAGGGACAACATGGGTTTCCGGCAACCCGTGCTGTTTGGCCCAGATAATGTAGGCCAGACAAATCCCCAGTGTCAGAAGGCCGCCAAAATATCCCAGACTCCAGCCATAGCCGGACATTCTGCCCATATTCTCTTCAGGCACAATCTCCGGCAGAAATGCGGCAATCAGGTTTTCGCCGCCGGCAAACATGATGGCTGAAACAGTAACCAGCACCATTCCCAGCCCTATATCGCCGGGCCCGACCAGTGCCAGCAAGGCTGTCGATGCTATGCAGCCTACCGAGGAAATCAGCAGGAAACGTTTCTTGCAAGCCCGTTGATCGGCGATTGCACCGATCAACGGGCCGCCGATCATGACTATAAAATTAGCAACGCCGATAGCCAGAGACCAGAGCAGGGTCGATAAGCCGGGCGCGACGCCTTGTGCGGCACCGGCAATCACGCCGACAAAATAGGTGCTGAAGATAGTGGTCTGCACCACCGTGGTATAGCCGGAGTTGGCAAAGTCATATAGAGCCCAGGCCAGTAATTCTTTACGGTTTGCATTACCCATTAGTCGACTATTTTCGTCAGCAGACGGTTTATTCTGATCGCTGTTCATACCTGGAGAGTTCGCCACAATCGCTATAGGTGTTATCCTTTAACAGTAAGGAATAATAGTATTTTTAATTTAAAATGTGAATTAAGAGCTAACGCGTAAATAATTCCAAAAAAACATGGCGGCGGCCAACTTGCCGAATACATGCACCATCAGACCGCTGTATGATCGAACCTTACCCGCGCATTCAATGCCTGTTTGTTGTTCAATCCAGCCGAATAAAGTTTCAATCGGCTGCCTGATACGAGAAACGGCAGTCGATAACCATTGATCCTGGGGGCCTAAATACCTTTGGCCTTTTTGTTTTTTTACCGGCGTTAATACCGTCAGGTTTTGAGTTTCTTTCACTTCTTTTGCATCTGATCGGTGATAGGCTTTATCGCCATAGAGCTCATTGTGAGTTAATTCAGGCCTAATCTGATCAAATACTGTTCCATCATGGCAACTTGCTCCGGTTACACCAATGTATTCAGGATTCGGCAACGTGCCCGCTTGACGACGCCCGACGATATGAACCCGAACACCGTAATAGTACAGTTTCTTGGTTGAACAATAGCCCGCATCCGCTAACTCCCTTGCAACGCGTGCTTTAAACCGGTGACCTTGCTTGGCTAGCGCCACAGGGAAAGAATCCATCAACCAGACTTGCCCTTGATTTTTTCTTCTTGCTCTTGCTGAATGATTTCCAGCAACGGCGCGAAAACATCAGCTACCTTATTCAGTCGCTGAACAAAGGCTGTGTAACTGGGTAGCCTTGGAAACCAATGCCGCAAATGGCGATCGGCATAACCATAGATCTTTTTTAGCTCTCTATTTTTATCAATGACACCGAATAGATAGATCGCTATGACTTCTTCATCTGTAAAACTCAAGTCTGCGTAATTCGACATTCGCTGACTATAAACCCAAAGGTTATCCTGATAGCGCTTGCATACATACAGGTAAATTGTTATTAATTGTTCTTGCCATTTCATCGCTTACTTAGAGGATTGGGGGGAGTCGTGTCTTTCCCAATATTCTAGCCCAACCGGTGATCTGGCTTCTATTTAGCTCTTAATTCACATTAAAGTGTAGCAGTTCAGCGCCACTGATGGGTAGGGCTAGCTTTAGTCCGACATTAGCCTGTCGGAAACAGGGAGCATGAGTCAGGCTAAGTTTTTTATCACGGTATGATGGGCGGTATGTTTATAGTCTCCCGTTAATGCCGGGTTTCAGGAATCAGGACAAAAAACAACGGTTTTATAAGGTTCTTTTTAAAATCTTGTTATGTTATTGGCTGTTGGCAGCTATACTTTTACGCTGTTGTTGCCGTAAAAAAGTAAACCCTGTGCTTGTAATGCTTAAGCTGAGCTTGCCGGTACTCGGAGTCATTTTCCCCGTATTTTTGTAACTGCCGGATAATCAAGAAGACAAAAAACGGTTAACGACTATAAGTAAGCTTTAGACTACAATATTATGAGGAACTTATCAAATGAAGCTGTTTGAACTCGGAAAAATCACTATGACGCCATCGGCTATTTCAGTTATAGCCAGTTTTAAGATCCCCATTGGCGACTTATTGGACAGACATGAAAAAGGTGACTATGGGGATGTGTCTGAGGTAGATTGGCGTGAAAATACGCTTGCGTTGCTACCGGAGTCGGTGGAAAGGATAATGTCAGTCTATAGCATTGAAACCGAAAAACTATGGGTTATCACGGATCCGGACAGAAAGGTAACAACGCTATTAACAGAGGAAGATTTTTAACGATTCGTTATGTTTATGTTCCATCACCAGAATCCCTGTTCGTAGAGGCTGTGAAAGTATTATCCATGTTAATGGGTAACACTGTTTAATTCTGTATTTTGGTCTGGCAACAACAAAGCGTATCAATGGAGAGCAACACTGAATGTTTGCGTGGTTTAATGATTTACTGGTCGGCACCAGCAGTTTTATGCCTCACGGTGCTTGCTATCTATGGCTACCGCCAATGTTGTGGTTACATATTATCAGCGATAGTATTATTGCGATTGCCTACTTTTCCATCCCGTTTGCATTATTGTATTTTGTCAAAAAGCGCACCGATTTGGCTTATCGCTGGGTATTTGTGCTGTTTGGGGTTTTCATTTGTTTATGCGGTACCACCCACTTAATCAGTATCTGGACAATTTGGCACCCCGATTATTGGCTGGACGGTTTGGTAAAACTTGCCACTGCGCTCGTTTCGATAGTCACGGCCTTGCTGATTTGGCCGTTGATTCCAAAACTGTTACGACTGCCTAGTCCTCAAGCGCTACAAACCAGCGAAACCTATCTGCGTGCTATCTTCGATGCTACGCCGGACGCCATGCTAATCAGCAACGAGCACGGTATTATTACCATGGCCAATCAGCAGGCCGAACGCTTGCTGGGTTATTCGATTAACGAACTGCTCGGGCTATCGATCGAAACCCTGGTGCCGGAGAGTTTTCGGGCGGCGCATCCGGGATTGCGGACACAGTTTGCCGCCGTGGCGGTGACTCGTCCGATGGGCGCCGGGCAGACGGTAAAGGTGCTACGAAAAGACGGCAGTGAATTGGATGTGGAAATCAGCCTAAGCCCGATTCGAACAGAGCAAGGCTTGTTTTTCGCCAGTGCCTTGCGGGACATCACCGAACGGAAACAAGCCGAGGCTACGCTACGGGCAAGTGAGGAGCGTTTTCGCCGGATGGCCAACAGCTCGCCCATTATGATCTGGATTACTAATGCCGAGGGTGAGCCCACTTTTGTCAATCAATCCTGGCTTGATTTTACCGGTTTTGACTCGATGCAAACCATGACGCACGGGGACTGGATCAGCTCTATTCATCCCGATGACCGGGAAACTGCCTTCGTGGCGTACTATCAAAACACCGAAGTTCAGGCAGCGATTACTACAGAATACCGGCTTCGCAACGCGACTGGCGACTGGCGTTGGATTTTAGATAAAGGCATGCCGCTTTATGATGAAAGCGGCGTATTTAACGGTTACATCGGTTCGGCCATCGATATAACCGAACGCAAACAAGTACAGGAAATATTACAGGACAAAGAGCAGATGTTGTCCGAATCGCAGCGCATCGCTCATGTCGGCAGTTGGTCTATGGAGCTGGCGACCGGCTGCATTAGCTGGTCGGACGAAATGTATCGAATTTTTGGCGTTGCGCAGCAGACATTCGGACTCTCCTTAAAAACGTTTCTTGATCTGATCTATCCCGATGATCGTGCCGCGATGAAAAGATGGCTCAGTGACTGCCGGGCTGGGAAGGAGTCGCAGGAACTGGATTTCCATATTAGGCTACCGGACGGCGCCGTTCGTTTTATCCGTGGCAGCGGTGGATTGCAATACGATGAAATGAACAGACCGCTACGCATGGTGGGCAGTGCGCAGGACATCACCGAGCGTAAGCAGGCTGAGCGGGTATTAAATCAAATCAAAGCGATGATTGATATATCCCTGGACGGGTTTTGGGTAGCTGATTTGATGGGTAATGTGCTGCAAGCTAATGAGGCCTATGCAAAAATAATCGGTTATTCGATTGATGAATTGGTGAACATGCGCATCAGTCAATTGGAGGCAAAAGAAGGATCGGAGCAAATAAAAGCGCATATTGTAAAAATTGTTACACAGGGTTATGACCTGTTCGAAACCCGTCACCTCCATAAAGACGGGCATACCATTGATATTGAAGTCTCTGCCGCCTTCCTGTCTGAATTCCAGCAGTTTTGTGTTTTCTGCCGCGACATCACCGAGCGTAAACGAATAGAAATGGATTTACGCATCGCCGCTGTTGCGTTCGAATCCCAGGAAGCAATGGTCATCACTGATACGACAAGTGTCATCCTGCGGATCAACAAAGCCTTTACCGAATCCACCGGCTATACCGAAGAGGAGGCCGTGGGACAGAAAATAAGCATACTCAAATCCGGGCGTCATGGCGCGGCTTTTTATGCGGCGATGTGGAAGGGTATTTTAAGCGTCGGCGCCTGGCAGGGAGAAATTTGGGATCGACGCAAGAATGGCGAAATTTATCCCAAATGGTTGTCCATTACTGCGGTAAAAGGGAGTGACGGCGTAGTCAGTCATTATGTCGGCACCCATACCGACATCACCGAGCGTAAGGCTGCCGAGGAGCAAATCAAGCTGCTGGCCTTCTATGATCCGCTCACCCGGCTGCCCAATCGACGGCTGTTGCAGGAACGGCTAAAACACGGCATTAATGTGGAGCGCCGTGACGGCAAGCAACTGGGGTTACTGATGCTTGATTTGGACCGCTTTAAAGCGATTAACGACAGCTTGGGGCATTTGGCGGGCGACGACTTGTTGCAACAAGTTGCTGAACGCATCAAGGCAAGATTGCGCGATGTCGACATGGTGGCTCGTTTGGGTGGCGATGAGTTTATTGTGTTGCTGGAGGATATTGCCCAGCCGGAAGATGCTGCACGGGTGGCTAAAGAAATCATTGCCGATTTAACCAAACCCTTTTGTTTGACCCATAGCGACAACGTCCAGATTGGCGTCAGTATCGGCATTAGCTTGTATCCGCAACACGGTGACACTTCTGAGCTACTCATGGACCATGCCGATGCTGCGTTGTATCAGGCTAAAGACGCGGGGCGCGGTTGCTTTGCCTATTTTTCGGAAGATTTGACGATTGCGGCCCGTGAGCGCATAGCGTTGGAGACGCGGCTGCGCCATGCGATTGAGCAACAGGAGCTGCGCGTTTTTTTTCAGCCGCAAGTGGATATTGCCAGCGGCCGCATAGTCGGCGCCGAGGCATTGGTGCGCTGGCAAGATCCGGTTGAGGGACTGATTCCGCCGATCCGCTTTATTCCTATTGCCGAAGAAACCGGCCTGATTGTGGAGGTCGGCGAATGGGTGTTGCGCGAAACCTGTCGTCAAGGTCGACAATGGCTGGATGCGGGTTTGCCGCCATTAACCCTGGCGGTGAATGTTTCCTCGCACCAGTTTCGCCGTAGCGACATTTGTGCTTTAGTGGCTACTGTGCTGAGCGACACCGGTTTTCCGTCTCAGCAACTGGAATTGGAAATAACCGAAAGCGGGTTGATGGAAAATCAGGATAACGCAACGGCCATTCTTAATAGTCTCCGCGCTCAAGGCGTTCGGCTGGCCATTGACGATTTCGGCACCGGTTATTCATCGCTGGCTTACCTTAAACACTTCCCGCTGGATGTATTGAAAATCGACAAGCGCTTTATCGACGATATTCCTTTTCAGCAGGATGACATGGAAATCGCCGCAACGATTGTCGCCATGGGGCATATTCTGGGCTTTAAGGTCTTGGCCGAAGGCGTGGAAACGATGGCGCAACTGGCGTTTTTGCAGGAAAAAGGCTGTGATATGTATCAGGGCTATATTAAAAGTAAACCGGTGCCTGCGCATGAGTTTGCCGAGTTATTGCGTGCTCAACAATATTCGTAGGTTAAATGCTTCGCCTAAAGCGCCTACGGGGGGTATTGTTAACGTAATACATCGGAGCTCCAAAGGTTGTGCCGCTTAAAAGCGCGACCCACTAAAAATCGTAGTAAGGAAAAATAATAACAATGATAAATTTCCATCAACTTGCCGTGCTACTAAAGCAACTCGGCGTAGCCGCACTGTATGCGTTGCTCGGTTTGACTGTTCTTGCCTGTTGTTCGGACAACGGCGTGATCAGTATCATCTGGCTACCTGCGGGACTGGCGCTGTCGGTTTTGTTGATGGGCGGGAACAGGTACGCCTGCGGCGTATTCCTCGGGGCTCTCGTCGTCAACGTCATCACAATCAACGCCTTTTGGATGGCCGTAGCCGTTGCCGTCAGCAATACGCTGGAGGCGCTTTTGGGCGCCCTGCTGCTGAAGCGCTACGACCTATTTAATCAATCTTCGCTATCCACGCACAACTACCTGCAACTGCTTATAGCCGGGGGGATTGCCAGCGTCATAGCCGCATTGCTCGGAACTGTAACATTGGTTTTTTCCGGATTCCTGACCGGAGAAACTTTTTTAAGGTATCTGAGTTATTGGTGGCGCGGCGATACGCTGGGTATTGCCCTGATTACTCCGATGATGCTGGTTTGGCGGCGAGCGCCTGATGATTGGCTTAGACCGAAGCGGCTGATCGAGTTCATAGTGTTGATTGCGACGGCCTTTCTGGCCGGTCAAATGATTTTTATGGGCTGGATGCACGATGCAGTAGGCGATGTCGCCAAGGCCTACTGGATGTTCCTGTTTGTTACCTGGGCGGCGGTGCGCATGGGGCCTCACGCGTTAGTCATAATCCTTGTTATGGCGGCAACTCAAGGGCTTTTTGGCGCGCAGCAGGGAACCGGTTTTTTCGCAGAGGACATTGCCAAAACCTATTTGACCAGTTATTGGTCTTTTATGGCGATACTGTCTGTGACCGGCATGACGCTGGCTACCTATTTCGTCGCACGCAGGCGAGCCGAACAGACGCTGACCGCAAGTGAGGGCTATCAACGCGCCATTTTCAATGCCACGCCGGATGCCATGCTGATTAGCGACAAGCGGGGGATTATTACTCAGGTCAACCGGCAAGCCGAGTTAATGCTGGGTTATAAGCTTGGCGAACTGGTCGGTCAGTCGATTGAAGTTTTGGTGCCGGAAGGCTTCCGCCCCAACCATCCTGAGCTGCACGCCAAATATGTTGCTGCGCCGGTTGCCAGGCCGTTGGGAGTGGGGCGGACAGTGCAGGCGCGGCGAAAAGACGGCAGCAGTTTTGACGTGGATATTAGCGTAAGTCCGATTAAAACGGAGCAGGGCTTGTTTTTTGCCAGCGCATTACGAGATGTCACTTTACGTAAACAAGCGGATGCGCATCTTCGCGTTGCCGCCATCGCTTTCGAGTCGAACGAGCCGATGGTCATTACCGACGCCGATAATATTATTTTACAAGTTAATCGGGCCTTTACCGAATCGACCGGGTACAGCAAAGAAGAGGCCGTCGGTCAAAAGATCAGTTTACTTAAATCCGGACGGCATGGCGCGGCCTTTTATGCGGCGATGTGGGAAACCATCAAGAGCACCGGGACATGGCAGGGAGAAATTTGGGACCGGCGCAAGAATGGCGAAATTTATCCCAAATGGCTGATCATCTCCGTGGTGAAAGGCGATGACGGCGCGATTACCCATTATGTCGGCACCCATATCGACATCACCGAACGCAAGGCTGCCGAAGAGCAGATCAAGCAGCTGGCCTTTTTTGATCCGCTCACTCAGTTGCCCAATCGTCGGTTGTTGCAAGAGCGACTGAAACACGGCATTGATGTAGAACGACGCGATGGCAAACAGTTGGCATTGCTGATGCTCGACCTGGATCGGTTTAAGTCGGTGAACGACAGCCTGGGCCATCTGGCAGGCGACGAGTTGCTGCAACAAGTGGCTGCAAGAATTACGGCCCGGTTGCGCGATGTCGACATGGTGGCCCGATTGGGGGGCGATGAGTTTATCGTGTTGCTGGAAGACATTGCGCATCCTGAAGATGCCGCACGAGTGGCCGAAGAAATCATCGCCGACTTAAGCAAACCTTTTTGGGTAGAGCAGGGCGAGGACATACAGATTAGCGCCAGCATCGGCATCAGCCTGTATCCGCAACACGGCGATAATCCTGCGCTACTCATGGATAACGCAGATGCTGCGTTGTATCAGGCTAAAGACGCGGGGCGCGGCTGCTTCGCCTATTTTTCGGAAGATTTGACGCTTGCGGCGCGTGAGCGCATTGCCCTGGAATCGCGTCTGCGCCGGGCGATTGAACAACAGGATTTACGCGTTTTTTACCAGCCGCAGGTGGATATTATCAGCGGTCGGATCATCGGTGCGGAGGCATTGGTGCGCTGGCAAGACTCGGTCGAGGGACTGATCCCGCCGATCCGCTTTATCCCGATTGCCGAAGAAACCGGCCTGATTCTGGTGATCGGCGAATGGGTGCTGCGGGAAACCTGTCGGCAAGGTCGGCAGTGGCTGGATGCGGGGTTGCTGCCGTTAACCCTGGCGGTCAATGTGTCCCCGCACCAGTTTCGCCGTAGCGACATTTGCGACTTGGTTGCTACGGTGTTAAGCGATACCGGTTTTCCAGCCAGCCAACTGGAACTGGAAATAACCGAAAGCGGCTTAATGGACAATCAGGGCAACGCGACAGAGATTCTCAACTGTCTGCGCGGGCAGGGCATTCGGCTGGCCATTGACGATTTCGGCACCGGTTATTCGTCCCTGGCTTGTCTTAAACATTTTCCGCTGGATCTGTTAAAAATCGATAAGAGTTTTATTGATGATATTCCTCATCTGCAAGACGACATGGAGATTGCATCCACCATTATTGCGATGGGGCATATTCTGGGTTTTAAAGTCTTGGCCGAAGGCGTGGAAACGCCTGAGCAATTGATGTTTTTGCAGGAAAAAGGCTGTGATATGTATCAGGGCTATATTAAAAGCTGCCCCGTACCGGCGGAAGAGTTTGTCGAGTTATTGCGCAATCAGCAGCGTCTGGTTGATTAAGTATTGAGATTAGGCAAGATAAGAAACTTTTACCGTGAAGACACGGACAGTACGAAGTTTTTTCTTCGTGTCTTCGTGGTGTAGATATTAAGTCTCGGCCAATGTTTGCACCCAGCCGGTTATAAAGCTGTTCACCAGCAATACAACGGCCTCTTCAACATCTTTAATAGCCGCGGCATCCAGCTCCCGGGTCAGGGACAAGGTGCAAACTCCGTGAACACCGCTCCAGAGCGCCCGCGCCGCCTGTTGGCTTTGTTGCGCTGAACAGTTCGGTGCAAGTTGTGCAAACTGCGCCTCTACCAGGCTAAAAATCTGCCGGGTTTTCTGTTGATACCATTCGGGGATTTCGGTATCCCGAACAAAAATCATCGTCCACCGGTTAAAGTTTCGGTCGGCAAACGCCACATAAGTCTTGGCCAGCTCTGCGATATAGTGTTCAGGAAGGCAATGGGGCACTTGTTGCATCCGCTCGGTAAGATCATCTACAGTGCTCGCGTTAATATGCATGACCAAGTCGGCCATGTTGGCGAAGACCATATAAATGCTGCCGACCGTATAATCGATGTCCATGGCAATCTTGCGCGCCGTTAACGCCGAATAGCCTTCATTGATGATGATGGTTTCCGCTGCATTCAATACCATTTCCCTGATTTCTTCCAGACTGTGTTTGTTTCGCCTTGCCATGCTATGTGCCTTTAGATGAATATCAGCTTATTTTGTGAGTCGATTGTTTTCTGCAAAATACTTAATTAAAAAATCCACAAACGTCGCCAACTTGGCGGGCAGAAAGCGTCTTTGCAGATAGGTGGCATAAATTTCCAGCGACGGGATGCGAAAAGCAGGCAGAATCTCCATCAGCTTGCCTTGTTCCAAATAATTCATCACCGATAACTCAGGCGCCTGGGTTATGCCCATGCCCAAAGCGGCCGCCTGACACAGAGCCCGGCCATTGTTTGAGGCAAAATGCCAGTTCGCCTTGATTTTAACCTCCTCGCCATCGTCATTAAACACCCAATAATCTTTATGCGGCGTATCCATATAATGCAGGCAGCGATGCGAACTTAACTCGGCAATGGTTTGGGGCTCACCGTGTTCGGCAATATAGTCGGGCGATGCATAAGTGCATAACCGGGTTTGGGCGATTTTCCGGGCAACCACGCCCAAATCAAGCGTATCCGTGACCAGGATAGACAAATCGAAACTGCCTTCGCTTAAATTAACCTGGCTGTTGTGTAAGGTCATCAAAATCTTGACGTCGGGATAGGCGCGTTGATACGCGTCAATGGCAGGCACCATATAAAGCCCGCCAAAATCGATCGGCGCGCTGATTTTTAACGTGCCTTTTACCTGTAAACCCAGCTGCGAGGTATATTCTTCCAGTTCCGAGAAATCATCCAGCAGCTGTTTGCTGCGGTAATAGTATATTTTTCCCGCTTCGGTCATGCTGAGTTGCCGGGTTGTCCGATTTAACAAGGCAACCCCTAAAGACTCTTCCAGCTGAGCCATGTATTTGCTGATCATCATCGCCGAAAGATTCATTTCGCGGGCGACCGCTGTAAAAGTGCCCAACTCAACAATCCGGCAAAAGACTTGCGTGTTATTTAATTTAGCCATACTCGATCTTTTATAAACTTTGAGTTTATATTGTATAACCTATATCGCTATTTGAAACCCTGCTTTATTGGAGTAGACTTTAAACCGGAGATAGTAGTCTAATTGCCGCTTGGTCTTTTTCATCCCTTAGTGATCAGGAGCAAGCGGTTTTTTATGGCCCAATAATTATAATGAGAGGTGTTTATGAGCAAAATTCTTAATGAAGTTTTAGCAGCAAACAGAGATTATGTGAATGATTTTGGTGACAAAGGCGATTTACCCCTGCCTCCCGGAAGACATTTCGCGATCTTGACCTGCATGGATGCCCGTTTGGATCCTGCCAAATATGCCGGTTTATCCGAAGGCGACGCCCATGTCATTCGTAATGCCGGCGGCCGCGCCAGTGACGATGCGATCCGTTCTTTGGTCATCTCCTATAAGTTATTGGGAACACGGGAATGGTTTGTTATTCATCACACCAATTGCGGCATGGAACTATTTAACGATGAGATCATGCGCGACTTGTTAGGAAGCAGCTTAACAACGGCATCCCTGGATGAAAAAGGCCTGTGGTATGACACCGGTGAAGGACCGGGTTCACACGAAGCCAAGCATATAAACTGGTTGACCATTAAAGACCAAGAGCAAAGTGTTTTGGAAGATGTAACCCGTATTAGGAATCACCCGCTGGTTCCTTCCGACATTCCTGTTTACGGTTATATTTACGACGTTAAATCAGGCCGGTTAATTGAAGTAGCGGCTGCAACAGAAGCCGGTAGCGTCAGATAAAATCGTTCAAACATGCTCGCGTCCCAGGATGTGAGCATGGCTTTAATCATCCGCAGTATCCGCAAAGCCCATGAACTGTGCTTGCGTCCCCTTCATAAAAGTCTAAAATCAGCTATTAAATACAATGGAACGCAGATGACGCAGATTAATATGATTAACGCAGATGATTCAAAAAATCTTATTTGATCGTAATTATCAGCGTCATCTGCGTTCTATTTTTCTAACTGTTGAGTAGTTACAATCTTTTTTGATTGATGACTTAACCTTACTGATGAATACCGAACTACTCTCCGTCGTCGATGAAAACGACTGCATTATCGACACCTGCGCACGCCATATCATCCATGCGACAGGCCTTAGACACCGCGCCGTACACATCCTGGTTTTTAACGAGCAAGGGCAGTTGTTCCTGCAAAAACGCTCGATGAAAAAAGATCTCAATGGCGGCCTTTGGGACACCTCGGCGGCCGGTCATGTTGACGCCGGTGAGGATTACGACATCAGCGCCGTCAGGGAGATTGAAGAGGAACTGGGTATCAACGCCGCGCACATGCTGGAACCGCTGTTTAAATTACCGGCTACAGCCGCTATCGGCATGGAATTTATCCAGGTTTACCGTTGCATTCATAACGGTCCGTTCAATCTGGCACCCGACGAAATTGACGAAGGCGACTGGTTTAGCGTCGCTGAAATAGCCGGGCGTATCGAGGCGGACGATCAACGCCTGACCGAAACCTTTAAAACCATCTGGCGACAATTTGAGGCGTTGGCAATATGATTATCCGGTCACAACTCAATGACTATTACCAAGCCCTGCTTCGCCCGGAAACCTATGCCGACTATTGTCCTAACGGCCTGCAAGTAGACGGGGCTGAACACATCGAGCGTATTGCTTTTGCGGTTTCCGCAACCCGCGATTCCATTCATCAGGCTGTCGAAAACAAGGCCGACGCGTTGGTCGTCCATCACGGCCTGTTTTGGACCTTTCACGGCGCAAAACCGTTGACCGGCACGTTCGCGCAGCGGATTTTCCCGCTGGTGAAAAACAACATCAACCTGATCGGGTATCATTTGCCGCTGGACGGACACCCGGACATAGGCAATGCTGCGATGTTAGGCCATCTGATCGGTTGCAGGCAGCAACAGCCGTTCGGCGATTACAAAGGCTCGGCGACCGGCATTAAAGGCGTATTTGAACAGCCGCTGACCGCCGCCGCGCTGCAACAAAAACTCGAAGTCGTGCTCAAACACAACGTCATTCTGGCAACGCCTGATAACAATGCGCCGATCAGGTCGGTCGGCATCATTACCGGCGGAGCAAACAGCGAATGGCGCTTGGCTGAAAAAGAACGGCTGGATGCGTACATTACCGGCGAAATCAGCGAACATGACTGGCATGAAAGCCAAGAGGCGGGCATACACATGTTTGCAGGCGGCCACCATGCCACGGAGCGGTTCGGTATCCAGGCGCTAATGGAAAAAACCCGGCAGCAATTTGCAGTGGAGTGCTTTTTTATCGATAGCGAAAATCCTGCGTAGGGCGTACCGTGCGCGCCAGCAAAGAAGGCGCGCACGGTACGCTTTAGCGGATTGTAGTAAACTAGCGACACCTATTTTGGAGGCTGAAACGATGACCGATAAGCAAGCAACGATCCCCCGCTCAACATCCGAAAACATCATTGCTGTGTTGAGTCTGCTGGGCATCGGCGGGTATTTGGTGTTGCGCTATGCGCTTGATATTGGGCATGAAGTCTATACGTTATCGCTGAATGCCGCTTTAAGCTCGGCGGCTGCCGAACTCTACCAGGGACAACTCGCTATCCCGATTGAACTGGTGCAATTGCCCTTGCTTGCCGTGCTGGCGCTGGGCGGTATTCCGCTGGTTTATCAACTGATCGTAAAATTGGGGCGGGGCGATTGGGGGGCCGATTTGCTGGCAGGCATGTCCATCGTGACGGCGGTTCTGCTGGACGAATATTTGGCCGGAAGCTTGGTGGTACTAATGCTGTCCGGCGGCGTGGTGCTGGAAACCTACGCGGTGCGCAAAGCCTCTTCGGTACTTGAGGCATTGGCCAAGCGGATGCCGTCCGTCGCGCATAGAAAATCGGGCGATCAACTGGCCGACATTACCACCGGGCAGGTTCATATCGGCGATACCTTATTGATCTTGCCGCATGAAATCTGTCCCGTTGACGGCACGGTATTGGAAGGCTCCGGCACCATGGATGAATCCTATCTGACCGGCGAACCGTATATGATGTCGAAAGTCAGCGGTTCGCAAGTACTTTCCGGCGCGATCAACGGCGATTCGGCGCTGACCATACGCGCGGACAAACTGGCTGTCGATTCGCGCTACGCCAAGATCATGGAGGTGATGAAGTCGTCCGAGCAGTATCGACCCAACATCAGGCGGTTGGGCGATCAACTGGGCGCGCTGTACACGCCGCTGGCCGTCATCATTGCGCTGACTGCCTGGGCGGTCAGCGGCGATGTGGTTCGTTTCCTGGCGGTACTGGTCATTGCCACGCCGTGCCCGTTGCTGATCGGCATCCCGGTCACCGTGATCAGCTCGATTTCGCTGGCCGCGCGGCGGGAAATCATCATCAAGAATCCGGCTATTTTGGAAACCATCGGCACCTGCCGCACGGCCATTTTCGATAAAACCGGCACTCTGACGTATGGGCGTCCCTCATTGACCGCGCTGGTTCCCGGCGAGGGCCATAACGAGCAGGAAGTGTTAATGCTAATCGCCAGCCTGGAGGGCTATTCCAAACATCCTCTCTCTCGCGCCATCGTTGCAGCGGCCGAAAAATCGACGCTATCTTTATTAAGCGTGACCAATATCACCGAGTTGCCGGGCGAGGGACTTAAAGGCAATGTGGCCGGAAAGCGGATTCAGATTACCAGCCGAAAAAAGTTTGTCGAACAACACCCTGATTTTGCCAAAGACCTGCCGCCTGTCACCGGCGGTCTGGAATGCGTGGTGCTGGTTGACGATGCTTATGCGGCGACCCTGCAATTTCGGGACGAAGTGCGCACCGATAGCTCGTCATTCATCAACCACCTACGGCCCAGTCACTTGTTTGACAAGGTGATGCTGGTGTCTGGCGACAGGGAATCGGAAGTGCGTTTCCTGGCCGACCAGGTCGGCATTAAACACGTTTATTTTAGCCAGAGCCCCGAGCAGAAACTGGAACTGGTGCGCAATGAAACTAAAGCGGCAAAAACCGTGTTTCTCGGCGACGGTATCAATGACGCCCCGGCGCTGACTGCCGCGACCATCGGCATCGCCTTCGGCCAGAACAGCGACATTACCGGCGAATCGGCCGATGCGGTGATCATGGACAGTTCGTTGTTAAAAGTCGATGAGCTGTTTCATATCGGCGAACGGATGCGTAAAATTGCCCTGCAAAGCGCGGTGGGCGGCATGGCGCTGAGTTTGATCGGCATGGTGTTTGCCGGGCTGGGGTATTTGACCCCGGTAGCCGGAGCGATCACTCAGGAAATCATCGATGTTCTCGCCGTATTGAATGCCTTGCGGGCGGCTATTCCGCCGAAAACGCTTTCGGATTTTTAAAAAAGGAAACCCAATGTCACCTCATCACGAAATACACAGGACTCATCGCATCGGCTGGCTGCGCGCGGCCGTGTTGGGCGCGAACGACGGCATCGTATCCACGGCCAGTTTAATCGTCGGTATAGCCGCCTCCCATGCGACGCATAACGATATAGTCTTGGCCGGTGTTGCAGGCCTGGTTGCCGGGGCGATGTCGATGGCGGCCGGTGAATATGTATCAGTCAGCTCGCAAGCAGATACCGAACAGGCCGATTTAAAGCGTGAGCGCAAAGAGCTGGAGGAAGACGGGCATCATGAGCAAAAAGAGTTGGCCGCCATCTATGTTTCGCGCGGACTCGATCCGTTACTGGCCGAACAGGTTGCCGTGCAGTTAATGGAGCATGATGCATTGGGCGCACACGCCCGTGACGAACTGGGCATCTCTGAAGCAGGCACAGCAAGACCCATTCAGGCGGCGTTGACATCGGCTGTTACTTTTGCCGTTGGCGCGGTGTTGCCTTTATTGATAGTCCTGTTTGCTCCAGATACCGATTTAATCGTGCTGGTGTCGTCTGCATCGTTGTTGTTTTTAACCTTGCTGGGTATCTTGGCAGCCTATACCGGGGGATCGGGTATCATCAAGGGAGCTTTTCGTGTTGCCTTTTGGGGGGCGCTGGCTATGGGGCTGACCGCAGCCGTGGGTTCGGTTTTTGGGACGGTCGTGTGACGCAGTGGAACTGGCAGGTTTACATCATCCTCTGTACCGATGACTCGCTTTATACCGGCATCACCATCGATGTCGCCCGGCGCTTTAATCAACATGCAGACAGACAAGGCGCTAAATATTTTCGCGGCAGACAACCCAAGCAGCTGGTTTATGTCGAGACCGGCCATGACCGCAGTTCTGCCAGTAAACGGGAAATTGTCATCAAAAAACTGCCCAGGCTGGAGAAGTTGCAGTTGCTGGTTTCTGACAGCAACAAGGTGGGTAATTTCCAGTTATGAACAATTAACATGCGCTGTTCCCAATCTCCAGATTGGGAATAGCGAAGGACTGCTCCTGCATCCATGCAAGTCGTAGCTTCGCGAAACGGGAAGCTACAGCTTCCAAACCGAATTCCCAAGCTGGAGCTTGGGAACTAGCGAAAATCAACCTTAACAAAACATGTATCCCAAACAAATATTCGATCAAGATTGCAGGCAGTGTAAACGGCTGGATGATTTTCTGTGTGAAGTTAAACAAAAGCACCCCGACTACCATGCGCGTCCGGTTGCACCGTTTGGCGACAGCGCCGCCCAATTGCTGATAGTCGGACTGGCTCCCGGCATGCATGGAGCCAATGCCACAGGCAGGCCGTTTACCGGCGATTATGCAGGACTGCTACTGTATGAGGCGCTTTACGAGTTCGGTTACAGTAACCAAATAAAATCCGAGTCATTGACGGACGGCTTGGCACTTAAAAACTGCCGTATCACCAATGCCGTTAAATGCCTGCCGCCGCAAAATAAACCGACCAATGCAGAGATCAACCAGTGCAATGCTTATCTGGCCGCCGAGTTGAAAACCTTGCCGGAACAGGCGGTCATATTGGCTTTAGGTCTGGTTGCCCATCAGGCGGTATTAAAGGCCTACGGATTGAAACAGAATAGTGCAAAATTTGCCCATAACGTCCAGCATGCCTTGCCGGATGGTTGTACGCTGATTGATTCGTATCATACCAGTCGATACAACGTACAGACCAAGCGGCTGACTAAGGAAATGTTTGGGGATGTTTTTCGTACCATTCGACTGCATAGCGGCGAGTAGGCCGGAATAAGGCCACCCAAGCGTAGCGCGAGGTGGTGTTTCCGGGTAGTGTGCCGGATTCACCAGTTCTTGCTGCCGCTCGAACAGGCTTATTTCGGCCTATAGGACTGGTTTTTTGTGTGCTAAAAAAAGCGATTTTAATTCAGCAATTTGGCTTAATAATTCCGCTAATGAACTAGCAACGGGACTTATGGGTATTATGTTTTCCCTCTCACAATCTTTATTGTTAGAAAAAGAGAAGCGCATTACAGCAATAGCTAATGTTGTTCCGATTGCGGCGAGCAATGCAATCATCATTAGAAATTGATTAAAAAAATTCCCCAGTTGATCTTTGCTTTCCAGTTCCGGGGAACGTTTGTCTGCTGGTACGCTCTTTTTTGTGTTTTTTGTTACCGGCTTATTCTTTGCATCTGAAGGCAGAGTGGCTGTTCTCTGTTCTGCAGAATGAATTGTTTTAGTAAGCAAAAATACATCCGGGCAGAACATAATACTCCATGAAAAAGCAAGGACTGAGAAAAAGAATAAGCCGCTAAAAATCCATGCCCAAAAAAAACTACGATTTCTGAAGGTCTCTTTCTGTCGTTGCTCAGATAGTAGAACGTCGGTTAAAACAGTATTTTCCGGAGTAGAGTTGCCAGCACTTAGGTCTGTGTCATTATTGATATTGTCGGACATAAGATAATATTGGAATTATAGTAGTCCAAGATTAGTAAGTCGGTATTTCATGACAACTGTTGACACTGAAAATAACTCTGCAAGCTGTGTTAACGAATTGATTTTTTCTTTAAAAACGAAGTGCTTTATCGCTATTTCTGGGGCAAGCAATTCGGCAGCAAATTTATTTGCCTGGGTTTCTTCGGGAATGGATATATTAAAACTAAATTTATTGGCTTCATCCCGGAACTGATGACCGTTATCCGTATGACTTAGAACATGATGTCCCAACTCGTGAGCGATAGTAAAACGCTGGCGCAATAAAAACTCGGTTTGATCATACTCGATAACGGATTGGTTATTTACCTGATAGGCTTTTCCGCTATATCCACGGGAAGAGACAGGTATAACAGTGATACCCATTTTTGCAGCAATAGAGCAGCAGGATCAATAGGCAATACTCCATCCCAATATTTAGTTAGGATTTCTACCGCCTTGTGATTGGGCTTTCCATTGTCTGATAATATGAATGTATTCATTTGGTACCATTTTATACTGCTAATGATAGGCGCGCATACAATAATGTGCGTTATGGAAACTGAGCAGTGGTGCAGTAGGGTGTTAAGCATTTAAGTAACTAGAACAGGTCAAATATGTCTGCTTCTTTATACTGTAAGTCGGTAACGGTTGCGGAAGTTAATGCCGCAGTGGTTAAAGTCCAGTTTCACCTAGGTTTTCATTTAATCGGTTTTTTATGACCTGTGTTGTTTATGTAACTCTTTGTTTCAATTGGTCGGGACGATAGGATTTGAACCTACGACCCCTTGTCCCCCAGACAGATGGGAAAAATAAAACGTAATATATAACAGTAGCTTATAAATAGTTGCAATTTAAAACCTACGCTATAAGAGTTTGATTTAATTTAGTTGGGTTTTTGTCGTAGTGACAAAATTACTACACTATTCCAAAGTTAGTATTAACCGTTTTCCAAGTGCTCTTGCTGCTTTATCTAATTGTTTTAAACTTGGCCAGTGGCGAGGGTCTTCCAGTCGTTGTACTGCCGGCCATGATGTTTTCATTGCATTGGCTAATTCCGTTAATGTCTTATTACCTCTGGCTTTTCTTAACAGCAAAGCTGCTTGTACTTCCGGGCTTGGCGATGCCATATAGCCGTTTACTGGGCACGGTGATGGTTCTGGTATTTCCTGGTTCTTTTCCAGTCTGTAAGCCAGCATGGCGCTCAACACCTCACTGGCGTTATATGCGGCTTCTTCTAAAGTCTCGCCTTGTGTAAACGTATCCTCAAGGTCGATGAATTGCACGAACAAAAAACCGTCTTCATCTGCTTCTACTGTATAGGGGTAGTCTGTTCTCATTTTAACTTTACACCTGTTTGTTTTTCGATTGCCTTTAATAAACCGATACCCACATCCTTCGCGCCGTGTACAGGAACCGGAACACCTCGCGGCATACCATCTTTTTCCATGATGTGATGGCTGCCTTCAATCCTGGCTAAAGTCCAGCCTTCTTCCTTTAATCGTGCAATGATCTGTTTACCGTTCATAAATTTATTATATCAAAAAAGATATAGATTGGTAACGAGTCTTATTTTTGCGATATTTCAAAATCTGCTTTTGCTCTCTAGTAACAGTTAATTTTTATTAAAAGCCGCTTTTTCTCTTATGTAATCATTCCCACAACTTACTATTTTTCCTGTACTTTTTTCAAATCATTCTGGTTGTTTCTTGTATTGATCTTTAAACCTTTGTTCCTTAGCTGGTTCTGCTGTGGGCGGGGTTGGCACTGTAATTTTCATTTGTGGATATTCTTTTTTTCCGTTAGGGTCGACAATAATGGTTGCCCATGTATGATCTATTCCTATACATGTCTGACATTCTACTTGCTCAAACAATAGCGTATAAACGCCCGGAGATACAACATGAAACCAGTGCAAGATAGTGCTGCTTCTATTATCTATGTTGAAACTACAACCTATGTACTCACCCTCATCAATATTTTCATAACTTCTTTCGTTTTTTCCGTTAAGACTTAAGAAATGACTATATTGGCTTTCTTTTATCTGTCCACAATTCAACTGATTAAATGAACCGTTTTTTAAGGTTATGTTAATTTTTGGTGCTTTTAGTTCACTAAAACTTTCATTATTTTGTTTCTTCCTTGAAATATCTAGACTTTTAATCAATTCATTCTTATTGACGTCGTTTAAAGATTCGTATCCGTAATAGGTCAAAAAATTTGCTACTAAAACACCGATTACTACACAAAATATCAATTTAATTTCGCTCATTTTATATTCATTCCTGATGCTTACATTACGCGAGTAACGGCTTACATAAGCCGCCTTTGTGCTGCTTTCGGCCTTTATCCGGTTATTGTTTTAACCGTCCCCCATTTTGATAATGCCCTTCCCGCGGTTACGTACCCGTTGACAGATTTTTTCTTGTTTCCTCGATCTCAGGGCTGATTTGTCCTGCTGCTGGGATGGTTTGACCTGTAGCTAGCCAATAGGCGTACTCTGGCCATACTGTTGATATAGCTTGAATCTGCCACCCATAAAGTTTTTGCCTGTTATTTTCAATACTGCTGATTTGTCCGCTTTTTATCCCTGTTTGTAGTGAAAACTCGTCCACTGTTAAATCTAGATGTGCTCTTAAATCTTTGAGTCTTTGATTAATTTCAAATTGATCGATCATATATGCAAATATTTATTGTATTATTTACATGCAATGTATATAATACATGTAAGTTTTCAAACCAGCCACAACCAGCCACTTAGGGCTAAGGTGCAATCATGAACCAACAGCAAAACACAGTCAAATTAGATACGCTATTTGCATCTAACCCAGACATCAAACAAGGTCTGGAACAAACCGCCTCCCATTTGTTTTTCATCCCGTTCATGACACCTGATAAATTCGCCGAGTCCATAGGCCTAAGCAAAGGCGTAGTAGGTGGCTGGATAGATCAAGGCTACTTACCTACGGCGAAGATAGGCCGTTATCGCATGATTAATATGGTCGTTCTGGTGACTAACCTGAAAGAGGGTAAAGTGTTATGAGCGCTATAAAACTAACCGTAGACGAAGTAAATAAAACCTGTCGTCTAATCACTTCGGATTCGCATCGTAAATTCAAACAAGCGTTGGCTAATTACCATGACTCGTCCAGTCATTTTTATAGGGATATGGAGCATTGTCGTAATGAACTTAATCTGATTGCTAATACAGGCAGTGAGCGTTTACAGGGCTTTATATTCTTGTTTTTGGGTAACGAACAACTGATTACGGAATTCAAAACGTGTCAGGGTGAAATAACAGAAGACCGTAAACTTTTTGGTTCTCTTTTGATTGCTGGTGGACATTATAAAGATGAAATCCTTGTCGATGTTAAAGAGGTGGCATAAATGAACTCTATAGTTTTTATTCAGAATAAAGATTCTAAATCGTGGGCGGTAAAAGATAACCGAACTGGTGATTTAAAAGGGTTGATTACTGAACGGCTTTATTTGGGCTTGCCAGGATCAGGTAATTATGTTGCATATGAATTTTGTTATTTCGACAGCGATTTTGCAATTTCTTTGCATTCAGCTGATGAATTATCGGAAGCTCAGTCTTTTTTTTCAAAACAACCCGTAGGAGCCGTATAAATGGCTGAATCATCGATACTGCCTGATCGCGGCAGCTCAGAAGCGCAAGGTAAAAATGAACGCCTTTATAGAACCGCGCTTGAGCAGAGGGACTATATAAACCTTGAGCTTGAAGCCATGGATAGAGGCATGAAGCCTTTTGGTCTGACTAAAGCCATTATGACGCTTTACCTACATAAACAGCTTATTCCTATGAAAGAACTTTCTGAAGAACTGCGGACGCAAGTAATAGAGCATTTGAAAGGGAAACATGCAGCGAAACAAGCGGCGCGCTAATGATTCGGTTCCTTGACTTCCCGGCCTCCACGCCCCGCGCAAAGTATGAACCGAGGTACGAGGTCATCTTTGCCGGGCGTCTGGCCACAGGAGACAACCCGCTACCGGCATCAAACGCGCGCCGCATGTTAAAAGCCAAGAAACACAAACACCTGACCTTGGACAACAAAAGGGTGTCGGTGAACATGGGTAATAACAGGCGCGTTCTGCCCGTCGGGCATTCACCTAGTCCAATAGTGGCGCATCGCGCCCATGCTGCGCGTGGAAATGGCTATAAAGCCAAGGCTGAAAAAAAACCCACAGAAAGAAAACCGGCTGCGCCATTTACCACCCCATACATTGCCTTAAAGGCTGACAACATAGAGAAGTCGGCGGCGAAGTAGCCAGCGTCGAATTAGCGTAGTGAGTCCATACGCAAGCGAAAGGGATTGTAGAGGAAATCGGCGATTAAAACTGAATTACTGGCAGTTAGGTCAAAACCTTTGAAGCTTGCGTAAAAGCGTTTTGGCCTTACTGCCAGTTATCAGGTTTAAACGTCGATTGGAACGGAAAGCCCGGCCCTTTAGGGTTCGCCAAAAAAGAACAAAATAAAAACAGTGCAACAAAAATGTTAGATAAAACCGGCCATAACCAGCTTTATCCAGCCTCAAACAGAACAACAAGAACAGGGGTCAAAAATGATTACCATAAAACACTGCGTACCCGGTCAGGGCATGACATACAGCCAGCGCAGACGATTAATAAATCTATTATGGGCATTCGTTTCAAACTCAGCGCTTCCCTTTGTCTTGGGCCTTTTCATTGCACTGATCTCAATTACCTATTCATTTACTGAGATAGCAGAAGCCTTTGATAAATCCGGAATTGGGGCCTGTATTCAACCGGAGACGACGGGGAAGAAGACACAGATTTAGAGGATTAAACAAATGGCAATATTAGTATGTCCTGAGTGTGGGGAGGAATATGACGACCGCTTAAAGTGTTTTACTTGTGACTTATTTCTTGAAGAAGAAATCAAGCTTAGTGGCGAACAGGTGGAACTTTTAGACCAGATTATTGAGTATCGCGCCTTAGAAGATGAGTATCACTCCCTAGACGACGGCGAAGAAGATCCCGATTTAGAAGATCCCGACATAGAAGACTAACCGCGTTCGACCTACGCGTTTTAAAAGGTCAAGCCAAAAAGCAACAGAAACCGAAAGACCACCCTTAACCCAACAAAGGTACAAAATCATGACCGACCAATTAACCCAAAACAGCTTCCTAGGCGACATGCAAACAGTCATAAGAGGACAAGTTGAATCGTTAACCCGTTATGAAATAGATGGAGACAACAAAGGCGGCTCCATTTGGGTATCAAAACCCAACACCGGAAAAAACCCCAACAACCTGGGTAACGAACTAATCAAAGTCAAAATGCCGTTTGAAATGTTCGATCAGAAAAAAGCCGAAGTAGAAGCCGGAAAACTGTATTTCCCCTGTCAAATGGAAATCCTCTGTGAAATCAACATGGGTGGCCAAAACAAAGCAGTCCTGACAGCTATCAGCATGAAACTTGACGGCCCGGAACCCGGACAAATAAAAGACGAAGACATAGACAAAACAACCGGGGAAATCCTCCCTGATAAAGACAAACCAAAAACCGGTGCGGCCCAGACAACAACCGGTACAACTCACACTAACAAGCCATAAACAGAGGTTAAACCATGAAAATCCGCTCAATGGCCTGCCTGATAAAAAAGCCCGTAGAGTTCAAAGAGCGGGTACTCAGCAACCAGGTAAAAAAAGGCCGATTTATAAACGGCCATGTAATAAAAGAAAATGGACAATTAAAAGAAAACAAACCGAGGAGCATTACTTAAATGTCTGTTTGCGTTAAATCCGCGTTACTGACTGCTGGTATTTCGGGTAATGCTCTTAAACAGGATGGACAAGTTGTTGATGTTTACGCATTCGTTATTGATCCTGTTCAGACCACTCCTTGTCCTAATTACGCCATTCTAAGCGGACAAGACTTCGCGAATGTTCCTACCCTAACCGACATCTTCACGATGCCGGTAGCGGAAGATTTGCAACAAATGTGGATGCTTGGCTTTAGCTTGCCAATCATCACATACCTGACGGCTTGGGGTTATGGAGTCGTTATCAACTGGTTTAACGAAAAATATCATCGTTAGACTTTAACTTAAGAAAAATAGGTGAACTATGAAAAATATCAAAAGAATCGGTGCAGTTTTACTCACTGCATTAGCCTTGGCAATGGTTGCAATTACTCCTGCAAACGCTGCGCTGGACTTTACAGCCTTAACAGCGGCGGTTGATGCAACAACCATCGTAGCGGCACTTACAGCCATTGCCGCAATTAAAATGCTGCCCGGTGTAGCCAAGTGGGGCTTTAACAAAGTTATCGGCTGGTTCCGGTAACCAAGAAAAAGGAAGGGTGTCGAAAGGCACCCTTTTTTATAAACCCAAAAAGAGACCAAAAACATGATTTTTTTAACCTTGTATTTCCTAAGCGGCCTAGTTTGCGCCTATGCCGTCATATCGGGATTTGACAATGCGTAAAATAATCATATTTTTGATTTTATTGTTCTCGAGTTCTGTCTTTGCCGATACCTACCCCGCGCATCCACAATATTATATGGCGTGGGGTGGCAATAATGTTTATTCGCAGATCTCTTATTCCGATTTATGTTCAACGGCGCATCTTCCGGCCTCGAATACGTATGTCGCGTCTGGTAGTAATTGTTACGTAAACGGTAACACGTCTCCGAATGAGATGTCTTCCCAATACGGTGCGTCCGCATGTCCTTACGGTGGCACTCTTTCGGGTACAAGTTGTGTTAATGCTGATCCTTGTACAGCACCACAAGTTCGCAATACAACAACCGGCATGTGCGAAACGCCTCCCCCGGTTACATGCCAAACCACACCTACAACCACTACATCGGGATCAACACAAACTCTTACTTGGGAAACGCTAAACACCGGTTCAAACACCTGTGACCCTCATTCCTTGAATTGCGATTACCCACTTGCCGTAAACGCAACAACAAAACAATGCGATTTATCGTGTCCTGATGGCTCCACGGTTGACGTATCAGCGGGGGCCCAATGTCCGCCGCCATCATGCCCGAATCAAGTCAATGGTAATATGATAACCAAACAGGCATGGAATTCCGTTACTCAGAAATGTGAAAATTCCGACATTGTCTATTGTGACGGTCAATTACAAGTTCCTGACGCTGGAACAGGCACCTGTTTACCTAAACCCGGTGCAATCGATTGCGGAAACGGTGTTGTTGTCATATCTCCGGTTAAATGCTCTTCCGAGCCTGATCATTCGCAGGATATAACCTGTCCTGACGGCACAATAATTTCACCGCCTCGTGTTTGTGCCCCTTTACCGCCTGATCCGGCAAATTGTCCGGGTGGTGCTTCAGCCGTTGAAACCACCGGGTACGTTAACGGTGTTCCGACATGCATTATGAAAGACGGAACCAAAACAGCTGCCGCTGATGGTAGTCAGTCGCCAGCTGATGATAAATACAACCCTCAGAGTTATAAAGCCGGTGTGGCTTGTAACTCCTCCAATTCCTACCCGTGTGACCCGTCGCTTCCTGTTGTTAGTACGCCCGGCCTTACAGGTATAGAAAAATGTGGCCCTGGTACTTTTTTTCAGTGCGCTGACAAGTATGATAAGCCTGTCATTCCTGCCCTTTATCCTAAATCCCCTGCACCCACAACAGCGACAACCACCACCACCGGGACAGGTACTACAACCATAATAAATTCTGATGGTTCAACGTCCACGCAAACAACAACGACCAACAATACCGGGACGACAACCACCACGGGCGGCTCTACTGCCGGATTGGCTACTGAAGATACAGCCCGTGAGATTGCCAGTCGTTTGGGAGGTAAAGCAAAAGGCACTGGTGCTGCCACGGGTGCGGGAATGGGTACATTTACAGGCCGTGGAAAAAACACTAATCCAAACCTAGGCAAATGGTACGAGGCCACAACAGACACTTATGAGGGGGTATTTCAAACAAATGTTAATAGCGTAAAGGATTCGCCCCTTATGGGATTTAGCCAGAAAATCTTTAACGTGTCTATTCCGGGCGGCACCTGCCCTATCTGGACGATTCCGGCGGTTATGAATATGCAAGCTATCCCTGTTTCCGCTCTTTGCAGTGATTTCATGGACTCTATTTTTCCGATAATTAGCGCACTTGTTCAAGCCTCTGCGGTGTTTATGGTTTTTAAAATTATTATTTCCGGCTTTAAGTCATAGGAGGCTATATGCAGGCACTTATAGACACAATATCGAATTATTACGACAAGTTTATATTCTTTTTCATTGACGCTTTTGCATCAGTGAAAAGCTTTTTTACAGCAATCTTAGACACCATTGATAATTACTATGACACGGTTTATACCTTCATAACCAATGCTTTTGATTCGCTTCGTCTTTGGGTTACTGATGTTCCTATTTGGCTACTAAAGAAGGGATTTGAGGCACTTTTGTGGGTTTTGAATTGGGCGGCTGAAAGTTGTTCTTACTGCCTCGGTGGGGTATCTCATGCGGGTGAACTGGCGGACAAATTCCAATGGGCATGGAACACGATAGCAACTTATTCGCCGGGGCTTATTTATGTTGTTAACCGCTGTGGGGTTCCTGAGGCATTCAAAATATTAGTCTGCGGCATGGGCATTTGGGCCGTTGTGAAAACAATTATGATTATTAAAGGCCTATTATGATTATCTTCCATGAAGGCCTAGCCGGTTCCGGTAAAAGCTACGAAGCGGCCATTAATCAAATTATCCCGGCGCTCCAAAAAGGTCGAATGGTTTATGCCTATATTGAGGGCTTGAACCATGAAAAGTTTTCTGAAGTAACAGGGTTGCCATTACCCGTAATTCAAAATTTACTGCGCCAATTGACGAAAGAGCAGGTTAAAGATGTTCAAGTTCACGTTGCGAACGATTCTCTGGTTATTATCGATGAGCTTCAAGATTTCTTTCCGGCTGGCAGGGCGACTCTTGATCCGGGTATAACTGAATTTGTTACCCAGCATCGTCATCGGGGCATAGACATAATTTGCATGGGTCAGGATTCCCGTGATTGCCATATGCTGTGGAAGAGACGAATTGATACCCTGATCCGTTTTGTCAAACGTGATGCTATCGGGCAACCTGACGCATATACCTGGACAACCTACAAGCAACAAGCGGGTAAATTCGTGCAGTTGCGGTCTGGTAAAGGGACTTATGATAAAAAGAATTTCGGTTTGTATGCTTCACATACTGAAGGCGTTAGCTCAATAGATGCTCATAAAGACGACCGGACAAACGTTCTTAAGTCTGCGGCTTTTACGTTTTACATTCCGCTTTTTTTAATTGCGCTGGTTGTCGCTGTGTATTATCTCTACGGCTTCCTATCGGGGCGTAGTTCGCCAGTTAAGGCGAGTACGGCACCTTCTGCTGAAATTCGTCCGTCTACTCCTGAAAAGCAAGAGCAGTCCAAGGCAGCACCGCCACAACCAGCCCCGCAACCTAAACCGCCACCACCTTCAGACACAGATTATTTGGAAAAATATTTAACTGAGTATAGGCCTCGTTTGGTTGCACTGATTGAGGATAAAAAAAAGAACAAGATGGTGGCGCATATAGAATTTATTGATACCTCCAATAGAGTATTTGAACGGCTGAACATTCCCCAGATTGTTGCATTCGGCTATGTGGTCGAGCGTAAACCGTACGGACTATTGTTGAGGCGTGGAGATAAGCGCTATCCGGTTACATCGTTTCCAATTGAAAGGAGTGAAGGCGTTACGCGTCATCCTGAAGATTCTAGAAATTTTGCTGCTCGCTGATATGAACGTTACTGACCTGGCTCATTATGCCCTGGTTCAGTAACGGTGAACTTGGGTGATAGTTTTACTTATCAAAGTCGCTGGTGAGTTTAAGCAGCGCGTCATGCGGTGAATGAAGATTGACCGATTGAAGGAGTGATTGAGGTTAGTTATTAGACGCGGCACCGGGGGCGGGGGTGTATCTGACTGAGCGTTCACGGCGGCCAAAAATTTTAATGTTTAGGGTGAAATCTTTTTGCCTGTTTGAGGTTGGGACAAGCGAGTTGCAAAAAATTTCCGGGTTCCCTGGGCATTAAAATTTTTGAATAGGTGCCGTGGCGAAGGAACGGTATAGCCCCGCCCCCGGTGCCGCGCTAATAACTCCGAATGAGCGAGTGATTGAGGGATTGATGAATGAACGGCATGACGCGCGGGATCTAGTTTTCCTTCCCCTTGCTGAAGTAAAGAACCACAAAAAAGGCTGTTACGCCCCTGTATCACGTAACAGAACAATACACCACGAAGCCTATAAGAGCTGAAAAATATGAAATTTAACCAACGCTTTTCCCTTGAATCTCTTTCCCTTGGTTCTGAAGAAGATCAGTCCGGCTTATTGTTTGCTAATGGTGATCAAATTATAGATCTTTCGGGCGTTAACATTGTTGGCGCTTCAGTGGATACCGTAAGACAGTTGTTTCATGGTGTACCCAAAGCTTCTTTCATTACTAAGCTTGAGCAACATGTGGAAAATAAAGATGAGTTTATCCGGTTAACCGCAAACGACTTGGTTAATGATGACCGTTGGCATTTTAGCCGGATGGGTAAAACTGGCGGTTACCGGTATAAACTTCAAAACAACGCTGTTGGGTTGGTTGTTCTGTTTGGTAGCTGGTACGGCAAGATAGATCAGGAAGGCTCACATTTAAAAATTGAACTGTCGCCGCATTTTATTTCACAACGTACAGTCCCGGAAATTTGGGATTATCTGCACGGTGACTTCGTTGGTATATCTCGCATTTTCTTAGAAGAGCCGGAAGCAAAGGGTGTTGCTGTTCATTTGGCTTGCGATTATCAAGGATTCAATTTGCCTGTTGATTTTATACAAAAATTTTCAACCAGTTCCAGGACGATTAGGGCCTATGACGGTATAGCCTCCCTTGACCTGTCAGACTTTACGGATGCAGTTGCAACTTATGGCCGGGAAGGTCAGGACAAAAACTATCTGATCGGTAAGCCAATAGCCGTACAAATGGCGCTTTATGATAAGAGCTATGAAATGATCAAATCTGACAAAGTTGATTATTTTAACGAAGAATGGAGTGTTTATTCTTTTGGGACTTATGATTCAACTCAGTCAGTACGCCGGATAGAAGCAAGGCTTCATCATACCGTTATTCGTGAAATAGGCCACGGCTTGGGTTTGGAATTTGAGGGCTTTAACCAAGTCGCTGAGCACTTAACTGACCTCTGGCGCTATGCCCTGGAACGCAACCGACTAATGATTGACGGTGATCCCCGTGGTTATCTCAATCCCTTTTGGCAGCTTCTTATGCAGGATGTTCATTTCTATGTTCCCGCTCAAGGCGTGAAAATTTCGCGCAAAAAAAAAGAAGCAGTAGACCCTATCGCTAGAAACATCACTTCCGTTATTGGCAACTTGGTTTCAATCATGGCTCGCCGTAATGATTGCACAGTACGGCATGTGATGCGCCAGTTACATAACTTGCATATATGGCCGGAAATTCAAACGTATTACAGGAGCAGGGGGAAGGATGATGATGATTTGCGGGAGCAGATTAAAGAGGGATTGGAAAAACGGCGTTTGATTGGTAGGGCTGCGTAATGAAAATGGTTGATGCGTACTTTCCATTAATGGTTTGTGTTGTTTGTGGCAAGCGGTCGATTTTGCTGTTGCGTCCTGAACTTAACTATCATTGTTCGATTGCTTGTGTTGCTTTTGGTCTTCGGCATAAAGTCAAATGAGTAGTGATCCCTTTTCTATTGTGCCTTGCTCTTCTTGCTCTGGTACGACTTTGCTTAAAACCGCTTTGATCTGGAAAGAATCTGTTTTTTGCTCGGTGGACTGTCTGAGAAACTATGTTGATAGTGTACGGGTAAATAATGAGCCTATAAAAAAGAAAGCTCACGATAATTTTTTTAAACCTGTTTCACGTCTATCTGATGCACAGGCCGTTCAGGCCATTGGTGAAGATAGACATTTTTTAATTTAAACGGAATTAAACTGATGCAGATTTTTGACATAGATGAAGCAGCGGATTTTCTTAAAATGAATCCTGAAGTTTTAAGGCGTAAAGCTAAACTTGGATTGATTCCCGGCCGTAAGGCTGGAAAGCGTTGGGTTTTTGTCTGTGAGCATCTAGCCGACTGGGTTTCTGGCCGTTACCCGCTTTCTGTAAATGACACCTTGACGGTAGTCGATGATCAACCAAAGGATACTATTCAATGTCGATCTACAAGCGTAAAGATACATGGTGGATTCAGTTCACCGCTCCAGATGGACGGCGAATACAACAGACTGCTGGGACTCAGTTAAAGGATGAGGCTCAAGAATTACACGATAGGTTGAAAGCTGATGCGTGGCGGGTAAAGTATTTGGGTGCTAAACCCCGTTATTTTTGGAAGGATGCTGTTATTCGTTGGTTGACTGAGCAAGGGCATAAAAAAAGCATTGAGACGGACAAGGTTCATTTGCGTTGGCTTGATAAGCATTTAAGTGATGTTTATCTTGATGAAATTAACAAGCTCAAGATTGATTTAATAAAAAATGCAAGATTGGCTGATGGTGTGAGTAATTCAACTGTGAATCGACTTTTATCAATCTTGCGGGCTATATTGAATAGGGCTAAAGATGATTGGGAATGGATAGATTCCGTTCCGGGGTTTCGTTTTTTACCTGAGCCTGCTGGCCGCGTTCGTTGGATTACTCGCGATGAGTCAGTCCGTTTGATTGAAGAGCTTCCCGAGCATTTAAAGTTTATGGTTCGTTTTGCTTTGGCTACTGGTCTACGTGAAAGTAACGTAACTCATTTACAGTGGTCGCAGATTGATATTCAACGTAGGTGTGCGTGGGTTCTAGCTGATCAAGCTAAGGCGGGTAAAGCAATAGCTGTTCCGTTGAATGATGATGCTCTTGATGTAATTGCCAGTCAGGTTGGTAAACATGATGTTCGAGTGTTTACGTATAAAGGTAATGTAGTTAATGATGGTAATACTAAATCATTTCGCAAGGCGTTAAAGAGGGCAGGTATTGATGATTTTAGATGGCATGATCTACGCCACACCTGGGCATCTTGGCATGTTCAAAGCGGTACTCCTCTTCACGTATTGAAGGAGTTGGGTGGTTGGGCTGATATATCGATGGTTTTGCGGTATGCTCATTTGTCGAGCGCTCATCTTGAAGAGTACGCGGGAAATTCTTCTTTCCGACTTGAGGCAAGTTGTGACAAACTTACTACATCGGGATAATTCTTTGTGTTGATAATGGTATAACTCTTTGATTCAATTGGTCGGGACGATAGGATTTGAACCTACGACCCCTTGTCCCCCAGACAAGTGCGCTACCAAGCTGCGCTACGCCCCGACAGTTTGAAATAAAGAATTTAAAGCTGAAAGGATTGTGAACACAATCCCCAATAATTCAATGCGGCAAATTATACTACATTTCGCCGCATTGAATGAAAAAATCTACTTTAGCAGCTCCAGAATTTCTTCCAGTTCGCTAACCATTTGATGAATCAACTGTTTGGTGCGGGTCGAATCTTCTTTGGCATCGTCACTGCTCAAATGAGCTCGGGCGCCGCCGATAGTGTAGCCTTGCTCATACAGTAATGATCTTATTTGCCGGATCATCAGCACATCATGGCGTTGATAATAACGACGGTTGCCGCGTCTTTTTACCGGGCTAAGTTCTGTAAACTCTTGTTCCCAGTAGCGAAGTACATGAGGCTTTACGCCGCATAACTCACTGACTTCACCTATGGTGAAATATCGCTTTGCCGGGATGACCGGCAACTCATTATTATTACTCGGCTCCAGCATATGCTTCCACTCTGGCTTTTAGTTTTTGACCTGATCTGAATGTTACCACGCGGCGGGCTGTTATGGGGATTTCTTCGCCTGTTTTTGGGTTTCTGCCGGGGCGACTGCTTTTGTCGCGCAGCTCGAATTTTCCAAAACCGGAAATTTTTACCTGCTCACCATGTTCCAGTGAGCCTTTAATTTCCTCAAAAAACATTTCGACCATATCTTTTGCTTCGCGCTTGTTTAAGCCAAGCTCGTCAAACAGCCTTTCGGCAAAATCGGCTTTAGTTAATGCCATCGTTAATCCCTCAGCTTTGCACTTATTTTTGTGGTCAATGTTTCTAACAGTCCGCTAAATATAGCATCTATTTCAGAATCTGTTAGGGTTTGTGAAAAATCTTGTATTACTAAACTCAAAGCTACGCTTTTACTGCCTTCTTCGACGCCTTTTCCACGATAAATATCAAAAACCACTATGTCTTGTAAAGTCTGTTCCGCACAACCTTTAATACAATTTATTATCTCGCTGACGGCGACTTCTTCCTTAACAATCAAGGCTATATCGCGACGTACTGAAGGGTACTTTGATAGCGGCTTGAATTTCGGGATTTGTTTGTTCAGCAACAGGTCCTGATCCAATTCGAACAGGAAAACCTGGGTATCAAATCCCAATTGTTTTTCCAGCGTTGGATGCAACATACCCAGCCAACCGATTTTATCGCCTTGTTGCGACAATATTTCAGCCGTTTGTCCGGGATGCAATGCGTGATGTTTGGCCTGGACAAACTGCACGGCTGCACCAGTCAACGAAAACAGGGCTTGCATGTCGGCTTTAACATCGAAAAAATCAACTTTGCGGGTTGCGACGCCCCATTGCTCGGAATAGGCGCTACCCAAGGCCAAGCCGGACAGCATTTTTTGCTGTTGCATGTTATCGTCTTTATTGACAAAACGCAGGCCGGTTTCAAAAAAACGAACCCTGTTTTGCTGACGATTGGTGTTATGCAAGGCGGCCTTCAACAAACCGCACCAAAGGGTCGTGCGCATCACCGATAAGTCGGATGAAATCGGATTTTTTAACCGGATAACGTCATCGTCAGGGGCGACCACTTGTTGTATGTCTTCATCGACAAAACTATAGGTAATCGCTTCCTGATAGCCCCGGTCAACCAGTAAGTCTTTAACGCGATCCAAATCCAGCACGGCTTCGGTAGCTTTGCCAAGTTCCGAGCGCATTAACAGACTGCTGTTCGGCAGGTTGTTGTAGCCGACAATACGCGCGACTTCTTCGATCAGATCGGCTTCAATGGCAATGTCGAAACGACATCCCGGCGGCGTCACCGACCAGCTATCCGGCTGTGTTTGTACGGACATGCCCAGGCGTTGAAAAATATCAACGACTTGCTCGTCGGCAAGGTTGATGCTCAGTGTTTTTTCCAGGCGCAGCTTTCTGAGCAATACCGCAGAGCGTTGCGGCAAGGTAGATGCCGTTGTCACTTCGGTAATTGCGCCGACGCTGCCGCCAGCAATATCGATAATCAGTTGGGTCGCGCGTTCTATGGCGCGTTCTTGCAAAGTCGGATCAACGCCGCGTTCAAAACGGTGCGATGAATCGGTGTGCAAGCCGTAGTTTCGGGCTTTACCGGCGATGCTTTGCGGGATGAAAAACGCGCATTCCAGAAATACATCTTGGGTGTCGTCGCTGACTGCGGATTCGCTGCCGCCCATTACGCCGGCCAATGCCAGCGCTTGATTATCGTCGGCGATCACCAGTGTTTCGTTGTCCAGCTTAATGGTTTGGCCGTTTAATAGGACAATGCTTTCATCGGTTTTTGCATAGCGCACATTAATACTGCCGGATAATTTAGCGGCATCGAAGGCGTGTAGCGGTTGACCTAATTCGATCAGCACGTAATTGGTGACATCGACCACGGCACTCAAACTTCTGACGCCCGAGCGGCGCAAACGTTCCTGCATCCATAGCGGGGTTTCGGCTTTAGGGTTTACGCCTTTAATCAATCGGCCCAAATAACGCGGACAAGCATCGGTAGCCTCGACGGAGACGATCAGGGTGTCGGCATGGCTGACTGCGGATTTTTCAACTTGAGTGGCCGACCAGTCCATTTTGTTCAGTACCGCTACTTCGCGCGCTATGCCTTCAACGCTGAGGCAATCGGCTCTGTTGGGGGTCAAGTCGACTTCGATGATGTTGTCGTTGAGCGACAGGTAGTCGCGTATATCAACGCCTACCGGGGCATCGGCTGCCAGTTCCATTAAGCCATTGGCATCGGCAGCCAACCCTAGCTCTTTTTCAGAGCACAACATGCCGTAGGATTCTACGCCGCGGAGTTTGGATTTTTTGATCTTAAAATCGCCCGGTAATACCGCCCCGATCAATGCCGCAGGGATTCTCAGTCCGACCCGAACATTGCTGGCGCCGCAGACGATTTGCAACGGTTCCGCTTCGCCTACCGCGACCTGGCAAACTTTCAGTCGGTCGGCATCGGGATGTTGCTCCATGGCGACGACTTCACCGACGACAACGCCGCTGAATACTGCAGCCGCAGGCGTCACTGAATCGACCTCAAGGCCCGCCATGGTCAATTGCTCGACCAGTTGTTCTGTTGTTATTGCTGGATTGACATATTCTCTTAACCAGGCTTCACTAATTTGCATGACTCAAGTTTTCCCGTGTAACGACGACTTATTTAAATTGTTCCAAAAATTTAAGATCATTTTCAAAAAATAATCTCAAATCGTTAATGCCGTAACGTAACATCGCGAGGCGCTCCACGCCCATGCCAAACGCAAAGCCGCTATAAGTTTCGCTGTCGATATTAACTGCTTTGAAAACTTCGGGATGTATCATGCCGCAGCCCATCACTTCCAGCCAGCCGGTATGGCTGCATACGCGACAGCCTTGGCCGCCGCACATCACGCATTCAATATCGACTTCAGCGGATGGTTCGGTAAACGGGAAATACGACGGTCTAAAGCGCACCTGGATGTCTTTTTCAAAAAAGGCGCGCAGGAATTCGTAAACCACGCCTTTTAAGTCGGCAAAGCTGACGTCGGTATCGACCAGAAAGCCTTCGACCTGATGGAACATCGGCGTGTGGGTGATGTCAGAATCGCAACGATACACGCGACCCGGCGCAATCACTTTTAACGGCGGCTTTTCAGATTCCATAACCCGGATTTGTACCGGTGAGGTATGGGTTCTTAATACGGTGTGGGCATCAAAATAAAATGTGTCATGCATCGCCCTGGCCGGGTGATGCGCGGGAATATTCAGTGCCTCGAAATTATGATAATCGTCTTCGATTTCAGGCCCTTCAACGACTTGAAAGCCGACGCTGGCAAAAATCTTGGAGATTCGGCGCAATGTGGTAGTGACCGGATGCAAGCCCGCAACAGTTTGACCTCTTCCCGGTTGGGTAACGTCGATGCCTTCGCTGGCTAGCCTGGCTTCTAATGCGGCATTTTGGAGCAGACCTTTTTTGGCTTCCAGTTGCTGTTGAAATTGATCTTTGGCCTGGTTGATGACTTGACCGGCAGCGCGTCTTTGCTCTGGACCGAGCGCGCCGAGTTCTTTCATCTGGAGGGTAAATAAACCCTTTTTGCCGAGATAGTGAACACGAACCAGGTCGAGTTGGTTAAGGTCTTGTGCGTCGCGAAGCTGCTGTAATGCCTGCGCGAGAATTTCTTCTAGGGTAGCGGACACGGTTTAGCTCGCTGTGTGTGGGTGGTGGGGATGTTTATTAAGGGGAAAGGCTTAAAGCCCTAATTCCACCCCTCCTCGGAAAGAGGAGGGGTGGATAGCAGGATTTCAGATAACTAAAATCCGGATCGTTCCTTAAGGTTTACTTTGATGTTCCTTTGCAATTTTCGCAATTTCCGCAAATGCGGCAATGTCGCGAACTGCAATGTCAGCTAGAACCTTACGGTCAATCTTAACATTGGCTTTAGTTAAGCCATTGATGAAGCGACTGTATGACATTCCGCTTAGACGGGCCGCCGCATTGATACGGACGATCCACAAAGCGCGGAATTGACGTTTTTTCTGCTTGCGGTCACGGTACGCATACTGACCCGCTTTGATTACCGCTTGTTTGGCAACGCGATAAACCCGGCTTCGTGCGCCGTAGTAACCTTTCGCTTGCTTTAATACTTTTTTATGTCTTGCTCTGGCTGTTACGCCGCGTTTAACTCTAGGCATGATTTATTTCCTTAGATTAACTGTACGGCATCATACGTGCAGCCATGCGCACATCTGACGGATGAATAGTTGCCGGCGAGCGTAACTGTCTTTTTCTCTTAGTCGATTTTTTAGTCAGGATATGACGTCTGTGGGACTGGCCACATTTAAAACCGCCGTTGCCTGTGCGTCTGAAACGCTTGGCAGCTCCACGGTTAGTCTTGATCTTTGGCATTTGTTTGCTCCAATTAATTAAAATTTAAGTCCCTGAGTTGTAACCCAGCAAGGCAAAATGCATGGCCCTGAAGAATTAACGGCATCATTTGCATGATACTTAGCGGCTCATCCTATGCCGCTGTAGAGATGATGCAATGCAGCGTCTCTATGATTTTTGTTGCGATCGTTTATGCAATTATTTTTTCTTTTTCGGCGCCATAACCATAACCATTTGGCGGCCTTCCATTTTAGGAAATTGCTCGACGATTGCGATCTCTTCCAAATCTTTTTCTATCCGTTTCAACAGATCAACACCGATTTCCCGATGAGCCATTTCGCGTCCACGGTAACGTAGGGTGATTTTGGTTTTATCGCCATCATTAAGGAACTTGGTTAAGCTTCTTAATTTAACTTGATAATCCCCTTCGTCAGTTCCAGGCCTGAATTTGATTTCCTTGACTTGAACCTGCTTTTGTTTCTTTTTGGCGACGGCCAGTTTTTTGTTTAACTCAAACTGGTATTTGCCGTAGTTCATCACCTTGCAAACCGGAGGATCCGCATTCGGCGATATTTCCACTAAATCCAAGTCTGCAGCGTAAGCAATCTGTTTGGCTTCATCTAACGAGATAATCCCTAACGCCTCACCATCTGCACCTGTAACTCTCACCCGTCTTGCGGTGATAGCGTCATTCAGGCGCGTTTCGTCTTTTTTAGCAGCGATATCTTAATCCTCCAAAATCATTCATTGTCTACCTGTAATCTCTTGTTTCAACCGTTCGGTAAATTCATGGATCGACAGGCTACCTAAGTCATCACCTTTTTGCGTACGTACCGTAATGCTTTGTTGTTCTAATTCTTTGTCACCGATAATGACAAGATACGGTACTCGCTGCATGGAATGCTCGCGGATTTTAAACCCGATCTTCTCATTTCTCAAGTCAATTTTTACCCTGATGCCTTGTTTTTCAAGGTCTAGCATAATTTGCGCGGCATATTCGGCATGTCGGTCGGTGATATTAAGCACGACCACCTGCACTGGCGACAGCCAGAGCGGGAAGGTTCCCGCGTGTTGTTCGATTAAAATGCCGATAAAGCGTTCCAGTGATCCGAGTATCGCCCTGTGCAGCATGACCGGCACTTGTCGTGATCCGTCTTCGGCAATATAAGTTGCGTCCAGGCGACCCGGCATCGAAAAATCCACTTGAATCGTGCCGCATTGCCAGACCCGTCCGATGCAGTCTTTTAATGAGAATTCGATTTTAGGACCGTAAAAAGCGCCTTCGCCGGGTTGTAAATCCCATTTCAACCCTTTGGTGTTAAGCGCCAGTTCCAGGGCATTTTCCGCCTTATCCCAGACCGAATCGTCACCGACTCTATTTGCAGGGCGGGTAGACAATTTAATGATAACTTCTTCAAAGCCAAAATCTTTGTAAACATCGAACAGCATATCGATAAAGGTCGACACTTCGTCCTGAATCTGGCCTTCGGTGCAGAAGATGTGCGCATCATCCTGAACAAAGTTCCTGACCCGCATCAAGCCATGCAGGGTGCCGGAAGGTTCGTTGCGATGGCAGGAACCGAACTCCGCCAGACGTATAGGCAAATCACGGTAGCTTTTAAGGCCCTGATTATAAATCTGCACGTGGCAAGGGCAGTTCATCGGTTTGATCGCGTAATCGCGATTCTCGGAGTGCGTGGTAAAAATCATGTCACCGAATTTTTCCCAGTGCCCTGATCTTTCCCATAAAGAACGATCCACGACCTGCGGCGTTTTGACTTCGCCGTAACCGTTTACCCTTAATTTCTCGCGGATGTATTGCTCAACCTGTTGATAGATGACCCAGCCTTTTTCATGCCAGAACACCATTCCGGGAGCTTCTTCCTGAGAATGAAACAAATCCAGTGTCTTCGCCAGCTTGCGGTGATCGCGCTTTTCCGCTTCTTCCAATCGATGCAAGTAAGCTTGCAAGTCTTTTTTATCGCCCCATGCCGTGCCGTAAATGCGTTGCAGCATTTCATTGTCGGAATTGCCGCGCCAATAAGCGCCGGCAATCTTCATCAGCTTGAAGACTTTTAACTTGCTGGTGCTGGGCACATGAGGGCCTCGGCACAGGTCGGTAAATCCGCCTTGCTCATATAAAGATAAATCTTCATTAGCCGGAATAGATTCGATAATCTCGGCTTTATACGCCTCGCCCAGATCCCTGAAAAACTTGACCGCCTCATCCCGTGATAACACCGAGCGATGAATGGGGTAATCTTCGGCAACCAGTTGCTCCATCTTTTTTTCAATGGCGCTCAGGTCTTCCGGTGTAAAAGGTCTTTCGTAGGCAAAATCGTAAAAAAAGCCGTTTTCGATAACCGGCCCGATAGTTACTTGCGCTGAAGGGAATAACTGTTTGACGGCCTGAGCCAATAGATGTGCAGTTGAATGACGAATAACGGTGATGCCGTCTTCATCCTTTGCGGTAATCAGTTGCAGCGTTGCGTCCTGATCGATTGGGGTACTGGCATCGACCAGAGTGCCGTTAACTTTGCCTGCCAAGGTTGCCTTGGCTAATCCCGATCCGATAGACAGCGCAACATCCATCACTGTTACAGTTTGCTCGTACTCTCGCTTGGAACCATCGGGAAGGGTAATTACCGGCATTTTTTATCTGTGTCTAGTGTCTACAATAAAAAAAGCACTGCGGTGCAGTGCTTTAAATGTTTGGTAGGCACGAGTGGACTCGAACCACCGACCCCCACCATGTCAAGGTGGTGCTCTAACCAACTGAGCTACGCGCCTGAAGCTTATGCAACTTCGAGCTGGCTATTATACCAACAGATTTTTGTTACGCAACTGTTAAACCAATATTTACTCTTGTAGGTATTGATATTGTCTTTAATTCAATTACTGTTTTTCCAGTAAATAGCTCAGCCAAAGATTAGACAGCTTTTCCTGCACGGTATTTTGCCGCAACCTTGCATTCAGATGCGGAAAATCAACCTTATCCAGGTCCTGATCCTGATCATAGCAAGAATACACAAAGTATTCCTTACCCGTATCTGCATCGATATGTTTGCATAAACACTGGGCGCAAATGCCTTTCATCATGCATTGCATCGGCGAGTTGATGGAGCCGATCGCGTGATGCGCTTTGTTTAAGTAAGGTTTCAATACATCGAAGCGCGCGCTTTTTACCGCGGCCATCATGCGATCCGAGCCGATCACGATCAGGTGGTCGACATCGCTAAGCGAAATAGGCTGCTCGCCTAACTCGCCTTGGGCGTAAGCCAACATACACTCGAGGATATTGCCGACAAAAGTTTTGTCTTGCGGGCGTGTTGGGGCAATGGCGGTGACGCCTTCGCCTTTATCGACCGACCAGATGATAATGTCTGCGGCTGCTTCAACATCCTCGACTTTAAAACGGTCTTGCGCGTATTTATAACCGGCAAAATAAATTACTTTATTGCCCGCTGCTCTTAATGCCTTACCGATAGAAAACAGTACCGCATTGCCCAGTCCGCCGCCGAGCAACAGCACGGTTTTTCCGGTCGGTATGTCGGTCGGGGTGCCGGTTACGCCCATGATTACCAACGGATCGCCGACTTTCCAGGTTGCGCACAGACGCGAGGATGAACCCATTTCCAGTGCGATCAGCGAGATGGTGCCTTTTTCCTTATCGACTTCCGCGCCGGTTAGCGCCAAACCTTCGGCTGCCAGCACTGTGCCTTCGACGACAGGCGCGAAGGCTTCGTAGTTTTGTACGCGGTAAAATTGTCCTGGGTGGAATTTTTCCGCCGCCATCGGAGCTTTGACCACGACTTCGATAATCGTTGGCGTCAGGCGGTTGATGGACACGATAGTGGCTTTAAACGATTCATCCAGTTGGGCAAACAAGGCTTTTAACGCTGCATCGCGTTCCGGCTGTTGCGCTGGATTTAATCTTGCCAATTCCTGCTCGAACAGTTTGACCACGTGAGGGTAGCCGTTTTTGGCGCTGGCCATGGCTTTAACCACGTTGCCTGCATAAACGGGATGGTTGTCGCCGTAAAAACTGATGAACTTGCCGTCTTTTTGGTAAGACGTCAGCGGCGCGGGTTTGCCGAGCTTGGGCATGGCTTCATCGTGCATCGGCACCAATTCGACCGAGTCGTTGGTCCATTCGGGCTGATAGCGCTGGAAAAACCATTTATCCATCACAAAGGTGTCAGGATATTCGCTTTGATAAATGGTGTTCGGCGATGTACCTGCCGCAACGTATAAGCTGCGTAACGGCACATTGACGGTCTGTCCTGAGTTGCTCCAGCGGCCTTCTTCAAGCACCAGCTTTTCAAACTCAACGGCATTTAAATGTCCGTATTCGTCGGCTTGAGCGCCGAGCGGGCTCATGCCTTCGGCCAAGGCGATGCCTTCTTCCAGCGCTTTGGCAATTTCTTCGTGGTTTTGGCGATACGCGGGCGCATCGTTAATGCCTTTGCGATAAAACAGTGTGACGCCGCCCCACGCTTCGACCAGCGGTTGGAAATCCGGTTGTTCGCCTTCCGCTTCGGCACGTTGACGTTCTGCGTGTATGGCTTTGCCGTGCGCCAGGAATTCATCGAGTATGATGGTTTCTTCCTGGTCGTAACGGCCGCGAACGGATTGCTCGCCATAGACGTTAACCAGCGTTTCATAACGATGCAGGATTTTTTCGACCTGTACCGGATAATACGCCATCAATTCGGTTGCGGTATCCATGGCGGTCAAGCCGCCGCCGATAACGCCGGCAGGCAAACGCACCTGCAAGTTTGCCAGCGAAGAAGCCTTGGCGGCTCCGGTTAACTGCAACGCCATCAGGAAATCCGAAGCTTTGCGTATGCCGCGCATCAGGTTGTTTTTCATGTCGATAACCGTCGGCTTACCGGCGCCCGAGGCGATACAGATATGGTCGAAGCCCATGCTCCACGCGTCTTCAATGGTAATCGTGCCGCCAAAACGCACGCCGCCGTAAGAGCGAAACGCTTCGCGGCGTTGCAAGGTCAGGTAAATGACTTTCAGGAAGTTCTTGTCCCAGCGCACGGTAATGCCGTATTCGGCCACGCCGCCGAAACCGGCCAGGATGCGTTTATCCAAATCTTCGTAAAGGTCTTGAAAGTTGACAATCGGCGCAGGCAGGTTGTTGCTGTCGCCGGTCAGTTCCACCGGTAACGGTTCCAGTTTTAAGCCGTCGATACCGGCAACGCCAAAGCCTTCGTTTAACAAGTAATGGCTCATCGTGTAACCGGCGGGACCTAAGCCGACCACCAGCGCATTTTTGCCGTTGTAAGGCAGCATGTACGGACGTTTTACGTTTAGCGGATTCCAGCGGGTCAGTAAGCTGTATATTTCAAAGCCGTAGGGCATGAACAATACGTCGGTCAGTACGCTGGTTTCAATTTGCGGAATATCGACGGGATCGGTTTTTTGATAGATACAACCTTTCATGCACTCGTTGCAAATACGATGCCCGGTGCCCGGGCACATCGGGTTGTCGATGGCAATAATCGCCAACGCGCCGATATTGTCGCCGCCGCGTTTAACCAGATGCATTTCCGAAATTTTTTCATCCAGTGGGCAACCGATGGTGGTCACGCCCAGCGGGTCAACCTTGAAAGTATTGGTTTTTTTGTTGCGCATGCCCTTGGAGCATGAATCGGTATCGCGCTCGTGACAGTAAATGCAATGATTAACTTCGGACAATACCTGGCGTTCATTGAAACGCGGGTCGGTTAGCTTGAAGCCATCCCGACGACGACGGTGTTCCTGCTCGCCCATCCACGCCTTAAATTCGCCGCGATCGACCAGTTCATGCTCGACCAGATGGTCGAAATCGCGTTTTTCCGGGAGTTTAAAACTCGGCCAGTTAGCAACTACATCGTTATCCTGTTGGGCGACAAAGCTCCAGCGCAGCACGATGTCCATCAGGCCATTGATGAATTCGGCGGGATCTTGCAAGCTGATGATGTCGTTAAATTCGCTTGCCGCTTCTTGGTGTGCGGCGAGTTTGGCGCGCAAGGCCTCTGCGACCAAATCGGCATTTTCGTAATCGCTGTCTTTGCCTTTGGCAATCAGTTTGTAATGGCTGTACAACAGTCCAATAACGGCGCCGACCCGCGCAACGCGATGTTCTGGGTCATCGTCCTGATTGGCTTCGGGGAAACCCGCGTCGACCAGCAGGTCAAAGCGGTTCAGGACGGCGGGAATAGCCCAATCATCGGCATTCTGGCCTTTAAAGAAGAAAGCCAGCTTATCGACGATTTCATTTTTAAAGGTAAAAATGGTATCAATCTCGTCCTTGATTTTTGCGCCTTGCGCCTGATGTTGCTCGGAAACATTAAAAATCCTGGCGACAAACTGACCGACATAAGGCCCCATGCGCACCAACAGATCGGAAATAGCCTCCGGTGACAAACCTTCACCCTGATTCTGGCGGTAAGCCTTGAACTCATTGTGCAGCTGCGAATCATGGCGTTCAACCGAAGCATCAAACACATCCAGCAAATCTTTCAGACGCGCAGAATCGTATAAATCGGGGTAGTTAAAGCCGGGGATGCCTAGGGTAAGATTGTGTTGTTCCATAGTTCTCGTGTTTGATTAGATCGTTTGTTCATACAGGCCGCCTGAAAAATGGCTTTATCTGTACTTAAAAGGTTGCCGAAAAGACTAACAAAACCGTGTATTGTAAGTAGATATGACTTTGTTTGCCACAGATAATCTTTATCTCGTTCCTTCACGCCGGCGAGGGAGCGTCTGAAGGATTCGGCAAAATGCTCTATAGCCCATCGTTAGGGCATTGTGAAGGTCTTACAATCAGGCAAGGAATACACAATTTGTTCGCTGTTTAGCAAAGTATGCTGTGCGGGCTTTCCGTTCTCGAATTTCACCAAACCTAAATTACATTCAGGATGAACGCGTTGTTTTGAGTTTGTGGGTAAGAGCAGATGCACCCAGTTTTCCCATGAAGCAATAGGTAGCCAAGGAAACAGTTCCTTAAGCTTATTAGCATGTTTAGTGCTGCCGTTACCAAATTGGCTGGCGGTTTCTATACCCCGAAGTTGTTTGTCGGCGGGGATGTTTTTCAAGGAAGAGCTGACTAATTGATAACAATGCAATTTGTTTACTCCTTGTGCATCAATGTACTTTCCCATTGCACTGAAGGAATAGTGCACATCTCCTGAAAGAAAAACGCATTGTTTAATCAGTATGTCCTGGCTTAAACAATCCATTAACGTTAGAAAACTCTGCTTGTTAGATGTCCAGGCTTCCATATCGACGAAGGCAATGATTTTCTTTGTGAAATAACCTTGTTCACTGATTATTTCCTCAAATATTTTTATGTACTTGTAGCCTTCTAAATATGAAATAAGCCAGTAAGCGATTTTTTGTAAGCCCTCTAACGCAAAAAATCCCTGCACGGGCGTGGTAGCAATAAAAATAGGGCAAGTATCAGTGGAAATGATTTGACCTGTTTTCAGTTTCGCCCATTCCACGCGCAGCCAGTCGCGGGCATAGCGATCCAGTAACACGGGTAAATAACTATCCAAAGTCGGCATCCGCTGTGTACGTGAATCAATGGCGATAATAGGCGGATTGGTAGGCACCGAAAAACCCCAGCCCCTATGTTTCCAGGTATGTAAGTCATAACGCTCGTTGATGTCCGGGCTATTTGTAGCATCCAGCAAATATTGACTGATTGTTAGCTGTAAGTCTTTATCGAAATTATCGGCATCATTACCCCAGCCCTGGAACGCCCAATATGCAGCCAGCGCATTGGCAACAATACGTTGCCCTAACGGTGAGCTGCGAACTTCGTCGTACCACGTATTGGTAATATTCCAATCATCAGTGACATCATGATCATCAAATATCATGTAAGTAGGGATATTTGCCAGCAGCCTGCGCACATTGGGGAGTGTTGACTGGAAGATACCAACGGCAGTTTGTTGTTCGGTAAATGCCTGTTCGGCTTTTTTGGCTTCTTTAGTGCCTGTAGTGAATTGTGGGGCCAATGATGCCCAAGTGCTTGCAGGACTCCAATCTTCAGCATTACCAAAAACGTAAATATACATGGCGGCGAATTCGCCAAAGCTCAGCAAATGATTTTCGGATTTTTCGGAAGTAAAGCCGGATTTATACGCTTTGAGGAAACTTTTTCGTCCATGTGCAGGAATGTTTTGTGAATCTTGATGGATTATTTGTCCCTTAGAGTCTTTGTCATAGGGCAGTAATTCAGGTCTCCCTATGAGTGCGGCGGCTTTTTCTTTCAACATCGCCAGCACGGAAATGGAAACATCGTCTGCATAAATTTGATCGCCCGTCAGCAGCAACACGGCGGGGCGGTTAGCCAAATCGTCATGCGTTGATTCTAATAAGCTATCGCCATAACTCAGTGCATCGGGGCTGTTCCTACCGCCATGCGGTTTACGACAACTGCCGTGTAACAGCTGCCGCAATGCATCGGGAATAAAAAATTTTGGGTGCGGCGTTGATTTATCGTAAGTTAATGCCGATAAGTCCAAAGGCTTGGCAGTGTCAGTATCAACAAGCCGGTAATAAAGAAAAGTATCCGCCGGATAGGGATGCTCAGGGTCATTGCAGCGAGCCTGTGCCAAGTACACAAATAGATTTTGACCTAATCGGCAATAATCATTTTGAGTGCTTTCGCCCAGCACGGTGCCATTTTTTGAAATAACTTGCAGTGTTAAGTGAGCCGGCTCAGTGGTAGCAAACCACACGCAAACACGGTTTGGTGTGGCGCGTCGTAAAATAGGTCCAGCGAGTAATGATGTAGTCATATTTCCACCTTATTGATAATAAAGAGTAAACCAACAGAATCAACATCTTATTATTTTTACAGTCAAAGGGATACAACTTCTTTATCTCAACAGAGGTGGCTTATTGGTTACAGCAAGTTCCCGCCTGCGAGTCATTCTTCTTGGCGAATTTTTATCAGGTATGCGCTGTCGGCATCTTCTCTCTAAGCTTTAAAAACCGCTGATACCGCGTCATTGAAATATCGCCGTTTTCCGCAGCCACGCGCACCGCACATCCCTTATCAACCAAATGACGGCAGTTCTTGAACTGGCATTTATCGATTAGCGGCTGAAATTCGCGGTAGCCGTAAGCCAGTTGTGGTTCGGAAAGACCGGCCAGCCCGAAAATGGCAACGCCGGGACTGTCGATCAAATCGCCGCCTTCATTCATGTGATACAGCGTTGCCGCCGTGGTGGTATGCCGACCGTGTTTGGTAGTTTCCGAGATGGTGTTGGTTTTCAGTTCCTTGTCGGGAATGATCGCATTGGTTAACGATGACTTACCGACGCCGGATTGCCCGGCCAAAATGCTGACTTGATCTTTTAAAGCCCGCTTTAGTTCATCCAGTCCCGATGCCGCTGTGGCGCTGACCCGGTACAGTGCGTAGCTCAGGTTGGTATAGTCCAGCAGTTCCTGTTCAATACCGGCCGATTGAGCCAGATCGGTTTTATTCAGCACCAGCGCCGCATCGATATTGCGGTTCTCGCAAATCGCCAAGTATTGGTCGATCAGCAAAAAATCGCAGTAAGGCTCGACCGCAAAGACGACAAAAACGGTGTCGATATTGGCGGCAACCGGGCGAACCTTGCCGTTTCTGGACGGGCGCATTAATAACGAGCGCCGGGGCAGGATTTGTTCTATACGGCCTTGGTCGGGCGAGGATTGCGTCCATAAAACCCGATCGCCGACTGCGACGGTTTCAAGCCGTCGCAGGGTTTGGCAAAGCACAATCTTATCGTCATGTTCAACAGCAATGCCTTGGCCTAAATGGGAGATGACCAGTCCTTCAATTAACTCAGCCATCACGCGGGGCGTATTTTGGATTCTAAATTTGCAATACGAATAGCCGCTGGCGGGTGGCTGTAATGAAACGCCGAGTACAACGGGTCCGGCGTCAAGGTGCTGGCGTTTTCTTCAAACAGCTTGACCAAGGCGCTGACCAGTTTTTCGGCTTTGGCGTGGTTTGACGCGAAATCATCGGCTTCAAATTCAAATTTGCGTTGAAAATAGGCGCTGATCGGCTGCATGAAAAAGGTAAACGATGAGGACACCAGCATGAATAACAACAGGGCGGCGGCATGCGAGGGTTGTTCCACGCCCAGCCCGTTGTAGAACCATTGCTGGTCGATCAGCCAGCCTAAAATCGCAAAACTGATCAGGGTCATAACGGCATTGGCAACCAGCATCTTGATCGTGTGTTTGCACTTGAAATGTCCCAGTTCGTGAGCCAGTATCGCTTCCAGTTCTTCATCCTCCAATGAGTTGATCAAGGTATCGAAAAACACGATGCGCTTGTTGCTGCCGAGGCCGGTGAAGTAGGCGTTACCGTGGCCCGAGCGCTTGGAGCCGTCCATGATGAATATGCCCTGGCTGCTAAAGCCGCAACGGGCAAGCAAGCCCTGAATCCGGTCTTTTAGCGAGCCTTCTTCCATCGGGGTGAATTTATTGAACAACGGCGCGATCACGGTAGGGAAGAGCCAGCTCATCAGCAGCGCAAAGCCCATCAATATGCCCCAGGCCCATAACCACCACAGCGAACCGATGCTGTCCATGACCCACAGGATTAAAGCCAGCAAAGGCATGCCGATAGCGGTGACCAAAACCAGTTGCAGCAGTTGGTCCTTGATGAATTGTTGCGGGGTGCTTTTGTTAAAACCGTATTTTTCTTCAATCACGAACGTTTGGTAGACGCTGGTGGGGATTTCAACCAGCGTCATGACCAGGAAAATGCTGGCAACAGCGGCCAAGCCTGCAATCAATGGGCTGGTGATTGTTGCCGCCCAAAATTCGAAAGCGAAATTGATGCCGCCGCCGAGGGTCATGGCTAACAGCAGGATAACGCCGATGATGCTGTCTATATCGCCCAGCTTGCTTTTTTCCAATGTGTAGTCGGCCGCTTTTTGGTGGGCTTCCAGCGAGACAGTGTTTTTGAAAGCTTCAGGCACGGCGTCGCGGTGCTTGGCAACGTAACCGGCGTGTCGCTTAGCCAGCCAAAACTGGACAGAAAAAGAAAGGGTTAGCGCGATTAAAAAGACGATCGTAAAGCTATTCATAAGCGGGATTCTTCAATGTTTAAGAGTTAGACGTACAGATTAGCCAATGCTACACTAACCGCCCCCTTATATACAATGGAATCGACAAATGGCGCAGGACCCATCGCACCTTATCTGGATAGACCTCGAAATGACCGGGCTGGATCCTGACAACGATTTGATTATCGAGATTGCTACGATCATTACCGATAAAGACTTGAATATTCTGGCCCAAGGTCCGGTGCTGGCCGTGCATCAGTCCGATGCGGCATTGGGGGCAATGGACGAGTGGAATCAGCATCACCACGGACAATCCGGCCTAATCGCACGAGTCAAGGCTTCCACTATCGATGCAGAGGAAGCGGAACGGCAAACGATTGAATTTTTAAAGCAATGGGTGCCGGAAAACACCTCGCCGATCTGCGGAAACAGCATCGGCCAGGACAGGCGCTTTTTGTACCGCTACATGCCCAAACTGGAAGCATATTTCCATTATCGCAATATCGATGTTTCAACGGTTAAAGAGCTGGCCGCCAGATGGGCGCCGCAGGTAAAAGAGGGCTTTAAAAAAGCGTCCACGCATCAGGCCCTGGACGATATTATCGAATCTATCGAAGAGCTGCGTTATTACCGCGAGCACTTCATCAGGTTCTAGCCTATGAATCAAATTCTTGCGGTTGCGCTGGGCGGATCGTTCGGGGCGGTGATTCGGTTCTTGGTGTCCTCGGGCATTTACCAGTGGCTGGGGCGCGGCTTTCCGTATGGCACCTTAGTCGTCAACGTGCTCGGTTCGTTTATGCTCGGCTTGCTGACCGAATCGTTGATGCAGCAACGCCTCACCATCACCTTCGAATACAGGGCGGCCATATTAATCGGCTTTATCGGGGCGTTTACTACTTTCTCCACGTTTTCGCTGGAAACGTTTTACCTGATAGAGCAGGGCAATTTAACCAAAGCGGCGCTGAATATATTCACCAGCGTTATGGCCTGCATATTTGCGATCTGGCTCGGATTGCTGTGCGGCAGAGGCTTGTTTTATTATTCTGACGGCGTTATCCAATGGTCGGGCGGCATGATTCCTTATGCGTTGATGACCATCAACGCGATAGGCGCTTTTTTGATCAGCATCATCGCGACTATTTTATTGCACAAAGTGGCGCTAGCCGTGGAATACCGTGTCGTACTGACGGTGGTTATGGTAGGTATTTTTCTAACCCTGTCCGGTTTATATCTATTGCTGTTTTTGGTAGAGCATGGGTTTTCATTCGACGCCCATTTGAATTTAATGCTGGGTACGTTTGTCGGCAACAGCTTGATTTGTATTTCGGTGATTTGGATGGGCTTGCTGGTGGGCAGGCAGATATAATCCCCCTCAGTCCCCCTTTTACAAAGGGGGAGGCCAATTAGCTCAGCAGCATAGTCCACACACAGCCCCCCTAGCCCCCCCCCTTTGAAAAAGGGGGGGCTAGGGGGGGGATTATCGTTCCCACGCTCCGGCGTGGGAATGCAGTCTGCGCCGCTCCAGCGGCGCGAAGTCAACTACACAATTTTATTAAAGGTAACTACGCAATCATGTTAGATCCCCGCTTATTCAGAACCGAGCTTGATTTTGTTAAGGAACAACTCAACAGGCGTTCATTCGATTTTAACCCTGAGTATTATTCCGAGCTGGAAGCCCGGCGCAAAGACATCCAGGTTAAAACCCAGGAATTACAGAACGAACGCAACAGCAGCTCTAAAGCCATCGGCATCGCCAAAGCCAAAGGCGAAGACGTACAGCCGCTGTTGGATCAGGTTCAGCATTTGGGCGACGAGCTGAAAGCCGCGGAAACCGAATTGTCCGACATTCAGGCAAAAATGACCGCCTTGATGGAAGGCATTCCCAACCTCCTTGATGAGAGCGTGCCGAACGGCAAGAGCGAAGACGACAATCTCGAAATCAGCCGCTGGGGCGAAATTCCTAGTTTCGATTTTGAGCCCAAAGACCATGTCGATTTAGGCGCAAAGATAGGCATGGATTTCGAGCTGGGCGCCAAAATCGCCAGCGCAAGGTTTGTGGTGTTAAACGGGCCGCTGGCGCGCTTGCAACGGGCCATTATCCAGCTGATGCTCGATACGCATACCACCGAACACGGTTACATCGAAACTTACGTGCCTTTCCTGGTCAATGCCGACAGCTTGCGCGGCACCGGCCAGTTGCCCAAGTTTGAAGCCGATTTGTTCAAGGCCAACGATGATCCTGCTTTATACCTGATTCCCACCGCCGAAGTGCCGGTTACCAACATCGTCAGGGACGTGATCATCGACGCCAAAGACCTGCCGCTTAAATTCGTCTGCCACAGCCCCTGTTTCCGTAGCGAGGCTGGCGCATACGGCCGCGACGTGCGAGGCATGATCCGTCAGCATCAGTTTGAAAAAGTCGAGATCGTGCAAATCGTAAAGCCGGAAGATTCGGCGGCGGCTCATGAGCAGTTAACCGGTCACGCGGAAGCGATTTTAAAAATACTAAACCTGCCTTACCGCAAGATGTTGTTATGTGCAGGGGATACCGGCTTTTCATCGACCAAGACCTACGACCTGGAAGTCTGGCTGCCGGGGCAGGGCGCTTATCGGGAAATATCATCGTGCAGCAACTTCAAAGACTTTCAGGCGCGTCGTCTGCAAGCGCGCTGGCGTAACCCGGAAACCGGCAAACCCGAGTTGGCGCATACCCTGAACGGCTCCGGTCTGGCGGCGGGCAGAACCCTGATTGCGGTGATGGAAAATTATCAGGATGCAGAAGGACGCATCCATATTCCTGATGCATTGCGTCCTTATATGGGCGGTTTGGAAGTTATTGGATAGTTTTGTGCGGACGAGGTGTGCACCTCGTCCGTGATGTTTTTATTTGCCTTGAGGGGTTTTGTCGGATGTGCTGAAAAAGTGGTGCACATCACATCGTTCGCGATTATTCTGTATATTCTTCAAAAATTTGTTGTAATTCGATGCATTTCAACGCATCCGAAGGTGCCATTGGGTTCACGTTTTTTCCGAACATTCCATTCATTGATGACCGAACAAGTTTGAGCATTGTTTTCCCAAGGCGTTTTGATGGATCTAGAGGTATATCATCACCGATTAGGTCAATTGTTTCAGGGCATTCGTCTGGGTTTTTGCGGTAGAGCGATTGCTTTATCTGGTCACGTTTTCTCGTATAACTGTGTTGAAGTTTATTATGAATAGAAGCCGCTAACTGATCTAGCCACTCTTTAATTTCAGTTTCGTCTTTGTCGAGAAGCATCGCGAGATGCGCTAAATCTAAAAAATATCCTTCCAGGTCACTGTGTAATGTAATGAATGGAATTGCATCAGCCTCAATTATGTTTTTTTGAACGAGTTTAACTTCTTGATCGGTCATGAAGTCGCGATCTCGATGAATTATGACATGCGTCATGGGCACCACGTCTTTAATAAATCCACACAAAGCAAGTGCAGATTGAATATTTGTTGAGGTTTTGTAGCTATAAATAGCAACTGTATTTAGATCAAAGCCAGAGCTTTCCAGAAGAGTTTTCACTAAAGCGAGTTTGCTATCTTCTGTTAGCACCACCCAGTTAATTTCTCCTCCTCGAAGTTTATCGAAGGTATCAAGTGCTCCCAAATCGAGAAGGAGTGGTAGTCTATCCAGACCAATACCTTGGTCAATGACTCTCCCTTCTTTTAACCATATAAAATTAGCTTCGTCATAAAGAGCTTCAACTAAATGTCGACTGTGTGTCGACAGGATTACTTGCGTTTTTGTTTGTAGTGAGATTGTCAACACAGTTGACGCTAGTAAACCTTGATTGTCGGGATGAAGATGAGCGTCTGGTTCGTCAAGCAAAAGAAGCGACGGCTCAAAAAGAGTTACGTATGAAAATATCTGTAGCGCCTGTAATACTCCCGTTCCCGATAACTCCAAGGGCCATTTACTCCCATACGGCCCAGTCAAAGACACGGTAACGGATATATAGACATCTTCTCGCTCGTTAAAGGAAACAGACAACCAAAAACGTGGAAACACTGATTGCATCAGTTCGACCAACTGGGTTAGTCTTTTTTTCTTGGAGATTAAAAAAAGAACATTTCTGAGGTATAAATTCGCATCGCCACCAGCAATACCACGTCGGATAACGCTTTCAGTTCTGTACTCTTCTTGGCGTGGAATACCAGCAAGTCCAGGAACGTAAATAGAAAAAAGACTGGAGGAGGTTGTAACTGCTGCACCGAGTATCGCATTTCCGGTACGTGTACAGCCAATGTTACCTTCATTTCTCCCTCGGTATATTTTGATTTTCGATTCAACCTCATTGCCTCCAATTTCAGCTTTGAGTGTCAAGTGGCTGAAGTTTGATTGATTAAGATATTCCGAACCATGACGGAGAGTCACAAATTCGTGTGCTGGACAATAAAGGAGTGCACTTTGAGCAAAAGTATTTCGTTCAATTAGGCGTGATGCGACAGCTGCACACACCGAAAAGTGTATTCCTTGTAGAACACTGCTTTTTCCTGAATTGTTGCCACCAACTAAAACATTTGTCGCTCCTAAATCAATATCGACAATATCAACACGTTTGAATTTTGTTAGTTGTAATGACTTGATTTGAATGTTTGTAGGCATAGTTCAAAAATATGGTTAATTCCACAAGCAAGTACTTGAATGGATATGTTTAATTTATCAAATATGATGGTATACAGCCTACAAGTTCGGGGTAAGTACAAATTCCAGCTAAAGAGTTTGCCAATAGGGTTTGAACTGTACTGCCAAAAATATGCAAAATCGGCTTTTCGATGGCATTGCCATCAAAAACCAGATTAATATATCAAAACAGGTTGAGAGCATATCCCTACAACTCACAGAAACTAAGAATGTATTCAGAAGAAAGCTGCTGCACGACCAATTGCACCGACTCTGTAATCCTCGTACTAGCCAAATGTTGCGCCGTATTGAGTGGCATATCGTAGCGCGTATGGCAGTGCTTCTAAGTCCCAGTTTTTATAATCAACGCAACCGCTTTCCACTCACTGCATCATAAATAGCGGTTTCCTGTGCCAGCTCGCCGACTTTGCCATGAACGATAAAAATATCGGCATCGGCAAAGGTTTTTAACAGTTTTCTTGATTCCTTGATGGCTGGCCGGGTCGTGGGGTTGGCGCTGGTGGATACCAGCGGGCTGCCGAATTGGGCGCACAAGTCTCGGGCTATCGGGTGATTGGTCACTCTGACTGCCAATGATTGATGCTCGCCTCTCAGCCATTTCGGCACCCAGGGTTGGGCCGGAATAACCCAGGTGACAGGGCCTGGCCAGGTGGGCGTTATGCGGTCGATGAGGGTTTTATCTAAGACGAGGTAGGGGCGCAGTTGCTCCAGGGATGAGGCAATCAGTATCAGGCCTTTTTCTATCGGTCGCTGTTTGATTTCGAGCAGAGTCATCACAGCATCTTCGTTGAGCGGGTCGCAGCCCAAGCCGTAGACGGCTTCTGTGGGGTAAGCGATCACTGCTCCGGCTTTGAGATGACGGACGGCGTTTTTTATTTTGAAGGGGGAGTGGTAGGGCATTTTTGAGTTTACGGTTTGGGCTGAGTTATAAGTATAGGTATTTATATAACTCGTCATCCCGGCAGGGAATGCCGGGATCCAGAAGCCATGGATGGCTACGATAGATTATGCTTTAGCCACATAAAATTAATTATGGTCTATTTTCACATCCCTGTGCTCTGGATTCCGGCAATCCCTGCCGGAATGACGGCTGTGTGCCAATATGGCTATGTCCTTTGTTAAGGGAACCAGCCGAGTGAGCTGAATGCTAAAGCGACTTCGGCCCCTGCACATCCGCAGGATCGCCTTCATACGGCGTTGCGTATTTGCAGTCCTTTTGCGGACAAACCTTTTCCACGCCGCGCCGTTTGGTTTCCTTGACGGTCAAAATAGGCCACTCGCATTCCGGGCAGCTTTCTTTTATCGGCGCGTTCCATAATGCGTAATCGCATTTCGGGTATTCCGAGCAGGAATAGAATATTTTGCTGTTCCGTGACTTGCGTTTGAGGATGTTGCCTTTTTTGCATTGCGGGCATTCGACGCCGGTATCCATCGGTTTTTCCAAAGGCTCGATATGCTTGCATTTGGGATAACCGCTGCAGCCGATAAATTTGCCGTAGCGTCCGGTCTTGATCACCAATGGCGATTCGCATTTGGGGCAGACTCGGCCTTCTACAACTTCGGGTTCGTCGCTAGCGGCGCCATCATCGTTCAGGTTCCGGGTATAGGAGCACTCAGGATAATTGGTGCAGCCGATAAACCGGCCATTCCTGCCTAAACGAATGGACAGCGGACTGCCGCAATCGGGACACTTTTCATCAATGGCTTCCTGCGTGACATCCTTGCGCTGGACGCTTTCTTCTTTTTCATGGATTAGGGTGGTGAAGGGTTTCCAGAAGTCGTGCATCAATGGAACCCAGTCTTTTTCTCCCCGCGACACCGCATCCAGTTCATCTTCCAGGTTAGCGGTAAAATCGTAATCGACGTATTTGGTGAAATGTTCGGTCAGGAATTTGTTGACGATTCTGCCGACATCGGTCGGGTAGAAGCGTTTGCCGTCCAGGGTGACATATTCACGATTTTGCAAGGTCGAAATAATCGACGCATAGGTCGACGGTCGGCCGATACCGTGTTCTTCAAGGGATTTCACCAGACTGGCTTCGCCGTAGCGTGGCGGTGGCTCGGTGAAGTGCTGTCCGGCATTGATGTCGCCCAGCTGGACGGGGCGGCCTTCTTCCATCGGCGGCAGAAAGCTTTCTTTGTCGTCGCTCTCGTTGCTGTCGTCTTTTCCTTCCAGATAGGCGGCCATGAAGCCGGGTGAGGCGATCGTGGAACCTGTTGCCCTGAAGACGTGCTTGCCGTCGGCGCAGGTTAAATCGACGCCGACCACATTCAGTGTGGCATGAATCATCTGGCAGGCGATGGTGCGCTTCCAGATCAGCTCATAGAGTTTGAACTGTTCGATACTCAGATGGCTTTTTATCTGGCTGGGTAAGTGCCGGGGAGATGTCGGGCGTATGGCCTCATGCGCTTCCTGGGCGTTTTTCGACTTGGTCTTAAAGACTCTCGGCTCTTTGGGCACATTTTCGGCGCCGTAGTTTTCGGCAATCAGCGCGCGGATTTCTTCGACAGCGTCTACCGACAGGTTGACCGAGTCGGTACGCATGTAGGTAATCAAACCGGCGGTTTCGCCGCCTATATCGATGCCTTCATAGAGTTGCTGGGCAACTATCATGGTGCGTTTGGTGGTAAAGCCCAGTTTGCGCGAGGCTTCTTGTTGCAGTGTCGAGGTGATAAAGGGCGGGGCGGGGTTGCGTTTTTGCTGTTTCTTTTCCAGCTTGGCGACCATTAATTGGCCGTCGGCCGCATCCAGTAAGGTTTGCTTGGTTTTTTCGGCCAGTTCTTCATCGGTAATGCTGAATTGACTGATTTTTTCGCCTTCAAATTGAGTCAATTTGGCTTTAAAGGCTTGGTCATGCGCCATCAACGCGGCATCGATTGTCCAGTATTCGCGGGTTTTAAAGGCCTCGATTTCCAGTTCGCGCTCGACGATCATGCGCAAGGCGGGGCTTTGAACGCGACCCGCAGACAGGCCGCGGCGGATTTTTTTCCATAACAGCGGCGACAGGTTAAAACCGACCAGATAATCCAAAGCGCGGCGCGCCTGTTGGGCATTGACCAAATTGATGGCTATTTGCTCCGGGTTGGCTATGGCTTCGGTGACGGCTTTTTTGGTGATTTCATGGAACACGACCCGATGTACCGGCTTGTCTTTCAACAGTTTTTTTTCTTTCAGTAGCTCAAGCAAATGCCAGGAAATAGCTTCCCCTTCTCTATCAGGGTCAGTCGCCAGATATAAGGTGTCTGCAGTTTTAAGGGCTTTGCTGATGGCTTGCACATGTTTTTGGTTGCGATCGATAACTTCGTATTTCATGGCGAAGTCGTTGTTCGGGTCGACTGCGCCTTCTTTTGGGATCAGGTCGCGGACGTGTCCATAAGAGGCTAAAACTTGAAAGTCCTTACCCAAATATTTTTCTATGGTTTTGGCTTTTGCAGGCGATTCTACAATGACGAGATTCTTACTCATTTATTTAAAAGGGTGAAAGGCGAAGGGCTAAAGACGAAGGCCGAAGGGCTAAAGGCGAAAGTGTACGTTCTTTTTTGCCTTTAGCCCTTAGTCTTTCGCCTATTTTTTAATGCAAATACGTTGGAATAAGGTCATAAACAATATCTTCCATTCTGGAGAAAGCGATTTCCTCATCCGGCTGGCTGAGCAATACCATCAGCACTATCCATTTTAGCTTTTCCATTGATAATTCTTCATTTTCCAGCGCCATGGCCCGGTCGATGACAATTTCCCGGTTGGCTGAACTCAGGATGCCGCTATGCTCAAGGAACATAATCAGATTGCGGGATTCAAGATCCAGTCTGGCTGTCTCTTGACTGCAAAAAATGCGGAATGTGGGCGATACGGATGCTTTTATTGCCCGTTGCACGCTAAGCGATTCGAGCCAGTCGAAAGCTTTATTGACTTCGATTTGTTCAAAGCCCGCTTCAAGTAATTCTGTTCTGACGATATCACTGTCTGGAAGTATTTCAATTTCATCTTCCATATAGTTTTCGAATAAGTACATCAGGACATCAAAAATATTTTCTTTCATAGGCTCTTGGTTGTTTATGATTATTTTATTCTCGTATAGCATCCGCCGGCGGATGCTTCTATGTAACCTTGCAGTTCCAGAATCAGTAACATTGACGAAATAACTTCGACAGATTCGTTGGCATTTTCAACCAGAGTATCGATGGAAGTTGGGCTAAACATGACAAGATTCAATAATGTTTGTTGCTCCAGGTCAAGTGTTGATTGCATTGTTAGTGGGGAGAAAATCTCATCCTGTTGATTATATTGACTTAGTTCTTCGAGAATATCTTGGGTTGTTTCGACAAGTTTTGCGCCTTCACGGATTAACGCATTGCAGCCGCGGGCCAGCGGGTTGTGAATGGAGCCGGGAATCGCAAAAACTTCGCGGTTTTGTTCGAGGGCCATGCGCGCAGTAATCAGCGAACCGCTTTGTTTAGCGGCTTCAACCACCAACAGCCCCTGACACAGGCCGCTGATAATGCGGTTGCGTCGGGGAAAGTGGTTGGCTTTGGCGGTTGTGCCGGGGGGGAACTCCGAGATCATCGCTCCGGTGTTAACGATCTCAGTGGCCAGGTCTTTATGTCTCGCGGGATAGACACGATCCAGTCCGGTTCCCGCCACCGCAATCGTATAACCTTTGGCTTTTAATGCGCCTTGATGGCTGGCTGCGTCTATGCCTAAAGCCAGTCCGCTGGTGATCACAAAGCCGCAATGACTCAGGGTTTTGGCAAAGTTAAAGGCGATTTCCAGGCCTGAAGTCGAGGGGTTGCGGCTGCCCACGATGGCGATTTGCGGCAACGATAACAGTTCAGGATTGCCGCGTACAAATAGGATGGGCGGAGGATCTGAGATTTCCTTTAATTGCAGTGGATAGTTTGCGTCATTAAGGGTGATTGCACTGTTATTTTCTTGATGCAGCCAGCTCAGGTCATAGTCGATAAGCGTCCAGTCAGGATTCCTGAGCGCATGAACGATGTCGCTTTTTAAGCCCAAGGCGCCCAATGCGGATGATGATTCCGCAAATAGCTGCGCCGGGGTATGGCTTTCGAGTAAGCGGAGAAAAGTTCTGCAACCGACGCCCGGCGTGCGCAATAACGCAAGCCAGTATTTTATGTCGAGCTCGGATTGTTGTGCGGTAATGTTCAGGGGGTTTTAACTTTGTCTAAAACATGAAGAGCCTGGGTCGCTTTCATGACCAGGGCGTAACTGACGCGCTCAAACGGGCGGAAAACCATCAGGGTACCGGCAACTTCATCAGGAAGATTAACGGCATCATTTTTAATCGGGCTGTAATCGTCTCTGACGATCTTGCCGGTTTTATATATATTCAGCTCGTGTCCGACTAAAAGGCCGTCTGCCGTGCCTTTGTCTATTACAACGACGTTATATCGGCCGATTTGGGAGACGCCGCCAAGTACGCTGAGAATGCTGCCTTTGATGCTTTGTTCAGGTGGACGGGGAAAGTAATTTAAGGCAAGTTCCTCTTCCGTATTGGGCATAATCCGGTCGCCGGTGCGGATTTCACGATCGGCTTTGGTGATGGCCAACGTTGCCGGGTCGCCGGGTTGTTGCAATGAGGCATCGGCAATGTATTGCGCCTCATAGCCCAGAATTTCTCCGTTTTCAGGGCTGATATAAGCGCTGCCCGGCCGGTAAATTGTGTGGGACAGGTTTTTAGATTCGGTTATCGAGCGCACATAAACACGGTCGCCGGTACCTACAATGATATGTTCTCCCGCAAAGCCGACAACATAAGGCGCATTGCCCAGTTCATTCTCATCCACTACTTTGGGCGATGCCAGATAACTCGCTATGGTTTCAGTAGGGATTAACCTGATCGCTTGTTTCAGGTCGGTTTCCCGAATGCAAGGCAGTACCTTTCCATCTTCGGAAACGGCAAAGTCTTTGCGGCCATGTTTATAGTCTTCTTCCTTAAGCACGCAGGGAGTATTGGGATTGGCTTGGGCCTGAGGTAAGTCGCTTCTGGAAAGGCTAAGCTGCGGCTTGCCGTTTATCATCGAAAAATAAAGGGTATCGCCGGGATAAATCAGATGAGGGTTCTTGATTTGGGTATTGTGGCTCCATAATTCGGGCCATTGCCAAGGGTGCGTTAAAAATTTACCGGATATTTCCCATAAGGTATCGCCTTTAACGACAGTATATTGATTGGGGTGGGACGGATTTATTTGTATTTGATCAGCCCATGCGCTTAAGCTGAGCAGGAGAGAAACGATCAATCCGGTGAGTGTTCGAAAAGCCATGTTGGGTTCCTGTCGAGTCTTTTTGTACTATCTGAATTCAAAGTTTAGATGAATTCAGATAGAAATCTAGTCTGAAAATAAGTTATTGATTTTTATGGCTTACAAACTTCGCTATTTTGGTGAAGTGTGACACCTATATGGTGTCGTTTGATGTGATTAGTTTGGCACTAAATATTGATAGTTACAAGGTGGTGAATAACAGACCGCCGTCATCACCCTGAACCGTAGTTGCTGCACCCAACGTTGGGTGCATGATCGTATGAATCAACATGCCGGCATGATTTGCTGTCGATACGATCGTTGACGCTGCAATGGTGTCGTTCAGTTGTTCAATAGTTAAAGTTCGCATTTGTTATTATTTTATCCAAGTTGTAGTTAGGTTAGGGCGCAACCTTAACACACTATGTGAAACAATATACGTAAAAATACCTAAAAATCAGCTAGTTGGAGTAAGTAAGCAGTGACTTACTTTTATGTTTTCGTTGTAAAATTGTGTCGAAAGTTCGTTTAAATCCGACGAGATGAAACAAAACGACTCTTTTCCTCTGACCGACTCCTTTGTATATTTTCTGGCAAACCACCGTCTGGTAAATTGCTTTGTTCCGTATGATACCCAGTTAAATACGCTGTAAAACTCCCCATATAACCGCGCTTGATTCCTGCGTGATTCGATTGGAAAATCTATGGCGAACCTAAGTCCTTTCTTTTGCCTTATCGTGCCGTCAGCGTTCATTCTGGGCTTCTTTGTGTCAGAATTAATCCAATGTAGCCCGAACAATTCTTTAAATGCCTGTTCGCATTTTTCCAGACCTCCTGGACGCAGCAATATTTCTCCATTCAAATGCTTCCCGTATTGTTCTTTCTGATTGTCATATTCGGTTGTCAGCCAATACAGTGGAGTAGTTCCGAATATGTCTTTCAATTTACGCTGAATTGCTTTTCTTAAATAGCTGTCGCTCATTGCGTTTAGTTCTGGCGATAGCCTGAACACAAACGGGTGAGCATTGGCTGTTGCATCCGGTTGGTTATGTAGCAAGCACTGACAGACAAGAATTTTATTTAGGATACTTAATCTTGAGTAAGGAACTGGTGTCTTTTCACTGAAATAAGTGTTGATGAAATGGGTTATATCTTTCTTACTAAAGAAGCCCGGATTTTGGGTTTTCATTGACAGGGTTCTAGCCCTTGCCGCACATGCGTTTCTAAGGGCTTTTATTCGATAGAAATTTTTACCTGTTCGTCCGCGTTTTGTAAGTTTTTCAACTGCGTCCATGTGATATAATTGCCTTGTTTTGTTGTTAGAAGCTCCCGGCGTTCGTTGCGCTAATGGGAGCTTTTTATTGTCTAGCTATAAGTATTCGTTCTAAATGACTTCGAGTAGTGAATGGTAGGTATAGCGAGATATTGCTTATTCTCTAAGACTTCGTAAATGCGAACCTTTCTCACTTGCAGTCTCGCTGCTGTATGGAGTGTAGTAGCCTAAACCAGCTGCTCGTCGGTAACTTCTGGCTCAACTGTAGCAGGCTTGAAGTAATAATTGCGCCCCGCCGCTACTGCATCAGCTTTGGCCAGTTGAATCGCCAATCGTTCTTCGCAGATTGGTTTGATTGCGTTATTGCACAAGTCTCGAATGTCTTCGAGGCGGTAACTGATTCGCCCTTTGCTATCCTTTGAGAACGGAATGCGGCCATACTTAATGACGTTGGGGCTTCTTGTGATTCTGCGATTCTCTGCAAGCAACAACGCAAGATCGTTTGGAAATACCCCGCTGTAATTGTTGCGACTTAACCAAGTGTTAATGTAACGAACTGCTTGGGGTGGTGGTAATTGTGAATTAGTCATTTTTTGATTCTCCGTTAGTTAATTTGTTTCGTTTTGCTGCCCATTCAGTAATTGCTTGCTCAGCAAGTGATGAAATGTGTTCAAGTCTCGATGTTCCCGTGATTTCACAGTAACGCTCTAATATTTCAGCGGTCTTGCTGGAAATAACAATGCTGAAAGTTTTGGCTCCAGCGCCCGCCAATTTCTCACGTTGGCGTTGTTTTCGTTCTGCCGCCGTCATTGGCGAACCGTTTAGTGATGGTCGCCCCTTTTTTTTGATCTGTTCCATAATAAATTCCAATTTGTTCAACAGGTTAAATACTATCACGATATTTTGTATTGTCACTATATATTTTTGTGTTGTCACAATATAAGGATTGATGTATCCTTTGACTACAAATTAAACGAACGTCTTGTAATGTAGTCAAAAGGGGGAGTCATCATGGCAAACGGTAAATTCATTGCTTACTATCGCGTTTCAACTCAAAAGCAAGGGCAAAGTGGTTTAGGTCTGGAAGCGCAACAGCAAGCTGTTAACAATTACTTGAACGGTGGCGAATGGGAATTGATAAAGGAAATTATTGAAGTAGAAACCGGCAAAGGTGCTGATGCTTTGGAAAAGCGCCCTCAACTGAAAGCTGCGCTGGAAATGTGCAAAAAACAAAAGGCCACGCTTCTTATCGCTGTATTAGACCGGCTGGGTAGAAACGTTCACTTTATATCTGGGTTGATGGAGTCTGGTGTTGATTTTATCTCTGTCGAAAGTCCCAATGATTCACCTTTCATGCTTCATGTGAAGGCGGCTGTTGCAGAGGAGGAGGGGCGCAAAATCAGTGCACGGACAAAAGCGGCATTGCAAGCGGCAAAGGTGAGGGGTGTTGTTTTGGGTGCTGCTGGTGCTTCAAATTTGAAGCCGAACATTGAAGCGCGCCAGCAATCCGCTGTTGATTTTGCTAGTAAGTTGAAGGGCGTTATTGAAGGTATGAAGGCGCAAGGATTAAGCCAGCGCGCCATGTGTGAAGAGCTGAACCGGTTAGGTATTAAAACTGCTAAGGGTGGTGAATGGTCGTCGTTGGTTCAATTGCAAAGAATCATAAATCGAATAAAGGCATCTTAAGGGCTCACCCTGCAGGCATTTGAATTATATAGATGTCTGCTGGGGTATTTCTTATGCGTGATTTGCAGCGCGGGTCGTTGAAGGTGCTAATCAAGCGGTTCAAATTCCCTAACCAAGCGATTAACAAGATGCATCCTATATTCTAATCTTTGGCTTCTCGACCAGCCTTGAATTTCTTTTTCTAACTTCCGTTTTTTTGGAGGCTCAAAAAATACATTTTCGTCTTTAGTTAACTGTCTTATTTCAATATGGGAATAATTTTTTTCTTCTTTTAATGGGTCATGACAAGGTGTGGCCATGTCCTTATACCTTGAATCTTCTGCAGTTATAGAAAAACATCCATCATTTTTACTCCCATTTTTCCTATCTCTTACACTTATGGGTTTGGAAAATCTGTCCCAATTACATGAAAAGTCAGGAAAACGAATCGCATTAACATTAATCTTGTTATCGTCTAAATCGTCAGAATTAAATGCATGAAATAACTTATCTTTTAGATCAAAATCGGATGGCTTATGCTTAAGCCAACACAAACGCATTATAAGTGGATATTTTTTAACTATTAAAGGCTTTAATTGCGTCAACAAGCTGTAATCCATAGATGTCTTCTGAATACTCAATTATTTTTTTTTCGTTATTTGTAACAATAGCGGCCACTTCCAGATTATTGTAGACCTCAATAATTAACGATTTATTGTCAGCTATATAAGATAAATATATTCCTTCCTCTTTTGTTGATGCTATTTTAGAAGGGAAAATTTTGCGCTGAAAAAAAATAAACTGACATATTTCGAAAGATTTTTTTTTTGAAGCTAAATTTGGACTAGCAATCCCCTCAGACAGCCATCTATCTGGAAAAATAAGATCCTCAAAAATACTGGATTTTACAGCAGCAATTTCAGCCCTATGATCATAGGCAAGAGCAATATTACGATATGCTAAAGAGGGATCGCTATGGAAAGTAAGGTCTTGTAATTGGTCAAAGCTAACTAGCTTAGCTGGAACATGGGCACTAACTTCATAAAATGATGGAGTGTTTATTGCCGTTTCTATTTGAGCATCATACAAAGGAATGGTCGCAATCATTTAATTCCTCACAATAAGGCTTTCTGCCAAATTATTTGCACAATTAAAATTATCAATCAAAAATTCCGCTGCTTTTTCCATTATGTTTTGTGAATTTGAATGCTCAAAGTTAATTATTAAGCTTCTTTCTTGACCCTTGATCTCATATATTATATTTGTATTAAAATCACTCTTAGAAAGAGTATGCTTAATAGATCGGAATGTTAGAGATGCGTCGACCAAGTTATTAGGCAAATTCTTAATTACTGGCACTTTTTCGACTTCTTCACTACTGAATTCTTCATCTTTATCTAATTGAAAGAAAAAGTTGGAGCCCGCTGCGGAAATTGGTGTAAATACTAATCGCTGATATATCCCTTTAGCTAAAACTGACATTCTAGATAGGGTGTTTTCATTAAGATCATTTTTAGGAATAAACGCAAGTCTATTGCTTGAGGGTGATAAATAAAAATCATCAAAATCAAAACGGATGTTATTTGTTTGTATGTCTATTTCAACGTTCAATGGACTGGGTGTGATATCTGGAAATTCTTTAGTTAACCATTCACCCTGCAATATTGCAGGGTTCCATGCCCCGATAACTATGAATTGTGATCTATCAGCTATTATTTTAGCCATATAATTAAATAATTAATCTTCTGCAAATAAATAACGAAACAAAATTGAACCTAGAAAAATCGTTCCGCACATTTTTTGGTAAGTTGCTGTTTCCTGAAACAGCCCATTTAAGATGAACATTTGGTTCTGAAAATCATTGAAGCTCTATGTTCAATGAACTTTGCGGTTCTTTGCGGTTGTTAATTAGAACATAAACCAGCAAGTTCAGGCAAATAGAACCGTTATGCAAGTTTAAAAGGGTGGTGCTTCAATCCGTAATCGATTTTATTGAATTCCTTAACCAATGGGCCTATATCGGCCTCACGGTGGCCGCCATCACGGTATTGTTTTTCCGCTATGTTCGGGATGGCATGGCCATCAATAGCTGCCACTATATCTCGATCAGCGTGATTCCTTTTAAGGCAAGTTGTTAGAGTATGCCTAAACGAGTGAAACACAACATCTGGGCTAACCACTCCAGCATTGCCGCTATATTCTCCCCACCATTACGATTCTGGGCCAAACGACTCAGGGCCATATTTCCCTTTATTGCGTTTAGAAGTGGGAAATAATTCTACTTCGTCTTTCGTCTTGAGGTTTTTAACATGATCTATCAAGCCAAGATCAAATAAAACTTTGTGAACTGGTATAAGTCTAGGAGACTGTCGGATTTAGCAGTGCAAAAAGTGTTAAAATAACCCTATCGAAACACCAAATCAAAAAACAAAAATGGCTACCCAATTCATCCTGATTGATCGCGATACCCCCTACATTCTGCCCCCGTGTGTTCAGGATTATTTGCCTGAAGATCATATGGCCCGTTTTGTTGTCGAGATTGTCGATCAACTGGATTTACGGACGCTATCAGCCGTCTATGCGGGCAAAGGAAAGCGCCCCTATCATCCGGCGATGCTGTTGGCGTTGCTGTTCTACGGTTACGCGACCGGCGTATTTTCCAGTCGCAAACTGGAGAAAGCCACTCATGACTCGATGGCCTTTAAATACATCTGCGCCAACGAAAACCCAGATCACGACACCATCAACAGCTTTCGCAAGCGCTTTGGCAAAGAGATCGAAAGCCTATTTGTCGAGATATTGGTACTTGCACAAACCTTGGGGCTGCTTAAGCTGGGTACGGTGAGCCTGGACGGCACCAAGATTAAAGCCAATGCCAGCAAGCATAAAGCCTTGAGCTGGGATTACGCCAATCAACTGGAAGCCCAGTTCAAACAGGAAGTTGAAACCTTGATGAAACTGGCTGAAGCCGCCGACAATTCCCCGCTTCCAGAAGACATGGATGTACCCAAGGAACTCAAACGCCGCCAAGACCGTTTAGCAGTGATTGCCAAAGCCAAACAGGAAATCCAGGCCCGTGCCAAGGCGCGTTACGCGCAAGAAAAGGCCGAGTATGACGAAAAGCAGGCTAAGCGTGAACAACACCTGAGTGAAACCGGCAAGAAAATGGGCGGCAAAGCCCCCCAAGCGCCTACCGATGCGCCTCAAGGTAAAGATCAAGTCAGCCTGACCGATGAAGAGTCCCGCATCATGCCGACCCCTAATGGTTTTGAACAAGCCTATAACGCCCAAGCCAGTGTTGATATTGCCACCCACCTGATCGTTGCTCATCACATCACCCAACACACCAACGACAAACAAGAAATCGAACCGGCCTTAGCCAAACTGGAACAGCTCCCGGAATGCTTGGGGAGTGTTGACAACCTGTTGGCCGACACCGGCTACTTCAGCCAAGCCAATGTAAAGGCGTGTGCTGATGCAAAGATAAAACCGTACATCGCCCAAAAGCGGCAAAGCCATAACCAAGCCCTTGACGCCCGGTTTCAGCATCAGCCGGAAATAGGCGAAAGCACCTTACCGCCGGTTGAGGCCATGACCCATCGCTTAACAACCAAAGCGGGCAAAGCACTCTACGGCAAGCGAAAATCTACTGTCGAAACCGTGTTTGGCATCATTAAACACGTCCAGGGATTCAGGCAATTCCAGCTTCGAGGCCTGGAATCCGTCCAAAGTGAATGGAATTTAGTCTGTATAGGCTGGAATTTAAAAAGAATGCATGTATTAAGAGGGTGAGAGAGGAAAAAGAGCATTGAGCTGCCCATAAAACAGAACTATGGGCATTAAAAATCCCAATAAACCACTTTTTTAAATTTTAATCGTGATTAAGTGGGGAGGCTCGCTCTATTAATCCGACAGCCTCCTAGGTCTGGATTCTGTTTTAAATCGAATGTCTTGGTCTATCGCACACTTTTCGGCTTCCTTGTTCATATCAATAACCCAATGCTCTGAGCCGTCAAAAGCTTTATGTAGTCGAATGTCACTCAGGTGAAGCTGGCACAATTCCGCTAGGGTCGCGCCGGTGTATAGTCCCAATAAAGGCAGCCAATACTTGAGGCTTGCGTTAATTCCCCGCTTTGAATTGAAGCCTTTAACGTAATTTTCCGTCGCTGGATTGTCTTGTTCAAAAAGGGTTTTAAGCTCTTCGGGTGTAAAGGCGCGTCTCTTTGATTTTGGGTCAATACGCCTAATTGCTTTATCAAGTGCTTCCACAGCGTCTTGCAACTCCTTCACACGCTCTTCTGATCGTATCCACTCCAAAAGCGACCTAACTATTTTCAGGTCTCCCCATACGGTGCTAGGTTTTCTGGTCTTAAACTTGGATGTATCAATATTGTCATCAAGTATCGATTCTATTGTTATGCCCTCGAACTTCCATCCGTGTGTTTTATTTCTAAAATATACAGGTATGTTGTGAGCTAGTTTGATGTATTGCTTTGCTTCATCCCAGCCAAAAGCCGCCGCTGGTATATCTCCAACATCCGAACAAAAGATTTTTAGCGCCTTCGTCATATTTTTTATCGTTGATGGCGAGTTCCAGCCGTCTTTGGTGCTTGGTGCCGTCTGGTATTCAATATAGTCTTCGAGATACGCAGATAACTTTTTTGGATTGGTGGATTTTGTGGGGGCTGGGGTGGGTTGTTCTGCTATTGCCGCAAGTTGGGCTTGATGCAATTCCTCCGCACGTTTTTCTCGTTGCGCCAGCCCCGCTTCATTGAGTGCCGGTTTTATCATTTGATAAATCTTCGCATCCTGTTCATCATCGCCCGTGTTTATAGTTACCAGCTTATCGAACGCATCTAAGAAGGTGATATATTGTGTTTTCGAAAAGTCATCATTGGACTGTGTCGCATTGTTCCGCATCCGTTCGGCGAATTGTTCTGTCGCGTCCTTTTCAGTCTTTGTTTTGTCGGCAAATAGATTATCGACAATCCGTTTTGCCCGTTCCTTTGTGCTGTCTGGGTTGGTCATGAGTTGGTCAACGATGCTTTCAAATTCGACACGGTAAATCCTTGCCCGTTTGGTGGCAATCTTCCGGCTGTCAGTTTGAAGTGAACGCCTAATTTCCCTTTTATTGTTGAAATGTGATTGTAGGTGTTTGGGAATAATAAAACGGGCGTAGTATGTCCCGTGTCTATTTTTGCACATGTAAGCCATGCCTCCCATACTTCACCCTCTTGATGTGTCGGGTTTGTGTATCCCGAAAGTGTGACACCAAAAGAGCGAAAGCCTGTAAGCCTTTATAACCGTGCTGTTCCCAGATTAACTAAAAACAGATAGAATTCCAGTATTCAATTATTATAGTGGAGAGTTTGTTGAGTATTCTATCTATTCTCGAGTTTCCGGATGAACGGTTGCGTAAGAAGGCTGCAATCGTAAAAACGGTCGATGATAAAATCAAAAAATTGGTCGATGATATGCTTGAAACCATGTACGAATCGCATGGCGTAGGATTGGCCGCTACGCAGGTCAATGTGCATCAGCGGGTTGTCGTCATCGATGTCAGCGAGGAAAAGGACGCCCCCTTATGTTTGATCAATCCTGAGATTATAGAAAAGGACGGGGTTAAGGAGTCCGAAGAAGGCTGTCTTTCGGTACCCGGTTTTTTTGAAAAAGTGGAAAGAGCCGAACATATTATAGTCAAAGCGCTGGACAGGGAGGGCGAGCCTTTTGAATTAAGCGCCAGGGATTTGCTGGCCGTGTGCGTTCAGCACGAACTGGATCATTTGGACGGAAAACTGTTCGTCGATTATATTTCACCGTTAAAACGGCAGCGGATTAAGAAAAAATTGGAAAAAATTCATAAAATGGAAGTGAGCTGAGCATGAAGATTATTTTTGCCGGAACCCCTGAGTTTGCCGTGCCTTGTCTACAGATGTTGCTGGATTCGGAGCATGAGATTTGCGCGGTTTATACCCAGCCCGACCGTCCGGCGGGCAGGGGGCGCAAGTTGCAGCCAAGCCCTGTCAAAGAACTGGCCTTAACTGCCGGAATCCCCGTTTTTCAGCCGCTTACCATGAAAACCAGTGAGGACTTGCAACAGATCAGCGCATTTAATGCCGATTTGATGGTGGTGGTAGCGTACGGCATGATTTTAACGCAAGCCGTTCTGGATGTGCCTAAACTGGGTTGCATCAATGTGCATGCTTCATTGTTGCCGCGCTGGCGAGGTGCCGCACCCATCCAGCGTGCGTTGATGGCGGGCGATGAGAAAACCGGCGTGACCATTATGCAGATAGTCCGCAAACTGGATGCCGGCGACATGTTGCACAAGGAAGAATGCATGATTGGCCCGACCGATACGGCCGTGGATTTGCATGACAAATTGGCTGTGTTGGGCGCAATAGGCCTGGCCAAAGTGCTGAAGCAAATAGAAGCCGGAACCGTTCATCCCGAACGGCAGGATGAGGCGCTGGTGACCTATGCCGAAAAGCTGGAAAAAAGCGAAGCCGTTGTCGACTGGACGCAACCGGCAATGGATATTGCCCGGAAAGTCAGGGGTTTGAATGCGTGGCCGGTTGCGCAAACGCTTTATCAGGGCAATGTGTTGCGCATCTGGCAGGCGGAGCCGGTTGAAGATGATGTCTCCCTGCAACTGGAGTCCGGCGTGGTGCGCTGTGCCGATAAACACATGGATGTGGCGACCGGAGCAGGTTTTTTAAGGCTGCTGGAAGTGCAGTTGCCGGGTGGAAAACGCATGCCTGTTCAGGCTTTTCTGAGCGCTCACGATGTTAATGGAGTCAAATTAGGTTGAATACTCAGTGAATACACGATTAGTTGCGGCCCGGGTATTGTCTCGGGTTTTGCAGGACGGGCAGTCTTTAACCGCCGCTCTGGATAATGCCTTTCCGAGCATAGAATCGAGTAAAGACCGGGCTTTCATTCAGGCGCTATGCTACGGCGTGTGCAGGCAATATCACCGGCTGGATTTTATTTTAAGTCAATTATTGGACAAGCCGTTAAAAGATACAGACGTTAAGTCGCTGGCTTTGGTCGGCTTGTATCAGCTTAAATTCATGCGGGTAAAACCCCATGCGGCGGTATCCGAAACGGTTTTGGCGGCCCGTAAAAAGCCGTGGGCCAAGTCGCTGATCAATGCGGTGCTCAGAACCTATCTGCGAGAACAGGAAGGACTTGAACACAAGGCCGACAAATGTCAGGTCGCAGCTCTGAGTCATCCCGACTGGTTGATTAAGCAAATTGAGCAGGATTGGCCTGAACAGGCGTTAAATATTTTCTTGGAAAATAATCAGCAACCGCCGATGGTGTTGCGGGTCAATTTGTCGAAAACCAGCCGCGAGGACTATCTGCAACTGCTAGCCGGACAGGACATAGCGGCCGAACCGGTCAGTTTTTGTCGGTCGGCGATTAGACTGGATAAACCGGTGCCGGTGGACCTGCTGCCCGGTTTTTCCGATGGGCTGGTATCCGTTCAGGATACCGCCGCGCAATTGGCGGCCGGATTGCTGGATGTCCGGCCTGGGCATCGTGTATTGGATGTCTGCGCCGCGCCGGGAGGGAAAACCGCGCATATTCTTGAAAGTCAGCAGCAGCTCAAGGAGTTGGTCGCCGTCGATATCGACGAGTCCAGGATGCAGCGGGTCAGCGAAAATTTGCAGCGTTTAAACTTGCACGCCACGCTGGTGGTCGGTGATGCTGCAAATCCTGCAAGTTGGTGGGACGGCAAGCCGTTCGACCGGATTTTGCTGGATGCGCCCTGTTCAGCCTTAGGCGTTATCCGCCGTCACCCCGATATTAAATTATTGCGCAGAGCCGAGGACATTGGGCAGTTGCAGGCCTTGCAAAAAAACATCCTGCAAGCCGTCTGGCCGCTGTTGGCGCCGGGCGGACTGATGCTCTACGCGACCTGCTCCATTTTAAAGCAGGAAAATGAACAACAGGTTCAAGCTTTTTTGGCCGAACACAGCGATGCGGTCGAATTGCCCTTGTTCTCAGACTCCAGCTTGGGAACAACAGCCTGGGGAATTAACGGAGCATGCGGCCGCCAGATTCTTACCGGCGAGTCGGCAATGGACGGGTTTTATTATGCATGCATCAGTAAGCAATAAATCATCGTTTTGTTATGCATTGCTGTACTGTTGTTTGGTCTGGCTACTGCCCGCTTTAAGCTATGCCGATACGTTTGGTGTAGAGGTGAAAAATGCCGAGATTGCTACGCAGGGCAATAGCTATGTGTTGTCTGCGGACATGGATTATCGGCTCAGTGCCAGGGCAAAAGAAGCGCTACAAAACGGCGTGCCTTTGTATTGGGATATACACATTAAAACGCTGCAATATCGCGGTTATTTATGGGATAAAACACTGGTCAATACCAGTGTCCGTTACCGAATTCAATATCATGCCTTGCTGAATATGTACCGGGTCAGAAATGAGGGTAGCCGCGAACTGTATAACTTTTCCACGCTGTCTGCGGCGCTGGATTCGATGTCGATGCTACGTAATTTCCGTGTGCTGGATAAGGCGCTTTATGAATCGGGAGAGCGCTACGCAGTCGGCATCAAAGTGACGCTGGACCGGGACGCCCTGCCTTTGCCGCTACGCCCGATTGCTTATACTAATCCTCAATGGTATTTATCCAGCGACTGGACATTATGGCCTTTGACAAAATAAAACCCCCTATCAGCTTGTCCATATTGGTCCTGTTTGGCTTGATTTTGCTGCTGTTGCAGCTGATGAGTTCGGCAACGCAGGAGTCTTCAGAGTTGAGCGCAATGTACTCCTGGCTGCTGTTGGTCAATGCACTGGGATCGGTGGTGTTGTTGGGCTTGGTCGGTGCCAATATTTACTCCTTGGCGCGGCAGTTAAAGAAACGCGAGGCGGGTTCGAGGTTAACCACGCGCATGGTGTCGCTGTTTGTCGTGCTGGCTTTGGCGCCCGCCGCTATTGTGTTTTATTTTTCCATGCAGTTCCTGCATCAGGGTATCGACAGCTGGTTTAATGTGGAAATAGACCGGGCGATGGAAGATGCACTGGAGCTCAGTCAGGCGTCATTAGACCAGCGGATGCGCTGGCATTTACGGCAAACGCAGCAATTGACCGCGAAATTGGTGGAGTCGTCGGAAACGCTGGCAACGCTGGAAATGGAAAACCTGCGTGAACTTTCCGGGGCATCCGAGATGACCTTGTTTTCCCGGCAGGCCAGGATTATTGCCTCAAGCAGCATCAATCCCGGCGATATTTTGCCGAGTTTGCCGGATGAACATACCTGGTTACAGTTGCGGCAGAATGCAGAGTACGTCGCTTTGGCACCGGTGCGCGAAGATGAATTAATGATCCGGGTTATCGTTACCGTCAATGGCAAGGAGCCGCAATATTTACAGGCTTTATATCCGGTGCCGGTAAGAATTGCCGACTTGGCCGATTCGGTGGAATTTGCCTTTGTGCGTTATCAGGAGATGCATTTTTTAAGGCACTCGTTAAAGTTGAGTTTCTCTTTGGCCTTGTCGCTGGTTTTATTGATGAGTTTACTGGCGGCTATCTGGGTGGCTTTCATCAGTATCCGTAATATTGTTGCGCCGGTAAAGGCGCTGGTTAAAGGGACGCAGGCAGTGGCTTCCGGGCATTATGACCAGGAGTTGCCGGTTATGGCCCAAGATGATTTGGGCTTTCTGGTGGAGTCCTTCAACGAGATGACGCATCGTATTGCCAGGGCCAGCGATGAAACCCGAATGGCCGGTATTGAGGTGGAAAATCAACGGGCTTATCTGGAAACGATACTGGCTAATTTAACTGCGGGAGTGATCAGTTTCGACGCGGAACATAAGATACGCACGGCGAATCAGGCGGCCTACCGGATTTTCCATATTCATGTGAACCAGTTTGTCGGTCGGACGTTGCTGGAACTGGTTCAGAACTATGCGGAACTGGCCGAACCGTTAAAATCCATTCAGCGCTTATTGGAGCAAGCCGACGATATATGGCAGCAGCGGATTGCTTTTTTAGGCTCCAACGGTCGGCAGGAATTGCTGTGCCGAGGTACGCCGCTGTTTTCCCAGGAAGGTTTGAGAGTCGGGGCGGTCGTCGTTTTTGATGATGTGACCGATTTGATTCAGGCGCAGAAAAATGCGGCATGGGGAGAAGTGGCGAGAAGGTTGGCTCATGAAATCAAGAATCCGTTAACGCCCATACAGTTATCGGCAGAACGGTTGCAGCACAAGCTGGCCGACAAGTTGACTGACGGTGATGCGGAGATGTTGCGGCGCTCAACCACCACCATTGTGCAGCAGGTTGAGGCGATGAAGGAAATGGTGGATGATTTTTCGGAATATGCCAAACCTTCCAAAAAGCAGACGGTGGATATTGATTTACCCGGTTTGGTTCAGGAAGTGTTAGCGCTTTATGCGTTAAAGTCGGGCGTCAAGTTTAAAGCCGATTACGATACCGGTTTGTTGATGATTAAGGGCGATCCGGTTAGCATCCGGCAAGTGCTGCACAATCTGATAAAAAATGCGCTGGAAGCGATAGATGCCAAGGGTTTGATCGAAATAAGCCTGCATCGGGTACAAAAAAATAACACCGATTTTATTGAAATAGCGCTTTATGATGATGGACCGGGCATTAAGGATGAGCAAATTGAACAAATCTTCGAACCCTACGTTACCACCAAGGTTAAGGGAACGGGGTTGGGCTTGGCGATAGTCAAAAAGATAATTGAAGAACATGGCGGTGCGATATGGGTCGACACCAGCCGCAAAGTGGGAGCGGGATTTATCATTCAGCTTCCGGCGTGTAATTTTTGAGATGCCGTAAAAAATATGAATGCACAAACACCGCGTATATTGGTTGTAGATGATGAGCCGGACATTCGCCGACTGGTCTGTGAAATTCTTGAGGATGAGGGCTATCAGGTCGCTACGGCTGAAAATGCCGGTGCAGCCAGGGAGTTAAAAAAGGCTAAAGCTCCCGATTTGATCCTGCTTGATATTTGGATGCCGGATACTGACGGCATTACCTTGTTGAAAGAATGGGTTGCGGAAGAGGCCATGCTTTGTCCCGTGGTTATGATGTCGGGACATGGTTCTGTTGAAGCCGCTGTTGAGGCAACCCGGTTGGGGGCGTATGATTTTCTTGAAAAGCCGTTGTCGCTGGCAAAATTATTATTGATCGTAGAAAGGGCTTTGGAAGCCAGTAGCCTGCAAATAGAAAATGCGGGGCTTAAGCAGCAATTGCATGCCGATATTGAACCGGTTGGCAAGAGCGCTACCGTTGCGAGACTCAAGGATCAATTAAAGCGCTTGGCTCAGCACGACGCCAGGGTGTTATTTGTCGGCGAGGCGGGTGTTGGCAAGGAGATGTATGCCCGATACCTGCATAATAACAGTGCGCATCGGGACGGTCCCTTTGTGGATGTGGCGGTAGGCAGCATATCGCCGGAAAATTCGGCGGTGGAATTTTTCGGCAAAGAGGATGCGGGTAAAATTTATCCCGGCCTATTGGAGCGAGCGCATAAAGGAACGTTGTTTTTAGGTGAAATTTGCGGCATGGATAAGGAAACCCAGTTAAAGCTGCTCGGTGCCCTTGAGTCCAGTTCTTTCCTGCGGGTAGGGGGTAGCGAGTCGGTTCGTGTCGATGTCCGTGTAGTGGCGTCAACCCGCATTGCCTTGGATGAGGAGGTCAAGGCCGGGCGTTTTCGACAGGACTTGTATTATCTACTTAATGAAGTCTCGCTCGATATTCAGCCGCTTCGGGAGCACAGTGAGGATGTGCCGGCATTGCTGAGTTTTTATATCGATTATTTTGTCAGTCAGGATAGATTGCCTTTTCGGAAGTTTTCCATGGCAGCACAAAATTTCTTACGTAATTACAGCTGGCGTGGCAACGTGCGGGAATTGAAAAACCTGGTGCAGCGGTTGATGATTCTGGGGGCCGGTGAAGATATAGAGATTGATGAGGTGAAGGCGGCACTGGGTTCGGTGATCAGTGATGCCGTTACTTCCCACGCGGTGCCTGAATTTTTTAATTTACCGTTAAAAGAGGCCAGGGATCATTTTGAGAAAGCTTATCTGGAGTATCATTTTGAAAGAACCGGCGGCAGCGTTGCAAAATTGTCAGCCGCAGTGGGCATGGAGCGAACACATCTTTATCGCAAGTTGCATTCATTGAATATTAAGTTGTAGGCGAAGGCGAAAGGTGTGCGGTTTTTTCGCCTTTTGCCCTTTGCCTTTCGCCTGAATCACAAATAAACTTGAAACATCCCCTGATTCTTAGTAAAATCTCGTTTTTTATATTAAGCCTTTAACAGTAAGCCTAAGCAACGATGAAAACATTTAGTGCAAAGCCAGCAGAAGTTAAGCGTGATTGGTACGTGGTCGATGCAGAAGGAAAGACTCTTGGTCGTCTTGCTTCTGAAATTGCGCTACGCCTTCGCGGTAAACATAAACCAGAATACACACCGCATGTTGATACCGGTGATTACATTATTGTAGTAAATGCAGAGAAAATAGGCGTTACCGGCAATAAAGAAAAGAATAAATTGTATCAGCACCATACAGGTTACATCGGTAATCTTAAGACTGTTACCTTGGGTAAATTGAGAAAAACTTTCCCCGATCGTATTCTTACTACAGCAGTTAAAGGAATGTTACCTAACAATCCACTGGGTCGTGCAATGTTCAAGAAATTGAAAGTTTATGCAGGTCCTGAACACGATCATCAGGCTCAACAGCCACAAGTATTAGAATTATAAGCGGGTAGATCATGGTAGCAGCAGCTCAGTACTACGGAACAGGTCGTCGTAAATGTGCAATAGCACGCGTTTACGCAACGTCAGGTACCGGAAAAATCACTATTAACAAGAAAACTATCGAAGAATATTTCGGTCGTAAAACCGACCAGATGGTTTCTCGTCAACCATTAGGTTGTGTTGATATGGAAGGTAAATTCGATATTAATGTCATCGTTAAAGGCGGCGGTCCATCCGGCCAGGCCGGTGCCATTCGTCACGGTTTGACCCGTGCGTTGATGGTATACGATGAAGCCCTACGTCCAGCGCTTAGAAAAGCAGGTTTTGTTACCCGCGATTCGCGTATTGTAGAACGTAAAAAAGTGGGTTTACACAAAGCCAGAAAACGTCCACAGTACTCGAAACGTTAATCGACTACTTCCATGTAGTGACTCACGCGTTACTCATGTGAAAATAAAAGGGCTGCATTCGTAAGGATGCAGCCCTTTTTTATGGATATTTAAAGGGGATTGGGCAGTGAAAATTTCGATAGTTGTTCCTGTTTATAATGAAGCTGATAATATTAGCGCTTTAATTGCAGAGATCGTTAGGGCTATGAATCAGGCCGAAGCCTATGAAATTATCTATGTCGATGACGGGAGCAATGACGAAACCGCGGCAGTTTTACAGCAGACGCAACAAAATATCAAAATGCTACGTGTCATTCATCATCAGCAAAGCTGCGGACAAAGCGCCGCCATTTACACCGGAGTAAAGGCAGCAAGCTACCCCTGTATCGCAACGCTGGATGGCGATGGACAAAATGATCCGGCCGATATTCCCCGGTTATATGGGGTGTTGATGCAGCAAAGAAAAATCAGCAGCAATTTATGGATGATAGCCGGATGGAGAAATAAACGTCATGATTCCGCTTGGCGGCTTTTTTCATCGAAAGTGGCTAATGCCGTTCGATCCCGGCTATTAGGCGATAATACACCGGATACCGGTTGCGGCTTAAAAGTGTTTTTAAGAGATGAGTTTCTGGGCTTGCCGTATTTTGATCATATGCATCGATTTTTACCCGCGTTGATTTTAAGGGCGGGTGGGCAGGTGATTTCCGAACCGGTCAATCATAGAGGCAGGGCGCATGGCTATTCGAAGTATGGAACGTTAGATCGGCTTTGGGTAGGAATTGTCGACATATTAGGCGTGATATGGTTGCAGAAACGGGCAAAACTGCCGGAGGCAAACGAAGTTGAACGTGGATAAAGAGACTATTTGGCTCATTGTAGGTTTTTTGGGGCAGGGGTTATTTTCAGCCCGATTTATAGTGCAATGGCTGAAAAGCGAACGTGAGAAAAAAAGCGTGTTTCCTATCGCTTTCTGGTATTTCAGCATCGGCGGTGGCGTTACCCTGTTGGCTTATGCGGTTTACCGGCAAGATCCGGTTTTTATCGTGGGACAACTCACCGGTCTGTTTATTTATTTCCGGAATCTGTATTTTGTGGTTCACGAGCGTAAAAATTTAGGCCTTGAATAGTGTCATGCATCAATTGCGGTCTGCCAGCCTTTGGATTTTCCTGCTTTGGGGTGTTTTAACCACCGTCAGTCTAACTATTCGGCCATTATTTCCCGTCGATGAAACCCGATATGCCGCCGTTGCGTGGGAAATGTGGCTCAGAAATGATTTTCTAGTCCCTTACTTAAACGGGGAGATTTACAGTCACAAACCCCCGTTGTTATTTTGGTTGATGCAGCTAAGTTGGTGGCTGACGGGTGTTAACGACTGGTCGTTGCGCCTGATTTCACCGCTTTTTTCCCTGGCAACATTATTTTTATCCGGCGCAGTGGCGGGTATTTTATGGCCTGAACGCAAACGGGTTGAAACGCTTACTCCGTTGATCCTGCTGGGACTGTTTTTTTGGGCGATCTACAGCACATTGACCATGTTCGATATGATGCTGGCATTTTTTGCATTATTGGGTATCTACAGTCTGTTAAAGCTCGTTGATTCGGACTTGTCCTTAAAATACTGGGCGCTGTTGGGGGTAGCCATCGGTGGCGGCGTGCTTAGCAAAGGCCCGGTAATCTTGTTGCATATTTTGCCTGTCGCATTACTGGCTCCCTGGTGGTTGAAAACGGCTGGTTTTCGTTGGCAGCATTGGTATTTCGGGCTGATTATCGCTATTTTAGCCGGAGCCGTCATCGCGTTGTGCTGGGCAATACCGGCCGGAATTGCCGGCGGCGAGGCTTATAGAAAGGCTATTTTCCTGGGACAGACCAGCGGGCGGTTGGTCGAGTCTTTTGCGCATCAGCTGCCGTGGTGGTGGTATTTAGAGATTTTGCCGTTACTACTATTACCGTGGTTGCTTTGGAAGCCCTTGTGGGCCGGATTACGCAAACTCACCTATCAGGATTCGGGCATCCGTTTTTGTTTGGCTTGGGCGATACCGGTTTTTATCGCGTTTTCCCTGATCAGCGGCAAGCGTATCCACTATCTATTACCTTTGATGCCTGCTATGGCCTTGATATTGGCGCGTGCCGCAGATGAAATAACGGAGTCTGAGCGCTGGGAACGAGCCCACAGCGTTGCGATGGCGGTTTTCGGATTGCTGGGCGCGGTATTAATGTTGTTACCCGGCTTAAATGATGCTTATCATTGGCGGGCCGAGTTATCGTTAATCTCGCCAGTGTGGGGAAGTCTGCTGGTCATGAGTGCGGTGATTTTGGGAATAACCAAGGCAAAAAGCGCGCAGGATTCGGTTCTCTATATTTGCATAGCCTCGGTTATCGCGTTAATAACGGTTTGCGGCGGCTTTTTTGAAGCTAAATCCGACCGCTACGATACCCGGCCCGCCGCTCAGGCAATCGCCGCTTTAATGGCAGAAAACAGGGCTATTGCTTTTTACGGCAATAAGTATCACGGTCAATATCATTTTGCCGGGCGTCTTAAACAGGCTATTACCGTCGTGCCGTACATCGACGATTTATACGACTGGGCAAAGCAGCATCGGAGCGGTTATATCATCGTTACCTATAAGGATTCCGAGACCTTGCTCCTGTCGCTCGTCAGTCGCCATTATCCTTTCAGAAGTCAAAATGTAAGCTTACTTTCCTGTCGGGTACTGTTGGCGAATCCTAAGCTTAGGGCGGCTTTGACACCGTAGATTATACGGTCGTTTGAAGATGTGGACTTTCCGCTTAAGTCCGCATGGTTGGGTTGCCGCTCTCCGGCAACCCTCTGACATTGCAAAGTTTCGTCAAAGCTTGCAGCGTTTAAATGGGAATGTCATCCACGCCATCAGCCGCTGTATCGATGGCGTCATGAGCGCTATTGCCAACTCCCGGCACGATTGATACAACCGCTCCGCCTAAACGCATGGGTACGGAGGCAATTTTTGTTAATACGCACCCTTGTAAAATAAGGGTTGCGGCTAATAAATAGACAGTTTTTAATTTCATTTTTAATCCCTGTTGGCAAATAGATAGAGGGCCTATTCGATAATGCCCGCTGTACAATAAACTAATGGCTTATCAATTGCCATGAGCAATATTTTTTTAGCGGATAAACATCGCCAAGTTCTTCTAACGACTGAAAAATAAAATCGATACGGCGTTCAGGCATCGGCCTAACCCAGCTTGACCCGTTGCCCAAGAGCCGCGGATTGCAAGGCGGCAACGATGATTTGGCAATTGGCTTTTGCATCTTCCAGCGACAGCGCGGGAGCATTGCCGTTTAATACGCAATCGCTGAAATGCTCGATTTCCAGCCGGAAGTGATTAGCCGGAGGCAGCCGTTCTTCACCTTGCCCGCCGTCTTCAGTCCACCATGAAATCACCGGCACATCGCCGGGCATGCACCAGACGTTGTGGCATTTAAGTCCGCCCTTGGTGCCGATGATTTCATATTCGCAACGTCTTGCGCGCTCGAAGCTGAAATCGAAATGCGCATATTTTCCGTCGCCGAAGTCGATGATGCCGCTGGTTGCACTATCCGCGCCGCTCTCGACATACTTGGCTATGGCGGTTACCGAGGCGGCAGGCTCGTCGAAAAACATCCGCGCTGAATGGATCGCATAACAACCGATGTCCCACATCGCGCCGCCGCCGTTTTCGACGCTTTCCGCCAAACGATAGATCCGCGCAGGCCGCATCATGAACGAATAGCTGGAGCGCACCGACCTGACTTCGCCGATCAGTCCCGACTGGATCAATTCCCGCACTCTTGCATGTTGCGGGTGGAAGCGGTACATGAAACCTTCCATGACGGTGACGTTATGCCGTTGTGCGGCGGCTTGAATAGCGTCTACGTCGGCCACCGTTAACGCCATGGGTTTTTCGCACAGTACATGTTTGCCGTGTTCGATGGCGCGCAACGTCCATTCGGCATGTTGGTGATTGGCAAGCGGCAGGTACACGGCATCGATTTCCGGATCATCGAGTAACGCATCAAGGTTGTCGTAAGTGCGCACTTGCTGCTGTTGCGGCGCGTACTGTGCCAGCGTTTGCGCGGCGGCTCCGGGTCGACGACTGGCTATGGCAACCAGCTCGGCATTGGATGCTTCGACGATGGCCGGCATTAGGCGTTCGTTGATGCGCGCCGCACCTAAAATGCCCCAGCGCAGTTTTGTTTTGTTATTCATCGGATCTACCTTGGGTGTAGGGTTCGTTTATTTCAAAAGAGGATGATCTTTCGGCAATTGCCGCGCTATCCATAACGCTAATTTATGTTTCATATTCACCCCATTTTCCTGGTCAAGCGCCAAGGGCTGGATAAGTTGGTCATTGACCAGCAGACGATACAGACATTCAGTCTTGTCTTTTGCCGAATCGGTCGATGAAAATCCTGAATAGCCGCGATTTTTCGCATAATTTTCAGCAACTTCTATCGCTTTTTTTAGCAGCTGAGGCTCATTTTTCAATTTAGCCATTGATGCTTCCCTCCGGGTTACCGATGTTTAAATAATCCCACGCGTGGTCAATGAAGCCTTGTAGGGGTTGGTATTGGTCTTTGTAATTCATTTTTTGGCAATCGGCAATCCAAAACCCAAGATACAGCCACTCCAGTCCCTGTTCTTGTGCATATTGAATCTGCCACAGCACCGCATAAACGCCGAGGCTATGGCTGGAAAATTTGGGGTCGAAGAAGGTATAAACGGCGGAGAGGGCATTATCAAGGCGGTCTACAATCGCCACAGCGGCAAGTTCATCGGCAATGGAAAATTCTATAAAGAGGGTATCGCACCATGAACTGCCTAAAAACCTGATGTATTCATCGGGACTCGAGTGTGCCATGTTGCCCTCGGCATGACGTTGATTTTGGTAGCGCAGATAAAGATCGTAATGGGCTTGCTCAAAGGCGGCGGGCTTGATTATTGCCGTGGTTTCGCGGTTTTTTTGCACACAACGCTTTTGGTTGCGACTGGGTTTAAATTGCGCAACGGGCAAGCGCACCGGAACGCATTGCGAACATTGCGCGCATTGGGGACGGTAAACGTCATCCCCGCTACGCCTGAAACCATGAGCAATAAGTTGCGAATAAACGGCGGTATTAAGTTCAAATGAGGGATTAACAAACGCCGTTTGCGCTTGCTCGCCCTCTAAATAGCTGCAAGGATGCGGGGCGGTAATCAATAAAGGAACAGAGGTCATAAAAGTTGCAGTGGTCAATTTAAAGGTATTTTGTCGTTCCCATGCTCCAACCTTGCTAAACGCGGCGCAGAAGCCTGGGAATAATGTCCGTTTTTCTCTTGGCTGTTCAAGATACGCATAGTACGCCCTATTTGACAGTCGCGTCCCGGAAATCCCGGCCCATCAGGGCAATTGCGCTATAAACCAAGATTTGGCAAGCCATAAATTAGAAGGCATCCCCTGTGTTCGTTACTGAGCGGAAAGGGTATGGAAGATTTGGGCAACGATCGCGAAGACGGGTTTCGACGTTTTTTAGAGCTGCCGAACGGCATTCCCTCGGATGATACCTTAAGCGCGGTGCCGGGGGTGTTGGAATCCAGAGCGGTTTACGGCGTGGATGGCAGAAGCGTCGGCAGTCACTGACGGGGACAACATAGTGCGATTGCCCCGGTATTCGTTATAACAATGACCCGCGTAGCTGCTGTAACCGGTGCGTATCCTATCGTGAGTCATCGGTCGGCACGAACAAAGGAGACGGTTCCTGATAAACCTTTATTTTAGTAAGATTTATTTTCAATAAAATGGGGATTATTATATAAAACAAATAAATTCTATTAACCGCACTATTTTTCCGCAACAGGAGTTTCATCGAACAAGCTTAAAAAACAGTGTCGGTTAGATGTGGGGGCTATTATGTATATAAATAAACCTTTGTTAAAACCGGAAACGGCAATTGTTAATAGCGTCAATGAAGCTAAAGGAAACGCTGAGCATTGTAATTTTCAAATAGCGAGTAATTTAGAAGCCGGTAAAACCCGGCTGGTTAATATCCTGGCTCAATTTCCCGCCACTGCATTATGGGTGCTTCATAGATACGAAGCAGACGCCCACAAGCCTGAACAGACTGCCGAATCGCCATTGACAGCGGAATTTACGATTACTTTAGCCAAAATCAAGAGCCATTACTTACTGGCAAGCTTGTCGTTTTCAGGTCGAGGTTTCAATCGTGAAGCCGAAGCCGCTGAAAATCAACAGTTAACCGAGACACTGCAAGCATTTCCTTTTTCTACTGAAGACCTGTTAGTGCTGACTGAGCTCATTATTTATGCTTTCACGACCCGGGATGATGTCAGTCAGACCGCTAAAAGTCATTCCGATTTGATTATTAAACGGCAGGAAGGATCAACTCGGCGCAGCAAGTTAAATTTGCCTGATATAATTGACGCCATGCGCGCCAGCCAATTTGACGAGCAATTTCTTTTTTTGTCCGGTACTGATATGCAGCAATACGTGACGGATATGATTTTTGCCGAACAGCTTTGGTTAAGTTCAAGACAAGCGTTAGCGGAGGCAAATTCCGGATTGGTTTTATTCCTGGCCAACCAGTACAAGTGCGGTTTTTTAGACTTTGACGATTTGGTGCAGGAAGGTCAAACCGGCTTATTAAGGGCTATCGACAAATTTGATTATCACTTGGGATTTCAATTTTCAACTTACGCGGCGTATTGGATCAAACAGGCTATTTCCCGCGCCCTGTCTCGCAACGAAAGGGTTGTGCGCGTACCTTGCGAACAAGTGGCTAATATTCATAAAGTATTGCGCGCCAAAAATGAGTTGCTTTCAAAAACGGGTAGAGAGCCTTCCATTAAAGAATTAACCGAATATTCAAAAATACCCGATGATCAAATTAATGTTATTTTATCCATTTCACAAACGGCCGTGTCGCTGGAAAATTTGGATGACGATGAAGACTCATTGGCACCGATTGATTTTTTAGAGCAGCAAGTTTTTGCCAATCCGTTTAAAAAAATAGAGCAATCGGATCTTAAAGCATGGCTTGGCAAAGCGATTAAGATCCTTGATCCACGGGAGTTAAAGGTTATTTGTTGTCATTTTGGCATCAATACCGGTAATGAAATGACTTTGCAGGAAATCGGCGCAGAACTTAACTTAACCAGAGAGCGGGTTAGGCAGATTCAGGTTAAGGCGCTCAATAAAATGAAACTCAGCTACGGTAAGCAATTAATGAGTTTTTTATGATTAACGCCCATTATTTAAGCGGCCGCATCGGTTGCCTGTCGATTGCGGCACTTTTGACCCACATGGATGGCGGCCGCCATCCATGTGGTTCGTAACCAGGAGATACACATGAAGAAATATTTGTTTAATGTTCTGATTTTTTGCGTTGTGATTGGCGGGGCATATTTAATTTATGACCGCGTCAAATCAACGCCTCCGATACAGGATACCCTGGCCTATTCGGATTTTATCAGCAAGGTAAAGCATGGGCAGGTTGAGCGTGTGGAAGTGTCCGGCCAGATGCTCAGTGTTCGGACTTCAGACGGTCAAAACTATGAAACGTTTAATCCTGGGGATGGGCATTTAATTGACGATCTTCTGAGTGCAGGCGTTCAGATAAGGACAGTGCCGCCGCAGCAGGAGACATTGCTGATGAGAATATTTATCTCCTGGTTTCCGATGCTGTTGATGATACTGGTGCTGGTTATTTACATGCGCAGAACTCAAAGCGGCATGGGCGGCGGGGGTTTTGGCAAGAGCAAGGCCAAATTGCTTGAAGAAGACAAAATGACCGTCCACTTCAGTGACGTTGCCGGTTGTGAAGAGGCCAAAGAAGAAGTGGCCGAGCTGGTTGATTTTCTGCGCGATCCGCAAAAATTCCAGAAATTGGGCGGGCAAATACCGCGCGGCATCTTGATGGTCGGCCCTCCGGGAACCGGTAAAACGCTGATTGCCAGAGCCATTGCCGGTGAAGCGGGCGTTAAATTTTTCACCATTTCAGGTTCGGATTTTGTCGAAATGTTTGTCGGCGTGGGCGCGTCCAGGGTCAGGGATATGTTTGCCCAGGCTAAAGAACATGCGCCGTGCATTATTTTTATCGACGAGATTGATGCGGTCGGTCGCCAGCGCGGCGGCCCCGGCATGGGCGGCGGCAATGACGAGCGGGAGCAAACCCTCAACCAGTTGCTGGTGGAAATGGACGGATTTAACGGTAATGAAGGCGTTATCGTCATAGCCGCAACCAACCGCGCCGATGTGCTGGATAAAGCCCTGCTCAGGCCGGGCCGTTTCGATCGCCAGGTTAATGTCGGTTTGCCCGACGTGCGCGGTCGCGAGCAGATACTGAATGTGCATATCAAAAAAGTGCCTGCGGCTGCCGATGTCGAATTGAAATACATTGCAAGGGGAACGCCCGGTTTTTCAGGCGCCGATCTTGCCAATGTGGTCAATGAAGCCGCGCTGTTTGCCGCCCGTTCCAACAAACAGGAAGTCAACATGAGCGACCTTGAAAAAGCCAAGGACAAAATCCTGATGGGCGCAGAACGGCACACCATGGTCATGACCGATGAGGATAAATTGCTAACCGCGTACCATGAAGCAGGGCATTGTATCGTTGGGCAAAAATCCCCCGATCATGACGCCGTTTATAAAGTCAGCATCATGCCCAGAGGCAGAGCCTTGGGAATCACCATGTTCCTGCCCGACCGGGATCAATACAGCGCCAGCAAACGCAAGCTGGAAAGCCAGATAGCCAGTTTGTTCGGCGGCAGGATTGCGGAACTGATGATTTACGGCGGCGACCGCGTGACTACCGGCGCGTCGAATGATATTGAAAGAGCTACGGAATTGGCTCGCAACATGGTTACTCGCTGGGGTTTTTCAGAAAAGCTCGGTCCTTTGGTTTATGGCGAGGAAGGCGGTCAGCCGTTTATGGGGCATCCGGGTGTCCAAGGCAGTTCTGTATCGAGTAATGTCGCACAGCTTATCGATGAAGAAATACGCTCAGTAATAGACCGTAACTATCAACGCGCTGAAACGATTTTGCAGGAGAATATTGTTATCCTGCACAAAATGGCCGATGCGCTGATGAAATGGGAGACCATAGATCGACTGCAAATTGAGGATTTAATGGCCGGTAAAGATCCTCGTCCGCCCGTGGAAGACGAGGATTTGCAAGTGAGCAAGCCTTCGGAGCCCAGTAATGGCGTGCAAGGAAAAACGGATAAAAAAGCAATTAGTGCAACAACAAACAAACCTGCCGGACAAGTTTGAGCTACGCTTGTTGGTTTTATCTTAAATAACTGATGTTACGCAGTTAGTCGAATTTCGACTGCTTTAACATTAAGGAGTCGCTAGTGCGACACTTGATTGAATCGGGTTTTCGCACCCGAAGGCGAGTTACTTTCTTTTGCTTCGCCTCGGCAACTGCTCCTGCGTTGCTCTACCTCCTGCATCCATGCAGTCGAAAAGAAAGTAACCAAAGAAAAGGCGACCCGGTTACCGCTTACTTCCTGCGCTCCTCGCTTTTATCGAGGGTCAGCAGAAGGGGTTCCTGCCCCTCTGCTGACGCGCGGCATCCCTGCCGCGCCCCTATAACGGGCTGTTCTCGATAAAAGCTCCGGTGCTCGGCGTGGCAAACGGGAGAAATACCATCCGTGTGTAACATCAGTTCTTAAGACAAGCGAAGGTATCAATTGAGTTATTTGGACTGCATTAAATTTTGCAGGATTTCATTGAGCTGTTGCTTTATCTGTTCCGGATCGGTTTCGGCGGCTATCTGCTGTTGCATCTGAATTAAGTTTTGAGTCAAATGCATTTTCCTCTCAACTTCTAATTCCGCGAGTTTGGCTTTGGATTCTTGAGCTTTAGCATCCAGCATGTTTTGCGAACTGCCTTCAAACAAGGATTTGAAAGTTTCCACCATCCGATTCAGGAAGGTGTAAAGTAAATCGGCAGAAAAACCGCCTAAAATTGCCAGCAAGGGTCGAATAATTCCTTTTGATAACATTCCATCCTCTTGAATGGATTTTTCGGAGATCAGCAGCGATAGCAACAACCCTGCGATGATACCCAACAAAAATCGAATCCAATAAGACGATTGATGGCAAGGGTCGTAAGTGCCTTTTGAAATATAGGCATTGGCCGTATAGAGCGCTGTAAATGATGCGCCCAGACCTGCGGCACTCACATAAAAAATCAAGCGAGCCAATTGTTCAATGCCATCCGCCGTCAAAACATCTTCCGCTAATTTACTGCCACTTATAAATGGGCTGGCCATTAGCGTTATAAATATAAACAGAGAAAGGACGGCAGCCAACATAAGCTGGCGGACTAATGAAACAGGCCCCAAGAATCTAAGCACTGTTTCGGTTTTTTGTTCTACATAGAGTAATAATACCGTTTGCGGTGTTGCAGGTTCGATGAGGCGCGTCAGCAAATCGTGAGCATCAACCAATGCAGTGATATCGATTTCTCTTCGAATGTGTGGTGGTGCGCTTTCCTCATTCCCGGTAGGCGAGCGATCTTCAAAAGTCTCAATACTTTTAATAGTGTCGGCAGGGACGGGTTTACCCTTTGCCAATGCGAAATTCGCCATTGACTGGCATTCCATATAAATTTGTTTGCGTAAATCAAGATTTGCGTAAGAAGTGGTGTTTTGGTTAATCACGAGAGCCTCAAGAATTAGGGGGCGGGATGGTATTTAGTTAGGAAGCAATGGCACAATCCGAATAACGATCTAACGCGGTCTGCTGAGAGATAGAAAGAGCGGGTAGGGTCGGTAAGATGTAGGTTCTAACGACAATCATCATCTTTCTATGGGGGATCATATACAACACATAGGCATTATGCAACGATAGGCCGTCATCCTATCCCCTTAACCCCCTTACTCATGACTATCCATAAGGATTTATAGCATTGTCGGCCTGTGCCGGCCCCAAATTGCAATTGATAGACGTTCCCTTTATAGTAAGCCGTCCGAATCCGATGGCGGCTGTTCCACAGCCGCCGTTTAAATTGTGCCACTTTCCCTTATCGGCACTATGTTGCGAACTTGTTTCCGTCAATGCCGGACAAATTGTCCGTAGTCGTTTCCTCCGGATTTTCCTGATTCTTCTGATTGTTGCCGGGGCTGCCGGTTACGGCTTGCTGCGACCCAAGCAATCGAAAGATGCCAACAAAAATATCGTTACCGTAACTCTGGGAGATATTGAAGAAAATGTCACCGCCCAAGGCAAACTGGAACCGAAAGAATATGTCGATGTCGGCGCCCAGGTCACCGATCAGTTACAGAAGATTTATGTACAGATCGGCGATAACGTCACTGCGGGACAATTGCTGGCGCAGATCGATCCAAGGATCTATGCGGCGCGGGTGCAGGCCGATGAAGCCAATATCAAGAACTTGCAGGCGCAGTTGATCGGGCAACAGGCACAAGTGGTATTCGCCCGGCAGCAGTATGACCGTAATCACGAGTTGCTGAAAAGCAAGGGCGTCAGTCAGCAGGATAATCAAAATAGCGAGTTCAACCTCAAAATGGCCGAGGCGACCGCGGCTTCGATCCAGGCGCAAATCGAGCAGGTGCAATCGACGCTGAGCGGCGATAAAACCAATCTCGGCTACACCAAGATTTACGCCTCAATGAACGGCACCGTGGTCGACCAAAAAGCCCGCGAAGGCCAGACCTTGAACGCCAACCAATCGACGCCGATGATTTTGCAACTGGCCAAACTCGATACCCATGACCGTGCGCGCTCAACTCGCCGAAGCCGACGTGATGCGCTTGCGGCCCGATTTGTCGGTCTATTTTTCGACCATGGGTTCCGTCGAGCAGCGGCGCTGGCAGGGCAAAGTGCGGCAGATATTGCCGACCCCGGAAGTGATCAATAACGTCGTGCTTTACGATGTGCTGGTTGATGTCGATAATCAGGATCGACAGCTGATGACCGGCATGAGTACGCAGATGTTTTTCGTACTGGGCCGGGCCGAGCAGGTGCCTCAAATACCGGTTGCCGCCTTGGGAGCCAGAGTACGCAATGAAGACAATCCTTACGGCGCGGCCTATCGGGTTAAGGAAGTCACCGGGCAGGGCGTACAGGAAAAGATCATCCATGTCGGTTTGAGACCCCGGCGTTTTGCGGAAATTCGGGACGGAGTCGCTGTCGGCGCACAATTGCAGACCGTGGCGCGCACCGACGATAAAGACAAAAAGAAAGACAAAGGCAATCCGGCGGCGGGTGTGCCGCGTTTATGAGCGCTGCTCGGATGCCGGCGGCTACGCCGTTACTGGAACTTAAAAACATCCAGCGCTTCTATCCCAATGGCGATAGCGTCGTTAGGGCTCTGGACGATATTTCCCTGACCATCTGGCCCGGCGAGTTTGTGGCGATTATCGGCCAGTCCGGTTCCGGCAAGTCGACGCTGATGAACCTGATCGGTTGTCTCGACAAGGCTAATATCGGCAGCTACCGCGTCCTGGATCAGGATGTGGCGGGACTCGATGCCGACCAGCTGGCGGCCTTGCGCCGCGAGACTTTCGGTTTCGTGTTTCAGCGCTATAACGTGCTCAACAATGCCTCGGCGGCCGAAAATGTCGAAATACCGGCGCTGTATGCCGGTTTGTCGAAAGCCGAACGGCACAGCCGAGCCCTGCAATTGCTGGAGCAACTGGGGCTGGCCAATCGCGGCGACCACAAGCCGATGCAGTTATCCGGCGGACAGCAGCAACGGGTCGCCATCGCCCGCGCCTTGATGAACGATCCGCCGGTGATTTTGGCCGATGAGCCGACCGGAGCGCTCGACAGCCAAAGCGGCAAGGAAGTCATGGCGCTGCTCCGCGACTTGCATCGGGAAGGTCGCACCATTCTGCTGATTACCCACGACGAAAAAGTCGCGGCCCATGCCCAGCGCATCATCACCCTTCGCGACGGCAAAATCGTCGGCGATGGCGTTGAAAATCGTAGCGGCCGTCCGCTGTCGCCGTCGCAACATCGCAGCATCGGTTCAGCCGGGCTGGTTGCCGAACTTCTGGAAGCGGCCAAAACCGCGATGCGTTCGCTGCATGCCAATTTGTTCCGCACTGCGCTGACCCTGCTCGGCATTGTGATCGGCGTTGCCGCAGTGGTCACCATGCTGGCGGTGGGGCAGGGCAGTCAGGAGAAAGTGCTGGATCAAATGCGGGCCATGGGCACCAACATCCTGTCGATTCGTCCCGGTTCGCCCGGTCTGCGCGGCAGCTCCGATGTCGCTACCCTGATTCCGGCTGATGCCGACGCCATTGCCGAGCTGGGCAATGTCGAATGGACATCGCCGGAACGCAATACGCGTCTGACCGTGCGCTACGGCAACATTGATTACGCCACCGGCGTTCAGGGTGTTGCGCCCAGCATGACTGCGGTTCGCGAGTGGGCGGTTGCCGATGGCGACTTTTTCGACGAACGCGATATGCGCCGTTATGCGCCGGTGATCGTGCTGGGGCAAACCGTCAGGCAGATCTTGTTTCCCGATGGCGGCGATCCCTTGGGGCGCTATGTGATGGTCGGCAATATCCCGTTTGAAGTGGTCGGGGTGATGGAGGCCAAAGGCGCAGATGCCCAAGGCAGCGACCGCGACGATACGGTGTTTGTGCCCTTGACTACCGGATTGATCCGTTTGTTCGGACAGAATTATCTGGGCGGCATCACCGTGAAAGTGCGCGATGTCGAGCAGATCGACAGCACCCAGCAAGCGATTTCCGATTTGTTGATCAGCCGCCATCAAGTTGAGGATTTCCGGATTCGCAACATGGCATCGATTTTGGCAACCGCCACCGAAACCCAGAATACCTTTACCCTGATGCTGGGCATTGTCGCCGCCATTTCCTTGCTGGTCGGCGGCATCGGCGTGATGAACATCATGCTGGTCAGCGTAACCGAACGGACCCGTGAAATCGGCATCCGCATCGCCACCGGCGCCCGTCGCCGCGACATACTGTTGCAGTTCAACACCGAAGCGGCGGTGGTCTGTACATTGGGCGGCTTGATGGGGGTGTTGCTGGGTTTTGCTGCGGGCTGCGGGCTGCGCTATTTCGATATGGCGGTAATTTTTTCGCCGCTACCGGCCATATTGGCTTTTTCCTGTGCGTTCGGCACCGGTTTGCTGTTCGGTTATTTGCCAGCCCGCAAGGCCGCCGGGCTGGACCCGGTGGTGGCATTGGCGGCGGAGTGATGATTTGACATATACGATCTGATGGCGACTCTTCCATTAAATACAATGGAACGCAGATGACGCTGATAATTATGATTTAATAAGATTTTTATTGCGTTATCTGTGTTCATCATATTCATCCGCGTCATCTGCGTTCCATTTTTTTCTAACTGCTGAGTAATGACTCTTGATTAAAAGAAAATTATTGATAACTTCAGCGTTACTGTTTTTGACGGCCTGCAATCTGGTGCCCGATTTCCAGAGGCCGGACGTGGAAACGCCCGTTCAATGGTACGATGCAAGTCTGCCAAAGCAAAAATCCGCTGTCGATCCGCAGTGGTGGCGGGCTTTCGGCAGCGCGCAACTCAATCACCTGATAACGGAGTCACTGTTTTACAACAACGATCTGGCTGCGGCCAGGCAGCGTGTCGAGCAGGCCAGGGCTCAGGCCAAGATTGCCGGTGCCAATTTGTGGCCGTCGCTTGGACTACAGGGCGACGTTACCGATACCCGCAACAAAACAGGCGACACTCAGAAAGAAACCGGACAGTTTGCCGTCGCTTACGAAGTCGATTTGTGGGGTGCCAATCGCGCCCGTCGCGACTCCGGTTCGGCGCTGTTGCTAAGCGAAGTTTTTGCCCGCGATGCCCTGCAGTTGGTGGTGATGTCCAATGTCGGTGAGGCTTATTTTAATCTGCTGGCATTGGCCGAGCGCAAGCGCATTGCGACCGAGTTTCTGGAGAACGTCAGTTATGTATTGGCGATTGTCGAAGCGCGTCATCTGGCCGGTGCGGTATCGGCGCTGGATGTGGCGCAGCAGAAGACTGAGCTGGCAACGGCGCGCGCCAGCCTGGATTTGCTGATTCAGCAATATACATTGGCGGAGAATGCGTTAACGATACTGCTGGGGCATCCGTCTCAAACGGTGTCATTCAATGCCGAGCGTTTTTTCGACATGCTGCTGCCGGTGGCTAACGCCCTGCAACCGGCCGCTTTGCTGGAGCGCAGGCCGGATATTCGGCAGATTGAAATGCAATTGATCGCCGCCAATGCCGACATCGGCGTGGCGCGGGCCGCCTTTTATCCGAAGCTGCAATTGAACCTGGATACTCTTATCGCCTCGCCGCAACCGGCGGGTGTGGCGTTGGCGATGGCTGCCGGCCTGACGCAACCCTTGTTTCAGGGCGGCCGTCTGGAAGGCGGACTGGAGAATGCGCAGGCCCGTAACGCCGAATTGGTAGAGATTTATCGAAGAACAGTTTTGACCGCATTTAAAGAAGTTGAGGATGCAGCGGCGGTGCGCAGTAACTCGACTCGCCGTCTGCAAGCTTTGGCGGATGCGGTGGACATGGCCCGGTTGGCGTATCAGCTTTCTTTGGATCGTTATCGGCTCGGCGCGATTGACTATCAAACCCTGCTTTCGACCCAACGCAGCTTGTTGACTGCCGAGAACAGCCAGGTTCAAGCCCGGCAGGATGTGCTGGTTGCGATGGTGCAGCTCTATCAAGCCTTGGGCGGCGGTTGGTCGGGCAAGCAATCGTAACATGGCGATATCCGCTCTTATTGGGGCGGCGCGTTGTTGAATAAGTCGCCCTGAGCAATTATGCCGAGCCAAAACGCGACAGTTTTTTCGCCGTGTTCGGCTCGGCGTTGAAATTCATGCAGCTCCGGTTATTTTGGAGGAGGTGGCGGCGAACCGGGCGGCGGTGGCGGAATATTCGAGGCCGGAGGCGCAGCTTGCTGGGGTATTGCGCCCGAGAACTGTCCCGATACCGGAACCTGATGGCCTTTGGCATACATGCATTGAATATAGGCCACATCATAGCGATCCTGAGTTGCGTACATGGAGCTGCCGGCCGCACCCGTGCCGACCAGACTGCCGCCCACCAAGCCCGTGCCTGCCCCGATGGCGGCTCCGCGCCCTCCGCCGAGTGCCGCTCCGGCTGCCGCACCTAAAGCCGTACCGACTGCGGCGCTAGTGACGCCGCTATCCACCGCCGCTTGATTAGCGGTAGTGCCGCCAACCTGAAAATAAGCGTATTGCTGGCAGACAGCATCGTCGTTCCGAAACTGATCAAAAGACAGGCCGGTACCCGGCAGTACCATGACACTGGGGCCGGTAGGCAAGCTGACGCAACCGCTGACCGCCAGTATAACCGTGGTCGAAAATACTATAGAAAAACGCGACATATTCGGACTCCTTAACGAGGTGAGGGCGGAATCGGCTCGACTTGCTGCCAACCTCTTGGGCATGCTTTGATATAAGGGTAATAGCCTTCGGGGTTGTTGCAGTAATACCAGTAGCCGGACGGATATTGTTGGGCAGCGGGAGGAGATTGCTGGATGTAAACTGGGGGTGTTGCCGGTACGGTGATCACGGTCGGCGGATAATAATAAGGGTAATAAAAAGGATCGCGGTAATAAGGATAAGGGTAAAGCGGTGCGCCGAAATAAAAGCCAAAACTGGAATGGCCGTGGTGGCCTCCATCACGCGCCCAACCGACCCCACTATACAAGCTGCAAATCATCAGTAGTATTGTTGGTAGCATCGTGTGTGTTTTCATTATTTACTCCTTTCAAAACAGTAGCCGCTTAACAGAGTCTGCGGATAGAAGCGCCTTATGAATTTAAGTTTTTACCTGTCGATCGATCGGTGTCAATAAATCCAAAACATACCGATTTAGTGAAAGTTGCCGCCTCATCGGAGTGTAGTGACGAGGCGAGTTTTGTTTTACTCCATCTTGTTCGTTGTCGTCAAATTTGCTTGTCGTTTTCTACGTGGAGCGAAAGCCTTCCGTGAAACTGAAATTGCCCCGAGTCGCTAATCAGCGAGTACTATGCATCAGCGTACAGACATTGATAGAATCGTAAGCTATCTGATCCGTCATTTATAATATTTCAATGCACCACGCTTTTTTAAGGCCACGCTGGAGATTAAATGATTCGATATAGGACCGATACACTCTGGGGTGCGATGCCTTACGATCATCATTGCGCGTCCTCTCTAATGTTCGCCCGACTATGAAAGTGCGTGTTTTGCTCGCAAGCTGCTTGCTGTCATGGCCCTTTGCCGCTTCTTCGGGGTCGGACGGAATGTTGGACGATCCTTTCTCCACGACTCGGCAAGTGAGCCAAAGCCCCGGAAAAAACCATTTGGCGCTTGAAGATCCTTGTCGCCTGAACAAAGATACCGATCATGCCTGGACGATGGTGGATGTGATCGACCAAGCGCTTTGCAGCAATCCGCAAACCCGTCAAGCCTGGGCTAATGCACGTTTCCAGGCAGGGCAGGTCGGGATCGCTAAATCGGCCTATTTACCGACGGTCACGCTGAACACCTCGGTTTCGCGCAGTATGAATTCCGCCAGCAGCAGCTTGCAGATAACCACTATCAGCAGCGGCGGAGGCGCTTCTTCGCAGCCGATCAATCGTTTCACCCCGGTCGTCAGCCTGAATTATCTGCTTTATAACTTCGGCGGTCGCGAAGCGCAGCTTGAAAGCGCCCAAAAAACCCTGGAAGCTTCGAATTGGACTCATGATGCAACGCTGCAAACCGTGATGTTTGCAGCGATTCAGGCCTATTATCAGGTTTTTGCGACGCAAGCCGCCGCAGAAGCCGCGCTGGTCTCGGAGAAAGCCGGCAATGAAGCGCTCAATGCGGCTCAAAAGCGCTATGAAGTCGGCGCGGCGGCTTTGGCCGATGCGCTACAGGCGAAGACAGCATTCGCTCAGGCCAAGCTTAATCGTCAAAAGACCGAGGGCGATGCCAGAGTTGCGGTCGGAAGCTTGGCCAATGCGCTGGGGCTCGAAGCCGACTATCGTTTGAATATCGCTGCTCCGTTCTTGCCAAAGCCGGATGCCGAACAGGACACGCTGGTGCATGGTTTGATCGAAGAGGCCAAATTGATGCGTCCCGATCTGGCCGCCGCCGAGGCCACGGTTAAAGCGGCCGAAGCGAACGTTAAAGCCGCCGAGGCAGGCCATCTGCCGAGCATTTCCTTAATCGGGAATTACGGCTACAACCACACCAGCTTGCCTAGCGATACGCAGAGCTGGACGATAGGTATGCAAGTCAGTTTTCCGTTGTTCACCGGCTTCAATACGACTTACCAAATCCGAAGCGCGGAGGAGCAGCTCGAAGTCAAGCGCGCCAATTACGATCAGCTTGAGCAATCGGTGAGCCTGGATGTCTGGCGAGCCTACCAGCTGTTAAATACCGCTCACGAGAGTTTCAAAAGCAGTGAAGATCTGGTGGCGAGCGCTTTTCAATCCGAAAGGGTGGCGATGGGTCGCTACAAAGCCGGGGCCGGTAATATTATCGATCTTTTGAATGCGCAATCCAGTCACGCCAATGCCAGACTGCAATTAATCCAGGCCCAATACACCTGGCTGACGCAAAAAGCCCAATTAGCCCAGGCATTGGGGCGATTGGATTTTTCTTCTATCCCGACAAGGTAATACCTTATGGCACGTTTTCGGTATAAGTTAGTCGCTGTTTTCAGCCTGATCGCAATTCCTGCGGGCATTTATGGCTTCAATGTCTGGCGCGCAGCGGAAGAAGTCCCGCATTACCGCACGGAAAAAATAGCCAGGGGCAGTATCGTCAAGACGATCTCCGCCAACGGTACGTTAAATCCGGTGGTTTTGGTCAATGTCGGTACGCAGATTTCAGGCGTGGTCAACAAGCTCAATGTCGATTTTAATGACCGGGTACACAAAGACCAAGTGCTTGCGGAAATCGATCCCTCATTGATCAATGCCCAGCTCGAACAAAGCCAGGCGAATCTTGCCAATGCCCAGGCCTCGCTCAAACTTGCCCAAGCGAATGAGGCAAGGTCTAAGGAGCTATATGCGCAGGATTATGTGGCCAGATCGGATCTCGATCAATCCATCCAGGCACGGGAAGCCGCCAAGTCGCAAGTGGCTTCGGCCATCGGCCAGCTTAAACGCGATAAAGCCAACAAGGGCTACACCATCATCAAATCCCCGGTTTCGGGCGTCGTGGTGTCGCGCAATGTCGATATAGGGCAAACCGTCGCCGCAAGCTTCCAAACACCGACCTTGTTCACCATCGCCCAGGACCTGCAACACATGCAGATCGACACCTCGGTCGCCGAAGCCGATGTCGGCGGCATTCGGGTCAATCAAACGGTGAACTTCACCGTGGATGCTTATCCTGATCGGGTTTTTCAGGGGAAAGTTTTCCGCATCAGGCTGGATTCCAAAGTGTTGCAGAATGTGGTCACCTATGACGTGGTGATTAGTGTGAATAACCCGGAAGAAATTTTGTTGCCGGGCATGACCGCTTTCGTCAGCATCGTCATTGACGAAAGAAACGACATCCTGAAACTGCCATTGGCGGCGCTCAAGTTCCGTCCTGCCGGAGGGATTAGCAAGCCCGGCAAGAATGTCTACCGTCTGGATAATAAAGCTGTGGCGGTTCCCATACAGATCGGCATCGCCGACGGCAAGTATGCGGAAATAACCAGCGGGGATTTAAAAGAAGGCGATTTAGTGATTCTCGAAGACCAGAGCGAGCGCAAGGCTGAGGACAAGGGGCAGGGACAAAGCAGCTTCCGGGTCAGGGCATTTTGATGGAACGCCCTTTGATCAGCGTCAGCGGACTGTCTAAATATTATTTGGAAAACATGCCGGTGCTTAAGGATGTGAGTTTCAACATCGAAAGCGGCGAGTTCGTCGCGATCATGGGGCATTCCGGTTCAGGAAAATCGACGCTGATGAATATACTCGGCTGTCTGGATACCGCAACAGACGGGCATTATTATCTGGAAGGCAGGGACACCGCCGCCTTAAACTCTGACGAATTGGCTTTATTGCGAAACCGCTTGATCGGGTTCGTTTTTCAAGGATTTAACTTGTTGCCGAGAAGCTCGATTTTGGACAACATCGGATTGCCCTTGCTTTATGCCGGAAAAAGCAAGGCAGAGCGACGCGAAAAAGCGTCTATGATGCTGGAGCGAGTCGGCTTGGCTCAATTCGGCGATCGCAGGCCGAATCAATTGTCGGGCGGACAGCAGCAGCGCGTAGCCATCGCCAGGGCATTGGTCACCGACCCCAAACTGATTCTGGCGGACGAGCCGACCGGCAACCTCGATACCCAAACCGGTGGGGACATCATGAAAATCTTTCAGACCTTGAATGAAGAGCAGAATATCACGATCATTCTGGTCACCCATGAAGCCGATATTGCAGCCCACGCCAAGCGCTTGATCCGGGTGGTCGATGGACGAATTGCAACGGATCAGCCATCATGATCATCGGCTCATTATTAGGCGAAGGTTGGGAGGCGATGCGCGCCAATCGCATGCGCACCTTGCTAACTATGCTGGGCATGGTGTTCGGGGTCGGGGCGGTGATCATGATGCTGGCGATCGGCCAGGGCGCGCAATTGATGGTCAACGAATCCATCGCCTCAATGGGCAGCAACCTGTTCATCATACTGTCGGGCTCAACTTCGGCCGGAGGTTTAAGGCAAGGTTCCGGGACCGTACCGACACTGACCTTGGCCGATGCGCAAGCCATCGGCGAATTACCGGAAATCGCCGCAGTCGCGCCAACCCTCCCCAACAACGCCCAACTTATTTACGCTTCGAACAACTGGAGCACCCAGGTGTCCGGAACCACGCCCGCTTATCTCGAAGTCCGGGAATGGCCGGTCATTTCGGGTGAAGCCTTCAGCGACAGCGATATACGCTCGGCAACGCGGGTGCTGCTGATGGGGCAAACCGTGGCTCGCAATCTTTTCGGCGATGAGAACCCGGTCGGAAAAATGGTCAGGGTGAAAAACAGTCCGTTCCTGGTGCTGGGCATCTTGTCGTCGAAAGGCCAAAGCCTGGATGGAAGAGATCAGGACGATACCGTGTTTGTTCCTATTACCACCGCTCAGCGCCAACTGTTCGGCAATCAATTCCCCGGCATGGTTCGCTTCGTCATGGTCAAAGCCAAATCAGCCGAAGTCATGGACAAAGCCGAACGCAGCATGAACGAATTGCTTAAGGTTAGGCACAGGATTCATCCCGGACAAGAGGATGATTTTTCGGTCCGCAACCTCACCGCAGTAGCCCAAGCCGCTGCCGGCACCACCAAGGCCATGTCGACGATGCTCGGCGCGATCGCATCGGTGTCGCTGCTGGTCGGCGGTATCGGCATCATGAACATCATGCTGGTTTCGGTTACCGAAAGAACCCGTGAAATCGGCATCCGCATGGCGATAGGCGCAAGAAGACGCGATATTTTGCTGCAATTTCTGTTTGAAGCCGTGATGATTTCGTTGGCAGGAAGCTTCATTGGCGTAGTGGTGGGCATCGCTTGCGCTTATTTCTTCAGCCGATTCAATGACGCGCTGGTCGTCGTAACGCTCAGTTCGGTATTGCTCGCGTTTGGCGTAGCCGTAGCCGTCGGCGTATTCTTCGGTTTTTACCCCGCGCGCAAAGCCGCAGATCTTAAGCCTATCGAAGCGCTACGGTTTCAATAGTTCATGGCCAGTTCTCTCTCGCCCATCGCACCAGATCGACCATACCGTTCCCACCGGCCGCCACGTTGTTCTGCTCCAGCGTGACTCCCAGAAACTCGGCGGTCTGCCCACCGCTTTCGACGCCGATCACATACGGGCCTTTCGGCCAGTCACCGAACAAAGGGCCGCCGGAATTTCCGTCGGTGGAGTCCCCGTGGTGTTCGATCTCCAATGCGTTGCCGTCCGAATCGTCGTCTTCGACCGAGATGCCGAATTGCCTGGTCGGGAACTCGCCATTGACTTTGGTACTCGTGAGGCCGGGGGGCCACCACGTCGCCGTCACGTTAATTTCACCCGGATAGCCCACCAAGGTCCATCGCGGGTCGTCTTCCCAGTCGTCGTCGTAGGTCTTCGCGCCGAAAGTGCCCAGCCAGTCACCCAGTGCATCCTCCAACCGGATCACGGCAAGATCCCAGGCCTGTCTCTGTCCTGCGTTGTAGCCATGCACATGGGTCCCCCAACTCTCGACTCCTGCACCCACCACTGAATTTCCATTGAAGTAGCCGGGAACGAACTTGATCATTGCATCTCCCCGGCCCCACGGGATCAAATGTCCGGACGTAAGCACCGTACGTGCGCCCACCAGTGTTCCTGTTCCGGTGACCTTCCAGGCAGCGCCGGATTCCGGCGTCTTCACGAACACCCTTCCCACGCAGTGCCAGGGATACCCCTCCGGCAGAAAGATTGCGCGGTCGTCGTTGTTAAACACGATGTGAGGCCGTACCAATGCACCCGATTTCCTACGCAGCATGGTTCGCTCATCCGCGAATCGAGCCATTTTCGGGTGGTAGATGTGCGGCTGCCACTCCGGACGGAACGCGTCGACACGCACTGTTTTCCGCGGCGCGACCTTCAGCGAGTCCGGCTCCACACGCTTCATCTCTCGCACCGGAATCCCGCTGACGACGGGATAGTCCGTATCCAGCTGCCACGCGCCTTCCTCTCCTTCCACCCGGCTGAAGTGCTTGCGCGGGTCGAACTCCGCATGGCTTGAGGAAATCACCATCCTACGGCTGTAGAGCTGCTCCCGTATCTCGTCGGGCATTGCTCGCGACGCCGGGGTGTTTTCCAGTCGCAGCATCTCCTCGGCCGTTATCGGCCCGGGCTTGCTTTGTCCTTTGGTCTGTTTGTTTGCCATAGATTCTTCCTCATATCTTCAGTTTAGAATCAAAGAATCAATGGGGGCCGACTCAATTGATTACTACAGTGAGCACATCGGTCTATATATCGCCTAACTTGTTTTGTACATCTATAGTTTTACTTGTTTCTTTCTTTCCGGCTCTCAATTTCCCATGGAAATAATTTAAAAACAATTTGTATAAATACTATTAGTATTATTACGAATTCATGGTCTTAAATTGAATTTGAAAGTTTTTTTGCAATTTTTATAAAATATAGCGGGCCCTGGTTTTAAGGCAGTGGTTTAAGCTGTGTACTCTCATAATGAATGAGAAATGATGGGCGATCGGGGGCATTATTTTCGTTTTGGGTATCCAGCAAGCAAGTGGCAAAAGTCACGTGACCGCTTATGCCTGCGGCGCCTAAAGCGCCTATTTTTTGGTGCTCCACCTCCTTGCATCCATACAAGTCGTCGTTACTTCGCTCACGCTCCGTTTCCATGACGAACAATGAATGATTTCTGGTTAATTTTGACGCTGACAGGTGATAACTTTTGAACGCCGATTGACATCATTCAGTTAAGCGGCAACGAAAGAAATTGACTTGCGCCCCTGCTATGGAACAATGAAAATCAATTGATCGGTCTGTTTTTTTGATCCAATTTCCGGTTTCAAAGGTTAGCAGCCAAGAGTCCGGAGATCCTTGCCAATGGGTTAACCGCTATGACTCAAGAACCGTTAGCCGAATTACGAAAAGCCGTTAATCAGGCTTATCTAGCCGATGAGAAACGCCTCATCAGTGAATTATCAGCGGTATTAGCCGGTTACGATCCGGCTGCAATAGGCGATTGCGCCGAAACGCTGGTTACCGCAGTCAGGAAAAATCAACATCGGCAAACCGCGATTGAAGCGTTCTTGCAGGAATATCAGCTTAATTCTCATGAAGGCGTGGTTTTAATGGGGATCGCCGAAGCCTTGCTGCGTATTCCCGACAGCCGCACGCAAGACCTGTTTTTACAGGAAAAACTGACCGGCGCAGACTGGCACAGCCATTTACAGCATAGCGATTCCCCGCTGGTCAATTTAGCCACCAAAGCGCTGTTATTTGCCGGAGACTTTGAAGCGCATCATGGGCCGCAAGTCTTCGAACAACTGCTATCCCGGATGGGAGCGCCGTTAATACGTACCGCAATAAAGCAGGCCATGCAGCATCTGGCGTTGCAGTTTGTCTTTGCTGAGTCTATGCAGGATGCCGTTCAGCGTAGCGGGCAGGACCCGGTGTTTTGCTATTCTTTCGATATGCTGGGGGAGGCGGCGTTAACGCAGGCCGATTCCGAGCAGTATTTCCAGGCGTACCGTTCGGCCATTAATGCGTTGGCCGGGCATGCGGCCTCTGCTGACATTTACGCCAATCCGAGTATCTCGATTAAATTATCGGCGCTATGTCCCCGTTACGAGCCGTTGCAGCATGTCCGTGCGGTCAAGGAGTTGAGCGATAAATTGCTGACGCTGGCGCAGGCAGCACGCACGGCGAATATTGCGATCACTGTCGATGCGGAAGAATCCGAACGCCTGGACATGTCGCTGGATATTTTTGCCGCGGTTTTTAATCATCCCGATTTAGACGCTTGGCCGGGACTGGGTTTGGCAGTGCAAGCCTATCAAAAAAGAGCGCTGCCGGTCATTCGTTGGTTAGCCGGACTGGCCGAATGCCGACAACGGAAGATTCCGTTGCGTTTGGTCAAAGGCGCTTACTGGGACAGCGAAATAAAACGGGCGCAGGAAAACGGGTTGAGCGATTACCCGGTGTTCACCCATAAGTCGGCGACCGACGTATCCTATTTGGTCTGCGCGCAGTTTATTTTATCCAAACCGGATGCCTTTTATCCCCAGTTCGCCAGCCATAACGCGCATACCGTCGCCGCTATCCATCAATTCGGACAACAACATCCGGGTTATGAATTCCAGCGTTTACACGGCATGGGTGAGGCGCTTTACCGGGAAATTATCGAAGTTAAAAACTGGCGGATTCCGTGCCGCGTTTATGCGCCGGTCGGCGATTATCGTCAGTTGCTGCCTTACTTGGTCAGGCGCTTGCTGGAAAACGGCGCAAATACCTCTTTCATCAACCAGATCAGCCATCCGGATATTAGCGTCGCCGAACTGGTTAGCGATCCGGTAGCTGCGGTAAAGACCTCGGCCCATCAATCGCTAATCGTATTGCCCTGCAATTTATTCGGTGAGTGGCGGCTTAATTCCTCCGGGCTAAATTTGGCCGATCCCGAGCAACTGGAATCGGTGCAGCAAAGTCTGGATGCGTTGGCCGATAAGCACTGGACGGCAATGCCGTTAATAAACGGCAGTCCTAGCTCCGGTAAGGAACGGCTTATCGTTAACCCTTACGATAACCGCTTGACGGTTGGCTCAGTCGTTTTCGCCGAACCGGCTGCTATTGACGAAGCGTTAAACGAAGCCTCCCAGGCATTCACCGACTGGCGGCTTTGCCCTGTTGCACAGCGCGCCGGGTATTTGAAACAGGCGGCCGATCTTCTGGAATTGCATCGTCTGGAGTTGGTTTCTTTATGTATACGGGAAGGCGGCCGCACGATTAAAGACGCGTTGGCTGAAGTCAGGGAGGCTGTCGATTTTTGCCGCTATTACGCCCAGTCCGCGGTTGACTTGTTCGGCGAACCGGTCAGGCTGCCCGGACCTACCGGCGAGGAAAACCGGCTTTATCATTACGGCCGCGGCGTCTATGTTTGCATCAGTCCGTGGAATTTCCCGATCGCCATCTTTATCGGCCAGATAGCCGCGGCGCTTGCCGCCGGTAATACGGTTATCGCCAAACCGGCCAGTCAGACCGCATTAACCGCGATGCGCTGCATCCGGTTATTGCATCAAGCCGGTATACCCGAATCGGTGTTGCAGTTTTTGCCGGTCGGCGGCAGCGTATTTGGACAGCAGTTACTTCCCGATCCCCGAGTTGCCGGTGTTGTTTTCACCGGTTCCACGTCCACGGCGCAGTTCATTAACCTGCAACTGGCCCAACATCATCAGGCTATTGTCCCGCTGATTGCCGAAACCGGCGGACAGAATGTGCTGATCGCCGACAGCTCGGCATTGCTTGAACAACTGGTGCAGGATGCCATGGTCTCGGCCTTCAACAGTGCCGGTCAGCGCTGTTCGGCGTTGCGGGTTTTATTCGTGCAGGAGGATATCGCCGATAAAACCATCGCGATGCTGATCGGGGCGATGCAGGAATTAACGGTCGGCAATCCCGGCGTTTATCAAACCGACATAGGCCCGATCATCGACCATGCCGCACTAACGCCATTAACCGCACATTTAAGCGTCATGCAGGAACAGGCGCAGCTGCTTTATCAACTGCCGCTGCCGGACGGTTTGGAGCAGGGCAGTTTTTTCCCGCCCAGCCTGATCGAACTACGGTCGTTATCGCAACTGACTCAGGAAGTATTCGGGCCGGTATTGCATGTTGTCCGTTACCGCGAATCGGAACTCGATCAGGTCATTGCCGCTGTCAATGCCACCGGCTACGGCTTGACGCTGGGTATACACAGCCGAATCGATGCCGTCGTCAACACCATCCGGCAGGGCGTAAAAGTCGGCAATATTTATGTCAACCGGAATATGATCGGCGCGGTGGTCGGCGTGCAGCCGTTCGGCGGCACGGGGCTGTCCGGCACCGGCCCGAAAGCGGGCGGCCCGGATTATCTGCGTCGCTTCGTCATCGAACAGACCGTCGCCACAAACACTGCCGCGATAGGCGGCAATGCCGGTTTGCTGGCTCAGGATTTACGTTAGGAATGAGCATGAAATAACGTGAACAACTCGCGGCATAAGTTTGTAGCGGGAGTACCAAGCTTTGCTTGCGTTTGCAGGCGAAGCCTGCACTCCGGCTATTGGAGATTTGCTCATGCACGTTCCTAAAAGGAGCGCACGGCACGTCCGACAGATGTCCTCAAGCAAGGAGAACAAAATCTTTTCGGACAACGATAAGAGAAATAAAACCCGTTTGATCCGAGTCCTATTTGCGAGCTTTTGCGGCTTTCGCAGGTAATGAATTTAAGGACGGCTCAGGGCCAGCCGCTTGAGGCGGCGCAGGCATATCCGGGGGCGGCGGAAACCATTCTTCCAGCCGAGAGTTGTACATTAATTCATCCGGCACCGGAATTCGATGCCCTTTGCCGTACATGCACTGGATATAGTTGATGTCATAATCTTGTTGAGCATCTTCTTTGGAGTCGGGCTGCTGCCGCGACGTTGTAATCTGTGTGTGGCTAAGTTGCCTGCACGCCAGATCGTCATTATGGAACTGATCGAAGTTTTTACCGATGCCCGGCAGTACCAAAACACTGGGACCGCTCGGCATTATCGAGCAAGCGTTGAGTAAGAAAACAGACATCAGGATTGTCAGGATCTGTAACATTTGGCACACCTCCGTTAAGGAACAACATTCCGCCAGACAGCCGAACACTCCCTGACATAGGGATAGTAGCCGGGAGGATCGGTGCAGTAATACCAATAGCCGGGCTGCTGCTCTATGGGTTGGGGTTCAATTCTCTGCCATCCTGCCGAACATTCTTGGACATAGGGATAGTAACCGGCAGGACTTGAGCAATAGTCCCAGCTGTTCGGCCCGAATGATTGGATATTGAGCGCAGTGCCTTGATCGATATAAGCGGGAGGGCTGGACGGCATTATGATAGACGGTGAGGAATAATAGGGTTCAAAGGTATAGTAAGGCCAGTAATAGAAATTCGGCCGGGAATAGGGCGATTCTATAAAAAAACCAGCCCTGCCATGGTCATGCCGGCGAGGTGCTCCAACATGACCTTTTCTGGACTCGCCGACATGGGCATCGCCAAAACGGCTGCCCCGGTCGCCGCTAAAACCGCGTTTATGCTCACCACCAAAACCGTCCCCGCGGCCGCCGCCGGAGCGGCCTTCGTGCCCACCGCCGTCACGGGCCATGGAGCCTTCGCTAGATAACAAGGCAATAAGGATCATGAACAAAATTGATAATCTTCCGGGCATCATTGTCATGTCCTCATTTACCGAAATGGACTAAAGAGAGCTGGAGTCGACTTAACATGGCTGTTGTCCTGACTGGATGAGTTTGGCGTATAAATCCGGCTTTAATGCCAACCGCGTCCTCGCCAACCGCGACCGCCCCGTCCATGGCCCCTCCAACCATATCCTCCTCCGCCTCCGCCGTAGAAGCGTGGCCTAAATCCGTAATGGCCGTAACCTCCATAACCTCCATAACCATATCCGCCGTAGGGAGCGTAATTGTAAGAAATGCCGATATTGTCGTACGGCGTAGCATAAATGGCGCAACCATTCAGAATGCAGATGATCCCGGCAAGGGCGATTGCTAACGTTAAGCGACGCATTGTTGGCTCTCCTCAGTCGGTTGGGTAACCTATTACTCGGAAATACAGTCGGACTTGTTGCGTAGTGCTTATTTTTCAAGTGTCGATCACGGTTCAATCCGGGCAGAAAGATTCAACAAGCTCAAGTAGAATTCTGCTTTCGGCACCCTATATGCAGAACGGATCAATGAAAAATCGATTTCATAATTCCACAATAAAATCGCCTTATCAATACGTATGACTACGGGCTGCGTGGTGAATAAAAAATTTCAATCGCCTGTTTATCTGCATCCTAATAAGGATAGGGTCGGTAATAACTTCCTGAAATATAAACTTATCGTTCCCACGCTCTGCGTGGGAATGCGGTCAAGGCGCGCTACGCCATATACGGGACGCAGCGCGTCCGGCACTGCATTCCCACGCGGCGCGTGGGAACGAGGGTAACCGCTCTGCGGTTCGGGACGCTGGAGCGTCCCTGACCGGGTTACCACGCAGAGCATGGGAACCCTAAGCGGAAGTTATTATTGATGGAGTCCTAAGCATTTCTACGGATTGTACAAATGATCGGGCTTCTCTAACCTGTCTATCAAAGCCAATCAGGCTGAAAGCACTTCCGCAGTAGAGTTCATATCTTTAATAGATAAAATGAGGCTCCGATATGCAGAACTCCGAAGCTATTCTCGCCACCCATCTGCTCCCATTGATCATCTATTTCGGAGCCATCGTCGCTATCACCGGCGTCATGCTCGGCGGCGCGTATCTGTTGGGACAAAGACACCACGCTAAAGCTGCCGACGAACCGTTTGAATCGGGTATTGTTGCTGCGGGCGATGTGCATATCCGTTTTTCCGTTCAATTTTATTTGCTTGCCATCTTTTTTGTTATTTTCGATATGGAAAGCGTATTCCTGTTTGCCTGGTCGGTGGCATTGCAAGAAGCGGGCTGGTCCGGTTTTATCGAAGCGTTGATTTTCATCAGCATATTAATCGCTGCACTGATTTACCTGTGGGCTGTAGGCGCTCTGGATTGGCGTACCCGCAGGCAGCGTAACAGCAGCCCATAGGGGGGATTATGCATTGGACTCTAACCAAAGCGGAGACAGATCCCGCTCCGCAATCCGGGCAGCAGACTTATGAAGAAGCGCTACGCCGCAATTTCCTGTTCGCTAGGCTTGAGGATATGGTCGCCTGGGGACAATCCAATTCCGTCTGGCCTTTTAACTTCGGCCTGTCTTGCTGCTACGTGGAGATGGCGACCGCATTCACCAGCCGTCATGACATTGCCCGTTTCGGTTCGGAAGTGATCCGGGGATCGCCGCGTCAGGCGGATTTGATCGTCATTTCGGGGACGGTGTTCCGAAAAATGGCCCCGGTGGTCAAACGGCTCTACGATCAATTGCTGGAACCGCGCTGGGTTATATCCATGGGTTCCTGCGCCAACTCCGGCGGTATGTATGACATTTACAGCGTCGTGCAGGGCGTGGATAAATTTTTACCGGTGGATGTTTACGTGCCGGGCTGTCCGCCCAGGCCGGAAGCGTTGCTGCAAGGATTGATGCTGTTGCAGGATGCGATAGGCAAGGAAAGACGCCCGTTAAGCTGGGTGGTCGGCGATCAAACGGTGATTAAAGCACCTCAACCCAGTTACCGCGATTTACTGACGGAAGAAAGAATGCGTACGCGGCAGTTGAGGAGTCCTGACGAGATATAGCCGTGGCAGGGATAAACATGCTGGAGTACAAGGCTGGCCTTGTACGGGTAAACCTAAAACGGCAATTTATCAACGAAATACATTGATGCGCTGATGATTTACAGCGCAGCTGGGCAGTTCCCTTTAGATATTTTCGTGCTTTTCGTGGACAAACTGATTTTTTCCGTTCAAAGCCAGCTTTGAACTCCGAAACAACATTATGGAGGGAATACATTGGACGGTAACGCTGACAACATCGCTATTCCTGCTGACGTGCCGCAGATCGTACGCGAACTGGCGGAACTAACCGGCAGCAATGACTTTACCGTTCAGCCGACCCGCGATGGCATCACCACGCTTTGGATTTCCCGGCCAAACCTGCGCGCAAATCTTCGTTATCTAAAATTGCAGGCGGATTCTCCCTATGGGCTGCTGTTCGACCTGACCGCCATCGACGAGCGCCAGCGCACTCAGCGGCAAGGCCTTCCCGACAGTGAATTTACCGTTGTCTATCATTTGCTCTCGTTCGACCGCAACGAGGATATTCGCCTCAAGGTTGCGTTGACCGAAGCCGATTTGTCCCTCCCGACGATCAGCGATATGTGGCCCTCGGCCAATTGGTACGAGCGCGAAGTATGGGATATGTTCGGCATCGTCTTTGACGGCCACCCGCATCTCAAACGCATCATCATGCCGCCGACCTGGCAGGGACATCCGCTACGCAAGGATCATTATGCTCGTGCGACCGAAATGGAACCGTTCAGCCTTTCCGACCAGCAGCAGGACATCGAACAAGACGCCTTGCGTTTCGTGCCCGAAGATTGGGGCATGCGGCGGCAAAGTGAAGACAGCGATTTCATGTTCCTGAACATGGGCCCCAATCATCCCAGCGTACACGGCGTGTTCCGCATCGCCCTGCAACTGGATGGCGAGGAGATTGTCGATGCGCTGCCGGACATCGGCTATCACCATCGCGGCGCGGAAAAAATGGGCGAACGGCAGTCCTGGCACACCTACATTCCTTACACGGACCGCGTCGATTATCTGGGCGGATCTATGAACAACCTGCCTTACGTGCTGGCCGTGGAGCAACTGGCCGGAATCCAAGTTCCGGAACGCGCCCAGGCCATTCGCGTGATGATCTGCGAACTCTACCGTCTTGCCAGTCATCTGTTGTTTTACGGCACTTACGCCCAGGACTTGGGGCAGATGTCGCCGATCTTTTATATGTTTATCGATCGCGAAAAGGTGTTCGATATACTGGAATCGATCAGCGGCGCGCGAATGCATTCCAGTTACTTTCGAATCGGCGGTGTCGCGATGGATTTGCCCAAAGGTTGGGATAAACGCATACGCGAGTTTATCGATTATTTACCCGACCGTCTGGATCAATACGACAAGCTGGTGCTGCAAAACAGCACCCTCAAGCGCCGCACCCAAGGCATCGGCGCGTATACCACGGCGGAAGCGATCGATTGGAGCGTGACCGGCGCGGGCCTTAGAGCCACCGGATTGGCATGGGATTACCGCAAAGCGCGTCCTTACTCCGGCTACGAAAACTACGAATTTGAAATACCCACCGGCCATCGCGGCGACTGTTACGACCGTTGCACCGTGCGGGTCGAGGAGATGCGCCAGAGCCTTCGCATCATCAAACAATGCCTGGAAAATATGCCGGAAGGGCCTTACAAGGCCAGTCATCCATTGACCACGCCGCCGCCCAAAGAAAAAACGCTGCATGATATAGAAACCCTGATCCAGCATTTTCTCGCTGTGAGCTGGGGGCCGGTGATTCCAGTCGGCGAGTCCTGCGTAACCGTCGAAGCGACCAAGGGTTTGAATGCCTACTATCTGACCAGCGATGGCGGCGGCATGTCGTATCGCACCCGTATCCGCACGCCGTCCTTCCCGCATTTGCAGATGATTCCGATGATGTGCCGGGGCATGATGGTCGCCGACCTGATTGCGATACTGGCGAGTATCGATTTTGTGATGGCCGACGTGGACCGCTGAGATGAACGAGCCAATTTTTGAAGGTTTAAGCCTCGCCGAAATCCGGGAGATTAACGCCGAGATGAGTCATTACGAAAATAAAACCGCCGTCTCCATCGAGGCGCTGAAAATCGTCCAAAAACACCGGCGCTGGGTTTCCGACCAATGCCTTATTGCGGTGGCCGAGCTGTTGGACATATCACCGGCGCAACTGGAAGGGGTGGCGACTTTTTACAACCTGATTTACCGCCAACCCGTCGGCAAGACCGTCATTCATTATTGCAACAGCGTGACCTGTTGGATGCTGGGCAGCGACCAAGTAGGCGAAAGCTTGTGTCGGCATTTGAACGTCGAGTTGGGCGAAATGTCCGCGGACGGCGAATACACGGTATTGCCGATTGTCTGCCTGGGCGCCTGCGATCATGCGCCGGTCGTGATGGTGGGGAATGAGCTGAAGTTCGACATCACCGAAGATGCCGTTAACGAGATTCTCGGAAGGTGAGGCGCTATGGAAACGTTGGCTAAGCCGTTGACTAAAAACATCCGCCCGGATCGCGCTTTTACCACGCTGGCCGATTACGAGAGCACCGGCGGTTATCAAGGGCTACGCAAGGCGCTCGCAGAATTGCAGCCGAAAGACGTGCAGCAATGGGTCAAGGATGCAGGGTTGCGGGGCCGGGGCGGCGCGGGATTCGGTACCGGGCTTAAATGGAGCTTGGTTCCTTTGGATGACCTATCGCAAACGCGTTATCTGGTTGCCAATGCCGATGAAATGGAGCCGGGAACCTTCAAGGACAGAATGCTGCTGGAACAGGACCCGCACCAGCTGATCGAGGGCATGATCATTGCGGCCTATGCCATTCAGGCACAGAAGGCCTATATCTTCCTGCGCGGGGAATACCATGTTGCCAAGTTTCGTCTCGAACAGGCTTTGCTGGAAGCCAAGTCTAAAGGTTACCTGGGCGAGCATATTTTGAATTCCGCGTTCAACCTGGAGATAGTCCTGCATACCGGCGCAGGGCGATATATCTGCGGCGAGGAAACGGCGCTGCTCAATGCGCTGGAAGGCAAGCGGGCCACGCCCCGTGCCAAACCGCCTTTTCCACTGGTCAGCGGGCTTTGGGGCAAGCCGACCGTGGTCAATAACGTCGAAACCTTATGCAACGTGCCGCACATTTTGCATTACGGCGTCGAGTGGTATCAGGGGCTGGCGCGAGGCGTCGACAAGGGCACCAAGCTGTTCGGAGCCGGCGGACGCGTCAAGCATCCCGGTTTGTGGGAACTGCCGATGGGCACGCCGATCCGGGAAATCATCGAGCAACATGCCGGTGGCATGCGCGACGGTTACAAGCTGCGCGGCTTTTTGCCCGGCGGAGCTTCAACCGATTTTTTGCTGCCCGAACACCTGGATGTGGTCATGGATTTCGAGGCCGTAGCCAAAGCCGGCAGCCGGATGGGCACCGGGGTCATCATCGTTCTCGACGACAAGACCTGCCCGGTACGCATGGTACTGAACCTGGAACAGTTTTTTGCCCAGGAATCTTGCGGCTGGTGTACGCCGTGCCGGGACGGTCTGCCCTGGACGGTCACCTTGCTGAAAGACATCATCGCAGGGAAAGGCCGCATCGAAGATCTTGATACCTTGGCCGGATTAACCCGCATGCTGGGGCCGGGAAATACCTTTTGCGCATTGGCCCCCGGAGCCGTGGAGCCGCTGCAAAGCGCGCTGAAATATTTCCGCGCGGATTTTGAACGCTACATCGCAATGGAGCGTGCGTAATGGCCCGTATTGAAATCGACGGTCAGCCTTATGATGTTCTGGACGGTAACAACCTGCTGTCCGCCTGCCTGTCGCTGGGTCTGGATTTGCCTTATTTTTGCTGGCATCCGGCTCTGGGCTCGGCGGGCGCCTGTCGGCAATGCGCGGTTATCCAATACAAGGATGCCGAAGACAAACGCGGGCGCTTGGTCATGGCCTGCATGACGCCGGTAGCCGATGCGATGCGCATTTCCATAGCCGCCGAACAGGCGCGGCAATTTCGCAGCGATAATATCGAACTGCTGATGACCAACCATCCCCACGATTGCCCGGTCTGCGAGGAAGGCGGCGAATGTCATTTGCAGGACATGACGGTCATGACCGGCCACACCTTTCGTCGCTACCGGGGTCTGAAACGAACCCATAACAACCAGAACCTCGGTCCCTTTATCAATCACGAAATGAACCGCTGCATCGCCTGCTACCGCTGCGTGCGTTTCTATGACGATTATGCCGGGGGCAAGGATCTTCAGGTGTTCGGCATGCATAACAACGTCTATTTCGGACGTTTTGAGGACGGCGCACTGGAAAACGAATTCAGCGGTAATCTGGTCGAGGTTTGTCCTACCGGCGTTTTCACCGACAAAACCTTCAGCGCCCACTATGCGCGAAAATGGGATTTGCAGACCGCGCCCTCGGTTTGCGCCCATTGCGGCCTGGGCTGCAACACCGCTCCCGGCGAGCGCTACGGCGAGCTCAGGCGCGTGATCAACCGCTATAACGGCGAGGTCAACGGCTATTTTCTCTGCGATCGGGGGCGTTTCGGCTACGGTTTCGTCAACAGCCCCAAGCGCATCCTTAAACCGCGGCTCGACGATCAGGAGATCAGCGCCGATGCGGCGGAAAGCCATTTCCGCCAACTGCTGAAAGCGGGTAAACCGGCGATCGGCATCGGTTCGCCGCGCGCCTCGCTGGAAGCCAATTTCGCTTTGCGCACGTTGGTTGGAGAAGAAAACTTCTTTCTCGGTTTGGAGGATACCGAACATATCTTACTTAACACCATTGTCGAACTGATGCGTCACGGCGGCATCCATTCCCCGTCGCTGAGGGAAGTCGAACAAGCCGATGCGGTGCTGATTCTCGGCGAAGACGTAACCCACAGCGCCCCAAGGCTGGCGCTTTCGTTGCGGCAGGCGGCGCGGAATGCCTCATTCGATCTGGCCGGTAGCCTGCATATTTTGCCCTGGCAGGATGCGGCGGTCAGGAATCTGGAGAATCAGGCTAAAAGTTCCGTGTTTATCGCGAGCATTTGCGCCACCCGCCTGGATGACGTGGCCGCGAACACTTATCGCGGCAGCCCGGAAGACATTGCCCGTCTGGGCTTTGCCATCGCCCATTGTCTTGACGAGTCGGCCCCCGCGCCTGCCGCTTTGGGCGATGCCGAACAAGCGCTGGCAGTAATTATTGCCGACAACCTGAAACAGGCGAAACGTCCGCTGATCGTATCGGGAACCAGTTGTGCGAGTCTCGACGTCATTCAGGCGGCTTACAACGTCGCCAAGGCGCTGCCAGCAACAGACAAGCAGCTGATGTTCACTGTTCCTGAATGCAACAGTCTCGGTTTGGCAATCATGGGCGGAGCAAGTTTGCAGCAGGCTTTCGAACGGATCGGCACCGGCCTGGCCGATAGCGTGATTATTCTTGAGAACGATCTCTACCGCCGGGTGCCGGGGCCGGAGCTGGATAGGTTTCTGGAAACCGCGGCGCATGTGGTTGTCATCGACAGCCTGGAAAATAAAACCACGGCGCAAGCCGAATTGCAGTTGCCTGCGGCGACTTTCGCCGAATCCGAAGGCACATGGGTCAATAATGAAGGACGGGGCCAGCGGTATTTTCCGGTTTATCCCGCGACAGATCCGGTGCGCGGCAGCTGGCAGTGGCTGACGAGCGTCATGGAAAATTCTCAATGGCGGCATCACGATGCCCTTACGGCGGCTTGCGCAAGCGCATTTCCCGATCTTGCCGCTATCGTCCAAGCCGCACCGGGGGCGGATTACACCGTCAAGGGCAGCAAGATTCCTCGTCAACCCCACCGCTACAGCGGGCGTACCGCCATGCATGCCGACATCAAGGTCAGCGAACCCGGTCAGCCGCATGATCCGGAAACGCCGTTCGCTTTTTCGATGGAAGGCGACACAGGGCACGTCCCACCGGCTTTATTGCCGGTCATCTGGGCGCCGGGATGGAACTCCAATCAGGCGATCAACAAATTCCAGCAACAAACCGGCGGCCATCTGCGTGACGGAGATCCCGGAGTCCGGTTGATTGAAGCAGCCGGTACTCTGGATTGGTTCGGCGATATTCCGCCAACCTTCAGGCCGGAACAAGGCCGCTGGCGGATCATGCCGCTGCCGCACATTTTCGGCACTGAGGAATTAAGCGGGCAATCGCCAGCGATAGCCGAACGGTTACCGGCTTTTTGTGTGTTGCTGAATTTTTTGGATGCGGAAACATTGGGAGTCGATAGCGGCGACCCAGTGGAAATCAGCAGTCTTTTAGGCATATCGATTCTAAAGATTCCGGTGCAGATCGAGCCTACCCTGCCACGAGGCTTGCTTGGCATAACAGCGGGATTGCCCGCATTCCAGTCCATGAAAACCTGGACTCAGGTAACGGTAAAGAAAGTGAATCAGGAGGATCGGTTATGAATGCAGGTCTGGGCGATGCGACCGACATCATCGGCATTATGGTCTCGGTGATCGTCGTTGCGGCGATGCTGGTTTGGGTGGAACGCCGTTTGTTGGCGGTCTGGCAGGATCGCCTGGGACCCAACCGGGTCGGGCCGTTCGGATTGATGCAGGTGGCGGCGGATATGATCAAGATGTTTTTCAAGGAAGATTGGATTCCGCCTTTCGCCGACAAGCCGGTATTCGTACTGGCCCCGACCATCGTATTCATCACCATGCTGACCGGTTTCGCCGTGATCCCGTTTGCACCGGGCGTCGGCATCATCGATTTCAACTTCGGGCTGCTTTACTTTCTGGCGCTGTCCTCGCTGTCGGTTTACAGCATCGTGCTGGCAGGCTATGCGTCCAACAACAAATACTCGCTGCTTGGAGGCCTGCGTGCCGCGGCGCAAACCGTCAGTTACGAGGTATTCATGGGCATTTCGATCATGGGCGTGGTGATGCTGTCCGGCACCTTCAATTTAAGGGAGATTGTCGAAGCCCAGCGGGACGGCTGGTTCATCATTCCCCAATTTCTCGGCTTTATCATCTTCCTGATTGCCGTCGTCGCCGAGAGCCGCCGGACACCGCTTGACTTGCCGGAAGCCGAACAGGAGCTGGTGGCCGGTTTTCACACCGAGTATTCCGGCATGAAATTCGGCATGTTTTTCGTCGGCGAGTATCTCGGCATTACGCTCAGCTCGGCGATGATCGTGACGCTGTTTTTCGGCGGCTGGTTGGGTCCCTGGCTGCCGCCGCTGCTATGGTTTTGCCTGAAAACCGCCGTCGGCATCATGTTTTTTATTCTGCTGCGGGGGGCGTTGCCGCGGCCCCGTTACGATCAATTGATGGGTTTCGGCTGGAAAGTGCTGCTGCCGGCGGCGCTGTTGAATTTGCTGGTGACCGGCGGTGTCGTCTTGTCATTGCACAGTCGGGCTTCTCCTCTAGCGCTAGCCAATGAGCGAGGTTTAAGCGGCTACCAACTTAAGCTGGAACACAGTTTGAGGTTAGCTAGTTCCCAAGCTCCAGCTTGGGAATTCGGTGTGGGAAGCTCTAGCTTCCCGTCTCGCGAAGCTAGAGCTTCACTTTCTGGGTTCCCAAGCTGGAGCTTGGGAACCAGAGCGTCAGAAAAGGATAAAAGATGCTAAGTCAACTGCGATCATTATGGGAAGTTTTGAAGCATACGTTCGTCAAGCCGGATACGGTCGAATACCCGGAACAGAAACCGGCGCTGTTTCCCCGCTACCGCGGACGCATCGTGCTGACCCGCGACCCTGACGGCGAAGAGCGCTGCGTTGCCTGCAATCTGTGCGCGGTAGCTTGTCCTGTGGACTGTATCGTCTTGCAGAAAGCCGAGGACGAGAACGGGCGCTGGTATCCGGAATTTTTCCGCATCAATTTTTCCCGCTGCATTATGTGTGGATTTTGCGAGGAAGCCTGCCCGACCAATGCCATTCAACTGACGCCGGATTTTGAAATGTGCGAATACGACCGTCAGAACATGGTTTACGAAAAGCAACACCTGTTAATTGACGGTACCGGAAAGTATCACGATTACAACTTTTACCGCGTAGCCGGGATGACGATCGACGGCAAGGCCAAGGGGCAGGCTGAACACGAAGCGCCGCCGGTCGATGTGAAAACCTTGTTACCGTGATTTTATCGTTCCCACGCTGGAGAGACTGTGAAAGTATTATCCAAATTAGGCTAAAAACATTTTTCACCACGAAGACACGAAGAACACGAAGTTTTCAATGTATTGAATTAAAACGATTGTTTTTCTTCGTGTCCTTCGTGTCTTCGTGGTGAATTCTTTAATTTTTTCTAAAAACGAATACTTTCACAGCCTCCGGAGCATGGGAATTATTAATTAACCTGATCAGGAGAACATGATGGCGTTGACTTTGTTTTATATCACTTCCGCCGTTGCCGTTTTCGCGACGGTAATGATGATTACTCGGCTCAATGCGGTGCATGGCTTGTTGTACCTGATTTTATCCCTGCTGGCCGTCGGCGTTTTGTTCTTTCTGTTGGGCGCGTATTTTGCCGCGGTGCTGGAAGTGATTATTTATGCCGGGGCCATTATGGTGCTGTTTGTTTTCGTGATCATGATGCTCAATCAAGGACAAAAGACCCTAGAGCAGGAACGCGCCTGGTTACAGCCGGGTATCTGGATCGGGCCGTCACTGCTGGCATTGATTCTGTTCGTCGAAATGCTGGTTATTGTGGTGTCTGGCGGTAGCGCCGAAACCGGCTATGCAGTGAGCGCCAAGCAGGTGGGGGTAGCATTATACGGCCCCTATCTGCTCGCTGTGGAACTGGCCTCGATGTTGCTGCTGGCCGGTCTGGTCGGCGCTTATCACCTGGGAAAACCGATGATCAAGATGACAAGGGCCGGGGGAAAGTCATGAGAGGAGGTTCCGACTTCCTACGAGCTCCGAGCGAATTCCTGCGCCGCACGGTGCGCTCATCGTTATACACATTTCCCAATGGCTCCAAATCTCCAGTTTGGGAATCGGCGCCAAGGGTTACCGATAGCTGGAGTGCAGGCTTCGCCTGCAAGCGCGAGCAAAGCTTGCACTCCCGTTGCGCTTCAATACATAACAACGCGCATAGGCTTGCCGGCGGAGCGGAGACGACTCGGGAATTTTTGCCGGAATCCTTCAGTCGCTTATGTATAGCGATGAGCGCGGCGCGTGGGAATGAGGAAAAATGCGGGGAGGCGTCATGAACGGAATTCCGATGGAGCATGGCCTGTTGTTGTCTGTCGTGTTGTTTGTGCTGGGGTTAACCGGGGTATTGGTGCGGCGTAACCTGATCATGATTTTGATGTCCCTGGAAGTTATGCTCAACGCTACAGGGCTGGCTTTTATTGTGGCCGGGTCACGCTGGGGACAGGCGGACGGGCAAATCATGTTCCTGCTGATATTAACGCTGGCCGCGGCGGAAGTGGGGGTCGGGCTGGGATTGGTGCTGCAAATTTTCCGCCGTTTCCATACGCTGGATGCGGATTCGTTGAACGGGATGAAAGGGTAGGGGATGAAAGTGATCGAACTGCTAGGGTGGGTATCGTTGTTTCCGTTTCTGGGGTTTACGCGGGTTCCCAAGCTCCAGCTTGGGAACCAGGATGACGAAGCTCTCGGCAACAGCTCCCTGCGTTGCTCTCGATCGCTATTCCATACGCGATTCTACCATCCATGCAGTCGCAGCTTCGCGAGACAGGAAGCTGGAGCTTCCCGCACTGAATTCCCAAGCTGGAGCTTGGGAACTAGCACTGACTCTCGTTCCCGCGCGCCGCGTGGGAACGAGCAAGGGGGCCGAAAGTGATTGAACTGCTAGGCTGGGTGCCGTTATTTCCATTTCTCGGATTTTTAATCCTGATATTGGCGGGTGAACGACTTTCCAAACCGCTGATTGCTTGGGTGGGCGTCGGCAGTGTGGCTGCTTCGGCGTTATTGGCAGCCCTGATCGGAGCCGAATTCCTGAATGGAACGATGCAGCCTTACCGCTTGGTATTAGGAGTCTGGATGGAAGTTGACGATCTGTCGATACCCTTCGGTTTCTATCTTGATGCGTTGACGGTCACGATGCTGTTTGTCGTGACCGGTGTCGGCTTTTTAATCCATGTCTATGCTGCCGGATTTATGGACGACGACCCCGGCTATGCGCGTTTTTTCGCCTATATAAACCTGTTTGTATCCGCGATGCTGGTGTTGGTGCTGGCCGACAATCTGGTGCTGCTTTACCTGGGCTGGGAAGGTGTCGGACTGGGCAGCTATCTGCTGATCGGCTTCTGGTATGAAGATCCGAACAACGGCTATGCCGCACGCAAGGCGTTTGTGATGACCAGGGTAGGGGACACGGCTTTATTGGTCGGATTGTTTCTGCTGTTCACGCAGCTGCACACCTTTGATATTCAGCTCCTGATGCTCCGGGCTACCAGCCAGTGGACTTCCGGCAGCCTGTTGCCTGTAGCTGCCGCCGCCCTGTTGCTGGGCGGTGCGCTGGGCAAATCCGCGCAATTGCCGCTGCAATCCTGGCTGCCCGACGCCATGGCAGGCCCGACGCCGGTCAGCGCGTTGATTCATGCCGCTACGATGGTTACTGCGGGCGTTTACCTGATTGCCAGAACCCATGCCTTGTTCATAATGGCTCCGTCGGTTCAATTCGCCGTCGCTGGGATAGGTGCAACCACCTTATTGATGGCGGGTTGCTCGGCACTCGTTCAAACCGACATCAAGCGTATTCTTGCCTATTCAACCATCAGCCAGATTGGTTACATGTTTCTCGCATTGGGCGTCGGGGCATGGTCATCGGCGATTTTCCACCTGCTGACCCATGCCTTCTTCAAGGCGCTGTTGTTCCTCGCCGCAGGCGCGGTGATTTTCTGTTTTCATCACGAGCACAATATTTTCAAGATGGGCGGGCTGCGTAAAGCCATGCCATTAGCTTTCTGGAGTTTTATGATCGGCAGTGCCGCGTTATCCGCACTGCCTTTTACTTCCGGCTTTTACAGCAAACACGAGATTCTGTTGGCAGTCTTTGATGCCTCTCCCGGTTTATGGGCGGCGGGCTGTCTGGGCGCAATCATCACAGGTATTTACAGTTTCCGTCTGATCTTCGTGGTCTTTTTCGGCAGGAAATGCCCGGTCACTAAAGCCAGAGTGGGTTGGCAAATGAGCGTGCCGCTGATCTTGTTGGGCGCGTTGGCGCTATTGGGCGGCACGCTGAAAATCCCGCTGGATTCGGTATTTCCTGTTTTATTCAACCATGACCACACGTTTGACCTTGTTTCGGTCGTCACCGCTTTGGCGCCTTTTGTCGGCTTGCTGATCGCGGTATTGTTTTATCTTACCCACACTTTTTCAGCCCAGCGTCTTGCAGGTTCCGGCTTGGCAAACCAGATGCGGATATTCTGTTTTAACGGTTGGGGCATCGATGCGCTGTATGGCGCATTAGTGGTGCGGCCTTTTAAATCCATCGCCAAACTCAATAAAAACGATGCGGTGGATGGCATATACGTTGCGATAGCGTTACTTAGTCGGGTAGGGTGCAGCAGGGTCAGCGCGTCCCAGACCGGGCGTATCCGTTGGTACGCCTCATCCGTAGCACTCGGCGCGGTGGTCATTATCGCGATAGGGTGGCTGTCGTGATACTGCCTATGCTTATTGGCGTTTTGCTGCTGGGTGGATTCGCGGCCTGGTTCTCAGCGCGCTGGAGTCCGATAGCTCCGCGTTGGGTGGCGATCGTTACCCTGACTGTCGAGGCGCTGTTGCTGGTATTGCCCTACGCGGTGGCGGAGCATGTAGACGATCTGTCATCAGCCTGGTTTGCCGACTTTTACGGCCCGTGGATTCCACGCTTCGGCATCAGTTTTCATCTGGCTATGGATGGGCTCAGTCTGCTGCTGATAACGCTGACGGTATTGCTCGGGTTTATGGCGGTCAGCAGTTCCTGGACCGAGATCAAGGATCGGCAAGGTTTCTTTTTCTTTAATCTGCTGGCGTGCCTGGCCGGTACCGTCGGCGTGTTTCTGGCGGTTGACCTGTTTCTGTTCTTTTTCTTCTGGGAATTGATGATTACCCCGATGTATTTTCTGATCAGCATCTGGGGTCATGAAAACCGGACTGATGCGGCAATAAAGTTTTTCATTTTTACGCAGGTGAGCAGTCTGTTGATGCTGTTGGCGATCATAACTTTAGTGCTGTTGCACTATAACTCTACTGGCATCTATAGTTTCGATTATTTCGAATTGCTCAATACGGTGCTTGAACCCCATGTCGCCTTTTGGCTGATGCTGGGATTTTTTATCGCGTTTACGGTCAAACTGCCGATGGTGCCTTTTCATACATGGTTACCGGACGCCCATACTCAAGCACCAACCGGCGGCAGCGTGATTTTGGCTGGCGTGATGCTTAAGACCGGCGCTTACGGCTTACTGCGTTTTGTCATCCCGTTGTTTCCTGATGCGGCGCATCAGTTTGCCCCGATTGCGATGACGCTGGGAGCTGTGAGCGTGCTTTATGCGGCGATGATGGCTTTTGCCCAGTCTGACCTGAAACGGCTGATTGCTTATACCAGCGTCAGTCACATGGGTTTTATCCTGCTGGGGGTGTTTTCCTGGAACTTGCTCGCCTTGCAGGGTTCGGTCATCACCATGCTGGCTCACGGCATCAGCGCCTCCGCGTTATTTATGATTGCCGGTGCGCTGCAAGAACGCCTGCATACTCGGGAAATGGGCAATATGGGAGGGCTCTGGCCCGCATTGCCCAGGTTGTCAGCGTTGACGCTGTTCTTTGCGGTGGCCTCGCTGGGTCTTCCGGGATTGGGAAACTTCATGGGTGAATTTTTGGTGTTGCAGGGGGCTTTCAGCGTCAATATGTTATTGGTCTCCGTGGCGGCTTTGGTGCTTATTCTGGCTCCGGTTTATGCGTTGATTATGATACAAAAGGCCTTTTACGGCCCGCCGTCTCAACATTCTCCATTGTCCGATGTCGGTCGACGCGAATGGGCATCGCTAGGATTGCTGGTCCTTGCCAGTGTGTGGCTCGGCCTGAGTCCTCAGGCAGTATTGGACGTATCGGTTCCTGTATTGAAGCAGGAAATGCAAAATTCTATGGTGATGGAGCGCTGATGAATAGTAACCAGCTCATCGCCCTTGCGCCTATCATCACTATCGCGGTAACCGCAGTCGCGGTAATGCTCGGCATTGCTGTCCGGCGGAATTTTATTTTGTCCTGCGGCATTGCCGCCGTGGGAATCGTCATAGCGCTGTCGACACTGGGCATCGCATCGCGGGAAAGTGCGGTTCGGGCGACTTTATTGATTCTGGTGGATGCCTATTCGCTGTTCTACATGGCGCTGTTGCTGTCGGGAGGTTTGGCGGTGCTGGGGTTTTGTTACGACTATTTCAAAGAGCGTGAAGGAGAAAATGAAGAACTCCCATTGCTGCTGCTGACTGCGCTGCTGGGCGGCTTGGTGCTGGTCGGCAGCAGCCATTTTGCGAGCTTTTTTATAGGGCTTGAAATACTCAGTATCTCCCTGTTTGTGCTGATCGGCTATCCGCTAAACCAGTCACGACCGCTGGAGGCAGCGATCAAATACCTGGTTTTGTCCGGCGTGTCTTCGGCTTTTTTGTTGATGGGCATGGCGCTGATCTATTCGCAATGCGGGGAGCTTCATTTCAGCGGCATCGGCGGCTACATGACGAGCCGGGACAATATCAGCGCGATGGTTTTAAGCGGAACACTCCTGATCATGGTCGGGCTGGGTTTCAAGCTTTCGCTGGTGCCGTTTCACTTATGGACACCGGATGTCTACGAAGGCGCACCCGCGCCGGTTACCGCATTTATCGCGACCGTTTCAAAAGGCGCCGTCTTCGCCCTTCTGCTTCGATATTTCATCACTACCTATAGTTATGATTACACGCCGTTACTGACTGTTTTCAGCGTTATTGCCGGTTTATCCATACTGGGCGGCAATCTGTTGGCGCTGCTGCAAACTAATGTCAAGCGTTTGCTGGCCTATTCGTCTATCGCGCACATGGGGTATCTGCTGGTCGCATTTATTGCGGGCGGAAGAATTTCTTCAATGTGGGTCGTCGAGTCCGTTAGCTTTTATCTGCTGGCTTATTTCATTACCACGATCGGCGCTTTCGGGGTCGTTTCGGTACTTTCAACGCCGCAAACGGAAGCGGATGACATTTCTTGTTATCGCGGGCTGTTTTGGCGGCGGCCATGGCTAGCCGCGACTTTTACCCTGATGCTGCTGTCGCTGGCGGGTATTCCGCTGACCGCCGGGTTCATCGGTAAATTCTATATCTTTACCAGCGCAGCCGATGGCCGGTTGTGGGGATTGCTGCTCGCTGTTATCGTTGGCAGCGGCCTGGGGCTTTATTACTATTTGAGGATCATCGTTGTGATGTCGATGAACGTCGACGGAGCGGCAATTAAACCGCCCCAAGATTGGGTATCCACCGCCATACTAGCCGTTTTAACGATGCTGCTGGTTTGGTTCGGCATTTATCCCGGCCTGTTGGTGAATGTCATTCAGTCGGTCTCTTATGCGATGGAATGAATAGGGTGGTTTTTCGATTGGCGTATATAAGCTATCAACGGGTGATCAGGGGGCTTTATATTTGGGTGCGACTTGGGGGGCTAAGAGTATCTTAAGTCCTTGGTTTAAATGGTGGCGATAGGTGGGCTTGAACCACCGACCCCGGAGTTATTAATCCCATGCTTATTATGTAAATATTTACTAATCAGTCGCTTGCAAGACTCGCCAAGTCTGAACCTATTGCATACTTACGACAGTCAACGCCGGTTAAATTCTGGCATAGTGACAAAATTACTACACCGATTTTGCGATAAATAGAGCCCATCGCGCCGTCGATGCGACAGGTTTTTATGGGCGCCATTGATGTGGAAAAATTCCGGTCTTTGCGGCAGATACTGCACAGCGGCGAAGCCTTGCTGCATTCGCCGTAAGTTCGAGCGCAAAATTGTCTGCCTATTTTTTTGCTTTATCGGTTTGAGTCTTGTCCGTTTTGGTCGCCGGTTTTTCAGCTTGGGTCGGGGTTGCTTTGGTGTTGTCCGAAGGCGCTTTCAGCAGTTGGGGCGGTGACTGATTTGCACCTTTTGTTGTTTCTATCTTCGCGGCTTGAGGCTGTTGTGCCGGGGGTATTAAGGTGTCATTGCCTATCAGCAAGGGTAGGGCGTTCAGAGAGCTTCCAGTGACGACAATTTTTGCGTTGTTCGAGCGCGCCAATTCGAGCGTCGCGTTAATGCCGACCAGGCGTAAATAATTAGGCACTTCTTTTGTGCCAATATTGTCGAACAGTGCCTGTACGCCTTCTCCTTCGATGCGTTTGCGCTCTTTTTCCTTGGTTTCGACTTGCAGGCGGAAATCGTATTCGAGTTGGCGTTGGAATTGTTCAACTTTAGACTCTATGGCAGAGGCAATCCGCTCAGGAAGTGTTATCGATTTCAGCATTATTCGATCAAACACGATCAGCACGGTATTCTTCGCGCTATAGGAATTCTCCTCACGTAACTCAGCAAGCATTTCTGCCAATATTTTGTCTTGAGCCTCTTCCCTGTAAGTGCTGTAAAATTCTTCTGCTGTATAGTTGGCAATGATTGATCGTGCCGTGGTTCCTAATTCAGGTTTTAGTATTAGGTTGAGATAGTCCGGCCCAACTTCTTTATGCAGCATGCCGAGCGTTTCCGGCTTAACACGGAAAAGAAACGAGATATGTGTGGCAACTAACAAGCCATCTTTAGTTATAACATCGTATTCTTGGTCGACCAGCTGTGCCCTTGCATCGTAATCGTACAGCTCGTCCCAAGGGAATTTTAGGTGCGTACCTTCTGGAACTGCCGGCCCGAGGTCTGTACCGTTATAAAAACGGTACCACCTTACCCCGAGGTGACCGGCCGGAATGGTTACCAGCATGGTTGGCGATAAGTAGACAAACAACAGTCCCATGATCATCACCGCAAGAGTGATGGTCATCATATATTTTTCGTAGAATCGTTTTAGAACTGGAAATTGCATAGATTCGTGCTACTGGAGTGAATTGCTATTGATGTCCGATACTATGCGTCCTTCTTCAAGGGCAATGCATCTATCCGCTGTGTCAAAATAACGGTCATCGTGAGTAATGGCGATAATAGTTTTGCCCAATGCTTTCAAGTGCGGCAATAGTTCCTGATAGAATTTGCGGCGGAAATGAGGGTCTTGGTCTGCGGCCCATTCATCAAGTACGATAATGGGCTTGTCTTCCAGTAGCGTTACCAGTAAAGCGAGGCGCTTGCGCTGCCCTGTACTCAAGTCTATCGTATCGAAGGTATTGGCATCCTGTAAGCGGACTTTACCTAATATTTCAAGCAGCAGGCACAATTCTTCGATGACCTCGGGATTGGGGACGTTGAGGCCGTACATTCGTTTGAATAAGTGGTAATCGGAAAAAATGACTGAAAATTTGCTGCGATAGGCCGTATAGGTTTCTGCTGAGAGAGCTTGCTGGTCGATGCGGATAACGCCTTTTTCGGGATAATAAAGTCCGACCAATAGCTTGACTAAGGTGGACTTTCCTGAGCCGTTACCGCCCGTGATAAACAGGGTATCGCCCTGGCGGATGCTGAAGTTGAATGGGCCCACCGTAAACATGTTTACCGATTTACTGTCCGTATAAGTAAAGCTGACCGTGTCGAAATGTATTTCTTCAAATTCGGCAGGTAAGGGGCGCTCGATCATTCCCGGTATTTTGGTCGCGAGGGATTGGAGCAGATGTTCTAATCGGACCAGGTTTTCGGCTGCGGCATTGGCGGTAGCGAATATGGGTATCGCTTGGGTGACCATGGCCAGGGGGCCGACGATAAATAACATGGCGGCTGCGGTACGTGCGGCGGCTCCCGCTTCGACGCTGAAAAACATCGGTGCTACGAACACGATGAGGCCAAGCAGAAGGAAAATCATGGTCTGGCTTAGCATGAACTCCTGGGCTGCGCGGCCTTGGAATGCAATTTTCACGTCGCGTGCCCGTGTGGCGGCGATGTCAATCTCCGCCAAAATGTCAATACGCCGAGGCACGCTCATTTTGACTTCCTTAAAGCCTTCGAGTACATCGCGTAGGCCGTCGTATAAATGATTTTCTTCCTTGAAAACTGTGTTTAGTTCCTCACGTAGCGTGAGCATGTGCCGCAGGATTAGCACCATGGATAAAGCGATAAAACTTAGGCTCAGGGCAAACGCTACCTTATTGATGAGAAACACATAGACCATAGACAGTGCGATCATGATGACCGATTGAACCGCTATCACCAGTATGTTAGAGGCTTGGGATATAGTTTGCGTATCTCGGATCATCCCCGCGAGAATTTCAGAGCGCCCGACTTGCTCTAAAGACAACAGCTCTGCATGGCTGATGTTTTCTACCAATGCCATGCGTAAGTTATGGATCATTGATTCTACTTCAGTGGCGGTGATGCGCATCAAGCCGCGTTGGCTGACAATATAGATACCGATGACTAATCCGAACATGGCGATAGTGCGCAAGTCCAGCGTAGCTTGCTCAACGCCGGCGGAAGTGTTGATGAGCGTCATCACCAAGACATTGCTCACACCGGAAAGCAGGGCGAGTATAATGAATACGTGCGCCGACGTTTTTACGTGTCGGCGAATCAGTTCGATCAGGGGCATGGAAAATACGTCGGTCGGCTAGACTAAGTCCGCGATGCGGTAAGTTTTGATTTTTTTACAGAGGGCCTGGTGATGTAAAGGATCAATAGCATTACAAAGGGTGTAATCACCAGGGATAGGACAAACGTAATAAGGAATCCAGGTCTCCGACCAATGGCGCAACAACTAACCAATAGCAAAATTATTAAATAATATACGGCAAGGAGCGGTAGCGTTGTCATAGTGAAGGATGTTTAGGCAATGTTGAACCTTTGAGCGGAGTTCTTTGAGGGAACTCCTTAATTACGTCTTCAAAAGTAAGATTAGCAGAAGCATTGTCGATTAGAGTTGCTTTGCGCCTGCTTAAGCTAGTGTTTTATTCACTTTTTTGGATTTCAATGCTGCTTCGAACTCGCGCTGATAATGGGCGCGTATTTTGTCTGCATCGAAAGTGAGCAGGGTGCCGCCGGTTTGGAAATGTTCGGAAAAGACTTTGCCGACTGCATAGGTTGAAGCGAAAGCCAACGCCGGGCCAACAAGATACCAAGCCGCCATGCCTATGAATGGAATCGTTCTAACCAGGCTGGCAACGCCTCCTGCTATGCCAAGTGGGGCAATGCCGCCAACCAGTGAGCCCACTAATGCTTTGGCGCGAGATTCTTCAAAGGGAACATCGAAGGCTTTGGCCAGGTCATACACCATCTTGACCTGAACACCGCTAATTAACACGGTATCTATGAGCGGTAGTGGAATGATGCCGATACCCGCCGCAATCAGGCTATAACGTTTAATGACCGGGCTTGCTGTGGCATCGGCGTCGATGCCATTTTCTGCTAAGAAAGTAACTTCTTCGTTTACGGTAGCATTCATGAGTCTCACTCCTTAAATATATAAAGCTGGTTTTGGGATGGTTTGAACGAATCTTACACTATGCAAGCCGACTACGCTATATAAAAAAACGGCATATCGATCAAGTATATTATGGGCCTACATGTGAGCATAGGGGACCTTTGACATCCGTTTAGTAAAATTTTGCAACGGTAACGCTTCAGACTATCAGCTAGGTGGAGTCTCTTGATTTTCTGACACTTTTTCCATCCAGCTGCCGCCAAACGCTTTGTATACATTGATCACTGCTTGCAATGAGTTACTTTGAGCCGTTGCGAGGGCGAGTTCTATGTTAAACAGATTGCGTTGCGCATCCAAAACTACCAGGTAATCGGTAAGGCCGTTATTGTAACGTAGCCATGCAAGCCTGCGATATTCGCGCAGGGCAATGACTTGACGGTTTAAAGCCTGTACTTGTTCTTGGATTTTACTGTTATCTATTAGCGCATTTTCGGTTTCTTGGAAGGCTTGCAGCAGCGTTTTTTGATAGCTGAATAGCGATTCTTGTTCACGTGCTTCGGACGCTTTTACTTGGCCGGCGATTTTGCCGGCGGTGAATAACGGCATGGCCAATCCTAAACCGTAGTTCCACGCGCCTGCCGGTCCCGACAGCAACTGGCTGAAATCGGCGCTGGCGCCGCCAAATGATCCAGTTACTGTGAATTTAGGGAAGTATGCGGCTTTGGCTACGCCGATATTAGCGTTGGCGGCGATTAAATCCTGCTCCGCTTTGCGTATATCGGGACGGCGGGTTAATAACTCCGAGGGCAGACCTGCCGGTATGCTGGGCAAGTGCAGCTCGGTCAGCGCTAATCCGCGTTGTACTGCGGCGGGGTTATGACCCAGAAGCACGCTCAATTCGTGTTCTTTTTGCGCGACCAGCGATTCCAGTTGCGGCACTGATGCCGCGGTATTATGCACCTCCGATTCTGCTTGCCGTACTTCAGCACTTGAGTTGAGTTCCCCTTCGAATCGCGCTCGGGCGATACGATACGCTTCACGCCGGTCCACCAACGTGCGTTTGGCAATTTCCAAGCGCTGGTCCAGTTCGCACAATTGCACGTAGGAGCGGGCCACGCTGGTGACAAGAGTCAGCACCACCGTGCGGCGGGTTTCTTCTTGTCCATACAGGTTGGCGCGGGCGGCTTCGGTGGCGCGCCTTAATCTGCCCCATACGTCGATTTCCCAGGAAAGGTTTAGTGCAGCCTGAATATTGTCGGAGGCGGGAGTTGGCAATGCTCCCGCGGTTACGCCGGAAATTTGTTGCCTTTGGTATGACGCACTGCCACTGATTTGTGGAAACAGGTCGGCACGGGTCACGCTGTATAGGCCCAAAAACTCTTCCACAGTGGCCGTGGCGATTTGCAGGTCTTTGTTATGCAGTAGCGCCTGTTCAATGAGTTGGGTCAGACGGGGATCGCCGAATTGTTCCCACCAACGGGTATCGCTGGCCGCAACGGTTTCGGCCGGGGCAAAACGCCAAGCATCAGGTATCGGTGCAGTCGGCTTCTGGTAATCCGGGCCGATCATAAAACAGCCGGTTAGAGCTAAGGGCAGCAATAGGGGAATAGAAATATGGCGCATGATTAGATTTCCTGTTTTGCAACAATGTCGTCGGTTCGCTTCGCTGCTCGGTTCACTCGAATGCCTTCCAGCAGCACGAAAAATAACGGCACGAAAAACACCGCCAACAAGGTGGCGCTAACCATGCCGCCCATAATGCCCACACCGATGGAATGGCGACTGTTTGCGCCCGCACCCGTGCTAAGAACCAAGGGCAATACGCCAAGAATGAAGGAAAAAGATGTCATCAGAATCGGACGAAAGCGGAGTCGGCAAGCTTCCAACGCGGCATCCACCACATTCATGCCTTGCTCGTGTTTAAGCGACGCGAATTCAATAATGAGTATGGCGTTCTTGGCGCTGAGTGCGATGAGTGTGACCAGGCCGATTTGGAAGTAAACATCGTCCTGCATGTGACTGGCCCAGACGACGAGAAAGGCGCCGAACAAGCCGAAAGGGACCGACAACATGACGGCGAAAGGCAGTACCAGCCTTTCGTATTGGGCTGCGAGAATCAGAAATACCATAATGATGCCGTAGATAAACGCAGAACCGGATGAGCTGCCGGATGCTTTTTCCTGAAATGACTGCCCGCCCCAAGCGAATGACATGCTGTCCGGTAGGACTTCTTGCGCTGCCTGTTCCATGGCTAACATGGCTTGGCCGGAGCTATAGCCCGCTGCCGCGCCGCCATTGATGCGGGCTGCCGGGAAACCGTTGAAACGGCTGATGGCGTTGGGGCCGTTAGCATAATGCACGCTAATCAAGCTGCTTAGGGGGATCATCGATCCGGATTTGCTGCGTACAAAAACTTTTTCAATATCCTCGGGACGGCTGCGGTATTGCGGGTCCGCTTGTAGCAATACCCGGTAGGTGCGGCCGAATTTGTTGAAATCGTTGACATAGGTGGTATTGAACATACCTTGCAAAGTGTCGAACACATCGCCGATAGCTACGCCCATGGCCCAGGCTTTGTCTCGGTCGAGCTTGATGGATAGCTGTTGCGAGTTGGAGTTAATGGAGGATGAGACGCCTTGCAATTCGTGGCGCTGGTTAGCTTTGGCGATAACTTTCTGGGTCATGGCTTCCAATGTCGCGGTATCGCCGACACCCTGATTGAGCAACCAGAATTCGAAGCCGCCAGCCATGCCGAGGCCGGGGATGGAGGGCGGATTCATGACCATTACCAGCGCTTCTTTGATGCTGGAGGCCTGTTGCATCAAGCTGCCCAGTACGTTTTCGGCTTGCAGTTCGGGTTTGACTCTATCCTTCCACTTTTTCATGGCGAGAAATAATACCCCGGCATTGGTCGCATTACCGCCATCCATCAGATTCATGCCGGTAATAGAGGCTATATCGCGTAATGCCGGATTATTTTTTACCAAGGCTTCCACTTGCTGTACCACGGTGCCGGTGCGATCCAGGCTGGCAGCATCGGGCAGCATCACGACGGTAAACAGGGTGCCCTGGTCTTCGGGAGGAACAAAACTGGTGGGTACGATTTTAAACAGGCCGACGATGGCGAGAATCATACAAAGGTACAGCGCTATGCCAACGGCGGTATGTCGTAACAGCCAGCGGATGCCGTTGAGGTAGCGTTGGGTGGCTTTTTCCAGCGTGGCGTCGAACCATTGAAACAGGCGCGGTTTTTGGTGCTCGGTCGGCTTGATAAGGATGGCTGCCAGCGCAGGGCTCAGGGTAAGGGCAACGATAGCCGATAGGGCCACCGATATGGCGATGGTGATGGCGAATTGTTTGTAGAGTTGCCCGGTCATGCCGCCGAGGAAGGATACCGGGAGAAATACGGCAATGAGCACCAAGGTCGTGGCGATCACGGGTCCTGCAACCTCAGACAGGGCGTGAGTTGCGGCTTCGCGGCCCTTAAGTCCCAGTTCGCGCATATTTCGCTCGACGTTTTCGATCACCACGATAGCATCGTCAACCACCAGTCCGATGGCCAGCACCATGCCGAACAGGGTCAGCGTGTTAACTGAAAAGCCCAGAATGTACATACCCGCCAAGGTGCCGATAATGGATACCGGTACGGCCAAGGTCGGAATAAGAGTGGCGCGCCAATTTTGCAGGAATAAGAACACTACCGCGATAACCAAAATAATGGCTTCAAAGAGGGTGTGGATGACTTCCTCAATGGATATTTCGACAAATTCCGTCGTGTCGTAAGGAATGCCATAGCTGATACCTGCCGGAAACGTGGCGGATAGGCGATCCATGGTTGCCCTGACTTGAGCGGCTACGTCCAGCGCATTGGCGCCGGGTTGTTGATATACCGCTATCAGGGTCGCGTTGTCTCCGTTAAGCCGGGTCAGCATGTCATAGCTCTGCGCCCCCAGTTCCACCTTTGCGACATCGCGCAAACGGATGGCGGCACCGTCACTGTTGGCGCGCAGGATAATGTCTTCAAACTCTTTCGGATCGGTGAGGCGCCCTTCCGCCGCTATAGGCAAGGTGAGCGAGACGGGCTGGGACGTCGGTTTTTGCCCAATCTGGCCGACGGCGAACTGGGTGTTCTGCTGGGATATTGCGTTACGGATGTCCGATGTGGTGATACCGAGGTGCGCCATATTGTCAGGTTTTAACCAAATGCGCATGGCGTAATCGGAGGAACCCATTGGGGCAACTTGGTTGGCCCCAGGAATCTGCTTGAGTTTGTCCAGTACATGCAGACTGGCGTAGTTACTGACGTAAGTGGGGTCGTAACGGCCATCCGATTTGATCGCCACCATCAACAAAATGCTGGAAGTAGACTTTGTTACCGATACGCCGCCACGGCGTACTTCGTCCGGCAGTTGCGCTTCGGCCATTTTAACGCGATTTTGCACGTCGATCTGAGCCTTGTCGATATCGGTGCCGATGTCGAATACGATGCTCAGCCCCAGAGAACCATTGGATGAACTGGTCGAGGTCATGTAAAGCATGTTTTCGGCCCCGTTGACTTGCTGCTCAATCGGTGCGGCGATGGTTTGTGCCACGGTTTCGGCGCTGGCGCCGGGGTACATGGCGGATACTTGGATTTGCGGCGGGGAAATATCGGGAAACTGCGCTATCGGCAGCTGACGCAAGGCTAATAGACCGGCCATCACGATAACTATCGAGATGATCGCGGCGAAAATAGGCCGCGTGATAAAAAATCCAATGTTCATGGCTGACTCCCACGGGTATTGTCGGCAGGCGGCAGCGGTTTTACCGGCATATTAGGAATCACGTGGCTCATACCGTCCACGACAACCAGCTCTCCGCTGGTTAAACCGCTTTCGATAATCCAGTCATCGCCGTACCAATCGCCCATTTCGACCGGGCGTATTTCCGCTTTATTAGCAGTGCCGACCACATAAAGGTACTTACCTTGTTGGCCTTGCATGACTGCGCGTTGAGGTACCAATATGGCGTTGGGTCTAATGGCCCCTTTCAATGTAACCCGCACAAACTGACCGGGAACCAGTTTCATGTCGGGATTCGCAAATGCGGCGCGAAATTCTCTGGTGCCGGTTTCGGTAGAAAACTGTTTTTCGGAGAAATTCATTTTGCCGCTAAGGGGGTAGACCGAACCGTCCGCCATATGAAGATCCACTACAAAGTTAGCATTTTCAGGCATGATTAACTGTTTTTTCATCATGGCTTCGTTGACTTCCAGCAGACGGGTTTCCGAAGTGCTGAATTTGACCCACATCGGATCGGTCTGGGTTACGGTGGTTAGTAAGCCGTCCTGACCTGGGCTGATAAAACTGCCGTCGGCTTTCTTTGTCTTGCCGCTTAAGCCGGTTAATGGCGATTTGATAGTGGCGTAGCTTAGATTTAATTCGGCTGAAGTGACATTTGCGCGTGCCGTCAGCAAGACCGCATCGGCTTCTGCCAATTGGGACACCGCATCGTCTACGTCTTTTTGGCTGACCGCATTTTGCGCGATGAGGTTTTTAAGTCTTGCCACATTGCGTTTTGCGTTTTGCTGCTTGGCTTCCTGTTGTGCCAGTGTGCCTTTTTGCCCTTGCAAGGCGGCGGCAAACGGGCGGTCGTCCATTTGAAACAGCACTTGTCCTTTCTGCACCAGCGTGCCTTCTTCGTAGAGGCGCTTATCAAGAACGCCTTCAACGCGAGTGCGGATTTCCACAAGGCGGGAGCTTTCCGTTTGACCGACGAATTCCCATTCTATCGGGATCGTGTGAGCTTCAACACGCTGGATGGCGACTTCCGGAGCCGGAAATTCCGGTGCTGCATGTTGCTCTTGGCATGCAGTCAGGATTAGGGGCAGCAGGCAAAGAAAGGGAATGGGTAGGCGCGGATTTGGTTTCACGATGTGCCTCGAATTTATCCGGTTACAAGATTAGAGTGAACAATAAAAACAATGACCGGAGGTTACACAGCAAAAAGTATCCGTATGGAATTTTTTTGTGGCGTATGACTGGAGCGATTTGCTTTTAGATTTAGTTAAAAAAATCAATTGCTTATATTTTAATGATTTTTTGAGGTCTATTATAGGTTATTTTTATGTTAATTCGATTATACATAGTGTATTACATCATTATCGCTCTTTCATGAGACGGTTAGCGTAAGCTCAGAAACCACATTAAAAACACACGAAAAGCCGCAATCCCCTGCGGCTAAGGTTGTTGAAAGACGTGTTGTTTTTCGTATGTTTTCTGAAGTTAATTCCACGGACTGGCGGAAGGGACATGGCTAATGCCCCAGTGCATTGAGCAATTCCGCAGGCAGACTGCCGCTTTCCAGTAGGGCTTGCGCCTCATCCTCGGACATTTGTTCGAGCTTGTCGAGCCACTGGGCCAATTGGTCTTCGTCGCTTAGTTCGAGCTGTTTTTGCAGCAACGCTTCGCTTAACTCGGCAATCGTTGGCGCAGTGAAAAAGAGCACCAATTCCACGCCTACTTTGAAGGACTGCTGAAGCCGCGTTACCAATTGCGTGGCGAGTAGGGAATGACCGCCCAAGTCGAAGAAATTATCGTGAATACCGATGGGGTCGATTCCCAGAAACTCCTGCCACAATTCCGCCATAGCGGCTTCATCCTCGTTGCGGGGCGGTTCGTAGGGATTGCTCAGGTCAGGACGTTCATGACGTCTGCCGGCAGCGGGTGTTTGGGCGCCGGGTTGATCTTCCTGTAACCGGCTGAACGCCTTCCGGCGGAAACGCGGATCGCTGGTGGCAATGATGATGCATGTCGATTCGCCCAAAGCCATCAGGCGCTGGAAAGCGTTGCCGCCTTCTTCCGGAGTCATGGCGATTTCGGCCAAAGCCGAGTTGATGTCGGTTCGGTCGCCTTCTTCTTGCCATACATCCCAATGTACGACGATCCAGGGATATGCGCCGGTCTGATTGTGTTGTCGGGCAAACGCCTCCGTATAGACGCAGGCCGCGGCATGAGCCGCTTGTCCTATGCCGCCGACTTCGGCGGCCAATGAGGACATCAACAGGCAGAATTCGATATTCCGGTGTTCCAGAGACTGTTTTAGCGCGTTAAGAGTCAGTTGCTGTGCTTGCCAGTAGGCATCCTGCTCGGTCTTGTGAATATCCTGCATCAGTGCAAACGGACGGGGACTGCTCATGTCTGCGGCATGGATTATGCCGTCAATGCGCCCGAAGCGGTGTTCCGCCTGGTTCAATACCGCATTGAGGCTTGGCGTATCGTAGTCGACCAGCTGGATCGGCAGCACTTCGGAGCCCAGAGCCTCCAGCTCTTGAAGCTGTTGAGCGTTTGCGGCGGATTCCAACGAACCTGCGGTTGTCAGCACCAGCTTGGCTTGAACCATTGCCGCTACTTGGCGGGCAAACAAGAATCCGATGCCGTCGAGGCCGCCGGTAATCACGTACACCCCGCCGTTACGGAGTAAGCAGTCGGCCGTTTCTCGCGGACTGTCCGGACGGACTGCTTCCAAGCTGGGAAGCCAGCGGTAGCCGGTGCGCAGGATAACCAGCGGGTCTTGCGCCGGTATGCTCAACTCTCGTGCCAAGCGGGAGGCGAGGCTGTGCAGTTGCCGTTCCGTCGCAGGTAACGGGATGTCGATCGCGCGGCAGGATAGATTAGGGTACTCCCAGGGCAACGTGCGCAGTAGACCGAGTAACGCCGCTTTGGCCGGATCGATAGGATGGTCTGCGCCGATAGCCTGCATGTTATTGCCAACCACGGTGAGCTCGATCGGCAGGCGTACTGTCAGTCGGCCCAGCGCTTGAATCAGGGCTAGCAGGCTGTCGCAGTGTCGGTTCAAGTCTGTTGCGGCAGGGTTGCTTTGACTGAACCCCCATAAATAGACGATCTGTTGCGGCAGCGCATTTTGCTGCTGTAAAGCCTCCAGCAGCGCATCGAAGTCGGCGGGTTGAACCGGGTTTACGGTATAGGCGCGTTCATGCGGCTGCGCAAAGCCGGAGCCGGGATTTACTTTGAACACTTGGCGTCCGTTTTGCGTTTGTTCCGCGGCTAACGCGTCAGCCAGACCGAGTTCATCGGCAAACACCAGCCATTCCGGGGCGGATGTAGCCGATTGCGGCGTTGGCGCAAGGCTGGTTTTCCACGAGGGCAGGTAAAACCAGTCGGCCGGATTGGCTTGTCTGGCGCCTGCCGTCGTTTTCGCCGCTTCACCGGCGGCCGGTTTGCCCGGTTCGATCCAGTAGCGGCGACGCTGAAAAGGATAGGTGGGCAGCGGCACGCGCAAGCGTCGTTCATGCCGGTAGAAACCGTTCCAATCGATGCCGATACCGGCCAGCCATAAATCGGCCAAACTGCGTAGCAGAAAGCTTTGCGCGCCGCGTTTTTCCTGGGCTTGGGGTAGGCTGGACAGACATAAAGGCGGAGCAGGATTGACAAGCCCGGCCAGACCGCCCAAGGTGCGTCCGGGCCCGACTTCCAGCAACACTTGCGATGGCTCGGCAGTCAGCAAAGCCTTGAGCCCCTCGCCAAAGCGCACGGTATGGCGAAGGTGTTGGGTCCAATATTCCGGGTGGGTGGCTTCCGCTTCGCTGATCCAGGTTCCGGTGAGATTGGAGATATAGGGGATTTGCGGCGGCTTGAGCTCAATACGCCGGAGCAAGTCGGTAAAGGGCGCCAGCATAGGCTCCATCATGGCCGAATGGAACGCGTGCGAAGTATGCAGTAATCTGGGGGACAGGCCTTGGCCGGTGAGTTGGTTTTGCAACGCTTCAATCGCCGGGAGCGGGCCTGAGACCACGCACAGTTCGGGGCCGTTGACGGCGGCAAGGTCGAGAGGTTGCGCAAGTTCACCCAACAGCGTGAGCAGTGTCGCTTCGGCCATGGGCACGGCCAGCATCGCGCCGACCGGCATAGACTGCATCAGTCGGCTGCGGGCGGCGACCAGCGTTAGGGCGTCTTGTGGCGAAAACACTCCGGCCAGGCAAGCGGCAACGTATTCGCCGAGGCTGTGTCCAATCATGGCGCGCGGCTGCAAGCCCCAACTCAGCCATAATTGGGCCAGTGCGTATTCGATGGTAAACAGCGCCGGCTGCGCCAGCGCGGTTTGTTTTAATTGCGCTGCCGCCGCTTCACTGTCGGCTTCGGCGGGGAACAGCAGGCTGCGGATATCCAGGCCCAATTCCGGTGCCAGGATTTGCGCGCACAGATCGATTTGTTCCCTGAACACTGCTTCCTGCTGGTAAAGCTCGGCTCCCATCCCTGCATATTGGCTGCCTTGACCGGGGAACATGAACACCAGTCCGCGATCGGCTTGATTATCGGTGTGGCTGTGCGGCGAAGTCCGCAGTGTACTTGCCGCTTCCGCAGCGGTGGTGCAGGTAAAGGCCAGCCGGTGGGCAAACGCCCGGCGTCCTTTTTGCAGGGTATGGCAGGTATCGGCCAGGTTTATGTGCGGTTCCCGTTCCAGAAAGGCCGCCATATTTTCTGCCGCGGCCGACAGGGCGGCTTCGGTTTTTGCGGAAACCACCATTAATTGTACCGGGCGTGACGGCGAACCCGGCGTCGGCAGCGGAGCTTCTTCGATGATGGCGTGGGCGTTGGTGCCGCCCACCCCAAACGAGCTGATGCCTGCACGGCGCGGCGCTTGCCGATTACGCGGCCAGAGTTGCAGGCTGTCTACCACATAAAAAGGGCTGTCCGGCAGGTTCAGCTTGGGGTTAGGCTGTTTAAAATGCAGGTTGGGCGGAATCATGCCGTGATCGAGCGCCAGCGTGGTTTTGATCAGCCCCGCCAGTCCTGCCGCTTTATCGACGTGGCCTATATTGGATTTGACCGAACCGATCCCGCAGTAGCCTTTTTTGTCCGTGCCGGCGCGAAAGGCTTGGGTGAGGGCGGCCACTTCAATCGGGTCTCCCAACGGTGTTGCCGTGCCATGGGTTTCGACGTAACTGATTGTTTCGGGATTAACCCCGGCCATGGCTTGCGCCTCGACGATGACCTCGGCCTGACCGTTGACGCTGGGTGCGGAATAGCCGACCTTCGATGCGCCGTCGTTATTAATAGCGGTGCCTTTGATGACTGCATAAATACGGTCGCCATCGTCCAGCGCGTCGCTGAGCCGCTTGAGGACTACCGTAGCAACGCCATTGCCGTCGATCAAGCCGCTGGGATCGGCGTCGAAAGGGCGGCAGTGGCTGTCGGGAGAATAGGCCGTGCCTTCTTCGTACAAATGGCCCATCTTTTGCGGCAAATGGATGGTGATGCCGCCGACCAGGGTCATATCGGATTGATAGGTAATCAGGTGCTGGCAGGCAAAATGTACGCTGACCAACGACGAGGAGCAGGCGGTGCCGATGTCGACCGCAGGCCCTTTGAGATTCATGCTGTAGGCAATCCGGCTGGGGACGAAGTCTTTATCGTTATAAATGGACAGTTGAAAACCGCCGACCTGCTCCAGCAATCCGGGATTGGACAGAATATTGAAGGGCAGGTAGGTGTTCATGCCCGCGCTGGTAAACACGGCGATGCGGCCTTCGTAGGTTTCCGAATCGTAACCGGCATGTTCCAAGACTTCCCAGGCGGATTCCATCAGCAAGCGGTGCTGCGGGTCCATCAGTTCGGCTTCCCGTGGAGAAATGCCGAAGAACGACGCATCGAACATTTCCACATTGTCCAAAATCGCTTTGGCCGGGACGAACAGCGGGTGGCGGATGGTGTCCAAATCCAGGCCCGAAGCCAGCATCTCTTCTTCGGAAAACAGCGAAACCGCTTCCACGCCATCGCGCAGGTTTTGCCAAAAGGCTTCCAGGTTAGGTGCGCCCGGCATGCGCACGGCGATGCCGACAATGGCGATATTTTCTTGGTCTTCGCGTATTTCTTCGTGACTCATGGCAACTATTTCCTATACCTTTACTTGAGGGGTTCTGCGCCGACGGGCTTGGTTGCCGACGGCGGCTTTTTGCCGACTGGCGCGGTCTTTAATGCCCGCGTAATCGGGTTGAATCGGTGCCGTGTCGCTGCTGAGAAAAGCGGCCAAGGCGCTGATCGTCGGATATTTGAACAACTCGATGACCAGGCAATCGTTAGGCAACAGCGGTTGCAGTTTTTTATAGGCTTGCAGTATCAGCAGGGAGTTTCCGCCTATATCGAAAAAATTGTCGCGAATGCCCACTTTGTCCAGCAGGAGGACTTCCTGCCAGACAGCGGCGATCCGGTGTTCGATGTCGTTGCCGGGCGGCGTGTAGTGGCCGTCCTGATCGGGACGGGACTGATCGGGGACGGGCAAGGCCCCGCGGTCAATCTTGCCGTGACTGGTCAGCGGCATGTCTGTCAGCGGGACGATCACCGATGGAACCATATAGTCAGGCAGCAGCAGCTTGAGTTCCTGGCGTAAGCGGTCGGCATTCAGTGGCTGATCCTGCGCCGGGCTCACATAGGCGACCAGTCTCGGGTTGCCGGGTTGATCCTCGCGCAGCAAAACCACCGCTTCGCGCACCTCCGGACGATCGGCCAGAACGGCTTCGATTTCCCCCAATTCGATGCGATAGCCGTGCAGCTTGATTTGGTGATCGATGCGCCCGAGGAAGATCAACGTGCCGTCGGCCAAGTAGCGGGCGCGATCGCCGGTTTTGTATAAGCGGGCGCCCGGTTCGTCGACATCATGGCTAAAGGGATCGGGTACGAAGCCCGCCGCAGTCTGGCCCGGCCGGTCCAGATAACCGCGAGCCAGTCCGGCCCCGCCGATATAGAGTTCGCCGGGAACGCCCGGCGGAACCGCTTGCAGATTTGAGTCCAGCACATACAGACGGGTGCCGCGGATCGGGCGGCCAATGGGCACCGATCCGGCGATAGGACTATCGGCCTCGTAAGTGCAGCAGCCGACTACGGTTTCGGTCGGTCCGTACTCATTGACCGTCAGCGTAGCGGTGTGCTTGAACCAGGGGTCGAGTGCGGCTCCCGGCAGCGCTTCGCCGCCCAGCACCAGGTAGCGGGTCAGGTGAGCATCGGCGGATGGGTCGCCTGCACGTAGAGTATTGAGAATCTCCAGGTGAGCCGGAGTCAGCTTGATAAAACTGAATTGGTACGGCGAACGGTGCAGCGCGGCCATGGCTTCGAGTTCCTCGCCGTCCGGTAGCAAGACTACCCGGCGTCCGACCAGCAACGGCACGAACAGGCTGGTCACGGTCGCGTCGAAGCCGATGGAGCCCAATACCGGTGCGCCGTCTCCTTGTTCCACCTCGTAAGCGCGCACCGCCCATTGCAGGTAGTTCACCAGGCCCTGATGGGAAATCATCGCGCCTTTGGGTTTGCCGGTGGAACCCGAGGTATAGATGACATAGGCCAGATGATTGGGCATCACGTTGTTGACGGGATTGCGGTCGGATTCGCGATCGATGGCGTCGCTGTCCCGATCCAGGCAACAGACTTGCTGGGGAAGCTCTGTGAGCCGGTCCAACAGGTATTGCTGGGTCAGCAACACGGCCACTTGAGCATCGCTTTGCAACAACGCCAGCCGCGCGGCCGGATAGCTTGGGTCCATCGGCACGTAAGCGCCGCCGGCCTTGAGGCTCGCCAACAGTGCGACCATCAGTTGCCAGGAGCGATCCAGGCAAATGCCCACTCGCAGGTCAGGACCGACGCCCATACCGCGCAGGTAGTGAGCCAAGCGGTTGGCGCGCCGGTTGAGGTTGTCGTAAGTGAAGGTTCTGCCCTCCGGGCCATCCTCTACCAGCGCGATGCGATCCGGGTGTTTTGCGACCTGCGACTCCCACAAGGTGTGAAAGCAAGTCGGTTGGGCCGCCGTCTCGGTTTTGTTCCATTGCAGGATTTGCATCAGCCGTTCCGACTCGCTTAATAACGGCAGGCGGCTCACGCTTTGCTGCGGCTGACTGACCACCGCTTCGAGCAGGGTTTGATACTGGCCGAGCAGGCGTTGAATCGTCGCCGCCTCGAAAAGGTCGGTGTTGTAATCGCATTCCAACACGACCCGGTCGTCGCGCAGATTCGCGGTCAGGGTCAGGTCGACGCGGGTGTAAGTGACCGGTTGCGGATAAACCTGTACCTGTAAACCCGCGGCTTCGTGCATATCCGGCTGGCGTTCAAGGTTAAAAATGGTACTGAGCAACGGCGATCGGCTGTTGTCGCGCTTAAGGTTGAGTTTGTCGAGCAGACGGGCAAACGGATAGTCCTGGTGCTGGTAAGCATTCAGCAGGGTATTGCGGACGTGGTGCAGATGTTCGTCGAAACGCTCGGCTTCGCCGATCTCGCTGACGATCGGCAACAGGTGTACGCAGTAGCCGACCAGTGCGTTGCTGCCTTCCAGGCCGCGTCCGGTGTAGGGTGCGCCGATCACCAGCCGGTCTTGGCCGCTGAGCCGGTGCAGCAGCACCGAGTATACCGCCAGTAACACCATGTACAAGGTGCAGCCCTGCTTGCTGCCCAGGTTTTTCAAGGATTGCAGCAGGTCTGGATCGATTTCCGACCATGCCCTGGCGCCGTTATAGGTTTTGACCGAGGGACGCTGGTAATCGCCCGGTAAATCCAGAGCGGGCGCCGGATTGGCGAATTGTTGCAGCCAATAAGCCTCGTGAGTCGCCATCGCCGCGGTGTCCAGCTGTATTTGCTGCCAGTGGACGAAGTCGCGATATTGAATCGGCGTAGCCAGTTTGGCCGCCTCGCCGCGGCAAGCCGCTTCGTACAAGGCCATGATTTCATTCAGGACCGTACCCATGGAGGGGCCGTCGCCGATGATGTGATGCGCCGACAGCGCCAGTACATGGCGGTCGGCCTCGAGCTTGAGCAGAGTGGCGTAGAACAGCGGTCCCTGCGAGAAGTCGAATAACTGCCGGGTTTTCTCCAGCAGCCAATGTTGGAGCGCGGTTTCGGGATTTTCCTCGCCCGATAAATCGATACAGGGCAAGCTGACCGCCTGGGCCGGTTGGACCCATTGCCGCTCGCCTGCGGCGTCGAGGCGGGCGCGCAAGGATTCGTGGCGGGCAATCGTCTGTTCCAACGCGACCCGCAACGCCTCTTGATTCAGCGGTCCTTGCAGCAAAAGCGCCGCCGGGTCGTTGTAAGAGCGATTGCCGTCTTCGTCGAGCTGGGCCAGCACCCACAATTGTTTTTGCGCCTCACTCAGCGGAAACCCTGCGTCTTCGCCGGAATCGATCGCAGTGTATTTTTCCTTGAGCAGGCTGATTTGCGGCAGGTTGGCGATGACCGAGTCCGGCGCGACGCCGAAGTCGACAAAGCAGGCCAGCTCATCGACGCCGATGCCGATCAGGCGTTCCACAATCGGCGCGCAGCTTTCCGGAGAGCCGATCAATGCACTGGTTGCGACATATTTTTCATAGGCCTTGCCGACGATATAGGCTTTGTCTTCCGGGCTTAACCGCTCTAAATCCGTGGACGGCCCTACGTCTTGAGCCATCTTTTGAAACAGGTCGATGCTGGACAGCAGATAGTCGCACATCGGCTGGCGCGCCTCGCGTATGGCTTGCTCCGGGTCGGCGCACAGGTAGGTATGGATCAAGACCGTGACATTGCCTGCGTCCGGGTCATGTCCATGTTCGGCCAAGGCTTGCCGGTAGATGGCAATATTGTTTGCCAGGTCTTCCATCGACTGGCCCATCAGGTTGGTCAGCACGCCCAGTCCCATCTCTCCGGCTTTGCGATAGGTGTCGGGATTGTTGACGATGGTCAGCCAGGCGGGCAGCGCGGCTTGTTTCGGACGGGGGTAAATATTCAACTCCACGCTGCTGTCGTTACCGCCGCGCATAGTGATGCTTTCTCCGCGCCATAAATGGCGGATGGTGTCGATGCCTTCGAAGGTTAATTCGCGGTGCTTGCCGTAAGAGTCGGGCGCGAACACAAAGTCGTTGGGATGCCAGCCCGAAGCAAAGCCGATGCCGACGCGGCCGTTGGACAGGTTATCGACCAGCGCCCATTCTTCGGCGACCCGGATCGGGTTATGTAACGGCAACACCACGCTGCCCGCACGCAATTGCACATGCTGGGTTTCCCGAGCCAACGCGGCGGCCAGCACCGAAGGGTTCGGCGAAAATCCGCCGAATTCGCTGAAGTGCCGTTCGGGTATCCACACCGCGCGAAAGCCCTCGCGGTCGGCATAACGCGCGCCTTCCAGCAGCAGATCGTATTTGCCGGTGGAAAATGCGGCATCGTAATTGCCGAAATAGAACAATCCAAAGCCTAGTCCGCGTTTGCCCGCTGTTGCCTTTGCCGTGAAAGCGGTTTCCCGGTGGCTCAGCTTGGAATTGTGCCGGAACCAGCTCCGGTCTGTGGAGTCTGCCAAATTTTTTTTGTTTGAGGGAATGGCGGCGTCGCTGCTGCCTGCGGCTTGACTGCGTTCGGGCAAGAAGCCGCCTTGGCGCAATTCCTCAACGCTTTCTTTGACCGCTTTAACGATCAGGTCGATGTCTTCTTCAGTATGGGCGGTGGACAGGAAACAGGCGCGCCATTCCCAGATGTACACGCCTTTTTCCAACAAGTGGTAATAAAACATCTCCAGGTTGCCGGGGAACTTGAAGTGGAAGGTCGAGGCAAAATGGCAAATGCGGAGTGCCAATTCCTCTGCCTCGAAATAGTCGTTGAGCGTTTTGGCTAATGCGGCGGTGCGCTGGTTGAGGCGTTCTTGCAGCGCCGGTCCTTCCGCTTTCAGATGGCGGAGCGCGGCCAGACAGGCGGCCATCGAAAATGGATGCTGGCAGAAAGTGCCGCCGAAATACGTGCGCGTGGCGCTCGGATAAGATGCGTCTCCGTATTGCCACATGCCGCCGTCGATGCCGTCGAGGAAGCGCGCGTCTCCGGCAACCGCGCCGATAGGCATGCCGCCGCCGATGATTTTGCCGTAGGCGGCGAGGTCGGCCTTAATGCCGAACAGCCCCTGCACGCCGGCGGGATGGGCGCGGAAACCGCTGATCATTTCGTCGAAAATCAGCGCGGTGCCGGTTTCCTCGGTCAGGCTGCGCAATGCGCGCAGGAACTCGACCGGCTGGAAATCCAGGCGTCGGCTCTGCACCGGTTCTACCAGCACGGCGGCCAGTTCGTGGGCATGCTCGCGGATGATGTCCAGCGTTTCCTGAGTGCCGTATTCGAGCACCAGAATGTCTTTGGCCAGATTCGGCGGCACGCCGGGCGACACCGGTTCGGAGCGGAGTTCTCCGTTGACGCGGATGGTTTTGGCCAGAGTGCCGTCGGAATGGCCGTGGTAAGAGCCTTCGAAGATCACAATTTTATGCCGACCCGTGGTGGTGCGGGCCAGGCGCAATGCGATCATGATCGCTTCCGTACCGGAGTTGGTAAAGGCAACGCGCTGGTGACCGGTGATTTCGGTGAACAGCTCGGTGATTTCCTGCATATGTTCGGAGCGCGGGCCGAGCTGGAAGCCGTGTTGAATTTCCGTTTCCAGCACGCCCCGCATAAATTCGGGACGACTGCCGAACAGCAGCACGCCGAAGCCCATAGTCAGGTCGACGTAGCTGTTGCCGTCAATGTCGCGTAGCCGTGAACCCATCGACTCGGCGCCGGTGATGGGGTAGAGGATTTCTTTGGTCGAAAAGCGAAAACCGACGCTGGCCCGGCTGTCGGCCAAACCCGGACGGCAGGCTTGGGCCAGCGCTTTGGATTTCGGCGTTTTTTTCTGGTAACGCTCGATCAATGCCGCAAGATGTCGGCTTTGCTGCGGGTTCAAGCCGTTGGCACTGGGTACGATAGGATTGTTCAGCGCGCGCAGCGGCGAGGAGCGATCTTCCGAGTTCTGTTGCGGTTGCGCGGTATCGGCGTGTTGGGCAAGGGCTTGCGGTTGAAGCGGACGGGGAGCTTCCTGTTGAGCCGGGATAGCGGCGCTCGCAGCACCATAGCCGATGTCGGCTGGCGCAGGCATGCCCTGCAATAAGGCTAATTGTTGCGCCATCAGTTGGGTCTGGGCGAGGACGATCTGTTGCAACGCCGTGCCGTCGGCGATAGCGCTGACCGGCGGGCGTAGGCCGGAATAAGGCCCCCCAAGCGTAGCGCGAGGTGGCGTTTCCGGCGAATTCGGCTGGGGATTGCCGGAAACGTCAGTTCTCGCTGTCGCTCGAACCGACTCATTTCGGTCTACAGGGCTTGGCGTTGGCGCAGCCTGTACCGGTACCGATTGAGACACCGGGGTAGCGGTCGTTTCCTGCGACAAGTCGGCGGTGGTTCGATCCGCCAGGTATCCGGCAATCGCGTCTATCGTGGTGATTTCTTCGAAAAACTGGCGGATTTCGAGTTTGATCCCAAAATTGTCTTCGACGATGCGTACCCCTTCAACCAGTACCAGCGAATCGGCACCCATTTCCAGGAACTGTGCGTGGGTATCTATTTCGCTCGGTTCGGTTCGGAGCAAGCCGGAAAAAAGGCGGCACAGACGGGCCAGGATTGCTTCGCGCCGGGCGCGGTCATCTTGAACAGGCTGCGACGTAGCTTGTTGTGGATTTGTCATGATCGATTCCTTGGGGGCGAGCCAATAAGATTTTCGTTGAAAGGCATAAGTGGGGACACAAACACGGTTGCGGCCAAATGCTGCATCGAAGCCGGACCAGTCGATGTCCGCGCCCCGTGCGTAAGCCTCGGCCAAGCTTGTCGATACGACGGACCAGTCGGGCTTTGGTTGCAGTAGGGACGGCAGCCAAGCGGCCGACGGGGCCAAGCGCTTGCCGAGATTGGCTAATACTTGGCCGGGGCCGATTTCCAGAAACAGTTCGAAATTCCGGCCAAAAGCTGCTGCAACTTTGTCCCCCTCTCCCTGTGGGAGAGGGCTGGGGTGAGGGATTAAGCCGGCTAAGCCTTCGGCGAATCGGATCGGCTGGCGGCAATGCTGACGCCAATAACCGGCGTCGGGAACTTCTCCCTTGCCCAGTGCCAGTCCGGTCAGGCCGGAGATAAAAGGCAGTTCCGGTGCATGGAAACGGATCTGGCGGGCAAAGCGTTCGAAGTCTTCCAGAATGGGTTCCATCAGCGGCGAATGAAAGGCATGACTCACCTGCAATGGATAGCTTTCGATGCCTGCTTCGCGAAATTGGTCGAGTACTTGGCTTAGGGCGGAGCTGCGGCCGGAGACGACTATATGTTGGGGGCCGTTGATCGCGGCGATGCTCAGCTCATGCCGATGGGAAGCAAGGGCTTTTTCCACCAGCGCTTCATCGGCAAAAATCGCCGCCATCGCGCCGTTTTCGTTTAGCGTTTGCATCAGCCGTCCGCGTTCGGCGACCAATTTCAGGCCGTCTTCAAGGCTGAACACACCGGCAACGCAGGCCGCAGCATATTCGCCGATGCTGTGGCCTAATACGGCGGCGGGTTCCAGGCCGAAAGACCGCCATAGACAGGCTAGTGCATATTGCAGCGCAAACAGCGCGGGCTGGGCGTAACTCGCTTGCTTAAGCAAGGCTTCCCCGTCGCTACGGTGTTCCTCGGCATAAAGGACCGACAGCAGCGGTTTTTCCAGCAGCGGTTCGAGGATCGCCGCGCAGTTATCCATAGCCTGCCGAAAACCGGGATGGAGTGCGTATAACTCATGGCCCATGCCGGGATAAACGGAACCCTGTCCGCTAAACAAAAATACCGGCCGTAGCGGTTTGGCGGGTGGCGTAGCGCCGAGAAAAAGTCCTGGGATCGGCTGGTTTGCACCGAAAGCGGCAAGCCGTTCCTGCATCTGGGTCAGGTCTTCGGCACAGACGGCGATGCGCTGCTTGAAATGGTTACGGCCGGTGTTAGCGCTGAAACAGGCATCCGCCAGCGACGGCGGCGTTTGGGCAAAAAACCTTTGGTAGGATTCCGCCAGGGCTTTTAGCGCCGGTTCGGTTTTGGCCGACAGGGCCAGCACATGAACCGGACGGTCTCGTTCCGGGTAAAGCGCTTCGGCCGCCGGGGCTTCTTCGATAATGAGGTGAGCGTTGCTGCCGCTTGCGCCGAATGCGCTGAGCCCCGCCAAACGGCGTTTCTCGCCTCTGGGCCATGGCGTCAATTCGGTTATCGGGCGGATATTCAGCTCGTCCCAGGCAATGCGTGAATTAGGCTGCTTAATGTGCAGGGTCGGCGGCAGTTCCCCGTGGCGCAAGGCCTGAACCAGCTTGATCAGGCCGATGATACCGGCTGCCGATTCCAAATGGCCGATATTGGATTTTACCGAGCCTACCAGCAGCGGGCGCTCCCGGCCTTGCGCTTGGCCCAGTACGGTGCCCAGGGCCTGCGCTTCGATAGGATCGCCGAGTGAAGTGCCGGTTCCGTGCGCTTCGATATAGTCGATTTCGTGCGGCGCTATCCGCGCTTTGGCCAAGGTTTGGCGGATCAGTTTTTGCTGCGCCACACCGTTGGGTACGGTGAATCCGCTGCTGGCTCCGTCCTGATTTACCCCGGAGCCGCGAATCAGGGCGAGGATCTGATCGCCTGCGGCCACCGCATCGGCGTAGCGCTTGAGTACGACGATGCCGCAGCCTTCGCCCCGGACGTAGCCATTGGCGGAATCGTCGAAGGTTTTGCAGCGTCCGTCCGCCGACATCATTCCGGCGGCGGATAAGGTGACATTCAACAACGGCGAAAGCGTCAGGTTGACGCCGCCGCTCAGCGCCAGATCGCAGTCTTTGGCGCGTAGCGCGGTACATGCCAAGTGGATGGCGGACAGCGACGAAGAACAGGCGGTGTCGACCGCCATGCAGGGGCCTTGCAGGCCCAGCACGTAAGACAGTCTCCCGGCGCAGGCATTTAACGGCGTACCGGTATTGAAATAAGGGTTTACCTCGCCTTGATCCGCACGTTCCGCCTGGAGCAGGCCGTAATCGCTGGCAGTGACGCCGACAAATACCCCCGTAGGGCTGCCGGCCAGATTGGAAGCAGGCAAGCCTGCGTGTTCCAGCGCTTCCCAGGCGACTTCCAGCAACAGGCGTTGTTGTGGGTCCATGCTTTCGGCTTCCCGCGCGGAAATACCGAAAAAGGCTGCGTCAAAGCGGTCGGCCTGTTCAACAAATCCGCCGTAGCGCGTGTAGGCCTTGCCGGGTCGGCCCGGTTCCGGATCGTAATAGGCGGCGGCATCCCAGCGTTCCGGCGGAATTTCCCGGATTGCGTCCCGGCCGTTGCGGACCAGCTCCCAGAAAGATTCGGGATCGTTAGCGCCGGGGGTACGGCAGCCCATGCCGATAATGGCGATAGCCTCGCTTCCGGCTTGTTCGAGGCGCTCGACTTTGCCGCGCAGTTGCTGGATAGCCGCATAGGCTTTCTGCAAGGGGGTTAGTTCATCGGGGTGTTCCTGAGCCATCTCTGTTTATCCTTGGTTCGTTAGAGAGGTGAATTCATCGTCGATAAGCGCCGCGAGTTCGGCATCGGAAAGCTGTTGGATTTCGGCCCGGCTGTGACTGGGCGATTCCTCGATTGCTGCGAATGCGGGTGCGTCCGGCTGTGCGCCGGGGAATAGCAGGCCGAGCAGATGCGCGGCCAAGGCTTCGGCATTGGGGTAGTCGAATACCACTGAAGGGGGGAGCGGGCGATGCAGTTGGGCCTCGATGCGTCCCTTTAATTCTACGGCGGTCAGTGAGTCCATCCCCATGTCGAAGAAGCCGCGTTTCGGGTCGGGCAGAGTGTTGCTGTCGAAACGTAGCGCCGCGCCTACTTGTTCTTGCAGTCGGTTGAGCAGATAGTCGAATCGGTCCCGAATCGCGAGTTCGCGTAGCGCGTCCAAAACGGCGGAGCTTCCTGTGACGCTTGCTGTCGATGCGCTTTGACCCAGCAGCGTCAGCACAGGTTGGCGGCCGCGGACTTCGTAAAGGCTTTTGAGGCGCGGCCAATCCGCATCCAGAACCGCGACGCGGGTTTGCCCGGCGGCCAGCAAGCGGCCAAACAGGGCGAGCGCTGCGGGGGCGGATAACGCGTTAAAGCCGCTGTCGGCAATATGCCGGGCCGTTTCGCCGTCTATCATGCCGCCGCTTTGCCACGGTCCCCAGTTGATGCTGAGAGCGGGCAATCCCAAGCCGCGGCGGTATTCGGCCAAGCCGTCCAAAAAGCCGTTAGCCGCCGTGTAATGGGCTTGCTGAGCCGTACCTAACACCGATGAAATCGATGAGTACAGGGCAAAAAAATCGAGATCGAGATCCAGGGTTAAGCGGTGCAGCGTCCAGGCTCCGCGTACTTTGGGCGCAAGCACTTGGTGCAGGCAATCCCGGTCGAGTTCGTTCAGGGAGCGGGCGGTTAGTAACCCGGCCGCGTGGATCAGCCCTTTGAGGCGGAAATTGTCGGCGGCAAGCTGTTTGAAGAGTTCGGACATCGCGGCTTCATCGCCGCTGTCCGCCTGTACTACGCGAACCTGGGTGCCCAACTGTTCGATAAAGTCCAGGCTTTCCCGTGCGTTTTCATCGGCGCCTTTGCGTCCCAGCAGGATCAGTTGTCCCGCGCCGTTTTCGGCCAAAAAGCGCGCGGTTTTCAAGCCTAGAGCGCCCAGTCCTCCGGTAATCAGGTAGGCGCCGTCCGCTTTAAACCGGGACGGTGCGGCGACGATAGGCTGGAAGGCTTCAAGTCTGGCGACATAGCGTTTTCCCGCGCGAAGACTGATCGCGTCTTCGCCTTCCGAATCCAGCAGTTCGCGTAGCAATGCCTGTATTTCGTTGCCTTCCAGGTCGATTACGCCGCCTTTCAGATTGGGATATTCCAGGAACAAGGAACGAGCCATGCCCGACAACAGCGAGGGAAAGGGCGATGAGGGCGCGCGATCTCCGGCATTGCTTGCATCGCGGGTGATCAGCCACAGCTTGATGGGGGCTTGCAAACCGGCGGCGGCACGCGCCAACAGGATAACCTGCATCAATTCATCTTCACCGTAGTGTGCGGTCAGCCCGGACGGCCAGACACAGACGATGGTTTGCGGCTGGGTTGCTTCGAGCAGGCGACAGTAATCGTCTGCGTTATCGGCAGCAACCGTCCAGGCATCGGCCGTCGTTTGTGCGTAGGCGTTGCCCGCAGTGACACGGATACAAGGCTGTCCGAGATTTTGCAAGCTTTGGGCCAGCTCGGATTCGTCGCCGGCGCTGAAAATCAGCCACGGCCGGTTTTGCGCTCCGGCAGGCGGCATAGCCGGTTCGGCGTTACGCGCTTGTTCTTGCCAGATCGGCCGGTAGCACAAACCGTCGGTATTGGCGTTGGCATCCCGGTGCTGACGGATCAATAAGTTGCTAAGTTTCGGTAACAGCTTCAGCTCGTCCGCTGACAGCTCTCCTTGCGCTTGCAGGTGTTGGGCCAAGGCATCGGCATTCCCCGCTTGCAGCAGTGTAATCAGTTGCGAGGTTGGCGCGTGGCGCTGCCGTGCCGTAATCCCGCTGTCGTTATACCAATAGCGTTTACGCTGGAACGGGTAGGTTGGCAGGGCGGTACGACGCCGGTGGTAAGGGCGGTCGAAACCGGCCCAGTCAATCGGCACTCCGCCGAGATAAAGTTCGCTTAAGCTTTGGGCCAGCTGTTCCCAGTCAGGTTGATCCTTGCGCAAGCTGGGCAGATACAACTCGGTGTTCTGTTCCGGGGCGTCCGCACGCACCATGCCTGAAAGTACCGGATGCGGCCCTATTTCCACGAACGCCGTTATGCCTTGTCGGCGTAGCGTGGCGATGCCGTCTGCAAATAGCACCGGCATGCGGATATGGCGGCACCAATAGGCGGGGTCGGTGACTTCGGTCGATGCGAAATGCCCGGTTAAATTCGAGATGAGACGGATGCGCGGCGGCAACAGGGTAACGCTGCGGACTATTTGTTCGTACTCGGCCAGCATCGGTTCCATCAAGGCGGAATGGAAGGCATGGGAAACGGTCAGTTCGCGGCTGCGAATGCCCGATTCGGTTAAGTGGTTGAGCAGCGTTCGGATAGCTTGGCGTTCGCCGGAAATAACGGTTTCGCTGCGGCTGTTGATTGCGGCTATCGTGATTAGCGGATTGTTGCCCAACGTAGCGATGGCCTGCTCCACGCGGCCTGCGTCGGCAAATACCGCAGCCATAGCGCCGTTGCGGGGCAGGGCCTGCATCAGGCGCGCGCGAGCGGCGATCAGTTTCAGGCCGTCTTCGAGACTGAACACTCCGGCAATACAGGCAGCAACGTACTCGCCGACGCTGTGTCCGGTGACCGCATCGGGTTGCAAGCCCCAGGACAGCCACATCTGCGCCAACGCATATTCGAGAGCGAACAGGGCAGGCTGGGTGTAGGCCGTTTCGTGCAGATCGGCGGAATCCGCAGCGCATAGTAATGTGGTGAGCGATCGGCCGAGTAAGGGATCGAGATGCAGGGCGCAGTCGTCAATGGCCTGGCGAAAAACCGGTTGGGTCCGGTATAAATCAGCGCCCATGCCGGGGTATTGGGCGCCTTGTCCGGTAAACAGCCAAGCCACGCGCGGCGGTTCGGCTGTATTTGCACCGGTTTCGACCGGCTGCCGCTGGTCATGGCTTTTGCAAAAGCGCTGAAGTTTGCCGCGCATCTCGACCGCATCGGCGGCGGCAAGGACCATCCGATGTTCAAACACGGAACGGGTGGTATTGGCGGAATAACACACATCGGCCAGCGCGGTTTGATTTACGCCATCCAGATGGGCGGCATAGCGAGCGGCTTGGGCCGTCAGTCCCCCGGCGGAACGGGCGCTGAGGCAGAGAAGGTGCAACGGCCGTTCCGGCGCGGGTTCGGTCTGCGGTGTCGGTTCCGGCGTCAACGGAGCTTCTTCCATGACAATATGCACATTGGTGCCGCTGAAGCCGAACGAACTGACACCGGCCAGCCGTGACTTTTCCGACGCCGGCCAAGCGATGGCTTGTGTGGCTACCGTGATCGGTATTTCCTCCCAGGGGATGAACGGCGTAGGTTGGTCGCAATGCAGGTGCCGGGGGATTTGTTCGTGTTTCAGCGCCAAGACCACTTTCATCAGTGCGCTGATACCGGAGGCGGCTTCCAGATGGCCCAGGTTGGTTTTTACCGATCCCACGATTAGCGGCTGTTGCGGGCTGCGGGTTTGGCCGAAAACGGCGTTGAGCGCGCCTATTTCGATGGGATCGCCGAGCTTGGTGCCGGTGCCGTGGGCTTCGATGTAGCCGATTTGTTCCGCCGCGACCCCTGCATTGTGCAGGGCCTCGCGAATCACCGTTTGCTGCGCCGGTCCATTGGGCACCGTCAAGCCGCTGGTCGCCCCATCCTGGTTGGTTGCCGAACCCCGGATCAGCGCGAGCACCTGGTCCTGGCCGGGCACCACATCGGATAGCCGTTTGAGCACGATAAGACCGCAACCTTCGCCACGGCCGAAGCCGTTGGCTGAGGCATCGAAGCTCTTGCAACGGCCGTCGGGCGACAGCATGTGATTGCGGGAAAAGTTGATGCTGGTTTCCGGACACAGGATCAGGTTGACGCCGCCGGTAACGGCCAAATCGCATTCGCGGTTACGCAGGCTTTGGCAGGCCAAGTGAACGGCGACGAGCGACGACGAACACGCGGTATCTACGGCAAGGCACGGCCCCTGAAATCCCATGCTGTAGGCCAAGCGCCCGGCAGCGACGCTGTGCGCCATGCCGGTGGTCATGTAGGCGTCAATCTCGATGTCTTCCCGCGACATCAGCAAAACGCTGTAATCCTGGTTGCAAATGCCGATGAACACCCCGGTGCGGCTGCCTTCCAAGTCGGCGGGGACTAAGCCTGCATGCTCCAACGCTTCCCAGCACACTTCCAGCAGCAGATGCTGCTGGGGGTCCATGCTGATGGCTTCGCGCGGGGAAATGCCGAAAAACTGCGGGTCCGACTCTTGTATCTGCGGAAGAAAGCTGCCGAAGCGCGTGACGATCTTTCCCGCTGCGTCGTAGTCGGGATCGTAATAATGGTTGCTGTCCCAGCGCGACGCGGGCACCTCGGCAATGGTGTCCTTGCCGTCGCGCAGCAGTTCCCAGAAAGCCTCGGGCGTTTCGATATTGCCCGGCAAGCGACAGCCCATGCCGATAATGGCGATAGGTTCTTTTTGCGCCTGTTCCAACGCTTCGAGCTTGGCGCGGGTGGTCTGTAACGCCAGCAAAGCGCGTTTGACGGGGGACAGTTCCGTTTCCGGGGCGGATGCATGATTCATAAAGAAAAACCCATATCTTCCAGTTCCTTAAGGAGGCTAGCTTCCGCTTCCTCTTCTGTTAGTTGTTCCAGCGCTTTGCGTTCTGCATTTTCGCCGGTTTCGGTCTGCGGTGATGGATCTATCGGCTCCCGGCCTAGCAGGTCTTCCGCTAAATAATCGACCAGTGCCGTAACGCTGGGGAAATCGAAGGCCAGCGTCGACGGCAACGCACAGCCCAGGCTGGTACGTAAACGGTTTCTTAATTCTACCGAGGTGAGGGAGTCCATGCCCATATCGAAAAAGCCTTGTTTTCTATCGACCGTCATCGACGCTGGGAACCCCAAAACGGTTGCCACCTGCGAAGCAACGTGGCGGGTTAAGAGAGCGAGTCGTTCGTCAACGGGCGCGGATTCGAGAAGTCGGCGGAATTCGGCCGGTTGCTCGGACGGGGCTGACTGCGCCGATGAGAATTCGCGGCGAAAATCAGCTAAATAACCGGAAGACGCAATGCGTTGCAGATAGGTTGGCCAGTCGATCGGGACAACTCCGACTTGGGCCTTGTCGCAGTGAAAAATCCGTTCCAATGCCGCCAATCCTGCACGCGGGTCGATAGTCCCCATGCCTTGAGCCTTGAGGAAATCCCCGGCTTGAACGCGCGCAGCATAACCGATTTCGGACCACGCCCCCCAATTGATGCTCAGGGCAGGTAAGCCATGAGCCAGCCGATCACCGGCCAGCGCGTCGAGAAACGCGTTGGCGCTGACGTGGTTCGACTGCCCGACCGAGCCGAGCAGGGAGGTGGCCGAAGAGAACATGATAAAAAACTCCAAAGGCAGCGCCTGGGTCTGGATATGGAGCTGCCATGCGCCGTCCAGCTTGGGCTCCAGTACTTTGGTGTAGCGTTCCGGTGTTTGTTCGATAAGCACGCCGTCGTCGAGTACGCCCGCCGCATGCATGATGCCGCATAGCGGAGGCAGCGTCTGTTCGATTTCGGCCAGCATTCGGGCGGTTTGTTCCGGTTTGCTGATGTCGACCTGAAATATGCTGACTTCAGCGCCTGCCTGGGTAATTGCGCGAATTTTTGCTTCGGTTGCGGGCGTAACGCCGCGCCGTCCCGCCAGTACCAGGTGGCCGGCACCGTGTTCGGCCATCCAGGCTGCGACCAGCAAGCCCAAGTCGCCCAAGCCGCCGCTGATCAGGTAGCTTGCGTCTTTACGGAAAGGCAGGGCTGCGGTGTCGAACGATAAAACCAGCTTGCCGGTGTGATTGGCCTGCTGCATATTGCGGAACGCCGTCTGTGCGTCGTTGGCGGCAAATACTGTGCGAGGCAATGGCTTCAGTTGCCCGTTACGGAACTCTCCCATTAGCCGTTGCAGCAGTGCTTGCAGCAGCGTGGGTTTTTCCTGGTACAAATGCATTAAATCGATTGCATGGTAGGCGATGCCCGGAGCCAGTTCGGCTATTTCCTCAGGGGTTCGCAGGTCGGTGATGCCGATTTCCAAAAACCGCCCGCCGCTACGCAGTAGCGCCAAGCTTTGGCTGGTGAACTCGCCGCTCAGGGTGTTGAGCACCACGTCGACGCCTTCGCCATCGGTCAAGCGGCGGATTTCATCGGCAAAGTCCAGCGTGCGGGAGTTCATGATGTGTTTGACTCCCAAGGCGCGGAGCACATCCCACTTGCTTTCGCTGGCGGTGGCGAACACTTCGGCCCCGGCCCGCTGAGCCAGTTGGATGGCGGCTTGACCGACGCCGCCTGCTGCGGCATGGATCAGCACCCGTTCGCCCGCTTGCAACTTGGCGAGATCCTCCAGCGCGTAGGCGGCGGTCAAAAACGCGATGGGCAGGGTGGCTGCTTCCTCGAAGCTTAAGTTCTCCGGCAGGGCGACCACCGTGCAGGCAGAAGCGTTGACGTAGCGGCTAAAGCTGCCCGGCGCCATGGCCAGCACCTTATCGCCGACGGAAAGATGGCTCACGCCGGAACCGACGCGAGCCACTACGCCGGCGCATTCAATGCCTAATACCGGCCCGGCTGCGGGGACTCTGTGCAGCGCCAACAGCACGTCTTTGAAGTTAAGCCCGGCGGCATGCACCCGGATTTCCACTTCGCCTGCCCTAGGCGCATGGCGTTCGGTCGGGTTCCAGGCCATTTCGTCCAAACTGCCTGATGCGGGTACGCCCAGTTGGTAAGATTCGGTCTGCGGCAGACTTTGTTTGCCGCCGCGCCGCACCAGTCGTGGAACCAGGCGCCGTTCATCGCGAAACGCGATCTGATCCTCAACCTGCGCTCGGGCATCCGCAGTCATTTCGGCGACGATGGCCGGGATTTCATCGGGCCGGGCACCGGCGGCCAGATCGATACGAATGCAACGCAGCTCAGGGTGTTCCAATGCGATACTTTTGCCCAGTCCCCAGAGCGGCGATGCCGCCAAGCCGGTCAAGGCTTCGCCGGTTACGGAGACCGCTCCCCGCGTCAGCAAAGCCAAACGCGGCGGATTGCTTGGCCGGGCTTTGCCGAGGGCTTGCACCAGATGCAGCACCGTTTCCCAGCCCAAACGGGCGTTTTCGGTTAGCGAAAGCGCGCCATCGCTTGGTGTAGGGGTATCAAGGCTCCACAAATGTGCGCAGTAAGCCACGCCCGCATCGCCGAGTTCGCTGAATAAGCGCTGATAATGCGACGCTTGGTAAGGATCGATGGTGAAGCTGTCCTGTTGCGTGCGCCGGTATTGGCTGCCGGGATAAACCAAAGTACAGGCCGATCCGGCGGCGCGCAGGTATTCGCCTAAGCGCTGGCCGGTTCCATCGGCATCGGCGAAAATCAGCCAAGGTTGGGTTGGGCTTGCATCAACCGGCAGCGCATCGGCCTGGGCCATGATGATGGACTGGTGAATCGGCGCGCAATCGATACAGCCGGTTTGTTGAAAGCCGGATGCGTGCAAAGCATCGCACCAGGATTGCCCGGACAGTAACGGATGGGACGGACGCAGGTGTTTGTCGCTAAAGCGCCACCAGCCGCTGGTCATGCCGAATATGATGTCTATCCAGTTTTGCGGCGCGGTGCCTTCGAGCAACAACAGCAGGCCGCCGGGCGCCAATAAGCTGCGCGTATGCTTCAGCGTTTGCGCCAAATCCTCGGTGGCGTGCAGTACATTGGAGGCCACGATAATGTCGTAATCGTGGCGTTTGAAACCTTGCGCCTGCGGGTCTTTTTCGATGTCCAGCGTTTTGTATTCGATGAATGGATAAGCGGCAAAAGTCGTCTGTGCTTGTAGCGTGAAAGCGGGCGAAATATCGGTAAAGACATATTCGGTACGATTTGTCGGCAAGTGAGGCAACAAAAACGAACTGGCTCCGCCGGTACCGGCGCCGATCTCCAGAATCCTGATTCCGCTACGTTGCGGCAGAGACTCAAGCGCGGACAACAAGGCCTGCTTGAACACAGCGCCCACGGCTTGCGCGCCGGGCGGATCGCGATATAGCGCGGCCAGCGCCGACCCGTCTCCGCCGGGAAATAACAGCTCCTGCAGGGGATCGCACCGGCCTTGCAGCACCCGCGCCAGCGCGGAGCCGCAACGTTCTACCAAGTCGAGTTCCAGGCCGATTTGCGGATAACGTGCGCGCAAGAGCTGCGCGGTTTGTTGCGGATGCGGTATAGCCGGTGCGCGCAGCACTTCCCAGCCGGTGCCGGTGCGCTGGAGAAACCCGGCTTCTGCCAGCATTTCCAGCGTGCGTTCGAGCAGGTGCCGATGGGCAGGCATGATGCCGAGGTTATCGGCTATCTCCAAGGTCGAGAAGCCATCTTCGGGTTGAAACGTTTTACCCATATCCCGAAATGCGGCCAGGGCATAGTCCACACACAGCTGGTCCAGTTCATCCAGGGCTATGCCGCATTCCTCCAGCCGCGATTGCCGGACCCATGCCGCCATCGACGCATTCAATGTATCGCTCATAGACGTCGGCGATGCCAGTAAAGCCGCGTTGGCATGAGGCGAGCATAAGCCCTGAGCACGCCAGTCGACCCCGTAAAGCCAGGTTTCCAGGTCGGATTTGGCGGAGAGCAAATTGTCAGGAGCCGCTTGCTTGGCCTTGAATCCTTCGATGATGCCGATGATTTCGCCACGGTCATCGAACAGCGAAAGGTCGGCTTTGAGCAATGGCTGTTCGGTTGCTTTATGGACTTGCACCCGGCACCATAATCGGTTACCCGGCGCACGATACAGTTGCAAACGGTCTAGCCCTATCGGTAGCCAGGTTTCGTTTGCGCTGCTGTCGGATAAGGTGGCGATCAGCACCTGGAAGCAGGCATCCAACAGCACCGGATGAATATGATAATGGGCGGTCTCGGCAACCAGCCGTTCGGGCAGTCGGATCGAGCCTAGCGCCCGTCCTTCGCTACGCCGCAAGCTTTGCAACGCCTGGAAGTCGGGGCCGTAGTCAATGCCGCGTTGTTCGCATTGCCGGTAAAAAGCCTCAATGGCAATTTCTTCTTCGAATTCGGCCTCGATAGTTTTCATATCGACGGCTGGGGGGGCGACGATTGGAGCGATGGCGGCGATATTTCCGGCTACATGGAAAATCCATTGTTCCGGCTCGTTATCGCTCAGGCTGTAAATTTCAAAACGGGCCGGTTGCTCCGTCGCCTGCGTCAGCACTAGCTGAACGGTTTTGTCCCGGTTCTCGGAAAAAACCAGGGCTTGTTGAATGGTTATGTCCTCCAGGCCTGGAAGGGCTGTATCGCTATCCTTGCTTGCGGCGGCCAAGCCCATTTCAATATAAGCGGCGGCTGGAAGCACCGACTGATGGAAAACCCGGTGGTCTTGAATATAGCCTTTGTCGTTTAGCGTCTGCTCATAACGTATTTCCCCTTTGGGCATGGCGGGCAAACGCAGACGTTGGCCGAGCAGCGGATGTTTTGTGTCGGCGCGGGCAGTTCTTCCTATTTCGTTAGCGGAGGATGAGGCTCTGTCTACCCAAAACCGCTGGCGCTGGAACGGATAAGTAGGCAGATGCAGCGGCCGGTAGGTTTGTTTCGGATAGACGGCGTTCCAGTCGATGGCGACGCCCTGCACGAACAAGTCGCCGAGGCTACGCAGGAACTGTTCATCGTCGGCGGTCTGTTGCCGCAAGCTGGGGATCAGTATCGCGTCGGGGGAGATGTGACGGGCCATGCCCAGCAGCACCGGATGGGGGCCAAGTTCAAGGAACAGTCGGCAGTGCCGGTCGTGCAGGGTGTCGATGCTGTCGGCAAAGCGCACCGGTCTGCGGATATGCTCGACCCAATAGGCGGGCGTGGCGATGTCCTCGCCGATCAGGCGGCCGGTGACGTTGGAAATTAACGGGAGGCTAGGGGCGTGATAATGTATTTCGGCAGCAATCTTGGCGAATTCCGCCAGCATCGGTTCCATCAACGGCGAATGGAAGGCGTGCGACACGCTCAGCCTGCGATGGCCGATGTTTTCCGCTTGCAGTTCATCCAGGACGTGATTGAGCGCGGTCTCATCGCCCGAGATCACCACGTTTTCGGCGCCGTTGACCGCGGCGATGGCTAATCGGTCGTGCCCGGCCAGGGCTTGGGCAACCCGCGCTTCACCGGCAAAAACCGCGGCCATTGCGCCGCCGGTGGGCAAGGCCTGCATCAGGCGGGCGCGGGCGGCCAGCAGTTTGAGCGCATCGTCCAGGTTGAATACCCCGGCCACACAGGCGGCCACGTATTCGCCGACGCTGTGGCCCACGACCGCATCGGGCCGGACGCCCTGGGCTTGCCACAGTTCGGACAATGCATATTCAAGGCAGAACAGCGCCGGTTGGGTGTAACCAGTTTGGTCGAGACGATCCGCCGCCGTGTCAAACAGCAGTTCGCACAGCGGCACATCGCACCAAGGCTGGAGCAGCTCGGCGCAGCGGTCGATGGCCCGGCGGAACACCGGCTGGGTTTGGTACAGCCGTTGACCCATGCCGGGATATTGCGCGCCTTGCCCGGTAAACAGGAAGGCCAGGGCAGGGGCGGCCGCGCCGGGGATCTTATGGCTAACCCGGCTGGCGGCCGCGTTACCGTCGATAAACGCCTCCAGGCCTTCGGCAAACCCTGCGGCCGAGGCGGCGCTCAGCGCCAAGCGATGGAGGAAATGGCTGCGGCCGGTGGCGGCGCTGCCGCACAGATCGGCCGGAGCAGTGTCCGGGTGAGCCCGAAGATAGTCCCGGTAACGCTGCGCCAAAGCCAGCAGCGCTACGTCGGAGCGGGCGCTCAATACCAACAGCTGCTGCGCACTAGCGGCAATGGCAGCGGAACCGGAACGCGTTGCGCTCTCGTCGGCCTGAGTGCGCAGCGGTTGCGGCGCTTCTTCAATAACGATATGGGCATTGGTGCCGCTGAAGCCGAAACTGCTGATGCCGGCGATACGCGGCCGTTCGCCGCGCGGCCAGGCTTGCGGCTCGTGCAGGACACGCAACGGCTTGTCGGCCCAGGCAAAGCGCGCGGTCGGATTGTCGCAATGCAGATGGCGCGGCAGGCTGTCATGCCGGAGCGCCAACACCAGCTTGATGATTCCGGCCACCCCGGCGGCGGCTTCCAAATGCCCGACATTGGTCTTGACCGAGCCCAAATACAACGGATTCGCCGCCGAATGTGAAGCGCTGAAGACCGCATCCAAAGCGCCCAATTCAATCGGATCGCCCAGCGCCGTGCCGGTGCCGTGGGCCTCAACATAACTGACCGCATCCGGCGTAATGCCCGCATTACTCAAGGCCTGCCGGACCACCTGTTCCTGCGACGGGCCGCTGGGCACCGTCAGGCCGCCGCTCGGGCCGTCCTGGTTAACCGCCGAACCGCGCACCACGGCCAGCACCTGATCGCCCGCGGCCAGCGCATCGGATAAGCGTTTCAGCACCAGCATGCCGCAGCCTTCGCCGCGCACATAGCCGTCCGCAGCGCTGTCGAAAGACTTGCAGCGGCCATCGGGCGCCATCATCCGCGCTTTCGAGAAATTAACATTGAGCCCCGGCTCCAGGATCAGGTTCACCCCGCCGGACAAGGCCAGATCGCATTCCTTACGGCGCAGACTCTCGCAGGCCAAATGCAAGGTCACCAACGACGAAGAGCAGGCCGTATCGACACTGAAACTCGGCCCGGTCAGGCCCAGCGCATAGGACAAACGCCCGGCCGCGACCCCCTGCGACGCGCCGGTCCCGACATAGGCATCGATCTTGTCAAGATAGCCGGGTGCGAACAGCCGTTGCGCATAATCCTGGCCGATAATGCCGACAAACACCCCGGTGGCGCTGCCGTAGACACTGTCGGGCGGGATATTGGCATATTCCAGCGCTTCCCAGGCGACCTCGAGCAGCAGGCGTTGTTGCGGATCCATCGACACCGCCTCGCGCGGCGAAATGGCGAAAAAGCGCGCATCGAATTGATCGACGCGCTCGATAAAGCCGCCAAAGCGGGTATTCATCTTGCCCGGCGCATCGGGGTCGGCATCGTAATAGGCATCGATGTCCCAGCGCTCCGGCGGCACCTCGGTGATCGCATCGCGACCGTCGTTCAGCAACTGCCAAAAAGCCTCGGGACTGTCCACCCCGCCCGGAAACCGGCAGCCCATGCCGACAATGGCAATGGCTTCGTTTTTTTCCGCATTGCAGGCCTTGAGCCTGGCTTGCAACTCATCGATTTTCAGCAGGGCGCTTTTAATCAAGTTCCGTTGCGCTTGGCCGGTTTCGCTGTTAGTTGTCATAGGTTAAAGCCGCCACATTCCGTCATCGATTACTCGGCCTGAACTTTTGCATCAGGCAAGCCGTTCATCTTTTCAATTAAGCTTTTCGGACGCATATCGGTCCAATGGGTCTCGACCCAGTCGAGGCAATCCTGGCGTTTGCCTTGCGGACCTATAGCCGTCCAGCCATCGGGAATGCCGCGAAAGGCCGGCCAGAGCGAATGCTGCCCTTCATCATTGATTAGAACAAGGTAGTCGGCTTCGTTATCTTCAAAGGGGTTAGTCATGGTCGTTTCCTTTATCTATTGTTTGTGATTGCCACAAACTCACCGATTTAACTTATGAAATAAGAGCTATTTTATAAGCTGTGAGGCTGTGGCGTTTTGTTTTTCTCAGTCGCTAGACTTAATTGTTGGCCGCTGTGGCGGCGGAAAGTGTCCCTCATCGATCAAGTAAGCGAAATAAGCGCGCAATTCCGCGTGCCTGATTTCAGGGCAGACGATTCCGCTGTCCGCAAGCCCGGCTGTGGTATTGACGTAGTGGATATGACGCGACACGCTTGGCGCGGGATTCTCGGTATCATAAGCGGTCAACATCGGCAGTAGCGGAATCAGGCCGAGATCGGGCCTGGTTTTGGCCGCTTCGACCAATTGCGCCAGCCACTGGCCGAAAGGCAACAGCGTGATGGAATAACCTCGTTCGCGTAAAACATCCTGGTAAATAGACCTTGGCGTATAGCTGGGATTCGACAGGTGGAAAACCTTGCCCAACGAGGCTTGTTGCAGCGAAAGATGAACGATCGCCCGACTGACAAAACCGACCGGCACCAGGTTATCGTCGGCATTGTCGTCGCCGGTGGCGGTGCCAAGCTGGATGTCGTTAAGGAGTCGGCGGTACCACGCGTCATCAATATGGGTATAGCCCCTGTCAGAGACGCCGAGTATGTGGGTCGGCCGATGAATCGTGACCGGCATGCCCCGCTCGGCGGCGCGTTGCACCAATTGCTCAGCCACCCATTTGGTGTCGACATAGCCCATACCGGCTTGCTCGGGGTATGCCAAGGGGTCGGTTTCCCTGACCTGTTCGACCATTGGCGAAACCACGGACAGGGTGGAGACAAAATGCAACGGCTTGGTACGGACCAGAGCGGCCAGACGCAGCAACTCGTGGGTGCCGTCAACGTTGGCGGCTTTCAGCATGGCGTAGGGATAAAGAAAATTATCGTGCGCGCCGCTGTGATAGATCGCGTCTATCCGTTCCGCCAAGCTATCGAATTCATCTTCGGCGAGGCCCAAGCGCGGTTGTTCCAGGTCGCCGACCACAGGATGCAGGCGTAACGCCAGCTCGTCCCGCCACAGGCCGTGCCGTTCAAGGTTAAGCCGCAAGCGTTGGACGCCGTGTTCTGCGTTATCGGCGCGCACCAGGCAATAAAGTTCAGCCGAGGTTTGCCGCGCCAGTTCGTCGAGCAGGTAAGCGCCCAGAAAGCCGGATGCGCCGGTGATAAGCACCGCATGCAGATCCTCTGCGGTGCGGGCAAAATCGGCGGTTGGCGGCCAAATCGCCGGATCGAGTTGACTCTCGGCGGCAAAATCCACCGATTGTATCGGCTCACCATCCTGTCCTTGCGCCTGCATACAGGCATCGAGGTGCGCAGCCTGGGCACTGAGCGTGGGGAAGCTGAACAGGTCGCGCATGGAGGGCAGTACGCCCAGCGCGGCTTCGATGTGATAAATCAATTGGGTCAGCAATAACGAATGCCCGCCCAGTTCGAAGAAGTTGTCTTGCCTGCCGACGCGCTCTACGTTCAGCACTTTCCGCCACACCTCGGCCAGCGCCGACTCGGTGAGTGTTAGCGGCGCGAGGTATTCGCTATCGTTGGCTTGCATGTCCGGTTCCGGCAAGCCTTGGCGATCGAGCTTGCCGTTGGGGGTCAACGGCCATGTTTCCAGCCGCACAAAGGCCGCAGGCACCATATAATCGGGCAGCTTGCCCTGTAACCACTCGCGTAAAGCGCCGGTCGGCGATTCTTGGCCGTCAGTCAGCAGATAAGCGACCAGGCGCGGCTTGCCGAATTGATCCGAGCGCGCCAGCACCACCGCTTCGCGCACCGCCGGGTGCTGCGTCAGGACGGATTCGATTTCCCCCGGTTCGATACGGAAACCGCGGATTTTCACCTGCTGGTCGATGCGTCCCAAATACTCGATATTGCCGTCGGGCAGCCAGCGGGTCAAATCGCCGGTTTTATACAAACGTCCTGCGCCGAACGGGTTGGCGATAAACTTTTCCTCGGTCAGTTCCGGGCGGTTCAAATAGCCGCGCGCCACGCCGACGCCGCCGATGTACAGTTCCCCGGCCACGCCGATCGGCGCCGGTTGTTGCAGGGCATCGAGAATATAGACCAGCACATTGGCAAGCGGGCGTCCGATGGACGGGGCATTGGCGGTAATCGTCTCGCAACGCCAAGCCGTAGCGCAAATGCTGGCTTCGGTCGGGCCGTACAGATTGAAGAAACGGCGATTTTTCGCCCACTGTCCGAACAGTTCGGCGGAGCAGGCTTCCCCGGCCACGCCCAAGGTGCGCAAGGCCGGTAGCGAATCTTCCGGCAATGCGGCCAGCGTCGAGGGCGTTACAGTCGCCAGCGAAATGGCGTTATCGGTCAGAAAACGCCGCAAAGGTTCGCCCGGCGCCAGGGTTTCGCGTGTGCCCAGATACAAAGCCGCACCGCTGCCCAGCGCCATCATGATCTCGGATGCGGCTGCGTCGAAACTTAACGAGGCGAATTGTAAAATCCGATCATGAGTGCCGATTTCCAACAGCGCGATTTGCGCCTGTATTATGCTGCACACGCCGCGATGCTCTACCAACACGCCCTTGGGATTACCGGTGGAGCCGGAGGTGTAGATTATATAAGCCAAGTTGTCGGCGGTTACGGTGTTGCTCGGTTGATCCGTCGGCAATGCGTCGATGACCGGCCAGTCGCTATCCAAATAAACCGGTTTGGCGTTATGGGCCGGTAAGCGGTCCAACAGCGCGGCCTGGGTCAACAGCACCGGCGCCGCCGCGTCTTCCAGCATGTACGCCAGCCGCTCTTGCGGATAAGCCGGGTCAAGCGGCAGGTAAGCGCCACCGGCTTTGTGTATCGCCAAGATGCCCACCACCATGTCCGCCGAGCGTTCCACGCAGATACCGACCAGGCTGTCCGGCACTACGCCCAGGCTTTGTAAATGATGCGCCAATTGGTTGGCGCGTTGGTCGAGTTGGCGGTAGCTCAAGCTTTGTCCGGCAAAGACTATGGCCGCCTGATCCGGTGTGCGCGCGGCTTGCTGTTCGAACAATTGGTGCAGGCAAAGATTCTTGGGCAAGTCGGCAGCGGTGCGGTTCCAATCGACCAGGATTTGCCGGGATTCGCTTTCACCCAACAAGGCTAAGCCGTGAATAGGCCGTTCCGGGTCGGCGATAATGCCGTCCAGCAAGGTGTAAAAGTGCGCCATCAGGCGGGCGATGGTGGTTTCATCGAACAGGTCGGCGGCATAAGAACAGCCTCCGATAATGTCTTCCGCCTGTTCCCACAGGTGCAATTCCAAGTCCATGCGCACGCTGGGCTCGGCGAACTCGAAACTGCTGACCTCAAGGCCCGGCAGCGCAAAGCCGGTCGTTTTCGCGGCTTGCAAAGCGAACACGATTTGCACAACGGGGTTATAGCTCAGGTTCCGCTCAACCTGGAGTTCTTCGACTAATCGTTCGAACGGCAGGTCTTGATGGTCCTGCGCCAGCAGCGTGGTGTGTTTAACCTGCGCCAGCACTCGGCTGAAACTCGGGTTGCCCGAAAGGTCGGCCCGTAACGCCAGCGTGTTGACGAAAAAGCCGATCAGAGGTTCGGTTTCCAGGCAATTGCGGTTGGCGATCGGCGAGCCGACCACGATATCGTCCTGTCCGCTGTAACGAGCCAGCAGCACCTGGAACGCCGCCAGCAACGTAGTGAACAAGGTGGTGTCGGCGTCGCGGCTGAGCTTTCTCAGGCCCGCGGTTCGCTTTGCATCCAACTGTACCGGATAGACGCCGCCCCGGAAACTTTCGACCGGAGGACGCGGCCGGTCGGTCGGCAGCACCAATAGCGCGGGCGCGCCTTGCAATTGTTTTTTCCAGAACGCCGCTTGCTGTTGCAGGACCTCGCCTTGCAGCCATTGCCGCTGCCAGACCGCAAAATCGGCGTATTGCACCGGCAGTTCAGTCAGCGCCGACGGCTTGTCTGTAGCGAACGCTTCGTACAGTTCCGCCAATTCCCGCATCAACACGTCGTTGGACCAGCCGTCGGCGGCGATATGGTGCAGGCTGAGCAACAGTACGTGCTCGTCTTCGTCCAAGCGCAGCAGGCGTGTCCGCAACATCAAGTCGCGGCTTAAATCGAACAGCTTTTGCGCTTCTTGCTGGGCTTCACGGCGGGTTTCTTGACGACGTAATGCGTCAGGCAGGTGACTCAAATCGGTCACCGGCAATGCCACCGGTTGAGGCGCGCGGATATGTTGGTAGGGTTGCTCGGCGCTATTGTCAAAGGTGGTGCGCAGGCTTTCATGGCGGCGCACCACTTCGGACAGGGACTGTTCCAGTGCCGACACGTTCAGTTGGCCGCGCAAGCGCAAGGCCGACGACATGTTGTAAGCCGCACCGCTGCCGATTTGGTCGATAAACCACAAACGCTGTTGGGCGAAGGACAGCGGTAAAGGCTGATCGCGGGAAACCGGCAGGATCGGCGGTGCAACGCCGAGCGGCATGCTGTCGTTGGTTTCGGTTTGGCATTGACGGTCGAGATAGCCGGCCAGCGCGCCGAGACTTGGGTTTTCGAACAGCGCGCGGAACGGCATCACGATACCGAGGTTTCGTTGGATGCGCGAAACGACTTGGGTCGCCAGCAGCGAGTGTCCGCCCAGTTCGAAGAAATTGTCCCGCCGGTCTATCTGTTGCAAGTGCAGCACTTCGCTCCAGATTTCGGCCAAGGCCGATTCGGTCGGCGTCTGCGACGGGATGAAATCGTTTTTCGGCTCGGCCGCTTCGATGGGCATGAAGCCGGGAGATTTTACCGGCTTGTCGGCATGGCCGATAAATTCCAGATTGCCGTCTTTGCACCAACGAACCAAATCGCCGGTACGGTACATGCGCAGACCGGGAACCGCTGAGAACGGATCGGCGACATAGCGCTCGGCGCATAAAACCGGGTTGGTGAGATAAGCACGGGCATAGCCGATGTCGCTGGTATATAACTCGCCGACTACACCCACCGGCACCGGTTGCAATGCGTTGTCCAGCACATAGGTCTGATTGTTCAGCAGCATGCAGCGCTCTTCCGGCAACAAAATATCGCATTGATGCAGCGGCGCATCCGGTTGGGCGACGGCCTGCTCGATCAGGCTTAACCAGCGGCGGCTTAAGCGCTCGACGGTTTCGGCATCGAACAGGTCGCTGCTGAATTCCAGTTCGCCGGATACGCCCAACGGTTCGCCGTTGTCTCCGTAAAGCTCTGCCAAATTGGCCGACAGGTCGAACTTGGCGCTGGTGCGTACCAAAGGTTCTACGGCGGCGTTTATTCCGGGCAAGTCCAGACGGGCATTAACGGTGTTTTGCAACACTAACATGACCTGGAACAACGGATGGCGGGCCATCGACCGGGTCGGCTGCAAGGCATCGACCAACAGTTCGAACGGCAAATCCTGATGCCCATAGGCATCCAGGTCGAACGTCCGCACCCGTTGCAAGACCGTGCGTAATGAAGGCCGTCCCGACAGGTCGGTGCGCAACACCAGCGTATTGACGAAAAAGCCGATCAAACCCTCAATGGCCTTATCGGTACGGCCGGCGATCGGCGCGCCGATCGGAATATCCTCACCGGCACCCAGGCGCGACAACAGCGCCGCCAAGGTCGCCTGCAACAGCATGAACAGCGAAGCCTGCTCGGCTTGGGCCAGAGCCAGTAAATCGCGGTGCAGCTCGGCGGACAGATGAATCGGCAGCGCGCCGCCGCAATAAGAACTGACCAGCGGACGAGGCCGATCGGTCGGCAAGCTCAATTCATCGGGAAGGCCGCGCAAGGCCCGCTTCCAGAACGCCAACTGTTGCGCCATGGAACTCAGGGGATCGTTCACCGAACCCAAAGCCTGACGTTGCCAGAGCGCATAATCGGCGTACTGGAGTGGCAAGTTAGGCCAGGCGGGTGCCTGGTTCAGGCAGCGCGCGTTATAAGCCAGGGTTAAATCGTCGGATAACGCCGCCATCGACGAGCCGTCGGCGGCAATGTGATGGACCAGTATCAGTAATACCTGTTCCTCGTTACCTAAGCAGAACAGCCACGCCCGGAACGGCAATTCCACGCTAATGTCCAGTGCGGTATCGGCCGCTTGTTGTAAGCGAGCGCTTAATTCCGCTTCGCTTAGTTCACAGCGCGTCAGAAGTGAATCGATGTCGGCAACCGGCACAATCTGCTGCGCGGCAACGCCCTCGAATTCCGGGAAACGGGTACGCAATGCTTCATGACGCGTCAGCAGGTCGAGCAACGCCCGCTCAAGCGCGTCGGCATTCAGGGGGCCGGTTAATCGTAAAGCGATAGGAATGTTATAAGTCGCACTGGGGCCTTCCATGCGATGGATAAACCACAAGCGCTGCTGCGCATAAGACAACGGCAAACGCTCGGGGCGCGGCAATGCTTTCAGCGGCAGTCTGGCACTTCGCAAATCGCGCAAGCGCCGCGCCAATTGCGCGACTGTCGGGGCTTCAAACAAGGCCCGGATCGGCAGTTCCACTTTCATGACCTCACGCACCCGGCTGACCAGGCGGGTTGCCAGTAGCGAATGTCCGCCCAGTGCAAAGAACGAATCGGCAACACTGACCTGATCCAGTCCCAACACTTCGCCGAATAACGCGGCCAACGGCGCTTCTTCCGGCGATGAAGGCGATACAAACGCATATCCGCCGCGTTCGGGCGCAGGCAAGGCGCGACGGTCCAGTTTACCGTTGGCCGTTAGCGGTAAAGCAGCCAAGGCCACAAAGGCCGAAGGCAACATATAGTCGGGCAATTGCTCGGACAAAGCCAGGCGCAAAGCCTCGGCAGACGTATCGCTGCCCTCAGAAGGCACCCAGTAAGCTACCAACTGCAAACCGAGACCGTCGTCACGCGCCACTACGGCGGTTTGCATGACCTGGGGTAGCCCGAGTAACGCCGATTCAATTTCGCCCGGTTCAATACGGAAGCCGCGGATTTTCACTTGTCCGTCAGCACGACCGATAAATTCCAAATTGCCGTCTTCGCGCCAGCGCGCCAGATCGCCGGTACGGTACATCCTTGATCCGGGAGCCTCAGAGAACGGGTCGGCGACAAAGCGCTCGGCGGTTAAAGCCGGGCGGTTCAGGTAAGCGCGGGCAAGACCGAGACCGCCGGTGTATAACTCGCCGGTCACTCCCACCGGCACCGGTTGCAAGGCTTCGTCCAGAATATAAGTCCGGGTGTTGGCGATCGGTTTGCCGATCGGTACCGATGTAGTAATGGCATCGGCGGCCGGTACCGGGTAGCAGCTTGTAAAGGTGGTGTTCTCGGTTGGCCCATAGCCGTTGATGATACGGTTGGCGCCTAGGGCTGCTGCGGCTTTTTGTACGTGCGGTACAGACAAGGCCTCGCCACCGGCAAACAATCGGCGTACACCGGTTAAATCCTCCAGCCGTTCATCGACCATCAAATGGAACAGGCCTGCGGTCAACCACAGCGTTGTTACGCGATGGCGGGTGAGGTGGCGGCCAATATCTTCCAGGGTGGATTGACCGGGCGGCATCAGCACCAGGCGGCCGCCGTTCAGCAGCGCTGCCCACAGTTCCAGCGTCGAGGCATCGAAAGCCAGCGGAGCCAGTTGCAGAAACACTTCGTCGCTATCGAAACTCAAGCTGTCGTCCGAGCGAACCAAGCGCACCACGTTACGGTGGGTCACGGCGACGCCTTTGGGCTGACCGGTGGAGCCTGAGGTGTAGATCAGATAAGCCAGATCGTCGGCTTGCGCCCGGCTGGGTGGAGTGCTGCGGTTACCATCGGCAAACAGCGGCAAGTCCCGATCCAGGCATAGCACATACGCATTATTGGACGGCAATGCCGCCAGCAGCCGTTGCTGCGTCAACAGCACCGATACCGCCGCGTCATCAAGCATAAAGTGCAAGCGTTCCTGCGGGTATTCGGGATCCAGCGGCATATAAGCGCCACCGGCTTTGAGAATAGCCAGCACGCCGACCAACATCTCAAACGAACGTTCTACGCAGATGCCGACCAGGGTATTCGGACCGACGCCCAGCGTTTGCAGGTGGTGCGCCAGTCGGTTGGCTTGTGCGTTCAGTTCGCCATAGCTCAGTTCCCGATCGGCAAAGACCAGCGCGGTCGCGGCAGGATCGCGCGCCGCCTGGGCTTCGAACAATGCCGGCAAGGTGGCGTCGGGGATAGGCCGGGTGGTGGCGTTGAAGCCTTCCAGCAGCGCATGGCGTTCTTCCGGCGTCACCAGCGCGCACCGATACAGCGGCGCATCCGGTTCGGCTACGGCCTGTTCGATCAGGCGCAACCAGCGTTGGATTAAGAGCTCAATAGTTGAGGTATCGAACAAATCACTGCTGAATTCCAGTTCGCCCCACAAGCCCAACGGTTCGCCGTCGGCATCGTACTGCTCGGCCAAACTGACCAACAGGTCGAACTTGGCGCCGGTGCGCGCCAACGGTTCCATCGCAACGCTCAAGCCCGGCAAGTCCATGCGCGGCCGGGCGGTGTTCTGCAAGGCCAGCATGACCTGGAATAACGGATGGCGGGCCATTGAGCGGGTCGGTTGCAAGGCATCGACCAACAGCTCGAACGGCAGATCCTGGTGCGCATAAGCGTCCAAATCGAAAGCGCGCACCCGTTGCAAGACCGTCCGCAGCGAAGGCCGTCCCGACAGGTCGGTGCGCAACACCAAGGCATTGACGAAAAAGCCGATCAAGCCCTCAATGGCCTGATCGGTACGACCGGCAATCGGCGCACCGATAGCAATGTCCTCACCGGCGCCCAGTCGCGACAACAGCGCGGCCAAGGTCGCCTGCAACAGCATGAACAGCGAAGCCTGCTCGGTTTGAGCCAAGGCCAGCAAATTCCGGTGCAGTTCGGCGGACAGATGAATCGGCAGCGCGCCGCCGCGATAGGAACCGACCAGAGGGCGGGGCCGGTCGGCCGGCAAATTCAACTCATCGGGAAGGCCGCGCAGGGCCTGCTGCCAGAATGCCAGCTGTTGTGCCATCGGACTCTTGGGGTCATGCACCGCGCCCAAGCTTTGGCGCTGCCAGAGCGCATAATCGGCGTACTGGATTGGCAAGTCCGTCCAGCGCGGAGTCTGCTGCATACAGCGGGAACTATAAGCCAGGGTTAAATCGTCGGCCAACACCGCCATCGAAGCGCCGTCGGCGGCGATGTGATGCACCAGCATCAGCAGCACCTGCGCCTCGTTAGCTAAGGAGAACAGCCAGGCCCGGAACGGCAAGTCCACGGTAATATCCAGCGCGGTATCGGCCGCCTGCTGTAACTGAACGGCTAATTCCGCTTCGGTTACTTGGCAGCGGGTCAGCAGCGAACCGAACTCGGCAACCGGCACAATCTCCTGTGCGGCAACGCCGTCGAACTCCGGGAAACGGGTACGCAAGGCTTCATGACGCGCCAGCAGGTCAAGCAAAGCCGAATCAAACGCATCGGCATCCAAATGCCCGCTCAAGCGTAAAGCAATCGGAATATTGTAATTGGAACCCGGCCCCTCCAGGCGATGGATAAACCACAGGCGCTGCTGCGCATAAGACAGCGGCAAACGCTCGGGACGCGGCAAGGCCTGCAAAGGCAGCCGGGCGCCACGCAAATCGCGCAGACGTCCGGCCAATTGTTCGACCGTCGGCGCTTCGAATAAGGCCCGGATCGGCAATTCCAAGGCAAACGCCTCGCGCACCCGGCTGACCAAACGGGTCGCCAGCAGCGAATGCCCGCCCAGCGCAAAGAACGAATCGGCGATACTGACGCGCTCCAGTCCAAGCACCTCGCCGAACAGCGCCGCCAGCAGCGCCTCTTCCGGCGAAGACGGCGGAACAAACACCGCACCGCCGCGTTCCGGCGCAGGCAAGGCGCGCCGATCCAGCTTGCCGTTGGGTGTCAGCGGCAGAGCGTCCAAGGCCACAAAGGCCGAAGGCAGCATGTAATCCGGCAATTGCGCGGCCAACGCCGGGCGCAAGGTTTCGGCGGACGCATCGGACGAAACAGATGGCACCCAATAAGCCACCAGCTGCAAACCGAGGCCGTCGTCGCGCGCCACTACCGCGGCCTGAGCCACGCCCGGCAAGGCCAGTAACAGCGCTTCGATTTCGCCCGGCTCAATGCGGAAGCCGCGAATCTTGACCTGACTGTCGGCCCGGCCCAAAAACTCCAGGTTGCCGTCATCGCGCCAGCGCGCCAGATCGCCGGAGCGATACATGCGTGCGCCCACCACCGGCGAGAACGGATCGGCGACAAAGCGCTCGGCGGTCAGGGCCGGGCGGTTCAGGTAACCGCGGGCCAGGCCGGCCCCGGCGATGTACAGTTCTCCGGCAACGCCGACCGGCACCGGTTCCAGGGTCTGATCCAACAGGTAGATACGGGTGTTCCTGATCGGCGCACCGATAGAGGGCATTTCCTGCCAATGTCGGCTGTCTTGGTCAAGAGGAAAGGCCGTAACCACATGGCTTTCACTCGGGCCGTAGTGGTTATGCAATTGGCTGTGGTCGATCCGGTCAAAAAACCGCCTCAGCGCCGGAGTGACTTTTAATTGTTCTCCTGCGCAAATGACTTCCTTTAATTGCAGTGGCGATAAGGTGCGATTGGCGTAAAGCTCGGCGATATTATTGAGTGCGGCTATCGGGATAAAGAGCCGTTCAATCGCATGGCTTCTCAGTAAATCCACCAATTGTTCCGGTTCGCGGCGAACTTCATCAGGCACCAATACCAGCGTGCTGCCGGTTTTCCACGCGCCGAAAATTTCCTGGAACGACACATCGAAATTGGCCGAGGTAAATTGAAGGGTGCGCAGCTTGCTGCCTAAAACGCTGCTTTCCGTTTGCCATTCGAGCAGATTGACTAAGGCCTGTTGGCTCATTATCACGCCCTTCGGCCTCCCGGTAGACCCGGAAGTAAAAATCACATAAGCCGGATGCAGCGGGCTTAGCGGCGTCAATCGGTCCGCATTCGAGGGGTTGCTTTCGGGATTTATTGCCAAGCCGGTTTGTACGGACGGATCGTCCAGCAGCAGGCGCGCACAGCTTTCCGGCAAAATCGCTGCCATTTCCGTTGAGGTGATCACCAGTAAAGGCGCAGCATCCTCCAGCATGGCTTGTAGACGCGCTTTCGGGTATTCAGGGTCCAGCGGCACATAAGCCGCACCGCTTTTCAGTACCGCCAGCAGCGAGATCACCAGCTCGAACGAGCGTTCCAGGCACAGGCCGATCAAGGCCTCAGGCCCCGCTCCTTGCGCAATCAGCGCATGAGCCAGACGATTGGCGCGGCTATTGAGTTCGCCATAGCTGAGTTCCTGACCGGCAAAGATCAACGCGGTTGCGGCAGGATCACGCGCCGCCTGCATTTCGAATAACTCGGGAAGTGTGGCGGCAGGAATCGGCTGCGCCGTGGCATTGAAACCTTCCAGCAGCGTGTGGCGCTCCTCGGGCGTCAGCATATCGTAGCGATACAGCGGCGCATCCGGTTGTGCGACGGCCTGCTCGATCAGGCGCACCAGGCGTTGGCCTAGTTGTTGGCCTTTTTCGTCATCAAATAGTGCCGGGTCGAATTCCAGACGCAGCTCAAGTTGCTCGCCGGGAGCGACCATCAGTGAGAGCGGGTAATGGGTGGCGTCGTGACCGGCGATATGGGTCACTTTAAGGTCGCTAATGCCTTGCTTGATAGCGGCACGATCAATCGGGTAGTTCTCAAACACCAGCAAGGTATCGAACAGCGGGTTAAAGCCCCCGGCGATACGCTGGATTTCCGTGAGGCCGAGATAGCCGTAGTCCAACAAACCGGCCTGGCGTGCTTGCAATGCGCCAAGCCAGGCGGCCAGCGGCTGATCCGAAGGCAAGCTTATCCGTAGCGGCAGGGTGTTGATTAACAGGCCGACCATGTGTTCGACGCCCGGCAGTTCGGCCGGACGTCCCGAAACCGTGATGCCGAAAGTAACATCCCGTTGCCCGGTCAGGCGGCTCAACAGCAAAGCCCACGCCCCCTGGAATAAGGTATTCAGGGTAATGCCGTGGTTGCGGGCAAAATCGTTCATACCCTGACTGAGCGCTTCCGGGAAACTGTACCGCCAATGATGGGGAGCCTGGATTGTCGCTTGGCTGGATCGATCAGGCGCGATCAGGCTGGGTGCGTCAAGGCCTGCGAGGTAAGCTTGCCAAGCCGCGTGAGCCTGGGGTTTGTGTTGCGCTTGCAGCCAAGCGAGATAGTCGCCATAGCCGGATACCGGCGCCAGCGTATTTTTGCTGCCGAAGTCGTTATAAAGGGTGAAGAGTTCGCGCAGCAGGATAGGCATCGACCAACCGTCCAGCACCAAGTGGTGATTGGTGACCAGCAGGCGATGCTGTTGCTGTCCGAGCTTGAGCACAGTGAAACGAATCAACGGCGGCTCGTCAATAGCAAACCGGGTAGTCCGCAACTCGGCGGCAACGGCCTGGGCGCGTTGCGATTGTTGCACCGCTTCAAGATCGCTTAAATCCAGCCATTGCCAGGGCAAAGGAGGCTGAGGTACGACCACTTGCAAAGGCGTTTGGCCTTGGTGGACAAAGCCGGTACGCAGCACGGCATGGCGTTTTAACAAGGCGGTGCAGGCGTTGCGCAGGCGTTCCGGTTCCAGGTTGCCGCTCAGGTCAATCGCGGTTTGGACGGTGTAGAGATCCGGCGAGGCATCATCGAACAGGGCGTGGAACAGCAAGCCTTCTTGCAGCGGCGATAACGGCCATAGCGTTTCCAAGTTCGGGTAACGCCGCTCAAGTTCATCCACCTGTTTTTGGGAAAGTGTAAGTAACGGAAAATCAGCGGGCGAATGGCCGCCGGCTCCGGCTTGCATACTATGCGCAACCAGGGCGCTCAGCGCCTGTTGCCAATGTTCGGCCAGTGTTGCGACTGCCGATTCGTCCAGGTGGCGAGTCGCCCAGCTCCAGTGCGCTGAAAGCGTCGGTCCTTCGGGGCCGTCCACGGTGACCGCGTTGACCGTCAAGGCATGAGTGATCGGCATATCGGCATCGGCACCGCCGCTCAGGCCATTTCCGTCTGCGGCGATGGCCCAGTCTTGGCTATCCCCCGCAGCAAAGCGGCCCAGATAGTTAAAGGCCAGCTGTGGCGACGGCTGACTTGCCAAGCGCTGTCCGGCGCTCGGTTCCAGATAGCGTAGCAAGCCGAAACCCAGCCCGCGACCCGGTATGGCACGCAACTGCTCCTTGACCAGTTTGAGCGCCAGTCCCATGTCTGCTTCGCCTCGAAGCGCGGCATCGACATCGATGCCTTCAAGGGATAAGGCGACCGGATAGAGGGTAGTGAACCAGCCGACGGTACGCGAAAGATCGAGATCGTCAGCGAAAGGCTCGCGGCCATGGCCTTCCAGATCGATCAATATGCCCGGTTTCGTTGCGGGCTGCCAAGCGGCAATGGCTACAGCCAACGCGGTGAGCAGCACATCGTTGATTTGGGCATGGAAGGCTGCGGGTATTTCGGTCAGCAGCGCCAAGGTGAGCGCAGGCTTTAGCGAAACCAATAAGGTTTGAGTGGTCGCAGTTGTATCCCGCTGCGAATCCATGATGATGCCCGGTAATAACGGAACGCCCCGCGCAAGGATAGATTCCCAAGCCGGTAATTCGGCGGCGACAGTTGGGGACAGGGCCTGTTCATGCAGCCGTTGCGCCCAGATTCTAAAGGGGGTGGCAACCGCTTCCAGCGCGATGGCTTGCTGAGCTGCGACCGCTTGCCATGCTGCGGCGAGATCGGACAGCAGAATGCGCCAGGAAACGCCGTCGACGGCCAAGTGATGAATGATCCATAGCAAGCGTTCGCCTTCGGGAAGCGAAAACCACAATGCCTCGAACAGATAACCGTCGGCCGGATCGAGTCGTTCAGCAGCTTGCGTAACCGTCTCATGCAGACGCAGTTCGCGCTGGGCGGAATCCATTGCCCGCAGGTCGATGCGCTGTACGCGCGTACAGGCGTTGACGGTTCCCGGCGGCGGTACGATGCCTTGCCATAGGCCGTCCTCATTGCGGATAAAGGTAGCGCGCAACAAGGCGTGGTGATCGATTGTCGACTGTAGGATGGCGTTGAGCTGGTCGGCTTCGATCTGTGCCGGCAATTGGATCATCATGGCCTGGTAGAAGCCCTTAGTCGGTCCTTCTACCGCCAGAAAGCGGGCCATGATCGGGGTTGGGGTAAACGGCCCGCTGGCTTCGAATAACGCCAACGGTTTGTTGTTTGCCACTGGCCGAGCGATGCTCGCGAGTCCGGCGACAGTGGGTCGCTCGAAAATGTCGCGTGGACGAATTTCCAAACCGGCGCGCCGTGCGCGGCTAACCAATTGAATGGAAAGGATGCTGTCGCCGCCCAGCGCAAAGAACGAATCGTCAACACTGACGCGCTCCAGTCCAAGAACCTCGCCGAACAGCGCTGCCAGCAGTGTTTCTTCTTGCGATGACGGCGGAACAAACAGTACACCGCCGCGTTCCGGCGCAGGCAAGGCGCGCCGATCCAGCTTGCCGTTGGGTGTCAGCGGCAGAGCGTCCAAGGCCACAAAGGCCGAAGGCAGCATGTAATCCGGCAATTGCGCGGCCAACGCCGGGCGCAAGGTTTCGGCAGACGCATTGGACAAAGCAGACGGCACCCAATACGCCACCAACTGCAAACCCAGGCCGTCGTCGCGCGCGATGACAGCCGCCTGGGCCACGCCCGGCAGCGCCAGCAACAGGGCTTCGATCTCGCCCGGCTCGATCCGGAAACCGCGAATCTTGACCTGGCTGTCGGCCCGGCCCAAAAACTCCAGATTGCCGTCATCGCGCCAGCGCGCCAAATCGCCGGAGCGATACATGCGTGCGCCCACCAGTGGCGAGAACGGATCGGCGACAAAGCGCTCGGCGGTCAGGGCCGGGCGGTTCAGGTAGCCGCGGGCCAGACCGGCTCCGGCGATGTACAGTTCACCGGCAACGCCGACCGGAACCGGTTCCAGGGCTTGATCCAGCAGATAAATGCGGGTGTTCCAGATCGGCGCGCCGATCGGCGTCGTCGACCCGTTTAAAGCGTTGTCCTGTGCCGCATAATGCGTGACCTGGATCGTCGTTTCGGTCGGCCCGTATAAATTGATTACCTCAACCTGCCACTGCTCGGTCAAACGCCGGGTCAGCTCGGTCGATAGCGCTTCGCCGCCGGAAAACACCTGGCGCAGCGCTTGCGGCTTTAGGTCATATTCGGAGAGGAACGAAGCCAGTAGCGAGGGCACGAACTGGGCGACATGAACCTGCTGCCGGTCAAGCTGTTCAAACAGCAACTGGGCATCGTGGAGTTGCTGAGTCGAGATCAGCACCTGCGTCGCCCCGGACAGTAACGGCAGCCAAAGCTCCCAGACCGACGCATCGAAAGTGGGGGCGGTTCGGCCGAGAACCCGGTCTTGCGGGACCACAGGGTAGGCATGTTGCATCCAGCGCATGTGGTTGACCAGCGCGTGATGGGCAATCAGCACCCCTTTCGGCTTTCCGGTCGAGCCGGAGGTAAAGATCACATAAGCCGGATGCAGCGGCGTTAGCGGAGCGAGTCGATCCGCATCGCTTGGATTATTTTCTTGTCTTTGCGCCAAGTCGGTTAGCTTGTCGAGCACTATGCGCGGACAATCCGCAGGTAGGTTGTCGGCCAGCGCTGCCGTCGTGATCACCCGTAACGGCGTTGCATCTTCCAGCATCGCCTCAATGCGCGCGGTCGGATGTTCGGGGTCGAGCGGCAGATAAGCCGCACCGCTTTTCAGAACCGCCAACAGCGAGATCACCAGCTCGAACGAACGGTCCAGGTACAGGCCGATTAACGATTCCGGGCCTGCCCCTTGCGCAATCAGCGCGTGAGCGAGGCGGTTGGCGCGGGTGTTCAGTTCGCCATAGCTCAGTTCCTGATCGCCAAAGACCAGCGCGGTCGCGGCAGGATTGCTTGCCGCCTGGGCTTCGAACAATGCGGGCAGGGTGGCGTCGGGGATAGGCCGTGCCGTGGCGTTGAAGCCCTCCAGCAGCGCATGGCGTTCTTCCGGGGTCAGCAGCGCGCACTGGTACAGCGGCGCATCCGGTTCGGCCACGGCCTGCTCGATCAGGCTTAACCAGCGGCGGCTTAAATGCTCGACGGTGTCGGTATCGAACAGGTCGCTGCTGAACTCCAGTTCGCCCCACAAGCCCAACGGCTCGCCGTCGGCATCGTATTGCTCGGCCAAACTGACCAACAGGTCGAACTTGGCGCCGGTGCGCGCCAACGGTTCCATCGCAACGTTCAAGCCCGGCAAGTCCATGCGCGGCCGGGCGGTGTTCTGCAAAGCCAGCATGACCTGGAATAACGGATGGCGGGCCATTGAGCGGGTCGGTTGCAAGGCATCGACCAACAGCTCGAACGGCAGATCCTGGTGCGCATAAGCGTCCAAATCGAACGCGCGCACCCGTTGCAAGACCGTCCGCAGCGAAGGCCGTCCCGACAGGTCGGTGCGCAACACCAAGGCATTGACGAAAAAGCCGATCAAGCCCTCAATGGCCTGATCGGTACGACCGGCAATCGGCGCACCGATAGCAATGTCCTCACCGGCGCCCAGTCGCGACAACAGCGCCGCCAAGGTCGCCTGCAACAGCATGAACAGCGAAGCTTGCTCGGTTTGAGCCAAGGCCAGCAAATTCCGGTGCAGTTCGGCGGACAGGTGAATCGGCAGCGCACCGCCGCGATAAGAACTGACCAATGGCCGGGGCCTATCGGTCGGCAGGTTCAACTCATCGGGCAGGCCGCGCAAGGCTTGTTGCCAGAACGCCAGCTGCTGCGCCATCGGACTGCTCGGATCATCCACAGCGCCCAAGCTTTGGCGCTGCCAGAGCGCATAATCGGCGTACTGGATCGTTAAATCCGGCCAAGCGGGAGCCTGCTGCATACAGCGGGAACTATAAGCCAGGGTTAAATCGTCGGCCAACACCGCCATCGACGCGCCGTCGGCGGCGATATGATGCACCAGCATCAGCAACACTTGCTCCTCGTTAGCTAAAGAGCCCGTGCTGAGCGGAGTCGAAGAAAACAGCCAGGCCCGGAACGGCAAGTCCACGGTAATATCGAGTGCGGTATCGGCCGCCTGCTGTAACTGAACGGCTAATTCCGCTTCGGTTACAGGGCAGCGGGTCAGCAGCGAAGTGAGCTCGGAAACCGGCACAATCTCCTGAGCGGCAATACCGTCGAACTCCGGGAAACGGGTACGCAACGCTTCATGACGCGCCAGCAGGTCAAGCAAAGCCGAATCAAACGCATCGGCATCCAAATGCCCGCTCAAGCGTAAAGCGATAGGAATATTGTAATTGGAACCCGGCCCCTCCAGGCGATGGATAAACCACAGGCGCTGCTGCGCATAAGACAGCGGCAAACGCTCGGGGCGCGGTAAGGCCTGCAAAGGCAGCCGGGCGCTACGCAAATCGCGCAGGCGTCCGGCCAATTGCGCGACCGTCGGCGCTTCGAATAAGGCCCGGATCGGCAATTCCAAGGCAAAGGCCTCGCGCACCCGGCTGACCAAACGGGTCGCCAGCAGCGAATGCCCGCCCAGCGCAAAGAACGAATCGGCAACACTGACGCGATCCAATCCCAATACCTCGCCGAACAGCGCCGCCAGCAGCGTTTCTTCTTGCGAAGACGGCGGAACAAACACCGCACCGCCGCGTTCCGGCGCAGGCAAGGCGCGCCGATCCAGCTTGCCGTTGGGGGTCAGCGGCAGAGCGTCCAAGACTACAAACGCCGAAGGCAGCATGTAATCCGGCAATTGCGCGGCCAACGCCGGACGCAAGGTTTCGGCGGACGCATCGGACGCATCGGACGAAGCAGACGGCACCCAATACGCCACCAGCTGCAAACCCAGGCCGTCGTCGCGCGCCACCACCGCGGCTTGGGCCACGCCCGGCAAGGCCAGCAACACCGCTTCGATCTCGCCCGGCTCAATGCGGAAGCCGCGAATCTTGACCTGGCTGTCGGCCCGGCCCAAAAACTCCAGATTGCCGTCATCGCGCCAGCGCGCCAGATCGCCGGAGCGGTACATGCGTGCGCCAGACATAGGCGAGAACGGATCGGCGACAAAGCGCTCGGCGGTCAGGGCCGGGCGGTTCAGGTAACCGCGGGCCAGGCCGGCCCCGGCGATATACAGTTCGCCGGCAACGCCGACCGGCACCGGTTCCAAGGTGGCATCCAACAGGTAGATGCGATAACGGTCAAGTGGCGTACCGATGTCCACCAACGGAGTGCGTTGCAGCGCAAGCGTACTCTCGGTTATGGCCTGTTGGGTCGCCCAAACCGTCGCTTCGGTCGGGCCGTAGAGATTGACCAATGAACGGGTTTTTGCCAATAGCGCCTGCGCCAGATCCAGCGGTAGCGGCTCGCCGCCGCAAATGGCCTGGAGTTGCGGCTCAATGTCGGGCAGAGCCTCGAGCAACGCCCGCCAATGGCTGGGCGTTGCTTGCATCAGCGTGGGCCGATGGCGAGCAAAAAACTGCGCAAATGCAGGAATATCCTTGCTTTCCGAACGAGCGGTCAGCAGTACGCAGGCTCCCTGCGAGAGCGGCAGGAACAGTTCCAGAACGGCGATATCGAACGCAATCGTGGTTACCGATAAGAACCGGTCAGCCGCATCGCAATGAACGGCTGATTTGATCGAAGCAAGGAATGCGCTAAGCGCGCTGTGGCAAATCGCGATGCCCTTCGGTCTTCCGGTCGAGCCGGAGGTAAAAATCACATAAGCCGGGTGACGAGGATCAAGCGGCATCAGCCGGTCTGTATCTGTTGGATTGGTTCGCGGCTTCATCGCCAAGTCGACTAGCGTGGCCGGATCGTCCAGTAATAATCGCGCACAGCTTTCCGGCAAAATATCAGCCATCTTCGTTGCGGTAATCACCAGTAAAGGCGCGGCATCTTTCAGCATGGCTTCAATGCGTGCCATCGGATATTCAGGATCCAGCGGCAAGTAAGCCGCGCCGCTTTTCAGCACGGCCAACAGCGAGATAATCAGTTCAAATGAGCGATCCAGGCACAGGCCGATCAACGACTCAGGGCCTGCCCCTTGCTCAATCAGCGCGTGAGCGAGGCGGTTGGCACGGGCGTTGAGTTCGGCATAACTCAGTTCGTAATCGGCGAAGACCAACGCGGTCGCGGCAGGATTGCTCGACGCCTGCGCCTCGAACAATTCGGGCAGCGTTGCGGCGGGAGTCGGCAGCGCAATGGGGTTGAATGCCTCCAGCAGCGTATGGCGTTCGTCCGGCGTCAGTATATCGCAGCGATACAGCGGCGCATCCGGTTCGGCCACGGCCTGCTCGATCAGGCGCAACCAGCGCTGGATTAAGAGTTCAATAGTCGAGGCATCGAACAAATCGCTGCTGAATTCCAGCTCGCCGGATAAGCCCAACGGCTCGCCGTTTTCGCCGAACTGCTCAGTCAAATCGACGGTTAGATCGAACTTGGCGCCGGTATGCGCCAAAGGTTCCAGGCTGACAGTAAGCCCCGGCAAGTCCATTCGAGGTTTGGCGGTGTTCTGCAATATCAGCATCACCTGGAACAGCGGATGGCGGGCCATCGAACGGGTTGGTTGCAACGCATCGACCAACAGCTCGAACGGTAAATCCTGGTGTGCATAAGCGTCCAAATCGAAAGCCCGCACGCGTTGCAGCAGTGTGCGCAGGGAAGGCCGTCTCGACAGGTCGGTGCGCAATACCAGTGTATTGATAAAAAAGCCGATCAAACCCTCAATCGCCTGATCGGTGCGACCGGCGATCGGCGCACCGATAGCAATATCTTCACCGGCGCCCAGGCGCGACAACAGCGCCGCCAAGGTCGCCTGCAACAGCATGAATAGCGAAGCCTGCTCGGCTTGAGCCAAGGCCAGCAAATCCCGATGCAGCTCGGCGGACAAGTGAATCGGCAGCGCGCCGCCGCGATAGGAACTGACCAGCGGCCGGGGGCGGTCGGTCGGCAGGTTCAACTCATCGGGAAGGCCGCGCAACGCCTGCTGCCAGAACGCCAACTGCTGCGCCATCGGACTGGTCGGATCGTCCACCGCGCCCAAGACTTGGCGCTGCCAGAGCGCATAATCGGCGTACTGGATCGGCAAGTCCGGCCATTGCGGGGCTTGTTGCAAACAGCGGGCGGCATAAGCCGAAGATAAATCGTTGGATAAAACCGCCATCGAAGCGCCGTCGGCGGCGATGTGATGAACCAGCAACAACAACACCTGCTCCCCGGCAGCCGAACTGAACAGCCAGGCCCGGAACGGCAAGTCCACGGTAATGTCCAGCGCCGTTTCTGCCGCCTGTTGCAAGCTGGCGGCTAATTCCGCCTTCGTCACCTGACAGCGGGTCAGCCGCGCAGCGATGTCTGCAACCGGCACAATTTCCTGCGCGGCAATGCCGTCGAACTCCGGGAAACGGGTACGCAACGCCTCGTGACGCGCCAGCAGGTCGAGCAAAGCCGAATCAAGCGCATCGGCATCCAGATGCCCAGTCAAGCGTAAAGCGATAGGAATGTTATAAGTCGACCCCGGCCCTTCCAGTCGATGGATAAACCATAGCCGCTGCTGCGCATAAGACAGCGGCAGGCGCTCGGGGCGCGGGAGCGCCGTCAGTGGTGCCCTGGCGCCGCGCAAATCGCGCAAACACATCAGCAACTGCGCTACGGTAGGGGCATCAAATAGCATTTTGGTCGGCAGCTCCAGCGCGAATGCTTCACGCACCCGGCTGACTAACTGCGTAGCTAACAAGGAGTCGCCGCCCAGCGCAAAGAACGAATCGTCAACACTGACGCTATCCAACCCCAGCACTTCGCCAAACAAGGCAGCCAGCAGTTCTTCCTCTGAAAGGTGCTCTTTTCCAATACGTTGCGCGCTTCGATCCTGCAGCCCGTTCAGTACGGTGGCAGTTCCCGTGGTATTTTGACCCAGCAGCGCCAGCAAAGGTTGGCGGCCGCGGACTTCGTAAAGGCTTTTGAGGCGCGGCCAATCCGCATCCAGAACCGCGACGCGGGTTTGCCCGGCGGCCAGCAAGCGGCCAAACAGGTCAAGCGCTATCGGAGCCGACAGGGTATGAAAGCCGCTGTCGGCAATACGCCGGGCGGTCTCGCCGTCTATCATGCCGCCGCTTTGCCAAGGCCCCCAGTTGATGCTGAGCGCGGGCAAGCCCAAGCCGCGGCGGTATTCGGCCAAGCCGTCCAAAAAGCCGTTAGCTGCCGTGTAATGGGCGAGTTGAGCCGTACCCAAAATTGATGAAATCGATGAGTACAGGACAAAAAAATCGAGTTCGAGGTCCAGGCTTAAGCGGTGCAATGTCCAGGCACCGCGTACTTTAGGCGCAAGCACTTGGTGCAGGCATGCCCGGTCGAGTTCGCTCAGGGCGCAGGAGCCCAGCACTCCGGCCGCGTGGATGATGCCTTTGAGGCGGAAATTACCGGCGGCAAGCTGTTTGAAGAGTTCGGACATCGCGGTCTCATCGCCGCTGTCCGCCTGCACTACGCGAACCTGGGTGCCCAAGTGTTCGATAAAGTCCAGGGTTTCGCGGGTGTTTTCATTGGCGCCCTTGCGTCCGAGCAGGATCAGTTGGCCCGCGCCGTTTTCGGCCAAAAAGCGCGCGGTTTTCAAGCCGAGCGCGCCCAGTCCTCCGGTAATCAGGTAGGCCGCGTCCGCTTTAAACCGGGACGGTGCTGCGACTGTTGGCTGGAAGGCTTCAAGTCTGGCGACATAGCGTTTTCCCACCCGAAGACTGATCGCGTCTTCGTCTTCCGAATCCAGCAGTTCGCGCAGCAATGCCGGAGTTTCGTCGGCTTCCAGGTCGATCATGCCGCCTTTCAGATTGGGATATTCCAGGAACAAGGAACGGCCCAGGCCCGACAACAGCGAAGGAAAGGGCGATGAGGGCGCGCGATCTCCGGCATTGGTTGCGTCGCGGGTGATCAGCCACAGCTTGGTGAGTGATTGCAAACCGGCTGCGGCACGGGCCAACAGGATAGTCTGCATCAACGCATCTTCACCGTAGTGTGCGGTCAGCTCGGACGGCCAGACATAGGCGATGGTTTGCGGCTGGGTAGCTTCGAGCAGGCGACAATAATCGTCCGCGCTATCGGCGGCAACCGTCCAGGCATCGGATGCAGTTTGTGCGTAGGCGTTGCCCGCAGTGGCACGGATACAAGGTTGCCCGAGATTCTGCAAGCTTTGGGCCAGCTCGGATTCGTCGCCGGAACTGAAAATCAGCCATGGCCGGTTTTGCGCTCCGGCAGGCGGCATAGCCGGTTCGGCGTTACGCGCTTGTTCTTGCCAGATGGGCCGGTAGCACAAACCGTCGGTATTAACGGTGGCATCCCGGTGCTGACGGATCAATAAGCCGCTAAGTTTCGGCAACAGCTTCAGTTCGTCCGCTGACAGTGCCTGTTGCGTTTGCAGATATTGGGTCAGGGCATCGGCATTCCCGGATTGCAGTAGCGTAACCAATCGCGAGCTTGGTGCTGAGGGCAGTTCCCTGTTGCTGTCTACCCAAAACCGCTGGCGCTGGAACGGATAAGTAGGCAGATGCAGCGGCTGGTAGGTTTGTTTCGGGTAAACGGCGTTCCAATCGATGGCGACGCCCTGCACGAACAAGTCGCCGAGGCTACGCAGGAACTGTTCATCGTCGGCGGTTTGTTGCCGCAAGCTGGGGATCAGTATCGCGTCGGGGCAGCTGTGACGGGTCATGCCCAGCAGCACCGGATGGGGGCCGAGTTCAAGGAACAGTTGGCAGTGCCGGTCGTGCAGGGTGTCGATGCTGTCGGCAAAGCGCACCGGTCTGCGGATATGCTCGACCCAATAGGCGGGCGTGGCGATGTCCTCGCCGATCAGGCGGCCGGTGACGTTGGAAATTAACGGGAGGCTAGGGGCGTGATAATGTATTTCGGCAGCAATCTTGGCGAATTCCGCCAGCATCGGTTCCATCAACGGCGAATGGAAGGCGTGCGACACGCTCAGCCTGCGATGGCCGATGTTTTCCGCTTGCAGTTCATCCAGGACGTGATTGAGCGCGGTCTCATCGCCCGAGATCACCACGTTTTCGGCGCCGTTGACCGCGGCGATGGCTAATCGGTCGTGCCCGGCCAGGGCTTGGGCAACCCGCGCTTCACCGGCAAAAACCGCGGCCATTGCGCCGCCGGTGGGCAAGGCCTGCATCAGGCGGGCGCGGGCGGCCAGCAGTTTGAGCGCATCGTCCAGGTTGAATACCCCGGCCACACAGGCGGCCACGTATTCGCCGACGCTGTGGCCCACGACCGCATCGGGCCGGACGCCC
>NZ_JH109153.1:741541-743771 GCF_000190755.2 Methylobacter tundripaludum SV96 | reverse complement strand
TACGCAAATCGCGCAGGCGTCCGGCCAATTGCGCGACCGTCGGCGCTTCGAATAAGGCCCGGATCGGCAATTCCAAGGCAAAGGCCTCGCGCACCCGGCTGACCAAACGGGTCGCCAGCAGCGAATGCCCGCCCAGCGCAAAGAACGAATCGGCAACACTGACGCGATCCAATCCCAATACCTCGCCGAACAGCGCCGCCAGCAGCGTTTCTTCGGGCGATGACGGCGGAACAAACACCGCACCTCCGCGTTCCGGCGCAGGCAAGGCGCGCCGATCCAGCTTGCCGTTGGGTGTCAGCGGCAGAGCGTCCAAGGCCACAAAGGCCGAAGGCAGCATGTAATCCGGCAATTGCGCGGCCAACGCCGGGCGCAAGGTTTCGGCAGACGCATTGGACAAAGCAGACGGCACCCAATAAGCCACCAGCTGCAAACCGAGGCCGTCGTCGCGTGCGATGACAGCCGCCTGGGCCACGCCCGGCAACGCCAGCAACACCGCTTCGATCTCGCCCGGCTCGATACGGAAACCGCGAATCTTGACCTGGCTGTCGGCCCGGCCCAAAAACTCCAGGTTGCCGTCATCGCGCCAGCGCGCCAGGTCGCCGGAGCGATACATGCGTGCGCCAGCTATAGGTGAGAACGGATCGGCGACAAAGCGCTCGGCGGTCAGGGCCGGGCGGTTCAGGTAGCCGCGGGCCAGACCGGCCCCGGCGATGTACAGTTCACCGGCAACGCCGACCGGCACCGGTTCCAGGGCTTGATCTAGCAGGTAAATGCGGGTGTTCCAGATCGGCGCGCCGATCGGCGTCGTCGACCCGTTTAAAGCGTTGTCCTGTGCCGCATAATGCGCGACCTGGATCGTCGTCTCGGTCGGCCCGTATAAATTGACCACCTCAACCTGCCACTGCTCGGTCAAACGCCGGGTCAGCTCGGTCGATAGCGCTTCACCGCCGGAAAACACCTGGCGCAGCGCTTGCGGCTTTAGGTCATATTCGGAGAGGAACGAAGCCAGTAGCGACGGCACGAACTGGGCAACATGAATCTGCTGCCGGTCAAGCTGTTCAAACAGCAACTGGGCATCGTGGAGCTGCTGGGTCGAGATCAGCACCTGCGCAGCCCCAGACAGTAACGGCAGCCAAAGCTCCCAGACCGACGCATCGAAAGTGGGGGCGGTTCGGCCGAGAACCCGGTCTTGCGGGGCCACAGGGTAGGCATGTTGCATCCAGCGCATGTGGTTGACCAGCGCGTGATGGGCAATCAGCACCCCTTTCGGCTTTCCGGTCGAGCCGGAGGTAAAGATCACATAAGCCGGATGCAGCGGCGTTAGCGGAGCGAGTCGATCCGCATCGCTTGGATTATTTTCTTGTCTTTGCGCCAAGTCGGTTAGCTTGTCGAGCACTATGCGCGGACAATCCGCAGGTAGGTTGTCGGCCAGCGCTGCCGTCGTGATCACCCGTAACGGCGTTGCATCGTCCAGCATCGCTTCAATGCGCGCGGTCGGATGTTCGGGGTCGAGCGGCAGATAAGCCGCACCGCTTTTCAGGACCGCCAACAGCGAGACCACCAGCTCGAACGAACGGTCCAGATACAGGCCGATTAGCGATTCCGGGCCTGCCCCTTGCGCAATCAGCGCATGAGCGAGGCGGTTGGCGCGGGCGTTCAGTTCGCCATAGCTCAGTTCCTGATCGGCAAAGACCAGCGCGGTCGCGGCAGGATTGCTTGCTGCCTGGGCTTCGAACAATGCCGGCAAGGTGGCGTCGGGGATAGGCTGCGTTGTGGCGTTGAAGCCTTCCAGCAGCGCATGGCGTTCTTCGGGCGTCAGCAGCGCACATTGATACAGCGGCGCATCCGGTTCGGCCACGGCCTGCTCGATCAGGCGCAACCAGCGTTGGATTAAGAGCTCAATAGTTGAGGTATCGAACAAATCGCTGCTGAATTCCAGTTCGCCCCACAAGCCCAACGGTTCGCCGTCGGCATCGTATTGTTCGGCCAAACTGACCAACAGGTCGAACTTGGCGCCGGTGCGCGCCAACGGTTCCATCGCGACAGTGAGTCCCGGCAAGTCCATGCGCGGCCGGGCGGTGTTCTGCAAGGCCAGCATGACCTGGAATAACGGATGGCGGGCCATTGAGCGGGTCGGTTGCAAGGCATCGACCAACAGCTCGAACGGCAGATCCTGGTGCGCATAAGCGTCCAAATCGAACGCGCGCACCCGTTGCAAGACCGTCCGCAG
>NZ_JH109153.1:640560-741441 GCF_000190755.2 Methylobacter tundripaludum SV96 | reverse complement strand
CATTGGTGCCGCTGAAGCCGAAACTGCTGATGCCGGCGATACGCGGCCGTTCGCCGCGCGGCCAGGCTTGCGGCTCGTGCAGGACACGCAACGGCTTGTCGGCCCAGGCAAAGCGCGCGGTCGGATTGTCGCAATGCAGATGGCGCGGCAGGCTGTCATGCCGGAGCGCCAACACCAGCTTGATGATTCCGGCCACCCCGGCGGCGGCTTCCAAATGCCCGACATTGGTCTTGACCGAGCCCAAATACAACGGATTCGCCGCCGAATGCGAAGCGCTAAAGACGGCGTCCAAAGCGCCCAATTCAATCGGATCGCCCAGCGCCGTGCCGGTGCCGTGGGCCTCAACATAACTGACCGCATCCGGCGTAATGCCCGCATTGACCAACGCCTGCCGAACCACCTGTTCCTGCGAAGGGCCGCTGGGCACGGTCAAACCGCCGCTCGGGCCGTCCTGGTTAACCGCCGAACCGCGCACCACGGCCAGCACCTGATCGCCCGCGGCCAGCGCATCGGATAAGCGTTTCAGCACCAGCATGCCGCAGCCTTCGCCGCGCACATAGCCGTCCGCAGCGCTGTCGAAAGACTTGCAGCGGCCATCGGGCGCCATCATCCGCGCTTTCGAGAAATTAACATTGAGCCCCGGCTCCAGGATCAGGTTCACCCCGCCGGACAAGGCCAGATCGCATTCCTTACGGCGCAGACTCTCGCAGGCCAAATGCAAGGTCACCAACGACGAAGAGCAGGCCGTATCGACACTGAAACTCGGCCCGGTCAGGCCCAGCGCATAGGACAGACGCCCCGCCGCCACGCCCTGCGACGCGCCGGTCCCGACATAAGCGTCGATCTTGTCAAGATAGCCGGGTGCGAACAGCCGCTGCGCATAATCCTGGCCGATAATGCCGACAAACACCCCGGTGGCGCTGCCGTAGACACTGTCGGGCGGGATATTGGCATATTCCAGCGCTTCCCAGGCGACCTCAAGCAGCAGGCGTTGTTGCGGGTCCATCGACACCGCCTCGCGCGGCGAAATGGCGAAAAAGCGCGCATCGAATTGATCGACGCGCTCGATAAAGCCGCCAAAGCGGGTATTCATCTTGCCCGGCGCATCGGGGTCGGCATCGTAATAGGCATCGATGTCCCAGCGCTCCGGCGGCACCTCGGTGATCGCATCGCGACCGTCGTTCAGCAACTGCCAAAAAGCCTCGGGACTGTCCACCCCGCCCGGAAACCGGCAGCCCATGCCGACAATGGCAATGGCTTCGTTTTTTTCCGCATTGCAGGCCTTGAGCCTGGCTTGCAACTCATCGATTTTCAGCAGGGCGCTTTTAATCAAGTTCCGTTGCGCTGGGCCGGTTTCGCTGTTAGTTGTCATAGTGAGCTATTGTTATTCTGCAATGAGACTGAGTTTTTCGGCCAGCAAGTCTTCCAGCTCTTGTTGCGACATTTGATCCAACGCAGCGGCTTTGTCATCGCTGGTCGATGTTGTTGCGGGCGCATTGACCTCTACCGCTTCGAATGAGATAGATACGATCATAGATAAGTGATTGGTCAGTGCTTCGAGGGTGGGGTAATCGAACAACAGGGTTGTGATCAGCGGACAGGTCAGGGCGGCAGACAGGCGGTTCTTCAATTCTACGGCCGTTAATGAGTCCAATCCTAAATCGAACAGGCGTTGGCGCGGAGCGATTGAGCGGTCGCTTGCTGCACCGAGTACCCGGTTGATTTCACCGCAAATCAAGGAGGACAGCAGGGTTCGCCGACGCGCCACTGGAGTTTGCTCAAGTTGCGTGATCCATTGGGCTTGCGATGTTGCTTCCGGTTCAGTAGACGCGCCGGTATCGGACCGTTGCCGTAATAACTCAAACAGCGGCAAGTCGGTTGCGCCGGGGAAGTGGCGCAGGAACTCCGGCCAATGAATATCCATGATGCCTATTTGGGCAGGCGGATTCGGCCACAGCCGATCGAGGGTACGAAAAGCGTCTTCGGCTGACATGGCGTTGATGCCCTGGGACGACAGGCGTAAGCGCTGCCGGTCATCCAGGCGGGCCGCCATGCCCACTTCGGCCCAAGGCCCCCAGTTGATGCTCAGTCCTGCCAGGCCCTCGGCCCGGCGTTGATGCATCAACGCATCAACGAAGCTGTTGGCGGCCACATAAGCGCCTTGAGCCGGAGAACCGGTCAATGACGCCATTGAAGAAAAGCCGATAAAAAAGTCCAGCGGCAGATGCCGACTCAGTTCATGCAGATATTGGAGCCCGACGGTTTTAGACGCCAGCACCCGGCTGAATCGCGGCCAATCGAACTGGGCGAGTACGCCATCGTCCAGCATTCCTGCTGCGTGGACGATGCCGGTCAGAGGCTGTTCTGCCGATGCCGTCGCAATAAGGGCTTGTAGCTGTTCGGCATCGGTAATATCCGTCAGACGGACGCGGATGCTCGCCCCCGATTGTTCCAGCCCGGCAATAACTGCCGCCGCTTCGGGATTAGCGGCGTTACGTCCGCACAGCGTGAGATGCCGTGCGCCGCGTGCCACAAGCTGATTTGCCAACAATAGGCCCAAACCGCCCAAGCCGCCACAGATCAGGTAATGCCCCTCTTGCCGTACCGGGAGATTTTGGGTGTGTTCCGGACGATAACGGATCAGTCTGGCAACAAGACGATTGGAACCTTGCCGGACTATTTGGTTTTCCTGTGTTGGGTTGAGCAGCTCCTGAACCAAGAAGTCGGCATTACTTTCGTCGGTGTCGTCAGGGTCCAGGTCGATGCATTTACAACGCAGTTCGGGATGTTCGAGTGCGATGGTTTTGCCCATTCCCAATAATGGCGCTTGGTCAACGCACACCGACCTCGCTGAGGTTTCAGGCAAATCGATAGGCTGGCCGCCTTGGGTCACCAGGACTAGCGCGGGCACAACGGCCGGTTCTATCCGGCCAAGGGCTTGAACAAGATGAAGAGCGGGTGCGCAGCTTTGGGTAATTGTAAACTCCAGCGCAGCCGGATTATCTTTGTGATTGTTTAGGCTCCATAGATAGACGATGCCCACATAGGTTGTTTGTTTAAAGACCGTTGTTAAAAGCGACAGCATATCCGCTGCCTGCATCGGGTCAATCCGATAGCCCTGCGTTTCCAAACGCTCGAAGCAGGTGCCCGGATAAACGGCCGCAACAGAATGCCCTTGGGCTTTCAGGCGCTTGGCGATTTCTGATCCATGCCCTGCATCATCCATAAAAATCAGCCAGTTTTGCGCTGATCCGGGTAATGCTGTTTGACGGTCGCGGTTAATCCAGTCGAGCCGGTAAAACAGCTGGCCAGGGTCTTTCGCCAGCGTGCGCAATAAGGTATCCGGCGTTGCGGCGCGACCTTCCAAGCCAAGACATTCGGCAATCAATTCGCCCTGTTCGTCCAGCAGTTGAATATCGCCGATTAATTTGTCGGGGAATTCCTCCAGTACGCGGCGGCGAATATGCACCCAGAACTGTTGGCCCTGGGCTGGTCGGACTAAGTTGAAACGCTCTATGGCGAACGGAACCAAAGTCTCATCGTCCTCTAACGCGACAACCGATCCCAACAGACCGTAACAGGAGTCGATCAGGCCCGGATGTAGCAGGTAGCCGTCAACGGCGAGGGTCTGCCCATCGCTACTCGGCAGGCGGAGGCGGCCGATGGCTTCTGACCGGCCGAGTCGGACCGATTCTAGCCATTGATTGCTATCGCCCAATTCAATGTGACGGCGCCGGTGGGCTTCATACACGGATTGGCCCGGTATTTCGGTGTCGAAGCGATGCCACAATTCCGGTGGGGAGGACAGCGGGTGAGTTGATTGATGGGCTGAATGCGGCAGAACCCGAAGATTGCCGCCGGCATGCAAGGTCCCTTCTGTCGTTGTGCTATCGGCCTCTAAGCTGACCAGTCGGAACGATGCTGTGCCATCGCCTAGCGGTTTGAGGGCTAAATGGACGGATCGCGTGGCTCCGTCGGCTATCGCCAGCGCTTGATGAAACATCAGCTCCGCAAGCTGAATCGTGCCTTCGCCGAACGCCTGCTTGGCTGCGCCTAGAATCATGGAGGTCAGACAGGCTCCCGATACCACGGTTTTGCCGAAGATATGGTGGTCTCTTAGTACCGGCAATTCCGCTTCGCCAAAACGCGTTTCGAACAGGATCGATTCCAGCAGCGGAGAACGGATCATACGATCCAGCAGCGGATGAGCCAAGCTGGAGGACGACGGCTTGTGAATAATTTTTTGCTGTGCCGGCGCTTCAACCCAGAAGCGCTTGCGTTGGAACGGATAAGTCGGCACGCTGGCCCAGCGGCAGGCTTGATTGGCATACACGGCGCTCCAGTTCACCGCCGCACCTTGCACATACAGCCCTGCCATGGTGCGGGATAGTTGTTGTTGCTCGGGAACATTCTGCCGCAGGCTGGGCAGCCATGTGCCGCCCCCGGGTAGGCAACGGCGACCTAAGCCCAGCAGGGTAGCGTGGGGGCCGATTTCTACAAATAGCCGGATTCCCGCGTTTTTGAGTGTTGCCATGCCCGCCGAAAAGTCGACGGGGCGTTGTATATGTTCCAGCCAGTATTCGGCGCAGGCAATGTTTTCGCCGATGGTCATGCCGGTAATGTTGGAGATCAGTTTAATGCGCGGCGGGGAGAAAACCACGCGTCGGGCGACGCGCTCGAAGTCGGCCAGCATGCCTTCCATTCGCTGGGAATGGAAGGCATGGGAAACCGCCAGAACCGAGGTTTGGATGCCTTCGCCATCCAGTGTGGCGCAAACGGCACGCACGGCATCCTCATCGCCTGAGATGACCAGCTGTTCGGGACCGTTGTATGCAGCAATACTAATCCGTCCTTGGTAGGGGGCTATTGCGCTGTTGATAAGGCTTTCCGAAGCGAAAACAGCCGCCATGCCGCCCCCTGCCGGCAGCGCCTGCATCAGACGGCCGCGCTCGGCTATCAGCGTTAAGCCGTCTTCCAGGCTGAATACGCCGGCCGCATAGGCCGCGACATATTCGCCGACGCTGTGCCCCATTAACACCGACGGCGATATTCCCCATGAGCTCCACAGTTCGTACAAGGCGTATTCCAGCGCAAACAGCGCGGGCTGGGCATAGGCTGTCCGGTTTAGGACCTCGGCTTCGGTGTTAAACAGCAGGTCGGGCAAAGAGCGGTTCAACAGGGGTTGCAGCACAGCATCGCAACGGTCGATGGCTTGTTTGAAAACCGTTTGACTTTGATACAGCGCGTGGCCCATGCCTGGGTATTGCGAGCCTTGGCCGGTAAACAAAAAGGCTATGTCCGGGGCGCCTTCTTCGTTGTGTCCTGTGACGAGATCACTGTTTTCTTGGCCTTGTTGTATAAAGTCCGCCAGTTTGCGTCGCATCTCGGCCGGGCTGCGGCCAGCCACGGACAGGCGCCAGGGCCAGTGATGACGACCGACGGCCGCCGAATAACACAAGTCGGCCAAGTCTGCCGATGCGTTTTCCGTTTCGTCTTGGGGCAAGACTTTCAGATAGTCGGCAATCAGTGTCTGTAATGCGGCTTCGTCTCGCGCCGATAAGTTCAGCAGATGTACATCCTGCTGTTGTTCGCCGGTTTGCGGTTCCGCTTGGGGGGCTTCCGCGACGATGACATGGGCGTTGGTGCCGCTGAAGCCGAAAGAGCTGAGGCCCGCAATGCGAGGTCGGGCTGAGCGTCGCCAGGCCGATTTTTCGGTGAGTACCCGCAACGGCAGGTTATTCCAGTCGATATGCGGATTGGGGCGATGAAAATGGATATTCTGCGGCAGCTCTTCATGGGCTAAGGACAGCAGGATTTTTATCAGGCCTGCCATTCCCGCCGCCGGTTCCAGATGGCCGATATTGGTTTTTACCGCCCCTAGCCGCAAGGGGTCCTGTCGACCCGATCCCAGCACTGCACCCAGGGCTTCGACTTCGATAGGGTCGCCGAGAATCGTGCCGGTGCCGTGCGCTTCAACGTAATCCACTGCTGCGGGCTGGAGCCCTGCATCTGCCAAGGCTTCGCGGATAACGGCCTGTTGCGCATTACCGTTGGGCGCGGCCAAGCCATTGGTTTTGCCGTCCTGGTTAATCGCCGAGCCTTTTACCAGCGCAAGAATGCGGTTGCCGTCGCGGACCGCGTCTTTAAGACGTTTGAGCACGACCATGCCGCAGCCTTCGCCGCGCGCATAACCGTTGGCGGAGGCGTCGAAAGTTTTGCATTTGCCGTCGGGCGAGATGGCCTGAAGTTTGGAAAAACAAATATGCAGTTCGGGGGACAGCATAAGATTGACCCCGCCCGCCAGCGCCAAGTCCGATTCCCCGCTCTGGAGGCTTCGGCAGGCTAAGTGCAGAGCGACCAGCGATGAAGAACAGGCGGTATCCAAAGCCATGCAAGGGCCTTGCAGTCCCAGAATATAGGACAGCCGACCCACGGCGGTGCTGAAAGTAGAGCCGGTAATCGCATAAGCATCGATGTTCTCCGGCTGTCCCGAATGGCGGTGGCTGCGGGCATAATCGTCGCTGGACATGCCGACATAGACCCCGGTTCTGCTGTTTTTCAGCGTGCTTGGAACCAGACAGGCGTGTTCCAAGGCCTCCCAGCCGATTTCCAGCAGCAGTCGATGTTGCGGGTCCATGGCGCGCGCTTCTTTGGGCGATATGCCGAAGAAATCTGCGTCGAAACCATCGACAGGAGTGCTCAGGAAGCCGCCTCGAGTGGTGTACATTTTGCCCGGCGCTTGCAGATCTGCGGCGTAGTAGTCCTCAGCCGTCCAGCGATTCGACGGGACTTCGGTGACGGCGTCAATGCCGCCCTGCAACAGTTGCCAAAACTGTTCCGGGTTGTTGGCCCCGCCGGGAAAGCGGCAGGCCATACCGATGATGGCAACGGGCTCTTTGTTTTTAAGCGAGGCGTTTTCTTCCAGCAGTTGCCGAATGGTCATCGAAGCTTTTTGTAAAGCTTGTCTAAAGGCCTCTTCGCGGCCTTGCGGTTCTCCTTGCGCCATTTTTTCCTGATCAGACATGCCGACTGCCCCGGTTTATAGGATATGTAAAAAAATTCTCTAATGCTGGCAACGGTAATTCTTCACATTGCCAATGCGTCAGTCCCGGCCCTACGGCTAAGGCCGCCGGTACATTCAATATGGGGAGAGGATAGACGCGATAAGTGCTATAGGCCTGCAATTTTGCCGGCCACCGTAAAACCGTTCCATCTCGTGCAATTTCCAGTTCCTGCAAGTCCATTTGTAATCCTTTGCCGCTGGCTTTTAATAGGGCTTCTTTGTACGTCCAGATTCGGTAGAACTCCGTCCGTTGTTCTTCTTGGGTCATGGCTAAGCAGGCGTTGCGCTCTTGTTCCGAGAAACATAAATTAATCAGCGCGGCAAGGTCGGTCAACGGACGGTCGATTTCAACATCGACGCCGATTTCGACGTAGCGGGATACGGCAAGCAGCGCAATATGATTGCTGTGCGCCATATTAAACTTCCAGTCTGTCTCCGCCCCAGCCAAGTACGGCTTGCCGTAAGGGCCATAGATAAACTCCAGGCTTTCCGGCGCCTTATCGCAACAAGCGCCTAAAACCAGACGCAATACTCCGCGTCCGCCAATGAACCGCTGTTGCAACAGCGGGGTGGCAAAAGCGTAGGCGCGTTTGCGCTCATCAGCGGACAGAATGGCTTCCAGATGTCGGGTAAAGCCGGTTAGCTCATCCAAATTGATCTGCCAAACACGAATTTTATCCGTTTCCGGTGCGGGCAACAAATCTCCGGCTTCAGTATAAGTCGGTAAGCCCGAACGTTTCGGAAAAAGCGGTGTTTCCTTTTGCAATGCTGTTACCCGGTAATGATTTCAAGATGCCCTTGTCCACTCAGCGTTGCCAGATCAATGTCGGCTATACAGCGGACTTTTGTGTAATTGAGGGTTAAGCCTCCAATCAGGCGAACTTTACCGGTTTGGCTTTCAAAATCGGCCTGGCTAAGATCGCTCTCGTTCTGATCGAGTTTGATTCCAAGCTCGGTTCCGCCCTGAGTTTGAGGGAAGTGAAGATGCACGAATCCCCGGTCAAGACACACCTGAAGGGCGGCAACGGTCTTCTCGGGACGAAGGCCCAGCTCTATAGGGTGGGAGCCGTTAGCCAGCCGCTCGACCAAGTCGTCCTCGCTGCCTGCTTCGGTTAATAAAGCTTCAGTCGGCGGTTGCGGATTTTGCGCGGCATCCTCCATTTGGCGACGCAGGCTGAGCGGCCGCATGTCCTGCCATATTGTCTCAATATGCGCCAGACATTCGGCTTTAAGGCCGCTGTATCCGACATCTTTCCAACCTAACGGGTTTTCGCGATCGGCAGGCCAGATGGAATATTGCTCTTCATGATTCACTACAACTTTGTAGAGGGTTTTGTCTTCCTGTTCATCGTGCTGCATGTGTGTCTCTTTAATGGTTGAGATGTTAGGGCGTGAGTATCATGGGTGTCTTTGCCGGTTACGCAAAACCTGTAAAACGCACTTAAAGCGGTCCAATCTGCGCCGATGCTTTGGCGATTGCTTGCATCAGTGCGTCGGCATCTGAACGTAGAAAGAAATGTCCGCCCGGAAAAACATGCAGGTTGGCGGCCTGGGTGGTATGCTCATTCCAGGCTTCAATTTCTTCAGGCGAAACTTCTGTGTCTTGGCGACCGGCATACAATTGTAACGGACAATTCAGCGATGCATCGGGCACATAGCGGTAAGAGTCGCACAATGTCAGGTCTGCCCGCAGTGTCGGCAGTAAGAAATCGAGCAGTTCCTGATGTTCGAGGATCTCGTCCGGGAAGCCGCCGAAACGGCGGAGTTTTTCGATGAATTCTTCGTCAGGTAGTGCGTGCATCGGAGTTCGACGTGGCGGCAGATGCGCGGCACGGTGAGCGGAAAGAAACAGCATAAGCGGCAAAGGCGCGTTTTGCCGTTGCAGAATTTTGGTCAGCTCGAACGCCAGCAAGGCGCCCATGCTGTGACCGAACAAAGCGAACGGTTTATCGGCATACAATTGGATCTGGTTGGCGAGAATCTCGGCCAGCGGCAGGACATCGGTATGCGCCGGTTCACGGAAGCGATTTTCTCGCCCCGGCAACTGTATCGGGCAAACCTCAATAGCGGGAGACAGCGCTCTTCCCCACGCTCTGAAGATCGAAGCGCCGCCTCCGGCAAACGGTAAACAAAACAGTCGTAAAGGTGCCGCTGGATTAGGTGTTGGGCAGGTTATCCAGTCGTTAAACTTTATAGCCCCGTGAACTTTCGCTGCGTCGGCGGATGGTTGTTGGGGGGTAAAAGGTGAATCTAAGTTTTCTGATCTCATGCGTTCAGGTCCTGTTCGTCAAGGAGCTTGTCCAGGTCTGCCAGCAGCGCGTGGGCGGAAGAGCTGGCGGAATCATCATGCTGCGCAGGTTGCGCGGCAGCCGCAGACGGTTCAATTGAGCCGAGCGCTTTATCCATCAGTACCTCTATGTAGTCCATAATGTCGTTTACGGTAGGGTAGTTAAATGCCAGACTCACCGGCAAAGCTTGCCGCAAGTTGTTGCCGAGCACATTACGCATCTGCACGGCCATCAGGGAGTCCAAGCCCTGGTCGGCCAAAGGCTTGGCTGGATCCAAGAGCACCGATTCGTGAATGCCCAGTGTCCGTCGTACTGTGTCGTGTACCAGAGCGCCGAGCAGCTGCTTGCGTTTTTCCGGCGATGCTTGTTGGAGTTCATGCAATATTTCCGGCGTAGCGCCGCCGTCCATCGTTGCCGATGGAGCGGTCTTGCTCAGTTCCCCGAAGAAATTGCGCGGCGTACTCAGTTGGGCGAGATATTTCTGCCAGTCCCAGTCAATAACGCTGATTTGTGCGATGTTAGCGGCCAGGATTTTTTCCAGCGCCGCTATCCCGACCTCAGGTTTGATGCCGGTGAAGCCCAATCGGCCCATGTGATCGGCAATGGCGGTGTCGGATACGGCGATACCTACGCTGTCCCACGGTCCCCAGTTAATGCTGACGGCAGGTAAACCTTGCTGTCTCCGGTAATGGGCTAAACCGTCCAGGAAAGCATTGGCGGCGGCATAATTGCCTTGTCCCTGATTGCCCAATACTGACGCGGCAGATGAGAACAAGACGAAGAAATCCAAGGGCAGCGCTTGGCTGAGTTGGTGAAGATGCCAAGCGCCGTGGATTTTTGCGGGTAATGCGCGCTTAAAGTGCTCCCAGGTTTGCTCTGCGAGCATCCCATCGTCAATGATGCCGGCGCAGTGCATTATGCCGCGCAGCTCGGGTAGAGTGGCGTTGATTGTGTGGAATACCTGGGCCAGCGCTTCGCGGTCGGCGACGTCTGCTTGCATCAACAGCACCTGGGCTCCGGCCAGTTCCATACGATTTACCGCTTCCAAGGCTTCTTTCGAAGCTTTACTACGGCTGGTCAAAACCAGGTGTCTGGCACCCTGCGCCACCATCCATGCGGCGGTGCTAAGTCCTAAGCCGCCGGTGCCGCCGGTAATCAGGTAGCTGGCATCGGCCCGTATTGATGGTTGTTGGTCGGTTGTGGGGACTTGTTGCCGGGTTAAACGGGCAACGTGCCGCGTACCTTGCCGCCAAGCGATTCTGGATTCGTCATCGGCCGTTTGCAGGCTTGCCAGTAAGTCATCGGCATCGGCTGTCGCTGGATCCAGGTCTACCAGGGTACAAGCCAGTTCCGGGTGTTCCAGCGCCACGGCCAAACCCAGGCCCCATAACGGCGCTTGCTGTATTTGTGGACTGAAGGTTTCGTTGCCTACGGTTTGTCCGCCGCGGCTGACCAACCATAAGCGGGTTCCGCCTAACCCGTTGGCATGAACCAGCGCCTGAACCAGGTGCAGCACGCTGGCGCAAGCGAGGCTTTGGGTGTGTGCCAGCCATTGGCTATCCTCAACCGTGGTTTCGTCCCGGCTCCATAAATGCACGATGCCTTGGAACCGGCCTGTCGTTCCCACGCTATCTTGTAACAGCCGCGCAAAACCATCAGCTTGATCAGGATCGACGCAATAATGATCTTGCTCGACGATGCCATAGGCCGAACCCGGCGTGACCAGCACGCAACGCGCGCCCTGAGCTCTTAACTGTTGCGCCAATTGCCCGGCTGTTCCCTGACTGTCCGCAAAAATCAACCACTGTCCCTGAATATGGGCTGACGGACTGTGCGATGTTGCCGCGAGCGGCAGCCAATCGTAGCCGAACAGCAGGGTATCGGCCCGGTTCGGCAGATAGCGCTGGATTGCCTTGAGACTGGCGGCTCGCGCTTCCAGTCCGATGAATTCGATCAGCACCTGTCCCGCTGAGTCGCACAGCGTCGCATCGGCTATCACCCGTTTGGCGGCATCAGCGGGACGCAATACCAAATGTCCCCACATCGGGGTATTGTCCAAGGCTTGGAATACGCGTATTTCCTCAATGCCGAACGGCAGCCAAGTTTCGTCTTCCGCCAGGATGCCGGTGGCTAACAGCAAGCCGAAGCAAGCGTCCAACAGCCCCGGATGCAATTGCTTGGCGTCCAGGCCTCCCAGAGATTCCGGGGTACGCAGGCGGCAGATAGTTTCCCTGTCACCGCGTTTTATGGATTCGATCCAGCGATAGCTAGGCCCCAGGTGGATATGACGATCGGCTTGGGCTTGGAAAAACGCCTCGGTAGAGAGGGTTTCGCCGCAACGCTCCCAAAGGGTTTGGAAAGATTTGTCGGCCGAGCGGACAACGGCTTGCTCAAACGATCCTTCGGCGTGGGTGGCGACGCCGGGTTGCTCAGGCGTAGCGGTGGCGGCAAAGCTGATCAGTTGGACAGTAGCGTTGCTGTCTGCTGTCGGCGTCAGTACCACCTGCACGGTACGGGTTTGTCCGTCGGGAATAATAAGCGGCTCGGGAAAATAGACATCTTTCAGCACATAAGCGCTTTTGCCGAAGGTTTCCGCAGCGGCGCTCAGCAGCATGGCAACGTGGCAGGCACCGGACACGACGATTTCATCGTAAACCCGGTGATCCTGCAAAAAGGGCAGGGCCTCTGCGCTAAAGCGATTTTCATAGATCGTCGCTTGCAAGGTCGGCAGTTGCAGCTTGTTGCCGAGTAAAGGCCGGGCGTTGCCGTTGCCGCGAACCGCAGTTGTTACCGTGGCGGGCCGATCCAGCCAGTGCCGTTGGCGCTGGAATGGGTAGGTCGGCAGCGGCAAGCGGCGGCGTTGATAGGGCTGATCGAAGCCTTTCCAGTCTACCGGACCGCAAACCGACAATTGGCCCAGACTGTTAAGCAGCGTCTGCCAATCGGCTTCTCCCTGTCTTAAGCTCGGCAGCCAGATACCTTGGTCTGTTGCAACGCAGCGCGCGCCCATACCCAGCAAGGTCGGTTTCGGGCCGATCTCGATAAAGATTTCGCAGCCGTGTTGGACCAGTGCCTGCATACCCGCCATGAATTTTACCGGCTGGCGGATATGGCGACGCCAATAGGCGGGCGTGGTGATTTCGTCGGATGCCAGTGTGCCGGTGAGGTTGGAAACCAGCGGAATTTGCGGCGGTGTATAGGTAATGCGTCCTGCGACGCGGGCGAAATCGGCCAGCATGGGTTCCATCAATGGAGAATGGAAGGCATGCGAGGTGTTAAGCGCCTGAGTTTTATACCCGCCTTCGTGCAAGCGGGCGAGAATGTCGGCTAGTGCTTGTTTTCGGCCTGAAATGACAATGCTTTCGGGGCCGTTTTCGGCGGCGATAGCTACGTCGTTTGCATAGGCGGTCAGCAGCGGGCGTACCTGTGCTTCAGTGGCAAAGACCACCCACATTTCGCCGTCTGTCGGCAACGCCTGCATCAAGCGGGCGCGCTCCACGACCAGTTTTAGGCCGTCTTCCAGGCTGAATACGCCGGCAATACAAGCTGCGACATATTCGCCCAAGCTGTGGCCGATGACGATGGAGGGCTCAATGCCCCAGGATTTCCACAGTTCTGCCAGGGCGTATTCCAATGCGAACAATGCCGGTTGGGCATAGGCGGTTTCATCCAGCTTTGCCGAACTGCCGTCTGCCGGATAGAGCACCTCCAGTAATGGCAGATCCAGCAGGGGTTGTAAAATTTCGGCGCAACGGTCGAGTTGTTGACGAAATACCGGCTGGCTGTCGTACAACTGGCGGCCCATACCCGGATATTGGGAGCCTTGGCCGGTAAACAGGAAGGCGATCTTTGGACGCCCTTGGGGGCTCATTTGTCCGCGTATGACGCTGTCGGGATGTTGTCCGGCAGCGACGCTTTGCAAGTCTTCGCGCAACTGTGCGGCCGATTCGACCGGTACAGCCAAGCGATGCTCGAACGGCCTGCGCCCTGTGTTGGCGGTAAAACAGACATCCGCCAAGGACGCTTGGGGGTTGTTAGTGAAAAACTTTGCATAGCGACCGGCCAGTTCGAGCAAGGCCGGTTCGGTGCGCGCGGTCAGCGTCAGCAGGTGTTGCGGGCGCTCCAGGTCGTTGGTGATGGACGCCGAGAGTGGCGCTTCTTCTAAAATGATATGGGCGTTAGTGCCGCCGATACCCAGCGAATTCACCCCGGCGCGTAGCGGCGTGCCGCTGGTTTTCCAGGGGGTCAGGCGGGTGTTGACATAGAATGGACTGTTCTCGAAATCAATCGCCGGGTTGGGTTTGTTAAAGTGCAGGGTCGGCGGGATCAGCTTGTGCTGTAACGCCAGCACGGTCTTGATGAAACCTACCGTTCCCGACGTGATTTGCAAATGGCCGACGTTGGTTTTAACCGAACCGAGGGCGCAAAAGCCCTTAGCTTCGGTTTGGGCGCGGAAAGCCTGGGTCAACGCGTTTACTTCAATGGGATCGCCCATTTCCGTACCGGTGCCATGCGCTTCGACGAAACCGATGGTGTCCGGCGCTATGCCGGACATCGCGAGAGCTTCCGCCGCAACCGCAGCTTGCCCTTCGCTGCTGGGCGCCATATAGCCTACTTTCACGCCGCCGTCATTGTTGACGGCGGAACCTTTGACCACGGCGTAGATATGGTCGCCATCGCGGATCGCATCGTCCAGCCTTTTCAGCAACACAGCGCCGACGCCGCTGCCGAAGACCGTGCCTTTGGCTTCGGCATCGAACGAACGGCAATGCCCGTCGGGTGAAACGATCATGCCGGTTTGGAACAGGTGGCCGGACTGCTGCGGTACTTGCACCGCCGCGCCGCCGGAGAGAAACAGGTCGGCTTCGCCATTGAGCAGCGACTGGCAGGCCATGTGGATCGTCACCAAGCCGGTGGAGCAGGCAGTCTGCACGTTTACGCTGGGGCCGGTGAGATTGAGTTTGTACGAAACCCGCGTCGTCAAATAGTCCTTGTCGTTAGCGACCATCAGCAGAAATCCGCCCATGGAATCCAGCGTGGCGACGTCCAAATCGTCCTGGATATCCAGGGTGTCGCGGTTGGGGTAGACATTGTTGAGCAAGTAAGTGTTCATGCTCGCCCCGGCATAAACGCCCGCTACGCCTTCGTAGGCGATGGGATCGTAACCGGCGTTTTCGAAAGCCTCCCAGGCACATTCCAGGAACAAGCGGTGTTGCGGGTCCATTAACTCGGCATCGCGGGCGGTGTAGCCGAAGAAGCCCGCATCGAAGCCTTCCACATCGGACAGCAGCGGGCTGGCTTTGACATAGTCGGGATGGCGCACTACCGAGGGCTTGATGCCGGTGGCGGTAATGTCCTGCTCGTCGAAGAAGGTGACCGATTCGACGCCCTCGGCCAGATTGCGCCAGAAGGTTTCCAAATCGTCAGCCCCTGGAAAACGGCAGGACATGCCGATGACGGCAATGTCAGTGCTGCTCTGGGTGGATTTGTAGTTGCTGCGGGCTTCTGCTCGCTCCCGGCCTTTTTGCGACGGCGTTTCCCTGAGGCCTTCGTCGGCCAGCAGTTCCACGAGTGCGCTGATCGTCGGGTATTTGAACAGGTCGACCAAGGTGATCTGCGGGCCGAAAATCTCCACTAAGCGATCATGAGCCTGCACCAGCAACAGCGAGTGTCCGCCCAATTCAAAGAAATTGTCGTGGATGCCGACTTGCGGGATTTCCAGCACATCCTGCCAGATTTTCGCGATTTGGACTTCGATTTCAGATCCGGGGGACTGCTGTTGCGCCGTTTCTTGCGTGTTGCCCAAGGTCAGTTTAGACAGCCGGTTGCGGTCAATTTCACCACCCACGGTCAGCGGCATTTCCGGCAGGTACTGCAAAAGGTTGCCGGGGCGGCAGCCGGGATGGCGACCCAGCGGATCTTCAGCAAACAGCGCTTCATAGAAAGGATGCTGCTTGTACTGCTGCTTGTAATGGTAAGACGTGCAGGTGAAAGGAATGCTCTCGCCGTTGCAACGCAGGAATTGACCGCTGACCACGAAGTCGGGATTAAGCCCGTTTTCGCACAGACTGCGGCTAACCGTTGCGATAATGCGGTCGCCGGGCTTGGCTTCGATGCCGGGGTGGAATACCGGCAGGTAGACGGGCAACCAACTGTACTCGTGCTCAATAATGTCGATGACTTCGCCTTCGATGGTATGAAGGTTCAGCCAGACCAGGAAGCCGTCGAGGCGTGATTCCTGATCGATGATCAACTCGATTTGGTGCTGTTCCTCCAGCGGCGTGATGCGGTTGAAGTCCAGGTCTTCGAAAATATCGGCGTTGGACAGCAGGTTGTTGCGCGGGAAATTCTTGATGCACAGCCGCAGGTCGAAGGGATAACCCACCTCGGCAAAAATTTTGCCGGTATAGGAGCTGGGCACTTGATAAAAACCCGGATGTGGCAGCAAGCCGTCGGGAAAGCGCGCCGCAGCGATTTTGGTAATGCTGCGGCCGGGGATCATGATGCCGCCGGGGCGGAGGAAACGATGGGCGTTGTTGATCAGCGCCGTAGCGCCCTCGCAGCCGCCTATCGGACCGACGATTTCCGAAACGCAGACATCGGCCAGTTCGGGGATTTCGACCTTGGTCGCATCGCCGTGGATGATGGTGATTTTATCGTCCAGCCCCAGGTGTTGAATGTATGCCACCGCTTGCGCGAAAGCCTCGTCGCCCATTTCGATAGCGTAGACCTTGCGCGCACCCGCTTCCAGCGCCAGCCTGGCCAGGATGGCTTCTTTGCCTGTGCCGATGTCGAGGACGATTTTGCCGGGAACCGTGCGTTGCAGCGCGATGCGGTAGCTGTCGTTACGGCGTTCATCGTTGGCCAGAGCGTAATAAATGAGGTCGTCGTAGACGAAATACTCGGCCACCGAAGGCCAGAGCTCAAGCTGCTCGGCGCCTGCGCTTTCCGGTTCGCGTAGCTGTATGTAGTCGCACGGAACTATCGATCCGTAGCGGTCGGTCAGCGGTTCCGGGTTTAACCGGGCCGGAGTCATCAATTGACGTGCTGTGAAATAAACGGCAGTTTTGCCGAGTTGCGGCGGGCCGATGTGGGTCTGTGCGCGGACAGCCGGGCTGTCGCCGTCCAGACCGATCAGTACCTGCTCTTCGTCAAGTTGCAGAGCGACGAGGATAGCATTGATGCTTCGGCGCACCGAGCTGCCGACGGGTGTTTGCGCGTCCAGCGCCGATGCTGTGTCTAGGCTGTCCCAGTCGGACAAGCCGATGCTGTAGAAACGCGGGCCGCCAAGAGATGAGGTAGCCAAGGCTTCCCGAGAGGCGATGCCGGTTTCAGGAGAACACTGGCCGGGAGCGCTGAGGAAGCCGCTTGTCGATGACAGGGAAATAAAGAATTTTCCTTGGAATTGCTCAAGGATTCGGTAGAGAGCGTTCGCGCCGATTAATTCAGGAACCGACTTGGGGGCCTGCGTTTCTTCCAGAAGCGGATGTTCGGGCAAAGCGGCGGCAAGGTGAATGACTCCGTCCAGCTTATTATCCCACTGAGCCAGCGCAGCAATCAGGGCTTGCTGTAATTCTTCCTGATTCAGGGCGGCAACGGCAAGATAAACGCATTCGCCGGACAATTGCCGCAGCCGCTGGTAGTGGGCAGGGCGGGCGTCTTTGTCGTCCGCCGCCGCTTGCGATTGCAGCGGGGTTTCGCCAAGCAGTATCAGGCGGGAATTGAAGCGGCTGAGCAGGTATTCCGCCAATTGCGGCCCGATTCCCTCGAGTCCGCCGTTGATGACGTAGACTTCTTGATGCTGGAAAGGCAGCACGGAAGGGGATTCCTTCGTGACGGTAGCGACATCAATCTGCTGCAAGCCTGCGACCCAGCGTTGTTGTCCGCGATAGGCGATTTCTCTATCGACGGATATCCCCAGCAGCTCACTGACGATAGCCGGAGCATAGGCGGACGGGGTATATGCGGGGCAATCCAGGTGCAGGCAGCGCAGCAGGGGCTGGTCTTGTTCGATGGCGTGCAAAAGTCCTGGAAGAGCGGCTTTCGCGGAGGCAATGCCCTTATGCTTGTGGCTGGAAACCGCCAGTAGCCGGAGCGGGGCGTCGAGGTCGAGCGCTGATAGCGCCTGGGCCAGAAGCAATACGCTGTCGGCTTCTTTCTGCTCTGTGTCATAGCTGAACAGGTGCAGGACGGAACCGAGCCGGATATCCGATGCCTTAAGCCATTCCACCAGCTGATGATAGTGCTGCGGTTCATTCGGACGGATGGATAACTCCATCGCGCCGAGTTGAGCGAAAGATTCGCCGGGTTTGACGAGTATGCATTGGATGCCGGCCGTATCTAATTCGGAGGCAACCTGCAAGCCGAGGCCAAGCCGGTCGAGGAAAATAACGCAGACATCGTCGTCAACGCGGGGAATATGCACTAGCTCCTTGCGACGCCAGATCTTTTTGTGGAACCGATCCGGCAGGGTTTGTTCGTTCGCCGTCAACAAATCCAGATGCTCAAGGATTTCCTGGAATGCGCCTTGCTGGAATTGCTCAATGAGCTTTTTATGCTGGATCTTGCCGATGCCGGTTTTAGGTATCGCATCGCGATCGAGCGGAATCAGGTAATCGGCTTTAATGCCCAGACGCTTGGTTAGCTGCGACTGGATGGTTTTTAACAGTTTAAGCAGGACGGCATCGTTGTTTTCGTAAGCCGCGTGGAAGAAAACCGCCAGTTTCAGTCCTTCGCTGCTTTCCTGCCGCACCGCGCAAGCTGCGGTAAACGACGCGGCGATTCCGGCGATTTGTTCAACCACTGCCTCGATTTCATTATTGTAGAAATTCGCCCCATTGATGATGATGCCTGCACCGGCTCGCCCGGTGAGCACCAGTTCTCCGCCGGAGATAAAGCCGGCATCGCCGGTATCGAACCAGCCGTCGGCAAGGAACACCTTGTTTGCTTCAGGATTATGGTAATAGCCGGGCGTCAGTACATCGCCTTTGAGTTGAAGGCGACCGATGGTTTCTTCCGGTAGTACGCGCTGTTCGTCATCGGCGATGCGCATCGAAACACCGGGGATGACCGGGCCGAGACTGGCGAAAGAGACGCACAGTTCGTCATCCGGATCGACCCGGCGGATTGCGCCGCTCAGGGAATTCCGGTCGATATGATGGAAACCAAGGGACTGGCCTGTTGCCGGTTGATGGTAGGTTACGCCCGAGCAGACTTCCGCCATGCCGAAAGCGGCCAGTAGTGTTGACGGTTGTAGGCCATAGCATGCCAGGCTTTCCAGGAACTCTCGGGTGGTCGTGCGTGTGATGGCTTCACCGGCGATCAACAGCGTTTTAACGCAGGACAAATCCCAGTCCTGTTGCGGCTCGCTGTTGAGGGCGTTTGTCACCAGCGCGTAAGCGAAATTAGGCGACCAGCTGTGGCAGGCGCGATGCCGGTGCATGAGTTCCAGCCAACGTAGCGGGCGCGCCAGGATATATTCTTTAGGGGCGTAGACCAGTTTACAGCCCAGATCGAGGTAGCGTAGATGCCACTCGGAAATACTGCCGATATGGTCGAAAGGCAGCCAGTTAAAGATCACATCGTCGGCCGTATGTTGACACAGTATATTGGTGCCGCGGGCGCGTGCCAGAAGGTTGCGGTGGGTTAGCGCAACCGCTTTGGGTATCCCGGTGCTGCCGGATGACAGCGTGTAAAAGGCGATGTCATCGGGCGCTGCGCTGTGGATATGCATATCCGCAGGATTGTCGCGTAGCGCTTCGATGGCAACCCAGCGGGCGTCGGCGAAACACGGCGCCTGTGATGAGGTTCGTATGGATGTGCTGCGGCTGTTGTTAGTGAAGATAAGAGGCTGGTCGAACAGGTTCCAGATCTGCTGGAGTTGTTCCACCGCCCGGCTTTCTATGTCATAACTCAGCGGGACGGGAACGATGACCGGCTCGAAGCCGCCGAGTAGGCAGCCCCAGAAAGCGGGCAGAATATCGTCGTTGCGTTCAAGCTGGAAAACGACCTTGTCGCCGGGCTTGAGGCCTTCGTATCGCAAGCCGCCGAGTATCCGGCGCGCTTCCGTCAGCAGGGAGCCGTAGCTTTCAGCGCGCTCGTTGCCGTCGCTGTCGACATAGATGATGGGCGTGCCGGGTTCGGCTGAACACAGAACTTGCTGGAGAACCTGGGCGGCACCGTCGCGTTGCGGCAAAGGCTGTCCGTGGCAAATGGCGTCGGGTGCCGGTTCGTTGCCGCGAGCCGATGGGAGCGGGGTTTCTGCATGAGGCAGTGCTGCGTTTGGAATTTGATTGCGTAGCAGCTTGCCGACATGTATATATTTTGGCGAGTCCGGCCAGTACCCTGAAATGCAGGCAACCCGCTCAATATTGGGCAAAGTTGCGATACGACCGGCGCATTCCGCCGCAGATTCTTCTGCGAGAACCGGCACATCTGCGAGTGCGGACTCGTCGACCGTACCGTCATCGTTGAGGGGCAGATAGGCAACGGCTACGAACCAAGCGATTTGTCCTTCGGACAAGGCTTGCAGCCTGAGTTGGGCCTGTTCGAATCTATGCGGTTCCGTTGTCACGATGTAGGCGACTTGCTCTACCTCGCCATGCTGTGTTTTCCGCTCAAGGACAAAGTATTCCTCGACCGCTGGATCGTTCACTAGTGCCGTTACCATGGTGTCCATGTCTATATCTATATTGGTTTTTGTATAGAAGGGCCAGTCATTGGCCCATCCTTTTCCTTAGTTCAATGCGGGTAGTACCCATTCTGCATTGGTTACGAAAAACTTTTCCGCATGATTCTGACCAAGCCGGTCGATATGATCGACAAACTCCTGGATAGGCCGGGTGCCGCCTTCCGGGTGGGGGAAGTCGCTGTTATAGCAGTAGCATTCTTCGAATCCGTAACGTTCGATGTAATCTGCAACCGGCTCAAAGCGGTATGGCGTAACGCGTACGTTGCGTTGGATATATTCGGAAGGTTTCATAGACAATGCGCCCGACAGGCGTCCTCTGTAAATGGAGGCAACTTGATCCAGGTGAGTGGCCATCGGCGCCAGCCAAAACGCGCCTAATTCAATCACGGCAAAGCGAAGCCTTGGGAAACGTTCAAAGACGCCGCCGAGAACGAGTGTGGAAAGAAAATTCTGTGGAGAGTAATACATGGAAGAAAACATATAGGTATTAACCTGCTCGCCTTCCGATGACATATCCATGGGTTGAAAACAGAGGTGGTCGACGCCCTTGCTCCAGGAATCGCTCGCCATAAAGCCGTGTTCGCCGCCTGCATGAAGAATGGCGGTCGCGTCGGCTTCCTGGATCAGATGCCATAGTTTATCCATTTTTGCATCGGCGGGCGAAGCGTCGCCGGGCGGAACCGAACTGGCCAAAACAAAAGCGCGTCCGCCTGCTTTAAGAACCCGCTTTGCTTCCGCTATGGCAACGTCGATGTTATGCGTATTCAATATGGCGACTGAGCGGAGTCGGTTGGGGTTTTGCTTGCCGAAATCGATGATAAAGTCATTCCAGTGACGCATGGTGGCAATACCCAGCTCGTTATTGGCAAATGCCGCGCCTTGAATGCCGGGGTCTGAGAAGATGAAAGACCGGTTAACGCCCATATAATCCAGGGTTTTCAAACGGCCGCCGGAACTGAAAGCACCGGGTGCCGCCGAGCCTTTTGTACGCCATACGGTTTCTTCGGTATATTCTTGAGATTCTTCGCCCACCAACTTGGCTATTTTGGCCGCTTCTTCCTTGGGAGCTTTGTCCAGCATTTGGTTGTACATGTCGGCGAAGTATTTACCTACTTCTCCGGCGGCCATCTCATAGTTATTTGGAGACGGTTGGATGTGCGTATCAAGGTCGTTCAGGCGCCCGTGGAATTGGCTCATGTCCAGCATCGGTCTGTCCTCTCGTTATTATTGTGGTAATGGAAATGTCATTAAAAAATCTCTGCCCATCTTGCTCGACTCAGGCCATGGGCGCCTCAGCAGCGTACGTAGACTAACAGAGATGCGGATGTTTGAATAGGTGTTTTTACGTAGTTTAATCACCTCGCGCCAAAGACAGCGCAAGGTGTAAACGCTGTGCAAGCCGGCGAACATGGGGCTGGGTAACCATGGTCAGGTGGTCGCCCGGAATATACTCCATTACCGGCACTCCTTTACTGCATTGTCGCCAGCCCCAGGTTTCATCGTTTTTCAGGTATTCCGGCATCCCATCCAGGAAATCGGCCAGCGGCTCGCGGGCGCGGAATAACGCTATGTTGACAGGACAATCGGGGTCTGGACGATAATGAATTCGCGCCTGGGTTTTGTATACTTCGATGAAGCCGCGGATTTCAGTGGAAGCGGTGCCTTGCTCGGTAACGCCCCGAGTACTCAGTCGGCTGGCTAACAGATCGATTTGTTCGCTCCATGGAAGATCGACGAGTTCCTCGTAGCTTAACGACAGGGGTTTTTCGTACAAATGCCCTAACGTATCGGCAACAGCGACTAACCAGCGGCTGTCGTCCCAGCCGCCGATAGCCGAGAGGTCTCTTTCCGAGGGCGCGCCGGTATCCAGAATGGTCACCAGCGCAACTTCGTGCCCGGCTTTCTGTAATTGTTGCGCCATTTCCAACGCGACCCAACTGCCGAAAGAATGCCCACCCAGATAATAAGGTCCTTGAGCCTGAACTTTTTGCAGCGCGCCGATATTCAGGGCGGCAATGTCCTCTATCCGTGTCAGCGGCGGGGTGAATCCATCCAGTCCCAGCGCTTGCAGTCCGTAGAAGGGGCGGTCGTATTCTGCCAAACACCGCGCTAATTCATTAAAATACAGCACGCTGCCGCCGGTGCCGGGAACGCAGAAAAAAGGCGGGAGCGAACCTTTGGATTGAATGACGACCAGCGGCGAGAAGGTAAGTGTTTCTTCCGGCCGATCCAACGCCTCGGCTATCTGGTGAATGGTCGGCTTATCCAAAAGCGAGGTCAGGGGCAGTTGCCTGCCGAATTTTTCTTTTATTCCGCTGATTAAGCGGATAGCAAGCATCGAATCGCCGCCTAATTCGAAAAAGTCATCGTAAATGCCGACATCGGCAAATCCCAACAGATCCTGCCAAAGCTCCGCCAGTTGGTTTTCGCTGTTGCTGGTTGGCGCAGCATAGGCGCTGGACAGTTCAGGGCGCGTGTATAGGCTATCCGACGCCGGTTTTTCCAGCCGCTTTTCAAGGCCAACCCATTGTTTGAATCGCGTTTGCAAATCGCCGGTGGCGATGATGATTCTGCCGGAAAAAACTTGGGAGATAACCCGTCGAAAGGCTTCCACGGACTCTTTTGGTTGCATGGACAACGCTTCCGATGCAGGCGTGTCGGCAAACAGCCAGGCATCCCAATTGGTCGATAGCCAGGGCGTGCCGCCGGCACGGTTTTGCCTGACGGCGAAAGCGTCAACGAAAAGGTTGGCGGCACTATAGGCGGCAAATCCCACCCCGCCCAATACGGCTGCGGTCGAGGAAATCAGCAGGCAGAAATCCAGGTGTTGTTCGCGTAATAGTTTTTCCAAGACATACAAACCGTGAATTTTAGGGCCGAATTGAACTTGCGATTCGCGTCTGCCGATGTCGGTGAATGCGCTGACGAAAGAGGCATCGTTCAGCCTGCCCGCCGCATGGATAACGCCGTGCAATGCGCCGAACTGGTCATGGGCCTGGGCTAGCGCAGCCTGCATAGACTTTTCGTCGGCGACATCGGCTTGAATCAGCAGCACTTTCGCGCCCAAGGTTTCCAAGTGTTGAATGGCGCGAATTTTAACACTGAGTTCGTCGTCGGCGGGGTGGCTTTGCAGCCAGTCATCCCATTGGGAACGGGCCGGAAAGAATGAACGGCCAAGCAGTATCAGCCGCGCCTGAGCGGTTTCGGCCAGGAATTTGGCGAGTAACAGGCCGACATTGCCGAGGCCCCCGGTGATCAGGTAGACCCCATGTCGGCGAAGCTGCCGGACGCTGTCGGCTGCGGCGCTAAGCGGTACACGCTCAAAGCCGGGAACCAGCCGTCGGCTGCCTCGGTAAGCGACCCATGGATCGCTAGCCCCATTCTCCAATTCCGCCAGCAGCAGGTTAACCAAATCGGCTGTACCGTTAGCGTTTGCCACAGGAAGCACAACATCAAGGCAACGGCAAGTTATGCGCGGCATTTCCTGGGGCATGACCAAACATGGGCCGAGTAGCGTCGTTTTTTCCGGGATGCTTTCTCCGAGTCCGTTCACATCGTGCAGATGATTGGAAATGACGGTGATGCTGGTTTTGCCGCTTTGCGATTGTTTAGCCAGGGCGCGTCCCAAAAATAACAGGCTGTAATAGCCGTTTTGCTGCGCCTGTTCAAAAACTTCCGGCCCCGATGTATCGGTGGCGCTAAGGCTCCAGAAATGCAGGATTTTATGAACAGGCCGGTCGCCGATCGACTGGATCACGGTTGCATAGTCGTCGGGCGAAACGGGATTGATACGATAGTCGGCCCCGTTTTGTTCATAAGCTTCACCTTGGCAAACCGTAATGACATCCTGTCCCGCTTGTTGCAGCTTGGCGATGAATTGCCGACTGAGGGCGGACTCATCGCTAAACACCAGCCAAAGCGACTGCTCGGTGAAATCGTCGTTGTGCAATGCACGGGGCGTCAGTGTCGGTTTCCAACCGGGCAGATAAAACCACTCATCCAGCGGGCGCTTTTTCTGCAGATTTTGCATAAGGGGTAGAGCATCCCCGGCGGGCGCGTCGATCCAATAGCGCTGCCTTTCAAAAGGATAAACGGGCAGCGGGATACGGCCGAGTTGTTCGTGGGCGTAATAAGCGGGCCAATCGATACTAACTCCGGCACACCATAATCGTCCCAGGCTATCCAGCATGTTCTGCGTTTCTGCTGTATTGGGCTGTTGCAGCGACGTGAACACGCAACGGGTATTCCCGGCCAATGGATGGCGTCGAGCCAGGTTGCTTAAAATGGTGCCGGGGCCGACTTCCAATAGCACCCGATCCGGTTCGGATAACAGCGTACCGATGCCTGCTTCGAAATTGACCGCCAAGCGTAAATGCCGTGCCCAATAGCCCGGATCGGTCGCTTGTTCGGAGCTTATCCAAGTGCCGGTCAGGTTGGAAATAAAGGGCAGTCGCGGCGGTTTCAGCACCAATGAGTCTAAAGCTTCGGCGAAAGCGGCTACTGCCGGTTCCATCATGCTTGAGTGGAAAGCGTGCGAGGTGTGCAATCGGCGGCAAGCGATGCCGCTGTTTGACAGCCGGATCTCCAGCGCCTCGATCGCCGGGAACGGCCCGGAGACTACGCAGGCTTCGGCCGCGTTAATCGCCGCCAAGGACAGATCGTCCCCCAGTAAAGCCGGTATTTTATCGACCGGCAGGGAAACGGCCAGCATGGCGCCCTGCGGCTGTTCCCAGATCGCACGGCCTCTGCGGGCGACCAAGATCAGGGCGGTGTCCAGGTCGAATACATCGGCTAAACAGGCGGCCACGTATTCTCCCAGGCTGTGTCCGATCATTGCGCCGGGCTTTACGCCCCATGACATCCAAAGTCTGGCTAACGCATATTCGGTAACGAACAAGGCCGGTTGGGTCAGCCAGGTTTGTTCCAATTGGATCGCGGCTTGCTCCGCGTTATCCGCTGCGGGATAGAGGATGTGCCGCAGATCCAGCCCCAACTCGTCGATTAGCCGTTCGGCGCAGTAATCGATGTGTTCGCGAAACACCGGTTCGGTGCGGTAAAGATCGGCACCCATAGCGACATATTGGCTGCCTTGGCCCGGAAACAGGAAGGCGACGCTGCGGTCTTCCGTTTGGGTCTTGGGGATATGCCCCAACCTGTAGCGCTCAGGGGTCTGGAGCGCAGTGACCGCATCTTGCCGGTCGCGGCAAACCACGGCAATGCGGTGGGCGAACTGCCGACGCCCCAGGCCTAGCGTATAAGCCGCATCGGCCAGGTTAAGGTCAGCGTGTTCTTGCAAATGAGCGACCAGACTGGTCCGCAGGTTGTCTACGGCGTTATGGCTGCGGGCCGAAAGAACCAGCACCTGCCAGGGTCGGGCCGATAATGAGGCCGAAGGTTCGGGCGCTTCTTCGACGATCAAATGGGCATTGGTGCCGCCGATGCCGAACGAACTGACGCCTGCGCGCCGGGGTGCGCCATTGCTGGGCCAGTCGCGCAGCCGGTCATTGACGTAAAACGGGCTGTTTTCGAAATCGATTTCCGGGTTGGGCCGTTCAAAATGAAGCGTCGGCGGAATTTGCCGGTGTTGGAGGGCGAGCACGGTTTTGCAAAGACCGGCGACTCCCGCTGCGGCATCCAAATGGCCGATGTTGGTTTTTACCGCACCCAGCGCACAAAACCGGTTTTTGTCGGTTCCCGCACGAAACGCTTGGGTGAGCGCGGCGATTTCGATCAGGTCGCCCAAATGCGTACCGGTGCCGTGGGTTTCGATATAGGAAATGCTGTCCGGGGCCACTTTGGCCCGCGCTTGGGCATTGGCGACGACTTCCGCCTGGCCTTCGACGCCGGGAGCGGTATAACCGATTTTAAGCGCGCCATCGTTATTGATGGCCGACGCTTTAATGACCGCATGAATCGTGTCGCGGTCGGCCAAGGCCGCATGCAGCGGCTTCAACAGCACAATCCCTAGGCCGCTGCCCCAGGTGGTGCCGTTGGCGCCCGCGTCGAAAGCGCGGCAGCGGCCGTCGGGCGAGTTAATCATGCCCTCCTGATGCACATAGCCGGATTTTTGCGGAATCTTTAAACCCACGCCGCCCGCCAAGGCCATGTCGCACTCGCCGTCCAGCAGGCTGCGGCAAGCCATGTGGATGGCAACCAGCGAGGTGGAACAGGCGGTCTGGACGCTGACGCTCGGGCCTGTTAAATCCAGCGCATAAGAGACGCGAGTGGATAAAAAGTCCTTGTCGCTCCCGAGCATGACTTGATAAATGGAGTGGGCGTCGCTGGTGTATAAATGGGGCATCAAATTGCGGAGCAAATAGCCGTTATGGCTGCAACCGGCAAAAACGCCGATGGCGGTATCGCGGGTGTACGCACCGTAACCGGCATGTTCCAGCGTATGCCACGCATTTTCCAAAAACAGCCGGTGTTGGGGATCGATGATTTCGGCTTCGGTCGGCGTATAGCCGAAGAAAGCCGCATCGAAACCGGCGACATCGGACAGCATGCCGTTGGCGCGCACGTAATTGGGCAGGGCGATTAATTCGGCTTCGATGCCGGAATCGAGCAGTTCCTCGTCGGTGAAAAAGCGGATCGATTCGCGCCCTTCACGCAGGTTGTCCCAGAAAGTCTCTAAATCGTCCGCGCCCGGAAAGCGGCCGGTCAAGCCGATGATGGCGATTTCGTCGCTGGAATCGGCGTTGCGTGACGTATTGGCCCTGATGCGGATCGGAGTCGGTATTTCGTCTTGAGCGAGCCGGGCTGCGAGGCTGCGGATGGTCGGGTGCTGAAACAAGGTAATCAGCGCAAACGGTTCGCTGACCTGCTTGCGTAAAGACTCATAGACGCGGGTGAGCAGTAGCGAGTGGCCGCCCAGATCGAAAAAATTATCGTCGATGCCGACGTGTTCCAGCCGTAACGCCTGCCGCCAAATTTCGGCAATGCTGTTTTCCAGTTCGTTGCGCGGTGCGGCAAAGCCCGCGTTCAATTCCGGCCGGGCCAAGTCCGGGGCAGGCAGCGCGTTGCGGTTGACCTTGCCGTTGGGCGTTAGCGGCATCGCGTCCAGAAAGACAAACGCAGCGGGCAGCATATAGTCTGGAAGGCCTGTTTTCAGGCGGGTGCGCAGTTCATCGGTGCTGGGAGCCGGTTCTATCGTGGCCAGCAAATAGGCGACCAGACGTTTGTCGCCGGGTAGGTCTTCGCGCGCCAGGACGATGGCTTGTTTGATGCCCGGTTGTTGGCGTAGCGCTGCTTCGATGTCGCCCAGCTCAATGCGATAGCCGCGGATTTTGACCTGATGGTCGATGCGGCCCAAAAAGTCGATGGTCCCGTCGGCCAAGCGACGGGCGAGGTCGCCGGTGCGGTACAGGCGCGCTCCGGCCCGGTCTGAAAACGCGTCGGGCCGATAGCTGTCGGCGGTCAGGTCGGGCCGGTAGAGGTAGCCGCGCGCCAGGCCGTCGCCGCCGATGTGCAGTTCGCCGGCAACGCCTATCGGCAGCGGGTGATTGTATTTGTCCAGAATGTAGATCTGGGTGTTTTGTATCGGGCGGCCAATCGCTTCGACGCCCTCTTTGCTTGGATCGGCTGATACCACTTCGCGAGCCGACGACCAAATTGTGGTTTCGGTGGGGCCGTAAAGATTCCACAGGCGTACGCCTTTTTGCAGCAGTTGCCTGGCCAGATCCACCGGCAGGGCTTCGCCGCCGCACAGCACACAGAACGGTGTGCGCGGCTGCCAATCCGATTCGAGCAATACCCGCCAAGTGGCCGGGGTGGCCTGCATATGGGTAATGCGATGGCTTTGCAGGGTCGCTTGCAATTGCCTGCCGTCCAGCGCGGTTTCGCGGTCGGCCAATACCAAATGCGCGCCGCTAATCAGCGGCAGATAGATTTCCAGTGCGGCAATATCGAACGATATGGTGGTTACCGCCAGCAGTGCGTTCTGCTCGCTTAGGCCGGGTTCGCGCTGCATCGAGACGAGGAAGTTCAGCAGCGCCCGATGCTGGATTTGAACGCCTTTGGGCCTGCCGGTAGAACCGGAGGTAAAAATCACGTAGGCGGCGTTTGATCCGGCGGGCGGCACCGGGCCGTGCGGGTTTTGCTGCGCCAAGTCCGCCAACATTTCCCGGTCGCGGTCCAGACAAATCACTCGTGCGCCGCTTGCCGGTAGAGCGGCTTCCAGCCGTTCCTGCGTAAGCAACAGCAAGGGACGCGCATCGTCGAGAACACAGGCTAGTCGTTCCGGCGGATAGCCGGGATCCAGCGGAATATAAGCGCCGCCCGCCCGCATGATGCCCAACAGGCCGACGACCATGTCCACGGAGCGTTCCACGCACAGGGCGACCAGCACTTCGGGGCCGACTCCCAGCATCTGTAACGCGGAGGCCAGCTGCCGGACGCGTCGATACAATTGCCGGTAGCTGAGCGACTGATCGGCAAAACTCAGTGCAATACGGTCCGGCGTTGCCTGCGCTTGCGCCTCGAACAAGTCGAGAAAACTGTGCGCAGCAGGGTAACTTTGTGCGGTGGCGTTGGCGGCATACAAGATTTGTTGGCGTTCCCGCTCATCCAATAATGGCAATTCGCCTAGGCAAGCAGCCTGTTCGGCAACCATGCCCTCCAGCAGCATGCGGTAATGGTTCATCATGCGCACGATGGTGGCCTCATCGAACAGGTCGGGATTGTAATTCCACACCGTCAACAGTTCTGTAGCGGTTTCCTCCACGGATAGGCTCAGGTCGAATTTGGCCGCCACCGCTTCCTGTTCCACCGGACAGAGACTCAGGCCGGGCATGACGATCGCATCCATCGAGGTATTTTGCAGATCGAACGACACTTGGAACAGCGGCGCGTAGCTGAGACTGCGCGGCGGTTTTAACTCCTCGACCAGTTGTTCGAAGGGCACGTCCTGGTGTTCATAAGCCTCCAAGCAGGTGTTTCGTACTTTTGCCAGCAGTTCCTGCGCGGACGGATTGCCCGACAGGTCCAGGCGCAGCGCGAGGGTATTGATGAATAAGCCGATCAGCGGCTCAATATCGGTATGGTTGCGATTGGCGACCGGGGTACCGATAACGATGTCTTCCTGGCCGCTGTAGCGGGACAGCAGCAGCGCGAAACCGGACAACAGGGTCATAAACAAGGTGCCGCCCGTCGTTTGGCTCAGGGTTTGCAGACGTTTGCTTAAATCGGCGTCCAGCTTAGCGTTCAGGCTGCGGCCATGATAGGTTTGGATCGGCGGCCTGGGCCGGTCGGTCGGCAACGCCAGCAGTTCCGGCGCACCGGACAACTGCTGGCGCCAATAATCGAGCAGTTGGTCAAGGACCTTGCCTTGCAAGCGTTGGCGTTGCCAGTGGGCATAATCGGCGTACTGGATAGACAGCTCCGGCAGCGGCGACGGTAAGCCGTTGCTGAATGCCTCGTAGAGGGCGGCCAATTCACGGAGGAAAATACCTAAGGACCAGCCGTCGGAAACGATGTGGTGCATGGTCAGTAGAAACAGCTGCGAGCTATCGGTCCATTGCACCAGGGTGGCATGCACCAGCGGATCGTTGGCGAGATCGAAACAGCGCCGGGCTTCCTGCTGAATCCAGCGTTGTTCTTCTCCAGTCCCTGACTCTTTTGCCGCGACGACAGTCAGCGGGCATTCCGCCGTTTCGCGAATGCGGATGACGGCTTGTTCGTCCTCTATCTTGAAGTTGGCTCGCAGCGCCTCATGCCGCCGGATGATTTCGCTCAGGGCCTTTTCCAGCGCCGCCACGCCCAGCGTCCCTTCCAGGCGCATGGCGAGGGGCATGTTATAGGTCGCCGAAGGGCCTTCTAGTTGCTCCAGAAACCACAAGCGTTGTTGGCCGAAGGACAGCGGCAAAAGCTGATTGCGCGGGGCGGCGGGGATGCTGTTTTGTTGGGATGCGGTTGACGCTTCCGCTTGATGCAGATAGCGCAGGATGTCGGCTTTGTGCGCGGATAATTCTGCGGCCAGTTCTGCGTTCATAACCCCTTTGGGCGCACGGCAACCTAATTGGTCGCCGTCCAGCCAGAGTTTGATATTTAATTCGCGCAGCCGGGACATCAGTGCATCAATGGATTTCACAGTCTAAATTCCTCTTCGTCATCCTGTAACGTGGTTTCAGGGGCCGCGCCTTGCTGTGCCGCCCATAAGGTGGTGTCGATATAGTCGGCCAATTGCTCTATGGTTGGTTTTTGAAACAGCACCGGCAGCGGCACGCTGAGTTGAAACGCCTGCGCGATGCGGGTAACCAGCTTTGCCGCCAGCAGCGAATGCCCGCCCAGATCGAAGAAATCGTCGTCGGCGCTGACCCGTTCCACGGACAAAACCTCGGCCATCAGTTCGGCCAGCTTTGCACCGGTCGGCGTGCTGGGCGCTGTGTACGCGGCTCGTTGTTGACGGTTGGGCGCGGGCAGGGCGGCGCGATCCAGCTTGCCGTTCGGCGTGAGCGGGAAGCTGTCCGGGAACAGCCAGTCGGAAGGCACCATGTAGGCCGGCAACTGCTCCCGTAACGCGGTGCGCAAGGTGTCCGCGTCCAAGGTAGCGCCGGGTTCCGCCAGTACGTAGGCGATCAGCCGCTTATCGTCGGCTCCCGCTTCCCAGACGCTCACCACCGCCTGTTTTACCTCGGCATGCTGGTTGAGCAACGCTTCGATTTCGCCCAGTTCAATGCGGAAGCCCCGAATTTTTATCTGATGGTCGATACGGCCCAGACAGCTCAGGTTGCCGTCCTCGCGGTAACGGACCTGGTCGCCGGTGCGGTACACGCGGCTGCCCGGCTGGTTACCGAAAGGATCGGGGATGAACTTTTCCGCGGTCAAGCCGGGACGGCCGAAATAACCTTGCGCCAGTCCGTCGCCGCCGATCAGCAGTTCGCCGGGTACGCCTATCGGCGTCAGCCGGTAACCGCGATCCACTATGTACAGGCGGGTGTTGTCGATCGGGCGGCCGATCGACTCGTGCGCTTCGCCGTGGTTTTGTCCTGAGACCGGATGGGCCGACGACCAGATGGTGGTTTCGGTCGGACCGTACAGATTCCACACTTCGACGCCGGTCTGGCGCATGCGGCTAGCCAAATCCTGCGGGAAGCCTTCGCCGCCGCACAATGCCCGCTGTAAGGGCGCGCCTTGCCAACCGGCTTCCAGTAATAAACGCCAAGTGATGGGCGTGGCCTGCATCAGCGTAGCGCCAACCCGCTGCATCTCCGTCAATAGGCTGTAGCCGTCTGTGGCGGTTTCGCGGCTGACCAAGGCCAACTTGGCGCCGACCAGCAGCGGCAAATACAACTCCAGGCCCGCAATATCGAAGGATATGGTGGTCACGCCCAGCAGAATATCGCTCTCGGTCAAGCCCGGCTTTTCCGCCATCGCCATCAGGAAATTGACTAACGCCCCTTGGCTAATCTGCACGCCCTTGGGCTTGCCGGTGGAGCCGGAGGTATAGATCACATAGGCTAAGTGTTCCGGCCCGGACAGGCGAACCGGGTTGGCTTCGCTGAAACCTGCCGCATCCCCGCCGTTTTCGTCCAGGCAGACCCGTTGCGCGCCGGTCTCAGGCAAAGTCGCCAGCAAATTCTGTTGGGTGAGGATGACAGGCACCTGGCCGTCTTCCAGCATAAAGGCCAGCCGTTGCGCCGGATAACCGGGGTCCAGCGGCACATAAGCGCCGCCGGCTTTTTGGATGCCCAACAGCCCGACCAGCATGTTCAGCGAGCGTTCCATGCACAGCGCGACCAATACGCCGGGCCCAACGCCTAGCGCACGGAGCCGGTGCGCGACTTGGTTGGCCCGCCGGTTCAGCCGGTCATAGCTGAGCTGTTGGTCGGCAAACATCGCCGCTATGCTGAACGGTGTGCGCCGGACTTGAGCCTCAAACAGTTCGGCTAAAGTCATGTCGTGTTCGGGGCGTTTTATCCGGGTTTGGTTTAAGTCGAGCAACAGCTTTCTGCGCTCTTCTACACCGATCAAGCAGTCCGACCACTGTGCAATGGTTTGCTGCGGCGCGGCAACCAAGCCGGTCAACAGGTTGCCGAGATGCTCCAATATGCGCGCGACGCTGCCCTCGTCGAAACGAGCGTTGTCGTAAGCTATTTTGAGTGGGATATGCGTGGCATTAGCCGCGGTTAAGGTGAGCGGGAAATTGGTTTGTTCCTGAATCTGCAAATCAGCAATGGCGAGCAGTTCGGCCTGCTCTTCCAAAGACGCGTCCATCGGATAGTTTTCAAACACGACGATGCTTTCAAACAACGGCTGGCGCGCCGGTATTTCGCTGCACGCATGGATATTCACCAACGGCGTATAGGCGTAACCGTCGCGGGTCAGTTGCGCATCGCGCAGCTCCGTGAAATAGGCGAGCAACGATTGCGCGGGGTCCAGCTGGATGCGCACCGGCAAGGTGTTGATGAACAAGCCGACCATCGCGTCGACATCGGCAATTTGCGGCGGACGGCCCGAGACGGTCGCGCCGAACAACACATCGCTGATGCCGCTGTAAGCGCTTAATAAAACGCCCCAAGCGCCCTGGATCAATACGCCCAGCGTCAGGCTGTGGCTTTGCGCGAGCTGTTGCAGCGCCCGGCTGGTGTCGGCATCCAATTCCAATGCGCATTCCCGGTAGACGGCGGTTTCCGCTATGGCGACCGGGCTGGGGGTATGATCCACGCCAAAGCCGGTCGGAGCGCTGAAACCTTGCAAGGTTTCACGCCAGAAGGCTTCCGCCTGCGCCAAATCCTGCTGTTGCAACCAGGCGATATAATCCCGGTACGGACGAGGGACGGCAAGGTCAGCGTCGCGGCCATTAACGAACGCGCTGTAAAAATGCAGCACTTCCCGCATCAGGATCGGCAGGCACCAGCCGTCGGTCAGCAGGTGGTGATGGCTCCAGAGGAATTGCCAGCTGTTTTCTTCCAGCCGAGCCAAAGTGCAGCGCATCAGCGGCGCTTCGTCCATACGGAAACCTTGGGCGCGGTCCGCCCGTAGCAATTCCTCCCAGTTTGCCTGTTGCCGGGCGGCGGACTGGCCGCGCCAATCCAGCTCTTGCCAGGGCAGATCGACCCGGCCGATCACCACTTGCAGCGGGTCCGCGCTGCCTTCGGCCAGTATTGCTGTGCGCAAACTCGGATGGCGATCCAGCACCCGTTGCCAAGCCTGACGAAATGCGGCGGGTTGAAACACACCGGTCATGTTGCCGGTCATCTGGATGATGTAAGCCCCGGAACCATCGTCGTACAGGCTGTGGAACAGCATGCCCTGTTGCATCGGCGACAGCGGATAGGCATCCTCGACGTTGGTGCGCCACTGCCCGAACAACCGGTTTAACAGCGGATCGTCCACGGCGGCCAGCGGAAAGTCGGATGCGGTGTAGCCGCCCGCTTCCTCACTGCGGCAGTGCCGGATGATGGCTTCCAGCTCGGCAAAGTAGCTCTCGGCCAAGCGCTCAACGGTGTGCCGGTTATGCAAGCGCTTGCTGTAAGTCCAGGTCAATTGCAAGCGGCCTTCGTTCAAGATGCCGTTGATTTCCAGCACAAAACGCCGTTGGCCGATTTGGCTTTGGTCAGAACCGGTGGGTTCCGATGCCTCGCCTAACAAGACCGAGCTGCCGGCATTTTGATCGAAGCGGCCTAGATAGTTAAAGCTGACTTCCGCATCGCTATCCGCAGCCAGCGCGGCGCGAATGTCGGCGTCCTGGTTCAGATAACGCAGTATGCCGAAGCCTATGCCGTGCTTGGGGATGCTGCGCAAGGTTTCTTTGACCCGTTTTAGCGAAGCGCCTATCCCTTCGCCCGCTTGATAACGCAACACCAGCGGGAAGCCGCTGGTAAACCAGCCGACGGTGCGGGACAAGTCCACATCGTCGAACAATTCCTCGCGGCCGTGGCCTTCCATCACAATACGCAGGCCGGTGTCGCCGGTCCAGGCGCTAAAGGTGCGTAGCAGTGCGGTCAGCAGCGCATCGTTGATTTGGCTGCGGTAGGCTTGCGGCGTTTCCAGCAGCAGCGCCTGGGTTAATTCAGCCGATAAGGCCAGCGTGACATGCTCGACGGTATCCAGGGTGTTGCAGCTTGGGTCGGCGTTGGTGTCCAGCGGTAGCCGCCGGGTCGGCGTGGTGGATTGTTCCCGCCAATAAGCCAGTTCGGCGATAGCCTGTTCGGAATCGGCATAGGCCTTGAGTCGTTCGCTCCAATAGGGGAAAGCGGTGGTTTTGGCGGGCAGCGCAACCGGTTCGGCGCGGCCCAATTGGTTCAGGGCGGTGTCGAGATCGCTGAGTAGAATGCGCCAGGAAACTCCGTCCACGACCAGATGGTGAATAATCAGCAGCAAGCGGTCCGCTTGGCCGTCGCCCATGCGGTAAAAAATCACCCGTAACAGCGGCCCCTCGGATAGATCCAGGCTGGTTTGCTGTTGCAACGCATCCGCCGAGAGCGCGGCGGCGCGTTGTTCGGCCGGGAGAGCGGAATAATCATGGATGCTGAAAGGCAAAAAAGCGCCGTTGTCGGCAATTTCGGCTCGAACTTGCCCTTCTTGCCAATGGAAGCGGGCGCGCAGCATGTCGTGATGCATGACCAGTGCGTGTACGGCGCGCTCCAGGTGCTCCGGGTTAAGTCCTGCGACCAGCTTGAGCAGGACGGATTGATTGAAATACTGCGGTTCCGGCGACGCACCTTCGAAGAACCAGGTCTGAATCGGCGTCAGCGTCACCGGTCCGCTCAGCGTTCCCTGCTCGGCATGAACCGCTTGCCGTTCCGGGGCCACCCGCGCCAGTTCGGCAACGGTTTGGTGCTGGAACAGTTGTTTGACGGTCAGGCCGATACCGGCCCGATTCGCGCGGCTGACGATCTGGATGCTCAGGATCGAATCGCCGCCCAAGCTAAAGAAATTGTCCTGAACGCCCACCTGCGCCAAGCCCAATACGTCCTGCCAGATGGTGGCGAGCAGCGTTTCGGTCGGCGTGCGCGGGGCCAGGTAGGACGACTCGCGGCTGTCGCGTTCCGGAGCGGGTAAGGCCCGTTGATCGAGCTTGCCGTTTGCGGTGAGCGGCAGGCTGTCGAGAAACACGAAGGCCGAAGGTATCATGTAATCGGACAGTTTGGTTTGCAGATAAGCGCGCAAGGTTTCGCTGTCGCCGACGCTGCCCGGCTGGGCAACCAAGTAAGCCACCAAGCGTTTGCTGCTGCCTTGGGCGTTTACCACGACCGCCGCTTCGTTGATGCTGCTATGGTCTTTAAGCGCCGCCTCGATTTCGCCGAGCTCGATCCTGAAACCGCGGATTTTCACTTGCTGGTCGATGCGGCCCTGGAATTCGATATTGCCGTCGCTACGATAACGGGCGACATCGCCGGTGCGGTACAACCGAGCGCCCGGCGCCGCTGCAAAAGGATCGGGCATGAATTTTTCGCCGGTCAAGGCCGGATGGCGAAGGTAGCCGCGACTGACCTGTTCGCCGCCGATGTACAACTCGCCGGGGACGCCAACCGGCACCGGATTGAGCTGTTCGTCGAGCAGGTAAAGACGGCTGTGGGCGGTGGGTTTGCCGATCGGAATAATATTGTGTTGCGCGTCGTTTTCCACATGGAAAGCGCTGCTCCAGATGGTCGTTTCGGTCGGTCCGTATTCGTTGAACAAAGCCGCTTGAGGCGCCATTGCGCTGTGGCGCGAGGCCAGTTCAACGGGCATTTGCTCGCCGCCGACAATCACTACGCGAAGGTTTGGCAGTTGCGCCGTTGTCGCCAAGTCCAGCAAGGGCGCGTACAGCAGCGGCAGCAGGATCAGGTGGGAAACCTGGGTTTGGGCGATACGATCCAGCAATTGCCGGGGGTCTTGGGCCAGGCTGCGCGGTTCAAGGAACAGGCAGCCGCCTTGGCACAGGCTCCAGAAAATGCCGCCGCCGGCAATATCGAAAGCAAACGGTTGCAGCAGCAGCAAGCCGGTGAAAGGCGCATTGTAGTGTTTCAGCCGAGCCTGTATCGAATGGGCCAGATTGCCGTGGCTCACCTGTACGCCCTTGGGCTGACCGGTAGAGCCGGAGGTATAGATGATATAGGCCAGGTTGTCGGGATGCGTTTCCCCATTGGGATTCGTTTCCGGCGCGGCGTTACCCAGCAGTTCGTCGATGCTCAATACCCGCGTTCCGCAATCGGCTATGGCGTCGGTCAGTTCAGCGCGGGTCAAAATCAGAGGAGCTTGGCTTTCTTCCAGGATAAAGGCCAAGCGCTCCGACGGCGTCTCCGGCAGCAGCGGCAGATAGGCGCCGCCCGCTTTGAGGATGCCCAGCAAGCCGATGATCATCTCGAACGACGGTTCCAGGCACAGACCGACCGGTACATCCGGGCCTATGCCCAGGGTACGCAGTTGGTGAGCCAGCCGGTTGGCCAGCCGGTTTAATGTAGCGTAACTGAGGGTCGCCCCGGCATGGGCCAAGGCGATTTTATCGGGCGTTTGCGCCGCCTGCGCTTCGAAGACTTGCTGAATGGTAAGTGGCGTCGTCAGGCCGAAAGACGCATTCCAGTCGAACACAATTTGCCGCTGTTCGGCGTCATCCAACAGCGGCAAGGCCATGACCGGACTGTCCGGCGCTGCGGCCATACCGGCCAGCAAACGGCGGTAATGGGCGATGAAGCGCAAGATGGTTGTTTCGTCGAACAGGTCGGTGTTGTATTCGATAACGCCGCGCAGTTCCCCGGCCACTTCTTCAATCGAGAGCGTCAGGTCGAATTTGGCCGCAGGCGAGGCGGAATCGAGCATTTCCAAACGCAGGTCTTCCACGGCCATATCCGGCGCCGGGGCGTTTTGCAGCACGAACATCACCTGGAACAGCGGCGCGTGGCTCAGGTTGCGTTCCGGTTGGAGTTCTTCGACGATGTATTCGAAAGGCACATCCTGATGCGCGTAAGCGGCCAACGCGGTTTGCCTGATCCGGCTCAATAGCTCGCGGGTGCTGGGATTGCCCGATAAATCCAGCCGCAACGGCAGGGTGTTGACGAAGAAACCGATCAGCCGTTCCAGTTCGGTACGGTTGCGATTGGCGATCGGCGAGCCGATGACCAAGTCGGTGGTGCGGGCGTAGCGGGCCAGCAACACGCCGTAGCCGCCCAGCAGTGTCATGAACAGCGTGGCCTCGGCGGATCGTCCCAGTTGCTTGAGTTGATTCGCGAGCCCGGCTTCAATGCTAAACGACTGACTGCGGCCACGGTAGCGTTGCACCGGCGGACGGGGCCGGTCGGTCGGTAAATCCAGCAGGGCGGGCGCTTCGGCCAAGTGTTTGGCCCAGTAGCTTAACTGGGTTAAGAGCAGTGTCCCGGACAGCCATTGCCGTTGCCAGTGAGCGTAATCGGCGTATTGGATCGGCAATTCGGGCAAGGGCGAAGGCTGATTTAAACCGAAGGCGCGGTACAAATCCGCCACTTCTTGCAGCAGCAGGCCCATCGACCATTCATCGGAAATGATATGGTGCAGGGTCATCAGCAGCAGGTGGCTGGTTTCGTCCAGGCGCAGCAGCGTGACGCGCAGCAGCGGCTCGTGAGCAAGGGCGAAAGGCCGTTCGTTTTCGCTGGCCAGCCAATGTTGTATTTCCTGTTCGCGCAGGGATTCGGACAACTGCTCCAGCGACACTTGGCGGAACAGGAAGGGTTCCGGCGGCACGATAATCTGCATCGGGTGGCCGTCGCATTCGTCAAAGCGGGTGCGCAATACTTCGTGACGGCGCACGATTTCGCTGAAGGTGCGCTCCAGCACGGTAACGTTCAGCTTGCCGGTCATGCGCGCCGCGCCGGAAATATGATAAGTAACGCTGGCGCCTTCGAGTTTATCGAGAAACCATAGCCGTTGCTGGGCAAAGGATAATGGCGCGGCGGCCCGTTCTTCCGCAGACAGTGCTTGAATCGGTGCAGACACGGGTTGCGCATTGGCTGCGTCGGCAAGCAGGCGTTCGCTTAACAGCGCTACGGTGGGCGCATCGAACAGGGCCTGGATAGGCAGCTCGACCGAAAAAGCATCGCGGATTTTGGAGATAACCTGCACCGCCAACAGGGAATGCCCGCCCAAGTTGAAAAAATTGTCGTTGGCGCCGATGCGCTCGACTTCCAAGACTTCGGACCAGATAGCGGCCACGCGCTGTTCGTCGCTATTGCGCGGCGCCACGTAGTCTTCTTTGAGTCCGGTCATGTCGGGAGCGGGGAGGGCGCGGCGGTCGATTTTACCGTTCGGAGTCAAGGGCAGCTTATCCAAACAAACGATGGCCGAGGGTACCATGTAGGCGGGCAAGCGGTCTTCTAGGACGCGACGCAGTTCTGCCGCCAGCAGTCGTGTACGAGAGTTCCTGCCCGGATCGTTAATGTATTGTTCCAGCCGATCTGCCGGGACGTTGCCCGGAAAGGCGATGCCGCGACCGGCGTTACGGTTGTTATGGCGGTAAAAAACCGCGTCAAAGCGCCGTTGCGGTTCATCTTCGGCCCAACCGAGAGCGACCGTATAGTCAAGCGATTCGCCGAGCTTGCATAGTGCATCAGGATCGACGCCCAGCGGCGGCTCATGCTGCAACTGCGCGCGCATTTCGCCGACTGTGCCGGGACTGGAACCGCTACGCAGCCATTCCAGTATCCGCGCATCCTCTGAAAGACGCCGGTTCGGCAGGTTTTTGACGAGCAGGGTTTCGGGCTGTGCGGATAATTTTTCCCGCAAGTCTTCCAAGTTTAAGGCGTCTTTTCCTGCATCCAGGCTTTGCGTATCGAGGCTAGGCGCAGGCGTTACAGCACCAATACGCAGCACCGCATCGTAGCGGAACTTAATCATTTCATTGGCAGCTGTTCCGGGTTTCAGGAAAAACTCAACGGCGCTGATGCGCGGCAGCCGGGTTTGCAGCGCGGAAAAGAAACGCGGGTCCAGCAGCAGTTCTTCTTCGCGTTCGGTTTGGCCCGCCACGCGGCGGCTCAATTCCTCGCAGGTGCAGGCGGCATCGGCTTGATGGAATTGCACCGAGGCGTGCTGAAGCTCCAGTAACGGCAGGGTGCGTAAATCGCCGAGAAACAGGCGGCCGCCGTCGCTGATCGAGTTGACCGCTCCTTCCAGCACCGTCAGCAGATAATCCAGGCCGGGAAAATACTGGATAACCGAATTGATGATGATCGTATCGAAGCTTTGCGCTTCATCCGGGGAAAACCGGTCCGCTTCCCGCCGAAGCAGTTGTATCCCGCTTAAGCCCCAGATTTGGTTTTTTTGGTGCAGGCGTTCCAGCACTGCCGCGGAAAAATCCACGCCAACATAAGCTTGCACCTTGGGTGCAATACGCGACAGCAATAAGCCGGTGCCGCAGCCGATTTCCATGACACGGGAAGGTTGCAAGGCCAGAATGCGCGCGACCGTGCCGTCCACCCAGGCCTGCATTTCCGAGTCGGGGATCGGTTTGCCGGTGTAACTGCTTAGCCAGCCGCTGGTGTCGAAATCATCCACGACAGCGGGTTGCGCGGTGCGATAGGTTTGATCCCAAACCGTTTGCCATTTTTCAATCAGGACATCGCCTAAGGTTGTATCGGGGGCTTCTTCTTGCCAGTCGGGATCGGCCTCCACGTAAGCCAGCAACTGTTGCTGATCGGCGCGGTCTTCCCGGCATACCGCTACCGCATTGCGCACCGCCGGATGGCGGCTGAGTACCGCTTCGATTTCGCCCAGCTCAATGCGGAAACCGCGAATCTTGACTTGGTGATCGACCCGGCCCAAAAAGGCGATTTGGCCGCTGTTGAGAAAACGTACCAAGTCCCCGGTTTTGTAAACCCGAGCGCCGGGCGTGGCGGCGAAAGGATCGGGCAGAAAACGTTCGGCGGTCATCGCCGCTTGGCCCAGATAACCGCGGCTTAGCCCGTCTCCGCCGATGTGCAGTTCGCCGGGAATGCCAACCGGGACAGGATGGAAAAAGCTATCCACTATGTAAGTCTGGGTGTTGGCAATCGGTCGACCGATCGAGGCGCTGGCGCTCTTGCCGATTTCGCCGCCGTCTTGTTGCGGCAGCACCCGGCTGGCTGTCGACCAGACGGTGGTTTCGGTCGGCCCGTACAGGTTCCATACCTCTGCGCCGGTGTTCAAAAGCTGGTCGGCGAGCTCCCCGGTCAGGGCTTCGCCACCGCAGAAAATCCGGCGTAGCGGTAGCGCGCCGCGCCCGTCGGTGGCGAACAACAGCCGCCAAGTCGCCGGAGTGGCCTGCATGACCGTCGCTTGCGAGCTGTTGATTGCCTCCAGCAGCGCAAAGCCATCCGCTGCCGTTTCCCGTGATACCAGAGCGATGCGCGCTCCGATGATCAGCGGCAAATACAGCTCCAACGTGGCAATGTCGAAAGAAATAGTCGTGACCGCCAGCAGGGTTTCATCAGCGCTGAGGCCGGGTTGTTTGCTCATGCTCAGCAAGAAATTGAGCAAGGCCCGGTGGGAAATCTGCACGCCTTTGGGCTGGCCGGTGGAGCCGGAGGTGTAGATCACATAGGCCAAGCTGTCAGTGCATGCCGGGCCGGTGGTAATGGGGTGGCGCGTTGCGGCAATGGCGGGCCAATCGCTGTCCAGGAAAACCAGGCGGGCAGCGCAAGCGGGCAGGGCCGATGCAGCGGTTTGCTGCGTCAATAACAGCGAAAGGCCGGAACTGGCGATCATCGCGTTCAGGCGGTCTTTCGGATAGGCCGGGTCTAGCGGTACATAAGCTGCCCCGGTCTTCATAATGCCCAGCAAACCCACCACCATATCCATGGAGCGCTCAACACACAGACCGATCAGGGTTTCCGTCGTTGCGCCCAGCTTGCACAGGTAGCCGGCCAGCAGATCGGCCCGTGCATTCAATTGGCCGTAGCTCAGTTGTTCGCCTTCCCACAGCAACGCGATGCGATCGGGGTGTTGCCGGGCCTGTTGCTCGAACAAACGGTAGACTGTTTGTTCGAGCGGATAGTCGTGTCGGGTGACGTTCCAGTCTAGCAGCAGTTGTTGGCGTCCGGTTTGATCCAGCAGCGGAAGTTGCGCCACCGGACAATCGGGATGAGTGGCGATGCCGGTCAGCAGCGTGCGGAAGTGGGCGACGAAGCGCTCGATAGTGGCCGCATCGAACAGGTCGGTGTTGTATTCGAATTCTCCCAGCAATGCTCCGTTCTGCTCCTCCAGTTTGAGGGTCATGTCGAACATCGACGAGGCCGCCGCTTGGGGGATGGTGGACATGCGCAAGTCGCCGATATGCAGGTCGGCTGTTTGTTCGTTCTGGTTTTGCAGAATGAACATGACCTGGAATAACGTGGAGAAGCTCAAGTTGCGCTCAGGTTTAATGGCTTCGACCAAACGCTCGAACGGTACATCCTGATGGCGGTAGGCTTCCAGACAGGTGTGACGCACTTGAGCCAGTAACTCATGCCCGGTGAGGCTGTCTGTAAATTCAGTACGCAGCACCAGCGTATTGACGAAAAAGCCCATCAGGGGTTCCAGCTCTTTACGATTACGGTTGGCGATCGGCGAACCGACTACCACAGTTTCTTGGCGGCTGTAACGGGCCAGCAGCGCGGCGAAACCGGCTTGCAGGGTCATGAACAAGGTGGCGCCGGCGGCTTGGCTCAGGGCTTTAAGCTGCGTCAGTAACTCGGTCTCAAGGGTAAAATAGCGGGTGCTGCCGGTAAAAGTTTGTATCGGCGGGCGCGGCCGATCCGTAGGCAGTTCCAGCAGAGCCGGAATGCCGGACAGTTGTTTTTGCCAGTAGGCGATTTGGTTGTCCAATCGTGGGCCGCTTAACCATTCGCGCTGCCAGCAGGCGAAGTCGGCGTATTGGATGGGCAGCGGAGTCAGCGGCGAGGGCTTATCCTCAGAGAACGCCTCGTATAAGGCCAAGACTTCGCGCAGCAGTACATTGCCGTTCGACCAGCCGTCGGAAACGATGTGGTGGATGTTGATCAGCAGGATGTGTCGATCAGCCGCCAGACGGACCAGGCTCAGGCGTAGCAGCCGGTCCTGGGCCAGATCGAAAGGGCGTCTCGCTTCCTGCTCCGCCAACCGGTCGAATGCGCTTTCCCGCTGCGCCTCAGGCAGGTTTTGCAAGTCAACGACTGGAATGCGGCAATCAATCTCGGCATGGATAAGCTGTACCGGGCGGCTATTTTGTTGGATGAAATTAGTTCGCAACACTTCATGGCGGCGGACGATTTCCTGGAAGACAGCTTCGAAAGCGGACAGATCAAGGCGGCCATCCAAACGGACGGCGTTAGGCATGTTGTAAGTGGCGCTAGGTCCTTCCAGCTGGTCTAAGAACCACAAGCGCTGTTGAGCAAAAGACAGCGGGGGATGCGCTTCGCCGGCAGACCGGGGGGGGATCGGTTCTTCCTTCAGGCCGATGGAGCCGGTAGCTTTTTGTGCCTTTTGTAAAAGAGCCTGCTTTGCGGGCGATAGGGATGCAAAGCGGGCAACAACTTCCTTCATGTGTGTTTTCCAGATAACTCAAAATCCAATAAATCCAACAGCAGATCGGCGCAGCCCTATAGAGCAAGCTCAGGGGCATGTAGCGTAACGCGAATTTTATGGGGAAACAATACATTTTGGAGTTTAGAGATCATCGCCTAACAGCGTTTTTAACTTACATTATGCGAGAGGGGGCCAGCTCAATCCTCTACGTTATGAAGAATGCCGCGCACATTTGGGTGCCAAGCTACGAAAGGGGATAGGGTTTAACTCTGTGACGAGAGTTGAGGCGATACTCACACGGACGAGTGTGTTGCACGGCCGTGGACGGCTCTGTCTACCCACTGGTCGCCACTGAATTGAGCCGACCGGACGATTTGCGGATGATGCGCAAGTGATTCGGAATTTGTGTGTGTGGCGATTGGCAGTCGTTGCGACTTTTTTTAGAAAGGGGACAGAATTAGGATAATTTTTATTTCAGGCATAAAAAAAGCACTTGGTTTTAACCTAAGCGCTTGATTTGTATGGTGGCGATAGGTGGACTTGAACCACCGACCCCGGGGTTATGAATCCCGTGCTCTAACCAGCTGAGCTACATCGCCATTTAAACAGGTCTTTTAAAGAGCGGGAATTATAAGTACCCGCTCTTACTTTGTCAAACGTTGAATCTGAAATGCACTACGTCGCCGTCTTTAACGATGTAGTCTTTGCCTTCAAGCCGCCATTTACCGGCGTCTTTGGCGCCCTGTTCGCCTTTATAGTCGATGAAATCCTGGTAGGCAATGACTTCGGCGCGAATAAAGCCTTTTTCAAAGTCGCTGTGAATGACACCGGCTGCCTGGGGCGCGGTCGCTCCGACCGGAATAGTCCAGGCCCTGACTTCTTTTACTCCGGCAGTAAAATAAGTCGCGAGGTTCAGCAGTTTATATCCGGCTCTAACAACACGATTTAAGCCGGGTTCTTCCAAGCCGAGATCGTCCAGGAATTCTTTCTTTTCTTCCTCGTCCAGCTGAGCTATTTCCGCTTCTATGGCTGCGCAGATCGGTACGACCATGGCGCCTTCTTTTTCGGCCAGCGCTTGCACTTTATCCAGCAATGGATTGTTTTCGAAACCGTCATCCTGCACATTGGCAATGTACATGGCCGGTTTGAGCGTCATCAGGCACAGGTCCCTGATCAGGGCTTTTTCATCCTCGGTTAACGGCAGGGTTCGCGCAGGTTCGCCCGAATCCAGTTGCTTGAAAACCTTTTCCAGCACATCTTTTTTGGCCTGTTCGTCTTTGTTGCCGGTTCTGGCCGCCTTGCTCGCACGCAGCAAGGCTTTTTCAACGGAAGCCATATCGGCCAAGGCCAATTCCGTGTTAATGACTTCGATGTCGGAGAGTGGATCGATTTTTCCGGCGACATGGATGACGTTATCATCCTGAAAGCAGCGCACCACATGGGCAATGGCATCCGTCTCGCGAATATTGGCTAAAAACTGGTTGCCCAAGCCCTCGCCTTTCGATGCGCCTGCAACGAGTCCTGCGATGTCTACAAATTCAATCGTGGTAGGCAACATGCGCTCGGGTTTTACGATTTCCGCCAGCTTGTCCATTCGGCTGTCAGGCACGGGAACTACGCCTACATTGGGGTCGATAGTGCAGAAGGGGTAATTTTCGGCCGCGATTTTCGCACGGGTTAATGCATTAAATAAGGTCGATTTTCCAACATTGGGTAAGCCAACGATTCCACAATACAGCGCCATAGAGTTCTCTGAGATTTTAAATAAGAAGTGAGTGCAGCAAGATAACTAGCCGAAACAAAGCGGAGATTATACAAGCTATGGCTTTAATCTAAAAAACTAAAACAAGTAAGCGACGGAGAGTTTGGATGGAATCTCGTGCAATCCATGTTAGCCGTGCGCTCTTGCCGTTATATTTTTTCTTCATGATCTTCACGCTGTTCGTGGTAAATAATCGAACAAATGGCTAAACTACAGCCTTGCTCACACGCGAAGACAAATATTCCATGTTAAAACAAACGCCGCTTTACAATCTGCATCTTGAGCTGGGCGCCAGGATGGTGCCGTTTGCCGGCTACCTTATGCCGGTGCAATACGGTAATGGTACGCTGCATGAACATCTGCACTGCCGCAGCCACGCAGGTTTCTTCGACATTTCGCACATGGGGCAGTGCCTGATTCTCGGCGATGACGCGGTTCCTGAACTTGGGCAACTGATACCCAGCGACATTTCAGGGCTTAAATCCGGCGATCAGAAATACACGGTATTAACCAACAGCGATGGCGGGATTATGGACGACATCATCATTACCCGTATCGATACGGGTTTGATGATTGTTGTGAATGCTGCCTGCAAAGACAAAGACTTTAAGCATCTGTATAGCCATTTAGGGGGGCGGTGTTGTTTTAATGAACTGACCAGTCAGGCTTTATTTGCTTTGCAAGGTCCTGCCGCCGCATCGATCATGGAAAAGTTTTCGGCACAAGCCGCCGAACTTTCCTTTATGCAAGCCTGTGGAACAAACATCAAGGGCATAAAATGCAACGTCAGCCGTAGCGGCTATACCGGCGAAGACGGTTTTGAAATCTCGGTAGGCCATCATTATGCGGAACAACTCGCCCGTCTGTTGCTGGCCGAAGACGATGTAGAACCCATAGGTTTGGCGGCCAGGGATACCTTGCGCCTGGAAGCGGGCCTATGCCTGTACGGCCATGAACTTAATGAGTCGATTACGCCGGTAGAGGCAGGTCTCCAGTGGCTGATTAAAAAAGCCGATAATAACTTCCCCGGAGCCGAAAAAATTCTGGCTCAGTTGCAACACGGATCGGAAAAAATCCGCGTCGGGTTGCTGATCGATAGCAAAATACCGGTGCGGGAAGGCAGTGTAATTTGTAACAGTGAAGGTATCGCCGTAGGCTATGTGACCAGCGGCAGTTTTTCTCCCTGCCTGGACCAGCCGATTGCTATGGCGATGCTTGATCCGTATACCGTTGACTTGGGTAGTCCGCTATACACCATGGTTCGCGACCACCGGATTACAGTCACCCTGACTCCATTGCCTTTTATCCCTCATCGCTACTATAGATAGATAGGCGAAGGGCGAAGGGCGCAAGGCGAAAAAACCAGACTCCGGCAGAGTGGCGGGCCGGTCTTGACCTTTGGACGTATATTTTTTTCCGCGTTTTTCGTGGACAATAGCTTTTCCCTGAATTCTATTTTTCTAACGCTGAGTGGTTACCCATCATGACTACATCTCGCCCTGGTTTAGCTCAACTGGAAATGCGCGGTAATTTCATCAACCGCCACATCGGCCCCAATCCGCAGCAGACCCAAGACATGCTGACAGAGCTGGGCATCAGCGAACTGGAAGATATTATCGAGCTGGCCATTCCGGCCAATATCCTGAATCATGAACCGTTAAAACTGACCGAAACGGTCAGCGAACGCGCCGTGATCAAGCATCTGCGCAAAATGCGCGAACGCAATAAAGTGTTCACCTCAATGATCGGCATGGGTTATTACGACACCATCATGCCTGCGGTGATCAAGCGCAATGTGCTGGAAAATCCCGCCTGGTATACGGCTTACACGCCTTATCAGGCCGAAGTCAGCCAGGGGCGGCTGGAAGCGCTGCTCACTTTTCAGCAGGTCATTATCGATTTGACCGGCATGGCGCTTGCCAACGCCTCGTTGCTGGATGAGGCCACCGCGGCGGCGGAAGCGATGACTATGTCGCGGCGTTTGTCCAAAAGCACAGCCAACAGCATAGTCGTGGATCAGGACTGTCACCCGCAGACCATCGCGGTGATCAAGACCCGCGCCCGTTCGTTGGGTTACGAGGTTATCGTCGCCGATCCTTTCCACGATCTGGAGCAATACGATTTTTTTGCGCTGCTGGTGCAATATCCGGGCGGTAAAGGCGAAATAAAAGACCTGACCGCAGTCACCGCCATCGCCCAGGCCAAATCGGCGCTGGTCACGGTCGCGGCGGATTTGCTGGCGCTGGTGCTGCTGAAACCGCCTGCCGAATTCGGCGTCGATATCGTGGTCGGCAACTCCCAGCGTTTTGGCGTGCCGATGGGTTACGGCGGCCCGCATGCCGCGTATTTTGCGACCAAAGACGACTACAAACGCTCGGTTCCCGGTCGCATTATCGGCGTCTCCAAAGACAGTCACGGCCAGCTTGCGTTGCGCATGGCGCTGCAAACCCGAGAGCAACATATCCGCCGGGACAAGGCCACCAGCAATATCTGTACATCCCAAGTGCTGCTTGCGGTGATCGCCGGATTTTACGCGGTCTATCATGGAGCGGAAGGCTTGCGCCTGATCGCAGGTCGGGTGCATCGTTACACGCAAATCCTGGCCGCAGGCATTACCCAACTGGGCCATCAAGTGTTGAGCGATTGTTATTTCGACACCTTGGTGGTCAGCACCCCGAACCGGGCGAAACGCATCGCCGCCCAGGCCACGGAAGCCAATATCAATTTGCGTGTGATTGATGCGGATCATATCGGCATATCATTGGACGAAACCACGACGCGGGAAAACTTAAGGGATGTCTGGCAGGTTTTTGCCTCCGCCACCGCCGATCTCCCCGACATCAACGGCTTGGATGCGACAGTGGGCGAATGCATCCCGGAAGCCTTGTTGCGCAATGATCGAATCCTGCAACATCCGGTGTTCGACCGCTACCATTCCGAAACCGAAATGATGCGCTATATGCGCCGCTTGGCCCGGCGCGACATAGCGCTGGACCGATCGATGATACCGCTGGGTTCCTGCACCATGAAGCTGAACGCCGCGACGGAAATGCAGACTATTTCCTATTATGAATTTAACGCGCTGCACCCGTTCGCGCCGCTGTACCAGACTCACGGTTACCAACAGATGTTTGCCGAGCTGGAAGACATGTTATGCGACCTGACCGGCTTCGATGCTTTCTCCCTGCAACCCAATGCCGGTTCCCAAGGCGAGTACACCGGTCTGTTGGTGATCCGCAAATACCATGAAGTCAGGGGCCAGGCGCAGCGCAACATCTGCCTGATACCCGCTTCCGCGCACGGCACCAATCCGGCCAGTGCTACGATGGCCGGGCTTAAAGTCGTGGTGGTCGCCTGCGATGACAACGGTAACGTCAGCCTGGATGATTTGCGCGCCAAAGTGGTTGAATATCAACACACCTTGGCCGCATTGATGATCACCTATCCGTCCACGCATGGCGTGTTCGAACAGGCGTTTCGGGAAATCTGCGACCTGATCCACCAGCACGGCGGACAGGTTTACCTGGACGGCGCCAACTTTAATGCGCTGGTAGGCTTGAGCCGTCCCGGCAAAATCGGCGCCGATGTCGCCCATCTTAATCTGCATAAAACCTTCTGCATTCCGCATGGCGGCGGAGGTCCCGGCGTCGGCCCGATAGGCGTGGGCGCGCATTTGGCACCGTTCCTGCCCGACCATCCGGTTGTTGAAGGGGTCAACCCGGCCAAAGGCGAGCACGGCACTATCGGCGCGGTGTCCGCCGCACCGTGGGGATCGGCCAGCATCTACACTATTTCCTGGGCGTATATCGCGATGATGGGCGCAGCCGGTTTAAAACGCGCGACATTGACCGCGATCCTGAACGCCAATTACATCGCCAAACGTTTAGCGCCGTATTACCCGATTTTATATACCGGCAAAAACGGCTGGGTCGCGCATGAATGCATTATCGATTGCCATACCTTTAAAAAGACCTGCAATGTCACCGTCGAAGACATTGCCAAACGCCTGATCGACTATGGTTTTCATGCGCCCACCGTGTCATTCCCGGTCGCCGACACCTTGATGATAGAGCCTACCGAAAGCGAAGACAAAGCCGAGATTGACCGTTTTTGTGCAGCGTTAATCGCTATCCGTGAGGAAATCAAGGCCATAGAAACCGGCGCTGCCGATGCTGAAAACAACTTGCTGCATAATGCGCCGCATACTCATCGCTTATTGTTGGAGGAATGGAATCTTCCCTATTCAAAACAACAGGCGTTTTTTCCTAATAACGACCAGCATGATGATAAATACTGGCCGCCGGTCGGCCGTATCGACAATGTTTATGGCGACCGGCATGTGTTTTGCAGCTGTCCGCCGGTGATGGAGGACTGATTTAAACGCGGTCCACGAAAAGCACGAAAGGCACGAAAAATGGATCAAGATAAGCTTCGTGTATTACTGGAGTACAAGGCTGGCCTTGTACTTGTAAATCATTCAAAGCCAGCTTTGCCTACATGGACAGATATTTGCTCCTGCAATATCTGCATTCACCACATCCCTGTGGATTATGTAGGTAAGGGGCGTGAGCACGACTGCATGGATGCAGGAGGTAGAGCAACGCAGGAGCAGTTGCCGAGGAGCGGGAGCTTTGAACTCCGAAATTTTTAAGACTTTTTCGTGCTTTTCGTGGACAAAGGCTTTTTTAGTTATTACACCCGCAATGGCGTAACTTTTCCAGTCATCCGGTAATTTTTATAATCTTCCACAACCTGGGCATGGTCGAATGCCAGCACGGCGGGAAGATTATCAAAGGTAAAAAGGCCGAAATTTTTTGCATCATCCGCGGCCCGCGGCATGCCGGTGGCCTCGGCAATATAGACGGCGGTGACGGTATGATTGCGGGAGTCGCGTTCGGGATTGGAGTAGATGCCCAGCAAAGCGGTCAGGGTAATATCCAGGCAGGTTTCTTCCTTGGCTTCGCGAATCGCCGCATGTTCAACGGTTTCGCCAACATCGACAAAACCGCCCGGCACTGCCCAGCCGTAAGGCGGATAGGCGCGTTCGATCAGCACAAACGGCCGGTCGGGTTGGTCGATCAGTTCGATTAAAATATCGGCTGCCAACAAAGGGGTGACGGGTTTCGGCATGTTATCTCCTGAAAACGGGTGTAAGGGGTTAAAATCTTAAGCTGAACGAATCGCCGATAAAATATACCACAGGAACTCTTAAGGGCGTTTTTTCGCCACGAACGATTACACCGGAATGATCTGTTTAATCTTAACGTATCAAAGAATCCATGAACTGTCCTAAATGCCTGAATGAGCTGCATGTACAAAGTGAAATTTGTCCTCATTGCGGCATCGTATTCGAGAAGTATCTGAAATATCATCCTGAACAGTCGGCTCGACAGGATGTTCAGCCGCCCATTGTGACGCTTTATGAAGACGATGAAGCCCAGCCGCTGACGCAATTTCTGTTTCACGAGACGCAACAAACCACGTTGGCTGATTTTATAGGCAGGGCGATTATTTTGGCGGGTCTCGTTATTTGGAGCTGGCAGCTTATAAGCCCATCTATCGAAAGCAATGCGGTTGGAAACTCTTTTTTGCATCTGGTCAATCTGCCTTTTCATGAGGCGGGACATATTATTTTCAGGCCGTTCGGCACATTTATTACTTCATTAGGCGGAACGCTGGGACAGCTGTTAATGCCGTCGATTTGCACGGGCGTGTTATTGGTCAAAACTCGCGATCCGTTCGGCGCATCGGTCGCGTTATGGTGGGTCGGCGAAAATTTTCTGGATATTGCGCCGTATATGAACGATGCGCGAGCAGGGCAGTTACCGCTATTGGGCGGTAATTTCGGTCATTCGGCACCCTATGGTTTTCACGATTGGCAGTATCTTTTGACCGAGTCCGGTCTTTTGCAATACGACCATTCCCTGGCTAAGGCGGTCTTTGCGATCGGTTCCGTAATTATGGTGCTGTCGTTGCTATGGGGTGGACTTTTGCTGGTTAAACGATATAAGGACATAAATCGTCCATGCTGAGCCCCTTCGACAAGCTCATGACAGGTTCTCCTGAGCTTGTCGAATGGGGGCTTAGCGCGAATTAGTCCGGATACCTGATCGATAACCGTGGGAAATATAAAATTTCCGGCAGGGGTATAAGATCATTAATGAAACCTTTCTTCCAGTGAACTGCTGTTCGGCGCTTCACAATACATGACCATCGTTATCAGTTCGGCGACATTTTCAGCCTGCATTTTTTCCATGATGCTTGCCCTGTGTACGTCTACGGTGCGATTGCTGATATTGAGTATTTTTGCGGATTCCTTATTGGAGTGACTTTTGACGATCAGTCCCAGCACTTCTTTTTCCCTTGTTGTTAAATGATCGATGCGGTCCTGTATGCGGCGTTTTTTGACAAATTCTTCCCTGAACGTAATATCTTTTTTAATGGCTTCATTGATTCGTTCCAGCAACACCTCGTTATTAAACGGTTTTTCCAGAAAATCGACAGCCCCGGATCGGAATGCTTTTGCCGAGTCGGCAATATCGGCATGACCGCTGATAAATATGATGGGAATATTTATCCCTCTGTTCAATAATTCGCTCTGAAGTTCGTGGCCGGTCATTAACGGCATTCTAACGTCCAAGAGCAGGCATCCCGGCTGATCAGGCGTATAGTTATTCAAAAATGCCTCAGCGGATTCAAAACTCTTGACCGCCTGTCCCGTCGATTCAATCAAGAGAGTCAGTGAGTCACGTATTGCGAATTCATCGTCAACTAAATAAACGAGCGGTGTTGAGTTGTTAATGCTCATCAGATTTTCTCCGTATGGGTAGAATAAAATAAAAAGTGGTGCCTTTTCCAGATTGGCTATTGAAATGCAACGTACCCTCATGGGCTTCGATAAGTGAGCGACTGATGGATAGTCCCATGCCCATGCCGTCCGCTTTGGTGGTGTAAAAAGGGGTCAATATCCTTTGTTGTTGGTCTGTGTCGAGTCCCGGTCCGTTGTCCTTCACCCGGACCTGTATGCTGTTATTGAGTGTCAATCGGCTATGAATAGCTAATTGGCGTTGTTGTTTTGCGGGTAATGTTTTTAATGCGTCAATACTGTTTCGGAGCAGGTTGATGATGACCTGCTCAATTTGTACATGGTCGACATAGATGGGCGGCAAATTGCTTTCCAGCTCAAATGTCAGCTTTATGCAGTTTTGTTTAAGGTCGGCGATACACAGGCTGACAGCCTCATGAATCAAGCTATTAATTTCGGCGGTTGATCGATGTTTTGCATGGGATTTGACGAACTCCCTCATGCGATGAATGATCCGGCCCGCTCTTAACGCCTGCTGCTGGGTTTTGTACAGCACCTCTGTGAGATTTACCAGGTCGGGATTTTCAGCGTTAATAAGGTTTAAACTGACTTGCGTATAGCTGGAAATCGCAGACAGCGGTTGATTGACTTCATGGGCAATGCCTGACGCCATTTCACCCATCAGCCCAAGGCGAGTGACATGGGCGAGTTCGTTCAGATGCTCCTTGTCTTGCTGTTCCCGGTGTTTGCGTATACTCACATCACGCACAATATGAGTGAAATAGTGTGCATTGTCGACTGAAAACTCCGCGATGGACAGGTCCAAAGGCACCGCAAAGCCGTTTTTGTGAATGCCTTCAACTTCCTGAATTTGACCGATATGTTTGACTGAATGAGGCTCGCTGCAATCATTCATTTCTCTTGGCGATGACGGTATGAGTTTGTTAATGCTGCAACCAATCAGCTCTTCCGGTTTATACCCGAAAATGGTTTCCACTGCGGCATTAGCGGATACGATGATATTGGACATGTTAATCGTGATAATGCCCTCTACGGATGCATTAAAAATGGAATTGAGTTTGGCTTCCCGTTCCAGTAGTTGGTGTTTGGAGCGGCGGAGTTCTTCAACTTTTTTCATTAAGCTCAAATTACTTACAATCAGTTCGCTGGTCTGTCTGCGAACTTTTTCTTCCAGTTTTTCATTAAGGTAGGCGATGGTTTCTTGCGCTTGCTTACGCTCGGTGATGTTATTAATGGTCAGGCATATTTGTAACGCGTTTTTATCGTTGTAAACGACTCTTGCGTAGCATTCGATATACGTTAATATTTTGCTTTTATCGCCTGATTGCGAGGCATCCGTGCAAAGTTGAAAGTACTTGCATTCTGGATGAGTGGGCGAGTCCTCTGCATCTTTGGTTGTGGCGTTAAGGGCTTGGCCGGTTTTTTGGGCTAAAAGGCGATGGATAAACAAGTAATAATTATCCTGATCGGAAGGGTGGATAAATTTCCCCAATCGCTTGTTGATCAGCTCTTCTTTTGGATCACCCAGCAAGGCTGCGGCCGTCATATTGGCTTTCTGGATGATCCCCGCGTCATTTAACGTCAGGTGACCTACAGGAGATGAATCATAAAGTTGCGCGTAGGTATCGCGGGATGCAGCCAATTCCTGATGTGCCCTGTTTAATTCCTCGTTCTGCATTTTCAGTTCTATTTGATGAACCTGAAACTCAAACAGCAGTTTTTGAATGTCGTCAGTAGACATGCGGGCAATATCGGCCCCCGAGTGTTGGAGCATGATTTCCGCGCGTTTGCGGATGGCTTCGCGATGCTTATCGAGTAAAGCTTCTGCTTTGTAGTCAAGACTCTCGGTATTCAGATGCCCATCAGGTGACTTGCTCATAAACCAGTATCCGTTTCTGCAGGTTGGCTAAATAAGATGATTCCCAAGAATAAACACGCCATTCTCCTTCAGAATTAGTATCTTATTTTGTTAAGTTTTTTCAGTAATATGTCAGGTTTTACGGAATTAGTCTTTTGTTTTGTGAGTCTATTCTTACATTTTAGACAAAAAAATCCAATTTGTAAGCTAGCTTGACAGCTTTCTCATCAATCAAAACGGCTTGTAAAAAAACACTGGAATCTGTTGGCATTCGGTAGCCAACGGTAACTAAATCAACTGTTTTATAAATCATGCGGATAGGTATAAGTAATTGTTTTTAATTTATATTTTTTAAGCGTCAACAAGTCCCAGTATGAGCTGTCTATTTTTAAAAACTCATCAATAATGTACGGTATTAATGGGTGGAAATACATAAGCAAAACTACTTAGGTATGCGTACGAATTTTGCAGTTATTTTCTTTGCTATAAGATTTAGCCATAAATTAATGGAGTGGCCTGCAGGTGCCTATTAATCCACACCTGGTAACCGTCGTTAGGCTGTTTTTAAGCTAACGGGAGCGTTATGAGGGGGGCCGGGCTCTCGTTAATTCTTATGAGTCCAATGTTAGAAAGTCCGGAGAGTGATATGGCAACGACTAATTTAGACGATGATATGCAACAGTTGGGTACAAACTGGCAATATAAAATTTCCGGCACTGATATTGAGCTGAAGGAAAAGCAATTTATGAATGATGAGGTTGAATATTACAAAGAAGTGAAAACCAAATCAAAGAAAAACGCCCATGCAGAAGATAAGAAACCCAGATTTTTTCGTTGAAGTGTAAGTAAGGTTGCGAAGTGGATTGCTTTTTGCAAAAAAAGTAAGCCTGAATAGCCGGCGGCTCAGACCGCCTGTAGTATTTGTGATAAATCACTGTGTGTTTTCGGATGGTTTTAGTCGGGGTAGCTTTTTCCTTTGGCTAAGCGCAGGCTCCTGGAACGGTTCTACGGTATATTTTTTATTGAGGGTTACCTGAGTACTTTTTAAAAAAATTACTTAATTCTTGGAAATTACCCAATCAAATGCTGGATAGATTTGTCATCCAAAGGAGTAGAAATGCAATGTTCGAAAAACTTAAGGAAGATTTTGGCGCCTTTACTTCGTTTTTTTTTATGATGCCTCAATTAACGACTCGCAGTCTGGCCATCGATACCTTGCGGGTGAGTGAGGCCAAATATCGCAGCTTATTTGAAAATATCGACCAGAGTGTTATTTATCTGGATGCGACGGGTATTGTGATGGCTGTCAATCATGCCGCTGAGCATCTTCTTGGACTTCCTCGCGACGTCATTATAGGACGTAAGTTTGTTGATTCTTGCTTTCAGGCGATCAAGGAAGACGGTTCGGTTTTTCCGGAGGAACAACAGCCTTCAATGTTGGCTTTGCGTACGGGCAAACCCGTGGAAGGTGTGGTCATGGGGCTGTTTAATTCGGAGCGGCAAAACTATTTCTGGGTTGTCGTTAATTCAGTGCCCGAATTCAGGGCAGGCGAGCGTCAGCCTCATCAGGTATTAATGACATTGACCGATATTACCCTGCAAAAGCAGTCCGAAGGCAAGTTGAGTATGGCTTCGGTGATTTTTAACAATATTGGGGAGGGCATATTCGTTACCGACAAAGACAAAAAAATAATTTCGGTTAACGAGGCGTTTACCACAATAACCGGTTTTACCCAGCAGGAGGTTTACGGGAAGAACGCTCATTTTTTACACTCAAAGAAAAATAGCATAAAAATTGACGACGAATTAAGCAATCTTACCGGGACTGTAAACAGCTGGCAGGGCGAGGTATGGCGTCGTCATAAAAACACTATGGATTTTCCCTCATGGACTACCGTTAGCGAGGTAAAGGATTCAAGCGGCGAGGTAGCCCACTATGTCCATGTGTTTATGGATATAACGCATTTTAAGAAAGCCCAGGATCATCTGGGTTTTTTGGCCTACCATGATCCATTGACCCGGTTGCCAAACCGATTGTTGTTGAAGGATCGTATTGATCATTCCTTGCAAAATGCACTGCGGGAGGGTTCGCAGGCTGCCGTATTGTTTCTTGATCTTGATCGCTTTAAGGGCATTAATGATACTTACGGTCATGCGGTCGGCGATGGATTGTTAAGGGAAGTCGCAAAACGCATAAAAAACCTGGTCAGAAAAGAAGACACTGTCTCACGTTATGCCGGGGATGAGTTTGTGGTGTTTATGGAAAATATTCCCGATGCTAAAAATCCCGCCAAGCTCGCACAAAAGCTGATCGAGACCTTTAACGCCCCCGTTTATATCAAAGGATACCGCTTAAAAATATCGACCAGTGTGGGTATAAGCCTGTTTCCGCAGGATGGACGTGATACGGATACTTTAATTAAGAATGCCGATGCGGCTATGTATCGAGCCAAGAAAGAAGGGCGGAATAACTTTCAGTATTATAGCCTGGAGTTAACCACGGAAGCGTTTGAGAAAATGTCGATGGAATACGCGTTACGCCAGTCCATAGAGCGACATGAATTGATTTTGTATTACCAGCCGCAGGTTTGTCTTAAAACCGGAAAATTGGTAGGCGTTGAGTCCTTGGTGCGTTGGATGCATCCGGAGCTGGGATTGATGTCACCCAAGCAGTTTATATACATAGCCGAGGAAAGCGGGTTTATCGTAGCGCTCGGCGAATGGGTATTGCAAAACGCCTGTATGCAGATGAGGCGGTGGCTGGATGAGGGTTTGCAAGTCAATAAAATGGTCGTCAACGTGTCTGCAATTCAGTTTTTACGCTCCGATTTTATTGCTACGGTTGAGCGGATATTACGATCGACCGGGCTTGAGCCGTCTTCTCTTGAGCTGGAACTTACCGGTAACGGTTTTATGGATAATTCCGAACAAACCATAAAAGCGCTCAATCAGTTGGTTGCATTGGGAATAGATTTAACGATTGATGATTTTGGCGTGGGCTGTTTTTCGTTTAACAACTTAAAACGTATTCCTGTGAAAAAATTGAAAATTAATAGCTCATTTGTCGTTGATGTACTCAATAACGCCAATGATGAAGACATTGCCCGTGCGGTAATAGCCTTGGGTCATGGTTTGCATTTACGGGTTATTGCGATGGGGATTGAGTCGACAGCCCAGCAACGCCGATTGATGGATTTAGGTTGCGATGAAGGACAGGGGCATTTATACAGTTCTCCGGTATTGCCTTGGTCAAATGTCTTTCGAACATTGATAAGCGAGTAATGTCTTTCAGGGTTTAACAGGCTCATGACGCTATAAAAAAGACAGAGGTATTTATATAGCTTATTATCGACTCATTTTTAATGTTAGAATCAATACGTATTTATACCAATTGTTCCGCTATCTCTTTGTACATAGAATGAAGATACGGGGGATATTCCTTCGGAGCGCGCGGGGGGTGAGATTGTGGCCGATTTTAATTCAGTGCAAAAGTCAAATAAGAGGGTTATTGATAGGGAAGAACTTCAAAAAATGATTGCAGAACGCGCTTACTGCAAAGCTGAAAAAAGGGGGTTTGTGGTTGGGCATGAAATGGAAGACTGGCTGGAGGCCGAGTCAGAAATTAAAAATCAATACTTCTATTGGTTTCAGGACGTCGAATAATTTCTCAGATCACAATGATATTGACTTAAAGCTAGGGTATTTAATTATGAAACGAAACAAGATAATCGAGGTACTCGACCTGGATAAATTAACAGAGCATAAACAACGTGTTGCTTTTCATGAAGCGGGACATGCGGCGGGCATTCATTTAAATAACAAAGCCAGAAAGCTGCCGCCGGTTTTTTTTAAGATTATTTTTAAGGATATGGGCGGCGTGACCGACGCCGATGTCATGGCTTACCAGACAACCCATGACGATTGTATTGCACGAGTGGAAGGAGGCCGGTTAATCGAATCGTTGCCGCCCTCTATTGATAGCCTGGTGCGTGAATTAACCAAACACAATGACGCAATGATGCAATTGGTAAAGGATTACACGACGGCTTTTGAGGCGGATATTATTAATCTGCTGATCGGGCCTCTGGCTGAAGCCAAGCATGTCGCCGAAACTGATGATGAGCTATTCAATCATCAATTAGTTAATCTGAAAGCTTTAAAAAACTATGGCGGCAGTTCAGATCTTGCCTTGGCTAACGAGTATTTACAAAGCTTCTCTACCGATAAACAACAAAGAGATGAAAAATTGGATGAGTTGTTCAGCATCGCATTTGACTTTGTAAATAACGATGCAAACTGGGCGGCAATCACTCAACTGGCTGAATATATTCGTGGCGGAAGTAAAAACATTATTGACTGTGAAGAGATTGTTTCAATGCTTGATCAGTCTGTCGATCATTTTCAAAATCGGAGAAGCGTAGCAAGGCATCATCACAATGGGTGATTCAAAGAACACTATTTTTAAAACGGCGCTCACATTGTTGGGTAATTTCTTCATCTACCTGAAAAAATTATTGATGACTGGTTTAAATTATTTATCCAAACGGGGGCCGGAGAAGGAGCTCAATAAACCGTCGGATCAAAGTAGCGCCGGTTCCAAACAAAGAAAGTTTTTTTTCTTTGTGATGTTATTCATCCTGCTGCTGACTTTTATTAATAGTGTTCAGGAAGTGCAGCGCGATGAAATCCCCTACAGCCAGTTTATTAAGCTGGTCAAAGAGGCAAAAATCGACAAGGCGGTGGTAACCGAGCGGTATATTACCGGCGTTATCAAGTCTGACGATCCGAAACAGCCGGCCAAAAATTTCATGACGATTCCGCTGTGGCAAAATGATCTTGCCCAAATGATGGAGCAGAACAAAGTTGATTTTGTGGTCAGAAGCAGCGAGAACTGGCTAACCAATCTGTTTTTCAACTGGATCATCCCGATGCTAATCCTGGTGCTTATCTGGTCATGGGTTATGCGTCGCACTGCGGCCGGTGGCGCGCAGTCTTTTCTTAATTTGGGTAACAAAATTCACATACATCAGGACACCCAGGCCAAGATTACCTTTGATGATGTGGCCGGTGCCGATAGCGCCAAACAGGAACTTAACGAGTCCATCGATTTTCTAAGAACACCGGAAAAATTCCAGAAATTAGGCGGACGCATGCCCAAAGGTGTGTTGATCGTGGGGCCGCCCGGAACCGGAAAAACCCTGCTGGCGCGCGCTGTTTCAGGGGAAGCGCAGGTGCCGTTCTTTAACATCAGCGGATCTGAATTTATTGAGCTGTTTGTCGGCGTGGGCGCTGCCAGAGTGCGTGAACTGTTTGAACAGGCGCGGAATCAAGCGCCCTGCATCATATTTATTGATGAACTCGACGCCATTGGCCGCACCCGTGGCGGTCCGGTGATGATCGGCGGTCATGACGAGCGCGAACAGACCTTGAACCAGCTGCTGACCGAAATGGACGGTTTTGATCCCTCGGTCGGGGTAGTCGTGATGGCGGCAACCAATCGCCCTGAAGTGCTTGATAAAGCGCTGTTGCGCTCCGGGCGTTTCGACCGCCAGATTGTGGTTGATAAGCCGGATTTGCGGGATCGTATCGAGATTCTTAAATTGCATACCAAAGGACTGACGCTGGCTGAAGACATCGACCTGTCCATCGTCGCCAAGCGTACGCCGGGCTTGGTGGGTGCGGACCTTGCCAATATAGCCAATGAGGCGGCGATTATGGCGACGCGGGTCGGTCACGATAAGGTCGAAAGAGAAGACTTCGAGTCGGCGATCGACCGGATATTGGCCGGGCCGGAAAAGAAGAACCGGGTTTTAAACCCCGAGGAAAAGCGCCGGGTAGCTTTCCACGAAGCAGGACACGCGATGGTCGCCGAGCATGTGCCGACCGGACAACCGGTGCATAAAATCTCCATCATTCCGCGCGGCGTATCGGCATTGGGCTTTACCTTGCAATTGCCGGTAGAGGAAAAGTTCTTATCGACCGAAGATGAACTTAAAGATCAATTGGCCATTTTGCTGGGCGGACGCATATCCGAAGAGATCGTCTTGGGAAGCATCTCAACCGGCGCCCAGAATGACCTGGAAAAAGCCAGCGAGATTGCCCGCAGCATGGTCTGTAATTTGGGCATGAGCAAAAAAATGGGGCCGTTGACGTACGGCAAACGCCAGCAACTCCAGTTTTTGGAAACAGAAGTTTCAGAGTATCGCAATTACAGCGATGAGACAGCCCGGCTTATCGATACCGAGATAATGGCGCTGGTCGAAGAAGCTGAAACACGTGCGCGTGAAATCATCACCGCAAACAGGCCTGCATTGGAAAAACTGGCTAATTTGCTACAAGAGAAAGAAGTGATTAGCAGGGACGAAATGCTTGAGTTGCTTGGGCGTTGAGAGGGATTTTTTCTTTATCTCGTTCCCACGCGCCGCGTTCATCTTTACACAAGTCTGTGGGAAGACCGTCATTCCGGCAGGGATTGCCGGACCCGTTAGAGCGCGTAGCGAATCCAGACTACATGGACGTATTTAAGCTCGCCATCCATGGCGTTGGATACTCGCTTCCCGGCAGGTATGACGGGTTATGCTAGTTCCCAAGCTCCAGCTTGGGAACTAGCGCTCACTAAAATCCTTAACTTAATGACCGTGGCGCGCCGCGAGTTGAGGATCAACTATGCTCCAAGATACAAAGCACACAAACACAGGACGCAACGCGTCCCATAATGCATTCCTACGTAGCCCGCGGGAGCGAGGAAACAGGTTTATTCAGGCCTACAGGGAATTGGTTTCAGGTGGCTGTTGTCGATCGACCGTAGACAGTTTAAGTAACGCCAGCCACGCTTCCGGGCTATTTAATGCTTTAAATCGTTTTACTTTTGACATCTCAAAAGCTTTAAATTCTTTTTTCTTTTGTGATCGATCCTGAATTATCACCTGACGGTATCACCTTTGCTCTTGAGTTGAGCAATCAAAGCCATAAAAATAAAAAGGTGCAGCCTTTTTGTTGTCTCGTTTCCACGCGCTGCGTGGGAATACAGTCATGTACCCAACTACAATAGGTCATATAAATACAGGACGCAGCGCGTCCTATACTACATTCCCCCGCAGCGCGTGGGAACGAGAATCGTCGCGTGGGAGCGAAGAAAATTTGCCGATGGTAAGATATTAATCCCGTATGCCGCGCCGAGTGCCGTACCGGAGCTTCCGGCGGGAATAGGCGTAGGCCGGAATAAGACCATCCAAGCGCGTAGCGCGAGGTGGCGTTTCCGGCGAATTGGGGAGGCGTTTGTCGGAAACACCGGTTTTCGCAGCCGCTCGAACCGGCTTATTCCGGCCTACGGGACTGCCATTAAGTTAAGTGCAGTCCATTGAAAACGATGCTTTTACGCTTATGCAAATTGAACAAAGTTCTCGATTAACATTTGTTTGTTACATATTTTTCTTAACTTAATAGCAGTGACGTAGCACGTGGGAACGAGGAATGTTGTTGCTCAGCCGGGTCTACTGTATAAGCTATACCGAGCTAGATAATTTCTTGTTACACATTGTAATTCGAGGCTAAGATGTTTGAACGAAGATATGAAAAACTTGCTCCGATATCAGTTTTTGTCAGAAGGATGGCAGCGTCTGTTGCGATGGCAGGCATCTTGATTGCAGTTGCTTTATCTATTGGTGTCATAGGCTATCATTGGATAGCAGGATTTGATTGGGTTGATTCTCTTTTAGAGGCGTCTATGATTCTCGGGGGAATGGGGCCTGTCAATTCGCTTGCTACGACTGGAGCAAAAATGTTTGCTTCTGGGTATGCGCTTTTTAGCGGGCTGGTATTTATAGCGATAATGGGCATCGTACTCGCCCCTGCAACTCATCGAATGCTGCATAAATTTCATATTGATGAAGATGATCTGAAATAGCGATGCCCAAAATCGCTGAACCTGATAATCTCCTGAAAAGGCGGATTCACGTCGATAAAGCGGAAGTTGCATTTCCACATTGGCAATAATTTTAAATTCTTAAGGAGCGCCCTTATGGCAGATCTCAAATCGTCCCCCGTTTGGGATGCAGGTACCCGTTGGTTTCATTGGATTAATGTGCTGTGTGTTCTTGCGCTTATGGGTGTCGGTCTGGTTATCCTAAATGCTAGCAGTCTTGACGTCTCGAATGCAGGAAAGATAAAAATCAAGACAATCCACGCGTGGATCGGCTATGTGTTTTGCATCAACCTGATTTGGCGCTTTATTTGGGCCTTTTTAGGTAATCGCTACGCGAAGTTGAGGGCAGTGCTTCCGGGCGGCAAGGGATACTTTCATGCATTGCGCAACTATGTCGTCGCATTTTTCTCCGGCCACCCTGAGCAGTATATCGGGCACAATCCGGCAGGACGCTTGGGAGCCGCCGTGCTGTTTCTCCTGATCACCCTTCAGGCAGTCACGGGGTTGGTGCTGGCGGGCACCGATTTATTTCTCCCGCCTTTCGGGCATTGGATAGCGCAGTGGGTGGCCGCACCGGGTATCGCGCCCGATACGTTAGTCCCCTATGCACCGGCCATGTATGATGAAACTGTTTACCAGAGCATGCGTGCTTTTCGCAAGCCTATTGCCGTAATACATTTGTATAGCTTTTATTTTCTGGTTGCGGCCGTTGTATTGCACGTTGCAGCGGTCATAATTACTGATATGCGCGAAGGTGGCAGCATCATTTCTGCAATGTTCACAGGCCGCAAGACCCTTAGTGGACATCCAATAGATGAAGAATCCAGCAGCCATGACTGAGATTTTCGGAGATAAACACCAATAACGCTGAATCATGGGGGCATGATTAAAAAGCTTGGGCATTCGCGAAGCTAGAGCTTTTTCTTCCGGGTTCCCAATCTCCAGATTGGGAACCCGCGTAAAATACAGGACGCATCGCGTCCCATACCGCATTCCCACGCAGCGCGTGGGAATGCGGAAACAGGTGTTTGATCAACGCGAGGTGCCAGTCGGCAGTTTCACATCCCTGTGTTCTGGATTCGCTACGCGCTCTAACGGGTCCGGCAATCCCTGCCGGAATGACGTGCTTTAAAATACTTGTGTATAACAATTAGCGCAGTGCGTGGGAACGAGAAAGACCTGCCCCCGGATTTGCTATTTCTTATGTGGCGTCCGAGGTATCCTCTTCGCCGTCCACGGCAACGACGAGCAAACCCTCCTGCCGGATCATGGCTTTAAAGCCTTTCATCACTGGCCGGGAGATAGCCGTTTCGGCCAGCAGGCGTTTTTCGTAGATAATGTTTTTCGTTGCTTCATCGGGATGCTCACGGGCTTGCGCAATCAACAGGTGGAGTGCCGTATTCAGCAGATGGCCGGGTTGTGTCTTCACTTCGTCGTAAAGCAGTTCCATTACCCGCTTTTCCTCTGACCGCATTTTGCATTTGCCGTCGAGAATTTTCAGCATTACGGCGGTAGCGCAATCCACATGGATCGGCGCTAGGGGATGTGTCAGCGCCCAGTGGGCTACGTTATCTTTGGTCATACACTCTCCTCGTCGGTTTTTTGCCTATAGTTCACTTTTTTCGGTCGCCCGATGCATCATACAGCCTCATCCCATATGCCGCGCCGAGTGTACCGGAGCTTTCGGAGGGAATAGGCGTAGGCCGGAATAAGACCATCCAAGCGCGTAGCGCGAGGTGGTGTTGCCGGCGAATTTGGATGATGTTTGCCGGAAACACCGGTTTTCGCTGCCGCTCGAACCGGCTTATTCCGGCCTACGGGACTGCCATTAAGTTAAGGGTTTTAGTGAGCGCTAGTTCCCAAGCTCCAGCTTGGGAATTCAGTGCGGGAAGCTCCAGCTTCCCGTCTCACGAAGCTGGAGCTTCGTCAACTGGGTTCCCAAGCTGGAGCTTGGGAACCAGCGTAAACATTTCCTGTATTGCCTCGTTCGAAGCGTTTATGTTGCTTAAGTGAAGCGCTTGGCATCGCACAAACGTTAGGAGCGGGGTTGCAAACCCCACCCCGCTTGGGAGCTTAGCTATTCCAAATCATGGGGCAGGTTCTTCCATGAGATACCAAACCCGCAAGCTCTGATCTCTTGCTGCAATAGAGAGATTTTTGTCAGCGGTAACGAGAATGGTTGCTGAGTCGTTATACAACGGTGAAAAGTAGCCGTCCTTGATACTGAGAATTTGAAAACAATCTGATAGATCTAGCGAGGTTAATTCAACAAGACTTTTTGCCTTCGCGAACGTCATTGGTTCTGTAAACTCGATATCCTTAACTTTGCGAGAAGATGCACCAAACCAGATGGATAGGCGATACGCAGCACTCAAATATTCGTCTTTGGTGAGCTGATTCTTGTATAGCCACTTGCCCTTGAGCACATTAAGAGCTTCGTAGAAACAGAATGGTGTTGTGTACTTAGTGGACTCTGAATTGAAGTACGGACGAACAATTTCTGTGCCGGGCTCCTGAGAGAACACCTTGACCAAGGCTGATGCATCAAAAAGGCTTGCTCGACAATCACCCACACTTACTCTCCCCACAATTCAAACAAGTCATACACCCATCCATCAAAACCATAGCCTTAGTGCTGCACTTATTACAAAGCACGGCCTTTTCAGGAAACGCCTGTCCCTCCGACTCCCCATGCTGGGCTTCAAACTCCTTGCGCTTTTCATCAAGAAAATTCTTTTGGTGATCGGTCATTTTTTCCGGTTTGATCATGCCGATGTGTTTCAAATGCGATTCGATCGCGTAGCCGATTTCGGCGACCAGCGACGGCATGAACACGCCGCCTTTTTTGAAGTAGCCGCCGTGCGGGTCGAATACCGCTTTCATTTCTTCGACCAGGAAGCAGGCGTCGCCGCCTTTGCGGAATACCGCCGAGATTAGACGGGTCAGCGCCAACACCCACTGGAAATGCTCCATGTTTTTGGAGTTGATGAAGATTTCGTATGGCCGACGCTCTTCGTGGGCGGTTCCGGCATTCAGGATCATGTCGTTGATGGTGATGTACAGCGCATGCTCCGACTGCGGCGTTTTGATCTTGTAAGTGGAACCGAGCAGCACTTCCGGGCGCGCGAGGTTTTCGTTCATGCTTTCCAGCGATGGCTGTTCCGGCTCTTGCTTGACCGGTTCGACATCGTCTTTGGTCAGGACTTTGTAGCCGACGATTTTTTTGGTGATTTTATGTGTCATGTCTGTAGTCTCGATCATTGTTGCTGAGCCTTGTTCTGAAGGCAGCACTTTTGTACTGATGTTTTGCGTCATGTCTTCGTGCGCCATCAGAATTTTCCGTAGTAGCCTTCTTTCAAGGCATCGAACAGGTTAGCGGCGCTGTGGATTTCGCCATCGTATTCCACGTCTTCGTTGCCTTTGAATTCCACCACGTGGCCGTCTTCCAGCGTGAACTGGTAGGTGGTGTTTTCAAGATCCGATTCCTTAACCAATACGCCCTGAAAGACTTCGGGATTAAAACGGAACGTGGTGCAGCCTTTCAGGCCTTTGTCGTAGGCATACTCGTAAATAGACTTGAAGTCTTCATAAGGATAATCGGTCGGCACGTTGGCGGTTTTGGAGATCGACGAATCGATCCATTTTTGCGCCGCCGCCTGAATATCGACATGCTGTTTTGGCGTCACGTCATCGGCCGCTATGAAATAATCCGGCAATTTTTGTTCAGGATCATCGCTGTAAGGCATGGCGTCGGCATTGACCATTTCGCGGTAAGCCAACAGCTCAAAGGAAAACACGTCTATTTTTTCCTTGGATTTTTTACCGGCGCGGATCACGTTACGCGAGTAATGGTGCGCAAAGCTCGGCTCTATGCCGTTGCTGGCGTTATTGGCCAGTGACAGGGAAATGGTGCCGGTCGGTGCGATAGAACTGTGATGGGTAAAGCGGGCGCCGGTTTCAATCAGCTCCGCCACCAGCTCGGGTTCTTCCTGGGCCACTTGCTGCATATAGCGGCTGTATTTGGTATGCAGCAGCTTTCCGGGCACACGGTCGCCGACTTTATAACCGTCGGCAATCATTTCCGGGCGTTTATGCAGCATTTCGCCGGTGACGCTAAACATTTGCTCCATGATCGGCGCCGGGCCTTTTTCTTTGGCCAGCGCCAGTCCCGCTTTCCAGCCTTCCACGGCCAGTACCTTGGTCACTTCTTCGGTAAATTCCAGCGACTGTGCATCGCCGTATTTCATGCCCATCATAGTGACGGTTGAGCCGAGCCCCAGATAACCCATGCCGTGGCGACGCTTGGTCAGGATTTCTTCACGTTGCTGCGCCAGGGGCAGGCCGTTGATTTCAACCACGTTGTCCAGCATGCGGGTGAAAATCTTGATGGCTTTGCGGTAATTGTCCCAGTCGAAATGCGCGTCGTTGGTGAACGGTTTTTTGACGAAGCGGGTCAGGTTGATTGAGCCTAGAAGGCAAGAACCGTAAGGCGGCAACGGTTGTTCGCCGCAAGGATTGGTCGCACGAATCTTCTCGCAAAACCAGTTGTTGTTCATCTCGTTGACTTTGTCGATCAGGATGAATCCCGGTTCGGCATAGTCGTAAGTCGAGCTCATGATGATGTCCCACAGGCGGCGCGCGGGCATGGTTTTGCTGATTTTGCAGGCGACCATGCCGTCGTCGTTAAGGATATAGCCGTCGATGTAGGGCAGGTCGCGCCAGATGATGAGTTTGTCGTCGGTCAAATCCAGGTTATCCAGTTTGACTTCTTTTTCGGTGACCGGAAATGACAGCGACCAAGGCTTGTCGTTTTTTACCGCTTCAACGAACTCGGAAGTGATCAGCAGCGACAGGTTAAACTGGCGCAGGCGTCCGTCTTCGCGTTTGGCGCGGATAAATTCGACGACATCGGGATGGCCGACATCGAAAGTCGCCATTTGCGCGCCGCGTCTGCCGCCTGCGGACGACACGGTAAAACACATCTTGTCGTAGATGTCCATGAACGACAGCGGGCCGGAAGTATACGCGCCCGCACCGGAAACATAAGCGTTTTTAGGGCGCAAGGTCGAGAATTCATAACCGATACCGCAACCGGCTTTCAGGGTGAGTCCGGCTTCATGCACCTTGCCCAGAATATCGTCCATGGAATCGGCGATGGTGCCGGATACGGTGCAGTTAATCGTCGACGTGGCCGGTTTGTGTTCCAGCGCGCCGGCATTGGAGGTAATCCGTCCTGCCGGAATAGCGCCTTGGCGCAAGGCCCACAGGAAATCTTTGTAGCATTGCTCCTGTTTGGTTTTGCCCTTTTCTACGGCGGAAATGGCTTTGGCCACCCGTTGATAGGTTTCATCGATGGTGCCGTCAATAGCGATGCCATCTTTGGTTTTTAAACGATATTTCGTATCCCAAATATCCATCGAAGCGTCCTGAAACGGAATTTCAGTCACGGTGCTTGGAATGACATGTAGCTTTGCCGACATTGAGTGGTCCCTGTTGGTTGGTGTATGAATAAGCGAATTTGAAAATCAGCCGATTAAGGTTGGTGATCGATATATAGTGTCAATTTTTATAAAGAGGAACAATATATAGTGTTTTTATGAAAAAATAAAACCTATTTTATAAATCGTCACACTATCAAACAGTTGCCTATTCAACCAGGAAAGCGCCGCTTTGATGTTGCCACATGGCGTGGTATTTGCCTTGTTTAGCCAGCAATTGCGGATGCGTGCCTTGTTCTATGATTTTGCCTTTTTCCAGTACGATAATCCGGTCCATGCTTAAAATGGTAGAAAGGCGATGGGCAATCACCAGCGTCGTTTTATTTTTAATCAACTCGAAAATAGCGGTTTGGAGCTGTTGTTCGGTGATTGAATCCAGCGCGCTGGTGGCCTCATCCAGAACCACAATCGGCGCATTTTCCAGAAAGGCGCGGGCAATGGCGATGCGTTGTCTTTCGCCGCCGGAAAGCTTGACGCCGCGCTCGCCGACCAGCGTGTCGAATTGGTCGGGCAAATCCTTGATAAACTCAAGGCAGTGGGATTTTGCGGCGACATCAAGCAACTGCGCTTCCGAAACATCCGCGCCCAGCGTGATATTGTCCCGTATCGAGCGATGAAACAGATCCGGTTGCTGCGGCACCATGGATATTTGTTGGCGCAACGAACTCAGCGTAAAGGCTTTTGCGTCCAGGCCGTCAAAGCTGATGCTGCCTGTTTGGGGATCGAGAAAGCGGAATAACAGTTTGGTCAACGACGATTTGCCGGAGCCGGATTGGCCTACCAGTGCGACTTTTTCACCGGCTTTGATGTGCAGGGAGAAGTTCTCAAACAGTTGGGTTTGACGCGAGTTTTCTTCATTATAGGTAAAACAGATATTGTTAAAGTCGATGGCGCCGTGGGTGATGGTCAGTGCTTGGGCATTGGCGGGATCGACTTCGACATCTTCCTGTCTGAACACATCGGCCATTTCGGAGGCATCGGCCAAGGCGGTGAAAAAGTTCCTGAAATTGCGCCCGAACTCCCATAAACGCTGGATTAGCATGATCATGATCGATTGAAACAAAACAAACTCGCCGACCTGAAAATTGCCGGCTTTCCAGTTTTGGATCATCAAATAAACCATCAGCAATTCAATGCCGAAGGTCATCAAGCCTTGTACTGCGAAGGAAAAAAACATTAATATCCAGGCGATTTTTTTCTTTCGGTAAACAAAATCCGATGCCTGATTGATCCGCGCCTGTTCGATGGCTTCCATGGCAAAGCTTTTGACGACGAAAATATTGCTGACCGCATCCGAATACGCGCCGCCGACTGTTGAGTCGGCTTGGGCTACAGCCTTATCAAAACGCAGTTTCCATACCGAGTAGACGATATTCCAGGTCACAAAGAGCGTGACCCAGATCAGGAAATAGCAGGCGAATTTGGGCTGTTGCTGATAGAAAATCGCAAATGCAATGCCTATCGCCACAATGTTCATGAAAAACTGGAACAGAAACCAGTCCATAATAATTTCAAAAGAACGCGAGAAGCGGTTGGCCTGCTTGATTAGGCTGCCGGAAAAACTGTTTTCGAAAAAGACGTATTTTTGTTTTTTAAGCACATCGAAACAGCGCTTTTCCAGCAGATTAACGCCGCCGCCATCGAGTGGAATAATAGCGATTTCAAGCAACCGCCATGACAGCCAGATGCCCGCATAAATAATTGCGACCTGTTTCAGGTTGTCCAGCATTAGTGTCAGCGTTGTATCCGAATAAGGCGCGGCCAGTCCGTTGGCGATGCTTTTGTAGTAAACCGGCGCCGATAAATCCAGGGTCATGGCGGAAGCCAATGCGAATAAGGCCAGCAGGAAAAACCATTTTTTCTGCCATACGACTCGGCTGTATTCTTTAAAGATGATGTTCATTAATTGTTTTTTGTAATGACTTAGCGGGGATTAATTTTATAAGAGAACACGGATACCAGACACGGATTAGACTCGTTCGTTGATTTTATCAGTCTAATCCGTGAATTACTGGGTGATGGCTGGGAATGTTTACACTGTCGTAGGGCGTGCCCGATCAAAACAGGTAATCTGTGTGTACAGGGAGTTATTAAACGATCACTTATTAGCCCGATGCTCAATAATATCGTCAACCACGGCCGGATCGGCCAGCGTGGAGGTATCGCCCAGGCTGCCGATTTCATTGGACGCCACTTTACGCAAAATACGCCGCATGATTTTACCGGAACGGGTTTTGGGTAGTCCCGGCGCCCATTGGATAATATCCGGGTGGGCAATCGGGCCGATTTCTTTCTTGACCAGCTCGATCAGTTCCTGGCGCAGTTCCTCGGAAGGCTCGATGCCGACATTCAAAGTCACGTAGGCGTAGATGCCTTGTCCCTTAATATCATGCGGATAGCCGACCACCGCCGCTTCGGCGACATGTTCATGCAGCACCAGCGCGCTTTCGATTTCCGCCGTGCCCATCCGGTGACCGGAGACATTGATTACATCGTCAACCCGCCCGGTAATCCAGAAATAGCCGTCTTCATCGCGGCGCGCGCCGTCGCCGGTAAAATAATAGCCGGGGTAGTTTTTGAAATAGGTGTCGATAAAACGCTGATGGTCGCCGAAAACGGAACGGGCTTGTCCCGGCCAGGATCGGCTGATGACTAAAATACCTTCGGCAGCGCCCTCCCTGACTCGGCCTTCGTTGTCCATGATCTCTGGCTTGATGCCGAAGAAGGGCAGGGTGGCGGAACCGGGTTTTAAGGTGATTGCGCCGGGCAGCGGGGTGATCAAGATGCCGCCGGTTTCGGTTTGCCACCAGGTGTCGACGACCGGGCAGCGACCGTCGCCGACCACATGGTAATACCATTCCCAGGCTTCCGGGTTGATCGGTTCGCCGACGCTGCCGAGTATCCTTAAGCTGCGCAGCGAGCAGCGTTCGACAAATTCATCGCCCTGCGCCATCAATGCGCGGATCGCGGTCGGCGCGGTGTAGAAGATGTTGACCTGATGTTTGTCGATTACCTGCCAAAAGCGACTGGCATCAGGATACGTCGGTACGCCTTCAAACATCAAGGTGGTGGCGCCGTTGCATAACGGGCCGTAGATCATGTAGGAATGGCCGGTGACCCAGCCTATATCGGCGGTACACCAGTAAATGTCGCCATCGCGGTAGTCGAACACGTATTTGTGGGTCATGGCCGTGTACAACAGATAACCGCCGGTCGTGTGCAAAACCCCTTTGGGTTTGCCGGTGGAACCTGAGGTGTACAGGATAAACAGCGGGTCTTCAGCATCCATGGTTTCGGCCGGGCATTCCGATGATGCGGTTGCCATTGCGTCGTGATACCAGACATCGCGTTGTTCGTGCCAGTCTACGGCATTGCCGGTGTTTTTGATGACGATGACTTTTTCAAGATTCGGGCAGGCGGCGGCGGCTTCATCGGCATTAGCTTTGATGGGGACGATCTTGCCGCCACGGTGGCCTTCGTCGGCGCAGACCAGAAACCGGCAATCGGCATCCAGAATCCGGTCTTTTAACGCTTCGGCGGAAAAACCGCCGAACACGATTGAATGCACCGCTCCGATGCGGGTGCAGGCGAGCATCACCGCAGCCGCCTCGCTAATCATCGGCAGGTAGATGCAAACGCGGTCGCCTTTGTTGACGCCTTGCGTTTTTAAGACATTGGCAAACTTGCAGACTTGTTCGTGCAATTGCCGGTAAGTGATTTTTTTGTCCTGCGCCGGGTTGTCGCCTTCCCAGATAATGGCGACTTGATCGGCGCGGGTGGCAAGATGGCGATCCAGGCAATTGACGCTGACATTGAGTTTTCCGCCTTCAAACCAGCGGATATGGCCGGTCTTGAAATCGCAGTCCATGACCTTATCCCAAGGCTTGCTCCAGTCCAGGAACTGTTCGGCCTGTTCAGCCCAGAAAGCTTCCGGTTCGGCGATGGAGCGCTGATACAGGGCTTTATAAGATTCAGCGGTAATGTGTGCATTGGCCGCTATGTCCGGTTTTATGTCATAAATTTTAACGTCTGACATGGGTTAATCCTTGGGTTCGGTTGAAAAATGTATAAAGCCTCTATCCTGCATAGGATAAATGCCATTTCGGCTTATATACAATGTTTTAACATTGTGCGGCTAGAAAGCATCGGTGTTTAAAGTTGAAAAACATTGTGCCGCTTCCGTAAAATCAGCACTTCTGTGGAAAGCCGGTGCATACGGATAGTGGTCTATTTTTTCAAGTATAGCTATCCAGAACTATTTTATCCCTGCTACTATCAGGCTTAGCGAGTGATGCAGCCCGGAAGTTTTCTGGAAAGTACCTTAACATTCATCAAAGAGGGAGTTTATGAACAAACGATTACTATGCGCCGCATTACTGTGGCTACCGGTTTTTGCCAGCAGTGCCGCCCCGACTAAGGTGTCGGAGCATGTGTTGGGGAACGGGTTGAAAGTGCTGGTCAAGGAGGATCACCGGTCTCCGATTGCGGTGTCCCAGGTCTGGTACAAGGTGGGTTCAAGTTATGAACCGGGCGGTATTACCGGCATTTCGCACATGCTGGAACACATGATGTTTAAAGGCACCGACAAGCATGCCGCCGGTGAGTTCTCCCGCATCGTCGCCGAAAACGGCGGCGAGGAGAATGCCTTTACCGGCACAGATTACACGGCCTATTTCCAGACGATGGAAGCTTCCAGGCTGGCGGTCAGCTTTGAACTGGAAGCCGACAGAATGCGTAATCTGCATCTGTTACCCGAAGAGTTGAAAAAAGAGCTGCAAGTGGTGACCGAAGAGCGAAGGATGCGCACGGACGATAATCCGCAGGCAAAAATGCAGGAACATTTTAATGCGATGGCTTACACCAACAGTCCGTATAAAAATCCCGTGATCGGCTGGCCTTCGGATATTGAAAATTACAAGGTTGAAGATCTTCAGGCCTGGTATCAGCGTTGGTATGCGCCCAATAATGCGACGCTGGTGGTAGTAGGCGATGTGGAACCCAAAGCCGTGTTTGCGCTGGCGGAAAAATACTTTGCACCGCTTAAGCCCAGCGATCTTAAACCGCTAAAACCGCAGTCTGAGGTCGAACAGCAGGGTGTTCGGAAGATGACCATCAAATTACCGGCAAAACTGCCTTATCTGGTCATGGGCTATAAGGTTCCGGTCTTGAAAGCAGCCGAACATGAATGGGAAGCCTATGCGCTGGAAGTATTGGCCGGTGTGTTGGACGGCGGCAGCAGCGCAAGATTGGAATCGGGATTGGTGCGCGGCAAGCAAATAGCCGTTTCAGTCGGAGCCAGTTACAGCCTGACTTCAAGATTGCCGGAATTGTTTACGCTGGAAGCGACGCCCGCCGAAGGCAAAACGGTCTGGAATCTGGAAAGCGCATTGAAGGATGAGATTACCAAGTTGCAAATCAGCCTGGTCGATAAGGATGAATTGCAGCGCATTAAGGCGCAGGTTCTAGCCAAAGCGGTTTACGAGCGGGATTCCGGTTTTTATCAGGCCATGCAGTTGGGTATGCTGGAAACCGTCGGCCTGAGTTGGAAAGTAGCCGATGAGTATGTCGAGAAAGTCAATCAGGTTACCGCCGAACAGGTGCGTGATGTGGCGCGCAAATATTTAATCGAAGATAAATTGAGCGTCGCTTATCTGGAGCCCTTGCCGATCACCGGCAATATCACCGAGACCAAGACAACAAAAGGAGTTAGATAATGCGTATTCGTCTGTTAAGTTTTATGTTGCTGGCCGGTTTTTTTTGCACCCCGGCGCAGGCCGCTGCAAAAATCGAACACTGGCAAACGGCGCAGGGCAGCCGGGTTTATTATGTGCATACCGAGGGCCTGCCGATGGTGGATATACAGGTCGCTTTCGACGCGGGCAGCGCGCGTGACGGCTACCAGTTCGGCCTGTCTGCATTGACGTCTGGATTGCTCGATACCGGGGCAGGGCAGTGGAATGCCGATCAAATCGCCCAACGCTTTGAAAGCGTCGGTGCGCAATTCGGCTCCAGTATTTCCATCGATATGGCTTCCGTTTCGTTGCGCACCTTAACGGATAAACCGTTATTCGATAAGGCGCTGGAGACCATGCAAGTCATTTTGACTAATCCAAGCTTTAATGAAGCCGATTTTCAACGGGAAAAAAGCCGGACTTTGGCAGGATTAAAGCAACAGGAAGAATCGCCTGCCGAGCTGGCCAGCATTGCCTACTATAAGGCCTTGTACGGCGAGCATCCATACGGCCATCCGACTTCCGGCGAGATCGTCACAGTGTCCGGGTTTGAGGCGGCAGATTTGCGCAGCTTCTATCAGAAATATTATGTCGCTGCTAACGCGATGGTGGTGATTGTCGGCGACTTGTCCAGGCAACAGGCGGAGCACACCGCCGAGACTTTGGTCTCCGGCTTGCCGGTAGGCCAGAAGCCGGAACCCTTGCCGGAAGTGGTCATGCCGGTGAAAGCAGGCAAGCAGCATATTGAATTTCCTTCAACACAAACTCATGTCCTGGTCGGGATGCCCGGCACCTACCGTAAAGATCCCGATTACTTTACGCTGTATGTCGGCAACCATATTCTGGGCGGCGGCGGATTGGTGTCCAAGCTCTTTGAAGAAGTCAGGGAGAAACGCGGATTGGCCTATGGCGCGAGCAGTTCGTTTGCGCCGATGTTCAGGAAAGGGCCGTTTACGGTCAGCCTGCAAACCCGTAACGATCAAACCGGTAAAGCGCTGGAAGTGTTGAATAAAACCTTGGCCGATTTTATTGCGCAAGGGCCTACGGAGGCAGAGCTGATTGCCGCCAAGAAAAACATCACCGGCGGTTTTGCGATGCGGTTCGATACCAATAAAAAACTGGCCAGTTACGTGTCGATGATCGGCTTTTATGAAATGCCGCTGGATTATCTGGATACCTTCCAGCAAAACGTCGAGAAGGTGACGACCGCATCAATAAAAGACGCCTTCAAACGCCGTGTTGACCCTCGGTTAATGCAAACCATCACTCTGGGCGGGAGCGACAAGAAGAGTGAAAAATAAGCTCAGAATTATCGGTGGGGACTGGCGCAGTCGGCAGTTAAGTTTTGTCGATGCGCCGGGATTAAGGCCCACGCCCGCCAGAGTCAGGGAAACTTTGTTCAACTGGTTGCAGTATGAAATTTTCGGCAAACAGTGTCTGGATTTGTATGCGGGTAGCGGGGCTTTGGGTTTTGAAGCCGCTTCCCGAGGGGCAAAGTCGGTCGTTCAGGTGGAAAGCAATGCCCTGGCCTGCCGCAGTTTAAAGGACAATGCCATTGCGCTGTCCGCCGATGACCGGATAAAAGTTGTGCAAAGTGATGTTTTACGCTATCTGGAGGGAGAGGCTACAGCCTTTGATGTGGCGTTTCTCGATCCGCCATTCGGCCTGAACCTGGTGATTCAAACCTGTAGGCTGCTGGAAGACAACGGCTGGCTGGCTAAACATGCCAAGATTTATGTTGAAACGGAACGGCATTTCGATTTTTCCGGAATGCCCGAAAACTGGCGGCAGCTGAAAAGCAAAAGTGCGGGCGAAGTCGGCTATCATTTATTCGAGCGGATTGAATGATGTCAGGTTATGATTACACGGAGTTATTTCTTCTTTAAGTTTGTCAGTTCGGCCCTAATATTATTTAAATAAGTATTTTAAACTTGTTTCTTAGTATAGAATTGCCGATTTTTTTGAAAATCACACACTATGCAAACCACTGCAATTTATCCGGGTACCTTTGATCCCATTACCAATGGACATTTGGATCTGATTGCCAGAGCGTCCAGGCTTTATCACAAGGTGGTTGTCGCCGTGGCGGTGAACAGGGGCAAAACCCCGTTGTTTTCCCTGGATGAGCGGGTGGATTTGGTTAGGGCGGTTACTTCGGATTTTTCCAATGTGGAGGTGATCGGCTTTGATAACTTGCTGGTTGAGTGCGCAAAACAGCAGGGAGCCAATGTGATTTTGCGAGGGTTGAGAGCGGTATCCGATTTTGAATACGAGTTTCAGCTGGCTGGAATGAACCGGCGTCTGGCGCCGGAATTGGAGACCGTGTTTTTAACCCCGGCCGAACAATATGAATTTATTTCTTCGAGCATGATCCGTGAAATTGCACAGTTGAACGGCGACGTGTCCTGTTTTGTTCCTGATATTGTTCATCAATGTTTAATTAATAAATTCAGGTCCGAGTAAAGTATGGCCCTGGTTATTAATGAAGATAAATGCGCCCGCTGCGGCGTTTGCGAGCCCGAGTGTCCGAATGAGGCTATTTTTCAGACTGAGGATGCTTATGTTATAAATCCCGCCTTGTGTACCGAATGCAAGGAACGATATGGCGAACCCTTATGTGAAGCGGTTTGCCCCAATGAGGGTATCCATGGAGTCAAAGACAGTTTGTATAAGAAGTGTTTGAGTTTATTTGGTTGAGCAAGATTAATTGCTCATCCGTGTTGTAGTGTGTAGGAGTTTGTATGGCCCTTATTATTAATGAAGAATGCATCAATTGTGATGTTTGCGAGCCGGAATGCCCGAATGGTGCGATTTCTCAAGGCGATGATATTTATATCATTAATCCTGACTTATGTACCGAGTGCATAGGCCATCATGATCTGCCGCAATGCATGGAAGTTTGTCCGGTCGATTGCATCGATAAAGATGCCAAGCATGTTGAGGACAAGGAAAGTCTGTATCAGAAGTATTTGAAATTGATAGCCTAGTTTGAATTAAAAAATGGAACGCGGATGGCGCGGATAATTATGATTAAGTAAGATTTTTCTTGAATTATCTGTGCTCATCATAGTCATCTGCGTTCTATTAAATACCTTTCGTTCAAGTTGATGCATACGGCGTTAACCAATTCAAACTTTCAAGCGTAGTTCCAACCGGTTTGTATTCCGCCCCGATCCATCCCGAATAACCCGATTTCTCAATGACTGAAAACATCCGGTTAAAATCAGTTCGCCCCGTACCGGGTTGTCCACGTCCGGGGCAATCGGCAAACTGGATATGGCCGATTTTATCGGCATGTTCAGCAATAAACTTCTCGGATTTTTCACCCATCATTTGCATGTGATAAATATCGTACTGCATAAACAGTTCGGGGCGGTTAAGCTCGGCTAACACGCTGAGCATTTGCGATTCGCTATGGACGATAAATCCCGGCATATCGTGAGTATTGACTGCTTCAAACACTGTTTTGATACCCAACGGCGAAAAGGCCTCAATGGCGAAACACAGGTTTTCCTTAAAGGTTTTCAGATAGTGCTCCAGGCGGCTTTTATCCAGACAGCGCCCCGGCAAGACATTGATTGCTTCCGGCTTTAACAGCTCGGCGTAGTCGACGGTCTGAGCGACGGCCAGCCTGAACTGATTGCATTTTTCAGGTACGCAGGCAAGCCCTTCGCCGCCTTGCAACAAATCGGCGGCGTCTACATTAAACAAAACCAGTTTTAAGTCGTATTCGTCCAGCTTGCCTTTTATGGCGGCTGCGCTTAACTCGTAAGGAAACTGAATTTCAACGGCGTTAAACCCGGCTTGCTTGGCGGCGCTGAAGCGATCGATAAGCGCTACTTCGGTAAACAGCAGGCTCAGATTGGCGGTAAAGTTAAGCATCGGTTTTTGTGTAGAGTTTGATTAAAGTGGCGGGGTCGTGTTCCAGGTAACCGTGGCTGCCGTGCAGTTGCATCAGCTGCGCGGCCAGGGCGGACATGGGGACGGCGTTGCCTTGTTTAACGGACAAATCGACCGCCATGTTCAAATCCTTCAGCAGGGTTTTAACCCTCCACTTGATTGGCTCGAAGGTTTCGGTCGCCATTTCAGCGCCGGAGATTTGCAAGGGTTTGGAGTCGGCAAAACCGCCAGCCAGCGCGGCGGGTATTTGCTTTGCATCAACACCGGCCTGTTTGGCCAGCGCCATCATTTCGGCGATTACCAGCACATTGCAACTGACTATCATCTGGTTGCAGATCTTGGTGATCTGGCCGCTGCCCACTTCGCCCATGTGGGTTAATTGTTTGTACAGCGGAGCCAGAACGAGCCGGGCAACTGCGATATTTTCCGCACTGCCGCCCGCCATAATCGCCAGATTGCCTTGCTCTGCACCGGCAACGCCGCCGGAAACCGGCGCATCGACCCAGCCCATGGTGCATTTTTCATGCAGCAGCGATGCCAGTTGCCGGGTGTTTTCCGGGTGGATGCTGGATAAGTCAATCAGCAACTTGCCTTCGGTGCCGTTTGTCGCAATCTCATTGCGAACAATCGAGTCTACGACCGCCGTATCGGCCAAGCACAGGATAATCACCTCGGAGGCTCGGACTAATTCGGCCACGGAACTACAGGCTGTTGCGCCTGCATCGATAACCGGCTGGAGCTTTTCGGGGCTGCGGTTCCAGACATTGACGCTAAAGCCTGCATCCAGCAAGCGCAAAGTCATCGGCTTGCCCATCAGGCCGATACCGATGAAACCGAGGGTGGGTTTTTTATCTGACATGGTTTTTAATTTATCACGGGTTAATAAATGCCATACGGCGTTCGGCCAGCCAAATTCCCGTAGCGGGCGGCTTTAAGTGCAGATTTTACGATATAATGGCGCTTGATGGTGGCTTAGCTCACTTAAATATAAACCCTTGCTGCGTTTCGTCGGCAAGTTTAATCGAGAGGAAGTTGGCGTGGCAAAGGCTAGTGATTTAAAAAGAGGCATGGTGGTTGAAATAAACGGCATACCGCATGCGGTTAAGCAGGTTGACGCTAAAAGTCCATCGTCCCGTGGTGCGTCAACCTTGTATAAAATCCGTTTTACCAATCTTAAAACCGGCCAAAAACTGGATGAGTCTTTAAAAGGGGATGATTTCTTTAAGGATGCCGATTTGGTGCGCGCCAAAGTGCAGTTTTCTTATGTAGATGGAGATAGTTATATCTTCATGAATATGGAAGATTACACCCAGTACACTTTAAGCAGCGATGATTTGGAAGACCAAATCGACTATTTGACCGAAGGGCTTGAAGGCATAGTGGCCTTGTTGGTGGACGATGCGGTACTGGGTATTGAATTGCCGAGTTCCGTGGTGATGGCGATAGTGGAGACCGCTCCGGCTATTAAAGGAGCGACGGCGTCAGGGCGTACCAAAACGGCCAGATTGACCACCGGGCTGGAGGTTCAGGTGCCCGAATATCTGGAGACTGATGAGTTGATTAAGATCAATACCGAAACAAAAAAATTCATGTCTCGCGCTTGAGTCATGTCTGTTCGTTTAAGCGTTGCTCAAGGCGAATTTGAATTAAACCGGCTGCCAAAACGACCGCGAGAATTGTTGCGCGCCTGGGACGCGGCGGATGAATATCTGCTCGATACGCTTGCAGAGCAGCTAAAGCTACCGGATAGTTCGACTAGGCTCACCACAGGTGCTGCGCGGGTTTTGATAGTGAATGACAGTTTCGGCGCTTTGGCTGTGGCGTTGAGCGCTTTCCGGCCTTATGCCATATCGGATTCCTTTTTGTCGCAGCAGGCCACGCGGCTCAATCTTGCCGCAAACGGCTTGCCTGAACACAGCGTCAGTTTACTGAACAGTCTTGAAATGCCGGAGGGTGTATTTGATTGGGTGCTGATTAAGGTGCCCAAGACCCTGGCCTTGTTGGAAGACCAATTGATACACTTGCATCCGCATTTAACCGCTTCAACCCAGGTTATTGTTGCGGGCATGATCAAAACCCTGCCGTCCTCGGTTTGGAAGTTGCTGGAACGGTTGGTCGGGCCGACGACGACCTCGCTGGCAAAAAAAAAGGCGCGGCTGATTTTTGCATCGCCCGATGCCGCACTGGCTGTGCCGCCCAGTCCTTATCCGGTTTGTTACCGGCTTGAAAATACCGAATACCTGATCAGCAACCACGCCAATGTATTTTCGCGCGACAGTCTCGACATTGGTACGCGCTTTTTTCTCCAGTATCTTCCGGCTCGGCAGGATGCCTGCGACATTATCGACTTGGGATGCGGTAACGGTCTGGTCGGATTAATCGCCGCCGAACGTTGTCCTGCGGCGACCGTGCATTTTGTCGATGAGTCTTTTATGGCGGTAGCATCGGCCAAGGATAACTTTCAGCGTGCTTTTGGAGAGCAACGTGAGGCGAGTTTTCGGGTCGGCGACGGATTAATGGGGGTTGAGTCAGAGTCGGCCGACCTGATTCTTTGCAATCCGCCGTTTCACCAGCAAAATACGGTAGGCGACCAAATTGCCGTCAGTTTATTCAAGCAGTCGCGCAGAGTATTGCGTAAAGGCGGCGAGTTGTGGGTGATCGGCAATCGGCATCTGGATTATCACAGCTACCTTGATCGTTTTTTTGGTGCGCATTCGGTCATCGCAGCCAACTCGAAATTCGTTATCGTGAAGGCGGTGTTGGCGGGCTAATTTGCTGAGCAGGTGTAAAAAAATCAGGCAAAAAAAACTCCCGGTGCGGTTTAGCGCCGGGAGTGAGAAGTCAAACAGGAGAGATGCTGTTTGAGGTAGGATACCAAGAGGTGGAAAAAAACTTTAGCCGAGCAATCTGCGGCTCAAAACTATATTGCTGAATATTGCGGCCGTTGCAAACGTGATTGTTGAAACAATGAATTCGCCGGAAAGAAAGCCTAAAATACCAACGACAAACATCAGCCCTATTAAAATATCTCTTTGAAAATCAGTCATTTTAAAGCTCCTATGCTATTTTGTGGGTAAGAAGTAATCAACGTTGGGTATACTATACATACGTACATATTGGTTGACAATATCAGTAGTTATTAATTAATAGTTTCTTTTATGGAAACAATTGGTTTTTAGAATTTACTTCTTTCATCTTTAAATGCGGAAAAGCCAGTCTAAAACTGGGTAACTAATGGCGTACAAGGCTTGACCGCGGTTTTTCTGTTTACTCGAAATAACGGACAGTTATGAATAGGATATGATTGCACGGGACTATACAGAGAGTCTGTCTGGCTATAATTCCGGTTCAGGCCTTTCGTCTAACGGAAGAGCAGGGTGCGAGGTCCGGATTCGGCCGCTATGATAAACGCAGAATTCCATAGCGTCCTCCCGAATGGTGTGATTGACAAAGACGCGCCAAGCCGATGCTGACTCAATCAGCGCATGCAGAAAGGTTGGGAGTGTTTGTTACAACAGGGTATGCAATATTTTAATGATAGGGATAAGGTATTCCCGCTGATGCAAGGATTTGGCGGGAAACCTTATTCCAGCGCCGGCTGGGCTTTGATTGACTCAAAATAATCAATTAGTGCATTGTTTTATATGGAAAATCTTTAAGATAATGTAGCTGCTTTTTAAGTGCGTGACTCATCTACGTTATTCGATTAATGCCAACAAATCCCGTTCCAGTAAGGCGCTGCTGCCAAGGTTGAGTTCAACCAATCGACGTAATTCGGAAATGCTGTCTATATCGATATGCTCACATTTAAAGCCGACCTTATTGCCTACAACATGCGTTGCAGTGAGTTCCATTTTTATTTGGACCTGTTCGGACAATCGTAATGCGAGGGTGTAGAGTTTTTCCGGATCTTCTTCCCAGGGAAGTTCAAAACGTAATAAACAGCCTTTTAAGGATAGGTCAACGATTTCGCAGTGCCATGTCTTTTCTTCACAGCTTAAAATAGCTTCTGCCGTGTAGAGAATGCGGTGAAAATGGCGGTTATCGTTGTTTTCTGTTGGATGCATGGATTTAATTCAAAAAGAATTGCAGGGATGTGTTGTCAATAACCAGCACATCATTCGTGTTTAATTTTAATGACTTATCGTTTAAGGGTTCATTGTTTACCGTTATCGTGCCGCTATTTTCCAATACGGAAACGAAATAACCCTCTCTTCTCTTCGATATTACGATAATGCCGTTTCCGTCATGACCCAGCCGCGTCATGGCTTTTTTTAATTGCAGAATCTTGCCAATATTGCTGCCGTTCATAATTTGCAAATTAGCGGCAGGAATGCGTAATTCACTGTCAATTTCCTGATTAAGCGATTTTACGTCTTCGTCAATGAGGCTATTGAAGGCGGGAGATTCTATAAATTCTGCGGTATTGAAAATGATGTCATGCTTTCCCATTGATATGGTGTCGTTGTTATTGAGATTGCAAGTTTTGGTTTTTTTGCCGTTGACGATTAACGGAAATTCATCATTGAGTTGCTTGATAGTGCAGTCATCTGCACGAATAATGATGACGGCGTGAGCCGGGGCGACTGCCAGGCTGTCAATGGTTAAATCATTGGTTTCATCGCGTCCGATATGCACAATACCGTGTTCAAACAGGCCCGAATGGATAGCTTTATCTTTAAAAAAAACAGTGAGTTTTGCCATTGGATTGGTAGCGCATCTTTAAACGAACCTTGATTATAGACGGTATTATTTTAGTTGTTCAAGAAATTGACTGTAACTGGGATAAAGGCTTATTTCCTCGGCAGGAATTTGACCAGTTTAACGCTATTTTCATCCCGTTTTATGATCTCCAAAAGGTATTCATGCAATCTGATACTGGTTCCGGTTTCGGGTATGGTTTCCATAAACTCGATGATAAGCCCGTTGAGTGTCTTTGGGCCCTCCGTAGGAAACGACCATTGAGTAACGCGGTTTAATTCCCTGATGGTAATATTGGCGTCAACCAGGTAGCTGCCGTCGCTTTGCGTTCTTACGGCGACATCGTCGGTGATCAGTTCACCTACGATTTCCTGTAGTAAATCGTCCAGTGTAACCAAGCCCTGCACGTCGCCATATTCATCGACGACCAGGCCTATGCGGATTTTTTCATGTTTAAAGCGATGCATTTGGTTATGCACCGGGGTGCTCTCCGGTATGAACGATGGCTTGTCCAGGAGGTTTATGATGGTTTGCTTGTCAAAATCTTCCTGGTTAAGCAGTGCGAGTATTTTCCGTAAATGTATAAAACCAATAATTCTGTCGATGCTGGTTTTGTAGACGGGTAATCGGGTATGCGGACTGGTTTTTATTCGGGTAATGATGTCTTCAACCGGCAACTCGAGGTCTACGCCGATAATTTCATTACGTGGAGTCATGATATCTTCAACAGTCGCTGATTCGAGATCCAGTATGCCCATCAGCATTTTTTGGTAGCGTGTAGGCATCAAGCTTTCGGCGTCGCTAATAATGCTTTTTAATTCGTCTTTATTGAGTGCGTTATGGCGGTTTTTTTTGATATCGACACCGACTATGCGGAGTAACAGATTAACAAATAAATTGACGAACCAAACGATGGGATACAAGATTTTCAGTAAGAGGGTGTAAATCCAGGCGGCCGGGAAGGCAAGCGGCTCCGGTTTGATTGCGGCCAGTGTCTTGGGGGTTACTTCCGAGCAAATAAGCATTACGATAGTCAAAATTCCGGCGGCGATAGCGACGCTGGATTCTTCATCGGCGTAGAGTTTAATGGCGATGACGGTTGCTATCGAGGATGCGAAATTATTAACAAAGTTATTACACAGTAAAATCAAGCCAAGCAAGCGCTCCGGCCTTTGCAGTAAGTGATGTGCTTTGATGGCGCCGGAATGATTCAGTTTAACCAGATGCCTTAAACGATAACGGTTTAGTGTCATCAAGGCCGTTTCCGAGCCGGAGAAAAAAGCGGAAAGAATAAGCATGGCGGCAAGTATGCCAAACAGCATGCTAATGGGTATATCGTTCAAAGAAGGTGTACTCTAGGGTTGTGGAAACAACCCTAGTGTCTATGATGAGAAATTTTTGTCAAGCCTGGATAGGGATTGCGGGTTGATTTATTTGTGCAAATCACATTAAAAAGGCCTTAGAACAGTATGAAATAAAAAGAATTTTGACATAGTGATAATTCGATGCTTAACTTTGCCAAATAGCTAAATAATTAAAAATAATTATTTTTAAGGCCATGCTGAGTGATGAGCCGCAGTTATTGTTGCGGAAAGTGTAAGGCTAAATCCAAATGGCCTCAATGTGAGTGATGAGTGTAAAAATATGGCGTTGCCGCGTATTTTGTTAATTGACGACAATCAAATAAGAGTCCAGCAACTGGAGACGGTTTTTCAGTTTATGGAGTACAAGACAGAAACGGCTGGTTCAGCGGATTATGCATCTTGTTTTAACGAAACGGATCAGTTGTGTGGAATTTTTGTCGGTGATGGCATTGATAAGCAGGCCACTGTGGTCAGTAATATTGTGGAACGGGCAAATAAAATCCCTGTCATTTTATTGATTAACAAGGGAACGGCGCTCCAGGTTTCGACCGCAATTACTAATAGTGTGTTTCAAGTGCTGGAATGGCCGGCTACGCACCCCGTTTTGAAACCGATACTCGATAAGCTGTTTGTATCCGGTCCGCAAACGACTTTTACGGTGCGTGAAGCGTCCGATCGTCGTTCATCTTCAGCTGATCGACTAAAAGGCAAGAGTCAGGCTATTATCGGTATTCGTAAGCTGATTGATCAGGTTGCAGAATCGGATGCGACGGTTTTAATTCTGGGCGAGTCGGGAACAGGAAAAGAAGTGGTTGCTCGCGCTTTGCATGATGCCTCATTCCGAAAAGACAAGCCGTTTGTGCCGATAAATTGCGGCGCGATTCCGGGCGAATTGCTGGAAAGCGAACTGTTTGGTCACGAGAAAGGCGCGTTTACCGGTGCTTTAAGCGCTAGGCAAGGCCGCTTTGAAATGGCGGAAGGCGGAACGCTGTTTCTGGATGAAATTGGCGACATGCCCTTGGCTATGCAGGTTAAGTTATTGCGTGTATTGCAGGAACGTACCTTTGAACGCGTAGGCAGCAACAAAACCATACATTGCGATGTGCGGGTTATTGCCGCAACGCACCGGTATCTTGAAAACGAGATTAAAGAAAATCGGTTTCGGGAGGATCTGTTTTATCGCTTGAATGTTTTTCCTATTGAAATACCGGCCTTAAAGGACAGGGCTGAAGATCTCCCGCTGTTAGTGAATGATCTTATCGCTCGCATGGAGGCTTCCAATCGGGGGTCGGTACGACTGACTAATGCGGCATTGGCTGTACTGATGCAGCATGAATGGCCGGGGAACGTCAGAGAATTGGCAAATTTGATTGAAAGACTGGCTATTATTAACCCCAAAGGACTGGTCGATGCGGCTGATTTGCCGGAAAAATTTCAGCACTATAAAATTTCTGAAGAAATTATTGATGATATCGAAGCGGTTGATATAGAAGATGAGGAGCAGTCCGAGCAAATTGAAGTCGTCGGTGCTTTTGAGGGGACATTGAGTTCTTTAGCTCAATTGCCGGAGCAGGGCATAGATTTGAAAGAATATTTGAATGTTTTAGAAGTCGATTTGATACGTCAGGCATTAAACGAATGCAGCGGGGTGGTGGCGCATGCGGCCAAGCGGTTGAATATGCGGCGCACAACATTGGTTGAAAAATTACGCAAATATGATTTACAGCGTTAAAGACAAGGCGTCATTTTTTTGTCAGCTAACTCTAAGGTGTTGAAAGTATATTGATTAATGTTTGGTCTGATTTTTGCTTTATTTTGTTAAAGCAAGTTTAAGTTGTAGCAAACCAGAGCGATCAGACATGAATACCCATAACACTCAGAAAAAGCAGAAAACCGAACAGCTCACCGATGCGTTCCGTATTTTTAATGAGCTATCCCAGAATTTATCTGTTTCTTATCAAGGACTGGAAGAGCAGGTTGCCAAGCTGCACGGTGAACTTGCCTTTGCCCATAGTGAGCGACTCAAGACCCTTGAGGAAAAAGAAAAGCTTGCCAGTCGCCTGGAAAAAATACTGGCAGCGCTTCCCGCCGGGGTCATTGTGCTGGATGTGGATGGGAAAGTTGTGGATTGCAATGCGGTAGCGACGGATTTTTTAGGTGAACCGCTGGTTGGTCTGGATTGGCTCGACGTTGTCGCCCGCAGCCTGATTCCCGTCTTTGGCAACCCTCATGAGCGCCAATTGAGTAATGGTAAGCGGGTGAATATGACCGTCAGCAGGGATCTTGTCTGTAGCGATTCCGCAGACACCGGGCAAATTATTCTGCTATCGGATGTCAGTGAAATGCGCAATCTGCAAGATATGTTGAATCAGCAAAAGCAGTTATCGGCAATGGGGGAAATGGTGGCGAGCATGGCGCATCAGGTCAGGACGCCGCTGGCGACGGCAATACTTTATGCCTCGCAAATGAGTAACCCGGCGCTGGATGAAGAAAAGCGGCAGCGGTTTTCACAAAAAATTCTTGAACGTCTGCAATATTTGGAAAGACAGGTTAACGATATGTTGATTTTTGCCAAAGACGGTCGCCTGGCGATGGAGACTTTTTCATTGGCCGAATTATTAAGCCACCTCAGGGAAGCGGTAAAAGAATATACCGGCAGCGGCAGGATTGATTTACAGATTATTAATGACGTACAAAATGACGCAATGCTGGGTAATGAAAATGCCTTGCGCGGTGCGCTGCTTAATTTATTGAATAATGCGGTCGATGCTCTGGGACAGGTTGGATGTGTACAAATTTCGGTGACGCAGCTTGATGCTTGCAATCTACGCGTTGTGGTTAAAGATGACGGTCCGGGTATTGCCAAAGAGCTGTGTCAGCGGGTTTTTGAGCCGTTTTTTACCACCAAAAGTTACGGTACCGGCTTGGGTTTGGCAGTCGTCGACAGTGTAGTGAAAGCGCATGGCGGTCATGTGTCTGTTGAGTCGGTTTTGGGGCAGGGTACTGTTTTTACATTAGTCCTTCCCTGTATAAATCAGGCATATAGTTTGTTACCTGGCGGTTTTTCCGGTAAAAATCACCATCAAATGGAGATGAAACATGAAACAGTATGATGTGTTGGTTGTTGAGGATGACCTGTCATTATGCGAAGCGCTTTGCGACACTCTGGAGATAAGTGGTTATCGTGTGATTTCGGCGCGTAACGGTACTGAAGCATTAATCAAGCTGGAGCTTGGCCACTTTAAACTGGTCGTTAGCGATGTGCAGATGCCGGTTATGGACGGCTTTCAATTGTTGAAAAATATGCAGCATAAGTATTCGGAAACACCGGTGCTGCTGATGACGGCTTTCGGAACCATTCCCAAGGCAGTCGAGGCCATGCAGGCCGGGGCTTCCGATTATCTTATCAAGCCATTTGACGCACAGGCGCTGGTGAGCAAGGTGGCGGATTATGTGGTAGCCAATCCGTCGGCGGCTAATACCGCGGATAATGAGCGAGTCGTGCAAGACGAAAGTATGAAAAAACTCTATGCGTTGACGGCCAAAGTCGCCAAAACCGATGTTACCGTGTTGTTGCAGGGCGAAAGCGGAACCGGTAAAGAGGTTATTGCCCGCTATATTCATCAGAATTCAACGTACCAGCATGGTCCATTTGTCGCAGTGAATTGCGCCGCTATTCCTGAAAACATGTTGGAAGCAATGTTGTTCGGTTATGAGAAAGGCGCCTACACCGGAGCGGTTCAGGCCATGCCCGGAAAATTCGAACAAGCGCAGGGCGGAACTTTATTGCTGGACGAAATAGCTGAAATGGATTTAGGTTTACAGGCGAAATTATTGCGGGTATTGCAGGAAAAGGAAGTCGAGCGTTTGGGCAGTCATAAAAAAATCAAACTGAATGTCAGAATTTTGGCGGCCACCAATCAGAAGTTAAAAGAACAGATGGAGCAAGGGCGGTTTCGTGAGGATTTGTATTATCGTCTCAATGTATTCCCTATCAATATTCCACCGTTACGCAATAGACCTGGCGACATTTTGCCGCTGGCACAGGAATTGATGCAGCGCCATCGGCTGGAAGGCAAAAAATTGCCTGAATTTGATAATGAGGCCGTTGAAAAAATGTCCGCTTACAGCTGGCCGGGCAATGTCCGGGAGCTGGATAATGTGGTGCAACGCGCTCTTATTTTGCGGACTGGCGACAAGATTACGGTTGATGATTTGGTGTTTGAGGATGCGGGATCGATGATGAACATGATTGATAAAAGTTCTTCGGTCGAGACTGTAGAAGGCGTGCGAGACTCGTACCGGATTGATATTAAAGATGAAAGGCAGGATGTTGGCGGGTTGGGCGAAGGGGTTCGCTCTGCCGAAGAAAGCATTATTTTGCAGACCTTGCAGATGGAGAATGGCAGCCGCAAGATAACTGCTGAAAAGTTGGGCATCAGTCCCAGAACACTCCGATATAAGATGGCGAGGATGAAAGATTCGGGTGTTATTATTTCATGCTAACATGTGGCATTAAAAATGCTCTAAACTCTATATTATTAAGAATGTAAGAGGAAAACCCCATGAGTGAGATGAATGTAAATCAAGTTTTGGCTCAGATGCGGGCAATGTCACTTGAAGCCGGCGGCGGTAAAGTGCAAGAGACGGGCGGTGGCGCTGATTTTGCTGCAATGCTAAAGCAGACCATAGGCACTGTTAATGATACCCAGCAAACTGCCGGAAAAATGACGGAGGCTTTTGAATCGGGCGATACCAATGTAAGTCTCGCAGAGGTTATGGTGGCTTCGCAGAAAGCTAGTGTTTCATTTCAGGCAATGCTACAGGTCAGAAATAAATTAGTTGAAGCCTATCAAGATGTCATGAATATGCCAATGTAGTGCGGCACACTGTAATTAAAAAATGAGCGAACAGAGCGGTAATAGTCTAATTGAAGCAAATCGCCAGCATGATCCAACGGCAAAAAACACGGGTCATCTTGATGGCGAAGCATCTCATATTTTTTCGACCAAGGTCGAAGCGCATCCTGCTATTAAAGGCTTGGCCGGGTTGACCATAGCGCGTCAGATCGGCTTGATGCTGGGTCTGGCTTTGAGTGTCGCTATTGGTGTTGCTATTGTTCTATGGTCCCAGGAACCCTCCTACGGACGCTTGTATTCCGAAATCGGTGAAAGCGACGTATCTGAAATTCTTGAAATTCTCAATAAGGAAAATATCAAGTATAAAGTCGAAACCGGTTCCGGGGCTATTATGGTGCCGATGGATCAGGTGAGTGCTGTAAAGCTTAAACTAGCCGCGCAAGGATTGCCCAAAAGTAATAGTCTGGGATATGAGTTGCTGGATAAAGAGCAGGGTTTCGGTGCCAGCAAAGGTGTCGAAACGGTGCGCTTCCAGCGAGCCTTGGAAGGCGAGATTGCCCGAACTATTATGTCCATCCAGAATGTAAAAACGGCCCGAGTATTGTTAGCCATCCCCGCTCAGTCGGTGTTTGTGCGGGAACGTAAGAAACCCAGCGCTTCCGTCATCGTCAATTTATATCAAGGCAGATCGCTGGATAAAGGCCAAGTTGAATCGATTATTCATTTAGTAGCATCCAGTGTTCCACAATTGGAAGCAGAGCAAGTGACGGTTGTCGATCAAAAAGGTCAGTTGTTAAATAGCAATGACTCATCGGTAGCGGGTAATTTGACCTCCAAGCAATTTGAATATAAGAAAAATATTGAAGAACATTTGATGGGGCGAATTGAAAATATTTTGTCGCCATTGGTGGGGAGCGATGGGATGCGCGTGCAAATTTCAGCGGATGTGGATTTCACCGAGACTGATAGAACCCAGGAAATGTTTAATCCTGATTTGCCGGCTTTAAGAAGCGAACAAACATCGGAAGAGCAAAGCACGCAGTCTGCCATTCAAGGCGTTCCCGGCGCGTTATCAAATCAACCTACTCCGGCAGGTGCGGCTCCGGACCCGGCAGCAGCACCTGCTGCGCCGGGTTCGTCCGCAACAACTGCGGCAGCTGCGCCGACTTCGACTGCAACGCCCGGTTCAGCTGCAAAAAATGCAACCCGGAATTACGAGCTGGATAAAACCATTACCCATACCCGGTTGGCTACAGGGGCATTGCGCCGATTGTCTGTGGCCGTGGTTGTTGATGATCGGCATGTGCCCCAGAGCGATGGCACAGTTAAAGGGCAGTCTTATTCTCAGGAAGATATTAATCGTTTTAGTGATCTGGTAAAGCAGGCGGTAGGTTTTGATAGTAGCCGGGGAGACCAGGTTACCGTCACGAATGTGACTTTCAAAATAGACGAACTTATTGAGGCATTGCCTGCAATACCGGTTTGGGAGCAGGGCTGGTTTCTTGATCTTATGAAACAGGTTGCCGCTGTGTTGGCCGTATTATTCCTGCTTTTCGGGGTCTTGCGACCGACTATGCGCAGTCTTGTCGGTCGGGACATAGAAGAGAAAAAAGCCTTGGCTTTGGCTGAGGCGCAAGAAAAGGCAATCGCGATAGGAGGATCCGTTCGTTTTAATGATCAAGGTGCGCCTGTTGCTGTACCGGCAGGTCAACAAAATGTAAGTTTTGCGAAGCCCAATGAAATGGAAATGCAGGATCTGCTACTTTTGGATGTGCCCCAGAGTTATGAACATCGCTTGGAATATGTGAAGCGATTGGTTGATGATGATTCGAAAGTAGTCGCGCAAGTTATTAAATCATGGATTAAAAAAGATGGCTAAGGCAGAAAAACAGCTAACCCAAATTGATCGTGCCGCTGTATTGTTGCTGGCGCTGGGAATGGAGAGGGCTGCGCTCGTTCTAAAGCACATGTCCCCCAGAGAAGTGCAGGTTTTAGGCATCACCATGGCAAGCGTGGGGGAGATTTCCATCGAGATGATGGATGAAGTGGTTGAGGAGTTTATTGTCGCGGTAAAAAGGCAGACGGCCCTGGGGATGGATACCGATGAGTATATCCGCACCGTATTGATCAGCGCTTTGGGCGCGGACAAAGCAAACAGTATCCTTGATCGAATTTTACAGGGTGGTAACACTAAGGGTATCGAGCAGCTGAAATGGATGGATACCCGGTCGATTGCCGACATGATTCGTTTGGAGCATCCCCAGATTGTCGCGACTATTATGTCTTTGATGGATAGTGAGCAGGCGGCTGACGTGATGATGTTCTTGCCCGAAAGTATGCGTTCCGATTTGATGATGAGAATTGCAACGATGAAAGGCATTCAGCCGTCCGCTCTGCGTGAGTTGGATCAAATCATGGAAAAACAACTAACCGGCTCTGATAATGTTAAATCGACAAATATCGGCGGTGTTGATGCAGTGGCAAATATTTTAAATTTCCTGGATGGCGGCGCTGCAGATTTAGTGATGTCGGGAATTGCCGAACACCGATCTGAACTGGCTCAGGAAATTCAGGAGAAAATGTTCACCTTTGAAGACCTTACTACGATTGACGAAAGAGGTATGCAAACCTTGTTGCGCGAAGTTTCAACCGGACAGTTGCTACTGGCGTTGCGCGGTGTAGGGAGCGAGCTCAAGGAAAAAATATTCAGCAATATGTCCAAACGGGCGGCAGAAATGCTGCGCGATGACTTAGAGGCCTCCCCGCCCGCCAAGTTAAGCGAAGTGGAATTGGCGCAGAAAGACATATTGGCTATTGCCAAGAAATTAGCGGATGCAGGCGAGATACAAATGGGAGTCGGTGGTGATGAACTCATCTAAGACGCCCCGATTCACAGCATCGGAACTGGAATCGTTAAGATTATGGAGTATGCCGGATGTTTCCGGCGCGGATGCCAGGGAATCGGAGACGGTGGAGCTTGAGGAAGAGCTGACGCCGATTTTAACGGTTGATGAAATTGAAGCCATGCAAAAGCAGGCGTATGACGAAGCATTTGCTCAAGGTAAAATGCATGGTTTTCAGCAAGGCTTTGACGAGGGATCAAAAAAAGGCTATGAGGAGAATGTACACTTGCTGCAAAGCCAGGCGGCAACCCTGGGCAGTCTTCTGGAATCTTTAAGTGAGCCGTTTAAACGCCTTGATGAAGAGGTGGAAAAAGAGCTGGTTAAACTGGCGATAGGTATTGCAACGCAACTGATACGTCGTGAAATCAAGTTGGATCCGGGGCAAATCATTGGCGTTGTTCGGGAGGCAATCAATGTTTTGCCGCTGGCATCGCAAAAGATTAGTTTGAGTTTACAGCCTGAAGATGCCGAGTTGGTGCGTTCTACACTAGCGCTGGATGAGATGTCGCCAAGCTGGGGCATTGTTGAGGATCCGTTAATTACCCGTGGAGGCTGCAAGGTTGATACCGAGATTTCCCATATTGACGCGACTGTAGAGCATCGATTGGCTGCTGTTATCGCAACCCTACTGGGCGGTGAGAGGGAGAACGACTTTAAGGGGGATAGAGTCGCGCAGGGAGCGGTTGCAGACGACTCCAAGGATGGAGTAGGTAGAGCAACGCATGGAGCAGTTGCCGAGGATAAAGGTTTGTGATTCCTGATGCGGATCGGTCACAGATTTGGCTGGCTAAACTAAAACCTTATTCCGAAAGATTGGCAGAAGTACCTGAGCTTGTTGTCGAGGGTAAGCTTTCCCGTATGGTAGGGCTCACGCTGGAAGCAGTGGGTTGTCGCGCAGCTATCGGTTCCCGCTGCCGAATTGAGACTAAAAGCGGCAGAATGATCGAAGCGGAAGTCGTGGGATTTTCCGATGCACGCATTTTTTTGATGCCGACTGCTGAAGTTCATGGGCTTGAACCGGATTGCCGGGTCATTCCCTTGGGCAAAAATAGCTTGGCTAGAGTGGGTTTCGGTTTGCTGGGCCGCGTGCTTGATGGTGCAGGCAATGCAATTGATGACAAAGGTCCGCTCAAAACGGATGCACAAATTTCGCTCAACGGCGTGCCGATCAATCCGCTGTCAAGAAGGCCTATACGAGAGCCGCTTGATGTCGGTGTTAGGGCGATAAATTCGATACTCAGCGTGGGCCGTGGACAGCGCATGGGTTTGTTTGCCGGCACCGGTGTCGGCAAAAGTGTGCTGCTAGGCATGATGACCAAATTTACCACGGCGGATGTTGTTGTTGTCGGGCTGATTGGCGAGCGGGGACGAGAAGTTAATGAGTTCGTGCTGAAGACCTTGGGTGAAGAGGGGCTTAAAAGAGCGGTGGTGGTGGTTTCGCCGGCGGATTGCCCGCCTTTGATGCGGGTTCATGCGGCATTATTGTCAACCAGCATTGCCGAGTATTTTCGTGATCAGGGGCTTGATGTTTTGTTGTTGATGGATTCATTAACGCGATTTGCACAGGCGCATCGTGAAATTGCCCTGTCCATCGACGAACCGCCTGCCACCAAGGGCTATCCGCCTTCGGTCTTTGCCAAATTACCGCATTTGGTGGAGCGTGCCGGTAATGCCGATCACGGCGGCGGCTCTATAACCGCGTTCTATACTGTTCTGGCCGAGGGCGATGACACTAATGATCCTATTGCCGATGCGGCCAGAGGGGTGCTAGATGGACACGTCATATTGTCCAGAAGCTTGGCTGAATCGGGACATTTTCCTGCCATCGACATAGAGGCGTCAATCAGTCGGGTTATGCCGGATATTATTGATGCCGGTCATTTGCAAATGGCGCGGGAGTTAAGGCGATTGTATTCACTTTATCAACAAAACCGCGATTTAATCAGTGTCGGCGCTTATCAGCCGGGGTCGGACCCTAGGATCGACAAGGCTATTGAAAGAAATCCGGCAATTTTAGATTTTTTGCAGCAGGATATGGATGAGCCGGTTGATATAAACCGGAGTTTACAAGAGCTGGCAACATTACTGGGCGTAAACAGGGCTGTCGCCGGCTAATATTCAAGTTTCCTCGGGATACCAAAGGACATAAGTGAAAAAATCGCAACGTATTAAAACGATTGTAGAAATTAAAGCGAATCAGGAAAAAAACGCTTTGGAAGTGCTGGGCGGCATTCAGAGACAACTCCAGAGCATGCAGGCGCAAGTTGAAGGTTTAAGAAACTATCGGAAAGAGTATCAGGACAGATTTGACCAGTTGGGTGCTAAAGGTGTCAATGTTGCCCAGCTGCTGGAGTTTAGATCGTTTATTGATAAGCTTGATAAGGCGATAATGGGTCAGGAACAAATACTGAGTTCAATTGAAGCTGAAGTAATCGCCAAAAGAAAAATATGGGAAGAGCTGCATCATAAAACCCAAAGCTTGCAGAAGGTTTGCGATTCAGCTTTGGTGGTAGAAATGAAGCAAGAGGCTAAGCGAGAGCAGCAAGAGCAGGATGAGCGGGCATCCCGGATAGGCCGAAATAACTCAAGTGGCATGGGAAATGCTTAGTACTGTGTGGGATCCTTGGAGAATTGAGTATGAATATCGAAAGTGCAAATTTATCATCTTTGGCGCCAAGTAGCAGTGGTACTGTTGAAAGTGTGTCTCCGCCTTCGATTGATGGCGGTGTTATTTCCGAAGGTTTCTCGGGCGCATTAATGGCGCAGGTTGAGTTGCTGAGTAATATAAAAGCGGGCGATTCGTTGCCGTTACAGACACCGGATGTTGCTGGTTTACAAGGTGTCATTGTTACCGGTTTGCCGGCAACCGCAACCAAAGTTGATACGCAAGATTTTGCCGCTTTATTAGGCAATGATTTGCCGCCGTCATACAAAACAAAAGACGATGTTGATCATGAGGCCGCTTTGGCTGCGGTAACTGACACATTAAAATACATTACCATGGGTACGACTGCTGGAGAAAAGGCTGCTGCGGTTGAGCAAAACATGAAAGATGTGATTGCAATGTCTGCTCCGGCTGAGCAAGGCATGGGAAATGTGGTTGCATCGGCTGTTCCGGCTGAGCAAAACATGAAAAATGTCGTTGCGGCGGCTGTTCCGGTCGAGCCAAACGCGATAGATGTGGTCGCCGAGCCTGAGCAACGCGTGAAAGATGTTGCAATGGATGTTCCTGTTCAAATGGTTTTGGAGCAGCGAGATGATAAACCTGATAAAAGGCAGGATCAAGGCGATGCTCAAATAGCGGTTGTTGAAAATAATAGCGAAGCTGAAGGGGTGTTGGCGGTAGCTATTACCCTTCCTCCGGTAATGCAAGCCGAGCAAGCAAAAACAGCCAATAATTTGACGCCTGCAGATGCAATTAAAGAGGGTGGCTTGCCGTCTTTTACAAGTCCATTGGCTGGGGATGCTAAGTCGAATCAATCGGCGAAAGCTCCCGAGAATGCGCTACAAAGTGAAACGGTTTTCCGCCAGCCGGTTCAGGATAAGCAGGGTTTTAATTTAAATTACGTTGAGAATTCAGGGCAAACTGAAAAGACCGGGCGGGTTGATCCGCAGGTTTTAAGTGTGGAGGGGGAGAAGGCTTTGCCTCGGGTTGGAGCAGATATAACTCAGCTTAATAGGCCTGTTGTTGACAATAAATCAGATGTTCCTGCAATGACCAAGCCGCTATCGCATCCGGAATGGAATAAGGATCTGGGGGAGCGGATTGTGTGGATGAACAGCAGAGCAATACCGTCAGCAGAAATCAGGATGAATCCACCTCATCTGGGGCCTATATCGGTTCGCGTTAATGTTTCCGATGATCAGGCAACTATTGTGTTTACAGCGCAGCATGCGGCTGTAAGAGAAACGCTTGAGGCTTCAATTCCCAAGTTGCGAGAAATGATGAGCGCCCAGCATCTCAATTTGGCGGAAGTGAATATTTCCCAAGGTTCTGCGTCGGATCAGGGCCGTTCGCAATCGCAAAATTTTGCGCAAACAGCTGAGGGTCGGGGGCAGGGCGCGCCGACTGTCGCTGTCGATGAAATTGACGATGTGGAGCAGGAAATCGCAAACGGGCAGGCTGTGGTCAGCAAGGGCTTGTTGAGTATTTACGCGTAGGCTAACCGCGTCGAGTTTTAATATGGCGCTTACTGTGCCGAAATAGTTAACTGTTTTGTCTGGATTGATGCTGGCTATGACGCTGTTTCTGAACGTCATACTTTTCAATAGCTAAAAAACCATCTATAATGCGCGGTTCTTAGGGGCTGTCTGGCTCCTCCTTGCTTTACCATCTTTATAAGACAGAGGTGGAAGGCTTAACCGAAAGGAAAAAACATGCGACATTATGAAATTGTCTTTTTAGTCCATCCTGACCAGAGTTCTCAGGTACCAGCGATGATTGAACGTTATAAATCAACCATCGAAACCGCATCCGGTAAAATTCATCGTTTGGAAGACTGGGGTCGTAGACATCTGGCTTATCCAATTAATAAAATTCATAAAGCGCATTATGTGCTGATGAATGTTGAGTGCGATCAGGCTACCTTGGAAGAGTTGGAAAGCGGCTTTCGTTTTAATGATGCCATTTTGCGTAGTATGACTTTATTGCAAAAAGCAGCTATTACTGAAGCATCTATCATTGCCACATCAACAGCTGAAGAAAATAAAGCGGCTGAATCAAGAGCTAAAGATGCGGCGGCCAGAGAAGCGGTGGCAGCGGCAGGCGCCGATGACGACGTTGATCTGGATGATATCGACGAAGACTTTGATGCTGATACCAGCGCTTCTGAATAAAACTTTTAACACTTGGATTTACGAGAATTATTATGGCACGTAACATTAGACGCAAAAAATTCTGCCGATTCAGTGCAGAAGGTGGAACACAGATTGATTATAAGGATCTGGATTTGTTGAGCGATTACATTACTGAAACAGGTAAAATTGTTCCCAGTCGCATTACAGGAACCAGCGCCAAGTATCAAAGGCAGTTAGGCGTTGCAATTAAACGCGCTCGTTTTATCGCATTGTTGCCTTTCTGCGACGCTCACAAATAATATACTGGACGATCAGTGGGCTTTTTAGCTGAGTACATTATGCGGGGGAGGATGCAGGCCATGATAGTGGCTTCCACTCTCGCATTAGTGTCGCTGATCATGCCCCCGGTGAGTATAGTAAGTTCAGCCTCTGTTGCTCTCGTCACTTTAAGGCGGGGGGCTATTGAGGGCTTAATCGTTTTGGCATGTTCAACTGCAGTAGCAGGGGTATTGGGGTTTTTCCTATTAGGTAATTATCAGTTTGTATTGCTTTATGGGGTGGTGTTGTGGGTTCCGGTCTGGTTGATTTCAATCATATTAAGGGAAGGGCGGTATTTATCTCTGGCCGTTGAAGTTGCGGTGTTGATTGGTGTTCTGGGGGTAGTCGGTTTTTATCTCTATAATGCCGAGTTAGCAACGATGTGGAAGAATATACTTTCGCAAATGGTGCCTCCGAATGCCCCTGTTGAAGATATTCAGCATACATTGACTTTGCTTTCCCATTACATGACTGGAATAGTTGCCGCTGCGTCAGTGTTTGGTCTGCTGTTTGGCCTGTTTCTGGGGCGATGGTGGCAGGCGTTGCTCTATAATCCCGGTGGCTTCAGGCAAGAATTTTTGTCATTGAATACGCACCCAAGGTTGGCAATAGGCAGTATTGTAGTGGTAGTTATTGCATCATTAAGTTCCGGTGTGATTTCTGAGGTATCGTGGAATATCGCTATTTTGCTGTTTGTGCTGTACACATTTATCGGAACGGCAGTATTGCATACCGTATTTGCCGCGATGAAAATGGGGCGATTTATAGTGCCGATGTTTTATGTGACATTGTTTTTGATACCCCATGCCATGCTGCCTGTTGCTTTAGTTGGGCTGAGTGATGCGTGGATGAACTTACGAAATAAAATTTCGAATCAACAAACGCCTTAATGGCGTAAAAAAATAGCCGGATAAAATCCGATAATGAGGTAATAAAAGATGGAAGTTATTCTTCTTGAAAAGATAGCAAATTTGGGTAACCTGGGCGATAAAGTCGTCATTAAATCAGGTTATGGCAGAAACTATCTTGTTCCGTACGGTAAGGCTGTTGCTGCAACAGCTACTAAAATTGCTGAATTTGAAGCGCGTCGCGCAGAACTTGAGAAAGCGGCAGCTGAAAAGCTGAGTGCAGCTCAAGCGCGTGCCAATGCATTGGGTAAGCTGCAAGTTGTTATTACTCATAAGGCTGGCGATGAAGGTAAGTTGTTCGGTTCAATAGGTACGCAAAATATTGCTGACGCTATTACCGAAGCAGGCGTTTCAGTTGAAAAGCATGAAATTCGCCTGCCTCAAGGTGTTATTCGTCAAATCGGCGAATATCAGATCGACATTAATTGCCATACCGATGTCGTTGTAAAGATGCCTATTAAAATTGCTGCTGAAGCCTAATAATTTAGGTACAAGGTAAAAAGGTAAGAGGTTGAAGGGGGTGAGTAAAATCCTCCCTGAAACCTTAACTTTTTGGCTATGCGAGCTTTTTACTCCTGCCTTTTTTATCTATTAATCCCTTTCATATTGCTTCGCCTGATCTGGCGAAGCATCAAAGCGCCCGCATATCGACACAGATGGAGCGAGCGATTCGCCCTCTATAGTAAAGAATTCCCCCGGAATGTTATTTGGTTTCATGCGGTTTCCGTGGGAGAAGTCGAAGCTTTATTTCCGCTAGCCAAGAAAATACAGCGGCAGTACCCCGACGCAACGTTATTAATTACGACCACAACGCCTACAGGGTCGGCTCGGGTTAAAGCGGTAATGCAAGAAAGCGTGGAACATGTCTATTTGCCGTATGACATACCCTGTGCAGTCGGTCGGTTTATACGGTGTTTTAAGCCTAGAATAGCCGTCATCATGGAAACTGAGATTTGGCCTAATCTTTTTGCCTGTTGCGGTAAAAATGAAATTCCTTTGTACATTATCAATGCCCGCTTATCGGAAAAATCGGCAAGTGGCTATCAAAAAATTCCAGCTCTTATTTACCCGGCTTTGGCTCATGTCAAATTGATTGCAGCGCAAACCCAGGATGATGCCAACCGGTTTGCCACTATTGGTGCGAAAACCGAAACAGTCAAAACGCTAGGCAATATAAAATTTGATGTTGAGGTTTCCAGTGAAATTATTGGGCAAGGTTTGCAGCTAAAAGCCGATTTGTTTGGCGGTCGGTTTGTTTGGCTGATTGCCAGTACCCACAAAGATGAAGAGGCAATATTCCTTGAAATCTATAAAAAAATAAAGCAGAACATTCCTGAATTATTGCTGGTTATAGTGCCAAGACACCCTGAACGTTTTGGTGAGGTAAAAAAACTGTGTGAACAGAATCAGTTGGCTGTGGTGATGCGTACATCCGGCGAAATTTGTCATCAGTATGCTGATGTTTATCTGGCCGATACTATGGGTGAGTTAAAGGTGCTTTATGCGTCCTCCGATGTGGCGTTTGTCGGCGGCAGCATGGTGCCCGTTGGGGGGCATAATATACTTGAGGCTGCCGCCGTCGGAACTCCGGTTTTGTTTGGCCCGTACATGGCGAATTTTAAGGAAATAGCCGAAGGAGTGTTGCGGCGAGATGCCGCAATACAATGTCAGGGTGAAAGCGAGATAATCAATGCGATTGTTGCCCTATATGCGGATTCTGCATATAGGCAATCGTTAGCTGAAAAGGGTAAGGCTTTTGTCCAGCAGAACCAAGGTGCCGCCGCTAGGATTTTTGACATGCTTAGCCAGGATATTTGATTTTAGTTCATGTCTCCCCTCTTGATTGCTCATGCGTCATGTTGTGTCGGCATAAGGCTTATATATTGCACCCGGCTCGATCAATCGCTCTGCATAATGTCGCGGAAAAGCATTGCCCAATACAGATAAACCTTTATTGGTAATGGAAGTCGATTTGATTGATAAGGCGCTGCAATGCCGTATCAAGCCGGTATGAGGCTTGCTTTATTTCACAGCCAACACGGTTTACTTGCTTGGAGTGCTTGAGGGGAATGGTTATGTTGTTGACTATTTCCAGGCAGGCAAGGAGTATGCTTTTATCCGGCAGGACAATGTTACAGTCTGTATGCAGGCCGCCAATAATTGTAGGCTGCTGATTTTCAAATTGATTGATATAGGATAAACCGGTAACACTAATATCGGTTACGTTAAAATATTCGGCTTGATTTTTATACTGAATTTTAACGGGGATGTTGATGGGTACTTTTACTCGGCGAGCATCTCTTCGTTGCACCCACTCCATGCTTTGGGGGAGGGGCGCTTTTAGGTTGAATGTGGCATCGATGTCGTGCCCATTAAAGTCGCTTAATATAAAGTTAACGGCTATGCCCTCAAAATTAGCAGAGACCGCCACGGTGCTTTGCATGAGTAAGTCTTTATTAAATCGTTCGTTTTGGAATCCACCCAGAAAAATATGATCGCCTTCTATACAGGTAATTGTCGTTAAAAGTGTGCTTGTTGCGAATTTTCCAGGAACTTTTATGGATAGCAAGACATTTTTGCTGAGCAGGTGGTTTAATTTTTTTCTGATGTCGCCCTGATTGGCAATAGTGTAGTTATTATATGTGTTGCCTATAATTGTGGGTTCAGGGATGCATTTGTAATGCGGTTCGGCATGATTGGTTTGATATGTCAGCATTGTGTTCCCCGTCATATATTTGATAAAGTGAATTGCTGTCATTATCTATGCAATAATTTAGCCATAAATATATTTAATATTTATTTCAGTTGCTTATTGATCTTATGGTTCTGTCTCGGTGTTGTAAAAGGCTTGTTTTGTAACTTGAGCGGCAATATGCTGCCTATTGGATATGCTGGGTATGGATAAAAACGGCAATGCGGCATTGAGATTTTGGCCGGTAATAGTGTGTGGGTTATACATTGGTTATTTCGATATTAAGTATGATTGAAGCTGATTTGTATTGAGGGGTATTTTTCGGCTGCATTGCTCATTATGCCAGTGCATAAGGTCGGCAAAAAAAACCTCCCAGCACCTTGTGTGGACGGCAGGGAGGTAATAAGTTAAGCGGCGTATGATGAGTAGAGGCCGCTTACAGACTCAGCACTAGGAGGGGGCTGATCATCTTGAGTTTGGCGGTTTTGTGTTATAACGTATTCTAAACAATTATAATAATAAACAAACATATAGGGATTATCTGCGTATTGTTACGCAGAATTAAATATTTTGCGGCTTCGTCGGTTGGCTCATGTAGCGTGGGTCTCGGTGTTCGGAGTTGTTACCGGGTTGTGCTATTACGATTATTCAAACCGTCGCGATGGCGTGGATTCAAGTGGAGTTCTGTTAAAGCGTTCAGTTGCGGTTCGTTATAATGTCGTTGACTTAATCTGTGTGCGATAAGCATGCTTCTTTATACCGTGAATATCTTCGAGGTTAGGCTTTTATTGCTATGCAGGCAAAGCTTCTATTTCGAGAGTTCTTGCTCTTTTTACAAAATTTTACTATAGCTGACTACATTGAAGAGACGTTACACCATGAATGAAATAAAAGATAAATCAGTTCAAGCCTTTATTGATGAATTGGCCAGCAAGGCGCCCACGCCTGGCGGTGGTAGCACGGCAGCGGTAATGGGAGCGCAAGCCGCCGCTTTAATCAGTATGGTTTGCAATTTGACCATAGGTAAACCTAAGTACGCTGAAGTTGAAGTTGAAATGCAGTCATTACTGGAAAAGTCAGAAGCATTGCGTGAAACGCTGACAGGTATGATCAAAGCCGACGTCGAAGTCTTTGATCGATTAATGGCGACCTATGGTTTACCAAAAGATTCTGATGAAGAAAAGGCAGTGCGTGGCGAAGCTATTCAATCAGCACTAAAGGAAGCCACAGTGGTTCCTTTGGCATGCGCAAACGCTTGTGCAGAAGCTATTGCATTGAGCAGAATTGCCGCAGAAAAAGGTAATATAGGGGTGATTAGTGATGCAGGTGTTGCGGTCATGGCGGCTTACGGCGCACTAAAAAGTGCAGCGTTAAATGTTTACATTAATGCAGGAGGGCTTAAAGACAAAGCCTTTGCCGATGCGAAATTAGCGGAGCTGGAAACGATTTTGAATGGCGCTGATGCGGCCGCAGAAGAAGTTTATCAAATCGTTAAAGCCAAGTTATAAGTATTAAAGATTATTGGGACTGCTCTTATCTTGCCGATAAAAGGCCGAGGTTAGTCAAGTTTTGGGTGCTTAAGGTTCATTGTTAATAATGTGGTAAGGATATGGCTAACTATTACTTCCCGAAATCGAGTTGGCATACCGAAACCAGTTAAGTGATAATTACTGGAAAATTCACACTGAAAAAAGTTATAGAGTGACAGCATACCCAAAGGACATTGAACTAAAAATGCAACGGTTGTTTGCGAGGCTGTCAGAAAAAGATAAGCGAAGTTATGCGGCGATTGAGTCAGTCAAGTTAGGGCATGGTGGCATTGAATATGTGTCCGGTCTGTTTGGCATTGATCCCAAAACGGTGCGACGTGGATTGTCCGAATTGGATGTAGCGGAGGATCCCGCACCCAACCGGATCCGAAAAAAAGGGGCGGACGGAAAGGCATAAACGGGCAAAGTGAGTCGCTGGAAAGCAACTTTCTCAAACTGCTTGGCGAATTCACAGCGGGCGATCCGATGCGTGAAGGCGTGTTATGGACGAACTTGTCGCGGAGCGAGATCAGCCGACGACTGGCTGAAATGGGGTCGCCAGCGAGTCGGCACACGGTTCGCAAGCTATTGAAAAAGCACGGCTTAGGACAGCGTAAAGCGCGTAAGAAAAAGTCGCTGGGCAATCACCCTGACCGAGATGCGCAGTTTCAAAATATTGCCAAACTCAAGGCGGCGTATCAGAATGCAGGTGATCCGGTCATCAGCATGGACACCAAGAAGAAAGAGTTGCTCGGAAATTTTGCCCGCGAAGGCCACACCTATACGCAGACTCAGGTGGATACGCTGGACCATGATTTTCCCAGTGCCGGCGAAGGCAAAGTGATTCCGCATGGCCTTT
>NZ_JH109153.1:638593-640460 GCF_000190755.2 Methylobacter tundripaludum SV96 | reverse complement strand
TACGTATAGCGCACTATCCACCGTACTGCTCGAAACACAATCCCATCGAACATCGGTTGTTTCCGCATATTACGCGTGCTTGTCGGGGTGTTGTTTTTCATTCGCTCACCATCGCCAAGCAATTTATGGAGAAGGCGAAAACTAACACGGGATTGAACGTGACGGTTGATATTTTGACAGGGGTCTATGCGACGGGTAAAAAATGCGCCACTGATTTCCTCAAAACCATGACTATTGCGTTTGATGACTATCTTCCTCGTTGGAACTACCGAGCCATCCCTAAAGATTACTGATTTCGGGAAGTTATTTTTAGCCAAATCCTAAGTCAATGTAAATTGAGCTGATTGCAATTGTCTTGATAAATTATTTATAGATGATGAAAAAAAAGTATTGACGATATGGGGATGTATCGTTATCATAGACAGCTCTTCAAGGGTGGTTAGAAGTTAAGCAAGCCATTAAAAAGGAGATTGTCGGGGTATAGCGCAGTTTGGTAGCGCGCCTGCTTTGGGAGCAGGATGTCGGGAGTTCGAATCTCTCTACCCCGACCAATTTAGCGCTTGTAGCTCAACCGGATAGAGCACCGGCCTTCTAAGCCGGGGGTCGCAGGTTCGAGTCCTGCCAAGCGCACCATTCGTAGAAAATCCCATATTATGGTGAGCGTAGCTCAGTTGGTAGAGTCCCGGATTGTGATTCCGGTTGTCGCGGGTTCGAGCCCCGTCGTTCACCCCATTAAATTTATAGCTTACCTTAAGCTATAACTGTTCTTAAGATTAGTTCCTAATTAACCTATTAGGACTAATAGTCAATTCGCCTATCTACATAAGAAAAGTCATGTGGATTTTTGAGCGAGATTTCCTCTCATAAGTATGTGCTTCATTTATTGGTCACTTGCCTTTTTACAGGCTTTGTGTGACTAAAAATTCCTTTATTTCCGCGTGTTGATAACAATTCAAGTTCTTGAATGAAGTTTTGCAAATTAAGTGCAACTTCTGTAATAGTGGCGGCTTGAGCAAAACCTCCTGCCATCATGACATTTGTAGCTTTGCCTGTCTTGGCTGGTAAGCCAGGGCAAGATACCAATGCAGCTACCTAAACCGAGTACTCTAGCGCCGGGAAAAGACAAGCGGTTTTGAGTGCGCCCATTCGGTATTCATCCTTCAGCATGTGGTGATGGTATTCTCAAGGGGCGAATTAGCCCTAGGAGACTGTCGGATTTAGCAGTGCAAAAAGTGTTAAAATAACCCTATCGAAACACCAAATCAAAAAACAAAAATGGCTACCCAATTCATCCTGATTGATCGCGATACCCCCTACATTCTGCCCCCGTGTGTTCAGGATTATTTGCCTGAAGATCATATGGCCCGTTTTGTTGTCGAGATTGTCGATCAACTGGATTTACGGACGCTATCAGCCGTCTATGCGGGCAAAGGAAAGCGCCCCTATCATCCGGCGATGCTGTTGGCGTTGCTGTTCTACGGTTACGCGACCGGCGTATTTTCCAGTCGCAAACTGGAGAAAGCCACTCATGACTCGATGGCCTTTAAATACATCTGCGCCAACGAAAACCCAGATCACGACACCATCAACAGCTTTCGCAAGCGCTTTGGCAAAGAGATCGAAAGCCTATTTGTCGAGATATTGGTACTTGCACAAACCTTGGGGCTGCTTAAGCTGGGTACGGTGAGCCTGGACGGCACCAAGATTAAAGCCAATGCCAGCAAGCATAAAGCCTTGAGCTGGGATTACGCCAATCAACTGGAAGCCCAGTTCAAACAGGAAGTTGAAACCTTGATGAAACTGGCTGAAGCCGCCGACAATTCCCCGCTTCCAGAAGACATGGATGTACCAAGGAACTCAAACGCCG
>NZ_JH109153.1:625920-638493 GCF_000190755.2 Methylobacter tundripaludum SV96 | reverse complement strand
GAGGGTGAGAGAGGAAAAAGAGCATTGAGCTGCCCATAAAACAGAACTATGGGCATTAAAAATCCCAATAAACCACTTTTTTAAATTTTAATCGTGATTAAGTGGGGAGGCTCGCTCTATTAATCCGACAGCCTCCTAGCCGGACTTTAAGCGCGTATTTTTCCCGGTCGATTTCTCCCCGGGTACGGATACCAAACCGGCGTAAGAGGGGTAAGGGAGGGCACCATCCTTGTAATCCATGCTGCAACAAAAACGGCAAAACAATGCCGGGCAGAAATAACCATTTTCGATTTTTGGTTAAGCCAAGAATCAGACCGGTTAGGGCTAACGTAGAGGCATTGACTTCAAGCACTCGCTCTATATCCCATTCCTTATCCAGCATTTGAATACGCTCAAGAATTTCTTCCTTGCTTTTGCCCTTATAATGTTGAATATTTATATCTGTTTGAAGATCTATTTCTTCGTTGATATGGGAAGTGGTGGAGCTACGAACGCGATCCAGGCTTGATCTTGTTGAATCTTCAGCATTAAATATAGACATAGGTACCTCCAAATTAAAAAAAAATTCGCCGCATAATCACAGCAATATCTATTCTTTACTTGTGTTTCACCATTCCTTTCTATCCAGCTGGTGCATTAAGACAATTAACGTCTTATCAATTCCGGATTACGTACAATTTTGGCCGAACAACTGGCGAACTCCTCAAGTAGCCATCATGCCGGCATGAATTTGTATAGCTGACGATCCTTGCTAATCAGGTTTAATAGTTAATAACTGATGTTACGCAGTTAGTCGAATTTCGACCGCTTTAACATTAAAAGGAGTCGCTAGCGCGACACTTGATTAAATCGGGTTGTCGCACCCGAAGGCGAGTTACTTTCTTTTGCTTCGCCTCGGCAACTGCTCCTGCGTTGCTCTACCTCCTGCATCCATGCAGTCGAAAAGAAAGTAACCAAAGAAAAGGCGACCCGGTTGCCGCTTACTTCCTGCGCTCCTCGCTTTTATCGAGGGTCAGCAGAAGGGGCTCCTGCCCCTCTGCTGACGCGCGGCATCCCTGCCGCGCCCCTAACGGGCTGTTCTCGATAAAAGCTCCGGTGCTCGGCGCGGCAAACGGGAGAAATACCATCCGTGCGTAACATCAGTTAATAAAGTGAGTTGGACTTTTATTTAAAACCCGGTAACACAATAAATAAAGTCAGCGCGAATCACTTTAGGTCCACGCTGACATCACTTAAACAGTAGACTAGGCTGGAAAGCCTATTCAGATGCCGTGTCTAAAAGCCGATCCAAAGTGTGTATATGGGATTGTTGCGCAGGCAGCAGCTTTGTTTCAATTAAAGCGCGAGCATCTGAAGATAGCTCAGTATCCTGCAGTACTTTTTCATAATCATCTGCACCACTTTTTTCTCCTTCCTGCAAAGCCTTTAGTGCAGCTTTTTTACCCAGCATATTAGCCCCTTCTAGGACTATTTTTGCCCAAGTGCCCCAAGCGCCTGAGTCTTCACAGGGAATTCCTCCCAGTCGATGGATGAGTGCCTGTAAACTGGAAACCGCATCTTTATGAGCCTCATAAACGGGCTGTAAATGCTCTGATTCGCCCAGGGTGACATTTTCCTTAAGTTTATCCACAGCCTGTTGGTACGTTTCCGTTGCTGATAATTCATTTTTCAGCAATTTGTTGAGTGTTTCAATGTTATGCATATAAACCTCCAATGTGATTATTTTTTGATTACGTGCAATAGCATCATCAAGCTTAAACTGACGCTTCCCCAGTCGAGGAAATATCCTCTGCATGAGCCTTTTCGAAGATATCTTTTACCTTATCAATCGCTTCGCTGTTTGTCGTATGTACAGAAATCAAGGCACTTCCTCCCTTGATTTTTCCTTCGTAGCGTTTGGCTTCATACTCAGGAATACCCAGCCCAATTAAGGCTCCAGCCAAACCTCCAGTGGCAGCGCCTACTGCCGCACCACTCAATGCCCCCATAATGGGCCCTGCTGCAATTAACGGACCGACGCCGGGAATAGCCAGAGCGCCGATCCCGGCTAATAATCCGAGCACAGCGCCAGTGCCTAAACCCACTGTCCCACCGATAGCGGCGCCTTCCGGCGCTTTGGTGTGCTTCTCATGAGCAAAATCCTTGGTCGTGGATTTGTCGGGAAACAGCACAGATATATCATTAATTGAAAAACCTGCTGTCTTCAGGTTATTAACAATGATCTCTGTCTGTTCGAGATTTTGAGCGATACAAAAAACTGCTTTAGTCATGTCATTCTCCTGGGCCTTTAAGGCGCTTTATTTTCAAGTTGATTTTCTACTCGCATTACACCATGCGTTTTCTTGGCGATTTCTTGCAGCTTCATGCTTTCTTCTCCACTTGCAACGGGTCCTCGCAAAGTCACCACACCATTACGGGTGATGATTTTTATATTCTGCGCATTGACTGATAGCGACTCATTTTTAACCACAGCTTGCCGTATGGCAGCTGTGATTTTGATATCGCCTTCGGTTTCCTGTTGATCTTCCGGGGTTAACGTCGTGTTATCCTTGTCGCGAACATTGATCTCGGTATTTTCCAATGCTGAGTCGGCCGCCAAATAGATGGCGGTATTCTGTTCGGCTCGAACAGTACCCGTCATCATTATTAAACTGCCCGTCAAAGTGAACATAACTAACAATAAGCGTGTAGACATAGTAAGCTCCTAAATAGTGAGTGTTTCTTTTTCGAAATAATTAAATGGCATCGGCTTTATCCTTCTGATTCAACGAATGACCGCCAACTTTACCTAACCACAAACGGCATCGTTAATCCGCTGTTGCTCGGTAAAACCTGTTATCGCACGGCAACCAGGTCGATGGTCTAGCGACTGCTCATCAGACGGCTTAACAGAAAACCGGCTCCGACGGCTATACCTAGTGAAGCTACGGGGTTTTTATAAATGTAACCCCGGCAGTTTTCTAAAAACTGCTGTTCCACATTTTTCAATTGCTCGCTTTTTTGACCCAGCACTTCTGCCGCCTGAGTGGTTGCATTGGCTACTTTGTCAACGGCCTCGTGAGCTCCTGATCTAAGTCGGTCAACGGTGTCATCGACAGTGCTGGTATTGTCTGTTACTTCCATAATGGATTCCTTATAGAAAATGAAAAAGGATCAGGTAAGTTTTAAAATTTGATGATTTCAAAACCATGCTGATTAAAGATGGCACGCCGACCTTTACAGTCTTTTAAATGGCTGCAGGTGGACTGAACGATTAATGATTGAACACTAAATAAATAATGACCAGAACAATCGTCGGCACGCCCAACAGCCAGCCTATAGCATATTTACCCATGATGTATCTCCGTTAAAATATTCGTGTATATAAATGTCTATTTATTGATTTTGGCTTACATTCAAACATGCGGTTAAAAGACATCATGATGCAAGCTGGTATGAAGTTTATGGGAAAATCGTCTAAGAGTCGGTGCGTTGTCGCACATTGGAGATAAACTGTTTTATCTGACCAGACTCATGTTTTTTGAAAATTATTTTGATCTCCCAAATTTCTTTTTTAGTTCAATTTTCCTCCGGTAAGCCTTCAAATACTTGTGTAAATGTCAAGGTAGCTTAAAGACTCATTGTTCGACCCAACGAGGGTGTAGCTCTTGGGGTCTGATGGTTAGCTCGACTTAAAACCCTTGTCATCTACGCCATCCATACGCACTTGCCGGAATGATGCTGAAGCAGGGCTCCGATTGCAGACGAGCTGGATGGATGATCCTCCATGACTTTGTTTCAGGATTGATCAATGAAAGCGCTTTGTTCTGTTGAACTTCGAGTCAGTATTGATGTGGGCTGTTTTCGGTACAGCGTTGCCGTGGGTTTGTCTTATGGCTAATTGCTAATCAGGATTGCTTTGAACCGGCGCCTTTGGGCACGCCATTTTCAGGAACCAGAGTCCATTGCCCGGTAGGTTCTGCAGTATGCCTGGAATGCTACCGGGCCAATCTCGATCGATGATCAGTTCATAAAACCGGAGTCTGCTGTCGTCACCGATTCGCAGGCGTTTCGGAGCCCGCAAAAAAATCCTACGTTCTTTGTTCGATAACGAACAGACTTAACGAACAGACCATCCTATTATGGTTACAAGCGAGACGAACCATCGCCTTGGGACATAGCTTCTGAGCCGGTTCTGCGAGGTTGACAGCCCGCTACATTCCGCAGCCGTAAAGAGCCGCGTGACGTGGAACCCCCAAGTCTGACCTTTAAAATTTTTTGAGGACAAAGTTATGACGAAGACTGCACTTAAACCCGACATGCAACACGGAGAGGACGCCATCACGTTACTCACTGAAGACCACAAGAAGGTAAAAAAACTATTTGCGGATTTTGCCAAACTCGCCAAGGGCGATGGCAGCGATAAAGCAAAAGCAGAAGTGGTTCGGCAGATATGCATGGAGCTGACCATCCATGCCCAAGCCGAGGAAGAAATCTTTTACCCGGCGGTTCGCGCCGCCATCAAGGACGACGATTTGATGGACGAAGCTGACGTGGAACATGCCGGAGCCAAGAACCTCATTGCGCAACTAGAGGCCATGACACCAGCACACGACCACTACGACGCAACGGTTACCGTGCTCGGCGAGAGCATTGATCATCATGTAAAGGAAGAAGAGGAAAAAATGTTTCCCAAGGCAAAGAAAGCCAAGGTCGACACCGCCACTCTAGGTGCAGCGTTGACCCAACGCAAGCACGAGTTGCAGGCGGAGAGAGGCGAAGCCGAACCACCGGTCAAGGCCAGGAAAGCCAAATCGCGTTGAGTGTTGCCAACATGGCATCCTGCTTAGGCAGCCCTGCGGCTTCGTGAATCCCAGTGCCGGTACTACCAAAGCGGTGGCACTGGCACAGGAGCCGCGAAGTCAGTCAAGAATGAAATGCAACTCAAATAAACTTAACTAGACGAGGAAACTACCATGGAAATTACAGACAAAGTATCCCATTCCGCACATGAAGCTTACGATAAGATCGCCGATGCAACCAGCCAGGCTGCGGAAACGCTTGGCGAAAAAGGCGAACAACTGAAAAAAACCGAGCAGCAATTGATGAAGAATTGCTCAGGTTTTATCAGTGACAACCCCATAACGTCGGTGAGTATCGCAGTAGCGGCGGGCTTTCTGCTGAGCCGCTTGGTGAGCGGCCGTTAGATTGTCAAACATCATGAACCCGACGCCGCAAATGACCTGCGGCTTAAATAGAGAGGAAACCATCATGGAAATAATAGACAAAGCGGCTAATTCCGCAAATGAGACTGTCGATAAGGTCGCCAGTGCAACCAATCAGGCCGCAGAAGCGCTAGGCAAAAAAGGCGAGCAACTCAAAAATGCCGAGCAGCAATTGATCGAGGATTGCCGCGTTTATGTTCGCGACAACCCCATAACCTCGGTGGGTATCGCAGTGGCGGCCGGCTTTCTGCTGAGCCGCGTGGTGAGCGGCCGTTAGACCGTCAAACCTCATGAATCCGGATGCCATAGGGGATGAAACTCCCGGGCAAGCTGCCACGCGCGGCGATCCGGTGAGCGGTTCCGATGTGCTGGAAGATGCGCAGTCTCTATGGCATGAGCTGCACGAACTAACCCATGATCGCTTCCGGCTTGCCGCGCTGGAGACGCGGCGGGCGGGCAAGAGCCTGGTGGACATGATTGTGGCCGGAGTGATGGTTGGCGTGTTGCTGATCAGTGCCTGGCTAGGACTCATGGCCGCCGCCTTGCTGGAACTGGTCGAGCATGACGTCGTGGCAACGAGTAGCGCTATCCTGCTTGCCGTCGCTTTCAATTTGCTGCTCGTACTTATACTATTTGGCGCGATACGCCGTAAGAGTCGCTATCTACAATTTCCCGCGACCCTTCGCAGTTTTCAGGCCACGCCCTCTGGGCGACGGGATATGGAGAAGACATGATCAAGGCCTACCTTCTAAAGCGAAACAAACCCAAGTCTCTGAGGGCTCAAATCAAGGCTGCGGAGCTAGAGCTATTGAACCGTCAACGGAGGGTCGGTGTTCGCACCGCCACGTTGGTCCGAAACATCCATCAACAGGTGACCGCTCGGGCCACTTTACTTCTGGCTGGCGGCATCGGTTTTATCCTTGGCGAACTTACCCAGCGCCAAACCACCCAATCACGTGGCGCCGCCGATAAGCTACGCACTACCGAGACTACACCCTTGAGGACTGCGCTGAACCTCATGACCTCGATCCATACCTTATACATGGCCTTGCCTCTAGCCTGGATGATGAAGTCCTTCTATCACCCGGACTTGTCGGGTCAAACGCCCGAACGGCAATTCCAACCGATGACATCGGTTCCCAATAAAACTGATAGCCGCCGAAGATCAAGGCAATAGCCGAGCACGTCCAATATGACACACCTGTCAATCAGCGCCCAACATGAGCTTGGTGCGGTCTATAATTTGTGCGTTTGGCAATTTTTATCGACCGGCGCTGGTGCAATTTTAAAATGGCAAAAAAAAGCGGGTTATTCACCCGCCGTTCCTTGTGTTACCGAAACCGACGTTCTGTTATTGCGCGGCTTTCAGATGTGTTACGGCTTCTTCGGCGGATTTCTTCGCCAAGTCGGTATGCTTCAGTTTGCCGTGATCGATAGCATCATTCAGGCTCGTGATGCCTGCATCCAAATGTTCATCGGCGGTTTTCGCATGGGCCTTCGCTGCCTCCGCATGTTCTACGATAGCCTTGCTATCGTCGGCTTTAGCTGCGGCCTCTGCGTGCTTGAGCGCTTCCGTCATGTGGCTTTCCCCGGCATAAGCACCAAAGGAGGCTAAGGTCAAAAAGATGCCAGCCCATAAACCGGTGAGTTTCATGTTGGTGTGTTTCATATTCATTTCCTGTGGAAAAAGTATTTGTGAGTCTCTCGTTGCCGCCATGTAGCAGACCAGTCTGTCTGGACTTGTCTGCACAGCTCAGCAGTATGCATTTTATTTGTTTTTCTTCAGATCATCCTTAAGATCACCAAAGCCCGCTCGCCCCTTGCCGACGTTTTTTTGGACATTACCTTCTACTTCCATACCCTTGTCGTCTAACACCTTGCCGGTGACTTCCTTGACTTTACCTTTGGCTTCTTCGATTCGGCCTTTTACTTGATCTTTGTTCATGAGTGTCTCCGGAAAATTAATTTAGCCATGACCGAATAGTCATGACCAAAGCCTGGAATAATGTAACTCCCCATCGCTTATCGATAATACTACATGCTAAACCGAATGTGTTCGGTGCGTTAATGCACATAGATTCAGCTATATCCTTAAATGCGCAGGCTATTTAGAACCGCTTAGGTGCGGTAAGAATAGTTACGGATTAAGTTTGCAACTGCCTCATGACAGCATGGCTTTATTGACGGCATATCGCCGCCTTTATCTTTCTTCTGCCGCGTATGCAAAACCGGCCATCGTCCAAGAGTAAAGTGGTCCACGGAAATACCGATATCGGCTGTCCGCAGGGCTGCGGCATCATTGATTCCATCGCCAAGAAACCCCACCACATGCCCATGGTTACGCAAAACGCGAACGATGCGTTCCTTATGTGCCGGCGTTAGGCGCGCGAAGACCGTGTTGATTTCCACCGTCCGAGCCAAGGTGGCATCATCCATTGCTTCAGTTTCTGCTCCCAATACTGGCATACTGATCGATAAGCCGACAGCCCTGCATACCTTCGAGGTGACCCGTTCATTGTCACCTGTCAGGATTTTTACATCAATGCCATGATCTTTCAGGGCTGGCGCTACGGTTTCCTTGGGAGGATCAAGGAAAGCAGTGTATCCGACCAAAACGAGATCCGACTCATCCGCAAGGCTGTAGGTTTCCCGTAGCGGTTCAAACTCACGGATTGCTACGGCAATCACGCGCATACCATCGTCGTTCAGCTCATTGGTGATGGACCGAACTTTGGCTAACCGCTCTTCATCCATTTTTTCGACTTGATCGCCATGTTTAAAGTGATTGCAGACGGCCAGAATTTCTTCCACGGCACCTTTGCAGATCAATAAAGGCGGTCTTGTCGCTCGCTGACAACCACGGACATGCGACGTCGTTGAAAATCGAAAGGAATCTCGTCGATCTTGTGAAAGTTGCGGGTTACCTCAAGTTCCTGATGAATCTCTCCGTGTTCCAGAATAGCTACGTCCAGCAGATTCTTGAGTTTTACAATTCAAATCAAGAATTGCTGGCTCTTGAGATTTTTTTAATTTAGCTGTTTTAGATGATACCGGGTGGGTGGGCACGTTTTTAGGTAAAAAATCGGCCTATTGTATTGCGGTTTGTTGTGGCTTGTTTTTTCGAAGTGCCCCATCAGTGCCCTACGGGCATAAAAAAACCAGCATGAAAGCTGGCGTTTTTACTAAATAACTTTGTTATTCAAAGGCTTTGGTAGTGGGTTGTCCGGGATTCGAACCCGGGACCATCGCATTAAAAGTGCGATGTAAACCTCTGCCATGCAACTGCATACTACCTATAACTCCTTATAATCAACAGCATGTCAAGCATTAGACGTCGTGTAAAGTAGCATGCCGTAGTATGAACCACTGTAGTTTTTGCTGTAGTTTTTGATCTCGCACAAATCGTGTCGAAGCCTATTTTCATCGGTGTGTGTGGCTCCGTTGGCTGTCGATGACATCATTGAAAGCCTTCTAATGTAGCCAAAAAATTGGCTGCGCTAACGATTGGAGTCATTCGAATATGCTCCATTGACAATAGATCACGTTTATCACCAGTCACGAGAAAATCAGCTTTACTCTCCAAGGCGATTGCTAATATCGGGTTATCGTCAGGATCTTTACACAAGTCAACTGTGGGCAATGTCGCATAAACAAAAGCATTAAATTTGAGACCATTGACCATCTGCCCTGCTTCAATTGGATTAATGAAATTTCTCAATTTTGGATACCGACTGACACGACGAAACTCTTCCAGTTGCCACTCCGATGTAAACAACTCAAAGCGTTTCTTTTTCCAAGCCTGATAAATTTTATCCGGCGGCGTGTCAACGGTAATAAGTGCAGCAATCAGAATGCCAGTGTCTAAAACAACTCTCATCCTAATTAATGAGAAACGGCTTCTTCAATAGCAGCAAGAATTTCATCTTGATTAAATTGCTTATTACGCGCCTTCACTTTATCAGTTACCAAGTCAAAGAGATGCAACTGAACTGCTTCGTCAACAAAATGGGAAATATCACCCTTTTTCATACCAGTTCCCGCCAGGTAGGTGCGTAGAGCTTTATCTGTGGCTTCAGGAACTACGACGGACCATCTTACTCTGTTCATTTTTAGCCCTTGTATATATTAGGTTTAAATGAATTCAATTATAAACGTTTATGCGCTTATACGCATATTGATTTTCAACTGTATCCGTTGCTAAAGTGCCAACCAGTAAAGCTGTTTTCTCAATGCCAGCAAAACATTTACCCAAGTCCTTTCATGCATCTATTTTGAATTAAAAACTGATGTTACGCAGTTATTCGAATTTCGACCGCTTTAACATTAAGGAGTCGCTAGCGCGACACTTGATTGAATCGGGTTGTCGCACCCGAGGGCGAGTTACTTTCTTTTGCTTCGCCTCGGCAACTGCTCCTGCGTTGCTCTACCTCCTGCATCCATGCAGTCGAAAAGAAAGTAACCAAAGAAAAGGCGACCCGGTTGCCGCTTATTTCCTGTGCTCCTCGCTTTTATCGAGGGTCAGCAGAAGGGGCTCCTGCCCCTCTGCTGACGCGCGGCATCCCTGCCGCGCCCCTAACGGGCTGTTCTCGATAAAGCTCCGGTGCTCGGCGCGGCAAACGGGAGAAATACCATCCGTGCGTAACATCAGTTAAAAAGATTGCCGAGACTAACTTGTAATGGCCTGACCAGTCATTAATACCACTCAATAACGAGCACAACACTATCATTAGTATGTCTTCCAGTTTATGTAATTTATTCTTTGTCTCCCTCCGTGGATCGGGTAATTCCTTGCAGTAGACTTGGGGATTCGGTAACATTCCTGCTTTCATTTACGCTCTCAAATCTATAGCATACCAAATCTTGGTTTATAGCGCGATTGCCCTGGGTCCGGGCGAATTGCCTCAAATAAAAAGTAACCGAAGAATCTGCTAAAAAAGAGTCGATGCCTCATATTGTGTGTAGCCGAAAGTAGCAGGGGTTAACACAATGGGAAAACAGGAACGACGGGCATATTTGCAAGCTATCAGCAAACGATATTGCCGTAGCGACAAAGCCAATAAACAAAAAATTCTGGACGAATTTTGCGCAGTTTGTAGCTATGCTCGCAAGTACGCGATTCGTCTATTAAATCGCAAACAAAATAGCCCGTCCTTGCCACGAAAGCGACCGGGTGCCAAGCCGAAATACCATACGCCCTCGCTCATGGAACCGCTACGCCGCATCTGGTTTGCCAGCGACCAACTGTGTGGTAAACGGCTCAAAGCCGCACTGCCGTTATGGTTGTCGCACTATGAAAACGAATACGGCACCTTGTCAGAAACCGTTCGTGGCGATTTGTTGAAGGTGTCGGCCGCAACACTGGATCGCTTGTTGAAACCTTTGCGTGTTCAACACTCGAAAGGCCTGTCTGGCACCAAGCCAGGCTCCTTGCTAAAAACACAGATCCCCATTCGCACCCAGCATTGGGATGAAACTCAACCGGGATTCATGGAGGCCGACACGGTCGCCCACTGCGGCAATTCCTTGGCAGGCGACTTTGTCTGGAGTTTGACCATGACCGATATTGTAACCGGCTGGACAGAATGCCGAGCCACGTGGAATAAAGGTTCACAGGGTGTCCTTGAACAGATACAGGCCATTGAGTCCGTCTTACCATTCCCTTTACGTGGCTTTGATTGCGATAACGGTTCCGAATTCCTAAACCATTATCTATTGCGATATTTCACCGATCACCCGGCCAGTCCGGCCTTTACCCGCTCAAGGCCCTACAAGAAGAACGACAATGCCCATGTCGAGCAAAAGAACTGGACTCATGCCAGACAGCTGTTCGGTTATGATCGCATCGGCAAACCTGAGTTGGTGGCAATGATGAATACGGTATACCGCTCACTGTGGTGTCCGTTACAGAATCACTTCTGCCCTAGCCTGAAGCTTAAGGAAAAACATCGTAACGGTGCAAAATACATCAAGAAATATCATGCCCCGCAGACTCCTTATCAGCGCGTTCTTGATCATCCCGATGTGTCTGAAACAACCAAAATCGCTCTCAAAAAACAACATGATCAACTTAATCCGTTTGCCATTAAAGCCAATATTGAGCAACAATTGAAACTCATTTTTTCACAAGTCTCGGTAACACCTAATGTGAGGCATCGTCTTTGACCCTTCGGTTACCTTTTTCTATGAGGCAATGCGCCGGGGGATATTCAAATTTATTTTCACCCTACAAAAGAATAATTGGCTTATGTTGCGACATCTTAAGGTACGTCCTCGACTGACGACAGCATTAGTGCTTATAGGTATTATCCATTTCTTTTTGTTGCCGGAAAACTGGCGAACCGTTACCAGATTATTGACGGCCTGGGATTTTGGCATCTTCCTTTACCTTATACTGATATCAGCTATGATGAGTAAATCGGATGTAGATACAATACGATCGCGAGCGGCCGAACAAGACGAGGGGGCTTTAATAATCCTTGTCTTCACCATCATTACGGTCATGGCAAGTGTGGTCGCCATTGTGGAAGAACTGGCAACTGCAAAAGCCCAGCATGCTAAGTAGTTACGCAAAAGTTATTTGGAATTTTTTACCGATGTCACTCAGGATTTCCAACACCCACTTTTTCAAGTGTCCGTAACTTTGATAGGCATCAAGCGGCAACCATTCGTACTTAACTTTACGCCAGAGTATTTCGATCAGGTTCAGCTCCGGGCTGTAAGGCGGAAGAAAATGTAAGCACACACCACGTTGTTGCCAGCCCGCCAGCTTTTCTTTGAATACGCCGCTACGATGAATGGAAGCATTATCCAACACCACACAGCACGGCACTTTAGTTTCTTCGTACTTGCCTGCATACGTTTCGACAAACGCATCAAAGGCATTGACAACCGTATCCGTTGTCACCGATTGTTCGGAGCTGTGGAAAAACAGATCATTGCTGCGACTCAAAAAACCTAACACATTCATGCGCTTGCTACGATAGCAGGGTATTTGTCGGGTCTCGCCAATCCGTTGCCATCCATAGGGTACACAGGGTGTCGTGCTAAATCCGGATTCGTCAAAGTAGTAAAGCTTCAATTCCCCATCATCCTCTTGCTGTTTCAAGGCCTTCAGATATGCCTTATCACGTTGGAAATCTGCTTCATTACGCTTTCCCTTCACTGATTGCCGACAACGTTTCCAGGCATAGGCACTTTTTTTAAAATTCGTTTAAAGGTGTCAAGGCTGGCTTCCTTGCCCGTCTCCTCCAGCAATCGTGCTGCGGCGGCCTTGGGCTGGTGTGGGTTTTTGTCAATATAGCCCAGAAAATCGGCTTGTTCCTCAACCGTGAAGCGCACAGGCCTACCGCTTCGTGGACAATCGTAAAGC
>NZ_JH109153.1:0-625820 GCF_000190755.2 Methylobacter tundripaludum SV96 | reverse complement strand
CGTTACTTCCTCTTCCGGGGTCAGTTTGGCGATGAATTTCAGGTGGACTCCTAATTTTTGTCTGTTATTGCAATCGTTTCCAGTTTGACACAATAAATTTACTTCCTAATAACTTTCGCATTACTACTTATCCAACACCACACAGCACGGCACTTTAGTTTCTTCGTACTTGCCTGCATACGTTTCGACAAACGCATCAAAGGCATTGACAACCGTATCCGTTGTCACCGATTGTTCGGAGCTGTGGAAAAACAGATCATTGCTGCGACTCAAAAAACCTAACACATTCATGCGCTTGCTACGATAGCAGGGTATTTGTCGGGTCTCGCCAATCCGTTGCCATCCATAGGGTACACAGGGTGTCGTGCTAAAATCCGGATTCGTCAAAAGTAGTAAAGCTTCAATTCCCCATCATCCTCTTGCTGTTTCAAGGCCTTCAGATATGCCTTATCACGTTGGAAATCTGCTTCATTACGCTTTCCCTTCACTGATTGCCGACAACGTTTCCAGGCATAGGCACTTTTTTTAAATTACGTTTAAGGTAGTCAAGGCTGGCTTCCTTGCCCGTCTCCTCCAGCAATCGTGCTGCGGCGGCCTTGGGCTGGTGTGGGTTTTTGTCAATATAGCCCAGAAAAACGGACTTGTTCCTCAACCGTGAAGCGCACAGGCCTACCGCTTCGTGGACAATCGTAAAGCCCTATTAATCCCTCTGTTTCCCATTTGTCTAACCATGAGCTGACAGTCTCATGCTGGGACTCAAACAATTCGCTCAGCCGTGCAATTACATACCTTCTATTATTCAATAAGATAGCATGTGCCCGTTGTCTAACCCGGAATAATGGGTGGTTACGATAGGCTTCGGTTAACGTTACTTCCTCTTCCGGGGTCAGTTTGGCGATGAATTTCAGGTGGACTCCTAATTTTTGTCTGTTATTGCAATCGTTTCCAGTTTGACACAATAAATTTACTTCCTAATAACTTTCGCATTACTACTTAATGCTTCCATTCATCGTAGCGGCGTATTCAAAGAAAAGCTGGCGGGCTGGCAACAACGTGGTGTGTACTTACATTTTCTTCCGCCTTACAGCCCGGAGCTGAACCTGATCGAAATACTCTGGCGTAAAGTTAAGTACGAATGGTTGCCGCTTGATGCCTATCAAAGTTACGGACACTTGAAAAAGTGGGTGTTGGAAATCCTGAGTGACATCGGTAAAAAATTCCAAATAACTTTTGCGTAACTACTTAGTAAGTTGGTTGTATATGTGATTACATGTCACGCTCGCTGCCGGCCGCCGACTGTAGCCGAGAAGCTGGCGACGAATGCACCAATGAGCAGCGAGATGAAGAGCCATAGGGCTGCATAAGCGGAAGCCTTGCGAGCCTTGTCAGCAGCCTCTTTCGCCGCGGTTTCCGCATCACGCATCACGCAGCTTGGTCTGTACGCGTACATACGCATCACTCACTCGCTTCTCCGCGTCCTGCTGTGTCAGACCGGTACGCAACGCGACAACTTGGCCGACATACCGAATGTCTTCCGCGGGCAAAGGCCCTGTGCGAATAGAGGTCATAAAGATGCGGGTAACTTCAGGCGTGGACCCGGCAGGGATTGGCTTTGGAGGCCCTCCAGGCATAGCGTCGCCTCCTGCAATATCCGGGACGGATGCAGCCGCGTTGATGTCCTTTCGGAATAGCGAATCCACGAAGTAGCCCATCGGTCCACTGTCGCTATTGGACATCACCATCTCGGATCCGACCGCCGTCGCGGTGGCGACGTCCCCAGTCACAGTGGCCCCAGCCTGAATTCCACCGCTGACGATCGACCCAATCACCGAAGTAAGTAACGCGGCAGTCGCAAGCGCGGCGATGGCCCAGGCCAGGAAGCCGTGCGCGGTGTCGCGGAAGTAGACCTCGTCCGTATGCACCGCAACCCACTTTGTTCTTAGCCTGCCGGCGAGGTACCCCCCACTCCGGAAGCAACGAGTTGCGTGAAGGTCAGCCACAGGATGGTCGATACACCGAAGGTCGTTGCACTTACCCCGCTGTATGCCCAGGGTGACACCGAGGATAGCTCCAAACCTGTTCCCAACATCAAAAGGATCAGCGACAAGGCAGCGGCTCCCGCCACGATAGCACCCCACGACACTGCGCTTGCGTGAGTTTGTATATGTTCGGAGTAGACGCCCGGCAAGTCGTGTCTGCATCCAGGTTCGTCAGCGGCTGAGATATTAGGAAGTGTCATTGATGAGTCTCCATAGATTTAAGCTTGAGAAATTGTTGCACGATTAGTCGCCACGCATCTGTACGCCAACGTACATAACGGTGAAAAGTCGCCAAAGTCACTCCTATTGAATGGGCTGATGAAGGACATGCCGTGGGACCATGTGGTCTTCAGTAATTTTAAAGCTATCTGGCCCGCCACCTACCATGAGGTATCAGGCCGCTATGCTCAGGAATATAGGGATAAATTTTCCTATCTGTTGAATCGACGCTTTTGGGGACAAACAATTTGGGAGCTATTAGCTATTAGCTGTTTGCAATGTGCGCAGCCGTACAGACCGATTTTAGTCATGCGTGTATATTAAAAACACAGGCAAGGGATTTAATGGGGGCACATTCTTTAAGAATAAAGCGATTAACGCGTTAAAGTCCGAAAAATAGGTAATACTCTCAAACCTTGCCTGAGTTAACCGACCAAGAATTATCAATCAAACTCGCTCAGACTTTCAGACTTTCAGACTGAGCCAACGGGAGAAAAACTATGATTAATACCGACCAGATAAAGCCTGATATGCCCGTTGTCTGCTCGCAAGACGGCCAGTTTGCCACTGTAGACCATATGGAGGGCTCTGATACCATTAAGCTGAAGAAAGATAAGGCAGGTCAACACCATTACATTCCGCTAACCTGGGTAACCTCAACCGAGGGCGGCAAAGTTAAAGTAGATCGTCCAGGAGACCAGGCAATGGAGGAGTGGTCGACAAGTCCGCCAATCTTATAGACGAATGACTTCACGCGATAATAGTGGCAAGGGAAATGGTGGCTTTTCGCTTCTGATGAGAAGTTGAGGTCGATAAACGACAGGCACAACAACTTTGGCAATGCTTAATATATACGGTATAGGGTCTGTAACTTTTGTTACGGATGGAAACAGGTACATAAAAGCACACTAAAGCTCTATGAGTGTGTATCGGAATCTTTCGGGTTAAATTTGTTATATAAAACATAACGCTTTTATTTGAATTATCGTCTAGCTTATGAATAATTATAATTGGAAATTAAAAATGAAGCCGATCAGTAAAACTTTTTTCAAAGGGTTAATCGCTATTATCCCCCTTATACTCACCCTTTATTTGCTTCTCTGGCTTGCCGGCACTGCAGAATTGGTGTTGGGAAACATCTTCAAGTTTTTCTTCCCTGACAGTTGGTACATAAAAGGCTTGGGTTTTATGTTAGGACTGCCTGTAATATATTTTTTCGGAGGCTTTCTGGAGTCTCGAACTTTCCGCAGTCTGTTCTATAATTTTGAAGAACTCGTACTCCAGATTCCCGTTATTAAAAGCGTGTATACAGCAATACGCGATTTTAGTTCTCTTTTTTCCAGCGAAAACAGAGGGAAATTTAAACAGGTAGTTCTAGTAAATGTTCCCCCCGGCAATGGTCAACAAATAGGTTTTATTACCGTTTCGGATTTTGAAGAAGTTTTACATACTTTTATTGCCGATGACCAGATTGCCGTATATTTGCCATTCAGTTATGCGATAGGTGGCAACACAGTCATTATGTCACGGGAAAATGTAACAGAAATAGATATGTCTGTTGAGGATGCTCTGCGTTTTATCGCAACAGCCGGCGTTGTTGGTAATGTTAATGATGACAAAAATAAAAGTTAAAGAATTTGAATTTCACTAAAATGAAAAAATACGCCGAAGTCAAATCCGGTCTTTGCGTAAAGCTTTAATAGTTTCCGGGGATTCAAATGGATGCTTCAATACACACGATGCAAACGTTATTTTGTCAATTAGGTTTAGCGGGCGACGAGGAACAGATTAATGCTTTTATTCAAAGGCACAGACCGTTACCCCGTAATATTGCCTTGTCCGAGGCAGCTTTCTGGAACGAAGCACAGGCTGCGTTTCTGGCTGAAGCGGTAGCAGAGGATTCGGATTGGTGCGAGCTCGTGGATGAATTAGATTGTTTGTTGAGAGAAAATTAAGTGGGTAAGTATTATTCAAGTTAAAAATTTTGATGATTTTCTATCCTTGATAACGCGTCCCTGTTTGCTAGGAACTTATCTCTGAAAAATTTGATTCTAACTTAACGTAGTCAAAATCATCCATGTCATCTCCCACCCCAACCATCGCTATTCTCTATGCCTTTGCGGCTAATTTAGGTATCGCGGCAGCGAAAACCGGTGCAGCTTTCTGGACAGGTTCAGGCTCTTTATTAGCCGAAGCGATTCACTCGTTTGCCGATTGTGGCAATCAGGTCTTACTGTTTATCGGTATGAAACGATCTGAAAAAGAAGCGACCCGCAAACATCCGATGGGTTTCGGGCGAGAATCTTATATCTGGTCCATGATGGTGGCTTTCATATTATTTTCCGTGGGAGGCGTCTTTTCCATTTATGAAGGATGGCAGCGATATACCCATCCGCACACAGTGGAAAATGAGGGTGTCGCATTGCTCGTCTTGCTGATTGCGTTGGGTTTGGAATATTTTTCTTTAAAAGGGGCGCTGGCGGCAATGCAACAGGAGAAAGGCACGCGCTCCCTGTGGCAATGGTTTAAAGAGACTCAGTCCAGCGAATTGATGGTAGTTACCGGTGAAGATGTGGCAGCCTTGGCAGGACTCGGGATTGCGCTGGTAATGCTGGGTCTGACAATGATTACCGGCAATACCGCCTATGATGCGGCAGGTTCGATTTTAATCGGATTTTTATTGATTACCGTTGCCGTCGTGGTGGGTACACAAGTCCATTCTTTGCTGCTCGGTGAGGCGGCTGAAGATATCAGTGATAACGTACAGCACTATCTGGAGAGCCAACCCTGTGTGTTACAGGTGCTGAATGTGTGGGCGATCAATCACGGCAATAATGTCATGGTTACCATTAAAGCCGAGCTCCAACCCGATATGACAGTTATGAATGTAGTTGATGAAATCAATGCTATGGAACGGCAAATCAAGCAAACGCATACGCGGGTTAAATGGATATTCTTTGAGATTGATAACGCTGATTAAGTTATTTACGTTTACTTGCCTGGCTTTCTTGTCCCATTAGGTCCCAACAAGTAATGAATAAAGCGGCAATGATCGGGCCTAATACAAACCCTGTTAAGGAAAACCAGGTTAATCCACCCAGAGTGGATACCAATACCAGATAATCTGACATTTTACTGTCTTTACCTATCAGCCGTGGCCTCAGAAAATTATCAATCATACCAATGACTAAAATACCGATTGCCAAAACGATAGCTGCTTTTAAAGTTTGTCCTTGTAAAAATAGAATTATCGCAGCGGGAACCCAAATTAGCGTGCTGCCTATCGGCAATAAAGATAAAACTATCATTAATATACCCCATAAAAAAGCGGCGGGAATACCTACAAACCAAAATAAAAATCCCCCGATACTGCCTTGAATAACAGCGACTATTAACCCGCCTTTAACAGTCGCTCTGGCTACGCTGGTGAAACGCTCAAATAATTCTATTTCGATTCCGTCACCTATAGGAATAAGAGAGATGAGTTTTCTTATCAATTGCTGTCCATCCCGCAATAGAAAAAACAGAATGTAGAAGGCCAAGGCAACTTGAACGATAAGATTTAATAGGTTCTGGGTTAATGCGGGGAGTTGTTGCGCTATATATTTTACTGCTTGGGTAAAGGCATTCCCTGCTGAGGCGCTTATCTGCTCAACGCTTATTGCCTGTATATGTGAAAGCTTATAGAATTTTGGCAAAACTAACGCGAGAATATCTTGAAAATAGACTTGGGGATTTATTTCCCCACTTGCAATTTTTTGATAATAGCCTGTACTTTCCTCCGTTATCATCAAGATTATGGTCAGCAAAGGGATCACAAAAACCAGAATAATCATCATCATGGTCAAAAATAACGGCAGTATTTCCGAATTTTTAAAATATTGCCTAATCCGCTGATAAACAGGATCAAAAACTACTGCCAGAATGATGGCCCAAAAACAGGCTAATAAAAAATCTTTAATCAATAGGAAAAAAGACACCGTCAATAACAATACAAAGGTCAGAAAAAGAATATAAGGGGTATTTTTTTGCATGGAAAACAAGTTTAACCAAATGAATCGATTCGGCATCCTATCATAGCGATGATGAGTTTCCGAAACTGGTGGAATCCAGAGCGAATGCTATGAATCCGGCTTCATCAACTCAGGCGTAATAATGATATTACGCCTGGAATTAAAAGAGGTTTGACACCCAAGAGCAATGGCATCCTTATCAAGCGAGTGTTCTGACACTCGCTTCCCGCTCCCACTGACGTGTCTTGGCTGTGGCAATGAAGCGATCCAGGGTACCGATGGCAATGACACCGGCGTCTTGTTCGATAGCCGCGGTTTTCAGCAAGGCTTCGCCGCCCTTGTCAACGCCAATCGCTTTCAGATGACCGAAGGCGTCGCGCACGAAATCGATGGCGGCGGCTTCCTTGCCCAATAACGCGGCGGCTTTATCGGAGAGAATGATGGCGACCGCGTCGAACATCACCGACGGCGTACCGGCTAATTGGCCATCGACTTTCAAAAGCGAGCCATCGGTGAGTTTCGCTTCGCCGATTTTAGCGGCGATAATCTTCACTTTTGCGCCTGCAGCAGTGACTGCCTGCTTGACAGCGTCGATGCTTGTCGCGTCCGATCCATCCGCAATCAATACCCCGACAACCCGACCTTCGAGGGTATCCTTCATCTTGCCAATGAGTTGCAGCGCCGGGGATAGGTCTAACTCCTGTACCGCAACAGCAGCAGCTGGCGCTTGTGGCAGTTTGCTCATCCCGAGGCCAAAGGCGACCCGTTGTGCGAGGTCCTCTTCGACATGACGCAAGTGACCGACCATGGCTTCACGGATATGTGGATGCTCGACCTTCGAGAGCTCAAATACCAAAGCGGAGGCAAGATGCGCCTGTTCGAAGGCGTTTTGGCTGCGATAAAACTGCCGTGCCTGACTGTAATGGTCGGCAAAGCTCTCCGCCCGTATCCGGCCTTTTGCACCAGTTTCGTCCACCGCCGCACTGCGAAAGCCAGTCTCCAGTTGTTCGCGTGGGGAATCCGCTGCCAGGGTATTCGGTTCGTAGGACACGCGTCCGGCCGGTTGCGCCATTTGCATATGACCATCGCGCTGGTGATTGGCGAACGGGCACTGCGGCGCATTGACAGGTATCTGGTGGAAATTCGCCGAACCCAGACGGGATAACTGCGTGTCCAGATACGAGAACAGGCGCCCCTGCAATAACGGGTCGTTCGAGAAATCGATGCCGGGCACGACATGGGACGGACAGAACGCCACCTGTTCAGTCTCCGCAAAGAAATTGTCCGGCCAGCGGTTGAGTACCATGCGCCCAATAACTTGCAACGGCACCCATTCTTCAGGTATCAATTTGGTCGGATCGAGATGATCGAACGTGAAGGCATCGGCTTCCTCTTGGGAGAACAGCTGAACCGCCAATTCCCATTCCGGAAAATCGCCGGCGCTGATTGCATCGAACAGGTCGCGGCGATGAAAGTCGGAATCGGCACCGGCAATCTTGACCGCTTCATCCCAGAGGGTCGATTGCAAACCGAGTTTCGGCCGCCAGTGGAATTTCACGAAGGTTGATTCGCCCGCTGCATTGACCAGACGGAATGAATGAATACCGAAGCCTTCGATCATCCGCACCGAACGCGGCAAGGTGCGATCGGACATGATCCACATCACCATATGCATCGATTCCGGTGTCAGTGAAATATAGTCCCAGAAGGTGTCGTGCGCCGACGCTGCCTGAGGAAAGCCACGATCGGGTTCCATTTTGACGGCATGAATGAGGTCGGGAAATTTGATGGCATCCTGAATGAAAAACACGGGGATATTATTGCCAACCAAATCCCAGTTGCCCTCTTTCGTGTAAAACTTGACGGCAAAGCCGCGAACATCGCGCGGGGTATCGGCCGAACCGGACCCGCCGGCTACGGTTGAGATACGCGTGAACAGCGGCGTTTGTTCGCCCACTTCGGTCAGCACTTTGGCGGTAGTGTATTGCTCCAGGGATTGGGTCAGTTCGAAAAAGCCGTGTGCACCCGTGCCGCGGGCATGAACGATGCGCTCGGGAATTCGCTCGTGGTCGAAATGGGTGATTTTTTCGCGCAGGATGAAATCTTCCAACAGCGTCGGACCGTTCGGATTAGCTCTCAGGGAGTTCTGATTGTCGGAAATCGGCAAACCCTGATTGGTTGTCAACACTGGCTGATCGCCGATGGCAGTCTGGTGCCACTCTCCGCCGCTGCCTACTGAAACGGTTACGTCTTCTGGTCCGGACTTTGCCGTTTTGCCCTTGACTGGTTGAACCCCTGTATTTGCTTTGGTCATCATGAATCTCCAATTGATTTTGCGCGACGGCAACGTGTATATATTGCTACCCTCTTTATTCGACTTTTAAACAAAAATATCATCCCGCATTTGTCGGCGGGGGTCTGTGCGTTGCCGTACACAACAGCTTCCTGATTTCTGGATATGAAAAGAAGGTAACTTTTTAAGCTATGAAAGACTATATGCAGCCTTATTTCGGCATAGCGGGGGTCACTCGCCATACGCTGTTGCCAACGTCATCGGCGACAAGCAGTGCGCCTGCTCGGTCTATGGCCACGCCGACCGGACGGCCCAGCGCCTCCCCTTGCGCAATGACAAAACCGGTGAGTATATCCTCAGGTGTCCCTGCCGGGTGTCCGCCGGCGAACGGCACAAAAATCACCTTGTAACCACTCCGGGGTTGACGGTTCGGGGGAGCCGTGCTGACCGATGAACGCCCCGCCCATAAAGCGTTTCGGCAATAAATTGCTCGTATAGAAGACAAGCCCGAGAGAGGCTGTATGGGCGCCAAGCGCATAATCCGGCGCAATTGCTTTAGCCACCAGGTCAGGCCGTGGCGGCTTCACTCTCGTATCGGCATGCTGGCCGTAATAGCTGTAGGGCCATCCGTAGAAGGCGCCGTCTTTTACCGAGGTCATATAGTCGGGCACCAGGTCACTGCCGGTCTCATCGCGTTCGTTGACGGTAGTCCAGAGTGTACCGCGCTACGGTTGCCAGGCAAGGCCATTGGGGTTGCGCAAGCCCGAGGCAAAGATGCGCGAACCGCCTGTTACCGGATCAACTTCCCAGATGGCGGCGCGGTTGACTTCGTTTTCCACACCATTTTCGCCGACATTACTATTCGAGCCGACCTTGACATACAGGCGCGAACCATCCTGGCTGGCGAGCACATTTTTGGTCCAGTGATGGTTAATCGGGCCTGCGGGCAAATCAAGCACCTTTACGCCGGGCTCATTGATCTGTGTTTCGCCGGTGCGATAGGGAAAGCGTACAAGTCCATCGGAATTGGCAACATAAAAGTCGTTGCCCACGAGCGTCATGCCAAAGGGTGAGTTTAGCCCCTGCAGGAAGACTGTTCGCGTTTCCGCGATGCCGTCGCCATTTGCGTCGCGCAACAGGGTGATGCGATTAGCGCTCGGTACGCCCCGCCCCCGCGTATTTCATGGCCCGCTTCATCAACCAGCCCTTAAGGCCTTTACTATCTTCGGGCTGGGGTGGGGCATTGGTTTCGGCAACCAGTACACATCGCCGTTGGGGAGAACATAGAGCCAGCGCGGGTGGTCGAGGCCAGTCGCAAAGGCTTTCACTGCAAGGCCAGCGGCAGCCCTTGGCGTTATGCCAGCAGGCCAGCCTTTGGCCGGGGCTATATTGACAGTAGGTAATAGCGTGAGGTTCGGCGGCGTTAGCTTCGGATGGGGACCGACGCCCGCCTGTTCCGGCAATGTCGCGACGTCACCACAGGCGTCAAGATTAAGTATTAACAGGCAGACGAGCAGGCGAAAAATGAAAGGGGGTGCATTCGGCATCTCTCCAGTTGGGAGGTAAAGAGGAATTAACGGCCTAAATAATTCAATTTTGATAAATGTTTGAAATCGTTCGGGCTGAGCCTGCTACCTTCTGGCCTTTGGTCAGGCTCATGCCGAATGAAGTTAGTACTTCACGGGGCCAGATCAATGATTTGGTTGTCGATTCCAGCCGGTTTGTGTTCCCCATTTCGCTTCATGATTAGTGCAAGCTATTGCCAAATCATTCCAAAGATCGCTGCCCCCGTTGAAGCCATTTTTCAGGGTTTATTATGATAAAACTGATTGAGTCCATCGCGCTGCAGTTCCCATTCATTCGAACTATCTGGCCAGTGCTTCTTATCAAATTCCGGAGCCGATGTTAAGGCGGTTTTATCCAAATCGAGGGCGTAATACTCCTTGCCGCTAGGCCAATTAAGTGGCTTCCAGGGAAATAATAAAGAGCTTGTCCACCATACCCAATACACCACCGAAAGAAACGACGGCATAGGCTACTTTGCCACTCCGAGGATCGAGTACTAACTCCTTGATGTCGCCGAGATTGTCTCCGTTAGGATTTTTCACAGGGGTACCGATGATCTTGCTGGCCCGGGTCATCTGCTGCATCGACTCATTGGACGCCTGGACATGCTCGACCGACTCTCCTCGGCTCTCTTGTTTGAGTTCCTTCTGCGTTTCTTTGACCGCACAGGAAGTAACCACGAATGTCGCACTCAAAAAAAGTACGGTTACAATGGGATTTAATGTTTTCATACTATTCTCCGATTCCTTAAAACGATCTCAGTAAGATTACAGATTTACTCGGTACGTTGTGACGTTCTTAAACCCCAACAAACTCTAAAGTGGACCCCATTGTCCAGACAAAAAATACCTTAATTTAAGATAGAGGCCTGTTCACACTCCAGCTGAATGGCGCTGTCCCAGTTTTGCGGGCACGAGGTCTGATATTTCAGCCGTACCGTTAAATTTATCCACAATCTTTGCCCCGCCGCCTCTAGCCGTTTTATAGACTTCATCCGGCGTTCGCTGCGAGACAGGAGTCGAGTAGTCCCCAGAAGCGATAGCGCATGTGTTTTCACGAAGCGCTTTTTGCGTAGTGAAAATGCAGGCTTTCCGACATCGCGTCGAGTCGTTGGGTATCTAACGAATGAAGCAGGACGGCTGGGGCAGCCGCAGGCATTAGCGGTCGCGTAGCTTTTGCCGCTTGTTGGGCAAGGATGCCCATAAAAGCTTTCGCAAAAATAGCGACTCCCCGCATTGGTCTCCTTTTATTTAAGTCATAAACAGTATAGACGGTTTATGCTGTTTTGCGGTTTTATTTTGATCGCATATCCTCAGTTGGTTGTCATACGGGCGTCACAGTGAGGAAGTTTAATCTTCAATGAAAAAAAACTGCTGTTTTTACTCAATGAAGCCGAAAAACTACAGTTTTCCGGTGTTAATTTAAAAGACCAAACTACTGACACTGAACATAGTGATCAGTTGAAACAGGCTAATTTTTTACTGGATTAACATTTTCTGACCTGCCGTTTTCGTATAAGGCGATTGAATCAGTTCTTATTTTCTTCAAATCGTCTTCCCAAACTGGATAGGATTCTGTGTAATTAATTTCTTACACAAGCTCCTTTTGTCATCAAGCTGTCACATTTCTTAAGTAGTCTCGATTCATTGAAATGTAATGATTTATTAAACAATGATTCATGCATATGATAGCCACTAAAGAAGTTACTACAGATCCCTACAAAGATGTTCTGAAACAAATTCTTGCAGAGGTCGCTGAGCTACGCCAAAAAATTGAAATCAATGCAAATCAGCGCCTGCAAAAATATCAGGGCTACTATCATTCCGGTCGTTTTTCTAAAAGCGCCTGTAATCTTGCGCATTATCTTGCCATGCGGCAATTTGATCTGCGTCATTTACAAGATCGCTTGGCTCAGGCCGGTTTATCTTCGCTGGGTAGAGCTGAAGCATCGGTATTATCGACGTTGGATTCGTTGATAGAGGTATTGAAACGGGCAACAGACAAACACTATCTACCGGGTGAAAAAAAACCAAGCGAATATGGCTTTAACCGGGGCCAGCAGCTGCTGGAGCAGCATGCTATTGAATTATTCGGGCCCTTTCATGAACACGGCAGAGCGCATGTTATGGTGACCTTGTCTACAGAGGCCTCTTGGGATTATACGCTGGTAAGTTCATTGCTTGAAAAGGGTATGACCTGTGCGCGTATCAATTGTGCACACGATGATCCTGTTGTCTGGCAGGGAATGATAACAAATATCCGGCGCGCAGAAACAAAAATGGGCCGTCCCTGCCGTATTCTTATGGATCTTGCCGGGCATAAGGTTCGCACCGGCCCCGTTGCTCTGGGGCCTTCGATTCATCACATCCGTGTACAAAAAGATCGGACGGGAAAGATCGTTGCTCCAGGGTATCTGATTTTAACAGCCGACTCTGAAAGCCCGTCTGTGGATAGCTCATTATTCAGAGTATCCATCCCCAAGCCGCTTCATAAGAAACTTGCACCAGAAGTGTGCCTAAGTTTTATTGATAATCAAAACAAACAGCGTTGCTTGAAAGTTGAAAAAGCGCTTTCTGACACGGATTGGTTGGTGAGTTGTGAAAGAACGGCTTATCTTGTTCCAGGTTGCACATTAATGCTTGCAACGGCAGGGCACCGGAAATCAGTTGATAAGTTTACATTGGGGAAATTTGCAGGCGAGCCTCTGGATATCCGTGTACTTAAAAATCAATTGTTATTGTTAACTACCGGTAATATCGACGGTAAGCCCGCTGAATATGACGATAGCGGGGTCTTGATTCATCCTGCTCAAATTGGTTGTACGCTTTCTTCGGCAATAGAAAAACTTGAAATAGGTCAAACGGTCTGGATTGATGATGGAAAACTGGGGGCGATCGTCGAGGTGGTGACCGAGCAGGGTGCATTGTTACGTGTAACAGTGGCAAAAACCAGTGGAGTTCGTATACAAAGTGACAAAGGGATTAATTTTCCGGAAGCCGAGTTTAATTTACCGCCGCTAACCCAGAAAGATTTAGCCGATCTTGACTTTGTTTGTGTGCATGCCGATTTAGTCGGTTTTTCATTTGTAGAAACGCTGGCAGACATGGAGTTTTTGATGTCAGAACTGGCAAAGCGGAATGCATCAGAACTGCCTATTATCGCTAACATTGAAACCAACCTCGCGGTAAAAAATCTTCCCGATATTCTATTAGGGACTATCGGCAGGCGTAATCTCGGCATCATGATTGCCAGAGGTGATTTAGCCGTAGAATTAGGCAGTGCCAGACTCGCTGAAATTCAGGAAGAACTCCTGTGGTTATGTGAGGCGGCTCATGTCCCTGTCATCTGGGCAACTCAAGTACTCGAATCTATTGCTAAAAAAGACACCCGGTCAAGGCCTGAGTTTACCGATGCGGCCATGGCGGTCAGGGCTGAATGCGTTATGTTGAATAAAGGCCCCTATATCCTTGATGCTATAGAAGCGCTGGTGAACGTTATGATTCGCATGCACGAACATCAAAGGAAAAAATTCTCCCGCTTGAGAGCCTTGCACTGGTAAGTAGCTTAAATTCTCTTTGAGGATCAGATCATGCCCAGCAACAAATTTGTAATCAGCAAACCCAAGCCATCAATCACCAAGCTCCCCGAACAGGGTCGAAAAAAAACGGATTTCATTGACGACTTCAAACAATATTATGTCCATTTACTGGGCCGGGACGAAAACTGCCGGTCGCCCTATTATGCCGGGGAAGCCTTATCGCAGGCGATTCGCGACCGCTTGATGGAGCGCTGGAAGGCCACTCATCAAACCTATAAAAGCAATGACTGCCGACGCGGATATTATCTGTCGATGGAATTTCTGATGGGCCGGACATTGAGCAATGCCCTGCTTAATCTGGGTGTAACCGAGCCCGTTACCCAGGCCATGTACGATCTCGGCATTGCCATCGAAGAGTTGATCAGCAGCGAGCAGGATGCAGGGCTGGGCAATGGCGGCTTAGGTCGTCTCGCCGCTTGCTTTATAGACAGTTGCGCGACCTTGCAGCTGCCGGTCATAGGTTACGGTTTACGTTACGAGTACGGCATGTTTACCCAGACTATTGTCAATGGCGAACAGGTCGAAAAGCCCGATCATTGGCTGCGTCACGGCAACGTCTGGGAAATCGAGCGGCTGGAATATTCGCATTCCATTAAATTCGGCGGCCATACCGAAATCCAAACCGATGAAAGCGGCAAGCAACGGCATTGCTGGATGTCCACCAGTAATGTATTGGCCGTACCTTTCGATACGCCGATACCCGGTTATCAAAATGGGACCGTGAACTCGTTGCGACTCTGGAAGGCCGTAGCTACCGAAGAATTCAACCTGGACGAGTTTAATGCCGGCGATTATGCCGAAGCCGTCGCGGCAAAAAATACCGCTGAAAATATCACCATGGTGCTGTATCCCAATGATGCCAATGAAAACGGCAAAGAGCTGAGATTACGGCAACAATATTTCCTGGCTTCCGCCAGCTTGCAGGATGTTATTGCCCACTGGACCGGTATGCACGGCGATAATTTCGAACGTTTTGTTGAAAAAAGCTGCTTCCAGCTAAACGACACCCATCCGAGTATTGCGATAGCCGAATTGATGCGCCTGCTGATGGACATGCACGGCTTGAGCTGGGATCAAGCCTGGGCCATCACCAAAAACACCATGGCCTATACCAACCACACCTTGTTGCCCGAGGCGCTGGAAAAATGGCCGGTCAGCCTGATGCAACGGTTATTGCCGCGCCTGACGGAAATCATTTTTGAAATCAATGCCCGCTTTATGGCTGAAGTTGCGATGCATTGGCCCGCCGACGGCGAACGCTTAAGCAGAATGTCCGTCATCGAAGAAGGTGCTGAGCAACAAGTCAGAATGGCCCATCTGGCTATCGTCGGCAGTTTTTCCGTGAACGGCGTTGCCCAGTTGCATTCCCAGTTATTGCAACAAGACTTGTTCAAAGACTTTTACGCCTTGTGGCCGCATAAATTCAACAACAAAACCAATGGGGTGACGCCACGGCGCTGGTTAGCCGCCTGCAATCCCGAGTTGGCAAGCCTGATAACGGAAACCATAGGCGACCGCTGGATTACCGATTTATCGCAACTGAAAAGACTGGAACCCTATGCCGAGAATGCCCAATTCAGGCAACGCTGGCATGCCATCAAACAGGCCGCAAAACAGCGTTTGATCGACTACAAAAAAATCAAACACGGTACGGAACTGCGTTTTAGCGTCGATGCCTTATTCGATGTGCAGGTTAAGCGCATTCATGAATACAAGCGCCAACTGCTCAATGTATTGCATGTTATTCATCTTTATAACTGTATTAAAAAAGGCGACGCTGACCGAGTGCCACGCTGCGTGTTAATCGGCGGCAAAGCGGCTCCCGGCTATCGCATGGCGAAAAAAACCATCAAACTGATCAACAATGTCGCCCAGGTTATTAATTCGGATCCCGAGGTAGGCGATAAATTGACCTTGCTGTTTTTGCCGGATTACCGCGTTTCGGCCATGGAAAAAATCTGTCCCGGCGCCGATTTGTCCGAACAAATATCCACCGCCGGCAAGGAAGCGTCAGGTACCGGCAACATGAAGCTGATGATGAATGGCGCGATCACCATCGGCACACTGGATGGAGCCAACATTGAAATACGCGAAGAAGTGGGCGATGAAAACTTCTTTTTGTTCGGCTTGACCGAAGAGCAAATCGAAGCCAGACGAGCCCACTACGATCCGCTCGAAATGATCGACCAGGATGAAGACTTGCAACGGGTCATGCATCTGCTGGAATCCGGCTATTTCAACCAGTTCGAGCCGGGCATATTCGACGACCTGATCAACTCGATCAAAAGCCCGCACGACCCCTGGATGACGATTGCCGATTTTAGAAGTTTTGTCGATGCCCAAAAACGCGTTGAAGATGCCTATCGGGATAAAGACCATTGGACCAAAATGAGCATCTTAAATTGTGCGAACAGTGGCAAATTCTCTACCGATAGGACGATCAGTGAATATAACCGGGATATCTGGAAATTAAAACCGCAACCCGTAAAGAATTAATAATTTCTCAATCACTTCAGCTTGAGAGTGAAGAAATCGCTGTAAACCGCAGTTAAATAAAATCATACACTCCTTTAAACTCATTACTGGCACTTAAAGCCAATAATGCAATACCTACCGCGACAATAGGAGTAAGACCATGAAAAATAAAAAAAAGACTACTGATTCATCAAAAAAAACAAAAGAAAAATCCGTTAAGAAAGATGGAAAAAAATTATGGATAAAGAGAAAAACGGATTGGCTAATGGATGACTTAGGGGAAGAAATCCTTGATATCTTTAAAGAACTTGGTTTTGATGAGGACTACATCCAAGACCAGCAGAGCATATTAGCGGGCAAAAATAGATTCGCAATTCTGCTCTGGTGTAATGAGTTAGACGCAAGCTGCAATGCAGCATTGGCTGATAGACTGGGTGTCAACGTGGACGACTTCAACATCACTTTAAAAACCCTGACCAAACTATGACACCAAGAAAATAGTAGAAAATCGCAATAGCCATTTCAACATGATTTTGTCATCGACTGACGACAAAGGATGATGCTATGACGCCAAAAGAATTAACAATACAAGCATGGTTCCTGTATAAAAAATAATCTACTTTAATTTTAAATATAGACATTCAGCGGAACGGGAAGCAGGGCTGCATCATTTAGCTGAGCGAGCCCATGCCAGATATAGACGGCGACTGGAAGCTTGGTGGCGTAGTATGTAAATCAGAAAACGGCAAGGTTAATACACAAGATACCGACTGAATTATCTGCCAATCAACTAATCATGAAAACAGAAAAGTTTCTACACAAATTACAGGCCTTTTTTGACACGGACAGCCACAAAAAAAGACAACATATTCAGGAGTTAAAAAAAGTACTCATTAAGCTCAAGAAAAAAGAGCGGAAAATCGCCTATACCCTGTTACAGGCAGATGATGATTGCTTAATTAAGCAATATCAAACTGAATTGGAAATCATCCGGATACAGCGAAAAAAGGGCATCGAAGTATTGCAGCAACATATAGAACCTAAAAAGTCATAAAGACAATTCCTAAGTCTATACGCGAAGGCAGTCTGACCTTGGGTGCTACCAAACTAGCCCCGAACCTTGCCGCTGGACGGCAATTCCCCGTTTTTGTATTTAGATAGGAAATAACGGGGGTCAGAGTAAGCGTATATTTAAGTTTACTCTGCCCCCTTGGTTTCATTGTTGTGAAGTTGATGGCTGTATTATTTACGGGCGCCAGCTGCCTTATCGGGTGTGTCCATAATGCGGTTTAGCAGGTTGGTCTGTTGTGATACTCTATCCGCTTGAGTTAAGTCGATCATACCTTTAAGATCTGAAAAACGTCTCTCAGCTTCTTTTAGGTCTTCTGTTGCTTTAACCAAATCACCCTCTTGTACCGCTGCTCGAGCTTTTTTCAAATAATCATTAGCACGGTTACGATTACGGTCAAGTTTATCGTTAGCATTGATTTCTTTACTTAACTTTAATGCATCTTTGATATTGCTGATAATGACATCGTCGCCAGCTTTGCCAATGTCTGCCGCGCCACCGCTGTTTCTTACTTGAATAGCGTTCAATGCTTCAGCAACTTGGCCTAAAGTAGCCTCAATTCCTTCAATGGGCGTCATTCTATTGTACATACATGCCATACCCAAACAGGTGTCAGCAGTAGCCGAAAAAGATCCTAAAGAAAGTGCCAATGTAGTCGCTACGACAGCGCTTTTTAATAATTTCATGTGATGTAATCCTCGTTGTAGTTATTATTATTAGGTCTGTAACTGCCTAGATATTAAGCATATTTAATTAGTTACATGACAATGTGGACTTTATCATAACTCTTGTGAATATTAGAATGAATTAACGGGTTCCAGGAATTCAGCGCACCTCAAATAAAAGTAATTAACGATCTAAAGTATTTTATTTAGGGTGCAAAATCTCCCCTCTCTTAGTCAATAACCGGGATCCGAGAAAGCTTGAATTCGCCTGACGCAACGCTAAGCAGGTCTATGTCTCATTGCTCTGCAATGAGGCCGAGGACCCAGCAGCGCCCGTCAACCGGCAGGGACTGATATGTTTTTTCAAAGCCGGCCCGTCGAGCTTCCAATTTGGAGGGGCTAAAAATAGCGTCAGTTTTTTCCGGTCGGTTAAGTAGTATCCATTATTAAAACAATACGATAGCAGTAATTGTTAATAAACTTCGGTGCTCTTTATGGGTAAGTTTTCAGCGCTTTTTGACAGGCCTGATGTTAGAATTACTCTTTCAACAAGTTTAATTTTTAGGAAGAACATGAGCAAAATTACCATCGAACACAATCCTAGCGAAGAGCGATTAAAAGAGCTGGGTGTTGCCAACTGGGAAATCTGGGAAAAAGAAATTTCAAAATTCCCAATAGATTTTGATGAAACTGAATGTGCCTATGTTCTGGATGGCGAGATTTTGGTAACGCCGGCGGGCGGTGAGCCGGTACGAATTCTGCCTGGCGATCTGGTGTCGTTCCATGCAGGGTTGGACAGTCAATGGGAAGTGGTCAAGCCATTACGCAAGCATTACAGCTACGATTATCCCAACGGCATTTAGTCTCCGAATTATGCGCCATGATGGCACCCATGGCGCTTGACGGGAAAGTCGCCCGGAATAAACAACCGATAAACTGAATTTAACCTGATAGGTGCCTTTAATAAACCGGTAGCTGTCAGGTTAAGTCTATTCGTTTAGTTCAAATTCGACGCCACGGCATTTGCCGGTTTTAGCAATCGAGTCTCCCATCAACACGGTGATCGATTTAGATGACAGGGGTCAATTAGCACCTAAATAATAACGTCTTGCATCACACGCTAAACCAAACCCAACGCTTGATAAGCGGTTGCCATCAGAAATTTCGGCATGTGGAAATGTGCGATGAGTGATTTGTTGAATCAGCGGAATAGCGGTACCGCCGCCTGTTAGAATGACCAAGGCAACTTCATCTGTTTTTATCCCCGCCATAACAATGCAGGCATTGATGGTTTTTTGGATGCTCTCAATACATCCATGCAAACTATCCTCGAATTTTGCCCGATCTAGGCGCACTTGCAAGTCTGTTTCAATGAAAGAAAGGTCAGCCGATGTTTGCTCGCAGGCGCTAAGACGGATTTTGGCTTCCTCAACGATAGACATCAAGGCGTGACCCTGCTCTTCCTCTACGATTGACAGCAGTCTATTGGTAAGGACTTTATCATTTGATTGGCCAATTAGCTGCCTTAAATCCCTTTTGTATTTTTGCGTATACATAGACTGAATTTTGCTCAATTCTGAAAGGTCGAAGAAAGGCGTTATTGGAAAACCCAGCCCTTTGCAACCCCAAAGCGAACCCAGTCCTAGTAGTGGCATGAAACACTTCATACTCAAAGCGCGGTCAAAATCATTGCCGCCCATTCGAATCCCTGCATTAGACAGAATGTCCTCCTGGCGATCATGCTTTTTGATATAGCGCTCCGATAAACGCATTACCGTAAAGTCGGATGTGCCGCCGCCAATGTCCATAACGACGGCTAAACGTTCTGTATCGCCCATCGTTAATTCATGAGCAAATGCGGCGGCAATCGGCTCGTATTGAAAGCGAATATTTTTAAAACCGGCGGCCGCAAATATGGCATCGAGCTGGGCTTCCGCCTCTTTGTCTGCTTTGTCATTGCCGTCGACAAAATGAACCGGTCTTCCTGCAACTACGTTGTTGATTTCCCTGTCGGCCGATAGCTCTGCTTTACGTTTTATATCTTCAATAAAATGCCCAATAATGTTTTCGAAATTTGTTTTTCTTCCGCTGATATAGGTTCCTTCTTTCATCAGGGATGTTCCAAGTACACGCTTAAAACTTCTCATAAATCGCCCATCCTCTCGAGCGATATGAGCCGTAATTGCTTTGCGGCCAAAAACAACAGTTGGGCTTTCTGTCGGGAAAAAAATTGTCGAAGGGATGGTTAAGTGTTCGTCTTCTACTGGAACCAATGTTATTGGATCGTCATTTCCCTGGGCAATCGCTACCGTTGTGTTCGAGGTTCCGAAATCGATTCCACATGCAATTTCATTGGATTCCTGTCTTTTGAATGTTTTCATACTAAGTTTTATCGTGAATAGACCCGCAACTGCTCATAAACAGCAAGCTGCAATTGAACGGGGGGATTTGATATAAATGAACTATCGAGCTATTAAATTGTTCTAACAGGGGAAATAGAGGTAATGTTTTTTCAGCTGTATCGTTAATGGGTAATCAGAATCAACCATTGATAATTAGGATTTTCAACGTGGTAAATTAAATTGATGGGCTGATCCGGCACGCTGGTTTTTTTGCTTGATTGTCGGTAATCATACCGGAACCGCCAGGAATCAGCGTTTTCATATTATCACAGTCGGCTTTCGGCAACCATAAATCTTGGCAAGTTACTAATTATAAAGCGGTTACTGGTGTTGATTTGTTTTTAAAAGTGAACAAATCAGTTGTGCTAATCTCGCTCCAGGATTGGCAACTGTAAATCAGCGACCAAGCTTTCCACTTAAGGCTTCTTCTATATCCCGTTTAGGGCCATAGCATAATACTGCATCCTCAGGATGAACCGAATAACGCAACAAATCTTGTAAGATTTGACGCATTTATAAACATGCAGCAAATACAGTTTGATGATTTAATACAAAAAATAAAGACGGTCTTTATAAGTGAAACTAAAGCATTTTTCGTTGGATTTTAAAAGTTACCTGTATCACGTTATTCAAATGGGAGGACATCATGACATTAGTCACAAGTGATAAAAACAACCTGTTTTCGCCTATATTGTTGGGGGACATGGTATTAGCCAACCGGATAATCATGGCGCCCTTAACGCGCAACAGGGCGGGTGAGGGCAATGTGCCTCAGGATATGAATGTTGAATATTACCGCCAACGAGCCGGGGCCGGTTTGATTATTAGCGAAGGCAGCCAAATATCGGCTAGCGGCATTGGCTACCCTGGAACTCCGGGCATTCATTCCGAAGCGCAGGTTGCAGGCTGGAAGCGTGTCACCGATGCCGTTCATGATGAAGGTGGCCGGATTTTTATCCAGCTTTGGCATACCGGCAGAATCTCCCATTCATCGCTGCAACCCGATCATATTTTGCCGGTCGCCCCCTCTGCGCTGAAAGCCGCCGGTCAGGCTATGACTTATGAGGGCTTGCATGATTTTGAAACGCCGCATGCATTAACTCTCGATGAGTTGCCGGGTATTGTTGCCGAGTATGCAACTGCTGCACAAAACGCCAAAGCGGCCGGTTTCGATGGCGTGGAGATTCATGCCGCCAACGGGTATCTGCTGGATCAGTTTTTAAGGGACGGCACCAACCGCCGGGAAGACGGCTACGGCGGCGATATTGTCAACCGGATGCGCTTGTTGGTCGAAGTTGTCGGAAAAGTCATCGCTGTTTGGGGGGAGGGTCGTGTCGGCGTGCGAGTGTCGCCGGAAAACAGCTTTAACGATATTAAAGACAGTCAGCCGCAACAGACCTTTAATGCCGTCGCTAAAAAATTATCCGATTATCCGTTGGCCTATCTGCATGTTCTGGAAGGCGACATGCTGACCGGCGAGCGGCAGGTGGATTATGCGGCATTAAGAAACTGTTTTGCCGGTTTCTACATGGCTAATAACGGCTATGACCTGGAACGCGGCAACGAGGCCATTGAACAGGGGCATGCCGACATGGTGGCCTATGGTAAGTTATTTATCGCTAACCCGGATTTGCCGGAGCGGTTCGCGAAAAACCTGCCGCTGAATGCGCCCGATCAGGCGACTTTTTATGGTGGGGATGAAAAGGGGTATACCGATTACCCGAAGTATGTGGGTGCGTGAGGGAGTAAGTCAAAAGAACACCACGAAGACACGAAGAACACGAAGAAGAAGCGTGTTTCGTGGTGAAAAAATCATCGCCGTGCGGCGATTAAATAACCGTTTTACGCTGGGGATCCCAGGTGACGAAGCTCTCGGCAACCGCTCCTGCGTTGCTCTAGCTCATGCATTCATGCAAGTCATAGTTTCGCGAGACGGGAAGCTGGAGCTTCCCACACCGAATTCCCAAGCTGGAGCTTGGGAACTAGCATTCAATCTTGTTGTTTCCCATGACTTCATTCGGCACAGCGCGCCTGTACTCGTTCCCACGCAGCGCGTGGGAACGAGTACATTTTCAGCCATCCCTTGCGGCGATTAATTCCATATAGCCGTCTTTATAGCTTGGGTAGTCGAACTGATAACCCAACGCTTTTAAGCGAGTATTGCTACAGCGCTTATTCATTCCGGCATCCGCATCGACTGCTTTAACAGTCGGTGGCGGGCAATGCAGCCGATCCGCCAGCCAGGTCATGACTTCCCAGGTCGGTGCCGGATCATCATCGCTGGCCAGATAACATTGAGCTAAGGCCCTTCCCGCCAAGCGCTGTTCCAGTAAAAAAGATAAAACGCCGACACAATCCTGTTGATGTATCCGGTTGGTAAAATAAGGCGGAGTTTGCTGTATGGCCGGTGCTTGCAGCGCCAGTCTTAACAAGTATTCCCGCCCCGGTCCGTAAATGCCGGAAAAACGCACCACGATATTAGCCGGGTTCGAATCCATCAATTTTTGTTCGGCTTGCCTGATCAACCGGCTGGTGATATTGGCCGGTTCCGCGGCTGAGTCTTCATCGATCCATTCGCCTGCCGATTGTCCGTAGACGCTGGTGGACGAGACCATTAGCCAATGCGTTTTCGGTAGTCTCGCAAGCAGGTTATTCAAGCCGGTTTCATAAACAGCGCGGTAGCTTTGTTCATTGCGTTCGTCAGGCGAAACGATAAAAAATGCCTGCGTAAAGTCGGTGCCCAAATTCGCCAAGTCGGCGGCTGAACTTATATCGGCAACGACATAGTGGATAGGGCCGGACGCGGATAAAGGCGGCTTGCGTTTTAGCCCGGTGACATCACGACCCTGGGTCGATAAAACCCCGGCAAGTTCCGAACCTATCGCGCCGCAGCCGACAATTAAAATTTTTGCCATGGTTATAATTGATTGATGAGTTGCAGTTCTTGCGGATAAGGCGACATGTAATAGGACTCTTCGATGTACGGATCGGGTGTCTTGCGGAAATGATGTTTAAGCAGGGTTAAAGGGACTATCAATGGGACGTAGCCGTTGCGGTAACGTTCAATCACTTCGCAAAGTTCGGCCTTATCGTCGGCGCTTAACGCCTTTTTTAAATAACCTTGAATATGCTGCAAGACATTGACATGATTTTTACGGGTAGCGACCTTTTTAAGGGTAGTCATCAGCTGCAAAATGTATTGTTCTGCAACGTCTGCAAGATTGGCTTTGGTGAGTCCTGCTAATAGTTGCCCTAGGTCGCGATAATCTTCATGACTCATGATGATGAGCTTATGGCGCGCATGAAAATTAGTCAGGCTGCCGGGTGTTAATCCCTCGGCCAGCATTAATTTCCAGCGGTAGAGCACATAAACGCGTTGGATAAAATTCTCGCGCAGTCCGGGGTCGCCTAGTCGGCCCTCTTCCTCTACCGGCAACAACGGGTTATTGCGCATCATTTCCTGAGCATAAATGCCGACCCCATCCTTGTGCGGTTGAGCGCCGACATAAACCTTCACCCTCTCCATGCCGCAACTGGGCGAATCCTTTTTTAAAATATAACCGCATAAGTCGGCGTGTAAATCTTTTTGATATTCAGCGCGGCTGCGTAAGCGCTCGGTTACATCCATTTCAGGGTCTTTAATACCTACACAGCGTATTGCATTGTCGATTTTTACCAGGTGAATAGTGGGGCGAGGCGTACCCAGGCCGATTTCTACTTCCGGGCAAAAGGGATGAAAATCAAAGTATTCAGTCAGGGTGCCGGTAATATAAGAATCCCGTTTGTGTCCTCCATCAAAGCGGACATTTTGACCCAATAAACAACTGCTGATGCCGATAGGAATTTTTTTCATGGATTTGAGGAGTATTGAATGAACGAGTGATCGAGTCTATCGGCTTTGCCGGATTTTTCAATCGATTTATGGTCTTTCGTTTTAGCAGGGGCGGGGAGGAAGATTTAATCATTCGGCTAAGACATCGGCCCAATAGCGGGTTCACTTGCTAGGTAATGGCACTTATTGATTGAAGAAATTGAACTCTCTATTCTACAAGATGGGGGCCTGACTCAGTGTGCTCCTTCTCCAAAGGGGGATGCAGGCGGCATGGCGCCTCCAAGGATGGCGGGAGGTAAAGCGGCCAACGTAGGCGCTTTACCAACGCATGGACGCAGGAGGTGGGAGCAATACAAGAGCAGTTGCCGAAGGAACGAAGATCTATTTCTGCAGTTCGATTCGGGTTCTTCGTGCTTTTATTTATCAATCTCAAATTATGGACTTACTGATCGCTATCACCGGCCCTAACATAAATCCGCAAGTTGCCTGTCATCCAACGAAGTTTACTCAAGCCGATGAGCTAAGGAGTGATCATGGAATACCACATATCCGAATTGTTGATTAATATCTGGGGCACTGTTTTGATATTGATGTTGTTGAGGTATAAGAGCTGATCATGGAGGAGCACTAAGTATCCGAAGTATTGATTAATATCCTATTGATGTTGTTTTGAATGGAATGGTTTCGAGCTCAGTCCAGGTTTGCTTATTTTAGTGTCGGTGGCTGGTGTCGCCATTATCCTTGGCGTGATGACTCGGCAGGCGGCTATGTCCTTCATCAAAATGTTGGCGTTTATGCTGTATGCGGAGGGCTGCCGGTCATGTTGATTTACAATGGTTATCAGTATGACGCATTAAGAGGGTCGGTTAGTGAAAAGCTGCATCAACGCAAGTCTCAACGTTACGCAAATGTGTTGCCGTTTTACTTTTAGTAAGCAGTCCTCACCAATGCCCAATACCGCAAATCCATTTAAGGAGTTACACTGATGACGTTTAAAACCATTCTTTATATTATCGTTATGACGCTAAGCACAGCAACTCAGGCATCAGGAAAACAACTACCACCGTGTCCAAGCAGTCCCAACTGCGTTTCCAGTCAGGCGACGGATGCCGATCATGCTATTGCGCCGTTTAAAATCGTCGGCGATGTCGAAGAGGCTTGGACGGCACTGAAAAAAGCCTTGATCAGCCAAAGCCGGACGGTGATCACCGACGAAACCGGCAACACGCTTCATGCCCAGGCAACCAGTCTGGTGTTTCGCTTTGTGGATGATGTAGACGCGATACTGGATAAGGACGCCAGGTTAATTCATATCCGTTCCGCATCGCGTACCGGTTACGGCGATTTCGGGGTTAATCGCAAACGGGTGGAAATGCTCCGATCGCAACTGCAACAGGCTCATGTGATTGAATGATCGGGTAAACCTTCGATGATTCAATACTCAACCTCGCTGTTCATATTCCGTCGCGACCTGCGCCTTCAAGACAATACCGCGTTACTTGAAGCCCTGCGGCTTTCGGGGCAGGTGATTCCCTGCTTTATTTTCGATCCCCGGCAGATTGAACCGCATCCTTACCAGAGCAAACCGGGCTTGCAGTTTATGTTGCAGTCCATTCAAGATCTTCAACAGCAGTTGCAGTCGGCAGGCGGCAAACTGGCGCTTTATCATGCGTTGCCGGAGCAGGTCGTAAGGCAGCTGGTCGAACAGCAACAAATACAAGCCGTGTTTATCAATCGCGATTACACGCCTTTCAGCCGGCGACGTGACGATGAGTTGGCCGCTGTTTGCAAGCAGCTGGGCATTGCCCTGCATACGCTCCCCGATAGCCTGCTTAATGAGCCGGAGCAGGCTGTAAAAATGGATAAAACGCCCTATAAAGTATTTACGGCGTTTTATAACAATGCCAAACAGTTCCCGGTTGCCTTGCCGGAAGTTTTGGTTAAGTCTAATTTTTTGGCGGCGGCTTCCGAATTTACCATCGACCAGCTCGATTTATCAGTCACGGAACCCGCAATCAAAGGCGGTCGCAAACAGGCGCTGGCAATACTGGACCGGCTTGGCGACTACGTCGATTATCTAAATACCCGCGACTTCCCGGCACTGGATGCGACCAGCAAACTTTCCGCACATTTAAAGTTCGGCACCTGTTCGGTCCGGGAAGTGTTTTACGCCATTACCGAACAACTCGGCAGCGAGCATCCGCTGATTCGGCAACTGTATTGGCGCGACTTTTTTACCCATATCGCTTATCACTTCCCGCAGGTTTTCGGGCGGGCTTTTTTGGAAAAGTTTGCCGATCTGACTTGGGATAATAATCCCGATTATTTTCAAGCTTGGTGCGATGGCAAAACCGGCTTTCCGATAGTGGATGCAGGGATGCGCGAACTCAACGCCACCGGGTATATGCATAACCGGGTGCGGATGATCACCGCCTCATTTCTGGTCAAAGACCTGCATATCGACTGGCGTTGGGGCGAGCGTTATTTTGCCCGGCATCTGGTCGATTACGATCCTTGCGTCAATAACGGCAACTGGCAATGGACCGCATCGACCGGTTGCGATGCGCAACCGTATTTCAGGATTTTAAACCCCTGGCTACAGCAGCTTAAATTCGATCAGGACTGCCGGTACATTTATCGCTGGTTGCCGGAACTGCAAGCTTTTCCGCCCAAAACCATTCATCAATGGGATAAGAAACACAGTGCTTGCAGTTACCCGGCACCGATTATCGATCATGCCCGTGAGAGCCAACTCAGCAAGGCCCGGTTTAAGGAGGCGGCCAGTAGGTAGCGTTGGGTTGAAAAGCTTGTTCAAAGTCGGCGGCATCTATTTATGCGATAACGCCTCATGCAACGCAGCGGCAAGCTCGTCATATTGAAACTTGAAACCGTGCGCCAACAGCCGTTCCGGTATCACCCGCTGACTGCCCAACACCAGTTGTGACATTTCTCCGAGCAGTATTTTCAACAGCCAGGCCGGAACCGGCAGCAGGGCGGGGCGTTTCAGGCATTGCGCCAATGTCCGGGTAAATTCGGCATTGGTAACAGGGTTCGGCGCGGTCGCATTATAAGCGCCGTGCATGGTTGAATCGGCAATCATGGTCAGGGCGATATTGATCCAGTCCTGACGATGAATCCAGGACATCCATTGCCGCCCGTCGCCCAAGCGCCCGCCCAATCCCAAACGAAACGGCGGCAACATGCGTTGCAGAAAACCGCCGCCATTGCCAATAACCAAGCCGGTCCTGATCAGACAGACCCTGACGCCGAATTGTTCGGCTTGTTTTGCGGCGGCTTCCCAATCGGCGCAAAGCCGCTCCGAGAAATCTTCATAGGGCGTCGATTGTTCGGTTAACACCGTGTCGCCCTGATTGCCGTAATAGCCGATCGCGGAACCGCTGATTAACAGCTCGGGTTTAACGCTCATGCGATCAATGCAGGTTATCAAGTGTTCGGTCAGGTCGATACGGCTGGCCCTGATCAGCTGTTTGCGGTCCTCGCTCCAGCGGGCGTCGACAATCGGCGCACCGGCAAGATTGATGATGACCTGGCAGCTGTCTTCCGCTTTAAGTTGCGAGAGGCTGCCCAGCGCATTAACGCCCGAGCCGCATATTTTGCCAACCTTCTCGGGACTGCGGCTTAACACCGTAACGGCATGACCTTGATCGATCAGGTTTTTAGTCAATGCACTGCCAATAAAACCGGTACCTCCGGTAATAAGAATGTTCATAATCGTGTCCTCATAACCATTAAGATTGATTTGGAAAACTTTTATTAATGCCCAAACAGCATTAACCCGATAGTGACAGTAAAACGGGTGATAGACCAATTAAAATTGCGGGGATTTTGAAATTAATGTTTATGGCTAAGTAGTTAATTCACCACGAAGACACGAAGCCCATCAGTCGCGAAGTGAATCCAATGTCATGGAAGGTAACTTGGCGGCTTGTAGGTGTTTGATCGATGCGAAGTGCCAGTAGACAGTTTTATATCCATGTGCTCTGGATTCGCTACGCGCTTTAACGGGTCCGGCAATCACTGCCGGAATGACGCGCTTGAAAATACTCATGTATGACAACGAGCGCGCGGCGCGTGGGAACGAGGTGAATGTAAGAATTGCAATCATTAAGCGTAGGCCGTGACGCTTAACGACCCACCGAAATCAAGAAATCCAGCAATGTATCATTAATGCCCGGCCACTGCGCATGGGGTTTATCGCCTTCGCAATACCAGGTTTTTACACCCTTAGCGCAACCGGAATAAGCCATGCAGCCATTGGCAATCTTTTCAGGTATAGGCTCGCATTGATTGCACGCCGCCCACCAGCCGGAAGACTGCTGACCATACTTCGGGAACAAGCGATCGTTCACGCTGTGCATGACCATCACAGGAATCGGAGCCGGGCATTTATGATCACGCAAATCCTGATAATCGATTCCTGCTGCGCTAGGCGCAATCGCCTTGGGAATATGCTTGGTGCCGGACATAAACGCCAAAGCCATCGCAGCAGTACCGCCGTCAGAATGCCCGGTAAGGAAAATACGTTCTTTATCAACACACCATTGCTTGGCAATCAGGCCGGGAATAGTTCCGAGTTCGATGGTAGAGGTAGGCGATAAATCGGGATGATCGGCATAAGCGACGATAAATCCGGCGGTCGTTGCTTTCAGCGTAAGTGCGGTCGTTTTCTCGGTTTTTGCCCGGTTTGAGCCTGCCGGAGAAAAGACCAGCAGCAACGGATGAGCGATAGTGGCATCATAATTCAATGGCGTGCGTATATTGTATTTAATGCCTTCCAGCGTCGATTCGCCATTGACGATGCCGGATTCTCCGTCGAGCTTACCGGCAACGCATTGCGGATTTGCGTTTTCTCCGGCATAAGACGCGCTGCCTACTTGAGAGTACTCGTCATTATCTTCGCTGAAAAAAACTATCAGCGTTATAACAATAGGTAGCAAGAACAGTAACTTGAAAACGTTGTTCCGCAAAGTCGATTTATCCAGGTAGGCTTTAAGCATCGGATGGCCTCGCTGCATGTTTGCCGACGGCGCGTTTCATTAAGTAAACAACTCCTGCGATAAGCACCACGACGAATAGAGATTTTATCGGCAAATTGTCTGAAGCTTCTTGCTCAAGACCTATCGAAAGCGGGATATGGCTATCGATGCTTTTGTCTTGATGCACTATCGCGACATGGGCCAGATAATTGCCCGCACCGAATTTACTGAAATCAACCACGCCATTCACCGTGCCCGATTTTATTTTCGTCGGTTCCAGATAGAAAACCCGGGTTCCTTCCGGTTCTTTGGTGACTTCAAATTCGACGGTTAAATTACGCAGGCCTTTGCCTTCATAATCGAATACCAGATTAGTGGAGCCCAGATGCGGAATAATCTGGCAATACTCTTTGTCATTGCTCAATGCCGGTGTATAAGCGGTAAAGTGTACCCGCTCATGACCCACCAGGATATTGCAGGCATCGACTTCATTATTCGCCCCGCGATGAGCATAGACGGCCGACGGCAAAGCGACGGCCAATAATCCAAATAAACCTAAAGCGCGGCAACTACAGGCTAAGGTGTTGATTAATGGGGGGAACAGAATGTTCTTTTTCATGTTTAAAACCTCTCGCTCGTAAACAGCATCTTATCGGCATTAATGCCTAAAATCACTAAAGCGACTGTATTCAAGATTGTCGCTTTCATAGCTTTCTCATATCGTTTTTATAAGATAAGCGCAATCGTATAGTGAAATACAAAGGTTTGTATAATACTGACTTTCTATGGAACAATAGCTTTTTGCTATATCAGGAGGCTCTCATGGAAATGCAGCAAATCCGCTATTTTTTGGCAGTCTGCGATCAGGGAACAATCACCCACGCCGCGCAACTCACTTACGTCTCGCAACCGTCTTTGACACAGGCGATAAAAAAACTTGAAGAGGAAATGGGCGGGGAATTATTTACGCGCACTCGCTCCGGTTGCCTGTTAACGCCGTTAGGTCGCATGGTTGAAGCCAATCTGCGCAAGATTTACAAAGACCTTCAGGCGACCAAAGCGGAAGCGATTCGTTTTACCCGGTTAAACACCATTCCCTTGCGCATCGGCCTGATGACCACGATAGGCGCGCAACGCCTAAGCCCTTGTCTTGCGTGGTATCAGCAGGAATACCCGAATATCGAACTGGAATTAATCGTCGATAGCGAAGCGAGTTTATTGAAGCAACTGGATTCAGGCTCACTGGATCTGGTGATCAGCGCCCCGGCGCAATTACCGGCAGTACCGTATCAATCGACCTTGCTTTATGAAGAACGCTACGTGGTCGCATTCAGCAATACCCATCGTTTTAATCAACTGCAAAAAGTCGATCTGAAAGCGATACAGTCGGAGCCTTATTTAGACCGGTTAAATTGCGAGTTGAGAGAAGATTTGAAATGCATTTGCCAGAATCAGGAAATCAATCTTTACGCCGCTTACCGCAGTAACAGCGAAGAATGGATTTTGCGCATGGTGCAGGAGGGTATCGGTGTTGCATTGATGCCTGAATATACCCTGCCCAAACAGGCAACGGACATCAGTTATCGTTATCTATCGGAGCCTGAAATCAGCCGTCAGGTTTATGCGATTCATACCAACCAGACATCAGCAAAGTCGGAATTGCAGGCATTGATCGTTAATTTGAGCAGTACGTAAAATCGGCGCTTAAGCCGTTGGTCGAAAGCATTAATTCACCACGAAGGCACGAAGGACACGAAGTTTTATGTTTTTCATCGGGTATTACGGAATTAAGAGCATTGAAAAACTCGTCAACAGAAACCCCAGCTTGCTTGAGATCGTCGCTTAAGGATTTGGTTTAAAATAACTTCCCGAAACCACTATTTTCGATCGTCGAGCCGTTCGTGCTGAGCTTGTCGAAGCATGATCGGCTTGACGCGGTAGCCTGAAATTTTCCCGCTCACCCTTCGACAAGCTCAGAGCGAACGGAAAAATTTCACCCAATCCATATCGGGGAGTTATTACTGACCATATCCTAAAGTACTTCACGATGATTAGGAACAACATAGCTTTGAGAACCTTTTTTAGGGCCTGATCATTTTCCCGCTTCCACAAGCCAATCTATCCAGCCACAGCCAGCCGGTAATAAAGCGCTGCATTTTCAGTCAATTTAGCCACCACTCCCGCATCGAGATGGCCGCTGGCAACGCGCGACTGTAAGTCGTCGAGAATATATTCAAGGCTCATGGTATGGCGATAAGGCCTTTCTTGCGCTAAGGCCTGGAAAATATCGGCAACGGTAATGATGCGGCATTCCAGGTCCAGTTCTTTGGTGCCGTTTTTAAAAGGATAACCGTCGCCGATCAAAGTTTCATGGTGGAACCCTGCCCACAGCGGAATCTTCGAGTCGTCAAACACCCGTTGCAGGATGCGGAAGGTGTCGTAGCTATGCCGATGCATGGTGGCCCGTTCCTCCGGCGTCAGGCTGCCCGGTTTGTCGATGATGTCTTCCGATACCCGCAATTTGCCGATGTCGTGCAACAGCCCGGCGATTTCAACCTGCTCCAGCTCGTAGCCTTTAATGCCGAAATCCATAGCCAATTGCCGGGCGATATGCGCCACCCGTTGCGAGTGTTCATCGGTGTACGGGGATTTGGCATCCACTACGCGCGAAAACAGCCGCGCCAGTTCTTTGAGCGCAGGAATATCCAGCAAGGTCGTTGGAATATGGCTGCCGATGCTGCGTAAATCTTCATCCAGATATTCGGGTTCCATGGCCAGCCAAAAAGCTTCGACATCGGCGATTTCGGCAAAGGCATCCACCAGCTCCGGTGCAAACAAGATGCCGGACAGCGTTTTGATTTGCGCGATAATCGCCGGATACTCGGTCAGTATATGGCCGGTGCTCAGGAAAGGCGCTTGCAGCATATCGATGCGATCCGCCAGATACAGCAGATTGGTACGCAAGCAAAGGCGATGATCGACAGACGAAGCCAGCAGGTCTTCCCAGCGGGTGTGATGGTAGCGAATCTCGGCGGACAAATGCGCCAACGGCGGACAGGCCGACAAATAATCGGCGCCGCGGATGCAATGATCTTCCGCACCGTCCCATTCCAGTGTTTCCGTGAGTTGGTGGTGCTCATGAACTCTGGAAACCCCGCAATCATGCAGCATACCGGCGTAAAGAATGGACAGGCAGTCAACTTCCGACCAGTTCAAGTGCCGGGCAATAGCCCGGGCCATGATCGCCACGCGCTTGCCGTGCCTGACTTCGTCAACGCCGACTAAATCCAGCGCGCAACTCAATGCGGTAATGGCATTATGTATATCAACGTGTTGCTGTTGCATGGCAGTTAGGGCTCCGCTGGGTGACGAATCGGTTCGATTGAAACACCCTCGATTTTGACAGGCGAGGCGATAATTGTCTTTAAAAATTTGTGGCGTGGAGGAGGGGGAATGCTGCCCGCTTAGCGGTGTGCCGCGAGGACTTTGCCCTGCTTGAGCCAACAGTATTGCGGGTATGGCGGCGCTAAAAATACGGTAGTGTTCCCGTTTGCCGGTAATCAGGGAACACCTATCAGCACCGCAACGTATTTTTCTTTGTCGCTCTCATCGATAGGCTACTTCATTTTCAGGTTTGACGACTTCTTCAGCCAGTGATTGGGCTTCCCCGAAATCCACGATTGGGCAACGGCGTCGGACTTGCCGATGCTGTCTAAAAATGCGCTGGATACGCTGAATACGGCGGCGATATGTTTAAAATCCTGTTCGCTGTCCTGCCGATCGCCATGCGGAGGCCCGCCCATCATGCCTCCCGGAGGAGGGCCACCGGCCGGGCCGCCCCCGCCTTGAAAAGAACCGCCAAAGCGCGGCATGGCGTCGCCGGGGCCGGTTTTTCCGCTGGATTCCTGAGGTGAACCCGGCTCTTGCCGGTGTTCCAAGTTAGATCCTGCCAATAGTTGATGATTGCCTTTATTTAATAGCAGCAAATATTTATTGCCAAGCGGTGCGTATTCCCAGATTGCCGTGCGCACGTAAGGAGAACTGATCCCGTAAGGATCGTCGTCCTCGCTGCCGGTCACCACCAGCAAGGGAATGGAAATGTTTTTGTAACGGGTTGCGACCTGACCGAGCGCCATATCGACGGACGGGCTGAATAAAATCGCGGCAAGCGGCTTGAAGTCTTGCGCTTGGGACAGATCGGCCCCGGATTTCTCGCCAATCATCGCCGCCGCTGTTTGCGCGCCGAGGTCGTAACCGGCAACGATCAATCGCGACAAATCCGCGGCCGCAAACAAGCCTTTGCCTGACGTTGACCTCAGCTTGAGTTGAGCGTGAGCCCAGAGCAGGTGGTTGATGCGTTTGTTCAGGGATTCATGCGAGAAATGCTCATGCCCCAGATAGTGCAGCTCACTGTTTCTGAGGGCTTTCGACGGCATGGATTTGTTGTCGCCAGGCGGACTCCGCTCGTCTTCGGGAGGTCCGGGCAGTCCGGCATCGTCGCCCATTCCTTGCATTGGCCCCAGTTCTTTAAGCGCTTCGCCGATTTCAAGCGGTTGCACGCTGAAAACCGCGTAACCGGCTTTAGCCCAGGTTTCGCGCCAGAGTCGGCCGCCATCGGCATGCTCGCCCAAGCCCGGCAGGTAAATAATCAGCGGATAAACGCCCGGAGCCGTCGGTGCAAGCATTGAAATTTCCACGGCTTGACCATCATGCCGCCAAGTTTCGCGGATCGAATCGATCGCATAGCTGTGCGCGGGAGCGTAGCCGCCCTCGGCAATAAACTGTCCGACCTTTTCAGCCTGCTCTTCCGATGTTGGCGGGGACGGGCGGAAAAAACAACCGGTCAGGAAAACTGCACAGGCGATAATCGCCGGAAAATAAGCCGTAGTTTTGTTCATGGCGATTTGAGGGAGTGGTGCTTGATATGAAGGATTCAGTATGCCGGAATTACGGGTAAATCAATGTTAGCAAAATGTAAAATTGGGTAAATGCGGCGACAGTAAGAATAACCACGAAGACACGAAGAACACGAAGTTTTCAATGAATTAATTAAGTATTTTTCTTCGTGGTGAAGAATGCCGACCTCGTTCCCATGCGCTGCGCCGCAAGTCACGACCAACGTTTTGCGAATGCGGGACGCAGCGCGTCCAGCACTGCATTCCCACGCAGCGCGTGGGAACGAGAAAAGCTTGGGAACCGGAAAACAGGGTTTTCGGTCTTGAGAATTGCGCCCAGCCAACGACCGGGCGCAGAATGCAGTGGTCTGAATTAATCTTCGAAATGAGCCATTTTGCTTTGCAATTTCTCTTGTTGCTCCTTGGTTAACAGTTTGAAAATGGCATTGTCCAGTCTGGCTTTCTGTAATGCCGTTTCTTTGTGAATGGCGTCCGCCTTGTCAAGCAGCGTCTGGATTTTGTCATCACTGTAGTCGTTGGAAAAGCTTAGCTGATGAATCTCCTTGCCAATGCTTATTGCATTTTTCAGCTTGGCATCGAGTTCGGCGCGATGGGCTTTGACCAGCGCTTTGATTTCACTTTGTTGTGTTTCGCCCAGATCGAGTTGATGCAAAAAACCCGGCAAGTGCGCTTCATCGTGCTCGGGTCGATGATGTTTGGATGGCGGCATGCCTCCGAAAGGAGGTTCGCCGTACATTTGCGGGTCAGCCAGGGCTATCTCCGGTAATAAAGGCGGTTCGCCGGGCGTTTGCGGGTTAGCTAAGGCTATCGCCGGTAATAAGGGCAGAATCAACAGCAGTTTGCGCATAAAAATCTCCGTGTATTTAATAAAAGAGGCGACGGAACAGGGTTGATTCCGTCTTGTCCAGTATCACTCCAATGCAGGTAAAGCGCTGTTATTGAAATGTAAATTCAGGTAAATCCAGTGGGCGGATTGTGGCGGTTGTCACGGTGTGAAGTTATGATGCCGTCAACAAAGTAATTAAGGTGGCGAGCGTGACGAAAATTTTAATCATTGACGATGATGTGGAACTGGCGGGGCTGTTCAAGGATTATCTGGAACAGGATGGCTTCGCGGTCGACGTGACCCATCAGGGCGAGTCTGGGCGGCGGCTGGCTTTGTCGGGCGACTACCAGCTGGTGATACTCGACATTATGTTGCCGGATATAAAAGGCACCGAGGTCTTAATGCGCATCCGTATGGAAAGCCGTATTCCGGTGCTGATGTTTACCGCCAGAGGCGATGATGTCGACCGGATTATCGGATTGGAATCGGGAGCGGACGATTATGTGCCCAAGCCCTGCACGCCAAGGGAGCTGGCGGCGCGTATCCGCGCAATTTTACGTCGAACCCAGTCTGTAAGCGATGCCGTCGGCAACGGGCCGATTGTTGCCGGCCCTTTGAAAATCTGGAGCGAAAAACGCAAGGCGTCATGGTTCGATCAGGATATGGATCTGACCAGTACCGAGTTTAATTTGCTGGAAACGCTGGCGATGAATGTTGGCCGTATCGTCACCAAAAACGAATTGTCGGAAAAAGCGCTGGGACGGCCTTTGGCGCGTTTCGATAGAAGTATCGATGTGCATATGAGCAGCATTCGCCAGAAACTGGGCTGTCAGAACGATGGGCGCTCTTATATTCAGACGGTGCGCGGTCAGGGTTACCAGTTGGTGAAGGAGTAAGGGCATGGGGCGTTTGTTCTGGAAGTTTTTCCTTACCTTCTGGCTGGCTTTGCTGGTGGCCGGTATCGGTGTCGGCACGGCGGTCTGGTTAAGGCATAACGCGTGGCAGGGAACTGAAACGGTCAAGCATACGATTGATGTCAGGCACGCGGCATCGTTTGTCGCTGTTGCGGATAATGCTATCCGGCATGGCGGAGTTGCTGGGTTGCGCAACTTTCTTGAGGCCATGCGTGACGCTCCTTTTCCGCCGGTTTATGCGGTTGACGATCAAGACCGGGAACTGCTACAGCGTAGCGTAGTACCCGAGGTTTTGCAGCAGGCGCGTACACTATTCTTGCAGGCCGCCTATCCTGAGGCGATTCGTAGGGTGTCGACAGAGGATGGACATCGTTATTTGCTGTTTGTGCCGCTGCCGGAACACGGTTTTGCCGATCGTCCGCCGCGCATGCCGGGTGAAGAAGCGGATGCCGGTTTTGCTCCGCCGCCTCCTGAGGGTCATTTTTCGCGTCCTCCCCGGCCGCCGCGTGTGCCGCCATCGCCGCTGTTGCCGATTCTGGCCGGTACTTTTGCCAGCCTGATATTCAGTGCGGCGCTGGCCTGGTATTTTGCCAAGCCGATTCGCAGTTTGCGCAACGCTTTTACCGCGCTAGCGCAAGGCGATCTGGATACCCGGGTCGGTTCATCGATGGGAAAGCGTCGCGATGAATTATCCGATCTGGGGCAAAACTTCGATCACATGGCCGGACAGATTCATAGTTTGGTGCATGCCCAGCAACGCTTGCTGCACGATGTCTCCCATGAATTGCGTTCGCCGCTGGCGCGGATACAGGCCGCTATCGGTCTGGCCCAGCAACAACCGGAAAAGATTATGGCGATGATGGAACGTATTGAACGGGAATCGCAACGCATCAGCGACCTGGTCGGCGAATTATTGGTGCTGTCCCGTTTGGAAGCCGGTGTTTCCGGCAGCGAAAGCCATGATTTCGACATCGGCGGATTGCTGGACGATATTGTCGAAAATGCCCGTTTTGAAGCCGAGCAGTATGGGGTTGTTATTCGCTATGACGGCATTGAAGAAACGGTGGTCAAAGGCCGTAGCGAATTGCTGCATCGCGCGATTGAAAACGTATTGCGTAATGCGTTGCAGCATTGCAAAAAAGGCGGTGAGGTGGCGGTTATAGTTCGTTTCGATACCGGTAAACGCCGCTTACAGGTGGCGGTCTATGACCAGGGACCGGGCGTTGCCGAAAGCGATTTGGCGGCGATTTTCGAACCATTTTTCCGTAGCGGCGATCGAGGCAAAGCCGACAGTATAGGTCTGGGATTAGCCATCGCCTATCGTGCGATAGAGGCCCATGCCGGGCGCATACAAGCTAGCAATCGCCCGCAAGGCGGGTTGCGTATTGAAATAAATATTCCTTTTACCGAGTAAATGTTTCAGCGCGACGATGTCGGGCAGAGGGGAGCGATACTTTGTAAGTCACATAAAAACACCACGAAGAGCACGAAGAAAAAAATAAAACTTCGTGCTCTTCGTGTCTTCGTGGTGAAAATTACGTAACGGCAGGGTTTAAATTAAGCGGATGTCGAAAAGCCGCTGCTTTCCGCCGTCTGATCGAAGCCGTAAGATTTCAGCAATTGCACCATCTGTTTCATGAACTGCGCATCGGCGTTTGAGGCAGAAGACGTTGATGACGTATCGGTACTGCTGCCGGAGCCGGACGCGTTTTTCGAATCCTCAAAAGTCCTCGCTTCGCTACCGCTCACCTTGCCGTCGCCGTTAGTATCGGCGGCATCGAAATTGGCGGCTACATCGCTCATTACCTTGGATCTTTCGCTGTCTGTCGAACTCAGGTCTTTTGACATTGAGGTCAGTTGATCTTTGGTAAAGCCTTGATCGCCTTGGCCGCCCTCTTGCGGCGGCGGTGGCATGCCGCCTGCCAACATTTGCATTAACTGCGCATCGGCGCTTGACGTCGATGACGTATCGGACGAGGCTTGCGATGCCGCATAGGCCTGCGCCTCTTTAGCGCTCACCGTGCCGTCCTCGTTGGCATCTGCCGGCTCGATGTCCTGGTTGGAGCTTGAGCTGTCTGTCGAACTTGATTTTTGGGCGCCTTGAGCGCCGCCGGGCGGTGGCGGTGGAGGCATGTCGCCCTGCATGCGCATTCTCGGGGATTGTCCATCCAGTTCCGATGCTATTTTTTGTATAGTCGCCGACATTTCCTCTTTGGTGACCTTGCCGTTGCCATCGCTATCCATTTTGGAGAACATGTCATCAGCGGAAGTGGAACTGCTTGAGCTATCCGATTGCGACACGTTGCCAAGCGCGGATTGCAAATCGCTTTTTTCAATATAGCCTTTCCCCGTGGTATCCAGTTTCGAAAATAAATCTTCGGCCATTTTCGTCGGATCGGGGCGCTTCATTGCGCCTGACATCATTGCCGAACTGCTGCTGTTTATACTGCTAATGCTCATGATTTTATCCTCATCTTGGTTATCATTGATGGATGGCCGGTTGGCCGTCCGTATTGCCGTTCTTGTAAGACAGCGTCTAACTGACTTAACGGAACTACATAAGTTCTTGAGCAATATAGCGGCCGGCAAGGGAGTCAGAACAGGCTCGTAAAGGTAAAGTTAAGTTAAAGAATGTTAAGGATTTTCGGCCAATGTTAAATTGATGGCGCATCCCGAAAGAATGGTCTGGAAAAAATCGTGCAGTTTGTTATCAACCGGCAAATGATTGCCGTTGTTGCCGCCGGATGAATGGCTTGTCTAATGCCTTTAAGTTGATTGCCGGAGGTTTGGCGGTTACAGTTAGCCGACTGATTTATAAAACACTTTTAAAAGGGATTGCGCATGAAAGCATTATGTATGCTGATTTTTACCTTATTGACAAGCTGCACCGGCATTCCCGAAGGGGTGACGGCGGTTGACGGTTTTGAGGTTAACCGCTATCTGGGCACCTGGTACGAAATCGCGCGGCTCGATCATCGATTCGAGCGGGGCTTGGAGAATATTTCTGCAACCTATACCTTGCGGGACGATGGCGGCGTTGATGTGCTGAATAAGGGTTGGGATGTGAAGGCCGGGGAATGGCACGAGGCGCAAGGCAAGGCTTATTTTGTCGAACAGCCGGATAAAGGGAGGCTGAAAGTGTCTTTTTTCGGGCCGTTTTATGGAGGCTACAATATTATTGAACTGGATAAAAAAGATTATGCTTATTCGATGATCGCCGGGCCGGATCGCTCTTATTTCTGGATATTATCCCGAACCAAACAACTGCCCGAGGCGACTTTGCAGACATTGATCGATCGGGCCAAGGCGCTGGGTTTTGCTACCGATCAGCTTATTTTTGCCAAGCATGATTAGCGTGTTCGGTCTGCGGATGACGGTCTTTCAAGCTATAATCTTACGACTTCGACCCTTACCGAAACTGGATAATCTGTTTGTATGAATAAACCGGCAGCACCTCGAAAACGGGCCAGTGTCAAACTGGAGACAGCTCCAAAACCTAAACCTAAACCCCGAACGACACGGAAAACATCAAAAAAAGAGTTGCCCAAACCGCCGGTTGGCAGCTTCAAACACCGGCTGTTGATGATCGGCCTTGAAGTGCTGGGTTTGGCGATAACGGCGGTTTCTGCGGTGATGATTTTGTTGGGTTATTCGGCGGGCTGGTTTTCCGGCACCCGTTTTTTCACCAGTTTATTGCCGTTTGCCATCGGCGTATTGGCATTGATCGTTGCGGCCGCTGTGTTGCTGATAGGCTGGTGGAAACTGCGTAAATGGTTGCAGGGCAGGGCGGCGATATTAGCCCCGATTTTGGCACTCAGCTTTGCGCTGGTTATCGGCTGGTTTGTGCTGCAAAACCATTTTGCCCAAGCGTTCGGGCATTTTCGCATGCTGGTCGGCGGCAAGCAGGAAGCCAGTCGGGTTACGCTGGCGCATCAGGTCTATGCCGCTTACCGGCGTTATGATACGGCACAATTGCTACAGATGGTTAACCGGGCAGAGACCTATAATCCGGCTATTGTCGAAGCGGCCAAGGTGTTCGATATTGATCCCAATCTTCTGCAAGGCATCGCCGCGACAGAATCCTCCTTTTTGCCCAGAGACAGTCGGGATGGCGGGCATGGATTATTTCAAATTACCCAAGTGCCTAAAGCGGTCATGGCGCAGGCCGGTAAACAACTGGAGGTGAGCAAACCTTCAGTGCTCGATCCGAGGCACAATGCTTTTATCGCCGCCGCCACATTAAAATACTATCTGACCGAGATGCATAACGACCTGTTTCTGGGCTTGCTGGCCTATAACATCGGTCCCGCCAATGGCGGTCTTCGCTTTATCATGCAGCAGTATGGCGCGATCGATTTCGTCACCATACAGCCTTATTTACAACAATTGCCGCGCGATTATCCGATTCGTGTTTTATCGCATGCGCTCGCTTTCCGGCTCTGGAAAATAGAGGGAAAACTGCCGGTTTATGAAGAAGGCGATAATGCTATGCGTATCCAACGTATTGGCATACCTGGCCTGCAAGCGGAGCTTTAGTTAAGGTCACGCGATAGATGGACAGTTCCAGAGAAGTTCAACGTAAGTTGGAGGCTTGTGGCGTGTACGAACTTGGTGACCAGTTCGGCAAGAATAAAAGACGTGTCTTTGGGGTCGACACTTTTAGAAAGGGGCTGAAATAAAAAAGGCAGCTGACTAAAAGTAAGCTGCCTTTTATGTATATGGCGGAGAAGCAGGGATTCGAACCCTGGGAGGGGATCAACCCTCAACGGTTTTCAAGACCGCCGCTTTCGGCCGCTCAGCCACCTCTCCATACCCGGCGTATTATATAGGGTGTTATATTTATTGCAATATTAATTCTTTATTTCAACCGAAAATACTGCAGTTCGAAGTCAGGGCAACGGAATGTATTCTGAACGGTTACAGAATAGGCTTCACCTGTTGCCGTAATTAATATCAACGACGGTGTACCGGGTTTCTTTAAGCTCATTCTTAATGGCGACGGCATCATCAAAGGTTTTTTTTAGCAGCGCTCTCGCCAGCGGCGAATCGAGGCTGATGTAGTGTTTTTTGGGATTAAGTTCATCAGCTCCGACAATGCGGTAGGTCACTTCCTCGCCCGCTTCATTCTCCAGGGTTACCCAGGCGCTAAAGAAAATCCTGTCCTGGTCGTCAGGCGGTTGGGATACGATATTAAGGGAAGGCAGGCGTTTTTGCAGATAATGAATGCGTCGGTCTATGCCGCGTAATTCCTTTTTACGGTAGATGTACTCGGCATTTTCCGAGCGATCGCCTTCCGCGGCCGCCGCCGATAGAGCCTGGGTGACCTCTTTGCGTTTGGTCCACAGGTCTCTCAATTCAATCTCCAGCGATTGATAGCCTTCCGGCGTGATGTAAGGGGATGACTTTGGTCCCGGCGGTTTCCAGCGCGACATGATTGATTTCCTGTAGATAATTATGATGGATGGAAATAATTTTTCAGACAAAACAGCTGCAACTCTTTATCATAGTCGGCTTTTAAATTACGAAAAAGGTTTTATCATGCAAGTAGCTGACAATATGGCTGTCTCAATTCACTATACTTTAACTAATGATGAAGGCGAAGTGCTGGATAGTTCAATAGGTGATGATGCCTTGGTTTATCTGCACGGCACGGGAAACATCATTCCGGGCTTGGAAGATGCTCTACAAGGCAAAGCTGTCGGTGACAAATTTAATGTGCGCATTGCGGCCAAAGATGCTTATGGCGAACAAAATGATGAGATGATTCAGGTAATCCCACGAGCCATGTTTGAAGGCATTGATGAGATTGAAGTCGGCATGCAATTTCATGCCGACGTCAGTTCCGGTTCCGGCGAAGTCACTATCGTTAAGATCGAAGGCGATGATATTACCATTGACGGCAACCACCCGCTGGCAGGAGTGGCCTTAACTTTTGATGTGGAAGTTGTGGACGTTAGACCGGCGACTAAAGAGGAAGCCGAACATGGACATATCCACGGCGCCGGTTGTCATCATTAGGCCGTAATCTAACCCACAAAAACCTTTAGCGGTAGGCCGGAAACGCCACCTCACGCTATGCGCGTGGGTGGCCTTATTCCGGCCTACGGTCTATTTTTCCAGCAGCTGAGTCGTTACATTTTGTAGCAATCTAGCCTACAAAAGCCTTTAGTAATTCAGCGGTATTCGCCATGCCTTTATGGAGATGCCGCTCAATTTCTTCCATGGTTATTTCCCCTTCCGATTTTCCTGCGGCCCAATTGGCGACGACGCTGATTGCGGCATAATCGATACCGAGTTCTTTGGCCAGTGCCGCTTCAGGCATACCGGTCATGCCGACCAGGTCGCAGCCGTCTCTTTCCATACGCTGGATTTCCGCAGTGGTTTCAAGGCGCGGACCTTGGGTGCAGCCGTAGGTGCCTAGCGGGCTGATCTTTATGTTGGCTGTGGCTGCGGCGTTAATTAAGCGAGAGCGCAGCTTTTGATTGTACGGATAGGTAAAGTCGATATGCTGCACCGCTTCGTCTTCAAAAAAAGTATGCAGGCGGCCATAGCTGTAATCGATAATTTGGTCGGGGATGGCAATATGCGCCGGAGCCATTTCGCAGGTGATGCCGCCCACCGCGGCGACGGCGATAATCTGCTCGACGCCGAGCTGTTTAAGTCCCCAGATATTGGCCCGGTAGTTTATTTTGTGGGGCGCGATGGTATGGGGGTTGCCGTGCCGGGCCAGGAATATAATCCGGCTGCCGTTCAGCTCGCCGGTAACAAACTCGGCGGAAGGCGAACCGTAAGGCGTGTCCAGCTGCTCGCGGTTGATGATGGTTAAGTCGCTCAGTTGGGTCAGGCCGGTGCCGCCGATGATGGCAAGTGTAGTCATGATGTTTATTCCTTGCAGGCGAAAATGCCCGGTGCGTTGCGTAAATAGCCTTTGTAGTCCATGCCGTAGCCGAACAAGTAACGGTTTTCCACCTTCAGTCCGATAAAGTCGGCGGTGACTGGTTTTTCATGGTCGAGGATTTTATCCACTAACACGGCGCTGTAGACGGCTGTTGCGCCTTGTTCCCGGCAATACTGATAGATAACTTCAAGGGTGATGCCTTCATCGAGAATATCGTCGACGATAAGAACAGTGCGATCTTTAAGCGGTGTGTCCGGTTTAACCAGCCATTTGATGTTGCCGCCTGAAGTCTGATTTTGATAGCGACTGGCATGGATGGAGTCAATGGTTAACGGGATGGTTAATCGGGTCAGTAATTTACCGACGGTGACGATGCCTCCGTTTATAACGCAGAGCAACAGTGGGTTGCGATCGGCAAGCGCGGTGTTGATTTCCTGAGCCATGTTATCGATGGCGGCTTCAACTTCCTGTTCGCTGTGCAGCAAATCGGCCGTCGCCTGGACGTGTTTGATTTCTTCAAGCATGGTTATAGAGTGTGGTTGATGATGAGGGTTGATAATTGCTGCCATTTTTCGGACTGCATGAGTTGCTCGCGGTTCATTTGCGGTTTGCCTTGCATCCTACGCAGTCGTTGTTCTCTGACGGGATTGTGGGTTAGCGGCAAGGCATCAAGCACTTGCTCGGCGGCGGTCGGGTTGTTGCAGACCAGGATCATATCGCATCCGGCATGTTGCGCCAGTCTGGCGCGTTCCGGGAAGCCGCCGACCGATGCCGCGCCTTCCATGCTCAAGTCGTCGCTGAATACCGTGCCGTTAAAGTTTAATTCCTTGCGCAAAATCTGTTGTATCCAGAACGGCGAAAAACCGGCCGGATTCGGGTCGATTTTCGGATAGACCACATGCGCAGGCATAATGCCTTCCAGGCCTTCCGCGATCAGTTGTTTAAAGGGCAGCAAATCTTTTGCCCTGATGCTGTCCAACTCCCGTTCGTCTACCGGCAAGGTCAGGTGCGAGTCTAGCGCTACTGCGCCGTGTCCGGGGAAATGCTTGCCGGTTGCGGCCATGCCCGCTTCATTCATACCTTTCCTGAATAAGCTTGAAAGGCGGGTTGCAAGCGCCGGATCGGTTGAAAATGAACGGTTGCCGATGATTTCGCTAACGCCGCAATCAATATCCAAAACCGGCGCAAAGCTGAAATCGACACCGACAGCCAGTAATTCGGCAGCCATCAACCAGCCTGCCGGTTCCGCCAATTCAGGGCTTTGTGCGTAGCTTGATGCAGGCGGCAAGCGAGTGAAGCCTTGTTGAAAGCGTTGGACCCTGCCGCCCTCCTGATCGACGGCGATCAGTATGTCGCCATTGCGCGCCGCGCGAATAGCGTTAATCAGCTCGGTAACTTGTTCGGGATTTTGATAATTGCGCGAAAAAAGGATGACCGCCCCGGTGTTGGGATGGTTTATTTTTTCTTTTTCAGCTTGTGTCAGGGTTAAGCCTGCAACATCCAGCATTATCGGGCCGATGGGGAGATTGGTTGTCATTGCCTTGTCAGTACTTGGATTCGTTTTAAAATTGATGGGGTTGGCCTTATACTAGACCATTATTTTCCAGTTACACGGAGTCTGTTATGCGTTTATGGGTTGTGGTATTAAGTCTTCTGTTCATGTCTGTTGCTGTTGCGAATGAAGGGGCAAAAGAATCGGAAGCGGAAGCCGGTGTAAAATATGTGGAAATGACTCCCAAGTTTACCGTTAATTTGGCGGAACCAAAAAAGTTTTTGCTGCTAAATGTTCAATTATTGGTTGAAGGCGCCGGCACTATTGCTGCGGTAAAAAAGCACATGCCGGCATTAAGACACGAATTAATTATGTTATACAGCGGCAGGTCGTCTGAAGCATTGCAAACCATGGAACAGCGCGAAGCATTGCGTCAGGAAACCACAGCGGTTATTCGTAAGACGCTGGAAAAGATGGAAGAAGGTGACAAAGGGCATGGCGAGCCCGCAGAGAAAGAGCATTCCGAAGAGGAGGGTAAGGCCGGGCATGAAGAAGGTTTTAAAGAAGCCTATTTTACTGAATTTTTGGTTGATTAAGATTTTTAAGGCGCAAGGCCAAAGGCCTTGTGCCTGTTTTACATTCCCAACTGAGCTTTAATGCGAGTTAAGTTATCCGCAATTTGCCGTTCGGTATAAGGAACGGCGTCAAACTTCCCCCAGACCGGCGCAGGCCATGCTTTATCAACCTGATAGCGGACTATATGGTGGATATGCAATTGAGGAACCTTATTGCCTATTGCGGCAATATTCATTTTGTCCGCTTTATAAAGCGCGGCCATGTTTTCGGCAAGATAGCTGGATTCCTCGGTCAGCAATTCACGCTCAGCTTTGTTCAGCTGATAAATTTCCTGCAAGTCCGCTCGTTCCGGCACCAGTATAAACCAGGGATACTGGCTGTCATTCATCATTAATAATCGACATAACTCAAAACGGCCAATGGCTATGCAATCCTGTTCCAGGCGCGGGTGTAGCTGAAATGTCATGAGTCTATTTATCCTGAAAAAACTAAAAGCAATGCTTGAAAATCGTTAAATAATCAGTTTAACTTAATATTTCGACTGAGAATATAACAATAACAGGAGGACAGTTTTATGTCTGCTACAACCATTTCAGATAAGGCCCTTTCAGCTCAAGATGTACCTGATGGCAATCAGTTGTCCGTCTCGTTTCGGTTATTGTTGGGGCTGTACGCAATCATTCCTTTGTGTTTGTTGTTACAGCTGTTTGACGGTTGGTTTTGGCAGGGCTTTTTACAGCATAATTTACCGAGCAGTCCGAAGCAGTTTTTATTGTTTCAAATTATTTTTGGAACGCCGCATATTGTCGCCAGCTCCATCTTGCTGGTGAGCAATACCGAATACCTGAAATTTTATAAGTTGAAGCTCATTTTGATGACGGTTGCCATTATCACGGCTTTCGGCGTGGGCAGCCTGTTTATTCCCTATAAAGCGCTTTATGTCACAGTGGCTGCCTGGACCGTGTACCACGTACTCAAACAGCAATTGGGCGTGGGGCGTGGTCTATATCGTCTGCCCGATTGGGTTTTTTACCTGCTATTGTGGCTGAGTGTGACGGCGGGCCTATTTGTTTACATCGGTATCTTCCTGAAAAACAGCCTGGATGTGCAACAACTGGAGTTTATCAAGCTTGTTTCGGGCAGTTTATGTGTAGGGCTGATTTGCAGTGCGTTGCTATGCGAGCGCTATGTGACCACGCAATCGGGCAGGTGTTTTTTGTGGTCCAATGTTTTATTGGTACTAAGCACGTTTTATCTTTTTGTTCAGCAGTATTATTTCCTCGCGATTTTGGTGCCAAGACTGGTGCATGACGCGACGGCCTATATTTTCTATGTGGTGCATGATTACAACAAGCACCACCGGCAACCGCAGAATTCCATGTATCGCTATGCGGCGCGTTGTCATCTGCCCGTTTTTATCGTTTTGCCCCTGTGTTCATTTGCACTGGCGTTTGTGTTGGAGTCTTACGGGGACAGCGCGGTCAATGCGGTAACCGAATTCTTTTTCGGCATGGAGATTAATAAGGCGATTACTCTGGGCGTGCTGGGTTATCTGGCGCTAATGCATTATTACACCGAGGCATTTACCTGGAAGCAGGGTTCGCCTTATCGGCGGTTTATTGCGTTTTCGAAATAGGAAAAAGACGGAAGATAAAGGGCAAAGGGCGAAGGGCGAAGGGCGAAGGGCGAAGGGCGAAAAAAGCTTGCATTGAAGATTAAGACCTTGTGCAATTTTAGCCTTTAGCCTTTAGCTAATTCTCTAACCGCATCCTCGGTATGGAAAAATGCCTTACCGGGTTTCAGTTGCCTGAGAAAGTCGGTTTTTTCAAGTTTATCGAGTACCGGGCCTTTCGCTTCCGAGATGTGCAGGGTCATTTTCGATGCTTGCAAAGTATGGTTCAGATTCTCCAGCACCTCCAGCGCCGTGGTGTCTATGTCGCTGATTGAGGTAAAAATAAGCACGATATGCTTAAGATTCGGCTGCCGCCTTAACTCGGCGTTGATGAACTCCTCGATATAATTGATATTGGCAAAAGTGATGCTTTCATCGACACGCAGTAATAGCAGGTGAGGCCAGGTTTCCACGCTATGGCGTTTGATATTGCGGTAATGTTCAGTGCCGGGTATGCGCCCGACCACGGCAATATGCGGCTGGCTGGTTTTACGCAAGTGGCTGATCAGGGTCAGGATAATGCCCAGAGTGATGCCTTCTTCAATCCCGTAGACTAAAACGCCCAATAAAGTAGCGGTTTCGGCGATACCGTCACCGCGATCGTAACGCCAGGTGTGGGCAATGTCGCTCAGTTTCACCAAAGGAATAATGGCGACCAGAATGATCGCAGCCAGCGCCGCTTTGGGAATATTTTCAAATAACGGGCTAAAGAAAATGACCGCCAGCGCTAGAAGTCCGGCGGCGATCAGCATAGCCATTTGAGTGCGCGCACCGGCAGCAAAATTCACCATAGTACGGCTAAATCCTCCCGCTACCGGCATTCCTCCGGAAACGGCGGCAGCCAGATTAGCAACGCCCAGCGCGATCAACTCCTGATTGGGGATGATTTTTTCGTTTCTGAAATTGGCGGTGACTTTGGCAATGGCTACGCTTTCCACATAGGCAATCAACGCGATAAAGCCGGAGTAGGGCAGTAGTGCGTACCATTTTTCAATAGGGGAGAAATCCATGTTTAAAGCCGGGAAACCGGACGGAACCTGGCCGACAACCGCCACATTCTGTTGACCGGTCAGATCGAAGTAACCGACTGCCAGCGTTGCCAGCATGATGGTCAATAATGGCCCGCATTTGCTGATCGCCGTGATGAGATAAGGTTGCATGCCGGTATTTTTAAGGATAAAAACCAGCGGCTTGCCGAAAAATACCAGTAAGCCAATCGCGGCGAGGCCAATTAATAAGGTGACCGGCACGAGGCCTGAAAAATAATGGCTGTAGCAGATGACATCAACGCCGCATGACGGTGTTTTTAAGCCGAGCAACTGCGGTAATTGGCTGCCGATAATCAATAGCGCGGCACCGCTGGTAAAGCCGGTGAGCACCGGGTGGCTGATGAAATTCACCAGCCCGCCCATGCGTAGCAGCGCCATCAGCAGCATGATGATTCCGCTTTCCGCCGACAGAATCAGTGCGCTTTGGACAGGGTTGCCCAACGCGCTGATTTCCGGGGCCGTCAATGCGCTGGCGATCATGATGGCGGCAATCGAAACCGGCCCGACCGACAGCGTGCGACTGGTGCCGAGCAGCGCATACAGCACCGGCGGCAGGATGCTGGCATAAAGCCCTAGTTGCGGCGGCAAACCAGCCAGGATCGCATAGGCAATACCCTGCGGAACCAACAAAATAGCGGTAATGATACCGGCGAACACATCGCTGTTAAATTCCTGGCGAGTGTAGGATTTTAGCCAGCCTGCAATCGGAAATAACTGTGTTAATCGTGAGTTGTTGGATTGTGAATGGGGCATGGGGGAAAAAAGGTGAAAGGCAAAGGGCAAAGGGCGAAAGGAGAAGCGCGGAGTGCAAAGCGGTTTTATTCGCCTTTCGCCGACTAAAACTTATTCCTCTTTCATAAACTTTTTGGCATAGCATTCCAGATGAGGAATATCGATGCGGTAACCTTTGAGCATCAAATGCCAATATAACCACGGAAAGCCGGTAGTTTTACCCCACCACCAGATAGCACGGCTTTTTCTTGGGTCGAGCAGCGGGAAGGAAGGCGTTACCTTGCCGTCATAGGCAAATTCAGCCAGCATCACTTTACTCAGTGAGGTGGTTAATGGACAGGAACCGTAACCGTCATAGCCGCCTTGGACATCCTTGCTGTTTTCCAGGCTAAGAATATTATCAACCACGACCGGCACCTGCTTGCGCACCGCTGCGGCAGTTTTGGCATTCGGCGTTGAACCTGCGTCGCCCAGGCCGAAAATATTGCTGTATTTAGTATGTTGCAGGGTGTTGGGATTGACATCAACCCAGCCTGCCGCATTGGCAAGAGGGCTTTTTTTAATGAAATCCGGCGCGCTTTGCGGCGGCGTGACATGAATCATGTCGAACGCTTTGGTAATGCGTTGCTTGTTGCCTTCGCTGTCGGTGGTTTCGAAAGTGGCGATTTTGGCCGGGCCGTCAATGGCAACCAAGTTGTGGTTAAAACTGGTTTTAATACCGTAGTCGGCGACCACTTTACTGAGTGCTTTGGCGAAAAACGGTACGCCGAACAGGGCGGGGCCGGCATTTAAAAATTCAATGTTGAATTTGTCCAGCGTGCCTCTTTTGCGGAAGCGATCCGCGGCCAGATACATGATTTTTTGCGGCGCGCCTGCGCATTTGATCGGCATCGGCGGTTGGGTGAACAGCGCTGTGCCTTCCTTAATGGCCTGGATGCATTCCCAGGTGTATTCCACGGTTTCGGCGGAATAATTGCTGCACACATTGTTTTTGCCCAGCGTTTCTTTCAAGCCTTCAATTTTGTCCCAATCCAGTTGCAGGCCGGGGCAGACCACCAGATAGTCGTAACTGACGGTATCGCCGGAACGCAGGCTGACGCTGTTGTCATCCGGATGAAAGGTTTCCGCGTAATCCTTGATCCAGGTGACGGTCGGGTGAATCAAATCGACTTCATTGCGTGTCGTTTCTTTTAAGGTATAAGCGCCGCCGCCGATAATGGTGAAGCCCGGCTGGTAATAGTGGACTTCGGACGGTTCAACGATGGCAATATCAATATCGGCGTTTTGACGACGCATGTTGTTGGCAACGGAAACGCCGGCGGCGCCTCCTCCTATGATTAGCAGGGTATGGTGTTGGTTTGACATAAATTCCTCTTAAGCCTGTAGTGAGTGGAAGATTTCGATGCACGACAAAAAGTGTAAAACAACACACATTTTGTCATCCACCTATTTTTTATTATTCTGCCTCTTGGCTTTTTTTCCACGCTTCAAATCCACCGGCCATAGACAGCACATTAGTGTAACCCAATTGCTGCAGGGTCTGCGCCGCCAGTGCCGAGCGATTGCCCAAACGACAGTAGATGAGCACCGCTTTCGACTTGTCGGCCAGTTCAGGCATGTTGCCGATTTTGAATTCCAGCATCCCGCGCGGCACCAATAGCGCGCCGTCAACATGCCCGGCGGCGTATTCGCTTTCTTCGCGGGTATCGACCAGCACGACATTGCCTTTCGTAAGCAGTTGTTTCGATTTGGCGACATCGATTTCAACGATGTGTTGCTTGGCCTCCGCCACCATGTCTTCGGTTCTTGTCGTGGCGCGGACCGGCAGCGATGCGTCCCTGAGTGCTACGGCATCCTGGCGCTCATTTTCATCCAGGCCGCAATAACGGTTGGCGGGAACTGCTTCGTCAATCAATCGGGGTTTGGGTAAATTCAGGTTGTTCATGATCTCGATAAATTGCTCGCGGGTCTTGCCGGCCAGACGCGGATTGGTGGTGCGTTCCTGCATGATGCTGCTGACCCAGCGCTGTTGGTAATCGTGGCCCGGATAGACCAGCGTTTCATCAGGGAGAGTAAACAAGCGTTGGGTAATGCAGTCATAAAGAGCCCCGGCATCGCCGCCCTGAAAATCGGTGCGCCCGCAACCGCCTATCAATAAAGAGTCGCCGGTGAACAGGCGGTCGCGCCATAAAAAAGAAATACTGCCGCGCGTATGTCCCGGTGTGGCGATGACCTTGATCTGTTCGTCGCCGGCAAATTTGAAAATATCGCCGTCCTGAATTTGAATGTCGGCCGACTCGGCCCCGCACAGCCCGCTCACCGCAGTTTGCGCGCCCAAGCGTTGGCGCAGCAGGCCGCTGGCGGTGATATGGTCGGCATGAACATGGGTTTCCAGCGAATATTTCAGTTGCAGGCCGTGCGCTGCCAGCAGCTCAATATATTCATCGATATGGGTGTTGACAGGATCAATCAGGATGGCGTCCTTACTGACCGGATCGGCAATCAAGTAAGTGTAAGTCCAGGTTTCCTGATCGAATAATTGTTTGAATAGCATGATGTGTCTCCGGTTGGGTATGGGGTATATCTGGTTATAGCAAGGCCTGTGCCAGAAGGTTAAGACGAAGGGCGAAGGGCTAAAGGCAAAGGGCGCATAGTTAAAGTACGGACCTTTAGCCCTTTGCCTTGCGCCTTTCGCCCGTTTCATATATTGTTTCAGTGAAACATCTATTTGATTCAGTGAGACGCCCGTGAAACAAACGAAACAGCTTTCCGAACCCTTGTCAGGCTGGCTGGCACAGCAGCCATTGCAGCCGTTGTTTTTAAAGCTGCTCGATCTTTGCGATGTTGCAGCTCCCTATATCGTTGACCGGGATCAACAGGTTATTCACTGGAGCCGGGGCGCGGAACAGTTATCGGGATTGAACGCCGAAGATGTCACAGGCAAGCCCTGTTTGCAAGAATACGTGATTACCGAGGGCGGCGACCATCAAAAACAACTCATAAAATTAGTTCAAGCTGATGGACATGAAATTGAGTTGAATAAGATGACTCACGTTTTGCATGACCAAGAGGGCGTTTTTGCCGGTGGCTTGGGATTGTTGCTCCCCGCCTCGGAACAATCGGAAAACACGACTTCGCCGAAAGACTCAAGAGCAATGCCTGATTCCGGGAAGCAGGGGTTTCAAGGTCTGTTAAGCCGCTCACCGGCCATGCAGGCGGTGTTCCAGATTATTCAAAATGCCGCAGAAACGGAAGCTACGGTATTGGTAAGAGGCGAGAGCGGTTCCGGTAAGGAACTGGTTGCCAAGGCCATTCACGATCTGAGCGTCCGACGCAACGCGCCTTTTTTGGCGATCAATTGCGCGGCCTTGTCCAGTAGCTTGCTGGACAGCGAGTTGTTCGGTCATGTACGCGGCGCGTTTACCGGTGCGATCAAGGATCATAGCGGCCTGTTTCAACGCGCACACGGCGGAACCTTGTTTCTGGATGAAGTGGCTGAACTGCCGCTTGAATTGCAGGCCAAGCTGCTTCGGGTCATCCAGGAAAGAAATTATATTCCGGTCGGCGGCGACCGTTCCATTGATGTCGATGTACGCATCGTCGCCGCGACTCATCGTTCATTGCGCGAGGAAGTAAAAAACGGGCGGTTCCGTGAAGACCTGATGTACCGGCTCAGGGTCGTGCCCATTTTTATTCCGCCGCTGCGGGAACGCCGGGAAGATATAAGTTTGCTGATCTGGCATTTTATTCAGCAGCATAATGCCGCCAATTTCCGGAAAATCGAAAAAATCGATCCGCAGGCCATGCGCGCTTTGCTGGATTATGCGTGGCCGGGCAATATCCGGGAGCTGCATAATGTGGTGGAATACGCTTTTGCGGTAGGCAGGGGGACGACCTTGCGCTGCTCTGAATTACCGCCTGAGTTCAGGGAGTCGCGTACCGCCCTGCCGCAAGCTATGCAAAACAGGCCGCTGTCGGCGGACGAGGAATCCGCCGCAATCCGTCAGGCACTGGAGCAAAGCAATGGCAGGGTGACCCAGGCCGCCCGTTCGCTGGGTATGAGCAGGGCAACGTTCTGGCGTAAACGCAAGAGTTATGGGGTTTAAATAGTCTTCACGCCGCTGTTAAACGCTATGATGTTCTTAATATTTAGTAAGCTATTTCCTTTTAACGAGGTGATTCATGTCTTCCGTACTTACACCTAGTCATTTTAGCGCCGAAGAATATTTAACGCTGGAGCGTAGCGCTTCCTGTAAAAGCGAATTCCACGACGGTCAAATTTATGCGATGACCGGCGCAAACCGGGAACATAATTTGGTAACCATTAATATTGCAGGAGAATTAAGCATACAACTCAAAAAACGTCCCTGCGAGGCCTATGTCAACGATATGCGTGTCAAGGCAGCGGAAGCGCGCAGCTACCATTATCCGGATATCGTTGTTGCCTGCGGTACGCCGCAATTTGAAGACTCACATGTCGATACCTTGCTCAATCCTACATTGTTAATCGAGGTGCTGTCGCCTTCCACTGAAGCTTATGACCGAGGAGGTAAGTTCGCCCATTATCGTAAAATCCCTACATTGCGCGAATACCTGTTGGTTGCCCAAGACCAGCCAAGTATCGAACGCTATCTGCGGCAAGGCGACGTTTGGATATTAACGGAGGCGGTGGGACTTGAGGCCGACGTGCCGCTGGAAAGCATAGACTGCGTCCTCAGCTTGCGCGAGGTTTACGACAAAGTTTTGGATAACTGGGATGTAGAATCGCCGTATTGATGTATTTATCGTGGATCGTGGCGCAGTGCGCCTTGGCTACGCTCTCATGTATTAAGTTAACTCGTTCGGGATAAGAAAAGAAGCAAGCTTTTTGGGCAGGGCTTTATTGAGATGTAGTGGAACTCAACGACTACACTCAATAAAGGATATGGCTTTTGATGGGCTGCCGGCTCTTAACGTTGACAACGTCAATCTATTGCCGCTTCTTTAAATTTGAAGTTAGTCTTTAGCAACCGCCCTGTTTTTATTCCTGATCCATTCACTCCACGATCCCGCATAAAGCTTGGAACCGGTTAATCCGGCATATTCCATCGCCAGCAAGTTATGGCAGGCGGTTACGCCGGAGCCGCAATAATGAACGACTTGTTCGGGTGCGGTGGCGCCGATAAGTTGGTTAAATTGTTCGCGCAATTGTTCCGCCGATAAAAACAAACCGTTGCTGTCCAGGTTTAATTGGAAGGCTCGGTTTAATGCGCCGGGAATATGGCCTGCAACCGGGTCGATAGGTTCTTGTTCGCCGCGATAGCGTTCAGGCGTTCTGGCGTCGATCAGGCAAATGGATTTTTTTGCCATGTTGTTTTGCACTTGCAAGGCGCTAAGCCATGCAACATCGTTCAGAGACGGCCTGAATGTGGCGGGCTTAACGGTGGGCAAGGTTGTGGTGACGGGTAGGCCTTGTTTTTGCCATTGTTTGATGCCGCCATTTAATACCGCAACCTTGTCATGGCCCATGCAGCGCAATAGCCACCAGAGACGGTCTGCAAAAGCGCCGCCTGCATCGTCATAAACCACGACTTGGCTGGTGTTGGTTACGCCCCAGTCGCCCAGTTTTTTTGCCAATAAAGCGAAGTTCGGCAAAGGGTGGCGGCCGGTAAAGTCGGTGATGGCCGAGGACAAGTCCTTGTCCAAATGGGCGTAGTGGGCATTGGGGATATGTCCGTGTCGATAGGCTTTGGCACCGACTTCGGTATCCGCTAATGAGAACCGGCAATCAATGATGATCCAGTCGGGATGATTAAGTTGTTGATGGAGTGTTTCTGTGGAAACGAGTGTCGAGTAAGTCATAGTTTTATACCGTTAAGATGATTTTGCCGACGTGTCGGCTGCTTTCCATGAGTTGATGGGCTAAGGCGGCATCGGTGAGTGCAAAAGTTGAATGGATAACCGGTTTGATTTGGCCGGATGCTAATAAAGGCCAAACCTTTTCAAGTAACTTGGCTGCGATTGCCGCTTTAAAGGTATCGTCCCTAGCCCTCAAGGTGGAGCCGGTGATGATCAGCCGTTTGAGCATGACGGGCAATAAGTTTATTTCGGCTTTCGGGCCGTTTTGAATGGCAATTTGCACCAGTCTGGCGTCGTCAGCCATGCATTTTAGATTGCGCGGGAAATAGTCGCCGCCGATCATGTCCAGAATAACATCGACGCCTCTGTTGTCTGTAAGGCGCTTGATCTCGTCAACGAAATCCTGTTCCTTATAGTTGATCGCGGCATCAGCGCCCAGTTGCAGGCAGAACTCGCATTTAGCTTCCGAGCCAGCGGTGACTATGACCTTGGCGTTAAAGGCTTTGGCCAGTTGTATCGCCGTCGTGCCTATGCCGCTGGTACCGCCATGTACCAGTAGCGTTTCGCCGGGCTGCAACTGGGCGCGGTCAAAGACGTTGCTCCAGACGGTAAAGAAAGTTTCCGGCAATGCGGCAGCCAGGGTAAAAGACAGGCCTTCCGGTATAGGCAGGCATAACGCCGCCGAAGCGAGGCAATATTCGGCGTAACCGCCGCCGGTCACCAGTGCGCAGACCTTATCACCTTTATTTAAATGATGGATGTTGTCACCCAATGCCTGAATGGTTCCGGCAACTTCAAGTCCCGGAATGTCGGGTGCATCGGGTGGGGGCGGATACAGGCCTTGGCGCTGCATCACATCGGGTCGATTGACACCGGCGGCAGAGACCTTAATTAACACCTGGTTAGCTGGCGGCGTGGGTATGGTACGTTTTGCCGGTTTTAAAACACCGTTTTCTATTTCAATGGCGATCATCTGTTTGGGAAACGGCATAGTTACAACGTCAATAAACTGAGTTGCGGTTATTATATGCCGCAGTTATTGATCTGATAACTTAAATAATGGAACACTGATGGCGTCTGATTAGACGGGTTTAAACGGATTTTTAAAATATGGGGAGAGCCCGCTCCGCGCATCATTTACGAATACCAGAATGACCGGGTTATTTTTTCGGGTATCAAGATTTCTAGTACGGTTGGGCTTTGAAAAGGGAGGCAACGCTCACTTTACTTGGCTTGCGTAGTTTTATTGAGATTGGGATGGTGTTTTGAAAATGGTACGCGATAAGGTACCCTACACGATAAAACGCAAGAGACCTAAGAGCCCTGTAAGTAACAAGTAATAGTTTTTATGAAGGAAAATCGTCCGAATTGTATAGATTTATTTGCGGGAGCCGGAGGATTCTCGTTGGCAGCAAAAAATGTTGGCTTCAAAGTGTCCGCTGCCATCGAAATAAACAACCACGCTTGTACAACGTACCGACAAAATCTCATCGAAGGCAATTCAACAAAGCTATATCAAAAAAATATACTTGAACTGGCTCCTGAAGAAATTAAGCATGCTCATTTTATGGATGGAGCTGTATGCGATATTGTCTTAGGCGGCCCGCCTTGTCAGGGATTTTCAGTCCATAGAATTAAGGACGCAGGTATCGATGACCCCCGTAACAAACTTATTCTGCGTTATTTTGAATATGTTGCAGTCTTAAAGCCAAAAGTTTTTCTTATGGAAAATGTACCTGGCATATTGTGGTCCAGACATAAGAAGTTTTTAGACGCATTTTATGCAGAAGGGAAAAAAGCCGGATACCAGTTAATGCAGCCGGTGACTCTTGATGCCAGAGATTATGGTTTGCCGCAAAGAAGAAAAAGAGTATTCATACTGGGCATAAGATCCGATATTGAATTTAATTCAGTATGGCCGCCGGCAGCTACGCACGGCATCGAAAAAGAAATAGAAAAAAATTCGTCGTTGCATCCTTGGATACCGGCAACTGAAGTATTTAAAGATTCTGTTCCTGAAGATGATGAAAATAACATCCACATGAATCATTCCTCCGATTTGATTGAAGTATTCAAATCTACGCCTTTAAACGGCGGTAGTCGTCGAGACTCCAATCGTGTTTTGCCGTGTCACGAAAAACATAATGGACATAAGGATGTTTACGGTAGAATTGATCCGACACAGCCCGGCCCGACGATGACTACGGCCTGCATTAATCCATCTAAAGGCAGATTTGTACATCCGACCGAACATCACGGCATTACCTTACGACAGGCCGCACGTTTTCAAACCTTTCCAGATCGGTTCGTGTTTAAGGGGGGGCTTATTGCCGCAGGTGAACAAATCGGTAATGCCGTACCGGTAAAACTCGGTGAAGTTCTATTACGCACTATTGCGGAAGGCCTAAACTTTAAGCTTGATAAATAGCAACCCAAAGATACAGCAGAATCGCATGATTGAAACCGCAGCATTTAAAACCCGAGCCAGAACTATAGACCATCTCGGTCGTGAGCAGATTGCCGATTGCCCGACCGCTGTTTCCGAATTGTGGAAAAATGCCTACGACGCTTATGCGCGGGAAGTAGCACTTCATATTTTCGACGGCGAAGTGCCGATTGCAGCGATAGTCGACGATGGTCACGGTATGAGCCGAGAAGAGTTTATCGAAAAATGGCTGGTGGTCGGTACCGAGTCCAAAGCCTCCAATACAGTAACGCCGGACTCAGATCGTAACGGTCTGCCGTTTCGTCCAAAACAGGGGCAAAAAGGCATAGGCCGACTATCCTCAGCCAACTTGGGATCGTTAAGTAGTTACGCAAAAGTTATTTGGAATTTTTTACCGACGTCACTCAGGATTTCCAACACCCACTTTTTCAAGTGTCCGTAACTTTGATAGGCATCAAGCGGCAACCATTCGTACTTAACTTTACGCCAGAGTATTTCGATCAGGTTCAGCTCCGGGCTGTAAGGCGGAAGAAAATGTAAGCACACACCACGTTGTTGCCAGCCCGCCAGCTTTTCTTTGAATACGCCGCTACGATGAATGGAAGCATTATCCAACACCACACAGCACGGCACTTTAGTTTCTTCGTACTTGCCTGCATACGTTTCGACAAACGCATCAAAGGCATTGACAACCGTATCCGTTGTCACCGATTGTTCGGAGCTGTGGAAAAACAGATCATTGCTGCGACTCAAAAAACCTAACACATTCATGCGCTTGCTACGATAGCAGGGTATTTGTCGGGTCTCGCCAATCCGTTGCCATCCATAGGGTACACAGGGTGTCGTGCTAAATCCGGATTCGTCAAAGTAGTAAAGCTTCAATTCCCCATCATCTTCTTGCTGTTTCAAGGCCTTCAGATATGCCTTATCACGTTGGAAATCTGCTTCATTACGCTTTCCCTTCACTGATTGCCGACAACGTTTCCAGGCATAGGCACTTTTTTTAAAATTCGTTTAAAGGTGTCAAGGCTGGCTTCCTTGCCCGTCTCCTCCAGCAATCGTGCTGCGGCGGCCTTGGGTTGGTGTGGGTTTTTGTCAATATAGCCCAGAAAAACGGCTTGTTCCTCAACCGTGAAGCGCACAGGCCTACCGCTTCGTGGACAATCGTAAAGCCCTATTAATCCCTCTGTTTCCCATTTGTCTAACCATGAGCTGACAGTCTCATGCTGGGACTCAAACAATTCGCTCAGCCGTGCAATTACATACCTTCTATTATTCAATAAGATAGCATGTGCCCGTTGTCTAACCCGGAATAATGGGTGGTTACGATAGGCTTCGGTTAACGTTACTTCCTCTTCCGGGGTCAGTTTGGCGATGAATTTCAGGTGGACTCCTAATTTTTGTCTGTTATTGCAATCGTTTCCAGTTTGACACAATAAATTTACTTCCTAATAACTTTCGCATTACTACTTACTGCTGCTGATTTCAAAAAGAATAGACCAGCCATTTGTTGCCGCATTAATCGATTGGCGGCTATTTGAAAATCCATTTCTCTATCTGCAAGACATCGAAATTCCAATAATTGAATTTTTCGACAAAGACGAATTGTTAGGCCACCTGCCAAACATGTTTAAACAATTGCTGGGTAATTTGCCAGACAATGATCCCAGTACGGTAAGTGCAAAACAAATTACTGTTACTTCAGATCACCCGGAAAAGTCAGAAGATAAGCAGCTTCCAGACGATGATTATGACTTGGCAAGAAAGGAGCGCATTAAAGCCGCTTGGCTGAGTTTTGACCAATTAGAACAATCCGAAAATAAACCACTGACTCGGGAAGCAATTGAGCGAGTGCTGATAGCTGCTGTTTTTGAAAACCGGCATTTGCAGCAATGGCCGATCTGGAACGGTACAAAAACACACGGTACGGCACTGCTGATGGGGAATATTTCTTTCGATCTGGAAGCTCAATTGGATGGTCAAGTCGCATTGAACGAAGGAAACACCGCAAAACAGGCACAACAACGCTTGTATGAGACTTTACATAATTTTACTGATCCCTTTGTCGATCAGGCTGAAATCACGGATGGTTACGCCGCAGAAGACTTTCATTTTTCGGTCACAGCGTGGAAAGGTCTATTGAGTCGCTCGATTATTTCCGATGAACGTGAGTTCGACCTGGGCGACTTTGAAGAACTTGAGCATATCATAGTTGGTACCGTTGACGATTTCGGTATTTTTAGAGGCCGCATCAAGGCATTTGGTCAATGGCTGGATGGCGAAATTCAAATCCTGCCGAAAGTAAATGTTTCAACCCGATCCGACAGTAAAATCGGATTTTTTCGTATTCGCTTAGGATCTTATGAAGGATTAGAAACTAATTCAACACTCCCTCCTGCAATTTGGGCTAGTTTAAAAGAAAAATCAGAACGGTATGGTGGACTTTTGATGTATAGAAACGCCCTGAGAGTAATGCCTTACGGGAGGGAAGATAACGATTTTTTTGAAATTGAGAAAAGACGCAGTTTTAACGCAGGGCGCGAATTCTGGTCAAATCGACGAACTTTCGGGCGAGTGGCATTAACACGGGAACACAATCCAAATCTCAGAGATAAGGCGGGGCGTGAAGGTATTATAGATAATAAGGCATCGAAAATTTTCCGGGATATTGTCGAGAATATTCTAATCGCATCCGCCTATAGATATTTCGGTACTAACGCGGAAGTGCGTCAACAATTGTTACCGTCAATTCAGGAAGATAATGCCAATTTAAGGCAAAAAGCTAAAGCCGAAGAGGCACAAAAGAAGGTTAATGCTCGTAAACGCAAAGAGTTTCGAAAGAATCTTCAAGAGCTCTCTCCCAAGTTACGCAAGTCGTTGACTGAACTTCAAGAATTTGCAGAGCAAGCAAGAATAGGGCTATCTGACGACGAAACGCAAATTCTGGCACTCAGAGAACGAGTATCAGATTTGAAGAATGATGTTCGAGAATTGTCTCTGGGAGTGCCGCCCAAAACTTTGGGTATATTGGAAGACGCATACAAAGATTATCGCCGCGACAGTAGGGAAGTCGCCGAACTGCTTGAGCAGTTGAACGACACGTTGATTAAAAAGCTGGAAATCTTAAAGCCCAAATCGCCCGCAGAAACTGCGTATTCAGAGTTGAATCGGAACGCTGCCTTTCTGCACAACCGCTTACGTAAATGGAGTCAGGAAGCCAAAGAAATTCTAAATTCGGAACTACAACGTATTTCGCAGCTGACCGATGAGCGAAACAAAAGCTATCATCTTGAAATGCTGCCGCGTTTGGATGATCTGGAACACCAACGCACCACACTGACTCAGGTCCTTGATGATCTCGATAGGGAACGCGACAGGCAGGATCGGAAAAATACTGAGGTGTTTGAACCGTATATTTCAGTTCTTAAAAATCTTCAAGAAAGCATCGATGTCGAAACGATGATTAGTTTTACTCTGGGAGAGTCGTGGGAATTGAACAAAAAGCTTGTGGATCTGAATTCGCTGGCGCAACTCGGCATTACCGTCGAATTTATCGGTCATGAGATAGAAGGCTTGGATATGACGATTTCCCGTGGATTGCGCGAAATGCCGGATCAAATCAAGGCTACACAGGCCTATGAAGCCGTCAAAACGGCGCATGAGGCATTGACAGATAGGCTACACTTTTTATCGCCGCTGAAATTATCGGGCGAAAAAATGAAAGTCTGGCTCACCGGCAATAAGCTCGTTGAATATATTCAGGGTTTTATGGGCGACAACTTAACGCACCGAAACATTATTTTGGACGCAACACCAGCGTTTAGGCATTTCAGCATCTACGAACAGCCAGCACGTATCTATCCCGTATTCATCAATCTGGTTAACAACGCCGCTTATTGGGTATGTCAGACCGGTGAGGACTCGAAAAGGATATTGCTGGATATTGTCAACGGCAAGGTCGTTATCGCCGATAACGGGCCTGGGGTGGAAGATGATGATCTTAAACACCTGTTTACCTTGTTTTTTACCCGAAAACTTCGCGGCGGGCGTGGTGTTGGGCTTTATCTGTGTCGAGCCAACTTAGCGGCAGGCGGACATACCATTGATTATATTAAAAACGGCGATCTGAAAAAGTTGTCGGGGGCAAATTTCATGATCGATTTTAAAGGAGCTAAATATGAATAATTCTGTCGCTGCAACACCGATTGAGTACCGCGACCTGATCAAGGAAGTTTATATAGACCCAATTCGCACGGTGGTTGTAATAGATGATGAGTTTCCGTCGTTAGATGGGTTGATTGCTGAAAAATGGTATGGGGAAAAAGGAAGGGGCGGAACAGAGGAAAATGCCGAAAAGGTTAGAAATATTCTGAAGGCCTGTAGACATAAAGACCGACGTTGGCTGGTAGACGTTCATGACGGAAAAACAATTTCGACGAATGACGATCAATGCATCGCGTCTCACCTACATCAAAGCGACCTGATGATTCTAGATTATCATCTTGACGGTAATGACGGCAGCGGAGATAAAGCGATAGCTATCCTTAGAGAGCTGGCTGATAACGATTATTTCAATATGGTCATCATTTATACAAAAGGTTATGGGATCGACGCTGGTAACCTTGATCGCGTCATAGGGGAAATTGCATTAGGTCTTTCATCAAATAATTCTGCTCTAACACTAAAATCTCAAAATTTAGATGAGGTGAATGATTATATTGAGGAATGGGAATTAAAAGAGGAAGGAATTACGGATAAATTAAAAATAACAATTAACGAGAGTGCTTACTTGATTGTAAATCACCAAATCGACATTGATTGGGAAAAAATAAAAGACATGCCTGAATTCCAAGAAGCTGTTTTATTATTTAATAGTAATCCAAATAAACCATCCAAACTGAAGCTTTCATTATTATTGCATTGGTTAGTTCATGAGCAACAAAAAGAGTTAGACAGCAAATTGTCTCCAAGCAATCTGGGGCATGTCGCCTTCCGCTCTTCCGAAAACGGCATAAACTGGATAAGAACCAGTCGCTTATTTATAACCGTTATCCATAAAGAGCAAAATAATCCAGATTCATTGCCGGATAAATTGATTGAAGCGTTAAATCACTGGTGTCCCAAGCCTCATCGTCTACTGATGACAAAAATGCGAGCTGCGCTTGATACACGGGGTACTTTGGCGGAACAGGAGATATTGGAAAATTCCTTTTTACAGATAGCTTGGTTTGATGAGTTGCTGATTGATGACGCTTCGCAAAGAAAGCTAAATGTTAATAAAACTATTGAAAGGCATTGGGAAGGTCTGGGAGATTCAGTTCAAACCGAAGTTGCCCACTTTGCATCTAAAGTGACTGACTATCTTTGCGGCCTTGGTTCTGTAAAAGCATACGAAACCCATTGTCCTGATGGTGGTTCTAATAGCGACAGAACTCAAATTCTAGCCGCAGCAAACTGTTACCACTGCACTAAAACCATTGAGGGAAATCATCTAACGACTGGACATGTTTTAAAAATAGACACCGAGTATTGGCTTTGTCTTTCTCCTGCCTGCGACTTAGTACCTGGGCAAGAGAAAAAAGATTGGTCGAAAAACTTGAAACCGAATATGCCGTTTAAAGCTGTACGGTTATATGAAGAAAATAATCTTAAAAAAGCCTTAAAGTTGGTAAACAACGGAAACCATCTTTTTCTAAAAATAGATTCAGCGATAAAGGCATTTAACTTTTTACCAGACGATTCAACATCCTCAACTCCTAGATGGGAGCAAATGTTCGCGATTAACCAGGGGATATTTACTGATGATGCCAGAATTATCAGTCTACGCAGAATTGGCAACCAACAAGAACAATTAATCGTGCTTGAACCTTCCGCACAAGTAGTAGCTCATCTTCGCTACGAATATGCGCTGAATCTTTTACAACGGTTAGCAGTTTCATTTTCAAGAGTTGGGCTTGACTTTCAATCCTAGTCGAAAAAGAAATAGGGTTAGCAACTCAATACATGGACAAACTTAGTTCCGAGCAGCGTTCACTGAATATGGCGGCAGTGAAAGGAAAAAACACTACGCCTGAAATCCGAGTCAGACGAATGTTGCATAAAATGGGCTACCGCTTCCGATTGCATCGGAAAGATTTACCCGGAAAGCCTGACATTGTTCTCCCTCGGTATCATCTTTGTATTTTTGTCCACGGCTGTTTTTGGCATCAACATCCGGGATGTAAACGCGCAACGATACCCGAATTCAACCACGAATTTTGGGTAACAAAATTCCAAGGAACGATGGAAAGAGATGAGCGAGCAGAAAAAGAGCTCCGCCGACAAGGATGGCGTGTTTGTGTTATTTGGGAATGCGAAACAAAAAAAGAGGAACTTCTTAATAGAATTATTCGAGAATGTATTGGTTCTATCACATCTCTGTGCGCTGGCTAACCAGACATTTTGTTTCATGAACAACGACAGAATGCCTGGGCTGGTATTCCATCACGAATTTTTTCAACTTTTGCAACAAAGGCTCAACAATGAGTGATCAAACGCCCCCAACCCCCAGTCCGGAAACACAAGCCATGCTCGACTGTCTGCGTTTAGCTGTTACGAAGACGCTGGATCGCAAGCGGCGACTTGGGCAATATGCTGTGTTATGGTCGGAAGGAGCGCCTATCGCCGTTGGTGAGGATGCTCCTGTGCAGTTAGCGACACGAAAGGTTCTCAGGATTGAACAAAACGATAACCTGTCATGTGCTTTGCCGGTTTTAAGACGCCGTTGTCAATTTCAATGGCAATCATCTGTTCAGGAGGCGGCATAGTTACAACATCGTCAATAAGCTAAGTTGCGGTTATTATATGCCTCAGTTATTTTCATAAACAATGTGTGGGTAGGATAAAACAGATGATTCGTGCAGGTATTGTGGGCGGAACCGGATATACCGGTGTTGAGCTATTGCGGATTTTAGCGTTGCATTCGGATGTGGAGGTGACGGTCGTCACGTCGCGTGCCGATGCCGGACTTAGGGTGGATGCGCTTTATCCCAGTCTGCGCGGCGCTATCAATGCGGTATTTAGCTTGCCTGAGCTCGAAACCTTGGCCGAATGCGATGTGGTGTTTTTTGCGACGCCGAACGGCACGGCGATGCTGATGGCGGAGCAGTTATTGGCGCGTGGCGTAAAAGTTATCGATCTGTCCGCCGATTTCAGGTTAAAAGACGCAAAGGAATGGAGCAAATGGTATGGCATGGAGCACGCCTGTCCTGATTTAATCGCGGAAGCTGTTTACGGTTTGCCGGAACTAAATCGCGAGGCAATTAAACAGAGTAATTTAATCGCTTGTCCGGGCTGCTATCCAACCGCTGTGCAGCTGGGATTTTTGCCGTTACTTGAAAACGATCTGATTGATGTTAAGCATTTAATTGCCGATGTTAAATCCGGTGTCAGCGGGGCGGGGCGCAAGGCGGAGTTGGCGACGTTAATGAGTGAAACCGGCGAGAGTTTTAAAGCTTATGCGGTTGGCGGCCATCGGCATTTGCCTGAGATTGCTCAAGGGCTTGAGTTGGTGGCTGGAAAATCGGTCGGATTGACCTTTGTGCCGCATTTGACGCCGATGATTCGAGGGATACACGCTACTTTATATGGTCAGGCGCATGGAAACCTGGATGATGTGCAGGCTTTGTACGAAAAAAGATATGCCAATGAAGCGTTTGTTGATGTATTGCCGCAAGGTTCGCATCCTGATACCCGAAATGTACGGGGCAGCAATAACTGCCAGATTTCGATTCACCGGCCGCAGGGCGGTCAAACTATCGTGGTGTTATCGGTGATTGATAACCTGGTTAAGGGCGCGGCGGGGCAGGCGGTGCAAAATATGAATCTGATGTTCGGGCTAAAGGAAGACTCGGGATTAAAGATAATTGCGCTTTATCCGTAGGGGCAAATAATCAGTTGTACACACCTTCATAATTCTTGACTAAAAAGCTGGGTATAGTCATAATTTCTTCCAACTTCATTTTTATAGTGTTACATGTATGTCTAATCCGATAGTTTTTACTGACAGCGCCGCCTCCAAGGTGGGTGAATTAATAGCCGAGGAAGGTAATGATAATCTGAAGCTGAGAGTTTATGTTTCAGGAGGGGGGTGTTCAGGGTTTCAATATGGCTTTACTTTTGATGAAGAAGTCAATGAAGATGATACCTGCGTTGAAAACGGCGGTGTCACGGTATTGATTGACTCGATGAGTATTCAATATTTAACCGGCGCTGAAATCGATTATAAAGAAGATTTGTCAGGCGCTCAGTTCGTTATCCGTAACCCTAACGCGACCACTACCTGCGGTTGCGGGTCTTCTTTTTCCGCGTAGTTATTTTATAGTTTCTCCCCCCTCGTTGGGCGACAGGGTGTCGCCCTTTTTGTTTCCCTGATAAATTCCCCCAAGAATGACAGACTCAATCGCCCCTGTTACTTCTTTAAGATTGCCCGGCAGATTGTTCATGGTTTGTCTGGCCAGCCACGCGAAAGCAACGGCTTCAACATGGTCTGGATGAAGGCCGTACCGCTCTGTTGATTCAACAGGGCATTCAATGTTTTGTTGGATGAGTTCCAGTAAATATTCATTGTGAATGCCGCCGCCGCAAATCAATATGCGCTCAGTAGCTGGTGCGTGCTTTTTGATCGCATCGCAAATCGTTATCGCCGTCAAAAAACACAGGCTGGCTTGTATGTCTTCGGCTTTGTAACTGAATGCGTCGAAATACTGATAAATCCAGGGAAGTGAAAAATATTCTTTGCCGGTGCTTTTTGGCGGGGCGGCGTTGAAATAAGCATCTTGTTTTAATAGCGCTACCAAACCATGATCGATATTGCCGGTTTTGGCCCAAGCGCCGCTTTTGTCATACGATTGGTTCCGGTGCAGCTTGATCCATAGATCCATTAAGGTGTTGCCGGGGCCGGTATCAAAGCCGATGACTTCTGCCGACTGCTGTTTAGGCAAGACGGTAATATTGGCTATGCCGCCGATATTTACGATGCAGCGATGTTCATTTGGGTGGTGGAAAACGGCTTGATGAAAAGCCGGAACCAGCGGTGCGCCTTGGCCTTTGGCTGCAATATCCCGGCGTCTGAAATCGGCCACGGTGGTAATGCCGGTAAGTTCGGCAATTATATTGGGATCGCCGATTTGCAGGGAAAAAGGAAATCGGATGTCAGGCGCATGGTAAATGGTTTGTCCATGGCTGCCGATGGCATTGATCGATGAGGCGGGAATGTCGGCTTTAGCAAGCAAGGCATTAACGGCCTTTGCGAATAAGTGGCCGAGTCGGGCATCCATTGTGCCGTATTCTTTGAGCGAAATTAGCGTGTCAGGCTTGCTAAGGTGCTGGATTGTACTTTGAACATCGTCGGGAAAAGGCAGATATTCAAATTCGACAAGACGGGCTTTATGGTTTTTAAAATCCACAAGAGCGGCGTCAATGCCATCCAGGCTGGTTCCGGACATGAGTCCAATATAAAGTTCAGGCATCGGTTTTGGTTAATCGTAACGAGACGACTGCATAGACGCAGGAGGTAGGGCAATGCCGGGAGCAATTGCCGAAGGGGTTTTTGCAAATAAACTTTTGGCTTTGGCCTGAACAAGTTGAGTAAAGAACGGCTGGGTTTGAGCATTGAAGTCGGCCAGTAATACGCTGCTTATAGGCATTGAATGCGGTATTTTAACCGTCTCGGGGTCGCGATAAAGCCCGTCCACATGAAACTCATAATGTAGGTGGGGGCCGGTGGCCAGACCGGTTTGGCCCACAAAGCCGATAACATCGCCCTGTTTAACATGATTGCCGACTGCTAAGCCTTTTTTAAAATCGGACATGTGCGCATAAAGTGTTTCGTAGTGGTCATTATGTTGAACAATGACCACTTGTCCATAAGCGCCTTTGTTGCCGCTGAAGGTGACGATTCCGTCCCCTGTTGTTTTTACGGGTGTGCCGATTCTTGCGGCATAATCAATGCCTTTGTGAGCGCGAATTCTGTTAAGTATGGGGTGCTTACGGTGCATGTCAAAAGGGGAGCTGATCTTTGCAAAGTCAACAGGCGTCGTTAAAAAAGCCCTTTGCATGGACTGTCCGTCGGGGGTGTAATAACTGGCAATGCCGAATTCATTGATGTATCTGACCGCGGTGTGTGCGGATCCTTGGTTAATAAACTCAGCGGCAATGATTTCGTCGCTGTCGGTTTCTTTGCCATCAACTATTTTCTTTCCATAAACAATCGTGAATTGATCGCCAGGACGTAGATTGGTGGCAAAATCGATGTCCCATGCAAAAATATCGGTAAGTTGCAGGATCAGCTCTTTTGATAAGTCGGCTTCGAGTCCATCCAGAAATAAGGAGGTTTCTATAGATACATGAGCCGTGTTGATTTTTGTGATTTGCGGATGCTCGAGTATGGTTCGATGGAGTTGTTTGTCATTATTTGTGTGGATGATTTGATCCGACTCTGCATTATCCAAGTCCGGATTGGCGGGAGTGTGTTTTTGCAGTTTCTTATAGTTGAGAGGTTTGACGGATACGGATTCGATCGACTTGGAAGAAATAACGGTATGTTTTCTGGCGGATGGATCAAAAGAAGCAACAGCGTTAGTTTTGTGGCTCGATTTGGGAGAAATAATAGATTGTTTGTTGTTTTTTAACTTGGCGGAAACGGTGGGTTGCTTTTTTATCGTGGATTTAGGCGGTGTAGCAGATTTTTTTTGCGTTGTTAGCTTGGTCGTAGCAATAGTGTCTTTTTTGTTGGCGGACTTTGATGTAACAGGTGCTTTTTTGGTGCTTGGCTTGGCGTTAAGAGTTGATGCAGAGTTTTTCTTATTATCCGGTTTGGTGTGATTTGAGTGAAGGGGGGCGGCATAAATGGTTTTGGCTGGTGCGTGCGTGGGTTTTGTTTGTGTGTGGCCGGTTATCGAAAAGGCTACGCTAATTCCAAAGAGCACGGATGTATAGATTCTATTTTTCACTAGGCTATGCTAAGTAATTGAAAATTATATAAATCGGAGGGCGTTTAATGATTTTATGGCTTCATTTTAAGTGGTTTTAAAGGTTTTTGCCAATTAATTAGGTTATATAAAAGTTTTTATTCAGCCGAGCTGATTATTAATTCTATAATGGATTATTTATAGATATTTGGAGAAAGAAATTGCAAGAGGACGTATTGGCACACCTTCTTAGAGGGACTGATGAGGTTTTAATCAAGCAAGAGTTAATTAAAAAATTGGAAGAGGGACGGCCCCTTCGAATTAAGGCGGGTTTTGACCCGACCGCCCCTGATTTGCATTTGGGGCATACGGTGTTGATTAATAAATTGAAGCAATTTCAAGAATTGGGACACGAGGTCTTGTTTCTGATTGGTGATTTTACCGGGATGATTGGTGATCCAACAGGGAAAAATGTTACGCGTAAGCCGTTGACTCGAGACGAGGTTATTGACAATGCAAGAACCTATGAGGAGCAAATATTTAAAATCCTGGATCCGGCTAAAACGTTGGTGATGTTTAATTCAAGCTGGATGAATGCGATGTCGCCGGCCGATTTGATTCAATTGGCTGCAAAGCATACCGTGGCCAGAATGTTGGAGAGGGATGATTTTAGTAAGCGCTTTAAAGGTGGGCAGCCCATTGCGATTCATGAATTCTTGTACCCTTTAATTCAAGGGTATGATTCAGTGGCGATGAAGGCGGATGTAGAATTGGGCGGTACGGATCAAAAGTTTAACTTGCTGGTTGGGCGGCAGTTGCAGGAGGCTTTTGGACAAAAGCCCCAAGTCGTCATGACGATGCCGATTTTGGAAGGATTGGATGGCGTACAAAAAATGTCCAAGTCGCTGAATAATTATGTGGGCATAGCTGACTCTGCCGATGATATGTTCGGCAAACTAATGTCTATTTCAGATGAGTTGATGTGGCGTTATTTTGAATTGCTGAGTTTTCGTCCCATGACTGAAATAGGGTTATGGGCGGAGGAGTGCAAGCAAGGTGCAAATCCAAGGGACTATAAAGTAAAGTTGGCTCAGGAAATTATAGAAAGATTTCATGATGCAGCCGCTGCCGTCAAGGCGCTGGAAAACTTTGAAGCCAGATTCCAGCGTGGTGCGATGCCTGATGAAATGGATGAGCTGGAGTTAAAGATTGAGGGTACAAGTTACGGTATAGCGAATATATTAAAAGATACCGGATTAACGGAGAGCACATCCGAGGCTAATCGTATGATAAAGCAAGGAGCGGTGAAAATTGACGGAGAGAAAGTTTCTGATCAAAAACTGGAAATTTCGGCGGGCACCAATCATGTTTATCAAGTAGGAAAAAGAAAGTTTGCGCGGGTAAAAATAACTTCTTGACGCAGGCTGAAAAGGCTGTAGAATGCGCAGTTCTTTCAGGGCAGGCGCCTTGGCAGAGACGGCAACAAGAAATAAAGTTGGCAAGGATGTTGACAAGCGGACTGAGTAGGTTATAATGGTCGGCTTCATCGGGGTTCGGTAAATGGCTTCGGTGGTTCGGAATGAAAAATAAAGTTAACAGGGTGTTGACAAACTGAATTGGATCTGTATAATTGTCCAGCTCAACCGGGGTTTAACTCCACGCTCTTTAAAAACCTGATCAAAATAATTTGTGTGGGTGCTTGTGATGAACGATTTATGCTTGTAATAAATAGTCGACACAAGAACTACACGTAAAAAGTAATTTATACGTTTAATTCTGTAGTCGAGCCAAGATTGGCTACTCATCTTATTGAGTGGCAAAATGATATAAACTGAAGAGTTTGATCATGGCTCAGATTGAACGCTGGCGGTATGCTTAACACATGCAAGTCGAACGGTAACAGGCCTTCGGGCGCTGACGAGTGGCGGACGGGTGAGTAACGCGTAGGAATCTGCCTCATAGTGGGGGACAACGTGGGGAAACTCACGCTAATACCGCATACGCCCTACGGGGGAAAGCGGGGGATCTTCGGACCTCGCGCTATGAGATGAGCCTGCGTTAGATTAGCTAGTTGGTAGGGTAAAGGCCTACCAAGGCGACGATCTATAGCTGGTCTGAGAGGACGATCAGCCACACTGGGACTGAGACACGGCCCAGACTCCTACGGGAGGCAGCAGTGGGGAATATTGGACAATGGGCGAAAGCCTGATCCAGCAATACCGCGTGTGTGAAGAAGGCCTTAGGGTTGTAAAGCACTTTCAATTGGGAGGAAAACCTACCGGTCAATACCCGGTAGCTTGACATTACCTTTAGAAGAAGCACCGGCTAACTCCGTGCCAGCAGCCGCGGTAATACGGAGGGTGCGAGCGTTAATCGGAATTACTGGGCGTAAAGCGTGCGTAGGCGGTTCGTTAAGTCAGATGTGAAAGCCCTGGGCTCAACCTGGGAACTGCATTTGAAACTGGCGGACTAGAGTTTAGTAGAGGGGAGTGGAATTTCAGGTGTAGCGGTGAAATGCGTAGATATCTGAAGGAACACCAGTGGCGAAGGCGACTCCCTGGACTAGAACTGACGCTGAGGTACGAAAGCGTGGGTAGCAAACAGGATTAGATACCCTGGTAGTCCACGCCGTAAACGATGTCGACTAGCCGTTGGTCCTATTTACAGGATTAGTGGCGCAGCTAACGCATTAAGTCGACCGCCTGGGGAGTACGGCCGCAAGGTTAAAACTCAAATGAATTGACGGGGGCCCGCACAAGCGGTGGAGCATGTGGTTTAATTCGATGCAACGCGAAGAACCTTACCTACCCTTGACATCCAGAGAATCTGTTAGAGATAGTAGAGTGCCTTCGGGAGCTCTGAGACAGGTGCTGCATGGCTGTCGTCAGCTCGTGTCGTGAGATGTTGGGTTAAGTCCCGTAACGAGCGCAACCCTTATCCTTAGTTGCCAGCGGGTAATGCCGGGAACTCTAGGGAGACTGCCGGTGATAAACCGGAGGAAGGTGGGGACGACGTCAAGTCATCATGGCCCTTATGGGTAGGGCTACACACGTGCTACAATGGCCGGTACAGAGGGCTGCGAACTTGCGAAAGTAAGCAAATCCCAGAAAGCCGGTCCTAGTCCGGATTGGAGTCTGCAACTCGACTCCATGAAGTCGGAATCGCTAGTAATCGCGAATCAGAATGTCGCGGTGAATACGTTCCCGGGCCTTGTACACACCGCCCGTCACACCATGGGAGTGGGTTGCAAAAGAAGTGGGTAGTCTAACCTTCGGGAGGGCGCTCACCACTTTGTGATTCATGACTGGGGTGAAGTCGTAACAAGGTAGCCCTAGGGGAACCTGGGGCTGGATCACCTCCTTACAAATTGCAGCTAAACGCTGTCATGAGTGCCCACAACAAATTATTTTGATCAAACGCAGTATGAGCCTAGGGCCTGTAGCTCAGTTGGTTAGAGCGCACCCCTGATAAGGGTGAGGTCGGTGGTTCGAGTCCACCCAGGCCCACCACCTTGCCGTGATGGTAAACGTGATGTGGCCTAGGGGACTTAAGCAAGAAACACTGGGGCTATAGCTCAGCTGGGAGAGCACCTGCCTTGCACGCAGGGGGTCAGCGGTTCGATCCCGCTTAGCTCCACCAATTCTATAACGTCTCGATTCTGAACGAAGAATCGTCAGAGACCTTATAGAATTGGTGCATTACATGCATTAATAGCTCTTTAACAATTTGGAAATCTGTAACAAAGTAACTTCATGGAATAAAACCATGAGCTTACTAAACGAGTTCAAGTGAACCGACACCGAGAAGGTCAAGCGAAACCGGCGTAAGCGGGTCTAGCCTAACACTCAACGTCAAGGTAAACAAGAATGAGTTCTCAAAAGCAGAAAAAAGCGATTAAGAAAGCTGATCGATATAACACAAAACAGCTCTTTATTAACTATTGTAACCAATAGCGAAAAAGCAGACTTATTGGGGTTATATGGTCAAGTGAATAAGCGCATACGGTGGATGCCTAGGCAGTGAGAGGCGATGAAGGACGTTGTAGCATGCGATAAGTCTCGGGGAGTTTGCAAACTAACTTTGATCCGAGAATTTCCGAATGGGGAAACCCGGCCCGCATCAGCGGGTCACAGTACAGTGAATACATAGCTGTATTGAGCGAACCTGGGGAACTGAAACATCTAAGTACCCAGAGGAAAAGAAATCAACCGAGATTCCCTTAGTAGCGGCGAGCGAACGGGGATTAGCCCTTAAGTTGTACAGTTGTTAGTGGAACAGTCTGGAAAGTCTGGCGATACAGGGTGATAGCCCCGTACACGAAAACGCTGTGCAGTGAAATCGAGTAGGTCGGAGCACGTGAAACTTTGACTGAACATGGGGGGACCATCCTCCAAGGCTAAATACTCCTTACTGACCGATAGTGAACCAGTACCGTGAGGGAAAGGCGAAAAGAACCCCGGAGAGGGGAGTGAAATAGATCCTGAAACCGTATGCGTACAAGCAGTAGGAGCGGACTTGTTCCGTGACTGCGTACCTTTTGTATAATGGGTCAGCGACTTAATCTCAGTGGCAAGCTTAACCGAATAGGGGAGGCGTAGCGAAAGCGAGTCTTAATAGGGCGTTTAGTCGCTGGGATTAGACCCGAAACCGGGCGATCTATCCATGGCCAGGCTGAAGGTGGGGTAATACTTACTGGAGGGCCGAACCCACGTATGTTGAAAAATGCGGGGATGAGCTGTGGATCGGAGTGAAAGGCTAATCAAGCTCGGAGATAGCTGGTTCTCCTCGAAAGCTATTTAGGTAGCGCCTCGTGTATAACTGTTGGGGGTAGAGCACTGTTTCGGCTAGGGGGTCATCTCGACTTACCAACCCGATGCAAACTCCGAATACCAACAAGTTTGAGCACGGGAGACACACGGCGGGTGATAAGGTCCGTCGTGGAAAGGGAAACAGCCCAGACCGTCAGCTAAGGTCCCAAAATCTATGCTCAGTGGGAAACGATGTGGGAAGGCACAGACAGCCAGGAGGTTGGCTTAGAAGCAGCCATCCTTTAAAGAAAGCGTAATAGCTCACTGGTCGAGTCGGCCTGCGCGGAAGATTTACCGGGGCTAAGCATAGTACCGAAGCTACGGGTCACACTTTTAGTGTGGCGGTAGAGGAGCGTTCTGTACGCCTGCGAAGGTGAACTGAGAAGTTTGCTGGAGGTATCAGAAGTGCGAATGCTGACATGAGTAACGATAATGGGGGTGAAAAACCCCCACGCCGAAAATCCAAGGTTTCCTGCGCAACGCTAATCGACGCAGGGTTAGTCGGTACCTAAGGCGAGGCCGAAAGGCGTAGTCGATGGAAAGCAGGTTAATATTCCTGCACCAGTTGTAACTGCGATGGGGTGACGGAGAAGGCTAGGTCAGCTGTCTGTTGGAATAGGCAGTTTAAGCGAGTAGGGAGGGTTCTTAGGCAAATCCGGGAACCTATATTCTGAGACGTGATGACGAGTTGCTCTTCGGAGCGACGAAGTGATTGATGCCATGCTTCCAAGAAAAACCTCTAAGCTTCAGGTTACAAGTGGCCGTACCCCAAACCGACACAGGTGGATGGGATGAGAATTCTAAGGCGCTTGAGAGAACTCGGCTGAAGGAACTAGGCAAAATGGTACCGTAACTTCGGGAGAAGGTACACCCCGAGTAGGTGAAGGCACTTGCTGCTGGAGTTGAAAGGGGTTGCAATAAATTGGTGGCTGCGACTGTTTAGCAAAAACATAGCACTCTGCAAACTCGAAAGAGGAAGTATAGGGTGTGACGCCTGCCCGGTGCTGGAAGGTTAATTGATGGGGTTATCTTCGGAGAAGCTCTTGATCGAAGCCCCAGTAAACGGCGGCCGTAACTATAACGGTCCTAAGGTAGCGAAATTCCTTGTCGGGTAAGTTCCGACCTGCACGAATGGCGTAACGATGGCCACACTGTCTCCAGCCGAGACTCAGTGAAATTGAAATTGCGGTGAAGATGCCGTATACCCGCGGCTAGACGGAAAGACCCCGTGAACCTTTACTATAGCTTTGCACTGGACCTTGAACCTATTTGTGTAGGATAGGTGGGAGGCTTCGAAGCAGGAACGCCAGTTCTTGTGGAGCCAACCTTGAAATACCACCCTGGTATGTTCGAAGTTCTAACCTAGGTCCGTTATCCGGATTGGGGACAGTGTATGGTGGGTAGTTTGACTGGGGCGGTCTCCTCCTAAAGAGTAACGGAGGAGCACGAAGGTACCCTCAGCCTGGTCGGAAATCAGGCGATGAGTGCAATGGCATAAGGGTGCTTGACTGCGAGACGGACAAGTCGAGCAGGTACGAAAGTAGGTCATAGTGATCCGGTGGTTCTGTATGGAAGGGCCATCGCTCAACGGATAAAAGGTACTCCGGGGATAACAGGCTGATACCGCCCAAGAGTTCATATCGACGGCGGTGTTTGGCACCTCGATGTCGGCTCATCACATCCTGGGGCTGAAGCAGGTCCCAAGGGTATGGCTGTTCGCCATTTAAAGTGGTACGCGAGCTGGGTTCAGAACGTCGTGAGACAGTTCGGTCCCTATCTGCCGTGGGCGTTTGAGATTTGAGGGAAGCTGCTCCTAGTACGAGAGGACCGGAGTGGACGAACCTCTGGTGTTCCGGTTGTCACGCCAGTGGCATTGCCGGGTAGCTATGTTCGGACAGGATAACCGCTGAAAGCATCTAAGCGGGAAGCCCCTCCCAAGATGAGATCTCACTGGGACACTAAGTCCCCTGAAGGGCCGTCGGAGACTACGACGTTGATAGGCACGGTGTGGAAGCGCAGTAATGTGTGAAGCTAACGTGTACTAATTGCCCGTGAGGCTTGACCATATAACACCCAATCAGTTTGGTGTGTTGTAAGAAAGAACTAAGCATAAAACTTAGTCACAGCTTATTATCGCAAGCTAAAGAGAATATCAGTTACAGATTTCCAACACTCGGCATAACCTGCCCAGTGAAGACGGTCGATTAAGCAACCCCAGCCAAAAGCTGAAGAAGCCAACCGACCACACCAGTTTGCTTGGTGACCATAGCGAACGTGAACCACCCGATCCCATCCCGAACTCGGAAGTGAAACCGTTTAGCGCCGATGATAGTGTGGCAGTTTGCCATGCGAAAGTAGGGAATTGCCAAGCTCTTAAATTAAAACCCAAGCCCAAACGCTTGGGTTTTTTTTTGCCTGAATTTAGGCCAATGCCGGGTATAACGGCGATATTAGTTTTAGAGCGGTGTGGCAATCAGCAGGAATCATGACCCAATTACCCCGTTGGTCGATTGGGTTATCGGAAAAGACCGGTTGAATGATACTCCTTGCCTTCTGAAGATTGGGCAGGGTTGAACAACGGGCGTCGAGAAATAGCATACTCCACATGTCGAATCTTCATTCTCGCTGTGTGCTGAAAGGCTTGGTTGTGAGCCTTGTTTCGTGTGTCAATTTGGGGGCAACTGTTACTGACACGGAGTGCGGAGAGAATCAATTCGATCTGCTAGAGCTCGGCAATGTTATCGCGGCGGGTGTGGGTGCTGGAGTGAGTCTTACAGCGCTGCCCCACATAAGATCGAGAGGTTTGTTGAGCGGTATGATACAGCGTTTCGGATGCCCATGATGCCCACAGTGCGTTGCATGGAGAAGGCTGCATAATACGGAGGAATGAAATCTATTATTTTCCGCCCACAGCTTAGCAGTTGTGGATAGGGTACGCTACGGCTACGATTGAATGAGCGTCACTCGCAGCGTACCCTATCAAGCCAAATTAGCTTAATCCGCCTTTGCCAACTTACTATGCTGCACAGAATAAGAAAAATAAACAATCAACCCAATAACTAGCCAGATCACGAAGCGTAACCAGGTTAAGGCGGGCAAAAATGCCATTAGCGCAGAGCAAGACAGCATGCCCAGCACGGGAAATAAAGGGCTGAACGGCGAACGGAACGGGCGTTTTATGTCCGGCTTGGTGATGCGCAGCACTAATACGCCTAAACACACCAGCACAAATGCGGCAAGGGTACCGATATTGACCAGCTCGGCTAGATCGCCGAGCGGTATGAAGCCTGCAGTTATCGCCATGATGATGCCGCACAGTACGATGACGCGTACTGGCGTTTGGGTTTTGGGGTTCACTTCGCTAAAAAAGGGGGAGAGTAGGCCGTCACGGGACATCGCGAAGATGATGCGGGTCAGTGCGTAATACAGCACCAGCATGACGGTGGTAAGGCCTGCAATAACGCCGGTTGAGATCAGCGCAGACGCCCAGTTGTAACCGAGCAGGTTCAGAGCGTGAGCGACGGGCGAGGATACGTTCAGCTCTGTATAGTTGACGACGCCGGTGAGCAGGCCGGATACCAGGATGTAGATGACGGTGCAAAAGCCCAGCGAGGTGACGATGCCGAAAGGTAGGTCGCGTTGCGGGTTGTTGGCTTCATCGCCTGCGGTGGACACTGCGTCGAAACCGACATAGGCAAAAAATACCAGCGATGCACCCGCCAGAACACCGGTGGTTTTGCCGTCTGGCAGGGTTTGGAACCAGCCGAACGGCATGAAAGGGTGCCAGTTTTCCGGGTGGACGTTGAATGCGGCAATGGCGATAAAGACGGTGATGGTAAGCAGCTTGACAAACACCATGGCGTTGTTGACTTTGGCGCTGTGTTTTACGCCCATAATCAGCAGCAACATTAGTATCAAAATGATGCCGGTTGCAGGCAGGTTGATCAGTCCGCCGAGCTTGGGCGCTTTGGTCAGCATCTCCGGCAACGGTATGCCGATGCCGGTCAGTGCGTTGTTAAAATAGCCGGACCAGCCGTTGGCGACGGTTGCAACGGCAAGGCTGTATTCCAGCAGCAAATCCCAGCCGATAATAAAGGCGAATATTTCACCGAAAGCAACGTAGCTATAGCCATAGGCGCTGCCGCAGCCGCCGACTGAGGCGGATAATTCCGCATAAGACAAGGCGGCGAAAGCGCAGGCGAATCCGGCGATCACAAATGACAGCATCACGGCAGGCCCGGATTGGGTAGCGGCGGCGACTCCGGTCAGCACGAAGATACCGGTGCCGATAATCGCGCCTATGCCGAGAAAGGCCAGATCCCATTTAGACAGGCAACGCTTGAGGCCGCTGCCTGCGTCATCATCGGAAGTAATGTGTTTGCTGCGAAAAATTTCAATGGACATCTGGAGCTCTTGTTATTAAGTTGAAAGTAGAGGGCATAGGTAAGGTGTTGTATTGCCTGAATTATAGGGGCAATGGCGATAATCCCCAAAACAAGTGCATGAAACCAGCAAAATTATGCGTGAGTTGGTCTTGCATGATAATATAAGCGGTTTTTTTAGGTAGGCAGATCTTGAGTAATTACCTGGGGATTGCCTGTAAGTGTGGATAAATCCGCATCTACAACGAGTAACCAACGCTGGCTGTTGAAGAGTTGTTATTTTTTATATTGTGTTTTCTGAGAAACTTATCGCAATGAACATTCGCGCACTACTTGCTTTTACACTCTTACTGTCTGTCATTGGCGGTCATGCAAATGCTACGACCTATGCAATGCCGGCAAATAGTAATGATACTGTAATTACTCAATATCCTGATGGCATGGCTTTAACTCGCGCAGACCAGGATGAAACCTTATTGGATGTGGCGCGCCGCTTTCTTCTGGGACAAACGGAAATAGTCAGGCTGAACCCCGATGTCGATCGCTGGCTGGTTAAAAAAGATGAGATTGTTCGCTTATCCAACAGACGTATTTTGCCGGATTCGCCCCATAACGGAATTACTTTAAATATATCCGAATACCGTATGTATTATTACCCGCCGACTAAAAAGGGGCAGGCGCCTCAACAGGTCATGTCTTATGCGCATGGTGTTGGCAGGCAGGATTGGAAGACGCCGTTGGGTAAAACTAAAGTTGCGCGAAAAATCATGAATCCTGAATGGCATCCGCCCGAGTCAATAAGGCGTGAACATGCGGCGAATGGCGATCCTCTGCCGGTTGTTGTTCCTGCGGGGCCGCATAATCCTCTGGGTACGCGCGCACTGTATCTGGACCTGCCCGGAGAATACCGGATACACGGTACCGATATTGACAAGATTAATGGGATAGGCATGCAGATCACCCATGGTTGCGTTCGTATGTATCCTAAGGATGTCGAAGAAATATACGATCTGGTTTCAGTCGGTACGCCGGTCTATATTGTTAAACAGCCTATCAAGGTCGGTTGGTTGGACAATGTTCTTTATGTAGAAGCGCATCCTGATCTGGAGGGTGAAGAAACAACCTTGGATCAGCGTTTCGCTGTGGCGCTGGGATTAATCCAAAAAGCCAATAATCAGGAACTGCCTGATTTCGATCAACAAGCTTTGAATAAAGTACTTAAGGAGCAGAGTGGAGAGCCTATAGCAATCTATGAACGCTTGCCGCCACTGGAAGAAGCGGCATCGTCCATGCCGACGTCTGCCCCCGTATCGACACCTGCGCCTGCATCGAAACCGGCACGCAAAGCTTCCCCGGATGGTTATTATCATGGAAACTAAGGTATAGAGTTGTCTGGGAGATTGTAAAAAAGTCCTTTATAGCCGCAGGGTACACGTGCCCTGCGAGTAAACCTGTTAAACTAGATATTTTTAACGCATAGCCTTTTTTCGGTACATTCCTTTGAAAAAAATCCTTATTTCCGACAAATTAGCAGAAGCCGGCATCAATTATTTAAATGATCAACCCGGTATACAAATACATATTGAGACCGGGCTTAATGAGGACCAGCTTTGCAACCTGATCGGCGATTACGATGCGTTGTTGATTCGTAGCGATACGCAGGTGACAAAAAAGGTTTTGCAGGCGGCAAAGAACCTCAAGTTGATAGGTCGCGCCGGTATCGGTGTCGATAACGTCGATATACCCGCAGCAACGGAGCTGGGGATTATTGTGATGAATACGCCGGATGCCAATGCGACAACGACTGCCGAATTGGCCATTGCGCATATGATGTCGCTGAGTCGGCATTTGCCGACCGCAGACCGCTCGGTTCGCGCCGGAAAATGGGAACGCTCCAAGTTGATGGGGTCGGAAATCGCTCATAAGACACTGGCGGTACTCGGTTTCGGCACTATCGGGCGAATCGTCGCGCAACGCGGCTTTGGCTTGAAAATGCAGGTAATCGCCTATGACCCGTTTGTTGCGCCTGAAATATTTGAAGATCTGGGGGTTGAATCGGTAAGTCTGGAGGAGCTGGTCACCCGGGCGGATTATCTGACCTTACACTGCCCGCTGATTGAAAAAACCCGCAACGTTATCGACAGCGCCAAGCTGGCGATGATGAAAAAAGAGGCGATGATTATCAACTGCGCCAGAGGCGGTTTGATTGACGAGGCGGCGCTGTACGATGCGTTGAAAAACGGTCGGATAGCCGGTGCGGCGCTGGATGTTTACGAAAATGAACCGCCTGCCGATTCCCCGTTGCTGGGGCTGGATAATATCGTTTTTACCCCGCATTTAGGCGCATCGACCAGTGAAGCGCAAGTGGCGGTGAGTGTCGAAATCGCCCGGCAGGCAGTGACGTTTTTGAAGACCGGTGAAGCGGTTAATGCCCTGAATCTGCCCAGAGTGTCTGCGGAAGAATTGAAAAAATCGCACGAATTTATCACGCTGGCCAATATCTTGGGCAAGGTGTTGGTTGGTCTGGCGACCAAGCCGATAGAAAAAATAGAAGTTGCGTTAATGGGCCGGGCGGCAGAAGTTGAGGCGCGGCCGGTTTCAGTTTCCGCATTGATCGGCGTACTAAGCGGGCAATTTTCAACACCGGTAAACCGGGTTAATGCCGAAAATATTGCCAAACGCCAAGGTATTGCGCTGGTTGAATCGAAAACTGAAGAAACCCAAGATTATTTGTCGTTGATCAGGGTTACCGGGCATTGCGCGGATCATACGATTACGTTGGCGGGAACCTTGTTGGGCGGTTGCCATCCGCGTCTGGTTTGCATCGATCAGTTCGATATTGAAGTGGTGCCGGTAGGAACCTTATTAGTGACCCAGCATGACGACAAGCCGGGGGTTATCTCGGCAATCAGCAGTGTGCTGGGCAATGCCAATATCAATATCTCCAGAATGCAGGTCGGTACGGCGGATGAACAGCAGCGGGCGATGGCAGTTATCAGTGTCTCCGAACCTTTAACCGAGGATTTGTTGCAGCAACTCTGTCATATCCCCGCCGTGCATAAGGCTATCCAGATCAACTTATGAGTTTTGATGTCATCTGCTTCGATTGCGACAGCACCTTAAGCAAAATCGAAGGCATAGACGAACTCGCCCGACGTGTCGGTTTGGGCGATGAAATGTCCAGGCTGACCGATGCGGCGATGAATGGCGAGGTGTTGCTGGAAGCGGTTTATGAGAAACGTTTGTCGTTGATCAGGCCGGACCGGGACAGCATCAACTGGCTGGCTGATTTGTATATCGAACAGCTAGTCGATGGCGTTAAAGAAGTGTTTGAGGCTTTAACTGCGCCGGGCAAGGAACTGCATATTATCAGCGGCGGAATCCGTCAGGCGATCTTGCCGTTGGCAAGGTGTTTAGGATTGCCTGAAGCCCAGGTTCACGCAGTCGATATTTATTTCAATGCGGACGACAGTTATCGCGATTATGACCAGAGTTCGCCGTTGGCCAGATCGGGCGGGAAAGCCGAGATTTGCAGGCGCTTGCTTAAGTCGCAAGGCTCACTGGTGATGATAGGCGACGGCAAGACTGACATGGAAGCCAAGCAGGCCGGAGCCTTTGTAATCGGCTTTGGCGGCGTGGTTGACAGACCGGTTGTCCGCGAGCAAGCCGATTTTTACAGCGCCGAACCGAGCCTGGTTTCTATATTGGCGCATATTTTATAAGCTTAGTTATTCAGCCCTATAAAAATACAATGGAACGCTGATAACGCAGATGAGTATGATGTCCGCGGAGAGATACAAATACTGAAAATCTTATCTGATCATAATTATCAGCGTCATCGGCGTTCTATTTTTCCTGACTACTGAGTAATTACGAGCACACAGTTAACTATTTTTAAGAGAGAGACAATGGCTGGGCATAGTAAATGGGCTAATATCAAGCATCGTAAGGCAGGGCAGGATGCTAAACGTGGAAAAATTTTCACTAAAATGCTGCGGGAAATTACCGTAGCGGTAAAAACCAGCGGGCCGGATGCGGCGAGCAACCCGGCCTTACGCACTGCGGTAGATAAAGCTTTGGGTGCGAATATGCGCCGCGACACTATCGATACCGCGATCAAAAAAGCGTCCGGCGCGCTGGAAGGCGTTAATTACGAAGTCGTTCGCTATGAAGGCTACGGCCCCGGCGGCACGGCGGTCATGGTCGATTGCCTGACCGACAATCGCAACCGCACTGTCGGCGAAGTGCGTCATGCTTTTTCTAAAGCGGGCGGCAACTTGGGCACGGACGGTTCCGTGGCCTATCTATTCAGCAAAATCGGTATTCTCAGTTATGCGCCTTCCGTGGATGAGGATGCGTTGATGGAGGCCGCTTTGGAAGCCGGGGCGGAAGATGTCATCGTCAATGACGACGGCTCTGTTGATGTGATGACTACTCCGGAAAGTTATCTGGAAGTAAAGGACGCCCTGGTTGCAGCAGGCTTTGAGCCGGATAATGCCGAAGTCACCATGCAGGCGGCAACGATGACTGAGCTGGATGCCGAGGGCGCGGAAAAAATGATGCGCTTGATAGACCGGTTGGAAGATCTGGATGACGTACAGAATGTCTATTCCAATGCGGATATTAGCGACGAAATTATGGAAGGTCTGGATTGATAGTTTACCGTAGCTGATGCGAATTTTAGGGATAGATCCCGGCTCAAGAATAACCGGTTACGGCATTATAGAAGAGTCGTCGCGCGGTTATAAATATATAGCCAGCGGCAGTATTCATATCAAAGCCGATTATTTTCCCGACCGGCTCAAACAAATTTTTGACGGCATTCTGGACGTTGTCGAACGCTATCAACCTGAACAAATGGCCATAGAACAGGTGTTCATGCATAAAAATGCCGACTCTGCGCTGAAGCTGGGACAGGCTCGCGGAGCGGCGATTTGTGCGTTCCAGACCACCGGTTTGCCGGTGTTTGAATATGCGGCTAGGCAAGTCAAGCAAGCCGTAGTGGGCAAAGGCAGCGCCGAAAAAACTCAGGTTCAGCATATGGTGAAAATTCTGTTAAACATTCAAGGCGAGTTGCAAATCGATGCCAGCGATGCGTTGGGCATCAGCATTTGTCATGCCCATTATCAGCAAACTGCACAGCGGTTGCAGCGGGGTTTGTCGCGGTGATCGGTTTCCTGCGCGGCAAACTGGCGCATAAATCGCCACCGTTTTTAATGCTTGATGTGAACGGCGTCGGCTATGAAGTCGAAGCGCCGATGACGACTTTTTATGATCTGCCCGCCATCGGTTCCGAGATCACATTGCATACTCATCTGGTGGTTCGGGAAGATGCGCATATCCTGTTCGGATTTTCCACCGAAGCGGACCGCTCGATGTTCAGAACCTTGATCAAGGTCAATGGTGTCGGGCCTAAACTGGCATTGACGATTTTATCGGGGCAGAGCGCCGAAGAATTCCATCGCTGTATTCATAATAATGATACCCAAGCATTGGTACGCTTGCCGGGAGTCGGTAAAAAGACCGCCGAACGCCTGGTTATCGAAATGCGCGACCGGTTGCCTGACCTGACCGATTCATTTGATTCAGGCGGTACATCGGTGGCCGGTGTCGATAAAATCCAGCCGGTCAACAATCCCAAGCAGGAAGCGATCAGCGCCTTGTGTTCATTAGGCTATAAGCCGCTGGATGCCGGTAAAATGGTGCAAAATATCAGTGCTGAAGGTAAAAGCTGTGAAGACATTATCCGGCTGGCGCTACAGGGCACGATAAGATGATTGAAAGCGATCGCATGGTGACGGCTCACAGTCACTCGGATGAAGAGCGTCAGGATCGGGCTATTCGACCCAAACGCCTGGCCGATTATATCGGCCAGAAAGAATTGCGCGAGCAAATGGAGATTTTTATTCAGGCGGCAACGGCGCGGCAGGAAGCCTTGGATCATGTGTTGATTTTCGGCCCTCCCGGTTTGGGCAAAACCACGCTGGCTAATATCATAGCGGCTGAAATGTGTGTTAAAATTCGCCAAACATCGGGCCCTGTGCTCGATAAAGCGGGTGATCTTGCGGCGTTGTTGACCAATCTCGAACCCCATGATGTGTTGTTTATCGATGAGATACATCGGTTGAGTCCGGCGGTTGAAGAGATTTTATATCCGGCCATGGAAGATTATCAGCTTGATCTTATGATTGGCGAAGGCCCTGCCGCGCGCTCCATCAAGCTGGATTTGCCGCCCTTTACCTTGGTTGGCGCGACTACCCGAGCCGGATTGCTGACATCGCCGTTGCGAGATCGCTTTGGCATTGTTCAGCGCTTGGAGTTTTATACAGTTGATGAGCTGGCGAATATCGTGGCGCGTTCAGCCAAAGTGTTGGGCATTGCAATGGAGCCGCGCGGCGCTTATGAAATTGCCCGTCGTTCGCGCGGTACGCCCCGAATTGCCAATAGGTTGCTGCGCCGGGTGCGGGATTATGCGGAAGTAAAAGGGAACGGCACGATTACCGAGGAGTTATCCTTTCAGGCCTTGGAAATGTTGAAAGTGGATAATAACGGATTTGATTCATTAGACCGCAAACTGCTGTTAGCCATGATTGAAAGTTTTGCCGGCGGGCCGGTAGGGTTGGATACGCTGGCCGCAGCCATCAGTGAAGAGCGGGGCACTATTGAAGATGTCGTGGAGCCGTATTTGCTGCAACAAGGGTTTATTATGCGTACCCCCCGTGGTCGTGTGGTCACCCAGAATGCTTACTTGCATTTTGGCTTGCAGCCCCCCAAGCAATTGGGAATGTCTGAGGATTTGTTCGAATAATTAAACGCAAATGAAAAGTTTTATGTGGCCGGTACGCGTTTATTACGAAGACACCGATGCAGGTGGAGTGGTGTTTTACGCCAACTACCTGAAGTTTTTCGAGCGGGCAAGAACCGAAATGCTCAGGGCAATGGGGTATGAGCAGGACGAATTGATCGCTAATGAAGGTATTATTTTCGTTGTACGTTCTGTGCAGGTCGATTATTTGAGTCCGGCCCGGTTCAATGAACAACTACAAGTGAGTGCAAAGGTGAGTCTTGCTAAAAAAGCCAGTCTTACTTTTGAACAAGTCATTACGCGAAGTGATGATGTTTTATGCAAGGGCAGTGTTCGAATTGCCTGTTTGGATGCACAAACCATGCGTCCTAAAGCTATTCCTGAAACCTTATTTAGAGCAATTTTAGAGCACACAAGAAATGAATACTGATTTATCGATTTTCCATTTAGTTAAAGAAGCCAGCTTTGTTGTTCAATTCGTCATGTTGATATTATTATCGGCATCGGTGTCATCGTGGACATTTATTTTCTCCAAACGCAAAGAACTCAATCGGGCGATTGAAATCACCGACGAATTTGAAGAACAGTTTTGGTCAGGTGTGGTATTGGCTGAACTTTATAGAAAGTTGGCTGCCAAGGATTTCGAACCAGAAGGCATAGAGAAAATATTCCTGGCCGGGTACAAAGAATTCTCCCGCATGCGGCAAGCCGGCAATGTAGAACCCGGTGTGCAGGTGGAAAGCGCGCAACGGGTTATGCGTATCGAATTATCGCGTGAATTGGAACGACTTGATGAACATTTGGCATTTCTTGCCACGGTCGGATCGATCAGTCCTTATATCGGTCTATTCGGTACCGTATGGGGCATCATGAATTCCTTCATGTCGCTGGGTAATGTCAAACAGGCGACTTTGGCGCAAGTTGCGCCAGGTATTGCCGAAGCCTTGATTGCAACAGCGATTGGCTTGTTTGCCGCGATCCCCGCCGTTATTTCCTATAACCGCTTTTCCACTCGACTGGACAGATTGACTGGTCGATATGAGTTATTTGTTGAAGAGTTCGTCGTATTGTTGCAAAGGCAGGCACACCAAAAATGAGCGCGCCACAAATGGGTAGAAAAAATGGGCGCCGAAAGCCCATGGCAGAGATCAATGTGGTTCCCTACATTGACGTAACTTTAGTGCTGTTAATCATCTTTATGATCACCACGCCGATGCTGCAAACCGGTGTGCAAGTCGAGCTTCCGCAAGCCGAATCCGCCACCGTGGAATCGGAAGGCGATAATTTGCCGGTTGTTGTGTCGATTAATGAACAGAGCCAATATTTTATTACCATTGATGACAAAGAGCCTGAGCTGATACAGCCGGAAGAAGTCGAAGCCCGGGTGATGGCGGTATTAAGCCAGAAACCCAAAACGCAGGTTCTGATCGGGGCTTACAAGGGCATTGATTATGGTGTCGTGGTTACGCTGATGGCGGGATTAAAAAATGCCGGCGTGTCCAGCGTGGGCTTAATGACCAAGTCGGGCGAACAATAGATTTCGATGGATAGAAATAAAAAGAAATTTTCATGGCCGATCATTCTGGCCTTGGCTTTGCATCTTACGATTCTAGGCCTGTTCGCCTTAAGCGCCTTATTCAAACCTGATAAAACGGAATCGGAGTCCGCGCCTGAAATTATTCACGCTGAAATTGTCGATGAAAGCAAGGTTAAGAATCCGGCTGAGGTAACCGCCGAGCCTGTGAAGCCGGCTGAAAGTCCGGTTGAAGAGAAAATAAAACCGGAAACGGAAGCTAATCAGGAAGCCGAGCGAGCAATCGAGCAGGCGAAAGCAGAAAAAATGAAGGCCGAAGCCAAACAGGCTGAAGCCGCCAAAGCGAAAGCCGAAGCTGCCGAGCAAGCCAAGGCCGAAGCCAAACAGGCCGAAGCCGCCAAAGCGAAAGCCGAAGCTGCCGAGCAAGCCAAGGCCGAAGTCAAACAGGCCGAAGCCGCCAAAGCGAAAGCCGAAGTTGCCGAGCAAGCCAAGGCTGAAGCCAAACAAGCCGAAGCCTCTAAAGCGAAAGCCGAGGCCGCCGCACAAGCCAAGGCTGAAGCCAAACAGGCCGAAGCCGCCAAAGCAAAAGCCGAAGCTGCCGAGCAAGCCAAGGCCGAAGCCAAACAGGCTGAAGCCGCCAAAGCGAAAGCCGAGGCCGCCGCACAAGCCAAGGCTGAAGCCAAACAAGCGGAAGCCTCCAAAGCGAAAGCCGAGGCCGCCGCACAAGCCAAGGCTGAAGCCAAACAAGCGGAAGCCTCCAAAGCAAAAGCCGAAGCTGCCGAGCAAGCCAAGGCTGAAGCCAAACAAGCCGAAGCCGCCAAAGCGAAAGCCGAAGCTGCCGAGCAAGCCAAGGCCGAAGCCAAACAAGCAGAAGCCGCTAAAGCGAAAGCCGCTGAGCAAGCTAAAGCCGAGGCAAAGCAAGCTGAAATAGCCAAAGCGAAAGCCGAGGCCGCCGCACAAGCCAAGGCCGAAGCGGCTAAAGCGAAAGCAGCAGAACAAGCGGAAGCCGCCAAAGCGAAAGCTGCGGCAGAAAAAGCAGAAGCTGCCAAAGCAAAAGCCGAGGCAGAAAAAGCGGAAGCGGCCAAAGCGAAAGCAGCTGCCGAAAAAGCCGAAGCCGCCAAAGCGAAAGCGGCAGCAGAACAGGCGGAAGCGGCCAAAGCAAAAGCGGCGGCAGAAAAAGCAGAGGCCGCTAAAGCGAAAGTTGAAGCAGAGCGGGCTGAAGCCGCCCGAGTTAAAGCAGAAGCAGAAAGGGCTGAGGCGGCAAGAATGGACGCAGAGCAAGCGAGAATGGATGCGGAACAAGATCAGTTGGCGATAAAAACAGCCGCCGCTGCCATTCGGCAAAAAGTGGCCCAGAGCTGGATTCGACCGGTTTCTGCCACAGAAGGTTTAAAGTGTACAATTCAGGTCAGATTGATGTCCGATGGCACGGTGATTGATGCCGTGGTGGTGACTTCCAGCGGCGATGCGGTTTTTGATCGCTCAGCGGAAAATGCTGTCCACAAAGCATCGCCACTTCCGGTACCTAAAGATAAGGAGCTGTCGGCTAAAGAATTTAAGTCATTTAAATTTTTGTTTGATCCAGATCGTTCCAGGTAATCAGAAACAAGGTATTATCAGCACAAAGATGTCGTTGAAGAATATTAACGTCAATCATTTAATGGTCTTTTTTCAGTTAAATTACTGAGGTAAACAAGTGAGCTTTTTTAGAAAAATTTTGTTGATTGGTCTGGTTAGCTTCTATGTGCCAAGTAGCTATGCAGAGATGACGATTGAAATTACCGAAGGTATTGAGAGTGCGTTGCCTATTTCAGTCGTTCCTTTTGGTATGCAAGGGGCATCCGGCGTCCCGGTTGATGTTAGTTTTGTCGTTGATGCGGATTTGGGCCGTAGCGGCTATTTTAAAACGCTGGATAAGCAAAGTATGCCAGCTAAACCCAGCACTGCGGAAGCTGTTCAGTTTAAGGACTGGCAGGCTTTAGGGCAGAATTATCTGGTTATCGGTCAGGTGATTGAAGACCACGGCCAGTACAATGTTCAGTTTCAGCTGTTTGATGTCTATAAGGGCGAACAACTGATGGGCTACCGAATGACATCATCGGCGGCCGAGCTGCGTAGAACGGCTCATCATATCAGCGACCTTATTTTTGAAAAACTAACCGGTAAAAAAGGTGTTTTCAGCGGTCGGATTGCTTACATTACCAGCAGCAGGCAGGGCAAACAAAGTACCAGTAAACTTCAAGTTTCAGATGCTGACGGCTTTAATGCGCAAACCATAGCTTCATCTGTAGAACCCTTGATGTCTCCAGCGTGGTCGCCCGATGGTAGAAAAATAGCCTACGTGTCATTTGAGAAAAAATCAGCCGCAATTTATATCCAGACCTTGGCTACCGGAGAGAGAGCGAGAGTTGCCGAATTCCCCGGTATCAATGGCGCACCTTCCTGGTCGCCCGATGGAGCAAAGTTGGCTTTGACGTTATCTAAAGATGGCAGTCCCGATATTTACATATTAAATCTGGTGACGCGATCTTTAACTAAATTGACTAAAAGTTTTGCGATTGATACCGAGCCAACCTGGTCTCCTGACGGCAGTCATATTGTTTTTACCTCGGATAGGGGTGGGAAGCCACAGTTGTACATTATGTCGAGCCAAGGTGGTGAGGAAAAAAGGCTAACATTTTCAGGGAATTATAATGCCAGAGCCAGTTTTTCACCGGACGGCAAAAGTATAGCCATGGTCCATGGAAATGGCAGCGATTATCGTATTGCCGTTATGGATATGGCGACCAAGTCGGTTAATGTGATTACTGACGGTCGATCGGATGAATCCCCAAGTTTTGCACCGAATGGCAGCATGATTTTGTACGCTTCCCGAAAAGGTAGTGCAGGTTACTTATCGGCCGTATCATTGGATGGTAAAATGCAACAGAAGCTGGTGTTTGACAGCAGTGAAATTCGCGAACCGGCGTGGTCGCCCTAGTTCGGTTGGGCATAACATGATTTTTTGAATTAATAGATTACTTTTTGGAAATTAAAAATGAAATTGAATAAAACAGTATTGGCATTGGCAATAAGCGCGGTAATCCTATCGGGTTGTAGTGAAGATGAAAAAGATGCGAGTCTTACTGACGGCACTCAAAATACTGCCAGTGGTATCAACGATGCATCAACCAGCGGTTTAAATAATGGATCAGGCTTATCCGGGTCGGAAATGAATGCTTCGGGAATGTATCCCAATGCCGGTATAGGCCCTGAATTCAGCGATCCGAACAACCCGCTGTCAAAAAGCACTATCTATTTTATGCTGGACAGCAGCCAGGTTCAGGATGATTTTGTTCCGGTCATTGCAGCTCATGCACAATATTTGGTGGCGCATCCCGGTCAACGCGTCGTCATGGAAGGTCATGGCGATGAGCGTGGTTCACGTGAATACAACATTGCATTGGGTGAGCAGCGCGCAAAATCCATAGCAAGTATGATGAAAGTTCAAGGTGTTGCTGACGGTCAGTTAGAAGTTGTCAGTTACGGCGAAGAAAAACCTGCATCATTAGGTCATGATGAAGCGTCCTGGGAGCTTAATCGTCGCGTTGAATTAGTTTATCAAGGCAAATAAATGAAAGCTCGTCTTATCACGTTGCTGTGTGTTTGCAGCGCTGTCCATGCAGAATCGTTACCGCCCGTTGTTGATAATTCAATGTATCCGGCGGGTGAAGTCAGTGCTGCAAAGCCTTCACCGACTAATGCGTTGTATGAAATGATGGGGCGACTGGAGCAATTGCAAGGTGAAGTGCAGCAGCTTACCGGCAGGCTGGAAGAGCAGGCAAATCTTATTGCCGAGATGAAAAAGTCTCAAAGCACGATGTATTCCGATTTTGATGAGCGGATGCAAAGACTTGAGAAAAAAACTGAGGGCGTTAAGTCATCGGTTACTGACAGTTCTCCTACGCAAGATGGCTCCGTTGGAACCGAAGCAAAGATGGTCGAGCCGACAGTTGCGGCTTCGGCCGCATCTCCAGAGGTTAAACAGCCTCCTGTGCAAAAACAGGCGGCTGTCCAAACATCAGGTGAAGCTTCCGCTCCTGTAGGCGATGAAAAGCAGCAATATCAACAAGCGTATGAAGCACTTAGAAATGGACATAACGCTCAGGCAATTGCTGAATTCAATACATTGCTGGGTAAAAATCCGAAGGGCGAATATGCGAATAATGCCCAATATTGGTTAGGTGAGGCCTATAGAGTTAATCAGGATATCGATTCAGCGCGTAAAGCTTTTAGTGGCGTGATTGAAAATTATCCTGGCAGCTCCAAAGTGCCGGATGCTTTGTTGAAGTTGGGCACTATCGAGGTTGAGCAAAAAAATCCAGTTAAAGCGCGTGAATATTTAACGCGTGTTACCGTGGATTTCCCCAGCTCGACAGCCGCCCGCCTGGCCGCAAAGAAATTACTGTTACTTGATGATGTTAAACAATAGTTGTGAGTTCATTACGCATAACTGAAATTTTTCATTCGTTACAGGGCGAGTCGAATACGGTAGGTCTGCCCACCGTATTTATTCGACTCACCGGTTGTCCATTAAGATGCGTTTATTGCGATACGGCCTATGCATTCACCGGCGGTGAAAAAATAGGAATTGATGCAATCATTGCGCAAGCTGAACAGTATGGAACGCCGTATATTACTGTAACCGGTGGCGAACCTTTGGCGCAGCCGAGCTGTCTTGAGTTAATGACCAAGCTTCTCGATAAAGGCTATGTCGTTTCGCTTGAAACCAGCGGAGCACTTGATGTGTCGAAAGTCGATCAGCGCGTTGTTAAAGTCATGGATCTTAAAACCCCCAGTTCGGGTGAATTAAGCAGAAACTGTTATCAAAATATCGAATATCTAACCGCAAAAGACCAAGTTAAATTTGTTATCGGTAATGACAGTGACTACGACTGGTCAAAATCCATTTTAACAGAATACGATTTGCCTAATCTTTGTGAAGTATTGTTTTCACCGGTGATGGGGCAGCAAAACCCAACCGAGCTTGCCGAAAAAATTCTAAAGGACAGGTTACCTGTTCGCTTTCAACTTCAACTACATAAAATACTTTGGGATGACGCCCAAGGTAAGTAAACCGACATGCAAAAAAAAGCCATCGTCCTGCTATCCGGCGGATTAGATTCAATTACCGTACTTGCTCTTGCGAAAAAGCAGGGATTCAAATGTTACGCCTTAAGCTTTGATTACGGTCAGCGGCATAATGCCGAGCTAGTAGCGGCAGCGCAGATAGCCGCAGATTATCAAGTCGAAGATCATAAAATCATCAAACTGGGTTTAAGCTCGATTGGCGGTTCTGCGCTGACCGACGAGCACATTGCCGTGCCTCACTCTCCACAAGACGGCATACCGGTAACCTATGTGCCGGCAAGAAATACGATTTTCCTGTCCTTTGCCTTAGGTTGGGCGGAAGTTTTAAAATTAAGCGACATCTTTATCGGTGTTAATGCCGTGGATTATTCCGGATACCCGGATTGCAGGCCTGAATTTATCAAAGCGTTTCAGCAATTAGCCAACCTAGCCACTAAGGCCGGCGTAGAAGGTGAGCATTTCGTGATACATACCCCTCTAATCGCGCTGAGCAAGGCGGAAATCATTAAGCAGGGTGTTGAGTTAGGTGTGGATTATCAGCGCACAGTGTCCTGTTATTCCGCCGATGAGCAAGGTCGTGCTTGCCAAGTTTGTGATGCCTGTCGCCTAAGAAAAATCGGATTTACTGAGGCGGGAATAAAGGATCCGACACGGTATCAAATAAGCTGAAAAAAAACTTGCCAAGATCAGATTAATCAGTATAATAGGCAATCTTTGTTGGGTCGTTAGCTCAGCCGGTAGAGCACCGCACTTTTAATGCGATGGTCGCGCGTTCGAATCGCGCACGACCCACCATCAAAGATATATGAATCAACCAGTTAGGCTTTTCTGTCAACTGGTTTTTTTATGCCTGTCGTTAAAGTTTCCACATTGTTACCACCGTTTAAAGTTCTCGCCAACGGGTTAAGTTGAATTGCTTGAATCAAGCAGTCAGGCGACAGGTGAGAATACCTCATTGTAATATTTAAACTCGAATGCCCAATATCTGTTGAAGGGCAACAATGTTGCTGCCATTCATAATAAAGTGACTGACGAAAGTATGGCGGAGAATATGAGCCAGTTGTTCTACATGACTTTGCTCAGCACGGTAACCGGAAAAGTCTTCTGTTGCTCTCGAATAAAGCCGTATTTTATTGGCGTTCTTTCGCCAAGAAGACTGTACCTAAAGGGTGCCATATAATATTTCGTGCTCCATCCGCAATTGTTCAACTTTTTTACCTAAGTGGGGTAATTCGTCTTGATCAGTCAAGTTCAAAACCTTTTTCTTTCGTCTTCCACCCATCGCCCAATAGCAGTAAGTGATATGCCTAAATTATCGGCTGCTTGCTTGTGCGTATAGTCTTTTCAGTAACTAACTTAAGCGTCTTGTTTAAACTCAATGCTGTATTCGGGGCCTTTATGCTTATTTTGATTACTCATGTTCACCGCCCGCTGATGACATTATAAAAAGTGTCCTGTTTAATTAAACCATTTCAGTACAGCAATGGATTGACAGTCTGGACACAGGGATCAATGCAGCTGGTGAAGTTCCAGTCGGCGTAATTTCGGTGCCAGTTTTGCCGTCGCAGCAACGACAGTCAGCGTCATCACCCCACCGAAAACTACCGATGGCACCAGCCCCATCAAGCGCGCCGCAATACCCGATTCAAACGCTCCCAGCTCGTTGGATGAGCCGATAAATATACCGTTGATAGCGGAAACCCGGCCGCGCATGGCATCGGGTGTCGCCAGCTGCAGGATGGTCGTGCGCATGACCACAGATACCCCGTCGCAAACACCGGAGAGTATCAAGAGCAGCCCGGCAACCCAGAAGTTTGTTGATATGGCAAAGCCGATCATACAGAATCCGAATCCCGCCACGGCTGCCAGCAGCCAGCGTCCGGCATACAGGTTGATCGGATGGCGGGCGAGCAATAATCCTGTCATCACGGCGCCGATTGCCGGGGCGGCACGAAGAATACCCAGTCCCTGAGGACCGTAATGAAAGACGTCGTGAATAAACGCAGGCAGCATGGAAACCGCGCCCCCGAACAGCACGGCAAACATATCCAGCGACTGCGCGCCCAAGATGATCTGGTTGCTGAACACGAAGCGCAGTCCTTCAGCGATGCTGGTGAAGATAGGCGCGCTTGCCGCCGGAGGAGGCTCCTCGACGCGTAGCGACAGCAGGGCCACTGCTGCAACCAAACACAAACCGGCGGCAACGCCATAGGCGGCAGTCTTGCCTGCCCATCCAACCAGGATGCCGCCTAACGCAGGTCCGACTACGAGTCCGAACTGGAACGCGGAACTGCCGATTCCCGACGCTCGGGCATATTGATCACGCCGTAAAACCAGGGCAAACATCGCGCTATACGATGGGCCGATAAACGCACGCGCCACCCCGGTAAAGGCGATAGAGCCGTAGATCCACCACGAAGGATTGCCGCCTATCCAACCTGCCGACACGGCTGTCAGCGTCAGCGCGGTGAGAAATAGCATTAGGCAGGCGAGCACGCCGAACAGGCGGCGAGAGTAGTGATCTATCGCATAACCTGCAAATAGCGCGCAACAGAAGTAGGGGATGACCTCGGCCAGTCCGACCAAACCCAGCGCAAATGTGTCATGTGTCAGTTCATAAATGTGCCAGCCCACTACGATCGCCATTACTTGGTAGGCGAGAACGATTAGGACGCGAAAAGATAGCAGTTTGAGAAAAGGATTGGGTTTAACAAAAAATTGCATGAATGTCCGATGATTAATAGCGGCCTGCCTGAGTAGGACAATTGAGTCAAAATAGACGCTAAGTGTACCGCCTTCTTTGCGGACAGCAGCCCTGATTATGGAAAATTCCAACTTTTCGATTACTTATAAAATGTACAGCGATTTGGCTGATTTCCTCCCAATGATTTTATATATTTTGTTTCGAATAAAATCGTTTTACCAAATATAAGCACTCGCCATTTTTCCCATTATTTCAAATTCAAGCGCTTTTTTTGCCGCAGTACCGGCGATGCCATAGCAAACGTGTAAGGGCAATAAGTGTTCAGCTCTTGGGTGGCAGTATCTTGCAGCAGGGGCGCTAGCCCAGTTTTTTAACCTTTGCTCCCTCTGCTCTTCAGTAAGCTGGCTATTAGAACAGGTATCAATAAGCCACTGCTCGAAGGACTCGTTCATGGCTCGGGCTGCTTTTGTCGATGGCACAAAAAATTCTTTGAGATTATGGAATGAAAACCCGGAACCAATGACAAGAACGTTATCTTTTCTCAAATCAGCTAAGGCCTTGCCAATCCGGATATGCTCTTCGGGCTGCAAGCTATTGATTAGGGATAATTGAACGCAGGGAATGTTTGCCTCCGGATACATAAGCTTTAACGGCACAAACAAGCCATGATCAAAACCGCGCTGGTCGTCGAGTTTTGCTTCAATACCCGCTCTTCCCAAGAGATTAAAAATCCTATTCGCCAGCTCAGGCGAGCCCGGTGCTGGATACTCGATTTCATAGGATTCTTTGGGAAACCCATAATAATCATATATCAATGCAGGGGATGCCCCGCTGGTAATGGTTGGCTTACCCTCTTCCCAATGCGCGCTAATGACTAAAATAGCGCTGGGCTTTGCAAGCGTTTGCGCAATCTCCCTAATAATATTTGGTGGCCTTTATCTCCAAGCAAGGGTAAAGGACCTCCTCCATGAGAAAGGTACACAACAGAACCGGGTAAAATATTTGATTCGCTGTTCATGATTGCTTGGCCAATTGTGCGTATTACTGTGATCGCCTCGGCTACCCAAATGATACTTGTGTAACCTATATGCAGGCAAGCGTCTCAAATCCACGATGAGGACGGTCTGGAAAGTCGGCGATGAATCGTTACAACGCGCGAGTGGGCGAGTCGTACTCCTTAATAACGATAACAGTAATTCCTGTTACCGTTGTTTATTTCTATTCTGATATGGGACTTTAACCAAAGGTTTATTCCTTGACGGCTTCAACGGCAATGGTAAGGGTAACCTCGTCACTGACGTTAGGCGCGTACTTTCCCATATTGAAGTCCGTACGCTTAACGACTGCGGTTGCGTTCGCACCGCATGCGTCCTTTTTCAGCATCGGGTGCGGCATGCACTGAAACGATGTCACATCGAGCGTGACCGGCTTGCTGATACCTTTAAGCGTCAGTGAGCCATCGACTGAAACGATCTTTTCGCCATCGAAGTTGACTTTGTTGGAGGTGAAAGTGGCGGTGGGATACTTGGCGGTGTCGAAAAAATCTACACCCTGAATGTGTTCATTGAATAAGGGATAGCCGGTATCAACCGAAGTGGTGGCAATGACGACATTGACCGAGCCTGTTTTCGCCTCGCGATCGATAACGATGTTGCCGGAGGTCTTGTCGAAGCGGCTTAACTGCGTCGAAAAGCCAAAGTGGCTGTAGGAAAAACGTGGATAGGTATGGGTATTGTCGATGACATACGTTTCCGGAGCGGCTAGGGCTGGCGTTGAAATGGCTGCTGCCAGGATTAAAAGGGTAATGCGTTTCATGGTGTTGCTCCTTATAAAGGTAGTGATAAAAAAGATGACAATATGTTTTGACTAGCGAAAAAGTGAATCCTGATCCGGATTTCTTTGGCAACAGCGCTAAAGCCGGACCGGATCTACGCGTCGTCCGCCCTCATGCCGCCAATGCGGTGAGCCGTAGTTTGGCTCCGGCCAGTGCTGCTTCCTTAGCTGTCTCGCCCATATTGAGTCCTTCGGCATAAACGAACTCGGTATTGTCCATGCCGAGAAAGCCTAAAAAATCGCGCACATAGTTTGTCTGGCTGTCCAGTGGCGTACCCGCGTAGATTCCGCCCCGTGCTGCGAAAACATAGACCTTCTTGCCGGTTAGCAAGCCCTCCGGTCCATTTTCGGTATAACGGAAGGTTACCCCGGCGCGGGCAATTTGGTCAAAGTAGGCCTTTAACGTCGAAGGGATGCCGAAGTTATACATCGGTAGACCGATGACTATAATCTGCGCTTGTTTGATCTCTTCGATCAGCGCATCCGATTCGGCGACATAGGCTTGCTGTTCCGGTGTTCGCGTTTCGGGCTGTGCAAAGAAAGCCAAAACCCGCTGGGCATCCAGGTGAGGAATGGCGTCATGTGCAAGGTCGCGGACGATTACCTGGGCGTCCGGTTCATTCGCTTGCCAGGCGGTGACGAACTGGTCGGCGAGCTGGGTGGACTGACCACCGGAAGAGAAAATGCTTGAGTTAAGTTGTAATAGGGTTGTCATGGTATTTCTCTAATCATTGAAAGTAAGGCTATTAGACTTCTTGTTGAAGTGATAAAAAAGTATAATAATTCGCTGTTAATGGTCTAAAAATCAGATAGGTTTCGATGTCTCCCCATATTACCCTTGAGCAATGGCGCTCATTGATCGCAGTTGTAGACGCGGGCGGTTATGCCCAGGCTTCGGAATCACTGCACAAGAGCCAATCTGCCGTCACCTATGCGGTACAAAAAATAGAGTCCTTACTTGGTGTGAAAGCATTCGAGATTCAAGGACGTAAGGCGATCCTCACGCCGACCGGGCAGATGCTCTATCGACGTGCGCTGGCGTTAGTGGACGAAGCCAACGATCTGGAGCAAGCCGCCCACGCGCTGTCGGCCGGCTGGGAGGCGGAAATACGTATCGTCGCTGAAATTCTCTTTCCCTCTCGACTGTTATTAGCTTGTCTGGATCGTTTTGGGCAGGAAAGCCCCGGTACGCGGCTCGAATTAATTGAATCGGTACTCGGTGGAACTTCGGATGCACTGCTAAAAGGGGAGGCCGACTTGGTGATTTCTCCCCAGCTGCCGCCAGGGTTTCTGGGCGATCCCTTGATGCGAATACGGTTGCGCGCAGTGGCTCATGCCGATCACCCTTTACATCATTATGACCGGGAACTGACCTATCGGGATCTGCGCGCATATCGCCATGTGGTGGTGCGTGATTCGGGCGCCAATCGTGACCGACGCACAGCGACAGTTGAAGTGGATCAGCGTTGGACGGTGAGTCAGGTCGCCACATCAATCCAGGCAGTCTGTATGGGATATGGATTTGCCTGGCTGCCGGAGGAGCACATCCGCGAAGAGCTGCGGACCGGGACGCTTCGGCCGCTACCCTTACGGGAAGGCGGTACGCGCGAGGCGTCGCTCTATTTGATTCTAGCCAATCCTGACTTTGCAGGTCCCGGAGTAAGACGTCTGGCGGAGATCGTCAGGGAATCGGTTGGATCGGAGTATTTTTTTAAGATGGAGTAAATCTTTGAAGATTTTGTTCGTGTATTTTGATTTGTCCTGATCCAGGCAACAGGCCTGCTGGGGCTTTAGAGAACAAAGCTCTGAACTTCTCCATGAAATCGAACATGGCCTGCTCATGGACGTAATTAATATTCTTGTCGCGCCGTTATTTACCGGTCTTTTGTGAACGGCCTGAAGCGTTACTCATCAATAGTCGAACCGGCTTTCAGACGATATGAGACAGAGTCCACGGCTCTTTTTTGGATTTGTTCTACCAGTTCCATGATTTGCTGATCCAGCATGAATCGCAGTTCCCATTCCATTGCCAGGTCGGCCGGCAAGCTGTCGATACGGTGATGTTCGGTGTAGCTTTGTTTCAGTAGCGCGTGGATGTCGGCAGCCTCAGTCCGGGTCTCCTGTTGTCGGCCTTGCAGCACCAGCGCCGCATTCTCCAGAGCGCTTGTCAGCGCCGCATCGAAAGTTCGGCTATGTTCTTGCAGTTCATCAGGAAAGCTGCTGAATTGTTGACCGCTTAGCAAGCGATAGCGCCGCCGAATCTGTAGCAATCCGGACAAGTTGCCTGCGGCTTCAATAACCGCACGCAGCGCCGTTCTTTCGTTGACTTTGTAGGTCAATCTTGCATCCGGCTCCAGTACCGCGTGAATCACCAAATCCTGTGCAGCAGCCAGATCTTTTTCAGCCGACAAGCGCAATGGCAAGGTAGATTTAAGCATCAGGCTCAGGTCCGGCAACCGGGTTGTGAACTTGGCGAGTGTGTGCAATGCCGCTGTGGTATGGTGACGGGCAAGTACAATCGAACGCCGCGGCCATAGCGCATAGTCGAGTATTCCCATCACGATGATGCCCAGCAAAATACCGATAACCCGGTCACGCGGCAGATACAGATCGGTGACTGGGCCGAAATCATGTAAAACGAACATCGCGAACGAAAACCCGAGTTGCCTGCCCATGTAAGCGATACGTTCGCTGCCGGAGGAAATCCAGGCCGCAATGGCCCACACCGGAGCCGTTGCAAGCGCAAAGCCGGCGATGGTGTCGAGCTGGGACTGGAACATCAGCACATACAAGTAGGCGCAGAGTCCGCCCAGGATGGCGCCCGATACACGCAATATCGATAGCCGGTAGTCGGCGCCGAGACTGGTTTGTGCCGCGACCAAACAGGTGGGTATGGCGGTATTGATGTCCGGCCAGCCCAGGCTTTCAACGATCAGCGTGCAGAGTATGGCGCCCAGAGAAAATTTAATCCCGAATTGCAGGCTGTCGGCATGCGTCGCCCAGAAATCATAGCCAAACCAGGCGGGTAACCAGTCATCTGCTTCATTACTGTCGGTTTCGGCCTCTAGGGGTTTAATTTCAGGCGCGGCTGTCGGCTCATGCAAGTTATGCATCAAACCGGCGGTACGTTGCAGCGCACGCCAAATGGCGGTTAACAGCGAAGGGTTGGTTTGCGAATAACTGCGCAGCACTTCATCGGTCAGCAGCGTCTCTATTTGTCCGGAAACATCGCGCGATTCTTCCACGCCTTGCCGCAATGTTGCACAGGCGCTTTGCAGAGCCAGGTAGACATTTAATTTTTCCTGATTCATCGGTTGAGCGCGATACTCTGCCGTCAATACCTGATCCAGCCAGATGGCCATCTGCCGTAAACCGTCGATTTCAAGCAGCAGGGCAAGATAAGTATCATGCCGTCCATGCATTGATGGATGTATCAGTTCCGCGTTTGACAGAAGCCCCAGTATTTTGCCGAAGCTGCCGGCGCTGGAAAATTTCGAGATGACCCGCTTATGGATATTCACGCCGCTGTCGGCCAAGCGCGCACTGAAAATGTATTCCACTGCCGCCAGTTGTTCAGCGATACTCGTCTTCAGTTGTTTGAGCGGGTCTTGCGGCTTGATGGTCAGATGCACCACCGTCCAGGATCCGATAGCCAATACGCCAATGATCGGGATATTCCACAAGGCGTTGTAGATGCCTTGAGCGGGAGTGCTTGGGCTATACAGCACCGCCACCGAATACCAGAGGGCGATGCCGGTAGGCCAGGCGATCAGGCGGGCATGAAACAGGGCGACAGCCAGGATTATGAAAGACAAGGGGAGCAACAGCCAGGCATCATTGCCGGCAAACATAAGCGTAAACACCGACACCGAGGTGGTGACGATGATATAGCCCAGCTGGCGCAGTCCGAACGCCAACGATTGACCGGCATTCGCATACGCGTCGTAACTCAAGCATATCAGCAGTGCGATCGCTCCCAATGGCGGCACGTGCAGGGTTTGGCTGACTAGGGCAATGGTCATCGCAACGATGAACAGGCGGAATGCGGCTACGCGCCGCTCTGGAAAGTCTCTGAGTTCAGTCTTCAGGAATTGCGTCAGGCCGGTCCCGAACCAAAGACGGCTTCGCTTTTTGTTCAGAGCGGAAGCGTGCTGTGTGTCGCCGTGGTTCATTGCGGAATCCGGGTTTTGCTTTCTCCTTCCTCAGTGGCAGGCGAAAGCCCCGGAATTTCGGCGGGACGATCCAGAACGGTGACAAAGGCGGTCATGCCCATGCGCAACGGGTGTTCGGGGTCGCGTTCGTGTATCTCGATCCGCACCGGGAAGCGGGATGCCAGAATGACCCAGTTCAGGGTGCGCTGAACCTCCGGCAGAACCCCTTGTTGCTTGATATTGTCGGGATAATTGGCCCAACCGATACCGGTCACCACCCCCCGGTAGCGTTTTCCCGGATAACCGATGAGGAATACGTCGGCTTCCTGACCTGGGCGGATGGACTGTAGATAAGTTTCTTTGAAGTTGGCGATGGCGTACCAGTGGCGGTCATCGACCAGGGCGAACATTTGCGTTCCGGTCTTGGCGTATTCGCCTTCGCGTGTATTCAGGTTGGTGACGTAGGCATCGAAAGGCGCACGCACCGAACAATATTCGACGTCCAGTTCGGCGGCGGCAACGACCGCTTTGGCCGCTTCGATGCGGGCATTGACGTTGCCGACCTGGGCGATCAACGATACGGCGCGGCGGCTATCGCTTTTGGCTTCGTCTATCGCGCTCCGGGCCGAAAGTTCCTTGGCCCGGGCGTCCGCCAGTTCAGCGCGCGACGCGGCGTACTTGGATCGGGCCTGCTTGAGCTGGTCTGCCGTTACGTATTGTTTCTCCGCCAAGGGCTCAAGGCGTTCCAGATAGCTATGCAGATATTCATCCTCGGCCTCAATTCTGCTGACTTCAGCCTCGGCGGCGGCGCGTTGGTGTTCCAGTCGTTCGATGGCCAGTTCGGCGGAGCCGCTGGAGGCGCGCCGTGAATCCACATCTTTTTCGGCCACCAGCAATTCCGCCTTGGCTTGGGCCAGTTTGGCCTGATAGGGGCGGGGATCGATCACATATAGCAGATCGCCCTGCTTGACGTACTGATTGTCTTCAACGTGCAATTCCACGATACGGCCGCTCACTTCGGGCGCGATGCCGACGATGTTGGCCCGCACCATCGCATCATTGGTGCGGGGATGCTGATAGTTGATGCGCCAGACCAGCGCTCCGGTCAGGAGTGCGCCCAGCACGATTAACGTTCCGATGATGCGTCCCAGCATCATGCGGCGTTTAAAATTTATAGCGTGATTATCAGTTTGACTGTTTTCCATGATGGACGGCGCCCGTGTTTACGTCGAGTAAAATAACAACCAGATAACAAAAGTGCATAGCGCCCACAGGCTCGGCGCAATCAACAGCGGCGGCCCCAGATACGGCGCCAGCCGGTGTCGCACCAATTGCCACATCAGTACCATGCTTGCCATCAGTCCGGCAAGGATACAGATAATCCAGGCAGGCCAGAACGAACCCTGAATACTCAGCATCGGGTCGCAAGCCGTCAGAAAAAACGCAAAAATAACCGGGAAAGCCGTTTTTCGTAATCTCGTTATGAAGGTCATAATTTGCGCCTGAGCGGAGAAACTGAACTTAAATAATTTTCGTATGACCATTAGATTTATTTTTGGCGACGTTTTTTTAAGATTGATCAGGTCATTAATAAATCTTTAAGTTGTAAAAATTAAAGGCATTAACTAAAGTGTAGCTGATCAGGATTCTGGTATTTGAAGCCCCTATTGTCAACCAACTCATTCAAGTTTCCGAAAATAGGGACATTCTGCAACTAAATTGACGTTTGAATAAGGTGGTTTAAATTTGCAAAAGTTGCGGCGCAGTAAGTGCGATAACTTGCTAACATTGTTGTCCTATCTGCCGCGAGGTATAAGCCGAGCGATTGTGCCGGCCGCGATGGCATTGACAGCCTGCATGCCGCCGAGCGCGGTGCAGTTTGATGAACCCTATGCGGCGGCCCCGGCCGACCATGCCGTTGATTGGCATGATTACCAGACCAAGGCCACAACCGGCACGCAGCCGCCCCCGCTATCCAGCCGTTCGCATGAAGAAAGCCCGATCGATACCAAGCTAACCTACGACCTGCCTGCGCTGGTCGACCTGGCCTTGCACGCTAACCCGGAAACAAGAGTGAGCTGGGAGGAGGCGAAAGCCGCCGCCGCTCGGCTCGAAATGAATCGCAGTGCCTGGTACCCGACTCTGACGGCTATGGCGTTCGGGCAATATTTCAAAAATAGCTTCCCCATCCCCGGAGGCGCGTTGGTAAGCCATGGTTACTCCTCTTTGGGCAGTTTGAATTTGGCATGGACATTGTTCGATTTCGGACGCAGGGAAGCCATGGTCGATGCGGGCGCACAGCGCTTGAGCGCCGCTAATTTTGCCTTCAACCGCAAACATCAGGAAATTGCCTATCGGGTTGCAACCGGTTTTTTTGCTTATCAGGCCGCCCTGGCCAAGGTAACGGCGGCGGAGCAAACATTTGAGGCCGCAAGGGCCGGTTCCGCTTCGGTTCAGGCGAAACTCGAAAAAGGTCTGGCGACACGCCCCGATTTATTGCTGGCGATTCAGGAGCAGGCGAAAGCCAGTTATGACCTGCAAGATACACGCAGCTCGGTGATTCAGACACATGCCGATTTGACTTCGAGCTTGGGTATTTCGCCTTCTTATTCGTTGCAACTGATAGACTTGAGCAAGCTGCCTTTACCGGCAGGACTGGTGCAGTCGGTCGAAAAAATTGTCGATCAGGCATTGGAGCAACGCCCCGATCTGATGGCGCGCCTTGCCGAATTACGTGCGCGCGAAGCCGAAGTGAAGAAGGCCAGGGCCGAATTCTGGCCCAAGTTTTCCCTGGGAGGCAGTCTCGGCAATCAAGCCTGGAGAAATGTGCATACCAATCCACCCGGTAATGAAAGTTATTCGGCGAGCAATCTGGTCGGTACAGCGATGCTGAGCATGGAATGGACCTTGTTCGATGGCTTTGAGCGCAGCAATGCCGTGCATGAAGCAGAGGCCAGGAAAGAGGCTTCCAAGGCCCAACTTGAGGCCTTGCGTCTGGAAATTATGCGCGATATCTGGAAAGCCTATGCCGATACCAAAACCGCGCTGGAAAAACGCGAGTTTGCGTTAGCCTTGTTGAAAGCTGCCGAAGAATCCTATGCGGCCACACAAGAATCTTATACCCACGGCTTTTCCACGGTGATAGAACTGCTTTCCGCGCAAAAGGATTTGGCGCGCGCCCGTTATACCGAAATCGACAGCCGAGCCACCTTGCTGCGATCCGCAGCAACCCTGGTTTATGCTTCCGGCGGACAAAGCCGGAATGCAACGGATTAATTTTTCCAAGTCCTAACGGTGCAGAAAAGCCGTTTGATGCTCGACCCAATGTTCTGCGCCGCATATAACTCAATGGATATGTAATGTAGCACCTGATGCATGCCAAAATGACAGCTATTGAAAAGCGTATTTTTTAGGGTTTAGAGCCGGTTGCTCCACGGCTTTTCAGGAGACATCCAATTTGTAGCCGAATCCTCGGACAGTCTTGAGCAGTTTTAGCTCATAATCGTCATCGATTTTTCGTCTCAACTGGCGAATATAGACATCCACCACATTGGTCAATGGGTCGGCGCTGTAGCCCCATACCTGCTCCAGTATCCGGGTGCGGCTCAACACCTTGCCGGGCATGCGCATAAAGCATTCCAGCAAGGCAAATTCCTTCGGAGTTAGCTCGATTAGCGTTTCTCCACGTCTTACTTCATGGGTTTCTCCATTCAACAGGAGGTCGGCTACCTGCAGTTCTTTGGTTTCCAATTTGATTTCGCCGCTACGACGACGCATCAGCGCTTCGATTCGAGCAAGCAGTTCTTCAAACGCGAAAGGCTTGGTCATATAATCATCGGCGCCTGAGCGCAAGCCGGTCACCTTATCCTGCACGGTGTCCCTGGCCGTCAACATTAGAATCGGGGTGCCGACGCCGGCGTCGCGCAAGCGCTCGCAAACCTGTCGGCCATTGAGATCAGGCAAGCCCAGATCCAGAATAATGGCTTGAAACTTGCCCGCGCTACCCAGCGCTATCGCATCCAGCCCGTTACGGGCCACCTCCACGGCATAGCCTTCGGCCTTCAGACCTCGTTGAACAAAATCGACAATCCGCTCATCGTCTTCCACTAGCAGAACTCGCATGTAACCGGTATCCATTAGATTAGTGTAGTTAAGTTATTTTTCATTTATCTGCTTGCTATCCTGTTCTATCGAAATCAGCGGGAGCGTTACTGTGAACGTCGAGCCTGAATTTTCAATGCTGGTTACTTTGATGCTTCCGCCGTGTGCTTTCAGGATCGACTTGGCCATCGGCAAGCCCAGACCCTTTCCATCGTCTCGCGAAGCCAGGGCATTCCGGCTGCGGAAATGGCGGTCGAAAATACGCTCCAAATCCTGTGCCGGTATGCCTATGCCTTGATCCGTGAGGCTGAAACTTGCCATTTCACCGTCCACCCGTAAGGCGACCGCGATGTGTCCTCCAGGGGTCGAATATCGGCAGGCATTGTCGCCAAGAATGAACAGCACCTGTCGAAGCCGCTGTTTGTCGCCGCGCACCCACACCGGTTCGGTCGGCGCATCCAGGGAAACCGAAATCGAGTTTTCCTCGGCCATCACTTGAAAATTCTCGACGGCTCCGGCCACCAGTTCGGCCAGGTCCACGCTATCCCATTCAAATTGGAGATTGGCGGTTTCGGTTCGGGCCAGAAACAACAGATCGTTGACGTATTTTCCCAATTGCATCGCCAGTTCGACGATGCGATGTAAAGCATCCTTGTACTCTTCGGCTTCGCGATCCTGGCCCCGTAGAGTAACCTCCGCTTCCCCGCGAATGACGGTAATCGGGGTGCGCAGTTCGTGGCTGATGTCGGCTAAAAACTCTCGGCGCTCGTTGTCCATGCGTTTTAATTCTTCATTTAACTGATGAAGTTCGAAAGTACGTTCGGCCACTCTTTTCTCCAGCACGACGCGTCCTTCGCGCAGTTTATTTTGCTGAAGTCCCAGTTCCTGCGCCATTTGATTGAAATGGCTGGCAAGATAGGCGAATTCATCGCGGGTATCCAGAGAAATACGATAATCCAAATTACCGGAGGCTATCTCGTCGGTACCTTTCATCAGCGCTTCGATAGGCTTCCTGACGCCGCGAAGCAGTAATGCCCCGGACGTGAGGCTGAATATCGCCGCAGTCAATGATGCCAGGATGGCGATCCAACGCGATTGAGCTACCAAATCCTCCAGTTCTTGCTTGGCCTGTCCGGCCTTTTCCCGTTCGGCGTTGATGGCGGCATCGATCAGCGGCTGGAATTTGCCGTCGATTTCTTCTTCCGAGAATTTCGACAGCGCTTGCACCGCCATTTCATTCTTCCCCTGCTGACGCAAGCGCTCGACTTCGTCGAATCGATATTCGCTGGAATCGAGGAAGGCGGTGAAATGGGCAACTCTTTCCAGTTCGGCGGGTTTATCCTGCCAATCTTCAGTATGACTTTCCGCAATCGGTGTTTTTACTGCAGTATTTCTAAGCTCCTGCATCGCTTCGTAGAGACGATGTTTGGATGATTCCACACCGGCTTCCGCCGCCGGGCTGGCGGTGATCAGTCTATCCATCCGCTGTTTGAAGTGGCGATAAGCCTCTTGGGATAATCGTTCATAACGATCGAAAGCCTCATAGGCCATCTGGCTGCGCTGAAAATGCCGGGCAACCTGGTTCGAACCCCAATACAGTGCGAATCCTAATAACAAGACAAAGCAGAACGAAACAACGATAGCAACAGCCAAGCGGAAACGAAACATGAGTTCTAGTTTGCGTCGCCGCTTTCGTCCAGGTGTTTCTCCATGGATCTGATGGCTTCCAGTTTTTCGCGCAGTAAGCGGTTTTCATCCTTCTTCGATTCGTTTGTATCCTTCGACTCCGGTACAGATTGGACTGTTTTTTGTTTATGTTCCAGCGTACCGGGTTTTCTCGACACATTTTGTAAACGTTTTAAGGCTTCGGTATGAATAGCGACAAGTCGCTGCATCCGTTCATCGGGCAGGCTTCCGGGTGGGATAGCGTTTATCCCGTCCAGAATTCTGGGGATTTCACCGCAGCTATCGGAAAGTAAGCGACCGACCATCAGGTGCAAGTGTATTCCTGCTCCGGGAGGGTTTTTTTGGCGTTTTAGCAAGGTGCGACACACCTCGGCGCGTGACGAGGGCGATATTTTGGCCATGTTGGCTCCGAAAGCCAGCAGTTCGTCAAAATCCGACTGCGCATAAGGGTCTTTATACTGGTTTGGATAGCCGTTATAACCGGCATTGAACTCGGCGCATCCGGCCAGCAGTAAAAGGCTTAGCGCTAAGCCTGTGTTTCGAATAGAAAGTAATGACAGCATAGATAGTTGTGTTCCGTATTGGTTAGGCCTTTCCGGTTAGCGGTATTTGAACGCGGATGCGGGCCCCATGTTGATCTTGTCTTGCGTCGATAATATCGACTTTGCCTTGGTGGTTGGTGACGTATTCCCTGACAATGGCAAGCCCCAATCCCGGACCTTCTGTATTCTCTTCGGGTTGGGCGGTCTTGCCGCGGAAAAAGGGCTCGAATACATGCGAACGTTCATTGGGATCGATACCCGGACCCTCATCTTCAACTTCCAATTCCAGTTGCGCGCCCGAATCGCGAAGCATGATGCGTATTTCGCCGCCCGTCGGCGAATATTTCACCGCATTCGACATTAACTGTTCGATAATGCTTCGCAACTGATCGTGGATTCCGGAAATCTCGACCGGCCTGACCAGCTTTTTCAAGCTGATCGATTTGGCCTGTAGACGGGGTTGACAATCATTGATGACCGACTCAAGCAGGTCGTTCATATTGACGGTTTGCTTGCGGTTCGTTTCCGGCTGCGCGTTGATCTGACTATAACGAACCAATTCATCGGACACTGTTTTCAGCTTGTCGACATTGTTGCACAGTAATCGTGCGATGTCCTGCCGTGCATTGCTCGATTCCTCAGCCGCCTCGTTCGCAAGCAGTTCCGCGCCTTCGCGGATACTCTCCAACGGCAGGTCGATCTCGCGGGCGACATTGTGCATGAACTGCTGTTTCGAAGCTTCCAGTTCCATCAAATGGGTTCGCAGCCATTCGAGACGATTGCCCAGATAGCGCAAATCCGAAGGGCCGGTAATGTCAATCGGCTCTTCGAGTTCCCTCGAACCCAGACGGCGGATGCAGGTATTCAGTTGCCGCATTGACTGCGAAACTACCGCCAGCAGTATTGCGATGAAGATAAACGAGACGGCCAACAGAACCGCGCCCTTGATTAACAGCCCTTGTTCAAGGGATTCCGATTGCTGGCGCAATTCGTTGAATTCATGATCAACGTAGCTCTCGAATTCGCGCGAAAGGCTGGCGGAGGACTCGCGCAGTCCCTGAAACGCCTCATCGACCGGCAGTTTGAGATTATTCTCGCTCGCCGAGCCAATGATTTGTTGATAAATCAGGTTTTCCTTTTCCGATAATTCGTTGACCAACAGGGCGATTTTGTTATCGACATGCAGTTTTAGCAACGCGCTCAAGGCTTGTTTGAATGAGGCCCGGGTACTTTCATACGATTGTTGTTCGTAAGGCTGACGTACGGCCGGATCGGACAGCAGCACGAATAGTCTGGCTTTTCGCTCAATATCGGCAGTTTTTTGCAAAACCAGGCGTACGGCCTTGGTCTGTTCGAAGACCTGGAAATTGATGGTCCTGCCCAATGCCGAGGTTTCGCGCATGCCGAAAGCGGCGTACATGACGGCCAAAAAAAGCGGAATAACGGCAACCACAAAGCCCAGAACAATCAGTGATTTTAGCGATAAAATATTTTTGAATGTCATCCGGTCGCAAAGAGACGCAAATCGCCCCCCTTGGTTCAACCACAGTTTCGACCACAGTTTCGACCACAGTTTCGACAAATCCGGTTTTCTGAAAATATCCAGAATAAAGTTGGGAATAAGCTCCTTCATGGATCTCCGTATTTAATTGTTAAAAGTAATCCTTTCTACAACAATCCATCCATGACGCCGCGCTGCACGGGAACCCGATTCGGGCATCGAAAAGTCCAAACATGCATCTGATACATTTGCTGGCTAGCTCGGCTTAATAGTCGTTATTATACACACAAGTGTCGCATCACTAGCTTGTCGGGTGTGATTAAAAGTATTGTTTAAATTCAAAGTAAACGTTCGCTTTAATAGATATTACGCAAATTGTATTAACGTCATCCCTGCAGGAATGACGCGTTGTATAGATACCTATGCACGCAAAGAATAATTTCGTCAGTTTATCCATAACCCCATTTTGAATAGTCATGAAGCCATTGATTTTATTTCTTTTTACATTGCAAACGGTGTTGGTTGCGTTGTCCGGGTTGTCGGTTGCCAACGCCGCTGTACTCTCTGGATTACCCATACAAAGCACAGCCGAGAGGCCGGCGCTGCTGCTCGAATTGGGCAGTGCGCCGCCGTCGGTCGGCGAAGGCGATAAGACCACGCGGGTGTTTGCAGGCGAAGTCTACGCCCACGAAGGAGACGCGTCGATTCAGGTCGATAAAGATGAAATAAGCTCTTTGCACCCTGGGTTCGGCAGCTGGAAAGTCAGCTTTCGATTCAAGGTCAAACCCGGTTTCCCGGCCAAGCCCTATACCTTTTGGGCTCGGTGGCGGCAGGGCGGAGATCCCAATGTCTGCGTACAATCGTTCGAAGTCTGGGCCGGACCCGATCCATCCCGGCTGGAGTTGCGCGCTACGCTGTCCATGAAGCCCAAGGGTTGGGATTATGCCTGGATAGCCGCCGAGTCGCCGGTCAGCCTTAAGGCCGACGATGCCGTCATCGAAGTGCGGGATAGCGGCGCAGGCCATGATGCCAAAGTTTTCGACGCCTTCCTGTTAGCCTCGCCATTGTCCGCTCTGCCGACGAGCGGTACGGCAGACAGTCCATTGGTGTTGCTGGACTTGGGCAAAGCGCCTGCACTTGCAGCCATGGAAAAAGATCCCGCGCTGCAAGTCCAACTGGGCACGGCCACGGCAGGCCCCGGTGCCGAGTCGGTATTGACCGAAAAGGACGAAGTCCAGGTTTTTCACCCAGGTTTCGGAAGCTGGGGCGCGAATTTTCGTTTTGAACTGAACCCGGCAATTGCTCCGGGACAGTACCGTTTTTATGCCCGCTACAAAAGCGGCGGCGAGGTCTCCCAGGTTAATCAAAATTTCACGGTCAAGGCCGGAGCAAAGCCCGATGAGCTGGCGACACGCGGCGATTTTTCCCTGACCAACACCACGCCTTGGGAATATCAGTGGTTGCAAGCCGCAGCTACCGTCACCGTATTGCCGGGCGATCGCTGGCTGGAAATCAACAACACCGGCAAGGCGGACGGGGCCAAAGTCTTCGACGCCTTCCTGCTGAAACTGGAGACGCCGCTGGGCGATTGGATGACCGCCGCTCAGGCTCAAGCCAGAAATCGCTTTCTGGCGCTGACCAAGGCAGTGCCTGCCGCGAATCGCCGTCTGATTGTGCTCGACGGCAAAGGCGGAAAAGATGAAGTCCTGTTTCGCGGCTTGGCTTCCGATGCCGCGCGCCCAAGTTATGAAAAACTGTCGGTCTCCTATCTGATAGGGCCTGAAGCCGAAGCGCTGTCCGGCAGCTTGAATCTCCCGGCACTGCCTGCCGCATTGATGACCGACGATCATTACGGCATCCTCGGCGTTTTGGCCCAGCCCAATAGCGAACAGGACGTAGCCGGATTTCTTGCCGATCCGGCCAAAGGCGGCATGATGCCCACGCCGCCTGCGGTCGCTGGCGAAACCGCTAAGCCGCTTAAGGGAGGCATACCGGATGCCTGGCTGGTGGGCGGTTTGCAGGACGGTTTATCGGGCCTGTCGGTTTTCGGGCTGGATAGCGAGTCCGTGTTGCGCCCGAATCCCGGCCAACCCTATCTCAGCCTGCAAATGATGGGCGGGGAAATGCGGGCTTGGCGTGTTGAGCCGACGCAAGCCAATGGCATCACAGATATTGAGGCCAGCACCCAACATGCCTACGGCTGGTCGCGCGGCAGCGGCTATGCCCAGCTGTACCTGCATGTCGATCAGCCCACACAGGCGCTGCTGCATCTGAAACAATCCGGTATCAAAACCGGCGGCTGGCTGGATGGAAAGCCGTTCAAACTGGCTGATGACCCGAATCCGCCATCCGGGTTTTCGTCATCTCCCGGCGAGCAAGTAAAAAAACTGCTAAAGGGGCTGACTACCGAAGGACTGGTGGCTACCGCGTTGTCGACTCGCCCCGAAGCGCCGCAACTCGCGACGCTGGAACTGTCGCCCGGATGGCACAGCCTGCTGGTCAAGCTGGTGATGCAGCATGACCAAGGCCAGCGGTTCTACTTTGCTGGCTTATTCACCGATCCGACCGGCAAGCCACTGGATTCGATCAAGACGCAACCGACCGATCCCGCCGCCGATCTGGCGCTTAACGGCATCGCCGCCAAGCTGCGCCCTTTGATCTTCGTGGACGGTCCGGCCAATCTGCCTCATCCGGGCGACCCGCTCAAACTGCGGGTGGATATGCGCTGGCATCCGATTCTGGAGGAAACCGGCTTGCCAGCACCGTTGCCGCGCTTTCCGGCAAAACTGCGTCTGCGACTGGTTGACTACAGCGGCAACGAGGTCGCGGCTCAGGAAATAACCGGCTTGTTTCCCGGTGAAGCCGAAGTGGATTTCGGCAAGGTTAGCGAGCCCGGCTACTACGCCGTTTATTCTTCCTTATATACACCTGACGGCAAGTTGATCATGAACTATCCCGCCGACGGCTTCTCAGTCGTGGGCGGAGCTGCCGAGCAAAAGCACAGGCTGGACAAGAAAAAACTATGGAGCAACGACTATTACGCCTTGGCCGACGGGGACAAGAGCTTCAAGCAGGATGGCGGGTATTTCTCCTGGCTGGAACGGATGGGGATTTACAAAAGCTATGGCAGCTATCCGGGCTTCGATCCGCAGTATCGGGCCAAATGGGAGCAGGCTAAGCAACGTGGATTAGTCTTGTTCGCCGATTCCTCGGGCGACAGTACTTGGCTCAACGATAATCCGGCAGACGGGCAAAACTTCATCGACACGGCTTCAGCATTTACCCGTTTCTTCAAATCGACCAACGAGATCGATATTCGCTCGGATGCCGAATGGCAAAAACTACGCGAGCCCGCGCATTGGGTGCAACGCGCCAAATGGGAATATGAACAGGTACACAAGCAGCGTAGCGATGCCCATTACGTCGGCGGCAGTCTGGTGCGGCCGGGCGATAAGGAGGGGGCAGGGCAGTGGTTCAAACAGGTGTTGGAGCTGGGCCTGGACCGTTATCAGGATGCCTGGGATATCCATGCTTATCCTCAGCAAGCGCCACGTTTCGGAGGCCCGATCGGCAACGGCGAAAACGAGGATGAACGTGGCGTGCTGGCTACTTATGCCAGCTTGGGCCGGAAAAACAGCTTGCCGTTCTGGCTGGGAGAAACGGGTGCCAAGGCGATGCATGGATTGACCGGACGCCGCTGGCAGGCCGAGCAGGTCGCGAAAATGATCGCCTGGGTCAACAGCCGTAGCGACTATTTGGGCATAGCTTTCTGTATCGGTCACGAATACGACCTAGCCTATGGCCGGATCTGGGATTACTCGATGGGCCACAAGCCCGGCGAGGCGGCACTCTATACCGCAAGCGCCTTAATCGACGGCCTGCCGTATAAAGCCTTCGATACCAAGGACGCCAATATCCAGGCGGCTTATTTCGGCGAAACCTTGATGATTTGGCGGACCGATGAGGCAGTCGGCAATTGGCGGCAGCAGCTTGTTCCCGGTAAACCCTGGGTGCTGGTGGATGTGGTGGGGCATGTTCAAGAACTGACGGTTGATGCCTCCGGGAACGCGGACATCCCGGTCTCCGCCAGCCCTGTTTATGTGCTTGCGCGCGCCGAGTATGAACGACTGGCCCGGTATTGATGCTTAAAACGGTTCGTTTTCAGGAGACGACAGCACAGCATTTTACCTATGTTATATATACGGAAAATGCGTTTGGATTTATTGCAAAGTAGCTATAATGGCCGCTATGTAATTCTTAACCATAGGAACTATGAACATGAAAACCATCTCAGCTAAAGAAGCAAAAAACGCATTCGGTAGCTTTTTGGATTCGGCGCAAAGAGAACCGGTAATGATTACCAAAAGAGAGCGTCCAATAGGGATATTTTTTTCAATGCATGATGTTGAAGCTTTGATTCAAGTAAGCGAAGCCTTTAAAAAAGACATCCATAATGGAATTATTTCAGGAATCGCCGACGCAGAAGCGGGCCGCGTAACCGAATGCAACCAGGAACATATAAACGACCTGAAGACAAAGTTAAGAGCCAGGTTAGCAGTAGCCGCTAGTTAGTTTTTTGATGAAAATACATAAAATTGTATTAACTGAAAGCGCTGATCAATGCTTGCTTAATATAGCCGAATACATCGCTTTGGACAGTCCGGTTCGGGCAGAAACATTTATCGAAGAAATCGTAGAGTCGTTAACTGGAACGCTCTCTGTTTTTCCGTTGGCGGGTAAGGTTTATGAAGAAATGGAAGCAAAAATCGAGATCAGGAGTTTGCCCTATAAAAATTATGTGAGTTTTTATAGAGTAAGAAACGATGTCGTTGAAATACTGTTTATTTTCAATTCGGCACAGAATATTAAAAATATTCTGGCATCTATGGGGAACCCGCTCACTTAACTTGATCTCGTTGTTTGGACGTTGGGATGCTGAACCCATTTGACAGGGTCATGCCAAGTAGCGGAACCTGATGCAGTAGTCTGGTTGGATTAGCGATAAGCAGCGTATCTCATCCGGTACATACGGCTATTGCTTATTGCGCCTTACCGTGTTCGATTATCATGCTAGGCAAACAGTTAATCTTGATGCTGTTGAAAAGATTGAATTCAGGGCTGCATAACTAGCCAGCTGGAAAGTGATCAATACTCGCAAACTAATTAATTTGTACGTAAGAAAATATTAATTCCTAAATGGATAGAAACATGACAAGCATGACAAGCATGACAAGCAGTTTTTTCTTTTTACAAGCAGAAAAAAACGATAAAAACCATATCCTCATCGATCAAGTGGATAAATATTCAAATCAAGAAAAAAAACAGGTCTACATAATCAACAAACCGCTTGGTGACAACAAATATTCATATGACTATGAGGACGGATTAGTTCTTTTAATTCCAAGGCACAAAATAATATTTATTAACTTCGGTGAGGCTGTTGGTAGCTTTGAGTCATATATTGAAGATTTCATTGAGGATTTGGGCTCCATTTCCGATAAGTATCGTTATAAACAAGTTATTGGTCGCCCCCGCTCTTGGAGAGATGATCTAATTGAGGAGGTTAAATATGATCCAGCAGTTTTTTCATTGGAAAATTTGCTGGCTAAAACTTACATCAATGCCGGAGATCGCCAAAAGGTTTGCGAACTTTTAATATCATTATTAACGGGAAGTATTAATGATATTGATAAAGTAAAAGGAAGTGTCCCCGATAACTTGCTGGATAAAGTCAAACAGAAAATTCTACTTTTCGATGGAGATCAAACGCGTTTCGTGTACCAGAAAATTACAAATCCTGTTATTAGAATACAAGGATTGTCTGGCACCGGAAAAACTGAACTATTGCTACATAAATTAAAAGAACTATATGTTGGGTCTGAAAATAGCAAGATAATGTTTACCTGCCACAACAAAATTTTGGCAGACAATATAAAAAAGAGAATTCCAGATTTCTTCAATTTCATGAAGGTCGAGCAGCAAATCAAGTGGAATGAACGCCTTTGGTGCGTACATGCCTGGGGTTCTCTAATAGACGAAGATTCCGGCGCTTATCGATATATTTGTGAGCATTATGGCCTTACATTTTACCGATACAGCTATTCAATGAGTTTTGATACAGCATGTAGGTTGGCCTTAGAGCAAATCAAAGAGAAAAATGAAGTAGACTTTGCATTTGACTATATGCTGATTGATGAAAGCCAAGACTTCCCACAATCATTTTTTGATTTATGTGAGCGAGTAACTAAATCTACGGTATATATTGCGGGGGATATATTTCAAAGCATATTCGATGAGAATATTGTGAGCAATATTGAACCGGACTTTCTACTAAGTAAATGTTACAGAACAGATCCTAGAACATTAATGTTCGCACACTCTTTAGGTATGGGGCTATTCGAAACAAAAAAATTGCGTTGGCTAGAGGACCGTGAGTGGACGGCATGCGGATATCTTATAAATAAAGTCAGCAATGATACTCGCTATAGGCTAAAAAGAGAGCCTCTTAGGAGGTTTGAAGATCTAGGTAGCGAAAATTTTGATAGCGTGGAGCTAGTTCTGACTAGTAGCGGCACAGGTTGTGACGTTCAGGCGCGAATATTGACCATAATTAAGGATATAAGAAAAAATAACCCTACGGTATTAGCTGATGATATAGGCATCATTTTCACAGAAAACGGCAACGAAACATATTTAGTGGCCGATGCGCTTGAACAGTCCATACCAAGAAATTTTGGTTGGAATGTTAACAAAGCGTATGAAACAAGACGCAAGATAAAAGATACTCTATTTATAAGCAATAAGAATAATGTAAAAGGATTAGAGTTTCCGTTTGTAATCTGCGTTAACAATCGTATTAGTAATACACCTGGATCAAGGAATGCCTTGTATATGATGCTAACTAGATCGTTCATAAAAACTTACCTGTTAATTTCTCAGATAAATAATCAGTCTCTGATAGGGCAGATTCAACAAGGATTGGAAGGGATTAATAAAAATGGGTACATAGAGGTCAGTGCTCCTTCCGAAGAAGAGCGAGAAAAAATCAAGACTACTATTAAATACAGCAATAGCAGTATGTCATATTATGATTTTATAACGTCAATATTTGATGAACTCGATGTGCAGTCAGATTGTAGACAGCCCCTATTTGACGCGGTGAAAAAACTTGTTGGTGAGGATTTCGATAGCGGCCATATTAGAAGGATCATTGAATTCAACTATAAGAACATGCGGAGAGAATGGAGTTGAAGTCCTTTAAATTCGATCTTGATGAAAGGCAAGTTAAATGGATATTTTCTCCTTTAAGGGACAAGATTCAAGTAATTGAATTACTCATGAAAATTATAAAAATAATACTTGTTGACGATAAATTGGATAGTGAACGAATCAAAGGGAAAGTCGTTCTGCGTGTATCGAAGATGAGTAGGTTGTTTTTTTTCTCAGAAGATAAATTTTTTTCAATAAACTTTCCGTTCTTGGTTTTTCATGCGAATAAGGATTTGTCCTTTCAATCAAAGAACGGCAATAAAGTCGACAATAAAGTAACATCTGACGTACTTGGTTTATTAGCATCTGAGGTACTTCTGAGTTCAGATCATGTACTGGAATTTGCGGATCCTGTAGCTGATATTGAAGACTACAATAGTGGGTTTTGGTCTTTGCTTAAAGAGTTATTGTTATTTGAAGACGGTTATATTAGATATGATTATGATGATAAACATGTGAATGGTCAAAGGCATCCATTAAACCATCTGGATATTTTTTATTGTTCAGGGTCTACATTTAAAATTGGGCTAAGGCAAAGAATTACAGACAACCATTTAATGGATTTATTGGATTTAGAAACTGATAGCCACTTTCTTGAGAGGCTATAGTTCCGTAGGGTACGCAATGCGTACCCTACGGATTGTCTATCGCATTTTCTTACGACCAAATATAGGGGGGTATTATGTCAACAGTCAAAGAAAGGGTTTCTGAAATAGTTCAAGCTCAGCCTGACGACAGCCGCTTTGATGAAATTTTGCGGGAGCTTGCTTTTTCGCGCATGGTAGAACGCGGTTTAAAAGACTCCCGCGAAGGTCGAATAATTTCTAACGAAGAAATGGAACATCGAATCCTCACATGGCAGAAATAAACTGGACTGCGGAGGCCGAGCGATGGCTGTGGGATATTTATGACTATATTATCCAAGACAAGCCGGACGCAGCCGCAAATGTTGTCTCAGGTATTTATGCAAAAGCTCAGCTTTGACGCGATTTCCCAGAAATCGGCTATCTGTATCGCAAAGAATCCGACGGCGATATTCGCATTTGTTGTACGGACATTACCGAATTACGTATTTAATCAAAAGCTCAAAAAGAATTGATATTTTGTGTGTGTTTCACGGATCACTCGATATTGACCGATTCCTGCTGTGAAGCGCAACGTTCGCGATTGATGCGCCTCGTTGCGTCGACAGCATCCTACGCAAGTCAATAGCCGCTTTGGGTAAAAATCCGACAACGGCACGCTATTGCTCCCTTCCTGAAACCATTCAGATCTTCATCTGATTTTAATTAAACCCACAGGATTCCCCTCATCTTGCTTCTGTAACCTTTATCCAAACGTAGCGACCTGCGCGTAACGCCGGTTGCGATGACTTTGGGGATGGACGGTTTTTTCCGTTCATCATTGGATACAGACAAAATAGGGGGTTAACGAATATGCCACTCGGTATAGGGAACATCTTCAACGGGCTCTTTAAGCAATATGGACACACGGTGATCCTGTTGCTGCGGTTTATCGATATAGCCATGCTCATTGGCGCCGCTTGGGTCTCCCATTATTTATGGCTTCGCCAGTTTGTCATCGATCAGGACTACCGCATAGTGGTCTCCCTGGGTATTTTGGCGGCCATCATCTTTTTCGAAATCGGCCAGGTTTACCGCCCCTGGCGCAATGACGCGATGCGCGGGGAAATTCCGCGTATCGTCAGGGCTTGGGTATCGGCCATCGTGTCGGTTATCTCCATTGTTGCGCTGATTCGTTTGCATTTCTGGTTCGGTTCCAGTTATCGCTGGATCGTCACCTGGTGGGTGCTGGGCTTGTTATTCGTGCTCACCGCCCGTAGCTTGCTTTCCCATATGTTGCAATGGTTGCGTGCTCGCGGCTGGTCTCAGGGGCGTATCGTCCTGGTCGGATTAAACCAGATGGCCGTTGCGGTTAGCCGACAGTTGAGCCAATCATCCTGGGCCGGTTTGCAAGTGATCGGTTATGTCGATGCCCGGTCCGAAAACCGGCATTTGGTGGATGATTTTTCTCTGCCGCGACTCGGCGGATTGGACGACCTCGCTGCCATCGTCGCCAAGGAAGCCATTGACGAAGTATGGATTGCGTTCCCCGGCGAATCGCTTGCGGAACGTGCGCAATACCAACTGCGCCATCTGCCGGTCAGTATCCGACTGGTTATCGACTGTTTCGCGTTCAAGCAAAGTAAATTCCTCAGCTTGAACACGGTGGCCGGTATTCCGACTTTGGACTTCTCGGTTTCTCCGTTGCACGGCATTAACCGCTATATCAAGGAAGTTATGGATAGGTTGTTTGCGCTGATCCTGTTGGCTCTGATCAGTCCGTTGCTGTTAGTGATCGCTATCGGCGTCAAGCTGAGTTCAAAAGGCCCGGTATTTTACCGGCAAGAACGGGTCGGCTGGAACAACCGTTCGTTCACGATGCTGAAGTTTCGCTCGATGCCGGTGGATGCAGAAGCCAAAACCGGCGCGGTATGGGCAAAACCCGGCGAACAACGGGCGACCCGGTTTGGCGGTTTCTTGCGTAAAACCAGTCTTGACGAATTGCCGCAACTGATCAACGTGCTTACCGGCGATATGTCGCTGGTCGGACCCAGGCCGGAGCGCCCGGATTTTGTCGAAGTGTTCAAGGACCAGGTGCCGAATTACATGAAAAAGCACATGGTCAAGGCCGGTATCACCGGCTGGGCGCAAGTCAACGGTTGGCGCGGGGACACCGACCTGAACCGGCGCATCGAACACGATTTGTATTACATCCAGCATTGGTCGGTATGGTTCGATCTGGAAATCGCACTGCGCACCGTGTTGACCGGTTTTATCAATAAGAATGCGTATTGAGGCGCAAGGCAAAGGGCGAAAAAATCCAATTTCCAAATTACACAGCTCCTTAGCCTTTTGCCTTTCGTCCTTTGCCCGCTTTTAAATTATAGGAACACATTTGCCATGTTTAGAATAATGTTTAGAACAATGCCCTTGATACCGGTCTTGCTGCTGCAAGCCTGCTCTTTAACGCCCGGCATGGAGATGGAGACCAACAGCCCGTTATCGAATATAGAGGTTCCGATGATGAAAGACGGCAAGTTAGTCAAGGAAAAGGCGAAGGTTTCTCAGATTACCGCAGACCTGATTATCGAGCGGGAAAATTCGAAACGGCAGGAGATCAATGATCTCCCGTCTCAGGTTGTCCCCATGACCGAATATAGGATTGGCCCGCATGACAGGCTTCAAATCACGGTGTGGGAACATCCAGAACTGAACGATCCGGGAGGTGAGAAAATCGACCCCGAGTTGGCGGGCAAGATGGTCCAAGATGACGGTATGCTTTATTACCCCTATGTGGGCAACGTCCAGGTGAAAGGGAAAACTGCCAACGAGGTTCGGGAGTTATTGAGCCAAGGGCTTTCCAAATACTTCAAGAAAGTCAAACTTGATGTCCGGGTGCTGTCTTTCCAGAGTCATCGGGCAGCCGTGGTCGGTCAGGTCAAAACGCCGGGGATCCAGGCCATGACGGAGACGCCATTGACTATTACAGAAGCCATCAGCCGCGCCGGCGGCGTGACCGAGGATGCCGATATGAGCAACGTGACCCTGGCCCGCGATGGCAAGCTCTATAAAATCGATGTTCTGAGGTTATACGAAAAGGGCGGCGCTGAGCAAAACCTGCTGCTCAAGGACGGCGACGTGCTTAATGTCTCCGACCGCAAGGACAACGAGGTGTTCGTAATGGGCGAAGTCGGCAAGCAGCAGGCCCTGCAAATCAACAAGGGAAAATTGACGCTCGCACAGGCGCTAGCGAAAGCCTATGGGGTTGATTTCAATACTTCGCGGTCGGAAGAGATTTATGTGATTCGGACAGGAGAACTAAAGACAGGGGAGCTAAAGCCGGAAATTTTCCAGTTGAATGCGAAATCGCCTGACGCCCTGATTCTAGCGGACCAGTTCCACTTGCAAGCGCACGATACCGTTTTCGTAAGTACCGCAGGCGTGACCCAGTGGTCCCGAGTTCTCAACCAAATCCTGCCGTCATCTTTCACGTCGGTTATGTCGAAAGCCGCCACCATGGGCTTGTAACGGTGTGCAAGACTCGAATTTTCTTTTCACATGATTAGGATATGAAAGATTATGTATTCACAAAATGAAGCGACTCTACAGCTCCCGCCGCTGAATCCGTCCAGGATTGAAGAGCAGGGCGTCAGTATTCGCGATTATATCGATCTGCTGATCGAAGGCAGAAAGATCGTGCTGATAGCGCTATCGGCTGTCCTGCTGGTGACGTCGGCCTATTTAATGCTCGCGCCGCGCACTTACAAGGCTGACGCGCTGTTGCGGATCGACAAGAACAAGGCGCTGCTCGCCGCCCCGCTACACAGCGAGGCGAACGGGGCTGCGACTGAAGCCGATAATCCCCGTGCGCAACGTGAGGTGGAAATCCTCCGCTCCCGTTCGGTGCTCGGCAAGGTGGTCGATGACCTGAACCTGATGGTGGAATATTCTCCCAATTATTTCCCCCTTATCGGAGAGACGCTGGCGCGAAGGCATGACGCTCACGACGGGGTTGCCGGTTCATGGTGGGGATTTAGCCGTTGGGCCTGGGGCGGCGAAAAGATGAAAATCGCTACCTTCACGGTGCCGGATCGTTATCTGGGCAAAGCGTTTACCCTGATCGCTCTCGAAGAAGGCCGCTTTCGCTTGCTCGGGCCTAAGGATGAGGTCCTGGCCGAAGGCCGGATAGGCGAAATGCTGATCGCCGACATGGGCGAAACTGCGCCTGCCGTTATTAAAATTGAAGAACTCGCGGCTCATCCCGGCACTCATTTCGAGTTGACCCGGAAAACCTCATTGGCCGCTATCGAAAACCTGCAAAAGGCTTTTTCGGTCAAAGAGGTTTCCAAGGATACCGATATTCTCAGCGTCGAACTCAAGGGCCGTGAACCGGAGCAACTCGCTAAATCGGTCAACGACATCGCCAATATTTATGTCAACGCGACCGTCAATTGGGAGTCTGCGGAAGCCTCGCAAAAGCTGGGTTTTCTGGAAAGTCAGTTGCCTGTTGTCAAGGAACGTTTGGAAAAAGCGGAGCAGGGCTTGAGTGTCTACAGGCAGCAGCATGGCGCGGTCGATATATCCGCCGAGGCTGAAATACTGCTCAAGCAGGCCTCCGAAATGGAGACGCTGGGCATTCAGCTCAAACAGAAGTACGAAGAACAGAACCAACATCTGGAGGCTGCTCATCCGGACATGATGGCCACCAAGGCACAAATCAAACGCATCGACCAAAAACTGGCGAATCTGGATAAACGCATTAAAGATTTACCGCGCACTCAGCAGAACGTTGTGAGCCTGTCGCGGGATGTGCAGGTCAATACCGAGCTTTACACGTCGTTGCTGAACAGCGCCCAGGAGCAGCGCATTGCCGCGGCCGGTTCGTTGGGCAACTCGCGCATTGTCGATTTTGCGGTGACTCCGGAAAAACCGTATTGGCCGAAACCCGGCCTGCTGTTAGCCATCGCCACCTTGCTGGGCTTGAGTGCGGGATCTGCGATAGTGTTTCTTAGACACTCCTTGCAGCGCCACGATAATTACCCGGCCTTGCTGGAATATCAGGTGGGCTTGCCGCTATTTGCCGCCATCCCGCATAGCAAAAAGCAGCGTCGGTTGGCGCGCCTGATCGATCAGGGCAGGGATCGCGAACCCGGCATTCTGGTCAGCCAGGACCCGCTCGATATTTCGGTGGAGTCGCTGCGCGGCCTGCGCACAACGCTGGAAGCGACGTTTGCCGGCGACGCGAGCAAAGTCATCATGGTCAGCAGCCCTGCGCCCGGCATGGGTAAATCCTTTGTCAGCACCAATCTTTCCGCATTGTTGGCGAGTATCAAGAAACGCGTGTTGATCATCGATGCCGACATGCGCAACGGCCGATTGCATGAAGCTTTTTCCGTCGGCAAGGAGCCGGGGCTTTCCGACCTGTTGGCGGGCCGGGCGACCCTGGGCGAGGTTATCGTCAGCCTGCCCGATGTTGGAGTGGACTTTATACCGCGGGGAAGTATGGCGCTGAATCCGGCGGAATTGCTGGTGCTCGGCAATCTGGAGGAGACGCTTGAGCAGTTGAAGAGTTTTTATAACCATATCGTGATCGATTCGCCGCCGATTTTGGGCGCCACCGACGCGGCGGTTATCGGCAAGTACGCCGACGCCACCTTCCTGGTGGTCAAGGAAGGCCGCTACACGGCGCAGGAATTGGAAGTCAGTTTCAGGCGTTTCCAACAGGTCGGCGTGAAACCGAACGGCTTCATTATCAATGATATGAAAGAGGGATCGTCGTATTACCCTTATTACGGCTACGCCTACAAGCGTACCGACATGGAGCCCAAGGGTCCGTCGGTATTTACGACCAGCTATCAGGCGGTGGGCGACTGGTTGGGCAAACGCCAGGAGCGTGATTATCTGCCTGGTGCGGAATCTGCGGAAGAGATTGACGACAAGGTACAAGTGTAAGATGAAAATACGCTTCGAAAAAGACTTGCCGGTGCTGTTGTTCGCGCTGGTCAGCGCGTCGACGCTGGCTTCTTTGCCCCAGGTCGAGTCGGCCTGGACCGGGGTGAAAGAGGTTTACGGCGAGCAGGATTTCGGATTGCGTATTCTTCGCGAGGCGATGCTGGCGGTGTTGGTGGCTTACGCGTTTTTCGAACCGCGCTTGCGGAACGGGGCGTTGTCCAGCGCGGTGTTGGCTTTTTTGGGCGTTATTGCGACCTACGTGTTGTTTGAGATCGGCTATGCGCTGTATCTGGATTTGCCGCTGGTGGTGCCGATGGCGGGCCTGCGCGTGTTCGAATACCTGCCGCTGGCCTTGATCGGATTCGTGACCAGCCGGTTGGGCGCGGGCGGCTATGTTATCCATCGGTTCGCGCAATATCTTCGCTATTACATTGCGCTCCAGGCCGTGTTGGCGATAGCCCAGGCGTTGTGGGCGCCGCCTTTGTTCGGAGTGTCATTCCTGGGCGGCGGTCGGCCGTTCGGCACCTTTGTCAGTCCCAACCTGTTTGGCGCGACCATGGCGACTTGCGCGCTGCTGTTCTCGCTGGTTCCGGGGATGAGAAAGTGGGTGGCGGCCAGCATCTTTTTGGCCTTGTTGAGCGGTTCGCGAACTGCGTTCATCAGTTCGCTGCTGGTGGTTTATTTTCAGGTTTATGCGGTGCTCCGCCCTCGCGATCGCTGGGCTTTGGTCATGCCGGCGCCGATCCTTGCGGTGGGTGCGCTGGTGCTGGCGTCCAGCCCTTTGCTCAGCGGACGCGATGACGCCGATCCGACTCAAGACGGCCGCATAGACCTGTGGCAACGGGTGTTTTCCGAACAGATGCACGGGCCTGCGGATTTGTTGTTCGGTTGGGGGCTGGGGCTGAGTTCCAACACCATCAATGTGCTCTATGGTGCGGAACATTTTAAGGGGCAATTCGATTCCGACAGCCTTTATTTATACCTGCTGAACGGTTACGGCCTGATCGGTCTGCTGGCGTATCTTTTCTTTTTATGGACAACGACAAGGACGTCTGTTCATCCCAACAAAGGATTGGTGGTGATGTTTATTTTCGTTGCCGGGCTGACCTTCAACATGTGGGAGTATTTTCCGCAAAACGCGATATTGATGTATCTCTGGGGAATGGTATTAGGCACCGGGTATCAGTCGGTTTCGATCCCAGTGCAGGCCGGTCCGGCAGTATCGGGCTCGTATTACCGGCCCCCATCATCGTAGAAAAATCAGTTGATCCACGAAAACCCAAAAATATTTAAAGAGATACCAAGCGATGAACTTAAAAAACGCAGTTGAGTATTCCAAAATCCCGATCACCCTGAGTTCTTCGACTACCGCTCAGGAGAGCCTTGCGGAAGCCTGTCATGAGCTTGTCGGATGGGGTGAGCGGGATTCTGGAATACTCACCATAGGCACAGGTATCTACAGAAGTACCGGCTCCTTCTCCCTTGAGGGAGAAGGTTGGGATGAGGGGGATATAAAGGGGTGTTTTTATTCTCCTCTCCCCAACCCTCTCGGCAACTGCTCCTGCGTTGCTCTACCTCCTGCATCCTCGCAGTCGTCCAACAGGAGAGGGGGCTAGGTCGACTTGCAATCCATTGTATTTATAATACAAAAAAGCTGTGTAGATACCTGTGTACCAAATGGGGTGGGCCGATGAAAGCCGTTCATGCTTCGACAAGCTCGGTACGAACGGCTTTCATCGGCTCCAACTGCGGTTTTAGGATCATGACTACGAGTCTTTAAAGGAAAATAGCTATGTTCGGACTATTGAAAGAAAGACGATTATTCGGTGACGCGTTTTGGGCGCTGTTTGGACAAGTGGCGTCTGCCATTGCGTTGTTGGCGGGCACCCGAGTCCTGACCGAGCTGGTAACGCCCGACATATACGGACAAGTTGCTTTGTTGAACGGTTTTGTGGCGCTGGGCGTTACCCTGTTTTCCTACCCTTTTATTTGCGCCGGCATGAGGATAGTGCCGGAGTGCCTGAATAAAGGGGAACGTGCCGCTTTATACGGCGTTGTGACAAGACTGACGGCGAAAGCAACGGCGTTGGCGATAGGCCTGCTGGTGCTGGGCGGCGTTACCTACAGCTATTTTTCGCATAGCGATGTTTGGTTGTTTATGCTGGTAGGCGTCCTTCTGGTCGTAACCGTCCGGCGCGAACTGGGCATTCAGTTGCTGATCGGCGAACGTAAACAGCGCGGCGCAAGTCTGTGGCAGACCAGCGACAGCATCCTGCGCCCCGTGTTGGCGATCTCGTTGGTGGTGTGGGGAGGCCAAAAGGCTGAGTGGGTGTTGCTGGGTTACATCGTGGCAAGCCTGGTCTCGAATACGGCTTGGTCGTTAATGTTGGGCGCTAAGCCTGACAAAAACAGACCGCTTATTATCACCCGTAATTTCAGGACTGAGGTGTGGGCCTACGCCTTGCCGCTAATCCCGATGGAATTGATATTCTGGGTTAACGGTTTGGGCGATCGCTATGTGATCGGCTATTTGATGACGGCTGCGGAGGTGGGTTTATATGCGGCGACTTACATGATCATCAATGAGGCGTTTAACCGCAGCGCAATGGTTTTGTTGCGCACCTTTCAGCCGGTTTATTTTCAGTACTGTTCCCAAAACCGGATCAAGGAAGGATTCAGGATCTTGTGGATATGGATAGGCTGCGTTGTTGCTTTGGGGATTGTCGGCGTGTCGCTATTGCTGGTTACCAAGGACTGGGTCGCATCGATGGTGCTCGCAAAATCCTATCATTCGGCGGTTGAGTTAATGCCTGCCATAGCGGTCGGCTGTGCGCTGCATGCTTTGGGAACCGTGGTGGCTCAACCGCTACTGGCTAATAAACGGACGCGGTTGTTATTGCTGGGGCGCGTATGCGGGGCGGTGACGGCGGCGATCAGCATTCCGCTGATGGTGAAAAATTACGGCTTGATCGGCGCTGCGCTGGCTAATCCGATTTATTTCGGCGTTGAGATGTTGGTTTTGGCAATACTGGCCAAACCCTGGCGGAATACCGGCGTCGAGGATAAAGCGGCAATAGAGCGGGTCGATGAGGAAGCGTCGGTTACGGCCTGACAGCGGTGTGGGTCGAGTTTGCTCTCGTTCCCACGTGCTGCGCTCGTCTTTATACATCAGTCTGTCGAAGAGCGTCATTTCGATATGAATGCTGGAATGGCGGACTCGGATGTAGGCCGGAATAAGGCCATCCAAGCGTGTAGCGCGAGGTGGCGTTTCCGGCGAGTTCGGGAGGTGTTTGCCGGAAAAGCTTCCGCTCCTGCTCACGCCCCTTACCTACATCCATGTAGGCAACGCCAGTTCTCGCTGTCACTCGAACCAAACAGGCGGAACGGGGTTTGCAACCCCGTCCGAAACGTTTGATTGATGAAGATATGGCCGTAGTTATCGAAAACGGTAGGGACGGGGGTGGCAACCCCCGTCCCGCTCGGGGGCCACGTAGCGCGTGGGAACTAGGGGTCGAGTAGGGCGCGCCCTACGGTTGTTAAGTGGAAAACAAGTCAACAGCTTATCAAAGCAAGAATAAAAGGGGGAATACCATGACGTATGCATCAGCGGCTTCAGGAATCTATGGCGATATTTTGCGCGAATGCGTGGCCTGTAGAGCCGAGAAAATAAGATATTGGGGGCAGAAAAACTTCCATTATACGGAAAGCGCCAAACACAAGGAGTTCCACATATACCGTTGCGAAAGCTGTGGAACCGGATTCTTGAACCGGCCTCCGCATGTGCAATGGCTGCAATCCATTTACCAATACTCGGGCCAGGCGCTGACTCAGGCGATAACGCTGGAGGATGTGCTGGCCAGAGAGGACGCGTTTCCCAACTGCAAGGTGGACGCCGAGCGCATGAGTCGGCAAGCCAACGGACTCAACAACTCGGGCAATGACCGGGCGCTCGATATTGGCTCGGGCTTTGGCTTTTACACGCAGGCGCTCAGAAAAGCGGGTTACCGGACGGTCAGCATCAATCCCGGCCAATACGAAAACGAAGTGTTCAGAAATCTGAACGGCGATGAGCCGCTTGCCGTGATGTTTGAAGATTACCAACCCTCCGAGCAGTTCGGCGTAGTGATGATGTCGCAGGTATTGGAACATCTGCTCGAACCGGATCAGGCGATAAGCAAGGTGTCCGGTCTGTTGGCGTCGGGCGGCGTTTTGGCTTGCGCCGTGCCTAATTACGATTCGTTTTTAGTCAAGCTGCTGGGCACCAGGGACAACGCCTGTTTATGGGTGCCGGAGCATGTCAATTACTTTACCGAGAACGGATTAAGAACCTTGGTGGAACGAAACGGCTTTCGTGTCGTCAAGGTGGAGCAAATAACCCGGATCCCGTTCAACGCGTTATCCAAACGGCTGCGACTGAAAGGAAGACCGGCTGCCGTTGTTGATCGCTTGATTAAGTATTTGCAAGCTCCGTTTGCCGGATTGATGCACACCTTCGGGCTGGGCATCTATATCAATTTATATGCGGTCAAGCAGTAAAAATGCGTTTTTTCACCACGAAGGCACGAACGACTGCATGGATGCAGGAGGTAGAGCAATGCAGGAGCTATTGCCGAGGACACGAAGTTTGTGTTTTTTCTTCGTGCTCTTCGTGCCTTCGTGGTGAATTAGTTACCCATAAATTTTAAATAAGTCATTATGTTAACTATTGCTATTTTGACCAAAAACGAGCAAGCCAATCTGCCGGGTTGTCTGGCTGCTATCCCCGAACGCTATCCGATTGTGATTGTGGACTCGGGAAGCACCGACGATACGGTCGCCATCGCCAATAGCCGGGGTTGCAGGGTTTATATAAATCCGTGGCCCGGCTTTGCCGAGCAACGCAACTTTGCGATCAGGCAATGCGATATAAGCACGCCCTGGATATTGTTCGTCGATGCCGACGAGATCTACCCGCAGTCATTTTACGACTGGTTTGAATCCGGTACGACAGACACCGATTCGATTGATGTGCTGATGGTGCCGTCGATACTTTATCTGCGCGGCAAGCGCTTAAACCATGCGCCCGGCTATCCCATTTATCACCCGAGACTGGTGCGCCGGGAAACGGCAAGCTTTGTCCGCAACCACACCGGGCATGGCGAAGCTGTGATTAATACCTGCCGGATCGGCTATTCCGCTATTCCCTATGAACACTATTTTTATCATGGCGAGATTATCGAATGGATGCATAAACATGTCGATAAGGCCGCGCAAGAGGTGCAGCTTAAGCCGACAACGGGTGCGGTGATGACCACGCGCGGACGGTTAAGCGTGTTATTGGGGCGATCCTGGATCAGGATTATTGCCCGTTTTTTATACCACTTCGTATTTCGGGGCGGTTTTTTGGACGGCGTTGCAGGGTTGGAATTTGCTCTCATGTTTACCTGGTATGAGGCAACGATCTATTTACAAGCAAAAGCCGGTATTCAGGCAAGGTGATTAATATGAAAGTTTCGTTGGTTTTAGCAACATTGGGAAGGGACTGGGAGCTGGCTGATTTTTTGAAGTCTCTGATGATCCAAACCTATAAAGACTTTGAGCTCATTATCATCGATCAAAACAAGGACGGTAAAATCGACGACATTGTCGAGTCGATCGATAGCTACCTTGATGTGAAGCATGTGAAAGTGGATTTTACCGGTAACGCCAGGGCCAGAGACTACGGCATAGGCTTGGCCGAGGGCAGAATCGTCGCGTTTCCCGATGACGATTGCGCCTATGACAAGGATGTCCTGAAAAAAGTGGTCACCGAGTTTAAAAGGCGACCAAACCTTTCCATCGTGGTGGCGGGTTCGTACGATTTTTCATCCAGCCGATTCAGCATCGGTGTTAACAGTCACAGTGCGCAGTATTTTTCACGCTTCAATATGATGGGGGTGGAGTTCACGCAGTTTTTCGATCGGAAAAAGATTGACGGCAAACAGTTCTACCTGGATCACGACTTCGGGATCGGTTCCAAATATTCCGGGGCGGAGGGATTTGAACTTTTGTATCGCTTGCTTCGGGCCGGCAGTGCTGCATTTTATACCCCGGAAATAAAGATTTATCACCCGGATAAAGATCACTACAAGCTGGGAACCGGAAGAATGCTGATGTATTCCACCGGGGTTGGGGCTTACATCAGGAAATTCGCCAATCAGCAGGATGTGTTCATTCTGTACTACATCGTTCGCAAGATGTTTGTCGCGCCCATCCTGAAAATGATGCTGGCCGTGGTTTTATTGAACCCGAGAAAGCTGGCTTATTCTTTTTATAACCTCGTCGGTATTTGGCGCGGGTTTCTGGCGTATGGAAGGTAAGTAAGGCGAAAGGCGAAAGGCGAAGGGCGAAGGGCTGGGGACACACGGTTACCTCTCGTTCCCACGCGCTGCGTGGGAATGCAGTCAAGGCGCGCTGCGCCGCGAGTCATGACCAACGTCTTGCGTATACGGGACGCAGCGCGTCCGGCACTACGTTCCCACGCAGCGCGTGGGAACGAGAGCAAGCGCTAAGGGTGTAGGGGCAGGGTACAAAACGGCAGACGGTCTTTTTTGCCCTTAGCCTTTCGCCTTGTTTATCCAATTTATTCAGAGAATGTTTTTCAGGAGAAATATTATGAATGTAGGTATCGTTACCACACATATCCCCCCGGCTAAAGGTTACGGCGGGGTGTCCGTCACCGCCGGCGTTTTAACCAAAGCCTGGGCGGAACGCGGTCATAAGATGGTGTTGATCGCATCCGACGAGTCGATTGCGGGACGACTGAGATCTGAGCAGGTATGTCTTGGCGAACAGGTGGATGTCAGGCTGTATCGCTGCTATGGCTTCAGGCGCTGGGGTTTTGGACTGGGCGCTATTCCCGAACTGTTTAAATTATGCCTGCAAGCGCCGGTGGTCTATATCCACGGCATCGCAACCTGGCCGTCTACGCTGGCGGCTGTTTTTTGCACGCTGTTGCGTCGTCCGTTCATGGTCGCCGTGCATGGCGGATTGATGCCTGAGCATGTCGATTTGATACGGCGGGAAAAACCGCACAAATGGCTGTTCTATAAATGCTTGACCTTTCCAACCTTGCGCCGGGCCGTTGCCGTGCATTGCACCAGCGACACCGAGGCCGAAGGCGTACGCAACGTGCTCGGCGAAGATGCCCGCATCCTGCTGGTTCCGAACGGCATCGACAGTCGAGACATTAAAGTAGCCGAGTATCCTGCCGGGAAAGGCATGAAGCTTTGCTTTCTGGGACATATTCAACAGGAAAAAGGCATCAACGCCTTTATCAGGGCATGGTTGAAAGTTCGGAACCCTGAGGATCGGTTGGTGATCGCAGGCCGTAGCGTCGACGGCGCTTATTTTGAAGAATTCCAGGCGCTGGTCGAACAGGCCCAAGGGGCTATCAGTTACAGCGGTTACCTGGAACGCGGCGAAGTCATGGACTTGTTAGCCTCCAGCCATTTTTTGGTGTTGCCTTCAGGGCTGGAAGAAGCGGGCGGCATGCGCGAGAACTTCGGCAATGTGGTGGCCGAAGCCATGGCCGCAGGACGCCCGGTGATGGTCGCCAAAGGCTTGGCATGGGATCATCTGGAATCGTTCGGGGCCGGTTTCGTTTTCGATAGAACCGAGGCTTCGGTGTGCGACGTGCTGCGTAAAGCGCAATCTCTGGAGTGTTTGGACTGGGAACAGATGTCGTGGTATGGCCGAGAATATGTCGAACAACAGCTCGATCCCATTAAACTGGGGGAGCGAGTCTGGCAGGTGTTGAAAAGGCCTGATCAAGCCAAGCTGCCGCAACCGCTGGTCGGGGGAGCCTCGCATGACTAAGGTCGGCCTTATCGTACCCACGCTAAACGCCGGTAGCCTGTGGGAGTCGTGGCTCAAAGCCTTCGAACAACAGACCCGGAAACCGGATTACCTGTTGGTGATCGACTCTTCGTCCAGCGACGACACCGTCGCCTTGGCGCGCGCCCACGGCTTTGAGGTGCAGGTGATTTCCAAGTCGGAGTTTAATCACGGCGGCACTCGCCAGTCCGGCGTGAACAGGCTGCCTTCGGCGGATATTATCGTGTTCCTGACGCAGGATGCCTTATTGGCCAAAGCCGATGCCATCGAACGGTTGTTGGCGGAGTTTGATGATGAGCGGGTCGGTGCTGCTTATGGACGCCAGCTTCCGCATCGGAACGCCGGGCCGATTGCCGCCCACGCCCGGCTATTCAATTATCCGGCCGAAAGCCAGTTGCGCGGCATGGAAGATCGAGCGCGCTTCGGCATCAAAACGGTGTTCATATCCAATTCTTTTGCCGCCTATCGGCGGAATGCACTGATGCAGGTAAGCGGCTTCCCCGTCGATACCATCATGAACGAGGACACCTATGTGGCCGGAAAGATGCTGGCATCCGGCTGGAAAATCGCTTACTGCGCCGATGCCCAAGTGTTCCATTCGCATGACTACGGTTTCCTGGACGAATTTAAGCGCTACTTCGACATCGGCGTTTTCCATACGCATACTGCGTGGCTGCAACAGACATTCGGCGGCGCGTCCGGCGAGGGCTTACGCTTTGTTATTTCGGAAATGCGCTACCTGATGAAACACGCCCCCTGGCTGATTCCCTCCGCAGGGTTGCGGACCGGCTTGAAATGGCTCGGATTCAAGCTGGGCGCATTACATAGGGGATTGCCGCAAGCTATGCTCAGACGCTTTAGCCTGCATAAAACCTACTGGCTTCGCGCTTTGCCGTAAACCTCTCCGGTTACTCAATTTTTGCAGAATTTAGGTGTTACAATCTGTGAAATTCAAATTTAATACATAATGGATTAATTCGTATGACGAAACCTATTAAAACTGTTCTTGTGGTCGGCGGCGCCGGTTATATCGGCTCCCATATGGTCTGGCTGCTCGGCCGGAAAGGCGTCGATGTGGTTACGCTCGACAATCTTTCCAGCGGACACCGCGACGCGGTGCTGCATGGTCAATTCGTCCATGGCGATATTGCCGATCGGCTGATACTCGACAAAGTGTTTCGGGAGCACAAGTTCGATGCCGTCATGCACTTTGCGTCGTTCATCCAGGTGGGCGAATCGATGCAAGATCCCGCCAAGTATTACCAGAACAACGTCGTCAACACCCTCAACCTGCTCAACGCGATGCGCAGTCATGGCGTCGATAAATTCATTTTCTCATCGACCGCCGCCATCTTCGGCGAGCCGGAATACACGCCTATCGATGAAGCGCATCCCAAGCAGCCTATTAATCCCTACGGCTGGAGCAAACTGATGGTTGAGCAGGCCTTAGCCGATTACGATCGCGCTTACGGCCTCAAATCGGTTTGCCTGCGCTACTTCAATGCCGCCGGGGCGCATCCCGACGGCTTGCTGGGCGAGCGGCACGACCCCGAAACCCACCTGATCCCGCTGGTGCTGCAAGCCGCCTCCGGCCGCCGCCCGCACATTACCGTTTTCGGACGCGATTACGATACCCCGGACGGCACCTGCATCCGCGATTACATCCATATCCTCGACTTGGCCGAGGCGCACTGGCTGGCTCTGCAACATTTGCAGTCGGCAGGAGAATCCGCCGCATTCAACCTGGGCAACGGCAACGGCTATTCGGTCGAGAGCGTTATTCAGGCGGCCAAGCGGGTCACCGGCAAGACCATCACTGTGCAGGAAGGCCAACGCCGCGAAGGCGACCCCGCCCGTCTAGTGGCCAATGCCGATAAAATAAAGCAGCAATTGGGCTGGGAGCCCGCTTATGCGAGCCTGGATGCCATAGTCGAGCACGCTTGGCAATGGGAATACAACCACGCGTCCGGATTCGCCGGAACGAAAACCGCTTAACTATCGGCCATTTATAATCAATCCCAGTCTTCCTCACTTAATTTCGGTTTTGGAGACCTTGCAAAAAACGCCAAACCCGGCGTGAGCTGTTTTTAGCGGAGATGGGGCGGGTCGCGTCTTGCCTCCGCTATGAGTATAAATATCCCGGCACTGGCGAAAAATGATTTAATCAGCGCTTCCCTAGGTATTTTACGATATACCAATCGCTCATTATTTGACTTAGTGTGTAATCCTGATATTTTCGCCAGACGGGAGGTGTTGACACTATGGCAACTAGAGAACTGACCAAGCAAGCCTTCAGGCTTTACGACAACATTAGAGCTCAAAGTTATAGAGCATCAGCATGTTCAGAGGATGGGGTGCGGTTATATTTCCTGGGACGTAAAGCTTTTTACAGATATAAACGTCGTCTGAAAGCCGAATAAGGCGATGAACGGATGCTCAGTCATAGGTTTATTAGATTAAATTTCAATAATGAAGTGGGGCGCTAAAGCCGTTTCTTGTGGTATTAGCGGCTCAAATACTAACAAACATTCGAGCGAACAAATAAATGGGATGAAAAGAAAATTGATTAAAGAGGCTTGTAAGTTATACGACAAGATTAACGACAAGATTATGGATGAGGGAAATAAGCTATACAGCTGCATAAACTTTAAGGAACGTCTCTGTCGACTTGCAATTCGAGCCCATAAAAGATACATGCGGCGGCGAGGGGGCGTTCTTGTCGATGAGCGGGGGAAGCATTCGTAAGTGTGTCAAACAAACATACGGCGCTATCCGCTCATGATGACTGCTAGTGGCTCGCTCTTGCCAACATACGCTTTATTAAAATCTGTGCAATCCCTGTCTTGAATAGCCAAGAAACCGATCTGTTAATATTTTTTCGGACATATAGTTAAGGGGATTTGGCGTTCATAGCGCGTGTTCCTTTGGTCGGCTATATTTGTTTATTCGGGGATTTTTGATCAATGAAAAGCGGGCGGCGTTGATTTATAGCTTACTACGGTCGGTTGCCCAAGTCGCCAGCCGCTGCGTCATGACGTAAAGCACCGGTACGAACGGTATTGCCAACAGCGTCGAAGACAGCATGCCGCCGAAAACCACCGTACCGATAGCCTGTTGGCTGGCCGCGCCCGCTCCCGAGGCGCCGAGCAAAGGCACGACGCCCAGAATGAAAGCGAACGAGGTCATGACGATGGGCCGGAATCGCCGCCGGGTGGCCTCCACCGCAGCTTCCGTCACGGACATCCCTTCGGCTTGCAGTTGCCGGGCGAATTCGACGATAAGAATGGCATTCTTGCAAGCCAGGCCGATCATCAGGATCAGTCCGACCTGCGTATAAAGATTATTGTCGAATCCCCGCATCATCAGGGCCAGCAGGACGCCCACCAGGGCCATCGGAACGACCAGCACCACGGCCAGGGGACTGGTCCAGCTTTCGTACAAAGCCGCCAGTACCATGAATACCAAGGTGATCGAAAGAGCGTAAATGAAGTAGGCTTGGTTACCCACCTGCTTTTCCTGGAAGGACGTTGCCGTCCAGTCGAAGCTCATCCCCTTGGGCAGGACATTATTGGCTAATTGTTCCATCAGATTCAGGGCTTGTCCGGAGCTGAATCCCGGAGCGGCAGCGCCGTATATTTGCGCCGCAGGGTAAAGGTTGTAACGCATCACCAGCTCGGGGCCGACAGTGCGCTTCACCTGCAACAAGGTACCTAACGGCACCATTTCGCCCTGCTCATTTCGCACATAAAGGTTCTTGATGTCTTCCGGCTGTAAACGGAAGGGCGCATCGGCCTGAACATAAACCTGGAAGACCTGGTTGAACTTGTTAAACAGATTGACAAAGGACGAGCCCAGATAGGTCTGCAACGTGGAAAACACGTTGTTTAAGGGAATATTTAGCGACTCCACCTTGGTTCTGTCAATATCCAGGAAAAGCTGCGGGCTGCGCGCATTGAAAGTCGAGATTAAATTCTGCAAGCCGGACTGGGAGTTGCCCGCGCGGATGACTTCGTTGACTGCTTTTTGCAACTCGGCAAGGCCCAGACTTTGACGATCCTCGACCATCAACTGGAAACCGCCGCCTTGGCCCAGTCCGCGAATCGGAGGGGGGACCAGCACAAGGGACCCGGATTCCTCCAAAGGCGTTAGATCGCGGCGCAGGTTGGCGGTAATCGCGTCCTGGCTCAGATCCGCTCCCCGCTTGCTCCAATCGTCAAAAACAATAAAGGTGGTGACGATGTTGGAGACGTTCGCGCCGTCCAGTATAGACAATCCGCCGATGGTCACCCAAGCTTCCACGCCTTGGGTTTTATGAAGAATCTCATTCAGTGATTGGGTCACGGCGGTCACGCGCGGCTGCGAGGACGCGTCCGGAAGTTGGGTGATCACCATCGCATAGCCCTGGTCTTCGGTGGGTAAGAATCCCGTGGGATGATAGGCAAACCTCCACGCGCTGAGGACGATTATCAGCATGTACAGCAAAACCATCGCAACGGCCCGTTGTACCATCCAGGTAACCAAGCGCACGTAAGCACGTTCGAGGAAACCATAAGCCTTGTTAAAGCCGCGGAAGAACCAATTGACTTGCTTGTCTTGAACCGGGCGCAGCCACAGAGCACACTGGGTCGGCTTAAGTGTCAGCGCATTGATCGCGCTGATGATGGCCGTGGACGCAATGACCAAAGCGAACTGGCGGAACAGCTGCCCGGTGATCCCCGGAAGAAAGGCGGCCGGTAGAAACACCGAAGTCAACACCAAAGTAATACCCATGATCGGCCCGGTGATTTCCTGCATCGCTTTGATTGTTGCTTCTTTGGGGGCCAGGCCTTGCTCGATATGATACGAGGCGTTTTCGACGATAACAATGGCATCGTCCACGACAATACCGATCGCCAGAATCAGCGCGAACAGGGTCAACAGGTTGATGCCGAAGCCAAGCATGGACATCGCCGCAAAGGAACCGATCAGGGTGACCGGGATGGTCGTCGCCGGTACCAGCGTAGCCCGCCAATTCTGTAAAAAGACCACGACGACGATGAGCACCAGTAGGCCGGCCTCGAACAGCGTAATGTAAACATCGTGTATCGCGCTACGGACAAACTTCGTGGTGTCGTAGTGAATTTCGTATTTCAGGCCGGGCGGAAAATCCTTGCTCATGGTCGCCATGGCCTTTTTAACCTCTTCCGCTACGCTAAGCGCGTTGGCGCCGGGCAAGGTAAACACCGGCATCACCGTCGCCTTGTGGCCGCTCGACTCGGAAAAGTTGCTGTAGCTTTGGCGGCTAAGCTCGACGCGGGCGACATCGCGAATCCGCACGATTTGCGCCGACTCGCTGCGGGTGCTTTTGATAACGATATTCTCGAATTGCCCCACATCAGCCAAGCGGCCCATCGCGTTGACGGTGAATTGAAAGGTCTGGTTCGCAGGGATCGGAGGGCCGCCCAATTGCCCTGCGACCACTTGCAGGTTTTGACTCTGGATGGCGTTGACCACATCCTGCGTCGTTAAGTTTAAATAACGAAGCTTTTCCGGATTCAACCAGACCCTCATGCTGTAAGGCCCGGCCCCGCGCACCGCGATTTGGCCCACACCGGGCAAGCGCGCCAGCGGGTTCTGCAAATTGATCACGGCGTAGTTGGAAAGAAATGTGTCGTCAAACCGGTCGTCTTCCGAATACAGCCCTACCACCAACAAGATGTCCGTGGAAACCTTTTTTACATTGACGCCCTGGGGTTGAACCGAATCGGGAAGTTGCGGCAAAGCGCTGTTGACCAGGTTCTGCACCAGCGCCGTGGAGGTATTAAGATCGGTTCCCACGTTAAAGGTGATCGTTAAGGTGTAACTGCCGTCGCTGGCGCTGGTCGACAGCATATACAGAGAATTCTCCACGCCGTTGACCGCCTGCTCGATGGGGATGCCCACCGTATTCGCAACCACTTCGGCGCTGGCCCCCGGATAGCGTGCAGTCACCTGAATGGTCGGCGGCACAATGGGCGGATATTGCGCCACGGGCAGGTTCATAAAACAAACCAGGCCCAGAATGACGGTGATAATCGCGATGACGTTGGCGAAAATCGGTCTTTCAATGAAATATTGGGAGATCATGGCGTTTGCTTCTCCAACTCGGCCGGAGCGGAAGAAACGTCCCCGTTGCTCTCGGTCTTAGTCAGGGGTTTTCGTATCGGCTTCACCGTATTTCCCGGAATTGCGCGCAGGAGACCCGTCACAATGACCCAGTCTTGAGCGCCGAGTCCTTCTTCGATCACCCTCCCATCGTCAGCCTGGATGCCAAGCTTGACCGGGCGACGCTCAACGACGTTGTTGTCGTCCACTACCAGCAGGTATGAGCCCAGCTGGTCATAGCCAATGGCCGCTTCCGGTATCAGTAACGCCATTTTTTCCGAGTTGACCACGAGCACCCGCACCCGAGCGAACAGCCCCGGCAAGATCCTGCCGTCGGCATTGGGATAACTGGCGCGCAACAGCAATGTGCCGGTCGTCGGTGTTATGGAAATCGCCGTGAAATCGAGGTATCCCTGATGGGGATAGCCTTTTTCGCCGGACAGCGCGAGCGAAGCCGGTATTTTCATTTGTTCGGCCTCGCCCGGTCCGACGTTGGTCTGTTTGATAACTCTCAGCAGCTCCGTCTCGTTGATGGTGAAGTAGACGTAGATGGGATCTATCTGGTTGATCTGGGCCAACGGGGTAAATTCACCGGCACCCACGAGGTTGCCGGGGTCCTTGAGCCGACGGTCAATACGTCCGTCAAAAGGCGCGACAACCTTGGTGTAGTCCAGATCCAATTTAGCCAGATCGCGATTCGCCTCGGCGGCCACCACTGCGGCCCTCGCGTTATCGCGCTCGAACCGCCAATTGTCCACATCCGTCTGGGCCGCCGCATGTTGCCGCACCAAGCCGCCGAACCGGTCCAATTCGGTTTGCGCGTGGTTGAGGCTGGCCTGTTGCTGAAGCACTTGAGCCTTAGCCTGTTTCAATCGGGCCAGATAAGTGTCCTGTTGAATCAGGAACAGCGGCTGGCCTTTCTTTACGCTATCGCCGTCGTGAAAGAAAACCTTTTCCAGATAGCCTTGCACGCGTGCGACGAGCTGGACTGAATTGAAAGCCTGGGTGTTTCCGGTAAATTCCAGGTATTCGCTAACCCGCTGATGAACGGGCCGGCTAACCGTGACCTGTGGGGGAGGGGGCGGTACGTAGGTATTCTTGTCTTCGCAACCGGCGCCAATGATCATTGCCATCCACAGCAACTTCGCAATGTGCCGGGCTGGTTCCCAAGCTCCAGCTTGGGAACCCAGGGGGCGAAGCTCTCGGCAACCGCTCCTGCGTTGCTCTACCTCCTGCATCCATGCAAGTCGTAGCTTCGCGAGACGGGAAGCTAGAGCTTCCAGCACCGAATTCCCAAGCTGGAGCTTGGGAACTAGCAAATTAGCAGACTTCACAATGTCGTGCCTGATCATAGCTTTCGCTCCATCCTCACCATCGCGGCCAACTGACGCCCGATGGTGTCTCGGCATCCGGCGATGGCTGGGCGGCAGGCGTCAATAAGCCGCCCCAATCGGTACGTTTTGCCATCTGTTCCTTGACCGAATCAGGCACGACGTCCTTACTATCTCGAACCTGCCACCCGCCGCCCAAGGCGCGATACACACCGACCAGATTGTTGGAAATATCCCCCAAGGTATTGGCTAGGCTATCTTGTTCGCTTAACAGCGCCTGCTGAGCCGTCAGCACGGTGGTGAAATCGGTGATCCCCTGCCGGTACTGCAATGTCGCCAGATCGAGCGAGCGCTGGGCCGCTGCGGTGCTTTCTCCCAACGATTGGGCGCGTTCCTGGGAACGTAGAAATGCCACCAGGTTGTCTTCCACTTCCCGCTGAGCGCTGAGCACAGTGTTTTGATAACTGATTAATAAGCCCTGTAGCCGTGCGTCCTGCACCCGCACCTGGTTGGTGATTTGTCCGTAGTTGAAGATGTTCCATTGCAGCGCCGGACCAAAGTTGGCGGTTCGGCTTTTCCAGAGAAAAACATCGCCCAGAGCAAACGAGCCGACATCGCTGGACAGCAAGCCAAAAGTGCCGGTGAGCGAGAGAGCGGGATACAGAGCGGCCTTGGTCACGCCGATGCTGGCGGATTGGGCGGCTGCCTGCCATTCGGCATGGCGGACGTCGGGCCGACGCCGCAGCAGTTCGGCGGGTATGCCTACGGCTACCTGCACGGGCGGCGCGGGGATCTGCGCGGTTCCAGCCAATAAACCGCTGATCCGGCCGGGAGCCGCACCCAGCAGAACGCTGAGAGCATTCTGTTGCTGCCGCAGCCCGATCTCCAGTGTCGGGATAGAGGCCTGCGTATTAGCCAGCACGGTCCTGGCCTGTTCGACATCCCGCTCGGAGGTTGTGCCTCCGTTATAGCGGATTTTCGCAATGTTCAGGCTTTCCTTTTGGGTATCGACATTCTGCCGCGCAATGCTCAAGCGTTTTTCCAGCGTTCGGATAGTGATATACGCATGCGCCACGTCGGCGGTGAGACTGACCAGCGCGTTGTTGTAATCGGCCACCGCAGCCTGAAATCCGGCGTCCGCCGATTCGATGGCGCGGCGGAACTTGCCCCAGAAATCGATTTCCCAACTGGCGGTCAATCCCAGCTGCGTCTGGGCGTAATCGAATATCTTGGAAAAAGCCGCCTGCGAGGCACGCTCACTGAGGTGTACTTTGCTCAGCGAACCGGTTAATTGCTGATTTTGCGGATAGATATTACCGATGGCGATTCCCAGCTGGGCGCGGGCTTCGAGAACCCGCACTCCGGCTATGCGTATGTTGAGATTTTCGAGGTAGGCGCGATCGATTAGCTGATTCAGAACCGGGTCGTTGAATGATTTCCACCAAGTTTGATCGTTGGCGGAAGTCGTATTAAGCCGCCGGTCCTCGGCTTCCAGCCATTGAGTAGCCGTTTCGGTAGCAGGACGAACATAGTCGGGCCCGACCATACAGCTGGAGAGCAACAGAAAAGCCAATGACCAAACCGGGTAAAACCCAGAGAGTTTAACGGCCCATTGCATCATTAACTCCTAAGCGTGTCGGTTCGCGCTCGCAGTTCGGGATTCCAGTCGCAATGGATTTTGTTTTGCTTGCGTCTGGCGTGTTAACACAACCTATCGAATCACGCTGCCCAGTGGCGTATCTGCGTCCTCGCAGTATTTGCTGGCCTTTTCGTATTGCGACTCAAGAGAACTTATAAACATCCATAATGGAGTATCTCTTGTTTGCGAACCCTGATAAATCCGCATAACTACTTACAAACCATAGTTTTTACAAGTAGTTTACGAGTAGACGACTCCGGCGGTCGCTGAAACCCGATTGCCGATACCGATTGAGCAATTTGAGGTGTTACCGAAGCGGGACGACCCTGTTTGACTTCTTTTCAGATCAATGAAAATGCTGGATTGCCGAACTTTGAAATGATGTGAGTATAATGAGCAAAAATCAAAGTTAAATTCATATGCCTAAAGATAACCGCAAGCCGGGTTCTTCATTTTCAGCTGCGAACCCATCGGTTCGATCTTATGCTTGGCTGCTTCAAATTGTGGGAGTGGCTGCCGCCTACTTTGTCACCGGCAAACTCGGTACTTTTTTAGCGATTCCTCCAGGATATGCAACGGCCATCTGGCCGCCTTCAGGCATCGCCTTGGCGGGCATTCTGATCTACGGATACCGCGCCTGGCCGGGTATCCTGCTAGGGTCTTTTCTGGTTAACCTCTCGGCCACATTAATTAACGGTTCTCCTTCGGAAACGCTCACTTCAGTCGTTACTACCCTGGCTATCGGCGGCGGTGCAAGCTTGCAAGCCGTCGTAGGCGCTTATTTAGTCAGGCGCTTTGCCGGTTTTCCCAACTCGCTGACCCGAGAAAAAGAAGTCTTTTTGTTCTTGCTTTTTGGCGGACTCTTAAGCGCTCTGGTCAATTCGACGATCGCAGTCTCGACGCTAGTGGCTACCGGGCGGATTCCGGCGGCAAATTTCCAGGCTAATTGGGGAACTTGGTGGATGGGGGATGCCTTGGGGATATTTATCTTTACCCCGCTTGTTTTGGTCTGGGCGCAACATCCTGGCGAACTTTGGCGTAACAGACGCATGGCGATAACCGTTCCAATTATCGCAATGTTTGTGTTGACAACGGTCGCCGTTTTTTATGAGGCAAAAAATAACAATGAGCGGCTAAAGTTTGAGTTCGATCAACAGGCTGCGGAGCTGAGCGTCGCATTGGAAAAGTCGATTTTGACGCACTTAAACGTACTTCGTTCGCTCGGAAGTTTCTACTCGGCTTCGACAACGGTGGATAGGGACGAATTCCGAACCTTCGTTGCTCATTCGTTAGATAATTTTCAGGGGATTCAGGCGCTGGGATGGAATCCCGTCATTCTGTCATCCGAACGGGATGCATTCGAGCATAGCGTAAGGCGCGAAGGCTACCCAAATTTCCGGATCACCGAGTGGGATGTCGATGAACAGCTGGTGCGCGCGGGGAATCGCCCCGAATATGCCCCGGTCGGTTTTGTCGAACCCTACAAGGAAAACGAAGTCGCGTTAGGTTACGACGTGTATTCCGATGAGTCGCGGCGCGAGGCCGCCGATCGGGCGAGAGATACCGGAGAAATCGCCACGACTGCCAGGGTTAAATTAGTTCAGGAACGCGGCAATCAGTATGGGCTTATCGCGTTTATGCCTCTTTACCGCAAAGGCTTTCCGCATCAGACTTTGGAAGAGCGGCGCAATAATATTGCAGGTTATATGGTGGCGGTATTCAGGGGCGGGGACATTGTGACTGCGGCGCTCAAAGACCTGAATCGGGAAAGACTGTCCTACCGGCTTATTGACGAGGGAGCTCCGGCTGGAGAGCAGTTGATTTTTTCCAGCGATCGGAAACAACTAAAGCCGCTGGTCCTGCAAGAAAACGGACTTTTCGGAACACACTTTTCTCTTGTGAGCCGTTTAGTCATGCCGGTCGGAGGTCGATCATGGCGGTTTGAGGTCGTTCCTACACAGGATTATTTTGCCTATCATCGCTCGAATAACGCATGGCTGATTTTGTCGGTCGGCCTGTTACTGACCAGCATGGGTAGCGCATTTGCGATGGTATTTTCCGGTCGCGGCAGCGTGCTCCGGCAGTTGGTAGATGAACGCACGGCTGCGTTGGCGCAAAGCGAGGAACGTTTTCGTTCTACTTTCGAGGATGCTCCGGTCGGTGTCGTTAATGTATCGCTGGAGGGTCGCTTTTTAGCCGTTAATCAAGGGTTCTGCGATCTGGTCGGTTACAGCCGTAATGAGCTTCTGACCATGACCTTCATGCAATTGACGCATCCCGATTATCGCCGGCACGATGCCGATAAGATACGGCAAACCCTGGCGGGTGAAATTTCCGGATTCAATGTGGAGAAAAAATATGTGCGCAAGGACGGCGGATTCGTCTGGGGCAATTTATCGGCGAAGCTGATCCGTCATCCTGATGGCTCACCGGGTTACTTTGTTGCGGTTATCGAGAATATTGACCGTCGTAAGCTGGCGGAAGCGACGCTGAAGGAAAACGAGGTCTTCAAGCAAGCCATCCTGAATTCCGTCGATGCCGAAATAGCCGTGCTGGACCACGATGGCGTTATCCTGGCGGTCAACGAACCCTGGCGGCGTTTTGCGTTGGAAAATGGTATCGAGTCCTCCGGCATGCGGGCATCGAACGCTGACGTCGGCGCCAATTACCTAACGGTCTGCGAGATGCCGGGTAGCGATTCTTCGGCGGATGGCGCCCTGGAAGCCTACCACGGCATTCGGGCGGTGCTGGACGGCCGCTTGCCCAGCTTCAGTCTGGAATACCCATGCCATTCGCCGCAGCAACAACGCTGGTTCAGTATGAGCGTCACGCCTATGGGAGATACGGCGCAGGGTAGTGCGGTGATCACGCACATGAATATCACCGTCCGTAAGCAGGCGGAGGAGCAGTTGCGCATTGCCGCGATCGCATTCGAATGCCGGGAAGGCATCGTGGTGATGGATGCAAATCTGAAAGTTTTGCGGGTCAATCGGGCTTTCACCCAGATTACAGGCTACTCGCAACAGGAGGTTCAGGGCAAAACAACCGCGACTTTCAGATCGGACAGGCCCCCGGCTTCCTTTTATGACACGGTCTGGAGTGAAGTCAGGAGCACGGGGATATGGCAAGGCGAATCGTGGCAGCGCCATAAAAAAGGCGAGGATTACCCGGCGCAGGTGATGATTACGGCGGTCAGGGATGAGGCCGGGCAGGTCACTCATTACGTAGGCAATATCACCGATGCCACCAACAGCAAGTTGCATGAGCAGCAGCGTCTGCTCAACGAGGCCGCGCACCGCAACATACTGGTGCGGGAAGTGCATCACCGCATCAAGAATAATCTGCAAGGCATTACCGGCATACTGAGCCAATTTGCCCAGACACACCCCGAGATGAGCGACCCCATCAATCAGGCTATCTGCCAAGTGCAGAGCATCTCGGTCATTCACGGATTACAAGGCCGTGCCGTCACATCGTTGGTGCGGGTCTGCGAACTGACTGCCGCTATAGCCGCAGGAATTGAATCGATATGGCAAAAGCCGGTTACCGTCGAAATTCCGGATGTTTGGGCGCGTTATATCGTTTCCGAAGCGGAAGCGGTACCTTTGGCGCTGGTATTGAATGAGCTGATTTGGAATGCGATCAAGCATGGCGGGGTGGAAGGGCAGGTCAGCATCAGGGTCAGTCATGAGCCGCACCCGGACTCGATTCGATTGACGATCCGCAATACCGGCCTGATCCCGGTCGGGTTCGGGTTGGAGGATACAACCGCCTTCGGCACCGGATTACAGCTGGTCGCATCGTTATTGCCGCGAGCAGGCGCCCGACTGGCTTGGGCACAACAAGGCGACATTGTCGTCACCACGCTGGGCTTGGATGAGCCCGTTATTCAACCGGAATCGCTCACATGAACTCTACTATCAACAGCAAACATACTCTTTTACTGGTCGACGACGAACGCCTGGTGTTGGCAACGCTGGCCCAAGGCCTGTCCAAGGCCGGTTATGCCGTCAGCACCGCAGAATCCGTGGACGAGGCTGAAGCCTTACTGGCGAGTGGAGAGAGGCCGGACCTGGTTATTCTCGATGTCAGCATGCCGGGCAGGAGCGGACTGGAACTGGCGGAGCGGCTGCATTCATTCGACCATATCCCCTTCCTGCTGTTGACCGCTTACAGCGATCAGGCGATCGTTGAGCAGGCCGCCGCATGCGGTGCGCTGGGCTATCTGGTGAAACCGGTCGATACAAGACAGCTGGTGCCGGCTATTGAAGCTGCCCTGGCCCGTGCCGCAGAGCTTCGCAGCTTGCGGATGACCGGACAGCAGTTGCAAAACGCCCTTGATGGCGAGCGTGAAATCAGTATTGCCGTCGGTATCACCATGGTGCAATACCGGCTCGGCCGCAAGGCGGCCTTTGAGCTGTTGCGCAAAACCGCACGCAGCCAGAGCCGAAGACTGGCGGAACTGGCGATAGACGTTATCAAGGCGAGCGAAGCCCTGAATCTTGGCAGGTAGGTTAAATTCCTTTTGATTTTAGACTGTATGTAGGTTATAACTTACATAATTATTTCGGTTTGCCTCTGCCCCCGGCGCCGAATATTTGAGGCCCAGAACACGCCTCGTTAAGCTACCCGTAGATTTTTTCATAAGCGGGAATTGACGAAAAATGCCCAAAAGGCAGGAGACGCGCGTGTTCAGGCAGCTTGCAATTCGCTTTACAGGTCAAAATTCCCCCTCTCTGTTTGACTATCTGGCGTTTTACCGCTTGATTGCAGCGACTCTGCGCCTATTGTTCGGCGTCATCTGCATCCCGCTGAGGCAGAAGGCATGATTAAACAAGTCCTCAAGTTCCCCGGCGGAAATAAATGCCGCAGCAGGCTTCAGTATCAACTGGACGCCGAAGCCGTTCCTGTCTCCGTTCTTGCCGTTGCGCCGATCACGTCGGCCTATTGCTTCATTTCTTTCGCATTCGCTTATTTTGTCTGGTCCCGTAAGGTGCTGAAATCCCGTTGGATTTATTTGCCGCACGCTACGTTCATTTCCGCATTGAGGCACAGTCCATTGACTAGCCGGGGCACCGACGCAAGATATATTAAAAAATCACTCATTCTCTATGTCAGTTTGATTGAAAGTTTATCGATTAATTCTTACCAAAAAAGAAATCCATTATGAAAATCAATATTCCTGTAACCGATGTGGCGTATAACCTCGCAGAGCATGATTCTCTTGTTTCCAAGACCGATCTAAGGGGAATGATTACCTACATTAATGAAGATTTTCTCAGGGTTAGCGGGTTTTCCAAGCAAGAACTGATCGGCAAGCCGCACAATATAGTGCGCCACCCCGACATGCCGCCTGAAGCGTTCGAGGATATGTGGCAATCGCTAAAAGCAGGTCGCCCGTGGAGGGGAATAGTTAAAAACCGCTGCAAAAACGGCGGCTATTATTGGGCTGTTGCCAATGCCGCGCCCATTTACGAAAACAATCATCTGATCGGCTATATGTCGGTGCGCAGTAAACCCGTTTATGAGCAAATCCAAGCGGCAAGCGCCGCCTACAAACGATTCCGCGAAGGCAATGCGGACAATCTGGAAATCCGGGATGGCAAAGTCGTAAAAGCAACTTTTTTTGTGGAAATTTAATGTCTTCAAGAATTCCACGATCAAAAGCTGCTTAATCAATGTTATCGGGCTGTTGCGCGTATTGATGGCGCGGGTAAGGCTAATAACGGCCCAGGTCCGGTGTATGAGTATCCGCACATTGCCGATGAAACTTTGCGCATCGGAATCGGCTTGGATAGCGTCAGTACCGGTGTGATGATCAGCGTTAAGGTTGTGCTAAAACAGGCAAAATGCTTTTTGCAATTTGAGGAAGATTTAATACAGTCGGTTCAGTTTGACGCCGGTTGCGGAAAAGCCGGAAAATCGCTATGCGGCTCGATAGCCGGTAGCCCGAAATCAGTTAATGTGCGAGGATAATCGAAGTCCAATATTTTTCATGGAGTGCTTATGAACGCTAACGACTTTTTGATTTCCGCTTGCGGGGTACGGATGCCCCGGATTATTTACGGTACGGCCTGGAAGAAAGAGCGCACGGCGGCGCTGGTAGAACAGGCCATCGGGCTGGGTTTTCGCGGCATTGATACCGCCTGCCAGCCCAAGCATTACAATGAAGCGGGTGTCGGCGACGGCGTGGCCGCCTGTCTGCATCGCGGGATAGATCGCAGTGAGCTTTATCTGCAAAGCAAGTTCACGTCGATGAGCGGTCAGGACCCGGCGCGAGTGCCTTATGATCCCAACGCCGGCCTCAGCGAGCAGGTCGCGCAATCATTCCAGGCCTCGCTGAAAAATCTGCAAACCACTTACCTGGATTGTCTGGTGCTGCATTCGCCGCTGGCAAACCGGCTGCATACCATGGAAGTGTGGCAGGCAATGGAGCGGATCTTTCACGACGGCGGCGTCAAACAGCTGGGGATCAGCAATTGTTACGATATCCAACAGTTTGAGCTTTTGTATCGAGATGCCACGATCAAACCGGCGGTTATCCAGAACCGGTTTTATGCCGAGACCGGGTACGACCGAGCCATCCGCGATTTTTGCCGGGAACATCGGATAATTTATCAAAGCTTCTGGACGCTGAGCGCCAATCCCAATGTCTTGGCGCATCCGACACTGCAAGCGCCGGCGGCGAAATACCGCTGTCATGCCGCGCAAATATTTTTCCGTTACTTGAGTCAAATCGACATTATTCCGTTAACCGGGACTACATCGGAAAGCCACATGCGGGAAGACTTGGCGATCTTCGATTTTGAACTGACCGTCGACGAGTGCGATGCGGTTGAGGCGTTGCTTTGGTGATGGCGCTATCGATTTCCAAGGCCGACAATCAGGATGCCGAGCAGATTGCGGCTCTGGTTAACTCGGCTTATCGCGGCGAATCCAGTCAACAAGGTTGGACCACGGAAGCCGATTTGCTGGCCGGGCGCAGAACCGAGACCGAAGAAATCCTGCGCTTAATCGCAACTGACGATTCGATGTTTCTGCTGTGTAAAGACGGAGCGGAACTGGTCGGTTCGGTGCATTTGCAGAAACAGGCCGATATGGTTTTCCTCGGTATGCTGGCAGTGCGTCCGTCGTTACAGGGAAGGGGCGTAGGCAAGCAATTGCTGCTTGCAGCAGAGCTGGCCGCGCTGGAAAGCTGGGGTGTCAGTAAATCGGTTATGACCGTCATTGCATGCAGGAATGAGCTGATCGCATTTTATCAACGGCGCGGTTACCGGCGCACCGGGGTAAGCAAGGCGTTTCCGGTCAATCCTGAGTTGTGGACGCCTAAAGTTGCGGATTTGCGCTTGGATATATTGGAAAAAGTCTTGTCGGCGAATTGATCGGATTTTAAGGCGCAACTTTAAAACACCATGAGCATGTCAGCATGTCAGCATGCCCGCTAAAAACTATTGCGTGTAGCCATGATATAATGGCCGGCCTAAATTAAGGCCGATCAATGACTGAGAAAAATAATCAAACCATGGAACTACACCCGCTTTGCACTTACTTCCCACGGATGTCCGATGCCGAGTTCGATTCGCTTAAAGATAATCTGCTGAATAACGGACAAACACACCCTATTTATTCCCTTGACGGCATGATTCTGGATGGTGGCAATCGCTATCGTGCGCTATGTGAGCTGGGTATTGCCCCGGTCATTATTGAGTACACCGGCTCTAACCCGACGCAATTTATCTTGTCGTCGAATTTACATCGTCGGCACTTAACGCAAGGCCAGTCTGCGGCTATCGTTTCGGCCTCTCAAAGTTGGGTAAATGCTCAGGCAGCGGGTAATCCCCAGTTACGCGATGCTGCTCAATTAGACACCGCCACCGCCAGGGCTAAGCAATCCGGAGTAGGGCACCGCACCCAGCAGTTAGCGGATAAACTGGTTAAGGAAGCACCGGCAGAGTTGGTAAAGGAAGTCATAGACGGCAAAAAAAGCCTGAATAAAGCCATTAAAGAGATCACGCCGCCAAAGTTTGTAGTCCCAAAGCCTGAACCGGTTCAGGCTGTCGAGCAGGAAGCTGAGGAAGACCACGAAGCTCAGTTGAGCGGCATTATTGACGAACAACAAGGTGCGATAAAAGCGTTGGAAGCTGATAACGATGTCATGCTGAAAGTGTTTGAGTCGGACGATAGGGTTTTGGCTTCGATCGAAGAAGTTAAGAAATTAACCGAACTGAACCGGGTTTTAAACGAGCGCATCAATGCTTTGATGGATGAAAAGAATGAAGCGGTTAAGACCGCTGAACACTGGAAAGATCAGTTCTTGAAACTTGAAGCCGAGCTTAAGGAATTACAAAATATTTGATTGCGGCCGGGTCATCGCGTCTCGCAAACAAGTGCATGAAAAATCATGATTGATAACCTTCCAACTCAAGAGAACCGCCAATAATGTTCACCTTACCTTCCACATGGAACCTGGTTATATCCACCCTTGTGTTCTTCATCGCCGCCCGGTATCTCCACCGTTATCTTGAGGTGCAGGGCATACCCAAGGGCATGACCCGCGGCATGCTGGTGTTTTCGCTTGCCTCCTTGGTGTCGTGGGGATCGGGAGAGATGGTGGACTGGACCCAGGAAAAAATAGAGGGGCCGCAGCCGCAAGTGGCGGAAACCTCTGATGATATGTCGCAATTGCTGAAAGTGCTCGGTCAGGCGCAATCCACAGCGGAATTAAAGGGGCCAAGCTCGAACTAAACGTTCTGAGTGCTTCATCAGTGGATTGGGCAGTTTCTTTTAAAAGCAGCTGCCATAATCCAATAACAACTCATCGCATCCAAAGAATATTCTTGGATAGTCTATGCGTATCAATAGCTTCAAGCTGTATTCAAAAAATACACTGATTGTCAGCAAGCGGGCGCATGCTGCCCAAACGCTTAAACGGCTGTTTGGCGAACATCGCCAAACAGCCGTTGTCCACCAGACAATCGGCAGCAATAGCATCAAATGCACGTCATCCCAGCTGGATACGGTAAATAGTCCGGCTTTTGCCAGCGTATCCGCTGTATACAAACAAGCGTTCAGGATTAGAAAAAAAGGCCAGAACGCCCACTTTAGGGGCGCACTGCCGTTCCATGCGGCAAACAGATAGTTGTCCGAGGATTGCTTCTGCAAACTTTCCCCGCCAAACAGCGAACTTACAAACAGAACGATAAACAAGGCCATAAAAATAATCAGCAAATCCAGCGGACTTGCCAGACCAATATGAGTGAAAAATAACGGTAACGAATAAATGAACATGTGGGCCTGCCTGTTGAAGAAAATAACGGATCAATGCTTTCAGCTGTTTTGCAGCACAAGCAAACGATTGTTGGCGGGCATGGCCATATCGTTTAATAAGCTAAAGCCCCTGGATGTCGATAAAGCCATGATGTCTTCAAAGTTTCTAATGCCGCTTGAGCTATTTCGGCTTTTAAGCCATTGATCGAAAGAGGCATTGCTGTCGCTGGTATAAGCGCCGTTATAGTTGAACGGACCGTAAATACAAATAAACGCTTTGGGACTCAGGTGTTTAGTCAGACGATCAAAGAATATTTGTAGCTCATCCCAGCTCATGATGTGCAGCGTATTGGCGGTAAATAATGCGTCGATAGCGCTGCATGGCCACACCGCATCGGTGACATCCAGCGATAATGGCGGTTTCAAATTGGCTAATTTTGCTTGTTCCTGCCATAAACGGATGCCGGGAATATTTTCGCTTCTATCGGTAGGCTGCCATTCAAGATGCGGGAGATGCGCGGAAAAATAACAGGCGTGTTGACCGGTGCCGCTGCCGATTTCCCAAACGGTTGTCGGCCGGCAAAAAGTCGTTCTGATAACCTGCAAAATGGGATCTTTATTGTTTTCACAGGCCTGAGAAAAAGGTTTATGGGGCATGAGTTTGAGGGATTGATGTTATTCTGCTGTTTTAACTGTACTGTTTTTAAAAATGGAAGTAAAACAAATCCATAGTATGGCGCAAGTTGATTGCACGGTCTGGAATCGACTTGCGGGCGACGCCTATCCGTTTTTACGGCATGAGTTTTTGTCGGCGCTGGAGCAAAGCGGTTCGGTCTCTGAGCAAACGGGTTGGGAGGCTGCGCATTTACTGGTTACGGAGGCAGATGAACTGGTTGCTTTTATGCCCTTGTACCTTAAGCGGCATTCCTGGGGCGAATATGTGTTTGACCATCAGTGGGCCCAAGCTTATCAGCAGCAGGGCATCGATTATTATCCAAAATGGCTGACCGCCATCCCGCTGACGCCTTGCCAGGGCGAGCGTATTGTTTTTGCAGAGGCTGTCAATCCGGTTGAGGTCATGCAATTACTACTGGATTTTATAAAACAGCTGTCAGATAAGCTGGGCATTTCTTCATGGCATTGCTTGTTTCCTGTCGAGCAACAGGCAGAGCTGTTACGGTCATTGGGCTTGAGTATTCGCGAGGGCGTACAGTTCCACTGGTTTAACCGGGGTTATGGTGACTTTAACGATTTCCTGCAAACCTTGAATGCCGGTAAACGCAAAATGCTCAAGCGCGAACGCCGCCGGGTCAGCGAACAGGGCGTCAGTTTGTTGCGTATTGCCGGGCCGGATGTCAGTGAAGTGCAATGGCGGGCGTTTTTTCAGTTTTACACAATGACCTATTTAAAAAGAGGCTCGCAACCTTATTTGAATCCGGCGTTTTTTCAGCAAATAGCCGCAACCATGGGTGAACAATTATTGCTGGTGTTGGCGGTTAAAGATGATAACTACATTGCCGCCGCATTAAGTTTTGTTGGTGCGGATACCTTGTACGGCCGCTATTGGGGCTGTCACGAAGAATACAATAGCCTGCATTTTGAAGTCTGTTATTATCAGGGACTGGACTATTGTATTGAGCATAGCTTAAAGCGGTTTGATTCAGGCGCCCAAGGCGAACACAAGATTTCGCGCGGATTTGAGCCGATCACTACGTATTCCGCGCACTGGATCAAGGATGCCCGGTTTGCCAAAGCGATCGATCATTTTTTAGTCAGGGAGCAGCAAGCCACACGGCTTTATAAACAGGATGCCGCCTCTTATCTGCCGTTTAAGCAGTCGCTATGAGAGGGTTACGAATTAATTAAATAGAGGACTAATTTATGAAAATAATGATGTATATCTGGATTTTGGCTTTAGTTATTTCAGGATGTGACGGCGAGGGCATGAAAATGGACAGGAAAGTAGCGCAACAACCCACTTCATTGCAGTAATTTTTTCTACCGGCTTGAAAATAAATCACTATAACAACGCAAAGAGGCACGATGATGAAACAATATAATTGCTTGTGGTTTTTGATGTTAATGATGGTTACCGGCGCTTCATGGGCTTACGGTAGCGGCAGTAGTTCAAAAGCCTGTGCCAAACCCGAGTTTACCCATTTTACGCCCGCTGAAAACACCGAAGTTGCAGCGGGATCAGCTTTTTCTTTCACCGCGTCTGCAAACACTTACTCCAATACGATCAAGGTTGCAGTCAAAGGGCTCCCGGCTACCCTCAACGTCACGCCCAGAACTGAAGGCGGTTTTCAGGTAAGTGGGACAATACCGGCGTCGTTAAAAGGGGTTTACGCCAGAATTGCTATCACTGCCGATGGACAAAATAATTGCAAGGGCGATGGCGGCTGGTTGGTGAAAATTGCCGAATAATTCTTAAAGCGCCATGATCCGATAATTGCCCCAATGGCGCTTGTTTACGATCATAATGACAATAAGAAATTTATTGCAACCTGCATAACGTTTTGTAAAATTACCCGACTTTTTATCAATCCCAAATTTTAAGAGTAACTGATTATGCAAAATAATTTCACTATCCGACCGAATCTAATTATCACTTGCTTGGCTTTACTACTCGGCGGTTGCGCGTCCGATCCTGCGCCTGCACCCATTCTTTCCGGCGAGCAAATGCTGAGCGAAAGCCAAGGTATAGCAAATTTGGGCGATAGATGGAAAAAAGGTAAGCAGTTGGTTGAGCGCGGTAATGTGTTGGTTCGCGAAGGCCAAAATAAAATTGCTGAAGGTAACCGACTGATTGAAGAAGGCGAAAAAGCGAAGCTCGAAAGTGAGGAAAGTTATAAAAACATAAAAAAATAATCTGCCCTGGAATCACTGGGGTTTGACGCAAAATGTGTCAAACCGGGAGATAATTTATTTTTTTCAATCGCAATCGCTGAAAATCTTGGAAGCGGAGCACCGCGTAGCGAAGATTTTTAGTCCGCAGAAGCGATAGCGCATGTGTTTTCACGAAGCGCTTTTTGCGTAGTGAAAATGCAGGCTTTCCGACATCGCGTCGAGTCATTGCGAGAATGATGTTGGATACCCCTTGCTGGGTATCCAACGAATGAAGCAGGACGGCTGGGGCCGCCGGAGGCATTGGCTGCCGCGTAATTTTTGCCGCTTGCTTGGGCTGGGATGCCCAAAACAAGCTTTCGCAAAAATAGCGGCACTTTCAATCCCACGATCAGTTTTAAAAGCGCCCACTTTCCATTACGTTGTCTCCTCTCCGACCTTGAAATTCTTGGAAACAGTGGGCGTTAAAGTCGATCATGCTACACCCCGTCCGCTATTCATCGTCCTTAATCATGGGCGCTAAAAACCGTAAACGTATTGTTGCGGTTTACCTGTATCAAGCTGTCACCGATTCATGGTGGTTGAAAAAAACCGTTTTACTGCGGTTTTTTTCAACCATTAATCTCTTCCCCATCCGTTTCAATCTATTCTTGTTCAGCGATTAGCCTTGATTTTACTCATGTTATTCGAGTCGGCAATTTATGGCATGGAAATGGCTTAATAATTTGTAAGTTGTTGTTAAACGTTTTCATGTTGACATGAATGCGTAGAATAAATATTTAACTTACATTGATAGGGGTGGATTACCATGATATTCGATATTGTACTTGCAGGTGTTTTTTGTATAGCTGTTTTTTACGCTCATGTTTTTATCAAAAAAATAATGACTGGCGAATTAAACTCATAAACAGACATTTTTGAAACATGCTGAAGCGGTCAATGGAAAGTTAAAGCCGGTTGGATTTGGAACCAGGGTGAATACAACCGGCTGCGCTTCGCTCGATATGTTTAAGGAGGTATTCTGAACTAATACGTTTTCACTTTTTCGGATAACCGACGCTCTGCGCTGCAACAATCCATTGCGTTGGATTGAGCTTCATGGCTTTCGCCAAGGCTTCCTTATCAATCGAGCCTCGAACAACGGTCGCCAGATTTGCGGCGGCACAATACAGATAGACATTCTGACCGATAAAGCCGGTGTCGATTGCCGCCGCGATTTTTTTGTCTTCCTGGCTGGTGTCTGAATCCATGCGGGTGAAGTCCGAAACGTAAATCAAATTGACCGGTGCATGCCCAACAAAATCCTGTGTGCCTGTCAGCGCCCGAATGTCTTTGGCTTGAATCATTTTCAACGTATGGCTCTTTGCGTCAAACAGGTAAAGGCCGTCTGCGCTTGCCACATAGATGTCGATGTCTTGCCAATTATGCGTAGAAGGGGCGGTACGGCCTCCTGTTTCCGGACGATTGATACCGAATGCAGCCCAAAGTAATTCAGAAAGCACCTGATTAGGCAGTTTTTCCGCGCTGAACTCTCTCACGGATTTGCGTGCGCGCAGAGCTTGCATCAGCGGCATTCCTGTTTCTAGCTGGAGCTGTGGAAGTTTCATGGGACGGTTTTCCTGCGCGAAAGAGTGAGTAGCGATAAACATCAGTCCCACTACCCATAACCATTGCATCATTGATTTTTTCATGGAGTGCTCTCCTTATTTCAAGACAAGCGTTTTTGCCGGGTGACAGGTAATGTGATTATGATTTTTCCGGTCAGTTCGACGCTACTGAAAAAACAATTGCCTGGGTAGGTCGGTAGTTGAAAGTCGCTTTCCATACGGTCTCAATGTTTAACATGATGCGTGTAGTGTCGTCGAAGCGTCAAGTTGTGGTAAATGCGTATAGAAGAGTAATCGGGAGTGTGCTACGGATAATTCCGGTCATTTAAACACCGGTTTGGCTCGGCGCGTGGCCGTCCGATATTGAACGTGAAATGACCGGAAATGTGTTGATTGGTATCGAATCGATACCTGAAATGATCGTTGCAGAAGAAAGTCAGGTGTTTGCTGCTAAGAGTGTTTATAACGCCGCCCCATGCGACGTGCATGTTCGAAGTATGCCTATTGGTTGTCCATATCGGATATTTCATTGGGATAAATCTGGACAAAGACGATGCGCGATTCATTCATTTTCCTGACCACAACATCGAATTGATTAAATTCAATTCTTTGGCCTTCTACCGGAATATCGCGCAGTTTGGCCATGATGAGTCCGCCGATCGAGACCTCGTCTTCCAACTCAAGTTCTTCGTTCTCGACATCAATGCCCATGATCCGTTCCAGCGAAAATATCGGCAAGCTGCCTTTACCGATCAGTGTGCCGTCATCGAGCCGCGTCCAATCATTGTTGTTTGGGCGGAATTCGTCGCGTATCTCGCCGACCATCGCACTTAACAAATTATCCAGCGTGATGAAGCCATCCGGCTTTTGTCCTTTTTGACCAATGACTGCAAAATGTGAGGTGCCCATGCGGAATTGACGGAATAGCTCCAGCGCGGGTGCGTGCGGCGAGATGTATTGAATGGGCCGCAAGTAATGACTCAAATCCTCAATCGTCTTGCCTTCCTGCTGAGCGAAAAACAAATCTTTCAAATGAATCACCCCTAACACGTCAATACCATTCGTATCGAAATAGGGATAGCGACTGAAGCGCTTTTGAGACATGGTTTGCAGGTTTTTTTGCATTGACGCGCTACGGTGCAATGCGGCGATTTCATGGATAGGACGCATCAGGTCGGACACCTCAAGTTCGCTGAAATCGAGCGTTTTCGCCAGAATATTCCATTCGTCGCGGGTAAACCGGTCGTCCGGACAGTTGCTGCGCAAAATCAGTTTAAGCTCGTCTGCCGAGTAGTGCGCGTCGTGCCGGTGAACATCACCCAAACCTAACAGGCGCAGCACTAGATTGGCGCTGGAATTCAGCAGCCAAATCGCAGGATACATCAGCCAATAAAATCCGTAGAGCGGCACGGCGCTCCATAAGCCGATCTTTTCAGGGTTACGAATCGCCATCGATTTTGGCGCAAGCTCGCCAACGACAATGTGCAGAAACGAGATCATGGAAAAGGCGAAAGCGAAGGAGATGCCGTGTATCATTTCCGGCGACGTGACCTTTATTTTGTCGAATAAAGGTTCCAGCAGGCTGGCGAACGCGGGTTCGCCAATCCAGCCCAAGCCGAGCGAAGCGAGCGTGATGCCCAACTGGCAAGCCGATAAATAGGCGTCGAGTTTGGCATGTACCTTTCCTAAAATACGCCCACGCCACCCGTGTGTTTTAATAATCGAACGGATGCGCGTTTGTCGCAGTTTGACGAGGCCGAACTCTGCGGCCACAAAAAAGCCGTTGAGTGCAACCAGCAACAAAGCGGCAATTATCGGAAAAACATTATTCATATATAAGGATTATTGAGGTCGTCGATCAAGCGTAGGGATTATTAAGGGCAGTATGCAAAATCCATACAAAAAACGGAATACAGGGGCTTAACTGTACTCTCTAAGGAGGTGTTTTAAAAGCCTTCCAGTCAGTTACCTTATGTCCTGCGCCTCTTCTTGCAGATAAGTCCGCTCCTGGTAACGCCGACTATGCCAGACAAATCCCACGGCGGTGACCAGCATCAAGGCGGCAAAAAACCAAAAATAACCGGCCCCGGCAAGACGGCTGGAACCGTCCGGGTTTTCAATGAAAAAATTCACCGCGCTGGTGAACAGGTTCCCGAGCGCAACTGCCGCCATATAAAGCGACATCACCAGGGATTTCATGGTCCTTGGCGCTTGAGTATAGGAAAACTCCAGGCAGGTGATCGACACCATCACCTCGGCGGAAGTCAGCAATAGATAGGCCGGCAACTGCCAGCAGATGTTAGGTTGCAATCCTGCGTCTATGCGCATCTGAATACCGGCGATCAGTACAAACGATAATACCGCGACAAACAAACCGATGGCGATTTTGTTCAGATAGCCCAAGTGCAAATACCGGCCCAGCGCCGGATATAGCCGCCGGTAAAACAATGGCGTGAGCAGGACGATCAGCAACGGATTGGCGGCTTGAATCTGCGAGGGCAAAATCTCGATGCCGAATACCCGCCTATCCATGTGTTGCGCCTGCAAGACCCAGGATGAACCGTTTTGGTCGAACAAGGCCCAAAACACCGCAATGAACAAATAAATTCCGCTTAACCGGCCCAGACAACGCAAACCTTCGCCGCTCAAGGCCTCGCGCACAAAGCCCATACCGGCGGCAGGTATGTGCACAAACCGGTATCGTCCCGACCGGAATATCACCGTCGCCAACAGCATCAACACGCCGGGCAGCAGAAATGCGATCGATGCGCCGTAGGTTTTGAGCAGCCAAGGCACCAGCAACATGGCGACAAAAGCGCCTACGTTAATCGTCAAATAAAACCAGCTGAATACCTTGCCAAGCCAATGCTGATTACCGGTGCCGAACTGGTCGCCGAGATGCGCGGACACGCAGGGCTTAATGCCGCCTGCGCCCAATGCGATCAAGGATTGCCCGACCAGCAAACCGGTTCGCGTGTCGTCCAGCGCCAGGCAAAAATGGCCGAGGCAATAGACGATCGACAACGAGATGATGGTACGGTACTTGCCCAATAAACCATCGGCCAGCAACGCGCCTAAAAATGGCGTGAAATAAGTAATGGATACGAATAGATGGAAATACGCCGTGGCCTCGTTTGACGTCATAGGCGCAAGCTTGCCGTCGGCATCCATCAGGTATTGCGTCATGAACACCACCAGAATTGCCCGCATGCCGTAATAGCTGAAGCGTTCGGCGAGTTCGTTGCCGATGATAAAAGGAATACCTGCGGGTATTTCAGCGGAATGGACGGGAGCGGTAAGGTATGGTTTTTTCACAAAATGATACGTCTCATGGATTTTGATGGCATCTTCTCATAGCGTCATGGAACATGCCGGTTAACGCTGGAACGAGAGCGAGGCATCCAAAATGAAAGATGTTGCGCCGGAAAAGCGTTAATCACAAGTTTCATGTTCCTTGGATATTGAATAAAACATAGTCCGTATGGCCGCCGTGGTATCCCGTTTGCGTGCCAAATCGAAATGCGTCGCTCGATAGTTAATAGGACATCTCCATCAATAAGCCTGAGACAACGGCACCCACTAAAGTGCCTCCGACTCTGATAGCCAAAGCTCGACCGCCAATGACCCATGAAAAAATACCTTTAATGCCTGAATTAACGAATACCGCAATAAGAATTGCGTTGGCGGCGACGCTGACGTTCAGTCCGTCATTGCTCATTTTGGACATCGAAAGAGTAATCGGATCAACATCCGCCAAACCGGACGTCGCGGCTAGAAAATAAGTGCCCATATCACCGAAATAAACTTTTAGCAGTTTGGACAGCAACATGATGATGACTAAAAATGCACCGAACTTCAACGCCATTCCTAATTGAAAAGGATTTTCCAGTTTTATTTCTTCAATGGTTTGGAAGCCTCGGTCGCTTCGCCATAATAGAAAAGCAACCAGGTATGTAAATATGGACATGACCAGCAGGGCAGGGAACAACACCAGGAACAAGGCCGGATTCATCACCGAGGTTAGCAGCAGCGTGCGGGCAAACATGGTGGCGCAGGCCGTTAAAATGCCCGCGGCCAGCACCTTGCCCATATCCGGATATTGCGTTGATAATTTGGACAGATTAAGCGTAACGGCTGTAGAAGAGACTAATCCTCCCAGCGCTCCGGTCAAAACCGGTCCATGCTGATTGCCGACAATCTTGACGGCAAAATAGCCCAGATAGGAAATGCCCGCAATCAGTACCACCATCCACCAAATATGATAGGGATTAAAGGCGGCCCAGGGGCCATAGTCCTGGTCCGGCAGGATCGGCAGTATAACGACCGAGATCAACAGCAATTTCAGCGTGGCATGCAATTCGTGCTGCTCCAGTTTTTTCATCCAACCATGGAGCAAGGGCTTAAAGCCGAGCAGTGAGGTAATGACCACGGCACTTGCCGCAGCAAGGGTAATATGACCGAAAACAGTTAACGCACCCAACGTAAAGGTAGTCAGCGATGCGATGGTGCCGGTGATGCTGTAGTCTTTAAATTTGTCGAGACTTTTACTGTAAGCAAGCAGCAAGACTGAGGTCAGGCCCAGAAAAACAAAGCCCATCAAATAAGTGTCCACTTGTTGAGCCAGGATGCCCGACAAGCCGCCCAGCAAGCTAATCATCCCGTAGGTGCGCAGCCCGGCAACCCGCATGCCCTCATTCAGGTCGCGGGTACGCCAGCCGCGTTCCAGGCCGATGAGTAAACCTATTGCCAGTGCAATACCCAGAAACTTGAAGTTTTCCAGATCAATCATGTGTGTAAACCCCAGACATCGGTAATAATCCTGTATCAGCCAATGATATTGGCCGCTTTTTTTGTTATACACCAGCTGGCGTCATTCCGACAGTTCCTTATCTGGCGTTAGGTGAGAAACATGCTGATATGCAGACCTTCCAGGTTTTAAAAACCTGGAAGGTCTGACTTGCAACGTTCTGAACAGGTGGGACGTTCGCTTGCGATTGCAGGCGAAGCCTGCAATCCGGCTATCAGCCGGCGCCTGGACAGCTTTTGCGCGGGGAGGTTTCGCTCTCGTTCCCACGCGCTGCGCTCATCGTTATATACAAATGCTCAAGTACACCTCGTTCCCACATGCTACGTGGGAATGCAGTGCTGGACGCGCTGCGTCCCGTATATTCAGACGTTGCTCATGACTCGCGGTGCAGCGCGCCCCTTGCGCTAGTTCCCAAGCTCCTGCTTGGGAATTCAGTACGGGAAGCTCTAGCTTCCCGGCTCGCAAAGCTGGAGCTTTGCTCACTGGGTTCCCAAGCGGGAGCTTGGGAACCAGCGTGTCTCTTAACTTAATGGCAGTGACGCGCTGCGTGGGAATGCAGTCAAGGCGCGCTGCGCCGCGAGTTACGATCAGCGCTCCATCGCTGAAAATCTTGGAAGCGGAGCACCGCGTAGCGAAGATTTTTAGTCCGCAGAAGCGATAGCGCATGTGTTTTCACGAAGCGCTTTTTGCGTAGTGAAAATGCAGGCTTTCCGACATCGCGTCGAGTCATTGCGAGAATGATGTTGGATACCCCTTGCTGGGTATCCAACGAATGAAGCAGGACGGCTGGGGCCGCCGGAGGCATTGGCTGCCGCGTAATTTTTGCCGCTTGCTTGGGCTGGGATGCCCAAAACAAGCTTTCGCAAAAATAGCGGCACTTTCAGTGCGATTGATAAGCTCAGGTTTCGGGAAGTTATTATCGACCAAGCCCCAAGTTGAATATTTCATGTGCATAACTCCAGTGGTTTATACTTTCCCGCATCACTTTTACAGCCCATAACGACCAAGGCCAACCCTATGAACGAATGGTTTTTTTCTTTTGAAAATGTAACCGGCGGACCCTACGCGCTGGATTATGCAAAAACGTTTGCCCGTGAACATCAGGGCGCTTATTGTTGGCGTCAGGGTTTACCCGACTGGATTCCCGTCTATGACGCGACTGAAATCAGGCCGATGAAAAAAGACGGGGTCACGCCTTTTCCGCCGACGCCCGCCGCTATGATGTCACCCAAGCCGACCACCTTGCCGGTCGTCACCCCGCTTGCTAATCCGGTCGATGCGCAGGCGTCGAGCATCGTTGCCCAGTCTTCCAGCGGTTTTGGCCGGGATTCGGTCACCGAAGGCATTGATTTTAAAATAGTCGGCCATGAAATGCAGTTTGTGGAAATCGAACTGGATCCAGGCGAGAGTGCGGTCGCAGAAGCGGGGGCGATGATGTACAAAAGCGCGGATGTCAAAATGGAAACCGTTTTCGGCGACGGCTCCGCATCGCAACAAGCCGGTATTATGGGATTATTACTGGGCGCGGGTAAACGCTTGCTGACTAACGAAAGCCTGTTTATTACCGTGTTTACGCAAACCGCGCAGTGTAAAGGCAAGGTGGCATTCGCGGCGCCTTTTCCGGGCACCATTCTGGCCTTAAATTTGAAAGACTACGATAGAAAACTGATTTGCCAAAAAGACAGTTTTTTGGCGGCCGCCAAAGGTGTGCAAATCGGTATTCATTTTCAACGCCGTATTTTAACCGGGTTGTTTGGCGGCGAAGGTTTCATCATGCAAAAGCTGGAAGGCGATGGCTGGGTATTTGTCCATGCCGGTGGCTGCCTGCAAAGAATAGAACTTAGCGCTGGTGAAACGCTGCATGTCGATACCGGCTGTTTGGCGGCTATGACCAGCAGCGTTGATTTTGACATTCAACAGGCAAGCGGCATTAAAACCATGTTGTTTGGCGGCGAGGGCTTGTTTTTTGCCAAATTGACCGGCCCCGGCACGGTTTGGCTGCAAAGCCTGCCGTTTTCTCGTTTGGCAGGCCGAATGTTTTCAGCAGCGCCGCAAGGCGGCGGCAGGCAGCAAGATGAAGGTTCAATTCTGGGCGGTTTGGGTAATTTGCTAGGCGGTGATTGATCGGGCCGTAGAGCAAATCCAAGAAAGTTATTATCCACGAAAAGCACGAAAAATGGCTGGGAAAACTTTAATGTTATCAGGAATAAAGTGCTGTATTTGACGTACATGGATAAATGGGCCGAATGAGGAATTCTCTCTGAATGCAACAGTCAAGCAGATTGAGTTATAAAACTTTTCGTGCCTTTTGTGTTTTTCGTGGACAGTGCAGTTAAAGATTAGCAGCCTGCCGCTCTTGTACTTGACCGTTAACGCCGATTAAAACCGTCGTTGCCAGCGCGTAAAAAATACCATGCTCAACGATGCCGGGGATACTGTTTAAAATGTCGTTGAGTGCTTCAGCATCGATATGCTCGGCAAAGCGCATATCCAATATTAGACTGCCATGCGAGCTTATCGCATAACCGTTTTTATTGGCGTTTTGGCGTAAATCGCCTTGGCCGCCGATCGCTTCCAGCTGCTTTTTAACCAGTTGCCAGGCAAAAGGCATCACTTCGATGGGGATCGCAAAATGCTGGCCGATGCGCTCGACCAGCTTGTTGGATTCAACCAATACTAAAAATTGCTTACTGGCGGTTGCCAATAGTTTTTCGCGTACCAAGTCAGCCCCTTGGCCTTTGAGCAAGGTTAATTCCGGCGACACCTCATCGGCGCCATCGACATAAAGATCAACATGACTGACCTGATCGAAACCCAGCACCGGTAAGCCGAGTTGTTGCGCCTTAATCGCACTCGCAATTGAGCTGGAGACAGTGGTCACTTTAAGCCCCTGTTCGCGGCTACGCTGCGCCAGTTCCTCGATAAAACAATTTGCAGTCGAGCCGGTGCCAAGTCCTACCAGCATCCCGTCCGCCACTTGATTGGCGGCATGTTGGGCAATACGTTCTTTATCATTCATGGCTTATATCTCAATGTGAAAGGGTTGCAAAGATTCTCGTTACTTGAAAGAGATTATTCTCTCCGCCGGTTTTTATGTCCAGTATGCTGACACAAAAGTCCGTAATGGCGGTCATACTGAGAAAAAGACAGTCATGCCCGGTTTTGGGGCCTTTGAATATTTGCGACAGAACCCGGAAAAACTCTGGCATACTTAGGCTGCCGGATGAAATAGTGATAACTTCCGCTCACCGACAATAATTGACGGATGGGCGTTTGCTCAATAAAAATACATCGGCAAGCGGTACTCTGTCGTCGAACGGACGGCTTGTTTTTTATCACGGTTGGTTATGGTTGTTTTCAATATCCATATTCTGTACTGTCAGTTAATGCGTAACTTCCAAGCCTTTAAAACTATTATAAAAGAGGGTGGTTACACTTTTTTTGTTCCATGAGGGTTTCTAATGCAAAGTCAGCAAACACTTACGATCGATGGAAATCAGGCCGCCGCTACGGTAGCCCACAAACTCAACGAAGTCATCGCGATCTATCCCATAACGCCGTCGTCGAATATGGGCGAATGGGCCGATGAATGGTCGTCTCGCGGACAGGTCAATTTATGGGGGACGGTGCCGCAAGTGACCGAAATGCAAAGCGAGGCCGGTGCAGCCGGGGCCATTCACGGCGCGTTGCAGGCCGGGTCGATGGCGACCACGTTTACCGCCTCCCAGGGCTTGCTGCTGATGCTGCCCAATATGTACAAAATTGCCGGGGAGCTGACGCCGACGGTATTCCATATCGCCGCCCGTTCGCTGGCGTGTCAGGGCTTGTCGATTTTCGGCGACCATAGCGATGTGATGTCGGCGCGTATGACCGGTTTCGGCATGCTCTGTTCCAACTCGCCGCAGGAAGTCATGGACTTTGCGCTGATCGCCCATGCCGCAGCGCTGGAAGGCCGCATTCCGCTGATGCATTTTTTCGACGGATTCAGGACCTCGCACGAAATCGCCAAGATTAGTCTGCTGGATGACGATGTGATGCGGGCCATGATTAACGAAGAGTGGGTCGTGGCGCACCGAAGTCGGGCCTTATCGCCCGATAACCCGGTGCTGCGCGGCACGGCCCAGAATCCCGATGTGTATTTTCAGGCCAGGGAATCGGTCAATGCCTATTATCAGGCGATGCCGGGAATCGTGCAGGCTGCAATGGATCGCTTTGCCAAGCTGACCGGCCGCTCTTATCGCTTGTTTGAGTATCTGGGTTCGCCGGACGCCGAGCGCGTCATCGTGATGATGGGTTCAGGCGCGGAGGCCGTCGCGGAGACGCTGGATTATCTTAATCGTCAGGGCGAATCGGTCGGCCTGCTTAAAGTGCGTTTATACCGACCCTTCGATGCCGCCAGCCTGTTAGCGGCGCTTCCGGCAACCTGCCGCAAAATCGCGGTGCTGGACCGCACCAAAGAGCCGGGCGCGGATGGCGAGCCGCTGTATAAGGACGTGCTTGGCGCGCTCGCTCAGGATTTTATCGGCGGCGCGGCTAAGTTTTCGGTGCTGCCGAAAGTGGTCGGCGGCCGTTACGGTCTTTCTTCAAAGGAATTCACGCCCGGCATGATCAAGGCGATTTTCGACGAATTGAAACAGGCGCAACCGAAAAATAATTTCACCATCGGCATCCACGACGATGTCACGCACACCAGCCTGGATTGGGATGCAAGTTATCGCACCGACGCCCACGCCGATACTTTTCAGGCGATGTTTTACGGCCTGGGCAGCGACGGCACGGTCAGCGCCAATAAAAACACCATTAAAATTATCGGCGAAGCGACCGATTTGAACGCCCAGGGCTATTTCGTTTACGACTCGAAAAAATCCGGTGCGATTACCGTCTCGCATTTGCGCTTCGGTCCCAAGCCGATACGCTCGACTTACCTGATTGGTGAAAACGACGCTAATTTTATCGGCTGCCATCAGACGATTTTCCTTGAACGCTACGACATGCTCGCCAATGCGGCGGAAAACGCGGTGTTTTTACTGAACTCGCCGGAGTCGGCGGAGCAGGCTTGGGCATCGCTGCCCGCTAAAATGCAGCGGCAAATGATAGCCAAAAAAATCCGTTTTTATGTGATCGACGGTTATGAAGTGGCCGAAAAAAGCGGCATGGGCAAACGCATCAACACCATCATGCAGACCTGCTTCTTTGCGATATCCGGCGTGTTGCCGGAGGAACAGGCGATTACTGCGATTAAACACGCGGTCGAAAAGACCTACGGCAAAAAAGGCCAGCATATCGTCGAGCTGAATTTCAAAGCCATCGACGAAACGCTGGCTTGTTTGCATGCAGTACCACTGCCAACAGAGGTTAGCAGTCAGTTCGAGATTCAGTCCAGGATCAGCGATGCAGCGCCCGATTTTGTTAAACGGGTAACCGGTGAAATTATTGCAGGCAGGGGCGATGCATTGCCGGTCAGTGCGATGCCGATTGACGGTACGTTTCCAACCGGCACGGCGGCTTATGAGAAACGCAATTTGGCCCTGGAAATTCCGGTCTGGGAAACCGATTTGTGTACGCAATGCGGCAAATGCGTAATGGTTTGCCCTCATTCGGTCATACGCAGCAAAATTTATTCGACTGAGGTTTTGGCAAAAGCCCCCGAAACTTTCAAACATGCGCCGATGCTGGGCAAGGATTTTCCTGCCGGCTTGGAAATCACCTATCAGGTCGCGCCGGAAGATTGCACCGGCTGTACGCTATGCGTCGATATTTGCCCGATTCGGGATAAATCCAACGCCAGCCGCAAAGCCATCAATATGCGGCCCCAGCCGCCGCTGCGCGAAACAGAACGTGACAATTGGGATTTCTTTTTGTCTATACCCGAATACGATCGCAGGCTTTTGAAAACCAACACCATCAAAGGTTCGATGGTATTGCAGCCGCTGTTCGAATTTTCGGGCGCGTGCGTGGGCTGCGGCGAAACGCCGTACATAAAACTGGCTTCGCAATTGTTTGGAGACCGCATGGTGGTTGCCAATGCGACCGGATGTTCCTCAATTTACGGCGGCAATCTGCCAACCACACCGTGGACTAAAAACGCCGAAGGCCGCGGGCCTGCGTGGAGCAATTCATTATTCGAAGACAATGCGGAATTCGGCTTGGGCATGCGCATCGCGCTCGACAAGCAAAACGAGTACGCCAAGGAGTTGCTGGCCTCGTTGCGCGAACCGTTAGGCGGCGAATTGGTCGATACGATACTGAACGCCGACCAGTCTGATGAAGCGGGGATTTACGAGCAGCGCGAGCGGGTTGCCGCACTTAAACAACATTTGTCGTCCTTGACCGGGCAGGGCGCACAAACACTGCTCCAGTTAGCGGACAGCTTGTGCAAAAAAAGCGTCTGGATTATCGGCGGCGATGGCTGGGCTTACGATATTGGTTTTGGTGGTCTCGACCATGTCCTGGCCAGCGGGCGCAATGTCAATATTCTGGTGCTGGATACCGAGGTCTATTCCAATACCGGCGGGCAAACTTCCAAAGCTACACCGTTAGGCGCAGTGGCGAAATTCTCCGCAGGCGGCAAAGCCACGGCGAAAAAAGACCTGGCATTGCTGGCGATGGATTACAGCAATGTCTATGTCGCCCATGTCGCTTACGCAGGTAAAGATACCCAAACCCTGAATGCGTTTTTGGAAGCCGAAGCCCATGACGGCCCGTCCATCATCATCGCTTACGCACCGTGTATCGCACACGGCGTGGATCTATCGAACAATCATCGGCAGCAAAACCTGGCGGTGAAAAGCGGGCATTGGCCGTTGTTCCGATTCGACCCCGGCAAAATCAAACAGGGCAAGAACCCGATGCATCTGGATTCTGCGGAACCGTCCATTCCTTACCGCGATTTCGTCAAAACCGAAACCCGTTTCAGCATGTTGTGGCAAACGCATCCCGAAGACGCGGAGCGCTTCCTGGAGCAAGCGCAGCAGGATGTTAAAAACCGCTACCATTATTACAAACAACTGTCTGAGCTGGCCTGGAACGAATCGACCAGCGTTTCAGCGGTGAAAGCCCAACTCAAAAGCGAAACTGCCAAGGAGATCGACAATGGTTGATTTAACGACTGATTATTTAGGCTTGAAGCTGGCTAACCCCTTGGTGCCGTCGGCGTCGCCGTTAAGTAGAGACGTTGACAGCGCGCGCAGACTGGAAGACGCAGGCGCATCGGCGCTGGTGATGTATTCGCTGTTCGAAGAAAAAATCGAAGCCGAGGAACATCAAATGGAGCGGTTTTTTTATAACCAATCGATAGGCCATAATGAGTCGGATTCGTTTCATCCGATGCCGGATAACATCCAAACCTATCAGGAGCAGTATCTGGAGCATTTGCAAACACTCAAGTCCGCTCTGGCGATTCCGGTTATTGCCAGTTTGAATGGCACTTCCTTAAGCGGCTGGGTCGAGTACGGCAAGCAATTGCAGCAGGCGGGCGCTGACGCGCTGGAGCTGAATATCTATCATCTGGCCGCAAATAGCGATGAAAGCGGCGACGCGGTCGAACAACGCTATCTGGACATATTGCAGGAATTGAAAGGCCAAGTCAGTGTGCCGATTGTGATGAAGCTTTCTTCGCAGTTCAGTTCGCCGATTCATTTTGCCAAGCGCCTGGAAGCCGCCGGAGCCGATGGCTTGGCGATATTCAACCGTTTTTACCAACCCGATATTGATTTGGAAACGCTGGAAGTCGTGCCGAAACTGGAGCTGTCATCCTCGGCGGAAGCGTTGTTGCGCATACGCTGGACAGCGTTGCTGTATGGACGGACCAAGCTGTCGCTTGCGGTAACCGGCGGCTTTCACCAGACGCCGGATGTATTGAAAGCGCTGTTGGCCGGAGCCGACGTGGTGCATCTGTGCAGCGTATTGCTAAAGCACGGCACAGGCCGTTTAAGCGAAATCCTGGCTGAAATGGAACAATGGCTGGCCGAGCATGAATACGAGTCGGTCAATCAACTAAAAGGCAGCGTCAGCCAGCAACACGCCATTGATCCCAGCGCTTACGAACGGGCCAATTATGTGCAGGTGTTGGATAGTTATTCCAGCCCTGCGGGGGTGTTGAGGTAGGCTTTGTTAAGGGTGCGTTTTCGATTCGCGTTCCCACGCGCTGCGTGGGAACGCAGTCAAGGCGCGCTGCGCCGCGAGTCACGAACAGTACCTTGCGTATACGGAACGTAGCGCGTCCAGCAATGCATTCCCATGCGGCGCGTCACTGCCATTAAGTTAAGGATTTTAGTGAGCGCTAGTTCCCAAGCTCCAGCTTCCCGTCTCGCGAAGCTGGAGCTTCGTTAACTGGGTTCCCAAGCTGGAGCTTGGGAACCAGCGTAATGATCACTGACTAATTTAGAAAAAATCCATTAGATGATTCTCAATAGCTAGGTCTGGCGATTATCGTCTTCAGTAACACTCAACAAGTGGAGTTAGCAAAATGACAAAACAGCGGCTGGTAAAGCAATTTTGTACCGCTCGTGACACCGCCTATCGACTGTCGAAACTGGCGCCGATAGCGTTCGAACCCGGCACGAATATTTCCGATCCCTCTGTGTTCATAGACACGACCGTTAAGTTTCAAGAAATTCAGGGCTTCGGAGGAGCTTTCACAGAAGCGGCAGCGGTAACCTTAGACAAAATGCCAAGCCACTTACGGCAAGAAATTCTGGAAGCCTATTTCTCTCCAGACACCGGCAATGCCTATAGCTTATGCCGAACCCACATCAATAGCTGCGACTTCTCGCTGGGAAATTATGCCTATACGGAAGTGGACGGCGATGTCGATCTTAAACATTTCAGCATCGAGCATGACCGGCAAGCCCTGATTCCCATGATTCGCGAGGCCATCGATTTGTCCGGCGGTAAATTAAAGCTGTTCGCTTCGCCCTGGAGTCCTCCGGCCTGGATGAAAACCAACGGCATGATGAATAACGGCGGCAAGCTTAAGCCGGAATATCGCCAAGCCTGGGCGGATTACTATGTCCGTTACATTCAGGAATACGGGCAGGAGGGCATACCGATTTGGGGGCTGACGGTGCAGAACGAGCCGGAAGCCACGCAAACCTGGGACTCCTGTATTTACACCGGCGAAGAAGAGCGGGATTTTGTCAGGGATCATCTTGGCCCAACCCTCCATGATGCCGGGCTTGGCAATGTTAAAGTGATTGTCTGGGACCACAATCGCGACCGGATGTTTGAGCGGGCCAAGGTCGTGCTGGACGATCCGAAGGCAGCACACTATGTCTGGGGCGTCGGTTTCCACTGGTATTGCGGGGATCACTTCGACAACGTGCAGCTGACTCATGACGCCTATCCCGATAAACACCTTATTTTCACGGAGGGCTGCCAGGAAAGCGGGCCGCATCTCGGTTCGTGGGATACCGGAGAGCGTTATGCCCACTCGATGATAAACGATCTTAACCGCTGGACAGAGGCATGGGTGGACTGGAACATGGTTCTCGATGAAACGGGCGGCCCCAACCATGTCGGCAATTTCTGTAGCGCGCCGATTATTGCCGATACTCAAGCCGGAGAAATACGCTATCAAAGTTCTTATTACTACATCGGTCATTTCTCCCGATTCATCCGGCCGGGGGCTCGCCGGGTGGCCTGCGCCAAAACCCTGGACAGTCTTGAAGCAAGCGCATTTTTGAATGTTGATGGGACCGTGGCCGTAGTGGCCTTGAACCGCACCGAGCAGGCAATTGACTTCGTGCTGCTAAAGAGTCAGGGATTACAGGTTAAAGCCTCAATACCGGCTCGGGGGATCAAGACTTTTGTTTTTTAATAACGGTTGGGGAAGTCGTTTATGCCCGACATTTACATACATCAAAATGTCGGGTAACGAAAAGCTGTCACTCTATCTACGGGGCTGAATATTTGAAGAAATCCCTTTCCTGCTGTTAGATGCTTATTATTTTGTATCCCGCTTTTTATTCCATTCTGCTTCTGTGAATTCATGCCAACTTGGCAATCCAAGATATAGCTGCTGCGTGGCATCTGCAATGGAAAACAAATCTTCCCATCCGATTCGGTTATCGCTGAATTTGTTAAGAGCTCCACCTTTTCCCTGCCAGCATTCGGGCGCACCACGAGGTGAAAATAGTTCTGTCCCCGTAAGTATAATGACAGGGCTGTTTACTTGCCCGAGAAGGCGCTTGGATCGTTGCGATTCGACCATTTTCTTGATCGAAATAATCTCTGCTGAAGAAAGTGTTTCCTTAAGTGTTGCGAAGATCAATACTGAACCCGGAAACTCGCGCGCTAAAAAATCCATTCTATCAATGTCGGCAATCTCAAACCCATTAAAGCTTTTACATTCGGCATGAACAATCTGTGGGCTGGACACTCGCCAATTTGAGGGACTGTACAAACAGGTAAGATCAGCCTCTAATTCATGTTCATCTTTTTTGGCGGTATAGCTAAAAAGAGGTGTAACTTTATTGTCCGATGTGAAGTTTCCTTTCAGAAATTTGAGAACCAGTAAAACGCTAAACGCTCCTTGCGAAACGGAGCTGGCAAAAGGTCCGTGAGCGCGATAAGTCCACTCTATATTTTTTGGTGATTGTACAGGGACATCAAAATTGGATAAGCAAAATCGGCAATCCGTTTGGTAATTCAATGCATCCAGTTCGTACCAGTTATGCCGTGTGCAAACAGGGCACTGAATTTTGGCGCCCAATTTCATGGCACTTGTTTTAATAAGCCTTTCTAGGATAATTTCGCTGTCAAAATCAAGGCCATGTTTCGTTTTCATTTGATTGAGTCGCCCTATAACAGCTGGTCGAGGCATCCCGCTTTCTTTCTCTAGTTCAGCTAATAGTTCAATCAAGCCTTTGTGGCCTAACCACCAAATACCCGAGATACCTCCAAGTTGTTTGACAAGTTGTGCAGCCATTCGTCCAGATGGAGATAAGCTTACCTTCCAACCTAGCTCCCTTAGCCACTCAATCATCACAGACTCAGCACGAGGCAATTCTAAGAAGATCAAATCTTGTTCATTGTAAGCAAGGAATATTGGACCTGAATTAGAAAATCGCCAATTGCGGTAGCCGATACCAATTGCCGAAGATAGCTCCCTACTACTCTCGGGGAAAACTTCCGCCATAGGCTCTTTTGAATCATAGAACCGGAAGGAAAAATCGTTTGCGAATCGGGGTTCGCCTGAATATTCTTGGAATGATTTGATTTTGGGGTCATACGAACGCAACTCCAATCGCTCTTGATCATCAGCTATTTGTATATCAACTTTATGCGCATAAGGTTTTTCCACTCCTTCTTGAGTGTTTTCACGTGCCCATGCATCCCAAAGTCTCGGATACCACCATCTTAACGAGTACTTCGGTTCTTGTTTATTTTCGCCGAGTGAGATATTTAGCGAGTCGCAAAATGTCTTCACATCATCTTCAGACACCGTTCGTGATTTCTGAATTATTGTCCGATTAAACATGTTTGGATTGTGCCGGTATGGTCGATAGTTTTCTTCGATAAAATCGCGGGCAAACTTCTTTACTGTTTCCAAACCGGAAATTTGAATGGGTATGGGTACAACGTAGTATCCCGCCGCACGCAGATTCCAATAATCTATTATGTCCAGAGGATTGTTGGCATTACAAAAGAAAAGCTGAGGTTCACGAAGAGGTTGGTGCTCCAAAGACCAAGACGTAAGTCTTCGTGGGAAAACATTAAGAGGCTCAAGTAACTCAACAAAATTATCCAATGTTGGTTGGGGAAATTTGACCTCAAGATGTTTCCCGTAATACCTGTCAATGACTTGCTCAGCTTGCGCTGGTAATTTCCCAAAAACACTGGCTAAGAAAAGTCCGTGTGTCTTCGGTAACTTTGGAAACATGAGAGTCAAGTCATCATTTCGTTTGAACTTGAATTCCTTATCGACAAAATCTGCAAGTACCTCTAAAAATCCTAAGCCAAATTGAGGTGTATGCGTTTCAGCTATGTCTCCGATTAATTCATTTATCTTGATTATTTCACGATGCCCTACCTGGAATTCTCTACTTTCACAGAGCCCAACAGGTACGATCAAATCCGGGTCAAAGGCGTCGATATAGCCTGTGATAATTTCTTCAGGCTGAGGTAAGCGTCGTATTCTCTGAGGCTCCCAAGTTCTAGGTGTGCGTGTGTAGACGGGAATAATGGGGTTACATGTGCCGCCCCAAAGAAAAGTACTGGCTTCGATAGCACGTAAAAGAGCGTGTCGATCCTTAGGATCTACCAAGAAAGCGATGCGAAGCGGACGTGCGCGAATAGTTAGCGTGCCTGATGCCATTTATTAAATCACCACATAAGGAAAAAATATAAGCCCAGTAGATACTCTGCGCATACCTTAAAGCCTAACGTATCATATCATGATCTCAAATATCCGGTTTGCCGTGCTAGACATACACTATGCAGTACGCGTAGCGTACATGACTGGATTTATTTTCCCCTTCACCGATGCCTCGCCGTTTGTTACGTTCATGTTGCAAGCCCTGCGGGATGCTATGCGCGAGGCGGGTGATACCGATCAAGTAAGCGATCAAGTTACCGACTAAGCCATGTAGGGTACGCTGTGCGTACCATCGAATGTTGAAAGGTACGCACAGCGTACCCTACGAGACTACAAGCCCTGCGGGATGCTATGCGCGAGGCGGGCGATACCGACCAAGTAAGCGACCAAGTAAAAATGCTGCTTGAAGCCATTGGCAACAGCGAACTGAGCGGTTCCGAGCTGATGAATGCATTGGGCTTTTCTCACCGTCCGACTTTCAGGGCAAACTACCTAAACCCTGCCATGGAAAGCGGCTGGCTTGACCGCACCCAACCCGGATCTCCTAGAAGCCCGACGCAACGCTACCGTTTATCCGAAAAGGCCAGGATCTGGCTGCAAACCAGGAATGAAGCGTGAGGATTACAAGGCTTGCATCCTCGCCGACTAATCAAATCACAACTATTTCCCGCTGATCAATCACTTCGCCTATAACACAAGCCTTGGCTACTCCATTTTGATGCAGGGCATTTAGACATTCCTGCGCCTGATCGGATGGCACTGAAAACAACAGCCCGCCGCTGGTTTGAGGATCGAACAGCGCCGGGAACTTTTGATGGCTCACATCGGCACTCAATGCTGTTGACTTAAGGGTGCGGACTCCTTCTCCCTCAGGGAGAAGGTTGGGATGAGGGGGGGCAAATAAGCTTTCTTCCTTATTCTGATTTCCCCTCACCCAACCCTCTCCCTCTGGAGAGGGCTTTGTGCAGCTTAAGTCAACAGCATTGACCTCGGCACTCAGCACGGCGCTTAAAGACCGATAATTTTCCTCAGCAATAGACGCGTAATAGCCTTTGGCGAATAATTCGTCAACACCATCGAATAAGGGGATCGCCTTGTAGTCGATTTTAACACCCACCTGACCGGTATTTTTCCCCATCATCTCAAACGCATGGCCTAGCAGGCCGAAGTCTCGTAGGGTACGCACAGCGTATCCTACGAGACTGAAAGCTATGTTTAAAGAGGCAAGACGATGAAAAGAAATTTGTTCGATGAACTCAGTGAAGGTTTTGATGCTTTGGCGGAGCAGCGCCAAGGCAAGCGCACGTTGAGAACTCACGACGTTGAGATGAAGCCTGCGCCGGAATTAGCTGCCGCTGAATTGGTGGCATTGCGGGAGCCATGTAGGGTACGCTGTGCGTACCATCGAACATTGAAAGGTACGCGCAGCGTACCCTACGAGACTGGAACGGTGCTGATAAATTGGATTTTTATAAAAGAATCCATTTTCCTGTATTTTATGGTTGAAAAACTAAACCGGCTCACATGAACTACCAACCGCCCTATACCATCACCCCAGCCATCCTGAACTTGGTCGCAGAAATCAGTGAACTGATCGGCCGCTATACGATTTTGGCCGAGCAAAACCTGACGCCGCGGCTGCGCCGGGAAAACCGGATTCGCACGATTCAAGCTTCGCTGGCTATTGAAAACAACACGCTGACCTTGGAACAAGTGACTGCGGTGATTGACGGCAAACGCGTGCTGGGTCTGCCGCGCGAGATTCAGGAAGTTCGTAACGCATTTGCCGCCTATGAAGCGATGGATAACTGGCATCCGGCTTCTGAAGCCGATTTGCTGGTTGCGCATGGTTTGCTGATGTCGATGTTGGTTGACCAGCCGGGAGTATTTCGTTCCGGCGGTGTCGGCATATTTCGGGGTGAGCATCTGGTGCATATGGCGCCGCCCGCCGACCGGGTGCCTTATTTGATGGTCGATTTGCTGGATTGGCTGAAACGCAGCGAAGAGCATCCGTTAATCAGCAGTTGTTTGTTTCATTACGAACTGGAATTTATTCATCCTTTCGCCGACGGCAACGGTCGCATGGGGCGATTGTGGCAAACGCTGATTCTTCGTCAGTGGAAACCCTTGCTGGGTTATTTGCCGGTAGAAACTATCATTCGCGAACGGCAGAACGAATATGATCGAGTGCTGGCCGAAGCGGATGAGCGCGCCGATGCCGCGCCGTTTGTCGAGTTCATGTTGCAAGCCCTGCGGGATGCTATGCGCGAGGCGGGCGATACCGATCAAGTAAGCGACCAAGTAAGCGATCAAGTAAAAATGCTGCTTGAGGCCATTGGCAACAGCGAACTGAGCGGTTCCGAGCTGATGAATGCATTGGGCTTTTCTCACCGTCCGACTTTCAGGGCAAACTACCTAAACCCGGCCATGGAAGGCGGCTGGCTTGACCGCACCCAACCCGGTTCTCCTCGAAGCCCGACGCAACGCTACCGTTTATCCGCAAAGGCCAGGATCTGGCTGCAAACCAGGAATGAAGAGTGAGGATTACAAGGCTTGCATGCTCCCCGACTAATCAAATCACGACTATTTCCCGCCGATCAATAACTTCGCCTATCACGCAGGCCTTGGTTACACCGTTTTGATGCAGGGCTTTTAAACACGCTTCCGTCTGATCGGACGGCACTGAAAACAACAGTCCGCCGCTGGTTTGGGGATCGAACAGCGCCGGGAACTTTTGATTGCTTATCTCTGCATCCAATACGGCACTTAAAGACCGATAGTTTTCCTCGGCAATAGAAGCGTAATAGCCTTTGGCAAATAATTCGTCAACACCGTCGAATAAGGGGATCGCTTTGTAGTCGATTTTAACGCCCAAAGCTTGACCGGTATTTTTCCCCATCATCTCAAACGCATGGCCTAGCAGGCCGAAGCCGGTAATATCCGTGCAGCCGGAAACGCTAAAGGATTTGATGATTTCCATCGCGGTTTTGTTGGATTGCAGCATGCTCGAAAGCGCTTGATCCACCAATTTGCCGTTGGCCTGGGCCAGCATATTGGCGGCGAAGATGGCGCCGGTGCCGATGGGTTTGGTCAGTATCAGCCGGTTTCCGGGTTGAGTGAGCTGTTTTCTTAAAACCTGCTCCGGCGCGACTTCGCCCTGGACTGCGAGTGATATGGCAAGCTCCGCGCCTTCGCCGGTATGGCCGCCGACCAGGGAGGCGGCGCTTTGGGTCAGAATATCCAGCACGCCCGACATCACTTGGAAAATATCTTCCTGCTGAATCTTCTTGTTTGCAGCGCCGAGCGTCAGGCCGACTTGCGCGGTCTTGGCAACGCCGCCCATCGCATAGATGTCGCTTAACGCATGTTGGGTGGCGATTTGCCCCAGCATGTAAGGGTCCGAAATAAACGAGCGGAATTGGTCGATGCTTTGCAGGCACAGGGTATGCTCGGAAAACCGGGTCAACGCGCAGTCTTCGCCATCCTTAACGCCCAGCAAAACGGCGTCGTCGGTGGGGATGTCCAGCTTGTTCAAGCTCAGCGTTAGTGTGGAAGCGGCAAGTTTGCTGCCGCAGCCGCCGCAGGTATTGCTTTCCCAATCTTCGGGGACCAGCGTGGTCTTGGGCATCGGCATGGCGTTATCGAAATGCCGGGGCTTTACGCTGAAAGTCTTGGCCTGAAAGCGCTTCATGAAACGCCTGTCGATGCCGTCCTTAACCGTCCACAACAATGAAGGCCACATCCATCTGAGGATTGATGCGCTATCCTGATGAACCAAGGCTTTGCGCTCGCCGATGGTGATTAAAGACAGCACGTTTTTCTTGGGATGAAAGGTTTTCAACGCCGTTTTTCCGGTGAAAAAAGCGCGGATATTGTGCTCAAGCACCATGCCTTGCCGGACCGCATAAACGCCCGCTTTTTTCAGCGGGGACGGCGAAAAGTGTATGCAATCACCGGCGGCAAACAGATCGTGTTCGTTTTCAACCAGCAGGTTTTTGTTGACCTTTACAAAACCGTCCGGGCTCACCGGTAGCCCCGAGTGTGTAAACCACTGCGGCGCGGCGGCTTGCGTAGCCGTCAGCACCCGGTAAAAATCTTTAGTCTGGGCAAGTCCTTTGTCGTCTTTAAGCACCAGGCCGTTTTCCTGTTCTTTAAGCGCCTGGGTGTTTTTAAAGACTTTTATGTCCAGCTCTTCGAGCGTTTTTGACAGTCTTCTTTGGGCTGAAATATCTTTGGCTGAAACCAGGAACTCATGCCGGTGGATAAGGCTCACTTCGGCATTCCAGTTATGTTGGTCGATCAACATTTTCAGGATAATCGAGATTTCAACGCCGGATGCGCCTGCGCCAACCACGGCAATTTGCAGGGATTCGCTGCCTTTATAAGCTTTCAGATCGACGATCAATCGCTCCCAATGTGCAATAAACCTGGAAATCGGTTTAAGCGGAATAAGCTTTAACGCCGCCTCGGCCGATGAGTTTTCTAGGCTTTGAGGCGCTATGCCGACGTTAATGGACGCGCAGTCGTAACTAACTTCCGGCCTGTTCTCCAGCTGGATTTTTTTCCGTTGCGGATCGATGCCGATGATTTTGGCCTTGATAAAACGCTGGCCGAGTTCCTCGCAGATGCGTCTTAAATCGAAATGGCATTCTTCATAGGAATAATAGCCCGCCAAATAGCCGGGTATCATGCCGGAGTACGGCGAATGCGTTTGGTCGGATATCAGGGTGATCCTAAGCCCGCCTATCGGATTCATAACCAGCATTTTCAAGACCTGGATGTTGGCATGCCCGCCGCCGAGCAAAACCAAGTCTGAAACTATCGGGGTTGAATTTTTATTCATAATGCAAAGGATTTCCGATAATGAATCTAGCAAAAAGCATTGTCCACGAAAGGCACGAAAGGCACGAAAGGCACGAAAAATCGTAACTATTCAGCGTATGCCCAATAGAACACGGATTCGCTGGTTCCCAAGCTTCGGCTTGGGAACCAGCGCAAGATACGCTGAATAGTTACGAAAAATCTTGCAACAAGATTCTTTCGACTGTTTTTTTTCGTGTCTTTCGTGATTTTCGTGGCCCCTATTTTTTATAGATCGATCTCTTGATGGGAAGTTCTTTTTTGAGAATCGACTAAAAAATCCAGACAGTCCTGCCAAGTGCCTTGAAACAAGGTCTTTCGTGATTTTAATGACAGCGAATGGATATAAAGTTTGTCGTAATAATGCGTCAGCAGGCGCTCAATCCAGTCGAGATAAGCGTCTGCGTAAGCCTCATTCAGCGCATCGAATTGGAAGGATTGGCTCAGCATAGTCTTAATGTTATCGCACTCCAGACCGCCCAGCTTGTTCCTGATCCGTTCGACATTTTTGGCAAAGCCGGCCTCCAGTTCGTATAACGCCATGCCGCCTACAAAAGGCGCTTGGATATATTCCTTAAAAATTTCCAATGCCCGAACCCGGGCCGGTGTTTCGATCATCACCATCGGCGCAGGGACCATTCGCGCATAAAACTGATCAGGCACGTGGCATCGACCGATATTAGGGCTTTCATCCTCCAGAACAAAGTTATCTGGAACTTGATATAACGCTTGCGCCAACTTGTTTTCAAACGTGGCTTGCTGGGGCTGGCTTTTGCCAATATGGGCTCCGAAAGCGCTGCCGCGATGATCGGCAAGCGCTTCAAGATCGACAAAGTGCCGGAGCCGATGGATTAAGCGGGTTTTGCCCGATCCGGTCATGCCGGAAAGGACGACAAAGGGGGAGGGATTCTCTATGACCTTAAGCGCCTCATGTCTTAAACCTTTATAGCCGGAATCGACCCGGAAAACTTCAAGTCCGTTTTGATAGACCCAATCCTGGGCTAACCGGGAGCGCAGACCGCCGCGCCAACAAAAGATCAAAGCGGATTGCCGGGGATGGCTTTTAATCGAGTCGCACCATTGCTGAATCATCCTCTCCTTATAATCGCCGCTGACCAGTTTGTGTCCCAGCGCCTTGGCGGCTTCCGAACCTTCGGTCTTATAGGTCAGTCCCACATCATGGCGATGGGCATCTGATAGTATCGGGATGTTTAGCGTGTTTTCGAAGTGCGCCTTTTCATATTCCCCCTCCGACCTTACATCAATAACGGCCACTTGATTATTGGCGCTAAGCAGACTAAAAGCCTCGGCAGCGGGAAGGGTAGGGTGATGGTTCATATTGAAATTATGGTCAGCAAGAATTCGCCTTAATATAACAGAAACGGCTGGCGATCTTCTTGCTGCACCAGGAAGAGGGCGTTGATTTGATTTTTTGATTTGTCCGGTGAGATGGGCGTTTTTAGATGCAAACTATGGACTGTATTTATGTGTCGACAGGCCGGCATGCCCGCTTCCATGGACTTCACACGGAAAACCAGGTAGGGCGGCGGGTAATCTTGGTAGGGTGCGTTAAACTTAAACGCACCCTTATTCACGATATGAAAGTAATAAAGTACGGTGCGGATTTGATCCGCTACCTAATTATGCGCGGTTATTTACTCTTCCAATACCCGTTGCCGCCGCTGCAATTTGGCTACCCGTTTTTGCACAAGGGTCTTGGCTGCATCGGCACCGATATGCGCTTCGCCGCGCTGTTTGGCTAATTCCATTTGTTTTTCACGCTCCATGAAACGGGTTTTCCGCTCAGCGGTGATTTTGTCGTAACAATGGGGGCAGCTGACGCCTTGCTGATAGTGTTCGCTGGCTTTGTCGGCTTCGGTGATCGGCAGGCGGCAGGCGTTGCATTGGTCGTAGTTGCCTTTTTCAAGCTGGAGATTAACCGTCACCCGCTCGTCAAAGACAAAGCATTCGCCTTCCCAAAGCGTTTCCTGGGCGGGGACTTCTTCCAGGTATTTTAATATGCCGCCTTTGAGATGATAAACCTCGTCAAAGCCCTGTTCTTTTAAGAAAGCCGTGGATTTTTCGCAGCGGATACCGCCGGTGCAGAACATCGCCACTTTTTTGTGTTTCCCGGGGTCGAGATTTTCTTTAACATAGTCCGGAAATTCGCGAAAGCTTGTGGTATTCGGGTTAATGGCGTTTTTAAAAGTGCCGACTTTAAATTCGTAGTCGTTGCGGGTGTCCACCAGTATCACATCAGGATCTGAGATCAGTTTGTTCCAATCTTTAGGGCTGACATAAGTGCCCACCACGCGCTTGGGGTCGATACCTTCCACGCCCATCGTCACGATCTCTTTTTTGAGTTTAACTTTGGCGCGGTTGAAAGGTAGTGTGTCGGTCAGCGATTCTTTGTGATCTATATCGGCCAGACGCGGGTCGCTGCGCAACCAATCCAGCACCGTGTCGATGGCTTGGCGTGATCCGGCTATCGTGCCGTTGATGCCTTCGCCGGCCAGCAACAAGGTGCCGCGGACGTGGTTGGCTTCCATGACATCATGCAGGGGTTGACGTAAAGCCTGGTAATTTTCCAGGGTGACAAATTTGTACAGGGCACAAACTACTATGTGAGACATTAATTATTCCTTGTTGCGGGCTGGAACGTAAATCCAGTGCAGATAAAAACGATAGGCTTTCAGGGAATTAACTTTCTGAAATGTAAAAAAATCCTTTGAGAAAAACTTTCAAAGAAGCGGTTGAATGATAACACTAAATCTTTTCAAAATTAATTTATGGGAAACATAGGAAAACATATTAATAGCCCTGATGTTAAGCGGTATTAATGTCCCTGGATTCAAGTCATAAATGCCATCGTGGTAAATATTACACGTATTGAAAAAATATACCTTGACAGCATACTGTCGAGAAGATCATACTGCACCCAGCTTGAAAATAAGATTTACCCTCTGCTTACCATTTCGATGTATCTTCTGTAGTTCCTCGTCCTGTTTTTCATTTTGTAACTTCCAAATTTACCGGCTTGACCCGCCTTTTTAAGGCTTTTTATATTCAAATATTTTATAGGACTTTTTATGTCTACAATGACTACTGGCATCGTTAAATGGTTTAATTCTGATAAAGGCTTCGGCTTTATCGAGCAGCAATCAGGTCCCGATGTTTTCGTACATTTTCAACAAATCAATAACTCTGGTGGCTACAAATCGCTGGATGAAGGCCAAAAAGTACAGTTCAGCGTAGCGCAAGGCCAAAAAGGCCCGCAAGCTGAAAATGTAAGCGTCATCAGCTAAGTTATAAGTTACATGCTGCGGCACAATTACCCGTGCCGCAGTTTATATTCAAAAATTCAATCAAAGCCTGTCATAAATTAAAGTCGACTAACTTTAAATGTTATTAGCAAGGCTTCTTAATCATCCTGTCCAATCGGATGGTTTCAATCTGCTCGCTGTCGCAACCTTAAATATTTGCCGGTAAAGAGCATCAAAATCCACCCTGTAATAAAGCTTTCTCGCGTGGTTTTTAAGGCTTTACTTGTAGTCATTTGACTCCTTGATAGCGTCTACATCGCCGGATACGAAAACGGCAGAATTAATCTAGCAAAAAATTAGCCTGTTTCAGGCGATCATTCGGCTCAGCGTCGGTGGTTTCATCTTTTAAATTCACACCTGAAAACTGTAACTTTTCGGCCTCATTAAGCAAAAACAGTAATTTCTTTAACGCCTGCTGATAACTCAGTCCGTTGTTATGGATATTGGAAATGCAATTGCGGTCGGCATCGGTGCTTATGCCCGATCTGGCCTGATAGGTAAAGTAAATACCCATGCTGTCTGGCGAGCTTAAGCCCGGTCTTTCACCGATTAATACGATACACAGACTGGCTGCATAGTGTTCCGCGATAGCATCGCCAATCGCTACGCGCCCGTGTTTTACCAAACACAGCGGAGGCAATCTGTAGCCCTTTTGTTGCAGTTCGGGCAGCAATAAACTCAAAAACGGTTCGGCGTGATATTCAATGGCGGTAGACGATAATCCGTCGGCAACAACGACAACCGCATCAACCGGAATGGGCGCGCTGTGCTGCAAACAGGCCATAGCCGATGCGCTTAACAAGCGTCCGAGATCGGGGCGCTGCAAATAGACAGACTGATTTTCCGCCTGGGTTTGCAAGGTCAGCGTTTGATAGCCCTGCACATTCAAGCGCTGTTCGAGTCCTGCAAAATCCAGCGGGATGTTGACCGCATCGCGGGCCAACGCATGCGCCAGCTGAAAATCCAGACAGGCGCGGGTCGGCAGGCTCATTCCCGCCCGTCCCAAAGCGATGCGCGCCGGGGTGAATTGTTTCAGGCTATGCCACGGATCTTGGGCAATCGTCGGTTCGTTATCGTCGCTCATCGCCTTACTCGCTCAGGTTTTGCAAAGACGATTTAAATAATGCCGGTACATCAGGCCGTTGTAGCAACTGATTTTCGGCATTAAAAATGCCGTGTTGTTGCAGCCATTGCTCAAACTCCGGCGCGGGCCGCAAGTCCAGCAGTTGGCGCAGATAAAGCGCATCGTGGAAAGACGTGGATTGATAATTGAGCATCACATCATCCGCGCCGGGAACGCCCATAATAAACGTGCCGCCGGCAACGGCCAATTGGGTGAGCAGCATATCCATATCATCCTGGTCGGCTTCGGCGTGATTGGTGTAACAGACATCGCAGCCCATCGGCAGGCCCAGCAGTTTGCCGCAGAAATGATCTTCCAGACCGGCGCGGATGATCTGCTTGCCGTCGTAAAGATATTCCGGGCCGATAAAACCGACCACCGTATTGACCAGCAGCGGTTTGAATTTGCGCGCGACCGCATAAGCCCTGGCTTCGCAGGTTTGCTGGTCCAATCCTTGATGGGCATTGGCGGACAGCGCGCTGCCTTGCCCGGTTTCAAAATACATACAGTTATCGCCCAAGGTGCCCCGGCCCAGTTCAAGGGCGGCCAGCCGGGCTTCGTTTAATAAATCCAGGTTGATGCCGAAGCTGTCGTTGGCTTTTTGCGTTCCGGCAATCGATTGAAACACCAAATCAACCGGCGCGCCTTGTTCGATGGCTTTCAAGGTCGTCGTTACATGCGCCAGCACACAAGACTGCGTCGGTATTTGATAACGCTCGATCACATCATGCAGCATGTGCAGCAAGCGCGAGGTCGCCTCAAGATTGTCGGAAGCCGGGTTAATGCCGATAACGGCATCGCCGCAGCCATACAGCAAGCCGTCCAGCAGGCTGGCGGCAACACCGGCCGGATTATCGGTAGGATGATTCGGTTGCAAACGCGTGGATAAGCGGTTTTCCAGGCCGATGGTGTTCCGAAAGCGGGTGATCACGCGGCATTTTTTAGCGACCCAAATCAAATCCTGGATACGCATGATTTTGGATACAGCGGCCGCCATTTCCGGCGTGACGCCTGGGGCTATCGCGGTCAGCGCTGCTGTTGTCGCCTGCTCGGACAGCAACCAGTTACGAAAGTCGCCGACCGTCAGGTGACTGATGGCCGCAAAAGCGGCGCTATCATGCTCGTCGATAATCAAGCGGGTGACTTCATCCTGTTCATAAGGCACCAGCGCTTCATTAAGGAATTGTTTTAGCGGCACATCGGCCAGCACCCACTGCGCCGCGACCCGCTCAAGGTTATTGACGGCGCCCACACCGGCCAGATAGTCGCCCGAACGTGCCGGGGTAGCCTTGGCCATCAGGTTGCGCAGGGTTTTAAAATCGTAGGCCTGATCGGCTATGTGGGTCTTATACATGAGCGGCTTATCCAGAGATATTCGGGATGCTCAAGATAACATTATCTTGTGAAAACGGCGTTACATAAGCTTACGTATTGCCCGCGAAAATAGATGAACGGGCCTTAACTGAATGGCCGTGATGGATGAGATAGTGAGTAGGATGTTCCTACGCAGGAAACAAGATATATTCCCGTGTCATTCGTGGCCTGTCTTTTTCGCGGCGGTGATGGGCAATGCATAACATAAGCTTTTTAAGCAAAATAATCGGCAGCGCCAAACCAATCTACCGCGTTTTGATTTACAGGCGTCGGCTTTTCGCTAACCAACTCGTCAAGGATATATTCCAGCCCATAAAAATTGCCATTATCAAAAGCCTGATTCATCGGTGCGACAATATCGCTATGCGTATCGAAATTCTGGTTAACCATTTGTTACCTTCCTATTTCACTGACTGATGCACAAAATTAAGTGTCATACAGATACATTTCTTGTCATGAGAGGAAATAATTTCTGTAATTCTTGGCTAACATGCGCTTTGCTCGCTGAACAGAAACTGAAGCGGTAGGGATAAGTGGCCGGTTCTAACATTTCGATGTGTTGAAATAGTAGAGCCTCTCTTTGCATGGCGGGATTGGGTGCTCGTAAGTCGCCTTGTATTCAGCAGATGCGCTGAATCTGTGATATTGACCGGCTATTTTCGCCCCGTAAGCGTTATTTCTGTTGCTCTGCGGTTTCCCGTAATTTTTGTCGAGTTTGTTCGAACAGTGCGGCCAAGCCTGCGCAGGGGTTTGGGGTATCGAGCGTTTTAAGCAAGGCGGCTGCCAGGCCAAAATCGGGGTCATTGTTCGTGGATTTATTGGAACCGCGTCTTGCAATGCCAGCAGCAATTGCCGCATCCGAACAAGCCAGTTCGATCAGTTTCGGCTGTAGCACTTGAGTACGGTAAACGCCCAGTTGCAACGGGTTACGGTATTCACATTCCAGCAAGGTTGGATTATCGCTGTAGCAGCCTGTTTGGCTGATCGGTTTTCCCGAGGGTAATTTCGTACCGGCGGAATTCATGCGATTCTGAAAGGCACTGAATTGTTCGCCCTCCAGTATCGGCTTGAGCGTTGATTCCAGCTTGCGTTGTTGCTGCTCGCTCCAATCCGACACCAAGCTTTCGGCAATGAATGCGCCATCGAGATTGGCTTGTGACCAGTCAATCCCCAGCAGTTCCGCTTCACGTAGTTCCGCACCCTGTAGTTCGGCCAAGGCCAAGTCAGTCCCCTGCAATTTCGCATAGACCAGATTTGCACCTTGAAAATTCGTCTCGCGCAAGTTAGCGCCCTGCAATTTTACCCCGCGCAAGTCTGCGCCCTGAAGCTTCGCCCCGTTCAGGTTTGCACCCTGCAAATCCGCCCCGCGCAGATCCGCGCTCTGAAGTTTTGCCCAACCCAGGGCTGCGCCTTGCAGATTCGCCCCGCGCAAATCCGCGCCCTGAAGATCAGCCTCGATCAGGCCCGCACTCTGTAGCTGAGTCCCACCCAAAATCGCACCCTGCAATTGCGTTTTGTCCCAACCGATTACGCCCTGTAGCTTCGCTTTTAACAGGATCGCGCCCTGTAACTGGACATGGCGAAGATCGGCTTTGGGTAATACGGCACCGAAAAAATTGGCAAAGCGCAGGTCGCGATTTTGTAAATTGAGTCCGTCGAATTCCTTAAAGGCCGCGTCACGGACTTGTTTATCAGGGTCTATTGCCCGAGTTAATAGCGACAAGGACACTTCTTTGGGTACCAGCCTGGCTTCTCTGAGATTCAGGTTGCGTGGAAATAAACCCAAATTGAACCATGAGCAGGGACCGAGCATCACCTGGAGAATGGATGCTTCTGATTTTTCAGCCATTGCCAGCGTCGTGCAGGACACAACATCATATTTATGGGCGGCGACACTCAGCCATGACTCAGGCACTTTGCGGATCAACCAATCCTCGAAGTAGCGGGGCGCATTCTCAGGCTGGTCTTGCCCCGAGGCGTAATAAGTCTGTACGGTAATACTGCCGGGTATCACCGCGATAATGCTGAGCAGAATAATCACCGGCACAGAGACTAATAAGAACACCATGCCCTTCGGTTCGGTTTCAGGGGGCAGCATAGGCTGGTGGGCAATTTCACGCGCGGGCAGATTCGGCCGGAGACGCTGAATCAATCGCGTTAGCCGGTTCCATCCGAGGGCGCTCAAATACCGGAGCCAAGCAGGCCAATAACCCAGCAAGCGAGCGCTAAAGTTCTGCCACCATTCCTGTGCCCGGTCTTGAGGCGAGGCGATCAGCGGCCACAAGGTAATCAGCATGGCCGCATCGACCCAAACCGAGAGGCGCTGCGACCAGGTGATAGCTTCGTCATGAAACGGAAGGAAGCGGATTTGTGCGGCCAGCAACATTAATAAAGGTAAAGCGATGACGGTAATGCCGACCACCAAGGATAGCAGCCAGCGGATCAACCAGACTTCAGAACGCCCTGCGATCAGATGAGTGAAAGGGAAGATGAACAAGCGGTTGCGCACCTGTTGCCCGGTCGGCGTATCGGGAAGGTCGCGATCCAGATTCCACAGCTTGCAAGAGAGCAATTCCAATTGCATGAGCAGGTTAAAATGCAGCAGGACTACCATCCACGGCACGAAGCCGTAAAAAGTGGTCAGCGGCAGATCCACATCCAGAATCGGCAGTTTGACCGGGCTGATGCGCAGCAGGTCATCATGCGTTGTGCCCCAGACGATGACGCCGAGATAGGTAACGAAGGCCATAAACGCGACATGCAGCGCCGCCACGGTCTGAGATGCGGAGTTGGCCGCTTCCAGAAGTTTCTCGATATGCGATGAGAGTTCGTCGTTGCTTTGCGGTAGCGGATCGGACATGGCGGTTGGGCTGGTTTCGGAGGCTTAATTTGATGAAGTATAAAGCAAATGAGGTCATTCATTTGAATTCAGCGCAGCTATCACCCGAATCTACAATCCTCCATCACTCTATTCTTAACCAATAACCCTGTTCAATCGATCCGCGATGGCAGATCCCAATATCCGCCGATAGAAACATGCTTGTTGTTTTAATCCAGTTAATGGGCGGGATAAGTGATGATTTATTTTCGCCTTTAACTCATTCCACAGGTACAGCATTAGGCGCCCAAACCTTTGGCGTACTCATGGCATTTTCCTTTCACTTCAAGCCAAACGCTTTTAACTGGCTACCGATAACTTTATCGTACCCCTCGACCCGGTAGATCATGACATACACCTTGCCATTCGCAACAACCGGCGGGATCATACGGGACATCATGCCGAGCCCTCCGTGGCAACCACCCACATTTCCCGTTGAAAACAGGCGCTTCATATTCCGGCTGCCGGGTAGGATAGACGTCGCATCGTAGGCAATCAATTCGCCCTCCGCAAATCCTTTATTGGCATCCCCGCATTTTGCATAAACGGCCCAAACAAGGGCTGTATCGAAGTCGATGGCGGTATCGGGAGCGCCTTGCAATTTGGATGGCTTGCCGGAAACCATCAACAAGCCGCCCGGCATCCCGCCTGGCGCACCAATGCGTGCGGACGCCAGCTCCTCGCCTTCCGCACGGAATACCGGACGCCGATCGCGTGTTGTTGAGAAATCGTACGCCTTGAGGGACGCATTCTCGCCCCACACATACACAATGCCGCCGCCAGCATCCTTCTGGGCCAACGCGAGGGCGTGGATGTGATGGGTCCTGCCGTTTTCGGGACCGCCTTCAATTTTGCAGGGCGTAAACCAATCATCGTCAACTACGCAAGGAATGCTTCGATTCAGTTCGTTTGCCCGCAGCCAGCTTTGTTGCGTCTCGCCGTCCTTATCGCCGCTGAAATAGGACCCTATCAGGGGCGGCCGAAACATTAGTTTATTGAACCGGTCGTTATGCCCCAGATCGGTTTTATCCAACGCATAAATAATGCCGTCTTTGGTTCCCTGCAACAAAACATCCGATCCGGGAATCAGCAGGGGTCCGGCAGAACCGAAATCCCAATCGGTCCCTGCTCGTAACCTAAATTCGCCATCCGGTCCACGAGGCGGCGGGACTGCACGTCCGCAGGAAACTTCGCTGGTGTTATCTTGCCAAAGACAGCCTGCGCCGGAAGTCCGCTCATCGAGAAAGGCTTTATACCAGTCCGTTTTTTGCAGTTCGGGGCGCTTGCCGGACAGACTGGGCAGGTAGCGCAACTTGATCATGCTCTCGGTAAGGTCGTCGCCGCCGTTATTGGATGTGCCATTCGACGTAGCGACGTAGATCATGTCGCCTTCCGTCACCGGTGCGCCACCCGCTTGCCAGATACCGCCTCCCCAGGAATTAAACGCTGTGGTACAAAAAATCGCCGGATCACGGGAGAAGCCTTGTTGATTGAGCAGGGCGCGGGTATCGTAAGCGATCACAAAACCGTGCGGATTATCGCGCTTATCGTCGTTAGGGTGCTCCCCATTTGCCGCAAAGGCGAGTACCAGGCCCTTGTTGCCGGTCAGCGCCAGACCGGCGCGCAGTTTCGGGTAAGTGTATTGTTTGCCTTGCCCGTCGACGGCATTGGCATCATTGAACCCGCAGTTGTTACCTTCCTGGGATTGACCGAAGATACGCACCGGCTCGGCTTTTTTGTCGCCGGTTTTGGCGTCGAGGATAAACACCTTATAGTCGCGATAACGGTCGTCACCTTTATTTTTTTGCACCCATGCTGCGACGAACAGGGTGTTAGTGGAGGGATCAATGATCGGGGTTGCCGAAATTCCCCAATCGGGCGTATGCCCCCACATGTCCATATCTTGCGTTTCCTTTCCATCCTTCCTGGTTACGGTATTAATGGGTGGGCCGAGCTCTTTCTCATAAACCTTGTTATTGGTCTTCGCATTAATGCCGATTACCTTATTTTTCATCGTCGTGACAATCACCAAATCATTTCCATTGATCCCCTTTTCGAGCACAAGGGGTTGAGTTTCCACTTTAGCGTCGAAATTGAAAGTGTTAAGCAGGCCAAATTGCGCATTATTGACGTTAGATTTATTCAGAATGAATTCTTGATTGTTGGATGCGGTTCTAAAGTGATTCCCGGCCCTTTCGTTGATGCTGACCGCCTGGCTAGCCGGCGGAGCGAGAAGAAAGAAAAACACCGCGCTTAAGTAACCGGCCGTTGCAAATTTCATAGCGTGTATCCAAAGGGAGGAAAATCAGCGGCCAAGCCGGGGTTTGGCTTAACCGCGATAAATTAACGGGCCCAACGCTATTCGCTCAAGCGTTTTGGGGATCAGCGAACTTCAGCAGGTTTCTGAAGAGGGCATGGCAGCCGCTCAATATGGGCTTCCAGCTAATGGGAGCCGCATTGACATAAGATTCATCATCGGAGTCCAGCAAGCCGTAAAACACTTCGGCGACGATACGCCCGCCAACCCCGCGCAGTTGCGTACCGACCCCTTTAGGATCGTTCAATAGAAAACTCTCTGGAAATTCGTCCAGTTGATTCCGGCTTGCAATCTCATCCACCAACGGCGCTTGCGCTTCGGCCAGGATATAGAACCATAGCGGCGTGTCGTCCAGAAGTTCATCGGGAATCGGGACAAATTTAAAAAACGTCTCGCCATCCCGGTCGAATGCCTGACGCGTTACCAAGTGCTGCTTTTCGATCGGAGTGAAGTTAAAGCCGCTGTTTTTAAGCAGCGCGGCAAATATCTGGCCGCTTTGGATTTTATAGGTATTGCCGCGCAGCAGATTGAGCAGGGCCAAAGAAGGGCGGGGCGGCTCTCCCACCGTATCGGGAAGCGCGCCAATCTGGGCAATCGCTTGTTGCGTCGTTTCCTCGCCGGCCACCTCTTCTCTCGGTAGAACGGCTAAGGGATCAACCAGCGTTGTGTCAATTTTGTAGGCAAATTGCAAGCGCTCCCGGCCATTTGGGGTTTCATCGGCCGCTTCCTCGCGAGACTCTAACGGAAATTCTCCGGGCAAGGTTTCAGGGAAAAACCGCCCCCAGGTATCGACCACCTGATTATTGGTTACCGGATCAAAACCCAGCAGGCTACCCGCACCGGCGAGTGTTGTATTGTCATCGCTAGAAGGAAAAATATTGAACCTGTTCTCAAGCCCCGAATTCAAGCGATAGCCGGTTCTGACCATCGAATGGCCAAAACGGTAGGCGGCGGCGACAAATTCTCGCGGCAAACTGCCGCGCTTATCTTCCGTGTAGAGCAGATACCTGTCTTTGCGCTCTTCAGGATCGCAGCATTGCAGGTCCTCCAACACTTCCGCAGCGATTATCCGAGGCAAAAAATCCTTTACGATGATTTTTTGATAGGCCCAGCGCACTTCATTTCGCGCCGACTCGAACAGTTTATTCGGGGTGTTCCAGTTCTCCGGGTCTTGCTGATTCAGTTCGTCAATCACCGCATTGTGATACTTGACGAAAGCCAGCTGGATTTGACTGACGATGGAATTTTCATCGTTGCGTTTATCACCGATAATCGCCCGTCCCAATGGATTGCGCAACAGGTCTTGTCCGGCAGGATCGTTCGGCTCTGGCGATTGAGGATCATTTTTGAATAATAGTTTGTCGCCATCATACATGAAGGGCTGTGCGGCCGGTCCGTCTCCATACAGGCAGTCCAGATCGAATCTCGGTGTGCGCAGATTTGTCGGGATTGCCGGGTTCGTTGGATCAAGCGAAGAGCTGCTGTCAAAGGTCAGATCGTGATCGATGAACTGGCCAAGATAGGTGTAGCCCGCGGGCACCAGCAGGTTTTCTTCGGGATCAGGGCCGTCTTTAACGGTATCGACTTCGCCTTTCATGTCTTCGGCAAGCTTGGCAAGGACTCGCGGGTGGTAGCTTTTTTTACGTAGAGGCAGTAGCGATGTAAAGTTTTGCTCGCGTTTCCCAACGTTACCATGACCTAGTTCATTCATTTGCGTCTCCTTTGTTTTGATGGATGAAAAACTCAGTTTCCTTAAGTATCCTTCACCTTCGTTTATCCTTTTTACAGGGCAAAGGCCGGATGTCTACTCAGTCGCATCTTCCATCTCGCTAACCTTTTAAAAGTTGTTTTTCCCGGCTGGAAAAACGGCGATGAATAGTGGGAAAAATTGAAAGCCGCTTGGCGTCCCACGGTAGGTTTGGTGTTCCGTCTTTTTTATGCGGATAGGTATCAGTCAGTTTTAGTTTCGTTAGTTTCGCCTTAAATTTCAATAGATTAAATATTAAATAAGCATTAAAAAATCGCATTTATACGACTTATTAGACTTATTACTTAAGCAACTGATGTTACGCAGTTAAGTAGTTACGCAAAAGTTATTTGGAATTTTTTACCGATGTCACTCAGGATTTCCAACACCCACTTTTTCAAGTGTCCGTAACTTTGATAGGCATCAAGCGGCAACCATTCGTACTTAACTTTACGCCAGAGTATTTCGATCAGGTTCAGCTCCGGGCTGTAAGGCGGAAGAAAATGTAAGCACACACCACGTTGTTGCCAGCCCGCCAGCTTTTCTTTGAATACGCCGCTACGATGAATGGAAGCATTATCCAACACCACACAGCACGGCACTTTAGTTTCTTCGTACTTGCCTGCATACGTTTCGACAAACGCATCAAAGGCATTGACAACCGTATCCGTTGTCACCGATTGTTCGGAGCTGTGGAAAAACAGATCATTGCTGCGACTCAAAAAACCTAACACATTCATGCGCTTGCTACGATAGCAGGGTATTTGTCGGGTCTCGCCAATCCGTTGCCATCCATAGGGTACACAGGGTGTCGTGCTAAATCCGGATTCGTCAAAGTAGTAAAGCTTCAATTCCCCATCATCCTCTTGCTGTTTCAAGGCCTTCAGATATGCCTTATCACGTTGGAAATCTGCTTCATTACGCTTTCCCTTCACTGATTGCCGACAACGTTTCCAGGCATAGGCACTTTTTTTAAAATTCGTTTAAAGGTGTCAAGGCTGGCTTCCTTGCCCGTCTCCTCCAGCAATCGTGCTGCGGCGGCCTTGGGCTGGTGTGGGTTTTTGTCAATATAGCCCAGAAAAACGGCTTGTTCCTCAACCGTGAAGCGCACAGGCCTACCGCTTCGTGGACAATCGTAAAGCCCTATTAATCCCTCTGTTTCCCATTTGTCTAACCATGAGCTGACAGTCTCATGCTGGGACTCAAACAATTCGCTCAGCCGTGCAATTACATACCTTCTATTATTCAATAAGATAGCATGTGCCCGTTGTCTAACCCGGAATAATGGGTGGTTACGATAGGCTTCGGTTAACGTTACTTCCTCTTCCGGGGTCAGTTTGGCGATGAATTTCAGGTGGACTCCTAATTTTTGTCTGTTATTGCAATCGTTTCCAGTTTGACACAATAAATTTACTTCCTAATAACTTTCGCATTACTACTTAGTCGAATTTCGACCGCTTTAACGTTAAGGAGTCGCTAGCGCGACACTTGATTGAATCGGGTTGTCGCACCCGAAGGCGAGTTACTTTCTTTTGCTTCGCCAAAAGAAAGTAACCAAAGAAAAGGCGACCCGGTTGCCGCTTATTTCCTGTGCTCCTCGCTTTTATCGAGGGTCAGCAGAAGGGGCTCCTGCCCCTCTGCTGACGTGCGGCATCCCTGCCGCGCCCCTAACGGGCTGTTCTCGATAAAAGCTCCGGTGCTCGGCGCGGCAAACGGGAGAAATACCATCCGTGCGTAATATCAGTTAAGCAATAAAACGCGCATTGATTGTGTAATTAAGGAAGCCGCTGAAAATATCGTGCTTCGACATGTTCAGCGTAAACGAAGCGTGTTACGAAAATAGGGGAGGAACCACGCCGCCGTCGTTAGAGTCGTCCACGGTGTCGATGCGGTCATTCTGCCGGAGCCAAAAGGCTGGTTTCCCTCGCTACAATGGACGGTCACTATTTCCTTAGGTACTCATGCGTATAGCATTTTAAGTTCAAAATGTTGTATTTTTAAGTTGTGGCGGGAAATACACGAGTAACTCTTGGATGCTTCAAATCTACATACTGACTCTGTTTATGAGGTATGCCGATTTGTTGCGTATAGCTTACTGGGGCGCTTTTCTTGTTTCAACGAGGGAACTTAGATTGCAGAAAGGAAGGCTTTGTATTGCGCCAAGATTCATCCCCTATTAGGGAGCAGGTTTTAATTAGGCTAGCCACATCAGGAGTATTCTTAATGCGCAGTGTCATAACCGAAATTTCATCCAAATTGTTCGGGTTATCAATTTTAATTTTTATTTTAGCGTTATTAATACCGTTACTGAGAGGGGCGCCTTCACCGGCAGAACAGGGCGACTCAGTGGTGCATGAGTCGGCTAACGCACCCAAGAAAACTAACGAGGGATTGGAACTGAAACACACGCAAAGTCCTGCGGTAGATGATGGATTGCAACCGCCGATAACGCAGCTTCAAGGCGAGGTTACGCAAAACCAAGCGAAGGGATTAACCGAATCCGCTCAAAACAAGGGATTGGAATTGGAACCTACGCAAAGTCCTGTAGATGAGGGATCGCAGCCACCCATAACGCAGCCGCAAGGCGAGGTTACGCCGGACCTGGCGAAGGGATTAACCGAATCCACTCAAAACAAGGGATTGGAATTGGAACCTACGCAAAGTCCTATAGATGAGGGATCGCAGTCGGCCATAACGCAGCCGCAAGGCGAGGTTACGCCAGACCAGGCGAAGGGATTAACCGAATCCGCTCAACCGGCAGGCGATTCCGGCTTTCCAACACCGGCAGCTGAAGGAAAACGATCTTCCCAGCACGAGCCAGTGAGTCTACTCGTTCTTGGCGGAGGTTTCTTTTCGTCGGGGCAGATAACGCCCCGTGCAAACATACAAGACGCGATCGATAATATTATCCCGCTCATCCAAACGCGACCTCTGGATAACGTCGTTGTTGAGGGACATGCGGACAAATGGGTGCCGTTCGGCGCAAGCCCTGCGCAGGTCTCAAAATTGAATGAAAACATCTCATTGCGGCGTGCAAATGCAATCGCCCAGGTGTTGAAGAAAAAGGGCATCGCCAGTGACAGAATCATTGTTCATGGTCTTGGTGACACTGTTCCGCTTGCTTCCAACCTTACTTATGATGGGCGAATGAAGAATCGCCGAGTGGAGATTAAGCTTTTGCCCGCTCAATAGTAATAGTTAAGTTTCACGTTGCTTGGAAATTATTTGTTGTTAGAACCCTGTCGTTTGAAAACGTTATTGATTAAAAATACTTTTTCGATCCAGCCTGCTATAGACGTTTGGTTGAATGATCGATGGTCTATGGGCGGAAAGACGTTTGACGGTAGTGGAGGGACTGATCGGTGACGAGTTGTTGCTTTCTCCCATACAAGAATTGCTGCGTATCAGCCCTGAATCATTTCGTCTTAAGGGATAGGAGTATTTGCTTAAAGTCCGCAACGAGGGCAATCGCTGTTGGGTGATTAAACTATCCGACGATGTGCTGGAGTGCATCCGGCTTTTGAACAATCTAGCTAGAGCAAGGTAGTATGTATACACATCATTTTTCATTGCAAAGTCTGCCGTTTGAAAACGTTCCCGATCCGGCATATTTTTTCGACCAAGGCGATTATAGCCGCGTGTTCAGTCGCATGATCGATAGTTTGTGGGCGGGAAGGGGCTTGATGGTGGTGGCGGGACCCATCGGCACAGGGAAAACCACCCTGTGTCAGAAACTGATGGCGTCCGTTTCCGAGAGAACCCGAATCATCTGGTTGGGCGAGCCGCCGGATACCAGCGAAGATCTGTTGCTTTTCCTCACGCAGGAATTTCATATCAGCCCCGGATCGCCCAGCAGGATTTTTGTTTTAAGGGATATTAAGGAGCATTTGATAAAACTCCACGACGCGGGCAACAGCTGCCTGTTGATTATGGATGAGGTGCATAAAATATCCGACGATGTGCTGGAGTGCATTCGGCTTTTGAATAATCTTGAACAAGGCAGCATTAAGCTGATCCAAATGCTCTTACTGGGGCAGGAGGAATTTCTCGTTACATTGTCCCGGCCTGAACTGGAGTCGTTTAAACAGCGCATCGCCTGGATGGAGACCATCGGCAAAATGACGCCTTTGCAAACGCATGAATATATAACGCATCGGTTGAAAATCGCGGGGAGTCAGTCGAGAATTTTTACTGACGATGCGATGGAAGCTATCATAATCGCTACGCGCGGTACGCCTCGCTTGGTCAATGCGTTTTGCGACAGGGCGCTACGCGTTAGCTATGAAGCCAACAAAACTATCGTTGATCTAGTCAGTGTGAGACGGGCGGCCGATGATATAGGGCTGGGGACCGAGGTTTTTTTATGGCTGACGAATCGGGATAAGAAAGCGGCAAAGATTGCTGAGTCGGAAGCTTCATCTATTAAAGCCCCTCCCAGTCCGGCTATGTCGTCCGCTCCAAAAAGAACAGAGTCCGCGCGCCCCGTTGACAAAAAACGGCCGGTGGATGCGCAGCGGGATGTTTCCCACTGGTCGGTATTTACGATCGTGAACGTGTTGTTCGATAAGACCCTCGGTAGGTTTTCAGACCATCCCATAGTGCAGCTTATCGCCTCTATTCTATTGTGTGCGGCGAGTGTTTATTTTTTTATTATAAATACGGGAATGTAGCGATGTATTTCATACGCGCTACCCGCTTATTCCGGACCCGCTGCCAGGGCAATCGCCGCCCGTTGATCTTTGGTGAAGGATAGCGGCGGAAGACGATCTTCGAGCAGGGTATCGACGATGGTTGCCGATGCATCGGGTTTGGCAAAACGCAAGGCATTGAGTTTCATTCGAGCCAACCTGTCAGGGTCTTCCAGCAAGCGCTCCAGTTTGAAGGGGAGGGTGGTCAAGTCGTTGCATTTGACCGCGATGCCTTCTTCCAAAAGATGATCGCTGTTTCTTTCCTCTTGGCCGGGAATCGGGGACACCACGCACATCGGCAGTCCGCAGGCGATAGCCTCGGAGGTCGTGATGCCGCCGGGCTTGCCGATGAAAATATCGGCCATTTTCATCAGCTTGTGCATTTCGTCGGTATAACCCAGAACCTTAAACCGGGCGCTTCGATTATCGACCAATTGCACGATGCGCTGTTTCAGTTCGTCGTTGCGTCCGCAGACAACCACGGTCTGCGCGTCGCTATTCAGGTTGAGTATTCGCTCCACCATGTACTCGGTGGGGCCTACGCCAAAAGCTCCGGCCGACAGCAGCAAAACCGGATTTTCAGGATTTAGTCCCAGTCGAAGCCGTTCTTCTACGCGGTTGACGGGTTGTTGGAATACGGGGTCGATGGGTATGCCGGACACGGTGATTCTTTCGTTGGGAATGCCGAGCATTTCAAGATGCGCTTTGGTTTCATCGATAGCAACAAAATAGCGATGAAATGAGCGCGACAACCACATCGCATGAAAATCGAAATCCGTGACCACAATGGACAGGCGCGCTTGCAACTGTTGGGTTGCAATCAGGTGGGAAATGATTCCGGCGGGCATGAAGTGGGTGCAGACGGTGATGTCCGGGTCGAATTCCCGGATAAATCGCACCAGCGGCTTGGTATTGAGCCGGTCTATCATGTGCCGCATTCTGTCCGTGTGCCAGGGTTCGTCGCTGGTTTTATACCACCAGCCGAGGAAATTCGGCGCAGATCGCACCAGCGAGGTATAAAAGCTGGAATAGAAATCCCGGAACAGCTTGTTGGTGTATTGCAGCGCATCGTTATTGACGACTTCGGCAACCCGGCCGTCGGCGGCAAAGGACAGCTCCAACGCTTCGGCCGCTCTGATGTGGCCGGTTCCCGCACCCGCCGACATAATTAAAACCCGTTTTTTCATCAGCGTATTAACAGCCAACATTAATCCTGGTCATGACCGTGTTTTTTAAATAGCAAACCCATTGCAGCCGACAAAAATAGCCCAAACACGATCACAACGGTATGCACCGAAAGTCCGGCGTCAATCATCAACGCATAAGCGCCCAGCATCAATAAAATGCTAAGATTTTCGTTGAAGTTTTGTACGGCGATAGAATGTCCCGAACCCATGAGTTGATGGCCCCGGTGCTGTAGCAATGCATTCATGGGTATCAAAAAACAGCCTGCCAGGGCGCCAATCAAGATCAGCAACAGCGCCGCCGGTCGCCAGTCGGTCACCAAGGCCATGGCTAATACGACGAAACCCATAGCGATTCCCAAAGGTAATACTTTCACCGCATGTTCCAATGGCACAACCTTGGCCGCCACCACCGAACCGATGGCAAGACCCACCGCAACCAGGGCAGTCAATTGAGTGGCTTGCTCCAGATCGAGCTTTAGCGCTACCGCAGCCCAGGCCAGAATAATCAAACGCAAGCTGGTTCCCGCTCCCCAAAACAGCGAGGTTACCGCGAGAGAGACTTGTCCCAACGGATCTTTCCACAGCAGCAGGAAGCCGCGCCAGAAATCCGCCAACAGGAACCCTGGGGTTCGATTCGGCAGGGTATGTTCAATGGACAGTTTGGGAATATAGCAATTGAGTATTGCCGCGACGATATAAAGACCGAAAATAATAAAGATCGCAAACTCGGGAGCGGTATCAATGCCGCCATTGAACTCAAGCGCTCCCAGTTGATGAATGACTTGATCCTCAACGCGATGACCGATCAATAATCCGCCGAATATGGCGCCCAAAATAATGGACGCAACGGTCAGGCCTTCCATCCAGCCGTTTGCCCACACCAATTTATCGGTTGGGAGATATTCGGTCAGGATGCCGTATTTAGCCGGCGAATACAAAGCAGCACCCACGCCGACAAAGCCGTAGGCGAGCAGCGGATGCAAACCCAACAGCATGGTGGCGCAACCGACTATCTTAATGCCGTTGCTAATGAACATGACCTGGCCTTTCGGCAGAGCATCGGAAAATGCGCCGACAAAGGGGGCGAGTACGATAAAGGAGAACACGAAAAATTGCTGTAAGACAGGAATTTGCCAGGAGGGCGCATCCAGGCTTTTGAGCAGCGCGATAGCGGCGAACAGAAGCGCGTTATCCCCCAGTGATGAAAAAAATTGTGCTGCAAGAATGGTGGTAAAACCGCGATTCATAGAATTATTTGCCCTGTGCGACGCTACGAAAACCGGAGTCGTTGCACTGTAAATGGTTAAAAAAGTTTGTTTAGTTTATCAGCTACGGGCTTAAATCGGGGCAAGCGATGTGTTAATCGTTAATCCTAAAGGGTTCGCTAAAAATAACTTCCTCTTAGGGTTCACACGCTCCGTCCCGTATATACTGAGGTTGGTCGTGACTCGCGGCGCAGCGCGCCTTGACTGATAGCTGGAGTGCAGGCTTCGCCTGCAAGCGCAAGCAAAGCTTGCACTCCCGTTGCAATAAAGCCGTCTGCTCGCAGAGTCCCTCGGACACTTGTGCATAAGGATGAGCGCAGAGCGCGGAAACGATAAGTTCATGTTTGGGGAAGTTATTATTGACCAAATCCTAAAAGCCGCAGTTAGTCCGCGAAAAGCACGGAAGACTCATTACAGCCGTTCAGCTTTTTTGGCGATGAGTGACAATTTGCTCTCTAGTCAATGTTTACTTCCATGATCTCATTATGGGCGATAGCCGACTCAATCCTGTGCCACCTTACGAGTTCCAACGTTCCATTGAAGTGCTCCACTATGGCTGTGCAACTTTCCACGAAATCCCCCGTGTTGACATATAAAAATCCGTCTATTTCCTTAATTTCAGCGTGGTGTATATGCCCGCAGATAACGCCATCAAGATCCTGGTCTTTAAGCGTGCTGACGATACTTTCTTCATAATCGGAAATAAACTGAACCACATTCTTGACTTTGAATTTGACAAAGGCGGCAAGCGAGAAGTTCGACTGCATGCCAAACCATCGCCTGACCATTCGCAGCAAGCGGTTAATCTCAATCAAAAAGTCATATCCATCGCTGCCCAGCTTGGCAAGCCACTTGTGGCACTTGGCAATGGTGTCGTACTCGTCGCCATGGACAACCAGAAACTGCTTTCCGGCGGAGGTGACATGCACATCTGAGTTTTTAACGACGATGTCGCCAAAGACGTAATTGTCGTAATGCCTGACGTTTTCGTCGTGGTTGCCGGGAATATAGATGACCTGGGTGCCATGTCTGGCTTTGCGCAGGACTTTCTGAATCACCGTATTGTGATCTCTGGGCCAATACATTTTCTTGGAAAGCGCCCAAAAATCGATAATGTCGCCCACCAGGTAAAGTTTTTCACTCTCATTGTATTTTAGAAAGTCGAGTAAAAGGTCGGCCCGGCATTGGGTGGAGCCAAGATGTAAATCGGAAATCCAGATGGTTCGATAGGTGGTGATATTCATAATCAAACTTTTAATAGTGTATTACCAGCAAGAGGGGTTATGTCGATGACCGTTTAACCGGTATTGGTTGAGTTCTCATGGTTTGCCAGGAAAAGTCTACGTTATTTGAATATTAACAAACGCAGATGAAAGTTATGTTACAAGTCGGCAAAATGACTGTCTTGAGCCGTTGGAATAAACTTCAAGGTTCGGTTGGCTAATTCAGGAACCGGTTCGCGCTGATGGATAACGGGATTTTTGAATGGGCGGAGTGAAATAAGGCGCTCGATACTAACGTAGCCATTTCCGGCAGAGGTTATGGCGGGCGGTAGCACCTTTCTGAAATTTATCATTTTTAGAGGCTGTTTTTATTAAATTACACGCAGAATAAACAGGGAAGGGGAACCCGTATTTATATGAATTTCAATGTCTTGTTAGCAAGTTTTTTATTTAAAAACAATGCGATAATGAACTTTTACGGTCAAATTAGAGGCTGGAATGAGTCTGGCAAAGTGAACTCGCATGCTCGGCAGTTGTTGCGGTCGCTGTCGGCATTTTATCGATATTTAAACAATAATTTCTTGCCGAAGAGCGAGTGATTATTTTGTTGCTTTTACACAAAAAAGCAGACAAAGCAGTCAAAATTCATCTGTTTGTTTAACCGTATGCGGTGCCAATAGTAAGCACCTTCTTGGCGGGTAATGATGATGTTAAATGGACTGTTGCAGACTAACAACGGGTAGGCGGGACACCGGTCAAGACGCCGGAATACTTGGCTTTGCTTAGCTTGATTAATAATTAAATCACTTGTTTTGCTTATTTAACGGGAGGATTATTTGCGCTCGGATTAAACAAATATCAGGTAACTAACAATGAAAATTATCACAGTAATAGTTTTGCTAGCCTCTTTTTTTGCGATAGCTGGCGCTGCTCTTTTCCAGCTTTTTGTTTTGCTGACAAATAATCTATTTTTCCAGCAAGATTACAATCGGCGTATCTCACGGCAAGGTTAAGTTCATGGCGAGAAATGCGTTAAGTCTGCGTAGTGAGTTGGTCATCAAGTATTGATGACCAACGAACCTCATGCCGATTACAGGGACTTGTTCAGCAAATTAACCTGAACATCCATGCCCTTCAAAATACAACCCAAGCCGAATTGATGAAATATCGAAACATCGGCAGCATCGCGTCCAAAAGCAATAATCACCCTGCCGCCGCGTAAATCGCCCTGAGTGGCATCGAAAGCATACCATCGATCGCCGATATAGGCCTCAAACCAGGCATGCAAGTCCATCGGTTCAAGCTGATACAAATACCCTACCACCAGTCGCGCAGGTATGCTGATACTTCGGCACAGTGCGATGGCGAGTTGCGCAAGATCCCTGCAAACGCCATAGCCGCGGTTATGAACTTCAATCGCCGACAGCGGCAAATCGCTGGAACCTGGAATATATTGGATGGAGCGGCGAACCCAATCAGTAATTTTGCCGACCTGATCGTAACCCGGCAGTGCATCGCTCACTATCTCTCTGGCAAGATCGCCAAATCGGTCCGATTCGCAATAGCGGCTGGGTAACAGATAAGGCAGGATTTGATAAGGAAGATTCTGGATCTCAATAAAATGCGCGCCAGGTGCGCTATCTATATATTCAGCCGTGATGACCTCGGCAGAGGTACGAATAATAAATTCTCCGGGCGGAGCAACCAGCCGTTGACAGGAATTGCCGTAGTTGTCTTTGCTCTCGATTATCGGCACGTCAGGCTCGACAACATAACTGGATTTTGTAATCCATTGCTGTATACCGTTCAAGGGGCGCAGCATTAAAATTAACACCGTCGGGGCGTCCAGCTGGAAATGAAGATTGCAACTAACACCCAATTTCATACTGATTTTACTTTTAAAAAAGCGCCTACTCGCATAAAAGTCCCACCGATTGAATCTGGCTGTAGGCGTGTCTCAGCCATATTTTGACGCGTTGCCGCTCCAATAAACCCAAGGCGTTCAGGCTTTCGGTATCCTTGTTTGTTGCTGCCCAAAAACTGGAGCTGTTGCCGTCAATCTTGGTCATTACCGGCGAATGCAGCCGCTTCAATGTCATCACCCCGGCATTCAACGCCAAGGCACGCTCTTTAACGCCTGACGATTCTAAAAGAGCGAAGCTGTCGTCGCGAAGCTGGTTCTGTACCAGTATGTAATTCAATCGAGAGCCGTATTGATCGAGCAGTTTGCCGAGCAAATCCACGCAATCCTTGCCGGAGTCCATCACATTCCAGTAGTACAGGGCAATTCCCAACTCTTCCGCCAGTTCCAGCACGCCGGATTCATCGATCCATTTTGCCAGCGGATGATGGGTTTGGGCTGCGAGATCAACCAGGATGCGCTGCCCCGGATTCGCTAAGGCCGTCTCCATAATCGCATCCAGACTTTGGTAATGATCAATGACGGTAGGCGATGCATAGTCGGTATAAAAACGCAGCAAGGAACCATGCGAACGGTCCGTGTCGAAACCGATAAACGGTATTTCGTTGTCTATCATGTATTGAGCCAGCACACGGGCTACGACGGACTTGCCTACGCCGCCTTTTTCGCCGCCGATAAAATGAATAGCGCTCATTGTTTCTCCATTAAGTTAAAGTTTCAGGCTCATCCTAAAAACCGCAGTTAGTCCACGAAAAGCACGAAAGACACGAAATAAATCAGCCTGTTTTATATCGCTTCGAATATTTTTGTGCTTTTCGTGGACGAAATGATTTTTCTAGGTTCATGGTTTTATTGAAATCCGGGTTATTTATTCAAGCCGTAACCGAGTTAAAAATGTCCATTCAGTCAGCAGAAAGCAATAATCAAACCAATAGCCTTTTATTCATGGCCGGCACCCGGTACGTGCAGCGCAGTACGGGATGACTGTTCGGGGAAAAGCGTTGTTGCGAATCGATCCACAATAGTTGTGGGCATTTTTAGTGCAAAAAACAGGTTTCCATCTCAAATTGGTGCAAATCATTGCGAAGATAGGCTGTTTCGGTAAGCCGTGATGCAGGGCAAGCCGCAAGGCTAAGCGTAACCGCAAAGAATACGAAGTCGTCCTCTGTTGGTGGACTTAAATTATGGCGCATTAATTGCTGGTTATTACGTATCCATGGGATTATAGTCGCGGCTCGACGCGGCTGAGCGGCTATCCTGAGAGTCTATATTCTAAAATGACGCATTAATTGAACATGAATCCGACTCAACACGACAAACTAGAAACTTATTTCCGGCAGGTGCAGGACATTATCCTGATCCGGCAGGATTGGGTGACCGGCTTATTGCCGGCCAGTACCGCGGTCAACGTGCATGGCAATTATACCGATGCCTGGGTCAGGGATAATGTTTACAGTATTCTTTCGGCATGGGGGCTGGCGCTTGCTTACCGGCGCGTTGAAGACAGCTACGTTGAAAAAAACAGCGGACGCGCTTATTTGCTGGAGCAGAGCGTCGTCAAGCTGATGCGCGGACTGCTGACGGCGATGATGCGCCAAGCGCCCAAAGTCGAGAAATTCAAGCACACGCAGAATCCGCTGGACGCCTTGCATGCCAAGTACGATACGAAAACCGGCGCGGTGGTGGTGGGCGATCATGAATGGGGACATTTGCAACTGGACGCCACGTCTTTATTCCTGTTGATGCTGGCGCAAATGACGGCGTCCGGCTTGCGCATTGTGTTTACGATAGACGAAGTCAATTTTGTGCAAAACCTGGTTCACTATATCAGCCGGACTTACCGCACGCCCGACTACGGCATCTGGGAGCGCGGCCACAAAACCAATCATGGCATTGCCGAGTTGAACGCCAGCTCAATCGGCATGGCAAAAGCGGCGCTGGAAGCGCTGTCCGGCTTTAATCTGTTCGGCAAGGAGGGCGGGCAAGCGTCTGTCGTTCATGTGATCAGCGACGACATCGCCCGAACGCGAATTACCCTGGAGTCGCTGTTGCCGAGGGAGTCCATTTCCAAAGAGGCGGATTCCGCCGTGCTCAGCATCACCGGGTTTCCGGCTTTCGCGGTTGATAACCCGATAATCCGGGCAAGAACAGAAGCGATTATTTGCGAAAAACTGGAAGGCCGATACGGCTGCAAACGCTTCTTGCTGGATGGCCACCAAACCGCCATAGAAGACAGTCATCGCCTCCATTACGATCCGCATGAATTAAAACAATTCATGGATATTGAATGTGAGTGGCCGTTGTTTTTTACCTATTTACTGCTTAACAACGTGTTCACCGGCGATAACGATGCGGCCTTGCGCTATCGCGCTAAATTGGAAAGTCTGCTGGTTGAACAAGATGGGCGGCAATTATTGCCGGAACTTTATAGTGTCCCCAAAGACTTAATCGAAGCGGAAAAAGCCAATCCACACAGCCAGCAACGCGTCCCGAATGAAAATGTGCCTCTGGTTTGGGCGCAAAGTCTTTTTATGCTGGGCAGCCTTATTCAGGACGGTTTGCTGTGTTGTGAGGACATCGACCCCTTGGGGCGGCACAAAGTCGTTAAACAAGCTCAGGATCGCAAGCTGCAAATTCAGTTACTTGCCCAGGATGAAATCGTACAAAACAGCTTAATGAAATACGGCATTCGCACTCAAACACTCGCCGCGATAGCCCCTATCCAAATCAGGGAAGCCAATGAACTCGCCGATGCCTATACGCATGTCGGCAGGAATGACCGTATCGGCTTGACAGGCAGGCCGTTGAGGCAGCTGCGGACGCTGGCAACCTCCAAGATGTATATACTGGCAGGCGAGTGTCTGCTTTTCCTGCCGCAATGTCTTAATCAAAAAGGCTTCTACCTTGCGATGGACAACCGCTTGCTCATTCAGCGCTTACGACTGGAACTGGCCTATATCTATAAGCATTGGGACAGACCGGGTAATCCATTGGTGGTGATGACCATAAAACAGAATATGTTGGGCAGCCATAACCGTGAAGTCCTGATTGAGTTCATCAAAGAACTGCAACAAGGCTCTACGTTGAGTATTCCGGTGCAACTCGGAACCCTTGCCGATTTCGCGGAAACTTCAAGCCATGAAAAAATCAACTATCTGCATGACTTCCAATTTTCAAAAGCCACTTGGGAGGAAGCCGAGCGACCTTTTTTTTCGGTATTACCCATAGGCACGGTGCCATCGGCACCGCTGGATACCTACACGGTGACGGAGTGGGAAATCAGCGCCGATGAAGTGCTTATCGAGCAACTAAAAACCAACGCCAACCTGTACGCACAACTTGAACTCTTAAATTTACTGAGTTTTCGTCATGGGCTGGATTACGACACCGGATTATCGGCGGCGGATGGCGCTATCGGTTATGTGCGCGACTTGCTGGAAGAAATCTACCAGCGGGCCGGAGATCAACATGCCTGGTATATTGTCAGGCGTTGTGCGGGTCTGCTGGGCAAATACGACATCAACCTGGAACAGGCGGCCACCGATATACTGGTTCGCCAACATGCATTGACCTTAGGTCGTGCTTACAGCGGCAGGGCAACCTTGACGCGCCCGGCCGATTCCTCGGAAATTTTGCAAACTATCCGCGCCTACAATAATAATGATGCCAGTGAACACATCATTATTCAGGAATTGATCATTTATTTGGGCATGTTGATCAAGTCTAACCCCGAATTGTTCATCGATATGCATACCGTAAGAGTAGGGCATATCCTGCAGCTGCTTGTTGCAAGACAAAAACGCGAATCAGGCTGCGGCACATTAGACCAGGCGTTTAATGCAATCCTTTCTTTGCCGCCTTACCAATTGTCCGGAAATGTAAAAGAAACGCTGGAGGATTACAGTAATACGGAAGATCAACTGGGTTTGGCTGAAACGCTGCACTATGAAGGCGATTGTCGGGAGTTAACCGGCGCGCGCTTCCCGAAAAACATGGACCCGAAAGATCATTCGGAAATTGACGATTGGTACGGATGGCGTGAACAGCAAGGCAGTGTCGGCAGGGAAAATGATGTTTTTTTTGCCAGTGTCTGGGACATCCTGCACCACTGCAAAGGCTTGGCGATAGGCGACAAGCTCAACAGTAAGAATCGGCTGGATAGCGAGAACACCCTGTCGCAATCAACCGCGGGCGAGCAAAGTTTCAAGCTGCACGTCAACCATTTGCTTAACAAAATTCAAGCCCCGGTTTATCGTCAATTAACGGTAGAAGCGCTAAAAGCAATGGCGTCTATTTTTCGCGAAACCCCATCGTTACATATTGACGATACTTTGTTGACGGACATTATTATCGGCCATGCCGTAAGAGTCAGCTGGTTGCAAGCTCATCCTGAAAGCAAAGACAACTACGAAGAGTGCGTATCGTTAGCATGGCAGGATTTTTATCGATTGCCGCCGCATAAAGTAGCTAACGGCATCCTGGACGCTTTAATATATCTGCTTAACAATAACGAGAGAGCAACATTATGATACTGGCCGGAGATATAGGCGGAACGAAAACGGTATTATCCATTTTGACCGGAGATGCCAACGGCTCACTGACCTGCGTGCAGGAACAAACCTACCCAAGCCGACAATACCCGGAATTTGACGACATTCTGACCGCCTTTTTACCCGCCGGCGTTAACATCAAGTCGGCGTGTTTCGGCGTAGCGGGCCCGGTCGTCAATCAGCGTTGCCAAACCACTAATTTGCCGTGGCTGCTGGACGCGGCAGCGCTGAAAATAAAACTGGGCACGGCTAAAGTAAAACTCCTGAATGACCTGGAAGCCATGGCGCTGGGCATGTTGTACCTGCCCGAACACGATCTGGTAGAGCTCAATCCGAATGCGGAAACCCAGGAGGGCAATATTGCCGTCATCGCGGCTGGAACAGGCTTGGGCGAAGCCATTCTTTATTGGGACGGCAACAAACATCATCCTATGGCTACCGAAGGCGGGCACAGCGACTTTGCCGCTCAAAATCCCCGGCAGGATCAGCTGTTGGCTTATCTTAGAAAAAGTTATCCCGATCATGTCAGCTACGAACGTATCCTGTCGGGCATCGGCTTCAGCCATCTGTATGATTTTCTCTGTGAGCAGGACTTTGCGCCGCCTTGCACTGATGTTCCCGATAACAATGGCGATATAGACAGGAATGCCGTCATTTCCGGGCTGGGGGTTTCCGGTGAAGACCGGTTATGCGCGGAGGCAGTCAGGCTTTTTGTTGAACTCTATGGGGCTGAAACAGGCAACCTGGCATTAAAGTCGCTTGCCATCGGCGGGATTTTTATCGGCGGGGGAATTGGTCCGAAAATATTACCGGCGATGCAGGACGGTAACTTTATTCAGGCGTTTAAAGCTAAAGGCCGATTTCTCCCCTTGCTCGATAAAATCCCGGTGAAATTGTCATTAAACCCGCGTACACCTTTAATTGGTGCCATTAACTATTTTGATCTGTGAGGGGCCGGCAGCGTAGATCATCCTGGAAAAATCATTTCGTCCACGAAAAGCACAAAAAGCACGAAAATATTCGAAGAGATATAAAAGGGGGTTCTATTTGTTAGGCGAGATAGTTGTAGGGCGTGCCGCGCGCCAAAGAGTTTACGCTGGTTCCCAAGCTCCAGCTCTCGTCGTTATACACATCTTTAAGTAGGCCGGAATAAGCCGGTTCGAGCGATAGCGCGAGGTGGCGTTTCCGGCAAACATCCTGGAACATACACAAGTTCTGCGAGCCGTCTCCGCTATGAAGACGGCTTTATTGCAACGGGAGTGCAAGCTTTGCTTGCGCTTGCAGGCGAAGCCTGCACTCCAGCTATCAGCAACGGTCTGGACAGTCTTTACGCGGGGAGATTTGGGTATCCGCCGAGGATGTGTATAACGACGAGAGCTGGAGCTTGGGAACTAGCGCAAGCTACAAATCAACCCGCATGACCTTAACCGCTTCTTTATTGAGACTGGGCAATGCGCCTATCGCTTCACGGAGCTTGGCTTCCCAGCTGCGCCGAAGTTGCAACAAATAATCGTCATCGCCGTCAAAGCAATAATACTCGTCAAAGCTGAAACTGTTTTTGCGGTAAATGAGCATTTCTACCGGCGGCCCGACGCTGGCATTACTGCGGATGGTCGAGTCCATCGACACCAAACAGCAGCGCGCCGCTTCGTCGATTGAGGTGTTCAATTTAAGAAAACGGTCCAGTATCGGCTTGCCGTATTTACTCTCGCCGATTTGTAAAAACGGCGTATTGGCTGAACTGGTTATGCTGTTGCCTTCCGCATAAACCATATAAGCGCCGTGCGGCTCATCGCCGATTTGACCAGCTAAAATAAAACTGGCCGAAGGATTAAATGCCGATTGTCCTTCGGAATTAACGTGTTGTTTTTGTTTTTCGACGCTGACATGGCCCAGATAGGCAGCCGCCTCGGACAAGCACTCCACATTATTGATATTGACGCCGGCATTCTTGATTTTATCGCGGTGCAGCTGCTCCAAAACCGCTTGAGTGGTAGCAAGATTACCGGCGCACAATAAAACAATCTTGCGGTCATCGTTGGTTTTAAATGCATGCATTTTGCCGTAAGTACTGACGTTATCAATACCGGCATTGGTCCTTGAGTCGGAAACCAGGATAAGTCCTTCATCTATAGAAGCGGCAATACAATAAGTCATAAAAAACGTTCGATTGTGGTGTTTAAAGATACTTTCAGGCCATTATCCAATAAAGCAACGCCAACGTCCAACACGCCCGGCGCTTAGCAGAGGTGTTTGTTATTCCAATCTAAGCACATCCACCGACACCGACAAGGTATGCTGCCCCCCGCCAAAGGCAATGCCCTTTAGCGGAGTGACATCCGTGTAGTCGCGTCCCCAAGCCAAGGTGATATGCTGATCGAACGGCACCGCATTATTGGTTGGGTCGAACTCCAGCCAACCGGTACCCGGCACATACACTGCAAACCAGGCATGTGACGCATCCGCCCCGACCAAACGCTGCTTGCCCGGCACCGGCTGCGTTTCCACATAGCCGCTGACGTAACGCGCGGCAATACCGAAGGAACGCAAGCAACCGATCGCCAGGTGGGCAAAATCCTGGCATACGCCGCGGCGAAATTGCAGCACGTCGGATAACGGCGTGGCAATCGTGGTACTGCTCGGATCGTAAGTGAAATCGGCATGGATGCGCTGCATCAAATCCGTCACTACCTGCACCAGCGGCCGATTGGGCAAAAAGGAGCTTTGTGCGTAATTAGCCAGTTCGTCGCTGGTGACGACCATCGGCGAGTCCAGCAGAAACAGCTTGGCATCCAGTAGCTCGTCATAGCCATCTTGCTGCTGAGACTGGCTTTGCGATTGAGACTGCGATTGCACTTGTGATTGTCCGGGGCCTGGCCCTCCTTGCAACTGGTCGCGTGCCTGCTCCCAAGTTATTAAATTAGCCAAATCGTCACGGTTTTGCCTGGGAAATACCGTGACTTCACTCACGGCAGTGACCACCAAGCGTTGATGCGCTTGTTGTATGGCGAAATAAGCGACACGATTGCCGAAAAAATCCCTGCGTTCGTGAAAGTCGTTAGGCTCGGGGCTAATGTCAAAGCGGCTGCTTTGACATTGCTGACGCCAGAAATCGCGGGGCTGCAATCGCGCTTCATTCTGGCACAGGCCGACCAACTGGCTGTATTTGTAAAGAGTGCTGTGGGTAATGCGGTATTTCACAGATCATCCTCCGGTTGCGTCGGCGTCATCAATTGCGGCACTTGAGAATGGCTGAAATAAGCTTGAGCAAGCACTTCATAAAGCCGCCATAACAGTTCCGTCATCGCCGACAAAACGCTTTCCAGCTCACTGTAAACGCCGACATCGTCAGCAACGTTAACCAACTCGGACACTTTGACCAAGCGCAGGTCGGTGTAAGCCTTGAGTATTAAACGTTCTTCCTCGCTCAATTGCCCCTTGCCGCGTTCCCTCGGCAATGCACCGATATGGTCGGATAATTGATGTAACTGATAAGCCAGCGAACGGGGATGCGTTTCATCCATCAGCAATAATTCCAGCACCATCGGCAATTTGATAAATGAGCGGTAGCGGCGGCGGTAAATGCTCAAACTGTCGGTGGAGATCAACACCGCTTCCAGCAGCTGGTTTTGCAATGCCGACTCATGACGCTGCACCACCGTGGCGCGCAGCAACGCGATCAATGTCAGTGAATGCTCCAGGCGACGGCCGCTATCCAGCATCAGCCAACCTGCTTCGCGAGTCATGCTCTCGGTGGTCAAGCCGATAAATGCGACAAAGCCGGTAATTAAATCGTCCAGGTGTTTTTGCAGTTGTTCCAGATCGCAATCGCCGTTCACGACCCGTTGTTGCCAGCGCCGTTGAATATTATCGACGCAGCGCCAGGTATCCTGCGACCAGACATCGCGGATACTGAAGGCGGTTTGGGCAAAGGCTTGGATGTTGGCCGCCAGCGTGCCGGAGCGCTGGACATTTTTAGCGAGCGCCAGTAACTCATTTTGGGGCTCTTTTAACACCGACGCATTGCTGGTAACAAAGCCCGGATAGGTGCCGGTTACCTGAGTCAGGGCGCTCAATAATACATCGAGGCACTGGCTGTCGAGCGGATCGTTAAGTTCCGGGGCTTCCGCTAATTTGAGCAATATCGTGCGCATCAAGCGAGTCGCCGCTTTGATACGCTCCAGGTAGCGTCCAACCCAAAACAGGTTATTGGCAGCGCGACTGGTCAAGGGTTCGGTGTCCGCAGCCAAGACCACATCCCGGCCGGGCTGAAACCACAAACTGACCTGCTTGTCCGGTTCATCCGCCAACACCCAGGTGTCTTTACTGATGCCGCCGGCCTGATTCGACACAATAAAATCGTCCTGCTGGCGGGCAATCCGGGTCAGACCGCCGGGCATCACTTGATAGTCGTCGCCGCTGGCAACCGCAAAGCTCCGCAATACCGCAAACCGCGGCTCGATATGGTGGTCGATAAACGAGGGCACGGTAGAAAAACTGACATGCTCCTGGCCGACATAACAATGCGGTTTGGCGATAATGGCGGCACGTAAAAGTTCTTTTTCCTTGGCGCTTAACAGGCCGCCGAACAGGGCGTAATTCCCCGAACTGCGATTGATCGGTTTAATAATCAGCCGATCAAGGTTTTGCAGCACAAAATCCCGTTCGCGGCGCTGACCGCACCACCACGTGGCAACCGAAGGCAGTATCAATTCCTGGTTTAAAAAATACCGCGAGAGCCGGGGTAAAAAGGCCAATAGTCCCGGATTTTCCAGAACGCTGCTGCCCAGCGGATTGGCAATCGCCACATTGTTTCGGCGCACGGCTTCGAGCAATCCGGCAACGCCCAGCCGGGACGCGCTGCGCAATTCCAGCGGGTCGCAGAACGAATCGTCAACGCGCCGCAAGATAACGTCGACCGGTTGCAGGCCGTCCAGCGATTTAAGCCAGACCCGGCCGTCGCGTACCGTCAGGTCGTCGCCTTGTACCAGTGAAAAACCGAGATAAGACGATAAATAGGCGTGCTCAAAATAGGTTTCGTTAAGAGAACCCGGCGTGAGTATCACAATCCGCGGATCTTCTTTATTATGCGGCGCAATATCGGCCAGTCCCTTGCGCAGGGCCTTAAAAAAACCGGACAGCCGATGCACTTGCGTTTCGCGGAAAATGTCCGGGAGCACCCGTGTCATCACCGTGCGATTTTCCAACGCATAACCGGCGCCGGAAGGCGCCTGGCTGCGGTCATCCAATACCAGCATGCGGCCGTTCTGACCACGGGCAAGGTTGGCCGAATAAACAATCAGCTCGCGTTGCAGATGGGGCAGGGCGCCCACACAGGGATGCAAAAAACCGTCGTGCGCCAACACCAGTTCGCTGGGCAGCAGGCCTTTTTTCAACAGTTGTTGCTTGCCGTAGATGTCTTTCAAAATCAGGTTGAGCAGCTCGGCGCGTTGTTTAAGGCCCGCTTCAATAAGCGACCAATCTTCACTGCTGATCAGCAGCGGAACAGGGTCGAGCCGCCAGGGCCGGGTGAGCTTTTGCGTATCGCCGTAAACATTGTAAGTGACGCCGTTTTCCCGCAACAGGCGCTGGGCTTCGCGGCGGCGCAACTCCAGTTGTTCGCTACCCAGCGTTGCAATGGCGTCCATAAAGCGCTCCCAATAAGGCAGCACTTTATGTTCTTTGGCGAGCATTTCATCGTAAACGCCAAGTTGGGTGGCGTAAAACTGCGCGCCAATATCGCCGGTTGATTCGTTCACGATGAGACCTTGTTGCTGTTTAGGTTGTTTCCAATAATGAATCCACCAAAAGAATTGACCATGCTTTTTCTAAGGCCGTTGTTCAATATCTTGATAGCGACGTAACGGCTCGCCTACATAGATCTGACGGGGGCGGGTAATGATCACTTGCTCGCCGTGCAGCATTTCCCGCCAGTGGGCCAGCCAGCCGGGCATGCGGCCGATAGCGAATAATACCGTGTACATATTGGTCGGTATGCCCGCGGCCCGGAGAATCAACCCGGAATAAAAATCGACATTCGGATACAGTTTTCGGGAGATGAAATAATCGTCCTTTAAGGCAATTTCTTCCAGTTTCCGGGCAATATCGAACAAAGGATCGCTGACGCCGGCTTTATCGAATAATTTGTCGCATTGTTTCTTTAATACCGTTGCGCGCGGATCGAAATTCTTATAGACGCGATGGCCGAAACCCATCAGTCGGCTTGACGAGTTTTTGTCTTTCGCCTGGTTGATGAATTCAGTGCCGTCGCCGCCGTCGGCATGTATTTGTTCAAGCATCTGTATCACTTGCTGATTGGCTCCGCCATGGCGCGGCCCCCAAAGCGCCGAAATGCCCGCCGAAGCCACCGCATACACGTTCGCCATACTGGAGCCCGCGGTGCGCACCGAAGAGGTGCTGCAATTTTGCTCATGGTCGGCATGCAGGATCAGGAACATATCGATGGCTCTGACAATGTCGTCATCCAATTGATAATCACGCACCGGCGATGAAAACATCATGTTCAGGAAGTTGCGCACATACTTAAGCTTGTAGGACGGATAAACCAGCGGTTCGCCGATCGATTTCTTGTAAGAAAAAGCCGCGATAGTACGCACCTGGGAGATCAAGTTGATAACGATCTGTTGTTCCGTCGCCGTATCAAGCCGGTCGGGAATCGGGTAGAACGTGGATAACGACGCCACCATGGTCGCCAAAATACCCATCGGGTGCGAGCCGCGCGGAAAGCCGTTAAAAAAATGATGCATGTCTTCATGAATAATCGAAGACTCATTAAGGTTGGTAGAAAACTCCAATAATTGTTGGCTGTTAGGCAGCTCGCCATTCAGCAGCAGATAGGCGACTTCAACAAAACGCGAATGTTCGGCCAGTTCCTCAATAGGGTAACCGCGATAACGCAGTATGCCTTTCTCGCCGTCAATATAGGTGATGGCGCTTTCGCAGCTGGCGGTATTGCCATAGCCTTCATCCAGGGTCACGTAATGACTTTGACTGCGTAATTTGGAAATGTCGATGGCTTTTTCGCCCTCGGCCCCTATCAAAGTGGGCAGTGAGTAACTTTTATCATCCAGCGTCAATATGGCCGGGGGTAGTTGTTTTAATTTATCGGTCATTTGAATCAATCTCCAAAGCGGATGGCACGATTTATCAGTTAATTTTATTTAGCCGCGTAGGGTACGCTGTGCGTACCTTTGGCAGTCAATGGTACGCACAGCGTACCCTACGCGGCTCATGTTTATCTGCTGGTTCCCAAGCTCCAGCTTGGGAACCCACGTCTTGGAAGCTCCAGCTTCCCGACACGCGAAGCTTGAGCTTGGGAACCAGCCACATCGGCGCACTTGTTGGTATTACCCGCTCCGATGCCGCAAGTCCATTGTAAACGGATATTCGTGACTTAGCTCCTCAATGGGCGGAGACATGGGTCTCGGCACGGCTTCGCTGACGCTGAATTTCGCGTCGGACGCTGCAACAGTCGGCATTATCATGGGCGGGCGCGTAATAATGCCGGGCGTATGGCCGAAATCCCAAAAGCGGGTGACGCGCCGCGCCTCGGCTTCATAGCTATTCACCGGGAATGCATCGTAACTTCGGCCGCCGGGATGGGAGACATAATAAGTGCAGCCGCCCACCGAATGTCCGTTCCAGGTATCGATCACATCGATCACCAACGGTACATGCGGGCTGATCGTAGGATGCAGCGCGGAGGGCGGTTGCCAGGCGCGGTAACGCACACCGGCGACATATTCGCCCTTGCGGCCGGTGTTGCGTAACGGCAGGCGCCTGCCGTTACAGGTCAACACATAGCGGCCTTCGGTGAAACCGGTCACCTTGACCTGCACGCGCTCCACCGATGAATCCACATAACGCGCGGTGCCGGTGCTGCTGACTTCCTCGCCCAACACGTGCCAGGGTTCAATCGCAAAGCGCATTTCCAGGTCGATGCCGTCTATGAAAGTATTGCCGTAACGGGGAAAGCGGAACTCGAAAAACGGTTCCAGCCATTCCAGTTCAAAACCGTACCCGGCTCGTTGCAGATCTTTGCTGACCTGCTTCATATCCTCCCGGACATAATGCGGCAGCATAAAACGGTCGTGCAATTCGGTACCCCAACGGATTAAATCGTGTTTGTAAGGTTCGCGCCAAAACCAGGCAATCAGCGAGCGCAATAGTAAGGTTTGCACCAACGACATTCGGGCATGCGGGGGCATTTCAAAGGCGCGCAATTCCAGAATGCCCAAGCGTCCGGTCGAACTGTCCGGCGAATACAGTTTATCGATGCAGAACTCGGAACGGTGCGTGTTGCCGGTAATGTCGGTCAGCAAATGCCGCAACAAGCGATCCACCAGCCACGGCGCAGGCACTTCGCCTTCCGGCATTTGCTGGAAGGCGATTTCCAGTTCATAAAGCTTTTCGTCGCGGCCTTCATCAACCCGCGGCGCTTGGCTGGTCGGGCCGATAAACATGCCGGAAAACAAGTACGACAATCCGGGATGATGCTGCCAGTAGGTGACCAAGCTGCGCAACAAATCGGGACGGCGCAACAGCGGGCTGTCGGTCGGCGTCTCGGCGCCCATGGTGATATGGTTGCCGCCGCCGGTTCCAGTATGGCGGCCGTCAAGCATGAATTTTTCGGTGCCCAATCTAACCTGATGCGCGTGTTCATAAAGAACGGTGGTTTTATCGACCAACTCTTGCCAAGTTTTCGACGGATGAATATTGACTTCGATCACGCCGGGATCGGGCGTTACCATCAAGCGCTCGATGCGGTAATCCCGCGGCGGCTCATAACCTTCCAGCACCACCGGGATCGACAGGTTTTCTGCGGTGGCTTCAATGGCCGCAATCAATTCCAGATAATGTTCCAGCGAAGTCAGCGGCGGCAGGAATATATGCACGCGGCCTTCGCGGGCTTCGACGCAAACTGCGGTATGAGGCACTTCCACCTCGACGCTTTGATCGTCGCCTGAATCCTGCTCGGTAATCTCGGGATGGGCCTTGAGTTTTTTCTCGATATGGCTGTAACGGCGCGTGACTTCGCCGTAATAATCGCCGAGCTCGGGCAGCGCCTCAAACAGGCTTTGTTCTTCCTGAGTGTCGCGTTTGTCCGGCGCAACCCAAGGCAAACTGCCTAAGGGCAAGCGCATCCCCATTGGTGAGTTGCCGGGAATCAAGAACATCTGCCCGCGGCGAAAATTCCAGGGGCCGCTTTGCCATTTTTGATGGGTCCAGTCCCATTTTATCGGCAAGGTAAACCCTGCGGCTTTGCCTAAATCGGCATCCAGCAGCTGCGCCAAAGTCTTGCGTTCAATCGAATCCTTCAGGTTGCTTTTTAACGGATCGATATTTTCCGGAAGCCCGCCTTCCTGCCAGAGATAGTAAAAACTGTCTTCAAAAGCGGTTTTGATATAACGCGGTTGCAAGCCCAAGCGTAACGTAAATTGCTTGATAACCGATTCGGCGTGTTCAGAAGTATGACCGTAATCCTTGGTAATATCGGCCAGCAATTCGGGATTGCGCCAAATCGGTGTGCTGTCTTTACGCCAGAAAATACCGTATTGCCAGCGCGGCAACGCTTCGCCCGGATACCATTTGCCTTGTCCGTAATGCAGCATCGCGCCTTTTGCAAATTCATCGCGCAAGCGTTTGGTCAGCGCATTGGCCCGCTCGCGTTTGTGCGGGCCGTCGGCATCGACATTCCACTCCGCGCCTTCCATGTCGTCGACGGACACAAAGGTCGGTTCGCCGCCCATGGTCAAGCGCACATCATCGGCCAATAATTGACGGTCAACCTGTTGGCCCAGCGCGTCGATGCGCTGCCATTGGTCATCGGTATAAGGCTTGGTGACGCGCGGATCTTCGTGCAAACGGGTTACCGTATTGCTGAATTCGAATGCCACTTCGCACTTATCGGTGCCGCCGGTGACCGGCGCTGCACTGGCGGGATCGGGTGTGCAGGCCAGGGGAATATGTCCTTCCCCGGCCAGTAAGCCGGAGGTCGGATCAAGCCCTATCCAACCGGCTCCGGGGATATAGACTTCGGTCCAGGCGTGCAAGTCGGTGAAATCCTGTTCAGGACCGGAGGGGCCGTCCAGCGATTTGACGTCGGCGGTCAGTTGCACCAGATAACCGGAAACGAACCGCGCAGCCAGTCCCAAATGACGGAGTATTTGCACCAGCAACCAGGCCGAATCGCGGCACGAACCGCTGAGCGAAGTCAGCGTTTCCTCGCAGCTTTGGATGCCGACTTCCATGCGGATGTTGTAGCTAATCGCCTGAAAAACTTTGCGATTAACGTCAACCAGAAAGTCGTTGATATTACGTTTGCTTAGATCGAAATCGGCTACCCACCGTTTGAGTAAGGGACCTTGCTCGGTGATTTCCAGATAAGGCTGCAATTCTTTCAGCAATAGCGCGTCGTATTTAAACGGGTACTGTTCTGCATAGTCTTCAACAAAGAAATCGAAGGGATTGATCACGGTCAACTCGGCGATGACTTCGACCTCAACACTGAGTGTTGAGCATTTTTCCGGAAACACCACTCGCGCCAGCAGGTTGCCGAACGGGTCCTGCTGCCAGTTGATGAAATGGTTTTCAGGTTTGATGCGCAAGCTATAGCCTTTAATCGGCGTCCGGCTATGCACCGCCGGGCGCAACCTGAATACATGCGGCGACAGGGATACCGGTCTATCAAAGCTGTATACGGTTTTGTGACGGACAGCTACTCGAATGGTCATGATTTTTTCCTATTGCCTAAGTGTTGGGCGTTGCAAATGTATGCGCTGGTTCCCAAGCTCCAGCTTGGGAACCCCAGTCCTGAAAGCTCAAGCTTTCTGTGTTTCGGGAAGCTGGAGCTTGGCGCTTGGGATCGAGCGAATATTCCCTGTGTTCTCGTTCCCACGCGCTGCGTGGGAATGCAGTCAAGGCGCGCTGCGCCGCGAGTCTCGACCAACGTCTTGCGTATACGGGACGCAGCGCGTCCAGCATCGCATTCCCACGCAGCGCGTGGGAACGAGGGGATCAAGAAGCGCTTTGTTCTTTAAACCTTCGTGTCTCGGCAACTGCTCCTGCGTTGCTCTACCTCCTGCATAACCCACATGGATGTGGGGAATGCAGATATTGCAGGAGCAAATATCTGTCCGTGCAGTCGTTCGTGGTGAAAATTTCTTAGCCATTGCGTAGTTATTGGCGAGCCATTAAACCCGAACAGGTTTTTGCGCTTCGGTCTGCATCCGCATCAACTCTTCTTCGACACCCGCAGCATGGGTTAGTTCGGCGACATTATCCTTGGTAAAGAATCCCTGGAAACCGCCAAAGCGCTGCACATACTCAATAATCAATGACGAATGCTCGGAGGCGCTGGAAAAAATCTGTTTTAAGCCTTCGTCCTTGGAGCCCACAACATCCAGCAAAAAGCTTTTGCCTTGCTCGCTTATGGCGTTGACTACAAAATCGATATTTTCCATCCCCTGCTGATTGCCGTCTTTAACCGCCAGTGCAATATGGTGCAATCTCGGCCCGTAATTGCGCACAAAGTTCTCGGTCGGCGAGGGGAATATTTTGAAATGATTGACAAAATAAGGCGTGTTATTGGCGGTGAACACCTTGGCCGGACTGTGCATCTCATCAGTGTAATGGATGCTTTTGGTGACATTGGTCGATGAATTCTGGTCGACTATATCGAACGAGCCCCAGTAGTAATAACTGGATAATGACAGCCATTCCAGAATCGCTACTTCCCTGTTTTGGCTGTAAATACGCGTCGCCAAATGATCCACCGGTAAAATCAAGCCGTCTATGCCTAATGCCTTTTGCTGTTGTTTGGCAAGCTCGCAAGCTTGTTGGGCATCGATACGGAAACTGCTGACGCCCAATGCATAAACGCGCGGCTCCTCGGGTTCCCGTTCCAGATAGGCGACGATGTTATGGGTGTACGGAGAAGGTTTGGTGATCGCCAGGTTGCCCGGCAGCTCCAGCTTACGCACATCATCCTGGGAGAAAAACAAAAAGCCCCGTTGCTGCTGCAACTTAACCACTTCATGCCGGTTGGTTACCCTCAGAACTTCGCCCATATAACGGCTGTGCGGCTTGCTTGAACCAATCGGGAACACTTCGTTCAGGCTGCGAAAAATGCCCTTGGTGTCATCGTTTTTCACTTCACGAATAATCAGGTCCGGGGCCGTCATATCAATGCGCAATACGTGGGTCCAATGCGACTCGCTTTCCAGGGTGACCAGATAATGGTAAGGCGACATCAGACAGAGTTCCCCGATGTATTCAATCGACTTTCCGGGCTCGACGGTCAGCATCATGGCATCGATTTCATGAATCATGTTGCTTAAGTTCAAGCTATCGCGCTCTTCGAGCAACTTGCCCAGGTAATCATTAAAGAAGGATGAGTTGTCTTTGTCACCCTGAACAGGGAACGATAAAGAGTGGCTAATGGTTGGCATAGTGAGTCCTTTACAAGTTTTATCTCTAAAAAGCAAAGCAAGTGCCATACCAAGTAGACAATCAGGCAGCATCATATAAGCGATACTCCTATGCGTCGGTTGGAGGAGTCATTTAAAAGTTCAAGCTGCACCAAATTGATGCGGATAAAGTCCAAAATAGGGTTATTTAAGCGGCATTACTGTAGTTATCACCCTTAAAACAGGCATCGCATTTCATGTTGCTTAGGACAGGGTCGGTAATAACTTCCAGACATCTGGACTCATCGTTTCCGAGCAGGGCGACACTGCCATTAAGTTAAGAAATACGCGGGTTCCCAAGCTCCACCAGCTTGGGAACCCGGATGACGAAGCTCTCGGCAACTGCTCCCTGCGTTGCTCTACCTCCTGTATCCATGTAGTCGCAGCTTCGCGAGACGGGAAGCTGGAGCTTCCCACACCGAATTCCCAAGCTGGAGCTTGGGAACTAGCACTCAAATTGAACCGTTGTAGGGCGTGCTGTGCGCGCCTTTCGCGACGCATGAAAAATCTTGCCATTCCTTTGGGGCGAACGGCACCCCATACTGGAACAACATTTTGTTTATTAAGTGTTTTTTATTAACTTAATGGCGGTGACGCAGGGCGTGGGAACCCTAAGTACACAAAATTGAATTATGCGGATAATTCCACTCGAAATAAGAATGGCACAAATCATGCTGTTTTTTCACTGAAGCCAACTAGCCTTATGAAATAACATGAAATCAATCTGGGAAAACTACAAAACCGATAGTGCTTACGATGAACTCATGTGCTCTGAGTTCCAACCCAGGCAAATCAGTTACCGTCTGTGCCAATATTTAAATTCGCTCAATACGAGCGATATCGATAAACGCAAAATGGCTGCCGAACTGGCCATTTTGGAAATGGGCATCAGTTTCACGGTCTACAGCGATGAGGGCAACATAGACCGGGCCTGGCCGTTTGATATTATCCCTCGCATCATCAGCTCTACAGAATGGCGAATGATAGAAAAAGGTTTAAAGCAACGCTTGACGGCCTTGAATTGTTTTATAGCGGATGTTTACGACGAACAAGCCTTCATTAAAGCGGGCAAGATGCCTGCCGAGATCATCAATAGCTCAAAGAACTTCCGTAAAGAATGTATCGGCATGAAACCGCGCCACAATGTTTGGGCAAACATTTGCGGCACCGATTTGGTACGCGATAAAGACGGCGTTATGTACGTGCTGGAAGATAATTTACGGGTACCCTCGGGCGTTTCCTACATGCTGGAAAACCGCGTGATTACCAAGCGCGTATTCCCCGAGCTCTTGCAAAACATAGACATTTTGCCTATCGACGACTACCCCAGCCGCTTGCAGGATATGTTGGCGTCGCTTGCGCCCGGGCACATCAGCAAACCGCAAATCGTGGTATTAACGCCCGGCATTTATAACTCGGCCTATTTTGAACATGCTTATCTGGCCCAGCAAATGGGCGCGCAACTGGTCGAAGGCGGAGATCTGGTGGTCGATGACGATGATTGCGTCTATATGCGCACCATCGAAGGACTGGAAAAAGTCGATGTTATTTACCGGCGCATCGACGATGACTTTCTCGATCCCGAAGTATTCCGAAAAGATTCCGCATTGGGCGTTCCGGGCTTAATGCGCGCCTGGAAAGCCGGTAATGTGTCGTTGGCTAATGCGCCGGGCGCGGGTGTCGCCGATGACAAAGTGGTTTATGCCTACGTTCCGGAAATGATCCGTTATTACCTGAACGAAGAACCCATCTTGCCTAATGTGCAAACTTACCTGTGCGACAATCCGGAGCACCTCGAATATGTGTTGAAGCACTTGCCGGAGCTGGTCGTCAAACCTGCCAATGAATCGGGCGGCTACGGCATGTTGGTAGGGCCGCATGCAACCAACAAAGAAATAGCAGAGTTTCGGGAGATTATCCAAAAAAATCCCCGTAATTACATTGCCCAGCCGACCTTGGCGATTTCTACCGCACCGACTTTGTGCAAAGGTAAACTTGAGCCCCGGCACATCGATCTGCGGCCGTTTATTTTGCAGGGCGAAAATACCTTTGTGACTGCCGGAGGCTTAACCCGGGTAGCGCTAAAAAAAGGCTCGCTGGTGGTCAATTCCTCGCAAGGCGGCGGCAGCAAAGACACCTGGATCATCGACATGGAGCACAACTAATGTTATCCCGCTCAGCAGAACGCCTGTATTGGCTGGCACGTTACCTTGAACGCACTGAAAATATCGCCAGATTGGTCAGTGTGCATATGAATTTATTGATGGATTTACCTAACGGCGTTGAAATGGGTTGGCAGCAGCTGATCCGTATCAATACCTCGGAGCCGCAATTTTATGAAAAATACAACGCGGCCAACGAACACAACATTACCCGATTTCTGTTAAGTGACGAAACTTATCCGGGCTCCTTGTTTTCATCATTAAGCGCCGCCAGGGAAAACATCCGTACCTCGAGGGACTTGCTGCCCGATGAGGCTTGGGAGCAGGTCAACGAAATGTATCTGTATGTAAAAAATAATAGAGATTCGGTCTACAACCGCAGCAACCGCGTCGTGTTCCTGAACGAGATTCTCAAAGGCTGTCAGCGATTTACCGGGCTGTTGTCGGGCTATATGAGCCACAATCATCCTTATCGATTCATTCGCTTGGGCAAGAATATTGAACGCGCCGACATGACCAGCCGGATTCTGGATTTGGCCTCCTTGCTGTTGGCCGATTCGCGCAGCGATGAAATGCGCCAATACGAGACTATTTTGTGGGTGAATATATTAAAGGCGCTCAACGCCCAGTTAATGTATCGGCAACATGTCAGAAGCAGCGTTAACGGTGACGATGTGCTTAATTTTCTATTACTGAACGCCAACCTGCCCCGATCGGTCAGCTGCTGCATCGCTGAAATTGCCGGCTGCATCAATGCCCTGCCGAATAACGATGCCTTGCCGGAAGAGGTCGTTAAACTGGAAGCTTATGTGCAAGCCATCGATACCCGGCACACGACCCAGGCGCAATTACGGGAAATTCTCGATGACCTGCAAAACAAGTTGGGAGAACTGCATGATCGGGTATCCAACAACTGGTTTAAGCAAGGCATTGCGGAATAAATCGGAACGGAATGGAACGCAGATGACGCGGATGAATATGATGAACACGGATGAAATCTTATTTATAGATAACGAAGCTGATAAAAGGACACCCTAGCCCTCTCCCTTCGGGAGAGGGCTAGGGTGAGGGCAGTTCAAATGTCGCTTTATCAACTTCGGCTTCTATAATCATAATTATCAACGTCATCAGCGTTCCATTTTTCTAACGGCTGAGTAGAAATCAAGGCGCGCACGGCACGCCCTACCCACTACCGCCTGATCTGTTACGGACATAATGGGAGCCGCGCTACGGCACAACAATGGAAATTACTCCTGCAAACGCTTCAGACATCCCGGCGCTTTGTGAATTGCTGGACCTCCTGTTTTCTCAAGAAGCGGATTTCAAGCCGGATCACGAAGCGCAAAGCCGTGGCTTGGCGCGCATCATTAGCAGCCCGGAGGTTGGGCTTATCGTCGTCGCCCGTCAAGACGGCCGGGTTGTGGGTATGGTCAATCTTCTCTACACCGTGTCGACTGCGCTCGGCGACCGCGTTGCGCTGCTGGAAGATATGGTGGTTTCCCCCGCCGCTCGCGGCTCCGGCGTGGGCTCCCAGCTTCTGGAGCAAGCCATTCAATTCGCGCGATTGAACGGCTGCAAACGCATTACCTTGCTCACGGATCGCGCTAACGAGTCGGCGCAACGGTTTTATCAAAAGCACGGCTTCGGTTTTTCGGCCATGATTCCACTGCGTCTTTCACTGAGTGAATAGGTCGCAAGCAGTTCGGCTTTGAATGCGCCTGATGATTCGCAGCAAGCGATGCTTAACAGCGATCGGTGCCGGGCTTGTTTTATCCCTTTGATAATTGCGATAAATACCGGTAGACTGTAAAAAACACAACGCAGTCAGATAATGATTAAACAGCGATTTTTATTATTGTTAATACTCATGATGGTCATTACGCCAGTTTGGTCTGCGCTTGGCTATTATTCGAGTATGGCGGAGTCGTTGTCTGCTGAACCTTCTTTCAAACAGGCTGTAGCTGTAGCTGATTCGGCTGATGCCGCACCACAGAGTTCAGAACACTGTCTTCATCAGGATAAATTTAAAGTAGCCTGCCATGCAAGCGGCAGTTGCACCTTTCATATTTGTGGTGATGGAGGAATCGCCACAGTTTTTTCATTTACTCAAGCTTATAGCGCGTATCGTTATGAGCATTGGGAAAAGTCCGTTTCCCGTTCCCTCGCATTCTCCCCCGAAATAAGACCGCCGATCAATAGCCTCTAACCGTCGTAGGAATGGACAGGCCTTTTTGTCCATCGCTCATCGGCATCAACTCAAGACATAAAAACCACGAACAGCTGCATGAAGCATACCTAGCGGGTGCCGAGGCATTTTCTTCGTGTCTCCGTAGTTAATCAAGCTGGTTGTATTATTGATTGAGTTCGGCTTAGTTGATAGGTATTGAGGTCTTTTTGTTCATTCCTTGCGCAAACTCAACATAATATATCCGTTTCACGGACTTTGTAACGAGTGTAGGAGGGTGCATGTCGCCACAAATTATTTTCAAGTGCTTTAGCTTGATTTTGCTGCTGCTTTCCGCCTGTGTATTTGCAGGTGAAGAGCCGGTAATCGAGCGAGTATTAACATTAAAAACAGCAACCGAGCAGGCCGTTCAGGATAATCCTGATCTGGCACAAATGCAGGCCAGGGCTCAAGCGATGGCTGCTATTCCTTCACAAATGGGTACTCTGCCTGATCCTGAAATCAGTTTCAATGCGATGAGCCTACCGGTTAATACCTTTAACACTAAACAGGAAGATATGACGCAACTGGGCGCGGGTATCTCGCTGGCTATTCCTTTTCCCGGCAAGCTTGCCTTGCGCGAACAAGCAGCAGCTTTTGAAGCAGAAGCCGCAACACAAAGCGTCACCGAGGTACGCTGGCGGTTGCTGAGCGAGGTGAAATCGACCTGGTGGTTGATCTTTTACCTGGATAGGGCGATTCAGATTGTTGATAGCAATCATGCACTGTTGCAGCAGTTTGTTCAGATTGCCAGGACAAAATATGAAGTCGGCGAAGGTCTGCAGCAGGATGTATTGCTGGCTCAACTGGAACTATCCAAATTGCTCGACCAGCAATTGATGCTGAAAGCATCGCGTCGCAATGCCGCCGCCAGCCTGAACGCGCTGCTCGATAAACCGGCCAACGAAGAGGTCCGTTTACCGGACAAGGTTGAATCGCAATTGCCGACCATCAAGCGGGAAAGCCTGCTCTATCGACAGGCGGAAACATCGAGAGCCGTACTGGAGAGTAACCGGCAAGGCATTAATGCCGCGCAATCCCGTTTGGAACTGGCTAAAAAAGATGTGTTGCCGGATTTTAATCTGGGCGCGTCGTATGGAGCCAGAGCCAACACGCCTGCCGGTGACAAGCGGGCCGATCTGTTAAGTTTGAACCTGAGCATGAATGTGCCGATCTTCGCCGCCCAAAAACAGGCCAAGGCGGTTGATCAGCGTACCAGCGAATTAATGCAGGAAAAATACGCTTTACAGGATCAGTGGAACAAGGTTCGCTCGCAAATTTCTCAAGGCTACAACGATTACCGGCGTGCTAAAGATCAGGTGGTGTTGTTTGAAACCGGTATTGTGCCGCAGGCAAGACAGACCGTTGCCTCGATGCTGGCCGGTTATCAGGTCAACAAAGTTGATTTTCTTAATTTAGTACGTAGCCAGATTACCTTATTCGAATACGAAACTCAGTATTGGAAAGCGCTTACCGAAGCAAATCAGTCGCTGGCTCAGTTAAACGCGGCTGTTGGCGAGGAGGAAATTTATGAATAAGCAGATATTAATAACAGCGGTGTTGATGCTGGTTTTGGGTGCTGGCGGTGGATATTGGTTGGCTAATCAACATCATGAACAGCCAGTCAGTTCATCAAACAGAAGCAAACAGCCTTTGTTTTATCGCAATCCCATGAATCCATCGGTCACCTCCCTTGTACCAGCAATGGATAACATGGGCATGGATTATGTCCCTGTCTATGCCGACGACAATAAGGATGTAGGAACCGTTGCCAAGGATAATAACCCCCAACAACGCAAAATTCTGTTTTACCGGAATTCGATGAACCCCTCAGTCACTTCACCCGTTCCGGCTAAAGATACGATGGGCATGGACTATCTGCCGGTTTATGACGATGGTAATGTCAGTGTTGCTGATGCAGCCGGCACTGTCAAAATTGATGCCGTTATGGTGCAAAACATGGGGGTACGCACCGCTATTGCAAAAAAGACCTCGCTTTCGCATATTGTTCGAGCCGTTGGGCGTGTGGCTTATGATGAAGAACATATTGTACGTTTACATCCTAAAACGGAAGGCTGGATTGAAACGCTACGTGTAGATAAAACCGGACAATGGGTAAAGAAGAATGAAGATTTACTGAGCATTTATTCGCCGCAACTGGTTGCTACTCAACAGGAATATATTCTGGCATTAAATAATCTTAAGGCGCTGGAAAAAAGCCCTATTGAAGACATACGCCTTGGTGCGGAGGAGATGGTTACCAGTTCCCGTGAACGGTTAAAACTGTTGGATGTACCCGAGCATCAACTGCATGATCTAGCTAACAGTCATAAAGTCAAAAAAGGCCTGCATATCCATACACCGGCGGACGGTATCGTGATCAATATAGGCGCTCGTGAAGGGCAGTATGTGACGCCCGAAACCGAACTGTACATGATCGCCGATTTATCCACAGTCTGGGTTTATGCCGAAATTTACGAATATGAATTGCCCTGGGTTAAAGAGGGCGATCCTGTTGAAATGCAGCTGGCCGGTGTGCCGGGGCGCATTTTTAACGGGCATCTGGCTTTCATTTATCCTTATGCCGAAGCAAAAACCCGAACCATCAAGGTGCGTTTGGTATTTGATAATGCCGAATTGTTGTTAAAACCCGATTTGTTTGCCGAAGTGACTATCTACGCGGGTAAGCAAGTGGATGCGGTGGTGATTCCATCCGAAGCGGTTATACGCTCTGGGGCAAAAAACCAGGTTTTTATTGTGCGCGGCTCCGGCAAGTTTGAACCTCGCCTGATTACCACGGGCTTAGCATCTAATGGCGATATTGCCGTGCTTAACGGAGTAAAAGCAGGCGAAGAAGTCGTCACTTCAGCGCAATTTCTGATCGATTCCGAATCGAAGCTGCATGAAGCCACGGCAAAAATGATGGAACCTTCGACACCGCAAAAGCCGGAGCCGAACCGATTGATCATGGAGCAAGGAGCGCATCAACATGACTGATTTCATCATCAATACATGTTTGAAAGACCGTTTCATGGTGCTGCTCGGTGCGATTATCCTGGCGCTGGCTGGGTTGTGGTCTTTCAAAAACATGCCGCTGGATGCGATACCGGATTTATCCGATGTACAGGTTATCGTTTTCACCGATTATGCAGACCAGTCGCCGCAGGTTGTTGAAGACCAAGTCACCTATCCATTAACCACTGCGATGCTGGCGGTGCCTCATGCCAAAGTGGTGCGCGGCTATTCCTTCTTCGGCCTGTCATTTGTCTATGTCATTTTTGAAGACGGCACCGACATATACTGGGCGAGATCCCGTGTACTGGAATATCTCAATTACGTTAAAGGCCGGTTGCCGCAGGGCATCACGCCGACACTAGGCCCCGATGCGACCGGCGTTGGCTGGATTTACGAATACGCACTGGTGGATAAAACCGGCAAGCATGATCTGGCGCAGCTGCGCTCCATTCAGGACTGGTATTTGCGCTATCCGTTACAGACCGTTTCCGGCGTGTCTGAAGTGGCTTCCATGGGCGGCTACGTCAAGCAATATCAGGTGGAAGTCGATCCTAATGTTTTGCAGGCCTATCAAATTCCATTATCTACTGTTATCACCGCGATCAAGCGCTCCAATAATGATGTCGGCGGCCGTCTGTTCGAAATGGGCGAAACCGAATATATGGTCAGGGGCCTGGGTTACATCAAATCCATCGCTGATCTTAAAACCATCCCGGTGGGTGTCGATACCAATGGCACGCCGATACGTTTACAGGATGTAGCGCATATCCAGATTGGCCCTGAACTGCGCCGAGGGGTGACCGAGCTGAATGGCGAAGGTGAAGTTGCTGGAGGTGTGGTGATTATGCGCTTTGGCGAAAATGCCCTGGCGACCATTGAGGACGTGCGTAAAAAACTGGACGAATTAAAAAAAGGCTTGCCGGAAGGTGTCGAAATTGTCACCGTTTATGATCGTGGCAGTTTGATCGAACGTGCGGTAGATACCCTGAATAGCGCGCTGTCTCAGGAGCTGATCATCGTCTGTGCATTGGTCGCCTTGTTTCTGCTGCATCTGCGCTCATCGCTGGTGATCGTTATCACCTTGCCGCTGGGCATTTTGATGGCCTTCATCGTGATGAAATGGCAAGGCATGAACGCCAATATCATGTCGCTGGGCGGTATCGCGCTGGCGATTGGCGACATGGTCGATGGCGCAGTGGTGATGGTTGAAAATGCCCACAAACACCTTGCCGAAGCGGTTGAGAAGAAACAAGCCAAACTGACTTCAGAGGAACGCTGGCAAGCAATCGGCAACGCTTCCCGTGAAGTCGGTTCAGGGCTGTTTTCCTCGCTGTTAGTCATTACCGTTTCCTTTCTGCCTATTATCACCATGGAGGCGCAGGAAGGGCGTTTATTCAGCCCTCTGGCCTATACCAAAACCTATGCGATGGCTGCGGCAGCGATATTGACCATCACACTGGTGCCAGTGTTGATGGGTTATTTTGTTCGTGGCAAGATCATTCCTGAGCAAAAAAATCCGATTAACCGTTTTTTGCACTTTATTCACTCGCCCGTTTTGAAGCTGGCAATGCGCTGGCGTACGCTGACGGTAATACTGGCCGCCCTGTTGATGGCATCAACGCTATATCCATTGTCCAGGATAGGCAGTGAATTTATGCCACCTTTGTATGAAGGCGATCTTTTATACATGCCGACCACTTTTCCTGGTATATCCATCACCAAAGCCAAGGAAGTATTGCAACAGACCGACAAAATACTGAAAACATTTCCGGAAGTGCAACAGGTGTTCGGCAAAATAGGCAGGGCTGAAACGGCAACTGACGCAGCTCCGCTAATGATGGTGGAAACGACCGTGCAACTAAAACCCCAGGAGCAGTGGCCTGATCCGGACAAAACCATCCGGCAACTGATGGATGAAATGGACAAGGCCATTCATTTTCCAGGCATTACTAACGCTTGGACGATGCCGATTAAAAATCGTACTGATATGCTGGCTACCGGCATCAAAACGCCGGTAGGTATCAAGGTTTCCGGGCCCGATCTGAACGTTTTGCAGACCCTAGCACTACAAATTGCTGAAGCGATGAAAACCTTGCCGGAAACGCTGTCGGCATACGGAGATCGGGCGGTCGGCGGCTATTTCCTGGATTTCGATATTAACCGGGAAGCGGCCGCGCGTTACGGGCTGACCACCGGCGATGTCCAGGATGTCATTCAAAGCGCTATCGGCGGTATGAATATCACCGAAACCGTCGAGGGCCTGGAGCGTTACCCGGTCAACCTGCGCTATCCGCGCGATCTGCGCGATAACCTGGAAGCGTTGCGGCGCGTTTTAATTCCCACGCCAACGGGTAGTCAAATACCATTGACTTCAGTGGCGGGCATAAACTTCAAACGCGGCACGGATGTGATTAAAACTGAAGATGCACGGCCTAATGCATGGATTTATGTTGATATTAAAACTTCCGATATAGGCGGGTTTGTCACGCTGGCGAAACAAAAACTGGCGGAACGCGTCACGATACCGGCAGGTTACACCGTCGCTTGGTCCGGACAATTTGAATACATGGAACGCGCGGCGGAACGGTTGCGCATAGTGGTACCCATCACATTGCTGCTGATTTTTATCCTGTTGTATTCCGCTTTTCGCAATATCACCGAGCCCACTATCGTTATGCTGGCCATTCCATTCAGCCTCATCGGAGGAATATGGTTCGTGTACTGGCTGGGGTTCAATCTGTCGATTACAGTATATGTGGGTCTTATCGCCCTCGCCGGTACGGCTGCCGAAACCGGCGTCATGGTGCTGAGTTTTATCGATATTGAAATTGAGAAACTGCGGCAACAAAAACAGGCTCCCTTGACCGGCGATGAAATCAGGGCGGCTTGCGAAGCCGCAACCGCTATGCGGGTGAGGCCTGTAGCGATTACCTCGCTGGCCAACATCGTGGGCTTAATCCCCATTATGTTGGCCACCGGCGCAGGCGCTGATGTTACTCAGCGCATCGCCGCTCCGGCGCTGGGCGGGATGTTGACCGTGCTGATATTGAGTCTGCTGGTATTTCCGGTGATCTACAGTTTGGTCTTGCAGTTCCAGGAAAAGCGCAAGCAACAAACCGTTGCTGTCGTTCATTAATACAATTACATGAGGTCGAAAACATGAATACATTATTTAGAGGTCGGAAACGTGTTGTTTTATTAATCGCACTTTTCTTGCTCACTGTTACTGCGTGCGCATCACGTACTAAAGTCATTAAAAATGTCTACTCGTCACATCCTGGCGGTCAAGGTCATCCTTGGGATAAGGGGCGTTCATTTTAAATAACAGTCATGCTGGGTTTAGTAACCCAGCATTCGCTAAGAAAAGCTGGATTTCATTGTTCAACCCACGCGCCATAAAGGAGGTAAAACTGATAACAAGCTAACTAACAACCTGAAAAAACGATCATTTGAACTATATAAATTATTTTGGAGAAAACCCATGAAAACTAAATTACTGATTACCCTGCTTTTGGCTCTTGGTTTGTTGTCCGCATGTGCCGAATTTAACCCGCATTCTATGGATATGAATCAAGCCGTGCATAACGCAAAAACCAAAGCCGATCATGAGGCGCTGGCGCAGCACTATGAGGAAGCGGCCAGAGAAATGCAGGTTAAGGTTGAAGAACACAAGAAACTGCTTAGCCAGTATCAGTCAAAAAGTTATCTCTACGGTAGACAGGCTGAAGATTTTAAAGCGCATTGCGAAAGGCTGATTGATGTCTATGAAAAAGCTGCCGAGGAAAACTTGAGTATGGCAAAGATGCATCGCCAAATGTAACGTTTCACTGTGTTTAGCATATCCTACGAGTTACCCGCTCTGGATATGCTGATGCGCTCTTTCGCGTCGTTGTGTTCCTTTAGATTAGTTTGTTGCTTCTATGAAAAATAAAAAATGAATAACCTTTTACAGCTAATTACCCAATACAAAACCGATACACAGAGTGTCTACAATACTTGGTTTATTGATAATGACCAACGCCTTAAAGCCTTTCGCACCATTCGCAGAGGCGTTTTACAGGTGGTGGAAGACATTAAAAATAAAACGTTTCCGAATGATTTTAAGGGGAGCTCTTTAGAATTTGTTTTGAACTGCATTGCCGAACAAAAACAGGTATTTGTCGGGGTATCGCACCCTTTTTATTGGAAACCTAAATTACGGATACCTGATATTTACGAAAATCAAAGTAATAACATTGCCTTTGGTCAATTCCTGGAAAACTGCATCAATGCTAAATCCGAAGAACAAATTATTAAAGAAATAGTACGGTTAGATGCTCTAAAAATAAAAGGTTTGGGTCCCGCTGTAGCAAGTATTTTATATTTTTTGCATCCGACTTTGTTCCCGCCTTTCAATACCGCCATCGTCAATGGCTTTAACGCTTTATTTAACGATAAAAAGAAATTAGGTTCTTGGACTGAATACCTAAAAATCCGAGAAGTATTAATTGAAACCAACAACAAACACAAAGCTCAACTTTCCAACGATTTGGGGGCGATTGCGGGTTTGTGTTTTGAAATCGGTACGCAAAAAATGCTTATCGGCAATGATGAATATTTAAGTGAAGACGAACGAAATAAATTAGAAAAAAACATTGAAAAACGCCAAAAAGAAATTCAAGACGAAAAGCAGCAAGAAAACCTGCATTCCGAAATGCAGTTTCATCTTTTGAAGATTGGTCAAAGCTTGGGCTACGATGCTTTTGTGGCTTCAAATGACCGTTCAAGGTCTTATGCAGGAAGTAGTTTTTCGTTTATGAGTCCCGATAAATTTCCCGCTATCAATTGTGATAAAGAAACCGCCAATACTATTAAATTGATAGACGTGTTATGGTTTGAGAAAGAGACAAATAATGTGATTTGTGCCTTTGAAGTTGAAAAAAGCACCAGTATTTATTCCGGAATTTTACGACTGACCGACCTTTCTTATTCCATTGCTACCGGCAATGAAACTTTTTATTTGGTGGTACCCGATAGCAGAGAAAAAGACGTGGTTTCACAGCTCTCACGGCCTTCGATCAAGCAAATCAAAACCCCGATTGAATATATTTTATTTTCTGAGCTTCGGCAGCATTGCGATGCCCTTTGCAAATTTGGCGATAACCACCACATCATGAGAAAAATTGCCAAAACCGCATAAGCCGGAAGTCAAGCAGGAGAAGCGCATGAGAGTCACAGAAAAACCTATTTCCAGTTACCCTTGGTACCTTCGTCCATTCTTTTGGAATCAAAAAAGAAAATACGGACAAATCCTTAAGCCTGCATTGATTTGGGCCAGAGTCCCCAGGTTGTTTGCAGCAATAGCCCTGCTCTATGGGGTGCTGGATAGAAAAAGCAGCCCTATCGATCCGGTTCTACGCTCCTTGATTACAGTGAGAGTATCGCAAATAAACGAGTGTCATTTTTGTATTGATATTAACTCCGCCGTGTTGGCAAAAAGAACGGGCTCCATGAACAAGGTAGAAGCCCTTGAACAATGGCAAGCAAGCGAGTTGTTTGATAGCAAAGAAAGGCTCGTCCTGGAATATGCCGAAGCGGTGACTTATACCGAACGGCGGGTTGATGATGACTTGGTTCAACGCTTGCATGAATACTTTAACGAGGATGAAATAGTGGAACTCACCGGGCTCATTGCCTTTCAGAATTTATCCAGTAAATTTAACAGCGCCCTGGATTTACCTGCACAAGGGTTTTGCCGTTTACCAGATCGCAATAATGAAAAATCAACCGTTTAGCCTTGCCGTTCACCACTAATGAGGGAAACACCACTATGAACGCATGGCACAAACTATCGGTTACCGAAGCCGTAAGCCTTCTCGCGACCGATGTGGAACAAGGGCTTTCTGTCAATGAAGCGAAAAACCGGCTCACCCGGTATGGGCAGAATAAATTGCGCAAGGGCAAGCGATTTTCTGCCTTGGTCATTTTTGTCAGCCAGTTTAAAAGTCTGGTTATTTGGGTGCTGATCGGTGCGGCGGCGGTTTCCGCCGCACTGGGCGAAACTGTAGACGGCATCGCGATCATTGCCATCGTCATTTTGAATGCGATAATCGGCTTCATCCAGGAGTATCGTGCCGAGAAGGCGGCGGCCGCGTTGGCTCGTTTGACAGCGCCCCATTGCCGTGTGGTGCGCGGCGGTCATAGCGTGGTGGTCGATGCGACTGAAATTGTTCCGGGCGATATCCTGTTGCTGGAAGGCGGGGATTTGGTCGCTGCGGATGCTCGTCTGATCCAAACATCCGTTCTTCGTATCAACGAGGCGTCACTTACCGGCGAATCTCAGGCCGTAGGTAAGTTCACCGACGGCTTGCCTATGGAAACGCCTCTCGCGGATCGGAAAAACATGGCCTTCCTCGGCACTAGCGTAACGGGGGGAACCGGCCGTGCCTTGGTGGTTAATACCGGCATGGAGACCGAACTCGGCCATATCGCCAAACTTCTGGAGACCGCAGAAAGCGGAGAAACCCCATTGAAACGCCGACTCGACCGGGTAGCGCGTTTGCTGTTGTGGGCCTGTTTCGGCGTTGTTGCGCTGATTTTTAGTCTCGGCTTATTGCGGGGAATTGCGCCGTTTGAGCTGTTCCTGAGCGCGGTGAGTCTTGCGGTAGCGGCCATTCCCGAGGGGCTGCCTGCGGTGGTGACTGTCGCGCTCGCTTTGGGTGTGCAACGGATGGTGCAGCGCAATGCCTTGGTGCGGCACATGGCCTCGGTCGAAACGCTGGGCTGCGCCGAGGTTATCTGTACGGACAAGACCGGTACACTGACGATGGGTGAAATGACGGCCCGCAAGTTGATTACGTCAGACAGTTTGTATCGCATCACCGGCGAAGGTTACGGAACGGAAGGCGCCTTTTTTTCCGGCAACGTGGAAAACCTGCCGTCAAAAAGCCCGGAACTTTTCGCCTTGCTGTACGCATCGGCTGCTTGCAACGATGCCGAACTGACTTTAATAGATGGCCGATCTGAAGTCGTGGGCGATCCCACCGAAGGTGCGTTGCTGGTGGTCGCCGCGAAAGGCGGCATTACCCGCGCGGCTGTCGAGACCCAAATGCCGCGACTGGCTGCCGTGCCTTTCGATTCCGACCGCAAACGCATGACCGTCATCCGTAATCGGGAAAACCACCCCTGGGCGTTCGTCAAAGGCGCACCCGAAGTTATTCTCAGCCGTTGCTCCCTGATCCGTACCGATCAGGGAGTCAGAGCATTGACCGAGAATGACCGTAGTCGGCTGTTACAAGCCAATGCCTTATTGGCGCACGATGCCCTGCGTGTGCTGGCCGTCGCTGAACGTTCCCTGGACAACTTCAGTTTCGAAGAAAGTATGGCCGTAAATGATACGGAGATCGAACAGGGGCTTACCTTGTTAGGACTCATAGGCTTACAGGACCCGCCCCGAGGCGAGGCAAAGGAAGCTGTGATCAAATGTAAGCGGGCAGGCATCAAAACCGTGATGATCACCGGCGATCATCCGGATACTGCACGGGCAATAGGTCATGAATTGGGCATTCTGGGCAAGGGCGATGAAGTGCTCGTAGGAGCCGAGCTTGACCGCCTGGATGACGAAGCACTGAAGCAATGTGTGTCAAAGGTTTCGGTTTATGCGCGAGTTACCGCCGAGCACAAGCTACGCATTGTCCGCGCATGGAAAGCGCGGGGCGTAGTCGTAGCGATGACCGGGGACGGGGTTAACGATGCCCCGGCACTCAAGGAGGCCTCCATCGGTATCGCCATGGGCATCACCGGCACCGAGGTGACCAAGGGAGCTGCCGACATCATCATTACCGATGATAATTTTGCCACCATTGTCGCTGCCGTAGAGGAAGGACGGGGCATTTATGACAATATCGCCAAAACCTTGGCTTATTTGCTAAGCGGCAATACCGGCGAATTGATCGTGATGCTGAGCGCGGTTTTGCTGGGCTGGCCGCTGCCGCTGCTGCCGCTGCACCTGCTGTGGATCAACCTGGTAACAGACGGCTTACCCGCGCTCGCTCTGGCGACTGATCCGATTGAGCCCGGCGTGTTGAATCGCCCGCCGCGACGTTCCCAGGATGCGCTGTTCAACCGGGAGTTCCTTACCCTCACCCTGTTCACCGGCTTGCTGACCGCTGGCGTCACGCTCGGCGTGTTTGCCTATGAACTCTATATCGACAACAGCCTTGAACAAGCCCGCGATGCCGCTTTTACCGCCCTGGTGATCGCCGAGCTGCTGCGCGCATTTGGTGCGCGCAGCGAGCAGCGTACTATTTGGCAGATAGGCTTGTTTTCCAACATGCGCTTGTTCCTGATTGTGGAGGTGAGCTTCGCCTTGCAGTTGGCGATACACCATGTTCCCATGTTGCAAACGCTGTTTCAGATCGAGCCGGTTTCTCTAAATCAGTGCGTATCGTGGATCGGCGTTGGATTCATACCGCTGATTGTCCTGGAGCTGAGAAAAATCATCCGTCGCCCCCGGGCAAAGAAGGATTAAAATAAAAATAAAACTTCAAGCAGACATACAATCCTACGCTTTGGAAACGGAGTATGCAGGTTAAGTTAGCACCGAATAGAGAAGACTGAAAACCACTTAGCGACTAAATTCAAACAAACAATTGGGTGATTTATGCAAACTTTTTCTAAACGAAGTTACAAGTTGAATTATTTTCTGGCATTGCTACCGGCACTAATCTCAGTCATTTTATTAACAAGTCCGGAAGCAGAAGCTACACCGAGCTTTTCCCGGCAAACCGGTGAAGCTTGTAGCGCGTGCCATACTCAATCCTTCGGGCCCAACCTGTCGCCTTTTGGCCGTGATTTTAAATTGGGCGGGTATACAATGGGCGGAGGTAGCGGCACTGCTGCCAAACTGCCGCCACTCAGCGCTACGGTCATGGGGACATTCACCAATACCCAGAAGGATCAGACAGTACAAAGCCAAAGTCAGCCGGATGGAACGCTCCGATCCGGCTATAATAAAAACAATAATTTCACTTTTGACGAAGCGTCGTTGTTTTATGCAGGTCGTATTTATGGCAAGGTTGGTGCGTTCAGTCAATTAACATATAACGGCTATGAGGATCGACTTGCAATGGAACACACCGATATCCGTTTTGCCGATCAATTAGATTTGGGCGACACCCCAATTACTTACGGTATCTCTTTAAATAATAACCCGACCGTACAGGACTTGTGGAACACCACGCCAGCCTGGGGATTTCCTTATACCGGCAGCGGGGTACAACCTAGTGTCGGAGCGAGTCCATTGATTGACGGAGCACTGGGATCTCAAGTAGGCGGCGCTACCGCTTATACGATGATTAACAATCTGCTTTATCTGGAAGCCGGCGCTTATGGCTCATTTTCCAGCAATTTCCAGAGAGGATTCGGTATCGCCGGGCCTGACAGGGTCAGTCTCGACGGTCCTGCGCCCTATTGGCGTGTTGCTCTGCAACATGACTGGCAGGGTCACTATTTTGCGTTGGGTCACTACGGTATGAGTGCCGATGTTTTTCCCGGACGTGACAAGACTTTTGGCGCTAATCATTTTACCGATGTCGCAGTCGATGCGACTTACCAGTACATGACGAATCCGAAACATATCTTTGAAGTCAAAACGGCTTATATTTATGAAGATCAGAAGCTATCGGCAGATCGAGGGGCGGCATCCGATCCGACTACGGGTAGAACCTATCTGGCAACGTATAAAATCAATCTCGCTTATACCTTTGACCAGACTTATGGTTTGACTTTTGCGTATAACAAAATAAACGGATCACATGCTCCCCTATTTGACGATGTGGGTAATATCGTTGCTCAAACCAGACCAAACAGCCAATTCTATACAGCAGAACTGGTTTATGTTCCATTTGGCAAATCCAATTCGTATTCATATCTGATGAATTTGCGTACCAGCTTGCAGTATATTGGCTATTCTCAAGCCAATGGCACAAATACTGATGCTCAATTCAACAACACCTTCATGGTGAATGGTTGGTTAGCTTTTTAACCTGAATCTACCCGACTAAACATCGGGTAGATTACATAATTCCTCATAAAGCTCGATTAAGTGTTCGGATTATGTTTTTTTGCCGGTTTCCAAGGAAGTATCCACATCTGGTATAAGCTGATGAACAACATTGCTGCTGAAGCTAATGAATAACCATAGCCGCCAATAATCGTAATCCAGGCGAATTCAGGGTTCAGCTTGGTGAGCCACCATGAAATAACATCGATAATCAGGAAGGCAAATGGAATCACTACCAACGTAGCCTTGATCCATTCCGGAATTCCCACCGCAAATACAAAAATCGCTCCCATCAGCATAAATATAAAGGCAATGCCAAAAAGATGGACATGTGACACTTTTGTCAGCGAGGTAAAGGAAATTCCTGTATCAATACTGGCACGCTGCTGAACATTTTCCAGTTTGGAAAAATCCGGCAAGGAAGATGCCGCATGGTGGCAAGCAGTGCAATGGGTCTCAAATATATTTTTAAACCTGGAATCCCAATCTTTGGCCGGAGCGCCTGCACGCGCCCATTTGATAATTTCAATACGTACCTGCGGTGGCGCATTATTTTTCATAGAGCCATTAAGCTTGGCTTCCAGGGTTGATCCATTACGATTACCGTAATAACTGTAAACAATGTCGTCTACGGATAGTCCAGGTTTGCCATCAGCCATACCGTGGGTCAGCATAATTTGCGCACCCGCCATCAGTAAGCCGAAGCCTATGGTCAGAAGGTAGCCAGTGAACAGCATCTTTATTGATAAAGGTAGCCAAGGCAGGCCTTTTTGGAGTTCTTTATAATTCATTAAGAGGGTATCCTGTGGACATATCAGAAGGATAGACAGGCATTGTAGCAACTGACATTTGCTTTTCGTTAAAATGTTTTAATTCGAGTTCTATTGCCCGTATCTGTCAGGGCAATCGCGCTGTGTTATCCCGATGACGCGAAGTAAATAATACGTATTGCCAAAAGCATGAAAACCGGATCTCTGATTTCATCGTGTTACGAAAACTATAGGGTAAGACAATGACAAAATATGTTCATGAAACAACTTATACCTGCCCCATGCACCCTGAAGTTCGCCTGGAAAATCCTGGCAACTGCCCAAAATGCGGGATGCCCCTGGAGCCGATGGCTCCGGTGGAAAGCAAGGTTGTCGAAATTCATACCGAATATGTATGCCCGATGCATCCTGAAATCATCCGTAGCGAGCCGGGTTCCTGTCCCAAGTGCGGCATGGCTCTGGAACCTCGAGATGTTTCAGGGGAGGAACAGGAAAACCACGAACTCACCGATATGAGCCGAAGGTTTTGGGTCAGTACTGCGCTGTCGATACCCGTGTTCATTTTGGCGATGGGCCACGATCTGATGCCGGGATTGATTGCTGGCGACTTTTTCACCCACTGGTTGCAATGGATTGAATTTGCTTTAGCCACGCCGGTGGTTTGGTGGGGCGGCTGGCCGTTTTTTCAACGCGGCTGGCGTTCCATCATCAATCGCAATTTAAACATGTTTACGCTGATCGCATTGGGTATCGGCGTCGCTTGGGGCTACAGCGTGGCAGCAACATTTGCGCCGGGCATTTTTCCGCCAACCATGCGTAATTCAGACGGCATGGTGGCTGTTTATTTCGAGGCAGCCGCCGTCATTACCGCATTGGTGTTGCTGGGGCAAGTGTTGGAATTACAGGCTCGAAGCCGCACCAACCAGGCTATCAAGATGCTGCTGGAGCTGGCGCCGAAAACAGCGCGTCGGGTGACAGGCGACGGCAAGGAAGAGGATATTTCTCTTGAACAGGTCCAACCGGGCGATGTGTTACGGGTCCGGCCCGGCGAAAAAATCCCTGTGGATGGTGTCGTGCAGCAAGGTTACAGCAGTGTCGATGAATCGATGGTGACCGGCGAGCCTATTCCGGTGGAAAAAAATGTAGGTGATAGGCTGATAGGCGCTACCGTCAACGGCACCGGAAGCCTGCTGATGCTCGCCGAAAAGGTCGGCGGCGAAACACTGCTGGCTCAGATCGTGAAGATGGTCGGCGAAGCACAGCGCAGCCGGGCACCGATCCAGAAACTGGCGGATGTGGTTGCAGGCTGGTTTGTACCGGCCGTTGTCATCATTGCCATCATTACCTTGATCGTCTGGTGGCAGTGGGGGCCGGAGCCACGTTTGGCTCATGCGGTTGTTAATGCGGTAGCTGTACTCATTATTGCTTGCCCCTGTGCGCTCGGTCTCGCCACGCCGATGTCGATTATGGTCGGTACCGGCAGGGGCGCTCAGCTGGGGGTATTGATTAAAAATGCCGAAGCGCTAGAGATCATGGAAAAAATAGATACGTTAGTGATCGACAAAACCGGCACTCTGACAGAGGGTAAACCCCGTCTTATGTCAGTTATAGCAAGCAAGGATTTTTCCGAAGAAGACGTGCTGTATCTCGGCGCAAGTCTGGAAAAAGCCAGCGAACACCCGCTTGCCGATGCCATTGTTAAAGGCGCCGAAGAAAAGGGCATCAAGCTGGCTGCCGGAGAACAATTTGAATCGGTAACCGGTAAAGGTGTTCGTGGCAGGATTTCAGGCCGCCAGGTTGCGCTGGGCAATGCCCAATTAATGGAGGCGCAGAATATCGATACAACGCCTTTAAAAAAACAGGCTGACGAACTCCGTCAGGAAGGGCAGACCGTCATGTTTGTTGCCGTGGACGGCAAGCTTGGCGGTCTTGTCAGTGTCGCCGATCCCATCAAATCGTCAACGCCGGAAGCCCTGAAAGCCCTGCACGAAGCAGGGATAAAAGTCGTCATGCTGACCGGCGACAACAAAATTACGGCCGATGCGGTGGCAAAAAAACTCGGCATAGACCGGGTCGAGGCGGAAGTGTTGCCCATACAGAAAACCGAAATCGTTAAACAATTGCAGTCTGAAGGCCATATAGTGGCAATGGCGGGCGACGGCATCAATGATGCACCGGCATTGGCGCAGGCACACGTAGGCATTGCCATGGGTACGGGCACCGATGTCGCCATGGAAAGTGCGGGTGTCACGCTGGTCAAAGGCGATCTGCGTGGCATCGCCCGGTCACGGCGGTTGAGCCAAGCCACCATGAGTAATATCCGCCAGAATCTGTTTTTTGCTTTCATCTACAACGCCCTCGGCGTTCCCGTTGCAGCCGGTGTGCTGTATCCATACTTCGACATTTTGCTTTCACCGATGATTGCGGCGGCAGCAATGAGTTTTAGTTCGGTTTCAGTCATCATGAACGCTCTGCGACTGCGAAAATTATCGCTTTAAAACATCATTTATCTAAAAAAGCGATTATTTGGATTCGAAGGAGATGTTAAAGATAAACGTTTTAGATCGCTTTATTAGGGTGCGTTTATGGGTTTTTAATGCACATTTATTGTGCGAATAGAATTGAGTAGAAGACAAAAAATGCCTAACGCATTGATTTATTATAAATGGCACTATTCGTGCTTTAAAAAATAGCTGTGCGGACTGGGTTGATGCCCTATTTTTTGTGCATCAATCCGCGAGCTATAAATCCCAAAAATCATTTGGGATTTTGGTGATGTAAAGCATTCAGCTAAAGAGCGGGTTACCTGATAGGTAGCAGCGCCTATTGATCGAAGAAGTTGAATTCTCTATCCTTGCTTAACAACCTGAAAAAACGATGATACTTTAAATTTTTTTGAATTATTTAGGAGAAAAACCATGAAAAAAAAGTTACTGATTGCCTTGCTTTTAACTGTTGGCTTAGTGTCGGCATGTGCCGAGATGAACCCGCATCCAATGGATATGAACCTGGCCGTGCAAAATGCGTCATCCAAAGCCGATCATGAGGCGCTGGCGAAACACTATGAAGAAGCAGCTGAAGAAATGCGGCTTAAAGCTGAGGAACACAAGAAGCTTCTTAGTCAGTATCAGTCAAAAAGCTATCTCTACGGTAGACAGGCTGAAGATTTTAAAGCGCATTGCGAAAGGCTGATTGATGTCTATGAAAAAGCCGCCGAGGAAAACTTGAGCATGGCAAAAATGCATCGTCAGATGTAACGCTTCAAATCAGGATAATTAGATCCCTACAAACAGTCTTGATGGAATAAACTGAAATCAGCGACGATTAAAGTACCACCAAGACTGCTACCTACCATTATTCAGGTCCTAAGGCGCGCACAGCGCGCCCTACGCACGCAAGAAAAACTCAAGATAATTTGTAGGCTCTAGTTACGGTTTAACGCCGCCGCGGCATCCTGCTCGTTACCGGCCAGATGCGCGTCGCGGGGCGGCAAGACGTCGGCGACGACTTCCAGACGCTTCCAGGCCGGTGCCGGTGTTTCGCAATGTTGTTTGGGAACGAATGACGACTCTTCGACCAAGGTCATTTTGTGGATATAGCGCGGACAGTTGGGGAACATTTCCCGCACTTTTACCCGCAACACCAGTTCCGCTTCGGGCCAGTGATTTTGCAAAGGATCATCGTCCTGAATGAAAGCGCTGCCGTTTAAACGAAGACGGGCTTGGCGCTGAAAGTCGACGAACAACAGGCTGACATGCTCGTTAACCAATACATTGCCCGCCGACAAGTACATGCCGCTGCCGTCGTAAAGCGGAAAAGCCAGGGTTTGTTCATCGATAACCTTGACCAAGCCGACGCTGCCGCCTTTGTAGGAACAGTTAGGACGTCCTTCCCGATCGACGGTGGCGAAGAAAAACATGTTTTGTTCTTCGATAAACGCCTTGTCTTCAGGGCTGATTTGGCCGCTGACAATCGCATCGACGAGACGGTCGGCCATGGGCCGGGTATCGAAACGGTCTTGCAGTTGTCGACTGCCTTCATGGAAAAATTCACTCATTGCTGCTCCTGGGTGTTAGTGGTTGATAAGGATAAGTCGGGAATATAACTTAAGCTTCCTTCGATAAGAACTATGGCGGCCTGCTTGGCCTGTTCGGCGGAACCTGAATGGCGCTTCATCTGTTCCGAAACGATGGCGCCTTCGACCAGCAGGCTTAATTGCAGCGCCAGACTTTCCGGCGATTTAGAGCCGCACTGTCCGGCCAGATCGGCAATATAGCTTCGGAAATGGTCGTAAAACTCAGCAGACACCTGATGCACCGGGTTACCTTCAAGCGGAAATTCGGCCGCGGCATTGATAAAGGCGCAACCGCGAAATTCGGGAACAGCCATCCATTCGCCGATGACATCAAAAACCGCCAGCAGCTTAGCTTTGGGCGTATCGGCCTTGGCGTCAACCTGTTCGACAAACCAGACTCGAAAATCCTCATCCCGCTTGCGCAGAAAGGCGAGCACCAAATCGTCCTTGGACAGGAAGTATTTATACAGACTCATTTTTGTGGTGTTTGCCGCTTTGACAATGGCATCGACGCCGGTCGCCCTGATGCCTTGGCTATAGAACAGCTCTGATGCGGCTTGCAGGATTTTTTCTTGCAGATTTAAGGTCATGGGCGAGGGCAGTAGAAAACAGGTTGATTGTCACTATACCGGTCGGTATACTGCAATGTCAATATACCGACCGGTCAGTATATTTTTTATAACCAAACAAAAAATGGGATAACACGATGGAAATATTATTAATTGGCGCTGTGCTGATGGTTTTTGCCGTTTTGGCTTCGGCATGGCTGATGACCTTTGCAAGATGGTTCCCTGTCAAAGGCATTGATGGCGAATTCCTTACCGACTACAAAACCCTGATCAGAGCGCATATCGATTTTGCCTTAATGGCGTTGTTTTGCCTGGGGTTTTATGCGGTCAAAGTGCCGTTATCGGTTACGGCTTGCTGGCTGGTGGTGATCGGCGGGATTACCAATCCTTGCGTGTTTGTGATTGCGGCATTTGATCCTGCTTTTTGGGAAAAGACAGTCTGGAAAGTTTACTCGGCTATCAGCTTTGTTGTCACAACGATAGGCTTTGGCTGGGTGGGTATCAGCTTGTTGAATTACGCCGTGTAGTCTCTGTTTAAATATTTACCGATTACATCAGAACAGACAGGGCAGGGCCGTTTTTGGCCCTGTCTGTGTTGAACTATTCGGTCAGCCGTAGGGCACCCGTGCGCGTTTTAGCTCCCAAGGCGCGCGCAGCACACCCCTACCCATCGTTGCCATTGGACAGGCTTAACATCGGTTAATAAATTGTAAAACTCTGAACTAGATCTGACAGATTCAAATATTATCTTGGATTGAGTCGGACATTGACTGTCTCGGTTCGTCTAAAACCGGATAGTCAGTGAAAGGTCGGTGAACTTTACGAATTATTTACATGCATATAAAAGCCGCCGATTTTTTGAGTTAGTAAATATAGGTATCATTACATATTGTGTATTCAGTTCTGAATATGTATTGTTGAACCGTGGGCGGGGTGATGGATTAGCAATTTTTGACCTGATAATGTATGAACATTTTCGGCCAATTGCAGACCTGTATATCATTTTGTCCAGTCAAGCGCCCCCTTTTGAGGAAAGGCAACAAAATATAGTTAAACAAACTACGAGGATTTTAAAATGGCTGAAGAAAAAGAAAAAGACTACACATGGTGGATCGCTGGCGTTGCTATTGCTGCTGTTATTGTTTTAGTCGTGCTGCTGAAAAAGGACGAAACTAAGCATTTGCAAAGTGGTGCGGTAGAGCAGTTGCAAACTGAAACCTTCAAGAATATAGAAAAGAGAAAAACCAGCAACGTCACTGGTGACGTAGGTAATTGAAATACTCACCCCCGTTATTTTCATAACGGGGGTGTTGTTACTTTATGTTGATTCCCCTATCGGTAAGTGGTGCCCAGCGGGAAGTTCGTTTGCGTTGTTAGCACAGCACAAGCTATTGATTTATTGAGCAGCAATGACCAACGAACTTCATGCGGTCCACTTAGCATTTACTCTAATTCAGCACTAAAGCCGTTAAAGAAAATCTGGTATGTAGCATTAAAGCGGCCCCCAGAAATCCAGACACCAGTTAGAGCAGACAGGGATAGTTTCTTTGGTTCCACCTACTACCTGCATGCAGGAAAGCCAAGCCCAGGTAGATTTCTTTAAGAATTCCTTAGGAGACTATCATGAAAGCATACATTCTTTTGATAATCGTTGCCCTTGTATCGTTCAGCCCTTTTGCATTAGCCGTTGAAGAACAACAGCAGCAACCCTTGACCGAAAAGGAAACGCAGGAACGCCTGAAGCAGCTGGAAAAGGAAATAGACCAAATGCGCAAAACGAAGGATCCGCAACAGCGTAGGCATATGATGGATGAACACATGGGACATATGCGCGGCATGATGAATGATATGGGTTGCTGCGCTGAGGGTGAGGGCCAGCATGGGATGCAACAAGTGGTGCCTAAGCAATAGTGCTGCGCCTGTGTTATGAAATCATTTGTGTGGTTCATAGACATCATTGCAATATACTTGCTGTCTATGAATCACACAAATCATTGCCTATGGCAGTACCCTAACCATTACATCAGCTAGGGCTGCCAAATTCGCCGCATCGCTCTTGGTTTGGCAGCCAGCTAGCATCCGTTATCCCAGTTTAAAAATAAATCTAGCTGTATCTCACCGTCCGGTTTGGGTCGAACTGAGACAGTCAATGCCTGATGCAGCATAGACTCATTTTAGAAACTGTCAGATCAAGTCCAGAGTTTTGCAAATAAATAGCATTAAAACTCTTCCCAATCCGTCATTATCAGCAGGCTGTAAGTGTAATTGCAGTCTGTCATTGGAACGGAGATAGTAATGTAGATCGGATAATATTCCGGCTTTTAAGCTTAATCAACGCAGTAAAGCGCGCCCGTAGGATGCAATAGCATAACGTATTGCGTCGCATGGCGAGATTATCATACGGCGCAATATGCGATAAAGCTGCTATTGCGCCCTACAGGCTGATGTTCAAGTAGGTAAGGAGACTCTTGTTAGCACTTAACCGCAGCAAAAGCACGCGATAATACAATTCTGGCATCGAGCATTGATTTTTTCGTATCTTCGGCGGCGTTGCTAGCCTCGGTTTTGGCTTGTTCGATACTGAAGGAATGATCCTGGATGCGGGCTGAGGCCTCTTGGGCTTGCTCGTACAATTTTTGCGCATCATCACGCAGCCTCTGTGCATCATCGCGAGCCTGTTCAGCCAAGCGCTGGGAATTTTGAGTTTCCGAAAGCGCTTGTTGCAGTTGTGATAATACAAACTCGGCCTGAGCACGAAGACCCCGTATCCTATCTATCTCTGTTTGCGCTTCACCGCGCTGTTGTTCAATTTCTTGAGCGCGACTGGCCGACTGCTCACAAAATTGGGCTGCTTGGGCGGCGTGTTCCTGAGATTGGCTCACTGTCTGGCCGGTCACATAGGCAGATGATTGAGCGTCGCTGGCAAATCGAGCGGCTTGTTGTGCTTCATTTTCCGCCTTAATGGCTGCCTGGGCTGCCGATTGGGCGCTGCCGTTTGCATCCTGAGCTGAGTTACCGGCATTTTCAGCATGTTGTTGGGCTTGCTCGGCACAATCTTGCGCGGTCCGTGCAGAAGCCTGGCTTTCAGTCGCCGCATGTGCGGCTGTTTCGGCGTGGGTGCTGGCTTGTTGCGCTTCATCCTCTGCCTTGCCAGCTGCCTGGGCCGCTGTTTGGGCGCTGTCATTAGCACTCTGAGCTGCGTTAGCCGCATTTTCAGCATGTATTTCAGTATGATGGAGAACTAATGCGGCTTGATGAGCGTGCTGATCAGCTTGAACTGCACGTTCGGATGCGGCTTGTGCCTGTTGTTCGGCGGCTCGTTGGGATTGTTCAGCAGACTGATAGAAATCTTCGCAACGGTTTGCCGCCTGTCTGGCGCGTTCAGCTTCTTGGTTAGCAATTTCGGATGCTTCGGAAATATATTCGGACATGAGCGTTACCTTCTTATTTGGGTAATTTATTATGGTTTAAGGCTGATTGGATTCTAACAGTAAAAGTATTGACTGAACAGCATCTTGCATTGTCTTGATTTTTATCCCTTGTTTTGCCCCTGCATGGGTCGGAAATTTCTCGCCATGTAGCCGGGTAGGTCGGACAAGCTGTTTATGCCTGACTTGGCTAACGCATTTAACTGAAAAAACCGACGCTGATAGTGGTAAGTTTTGGACGTTTTATTTACGCGCTTAGTTCACGCGGGGCGATCCAGCTCAGCATGAACCTTCCTGAAATTATTCCTGTCTTCATCTAATCTTAATCAAACCAACAGGTTTCCTCTCATCTTGTTTATGTAATCTTTACGCTGTCGTAACGAATTGTGCATAACGTTGTGTCGCGATGACTTTTGAGATGAGCGATTTTGACCGTTCATCATTGAATACAGACAGAATAAGGATATTAGCGAATATGTCACTCGCTTGAATGAGTAATATCGCGGGTTACGCTCCATCCGGAATTCACGCCGTAGTCAATTGTCCTCAGTTTCAGCTCTAGGAGGCTGTCGGATTAATAGAGCGAGCCTCCCCACTTAATCACGATTAAAATTTAAAAAAGTGGTTTATTGGGATTTTTAATGCCCATAGTTCTGTTTTATGGGCAGCTCAATGCTCTTTTTCCTCTCTCACCCTCTTAATACATGCATTCTTTTTAAATTCCAGCCTATACAGACTAAATTCCATTCACTTTGGACGGATTCCAGGCCTCGAAGCTGGAATTGCCTGAATCCCTGGACGTGTTTAATGATGCCAAACACGGTTTCGACAGTAGATTTTCGCTTGCCGTAGAGTGCTTTGCCCGCTTTGGTTGTTAAGCGATGGGTCATGGCCTCAACCGGCGGTAAGGTGCTTTCGCCTATTTCCGGCTGATGCTGAAACCGGGCGTCAAGGGCTTGGTTATGGCTTTGCCGCTTTTGGGCGATGTACGGTTTTATCTTTGCATCAGCACACGCCTTTACATTGGCTTGGCTGAAGTAGCCGGTGTCGGCCAACAGGTTGTCAACACTCCCCAAGCATTCCGGGAGCTGTTCCAGTTTGGCTAAGGCCGGTTCGATTTCTTGTTTGTCGTTGGTGTGTTGGGTGATGTGATGAGCAACGATCAGGTGGGTGGCAATATCAACACTGGCTTGGGCGTTATAGGCTTGTTCAAAACCATTAGGGGTCGGCATGATGCGGGACTCTTCATCGGTCAGGCTGACTTGATCTTTACCTTGAGGCGCATCGGTAGGCGCTTGGGGGGCTTTGCCGCCCATTTTCTTGCCGGTTTCACTCAGGTGTTGTTCACGCTTAGCCTGCTTTTCGTCATACTCGGCCTTTTCTTGCGCGTAACGCGCCTTGGCACGGGCCTGGATTTCCTGTTTGGCTTTGGCAATCACTGCTAAACGGTCTTGGCGGCGTTTGAGTTCCTTGGGTACATCCATGTCTTCTGGAAGCGGGGAATTGTCGGCGGCTTCAGCCAGTTTCATCAAGGTTTCAACTTCCTGTTTGAACTGGGCTTCCAGTTGATTGGCGTAATCCCAGCTCAAGGCTTTATGCTTGCTGGCATTGGCTTTAATCTTGGTGCCGTCCAGGCTCACCGTACCCAGCTTAAGCAGCCCCAAGGTTTGTGCAAGTACCAATATCTCGACAAATAGGCTTTCGATCTCTTTGCCAAAGCGCTTGCGAAAGCTGTTGATGGTGTCGTGATCTGGGTTTTCGTTGGCGCAGATGTATTTAAAGGCCATCGAGTCATGAGTGGCTTTCTCCAGTTTGCGACTGGAAAATACGCCGGTCGCGTAACCGTAGAACAGCAACGCCAACAGCATCGCCGGATGATAGGGGCGCTTTCCTTTGCCCGCATAGACGGCTGATAGCGTCCGTAAATCCAGTTGATCGACAATCTCGACAACAAAACGGGCCATATGATCTTCAGGCAAATAATCCTGAACACACGGGGGCAGAATGTAGGGGGTATCGCGATCAATCAGGATGAATTGGGTAGCCATTTTTGTTTTTTGATTTGGTGTTTCGATAGGGTTATTTTAACACTTTTTGCACTGCTAAATCCGACAGTCTCCTAGTAATTCATAAAGGCGGCCACCCAAGCCATTTCTAAACTATGTTGTCAAAAAGCGTGAAAAATATGCCGGTTTTGCCGGAAAAGAGCGTCAAAACTTACCAGAGGCCTTTGTTATCTTATTGTTATTAAAGTACATTCCGACGTATTTAACTGAAAAAACGACGCCGGAAGCGGTAAATTTTTGGATGCTTTTTTACAATCAACGCACCAAACATAAATTATAAAATTTTATTTAACGATTGAAATATGCCCTTTTTTTGGAGAAAAACATGAGAAAAAATAATTTAGCAACAATGTTGGTGCTTTCTGCATTAGCCACTGGGTGCGCATCTATGAGTGGCTGGCGTCCGATTGTCGATCCTCGCATGGACCAACATCCAGAAACCGCTCAGCGCGACATGGTAGAGTGTAAGGCACTGGCAGATCAAGCATCGGATATCACCAAAGAAATCGGTATGGGCGCGGGTGTTGGCGCCGTTACTGGTGCAGCTGGCGGTGCAGCTGTTGGCGCTATAGCGGGTAGTGCTGCAACAGGTGCCGCAGGTGGTGCTATTTTGGCCATTCCCGCTGGATTGTGGAAAGGTTATGAAGCCAATGAGGACTTTAAACGAGCATTCAAATCATGTATGCGTCAGCGCGGCCATACACTGGTCAACTAAAGGCAACCTTGAAAAATACAGTTCAGCCAAACGCACTTACTATGCTCCGCAGTTTAAAGAGCCATCGCTAGAACCCAGCCCGCTTGATTGACGAGTACACGTCGAAGAAATTAGGGCGATACGGAATGGAGACAAAGACTTGGGTCACCGTTTAAAAGCTTTCTTCTAATGCAATCAAACAATTGGCTATTAATGCCTGATGCAGCTTAGACTCATTTTAGAAGCTGTCAGATCAAGTCCGGAGTTTTACAAACTGACGTTACGCACGGTCTAGAACCGTCGTGAAAAAGATAGATCGCAGTCAGGAAATATCTTGCTCTGTGTCTGGGAATATCCGCCGTAGGGCGTGCCGTGCGCGCCTTGTGAACTAAGGAACAGGCTTAAGCAATGACCATGAAAGGCTGAAGATTTCAATCCTTCATGGTTTAAAAATAAAACCAGCTTACGTTATTCATGCTCATTGCTAAGGCGCGCACGGCGCGCCCTACTCACATCCGTCGCGGTCATTCAGTGAAGGGGCGTTATCCATTATCAAACCCTCTTTTTGCGGTTTTCGCGGGCAATGCGTAATATCAGTTACAAATAAATAGCATTAAAACTCTTCCCAATCGTCATTATCAGCAGGCTGTAATTGTAATTGCAGTTTGACCGGCGAGCTTTTAGCTGCACTTGTCCCGGCCAGCGTTATTTCTCTTCGTGCAGGACGATGAAAAGCATGGACCAAGTTATGCGAGTTACCTTCCACTTTAAAACTGCTCATTGTGACCGTCAGATCTTGCGCCTGCTCTTCCAGCGATTCTGCGGCCGCTGCGGCTTGTTCCACCAGGGCCGCATTTTGTTGGGTCACGTTATCCATTTGAGCGATGGCTTGATTGACCTGTTCGATGCCGGAACTTTGTTCGGCGGAGGCGGCGGTGATTTCAGCCATCATACTGGTAACGCCGCGGACCGATGCGACAATTTCTTCCATCGTCAGCCCCGCCTGGGTAACCAGTTGACTGCCGCCTGAAACTTTGCCTACCGAATCATTAATCAGGTCTTTAATTTCTCCTGCGGCCGTCGCGGCGCGCTGCGCAAGGTTGCGGACTTCCACGGCCACCACGGCAAAGCCCCGGCCTTGATCTCCGGCGCGGGCGGCTTCCACCGCGGCGTTGAGGGCGAGAATATTGGTCTGGAAAGCGATGTCGTCGATCACCGAGATAATGTCCCCGATCTTGCGTGAAGATTCGTTGATGTCGTCCATCGTCATTACGACCTGGCCGATCACTTCAACGCCTTTGCCCGCGATGTCGGAGGCGTCAACGGCGAGCCGGTTGGCCTGTTGGGCGTTTGCCGCATTATGCTGTACCGCGGAGGTCAGTTCTTCCATGCTGGCGGCAGTTTGTTGCAGGCTGGCAGCTTGCTCCTCGGTGCGATGGGACAAATCATTATTGCCTGCGGCGATTTCTTTAGACGCGGTATTAATGCTGTCGGTGGTCTTCTTGATTTGGTTAATAATGGCTTTAAGCTTTTCCACGGTGGTATTGGAGTCATCCTTGAGTTGTCCAAAGGTGCCGGAATAGTCGTTGGTGATGGTTTCGGTCAGGTCGCCGCGGGACAGGGCTTCAAGGACGCGCACCACTTCATTGAGTCCGGATTCGCTGGTTTGCATCAGTTGGTTGATGCCGACGCTTAGTTCGCAGAAGAAGCCTTCCTTGCCCTCTAAGTCGAAGCGTTGGGTAAAGTCGCCTCGTACTGCGGCATCCACTACTTTGGCGACTTCCTGTTCAATACCTACTTCGGCCGTTCGATCTTTCCATTCCACCACTACGCCGAGTTTCTCGCCGCGTTCATTAGTGATGGGATTGGCGACCAGATAAAAAGTGCGTCCGGCGATAGTAATCTCGCTTCGTAAAGTCGAACTGAATTGCGCCAGCAATGCTTTCTGATGCTCCGGGTTTTTGTGAAAAGAGTCGATGCTCGCCCCCAACAGTTTGTCGAAATCGAAATGCGGCATGGACTTGCGAATGTCGGTTTCGGCCAGCCTCAGCATATTATGCACTGCCGGGTTCATGTAGATAATAGTGCGCTCATTGTCGGCGATCATCACGTTTGCACTGATGCAATCCAATGCTGTCTTGATGCGCAGGGCTTCATTGGCTATTTGGCGATCCGCGGTTATACGCTCAAGCAATTGTTGCTGCATGTTTTTCATGGTTGCCAGCAAACTGCCGCTATCGTTTCGTTTAACGGCTATAGCATTATCCAGTTTGCCGGAAGCGATGTTTCCGGCCAAAGCGGCAACATCGCCAGGCTCGCCGCCCAATTGACGAATAATGCCGCGACTGATTAATGCTGTTAATGCTACGGCCGCCGCAACGCTGAAAGCGAAAATGCCGATCAGGATGAGGCTGTACAAATGGATGGTGTTTCGGGCTTGCGTCTCATCCGTTGCATTGCGAGCCGTCGTCAGCTGCACCACTTTATCAACAGCGATGCGGTGCTGTTCGTAGGCGCTGCGCATTTTTTGGAGGCTGGCCTGCGATGCGTTGCGGTCTCCTGCCTGAACGGCAGGCAGGAAATGATGCTCGGCTTCAGTATAAAAGTCTTGCGCCGCCTGATAAGAGGTTTGAAGCAGGGGAGCATGGAGCTCCTGTTCCAAAGCTTGGCCTAACCAGTAACTATGGCGGGACTCGTATTCCGTTTTTAGCGATTGAAAACGCGTCACTAAGGCGCTGACTTCAGCAGGGTCGGCAGCTTGCGTTAATTGTAGCGTTACCAGATAGGATTCGATGATGTACTCAGGCGGAGGCAGAATATCGGCAATAATATCTTTGCCCTGAACAATGCGTTGATAAATGGGGCCATTAACATTAAGTGTGTTCATGGCTTTGAAGGTTGCGAAACCGAACAGCGAAAAACCGATGACCAAGGTGCTCAAAATGATCGTAAAACGCATTTTGATCGTTAACAGACTGGGATTTTTCATCTTATTTAACATGATGCACACCTCTTTTATTTATGATGGGATTGTTACGTGCCGGTTATGCCGAATCTCAGGGTGTGTTCGTCGCCCAACCCAAGCGATTAGAAGCGTCGCCGGAACCGGTCGGTCACTTCAATTAAGTAGAATGATCAATAGGCTCATCCAGGCAGGATCAGCGTGAATATTGATTTTCCACGAGCGGGACGGGGGTTGCACCCCCGTTCCTAGCGTTTTCGATAACTACTGCCATATTTTCATCCGTCAAACGTTTCGGACGGGGTTGCAAACCCCGTCCAGCCACATGTTCAATAGGCTTATCCATGCAGGATCAGCGTGAATATTGATTTGCAAATTAAGCGCTATTCTTCAGAGCCGTAACATTTGGGGTAGTCGATGCACACCTCGCAAGAGGGTACGCGACACAGGTACAAGCCTTCCGCTTCGCAAAGCTGCTTGTATATGAACTTTTTCCATTTCATGTCCTTGTCGTTTTTTGCGGCTAGTTCGGGAAAGTTGTATTGCAGCATGGCGCTCAATTGCGAGCGCGACCAGAGACCTAAATCCTGCCATAAGTGATCGCTGCCCAGACTGCCGGCTACGATAACGCCTATGATCCAGTCTATTTCGATAATATCGGGCTTGCTGAAATGCTTGAGCAGGTTGACCAGGTCATCTTTTTCCAGCATTCGGCTAAAGTCCAGTTTGCTACCCGATGGCGCGTGGTCCGGAATGCTGCTGCCGGGAAAAAGACGGTTTGTTAGCGCGTTAAACTGCCCGGACTCCAACCCCATCGTGTCGGGCAAAACGCCTTGTCCGGCACACCAACTGGCCATCATGCAGGCCAGCCATTCATGATTAGGACTCATCATGGACTTGGGCTTTAGCCGGGCATAGATCTGCTCCCGGTTATCCTGGAGTTGGAGAGCGGCAGACATGATTAATATTCGACCAGAATATCTTCATCCCTGACTATCATCTGGCAAGCCAAGCGCCAGGGCGACGGTATATCGTCAACAATCATTTGCTCCATTTCTTCTTTGCTGATTTTGCCGCTAACGCGCAGCACTTCTTTCTCTTTTTCGGTTAAAGGGCCGCCCATGCGTTGGTGCTTTTGATCGACACTGCTGACTTTTACCAGGCAGGTGCCGCATTCGCCATCTTCGCATTCGTAATTGATCGGGATTTTGTTTTCCCGGGCCAGTTTCAGCAGTGTTTCGGTATGACTGCCTGCTACGGCATAGACGGTTTTATCCCGGTATTCGGGATTTGAAAAAGTAACTAAAGCCATGATTTACTCCTTATGAGTGTGATGTGTGGTCGCATGTTTCCGCGTGGGGATTCACCGACGATAATTCTTATCTGCATTCCCACGCGGAGCGTGGGAATGAGAAACGTGTTTTTTAAACCGGCCGAACCTTGATTGTTCCGCCCAGCACTTGCGCTTGGCACGCCAGCCGATTATGTTTACCGGCCATGTTTTCGCGCAGGACTTTATCTTCAAGCACAGACGGTTCGGCCAGATTGTTCCAGCCTTCGGTGACTTTCATAATGCAAGTACCGCAGTCGCCTTCGCGGCAGCCGTAAGTAATACCCGAACCGACCTTTTCGGAAATCTCGATCACCCGGGTGCCCGCAGGGGCCGAAACGGTGACATTAATATCTTCAAAGGTAATTGACGCTTTCGCCATTGCTACTCTCCTGGTGTGTTAAAAAAATATTAAGCAAGATCGGCCATATCGATCACTTTGGGTTGTCTTAAACCCATTAGATCCTGTGCCATTTCATGCCCGAATTCACGACAGATTTCGATTTCTTCCTCGGTCGGAATTAACTTAATGCGTATGCCCGGAATGGGCACACGCAATTTGAGACCGCGCAAGCGATCTTCAACCATTTTCACGCCTTCCCCGGTCCAGCCGTACGAGCCGAAAACGCCGCCCAGTTTCGATTTGAGATTGATGACGGCCAGCGAGGACAATAAATCCCACACCGGTTTAACCGCATCGCCGTTAATGGTCGGCGTACCGAACAGGATGCCGTCCGCGCCTTCTATTAAGTCGACAAACGGCGCTATTTCACTGCCTTCCAGGTCGTATAACGAGACGCGCACATGCTCCACCGCCATCGCGCCTTCATAAATGGCTTCGGCCATGCGCCGCGTATTGCCGTAGGAACTGATATAAAAGATCAACAAGGTTTTTTCGCCCGCGCTGATTTCGCTTTGCAACGCCGCGGTCGATAATTCGCGATAACGCTGCACATACCGTTGCGGTTGGTCGCGTAACAGTGGGCCATGCGCAGGCAGGATTTTATTGAGCGGCAGTAAAGGTTCAATCAGGACCAGCGCCCGATTCACATACTCTTTAAACGGCCGCATGATGTGGGCATAGTAATATTCAAACGAAAAGCGAAAATCGCCGACTTCATCGTTAAACAGCCGCGCATCGCAAAAATGGCAGCCGAACACATCGCCGGAAAACAGGGTTTTTTCTTCCACTAAATAAGTGCATTGCGTATCCGGCCAGTGCAAGTAGGGGGTGTGGAAAAACGTTAAGGTGCGATCGCCCAGCGAGACATTGTCGCCGGTAAAGACCGGCGTAAAATCGAACGCATCCTGTTTTAGCAGGGCTTTGAGCATGGATTGCGCTTTCTGGGAAATGTAAAGCTGGGCTTGCGGCGCGCGGCGCATCAGTTCGGGCAATGCGCCGGTATGATCGGGTTCAAGATGATTCAGGACGATGACTTTAATTTCGTCATAACGCGCTACCGATTCCAAACGGGCAAAAAAATCATCGGCAAAGTTTTCCTTGACGGTATCGATGACGGCAACGCCCTCGCTGCCCCTGACCACATAAGCGTTGTAGCTGGTGCCGTTGGCGGTTTTTAAGATGATGTCGAAGGTGCGTAGCGACGGGTCGAGCGCACCTATCCAGTGAACGCGTTCGGATAACGTAACTGCCTGCGGTACGCCGTCAATAGACAAGACCGGAGGTTTACTCATGACCGCAACTTGCTTGTGCAAGCGGGCGAGGGCAGCTTTCTATATCCTGATGAGGCTGGATTTCTTTTAAGCCGATCCAGTTATCGACCGCGTACTGATCGAATCCCGCCATCACTCTATCGCCGACTTGCATTAAGGGGCGACGAATTAACAACGGATTTTTCACCATCAGCGCTAACGCTTCATGCTCTGTCAGGTTATCAGGTTCAATCTCGCCCTGTTTGATGGCCGGGGCGCTGTAATTGAACCAATTACGTACCGCCAATTTACCGAAAAAAGTGCGCAAGCGGTCAGGCTGCCAGGCTTCAGTCAATAAATTCAGCGCCACAACCTGATGGCCCGCCGCAGCTAATAATTTCTTTTGCCGGGTATTGTTAATGCAACCGGGTTTTTCGTAGAAATAGACAGTAGCCATCAGGATATCCTCAATCAGTGGCCCTGCAACTCGGCCATTGCTTCCGCCATTCTTTCCGGCGGAATACCGGTTAAAGAGCCGGGTAAGTTAATGGGCTCGCCCAATGAATTCAATATCGCACCTTCAATAGGGCAAATACTGGCACATTGATAGACGGGGAAGTCGCCCTCGCATTCGGTGCATTTTTTGCTGTTAACCAAAAAATGCGGTTTAGCCTCATAAATGGCTTTACTTGGACAAACCGGTTCGCAAGCATAGCAATTAACGCAGGATTCAATAATTTTTACTGCCATGACAGGCTCCTAAAATGTTTCTTGTTCCCATGCTCCGGCGTGGGAATGGATTCAGCACCGCTCCAGCGGTGCGAGACGCAGAGCGTCTCTGGCGGCGTTCCCACGCCGGAGCGTGGGAACGATAAATTGCGGCTATCCCTAGGGCGGGACGGGGTTTGCAACCCCGTCCCTAATGTTTCTGCGATGTCTGAGCTATTTAACCAATCTCAAACGTTTCGGCCGGGGCAACATGCCCCGGCCGGCTTTGTGACGTTAAATTACGCACTGGCCCTAACTGAATCTTTAGCCTCATCCAACTTACCCGCCGCCGCCATCTCTTTGTAAACAGCCAGCACAGTTTCTTCGATGGGTTCCATTGCATGTTCGCCGTTCGGTGCGATTCCGGCCGCTTCAAGTTGCTCCCAAGGTTCATATCCGACTTTGGAACACAATACCGCTTCGCATCCTGCTAAAGCGCGGATAGTCAGCTGTAAAGTGGTTTCGCCGTCGCCGCAGGTGCTGTCGCCGCCGCAATATTGATCGGCTTTACGATGACTGATAAAGCGCACACCGTCCGGCGAGGCTTCATAAATCAGGAATTCTTTGGCATGACCGAAGTGCATGTTAATCACGCCTTGACCGCTGGTGGCTACGGCCATCAGTACCGGACGCGTAGTCAGCTTGGGTTCTTCTTTAAGTTGCTGTGCCTTTTGGGCTTTTTCCAGCCGTTTACTGTCCATCTCAGCCTGTATAGCGACATGAATCACTTTGCGTTTTTCCATCGCCGCTTGATAATCGATGTCCATCTCTTCAATCTTGTCCAGCGTAAACTCGTCGCCCCGATCTTCACCCAACAAGCCCACCGCATCGGCGCGGCATTGACGGCAATGGCGCATCATGTTCATATCGCCGGAACAGCTGTCTTGCAGGTCTTGCAATTCATCGGGGGTAGGGCCGCGTTGCCCCATCACGCCGTAGAAAGTGCCATGTTCGGCTTCGGCAATCAGCGGCATCACATTGTGCAAAAATGCGCCTTTGGATTTAACCACGCGACTCACTTCCGCCAAATGCTGATCGTTTATACCGGGAATCATCACCGAGTTGACCTTAACCAAAATGCCTTTGGCAATCAGCATTTCCAAGCCTTTTTGCTGCTGTTGAATCAGTATTTTTGCGGCTTTTACGCCGGTAATGCGTTTATTGTTCCAGTAAATCCACGGATAAATCTTCGCTCCGATTTCAGGGTCGACGCAATTAATGGTGATAGTGACATGATCGATATTGTGCTTGGATAATTCCTCCACCGAATCGGGCAGCGCAAGACCATTCGTTGATACGCATAATTTGATGTCCGGCGCTTCTTCGCTTAAACGGCGGAATGTTTCAAAAGTACGTTCGGGATTGGCTAACGGATCGCCGGGGCCGGCGATACCTAGAACGGTCATTTGCGGAATAGTAGCCGCCACCGCCATGGTTTTTTTAACCGCCTGATCCGGCGTCAGCACTTCGGAAACCACGCCGGGACGCGATTCATTACTGCAATCGTATTTACGGTTACAGTAATGGCACTGGATATTACAAGCCGGAGCGACAGCAACATGCATTCTGGCAAAATAATGGTGGGCATCTTCCGAATAACACGGATGATTCTGTACCTTCTCCCGTATCGAATCAGGCAATGAATCCATTTGATTGTCGGTTGTACCGCATGAACTGGCTGAACAGCCGCCTTTAGCCGCAGGGGCATCGTTTAAGACTGGTAATTCCATAGTATCTGACCTCGTAAGTTGCGTTTACTTGCTTACTAAAGCAAAAGCACAGGCCATGCCAACGGCAGTATTTTATTTTATTGTGTTGATTTATAGGGTTATTGTTTTAGTTGGTGGGCGTTATTGTTGCAAACGCAACAGTCATGTTTTTAGGTTTTGTAATTAATGGGACAATGACTAACGTGATTTTGATCTGATGCTTTTGAATTCAATATTATTAGGTACGTCAGTAGCACCTCCCAATATCTGCATATTCGACGTATGCGTTTTTGCGGTTAATGTGCGATAGAACCGGTTATAATTGCCAAGATTTTCGTTCACGGTAAAAAACTACAAAAACAAGTTCTATGGCTAACATACGTACCCATTACGACAACCTGAAAGTTACAAGAGACGCCCCCGCCAGTGTCATCAAAGCGGCCTATAAAGCCCTGTGTCAAACTTTCCACCCCGATAAATTCCAGGGTAGCACCGAGGAAGCTGAAAGAGTCATTAGACTTGTGAATGTTTCCTATGCCGTCTTAATAGACCCGGTTAAGCGTGCAGGACATAATGCCTGGATTCGGGAGCAAGAAGCCAAAGCTAAGCAGCAGAGTGAAAAGGCACCGTTCAACGATACCGGCAAAGCAACTGAACAACAGCGACAACGACAGCAGCAACAAGACACGCAGCCACCGCCATCGAGCACTGATAGTGAAGCTATGTTTCAGCGTGCATGTGACCTGAATGATCGGGGGCGGCATGCAGAAGCCTTTTCACTTTACCGACAATCGGCAGAACTAGGTCACGCAAAGGCTCAGTTCAATTTGGGTCTTATGTATGATCAGGGCCAATATGTTACACAGGACTATGCTGAAGCGGTTTCCTGGTATAGCAAGGCAGCCGAACAAGGCAATGCCAATGCGCAATACAATCTGGCGCTTAAATTCCAATCTGGCCAAGGCGTGGTACAGGATAATACCAAAGCAGCTTATTGGTATCGCAGAGCGGCAGAGGAAGGTAATGCAAAAGCGTAATAGTGTTGTGATAACAACTCTGTCGGGGATGCTTTGTATGCCCGGCATTTCGACGCTTCAATAGGGGGATGATTTTCGGATTTTCCTATCACCTACCATCACTGTAACGTTGGGCAACGAAAGGCAGTTGCGCAATAAAGCGAACACCATTGTTCAGACAAATAATGCCTTGATTTAAACACGGTAAAACGTAATATGTAGGGCGCAATAGCGCGGCATATTGCGCCGCATGAGAAGATCGCATATTGAATTATACAATCTCAATACAAGCTTTATTGTCGATAATTAACGCTTGTTCAATGGCTTGCTTATTATCGAGCAAGGTTTTAATTGTCGTCGTTTTGGAATGATTGCCCATCTTGAGCCAGACAATCTTGGGAGGTTGCCCATGAATCAGGCCCATTTCGTAAAAATCTGCATCCTGAGTAGCGATGATGTAGTCGTTATCAATGGCATATTGGCGAATGACATTATCATTGACATGCTCCAGACCGATCAAAGCTACCTGTGTTGAACCGGGGTAGCTGTCTTGGATGAGTGGCACGATTCGCCGCGACAGGTTTTCATCAAGCAATAGCTTCATAACGCTTTGATGATTACAGATTGCCGCTCCCTATCGGCTGCAAATTGCAGGCAGGCGGTAATGTCGTCATCCGTTAATTCCGGGAAGTCTTCGACAATTTCAATACGGCTCATGCCATCGGCCAGCCAGGAAAGCACATCATAAACGGTAATCCGTAAACCTCTAATGCACGGCTTGCCGCCACGTTTGCCGGGTTCAATGGTAATCATGTTGTGATAATCAATGCTCATGGCTTTGTACTCACTTGGGGTTCGATTGAATTACATTATATCCCGTTGATTAATAAATGGGATAACAACCCACCTCAAGCTACATCATGATACCAATCCAAAAGCTCTTCGCCGCCCCAGTTTTCCGCATCGCCGGGGATGTGTTCATCGGTTTGGTATAGCGTCATTTGTCCGGGTTTGGGTGACGTTACCAATAAGCTTTCTGCATAATCAACTGAACAGCCTTGTTTGCCGGTTTCATCTTTTAGCCATTGCGCTGCCATCGCGAGGGCTTCTTGTCGGGTTTCACCAAAGCCGAAGACGGCATAATCGTGTTGCACATATAAAATAGTCATTGTTGCTCCAAATGCTTTGGGGAGTTATTGATTAAATTTTTTGATTCACCACGAAGACACGAAGTTGATATTTATTCTTCGTGCTCTTCGTGTCTTCGTGGTGAAAAACCTGCTCAAAGATTCCTTAAATTTGCTTCATCGTAATATCCAAGGTCAAAATCCGATAAGCGATTTGCCTCGGCGTCATATTCAGCAGGCGTGCGGCTTTGGCTTGTACCCAACCGCTTTGCTCCAACGCGGCGATGACCCGTTCCCGGTCGTCCATGTTTTCATCATTAAAATCAATCGCGGGTGATTTTTGCGGTTTATGACTGATAGCGGTGCCGATTTCGTCTTCCAGGCCGGTGCTGACCATCACGTCGCGATCGATGATGCCGTTCGGGCTCATGATCGCGGCGCGTTCCAGCCGGTTTGCCAGTTCGCGAACGTTGCCGGGCCAGCTGTGTTTCATCAATATGCGTATCGCGCTTTCCTTGATTTCCAGCGGTCGGCCGCCTTGCTGCTGCGAAATCCTGCCGAGCAGGAATTCGGATAACTCTGGAATGTCCTCAGTCCTGTCGCGTAATGCAGGCATGAAGACCGGCATGACATTAAGGCGGTAATACAAATCCTCCCTGAACTCGCCTTTGGTCACTTCTTCCTCAAGGTCGCGATTGGTTGCGGCAATGATGCGCACATTAACCTTGATGGTTTGGGTGCCGCCGACCCGTTCGAATTCGCCTTCCTGCAATACGCGCAGCAGTTTGGCCTGGAACGATGCGGAAATTTCGCCGATTTCGTCGAGAAACAGGGTGCCGTTATCGGCCAGTTCAAATCGGCCTTTGCGTTGGCTGACCGCGCCGCTAAACGCGCCTTTTTCGTGGCCGAATAATTCAGACTCCAACAAGGTGTCGGGCAGGGCGGCGCAATTGAGCTTTAAAAAAGGTCCGCCGGCGCAGCCCGAGTTAAAGTGAATCGCATTGGCGACCACTTCTTTACCGGTGCCTGATTCGCCGCGGATTAATACCGTGGTATTCCATTTTGCAACCTGGCGAATCAAATCGAACACTTTTAACATCGGCGGCGAATGTCCGATGATATTCTCGAAGCTGTAGTTCTTGATCAGCGCCTGTTTGAGTTGATCCCGTTCGCTGAGCAGATTGCGCTGTTTGCGCTCGATGACCCGCAACATTTTGACGCTTTGCGCAATCAGGTTGGCGATCATCTCCATAAACCGGGCGCGCTCGCCCAGAAACTGGCTGTTATCGGGCTGGGCGGCCAGCACGCCGATGGTGTCGCCTTCTTCTATATAGATGGGCGAGCCGATAAACGGCAGTTCGGGATCGTACAATCCCAGACGGCCTAAAAAACGCGGCTCTTCGGACACTTTTTCAATGACGATGGTGCTGCCCTCGTCAAGGATGGCGCCCATCAAGCCTTCGCCCGGATTGTACCGGACCGGTTCGGTAAATTTACCGCCGCCGTTGGTATGGACGACGCTGACAATCATGCTGTTACTTTCAATTTCCCGCAGCGTTATCATGCCTGAACGCATGCCCGACCGTTTGTGCAGTATCTCCAAAACCGCCTGTAATTTGGCATGCAAATCGTGGGTGCTGTTTAATACCTGACTGATGATATACAAAGTATCAAGTTCAGCTTCGATCAGTTGTATACGCTCAGCCATTCTCTACCCCCTTAAAGACCTGTTTGTGCAGAGGAAAACTGATTTTGAACCGGCAGCCTTGATCGCAATCCGGGTCTATTTCAATAAAGCCCTGATGCTGGTTAACAATCTCCTTTGCCATCACCAGTCCCATACCCGCTTGGTTGCCGCCCATGGCGCGCGTGGTATAGAAAGGTTCGAATACTTTGGCGCGTTTTTCAACCGGAATACCGGCGCCGCTGTCTTCAATGCTGACATAAATCAAATCGGCATCGGTGTCGGTAGTGATTTTGAGCCGTTGTTCCCCGCCATTCGACTCGCAGATGGCTTCAATCGCATTGTCTATTAATTGCTTGAATAAGATGCGCAGGCGGTTTTCCGAGCCCAGCATGGTCGGCAATTTTGACAAGGGTTGCCAATGCACCTCTATATCGTTACTACAGATCCGTTGGTTATTGAGCAATAAGACTTCATGCAGAATCTGGTTGATGTTAACCGGAATAACGGCAGTTTGCAGAATCTCGGGAATACATTTTTGCATGGTCGCAACGGCTTCTTCCCCGGATTGCTGGATCTGTTGCAGGATTTGTAACAGACCGGCGTGTTGATCGTCCCGCCTGTGTCGTAAAATTTGCTCGGCCGCCCTAATTTGGTTCATCGGCATTTGAATTTGGTGCATCGCTCCCAGCAATGTTTCCCTGATACCGCGCACCCGCTCATCCTCAGCCATAATGGTTTTTAAGGTTTGAATATGCAGCTCTTCCATCTGCCTGCGTTGCCGGGTGATGTCTGTTAAGGTCAGTATCAGGTACTGTTTGGATGCATTCTCAAAAAAGGCGTCGGCGTTTACCTCATTTTCTACAAACCAGTTTCCGGCGCAAGAAAACCAACGGGTTCGCTGGCTGCCCTTGCTTTCTACTTTAAACTCGCGGTTATTAAAACCCTGTTCCTTGCTTTGCAGCTGCGACCATAAATCGCCCATTTCCTCCCGCAGCAATCGTAAAAAATAAGTTGCAGGCTCGCCTTTATCAAGATCGCTGACCAGCGCTTTGTAGTTATGATTATCCAAGATAACCCTATCCTGGTCGTCAAGTACAACCATGGCGATAGGCGATGAATTAATGACGGACTCTATCAATAATTTCTGGTTAATCACCTTTTTTTCGGATTCGTACGCTTGGGTAATATCTCTGTGCATGCCGATGTAATGAGTGACTGCCCCGGTTTCATTTAACATGGGGGCAATGGTCAAATCGGATAGATAACGCTGACCGGATTTATGCCGGTTGCATAAGGTTCCGCGCCATATTTTCTTAGCACTGATGGTGCGCCATAAATCGTGATACACCTCTTTAGGTGTGTGTTTGTCCGATAATAAGGATTCGTTTTCCCCCAGAATATCTTCAGGCCGGTAGCCTGTGACTCTGCAAAACTCTTCATTAACATAAAGAATTTTGGCTTTCTTGTCGGTAATGGAAATGGCTATCGGCACCTGTTCAACCGTTTCAGCAAACAAGCTGTACAGCATCTTGTCGCCATAGCCTTCGCCAAATAAATCAGGTGCAAGTTCGCCGATGACGTTCGCCATGTTGGTATGCGTCTGTAAAAATCGCAATGAAGTTTTTTTCATGTGTTATGGCCGGGTGTGAGAGTGCTTTAAGGTAGCTTTATAAGATTACTTAGCAAATATAACGCCAACATTAATGCGAATGTTTCACTGATAACTCAATCTGACATGGCTCAACCTTGTTTGTAATGCAAGACTACGAACTAAGCGGGTTCATGAATCATAAGACATTGTAAGGTTTGCGACAAAATATTCTTATCGGTGTCGATATGTATTACTTGTAACAGTTTTCATGCACTGATTTGGGAGGTTTTATGCGGAACGCTCGGGCGACAAACGTGTTGCGTCTGCATATTCATCGAATTGGCATAATTGATGCTTTGACCTTACAAACAACCCTAGAAACAGCCTGGAAAAACAGTGAGTGAATATCTTCTTCTTTTATTAGGTACGGCTCTGGTCAACAACGTGGTTCTGGTTAAATTCCTCGGGCTGTGTCCGTTCATGGGTGTCTCGAAAAAACTGGATTCGGCATTGAGCATGGGCTTGGCAACCACCTTCGTACTGACTCTAGCGGCGATGACCAGTTGGATGCTGGAACATTTTATTTTAGCGCCTTTTAATATTCAGTTTTTACGCATACTCGCCTTTATTCTGGTGATTGCCGCCGTGGTGCAGTTCACCGAAATGGTGGTGCATAAAACCAGCCCGGTGCTGTATCAGATACTGGGGATTTTCCTGCCGCTGATTACCACCAATTGCGCGGTTTTGGGCGTGGCGTTACTCAATGTGCAAGAGCAATACGGCTTTATGCAGAGCATGATTTTCGGTTTCGGTTCCGCACTCGGCTTTACGCTGGTGATGGTGTTGTTTGCCGGTTTGCGGGAGCGTCTGGCGTTAATGGCGGTTCCGACATTATTTGCCGGTACGCCGATTGCGTTTATTACCGCCGGGATTTTATCGCTGGCATTTATGGGTTTTGCAGGACTTTACAGTAAATGATTTACAGGAAATAAACTATGTACGTTTTATCCGCCATTGTAAGTTTAACTTTGTTAGGGCTGGTTTTAGGCTTGCTGCTGGGTATTGCCGGCAAGTATTTAAAAGTTGAAAGCAGCCCGATTGTCGATGAACTGGAAGCCTTGCTGCCCGGTTCGCAATGCGGCCAATGCGGCTTTCCCGGTTGCAGGCCTGCCGCCGAAGCATTGGCTGAGGGGTGTGCGCCTGCAACAATGTGCCCTCCGGGAGGCAGCGCGCTGGCTGAACAAATCGCCGCTTTATTGGGTTTGGATTTGGATTTAAGCGACGTAAAAGAACCCGAATTACTGGTCGCCAGAGTCAGCGAAGCCACCTGCACCGGCTGTACCCGCTGTTTTAAAGTCTGTCCTACCGACGCCATTGTCGGTGCGCCCAAACAAATTCACGCGGTCGTTGCCGATGCCTGCATCGCCTGCAAGAAATGTGTCGAAGTATGCCCGACCGAATGCCTGCAAATGCACCCGATCGAAGTGACTTTGCGTAACTGGCGCTGGGCCAAGCCTCTGAATGTTCCCGTGCAACCGATGGGAACAGGGAGTAATGCCGTATGTTAAGTTTGTTTAAAAAACCGCGTTTTCGGGGCGGCGTCCATGCAGAAGAGCATAAAACCGCGACCGCGGCACTGCCCATCGCCAGCGACTTTCCGCTGCCGAAAAAACTGTATATTCCGCTGCAACAACACGTCGGCAAACCCGCAGAGCCGGTGATTATGGTCGGCGAAAAAGTGCTGAAAGGGCAGTTGTTAGCCTACAGCCAAGGCCTGATTTCCGCGCCGGTACACGCACCCAGTTCGGGTATTATTGTTGACGTTAACGACTATCCGGCACCGCATCCGTCCGCGTTGCCTATCCGAACTATCGTGCTGGAAACCGACGGCAAAGATGAATGGATGGCAATATCGGTTGTTGACGACCCGTTCCAGCTAAACCCTGAAGAAATCAGCTTTCGTGTCGGTGCGGCGGGTATCGTCGGCTTGGGAGGCGCAACTTTTCCGACTGCGGTCAAACTCAATATGGGCCGAGAGAACCATGTCGATACGCTGATTATAAACGGTTCGGAATGCGAACCTTATTTATGCTGCGACGACCGACTGATGCAGGAACGCGCCGGGGAGATTATCGACGGTGTGCGTTTGATGCTGCACGGCATGGAAACCGAGCAGGCGGTGGTGGCGATAGAAGACAACAAACCGCAGGCTTATGTTGCGATGCTGGCCGCAGCCGAACCCTATGCACAGATTAAAGTCATACAAATCCCCACCCGCTACCCGATGGGTTGGGACCGGCAATTGATCCGTTATGTAACCGGCAAAGAAGTCCCGGTCGGCTGCCGCTCATCGGAAGTCGGCGTGACCATCCACAATGTCGGCACCGCTTATGCCGTGCATAAAGCCATTCGCCTTGGGCAACCATTGCTTGGCCGCGTGGTTACCGTAGCGGGCGGCGCTGTGAAACGCCCGATGAATGTCGAGGTTCCGTTTGGCACGTTAATCTCCGAACTGTTCGAGTTTTGCGAGGTGGATAAAGAACAAACCGCGCGCATCATTATGGGCGGCCCGATGATGGGCGATTCCCTGCCGCACACGGGGTTACCCACGGTCAAGGCCACCAGCGGCATTCTGGCATTAACGAAAAGCGAACTTAAAAACACCGAGGAACAACCCTGTATCCGTTGCGCCGGCTGTGTCAGCGTTTGTCCTGCGGGATTACGACCTTTGGATATGGCGAACAATATTCGCATTAACCAACTGGATGCGGCGGTGGATTTAGGCTTGAAAGACTGTATCAGTTGCGGTTGCTGTTCTTATATCTGTCCTTCGAATATTCCATTGGTGCAGTTTTTTAAATATGCCTCGGGCGAAGTCATCGCCAGACAGCAGGCGCAACATAAATCAGAGCAAACCAAGCGTTTGATCGATGCGCGCAATGCCCGTATGGAACGTATCGCCCAGCAACAACGCGAAGACGAGTTGGCCCGAATAGCGGCCAAGGCAGAACGGGAACGGCTAAAAGCCGAGCAGGAGGCATTGGTATGATTGTGCAACTAAAACCGAGCAGCGGCGCACATGTCGGTGCTAACAACAGTGTCAGTCATATTATGTGGCAAGTCATGCTGGCGCTATCGCCTGCGACAGCGTTTGGACTGTTGTGTTTCGGTTGGCCGGCGTTGAATCTTTTTGTTATCACGGTGCTATCGGCGGTTGCTTTTGAAGCCTTATGCATGCGCCTCAAGGGCAGGGTGGCTAAACCCGTCATTATGGACGGTTCCGCCGTACTGACCGGCTGGCTGTTGGCCATGACACTGCCGCCTTGGGCACCGTGGTGGATAGGCGTGGTCGGTTCCGGGCTGGCGATTATTTTAGGCAAACAGGTTTACGGCGGCTTGGGGCAAAACCTGTTCAATCCGGCGATGTTGGCACGCGTCGCACTGCTGATTTCCTTTCCTATCGAGATGACCACCTGGGCGAATGTATCGCCGTTGTTTTTTTCGCATTCGCCGGGGCTGGCCGAAAGTTGGCATATTACTTTTTCAGGCTTGGACAATATCGACGCCAATACTGGCGCGACTACGTTGGGCTTTATCAAAACCGAGTTTTCCCAGAACCGTTTACTGACCGACATCCTGAAGGACACCTCCGGTTTTCTTAGCTTTATCGGAGGGACGCGCGGCAGTTTGGGCGAAACCTCGACGCTGTTGCTGGGTTTGGGCGGCATCTGGTTAATTCGCCAAAACATCATTCAATGGCAGATTCCGGTGTCCTTATTGCTGACCGTTGCGCTGTTGGCCGGGGTTTTTCATACCATGGACAGTGAGCATTATGTCAGTCCGCTGTTGCATTTGAATTCGGGCGCGTTGATGTGCGTGGCGTTTTTCATTGCCACCGATTATGTCACTTCGCCGAATACGTCGACAGGGCAGCTGGTGTTCGGAGCGGGTTGCGGATTGCTGATTTTTGTTATCCGTACCTGGGGCGCGTATCCCGAAGGCGCTGGGTTTGCAGTGCTGTTGATGAACTCGGCGACGCCGCTGATCGATCATTACATTCGCCCCAGAATTTACGGACGCGACCGTAAAGGCAAGCCGCTTGAAATACCGAAATCGTAAATATCGTAGGCCGGAATAATCCGGTTGCAGCGTTAGCGAAAAGCGGTGTTTCCGGCATAGCAGTGCGCATGTCTGCCGGAAACGCTTTTCTCGTGCTAACGCTTGAAAAGTCTTATTCCGGCCTACGTAAGATACGTTTGATGAGCTCGTTCCCACGCGCTGCGTGGGAATGCATTGTAGGACGCGCTGCGTCCTGTAATTGGAAAGTTTATGTTTGACGCATTGTCGGCACTCACCGTTCGCGGCGCAGCGCGCCTTGACTGCATTCCCACGCAGCGCGTGGGAACGAGACAAAATATAGGAATACACCATGAAATTTGACCCAGCAACCATCGAACGCCTGAAACAAAAAATCGCCGTTTATCGGGAATTCCTGAAAAACTGGCTGGAGCCGTCGAATTTAGCTAAGCTCAGGCCCAAGCTGGAATTTCAAACCGGCGTCTTGGCGGGATTCGCTTTGATTGCCAGCGTACTGCTGGGCGTGACCAATTGCAGCACCGAAGGCACGATCCAACGGCGGCTCGATGAAGATTTAAAAAAATCGCTGGAAGAAGTGGTACCCGCCGCTCTTTACGATAACGACATGCTGCAAGACACGCTGACCATTCCGTCCGCCGAATACAATATCGGCGCAAACGAAACCACCGTTTATATCGCCAAAAAATCCGGCCAAGTCAGCGCCGTATGTTTCAAGTTTACCGCACCTGACGGCTATTCCGGCGCAATCAATATGATCATGGGCATAGACCGCGACGGCAATATTTTGGGCGTGCGTGTGCTCAGCCACAAAGAAACTCCGGGCCTTGGCGATAAAATCGAAGTCGCCAAGTCGGATTGGATATTGAATTTTGTCGGCCGCTCCCTGGACAACTTAGCGCCTGCAAAATGGGCGGTTAAAAAAGACGGCGGCGAATTCGACCAGTTCGCCGGTGCGACCATTACCCCGCGTAAGTCGGTGCAGGCCATTTACCGCGGCTTGCAGTTATTCAAAGCGCATCAAGACCAACTGATCAATCCTTGAGGGCATTGCCATGTTTTTATCGGAAACCTATCGCAAAATCGCCGCCGACGGCATTTGGAACAATAACATCGTGTTCGGGCAAAATCTGGCGCTGTGCCCATTATTAGCCGTGACCGGAACCGCCACCAACGGCTTGGGCATGGGTCTTGCCACGCTGGTGGTGATCATCGCATCCAACGGCCTCATTTCAGTGACCCGGCATTTAATCCCCAGTGAAATCCGTATCCCGATTTTCGTGTTGCTGATTGCCGCACTGGTGACTTTGGTCGATATTTTAATGAATGCCTGGGCGCACGAACTCTATAAAGTGCTGGGCTTGTTCATTGCGTTAATCGTCACTAATTGCGCCTTATTAGGCCGTGCCGAAGCATTCGCCTCCAAGCAGCCGGTCAAACATGCACTGTGGGACGGCTTGATGATGGGCCTGGGTTTTCTGATCGTGCTGGTCGCGCTCGGTGCGGCAAGAGAAATCAGCGCGTCGGGCACACTGTTCGCCAATGCGTCAGTGCTGCTGGGCGAATCGTTCAGGTTTCTGGAAGTCACCGTTATTCCCAATTACAAAGGCTTTTTATTAATGGCGTTGCCGCCCGGCGGATTCATCATGCTGGCTTTTTTGATTGTCGGCAAACGCTTGATAGACCAGAAAATCGCAGAAAGAAAAGTATCGGTCACTGTATTAACCCCGGTTATTGCTGAGGAGGAATCATGAACGTCGGAGTTTGTTACGCACAAGTCGATAGACAACTATGGATGCGCCTGGAAGTCCCGGATAACAGCACCATAGAAGAAACCATTAACCTGTCCGGTGTATTAAAACTTTATCCCGAGATAAATCTGTCCAGCCAAAAAGTGGGCATATTCGGCAAAATTGCCGCGCTGGATACGCCTGTCAATGATGGGGACAGGGTGGAAATTTATCGCCAAATCACTGTCGATCCGCAGACGGTGCAACGGCGAAGACGTTAGGTAATAGCCATGTATATATGCGTTTGTAAAGCGGTCACCGACTCGCAGATTTTAACCGCTATCGACAATGGTGTGTGTACGCGAAAAAAACTAACCCATTGTTTCGGGATAGGCAAGGATTGCGGGAAATGCAATAAAGAAGTCAGCGCTTTGCTTGAGCAAAGAATGGCGCCCGTTCAACTATTACCTTCTGCAACCAATCAACCCATAACGATTATTTAAAGGGAAAACATCATGAAAGGCGACACAAAAGTTATCGAGTTCCTCAACAAAGCACTGGAAAATGAACTGACAGCGATCAACCAGTATTTTCTCCATGCCAGGATGTACAAAAATTGGGGATTTACAAAGCTTAACGAAAAGGAATATCACGAATCCATTGACGAAATGAAACACGCCGATCAAATTATCGAGCGGATTCTGTTCCTTGAAGGTCTGCCGAACGTGCAAAATATCGGTAAAGTGATGATCGGTGAAAACCCCAAGGAAATGCTCGGTTGCGATTTAAAGCTAGAGCAAATTGCAGTGCCTTTGCTCAGGGAAGCGATTGCTTACTGCGAGAAAGTAAGCGATTTTGTTTCGCGTGAGGTTTTTGCCCATATTCTGGAGTCTGAAGAAGAGCATATCGACTGGCTGGAAACCCAGCTTGAATTGATTGAGAAAGTAGGCTTGCAGAATTATTTGCAATCGCAAATGTAAAGTTAGGCAGGTCGGGTAATAATTTTTCATTGCCCGATATTTTAATTCCGCTAGCTCCGCTAATTCCGCTAGTTCCCAAGCTCCAGCTTGGGAATTCTGTATTGGAAGCTCTAGCTCCCCGTCTCGCGAAGCTAGAGCTTCGCCTTCTGGGTTCCCAATCTGGAGATTGGGAACCAGCGCAACAGTAAAATACTACCCGAGTTGTCTAGCCGAGGTCAGGCACAGCTTTTTGTTGGGAATCAGGCGTAGGCAGGAATAAGGCCACCAAGCGCGTAGCGCGAGGTGGCGTTTCCGGCGAATTCGGGTGGTGTTTGCCGGAAACGCCAGTTCTCGCTAACGCTCGAACTGTCTTATTCCTGCCTATAGGACTATCTCCATTTGAGAGTCGATTAACCGCCTTTCGGTCCCGCAAGCCACCAAATTATCAGACCGACAACGGGCAGCAGTAAAATCAAAATCACCCATAAAACTTGCGATCCAGTTGTAGCACCACTTTTTACGATGCTAATAATGGCCCAGATGTCCAGGACAAGCACGATAAAACCTAGTAAACCGCCGACTTGAATATCCATACGTCCTCCTAACAGGTTCGTGTTTAATAAATAAACTATTTTATCTCATCAGTTTCAGACTTTACGCTTAAAAAACAGATGAGTTCTGTACGGTAACGCTCATTGCACAGCCATCATATTGGATTATGGAAATGTCGGGCATAAACAGCATGTCCGACCGTCAGGACTATCGACGAAAAGCACGATCAGCGTATGATGTTGATTTTTGCTGTCGTCCACTTTTTATTGCAATGGTGAACCTGATGAATTCAAAAAAAATAGACCTAACAGAGGCTGACTTGTCCAAAGCCTGCGACTACATTGCCAAACAGTTTGCAGCGCATAGCTGGTGGCCAACCGAACAACCGGGCGAAGCAAAGCGGGAATTTGATTTAATGAAAGGCAGCGCAACCGCTTTGAATGTATGGTGCGAGCGATGGCTGGATGCCGGGCAATGTAAAAAAATGGAAAAAGAGCTTCGATCGTAGTCGGGTAGGTCGTCGGATAGCAGCGTCGTAGGTTGGGTTAGGCGCGTCTTTTTGCCCCGTAACCCAACAACATTCGCGCGGCAAATGTCGGGTTACGCTACGCTAACCCGACCTACGGGACTTATTCCGGTCTACATGGCTGGCTCGGCATAATCAAGGTATTTGACCAGAATGTCGCGGGTAATGGACAACATCTTCCATCGTTCAAACTTATTGGTTGGTTTTGCATTCACCCAATTGCCGTGGCGTACTGCGTCTGCGTAGTGCTTCACTGTGGTGGTGATCGCATCGCGCTCCGTACCGAGTGTCGCATGCATGTCATCCCAGCGGTCGAGTCCTGTCTTGAACACAAAGGCGGACTTGATTCCTTCGATGGCACGATAGCAATACGTTGCGCAATCTGTTACGTCGGTTATTGCTCGAAGGTAGTCGCGAAGCGCCAAACGGAAGAATACATCTCTTCCAGATAGCTGAAACGCTCGATTGAAAGCGGGAATGTGAGGATTGATACCTAAAGTCTGCCCCGGCGTTTCACCTTCCGGTCTGACGCCAAACACGTGTGGAGTACCATCTTCCTCGGTAACCTGAATTAGTTCTACCGCGTAACCAGAACCAAGTGAAAAACCGAGGGAATTGACAATAATATTTGCAACATCGTCGGCCATAATTTTTGCAGAGATCCACCCGTCAATGCTAGGAACGTTCAATGTGATTGTGACTTGTGAAGCGTCGCAACTGGCAATAGCAGTACCGCCGCCTTCAAATCCCATCTCTATGCGGCTGAACGAGACATCGGCTCGTTCAGGATGCACTCGACCAGTGACAACGTACTTCATAGCTACCTAACGAATATATACGGCATCGATTGTTTTATAAAAAACCTAATTTGTCGTATATTTTTCATAATATTATCTAATTTATTGTTTATATTAAATTAATTATAAACTAATTAGGCGAGACACACAAAAAAGCGGCGCTCGTTTTAAAAAATGTCTCATTCCGAGCTTACTTGTAATGTCTTTTCCACCCCTATACTACGTCGTCTAAATGCCCATAAGCTGGTAACGTTTCCAGTCGTTTATCTTCCAGCGGCTTACCCACCGTAAAATGATAAAGGCTTTGGAATTTATCGTCCTTGAACCCTAAAAGCTCATGCACGCTGTCATCAAAGTAACAGCCGATACCGGTGCCGCGAAGGCCTGCCGCTTCCGCTTCCAGATACAGCGTTTGACCTATCAAGCCGCATTCCCAGAACAAGCGGCGGTAAAGCCACGGCGCGGCTTCGATGGTTTCGCCGAATTCCGCAACCATGCCCAGGCTGAAGGCGCTGTCGCTGGCGATGGGTTGATGGCAGGAAAGCGTTTTGGCGATCTGCCTGCAATCTCCTGAATGCAAATGATAAAGCGGTATTGCTTCGGATACTTTCTGCCAGTCGAAATCAGCCAAGGTTGCGGCCTGCAAGGATTCAAGGGCATCGTTATGTCTCGGCAGCGCATAGATGCCGGGAGCTAAACCTTCAACGCGATGCACGAAAATAAACAGGTGAATTTTCGGCGGCCAGCGCCACAGTTCGAATGCGGCTGTGGTCGGCAAAACGGCGGCCAGCATCCGGTAAAAATCAGTCTGCGGCAGGGGAGTCATTTTGCCGTCAAACTGTTGCGCGCTGCGGCGTTGACGGATAATTTCAGTTGCCGTTTTTGTGCAGGATGATTTTATAATTGGCTGTTGTACTGCCAGCCACTCAGATTCTTCGGTTTGCGGTTTGCTGGCGGCAGTTGAGACTTCATCAATGATCGGCCACTTATACATATGATAGGCGCGAAGGCTGTCGGCTTTGCCGAACCAGTCTCCCGATTGCGCGGCTTCCAGCAGGGCCTTGATGTCTAACGGCTTGCTGTCGGCGTGGGTATTAATCCGGCAAATAATGTCGGGGGATTCATGTTCCAGCTTTTTAAAATCATCCCGATCGAGTCCTAACAGCTTGGCGATGTCGTCATCCGACCATTCGGCCTGCAATTCAACCGACCAGCCCAGCGTCGCTGCCGCGTAACGCAATGCGCCCAAGGCATGGCCTAGATCATGCTGGCAATAGCGGAAAGCTCGCTCGCCGTATTTCCAGGCTTCCCGCCAATGGACTGAAGACAAACCGATCAATATGCCGGAATCGGGCAAATTGTCGGAAAACCGACAACGCTGTTCAAGACTATGGTCGTGACTGACATAGTGGTAAACGCCCGATTTGATGAAGTTATCGCCAGGGATGGTGTGTATGCCGCTAACTCGCCGGGAGCGGTTGCGGTCATCGCCGGTGCTGATCAGATAAGCTTCAGTCGGGTGAAGGTTGCCGCTGGAAGGGTTGCAGCGCAATGCCCAGCGGCTTGGCCCGAATTGTTTCCATGCCGACAGGCCGAAGGCTAATTCCAGCAATAAACCGACATTAGCCATGTCTAACGGTTTTGACGGTATTAATTCCGGGTTATCCAGGTCGGCAAACAACGGTTCAAGTTCGGCGCCGGGTAAGGGCAGCGTGACAATCTCGCAACCGGAAAAACGCCGGAATTGATCGGGTTGGTCTTCCCAATCGATGGATTCCGGGCCTTTGGCGTAACGCTCCAGGCTGTGTTTGGTGCGATTGTGGTAGTTTAGAACGGTTTGCTTATTCATAATGCCTCAAATACAAGGAGGAATCCTCCTTTACCAAAGTGGTCCGCTGTTCAGAAGAATAGCAACCCAAAATTTCCTGCATGGAAGAAATACCTATAATCCAGCTAATAACGCGGAATGAGAAAACAATTTCCGCTCAACTGGATTAAAAAGCTCGACAAGATTCTACTTTTTCGCCTTTTGCAGTCGCTATTGCCCGGACTGCCCGCCATAGTGACAAAGCTTTCGCGCCTGTTGGCAACGAGTAGGATTTTGTCATGGCTAAACCCAGCTTAACCTATAGTCCGGACGCATTTTGAGTAAGCAAATAAGGTGCCAGTATAGTCAGAATCGGCACAAAGCCTAAACCTAAACGCGACCGATAACGGTGAAACGCAAGATTCAGATGTATGCCCAGCAGGGATGTTCCAAGTTGTTTGGCTAACGGTTCGGCGACCAGAGAGGCGAAGGGAGTGCTGATTAGCCACGCTAATAAGCCATGAAAGCCGATAGCGATGAGCTAGTGCGGGATCGGGGTGAGTGTGGAGCTTGATTTTGGCAGGGGCCATGATGATGCAGTGCCAAGGGTTTTAAGCGATTTGTGAAGCGGAGGGAAGTCTAAAAGCCAAAAGACTTCCAAGGCCGTTAAGCCCTGGAAGTCTTCAAGTCAGTGGGTCAAACAGTGTGAATGGGTGCATCATTCGCATGATAATTGGCCGGCTTTACCTCGTTTACGGTTCAGGTTAACGTTACTGGCTATGGACGCTGTTGCGAATAGCGCTGATGAGATGACGAATTCGCCGGAAATAAAGCCAATTAAGCCGGTTACAAACATCGCGCCCGTTAAAATATCTTTGTAAAAGTCGTTCATGAGTAAATCCTCGTATAAAGTTGAAATGTTTTTTAGTCTACGATTTAACTATATAGAAGATGGCTATTGTTGACAATGCCGCTATTTACGCATGGATTGTTTCTTTATTATGCATAATAGATTCATAATCTATTCATATAAGTCGAGTAGCTTTATCGCGTGGTTTCACTTAGCAAGTGAGCCAATGCTTCAGGCCGTTCACTATTTTTTCCCATTCCAAACAGGTAATAGCTTCTAGTGCCGACAGGGTGAGTGTCGGCACGGTGAATAGGCGTTGCCGGGTTAAATTGCCAAGTCTCAAACAGGCCGGTAGTCCGCTTAACTTAATTAATGGTTTTGGGCTCCATGGCCAAATCTTCAACCCAGCAACCGACCGGGTTACCCAGGTTCATGTCTTTATCTTCAAAGCGCACCAGAAAAACGCTGCGATTCGGTTCTTCTTCCACATGCCCGATCAGGGTGATTACTCCGCGGGTTCCGGCTTCGGCTAATATTTCGCCTTCGACGCCATCAGGTATTGAGCCATCATCAGTAATCGTCTTGGCGGCATAAACGACATCGCCTAACTCTAAATCTTCTACGTTCATTTCGTATCCCCTTTCATTTTGTAGCAAACCTTACATTGTCAGCTGGTTGTGTGAGTGAAACCTGTTTGATAAGACGTTATTTATTGTCCAGTTGTTTTGTTAAGACCTTATTAAACAAGCTATTAATAAGTAAATAACGAAATGGCATACAGGTTGCTTTAGGTATTAACAAGAACGATGCCATACATTCAGGAGTGCATAAAAATGATTACATTAACAGAAAAGGCCATTAGCGCCGTCGGCCGCTTTATTGCCGGTTCGGAAACACCTACAGCCGGTTTACGGATAGAAGTCACCGATGGCGGCTGCTCAGGTTATCAATACGGATTGAAACTCGAAGGCAGCCAAACGCCGGAAGACACCGTCATTGATTGCGGCGAGGTAAAGGTGTTTATCGATCCGGCCAGCTTGCCGATGCTCGACGGCATGTCAGTCGACTTTCTCGACACCATCGAAGGTTCGGGATTTAAATTTACCAACCCTAATGCGGCTAAAAGTTGCGCTTGCGGGACTTCGTTTAATACCAGTAGCGAAGGCACTGGAACTAAAACCTGTTCTTAACTTATCAGCAAATTCAATCCGAGGATAAAGCCATGTGGGACTATTCAGACAAAGTTAAAGAACATTTTTTTAACCCCAAAAATGCGGGCGCGGTCGTTGATGCCAATGCGACAGGCGAAGTGGGTTCAATCAGCTGCGGCGATGCGTTACGGCTGACGCTGAAGGTTGATGATGAAAGCGAAATCATCCTTGAAGCCGGTTTTCAGACCTTCGGTTGCGGTTCGGCGATCGCTTCGTCATCGGTGCTGACCGAAATCATTAAAGGCATGACGCTGGATGATGCGTTAAAAGTGACCAACCAGGATATTGCCGATCAACTCGAAGGCTTGCCGCCGGAAAAAATGCACTGTTCGGTCATGGGACGGGAAGCGTTGCAAGCGGCGATAGCCAATTATCGCGGCGAAGAGTGGAAAGACGACCATGAAGAAGGTGCGCTGATCTGCAAATGTTTCGCGATTGATGCGGTGATGATCGAAGAAATGGTTTGGGCCAATAAATTGCGCACTGTTGAAGATGTCACCAACTTCACCAAAGCGGGCGGCGGTTGCGCGGCTTGCCATGAAGACATTGAAGCGATTCTGGAAAAAGTATTGGCCGAAAAAGGCGAGAAATTCGATCCTACCGCCGCACCGGTAGCGGCTCCTGAAAAAGTTGCAGCCGTTAAAGCGCCGATGACCAATTTGCAACGCATAAAAAAGATCGAGGAAGTGCTGGAATCGTTAAGACCGGCACTGATGGCGGACGGCGGCGACGTGGAACTGGTCGAAGTCATCGGCAACACCGCTTACGTCAACATGACCGGCGCGTGCAACGGTTGCCAGATGGCGGCGATGACGATAGCCGGAATCCAACAACGCTTGATGGAAGTCATGGGCGAATTCATTAAAGTCGTACCGGCATCGGAAATGGCGAAGCTGGTCAATATAGAGGTGGCGTGATGACTGACATTTATCTTGATAACAATGCCACCACCAAGGTTGATCCTGCGGTGGTCGATGTGATGATTCCTTATTTCCTTGAGCAATACGGCAATCCGTCATCCATCCATAAATTCGCCGACGGCGTGGCGCGCGGACTTAAACAGGCCCGGCAACAGGTTCAGGCCTTGATCGGCTGCGAGCATGATTCCGAAATCATTTTTACCTCGTGCGGCACCGAATCCAACTCCACGGCGATTCTCTCCGCGATCAAGGCTCAACCGAACAAGAAAGAAATCATTACCACGATGGTGGAGCATCCGGCGATTTTAAGCCTGTGCGATTATCTTGAAAAAGAGGGTTACACCATCCACAGAATGCCGGTCGACAAAGCCGGACGCTTGAACCTGGAGTCCTATAAAAGATTGTTATCCGACCAGGTGGCGATTGTCTCGGTGATGTGGGCCAATAACGAAACCGGTACGATTTTCCCGGTCGCGGAAATGGCAGAGATGGCCAATGCCGCAGGCGTGATGTTTCATACCGATGCGGTACAGGCAGTTGGCAAGATTCCGATGATGTTACAGGATACCAAAATCGATATGTTGTCATTATCGGGACATAAGTTGCATGCACCCAAAGGCATCGGTGTTTTATACCTGCGTCGCGGCACCCGTTATCGCCCTTTGCTGCGCGGCGGCCATCAGGAGCGCGGCAGAAGGGCAGGGACCGAAAACAGCGCGTCCATTGTCGGCCTGGGAAAAGCCTGCGAACTGGCGCTGGAGTATATCGAGTATGAAAACACCAAAGTCAAAGCCATGCGCGACCGTCTGGAACAAGGCATTACCGAGCAGATTGGGCATTGTTTCGTAACCGGCGATATGTACAACCGTCTGCCTAACACCACCGACATAGCCTTTGAATATATCGAAGGCGAGTCGATCTTGATGTTATTGAATAAATACGGTATCGCGGCATCGAGCGGTTCGGCGTGTACCTCCGGCTCTTTGGAACCTTCGCATGTGATGCGGGCCATGGATATTCCTTACACCGCCGCGCACGGCACGATTCGCTTTTCCTTTTCGCGCTATAACAGCATGGCGGAAGTGGATAAAGTTCTGGAGGTGATGCCCGGCATTGTGGCGACCTTACGCAAGTTGTCGCCGTATTGGGACGGTAACGGCCCTGTCGCCGACCCTGAAAAAGCGTTTGCGCCGACTTATGCGTAGCAAAGTAAGCTAAATAAATTATTCACCACGAAGACACGAAGAACACGAATGGAATGACTCGTTCGCTCGTTCCCAAGCTCTGGCTTGGGAACGCAGTGAGGGAAGCTCCAGCTTCCCGAAATACAGAAAGCTAGAGCTTTCTGGACTGAGGTTCCCAAGCTGGAGCTTGGGAACCAGCGTAACCTTCTCCCTGGCGGAGAAGTAGCTATCCCACTTAACTGTTGAGCTGGAAAATGAAAACTCAAGCACGCCATATCATCATAGACGACACCACGCTCAGGGATGGCGAGCAATCAGCCGGAGTCGCTTTTTCGCTGGATGAAAAGCTGGCGATTGCAACGCAGTTGGCGGGATTGGGTGTGCCGGAGCTGGAAATTGGCATTCCGGCAATGGGGCCGGTGGAACGGGAAGAAATCAAGGCGATTGCCGCTTTGGGATTGCCTTCAAAACTGCTGGTCTGGTCGAGAATGCGCCGCGATGATTTGCATGCCTGTCTGGATTTGAATGTACACAAGATTGATTTATCCATATCGGCGTCGGACCAACACATTCAGCACAAGCTTAAACAAAGTCGGCAATGGGTTTTAAACGCCATTACCAGCTGCGTTCAGGAAGCGCGAAGTTTGAACATGGAGGTGTGCGTCGGCATGGAGGATGCCTCGCGAGCGGATGTGGATTTCTTGATACGCATGGCTGAAACCGCTCAGCTGGCCGGAGCAAGCAGGATTCGTTTCGCCGATACGGTCGGTATTATGGAACCGTTCGGCGTATTCGAGACGATCAAAAAGTTAAGAGCGGCGACCGACCTGGAAATTGAAATGCATGCCCATGACGATTTGGGACTGGCCACCGCCAACACGCTGGCCGCGGCGCTGGCAGGCGCGACTCATGTCAATACCACGGTCAATGGACTGGGCGAGCGCGCCGGCAATGCCGCATTGGAAGAAGTGGTGGTCGGCTTAAAGCAGTTATACGGCCTTGAAACTGGGGTCAATTTGCAGAATTTACCCGAGTTGTCCGAGCAGGTTGCCCGGGCATCGGGCGATGCAATCGGCAGTCGGAAAAGCCTGATCGGCAAAAGCGTATTCAGTCATGAAGCGGGCATTCATGTCGATGGACTGTTAAAGGATCCGAACAATTATCAAGGCGTCGATCCTGCCGTTGTCGGGCGCAGTCATCAATTAATCTTGGGTAAGCACTCGGGAACGCAAGGTGTGATTCACGCCTATAAACAAATCGGCATCGCGGTAAGCCGAATACAGGCACAAGCCTTATTAACCCAGGTTAGGCGCTTTGTCAGTGATACCAAAAGATCACCTCAAACCGAAGAGCTTAATCTTTTTCATCAAAATCTTTAGAGGGCGATCACCATGAACGAACATAAAGAATTGCAGTCATGCGAGCCGGAAGTTAAAGAAACGTTGGAAATACCTGATCAGGACGATCGTAATCCCGGTTCTTTTTTCAGGATACCCGGGCCACCGATGCTGGGTAAGACCGGTTGGAGTTTAAATTAATTTTATTCCTGTGAGTCTGCCGGTTCCCAATCTCCGGATTGGGAACCGGCAGAATACGGGACGCAGCGCGTCCGGCACTGCATTCCCACGCAGCGCGTGGGAACGAGGGCGAACACCTCCGTACTCAATTAGGAGTTTAAAAAATGGTTATGGCCATATCAGATAATATTAAAAGCAAAGCACAAGCGCCGCTGGGCTTTCTGGCTCAATGGCATGAAGATGTCCACTGTGTTTTCGGCCGCGACCCCGCAGCGCATAGCGTCTGGGAAATATTGCTGACCTATTCGGGGGTTCATGCGGTGCTGGTGCATCGGGTCAGCCACCGTTTGTGGAAAGCTAACTGGAAATTGGCTGCCAGAATCCTGGCCGCATTTAGCAAAATGATTACCAGTGTCGATATTCACCCGGCGGCAACTATCGGGCGGCGCCTGTTTATCGATCACGCGCTGGGCGTGGTGATCGGCGAGACGGCTGAGATTGGCAACGATGTCACTTTATATCATGGTGTAACCTTGGGCGGCACCACCTGGAACAAGGAAAAACGCCATCCTACCCTGGGCAATAACGTGATGGTGGGTTCCGGGGCCAAGATTCTCGGAGCTATTACGCTGGGTAACAATGTCCGTGTCGGCGCTAATTCGGTGGTGATCAAGGATGTGCCGCCCTGCTGTACGGTGGTGGGCATTCCCGGCCGCATTATCCAAAGTAAAGGCACGCAAATACAAAACCGGCACGGTATTGATCTGGATCATCATTTGATTCCCGATCCGGTCGGCAAAGCGATTGCCTGTTTGATCGAACGGATAGATGAACTGGAGGCCGGGCAAAAGCAGGCGCACAAAGTATTGGTTGAAGACAGTTGCGATGTGTGCGATGCGGAAAGCATTTGCACTCCCAAAAAAGAGAGTCCGGTAAAACTGGCGGCGAGGCTATAAATGGATCTGTTGGATTTTGAAGCACAAGGTTTGTATTTTGAACAAGCGGATGTTGCAGGCGTTAAAGAGATGATAGCGAGCGCGGCGGAAAATTATGCGGATGGCGATGCCGAGTTGCCGTTATTGAAAGCGTATTTTCTGGCACCGGAGTCGTTAAACGTACTGGTGGCGTTAAACCGTTTTTATTATTACCAGCACCGGCTGGAAGAGGCTTTAACGGCAACCACCAAAGCCCTGGTGGTGATCAGGCCGACCATAGCGTTTCCCGAGGATTGGCGAGAGCTGCAACCTACGCATGTTAGTAATGCGCCGGCCGATTTATTAACGAATATCCGGCTGTATTTATTTACCCTGAAAGCCGTCGGCTTTTTAAATATGCGTTTGGAGAATCTGGATTTGAGCCAGTCTATTTTTGAAAAACTGGTCGAGCTTGATAGTAGGGACAGAATTGGCGCGCAGGGATTATTGGAATTGGTGATCAAGCGCAAAGTAACTACTCAGCAGTTAGAAAAATAGAACGCTGATAACGCTGATCATTATGATTGAATAAGGTTTTTTTTGAATTGTCCAGGAAAAAGCATTTGATCGCCGTTTTAAGATTATCAGTGTTTATCATAATCATCCGTGTCATCTGCGTTCAATTGTATTTGATGGTTGAGTAGTTACAGCGCAAAACAGATGTAGGCTGGGCTGGCGCAGCGTAAGCCACTATTTTTGAACCTCGATTGTTGGATTATGCTGCGCTCGGCAATTGCTCCTGCATTGCTCTACCTCCTGCATAATCCACAGGGATGTGGGGAATGCAGATATTGCAGGAGCAAATATCTGTCCATGCAGTCGTAACCCAATTTATTAACTGGAGCAAGATCATGTTGAAAAAAGAGTTAACTGAATCATTACTGACCCTTATGCCCATAGTGGCGTTTGTTATTCTGGCACTTTACCTTTTAATTCAGGATGCCTCTTCAGTCGGCCCTCTTTAACTACCGGAGAAAAACCATGAGTTTTGAAGAAGAAATGGAAGATTTGGAATCCGCAGAAGACTTTTTGCAATATTTTCAACTGGATTACGTACCCAGCGTGGTACATGTCAACCGTCTGCATATTCTGCAACGGTTTCATGATTATTTACAAAAAGCCGCTGATGAGATGCCTGAACATGAACCGGCAAAACGGGCTATTTACAGTAAATTACTGATGCGAGCCTATCAGGATTTTGTCGAATCCGACGCACAGACCGAAAAAGTGTTTAAAGTGTTTGCCATGGGCGAGTTATCGCAAACCGCATTTGTTTCTTTAAGCGACATAAAAACATGAAGCCCGATCGCTTCGACGAAGGCCGGTTTGAATTTGGCGAATCGGTTCGGGTCACCAGAAACGTCCGCAACGACGGCACTTATCCCGGTATGGAAGTCGGAGAGCTGTTGGTGCGGCGGGGCAGTGTCGGCAATGTCCTGGAAGTGGGCACTTTTCTACAGGATCAGGTTATTTTTACCGTACATTTCCTGAGTCAGGGGCGGATGGTCGGCTGCCGATTGGAAGAATTAATAGGCGCTGACGAACCCTGGAATCCCAGCCGCTTCGAGTTCAGGGACAAGGTGGTGTGCATTATCGATTTAGGCATACAGGGTAATATTCTGTTTACTAAAGGGACGGAAGGCGAGGTTTTTAAGGTGATTAGAGATAACGAGCTGATTCAATACCATGTCGCTTTTCAGGGCAGAACTCTGCAAGTGCCTGAAACAGCTTTGGCTCCAGCGCGCCCCGAGACATTTAACGAACCAGAGGTTTGATATGACGGTAATTGAAAAACCTGTCCAGCTGGAAACTTACAATTTACTGAGGGCGGCTTTAGCCTTATTCAAAAAATCGCCCAATGAATTGGCGGGGGCTGAGTTACAGCAGGCGCAAATCCAGGCGTTAAATGAGTTCAGGATTGAGAGCAGGGTGCTGAATACGCCTGAAGCGGCGGCAGTCATCATTACCGATCAGGAATTGCAGCACGCTTATCAGGAAATTCGCGACCGCTATGACGATGAGGACGCTTTTTTCAGCGATCTGGAAAAAAACCGGCTCAGCAAAGCCAGCTTGCAGGCGGCATTGCACCGTCAGTGTAAGGTCAACACGGTGCTGGAGTCGATTGCCAGTCATGCGCCCGCTATCAGCGAGATCGACATCGGCATCTATTACCACCTTCATGCCGAGCAATTTAATTGTCCTGAACGGCGTGAAGTCAGCCATATCTTCATCAGCATTAACCCCGATTATGCTGAAAATACTCCCGAAGCGGCTTTAAGTCGCGCTCAGGAGCTCGCCGAAAAACTGCATAAAAAACCGCACAAATTTGCCGACCTGGCCTTAAGGCATTCCGAATGCCCGACCGCGTTGCAAGGCGGCGTTCTGGGTATCGTGCCGCGCGGCACGCTTTATCCTGAATTGGATGCGGTGCTGTTCAACTTGAAACCGGGGGAAGTCAGCGATGTGGTCAAATCGGAAATCGGTCTTCATCTGCTGTTGTGCAAGAGCATACAAAAGGCTGAAACCTTGTCTTTGGCAAAAGCAACCCCAAAAATACGCCAGCTAATGAAAGAACGCGCCCGGCGTACCTGCCAGCGCGCCTGGTTAGCCGGTTTAGCCACTCCTGAATCTGAGGAAAGCGATAATGAGCGATAAAGAAATCAAACACTGTTCTTTTTGCGGCATAGAGCAATCCGCTTCGGTACCTTTGATTGCCGGTAGCGAAGGTTATATTTGCGGGGCTTGCGTGTCATTAGCCAATCAGGTGGTAACCAGCTGGAGCCGGAAAAAAGAGCTTTCCGAAATGCAGGGCGCATTGCCCATTCCGGCAAAAATCAAGGAACATCTCGACCGCTACATTATCGGCCAGCATCTTGCCAAAGAAATATTGGCGGTTGCGGTTTATAACCATTACAAACGGCTCAAGCATGAAAGCGGCGATGCGGGCTTGGGCGAGTTCGACAAGGATGTGGAAATCGGCAAGTCCAACATCCTGTTAATAGGTCCGTCCGGCACCGGCAAGACGCTGTTAGCGAGCACTTTGGCAAAAATTGTCGGCGTACCGTTTGTTATTGCCGATGCGACAACGCTGACCCAGGCCGGTTATGTCGGCGACGATGTGGAAAATATCCTGGTCAGACTGCTGGATGTCGCCGAAGGCAATATGCTCAATGCCGAATGGGGCATCGTTTATCTGGATGAAATCGACAAAATCGCCCGCAGTCCCGAACAGCAAACCGGCACTCGCGACGTGTCCGGCGAAGGTGTGCAACAAGCATTGTTAAGACTGGTTGAAGGTTCGCACGTTAAGATTCCGGCCAAAGGGCGCAACAAGGATGGCGAGACCACCATGGATACGCGCAATATCCTGTTTATTGCCGGCGGTTCGTTTCCGGGCCTGGAAAAACATGTCGAAAAACGCTTGGTGCCGAGCAATTCCGCTATCGGTTTTCATGCCGAAGTGAATAAAACGGCCGAAAAACCGTCATTGGACGATATGCTGAATGCGACGCAACCCAGCGATTTACGCAAATTCGGCTTAATCCCCGAGTTTATCGGTCGCTTTCCGGTATTGGCCCCCTTGGAAGCGCTTGATGTTGACGCCTTGATCCGGGTTTTGACCGAGCCCAAAAATGCGCTGGTGCGTCAGTATCAACAACTGTTTGCTTACGAAGGCGTGGAGTTGAAATTCGAACAGGATGCCCTGGTCGAAATCGCCCAAAAAGCCATCGAACGCGAAACCGGGGCGCGCGGTTTGCGCAGCATCATGGAGCAGATCTTACGTAAAACCATGTTCGATATTCCATCCTCCGATGACGTTGAGCAATGTATTGTCGATGCCGATGTGGTTAAAGGGGATGGCCAAATCAGGTTGATAAAAAAGACTGAAGCCAAACTTAGGCAGCAGGCTGGATAGAGCGAAATGTAGGGTACGCAAAGCATTAGCTATATGACGCTGGTTCCCAAGCTCCAGCTTCGCGACTCGGGAAGCTGGAGCTTCCCACACTGAATTCCCAAGCTGGAGCTTGGGAACTAGTACAAACTTCGTGTCCTTCGTGCCTTCGTGGTGAATTATTACCTCGTTTCACGCAGAACGAAGGAACGAGAAAACCAACAAAAAACGAGAAGCTTATGAAAACCGAAGATAAAATCCGCGCTCAACTGGCAGCCCAGCCGATCATCATTTACATGAAAGGCGTGCCGACCAATCCGCAATGCGGGTTTTCGGCTAAAGCAGTCGGCATACTCGATGCGACCCATATCCCTTACGCTTATGTCAATGTGCTGGAAGCGCCGTTTATCCGGGAAAAGTTACCGAGCATTTCCCACTGGCCGACCTATCCGCAGCTGTTTGTTAACGCCGAACTGGTAGGCGGTTGCGACATTATTGAAGAAATGTCCAACAATGGCAGTTTATTGCCCTTATTAACCGCCGCCGCGCCGAAAAAAGCGGAAGCCGAAAGCGAGGCATTAAGCGTTAGCGAGGTTACGCAATTGGTGCAGCAGGGCATTGACGATGCCAAAGTGATGATCGAAGGCGAGGGCTGCGATTTAACGATCACCGTGGTCAGCGCGCAATTTAACGAGTTAACGATAGTAAAAAAACAGCAGTTGGTTCTGGCAACGTTAAAGGAACCGTTGGCCTCGGGCAAGCTTCATGCAGTCAGTGTTAAAGCGTTTACCCCGGATGAATGGCAGGAAAAACAGCAGGCTGGCGGGTTGCTGCAAATTCAGTTGTAGGAACAGGTCGCTTGTTCCAATTATGTCAAGGCGATGTCGGTATGGAGACCTTCCAGGTTTTAAAAACCTGGAAGGTCTGGCCTGTAACGTTCCCGAACCGGAGCGTAGGCACTATTAAAACACTTAGAGGGGAAAATCATGGCTAAAGTAGGCGTTTTTTTCGGTACGGATACAGGCAATACCCGGCGGATTGCAAAAGACATAACAACGGCATTGGGTTCGGCTATCGCCGCCAAGCCGGTGAATATCCGCAACGCCGCGGTGGCGGATTTGCAGGCGTATGACACCTTGATTCTGGGTACGCCCACGTATGGCGAAGGCCAATTGCCCGGCTTATCAACCGGCAATGCGACAACCAGTTGGGAGGAGTTTTTGCCGACGCTGGCCGGGCAGGATTTCAGCGGTAAAAAAGTGGCGATTTACGGGCTGGGCAATCAAAAAAGCTATCCGGTAGAATTTGTCGATGCGATGTTTTATTTGTACGAGCAGTTTAAACAATGCAGCGCCACCCTAATTGGTGCATGGGATACCGAGGGTTATAACTTCAAAAACTCTAAAGCCGTCGTCGATGACCGCTTTGTAGGCTTGGTCTTGGACCAGGAAAACCAAAAAGAGCTCACGCCGGAAAGACTGGATACATGGTTGAAAATGCTGGCGAAGGCTTGGGATTAAAGTCCGGATCAGTCATGGCGAACGACCACACAAAACCAGCCTGTACGCGTGATGAATTGGATAAAGCCGACTATTTAACGCGGCAAATCCGTTTTAAAAAGCAGCCGGTTTCGGCCATTATGTTTGCGTTTGAAGGCATTGCCTATGCGTATGTCAATCATTGTATGCACATGCACAGACCGTTAAATTGCGAGCAGGACGCCATCTTCGATGAAACCGGCTTATATCTGCGTTGTTCGATGCACGGTTTTATCTTCGATCCCAAAACCGGAGAGTGCCAAAGTCCGGTTTGCTTTGGGCAACGCTTGCAATCGCTGCGTCTGGAAGAGATTGACGGCACCCTCTATTTTGCCGAAAAGCATCTGACCCTGATCGATTGAACGGTGATAGCGATGATAGAAGAATTAGCGGTCGTGGTGAAAATAGAAAACCATCAGGTCTGGGTCGAAGGCGGACAAAACAGTGCCTGCGGCGGTTGTCTGCAAAAAGCCTCATGCACCACCAATGCAATCGGCAGCGTTCTCAAGAAAAAGTCGGTGCCGGTCGATAGCGATATTCAACTGAAAACCGGCGATCGAGTCATGGTCGCTATCGATGAAAACCTGCTGCTACGCGCGTCCCTATTATTATATCTGGTGCCGTTAATCGCCTTGTTTACCGGCGCAGGCATGGCCGACTGGCTGTTGCCGGTTGATGCCCACTACGCGGATTTATGGACTGCCGGCAGCGCCGTGCTGAGCTTTATCGTTTCGCTATGGCTAATCAACAAAGCGCAAAGTCTGTTGATACTGAATTATTACGCCCGGCCTGTCGTCGTCAGGAAGGTCTAACCTTTGATGCCGGTATGAATGTTTGGGCCATTGATAAAGATATTCCGCTTAAGCTGCTGTTATTGGAACTGGTGCATCGTTACGGTGAAAATACCTTGGCGTTGAACAATCAGGAGCAGCATTTTCAAGCTATCGAACTCTGCACCGTTAACGAACCGGATATTTCCGCCTATATCTACACCTTCGGCCAGAATTCAGGACGTTACGGCATAGACCTGAAATACCCGATTTCCATGCATAACATTGTCGGCGAAAACGAAAACCTGACCTTGGATCAAATCATAGAGATCATCTCCACTCATCTTTTTTCTTAAACCCTGTACAGTATGAATCAAGAACAACACACCGAATTTCGCTATTTTGTCAGTTACAGCGGCGTCAAACTGCCGTTAAAGCTGGTCAACGAGATAACCGGAGACAGCTTAAACAATCGCAACACGTATTATCGCAGCCGTTTCGATGACCAGGACAGAATGCTGCTTTGCCAGAAAGTGGTTTATGGCGAGGTTGAATCCGAACATCAGTATCAATATTACGATGACGGCGTTTTAAAGTATGCGCAAATAATCGAGGACGATGAAGTGCGTGAGATTCACTTTAATGAGTCGGGCGAGATGGTGTGACTCCATAGGCATCAATTTAAGAGATAACACCACGAAGACACGAAGAAAAAACCAAGGTAAAAACTTCGTGCTCTTCGAGTCTTCGTGGTGAATTAATCATGTTATTGATTGAATATCTTTAAGCTGATGCGTATGGCGAGATAGTTTAACTCGACCGGTTTTGAGTTTAATTTCTTTGAAAAGCATCTAATTTGAAAAACAGTTGCTTGCGGGGATAACTTTACGGAACGTTAAGTTGATGCGTCCCTCCATCACGTTTTGATCGATTGGAACGCTGTGCAGCCAATGGTGTTGAAAATTCGGCTGCATAACCAGCAAAGTGCCGCTACGCAATAATACCCGGCCGTTTTCCGACGATTGTTTATGCCTGAACTCGAAGTGGCGTTCCGCGCCGAACGTCAATGACGCGATAAAGGGTTGTTCGCCCAGTTCCGGCTCATTATCCGAATGCCAACCGACATAATCATTGCCGTCTCGATACAGATTAACCAATACCGAATTAAAGGAGAAATTTAAGGCCGACTCGATTTGGGTTCTGATCTCGGACAGCAACGGCGTCCATGATCGGGTTTGCAACAGGTTGTTACTGTAGCTGTAGCGAATGCCCGGATCGGCATGCCAGGTTTGTAATCGGGGCAGGGTAAATTGCCGTCCGGCGACCGTATATCGATTATCAGGCCAATCTTGTTCATGCAGTAAACGCCGATAGATGCGTTCGCATTCGGCGGCATCGTAAAAGTCTTCAATGATCTCAAGTTCGGAGCCGTGTGCCATCGACTTACGCGTCGGATTGCATGTTAATGTGAGTTGCCAATGCGGTGTCCATCGTCGTCACATGCAGTCCGAACCACTGCGGAAGGCGGTCTTTGACAAACGAACGGCCAAAAGCAATCAGCCCTTTATCAACCCGCGATTTAAATTGCTTGAACTCCCCGAGAACCCGTTGATGTTCGCCTTTGTGATCGGTCACTCCCGGAAAGGAAAACTGCTGCATCAACTGGTTTTCCCGATCAAAATGCTGTTCGGTCTGTTCGTATAATTGCTGGAACAAGGCTGGGAAAGTTGCGTTATCGGCAGTTTCCAGCTTGTTTAACAGGCTGATAAATTCATCATGATCGTTATCGATTGGCTCATAGCCGACGATAGGCGTGGCGGCTTTTTCAATTATTGTCATTTTGTGTTCTCCTCATTTTTACGTGCTACGTCACTGCCATTAAGTTAATGATTTTAGTGAGCGCTGGTTTCCAAGCTGGAGCTTGGGAACCAGCGTATTCCTTAACTCGCTCGCGTTTCCACGCGCCGCACTTGTTGTTATACATAAGTATTGAAAAGCACGTCATCCCGGCAGGGATTCATGTCAGGCTATCCTGCCTGACACCCTTTGGGTTAATGCAAATCCGTTCCAGACGGATTTGTGCAGGGATCCAGGTTACATGGACGTATACAGCTCGCCATCCATGGCACTGGATACCCGCTTCCCGGCGGGTATGACGGCTTATGTAAAGACGAGTGCTCTCCAGTCTGGGGCGCTCCGACGTCTCGAACCGCAGAGCGGTTCAGGCTGCATTCCCACGCAGCGCGTGGGAACGAGGGGGAATATCCTCTGTAGGGCATGCTTTGGGAGCTAAGGCGCGCACGGCACGCCCTACGCATGGGTCACAGCTCGTTATCTATTATCAAACCGCGTTTTTGAGGTTTTTAGGCTAATCCAAACGATAGCCTTCCTCCATCAAGACGCGCCTTACCACCGGGCGTTCAAGCATCAAGCGATAGTGTTTCAGGCAATTTTTCGGCAGCGTAATCCCGGTTTTGTAGGCCCAAAATTCGACATAAAACAAAGCTGCATCGGCGATGCTGAAAGAACCCATGACATAGCCTTCAGCCGGTAAACCGTCATTAATGACGGCAAAGCCTCGCGTAACGATGTCCATGCCTTGAGCTCTAGCGGCTTCAAAATCGGCTTCGTTGACCGCGAACCGGTCGGTCGTAAAAATTCTGGCAAAACCCTGGCCGTGAACGGTGCCGACCACGTAATCCATCAACTCGATAACATGCGCGTCGCCGTCCGGGTCGTCGGGCAACAGTTTGGCTTTGGGATAGCTTCGCGCCAGCCAATAGGCGATCGCTTGAAATTCCGTCAATGCAGTGCCGTCGTTGCGCACCAGCGTCGGGATGGTGGCTTTCGGGTTTACGGCAAGATAGTCCGGCGTATTTTGATCCCCAGCCATTAGATTCACGAGATGCGCTTCGAAAACCAAGTCGAGTTCTTCCATTAAAATATGGATGCCTGTCGAGCAGGAGCCGGGCGTTAAATACAATTTCATTCGATTTTCCTGTGGGGTTTGAACGGACTGCGTTACCGGCATTCCAGAAAGTGGGTATTAACCGTTAAAGCAAAGTTTTGCCAAAGCCCGGCGATGTCCCGCATCACCGCGTTAAGGTAAGTTTTGTCCGGTTTGTGTTCGTCGGGGAAGTTGGATAATGCGCAGGAGGTGCGGTGTTTATCGACGACAAACAGTAAGAAGTCGTCGGTGAAGCCGTTGAACGCGCTTAACGCTTGCCTGGTTAAATCGGATAATCCTTGATCAACCGGGCTTGCGGCGCTATCGAACGGCAGCGTTTTTACAAAGGCCAGTGCTTCGTCATAAGCCTGTTCCAAAACGATCAGCACATTGCGTTGCAAGCAGCCGTCCCATTGTTGCCGCGAAAGGTCTTGGGCAAGCAACTGCACGTATTGTTTTTGCAACACCGGCTTTCGTTCGGCGATATAGCGGCGCAATTGAGCGATGCTGTCGGCGTTGGTTATCATTAATGTCCTTCGGTTAAATGCATAGCTATCTATACAACTTTTTTGTATTATAAATACAATGAGTTACAAAGCAGCTTGGCTCCCTCTCCTGCTGGAGAGGGTTGGGGTGAGGAGAATAAAAACAACCCTTTATATCCCCCTCATCCCAACCTTCTCCCTCAAGGGAGAAGGGGCCGGTACTTGTGTAGATACTTATGGTTAAATGCGACGGAAGCATTAATTTAATTTCTCCAGCAAGCCCGGCTTAATCTGTTCCAGCCAGCCGATAATCCGGGTTGTGGTCATTTCGGGTTGGCTATGATGATCCAGCACCAGGCCGACAAACTTATTGTCGATAACCGAGTGCGAGCGGCTGAAATGGTAGCCTTCGGTGCTCCAGGCTCCGATAACCTCTGCGCCGTAAGCAACACAGTGCTGATACAAATGAATCAGCGAACTGGCAAAGCGATCGTAATATTTCTGTTGATTGCCCAAACCGAACAGCGCAATTCGCTTTCCGGACAAGTCGGCATCATCGAGGCGGAATAAAAACTCTTCCCAGTTCCCCTGTTCACTGCCTGTGGTTCTGCCGGGCAATTCTCCGACCCCATAACTGGGCGCTCCCAGAATCAGGGCTTTATATTGCAATAATTCCGACACCTTGGCCCGATTCACATTAGCCGGTTCGCTGGCAATGTCATCGCCTAAAACCCGGTACATGATCTGGGCCATCGCTTCCGTCATGCCTGTCTCTGTGCCGTAAAATATTCCGATCTTGTTCATAATGAAACCCAAGTTAGTCGTCGATTAATGCACAGCAATATTTAAACCAACACCTAGTTTATTGAGTGGAAGCGGCCGTTGGCGCGTTCCGGAAGTAAACCTGCTTAGAGAGCCGTTGGTCATCTTAGTAACAATACGGCCGAAAAGTGGGCGGGTTTGTTACAAAATAACGACGCACCAGGGTGGGTTGGACACGATCCAGCGTTTGTCATCTCCTCGCCCTATCAATGACTTATGCTTATTTTTCACGCTTTCAAGCAATGCGCTACATGTCTGGCATCATAATTGATGCTTTATAAGCACTATGGATTTGGAAGCTGAACATTATGACCACCTACGCCATCGGCAATGTAAAAGGCAATTACCGGTTACTGGTAAAATTACTGGAGAAAATCCAGTTTGATCCGGACAACGATTGCTTATGGTTTACCGGTAATTTAGTCAATGAAGGGGCTGAGTCTCTGGCTGTACTCAGGTTCGTCAAGGACTTGGGTAAAAAAGCCGTTACGGTGTTGGGCAATCAGGAGTTGCACTTGTTGGCATTAGCGGAAGGTTTCGCACACCCCGAAGCGGGCGATACGCTGGATGACATTCTTAACGCCCCGGATCGGGACGAACTGTTAAAGTGGCTGCGTCGCCGGGGCTTTATTCATCACGATTCCAAACTCAACTTTACCCTGGTGCATGCGGGCATTCCTGCTGAATGGAGTTTTAGCCAGGCGTTAACCTTTGGCTATGAAGTTGAATCGGCATTATCGCAAAATAATTACATGGCTTTACTCGAAAACAGGGAGCAAGGCCAATCCCGTTGGCATGCAAAACTCAGGGGGTGGAAACGGCTGAGTTTTATTATCAATGCCTATACCCTGATGAAATATTGCGACGAGCAAGGCAAACTGGATTTCAATGCCGGCGGTGCGGTAGGAACTCAAGCGGAGGGTTTGCTGCCTTGGTACCGGCTGCCCGACCGTCTTACGTCCAATTTGAATATTATTTTTGCCGATGATGCTGATTTTGAAGACGACATTTTTCCCGGCATTTATCCTTTATCAAGCCAAGGACAGCTATCCGCATTGAAGTTGGCGGTAAGGCCTGAAAGAATCAGCATAGCCTGCTCGGAAGAGCTATTGGGCAAATAAGTGATCGGAATGCCCGGTTTATTTACGTGATAATGTTATGCGGGATGTTTTATCTCTCTTTTGACTGGGTATTAAAAGTTATCGCATATCTTCTTGCAAATATGACTAATGATGAGTTTTAAACTTTACTCAAAATCATAGAGCATTGTTATTTATGTTAACTCCGAGGTAGTTCGCTATGACAGCTAACGACCCATTGCAAGCAGTCAAATTTGTTTTAAAAACAAGAAAATATTTAAATGAACGGCCGATCAAAACATTAGACACTTCTCATCTTCCGCCAGCTAAGACTAAAAACTGTCAGAGGTGATCATAAATCAAACCAGCAAAGTGTTACGCGAGATAGTTCGGCTTTATTGTTTGGCACCCAAAAACGCCCTCACGATCAACATGAGGGCGTCATGAAAGCTCATCTCATCGCTAGACGACGGGGTTCAACTCGAAGGAATTTTTCTTCGTCAAAAAAAATTGAAAATACTTATCCTTATAAATGAGGAGAGCCTCTAAAAACCGCGCATTGTCAGTCTCTAATTTCGAAAAATTTTGCGACACAACCGGGCTAAGTGGGAGCACCGTCCACCGCCCCACTAGCATTCCGCCTTCGGGGTGTTTTACAGATACCCTCATGTTTTCTGGCTACTAGTGTCTGTGCCTCAATTGGCCAGACGCTGATGGTGCCTTGGATATGGCGTCCTGCAAGACAGACAGGGAGCGGGCGGATATGGAATCTGGCCGGACGGTAAGGGGCTCGCCGACACTGATGCTACATATCAAACCTACGCATTGCTCTGGATTTTCGTTGGACTCGGCTATATTACCTCCGCCATCGGTGACGCCCTGCACGTCGAATCCGAGATCAGCATTTCTGTCGGCGCGGTTGTTCGATAGCACCACACCGGCGAGACCGTCCGGGTAAGGGATAGACTGATTCCCAAAGACTCGCAGAGTGGCTCGAGCAGTTACTCCATCGTCATCAGGCTCGGCGCCATCAGGCAAACCCGTGAGCGAGTTAAAACCGTTACGGTTCAGACGATTACCGCTCACGTTCGTATTCTGAGCAGGACATCTTAGTGGCACAGATGAGTCGTCGCAAACAACCTCGATAAGTGCCCCGGAGTGGCTGCTGCGGCTTATCTGATTCCCTATGATCTGGTTTCCCTCAAACGCAGGAAAGATGCTTGTACTTTGGGGGAGCGCAAGCATGTTGATGCCCACCCTGTTCTCCCGGAAGATGTTGTGGCGAATCTTGTTGTTGTTGACCCCTCCGCCGTCTTCGTCCCAGAGATTGCTCCCCCGAATGTTGCCTACGAAGTTGTTGTGCTCAATCAGCACACCATTGCTTTTTTGGATACTGATTGCCCACCCATTTCCGGTGAACTTCGAGTTCCTCACCGTCCCGCCGTCACCGTAATAGAAAGACAGGGCGACATGGGGGATGTTTGTAAGGGTACTGTTCTTTACGGTGAAGTTGCTTCCAGCTTCAATAAAAAATCCGCGGGGTGCGCCGGCGCTTGTGATCGCGAGGTTCAACAGAGTCCCGTGATCGCCGAATGCCCAGTTGATGCCGTTGGTTTGGAGTGCCCCATTACGTATTGTGAGGCGGTCGCCTTCGACTAAAATAGAGCCTGTTGTGAGGGTGAATCCATTAAGGCTGAAAAACTTATTGTTCTCATGCCAACGGAAGCCGGTGTCGCAGGTTGTATCTTCAGTGAGACTATAACCACCTTGGACAACGATTACTCCCGGGCAGTCCAAGGGTGTTTGGGTGTCTGCATGCGCAAACGGTACGAGTAACATGAGACACCCGAAGGTTGCTAAAAAATGAAAGACTGTGTTTTCGTATTTTGTTTTCATGCTTTATTTTCCTCTAAGTATCGCCCCGTAAAGCAGTGGGCGGGCTGCTAACAGCCCCAAGGCTGCCTTTCGAACTGCTTCTGATTGTGCATGAATTTCCTATTTTTGAATTATTGGTTATTTCGAAAAATCATATTAGGTAGAGCGACTTACGATGTAATTGAGCTAGTTACCCATGAATTACGGTGAACTCATCTAAATTAAGTACGGTTTACAATAACCCTTTTAATAGCAATTACAATACGTACAAATACCCCCTGAGGGATGAATTGTTTGCGCCTAGTGACGGAAATCACTCAGCTCCATCCTTAAATTCATATTCACAGTCCTGTTTTGGCTGAAAGTCGGCATTACCCCTTTCAATACCCGATACTAACAACTGCAACCCGGTTAGGTAATTGATTGCTTTGGATTTCTGTCCTGTCGGGTGTTATAGTCCGAGAAAATTCACACAATATTTGATCATGATCGGATTTATTCTTTGCAGCGTGTCTCTGGCGGCTCTGGTACAGAACCAAAACCAATTTCTACCGCTACTTGCCACGCCGGTAGCTTTGGGCGTCGGCTTGGCGCTGATGGCTGCCAGTTTGCTGGCGGGCTATTTTAAAAAAGCCCCCACCGTTATCTGGCACGACGGATTTGCCACCAGCGGCCTGTTAGTCTGGTATGCATACTGGATGCAAGAGTTCAACTACGATGCGCCGATGTTCTTTTTCTTCCCGCTGTATTTCGCGTTGTTAACCTCAATCGTGACGCTAACCTTGATCAACAAGAGTGAATATTTCGACCTGGAATCTATCCGGCACCTGCGACACCTGGAAAAAAACAGCTATTTTAATATCGGTACGATTGTGGTGTTTGTGCTGATTAGTCTGCTGATTACCCGCCACTACATGCTTTACCCGATAGCGATGACGTTTTTCATAATCCGTCATACGATGACCGCCTGCCTGGAAATTATCGACAGCTGATACGTTTGTTTGCAGGGCAGGGCGAAGCCATTTGCAGGCGCGCCGGTCTCTTATTCTTCCAATGATTTAACGCGACGCCGGAAAGCCTGCAAGGCCGCACTTTCCATTATAATGTCGGTTCTTTCCTGGATATTTCTTGAACCATGCCTAACAACGCGCCCTTTCAACGAGCCGCAGACGCCCCGCCTTTGCCCACCGGTATTGTTAAGTTTATTGTGTACTGCTTAGCCGGTTTTCGCGGCTGGATTTTCCTGATGATGCTTTTGGAAACCGGGCAGGCGGCATGCAGTATTCTGGTGCCTTATGCGATTAAAGCCATTATGGACGGCGTGACCCATTTGTCAGGCGCGACGGTGCTGGAAAGTCTACGCGGGCCGTTGTTGCTGTTGGCGGGTTTGAACGTGGCGGAAATCCTGTTTAGCCGGGGGAGCGGCGCGGTATTGATTATCATGGGGCCGCGTTTGCGTCAGCGCACTACAAAAGCCTTGTACGCCTATCTGCAATATCATGCGCCGCGTTATTTCGGCAGTCATTTTGCGGGCGCTTTGGCCCATCGCATCAGCGAAACGGCGATGAGCGTCAATCACACGACATGGTCGGTGCTGTGCGATTTCTGGCCCATTCTGGTCACTTTCGCGGTTTCTATCGGGCTGCTATTCAACGTGCATCAAGGCTTGGGCCTGTTGGTCGCGGGCTGGGTGTTCGCGTATGTGAGCCTTTCATATTGGCTGGCGACGCGCTGTCAGCCTTATGCGCAGGGTTACGCGGCGACTCGCAGCCTGGTAAACGGCAAGATTGTCGATGCGGTGACCAACATCCTGAATGCCAAGTTGTTTGCACGCTTGCATTTTGAGCGGGAGTTTCTGGACGGTTTTTTGGAAACGGAAGTCCAGGCCGGGCGTCGCACTTTTTGGTATATGGAACGGGTGCGCTGGTTCCAGTTTACTGCCGCCGCCATGCTCAAAGTCGGCACGGTGTACTATGCGTTGACGTTGTGGGACAGTGGTTTGATCGGTGTCGGCGATTTCACCATGAGCATCGGGCTGGCTTTACTGATTATCAGCGATGCGCGCAATCTGACCCGGCGCTTTTTGGAGTTTTTCGAATATGTGGGCAATGTTGCAAACGGTGTGGAAACCATCGTTCAGCCGCATGAAATTGTCGATGTGCCGGGCGCGTTGCCGCTGGAAATCAGCCAGGGCCGGATTGAATTTCGTAATGTGTGTTTTAGTTATGAGCCAGGTCAGCCGGTGTTCGACGGCTTGAATGTCGTCATCGAGCCGGGGCAGAGGGTCGGGTTGGTCGGCTTTTCCGGTTCCGGAAAATCGACTTTCGTCAGCCTGATGTTACGCAACTATCAGCTGCAAAGCGGCAGGATCCTGATTGACGGCATGGATATTCAGCAGGTTTTGCTGGATTCGCTGCATGAGCAGGTGAGTTTAATCCCGCAAGACCCCAGTTTGTTTCATCGCAGCCTGAAAGAAAACATCGGTTACGGTCGCTTGGCGGCGGATGATACAGCCATTGAGGCGGCGGCGCGCATGGCGCATGCCGATGAGTTTATCAAGGTGATGCCTGAAGGTTACGATTCCTTGGTTGGCGAGCGCGGGGTCAAATTATCCGGCGGCCAGCGTCAGCGCATTGCGATTGCACGGGTGATGTTGAAAGATGCGCCGATTCTGATTCTGGATGAAGCCACGTCCAGTCTGGATTCGGTCACCGAGCGTACCATTCAGGAAAACCTCGACCGCGCGATGGGCCGCAAGACGGTCATTGCCATTGCGCACCGTTTGTCTACGATTGCGCATTTGGACCGGATTTTGGTATTCGATCAAGGGCGCATCGTAGAAGACGGCGGACATGATCAACTCTTGGCGCAACAGGGTGTTTATTATCGTTTGTGGACTATGCAGGCAGGCGGTTTCCTGCCGGAACGAGAGGAAAGCAACCCGCTGAACGGTTCAGCATCGAACAAGGATTAAACGAATCATTTTGTTAATGACCGGTTCAGATTCGCTGTAGTATTCTTTAGCCTCAAATCACAATTCATTGAAGGATGCTCACATGCGAAACAAAGCGATTTTATTCGGTTCATTTTTATTGGTTTCCAGCTCAGTGTTTGCCGAGCAGGGTTTGCTCGAAGGTGTGGCAAAACAAGCGGCTAAAGATACCGCTACAGTCGTAGCGCCGGACGCTGTTAAAAAGGCCGAGTCTGCCAACCAAACGCTGGAAAATGCCAAAAATTTAAAAAAAGGCGTAGAAAACGCGCCTGATGCGGTTAAAGATCAATTGAAAGAAACGCTGAAGGAATCAGTTGAGAAAAAGGTCGATCAAGCAACGCCGGAAGAGACAAAAAAAGCCGTTGAAGTATTAAAAGCCGGTAAAGAAAAGGTTGAAAGTGCGCCCAAATCCACTAAGGCAGTCAAGAGCAAAGTTAAAGCAAAAGCCGCTGAAAAGGCGCTGGATCTGTTGCGTTAATCTTCGACTAAGGTCGGCTTTATGTCGGGTAAAAAAATGCGTATGAGTCTGTCAATGCGCGGCATAAATGATCTTGCTTTCCCTGAATGGCCGCAGCTAAATCTGCGGCCATTTTCATTTTTAAGGCCGTATCCGTATTAGCGGGCCTTACGCTTTACTTACACTTGCAACGGCGTATCTGATCAAAAATTCCGGTATCCGTTGTTCCAGCCAATACTCCGGTTTAAAGGGGATTAATCCTGAGATGAAGCCTACATGACCGCCGTGTTGGGTCAATTCCAATTGTACACAGGGCGATATTTCATTCAGGTTGGGCAGCACTTCTTGGGTCATAAACGGATCGTCAACGGCCTGGATCACTAACGTGGGCACCGAGATCGATTTGAGATATTGCCTGGAACTGGAGCGTCGGTAATAGTCGTGTACATCGTCAAAGCCATGCAATTTGGCTACGACCCGATCGTCGTATTGCCAGAACGACTTGATTGTCGACAAATCGCCCAGTTCCTTGATCTTCATGGCTTCTTGAGCTTGACCTATGCTTTCAAGATGCAGCAGTTTGACGCGCATATAGGCTTTTAACTCTCTCAGTAAATTGAAGCGATAGAAGGTTGAAAAACCGTTATCCAGTTTTGTCGAGCAAATTCCCAGCAGCAACGGCACCGAAACCGCGACCGCGGCAAACAGATTTAACCGGTCGCCTTGTTCGCCCAGCCACTTTAAAAGCACATTGCCGCCTAATGAAAAACCTACGACGCCTAAAGGCGTTTCGGGTTCGCGTTGGCGCAAAGTTTGATACAGAAAATCAATATCTTCCGTTTCGCCTGAATGATAACAACGCGCTTTGTTATTGGATGCGCCGCTACAGCCGCGGAAATTAAGCGCGGCACTGCGAAAGCCTTGTTTGAGCAAGACGCTTTGCAAACCTTTGATATAGTCCGATTGCGAGCTGCCGGTTAAGCCGTGGATCAGCATAATCAGCGGCTGGTTACCGGTTCCGCAATAATCGATGTCGATAAAATCATGATCGGGAGTCGTTAATCTTTCGCGGCGATAATCGGGCGGATTAGGCGTTGTTCTTAATAAGGCCGGATAAAGCGTCTGTAAATGGCTGTTGCATAACCACCAGGCGGGCTTGAAGGTTGTTTTGGTAAGCATGGGCTATAGAATTCCGTAACAAGGATGCCTGATTGTAATACCATTCGCGAACAATCAATTAATCTTGGCGGTTACCGATATGAAAAAAGTAGTTATTTACAATCACGGGAAAGACAGCATACCTTGGGGCGAGAAGACCGTGCAATTTGCCGAGGTTGCCAAAAGCTACGGCTATGCGTTTGAAAGTCCGGATTACCAAGAACATTCGGATCCTGATAAGCGGGTCGAGCAACTGCTGGCGATGGATTTATCCGGCTACGATGAAGTCGTATTAATCGGCTCCAGCATGGGCGCTTATGTTGCAACCGTGGCCTCGGAATCGATTAAACCCAAGGGACTTTTCCTGTTGGCGCCCGCGTTTTATCTGCCCGGCTACCGGCAAACCGAGTTTACACCGACGGCTGAAGATATTCGGGTATTCCACGGCTGGCAGGACGATATTGTTCCGCCGGAAAATGCCTTTCGGTTTTGCCGAAAGTACCGCGTCCGTTTGAATCTATACGATACCGATCACCGGATGCTCAGTGCGATGCCACAGTTAATTGATGAATTCAGCCGGTTCTTGGCAGGGTTTGGCGGGTGATGACTTTATAAAGTTGAGTTTTAGAGCTGACGGCCTCATATCGTCAATAACCAAACTCAACAACAAGGCCATCCCATGACTACTTTGCACATTGTTTGCCCCCATTGCCATGCGGTAAATCGTATAGCGTCCGAGCGCTTGAGCCAACATCCCCGTTGCGGTCAATGCAAAGAGGCTTTGTTTACCGGGCATCCTTTGGAATTAACCGGCCGCAATTTTCAACAGCACATTGCCCGTAATGATATTCCTGTGGTGGTCGATTTCTGGGCGTCCTGGTGCGGGCCGTGCAAGATGATGGCTCCAGCCTATGCCCAAGCGGCTGCTGCACTTGAACCCAAGGTGCGTTTGGCCAAACTCAATACCGAGCAGGAACAGGATATTGCCGGGCAATTTAATATTCGCAGCATTCCTACGCTGGTCATATTCAAATCCGGCCGCGAAATAGCCCGCATGTCAGGCGCGATGAGCGCTGCGGATATTGTGCGCTGGGTCAACAGTAACGTTTGAACCCGGTACATAGCCTACTTGTCTTCGGCACTTTCGATTTCCTTTAAAAATTGGGCGACCCAGTGTTTGACGCGCGGCAGGCAGTTATTTAGCGAGGCCTGTTTTTCCGGGATAGCGAAGAAATCGGGTTCATGAAGGTAGGGGTTTTTGATGCTGCCGACATCGATGGCATCGTGACTGAGATCGACTATACGTCCGCCGATGATATTGTATTGATGCTGATAGTGGCCGCAGATCGAGCCGCCGAACACCTGATTCATGAACAGGCTGCCGTATTTGCACGATCCGGAAAGATCGGCTGGAGGAAGCACATGCCGTTCGGCAGCCTGCTCGCACCATTTACGAAACACAAAAATCTTGGCTTGCGCGAAACGGTCGTAGGAATAGGCGAGTTGCGCCTCCCGGTCTAAAGTCCAATCTGTCATGTTAAGGGCCTAAGTGAATTACATAGCGGCCCTCCACGATGGATTGGAGGGATAGAGGAGCGGGTAGGGCGGTTTTTTGTCCGCCCTACTTGAGTTCAGTGCGTCTTAACAAACCTCATCATGCGTAAACCTGACCCGTTCTTCAGCCGAGCGCCCCAGGGCTTTGGCAAACCACGGCGGCGGCGCATCGAAGACTTTTTGAAATTCCTTTAACTGATCGACCGCTTCGGTGACATCGGGGATCTTGATCGGGTAAATATCGGCGCGTATCACTTTAGCCGCCGCCGGGCCGCCGATGGATTGCACGAACATGACATGACAGTCTTTGATCAAATTGGCGCGAAACAGGTTTCTGTCCTCGCTGCTGTCGGCTTCAATCGTCGAGCGTATATCAACCAGTTTGTAATCATCCTGCGATAACTGATAAACCAGAAAACGGATGCAGGAACCGAAATGCCCGTTAATCAACGCGCCGCTGTTTGAACCGATGGCGACGCGGATAGAGTCCGGCATATCGCCGTCTTTATAAGGCAATATTTCCGGCAGGTCTTCATCTTCGGCCTCGTCGCCCCACAGGTAACGCACCGCCAGTTTGATATTGGCAAGACCGATGCCGATGTCCTCGCCGTCCTCTTCGCCGTCCAGGCTGCCTAAACCGGTTTTAAGATTGGTGACGGTGATGGATTTTAATTTTTCATCATCCAGCGGCGAGCCGACTCGCTCGTGTAATATTTCCAGCAGCCTGGGTACGTCGATACCGGGCAGGATGCGTGAGGCTAAGGCAATGCGTAAGGCTAGTTCACGGGGCAATGCTTCCATTTTAATCTCCTGATTTAACAAGCTTGGATAATAATTTGAGTATTTTTCGGGTGGAGGCTAAATCCAGCGCAGTGAAATCGTCGTGCGATTTAAGGTCTGGATCGGCGCCGGCCGCCAATAGTTGTTCGACAACTTTTTCCCTGCCGCTGGATGCCGCAAAAATCAAGGCGGTAGCGCCGGAGGCGGAGTTTTGATGATTAATATCGACGCCTGCCTGAATCAGGGCATCGATACAGTCGCTGTTATCGGCATAACACGCCGCCCACAATGCGTTATTGCCGTATTGATCGATAACGTCCGGCGCTGCATTCTGTTCGATCAAAAAACGGACTACATCGCTACGGCCTTGCCGGCTTGCCAATATCAACGGATAAATGTTGTCACTGTTCTTTAAAACCGGCCGGGCTACAGAGAAATAGTTGTTTTGCAACCAATCCCGTATTTCAGGCTTCATCACGCTTCCTGATGTTTTTCTTTCCAGCCGGAATAACCGCCTTCCAGACTATAGACATCCTTGAAGCCGAAATCGCTGAAAAATTCGGCAAGGTGCTCGCTGGCATGGCCGTAATAGCAATAAATCAACAGGCTGCGCTGCTTATCGCCGCGCTTAACCAATGAATCTTTTAAGCCTTCATGAACGTGCAGAGCGTCTTCCAAATGTCCCGCCCTGTAATCTTTCATGTCCCTACAGTCCAGGATCATAGGCTTGGACTCTTTAATCAATTGTTCGGAATCGGCAATGGAGATTGTTTTGTATTTCATGGCAGTTTAATGACTCGGAAGGTCATTCCTCAACAGGATGCGAAGGTTGTAGTAAAACTAACAATAAAATAGATTTTGTTACTATTAAATGTCGTTAGTGGCTCTATTTGTTAGCGTTAAGGGCTATATAGATGCTATACAAATTACTCTAGCAAATTAGTTGCCATAATTTTGAACAGTGCGCGCTTTCTGGGGTTGGCGAGATATTTCAGGCAAAAAAAAGCGCCCTAGTCGAGAAAATAGGGCGCGGAAGGTACAACGCTCAGGAAAGGCTATGCAAACGAAACAAACTATGTAAATTATATATGCAGTAATAGTGCCAACATTTAATTCTCTTTTATTTCAATTGGTTGAGTCTATTTTAGTGATAACCACTATAACATTTGCACCAAACGCAGCTATTTGTGTTGGTTAACTGCCCTGATTTAGTGCACTTTCTGCGGACTTTTCCAGATCCATGCCCCGGAATATCGAGCAACGCTTGAATACATCCAAGGTCGGCGTTACTTTTTTGTGTTGGCAAAACTTGGCGACCAGTTTGGAAAGCCCTTTGATATCGCGGCCTGTCGCTTCCGGGAAGCTATCCACTAATTGATTAATTAAATCAGCATCAACATCCAGCTCGAATTGCTCGATCATGACCTGCCAGATTCGGCGGCGTGCATCGGCGTCCGGCGGATAATACTTAATCAACGCGATACAACGGGAAACAATGGCTTCATCAATGTCATCCACACGATTGGTGGTCAAAAACAGCAAGCCGTTGAAATATTCAAGCACCCGTAGAAATACCCCGACGACCGCATTCATCGCGATATTATTGTCGCGCCGCTTGATGTAAACATCCGCCTCGTCGATCAGCATCACCGCGCCCCAGCGCTGAGCGCGGGTTAATACGTCTTTTAAGGCTTTTTCCATCTCGCCGACGTTGAGTCCCAATTGCCCGGAATGCACGCGGTACAGCGGGCGTTTGATAATTTCGGAATAGACTTCGGCAGTCAAGGTTTTACCCACTCCGGCTGGCCCTGCGCACAGCACCGTGGTGCCGCCCGACTTGCCTTCAATAATGTCATCCATCAGGACATCCATTTCGGCGGTAAGAATATCGATCAGATCAATCTGTTCTTCGCGAAGAATCAGCTTTTGTTTTAATTCCGGTTGATAGCGATAAGGCTTGATGTCATTCACATGCACCCATAAATGATGATGCAGTTCCAGATGAAACATCAGCAGGTAGCAATGTACCGGCAGCTCGGTAAACAGGCCTTTGGGGATTTCTTTTTCCGATGCTTCAACTTCATTTTCGATCTTGAGGTCATAGCGATTGCTTTTGGCGGCTTTGCGTAAATACTTGGCAAGAATGTCGCCTTTGGCATCCACCGATAAGGCGCGCTCGCTGAGGATGCTTTCATCATTAACCAGGCGCGCAGTCCCGCCTTCGGTAGACAAAACCACGACATCCTTGCGCGCCCAATCGGTGCTGCGATGCGAAGCGGTGGGATCTTCGGCATAAAATCCGGTGCCTTTGCCTAAAAACTGTGTGCCGGACTGGCCGCACCATTCGAAATAACGTCCGGCGGCATCGTCATAAGTGGCGATAAGTTCAGGCGTTTCTTTAAGAAAGCCTTTGGCGACGAAAATTTCCGTGACCGTTTTATCGGCAATGTCCCGGGCGCGGATAGTAAGGGTTGAGGTCGCCACTTTACCTTTGGCATTGGCTTTGAGTTCAAGCGTGACCCGTCCGGTTTCTTCCTCGCCCGAAGGCGTAAAGTCCAGCCGGGTGACCACGTAGGCCATGGGTTTTCCGGCAACGTTGGTCTGGAATAACCAACCGCGTATCGCGTCATTGATAAGATAACGGGCAATTGCGGGTAGCAGCAGTTCCAGGTCGTGTTCTTCAAACTTGACGGTATCGTCGTTCATCGCTTTTTGCAGCGTTGAAAGCAACGCGACATGGCCTTGCATTTCAGTCCCGGCATTTTTGTAAAGCGACTGCAAAAAACTCAGCTCGGTGTTGGACAGTTGCTTGAATGACACCTCGGCTTTATTGCCGAAACGCAATTGATCATTCAATGCCGCCAGCCCCGGAAACTCACTGACCATGGCTTCGACATACTTGCGCTCAATCTGAAGTTTCATAGGATCTCTCTATCAATGCGTTGAATAATGAAGCGGGGTGGCTGTACAACACTGACGGGCGTTTAAATCCCGGCAGTGTTGTCAGCATCAGTGAAAAGCGGAAAATTATCTTTTAAGCAGGAGGTTCAGAAGGGCAATAATCACAATCTTAAATTGCGCCTACTGCCGCGTCTTTAATCACTTCGATAGTGTTGTCTTCGGCTTCGGCAAATGAAACGAGCGGCGTCTTCGGGGTATACGATTTGGCTGCCGCGTAAGCGATGGCGACCTTATCTTCAGCGGATTGACCCTTCAGCTCGCTTTTCTCAATATATAATTCTTCGAGCAATTCATTCCAGACCAAGCCTTCCTTGAAAGGCATTAATTTATAGGTAACGCCTTCCAGTTCGACCTGCAAGCCTTTACCGATATTTTCTACATAGATTAAAGCGATGCAGTCTTCGGCAAGATCGGCTTTATATTTTTCGACAAGAACGGGTAACAAATCGAGCGTAGGCAACAGGCCGTTGATAAATTTGATCTTGTCGTTTTCAACGATCAAGGCTGAATGAATCAACAAGGCTTCAGGCGGTCTGCGGTCGGTTGTTGAACCTTCGCGTAGCGATCCTTCTTTTAAAACCAGGTCGCCGCGATAAGCATAAACACCCGCAGTGCCGGTTTGACCGTTGACCAAAGTGACAGTTAATAAGCCTTTATCTTGATAGGTTTCGAGTAGCATTGTTTTTTCTCCGGATGGGTAATGTGTAAATTTTAGTATTAACCTTGATAAAGCAGGGTTTATGCCATGTTAGAATGTCGCTATATATTTATTTAAAAACAGCAGGGTAGGAGTGTTTTTGTGACTTGATTGTCGTGGTTATAGATGTTTAACCTAACAACTCAAATTTATTTTGTACGTAATTGTCGTAAACCATACATTTCAGTGAGGGGATCGCTGGTGTGCTGGTGTGCTGGTGGGCGCTAGTTCCCAAGCTCCAGCTTGGGAATTCGGTGTGGGAAGCTCCAGCTTCCCGTCTCGCGAAGCTAAAGCTTCGTCATCTGGGTTCCCAAGCAGGAGCTTGGGAACCAGCGTATTTCTTAACTTAATGGCAGTGACGCCGGAGCGTGGGAACGATATAACTTCGTGTTCTTCGTGTCTTCGTGGTGAAAAATTTTTAGCTTGCATTAACTCGATTCGGGGAGCGCGTTGCTGACATCCCACAGCCGCTTATAACTGCTATCCATACGCGAAAGCTTGGCCGTTACTTGATTGAGCCGGTTAAATTCAGGAAACCGGCCTTTGTTGCCGGTGCTGTACCATCGCTCCATAGCCAGGGTCAGCAGCTGTCTGCTCGTATAGTCCTGAGCTATCTGGCTCTTCAGCCACATCATGCTGTTACCGGGCGTTAAGTCGACAATCCGGTAACGCACCGCATCGTCAAAAATGCGCACCCCGCCGCCTTCCGCCGCAGTTTGATGCAGCTTTACGGGATCAATCACTTCAACACCGGCCAGATAGTCAATGCCGAATTCATGCAGTTCGGGCAACCACGGCACGGTCGGGCCCATCAATACGGTGGTGGCGTGTTGAGCAAGCTCGGCCAGACGCGGGAAAGTTTTATTGGTAATGGAACTGGCCGTTAAAAATACCCAGTCGGCGTCGGGCAATAAAAATTCGCAGGCGGGATCGGGATAGTCGCCCGGCATGGGCTGCCGTTCGATGATGCTGAGGTTGACCTGGTCGGCATAGCGTTCAATGCCCGGATAACGGCCGATAACAACGACTTTTTTGCCTTGCAGCCGGGGCAGGAAATGATCGAAAACAGCCAGATTGGCGCTGTCGGGAGCTGGCAACAGAGTTATGCCTGACGGCAGTTCATAGCGGTTTAAGCTGCAATTAATAGCCGCCATGGCAACCGTCGCCTTGTAAGGCTCCCAATCGGTAATCCATCCGGCCAATTCCGCCAATGTTCTACCGGCCAAGGTACCCGGCCACGATAAGGTGCGGGTGGGAAGGCCGGGGCTCATCGCCAAGCCTGTATGCTGTGCTTTACAAACCGTCCAAACCGGACCGATGCTTAATTCGGTGACTTGCGTATCGCTACCGGCATAATCCAGCAACAGCTCATAAATTCGCGCCGGATTTTCCATAGCGGCTATTCGGGCATTTCCAGCAACTTGGCTTCGGATTTAATCTGTTCGGCTTTGCCCCAGGCGGTGACGCCCTCGACAAAGCGACGGGTCTTGGTCGGATGCGGCTTGACGACATCGTACTCTGCGTAAAAGGTGCCGTCGCTATTGAACTGAAGCCTGCCGATGCGCTGTTTTTTAGGCTCATCGTACCAATAGCAGGCTAAGTTATCCGCTCCGGCATAAGGGTCTTTGATGAGTACAAAATCGGCATCATCGTAGCGCGGATAGTGACGAATGTCCGCTTCAGTAAAACCCAGTTCGTTGATTTCTTCAGTCAGCCGCTGACAGACGCATTCAGCCAGCTGACGGTTTATAGCGATGTGTTCGGATAAATTCATGACTCGGTAATCCCCGCGGCTAAATCCATAATGACCGACGCGCCCGAAAGGTCTTTGGGGTCCAGTTGTTGCAGGTGCGACAAAACAAGCTGCGCGTCAGTGGTAAAACCTTGCCTGAGCTTGATAAATGCTAAGGCCTTCAGTGTGTACAAATAAAACAAGGTGCTGTCATTGGCATACAAGTTCCATTCTGGCCGGCTTTGAACCAGTCTACGATAGTCGTTGGGAAAGCCGCCTTGTTTTGCCGCCTCTTCCAGACCTGCCAAAACAATCCGTTCCGCATCAACGAGACGCTTTTGAAAAAAATAAAACTTATACAGCGCAAAATAGGTTTGCAAACAATGGCTGTCCAGCGATTGCGCTTGTAAAAACAGGTTTTCCGCGCGGCTCGGGTCAACCGAGCTTGCGGCGACCGCCGCTTGCAGAAGATTATTAACTTCGTTGGGCATATTCGGGCTAAACATCACCCGTTCCTCTACAAACGCAACTGAGCCCATTACCAGATCTCGGCAGGAACCATCAGCTCGGCAACCGGTTCGCCGCCGAGCAGATGCTGCTCGATGATGGTTTTTACGTCATCTTTTTTCAGCTTGCCGTACATAATCCCTTCAGGGTAAACCAGAACGCTGGGACCCATCATGCAAGGCCCCATGCAGCCGGTGTTGGTCAGGGCGATTTTTTCAAACAGGTTGCGGGCTTGAATTTCGTTCATGAATTCATTCATGATTTCGGCGCAACCGCTGCTGGCGCAGGAACCCCTGGGATGTCCCTGCGGACGGTTTTGGGTGCATACAAATACATGTTTTTCGGGTCTGGGCATGATTGTGATCCTTTTAAAAAAATTATTCAGCGGTTAGAAAATGGAACGCAGATGCCAAAAGTAGGCGCCTCTAGGCGACGCTGATAATTATGATTAAATAAGATTTTATCTGTGTTCATCATATTCATCTGCGTCATCAGCGTTCCATTGCGATTGATGGCTGAGCCTTTACGCAGCTTGTTTATGTTCGTGGGTAAAACAGCTTTTTGGGCACACTTTGGAGCACGCTTCGCAGCCGATGCAATCGAGTTTGTTCTTTAAACTCATGACCATGCTGTTGTCGTCATCGTCTTCAAAATCGCCGTAATCGTCATCAAAGTCATCCGGGTCGAGGGCTTCGGCTTTTTCCACCAAATCGAAAACATCGCGCGGGCAGACTTTAAAGCAGCGGCCGCAACCGATGCAGGTTTTTTGATTGATGTCGGTGACGTAAGCGGGCGTCCACTCCGTGCCGCCAAAGGTAACGCCGGTTACAAAATCAGACATGGCTATTCTCCTGCTCAGGCCGCTTCAGTTTGCGCGGCAATTAGTTTTTGGTTGGCTTCATCCCAGGCTTTGCAGGCATCGTAAGTCGCTTGGGCGATACCCAGCAGATCACCGTATCCTTCGGGCAAGCTGTCTTCAATTAGGTCATGCAATACCATCGCTTGCTCATTGGCCAAGCGTTTGGTCTTTTTGACTTCTTTTTCCAGTTTTTTCAATTCTTCAGACATAAGCGCCTCCTTAGTCGGTTGCAGCCGCATTGTATTTTTCGATTAATCCCAGCGCTTTTTCGATGGTTTGGTCGCTTTTTTCGCGCAGGTCTTCCAGGCTTGAGAAGCCGAAACGATGGGTATCGCGCAAGATTTTATCGACCACAATCAGCTTGCCGACCATGATTAACGCGCGGCCAAAGCCTTCGTGGCTGAGATGAACCATCGGTGCAGCCATCAGGCCGGTTTTTTTCTCAATCAGCGTCGCCAATGAGTTGTAATAGGCTTTTAAGCGGGCAATGGTGATTTCATCAGGATCGCCGATCACCGGGATGTTCTTTTTGCGTTCTTTGGTCAGCACGATAGGGTCGATGATTTTTGCTTCCGACCAACCTTCATAGGTATCGTAAGTATCAATCGCGCGTAATTGTTTGATCATGTCTTTGACGATGTCGGAACCTAGATTGGTATCGTCTTCTTGTACGACTAATGCAGCAATGGCCATGTTTATTTCTCCGTTAAGTGATAAATTTATTCTCGTTCCCACGCGCTGCGTGGGAATGCGGTGTCGGACGCGCCGCGTCCCGTGTTTAAGCAACATGCATTTCTATATGCTACCCCTAGGAGGCTGTCGGATTAATAGAGCGAGCCTCCCCACTTAATCACGATTAAAATTTAAAAAAGTGGTTTATTGGGATTTTTAATGCCCATAGTTCTGTTTTATGGGCAGCTCAATGCTCTTTTTCCTCTCTCACCCTCTTAATACATGCATTCTTTTTAAATTCCAGCCTATACAGACTAAATTCCATTCACTTTGGACGGATTCCAGGCCTCGAAGCTGGAATTGCCTGAATCCCTGGACGTGTTTAATGATGCCAAACACGGTTTCGACAGTAGATTTTCGCTTGCCGTAGAGTGCTTTGCCCGCTTTGGTTGTTAAGCGATGGGTCATGGCCTCAACCGGCGGTAAGGTGCTTTCGCCTATTTCCGGCTGATGCTGAAACCGGGCGTCAAGGGCTTGGTTATGGCTTTGCCGCTTTTGGGCGATGTACGGTTTTATCTTTGCATCAGCACACGCCTTTACATTGGCTTGGCTGAAGTAGCCGGTGTCGGCCAACAGGTTGTCAACACTCCCCAAGCATTCCGGGAGCTGTTCCAGTTTGGCTAAGGCCGGTTCGATTTCTTGTTTGTCGTTGGTGTGTTGGGTGATGTGATGAGCAACGATCAGGTGGGTGGCAATATCAACACTGGCTTGGGCGTTATAGGCTTGTTCAAAACCATTAGGGGTCGGCATGATGCGGGACTCTTCATCGGTCAGGCTGACTTGATCTTTACCTTGAGGCGCATCGGTAGGCGCTTGGGGGGCTTTGCCGCCCATTTTCTTGCCGGTTTCACTCAGGTGTTGTTCACGCTTAGCCTGCTTTTCGTCATACTCGGCCTTTTCTTGCGCGTAACGCGCCTTGGCACGGGCCTGGATTTCCTGTTTGGCTTTGGCAATCACTGCTAAACGGTCTTGGCGGCGTTTGAGTTCCTTGGGTACATCCATGTCTTCTGGAAGCGGGGAATTGTCGGCGGCTTCAGCCAGTTTCATCAAGGTTTCAACTTCCTGTTTGAACTGGGCTTCCAGTTGATTGGCGTAATCCCAGCTCAAGGCTTTATGCTTGCTGGCATTGGCTTTAATCTTGGTGCCGTCCAGGCTCACCGTACCCAGCTTAAGCAGCCCCAAGGTTTGTGCAAGTACCAATATCTCGACAAATAGGCTTTCGATCTCTTTGCCAAAGCGCTTGCGAAAGCTGTTGATGGTGTCGTGATCTGGGTTTTCGTTGGCGCAGATGTATTTAAAGGCCATCGAGTCATGAGTGGCTTTCTCCAGTTTGCGACTGGAAAATACGCCGGTCGCGTAACCGTAGAACAGCAACGCCAACAGCATCGCCGGATGATAGGGGCGCTTTCCTTTGCCCGCATAGACGGCTGATAGCGTCCGTAAATCCAGTTGATCGACAATCTCGACAACAAAACGGGCCATATGATCTTCAGGCAAATAATCCTGAACACACGGGGGCAGAATGTAGGGGGTATCGCGATCAATCAGGATGAATTGGGTAGCCATTTTTGTTTTTTGATTTGGTGTTTCGATAGGGTTATTTTAACACTTTTTGCACTGCTAAATCCGACAGTCTCCTAGGCGGGACGGGGTTTGCAACCCCGTTCCTAACGTTTCCGCTATATACCAAAGCAAAGTGGTTACGCTAAACGTTTCGGACGGGGCAACATGCCCCGCCCGGCGTTGATGAAATATCACTCATCCCAGCCTTCATCTTCCATTTGATTAAAGCGCTGAGGATCGGGACTCTTATGCTGATTAATCGCCTTTGCCAGCCAACTGGAGGGCCCAGCTTTCATCTCATTTTGCAGGTCAACGATCAGGTCTTTAATCTTGCCGCCTTCATGGACCTTGACCGGCTGTATGTTTTTGGTGATCAGTTGGTTAATGGCCGAACCGCCAATGGCTTGGCAATACACCGCCGCACAGCCATCCAGTAATTCGATCTTGACCGACAGCTTATCTTCATTGCCGTCCTGGCTGAGTTCGCCGAATTGGGCGGCTTCCAGCAATTGCGCGTCGTCCATATCCACCGCATAAATCGCGAAGGATTTGGCCGAGCCGAAATGTTGGTTTACCGTTTCCATATCGGTCGTGGCAAACGCTATTTTTAATGCGGTTTCCATAAACTTCCTCTCATCAGTGCTTTGCACTATGTGCATGCGTCTTGTTAATGACATGACAGCGGGTAGTCTGTTAGTTCGCTGGCGGGTTTTTGGGCGTACACCGAGCGGTAAATCGGAATTTCTTCATGCGAAAAATTGATGACCAGGTTGGCCAGATCAAACAGCGTTTGCCGGGAGCCGCGATAACCGATCCAGGTTTTCTGGTAGCCGCCGATAATGTCGTACAACGGGAACCCGGCTCTCAAAATAGGCGTGCCCAGCCGTTCGGCGGTATCGACAGCGTGAGAATTGCCGATCACCAGTTGCACCTTGTTGGCTTTGCCGATCAATTCCATGTCTTCAAGGTCGCCTATTTTGATGCTGGCGACGGGGATTCGCGCCAACAGCGGCACGTTGCAGGAAGTGACCGCGGCAACGACTTCCGCACCCATTTCCTGAACCTGATCGACAAACGCATTCAGTAAATCCGCATCGGCGGCAATGGCGATACGTAATTGGCCGAGCATAAAATGCGTGTCGAGCATGGCGTCCTGTAACTGCGAGCGCTGCCGTTCAATGCGCTCAGGCACATCGTGACCGCTGATTTCAGCCAATGCGGAAATCAATGCATCATTGGCTTTCAAGCCGTAAAGATGATCGAGGGCATAGGTCGGTACGCCGGTTTTTTGTTCCAGCAATTCCGCCGCTTTGGTTAGCGATGGGCCGATAACCACCGTCGCCAGCGCATCGCCGAGCGTCGCCATTTCAGATATCAGGGTGCCGCCGATAGTGACAGGGCTGAAATCTTCATCGGTCAAACAGCCGTCCAGCGAATCGGAAATATCCGGTACGAAAACCGGCCTGAGCTGGAATTGCTCGAAAATATCCCGAAGCGCTTCGAGATCGCCTGGTGTCAGCATGTAATTGACCAGGACATTGACCTGGCGCTTTCGTTTGCCGGGATAAGTTCCGGCCTCCTTGGCATCCGGTACCAAAGCGCGAATAATTTCAGTCAGAGTCGCCGCAAAACCGGTTTCGACGCTGCCGGTAAAATCCGGGGTATTAACCGCGACAACTGCAATATCGGCAAATTCCGGATTAGCTTCCCTAAATTCCCTGACATTCCGGTGTACATCAGCGCCTTGTGTTTCTGCCAAACCGGTAGTCAAAATAGTAATCAGGGCAGGGCGGGATTTTTCGGCAATGGTAAGAATGCCCTCGCGCACATTTTCGTCCGCTCCCATCACCGAACTGCCTTGATCCATTGCCGTACTTTGCAACGGAATAGGTTCCCTGAAGTGGCGTACAAAAAACACTTTGGCAAATGCGGTGCAGCCTTGCGAGCCGTGCAGCATCGGCATGGCGCGATTAAAACCCAATGTCGCCAGCGAGCCGCCTATCGGTTGGCTGGCTTTCAGCGGATTGACCGATAGCGCTTTGTTTCTTTTCAGGATGTCAGCCATTGCTCGCCTCCTCGTCAATATTTGATACTGCTGAATTAAGAGTGGGAGCTCCTTCTCCCTGAGGGAGAAGGTTGGGATGAGGGGATTCAAATAAGCTTTTTTCCTTATTTTTGACTTTCCACGGCGCAGGCGCTCTAACCGCCTCCCATACCGGGCTTTCAATCGTCAATGCCAGTTGGCGCACCAGCTCCAGCATGCCTTGGTAGCCTTCATAACCGAATTCGCGTTCCTGGTTAATATCCAAAAACGGAACCTTGGCTTTCAACGCGGTGTACATGTTGCGACCGCCGGCGATCAGGATGTCGGCCTTGTAGTCATGGACGATTTTCAGCAATGCTCTTGGGCTGCCGTCGTCGATCATCACCGTATCTTCGCCCATCAATTCACGGATTCTGGCCTTGTCTTCTTCGGTGGATTTTTTGGTGCCGGTCGCAACCACCACCATGCCCAAATCCTGCAACGCGGAAATCACCGACCAGCTTTTTACGCCGCCGGTAAACAGCAACACCCGTTTGCCTTTCAGGCGCGCTTTCCACGGCTCCAGTTCTTTCCTGATCCGGGTTTCTTCGCGCTGTATCAGCGCCTCGGTGCGTTCTGTTAAGTCGGCATCGTTAAGCACTTTGGCGAAATCTCTTAACGATTGGCTGGTGTCGGTAATGCCGTAGTAACTGCCTTCAAACCACGGCGTGCCGTACTTTTGTTGTAATTTACGAGCGACGTTGATCATCGCTTTCGAGCAAACCATCATATTGACTTCGGCTTTGTGCATGGTTTGCACTTCGCGGAACCGCGCATCGCCGGACAGTGTGCATAAGATGCGCAGACCCAGTTCATCGAACAGCGGCAACACATGCCAGAACTCACCGGCGATGTTGTATTCGCCGATCAGGTTAACGTCATGGATCTTTATTTCCGCGCGTTGAACGGTTAACGGCAAGGGGTCGGGATCGCGGGTGCCGATCACATGATTAACCATGGCGTCGCCGGCAATGCGGTTGCCCAGATTCTTGGTGCCGTAAAATCCGGCAGAATCAATCGGCACCACCGGAACGCCCCAGCGCTCCTGGGCGGACTTGCACACCGCGTTAATGTCATCACCGACCAAGGCCGGGACGCAGGTGTTGTAAATAAACACGGCGGGCGGTGAGTAAGTATCTATCGCTTGCTTGATGGCATGGAACAAGCGTTTTTCCGAGCGTCCCATCACGATGTCCTGCTCAGTCAAATCGGTGGTCATGCCGATGCGGTATAAATCCGCTCCGGAAGAGCGCGTGCCCCGGTTGTCCCAGGAACTGCCCGCACAAGCAATCGGCCCGTGGACGATATGCGCGACATCGGCAATCGGCAGCAATGCAATCTGCGCACCGTCAAAAGCGCAGCCGCCTGCAGAAGCGCCGGGTTTGGGTTTGGCGCAACCGGATTTTTCCTTCTTGTTATGCTCACAGGCAGGTTCGTCCAGCAGCGCGGCAATGTCTTTAGTTGATTTCATCGGCTTGACCAATAGCTTTGTTTGATTAAGCTAAAGCAATCGTTGTGCCATTTTGTATGGCATTGAAATTGTTGTATTTTGTATGGGATTGGCTTGTAGCAAAGCTTACAAAATGGAGAAGAGGTATTACAAAGGCAATAACGACGATGTACGGTAAACATAGAGGCCGAAGCATACATTGCGCTGCACAAATGTACATTTGTGGTTTTGTTGTTTTCAATGTTATGCTGTTTAAACCACGAAGTCTGGAAGGAGAAATTTATGCGCCTATCTATCGAAGTAACTCAGGAACAACATCAACGACTCAAAGCTGTATCGGCTTTGCGGGGGCAGAGCATCAAAGACTATGTCTTGGAACGTGTCTTTCAGCCGTTGCCGGAAATAAATGCAGCAAGCGAGGAAGACGCATTGCGCCAACTGGAAGCGTTCCTGAAGCCGCGTATCGAGGCAGCAGAGCAAGGGGGAGTCGTCAACAAGTCCGTACAGCAGATTTTCGAGGAAACTCATCAAGAAGAAATGCAGTAACCAAATGCCGCCTTATGAGTTAACTCCTTCAGCAGAAGATGACCTCAAAGACATCGCCCGTTATACGTTGAAGCAGTGGGGTAAAAATCAGTCTTTGCAATATGCGGGACTGCTTGAGCGACGTTTTCTCGAAATTGCCGACAGATCGTCTTTTTCGCGTTCCTTCTCTGAACGCTACCCTCAAATACAGGTAACGCGGTGCGAGCATCACTACATTTTTTATATTCATCCTGAAGGGAAGCGGCCTTGCATTATCGCAGTTCTTCATGAGCGGATGAATAAGGTTGCGAAGCTTGAAAACCGTTTGGATTGAAATAACGATGGATTTTGAAAGCGTTTCTTGCTATGCCCAAAGCAGTATAATCCGGGGCAACAGAAAACAGGAGCCAAGACAGACCATGAGCACACCACACAACCACAATACATAACCAATGCAAACAGACAAAAATTGTCGGTGATTTTGCCAATGGCAGATTATCTGGAGTTGTTAGAAGACTTTGAAGACTTGGCTACCATTGCTGAGCGTAAAGATGAAAGTACTATTCCGCTTGAGGACGTTTTAAAAGAAGATGGATTAAACTTCGAAGTGCAATCTTAGTATTCACGCGGCGCAATACGCTATTACGCCCTACGGGGCTTAAATTTTAGAATGAAATCGCAATTATCAAATTTTCTCTCCTCTTCTCGATACAGTAATGCGAGAGAGTTATTATTAACGAGTAGAATAAAACACGATCTGCTGCTGGCGGCGGCAGTTTGCGGTTACGATTTACTAATTTATACGCCAACAGTTGATTGTGATGGATTTGATTTAATTTTCGATGATCGACTCACACTTGTCCCCATTCAACTTAAAACTGTCGCAGGAAAAACAAATAGCTGGAAAATTCACAGAAAATTGATTCGCCCGCTATTTTCTAACCTGGAAGGTTTTCGACTTCACTCACCTTCGCATGGAGCAGGACGTGGCGGTGGAATTCTTCTTGTTGATATTAAGGAAGAACATCATGGCGAGTCATTGGAAATCAGCTACTTCTATAGTGACTTCCTCATAATTCATCTTTTCCTTGAAAATTTATTTCAACCCAAAAGAATCTCTCCATTCAAAATTGATGCTCTCAAATACGAAATAATCGGTCAAATAGATGGCATGTTTAAGTTACCCAAGTGGGCTTTCGTAAAAGCCAAATCGCCTGAACATTTACTTGCATTAGCAGGATTGAGCAGCAGGGTGAACAGCCTATGGAGAGAGCATATGTATGAATTATTGTGCTGCAAAAACATCCCAAACTTCCTGTCTGTATTTGGCACTGAATATGAGATGAGAGAGTACATAAAAGAGCAAGTTGCTAAGTTGATAGACACTTAGCAAGTGGGCCAGATGAAACGGAGGAACAAATGGAGACAGGTCTTTTTTTGAAGAAAGTCAAAGTCACAAAACACAGATTTACCATTAAAATATCAACTTCTAACCTATCAGATGGAATCATCGCATGAAAATCATTTCCTGGAATGTCAACGGCGTTCGCGCTGTGCAAAGCAAAGGCTTTGCCGAAACGCTGGCGCTGCTCGATGCCGACTGCATTCTGTTGCAGGAAACCAAGGCCCAGGCCGATCAGATCGACAAGGCGCTGGAAGGCATTGACGGCTACCGGGTTTATTCCAACTGCGCCGAACGCAAGGGTTATTCCGGCGTCACGATCTTATCCCGGAAGGAGCCGCTGCAAGTTATCAGCGACATCGGCATTGTCGAGCATGACCGCGAAGGCCGCGTGATCGTCGCCGAATTCGAGAATTTTTTCCTGCTCAACGTTTATGTGCCGAATTCGGGCGAGGCATTGGCCCGGCTGGATTATCGCCAAACTTGGGATATCGAGTTTCTGGCCTATTGCCGGCAACTGCAAAAGAAGAAGCCGCTGATCGCTTGCGGCGATTTTAACGTCGCACACCAGGAAATCGATATTGCGCGGCCGAAGCCGAATTATAATAAATCGGCCGGTTATACCCAGGTTGAAATCGACGGATTCAGCCGTTTTCTCGATGCCGGACTGGTTGATACCTTCCGGCATTTCCATCCGGACACCGTCGCCTACAGCTGGTGGAGTTTCCGCGGCGGCGCCAGGGCAAGAAATGTCGGTTGGCGGATCGATTATGTGTTGACCAGTAAAACACTGGCCGGCAACGTCAAGCAGGCCTTTATTCTGCCGGAGATAAGCGGATCGGATCATTGCCCGGTCGGCATCGAGATTGATTTTTAAGATGCCTATACGCGAACAATTGATGCGCGCCCATCGCGCTGCATTGTCGAATTGCAGCCGATGCCCCGAGATGATCGGTCCGGTCGTGAGCGGGAGCCCGGTACTATCGAAGATTTTGCTGATAGGGCAGGCGCCCGGCGACAAAGAAGGCGGTTTCGGTAAACCGTTTGCCTGGACGGCAGGTAAAACGATGTTCAAATGGTTTGAGCGCATCGGGCTTGATGAACAGGCTTTTCGGCAGCGTGTCTACATGGCCGCCGTGTGTCGCTGTTTTCCGGGTAAAAATCCGAAGGGCGGAGATCGTGTGCCGAGTCCGGCCGAAATCGATAACTGCGCGGGCTGGCTGCAGGCGGAAGTCGATTTGCTTAAGCCCGACCTGATCCTGCCGGTCGGCAAACTGGCGATTGGCCAATTGATGCCGGTTAAAAGACTGAACGATGTGATCGGCAAGCTTCATCCCGTTACTTTTCACGGCCACCGCACCGAAGCGATTCCGTTGCCGCATCCGTCCGGTGCGTCGACCTGGCATCGGACCGAGGCGGGTCTTGCGCTGCTGGAATCGGCATTGACGATCTTGCAACAGCATCGGGCCTGGCAACAAATTTGCCAAGATCGTATGGCGGATATTGCGTAGGTTGGCGCTGAGGTACGAAGCCCAACAATTCAGTGGGCTTCCTTACGTCGGCACCAACCTACGAAAACTTAAACTCTCAACAAAGCCTTAGTCATTCTTTCGGAAAGTTGTTCTTCGACGAATTGCGGTTCGTTGGGCGGATACAGTTCCACTTCATCCAGTTCAAAATTATATTCTTTGCCCAATGCAATCAGTTCTCTGATTTTTTGAACGGCTAACAGCTTTTCTTTTAATTCAGGATCTGCTTTTGCGTGTTCAGAGAATGCTTTTATTTGTGCAATTGACATGGTGTTTACTCCTATGGTTTAAAAATATGCTTTGCATTGCAAAGCAGGTGATGAAAAATCGAGTGTTCGCTACACGCTATAAGGCGTGTTAATCCAGTCTTTAAGTACCGCGACATCGCGTTCGGGTAAATAAGAAAAATCTCCGCTGATATCCTTAAAAACCGCTACGCCGCTGTGCGGAGAAACCAGCTTGCCTTTAACCATATAAAAGAACCAGGCAAACGGATAACCGGCCTGCCGATCGAAACGGGTCAACAGGGTATGCAGCGAGGTGCCTTTCTTGCCGTTAATATCGTCCAGTTGCGGGACGTTTTTTTGCTGGGTATTGATGATTTCGACGTTGATTATTTGTTCCCCAAAGCGCCCGGTATGCCTGAAAGGCCGGACAATCCAGTCATCGCAAAGCGCGGCTTTTTGCTGGGCGCTGCTTCGGTTCCAGTCATCCATAAAACGTTGCGCCGGATGTTCTTTGATATGGTATTTATTGATTTCATCCATGAAAATCGACACGTCAGTTTTACGTCGATAAGAATAACGCGAGGTTCCAATGCAGAATGTTTCTATGCATTCCGGGTCCAGTGGATCAATAAATTCTTCTAAATCCTCAGGCGGACACTGTTCGCCGACCAGCAACCGGTCCGACATCTCATGGGTTTTATCGATGTCGATCTGGATGAATTGTTCTGCTTTGCTGCCGGTTTGAATAACAAAATACAGGGTGTTGCCGGTTTGCCGCGTGGCAATCAGCTTTTGTTCCCGTGCGTGATCAATCAGGGTTTGCAGGTTTTTGCCGCATTCGATATAGGTTCTTTCGGTCCATTCAATCAAATCATTGGCGATGCGGTTGCCGTCCATATCGACAATGCCGCCCAGGCGATACCATTCGGCGCCTGTTCTGGCCAAGCGAATCGGGTAGTCGGGGTTCAGCGATTGAAGTTTAGCGAGTATTAATTCATCGTTGTGGTCGGGCAGGGTGTGCTTACAGATTTTTGCAAGCTGTTGCCCGTCAAGTTGAAAAGGTTGATCAGCCATACACTGTTTCCTATTTCTCGATCCCATGCGTTGCATGGGCAATGCTTGTTAATCGTTCCTGCGCCGCAGCCCGGACATCAGGCTCGGGATCGTCAAGCAGACCGACCAATGCTTCGGGAGCAACGCGCTGGGCCGCGGTATAGCGCACGACCCAGTCGGCATCATTGAGCATGATCACGGCATCGTCCGGGTTCATCCGCTCGGCGACAATGCGTCTGACTTCAGGTGCATTGTCATGAGCCATTAAACCCAGGCTGACTTCGGGCAAACGTTCGGCAACGATTTTTCGCACTTGCAGGTCTTCATCGCGAATAAAGCGGAACAGGCGTCCTTCCGGCAGCCTTCTGGCTATCGTTAATCTGACGATATAGTCTTGGTCGTCAGCCATCTTTTCCAGATCGGCGGGCGCAATGCGATCCGCTACGGTCATGCGCACTTCTCTATCCGGATCATCGATTAACAGATGCAGCTGGGACACGGGTATCCGATAGGCGATTGCGCGCCTGACTACTTCATCTTCATCATGAATCAAGTCGGTCAATGCCTTTTGCGGTGCGTAACGGACCGCAATAGCGCGCCTTTCCCAAAAATTATCGTGCAGATAGTGCTCGGCATAACCGGGATTGACTCGAAAAAAGCGGTCGATTTGCCTTCCGCTTTCAACGAATACGCAGGTATCGCCGGGCATACAACGCCCCATTAGCAGGGTTTTGCCGCGAAAAGGGCATAGGCTGCAATCGGCAAAAGGAACGCTGACAGGATTTTCACGATTGGACATGTGAAGTACCGTTTAGTCCGCAATGACTTCTGCAACGACGATGCCCGTTGCAGCTTCATAATCATTGGTCAGGCACAGACAGTGTTCCCGGCCATCAACTAAATAAAGATTGAAGTCTTTATGCTCAATGACCGGCGTATTATTGGGCAGATCGTCATCCATACAGTAAGTGAAATGGATCGATTGGTACTGCTGTCTTAGCACCGAAATCGTGCTTTCATCGACACCCAATGCTTCGATTTCTGCCGCTATGGCGTTGACTTGATTTGTGGTGATCATCCCGTCGCTTCCCTTTCAAACCTGAATCGATTAGTTGCATCAATGCCCATGACTTTAGCCAGCCAGGGCGGCGGAGTTCCGGCAATAACGGTTTGCAGCTGATCGATGATGTCGGCAATGCTTTCAATGCCGGGCAGCTTCATGGGGTGTATGCCCAGTTTGACAATCTTTGCCGCCGCAGGACCGCCAACCGAGGCGATATAAAGTACCTGGCAATCCTGAATCAGTTCCGCCCTGAACACGTTTTTATCATCCACTTCCAGGCCCTTAGGTATGTCAGGGTTACGGATGTCGATTAACCGGGCCTCATCGGCTGAAACCTGATAAACCATGAATTGGCTGCAAGAACCGAAATGGCCGTCAACGTTAATGCCGTCATTACTGGCACAGGCGATACGAACGGAACCGGGCATGTCGCCGTCAACATAGGCTTGTTGTGTCTGCGCGGTAGGGTGAGTATCCAGGCCGGATTTAAGAATGCTTAAAGCATGGGTCAGTAAAGGTTCGTCAACATCTAAAAACTCACCCGCCAGCGCGGTTTTGAGTGTTTTCAGGTTAATGCCGACAATTTTTTCTTCAGTGATGGGAAGGCCGATGCAATCGGTCAATACCGAAAGCAAGCGTTTGGCATCGGTATCGGGCAGAGCGCGAGCCGCCAGCCCGATACGTAAAGCCAGTTCTCGCGAGAGTGTAGCCTGGCTGTTCATCTGCTTATGCCTCAAGCGGCAGAATGCAGTTATCGATAGGGCAAACTTTGACGCATTGAGGAATGTCAAAATCGCCTTCGCATTCGGTGCAGGTTTTTTTGTCGATTTTAAAGACAATAGAACCTTCTGTGATTGACATGGTTGGGCAGACCGGTTCGCAGTCGCCGCATGAAATACAATCCGCTTCAACAATATATAAGGCCATGATTATTCTCCTGAATCTAAACGTTTTGCGCGCAAGGTAACGGGGAAATCCGGCTGTTCATCCATCGGTTCGAAATAATATTTTGATCCGTCGCTAAGCAGGACTTCACCGCCCCATTTATCGGGACTATCGAATTCAACGGATTCCGCCACTTCTTCCAAATCTTTTTTGGGGACGTAGAAGACTAATTTGCCCTCTGCATTTTTTTTCAACATGACACTAGGCATTGAGTTCTCCGTTTACACGCATTGATAAATCCCCCCTAACCCCCCTTTTTCAAAGGGGGGATGAACTGTTCCTCTTTTTCAAACGAAAGGATAAACAGTTCCCCCTTTGTAAAAGGGGGCTAGGGGGATTTGACTTAACGAATCAAATCGTAGTTATAGTCAGTCGTACCCATACCTTTGGTTTCTTTATCCAACTGTTCCAGAACGGCATTAACCAAGGTTGTCAGCATATAAATAGCGCCTTCGTAACCCAGCGTTGTCATTCTGTGCAGGTGATGCCGGTCAAAGATTGGGAAGCCAATGCGGATCAACGGCACTTCAAACTCTTCGCCTTTATAGAAGGTGTCGCGTTGAATGAACTTGCCGTAAGAATTGCCGATCATGAAGTCCGGTTTGTTGGTAAAGACCAATGAACGGAAATGCCATAAATCTTTGCCGGTATGGACGACGGTTTTTTGTCCATAAGGCGAATCTTTGAGCATTTTATCCATCGCTTTCGCCCAACGTTTGTTGGCATGGTTGCACAATACGTCGGTCGGTTCAGCGCCCATTTCCAGCAGGAATTTGGTCATGCCCATCACAAAATCCGCATCGCCGTACAAGGAAAACTTCTTGCCGTGCATCCAGGTGTGCGAGTCAGTCATCATGTCCACCAAGCGACCACGTTCCAGTTCCAAGGAAGCAGGAATCGGTTTGCCGGTCAGTTCGGAGATTTTCATCAGGAATTCATCGGTCCATTCCAGGCCCATCGGAATATTGATGGCTGTAGCGGGTTGATGCATGATGGTTTGCACATACTTTTTGGTTTTTTCCAACTGCCAGGGTTGCAACAACAAGGTGTCGATCGCGTTAGGCGCGTCTTTCACTTCAGCTTGGGTCGTGCCGCCCGCATACATGCGGAAAGTGCCGTCTGCCGGTGTATCCAATACTTCGGAAGGATCGCTCAATAACGAGTAATCAACGCCCATTTCCTTCATCATGCGGTGCATGACGCGGTAGTTGCCCAGATAGGTTTCGAAGCCGGGAACCAGGTTGATCTTGCCGTTTGAACCGACTTTCTTGTCGTCCATATGATTCAGGGTGAAATAGCGCAACATGCCTTCGAACATGTTATCCCAACCCGTAGTATGGCTACCGACAAAGCTTGGGGTATGCGCATAAGGCGTTGGAAATTCCTGTTCGATATGTCCGGCTTTTTTAGCGTTATTGATAAACGCATTTAAGTCGTCGCCGATAACTTCAGCCATACAGGTGGTTGATACGGCAATGATGTCAGGCTTATACAACGCTTTGGCATTTTCCAAACCGGCCATCATGTTTTTCTGGCCGCCGAAAACCGCCGCATCTTCAGTCATGGAGTCTGAAACGCAGGCAACAGGCTCTTTGAAATGACGGTTGAAATAGGTACGGAAATAAGCGACGCAACCTTGCGAACCATGAACATAGGGCATGGTCTTTTCAAAACCCAGCGCGCAAAGTACCGCGCCTAAGGGTTGGCAGGCTTTAGCAGGGTTTACGGTTAACGCTTCACGGTTAAAATTGAGTTCTTGGTATTCCTTGGTGGTTGTCCACTGAAACACTTCATCAATTTTTTCCTGGGGATGACGCTCTTCATAAGCTTCACGTTTGTTGGCGAGGCTTTCCTTGTATTCATCGTTACGGAATAAAGGGTAGCTCGGTTGTATGTTTTCGACTTCTTGACTCATGATAATCTCCTACGCGCCACTAATCTGTGGACGACGGTTGAAGGAGTAGGAGCGGGTAAGGGGGAAGCCCCGCTCCTACACAAAATTAAGCGCTTGCGGCGACCGCTACATCTGAACTTTCAGCTGTTTTCCAGGGCACTTTCACCTGTTTCCAGCAAGGGTTATTCAGTGTCATGTCCATATCTCGGGCGAAGATGGCGAAGCCGTCATAACCGTGATAAGGACCGGAATAATCCCAGGAGTGCATTTGGCGGAACGGAATACCCATCTTTTGAAAAATGTACTTTTCCTTGATACCGGAACCGATCAAGTCAGGTTGAACTCGCTTAACGAACTCTTCAAACTCATAACCGGTTACGTCGTCATAAATCAACGTCGCATTGCCCATTTCCTTGATAGTACGGTCATAGTCATCGTTATGGCCGAATTCATAACCGGTACCGACCACTTCCATACCCAAGTCTTCATACGCACCGATAACATGACGTGGGCGTAAGCCTCCGACATAGAGCATCACGCGTTTGCCTTGCAGGCGCGGTTTGTATTTGGCGATAACCGCATCGTATTCAGCTTGGTATTTAGCGATAACTTTTTCAGCGCCGGCTTGAATCGTTTCATCGAATAACGCGGCAATTTTGCGTAACGATTCGGCAATTTTGGTGGGGCCGAAGAAGTTGTACTCAATCCAGGGGATTTTGTATTTTTCTTCCATGTGCCGCGCAATGTAGTTCATTGAGCGATAGCAATGGATCAAATTCAATTTCACCTTAGGCGTTTTTTCCATTTCCGCAATGGTGCCGTCACCGGACCATTGAGCCACTACACGCAAGCCCATTTCTTCCAGCAAAGTACGCGAAGCCCAGGCATCGCCGCCGATGTTGTAGTCGCCGATCACAGCGACATCATAAGGCGTCGTGGCAAAGCTTTCGTCGCCGTCACGGTTTTCCAATACCCAGTCGCGAATCGCATCGTTAGCAATGTGATGACCCAGCGATTGGGAAACACCGCGAAAACCTTCGCAACGAACCGGCACGACAGGTTTGCCGATTTCTTTGTTGGCTTTTTTGGCGACCGCTTCAATATCATCGCCGATCAAACCGATCGGGCACTCAGATTGAATACTGATACCTTTGTTTAATGGAAACAATTCTTCGATTTCGTTCATGATTTTCGCGAGCTTTTTATCGCCGCCGAAAACAATGTCTTTTTCCTGAAAATCGGAAGTAAAGTTCATCGTGCCGAACGTATTGATACCGGTAGTTCCGACATAATAGTTACGGCGACCGGCGCGCGAATACTGTCCGCAACCGACCGGGCCGTGCGAGATATGAATCATATCTTTAATCGGGCCCCAAACCACACCCTTGGAGCCTGCGTAAGCACAACCGCGAATGGTCATTACGCCGGGTTGGGATTTACGGTTTGAAGTAATACATTTGTTCGATTTTTCCAGGGATTGATCGTTAACCGCCAAATGCTTGGCGCGATCTTTCCTTGCTTGTTCGGGATAGACTTCCAGCACTTCTTGAATAAGCGCTTCGGTCTCTTCTTTTGTTAGAGCAGCCATGAGTGTCTCCTACTTATGCCGTGGGTAATCCCCCAACAGACAGGTTTTAGGACGGGAATCCCGTAGAGACGCGATTTATCGCGTCTCTACGGTTGGTCATTTATTAAGCGGTTGCTTCAGCGGCCGCTGTTACACCGATGATAGATTCGTCTTCTTGATCGATAATGCCGAATTCCATCATCAATTCTTCCAGTTCATCCATAGTGATAGGTGTTGGAATAACGAAGTTCTTGTTATCGCGAATTTTGATAGCTAAATCACGGTACTCTTGCGCCTGCTTATGTCCTGGTTCGTATTCGATAACCGTCATGCGACGAATTTCAGCGCGTTGTACAACGTTATCACGCGGTACAAAGTGAATCATGGTGGTGCCGATTTTTGCAGCCAAAGCTGAGATCAATTCATCTTCACGTGCAGTTTCACGTGAGTTACAAATCAAACCGGCCAAACGCACACTGCCTGAGTTAGCGTATTTCACAATACCCTTGGCAATGTTATTAGCCGCATACATCGCCATCATTTCGCCCGAGCAAACGATGTAAATTTCTTGCGCCTTGTTTTCACGGATTGGCATGGCAAAGCCACCACACACAACATCCCCAAGTACATCATAAAAAACGAAGTCAAGTTCATCATCATAAGCACCTTCTTCTTCAAGGAAGTTAATCGCAGTGATAACGCCGCGACCCGCACAACCGACACCAGGCTCAGGACCACCTGATTCAACGCATTTAATACCGCGGTAACCCGCTTTCAGTACATCTTCAAGCTCTAAATCTTCAACACTACCCGCTTCAGCAGCCAAGCTCATAATAGTAGTTTGAGCTTTTGCATGAAGAATTAAACGGGTAGAGTCAGCTTTAGGATCGCAGCCAACTATCATTACACTGTTGCCCAATTCCGCTAACGCAGAAACCAGGTTTTGAGTTGTAGTAGACTTACCAATTCCACCTTTACCATATATTGCACATTGACGTAATGCCATGATCTTCTCCTCTTATAGGACGTTGTTGTTAATGACATTAGGGATAAAGCAAGGGGTGTGCCAATTGCTTTTGTTGTATTTATGTCATTGAATTGTATTGATTATTGTTGTTTCGGCAAAGCGTAAGCAACGTTGTCTTTCAAACATTTTGTTATGTTCTGTAAGCTTAGTAACAGTACGGTTATTTAGCCTTGTCCTAATATCCATAGGAATCTACGCAGGCTATATCGCCGTCATTCCGGCAGGGATTCGCTACGCGCTCTATCGGGTCACGTCAGACTCCTGCCTGACGCCCTTCGGGTTAATGCAAATCTGTTCCAGACAGATTTGTGCCGGACCCGTTAGAGCGCGTAGCGAATCCAGAACACAGGGATGTGAGAGCATCCAACGACAAACTATTCAATAAATGGTTTTATCGTTTCCACGCAGCGCGTCACTGCCATTAAGTTAAGAAAAAATGTTAATCGAGTAGGGCGCGCCGTGCGCGCCAAAGGGATAGCAAGGTTTTTGTGCTGGTTCCCAAGCTCCAGCTTGGGAACCAGCGTGTTTCTTAACTTAATGGCAGTAACTCTGAAGTGTGCCGGATGTATTCCACGAGGAGCGACGATGCCACCTATTGGAGTCTAAATCGAATATTCGTGCCTGCCTTAAAGTTCCTGCGCCTATATATAAAAGTGTCGATACTGATTTATTGAAGATTTTGTGTTTGTAGATAGGATAAACAACAGAAGAATTGTTACAAACAGAACAAAATCCCAACCGCCTGTTTTCGAAGAGAATCATTTAATCATTTCATAATCATAAAGTTACGCTGTTTATCATGAATCGGTAAAAACTGGATTAAATATTGCTTAAGTAAAAAGATATACCTACTTAATAATGGAGTTTGCAATGTCTTCTACCGATTTTTCTGAAATACTTGATGGGTTGTACGAAAACAAGGTCGTACCTTATCTGGGGCCGGGCGCGCTTTTTGATGCAACCAATAAATTGACCGGAGCACCGATGCCTGCCGATAGCCATAGCCTGATTTTGGCGATGAATAACGGCAACCCGATGGCTCCCAAGCTTATGTATGAGTTTCCCAGGGCGGCGATGAACCAGGAGCTAAAAAGAGGCCGGAACTTTCTGGGCCAGTTTCTCACCAAGCTATACGGCGAAACCGAATATACGCGGGCGTCAGTGCATGATTGGCTGGCGGAATGGCGGCCTGCTTATGTTGTCGATATAAACAGGGATACCCAATTGCAAGATACCTATTCCGATGAAGAACATACGCTGATTGTCGGTGTTGCAAGAATCACCGCCAGCCAGTTCCGCTTTAAAATATATCACTTCGATGGCAGCGATTATTTTGAAATCCCGCAGGAACAGGTCGACCATAGATTGCCCATTTTGTTTAAACCTCTGGGTACGCCCAAGCCGGAAGCCAACTACATCGCTTCGGATGCCGATTATGTCGATTACATCACCGAGCTAATGGGAGGCTTCGCTATCCCTGACTTTCTTAAAGAGTACCGCAAGGGCAAACAATACCTGTTTATAGGCGTGCCGCTCAACAGGGATTCGGAGCGCATGGTGATGAGCGACATCGTTTACGGCGCGGCAGAGAAAAAAGGTTGGGTTTTAAACAAAAACCCGACCGATAAGGAAATCCGCTATTGTAAAAAAATAGGCTTGGAAATCCTGGATGTGGATGTTGAAGAACTACTGGCTACCGTACTTGTCTAATGACCCAGTCCGACGCATTCACTCATCATCGCCTGTTGCTTTACTACAAAGGCGACATCAGCGCCTTGATGCTGTTCGCCCAGCACAGCAACGGCAGCATCTGCTTTCCGGAGCCGCTGCCCGCGTTGTCCAGCGCACTGGAGCCTGAAGAATTCATCACCGAAAAAGTCAGCACTCATCCGGCCATGCTGGTTAACAACATCAATCAGCTTTTGCAACTGGACAACGACCTGTTGCGCGTCGAACCGGAGTTTAGCGAACAAATCGACGCGCCCGGCGGCATTATCACCGTCCACATGGCGCGCTTCATGCTGCTCGACCCGCCGCACAAACTGATGCAAAGCCGGGATTGCCGGATGAGGACCTTGCCGGAACTGCGCGGCAGGCCGCCTGCGGAAATGGAATTGTTGCGCCGCGCCTATGCCAAGGTGATGTAGGCCCGAGATGTTTGATTTTATGGACATGAGCTACGATGAACTCGGCGAGCCGATCGGCTCGGGGCCGTATATCCCGGATGCCGCGGAATGCATGCGTTGCGGCATCTGTATCGCTAGTTGCCCGACTTTTTGCTTGTTCCAGGTTGACGAAGAAACCCCGCGCCGACGCATTCGCACCATCAGCAAAATATTGGTTGAAAACCTGCCGATCAGCGCCGATGAACGCCTGCATCTGGATAACTGCGTACAATGCCGGGCCTGCGAAACCGTTTGCCCAAGCCGGATGGCTTACGGGCAGTTGTTCGATCAGGCTCAGGCACAGTTAAAGGTTAATCCGGGGTGGTTGGCAAAACTGGCATTCAATCTGATTGAAAATAAAGATTGGCTGAGGCGGTTAATGCCGTTGCTGGCTATTTACCTGAAATCGGGTCTGCAAAAACCGTTACGAAGCACCGGATTGTTGAAAAAACTGCATTTGGCGGATGCCGAAGCCTTGCTGGGTAAACCGGCATTACAGGCATTGGCGGTTTCTTATCCGACCAGTGTCACGAAACGCGGCCGGGTTGCGCTGTTCACCGGCTGCATCGCCGAACATTTCGACCGCGAGACCTTGCTGGCAGCAATCAAGCTGCTCAACGCGATAGGCTACGAGGTGCTGGTGCCGCCGCAACAAGGTTGCTGCGGAGCGATACACCAGCACAACGGCCAGTCTGCCGCCGGTTTGATCGACAACAATATCGCTGTGTTCAACGCGATGGACGTCGATGCCGTGCTCCACACCGCCACCGGTTGCGGGGCGATGTTGAGCGAATATCAAAATGATGATGAAGTGGGACAACTGTTCCGGCAACGCTTGTGCGACATCAACGAGTTTTTATTAGAACACTGGCCGGACGAGCTGCAACTGACGGCATCCAATCTAAAAGTCGCAGTACATGAACCATGTAGCCAGCGCAATGTCCTTAAAAATCGGCAAGCTGTTTATGCGCTGCTGCAAAAAATCCCCGGTCTAAGCATTACCGCGCTGGCCGAGAACCACATCTGCTGCGGCGCAGGCGGCAGCTACATGCTGACGCATCCAGATAACGCCGGGCAGTTGCGGGCTTTAAAGCGGCAAATCATCACCGATTCGTCGGCGGATTTGGTGGTTAGCGGTAATTTTGGTTGCGGGGTTTATCTGAATGCCGATGGGGGCAGGGTGGAGCATCCTTTATTGCTGTTGGCTCGGCAGTTGCCGTAGATGTAGGGTACGCATCGCGTACCATTTCCAAAGTATTCCTGTCACTCAAGCTCCAAAAAGGTGCGCGATGCGTATCCTACTTGGCTTCTTTTTTTATATCGTCCCAAGATACAGACGCAACCTTACCGGAAACAAGTTCTTGATACCTAAGTTCGGCTAATTCAGCCCATGTCTGCTCAACGCTTTCATCTTGGCTGATTTCAAGCGAAGAAATTAAACAATGAGCAACCAAGGCTCTTTCGTCAACATTCAATTGCTTTGCATTTTCTAAAACTTGATTAATGTTCATGGCCGATTTATCCATTAATTTGTATTTTTGAAATTTAGCATGTGGCTGAAAAGCACATAACTCTTGATTATTACAATAAAAGGGGTGCTCGATGTTTGGCTGATCCTATGCACTTGTCACCAGCAATGTATCCAGCCAAGCTTCAAAGTCGTTGTAATTCTTTTTGGAAAAAATCTTGGCAGGGAAACGCGCCAGTTCTTCCGCTACGACTTCGCGCTGACAAAGGTTACTCATATCATTGTCAGTCGTCAAAGCGTCCACGTAAGGCACAAATGTCGAGATGTGGTCAATATCATTTTGGCGAGATATGCCGAAGTTCGCATTGAATTTCTTGGGGTTGGGTCGATATCCTTGCCACCGCATCCTGAGTAGTTCCGCCTCAAAAGCAATTTTAATTCGCAGGGCGGGACATATTAGAATTGGATTGCTTTTCAACAGCTCCGACCATCGCAGGAGCACAGCCGATTCATCCAGTCCATTTACAACATCGCTAACAATTCGGCGAAACGGGGCATCGGATAGTTGTGGGATTTGGTTGGAGATTGGCTTTCCAGTTTCAAATTCTTCTGTGAGCTGCTGCATTATCAACAATATTTCGCATTGTTGATTGTAAGCATTAATACCTTGCTGTATATCGTTGCGCCAAAGCTCGGTAACGTGATTTAGACAATCACGAACCCCACGGCAGTCAGGTATATTCTTAACTTGCCGATCAATGATATTGAGGAATTTTTCGTTTATCTCGTCACGAGGCAGCGCATATGCGCGATTTAACCTTAGCCGCCAGGAGTTCGTAGGCACAACATTCATCCCAACCTGCCACCGATGGGGATCGTCTAGCCCAATATCGGTAAAAGGGAAAGGATCAGTGCCATCTTGTTCTATGAGCATTCTTCTGGTCTGGGCAGCAAAAACATCGTAGAAGTTACCAGCGATATTCCCATTAGCAAGATTATTCTGGAACTCCCAAAGTATCATCCTATTTTTCGTGTATTCATCAGGGATAGCCGATGTCTCGATACTATGGATATCGGACACTAAAAGAAAAATCTTCTGCTGTACTTTCAGTTCATAGAGTTTGTGATAAAGACGCTTTTCGATTCCCGTCTCATTCGCAGGAAAGCATATATCCGATAAGAACGATTGATCCAAGTACACAAGTTTTTTGCGGATTGATGGAAGCTGAAACGGAGTCCATATTTTGCATTGCGAACAATACCCTCGAGCCTCGTCTTTTTTTATGCTTTGTACAACATCTTGGACATTCAGGGTGTGCCCGCAATGTGGACACATAAAGCAGTTATGTTCAGAACAGAGCATCGGAAGCTATCAGCCTATACATAAGTAAAATATACATTTTCCTCGTTCCTACGCGCCGCGTGGGAATGCAGTCGAGGCGCGCTGCGCTCTGTGGCAGCCCGCAGCGCGGGCCGTCGCAGTTCCCACGGAGCCCGTGGGAACCAGAAAAAGTGCCGCAGCGATGAAGATAAAACGATCTTTCACAATGGCACGGCTTCCTGGAGTATCCTTTGGCACAAGTGTTTATTTAAGCCCCTTTCACTGACAATATCGACTTTGCGTTTTAGTGCGTCGGATAACGCTAAGCTCAATCCGACCTGATCCAAAAGCGTTGTTCCCGGCAGAAAATCCACCAGCAAATCGATGTCGCTGTCTTCGCGTTCCTCTCCGCGTATGACGGAACCGAATACGCGCACATTGACAGCATGATATTGACCGGCAATGTCGAGAATACGCTGTTTTTGTTGCTGTAAGGTTTGAAATAAGCTGGACATAAGTGATTCTTGTAGCCTACAAGGCAGTGTTGATGCCGTAAGATACTGACCTAACATGCTTTTCCAGTCAATTGTTTTCAGCGAGTAGACAAATGGAATACGGGGCATCGGGGTCACGAAATCTCGTATTACGCAAATTCCTACGGGCTGTTTGTTAACATTAATATACAAAGGTATGCATCACGCTCTCTACCAAGTGTTCTCCGCAAAGAGTTATACTGAAATCTTTAGCGGAAGAAGTTTTTTAGGCATACCAGCAAATATTGACGGAACTCGAAACCAGTATCGAATTTCTGCCGCCTCAACGAAGATCATACGAACATTCTTTAATATCGCTATGATTTTTAACTGCTTTAAGGTTTGTGCGATGAAAAATATCACTATATGGGTCTTAGGTCTGAGCTTATGTTCTTTCAATGCAGCCTATGCGATGAGATGCGGGAACCACCTGGTTAAACCGGGCGATTATAAAGATGATGTTCTGACTCGATGCGGTGAGCCCGATTTTGTTGAAACTCACACTAAAATAGTGGGCAGAACGTTACATTTTTCGGGTAGAACCATTGATTTGCAACAATATGAAGAGATACAAGTAGATGAGTGGGTATACAATTTAGGTCGTTTACGTTTGCGGCAATACCTTCGTTTCGAAAACGGCAGGTTAAAAGAAGTTAAAAGCTTAGGCCGAGGGTATTAAAGCGGTTTCTGGTAATGGAAGGGCGAGGCATCGGGCCGCTAAATCACGTATTACGCAGGCTCCATACAGGCCAAGTTCCCTTGCAGCCGTCGGGTTATTTCCAGACCGGATGGATGCCGTAATCATGAGGAAACACCGTGATGTATTGCACCACCCGCGGATAATGCGCCAGGTTACGGCCGCTGCCGTGCGGCAAGGCGTGGCGCCAGAGGACGAAATCTCCGGCGGAACCGGTAACCGGTTCCGGCCCCAGACTCTCCAAATCCTGTTCACGCGGATTTTGCTCCGGTGCGAGTTTTCCCAGCCATTGATCGATACGGCGATGAAATCCCGGTACGCAACGAAATGCGCCTTGTTCGGCGCTGGTATCGCTTAAGTACAGCAATCCATGAATACCGAAAGGGATCGGCAAGGCAAGGCTGACGTCCCAGTGCAGACGGCTGGGGCCGGATATATCGATGCCGCCGCGCTCCGGCCGGTTCAGGCTGGAGCGATCCACGGTAGTCCACAAGTCATCGGTTCCCCAAAGCTGCTCGAATGCTTTGCGGATGCGCTGCGACGCGCGGTTTTTATTCAGGACCGGATGCTGGAACAGCGGCACCCAAAACGTATGCGTTTCGTCGTACCAAGTCTCGGGGTTTTGCGGGTCCATGCCGAGAAAGTCCCATATCGCCGCTTCGGCTTCCCGGCAATCTTCTACTGAAACCGCGTTGCGTAACACCACGTAGCCGTTTTCCTGCCAAAACGCCAAGTCCGCTGCCGACAATACCGGTTCATGAATATCTGTTCCCTCAACGGGATAGGTACGGTGCGGTTGTTCCAGATAATGTCTAACCATTTTATTGAGGCGCTCGACTAAAGTGCGCTCAGGGACGCCGCCGAGCTTTTGCACAATCCATTGTTCGAATTCGGCATAAGTTGGACGCTGTTGGAACAGGTATTCCGCCGGTTCCACGATGCCCAGTCCCAAGCCCTGCATCAGTGTAAAATCCAGCCCGTATTCGTCCCGCACGCTGTCCTGGTCAAGCCGACCCCCGACTTCCAGCAGCCGTTTGCACCAATAGCGCCGCAAGTGCAGCACGCCCAATTCACCGGTTTCCATTGAAGAAATGCCAAGTTCAGGTTTTGCAGTCATCTATTTTCCGTTTGTTGTTCAGCGCTGTAACCGCGCCAGCTTGTGCAGGCCGACCGTGGGCGGCGCGCCGAAGGTCTTGCGGAATTCATGACTGAAATGGGCCGAGTCTGAAAACCCGGTAGCATGCGCCGCGCTAGTGAAGTTGTTGCCTTTTATGATTTCGCGTATCGCCTTCCGCATCCGGTTCCAACCTCGATAACGGCGGAAAGGAACGCCGATCTGTTGCGTGAACAGGTGCTGAAACCGCGAGGCGGACAGCCCGACCGTTCCGGCCAGCGTTGCCACCGAGGTGAGATCGTCGCCGTGTTCGAATAAAAACTCCACCACCTGGGCTATGCGCGGATCGATCGGCTCGGCGCTTGCCCGTCGTTTGGCAAAGCCCATCAGGTCGGCCAACGGTTCCGCAGTCCATTGAGGATTGTAGCGGTCTTCGTACAGGTCGCGCATGAATGAAATCTCCCCGGCCGTGCCGACCAACGCGCCGTTGACCTCGCGGGTATTGCGGATCAGCGGTTTCAGGGCATCGGCTCCGGCGATGTTCGGCTCGATATAAAACACCGTCAGCGGATCGCCGCCTATATCCAGCTCATGCAGGACACCGGCGGGAATAATCGCGGTGCGGCAGGACAACCAATCGCCGCCATCCAGTCGCAGGCGAAAATTGCCGTAAATTCCGGCGAGAAAAACCGGTGCGCCGTGCTGATGGCTCGCATTGTAATACAGCGGTCCGGTAAAAAACGTGCGGCCGTCGCTGATGTCCCAGAGCGCGTCGAATTTGACGGCCTCCGTCGCAGCACGTTCATACAAGCGAGGACTGTCTGCCATTGTTTATACTCCTTATTGTCTTGAGCCACCCGTTTTCAACGTAGGCGTTTGCGATGCAGTTTAGTCAAATCACCGACGATTGACAACTGACAGCGGCTTGAGCAATTCGCCGACATTGGCGTTCAACAAGACGGGACCCAAGTCCCCGTATAACGATGAGGATAACCATGACAAACCAAAAAATGACGATGACCAACCTTTTTCTTGTGGCGTTTGCCGGACTGTGTCTGGCGATAGCGCTTACCATCGCCTGGGTGCTCGGCGTCACACTGTTTTTCCCCGATGGCGTCTTGGCCGGACACCTCGTCGAACGGGCCGACATTATCAGGGCCCATATCGACTATTTGATGATGTCCCAATTCCTGTTTATCTTTTTCCTGCTGTTTCGGCAGTATGCCATCGATCCGCCGGTCTGGGTCGTTGCCGCCTGTTGTTTCGGCGCTTTCTTCAACCCATTGTCATTTCTGGTCAGAGGCTTGACGCCGAAGCCTTCGGTTGTCGCGACGATTCCTATTGAAGCGCATTTTCCGTTTCAGGCGGGATTGAGCTTCACGCTGACGACGGTCGGGTTTCTCACGGCTGTGGTGTTGGTCGTCAGGGCGGCCTGGAAATTGAGATCGGTGAAGAATTGAGGCTGACTTGCTGCCGCAATGTGCGGGGCTGTCTTCGGTGGGATGCACTCATCCTGGCGCAGCCTCGTACTCTATTTTTTAATAACTGATGTTACGCAGTTATTCGAATTTAGACTGCATTAACATTTTTATTATTAAAAGTGTCGCTACCGCGACGATTATTTGAATCGGCTTCTCGCACCCGAAGGCGAGTTACTTTCTTTTGCTTCGCCAAAAGAAAGTAACCAAAGAAAAGGCGACCCGGTTGCCGCTTGCGTCCTGCGCTCCTCGCTTTTATCGAGGGTCAGCAGAAGGGGCTCCTGCCCCTCTGCTGACGTGCGGCATCCCTGCCGCACCCCTAACGGGCTGTTCTCGATAAAAGCTCCGGTGCTCGGCGCGGCAAACGGGAGAAGTACCACCCGTGCGTAACATCAGTTAATAAATTATCAAGACAATTGCCTTAAAATGACAAATGCAGACATGTCGGCTTTTATCAAAACTCAGTAAAATAATAAAAAATCGGTAGCTTTGGTTAAATTCCATTTACTCAATAACCCCGTATTTACGCAATAACGACAACAACTTATAGCCAAGGCTCACTCATGATGAAACACTATTTGCTGGAAAAACCGTCGCCCTGGATTGTTAAACACGCTCCGTTGATACCTAAAGCGGGGCGGGTACTCGACCTTGCCTGCGGTAACGGACGCCATGCAATCTGGCTTGCCAAGCAAGGCTATCAGGTCGATGCGATTGATCGCGATGCGCAGGTGGTATCAAGCATGGAGGGGATGGACAATATCAATGTGTTTGTTGCCGACCTTGAAGCAGGCGACTGGCCTTACCCAGACCGGAAGTATGACGGATTAATCGTCAGCCGTTATCTGTATCGGCCATTGCTCCATACTCTTCCCGCAATGCTAAATCCGGGCGGAGTGTTGATTTATGAAACCTTCATGGCGGGTAACGAGCGCTATGGCAAGCCCAGCAATCCCGATTTTTTGTTGCTGCCGGATGAACTGTTCGAAATCTATTCACCTGTGCTGAATATAATCGCGTTTGAGCAGGGTGAAGAGACAATGCCACGGCCTGCCGTTATGCAACGCATTTGCGCGGCTAAGATATAAGCCGGTTAATGAACCGTGCGAGTTACCTTGAGCATAAGACGAGCCAGGAACAACAAAAATATTACGCCAACCAGGGTTGGAAACAATAAAAACGACCAGTCCGGCCGGGTCAAAAAAATAATCACAGGATTGGAACCCGCAGGCGGGTGAACGGTACGCGTGACCAGCATCGTAGCCAAGGCGGTGCCGCCAGCTAAAGTCATGCTCCACCAGTCGGGACCGACGAATTTGAGAAAACCCAAGCCGATTAAAGAGCAAAGGACATGGCCGACGATCAGATTGCGCGGTTGCGAAAATACCGCATCCGGGAATCCGAACAATAACACACAGGATGCACCGAAAGAGCCCAATATCCAGGGCTGACCGGAAAGTTGACTCAAGACGGCAATAGAAGCGATAGCCAAACTCGATCCGAGCCAAGCCAGCGCAATAGACGATAGTGAAGGTCTTGGCGGAAGGGCTTTACCGCCATTTCTGATTATATTTCTAAGCGACATGAGTTAAGCCCCTCCTTCCAAGTCGGTAAAGGGGATGCCGGCAATGACCTGCGCATCCCCTGTTTCAGCTCAAGCGATTGTTATCAATCCTTCTTGAACTGGGCGGCTTCTTCCGATCCGCCGGTGGCATTGCCTTTACTATAGGAATGCGCACCGACACCGGCCAGCTGACCACCTTGGACAATCAGGTATTCATCGCGGATGGGGCGGCCTTCAAAGTAGCACTCCAGAATCTCGCGGGTACCGGCAGCGTAACGTGTCTGTGCCGACAGGCTGGTGCCCGAAATGTGCGGTGTCATGCCATGATTCGGCATGGTGCGCCAAGGGTGGTCGTTGGGCGCCGGTTGCGGGAACCAGACATCACCCGCGTAACCCGCCAATTGACCGCTTTCCAGCGCATCGACAATCGCATCGCGGTTGCATAGCTTGCCGCGTGCGGTGTTGATCAGGTAAGCGCCGCGTTTGAAGTTTTTCAGCGTCTGCTCGTTGAGCATATGCTCGGTTTCAGGATGCAGCGGACAGTTTAAGGTCACGACGCCGCACACTTTGGTCAGGCTTTCCAGACTGGAGTGATAGGTCAGGTTAAGCTCCTGCTCGACCGCGCTGTATAGTCCCGCGCTACGAACATAGGCGTACAACGCGAACACCGAGTCGGTTTTCAGCATGATGTTGGGGGTTATGCCCGCTTCGCGAAAGGCCGCATCGATCAGGCGGCGGGTTATTCAAGGCAATAAGTCGCTAGTCGGTCCGGCGGTATCGAGATAATAATGGCCGTCGCCATGGCTGATCACCCGTTGATAGGGCAGGGCGTCAAGTTCGGTGAGGTAGGCAATGGAATGGGTTTTGATCAGGCAATAGATGACCTCGCCCTCCTGCAAGGCCATGTCCCGGCATGCGCCCGGCGTAATCTCGGCCAGCAGCGTAGTGCCGCAATCGACCTGCACGATCAGGCTTTCGCCGCTGGGAATCAGCGCGCAGATTCGGCCCTTGATTTGATTTTGTATCGATATGCCGTCGATATAACTACGCGACAAGGCTATGTCGTTGGCGCGTATCGACACTTGCGCTTCACTGCCGACAACTAAATGCGGCCGTAGCGGCAAGGTCAGCGGCAGGCCGAAGCTATGGGCCTGGCTGCAACCGGACACATAGTCGTGGCGGCGGACGGTCACCGGCAAAATGTTGTCGATCTGGCGGATGCCCAGATAGCGCAGCATGCCTTGCTGTTTGGCGACATCAAGCAACGAGCCGTTGTGCAGCACTTTGCCTTGTTCGAGTACGATCAGCCGGTCGGTCAGCTCCAGAATTTCTCCCAAGGATTGGCTGGCATACAGCACCGGCAAGCCCAGCTCATGCTGCAAGCGTTTCAGAATCGGCAGCAGTTGCATTCGGTAACCGTTGCCGATCGCGGCAAAAGTTTCATCCAGTAACAACAGCCGCGGCGATTTCAGCAGCGAGCGGGCCAGCGCCACCCGCTGGCGTTCACCGGCGGAAAGCAGTTCGATGACATGATTGAGGATAGGGCCCAGTTCCAAAAGCTCGATTAAAAAATCCCGTTTGAAAATGCGGCGGTGTTTCAGCGTGCGGTTATAGGTGGCGGTCAGGTTGTCGCGAACGGTTTCGGCCGAATCGGCACAGTCGATCTGTAATACCGCGCCTACAGGACGCTGTTCGCGCGGCATCATGATGCCTTTGCGGCTGTCGAACATGATTTTGCCGTCCAGCACGATATGTCCGCTTTGCGGTTGAATGGTACCGGCGATCAAACCGAGCACCGTGCTTTTACCGGCACCGGATTTGCCGAACAGGCCGACGCTGGAGTCGCTGATCGACAGGCGCGTGGTCAGGTCGAAATGTCCCCGGCGCAGTTTTACATTCATTTCCAGAAGCATGGTTACCTCTGTTAATTAAAAGGGGACAAGTTTCCTCGTTTCCACGCGCTGCGCTCGTCGTTATACACAAGTCTTTAAAAACACGTCATCCCGGCAGGGATTGCCGGGATCCAGAAGCCATGGATGGCAATACCGAAACAGGCAGCAAGTACGCCATAAAAAATTGCTCAATAAAATCAACCGTTCACATCCCTGTGCTCTGGATTCCGGCAATCCCTGCCGGAATGACGATCTACCGCAGACACTTGTGTATAACGATGAGCGTAGCGCGTGGGAACGAGAAAGCGGATGTTATATCTCCAGTTTATCAACCGGCGACAGCCAGAATCACCGCGCCGGCCTTGAACACCGCAGTGGCCGGTTTGCCTTTGCTCAAGCCCAAAGCTTCGACGCTGTCGTTAGTCACGGTGGCGGCAACCTGCTCGCCGCCTTTTAACTCGATATCGACTTCGGCGTTGACCGCGCCGGGTTTGACCTGGGTTATCATGCCTTGCAGCTGGTTGCGCGCCGAAAGCCGGTAGCCGCCGAAATCGGTAACGATGATGATTTGCGGGGCTTTGACCAGGGCGATAACTTCAATGCCGGTTTTGATCGCCAGCTTTTCGACGGATTCCTTGGTAATGGAGGCGACGATGGTTTCGCCGCCCTTTAAGCCGACATGAACTTCGGCATTGACCGCGCCGATGAGCACTTCAGTGACGGTACCTACAAACTGATTACGAGCACTTGCTTTCATGATGAATCTCCGGGGTGTTGGTTAATTTAATAGTGATGTACCCTTGATCTGCACGTAAACCGCCATGCCGATCTGCAAACCCAGCAACAGCGCCGATTTGCGGGTGATGTGCGCCAGCAGCGCTTGATCGCCGACCTGGTCGCATCGGTTCCCTACCGATTGCGACGCTTCCGCCATCCTTGGCAGTCGTAACTGCACTACGCTCTGGCCGTCGCGACCGTCGGCGATGCCGGTGATGGTCGCGGGCAGTACATTGAGTATGCTGGTGGCGGTTGGCGCTTCAAGGGCGATGCTGACATCGCGGGCGTAAATCTGTACCCGTAACGGTGTGCCAACCTCTGCATCGACCGCCGGTAGGCTGAGTGAACCTCCGGCAAAGGCGACGCGGGTCAGATGATAGTCGGCTTCATGTTCGGCGACGGCCGCCTGCCAAACCGTGGCGGCTTCCCGATCTTGCGCCAGCGGCACGTCGAGACGGCTTTGCGTTTCCGATAGCGGCCCCGAAGCCAGCGCCCGACCGTCTTCCATGATCACCAGCGTGTCGGCCAGTTGCGCGACTTCCTGCTGGGAATGGGTGACGTACAGCACCGGAATATCCAGTTGCTGATGCAGGCGGCTTAAAAACGGCAGGATTTCCTGCTTCCGTTTGAAATCCAGCGACGCCAGCGGTTCGTCCATCAGCAGGACTTCAGGATTAAGCGCCAAGGCCCGAGCGATGGCGACCCGTTGCCGTTCGCCGCCGGACAAGTGTCCGGGCATGCGCTCAAGTAAATGACTGATGCCCAGCAGTTCAAGGGTTTGCTCCAGTTTGACCGTGCCTGAATTGTGTTTGATCCGCTTCAAACCGTAGTGAAGATTCTCCCGTACCGTCAAATGCGGAAACAGGTTGGCTTCCTGAAACACATAGCCCAGCGGCCGTTTATAAGTAGGCAGGAACAGGTTGCGCTCGCTGTCCTGCCAAATATGGCCGTTGATTTCAAGGAAACCCAGCGGCGCCTGTTGCAGTCCCGCAATGCAGCGCAGCAGGGTGGTTTTGCCGGAGCCGGAATGGCCGAACAACACCGTAATGCCGGTGCCGGGCAGTTTTAAATCGACGTCCAGTTTAAAGTCGCCGTAGTCGAGTTGGAAGCGGGCTTGGATTGTTGTCATGTTTATCACTTAAGCGGGTGAGCGACGGGATGTGTTTTCAGCGCGGTGTACAGCACCAGCAATACGCTAAACGAGAACAACAGCAAACAGCCCGCCAACCAGTGGGCTTCGCTGTATTCCAGGGCTTCGACATGATTGTAGATTTGCACCGACACCACGCGGGTTTTGTCGGGAATATTGCCGCCGACCATCAATACCACGCCGAATTCGCCGACGGTATGGGCAAAGCCTAAGATAGCGGCGGTCATGAATCCGGGTTTCGCCAGCGGTACGACGACGCTGAAAAAAGTATCGAAAGGGCTGGCGCGCAAAGTCGCCGCGGCTTCCAGGGGATGTTCGCCGATCGTGGCGAACGCGGTTTGCAACGGTTGTACGACAAACGGCAACGAATACAGCACCGATGCCACCACCAATCCGGGAAAGGTAAACGGCAAGGTGCCAAGGCCCAGTTCGGTGGTCAAGCGGCCGATAGCGCCGTTCGGCCCCATCATTACCAGCAGATAGAAGCCCAGCACGGTCGGCGGCAACACCAGCGGTAGGGCCACCAGCGCGTTGCAGACGCCTTTCCAACGCGATGTAGTGCGCGCCAGCCACCAGGCCAACGGCGTTCCCAGCAACATCATCAGCAGTGTGGCATAACCTGCAACTTTGAATGTCAGCCACAAGGTGGCAATATCGGATGCGCTTAACATGGCTTCAAGGTTGGTTGGGGAGGTTGTAACCGTATTTACGGATAATCGTTTGGGCCTGCGGCGCTTTTAAAAATTGCAGCAGTGCCGGTGCGGCTGGATTTTCCACGCCTTTGCTCAGCAATATCGCATCTTGCCGAATTGGCGCATGGCGGTCGTCCGGTACGATCCACCCGGAGCCGCTGCCGATCTTGCCGTCGGCGATAACCTGCGACAGCGCCAGAAAACCCAGTTCGGCATTGCCGGTACTGACGAACTGGTGGGTTTGCGAGATGTTTTCGCCCAGCACAAATAAAGGTTGCAGCTTTTCAAAAAGCCCCATATGTTTCAACACTTCCAGCGCCGCCGCACCATAGGGAGCCAGTTTCGGATCGGCCAACGCCAGATGTTTGAACCCGTCTTTACTAAGGATTTGGCCTTGCTCGTCGACCAATCCCGGCGTTGCCGACCACAGCACCAGTTTTCCGAGCGCGTAGGTGAAGCGGGTATCGGCCACCGCCAGCCCTGCATTTTGCAATTTGATCGCGTTTTCCGCATCCGCAGCCATAAACACTTCGAACGGCGCGCCGTTCTCGATTTGGGAGACGAATTTGCCGGAGGAACCGAACGACAGCTTGGCGCTGTGACCGGTAGATTTTTCAAAAGCCTCGGCGATTTCGGTCATCGGTTTGGTGAAGTTTGCAGCTACTGCAACCAGCACCGTATCGGCCCAGGTTGCAGGAGCGATTAAAAGCAGCCATGCGGCGAGGATAGAGCGAAAAAAACGATTATGTAACATAAAATTCTCCAATAATTAAGTGATGTGTTGCTATGGCATGCCGCGCATACCGTTTACTGCGTAATCATCCCCGGCTGCTAAAAGCGGCGCTATGCGTAACCGCTTATCCATGCCGCCAAACCTTAATCGCCGAGATCGCCAATATCAACGCCAATGACGGCAGTAATACGTCTGCCGGAATCATTCCGAGCAACTGGCCGCCCAAGAAAGCGCCAAATAGTGATCCGGCAGCCATCGCCAGCGCAAAGTCACGGTTCCGGCCCAGCACCGCGAAACTCCGGTCGGTGCTGTAGCGGGCGAAGCCGGTCAGTATGGTGGGCAGGCTGACCGCCAACGACAAGCTCCCGGCAAGCTTGATGTCGGTGCCGAATAGCAATACCAGCGTGGGAATCAGCAGCTCTCCGCCCGCGACGCCCAACAACGAGGCGACCACGCCTATGCCAAAACCCGCGAGCACACCGGCGGCAACTTGAGGCGCGCCGGAAAGCGGTGGCAGGCTTGCGTTTGCCGGGTTATGGCCGAATACAAGCAACAAGGCTATTGCCGCCAATAACACGGCGATGACTTTGTAAAAGCTTTCGGTTTTTAGCTTTATCGCCCAGCCAGCCCCGAACCACGCGCCTAACAGACTTCCTGCCAACAGGTTCAGAATTATGCTCCAATGTGCCGCCAGCTCATTGAGCGGGACTGTTCCCATCCTGAATGGCAGCGCCGAGGCCACGACAATAAGACTTATCGCTTTATTGACAATAACGGCTTCCAGGGCGGCGAAGCCGAACGGCCCAATTAATAAGGGCAGGCGAAACTCCGCGCCGCCCAGTCCAATCAGGCCGCCCAATGTGCCGATAATGGCTCCGCTGCCGAATACGCTCAGCTTATCTGTTTTCATCGGCTCATCAATCCGTCAAAAACGCAACATGCTTTGTACATAGACATAATTGACGTCATTCTTATTAGTTGGCGCATTGGCGGTTTCCTTGGCGAAAGTGTCTTTGAACAGATGTGCCCAGCTGGTTTCGAAATTCAGGCTGCTGTTGAAATCCCAGCGAGCTGTCAGTTCGAGTTGCTGGCCGATAAAGTTATCGGTTCTACCCGTGGTATCGCGCAGATTGGCTGAGGTCCAACTGTCCTTATCCTCGGCCAGCCAGTAGAGCCGGTGACTGAGGCCAAGCTGCACATCGCTTCGCGGCGCGGCGGTTAAGCGCAAGCCCGGCGTATTGATATTGCTGCGGGCAAAGGCGCCGTAAATGCCGGTTGCACCGAACTCGAAGCGCCGCGCGCCATACAGAGTATCGAAACGCTGATCTTTTCTATCGTTGGGGTCGTGATCGCCGCTGGCGTAATCGTATTCCAGCGCCAAACGCGGCGACCAGGGAATATCAAAGGTGTAACCGGCATCCAGGTGTTGATACCAGGCGGAATGGTCCAAATCCGTGCCATTGTTGGCGGCGGTCGATGAACGCACCGTGCCGAATTGGCCGATGGTTTCGGTTTGAAAATCGAATGCGCCCTTGGCCGGTTTCATGTAAAAGCGCATGCCGGGCGTGAAATAACGGCGGTTGGCAGTCTGGCTGCGGTTGCGGTCGCCTTCGTCCAAATGGTACAAATACAATTCGGCATTAATGCCCCAGGCGATGTCGTATTTTTCCAGGATTCCGCCGGAAAACCAGGTTTGGTATTCCGGTTCATCGAAACTGTGGAATCCATCAAGAAGTTGCGCCGAGTTATTCGGATAGCGACCGACCGGTTTGGTCACAAAAGCATTGAATTGCCAGTTGTTATAATCGAGCAAACGCAGCCGTATGCCGTCGAAACTATTGATGGTGTTGCGCATCGCGTTTCTGGCAATCAACCGGCGACTACCGAAATTAAGCGATTGACGACCGACGATGACTTCCGCTCCCAGACCGCTGTAGGCTAAGTTCTGATCGGCCCAGGCCAGATAACCCTGGATAAAGTCAGCCTCGTCTACGTGGGTGTTATTGATCCCGGAGCCGCTATCGGAGCCGAACTGCCGTGCATCCAGAAACTCGGCTCCAGCGCGTAGGTGATTGAAGCGCGCCTCCAGGAATACGTCGGTTTGCAACGGAATTTGTTGGTCGCCGCCTTTACCTCCGGCTTTGAAACTGCCGTCCATGGTTTCGTAGCGGGTGCGCTGTTCCACCGACAGAGACAGCCATTTCGGTAGGTTCAGTGTATCGTGCAGATTCCAGACCGGTTTTTCGTATTTGTCCGAACCGAGTAAAGGATCAGACATTTGGCTGGAAAAAGCGGCAAACGGGGGTTTGGTGTAAGTTTTCTTTTCGGCGGCCTGAATAGCGTTGTTGGCGCCCATGCAAAAACCGCTGGCGACTATTAAACTGAGTGTATGGTTAACAGTAACGCCGGTAAAAGATTTTCTTCGCATCATCAATGACCTATAATTGTAATTATAATGTTCACATCGACGCTGATTCGTCGATGTATACAGCGTCTTATTCGGGAAAACTAAAAATAAGACACGGCTCCAGTTTAACAACGTTATGTATCAAAGTACATAACGTTGTTGGTGACAATGTTCCTTAGAGCAAGTGACGTGCCAATTATTAACATGGCGGTTACATCATTGAATTGTTTTGATTATTGTTTTGCGTCAAAAGAGTAAACAATGTGGTGTTTCAAACATTTTGTTCTGTTCTGTAGACTTAATGACAGTGCAGTGACTTAACACTGTCCTCACACCATTAGGGAAATAATGATTAATTCAAATCTTGTACCGCAACACAATCTTTTATGGCTGACAGCTTAAACCACAACAATATTTCAACAGCCTGGGTCGATGGCGAATTGCGGTTAGTCGGACTGGATAGCCGCATGATCGGCTTGCTAAGGGCGATAGATCAAAGCGGCTCAATCAATCAGGCCGCCAAGCAGATGGGCTTGAGTTACAAAGGCGCCTGGCAAATTATTGAAAGAGCTAACAACGGCGCACCGAAAACATTAGTCAGCACCGCCACGGGCGGCAGCAAAGGCGGCGGCACCTGTTTAACCGAGGCCGGACGCTCTTTGCTGGCGCTGTTTACCCGCTTGGAACAACAGCATCGGCAGTTTCTCGATCAGCTCAATCGTAGTCTCGCCGACGACCCGGATACGGTCTTGTTGTTGCAGCGGCTGGTGGTTAAAACCAGCGCCCGTAACCAGATTTTTGGCTGTATTACCGCGATTCAAGCCGGTGCGGTGAATGCCGAGGTCAGCGTGAAATTGAAAGGGGGCGAACAGGTTGTTACCTCCGTAACCTTGACGTCGCTTAACGATCTTGGCTTACAGGTCGGCGCCGATGCGGTTTTGTTGGTCAACAGCGCCGACATAACGCTAACAGTCGATTCCGATCCCTATCGGTTTACAGCGCGTAATCGTTTGTCATGCAGTGTGATTCGCGTCCAACAGGACGAGGTGAATGCGGAAGTGATTGTTTTGTTGCCCGGCGGCGAAACGCTGGTTGCCATGGTTACGCCGCAAAGCGTACAAAGCCTGGCGCTTATGCCCGGCATGCCGGTATGGGCGATGTTTAAAAGTAATGCCCCGGTTCTGGGCGTCATGTCTCCGCTTTGATAACGGTTAATCCATCTTCAACAACCGACCGGAATTGCGTTCATTATATGAATTCAAGCGCTCTGGATTTTTTATTGTCCGTCAAGTGTAAACGTTCAACCGGATTGATATAATGACAGTCGATTTTGTACTGCGAGACTGGAACGCTTGGGCTCCCGGAATGAGCTGTCACGAAGATTGGCAAAAGTGGCGCGACCATCAGACCTTTGCCCAAGAGGAAAAAGCGGCCATACCGGCTGCGGTGCCCAAGATACTGCAACGCAGATTAAGCCCATTAGCCAGAGCGGTTTTTAATGCCGCGGACGGTTGTATTGATAGCGATAAGTCATTGCCTATTGTTTTCAGCTCCGCCCATGGCGAAGTGAATAAATCATTGGAGATGCTAAAAAGCATGCAGAAAGGTGAGGAAGTTTCTCCGACAGCCTTTAGTTTGTCAGTTCATAACGCCATAGCGGGATTGTTTTCAATAGCCTATGACTGTCACCAGGAAATTACCGTGATTGCGCCGGGCCAGGACGGTATTGCTCCGGCGTTTATTGAAGCCCTGGGGCTTTTGCAGGAACACCATAGCGAGGTGCTGATCGTGTTGTATGATGAACCGCTATCGGATTTTTATCCGTCGTTGCCGTTTGCGCTCAATGCGCCTGCCATTTGTGCGCTGGCTTTAAAAGTGTCTTTAACCGGGAACGGCTTGCCGTTGCAATTTAACAACTCATCCGCGCATCGCGACGATGGCGAGCAGGCTTTGCAGATACTCTCTTTTATAAAATTTCTTGTTGCCGACGATAACACGTTGGTGCTGGGCAATCATAGACATAGCTGGGAATGGCACAAAAAATAGCGGCAAAATTAGGCTATGGCTGGCGTCTTCTGGCAACAGGATTAAGTTTTTTTAGTTTTGGCGTCGGCGGTTTATTGCTGTGGGTCTTCGTGTTTCCGGTGCTGTCGCTGTTGCCCGGCAATCGGCGGCAAAAGGTCGGCCGGGGCCAAAAAACGGTGAGTTACAGTTTTTATGTGTTCATCGGTTTGATGCACCGGCTGGGGGTAATGACTTACGAAATCGTGGGTTTGGAAAAGCTTAACCGCCCCGGCCAATTGATTATCGCCAACCATCCAACGCTGGTCGATATTGTATTTTTGATCAGCCGGATCAAACAGGCCAGTTGTATTGTCAAAGCCAAGCTGTGGCATAATCCGTTTATGCGCGGCCCCATACTCAACGCCGGATACATCAGCAATGGCGATCCCGAGCAAATGATAGCCGAGTGCGTTGCCTGGTTACGCTCAGGCGGATCGATGATTATTTTTCCTGAGGGAACGCGATCAATACCGGGCAAGCCGTATCATTTTCAACGCGGCGCGGCGGCCATTGCCTTGCAGGCGAATGCCATCGTGACCCCGGTGACGTTGACCTGCACTCCCAGCACCTTAACCAAAACCGAGCGGTGGTATCAAATTCCCGAGCGCCGCTTTCATCTGACCATGCACGTCGGCGATGATATTCCACTGGATGAATTTGCCGGCATCAGTCCAAAATCGGTAGGCGTCCGTCGCTTTACACAATATCAGCAAGATTACTTTACTCAACAGAGAGAACTTTATAAGCACGATGGAAAATGAATTAAAACAACTCATTATTGATACGCTGGATTTGGAAGACATCAGCGTGGCGGATATAGACAGTCAGGCACCGTTGTTTAATGACGGTTTGGGGCTGGATTCCATCGATGCCCTGGAATTGGGCTTGGCTATCCGAAAAAAATACAACGTAAAAATTGATGCCGAAAAAGAAGACGTGGTGAAGATTTTCGCCTCGGTTTCAACGCTGGCGGATTACATTCAAGCGGCGCGCGATTGAGGCTATGATGATAAAAAATTATCAGCAAAGAGGGTTTTCACGCATGACAGCGCGCCCGCAAGGCGACGTACACGGAGGTAGGGCATGAAAGAGCGCGAAGAAATTTTAACGGCCATCAAGGAGATTATGGTCGAGATGTTTGAGATGGATGAACAGGCGATTACTTTGGAAGCCCGGTTGTACGAAGACCTGGATTTCGACAGTATCGATGCGGTGGACATGATCGTCAGGCTTAAAGAAATGACCGGCAAAGCGATCAAAGCCGAAGATTTCAAAACGGCCCGCACTATTGGCGATGTGGTCGAGGCGGTTTATAAGATGCTTAATGGCTGATATGCGGTTGTTTGTAAACGGCGTGATGGGTTTGAGTGCTGGTGCCCAAGCTCTAGCTTGGGAATTCGGTGCGGGAAGCTCCAGCTTCCCGTCTCGCGAAGCTGCAACTGCATGGGCGCAGGAGGTAGAGCAACGCAGGGAGCAGTTGCCGAGAGCTTCATTATCCCTGAGCTTGGGGGAACCCGCATACGGCTCGCGGCGCAATGCGATAAGTGCATAGGAACGAGATAACTATGCGCTTGTTTGTAAGTGGTGTGATGGGGTTATCGACGTTGTTATACCCGTTGGTCGTTTTTTTCGGCAGAGATTATTTCGAGCCCTGGAAAATAGCCTGCCTATTGATTGCATTGTTGCTGGTCAGACTGGCGGCCAGTTATTCCATTAAACACTGGAGCACCCCGCTATTGATTGCAGGCATCGGTTATTGCGTATTTGCGATGTGGAGCAATCAGTTAGGCACTTTGCTGGTTTATCCGATTCTGGTCAATGGCTTGATGTTGCTCATTTTCGGCTGGAGCCTGTTTTCGCCGCCCAGCTTGATTGAACGTCTGGCCCGTTTACAGCATCCCGATTTGCCGCCGGAAGGCGTTATTTATACCCGTCGTGTGACTCAAGTTTGGTGCGTTTTTTTTATCGTTAACGGCACTCTGGCATGGATAACGGCGTTTTGGTGCAGCCTGGAAGTGTGGAGTTTATACAATGGCCTGATCGCTTACGTGTTGATGGGCGTTTTATTCGCCGCCGAATACCTGGTCAGGATGAGAACCCAAAAGCATGTCCGATAAGTTGCTGCCGTTGTCCCACTGTTTAATCGCTCAAAGGCCGAATGATGCGCCTGTTGCCTATCATGCCGGGCATTATTATTCGGCAGGGCAGTTTGCAAACACGGTTAGCTACTGGGTCGATAAACTGCAAGCGCAACCGTTTCAGCACTACGCCTTGTACACCGAAGACGCTTATCCTTTTGCCGTGCTGTTGTTTGCGTTGTTGCATGCCGGTAAACAGATCCGGATACCCGGCAATAATCGCCCCGGCACCGCCGAGCAATTATCGCCAGACTGTCAGTTGCTGGGCGATTGGCAAACCGGCGAGTGCTTCGATTACTGTTTAGAGGCATCGGCTAGTTCCAGCCGGTCTTTGTCGCCGTTGAATCCTTCGGAAAGTCAGCTGGTCATTTTTACCTCCGGTTCTACGGGGCAGGCCAAGCCGATAGCCAAATGCCTAAACCAGTTTCAGCTTGAAATCGCTACGCTGGAAAAACATTGGGGCGAACAACTGGGCGATGCGGCGGCGTTGGCAACGGTCAGCCATCAGCATATCTATGGCTTGCTGTTTCGCGTGTTATGGCCGTTGTCGGCTGGACGGTGTTTTCATAGTCAGGCTTATATCAATCCTGAAACGCTGGTTAATGCCATTCAACACGAATCCGCTTACTGGATTGCCAGTCCGGCACATTTAAAACGCTTGGATCAAGCTTCGCCCTGGGAAGGTATTGCCAAGTTAAAGGCGATTTTCAGTTCAGGCGGCGCGTTGCCGGAGCAGGCTGCCGAGCAGATATTGAACGATGGCAAGCAGGCGGTGGTTGAAATTTACGGCAGCTCCGAGACCGGCGGTATTGCCTGGCGGCGACAATCTATGACGGCCGCTTGGACGTTATTTTCCGGCATGAGGTTAAGCTGTATTGATGGGAAGTGGTTTTTGCATTCGCCTTATTTGGAAATCCCCCCTAGCCCCCCTTTTTCTAAGGGGGGGGATGAGGAATCTTCCTCCTTTACCGCGGAGGAATCCTCTTTTTCACCAAGGAAGCATCTTTCCCCCTTAGAAAAAGGGGGGGCCGGAGGGATTCAACTGGACGACCAAATCATCCTGCTGGACGATGGCCGGTTTATGCTGCATGGGCGTTCGGACCGCATAGTCAAAATAGAAGAAAAACGCCTGTCTCTGGTCGAACTGGAACAACGCTTGATGAGCGAGCCGTGGATAGATGATGCGCATGCGCTGGTGATAACCCATCACCGGGATGTCGTTGCGGCGATCGTGGTGTTAAGTTCGCAGGGCTTGGAGCAGGAGGCAATTCAGGGTCGAAACCGGCTGATCAGGCAACTGCGCAAGGCGCTTGAGCAATGGTTCGAGGCGGTGGTATTGCCCAGAAAATGGTTGTTTGTGAACACCATGCCGTTAACGAGCCAAGGTAAAATAAATCAGCCGTTGTTAAAAAGCCTGTTGGATTTTGACAACCGAAAATTGCCTCAAGCACTCACTCTTGAACTGACGCCGGAAGGCGTCCGGCTTGGCCTTAAGGTGCCCGAAGATTTGCTTTATTTCCCCGATCATTTTCCGAGTTACCCGATTTTGCCGGGCGTAGTGCAACTGGCCTGGGTCGAACATTTCGGTAAACTTTTTTTTGTGATTGATAAACCGTTCTCGCAGCTGGAAGTTGTTAAATTTACCCAAGTCATACAGCCCGGCGATGAATTAACGCTGGCTCTCGATTGGAAAGCGGCGTCGGGAAAACTGTACTTTAATTTCAGTTCGGAGCGCGGTATGCATAGTTCAGGACGCATGGTTTACGAGGGTAAGGAATGAACTCCTGTATCATTATCCCCGTTTACAATCACGAAGCCGCGATTCCCCAGGTGCTTGCCAAATTAAAAAGCTTCGGCCTTCCGACGATATTGATTAATGACGGCAGCTCGGCGCTTTGTTCCCAAATTTTAGCAGACTGTGTCGAACGTGAACCGGAGTGGCTTACGTTAATCAACCGTTCGGAAAATGGCGGCAAAGGTGCAGCCGTGCTGGACGGTTTTAAGGCGGCACAGGCTTTGGGATTTAGCCACGCGATCCAGATCGATGCCGATGGGCAGCACAACGTCAACGACATTCCAGCGTTTATTGAGGCGGGCAGGGAGCATCCCGACGCGCTGATTTTAGGCCAACCGCTGTTTGATAAAACAGCGCCAAAGAGCCGGGTTTACGGTCGAACCATTGCCAATCTGTGGGTATGGATCAACACCTTGTCGCTTGCGATTGCGGACAGCATGTGCGGTTTTCGCTTGTACCCCTTGGCGGCGGTGGCCAAGTTAGCCGATGGCACACGCATAGCCAGAGGCATGGATTTTGACATCGACATTCTGGTGCGCCTGTACTGGCAGGGCGTTGATGTCGTCAATAGACCGACTGCGGTGCAATACCCGTACGACGGCGTGTCGCATTTCAAGTTGTGGCAAGATAATCTGATGATCTCGAAAACCCATGCCAAACTGTTTTTCGGCATGTTGCTGCGCATCCCGCAATTGTTGGGCAGGCACCGTCGATGAGTAAATCGTCGCATTGGGCAGAGATGGGCGAGTGGAGCATGATTTGGGGCATGCGTTTCTTGCTGCGTGTTTACCTGTTGTTCGGGCGTACCGTGTTACAGTGGTTTTTATATCCTGTTGTGAGTTATTACTGGCTAGTGAACAAACCGGGCAGGGCGGCCAGTCAGGCTTATCTAAAGCGCATTGCACAGCTTTCGCCCGCATCAAAGTTAAGCGGAAATCTCCGGGACAGCTATCGGCACTTCATTAGCTTTGCCAACGCCATTATCGATAAATTGGCGGCCTGGTCCGGTGCGTTGTCGCGTGCCGACATCAGTTATCGAGGACGCGACGAACTGTTGGCTCACGTCAAGGCGGATAGGGGCGCAATCCTGCTGGGTTCGCATTTGGGTAATCTTGAAGTCTGCCGCGTGATTGCGGATCTGGATGATGCACCTCGCATTAACGTGCTGGTACACACCAAACATGCGGAAAAATTCAATCGCTTGCTAAAGCAAACCAATGCGAACAGCGGTTTAAACCTGATCCAGGTGACCGACATCAGCGCCGCCACGGCCATGCTGCTGAGCGATAAAATCGATAACGGCGAATTGATCATTATTACCGCAGACAGAACGTCGGTGGGTCGGAATCCGCGTGTTAGCCATGCCGAGTTTCTGGGCGCGGATGCGTTGTTTCCGCAAGGCCCCTTTATCCTGGCCTCACTGCTTAAATGTCCGGTTTACACGCTGTTTTGCTTGAAACAACAGGACAAGCAGGTGATCTATTTTGAGCATTTCAGCGATAGGCTGACGTTCCCCAGAAAAAACCGAGAGCAAGCCATGCAGCAAACTATACAAAACTATGCCCGGCGATTGGAGCGCTATTGTTTAATGGAACCGTTACAGTGGTTTAACTTTTTCGATTTTTGGCACTTGGCTGATAAAAAAAGCGATGAACAGTAAGAATACCGTAGTTTTTGATGGTCAGCCGTTGACAATTGAGGCGATTTGCCAAATTGCCAACCAACAAGCGCAGGCGAAGTTAGGCAGGCAGCCGAAATTTATTGAGCGCATCAACAAAGGCGCCCGGTTTATCGACACCTTGTTAAAGGAAGAAGGCTTTGTCTACGGCGTAACCACCGGTTACGGCGAGTCCTGCACGGTGTCCATTCCGCTCAATCTGGTCGAGCAACTGCCCAGACAGCTTTACACCTTCCATGGTTGCGGGCTAGGCGATCATTTTGATGCCCGGCAAACACGGGCGATACTGGCGGCGCGCTTGACCAGTCTGGCGCGCGGTTACTCGGGTGTCCGTTACAAGTTATTGCAGCAACTGACTGAATTATTAAAGCAGGACATTCTGCCGATGATTCCGCAGGAAGGCTCGGTCGGGGCCAGCGGCGATTTAACGCCGTTATCCTATGTCGCGGCCGTTCTGGCCGGTGAGCGGGACGTGCTTTATCAGGGGCAGCGTCAACCCACGCAAACCGTTTTTGCCGGGCTCAATATCGAAGCGCTGACCTTAAAACCCAAAGAAGGCTTGGCGATTATGAACGGCACGGCGGCCATGACCGGCATTGCCTGTCTTGCCTACCAGCGAGCCGAGTATTTATCCAGGCTGAGCTCACGCATCACCAGCTTGGCTTCGGTCGCCTTAAAAGGCAATGCCTACCATTTTGACGAAAAGTTGTTTTCGGTTAAACCGCACCCCGGCCAGAATCGCGTCGCCGAGCGGATACGTGCGGATTTGCAGTTGCGGCGCAGTGCGCCGCGTCACGACACCCGCTTGCAGGATCGCTATTCGCTACGCTGCGCGCCGCATATCATCGGCGTGCTGGAAGATTCATTGCCCTGGCTGCGGCAGTTTATCGAAACCGAATTAAACAGCGCCAACGACAACCCGATCATCGATGCGGAAGGCGAACATGTTTTGCATGGCGGTCATTTTTACGGCGGACATATCGCCTTTGCGATGGACTCTCTTAAAACCGCCGTAGCTAACTTGGCCGATTTAATGGATCGGCAAATGGCGCAGTTGATGGACCCTAAATTCAATAACGGCCTGCCGGCCAATCTTTCCGGCGCCGTTGGCGAGCAAGCCTTGTTGAGCCACGGTTTCAAGGCCTTGCAAATCGCCGTTTCCGCCTGGACGGCGGAAGCCCTTAAGCTGACCATGCCCGCCAGCGTGTTTTCCCGTTCCACCGAATGCCACAATCAGGACAAAGTCAGCATGGGGACCATTGCGGCTAGGGATTGCATCCGCATTTTGGAGCTGACCGAGCAGGTTGCCGTAGCCGTGTTGCTTGCGGTTGTTCAGGGCGTTGAGTTGCGGGGCAATGTGGATTCGTTAAGCCCGGCTTTGCAAAACACCGTCAGGCAATTACGGGAGCATAGCCCGTTTTTAAGTGCCGATCGGGCGTTGGAGCAAGAGCTGCGGTTATGTTTGGAGTTGAGTCGCAAGCAGTATTGGGAACTATATGATTCTTCGTTCCCAGACACTACTCCTCGTTCCCACGCGCCGCGTGGGAATGCAGTTCAGGGCGCGCTGCGCCCCGAGGATTAAACGCCATGGGCCGTAGCCGCTATCGAATCTGCCATGAACAAGCCCCGCACTTTCTAACCTGCACGGTGCTGAACTGGATACCGCTGTTTACCCGTCAGCAAACCGCAAGCATTGTTCTCGACGCACTACGATACCGGCAAGAAGAACACGGCTGGAAAATATACGGCTATGTCATCCTGGAAAATCACCTTCATATGATTGTACAAGCAAAGAATCTAACGTTGGAATTGCCGCGCTTCAAATCCTACACTGCCCGTAAACTGATCGACCACTTGAAGGAATGTCGCGCCGAGCGGTTATTGCAGCAGTTGGCGTTTTTCCGCAAAGATTACAAACGCGAGGATCGTGATTATCAATGTTGGGAAGAGGGATCGCATCCGCAGTTAATCGAAAACGAACAGGTGCTTCGGCAAAAGCTGGAGTATATCCATCAAAATCCGGTGAAACGGGGCTATGTCGATGAAGCTACGCATTGGCGGTATTCCAGCGCCAGGGATTATGCGGGCGTTGCCGGGTTGATTCCTGTTTTTAAGGATTGGCTGTGATTCGCGGCGCAGCGCGCCTTACACAGCATTCCCACGCAGCGCGTGGGAACGAGAGAGATATGATTAGAGACATTCATTACGCTGAAATCGACCTACAAATCCCTTTCCATGATGTCGACATGATGGAGGGGGGGAGGCATGAGCATTATGCCAAGTATTTGGAAATTGTCCTCTGCGTCACTTTCTCCTCGTTCCTACGCGCTGCGTGGGAATGCAGTCCGGGCGCGCTGCGCCCCGAGGCTCGGAGAATATAATGATTCATCAAACTTCAATCGACCTGCAAATCCCCTTTCATGATGTCGACATGATGGAAGTGGTCTGGCATGGGCATTACGCCAAGTATTTTGAAATCGCACGTTGCGCCCTGCTGGACAAAATCGATTACAACTATCCGCAAATGCGCGACTCGGGCTATGCGTGGCCGGTGATCGATCTTGGCATCCGCTATGCGCAACCGGCGGTGTTCGGGCAGACCATTACGGTAAGAGCGCAAATCGTCGAATGGGAAAATCGCCTGAAAATAAATTACCTGATCACCGATAAAAGCTCAGGCTTAAGGCTGACCAAAGGCCATAGCGTTCAAGTGGCTGTAAAGTTGGCAACGCGGGAAATGTGCTTTGCATCGCCCGCTGTGTTGTTTGAAAAACTCGGCCTGGAGGTTTCTTGATTTTAATAAAAGCGCTGCTGCTGTATTGCTTGGCATTTAGCCAAGGTGTCGCAGGCGAAGCGGTATTGACTGAGATCGCCGCGCGATTGGCAAAAACGCCGATCACCCAGGGCGATTTTCACCAGCAAAAACACCTGAAGGTACTACACAAGCCTTTAATTTCCACGGGCACGTTTACGTACCACCAAAGCAAGGGCGTTATCTGGAAAACCCTGACGCCGGTTGTTTCGTTACTGCTGGTCAATGAGTCGCGGCTGTTGACCGGGCAGGGCGAGCAAGCGGTACCGGCGGCTTTCGGCAAGGTTTTCAAGGCCATGTTGGGTGGTGATTTAGCGGCGTTAACAGATGGCTTTGCCATCACCGGAACCGATCAAAAAACAGTCTGGCAGTTGGCGCTAACACCCAAGGATGAGATGCTGCAAAAAATTATCAGCACGATGGTGCTGTCGGGCGATACCGAGCTGCGCTGGTTGGAAATACGCGAAGCAGGCGGCAATGTCACCCGCATTACTTTCGAAAACATCACGCACCCTGCACAGTTAACCGATGAACAAGAAGCCGATTTTGAACGTTTATCACCCTAAGTTGACCGCAGGGCTTTGGCTGGTCGGAATGCTGGTCATCTGTGTTCTCGGCAGTCAGGCCTTGACTAAAGACTGGCTGGAGACCAGCTTTTTAGCGTTATTGCCGACCAGCGAACAACAGCCGGAAATCGCCAAAGCCACGCAGCAACATAATCAGCTGCTGAACCGGAAAGTGGTCTGGCTGGCCGGTGCTGCGACGTCTCAAGAAGCCATCAATCATGCGCAAAAGCTTAAGCAGCAATTGGAGCAAAGCCAGCTGTTTAACAAGGTGGTGCTGGAGTTTCCGCAGCAGCAATATATCAAGCAGTATCAACAACTGTTTCCTTATCGTTATCAGCTGTTGGATGCGCAAACCCAAGCAATCTTGGCGACAAAGCCCGATGAGTTAATCAAGCAAAATCTGGAGTTACTCAACAGCCCCATCGGGCAAATGCAGGCGGCCAGTCTTGAGAGCGATCCGTCGTTGATATTCAGCCGTTATTTCAGTGCGCAAAATCCGATCAAGTTGAATCTGGAACAGGGCATCGTCGTGTTGTCCGATCAACATCGTTTTTGGGCATTGTTATTGACCGATTTGCAGGATGAAAGGTTGCAGCTGGACAAGCTGGAAACCTTGTCGAGCCTGGTTGACAGCGCAACCGAGCAAGTCAAAGCGGCCGGAGGCGAGTTGCTGGTTTCCGGCATGCCGTTGTTTACCGCGCATGGCGCGCAGTCGGCCAAACAGGAGATTTCCACGGTCGGCATAGGCTCGAGCCTCGGCATTATCGTGTTGCTGTGGGCGACTTTCCGTAGCGTACGGCCGTTGCTGTTATCGAGCCTAGCAATCGGGAGCGGCCTGCTTGCCGCGTTGGTTATCTGCGTGCTGTTTTTCGGCAAGATACATATTCTGACTTTGGTTTTCGGAGCCAGCTTGATCGGCGTTGCCGATGACTATGCACAACATTTTTTGTGCGACAGTTTCGGCGAGAAGGACTGGAATCCCCGGAAGGGCCTAAAGTTTATTCTGCCGGGGCTTTCTTTAGGGTTGTTAAGCAATCTGCTAAGTTATGCGGGCTTGGGTTTTTCGCCGTTTCCAGGCTTGCAGGAAGTGGCGTTATTTTCCGCGATGGGTTTGCTGGTCGCATGGCTGACGGTGGTATTGCTGTTTCCGTTACTGTTAACCGGGTTCACCTTCGATCATGAGCCGGCCATACTTAAACTGACAACTTATTGGGAGCAACACTGGCCGCTTTGGGTCAACAAAAACCGGCGCTGGCTGGGATTGGTATTGGCGGTTTTTATCGCGGGCGGTCTGTGGATATTGACGCCGCAGGATGATGTGCGCTTGCTGCAATCGCCGCCAGCCGAGTTACTTCGCACCGCCGATAAAATCCGGCAGTTATTTCCGATGAGTCCTGACAACCCGTTTTTTCTGGTGTCGGGGACAGATCAAGCCGATTGGCATCAAAATGAACAAACACTGCTTAAACGCCTGGATGCGTTAAAACAGCAAAAAGCGCTGACTGCTTATGAAGGCTTGAGCGGCTATTGGCCCGATGCAAACCAACAGCAGCAAAATTACCGGCTGTTAAAGCACAAGCTGTACGACTCCGGCTTGCTTGAACGCTACATGATCGATCTCGGCTTTGACGAGATGGCCGTGAAAGCCGAACTCAAGCAGTTTGCCGAAGCAGCGCGCAACACGTTGACCTTGCCGGAATGGCTGGCGACTACCGATGAAACCAAGCAGCAGTTGTGGCTGGGTTGTGATTCCGGCCGCTGCCAAAGCACGGTTGCTTTAATCGGTATTAATGATGCTGGCGCATTAGCTGCGCTACAGGATTTGCCGGGCATAGTCTGGGTGGATCAGGTCGAGTCGATATCGTCATTGTTTGCGCGCTATAGAATCAGGGCCAGCGGCTTGTTGGCGATTGCGTTCTGTCTGGCCTCGCTGGGCTTGGGCTTCAAGTTCGGTTGGCGCAATAGCGTAACCATCATGTCGGTGCCGGTTGTTTCGCTGGCGGTTTCGTTAGCCATGCTGGGGTGGTTCGGCCAGTTGTTCAGCTTGTTCAACCTGTTTGCGTTGTTGCTGGTGTTGGGCATCGGCGTCGATTACGGGCTGTTCTTTTTTATGGCGGGCGACAGACGCGCCAGCACCTCATTGGGGGTTACGCTTTCGGCATTGACGACCTTGCTGGCGTTCGGCTTGTTGGCGACCAGTTCCACCGAGATCGTGCATGCGTTCGGGTTTACCGTAACTGCCGGAATTGTAACCGCGCTGCTGTGCGCGCCATTGATTGGGCTTAAGGATATTCAGTCATCAGATACAATGGAACGCAGATGACGCGGATAATTATGATTAAATAAGATTTTTATTGAATCATCTGTGCTCATCATATTTATCAGCGTCGCCTAGAGGCGCCTACTTTTGGCATCTGCGTTCTATTTTTTAACATTTGAGTAGCAACAAATCATCATGACAATTAAGAATAATAAAGGCGAAATTATCATCATCGGCGCCGGGCCGTCCGGGAGTATCGCCGGTGCATTGCTGCAAAATCAGGGCTTTCAGGTGACCATTCTGGAGCGCCAGCTGTTTCCGCGATTCAGTATCGGCGAAAGCCTGTTGCCGCAATGCATGGAATTCATCAAGCAGGCCGGGATGATGGACGCGTTAGTCAACGCCGGGTTCCAGTACAAGAACGGCGCGTCTTTCGTATGCCGGGACCTGCAAACCGAATTTTCCTTTGAAGATAAATTCAGCCCCGGCATCGGCACCACGTTTCAGGTACAGCGCGGCCGGTTCGACAAGTTGCTGGCCGATGAAGCGGTGCGCATGGGCGTTGACATACAGTGGCAAATGGAAGTGACGGCGGCCGATTTTTCCGTCGACCGGCCGGAGCTGATGGTGCGCAATCAACAGGGCGAAGTCATGACCTATAGCGCCGATTTTGTGCTGGATGCCAGCGGTTTCGGGCGCATCCTGCCCAGGTTACTGGATTTGGAATCGCCTTCCGGGTTTCCGGTCAGGCAAGCCTTGTTCGGGCATATTGAAGACCGGATTGGTGACGGCCAATTCGATCGAAACAAAATCCGGATCACGGTACACCCTCAGCATCAAGACGTCTGGTATTGGCTGATCCCGTTCAGCAACGGACGCAGCAGCGTGGGCGTGGTTGCGGAACCTGAATTTCTTCAAGGCTGGGACAATAACGACCAGGCCTTGAAGGACATCATCAATCAAGACCCCAGCTTGACCGCGTTGCTTCAGAACGCTGCGTTCGATGAGCAAATCAATACCATCGTCGGTTATTCTGCCAATGTAAAAAGCTTGTACGGCAAAGGCTATGCGCTGTTGGGCAATGCCGGTGAGTTCTTGGACCCGGTGTTTTCATCCGGCGTTACCATTGCGATGAAATCGGCCAGTTTGGCTGCGGATGTGTTGGTCAGGCAATTTAACAATGAGGCTGTGGACTGGCAGCAGGATTACGCCGAGCCCTTGCAGCGCGGTGTTGATACCTTCCGGGTGTTTGTCGATGCGTGGTATGACGGCCGTTTTCAGGACGTCATCTTTCATCCGCAGCAGCAGCCTGAAGTTAAGGCGATGATCAGTTCAATACTGGCCGGTTATGCTTGGGATGAAAATAATCCTTACGTCAAAAATGCCCGGCCTAGGTTGGATACTTTGGTTGAGTTATGCCGATAAGCGTGTTGTCGCTCGTTCCCACGCGCCGCGTGGGAATGCAGTCAAGGCGCGCTGCGCCGCGAGTTACGGATGACTGTGTCGCGCAGGCACTTGCGTATAACGATGAGCGCGGCATGTGGGAACGAGGTGAAGTCGTAGCTTCGCGAGACGGGAAGCTGGAGCTTCCCTCACTGAATTCCCAAGCTGGAGCTTGGGAACTAGCACGCTCTTATGTCAACCATGCATGTTCGAGGTTGAATGCTCTGGTTGAATTATGCGGATAAGGATTCTCAGTGCCATGTTTTTACTCTGGCTGTCCGGTTGTGCGCTGATACAGCCGGAGCAAGTTGCCGCCAAGCCGGAATTAATGCCGATCGCGCAACCTTTAGGCCCGGCCAGACGAATAGTGCAGCAAATAAACGCGGTTTGGGCGGATCGGCAGGAATCCCTGCTGGCGGTTCTGGAACTGGATGCAAAGCATATCGCAATGGCCGGGCTCAGTAATGACGGCTTGAGCCTGTTCAACTTAGCTTACGACGGTAACACTGTCGTGTCCGATAAAAGCCCGTTATTACCGGAGTCGCTCAACCCGGAATTTATCATTTCCGATCTGCAACTGGTTTACTGGCCGATTGCCGAGCTGCAAAAAAAACTCCCGGCCGGATGGCGTTTGGAAGAAGTCGATAAAAAGCGCTTTTTAACGATCCGTGGTAAAAAACAAGTTGAAGTTAACTATTTATCCCCCGATCCGGTTTGGCCGAAAGCCGTTGAACTGGTCAATTTTCAGTACAATTACCGCCTGAACATTAAAACGATAAGTTATGACCTTATACCTGAATGATTTAGGCCTGTTGTGTGCGTTAGGTAATAGTAAAGCCGAGGTACTAAAGCGCTTGCTGGCCGGTGACCGGTCGGGATTGGTAGCAAGCGATGAGTTCGGGACTCGCTGCATTGTCGGCGCTGTTGCTGCCGATCTCCCGGAAATCCCCCCCTTACCCCCCTTCTTCAAAGGGGGGAGAGTCCTGCTTGATAATAAAGGGGAGTCCGCGGAAGATTGCTCTCTTTCTCCCCCCTTTGAAAAAGGGGGGCCGGGGGGGATTTACAACTGCCGGAATAATCGCCTGCTGCTGGCGGCATTAAGCCAGATCGAACCGACTGTGACTGACATGATGGCCCGATTCGGCGCCGATCGTATCGGCATTGTGCTGGGCACCAGCACTTCGGGCGTACGCAATACCGAACTTGCGTTGGATTATTGGGCTGAAAACGGCGTATTGCCGGATCAGTTTCATTACAAGCAACAGCAAATGGGTGCGGGGGCGGATTTTTTGGCGGATTTTCTGGGCGTTCAAGGCCCGGCCTACACGATTTCTACGGCCTGTTCTTCCAGCGGCAAGGCGTTTGCCTCGGCACGGCGATTAATCAGGCAGGGTCTATGCGATGCGGTTATCGTGGGTGGGGCGGATAGTTTATGCGGCTTGACCGTTAACGGCTTTACGGCGCTGGAATCGATCAGCAGCGGCTTGTGCAAGCCTTTTGGAATGCACCGCGACGGTATCAATATCGGCGAAGCGGTCAGCCTTTTTGTGTTGAGTGAGGAACCGGGGCCGGTGGTATTGCGAGGCATAGGCGCAACCAGCGATGCCTATCATTTTGCCGCACCCGATCCTGACGCGACCGATGTGATCAGGGCCATGCAAAATGCGCTGGATGATGCGGGCAAAACACCGGGTGAGATCGATTATCTGAATCTGCACGGAACGGCAACGGTATTGAACGATGTGATGGAAAGCAAAGCCGTTAATGCGGTGTTCGGATCAAAGTTGGCGGCGAGCTCCAGCAAGGGCATGACCGGGCATACCCTGGGCGCTGCCGCCGCATTGGAATTGGCTTTTTGTTGGTTGTTGCTGACCCATGACGATGAACAGGGCGCGTTGATTCCCAATATCAACGATGATGAGCCGGATACGGCATTGTCTGCGTTAAATCTGGTCAAAAAAGGCGGAACCTTGGGGCGAAGAATCAATACCTGTCAAAGCAACTCGTTTGCCTTTGGCGGCAATAACTTGTCTATTGTGGTGGAGCGGGCATGAACGATATTGCCGACAACTGCATGGATGCAGGAGGTACGACTCCACGGATGAGGAAGGTAGAATCGCGTCTGGAACAGCGATCAGCCGTTACCGAGCTGATTCCGCATACCGGCGACATGGTGTTGCTGGAGCGTATCATTGACTATGACGAGCAGGGCTTGACGGCCGAACTGGTGGTACGCGGCGATGGTTTGTTTGGCGATGATCAGACCGTTCCTGCCTGGGCCGGTATTGAATATATGGCCCAAGCGATAGCCGCGTATGTCGGCGTGAAGGCGAGGCAGGCCAATGAGCCGATACGCATGGGCTTCCTGCTCGGAACCCGTCGTTACAACAGTAATGTTTCTGCGTTTAAGGTCGGCGCAACGTTGACGATACGGGTGAATAAAATCATGCAGGATGACGGCTTGGGGGTTTTTGAGTGCCGAATTCTGGGGGAAGGCGTGGACGTTGCGGCTAACCTCAATGTTTATCGACCTCCGTTGAACAACACATGAGACAGTATGTTTCGTCTGTCGAAAACGTTGCGAGTTAGACCTTCCAGGTTTTTAAAACCTGGAAGGTCTGGATAGTGGCCTGTTTTCCGCCTAACGCCAGGTAAAGGACTGCCGGAATTAAAGATGAACGCAACGCGTGGGAACGCGGTGAAGTATTGAAACAACACATGAGCACAATATGAATAAAACTGTTTTAGTGACCGGTTCCAGTCGGGGCATTGGTAAAGCGATTGCATTATATCTGGCTAAACAGGGCTTTGATTTGGTTATTCATTGTCGCAGCCAACGTACTCAGGCCGAGGCGGTTGTTGCCGAAATCGGGCAGCTAGGCCGACACGCCAGGATCTTGCAATTCGACATTGCCGACCGCGCGCAGTGCGGCGAACAACTCAATCAGGATATTGAAAGCCACGGCGCTTATTACGGTGTGGTATGCAACGCCGGGATCACTGCCGATAACGCCTTTCCGTCGCTGACCGGCGAACAGTGGGACAGCGTGATCCACAGCAATCTCGACGGTTTTTACAATGTCTTGCAGCCGGTGGTCATGCCGATGGTCAGGCGGCGAAAACCGGGGCGCATTGTCACTTTATCGTCGGTTTCCGGTTTGATGGGCAATCGCGGTCAGGTCAATTACAGTGCGGCAAAAGCCGGTATTATCGGTGCGACCAAAGCGCTGGCTTTGGAACTGGCAAAACGCGATATTACCGTCAATTGCGTGGCGCCGGGCCTTATCGATACGGAGATGGTCAATGAATTGCCGCTGGAAGAAATCAAGAAAATGATTCCGGCGCGCAGGGTAGGCAGCCCTAAAGAAGTGGCGGCGGTCGTGGCTTTTTTAATGTCCGAAGATGCGGCCTACGTGACCCGGCAGGTTATTTCAGTTAATGGTGGCTTATGTTAAAACGCGTGGTAGTGACCGGCATGGCGGGGATTTCGCCGATAGGCAACGATTGGCGGCAAGTTGCCGAACGCCTTAAAAACAAGTCTACCGGCATTCAAACAATGCAGGACTGGGATAAGTACCAAGGCTTGAATACCCGCTTGGGGGCGCCCGCCGATTTCACCAAGCCTGAGCATTATTCGCGCAAGCAAGTTCGCGGCATGGGGCGTATCGCTTTAATGGCGACTTACGCAACCGAACTGGCGCTGACTGATGCCGGTTTGCTGGGTGACGATTGCCTTAAAAGCGGGCAGATGGGCATCGCTTACGGCAGTTCATCGGGCAGTCCCGATGCTATCGCCGAGTTCGGCAACATGCTCCTTAACCATGCCACCGGCGGTTTGAATGCCACTTCGTATATCAGGATGATGAGCCATACCGCGCCGGTCAATATCAGCCTGTTTTTCGGCATAAACGGCAGGATTTACACAACCTCAAGCGCCTGCACCTCGGGCAGTCAGGGCATTGGGTACGGTTATGAGGCGATAAAGTTCGGCCAGCAAAAGCTGATGGTCGCAGGCGGCGCTGAAGAATTATCGGCCATTCAGTCCGCAGTATTCGACACCTTGTTTGCAACCAGTCTGCGCAATGAGACGCCGGATAAAAGCCCCCGGCCTTTTGACCGCGACCGGGATGGCTTGGTCATCGGCGAGGGCGCAGGCACCTTGATATTGGAAGAGTTGGAGCATGCACTGGCGCGTGGCGCTCATATTCATGCCGAATTGGTGGGATTCGGCACCAATTCGGACGGCCTGCATGTCACCCAGCCTAACAGTGACAGTATGCAGGTTGCGATGCGCCTGGCCCTGCAGGATGCCAGGCTGGAGGCTTCCGCCATCGGTTACATCAGTGCGCATGGCACCGCAACAAGTCACGGCGATGTCGCCGAAAGCCATGCGACTGCGGCGATATTCGGCAATAAAACCCCGATCAGTGCGCTGAAAAGCTTTACCGGCCACACTCTGGGTGCTTGCGGCGCGCTGGAAGCCTGGGTGGCGGTCAATATGATGAATGAAGGCTGGTTTCATGCCACGGCCAATCTTGACAATATTGACCCCGAATGCGCGCAGTTGGACTATATTAAAGAGGATATCCGCAAGCTCGATTGCGACTATGTGATGAGTAATAACTTTGCTTTTGGGGGTATCAATACTTCATTGATTTTTAAGCGCTGGGATAGCTAATATCCCACTCAACCTGGAGAACTACAATGATAAGAAAAATATGTTTAGCCCTGGCTTTGCTGGTTTTGGTCTCAGGCTGTACCACGACAGGTACGTTCAAAGTGCCGCCCGGCACTGATCTGCATGTTTACAAAAGGCCGGAACCGGTAGACATCAAGGCCGACGGCAAGGTGACCACCAAGCCGTTTTTCTGGACGGCCGCAGGAATACCGCCGGAAGGAGGTATTCCTTACAGTCTGGAAAAAGGGGGCAAGGTTGTCAAAGAGGGCAGGTTGAGGACAAAATTCCGCACCGTTTCACTATTCTGGCCGCCGTTTGCAGCTATCTACTGGCCTATGGGGTTCAATCCTGACATCACTTACGATTTGGTGAATGACAAGCAGGAGTAAGATGCCTCGGCAGGTCCAATCAGTCAGGTAGCCAATATTTTTCAACAGTTATTGGCGGCTAAACCGATAAAAATGGATGCTCTTTTACAGATCAAGGTTATCCACATTTTCTGTGGATAACTCTGTGGGTAAACTGGAAGTAAACGCCCTAACTATTCACTTCTTAAGCTTTTTTGTTAGATTGTTCAGATTGTAGTCAGTGTGCGGTTCGCTATGAATATAGCATCAAATATCAATTACTTAGATGGCATAAAGATAATTTTGGCGGCGTTTTTCCAGCGTCGGACTGAGCTTTTCAGTGATGCGATTGAAACAAAAGTGTATTGAGTGCGCTTGTGGAAAAGGCCGATTCACGAGATTTGTTGTCAAGCTTTATTTGTGGAAATAGGGCGGGGTTTGATCACTCAACCAATCGGTTGAATTTATCGGCCGCTTGAAACGGATATTCGCGTCAAGAGCTTGCGGATGGCTTTAAAGAATCCGGAAAATACGTGGATAAATGGATGCTGCCGTTGCCCGGAATTGGGGGCGACCGGTAAGCAGGTCGCCCAGATAGCTCGGCTATATTCACGCGCCTTGCTGCTGTCTATCTTTTCGGAGGGTATAAATCCATTCAAATCAATCCGTTGGACGGAATGATTTAGATAATCAGTTTGTGACAACGCCCTGTTGCCGTGGTGCGGCTAAGGCAGTTGAATAATAAGGGGATAGTGGAGCTGAGCGGTTAATATTTTAATGGCGTCTGCCATTTTTACCGGCAGTCGTATCTTCAAATTTAACTTTTAATGGTTTTCCGCAATACAGGTTGCCGTCTAGCGCGGCTATCGCGGCTCTTGCTTCGTGACCTTCCATTCCGATAAAGCCGAAGCCCCGGCATTTTCCGCTAAAGATATCGGAAACAAGCTGAATGGAGCGGACTTTGCCGTATTCAGAAAATAAAGCCTGTACAGTTTCTTCAGTGGCTTCGCTAGGTAAGTTTCCTACAAAAATTCGTTTCAAAAGACATGTCCTAAATTAGGGGGTGAGTTGATTGGCCGGATGATCCGGTTATGCCACAACCCCGCTAATTATCGAAGGCGGGGTTGGGTGTTGGACAGTAAGGCGGATTAAGCTGCGCTTACTTGTGACGCTTGTGGTCCTTTAGGGCCTGATTCTACATCGTACTTAACCGCTTGGCCTTCAGCCAATGTGCGGTAACCGCCGTCGCTTGCGATTGCAGAAAAGTGTACGAATACGTCTGCACTACCGTCGCTAGGCGAAATAAAACCAAAACCTTTAGCTTCGTTAAACCACTTAACAGTACCTGTTGCCATAAAATTACCTATATAAATCAATGAAAAATGTTTGATTGCAAATCATGCCGGGCAATTTTAAGGAGAAAAGCGAATGGAATTTCTGAAAAGTGCTGAATAACATGCAAAACTTAAGTAGAAGCCTCGCGTTTGTACGGAGTGCTGCCTACTAAGCGTTGCATTATAGAGGCTAATGCCCAGTATAGCCATTGATAATTTAGAAGGTCGTGTTTCCATGAGGGATAAAGGCCCTAAATTTAAAGGGGACGTTTATTGACCGATAACCTATTAACGATAGTTTCTACGCTCGAAGTTGTTGTGATGACTATCGCTGTCGCCGTCATGTTGGCGACTATTTCCGTCGCTAAAAGAACGATCATGGCCCCTGTCATGTTGATGCCGGGATTCCGGATGGTTGTTGCCCCATTGGCGCTGAACGCTGTGTTGATCATGATGGTCATGATGTGAAAAATAGGCATCACCTTGGCGATAGCCATTATCATAGTGATCCGGTCTTTCGCCGTAATAGTTTCTATGCATAATGGTATATCCGCTGCTATAAGCAGCGTTGCCTGGATAATACGAATGTTGCTGTGGATAATGGGCACAGGCGCTGGGCAGCAGCGCAAAACCGATGAGCAGCATTTTTTTAGTGATCGAATTCATTTTTATAGCCCATGATAGTTAACCCAGGCTAAATAATATCTGTAGATCGCTGAATGCCGAATGAATCGACATGCTGTGTTTACCGCTAAATACAGCCGGTAATCACGCTGACATAATTAAAAGGAATATCATGAAACACCATCAAGTCGTTGACGCACGCATCACCCCCGAAGGCCGTCTGGATGTGCTGTCCAAAGCCGAAGTAACCAAGTTGCTCGATACCAGTCAGGGCGGATTGTACCGGCTGTTTCGCAATTGCTCGCTTGCGGTATTGAATTGCGGCAGCGGCATGGATGACGGCAAGGAATTGCTGGAACGCTATCCCGATTTTGAGATACGCGTAGTCCAGGAGCAGCGCGGTATTAAGCTGGACGTCAAGTCCGCCCCGGCCCATGCCTTTGTCGACGGCAAAATGATCAAAGGCATCAACGAGCATTTGTTTGCGGTGCTGCGCGACATTATCTACGTCAGCGACGAGATCAATAATAATCCGATGTTTGATCTGAACACCTCGGACGGCATCAGTAACGCCGTGTTCCACATCTTGCGCAACGCCAAAATTCTGCGGCCGATGACCACGCCAAAAATGGTGGTGTGTTGGGGCGGGCATTCAATCAGCCGGAAGGAATACGATTACACCAAGACGGTCGGTCACGAGATGGGGCTGCGCGGTTTGGATATTTGCACCGGTTGTGGTCCGGGCGCGATGAAAGGTCCGATGAAAGGAGCAACCATCGGTCACTCCAAGCAGCGGATAAAAAACGGCCAGTATTTGGGGATAACCGAACCCGGCATTATTGCCGCCGAATCACCGAATCCGATCGTCAACGACCTGGTGATCCTGCCGGATATTGAAAAACGCCTGGAAGCCTTTGTCCGTACCGGGCATGGCATTGTGGTGTTTCCCGGCGGTGCGGGTACGGCGGAGGAAATCCTTTATATACTGGGTATCCTGCTGCATCCTGAAAATAAAGACATGCCGTTTCCGCTGATATTTTCCGGGCCTGACAGTTCGGAAGATTACTTCAAGGAAATCGACCGGTTTATTGCCGGCACCCTGGGTAAATCCGCGCAGCAGCGATACCAAATCATTATCGATAATCCGGTGCTGGTCGCTCAAGAAATGCTGGCGGGCATCCAGCAGGTGCGGCAATTTCGCAAAGAAAAGGGCGATGCCTACTATTTCAACTGGCAGCTTAAGATCGACCATGTGTTTCAACAGCCGTTTATACCGACCCATGAAAACATGAGAAATCTGGCCTTGCATAAAGACCAGGAAAATCACCAGCTCGCCGCCAACCTGCGCCGCGTGTTTTCCGGCATCGTGGCGGGTAACGTAAAAGACGAAGGTATACGCGCGATCGAACAATACGGTCATTTCGAAATTCGCGGCGATGAGGACATCATGGCGCTGATGGATTCCCTGTTGGCCTCATTTGTTGAGCAACACCGGATGAAATTGCCGGGCAAGAAATATTTGCCGTGTTACAAGATTATCAAGTAACGAGTCTTTGACTATAGGCGACTAAAGAGTGTTTATTCACCACGAAGACACGAAGAAATAAAACTTCGTGTCTTCGTGGTGATAATTTTTTAAATATCATTCCAACATCATGAAAGTCATCCTGACCGAAAAACCCTCAGTCGCCCGCGACATAGCCAAATGCCTGAGTATCAGCAACAAGCGCGACGGTTATTTTGAGGGCAACGGCTACCAAATTACCTGGGCGTTCGGCCATCTGGTCGAACTGAAAGAACCGGATGAATATAACCCCGCCTGGAAACGCTGGTCATTGGAATCCCTGCCGATCATTCCTGAACAATTCGGCTTAAAAGCCAGGGGCGATGCCTCAGCTCAAAAACAGCTGAACACCATCAAACACTTGTTCAAGGCAGCCGACGAAATCATCTGCGCGACCGATGCCGGAAGGGAAGGGGAGTTGATTTTCAGGTATATTCTGTCCTGGGCGGAGTGCCTGCAAAAACCGTTTAAACGCCTGTGGATCAGCTCCTTAACCGACGATGCGATACGCAAAGGTTTTGCAACGTTGCAGGAAGGCCACGCTTATGACGGACTTTATCGCGCGGCCAAATGCCGTAGCGAATCGGACTGGATCGTCGGCTTGAATGCCACCCGGCTGTACACCCTCAAGTTCGGCCGGCAGGGCGGCTTATGGACGATAGGCCGGGTGCAAACGCCGGTGCTGGCGCTGATCGTGCAAAAAGATTCGGACATCGCCGGTTTCATACCCAAGGATTTCTGGGAATTGCATACCTTGTACCGGGACGCCGATTTTCAATATGCCGACGGGCGCTTCGACCACAAAGCCGGTGCGGAAGTCCGGTTAAGCCAAATCTCGGATCGGGATTTCCGGATTACCGAGGTCAAGGGCAAGAAGGAAACGCTCAGCCCGCCGTTATTGTACGATTTGACCGATCTGCAAAAAGACATGAGCATTCGCTACGGCCTGACTGCTGATCAAACCTTAAGCGCTGCCCAGCAGTTATACGAGAAAAAACACGTCACTTATCCGCGTACCGACAGCCGTTGTTTAACCAACGATATGAAGCCGGGCATGAAGCCTTTGTTGGTGAAATTACGATCCGGATTCGAGCAGCAGATTGAGCCGATTGATCTCGATAAACTGACGCTGGGCAGCCGTATATTTAATGACGCCAAAGTCACCGATCACCATGCCATTATCCCCACGACCGCATTGCCGGGTTCGCTGTCGGGTAACGAAGCCAAGGTTTACGAAGCGATAGTCCAGCGCTTTATTGCGGCTTTTTATCCGCCCTGTATCAAGCAAATTACCACGGTTCTGGGTGAGGTTTGTCCCCCTCTCCCATCGGGAGAGGGGGTTCTAAAAGGTGAATCTTCCACCGTAAAATTCAAAACCACCGGCACCATTATCGAATCGCCCGGCTGGCAGGTCTTGTATAAAAATGATGCGTCAAAGACGTCCGATAAAGAGTCAAAAATCCTGCCCAACTTTGTAAAAGGCGAAACCGGCCCGCATCAGCCGTCGATAAATCAGGGCAAAACCACGCCGCCCAAGCCGTATAACGAAGCGAGCTTGCTGAGCATCATGGAATCGGCCGGCAAAACCTGCGACGACGAACAACTCAAGGAAGCGCTAAAAGAAAAGGGGCTCGGCACACCGGCAACCCGCGCCTCGATTATCGAGGTGTTAATCAGGCGAAACTACATCCAGCGGCAAAAAAAGACCCTGATCAGCACCGAATCGGGACGGCATCTTATTTCCATCATCGCCGACGACAGGCTTAAGTCTGCGGCCATGACCGGCGAGTGGGAAGCCAAGCTCAAAAAAATAGAACACAACGCTTACGATGCCGATCAGTTCATGACCGAAATCGTCCGCTTTACCCAGAAAATAAAAGACGAATCGGACCGGCCGCTTTATGACCAAAGCCGCTTGGGCGACTGCCCGTTGTGCCAAAAACCCGTTATCGAAGGCAGAAAAGGCTACGGGTGCAGCGACTGGAAAGCCGGTTGCCAATTTGTGTTATGGAAGGAAATGTATGGGGTACCGGTCACCATGGACATGGCCTGTCAATTACTGCAAAACAGCCGAACCCTGCACAGTTACGCGGTCAAGTTGGACGATGAGGTATTCAATGCTCAACTGACCCTCAATAAATTGGGCGAAACAGGCTATGTTAAAGCCGAGTCGGGAAAGCGATCTGTAGTAAAAGAGGCCATTGCCGATTGCCCATTATGTAACGGCAAAATCATTGAAACCGTAAAAGCCTACAGCTGTAGCGAATGGCGCAACGGTTGCAAAATGGCGATCTGGAAAACCGTCGCGCATAAAAAAATCACCGCGGCGATGGCTAAAAAAATACTAAGCAAAGGGGAGACGGGGATGTTAAAAGGCTTTAAATCAGCTAAAGGTACAGAGTTTGACGCCAACCTGAAACTGGTCGATGGTAAAGTTGAAATGGATTTCTCAGGGAGTTAATAAAAATGATTTTCCGTGGGAGGCTAGTTCCCAAGCTCCGGCTTGGGAATTCGGTGCGGGAAGCTGGAGCTTCGGTGCGGGAAGCTGGAGCTTCGTTATCTGGGTTCCCAAGCTGGAGCTTGGGAACTAGCGTATTTGTAACTTAATGGCAGTGACGCCGCGCGTGGGAATGAGGGGTAATGGCTTTTTCCGGCTCAGCGAAACTATTGAAATCCTGAATCCATAAATAAATGCAGCATCCTTTAAACGCATCCCCTATTTCCTCTATGGTGTATTAACCATGACCCTATTCAAAATTATCCGCATCCTGATTTTATTGGCCGTATTTGTAGTCGTGGCGTTTTATGCAAAAAACCAAAAACTAAAATCCAGATCGTGGACAGAACCTTTAAGCGTGGTGATTTACCGCATCAATGGCGATAACAATAGCCCGGTCGTCAATGAATATATCAATGAACTGGACGCGGGCGTTTTTGAGCCGGTTGATCGGTTTATGCGGCAGCAGAGCGAAAAATATAAGCTCATTACCCGGCAGCCCACCCAAATACAGATGGGACCCGTGTTGACAGTACAACCGCCCGAAGCGCCGCTACCCGGTTCGGGGTATGCTTCAATTATCTGGTGGGGGCTTAAGTTCCGCTATTGGACTTATAAAAACACGCCCGATTCGGATTCAGATATGCGCCGTATCCGTGTTTTTGTGCTTTACCATACAGCCGTCGAAGGCAGAAGCCTGCAACATTCACTAGGACTCGACAAAGACTTGGCAGCCGTGATCCATGCTTTTGCCTCTATCGACCAGGATCAGCAAAACAACATTGTCATTGCCCACGAATTGCTGCACACGGTCGGGGCAACAGACAAGTACGCTGCCGATAACCGCGCCCTGTTCCCAACAGGCTATGCCGACCCGGAGCAGTCGCCCCTTTATCCGCAAACCAAGGCTGAAATCATGGTTGGCCGCATTCCCCTGTCGGAAACCGGTATGCGCATGGCGGCCAGTTTGGACGAATGTGTTATTGGCGAACAAACCGCGAAAGAAATCAATTGGCTGCAGGAAGAAAAATAATCAGGCTGATACGCTGTTGCGTACTTTATCTATGCAGATTGAATGATGAAACGATCGCAATCTTGAATTCGCCTGTTTTTAAACAGCTTCAGAAAGGGCGGTGTAAAATAGACATCCGTTGCACATCAGCAAGGCATCGTCTCTTTTCTCCGGTCAGGGAGAGGCGATCTAAAAAACAGAGTTTTGACAAGCAAAAAAGCATAAGCAGCCATACAACCATAAAGATAGCAGGAACCTTGCATGGATAAATCAACCGCCGTCCACGGCCCATTCTCTCTGGATACCTCGACTGATTCTGCTTACCTCGGCGTGGACAGGCTACTGCCGATTATAGGTATCGGAGCCTCGGCCGGTGGGCTTGATGCGCTCGAACAATTTTTCAGTCATGTGCCTGATAGCATGGGTGTCGCTTTCGTCGTCGTTCAGCATCTCGATCCCAACCACAAAGGCATGATGGCCGAATTGCTGCAACGCACCACGGCGATGACGGTATTAGAAGCCCAAAATCGCATGAAAATAAAGCCGGATTGCGTTTATATAAATCCTCCGAATAAAGAGCTGTCCATCCTGCACGGCACGCTTTACCTGCTCGACCCGATTGCACCGCGCGGATTACGCCTGCCGATTGATGCTTTTTTCTGTAGCCTTGCCGAAGATCGGCGCGATCAAAGCATCGGCATCCTGCTTTCGGGCATGGGTTCGGATGGTACGTTGGGCCTGCGCGCCATCAAGGAAAAATCCGGTCTGGTGCTGGTGCAGGACCCCGTCGAAGCCAAATACGACAGTATGCCGCGTAGCGTTATTGAGGCAGGGTTAGCCGATGTTATAGGCCCCGCGGCAGAACTGCCTGCGCACATCATCAATTATCTCCAGCATCCCTACAGGGATGCTTTGGCCAATTCAGGGCAGCTATTGGAAGGTAGCTCCCTGAGCGCTTTGGAAAAAATTGCCGTGCTGCTGCGCGTCCGGACCGGCAATGATTTTTCGCTATACAAGAAAAGTACGATGTACCGCCGTATTGAACGACGCATGGAACTGCATCAGCTCGATAATATCGCCACTTATGTCCGTTATCTGCGCGAAAACCCGCAGGAGCAGGATTTATTGTTCAAGGAATTGCTGATTGGCGTTACCGGCTTTTTTCGCAATCCGGCGGTATGGGACGCTTTAAAGACCGACGCGATACCCGCGCTGATAGCAAACTACCCGGACGGCAAGACAATCAGAGTGTGGGTGCCCGCTTGCTCTACCGGCGAGGAAGCTTATACGCTGGCCATCATTTTCATTGAAGCGATCGAACAGGCCAAGCCCGACGCACACTATCCGCTGCAGATTTTTGCTACCGACCTCGATGCGGATGCGATAGCTCATGCACGCCAGGGATTTTATACGGCCCATAGCGTCGCCGATGTTTCGCCGGAGCGTCTGGCTCGTTACTTTTACGCCGAAAACAACGGTTACCGGATAAAAAATGAAATCTGCGAAAAGATCATTTTTGCGCAGCAGAATATCATCAATGATCCGCCGTTTACCCGGCTGGATGTAATAAGTTGTCGTAACCTGCTCATTTATTTTTCCGTCGATTTGCAGGAAAAACTGTTGCCGCTGTTTCACTATGCGCTAAACCCGCATGGCATGTTGTTGCTGGGATCTGCCGAAAGCACCGGCAATTTCGGCTATCTGTTTACGCCGGTCAAGGCCAAGGTGCGGCTCTACCGGCGCATTGACAATCCATTGCCGAAACCTGAAGTGAACTTTCCAAATAAATATTTTACCGCTGCGCCCGCCACCCGTCAGGCCGTCGATGACGGCAGCTTGCCCGTTAATCTGCAACAACTGATGGATCACCTACTGCTCGCGCATTACGCCCCGGCAGCGGTGCTGGTCAACGCCGAAGGCGACATCCTTTATTTTAGCGGTCACACCGGCAAGTATCTGGAACCTTCTGCCGGTAAAGCCAACCTGAACGTCCATGCAATGGCGCGCGAGGGCTTGCGTCAGGCGCTAACGGGTTCGATCCGCCTGGCGTTGCAGCAATTAACGGCAGTACGCCTGGAAGGCCTACAGATAACAGGCGAAAGCGGTACGCATACGGTCAATGTGACCGTGCAAGCGATCGAGCAGGTGCAGGCATTGCGCGGCAAGGTCATCATCGTATTTACCGACGTCGCGACGGCGCATACTCGCAAGCGCATTGCCAAGCTCCGTCAGCCCGAAGCGCTGCAACAGGCCCAGATGGAAATACAGACCTTGCGCAATGAAATACAGTTTTTGCAGGAAGCGCTCAAATCCAGTCATGAAGAGAGCCAGTTCGCAAATCAGGAAATGCTCATTTCCAAGGAAGAAATGCAGTCGGTGAACGAGGAAATGCTGACCGTGAACGCGGAGCTGCAAGCCAAGCTGGATGCGCTGCAGTGGGTCAACAACGACATGAAGAACCTGCTTAACAGTACCGAAATTGCTACGGTGTTTCTCAACAACAAATTGCATCTGCGGCGCTTTACCGCCCATACCTCGCAGATCTTCAGACTGTTGCCGCAAGACGAGGGGCGGCCGTTATCCGACATTACGACCGATTTGGACTATCCACTGTTACAGCAGGACGCAACAGAAGTGCTGCGCACACTGGTGGTTTCGGATAAGCAAATCCAGACTCATGACAGTCGCTGGTTTGATGTGCGCATCATGCCTTATCGCACCATGGATAATGTAATAGACGGCGTGGTGATTACCTTTGTCGATATCAGTCTCGCCAAAAATCTTGAGCTGGCGCTGAATGAACACGCGATTGTAGCGATTACCGACCGGAAAGGTGAGATGACCTATGTGAATGACAAGTTCTGCGCCATCTCCAAGTATTCGCGCGAAGAACTGCTCGGACAGGATCACCGTATTATCAATTCGGGCTATCACTCCAAAGAGTTCATGCATAACCTGTGGAGAACCATTGGACACGGACATGTCTGGAAGGGGGAAATCCGTAACCGCGCCAAAGACGGTTCGCTTTATTGGGTAGACACCACCATCGTTCCTTTTTTAAACGCGAAAGGCAAACCTTATCAGTATGTCGCTATCCGCACGGTCATTACTCACCATAAGCGGAAAACCGGCTCGGTGGGGCAGGGGAATCCGGAGGCGAATAATAATTCCACGCACGGCATTTATTTGTAGTAGTTTTCCTCGTTCCCACGCGCTGCGTGGGAATGCATTGCAGGACGCGCCGCGTCCCGATTTGCCCGGCCTGTATTTAACCGTGACTCGCGGCGCAGCGCGCCTTGACTGCATTCCCACGCGGCGCGTAGGAACGAGAAAAGTCTGTTTTGCTCCAGAAGCGTAGGTCGGGTTAGGCGCTAGCCGTAACCCGACACACACTCGCAAAATGTCGGGTTACGCTATCGCTAACCCGACCTACGACCTACGACCTACGACCTACGACCTACGACCTACGACCTACGAACTACGAACTACGAACTACGAACTACGAACTAACCCTAGCTACGCGCTTTCGTTTTCTTGGTGCTAAAAACTCCTTAGCGTGAGTGACATCAGTCTATAATACCTTGCAAAAATATTGGGATATTCACGATGTACAGAGAGAACGTGTGACAAAAACAAACAAACCATTTACCGATGCCGACAACTTGCGCCGACGCGCCAATCAACAGCTTGCCCAGCAACAGCCAACCGTATCCGGCATTGAAATGGACGCAAAAAAACTGCTGCACGAATTACGGGTTCACCAGATCGAGCTGGAAATGCAAAATGAGGAACTGCTTACAGCGCAGACTGAAGTGGAAGCGAGTCTGGAACGTTACACCGAACTCTACGACATGGCGCCGGTCGGTTATCTTACGTTGGGGCGTGACGGCGCTATCCAGCAGATCAATCTCAGGGCCGCCAGACAGTTGGGAATATTCCGTTCGCAGCTAAAACAGCAACGCTTTTCAAGCTTTATCAGCGTTGATTCTTTGCCTGTTTTCAACGATTTCCTGTCCGGCGTATTTGTCGGCAAAACGGCTCAAAGCTGTGAACTGACCCTGCTCCCTGCCGACCGGAGCCCAACGCTGATTATACAGTTCGAAGCCATTGCCAATGATGACGAGCAGACCTGTCGCGTGATACTCATCGATATTACCGAACGTAAAGGCAATGAAGATAAACTGAAACTTGCGAACCTGGTTTATCAAGCGATTGGCGAAGCCATCATGGTGGCGGATGCCGATAACCGGATTGTCACCGTCAATCCGGCCTTCACCGAACTGACCGGTTACTCATTGCAGGAGGCCGTCGGTCAATCGACAACGCTGCTCAAGTCAGGACACCAAAACGAAGCGTTCTACCAGATCATGTGGCATGCGCTGGAAACGACAGGGCATTGGCAGGGCGAAATATGGAACCGGCGCAAGAGCGGCGAAATATACCTTGAATGGTTGACGATTAACACTGTTTACGACGACCAAAACAAGGTGCGGCATCGGGTCGCGACGTTCTCGGATATTACCGACCAGAAACATGCGGAACAGACCATCTGGCAGCAGGCTAACTTCGACTCGTTGACCGGCCTGCCCAACCGCCACTTGTTTTACGAGCGGCTGGAGCAGGAAATGAAGAAATCCCGGCGGGTGGGCTTACCGCTGGCATTGCTGTTTCTCGATCTCGATCATTTCAAGGATGTTAACGATACGCTGGGCCATTGCAAAGGCGACCTGCTGCTCAAGGAAATGGCGCAACGCCTGCTCAATTGCGTACGCAGTACCGACACCGTCGCACGTCTGGGCGGCGATGAATTCACTATTATTCTGGCTGAATTACAAGAGCAAGACAGTATTGAGCGCCTTGCCCAGGACATCCTATGTCAGCTGACCAAACCGTTCGAGCTGGCGGGCGAGATTGCTTATGTGTCGGTCAGTATCGGTATCACCTTATATCCTGAAGATACCGATGACATCGACGTGCTGATAAAAAATGCCGATCAGGCCATGTATGCCGCAAAGGATCAGGGCCGCAACTGCCGCCACTACTTTACCATCTCAATGCAGGAAGCCGCGTTGACCCGAATGCGGCTGATCAATGACCTGCGTAATGCATTGGTTGAGCGCCAGTTCTGGCTGGCTTACCAGCCGATTGTGGAATTGACCACCGGTTTCATCCACAAGGCGGAGGCGCTGATTCGCTGGCAGCATCCGACCCGCGGTTTGATCAGCCCGGCCGATTTTATCCCGGTCGCCGAAACAACCGGCATGATCATCGACATCGGTGAATGGGTGTTTCGCGAGGCGGCGCAACAGGCGGCTCAATGGCGTACCAAACACCATAACGAGTTCCAGATCAGTATTAACAAATCGCCTGTGCAATTTCAAAAAGAGGACAATGGACATCTCGCCTGGTTTGAGCATTTACGGGAACTCGGCCTGCCTGGGGAAAGCGTGGTTATTGAAATTACCGAGGGACTGCTGATGGATGCCGGGGCTTTAATTACCGGCCAACTGCTGGCTTTTCGAGATGCAGGCATTCAGGTATCGCTGGATGATTTCGGCACAGGTTATTCTTCATTATCCTATCTGAAAAAATTCGACATCGATTATCTCAAGATTGACCAGTCGTTTACCCGCAACCTCAGCCCTGATGCCAATGATCTGGCGTTGTGCGAAGCGATCATCGTGATGGCGCATAAATTGGGCATCAAGGTAATCGCAGAAGGCATAGAAACGCAGGAGCAGTGCGATTTACTGATGGCAGCCGGTTGCGATTACGGACAAGGCTATTTGTTTTCGAAACCGGTGGCCGCGGGTGAGTTCGAGAAACTGTTGGGCGCGGGCTAAGCGTTAACCCCATTCCCATGCGCTGTGCCGCGAGTCACAGGTCCCGCCTGTTTATGCGGGTTCCCAAGCTCCAGCTTGGGAACCCAGATGACGAAGCTCCAGCTTCGCGAGACGGGAAGCTGGAGCTTCCCACACGGAATTCCCAAGCGGGAGCTTGGGAACTAGCCCTAACGTTGCAAGTTAGACCTTCCAGGTTTTAAAAACCTGGAAGGTCTGCCTATCGGCATGTTTCTCGTCTAACGACAGCTCGCAGATACTTGCGTATAACTGATGAGCGTAGCGCGTGGGAATGAGGAGAGTAGGGCGCGCCGTGCGCGCCTTTCCCGATACTTGAGAAACCCTGCTATCCTTGGCGCGCACGGCGCGCCCTACACCGGTGGAAACTATCGCACTTAAGGACAGTGATGCAGCGCCGTAGAAACTAAAATCACCCCATTACCACCAACACCTGATGCGTCTTCCCATCGTGCAGCAGCGGAATACTGCCGCCTGATTGCGGCACGCCGTCCAACTCAATCACCACCACGCCCTTCGACACGCCATTGGGATTATTGACGATGATTTCATAGCAAGTTTCTTCGTGCCGGTAACGTAAAGTGTAACTACGCCACTCACGCGGAATACAAGGATTGAAATGCATTTTGCCTGCGCGGATATTCAGGCCCAGCATCCATTCCAGACCAGCACGGTAAAACCATCCCGCAGCGCCGGTATACCAGGTCCAACCTCCGCGCCGCGCATGGGGCGGTACGGCATAAATATCCGCCGCTATCACATACGGCTCGACTTTGTAGGCATAAACTCCGGTCCGGTTTGCGGTGCGATTGATCGGGTTCAGCATATGCAGAAGATCGGCTGCCTGATCGCCGTCGCCGAGCATCGCGTAGGCGATAACGCACCAGACCGCCGCATGGGTATATTGCCCGCCGTTTTCCCGGACGCCCGGCAAGTAGCCTTTGATATAACCGGGGTCCAGCGGCGTTTTGTCGAAGGGCGGCGTAAACAGCAACACCAGATCATCGCCGTATTGGATCAGGTATTCCCGGACCGAATTCATCGCCAGCCGCGCCCGCTCGGGGTCGGCGGCGCCGGAAATGACGCCCCAACTCTGGGCCAGCGAATCGATGCGGCATTCGGTGTTGGAGGCCGATCCCAGCGGCGTACCGTCATCGAAATAGGCGCGTCGGTACCAAGACTCATCCCAGCCTTCCGCTTCCACCGCCGCTTGCAGCTTGGCCGCATGTGCGCGCCAAGCTACGGCGTGTTCGGTGTCGCCGCGTGCCTGGGCCAGATCGGCAAATTCCGACAAGGTAGCGATCAGGAACCAGGCGAGCCAGACGCTCTCACCTTTGCCCAGATGGCCGACACGGTTCATGCCGTCGTTCCAGTCGCCGCAACCCATCAGCGGCAGACCGTGTGCGCCGACTTTTAAACTCAGATCCAGCGTTCGTGCGCAGTGCTCGAACAGGCTGGCTTGTTGCGCCGATTCAGTCGGTTCGAAATAGGCGTCTTCCTGTTCCTGCGTGAGTATCGGCCCTTCCAGGAACGGCAGCATCTCGTCGAGTACGGCGCTGTCGCCGCTCACTTTGACGTAGTGGGATGTCACATACGGCAGCCAGATAAGGTCGTCGGAGAAATGGGTGCGCACCCCGCGATTGGACGGCGGATGCCACCAATGCTGCACATCGCCCTCGACAAATTGATGTCCCGCCGCGCGGACCAGATGCGCGCGGACCAGGTCGGGCCGGGCGACCGCAAGCGCCATGCTGTCCTGTAATTGATCGCGAAAACCGAAGGCTCCGCCAGCCTGGTAAAAGGCGGCCCGCGCCCACATTCGACAGCTCAGGGTTTGATACAGCAGCCAGCCGTTCAACATCAAGTCCAGCGCTCTGTCCGGCGTATTTACCTGAACTTTTCCGAGCGTCCGCGACCATGATTGTTTCACGGCGGCAAAGGTAAGCTGCATGTCCGCGGCTCGATAGCGCTGGACCAGCTCGCTTGCATGATCGCGGTCGCTGCCTTGGCCCAACAGGAACACAATCTCGATGCTTTCATTGGCGGCAAGTTCGATCTGCGTGGTCAATGCCGCGCACGGATCGAGCCCCGCGCCAACGCGGTTTTTAAGCGCTTTGGCTTGACGCAAGGCTATCGGCGCATCCAGACTGCCGTTACGGCCGATAAATTCAGTCCTGTTACAGGTCCATCCTGTTTGCAAACCGGCCATATCGACAAAAGCAATGCGTCGGCCGAAGTCCACGTCCAGGCTGTTGTAGGCCAACAGGGCGCCGGTCGCCTGATCCAGCTCAGTGACAACATAAGGCGCGGTGGCGGTGCGCGAGGCGCCGAGCACCCATTCGACATAGGCGGCAACCGTTAATTTACGGGGGCGAGCGGAAGTGTTTTTCAACGTTAAAACTGAAATTTTGACTGGGTCGTCCGAGCTTACAAATTGCAGCAGCTCGCTGTGAATACCGTGAGAGGAATGCTCGAAACGACTGTAGCCTTGGCCGTGGCGAACCACATAACTGGCGTTATCGACGCGGATCGGCAACGCAGTCGGGCTCCATAAATCGCCGGTCTCGTCGTCATGCAAATAAAATATTTCGCCGGGAGCATCGCTGACCGGATCGTTCGACCAAGGCGTCAACTGGTTCAGGCGGCTGTTAAGGCTCCAGGTATAACCGCTGCCCAGCTCCGAGACGGTAAAACCGAATTCGGCATTGGCGATCACGTTAATCCAGGGCGCCGGTGTCCATTGGCCCTTGCCCAGCACGATCGCATATTCGCGCCCGTCCTCGGCAAAACCGCCCAGACCGTTGAAATATTCGAGATCGGCAGGGACGATTGATGGGGCGCTCCCGTCGGAACCGGTTGCCGACACGGTTTTGGGCTCGATAAATTTCGGTAGGAGCTTGGGATGCCTCATCAGTTGTTCGGCCAGGGTGCCGCGGTTGCTCAAAAGCACCGTGCGCGCTGTGGTTTGCAATAGCACGCGCTCCTCCTCCGAGAGTTGGTCGCCGCGCAGCACAAAAACATCGCCGTGTCCGCCGTACTCATGGATAGCCGCAAAAGCCTGGTTTTCCCGAACCATGCCTTCCATTAAGGTCTGCAACTCATTGGCGTAGGTGATTTCTTTTTCATTGAGGATCACCAAGTCGACGGATAAGCGCTTCATGCGCCAATACTCGTGGGCACGCAGCAATTGATCGACAATCGTCCGATCTTCTATCGATGCGACCCGCAGCAATACAATGGGTCTGTCGCCGGAAATGCTAAACCGCCATAAACCGGTGACATTCAAGCGGTTCAGGGGCATAAGCTTGCTATCGGCCCGTAGCGACGAATCGGCGTACAGCAAGCGGTTAGCCAGGGCTTGAAACAACTGGGCTTCGTCAGGCTTGATGCGTAAATGACGTAATTGGATATGCGCATGCGTCCAGGCAAGATCGGAAACCCGGTCGAAAGTGGCCGCGTTGTGATATTTGTCGGCCAAGTCTTCAACCGCCTGACGCGACGCGGCAACCAGCGTGGTAAAGGTTACGTGGACAGTCGCGCCCGGTTCGATACTGATCCGCGTACGCAGGCTGAAAATAGGATCAAGCACCGCGCCGACCGTATTGCTGAGCGGACGGCCATCGATCACGGAAGCCGGTGCGCGTAGCGTTTGTCCGCGGCCGATAAAACGCATTCGGTCGGTTTCGTATTGGAGTCCTGTACCGATGCCGCTCGATGCCAGCACATGAGCCGCCCAAATTTGCGGATCATTGGCCGCCCGAGGCCGTCGTTGCGCGATCAGTCCGCAGGCCTGCGGCAGGTATTCGGTCTGTATGAACAAATTCGAGAACGCGGGATGAGCGTTGTCAGCCATAGGCGACGCCAGCACAATTTCCGAGTAGGAGGTCACCTCAATTTCCTGGGTGTGCGAGCCGTTATTGGTTAAGCTCAAACACCTGATTTCCGCGTCATCCTCAGGCGAGACAATGATCTCCAAGCGACTGGCGATGGTGCCGTCTTCGCGGGAGATACGCACCCGGTCTTCGAGAAAAACCACCTCGTATTGATCGGGAACCGCTGTAGTCGGCTGGTACCCGGCCGACCAGATCCTGTCGCTGGCCAAATCGCGCAAATAAATATAACTGCCCCAGCAATCGCGCGTCACATCTTCGCGCCAGCGGGTGATCGCCAGCTTTTCGCAAACGCTGTAACCTGAACCGGCAGCGGTGATCATCACCCCGTAACGGCCGTTGGAAAGCAAATGCGCCGAGGGTGTCAGGGACATCGGCGACAGCAGGCGGCGTATCGGCAGTTGGATGATTTCTTTGACTTCAGCCTCGGCTTGGGTGAAGTCGGGAATGCCGCTGTCAAAGCCGTTCGGAACCCGCTCCTGCAACAGCAATTCAGCGCCCTGAATCATCGGCGTACGATGGAAACGATGGCGCATAACGCCATCGTGTATGACATTAGCCAAAGCCACCAACGACATGCCTTGATGATGAGCCATATAGCAGCGCACAAACGCCACTTTTTGGTCTTCCGCAAGTCGCGACGGCGTGAAATCGAGCGCTTCGAAAAAGCCGTAACGACCCAATGCGCCGAGCTTTTCCAGACGCTCGAAATTCAGCGCCGCGGCATGGGCGTGGTACATCGACGCCAAGGCCGTGGCATAGGGGGCAATCACCAGATCATAGGCGAGCCCTCGCTTCATGCCCAGACCGGGTACGCCGAAAGCGGAGTATTGATAAGTAAACCAACGGTCGCGGCCGTTAAACGCCGATTCCGATACGCCCCACGGCACACCACGCTCTTCGCCGTATTCAATCTGACTTTGCACGGCCAGCCGACAGGTTTGGTCGAGCATGCTGTAACACGGCGTATAAGTCACCAGCGCAGGCATCAGGTATTCAAACATCGAGCCTGACCAGGACAACAGCACGGTGCCGTTCGCGGTTCGCGTCAGCCGACGCCCCAAGTGAAACCAGTGAGCGCTCGGCACTTCGCGCTTGGCGATAGCGATAAGGCTGGTCAGGCGCGCTTCCGAGGCGAGCAGGTCGTAGTAGCTATCGTCGATAACGCCTTTTTCAACGCGATACCCCAGCGAGAACAAGCGCCGGTTAGTGTCATAGAGAAACCGAAAATCCATGTCGACGAACAGTTGATGGGCGAGTTCCGCCAGTGTATTGATCCGTTGGCTCAGCGTTTTCCAGTGCTGGACTTCCGGCTGCGAATCGTCGGCAAGGGGAAGCTTGAAATGGATCGACGAGCCGAAACTTTCCATGTCGCGCTGGTGGGAGTGGATGTCATTGTGCAGCAGCGTAGCCCATGCCGGCACTTCGCTGTTATCGGTCAGTTCGTCGCGCTCGGCGGCGTAAGCGCGCGCCAGATCCAGCAGGTTGTCGACGCAGGGAATCATGCGTCGCCACAAGCTGACCCAGTCATAATGAGTAACGGGATTGGACGCCAAAAAAACGCCCAGCTTGTCCGATTTTTTTTGCAGCTCTTCCCGGGTAACCATCAGCATGCGTCGGTCATCGTTGGTTTTGGCCAGCGCGGATACAAGCTGTCTATGGGTATCGGCAATGCCGTTTAACACGGTGGCAAACGGGTACGGTTGCTTGGTCAAATCTCTGCATCCCTCGGCAAGCACCAGCAGATGGGCCGCCAAGTTGCCGCTGTCCACGGTCGAGACATACCTGGGTTCCAGGGGATGCAAAGTGCGGGTGTCGTACCAGTTATAAAAATGTCCATGCAGCCGCGGCATCTTGTCCAGCGTGTCTAAAGTCGCTTCCAGCCGATCAACGGTGTCGATGAGGCCCAGCCAGCCGAAATCGTGCGCGGCGAGTACCGATAACAGATAAAGACCGAAGTTTGTCGGTGAGCTGCGATGAGCGATCTCGGCTACGGGGTCTTCCTGGAAGTTATCCGGGGGCAGATAGTTTTCCTGTTCCGTTACAAAAGCGGTAAAAAACCGCCAGGTGCGCCTGGCGACTTGCCGTAGCTGCAAAGCATCTTCAGGGAGTAACGATTCGGTCGGATCGGGTTTCGGCGGCAAACTCAGGATGTGGGCAATGATCGGTGACAGCAACCACAACAGCAGGAACGGTGCGGCAATTTCAAGTGAAGCGGGATTGAATAACAGTAAGACCAAGCCTGAGCAAACTACCACGATACTCAGACTGGCTATGGGTTTGATCAGGCTCTTTATGGAATGTCCTGAGGCTGCCTTGACTTGCAACGCAGTGACCCAGGTGAGCAATTCCCGTTTGGTGATAAACAGCCGCACCAAAGTGCTGGCGATGGCATCGGTCATCAGCCAGGCCTGTTGCGCCAACAGTGTCAATGTAATCAGGCTGTTGCTTAAGCCCAGTAACGCGTTTTCCGCGATGACGCGCAACTGGCTGCGCAACGCAATGTCGGGGCGAAGCTTCAAGTCCCCGGCGATGGACAGGAAGGCGGGAAAAGCCAAGGCTGTTAAGGTCAAGCCCATCAATATCGCAACCGGCGCATCCGGAATCGCCCACGCTGCCAACAGGGTAAGAAAGGCGCCCGGCGCTGAAAAAGTCCGGCGTAAGTTATCGATCATTTTCCAGCGTCCGATTAGCGGCATGCCTTTGCCGAGCGGACTGAAAATCCACGGCAATAATTGCCAGTCGCCACGCGCCCAACGGTGCGAGCGGGACGCGGCAACTTCCGTATGGGACGGGAATTCTTCATACAACTCAATATCGCTGACAAACGCACAGCGGGCGAACACGCTCTCGAACAAATCATGACTGAGCAAGGCGTTTTCCGGGACGCGCCCGGCCAACGCGGCCTCAAATGAATCGACTTCATACAAGCCCTTGCCGCTGTATGTTCCTAGCCCGAACAGGTCCTGATACACTTCGGACACGGAGATTGAATAGGCATCCACGCCGCACGCGCCGGAAAAAAGCTGATGAAACAGCGAATGCTCGCGCCGTTGCGGCAAAGTCGCTGTGACCCTGGGCTGTAGGATGCTGTACCCGCTAACGACACAGTGGGTGACCGGGTCGAGAACAGGCCAATTGAGCGGATGGGCGGCGGTGCCCACCAACTGTTGCACGGCGCCGATAGGCAATTTGGTGTCGGCATCCAGGGTAATGACATAGCGAACATCCGGCGGCACAAACGCAGGTTGTCCATGAATCGGCATAAAAGAAGTATCCTTCGCGCCGCGCAGCAGTCGATTAAATTCATGCAGTTTGCCGCGCTTGCGCTCCCATCCCATCCATTTGTTCTCGCTTGGGTTCCAGCCGCGTTTACGGTGATACAGGAAAAAGCGTTGTTCCCCGTACTTGGCGTTAAGCGCGTCCACCCCGGCAATGGCGCTGCTGAGCAGCAACGCATCTTCAGGCAAGGTTTCCTGATCCGCATCCACCCAATCGGACAGCAGGGCAAAATAAACATCGCCGACCGGATTGGACAAATAGTGAACTTCCAGTTCGTCGATTTGCCTTTTAACATTCTGTTCGTCGATAAACATGGTCGGCACGACAACAAAGGTGCGCAACGCATCGTGGATGCCGTCCTTCAGTTCAAGTCTGGGTAAATGACGCGGCGGCACCACGGAGATGACGAAGCGGTTGACCAAACAGGTGGCAATGTCCGAAGCGGGAAAGAAGGCAAACAGCGCAATCAGGGTAATCGCTAAGCTGCCTAAACCGGCGTCGAAAGCGGCGTTTAAAGGCAGGTTCAGTAACAGCAACGTGATTACGGCCAGACTGCCCAGATAAGCAGGCGCGGCATGGGCGACATAAGCGCGCAGTAACTTTTGCCCGAAGGTAGGCTGAAAGCCGACTTCCTGTTCGAACTCGCCGCGGCCTGCGCCGATCAGGTAATAGCCCGGTTCCTGGCTTTGCGGTCCGGCGTCCGGTTCTTTGCCGACACGGTCAATCTTGTCGATGACTTTTCGGGCGATTTCCGTTTCGGAATACGGCGAGTGTTTGGAGAGATCCTCAATCGCATGACGGTAGCGGTCTCGGGTCAGAAAATCCATCGCCCTGTAATTGGGGTGAGCGCGCAGGCATTGATCGACCAGGCTCGAATCTTCGACAAATTGCGGCCAGTCGAACGCCGATATGGCGCGCATACTGGTAATGATATTGCGTACGGTCAGGTTGGCGGCAATTTGGCCGGCATGTTCGCGGTGTACGATTTCATCCAGCGTGACGCCTTGTTCGGCCAGCCATTCATTCAGGAAATCGAGTGCAGGCGCAGGACCCGGATGCGGCTCGTGCAAGCGTTGCACGATCTGGACCGCAAAGGCTTGGCGGAAACGCGCGACGGGCAAGACGGCAGTCTGGGTCGAAAGATCGAGCCTGTCGGCTTGATCGACGAACTCGTCAGCCAGTCGTCGCCCGATTTGCGAGCGCATGACTTTTAACGCCAGCCGCCGCAAATTCTCAATCATCACGATACGTAGCGTGATCGGTAGCGCCCAAAGCTCGCCGATACTGAGCGGCTGGACTTCCTGGTAGGCGCGCATGAAAAGAGTCAGCTGTTCCGGAGAAAAACGACTGTCGGTATGAGCGACCAGCGCCCAGGCAATGCCGTAGACACGCGGGTAACCGGCAAGAAAACCGTCGGTTAACTTCGGTAACTGCTTATAAAATTTTTCGGGCAGATAGAGGTTGATGTCGTTGATCTGCTCTTCAATCACATGAAAATTGTCGAGCAGCCATTCCGCGGCCGGCGTGATGGCTCGGTGCTCGCGCGCCGCCTTGCCTATGGCTTGGTAAGCCTCAAGCAATACTCTGGAGTTTTCGCGAACCCTCGGCATCAGTTTGAGTCCGCCGGGGATAATCCGGGCTTTTTGCGCTTTCGCTAAACTGGCGGCATGCTGCGCCATCCGTTCATCGCTAAACAACTCAAACCGGATGGGTTCGTCCACACCGCCCGGATCGGCAAGCCTGGCGTTTCGTCTATGCTCCCGTAATTTCATTGTCATATGTATTCCCCCGTTTGGACTGCCGCTCGGTCGAGCACGCATTGATAGGTCATTTCGGCATCCCACTCTTACAAAGATAATTGGGTTCTATGTGAAATACAGTGGGCAATTAACTCAGCCTCCCGCAAAGTAAACAGGTTCGCACCGAGGATGTTGCTTTTTGAATATCAATAGATTAGAGAAATCAATGTTTTGAAGCAATAAGTAGTATTACCGATCGGCATAGACACAGCGGTATGATATGGCGTTGCCTAATCAGCAATAGCGACGGTTAAGGTCGTATTGTGGGTGCGACCGAACCGATATTCGAAATGAAATTTCTGGCGACTGACGGTGCTACTTCTCGGAGATTGGGTTGTTTGTCTCTGGCAAACGGAGGACACGATGGAGAGCCGTGTGCGGGAAAATCGCCGGCACGATTCGGAAATAGGGGAGGCTGCTACCCTATTTTTAGCTTCTGTAAACCAACGATTGCCGTCCTGAAAGCCGCATGAATACTGGTCAAAAAAAATAATTGTACAATTTTTAGCCAATTCATATAATATACACATCACGGGGGGCGACATGGCTTCGACGTGGGTAGCGAAACCTTAAGCGCATGCCGAGGACAGTACACCTCGTAAAATCTACTGAAACTAAAGTATTCGCAAATGACGAAAACTACTCAATGGCTTTAGCTGCTTAAACACAGCACCATTCCTCTGACCATCTGTGCTTATGCGGGTGGAGTTTTTAGTACCTTTTAGGTATGAGAGGCGCTCAGAGGTCATCTACATAAGATCGCGCTGAAATCTGTCCGGTGTGGATGCGCTAAAACCTTACGGAATCGCTGGTGATTTTCTTGGCCCGACGGGTAGTCACTGGCTAAATCAAAAGAGCGGGATAAGCATGTAGACCTTGTGGCGGAGTACTTGCGGACGGGGGTTCAATTCCCCCCGCCTCCACCAAATACTAAACCAAATAGAAACCCGCAAGCCGAAAGGCTTAGCGGGTTTTTTATTGCCCTGAAAAGCGTAGCAAAATCTTTGATCCTAAAAAATCATTACGTGGACAAAATGATTTTTTAGGATCAATTGACATATTGCGTATTTTCCGTAATATACGTATTTTGTGCATTTGAGGTGAGTCATGCAAGAAATTCCAGCAACCAAATTCGTCAAAAATTTCGGGCAATACAAAGAGCAAGTTCAACGGGAAGCCATAGCGATTACAAGTCATGGGCGGACGAGCGGCTATTTCGTTTCCGAACATGACTATAATGAATATTTGCTACTCAAAGCCCAGTCACGACATTCTTATCATATAAGTGAACTACCGGAACAAACTGTTAGCGCAATTGCTACCGCACAAATGGACTCGGCACACGATCATCTGAATGCCTTGATGGATTAACCCAATATGGCGCTACCGGAACCGGAATGTGGGCTTGTTATTTCCTATTCATATTTATGGCGGAATGAATACCAAGCAGGAAAAAACGAGGGTTTAAAAAATCGACCCTGTGCCATTATTCTGGTAGTCAAAAATGACAACGATAGCCGGACAGTCACCGTTGCGCCTATCACGCATACTCCTCCCATTAATCAGGCTGTCGTCATTGAAATTCCGCCTAAGGTAAAAAAGCATCTCGGGCTGGATGGCGAACGGTCGTGGATTGTCCTTGATGAATTCAATGAATTTTTATGGCCGGGCTATGATTTACGGCCTATATCTGGAAAAACTGGAACTTACGATTATGGATTTTTACCGCCCGTTTTGTTCAAGCAAATTGTCGGCAAAATTATTGAGCTTCGTCAAAAAGGCTTAAGTAAAACTTCGCGAGACTACAGGTAAGGGGGCAAGAGGGCTGGGGGAGGACATTTGGCAGCAATCAAGCCCGATGCAACTCTTCCCGTATCACCTCTCGCAATGCCTCTTTTACGCTATCAACCTCCAATGCCCGGCGCAATGTGTCATTAATGAGCGTCTGGTATCCGCGTCCGCCTGCTTTAGCCTTGTATGCCTGAACCACTGCTTCATCCAGCATAATAGTAATACGCTGTTTGCCTAAATCCAGTCCCGGCAATACCTCGGCCAATGGTCGCAGTTCTGTGAATTCCTCAGAGGTTAATTCTGGGCTATCCTCATCAGGGACGTCAGCCAAAGGCGCGGCATTCACCGCCGCCCAGTCTATATTAGAGGGCTTGGTTTTCAAATTTCGTTTGCTCACGACGATTCGCCTTTCTAAAAGAAATAATATGGATACAGTCATCGGCAGGCGTACAAAATACCACTACCACTACCATTAATCGCCCGTCTATTGTGTTATAGCCGATAAAACGCCGCTCAGAGTAGGTCTTGTGGGTATCTTCGCGTACCAGTATTCCGCGGTTAAACAACAATCTTGCCGTCAACAGCAGCAGTCCGCGTTCACGGATATTGGTTTCGCTTTATGTGGGTTGCAGGTGAAGTCCATAGATTACACTTTACATATGAAAATATGCATTTACAACCGATAGACTACAACTTTGGCGGCTGATGTTTGGTGCAAGCTTACGTCCATGTTAAGCTTCACAGCCCTAAAAACTAATACATTTTCAGGCTGAACAGGACAAGCCTGCCTCATCCGGCCTTATTTAACAACGCACAACCAACCTTGAGACTCCTTATATGGCAAGCAATCCGCCCCCGCCGCCCTCAAAACACACCGCCATTGCCTCGTGGGTATTTGGTTCGATATTGCTGCTATTTTATCTGGGCTTGTTTATTTTCGGCCCTGATGAATTGCCGGAATTCAAGCATAAAATGTTGGCGATAGTTTCAGCTTTATTATGCGCCTTGTTTACGTTATTTTGGGTCGGTTCTCTCAATGTCACCGTGCAAGCCAAAAGCAAATGGTCGAAGATAGCCATACAAAGCGGCGGCGGGGCAGCGGCTTTTGTACTGGTTTTATGGTGGTGGAATAACCCGGATTATGCACCGGTCAAAAGCGTTCAGGCAACCTCGCAAACGGTCACGTTAGTAACAGCTACCAACGGCACCATCAATCAAATCAGCGGCAATCAGACCAATTATTATGGCGGATCGCCAGAGCTGCTCGTTGAAATAAAAAAGTCAGGTGTTACCGAGTCCGCCCTGCAAAACTTTTTTGAAATCCTCAAAGAACAAAACATAAAGCCCGAAGATTACGACCATACCCTACGCCAAATTGCCGATCGTTATCAAAACAACGTAAAAGAACTGGCCAGCTTTCAATCGGAAGATCCTGAAGTAAAAGCCTTATTGGGCCAAGCTGAACAGGCTTTAAAGCAAGGCGAATTTGTTCAGGCGGAAGCCTTACTCAACCAAGCAAAAAGTACAGATTTGGCGGCGGCAAAAAAACTGCAAGACACGGCGGCTAAACGCTTGTTATCCGCAGCGGAAGCCACCGTGCAAAATGGCGAGTTACAATTGACGCAAATACATTATGTCCAAGCCGCCCAGTATTACCGGGAAGCTGCAAGCATAGTGCCGCCAGAGTTTGCTGAAAAAGTAGCCTATTATTTGAACCAGGCGGGAGAGGCTTGGTATTCTGCAGGCAAGTATTCGGAAGCCGAACCTTTGCTCCAACGCAGTCTGGCGATTCGGGAGAAAGCCTTGGGTGAAGAGCATCCTGATGTCGCCACCAGTTTAAACAATTTGGCGGTGCTTTATAAGGTGCAAGACAAGTACATCGAGGCCGAACCTTTGTATCAACGCAGTTTGGCTATTTTGGAAAAAGCTTTGGGCGAGGACCGTCCCGATTTTGCCGTCAGTTTAAACAATTTGGCACTGCTTTATGATGATCAAGGTAAGTACGCCGAAGCCGAACCCTTATTCCAGCGCAGTTTGGCGATTTTGGAAAAAAACTTGGGTAAAGATCATCCTGATGTTGCCACGAGCTTAAACAATTTGGCACTATTTTATGATGAGCAAGGCAAGTACACCGAAGCCGAACCCTTATTCCAACGCAGTTTGGTGATTAGGGAAAAAGCCTTGGGCAAAGATCATCCTGAGGTTGCTCAAAGTTTAAACAATTTGGCAGTACTTTATGATAACCAAGGTAAGTACGCCGAAGCCGAACCCTTGTATCAACGCGGATTGGCGATTGCTGAAAAAACCTTGGGCAAAGATCATCCTTATGTTGCCCAAAGTTTAAACAATTTAGCAGCGCTTTATGATACCCAGGGCAAGTACACCGAAGCCGAACTTTTGTACCAACGCAACTTGGCAACTCGGGAAGAAGCCTTGGGCGAGGGCCATCCTGATGTTGCTACGAGTTTAAACAATTTGGCGGAGCTTTATCGAATCCAAAGTAAGTACACCGAAGCCGAACCCTTGTACCAACGCAGTTTGGCGATTAGGGAGAAAGCCTTGGGTGAGGACCATTCTGATGTCGCCACCAGTTTAAACAATTTGGCACTGCTTTATGATGATCAAGGTAAGTACGCCGAAGCCGAACCCTTATTCCAGCGCAGTTTGGCGATTTTGGAAAAAAACTTGGGTAAAGATCATCCTGATGTTGCCACGAGCTTAAACAATTTGGCACTATTTTATGATGAGCAAGGCAAGTACATCGAAGCCGAACCCTTGTACCAACGCAGTTTGGCGATTTTGGAAAAAGCTTTGGGCAAGGACCATCCAACCACCAAAACTGGAAGAAACAATTTACAGCTACTGCAAGCACATCTTCATGGGCAGCTCCAAGTGCGGGTCAAAACCATACTCCCCAATAACCAAGCTGGACAGTTGGGTATACTGGCAGGCGATATTTTAACCCACTACAATAATAAATCGATATTGGCTATGGACGCGTTTATCTACGGACGCAGCATTGGAGTCAGTCACTAACCCCGTGTAACAACTCAAGGTGTTACACAGCGGCAAGAAATTGGTTTTTAACGTGCAGTCCGGAAAATTGGGCGCGGAACAGCAAGAGCAGGCCATGTAAGATCAGCATCGGTCACACGATATACTGGCTTAACTATCTTTATTGTTACTACAATAAAGCAATGTTAGTCGACTTCGGCCCGGCTAAAAACGTTAAGAACATCATGGAACGCAGTTTGAGCTTTGAACGTGCGGTGGAATTTGATTTTTTGTCGGCAACTTTCCTGATTGACGAGCGGCAGGATTATGGCGAATAGCACAAAATCGCTATCGGTTATCTGAATGGACGGTTACATTTGCTTTGTGCAAATTCCTGACGGCATCCGCGTCGTGAGCTTCTGCAAGGCCAGCAGTAGAGAGACGCGTAAATATGAAAAACCAATCACCCTTAACTGACGCGGACGGCGAAGTACGAGAGCTTACCGAAGAAGATTTTAAAAACGCCGTGCCGTTTTCCGCCTTGCCTGAATCGTTACAAACCGCACTACGAGGCTTAAAAGGACGTGGTAAGCAACAGTCGCCCACCAAGGTATCCACCACGGTGCGTTTTGACCGCGATGTGCTGGACGCATTCCGCGCCACGGCTGGCAAAAGCGGATAAATGACGCGCTGAAGGAGTGGCTTAAAGATCATGCCACAGGATAAAAAAAACTCTGATTGAATCATCCGGCAAAGCTGCAAGGCGGATTCGGCGCGGGGCAATCCACCAATCACCCAAAGTAGGCGCTTTAGTCGACGCGCAACGCCAATTACAGACTGTCGCAGCAGCAGATGAACCCTTTGATTGCGCCATCCATGGCTTCTCGGCAACTGCTCCTGCGTTGCTCTACCTCCTGCATCCGTGCAGTCGTGGATCCCGGCATTCCCTGCCGGGATGACTAGCGCCGTAGTGTGGATTTGCGTTAGCAATTCGCCAATCACCAAAAGTAGGCGCTTTAGGCGACGCACAACGCCGTCGCTGTTGTGCGGTAGATAGCCTTGTCGGCGATCCACCCTACAGTGCTAAAAGCAAGGCACTTCACCTCGGAAGTGTAAATACCCTCAATAAAATCAGCGATAAGAAGACAAGCCCGTTTAAAGTTGAGAACATGATACGGGCAGAACGAAAAAAAATATTTCTGTATAACATAGTTAGTGCCCTCTTGAAGTGATCGCCAGCCTTGGCCTGTGAATGTTTTCCTCTTTGCCAAAAACAAAAAAGCCGAACTACCTCGCGTGACTTTTTTGTAGTCACCTTCGGCAGTCCGGCTTTCCGTTAATAGGATCCGCGACTTTCTGCTCCTGTCTTTCGGCAGGATTGGCTTTATCGTGTGATGGAAGTGTGCGTCAGGATTTGATAAATATATATTGATACAACTACTTAAAGTATTTTTACGTAGAGTGTTTCGGGCGTAATTTGGTAGGGTGAAATGCGCACCTTTTACGAATATCAGTCGAAAAGGGAAGGGCGATGCAAAATACCACAATCAGCTGTATATTCGGCAAGCAATTCCAATATTAAAGCATCACAAGCCCCGCGCTCTGGATATCCGTCCAGATTGTCGCCGCCATCATTATTAACAAGCTTCATAATCTGCCCTTTAGTTGTTCGCCACGGTGACAAATTCATTCTGTATCCATGCAGCGAGAATGGGCTCTACCAAGCTATAGAGGCAGCAGAGCATTAAACATTAAATTTATCTTCAATTTTTTGTTTGTAGTTTAAATAATGAATGGTTTGTAATTGCGCAGGGGTGCTGATCCGAAATGCAGTAAGGGGTAAGTCTATATCTGTAATATGAACTGGGTAATTACTTTTGGCGCTCCGGAATTGAAGTATGTGTTGATAAGCCGCATAAAAGACTTTATTGCCGTAATCTAGCGAAGAAAATTCTTTTTCGTTACAGTAGATTGTATAGATAATGCCATCATCGGTGTCTTCTCCTGTGATGCGCAGGCTTAACTCTTGATTTAAAGATGCTCTATTCAGTTGCACAGGATTACAGGAAAAGATGTCGTCAGAACTTTTTTCGATTTCGTAATATTCAATAACCGCCATATTTTCAAGCAGAGTGCGGCTGATAATTGACTCTAAAAAGGTGGCGTAGTGTTTTAGTAGATGGCTAATGCTTGCCTTGGTATGCTGTTGGGTGTAGAAAGATCCTTTTTCATCAATAATATAGACGCTGATGTTCGTCTTATCATCATAATAAAAAAGCTGGATCACTTGCGGCTTATTCATGGAGTAGATAAGACGGATAGGTGTGTCTTCGAGGACAGCTTGGTCAAAATGAATAGAGCTGAACTGCTTCTGAGGGCGGCTTATTTCGTCTAACAACAGTTGTTCAGTTGTCAGCATTTTGTAGCTTAGGGTTTTATTTACAGATTGGAAGACATAAAACGACGTTCCGCCCGGCAAAATGTAGCGGGGTGATTGATTTTGTTGCGGCGTGGAAAAAAGCTTAACCAAGATGCTAAATATGACTTCAACGCGAAAAATAATGTCTCTAGCCCGATTCGGCATGTGACAGACAAACTTCACGCTTTTCAAAGACAGCGGTTTTGGGGTGTTGTTAATGATGTCCGTCAAGCACTTAAACAGTCCATCCAGGCCATCCTCATGGCTGGTTGTAATCTCGCTCCAGCTGGATAATGAAATACTGCTTATTGTTTGAATGAAACACTGCCGGTCTATGCCGTAACTCAACGGGTCGGAGCGCCGCTCACTCATAACGCATAGGCGCTCGTTATCCGTGATTCCCATGTTGATAAGAATCATTGAATGCAGCGGGGTCTTTTGGGTTTGGTAGACATCCAGCGGGGCGTCGAAAGTAAAGTTATGGCTTAAAAAAAGGCTGATCTGCCTCAAAATTGAACGTAACTCTGAATCCGGAATTTTAAGGGAATGTGAGCTGAAATTGATTAGCAGGTGTTTGTGATAGAGGCCGTTGATGACCAACCAGCAAAGCGTTTCTATTAAAGTCCGGCTTTTTTGTACGGGCTCAAAATCTGTAGCCGTAGTCATCTGCACGTATTTTAGATATAAAGCCCAGCCATTGGTTTTGGCAGCCGGGTTGTTTTCTACGATGGATAATGCACTTTCCTTTGAATGAACTTCGGAATGCGTAGTAATGATTTCAATCTTACCCGGTTTTTTTTCTAAAAATGAATGGAGCTTTCTGCCTATCAGTTTCTGGTTATTGTTATTTTCCTGATTTTGGAGCGCATGGTCTTTGGTAAATCCCAGGATCATGCGGTAACTGTGGGTCAATTGCCGCACAATAATGGCATGTTCCGCTGTTGCTTTTTGTATAGTCCATGATCGAATTTGTTTAAGCTCATCAATAGTCGATGCAGGCCATTTCCAAGATCTAGCAATCTGTTGGATATAGCGTTCTCTGGAGACACGGGTCGCGGCATCCAGAGTGGTGTCGGGTGGTCCCATGACCTTTAAATAAAAACTTTGGCGAGCGAACGCTAAGCTTTCTTGACTAGGGGCATGTTGCAAATATTTTTCGACTTTCGTGTAAATGAGTAAATACGGGTCGAGGTCGGCGGTCATAAAGCTGCCCTGATAAACGGCATTTTTTATGTCTTGGCATAGCCATTCGGTCTTAGGGTATTCGCTGGCATAGCTCTCTATTAATAACAGGTTCAATAGCGACGTGTGCGGTGAATGCAGCGTCTTATAAAGGCGCCAAAGGGTTGCGCCGGTAAATTCGTCGGCCGGGACAGCTTCCAAACCGCCAAAATCGATGAGCTCATGCTCGGGGATGAAGCGATTGGTTATGAGATGGTTTAAATAGTGTGTGTAATTGGCTTCTTCGTGAGGAGGAACCAGCCACCATGCAGGGCTTTTTCCCGCAATGTATATTGCGCTCCGGTAAAATTTTTCGAGCTGTAGGTAATGCTGGGTTTGACCGTTACTTTCAGTAGAAACAGGCGTGTTGTGACTGAAGCGAAATTGTTTGCTGTCAATGAGGGAAAAATGCACTTCGAGCTCTAACAATTCAGCCCAGCCCTCTATTGCGGAGGTCTTTTGTTGCAGCTCGTTAATGGCGTCGGGCGATAAGTCGGATTGATGGCATAACCAGATGTCCATATTGCTGGCTTCCGAAAATGCAATGCCACCGATACTGCTTATTAAAAAAAGTCCTTCAATAGGGTAACTGTGTGATGCCGCGCGGGTATAACTGAAATTCGACGCAAACTGCCTGGCGGTATTTAAGGTCTGGGTATCAGGATTGTATTCAGGTATCCCCGCTGGGGTCGTCGGGGAAATAAATCCCGGCAACATCGTAAAGTTGCTATGAAAAAGTAAAGGCAATAAGTCTAAAAATACGCGTTGTCGAGGATTCAGAGACTTTCGAACACTCTGTTCGCGAAGTTGACTCAGGCGCTTAAACCGATGCTTGATCGATTGAAGATCTTGCATGCTGATTTCTTCGCCGGGCGAACCTAAATGAATGGGGGGCTCTTGGTGTGATCTAGTCATGGTGATGTATAGTCTGTTTTATTGTGCTGCTTGGCTGGTGCGCAAGGTCTTAGGTTTTGAATCATGAGTAGATCATTGTCAGTACGTTTATTGCCTTCTCCTGCGCCGGAGAAGGCCGGGGAGACGACTGCATGGGCAGATATTTGCTCCTGTACATCCATGTGGATTATGCAGGCGCTACGTAGTAGTGTGTCTAGGCGATTTAAAAAAACCGACAATAATGTGAAAATACTATATCAAAGTCCTTCACAATATTGCTGAAAAATAAAAATGCGTAGGGTGCGCAACTCGCACCGTTTACGATTAGGCGCCATCATCAGCGATATTCTGGGCTAGCAATTCCAATATTGAAACATCGCAAGCGCCGCAGCCTGAACAAGCGCCGGTCATTCTGGATATTTTGTCCAGATTGTCGGCGCCATTATTAACAAGCGACTTAATTTGCCTTTTAGTTGTTCCGCTACAGTGGCAAATAACGTCGTTTTTATCCGGGTTAATATCGTTCATATCTAGAGTTTCTGTATTGCTTCGCATCCATGGCCGTAAAGCGGCTGCTTTGGCTGATTGACGGGACGCGTTAGAGCAGGAGGTGAAGCTGCTCTATAGTTCTAACGTAAAACGGTTGCCGCAAACATCTTGCGGCAATGATTTTCAAACCTGGCTTAAACCCAGTTCATGCAGTTGTATGTTGATGATTTTAAGCGCCGCCAACACTGCAGCAAAAACCTGGTTGGAATGCACGGCGCGGGTTTTGCGCAGTTCGCCATCGCAATTCCAGGTGATGACGCACTCGGTTAAGGCGCTGGTATGGCCGCCTTTGGGTATCCGTACTTCAAAATCGGCCAGTGCTGGCAGGGTGTAGTTATGTTGCGTCATCACTTTGTTGATGGCATCGACAAAGGCATCAAAGCCGCCGTTTCCGGAACCTGAGGCTACATGCGTCGTGCCCATTACTTTGATCCGCAAGCTGGCAGTCGATTCTAAATCGAGGCCGCTGGTGATCGAGCAGTTGAGCAGTTTGATATGCTGATAACTCTTGCTTTCCAGTACGTCGGCAATGATAAAGGGCAGGTCGTCGGTAGTGATGGTCTGTTTTGAGTCGCCGAGGCTGACGATCCGGGCCAGCACTTTTTTCTGGTTCTCTTCCGACAGGTCGAGTTCCAGCATTTCCAGGTTTTTTTTCAGCGACGCTTTGCCGCTCATCTTTCCCAGTGCGTAGCTTCGGGTGCGGGAGAATCGTTCCGGGCCCAATTTGGTTTTGTACAGTCCGCCTTTTTGGTCGCCGTCGGCATGGATTCCGGCGGTCTGGGTGAAAACATCGGCCCCGACGATCGGCGCATTGGCGGCGATGCGTTTGCCGGAAAAGTTTTCGACCATCGCGCTGATGCGGACGATATGGCTTTCATCGATAGACAGTTGCATGTTCATTTTGTCGCGCAACACCACCGCAACTTCAGCCATTGAGGCATTGCCTGCGCGTTCGCCCAGGCAGTTGATGGTGCAGTGGATGGCATTGACGCCGGCGCGAACTGCGGCCATCACGTTGGCGGTTGCCAGTCCGTAATCGTTGTGCGGGTGGAAATCGAATTGCAGCTTCGGGTAGCGTTTGCACATGTCGCTAAAGCTTGAGAATACTTCGTCAGGCGACAAGACGCCAAGGGTATCGGGCAGCATGAAATGACTGATGCCCGCGTTCTGCAAGTTGTCCATCAAACCGTAGACATAGTCCGGGTCGTCATGATAACCGTTCGACCAGTCTTCCAGGTAGACGTTGACTTTCAGGCCCTTTTCCAGCGCGTAACTGACGGTTTGCAGCACATCTTCGGTATGTTGGGCAAGCGTCTTGCCCAGCTGTACGCGGCAATGCTTTTCGCTGCCTTTGATTAGCAGGTTGATGACCTCGCCGCCGGTTTCCAGTATCCAGTCGACGCTGCGCGTGTGGTCGACAAAGCCCAGGACTTCTACGCGTCCGGCAAAACCTTCCTGTTTCGCCCACTCGTTAATGCTGGTGACCGCTTCTTTTTCGCCCTGAGAGACACGGGCGGAGGCGACCTCAATCCTGTCCACCCGTAGCGATTGCAGCAGGGCTTTGGCTATGCTGACTTTTTCCACGGGCGTGAAGGAAACGCCTTGGGTTTGTTCGCCATCACGCAAGGTGGTGTCCATCAGCTGGATGTGTCTTGAATCGGTGGACATGATTGTCGCCTGTGCTCTCAATGTAAGCGGATTAATTAACCACGAAGGCACGAAGAACGCGAAGAAAAACAAAGGTAAAAACTTCGTGTTCTCGGCAACTGCTCCATGCAGCCGTTCGTGTCTTCGTGGTGATATGCTTTAAGTCATGCAGGGGACGCACAGCGTTCCCTGCATGGCTGCGTTCTGTGTCTGGAGAAGGTTTATGTTTGACGCATTTGCCGATAAATTGCAATTAGCGGCGCAGCGCGCCTTGACTGCGTTCCCACGCAACGCGTGGGAACGCAGTCAAAAACCTTAAGCCCAAAGCCAAGGATAGTTTTTCTTGTGCTGCTGTTCATACTGTGTGATCTTGTCGACATGCTTTAAGGTCAAGCCGATGTCATCCAGTCCACTCAACAGATTGCTCTTGCGAAACGGGTCAATCTCAAAGCTAAAGCCATTGCCGCCGGGGGTAGTTACCTGCTGGTTTTCAAGATCGACGACAAAACGCACGCCTTCATTGACGGCAATCTCGGCCATCAATTTATCCAGCTGGTCTTTATTGACTTTGATCGCCAGGATGCCGTTTTTAAAACAGTTATTGTAGAAAATATCGGCATAGCTGGTGGAAATAATGGTGTTAAAACCATAATCGGCAATCGCCCACGGCGCGTGTTCGCGTGATGAGCCGCAACCGAAGTTGTCGCCAACCACCAGGACTTTAGCGCCTTTGAACGCAGGCTTGTTCAGCTCGAATTCGGGGTTATCGCTGCCGTCGTCATTAAAACGCCAATCGTGAAAAAGATGCGCGCCAAAGCCGCTACGTTCCACTCTTTTTAAGAACTGCTTGGGGATGATCTGGTCGGTATCGACATTGCTGCGGTTCATCAATGCCGCGATACTTTCATGTTTTTTGTACGGTTCCATAGTTCTTTCCGATCTTTAAAGTTTGCGAATATCGACAAAATGGCCAGCCGCCGCTGCGGCCGCTGCCATTGCAGGCGAAACCAGGTGCGTGCGTCCGCCTTTGCCCTGACGGCCTTCAAAATTGCGGTTCGAAGTCGAGGCGCAACGTTGACCTTTGGTCAATTCATCGCCATTCATCGCCAGACACATGGAGCATCCGGGCTCGCGCCATTCCCAGCCGGCATCGATAAAAATTTTATCCAAGCCCTCAGCTTCAGCCTGTTGCTTGACGTGATAAGAGCCGGGGACCGCAATCGCGGTGACGCCTTTGGCAACTTTGGTGCCTTTTGCCACTTCGGCGGCGACCCGAAAATCTTCGATGCGGCCGTTGGTGCAAGAACCGATAAAAACATAATCAACGGGAATATCGGTTATTTTGGTATTTGCGGTTAAACCCATATAGGCCAGCGCGCTTTCGCAGGCTTGACGTTTTATTTCGTCGGCAAAACTTTCCGGTGCAGGTACAACGCTGTCAACCCCTGCCACTTGTTCAGGAGACGTTCCCCAGGAAACTTGTGGTGCAATATCGGCCGCGTCCAGTGTGACGGTTGCATCAAACACCGCGCCTTCATCGCTGGGCAGAGTCTTCCAGTAAGCCAGCGCCTGATCCCAGTATTGACCGGATGGCGCAAACTCGCGTCCTTTAATGTACTCGTAAGTTTTTTCGTCTGGAGCGACCAATCCGGCTCTGGCTCCGGCTTCAATCGCCATGTTGCACAGCGTCATCCGGCCTTCCATCGACAGTTCCCTGATCGCCGAGCCGGTATATTCAATCACATAGCCGGTGCCGCCCGCGGTACCGATTTTTCCGGTAATCGCCAAGGCAATATCTTTTGCAGAAGCGAATTTGGATAACGTGCCATTAACCACGACCTGCATGGTTTTGGATTTTTTCTGCGGCAGCGTTTGGGTCGCCATCACATGCTCGACCTCGGACGTGCCGATGCCGAATGCCAGCGCGCCGAAAGCGCCATGCGTCGCGGTATGGCTGTCGCCGCAAACTACGACCATGCCGGGGTGAACGAAACCATGCTCAGGCACGACAACATGAATTACGCCGTTATTCGGGTCGGTCATGTCGTACAGCTTCAGGCCGTTCACGCGGCAGTTTTCAGCCATAGTTTCGATCTGCTTTTTAGCAATAGGATCGGCGATGGGCAGATTGCGGTTTTTGGTCGGTACGCAGTGATCCATGGTGGCAAGAATGCTGTGCGGATTGCGCACCTTGCGACCGGACAAACGCAGGCCTTCAAAAGCCTGTGGGCTGGTGACTTCATGCATCAAATGCCGATCAACATAAAGCAAGGGAGCTTGTCCAGCCTCGTCAACGACAAGGTGGCTGTCCCAGATTTTTTCGTACATGGTCTTTTTCATGGCGTATTCCAAAGCTTGCATACCGGCTCTACATTGAGCGTATGACGAGTTACAGGGTCAATCAAAAGCATAATAAAGCTATGCATAGCCGCATATTATCCTCTAAAAGAGACATTGTTTGCAATTTGGTAGAAATACTCCCGTATCGGAGGGTATTTATAAAGGGCGGGGGTATAAAAAATCAAGCCGTCTTTGGGGGGGAGGGCGATTAGCAATCGCTCCTTGTTTGTTCACGCATCTTGCCGATCGTCAATATAAAAACAGGCCGGCTTGGATCGGTTTCCGTAAACAAAAAAAACGCCCCAGTGAGGGGCGTTTTTGTGCAAGCTGTAAGGGGTGACTGTTAAGTCGCCCGACTTCTTACAAGCTGTAGTACATATCGTATTCTGCTGGGTGTGTGCTCATACGAATGCGAGTCACTTCTTCCATTTTCAGATCGATGTAGCCGTCAATTGCGTCGTCAGTGAAAACACCGCCGCGTGTCAAGAATTCACGGTCACTGTCCAGAGCGTCCAGCGCTTGGTCGAAAGAGTGGCAAACTTGCGGGATGTTTTTTGCTTCTTCTGCTGGTAAGTCGTACAAATCTTTATCCATAGCATCGCCAGGATGGATTTTGTTTTGAATGCCGTCCAGACCTGCCATCAACATTGCTGAGAATGCCAGATAAGGGTTTGCAGTGGAGTCAGGGAAGCGAACTTCGATACGACGACCTTTTGGGTTGTTAACAAAAGGAATACGGATAGAAGCTGAACGGTTACGTGCGGAGTAAGCCAGCATAACAGGGGCTTCAAAGCCTGGAACCAGACGTTTGTAGCTGTTGGTTGAAGCGTTGGTGAAAGCGTTCAACGCTTTAGCGTGTTTGATGATACCGCCGATGTAATACAGCGCTGTTTCAGACAGGCCGCCGTACAGGTCGCCAGTGAACAAGTTAACGCCGCCTTTAGCCAAAGATTGGTGAACGTGCATACCGCTACCGTTGTCGCCTACCAGAGGTTTAGGCATAAAAGTCGCTGTTTTGCCGTATGCGTGGGCGATGTTGGCGACGACATATTTCAATTCCAGAACTTCGTCAGCTTTTTTAACCAGTGTGTTGAACTTCACGCCGATTTCGCATTGACCGGCTGTTGCAACTTCGTGATGGTGGACTTCAGTCGTTTGGCCCATTTCTTCCAGCGTCAAGCACATTGCAGAACGCATGTCTTGAAGTGAATCGACAGGAGGTACTGGGAAATAGCCGCCTTTAACGCCAGGACGGTGGCCGGTGTTGCCGTCTGGATAAACTTTTTCTGAGTTCCAGCCCGCTTCTTCTGAATCGACTTTGTAGAAAGAGCCGCTCATATCGGTGCCCCAACGGACATCGTCAAAGATGAAAAATTCGTTTTCAGGGCCGAAGAATGCAGTGTCTGCAATGCCGGTTGATTTTAAATAGGCTTCTGCGCGCTTGGCGATAGAGCGCGGGTCGCGTTCGTAACCTTGCATGTTGTTCGGCTCAATGATGTCGCAACGCAAGATTAATGTATTGTCATCAAAGAACGGATCCATAACCGCCGTAGAGGGATCAGGCATTAAAATCATGTCTGATTCGTTGATGCCTTTCCAGCCGGCAACGGAAGAACCGTCAAACATGTTGCCTTCTTCAAAGGTATCTTCGTCGATAGAATGAGCAGGGAATGTTACATGTTGCTCTTTACCACGGGTGTCACAAAAACGAAAATCGACGAACTTTACGTCGTTTTCTTTGATCAGTTTAAGTACTTTTGCTGCAGACATTTATTTCGTCTCCTGAGATGAGTTATGTGGGATCAGCATTTATGCCAAACGGCGTAACGATACCATTTTTTTTGATGCATTAGCCACTAAAAAAACGAGACGGAATAAACGGCGTTTTTAGAGCAGGAACGAGCGGACTGACTGGCGCCCAATTATGGTGCTCAAACAGTCTGGGTCGCCCAAAATCTGTGCGGATTATTTCTGCTCTGTTATGTTAAGCCCATGATTGACAGTGTGTTTCAGCTCATTGGTTTTTTTAGTAGGTGTTTTAACTTATTGAAAAACAATGAGATAAATCTAGTATGCTTGAAATTAGCGGTCTAAAAATACGTAATAAAAATGTAGTTGGCATTTTATTTGCTTGTGGTTGTTTAGGGGGCATTTTGCTTTGAGTTTAATCAATTCTTAAGGAATTTTAATTATGAAAAACCATTTAAACGATAAACGTTTTAGACTAAAGCCGGTGGCTTTGGGAATAGCGCTGGTTTCTGTTTTTGGTGTGGCGCAGGCGAAAAGTTTGACTGAGGCCAGTACTTTGCTCGAAACGGTAGGTGATCCCAACGAAAGCAAGTTCATGAAAGATATTGGATTGAAAATCGGTGGTTGGGCCAACGCCGGAATCACTTATAACGCGGCAAGCCCTGATAATAATTTCAATGGCCCGGTTACTTTCGGCGACCGTTCCGGTGAATTCCAGTTAAACCAATTGAATATATTCGCGCAACGCGCCGTGGCCGCAGAAGGCGATGCATGGGACTTCGGCGGACGCGTCGATGCGATGTTCGGTACGGATGCTATTTTTACCCAGGCTTACGGTGTCCCCGCACTTGACGTGAATACCGGCCTACCTTTGAACCGGAACCATTGGGATCTCAATATGCTCGGCAGTAATGACAATCGTTTTTACGATATTGCCCTGCCTCAAGCTTATGCAGAGCTCTATGCGCCTATCGGCAATGGATTGAATATCAAGGCCGGTCACTTTTATACGCCGATTGGCTATGAGACAGTTCCTGCGCCTGACAACTTTTTCTATACCCATGCTTACACCATGCAATATGGCGAACCGTTCACCCACACCGGCGTGATGGGCAATTATACGGTTGATAAAAACTGGGCGGTGATGGGCGGAGCCACCACCGGCAGCGCCACCGGCGGTTGGGATGGCGGCTTCGACAAACAACTGGGCAACTGGGGCGGCTTGGCAGGTGCTACCTGGACTAGCGATGACAAGGATACTTCAGCCAATATCAGCGGCACCTATGGCGCCACATCAGAGCACAGTAACCAGGCTTGGGGCCTGTACAGTATAGTGTTGAAGCATAACATCACGGCTAAAACGCATCTGGTTTTACAACATGATCATGGTTATGCCAACGGAGTCTTATTGAGCGGCGCGGCTAAAGATACCGAATGGTATGGCTTAAACACGCATTTAACCTATGACATCAAAGATAATCTGACTGCGGGTGTGCGGGCTGAATGGTTCCGCGATCAAAACGGTTTTAGAGTTTGCTCTCCTGCTCGTGTAAGTGCTGCATCCAACGGCGCAGGAAACAGTTATGCCATTGGCGGTCAAGCCAATAACAGTACGTGTAATGCTGCCAGCTACTATGCAGTCACGGCAGGGGTGAATTGGAAGCCGATGAAATGGTTGAATATTCGTCCGAACGTTCGTTATGACTGGGTTGATGGGAAAGTTGCCGCAGGCGGACAGTACCGGCCATTCGGCAATGCCAAGCAGGATCAATTCCTGTTCTCTACTGATTTCGCAGTCAACTTTTAATTATAGTTTGGTGGGAGACAGCTAAAGTAGGTGCCTTACGGGTGTTTGGACAGATTTTCTCCTCGGTAATTGCTCCTGCATTACTTTACTGCACGCCATCCGCGGCGTTATGTAATACCTGCTCCCCCTCGTTCATGAGGGGGAGCAGGAGCCGCGTAGCGGTGAGCCGAGGCAATGTCTCCCACTTAGGCTTTTGATCACTGGATATTGAATTTATACAAGAGGCTCAAATGAAACTGATAACTGCTGTTGTTAAACCCTTTAAGCTCGACGATGTTCGCGAGGCGCTTTCGGATATAGGGGTTTCCGGAGTAACCGTTACCGAAGTAAAAGGTTTTGGTCGTCAAAAAGGACATACCGAGCTTTATCGCGGCGCTGAATATGTGGTTGATTTTTTACCCAAGGCCAAAATTGAAGTGGCTGTGGCTGACAATATGCTGGAGCAGGCTGTAGAGGCGATTACCAAAGCGGCCAACACCAGCAAAATAGGTGACGGTAAAATTTTTGTAACCAATTTAGAGCAGGTTGTCCGGATTCGTACCGGAGAAACTGGCGAAGAAGCGCTTTAATATTAAGGGGGAACTATGAAACAACTTTTAACTACCTTTATCCTGTTCGCCTTGCTGGGTTATGCAGGATTCTCTTTTGCCGAAACTGCCGTTCCGGTTCCGCCCGCCGCCAACAAAGGCGATACCGCATGGATGATCGTCGCAACCGTGCTGGTTATCCTGATGGTCATTCCCGGATTGGCATTGTTTTACGGCGGCATGGTGCGCGCCAAGAACATGCTGTCCATGTTGATGCAAGTGTTTGTGATTTTCTCGATGATGGCCATATTGTGGGCGATTTACGGTTACAGTATCGCGTTTACCGAGGGTAACGCTTTCTTCGGCGGACTTAGCAAAATGTTCCTTAAAGGCATAACGCCTGACTCGCTTGCAGCCACTTTCAGTAAGGCTGTTTACGTGCCTGAGTATATTTACGTCGCATTCCAGTTGACTTTCGCGGCAATTACTCCGGCGCTGATTGTTGGAGCGTTCGCCGAGCGGGTTAAGTTTTCTGCGGTACTGTTGTTTATGTTCCTATGGTTCACATTCTCTTATTTGCCGATGGCGCACATGGTTTGGTATTGGACCGGTCCTGATGCTTATACTGATGCATCGGCGGCGGAAGCGGCTACTGCTACGGCTGGGTTTTTGTTCAAGAAAGGCGCGTTGGATTTCGCCGGCGGTACGGTCGTGCATATCAACGCCGGTATCGCGGGCTTAGTGGGCTGTTTGATGATAGGCAAGCGTATCGGTTACAAAAAGGAATCGCTTGCACCGCATAGCGTAACGATGACTATGATTGGCGCTTCCTTGTTATGGGTGGGCTGGTTTGGTTTTAACGTCGGTTCCAACCTGGAAGCCAATGGTCTTGCCGCTTTAGTCTTTGTCAATACGTTACTGGCCAGCGCGGCGGCTACTCTTGCATGGGTTGGTGCCGAATGGCTGTTGCGAGGTAAACCCAGCATGTTGGGCGGAGCTTCCGGCGCTGTTGCAGGTCTTGTTGCTATTACGCCTGCCTGTGGTTGGGCAGGACCTATGGGCGCTATTATGCTAGGTCTAGTCGCCGGTGCAGTTTGTTTCTGGGCGGTTACCATGCTGAAAGGTGCGCTGGGTTATGATGACTCTCTGGATGCTTTCGGTGTCCACGGTATTGGCGGAATTATCGGTGCGTTGGGTACCGGCATCGTTGCGAGTCCGTCGCTGGGCGGAACCGGCGTTTGGGATTATGTTGCCAACGGCGTAGCTGAATACAGCATGATCGGTCAAGTCACGAGTCAGGCATGGGGCGTGGGCGTCTGTATCATCTGGTCCAGTGTCGTATCCTTTATTGCTTACAAGATCGTGGATATGGTGATCGGACTTCGGGTTAGTGAAGAGGTCGAGCGTGAAGGGCTTGATGTTTCCGAGCATGGCGAAACGGCGTATCACAGTTGATTTAATGGTGAACTTTCCTTAAAGGTAAGTCTTTTCGGGAGAACGGGCGCGCAATGCGCCCGTTTTTGCGTTTTAAGAAAAGCAACAATGTAGAAAAAACACGTCAGTCCTTGTTTTTAAAAGGTCTATTAATTGTATGTTGATTAATAATTCACTATGATTGCTGCCGATGTTACCAACACTTTTGCTATCTAATTGAGAGAGAACATGAAATTAATAACAGCGATCATTAAACCATTCAAAATGGATGATGTCAGAGAAGCATTATCCGAAATTGGCGTTGCGGGCGTTACCGCAACAGAAGTAAAAGGCTTCGGCCGTCAGAAAGGTCACACCGAGTTATACAGGGGGGCCGAGTATGTAGTCGATTTTCTACCTAAAGTTAAACTGGAAATCGCTGTCGCTGATGATGTGCTGGACAAGGCCGTTGAAACTATCGTTAATGCGGCCAATACCGGAAAAATCGGCGATGGAAAAATATTTGTATCCAATTTGGAACAGGTTATTCGAATTAGAACGGGTGAGACCGGAGAGGATGCCATTTAGGCGCAAGGAAAAAAGATGTTGTTAAACATAATAAATAGAAGGCTGTTTTTAGGCCTCTTGCTGTTACCCGATCTTGCTTTTGCGGATCAATTAAACCAAGCCAATACGGCTTGGGTCTTAACATCGACGGCCCTGGTTTTGTTTATGACAATACCGGGATTGTCGTTATTTTATGCCGGATTGGTTAGAAGCAAAAACGTGCTGTCGGTATTAATGCAGTGCTTTGCGATTACCTGTCTGGTTTCGATTTTGTGGCTGGCCGGCGTTTACAGTTTTATATTCGCCGACGGCGGAGAGTTGCAAAAACTGATCGGCGGCGCTTCTAAAGTGTTCCTGCCGGGCATCGGCGTGGAGTCATTGAAAGGCGACATTCCCGAAACAGTCTTCTTCATGTTTCAGATGACCTTTGCCATTATTACCCCGGCGTTGATCGTCGGCGGTTTTGCCGAGCGGATGAAGTTTTCGGCGATGCTGTGGTTTAGCGGCTTATGGTTAATCGTGGTTTATCTGCCGATCTGTCACTGGATGTGGGGCGGCGGTTGGCTGGCCGATTTGGGCGCGATGGATTTTGCCGGCGGTATCGTCATCCACGTTAATGCCGGTGTTGCGGCGTTGGTTTCCGCGTTGGTATTGGGCAAAAGAAAAGGGTTTCCCAACACTGCGATGCCGCCGCACAACATGACCATGGTGGTGACCGGCGCAGGCATGTTGTGGGTCGGCTGGTTCGGGTTTAATGCAGGCAGCGCATTGACCGCAGACGGGCACGCAGGCATGGCGATGCTGGTAACCCACATCGGCGCGGCTTCCGGCGCTTTAACCTGGATGTTTATAGAATGGAAGCGCTTTAGCAAACCCAGCGTATTGGGTATCGTTACCGGTATGGTTGCAGGATTGGGCACCATCACTCCGGCTTCCGGCTTTGTCGGACCTTTCGGCGCGCTGGTGATTGGCGTTACCGCCGGTGTCGTCTGTTTTTATGCGACCCAGTATGTAAAACGTATCCTGAAAATAGATGATTCTTTGGACGTGTTTTCCGTTCATGGCGTAGGCGGCGTGACCGGCTCATTGTTGACCGGCGTTTTCGCGGCAAGCAGTTTGGGCGGCCTCGGTTTGGCAGAGGGCGTTTCAATCATGGAGCAAGTCAGCGTTCAGGCCTTGGCGATTGTCGTTACGGCGGCCTGGAGTGGATTATTCAGTTTCCTGATTTTGAAATGTTTGGATAAATGGATAGGCTTGCGGGTCACTTCCGATGAAGAAGTGCAAGGTCTGGATACTGTCCTGCACGAAGAGACTGGATACCTTGATTTATAGGTTTGGTCGATAGCATCCTGAAAGGCGGTTCCTCAGTAACCTGAGAGCCGCCTTTTCTGTTTATAATGGCGGTAAGTTAAAGCTGATTGGGTCGCCGGATTTTATGAAAGTTCCACACATACCATCAAAAATAAAAATAGCTATTTTTATAGCGGGCGGTCTTTTCGGTATCTATACCGCGCTGGGCTTTTACTTGTTGCCGATGTTGGTCAAGTCGAAGTTACCGGCACTCATTCAGCAGCAAACCGGCAGGAAAGCATCTGTTGCAACGGTTCGGTTCGATCCCTTTTCGCTACAGTTAAGCCTACAGGGATTTGCGCTACAAGAACCGGACGACCGGCTGTTTGTCGGCTTTGATGGTTTTTTTATCGACATCAATGCGCGGCAATCCATTAGTCAGGCGGCTCTGGTTATTGATAAAGTGTCGCTGAACAAGCCGGTCGTCCGCATCGCCAAAGGTAAAGACGGGACATTCAATTTTAAAGACCTGCTCAAGGATAGCAACGAAGCCGAACAGGATGACGGTAAGGTTTTTCCGATAAACATCGCCAAACTGTCGATGACCGAAGGGAAACTGGACTGGGAAGATGCGCATTTTAGCAGTCCCGAAAAGGAGACTGCTTATCCGATCAATCTCGTGATTGATAACTTAACGACTCAGGCGGATAAACCATCCAACTTAGGTCTATCCCTGGAATTAAATTCAGGCGGTAAGCTCGATTGGCAAGGCGCTATTAGCCTCAATCCGTTGTCTTCATCCGGGCATATTAAACTGGAAAAAGTACAACTGCCGAGAATCCGGGCGTTGGCCTTGCAGGATTTTGTACAGCTGGATTTACAGGGCTATGAACTGTTCGAGGCCGATTACAAGGCCGCTTATGTTAATAATCAATTTAACGTTAACCTCAATCAAGGCAAGTTCGAACTGCACGATTTTCAGGTTTCCCAAAACTCGCAAGATAAGCCGTTGGTTAAAATGGTCAGGTTTGCTGTGCAAGGCATCGGTTTCAATCTTGAAAAACACGAACTGACGGTCGAGTCGGTTGCTGCAAATGATGCTGATTTTAAGGCATGGCTGAATCCGGACGGTGTTTTCAGTTATCAGCCTCTATTGCCGATTGCAAAAGCTGAAGAGGCTCCCGGTGAGCCGGTGGAAAAAACGTCGTGGAGCATCAAGGTCAATAATATAGCGCTCAATAATTGCGGACTTACCTTTGAAGATCAGACGCTAAAAAAACCTATCACCATCACCGCCAAGCCGATCAATTTTCAGCTGACAAATTTCAATAACGAAGCGGGTGCGAGCCTGCCTTTTCAGCTCAGTGTCGGATTAAATGAAACCGGTTTGATAAAGCTTGACGGCAACACTGTTATCGAACCCTTATCCGCGCAGATAGCCGTTGATGTTAAAGATGTTGATCTGGAAAAATTTCAGGCGTACGTCGATAAATTCGCCAGACTGGATGTTATCAATGGGTCGTTGGCTATTGACGGCAAGCTCTTGGTCGCCAAATCCGCACAGGATAAACTGGATATTAAGTTCACCGGCAATACCAAAATCGCCGATTTAATCACCCGCGATCAGTTGAAGAACAAGGATTTTGTGAAATGGGAGAATTTAGCGCTGAACGGCATGGATGTTGATTTACCGGCAAATCAATACAGCGCTGAAACACTGATCATCAATAAACCTTATGCCAGAGTTATCATCAAACAGGACAAGACCGTTAATTTTGGCGACATTATGATAGCCGATAAAAACGTTGAGAAAGGTAAACAGGACGCTACCGTTAAAGCCGCTAAAAACACTCAGACAGACGCACAGAAACCTAAATTTAAATTGGGCAAGATTCAGGTTATTGACGGTTCTTCCGATTTTTCCGATCTTTCGCTGATTTTGCCGTTCGCTGCGCAAATCAAAAGCCTGGACGGCGGTGCAAGCAATATTTCCTCAGAGCAAAAATCTACCATCAAAGTCGATTTAAAGGGGACTGCTTATGACCTTGCGCCGGTCGACGTCAAGGGCGAAATCAGTCCTTATCTGGGCGATTACGATGTGACTGTGAATTTTACCGGTATGCCGATGCCGTTGATTTCATCGTATATGGTGCAATTTGCCGGGTATAAAGTTGAAAAAGGCAAAATGTCGCTGGAGCTGAATTACAAGGTTGCCAACAGGGAACTGACTGCATCCAACAATATATTGATCGACCAGTTCGAACTGGGCGAAAAGGTTGAAAATCCCAATGCTGTGTCATTGCCGCTGGAACTGGCGGTGGCTTTGATGAAGGATTCCGAAGGCAAAATTAAAATTCATGTGCCTATTTCCGGGAGTTTGGAAGATCCAAAATTCAGCGTGAGTCACATTCTTGTTGATGCGTTGGTTAATAGCATAAGTAAAGTGATCACTTCGCCTTTTCGTGCGTTAGCCTCGTTGATCGGTAGTGAAGAAGATTTAAGCACCATCGACTTTGCTGCGGGCGATGCCGTATTAACTAAGTCGCAAATCAGCAAGCTGGGCGATTTGGCCAAGGCGTTAAAATCACGTCCGGTTTTAAAGCTGGAAATTAAAGGCGCGGCTTATCAGGAGCAGGATTGGCCGGCGGTCAGCGACGATGCTTTATACGATCAGCTTAAAAGAATAAAAGCCGCCGAAGTTAATAAGCAGGGCGGCAGAAAAATACGCGCGGAACATGTTGTAATTTCCGATCAGGACTACCGGCGTTTGATGGAACAGTTGTTTGCTGAAAAATTTCCGCTGATGGTGGAAAAATCCTTGCTGGGTACGTTGCGTCTGGTCGGTAGTAAGGCGGATACCAGCACAGACGAGTTTTATGCAGTCGCCAAGCAGAAGCTGTCAGCTATTATCAAGCCGGAAGAGCAGAGGTTAAAAAACCTGGCCGCAGAAAGAGCGCAAGCGATTGCCAACTATATCGTGCAAAAAGGCGGCATCGCCAACGAGCGGGTATTTATATTGGATACGGCAATTGATCCTGCAAGGGAAGGCAACGGGATTGTCAGTTTGTTGTCTTTGAAAGCGGATTAACTACGCTGACTAATCAGGCGCTTTTTTAGCTCTAGCGCTCCATTGCTGAAGGCCATAGCTTTGTACAAGATACGGTTCCCAATCAAGTGATTAGGAACCGGAAAATCTTATATTATTTGCCTTTTGTATCGGTTGTGGTGGTAGAGGTCGATTCTTTAGTTGTAGTTGGTGCTTCAGGCGAGGCGGGTGTTGTAACGCTTTTGGTGGAGGTTGAGGTAGAGGAGGATTCCTTTTCTTTGCTACAGCCGGCCAATAATGCCAAAGCAACTAAACCAACAGCTATAATTTCTTTATTTTTCATAGTATTATCCTATTATTAAGTTTTATTAGAGGGTTTCTTTATCCGAAGATACTTCACTTAATGCCGTTTTTTCCACGATCCGTCGGAATTTGCCGACAGTTTCCAACGCCAAAGGGACTTTTACCATCGCCCCATCAAGGCTTTGCCATTCCCACGCAATACCTTCCATCTCATCGTATTCTAAAAGTACACGACCAGCAGATTTTCTAGACCTTGAACCACCTGGAACATCCCTTTGTTATCTGGCGATTGTTGCCCCGCCGGGTTCCCGATAATCAATAGCGCCAAGTCAGGGAACCGGATTTTCCAGGGAAAATGGGGCTGCACCGGTTGATAAAATACCGGAAAAACGCTCGTCTTTCTGTACGTTAACGTACAGACGAACGAGAAATGCAGCTGTAGATTAACTCCTGAGTAGATGTATGAAGCCTGACGGGCAGGGGCTTCAGCTTTGTTGCGCGGCAGTGTCGATGAGTACGATCAGAAAGCAATACGAGCGATGCCAAGTTGAAAACCGATGAATCAGAAGGCCATACCCTACTTTTTACCGGGTCTAACGATCCGAACCTTTATGTAAAAGTACCATCCGGTAATTATATGGTTATGGCATTCAGGGATGGGCATGTTATCAAAAAGGTCATGGTGAGTTCGGAACATGGAGCCAGTATGGTTGAAGGTGACTAGCCCAGACCTTGTCAGCAGGCCATTCAATGAAATGAGCGATTAAGCTCAATTAAATGTCTAATTTTTTTGGAGAACAGCTATGACTTTGGATCAAATCGCAGGCAAATCGGTAGAACTAAAAGGGAAGTTTGAGATGAAACGGAAGCACGTTCTGAAAAACACTTCCGACCGAACCGCAGGGCAGCGGCGAGTAACCGTCAGAACATTCTTGGCGCCTGGCGTGATGAGCCTCGCATTTGGCCTCAGTGGGTGCATGATCGTCGATTCACCGATTAAGGGGGTTTTGGGTACCGAGGTTATCTGGGGTGATATAGCGACTGGGAAAGCGGGTTCTGCTACCCCTGCATCGAAGGAGGGCAAAGCCTGTGCGGAGTCCATCCTGGGCTTGCTGGCCCGCGGCGATGCAAGTGTTCGCGCGGCTAAGGAAAACGGCGGCATCACCGAAGTCACTTCAGTGGATCACTCGGCGAGGAATTTCTTAAATATCGTCGGCGAGTGGTGCACGATAGTGAAGGGCCACTAGGCATCTTGCTCTCGATTCACAGATGTCAATGAAAAGGAAGGTGCGGCATATGGCCATTAGGTCGTACCTGTCTACGCGACGTGGGACTGGGGGTTCGCCGAGTTCCACTGAGTGTACAAAGACTCACATCGTCCGAGTGGTGATCGCCAAGTTCAAGACGATACCCATAGAGGGACAGGCCTGCCGACTGAAATTCATCCGTCGCGCGAACGATACGGTTCAGTTCACTTGCGAGACCCGCGGAGGACGTCCGCCGGCCTCGAGTCTCTTCGACATCGTAGCTCCATGAAACAGGCTTGGCTAGAATTGCCGGAACGGAGCAACCTGTTCTGGTTGAATACCATCAACTGGATCTCCCTGCGGGTCGGGCGATGGCTGTCCTGCCTCCTGCTTTACCCGATTACAGCTTATTTCGTGGTCTTCTCGTATCGCACCCGCACCGCCTCTCGCGACTTTCTGCGGCGGGTTTTAGGCCGTGATTGCGGTTGGGCCGAGGTGTTCAAGCATTACCACACCTTCGCCTGCACACTACTGGACCGGCTATACATCTTTGCCGGGCAGGACCAGCGACTGGATATTCGTATACAAGGCCTGGAGGTGCTGGATAGTTACGCCCGGTCTGGACGCGGATGCCTGCTGGTAGGTGCTCATCTCGGCAGCTTCGAGATCGTCCGGGCTGTGGGGCTGTTGCGGAGCGAATACCGTATCAAGGCTCTTGTTTACGGGGAGGCGACGCCCTGCATCACCGGCCTGTACCGGAAGCTGAATCCGTCGTTGTTTAAAGACATTATTTACATGGGCGGTGTCGGGTCTTTGGTTGGGCTCGACGAGCACGCGCACCAGGGCGGCATCATCGCGCTATTGGGGGACCGCAGCGTGCATGCCGGCAAGCGGGTTCGCTGCGAATTCTTCGGCGAACCGGCATGGTTCCCTGAGGCACCGGCCCTGCTGTCTCGAATTCTCGACATGCCTCTGGTTTTGTTCTTCTGCCTGCACCGGGGCGACGGGCGCTACGATGTGTGGTTTGAACACCTGGCCGACCCGCCGCGAGTCAGTCGGCACGAGCGGGAGGCTGCCGTCCATGACACCATGCAGAGTTATGCCAATCGTCTGGAACATTACTGCCGACTGGCACCTTATAACTGGTTCAATTTTTATGATTTCTGGCAGTCGGATGAATAGAATCTTGGCTAACCAAGGGCATGTAATCCTAAAAGCCGCAGTTGGAATGTGGCAGCCGGTCATGCGCTGTGCTCAGGAGAGCCATATCGAAGCATGGGCGGCTTCCACACACATTGGTGAGCAATCCATAGGAAGCCGTGTAGCAAGTGACCTTTTTGGTAACCGGCAGGATGTCGTATAGTGCCGGGCAATTTTTCGGAGTGAATGGGGGAGATAACATGAACGGAAGAGACGAATACATATTGGTAATCCCAGCCTACAACGAATCCGCCACCATCCGCGAGGTGGTGCAGGGTGCCCTACGGCATTTTGACACGGTGGTTGTGGTTGACGATGGTTCCAGTGACGACACTCTGGAAAAACTCTTGGATTTGCCGGTGACGCTACGGCAGCATCCCGAGAATCTGGGGAAGGCGGCGAGCCTGTGGAATGGCATGCAAGTGGCACTGAAGCTCGGCGCGAAAGGGATCGTAACCATGGACGGGGACGGCCAGCACGATCCGGCCGATCTTCCACAGCTCTTGATGGCAGCACAAATCCATCCAGACAGGCTGGTGATTGGCTCGCGCCTATGGAACCGTGACGCGATCCCAAAGGCTCGCTACCACGCCAACCGTTTTGCTAACTTCTGGATCGCCTGGGCCTCGGGACAGGCAATTGAAGATAGTCAGTCGGGTTTTCGGGTGTATCCTGCGCAACTTATCCGGCTCTGCCAGTTTAAGTTGAGCCGTGACCGGAGCTTTGTTTTCGAAAGCGAGATCATTATTGAAGCCGCCCGACACCAATTTCTATGCGCCTTTCAGCCGGTGCAGACGACTTACCCAAAAAATGCCAGACCCAGCCATTTCCGTCCAGTGAAAGACATTGTTCGCATCACCCGCATGGTGTTCTGGCGTCTGTTTATCCGCGGTTTTTTTCTGTCCGGATTGTGGCGAAGCCTGAGTGGGAATCAAAGCCTAAAACCGCGAAAAACTTTAGACGTCTGTTAATTCAATTAGTAGTGCTTCGTAGGGGGTGTGGTTTTTTGTAATCAATTCGTTCCAAAATATGTGTATAAAGCCTATTTTTCTGACGAGAGAATGGGCAATGGCACGTTTACCCGGCATTGTTAGTCAATTCATAAGTTTCCTATGCAAATACTTACCTGTAAAATCTGCTGTTTTATTATCATTGGAGCAACAGCAAAATGGGTAGAGCCTATCAAAACCGTAAAGTGTCTATGGCCAAAACGTCCGATGCCAAGGCAAAGGTTTACAGCAAATATGGCCGGGAAATCTATGTAAGCGCTAAATCGGGAGGCGTTGACCCGGCTGGAAACTTAGCTTTGCGGGGCTTGATTGAGCGCGCCAAGAAAGACCAGGTTCCTACCCATGTTATTGAGAAAGCCATCGACAAAGCGAAAGGCGGCGGCGGCGAGGATTTCGCGCCTGCGCGCTATGAAGGCTACGGCCCCGGCGGTTGCATGGTGATTGTCGACTGTCTGACCGATAACCCTAACCGTACTTTTGGCGATGTGCGTCAGTGTTTTACCAAAACAAAATGTAAAATCGGTACTCAAGGCACGGTCAGTCACATGTTTGACCATGCCGCCATCCTGGCATTTAAAAATACTGACGAGGACGCTGTTCTTGATGGGTTACTTTCGGCCGATGTCGACGTTACCGATATTGAAAGCGATGATGGAAAAGTCACCGTGTTCACGCCTCAGGCCGACTACTTCAAAGCCAAGCAAGCTTTATTGGATGCTTTCGGTGAGATTGATTTTGAGGTCGACGAGATTCAATTTCTGCCCAAAAGCGTTGCTCCGATCAGCGGTGATGATATTGCATTGTTTGAAAAGTTTTTAGATATGTTGAGCGATCTGGATGATGTGCAGAATGTTTATCATGATGCCGAGTTTTGATGGCCAAGCCTGCTTTATCAGCAGTACAGGTTGCTGAGCTTAAGGTTTATGCGGTTGCGCCGTTTCGAACCTAAAAACCGCAATTTTTCCACGAAAAGCACGAAAAAAATCAGTACATTGTGTTGATTTAACCATTCACCGTTCGGGTGACGGTCTACAGAGGGATCGCTTTGAAAATTTTTGTACTTTTCGTGGACGAAATGATGGAAGTAATCAGGAGCTGAATATCGGTAATCCCATTCGACAGAAAGGCAAGCATGACCTCAATTAACAGTATCTGTATCTATTGCGGTTCCAGTCCCGGGCGACTCGATGCCTACGCCTCGGCCGCGTTTGCACTGGCCGAGTCATTGGTCAGCCGAAACATCAGGCTGGTTTACGGAGGCGCGAGTATCGGCATCATGGGCATGGTGGCGGATCGAGTATTGAAGCTCGGCGGCCAAGCCGTCGGCGTCATACCGAAGGCCTTGGCGCATAAAGAAGTCGCGCACCATCATCTGACTGAACTGCATGTTACCCAATCCATGCATGAGCGGAAAATGCTGATGGCCGAGCTTTCGGATGGGTTTATAGCGCTACCCGGCGGCATAGGAACGCTTGAAGAATTATTTGAGATTTGGACTTGGGCGCAATTGGGCTTTCACCATAAGCCTTGCGGCCTGCTCAATGTCGAAGGTTATTACGATGCTTTGATCAATTTTTTAGATCACGTAAGGGCAGAGCAATTTGTTAAAAACCATCACCATGCCATGTTGATGGTGGAGACAAATCCGGACGCGCTATTGGACCGCTATGTCAATTATCAGCCTCCTGCTGTGAAACATTGGCTTGGCAAAGACGAAACCTGATGGGTTAAACAGCTCAACGGCACCCTGAGGGATGTTAATCAGAGGCTATCCTGTAGATCGGTTGACGTATCTACAGGACTTAAAGCCATCTAAGTGACGCAGAATTTATAGAATGCGCTTTCGGCCTCGGCGGATCCTATCGAAGGCTCAATCTTATAGGCCTGGGTTGAACATTGGCACCAAAAACCGACTTTCCCGCTTTGGCTGAGATGCGCTGGTATTTGGCGTAAGCGAGGCCGGCGGAACTGCGCAATTCGGCTTCACTCGCCTGGTTTGCAAAACCGCGAGCAACCGCTTCCAAGACATAGGCTTCCGGCGCCATGAAGCTAAAAGTGGTTACCACCGGCTTTGAACCTGCGGCAAGCAAATGCTCCGAGAAAAACTCATCGCTCAGGCAGGCCAGGACAACTGCCGGTTTATCGTGTCCGGCATGTTTGGGAAAGTGTTTTATGATGGGCTGGTTTTGTTCGTCCATCAAGCCGTCATGGCCGATGAACACCACCATTTCACGTTGTGTCGCATCGGGCGGAGTAGCGGCTTGTTGCATAAAATCAAGCATCGCCTGGTCAATCCGGCTGCCGCGATAAGCATCGGCGGTAACGGTGAGTTGGTCTTTCCAGGCAAACTGGCAGCGTTCCAGGATGGTGTCGTTAATATCTTTTTCGCATCCCAAGTTTTTCCAGCCATCCGCTTTGCTCAAAAAAGTTTTCACGCCATAAGCCGCGCCCCAATAGAGATTGTTGTGCGGATCATCGCCATTACCGATTTTCGCAGGAACAGGCACGATGCCTTGCGATACGTTGTCGACCAGGGACACAATCACAGAAATATGCGTGTTTGGCACGGCTGCGGCATAGGACGGCAGCACCGTAAAAAACAGCAAGCTGAATAAACAAATCGAGCGCTGGGTAATCATGTGTACGAACCCTCCAGAAGGCGAACCAAATTTCATTTAGGGATTATAGGATGTTGACAGGGGCTCTTCTGATAATGCACCCAGGCATTAAAACCGGAAAAAAGAGGAGTCCGGCAGAAATCATAACGCAGTGGGTTCAGGCATCGCAAAAATGTTTTCCATTTTTTACAGCCAGGGGCCGGATCATAACGTCATGCAGGGTATACCTTACGCTATTTCACTATCCGTCAGGTAGCAGCCCGGATCTTCAGCCCAGAAATTTCCGGTGGTTTGCGCGGCCCTGACGCGGGTGTTGCCGTTGCAGATTTCTTGATAATGGCACCTTGCACAGCGTCCTTCGAGCGGTCTCGGATGTTGCTTAAGACCCGCCATCAACGGATCGCTGGTATCCGGCCATATTTCCGAAAAAGGCCGCTCTTTGACATTGCCCAGTTCGTAGTGCCACCAGAACGTGTCGGGATGGACATTGCCCAGGTTATCGATATTGGCGACATTGACGCCGGAGGCATTGCCGCCCCATTGTTCCAGTTTGGCTTTGATGTGGCCGACTTTATCCGGGAAATGCCTGGCTACCCAGTGCAAAAAATAAACCGCATCGGCATCGTTATTGCCGGTCACGAATTCCCGGTCTTTGCCTGCTTTAAGCCACTGATAACTGGTTTCAAACAGCAAATCCATCGCGTCCCGGGTCATTGCAAAATGGGCGTCGTCTTTGCGGTTTTTATTGCCGCGGCCGCCGTAATTCAAATGCGACAAATAGAATTTGTCGATATTGTGGTCATCCATTAGCTGCAGCAAGGCCGGGAAATCATGGGCGTTATCCTGCGTCAACGTAAAACGCAGGCCGACTTTGATGCCTTTTTCCAGGCACAGGTGGATGCCGTGCAGGGCTTGGTCGAACGAGCCTTGTACCCGCCGGAACTGGTCGTGGGTGTCTTTGATGCCGTCCAGGCTGACGCCGATATATTGATAATTTATGCCGGCGATTTCGTCGATATTATCCGCGGAAATTTTGGTGCCGTTGGTGGATAGGGCGACATAAAAGCCCATGTCCTTGGCGCGGCGGGAAATGTTGAAGATGTCGGGATGCAGCAACGGTTCGCCGCCGGACAAGATCAGCACCGGCACTTTAAAGGCTTTCAGGTCATCCATAACGGTGTAAATTTCCGGCGTACTTAATTCGTTGGGGAAATTAATATCGGTGGATGTCGTGTAGCAATGCTTGCAGGTGAGGTTACAGCGGCGGATTAAATTCCAGATAACCACCGGTGCCGGCGGTTTGCGCGCCGGTTTTAACGGTGTCGGGTCTATCAGTTCCCGCATGTAGTGGCTTAGTCTAAACATAATCAGTTTCCTAGTCAGTAACGGGCTGGGTGCCCTTGGATTTTCCGCTGCTCGGCAACTGCTCCATGCTTTGCTCTACCTCCTGCATCCGTGCAGTCGTACGAAAGCCGGTTTTTTTCAGAATTTTTGTGCTGTATAACACATCGCAGCCAAGATTATAGTCGCCGAGCAGATCGGAAATCTGCTGAATCTGTTGATCGACGTCTTGCTGGCTTTTGCCATGCACCATCGCAAACAGGTTGTACATCCACTCGGTCGGATGTCTGGGGCGATGATAACAATGACTGACAAATTCCAGTTGACCGACTTTTTGCCCCAGTTCGTCAATGGTTTCATCGGGGACATTCCAAACGGTCATGCCGTTAAAACGATAGCCCAGTTTATAGTGGTTGGGGACTGCGCCGATGCGGCGAATGATGCCGCTGTTTTGCATGGCTGACATTCGCATCATCACATCATCCGTCGTAAGGCCAAGTTGTTCTGCAATGGCTTGATAAGGCTGAGGCGTTAACGGTAAACCGGCTTGGGTTGCCTGGATAATTTTACGGTCTGTTTCGTCAAGCATGATCAGGCTTCCAGCTTCAGGTTGACAAAATACTCTTTGTTTTTCGGCATGTTGTAGACGGTAAGTCCCGTTTGTTGTTCTATTACGCTGATGGTTTGCTGGATTTGTTCGGGCGTTTCGGTGGCAATCACAAACCACATATTCAACTCATGGCTGCGCGCGTAATTATGGGCGACTTCAGGAAAGCTGTTGATGATTTCTGTAATTTCATCAAAGCACTGTTTCGGCGCTTTAACGGCTGCCAGGGTCAAGGCTCCGCCCATTTGTTCGGCATTGTACAAGGGGCCGAAACGGGTGAGGGTGCCGTTATCCAATAGTGCTTTTAATCGGCCTATCAGTTCCTGTTCGGTCAGTCCCAATTGTGTGGCGACTTGTCGATAAGGTGCGTCGCAGATCGGAAAGCCGTCTTGCAGGGCATTGATAATTTGTTTGTCTATTTCATCCATCAGCTAAAGCGGGGGTGGGGTTTTGATAAATGGCGCCGCGTTGTTTAAAACAGCGGTTGCTGAACAGGATTTCCTTGTCGAAATCGCTTAAACCGCAAGCGTCAATGAGTTGGTCCAGTTGCTTTAATACGGTGGCCTTGTCTTTGCCGTGTATCATGCAATACAGGTTATACGGCCATTCCGGCTGCCGCGGGCGCTGATAACAGAGCGTCACAAACGAAAACCGGCTGATATGTCCGCCCAGTTGTTTAATAAGGTTGTCCGGTACATTCCAGACGATCATTGCATTGGCGCGGTAACCCAGCTGGCGGTGTTTGACGATAACGCCCATGCGTTTGATTAGGCCTTGTTGTTTAAGCCGGGTTAGGCGGTCGATCACTTCGACCTCGGGCATGTCGCAAAGCCGCCCGATTTCCAGGTAGGGCCTGGAACAAACCGGTAGCCCCAGTTGAATATGTTCGAGCAGTTGGCGGTCTTTGATATCAAGCATTATTCAGGTCCAGCTTAAAGCCCAAATCAATGAAAAAATCATCCAGCATCGGCAGCAGCATAGCAGGATAGGACGTTTCCCGTTCTATTGAGTCGATCACTGCGCGTAAGTGCTCGGCATCGGAAGCGATGATCACAAACCAAAGGTTAAGCCGGTGTTCGCGTTCGTAATTATGATTGACTTCGGGATACGCGCTGATTTTATCGGCAACAGCCTGTAGCTGCTGTTCAGGCACGGACATCGCGACCAGTGCGCTGACACCGATATGATTGGGCGGAATGACCGGGCCGATGCGGCTGATAAAATTATTGCCGTTCAGCTCGGTAAATGCCGATAAAACATCGGCCTCGGTCACGCCCAGCGCATCGGCGATGTCCTGATAAGGCCGCGCCGACAGCGGAAAGTCGCGCTGATAGTCGTTTAGCAGCTGTTTGTGTAAGGTCGTCAGCATGGGTTTATAAACCGATTTTATGGGCACGCGAGCTAAAGAATATGCCGTTGGGTTTGTTGGCGGGCAGGCGGGTTATTTCCTGCAAGGTTTCCGTGTCGTAAACCACCAGCTGGTTATCGTCTCTTACCGCAACCCAGACTTGCTCGCCGCGCGGGGTGAATTCCATGTGCAGGACGGCTTTTCCGGGCGACAAGGTTTTGCTAATGGACAGGTCTTTGACATCGATAATCTGTACTTGATTGTTATCAGGGAAAGCAAAGTTAACCCAGACTTGCCGCGCATCGGGCCGGGCCATCACAAAAACCGGTTGTCCGGCGACTGATATGGTGTCATGCAATTCCCAGGTGTTCTTGTCGATGACCAGAACCTTGTGTTGGCCTATTGCGGGAGCAAATACGTAATCACCGGCTACCGCCCAGCCTTCAAGATGCGGCATTTTATAAACGGGCAGTTTTTCATCGTCTTTGCCGTAGTCGGACAATATGTGTTTAACTCCGGCATCAAGATTCCATAAATCCAGCAACGCCAGTCCGGGCTCGCCAAACAAACCGGCGATATAATAGTGCCCGTCCGGCGACATTAACGCGTCGTAAGGCTGTTTGCCGATGTTCGGGAATTTTTTAATGGCTGGCGCTTTAGGGTTTTTAAAGTCGGCCATCCAGATTTCGCCGGCATCGAACAGGCTGAATACGAAGCGCTGTCCTGGGGCGTCAACCAGCCCGACCACTTTGGAGCGCAGCCCCTCGCCGTAATCGGACGGAATATCGGCAACCAGTTCCAGTGTGTCAGATGAAAAAACCTTAATGCCGCCCGGTGTGTAGTTGGATACGGCGATTAATTTACCGTCCTGGGAAATCGCCCCGCCGATGCTGTTGCCTGCCTGAATGATCCGCTTGTCGATTGCATCCTTGAGCATATCGATTTTGGTCAAGCCGCCGTCCCGGCCGAAAACATAGGCGTAACGTTGATCGCGGGAGAAAACCACGGAAGCATGGGACAAATCGCCCAGCTTTTCGATCTTGGCTAAGCGTTTGTGCTCGGTGGTGTTGATGATCAGCGCATTGCCGTCTTCCCGTTCGATGACGATGCCCAGATCGCCGGTGGCGCGCAGTTCTGCGATGGCATTGAAGGAGAATAGCAAGGCTAGAAGGGGGAGTAGTTTGATCATGGTTTTGTAGGTTCGAGCGGCTAGGACTAAAGTCTACTTGAGCGTAGAGACGAAAGAGCAAAAATAATTAGTGCAAAGTGGTGTGTTTAGGCGGTGGTGGGGTGTAACGATTATCCAAATCCTTGTCGATTTTGTCGGCAATACTCTCAACACCTTTAAGCGTTAGTTTTTCATCGCCGCCTTTGGTTTCCGAGATGTAGTTGCCAATTAATTGGCCATCTTTAGCCCTGATTAAGTGCCCCATAATATAGGCGAATAAAAAACTGGGCTTATGGAGTCTTCCAATCAATACATAATCGGCGCCTGCGGTTCTGCCAAGTTCCGCAGCGACATCGTTATGGTCAAACAGATAGCCGAAACCGCTGTTGGCTTTCTGTTGCATGGCTAAATCAATTGAAATAATCCGATAACCGGCGTTTTTCAGTTCTTTTTCCAGTAAGGGTTTTATGCTTGCTGTTCTATTAATTTCAGCGGCCGTCCTGGGCTTCAGAGTTAAGTCATTGAGTTCAAAATCCAAAATGGCAATGCTTGTTTCAGCATTGACTTGGGTTATTGAAAGAGCGATCAAAAATAAAAAACAATAAGTTTTCATTTGACTGCTTCTCCTAAGGTTTTGTTTCGGACTTGCGTAATATTTCAACCAGCCAAGCTGCCTCATTCCTGTTCATAAATGGCTGCCAAGGCGGCATGGCGGTTCCTTCGCGTCCATTAAGAATGGTTGAAATCAAAAAATCATCGGGCTTACCGGCTAATGCTTCGGGTAACAGAGCAGGGCCAAGGCCGCCTTTTAATGTCAGCCCATGACACGCTCCGCAATCATGATTGAGCATGTTGCGGAGCGCGCTTTGCCTTTCAGGTGATGGTTCGCCGGCCAGACTGGTTTTAGCTAAAACAGCTGTAATAACCAACATTAAAAGCGGTAGTTTTTTCATCAATGTTACGGTTTTAGCCTGCCATAGTACATCGCAACATTATTAATATCGTCATCGCTTAAGGAACCGGCGATAGCATTCATAATGTCGGATTTGCGGGTTTTATCCCGGTACTGTTTGAGCGCTGTTTTTAAGTAATCCGCATCGCGTCCTGCCAACGGCGGAAAAGGCGCATCGGCAGACGGCGTTCTAATACCGTGACATTGCGAACAAACCGCCGCCGCTTTTGCCTCGCCCGCATAAATACTGGCTGCATTGACGCTTTGGGCGGATACCAAGCCCAATAGTAGCGATCCTGTAAGAGCTGTTAATCGCATTATTTTGCCCCTTTCATTTCGTCAGGAGAAAGACCGCGAGTCATGTATCTGACGCGACCGTGAGAAAATATACCGGCCGGGCTTTCCATCTGTACGGAAGCCACTTTTTCCAAGGATTTCGAATCATAAACAACGACTTCGTCACCGCTGTAACCGGCGCTGACATACAGGAACTTACCGTCGGCGCTGTATTCAGGGAAGTAAGCGTGTCCGCCAACATCCAGGGTTTTAACCACTTCCAGGGTTTTTTTGTCGATCAGCTGAATGGTGCGGGCGCGACGGTCTTTAGAGATGATGTCCACCGCGACATAAGGCGCATTGGCATGAGCTGCGGGCGATTCTGTGCCGCCGGAAACAGGAACCTGTTTAACCACTTCCATTTTGTCCAGATCCCAGACGCTGACCACCATTTTGTCGCAGTCGCCGAAGTTGGTTCCAAAACCCAGTGTGCGGCCGTCAACTTCAACCACAGAGCCGCCGCCTACATGAGGTACGCAACCGGCTTCCAGTTTCTTGATGATTTTGCGGTCTTTTAGGTCAATTGCAGTAACGATGCTGTCATCATAGGAAGCAACCATGAGTTTGCTGCCGCCATGGGACAGGAAGGCGTCATGCAAATGGCGTCCGACGTTTTCGATTTTGGTGACCGGGAAACCTTCTTTCAAATCAACCACCCAAACTTGACCGGCGTTTTCCAGCGCGATCGCAAAAATGTCGGCAAACGGTGTGCCGATGATCATGCCGGAATCGGAAGAGACCATTTTGCCGTCAGGATCGACGCCTTCCAGTTCAAAGGTTTTCAAGGGTTCCAAGGTGTCGGCATCAAGAATGACGGCGTTGTGCGGTACATAAGACCCCGCCATGATGTATTTACCGTCGCGGGAAACGCCCAAGCCGGGACCGTTGAATCCGGTTTTAACGCTACGCACGGCTTGCATGGAATATAAATCGACTTTAAAAATTTCCGCCGTATCGGTTTTTACATAAGCCCAGCGAGGGTTCGCGGGGTTGTAGTCGATAATATGCGCAGCGGTGCCTGTAGGAATTTCGCCGATTTGTTTATGGGTAACGCTGTTGATGAATACCGCTTTTGAACCTGAACCGCGCCCGTATTTGCCGCGAGCCGCCACACCGATAACATCATCCATACTGTTGATGGCATAAGTAGGCTTTGCAGGCAGCGTGCTTTCATCTTTAACATACACTTTGATCGATGCTTTGATGTCGTCTATGGTCCAAGCCGGATTAGCCTGCTTTGGCGTGGTTTGTAAATACTTGACCAAGCCGCGGATGTCGTCATCGGATAAACGACCGAAGAACGGAGGCATCAAAGTGTCGAAGCTTCCGGTCATGATCAGGCTGCGTAAAGCTGTAGGGCTGCGGCCTTTCAGACTATCGGCATTCAACCCGGGAGCAATAAACCCGCCGTAGTCCGAGCCGTGGCAGCTGGCGCAATTGTCCTCGTATAATTGGTGCGTGTTTTTGGATGTATCGGAGGTTGCCTGTGCTCCAAAGGGCAAGAGGATAGCGGCTAAGCCGATAAGGACTGACTTGGGTAGGTGTTTTTTTATTGTATTCATTCTGTTGGGCTCCAATGTAGTATTGAATCAATATTATCGTGGATGATTGAAAAGCTCAAGTTTGATTTTGGTGTTTGTCTTTTTCCAGGCATTATTGAAACGATAAGAAAATGCGCTGTGAGCTGATTTTGACAGGTAATCATTGTTGTTAACGCGAGAAAAAACTCATTGTTTCTGCAATTTGTTGTTTTGCATCGTGTAATATTTGTAGAGACATTTGCGGCGTTAAAGGCTGTTTTTCCAGTTTTTGAAAGGCCGGCAGAGTGATGATTAATGGGAGTTCGGTTTTTCCGGGGGATGCCAGAATGTTATGGTATTTTGCTAATAATACGATGTCATTCAGGTTAAGGTCTTCAGTGGTGCTTGTGAACCAGTTTGTAGACTGTAAGGGAATTTGTCTTAAACTATTCGGAAACCCCCATTTTTCTAAAATAATGGAACCTATTTGTCCGTGTATTTCGCTTATGCAAAGGTCAATATCGGTTGGTTGATAAGTGCCTTCCGGTAGGCTGTCGGCAAAAGTTAAAATGGGAAGCGCGCCGATATTATGTAGAAGTCCTGCGAGTAGTGCTTCGTCAGGATCTACTTTTTGAGTCAGTTGGGCCAGGGTGTAGCTGATACTGGAAACCTTGATGCTTTGTAGCCAGTTATATTGAGTTAGTTTTTTTGTTGATGGTTTTTTGCTTTGGGTCAGGTTGTTCATGCTGAAAGCGGTCACCAGATTGCGTGTAGTCGTAAGTCCCAGTCGATTGATCGCGTCAAGGCAATTACTGATCGGGTTCACCGGTCTGTAAATGGGGCTGTTGACGACCTGAATCAGTTTGGCGGAAATAACCGGATCCATATTAACAATTTTGACAATGTCAGCAATTTCGCAATCTTGCTGAATAGCTTTACGCAGTTTTAGTGCTATATCAGGGAAAGTGGGGATTTTAAGTTCGCCCTGAGTGAAATGCTGATAAAAAAGATTAAAAAACGGATTGTCTTGAAGGTGCTGCGAAACTTTTAGTTCATTATCCAGAAGGGGGATAGTAGGTTGGCTTGACTGAAGTATAGTCTTGGAAATATTGATCACCGTCACTTCTGATCCGGCAATTGCGGTAAAATAATGCAGTTTGCCTGCGGACAGCGGATACAGTGCTTTAAAGGTGTGGGCGCTTATTTCAAGCCCGGAACCATTATCGGCCTCCATGAAGATATCGCCTTTAACTATATATGTTAAAGAGTCTACTTCAGTTCCTCTGTTAAAAACGATAGCTCCGGGTGTAAAGCTGGCGGCGGTAATATGTAATTGCTGTATTTCTTTTTCGGTTAGCAGTTGAGCAACCGGCATCAGTCTTTTTAAAAAAGAGATTGGAATGTTAAGGTTCTTTATTGAGGTGGATTTCTTATCACGGCTAAGTGGAAAATTCGATTTATCATTGTTTGATGTCTGTTGGGGTGTTTTTTTCTTGAAAATGTTCCAGAACATAATGATGGAAAATTCCTATATTATAAAGTCAGATTGGTTTCGTTCGTAATCAAGCAATATACAATGAATTTACGAGGAAAGAAGCAGATTGGCGGATTTCCGGATTGTTGAAATCCAAGTGATTGTGGTCTATGTAAAGATAATTAAGGTCATGTTGATTAGTAAGAGCGAGTTATCGTTGTATGGCTAATAATTCTCGACATGCCGTGAAAAACGGTAAATGCCTTTTCGCGTTATTCAATATAGCTTAGTGCGCTGCTGATGATTTACAAGTTCATAAAATAACTTCTTGACGCAGGCTGAAAAGGCTGTAGAATGCGCAGTTCTTTCAGGGCAGGCGCCTTGGCAGAGACAGCAACAAGAAATAAAGTTGGCAAGGATGTTGACAAGCGGACTGAGTAGGTTATAATGGTCGGCTTCATCGGGGTTCGGTAAATGGCTTCGGTGGTTCGGGATGAAAAATAAAGTTAACAGGATGTTGACAAACTGAATTGGATCTGTATAATTGTCCAGCTCAACCGGGGTTTAACTCCACGCTCTTTAAAAACCTGATCAAAATAATTTGTGTGGGTGCTTGTGATGAACGATTTATGCTTGTAATAAATAGTCGACACAAGAACTACACGTAAAAAGTAATTTATACGTTTAATTCTGTAGTCGAGCCAAGATTGGCTACTCATCTTATTGAGTGGCAAAATGATATAAACTGAAGAGTTTGATCATGGCTCAGATTGAACGCTGGCGGTATGCTTAACACATGCAAGTCGAACGGTAACAGGCCTTCGGGCGCTGACGAGTGGCGGACGGGTGAGTAACGCGTAGGAATCTGCCTCATAGTGGGGGACAACGTGGGGAAACTCACGCTAATACCGCATACGCCCTACGGGGGAAAGCGGGGGATCTTCGGACCTCGCGCTATGAGATGAGCCTGCGTTAGATTAGCTAGTTGGTAGGGTAAAGGCCTACCAAGGCGACGATCTATAGCTGGTCTGAGAGGACGATCAGCCACACTGGGACTGAGACACGGCCCAGACTCCTACGGGAGGCAGCAGTGGGGAATATTGGACAATGGGCGAAAGCCTGATCCAGCAATACCGCGTGTGTGAAGAAGGCCTTAGGGTTGTAAAGCACTTTCAATTGGGAGGAAAACCTACCGGTCAATACCCGGTAGCTTGACATTACCTTTAGAAGAAGCACCGGCTAACTCCGTGCCAGCAGCCGCGGTAATACGGAGGGTGCGAGCGTTAATCGGAATTACTGGGCGTAAAGCGTGCGTAGGCGGTTCGTTAAGTCAGATGTGAAAGCCCTGGGCTCAACCTGGGAACTGCATTTGAAACTGGCGGACTAGAGTTTAGTAGAGGGGAGTGGAATTTCAGGTGTAGCGGTGAAATGCGTAGATATCTGAAGGAACACCAGTGGCGAAGGCGACTCCCTGGACTAGAACTGACGCTGAGGTACGAAAGCGTGGGTAGCAAACAGGATTAGATACCCTGGTAGTCCACGCCGTAAACGATGTCGACTAGCCGTTGGTCCTATTTACAGGATTAGTGGCGCAGCTAACGCATTAAGTCGACCGCCTGGGGAGTACGGCCGCAAGGTTAAAACTCAAATGAATTGACGGGGGCCCGCACAAGCGGTGGAGCATGTGGTTTAATTCGATGCAACGCGAAGAACCTTACCTACCCTTGACATCCAGAGAATCTGTTAGAGATAGTAGAGTGCCTTCGGGAGCTCTGAGACAGGTGCTGCATGGCTGTCGTCAGCTCGTGTCGTGAGATGTTGGGTTAAGTCCCGTAACGAGCGCAACCCTTATCCTTAGTTGCCAGCGGGTAATGCCGGGAACTCTAGGGAGACTGCCGGTGATAAACCGGAGGAAGGTGGGGACGACGTCAAGTCATCATGGCCCTTATGGGTAGGGCTACACACGTGCTACAATGGCCGGTACAGAGGGCTGCGAACTTGCGAAAGTAAGCAAATCCCAGAAAGCCGGTCCTAGTCCGGATTGGAGTCTGCAACTCGACTCCATGAAGTCGGAATCGCTAGTAATCGCGAATCAGAATGTCGCGGTGAATACGTTCCCGGGCCTTGTACACACCGCCCGTCACACCATGGGAGTGGGTTGCAAAAGAAGTGGGTAGTCTAACCTTCGGGAGGGCGCTCACCACTTTGTGATTCATGACTGGGGTGAAGTCGTAACAAGGTAGCCCTAGGGGAACCTGGGGCTGGATCACCTCCTTACAAATTGCAGCTAAACGCTGTCATGAGTGCCCACAACAAATTATTTTGATCAAACGCAGTATGAGCCTAGGGCCTGTAGCTCAGTTGGTTAGAGCGCACCCCTGATAAGGGTGAGGTCGGTGGTTCGAGTCCACCCAGGCCCACCACCTTGCCGTGATGGTAAACGTGATGTGGCCTAGGGGACTTAAGCAAGAAACACTGGGGCTATAGCTCAGCTGGGAGAGCACCTGCCTTGCACGCAGGGGGTCAGCGGTTCGATCCCGCTTAGCTCCACCAATTCTATAACGTCTCGATTCTGAACGAAGAATCGTCAGAGACCTTATAGAATTGGTGCATTACATGCATTAATAGCTCTTTAACAATTTGGAAATCTGTAACAAAGTAACTTCATGGAATAAAACCATGAGCTTACTAAACGAGTTCAAGTGAACCGACACCGAGAAGGTCAAGCGAAACCGGCGTAAGCGGGTCTAGCCTAACACTCAACGTCAAGGTAAACAAGAATGAGTTCTCAAAAGCAGAAAAAAGCGATTAAGAAAGCTGATCGATATAACACAAAACAGCTCTTTATTAACTATTGTAACCAATAGCGAAAAAGCAGACTTATTGGGGTTATATGGTCAAGTGAATAAGCGCATACGGTGGATGCCTAGGCAGTGAGAGGCGATGAAGGACGTTGTAGCATGCGATAAGTCTCGGGGAGTTTGCAAACTAACTTTGATCCGAGAATTTCCGAATGGGGAAACCCGGCCCGCATCAGCGGGTCACAGTACAGTGAATACATAGCTGTATTGAGCGAACCTGGGGAACTGAAACATCTAAGTACCCAGAGGAAAAGAAATCAACCGAGATTCCCTTAGTAGCGGCGAGCGAACGGGGATTAGCCCTTAAGTTGTACAGTTGTTAGTGGAACAGTCTGGAAAGTCTGGCGATACAGGGTGATAGCCCCGTACACGAAAACGCTGTGCAGTGAAATCGAGTAGGTCGGAGCACGTGAAACTTTGACTGAACATGGGGGGACCATCCTCCAAGGCTAAATACTCCTTACTGACCGATAGTGAACCAGTACCGTGAGGGAAAGGCGAAAAGAACCCCGGAGAGGGGAGTGAAATAGATCCTGAAACCGTATGCGTACAAGCAGTAGGAGCGGACTTGTTCCGTGACTGCGTACCTTTTGTATAATGGGTCAGCGACTTAATCTCAGTGGCAAGCTTAACCGAATAGGGGAGGCGTAGCGAAAGCGAGTCTTAATAGGGCGTTTAGTCGCTGGGATTAGACCCGAAACCGGGCGATCTATCCATGGCCAGGCTGAAGGTGGGGTAATACTTACTGGAGGGCCGAACCCACGTATGTTGAAAAATGCGGGGATGAGCTGTGGATCGGAGTGAAAGGCTAATCAAGCTCGGAGATAGCTGGTTCTCCTCGAAAGCTATTTAGGTAGCGCCTCGTGTATAACTGTTGGGGGTAGAGCACTGTTTCGGCTAGGGGGTCATCTCGACTTACCAACCCGATGCAAACTCCGAATACCAACAAGTTTGAGCACGGGAGACACACGGCGGGTGATAAGGTCCGCCGTGGAAAGGGAAACAGCCCAGACCGTCAGCTAAGGTCCCAAAATCTATGCTCAGTGGGAAACGATGTGGGAAGGCACAGACAGCCAGGAGGTTGGCTTAGAAGCAGCCATCCTTTAAAGAAAGCGTAATAGCTCACTGGTCGAGTCGGCCTGCGCGGAAGATTTACCGGGGCTAAGCATAGTACCGAAGCTACGGGTCACACTTTTAGTGTGGCGGTAGAGGAGCGTTCTGTACGCCTGCGAAGGTGAACTGAGAAGTTTGCTGGAGGTATCAGAAGTGCGAATGCTGACATGAGTAACGATAATGGGGGTGAAAAACCCCCACGCCGAAAATCCAAGGTTTCCTGCGCAACGCTAATCGACGCAGGGCTAGTCGGTACCTAAGGCGAGGCCGAAAGGCGTAGTCGATGGAAAGCAGGCTAATATTCCTGCACCAGTTGTAACTGCGATGGGGTGACGGAGAAGGCTAGGTCAGCTGTCTGTTGGAATAGGCAGTTTAAGCGAGTAGGGAGGGTTCTTAGGCAAATCCGGGAACCTATATTCTGAGGCGTGATGACGAGTTGCTCTTCGGAGCGACGAAGTGATTGATGCCATGCTTCCAAGAAAAACCTCTAAGCTTCAGGTTACAAGTGGCCGTACCCCAAACCGACACAGGTGGATGGGATGAGAATTCTAAGGCGCTTGAGAGAACTCGGCTGAAGGAACTAGGCAAAATGGTACCGTAACTTCGGGAGAAGGTACACCCCGAGTAGGTGAAGGCACTTGCTGCTGGAGTTGAAAGGGGTTGCAATAAATTGGTGGCTGCGACTGTTTAGCAAAAACATAGCACTCTGCAAACTCGAAAGAGGAAGTATAGGGTGTGACGCCTGCCCGGTGCTGGAAGGTTAATTGATGGGGTTATCTTCGGAGAAGCTCTTGATCGAAGCCCCAGTAAACGGCGGCCGTAACTATAACGGTCCTAAGGTAGCGAAATTCCTTGTCGGGTAAGTTCCGACCTGCACGAATGGCGTAACGATGGCCACACTGTCTCCAGCCGAGACTCAGTGAAATTGAAATTGCGGTGAAGATGCCGTATACCCGCGGCTAGACGGAAAGACCCCGTGAACCTTTACTATAGCTTTGCACTGGACTTTGAACCTATTTGTGTAGGATAGGTGGGAGGCTTCGAAGCAGGAACGCCAGTTCTTGTGGAGCCAACCTTGAAATACCACCCTGGTATGTTCGAAGTTCTAACCTAGGTCCGTTATCCGGATTGGGGACAGTGTATGGTGGGTAGTTTGACTGGGGCGGTCTCCTCCTAAAGAGTAACGGAGGAGCACGAAGGTACCCTCAGCCTGGTCGGAAATCAGGCGATGAGTGCAATGGCATAAGGGTGCTTGACTGCGAGACGGACAAGTCGAGCAGGTACGAAAGTAGGTCATAGTGATCCGGTGGTTCTGTATGGAAGGGCCATCGCTCAACGGATAAAAGGTACTCCGGGGATAACAGGCTGATACCGCCCAAGAGTTCATATCGACGGCGGTGTTTGGCACCTCGATGTCGGCTCATCACATCCTGGGGCTGAAGCAGGTCCCAAGGGTATGGCTGTTCGCCATTTAAAGTGGTACGCGAGCTGGGTTCAGAACGTCGTGAGACAGTTCGGTCCCTATCTGCCGTGGGCGTTTGAGATTTGAGGGAAGCTGCTCCTAGTACGAGAGGACCGGAGTGGACGAACCTCTGGTGTTCCGGTTGTCACGCCAGTGGCATTGCCGGGTAGCTATGTTCGGACAGGATAACCGCTGAAAGCATCTAAGCGGGAAGCCCCTCCCAAGATGAGATCTCACTGGGACTATAAGTCCCCTGAAGGGCCGTCGGAGACTACGACGTTGATAGGCACGGTGTGGAAGCGCAGTAATGTGTGAAGCTAACGTGTACTAATTGCCCGTGAGGCTTGACCATATAACACCCAATCAGTTTGAGGATGTGTTATAGCTAAGCGTAAAACTTAGTCACAGCTGAATAATCGCAAATGAACCGTAAAGATTAAAGAGAGACGTTACAGATTTCCAACACTCGGCAGCAAGCTGCCCAGTGAAGACGGTCGATTAAGCAACCCCAGCCAAACGCTGAAGAAGCCAACCGACCACACCAGTTTGCTTGGTGACCATAGCGAACGTGAACCACCCGATCCCATCCCGAACTCGGAAGTGAAACCGTTTAGCGCCGATGATAGTGTGGCAGTTTGCCATGCGAAAGTAGGGAATTGCCAAGCTCTTAAATTAAAAACCCAAGCCTAAACGCTTGGGTTTTTTTTTGCCTGAATTTAGGCCAATGCCGGGTATAACGGCGACATTAGTTTTACAGCGGTGTGGCAATCAGCAGGAATCATGACCCAACTACCCCGTTGATCGATTGGGTTATCGGAAAAGACCGGTTGAATAATGCCACTTTGCTTTCTGAAGATTGGGTGGGATTTGAACAGCATGTTGCCGGAAGAATACACATGATTGGATTATCGGGCTGTGTAGGTGCAGCAGGGCATGCAAAAAACAGTGATATAAGCATTCATGCCCTTGAAAGTTTAAAAAATGGGCGCATTATTAATATTTATGACTATAGAGTTTAAGCATCAGGTATTTTTTATGTGATTGACAAATGTTATTTATTTTTGACCAGTTCGCGTAAAATCAAGCGATAAAATCCCATTAACACTACCGAGAAACACCATGAAAAAGATTCTTTTCTTAACTGTTTTATTGTCGGCAGCAACAGCTTTTGCTGATGACGCTAAAAATGAATGGCATAACACTACTTTGTCTGATGCCACAATTAAGAAAATTCAGGATGCCAAATATCAATATAAAAAGTGTGTCTCGGATGAAATGCAAAAAACCGCTCATCAGGAACAGGAGAGTCGCCAAGCAACAGAAGAGATTATGAAGCAATGTGAGTCAGTTTTATCCCAAATGCGTGAAGTTTATCTTGCTGAAAAAGTGCCTGGTATCATTGCTGACCGACATTTAAAACAGATGCGCATGCAAACTACTCGTAATGTTTTGCAAGGTATGATGTTTGGTGAAGCCGCCCGCAAATCCGGTCAACAATAATAACTAAAAGAGCCTCGTATAATGAATACTTATGCAATCGATTTATCCTTGAAACCCACCACATTCGATTTATGGCATGTTTGCTTGGCGGGCACTGTCGCCCTGTTATCGCTGATTCTAATCGTGTTGTTGCTGTCGGTGGTGATCAGCCGGATTCGTTGCAAAAAAAAATCGACTATTCAACAAACTGCGCCAACGCCTGAACCGGTAGTAAAAATTGTCGAGAAAATCGTTGAGGTTGAAAAGCTTGTCCATGCGCCCGCACCGGAACCCGTTGTATTAAAAGAGGCAACCCCCGATGCTGCTTTGCAATTACTGGGTTTGCTGCAAAAAGAAGCGCGCTTTATCGATTTTATTAAAGAAGATATTGCAGCTTTCAGCGATGCCGATATTGGTGTTGCTGCCCGTGTCGTACATGAAGGATGCAATAAGGCAATTAATGAGCACTTTACTTTAGCCGCCGTCCGCAACGAGCAGGAAGGCAGTAAAATCACTTTGCCGCAGGGGTTTGACGCCGCGGCTGTGCGTTTAACCGGCAATATTGTCGGTGCTGCGCCGTTTACCGGCACACTGGTTCATAAGGGCTGGCAAGTTACCGGTATCAGACTGCCCAAACTGACGGCAGGGCATAATGCGGCTATTGTTGCGCCGGCAGAGGTTGAGTTATGAGTGATTTGTCCGATCAGATACAACCGGAAAAGGTTACAGAAGACGCGGCTGTGATGGAGGCAGAAAATCCAACCGATCAACGAATTACAGCTGAATATCCGCAGAATGGAACACGGTTTTCTGTCGGTATTGATTTGGGGACGACACATTGCGTTTTGTCTTATGCCGATCTTGATAATATCGACGATGAGGCGTTTTCGCCTCAAGTCATGGCTATACCGCAACTGATATCCCCTGGTTCGGTTGAGGAAAAGCAGCAGTTGCCGTCATTTTTATATCTGGCTCACGAAGCAGAGCTTGCAGAAGACTCGACCTCGTTACCTTGGGCTGCAAAACCGGATTATCTGGTCGGCGAAATAGCCCGTAATCTGGGCAGCAAAACTCCGATACGGTTGGTATCAAGCGCTAAAAGCTGGTTGTGTCATGCCGGCGTGGATTGTAAAGCAGCCGTGTTGCCTGCTGAAGCTCCCGACGAGGTTAAACGCGTCTCGCCATTTCTGGCAACTACCGCTTATCTGCAACATCTGCGTGATGCTTGGCAAAGCCTGCATCCACATGCGCCGCTGGATCAACAGGATGTTGTTATTACCGTGCCGGCCTCATTCGATCCGGCTGCACGGGAATTGACGGTTGAAGCAGCGCGCGCCGTGGGTCTCGGTCAGGCAATTCTTCTGGAAGAACCGCAGGCCGCGTTATACAGCTGGATAGAGAAAAGTCACGGCGACTGGCGCAAACATGCCGAGGTGGGCGACATCATTTTGGTGATAGATATTGGCGGCGGCACTACCGACTTATCATTGATAGCGGTCACTGAAAAAGACGGCAATCTCGAACTGACCCGGGTGGCGGTTGGTGATCATATTCTGTTGGGTGGCGATAATATGGATTTGGCTTTGGCCTATACGGTTAAAGCCAAGCTTGAGAAAGACGGAAAACGCTTGGAGCCTTGGCAGGTTCAGGCTTTGACTCACAGTTGCCGTGATGCCAAGGAAAAAATCTTCAATAATTTCGAAATTGATAATATTCCGCTAGTGGTTGCAAGCCGAGGTTCTTCCCTGATCGCCGGCACACTGCGCACCGAATTAACCCGTGAAGAAGTCAATCGTGTATTGGTCGAAGGTTTTCTGCCTCAAGTGGCAGTTGGTGACAGACCGGTAAGTCGTCCCCGCACCGGTTTAAGAACCGCAGGTTTGCCTTATGCTCAGGATGCGGCCATTACTCGCCATCTGGCGGCGTTCCTGGCCAAACAACAAGGTGCTACGGATGAGCTTAAAGACATTAATCTGCCGGAACACGCAAGTTTCCTGCATCCCACTGCAGTGTTATTTAACGGCGGCGTGTTAAAAGCCGGTGTCTTGGCTGAGCGTTTAATGGATGTTTTAAATTCATGGTTGAGAGCGGAGCAAGCCCCCGGAGCTCGATTATTGACTGGCGCCGATCTTGACCTGGCAGTTGCCCGTGGCGCTGCTTACTATGGCTATGTTCGCAAAGGCAAGGGTGTACGTATCAAAGGCGGCACGGCAGCCTCTTATTATGTCGGCATAGAAAGCGCTATGCCCGCAGTGCCCGGTATGACGCCGGAAATTCAGGCTTTGTGCATTGCCCCGTTTGGCATGGAAGAGGGTACCCAACAAGAATTGCCGGATGATGAGTTCGGTTTGGTGATCGGGGAGCCGGTACGGTTTCGCTTTTTCGCCTCCCATACCCGGCGCGAAGATAAAGTCGGAGCCCGTCTGGATTACTGGACTGACGAAGAGCTTGACGAACTGGATGAGATTGAGATTACCTTGTCGGAGGAAGGCCGCAGGCCCGGTGAAGTCGTGCCGGTGCATCTGTGCGCCGCCGTAACTGAAGTGGGTACGCTGGAACTGCAAGCTGTTTCACAAAAAGACCATGGTCGCTGGAAAATCGAGTTTGATGTCAGGGCTGGGAATTAGCGCTGCTCAGTTAGAGGATAGAACGCAGATGACGCGGATGATTATGATTAAGTAACTGCCCACCTCTAGCCCTGCGGTTCACAAAACATGCAGTATATTGATTGCACTTTAAAATTCGTTTTTTGAATCTCCTCACCTCAATTATCTCGGCAACCGCTCCTGCGTTTACCTCCTGCATCCATGCAGTCGTTCAGCAGGAGAGGGGGCAAAGGTGCCGAATTTTGACGTGTGATGAGAAAATCATAAGGTTCAAAGCTAGCTTTGAACTCATCAAAGTTGGCTTTACCTACATTGGTGTAGGTAAATAGTGTGGGCTATTACGATTTTTTTGAATTATCTGCGTTCATCATATTTATCAGCGGTATCTGCGTTCCATTATTATTTTCAATATAAAATCAGCATCTTAAATATAAATGAATCAAAAAAAACGATTAATCATAGCCATGACCGGTGCGACCGGCGCGGTTTATGGCGTAAGGATGCTGCAAGTTTTGCAGGCGCAGGAACAATGGGAAACACATTTGGTTATTTCTTCGGCCGGTTTGGTGAATTTAAAGCACGAAATGGGCATGAAGCGCGCTGAACTGTTCGAGCTGGCCGATGTGACTCACGGTATCGATGATATTGCCGCCAGTATTTCCAGTGGCGGCTTTAAAACAGAAGGGATGATTATTGCGCCGTGTTCTATGAAAACCTTATCGGCGGTTGCGCACGGTTTTGGCGACAACCTGATTTCGCGGTCGGCTGACGTGGTGTTAAAAGAGCGGCGGCGCTTGGTGGTTATGCCCCGCGAAACACCGTTAAACCTGGTGCATATCCGTAACATGGCGAGTGTGACGGAAATGGGCGGCATCATTTTTCCGCCGATGCCTGCTTTTTACAGTAAATCGGATTCGCTGGCGGCAATGGTCGATGAAACCGTTGGCCGGGTTTTGGATATGTTTGGGGTTAATGTCGAAGGCTTGTACACGCCTTGGGAGGGGTTGTAGCGGCTTAAGAGGATAAATTATTTACCACGAAGGCGCGAAGTTCATTTTTTTCTTCGTGTCTTCGCGGTAAAAAAATCGTGTTCTTTACTCGATGCCGCCTTAAGACAACCGTCGCGAGTTTTTGCTGTTACGGAAAATCAGCGGTTTTTCATTGTCAGCTAAGGCGCTTGCTTTCGCTGAATCTATCGCTTCCTGAATAACAGAGTGATTAGGCGATTTGCTGCACACCGGATCGGCAGCATACATGTCGCCGCTTAATAAATAAGCTTGGCAACGGCAGCCGCCGAAATCTTTTTCTTTCTCATCGCAGCTGCTGCACGGCTCTTTCATCCATTCAAATCCGCGGAAAAAGTTGAAAGCTTTCGACTCGTTCCAGATTTGCTCAATGCTGTAGTCTTTTACATTGGGGCAATCCAGTCCCGGCAGTTCGCGGGCGGAATGGCACGGCAGGGCTACTCCGTCCGGCGCGATGGTTAAGAATGTTGTTCCCCAGCCGTTCATGCAGGCTTTGGGCCTGTCTTCATAAAAGTCAGGCACTACATAATAAATTTTCATTTTACCGGCGACTTTTTCTTTAAAAGCCTGGGCGATTTGCTCCGCCTGTTCGAATTGTTCTTTGGTAGGCAGCAATAAATCGCGGTTGGCATGTGCCCAGCCGTAATATTGGGTGTTCGCCAGTTCCAGGTAATCAGCGCCGAGCTCTTCAGCCATTGCCAGTATTTCCGGCATCTGGTGGATGTTTTCCCGGTGTATGACCACGCACAGCACCATCGGATAGCCGTGTTTTTTGACCAGATGTGCGACTTCTTTTTTGTGCTGGAATGATGCAGTACCGGCGATATGGTCGTTCAGTTCCTGGCTGCTGGCTTGAATACTGACTTGAATATGATCCAGTCCCGCTTCCTTGAGTTGGACGATTTTTTCTTCAGTCAGTCCATAACCGGAGGTGATCAGGTTGGAGTAGTACCCCAGATCTCTGGCATGTTTAACCAGTTCAGGCAGATCCTTGCGGGTTAACGGTTCACCGCCGGAAAAACCCAATTGCACTGCGCCCATTTTGCGGGCTTGCGTGAGTACGCGCTTCCAGTCCTCGGTGTCCAGCTCGGATTGATATGTCGCATAGTCAATCGGGTTGGAGCAGTAAGGGCACTGTAGCGGGCAGGCGTAAGTCAGTTCCGCCAGCAGCCAGCGCGGCGGGGTGATGTTAGTTTTGTTGGATCCAGCCATTTTTTAAAGCGTCCTCCAAGAAAGCGGTAATGTCATTAACGAGACCGGTTGTTGCAAATTTCTGTTCCAGATCGCTGACGATTTGGGCAAGGTTGCGGGTGCCGTCGCACATCTTCAGGATTTCCGCAGAGCTTTGGTTAAGCTCTACCATGCCTTCTGGATAGAGAATAACATCTTTCTGTTGTACTTCTTCCCACTGCAAACGGTGCATAGGGGAAAATTTGATGGTTTGATCTGGATTAATGCTCATTTTTCAATATTAAAATAAGGCGGCATTTCGTGAATATAAGCCATGTACATCGCATCCGCCATTGTCCACAGCACATCCAGTTTGAATTTCAGGATTTGAATCATGCGCTCTTGTTGTTCGCGGGTTTTATACCAATCCAATGTAATCGCCAAGCCGTGTTCGACATCGCGTCGCGCTTCGGTCAGGCGTTTGCGGAAATAGATATAGCCTTCCTGGTCCACCCAAGGGTAGTGTTCCGGCCAGTTGTCCAGACGCTGCTGATGAATTTTCGGGGCGAACAGTTCTGTTAACGAGGAGCTTGCCGCTTCGTGCCATTCCGCCCGGCGGGCAAAATTAACATAAGCATCGACTGCGAAACGCACGCCCGGCAACACATATTTCAATGAGGTAATGTCTTCGCGCGTCAAGCCGACTGCGATGCCTAGCTGTATCCAAGCCTCAATGCCGCCCGGATCGCCGGGGTGACCGTCGTGATCCATGATCCGCTGTATCCATTTTGCGCGAGTTTCGCGATCCGGGCAGTTGGCCAGGATGTTGGCGTCTTTAATGGGGATGCAGACCTGATAATAAAAGCGGTTGGCGACCCAGCCCTGCAACTGGGCTTTGGTCAGTTTACCTTCGTTCATCAGGGTATGGTAAGGATGATGAATGTGGTAATGGCTTTCCATGCCGCGTAGTTCGGCTTCAAACTGTTCTTTGGTCCAGGCTTTATTATCGCTGCTCATGGTGTATCCTTTATAAGTCGATTTCCAAACCGTCGTAGGAGACTTCAATGCCGGCGGCGTCGAGTATTTTACGCTGTTCGGAATCGTCATCTAAAATCGGATTGGTGTTGTTGATATGGATCAATATCTTGCGGGCTTTGGCAACGCCGCTTAAAACTTCTATCATGCCGCCTTCGCCGGATTGAGGCAAATGGCCGATTTCGCGGGCTTTTTTATGGCTGATATTTTGCGTACACATTTCGTCATTGGTCCAGAAAGTGCCGTCTACCAGCAAACAATCAACGGTTTGCATGGCCGCCATGACATGCGGTTCTATTTCGCCCAGACCGGGGGAATAAAACACCTTTTTGCCGGTAGAAATTTGTTCGATGATGACGCCGATATTGTCGCCGTCATGCGGATCATGCCGATGCGGAGAATAAGGCGGCGCCTTGCTTTTTAAGGCTTGGGTATAAAAACGTAAATCATCAATGCCGGGAATGGTAAAACTGCTGCCATCGAAAGGAATCGGGTGATGATTGACGGTGCAGTAATCTGCCAGCATGTTGAATAAAGGGAAGCCGGTGGTCAGGTCTTGCTTGACCATTTCCGTGCAGTAAACGTCCAGCGGTTTGCCTTCCCGCAGCATCAGCAAGCCCGTGGTATGGTCGATCTGGCTGTCGATCAGCATGATCGCTTTAATGCCGGTATCGCGAACGCCTTCTTTAGGCTGGATAGCGGGAAAGGCTTCCAGTTGCGCGCGAATATCGGGGGAGGTGTTAAACAGCAACCAGTTTTTATTGTCGGTACTTACCGCAATGGATGACTGGGTACGGGCTTTGCCGTTCATTTCCTTGTGCCGCAAGCGGTGGCAATTATGGCAGTTGCAGTTCCATTGAGGAAAACCGCCGCCTGCACCTGAACCGAGAACTCTGATCTTCATAGTTTGGGAGGTAACTTAAATGGGGAATAAGGATTAAATGATACGGGAATAAAAGGTATCAGGCAAAAAAAAGGGGCTCTTGACGAGCCCCTTTTTGATCCAAATCGAATTAACGATTGTAGATATACATTGTTACTTCAAAACCGAAACGCAGGTCTGTGTAGCTTGGTGTTTCCCATTTCATCGTAAACCTCCAGAAGTGTTTAAATTATTATGCTAGCTTGATCAAGTAAGCTGTTTTGAAGTATACGACGAACAATTTTTTTACGCAACTTTTGACATCGCCGCAAGCCGACAACCCTTGTTTTCCATACGGTTACTAGGTGGTTTAGCGACAAGGCCGGGATAAGAAAATCGATGATAACCGGTTAAATTACAAGATGTTTAGATAGGTTGCGAAAGATGTTTTTTTGGGCTGGAAGGGAGTATTATCTTATTTCACCTTAAAAATAATAATACACATATATAAATATGAGGAGGGGTCATGGGTGGAGTTACTGAGTTGTTTTTTATTATGATACTTATTGCTGCGTTTGCGTTTGCACCATTAGGTTATTTTATTTACAGATTTACCAAAGAAAGCGGCAAACCCTTCGGTGAAATTGAACCGCATGGCGATAGTCCGTCGGCGGTGAATGATTTTGCAGAAAAAGCGATTAAATTCGTTCAGGATAAGTTCGCTAAAAAGTAACAATGTGTTTGTTGATGAGTTTCCAGGCGATTTTATTCGCCTGGAAACTTCTCATGCCAGCCGGTCTATAAACCGCCGCAGGTCGGGCAGTTAGCGTTTTTTCGCAGTTTCATCGTATTCCATTCCATTGTTAATCCGTCCAACAGCAGTAACCGTCCGGTTAACGCTTCCCCGATATTTATGATCAGTTTCATCGTTTCCAGTGCCTGAATACTGCCGACTATGCCGGTAATAGGCGCTATGACGCCGTTTGTAGCGCAATTTTGCAATTCTTCGCCATCGCTGTTGTATAGGCAGTTGTAGCACGGGCTGTTATTTTTGCCGGGTGTAAACACAGTCACCTGGCCTTCAAAGCGAATCGCCGCCCCTGAAACCAGCGGCGTTTGCTGTTTGACGCAGGCGCTATTGATCGCAAAGCGCGTTGAGAAATTATCGCTACAGTCCAAAACCACGTCCGCCAGTCTCACTTCGTAATCAAGCTGTTCACCTTCCAGCCTTTGTTTGACCGCTCTGATCTTGACCTCGGGATTTAGCCGGTTAAGCGTTTGACGGGTTGAAATAACTTTATCAGTCCCAATATCGGGGGTGTGATGAGCAATCTGCCTTTGCAAATTGGATAAGTCCACGACGTCATTATCGTAAATGGCGATATTGCCGACACCGGCCGCAGCAAGATAAATAGCGGCCGGGGAGCCAAGTCCCCCGGCGCCGACAATCAGTACGCTGGCAGCGAGAAGTTTTTGTTGTCCCTCAATATCGACCTGAGGGAGCATGATTTGGCGGCTATAGCGTAGTAGTTGGTTGTCATTCATAAGTCATGTTGTTGCTGTATTGTGATGAGGGATAATGCCAAAGAACGGGGGAGACTGCAAAAACTGATTATTGTTGGCACTCTCTACTAGTGAGTGCTAAAATCTAAAACTGAATTTAACCTGTAATTTTAATGTTTAGGAGATATTGATGAAAATACGTCCGTTACACGACAGAGTGATAGTCAAACGTGTTGAAGAAGAAACGACAACTGCCGGTGGTATTTTACTGCCAGGTTCCGCTGCTGAAAAACCAAGCCAAGGTGTGATTTTGGCGGTAGGTAGTGGCAAACAACTGGACAATGGCACAGTACGCGCACTGGAAGTTAAAGTTGGCGATAAAGTGCTGTTTGGCAAATATTCCGGCAACGAAGTTAAAGTTGACGGCGACGACCTCATCGTTATGCGTGAAGAAGACATCATGGGTGTTTTAGGTTAAGCCTAACACGTCAATCACATTCACATACAAGTTAGAAAGGAATAAAAATGGCAGCAAAAGACGTATTATTTGGTGATGACGCTCGTGTCCGTATGGCGCGCGGTGTAAATATTTTAGCAAACGCGGTAAAGGTGACTTTAGGTCCTAAAGGCCGTAATGCGATTCTGGACAAAAGCTTCGGCGCTCCAACCATCACTAAAGACGGTGTATCGGTTGCTAAAGAAATCGAATTAAAAGACAAATTCGAAAACATGGGCGCACAGATGGTTAAAGAAGTGGCTTCGCATACTTCTGACGTGGCCGGTGACGGTACTACGACTGCAACCGTATTGGCGCAATCTATCGTCAACGAAGGCTTGAAAGCTGTTGCTGCTGGCATGAACCCAATGGACTTAAAACGCGGTATTGATTTAGCCGTTATTAAAGCCGTTGAAGCCATTGTTGCCTCTGCAACCCCTTGTACCGATAACAAAGCGATTGCTCAAGTTGGTACTATCTCTGCAAACTCTGATGAGTCTGTCGGCCAAATCATTGCAGAAGCCATGGAAAAAGTCGGTAAAGAAGGCGTTATTACTGTTGAAGAAGGCACAGGCTTAGATAACTCATTGGACGTGGTTGAAGGTATGCAGTTTGACCGCGGCTACTTGTCACCTTACTTCATCAACAAACAAGAAAACATGAGCGTCGAATTAGACGATCCATTGATTCTGATTTACGACAAAAAAATCTCCAATATTCGCGACATGCTGCCAACATTGGAAGGTGTTGCTAAAGCCGGTCGTCCTTTATTGATCGTTGCTGAAGATGTCGAAGGCGAAGCATTGGCAACTTTGGTTGTTAACACCATTCGCGGCATTGTTAAAGTTGCAGCTGTTAAAGCGCCTGGTTTCGGCGATCGTCGTAAAGCCATGTTGGAAGACATCGCGGTACTGACAGGCGGCGTGGTTATTTCCGAAGAAGTTGGTTTGAGTCTGGAAAAAGCTGAATTGTCACAACTGGGTACAGCTAAAAAAGTACAAATTACTAAAGAAAACACCACCATCATTGATGGCGCGGGTTCTGAAGAGCAAATCAAAAACCGTGTTGCACAAATTCGCGCACAAGCGGACGAAGCAACTTCCGACTATGACAAAGAAAAACTGCAAGAGCGTCTGGCTAAATTAGCGGGCGGTGTTGCTGTCATTAAAGTGGGCGCTGCAACTGAAATCGAGATGAAAGAAAAGAAAGCTCGCGTTGAAGATGCATTGCATTCAACACGCGCAGCGGTTGAAGAAGGCGTTGTTGCAGGCGGCGGTTCTGCTCTGGTTCGCGCTATTTCTGCTCTTGATAAACTGGAAGGCATTAACCACGACCAAACAGTCGGTATCAACATTCTGCGTCGTGCAATGGAAGAGCCTCTACGTCAAATCGTTTCCAACGCTGGCGACGAGCCTTCAGTGGTTTTCAACGAAGTGCAAAAAGGCAAAGGTAACTTTGGTTACAACGCGGCAACCGGCCAATACGGCGACATGATCGAAATGGGGATTTTAGACCCTGCGAAAGTGACCCGTACTGCACTGCAAAATGCAGCCTCTGTTGCCGGCTTGATGCTGACTACCGAAGTGATGATTGCCGATGCGCCTAGCGAAGATAAAGGCGGTCATGGCGGCCATGATATGGGCGGCATGGGCGGTATGGGTGGCATGGGCGGCATGATGTAATCTTGCTGTCTTAAAGCCCCGTCGCTTTAAGTAAAATGAAAGCCCCGGTTGTTCTTTGAAACAGCCGGGGCTTTTTTTATTGCAGCAGCTGATGCTCATGGGGGTATTAATTGACCAAGCCATCAGGAGTCAGCCTTTTTGCACTTCGATCTGGAAGTTATCGGTATTTATTTTAGACTGTGCTAAATTAAAACAACCAAAACCGTAAAGCGGTCGGTAAAACCTGAGCAACCGTCCCGGAAATGATTTTTAGAGCAAATAGCCAGACTAAGCGCATTTGACTCGACTTAACAGCTGACTATAGTAACTAATAACTACTCCATGGATATTACCAGAAAAATTCGTATCGGCGACCTGCTGGTTCAAAACCAGATTATCACTCAGGAACAACTCGTATCGGCACTCGCCGAACAAAAGAAAACCGGGAGACAGCTGGGGCGCACCCTGATCAATTTAAACTTTGTTAATGAAACAGAGCTGCTTAATTTCCTGTCACAGCAATTAAAAATCCCGTTTTTGGATATTTCACAATATCCCCGCAAGCCTGAAATCATCAAACGATTGTCTGAGGCATTAGCGCGACGTTTCCGTGTCTTGCTGCTGGAATATAATGAATTCGATGTCCTGTTGGCGATGGCGGACCCTACCGACTTGATGGGACTGGATGAATTAACGCGTGTTTTGAAAAAAACCATCCGCCCTGTCGTAGTCAGAGAGTCGGATTTGTTATTGGCGATTGATCAGTCCTATCGCCGTACTGATGAAATCGATAATCTGGCTGAGCAATTGCGTAGCGATATGTCGGAAGATGACAATATCGATCTCAATTTACTATTGACTTCAGCCGATGCAGCCGATGCCCCCGTTGTAAAACTGCTGAAATCAGTATTCGAAGATGCGGTAAAAGTGCGGGTTTCAGATATTCATATAGAACCGCAAGAACATAAACTGTATATCCGTTTTCGCGTTGACGGCGTACTGCATCAGCTAACTGAAGCCGACTTGAAAATTGCCACGGCGCTGGTATTGCGACTCAAGCTTATGTCCGGCCTGGACATCTCCGAAAAACGTTTACCGCAGGATGGTCGCTTTCAGATTAAAGTGCGGCAACAGTCGGTCGATGTGCGTATATCGACCATGCCGACTATCTACGGCGAATCCGTGGTCATGCGTTTACTGATCCAAAATGGCGAAGGATTTTCTCTGGAAAAACTGGGGATGCCGCCCGAGATGCTGGCGCGTTTTCGCAAGCTGTTGCATCGTCCTGATGGCATGATATTGGTTACCGGTCCAACAGGCAGCGGAAAAACCACCACTCTTTATGCCGCCCTCAGCGAACTCAACTCCACCGCCAACAAAATTATTACCGTGGAAGACCCGGTCGAATACCGTCTGCCCGGTATTAACCAGGTGCAAGTCAACGAAAAGATCGATCTCGACTTCGCCAGGGTGTTGCGCTCCGCCCTGCGTCAGGACCCGGACATCGTTCTGGTCGGCGAAATGCGCGATCATGAAACCGCGCAGATCGGCCTGCGTGCCGCTATGACCGGCCATTTAGTGTTATCAACGCTGCATACTAACGATGCCGCCAGTTCGCCAATTCGCCTGATTGATATGGGAGTCCCCCGGTTTATGGTCGCCATGTCCTTGTTGGCAGTCATTGCCCAGCGGCTGGTGCGGGTGGTCTGCGCGAGTTGCATCCAACCGGCCATACCGGAACCCTTCGAACAGACCTGGCTCAAACTTGAATTGGGTGATACCCTGGATCAGCACAGCTTTGTCCGGGGCAGGGGCTGTACCCAATGTAACGGCACCGGCTATCAAGGCCGTGTCGGTATTTACGAGCTGCTGGAAATGAATACCAAACTTACCGATGCGGCCAATAATCATGACACCCATGTTTTTATCAAACTGGCACGCCAACAAATGGCAGGAAAGACCCTGCGCAGTAATGCGGTAGCGATGGTCGTTGCCAAGCGCACTACAGTTGCAGAAGCCATGCGCATCAGCAATCAGTTTGAAGAATAGTTGCTATCAACCAATCACTTAAAAGTACAAATGCCATTTTTCTCATACAAAGGCCGAAACAACAAGGGCGAGCTGGTAAAAGGGGTCTTGGAGAGCCTTGATCGTAGCGCACTGGCAAAGCACCTGCTTGGTATCGATATTACCCCGGTCGAAATTCTCCCCGCTTCGGCGCCTTCTTCCGCGAACAACCTGTCCATTAATCTGTTTGAAGAACGTATAGAGCCGATTGATGTCATGATGTTCAGTCGGCAGATGTACACCCTGCTCAAGGCGGGTATTCCTATCATGAGTGCTCTGAGTGGGCTGCTGTCCTCGACCAAAAACAAGGCATTGGTCAAAGTAATTTCCGAGATTTGCTCAAGTCTTGATAGCGGTCGTGAATTGTCCGCCGCGCTCAACCTGCACCCGAAAGTGTTTAACGGTTTTTATGTCAGTATGATACGCGTCGGCGAAACCACCGGTATGCTGGACAAAGTATTTATGCGTCTGTTTGATCACATTGAATTTGAAAAGTTTATGGGTGAGCAGATCAAAGCAGCTTTACGCTACCCTACATTTGTCATGATTGCGATGATCGTGGCGGTTGTCGTCATTAACATATTCGTTATCCCGGCATTCGCTAAAGTCTTTCAAGGTTTGGGAGCAGAGCTACCTTTAATGACACGCATTTTATTGACGTGTTCTGATTTTATGGTGACCTCGTGGCCTTATTTGTTGTCCGGTCTCGTTGGGAGTGCGTTTATGTTTCACTCATATATCGCATCAGACAAAGGCAGGTATCAATGGGATAGCTTCAAATTAAGAAGCCCTATTGCCGGGCCCATTATTCATAAAGCAACTTTGGCACGTTTTGCCAGGAGTTTTGCCCTATCCAGTAAAAGCGGCGTACCCATCATGAGCACGTTAAATCTGGTGGCGCAAACCGTTGATAATGATTTTATTGCGCAAAAAGTGGAACAAATGCGTGCCGGTGTTGAACGTGGCGAATCCATTTTGCGCACAGCAACCAATACCGGTGTTTTTAACCCCTTGGTACTACAAATGATTGCTGTTGGCGAAGAATCTGGTGCATTAGATGACTTGATGGAAGAAATTGCCGATATGTATCAGCGCGATGTTGAATACGAAATTAAAACCTTGGGCGCCAAAATCGAGCCGATTATGATTGTGTTTCTGGGCATACTTGTGCTTATTCTGGCCTTGGGTATTTTCTTGCCAATTTGGGATCTTGGTAAAGCGTCGATGCATAAAAACTGACCATGAAGCTAAATGTTTTTCATTTTGCAGTCGCAAACTTATTCAACTTTGCAATCTCCAACGCCATTATCGCCATACTGGTATTCACGGTGCTGTCGAACATTAACCATGCACAAGACCAAGTTGAAGTGTCAATGATGGAAACCGACGTGGCTAACATACGTTGGGAGTTACGGGAGCTGTGGGCTCACCGTAATGCGACCGGGCAATCGATTGCCGGTAGCGAGATAGATGATGCCAATCCGTTGAGACTAGTGAATGAAAGGCCGAAAAACTATAGCGGCGAGTATGCAGAAGCGCCGCCGGAGGCTGAATCCGTCTGGTATTTTGATACTAAAGCCAGGCGTCTGGTTTACGTTTTTAGCGATGGTCACCAGGCTCGCTATCGATTGACCGGCACCACTAAACTTAACAGGGCGTCATTGGGAGCGATGGGCGGCATAGATTTGGTGCTTGAGTAAGTTGAAGTGGCGCGAACGTAACCCAATATTGAGCTAATATAAAGAATCTTAATATCACCGCTTAGCGAATGCGTAAACTAGTGCTAGAATTAAAACTGTGACCCCGTTCAGCAAATATTAAAATCTTTAATGACACCAAACTGTGCGAACGCAATTAAAAAATGAATAAATCAAAAGGCTTCACCCTGATTGAGTTGATCGTCGTCATCGTCATTCTGGCCATCTTGGCGGCAGTGGCATTACCGCGTTTGACCAATTTGCAGCTTGATGCCCGTATTGCCAAACTTAATGCGGCGCGCGGCAGTGTTGCAGCAAGCTCGGCGATGGTTCATGCCACCTTGTTTGCGCGCAATGGCAGGGCTGATACGGCCGTGTGCCCTGGCGGCGGCGGCACGGCTGATAATAAATCCTCCGGTGCAGGTACCCTGTGTAGCGAGGCGGGTATTATTAACCTGGTTAACGGCTATCCCGCGGCTACCTCAATCGGCACAACGGGTATATTGACCGCCGCAGGACTGACCACCGTATTTAATCCAAACCAGACCGAATTGCAGGCAGAGGGGTATGACTATATCTCGTCAGGGTCGGTAGCAACTTTTCAAGTGCGTGGCGGCAGTTCCTCCAGCGCTTGCTCATTTACCTATACCGAACCCGTCGCCAATGCCGCGCCCATTATCAGCATTATTACTACGACAGGCTGTTAGCTTCACTCCCTATCGGCAATTGTCGATAGGGTTGGGGGGTAAACCGAATTTATACTTAATACCATGAACATATTGAATCAAATTCTGCTGCAGTCTGCGCTGATGTTTTTTTGGAGCGGCAGTATTGTGGGTATTTTGGTGGGGGCGGCAATGCTGCTCAAGCCTGAACAGTTGATGCGCTTGAATCAACAGATTTCCCGCTGGATTTGCACTGAAAAAATCGCCGTGCAGTTTGATTGTCGGCGACGGGTAGAGCCTTTTATCTACCGGCATCATCGGTTGATGGGAGCGGCTGTACTGATCGGGGCTGTGTTTGTGTTGCACACTTTTCTGTTTCGCTACAACCTCAGATTTATTTCAACCTTGATACCGAAGAACTACTGGTGGTTGTCGGACGCCCTGGTCACAATGCTACTGATCGGTAGTGTACTGGCGGCGCTGATTGGCGGCATCGTGCTGACCAAACCCAGCCTGCTACGCGATATTGAGACATCGGCCAATCGCTGGATTTGCACTGAACATGTGTCGTTCTGGATCAACAGCAAACATCATTTTATCGAACAGTTCTTCTTCCGCTATCACCGGTTTTTTGGTGCATTGATCCTGACCGCCAGTCTATATGTCCTTGTCGTGCTCAGGTATTATTTATTTTGTGGGGAAGGGGAGTGGGGGAATTTGTAAATTTTCATTTATTACGCTATGCTAACACAAGGGCTGAGGTCCTAAAAAGTATGGGCTGCGGCCTTAGGTTATTAATAATAAAGAGATAATTATGAACACACAATTTAGACAGGCTCAATCCGGTTTTACCTTAATCGAACTGGTTGTTGTTATCGTGATTTTGGGTATTCTGGCAGCGACTGCATTACCGAAATTGCAAGGACTTGATGTAGACGCTAAGCAGGCAGTGGTAGCCGGAGGGATTGCCGCATTTCAATCAGCGGCTGCAATTAGCTATGCAAAAAACCGAAGCTCTTCTACAAAGGCAGCTATAGACACCACTACCGCATTGACGTCGCCTGATGTAACCTTTTCAGGCACATGCCCGAGTCTCACAGCTACATATGCTGGTTCTAACGCTCCCACTGGAACTCCGTTTAGTGTTGACACCGCTCTTTGTAGTGGCTAATTTTTTTGAAATTCGTTTCAATTTTAAAAAGGGCGTTCGCGCCCTTTTTTGTCATTAGCGCATTGCTTTGCTTATTGCAGGCATCTCGCTACATCGATTTTTTTTTCTGGTGGTTAGGGCTATGCTTATTGGTGGTATTGGCCAGGCAGCAACAAGAACGGCTTTCGCTGACATGGATTAACGCCGCATTAGTCGGGTTTTGTCTGCTGCTGCTCATTAATGCGTTGTACCTCAATCCCGCCTACTACGCCGGCGGTATCTATTTTCCCGCTACACTGTTGATTGCTTTTATTGCCGCTTCGTGCCGCTCTGTCTGGTTGACGCAAACAGGCTTTAAGATATTTTGTGCGGTTATTGGGCTGATTGCTGTTTGGGCGCTGGTGCAATGGCTGACCGGCTGGGGATTTTTGGGTAGAAAAAGTGCGCGCGCGCAGGCGCTGTTTGCAACCCCTAATATTCTGGCGACGGCGCTTAATCTCGGTTTGATGCCGGTTCTTAGCTATTATCTGTTGGGCCGTGGCGGGCGCGGTGTGTACGGGCTGACGCTGTTGCTGTTTGCAGGACTGCTCACAACGCAAAGTCGTGGTGGTTATGTAGGTTTGCTGTCCGGTGTTTTGTTTTTGGTAACTTTAGTTGGAAAAGCCGAAGTAGTGGCGCATTGGCGACGCTACCGCAGAGTAGCTGTTGGATTTCTCTCTGTTTTGGGTTTTTTTAAACTTTATGCCTGGTTAGGGCTGGCCAGTTGGAGCACGGATGCTGTTTTTGCCACACTCATGTATGGCGATACCTCAGATCGTTGGGAAATATATCAGGTTGCCTGGAAGGGACTAGCCGAACATTTGTGGTTGGGGATCGGTTATTATAACTTCGGTTATTATTTTGAAGCCCATAAAGTACCGCCCTTTCTCGATAGGCGCATAATTTTCGTTCACAATGACTATCTGGAGTTTGCACTGGAAACCGGCCTATTAGGCTTGGGTTTGTTTTTGTTACTGATTGTTGCGGTGTACGGACAATTGTTCAAATTCCGTCAGCAGGCAATGGCCGGGCAGCGCTTGCCGCTTATCCTGTCTGCGGCAGCCATTACTTCCATGTTGGCTCATGCGTTGGTGGACTACCCTTTTTATATTCCGGTGTTGATGGCTGTTTTTGGCGCTTATCTGGGTATTATCAATCAACAACTCATCGACATGGGCGCAACTCATTGGCAGTTGCCGAAAATGTCGATGCAATATTTTTTAGGTTTGCGTTCCGGATTTATCGGCAACGCGCTGGTGATGGGTTTGCTGGCATGGTTGGGCTTACCCGCTTTTGCCTTGGTTGCAGCCAATTACAGTTCGTACCGATTACTGGCTGGAGACGCACAGCAAGCCTTGCTTTGGAGTGGCGTTGCACGGACTTTGCAGCCGCGAACTGCCGGCTACTACTGGAAAGAGGGCGTCATTTGGCGGGATCAAGGCGTTGCCCAGAATAGGCCCGATCTGTTGGAAAAAAGCAATGTTATTTTTAGCAAAGGACTTGAAGTTAACCCTTTTGAAGTCAATAATTTGCTGGAGAAAACAGCCCTGCATCGCCAATACGGAACCATGCTTAAACAACCGGCTTCACATCAGGACATCATGACTTTGATTAATCAAGCCAAAAGTCTGCAACCGCATCCGGATGTTGTTCAAATGGAATACGTGCGTTGCCTGGACTTTGTAGGCGAGCACGCTAAAGCCATTGAGCAAGCCAAGGTGCTTGCGCTTAAACGGCCACAATTCAAAGCGGCACAACGATTGTTTGAATCGGTGTCGCATGAGTAGGCGGTGCAACGGATTTTCGCTGATAGAATTGATCGTGATAATAGTTATCATGGGTATACTGACAGCCTACGCCGCGCCCCGACTTAACTTTGCCGGCCATGCGGCCAGCGACTATGCAGAGATCGTCAAATCTTCAATTAGACTGGCGCAGAAACTGGCTATTGCTCATCGGACGACGCACACAATAACTTTTCCGGTTAATCCTTGTAACGGCTCTTCTGTAAATGGACTGCGAGTAGCCGGTGAACAATGCGACCCTTTGCCGAATGGCGTCTCCGTAAGCGGCCTTGGCACTGTGACATTCAATGGTCTTGGCCGGCCTAACGTGGCTACCGTGACAACCATTACCGTGTCCGGCGGGGATGTAATCAAGGTAATATGCCTCGAACCCGAGACAGGATATGTCCATGAAGAAACAGCCTGCTAATTTTCCTGAGGCTGCCCGGCAAAGAGGCGTAACGCTGATAGAGTTGATTATATTCATGGTCATCGTTGGCGTGGCGATGACGGGGATTATTTCTTCGATCAATTTCAACGTACGGCATTCCGCCGATCCGGTGGTCAAAAAGCAGGCACTGGCGATTGCTGAAGCGTTGCTGGAAGAAATCGAGCTGATGCCGTTTACCATTTGTGATCCCGACGACCCCAATGTCACGACAGCAACCACGGCGGCAGGTTGCACAGGGGGGGGCTGACGGTGCGAATGACGAAAGTCGCTTGGTGCTCGGTCAGCTTGGTCCTGAGGCTGGCGAAACGCGCTACGCAGCCCCTTTTTTTGATAATGTCAGCGACTATAACGGATTCAGCATGGCGTCAGGGGCTATCATGAATATTGCCGGTAACAATCTTGGCTTCAACGGCTATACCGCCGCCGTGGCCGTTGTTAATAAGGCAATAAACGGTATTACTGCTGCCAACTCGCTGTCGATCACCGTTACTGTCACCGGTCCGCTCAACACGACCGTGGTGCTCGAAGGTTACCGCACCCGCTATACGCCACGGGAGCCCTGATGATGCTATCCTGCAACCGCAGCCAATCCGGATTTACCCTGATTGAAGCCGTCATGGTGATAGTCATCACCGGAATACTTGCCGTCTTGGCGTCCAGCTTCGCCGCTCCCTTGAACGGCTATTTCGAGGCACTCGACCGCGCCGAACTTTCCGATGCGGCGGATACCGCTTTGCGCCGTATGGCGCGTGAACTTCGTACTGCTTTGCCTAACAGCGTACGGGTTAGCGACAGTTTTATCGAGTTTTTGCCGACTACTACCGGCGGGCGCTATCGCAAGGAACAGGATTGCAGTGCGGCCTGCGCAGGCGATATTCTGGATTTTGTGGCTGCTGATACCAGCTTCGATGTGATCGGCGCGCTGCCATCCGCTCCTGTAGCGGGACAAGAACTCGTGGTCTACAACACTACCCCCGCCTCTGCTTATGCCGGGGCTAATGTGGTGGCGCTGACTTCAACTGTCGGTGCCACCTGTACTCTGTCTACAACTAGAATATGCTTTAGCGGTGGTATGCAGTTTCTATTTGAGTCGCCCGGCAATCGTTTCCAGATCATTTCAGGACCGGTAACATTTGCCTGTATCGGAAACACCTTATGGCGTTATTCCGGTTATGCCAAACAGGCCGCACAGCCAACCGATATCACTATTGTTCCGCTCAGTGCCGCAACCAGCATTGCCCGGTTAGCAACTGGCGTTAACTGCGCCACCAGCAGTTTTGTCTATAATGCCGGGGTCACCCAACGCGCCGATCTTGTGGTGATGCGCCTCACCCTGTCCAACAACAGCGACAGCGTAACGTTGCTGCATCAGGTTCATGTCCAGAATGTGCCGTAACATGAAACAGCGCGGATTCAGCCTCATCATGGCTATTTTCCTGATCGTGGTATTGGGTGGTATCGCCGTGTTTATCGGCCGGGTGTCTATCATGCAGCACCAAAGCAGCGCACTGGATGAAGAGGGTGCAATGGCTTATCAGGCGGCGCGATCGGGGATTGAGTGGGGAGTTTATCAAGCTGTTAGGGGGGTTAACTATTGTGTACCATCGCCGGCTTCCTCTCAATTTGTCCTTCCGTTGGCAGTACCAACGACGCCTTTAAGTACTGTCAACTACACCGTGACAGTGACATGCGCCCGGACGCCAGCAACTGAAGGCTCAACTGTAATCAATATGTACCAAATTACCGCCACCGCGATAAATGCCAGTGTCGGGAGATTTTTTGTTGAACGCCAATTAACCGCAACCGTAACGCAATGATTTTAATCAATTGTGTCGTGGAGTTGCCGGGTAGGGCAGCGGTTTAACAAATTAGAACAATGACCGATGATGAATTAAAATCGTCGGCAACCGCAAGGCGATAAGTCTCCGCATAATAAGAACCCATGAGAATTGCACCTTCTGCAGCACAAGTCATCAAAGAAACTGCAAGCACTGTATTTGGCAAGCGAGTTGCCGTATGGTTATTTGGATCGCGTTCGGATGATGTCTTAAAGGGTGTGGACATTGATCTGTGTATCGAAATTCCCCCGGAAGACTATGCCTACGCCAAGAAGTTGCGTTTTGGGGGCGAGCTGGTAAAACGATTCGGTGGTCAAAAAATAGATATTGTTATGAATAAAATAGATGCACTCCCGCGATTGCCTATTTATGATGCTTTAAGCGCTAAAGAAATCAGGCTGGGAATGAATTTTTCGAAAAAGTGAAGTCGGCTGTTTCCGAGCAGGAAAAAAACATCCCTATTTGCCACGCGCTGGAAAAGCTCAAGCTTTATCTACCCGTCGGTTGGGAACATTGGGATGATAAGGATGTTGTTGAATATATTGATCAGATAGTTTTTCGTTTCATGAAGATACAGGAGGGCATTGGGCGGCGATCGATTCCACTAATTGTCGAGACGATAGATGCCGAGACGTCGGAGATGACTTTTATCGACAAACTTAACAAGCAGGAAAAATCCGGATTAATGGATTCCGGGCGAATGGCATACCTGCCGAAAAATACGTAACGATTTGACGCATACTTATCCTGAAGAAAAAGCGGCATTGGTTTGGTTGCGGCTATCAAGGAAACCGTTGCGATTATTCCACGAATTTAAGAAACTTATCATAAAGTGCGGCGTTTTTGCTAAGAAAAATCGAGTAATGAATAGCTGTCGACCAGCGCAACTCGAAACAACAAAGTGCAACTGACAAATACAGAATAGCCAAGAGAGTAAAAATGCATAACATAATGGTTTGGAAAAATAGGATCTGTTTCAGTTTGTTTTGTTTGCGCCAACGACCTCTGTTTGCAATGTGTGTCATGAGTATTGGTAAATGTTTGGTATGGAGTTTAAACCCCGTCCCGCTTAGCGCTGTAGGGCGGTTTCGCGACAACAAACCGCCGCACATGCACAGCACCGATGACAGCCTGTCGCAGATGAGGTGGATTGCCTGTCGGCGAATCCACCTTACAGTTTTGCTGACGACTGTTGGTTTCGCGTCGCTCCTAGTTCCGTATATTGCCATTGCCGACACGCCCATCACGCTGCTGGAAAGCTACGCGGGCAACGTAAGTTATGTCGGCACACAGAAAACAATACGAACTCGGTCTAATACGTCTAACGCCTGTTCGGTTGTCTCAACTGGTACATCTACAAGTGCGACACTCGCCGGTATTCCTGCTTCAGCGACTGTCCAGAAGGCTTATCTTTATTGGGCGGGGTCGGGTGGTACACCTGATTATACGGTAACTTTTGAAGGAACCTCTGTTACCGCCAGCAGGCAATATACCTCGGCTTCGACAGGCTACGATTACTTCAACGGGGTGGTAGATGTCACTAGTGCGGTGACAACGAAAAGAAACGGCACCTATACTTTTTCCGGATTGACTGTTGATAACACCGACAATACCCAAGCCTATTGCAGTACAGAAGCAGTAGTTGGCGGTTGGGCACTACTGGTAATCTATTCCGACTCATCCGAGACGTTTCGCGTGCTTAACCTTTATGAAGGGTTTCAGTATTACCAGTACAGCAGCATTACGCTGAATGTCGGCAATTTCGAAATTCCCACGCCTATCGGTTCGTCCACCGGCAAGCACGGGCACATCACTTGGGAAGGTGACCCCACACTTTCGGGCGGCGGCGAGGATCTCACGTTCAATAGTACAGCACTCACTGATGCGAGCAATCCCATCGGCAATCAGTTCAATTCGGTGAGTAATATCAACAGCGATAGTAATTCTTATGGGGTCGATTTCGATGCCTATACGCTGTCTTCTCCCATCATTCAGGCCGGGCAGACTACGGCCAGTACTGTATATAGCTCCGGACAAGATTTGGTGCTGTTGTCGGCTGAAATCATCGCCGTACCGAATACCCCGGTGGCAGATCGCGCGGTCACGATGGCCTTCAATGGCGCCATGGCGCGTGGACAAACGGTGACCTATACCATCAATGTCGTCAACAACGGACCTAATGCCGAGACCGGGCCGATCACGGTGACCAATACGCCGCCTACCGGACTTACTTATACCGGTGCGTCCGGCACTGGCTGGGTTTGCAGCTCCCCCTACACCACCTGTACCCGTACCGGCAGTCTGGCTAGTGGCGCGTCGGCTGGCGCGATTACGCTGACCGCCACTGTCGCTGCCAATGCGACCGGAACGCTCACCAATACTGCAACCGTAGCGGGAATTCTGTTCGACAATCAGGCGAGCAACAACACGGCTGCCAATTCTCAGGCCGTGCAGGCTGCCGATCTTGCGACCACGATGGCTTTCAGTGGCAGCATGGTACGCGGACAGACGGTGACCTACACCCTCAACGTCATTAACAACGGACCCATTGCCGAGACCGGGCCGATCACGGTGACTAATACGCCGCCAGCCGGACTTACATATACCGGTGCGTCCGGTATCGGTTGGGTGTGCAATGCCCCTTATACCACCTGCACACGTAGCGGTAGTCTGGCTAGTGGCGCGTCGGCCGGTATGATTACGCTGACCGCCACTGTCGCTGCCAATGCGACCGGAACGCTGATCAACACTGCACTCGTCGCGGGAACTCAGCTCGATAATGTGGCGAGCAACAACACAGCTACCAATTCTCAGGCCGTGCAGACCACCGATTTGTCCTTGGCTATTGTTCGGGGTGGGGGGTTATTGCAGGGGAGCAACGCTACTTATACTCTGACCGTGAGTAATGCCGGTCCGTTAAGCGAGTCTGCCGGGGCGGTTACTGTCACCGATACCTTGCCTACTGGGTTGACCTTTGTTTCGGCTACCGGCACCAATTGGACTTGCACGGCAGTGGTGGTTTGTACCTATAACAGCAGTCTTGCCGGAGGCGCATCGGCACCGACGATTACGCTGACTGTGGCGGTGGCCGTCAATGCGTCCGGCACCATTACCAACAGTGCTACGGTAGCCGGGGGACAGTATGACAGTAATCTTGCTAACAACACTGCCAGCGACAGTTATGCGCTGTCGCCGGGCGCCTATGCCTACTACAAAATGGACGAGGCGAGCTGGAACGGAACGTCTGGAGAGGTCAAGGACAGCAGCGGCAACAATCGCAACGGTACTGCACTTAATAGCATTACAACGGAAGCTACTCCAGCTGGGGGGGGTAAAGGCGATACCTGCCGCGGCGCCACTATTCCTCAGAACTCAAGCGCAACAACGCAAAAGGCAGTGGATACCGGAATTGATGTTAATAGCCTGGGTAATCAGGGCACTATTGCCTTTTGGTATAAGAGCAATACGGCTTGGAACTCCGGAGCGACTTCCGATGATCGTACTTTGGCCGATGCGAGTAATACTAACTCGACTCAATTCTTCATTCGACTGATGAAGACTGGTCGGATCAGATTTCAACTTGATAACTCCGGCGGCAGCTCTCGAAGTATCGATTCGAATCAATATGCAACAGCGGCCGGAACCTGGGTGCATATTGCGGTGACTTGGAGTTTAACCGGGGGCAGTGGTAATCAATTCATGCGATCCTATATTAACGGCGTACTAGAGCAAGAGTCTATAAACACCAATATCACCTCTAATTCGGGTTGGCAAAGCCTGCTGATTGGCGATACCAGAAACGGTAATTCGACCAACTATTCGGCGAACGGTGTAATCGATGAAGTGTCCCTTTATAATGGTGTACTGACGGCAGCTCAGATTACGACCATCAAGAATGCGACGCACAGCTGCTTTGCTTTTGATCACTTGCAGATCGAACACGATGGCGAAGGCTCGAATTGTGCTGCCGAGAGCATCACGGTAAAGGCGTGCGCCGACGTTACATGCAGTTCGGCGATTACGACCGGCGGAATCACTGCGAGCTTGCAGCCATATGGTACTGCCGTCAGCATAGGGACGAGTGGGTCGGCGCTTTTGTCGGCGACCCCATCCACTACTGGTACTAACACGCTCAGCTTAACATCAATTTCTCCTACTCCTGCGAATGCGACAGTAACCTGTTTGAATACGGCGGCCAATATTGCCAGCTGCAGTATGGTCGTTTCGGCTTGTCCGGGAGGCTCTAATTTCAATTGCCTCGAAACCACGATTACACCCTACAGCAGTGGAACTGCGAGGCTTTATACCAAGCTGGCAGGAACCCCGTTCAGTTTTGATGTGGTTGCATTGAACTCCTCGGGTGCAGTCGAAAGCAATTATGTGGTTTCCGGGGGTACCGCCAAGAATGTTACCGTGGAACTGTTCGATGACAATACACCGGCCGCCTCTTGTTCCGCTTATGCAAATCCGGTTGCAACCCAGACGCTGAGTATTGGCAGTGCCAATTTGGGGCGTAAAACTACGGCCAATTTCAGTGTGGCAAATGCTTACAAGACATTGCGCTGCCGGGTGAGTGATGCCAATGTAGTATCCACCGTTTACGGCTGTTCTTCCGATGATTTCTCGGTGCGTCCACAACAGTTCACACTTTCCACAACGACTGCGCTGAATCCATCAACCAACAAGCTTGCGGCAGGGGAGGACTTCAACTTGACGGTTCATCCTGGCGTGACAGTTGGTTATACCGGAACACCGGTAGTTAATACCGCGAGCGTCGTCGATCATGTTTCGAATGCCGTTAGCACTGCGGAGTTAACCTGGAGCAATTCGGGTTCTACAGCAGCTTCAGGTTTTCCGCAGGCGGCTGGTAGCAGCGTTAGCAATAACTTCCAATATCTCGACGTTGGCACGATCACATTCAATGCCGACGCTGTGACCGATGCAGCCTATACCGGGGTTGATCAAAGTAATGATTGCGTCACTGGATCAACCTCGAACACCGGCAACAGCAACGGCAAGTATGGTTGCACTATCGGCAGTTCGGCACTGGGGCCGCTTGGACGTTTCTATCCCCATCATTTTGCAGTAAATGCAAGCTTCACTCCCGGTTGTGCAGGCGGCTTTACTTATATGGATAACGACGCGTTGGGCATTGTTCTGGATGTCACAGCACAGAGCAAGACTGACACCACTGCAACACGGTATGTGAGTTCATCAAGTGCTTATGTTCCAGTTTCCACTCTCGGTATAAAACTTCTTAATGGCGCTAGTACGACCGATTTGCTATCCCGGCTCTCGCAACCGGCAGTACCTGCACGCAGTTGGACACTAGGCGTTTACACGGCAGACGATACCTACCGCTTCGATGCCCGGAACGCAACAACCCCGGTCATAGATGGTGCCTATGATAGTGTAAAGATACGGACGACAATTACCGATGCCACGGACAGTGTTCAGATCACAAAACTCAACGGTACGGCTGTCTCTCCAGGGGTTTCAAGCGTTGATTCGTTAACCACTATAGTGCGTTTCGGCCGTCTCAGCCTGCAAAATGCTTATGGTTCTGAGTTACTGGATTTGGCTATGCCGTTAACGGCTGAATATTGGAATGGTAATGGCTGGGTAAAGAATGCCGTTGACCAATGCACAACTGGTATTTCCCTGACAGCAACAGATCCGATTGCAGATGATGGGCTAGTGCCAGCAGAATTATTTGTTTGGGATACCGGTGTTGGTAGTGGTAATAGTGGTCTGGGTTACTCTGTGGCTGGCACAAGTGCTAATCAGTTTCATGAACCACCGCTATCTACTGATGGTGGGAATTTTAATTTAAATTTTAGAGCTCCCGGCATTGGTAATGCCGGCGCACTGGATATTACGGCGACGGTACCTGTCTGGATGCGGTTCAACTGGGATGGTGTGGATCAGGGCGGTGACGGCAATTTGTTCGATGACAATCCCACCGCCCGCGCCACCTTCGGCATCTACAAAGGCAACAGTAAATTTATTTACATCCGTGAGCTTTATTAATGCGAGGTACGAGCTTAAAACATCGCCATTGCTATTGGTTTGTTACGATCCATTCAGCTTGGAAATTCAAATTTGCCGTTGACTAAAAGCTCAATTAAACTGGCCGAAACGGAGAATAATAATTAAACAAAAGGCGTGGGCCGGTAATTCCGGCACAAAGAACACGCGGCTTTTACTGGGCTTCGTATCCAGTCTACTTGGTCCGCGTATCTGACATTTTTCATAAGGTGTGCTTTAAGCACTATCCATAAGGAGAATACCATGGCACAAAAAAAAGATTATTTAAAAGGCCAGTTTGACAACGCTGTTTCCTCCATTATTAAAGGCATCGATCGCGATGTGGAGCGGGGCGAAGATGCCCTGATGTTGGGGCTTGGTATCGTTATGTTGTCTTCCACTTTCGCACCTGTCGCGCCGCCGAGCATTCTGCTGCCTCTGGTGGCGCTTACTTTCGCTATTTCGGCGGGCTTTGCCCGGATCAATTATCACAACATGGAGCGGAAACTCCTGGAATCCATGGCTCAGCTTGAGGGGCATGAAAAGATCATCCTGTATCCGATTGCTGCTGTTTTTGCCGACTATCCGATGCATTCTTTGGCGGAGTCGTTTAATCCTTTAAAAAACCTGAAACGAACATGGAAAAGTGCGTTGGGCGGAATCCTGATTAATCCGCTATGGATGCCCATTTTTTATGTGATGGGTATGCAAATCATTGAAGAAAAAAATCTGGGTATTTTGAATCGGGCTATTATCGGCGTTGAGCAAAAAATCTCTTCTTTGTCTTCTCTGGTTTAGCTGTGGCTGGGTTGATCCGCATCAATTTAATCCAGCGCAAAATGGGCTTTATAATATGCAGGATATCAGCGGGTTTAAAAAATTGTTAATGACCGAAGCAGTATAATCTCGTAAAATTACCTCAGTTTTGTTTTTTTACAACGGGATGAGTCCGTAAGGGTTCATCCCGTTTTGCACATTTGAGGTGACGTGTTTGACTAGGTCTGCTTTATTGGTTTTGGAAGATGGGACGGTTTTTAACGGTGTAGCCATAGGTGCAGATGGGTGTTCCGTGGGTGAGGTTGTTTTTAATACGGCTATGACCGGGTATCAGGAAATTCTCAGTGATCCTTCTTATGCCCGACAAATTGTGACATTAACCTATCCTCACATTGGTAATGTCGGTACGACGGACGAAGATGATGAGTCTGTCGGCGTTTTTGCCAGTGGCTTGGTGATCAGGGATTTGCCGTTGTTGGCCAGTAACTGGCGCAGCACTAAAACCTTGCAGCAATATTTGCTTGATAATAACGTCGTCGCTATTGCCGATATTGATACCCGACAATTAACTCGTCTTTTGCGTGACAAGGGCGCACAGCGCGGCTGCATTATGGCGGGTGAGTCGGTTGATGTGGACGCGGCAAAGAAAGCGATTGAAGGCTTTCCAGGGTTAAAGGGGATGGATCTGGCTAAGGAAGTCACGGTCGATCGGCCTTATGAATGGACTGAAAATATCTGGCATTTGCAAAATGGACATACGCAAGCTGAAAATTTGACCAAGCACGTTGTGGCTTATGATTTTGGCGTTAAACGCAACATTCTTAGGTTACTGGCTAATCGCGGTTGCCGTGTCACGGTTGTTCCTGCAACAACACCGGCTGAAACAGTACTGGCAATGAATCCTGACGGGGTTTTCCTGTCCAATGGCCCCGGCGATCCTGAGCCGTGTACTTATGCCATTGAGGCCATTAAAACCATTCTGGAAAAGAAAATCCCGGTATTCGGTATTTGCTTGGGACATCAGTTATTGGCTTTGGCCAGCGGCGCGAAAACTGAAAAAATGAAATTCGGCCATCATGGCGCCAATCATCCGGTTCAGGAAATAGCTACGGGCCGGGTTATGATCAGCAGCCAGAATCACGGGTTTGCGGCTAATGAAGCTAGTCTGCCTGACAATGTCGTAGCGACTTATCGTTCATTATTCGACGGCAGCTTGCAGGGCATCAAGCGGACGGATTGTCCTGCGATGAGTTTTCAGGGGCACCCGGAAGCAAGTCCCGGTCCTCATGATGTGGAGGCTTTATTCGATGATTTCATCGAGATGATGGAACAAGTAAACAAATAAGTAGGTCGGGTTACGACTGCATGGATGCAGGAGGTAGAGTAATGCAGGAGCAATTACCGAGCGTAGCGTAACCCGACAATCGTGGGTTACGCTACCCAGCCTACATAACTAACAGCAATATAAATGGTAACGCATACAACATGCCAAAAAGAACCGACATAAAATCGATTTTATTACTGGGGGCGGGCCCCATTGTTATTGGTCAAGCCTGTGAGTTTGATTATTCCGGCACGCAAGCCTGTAAAGCACTGCGGGAAGAGGGCTATCGCGTTATTCTGGTAAATTCCAATCCGGCAACGATTATGACCGATCCGGATATGGCCGATGCGACCTATATCGAGCCTATCGACTGGCAAACCGTAGAAAAAATCATCGCTAAAGAACGCCCCGATGCCATATTACCGACGATGGGCGGACAAACTGCGTTGAATTGCGCGCTTGACCTTGACGCCAACGGTGTTTTGGAAAAGTACGGCGTTGAGATGATCGGCGCTACCAAAGAGGCGATTAACAAGGCCGAAGACCGTGAGCTGTTCAATCAGGCGATGCGCAAAATCGGTTATGAAGTGGCAAAGTCGAAAACCGCACATTCCATGGAAGAGGCTTTGGCTGCGCAGCAGGAAGTGGGTTATCCGACCGTTATCCGTCCTTCATTTACGATGGGCGGCAGCGGCGGCGGCATCGCGTATAACAAAGAAGAGTTTGTTGAAATCTGCGAGCGCGGCCTGTATTTGTCGCCAACCAACGAGTTATTGATTGAAGAATCGGTGCTGGGCTGGAAAGAATACGAAATGGAAGTGGTGCGAGATTCCAAGGACAACTGCATCATCGTCTGTTCGATTGAAAACTTCGACCCGATGGGCGTGCATACCGGCGATTCGATCACCGTAGCGCCCGCGCAAACCTTGACCGATAAGGAGTATCAGATCCTGCGTAACGTCTCTCTGGCGGTGTTGCGCGAGATCGGCGTCGATACCGGCGGTTCCAACGTGCAGGTCGCCATTAACCCGAAAGACGGACGGATGATCGTTATCGAGATGAATCCGCGCGTATCGCGTTCGTCTGCGTTGGCGTCCAAGGCAACCGGTTTCCCGATTGCTAAAGTGGCGGCAAAACTGGCAGTAGGTTACACGCTGGATGAATTGAAAAACGAGATTACCGGCGGCGCAACACCGGCATCGTTTGAGCCGACTATTGATTACGTAGTCACCAAGGTACCGCGTTTTACCTTTGAAAAATTCCCGCAAGCGGATGACCGTTTGACCACGCAGATGAAGTCTGTGGGTGAAGTCATGGCTATCGGCCGTACTTTTCAGGAATCACTGCAAAAAGCCCTGCGCGGCTTGGAAATCGGCATCAGCGGTCTCGATGAAATTATCGATTTGAACCGGGAAGACGCGCGGGAAAAAATGCAGCGCGAAATGCGCCATCCGGGACCGGATCGTTTGCTTTATGTCGCCGATGCGTTCCGTAGCGGCATGAGTCTGGAAGACGTGCATGAGGCCAGTAAAATCGATCCCTGGTTTTTGGCGCAGGTTGAAGATTTGGTCATTACTGAAAAGTCATTGTCGACTAAAACCCTATCGACCTTGAAAGAAGGTGAGCTATATAAATTAAAACGCAAGGGTTTTTCCGATATACGTCTGGCCAAATTGCTGGATACGTCCGAGTCTGAAGTCCGCAATGTACGGCATAAACAGAACATTCGCCCGGTTTATAAACGCATAGATTCCTGTGCCGCCGAGTTTTCGTCCGACACGGCTTACTTGTATTCGACTTACGAACAGGAATGCGAAGCGCGGGTTTCCGACAGGGAAAAAATCATTATTCTCGGTGGCGGGCCTAACCGTATCGGGCAGGGGATTGAGTTCGATTACTGCTGCGTACATGCCGCGTTGGCATTGCGAGAAGACGGCTATGAAACCATCATGATCAATTGCAATCCTGAAACGGTTTCTACCGATTTCGATACCTCGGACCGGTTGTATTTTGAGTCGTTAACGCTGGAAGATGTGTTGGAAATTGTTCATATTGAACAACCCAAAGGCGTGATCGTGCAATATGGCGGCCAAACGCCGTTGAAACTGGCGCGCGCATTGGAAGCGGCGGGCGTGCCCATTATCGGTACATCGCCGGATTCGATTGATTTGGCTGAAGACCGTGAGCGTTTCCAGAAGTTGCTGGAAAGACTAAATTTAAAACAGCCGCCCAATGCAACGGCCCGTTCTGTCGAACAGGCGATTAATGCGGCAAAAGAATTGGGTTATCCTTTAGTCGTTCGGCCTTCTTATGTTTTAGGCGGTCGGGCTATGGAAATCGTCTTCAATGAAGAGGGTTTGCAGCGTTATATGAAAGAAGCGGTCAGCGTTTCCAATGATTCGCCGGTATTGCTGGATCGTTTCCTTGACGATGCTGTCGAAATGGATGTTGACGCCATTTATGACGGGGAGCAAGTGTTGATCGGCGGTTTGATGGAGCACATCGAACAGGCGGGTGTGCATTCGGGAGACTCTGCGTGTTCGCTGCCTCCGTATGAATTAGCGCCGGAGCTTCAGGATAAATTGCGTGAGCAAGTGACCAAGATGGCCGAAGCGTTGGGCGTTGTGGGTTTGATGAATACCCAGTTTGCTATTCAGGGCGAAGATATTTACGTGCTTGAAGTTAATCCACGGGCTTCGCGTACCGCACCTTTTGTATCCAAGGCGACCGGTTATGCGCTGGCTAAAATTGCGGCGCGTTGCATGGTCGGACAAACTTTGGCACAACAAGGCATTACCAAAGAGCGCATTCCTGATTATTATTCGGTTAAAGAAGCGGTGTTTCCGTTTGTTAAGTTTCCAGGCGTTGACCCTTTATTGGGGCCTGAAATGAAGTCGACCGGTGAAGTGATGGGGGTGGGCAAAACTTTCGGTGAAGCTTTTGCTAAATCTCAGCGTGCTGCCGGTGTCAACTTGAATCATAGCGGCAAAGTGCTGATCAGTATTCGCGATGCGGATAAAGCAAAAGCGCCTGATGTTGCCAGAATGCTGGTCGATAAGAAGTATGAAATTGTTGCTACCGGTGGGACGGCAAAGTTTCTTAAAGACGCAGGTATTCCTTGTGAAGTGGTTTATAAGGTTAACGAAGGTCGCCCTAACACGGTTGATATGATTAAAAACGATCAGATTCAGCTGATTATTAATACGACGGAAGGCAAGAAAGCAATTTCGGATTCATTTACCATGCGCAGAGAAGCCCTGCAGCACCGCGTAACTTATTACACGACCATGGCCGGAGCAAGAGCGGCCTGTTACGCGCTGGGTGAATTGGATGCAGGCGATGTGAATTGCTTACAGGATCTGCATAAGAGTCTGGTTTGAGGCAAAAGACTAAAGGCTAAAAGAGCGGCGACTTTCGCTGTTTGCCCTTAGCCTTTCGCCTAAAAAATAATTATTGGAGTTTTAAAATGAATAAAGTACCTCTCACCGTCAAAGGTGCGGAAAAATTACGTGCCGAATTGGAAGAATTAAAGTCGGTTGTGCGTCCGCGTATCGTTGCATCGATTGCTACGGCTAGAGCGCACGGCGATTTGAAAGAAAACGCCGAATATCATGCTGCGAAAGAGCAACAAAGCTTTGCCGAAGGACGTATTTCTGAAATTGAAGGTAAACTTTCTAATGCGCAAATTATTGACATTACCAAGGTGGATGCCAATGGGAAGGTGGTGTTTGGCGCGACAGTGGAAATAGAAGATATTGAATCCGAGAGAAAGGTGACGTATCAGATTGTTGGCGAAGATGAGGCCAATATCAAGGAAGGTCGCATTTCAATCGGCTCGCCAATTGCCAGGGCTTTGATCGGCAAAGAGGTTGAAGATGTTGTTACGGTTAAAGCGCCGGGCGGCAATGTCGATTATGAAATTATTTCGATTGAATATATTTAAGTTAAAGGCGAAAGGCTAAAGGAGGCGTGTTTATTCCCTTTTGCCTTTCGCCTTGTATCTTTGGCCTTGTTTATTTATCAGGGTTTAATCTGTAAATAACTGCAATTTGCCCAATACTCTGAATGAGCTCTGCTCCGGTATCAGCGCAGATTTTCTCGCTGATCAGCTTACGATCTTCCCTTTCAGCGCGTATTCGCACTTTAATCAGTTCGTGGCTGTTAAGTGCCAATTCAATCTCTGCCAGCACGGCGGCTGTAAGTCCTGATTGGCCAATCATAATGACAGGCTTTAAGCTGTGCGCTTGAGCCCGGAGTTTTTTCTTGTCTGCAGAGTTCACTCTTTAATTCCTAAATCAAAATCCTAAATTTTACACTAAAATACAGTTATGGGACGAAGTAAAAGCAGTAGTCGTTGGATGCAGGAGCATTTTGAGGACGAATACGTCAAAATGGCGCAAGCTCAGGGTTATCGTTCGCGTGCGGTTTTTAAATTGAAAGAAATTCAGGATAAAGATCAGCTTATTAAGCCGGGGATGAATATTATTGATTTGGGCGCGGCTCCCGGGGGATGGTCTCAGTTTGCACGGCAGATTGTCGGGAAAAAAGACAAAATTATTGCTTTGGATATTTTAGCGATGGATCCACTGGAGGGTGTTGATTTTATTCAGGGCGATTTTCGTGAACAAGCCGTTCTGGATCAATTGTACGCTGTTCTTGACGGGGCTCCGATTAATCTGGTGATGTCGGATATGGCGCCCAATATGAGCGGCAATAAGGGCGTAGACCAACCTCGATCAATTTATTTGGGAGAGTTGGCATTGGAGACGGCCAAGACTGTGTTGGCAAAAGATGGGGTTTTTCTGGTTAAACTATTTCACGGGGCGGGTTTTGAGGATTTTCATAAGGAAGTTCAGCAGTCTTTTACAAAAGTGATTATCAGAAAGCCAAAAGCGTCAAGACCGCGAAGTAATGAAGTTTATATTTTAGCTAAAGGCTTTAAATAATCTTATGTGGCCCTAATATCAGTGAAACGAGGTGCCAGGTATGATGAAGTCGTATTTTTCATGTACGGGTGATCCAGATAAATAACGACAGTCAGGAAAGTTAACTCCTGATATAATTACTTAGTTTTTAAATCGAGAGCCGTTCAGGCCCAGGGTGTGTAAATTGAACGATATGATGAAAAATATAATCCTATGGGTCGTCATTGCAGTGGTATTGATGTCGGTCTTTAATAATTTCGGTCCGCAAAATGATAGGACTGATTCTTCGATGTCTTATTCGCAATTTATCGAGTCGGTAAAAGCAGGCCAGGTTCAGCAGGTGATGATTGAAGACAATATCATCAAAGGCAAGATGCAGGGTGGTCAGATATTTAAAACCTACGCACCTTCAGATCCCCATTTAGTAGACGATTTGCTGGCAAATGGCGTCGAAATCAAGGCCGTTCCGCCCGAGCAGCCGTCTATGTTAATGCAGTTGCTGGTTTCTTTTGGGCCGATGTTGTTGCTTATTGCTGTGTGGGTTTTCTTCATGCGGCAAATGCAAGGCGGCGGCGGTGGCGGTCGCGGCGCAATGAATTTTGGTAAAAGCAAAGCCCGAATGCTCGAAGAAGACCAGATTAAGGTGACTTTTGCTGATGTGGCTGGCTGTGACGAAGCTAAAGAAGAAGTCGTCGAAATGGTCGATTTCCTTAAAGATCCGGCAAAATACCAAAAATTAGGCGGTAAAATCCCTCGCGGCGCGTTGATGATCGGTCCTCCGGGAACAGGAAAAACCTTGCTGGCCCGAGCTATTGCCGGTGAGGCCAAAGTGCCGTTCTTCACCATTTCCGGTTCGGATTTCGTTGAAATGTTTGTCGGTGTGGGCGCGTCCCGTGTGCGTGACATGTTTGAGCAAGCTAAAAAACACGCGCCTTGCATTATTTTTATAGATGAAATTGATGCAGTGGGTCGTCAGCGCGGCGCCGGTTTGGGTGGCGGTAATGATGAGCGTGAGCAGACATTAAACCAATTGTTGGTTGAGATGGATGGCTTTGAGGGTAACGAAGGTATTATCGTTATCGCTGCAACAAACCGCCCCGATGTATTGGATAAGGCTTTATTGCGTCCAGGTCGGTTTGATCGTCAGGTAACGGTAGGCCTGCCGGATGTCAGGGGGCGTGAGCAGATTCTTGCTGTGCATATTAAAAAAGTGCCGATTGCCGATGATGTTGAGGTTAAGTATATAGCGCAAGGTACACCGGGTTTTTCCGGAGCCGATTTGGCTAATTTAATTAATGAAGCCGCTTTATTCGCCGCAAGAATGAATAAGCGTGTGGTTAATATGTCGGATCTTGAAAAAGCCAAGGACAAATTGATCATGGGGGTTGAAAGAACCTCTATGGTCATGAATGAGAAAGAAAAGAAAATGACTGCTTATCATGAAGCAGGGCATGCAATTGTCGGTAAGCTGGTCCCTGAACATGATCCTGTCTACAAAGTTAGCATTATGCCTAGAGGCCGTGCGCTGGGTATTACCATGTTTTTGCCTGAGCGAGATCAGTACAGTGCCAGCAAACAAAAATTGGATAGTATGATTTCCAGTTTGTACGGCGGACGTATTGCCGAGGAAGTGGTTTTTGGTCGGGAACAAGTGAGTACTGGCGCATCTAACGATATTGAGCGTGCTACCGAGTTGGCCAGAAACATGGTGACTAAATGGGGTTTTTCTCAGCGTCTTGGGCCATTGTCATACAGTGAAGAAGAAGGTGAAGTCTTCCTGGGACGGTCGGTAACGCAACATAAAACGGTTGCCGAGGAGACTTCTCATACCATTGATGAAGAGATTCGCTCTTTTATTGACCGGAATTATGAGCGTGCCGAAACAATTCTGAAAGAGAACATAGATATTCTTCATGCTATGGCGGAGGCCTTGATGAAGTATGAGACTATCGACAAATATCAAATTGAGGATTTGATGGCTCGTAAACCGGTAAGGACTCCGCAAGGTTGGGATGATAAGCCCCCATCTTCTCATGGTGATGTCATAACAGATGATGTTAAGAGCAAGGATGATATAAAAAATGAAAAATCAATTGGCGGGACTGCAGAGCAAAGCTGAGGGCTCCCTGAATTGACACTAAAGGAGAGGCGTAATGTCTCTCCTTTTTTTATGTAATTTATAAAGGTCAGGCGGAAACAGTAAGCTGTTATCTTTAGCCTTTTACCTGTTTTTAGATTTTAGAGCTATGATAAAAAAATACTTTGGAACTGATGGTATCAGAGGAAAGGTGGGTGAACATCCAATAACAGCGGATTTTTTCTTGAAGCTGGGTTGGGCCGCTGGGCGAGTGTTTGCGAATGAAGGACATGGTTTTGTCCTGGTTGGTAAAGACACGCGCATTTCGGGCTATATGTTTGAATCTGCATTAGAGGCAGGGTTGACCGCTGCGGGCGTCGATACGCGCTTGTTAGGGCCTATGCCGACGCCGGGAATAGCCTATTTAACGCGTACTTTAAGGGCACAGGCCGGTATTGTCATTAGCGCCTCTCATAATCCCTATTATGATAATGGCGTTAAGTTTTTCTCGGTCCAGGGAACGAAATTACCGGATGAAATAGAACAAAAAATAGAAGAGTATATTGATTCGCCGATGACAACGGTAGAGTCGTCAAAGCTGGGTAAGGCGAAACGGTTGGTTGATGCTCCTGGCCGTTATATTGAGTTTTGCAAGGCCAGCGTGCCGACTCGGCTTGATTTTAGCGGTATGAGGATCATAATCGATTGCGCTCATGGGGCGACTTACCATATAGCGCCGCATGTATTTAGCGAAGTAGGTGCGGAGGTCGTTACGATTGGGGCGGAGCCGGACGGACTTAATATTAATGATGAGTGTGGTGCAACTAAGCCGGAAAAATTAGCCGCAACAGTTTTATCTTATCGTGCCGATTTAGGTATTGCCTTGGACGGTGATGGCGACCGATTGGTGATGGTCGATCACAAAGGCGAAATAGTTGATGGCGACGAGCTTATTTATATTATTGCCAAGGCAAGATTGGATGCAGGATTAATGTCCGGGCCTGTTGTAGGTACTTTAATGACAAATTTGGGTATGGAGCATGGCTTGAAGAAGTTGGGGCTCAATCTGCTTAGGGCTAATGTGGGCGACCGGTACGTCATGGAAATGCTGACAGAACACCAAGGGATTTTAGGTGGCGAAAATTCCGGTCATATCATTTGTCTTGATAGAACAACAACGGGTGATGGCATTATTGCTGCCTTGCAGATTATGGCGGAAATGCAAAGCAGTGGTAAGAATTTACATGAATTGAAATCCGGGATGCAAAAATACCCGCAAGTTTTGGTAAACGTCAAAACTGATAAGAAAATAAATCCGGATGAGAATGAGAGCATACAAAAAGCGGTGAAAGCTATCGAGAAGAAGCTGGGAGATAATGGCCGGGTATTGCTTAGAGCTTCGGGAACAGAGCCATTAATTCGGGTAATGGTGGAAGGTCAACAGGCAGAGTTGGTTAAAAATTACGCGCATCAAATAGCTGATGATGTTAAGAAGGCAATGGGAGCTTGAATTGAACGCTATTAATATATATCATAGATGGTTTGATTCTATGTGAGGAGTAGTGATGCGTCGGTCTCTAGTTGTAGGAAATTGGAAGATGAATGGAACTCTCGCCAGTGCTGAGTTGCTTGCAAAAGGTATTATTGCCGGATTAGGGGGTAATAGTGCGGATATCGCAATATGTGTACCTTATGTGCATTTACCCCGAGTTAGTGAATTAGTTAAAAATACCTCATTGGCGTTGGGCGCGCAAAACGTTGCGGATAAATCTTCAGGTGCTTATACTGGGGAAGTTTCGGCGGCGATGCTAAGTGAATTTGATTGCAAATATGCTCTTGTAGGACACTCTGAAAGACGCAGTTATTACGGCGATACCGATGAATCGGTAGCCGCCCGTTTTTGTCAGGCGCAAGAGCAAAACATTATTCCCGTTCTGTGCGTAGGTGAAACGCTGGAACAACGCGAACAAGATCAGACTTTTGCGGTTATTAATACACAGCTTGATGCGGTTATTAATTTGGCTGGTATAGCTGCTTTTAGTGCGGCAGTGATTGCCTATGAACCGGTTTGGGCCATAGGGACAGGAAAAACAGCGACTGATGAGCAGGCTCAGGAAGTTCATCAGTACATAAGACAGTACATTGCTGCTAAAGATCAGGCTATTGCCGATAAAATACAAATTTTATACGGCGGTAGTGCTAAACCGGATAATGCAAAAGGCTTGTTTGCTATGCCGGATATTGACGGCGGTTTAATTGGTGGGGCTTCGTTGGATGCGGAATCCTTTTTAAAGATTTATCATTCAATTTAGAGTAGTTTAGACTTTATTATGTATCAGGTAATTATTGTTGTTCATGTGCTGTTGGGTTTAGGGGTTGTTGGATTAGTATTAATGCAGCAAGGCAAAGGAGCTGACGCAGGCGCAGCTTTTGGCACAGGATCTTCAGGGTCTGTTTTTGGTGCTCAGGGGGCGGCGTCTTTCTTGTCTAGAGCCACAGCAATTCTGGCAACTTTGTTTTTTATGACCAGCTTGGGGCTTGCAGTGTTAAACGGTAAGCAGGGTGCGGCTTACGACTTAATGAACGCCCCCAAGGTTGAACAGGATACGCTTGGCATTCCTGATGTGAGTGGCGCAAAAGGATCTGGCAGCGCTGCCCCAGTGACTGACCCGAAGTCTGAAGAAGTGCCTGTTGCTGCTCCGGCGGTTACCGGAGCTGAACAGGCAGTTGAAGAAAAGTAATAAATATTGTTTATGACGCAAGTAAATACACTGTAGAAAATAATTAAAATAGTGTGTATTAAATAGTATCTTTGCAATCATGTTTTAGCCGATGTGGTGAAATTGGTAGACACGCCATCTTGAGGGGGTGGTGACGAAAGTTGTGCCGGTTCAAATCCGGCCATCGGCACCAATATATACCCTGCTAGGGATTTTCTCTAGTGGGGTGTTTTTTTGTTTGCTGCAATGAAAATGCAGAAATAAGTTTCTAGATTAGAAGTGCGATACAGAAAAATAATTAGGCTATACTTAGTCAGTTAAATGTAGGGCGCTGTATATTCGTACGGGGTTTTGCTTTGAAAATTAGAGATTAATGGAGAAAACAATGGCAAGTATTCTTGCAGTTGACGATTCAGCTTCAATGAGAAAAATGGTTTCATTTACTTTAAGGGCTGCTGGATACGATGTCGAAGAAGCAGTAGATGGAGTTGATGCTTTAGAAAAAGCGCAAGCCAGGAAATTTGATTGTGTAGTAACTGATGTCAACATGCCAAATAAAGACGGGATTACTTTAATTAGAGATTTACGGGCACTCCCAGATTATAAATTTATTCCCATGCTGATGCTGACGACAGAGTCAGGAATCGAAAAAAAGCAAGAAGGTAAAGCTGCTGGTGCAACAGGGTGGATGGTTAAACCTTTCAATCCTGATCAATTATTAAAAACATTACTAAAAGTTTTGGGTTAGTTGATGCTATCGTGCCTAAGTGTGTTAATCGCATGCAGGAAAGCCTATGCCTATTGATATATTTCAGTCCCATGCGGCTTTATTCTGAATGTTTAGATGAATGCTTTAGGTGTTTATCCAGACAAGGATCAATAAAGAAAGTTTTCGGGTTAATCTTGTTTAAATGAATTTAGGCGCACACAGGTAAGTCTATGTCTATTGATATGTCACAATTCCATCAGGTCTTTTTTGAAGAATGTTTCGAAGGACTGGAAGCAATGGAGTCAGGATTGTTAACGCTCGATATGGGGGATATTGATTCAGAAATAATCAATACCATTTTCAGGGGAGCCCATTCGATAAAAGGCGGCAGTGGAACTTTTGGTTTTACTGTTGTTGCTGAATACACTCATATTATGGAAACCCTGCTTGATGAAATGCGAGACGGGCGTAGAAAGGTAACCCAACCTGCAGTAGACGTTTTACTTGGATCCGTTGATTGTCTCAGAGAGATGTTGACTGCGATACAGAATGAACAGAATGTTAATAATGCCAGTGTAGAAAAACACAAAACAGCATTGGAAGTTGTGCTTAATGGTGGTTCGGTGGCAGAAGAGCCAGCGCTTCCTGTTGAACAGGAATTCACAAGTGAAGAGGTTTCCTTCAATGATGCTCCTGATGTTGATGAAGAAGAATCCGTTGAATTAGAAGAGCAGGGCTGGAAAATAGCTTTTTGCCCTTATTTGGATTTGCTTAAAACCGGTAATGATCCGGTCCGACTCTTTCGAGAGTTGAATGAACTCGGTGAATTGACAACCACTGTTAATATTCAGGATGTTCCCGGTTTTTATGAATTAGATCCAGAGGAATGCAATATTTCTTGGGATTTAAAAGTTGTTGGGGATATTTCCGGCGATGAAATCAGGGAAATATTTAATTGGGTTGAAGGCGACTGTGAAATGGAAATTCAGCCCCTTGCCAAAGCCGTAAAATTACCCCCCGTTGTAAAAAAAATCGATCCTGAACCTACCCCGGTAATCATACCTAATAATCCTGCCCCAAAATCCGTTGAGGTCAAACCTAAGCCGGTTACAGAAACCAAAAAGCCTGATTCTCAAGATTCTGACAATGAAGCGGCAAAAACCACGGCAAAAGCCAGTTCGATTCGAGTAGATACTGACAAGATTGATACTTTAATCAATATGGTTGGTGAGGTTGTGATTACACAATCTATGCTGGGTTTAGTTGGCGAGAACTTTAGCATGGATAAGGTGGGGCAACTTAAAAGAGGTCTTGCTCAATTAGAACGGCATACCCGGGATTTACAACAAAGCGTCATGAATATTCGGATGCTGCCTATTAGTTTTGTGTTTAGCCGTTTTCCACGTTTAGTGCATGATATTAGCAGTAAATTAGATAAAAAAATTGTGCTGAAACTGGTCGGGGAAAATACCGAAGTTGATAAGGCCGTTGTTGAACTGATCAATGATCCGCTGGTTCATTTAATTAGGAATAGTCTGGATCATGGTATAGAAATGCCGGCGGACAGGGTTGCAGCAGGTAAGCCTGAAACAGGAACCATAGAGCTGAAGGCGTATCACCGCGGTGGGCACATCGTCATAGAAATTATTGACGATGGTCGCGGATTAGATAAAGACAAATTGCTAGCAAAGGCCATAGAAAAAGGATTGATTGAAGAAAATAATCTTCTTACCGAAAAACAGATATTTGAATTGATCTTTATGCCGGGTTTTTCTACGGCTGAACAGCTCACTGATATTTCCGGTCGCGGTGTGGGTATGGATGTCGTGAGAAGGAATATCCAGTCATTAGGCGGCAACATAGAAATTATTTCAGAGCTGGGTAAAGGAACGACCATAGCAATCCATTTGCCGTTAACGTTGGCAATTCTTGACGGTCAGTCTGTCGCCGTCGGTGATGAGACCTACATTGTGCCGTTAGTTTCTATTATCGAATCAATTAATATTACGGAAAGAATGCTGAACAAGGTTGCCGGTAAAGGGGAAACTTTTCGCCTACGCAATGAATATTTACCCGTTATTAGAATGCGCAGTATTTTTAATGTCCATTCCGGCAATCCGACCAAGTCGAAAGAGGGTGTCCTTGTGGTCGTCGAGGGGCAGGGTGAGCTGTGTTGTTTGCTCGTAGATGAGTTATTGGGCCAACAACAGGTTGTTATTAAATCATTGGAAGCAAATTACCGGCGGGTGGAAGGTGTTTCAGGTGCAACTATTTTGGGTGATGGTTCTGTTGCGCTGATTCTAGATGTTCCAGGTTTAGTGCGTTTTTCAATTCGCTAATATATAGATAAAAGCAGATATGGCACAAGAAGCTGAAAATAAAGATATAGATCAATATCACTATAGTAGAAACCTGGATAACGCTGTGCAATATCTGAGTTTTGCCTTAGGTAAAGAAGAGTATGGCGTTGATATTCTTAGAGTACAGGAAATACGAAGTTGGGAGCCTGTTTCCAGAATACCTAATGTTCCTTGCTATGAAAAAGGTGTTGTTAATTTACGCGGTTCTATTGTGCCGATTCTCGATTTGAGAGAAAGGTTTAATTTGAGTAAAGCCGAATACACACCATTGACGGTAGTTGTCGTACTGCAAACCGGCGATAGCAACAAAACACGCATAATGGGCGTTGTTGTCGACTCGGTCTCTGATGTCATTAGTGTGGATAAAACCGAAATTCAAAGTGCTCCGGATTTTGGAACTAAAGTAAGCAATGAATTTATTAACGGATTGGTATCGGTTAATGAACGCATGGTGATGCTGCTTGATGTGGACAAATTGCTGAAGTTGGAAGAGCTTGACCAGGATGAAAGTTAATGATTTTCAAACACCCCGTGTGGGTAAATGTATTTGGCATGGTGTGAGAGGTAAGGTAACGTGAAAATTAATATGCCGTTAACTAATAATGAGGTCATTCTGAAAAAAGGCACCATTTTGGTTTCAAGAACCGATTTGATGGGACGTATTACCTACGTCAATGATGCATTTGTTGAAATCAGCGGATTTACCCGTGATGAGTTGATGGGACAGGAACATAATATAGTTCGTCATCCCGATATGCCCGCTGAGGCCTATGAAGATTTATGGATAACCTTAAAACAGCTTAGACCCTGGCAGGGACTGGTGAAGAATAGGTGTAAAAACGGCGACCATTACTGGGTCGAGGCAAATGCCATGCCGTTGTTTAAAGATGGAAAAGTCTATGAATACCTTTCTGTTCGACACCCTCCGAAGCGTGATGTGATTCCGGCAACTGAGCAGTTATACAAGAAAATCAGTGCCGGTGAAGTAAGGTTAAAGCCGACCGGTTTAACTGCAATGTTCAAATCAATTAGCGAAATTGCAATAGCGAAAAAGAATGCTTTTGTAGTTTCCGCTTTCTTGACACCTATCTTTTTTCTGATGTATCGATTGTTCTTGACGCAGGAGTACGTCTTGTTAACAGGTGTGGCCTTGTTAGCTATGACGGCATCGGCACTCAGTATCAATATGACCAAGGTAATAACCGATACGCTGGAAGCTGCAATCACCATTTGTTACCGGTTGAGCAGCGGAAGCTTCGGAAATAAGGTGAACTTGAAACGGGACGATCAACTGGGCGATTTTTTGCGTGGATTGTACTGTATGGAAGTCAAGCTGGGTGTAGATTTGGCCGATTACAAGCAAGGCCTCTCAGAGTCCAAACGGATTACGCAGGCTCTGGATAATGTTCAGTCTCCTGTCATGGTAGCGAATAAGAATTTTGAAATTATTTACATGAACGATAGCGTTCAGAGAATGTTCAAGACAGCGGAAAGCGATATTCGCAGCCAGTTACCTGATTTTTCCGCCGATAAGTTGATGGGGTCAAATGTTGATCTATATCACGCTACTATTAAAAGTGGAAAATTGGAAAAATCACAAGAATCACTTAGATCGCAACTGGTCATTGGCGGTCGGCATATGAGTCTTATCGCTAGCCCCGTTAATAGCGATGGTGAGCGTATTGGTTATGTGACTGAATGGCAGGATAGAACCCATGAAGTTTTAATTGAGCAAGAAATCGATCAATTGGTGCAGGGTGTTAAAGCCGGTGACTTGAGTGCGCGCATAAAATTAAGTGATAAGCAGGGATTTACCAAAGCACTGTCTGCCGGCATCAATGAATTAACGGATGTTATAGAAAGTGTGTTTGGCGACGTTAACAGGGTCATGGAAAACATGGCTGAAGGTGATTTAACCACCGCTATTACTAATGAATACCAAGGTGTTTACGCTGAATGCAAGAATAATATTAATGCTACCTTGGCAAAGCTCAGCGAATTTATCATTCAAATCAGGGATGCCGCTGACTTTATAGATAGTTCATCACAAGAAATGGCCAGTGGTAATAACAACCTGTCACATCGAGCCGAGCAACAAGCGGCCAGTCTTGAAGAGACGGCAGCCAGTATGGAAGAGCTGGCCAGTACCGTAAAAAATAATGCGCAGAATACGGTGCAAGCGACTGAGGTTGTTAATTCAGCAAGTCAACTCGCTCAAAAAGGCGGTGGCGTAGTTAAGTCTGCTATCGCCGCAATGCAGGAAATTAATGAAAGCAGTAACAAAATCGCTGAAATTATTGGTGTCATTGATGAAATTGCATTCCAAACTAATCTATTGGCATTAAACGCATCTGTAGAAGCGGCCAGGGCAGGAGAGCAGGGGCGTGGATTCTCGGTTGTTGCAACAGAGGTTCGTAATCTGGCCCAACGCAGTGCAACCGCTGCACAGCAAAGTAATGAACTGATCCAGAACAGTGTACAGAAAGTGCGTGCCGGAACGGCATTCGTTAATGAAACAGGTGCAGCGTTAACTGAAATTGTCGATAGTGTTGCAAAAGTTGGCGACATCGTTGCGCACATTGCCAGTGCCAGTTCGGAGCAATCAGCAGGTATTGAGCAAGTCAATCAAGCGGTTTCTCAAATGGACGATATTACTCAGCAAAATGCGGCTTTGGCCGAACAGGCCGCTGCCGGTAGCATTGCCATGAGTGAGCAGTCTACCAACATGACCCAGTTGCTTAGTTTCTTTAGAGTCAATTCAAAGAATATTTCTGCAGCGACCAGGCAAGTTGCGCACAGTAAGGCGCCTGTAACACCAATAAGAGCAACAGTAAAAAAACCTGTAGTTTCTGTTTTATCACCAAGTAAGCCTAAAAGCGATAGCAACGACGAATGGGAAGAGTTTTAATGATGTTTAAAGCTGCAAACTATATAACCGACAGGAAACTATAACAATGACAACAGATGTGCAGTCAAATAATAGTCGGGTAGAGCAATTTCTCACCTTTCAACTCGCAGGCGAAGCGTATGGCGTTGAGATTTTGAAAGTACAAGAGATTCGTGGCTGGGAAGCTGTTCGCGTGATACCGAATACGCCGGCTTTTGTTAAAGGCGTGTTGAATTTACGCGGGTCCGTCGTGCCTATCATCGATTTACGGGAACGATTTTCTCTGGAGCATTTCGATTATTCTCCAAAAACGGTAGTTATTGTGCTCTGCGTTGAACATGGCGCAAACCAGTTTGTAATGGGCATAGTGGCAGATGCGGTTTCTGATGTGCTGGATATTAATTTGGAAGACATCAAAAAAGCCCCAAACTTCGGTTCAAAAATTGATACGCGCTACATGCGAGGTATGCATGTGTATAAGAAAAAGATGATTATGCTGCTGGACGTTGATAAATTGCTCAATCCCGATGAGGTTGAGGGTATTGAAAGTTTGGTGTGACAGGTGAGAATTGTCGCAATAATTAATCAGAAAGGCGGTGTTGGCAAGACGACTACGACTGCAAATTTATGCCATGCGATTGCAGAATTGGGATCAAAAGTTACCGCTATCGATCTTGATCCACAAGGCCATTTAGCCGTTTCTTTAGGTATTACAGCGCAGGATATTGGCGGTATTGATGAAGCTATGCTGAAAAAGAAAGAAGTTCATCAGCAGCTCATTTCCGTCAGGGATAATCTGCAATTAATTGCATCAGGATCAAAACTTAAGGATATTGAGCAGTTAACCGGCAATAATTCACCTCGCGGTGTTTTATTAAAAAATGCCTTGCATGGAAATCTTACTGATCAGGACTTTGTTTTTATTGATTGTCCACCCTCTTCAGGATTGCTGGTTGCGAATGCATTGATTGCAGCTGACGAGATTTTAATTCCTATGGCCAGTGATTTTCTTGCCTTGCAAGGGTTATCCCATCTAATGGGTACGATTAAGAGGTTTGAGAAGGCTTTGCAGCGGAAATATAAAACATTATTGGTGATGTCGCGATATTCACCCAATAGAAGAATATCGAGTCAGGTATTAAATGTTTTACTTACGCATTTCCCTGAGCAAATATTAGCAACAGTCGTTAGAGAAACGGCATTGCTTGCAGAATGTCCCAGCTTTGGTAAAACAATTTTAGAATATAGTCCGAAAAGTCGTTCGGCAAGGGATTTTCGTAGCCTTGCTCATGATTTTCTTGAAAGCAAGGTGATGTATGGCAACAAGTGAAGAAAATAATTTAATCGGATACGATCCTCTAGCGTGGATGGATGGGGATACCGATAAAAATGAAGAGCATTTGGTTACGGATGATTTAATAGGGGATAGCGATGAAAGTGCAATTTTAAATATAACTAAAGAGAATGAATTAGTAATAGATGAAATTGAGGACGAAAGCGCTAGTGCTTTGATAGAAGAAATGGCTGACGACTATGCCATGGATACACGCGCGCCGGAAGCAGCTGCCGATGATTCGGTATCAGGGGAAACGGAGGATTCTCAAATTGATTTAGACGCTACGTTGACTATTCAGAATGTAGTCAAGTTACACGAAAAGCTGAAGAATTCATTGGCCATGCATGATGAAATCGAAATAAATGCATCCGACGTATCATCAATAGATACAGCTACTTTACAATTGCTGGTTTCATTGAAAAAAAGTGCAGTTAAGTTGCAAAAGAAAGTAACCATTATTTATCCATCCCCACGATTTGTTGAGTCTGCCCAGTTGCTGGGTTTGTTGGATGTACTCGATGTTCATGACGCGTGATTTTTGACGGACGGGAAATAGTTTAAAGATGGCCATTGTTGAGAAGGTTCGCGAATTTAAATTCACTGCGGATGACTTTAATTTTTTAAGAAAATTGTCCAATGAACATTCAGGTATCCAGGTTCCTGATGAAAGATTTGATATGTTCTATTCCAGGCTGTCCAAGCGGGTAAGGAAACTCGGACTAGCGGATTTTAAGGAGTATTGCCAGTATCTTAAGAATTACCCGGATCACGAGTTTACTGAATTTATCAACGCCATAACAACCAATCTAACCGCATTTTTTAGGGAAATGCATCATTTTGACTATGTCCGTGATGTTGTTATTCCGGAAGTCTTGATTAGGAATAAAACCTCAAAGCAAATCAGGGTGTGGTCCGCCGGTTGCTCGACTGGTGAAGAGCCTTATTCCTTAGCGATTACCTTGTTGGAAAATGTACCCGCCGACTGGGATATTAAGATCTTGGCAACTGATTTGGACACTAATGTTTTACAAACAGCATCGGAGGGTATTTACACCGAAGATCGTGTCAGTGACTTATCAGAAGAGATACTTAAACGGTGGTTTATGCGCGGTAAATCATCGCAGTCCGGCCAAGTAAAGGTAAGGCCTCAATTACAGCAAATTATTCAGTTTAAAAAGTTAAATTTGATGCAAGATTGGCCGATGAAATGCCATTTTGACTTTATTTTTTGTCGCAATGTTCTTATTTACTTTGACCGTGAAACCAAGACATTGCTTGCGCAAAGATATGCTCAAATGTTGTCTAGCGGATCATGGTTATTTATCGGACATTCAGAATCATTAAACCAGCTTTCAAATGAATTCGAGTTGGTTGCATGTACCAGTTACAGGAAAAATACGTAAATACTAATGAGTGCTAGCAATGAGATTGGTCTACCTTCCATCGACGGTTTTGATCACATTAACAGGTATATGGATAAAGAGCGTGGTGTGATTGCCGCAAAGATTTTGCCCGGTGAATACTACGTAACTCAAGATGATGAATTGATTACAACCGTATTAGGGTCTTGTATATCGGCATGTATTAGGGACAAGGTATCAGGATTAGGTGGAATGAATCATTTTATGCTGCCGGAAACCACAGCCGACAAACTGAGACAAGGCAATGAAGCGGTTGTCGGCAACGCAACCCGCTACGGGAATTATGCCATGGAGCATTTAATTAATACCATTTTGATGAATGGCGGCAAAAGAAAAAACCTGGAAGTTAAAGTATTTGGCGGCGGTAAAATCATTCCAACCTTGACTGATGTCGGTCTTAAAAATATTGACTTTATCCTGGAATATATTGATACAGAAGGGTTGCCGCTATTATCTCAGGATTTAGGCGATATTTATCCTAGGAAAATAATTTATTTTCCTAGGACAGGCAAAGTCGGGATGAAGAAAATCGAGCATTTGCATAATGATACAATTGTAAAAAGAGAGCGACAGTATTTTAACAATATTAAAAATGCACCTGTTGAAGGTGATGTTGAGCTTTTTTAAGAGTATGCAATGAACAAAATACGTGTATTGATTATTGATGATTCATTGTTAATCAGAAAGGTACTAACCGAGATTTTAAATTCCTCTTCAGATATCGAAGTAGTTGGCACTGCGGAAGATCCTCTTATTGCCAGAGAGATGATCAAGGAATTAAATCCGGATGTATTGACCTTGGATATTGAAATGCCGCGCATGGATGGAATAACTTTTTTACGTAATTTGATGCGACTCCGGCCCATGCCTGTTGTGATGATTTCAGCGCTCACAGAAAGTAACGCTGAAGTGACTTTAACTGCCCTGGAGTTGGGAGCGGTAGATTTTATAGCTAAACCGACAATGGATGTAGAAAATACATTGAATGACTATGCCGAGGACATAATCGCTAAGGTAATAGTAGCATCGCAGGCTAATATTAGAAGACTTGAATAATGAAGTTTAAAATCGGAAATTCTGAAGTGGCCGCACTGGGTGTTACACGGAAAAAACGTGTGAATGTCGGGGCAAAAAAACTTCATGAATTCCAGCAATGATGCAATCGCTTAAAGTAAAGTGGTAGCAATCGATATTAAAAATGCACCTATTGACGGTGACGATGGGCTTCTTTTAGAGTGAGTTTATGGGTAAGATACGCGTACTGATCATTGATGATTCTGCATTAATCAGGAAAATACTGACTGAAGTGCTAGGTTCGTCACCCGATATTGAGGTAGTCGGCGCGGCAGCAGATCCCCTTATTGCCAGGGAAATGATCAAACAATTAAATCCAGATGTGTTGACTCTGGATATTGAAATGCCGCACATGGATGGGATAACCTTCTTAAGTAACTTGATGCGCTTAAGACCAACTCCGGTTGTGATGATCTCCACACTGACTGAACATGGTGCAGAGGCGACTTTAAATGCTCTGGCACTAGGCGCCGTAGATTTTATTGCCAAGCCTAAAGTTGATGTTGTTAATACTCTGAATGACTATGCTGAGGAAATTATTTCCAAAGTTATCGTTGCGGCACAAGCCAAAGTAGGAAATATTCAGAATAGAGCGGTTAAACCCAAAAGTCCTGCAGCCACAGTTCCTGAGATTTCAGAGAAACATTCAGTTGATGTTATTCTGAAACCGGCCCCCATAAAAACACATATTAGTCCCACCAATAAGATAATTGTCTTAGGGGCTTCAACGGGGGGAACGGAAGCGATTAAAACAGTGGTTAAAGGATTTTCGTCAGATACCCCGCCTATTTTAATAACGCAACATTTACCCGCTGCATTTAGTCAATCATTTGTTCGGCATATCGACCTTGCAACGGAAATGTCAGCTTGTATTCCCCAGCATGGTCAGACGGTTGAACCCGGCAATATTTACCTTTCTCCCGGAGACAGACACATGTTGGTGATCAGAGAGGGAGGTAAATATATTATTCATTTGAGCGATGGACTGCCCGTGAATCGTCATAAACCAGCAGTTGATGTTTTATTTCGTTCAGCCGCGCAATGTGCGGGTGCTAATGCCATTGCTGTGTTATTAACCGGGATGGGCGCTGACGGTGCAATGGGCATGAAAGAAATGCATGATGCGGGCGCTAAAACAGTTATTCAGGATGAACAATCCAGCGTGGTTTGGGGTATGCCGGGTGCTGCATTCAAGTTGGGATGCACTGACTATGTCGTATCGTTAGAAGAGGTTTCGCATAAGGTTTTAAGCTTGGTTAAATCAGGCAATGCCGGCAAGGTTCTTTAACAGTATCTGACCCGTTTTTTCGGATGTAGTTGGCAACGTTTTCTTATATGGATATATTCGTAAGGACTTACCCTAACAGGATCGGTAACGTATTGCGCCACATACAGAATTTTAAAAAATGTTACTTTCACGCTGTGTAATTAAATATGACTAATCAGACTAAATCACAATTTATTGCAGTAGCTTCAATTACCTCGGAGCTAAGTGCGGTCATGGTGGTGGCTAAGGAAATATCATTAGCAGCGGCCAATGCCAAGGCTATTGCATTTAGGGCAGGGGATAAAGCAAAAGGATTTCAGCCGATTACCGACTTTATTAATGAATTGGCTAAGGAAACAATTGAGCTGGTTACTAATATCAATATATATGCGTTGGTGCTATATCGATTAACTGTCGATGAATTCCAAAAAACGGCTGCTTATAATAAATTCGAGTTGGCAGCAAAAATGGCTGAAGGTGCCGTTTATGCCAAATCTATGCAGGAGCCGGTGGATCATGCAAGACTTTCAATGCAAGATTGTCAGAGGCAGTTTAAACGGGATGTTTCGCAACTGCTAGGCCAACTTGAAGCGGTGATGCATCATGCGCGTGCCGCACGGGTTATCGCTGCAAACTCAAGAATCGAGGCATCACAGGCCGGTGAATATTTGCAGAGTCTGCAGGCAGTTGCTGAAAGTGTGGATAAAGCCGCACATACCATTCATGATAATGTGCAGCGTTGCAGAATCGCATTATCCATTTATCGCAATAGCTGAATAGCTTAACTCAAAAGGCATTGTTTTTTATGAAAACGACCAAGATATATGAAGGATCGCATCAATGGATTATGTTTGGAAGGGATGAAGGCAAGCCCAACAATGTAATCGATACCAACCAATATGTAGTACGTACGGCTAACCGCTGCCTGCTTTTGGATCCAGGTGGTGCTGAGCTGTTTGCTCCGATGATGGCGGCTGTGTTGCATCACGCTCCTGTAGATCAAATAACGGATCTATTCGCTTCGCACCAGGATCCTGACGTGATCTCATCGCTGGGTTTATGGGATCAGGCTTTAACAAATGCCAAGCTCCATGCGCCGGCAATTTGGGAAGGTTTTTTGCGGCATTACAGCTGTGAATCAATAGAATATGTGCCTATTCCGGATAACGGCGGAACCATTAAATTAGACTCTGTGGAATTGCAGATTATACCCGCCCATTATTTGCATTCGTCCGGGAATTTTCATGTTTATGACCCTCAAGCTAAAATTCTGATGACAGGGGATGTAGGAGGAGCTATTGAGGGTCCTGATGCCCCTGTGTTTGTTGATAATTTTGCTGCGCATGTTGAAAAAATGCGTTATTGGCATCAGCGATGGATGCCGTCAAATCAGGCAAAAAGAGTCTGGATTGAACGGGTAAGAAATCTTGATATTGATATTTTGGCTCCACAGCATGGGCGGATGTTTAAAGGTGATGATGTCAAACGGTTTTTAGACTGGTTTGATGCTTTACAGGTAGGAATTGCTGTTTAATCAATTTTAAAAACGTGACCAGTTACATTTGAAGAGGGAACGATATCGAAGCCTATTGGTTCATTAACGTTTCGTGTTTGTATTGAGAGCTGGTTACGATCTAAATTAGATAACTGAATGTTGTTAGACTTTTAAGGGCGGTATCAATTTAGCGTCTTTTTTGCTACGAGTCATCTGAAATAAGTCTTTGCATCAAAAGCGTCATCGACCGGATAGCGTAGATAATGCGACTGGTTATGACACAAACCATCACAACTCAGGGTTGAATGTTGGCCTCTTTTAGAGGCAAAGTTCTCACCGCCCCATCTTTCGATCTTTCGCGGAGTTTTTTGGAAATTATTCCAAAATTCCGATCATGCTTAAAGCCTCCAGTTGTAAATAAGCGGGGCGGTATCAATTGTTTTGAGCTGGATTTGAAATACATCTAAAGCGTATCGGGTTAAAAGCGATAAAAAATTGTAACTGGTTAACGGTTGAATAGCTTATCGGCTTATTGGATGTTGTTTATGCACAGATTGATTTTGTTGTAATAAATGCTGAGCCACAGCTTGAGGCAGGTGCCGTTTATTAAGATTTTATAATGGCAACCTATTGATTATTAATTGTAATGATTTTTTGTATAAAAATACTACAATTTAACAAAGAAGCAGGTTTTATCGAGGCTGAACGGCGTTATTTATAGCTTATGCACAAAGTTATACACAGAAGTTGTGGAAAAGCTTGTAGGTGCTTGATTGTTGAATTTGAATGATGAAGTGAGCAGAAAAATTCAAAAAAGGGAAGGCTAATAAACAATTAAGTTTTCCTCTCATAAATAGCCAAGTGGTAGTGGCCTAATAAAAACGGACATCCGATAGGGCTGAGTTGAGTAAATCACCCTAAAAACGGGTGTTCTAAAGATGAATGAATTCCCCCTAAACTGCTCAAGTCATTTCGTGTTCGTTCTTTAACGAATCAATGCCAAGATTAGCCAGTTCATCCGCCCTGTCGTTATCTTTATGGCCTGAATGGCCTTTTACCCAAAACCATTCGATATTGTGCCGTTGAATGGCGGCATCCAGCCTGCGCCACAGGTCTTCATTTTTAACCGGTGTTCTGGAGGCGGTTTTCCAACCGCGTTTTTTCCAGTTGCTTATCCATTCTGTAATGCCCTGCATGACATATTTCGAATCGGTATTGATCTGCACCGAGCAGGGCTTGGTCAGGATTTCCAGCGCCTGGATTGCCGCCATCAACTCCATGCGGTTGTTGGTGGTGTCCGGGTCGCCGCCGTAGATTTCCTTAATAGTTCCCTTGTAGCAGAGTATTACGCCCCAGCCACCCGGTCCAGGATTGCCGCGGCAGGCGCCATCGGTGTAAATAATGACGGAATCAGTCATGTTTGTTTAGTTGTGTAGTCGGTGAGTTAAGTGGGTTTGTCAGAATTAAACGGGGGTTTAACGCGCGTACCGGCGTTAATGGAATCAGGTTGTAACGGCGCTTGATAGCCTTAATCGCATAAGCGGTCGATGTGAGCGAGTGCCCTCGGGTTATAAATTTCCCATGAGTCGATTTCACCGTATCCAAATTAAATTCCGACGATACAGTTACTTCAAAATTTAATAACTTTAGCCAGTCCAAAATTCTTGAGCGGGAAATAAAGTGCCCCCCCCAGGAATCGGCCATTTTTTTATCCCACAAATACTGGTATCGAATCCATAGGCTCCAAGGATTAAAATTCAGTATGACCAATATTCCTTCCGGCTTCAAAACACGTTCTATTTCCCGCATGGTTTGAAATCGAAAGGCATCAAACTCCAATAAATGAGGCACTATAATCATATCAATGCAGTTACTTTGCAAGGGCAGGCTGTATGCTTTGGCCTGGATTTTTCTGGCCTTATTGCAGCCCATGCTTTTAGCATCGAGTACCGTAAAATTTTTGTATAAAGTACAGTCGATAAACTCACTTTCCCAGTCTAATCCGCCAATCTGCAAGATGGTTTGCTGACAACTGACGGTAATGGACCGTTGTAAATAGTCGGCTTCAAGCTGTTGTAGCAGCTTGCCTCTAGGAGTTTGATACCAGGCAAATAAGAAATTACGTTTCATGTGCGAATTCTACACTATCTGACTTTGATGATTTTCAATAAAAACAAGCTATAATAGTAACATTCTAATAATAAACTTCACTCTTAATAGGCTTAGACGATGCGCGTTAACTTTAACAGGTCAGTCAAATTTTTATTAGTGTTGATCTTTTTAATTGCAACAGGCTGCTCTACAACCTCAAAAGACTCTTTTAACGATAGGCCGCCTGCCAGTGCTGAAATGGATAACAGCTATGTGAGACATGCTCTCCATCCGTTCGGCAAACAAAAATACAATGTACCATCAAAATACAAAAATACGGTTTGGGAGCGATTAATATCGTTATATTCGCTACCCGAAATTGAAAACGAGCGGATTGATCGCGAGATAAACTGGTATTTACGACACCCAGCCTATCTTGCCAGAGTTCAGCAACGAGCGGAACCATATTTGCATCTTATACTCGACGAAGTCGAAGCAAAAAATATCCCCGGCGAACTGGCTTTATTGCCTATCGTTGAGAGCGCCTTTCTGCCGGAAGCCTACTCAAAAAGCGATGCGTCAGGACTCTGGCAATTTATACCGGCTACCGGTCGTCTGTATGGTCTTCAACAAAACGCCTGGTACGACGGTCGCCGCGATGTTTATGCCTCAACCAAAGCGGCAACCTCTTTTCTCAAACACTTGGGCGAGACTTTTGACGGCGATTGGCATCTTGCGCTGGCCTCCTATAATTACGGCAAAGGCAATGTAAGAAAAGCGATCGAAAAAAATGAAAACCTCAATCTGGCAACCGATTACTGGTCATTAGATCTTCCCAAGGAAACGGCGGACTATGTGCCGCGGTTGCTGGCTATCGCCAGAATATTTGCCAATGCCGATAAATACAATATTGATTTACAACACATCCCCAATAAGCCTTATTGTGAGCTTGTCGATGTCAAATCCCAACTGGATTTAAACAAAGCTGCGGAACTGGCTAATACGCCGCTGAATGAATTTTTAAAATTAAATCCCGGTTTTAACCACTCAAGCACAGCGCCGCAGGGGCCGCATCACTTACTAATTCCCGTTGCCAAAGCGCAATCATTCAAACAAAACCTGGCTCAACTGCCCTATGATGAACGGGTCGATATGAAGCGTTACCATGACGAGACAATGGCGCAAATTCGACATGATCAAATCCAGACTATCCCAAACCAACACAAAGTTAAAGCCGGGGAAAACCTCGTATCTATTGCCGACAAAAATAATACAACGCCCCAGTCAATTCGTCAGGCCAATCATTTAACCAGTAATTCCATCCACTCCGGCATGCTTTTAAAAATGCCGACGGCACAAAAATCAGCGGATACCCAACTCGCCGTCAAAACAGCGAGCAATAAACCCGGAAGCGCCCAGACCTATGTCGTAAAACCAGGCGATACATTCTGGAATATCGCGCAGAAGTTTTCGGTTAGCGTTAATGATATAGCGAGCTGGAACAAAATCACTGCAAAATCTGCATTGGTTTCAGGCCAGAAGTTGACCATTAAAGCCGCTAATCAACAGGCTGTAGCTGCATCTGCTGCCGGGATTCGTTCAATTAGTTATACCGTTAAGCAAGGCGATTCGCTGGCACAAATTTCCCGTAAATTTAATGTCTCAATCGCAGACCTGCGTAAATGGAATCCACCGACCATAAGCAATGCGCTTACTCCAGGTAAAAAACTGAAAGTGATTCTTAATACTTGATGGGCGGCTGTACAGTCTACGACCTTTTGGAAAGCCTCAACCTATACGATGACATAGGTACCTATACAACTCGGTATCCCTGTTGGGATGATGGTACATTTGTCTCGGTGCCCTTAAAGCCGATATTCGATCTTCAATTTAACATGGAGTATTTAGATTCAGCCGTTCGTGGTGAGCTTGTCGAACCATGAACGGCTAAACGTCTACCCTTTCGACAAGGCACTCCCTGGCAGCGTCGAAGGACTTAGAGCGAATGGTTAAGCCATACGCGCATCCCGCTTTAAGTGGGAAGTCCGATATTCTTCTAGATCAACGCCCGATTAATGCAGTGCTTAAGGTATTTACCAAAGCGTCATTGCCGCGGGCTTTGACGTAATCAATTACCACCGGGATAAACTGTTGAACCATCGCAGGCGACATGCCCTGCTGCTGAAAAGCGGAAACCACAGAAATCAAATTCCCTGCCGTTCCACCCGAAGCGCCTGCTATAGAAGACAATTGTCCCGCCAAACCACCCTGTTGCGATAGGGCGGGCGCAGCAGCCCCCAGCATTCCCTGCATACCCGGAACCGACTGCTCCAGCTGGGTAAATGAATCCGTCGACATCTTGGTTTTAGCAATCTGAAACAAAGCGCCTGCGCCTCCTTGAGCCTGAGCTCCCGTCACGCCTGTTCGCTGCATTAATAACTCGGCCAGACTGCCGGGCTGCACCGTTTGGGCTGCATTAACAGCCTGTTGACCCTGTTGCAATGCTTGGCCTGTATTATTTGCCTGACCATTGACGTTGCTATTGACAGCATTAAGCACATCTTTCCAATTTGCGGCATCGGCATTGTTGACCAAAGCCACAGAAATAGCCAGCGACGCACAGAGCGTTAGAATCATTTTTTGCTGCATAGTTTCCTCTCATTGAGTTAAGTCAGCGTTTTAAAAGCCGATAGAGTACCGGATAAAACTTATATTGAGATTAAGCCGGGAGTTTTCGAATGATGCGCCTCGTACTGCTGTAGAGTGGGATTTTGCGCCAGCAAACCGTCAACAATGCACAATATCAGAAAAGATCGGGCATATTGGAAAAGTCCGGAGTTAAAGGCCCCGTTCATGGCGGATTGCTTAAAGGCGAATCTGCCCAGCTTTATCGCACAATCGCCAGAACAATCGACAGCGCAAAGAAGCACCAGCCCAATACCCGAAATGTATCAGCAAACCGCTTATAGTTTGTTTCATTGTTGCGTTTATCGTAATGGTCAACAACCACGGATAGCATTACAAAAGATGCGCAAATAAAAGCGTCATACATAACCCATGCGGGAACATCGTGAAGATGAATGCCTTTGCTTCGCTTGCCTGGAATGTAGAGATCGTTAACCCAAGTCCCATCGCTGCTGTAGAGCAACAGGATTATCGAGAATAACGTGTTCGTGATCCGTTCATTCGGAGGTAAGTAGTAATGCGAAAGTTATTAGGAAGTAAATTTATTGTGTCAAACTGGAAACGATTGCAATAACAGACAAAAATTAGGAGTCCACCTGAAATTCATCGCCAAACTGACCCCGGAAGAGGAAGTAACGTTAACCGAAGCCTATCGTAACCACCCATTATTCCGGGTTAGACAACGGGCACATGCTATCTTATTGAATAATAGAAGGTATGTAATTGCACGGCTGAGCGAATTGTTTGAGCCCCAGCATGAGACTGTCAGCTCATGGTTAGACAAATGGGAAACAGAGGGATTAATAGGGCTTTACGATTGTCCACGAAGCGGTAGGCCTGTGCGCTTCACGGTTGAGGAACAAGCCGTTTTTCTGGGCTATATTGACAAAAACCCACACCAGCCCAAGGCCGCCGCAGCACGATTGCTGGAGGAGACGGGCAAGGAAGCCAGCCTTGACACCTTTAAACGAATTTTAAAAAAAGTGCCTATGCCTGGAAACGTTGTCGGCAATCAGTGAAGGGAAAGCGTAATGAAGCAGATTTCCAACGTGATAAGGCATATCTGAAGGCCTTGAAACAGCAAGAGGATGATGGGGAATTGAAGCTTTACTACTTTGACGAATCCGGATTTAGCACGACACCCTGTGTACCCTATGGATGGCAACGGATTGGCGAGACCCGACAAATACCCTGCTATCGTAGCAAGCGCATGAATGTGTTAGGTTTTTTGAGTCGCAGCAATGATCTGTTTTTCTACAGCTCCGAACAATCGGTGACAACGGATACGGTTGTCAATGCCTTTGATGCGTTTGTCGAAACGTATGCAGGCAAGTACGAAGAAACTAAAGTGCCGTGCTGTGTGGTGTTGGATAATGCTTCCATTCATCGTAGCGGCGTATTCAAAGAAAAGCTGGCGGGCTGGCAACAACGTGGTGTGTACTTACATTTTCTTCCGCCTTACAGCCCGGAGCTGAACCTGATCGAAATACTCTGGCGTAAAGTTAAGTACGAATGGTTGCCGCTTGATGCCTATCAAAGTTACGGACACTTGAAAAAGTGGGTGTTGGAAATCCTGAGTGACATCGGTAAAAAATTCCAAATAACTTTTGCGTAACTACTTATGTGATTAGGGGTATATGAGTCGCTCATCATGCATCACGAAAAGCTAACCGGGTGCGGTCCGGTTAGCTGAAAAATAAAACGGCATAATAACCTCGCTTCGGTTGCGAGCAAGGTTAGGTATTAGTTTTTACTCTGACTCCAATCAACTTGCAAAAACAGCCCCGGCTTTTCTCATTTACGCAACGACTGGCTTCAACATCGAAGTTTTCCCCACCATAACATCCACCGCTTTCAACAATCTTTTAAAAACGGACTGTTGGAGATAAGGAATGTTATGTTTTTTGCACAACGCCATCACTTGAGGTTGCACTTTTTGATATTGACTTAACGGCATATTGGGCCACAAATGATGCTCGACCTGATAATTCAACCAGCCGTAAAAGAAGTCATTCAAATTAGAACCCGTCGGATAATTCACTGATCCTAAAATCTGCCGCAGATAAAATTCGCCTTTGCCTTTGGCTTTTTCGTCAAACATCATCACGTCATCCCCGGCATGATTCGGGATCATCACCAGAAAACTGTGCATATTGGTGAAAATTTCCGCCAGAATTGAATTGATTAATACGCTGAGAGCGGCAAAACTTCCTAACGGTAAAAACAGCAAAGGCAGCAACACAAAGCGATAGGCGATGTAAGGCAAAATACTTTGCAGCCAGAATGATCTGCCCTGTTCGGTAAACAGACTCCACGCGCCAATGCGGGTCATCACGGGTTTTGGCTCACCTTGCTGCCTGGCAGAATTTAAGTGCAATTCCTTATGGGTTCTGGGCGTGTAGTAAACCAATTTCCATATCCCGGAAAAGAACGCCACGATCACATAGCGTAGCCACATCGGCAGGCCTGATTGTCTTAGCCATTCCATATTGTGTTGCGCATTATTGGGATCGGCTTTTTCACCCAAACTGTAATGATGCAATACGTCATGCTCATGATGCCAGCCCGCGACAGTAAACCAGTCCGGCCAATCCATAAACCGTCGCCAACCTTGCGCGAATTTTTTGCTGGTGTAATTTTTATCGACACCTTCAACTTTGTCGTAGGCTCTATGAACAATCGGATGCCCTACTTGTGTCCAGCGCGTGAAACTGCCTTGGCTGATTAACAGCGCGGAAATGGGATTAGGGAAAATCCAGGCCGTGCCGTAGCCGATGATGGAACAAATTTTCCCCCAGCGTTCCATTCTTGTTAAATGCTCAAAATCGTCAATGCCGATATTGGCTAAAGCTTGTTGATGAATTTCGTTGATGTCCTTGGCTAATTGCTCGCGATCTACCGATTGATAACTGTGTAAACTCAAAACTTGCTGCCCCTGTAAGTGCAATTGGTGGGAGGTTGAATAACTTCGCTGTTGCGGTGAAGTTGGTGATGGTTGAAAAACCGACCAGAATAGGGCTTTATCGGTTATTTTCCTAATTATATTGTCGTCCCGGCGCTCGACGGCGCTATTCACGGTTAGGAATTTATAATTTTATTTTCAACAAGATATTTTGCGGGGGTAACCTTTCATTAGTCGCCGGTAATTTGGAGTACAAAAGAGGGCATATTCAAAGTATCTATGTGTGATATTGCAAGGCCTGACACTGTTTTGTTCGATTGTTGTTGGCATCCGACAAAAGTAATAAAATCAACTGAGCTTGAGCTCCAAATGGTATTATTACAAAGAAAGATCATGTTCAAATGATTAGAAATTAACCAAATTGGAGGATTTATGGCACTAACTACCGCCACAATAGCTGTTTTAGCTAAACCTGTAGCTGATTTATTAAAACCTGTTATTGATAAGTTAACTTCAAAAATTAACGAAGAGCTAAAACTAACTTATCACCATATTTTTAATTCTTATGGGAAATATTTAGAAAATGAATATGAAAGACATTCACGATTTACATCGATAGTATTTAAAAATGAACAAAAACGCCTTGATGATTATTATATTCCGCTAACACTTGTGAAGCATACATCTGGAAGCGATAAAACAGTTGAAGAAAAAATAAATTCATACCCACTCAAAACCGTAAATAAATTAAACAAACTACTTATTGTCGATACGGCTGGAATGGGTAAGTCGACTTTACTTAAATACTTGTTTATTAATTGTGTTAAACAAAAATCTGGAATGCCGGTATTTATCGAACTTCGTAAGTTATCAAGAGAAAAATTGTTACTTGATTTTATTATAGAACAACTGGCAGAAATTGATGGTAGCAGTGAGCGTAGCTTAATCATTAATTTGTTAGAATCAGGAGAGTTTGTGTTTTTCTTTGACGGTTATGATGAAATAGCTGATAGCGAAAGACCTGAAGTAACAGCAAATTTACAAACTTTTATTACGAAAGCTCCAAAGAATAAGTATTTTATAACCTCTAGGGACGAAAAAGGGCTGATTGCATTTGCTGATTTTCAACGTTTCACCATCAAACCGCTATTAAGAGAAGAAGCATTTTGTTTATTACGGAAGTATGCAGAAAATAATTTAGCAGAAAAATTAGTCAGTAAATTGGAACAACCAGAATATAAAAATATCGAAGAATTTCTTGTTAATCCATTGCTGACTTCACTCCTTTATAAGTCTTTCGAGTACAAGGCAATAATTCCTTTGAAACGGCATATTTTTTACCGTCAAGTATTCGAGGCCTTGTATGAGTCACATGACTTGACTAAAGAAGGTGGAGAATTTCAAAGAAATAAACGAAGTAAACTTGATATTGATGCATTTGAACAAGTGTTACGTTATTTAGGGTATTTATCCTACAGAGAACAAAAGGTTGAGTACACAAAAGATGAGCTGCTTAAATTTGTTGATAAGGCAAAACAACTAGCAGCGTTACCTACAGCAATATCCTCCGATATTATTCATGATTTAACTCATGCAGTTCCATTAATGATTCATGAAGGTAATTATATTCGATGGGCGCACCGTTCAATTCAGGAGTATTTTTCGGCTTTATGTATTTGTAGAAATATGCAAGGAAAACAATTAGAAATATTGCTTAAATATTATAAAGAAGTAAACTTTGATAGTCATATTAATTTAGTTTCTTTATGTGCTGATATTGAGTCATCCTATTTTAGACAATCAATTTTAAAAGACATATTAGAAAATTTATTAAAAGAGTTTAACTCAATTTATACGAACATGCCTAACAAAATTAACCGAGAGTTAATTATAAAAAGAAAAAAATTGTTAGTAGGGAATAAGTTGTATCTTATCAATGCCAAAAGTAAAGAGTTATCTGAAAAATTGTGTGATAATTTATTTCGTGATTTAGGGGGAAATAATAAATTTAATTTTGGAGGTTACCATAGGCATTTAGATGGAAATTCCCAAATATTTGTTTTTAATACATTAATCTCTAATTCAATCAATGTATTGCATAGTCAATCAATAGAATTATTTTTTATAAAAAAAATTAAATACTCAGAAGGCCTGGATATTATTTTCAATACTTATAACGGAATTGATGGGGTTTATGAAATTGATGAAAATCAATCAACCATTGTTAATCAAGCAGAATATTTTGAAAATATAAACAAGCTTATTGAATGTAGTATTGAGTGGCAATTTGATGAAATAGCAGCTCAAAAATTACTAGAGGAAATTAATAATGAAATTGATGTGCAGCAAGAGTTTTTAGAATTGTAGGTCATGAGAAGAATCGTCCCAGTAGATTCAACGGCTGGCATGTTCAATATGCAAATAACTCTCCGACTGCATATCGATCAACCTTGACACCGTCCGTTCGAATTCAAACGAGCCTTCGCCGGAGGTGTAAAGTTCCTGGGCTGGGACTTCGGCGGTGCAGATCAGTTTCACTTTATGCTCGTACAGCGCATCGATCAGCGTGACAAAACGCTTGGCTTCGTTACATTTTTCGTTGGTCAGTTTGGGGATGTCAGCCAGGATCACGATGTCGAAGCGGTTGCCGATTTCCAGGTAATCGGCCGGGCCTAAGGCGTGCATGCACAGTTCATCAAAGGAGGTCAGGGCGACATTGCCGTGTACCGCTGACAGCACTACTTTTCTGCCTAATACCTCCACAACGCCCGGTTTCAGCGGGGCAAAATTAGTCAATTCGTTATAACTTTGTCGTATGAAGTTGGCGGCCTGCTCATCCAGCGGATAGTAATAAGTGCTCTTCAGCGCATGTAAATGGCTGAGCCGGTAATCCCGGTTTGCAACCAGTTCTATGACTTTGGCTTTTTCCTGCAGGAGTCCGACAAAAGGCAGGAACAGCTCGCGTTGCAGGCCGTCATGATAGAGTTCGTTTGGATGGCAGTTGGAGGTGATCACGACCACGATGCCCAATTCGAACAGCCTGCGGAACAGCCGCACCAAAATCATTGCGTCGGCTATGTCGGAGACATGAAACTCGTCGAAGCAAAGCAGCAATTCCGATTCCCTGATATGTTTTGCCAAGGCGGAAATCGCGTCGGTGTTGTTTTTCCTGCGCCATTGGTGGATGAAGGCGTGGACTTCCTGCATGAAAGCATGGAAATGCACCCGCCGTTTTTGGCGGATCGGGCAGGCCTCGAAAAACAAATCCATCAGCATGGACTTGCCTCGGCCTACGTTGCCGTAGATGTAGAGGCTTTGGTAGTTGGCAGGTCTGGGTAGGATGAGTTTATGTAGTGTTGATTTTTGCTCGTACTCGATAGTTGCCAGCAAGTTGTCTAGTAAGGTTTGCAGGTGGTGTAAGGCGGTGATTTGCATGGACTCGTGTTGGATGTGGCCTTGCGCTACCAGGCCGTTGTATTGCTTTTCCAGCAAGCCGGGGTTGTCTTGGGACAGTTTTGTGATTGTTTGTTGAAAGGTTATTTCTGGCATGGTTGCTTTTGCAAGTGGAGGAGCATGTTTCCCAGCGAGGGGTACAGATACCAATGTAGCTTGTCATCCCGGCAGGGAATGCCGGGATCCAGCTGCCAGGGATGGCAACCCCAGATCAGGCGACAAGTCATGCCACTGGGGATTAGTCAATTCAATCAACCGCTTTTTTGCCACGCGAGACCAATTTTTGAGTTGTTTTTCCCGCAAGATGGCGCTTTCCAGTTGCTCGTGTGGTTCGTACCAGACTAGGTTATGTACGTTGTAACGCTGAGTAAAACCGGCAATTAAATTCTGACGGTGTTGATATACGCGCCCGATTAGATTGGATGTGACTCCAATATAAAGCGTCCCATTAGGGCGGCTGGCAAGAATATAAACACAGGGTTGTTTTTCCATAGGTTCACTGTAGCACATCCCTGTGTTCTGGTTCCCGGCATTCCCTGCCGGGATGACGTTGATGCAATTTGTGCAATGATTATAAGCACACGATACACGCGGTTGTTTTTCCATACGTTCACTCTGGCACATCCCTGTGTTTTGGTTCCCGGCATTTCCTGCCGGGATGACGTTGATGCAATTTGTGCAATGATTATAAGCACACGATACATGCACGGTTGTTTTTCCATACGTTCACTCTGGCACATCCCTGTGTTCTGGTTCCCGGCATTCCATGCCGGGATGACGTTGATACAATTTTTGTGTAATGATTATAAGTACACGATACACGCACGGTTGTTTTTCCATACGTTCACTCTGGCACATCCTTGTGTTCTGGATCCCGGCATTCCCTGCCGGGATGACGTTGATACAATTTGTGCAATAATTATAAGCACACGATATACGCACGGTTGTTTTTCCATACGTTCACTCTGGCACATCCCTGTGTTCTGGTTCCCGGCATTCCCTGCCGGGATGACGTTAATACGAATTGTGCGATACTTCTGAGTCTCGGTCTAATAATCCAGCAGTCTAAGTTCTATGCGTGGTTAGCCTTTTGCCGATAACTATCCATCCGGTCAAAATTCAAATAACGATAGGTATCCTCGGCTGTTTCGTTAATCTGACTTGCATAGTGCATGTATTCGTCAAAAGTCGGAATTTTGCCCAGAATCGAACATACTGCCGCCAGCTCTGCCGACGACAAATACACATTAGCGCCATTACCCAAACGGTTAGGGAAGTTCCGTGTTGAAGTGGAAACCACGGTAGCGTTTTCGGCGACCCGCGCCTGATTACCCATGCATAATGAACACCCCGGCATTTCGGTGCGCGCACCGGCTTTATCGAAGGTGCTGTAATAGCCTTCCTCGGTTAATTGGGTTTGATCCATTTTAGTCGGCGGGGCTACCCACAATTGGGTCGGCAATTCGCCTTGGTGTTTTTCCAGCAATTTACCGGCGGCGCGGAAATGACCGATATTGGTCATGCAGGAACCCAAAAACACTTCGTCGATTTTAGTGCCGGCGACAGCAGACAGCGTTTTCACATCATCCGGGTCATTGGGGCAGGCCAGCAACGGTTCCTTGATTTCACTCATGTCGATTTCGATGATTTCAAAGTATTCCGCGTCGGCATCCGGCTCCAGCAATACCGGATTAGCCAGCCATTCTTCCATGGCTTTGATCCGGCGTTCGATGGTGCGTACATCGCCGTAACCTTCGGCTATCATCCATTTCAGCAGGGTAATGTTTGAATTCAGATACTCGCGGATCGGCGCTTCGTTCAAGCGCACCGTGCAGCCACCGGCAGAACGCTCGGCCGAGGCATCGGACAATTCAAAAGCCTGCTCCACTTTCAAATCCGGCAAGCCTTCGATTTCCAGGATGCGGCCTGAAAACACGTTCTTCTTGCCCTGTTTTTCAACGGTCAGCAAGCCGCGCTGTATCGCCACGTAAGGAATCGCATTGACCAGATCGCGCAAAGTAATGCCTGGCTGCATCTCGCCTTTAAAGCGGACCAAAACCGATTCGGGCATATCCAGCGGCATCACGCCGGTTGCTGCGGCAAACGCGACCAAGCCTGAACCGGCGGGAAATGAGATGCCGATAGGGAAGCGGGTGTGCGAGTCGCCGCCGGTGCCGACGGTATCCGGCAACAGCATCCGGTTCAGCCAGGAATGAATAATACCGTCGCCGGGACGGAGCGACACGCCGCCGCGGTTCATAATGAAATCCGGCAGCGTATGCTGCATGGTGACGTCAACAGGCTTCGGATATGCCGCGGTATGGCAGAACGATTGCAGCACCAGATCGGCTGAAAAACCCAAACAGGCTAAATCTTTCAACTCGTCGCGAGTCATGGGTCCGGTGGTGTCTTGGGAACCCACGGTTGTCATGTGCGGTTCGCAGTAAGTGTTGGGACGAACACCCGCAACGCCGCAAGCCTTGCCGACCATTTTTTGCGCCAGCGTATAACCTTTGCCGCTGTCTTTGGCGTCAACCGGACGGCTAAAAACCGTGGATGCGGCCAAGCCCAGCACCTTACGCGCACGGTCAGTCAAACCCCGGCCGATAATTAACGGAATACGGCCACCGGCGCGTACTTCGTCCAGGATCACATCGGTTTTCAGTTCGAATTTGCAGATCAGTTCGCCGCTGTCGTGACGCTTAACTTCGCCCGCATACGGATAAATGTCGATCACATCGCCCATCGCCATTTGGGTCACATCGCATTCAAAGGGCAGGGCGCCTGAGTCTTCCATGGTGTTAAAGAAAATCGGCGCGATTTTGCCGCCGATGCAAACGCCGCCTTCGCGCTTGTTGGGGATGTACGGAATGTCATTGCCCATGAACCACAATACCGAATTGGTCGCCGATTTGCGCGAAGAACCGGTGCCGACCACATCGCCGACATAAGCGACCGGAAAGCCTTTTTGCTTGAGTTCGACGATTTGCTGTTCGGCGTTGGTAATGCCTTCGCGCGGCATTTTCAGCATGGCTTTGGCATGTAACGGAATGTCGGGGCGCGACCAGGCATCGGGAGCCGGTGACAGATCGTCGGTATTGGTTTCGCCGGTTACTTTAAACACGGTCACCGTGAGTTTTTCAGGCATTTTGGGCTTGCTGGTGAACCATTCCGCTTCCGCCCAGGCATTAAGCACCTGCTTGGCGAATGGGTTCCCTGCATCGGCTTTTTCCTGCACATCGTGGAAAGCATCGAATATCAGCAGGGTATGGGACAGCGCTTTGGCGGCAATCGGAGCCAGCGCTTGGTTATCCAGCAGATCGATCAACGGCGCGATGTTATAACCGCCCAGCATGGTGCCCAGCAATTCGGTGGCGCGCGCCGCATCCAGAATCGGTGAGCTGATTTCGCCTTTTGCGATGGCTGCCAGGAATCCCGCTTTAACATAAGCCGCCTCGTCAACACCGGCAGGAACGCGGTTAGCCAACAGATCGAGTACGAATTGCTCTTCTCCTGCGGGCGGTTGTTTAATCAGCTCGACCAAAGCGGCAACCTGCTCTGCATCAAGCGGCTTGGGTACGATGCCTTCGGCGGCGCGTTCTGCTACGTGTTTGCGGTATTGTTCTAGCATGGGGAGTTCCTGGAAGAGGGTTTAAAACATTTTATCGTTCCCACGCTCCGGCGTGGGAATGCGGTAAGCGATGCTCCAGCGTCGCATTCAACATCAGTAGTGGACGCTGGAGCGTCCATGACTGCGTTCCCACGCCCGGAAGCGTGGGAACGATGCCGTTTTACTTCATCGCCTCAACAATCGCATTGCCCATTTCAATGGTTCCGCATTTGGATTGCGGATTTAGATCCGGCGTAACAAACTTGCCTTCATTAACCACTTTTTCAACCGCTGCTTTTATTTTAGCGGCCGCTTCGTGTTCGCCGAGATGATCCAGCATCATCACGCCTGCCATGATCACAGCGGTAGGATTAGCCAGGTTTTTCCCGGTGATGTCGGGCGCGCTGCCGTGTACGGCTTCAAACAAGGCCGCATCGTTACCGATATTGGCGCCGGGGATCAAGCCCAGTCCGCCCACCAGACCTGCGGTCAAATCGGACAGGATGTCGCCGAACATGTTGGTGCAGACGATGACGTCAAACTGCGACGGGTCCATCACCATGTGCATGCAGGATGCATCAATGATTTTTTCGTCAAACTGAATGTCGGGGTAGCGCACGGCTGTTTCCCGGGCGACATCCAGAAACAGTCCCTGGGTAAATTTTAAGATATTGGCTTTATGGCAAACGGTTACTTTTTTACGGTTGTTATCCTGCGCGTATTTAAAAGCATAGTCGATCACGCGTTGCGAACCGGTTCGGGTGACGACGGCCAGACTTTCTGCGATGTCTTTTTTAGGGGTTAGATAATGCTCAAGCCCCGCGTAGAGTCCTTCGGTATTTTCCCTGACGATAACAATATCGACATCGTCATAGCGGGTTTTTACGCCTGCCCAGCTTTTGGCGGGACGGACGTTGGCATACAGCTCATACTTCTGCCGCAATGCCACGTTAATGCTTCTAAACCCGGAACCGCCGACAACCGTGGTTAACGGGCCTTTAAATGCCAGACGGGTTCTGTCTATTGATGCCATGGTTTCATCCGGCAGCGGCGTGCCGAATTGTTCAAAAGCGGCCAAACCGGCAAACGCTTCTTCCCACTGAATTTTTACGCCGGACGCGTCAATAACTTTAACAGCTTCATCCATTATTGATGGGCCAATTCCATCACCTTTTATCAACGTAACTGCGTGCATTCATTTCTCCAAGTTTAAAAAAAACAGATCATTGTGTAAATTATAGTGCTTTAGGCCTGTGTTTATCCAGCTGCAGTGGTTAAATGGTGCAAATCGCCAGCCTTTTGCTATGATGCGTTAAGTCCATGGAGACGTCGCCTAATGCGCCTACTGTTGGTGCGGTCCGACGTCGCTACCTTGCGCAACATTGCTCAATATTATTTGAAGGAGTTGTTATGGCTAGTCTCACACTCAACCCACCCGCAAACGGCAGCGCTATCACTCTACAAAACGGCAAGCTGGTCGTGCCGGATAATCCGATTATTCCATTTATTGAAGGCGACGGTACCGGGCCGGATATTTGGCGCGCCGCCGTTCGTGTTTTGGATGCGGCCGTTGCAAGCGCCTATTCCGGGCAAAAGAAAATTCACTGGATGGAAGTGTATGCAGGAGAAAAATCCCACCGCTTGTTTGATACCTGGCTTCCCGATGAAACCGTCGAGGCTTGCAAGCATTATCTGGTGTCCATTAAAGGCCCGTTGACCACGCCGGTAGGGGGCGGCATCAGTTCTCTGAACGTGGCTTTGCGCCAATTACTGGATATGTATGTGTGTTTGCGGCCAGTCAGATGGTTTCAGGGCGTACCTTCGCCGGTAAAAAATCCCGGAGCCGTCGATATGGTGATTTTTCGGGAAAATACCGAGGATATTTACGCCGGTATCGAGTTTGAACAAGGCAGCGACGATGTAAAGATTTTTCTAACACTGTTAAAAGAAAATTTCCCCAAGCAATACGCAAAAATCCGATTCCCGGAATCTTCCGGCATCGGCATAAAACCGGTCTCGCAGGAAGGCACAGAGCGCCTGATTCGCTCCGCTATCGAGTATGCCGTCACCAATAAACGCAAATCCCTGACGATTGTACATAAAGGCAACATTATGAAATTTACCGAAGGGGCGTTTCGTAATTGGGCTTATAAGTTGGCGGAGCGCGAATATCCCGAGCACGTCTATACCTGGGGACACTGGGAAAAAACCCGTGCCGAGTTTGGCGTAGAGGCGGCAAACAAGGTTCAGGCCGAAGCGCTGGCAAAGGGGCGCATTTTAATTAAAGACTCTATCGCCGACATTACCTTGCAGCAGGTTTTGACCCGGCCTGAAGACTTCGATGTGATCGCTACATTGAATTTGAACGGCGACTATTTATCCGATGCCTTGGCCGCGCAAGTCGGCGGCATCGGCATTGCACCCGGCGGCAATATCAATTATCAAACCGGCACCGCTGTTTTTGAGGCCACGCACGGCACGGCACCGAAATACGCCGATTTGGATAAAGTGAATCCCGGTTCATTGATCCTGTCCGGCGAAATGATGTTGCGCTATATGGGCTGGACAGAAGCCGCCGATGCGGTCATTAATGCCATGGATGTCGCTATTGCCGGTAAACGGGTGACTTATGATTTTGCCCGGCAGATGGAAGGGGCGACAGAAGTCAAATGTAGCGAGTTTGCTGATGTATTGATTGAAAATTTGAAGTAGCCGCCAAGAACAGACCATTGCGCCTAATTTTTAGGTAATGATACGAATAGATGAACGTTAGCTTTGACCTTATTATTGAGAACAAGTTGAGTTGCTATCAACTTGTTCTCAATGGATAATTCCTTTTCAACATGGCCTTTAAAACCATCAGCGATTTCTATGAAGATGCTTTATTTGGAAAGGGAATTTGGGTAAATCAAACGCATCTGGAGTAGACGTCATGGTGGAAAAAGCGGCCCGAAAACAAGTACGGTACGAAAGAACCGACATCAATGCTGTTTTGAAAAAAACGCCGGTTTTCTTTCACCGCGAGCAGCCGGTAAAAATACTTAACATTAGTAAACAAGGTATCGCCATTTGTAGTAATCAGGCGTTAAAAAGAAACAACCATCTTAAAATAACGCTTTGTTTTATAAAGGGCGACAGTTTTTTTCTTGATGGGCAGGTGGTGCATTCGTTTAATAAGTCAGGTAATGCCGAGGATGATGAGTTTGTAGAATTGTTTCTTGGGGAATCGGCGTTACCTATTGCGTTGCCTTTTAAATACGGTATTTATTTTGAACAGCATTATCCCCAGTTCAGGGATTATCTTATCGAATCCGGTTGTAAAAACGGCTTTGAAGTTCAGCGACGAGGCTTTTATCAAAGGCAAACGCGTTTCAAATAATGTCCAACGCTTATTATTTCTTGCTACCCAGTAGGGATTTTAGATCTGCGAACGGGTTGTGGGTGGCGACAGGCGCGGTGGATTTACCCGATTTTGAGCTGTCAAAGCGGGTTTCTTCGTATCGTGAATGCTCATTATCATGGCAATAAAGGCACAATAATTCCCAGTTACTGCCGTCGGATGGATTGTCGTCGTGGTTATGGTTTTTATGATGCACGGTCAATTCGGTCAGGGTTTTATGATCGAATTCGCGGGTGCATCGACCGCATACCCAAGGGTATAACTTAAGAGCCTGACCGCGATAAGACTGCTCCCTGAGTTCCTGATTGCGCCTGGCATCGGTCACGATTTGATCCAGTTTATTTCTATCGGGCTGGGTTTTTTTGATGGTCATAACAATGTCTTCTGTAATGTGCGGAAAGGTCACGCTAAACGGTATGATTAAATTCTAACAGAAAAACAGTAAAGGATAGGATTGACTTTTGTTGGGGCGAAGGTGATCGATTGGCTTTGAAAAATTAATAAGTAATGTCGGCTTAAAAAATTTATACTAAAAAATGATTAATAAAAGTCTTAAGGTGACGTGTGGATAAACGAACATTTACAAATCGATTGGTAGTTCTCGATACCGAAACGACCGGCTTAAATCCGCAGGAAGGACACAGAATTATTGAAATTGGCTGCGTGGAGCTGGTTAATCGCCGCTTAACCGGCAAGCGGTTCCATACCTATATTAATCCAGAGCGGATAATTGATGACGGTGCTATTGAGGTTCATGGCATTACCAACCAGTTTTTGGAGGATAAGCCTTGTTTTGCGGATGTTGTTAAGGACTTTATTGCCTTTATTCAGGATGCCGAGTTAGTCATTCATAATGCGCCGTTTGATGTCGGTTTTATCAATTATGAATTTTCACGGCTGAATAGTCAGACGGGAACGGTCACGGATTACAGCAAAGTATTCGACACGCTGACCTATGCCAGAAAAAAACACCCTGGACAGCGTAATAGTCTGGATGCGCTGTGTAAGCGGTATGGGATCGATAACAGCCACCGCGATCTGCATGGCGCATTGCTGGATGCCGAGATTCTGGCCGATGTGTTTTTATTGATGACTGGCGGACAGTCTTCGTTGCTGGATGAAGGGCAGGGAAGGCAGGAAGGGGCGGCTGTTAATAGGGAGATTAAACATTTGTCTGCGGATCGTCCCGCATTAAAAATCATACGTTGTACGGAAGAGGAATTAAACGCGCATCAACAACGTCTGGAGGCTATTGAAAAAGCCGGAGGGGGGTGTATTTGGAATCAGTAAGTGTATTAACTAAAAGCATAAAACCACGAAGAGCGCTAAGTTTTTACCTTGGCTTTCTTCGTGGCTGGTTAAGCAATGTTATTGATTGAATCTGTTTAACCGGATGCGTATGAGGCAGCCGGTCTTTCACAACGTTGTAGGTTATTCAGCCGCTTTTGGCTTTGCCCGTCTGGATGGTGAACCGACCCTTTTTTTGCTTTTATCCACTTTTTTAGCGCTATCGTCGTCTTTCGCCGCTTTTTTAGCGCCTTCACTCATTTTGGAGATGTTAAGTTGCTGTCCGGCTACCCTGACTTTTTTCAATTCCTCAAACAATTCTTTCGGTATGCCTGCCGGTAATTCAACGGTGCTGTAGTCGTCCTGGATTCTGATGCGGGCGATATGGTCGCCGTCAATACCGGTTTCATTGGCTATGGCGCCAACGATGTTACCGGGTTTTACGCCATGGGTGTGGCCGACTTCAATCCGGTACGTTTCCATTTCAATATCCGCTCCGCCGCCGAATGCGCGCTTTGGCTTGCGGTCTTTTTGCGGCCTGTCGGGTCTTGCCGATCTATCGTCCCTGGACGGTCTGTCGTCCCGGCTGTCTTTAGATTTTTTAGGCAGATTTTGCAGTAACAAAGGCGTTTCGCCCTGAACCAGTTTTGCCAGTGCGGAGGCTATTTCCAATGCGGTTACATTGTGCTCTTGTTGGTATTGTTCCAACAGTTGGCTGAAAAAGCTCAGCTCTTCTGCGGCCAGCGTATCGGTAATGTTTTGTTTGAAGCGAGAGATACGTTTATTGTTAATGACCTCGGTTGAAGGCAAGCCCATTTCTTCAACTTTTTGCTTGGTCGCTTTTTCAATATTAGCCAGCAGATTTCTTTCTCTGGGGGCAATAAACAAAATGGCGTCGCCGGTGCGTCCTGCGCGTCCTGTTCTGCCGATACGGTGAACATAAGATTCGGTATCGTAAGGAATGTCGTAGTTAACGACGTGGGTGATACGGTCTACGTCCAGTCCGCGAGCAGCAACGTCAGTCGCTATTAAGATGTCCAGTTTGCCGTTTTTCAGGTTGGCAATGGCGCGCTCACGTAACGCTTGAGACATGTCGCCGTTAATCGCGGCGGCGGAATAACCGCGCGCTTCCAGTTTTTCTGCCAGCTCAACGGTTGAAGTTTTGGTTCTGACAAAGATAATCATGCCGTCAAACGTTTCCGCTTCCAGAATCCGGGTTAGCGCGTCCAGCTTATGTACACCGCTGACCAGCCAATAGCGTTGGCGTATGTTTTCAGCGGATGCGGTGGTGACTTTGATGGTGATATGTTCAGGCTCATTAAGATATTGCTGAGCGATTTTGCGAATAACCGAAGGCATGGTCGCAGAAAATAAGGCTATTTGTCTTTTTTCCGGAATTTGGTCAAGAATCCATTCCACGTCATCAATAAAGCCCATACGCAGCATTTCGTCGGCTTCATCAAGAACCAGAAAGCCGAGACCTTTCAGGTTTAACGTGCCTTTACGCATGTGATCCATAACCCGGCCTGGTGTGCCGACAACCACATGAGCGCCGCGTTTTAGCTGGCGTAGCTGGGTAGTGTAGTCTTGTCCGCCGTAGATAGGCAGAACATGGAAACCTTTTAAGTGCGCGGCATAACGTTGAAACGCTTCTGCCACCTGAATGGCCAGTTCGCGAGTTGGCGCCAGAACCAGCACTTGCGGGTCTTTTTGCTTGAGGTCGATGCGCGACAAAATGGGTAATGCAAAGGCGGCGGTCTTACCGGTGCCTGTTTGTGCTTGCCCCAGAACGTCTTTGCCTTGCAGTAGGAGCGGGATGGTTTGTGCTTGTATGGGCGAAGGTGTTTCATAACCGACATCTTTCAGTGCTCTTAGCACCGGTTCAATCAGAGCTAAATCACTAAAAGAGGGTAATGTAGAAACATCATTGGACATGGATTTACCTGTTGGAAGCTAGAAGGCGCGTAAGCGCGGAGAAATGTGTTTGTTTATCAGAGTATTATAACGCACTATATTAACATTTGCAGCAAAATTAACTGGATAAAGAGCTTGATTATGAGGATTTGGGTTGATGCGGACGCGTGTCCTAATGCGATTAAAGATGTTTTATTTCGCGCGGCGGAACGAAGGCGGTTGCCGCTGACATTGGTGGCCAATCAGTTTTTAACCATACCGCCATCCAAAGTTATCAGTGCGGTGCAGGTCTCGGGCGGCTTCGATGTAGCTGACAATTACATTGTCAAACACTTGCAGAAAAATGATCTGGTGATAACCGCTGACATTCCGCTGGCGGCTGAAGTGATAGCCAAAAATGCCCATGCCATTAATCCCAGAGGCGAGCTCTATACTAAAGAAAATATCAGGGAGCGATTAGCCATGCGTGATTTTATGGAGGAAATGCGCAGTGCAGGACAAACATCGGGAGGGCCTCCGCCTCTTGGACAGCGAGACAAGCAGGATTTCGCCAATGCGCTGGATCGGTTTTTAGCTAAATACCCGTAAAATTACGTATCAGGCTGAGTTTTAGTTATTTGCTTGTTATAATGGCGACAATTTTGTAACAGCATTAATTCTGATCGAGAGATTTCATGATTCAAGGTAGTATCGTCGCTTTAGTAACACCGATGGATGAACGCGGTGCGGTGGACAAGGAAAGCTTAAGAAGGCTGGTGGAATTTCATATCACAGAAGGGACCGATGCCCTGGTTGCCGTCGGCACCACAGGCGAGTCGGCGACGCTGGATGAGCACGAGCACTGCGATGTGATCAAGTCGATTGTTGAATATGTCGGCGGCAGGATACCGGTTATTGCCGGAACCGGTGCAAACTCAACTACCGAAGCGATCAACCTGACCCGCCTGGCCAAAGAAGCCGGCGCCGATGCCTGTCTGATTGTTACCCCCTATTACAACAAGCCGACTCAGGAAGGCTTGTACCTGCATCACAAAGCCATTAGCGATGCCGTCGACATTCCCCAGATTTTATACAATGTGCCGGGACGTACCGCTTGCGATATGCTGCCGGAAACCGTTGGACGCCTGTCTCATGTCAAGAATATCGTCGGCGTTAAAGAGGCGACCGGGGATTTGTCCAGAGTTAAAAAAATCCGCGATCTGACCGGTGACGATTTTGCGATTTATACCGGCGACGATGCGACCAGTCGCGAGTTTTGTTTGTTGGGCGGCAACGGCAGCATTACCGTAACGGGCAATGTCGCGCCAAAGCTGGTGCATGAAATGATTATGTTGGCGATAGTGGGCGATGAAGAAAACGCTTTAGCTATCGACAAAAAACTAGCCGCGTTGCACAAAAACCTGTTTATTCAGTCTAACCCGATTCCCGTTAAATGGGCGGTTGCCGAAATGGGCTTGATGGGGAAGGGCATTCGTTTACCGTTGACGTGGTTGACCGAAGATTGCTTTGATGCGGTTCGTGACGCAATGCGTCAGGCCGAAGTTATTTAACACAGATTATGAAAACTAAAATCAGGTCGCTTATTATCGTTGCTGTTTTGGTCAATGTATCGGCCTGCAGCACTATAAAGAATTTATTTCCGGATAAAGAAAAAGATTATCAGTTTACGACTGAAATTCCACCGCTGATCATGCCGCCCGATCTTGCAGGCGATTCAATCGCAAACGTTCCTGCCGCCGCTCCGGTTGCTGAAAGCCCTGATGTCGCCGCCGCTGTCCCGCCAACTGAAACAGCTCCGACTGTAGACCGGAAATTAACTCAGGTTGAACTGGTTGACGCGGGTGAGGGAACAAAGCGCTTGCGCATCGGTGCGCCCTCAGCAATAGCATGGCGTATGGTGGGTAAAGCATTAAGCAGAAAGTCTATTGAAGTGACCAATCGCAATCAGGACGAAGGGCGGTTTGATGTCCAATATGACCCGAATAAAAAGGAAGTGGAAGACGGTTCCGTTTGGGACGAGGTCCAGTTTTTTTTCAAAGGGTTTGAAGTCACTGAACAAGAGTATGTTCTTAAATTAGTGGAAAACAACCGGCAGACCGATGTTGTTATCTTGAACAAAGAACAAAAACCGGTGGCTGACGAGACGAGTTTAAGTTTGCTGACGCTTTTGCACGACACTATCAAAGCTGATTTGGCTAAGTGATTTATGAGGCGAAAGGCGAAAGGTGAAAGGTTAAAAAACCCTTTTGCCTTTCGCCTTTCGTCTTTCGCCTTTAATTTGAATCTTTTTTACCCATGTTAAAAATCTCTGGAACTTCCGCGCTTTCTGTCTTCCGTATTAATAAATTGCTGGCCGAACTTCAGGCTATAGAACCCGCAATCAAGGCCGTCTCAGCGCGGTTTATGCACTTTGTGGATATTGATAATGACTTGGATGACCGTCAAACCGGGATTTTAAAACAGCTGCTGGCTTACGGTTCCACGGAAGCAGGCGTTGATGTTCCGGGCGCACGTTTACTGGTCGTGCCGCGCCCAGGCACGATTTCACCCTGGTCCAGCAAGGCGACCGAAATTGCCCAACGTTGCGGATTATCCGAGGTTAAACGGATCGAACGGGGTATTGAGTACACGTTGGATGTCGATGGGCCGTTATCGGCATCTGTGAAAGTGTTATTGCATGACCGTATGACCCAAACCGTTTTGGACGGCGACATCGAACCTGAACTGTTCGTTCAGCATCAGCCCAAGCCGTTACTGCATGTTGCTATAACAGTACAGGGACGCGACGCGCTGGTTAGCGCCAATACGGAACTGGGTCTGGCCTTGTCCGATGATGAAATCGATTATCTGACCGAGAGCTTTCAAACGTTGGGCAGGAATCCGACCGATGTCGAATTGATGATGTTTGCCCAAGCCAATTCGGAGCATTGCCGACACAAGATTTTTAATGCCGACTGGACGATTGACGGCGTAGAGCAAGCGCAATCCCTGTTCAAAATGATCCGCAATACTGCGGAAAAAAGCCCGGAAGGCATCTTGTCAGCCTACAGCGATAACGCCTCGGTAGCGGTAGGTTCAACTACGCAGGTTTTTTTACGCAATCCCCAGACCGGCGAATACGGCTATGTCGAAGAAGACGCGCATTTGCTGATGAAGGTGGAAACCCATAATCATCCTACCGCCATTTCGCCTTATCCGGGCGCGGCAACCGGTTCCGGCGGTGAGATTCGCGACGAAGGAGCGACCGGTCGCGGTTCTTCGCCCAAAGCCGGTTTAACCGGTTTTTCCGTATCGCATTTGAAAATACCCGGCTTCCCGCAACCCTGGGAAGCGGATAACGGCAAGCCGGAACGTATCGCCTCGGCGTTAACCATCATGCTGGAAGGTCCGCTCGGCGGCGCAGCCTTTAATAATGAATTCGGCCGACCCAATCTGGCCGGTTATTTCCGCAGCTTTGAGCAATCCGTACCGGGCAAGGACAATGAATTTCGGGGCTATCATAAACCGATCATGATCGCAGGCGGCATGGGTAACATCCGGCCGATGCTGGTCGATAAACACCCGATCCCCGCCGGTTCGTTGATCATCATCCTGGGCGGCCCGGCTATGTTAATCGGGCTGGGCGGCAGTGCCGCTTCCTCGCAGGCTTCCGGCGAAGGTTCGGAAGACCTCGATTTTGCCTCGGTGCAACGGGAAAATCCCGAAATGGAACGCCGTTGTCAGGAAGTCATTAATCACTGCAATGCCATGGGCAACGATACGCCGATAGTCTCCATTCATGATATTGGCGCGGGCGGTTTGTCCAACGCGGTGCCGGAAATCATTCACGACTGCGATCGCGGCGGCCGCTTTGAATTGCGCAATGTGCATAATGCCGATAAAGGCATGTCGCCGATGCAGATCTGGTGCAACGAAGCGCAGGAACGTTATGTGGTTGCGATTAAACCCGAATCGTTGGAACTATTTACCGCTTTTTGCGAGCGCGAACATTGCCTGTTTGCGGTGATCGGCGAGGCGACCGAAGAAGAGCATTTAACGCTCGGCGACGAGTTGTTGGGCGACAAGCCGGTCGATATTCCGATGTCGGTATTATTCGGCAAATCGCCCAAGCTGCACCGTAATGTCGAGCATGTTAAACCCAACACCAAGTCACTGGATTTCAGCGGCATCACGCTGGACGAGGCGGTCAAGCGCGTCTTGTCATTCCCGGCCGTCGCCGATAAGAGCTTCTTGATCCATATCGGCGACCGCTCGGTCACCGGACTGGTTGCGCGGGATCAAATGGTCGGTCCCTGGCAGGTGCCGGTGGCCGATGTCGCCGTCACTGCAACGGGATTTTATGCCGTGACCGGTGAGGCGATGGCGATGGGCGAGCGTTCGCCGATCGCGGTGATCGATGCTCCGGCATCCGGGCGTATGGCGATAGGCGAGGCCATCACCAATATCGCCGCCGCCAGCATAGATTCGCTGAAGAAAATAAAATTGTCCGCCAACTGGATGGCCGCGGCCGGTTACCAGGGCGAAGATGCGGCATTGTTCGATACCGTCAAGGCGGTAGGCATGGAACTGTGTCCGGCGCTGGGTATCGCGATACCGGTGGGCAAGGATTCCTTGTCGATGAAAACCGTGTGGAAAGATGATTCCGCCGAAAAAACCATGACTGCGCCGTTGTCATTGGTGATTACCGCGTTTGCGCCGGTTGCCGATATTAGCCTTACCCTGACCCCGCAACTGCGCCGCGTACCGGATGAAGACAGCGCCTTGATCCTGATTGATCTGGGCGCGGGTAAAAACCGTTTGGGCGGTTCGGTATTGGCGCAGGTTTATAACCAGCTCGGCGATAGCTGTCCCGACCTGGATGAAGCGGGCCTGCTGAAAGCCTTCTTCGATGCGATACAAACGCTTAATAGCCAAGACAAACTGCTTAGCTACCATGACCGTTCCGATGGCGGCTTGCTGGCTACGGTGGCGGAAATGATGTTCGCGAGCCGATTGGGCGTGACCCTGACGCTCGATAGCCTGGGCGATGATGTGCTGGCGGCATTGTTTAATGAAGAGTTGGGCGCGGTATTGCAAGTACGTCAGAGCGACTGTAAGGACGTCGTGGAGCTGTTAAAACAATCGGGCCTGATCGATTGCATTTATGTCATAGGCAAGGTCATGGAAGAACAGCAACTGACCGTTCGCCATTTGGGCGAGGTTGTTTATTCCGCCGGCCGGGCCGAATTGCAGGGCAGCTGGTCCGAACTCAGCTACCAGATGCAGGCCTTGCGCGACAACCCGGAATGCGCGCAGCAGCAGTTTGAACGCATCGCCGATGATCAGGATCCCGGCTTGAATGTTGCGTTGACCTTTGATGTTAACGACGACGTGACAGCGCTGTTTAAAAACGCAATAAGACCCAAAGTCGCGATACTGCGGGAGCAGGGCGTTAACGGCCATGTGGAAATGGCGGCGGCATTCGACCGCGCCGGATTTACCAGTATCGACGTACACATGAGCGATATTGTTCATGGCCGGGTGAGCTTGGCTGATTTCACCGGCCTGGTTGCCTGCGGCGGTTTCTCCTACGGCGACGTACTGGGCGCGGGCGGCGGCTGGGCAAAATCGATTTTGTTCAACTCGCGTTGCCGCGATGAATTCGCCGCATTTTTCCAGCGACCCGACACTTTCGGCTTGGGTGTTTGTAACGGTTGCCAGATGATGTCGGGATTAAAAGACATTATTCCCGGCGCGGAACATTGGCCGCGTTTCATGCGCAACACCTCGGAACAGTTTGAAGCGCGGGTGGCCTTGGTTGAAGTGCAAAAATCGCCGTCCATCCTGTTTGCCGGTATGGAAGGTTCCAGAATGCCGGTCGCCATTGCGCATGGCGAAGGGCGTGCGGAATTCGCAGTGGATCCGGCGGTTGCGCTGGAGGCGGGCGCTGTTGCCTTGTGTTATGTCGATAACTATGGCGAATTAACCACGGAATTTCCCGCCAACCCCAATGGTTCGCCGTTCGGCATTACCGGACTGACCACCACGGACGGGCGGTTTACGATTATGATGCCGCACCCGGAGCGCTGCTTCAGAACGGTGCAAAACTCATGGCACCCGGATGACTGGAATGAATATGGCGCGTGGATGCGTCTGTTTAAAAACGCCAGAGTTTGGGTAGGTTAAAAGCGTTTTATTAACCGATGTTACGCACCGTCCATGAAAACATGGAGGGTAAAAATGGAAACCTAAGGCGCTTTCCGCCACAACGGGAGCGCATCAGGTGCAGTAGACTGTGAAGGCATTATCGGAATCAGGCTAAAGAATTATTTAACACAGAGACAAGAATGACGGCATGGAGCAGTTGCCGAGAACACCAGGTGAATAATTATATTAATTCAATAGAGTGAAAGCTTCGTGAAAGTAGCGGACGAACGGATTGTGCTATAAAGCTCTCTCGTGCCGCCGTCTAAAGGTGCCTACTTGAGGGTTTCCTGGACAGCGTGTAACGATTGAAGTGTGATAAGGGTATTCAAATCCTGGCAATATAAAGTTTAGAGGTTGTAGATTATGGATAAGATCAACGTGACGAAAAATAAAAACCGAAGAGTTTTTTTTCGAATTTATGATGAAGTTAATCTGTTTTACCAAAAAATAGATGAAAAACTGCTGACCGAACCGCAACCTGTTTTCGATAATATTTCAAGCACCCTTTCATCGTCTACAGGTCTTGAAAAGGTGTCTCAGGATTCGGCATTGCTATTGCCGAGGCTGGAAAAAAACTTGCCGGATATCATGGCGCCGGACTTTCAATCTAATGAAAGCGAAACCCGCAACGTTAACATCAGTGCAAGCGGCATGGCTTTTGATTGTGAAGATGCGCTTGAAGAAGGCGACTGTCTGGTCATCAAAATACTGCTGGCATCCGGCATGACTGCCATCGTGACTTACGGCAAGGTTGTTTATTGCAAAAGCATCGGCAGTCAGTATCCTTATTTTGTCGGCACGCATTTCATCAATATGAAAGATGAAGACCGCGAATTATTGGCCGCACATGTCGCTAAAAAACGATCGCAACAAATCAGGGTTAGAGGATTGATCCTGGCCGCTATCATAGCCTTTATCGCTGCCCCTGATGTCGCATTCGGCTTATTGTTCGAACTGGTTCATTTTCTGTTCGAGCATCTCCTCGAGATCATCCATCTTACCTTTGAGTTTATCGAGTCCAATCTTGATCACCTTATCGAACATCTTTTTCATACCGATCTTCATCAAACCCAGGTTATTGTTTTTTATGTCATAGCGTCTTCTGCCGTCTATGGACTTTACCGGCTGTTGCGGGTGCTGCCGTCTTTTTACCGGCGTTGTAAAGACAATCTGTTGGCAGCCTGTGCGCATCAGAAAGCAAGTTGGCTTTATTATTGGCGGGAGCAGTCTTTGGTCAATAAACTCAAACTGGCTGTAATCGGCGTGGCGGTCATTACCGGCTACATTTTTTTTGGCATGTAGGAGTTGCGACTAGATCCCCTTCGTCGTCGGCAACCGCCTCTGCATTTGCGCATGCAATGCTTTATCCCCTCCATCCTTGTAGTCGTAAACGGATTTACCAAGTCGATCAAAAATGAGCGTTAAAGTTTGAAAAGTTGGCGCGTTGATCTACAATCACGGCAGACCGATCAGAGATAAATATAAGGTAAACATCATGTACAAGAAGGAGGTCGCACGTATTCTCATTGTAGATGATGAGTCGGTAAACCTGAAATTACTGGATAAAATGTTGTCGGCTCAAGGCTATAGTAATCTGGTGTTGGTACAGGATTCCAGGCAGGTATTGGAGCTTTACCGACAGGCCCGTACCGACCTGATTTTGTTGGACATTAATATGCCTCATCTGGATGGTTTTGAGGTGATGGAACAACTCAAGGCGCTTGACGACCCGCTATTTCCGCCCGTAGTGATACTCACCGCACAGCATGGTCAGGATTTTTTGCTGCGAGCCCTTAATTCAGGTGCGCGCGATTTCATCACCAAACCTTTTTATTGCAATGAGCTGCTGGCGCGAGTGCGCAATATGCTTGATGCACAATTGATGCATCGTATGCTTTACGATCAAAAAGCCGTGTTGAATGAAATGGTGCAGACGCGTACCGACGAGCTGCGTCGCACCCGGTTACAGGTTGTACAACAGCTGGGCCGCGCCGCCGAATATCGCGATAACGAAACCGGCAACCATATTCTGCGGATGAGCCACATCTCGGCCTTGTTGGCAAAATCCATCGGTTGGAATGAGGCCGATTGCGAACTAATGTTACATGCCAGTCCCATGCACGACATCGGGAAAATCGGCATTCCCGACCATATCCTGCTTAAGCCCGGCAAATTCGAACCCGAAGAATGGGAAATCATGAAGACCCATGCCGTCATCGGCGCCAATATTCTCGAAGGCGATGATTCCGAGTTGATGAAGTGCGCCGGCGAAATTGCGCTTACGCACCATGAAAAATGGGACGGCAGCGGCTATCCTTACGGCCTGTCCGGTGAGGCTATCCCGCTGGTCGGGCGAATTGCGGCGCTGGCTGATGTATTCGATGCGTTGACTTCGGTACGGCCCTACAAAGAGGCGTGGACGGTTGAAGCGGCCGTTGACCTGATCAAGGAAAATCGGGGGACGCATTTTGATCCTGATCTGGTGACTGTGTTTTTGGAGCAATTACCCGGAATCCTCAAGATTCGCGATCAGTTTTCCGAGCCGGAAAATAACGCATGACCGCGAACCAACCCGTTGAGCTGTTGAGCAGTGTTCTCGATGCTGATTCATTCACGTAATGAGTTAGACTTTCTAATAAATGCGAGTTTAAAAATAAAAGAGATTTTTTGATGAATGCTGACTTTGCTCTATTACTTGCCGGGATGCGCGACGAATTCGTGGTGGAACTGCCTGAACGGTGCGACCTTCTTGAAGACGGTGTATTGGCTCTGGAACGGGGTGTGGCGAACGCTTTTGATGAGCTTTATCGTAACGTTCATAGTCTTAAGGGCTCAGGCGGCACTTTCGGCTTGCCGCTTATTGCCCGTATTTGTCATCAGTTTGAGAGTTTCGTCAGTGAGGCTCGCGGGCGATTTGATTCTTTGGCGGTCAGCTATGCCCTGAGTTATGTGGACTTGTTGCGCCGCGTTGCTGAGATGCCGCAACTGGACGGCGTTTTTGCAACGGCTATCGAGCAGGATTTGGAACAACTGCGCATCTCCAGCATGCCGGGGTGTGCGGCAGTGTTATTGGTGGAGCCATCGGTTGCTACACGAAAATTCTGTCAGGGAGTGCTGGAGCCGCTGGCGGTGCGTTTGGTGAGTCAGGACCGAGGGTTGTCCGCACTGGAATTACTGCTTCATCAACCTTTCGATCTGCTGGTCGCCGCACGCGAACTACCCGATCTTAACGCTCTCGCACTGGTGGCGGCGCTTCGGGAATCGGATAGTCGTAACAAGAATATTCCGGTCATACTGATCAGCAGCAACTCAATTCCGGCGCCGGGTTACCTGAATATTCGCACCACCATTAAGCGCGACGCGGAATTTGTGTCCACGCTTGCCCGATGCGCCGGTGATGTGTTGGCTAGCTGTAGCAATTAGGATTTGGCGCGCGGCGATCGACCAGCCGTAACAAAAACTGATCATGGAAAATGCCATTCAGACTACTCTTTTCCAAATGCGGGAGGCGTTTATTGCGCGTCTGCCGGATCGTTTAGCTATTCTCAGGACTCTGCTGGAAGATATTGAACGCGGCCGACATGAGTCGCTTGAGGGCTTGCATCGGGCGGTGCATAGCCTGGTGGGTTCGGCGGGTATTCACCAACTGATGCCGGTTTCCGAGGCGGCGCGCAATTTGGAACGGGTCGTGGCGGCTATACCCGCTGACGAAGTGCAGGATGAACATGGGCTACATGCCATGCGTAAAGCGCTGGCGAATCTGGAAGCTCAGGCGGTCAATCCGGGCCACGGTTTCGTTCCTCAAATATCGAGAAGGCGGACGGAAATTCCACGCATCGTGATTGTGGACGATGACGAGGAACAGGCCGGTTGGCTGCGTTCCATGCTGGAGCGGGCGGGTTACCGGGTTGACGTGTTTCACGAACTTGCGGCTTTTGCCGCCGCCGACCTGACAACCGAACCGCCGTCTGCGGTGATCATGGATAGGGTGTTGCTCGAAGGCGATAATGCCGGTACGCGAGTTATAGCGAAACTGAAAAAGCAGAGCCTTAACGGTTTTCCGGTTATCGGCATCTCAATGCGGCGGGATATGGCGGCGAAGCTTGCGGCCTACCGGGCTGGCGCTAGCTGTTTTCTGACCAAGCCGGTGGATAGCGACGCTTTGTTGCGCGTAGTTGCCGACTCTGCCGCGCTGATGCCGATGGAGCCTTTTCGCGTGTTGCTGGTTGATGACGACGCCGACCAGCGGGCGGCTTACGGCTTAATTTTGCGGCAAGCCGGCATGACGGTGCTGGATGCGGGCGATCCCCTGGAAGTTCCTGAAATGCTGGAGGATTTCGCGGCCGAGGTGCTGGTATTGGATATGGTTATGCCGGAATGTTCTGGGCCGGAGCTGGCAGTCATTCTGCGTGATGATGAGCGATACGCTCAGGTGCCGATTGTTTATCTGTCGATGGAAACACGTGCATCCAGACAATTTTCAGCGCTGAATTGCAGTGGCGACCATTTTTTGGCCAAACCGGTTGAACCGCACCCTCTGGTTGCGGCGGTGGCTTTGCACGCACGGCGTTTTCGGCAAACGCGGGAACAGACGGAGTCATTGCGCGCGACGCTGTATGAGCGGGAACGACAGCAACAGCAACAGGCGCTTGATGCCCATGCTATCGTCAGTGCAACGGATGCTGCCGGTACGCTTATTTATGTTAATGACCGGTTTTGCGAGATCAGCGGTTACAGCCGGAATGAGTTGGTGGGTCAAAATCATCGTATCGTCAAGTCGAGCGAACATTTGCCCGAATTTTATCTCGACATGTGGAATACCATCGTATGCGGCAATATATGGCGAGGCGAAGTGTGCAATCGGCGTAAAGACGGCCGCTTATATTGGGTGGAAACCAGTATTGTGCCTTTTTTGGATAATACCGGGCGACCCTATCAATATGTTTCCATTCGTACCGACATCTCCCGCATCAAGAAAGCCGAGCTGCGCCTGCGCTTGCTGGAGCGGGCCGTGGAGGCCAGCGCCAGCAGTATCAGTATGGTGGATGTCAACAAGCCCGGCATGCCGTTGATTTACGTCAATCCCGCCTTTGAGCGCATCACCGGCTATAGCCGCGATGAAGCGATCGGTCGTAACCCTCGTTTTTTACAGGGCAAAGAAACCGATCAGCCCGGGGTAGATGAAATTCGTGCCGTGTTACAGGAAGGGCGCGCCGGAGGCGCTTTGTTGCACAACTACCGCAAGAATGGCACGCCGTACTGGAATGACTTGCGCATCGCGCCGGTGCATGACGAGCAGGGCCGCCTGAGCCATTTCATCGGTATTGCCGATGATGTCACCGAGCGTCGCGATGCCGGTGATGCTCTACTTAAAAGTGAAGAGCGCCTGCGACGCAGCCAGCATTACGCTAATATCGGCACCTGGGACTGGAATATTCAGACTGGAAAAGTCATCTGTTCTGAACGTATCGGGTCATTGTTCGGTTATCCCGAGGATAAGCGGGAAATTTCCTTCAAGTATTTCCTTGATGGAATACACCCGGACGATCGGCAGAAAGTGATTGATGCGGTTGATGCCTGTGTGCAACAGGGCGCTGAATACAACATTGAGCATCGCTGCGTATGGCCGGACGGCACGGTGCGTTGGTTGCTGGAACGTGGCGATGTGGTACGCGATGGAGACGGAACGCCGCTGAATATGCTGGGCGTGGTGCAAGACATCACTCACCGTAAGTTTGCCGAGCTCAAGATTTTAGAGAAACAGGCTCGATTGGTTATTTTTAATCATATCATCGAAAACGTGGCGGACGCTGTCATCACTATCGATTCTGTCGGTACCATCAGCTCTTTTAATCCCGCCGCGGAAAAACTCTTTGGTTATAGCGCCGCTGAGATAATTAACCGCAATGTTAATCTGTTAATGCCGGAACCCTATCGCAGTAAACATGGTCGATACATTGACCTGCACAATGCCGGACAACCGTCGGGTATCATTGGTAAACAACTTGAACTGCCGGGGCAACACAAGGACGGTACGATTTTTTCGCTGGAGCTGGCCGTTACATTAATGGAAATCGACGACAGCAAACATTTCGTCGGTATCTTGCGCGACATTAGCGAGCGCAAACAGTATGAGCAGGAAATAATCGCCGCCAGGGATGAAGCGGAGAGCGCCAACAATGCCAAGTCCGAGTTTTTGTCCAATATGTCGCACGAATTGCGCACACCGATGAATGCTATTCTGGGCTTTGGACAGCTGCTGGAAATAGAAGCCGGACTTAATGAGGATCAAGCGGACTATGTTGATGAGATACTTAAGGCCGGTCACCATTTGCTTGAGCTTATTAACGAAGTACTGGACCTGGCCAGGATTGAGTCAGGCAACATCAATCTGTCACTGGAACCGTTGTCTTGCGCTGAACTCATCGGGGAATGCCTGACGCTGATTAAACCGATTGCCCAAGTGCGAGGCATTACCATAAATGATGCGGCAATTGGCGATTATGTGATCCGCGCCGACCGCACCCGATTAAAGCAAGTGCTGATAAACCTGCTTTCCAATGCCATTAAATACAACCGTCCGCAGGGGGAAGTGTTGGTTCAGGTGGCTGTACAGGACGGTTTCGTGCGCCTGGAAGTGTCCGATACCGGCTACGGTATCCCGGCAACGCGGCGGCAGGAACTTTTTCAGCCGTTTTCACGTTTGGGCGTGGAAGACGCTGATATTGAGGGGACCGGCATCGGCCTGACCATCAGCCGTCGGCTCATGAAAATGATGGGCGGTGCTATCGGCATGGACAGCGAGGAGGGGCGGGGCTGTACTTTCTGGATTGAGTTGCCGGAAGTCGCTGCGGAGCCGGATATTCGCAGCAATAACGTAGAACAGGTAATGACATTCGAGGCGGCATCCGGCGGTGAATGTCGTTATACGGTGCTTTATATAGAGGACAATCCGGCTAACCTCAGGTTGATTGCCCAGATTCTGGGCAGGAACCCGCAAGTACAGTTGATTACGGCGCATACTTCTGAATTAGGGCTGGAGCTGGCTTCGGCGCATTATCCCGAGCTGATCCTGCTCGATATTAACCTGCCGGGCATGGACGGCTATCAGGTGTTAAATGTATTGCGTTCCCTGGATTCGGTAAAAAAGACGCCGGTGATCGCTATCAGCGCCAACGCCACGCCACGCGATATTGAACAGGGCATGGCGGCGGGTTTCGATGAATACATTACCAAACCTGTTAATGTGATGCGCTTTCTTGCGGTCGTGAATCGTTTGCTTTCCGATAGTACGGAACAATGAGTCATTTAGGCGCGAATAAATTGAATGATTGAGTTGTGAAAAAATACCTTAAAGTCAGCGCAGCACTGGCGCTAATAGCTATCCTGATTGTTGCCGGGTTCATGATGAGGCAACATTATCCGGTTGTTTCAATTCCCATTAAAATCGGCGTATTGCATTCGTTGACCGGCACCATGGCGGTCAACGAAAAACCGCTGGTGGATGCGGTACGCTTGGCGGTAAAGGAAATTAACGCTCAGGGCGGTTTGCTGGGGCAATCGGTGGAAATGGTGGTGGCCGATGGCAAGTCCGACCCGAAAGTGTTTGCTGCGGAAGCCGAACGTTTGATTGAAAAAGACCGGGTCAGTGTCTTGTTCGGTTGCTGGACATCGGCCTGTCGCAAAGCGGTGAAACCGATAGTCGAAAAACACCGACATCTGTTGTTTTATCCTGTGCAGTACGAAGGCATGGAGCAATCAGCCAATATTTTGTACACCGGCGCCGCGCCCAACCAGCAGATCGTACCGGGTACCCGCTGGGCTATGCGGACATTTGGGCCGCGCGTTTATCTGGTGGGTTCGGATTATGTTTTTCCCCGCACCGCCAATATTATTATTGGCGATCTGGTTAACGCCTCGGGGGGGAAGATTCTCGATGAACGCTATCTGCCGTTGGGCGGAACCGACGTGGCAGAAATCATCAAGGATATTGCCCGGAAACAGCCTGACGTAGTGCTCAACACGCTCAACGGCGACAGCAATGCCGCGTTCTTTTCCGCTCTGGTCAAAGCCGGGCTGGGCGACCTGCCGCTGGTATCTTTCAGCGTGGAAGAAAGCGGAATGCAGGCTTGGAACGGTGGGCAACTGACCCGGCACTACGGTGTCTGGAGTTACTTTCAGTCCTTGACGGGGGAAGGGAATGATCGTTTTGTTACTGCGTATAAGGCTTGTTTTGGCGCTGACCGAGTCATCAGTGCTCCGATGGAAGCCGCCTATGCGGGCGTAAATTTGTGGGCGCAAACGGTGCAGGAGGTGAACTCCAGCGAACCGGGCCGGGTCGATCCGGCTTTGCTGCGGCAGAGCATCAAGAGTCCTGCCGGGATAACAGCGGTGGATGCGGATACCCGCCATTTATGGAAGATGATGCGGGTGGGGAAGGTAAGCCCCAATGGCCAGTTCGAACAAGTGTTTGCTTCGAGCGCGCCGCTCCGGCCAAGTCAGTGGCCCGGCTATCGTAGCCGCGATTCATGGCAAGCTTTGCTGGAAGGAAGTCGGCCATGATGACTTTCGGCAAAATTATTCCGCGCCTGATGCTGGGTTTTCTATTGCTCTCGCCATTGCCGCTGGCTGGACTGGCTTGGCTTTACGTCCAGGCTTTTGAGCGCACCTTGCAGCAGTCCGAACAAGAAAATCTTTCTTCCTTCGCTGACAAAAAGGCGGATCAGATTGACGCCTATATTAATGAGCGTATGGCTGATGTCCGGTTGCTGACGCAATTATTTGTCGCTTTCGACGCACTGCAAGCTCATTCCATTCTATTAGCCAACCAAGAAGACCTCGGTTCGTTACGCTACCGGGCAGAGAACGGTGTTTATAGTCATTTTTTTCGTACCCTGTTTGAGAGCAGTCATTACTACGATTTGTTGCTGACCGATACGGCCGGTAATGTGGTGCTTTCTATTCTGCATGAGCCCGATTTCGGCAGTAATCTCAACACCGGCCCTTATCGCGAGACTGCGCTGGCCAACGCTCATCGGGAAGCTATCGCGCTGCTCGACATCCAAATTACGCAGGCCCATTCCTATGCGCCATCCGCCGGCAAACCGGCCATTTTCATCGTGGCTCCGCTGTTTAAGGCAGGCAAGGTAATCGGTACTCTGGCACTGCAAATGGATTTGGATAAACTCACCGCCGTCACCAGCGATACCACCGGTTTGGGCAAGACAGGCGAAACGGTTTTGGCGCAACTCGACGGTGATGAAGCACTTTATGTCGGTGCCTTGCGACACATTCCGGATGCGGCCTTCCATTATCGTGTGCCGCTGGATAAGGTAGCCAAACCGATGCAGTCGGCTCTTTCCGGCGGCCATGACCAGGGTATTACTCGTGACTATGCGGATGTGGAGGTTATCGGCGCGTGGCGGTACCTGCCCGCTTTGCGCTGGGGCATGGTGGTGAAGATGGATGCCGTCGAAGCTTTCGCTCCGCTTTACCGCTTACAAACAATCAGCCTGATCGCGCTGGGTTTTTTGTTGCTGGTTGCAGGCATAGTGGCGCTGCTGTTTGGCCGTACCCTGGTTGCCCCGATCCGGCAACTGATAACCGCCACGGAGCGAATTGCAGGAGGGGATTTGAATCGCCGGGTTCCGCTAGTCGGGTGTGATGAATTTCAGCAACTGGCTGTTTCCTTCAACACCATGGCGGAACATTTACAATTTCATTACACGGATCTTGAACGGCAGGTTGAACAGCGTACAACCGATATCCGGCTGGCTATGGAACAGTTGAATGATGCGCAGCATATTGCCCAAGTAGGAAGTTGGGAGCTGAATTTAAGCAACAGTCTATTGATCTGGTCCGATGAAATCTATCATTTGTTCGAAATCGACAAAGATCAATTTGGCGCGACTTATGAGGCGTTTCTCAATGCCATACATCCGGAGGACCGCGATGCCGTTAATGAGGCTTACAGCGGATCTTTACTGACTCAGCAACCGTACGAAATCACCCATCGTTTGTTAATGCCCGATCGACGGGTTAAGTACGTGACCGAACGGTGCGCATCGTACTTCGATACTGACGGCAAACCGGTTCGCTCGGTGGGTACGGTGCAGGATGTGACCGAACTTAAGCGGACGGAGCTGGCGCTTAAACACCTTAATGAAGAACTCGAACAGCGTGTACAACAGCGCACCGAGCTGTTACTTAAGGCGAAGGAAGAAGCCGATCGAGCCAATAACGCCAAGTCCGAATTTTTATCGCGCATGAGTCACGAACTGCGGACACCGATGAATGCCATTATGGGGTTTGCGCAATTATTGGAGACCGATCGGGAAACCCCGATCACGCTCGATCAGGCTGACAATGTCCGCGAGATCCGCCATGCCGGGCAACACCTGCTGGAATTGATCAACGAGGTGCTGGATTTGGCGCGTATCGAGACCGGCCGGATCGAGTTATCGCTGGAGCCGGTAGAAGTGCCGTTGCTAATCGGGGAGTGTATGGCATTGCTACAGCCATTGACTTTGGGACGCCGGATCGAACTTAAGCTGGATATAGACGGCACCGGTACCGTGCAGGCCGACCGGTTAAGGTTGCGTCAGATTCTGCTTAATCTGTTATCCAATGCTATTAAATATAACCGCGATCGGGGGAACGTCCATATTACCTGTCAACCCGTAGCCGCGGGCCGGATTCGGATTGCGGTGTGCGACAGCGGGCGCGGTATTGCGGTTGATGCCATGACGCGTTTGTTTAAACCTTTCGAGCGTATCGAATCGGCTTATGACGGTATTGAGGGGACCGGAATCGGACTGGCGCTGTCCAAGCGCCTGGTCGAGGCGATGGGCGGAACTATCGGCGTGGAAAGCGTTGTCGGTGCCGGCAGCACTTTTTGGGTGGAGTTGCCCGCGGCTGAGGCAAAAGATTATCTGCCATCGGATTTTCGTTCCACTGAAGACATGCAGAACACCTATGCTACGGCGCGTACTTTGCTTTATATCGAAGATAACCCGGCCAATCTGCGTTTGATACAAAAAATAATTTCTACGCATACCCGTCTGTTGCTGCTTGATGCCCGTACCGCAGAGCAGGGGCTGGACATTGCAACAGCACATCCCCCCGATCTTATTTTGCTCGACATCAACCTGCCGGGCATGAATGGATTTGAGGCATTGCGTCATTTACAGGGCAATCCCGTTACTTGCGCTATTCCGGTCATCGCTATCTCCGCCAACGCCATGGAGCGTGATGTAAAAAAAGGCCTGGCCGCCGGTTTCACCGAGTATTTGACCAAGCCGCTGGATGTTCCGAAGCTTCTGGCTTTGCTGGACACCTTACTGAAATAAAAAGAGATTTACATGTTGCCTGTCGGAGATCAGCCAAGTTGTCCTTGTTTCTGCCGATAACGCCGTCGATGTTTTTTATTCAACTCAATCATCAATCACATGCAAGATTTTATTAACATACCTGCCGCTGGGGAGGCGGCAGCGATTCGCACTGAGCAGGTAAGATCGCTTTACGCCAACACGCCAACGGCGGTGGTCGGGAATGTGCTGGTAGCATTGATTCTTGCGGCTATGCAGTGGAGTATTGTGGCCCCGCCTGCTGTCACCGGTTGGCTGATGCTGCTGATGGTTACATTGGGCGCACGTATGCTGCTGTTTTTTGCGCATCGTCGCGGCGCGCCGGGCGATGATAGCGTCTGGTTGCAGCGTTTCCGTATCAGTATCGCTGCAATCGGCGTGGTGTGGGGGTTGGCAAGTCTATTGATGTTTCCCCCGCATGATCTTCCGCATCAGGTATTTTTGACTTTTGCGCTTGGGGGGATGGCGTCTGCCGCCATTACTACGCTGTCAATTGACAGGGTATCCTTACTGGTATTCACATTGCCTGCGCTGACAGCGGTGATTGTGAGATTGTTACTTGAGGGTACGGAAATCCAGACCGCGATGAGCGTGATGATTACGCTATTTCTGCTGCTCACCGACATGATTTCGCAACTCACCTATCGTACTTTGCGCGAGAATGTGATGCTACGTATTTCCGTCGCCAGCCGCGAGCAGGAACTTCATTCCCTGGTGGACAGTTCGCCGGACAATATCATTCGCTACGATCTGGATTGCCGCGCGGTTTACGTTAACCGTATGATGGAAATGACGGTGGACGTCAAGCCTGAATTGCTGATCGGCAAGACCCCTATGGAAAGCAGATTCGATGGCTGCATCGGCGTAGAGAACTATCAAGCGAAGCTGCAACAGGTGATCTCTACCGGTGAATTGCAAGATATCGAGGTTCTGGTAGTAGCGCCTAACGGCGACCTGCGTATCCATCATGTCCGTTTTGTTGCCGAACGCGGTAGTGACGGGGAAATTATGGGGGCATTCGCTTTTGGCCGCGACATCACCGAGCAAAAGCAGGCGGATGAGGCGGTGCGCCATTCTGAGACAAAGTTTCGCACCCTCTACGATATGACCGGCGATGCAATAATGCTACTGGATGATAAAGGTTTTTTCGACTGTAATAAGGCGACTCTGACAATCTTTGGTTATACGACACCGGAAGAGTTCTATTCAAAACATCCCTCCGATTTGTCACCGCCGCTGCAAGCTTGCGGTATCGACTCGATGACGCTGTCGGCCCGCTGGATCGATGCCGCAATCGAGAAGGGTACGCATCGCTTTGAGTGGATGCACAAGCGAGCCGATACCGGCGAGAGTTTCCCTGCCGATGTGTTACTGAGTGCCATGGAACTGGATGGCAAGACGGTTCTCCAGGCGGTTGTCCGCGACATCTCCGAGCGTAAGCAAGCGGAAGCGGATTTGCGTATCGCCGCAATTGCATTAGAGTCTCTGGAAGCCATAGCCATTACCGATGCAAACCAGGTTATTCTAAAGGTCAATCAGGCCTTCACCCGGATCACCGGATATGCCGCCGAGGAGGCTATCGGTCAGACTCCGGGTCGCCTGCTTAAATCCGATTGCCAGAGCGCCCAGTTCTATCAGGCGATGTGGAAGCGTCTGAATCGCGACAAGTGCTGGCAGGGAGAGATTTTGAACCGTCGCAAGAATGGCGAGGTTTATCCACAATGGCTCAGCATTATCGCTGCGACTGTCGAGGGTAAGCAGGTGACTCACTATGTCGCCACGTTTTCAGATATATCGCAGAAAAAACAGGCCGAAGAAACGATTCACAATCTGGCGTTCTATGATCCGCTTACCGATTTGCCCAATCGCCGCCTGATGCAGGACAGGTTGCAGCAGGCCTTGGCGTTCAGCGCACGGCACCATAACCACGGCGCAATCCTGTTCATCGATCTGGATAATTTCAAGGAGTTGAACGATACCAAGGGGCATCATATCGGTGATTTGCTGCTGATTGAGATTGCTACCCGGATGCAAGCCTGTGTCCGCGCCGATGATACTGTTTCCCGTTTGGGCGGCGATGAATTTCTGATCATTCTGGGTGAGCTCAGTGTGGCAGCCGAAGAGGCAGCGGTACAGGCCGAGACTGTCGCCGAGAAAATTCGCGCGGCCATCGATCAACCTTTCGATTTGCAGGGACACGAATACCATAGTTCATCCAGTATCGGCATTAGCTTATTCCTCAACCATGAACTGACGGCGGACGAACTGCTTAAGCGCTCCGACATCGCCATGTATCAAGCCAAGCGATCCGGGCGCAATGCTATCCGCTTTTTCGATCCGGCCACCCATGCCGCGATGGAGATTCGAATAGCGCTTGAAGCGGATCTGCGTCGTGCCTTGCCGGACAACCAGCTCAAGCTTTATTACCAGATGCAGGTCGATAACCTCGGCGCGATTTTTGGCGCCGAAGCGTTGTTGCGGTGGCAGCATCCGGAACAGGGAATGGTTTCCCCCGCCCAGTTCATTCCTCTGGCTGAGGATACCGGATTGATTGTTCCGATCGGCCTGTGGGTGCTGGAAACCGCATGTAGTCAACTCAAGGCTTGGGAACTCGATCCTGACTTGAGTTATTTGCATTTGGCCGTCAACGTCAGCGCCTGCCAGTTTCACCAGTCCGGCTTCGTCGATCAGGTATCGGCCTTGCTGACAAAGACCGCCATTGATCCCGATAAGCTCAAGTTGGAACTCACGGAAAGTTTGGTATTGGGCGATATTAACGAGACTATTTTTAAAATGCAGGCGCTCAAGAAGATCGGCGTGCGTTTCTCTATAGACGATTTCGGCACCGGCTATTCATCACTGGCTTATTTAACGCAACTTCCGCTTGATCAGTTGAAAATAGACCAGAGTTTTGTACGTAATGTGGCCATTAAACCCACCGATGCGGTGATTGTGCAGACTATCATCGGTATGGCCACCAATCTGGGCATTGAAGTTATTGCCGAAGGTGTGGAAACGGAAGAACAGCGGGATTTCCTGGAAAGTAACGGCTGCTTCACTTATCAGGGATTCTTATTCGGTAAGCCTGTGCCGGTAGAGGAATTCGAAAGCGCGTTCATCCAAAAACACGCTTATGTTTCAGGTACGCGGCAAGTTTCAAGCGTTTAACGGGGGGAGTCTGCCGAGTTTTCTGCCTGAGACCGGTTGAACCGCTTACCCACAGAACAACACAAATCGGCATGGCAGGGACAGCCATGCATGACAAATCTGCCTGGAGCAGATCTGCATTTACCCGGAGGGCGCATGGCAGGGATAGCCATGCATGAATCACTTCACACTCAGGAAAATTTTAATGATGGGATATTTACCGTTGGTTTTTGTTAACCGGGTGACGTTGTCAATTATCGTTTGATCCACAATACAATTTCTAATATAAGGCTCACTCCCAAAATAGATGCTATCCACTTTCATCCCGAGTCTCAGTTGCGGCAATGAAATCTCAACAATTGTCGAGGAATGGAGATCCTTATTCCGCGAATTAAGCAGGACTCCTTTCCTCCATCGCTCTGTAGCCACAGCGAGTAGTTTCGATTTAACGAGTGCGTCTTTGAGTTCATCAACGGTTGCGCCTTTGAGCACATTAATGAAAACGTCGACAACATCAGGATCATAACAGCTGTTTTTCCGAATCATTAATTGACTGAGTGCGGCATCGGCAAACAGTTCTGCCCCTGTCATTGAACCATCAAGAAACGCGATATAGTCACCGACCACACTGAGGATACGCGATCCTAAGGGAATATCGTGTTCAACCAGGCCATCAGGGAAGCCTTGGCCGTCATAGTGTTCGTATTGATGGCGGATTAAAGTAACGGCACCTTTAAACTGCGTCAATCCATGCAATAAAACTTCACCGTCTATCGCGTGCCCTAAATAATGGTATTTTTCGACAGTAGACATTGAATAAAAAGGCTTTATCAGCAACCTATGCGGCAAATTTATCTTGCCGAGCTGTAGCAGCAATCCAGCATAGAGAATATCTACCTTTTCTTCTGCATTCATGTCCAATCCACCCGCAATCAGCAAGGCGTTTTCGGCGATAAATTTTGACTGTCCGCTTTTTATGCCGGGGTGCGTTTCAATGATATGTGAGAGTTTTCTGACGAAATCAATATCCAGTTTTTTCAGACGCATATCTGCATGGTCAAGATGTTGCGTAGCCTTTTTGAACTCTTCGATATATTTATTGATTTTTTCTTCCATTCGTTGAGTTTCTTTAAGTGTTTATTTAGCTGCATTTCCATGCAGGAGCGATACATTGCCATGCATGACAAACCTGCCCGGAGCAGATTTGCATTTACCCGAAGGGTGCATGGCAGGGATTGCCATGCATGACAAACCTGCCCGGAGCAGATTTGCATTTACCCGAAGGGTGCATGGCAGGGATAGCCATGCATGACAAATCTGCCCGGAGCAGATTTGCATTTACCCGGAGGGTGCATGGCAGGGATAGCCATGCATGAATCATTTCTTGCCCATACGAATTTTAATGACCGGGTTTTTACCGGTGTTCTCTCTTAATGAGTTGATATTATTAATTATTTTTTGATCGATAATGCAGTTTTTAATATAAGGCTTGTTCTCAAAATGAACACTTTCGACTTCCATGCCGGGTTTCAGTTGCATCCATGAAATTTCCATAACCGGACGCTCCACGGTAGTATTTTGTGATCCATTAAATAGTTTGCTGTTCTTCCATGATTTTTTAACCGTAGGTGGTTCCACAACCACATCCTCTTCAATGGATGTGTCTTCCTTGAGCACCTTAATAAAAGTGTCGATAACATCAGGATCGTAATAGCTTTCTTTTCGACTCATTAATTGATTGATCGTGGCGCTGACGGACATGGCTTCACCTGTCATTGAACCCTCAAGATAGGCGATATAGTCGCCGACCACATTCAGAATACGGGAGCCCAGGGGGATTTTTTGTTTCGCCAGACCGTCGGGAAAGCCTGAGCCGTCATAACGTTCGTATTGATGCCGGATTAAAATAGATGCGCCTTTTAATTGAGTCAATCCCTTCAATAAAGCTTCACCTTCTACCGCATGTTTTAAATAACGGCGTATGTCGATAAGAGGTATTGAGTAGTAAGGCTCTGCCAGCAAGCTATCCTGCAAACTCATCTTGCCGATTTGTATCAGCAATCCGGCATAAAAAATATTTTGCTTCTCTTCCGTGTTCATGTCCAGTTTGCGCGCAACCAACAAGGATTTTTCAGCGATATATTTCGACTGTCCGCTTTTAATGCCGGGGCGCATTTCAATAATACGTGAGAATGCCTTAATGGAATCAATATATTGCTTTTTTAGATTGTTATTTGCCCGGTCAAGATGCTGCATAGTGTTCTTGAGCTGTTCGGTACGCTGCTCGACTTTTTCTTCCAGATGTTCGTTGAGCTCTTTTAATTCTGTATTTTGTTGGAGAACAATGCCGGATAAACGATCCCGCTCCTCGCGCAGATGCTTTTGTTCCAGGGCATTGCGAACCAGTAATTTAAGTTCCTCATCATTCCAGGGCTTATTGCAGTAATTGTAAATACGGCCCTTATTGACGGCATCAATCGTTGATTGAAAATCGGCATAACCGGTCAGTAAAATGCGGATAGTCTCAGGCCATTGCATGAAAACCTGGGCTAAAAATTCCGCACCGCTCATTTCCGGCATACGCATATCGGAAATAATCAGGTCAACGGCATTTTGTCGCAATATCTCCAGCCCTTCTGCACCGCTTGAGGCAAAGTAGGCGGTATACGGTTCATTATGAAATAAGCGTCGCAAGGCTTTAAGCACATTCGCTTCATCATCGACAAACAATATGGCAGCAGATTTGTCAGGCGCGTCGCTAGCCGGGGCAATTAGCATAATAATAGCTCCGGATTTATGTTAATCGGCATGGCTGCTATGTTACGCATTTTCAAGAATCGCTCCGGCAATAGGCAGGATAATCCGAAAGGTTGTCCCTTGACCTAACTGGCTGGTCAGTTGGATTTCCCCTTGGTGTTTTTTGATAATAGTGTAGGAAACCGAAAGTCCTAATCCGGTGCCTTTACCGACCGGTTTGGTAGTAAAAAAGGGATCGAAAATTTTACTTTGGTGCTCAGCGGCTATGCCTTTGCCGGTATCGCTTATTTCCACCCACGCGCAATCGTTTTCCGTTCCGGTGCGTAAGGTGATAGTGCCTTCGTTTTCAATGGCGTGTGCGGCATTGATCAGCAAATTCATGAATACTTGGTTAAGTTGGTGTGGCAGGCATTTTACTTCAGGCAGGTCGCCATAGGCCTTAACAATTTTTGCTTTGTATTTAATTTCATTGTTAACAATATTGAGCGTACTTTCAAGTCCGGCGTGCAAATTAGTCCATTGCCAGTCATCATTGCTATCAAGGTGGGAGAAGTCTTTAAGATCTTGAATGATTTTTTTCACCCGTGTCGCGCCTTCATGCGACTCTTCCAATAAATCGAGTACATCGGTCTTCAGAAACTCCAGATCTATTTTTTGTTTAAAGGCTTTAACTTGTGCAAGTTGGTCGATATTTTCGCTGGTTGCTTCAGACTTTTCGTAAAGCGCAATCAGTGCCAGTAAATTATCGATATAGTTTTTTAAGGAGGTCAGATTGGAATTGATATAACCAATGGGATTATTGATCTCATGCGCCACGCCGGCAGCCAATTGACCGATGGACGCCATTTTCTCCGATTGCAGCAGATGCGATTGCGCTTCTTGTAATTGAGTATTCAGCAGCAACTGTTGGTTTTTTTCAAATTCCAGGGTTTGATTGGTTTTGATCAGTTCCCGGGTGCGCTTTTTAACTTCTTCTTCCAATTGCAGATTGCTGCGAGCCAGCACCGTTTCGGCTTGTTTTTGCGAGGTAATGTCCATGCCGCAACCCATCAACCCGGCAAAGCTCCCGTTCTTGCGCACTCTGGGGGCTGCTGTTTCATAGATCCAGGTGATTTTGCCGTCGGTGCTCAACAAACGGTATTGAATTTTGAATTTACTGCGTTCTTCAGCCGCACGAATATAGGTTTGGGTTACTTTGTCCCGGTCTTCAGGATGAATGGCGTTTAGCCATTGCTCGCGGCTGGGTATGTCGGGCGGTAAATTAAAAGTGGCGAACCAAAAGTGATTGCAAAAGATCGGTACATGATTAGCGTTGGTGATCCAGATTAATGCGGAAATATTTTCGGCTAATTCCTTAAAGCGGCTTTCGCTCTCGCGCAAGGCCGAGTACAGATTGCTCTGAATGATTTCGCTGTGCTCGTGTTTATCGATGCTGATTTGTGCGGCATCAATACCGCTGATCAGGCTGATCGCCATTTTTTTGTCGGTATTGAGGATATGATGGTAAAGCCAATTGACCATATAATCCATCAGGTCCACTGAGATGGCGTTAATATCGGCCTGGACTTCGAGTTGGACCACCATCATTTTCGCTACAAATTCTTTATGTTCAGCGTCATGTATGGCGTGCATCGTTGGATTGAAATTTGCAGCCGACATCAGTTGATCTTCGTGCTGAAAGTGGTACACCGTATAATCAATCAAGCCGTTTACAATTTTGATGATGGTGTCGCGGTCGGCGCCGATGGCGACAGCTTCGTCTAATTGGTTAGTTAAATCGATAAGATGTTTATGTTGCTTGTCAACGGATTCTATACCTAGTACCAGTTGATTGTTCCAATTCAAAATGGCCATATTGTTTGCAAGAAATTTAAGAAGGGGACTCTATGCATTATGGCACAATCCTTTAATGACATATTTTTTCCTGTTTAATGCAGGGTAAGGATTTGGTCGGCAAACTGTCGCCCACTGTCAGTACAATGTGCAGCTTGGTCAATTGAAACGTTGAGTAGGGTAAGCGCGGTGCAAATGGGCTCGTGTTCCTCCAGAGCGGATTTATTCGGCTGTTCAGTATTGACGATCAACAAGTTGGCGGTATAGACCAGTAATCCGAGCGACTTGGTTGTAGCGGACTCAGGATAGGTTTCATGTTGTTCAATGGCTTCTTGAATCTCCTGAGGAAAATTCCAGTAATGTGCGGCTTTGCCGCCTATGATCGTATGATTAAAGCCTAATACTTTTTGTTCTTCCTCGATTCCGAATTTTTCAGCCATTTTAACCAGTTGGCTGAATTCGTCAGGAAAAAGCATGACAATCACCAAGTCTCCGATGTCATGTAACAATCCGGCTGTGAAGGCAAAATCAGGGCTGGTAGATGTACAGTTTGCAAGTTGCCGGGTGCATTCGGCAACGGCCATGCTGTGATGCAGGAACAGGTCATAGTTAAAATCTTTATGTGGTGCAGGTAACATTCTTGAAAAACATAGACTTATCAACATGTCTTTGATTCGGTTAATGCCCAGTAACACAATGGCTTCGCGCAATGAACCTATTTCCCTGGACATGCCGTAGAAAGGTGAATTGGCAATGCGTAAAATCCGAATCACTATTGATGGGTCTTGACCAATCTTATCAACCAGCAGAGTTAAATTTTGCTTGCCGTTAATCTGCTGTAACGCTTCCATAAGCAGTGTCGGCATTGACGGCAAATTCGCCAAGCATGCAAATTTGTTTTTTAGGGCGGGCATTTCAGCTCTCCTTTAATGGCGACAAGACAATAATGATGCCTTTCGATTGGCTGATATCTCCCATTGTGTTTATTAGCACTCGTATGGAAACGCCTTCATTCAAGGTTACGATTTCGTCGTCAAGTTGTACAAGGTCACCAGGATAGATTTTTTGCAATAATTGTAAAAGCACGTCGGGTAAAGCGTCACCCGCCATAAGGCCGAGTAGGCACGTGCCGGGAGGTTGGCCGAATATTTCTTCGGCGCATTTGTTGGAGACTACTATCATATTCTGTTCGTCGATACCAATAATGCCTATCGGTAAATGCTCAAGGATTTCCTGTGAAATTTGCAATAAATTAATGCTGTGTATAATTTCGTGGGATTTATCGACTACTTTTTGTTCAAGATACTGATTCAGTATGGAAAGTTTTTCATTGGCAGAGCGAAGTTCCCGGCTTAAGCGCAAATTTTCCTGTTCCATTTCATGGTACTGAAATGCCTCGCGAATGTTATCCCGAAGTAAGTCATCATCCCAGGGTTTAGTTAGAAATTTATAAATCGCACCTTCGTTAATGGCGCTGGTGACTGATTCAAGTTCGGTATAACCGGACAATACAATGCGTAATGTCTTGGGATAAAGTAATTTAACTTTACGTAGGAATTCCACGCCGGTCATGTGCGGCATGCGTTGATCGGAAATGATGACGCCCACTTCGTGCTCCGCCAATAAGGCAAGACCTTCTTCGCCGTTATTGGCGGTCAGGATGGTATAGCCATCAGGCCGTAAAGTGCGCTTAAGGGCATTAATGATGTTGACTTCATCATCTACCAGCAGAAGGGTGCGTGAAATTTGTGATAATTCACTCATGAATGGATCTCTAAAAATTGTATTTCAGCGCCCGCCACTAGTGGAGGAGGGCTTCGAAAAATTCAAAAATCAGGACGTCTTATGCAGAATCACAACGGGTTCCAGGCAGAACGTGGAAACGAATGTATTTATATAAAATCTTGCTGATTTTTGAGCTCTTAGATTTAGACGCCGTCTCGGTATATTAGATTAGCGTCTCGGCAGAGTCGAAAGTGTCAATCATAATAGTCGCTTAGATTAATGATAATTGAACGATCCGGCCGCGCAGTTTATCTTGATAATATCAGGTTATTCTGCTTCCAAGGCATTGAGTATAGCACCTTTTTCTCCGGCAGAGGAATTGCCTGCCGGTGTGTTACCTGCTGCGTGATCAAGGCTGCGTGATCAAGTATGTGATACTGCACCGGTTGATGCCAAGGGTTGCTGGAAATGGAAGTTAGCGGTATCAATTGTGTAAATGATTGTTGCCATGCTACCGAAAAATCCTACGATGTATGATGAGTTCGGGTGTTTGAACGCAACGGGTTTCAATCGTTTATCGGGGGATTTTCTTGCTGGAGACAGGTGGTTTGAGTAAGAGGATTCAGCCTCAAAATTCGTGCCGAATCCTCTTGTTTGTTTAGCGAGTCCAATATTTCATGGCTGATTTGGATGACTATCTTTGGTAACCGTCGCTCATTCCATTGCCCAGAAAAGAACCGGCGGCGGCACCCAGTCCGGTAGCAATAGGATCGCCGCTACCCAGTTCATAGCCGAAAACACTGCCTATCACGCCTCCCGCCAATCCCTGATGGGAGCGTGGATCGGCTGAATACTGTGCCTGCCGCTGATAATAATTAACCTGGGGCTGGGGATAATAATTAATTTGCGGCGCCGGGTAATAGTTGACCTGCGGTTGCGGGTAATAGTTTATTTGCGGTTGAGGATAATAGTCGTCGTGATGGTGGTGGCCATGATGATGCCCCCAACCGTGACCACGGTGTCCCCAATCGCCATCAGCATAAGAGGGTGGTGAAAACAGGATTACAGCGGCAGTTAATTGAATTAAAAAGAGTAGCTTTTTCATGGGATTTTTCTCTCTAAATTATTGGGTTTGTTGTTAAGTTAACAAAATCAAGCGTGCCGGTTAAACAGATACGTCATTAAAATCAAATCGGGTTAGCGTCTTCCAGCGACGCCATTGCCGAGATAAGAACCTGCGGCGGCCCCCAGTCCTGTAGCAATAGGGTCGCCGTTACCTATTTCGTAGCCTAAAACGCTACCTACAACACCACCGGCCAAACCTTGGTGAGAGCGTGGATCCTGGTAGTTTGAATACCGGGGCTGTTCCGGATAATACCTAGGCCCTTCGGAATGATGATTGCGGTGTCCTCTGCCGTGACCATGACCTTCTCCCCCAGACGCGCAGGATACAGATGAATAAATAATTGCAAGCATAAACAGTGGGCTTAAAAAGAACGATTTTTTCATGAGTATCTTCCTTAAATAATTGATTTAATATAGGTCTGGATTGAGTCGGCAAAGACGGTTGGCCAGTGATAAACTTTGGATTCATATTATTCGCCTTAACCTTAATGGCCGCTTAACAAATGCAATCGTTTGATGGGTGTTAAAGCCCATTCTCGAATCACAATATCGCCAATTAATTGCCGGAATAATTCCGCTGTGTCGCTTATAATAATAGCTTACTTGAATCAATATTTACCCAATCTTAATGGCATCTTAATAAATGGAACAGTTTATCCCCGGTCAACGCTGGATTAGTAACACCGAGTCTGAGCTCGGCTTAGGTCTTATTCTTGATGTAGCGCACAAGCGGGTCACAGTGCTTTTTTTGGCGTGTGACGAAAAGCGTATGTATGCGCAAGATAACGCGCCGTTAACACGCGTCCGGTTTTCGGCAGGAGACGTTATCGAGTCGATTGATGAGTACAAAGTGATCGTCACCGGTTTAACTGAGCAGGATGGCTTGATTACCTATCTAGGTAAGGATGAGGATGGACAGGACGTTCAGCTGGACGAGGTAGAACTGAATCATCATATTCAATTTAACAAGCCCCAGGATCGGTTGTTTATCGGGCAAGTCGACCCTACTGCCTGGTTTTTGCTGCGTTATGAAACCTGGCGCAGATTGCAACAACATCAGCAATCGCCGGTTAAAGGCTTGCTGGGCGGCCGCGCCTCGCTTATTCCTCACCAGTTGTTTATTGCGCATGAATCGGCTAACCGGTCTGCGCCACGCATCATGCTGGCCGATGAAGTGGGTCTGGGTAAAACCATCGAAGCCGGTTTGATTTTGCACCATCGGCTGATTAACGGCTTGAGCAGCCGGGTCTTGATTATCGTGCCGGAAACATTGTTGCATCAATGGCTGGTGGAAATGCTCCGACGCTTTAATCTGCGTTTTAGTATTTTTGACGAGGCGCGTTGTCTCGATACCTATGCTGAAGACGACATGCTCGCTGAAGCGGAACCGGATGATGACGTTGCCGATAATCCGTTTTTAACCGAGCAATTGATTCTATGCAGTCAGGGCTTCTTTTCCAATTACCCGCGCCGCCAACAGCAGGCCATAGCGGCGGGTTGGGATATGGTGATTGTCGATGAAGCCCACCATCTGGAATGGAGCGAACAAGCGCCCAGCCCCGATTATCTGTTTGTCGAACAACTCGGCCGGATTTCCCCCAGCCTGATATTGTTGACAGCTACGCCGGAGCAATTGGGCAAGGAGAGTCATTTTGCACGGTTAAGATTGCTCGATCCCGACCGGTTTTACAGTTTCGCGGCTTTTGTGGAAGAAGAGCGCTTGTTCGAGCCGGTGGCGAACGCGGCCAAGTTGTTGCTGGCAGAGGAAGCGTTGAACGAAGCCGCGCAGCAACATTTAACCGTGCTGCTCAAAGATGACAATGTTGACGGCTTGCTGAAAAATCTGAATGATCCTGAACAATCGGCAGCGGCACGCGATGCCTTGATTAAGGTGTTGCTGGATCACCATGGCACCGGGCGGATTTTGTTTAGAAACTCGCGGCAAACCGTGCAGGGTTTTCCCGAGCGGGAACGTTATGGATATGCCTTAACCGGATCGGCTAATGTCGATGATTTGCAACAAGATCCGCGCTACGTATGGCTGGTGGACAAGGTTAAACAGTTGGCCGGTCAAAAAGCCCTGGTGATTTGTAAACAGGCGCAAACTGCGATCGATCTGGAGCAAACCCTGAAAAACCGCGCCGGTATTGCTTCGGCGGTGTTTCATGAAGGCATGAGCATTATCGAGCGCGACCGGGCGGCGGCTTACTTTGCCGACCCGGACAGCGCGGCGCGGCTGTTGATTTGTTCCGAAATCGGCAGTGAAGGCAGGAATTTTCAGTTTGTGCATCATTTGATACTGCTGGATTTGCCGACCAATCCCGATTTATTGCAACAGCGGATAGGCCGTCTTGATCGTATCGGTCAGAAACATATTATCCAGATTCATGTGCCGTATCTGGAGCATACTGAGTGTGCCGTGTTGTACCGTTGGTATGACGAAGGCCTGAATGCATTTGCCTGCAACAGTTCATCAGCCCAGCGGGTTGCCGATTTGTTGCACGATGAGCTGGCGGCGGTTTTGGATAGTAAAAATCCAGCCGACATTGATGCACTTATCGCCCGGACCCAAACACTCAGCGTCGAACTTGAAGCGCAAATGCATAACGGTCGCGATCAATTGCTGGAGTTGAATTCCTGTCGCAAGGAATTGGCCGATGAGCTTATCGAGCAGCTGAATAGCTACGAGAAAGAAGGGGTGCTTTGGCCTTATATGGAAGACGTCTTTGAATGCTACGGCGTGGATACCGAGTTTCATTCGCCCGATTGCTTTATTGTCCGTCCCAGCGACCATTTACGCGTTTCGCATTTTCCCGGATTGACTGAAGACGGCTTGACTCTGACCGTTAACCGGCAGATTGCGCTGGCGCGGGAAGACATGCAGTTCATGACCTGGGAACATCCGCTGGTTACTGCGTCGATGGATATGGTGCTGTCCAGTGAGACCGGCAACGCCGCGATCAGCGTGATCAAGCATAGCGATCTTAAAGCCGGGCAGTTTTTTCTGGAATGCTTGTTTATTGTCGAGTGCAGCGCGCCTGCCGAATTGCAAATCGGACGGTTCCTGCCCCATACCCCGATTCGCGTCTTGATCGATCAAAACCAAAAGGATGTAAGCGCGGACATTGATCATCGCGATTTGGTTGAAGTCGGCATCAAGTTTGATAAACATAAAATCATTGCTTTTTTGAACAGCCAGCGTCCGCACCTCATCAATATCTTGAGCGTGGCAGAGCAAAAAGCCAAAACCGATATGCAGCAGTTAGTCGATGAGGCGACCCAAGCCATGCTGGAATCGCTAAGCAATGAGATCAAACGTCTGGTCAGGCTGAAAAAAGTGAACCCGACCATCAGGACTGAAGAAATCGAGCAGCTAAAGGATATGACCATGCTGGCGCATGAAAACATCCAGGCCGCGCAGCTAAGACTGGATGCGGTCAGGTTTGTGATTACCAGTTGATGTTGAAGATTTACCGCGAACGAAGCTAAAAGGATTCACCACGAAGACACGAAGGACACGAAGAAAAATATAAAACTTCGTGACCTTCGTGGTGAGTTAAAAACTCTTTGTTGAAAATGATGGCAATGCATTAAACCCCAATCTATCCAATAAATTATGATAAATATCGGCAAAATAAATAAGCTGAATGTAGTTAAACAACAAGGCGCTGATGTCTACCTTGATGACGGCACCTCCGGAAAAGTGCTGCTGGCGGACAGAAAACTGCCCGCCAACTGTAAGGTCGGCGATAGTCTGGACGTATTTGTTTATGTGGATTCGGAAGGCCATCTGGCCGCCACCGCCAAAAAACCGTTAGCCGAGGTGGGTGATATTGCCTGGCTGAAAGTAGTGTCGCTTAATTATGTGGGGGCGTTTCTGGATTGGGGGCTGCCTAAAGACTTGCTGGTGCCGTTCAGTGAACAATACCATGAGATGGAAGTAGGGAGCTCTTACCTGGTCAAAGTGTTTCTCGACGACAAAAATCGCATCGCCGCGACCACCAAGATTGATAAAGTGCTCAGCGACGAATCGGTCGATTTCGAAGTCGGCCAAAAAGTGTCGTTGATCATCGCCGATGCCTCTGATTTGGGCATCAAAGCGATCATCAACAATAGCCATTGGGGCATGTTATATCAAAACGAGTTGTATCAGCCGGTCAGGAAAGGCCAGAAACTGGACGGCTACATTAAGCAGATACGGGAAGATCGTAAAATCGACCTCAGTCTGCATCAGCCGGGATACGGCAAAGTCGTATCGCTCACTGACAGCATTATAGCCAAGCTGAAAGCCAATAACGGCGAGTTGAAGCTAAGCGATAAAAGCCCTCCGGAAGCCATTTATGCAACATTCGGAGTGAGTAAGAAAGTATTTAAACAGGCGATCGGCGCACTGTATAAGCAGCAATTAATCACCATTGATAAAAGCGGAATCAAGCTTGTTGGTTGATAATCGTCAGGCACAATATCCCACCTAAGTGAAAGCTGTATGGCTAAGATCAGAACCCATTACGACAATTTAAATGTGTCGCGCAATGCACCTGCAAGCGTTATCAAGGCCGCTTATAAAGCACTTTGCCAGAAATATCATCCCGATAAATATATCGGCGGGCATGAAGAAGCGCTTCGGATAATGAAAAGTATCAATAGCGCTTATGCGGTGTTATCCGATTCCGGAAAAAGAGCGGAGCATGATCAATGGATAGACCGGCAAGAAAGGAAACGCGCGACCGATGATGCGCAGCGGATAATGACAATTATTAGCCAAAGCTATGTAGCTCCACCGGTAACGGCCACAAAAAATCTCCCCGCCTACCTTGCAACGATCAATAAACTCAGGAAAAAGGTCAGCTCGGTCGGCAATAAGGTGCGGCTTGGCAGCACCCGGGTATTCAACAAAATAAACACGGCTCTTTGGGGTAAGGGTGTTGTCGGCATCGTATTGGCGGCAACTATTTGGTATGTAGTTGACTTACAAACAACGACGGCACCGGTTAATCAAGATGTCGCGGACCGGCTGCAAAAAGCCAATCAACTGCTTAAACAGGGCCAAGTGGTCAAAGCGTTGCCGCTTTATTTGCCGCTGGCTGAGCAGGGCAATGTAGATGCGCAGTTTCAAGCAGGCATGATATACGCGATGGGAAAGGGTATCGTCGAGGATGATAAACAGGCGGCCGGCTGGCTTGGCAAAGCCGCCGGACAGGGGCATAGGGAGGCGCAAACCAAACTCGGCTTTATGTATGCGACCGGAAAAGGCGTGGCGCAAAATTATAATACGGCCGTTGATTGGTTTTACAAAGCTGCCGAACAAGGTGATGTCACTGCGCAATATAATCTGGCCCTGATGTACGCATCAGGGCAGGGGGCTGCGAAGGATAATAGCCTGGCTTTTTCCTGGTACAACAAGGCGGCTGCACAGGGCGATCCCCGCGCCCAATATAAGTTGGGCGATATGTACGCAAATGGCTTGGGAATGGAAAAAAACAACAAGCAGGCGACCGATTGGTATCGCAAGGCGGCAAAACAGGGTTTGGCGGAGGCAATCGCCGCTTTAGAAAAAGGGGGAAGTAGTGAGTAGCGGCACGATTTTCGCTCCTCACTTACTACCTGATGTTACGCAGTTAGTCGAATTTCGACCGCTTTAACATTAAGGAGTCGCTAGCGCGACACTTGATTGAATCGGGTTGTCGCACCCGAAAGCGAGTTACTTTCTTTTGCTTCGCCAAAAGAAAGTAACCAAAGAAAAGGCGACCCGGTTGCCGCTTACTTCCTGTGCTCCTCGCTTTTATCGAGGGTCAGCAGAAGGGGCTCCTGCCCCTCTGCTGACGCGCGGCATCCCTGCCGCGCCCCTAACGGGCCGCTCTCGATAAAAGCTCCGGTGCTCGGCGCGGCAAACGGGAGAAATACCATCCGTGCGTAACATCAGTTACTACTTTTCCACTAAGTAGTAATGCGAAAGTTATTAGGAAGTAAATTTATTGTGTCAAACTGGAAACGATTGCAATAACAGACAAAAATTAGGAGTCCACCTGAAATTCATCGCCAAACTGACCCCGGAAGAGGAAGTAACGTTAACCGAAGCCTATCGTAACCACCCATTATTCCGGGTTAGACAACGGGCACATGCTATCTTATTGAATAATAGAAGGTATGTAATTGCACGGCTGAGCGAATTGTTTGAGTCCCAGCATGAGACTGTCAGCTCATGGTTAGACAAATGGGAAACAGAGGGATTAATAGGGCTTTACGATTGTCCACGAAGCGGTAGGCCTGTGCGCTTCACGGTTGAGGAACAAGCCGTTTTTCTGGGCTATATTGACAAAAACCCACACCAGCCCAAGGCCGCCGCAGCACGATTGCTGGAGGAGACGGGCAAGGAAGCCAGCCTTGACACCTTTAAACGAATTTTAAAAAAAGTGCCTATGCCTGGAAACGTTGTCGGCAATCAGTGAAGGGAAAGCGTAATGAAGCAGATTTCCAACGTGATAAGGCATATCTGAAGGCCTTGAAACAGCAAGAGGATGATGGGGAATTGAAGCTTTACTACTTTGACGAATCCGGATTTAGCACGACACCCTGTGTACCCTATGGATGGCAACGGATTGGCGAGACCCGACAAATACCCTGCTATCGTAGCAAGCGCATGAATGTGTTAGGTTTTTTGAGTCGCAGCAATGATCTGTTTTTCCACAGCTCCGAACAATCGGTGACAACGGATACGGTTATCAATGCCTTTGATGCGTTTGTCGAAACGTATGCAGGCAAGTACGAAGAAACTAAAGTGCCGTGCTGTGTGGTGTTGGATAATGCTTCCATTCATCGTAGCGGCGTATTCAAAGAAAAGCTGGCGGGCTGGCAACAACGTGGTGTGTACTTACATTTTCTTCCGCCTTACAGCCCGGAGCTGAACCTGATCGAAATACTCTGGCGTAAAGTTAAGTACGAATGGTTGCCGCTTGATGCCTATCAAAGTTACGGACACTTGAAAAAGTGGGTGTTGGAAATCCTGAGTGACATCGGTAAAAAATTCCAAATAACTTTTGCGTAACTACTTACCTGCTTTTCAAGGTTTGCTTCATCTCCGGCAGCGGCATGCCGATATGATAGCCTTGGGCGTAATTGATACCCATATTCTTGAGCGCCTCCCAAATTTCCTGATTTTCGACAAATTCGGCAACGGTGAGAATGTCGATGTCCTGGCATAACCGGGACAGGTTATGCACCAACGCGTAATCCACTTTAGAGGTCAGTATGTTGCGTACGAATGCGCCATCGATCTTGACGTATTCAAAACGCAACTCACGCAAATAATGAAACGAATTATAACCGGTGCCGAAATCGTCCAGGGCAAAGGCAAAGCCTTTGCGGCGCAAATTGGTCAGGAACCGGCGCATGTTGGTCATATCGCCAATTGCATCGCGTTCCAGTAATTCAAAGACAATGCTTTCGGGGGGGAGTTCCAGTTTCTGGCAGAGTTCTTCGGCATAACCTAAAATGCCGCGGCCTTGAATTTCCTGCACCGATAAATTGATAAAAATTTTCGCGTTTGCCTCCGGGCGGTTGGCATCCATGCAAGCGCGTTTAGCGGCAAAAGAGTTGTTGATCATGGCGAGATCGAGTTCACGCGCCAAACCGTATTTGTCAATGGTTTCGATAAACATCGCTGCCGAAGTTGTTTCTCCCGTTGGAGATTTAAGTCGGGCCAGCGTTTCAAAAGCAAATAATTCGCCGGATTGGCAGTTAACAATCGATTGATAATAGGGGACGATACGCCCTTCCTTTAAGGCTTCGCGCAGGTTTTCTGCATTATCGCGCGTTTCGCGAATACTGACGCGTGTTTCCGTTGCGTCAAAGGTACAGACGCTATCTTTACCCATGTCCTTGGCTTTGTACATGGCGGCATCGACACCCTCCAACAGGGTATCTATGGTTTGCCCATCAACGGGATAGCTGGTCACGCCTATGGAGACGGTTAAATGAAAACGGTTGCCTTGTGACGATGTTATAGCCATTTCCCGTAGCGCACGGCTTACATTTTCGGCGACTACCCGCGCGCCTTCGGGGCCTGTTTCAGTCAGGATAATGGCAAACTCATCCCCGCCAATGCGGGCGCACAAATCGCCATTGCGAGTATGCTCAAGCAGGGCGTCGGCGATTGCGCACAGCGCTGTATCGCCGGTGGGGTGCCCGTAGGAGTCGTTAATGTCCTTGAAGTCGTCCAGGTCGAGCATCAAGACACTAAACTCATGTTTATGGCGCTCGGAACGACCGATTTCGTAGTGCAATATGTCATTAAACTGGCGGCGGTTGTGCAACCCGGTAAGGGGGTCATGCACTGCATAGTATTCAAGTTCCAACAGCGTACGCGATAACACCTTGCTGGACCCCACCACCATCACCATGACCGCAAGTATCGCGCGGATGACGCTGGCTTCTTGCGCGGATAGGTTGTTTTCAGCGGCGTAAGCGACCCCCAGTAAGCCCGCCAAATTGGGGGAATGATCAGGCACAGGTACACTGATCATGCGAATATTGAGATCTGTTTTGGTTTTGATTTCGGCTCCACAGTGGATATTGAATTCTTCAATATCCAGTGCCGAATCAGCGGGCAAGCCGATACTTTGAAGCATCTGTTGACTCAGTAAGCCGCGCGCCTGTGCGCGCACCTCGTCCGAGCACTGACCCAGGTAATACAAATAGAGGGATAAGCCATTCGCTTCTGCAAAAGCGATGTAAAAAAAGTTAAACGGGAAGATGGCGTAAAAATCCGCCAGAATTTCTTGCACAAACTCTTTCCATTGCGAGATGTGTTCGTGCGACAGGATGATTCGTTCCAACACCCGGCTTTGTCGTTCCAGCAAGTCTTTTTCAATCAAGACGGAAGACAGCTCAAGCAAGGTTTGGTTAAACTCGATCATCAGGTTCTGGATGTGCTGATCGCTCGATGCCCACTGCTGACTGCGTTGCCGGAATAATAAGTCAAGACTTTGATCCAGCCGGGAGCAGGTATCAATGACCTGTGAAATCGTTGGGATCATGGCAATCATGGCAATCATGGCGGCAGAGTCGTCGGTAGCCATAGTCGCCATGGCCGCTACTAATTTACTGACAATCTCTTGATGCATGTTATGGTTAAGTTCGGATAAACCTATTGCATAACGTTGGGTGTGAGTTTGATTTTCCAGGATTTCGGCAATCTGGCTGATAATTCTCAAGCGCAAGGCTTCAAGATGAGTGGGCTGCGATAGATAACTCATAATCAGTCCTCAGGCGGAAAGTACCCGCCAGGTTGCATGATATCAACGCCGCATTGCAGGTCTTTGAGCCAGTTTAGAAAATCCTGCACCGCAGCGCCCCGGTAAATCGGGCCGTGTTGCGGGGCGATCATCGCAATATCCAGGTCGGCAATGGTGTCCAACCAACAGCGTATCGCCTTGTTAGAGCACATATAGCGGCGGTGAAATCCCTTGATATAGGGGATGTGAGCGGCAAAATCATCTACAAATGCTTCGTTTTTATCTACGGGCAGCATTGCCGCACCGATGTCGCCGGTGAACAGGATTTTAGAAATCGGGTCATAGACATTAATCTGGCCTTCGGAATGCAAAAAATGCGCGGGTACGATTTTTAGTTTAAAACCGGGTGCCGGCTCGCAATCCTTGCCTTCGTTGGGCACCCCGATAAATCGCGTCATGTCTTTTAAACCGTAATGGGGCAAAAAGCGTATCCAGATGCTGGAAACATAGACGGGCGAGTGACACAGTTCCAGCCAGGTTGACAGACCGCCGACTATATCAGGGTCTTGATGAGACAGAAAAATGGCTTTAATTTGCTCCGGCCCCACGTAACGCAACATTTCCGCCAGTACCCGGGGCATTACCCCAAAACCGCCTGGATCAAGTAACACGCCGTCATTATGATGTGTGATGAGGTACTGGTTGGAACGTATGCCGTCCTCTTCGCCCGGTTCACTCTCGTTGAGCAAAATAAAACGGTGATCAACGGATTCAAATAATTTAATGTTGCGCATATTTTCCCTAATCTTCTGGCAGGCTAGAATTTTCACATTTTCCCTAGTTTACTTCAGGTTATTTCAAAAAGTATAGGTATAGTCTTTTTTTAATAAATAAGATTGGAAAATCGTGTATTGCCGACGCAAAACGGATGTTAAAAATAGCCATGAGCCATGAGCCATGAGCCATGAGCCATGAGCCATGAGCCATGAGCCATGAGCCATGAGCCATGAGCCAGGCGATCGGCGACAAGACGGTGTGCCGATTATTTCTCGGCACACCGCGCTACACATGCTCCATGCATTGCTGTTCGTGGAGGGTATTGCTTCTTATCCGTGCAGTCGTTTGCCGGTTTTATTGCCGCTAACCAGAAGCGGTAACGCAAGAATGGCAAGGCACATTAGCCATACCATCAGTTGACAATTGGTTACGGAAAAAACAAAAGCGATGCCAAGTCTCTCGCCGACATTAGGATAAGCAAGGATAAAGTCGCGGCTTATCAGGAATGCTTTGGTTTCCCAGATAATAAGAGTCAAGCCTACGACCAGCAAGGCGTAGCCCATTATCTTATCTTGATCGGCCTTGGCCTTAAGGTGTCCACCCAATCGGTTAATCTCAATGGCCTTTAGCGACCACGGACGTTCAGTCATATAGCTGATGAGCATTAAGCCGAAGATACCTATAACAGGGATGTAAACGGCTACCGTGGGGAAACTGATATAACGCCCATTTATTGCCAGGCCGAAGGTTTTATAAACGGCATAGCCGGCAAACAGCATGCAGAGTGTATATATCCAGGCGCCGAATTTGGGATTGGCGGCCTTGTTGGCTAACAGGCCGTAGCCGCGCTGCAATATCAATCCGGCCAAGATGGCGTTTAAGCCCACGATTAACAGGGTCTGAAAACGCTGCCAGTCGCTATAACTGGTGTACCACAGGTTTTCGAGCATGTTGGGCAGCAAAAAAGACAGCAGTTGCGAGAAGGCCAAGAAAAACGCTAGACGCATTGTGGATAAAGCTTTTAACGATTTCCAGCCGAAGGCAACGATGATCAGGAACAGTATCGTTGACGCTATAACGCCGTTAAGCCAATCAGGATTTTCGTAGACCTTGCCGGTCAGGGGAAAAACTTCTTTACGATCAACCGAAAAAAGCCCCCAGTTAGCGCCGACCACGCCTTCAAGTTCGCTTTTCCATGATTGGTTAAAGGCTTCGACAATGTTGTAATCAAAGCCGTTTTTAGTGGCGACTTTAATTAATGCACGGATGAATTTCGCTTCGTTGACCACGCTCGGCACCGACCAGCCGCGTTGACGACCTTCGCCCGGCCATCCCGATTCGCCGATCAGTATGGGTTTGCCGGGAGCAATGGTGTCGGCCTCCTGCTGAACCTGCTTGAAAATACGTTCGATATGCGCCGGCGCCTGGTCTACGGTGATAGGTTCGTCTTCCCAGTAAGGCAGAATGTGGATGGTAATAAAATCCACTTCCTTGATTAATTCCGGGTATTTCATGTACATGGACCATACATCCGCATAAGAAACCGGTTGTTTAACAGACCGCTTTACTTCCCGTATGTATTCAATCAGTTTCTCCGGTTTCAGGTCGCCGCGCAACAATACTTCGTTGCCGACGATAACCCGCTTGACTACATCGGGGTTTGCGTTGGCGGAACGGATGACTTCGGCGATTTCCACTTGATTGTCTTCTTTAATATTGCCCAGCCAAGCGCCTTGAATCATCTTCAAACCATGCTTTTGCGCCAAGGAGGGAATGATCTGCATACTGCCTTCCGCACTGGCATAGGTGCGGATAGAGTGGGTTGTTTCACCCATCAAACGCAAGTCAGCGTCAATTTGTTCGGCAGTCGGAAATTTTTCATCCAAGGGTCCTTGGCCTTCCCGAAACGGCGCGAATGATAGGCTGTTGAGTTTTCCTGATGGGACGTCCGGCCCTACATCTTGGGGTAAGTTGATTGACCAGCTCAGCAAGCCGTTGAGCAAAACAACCAATAAAGCGAATGAAGCAATTTTCATAAATAAAAGTAAGTAGGGGTTGTGAGTCGTGAGTGGCGAGTGGCGAGTGGTGGCTGTGTGATTTTCACTCTCCACTCACTATTTTCTACTCCCCGCTTTTCATTGCTCATCATCTCATAATTACCACTTTTTGAATACGGGCAGCGGTGTTGAGAAGGCTGGCGGAAATCGATTTTTTACCGCTTAAACTACGCAAACCATGAGCAGTTCAGCTAAAATGCGATTCTTTTTGCTTTTGTAATCTTATGGCTAAAGATATTCGTATTGAAAGATGGAGCGGCCCGGCTTTGGAACAATTTATCCCGGAACTGGCACGGCTCAGAATTGAAGTGTTTCGCGACTTCCCGTATTTGTACGACGGGGATATCGATTATGAAAAAAAATATTTACAGACTTATATTAACTGTCCCGAGAGCGTTATTGTCATCGCTTTTGATGGCGATAAAGTGGTCGGGGCATCGACAGCCATCCCGATGAAATATGAAACCGATGAACTGAAAAAGCCGTTTCTCGACCAGGGTTACAATCTTGACGAGGTGTTTTATTGCAGTGAATCGGTGCTGGACAAAAATTATCGCGGCCTGGGTATCGGCGTGCGTTTTTTTGAGGAGAGGGAAGCTCACGCGAAAGATTTGGGCGGCTTCAAGTATATTTGTTTTTGTTGTGTAGAACGGCCTGTAGATCATCCCAGGCGACCGGCCGATTATGTGCCGTTGGATCAATTCTGGAACAAACGCGGCTACGTCAAACATCCTGAGCTTAACACAACCTATATCTGGAAAGACCTGGATGATGTTAATGAAACGCCTAAACCCATGACCTTTTGGCTGAAACATGAACGTTAAAATTGCGACCGCCCAATACGACATCAGTTTTCTGGAAAACTGGTCTTCGTATCAAAGCAAAGTTGAACGCTGGGTTGTTGAAGCGGCTGAACAGGATGCGAAAATTCTGCTTTTTCCCGAGTATGCCAGTATGGAACTGGCCTCGCTATTCGGCGAGGCCGTTTATTCATCGTTAAGCCGGCAACTGGCCGCCATGCAGTCATTGCTTGATGATTATCTGGACTTGTTCCGGAGCTTGGCTAAAAAATACCAATGCATCATCCAATCGGGTACGTTTCCGGTAAAAACGGATTCCGGCGCTTATCGAAACCGGGCTTACCTGTTTATGCCGGACGGTCAGATTGATTATCAGGATAAACTGATGATGACCCGTTTTGAAAACGAGCAATGGCTGATTCAAAAAGGTGAGGAATTAAGGTATTTCGATACCGAATACGGAAGAATCGCCATCAACGTTTGCTATGACAGCGAATTTCCGATGCTGGCCAGAAAGCAGGTCGAAGCCGGAGCGAATCTGATTTTAGTGCCCAGTTGCACCGATACGCTTGCCGGTTATCATCGCGTTAAAATAGGCTGTCAGGCAAGAGCCTTGGAAAATCAGTGTTATGTCGTTCAATCCACACTGGTAGGCCATGCGCCGTGGTCTGAAGCCGTGGATGTCAATATCGGCGCGGCGGCTATCTATACGCCTGTGGACCGCGGTTTTCCTGATAACGGCATTCTAGCGGAGGGCAAGCTCAATGCCGTGCAATGGGTCATTGCCGAAGTATCGCTCAGTGCTTGCGGTACAGTTCGGGAACAGGGGCAGGTTTTTAACTACAGGGACTGGCCGCTGCAAAATGCATTTTAGGTTCAAGGTTCAAGGAATTATTGCGCCCTTCACCTTGAACCTTTTACCTTTATCATCAATTAAAAATAGCTTCAAAAGAATAGCCGTTAAATTCCAGAATTTCCTTCATTCTTTTTAAGCCATCCATTTGAATCTGTCTGACCCGTTCCCGGGTTACGCCCAGCTCTTGAGCAACTTGCTCAAGGGTTGAGCCTTCATAACCGCAAAGTCCATAGCGACGGCAAATGACTTCGCGCTGTTTTTCGGAAAGTTGGAATACCCATTTGGCAATATTGTGTTTAATGCCGTCTTCTTGTATTTTTTCAGCGGGCGACAAGCTCTCGCCATCGGAAATGGACTCGACTAAAGGCTTGTCGAAATCCTTGCCGCCCGGCATATCGATGGATGTAACCCGCTCATTGAGTTTGAGCATCTTTTCAACTTTATTGACCGGTATATCCAGATGCTCCGCTATATCTTCGGCATTGGGTTCATGCTCGAGTAATTGCGACAAATGGCGTTGGGCTTTAAGATAAGTATTCATTTCTTTCACGATATGAATCGGCAAACGAATGGTTCGCGTCTGATTCATAATGGCGCGTTCGATGGTTTGCCTGATCCACCAAGTTGCATAGGTTGAAAATCTAAAACCTCTTTCGGGATCGAATTTTTCAACTGCGTGCATCAGGCCAAGGTTACCTTCCTCAATCAAGTCAAGTAACGGCAAGCCTCTATTCAGGTAACGGCGGGAAATTTTAACGACTAGGCGTAAATTACTTTCGATCATGATTTTGCGGGCAGCCTCATCGCCCAGCAAGGCCCTGGAACCGTAGATTTTTTCCTGGTCCGCGGTCAGTAATTGCGAGCGGGACAGCTCATTTAAATAAACCCGCGTCGCATCCATGCTTTTGTCTTGCCGCGATTCAATGGTAATTATCTCATCAATATCATCGGCTTGCGCTCCATGCACTGCTCTGCTTCCTGCATTCATGCCATCGAATACTTCACTGATAGCTGATGTCTGGAGTTCATCGTCGAAAGACAAATCGTCATCAAATAATACACAAACATCATCGTCTAATAGCTCAACCAATTCTGCTTTCATGATAACCTCTACATTGTTCGACCTAAGTCGAAATGGTTTTATTATTTTTCCGGTAAAAAACTAAGTGGATTCACCGGTTTGCCGTTTTTTCTTATTTCAAAATGCAGCGATGTTTTGTTTGATCCTGCTTGCCCAACTTTTGCAATAACCTCACCTTTTTCTACGGTGTATCCTTCGGCAACGAGCAGTCGGCTATTATTTGCATAAGCGCTTAAATACAAATCGTTGTGCTTGATAATCAGCAAATTACCGTAGCCAATCAGGCCTTGTCCGCTATACACAACTTTACCCGCTTCCGCCGCACTTACGTCCTGCCCCATTTCGCCGGCTATATCGATGCCTTTGTTATCGGCTTGAGAAAAAGATTTTAAGACTTTTCCCCTTACCGGCCATTGAAAGTTTAACTTTAACATGTTTCCATTATCAATTGAAATAATTGGTTTTTTTTGTGGACTACTTCCGTTTTTTTCAGTGATATTATTAAAAGGTTGGATCTTATAGGGCGGTTTGTAAGTTGGACTGGGTTTATTATTTAATGAAATAGCGGTTTTTTTCTGTGAGCTGATTCTATTTGTTGCAGTGGCAGTTACGAGGTTTTGTTTTGTTTTTGTTGGTGCACCCGCATCCGTGCGATCATGGATGGGCGTGTTGTTTCCCAAATTCGGGTCGGAGAGCCTTATTTTTTGACCTATTTCTATCGTATAAGGTGGCGCAATCCGGTTCCATTGCGCTAATTGCCGATAATCCAGGTCATAAATCAAGCTTATTGCATATAAGGTGTCGCCTTTTCTTACCTGATGATATTTTGTCTCGTCTTTAGCAATATCAGGATAATTTGTGCTGACAGGGGCATAGTTTGGGCTGACAGGGGCACAGCCATTCAATAAAGCCGACAGCATGGCAAGGAAAATAAGCTTTGAAGTAGTGGATGTCATAGCGGGTTATTTTTTTAACAAAAGCTTTTTAGCCAGATTTATTTTTGCGGCCAAATAATCCGATCCACCACGATCGGGATGCATTTTTTGCATCAATTTGCGATGCGCGGCAATAATTTCAGATTCCGATGCGCCCATCTTTAAACCCAATACTTCATAAGCCTCTTCAACCGACATGTCGCCTTTGGCGCTGGCTTTATTTTGCCGTTGCGAGGTGTTCTGTTTTGCAGCGTTGAAGTCTGACCATAGCCGCTGTAAATAGGGCGAATAACGTAACAATACCGGCATTAAGCGGAATAAGAAGGCGATAATCACCCCCGCCAACGCAAAAAAACCGTTCAAGCGTCCGGTTGCGGCCAAATAAAGCACGATCAGCCCGGTAACGAATAGAAATAAGACCTTGCTATAACGGGCCAATACGGTCGGCGAGGTTTTTAAAAGCTTACGTATCCCAAAAAATGCGATGATAAATAACAAAATCAGATAAATTCGAATCAAGGTTTACTCCTGAATTAATGATCTGTTTAAGATCGTTCACAAGGCTTCCACTCCTTGGCAATTGCTCCCGCATTACTCTCTACCTCCTGCATCCCTTACCTGGATTTGATCGCCCTGGAGGGTGGAAATATAGCAAGACCCCAACAGCAGCCACAGCCATGTAGGCATAGTATTTGGATAAATAATACCTTAGAATATGACATCTTATGATAACAATCTAATAATTTGGTTGATATGCAGAATGCTCAAATTCCGATTTTAGGTTTTGTTGCCGCAAGCGGAACCGGCAAAACTACGTTACTGACCGAATTGATCCCGATTTTAAAACAAAGCGGCTTGCGCATCGGCCTGATCAAACACAGTCATCATGATTTTGAGATTGATCAGCCCGGAAAAGACAGCTTTCGTCTGAGGGAAGCCGGTGCCTCGTCCGTCATGCTGGTATCCCGGTACCGACGCGCGATCATTACCGAATTCACCCCGGAAAAAGAACCCCGCTTGGATGAGCAGTTAAAGCAATTCGATCAATCTGAACTGGACCTGATCCTGGTTGAAGGCTTTAGGGCGGAACAGTTTCCTAAAATTGAATTGCATCGACCCTCGCTCGAAAAAACCTTGCTTTACCCAAACGACCCGGACATCATCGCGATAGCGACAGATGCCGCACTGGACACGCCGGATTATTTAGTGCAACTTGAACTTAACCGGCCTGAAATGATTGCCGCCTTTATCCAAAACCATGTTATGAAAAGCCATGATTGATGCATGCAGCCAGGAATCCAGGCCGTTATTGTCTATTGACGACGCGTTGGGCAGAATCAAGACGGCCGTAAACCCAGTAAACGGCACAGAAAAAGCGGCGTTAAAAAACGCCTTGGGGCGGGTGCTGGCAGAATCGGTTTATTCACCGGTCAATATTCCCCATGACCGGAATGCGGCTATGGATGGCTATGCTTTTGCAAGTCGAGATATGGCTGACGGGCAAGCGTTTACGTTGGCTTTGGCCGGAACTTCCTGGGCCGGGCGGCCATTTCAGGGACAGTTGCAAGCCGGTCAATGCGTCAGGATTTTTACCGGCGCGGTGGTGCCGGAGCAAGCCGATTCAGTGATCATGCAGGAACATGTGCAGGTTCAGGAACAAACCGTACATTTTCCGGCTGACACACGAGCGCTACAAAATGTCAGGAAAATCGGCGAAGACGTTAAACAAGGCGAGTGCTTAATAGCCCAGCCTAAAAAGCTGACAGCGGTTGATCTGGGTTTACTGGCCTCAGCCGGTATTGATGAAGTTACCGTTAAGCGCCAGTTAAAAATCGCTCATTTTTCCACCGGCGACGAACTGACCTCATTAGGCCGACCGCTGGAGTCGGGTAAAATCTACGACAGCAACCGCGCTATGCTGGGCGGATTGTTGTCGGATCCCGGCTACAGCGTTGTTGATCTGGGTGTCATCCCCGACAATAAACAGTTGCTTGAAGACCGCTTTATCGAAGCGTCCCTGAGCTATGATGTGATCATAACCACCGGCGGCGCTTCGGTCGGCGAAGCCGATTATGTCAAAGAAATCCTGCAAAGCTGCGGCGAAGTCAATTTCTGGAAAATTGCGATAAAACCCGGTAAACCGCTGGCTTTCGGCAAAATAGGGCAGTGTCATTTTTTCGGGTTGCCCGGCAATCCGGTAGCCGTCGTCGTGACCTTTCAGCAGATTGTAGCGCCCGCGCTAAGGCAGCTTTCCGGCGCACCGTCTGTCAAACCGTTAAGGTTTACTGCGACTTGCACCTCGGCATTAAAAAAATCTCCCGGACGGCAGGAATATCAGCGCGGCATCCTCAGTCAAGATGAAAACGGCGAGTTCTTTGTTGCTTCAGCAGGTCAGCAAGGCTCGCACATCCTCAGCTCCATGAGCCAGAGCGGCTGCTACATCGTCTTGCCGGAAGGGTGCAAGGGCGTACAAGCCGGTGACAGGGTAACGGTTGAACCGTTCAGTTTGCTGATATAGCGGGTTGCAAGCGGACGGGACTGTGAAGGTATCATCTAAATCAGGCTAAAAGCGTTATTCACCACGAAGGCACGAAGAACACGAAGTTTTCAGGTATTTTTCTTCGTGCCTTCGTGGTTATACTGGTGTGGTACGTTCACAGTCTCTGATGTCCTGAAACACGGATTTTCCGGCATCACACAGCTTGTTGCCGTTGGTTTCGCGCTCGCCATGGTCGGGTCCGTGACGAAGCTCAAACAAATTATAAAAACGGGCGCATTCGAGTAACGCAAAGCGTTCGCTCTTCATCAATTCCTTAATGAGCTCGAGCTTATATATCAGGCTTTTTTAACAAATTCCGATTTAAGTTTCATTGCGCCAATACCTTCGATTCTGCAGTCAATATCATGGTCGCCGTCGACCAGACGGATGATTTTGACTCGAGTGCCGACTTTGACCACCGACGATGAGCCCTTGACTTTAAGATCCTTGATTACGGTGACGGTATCGCCGTCTTGCAACACGTTGCCGTTTGCATCCTTAACGATACGGACATCGGAGCTATCTTCGGCTGTCCCATCTTTTGGCCATTCGTGTGCGCATTCAGGGCAGACATACATCATATCGTCTTCGTAGGTAAATTCTGAGCCGCATGCGGGACATTTGGGGAGACTATTCATTGCTTTCCTTAATGTAGAGTTGTTTCAACCTTGTGGAATACAAGGCGTATTGAGGCGACATAATGCCAGATTTAGGCGTTTATTTCCATTTCACGAGGGATTATGTCTATTCGGGACGTGCAGATTCAGGCCATTATGGGGGAAAGCGGCGGTATGCGAAGAGGGCATTCGGCGATTTTAGATAATGCTTATTTCATTCCGCCAAAAACTAAACAACCACGGGTTTTTGCAGCGCCGGTTTCAATTTTGTAACAAGACCCACTAATCCACCCGCTCGACTTTAACCAAAATATGCATCTGGCTTTTGTCGCTTTGGCGGGTATTAACAAGTGCGCTGTTTGTACTGCTGCTACTGCTTTCGCCAGCGCCCCCAAGTTCCACCCATTCGCCAAGATTAATCCTGATTGTTGATTGCGCATCCCGGGTCTCGATCTGTCCCCGTCCGTTCATTTTGTCCGACCAGGGCGATACGCTCAGAATGACTTGTTGTCCGGCCAGTCTGGGTATTACCGCAAAACCGGTGGTTGCTTCAGTATATTCGGTCGTCGTGGGGTAACCGTAACCGGAAAAATTTTGTCTCGGGTAAACATTGCCCGCTTTAATCTGAGCCGGGACGCCTTCCATGGTTCGAACGGTCTGGGTGTTTTCGTCGGCGCCTTTATCTTGAGTCTGATACAAATGGCCGATTATCCTGCCGCCGGATCTTGATGGGTCATTGACCGGGATATTCAGTTGAGCCCTGGCGGCCGCGTTAAGTTCATCGGCGGTAGTCTGCCTGCTCTGAATGACGGTGATGAGCAGATTGCTTTGGCGCACATCCAGTTGATTAATGATGGCCTTGATTTCAGCCAGCTTATCAGGCGTAGTTTTGACCAGTAGATTGGAGCCGTTATCGACCAGTTGGGCGGTATCCCCAAGCAATGGCGCGAGCAACGGCACTATCTCGAACGCCGGTCGATTGGTTAAGGGAATTACTTCGATAACTGTTTCTGCGGCAACAGCACTGCTGCCAAGCAGGGTTATAAAAATCAAGGCTAAAAGTTTTTTCAAGGCGATGCTCCGGTGCAGTAACCATTAATCGCTATGGTATAACGTTGTGTGTGCCATCCGAAATTCTTTTTCGCGATACCGGTCGGGTGATTTGATGCCAGCTTCCGGCAGCCGATTTTTCCATGGCCAAGCCGGATCGATTACCTGGAAAACAGTGGTGAGGGAAAAATCACAATCAATCGTCCACCCTGTGTTGGAGCAATTTAGTTCCGAACGGGTATTGAGTTTTCAAATATATTGGGGACGTTTATGAATGAACCACAACGTATCGAAGCGGCGAAAACCGGCGACGCTAATCGGCGGCAAGCCGGACAATTGTTGATATGAATGCACAACTATCGGTCTCAACCAACGTCGTCTGGCATCGCGCCACCGTAACCCGCGCTCGGCGTGAAGCGCAAAACGGCCATCGCGGCGCGATCTTATGGTTCACCGGATTATCCGGGTCGGGCAAATCGACGCTGGCTCATGCCGTCGAAGAGGCGCTGCACCATCGGGGCTGTCGCACCTTCGTGCTGGATGGCGATAATGTTCGCCACGGCTTGTGCGGCGACCTGGGCTTTTCGGCGCAAGACCGCCAGGAAAACATTCGTCGCATCGGTGAAATGGCCAAGATTTTTATGGAAGCGGGCATCATTGTGCTGACCGCCTTCATATCGCCCTATTGTGCGGACCGTGAACGGGTGCGCGGCATAGTGGAGCGCGGCGACTTTATCGAAATTTATTGCGACACACCGATCGAAATTTGCGAGTCGCGCGACGTAAAAGGCCTTTATAAAAAAGCTCGGGCCGGACAATTAGCGGAATTCACCGGCATCACCTCACCTTACGAAATACCCGAAAATTGCGAACTCACCGTGGATACCGGAACAACAGAGCTGGGCGCCTGTGTGCGACAGGTTATCGATGAAATGACGCAGCATGGCATTATTGCCACTGCAAATTCCAACCGGGAACGCGGCAGAAAAGCATGAGCCTAAAAACTGCAATCGGCTCACGAATAGGCAACTATGAGGAAAAAATTACCGCCAGTCGTCTGCTCTGTGTTGGGGTAATTTAATCCCGGTTCGGCGATGTCATGAGATTCTTCAGTATTTTTAACATTATTGAGTTTTCCACCTGGTTATAGGGAATGATTTATGAATGAAGCGCAGCTGATCGAAGCCGCGAAAGCGGGCGACATTAATCGGGTGCAAGCCTTGATTGATGATGGCGAGGATTTGGAGCAAAAGGACAATTACGGTTGGACGGCATTGAACTGGGCCGCCGGTCATGGCTATTTGGCTATTGTTCAGCTTTTACACAAAGCCGGAGCCAATGCAGTCAATAGCGGCCGCGATCTTAGAACGCCTTATCAAATCGCCTTGGCGGCCGCACAGGTGGAAGTCGCAAGCCTGCTGCAACAGGTGGAGCAAGACAGCGGCATTGGGTCGGAAAGGCCTGTTCGTCCGTATTGCAAAGCCTACCCGGTCAAAGTGTTCGATCAATTTTCCAGTTGGCGGCCAACGCTGGCGGACGACGCCGTGGTCTATCTGCATCAGGATTTTAGCGTCACCGCGTCGATGTGGCATGGGGAGGATGTGGTATTTGACCGGGTTTCGGAAGACTGGCGAAATTATTGCCGGGATCGGCTGGGTTTTCATGTGCCGACCGATTTGGAACTTGCCGCCGATTATCGGCAACGTAGGCCGGAATAAGGCCACCCAAGCCTGTCCTGAGCTTGGCGAAGGGCATAGCGCGAGGTGGCTTTTCCGGCGATTCCCGATGGTGTTTTGCAGGAACCTCCCGTTTTCGCTGTCGCTCAAGCGGGCTTATTACGGCCTACAGGGCGGCAATTCAACAGACGACTCATTCAAAGAGAGTAGGGCGAATATGTTAAACAAACAACACAGTTTTGACGGCGTAGATGAGGATATATCATTCAGCAACGCCGCATCCCTGATTGAATTATTGCAGTTGCGGGCGGAGCGGCAAACGCATCGCACCGCCTATACGTTCCTGGAAAACGGCGAACAACCCATTCAGTCGATGACTTACGGCGAGCTGGACTTACAGGCCAGACAGCTGGCCGCGCAGTTGCAGGCGCTGGGATTGCAGGGCGAACGCGCTATTTTGCTGTATCCGCCGGAATTGGACTATATCGTGGCGTTTTTCGCCTGCCTTTACGGCGGACTGATTGCGGTGCCCGCGTATCCGCCGAGCAACGGCCGACACATGCCGCGGTTGCAGGCGATCATCGATGACAGTCAGGCGGCGGTGATACTCAGCACGCAAAGCGTCGCCAATGCGGTGCGCCAGTTTGCGGTCGACAGTGCCGGTTTGTTAGATAAACGATGGCTGATTACCGACAATCTTGCCGCCGTCGACGCAAGCGCCTGGCGCTTGCCGACCTTGCACGACCATGATCCGGCTTTTTTACAATACACCTCGGGTTCCACCGGCAACGCCAAGGGCGTAATAATCAACCACGGCAATTTGATGGCGAATCAGCAGCTGATCAAGCGGCGCTTCGGCCACAATGCCCAGTCGACGGTGGTCGGCTGGTTGCCTCTGTACCATGACATGGGCTTGATCGGCAACGTCATGCAGCCTTTGTATTGCGGGGCCAGCGCCATTTTAATGTCGCCGATGGCGTTCCTTGAAAAACCCGTCCGCTGGCTGCAAGCCATCAGCGATTACCGCGCCCATACCAGCGGCGGGCCGAATTTTGCGTTCGAGCTGTGCGCACGGAAAATAACCGCCGATGAAAAAGCGGGGCTGGATCTTGGCAGCTGGCGTCTGGCTTTCAACGGCGCAGAACCGATTAGTCCCGACACGATGAACCGATTTGCTGCCGCTTTCGCAGCCTGCGGATTCAGCCGTAAAGCTTTCTATCCCTGTTACGGTTTGGCGGAAGCAACCTTGCTGGCTACCGGCGGCGATAAAAATGCCGAGCCTACGGTGGCGGCTTTTTATAAGGCCGGTCTGGAACAAGGCAAGGTGCGTCCGGCCATCAGCGGCGATGATGAGACCCGCCGGCTGGTCGGCTGCGGCGGTATCGATGTTGACGCCGCGCAACGGATTCGTATCGTCGACCCCGAAACCGGCGAGCCGTGTAGAGACGATCAAATCGGCGAGATTCAACTCGGCGGCCCCAGTATCAGCCAAGGTTATTGGCAAAATGCGTCGGCCACCGGGCAGGCGTTTATCGGCGCTGCAAACAGTCAACACCGCTGGCTGCGCACCGGCGATTTGGGCTTTATCGAGGGCGGCGAATTGTTCGTTTCAGGGCGCTTGAAAGACCTGATCATCATCCGCGGCCGCAATTACTACCCTCACGACCTGGAATATGCAGTCGAAGCCGCGACCGATGCGTTAAACCCCGGCTGTGCGGCCGCCTTTGCGGTGAACGGAAACGACGGCGAAAAGCTGGTCGTGTTGGCCGAGCTGAAACGCAACCGCTTAAGACAGCCCGACTACCGGACCGAGTTTGCCGCGATCCGTACCCGGCTGGTCGAGGAATGCGGCATACAGGCCGATACCGTGATGCTGTTGAAACCGGGAGCGATCTTGAAAACCAGCAGCGGCAAAATCAGGCGTTCGGCTTGTCGGCAGGCCTTCGAGCAGCAGCAATTTAAGGTTGTTGCCGTCGATGAGCTGAATGGCGGAGGTAGCGTAGAACCCGACACGGCTAAACCGACGCAAAGCGTGGAGCCGACTTTATTGAGGCAGGTATTGCTGTCGATTGCCGATGCGGAGGGCGCTCGTTTACTGGCGCAAGTTCTGGTTGAAAAGGCGGCGGCTTTGTCCGGCTTGGCGGTCGAAGCTGTCGATATAGCGCAATCGCTCCCAAGTCTTGGCATGGACTCGCTGAAAGCCGTGGAGCTGAAATACTTTATCGACGAGTTGCTGGCTATCGATTTGCCGGTGGCGCAGCTGCTCGGCAATCATTCCCTGGCTACGTGCGCCGAACAGGCTTTAACGTTGGCGAAATCCGGCCAAGCGCAAATCGCCCCGTCGGCAGTTGAAGACAACGATGAGCAGCCGTTATCATTCGGGCAGCAGGCGCTGTGGACAGTCAACCGTATAGAAACCGACAGCTCGCTGCATAACATGCCGGTTGCCATGCACGTCCGCGGCAAGCTGGATAAGTCGGCGTTAAACGGCGCACTGGCCGCGCTGTTCGAACGCCATGCGCAATTACGCAGCGGCTTTGGGCTTAACCGGCAGACCCAAACGGTGCGTATCCCGCTGGCGGAGCCCCAGTATCGATTGGTCAGCGTGACTTGCTACGACGAGCGGCAACGCAGAGAAGCTATCGCCGCTTTCGTGCGCAAACCGTTCGATTTAGAGCAAGGTCCGTTACTGAAAGCCGCCTTGTTCAGTTGTGCCGACGACGATCATGTGCTGGCATTTTGCGCGCATCATATCGTCGTCGATTTCCGCTCGTTGTCGATTCTGTTGGAAGAGTTCAAGATGCGTTATCTCGGGCAGGCTCCGGATTTGCCGGAGCCTGCGGTGAGTTATGCCGATTATGTCGCCTGGCAATCGGCGTATTTGGCCGATCAGCGCGCCGAACAGGACTGGCAATACTGGCAACGGCAGTTGTCCGGCGATCTGCCGAAACTGGCTCTGCCTATCGAACGGCAAACCGCCTGTTCGTCGTCATGCCGGGGGCAAGCGGAAACACTGACTATCGCACCGGATACCCTGCAAAAACTCAAGCAATTGGCTGCCGAGCAGCACACGACCTTGTATACGCTGCTGCTGACCGTGTTCAAAACCCTGCTTTACCGCTACAGCGGCCAGCAGGACATCATCGTCGGTTCACCGACGCTGGGCAGGCCGAAGCGGGAGTTCGCCGATACCGTCGGTTATTTCGTCAACCCGGTGGCGCTGCGTTCGCACCCCACTGCCGAGCAGCGCTTTAGCGATTATCTGGCCGAAGTCAACGCGACCGTGCTGGGCGCATTAACGCATCAGCATTATCCGTTTTCGTTGCTGGTGGAAAAGTTGCAGCCCGAGCGTGAGCAGGGAACGTCGGCGTTTTACCGCGCCTGGTTCGTGCTGCAAAGCGGCGGCGCATCCGACGCTGCCGAACTGGCCTTGGGCATACCGGGCAGCGCACTGGATTGGGCCGGATTGTCGGCCGAAAGCTATGCGCTGGAGGAGGTTGCCGCGCAATTCGATATGGCCTTGCTGATGGCTGAAACCCAGCAGGGCCTGGCCGCTTCGTTCCAGTACCGCAGCGAGCTTTTATCCCGCACCACAGTGTTAAGATTTATAGCCCATTTCCAATGCCTGCTGCACGGCATGCTTGCCAATCCCGACAGCCGCTTGTCGGAACTGCCGCTGCTGACAGCGCCCGAGCGCAAACAGTTGGCGGAATGGAACGCAACCGGTATCGATTATCCGCACAGCAACACGATACACAGTGTTTTCGAAGCCGTTGCCCGGCAGCACCCGGACGCCGTCGCGCTGGTTTACCGGCAGCGGCGTCTTAGTTATGCCGAACTGAATGCCCAGGCCAACCGTCTGGCGCAGTGTCTACTGGCGCAGGGCGCGGGGCCGGAAAGGCGCGTTGCCCTGTGTATTTCGCGCTGTCCGGAACTGGTGGTTGGGATCTTGGCGATACTCAAAGCCGGTGCGGTGTATGTGCCGGTCGACCCCGCTTATCCAAAGGATCGGCAAGCTTATTTGATGCAGGATGCCGGTTGCAGATGGCTGTTGACCGATACCGCGTTGCTGCCCGGTCTCGACTGCGGCACGATGGCGACGATATGCGTCGACGATGTTGACGCTTACGGCAATTGCAGCAACGACAACCCGGAAATACCGCTGCATGCCGACCATGCGGCCTATGTTATTTACACCTCGGGTTCGACCGGCAAGCCCAAAGGCGTGGTGGTTAGTCATGGCAACCTGATGCATTCGACCAGGGCCAGAAATGCCTATTACCAGGAGCCGGTAGGTTGTTATCTGTTGCTGTCGTCATTCGCGTTCGACAGTTCGGTGGCGGGGATTTTCTGGACGCTAAGTCAGGGCGGCTGTTTGTGTTTGCCGGAGGAGAACCAGGTTAAGGATCCGGCCGCTCTGGGCGCACTGATCGAATACCGGCGGGTAACGCATCTGCTGGCGCTGCCGTCGCTTTACGAACTGCTGCTGGAGCATGCGCCGACGGTCGCGCTGAAAACCTTGAACACCGTTGTCGTTGCCGGTGAAGCCTGCGCCAACCCGCTCACTGAACTGCATTTCAAACGCCTGCCGGATGCGGCGTTGTTCAACGAATACGGCCCGACCGAAGCCACGGTGTGGAGCAGCGTTTACGCGGTTACGCAGCCGCAAGGCGAGGCCAACGTGCCGATAGGCAAGCCGATCGGCAATATGCATATCTATGTGGTGGACGATGCGCTGCAACTGCTGCCGGTCGGCGTCGCCGGGGAATTGCTGGTCGGCGGTGAAGGCATCAGTCGCGGTTATCTCGATCAAGCCGGGCTGACGGCGGAAAGATTCATCCCCGATCCGTTCGGCGCGACAGGCGGCAGGCTGTATAAAACCGGCGACCGGGCGCGTTATCTCGCCGACGGCAATATCGAATTTTTAGGCCGTCTCGATCAGCAGGTCAAAATCAGGGGTTACCGGATAGAGCTGGGCGAAATCGAAGCTTGTCTGCTGCGGCATCCGTCGATAAAAGCGGCGGCGGTAGCCGTTCGCGAGGAGGTGCCGGGCAATAAACGCCTGACCGCTTACCTGGTTGCGGAATCCGGCAATACGACGGATACGGAAGATTTAAAAGCGCACATCAGGCACTGTTTGCCGGAGTACATGCTGCCCTCGGCTTGGCTATGGCTGGACGCGATGCCGTTGAACGCGAACGGCAAACTGGATCGCAACGCATTGCCCGCGTCGGCAAACCAAACCGACAACGCAGCGTCGTATGTTGCGCCGCGCGATGAGGCGGAACAAGCGGTGGCCGACATTTGGCGGGAAGTGCTGGGTGTTCAGCAATTGAGCATTCATGACGACTTTTTCGAGCTGGGTGGGCATTCCCTGTCCGGCGTGCAGGTGACCGCAAAAGTGCAGGAGCTGTTCAATATCGAGGTGCCGGTCAATATCTTGTTCGAGGCAGCGACCGTCGCCAAGTTTGTCGACCGGATGGCGGAATATCAGGCGACGGAGGCCTTTGAGATTGCGGAATGAACAATGCGTATAAACCGGGGAAAACCGATTAGTCCACGAAAAGTACGAAACTTATTCCCAAAGCCGGACGGGGCATGTTGCCCCGTTCGAAACGTTTGGCGGCTGTTACGTGTTGTCGCATAGCTTAAAGATTGAAGAAACGTTAGGGACGGGGTTACAAACCCCGTCCCGCTTGGAAAAAAAAGCACCCTCTCCTGCTGGAGAGGGTTGGGGTGAGGAGAATATAAATAAGGCAAAAGCTTTATTTGATCCCCTCATCCTAACCTTCATCCAAAGCCGGACGGGGCATGTTGCCCCGTTCGAAACGTTTGGCGGCTGTTACGTGTTGCCACATAGCTTAGAGATTGAAGAAACGTTAGGGACGGGGTTACAAACCCCGTCCCGCCTGTTAAGAACGCTGCCAGTTAGACCTTCCAGGTTTTTAAAACCTGGAAGGTCTGCCTATCGACATGTTTCCCGCCTAACGCCAGGCAAGAGACTGCCGGAATGACGATCTATCGCAGACACTTGTGTATAACGATGAGAGCTGGAGCTTGGGAACTAGCACCTAACTGGAGAGCAACATCATGAACGATAAAACCCTGTACCGCCTGGCCGACTCGACAGCAGTAGAGGCGCTGGTCGACAACTGGGTGGCCTGGCCGCATACCTTTTCGCCGGTGCCTTACAGCTTGCACATGCTGAACTACCAGAAGAAAAACCTGAGTTCGTATCTGCAAAGCCCTGAGATTCACGTTAAATCCAGCGCCAATCCCAAGTTGCTGGGCGGCGCGTTTGTCAATATTCCGGTCGAGCGAAAAGCGGAAGTCGCGAAGATGCTGGAACGGATGGACAGCGAGCACGGCGGCAACTTGCAAATGGCGCAGGATTTGATCGATTTCCAGAACCTGTTGGACCGGGAAGCCGCAGGCCAAAGCCTGGAACCGTATTACGCGGTGCTGCCGGAGTCGATGCGCGGCTATGTCGAATTGCTGTACGACTACAACAACCGGCCTATCGTGCGCTGCATCGAAAGCCTGTTCTACAAAAGTCCGCATTACAAAAATCACCTGCAATCGCTGCGCCTGTTTACCCAGACCCACGACCGCGCCCGGCCTTATTACATGAGCACGCCGCGCCTGCCGGAACACGACAGCGTCGAATGGGCCATACCGTTTGCCCAAGCGCAAATCGACGAACTGTTCAAACTGGACAGCCGGCCGCAATCATTGGCTTACATACGCGAGCTGTTGGGGCTCGATGCCGGTGACGACGAAAAGCTGATCGATCTGCTCACCGACCAACCGCCGCGTGCGGCCGAAGTCTGGCAAGGCAGCGGCGTACGGGTGCGCTATCTCGGGCATGCCAGCGTGCTGGTCGAATATAACGGCGTTGCGATTCTGATCGACCCGTTCATTGCCGTGCAGCCCAGCCAGGGCGGCATCGGCCGTTACAGCTTCCAGGACTTGCCGCCGCATATCGATTATGTGCTGATCACCCATGTTCATCACGATCACTACGTATTTGAAACATTGCTGCGGCTTCGGCACAAAATCGGTTGTCTGGTGGTGCCGAAAAGCTCGGGCATTTTCTACGGCGACATTTCGATGAAACTGCTGGCCCGCGAACTGGGTTTTACCGATGTGATCGAAGTCGATCCGCTGGATACGATCGCGTTTCCCGGCGGCGCAATCATCGCCGCGCCGTTTCTTGGCGAGCATAACGACCTGCCGTTTGCCAAAAGCGGCTACCTGATCAGCGCCGGTGAGCAGCGCCTGTTGTTTGCCGCCGATTCCAACTGCCTGGACCGGCGTATGTACGAGAACCTGTGCGCCGAGTACGGCCCTATTCAGACCGTATTCTTGGGCATGGAATGCATAGGCGCGCCGTTGTCCTGGGTGTACGGGCCGCTGTTGCCGAAGTTGCCGGAGCGCAAGCATTGCCAGACGAGGCGTTCGAAGGGCAGCGATGCCGATGCGGCTTTGAGCCTGCTGGACGCGGTGCAATCCGAGCGGGTTTACATCTATGCGATCGGCCGCGAACCCTGGCTGCAATATTTCATGGCCTTGGAGCCGGAAGATGATGACGCCTATATCAGGGAAATCGGTAAGGTGTTGGCCGCTTGTCAGAGTAAGGGCTTTGCCGATGCGCGAAGGCTGTATGGCAAGGATGATATTCATTTGGGCGGCAAGTGAGTGATGCGCAAGTCCTCGTTCCCACGCGCCGCGCTTGTCGTTATCACAAGTATCTAAGTAACGCGTCATACCCGCCGGGAAGCCGGTATCCAGTGCCATGGATGGCGAGCTGTATACGTCCATGTGGCCTGGATCCCGGCAATCCCTGCCGGGATGACGTGCTTTTCAATACTTATGTATAACGACGAGCGCGCCTCGTGGGAATGCAGTCAAACGTATAGAAAATTACGCTGGTTCCCAAGCTCCAGCTTGGGAACCTAGATGCCGAAGCTCCAGCTTCGCGAGACGGGAAGCTGGAGCTTCCTACACTGAATTCCCAAGCTGGAGCTTGGGAACTAGCGCATACGGGACGCTACGCGTCCGGCACTGCATTCCCACGCGGCGCGTGGGAACTAGGGTATCTCGCAGACACTTGTATATAACGATGAGCGCAGCGCGTAGGAACGAGGGTAAACAAATCATGACCGACACAACAACACAAGTCGAGCAACAGCAAGCTAATCGCACACAGCTGATTGCCAGACTCAGGAAAACCGATGCCCCGGCCGACGGCGTTATTAGTAAACGTAGCGGCGACCAACCGGCGCCCTTATCGTATTCGCAGGAGCGCTTGTGGATCATGTCGCAGCTGGAGCCGGACAACCCGATCTACAATGTCGCCGGTGCCGTGCAGTTCGACGGCTTGCTGAACACGCAAGCCTTGCAGCACAGTCTGGACGAGGTGGTCAGACGCCATGAAATCCTGCGCAGCCGTTTTACCTCAGAGGGCCAGCAGGTCGAACCGGGCGGCGGATTGCCGCTGACCCGCCTGAATCTCGCCGGCTTCAATCAGGATAGTGCGATGGCGCAGTTCCAACATTGCGCCGACGCTTTTATCCGTCGCCCGTTCCTGCTTGCCGAACAACCGCCGCTACGGGCGCTGCTGGCCGTATTGGGCGAGCGTCGGCATATCTTGCTGTTGACTTTGCATCACATCGTCTCGGACCGCTGGTCGGTCGGCGTGCTGATGCAGGAAGTCGCCGCATTGTACGGCGCATACAGCCAAGGCAAGCCGTCGGCCTTGCCGGAGCTGCCGATTCAATACGGCGATTATTGCGTCTGGCAACGCGGACAGCAGGAAAAATGGGCCAAGCATCTGGATTACTGGCGGCAAAAACTGACAGGCGCGTCGCCGTTGCTCGCGTTGCCGACCGACCGGCCGAGACCGCCGACGCCCAGCTACCGCGGCGACATGCACTATTTCGAACTTTCCGCCGAGCTGAGCCGCGCGCTGAAACAACTGGGCAAACAATACAAGGTCACGCTGTTCATGGTGATGGCCGCCGCGTTCAACGCGCTGCTGTACCGCTATACCGGCAGCAAGGATATTTGCATCGGTTATCCGGTGGCCGGGCGCAGCCAAAGCCAGACGGCGGCTTTGATAGGCTATTTTGTCAATACGCTGGTGCTGCGTTGCCAAGTCGAGGCCGAGCTGCCGTTTTCGGAGCTGCTGTTGCAACTGCGCGGACAGGCCTTGCAGGATCAGGATCATCAGGGGCTGTCCTTCGGCCAATTGCTGGAAGCGCTGAATCCGGTTCGCAATACCAGTCATGCGCCTTTGTTCCAGGTGATGCTGGCGGTGCAGAATGTGCCGATGGCGGATTTTCGGATGCAGGATGTCTCGGCCGTGCCGCTGACCATGAATAACCGGGTAGCCCAATTCGACCTGAGCCTGTTTGTCGATGAACGCGACGGCAAGCTGCTGGGGAGTTTCGAATACAGTACCGATTTATTCGACGCGGGGACTATCGCCAGAATGGCCGGGCATTTGCAAATACTGCTGGCAGGCGCGGTCGGCAACCCCGAACTGCTGGTGAGCCAATTGCCGCTGCTGCCTGAAGCGGAAACCAGGCAGTTGCTTGACGACTGGAGTGGCGTAGGGCGCGCCGCGCGCGCCTTGGCTTCGACAGCGCATTTTACAGAGGATGCCCTTTTGATTCAGCAGGCTCCCAAGGCGCGCGCGGCGCGCCCTACGGATGGTTTATTAATTCACCGGCTTTTTGAACAGCAGGCGCAACTGACGCCGGACAAAACGGCGCTGGTTTTTGCCGGTCAGCGCATCAGTTACGGCGAACTTAACAGCCGTGCGGCATTATGGGCCGAACGTTTGCTGGATTTGGGCATCGGTCCCGAATGCCGGGTTGGCGTCTGCGCCGAGCGTTCCGTAGAGTTGATTGTCGGCTTGCTGGCCGTGCTCAAAGCAGGGGCCGCTTACGTTCCGTTGGACCCGAGCTATCCCGAAGACCGGCTGGATTTTATGCTAAGCGATGCCGGTATCGAGTTGTTACTGACCCAAAGTGCATTAGTCGATAAGTTTAAGCATCGCGCCATCGAGATGCTTTGCCTGGATAACGATTCAGCCAAAGGCCAAGCGAAGCGCACGTTGTCCCGCTCGCTATCGCCGGACAATACCGCCTATATCATCTATACCTCGGGTTCCACCGGGCAGCCTAAAGGCGTCGCGGTCAGCCACGGAAATCTGTTGCACTCGACACTGGCCAGGACGAATTATTACCGCGAACCGCTGGGATGCTTTTTGCTGCTGTCCTCGTTTGCCTTCGACAGTTCGGTTGCCGGAATATTCTGGACGCTAAGCCAAGGCGGATGTTTGTGCCTGCCGCAACAGGAGGACTTGACCGATCCCGCCGTCTTGGCCGAATTGATCAAGCAACACCGGGTCACGCATCTGCTGGCCCTGCCTTCGTTTTATACGGCCATTATTAATGACGGAAATCTTCCAAAGTTAAATACCCTGCAAGAGGTTATCGTTGCAGGGGAGGCTTGTTCGGGCGACATCGCCGCAGAGCATCACCGCAAGCTGCCGGAGGTCCGGTTTTACAACGAATACGGCCCTACGGAAGGCACGGTTTGGAGCAGCGTTTATCGCAGCACAACAGATGACACCGGCGTCACGCTGCCGATAGGCCGGGCCATCGACAAGGTGCGGACTTATATTCTGGACCGGCAACGCCAGCCGGTACCGATAGGCGTCAGCGGCGAACTGTGCATTGGCGGCGCCGGTTTGGCGCAAGGCTATTTGAACCAGTCGGCGTTGACTGCGGAAAAGTTTATGCCCAACCCGTTTGCTGCGAACGGCGAGCGGCTTTACAAAACCGGCGACTTGGCGCGCTTTCGCGCCGACGGCGAGATTGAGTTTCTGGGCCGCATCGACAACCAGGTCAAGATTCGTGGCTATCGGATCGAGTTGGGCGAAATCGAAGAGCGCCTGCACCAGCATCCTGCCATTAAGGATGCCGTTGTTCTGGTTACAGAGGAAGTATCCGGCAATAAAAGGCTGGTTGCCTATCTGGTTGGGCGGCAATCCGCCGTGATGCCGGAAGCCTCCGTTTTACAGGCCTATCTTAAGCAAACGCTGCCGGATTATATGGTGCCGTCGAGCTATGTCGCTTTGGACGCATTGCCGCTAATGCCGAACGGCAAGCGGGATCGCCTGGCATTGCTAAACATCAAACAACCGGCTGCCCAAGCACGGGCATTTAAACCGGCGTCGAATTGGATCGAGGCCGATCTGGCGGATATTTGGCGGGAAGTATTGGGCCTTGAAGCAATCGGCGTCGATGCTGATTTTTTCGAACAAGGCGGACATTCGTTGGCGGCGATTCAAGTCAAGTCGCGTATTCAATGCGTTTTCAATATGGATGTTCCGGCGAAGATGCTGTTCGAATCGCCGACCATCGAATTGCAGGCTGCCGAGATAGCCCGGCTGCAAATTCAACAGCACGATGACCGTTCTTTGGACGAGTTGATAAAAGAACTCGAACAGCTTTCGGATGAAGAAGTCAGTCATTTTCTGGTTGGCAAGTGATAGTTGCCCATTCAAAAATTTTAAACGTTACGGTCGGGGCGAATGCCCAGACCGGCATCTGGAGCCATGCAGCTCAGACATCGCAACAAACGTTAGGGACGGGGTTGCAACCCCCGTCCCGCCAGAGTATTTCACGAGACTAACCTTGATAATCAGGATTTTTTAAACATGCCCAGCCCTACCGCACGAATCGCCGATCTGTCTAAAGACAAACAAGCCCTGCTGTTGAAACGCATTAAGGAAAGATCGGTTTCCGTCAACCAGTCCATTGCTAAGCGAGCGGATGTTGCGCCGTGCCCGTTATCGTTCGCGCAGGAAAGGCTATGGTTTTTGGCGCAAATGGAACCCGATAACCCGTTTTACAACATGGCCGGGGCGGTGCAGGTACAAGGCAACCTGAACGTACCGGTATTGGAACAAGCGCTGAACGAAGTCGTCCGCCGCCACGAAGCGTTAAGAACCACGTTTCGGATCATCGAAGACGAAGCCCGGCAAGTCATCGACGACTCGGCCGCAATAACCGTTGACGCTATCGATTTAACGGCGCTGAACGCAGTTCAACAGGAAGACATCCTCAAAATCCTTGAAGCGCAGGAAGCGCACCGCGTTTTCGATCTTGAGCAAACGCCGCTGTTAAGGGCGGTCATGGTTAAGCTGGATGACGAGCGCTATGTATTGCTGATGACCTTGCATCATATCGTTTCGGATGAATGGTCGCTAAGGCTGCTTATCAAGGAAGTGGGCACTTATTACCAAGCCTTCAAAAACGGCAATCCGTCATTAGAACCTGAGTTGCCGATTCAATATGCCGATTTTGCCGTTTGGCAACGCGGCGAGCTGTATGACAAGCAAATCGCTTTTTGGAAACAATACCTGGAGGCCGCGCCTACAGCGCTGGAGTTGCCGACTGACCGGCCCAGGCCATCGGGCATGTCGTATCGCGGCGCAAACCATGAGTTCGAGCTGAGTCCTGAAACCTCGGCCGCGCTGATCCGCTTAAGCCGTCAGGCCGACACGACGTTATTCGTGGTGATGATGGCCGCATTCAATGTCTTGTTGTCGCGTTGTTCCGGGCAAGACGATGTCTGTGTCGGCTACCCGATCGCAAACCGCAACCGGCGGGACATCGAAAACCTGATCGGCTTTTTCGTCAATACCCAGGTGTTGAGAACCGATTTATCCGGCAATCCGACCTTTATCGAACTGCTGAACCGGGTCAGGAAAAATACTCTCGACGCACAAAACAACCAGGACCTGCCGTTCGAGCGCTTGATCGAAGCATTGAAACTGGAACGGGAGCTAAACCGGACACCGTTGTTCCAGGCGATGCTGGTTTACCAGAACGCGCCGATGGATGCGCTAAGCATCTCGGAACTGCATTTTAAGTTGGCCGATGCCAACATGAAGGCCGCCAAGTTTGATTTGACCTTGAATGTATCGAAGTCGGAAGACGCCTTGCGTTGCGGTTTTAATTACAGCACCGATTTATTCGACGCAGCAACTATTGTTCGAATGGGAAACCACTTGCAGCAGTTGCTGGAAAGCATCGTCAACTGCCCGGATGTCCCCATTTCCGAGCTGCCGCTGCTGACTTTGGCTGAAACACGTCAGATTCTGTTCGACTGGAATGCGACTGAAGTCGACTATCCGAAGGACAACTACATTCATCAACTGTTCGAAGCGCAGGCGGAAAAAACGCCGGATGCAGTTGCGGCGGTTTTTGAAGGGCAGACGCAAAGTTACGCGGAACTGAACGCCAGGGCTAACCAGTTAGCCCATTATCTACAGGGCAAAGGCGTCGGGCCGGATGTACTGGTCGGCATTTGCGTCGAGCGTTCGGTGGAAATGGTGGTCGGCTTGCTGGGGATTTTGAAAGCCGGGGGCGCTTATCTGCCGCTGGACCCGAGCTACCCGCAAGACCGGCTTGAGTTCATGCTGCGCGATGTCGCCCCGCCGATTGTTTTGACCCAGGCGGGATTGCTGGAAAGACACGGTTTCGGCTCGGCAAAAGTGCTGTGCCTGGATAGCGACTGGCCGAAACTTGCGCACGAAATGGCGACCAATCCCGGCGTAAAACTGAGGCCTGAAAATCTGGCCTACTGCATCTACACCTCCGGTTCCACCGGGCAACCGAAAGGCGCGGGCGTGCCGCACCAGGGCATACTCAACCGGCTGCAATGGATGCAGCAACAATACCGGCTGGATGACAGCGATTGCGTCTTGCAAAAGACCCCGTACAGTTTCGATGTTTCGGTCTGGGAATTCTTTTGGCCGTTGATGACCGGCGCGCAACTGGTCGTTGCCAAACCCGACGAGCACAAGGACAGTCTGGCGCTGATCGATACCGTTATGCGCGAGCAAGTCAGCACAATTCACTTCGTGCCGTCGATGCTGCAAGCCTTTATCGACACGCCGGGCGTGGAAAACTGCACCTCGCTAAAACGCGTGATCTGTAGCGGCGAAGCCTTGCCTGCCGACTTGGTGTCGCGCTTTCAGCAAAAATTACCGGCCGAACTGCACAACCTTTACGGCCCGACCGAAGCCTCGGTAGACGTCAGTTATTGGCCCTGTTTGCCGGGCATCGCAGAAACCGCGATTCCGATAGGCCGACCGATAGCCAATATTACACTCTACATTCTCGACCGACAGCTCAACCCGGTTCCGGTCGGCACGCCCGGCGAACTGCATATCGGCGGCATCGGCTTGGCGCGCGGCTATCTCAATCGCCCTGAGTTGACGGCGGAAAAATTCATTCCCAATCCTTATGATCAACAGGGCAGTCGGCTGTACAAAACCGGCGATTTGGTTCGTTACCGGCCGGACGGCAACATCGACTATTTGGGGCGAATCGATCACCAAGTCAAAATTCGCGGTTTCAGGATTGAGCTGGGCGAAATCGAAACCCGGCTGCTTGAGCACCCAGCTATTAAAGAAACGGCAGTCATTGCACGGGAAGACCAGCCGGGCGACAAGCGGCTGGTCGCTTATCTGGTTGCCGCCCATGAGGATTCGCCTGACAGCGAGCTATTGAAAGCTTGGCTCAGGGAAGCGTTGCCTGAATACATGGTTCCAAGCGTCTTTGTGACGCTGCAAAGCATGCCGCTCAGCGCCAACGGCAAGCTGGATCGCAAGCGTTTGCCGCAACCGGATAGGAGCGGCCTGTCGATGCCGCGCTATCAGCACGCGCAAACGCCGGTTGAAGGTATTTTGGCCGACATTTGGCGCGAGTTGCTGGCTGTTGATCGGGTCGGGCGGCACGATAATTTCTTCGAATTGGGCGGCGACTCGATTATGAGCATTCAGGTCGTAAGCCGCGCACGGCAGGCCGGTGTTGTCATTACCCCTAAACTGCTATTCCAGCACCAGACCGTCGCTGCCTTGGCGTTGGCGGCCGGGCAAAGTCGGCGCATTTCGGCCGAACAAGGGCCGGTGTTCGGCAAGGTGCCGTTGACGCCGATCCAGCAATGGTTTTTTGAGCAAAACCTGGGTAATCCTCAGCACTGGAATCAGGCGTTGTTTCTGGAAATCAATCCCGGCTTGACCGCGGATATTGTAGAGCGCGCCATCAAGCAGTTGTTGATTCACCATGACGCGTTGCGGATGCGCTTTAGCCGGGAAAGCGGCGAGTGGCAACAACACATGCTTAAGGCCGAAACGCAGGTGGTTTTCGAATGCATCGATTTATCCGGCGTCCCGGCGGAACGGCAAGCAACGCTGCTCGAATCGGCGGCATCGATTCAGCAAGCCCGGTTGCATTTAAGCGAGGGGCCTTTATTGCGCGCGGTGTGGTTCGATTTGGGCGAGGGCAAAGGCAGTCGGGTATTGATCGCGATTCACCATTTAGTCGTCGACGGCGTTTCGTGGCGGATTTTACTGGAAGATTTGGCGGCCGCCTGTCGGCAACTGATGTCGGGACAGACGCCGGAATTACCGGCAAAAACCACCTCCTTCAAACAGTGGTCGGAACAAATCGTTAAACAAGTAAGCTCCGGCGGTTTGCAGCTCGACAAAGCGTATTGGCTGGATGTCCGACGCAACCCGGTTTTAGTGTTACCGGTAGACCGGCCCGGAGGCGGCAACAAGGTTGCCATGGAAGAGGAAGTCACTATGATGTTGACCGACGCCGAAACGCGCGCCTTGTTACAGGATGTTCCAGGCGCTTATCGCACCCGAATAGATGAAGTGTTACTGACCGCGTTAACGCTGACATTGCGCGACTGGATGTACTGCGAATCGGTGTTGATCGATTTGGAAGGCCATGGCCGCGAGGACATAGTAGGCGAGCTGGATGTGTCCCGCACTGTGGGCTGGTTTACGACGGTTTATCCGGCGTTATTGAGCATTGCCGACCATGCTGCGTTGGGCGATGCGCTGAAATTGGTGAAGGAGCAATTACGCGCAATTCCGATCAACGGCATGAGCTACGGCTTATTACGCTACGTTGCGCAGGATGCGGAGTTTATAGCGCAGCAGCCTAAAGCGCAGATCATGTTCAACTATCTCGGCCAGCTGGATACGGTCATGGCGGTCGATGCGCCGTTCGTACCGAGCCGCGAAGCGACCGGCCTGAGCTGCGATCCGGCCGGTATCCGGACTCATGAGTTGGCAATCGTCGGCACTATTTCGGAGGGACGGATGCAGCTGAGCTGGCGATACAGCCGGGAGCGCTATCGTAAGGATACGATTGAAAGCCTGGCCGGTAATTATGTGCGGCAGCTTAAAGCGTTAATAGCGCATTGCGTATTGCCCGATTCCGGCGGTTATACGCCGTCGGATTTTCCGTTAGCCGCCTTAGCGCAACCCGGCCTGGATGCGATGGCCTTGAAGCCGCGCCGGATTGAGGATATTTACCCGTTGGCGCCGTTGCAATCCGGTCTGATGTTCCATAGTTTTTACGATCCCGAACCCAGCGTTTACTGCATTCAACTGGGTTGCCGCTTGCTCGGCGAGCTCAATGTTCCGGCCTTCAAACAAGCCTGGCAGCAGCTGGTTGACCATCACCCGGTTTTGCGTGCACGGTTTCAGCTTGAGCATCAGGATCAACCGTTACAAATCGTACACAAACAGGCGCAACTGCCGATTACCGAATACGACTGGCGCGCCGATTCAGCGCCGCAGCAAGCGCTGCGCTGGCGGCAGCTGTTGGCCGACGATCAGGCCAAGGGTTTCGATTTCACCCGAGCGCCGTTGATGCGTTTGGGCTTAGTGCAATGCTCGGATAAGGACTATTATTTTTTATGGAGTTATCACCATGTGTTGCTGGATGGCTGGAGCGGGCCGTTACTGTTAAAAGGCGTATTTGCCGCCTACGAGGCGTTACGGCGCGGGGATGCGGCCTTGTTACCGGCAGTGCGGCCTTATCGCGATTATATCGGCTGGTTGCAAAGTCAGTATATGGGGGCAGCCGAAGCTTACTGGCGAACGGCGCTGAGCGGCTTTACCGCCCCGACGCCGTTAATCATCGATAAATCGATCGATAACATCGCCCAACAACACGGCTATGCCAAACACAGCCTGACTTTATCGGCGGCGCACAGCCAGGCATTACAGAATTTCGTCAAACAGCGGCAACTAACCTTGAATACGCTGGTACAAGGCGCATGGGCGGTATTGCTCAGCCGTTACAGCGGCGACAACGATGTCGCCTTCGGCGTTACGGTGTCGGGAAGACCGGCTGATTTAATCGGCGTTGAAGACATGGTCGGGCTGTTCATCAATACCTTGCCGCTCCGCATCAAGATAGCGCCGGAGTGCACGGTGCTGGAGGGGTTGCAGGCAATCCTCGAACAAAACCAGGACATGCGCGCTTATGAATTTGCGCCGCTGACGCAAATTCAAGGCTGGTCCGAGGTGCCGCGCGGCACGGCGTTATTCGAAAGTTTGCTGGTTTTCGAGAACTACCCGATCGATCAGGCCTTGACCGAAAATTTAGCCGGTTTGGCTATCGACGCGGTGAGTGTTGTCGATCAAACCAATTATCCGTTGACCTTATCCGCTTATCCGGGAACAACCCTGCGCCTGGAAATAAGCTATGCCGCCGGTCGATTCGAAGCCGAAACGGTCAAACGGATGCTGCTGCATTTGCAAGGCCTGCTTGACGCTTTTGTCGAGCAACCGCAAACGCGTTTATCCGAATTGTCGTTGCTGAGCGTAGCGGAGCGGCAACAAATCCTGCTCGACTGGAATGCAACGGCAGTCGACTATCCGCAGGGCCGATTCATTCATCAGCTGTTCGAAGCGCAGGCGGAAAAAACTCCGGATGCTCTGGCAATAGTTTTTGAGGGACAAACGTTAAGTTACGCAGAACTTAACGCCAGAGCTAACCGGTTAGCCCATTATCTCCGAGGCAAAGGCGTCGGGCCGGATGTGTTGGTAGGCATTTGCGTTGAGCGTTCGCTGGAAATGGTGGTCGGTTTGCTGGGCATCCTTAAAGCCGGAGGCGCTTATGTGCCGCTCGACCCCGGCTATCCGCAAGACCGGCTGGACTTCATGCTGCATGATGTCGGCGCGCCGATAGTGCTTAGCCAGGAATCCTGCAAAGCAAAACTTGCGGCGAGTACTGCGGCCGTTCTGTGTCTGGATAGCGAATGGGACCTTGTCGCCGATGCCGACGATAAAAATCCCGACATCCTGCTGATGCCTGAAAACCTGGCCTACTGCATCTACACGTCCGGCTCCACCGGACAGCCGAAAGGCGCGGGCGTGCCGCACCAAGGCATACTCAACCGGCTGCAATGGATGCAGGACGCATACTCGCTAAACCCAACAGACCGGGTATTGCAAAAAACGCCGTACAGCTTCGACGTTTCGGTTTGGGAATTCTTCTGGCCGTTGATGACCGGCGCGCAGCTGATCGTTGCCGAACCGGACGCGCACCAGGACGCTTCGGCGCTGATCGATATTATCAACCGACGGCAAATCACCACGCTGCATTTCGTGCCGTCGATGCTGTACGCCTTTATCGGTACGCCGGGCGTTGAAACCTGCACCTCGCTAAAACGCGTGGTCTGTAGCGGCGAAGTTTTACCGGCCGATTTGGTTGCCCGTTTCCAGCAAAAATTACCGTGCGAACTGCACAATCTTTACGGGCCTACCGAAGCTTCGGTAGACGTCAGTTATTGGGCCTGTTTGCCAGGCTGCGTCGAAGCCGCGATTCCGATAGGCCGCCCGATAGCCAATATCTGTCTCTATATCCTCGACCGGCAGCTTAACCCGGTAGCGGTCGGCACGCCGGGCGAGCTGCATATCGGCGGCATCGGTTTGGGACGCGGCTACCTTAATCGCCCCGGGCTGACCGCGGAAAAATTCATCCCCAATCCCTACGGCTCAACCGGAAGCAGGCTGTACCAAACCGGCGATTGGGTGCGTTACCGGGCGGACGGCAATATCGATTACCTGGGCCGTATCGACCATCAAGTCAAAATTCGCGGTTTCAGGATTGAGTTGGGGGAAATAGAGGCGCAACTCGTCAACTGTCAGGGAGTGCGCGAAGCGATTGTTATCGCGCGTGAAGATAAACCGAACGACAAGCGGCTGGTGGCTTATTTGCTGACTCAAAACAACATCGAACTGTCGGCTGCGGAATTACGCAGCCAACTGGCCGGGGTTCTGGTCGATTACATGATACCCGGCGCTTTTGTTTGTCTGGCGGAATTCCCGTTGATGCCCAACGGCAAACTTAACCGCAAAGCCTTGCCCGCGCCGGGTATCGCTTCGGTCATCACCCGCCACTATGAAGCCCCGCAAGGCGATGTGGAAACGGCTATTGCCGCTATTTGGCAAGACCTGCTCGGCCTCGAACGCATCGGTCGACATGATCATTTTTTCGAATTGGGCGGACACTCGCTGATGGTCGTTACCTTGATCGAACGCCTGCGTCAGCAAGGACTGTCGGCGGATGTACGCACAGTATTTATCGCGCCCACCCTCGCGGCCATGGCGGCGGCTATCGACGCTAACCGGCATCGTTCCCGCGTTTTCGAAGTGCCGCCTAATTTGATACCTACGCATTTTGAACCGTCATTAACCAGTACAAATACCGAGGAGTTTCGGCTATGAATTTGCAAGCGGTGTTTGCTTACATGCAGGAAAAAAATATCATCCTGGCTGTGGATGATGGGGAATTAGTGGTTCGTGCAGCACAAGGTGTTATCGATTCGAAAGTCATGGCTTTATTAAAACAGCATAAGCATGAATTGCTGGTTGCGCTTGGTCAGAATCAAGGGCAGGATCAAGCCGCGCGGGTATCGGAAGACGCTGCGCAACCAGCGTTACCGGCTAAAATCACCCCGGATATGCTGCCCTTAGTCGATCTCACGCAAGAACAAATCGACCGGATTGTGCTCAGCGTTCCGCAGGGTGTCGCCAACATTCAGGATATTTACCCCTTGGCTCCTTTGCAAGAGGGTATTTTGTTTCATCACCTGCTTGAAACCCAAGGCGATACCTACTTATTACGCTCGGTTGTCGCTTTCGAAAAACGTAAGGGTCTGGACGATTTTCTGGCTGCATTGCAGACCGTGATTAACCGTCACGACATTTTGCGTAGCGCGGTGTACTGGCAATATCTGCCGCAACCGGTTCAAGTGGTGCATCGGCAAGCCCCGCTATGTATTGAAGAACTCGCGCTCACCGGCGACGATGACGCACTACAGCAGTTGCTCAGCCATACCGACCCGCACCACCGGCGTTTAGACTTGCAACAAGCACCTTTACTGGCGGCTTATATCGTCGCCGACCCGCATTCGGAAGAATGGCTGCTGGCGCTGCTGAGCCACCATATCGTCTGCGACCATATCAGCCTGGAACTGATCATCGCCGAGATTCAGATGTTGCTTCAAGGGCGGGGCGATAAGCTGCCCGCATCCTTACCCTATCGCGACTTTATTGCTCAAGCGCGTTCCGTCTCTCCCGCCGAACACGAGGCTTATTTTCGTAGGCAGCTTGGCGACATCAATGAGCCTACCGCCCCCTTCGAACGGCTCAACGTCCAGGGTAGCGGGGAGCCGGTCATCGAGGCTGGCTTAACGCTGAGCGATGACTTGGCGCAGCGCATTCGCGATAACGCGCGTCAGCAAGGCGTCACCGCCGCAGTCCTGTTTCATGCGGCATGGGCGCAGGTTTTGGCGCAGTGTACCGGCCGCGAAGATGTCGTTTTCGGCACGGTCTTGTCCGGCCGGCTGCAAGGCTCGGTAGGGGCGGATCGGGCTTTGGGCATGTTCATCAACACCTTGCCCGTACGCGTATCCCTGGCTGACGGCAGCGTAGCGCAAGTTGTCGGCGAGACCTACCGCTGTTTGAGCGAGTTGCTCATCCATGAACAAGCTTCGCTCGCTTTGGCTCAACGCTGTAGCGGGGTTGCGGCCTCCATGCCGCTGTTCACGACATTGCTTAATTACCGGCACAGTCGTAAAACAGACGGCCCGCTGGATTGGAACGGGATGCGTATTATCCGCAACGGTGAAGAACGCACCAATTATCCGGTTACCGTTTCGGTAGATGATTTTGGCCAAGGTTTTAGCTTGACGGCCCAATGTGTTCAGGGGATTGACCCCGAACGTATCGCCGCTTATCTCGGTACTGCAATAGAAGAACTGGTTAATGCGCTGGCTAAAAATCCCCAAGCATTGCTTGGAAGGCTCAATATTCTTCCCGGCGCAGAGCGTCGGCAATTACTGGTTGGCTGGAACGCTACAAGCGTCGATTACCCGCGAGATCAATGCATTCATCAGTTATTTGAACAACAGGTAGAAAAAACGCCGGATGCGCTTGCGGTTATTTTTGAAGATGCCGCGTTGACTTATCGGGAGCTGAACGTCAAAGCCAACCGGTTGGCGCATCATCTATTGGGACTCGGCATCCAGCCCGATGACCGGGTGGCTATTTGTGCGGAACGCAGTCTTGAGATGGTCGTGGGCTTGTTCGCCATTCTGAAAGCCGGAGCCGCGTATGTGCCGCTGGACCCCGATTACCCGTCCGAGCGCTTGGCGTATATGCTCGACAACTGCTCGCCTGCGGCATTGCTGACCCAAAGCAGCTTGGTGAATATCCTGCCGAACCTGTCCGTGCCGCTGGTCATGCTGGATGACGAATCAGCAATCGGGCGACAAGCCGAGTGCAATCCCGATCCTGTTGCGCTCGGCTTGACCTCAGGGCATTTGGCTTATGTGATCTATACCTCGGGTTCGACCGGACTGCCCAAGGGCGTGATGAACCAGCATGACGGCGTCGTCAACCGGCTGCTGTGGGCGCAAAGCGAATACCGGCTCGGCGCTGATGACCGGGTTCTGCAAAAGACGCCGTTTAGTTTCGACGTGTCGGTCTGGGAATTCTTTTTGCCGTTGCTGGTTGGTGCTCGGTTGGTCATGGCGCGTCCGAAAGGCCATCAAGATCCGCATTACCTGGCCGCATGCATCGAGTCGGCGGGCATCACGACGATGCACTTTGTGCCGTCGATGCTGCACGTTTTCTTGGATCAGGTCGGGGCAGGGCGATGCCGTAGCCTCAAGCGCGTGTTGTGCAGCGGCGAGGCCTTGTCTTATGCGCTGCAACAACGGTTTATGGCGCAATGGCCGGGCATTGAATTGCATAATCTGTACGGACCGACGGAAGCGGCGATAGATGTCACTTCCTGGCGTTGCAGTCCCGATTTGCATGCGGGCATTGTTCCCATCGGTCATCCAATCGCCAACATCCGTATTTACATCCTCGATGCCCGGCTGCAACCGGTGCCTTTAGGCGTGTCGGGCGAGATTTACATCGGCGGGGTCGGCGTTGCCCGCGGCTACCTCAATCGGCCTGCGCTGACCGAAGAGCGTTTTATCAGCGACCCTTTTAATGCGGATGCTAACGCGCGACTCTACAAAACCGGCGATTTAGGCCGTTGGCTGCCGGACGGTAATGTCGAGTACCTGGGCCGCAACGACTTCCAGGTCAAGATACGCGGTTTCCGCATCGAACTGGGTGAAATTGAAGCCTTGTTAGCCCTGTGTCCCGGCGTGCGCGAGGCGGTCGTTATCGCCCGTGAAGATAAGGCCGGAGACAAGCGGCTGGTTGCTTATCTGGTGGCGCAAGACGAGGGCAAATTGGCCGCAGCCGATCTTCGGGCCCGGCTGGCCGAGAGCTTGCCCGACTACATGCTGCCCGGCGCCTTTGTGATGTTGCCCGCCTTTCCTCTGACCGCCAACGGCAAGCTGGATCGGCAAGCGCTGCCGGTGCCGGATGGCGATGCACTGATCACACGTCCTTACGCAGCGCCTCAAGGTCCGGTCGAAACAGCGATTGCCCGCATCTGGCAAGCGCTGTTGGAGATTGAACAAGTAGGCCGAGATGATGACTTTTTTGAGCTGGGCGGTCATTCCCTGCTTGCCGTGCAACTGATTGCGCGGCTGCGGCAAGAGCTCAATGTCGAAGTGGCATTGCGCGAATTCTTCGCCCAACCGACACCGGCAGCTTTGGCCCGCGTTGTAAGCGATGCCGGTTTGGCGGTTTTGCCGCCGATTATACCGGTTGACCGCAGTCTGCCGCTGTCCTTGTCTTGGGCGCAGCAGCGCTTGTGGTTTGTCGACCAGCTCGATCATGCGGCGGCCGGGGCGGCTTACCACATCGCCGCCGGAGTGCGTTTGCAGGGCGGTTTAGATCGCGATGCATTGCGGGCGGCACTCGGCCGCATTGTTACGCGTCACGAAGGCTTGCGCACCTGCTTCGTCTGCATCGACGGTCAGCCGCTTCAAGTCATAATCCCTGAGAATGTCGGCTTTGCGTTGAACGAACGCGACCTGCGCGACCTATCCGAACACGAACAGTCGGCTACCGTTAATCGAATCAGCGCCGCTGAAGCCGGACGCCCGTTCGACTTGTCCCTGGGGCCCCTGATTCGGGGCGAGCTGTTGCAGCTGGCCGACGATGAATATATCTTGCTCCTTACCCAGCATCACATCATTTCCGATGGCTGGTCGATTGGTTTGTTGGTGCAGGAGCTCGGTGCCATTTACGCCGCTTTTAGCCAGGGTTTGCCGGATCCGCTGCCTGAACTGGCCGTCCAGTATGCCGACTATGCGGTCTGGCAGCGGCAATGGCTGCAAGGCGAAGCGCTGGCAACGCAAATCGATTTTTGGCGCGATCATCTGGCAGGAGCCCCGGAGCTGCTGGAGTTGCCTGCCGACCGTCCCAGACCGGCGCTGCAAAGCTATGCCGGTGGTCGTATCGACCTTGAAATCCCGGCCGAACTCACTGCGGGGCTGCGGCAATTAAGCCGACGCCACGGCGCCACCTTGTTCATGACCCTGCTTTGCGGCTGGTCGGCGCTGATGGCGCGGCTTAGCGGGCAACGGGATGTGGTGATAGGCACGCCGGTTGCTAACCGGCAACATACCGAGATCGAAGCGCTGATCGGCTTTTTCGTCAATACCTTGGCGTTGCGTGTTGTTCTGGATGACGATCCCAGCGTGGCGCAACTGCTCGATCAGGTTAAAGCGACGACCTTGAGCGCCTACGCCCATCAGGATCTGCCTTTCGAGCAAGTGGTGGAAGCGGTCAAACCGCCGCGCAGCATGAGCCACAGCCCGGTCTTTCAGGTCATGCTGGCCCTGAACAACACACCGAAAGGCGATGCGCTGACGCTGCCGGGGCTTTGTTTATCTCCGGTAACCCGGCCAAGTACTACCACGCAGTTCGATCTTACCTTGTCGTTAACGGAAGTGGATGACGTGATCGTGGGTAGCCTTGACTATGCGAGCGACTTGTTTGATGCGGCTACCGTGGAACGATGGGCCGGGCATTTGCAAGTGTTGTTGAACGGCATGGTCGCCGACGATCATCACTGCGTCAGTCGGCTGCCGATACTCACGCAGGCGGAAATCGGCCATATCATCGTCGACTGGAACGATACCGAAGCCGATTACACTCAAGACAGCGGCATCCATCAATTATTTGAACAACAAGCTCAGAAAACGCCCGATGCCGTTGCTGTCGCGTTCGAGGGCCGGTCTTTAACTTATGCCGAAGTCAACGCCCAGTCTAACCGGCTGGCGCATTACCTGCGGGAAAAAGGAGCCGGACCGGCCGTATTGATAGGGCTTTGCGTGGACCGTTCGCCGGAAATGATTATCGGCTTGCTGGGCATATTGAAGGCCGGTAGCGCCTATGTGCCGCTGGACCCCGATTATCCGGAAGAGCGTATTGCTTATATGATCAATGATGCCGGAATGCCGTTACTGCTTACCCGGCAGCGCTTGCTGGAAAAATTGACCGCATGCCCGGCCGATCTGATTTGCCTGGATCGCGATTGGCCGGAGATCGAGCGGTTTGATGCTGAAAATCCTGTTAGCCGCAACCATCCGCTGGATGCGGCTTATATCATTTATACCTCAGGCTCTACCGGTCAACCCAAAGCCGTTGTGGTTTCGCACCGCAATGCCGTGCATTCGACCAGCGCCCGGTTTTCCAATTATCGGGAACCGGTCCGGGCTTTTTTGCTGCTGTCTTCTTTTGCTTTCGACAGCTCGGTTGCCGGAATATTTTGGACCTTGGGGCAGGGCGGCTGCTTATGTTTGCCGACGCATGACGATGCGAGAGACCCGGCCGCGTTGGTCAAGTTAGTCGAGCGGCACAAGGTTTCGCATTTACTGGCGCTGCCTACCCTGTATGCGGTATTGCTGAAGCAGGCTGTCCTGCAACTGCAATCGCTTAATACCGTTATCGTGGCCGGCGAAGCCTGCCCGAACGAAGTCGTCAAACAGCATTTCGCCGCAATGCCGGATGTACGTTTATACAACGAATACGGCCCCACCGAGGGTACGGTCTGGAGCAGCGTTTATCTTGCCGGTATTGAAGATATAGACCGGGTTTTACCGATAGGCAGGCCTATCGATAATGTCCGGCTTTACCTGCTGGACCCTGCGTTGCTTCCGGTACCTGTCGGCGTTCCGGGCGAGCTGTACATCGGCGGCGAGGGCGTGGTCAGGGGGTATTTACGGCGACCTGATTGGACTGCCGAAAAATTTGTGCCCGATCCGTTCGGGAACAATGGCGGCCGCTTATACAAAACCGGCGACCTTGCGCGGTATCGTGCCGACGGCAACATCGAGTTTCTGGGCCGCATCGACCACCAAGTCAAAATCAGGGGCTTCAGGATCGAATTGGGCGAAGTCGAAGCACGGCTTTTGCAGCACGTCGATGTGCATGAAGCCGTTGCACTGGCTCGCGAAGACAACTCGGGAAACAGGCAGTTAATCGCCTATCTAGTCGGCAATCCCGGCAGTTCGCCGGAGCCGGATGCCTTGCGCGACCATCTCAAGGCAACGTTGCCGGATTATATGTTGCCGAATGCGTTCGTTTTTCTTGACCGGATGCCGCTAAGCGCGAACGGCAAGCTGGATCGCAAGGCGTTGCCCGCGCCCGATTTTTGCGGGCAATTGCAAAAGCAATATGTCGCACCGCGCACGGAAACCGAGCAAATTCTGGCTGACATTTGGGCCGAAGTGCTGGATTTGGAACGCGTCGGCGTAAAAGATAATTTTTTCGAGTTAGGCGGACACTCGTTACTGGCGACGCAGCTGGTTTCCAGATTGTGTCAGAAATTTAATATTGAACTGCCGCTCAAGGCAATCTTTGAAGACGGCACCATCGAAAAAATAGCCCAAAAAATCGACCTGACGGTATGGACTAAAAACAATGAAGCCGTGTTGTCGGCAGACGATGAAGTCGATTATGAGGAAATAGAATTATGATGTTAACTGAATTGCTGGCTACGTTACGCGATTTGAATGTCCATCTTTATGCCGAAGGCGATGCTTTAAAATGCAAAGCCCCTAAAAACGCATTATCCGATAACGTTAAAGCTCAACTCAAAGCCCAAAAAAAGGAGTTGATAGAACTGCTTTCGCTGGCTGGAAAGCATTGTCATACGCCGATAATCCCGGTGTTGCGCACTCAGCCTATTCCCCTTTCTTATGCGCAGCAACGCTTGTGGTTTCTGGATCAGTTGGAACCGGGCAATGCTTTTTACAATATACCGGTTGCAGTGCGTTTAAGCGGCGAGTTGAATGATGCGGCTTTGGAGCAAAGTCTTAACGAAATCGTGCGTCGGCACGAAAATTTACGGACGACTTTTATCACCGCAAATGGACAAGCGGAACAAACGATTGCCGCCCGGCTTTTTGTTCCGGTGGCGCGCACGGATTTAACCGCTTTAGCCGAACCCTCGCGTCAAACAGCATTAGTGGATTTATGTCATCGGGAAGCTTCACGCCCGTTTGAATTATCAACCGGGCCTTTGATACGGGTGAGCCTGCTTACGTTAGCCAATGAAGCGGATAAACAGGAATGCGTCCTGTTGGTCATCTTGCATCACATTATTTCCGACGGTTGGTCGTCATCGCTACTGATTCGTGAATTCGGTTCGATTTACGAAGCCTTCAGTCAGGGCAACGCATCGCCATTAAAGGATCCGGCGATTCAATATGCCGATTTTGTTTATTGGCAACGCCAGTGGTTAGTCGGCGACGTTTTGCAACGGCAGACGAATTACTGGCGCAAGCAACTGGAGGGCGCGCCGAAACTGCATGAGTTACCGACCGACCGTATCAGGCCGGGCATAATGAGTTATTGCGGCGCCAATTATCGGTTTACGGTGCCGCTTGCGCTATCCGAAAAACTCCATCTTTTAAGCAGAAGCCATGATGTCACTTTGTTCATGACCTTGCTGGCCTCGTTTAAGGTCTTGTTGTTCCGTTACAGCCATCAACAGGATTTGTCGGTCGGCACACCGATTGCCAATCGTAATCGCCTGGAAATCGAAGACTTGATCGGCTTTTTTGTGAATACCCTGGTGTTACGTTCCGACTTGTCGGGCGATCCGCAATTTAATGTTTTACTCGACCAAATCAGGCAAACAGTCCTGGATGCCCAGAGCCATCAGGACTTGCCTTTTGAGCAAGTGGTCGAGGCCTTGCAGCCTGAACGGAATATGAGTTTCAACCCTTTATTTCAGGTGTTGTTCGTGTTGCAGAATACGCCGCAAAGTGCGTTGAAGCTATCGGGCTTGCAAATCAATTCAATGGATGATGAAAACACCACCACCAAGTTCGATCTAACGCTTTTTATGACTGAAAGAGCAGGGGCACTGGAGTGTACCTTTGAATATAACGTTGATTTATTCGATCACAGTACGATCAGCCGATTAGCCGAACACTATTTGGTTTTATTGCAAGGTATCGTAAACCGGCCGAAAGCGCGTCTGTCTGAACTGCCGTTGTTGACGCAAAAAGAACAGCAACACATCCTGATTGACTGGAACGACACGGCGGTCAATTACCCGCAGACTAAATACATTCCCCAACTTTTTGAAGACCGGGCGGCGCAAATGCCGAATGCGGCTGCGGTAGTCTTTGACGATCGGTCGCTAAGCTATTGCGAACTTAACGCCAGAGCCAATCAGTTAGCGCATTATTTGCGGACTAAAGGTGTTGGACCGGATGTTTTGGTGGGGCTTTGTGTTGAGCGCTCATTGGAAATGATCGTTGGTCTGATGGGCATTCTCAAGGCGGGCGGGGCTTATGTGCCGTTGGACCCAGGCTATCCTCAGGATCGGCTCGATTTTATGATAGCCGACGTCAATGCGCCGGTAGTTCTGACTCAAGCGGGTTTGCTCAATAAACTCGCTGTCTGTTCGACCAGGATTCTCTGCCTGGATACGCAATGGCATGAAGTCGCAGTTGAACCGGCAACAAACCCTGTTGTAGCGATCATGCCGGAGAATCTGGCTTATTGTATTTATACCTCGGGTTCGACGGGCCAGCCGAAAGGCGTAGGCGTACCGCATCAAGGCATTTTGAACCGTTTGCAGTGGATGCAGGAACAGTATGGCTTGAATGAAATGGACCGGGTTCTACAAAAAACGCCGTTCAGTTTCGATGTCTCGGTCTGGGAGTTTTTCTGGCCGTTAATGACAGGGGCTTGTCTGTTCGTAGCCGGACCGGAGCAGCACAAGGACAGCATCGCGATGATCAACATGATTGTTGAGCACCAGATCAGCACCCTTCATTTTGTGCCGTCGATGCTGCAAGCGTTTGTCGACACACCCGGCGTAGAGCGCTGTACATCATTAAAACGGGTCATCTGTAGCGGGGAAGCGCTACCGGCGGATGTCGTCCGGCGGTTTTATGAAAAATCGGCCGCGCAACTCCATAATCTTTACGGACCGACCGAAGCGTCCGTGGATGTGACAGCGTGGTTCTGTATGCCGGATAAAACGGATGATTCGATACCTATCGGACGGCCTATCGCCAATATCTCGCTTTATATCTTGGACAGGCAATTAAACCCGGTTCCGGTTGGCGCGCTGGGGGAACTGCATATCGGCGGGATCGGCTTAGCTCGCGGTTATCTTAATCGGCCCGATTTGACGGCGGAAAAATTCATTCCGAATCCGTTTGGCGCACCGGGAAGCCGCTTATACAAAACCGGCGACCTGACCCGTTATCTGAGCAACGGCGACATAGAGTATGCAGGCCGTATCGATCATCAAGTTAAAATTCGGGGGGTCAGGATCGAGTTGGGCGAAATCGAGTCGTTGCTGATGCAAAGCCCGGAAGTGAAAGAAGTCGTCGTTTTGGCGCGAGAGGACATTCCCGGCGATAAACGCTTAGTGACTTATGTCGTACCTGACCGGATAAATCAAAATCCGGATGTCGAAGGATTCCGGAGCAATCTATCGGGAGAGCAGGTCAGTCAATGGCAAATGCTATGGGAGCTGACTTACGATAAGGAAACCGTGCTGGAGGCAGGGTCCAATTTTGCCGGCTGGAATAGCAGTTACACGGGCTTGTCGATACCGGAAGATGAAATGTATGAATGGCTGGATAATACCGTCAAGCGGATCAACCGTTATCAGCCGCATAGCGTTTTAGAAATCGGCTGCGGGGGAGGGCTGTTATTATTTCGTGTCGCGCCTTATTGCGACCGGTATGTCTGCACCGATTTCTCTCTGGGGGCTTTAAGTTATATACAATCCCAGCTGGATAGTTTCGGGCAAGACATGTCCCATGTCCGAACGCTAAATCAACCGGCCAATGATTTTACGGCGATTGCCGAAAAATCATTCGATACGGTGGTTATTAATTCTGTGGTGCAGTATTTTCCTACCGCCGACTATCTGACCGAGGTGTTGAAAGGCGCCATACGCTCGATAATACCGGGCGGTCGGCTGTTTATAGGCGATGTCCGTAATCTGGCCTTGCTTTACCCGTTTTATGTTGCCGTTGAATTACAACAGGCACCGGCTTCAATGGCTATTACGAAACTGAAACAGCGTATCTACGGATACCAAGCTAAAGAGGAAGAGCTTGTTATCGATCCTCATTTTTTCTTGATGCTTAAAGCGCAGATTCCGGAAATAAGTTTCGTGGAAATACTGCCGAAACGGGGCCGCTTCCGGAATGAGATGTCGCAGTTTCGTTACGATGTTGTGTTGCACATCGATACGCAAACCGACGACCTGGGAGATTTAAACTGGATAGACTGGAAAGTGGAAAAATTAACGCTGTTAGATCTGCGCCAAATACTAACGGAGCGGATGCCGGAAATTTTAGCCATAAAAAACATCCCGAATGCGCGTGTAATGCATGAGGTTTATGCTTTTGAATTACTTGACGGCATGAAATCTCCCCAGACCGTTAAGGACTTGCAAAAAAGCCTGGTTGCTTGTCAGTCGACAGGCGTGGATCCTGAAGATTTATGGGATTTGAGCCTGGAGCTTCCTTATATCATTGAAATCAGTTGGGCAAATGGCTCAGGAAACGGCAGTTTCGATCTGGTATGTCTTCGTAATTATTCGTCAACAACACAACCCTTGAAATGGAGCATCAATGAAAGCGACGATTACAAGCGCAGGGATGTCTATGCGAATAATCCCCTTCAAGGAAGAATGCATCAAGATATAAAGGCTAGATTGCAGGGGCTGCTGCAAGAAAAACTGCCCAGCTATATGGTTCCGTCGCATTTTGCCTTCTTGGACGCTTTGCCGTTAACCGCCAGCGGTAAGGTTGACCGAAAAGCCTTGCCTGCGCTTGATTTAAGCGTGCAGCTGCAAAAACAATATGTCGCCCCGCGCACCCAAACAGAAGAAATTTTGACCGGTATATGGGCTGAGATATTGAATGTTAATCGAATCGGCGTTCACGATAATTTTTTTGAATTAGGCGGGAATTCCTTATTGGCGGTGACATTGGCTCACACCATTCAGTCGGTACTCGGCGGCAACCTGGATTTGATCGCTTTGTTCCAGGCTCCGACCATTGAGGAATTCGCTAAGTTATTGGCCGATGAGACCACCGCCGTCTCATCGCCGCTGGTCACGCTGAAAAGCGCCGGGACGCGCGCGCCGCTTTACTGCATCGATCCGGGCGGTTATGTTTTCGAATATAAAACCTTGGCCCAGGCAATGAGCCATGAACAACCGGTTTACGGCATAGATTCGCGCAGTTTATTACTTAATCCTACCCGGCAGTACGCGTCGTTTATTGATGCCGCCGAGTATTATGTTCAGGCCATCTTAAAACATCAGCCGGAAGGTCCGTATTATCTGCTGGGATGGTCGATGGGCGGCACTATCGCGCTGATTATTACGCAGATACTAGAGAGCCAGGGCCATGAGGTGGCCTTTGTCGGGCTCTTGGATACCCGGATTAATTCATTGGCTAAAGCAGACCTAAATTCAGACCTGCTAACGCGTTATACACGTTATCTCAATCCTGCCGAGCGTCATGCTTTCGATCAAATAGATGCCGCTACACGAGAGGAATTCCAGGATTTTCTTTTAACGCTCCCCGTTGATGAACAGTTGGAGCAGGTCATCTTATGGGCGACCAAGCAGGGTTGCCTTCATCGTAACTTGCCTGTTGCTTTGATGAAGCTGCAATTTATCGTTGCCGAAAACTCACTCAGGTTGATGAACGCGCATCAATGGGGCGTTATCAAAGCGCCGCTCTATGCATGGTGGGCGAGCGATACCTTAAAAAGGCATGAGCAGATACCTGAAGATTGGCGTTTATATACTACCGGCACCGTTGTTAACGAGGAAATTGAAGGCAACCATATGGATATTATCAAGAATCGGCAACTGCATAGCAGTCTTGCCGAAATATTGAAAAATAGTTAGGCATCATCATGAACTAACAGGACAAGGCAGGGTAGTGCGAGTGTCTGTAATGCCGTCGATTGACAAGGCTAAGGTGCCTTCGATCGGCATAGCTATTTATCGCAGAATAATGTGAGGTAATACCTACACCCGCTCGTCTTCCTCTTGAACACAAAAATAAAGCACTTTTTACATAATACTCATGATGAGAGAAACATGATGCACATTGTTATTAATAGCTGTAGACCGTTAGTTTTGCGGGGACGAGAGTCTCATTTTGAAGAGGTGTCTGCAATTCAGGCAGATCGAAAAATTAAGACCTATTTTTTTAGCGCTTTTTTTATCTTAATGTTATGCCATGCGCTTCCGGGACGCGCAGACGTCGATGGAAATTCAAAAGTCTTTAAATTTAATATTCCAGGCCAGAATATGGCGGCGTCATTGGTTGCCTTTTCGGAAACAACCGGCAACCAATTGAGCTATCCGGCAGCGTTAGTTAAAGATATTAAGTCCAAGCCGCTCTCCGGCAGTTACACAGCAGATCAGGCTTTACAAAAACTTTTAGGCGGTTCCGGCATTACTTATCGTCATACGGATAACGATGCGATTGCGCTGGCGGCGGATTCCTCAGCGCAAAGTTCACAGTCCGCCCAAGCCACCACATTGAAAGCGATGACAGTGGTTGGAACAGCCAAGACAGACGACGACCCAACGGCTTACAAAGTCACCAACGCTTCCACTGCCACCAAAACCGATACGCCGATTATGGAAACGCCTTATTCGGTGGCGGTCGTGTCACAACAGGTTTTTCAAGACCAACAGGTTATAAGAGTTGAAGACGCTTTGAAAAACGTAGCCGGAGTACAGCCCGGTTTTTCGAGTGGTGGACTTAACGAAACTTTTATGACGCGGGGCTTTCAAACTACTAATTTATATCGGGACGGCTTTCTTCTGCCTGCCGGATTTGGCGCCAGTGACGCGGGACGTCAAACCGCAAATGTCGAGCGCATTGAAGTGCTGAAAGGCCCCGGTTCTATTCTGTATGGACGCAGCGACCCCGGCGGCGTTATTAATCTGGTCACCAAAAGGCCGCAAGCAACCCCTTACCATTCCATACAGCAACAATTCGGTTCTTACGATCGCTATCGAACTACTGCCGATTCAACCGGCGCAATCACGCCCGATGACAAACTGCTTTATCGGGTCAATTTATCGTATGAAAATGCCAATTCTTTCCGCGATTTTGTGAAAACAGATAGTGTTTTCTTTGCGCCGAGTCTTACTTGGAATATTTCCGATCGAACTCAGGCCAATATGAACATCGAATACAACCATTTTGATAACACGATAGATTCAGGCATTCCGGTGGTGGGCAATCGCCCCGCGCCTGTTTCCAGAAACCTCCAAGTCGCCGATCCCTTTAACAACAAAAACGTTGGCGATAGAACCTATGTGGGTTTTGATTGGTCGCATAAGTTCAACGATGAATGGAAATTCAGCCATCGTTTTGGTGCTGAATTTTTTGATGCAGCTCAGGATTTTACGTTCTTTTCAGGGAAGCCAGACGCAGCAGGTAATCTAGCCAACGCTCCTTCAGCTTTACCCATGGGCAAACGGGGTTTTAACAACGGCAACTCGCAACAACAAGAGTATTACACGACCCTCAATTTAACGGGCAAATTTGATACCGCAATGTTAAAGCACACCATGCTATGGGGCTTTGATTATTTTGCAATTGATAACCAGTTTGCTGGAGCCTGTTGTCAAGCGTTTCCCGCCGGCGCTACTTTTAATATCTACAATCCCACTTACTTGACAGCAGCGCCCAATATCAACTTCACGCCCGGCTCGAACAGAAACATGGATTGGTATGGTTTGTATTTTCAGGATCAGATCAAGTTTCCTTTCGACGTTTACGGCAATTTTGGTTTGCGCTATGACAATGCTGTGGGCCGTGACCTTACGGCTGGTATGGTCACGACTCGAGATGCCCGTGTCAGTCCGCGCGGCGGTCTGCTGTGGAAACCCCAGGAATGGCTATCCGTGTACGGGAATTACAGTGAAAACTTCGGCCCATCCAATAGTCTTTTTAACGGTCCGGGGCAGCAGGCATTACCGCCGCAGACGTCAGAGGAATGGGAGTTGGGCGCTAAAACCGAGTTCTTTAATGGTCGTTTATCGGCGAGCTTTGCTTATTTTGATTTAACCAAACAGAATCTGCCGGTTCCCGATCCCATCAACCCGAACATCACTAGGACTGTTGGTGAACAGGAAAGCCGAGGCTATGAGTTTCAAGCGACCGGTGAAATATTACCCGGCTGGAAAGTAATCGGGGCTTATACGAATTTGGCCTATGCCAAAATTAACAAGGACGTAGACTTTAACGGCGGACCAGGCGATACCGGTAATCGAATGTTTGCCACACCTCGAAATTTTGGCAGCTTGTGGAATACCTACGAATTCCAAAATGCCGGTTTACGCGGATTAAAATTAGGCGGCGGCGTGGTTGCTTCGGGGCAAAGTCAAGGCACTAATCAGAATGACTACCAGCTACCCGGTTATACAACTGTCAATTTGTTAGCAAGTTATGGTCTGAAAGTTGCCGGGAAAAAGGTAACTTTTCAGCTTAACGCCGACAATCTGCTCGATAAAACCTATTACCAGGGAACTAATTCGAGCACTAGGGTCGGCATTAACCCGCCGCGTACCTTCCTTGGATCAGTGAAGCTAGAGTTCTAGCAAACTGTGTTGATTAGATAACTGCTTTTTGCAACCCAACATTTTGAAATATTGATGTTGGGTTGCCAAATAGCAGGCAACCCAATCTTGAGTTTTATAGGCTATTTGGTGCTTACCAGAGTAACTCCTCTTGATTAAATTTTTAGCATGAATATGACGCTTAAATCCCGCCGTAAACTCTGGCTCAAGGTTCACTTATATCTTGGATTGTTCGCCGGAGCGGTATTCGTATTGATTGGACTCACCGGCAGCTTGTTGGCTTTCGAGTTACCGTTGGATGAGTTGCTAAATGCCAAGCTGATGACGATTCCGATCGACCAGGAAAATAAAAGCTATTTACCCGTGGAGGCTATTGTTGCTTCGGGCTTGAAAGCCTTGCCGGTCAATGGCAAAGCTAACAGCTTGGGTTTTCCAAGACATTCAGGTTTGGCTTTTGAACTGTGGTTTGAACAACCGTCAGCGAATGCGGAATATTCGGAAAGGCATCAGATATTCATTAATCCCTACACGGCCGAGGTGACCGGGCAACGTTTGTTAATCGATTTTAAACGGATATGGCGTGACCCGTTTAAGGATTTTGTTTTGCGCTTACACTATTCATTAGGGTTAGCCTCAACCGGTATGAATATCGTGGGTTTTATAGGCTTGGGCCTGTTATTTTCGGTTTTAACCGGTTTGATTTTATGGTGGCCTCATCCCGGTAAGCTCAAACAGGCGCTGACAATCAAACGCAACGCCAGCTTTGAACGATTCAACTTCGACTTACACAAAATATTCGGCTTTTATGCGTCGTTTATTCTTTTGTTTTTGATACTGTCCGGCGTATTTTTGATCTTCCCTGAGTATGGACGGGGATTGGTGAGTGTTTTTTCACCGGTAATGGAGCCTTATCCGATATGCCGGAGTGTCGTGCCCACGGGCGATAAAACACCGATCAGCCTTGCTGAAGTTAAAGCGATTACAGATAAGCGTTTTCCTGGCGGCGAATATCGATATATCGGTTTTCCCGGCGATGAAAAAGACGTTTACGTTGTCGGCAAGCGGGAGATTGATGAGGTGAATAGAAAATCCCCTTTTCGACGCCTTTGGCTTGACCAATACAGCGGCAAAATTATTTATGAGCGGGAAAGCGGTAGCCGTACAGCAGGCGATATTTTTGTGGAATGGCTTTATCCGTTACACACCGGCGAAGCTTTCGGCTTTACCGGGCAGCTTATTATTTTAATCGCCGGATTGATGCCATTGATACTTTATGTGACCGGTGTAATCCGCTGGCTGCAGAAGCGTAAAGCCGCGGTGAAGAAATACGGCGTCAAGCAGATTGAAGCGACATATCAATTCAAATAAAGAATTATATTTTTCCAATAGGGGGAATTACTGATGGCAATGGTCGTCTTTTGCGTAGACCCTTTTGCCGGGTCTATGTATGCAAGTTTAGTAATTGATACTGCAAAACTATATAAACAATGGAATTGGGTTATTAATAATATTCTATCTTCTGACTAATGTAATTTTATCTATATATGGCTAATATTGTATTTTGCTTTCCTCCTATAGTGAGTACTATTAATTCAAGTTTACGCTTGGCTAGAGAACTGAAGTTACGTGGTCACCAAATAACTTATATAGGCATTGCTGACTGCAAGCCTTTAATATCCGCCAATGGCTTTAAATTTGTATCTATTTATGAACAATGGTTTCCAAAAGGGTGCTTTGAAGATGTTTATTTGAAATTACAGTCTTCGGCTGCGACCGATTTGTCGGAAGCCAGGAGCCATGCACTCTGGTTTAATGAGTTTTTGGATTATTTAATTGCAGGCGGGGATGAGGAGTTAAATCTTGTAATTAAAGAGTTAAAGCCGGATTTAGTTCTTGTATCAACCTCTTTGTCGGATTCTGTTATTTGGGCTTTGTTTTTCTATAAGTTAAACCTGAAAGTTGTCTATTTTTTTGATGTGTTGGGCGGATGTAATAATACAGTGCCGCCAATACATACCGATCTGGTTTCAGATGGTTCGGTGTGGTCTTCAATTAAAACAATTTTAGCCTGGTATATTTATAAAATAAAAAAAAGTCGCTATGAAAAATATCTGGTTCGTAATGGGCTTGATTTAATCTCATCCAGGAAATTAAAAAAAATTGCCAAGTATTGCGGCTATTCGCACAAAGATATTGATTTCCTGACGGATATGCCGGGGGCTCAATTAAAACTGCCTGAGTTGGTTCTTTTTCCGAAACGATTTGATTTTCCCGGGGTCAGAAAAGAAGGGCGGTATTATGCTGAAGCTTCAATTGATTTAAATAGAGAGCAATCCTCTTTTCCTTGGGAGAAAGTTGCTGAATCCCAGCCTATAGTGTATGTGGCACTAGGTACTCTTTCTTTTATGGCTAAATCCGATTATGAGGATTTTTTTCGTATCGTTATAGAAACATCCATGAAATGGCCTGAATGGAATTGGGTGATCTCGATTGGTAATAATTTGAGTGTGGATGATTTTGAGTACGCTCCTTCTAATGTGATTATTGTTAATAGAGCCCCGCAATTGGAGTTATTAAAAAAAGCATCATTAATGATTACTCACGGTGGGCCTAATTCTGTTAAGGAATGTATATTTTTCGGTGTCCCAATGATAGTTTTTCCATTATGGTTCGATCAGCCCGGTAATGTGGCAAGAGTCACTTATCACCGCTTGGGTCTTAAAGGTGATTTTAAGACAATTACCTCAAAAGTATTACAAGAGCTCATAGAAGAAATAACGGCTAATCCTGAATTTCGTGAACGTATAAAGGCAATGCAAAAATATTTTATGGAAATTGAAGATGATAAGCCTGGTATACGGCTCATTGAAAACTTTATCGCTCAACAAAATATTCCGCCTTTTTTAGATTAATTGAGTAAAAATTAGTTCTGTTTTATTTTCTGTATATTGGTTTTATTATGGGCGCTATGCTTATGGTAATTTGACGAATATGCTTTTCAATTAATAATAACTTTATCTTTTAAGGAAAATCTATGTTTGTTCTGGGTTTAAATGGGGGTGGCGACGCGGTGTTTGATGCCTATTTCGGGCTATCTGAACATGCCTATCATGATACTGCGGCAGTATTGATGCAAGACGGGATCGTTATTGCAGGAATCGAAGAAGAGCGATTAACGCGTATTAAGCATACCAATAAAATATGGGCATTATCAGTGCGATTTTGCCTGGATCAAGCAAATATACACCTTGAAGATATAGATTATATTGCAGTCTATTCCAATGAAGATGCTTTAAATAAAGTATTAAAACAACAGCAGCTAAATAATCCTTTGTTTTATGAAATTGGAGATGCGCGTAAATTTTTTAACTATTTGTTTCAGCGTGAATTCAATTATTGTTTAAAAGATAAGCAACTTGTATTTGTCGATCATCATACTACGCATGCCGCAACCGCTTATTATATGTCGGGCTTTAAGGATAGCTTGGTGTTGACCATAGATGGGCTTGGCGACGAAGTGGCAACCAATGTGATTGACGTCCGCAATAAGCACTTCGATTATTTATTGACTAAACCGGGAGCCGATTCGTTAGGGCTTTTATATTGGGAGGTGATACGTTTTCTTGGTTATAGTCATTTCGATGAATACAAGGTGATGGGATTGTCGCCTTACGGTTGTAGTGAAACATATAAAGAGCCATTTCGGCGATTGTATACCTTACTGCCAAACGGCGATTATTCGTTGCATCGGGATCGTGCCATTGAACTGTTTAGCATATTGACGCCTAGACAAAAGGACGCTCCGTTCACCCAAGTCCACATGGACATTGCGGCGGCATTACAAGAAGCGTTAGAGACAATTGTTTTTCATATACTGGGTCATTTTCAGCAAGTGACCGGTCACACTCGTCTGGTAATCAGTGGCGGTGTCGGCCAAAACAGCAGCATGAATGGCAAGATTCTCCGTTCCGGTTTATTTGAGGATGTTTTTCTTCCGTCTTTTGCCGGCGATTCCGGCTGCGCTTACGGTGCCGCAGCCTATGTTGCCCACCGGATGCAACCGGAGTTGCCTGTTGCGCGCACCTCTCACGCCTATTGGGGAACGCCGATTCATGACAATGAAATCGGCTCTACTTTAGAGTCTTGGGACTCATTTCTGCAAATTGAAAAAATGCAAAATCGGTCGGAACAGATAGCCGATTTGATGATCGACGGCGCGGTGATCGGATGGGTACAAGGGCGTTCCGAGTTCGGCCCCAGAGCATTGGGCAACCGCAGTATTTTGGCCGATCCGCGTGTCGCCTCGCATAAGGAGACGATCAATGCCATGATCAAAATGCGCGAAGGTTACCGGCCGTTTGCACCGTCGATCCTGGAAGAGCGGGTGCGGGATTTCTTCGAGGTGCCGACAGAGCATGCCGATTTCCCCTTTATGTCATTCGTGCTGAAGGTCAAACCGGAATGGCGCGCGCAATTACCGGCCATCACCCATGTAGACGGCAGCGCCCGGCTGCAAACCGTAAGTCGGGCCGCTAATCCGAGCTATTGGGAGCTGATCGACGCGTTCGGCAGCAAAACCGGTATCCCGATTTTGCTGAATACCTCGTTCAATAACAATGCCGAACCTATTGTCGACAGCCTAGACGATGCCGTGGTGTGTTATTTGACCTCCGGGCTGGATTATCTGGTCGTGGGCGATTATTTGGCCAGCAAAAAGGACTGGCAGCCTGAGGACTTGGCCGGTTTAATCGTCAGCTTGCCGAAAGCCGCAGTATTGCTAAGAGAAGATCGCTATATCAGTCACAGCGAACGCGGCTTCAGTTACGCGCTGGTTTGGAATTACGATTCCGCCAGGCGGCATGTATTGTCTGAAGCATGGTACAAAATATTGCAGGCGGCAGACGGAGATCAGTCTGTGGGGGGGCTTATGTTTATTTTGGGCTTTTCAATGGCGCAGCAAGCGCAGGTTTTGGAAGAATTGCCGGGATTGTGGTCGGATCGATTGCTGGTATTGCGGCCAAAGGTGAATCTGTAGGGTTGTCATAAAAAGCCGCTGTTTAATGATGATCAATAGGGATCTGTTACCGAATAATTTGTCAAAAAATTGAGGGATAAATGTTAATTCTAGATTTAACGGACGGCATTGATTCGGTTTCCGAAGCAACGATGTTAGCTAATACCGGGTTAGCGCATGATTCAGTGGCGGTATTGTTTAACAATAAGCTTGTGATTACTGCCATTGAGGAAGAAGGGTTAAGTTCGGTTAGAGCTTGCGAGATGCTGAAAACAGCAGGACCTGGATGTCAGTCCGACAGGCGTGGCAATGGTTTTTTGCCCACTAGGCAGATACCGGTTATAGGTGTAAATGCCGCTAGCCTTTGGCTACTTGCCGGCTGTTTTTTTTGTTTTTGTGCTTCGGCACAGGCCGTAGCCCCTGTGCCGGTTCGTACTCAAACGCTGGCGGAATCGGCCATTTATCCCGAGTCTGCCGCTCCCGCAGTCGTCGTGAGCTTAAACGACGCGCCCATCGCCGCCCAAATAGAAGCTTTGGTGGTCGATGTGCCGGTTCGGGTAGGCGATACGGTTAAAGCCGGTGCAATACTGGTTAAACTGGCCTGTCGGGATTTCGAGCTGGAACAGTCAAGGTTGAAAGCGGAACGGCAAGCCATTCAGGCGCGGCTGAACTGCGCCACGATTTACTGGGTTTGGGGCGACACCGGTTCGGTCACTCGTAGCGTCGGCACTGTGCTGGTGCAGGGCGGCGGCGATCCCGAACGGCTACGCGCACAAAAAGACTACGCGCGTGCCCGCTACGACTACTTGCTGAACACGCTGCGTCTGAAACAGGCGGTGGGAACCTTATCGCCCACCGATCTTGCTCATGTGAATCAATGGCTTGAAGTCAAGTAAGCTAAACCGTCATGCGAGAAACAAAACAATAATGCCCGGTTATCATGAACAACCATTTGTTCTATAGCGGGAAACTCATACAAAGGACATTTAATAATGGCAAACATCAACGATCGTCATGTGGAACTGATTAAACAACCCATTTTTATTTTATCTTGTGTTCGTTCGGGGTCGACAATGCTGCGTTGCATTGTCGATACGCATCCTAATCTATGCAGTCCCGGTCATTTGAGCTTAGGTCCGTTATGCGCCAATTTATATGCGACGACTTATTACTCGCTTGGAAAATTGCCGGATATGGAAACCGAAGAGCAAAGAGACCAACTGGCAGTTAATGAAACGCGGCGCGTGGTGGAAGACATTCTGGGCCGCTACACCCGAGGAAAGGGCAAAAAGAATTGGTGCGAAAAATCGACCGTCAATATTGATTATCTGAAGATACTGACAAAAGTGTTTCCTCAGGCCAACTATATCTGCTTATACCGCAATTGCCTGGATGTTGCTTATTCGTCCATTAAATTCAGTCCGTTAGGCTATATGGATGAATTGGCTTCTTATGTGCAGAAACATCCGACCAATCTTGTTGCCGCAATGATGGAGAACTGGCTGGATAAGACCGGCAAACTGATGGCATTCGAACAGGCTCATGCCAATCAATGTATCAGGATTAACTATGAGTCTTTGGTTCAGCAGCCGGAACAGATCTTGGCAAAACTGTTTGATTTTCTTGGCGAGCCTTGGGATGAGAGCTTGATTGAGTCGATTTTTCAAGTGCCTCATGATCAGGGCGAGGGCGACGTCAAAGTCTGGTTTTCCGGCAAAATCAACAAGGATTCTATCGGTGCTGGTACAGCGATTCCATTAACGGCAATCCCGGATCAATTGATGGCTGAGATTAACGGGCTTCATCAGCAGTTAGGGTATCCAACCATAGAAGCTTTATATGCCGAACAACAAGGGAGTGACGAGCAGACGCTTCATGACCTGGACTTGAATGATTTTTTCCAAAACCGGTTTTTGCAAAATACCGCGGCAAGGATGGATCAATTCAGCCGGTTACGTGGCGTCTGTAAATTCGCGATAACCGGGTTAAAAGGGGGGATTTGGACAATTGAGAGTCATAGTGGCGGTTTAACATTAAAAGAAGAGGGTGAACCTTGCGATTGCACAATCGCTACAACGTATGGCGTTTTTTGTGAGCTGATCGATGGCAGGAAAACCGCGGTTAGTGCTTATGAGCAAGGTGAAATAACGGGCGATGGTAATGTAATTCTGGCCTTGGAGTTTGGTAGGTTGCTGTTTGGGGGGTAGTTGATATATCAGGTCCGGTCGATAGCTAGAAAACATACAATAAATAAGTAACTGATGTTACGCACGGATGGTATTTCTCCCGTTTGCCGCGCCGAGAGTCGGAGTTTTTATAGATGCAGGAGCAGTTGCCGAGGCGAAGCAAAAGAAAGTAACTCGCCTTCGGGTGCGACAACCCGATTCAATCAAGTGTCGCTAGCGACTCCTTAATGTTAAAGCGGTCGAAATTCGACTAACTGCGTAACATCAGCTGGATAACTTTGTCCGCAGATAAGTACGGCTTTACGCTTTATGAATATTTGCGACAAAACCGAACAAACAAGGTTTCCCTTTCGACAATGCATTTGCAGTCTCGTCTGCGCTATGAACGCTCGGATAAGCATGGTGCTTTAAGAAAGGATTAATGTATTCAATCCTATAATCCATAGCGTCATCGGTTTTCACTGAAACTAATCCGCTGCAACACGAACCAGGTTGTAGACGGTTAGCGACATGGGAATATGACTCGGAATTACCGAAGCTAAAAATCTGGAGTTTATAATCGGCGCAATCAGGTCGCGGTAGCCAGAGTATCCGCTTTGTGTACTAACTGTTTCTATTTGGATAATCGTTGGCGCGTGTTTTAAATGACGGGTGACAGGGAGCATATCTACAATGATTGAAAACACTAATACCGAACCGCTGTATATCCTATTAATCAGCGTCCACGGTTTGATTCGAGGTCGCGATCTGGAATTGGGACGCGACGCGGATACCGGCGGTCAAACCAAATATGTCGTTGAGCTGGCTAAAGCGCTGGCAAAACAGCCTAATGTCGGGCGCGTGGATTTGGTAACGCGGCGGATAATCGACACTGAAGTCGGCCCCGATTACGCCGAGCTCGCCGAACCGCTGGCGGAAAATGCACAAATAGTCCGTATTGAAGCGGGTCCCGAAGGCTATATCCGCAAGGAAGAGTTATGGGACCATCTGGATAGTTTCGCCGATAATTTACTGACGTGGCTGCACCGTCAGCCACGCTTGCCGGATATTCTGCACAGCCATTATGCCGACGCCGGTTATGTGGGTGTGCGCCTTGCGCATAGGACGGGTTTGTCGCTGATCCATACCGGCCATTCTCTGGGACGCGATAAATGCCGCAGGCTGCTGGCTATGGGCTTGGCGATGGAGGATATCGAGCTGCGCTATCATATGTCGCGCCGTATCGACGCCGAAGAGGATACGCTGACTAATGCCGATTTGGTCATTACCAGCACCCGCAATGAAATCGAAGAGCAATACGAGCTTTATGATTGCTATACGCCGGACAAGATGGCGATCATCCCACCGGGAACCGATCTCGACATGTTTCATCCGCCGACTTCCGCCGGCGAAGACATTGCCTTTGCAGAAACCCTTAAGATGTCTCTGCATGAACCGCATAAGCCGATGATATTGGCGCTATCCCGGCCCGACGAGCGGAAAAATATCGTTGGACTTTTGGAAGCTTACGGCGGTTCGCCGCGTTTGCAGCAATTAGCCAATCTGGTGATCATCGCCGGTAATCGTGAAGACATCCGGGAGTTGGGCGAAGGCCCGCAAGGGGTTTTGACAGAGTTGTTGCTGGTTGCCGATTATTACGATCTCTACGGTCGGGTTGCTTTGCCGAAACACCACTCGGCTGACGACGTCGCCGACATTTATCGCCTTGCCGCTACATCCGGGGGTGTGTTCGTCAATCCGGCCTTGACCGAACCATTCGGCTTGACGTTGCTGGAAGCGGCCGCCAGCGGTCTGCCGCTGGTCGCTACCGAAAACGGCGGTCCGGTGGACATCATCGGCAATTGCAGTAACGGTTTGCTGGTCGATCCGCTGGATAAGTCGGCGATTGCCGAGGCGTTGGTGACTATCCTCGAAAATCCGAAACTTTGGCAGGAGTTTTCCGTCAATGGCTTGCAAAACGTTGCCCGGTATTATTCCTGGGACGCCCATGCACAAGCCTATTTGCGAACGATTCGGACGCTGTCGCAGCAAGGGGTGCCGCTCCCAAAAACGCCGCCGATCGTCAAAACCGGTCGCTACCAGAAACTGGCTATTTTTACCGCTATCGACAATACCTTGCTGGGCGATAACGAAGGACTGGCGCAATTTGTAAATCTTATCCGCGAAAAACGTAAAAAACTTCTATTTGGCATCGCTACCGGACGACGGCTGGATTCGGCACTGGCGATTTTTAAAAAATACCGGATTCCGATGCCGGATATTTTAATCACCAGTTTCGGCACTGAAATCTATTATGCCCCGCAACTGATTGCGGACATCGCCTGGACCTACCATATCGATCATTTGTGGACGCCGCAGGTGCTGCGCCGTGTCATCGGCAAGTTGCCCGGCCTGACCCTGCAAGCCAAAAGCGAACAGAGCCGGTATAAACTGTCTTATCATTACGACAGCAATAGCGCGCCGTCGATGGAAGAAATCCTCACGCTACTGCGGCAGCAGGAATTGTCGGCCAATTGCACGCTCTCGTCCGGACAGTTCTTGGACTTTGTCCCGGCCAGAGCCTCCAAAGGACAGGCATTACGCTATATCGCCCAGCAATGGCATATCCCGCTGGAGCGTATCCTGGCTACGGGCGGTTCCGGGGCGGACGAAGATATGTTGCGCGGTAACACCCTCGGCGTCGTGGTCGCCAATCGCCATTGCGAGGAACTGTCTATTCTGGGCGATACCGAACACGTCTATTTCGCCGAGGGTTCGCATGCCTGGGGTATATTGGAGGCTATCGAGCATTACGACTTTTTCAATCGCTAACAGAGTACAGAGTCCATGATTAAGCGCATTTTGATTTGTACCGATCTCGACCGTACCCTGTTGCCGAACGGCAGACAACCCGAATCGCCGGGTGCGCGGGCGACTTTTGCCCGGCTGGTTGCGCGCCCGGAAGTCACCCTGGCTTATGTCAGCGGTCGGCACCGCGCGTTGGTTGAAGACGCTATCCGGGAATACGGGCTGCCGTTGCCCGATTGGGTCATCGGCGATGTCGGCACGACTATTTACCAAGTGCATGCCGGAGAATGGCGGCATTGGACTGAATGGGAGCAGGACATCGCCACCGATTGGCGGGGATTGACGGCGGACGATTTACGCCCCTTGTTTACCGATTTGCCGTCGTTGCGCCTACAGGAAGAAGCCAAGCAAAACCGCTACAAACTCAGCTATTATCTACCCCTGTTAGCGGACATCGGCGCTCTGCAACGAGAAATGTTGCGGCGACTTGAAACGCAACAGCTGGCGGCCGGTTTAATCTACAGTGTCGATGAAGCAACGTCGACGGGCCTGTTGGACGTGTTACCCGCCCACGCCACGAAACTCCATGCCGTGGAATTTTTAATGCAACAGCAGGGCTTCGATTATGCCAACACGGTTTTCGCTGGCGACAGCGGTAACGATTTGCCGGTACTCGCCAGCATGATCCAATCCGTACTGGTCGCCAACGCCGACATTGATGTTGTCGAGCAAGCCAAAACGCAAGCTCGAAAACAGGGAACGATGGCGACATTTTATTTGGCGCAAGGCAGTTTTTTGGGCATGAACGGCAATTACAGCGCGGGGATTGTTGAGGGCGTCGCCCATTATCACCCTGACATCCGGGTTTGGATGGAACAAGACCATGAACAATAATCCCCTTTTGCATATTTTCGGCGAAGTGCTGTTCGACCACTTTCCCGACGGGAGTCGCGTCCTGGGCGGCGCGCCGTTCAACGTCGCATGGCATTTACAGGCATTCGGACAATCGCCCCGTTTCATCAGCCGGACCGGCGACGATCCGTCTGGACACGAAATCGCTACATTAATGGCTGCCTGGGACATGAGCCGTGAAGCGGTACAAACCGACAACGAACACCCTACCGGCAGCGTCCGGGTGCTGATCCAGGACGGCGAACCGCATTATGAAATCGTCGCCGATTGCGCCTACGATTTTATCGACAGCAAATTGCTTGAGGAAAAACAAACTCAGGGCATTTTGTATCACGGCTCATTGGCAATCAGGAACCCGGTCTCGCGCACGGCGCTGAAAGCCGCCAAAGCCCGACATCAAGGCAAAGTTTTTGTCGATGTCAATTTGCGGCCGCCCTGGTGGGATCGGGAAACGCTGCTGCCGTTGCTTTATGATGCCGATTGGGTGAAACTCAATGAAGCCGAACTGATCGCGTTATGCCCTGATGAACACGGCCTGGAAGCAGCCATGCAGGCATTTTGCGCGCAGTTCGATCTGGAAATACTGGTCGTAACACGCGGCGAACAAGGCGCTGTCGCTTACGACGGGCAGCAACACTTCGTAACCGTGAAGCCGCCGGCAAGCACTGCCGTGGTCGATACGGTAGGCGCGGGTGATGCCTTCGCTGCGTTGTTGTTACTGGGCTTAAGCAAGCAATGGCCTTTAACAGTGACCCTGGAACGGGCACAAGCATTTGCCTGCTCTTTGGTCGGCAGACGCGGTGCAACCGTCGCCGATAGGGCGTTTTATCGTGCGTTCAGCGAACAATGGGGCTTGTAGGGTACGCTGCGCGTACCTTTAGACGCTATCATAAAAACCAACATAAAAGGTACGCACAGCGTACCCTACGGTGAATTGTAAAAAAACCGAAAACTTGACCGTTCAGAGTATAACTGCACAACATTGATCGGTCGCACTTACAGAATCAGGATAACGCTATATGTATGAACAAGTTTCCCATTCTCTCTTGAATGCCATTCTTGACGATTTAAAACCGGAAATCAGAAGACAGGATTTACGGCATTTTTATACCCGGCTGGGCGCTAATTTTTACGCCATTTATTCGCTGTTTTTTACCCTCTACGGACACCGCGAAGATTTCAAGCCGCAAATGCTGCGCCTGGTGGAAACGATGGCCAAAGGGTATATAAACCGTTCTGAGGAACTGGAGCGCGCCGATATCCAGCGCGAACTGGATCATAACTGGTTCTTGTCGCAGAAATGGGTCGGCATGGCGCTTTATACCAACGGTTTCGCGGACAGCCTGGCTGATTTGATTGACAAAATACCTTATTTCCAGGAACTGGGCATCAACATGGTGCATATCATGCCGATTTTGATGTGTCCGGCAGGTAAAAGCGACGGCGGCTATGCGATCAGCGATTTCCTGCAAATCGACGATAGGCTTGGCGACATGGACGATTTCCGCCAGGTTGCCGAGGAATTCAGGAAACGCGATATCCTGCTGGTTCTGGACATCGTGCTCAATCATACCTCCGACGAACACGAATGGGCTAAAAAGGCGGCCATGGGGGAGCGCCGTTATCAGGATTATTACTTTATGTTCGATAACCGGGAAATTCCCGATATGTTCGAACAGAACATGCCGGAAATTTTCCCCCAAAGCGATCCGGGAAGCTTTACCTGGAATGGGGAAACGCAAAAATGGGTGATGACCGTCTTCCACAACTACCAGTGGGATTTAAATTACAGTAATCCTGAAGTGTTCATTGAAATGCTCGACATCATCCTGTTTTGGGCGAACCAGGGAGTTGACGTGTTGCGCTTGGATGCCGTCGCCTTCCTATGGAAAAAAATCGGCACTTCCTGCCAGAACGAGCGCGGCGCGCATTTGATTCTGCAGTTGATGAAAGATTGTTGTCAGGTGACCGCGCCCGGCGTGTTGTTTATTGCCGAAGCGATCGTCGCACCGGTTGAAATCATCAAATATTTCGGCGAAGACGCGATTATCGCCAAGGAATGCGAAATCGCTTACAACGCCACCTTGATGGCTTTGTTGTGGGACGGCATCGCCACCAAAAACGCCAAATTGCTGTATCAGGGGGTGAAAAATCTGCCCGCCAAGCTGGAGCGGGCGACCTGGCTCAACTATGTGCGCTGCCACGACGACATCGGCTTCGGTTTCGACGACAGCGATGTCCGGGCCGTGGGTTACGAGCCTTTCCAACACCGAAAATTTCTGGTCGATTATTTCAGCGGTCAATTCGATGCTTCTCCGGCCAGGGGCATGGTGTTTATGCGTAACGAGGAAACCGGGGACGCGCGCATTTGCGGATCGCTGGCCTCGCTGGCGGGACTGGAAGCGGCGCAGGAAAGCGGCGATCCGGCCATGATTTCATCCGCCGTCAATAAAATCCTGTTACTGCATAGCCTGATTCTGTCTTTCGGCGGCATCCCGCTGCTTTATAATGGCGATGCGCTCGGCGTCGTCAACGACTACAGCTATCGCGACGACGCCAGCAAAAGCAACGACAACCGCTGGATTCACCGTCCTAAAATCAATTGGGAAAGAGCCGAATTACGGAACAAACAAGGCACGGTGGAACACAGTTTGTTCAACGCTCTGAAAAAAATGATCGCCATCCGCAAGGAAACGTCCGCGTTCGCTGATTTCAACGACCGAGAATTACTGGACGTCCATAATGAACATTTGTTCTGTTTTATCCGTTTCAATTATCAGCGTCCGTCGGAACGGGTCCTGGTGGTCGCCAATTTCGACGCAAGTCCCCAATATCTTGATCTGGAAGTCATCAGTGGCCGAGGTATTAACCTTCACAGCCAATTCATCGATTTATACAGCGGCAGAAGTCCAGCCCAGTATGATCGCCGGATTGTTTTACAGCCTTATCAATTTTATTGGTTAACGGAAATATGAGGTGATTGGAGCCGCTTTTCCTGTTGAATAGTCTAAAAACCGCCAAACTGTCCATAGCCTGTTTAAGGTATGGATAGTGAGATAGATTAGTGGCTTATGATCGATAATGTAGGGGTATTTTCGGCCATAACCAGACGATCATAGATATTGCGTATGAATGTCTAGTGAATCTCGGAAAGCAGCCGCGCATAACGTAGAGCTAACCGGGCGCGGCAACGGAAAGCTGAAAAAACAAAACCGCATTATAACCGCGCTCCGGTTGAGCTCCATGTTAGGCGAGCAGTCTGTCATATTCGGCATGAGTGCCAATCCAAACCCAAAGGAAGCCACTTTCAATTGGTGTGGCAACTGCTCGGTAATGTGAACCGACACGAGCAGACCAAACCTTGCCGACTTTCTTGAACTGTAAAGAGGGATGGGAAGGGTCTGCTTTGAGCAACTTAAAATTCTTGTCTGCAAGCCCACGAATTTCTAGCGGAAGTTTTTCATAACATGTCCAGAAGCTGGAAGCCGTTTTATGTTTCAAAGGTCTCTCGTTTTTCCGGCTTGATGCTCAACTAATGCCGCGTTAATAAGAAAATCTAGCTTTCCGGCATTTGAATCAGCTTCAATTTGCCTATCCCACCGAGATTGGTCGAATTCAATAAACCAGTCACGAAGCTTGGAAAATGAAGCATTATCTAACTCTGCAATTTGCTCTTCTATCGTTTCTACACTCATCATGATAATTTACACCGACATAAATTGATTGTGTGAGGATTATATAATTAAACTATGTCTTACTGCGTTGTATTAGTATTGTAATTTCTGTTGCATCGTTCATTGATGCTCCTTCAAACGGAGTAAAATCCAATCTTTTTATCTCTGCTTTGTATTCTCGTCCAGCGGCATCACTAAGAACCTTCGCGATCATAGCTTCCATTTCACTTGTACTAAGTACTAAGTGATTTCAATGCACGACGGTAAAATTCTTCAAAAAAATCATCCCCATTTGATATATCTGATTCGGTGTGTTCTCTTTCTTCCATCTTGTTCTCGGTATGGTTTAGATGCCTAACGTGAAGTTGAGGGACGCGCCGCCGATAGGCGGCGCGTCCCCTCGAACTTAATGTTAGAACTCTGGTTATTCACGCTCACCGAATGCCATACGCAAGCGTTTCGCGGGGTTCCAGAATTCGACCTTCTTGGGGTCAAAATGCTCAGGCTTGTAGGGGAAGTAATTCTTTGCATGACCCTTAAGCCATGAAGTCATGTCTTTGTACTTCTCAGTACCCGGCGACTTAAGAACCTTCAATAGCTGTTCATACCCAGGAGTGCCACCACAGTCCTCTGGCGGGCAAGCCCTTTCTCCGGCGATACAAACAGGGTAGTTGGCCGAGGCGTCTTTAATCAGGACACCCTCAAGCAGAACTTCATGGCACCAACCATCACCGAAATCGTAGTTGTATTCGGCTCTGACTCCGGGTTCAGTGAAGTACTCTGAAATTGGCACATTCCATCCTGGTAGAACCGTGCGTTCTCCTTCGGTGTCAGGGAGCCCAATTTCAATTACCTTGCGGCCTCGTGGCTTTTTCAGTCGAAACTCGTGCAAGTGATAATCAAGCCAGCCCATCGAGTCTTGGATCGCCACATGCAGATCCCAAAAGGAATACTCAGAGAGCACCTGCACCCGCCGCCAAATGGGTGGCTCAATATCGAGAAGTGTTACGCGAAACTGATAGATCAATTTGCTGCTCATGCCATTCACCTGAAGACTTCTAACGTAGAGCTAACCGGGCACGGCCCGGTTAGCTGAAAAATAAAACCGCATTATAACAGCGCTCCGGTTGAGCGCCATGTTAGGCTAGGGAGCAGAAATTTAACTTTACTCTGACCCCAGTTATTAAAAGTTCATTGGCCTTTTTTCAAAATAATTTCGACTTTTCTCTATCCGAAATCGATACGGTTCATGAGTCAAAAAAAGATCGAACAGTAAAATTTCTTTTTAAGCTTAAAGACAATCATAAAATTGAAACCGTCCTTATTCCGTTTCATAATAAATATTCTATTTGCCTTTCATCGCAGGTTGGCTGTGCAATGAATTGTTCTTTTTGTTTTACCGGAAAACAAGGACTTAAAAGAAATTTGACTACAAGTGAAATTGTTGGCCAGTTTCTACAGGCCTGGCGTTGGTTAGCGAAAAATAGGCCTGGAGAAGAGAGGATTTTAAATATTGTTTTTATGGGGCAAGGCGAACCTTTACATAATTTTGATGCCGTCAAAAAAGCGTGCGAAATATTTTTATCAAAACACGGAACTTCAATTGGTGTTCAAAAAATTACCATTTCAACGGCTGGTTATATTCCTGGACTTAAAAGATGGAGCCAGGAAATTCCTGGAGTGAATCTTGCGTTATCTCTTCATTCACCCTTTGAAGAAAAGAGGAATGAACTTATTCCCATTAATAAAAAATATCCGCTAGATGAAGTGTTGGCAACTATTGACAAGATACCTTTAAATAAAAAGCAATTTATTACTTATGAATATATCCTGATAAAAGATTTTAATGATTCTCCGGATGATGCTAAAAAATTGGGAACGATACTGGCTGGTAAAAGTGCTTATATAAACTTAATTCCTTTTAACTCATTCCCAGGATCACATTACAAGCGTCCGGATTTGGATAAAATTGAAAAGTTTAAAGAAGTTTTAGATACTTTTAAAATCCCGACTTTAATAAGAAGTGCTAAAGGCGATGATGTATTAGCAGCATGTGGACAACTCAATTCTAAAAATTAAATAGCTATCAAGTGCCAGTGAATGGGGCCGGACCAAGTCAACAATATGTTTTCATGGAAAAAAATACATAAAACCTGAAATTTAACCAATAAATCACCGGATGAGCCGGTGATTTTCATGTTACTCCTTTTACAAGTAGTTTATCGACTAACTGCTAAGGGGCGTTAACCACCCGACGAACAAGAGCCAACTCCTCTCAATTTTTGATGAATCTTGACGGTCGCTTGTCGGCCATCAACTGCCGGTCGCGACTGGCAGCTTTGTGGCGATGAATATGACGTAATGAAGCTCGGCAATGTGCCAACAGACGAGCTAACGTAAGGTGGGCAACCTTGTAGTCTCTTTCATGCGAGCAAGTCGTCTGGATAGGAGAAATTCAAGGGCCGCTCCTTGTGCTTACAGGAAAGCGCAAGGAGAGCACGACTCAAGTGCTAGTGAGGTTTCAACTGCGACATTGCCTGTCTGACGTAGCCAAGTAAACGCCGGTCTATTCCAGATCCATCCAACAACTCTGGATGCTGCGCCATTGCTTCGCGTAGCTTTACCTGAGTCTCGGGGTCGTCACCCGCATAAGAACGTACGATTTCCATCCAGTGCAAAGCGAGTTGGCGTACTCGTGGATCATCCGGCGCGATACCGTCTTCCATATGCTGGAACACTTCGGCGATCAATGCGGGAAACTTTCCTGTGCTACTAGTGTAGTTCTTACGCAGAAACCCCATTTCTTGCGGCGAAAGGTACTTTTGATAGATCGCGTATTTTGTCTCGGCATAAGCCTGCTGAATGTAGGAGATCATATCAAGTGTAATTCCGGTCTTAGTCTGCGCACTTGGTTCGTTGAAATGCATCATATTGAGCTTTGCCAGCAAACGTGGATCCCCATGCGAATCACGCATAAGCATTGTCATCCAGCGTTTCGCCAAAGTCTGTGCGCTGGGGCTTTGAGATGGAACCTTCATTTCCATCACCTCGCGCACCGACTCAACCAACTCAGCCCACTCAGCAACGGTGGTATTCTCGGCTGTGCTCAATAAGGGGAAACGCTTCTGCTCTTCCTTCGTAAAGTATTTATCGTACATATTCATCATCTCCAGAGTCATTAGCCATTCGGCAAGCTCCGGTTCCTCTCCCCGCTGCAACTGATCCTGTAACTGGGCCAAACGGTCGCGCAGTGTCGTGCTTTGCGCGATCTGGCTATCCAGCATTTGAATCTGCTGATCGACGATAGTAGAGAGGTGAGTCCCGGGATTTGCCAACACAATTCCGATATTGACCAACGACAAACCGAAAAGCCGCAATGCCTGTATCTGATGCAAACGTGCGATGTCTTCGCGGTTGTAAAGTCGATAGCCGCTGTCGGAGCGCGCAGAAGGCGTGAGTAAACCGATAGCGTCGTAGTGGTGAAGCGTGCGCACAGTCAGCCCGCAATGTTTAGCAAGCTTTCCCACTTTAAGTAACATCGAACACTCCTTTCTTCATACGTTTGGCAAGGTTAATGGCTGACGTAACGTGAGTGTCAAGCGAATTATTTCGGCTTGCTCCGTTGGCGCGATCGTGTTAGTCGGCATAGCCTTTGCTGCCTGCTTTTACGGTGTAGTGGTACGATGCCATAGTGGGGAAAATAAAGCGTGCAGGCGATGGACAAAACATGGGGCATTTCGGCACGGACTGTCTAATGTTTTGGTCGCGGTCAATTCATTGGCAAATTTAACATAAACCACACTTATTCGATGCCGATTTGTAAATGCAATTTAGAAAAATCCAGCTTTGGCTCACATTTAACTGGCTGATCGATAGTAACACTTTGCCAATGGCCGATAATGGGTAGCTTAAATCCATATTCGAATGTCTCGAAGGGGTCGGTTTTTGCCTATTCGCAAATGTAGCGGTTGTACAATTTGTACAGCCGCTACATTATTGCGCCGCTAAATTTCTGTCTGCTCTGAAATTTCCAGAGCATCGTCAACTTCTATGCCGAGATACCTAACAGTACTTTCTAGCTTAGTATGACCGAGCAGTAACTGAACAGCCCGTAAATTTTTTGTTCGACGATATACCAATGTCGCCTTTGTCCGGCGCATCGTATGAGTTCCGTAATCAGCCGGATCAAGACCAATTGATGTAACCCAATGCTCAACTATTCGAGCATATTGCCGAGTAGAGAGATGCGGCGAATCGTGAATTCGACTTGGGAAAAGGTGCTCCTCGGATTTCAGTTGAGCTTGGCTAATCCAATTTGCCAAAGAGTCTCTGGTTTGTTCAGTTATCTCAAATTGAACCGGTCTATGCGTTTTTTGCTGCATTATGATTGTGCGCGAAGACACCCGACCACCTTGAGCAACATCGCAAACTTTAAGTTTGACCAAATCACAACCCCGGAGCTTGCTATCAATGGCAAGATTGAATAAAGCTAGTTCGCGAGTGTTTTTGGCCATCTGTAAACGAATACGTATGGCCCAGATTTCTTTCAATTTTAGTGGTAATTTCTGACCAATCAACTTGCCTTTGTTCCATGGAACATTTTTCGCGATTTGATTTTCTTGGTTCATAACAGACTCCTAACAATTGGTTGAGGAGATTTATTGTCACGCTACTTTCGCGAAAATTTTGGAACGGGCGCTGACCGGCCATTTTGAGACGGTCAAAGTAATAACAATCAAATCATTGGTCGTCAGGTTTATTCTGTAATCGGACGGCCGAGATACCGTGCCGTATTTCTCAAAACTATTAGTCGCTGAACGGTAGCAAAAAACCTAACTCAAGCTTGCTCATGCTCTATGGTTGCAGGCGGATTTCATCATACTGTCATAACTGAACATTAGAATTTATTTTGCCTGATTATCCGTCGCTACCGACTTGAAATCCGGCAAGGACTTTTCATTTATTCATTTAAGAGTATCGAGGATAATCCACCATGCCATTCCTTAAAAAAATCAGCGTAGTCGCCGTTAGTTCCATTCTCACAGCAGGTGTCGTGCATGCAGTTGAACCAACTCCAGAAGATTGGTTTGATGCCGGACGTCAGACCGTAATCGATGCCAAGCATCTGACTCAAAACGAAAGACACGCAAAAAATGTCATTTTGTTTGTTGGTGATGGTATGGGGGTTTCTACCATCACTGCCTCTCGAATTTTCGACGGTCAGCAAAAAGGCGGACATGGCGAAGAAAATTCTTTGAGTTTTGAAAAATTGCCTTATCTAGCTTTATCCAAAACCTACAGTGTTGATCAACAGACTCCAGACTCTGCGCCTACCATGACCGCAATGGTGACAGGCGTAAAAACCATAGGTGACTCAATTTCCGTCAATCAGTTTGTTGCCCATAGCGAGCCTGATGCTAATGTGGTAGACACCAACAAACTTACCACTATTTTGGAACAGTCCAAACAACAGGGCTTGTCCGTCGGCGTTGTTTCCACCGCGCGCATCACTCACGCAACGCCTGCTGCGACCTACGCTCATACAGCGAATCGCGACTGGGAAAGCGATTCCGATAAACCGGCTGGTGCCACGGTTCCAGACATCGCAGCACAATTAGTCGACTTTAATATCAATGGCGGCATTGATGTCGCATTGGGTGGCGGTCGGACCCGTTTTATTCCAAAAAACCTTACTGATCCTGAGTATGGCGTAGCTGGCAAACGTAAAGACGGTCGCGACCTGACTACTGAGTGGGTAAGCAACCACGCCAACGCTCAATATGTCTGGAATAAAGCCCAGTTCGATGCGATCGATCCCAATACCACCGATCACCTGTTGGGCCTTTTCGAGCCTTCGCACGTTCATTACGAAGCCGACCGCGTTGCACATGATAAAGCTGGCGAACCATCTCTGACCGAGATGACCACCAAAGCTATTGATATCCTGAAAAAAAATCACAATGGTTATTTCCTGATGGTGGAAGGCGGACGTATCGACCACGCCCATCACTCGGGTAATGCTTATCGGGCGCTAAGTGACACCCAGCAATTGGCTGCTGCGGTAAAAGCTGCTATGAACAAAACTAATCCAGAAGATACCTTGATCATTGTTACAGCTGATCACAGTCATGTGTTTACCATTGGCGGTTATCCACAACGTGGCAATCCGATCTTGGGTCTGACTCAAGGCGTAGGAGCAACAACACCTGATCTTGATATGCTAGGCTTGCCATATACCACGCTGAACTACGCGAACGGCACGGGCTACACCGGTAAATCTAATTTTCAAGCAGAAGGACCAAAATCATTTAACGCGGCAACAGGGGCATGGTCATCAGGTAGCGAAGGACACAATCCATCGTCATTCTTACCTGCCAACGGACGCCCAACCCTCAATGATTCGCTGGTACAGGACCCTAATTATCTGCAAGAAGCCATCATTCCGCTTAGCGCAGAAACGCACGCAGCTGAAGATGTTGCTATTTTTGCCGGCGGCCCTAAAGCGCATCTGTTTCACGGAGTCGTGGAGCAAAACGTGATTTATCATGTGATGGCTGAAGCCCTGGGATTAGCAGAGCATCAGGAAGACAAGCATGAGAAACATGAAGATAAACCTGAGAAACACGGCAAGTAAATTGACAGCTATCGCCTTCGCTGCGAGACAGGAGTCGAGTAGTCCCCAGAAGCGATAGGGCATGTGTTTTCACGAAGCGTTTTTTGCGTAGTGAAAATGCAGGCTTTCCGAAATCGCGTCGAGTCATTGCGAGAATGATGTTGGATACCCCTTGTTGGGTATCCAACGAAAGAAGCAGGACGGCTGGGGCAGCCGCAGGCATTAGCGGTCGCGTAGCTTTTGCCGCTTGTTGGGCAGGGATGCCCATAAAAGCTTTCGCAAAAATAGCGACTCCCCGGGTAATAAGGCAACTGTTAGCATGAATGAAAAGGGATATTTGTATCCCTTTTCTTATTTATCCAGATCTAAATAAATTTATGAAAATCTCTGATTACTTAAAAGTTGTATTCTGTGTTGGCATTTGCTGTTTTTCTATATCAGGCCTTGCCGATAGCGTAAGCAATGGCAATCAACATCTGACTGAAATTGCTTGCCGGTATGAAACAAAAGTGACGCCACAAGGCAAAACCAAGACATCCTCAAACAATAATGCCTGGTTCTTCTGGCGCAAATCGAACATGATCCAAACCAGGGATGCTGACGGTGATCATGGCGAAATCTGGGAGCGATTAACTGATGGCGGCATTCAATACCGTAAGCTTTATCATGCCGATAAAACCGCCGTCGAATACATGCCTGCCGACATGACCACCAATAACATGAGTTTTGACTGGTTCAAACTCTCAAGCATGCTCAGCCAGCAAGAGCTTGAAGATCTTAAATTGATTAAGAAAACGAAAATATTGGGCCGTAGAGCCGAGTTGCGCAAAGGGAAAAAGGACGGTCAAACCATTGAGGTACTATGGCTAGTTAACGAAGAATTGCCTGCTAGTATCATCAGAAAAGACCAATCAGGCAGTGTCGAGCTGCGTCTCGTTGAAATTTCAACGTTGTCAAATGCGCCTTGGAAGCCGGTAGATACTGAAGAAATTGCCAATTACCGACATATAGATGCCGTCGATTTCGGCGATATGGAAAACGATCCATTCGTCAAGAAAGTGATGGCAGCAGAAGGTCACCACCATTAGCCGGCTGTAAAAACCACTCTTTAAGGAAATACTGTACAAGTCGTCATTCCCGCGAATGCGGAAATCCAGTTTGATGACTGTCCGTCATAAGCTTTAGATCGCCGGCTTATAGCCGGTGGTAGTGCGGCGGATGAGTGAATTAACTGATGGCTTTGAGCGAGCAAGGCCTTCTGCCATTCAATTTTTTTAATCGTTTTTTATCCTGCTGATTTTTCTTGTAACAGTGCCGTATCTGTTTGATGGAAATGCGCTATAGGGCGCTTGGTATTTCAGTATGCCAGTCCGCTACGAAACAGAAAGCGGACAGATGATTATCTGAGTGCCGAGTGGCCGTTGTGGGTCGAGTCCTGCCTGTCACGAATGCCGCAGTTCGGCCAGAGGACTAAACCGCTACGCGCTATTGTCGCTGTGATCATAAGCCTGAGGGTGGTTGAAAGAGTGTGACTGTTTCCTATGTTAAGGAATGAGGCAATCCGCCTTGTTTCAAGATAGGAGCAGTGTCATGACTTCGACAAGTAAACCCATTACCCCGTTGCGCCAACGGATGATCGACGACATGCGGATGCGCAAACTTTCCCCCAAAACCCAGGCCAGTTATATCCGTGTTGTGAAACGATTCGCGGGTTTCCTGGGACGTTCGCCTGATACAGCCAGCGTCGAAGATTTACGCCGTTATCAATTGCACTTGGTTGATCACGGTATTTCGCCGATTTCATTGAATGCGACCCTCACCGGGCTCAAGTTTCTCTTTGAAACGACGCTAGATCGCCCCGAGTTGTTAACTAAGATGCATGCCGTGCATGTGCCGCACAAACTGCCCGTGGTATTGAGTCGTGATGAGGTGGCTAGGCTGCTCGCCGCCGTTGACAATCTCAAGCACCAGACGGCGTTATCGGTGGCTTACGGCGCTGGGTTACGTGCCAGTGAGGTGGTGTCGCTGAAGGTCGGTGACATCGACAGCCAGCGTATGACCCTGCGCATCTGAAATGGTCTAATAAAACCGGACACTTCTAAAGACAGATTTATAATGTCAACAGAGGTGAAAAATGAGCGAACAAAATAAACATAAACGACCCAAATACACTCTTGAATTTAAACAAGATGCAGCAAAGTTAGTTAACGAAAAAGGCTATACGCACAAGCAAGCAGCGGATAATTTAGGCGTATCGCTGGGCGCTATTGGACGTTGGGTAAGAGCCGAAAAAGGGCCAACGGTATCTCCAACTAAGAAGAATATTTTGAACTTAACTGATCAGTCGGAATTAATGAGCTTACGTAAAGAAGTTGAACAATTGCGGATGGAGCGCGAAATATTAAAAAAGGCCGCAGTCTTCTTTGCGCAAGAACTCCAATAAAATACGGATTTATTAGAGAGCAACAGAAGACTTTTCCCGTTACCGTGCTGTGCAAAGTCATGCTGGTCAGTACCAGCGCCTTTTATGCGTGGGCTAAAACGCCTGAAGATACTGATAAAAAAGTTCTGCAAAAACAGCTTGAAGTTAAAGCAATTCAGTTATTTGAGGAGAATAAGTAGTAATGCGAAAGTTATTAGGAAGTAAATTTATTGTGTCAAACTGGAAACGATTGCAATAACAGACAAAAATTAGGAGTCCACCTGAAATTCATCGCCAAACTGACCCCGGAAGAGGAAGTAACGTTAACCGAAGCCTATCGTAACCACTCATTATTCCGGGTTAGACAACGGGCACATGCTATCTTATTGAATAATAGAAGGTATGTAATTGCACGGCTGAGCGAATTGTTTGAGTCCCAGCATGAGACTGTCAGCTCATGGTTAGACAAATGGGAAACAGAGGGATTAATAGGGCTTTACGATTGTCCACGAAGCGGTAGGCCTGTGCGCTTCACGGTTGAGGAACAAGCCGTTTTTCTGGGCTATATTGACAAAAACCCACACCAGCCCAAGGCCGCCGCAGCACGATTGCTGGAGGAGACGGGCAAGGAAGCCAGCCTTGACACCTTTAAACGAATTTTAAAAAAAGTGCCTATGCCTGGAAACGTTGTCGGCAATCAGTGAAGGGAAAGCGTAATGAAGCAGATTTCCAACGTGATAAGGCATATCTGAAGGCCTTGAAACAGCAAGAGGATGATGGGGAATTGAAGCTTTACTACTTTGACGAATCCGGATTTAGCACGACACCCTGTGTACCCTATGGATGGCAACGGATTGGCGAGACCCGACAAATACCCTGCTATCGTAGCAAGCGCATGAATGTGTTAGGTTTTTTGAGTCGCAGCAATGATCTGTTTTTCCACAGCTCCGAACAATCGGTGACAACGGATACGGTTGTCAATGCCTTTGATGCGTTTGTCGAAACGTATGCAGGCAAGTACGAAGAAACTAAAGTGCCGTGCTGTGTGGTGTTGGATAATGCTTCCATTCATCGTAGCGGCGTATTCAAAGAAAAGCTGGCGGGCTGGCAACAACGTGGTGTGTGCTTACATTTTCTTCCGCCTTACAGCCCGGAGCTGAACCTGATCGAAATACTCTGGCGTAAAGTTAAGTACGAATGGTTGCCGCTTGATGCCTATCAAAGTTACGGACACTTGAAAAAGTGGGTGTTGGAAATCCTGAGTGACATCGGTAAAAAATTCCAAATAACTTTTGCGTAACTACTTACGACTTAGCATTTCATTATTTGAATACACATTTGCGGCAGCTTTTCCATGTCCTGTAAGTGTTTCTAGTGCAGCTTTGCTAGCATTATCTAGGGCAATATAATTAGCTTGATCATTAGTTAATAGGACATCAATAAATAAAAATCGATTTTTTAAAATGTGCTTAACCCATACGTTATGTAATGACTCACTAGGAGGCTGTCGGATTAATAGAGCGAGCCTCCCCACTTAATCACGATTAAAATTTAAAAAAGTGGTTTATTGGGATTTTTAATGCCCATAGTTCTGTTTTATGGGCAGCTCAATGCTCTTTTTCCTCTCTCACCCTCTTAATACATGCATTCTTTTTAAATTCCAGCCTATACAGACTAAATTCCATTCACTTTGGACGGATTCCAGGCCTCGAAGCTGGAATTGCCTGAATCCCTGGACGTGTTTAATGATGCCAAACACGGTTTCGACAGTAGATTTTCGCTTGCCGTAGAGTGCTTTGCCCGCTTTGGTTGTTAAGCGATGGGTCATGGCCTCAACCGGCGGTAAGGTGCTTTCGCCTATTTCCGGCTGATGCTGAAACCGGGCGTCAAGGGCTTGGTTATGGCTTTGCCGCTTTTGGGCGATGTACGGTTTTATCTTTGCATCAGCACACGCCTTTACATTGGCTTGGCTGAAGTAGCCGGTGTCGGCCAACAGGTTGTCAACACTCCCCAAGCATTCCGGGAGCTGTTCCAGTTTGGCTAAGGCCGGTTCGATTTCTTGTTTGTCGTTGGTGTGTTGGGTGATGTGATGAGCAACGATCAGGTGGGTGGCAATATCAACACTGGCTTGGGCGTTATAGGCTTGTTCAAAACCATTAGGGGTCGGCATGATGCGGGACTCTTCATCGGTCAGGCTGACTTGATCTTTACCTTGAGGCGCATCGGTAGGCGCTTGGGGGGCTTTGCCGCCCATTTTCTTGCCGGTTTCACTCAGGTGTTGTTCACGCTTAGCCTGCTTTTCGTCATACTCGGCCTTTTCTTGCGCGTAACGCGCCTTGGCACGGGCCTGGATTTCCTGTTTGGCTTTGGCAATCACTGCTAAACGGTCTTGGCGGCGTTTGAGTTCCTTGGGTACATCCATGTCTTCTGGAAGCGGGGAATTGTCGGCGGCTTCAGCCAGTTTCATCAAGGTTTCAACTTCCTGTTTGAACTGGGCTTCCAGTTGATTGGCGTAATCCCAGCTCAAGGCTTTATGCTTGCTGGCATTGGCTTTAATCTTGGTGCCGTCCAGGCTCACCGTACCCAGCTTAAGCAGCCCCAAGGTTTGTGCAAGTACCAATATCTCGACAAATAGGCTTTCGATCTCTTTGCCAAAGCGCTTGCGAAAGCTGTTGATGGTGTCGTGATCTGGGTTTTCGTTGGCGCAGATGTATTTAAAGGCCATCGAGTCATGAGTGGCTTTCTCCAGTTTGCGACTGGAAAATACGCCGGTCGCGTAACCGTAGAACAGCAACGCCAACAGCATCGCCGGATGATAGGGGCGCTTTCCTTTGCCCGCATAGACGGCTGATAGCGTCCGTAAATCCAGTTGATCGACAATCTCGACAACAAAACGGGCCATATGATCTTCAGGCAAATAATCCTGAACACACGGGGGCAGAATGTAGGGGGTATCGCGATCAATCAGGATGAATTGGGTAGCCATTTTTGTTTTTTGATTTGGTGTTTCGATAGGGTTATTTTAACACTTTTTGCACTGCTAAATCCGACAGTCTCCTAGAAGATAACGTTAATTCAACAACAGGACGAGCCCATTGGAATATACCTTGTTCTAATTTTTTTCGATGATTTGCTGTTTTATTTTGCCCCATTGTTCCTATTCCAAGTAAAAAAATATCTTCAGGATTTTTATCGAGAAAATAACAGGCTTCATGAACACCAAAATATGCGGGGGAGTTACCAATTAGTCCGCCGTCAACAAATCGCTGGCTGTCTATTACATGAATTGGGAAATAAGTAGGTGCGGCTGAAGTGGCTAATGCAACATCAACCAAAGATAAATTTAGATCATTAACATATTTCTCAAGATGAGGCGTTTTAAATACCTTAGGCTGTCCAGTCGTGTAATTAACTGCCGGAATAAGCACTCTTGTTTTTAAATCCTTTATTTTTTTATCTTGAAAGATTTCTTGAAGTAATGTTTTAAGAGGCTCTGAATCATAGGACGATGTAAAGAGAGACTTAACATGTTTTAAGCCCCAATATTGTTTTGGAAATATTTTTGCTCCTTTTTCTCTAAGTATTGTTGCCAGTTCACTTGGTCTCATTCCACTTGCCAACCCAAGCGCGATAATGCCGCCAATTGAAGTTCCACAAATCATATCAAAGTGTTCAGATATATTTACTCCTCTTTTGTTTTCCAGTTCAGCTAAAACCTCAGCAGTAAATAATCCACGAATACCACCACCGCTTAACGACAAAATTTGAAATCGACTCACAAATCCCTCCATTATTACTAACGTCTAGGTATGGTGACTTAAAGTTAATAATTCAAGCCTATTTGTGCGTTTATGTTTTTACTCGCGGCGTAGCATGCTTTTAACTGCATTCCCACGCAGTTTCGTCGGTCGGGTTAGAACTGTAGAACTGTAGGGTGGATTAGCCGTAAGGCAATCCGCCGCAACTTCGGTAGGCTGATGTCGGCGTTGTGTGCGTGTTGTGACGGTTTGCTATCGCGAAACCATCCTACGAGCTAAATGCGTCATCCGATCCAATAGACGGTTGATGGCCTGCTCTTCATCTATAGTCAAATCGGGATAGCTCAACAATTCCATCCGAGTGATGGCACTAAACCCGCACGCAGGCAGATTGATGCCGCTTAAAATAGAGATAGCTTCGTCATTGCCTTTAAGCAAGCCGATGAGGGTATCAAGCAAATAGCTAAGACCATTCATCACGCATTGCCTGTTGAATCTCTAATGGATTGCCGCTGAATGAGGGGGAGTTTTTTAGTATCCCGGCAAAGTCGGTCAGTAATTCAGGCTGCTCGGCATGATGGGCTTGTTGTGTGCTGCGATAGACTAGCGCCAGGTTTTTTAATAATTGCGCCGGGCTAATATGCTCATGCTCTGCCAATTCATTAAGTAGGACAGCCGTTTCATCGTCTAATTCTATGATTGCCATGGTTTATATCCCCTTTTAAAGTTTGTAGCTTATGCTTCATCACTGGGAAAAGTAAAATTTTCTTCAAATTCGCGCAGGTCTTTTTTAGCCGTTCGGCATAATTGCCGAGTTGTAAGTCAGCGATTTTTAATAACTTGATTAGTTATGACTGCCGCTTAAAACTTTCTAAAATCATAATTCAAAAACGAATCATCAGTTAGAGTCATTTCGAAATGATGCGCTTATTTTTATCTAAGCCATGCCTTGCTGCTACAATGCGCCCATCTTAAACTGCACAAGAACTCGAAAAATGGATGTAATCCAACGCATTGCCGAAGAATTAGCCGTTAACGTCAAACAAGTCAGCGCCGCTGTCAATTTGCTGGACGAGGGCGCAACCGTCCCGTTTATTTCCCGCTACCGCAAGGAAGTGACCGGCGGTCTGGACGATACGCAATTAAGGATGCTGGAAGAGCGTTTGGGCTATTTGCGCGAACTTAACGCGCGGCGTAAAACCATTCTGGACAGTATCGGTTCTCAAGGCAAGCTGACGCCGGAACTGGAAAAAGCCATTAACGATGCCGACACTAAAACGCTGTTGGAAGATTTGTATTTACCCTACAAACCCAAACGTCGCACTAAAGCGCAGATTGCTCGTGAAGCCGGACTTGAGCCGCTTGCCGATGCGTTATTGGATGATCGCAGTCTGATTCCCGAGCAAATCGCCGCCGGTTATATCGATGCGGAAAAAGGCGTACCGGATACCTCTGCCGCTTTGGATGGCGCACGGCAAATCATCATGGAGCGCATTTCCGAAGACGCCGAACTGTTGAGCGAACTGCGCGAACGCATCTGGCAAAAAGGCATTCTGCACGCCACCGTTGCGACCGGCAAAGAACAGGCCGCTGAAAAATTTAAGGATTATTTCGATTACGAAGAAGCCGTCAACAAAATCCCTTCGCACCGGGCTTTGGCCTTATTTAGGGGGCGCAATGAGGATTTGTTGAATCTAACGCTTAAACCCGGCGCTGACGATAAAGCGGAACACGACCTTTGCGCCCAGTTTGTCGCCCGGCGCCTTAATATCACCGACAGCTCAAAACCCGCCGATGCGTGGCTGGCGGAAACGGCCCGTTTCGCCTGGAAAATCAAGCTGTACACTCGTATCGATCTGGATTTGAAACTCAGGCTGCGCGAAGCCGCCGAGCTGGAAGCCATCCGGGTGTTCGCCAGCAATTTAAGGGACTTGCTGCTGGCCGCACCGGCCGGTCCTAAAGCGACGATGGGCCTGGATCCCGGCATCCGCACCGGCGTCAAGGTTGCGATCGTCGATCCTACCGGAAAAGTGCTGGGCACGGACACCATTTACCCGCACCCGCCGCGCAAGGATTGGGATGGGTCGATAGACACGTTGGCTAAACTGATCCAAAAGCACAAGGTCGATTTGGTCAGCATTGGCAACGGCACGGGTTCTCGGGAAACCGACCAGCTGGTGGCCGATGTGATGAAACGGCACAGCGAACTGAAGTTTACCAAGATTACCGTGTCGGAAGCGGGCGCGTCGGTTTATTCGGCGTCCGAACTGGCGGCCAAGGAATTTCCCGAACTGGACGTGTCTTTGCGCGGCGCGGTTTCCATCGCCAGACGCTTGCAGGACCCATTGGCGGAACTGGTCAAAATCGACCCTAAATCGATCGGCGTGGGCCAGTACCAGCATGACATCAATCAGGTTCAGCTAGCCAAAGGACTCGATACCGTGGTCGAGGATTGCGTAAATGCGGTCGGCGTTGACGTGAATACCGCATCGGTATCCCTGCTTAAACAGGTATCGGGCTTGTCGGCCAGCATCAGCGAAAACATCGTGGCTTTCCGCAACGAAAACGGCCCGTTTGCCAATCGCAAGCAATTGAAAAAAGTGCCCAGGTTGGGCGACAAGGCTTACGAACAAGCGGCCGGATTCCTTCGTATAATGAACGGCGACAATCCGCTGGATGCCTCTTCGGTCCATCCTGAAGCCTACCCCGTTGTTGAAGCCATTATTGCCGAAACCGGAAAATCCATCCGCGACCTGATCGGCCAGAGCCAGTTTTTACGCGGCTTGAATCCCGCCAATTACACCAATGAACACTTCGGCTTGCCGACCGTGACCGACATCTTGCAGGAACTGGAAAAGCCCGGACGCGATCCGAGACCGGAATTCAAAAGCGTGGAATTCAAGGCGGGCATCGAGAAAATCACCGACCTTGAAGTCGGCATGAGGCTGGACGGCGTGGTCACCAACGTCGCCAACTTCGGCGCGTTTGTCGACATCGGCGTACACCAGGACGGTCTGGTGCATATCTCTCATTTATCGGATACTTTTGTCAAAGACCCCAGGGATGCCGTTAAAACCGGCGATATGGTCAAAGTGAAAGTGCTGGAGGTCGATGTCGAACGCAAACGCATTTCGTTATCCATGAAAACAAATCCAGAAGCGAGCGAGGCCAGACCCGAACGAAACAATCAAAAGCAGGCGGCGCACAAGCCTAAACAGCAGGCTCCGGTGCAGGGCTCAATGGCTAGCGCCTTTGCCAAGGCGCGGATCAGTAAATAATTTTAGCTCTGCTATACTGACTTTCAGTATTAACACACCAAACAGGATTTGATATGCGTAAGTTGAGTCGTTTTTTTGTTTTTCTTTTATTCACCGGCCTGTTTACGGCATATGCGCCTATGGCGCTGGCTGATATGCAGCAACAGGGTTATGGCAATACGACTTATACACCCTCTACTCAAGGGGGGGGATACCAACACCAGAGCTTTGGCAACAGCTATGGCAGCAAGGTTGGCAATAAGGCGCTGAACGCTTTTGCCAATCTGACCACCAGCGTACTGGAAATTCCCAAAAACATCATTAACACGACCAATAAAAGCAACGTTTTTTATGGCGCTGTCGGGGGAGCATTTAAAGGTGTGGTTAACATGGCTGGACGCATAGGGGTGGGACTTGCCGATTTGCTTACCATACCGCTTCCTACCAAGCCCATCGCTCAGCCTTTGTATATTTGGGATAATTTTGATGTGGACACCACTTACGGGCCGGTATTTCGTTTGGATCAATCCGAGGAAGAACCCACGGCAGTTCAGGCGGCCAGCCCGAAACCTGCGGTTGCCGCGCCTGCTGTAGTAGCGCCCAGACCAGAGGCGATTGATAATTCAAAGCAGTACAATCAGGAAACCAACCAGAAATTGGATGCAATATTCAAAAAAGAAATGAAGAAATAACGCGCTGCTGTTTAAAGCGCAAAAGCCCGGAGGTGCAAACCTGCCGGGCTTTTTTATGTGCGGTCATTCTTCATGGCATTACTTTTCCGAATCAGGCAATGGCGGGGGAGCAAATTCCGGGTGCGCAACGCTAAGTTTGCTGCCCACTTCACCCAGGTAAAATACCAGGATTTTGACCGGCTCTTCACCCAGGTTGCGGCCATTGTGGAGTACGCCGACAGACTCGGGCAAAACGTCGCCCGGATGGAGGATTTTAACGTCGCCTGTGGCAAGCCTTAATTCAAGCTCACCTTCCATGATGTAGCCAAGCGATGGCACCGGGTGTTCGTGCCATCCGGTCTCGCCCTCCGGCGCAATTTCAACGATCAGGGCAGTGACTTCGCTTTGCCCTTTGGGATAGACGATGGGCTTTCCATCCCAACTGGTGGTCGTCTTGAGCAACGGGGTAACCTTCAGGGCCGTGTTTTCATTCAGGGCGGATACTGCAAGCGGCCAGCAGAGCGTTACGAAGAATATAAACTGTGTTTTGACGTTCATTTGCAAAACCTTATCAAAATCCGATAGATCAATACTATCGATCCCTTAACCCGGAGGCCAAATCATTTGTCGGCCGCCCAGCAGATGCAGGTGCAGGTGGTAAACTTCCTGACCGCCTTTCCTGTTGCAGTTAAACACAGTTCTGTAGCCCGGTTCAGCTATGCCTTCTTGTTCAGCCAGCTTTGTCGCCGTCTGTAATATCGTGCCTGCCAGCGCGGCATCGTCCAGGTCATTCAAGGTTGCAATGTGGCGTTTGGGGATAATCAGGATATGTACCGGAGCCTGGGGATTAATGTCCCTGAACGCCAGAATATTTTCATCTTCAAAAACCACATCCGGCTTGATAGCACCGGCAACCATTTTGCAAAATAAACAATCAGTCATTATTCTTACCTTTTTTGTATGAGCGACCGGAAGGCCGGTATTATTAGTTTTAAGATATACGCTCCTTCTCCCTCAAAGTACTTGATGAAGCGGCACAAGGATTATACTGCTCTGATAAGCGATAATCTTGCTCAGTCCCCGAGAATATTTGTATTGCAAGGCCGACTGATGTGTTCTCGCCAGTCGCCGCACGAGGTGACATGGCTAAGAATTGTAGCAGGGTGGTGGGGAAGGTGTGGTTTTACAAGAACTGCACCCCGGTCTTTGCGTTAGGGGTACAAATCCAGTCCCGCTTGAAAGGGGGGCGACTGCAGAAATCCACTCGCCCCCACTTTTTTTTGGGTTTTAATACGCAGTCATGCCACGAAAATCAATATTGTCATTGCCGATTAATGAGCCTGCGCCTGAAGCAACATTAATCGATATTAATTTACCGTCGGCAGTTACACCATAGAGGCTATTATCATAAAACGCCATTCCGGTAAGTGAATTAAATCCAATGTTGGAGTTAAGGGGTTGCGCCTGGCCTGTGCTGGGATTAACGGTCATCAGTGAAACAGACGGTTGACCACTATTGGCGTTATAAGATGTCAGCGCGCCGAATAAATTATCGTTGGCGTCGAATGCCATGCCGAAGCTTGGAATATTAGCACCGCCAGCGGGATTGGCTCCCAAAACACCAATTAACGTGCCGGCACCCGTTGACCGATTGATCGTATAAAGACCCGTTCCACAGCCGGATGGAGTGGCAATGCAGTATATCGTTCCATTAGACGCGACTGCCAGTTTGGCGCCTTTGTCCTCAATTCCGAGGCTGCCCACGACATCACACGTACCCTTTTTCAGGTCAATTGTCAGAAATTGATCTGAAGTTATAGCGTATAGCGTTTCCCCGTAGGCTGCTATATCTACCAAATCGAAATTGACAGTTAGCAAAGGAGATACACTCCCAGTAACATTATCCAGGGTGTATATAGTGCTATTTATGCCATTTCCACTTGTAGCATACAGACCCTTTTTTGAACTCATGAAGATCGGTGCGCCCAGCGTCACCACCCAGGTGTCGACCACCTTATCGTTGTAAAGCTGGGTCTGCATCAGCGGGCCATTGCCAAAGCGGTCGCTGAACGGGATGGAATAAACCTGATTGCTTGTGGCATCGAAGATCTGCTGCGCATACGCGTTATAAAACGGATGCGACGGCTGCAATACGGAAGGGGAAGGAATGATGCTTGAATTCCACCAAGCCACGCTCGGCACATCCTTGTAGAGTTTCCCGTTGTAGGAGGCGTAGGTTCCGATGCCTCCTTTGTAGGTGACGCCGCTGCCTGGGAAGCCGCCCAATAATCCGGTGGTGATTTCGCCGATCGCCAAGCTCTGCGTGATGCCGTAGGCGGTGCCGGGGCCGCCTCCGGTCGTGGAGTCGACGAACAGGCCTGCCGCCGTCATGTCCGTGGCGAGCTGCGCCCACACACTGTTGAAGGTGGTGGAACCGTTGCCGGATCCCAGCGGGTCCGCTTGCCCGTAGATGGTATTGTTGAAAATCGAATCGGAAGTTTGGGTTCCGATCGTCGGCGAGATCGTCATCACGGCTCCGGTGTAAGTCGTCCCCGGAGTGGCCGACCCGCCAAATGGAATGAGCGTGGTCGTGATCGTTCCCGAGAGCGTGATGGTGTTGTCAGCGGCCACGGTGGCGATGAAATCGAACGCGTAATTGTAGTTTATATTCCCGGCCGCAGGATTCTGCTGTGTGTTGAAGGCATTGCTATTCTGTATGGTTGTGCTCTGGTTCGCAGTAAACAGCGACTTGAGATAGGCATCGAACGTGGGATACGGATTGGAACCCGCGCCGTAGGAGGAGGGCCCGATATAGCGCAAAATATTTCCGCTGAAGATCGGCGTGGCCAAGGCGCTGCCTGTCGTCAAAGTTTGGAATTCACTCGCGAGCCGCTTCGTGCCCGCGGCCGTCCCTTTGTAATAGCCGCGTGTCTGGAGCAAGGTTCCCGAACTGCCGCCGTTGTAGCTTTGAATGCAGATCGGGGCGGCGAAATAGTTGATGTTGGTGAGATTGCCCTGTCCGTTGGTGGCTCCTGCGACGTAGTCGATTTCGAACGGCTGGTAGGCTTTCAGGTAATTCGCGCCGCCGCTGCCAATGTAACTCGGCTGCGCATTCCCCGAAAGATCCCCGCTCATCACGAAACCATTGTACGTCTCGGTAGCCGCGTAGGAAACGAACACGACCGGCCCCTCGGCATTGGCGATGCTTAACCCGCCCGCGCCGATCGTCGTCAGATTGAGGGATTGCGTCATCATGTCTCCGGTGTTGACTCGCCCGATGGACGTTCCGCTTCCGTAAGTCGCAATCAAACTCTGGCTGGGATCTTGAAAGGTGATGAACACCTGCTCGTCCGGGAGGCCGGTATTGTTGACAAACAATATGACTAATTGCGGATTGCTCGCTGTTGTGGGGGTATTGTTCTGGGACATTTCTACTCCTTCTGGAATGTTTCTACTCAAAATGAGGCGAACCTCGGTTGTGCGGGGCGGAGGCGATATGCTCGTTGATTCTTCCGACTGGTTTCTGGCCCGTCACCCGTGCATTAACGGATAGAAAAGGCGAGGCTCAGGTCTTGAAAAGTCACGCCAACATGCTAGTGCAAGATCGGATAATCACTTACCCGCCCCTTCTTAAATTAGCTGCAATGATAGGGTATTCGATTTATGCGGCCTATTGCTGACAAATGCTGACCATCCCTGAGTGTTTTAAATTTCCACGATCCGTAACGTAACCCCAAACAAATAACCTTGCCCCTTCACGCCCCGAATCGAAAAATCCTCAGGCGCATAAGCAGCCAGCTTTCGGCGCAGACGGCTAATCAGCGATTCGAGTCGGCGTTCGTCGTAGTGCCAGAAATCCTGGCCCAAGGCTTCGATGAGCCTCTTGCGACTGACCAGATTTCCGTTCGCGTTGGCGGCGGCTCCCAGGACGCAGCCTTCGTTGTGCGATAGCGGGATCGGCCTGCCGTCGGGGGGAATCAATTCCAGCTGCGATAAATTAAGCCGCCAGCGCGCTTGTGCATTGCCGTTAAGCCTTTCGGGTTTCGCTCTGATGGGGGAGGTGGCCGGACGTTCATGTTCATTCGGCAAGGGCAGTGCCAACATATCGACCCCGTGCGTTACCAGCCAAGCGCTTAGGTTTTTACCGTCGAGCGCTGTTGTAGCGGTAAAGTCTGTCAGTTGCAGGTTGGGAGGGATGTTTTTGAGCAGATAAGCATTGTGATCAAGGATGGCGATGAGGATCATAGCGAGACGGCCTCAATGGTGTCGGTCGCTTGATCGGCGCGAAGAATAAAGCAAAACATTGTGACTCCCCTGTGTTGGAACCAGTTTGATGCTGTCGGTAATTTCCGTCCGATGAAAGGACTGATAGAGTTCAGTCATCGCTTATGTGCGGGAATCAATAATTAATGGGACGGCATGTTTTCGTCGCCCACCTTGCTTTCAGGTCCTGATTATTTTTGCCTGTAGCTCGAAGTGCCGGACCCCGCTGGGGCGAGAGCATTTGCGAGGCAACACGGTCTTTGTATTGAGCCTGTCGAAGCAACTTGCACCCGTTTCTATGATCGGGGTTAAGCCGTCAGCTCTGCGTTGTGCTGCGGCGAATTTACAAGTTAGTAGGGTGCGGACCTGGAATTATTGTCTGCCGCCAACCGAAGATTGCAATCGGCAGAAACGCTGAAAACTTTAGGGAGTTTATAAAATTAAGTGATGTTCATGGTTAGCAGGCGCACCATAAACGTAACTTATAAGCAAAGGAGCGGAGGCTTGCATATCGCAATGGGATTGTTGATGTGCAATTTTGCAGCTTGGGATTTCGCTAAAAATAACTTCCGCTGATCGTTCCCACGCACCGCGTTCATTTTTATGCACAAGTAGCTTAGGATATGGTCAGTAATAACTTCCCGATATGGATTGAGTGAAATTTTCCCGTTCGCCCTGAGCTTGTCGAAGGGTGAACGGGAAAATTTCGGCCTACCGCGTCAAGCCGATCATGCTTCGACAAGCTCAGCACGAACGGCTCGACGATCGAAAATAGTGGTTTCGGGAAGTTATTTTCAACCAAATCCTAAGTAACTCGTCATACCCGCCGGGATGACGAGCTTTAAAAATACTTGTGTATAACGGCGAGCGCTCCGCGTGGGAATGATAAGTTCAGGTTTCGGGACGTTATTACTGACCAAATCCTTATTGAGCGGGTCGGTTTCAAGTATCGGATCTTAACCTTGATTGACGACTTGTTGAGTTTTAATGATGACAGGGGCAAATTGTAGGGCTGACCTTTACATGCCTACGCGGCCATTAAACGCATGCGATAACGTACCGCTGTCGGTAAACTCCAGCTCGCCGCCCATGGGTACGCCATGGGCGATTCTACTGGCCGGTACCTGGTGTTTCCTGGCCAGTTCGCTGATGAAGTAGGCGGTCGCCTCGCCTTCAACCGTGGAGTTGGTCGCCAGGATCAGTTCCTTGATATGGCCGGTTGCCAGCTGTTGTTCAAGCAGATCCAGGCCGAGTTCATCGGGTCCTATGCCGTCCAGCGGCGATAATCGCCCGTGCAGCACAAAATAGCGGCCTTTGAACATCGTTGCCTGATCGACAATCCAGACGTCGGAAGGGCTTTCCACGATGCAGATGAGGGTATCGTCTCTTGACTTGTCGGCGCAGATTTCACACAGCTCGCCTTCGGTCAAGGTGCGGCATTGGCTGCAATGGCGCATTTTTTCAATGGCTTGCAGCAGCGTTTGGGCCAGCATATTGGCGCCGTTGCGGTCGCGCTGGAGCAGGTGAAACGCCATGCGCTGGGCGGTTTTAGGGCCGACGCCGGGCAAACAGCATAAATTCTGTATCAGCTGCCCCAATAAGCCTTTTTTGTGCATATTAAAAAGGCAGTTGGAATCCGGGAGGCAAGGGCAGTCCTGCGGTGACATCCGCCATTTTTTCTTTTTTCATTTTTGCGACTTTATTGACGGCATCGTTGATGGCCGCGGCAACCAGGTCTTCCAGCATGTCCTTGTCATCGCCCAGCAGGGACGGATCGATGGTTACCTTTCTGGCTTCGCGTTTGCCGGTCATCAGGATGGTGACCAAACCGCCGCCGGACTCGCCCATGACCTGCATGGCGTTAAGCTCTTCCTGGGCTTTTTTTAAGTCTTCCTGCATTTTTTGGGCTTGCTGCATGATGTTGCCGAGTGCGTTTTTCATTTACTTCTCTCCTGTCTCGTTAAATCGGTTCTATAGTACCGGGCATGATTCTGGCCCCCAAGTGTTCTTTTAAAGCTTGAACGTTTTCGTCTGAATTAATCGCGTCAACCGCCGCCTGCTGTTTGTCTTCGCGCGCCTTGGTCAATTGCACGGCGGGTGTGGCAACTGTGGTTTTTTCGGTGGTGATGACCAGCTTTAAAGGCGATTTTCGATAAGCCTGCAATGCTTTTTGTAAATTGTCTTCGGTGCGGCTGCTGCGCAGTTGTTTGTGGCCCGGATCCAGAATCAAGGTGCAGACGCTATCGTCAATATTTTCCAGTACGCAATTATGGGCCAACTCTCTGGTTAAGCCGTTAATTTTCATTGCGGCAACCATTTCGGCCCAATTGGAATCGGGCTTTTGAGTAACGGTTTCCTGAGCGGTTGTTTCGGCGACGATAGCGGGTTGCGTGGTCACCGCTGTATTGTAAACAGGTTGCGCTTGATTAGAAGCAGGCTGTGCCTGGGGTTTGTTAATAGGTTGACGAACCTGAACCGGTTTAGCCGGAGCCGATGCTGTGCCGACCGGTCTGAAAGTCAGCATGCGCAGCATGACCATTTCAAAACCGCTACGCGGATCGGGCGCTAAATCCAGGTCGCGTTGTCCTACCAAGCCTATCTGGTAGTAAAGCTGCACATCTTCGGGTGTAAGTTTGGCGGCCAATGCGGCAATCATCTCCACATCAAAATCATGGTCGATAGCGTTAGGTATTTGTTGCAGCAATGCGATGCGATGCAGGACTTGCAAAATTTGTTGCAGCACATCGCTAAAGTCCGGCGTTAAATTGGCTATCTCGTTTATTTTATCGAGTATCGCCGCCGCATCGCCCTCGGCCAGCGCCGTTAAAATAGCCTCGACCGGTTGCTGCGCCACGGTGCCCAGCATTGCGTTGACATCTTCGGTGCCGACCTTGCCGTTACCGTAAACGATGGCTTGGTCGAGCAGGCTTAAGCCGTCGCGCATACTGCCGTCGGCGGCGCGCGATAATAACTTTAAAGCGCCGGACTCGGCTTCAATATGTTCCTGCTGGAGTATGAATTCCATCTGGGTGAAAATCTGGCTGGGCAGCAAACGCTTGAGATTAAACTGCAAACAGCGGGACAGCACGGTGACGGGGATTTTATGGGGATCGGTGGTGGCCAGCAGGAATTTTACATGCGCGGGCGGCTCTTCCAGCGTCTTCAACAAGGCATTGAAACTGTGGCCGGACAGCATGTGTACTTCGTCGATCAGGTAGACTTTATAGCGACCGTGATTGGGCGCGTATTGCGCGTTATCGAGTAAATCGCGGGTGTCTTCAACCTTGGTGCGCGATGCCGCATCGACCTCGATTAAATCCAGAAACCGTCCTTCATCCAGATCGCGGCACACGCTGCATACGCCGCAAGGATTGAAATCCTGCAGATTTTCGCAATTGATGGCTTTGGCTAAAATTCGGGCAATGGTGGTTTTGCCTACGCCGCGCGTTCCGGTAAATAAATAGGCGTGATGAAGTCGATCATGTTGCAAAGCGTTCATTAACGATTTGACGACATGCTCTTGTCCGACAACTTCTGTGAAATTATGGGGACGCCATTTTCTGGCGAGAACCTGATAATTCATTGCAGGCTCGAAAGGTAAGTATGAGTTGGGTGGCGATCATGCCAGCCACATCCCGGCACACGAATCTGCTGCTACCGTTGCTCCCTTCCGGGCCTGGCGGGGTTTACAGCGTATCGTTGCGGGAGGACCGACACGATCACCATTAAACATTAGCCGTACTGGCTAAAGGACGGCCATTATCGTTGAATCGGTTTAATAACACAAGCCGAAAATGGCATATTTTTTGAAAATTCACCACGAAGACACGAAGACACGAAGAAAATGAAAGGTAAAACTTCGTGTTCTTCGTGTCTTCGTGGTGATTTATCAATCTGTCTGATACGGTTTACCCAGGCCAAATAATCACCGCCGTCCTGAGCCGGTTCTTGCCGAAACTGGACATCCGGTCGAAGTCCTCGCAGGCGATAGGAATAAACTGGCAATCGATTTCGCTTTGCCGTCCTTCTTCGGGATCGGGGTCGTGCATGTACAGGCAGTCATCGTCGAAGCCGCTCATCACCACCCAGTGCGGGGCTTTTTTGCGATCCATTTGAAAGGTGCTGATCAGGATCAACGGTATCGCCCCGGACTTGAACGCGCTGATCAGGTCGTTCTGGCTGATATTGGCGTAATGTATCTTGATGCCTTGCTCTTGCGCCTCGCGCTTGAAGCAGTTGTCGACCAGTTCCACAACCTGTTTTTTTTCCTCACTGCGCACGCCGTCGATAAACAGCGCTCCGGTCTGGTTGACCCAGACTTCAACGGTAAATTGCCGACGTTTTGCCGCCAGCGCCAGACCTATCGGGTGGCAGCCGCCATGCCCCGAGGTCATGAAGATGGTTGTGGCTTCGCGCCACAGGTTGATTTCTTCTTCCTGCGAAGGCTGATAAGCCCTGTTTAAGCCGTGCATCGCCATCATCAGCGATGCGGGGCCGCAGGTAAACGGCGTGGTTTGCCTTAACCAGTGTACCGACCGGTGCTGCAAGGTATCGCGATAACGGCGGATACGTTTCTGGTAACGTAGCGCGTCTTTGTGATCTTCATAGTAATCGCGGTAGATGCCGAATTTCTGGTAGCCCAGCGTTTGGTAAAGCTTGATCGCCGGAGTGTTATCGACGCTGACTTCAAGACGCAGATACAGTCTTCCCGCGTCATTGGCGGCCTGTTCGCCTGCCGTCATCAGCAATTTGGCGACGCCCGTGCCTCTTTGCGCAGGCGCAACGGCCAATGAATAGACTCGGGCCAGCCGGGTGCCGGGGTGGTAAATAATAAGCACATAACCGCTAATTACTTTTTCCTGCTCCGCGACCAGCAAGGCGCGATGTTCCGTGGTTATCCAGTGTTTGAAACTGCGCCGACTTAACTGGTCGGTGTCGAAGCAGGTTTTTTCAAGCGCTACCAGCTGATCGAGATCGGCTAACAGGGCGGGGCGGATTAAAATACTCAAGACGATACTCCCCGCAAGGCTTGTGCAATGACCTGTCTGGCGCGGAACAACACCATTTCCCGCCAGGCCTGATCGTCGGGACAAAAATGACGGCGCATGACTTTACTGTGTTCCAGGCGCGCTTGTTGGTTATCGGATTGCGCCCACAGTTGGTGGTCGCGCAGTAGGATTTCAAACAGTTGATCGGTGCTGAAAGTGCCGAATTCCAAGGTGATGTAACAACTGCGTTCATTCATGATGGCGTGCCAGGCATAATCCAGCAACCCGGTTTTCGGCACCGAGCTGGACGTGCCCAGCAGCGGCAATGCCACCGAATCGCCGTACCAGTTTTGGGCGGCGCGCGTTCCGGCGCTGTCCGGCTGATGGTCGCAAATGATTTCGCCATAGCCGTAAGAGCCTAGCCCGGTGTGCAGATCGATGACCGCCAAATCCCTCTGTTGCAAGGTATAGCGGCGCATCAGGTCTTCGCAGACCCGCCTGCCGTGCGCGGGCGCTGTTCCTCCGTAAAACGGTCCGGATGGATCGCTGTATTGTCCGGCGCTGACTGCCTTTTCCAGCGCCACGCGGCCATGCAGTTGTTCAAATTCGGCAAGGGCGATTTTCCGTTGCGCGGCATCCGCTAGATAAAACGCATCTTTGAGTAAGTCATAGTCTTTGTTTTCAGGCAAGGGGCCCGAAAAATCGACGATATTGCGGTTAAGGTCAACGCCGTCCGCATCGCAACGCCGTTGCCAGGCATAACCCCACGGAGTCAGCGCATGAATCATCAAAATTGCCGTATCTGCCGGAATAACGACCAGACCTTCGGCAAGCAAACCCAGAAGGTCGATCTGTATCGCGCTGCCGGCAAAGCCCTCAATACCGTGCGTTCCGCCGAGCAAAACCAACACTCTTGATGCGTCTTCCGTGCCGATCCAGACCGTGTCGGTCACCAGCTGTTCGCCTTCAGGTCCGGTGCCGGTACATGGATAAGGTCGGCATCGTGTATGGCCGGGTAGTTTATTTGATTGGGCCAGCCAGCGTTGCCGACCGGCGGCATAGCTGCCGGGAAAAACGGCGGTATCGATAGCGGCAAGAGGAAGACAATAGGACATAACGGTTACCTGAAGTTTTTCTTAAGCATAGCCCCAGTTAAGTCAATCAAGAAATATTTATCAATAGCCATAAAAACTCCTTGTGCAAACAACTGACTGGTTCCAGAATTATGGCTTATCTTACTACAGGATCTTATTGTTATGGCGCGTACCCTTCTGGTTGTTGATGATCTTTCCGATTGGAATCCCTATTATCCCAGCGACCAAGTCATCACCTTTGAAACATACCTTGCGACCGAACAGGGCGAGTCTCAGCAGCGTGTGCGCATCATCAATCTTTGCAGCAGTTACCGCTATCTTTCCGACGGCTATTATTGCTCGTTGCTGGCCGAGGCCCGAGGCCATCACGTTATTCCGTCGGTTAAAGTACTGAACGATCTGGGCAAAAAGGCGCTGTACCGGCTACAGCTTGACGACTTGTCGCAGACGCTGGAGCGCGCGTTTAAAAGCACCGACAAGGACAGAGAAATAACCTTGATGAGTTACTTCGGCACCACGCCCGATCCGGCTTTTCAGGAACTCACCAGGCAGCTGTTTGAACGCTTTTCCTGCCCCATACTGGAAGTGACGTTACGTTGTAAGCAGCAATGGGAAATCATCGGCTTAAAGGCCGTGTCGCACCGGCATCTGGATGATGCGATGCAAACCGTTTTTGCCGACGCGCTGGATAAATTCAGCACCAAAGTCTGGCGGAAAGGCCGCGCCCGTAAAGCTGCGCGCTTCGATCTTGCGATACTGGTCAACCCCGAAGAACAATTACCGCCCAGCAACATGGGCGCTCTTAAAAAATTCATCAAAATCGGCAGACAACTGGGTATTGAAATAGAACTGATAACCCAGCAACATTATGTGCGCCTGCCCGAATTTGACGGCTTGTTCATCCGTGAAACCACCAGCATCGATCATCACACCTACCGTTTTGCCAAGAAGGCCGAGGCCGAAGGCCTGGTGGTTATCGACGATCCGACTTCGATGCTGCGTTGTACCAACAAAGTCTATTTGGCCGACCTGTTTCGCACGCATAAGGTGCCTACTCCAAAGACTTGGCTGCTGCATAAAGGCAATGCCACTCACTTGGACAGAGTGGAAGCGGAAGCCGGCTTTCCGATGATTATAAAAATTCCGGATGGCTCTTTTTCTCGCGGCATCGTTAAAGTGAATGACCGGAAAGAGCTGGAGCTCAAAGTGGAGGAGCTGTTTCAAAAATCAGCACTGTTGCTGGCGCAGGAATTTCTTTATACCGATTTTGACTGGCGCATCGGCATTTTTAATAACAAGGCCTTATATGCGTGTCGCTATTACATGGTCAAAAACCACTGGCAGATATATCGCCATGGCAGCAGCCGAACCGATGCCGGTAACTTTGATACCTTACCAACGTTTGAGGTTCCCAAAGCCGTGCTCGATGTTGCCTTAAAAGCCACCCTACCCATAGGTAACGGTTTATACGGCGTGGATGTAAAGGAAAAAGACGGCAAAGGCTATGTGATAGAAGTCAATGACAACCCGAATATCGACAGCGGCGTCGAGGACAAATATCTGGGCGACGAACTGTACCGGTTGATTATGACCGAACTGCTGCGGCGCATGGAAAATCGCAGTAAAGGGATATTGACGTTGTAGGCTAATCGGGAGCTTTGAAAAAATTCCTTCTTAAACTTCAAGTGAGTGGCGACAATGTCCAAGATCAAATTAGGGGTATTTGTGCTTGCGGCAGGAATGTCCGGCCAAGATATTTATGCGGATGACGCTGTCAGCTCGGCGTTACAGAAAACGCAAGACTGTCTTAGGGATCAAAACTGCGATGCTGCGGCAACCGATGCGGGCAAGGACTCCGACCAAAAAGCCTTGGCGGCAATGGGCGGTAACGCTCATGATAAACAAGAGCTCTATAATATTTCGGCAGATATTATGCCTATCTTGGTACGGCAAGCGGCTGGCGATCCGGTAAAAATGCAAAACCTAATGCTGAAAGCGCAAACCGATCCCGAGAGTTTCTTGAATTCGTTATCGCCGGATCTAAAAGAGAAGATCAAAAATATTGCGAATGAGTTAGACACAAATCAGGCTTCGGGGCAAAGGCCGTGATTTTTTTCTTGTAACCCGCGTTTTTCGCCTTATAGCATTGATGAATCCAACACCAACCGGTATTTAATAAGTGATGACAGCCATACCAAGTGGCTTTGATATAAAAATGAAGAAAATCAGGAAAACCAGAAAAATTAAGAACACCAATCAGACGGATTTGTTTGAACTGTTAGAACGGCTGGAGCAATTAAAAGAAGTCGAATCGGAATTGAATATGACCTCTTCGCTTGGGCTGTTGGAGTTAAGCACGATTGTAGAAAAACAAATTGATTGGGTTGATTTGGAGTTAGTCGGTTAATTAAATCTGCGGTTGATCCGGAACTGTGGGGAGCAATGCGCTACGCTATTGACGCCCGATGGGTTGCGTCTTGTACCATTTCAATAATGTTATACTCTTGTTGAATATTTCAACAACCGAGCGACATCATGGCTACCGTAAACTTTAGCGTACCCGATGACATCAGGCAGGAATTCAACCAGCTGTTTGAAAAGGAAAACAAAAGCGCGATCTTAACCCGATTGATGCAACAGGCGATTGAAGAGAAAAAACAACAGCAACGTCGCCAGCTGGCGATTGATAAAATCCTGCAATTAAGAGCCACGCAATCGCCCGTTTCAGCGGCGGATATTGAACAGGCAAGGGAAGAATTGCGCAGATGATTGTAGTGGTTGATGCCGACATCAGCAGAGGAACAGAACACCGATCAGGCGGTTTCTGTGCTAAGGCAAGTTCAATCCGGTCAGGTAACGCTGGTGCAACCCGCACACTGGCTGCCGGAAGTGGTTGCCGTCATTACCCGCATTCGTCCGGAAATCGCAGAGCCAGCCATTGATTATTTGACTGCTATGGAAATAAAAGTACAGCAGGATGCAGACATTTTAAAAACGGCCGCTCGCCTCTCCCAGCAGTTTTCTCATCATTTATTCGATACGCTTTGTCATGCCTTGGCTATTCATCTGAATGCCGTGTTTGTAACAGCGGATGAAAAATATTACCGCAAAGCTGAAACGATGGGATATATTCAGCTGCTGAGTAATTGGCAGTAGATGCGTTGCTACATATCAAAATTGGAGGGGAATTATGAATATAGAAACAATTACCGAGCAAGCATTAAAACTTGCCCCAGCATCAAGAGCTTATATCGCCGAAATATTGCTGGAAAGTTTGGATTATGAAGAAGACTTTATTGTTTCGGAAGAATGGCAGCAAGAAATACAAAAACGTTGTAAAGATATAGATGCCGATCCTTCTTTATTGATTGATGGCGAACAATTTATGGCCGAGCTGAAACAGCGTTATTTATGAAGTTTTTCCTACATCCTCAAGCGCAAGAGGAACTGGAGCAAACTGTTCTGTTTTATAAAAAACAACAAGCGGGTTTGGAAAAGCGTTTTATAGAAGCTGCGGAAGACGCGATTAACCGCGCATGCCGGAACCCATTGTTATACCGAAAGATAGATGACGATGTTAGAAAATGTCGGCTATTGCATTTCCCTTATGCGATTATTTTTAGACCAAGATCAGCTCAGGTAGAAATAATTGCAATTATGCACTTGAGAAAACAGCCTAATTATTGGCAATCGAGAAAATAGGCTCTTAGGATGTTACTTCGGTCAATTATTTTACACGTTGGCGATCAGTGGCGAGAATCCTTACAAAATCGCTCCACTGTGAGGCCGCCATGTATTGGGATGTGAAAACTGTAAAGCCGTTGCCGGACTTTTGCATCTATGTCGAGATCGAAGATGGACGCAAGGGGGTATTTGACTTGAAGCCTTACCTCGATCACGGTGTTTTTCGTGAACTTCGGAACGTGCATTATTTCAATCAGGTCGGCATTCTGTTTGGGGCGGTAACTTGGCCCAATGAACAGGATATTTCGCCTGAAACGCTACTTGCTGAAATTGTTCCGATGGAATCAATTGCGGCTCATTAGGGCCGGAAGTGCAAACGAAAGTAGCGCATAGCTTGCGCGATTGATGCGTTTCATTGCGTTCAGCACATCGACGAGAGCTGGTTCCCAATCTCCAGATTGGGAACCCAGAAGGCGAAGCTCCAGCTTCGTGAAACGGGAAGCTAGAGCTTCCGTAACTGAATTCCCAATCTTGAGAGACTGTGAAAATATTCAAAATCCAAGCGATTCTCAAGTCGTCAGGCGTGGCATTTTTTTGAAAAAACAGATTTTGTCTCATATGGTCGCTCATTTTTATCCCAAAAAAAGCCAAAATCCGTTATCTTTTACGCATATCCCACGTTTCTTAACCTATTTTCCGGTCTTCGGGCGCAATAATCCCTTAGCGCGTCAGCACCGAGAATATTCAATATGCGAGTGAAGTTGTAGCCCAATACCATCAGGCTAAATTCGCCGCAACACTTTGCCAAGCCGCGCATTAAAAAGTGGTTCATCCCGGCACGATGCTTGAGAACGCCGAAGGGATGTTCCGCCAGTGCGCCGCGTTTTTTCATGATGCCCGGCTTTTGACCCATCCGCTGTTGGTGGCGTTCGATGACGGCTTCGTGCTCCCAGCGCTGGATTTGTTTGATGGCGGCTTTTTCGCTCAAACATTGCTCACGTAACGGGCACTGGCTACAATCCGCCGCCTTGCTTTTATAGGCTTTGAACCATTTGCCGTTTTTCTGGTGCGCTTTGCCGCTGGCGGTCAACGGGTTTCCTTGCGGACAACGATAGCAATCCTGTTCTGGGTCATAGCTGAACTGCTCCCGAGTCAATCGGCCCTTTGCGGCGATGGCTTTCGACTTGTCGGGAATGGCGACGTAAACCGTGATGTATTGGTCTTCGCAGGTTTTAAGCTGGTTGCCTTCGTAATAAC
>NZ_JH109152.1:2871256-2936421 GCF_000190755.2 Methylobacter tundripaludum SV96 | reverse complement strand
AACTGATGATTCGTTTTTGAATTATGATTTTAGAAAGTTTTAAGCGGCAGTCATAACTAATCAAGTTATTAAAAATCGCTGACTTACAACTCGGCAATTATGCCGAACGGCTAAAAAAGACCTGCGCGAATTTGAAGAAAATTTTACTTTTCCCAGTGATGAAGCATAAGCTACAAACTTTAAAAGGGGATATAAACCATGGCAATCATAGAATTAGACGATGAAACGGCTGTCCTACTTAATGAATTGGCAGAGCATGAGCATATTAGCCCGGCGCAATTATTAAAAAACCTGGCGCTAGTCTATCGCAGCACACAACAAGCCCATCATGCCGAGCAGCCTGAATTACTGACCGACTTTGCCGGGATACTAAAAAACTCCCCCTCATTCAGCGGCAATCCATTAGAGATTCAACAGGCAATGCGTGATGAATGGTCTTAGCTATTTGCTTGATACCCTCATCGGCTTGCTTAAAGGCAATGACGAAGCTATCTCTATTTTAAGCGGCATCAATCTGCCTGCGTGCGGGTTTAGTGCCATCACTCGGATGGAATTGTTGAGCTATCCCGATTTGACTATAGATGAAGAGCAGGCCATCAACCGTCTATTGGATCGGATGACGCATTTAGCTCGTAGGATGGTTTCGCGATAGCAAACCGTCACAACACGCACACAACGCCGACATCAGCCTACCGAAGTTGCGGCGGATTGCCTTACGGCTAATCCACCCTACAGTTCTACAGTTCTAACCCGACCGACGAAACTGCGTGGGAATGCAGTTAAAAGCATGCTACGCCGCGAGTAAAAACATAAACGCACAAATAGGCTTGAATTATTAACTTTAAGTCACCATACCTAGACGTTAGTAATAATGGAGGGATTTGTGAGTCGATTTCAAATTTTGTCGTTAAGCGGTGGTGGTATTCGTGGATTATTTACTGCTGAGGTTTTAGCTGAACTGGAAAACAAAAGAGGAGTAAATATATCTGAACACTTTGATATGATTTGTGGAACTTCAATTGGCGGCATTATCGCGCTTGGGTTGGCAAGTGGAATGAGACCAAGTGAACTGGCAACAATACTTAGAGAAAAAGGAGCAAAAATATTTCCAAAACAATATTGGGGCTTAAAACATGTTAAGTCTCTCTTTACATCGTCCTATGATTCAGAGCCTCTTAAAACATTACTTCAAGAAATCTTTCAAGATAAAAAAATAAAGGATTTAAAAACAAGAGTGCTTATTCCGGCAGTTAATTACACGACTGGACAGCCTAAGGTATTTAAAACGCCTCATCTTGAGAAATATGTTAATGATCTAAATTTATCTTTGGTTGATGTTGCATTAGCCACTTCAGCCGCACCTACTTATTTCCCAATTCATGTAATAGACAGCCAGCGATTTGTTGACGGCGGACTAATTGGTAACTCCCCCGCATATTTTGGTGTTCATGAAGCCTGTTATTTTCTCGATAAAAATCCTGAAGATATTTTTTTACTTGGAATAGGAACAATGGGGCAAAATAAAACAGCAAATCATCGAAAAAAATTAGAACAAGGTATATTCCAATGGGCTCGTCCTGTTGTTGAATTAACGTTATCTTCTAGGAGACTGTCGGATTTAGCAGTGCAAAAAGTGTTAAAATAACCCTATCGAAACACCAAATCAAAAAACAAAAATGGCTACCCAATTCATCCTGATTGATCGCGATACCCCCTACATTCTGCCCCCGTGTGTTCAGGATTATTTGCCTGAAGATCATATGGCCCGTTTTGTTGTCGAGATTGTCGATCAACTGGATTTACGGACGCTATCAGCCGTCTATGCGGGCAAAGGAAAGCGCCCCTATCATCCGGCGATGCTGTTGGCGTTGCTGTTCTACGGTTACGCGACCGGCGTATTTTCCAGTCGCAAACTGGAGAAAGCCACTCATGACTCGATGGCCTTTAAATACATCTGCGCCAACGAAAACCCAGATCACGACACCATCAACAGCTTTCGCAAGCGCTTTGGCAAAGAGATCGAAAGCCTATTTGTCGAGATATTGGTACTTGCACAAACCTTGGGGCTGCTTAAGCTGGGTACGGTGAGCCTGGACGGCACCAAGATTAAAGCCAATGCCAGCAAGCATAAAGCCTTGAGCTGGGATTACGCCAATCAACTGGAAGCCCAGTTCAAACAGGAAGTTGAAACCTTGATGAAACTGGCTGAAGCCGCCGACAATTCCCCGCTTCCAGAAGACATGGATGTACCCAAGGAACTCAAACGCCGCCAAGACCGTTTAGCAGTGATTGCCAAAGCCAAACAGGAAATCCAGGCCCGTGCCAAGGCGCGTTACGCGCAAGAAAAGGCCGAGTATGACGAAAAGCAGGCTAAGCGTGAACAACACCTGAGTGAAACCGGCAAGAAAATGGGCGGCAAAGCCCCCCAAGCGCCTACCGATGCGCCTCAAGGTAAAGATCAAGTCAGCCTGACCGATGAAGAGTCCCGCATCATGCCGACCCCTAATGGTTTTGAACAAGCCTATAACGCCCAAGCCAGTGTTGATATTGCCACCCACCTGATCGTTGCTCATCACATCACCCAACACACCAACGACAAACAAGAAATCGAACCGGCCTTAGCCAAACTGGAACAGCTCCCGGAATGCTTGGGGAGTGTTGACAACCTGTTGGCCGACACCGGCTACTTCAGCCAAGCCAATGTAAAGGCGTGTGCTGATGCAAAGATAAAACCGTACATCGCCCAAAAGCGGCAAAGCCATAACCAAGCCCTTGACGCCCGGTTTCAGCATCAGCCGGAAATAGGCGAAAGCACCTTACCGCCGGTTGAGGCCATGACCCATCGCTTAACAACCAAAGCGGGCAAAGCACTCTACGGCAAGCGAAAATCTACTGTCGAAACCGTGTTTGGCATCATTAAACACGTCCAGGGATTCAGGCAATTCCAGCTTCGAGGCCTGGAATCCGTCCAAAGTGAATGGAATTTAGTCTGTATAGGCTGGAATTTAAAAAGAATGCATGTATTAAGAGGGTGAGAGAGGAAAAAGAGCATTGAGCTGCCCATAAAACAGAACTATGGGCATTAAAAATCCCAATAAACCACTTTTTTAAATTTTAATCGTGATTAAGTGGGGAGGCTCGCTCTATTAATCCGACAGCCTCCTAGTGAGTCATTACATAACGTATGGGTTAAGCACATTTTAAAAAATCGATTTTTATTTATTGATGTCCTATTAACTAATGATCAAGCTAATTATATTGCCCTAGATAATGCTAGCAAAGCTGCACTAGAAACACTTACAGGACATGGAAAAGCTGCCGCAAATGTGTATTCAAATAATGAAATGCTAAGTCGTAAGTAGTTACGCAAAAGTTATTTGGAATTTTTTACCGATGTCACTCAGGATTTCCAACACCCACTTTTTCAAGTGTCCGTAACTTTGATAGGCATCGAGCGGCAACCATTCGTACTTAACTTTACGCCAGAGTATTTCGATCAGGTTCAGCCCCGGGCTGTAAGGCGGAAGAAAATGTAAGCACACACCACGTTGTTGCCAGCCCGCCAGCTTTTCTTTGAATACGCCGCTACGATGAATGGAAGCATTATCCAACACCACACAGCACGGCACTTTAGTTTCTTCGTACTTGCCTGCATACGTTTCGACAAACGCATCAAAGGCATTGACAACCGTATCCGTTGTCACCGATTGTTCGGAGCTGTGGAAAAACAGATCATTGCTGCGACTCAAAAAACCTAACACATTCATGCGCTTGCTACGATAGCAGGGTATTTGTCGGGTCTCGCCAATCCGTTGCCATCCATAGGGTACACAGGGTGTCGTGCTAAATCCGGATTCGTCAAAGTAGTAAAGCTTCAATTCCCCATCATCCTCTTGCTGTTTCAAGGCCTTCAGATATGCCTTATCACGTTGGAAATCTGCTTCATTACGCTTTCCCTTCACTGATTGCCGACAACGTTTCCAGGCATAGGCACTTTTTTTAAAATTCGTTTAAAGGTGTCAAGGCTGGCTTCCTTGCCCGTCTCCTCCAGCAATCGTGCTGCGGCGGCCTTGGGCTGGTGTGGGTTTTTGTCAATATAGCCCAGAAAAACGGCTTGTTCCTCAACCGTGAAGCGCACAGGCCTACCGCTTCGTGGACAATCGTAAAGCCCTATTAATCCCTCTGTTTCCCATTTGTCTAACCATGAGCTGACAGTCTCATGCTGGGACTCAAACAATTCGCTCAGCCGTGCAATTACATACCTTCTATTATTCAATAAGATAGCATGTGCCCGTTGTCTAACCCGGAATAATGGGTGGTTACGATAGGCTTCGGTTAACGTTACTTCCTCTTCCGGGGTCAGTTTGGCGATGAATTTCAGGTGGACTCCTAATTTTTGTCTGTTATTGCAATCGTTTCCAGTTTGACACAATAAATTTACTTCCTAATAACTTTCGCATTACTACTTATGCTTGAGCATAAAGCACCATATCCGACCTTTTTTGAATTTGCAAACCCCATTAATCAGGATTAAAAATGACAAAACTTAAATATGATGCAAGTAAATTATTGTATGCACGTTCAGAAAATGATCGGCTTATTCATCAACTGGAAATTGAAGATGATGAACGTGCGACATTATTAGAAACAAGAAAAAAAGCCAGGAGTGCAATAAGAAAAGCCTTTAATGAATCTAAAGCAGTACTTGAGGAAGATTTCAAAAAGCAATCTAGTTTAAAAGGCATTCATGCTGCATTTCGGGAAGTAAGCCCCGCATTTTGGCCACAAGGCTCTTTCTCTTACGGAACTTTAAATAATCCTGCTTTTTCACCTCCTCAGCAATTAGATATTGATGATGGGGTTTATTTACCAATGGACCTTTTTGAAGATAATCCAATTTATTCAAAAGGAGTTTTTTTTCAAATTGTTGATAGTGCATTAAAACAATTAGTTGCTGAAAACCAAGGTTGGAAGTTTGATGATAGCAAGCCAACGTGTGCACGTATTATTGTTAGCTCACGCATTCATTTAGATTTTCCTTTATATGCTGTTCCGATAGAACGTTTTAAAGAACTCAAAGAAGCGGCTTTATCAACGTCTTTTGCTGCAATGGATTCCGCTTATGCACTAGAAGCTATAAAACTTGATCCTAACGAAATTTATTTAGCTAGAAGAGATAAAGAGCACTGGATTAAATCCGATCCCAAAAAAATCAAATTATGGTTTGACCGTGAAAAAGAAGCTCACGGTGACAGGTTAGTACGTGTATGTAGATACCTTAAAGCATGGCGTGATTTTACTTGGGAAAAAGGAGGGCCAACTTCTATTACACTGATGGCCTGCGCGGCTTCAGTTTTTGATAACTCAAATGGATTTAATCGCGATTGCGAAGCACTTTTTGCTGTTGCAAAAAAATTGCCTGAGTTATTTTCTGGCGAGATAAAAAATCCTGCTGAATCAGAAGAAACACTTTATCCTAGAGAGCTTACACAAGAAGTCATTGTTGACATTGTTAATAAAGCGGAAATATTTAGAGATACGCTTACTGAAGCATTAATACATGCCGAAAATTCACAGGAAGTTGTAGATTTGTTTATACGCTCTCTTGGCAGTCGAATTCCAAATGACAGCACCTATATAACCCCAATATCATCGATATCTGCTGCACTAAATACGCCAATAAGAAAACAGCCTGCTCCAATAGTTAAAAATTTAAAATCAGGTTAATGATGACAACAGCTCATCAATTTGCCCACAATTTTTTACGGGAAAAAGGCTTTAAAAGAATCCCTTCTACTTTTCTGCATAAGTATGAAGGGATTATGCCTGTAAAAAATACCGAGTTTTCATTAGAAATCAGTTTTTATGAACTAGATTTCATTGATTTTCCGGAATATAGATTACTCAATATTCCTGAAGGCTTAAATCCTCATTTACCACATGTTGAGCCAGACGGTAGCTTGTGCTATTTAGATAAGGAGTTCATTTACTTAGATAGATATAACCCAGAAGATAATTTTGTGCTTTGTTTTCAATGTGTAGAAAATCTTTTAGCTTCATATGCTGAAAATGACACTAGAAAATTTTCTCAAGATTATGCCGATGAATTTACGGCTTATTGGCAAGGTAAATTTTTCGCTTATATAAAATCATGGAATTATCCATTACAGGCATTAATGTTTGATAGGTATTCCATTCTTGATAATGCTAAAGAGAAAACAGAGCATGAAATTATTATTTTTAACAATCAGCAAGAGGCTAATACTTGGCTAAAATTAAGAAATGCCGCAAATACTGCTCATAGTAATAAAACAATCCCGGTTATTGTCACTAAATTAACACAACCAAAGCTTATTAGACTGTTTGAAAAGTGGCCTTTGTCCTCAAGGCAGGAGTTTTTCGCGTGGTTGACAGCAATTGATCCTTCAGCTGCACAATCTTTTATAAGCAGCCTTCTCACTGTTATAAAAAATAATCGTTCATCTTATGTAGTTCTACAAACACCAGGCGGTAATGTTGGTGCACTTATTGAAATTGATAAACAGATAGTCGAGGCCTTAAAGAGATCACAAAATCAACGGCAAAACAAAAAAGGAAATAAACCTGCAAGTCCAAGCTCAATTCTTTTAAGAAAGAGTCTTGTAAAAGAAAAATTTTTTCTCATCAATGTCAGAGATGCTTCCGACAGCAGAATTACCACCCGGAATCAAGACAAAGAATTTTCTCTTGTAGGAAAAAAAATAGCTCTTATTGGTTGTGGCACAGTAGGGAGCTTCACAGCTTTACTTCTCGCTCAACTAGGAGCAGGGATTCAAGATAATACCCATAAAGGAGTTCTCGCCTTATTCGACCCTGATATTCTAATGCCCGATAATTTAGGCCGTCATGTTCTAAACATGTCTTATGTAGGTGAAAATAAAGCATTAGCTATGGCTGATTTTCTTACAAATCAAGCAGTATCTAACACCATCAATTTTATAGGTAACAACAAACGATTCGATGTAAAAAATTTAGCATTGTTTTCAAAGTATGAGTTAATAATTGATGCTACAGGAAATGAAGCTTTTTCAACCTCATTAAGCCATTATTACCATAGAAGTGAAACTCTGAACGTACTAATACATGGATGGGTTATTGCCGCAGGTAAAGCCGTTCGCGCCATATTAGATGATAGAACGGGAGCTTGTTATCGCTGTTTAAGAATTTCAAATCAAGATGGTGAGTTGCAAGAAAGATTTAAGCTATTTTCAAAAGATAAGGAACCTCCAGATCCTATAAAACGAAATTGTGGAAATGCTTATTTCCCTTATGCAAGTGGCGCATCTGCTTCAGCGGCAGCCCTAATTCAACAACTGGCAATTGATTATTTTTCTGGTAATCCATCACCTAGATTTAGGCATAGTAGTTTGTCTCTTGATGTTCAACATACCAAAAACTGTAATCCACAAAAACTTGATATATGTCCATGTTGCAGCAAGATTTTATAACAATTCAATTACCCAAAAATGAGCTAGTGATAATGCCAACATCGGTTTTAACTAGGTTACACCAATATCGACAACTTAAATTTTGGCACAAAGAAAAAGGCGGAATTTTTTTGGGGAGATACAGGGGGCAATATATTGAAGTCACTGATGTTACTTTACCCCAGCATGATGATATTTGTGGCAGGTTTTTCTTTAATAGATGCTCATCCTTACACCAGCAAACTGCCTATCAACAATGGCAGAATAGTAATTCAGAAATAACGTATGTTGGTGAATGGCATACGCATCCAGAACAATTCTCTACCCCATCCACTCAAGATATAACTGAATGGCAATCGAAATTATCTGGTAGCTTTGAGTCAATGCTACTTTGTATAGTAGGGCAATCTACAGATTGGTTTGGCTGTTTTCAAGATGGGGTTATTTCAAAGGAAACGAGCTCAAGCCTTACATCTTGCCCACAAAACTACCAGCTATAAATATTTCACGGTTATTTTCAACAATGCACAATACAAGCTCCTATCGGTTCTCCCTTAATTATCCAGAAAAGGATTTACGACCATTAATTGACCATCAATTTCTTGACCATGCTGCATATCTTCGGAATACAAAATATCACAGCCGCATTGCAGCGCTGAGCTCACGATCATACTGTCGTACAGAGAAAAACCGAATCGTTCCACAATATCCAGGCCCTGATCATGGGTATCAGCAGTCAGCGCTTGGATTTGACATACGGCACGTACCGTCCCCAACACATCGCGTATTTCGGCATAACTCATCCCAAGTTTTCGCGATGCAACCGAGGCGAATTCATTGAGCACCTGAACGCTTATGATGCCGCCTAAAGCAATAATCGCTTCGGCTCGATCCGCTTTGCGGTTATCTTCGGACAATAAACACAACAGAACGTTGGTATCGAAAAACGGCCTATCGGTTTTCATGGGCTTCCAAGCGGTCGAACTTGAAGTCGGCGGGTAAACGCCCTCGATATTTGCGTAATCGGGCTAACAACTCTTGCGGACTGGGTTTCTTCTCAAGTTCGAAAATCCGCTCACCGGCGATATGAATCTCGATGTCATCGCCTTCTTTAAGTTGAAGTGCTTCGACAACCGGCGCAGGCAATCTTACGGCCAAACTATTACCCCATTTTGCGACTTGCATGACAGACTCCTAGAGTTAAAGATATACAACTTTTATTGTATATCTGCGCTAATTGACTGTCTAAGAATTTCGCCATAAATAACCTCCTTTTATGCTTCCCACGCTTCGCGCTCGTCGTTATACACAAGTCTATAAAAGCACGTCATTCCGGCAGGGATTGCCGGAATCCACGACTGCACGGATGCAGGAGGTAGAGCAACGCAGGAGCGGTTGCCGAGAGCACAGGGATGTGAATGCTCGTCATTAGGCAATTCCCGCGTTGCAAGACTTACTGCCAGTTTGGACATTGCCATCCATGGCTTCTGGATCCCGGCAATCCCTGCCGGGATGACGTTGTCACCCAGACACTTGTGTATAACGACGAGCGCTCCGCGTGGTAACGATAAGCATTGGCTGTCCAATGCCTCTTTATTTGTTTATAAGCGGCCGCAGCCTTTGCCTGCCGGAATGACGACGTAACTTAACGGTATTGCCCTACCCGCCGATCAGTCATCATCCTCATATTCATCTTCCCAATCCGTATACTGCTCAGGCGGCGTCCCGCGTTTTTCAATCACCGTCAGCTCGGAATAATTCGACTCTGCCGACGGCATGGCTTCAACCTGGATTTTAAATTCCCAATCATCGCCGAAATCAAAATGGAAAATGAAGGTCATGCCTTTATATAAAGGCAAGTAACCGACCGGGCAATCCGCGGTGCAATACTCGTGGGTACGATCCGCATAAGGATGTGAGATGCTTTCCTCTATGCCGTATTCGTTTTTATAAATAAATTCATACAAATGATCGTCATCAAAATCGAAGGCCGCCAAAATGCCGTACGCCAATTCATCGAGACTGATGTTGGCGGGAACGGCTATTTTGCAACTTGCTTTACCCAACGACACGTTGAAAATATAAGCTCCTTCTTCCGTTATTTTGCGCTCGACTTGAATCAAGCTTTTTTCCCAGGCTGGAATATATTTTTTAAACTCGTTTTCCCAGGTGCCTGATCCGGCCTGATCGTGCTCATCGTCTTCAAGAAACGACATGACTAAATTATTTTGTACAAAATAGCCGAATATCGCGCGTCCCCAATCGGTGGGCTTAATGACAGACAGCGGCCATGTTTCGTTCTCATCGGCGACGGCACATTCAATGTCAATAAAACCGAATAGCTCCATCAATGCCAGATTGTGCAAACCGGGACTAAAGCGCAGACGATACATAGTGTCGCGATGGCTCTTAACATCGAGCCTATCCCCTAAATATTTCTGAAAAAATAACAAGCAATCGTAAAAGCAGGTCGGACTAAGAAAACCTTGTCTTTCCCCCAGCATTGCCGCGTCCGCACGGTAATAAAACGCTTGCAGCAAAGAAAAATAGCATTCCGCCGGAGTCAGTTTGTTCCAGTCGGCAAGAACGTCTTCGTAGAGCATTAATTTGGTTTTTTTACCGTCGGGAACCACGTAACTCAGGCCCGAGCTGCGTAGCAGCAGGTAAAGTCCGTTAATATAAGGAAAGGATTTTTGCACCGGGCGTTTTAATTTAACATCCAAAGGATGCGTTAACCGCCGGTTTATATCTGCCAGCGTATTCAGGGCAAATAACTGCGTTTTTTCGGAAACGGCAATGCCTGTTTTTCCGATAAATTCCAACAGGCTGTTAAAGTCTTTTAACAGCGTTCCCGGTTCTGTGGCGCTAAACTGTTGCTTTTTCAGAATCTCGATTTGTTCGGGCGTACAGGGAGTTAGTTTGTCGGTCATGGTTTTTCTCCTGTTTGTTCAGCAATCAACTGTTTCAATAACTCTTTACAGAGAACCATGCCTTTTTCATTATATTCGTTCCACCAATCCAGATTAGGTTTATAGACCGGCGACAGCCTGTCAATAATCAACAAGTCGTAAATATTGACCCATTCGTCTTCCACTTTAAGCGCTAGCCGCGGGTTGAAAATATAAGCGCCGTGCTTTACCCGATAGAACAGTTTGCGGTTGTGCTTGTCGTCTTTATCGATTTCGTTTTTGGACAAAATGCTGGATAGATAAGCCCGTTGTTTGCGCCGTTCGGGAAGCACGCAATGGGGGATATGTTGCACCGCATCGATAAAATCCTGGGTCGCAAAACCGTCGAGCCGGTAGGTCATTTTGTTCGGCATCACCCGGTAAAACAGCGCGATCATCAGATTCAGCATGAAAAACTCCATGCTGTGCTTGTCCAATTTGACCAGGCGGCCATCGACCTGGATGCTCATGCTGGTCGGTTCCAGCAGTTCATAAATATCGGCCAGTTTCTTTTTGGCGTAGGCATCGCTACGGTCCGTTTGCGACAACGCGACTTGGAAAGCGGTCAAGCCGTTGCCGTCGACTTTTTCGGTATCTGCGCCCAGCTCAAACAGCGCTTTGATAACCTCGACATTGCCCATCCAGGCGGCGACCATCAACGGCGTTTGATTGAAGATATTGCGAAAATCCGGGCCGTATTGATTGACTTGTTTGAGTACGGCATCCGGCTTTTTAAAGCTGTAGGCGCTGTAGTGCTTTTGTTGCAGCATCTGCAAGCCTTTGTCGGGCTGTTTGGCGGCTTTGAATTCTGTCTTCAGCAGAGTGTTGATGACGTCGCGGTCTTCATAAACCAACGCGTACTCAAACAACGTTATTTTGGCGTTTTTGTCGTTGCCTTCGAAGGCTTTGCGTTTCAGGTCGGACAAGGCTTCGGCGGTAATAACCTGCCAGTCCGGCGTTTTTTGCTTGAGGATTTCGTTGCGAATCCGCTCGGCCTGCTCTTGTTTGCCTTGCAGTTCCAGTTTATGCGCTTCCTGACGCCAGGCATCCAAGGTCGAGTTTTGATTGGCGAGTAGCAGGCTGCCCTGAGCATCGCGCAAGCCCAGCAGATCCAGCAAGGGTTGTTTGGGACTGCTTTCAATCCAGTACAGGTTTTTAACGGCCCGCGTTATCGCGACATACAAGGCATTGATATAGAACTTGTAAACTTCCAGCGATTTGTCGGTTTTATCCTTGGCGCGGGCGTATTTAATGTCCCGTTCCAAATCGGCTGGGCTGACGCCTTTGCTGATTTCGCGGTAGCGGGTTTCTTCCTGGCTTAAAAAGTTGTAGAGGATGATGTTTTCATATTCCAGACCTTTGGCCTCCTGAATGGTAAAGACCAACGGCGTGCTGAAATGCTGCTGTGCGGCCGGTTTTTGGTCGACCGTCATGACGATGACCGCAAACTGCGTGGAGGCTTTGGTTTTGCTGTCCAGCTCCTGGCGAATCGACGCGGTGTCCTGCAAAAACAGCACCTCGCCCTGGGTGTGTCCGTTGCTTTCGACCAGATAATGGCTTTCCTTATCGATGGAGCCGAAACGCTGGTTCTTGATTTTCAGAATCTTGTTGGCAATGTCGGTGACTTGCGGCGAATTGCGGTAATTGGTGTTCAGGATACGGATCAATTCGTCCGAGGTCTGCAAATCCTCCTGCCGGTAAAACAGGCTTTTCACTTTCGACCAGGAAAAAAAGTTGGGATGGACAATCTGGTTGGAATCGCCGCACAAGATAAAATCCTGGGCCTGGCGCAGCGATTTGATGATCAAATAAAGCTGGATGTTGGTTAAGTCCTGCACTTCATCGACAACGACAAAATCGTAACTGGGTTGGACGTGCTGCAAATACTGGTGACTGACGATGTTACTGTCGTAAAGCCGCTGCTCCTGTAAAAAGCCCAGGTATTTTTCAAAAACGTCGTACACCGCATCGCGCTCTTCGCCCAGGAAGATCGATTCCTTGACGCCCAGATTCAGGTAGTCTTCACGGCTTAACCAGCTTTTATCGGTGGCAGGCCCGGTGATGACGCCGCGAAACTCCTCAAACAGTTTGTGCGCATCTTTCAGTTGGCCCTGGCGAAAGCGGCTAAACCACTGTTGAAAAGCCTGGAAAGTAACCGGCTTGCCCGCAGGCACCCGGATACTCTCCAAAAACTCCTGGAACGATAAAAAATCGATCTGCTGGTCGGGATTGTCGTAATGGTGCGCGTAATACAAATCGCGGGAGTTTTTAACCAGATAAGCCGACTGGGTCACATACAGCACGTCGCCCACCGCCTGTTTCATTTTTTCCAGCGTCAGCGCCGTTTTGCCGCTACCGGCCGAACCGATAACAATCAGCGGCGGCTGCAAGTCGTAAATCGATTGTTGGCGGTCATCGAACGAGATGATCTTATCCAGCAGGTTAAATGCGTTATGACCGGGATTGAGATAAACCAGCTCTTTTTCCCCGGTTTCGTCGGGCTTGAGCATGACCGGGATTTTATCTTCATCGATACTGCTGACCTGACGCAAAAAACGCGAGTCCTGGTAAGCGTGGTTTTTAATGAACTCCAGAATCAACGCATAGTTTTGTTGCTGATGTTGATAAATCGAGAACAACAAGCGATCGCGCTGATTAAGCCTGGCCCGGTACAGGTTATCGCCGACTTTTTTGACTTCCGCCGATTTGAAGTCATCGTCTTGCAAGTATTTTTTCAGCTTGGCGAAGCCGGGAATGGTTTTGGGGTTGAGTTCGTTATATAAGAGAACTTTCATGAAATGTGTTTTGTGAGGACTACTGCATTGCGGTAGAGGTTAAAAAAAATATGCCTATATAATATTTTCATTATATCGGCTTTCACTGAAGATCATTTCCAGCTTTTTTTAAACAAGTGGGTAAGTGTCAGTTGAGCATTGAAGCGTGCTGACTGCTGAAGTGCTGGCTCGCCTGCAAGCGCAAGCGCTAAAGCAGCCGCTTTACGACTTTTATGATCAAAACCAAGCAGGAGCAATTGCCGAAACGAAGCCTGTATTCCCGTGTCCCGGTGCAATGGCTCGACTGTTTTACCCGATAGAATGTTTCCAGCTCGTTCGATTTCGGCAATGAGGACAATACTTTGCCGTCAACTTTCGAACAATGAACAATTTTGAGCAGGCGATGAGTATAATACCGCCATGCTACTTATCTACTGAATTTTACCGTTATGTCGTTTTTGCTACATTCCAATCGTCGCGCGCTTGTCTGTGCGTTCAGTTTAGCGATGATTTATTTCGCACCGCCGTTATATGCCGATAAGTCAGCATCATGGCTGGATGCCGTTACCGTTTCGGGGTACGCCAAACTGACAGCCAGTTCACCTAATCGCGCTCCCACTGCCGTTGAATTAGATGATTTAAGTTTGTTCGTCTCGGGCAAATTCAATCGCTGGCTCAATCCTTTTTTGGAGGCCGAAGCCTACAAAATGCCGCTTTGGGAAGCAGGCAAAGGCGCACAATTCAATAGCGCACAACTGGTCGTTGAACGGCTGTATAACGATATTCAGGTCACCGAAAACGACACCTTACGCGCGGGTAAATTTTTAGCGCCGATCAATCATTGGAATATTGTCCATGCTGCACCGTTAGTATGGACGACCAATCGCCCGGTCACGTCAACCTATTCCCGCGCCAACTACGTGACAGGCGTTAACGTGCGCCACGATTTCGATGCGTTATCCGGTCACGCGCTGGAAGTCTATTGGCAACCGGTCGAAGAATTTAATCCTAAACCGCTAACTGAACATGAACGCCATTATCAAACCGTCGCCGGCGCACGATGGATTGCCCATGAAGATTTGGATTATTACCTGGGCGTATCTTTTCAACATGCCGACGTTGCAAAAAGCAATGAAATCCGTAATTCCATCAGCGTAGACGGCAATTGGCAGCACAAGTGGTTTGAGCTGGAAAGCGAATTACTGTTCACGCAGGTTGATACCGATCAGCTCCATTATCGCAATCATGACTGGGGCGGTTATGTGCAAATGGCGGTGCCGTTGGTCGAGCATTTCAACCTGATCGGCCGCTACGAACATTTTGAATTTGCCAACAAACTGGCTGCTACCGATACCGCGTTAGGCGGCATTGTGTATCGCCCGGTACCGCGCTTATCGTTCAAGCTTGAATGGCAACAAACGCAAGGGAGTATTTTTCAAAATCAAACCGGACTTTACAGCTCGATTGCGGTGTTATTCTAATGAAACGATTGATTGTTTTAGGACTGACTGCCGCGTTAATGCCGTTTTCAATCGCGTGGGCGGATTTGTACATCATTGCCAATAAAGATTTGCCTGCCACGCAACTCGATAAAGAGGATATTGCGGCGATTTATTTGCTCAAGAAAAAACATTGGGAAAACGGCGACGACATTATGCCGATTAACCTGCCCCCACAAGCCGATGCCCGTACCCGTTTTACCGCTGAAATTTTTGACAGCACGCCGGACAAATTGGGCAGTTACTGGGATAAAATGCTGTTCAAAGGCGAGACTCCGCCGGTCACCCAAAACTCCGAGCAGGCCGTTATTTTGTTTGTAGAACGAATTAAAGGGGCGATCGGTTATGTCGAAACGAAGCCGCAAAGTCCGCAAATCAAAATCCTGCAACAATTTTCAAGTAAGTAACCGGGTAAATTCATGTCTCGCTTTTCGCTTTCAGTTCGTTTAACGCTGTTTTTTAGTTTGATCGTGTTATTGGTAACCACGACCTTGAGTGCGGTGGTGTTCTATCAATTCGGCGAAAAAATCAATCAGCAGATTGAACGCAATCTTACCGACACTGCCGACCATAAAGCCGCAGAAATCAGTAATGTCTTGTTGTTCGAGCGCACCAATTTACTGTCCTGGCGAGCCTCGTCGGTGATGCTGGACGTGGTGGTGGATGATTTGGATAAACGCATCACCACCGAGCTGATCAATCTCAAGCAGTATTACCAGCTACAAGGCGATCTCTATGTGTTCAATGCGGCAGGCGTACTGATCGCTTCGACGCAACCGGATGTATTAAAAACCCAATTGCCACCAGCATGGCAAACGCAACAGGATTACGCGCTGGTATTTAAACATGAGGTGCCTTTTATTAACGGCAGCGTCATCGCTCATGTGACGGCGTTAAAACCGCCGCAATTAAAAACCCAGGGCTATTTAGTCATGACCCATTCCTGGGAGGATATTAGCCGACTACTCGCGCCGAAAGACAGCAGCTTTGCGCTGCATAAAGCACATGAAGGAAACCACGGCAGCGCTGACCTTTTTACCGCTAACGGCGTGCAAACAATTGAAATAAATGATGACTTTTCGGAACGGCCCTTATGGATTTTTGACGGTATCAGCTATTTGGGTTCGATTTCGAAATCGGTATCGGTCGGCGATTTCAGTTTCCAAATTGCGGCGTTCATGCCCAAAAAACTCGCACTGGAGCCGTTGCTTGAATTGACCAAAAATTTGTTACTTGCCGCCGCTTTGGTCGGCGTACCGATGATTGTGCTGGTCAGCTTGCTCAGTCGTCTTCTGGTTACGCCGATCAAAAAATTGACCGCCACCATCCGCACCATTGAAGATTCCAACGATTTATCAATCAAAGTGCCGGTTTCGGGCCGCGATGAAGTGGCCGATTTAGGCCATGCGTTTAATCGCATGACGACGCGGTTAGGCGAGCTGTTTAATAAATTCGTCGTGGTGGAAAAAGAATTGGAAGACTTGAATCTTAGCCTGGAACGCCAAGTCATCGATCGCACCCAGCAATTGCAGGATGCGCTGCTAAAGCTGCAATCCGCACAAACTCAATTGGTACAGTCCGAAAAAATGGCTTCGTTAGGTCAATTGGTTGCCGGTATCGCCCATGAAATCAACAATCCCATCGGCGCCATTTACGCCAATATGCCGCCATTGGAAGAATACATTGACGACATTAAAGGCACGGTCGAATTCGCCCAAAGTTGTATGGACGAAACGGAGGCGCAAAAATTAAACGCCCACATGGCGCAAATTGACTACACGTTTGTCACCGACGACCTGGCTAAATTGCTGAACAGCCAAAAGCAGGCGGCGGACCGTATTCGCAACATCGTGTTGTCGTTGCGTAATTTTTCCCGTCTCGATCAAGGCGAGGTTAAAACGGTGCGGCTCGAAGAAGGCCTGGATTCGACCCTGCAAATGCTGCATCACCATTACAAGGATCGCATTACCGTCGAGAAAGACTACGCGCTCAATGAAATGGTCGAATGTTATGCTGGCGAACTCAACCAGGTTTTTATGAATATTCTCGCCAATGCGATTCAGGCCATTCCCGATAAAGGCCGCATTTTCATCACCACCGCCAAGATGAACGATCAAGCGGTCGTCAGCATCGCCGACACCGGTACCGGGATGCCTGATGAAGTCAGGAAAAAAATCTTCGACCCTTTCTTTACTACCAAAGAGGTGGGCGAAGGCACCGGGCTTGGCTTGTCGATTTCTTACGGCATTATTGAAAAACACCAAGGCATGCTCACGGTTGAATCCGAATTGAATCGCGGCACACGCTTTATTATTGCTATTCCACTTCGCTTGATTAAGGACGCTTAAAGATGCATACGCTGTTACTGGTTGATGATGATCCCGATGTGCTGGCGACGTTAACGCGCAGCTTTCGCAAAGGCTACAAAACGCTATCGGCCAATGGCGGCGAGGAAGGCATTGCGTTTTTAAATGTACACCCGGTCGATTTGATTATTTGCGATCAACGCATGCCCAATATCAGCGGCGACCAGGTATTAAGCCATGCGTTGCAAATCCAGCCCCACGCCATCCGCATTTTACTGACCGGTTATGCCGATGTTGAATCGCTGCTGACCTGCGTCAATGACGCTCACATTTACAAATACGTCACCAAACCGTGGGACCCGGCCGAGCTCAACTTGACCGTGGTGCGGGCGTTGGAGTCGCTGGTTTTAAAACGCGATTTGGATACGGCGCGCGACCAATTGGAAACCGCCTACAAAGACGCGGTGGTGATGTTATGTCTGGCGGCCGAGGGTAAAGACCAGGACACCTCCAGCCATTTATACCGCGTACAGCATTACACCGAAGCGTTAGCCGTCGCCATGGGCGTTGCTAACGAGACAGCCGCGCACATGGGCTTAATGAGCATGTTGCACGACATCGGCAAACTCGCCACGCCCGATGCCATTTTGAAAAAGCCGGATAAACTGACCGAAGAGGAATGGGATATTATGCGAGAGCACCCACTGGCGGGGGTGCGCATTTTAGGCAACAATCCGTTTTATGAAACGGCGCGGGAAATTTCCGCGGGTCATCATGAAAATTATGACGGCACCGGTTATCCGCACCGCTTACGAGGCGATAATATTCCGCTCTCTGCGCGTATTGTAAAAATCGTGGATGTCTTTGATGCACTAACGACAAAACGCCCCTATAAAGAACCCTGGCCGATGGAAGAAGCTATAACGCATATCGAATCACATGCCGGCATCATGTTCGATCCGGCGATGGTGGAAGAACTAAAAAATCTGTTTATCGACGGGACGCTAACGCGGATTAAGTCTGCGTTTTAATAACTGTAGGGCGTGCCGTGCGCGCCTCTAAGCGGGGCGGGGTTGCAACCCCGCTCCTAGCGTTTTTTGCGATACCGGAGCTAAGTACGCTTCGAACGGAGCAACCTACCCCATCCGTCAATCAATCCTCTCCCCCTATTCGCCTTCTTAATCCTGGTAATACTCAGGCGATGTTTCGTGTCTCAATCAGGGTTTAACACTTGCTTTTAACACTACGGCTGGATTTTAAACGTTTCAGTATAAGTATCGCCTTTAGTGCAAACGTCTCTCTTGGTTGGCGTTTCGCAAGAGGTATCGGTCACTTCGGCTTTTAATTCACCCGCTTTTTCCGGCACGAAATAGAACCTGAAATTAGGATCGGTGCTGACGGCAATATCGGTTTTCGCGGTTAAAACCGGTTTGCCGTTAAACGAAACCTTAATGTCCTTAACAAAATGCGCTTTTTTAACAAAGCGTGTCACTTGATCCATTTGCATGCCGGTAATATTCGGATGGCTGATCATTAACTGCACTGAGGTTGGCTCGCCGACTTTGATATCGCCATCCAATCTGAATTTCATTTTGCCTAAACGTTTCATCGCTTCATCTAAATTGGCGCCGATCGGAGCGGAACAGCCGCCGCTGGCTTTGACGAATTTTTTAGTCATGGTCAATTTGCCGTCATTCGTTTGGGCAATCGCGCGAATATTGCTGTTGCTGTTAACCCGTATCCGCATCGCAATGTCGGCCTTGCCGCTTTCCGGTGTAAACTCAAAGTCGCCGACGAATGGAAAAGGATTGCTATCGACTAACACCAGGATTTTTTTGATGTAGTGCTCCTTGGTTTGCTTGATTTTGCTGACGATTTTAAACGGCACTAAAGCAGGGTCTTCAGCGCGTACAGGCGCTTCCAGTTCAATCACGTTATCGGATTCTTCAATTGCTTGCTGGGCAAAGTATTCAGGCTTCAAAACGTTATTCCAAATTTTTTCATCTTCAGCAGCGATAGCGGCAAACGGTAATAATGCCGTGATGAAGATTGCCGATAAGAGTTTTGAGTATTTCATGGTCTTTTCCTATTTTGTTTTAGCTTTGCGGGGTGTTAACAATTAATACAGGTTATTTTGTAACTATTCAGCAAATTGAAAAACCCGAAAATCGCTGAAAGCTTGCTCCCCTCACCCTACCCTCTCCCGCTGGAGAGGGATGTTGTGCTTCGCGCGAATAATTACGTTATTTTTTGTAGCCGATTAATCTTCCCATTCTAATTCGGCAAAAGCAGTGGTGACGTTTTTGCGGTGATATTCATCGAACAAGGCCCAATTGTTTTTCTCGGAATAACCGATGGTTTTCACGGCATCCTCTATATGCTGCCCTTTTTTAATTGCAGCGCGAATTTCAGTGAGCAACAAGGTTAAATAATGCTTTTGCGCCTGCATACTCTGCGGCCAGTCCGTGACTAATTCGCCATGTCCCGGAACTACATAACGAAAAGACTGTTTTTCCAGTTTGTCGATTTCTGCAAGCCAGCCTTTTAAGCTGCCGTCCAGCGTTGGCACATGCTCGGTAAACAATAAATCCGACAGCCATATTGTATTGGTTTTTTCGTCGTACACGCTCAAGTCATTATCGGTATGCGCGGTAGGATGGGCTTTTAAAATCAAAGTCCGTCCGCCCAAATCCAGTTTCAAGCTGTCTTTGACTTCGATATCGGGGGGAATTAAATCGGCAGCATTCATTTTGACGCTTAATTGGTCCGCAGCTTTGTCCAAATAGTAGGAACCGCGTGCCGCCATGGCTCCGGCTAATTTATGATGGCCGACGAATTTAACGCCAGCCGCTTTAAAAGCGCTGTTGCCGTTGATATGGTCGGGATGAACATGGGTGTTGATCACATAACAAATCGGTGTATTTGTGGTTTCGGTAACGGCTTGCTTTAAAGCTGAACCCTGCTCGGGATTGCCGCCGCTATCAATGACTGCCACGCATTTTTGCCCGACAATAAAACCAAGATTGGCGATTTCGCCGTGGTTTTTGCTATCCGGGAATTGATGTTTGCCAAAATGCACGTACACGCCAGCGGTAATTTCTTTAACCGGCAAAGTGGTGGCGGCTGTGGCCTGTACGGATACCATGGATAAAGCAAACAGCAATAGAACTCTCATTAGTTTTCCTTTTTTCTGAATACGTTTTGATTTACGAATAGCGCGGAGACGAAGCGTGAACTCCCGTTTCCCGTTGCAATACCTGGATTGCTTTGCCTGAACCTAATACAGCATGGGCTGTCTTCAATGCTTTGATGACAAAGCCATATAGAATGGCACCCGCCGGTTCGGTTTCAATCATGATCATACCTTACCGTACAACACAAACCATGGTCAATTTTGAACAATCGATGGGTATAATGCAGCCAGATTACTTATTTTCTGACTTCTAAAGCTATGCCACCCTTTCTACAGTCTAACCGTCACGCGCTGGCCGGTGCTCTGCCGAGGAAACGGCATCATGGCTGGATGGCATCAGGATTTCAGTGCCGTGCGAACTAAGCCCCGCACGGCACGCCCTGCTTATACTGAACAAAAATTGGATGAGGCCAAAATGCAGGAAATATTAATTCTGGGCGATTCGCATAGCCCTATTTTCAACCACCCCTTGTTCAAGGAAAAATTTCCGAATCTGGTCTTCAATGTCCTCACCGTCATCGGCGCGACGGCATCGGGACTGGAAAACCCCAATTCAACAACCCAGGCCTATCCCGTCTTCAGGGAAGCCGTCAGGCAAACCGCCGCCAAGCAAATCATTGTGATGCTGGGCGAAGTCGATACCGGTTTCGTCATTTGGTACCGGGCGCAAAAATACCAGGAGTCCGTTGCCGCACTGATGGACAAAGCCATATCCAGTTATTCCCGGTTTCTGTCTGAATTGAACCGGAATTTTGAAGTTGTGTGCATCAGCACTCCGCTGCCCACCATTCAGGACGGCAACGACTGGGGCGATATTGCCAACGCCCGTCGGGAAGTCACCGCATCGCAAGTGGAAAGAACGGTGCTAACCCTGGAATTCAACCGGATTATGCAAGAGTTTTGTTTGCAAAACGACATCCGCTATATCATGCTGGATGATTTATCTCTCGGCGATGGCGGCATCGTCAAGGCCGGGCTGCTCAACAGCGATTGCAATGACCATCACTATAATCCTGAGCAATATTCACGGTTGCTGCTTGAGGGGTTAACGGGGGTGGTTTGATACTGGTAACAATTAGGTGGGCGGACAAACGATGAAACCGTTTGCCCACCCTACCCTGCTATTTTTAATAGCGTTTGACGTAAAATAGCTTAAAAAGTTTTTTAATTTTTCTTAATTAAGGGAGGTTATGCCTTGTGCTCACTTGCCCAGAAACTTCAGTTATAGCTCGAATGCGATTATTTATATGGTTATGCTCAATCTCAACGAGCCCCATATATTCTAATATTGGGGGTACAAATGTTGCGAATCTCCCCTTAAGAGACTTAGTAAGTCCATAGAAATCATGTTGGATTGTCTTCAGATCGCGCCCATTCTTCAACGGTTCCTGAGTTTGGAACTTCCTGCTGATTTTTGGCGCCTAATAACACCCATTCGCCTTTTCTCTCATTTTTCAGCCACCAATAAAGATCTTTGATTGCCTGTAGGCGATAACAAAATATATTTCCTGCGGGGATACTGGTAATTTGTATTTAATTTGATGCTGAGATTCCAAATTCATAGGTTTTGAAATTTTGTCTAGGAGTTTTTAAAATAATTCCCATTTGATTTTCCTAATGTGTTGTTCTTTTCTTCAATTAAGCCGTGGGTAGAGTGAGCAATTGAAAACCAGCTTTACAACACCGCCAATGCGCTTTCATAATCCGGCTCATTAGCAAGTTCACCGACCAATTGCGTATAGATCACTTTGTCATGCTCATCGATAATGACAACGGCACGGGCGGTCAAGCCGCGCAGAAAGGTATCGGCAATGGTTACACCGTAATCGTTAGAGAAACTGGAACGGAAAGTTGACAGGGGTATGACATCTGTTAAGTCTTCCGATTCGCAAAAACGGCTTTGCGCAAAAGGCAGGTCGGCGGAAACGGCTAACACGACGGTATTGTCCAGATGCGAGGCTTTCTGGTTGAATTTGCGCGTTGATGCGGCGCAGGTTGGGGTGTCCAGGCTGGGTACGATGTTCAGCACCTTTCTTTTTCCGGCATAGGTTGTCAGGGTAACGTCCACTAACTCGCGACTGGTCAGGGAAAATGCCGGTGCATCGCTGCCTACGGCAGGTAGTTCGCCGCACGTGTTGAGGGGTTTGCCTTGAAATGTGATTGTAGCCATGGTTGTTTCCTGTGTTGTTGATTTAATAACATGCCTTAAGACATTCATGCGTCGACAGGCTTAGACAGCCTTGGGCCGTGTTTATTCCCCCTCCCCCTATGGGCGACTGCGTGGATGCAGGAGGTAGAGCAACACATGGAGAGGTTGCCGAGAGAGCTTTAGTCGTAGGCCGGAATAAGCCGGTTTGAGCGACAGCGAAAACAGGCGTTTCCGGCAAAGCCTCCCTAATTCGCCGGAAACGCTACCTCGCGCTACGCTTGGGTAGTCTTATTCCGGCCTACGCCTTTCGCCTTTCGTCTTTTACCTTTCGTCTTTTACCTTAATCCCTCTTCTTACTCTTAACCCGCTTCATCAAGCGTTCCTTCTTTTTCACCTGCCACTCAGTCAGCTTGTTCTTTTGCCCGTGAAACGGATTGACCGCCGACTTGAAGACTAACCGGATCGGCGTTCCGACCAGCCCCATTTTGTCGCGGTAATAGTTGATCAAGTAACGCTTGTAAGACTCCGGCAAGGAGTCTGTTTGCACACCGTGGATAACCACGATAGGCGGATTCCTGCCGCCCTGATGCGCGTATTTCAGCTTAACACGACGACTATTCACTATCGGCGGTTGATGCGCGGTGGTGGCTTCTTTCAGGATACGGGTCAAAACTGGAGTAGACATGTCGAGCATTGCCGCTGCATACAATTGCTGCACGACATCGAACATTTTGCCGACGCCGCTGCCATGCAATGCGGAAATTGGGTGTTTTTCGGCAAACTCAAGAAAGGACAGTTTGACGTCGAGCTGCCGATGAATGGTTGCCTTCTGGTCGGCGCTGATGCCGTCCCATTTATTCAGGCCGATAATCAAGGCTCTTCCGGCTTCCAATACCAGACCTAATAGATGCGCATCCTGATCGGTAATGCCTTCCCGTGCGTCTATCAGGTAAATGACGACATTGGCTTTTTCAATCGCCTGCAACGATTTAATGACGCTGAACTTCTCGATGGTTTCGGCTATTTTCGATCTTCTGCGCATTCCGGCGGTATCGATCAGGGTGAACTTCTTGCCGTTGCGTTCAAAAGGGATGTAGATACTGTCGCGCGTGGTGCCCGGCTCATCGAATACGATTACCCGTTCTTCACCCAGCAGGCGGTTGACCAGCGTCGATTTGCCGACATTGGGCCGTCCGACCACGGCGATACCGATACCGCTATGCGCCTCTTCGACTTCGCCTTTGTCCGGCGGCAGCAGCTGGTTAACTTTTTCCAATAATTCGGGTATACCCTTGCCATGGGACGCGGCGATTTTCACCGGCTCGCCCAACGCCAGCGAGTAAAAGTCCGATGCGGCAGTGCTGGCATCCAGGCCGTCAACCTTGTTGGTGACCAATATGACCGGCTTTTGCAACTTTCTCAGGGTATCGGCAATCACTTTGTCGGAAGCGCTCAGCCCTTCGCGCGCGTCAACCATGAAAAATACGATGTCCGCTTCTTCCAGCGCGACCTGCACCTGTTTTCTGGCAAAACTTTCTATGCCTTCCGCGTCATCGGCTATACCGCCGGTATCGACGACCAGGCAGGGACGGTCGCCCAGCTTTACCCGGCCGTATTGCCGATCACGGGTCAGTCCCGAAAAATCCGCAACCAGTGCATCGCGGCTTCGGGTTAAATAATTGAATAATGTGGACTTGCCCACATTGGGTCGCCCTACTAAGGCTATTACAGGTAACATATTTTTATTTAACTTTTAAAGCGGCAAGCGTGCCGTCTTTTGCATAAACATAAACGGTATTATCTACCACGATAGGCTTGGCATCGATTGCACTGTCAGTCACTTGTACGCGACCCAGTTGCCTGCCGTCGGTGTTGGACAGCCAATGCACATAGCCTTCAAAATCCCCTGCCACTACATAATTTTCATAGGCGGCGGGAGCTGTCAATCTTCTTTGATGTAAATCCTTTTGCTTCCACAAGGCCGCGCCGCTGCGCTGATCCAGCTGCATGACATGACTTTCCGAATCGGTCAGGTATAAATACCGGGAGTCGTTACTCAAGCCTGAATGCGATGAAATGGTTTCATTGCGCCACAATATATCGCCGTCCAATTCCGAAATAGCCGCTATGCCGCCCTGATAGCTGGCAACGTAAATCACGCCGTTAATCACGATGGGATCGACATCCAGATCGACCAGACGTTCAATTTCGGAGCGCCCTTTGGGAATGGCAATGCTGGTTTCCCATACATATTTGCCGTCAGCCAAACGCAAGGCCATTAATTTGCCGTTATCGTAGCCGCCGATAACGTTATCCTCAACAATCAGCGGCGATCCGGTTCCGCGTATGCTTAAAGCCGGTACGGTGCGCTCATAACTCCAGCGCTTGCCGCCGGTCTTCTCGTCAAGAGCGATCACGGAGCCATCCGTGGTGCGGATGATAACAATACCATTGGCGACAACGGGCACCGAAAGCACTTCGCTGGATACTGCGGATTTCCACTGTACCGCGCCGGTTTCAATGTCCAGGGCAACGACTTCGGCATCGCTGGAACCCAAAATCACGGTGCCTGCGCCAAGACCCGGCCCGCCGGAAAAATGAACGTCGGTCTCAACCTCCCAGATTAAATTACCGGTCGTCAGGCTTCTGGCCTGTACCAATCCTTCCCGATCCGCCGCCAGTATTTTTCCGCTGCCGATGACCGGAATCAGTTTTAAGGATTGCTCGTCAGCGCCGACCCCCACCGATTCCTTCCAGACCACTTCAACCTGGATTTCAGGAGTGTATTCAACCAGAACGCTCGGTGGATCGGCATTGTCTTCGCCGCCACGAAAGTAATCGGTAATGCCGGAAACAGATTCGCCAACAGTATCAATAGCCGCACAGCCTGTTAACAAGGTAAAGGCAAAAGGCAAAAGGCAAAGGGCAAAAGGCTTTTTCGTCTTTCGCCTTTCGCCTTTCGCCTGACTCATATAGGTTGGATTGTTACTCATTATTTTTGAGTTTCTAGTTTTTCTTGAGCGGCCAGGTCATCAATTTTGAACTGTAACAATGGTGATGGCTGTCCATTTCTCAGGGCATTTTGATACGACGTGCGCGCCTCATCCAATCGATCCAGAGCTACGTACAAATCGCCTACCAATTCATCATAATTGGCTGAGTAACTGGCCGCCGCTTTGGCATCCACTTCGTTAATGACCTGCAAGCCCTGCTCATATTCGCCGGTAGCCAACATTAAGCGCACCAGTCTTATCTTGGCGATATTGCTTAACTGTTTATTCGGCTCTGCCGCAATAGTCTTCAAAATCTGCTTTGCTGCGGCGAAATCGCCTTGCTGAGACTTTAATTTGGCCTGGAATAATCCACTGAATGCCGCATATTCGGTACCCTTAAATTGCTCCTGCATGCGTTGGGCCAGCTTGTCTACGCTGTCATTCTTATTTTCATCCAACGCTTTCAGTAATTGATCATAAGTTGCGGAAGCTTGCGCTGACTGCGCTTTCTTATGATCCTGCCAGTAATTCCAGCCCAGAATAATGACAATACCCATGACCAAACCCACGATGGTAGCGGTTGAGTTTTCTTTCCACCATCTTTTTAAGGCTTCAACCTGTTCTTCTTCTGAATCGTACATTTCCACTTGTTTTTCTCTTGTTTGATGTTTAAAAAAAGGCGAAGGACGAAAGGCGAAAGGCGAAAGGCGCAGTTCTTTTGCCCTTCGTCCTTTGCCTTTCGCCTTTTAAAGCCGTGTCATCGGTGTTCTATCAAAAACTCAATCGCCTGCTGCTGTGACATATTCTGTTGCTCCAGCTCGCTATTACGCAGTGGCTTGACACTGACCTCGCCACGGCTGACTTCATCGTCTCCCAGGATGATCGCAAATTCGGCACCGCTTTTGTCGGCTTTTTTAAACTGACTTTTAAAACTGCCGCCGCCGCAATTGACCTGTAATTTCAAGCCGGGAATTTCATTCCTGACGGTCTCGGCAAAGCGCATGCCTTCCTGTTCTGCGGTTTCACCGACCCGAATCATATACACATCAACGGGTCTTGCAAGCTGCACATTATCCAGCGTTTCCATCAAAGCCAACAAGCGCTCCATGCCCATCGCAAAACCGACCGCGTGATTGGGTTTGCCGCCCAGCTGTTCTATCAATCCGTCATAACGCCCGCCCGCACACACGGTGCCCTGCGAGCCCAGTTCATCGGTAACCCACTCGAAAACGGTCTTGCTGTAATAATCGAGGCCGCGCACCAAGCGTGAATTGATCTCATAGCCGATGCCCAGATCATCCAATATCGTGGTGATTGCCTTAAAATGCTGACGGCTCTCATCGCCCAGATAATCCATCAATTCCGGTGCGTTAGCGACAACCTGCCGCATCGCCGGATTTTTGGTATCCAGAATCCGTAGCGGATTGGTTTCCAGCCGACGCAAACTGTCTTCATCCAATTGATCAAGCTGCCCTTGAAAATAGCCGACCAGACTTTCCCGGTACACGATACGCTCGGCAATCGTGCCCAAGGAATTGAGCTGTAGGCGAACCTTGTCTCGGATGCCCAGTTTTTTCCACAACCGGTCCATGATCAGGATCAACTCCGCATCAATATCGGGGCCTGCCATGCCGTAGGTTTCGACACCCAGTTGAAAAAACTGGCGATAGCGGCCTTTTTGCGGCCGCTCATGTCGATACATCGGTCCGTAATACCATAACCGATGCACCTGATTGTGCAATAAGCCATGCTCCAGACAGGCTCTGAGGCAACCGGCCGTGCCTTCCGGACGCAAAGTCAAGGAGTCGCCGTTGCGGTCGTCAAAGGTATACATTTCTTTTTCGACGATGTCGGTTACTTCGCCGATAGAGCGTTTGAAAAGTTCGGTTTTTTCGACGATCGGCAGCCGGATTTCACTGTAACCATAAGCGCCGAGTACGTCTCTGATGCAGAGTTCAGCATACTGCCAGAGCGGCGTCTGTTCGGGAAGCACATCGTGCATCCCTCGAATTGCTTGAATGTTATTTGCCATATTTAAATAGGGATGCCACGGATTTAAATAATCCTCTCATTAATAACAGGTAAATATCAAAAGAGACGAAAGGCGAAGGACAAAAGGCGAAAGCTGTGTTTTTTTGCCCTTCGCCTTTTGCCTTCGCCCATTAATTAAAAATCTTTAACTGCTACGATTTTTTTTGCTTCATTTGAAAGCGGAAATTTTTCCAGTAATAAGTTTTTATATTCCCTGGCAAGCTCTTTATTACCCAATGCCCGCTCAGCTTGCGCTGCAAACCATAAGGTTTCAGGTGTATGGGTTGCAACGCCCAGATAACGCTGCAAAAAGCCTTTTGCCGCCCAATAATCGCCTTTTTCGTAAGCGATTTTTTGCATTTCCGATAAGGCCGCCGCATACGTGCTATTGAGTTGCAACGCTTGCCTGAAATAATTCTCGGCTTGCTGTTTTTGCCCCATGCTCAGTCCGCATCGTCCGGCATTCGTTAATGCTAACCACTGCCTGTCGTTTAACGGATTTGAACTGGCCCGAGACAATAATTCCATGCCTTCTTCAAGTTCTCCATGTTCACAGAGAAAACGACCGAAATTATTTTGCACGCCCAAATCATCAGGCGTCAAATCCAGGGCGGTCTCATAATGCTCTTTGGCCTTGTCGGGCTGATTTAATTTTTCATACAAAAAAGCCAAGGCATTGTGCGCCTGTGTATTATCTGAATTATTTTTCAAGGCCAGCAGCAAGTTCTCCTTAGCCAATTCCAGCTTATTCATGCTTAGATAGCGCACTCCCAGCTGTAAATGCACATCTTCGGAATTATTACTTTTAGTGCTGCTCGCTGAACCACAGGCAACCAAAGCCGTAACCAACAACACTAGCGCAACCCGATTAATCAGTTTTGCTAAATCACGCGGCACGTTCGGAACCAGCCGGTTGGATTTTCAAGTGTCTGCGGCTTTTATCTTTAACCTGTCCTACCAACTGGCCGCAAGCGGCATCAATATCTTCGCCGCGCGTCTTTCTGACCGTGGTGACTATGCCTGCGTCGTTTAACAGCGTTTTAAAGCAATTAATCGCTTCTTTACTGGAACAGCGGTAAGCAGAATTGGGGAACGGGTTAAAGGGTATTAAATTGATTTTTGACGGCACCGTTTTTAACAGCTTAACAAGCCCCCGCGCATCCTGTAGCGAGTCGTTAATGCCATCGAGCATCACATATTCAAAGGTGACGGTGCGCCGTGGCGCTATTTTTGCGTTATCCCGGCATGCTTCCATTAGCTCCTTCAATGGATATTTTTTATTGATCGGGACCAGTTCATCCCGTAACTCATCGGTTACCGCATGTAACGACACCGCAAGACTGACATCGCAGACCTGGGTTAAGCGGTACATGGCCGGCACTACGCCCGAAGTACTGATGGTCACCCGGCGCTTGGACAGCCCGAAGGTGAAATCGTCCATCATCAGGTTCATGGCCGCGACTACATTGTCGAAATTAAGCAGCGGTTCGCCCATGCCCATCATCACCACATTGGTAATTCTGTTTCCCGGGCCCAAGCGTTTTTGCGCAACGAATAACTGGCCGATGATTTCAGCCGTGGTCAAGTTACGATTAAAGCCTTGCTGGGCGGTAGAACAAAAAGTACAGGCCAACGCACAGCCGATTTGCGATGAAACGCACAAAGTGCCGCGTCCCTCTTCAGGGATAAACACCGTTTCTATCCGGTTGCCGCAACCGGTTTGCATGACCCATTTACAGGTACCGTCCGTTGCGACTTTTTCAAGCACGATTTCAGGCGTTGCTATATAACAGTTTTCAGTTAAATAAGCACGCAATGACTTGCTCAAATTGGTCATCAGGTCGAAGTCTTCGACACCTTCCTGGTAGATCCATTTAAGCAACTGCGTCGCCCGGAAAGGCTTCTCGCCTAACTCGACAAAAAAGGCCGCAAGGCCTTTTCTGTCGAAATCGAGCAAATTGATGGTTTTTGTATTAACGGGTTCTAGCACAGATTTCATTGTCTGAGAAAAAGTAAGCAATTTCCCTTTGAGCGGTTTCAACAGCGTCTGAGCCGTGTACGGCATTCTCATCGATGCTGCTGGCGAAATCGGCGCGGATAGTTCCGGCAGCCGCTTCTTTCGGGTTGGTAGCGCCCATGATGTCGCGATGCTTAAGAACCGCGTTTTCGCCTTCCAGCACTTGCATGATCACGGGACCTGAAATCATAAATGCCACCAAATCATTAAAGAAACCGCGCTCGCTGTGTTCTGCGTAAAAACCTTCGGCTTGTTCTTTGGTCAGGTGCAGCATTTTTGCAGCAACGATTTTTAAATCGTTCTTTTCAAAACGACTGTAAATTTCACCGATTACGTTTTTTGCTACAGCGTCAGGTTTAATGATTGAAAAAGTGCGTTCTATCGCCATTTTTTAAAACTCCAAATTATGAATAAATATTTATTAAGCGGCTGATTATACCTGATCAGCCGCTGTATTTTAAAAATACCTGATCCGGTTAAGGCCTATTATCCAGTTCTGCGCCTTCTTTTACCGGGATCATCAAATCCTCTGGACTGAGACCCAACAGCAAAGCCACAGGGCTGGCGATAAAAATAGAGGAATACGTACCGAAAAATACGCCGAACAGCAGCACAATGGCAAAGTTATGTATCACTTCCCCACCCAAAAAGAACAACGAAACCAGCACCAACAACACCGTCAACGACGTCATGATGGTGCGGCTTAAGGTGACATTGACCGAAATATTCATGATTTCCTCGGTCGATTTATTTCTTAATGCCCGGAAATTTTCCCGGATACGGTCATAAACCACGATGGTATCGTTCAACGAATAACCGATCAGCGCAAGAACCGCCGCCAACACCGTCAGGTCAAACTCCAGCCCTAAAATAGAGAACAGTCCCAGCGTAACAATGACATCATGCAACGTCGCTATGATCGCACCGACCGAGAACTTCCATTCAAAACGCCAGGCGATGTAAATCAAAATACAAATTGTTGAATACAAAAGCGCCAAAAAACCGTCCTCAGCCAGGTCATCGCCGACTTGGGGACCGACAAATTCAACACGGCGCACACTGGCCGGTTCTGCAGCATTCTTGTTGATGGCCTCAAGTACCTTGGAACTTAATTCGACGCTGCTAACCCCTTCTTGCGGTTTCAGGCGAATCAGGACGTCTTTTGTGGTACCGAAATTCTGCACCGTCGCATCGCTAAAACCTTCAGCATCCAAGGTGTTACGCAGCACGGTTAAATCGGCTGGTTTTTGATAGCCCACCTCAATCAAGGTGCCGCCGGTAAAATCGATGCCCATCTGAAAACCATGTACAGCAATCGCCACTATCGAAAAAATCGTCAGCACAGCGGAAAACATCAGCGCTATGTTTCGGTTACCTATAAAATTTATATCTTTTTTAAACATATTTAATCTTCTATGTAAAAGTCATGTAAGCCGGATTTAGCACAAGGCGTGTCATCCGACACTTTACTAAATAGATAGTTTCTCAACCCTGCGGTTACCGTATATCCAGTTAATAACCATCCGCGTACCGGTAATTGCCGTAAACATCGATGACAAAATCCCGATAATCAGCGTCACCGCAAAACCTTTAACGGAACCGGTGCCGTAAGCAAACAACACCACCGCCACCACAAGATTGGTAAAGTGGGAGTCCAGAATGGTGGCAAAGGCTTTCTCATAACCGATAAATATAGCAGACTGCGGCGTGTTGCCATTTTTGAGCTCTTCCTTAATCCGCTCGAAGATCAACACGTTGGCGTCAACCGACATACCCACGGTCAGGATGATCCCGGCAATACCCGGCAGCGTTAAGGTTGCTTGCAACATCGACAAAATCGCCACAACAATGACCACGTTAAACGCCAGTGCAAAGTTGGCGATCATGCCGAATAACCGGTAATAAACCGCCATAAACAGCACAACCAACGCAAAGCCCACCATAAAAGACAACATGCCCTTATCGATATTGTCCTGGCCTAAGCTCGGACCCACGGTGCGCTCTTCGACAATATCAACGGGAGCTGCCAGCGCACCGGCTCTTAACAATAACGACAGGTTACGCGCTTCCTGAGGACTGTCTAAACCGGTAGTCTGGAAGCGATGACTGAAAACGCCCTGGATAGTCGCCACGTTGATGACTTTTTCAACCTTCTGTTTATGACGGACTTTTTGGCCGTTCACCAACTTGGTTTCAACTTTATATTCGATGAACACCACCGCCATCGGCTTGCCAATATTAGCTTGGGTCAATTTACCCATTTTGGCTGCGCCGACGCCGTTCAGGGAAATATTTACCGAAGGTCTGCCATCCTGATCAACGCCGGAAGAGGAATCGACGATTTGATCGCCGGTTACGATAACCCGTCGATCCAACAGGATAGGATTACCGTTACGCTCGGTATACAAGCGACTGCCGACCGGAACATGCCCTTCGACCGCTTTTTGCACATCGTGTTCCACATCAACCAGACGGTATTCCAGAGTCGCGGTTGTGCCCAAAATCTCCTTGGCACGGTTGGTATCCTGTACGCCGGGCAACTGAACCATGATACGGTTTTCACCTTGTTGCTGAATCACCGGCTCCGCAACACCTAATTCGTTGACGCGATTACGCAAGGTGGTCATATTTTGCGCTACGGCAAATTTCTTAATATCCCGCACTTCTTTTTCGGAAAGCTTCAACCAGACTTGATCCTGCTCTTTGGGTTCGGTAACCTCCAGCGCGCGAAAATCTTTACCCAGCACCTTCAACAGCGCAGGTTTGTCGTCAGCCGAGTTCAGCTTAACCTTAATAAAGCCGTCGTCTTTGGAAACCGATTGATAGCGTAATTTTTCGTTTCTTAACGCCAAGCGCACATCATCGTTGTAGCGGTCTTCGGCTTGCTTGACAGCAGCATCCATGTCCACTTCCAGCAGGAAATGCACCCCGCCGCGCAAGTCAAGACCCAGATACATGGCATCCGCCCCCAAAGACCTTAGCCAAGCGGGTGTCGTCGGCGCCAGATTTAACGCGATGTTATAATCGTCGCTCATTTTATCCCTGAGCAAATCCGCCACTTTCAGCTGATCGTCGGCGCTGTTAAACCGGGCTAAAATATGGCCGTCTTTAAACTCAAATGCCTTTATATTAAATCCGGCCGTCTTAATGACAGTCTCGATCTGATTTGCCTGCTCCTGCACCAATTTGGTAGGGTGTGTCGATGACACCTGAACAGAAGGATCGTCGCCGTACAAATTCGGCAACGCATAAATAATCCCGACCGCAAAAATAATCAGGACCAATAAATTTTTCCAAAGTGGGAAATGGTTTTGCATGTGTTATTCCAACAATTCAACTATGTCGTAGAGACGTTGTGGGCGCGAATGTATTCGCGCAGCAGATTAAAAGCGTGAATACCCTTAAGGGCACAAGTAAATTCGCGCCCACAGCATTAAACTTTAGCGACTTTCTTAGTTATCGCTTTGTAAGTTCCTTTCGGCATCATGCTCTCAATACTATGACGCTGTACTTGAATAAAAGTATTGTCGCAGATTTCAACCTTGACGAAATTATCATCCAGATCAACGACCTTGCCCAAAATACCGCCCGAAGTAACCACTTCGGAGCCTTTAGTCATGGCGGCAATCATTTCTTTCTTCTCTTTGGCGCGCTTGGATTGCGGACGCAAAAACAAAAAGTAAAAAAACACCAGTATACCCAGTGGAAACAGCATGCCTTCAATGCCGGGTGATTGGGAGGCGGGGGCAGCTGCAGCTACAGCGTCAGAAATAAAAAAACTCATGATTATCCTCGGGGGTTATTATTATAAAAAAGTGTTACTACGCAGTAGTCCAAAATGGAACGTTGATAATGATGATTAAACCAAGATTTTTCATGATTTATCTGCGTCATCTGCGTTCCATTGTATTTAATGGCACTGAGTCATTACAAAAAAGCGTTGTAATTAAAAAATTTCGCCATTATGCCACAGTCGGCACGGCTTTTCCTCGTTGTTGGTAAAATTGCTTGACAAAAATATCCAGCTCTTGCCTTTCAATCGCATCGCGCAAGCCCTGCATCAGGCTCAGGTAATAATAAAGGTTATGAATGGTATTGAGCCTTGAACCCAGCATTTCCTTGCATTTGTCCAGATGGCGCAAATAGGCTCTCGAATAATTCCGGCAGGTATAACAGCCGCAGGATTCATCCAGCGGGCCGGTATCGAACTCATACTGACTGTTCCTGATTTTGACCACGCCGAAGGTGGTAAATAAATGACCGTTACGGGCATTACGGGTCGGCATCACGCAATCGAACATATCGATACCGCGCCTGACCGCTTCCACCAAATCTTCCGGCGTGCCCACACCCATTAAATAGCGCGGCTTATCGACCGGCATTTTGCCATGCACCACATCCAGCGTCGCCATCATTTCTTCTTTGGGTTCGCCAACCGACAATCCGCCGATCGCGTAACCGTCAAAACCGATGTCCACCAAACCGGCTATCGACTCCTGCCGCAGATGTTCATACATCCCGCCTTGTACAATGCCGAATAAAGCCGAGTCATTACCCTCATGAGCCGCCTTGCTGCGCGCCGCCCAACGCAACGATAAGCGCATCGAATCGGCCGCTTCATGAACCGTCGCGGGATACGGGGTGCATTCATCGAAAATCATCACGATGTCCGAACCCAAATCGCGTTGCACCTGCATCGACTCTTCAGGCCCCATGAAAATGGAACTGCCGTTGATCGGCGATTTGAAAGTCACGCCTTTTTCGGTAATTTTCCGTAGCGCGCCCAGGCTGAATACCTGGAAGCCGCCGGAATCGGTCAAAATCGGCTTGTCCCAATGCATAAAATCATGCAAATCGCCGTGCGCCTTGACCACATCCATACCGGGACGAAGCATTAAATGAAAGGTATTGCCCAGAATAATCTGCGCGCCGATACCGGTCAGCTCATCGGGCGTCAGCGATTTAACCGTCCCATAAGTGCCGACCGGCATAAAAATGGGCGTTTCCACGATGCCGCGGGCAAACGTAAGCTGGCCGCGCCGCGCATGACCATCCGTATTGATTAATTTGAAGTCCATAAAAATTTATGAGTGCATTGAAGGCTGGGAATTATCCAGACTTTTTAAATCAATGTACATGTGAACAGTTAAAACTTTACTTCACCACTGGGCAATGATGCTCACAATGCAGCCCCTGCAAAACCATCCCTCATAAAAAAGGCTGGATACTCTCCAGCCTTTTCCGTTTGTCAGATGCTTAGTGCAACAAGCCCTGCAATAAGCCGTTCAGCTTATGCACAAAGGCCGCCGGATCATCCAATTGGCCGCCTTCACTCAGAATGGCTTGATCGAACAGGATATGGGTCAGGTCGGCAAAACGACTATCGTCTTGCTCTTCTTTCATCTTGACCACCAACGGATGGGTCGGGTTAAGCTCGAAGATCGGCTTTCTGCCCATTCCCATGCCCAAGCCTTGTCCGGCATCCTTCATGATTCTTTCCATATTCAGGCTCATGCCGTAAACATCGGCAACCAGACAGGCGGGCGATTCGGTCAAGCGATGACTCAAACGCACTTCGCTGACTTTATCGGCCAACACGTCTTTAATCTGCTTGAGTACCGCTTCAAAATCCTTATTCACTTCTTCCTGGGCGGCTTTGTCTTCTTCGGCATCCAAAACGCCCAAGTCCAGATCGCCTTTGGCGACAGACTGGAGATGCTTACCGTCGAATTCGTCCAGATTAGACACCAGCCATTCATCGATACGATCTGATAACAATATGACTTCAATGCCTTTCTTGCGGAAAATTTCCAAATGCGGGCTGTTTTTTGCCGCCGAGAAGCTGTCTGCGGTGACATAATAAATCTTGTCCTGCCCTTCTTTCATGCGACTGACATAAGTTTCCAGCGAAACATCCTGTTTGTCGGTATCGGCATGGGTTGAAGCGAAACGCAGCAATTTGGCGACACGCGCTTTATTGCCATGATCTTCAATCGGGCCTTCTTTAATAACTTGACCGAATTGAGCCCAGAAGGTCTCATATTTTTCCGGCTCATTCTTGGCCAAATCTTCGAGCATACCCAGCACTTTCTTGACTGCGCCGGATTTGATCGTGCTGATTTGCTTGCTTTGTTGCAAGATTTCCCGCGATACGTTCAATGGCAGGGAATTGGCGTCGATAATGCCTCGGATAAAACGCAGGTAACGCGGCATTAACTGCTCGGCATCGTCGGTAATAAACACTTTGCGGATGTACAGTTTTACGCCGTGCTTGGCGTCTCTGTCCCACATATCGAAAGGCGCATGTGACGGCACATAAAGCAGCAAGGTGTATTCATTGGAGCCTTCGACTTTGCTGTGTACATGCGTTAACGGGTCTTGGTAGTCGTGGCCTACATGCTTGTAAAATTCATTATACGCTTCATCGGAAATCTCCTGACGGGCTTTGGTCCATAATGCGGAAGCCGAGTTAACGGTCTCTTCAACGATTTCCGCCGGTTTTTCTTCGTCGCCCTCTTCAGCCATAGATGGCGGAACTTCTTTGTCCATCACGATAGGCAGGGAAATATGATCGGAGAATTTTCTGACGATAGAACGGATGCGGTAGCCGTCCAGAAACTCGCTTTCGGCTTCTTTCATGTGCAAGACGATTTCGGTGCCGCGTTGTGCTTTTTCTACGGATTCGAGTGTGTAATCGCCCTCGCCCGCAGACTCCCAGCGCACACCGTCGCTCTTGTCGGCACCTGCTTTGCGGGTGGTTAAGGTCACTTTATCGGCTACGATAAACGCCGAATAAAAACCCACGCCGAACTGGCCGATTAATTCGCTGTCTTTAGCTTGGTCGCCGGTTAAAGCTTGAAAAAACTGTTTGGTGCCTGATTTTGCAATGGTGCCGATATGTTCCTGAACTTCCGCACGGGTCATGCCGATACCATTGTCGATAATGGTAATGGTGCGTTTGTCTTTATCGTATTCCAGGCGAATTTTCAGCTCACTATCGCCTTCATACAAACTGTCATTGGACAGCGCTTCAAAGCGCAGTTTGTCTGCCGCATCCGACGCATTGGAAATCAATTCCCGTAAGAATATTTCCTTGTTACTATATAATGAATGAATCATTAAATGGAGTAGATGTTTAACTTCAGTTTCAAAGCCTAAGGTTTCTTTTTTTGCTTCAACAGTCATTTTTATCAATCCTGATTAATTATAAGATTAACGCCAATATTGGGACGCATTGGTTTTTTTCAAGTCCAAACCAGACAGATGAAATATAAGATTAATTCCTTATGACAATAAACCTCGCGTCAAAAAAAATATTGGTCGTCGAAGATCAAGCGATCATGCGCGAAACCATTAAACATATCCTGGGTTCATTTGGCGCCCGCTTTATTGTTGAGGCGGAATCCGGCATCAACGCAATAACGGCGATGCGCATTGACAGGTTTGATATTGTGCTCTGCGATTACAATTTGCTCAGAGGGAAAAACGGCCAGCAGGTTCTGGAAGAGGCTAGACATCTTAAGTTATTGCCGGTTAATGCTATTTTTATCATAGTCACTTGTGAACAGAGCCAGGAGATGGTGCTGACTGCCATCGACAACAAACCCGACGATTATCTGATTAAACCCTTTAACCGGCAGCAACTATTGAGCCGTATTGAACGGTGCTATGCCCGCAAAAAATACATGGCCAGCATTGAAAATGAAATAGACAGCGGCAATCTTTACCTGGCCATACATAATTGCGAACAACTGCTTCAACGCGATGATAAAAAAATGCGTTTGCAATTATTAAAGATACACGCCGAACTGACCCTTAAGGTTGGCGACTTTAATACGGCCGAGGAGATTTATCAGGACATCCTGCACGAAAGAGAACTGCCCTGGGCCAGATTGGGTTTGGGCGTTGTTGCTTTTTTTCTCGGCTATTACGACCAAGCTATCAAAACTTTCCAGGATCTCATCGAGCAATATCCGGTGATGCTGGAGGCTTATGACTGGCTGGTAAAAGCGCACGAATCCATGGGTAACGATGAACATGCCGTGTCTTCGCTTAACTCAGCCGTTGCGCTTTCGCCTATGTCCATCTTAAGACAAAAAAAGCTGGCTTTGCTGGCGGACAAAACCGAAAACTTCGCTGTTGCCAAAAAAGCCTACGCGGCCACCATTAAACTGGGCAAAAACTCCATACACGGCTCATCCGCCGATTATTCGGGCTTGGCCAATGTCCACTTAAAAAGCAATGCCGCCAACGAGGCGCTAAAAATATTGTACGAGCTGAATCAGCAGTACCACAATGATCCCGAAGCCAAGCTCAGGGCCGCCCTGTTGGAAACCGAGATTCATCAGGCAAAAGGCAACAAGGCACTGGCTCAGCAAGCCTATGCCAAGACCTTTAAACTAAACGAACAATTTAACAAGCAGATATCCAGAGAACTACGTCTGGAAACGGCAAAAACTTTTTATCTGAATGGCAACGGCGAAATTTGCGATGAAATTCTTAATGATTTAATTAAAACCAATATTGATGATAAGCTTTTTATCAAAGACATCGTAACAATGTGCAACGCCATTACCGGCGAAAACCATGCGGAAACGCTGATTCAGCACATCAAAAAAGAACTGGTCGACATCAACAACAAAGGCGTCAGCCTGTTTCAGGAAGGCAACATTAAGGCCGCTCTCGCAGTTTTTGAAAAGGCCATTGCAAAAATGCCTAATAATCAAACGATCATTTTAAATATGATAAAAATCATTATTCATGATATTAAAACATCTAAACACGGCCCTGAAAAAATCATAAGCGCCCAGTCCTATATCAATAAAGCCATCCAACTAGGCATACCTCACAACCAAATCAGCGGCCTTCAAATAGAGCTGGACACCATTCAATACAACACCAATCCATAACCCGCCCAGATGACCAATACTCATATACTTTCAATCGGTTTTCCCGCCATCCTGGCCTCTTCAGTGCATGACATAAAGAACTCATTGACAGCTCTTCGGGCGCTCCTCAGCCAACTGGAAACTGTCTACCAGGACCCGAAACCTACTGAATTCAGGCAACTGGAATTTGAAACCAATCGCATGAACAATTGCCTCATGCAGTTATTGACGCTCTATAAAATCGATTTATCCCAATTCAGCCTGTCTATAGACGAGCATAGCGCCGCCGACATATTGGAGGATGTTGTCGCCCAGCAATCTACTCTATTATCCTTAAGTAACATTCAACTGATTACCGAATGCCATGACGAGCTATTTTGTTATTGCGACAACGCACTGATCAGCAATGCCCTCTGTACGCTGGTCAATAACGCGCAGCGCTATTGTCAGAGCAAGGTTCTGCTTTCTGTCGTCCAGGAAGATGACTATATTGTTTTTTGCATCGAAGATGATGGCAAGGGTTATCCGGAAAGTCTTATATCGTCCGATTACAAACAACTCCCCCAGATTGACCTGGCTAACGGCAACACCGGATTGGGTTTGTTTTTTACCGAGACCATTGCACAATTGCATATCAAAGGTGACAAACGGGGTTTTATTATGACCGACAATAATAGTCAGTTTGGCGGGGCCAGATTTAAACTGTATTTGCCGTGATTATGTTCAGCAGTTAGAAAGGGATAAAAAAGACGAAAGGCAAAGGGCGAAAGGCAAAAAAAAGCTTGCCTTTAAGTTCAAGGGATATTTCAATTTTTCGCCCTTCGCCCTTCGCCCTTCGCCTTTAACCTTTCGCCTTTATCGCAAACATCAGGCAAACAGCCAACAACGTTTCCCAGGGCTCCCCTTGCTGCTGCCCTTTAATCTGCCGATCCGCCTTTGCACTCAAGGTAAGGATACTATTGAGATCGCTGTCGCCCAATCTGTTCAACGCATCGCTAACCAACTGCTGGCGCTTGTCCCAAATCTGGTTGTTTTTAAAGACCACCGCCCTATTTTGCCCTTGAGCCAGCGCCTGCTTAATCCTGATTAACACCCGAGCTTCCCGCGTCAAAGCCCATAACACCACCGGGGCCGCAACGCCTTCCGCCTGCAAGCCGGACAAGATCTTGAAAATCCGCCCTACTCTGGCCGCCAGTACGCTATCCATCAGCTTAAACACATCGAATCTGGAACTGTCCGCCACCGCATCGGAAATCTGCTGATTGCTGAGGCGACCTTCACCGTATAACACATACAGTTTTTCTATTTCCTGAGCGGCCGCCAACAGATTACCCTCAATCCTGGAAGCCAATATCTTTATACCTTCCGTTTCAGCCTGCAGCCCCCGCCGCTGCATTCTTTGCTGCAACCAGCGAATCAAGTCTTGACCTTCTAACGGCCAGACCTGAACAACACAACCGACCTTATCCAAAGCCTGAAACCAGCGCGCTTTTAATGAAGCACCGGCCATCTTTGCTGCGGTGATCAGTAACAGCGTATCTTCCGGCAAGCGTTCGCAATAGGCGATTAAAGCCTTTGAGCCATCCGCGCCCGGCGTACCGGAGGGCAATCTTAAATCGATGATTTTTTTATCGGCGAAAATAGATAGCGAACCTGCCGACTCCGTTAATTCATTCCATGAAAAGCTAGAGTCGGCAACAAGAACTTCGCGGCTATCATAACCTTCCTTTCGCGCCGCGGCCCTGACCGCATCAGCCATCTCGCCCAGCTGCAACGGCTCGTCGCCGCTAATAAAATAAACCGGCGCCAAACCCTTTTGCAACGCCGCCGCTATCTGTTCGGGCTTTAGCCGCATGTTATTTAGCGCCCGCCTCTAATACGACCCTGGCACGGTTAATAATGGTTTGCACGACCTGTTGATACATTTCATTACGTATTACCGCTTCTTCGTTATCTTTGGCAATCATAAACTGCTGATCATTGTAATACTCGCGCCTGACTTCAACAGGCTGCCGCGCCATCAACTGGGCATCTTTGGCATTAGCAAACTCATAATCCAGGCGATAAACAAGCTCAAACTCGTTAGACTTGCCTCGGGTACTCAACGACAACACGCGCCGATTAAAATCTTCGTTAAAGATCTTGATAACAATACCCGCCCCCTTGCGGGAATCGGCGAGCTGCCCGGAAGATGTCTTCATGACCTGGCCGAATTGTTCGCGTAGCGGCCCTGATCCACCCTCCACATAAATATTTTTCATATTTGCAGGCAATTCAAAAGCGCCCCGCAAATGATAGCCGCAAGCGCTCAATAACAACGCAGCAACAAAGATGACTGCTTTTTTTGTTAACACACACTCTCCCATAAATAAATAGAACACAGGTGATACTGAAAAGGCTAAAGGCTAAAGGCTAAAGGCTAAAGGCTAAAGGCTAAAGGCTAAAGGCTAAAGGCTAAAGGCTAAAGGCTAAAGGCTAAAGGCTAAAGGCTAAAGGCTAAAGGCTAAAGGCTAAAGGCTAAAAATTGCAGCGCTCCTTAAACCCAAATGCAAGCTTTTTTTCGCCCTTCGCCCTTCGTCTTTCACCTAAACAACAATATTGACCAATTTCTTAGGCACCACGATCACCTTTTTGACCGGCTGGTCTTCAATAAAGCGCTTGATATGCTCATCACTCAGCGCCATAGTCTCTATTTCATCTTTAGATGCATTGACCGACACCTTCATCTTGCTGCGCAATTTGCCGTTGACCTGTAACACCAGCTCCAGGGTATCCTGCTCCAAAGCCGTTGTATCAACCTCGGGCCATGACGCGCTGACCACCGCCTGCTGATGCCCCAAATCCAGCCACAATTGATGACAGATATGCGGCACTATCGGCGATAACATCAGCACAATGGCTTCCAATGCTTCATGTCGAACCGCCTTGCCGTTGTCGGAATCATCATCAAATTTGGATAAAGTATTGATCAGCTCCATATTCGCCGCAATAACGGTATTAAAGGTATAACGCCTACCGAAATCATCAGTTACTTTCTGGATAGCCAAATGCAGCTGGCGACGGACGCCCTGCTGCTCTTCGGTTAATGCCTGTTTATCCAGCGGCACCGTAGAACCGCCCGCCTCACAATGCTGATAAGCCTGCTTCCAAAGCCGTTTCAGGAACCTGAACGCACCCTCTACGCCACTGTCGGACCATTCCAGCGATTGCTCAGGCGGCGCTGCAAACATGATAAACAGACGCACGGTATCGGCGCCGTATTGGTCGATCAGGCCTTGCGGATCAACGGTGTTGCCCTTGGATTTGGACATTTTGCTGCCGTCCTTGAGCACCATGCCTTGAGTCAACAGCTTTTTGAACGGCTCATCGCAAACCAGCAAGCCTTCATCGCGCAGCAACTTGGTATAAAACCGCGCATACAGCAAATGCAAAATAGCGTGTTCGATGCCGCCGATATAATGATCGACCGGCAACCAGTATTTAGCGCTTTCATCGAGCATGCTGTCCGGATTGCTGCCTGCAAAGCGCGCAAAATACCAGGACGACTCCATAAAAGTATCGAAAGTATCGGTTTCCCGGCGCGCCGCTTTGCCGCAGGTTGGACAGGTCGTATGGGAGAAAGTCGGATGAGCGACCAGCGGAGATTGCGAGCCGTCCAGCACCACGTCTCTAGGCAGTTCGACCGGCAAATCCTGCTCGGGAACCGGAACCGTGCCGCAGTCGTCGCAATAAATAACCGGAATCGGTGCGCCCCAGTAACGCTGACGGGAAACGCCCCAATCGCGCAGGCGGAAATTGGTTTTCCGCTGGCCTTTGCCGTCTTTTTCCAGCGCTTCTGAAATGGCCGTAAAAGCCTGTTCCGAGGTCAAGCCGTCAAACGCGCCTGAGTTTTTCAACACGCCCTTTACGGTGTAAGCCTGCTCTGAACAATCGTCGGCAATCGCTCCCTGCATTGCTCTACCTCCTGCATCCATGCAGTCGTCGTCCCCGCCGTCTTTGGCAAAAATCACCTGTTTGATGGCGATGCCGTACTTAAGCGCAAATTCGAAATCGCGTTGATCATGAGCCGGAACGGACATCACCGCGCCGGTGCCGTAACCCATCAACACAAAATTGGCAATCCACACCGGAACTTGCTCTCCGGTGATCGGATGAACCGCTTTGATGCCGGAATCGATGCCGCGCTTTTCCATGGTTTCCATGGCCGCTTCCGAGGTTTCCATCATCTTGCAGTCATCGATAAACGCGCTGATTTCAGCATTGGTTTCTGCGGCTTTCAACGCCAGAGGATGTTCCGCCGCCACAGCAAGATAAGTCACGCCCATCAGCGTGTCGGGACGCGTGGTATAGATGCTCAAAGGCTGATCCGCCTCAGGCACCGGAAAACTCATTTCCACACCTTCGGAGCGCCCTATCCAGTTGGCCTGCATGGTTTTGACCTGTTCCGGCCAGCCGTCCAGGGTTTCCAGCGAGGCGAGCAATTCATCTGCATAGGCGGTGATTTTTAAAAACCACTGGGCGATTTCTTTACGTTCGACTTGGGTATCGCAACGCCAGCAGCAGCCATCGATAACCTGCTCGTTAGCCAGAACGGTCATGTCATGCGGGCACCAGTTGACTGGCGCGGTTTTTTTATAAACCAGGCCTTTTTCCAGCAACTTGAGGAAGAACCATTGCTCCCACTTATAATAAGAGGGATCGCACGTAGCTAATTCGCGATTCCAGTCATAGCCGAAACCCAGCCGTTTGAGCTGGTCGCGCATATAGTCGATGTTGCTGTAGGTCCAATCGGCCGGATGTACGCCGTGCTGCATCGCGGCATTTTCCGCCGGCAGGCCGAATGCGTCCCAGCCCATAGGCTGCAACACATTCTTGCCCAACATGCGCTGATAGCGGCTGATGACGTCGCCAATGGTATAGTTGCGGACATGCCCCATGTGCAGCTTGCCGCTGGGGTAAGGGAACATGGACAAACAATAATATTTATCTTGTGTTGACGATTCAGACACATTAAACACGCCCGAAGCGTCCCAGGCGGCCTGTACTTCTTGCTCGATTGCCAACGGCTTATAATTTTCTTGCATCCTTCTCGTCTTTTACCAGTCAAAAGCGTTAGAATACCGTACAGTTGCTTAAATCTAAAGCGTCATTTTCAGGAGTTGAACCCCATGAATAAAAACAAACTTGTCACCGCCTATACCGATTTTATGAAGCATCTCCATGAAACCATGGAAGATACGCTGCATTCGTTTGCCGAAGCGCTGGAAATTTCAAAAGAAAAAACCAGAAAAGACAGCGATTTGACCAGCGATGAACTGGACAGAGTTTCAGAGTATGTTAAACGCGACGTTGAACATGCGGCTCAGGGTTTATCAACCGAGGAAGATAAGGACTCGTTGTCTGAATGGTTTAAGTTCGATGTTGAGCTGATTGAAAATTTCGCGCTGGACGCTTTTTTGAGCGTTGCCGATAAAACTCGCCTGGAACTGGCAAAACTGGAAGAATTGGCAAAAGCACACACCTATCACACCGGCGACATTACCGTGCCGGGCACTTTTATCTGTGACGACTGCGGCAAGGAAATTGCTTTTAAAACACCGAGCGAAATCCCTGAATGCCCGAAATGTCATGGCAAAACCTTTATCCGCATTTGATATTACCGGTCCAAGCCTTATAATGCGACTTTCAACTATTTGATTTAACGGGGATAACATGCGCAGAGTCATTTTCAACCAGAAAGGCGGCGTCGGCAAATCTACTATTACGTGCAATTTAGCCGCCATCAGTGCTGTTGAAGGCAAGCGTACATTAGTTATCGATCTCGATGTTCAGGGCAATTCAACGCAATACCTGCTCGGCAATAAAGTCAGCGATAGCGACAAAACCATTGCCCACTTCTTTAAAGATACCCTGAGCTTGTCCCTGTTTGGCGGCGGTTCATCCGGGTCAGGTCTTGAAAGCGCCATACATGAGACGCCGTTCCCCAACCTGTTTGTGATTCCATCCCACCCCGAGCTTGAACCGTTGCAAAGCCGCTTGGAATCGCGGATGAAAATCTTCAAATTAAAAGAAGCACTGGAAAAGCTCGAAGGCTTTGACGAGATCTATATGGACACGCCGCCGATCCTGAACTTCTACAGCCAGTCCGCGTTAATCGCGGCCGAAAAATGCCTGATTCCTTTCGATTGCGATACCTTTGCCAGAGAAGCCCTGTATTCACTGATGCAGGTGGTGGCGGAAGTCAAAGCCGACCACAACCAGAATCTTGAAGTTGAAGGCATCATCGTCAACCAATATCAAAAACAAGCCAATATGCCCCGTCAGATAGTCGAAGAGCTTATTGCCGAAGGGCTGCCGGTATTGGCCGCAATGATCTCGCCATCGGTCAAAGTCAGGGAGTCGCACTCAGAATCAAAACCGCTGGTGCATTATGTTCCCAATCATAAACTGACTGACGAATACCGCGCGTTACATGCAGAGATTCATGGCAGTTAAGTTGTAAACGCATTCATCGTTCCCGCGCTCCGGCGTGGGAATGCATCCAGTACCGCTCCAGCGATGAGGAAAGCAGATTAGGCGGAAAAATGAAAATTGCCGGTTTGGGCTTACTCCCAAGCTCCAGCTTCCCGTCTCACGAAACTGGAAACCAGCGCCTTCCCCCGCACAATCACACCACAACCCTTAACACTATGAACAGCGCTACACCCGGCAACCTAAAGCCCTGGCTACTGCCCATCCTATCCGGCGTCCTAATCGGTACCAGTTACATCCCCTTCCCGCCCTGGGCTTCGTTATTCTGTTTCATTCCATTATGGATTTTCTGGAATCAGCAAACCCGCCTAAAAAACGTTTTTCTCGGCGGCATGATCACCTCTTTCGTGTTCACGCTGATCGGCTTTAACTGGGTCACTTACCTGTTACATGAATTTGCCCATCTGGACTGGCCTGTAGCGGTTATCGGCATGTTGGTTTATGGCTTAATAGCCCACCTGTTTGTGCCGTTGGCCGGTGTATTGTGGTTTTGGGGGCGAAACAAATTCCAGTGGTCAAAACGGCTTTCGCTGTGGCTGATGGCGCTGATCACTATTCTCTGCGAAGCCTACTCGCTGACCCTGTTCGACTGGAACTTCGGCTATTCCTGGTATGGCGCAAATATTCCCGTTTACCATTGGGCGGAAGTAATCGGCTTTAGCGGACTCAGCGCCGCGACACTGCTTTGCAACCTGCCGCTTTATATGGCCTGGGAACAGCGCAAACAGAACGCCGGTAAAATCATACTGGCGACTGTCGTGACAGGCTTTATCCTGCTGAATATCGGCGGCCTGTGGCTTAAAAACAGACTGCCGCAACCGGATGCGTCGTTTAAAACGCTGATGATTCAGGCCTATATCGAAAACGCGGAAAAACTGGCCGCGGAATTAGGCAAAGGCTACGGCAAGGAAATATTCAATCGCTATATCACGCTGACCGATAACGCACTCAAAACCCATCAAGACGCAAAAATCGACTTCGCGATGTGGCCTGAAACCGCATTCCCGGCATTACTGGGCGAGCAATTTAAATTCGATCCCTACCCCGTAGCGCTCGCGCAATTTCTCCATGATCGACAATTGCCGCTGATTACCGGCGCATATAGTGTCGAGGAAGAATCCCGCCTGATTACCAATTCCTTGTTTGTACTGAATAAGGACGGCGAGATAGTGCCGCCGCATTACAGCAAATCGATCTTGCTGGCGTTTGGCGAATACATTCCCGGCGAACAGTTATTCCCCGAAATCCGCAAATGGCTGCCGCCCACCGGCCACTTTGCCAGAGGCCACGGCCCGACCGATTTACTGCACTGGAACGGCTATAAAATGGGCGCGCAAATATGTTACGAAAGCCTGTTCCCCGGATTCACCCGCTCACTGGCTGAACTCGGCGCACAGTTCATCGTCAACGTCACCAACGACTCCTGGTACGGCGCATGGCAGGAACCCTACCAACACATGTACATGACTTTGGCGCGCGGCGTGGAATTTCGCCGTCCGGTATTGCGCGTCACCAACACCGGCATTTCCACGGTATCGCTGGCATCGGGAGAAATCCTGGAACGCTCGCCGATACATCAGACTTGGGCAGGCCTATACGAAGTGCCTTATTTGAAGAATCCGCCTGCCACTTTCTACCAAAACTGGTTCTGGCTGGTGCCGGGTTTATTGTGGGGGGCGTTGGTTTTGTTGCTAGGGATCGGGGTTGTAAATCGATTAGGTAATAACGACACTCGCAGTGCGCGCAATTAGCGCTGATCCTGAAATCGATGAAGAGCGAAGGCTGGAGACTTGTCCGGTGTGCGCGTTTACAAGTTTCGCCTATCGAACCTACCTACAGGCTTACCGCCCCCTCGACGAAGACAACCTGAAGCTGCTAACTTTCGGCTCACACGAAAATTTTTATCGAGACCTCCAGCGACTCGATGAATGATAGATGACGTAACCCGGCATTTTCCATCATCAGATACTCTCTACCCCCAATTATTTCAAACTGCATCGCCTAAATTTTACCTTTACAGTAGCAAAGGACACAACATTACCTGCCGAATGCAAAGTCACTCCCAGCAACCTTACAATATGCTCCCAACGCAACACCACGATCACCCGATAGGTAATAGCACCTATTGATTGAAAAAATTGAACTCTCTATCCTACAGAAACCTATCCAAAACTAACTTTGTTTTAGGTTTATGCGCGTTAGATTTGAATTTTCATTCAACTAAAGCGATTTATTGCGCCATTTTCGGCTTAGATTGAGGGATAAAATGATGCTTAGAAAATTAACAATGGAAGCATGGATTCTTTATCTAAAGATATTAAACGCCGAGCTCATCTCGGATTTTTCAATAGACTGCATGGATAGGCAGTACAGATTAGCGGATCGGGCTTATTACAGATACAGACGGCGGCGAGCATCAGATACTTAAATAACGACGATAGCCGGAAAAGACGTTTACGCGGCTAAAACAGCTTCTTATAGGTGGATTTTTACTTTGAGCTGCCCGGCCAATGCCGCATAGAAAACGACAGGCAATAAAAAAGAGCTTGTCAGATTGACTAAGCCCTTGATTTTTATGGTGCCTCGGGCCGGAGTCGAACCGGCACGTCCTTACGAACGAGGGATTTTAAGTCCCTTGCGTCTACCAATTTCGCCACCGAGGCATCGATAACTTTGGTAAGCCGCGTATTATATAGCAACAAAAAAAATAAACTAGACCTATATCCAAAAAAGGTTACGTCCGACTTAAATACAGCACTTAACGAGGGCGAAAGGCTGGGCGCATGAAGGGGCTGGCGGACGGCCAATAGTAACTCCCCCAATAATAAGGATAACCGCCATAGTAGGGGTTGTAACCATAACCATAGCCGAAACCATCGTAACGATTGTCGTACACATAAACCGGCCACAGGTGAATGGCCGTGGCTGAAATCAACGGTAAACGCATAACTTTTTTGCCTATCGTGCGTTCAAGATCGCCTGCAAGCGTTCCCGCAACAGTAACTTTCGTGTTTACGGTGTAAACAGCCGGATCGAGAAACTCGGGGCTTTTAATAAGGAATCGCCCTTCATTCGGTTGATCTGTCTGCGGCTTACCGCCACTGTCGAGAGGATAATACAGCACCTGCACCAGGCTGAAATTTTGTTCATTTTCCACATTAATAATAAGGCCGCCCCAACGCACCGGCGCATCTTTATAATTGGAAATCTTCTGGACTGCCTGGGAATAGGAAATATCAAACTGCGGAGGATTTTTTATCGCCAGCGGCAAATTCGAGCAAGCATTCAACAATAAACAGATGAGTAATAAGTACCGTCTCATATTCTTTCTCCTGATATTTACAGATTTTCAATCAATATTTCCTGATCGTACTTAATCAGAAAACCGGCGATACGTCTATTGTTGAAGACACCTATTCCATTCCGACAACTCCATCGGATTGCAGTACAATAAGCGCCCTGTCCAACTGTTCGCCCGCCTCTTATGAATAAACAAAAAAAACTGCTACGTTCCGATATACGCTACGAATGTGGCGACGCTTTTTATGAGCGTGGGCGTAACTATTTTGAAAAAGGCATGGTGATCAATCTCACTGTTGCAAACGAAGGCGCTCTTTTTGTACAACTTAATGCCGCCGTTAAAGGCAGCCAAAAAGATCCGTACCGGCAAAATATTCGCATCGTCTGGCGACCGGACTATAGTGCGGCAGAAATTGAAGGCGACTGTACTTGCCCTATCGGCTATAACTGTAAACATGTTGCCGCTGTTTGCCTGATGTACCAAAATGCCAAGCAAGGCCTTTCTGCACCAAATACAAAATCCAGCTGTCTGGATTGGCTCGACAGCCTTCATGAGCAAGCACCGGGGCAGCACGACGCCCATCAGGATTTCATCGCTTACATCCTCAAGCCCGGCAACGCAAAACATGAATTCACCATTGAATTTCTAATCACCAAAGCAAAGAAAACCGGCGGTTTGAATAAGGGCAGAAGAACGACCTTAAACAACCTCCGCTACAGCTATTCCTATCTCAATTACGTTCAACCGGAGGACCAGGAAATTGCCAAACTGCTGACTGCACTTAATCCCGCTTTTAAGGATGAACCTCTGATTGCCGGCGCTACCGGCTATTTAGCCTTGTCCAAATTACTGAAAACAGGTCGGCTGTTCTGGCAAGACACTGAGCAAGCGCCGTTAATAAAAAGCGCCAACCGCGATTTAAAATTTAACTGGCGGACAGCCGACAACGGCGCTTATCAATTAACTGTCGAAATCGACCCGCCTGCAATCTTGCTGCTGACCGATCCGCCGCAATACCTGGACGACGTTTTGGGCGCGATAGGCGCAATCAACACCCACAACCTCTCGACCGATCAACTTAAAAGCATCCTGGCCGCCCCGCTCATCCCGCCCGAATATGCCGATGAATTCAGCCAACGCCTGATTATTGAACACCCCAGCCTACCGCTACCCGCTCCCAAAAAAGTCGAGTTGATCGAAGCCGATCAGCTGACGCCTGCGCCCAAACTATTGCTGTTCGGCCATCAGGTCTCGCCCCAACAGTACACCCATTTTATGGCAGTCGGTTTCAATTACGGCGAATGGACCATTTCCGCGATCCCCCCGGAAGACCACAGCGTGGTAAAAACCAAGCAGGGACTGGTACGGATTAAACGCGACGCGGAAACCGAACAACGGGCAATACATCGTCTGACCGACCACGGCTTTGCCCCCGCCCCTGCCGTGCAGATCGGCGCGCAAGAACTGTTTTTATACAGCCCGGCACAAAGCGTAATGGACAGCGCCGCACGCTGGGGAGACTTTCTCCAAAACACCCTGCTGGAGCTGGAGCGGGACGGCTGGATTATCGACATTGATGAAAGTTTCCTGCTTAACTTCCAGACCGCCCAAAACTGGGACGCTCAAATCAGCGAAAGCCAGCAGGACTGGTTTGAAATGCGCTTTACCATAGAAGTTGACGGCCAGCCCCTGCCGCTACTGCCGTTGATTATGCCGGTACTGGAAAACTACGACCCGGAAAACCTGCCGGAAATACTCAGCATCCCGATGGGCGAGCACAGCTACCTGAATTTACCCAGCGACAAGATCAAACCGTTCCTGAACGTGTTGATCGAGCTGTTTAACAGCAGCACCCTGGGCAAAGACGGCTCACTGAAACTGTCCCGATTTAACGCCGCCGCACTGGCCGACCTGGAAGAGCAAAACCAGGGCTTGTTCAGCATCAACGGCGGAAAAGAATTGCGGGAACTGGGACAAAAACTCAAAAACTTTACCGGCATTGAAGATGTGGCCCTGCCTGTCAACTTGCAGGCGGAACTGCGCCATTACCAGCAACAGGGACTCAACTGGCTGCAATTTTTACGGGAATATAAATTCTCCGGCATACTCGCCGACGACATGGGTCTCGGCAAAACCATACAAACCCTCGCCCACCTGTTGCTCGAAAAACAAGGCGGACGAATGAGCCTGCCCAGCCTGATCATCGCGCCGACCAGCCTGATGAGCAACTGGCGACGGGAAACCGAACGCTTCACCCCCGACTTGAAAATCCTGATCCTGCAAGGCACCGAACGCAAACAGTTGTTCTACAAAATCAGGGACTACGACCTGATCCTGACCACCTACCCGTTGCTGTCACGAGACGAAGAAACCCTGCTGGAGCACGAGTACCATTACCTGATTCTGGACGAAGCCCAGACCATCAAGAATCCTCTGTCCAAAGCCGCGCAATTGGTTCGTCGCATTAAATCGAATCACCGGCTTTGTCTGACCGGCACCCCGATGGAGAATCATCTGGGCGAACTCTGGGCGCAATTCGATTTCCTGATGCCGGGCTTTCTTAGCGACAGCGCCACGTTTAAAAAACGCTACCGCACACCTATTGAAGTACATGGCGATAGCGAGCAAAGAGCGCGGTTGTCACGCCGGGTTGCCCCGTTTATGCTGCGCCGCACCAAGCAGGAAGTCGCCACCGAATTGCCGCCTAAAACCGAAATCATCCGCTCCGTACCGCTGTATCCAAAACAGGCCGCCTTATACGAGAGCATCCGCCTGACCATGGAGAAAAAAGTCCGCGATGCAATTGCCCAAAAAGGCCTGTCGCGCAGCCACATCACCATCCTGGATGCCTTGCTTAAACTTCGCCAAACCTGCTGCGACCCGCGCACCCTGTCGCTAAAGGAAGCGCAAAAAGTGCAGGAATCCGCCAAACTCGACCTGCTGATGGAGCTATTGCCGGAACAGCTGGAAGAAGGCCGCCGGATTTTAGTGTTCTCTCAATTCACACGGATGATTGGGCTGATTGAAAATGAACTAAACGACATGAAAATCGGCTATGCCAAACTGACCGGCCAAACCCGCAATCGCGATGAAGCCATCGAACGGTTTAAAAGCGGTGAGGTGAATGTGTTCCTGATCAGCCTGAAAGCGGGCGGGGTCGGCCTAAACCTGACCGAAGCCGATACCGTGATCATATACGATCCGTGGTGGAACCCCGCCGCAGAAAGCCAGGCCGCAGACCGCGCCCATCGAATAGGCCAGGACAAACCGGTGTTCGTCTACAAACTCATTACCGAAAATACCGTGGAAGAAAAAATCATCGCCATGCAGGACAAAAAGCGCGCGCTGGCCGAAGGCATTTACAAAGGCGGGGCAAAAGAGGAATCCTTGAAGCTGACGGCGGAGGATTTGACGGCTTTGTTTGAGCCGTTGTGAGGTTCCCCCTCTCCTGATGGAGAGGGGTGAGGTGAGGGGAATTAAAAACCGAATTGCACGACTCTATTCCTACTGCTCTTCAAATCCAGAAGGTCGCAATTCTCGAATCTGGTATAGTAGCAATGAGTCAGTGGATGCATGCTGTTTTATATCCACGCGAATGGATTTCTTCATAATAACTCAACCAATGAGCTAATCTAATGAACATTGCCGAACGCATTTATGAAACCGTCAAAACTCTACCCGAACACACCGCTGCCGAGGTACTCGATTTTGCTGAAAGCTTAAAGGCCAAACAAGCCGATGATGAGCGTATACGCAGAGAAAATGCACTAGCCACTTTGGCGAAATATCGCGGTCGCTTCAAAGCAGGCAAATTTAACCGCGAAGAGTGCTATGACCGCTAGAGTCTTTGCCGACACCAACCTGTTTATCTACGCCGAATCGCAAGATCAGGATAAATCGTCCCGCGCCATTGAAATCATTCAGGATGCACCGGTAATCAGTACCCAAGTAGTCAATGAAACAGTTAGTGTTTTGATTAGAAAACATGGTTTTTTATTATCGGAAGCTCACGAAATAGCCGAAAGTTTGCTGGATTTATGCGAAGTGGTAGCCGTCGATACCGACACGATTCGTAAAGCCATCGACTTGGCAAAACGATATTCGCTATCGCACTGGGACAGCCTGATTATTGCCGCCGCATTGCTTGCAGATTGCCGGACGTTATTTTCCGAAGATATGCAGCACGGACAAGTATTTGATGGTCAATTGACCGTTACAAATCCTTTTGAAACCGACTTGTCTTAAATTGATGCTGTATTTCGTACCTTATGTGACAAGCTAAGCTTGTCATTTCTTGCAAGGCAACCATTCAGGTTTACGTGTGTAGCCAAACCTCTGGCATAATGCGCACCAATTAAATTGATATTAGGCAAAGCCCCTACCCCTAAATGGACAACATTCCCCAAAGTTTACAAGAAGCCATCAAATCAAAGCGGCTGATTCCCATAGTAGGAGCAGGCGTATCAAAATCAATAAAAAATAAAAAAGGTGATCCGGTATTTCCTAGCTGGACTGAGTTGCTCAGGCTAGCAGCAACTGAGCTAGGAGACTGTCGGATTTAGCAGTGCAAAAAGTGTTAAAATAACCCTATCGAAACACCAAATCAAAAAACAAAAATGGCTACCCAATTCATCCTGATTGATCGCGATACCCCCTACATTCTGCCCCCGTGTGTTCAGGATTATTTGCCTGAAGATCATATGGCCCGTTTTGTTGTCGAGATTGTCGATCAACTGGATTTACGGACGCTATCAGCCGTCTATGCGGGCAAAGGAAAGCGCCCCTATCATCCGGCGATGCTGTTGGCGTTGCTGTTCTACGGTTACGCGACCGGCGTATTTTCCAGTCGCAAACTGGAGAAAGCCACTCATGACTCGATGGCCTTTAAATACATCTGCGCCAACGAAAACCCAGATCACGACACCATCAACAGCTTTCGCAAGCGCTTTGGCAAAGAGATCGAAAGCCTATTTGTCGAGATATTGGTACTTGCACAAACCTTGGGGCTGCTTAAGCTGGGTACGGTGAGCCTGGACGGCACCAAGATTAAAGCCAATGCCAGCAAGCATAAAGCCTTGAGCTGGGATTACGCCAATCAACTGGAAGCCCAGTTCAAACAGGAAGTTGAAACCTTGATGAAACTGGCTGAAGCCGCCGACAATTCCCCGCTTCCAGAAGACATGGATGTACCCAAGGAACTCAAACGCCGCCAAGACCGTTTAGCAGTGATTGCCAAAGCCAAACAGGAAATCCAGGCCCGTGCCAAGGCGCGTTACGCGCAAGAAAAGGCCGAGTATGACGAAAAGCAGGCTAAGCGTGAACAACACCTGAGTGAAACCGGCAAGAAAATGGGCGGCAAAGCCCCCCAAGCGCCTACCGATGCGCCTCAAGGTAAAGATCAAGTCAGCCTGACCGATGAAGAGTCCCGCATCATGCCGACCCCTAATGGTTTTGAACAAGCCTATAACGCCCAAGCCAGTGTTGATATTGCCACCCACCTGATCGTTGCTCATCACATCACCCAACACACCAACGACAAACAAGAAATCGAACCGGCCTTAGCCAAACTGGAACAGCTCCCGGAATGCTTGGGGAGTGTTGACAACCTGTTGGCCGACACCGGCTACTTCAGCCAAGCCAATGTAAAGGCGTGTGCTGATGCAAAGATAAAACCGTACATCGCCCAAAAGCGGCAAAGCCATAACCAAGCCCTTGACGCCCGGTTTCAGCATCAGCCGGAAATAGGCGAAAGCACCTTACCGCCGGTTGAGGCCATGACCCATCGCTTAACAACCAAAGCGGGCAAAGCACTCTACGGCAAGCGAAAATCTACTGTCGAAACCGTGTTTGGCATCATTAAACACGTCCAGGGATTCAGGCAATTCCAGCTTCGAGGCCTGGAATCCGTCCAAAGTGAATGGAATTTAGTCTGTATAGGCTGGAATTTAAAAAGAATGCATGTATTAAGAGGGTGAGAGAGGAAAAAGAGCATTGAGCTGCCCATAAAACAGAACTATGGGCATTAAAAATCCCAATAAACCACTTTTTTAAATTTTAATCGTGATTAAGTGGGGAGGCTCGCTCTATTAATCCGACAGCCTCCTAGGGAATCAGACCGAAAAAAGTGATGCTCAATTAGTTGAAATATTTTTAGACAAACAAGACTATCAGCAGGCCGCAAGATATGCTTATGAAGGCCTAAAAGGCCCCAACTGGAATACCTTTTTCAAATCTCAATTTGACCCAGCACTTGATTCTTTAAATCCTAGCAGCGCATCCCTGCCCCAGGCAATCTGGCGGCTTAGCAACCAAATTATCACCCTAAACTATGATAAGACCCTGCAATGGGCGTATAAACAACCCGCACAAGTCTCGATAATTCACAATCATTCATTAGCTGAATTAGCCGATTTTCAAAAGCTCAACCACGACAAGCCTTTAGTCTGGCATCTGCATGGACATATTGATAATTGTGCCGAACTCATCCTTACGCCTAAGGGTTACCAAAAACTATACGCCACTGCCGCTGGCACTGAAAGCGACTACAAAGCCGCTTTAAAGACGTTTAGGACTGTAAGTACAACTCAGAGTTTATTGTTTATAGGATGCAGCCTGGATGATGCCGAATTACTCTCCGAAATTCATCAAGAACAAATTTTATTTGCTGAAAATACCGGGCCGCACTATGCGCTAGTTCATAAAGATGAAGAAGCTCTGATTAAAGCCAAACTCAAAGGAACCAATATTAAGCTAATACCTTTTGAAGACTTTGGCGATCCCTTAGTAAAACTAATTGAGGAGTTAGCTAATCACTCTCCTCAGCAATCAAAACCCATTATCGAGGCGCAATCTCCACCGCAGCCAACTATTAACCACAAAAAAATCGCCTTACTCTCTGCCAACCCTTTAGATCAAACCTCGGATGATCGTGAAAAAGACCGTTATGCCAACTTACTCAAAGAGTTTAAAAAAATACCCTGCTCCATCGATCATTTTTGCCTGAGCGTTGAAAACCTCAACAAACTGCAAGATTATGACTATGTATTAATTCTGTCAAAAGTCATCAAAAACAAGCTACTGATAGAAAATGAGCATCTGTGCAGTCAAAACATGTCATTCACTGAGCTTGAAGAGCAAATCGGCAATGACTCAGTGTCGGGGATTTTTATTTTTGTTGATCAACTACCCAATGAAACCAGCACCTCAGCATTAAGACTACCCACACTGATCTTGCCAAAACTTGAAAAAAGCGCGTTGGCAGGCCTTATATTTCAGTTATTTAAGAGAAACAATCTTAACTGTTTTAATAATGCTCAACTGCGTAACTCTGAAGCGTTTAGTTTTTCCCCTTTAACAGAGAAAAAGCCCAATAATCATTTTCACCAGCAAAAAACAGCGCTACCCGACAACATAGACCCAAAAACAGTACGCAACTTTATCGGGAGAACAAATGATCTTGAACAAATTTGCCGGAAACTATTATCGCTGGAAGATCAGAGTGGCGTATTGACCATTAAAGGTTCCGGCGGCATAGGCAAGACAACCATAATAAAAAAACTAACTGTCGCCTTAGCTGACCGAGGTTATTTTGCAGGCGGAATCAACTTCGTTGATGGTGAATTTATTACCGACTGTCAGCAGTTTAAAAACAAAGTGACCAGTGCTTTTAACCTTGAACAAGCCGAAGATGCCCAACAGCACTTACGGGAGCATCACGACCGTCAACCCCGGCTAATTATTATCGACAACCTGGAAACCTTGCTCTATCTCGATGACACCCTGCAAATAAAAGCTTTTCTATCGTTTATCTGTGACTATGCCACCCTGGTCGTCACCTCAAGGGAAACACTGCAAATTGAGGGCGAAATCGTTTATGAAATGCGCCAATTTACCACGGATGAAGCATTTGAGTTATTTACCTCGGGTATTGAGCAACGCAAAATTGCCGCCGATGAAATCGCTCTATTGCGGCAGGATATTCTTGAAAACCTGTTGGATAATAATCCGCTGGCAATCAAATTAATTACCGGAAATATGCCTAAAGGTAAAAGCCTAAGCGCATTAAAAGAAGAGCTGGAAACTAACCTTTTTAGCAAGATAAGTGAGACTGAATTAGAGCTATTTGATGACAAATCAGACCTTAATATCGCCAGAAAGAAATCAATCTATGGGTCAATCCTTTATTCATATAATCATTTAACCGATGATGAGAAAATAGCTTTTGAATTATTATCACTATTCCCAGATGGGATAAATCTGGAAACATTTAAACGATTAACCAGTGAACGGAACAAAAGCGGTGTACCTCATAAATCGATAATCACCGACAAGATCATTAAATCGCTGGAAAATAAATCCATGCTGGAAAACAATACCGGTCAGATTAAGTTGCAATCGATAGTTGGTAAGTTTGCCGAAGTACAGTTACATCAACGGGATAACTATACTAATTATTATCAAAACGCTTTTGAATATAACTTATCTCTGGCTGATGCTTTAGCAAATCACCTAGAAGAAAACAAAAGCCATGCCTTAAAAATATTCAATAGCCAACAAGGTAATTTTTTAAAAAGTATCTCTTACTGCAATCAAGTTGCTATTGATACATCAGAATTATTAGATTTTCTTGCTGATTTAAAAAGTTTCTTCGTACATATTTGTTCATTAAAAGGTTTTATTCGCGAGCTCAGTATCCGGTCTAATGACTTTGATAACATGGATAGATTCTGTGTAAACTCAATATTACTTACTGCTCGCTATTTTGATGGTAACTTTAAAAATGCCTTTGATGAATTAAAACAACTGGCTCCGCTGGAGTCGTTGGCTTCATTGGATAGATCAAAAGTCAACGAACGACTTTTGGTTGATAATGCACTCAATATTTATCGAATGGAAGGTGAGGCGTTATATGAGGCAAAACATGAGAAAGAAAATGATATTTTTAGGATTGGTTTTCCAGCTTTCTCATTATATTTAGGTGAATTTCACCAACAATTAGCTGAGAGTTATCAGGATAATTTTTTTCCCCTGGAAGTTCGTGCCAGTTTAGGTTTACTAGCTTATAAAGAAATCGATAACTACTTGGCGAAACTCTATGATAAAGACCATCTTGAACGTATGCAGGTTTCTTATACCCGCTCAAAAATAATGCCGTTAGCTCGTGAAAACATTGAAAAACTGGTCATAGTTAACCCCTATGCCCGCGGGCTTAAAAATCTAATGCTAGCTTTTATTGAGCCGGATGGAGAAACCAGCAATAAGTTATATCAACAAGCCATAGAGCAACTTGAGCATATCAAATATTATTATGTTGAAGCGCTGTATTTTTATGCCAAGTTTCTGCAAGAACAAGGTCAAGACGAGTTTGAGAGTATCTACAAAAAGGGATTGGCGCTTTCACAAAGACATCATTACCGTTTTTTACAATACCGTTTCGAGCAGTTAATTAACCCCACAGACAAACCTTACTCTCCCCACGATTATCCATTACCCAATAATGAAGACTTTACCGGCTATATCCAAAAGTTAATTAACAAAAGAAAGCATGCCAAAAATTAAAGGTCGTTAAAACAGGATTACGCTGAAGATTGGGAACCAGCCGACCATTCCATCTAAGGGATTTAGATTGAGGGATGCTAATAAACGTACTATTATGAGCACCAATATACAGCTTTGGAGTTTGTCATGGCACACATCATTTTGGCGGAAACCTCCGCAAGCGTCTCGGAATTAAAAAAGAATCCCATGGGTACGGTGGCAGCGGGCGAAGGCTTTCCCGTTGCCATTCTGAATCGCAATGAGCCCGCCTTTTATTGCATCCCTGCCAAAGCCTATGAAGCCTTACTAGAAAAACTGGAAGATATGGAGCTGAACGCCATCGCCGACGCACGCGAAAATCAAGCTGAAATCGAAGTCAATTTGTCCGACTTATAAGCGTACGGAACTATATACTTATGGCTTACAGCCTTGCTTTTAAGGAAGATGCGCTTAAAGAGTGGCACGTACTTGATAACACGGTACGGGAACAATTCAAAAGTAAGCTGGAAGAACGGCTCGCCAACCCGCACGTTCCGGCTTCAAAACTCTCGGGACAAAAAAACCGATATAAAATCAAACTCCGTAATATGGGCTTTCGGCTGGTGTACGAAGTGAGGGATGCTGAGTTAATCGTCGTTGTAGTGGCTGTTGGCAAGCGTGAACGCAACGCTGTTTATAAGGCGGCCGCGAAGCGATAGCGATTCCCAAGCTGGAGAGACGGTGAGCATGTAGGCCGAGATAAGCCGGTTCGAGCGACCGCGAGAACTGGTGCTTCCGGCAATCACTATCTAAATTCGCGCCGAATTCGCCGGAAACACCACCTCGCGCTACGCGCTTGGATGGCCTTATTCCGGCCTACCCAACTGATAAAAAGGCGTTATGAATAACAAACCAATCGAAATCCTCAAAACCGTTTTCGGTTATGACAAATTTAGAGGCCAGCAACAGGACGTCATCGAGCAGCTGATAGCCGGGCAGGATGCCTTGGTGTTGATGCCGACCGGCGGCGGCAAGTCGTTGTGCTACCAGATTCCGGCCCTGATCCGGCCCGGCGTAGGCATCGTCATTTCACCATTGATCGCGTTGATGCAGGACCAAGTCAGCGCCTTGCTGCAACTGGGTGTAAAAGCCGCTTTCCTCAACTCAACCTTATCGCTTGAAGAATCCCGAAGAATCGAGCAGCAGTTGCTTAACGGCGAACTCGATTTGCTATACATCGCGCCGGAACGATTGACCTCGGCGCGTACCGGCGCACTTTTCGAACGCATCAAAATCGCCCTGTTTGCGATTGATGAAGCGCACTGCGTTTCCCAATGGGGACACGATTTCCGGGTCGATTATCTGCAACTGTCCCTGCTGCATGAGCGTTTTCCGGACATTCCCCGCATCGCGTTGACCGCAACCGCAGACGACAAAACCCGCGAAGAAATCAAATTACGCCTGAATCTGGAGCAGGCACAGCTTTATCTTAGCGGCTTCGACCGTCCCAATATCCGTTACCGGATCGTGCAAAAACAAAATGCCCGCGATCAGCTGATCGACTTTATTCGCGCCGAACATACCGGTGATGCCGGGATTGTCTATTGCCTGTCGCGCAAGAAAGTCGATGCCACCGCGGAATGGCTCAGAACCAAAGGTGTCAACGCCCTGCCCTACCATGCCGGCATGGACGCCGGTTTGCGCGCCAAACACCAACACCAGTTTTTAATGGAAGAGGGTTTGGTGATTGTCGCGACCATCGCGTTCGGCATGGGCATCGACAAACCCAATGTCCGCTTTGTCGCGCATCTGGATTTGCCCAAAAGCGTTGAAGCCTATTACCAGGAAACCGGCCGGGGCGGGCGCGACGGCTTGCCCGCCGACGCCTGGATGGCTTACGGCTTGCAGGATGTGATCACGTTGCGAAAAATGCTGCAGGACTCCAATGCCGATGAAGCGCACAAGCGCATTGAATACCACAAACTCGATGCGATGCTGGCCTTATGCGAGCAGGTTCATTGCCGTCGCCAGGCTTTGCTCGGTTATTTCGGCGACCTGCTTGAGCAGCCCTGCGGCAATTGCGACACCTGCCTGGAACCGGTCAATACCTGGGATGGAACGGTGGCAGCCCAGAAGGCGTTGTCCTGTATCCATCGCACCCAGCAACGCTACGGCGTCGGCTATTTGATCGATGTGTTGCGCGGCAAGGCTACCGAGCGGATTGTCAAAGCCGCTCACGACAAGCTATCGACCTTCGGCATAGGCGTTGATATTGAAGAACAGCAATGGCATTCGGTGTTCAGGCAACTGGTCGCACGGGGACTGGTCGCCGTGGATTTCGACCGCTTCGGCGCGTTGCAGCTGACCGAATCCTGTCGGCCGGTTTTGCGCGGCGAACAGCAACTGATGTTGCGCAAGGATTTGAAAGCCGAGAAAGTTAAAGGCAGCAAAAAAACCGGCCGGGAGTTCGCTAAAACCGACGATACCCTGTTGTGGAATGCGTTGCGCGCCAAGCGCAAGATGATCGCCGATGCCCAGGATGTGCCGCCCTATGTTATTTTTCATGATGCAACCTTGATGGCGATGCTGGAAGCCAAACCGACCAATCGTCAGCAAATGGGCCTGCTGTCCGGTATCGGCGAACGCAAACTGGAACTTTACGCCGATGAATTCCTGGCGGTGATCAGCGAATTTGTCGACATCAACAAAAACGGGCCGATCGGCCTGTCGGATACTATGGCCGAATCGGTAGCCTTATTCCGGCTGGGTTACAGCGTCAAGCAGATCGCCCAGCAAAGAGAGTTGCAAGACACCACCATATACGGGCATCTGGCCCAGTCCCTGGAGCAAGGGATGCTGGTACTGGCCGATGTCGTTGAATTGCCCGAGCAGGAAATCAGCCGGATAGAGGAAGCGATTATCAACTTGCCCGAAGACCAGCGGAACGCGCTTAAGCCGGTTTATGATCTGTTTGAGGGGCAATACAGTTATGGGGTTTTGCGGTGTATCAGAGCGGCTTTGCAGCATCAGACGGGGTGATTGTGGGGGCGACTCAAAATTCTTTATTCACCACGAAGGCACGAAGGACACGAAGTTTTGTAGCGTTCCCAGACTCCGGCGCGGGGACGCAGTCCGTGACGTGCCAGCGCCGCGTTCGGCAACCTACGCGGGTTCCCAATCTCCAGATTGGGAACCCCAAAGGCGAAGCTCCAGCTTCGCGAAACGGGAAGCTGGAGCTTCCGATACTGAATTCCCAAGCTTGAGCTTGGGAACTAGCACCCTCCTCGCTCAATGAAATTTTCCATCATCATCCCAACCCTGAATGAAGAAAAAACCATAGCCTCGTGTTTGCTTCCGTTGCAGGCGTTACGCAGCAACTGTGAAATCATCATTGTTGACGCCACCGACAACCAGCCGCTTATTGATTCCCCCCATACCCGTTTGGCCGACCAAACCATAAGCTCGAAAAAAGGCCGCGCCCTGCAAATGAACATCGGCGCAAGCCATGCAAGCGGCGACATTTTGATCTTCCTCCACGCCGACACCACTCTGCCCGAACACGCCTTGCAACTGATCGAACGACACCTCGGCAACAAGCAATGGGGACGTTTCGACATTCGATTAAGCGGCAATCATGTCATGTTGAAAGTGATCGCCTGGATGATGAACCGGCGCTCCCGCCTGACCGGCATCGCCACCGGCGACCAAGTGATTTTTGTCAGGCGGGAAGCGTTTTCAGCGGTGGGGCAATATCCCGAAATCGCCCTGATGGAAGACATCGCCTTGAGCAAGACGCTACAAAAAATCAGCCCGCCGATTTGCCTTAACGCTAAAGTCACCAGCTCCGGCCGAAGATGGGAGCGCTATGGCATTTACAGGACTATACTGCTGATGTGGAGTTTGCGCCTGCGTTACTTCTTTGGCGCAGACCCGGAAACATTGGCCGCACTTTATTGCAGGGGGCAGTTTTGGAAACCATAATCCGTTTATCCGTAGCGCTGGGTATTTTCTGCATCATGATCGGCTGGGAATATGTCAGCCCCAGAAGAGTCCAGCACATCAGCCGCAAGCAACGCTGGCCGGTTAACCTGGGGCTCGCCGCATTCAACATGGCGGTCATGCGCTTAAGCCTCGGCGGTCTTGCCTATCTGAGCGCAGTCACCGCCGCAGGCCAAGGTTACGGCTTGTTAAACCGGCTGGCCGCCCCCGAATGGCTGTCGATTATCGCGACCTTGTTATTCCTTGATTTTGCCATTTACTGCCAGCACATCGTTTCGCATAAATGGCCGCTGCTTTGGCATTTACATCAGGTGCATCATACCGACCTGGAATTCGACGCCACCACCGCCGTGCGCTTTCACCCGTTGGAGATCATGATTTCCATGCTGTACAAAGTGCTGTGCATTGTTCTGCTCGGCGCGAACCCGTGGGCGGTCATCGCGTTTGAGATTATCCTCAACGGCGCGGCAACCTTTAACCACAGCAACATCAACATCCCGCCGGCAATCGATAAAAAATTGCGTTGGCTGATCATCACCCCGGACATGCACCGTATCCATCACTCGACTCTTCCGGCCGAAACCGACAGCAATTACGGCTTTTCGATTTCCTGTTGGGACAGGCTGTGCAGAACCTATGTTGCCGAACCCAGGCAGTCTCAGACGGCTATGGCTATCGGTTTAACGCCTTTCCGCGAATTACATGAATTAGGCTTTGTGCCGTTATTGCTGCTGCCTTTTAAGGCGTTGCGGAAACGATAACCGTGTCTGTAGCACTTAAACGATCGCGCAAGAGCATGAATACCCACACAAGTGATACTGCCGTCATCCCGGCAGGGATTGCCGGGATCCACGACTGCAAGGATGCAGGAGGTAGAGCAACGCAGGAGCAGTTGCCGAGAACACAGGGATGTGCTAAAGCGATCGTATGAAAAAAACAACTCAAAAATCGATTTCGTATAACAAGACTTTGAGCCTAATTTAGAATTGCCATCCATGGCATCTGGATCCCGGCATTCCCTGCCGGGATGACGCGTTGCTTAAATGCCTACGTATAAAAATGATTCTTCAACCGCCCACACCCCATCAATCATGACCTACAAATACCCCAACGCCGTCCTGATGATTTTTTGCAAAGCCCCGATTCCCGGCCAGGTTAAAACCCGGTTAATCCCGAAATTAACCGCCGAACAGGCCGCCGAACTTCATATCGAACTCAGCAAAAAAACACTGCAACGGGCGACACAAAACAACTTATGCCCCGTACAACTCTGGTGCTCACCGACAACCGACCATGCTTTTTTTACCGCATCGGCGGCAACCTATCCGATAACGCTTCAGCAACAACAAGGAGTCGATTTAGGCGAACGCATGCACCGCGCTTTTTGCTCGGCGCTTGCCGACTACTCCCACGCCTTGTTAATGGGCTGCGATTGCCCGTCATTAACCGAACAGGATCTGGAACAAGCGTTAACCGCTTTGAATCAGGAAAATGAAGTCGTGATAGCTCCCGCAGAAGACGGCGGCTACGTGTTGATCGGACTCAACCGGCCTCATCCGGAACTCTTTGATAACATGCCCTGGGGAACGACGCGAGTGCTGGACCAAACCCACAACCGCATTGAGCACTATAAGCTTCGCCGTCACGAACTGAGCGAACAATGGGATTTGGATACGCCGGAGGATTTGGAACGGTATCGGGCGCTTGCCCTAAGCGCTATGCCTTCAGATTTGACCTGATAGCGTAAAGAAATGATTTACTGATGTTACGCATTGTCTGTAACAGATGAGCATGCCCTACAGCCCTTATCGGAGATTGATATTCTGCGGACAATGCCGCCCCTTTCAAGCCACGTACCCGGCCTCCTTCCAGCGCGCGAACCACTCGGTCAAATCGCGGGTCTCGCCCAGACCGCAGAGACGGCGATCGACGGCGTCCTGGTTGCCCCACACCACCTCGGCCCAGCCGCCATCAGCCACGCGCGATTCGATGTCCTTACAGTAAAGCCCCTTATCACGCTGGACATAGAACCCGTACGTGCGGCAAGCCACCGGGCGGTGGACGTAGACCTGGCAGGCGCCCGCCGACCGGTCCAATAACGGGCAAACGATGGGGCGTGATGACTGCTCGGCCAGCGCGGCGATGTTCCGGCCAATTTCCAGAAGCTGCTCCGGGGGCAACGCGGCCAGTCCGTCCCGCAGCAAATCCCATTCCTCTGCCGTGAGCCGGGGTACTTCGGCGAGCCGTCGGCAACAGCCGTCGCAGCCCATGCGGCATAGCCAATCGAGATTGTCGTCACGGATAGTTCCTACGCGCGCTTCGATATCAGCATGGAGTTGGGTAAGTGTGTTCATCTGGGTATCCGGCCTTTTTAGTCGCGCTTTGAAAAAGCCCTTTATTATGGGCTGAGTAATAATGGAACTGACATTTCGAATGACCGGAATAATACCCTAAACCGACATTGACCGTTTAAGGATCTAAACCGATAGACTGGCTTGGGTCGTTGGACTAAACCGCTCACGCGGTATTGAGGCTGCGATCATAAGCTTGAGGGTGGTTGAAAGAGTGTGACTGTTTCCTATGTTAAGGAATGAGGCAATCCGCCTTGTTTCAAGATAGGAGCAGTGTCATGACTTCGACAAGTAAACCCATTACCCCGTTGCGCCAACGTATGATCGACGACATGCGGATGCGCAAACTTTCCCCCAAAACTCAGGCCAGTTATATCCGTGTTGTGAAGCGATTCGCTGGTTTCCTGAGGCGCTCGCCGGATACCGCCAGCGTCGAAGATTTACGCCGTTATCAATTGCATTTGGTTGATCACGGTATTTCGCCGATTTCACTGAATGCGACCCTCACCGGGCTCAAGTTTCTCTTTGAAACGACGCTAGACCGCCCTGAGTTGTTGACTAAGATGCACCCGGTGCATGTACCTCACAAACTGCCGGTGGTATTGAGTCGTGAAGAGGTGGCTCGCCTGATCGCCGCCGTTGACAATCTCAAGCACCAGACAGCGTTATCGGTGGCTTACGGCGCCGGCTTACGTGCCAGCGAGGTGGTGTCGCTGAAGGTCGGTGATATCGACAGCCAGCGTATGACGCTGCGCATCGAACAGGGTAAAGGCAGCAAGGATCGTTATGCCATGCTGTCGCCGGTGCTGTTGGAACGGTTGCGCGCCTGGTGGAAGTTTGCCCATGCACAAGGCAAAATGCTCCAAGGTGGCTGGCTATTTCCTGGCTTGGACCCCATCGATCCACTCAGCACCCGTCAACTCAACCGGGCCATCCATGCCGCTGCAGAGGCGGCGCGGATTGACAAGCGGGTATCGATGCATACGCTGAGGCACAGCTTTGCCACTCATTTGCTGGAACAGAAGGTGGATATTCGGGTGATCCAGGTGTTACTCGGTCACAAGAAGCTGGAGACCACGGCGCTCTATGCCCAGGTAGCCACCGATATCCTGCGTGAGGTGGTCAGTCCACTGGAGACATTGCAACCGGTGTAGACTAAGGTCATGGTGCGTCCCGCACTGGAGGTGGCGGATATCTTCCGCG
>NZ_JH109152.1:2613575-2871156 GCF_000190755.2 Methylobacter tundripaludum SV96 | reverse complement strand
GGCGGTATTGGCTTATCTGTCGCGTTATACCCACCGGGTGGCAATCGCCAACTCACGCCTGATTGCCCTGGACGAGCGCGGCGTCACGTTCCGCTGGAAAGACTACCGAGCCAAGGGCAAGACGCGGCATAAAACCATGACGCTCACTACCGACGAGTTTATCCGCCGCTTCCTGTTGCATGTGTTGCCCAGTGGCTTCCATCGCATTCGTCATTATGGCTTGCTCGCCAATTGCGGCCGCCGTGAACAGCTTGCGCAGGTACGTAAACTACTGCAGGTTATGCCGACCGACAGTGAACTCAACGGTGGGGATACCGATGCGGTAGGACAATCGGCCCAGCCGACTTTCACCTGTCCCGACTGCGGTGCGGCCATGATCATCGTCAAAATCTTAGCGCGCAAACAGCCGATTCGAGCGCCACCTTGGCAACGAGGTACGGCATGAAAACAAGTGCCTGCCAAACGCCAAATCACCTGCCACTGGTTTATCGGCGGTTAGAGCCGATACGGGAAGGCTTGGCCTGGTGGCGTAAAATCCCTATTTTTTGCTCGCCACCGCCACGAAAAATCAGGCGCATAGACTGTGAGATGGACCTACTGGGCTATATCGGGCCTCGGCTGACCAACATGAGAGCCAGGTTAACCCGTACAGCCACCTGTTAAATCTCCATAGTCCATCCCCTGTTCTAGTCCACTGCTGCGTAGCCCGCGGTTTCCTCCCTCGAGGCTTGTCCGACGCCTGCCCACCCAGTTCTGTCGCGTCTTGCAGTCTTGCGCAGGAGGGCAGGCATCTGACAACCCTTAACAAAATCAGTCGGCTAATGCATAACCAATTTTTAAATCGCCCCATGGAGTGATTTAATCCAAATCAAATAGAGCTTCAACAATCCTAGACGCAAGACTTAATTAAGACTAATATCGGTCTCATTAATTCAATCAGGGAAATAACACCATGAAATTTTCATCCCAAATCAAGCCCATCAGCTACCTCAAGAGCCACACCGCCGAGATTGTCAGAGAACTTTCGGAAAAACGCGAGCCTTTGTTGATCACCCAAAACGGCGAGGCCAAGCTTGTTGTCATGGATGTGAAGAGCTATGAGGAACTGGAAGAAACGCTTGCCCTGTTGAAAATTCTGGCACTCGGGAACCGCGAGATCGAGCAAGGCAAATTCCGTGATGCCGAAGACGTATTTGCCGAACTGGACAAATAATGAATATGAAAGTCGTCATACTGGAATCGGCTGAGCATGATCTGAAAGAACTCAAAAGTTACATCGTCAAAAACTTCTCCATTGAGACTTGGCAGAGCACCTATGACAAGATCAAAGCGGTTATCCGCAACCTGAAAACATTTCCTCACGCCGGCTCCATTCCGGAAGAGTTCGAGAAGCTAAACCTCAGTCAATACCGGCAGGTTATTTCAGGAATGAATCGCATCATTTATGAAGTGCGACAGGACACCCTTTACATTCATATCATTACCGATGCTCGACGAGACTTGAAATCACTACTGACAAGACGGCTTTTACGAACCATCTAACCGGAAATAGCCGTGTCGGCTTACAACTGTTCATATCGGCACATTTCAAGGCGATTTACAGCTTCCACGATACTTCAATCAACATCCCGGCACTGATACCCGTTTGCAAGCATAAACCCGCCGTAAACCAAATTGGACAAACCCAAATACAGAAAAAGCCGGCCGTAGCCTTCATCTATCGGTATCTGGTTTACCATGCCGTAAAACTCGATTGACCCCATCAGCAGCAACCAAAACAGACCTACCGGTATTAACAGACGATAGTTCCGGCTATAGCTGCAAAAACAGTAGGCGCTAAATTGGCTTAGCGTTAAATAAACCAACATCAAACGCAAGTTGCCGGCCAACGGCCCATAAAGTTCGCTGTTATTTTCAAAAAACAACGAGCTACCGGCTGCCGAAAAAAGACTGACAACCAGCAAAAAAATAACCGCGACATTAAAATTGAATGCCGACAACAGGCTTAGCCATTGCAGCGTTTTGTGATTTAAAAGTTTGGCGATCATGATCATCTCCATGGAAAAAGATGCCCTTCACAAATACAAGGTTTGAAGGGCATATAGAGGAGGATAGGATGGCCGGAGCTTAGCCGCCCGGCCGAATAGGTTAAATTCAAGACGCTGCGAGTTGCGAGTCTTTCGGGTTTTTACTGCGGTGGCCTTGATCCAGCTCAATCTCGCTGACCAAGGGTTGAACGTCATCGACAACCGGCTCGGGCGGGTCAATCATCCGTCCCTGCATCAACGCATCGATCTGGCACTTGTCCAAGGTTTCCCAATCCAGCCGGGCATGGGCCATGTTGTGCAGAATTTCGATATGGTCTTTCAGGATTTGCTCGGCGCGCTGATAGTTGGTATCGATGACATGACGGATTTCCTCGTCGATGACTTACGCCATTTTCTCGGACATCGGCTTGGCTTGCGGCCCCATGTAGCTGCCTTCGCTATCGCCGTAATCCATGGGGCCGAGACGATCCGACAAGCCCCATTGGGTGACCATGTTGCGCGCCAATTGCGTCGCGCGTTCAATGTCGTTGGACGCGCCGGTGGTGACTTTGTTTTTGCCGTAAATCAACGCTTCCGCAACCCTGCCGCCAAACAGGCTGGAGATTTGGCCTTCCAGCTTATCTTTGTTGGCACGGTATTGGTCGCGTTCCGGCAGGAACAGGGTAATGCCCAATGCGCCGCCGCGCGGCATGATGCTGACCTTATAAACCGGGTCATGATCGGGCACGATCCGGCCGACAATCGCATGACCGGCTTCGTGATAAGCGGTCATCAGCAGATCGTCCCGGCTCATCACCAGGGTGCGTTTTTCCGCGCCCATGATCATTTTGTCGCGGGCCTTGTCAAGGTTGTTCATGGTCACCTCGCGCTGATTCAGCCGGGCTGCGAACAACGCGCCTTCGTTAATCAGGTTGGCCGGCTCGGCGCCGGAAAAGCCCGGCGTGCCGCGTGCCAGATCGTTGATGTTCACGTCATCGGCCAGCGGCCACGAAAGACACGAAAAGCACGAAAAATCCCACAATACGATTCTTTCGGTTGTTTTTTTCGTGCCTTTTGTGGTTTTCGTGGATCATGTTTTTTTACCGGCCAAATTGTTCTTTCTCAAGATTTACCCTGGTTTTAGTAGCTGTCATTGGGCTCAAGGAACAGCATCAGGTCGTAACCGAACTGGTTTTTAAGTTTTTTTAACGCGTCGTTTTGTATCTGCCTGACTCTCTCCCGGCTTACCTGTAGTTGATCGGCAATGGCCTGCAAGGTCATTTCCGTATGGTTTTTCAGTCCGAAACGCATATTGAGAATCGCCGCTTCTTTGTCCGGCAACGTCGCGACTACCTGGTCGAGATACCGGCCCAAATTGCGATCGATCAATTCATCCAGCGGCAGTGCAAATTGCCGTTGCTTCATGCGCGCCATCAGCGCCTGGCCTTCATCTTCCTCGGCGTCTCCGACCGCATCCAGGGAATGGGTCGCTTGGTAATAGTTTCTGATGGTTTTGATTTCGTCTTCGCTTAAATCGCAGAGACTTTTCAATTGTTCGATACTGGGCCAGCGTTCGGTTTGCAGATAAGCGTTGCGCATCGCTTCAAACACCGCACACGCCCTTTCCGCCAAAGCCACCGGGAGGCGCACGATTTTTTCCTGCTTAACGATCAGCCGTGAGATAGCCTGTTTGATCCAGGGAATCGCATAGGTCGAAAACTGATAACCGCGATAAGGATCGAAACGGTCTACCGCCTTGATCAAACCGACCACGCCTTCCTGCAACAAATCGTCAAAACTCAACACCGTGGTTTTGTGTTTGTGAGCGACGAATGCCGCCAAGCGAACATTACCGGCGATCATTTGCTGTCTAAGCCGTTGCAAGGCTTGAGCCGCTTGACCCAGCTTGAGTCGATATGCGTTAAAGGCAGCTTGATGTCCGGTCATGGACATGAACAAACCGGATACCTCGATTAAAAAACTCGGCAAGAAATGCAGCTTGAGTAACGAAGACCTGGACACGGAATTCTCCAGCAAGTACCGGACATCTTGAACAAGATTAGGCTGTACAAAATCTGCACCTTGTACAATAATCGCCTCGACCGTTTTATCACTGACGATTTCAGAAATATCCCGGCCATTATCTAAATGGGACAGGCACTGCTTGAGTAATAACGCCGACGCTTCATCTTCTGCCAACAACAGCAACAACAGATTCTGTCTGGCCTGCTCCATGTCCATGGCAAGCGCAAGCGGTTCTGATTCGTTGACCGAAACGGCTGGATGAGCGGTATTGATGAGTACGGCTTCTGTCATGGCTTGATCCGTTAATGTTTTTAAGCTGGCGTTAAAATTACTCCAAATGTACAATATTTGTCAAACTATTTTCTGTGCAAAACATAAACAATGTATTCAATTAAAGCGATCACCCTTTTGACCGGACTGCCCGCCGAAACCCTGCGGGCCTGGGAACGCCGTTACGCGAGCATTACCCCGGCGCGTAGCGATAACGGCCGCCGCCTGTATTCGCAACAGGATATGGAAAAACTGACACTGCTTGCCCAACTGACCCGCAACGGCCACACCATCAGCAAAATCGCCGGTTTGAATTGCGAGGCGTTGCGCGACCTGCAACGGCAAACACAAGCCCCGCATACAGATTCGGCGCATCCGCTGCCGGACCGGATTATCGAAGCCCTCCTGGACTATCGTATTGACCGCTGCGAGCAGCTGTTGAAGCGCGCCTTGGTGGCTAGCGAGCCCTTGGAATACGCCCGTGACATTTTATTGCCCGCGCTGAAAAAAGTAGGTGAACTTTGGCATCAAGAAAAATTGAGCATCGCCCAGGAACACATGTTTACCTGTTGCGTCAATCGCATCGTGCTGAGCATGGTCAACAACCTGCAAAATGCATCGGCCAACAGCCCGGCCATGCTGTTCGCCACCCCGAGCGATGAACCCCATGAATGCGGCATTCTGTTGAGCTGCTTGCTGGCGGCCGTTCAGCAATACCGCTGCTTTTTCCTGGGTGCGAATTTGCCCGGCAAGGATATTGTCGAAGCGATCCACCATTTACAACCCGACATCATTGTCATCGGTTTGGTGAGAACGCCGCCGGAACCGACAACCATTGAACAGTTGCAAATCGTCGTCGCGGCAAAAGAAGCGGCGGCCTCGACTGTCTGGATAGGTGGCGATGGCGCCCGATACTGGCATCAACATTCCACATCGCCCAACTGCGAACTGATCACAGACATCGATCATTTTTACAGTAAAGCCCAGCAGTGGATGCTGTTGGATAAGGCTTAATAACGCACTTCGCGGTGCGCAATCAAACAATATGCATCGCAATATTTCAAGTTGGAGCAATCATAGACTGCAATATAAGCATTTGTATAATAATGACTTTCTATGGAGCAATAGGTTTTTTCTATGCCTTCATTTTTATACTGGAGCAGTACTCATGGCAATGCAGCGAATCTGATATTTTGGGTGGCCTGAGAACAGGGTTGATCATTTTTACAGCAAGGCCCGGCAGCCGATAATGCCGGATAAGATTTAACACAATGCCTTTTAGTCCAGTCATTCGCCGCTTCGATTCGGAATGCGCCGACATGATGAAATCGGTATAATTAACAAATAATTAGATCAAGAATGCAGCTCAACTTAAATTTAACCCCGCCATGAAAGACGCCCAAATATCCCGACTTAAAAAGCTGTTTGAACTGAGTTTGACGTTATCGGGCGACCCCATGGAAATTTTCCAGCATGCGGCCAAACTGATCGGTGAGTTGCTGGAAGTCAAGCTTGTTTGCCTGTCCGAAATACAAGGGGAGCGGCTTAATTTCCTGGCCGTGTATATGGATGGAGAAATATACGAAAATGCGGGGGCATGCTTGCTGGCAAGCACCCCTTGCGCAACGGTTGAGGAAACGAAAGATATTAGAGTCTATGACCAAGTAAAAGAGCTTTTCCCCGAAGCGGCTTTCCTTCAAGACCATAACGCCGTTGCTTATTGTGGGTTTCCTTCTTTGGATAATCACGGAAAAGTGGTGGCTATCACTTGCCTGCTGGACGATAAACCGCATGATTTTACCAATGAGGATCAAGAGGTTCTGCGCATCATCGGCCAGCGCATCGGCATGGAGATCGAGCGGAAGCGTAATCTTGAAGAAAAAGAGCGGGTCAGTGAAGTTCTTCGATTAAACGAAGACAGGCTGTATCAAGCCACCCTTGTCTCCGGGACCGGCGTTTTCGAACAAACTTATGGTAACGATTCGATCTATTGTTCCCCTGAACTGCGCACCCACTTTGGATGGGACGCCGATGAACTCGTAACTACGCAGACGTTTACCGCCAGCATTTATCCTGACGACCGGAAGCGGGTTATCGAAGCTGTCCGGCATGCTCAAAATTCATCCGGAAACGGTCTCCTCGACATCGACTACAGGATTTTTTGCCGGAATGGCGAAGTGGGGTGGCTGGCAACGCGGTCGCAAACATTCTTTGAGACCGATGGAGACGTCTCCCGCGCTGTTCGCACCGTAGGCGCTGTACGCGACATTACCAAGAAAAAACTTGCGGAACAGGAACAGCGTATTTTCGCTACTGCATTTCAAACGCAGGAAGGCATTATCGTTACCGATGCAAACCAGATTATTGTCCGGGTCAATCAAGCCTTTACAATCATCACCGGCTACTCAACGGAAGAAGCGATCGGTAACAAACCTTCCATGCTTAAATCCGGCCGTCACGATAATTTTTTCTACCATGCCATGCACAAGACATTGCACAGCGAAGGCTACTGGCAAGGTGAAATTATGGATCGACATAAGGATGGGCGCATCTACCCAAAGTGGCTGACAATTACTGCCGTTAAGGACAGTGACGATAAAACCACGCATTATGTCGGTAATTTTTCTGACATTACCGAACGCAAACGCGCCGAGGAACATATTCACTATCTGGCAAATTTCGATTGGCTCACCGGATTGCCGAATCGCACCCAGCTGAATGATCATCTTAAATATGCCCTCAGCCTGGCGAAGCGCAGCAACGGCCATTTGGCCTTGATGTTTCTCGATCTCGACCATTTCAAAGACATCAACGACTCGCTCGGCCACAGCATCGGCGATGCCTTGTTGATCAAATTGGCCAAGCGTTTGCGTGCCGCGCTACGTGAGGAAGATACGGTGACGCGCCTGGGCGGGGACGAATTCATTTTGTTATTACCCGGCGTCGATGCGATCGGCGCCGCGCATGTGGCGCAAAAGTTACTGGATACCATTGCCGAGTCTTATCGGATTGAGCACTATGACCTCATCCTTACGGCATCGATCGGTATTGCGCTCTATCCCGAAGACGGCGAGGATCTGGAAGCGCTCTCCAAAAGTGCAGATACCGCCATGTATCGCGCCAAACAGGAAGGACGCCAATGCTATCGTTTCTTTACCCAGGAAATGCAAGCGCGCTCGGCACGCAATCTGCAATTGGTCAATGCGTTGCGCCATGCGCTTGATCGCAGCCAATTACAAGTGCATTACCAGCCGCAAATTTCGATGCGCGACGGGGCCATTATCGGGGCGGAAGCCTTGCTACGCTGGCAGCATCCTGAATTGGGCATGGTGTCTCCGGCGGAATTTATTCCTGTCGCGGAAGGCAGCGGGCTGATCCTGCCGATCGGCGAATGGGTATTACGGTGCGCCGTGCAGCAGGCAAAAGCTTGGGTGAATGAGGGTTTCGGCCCGTTGATTATGGCAGTGAACCTGTCAGCGGTGCAGTTTCGTCATCCCGACCTGCCCGAGCTGGTCACCCGCATACTCGACGAAGAAGGCTTGCCGCCCGAGTATCTGGAACTGGAGTTGACCGAAGGCGTGGCGATGCACAATCCGCAAAGCGCCATCGCCGTAATGAACAATTTGCAAGAGCGCGGCGTTCGTATGTCGATCGATGACTTCGGTACCGGCTATTCCTCACTGAGCTATCTGAAGGAATTCAAGGTGTATAAGCTCAAGATCGACCAGTCCTTTGTACGTGACATCAGCACCGACCCGGAAGACAAGGTGATCGTCAGCGCCATTATCAACTTGGCGAAGAGCCTTGGCCTGAAAACCATTGCCGAGGGCGTGGAAACGGAAGGGCAGCAAGCGTTCCTGCGCGAACAGGGTTGTGATGAGATGCAAGGTTATCTGTTCAGCAAACCGGTATCGGCTGAGCAGTTTGATGCATTGCTGAAGCAGGGCTTTGCTGCTTGATCGTTTTGAGTCAGCAAGCCCCTGTCAGACAAGCTTCAGTAAAGGCTTCATCCCTTACTGAAGGCTATATTTAACGTATTGCGCTTGTTAGTATTGGGTATTGGAAATTCTTCAAAAAACAGGTTCTATATGGACAAAACCATGCGACTTTTTCCGCATTTTTTGTCATCAACACTCTTTAACCCTCCTTTTTTAAACCGCTTAGCCCGGCAAATCCAAGCACAAAAACCAATAAGCCACCGGCAATCATCACCAGTATTTTAGTCACCGGAATACCCACCAGAAAGATAAGGCGCTGTTGCCGACTCTTACCGGAACCCTCCTGCAATGTCACATTAAGCTTGTAGACACCGCGCTGTTCAATGGTTTGCGAAATCGAAGCCAGACCTGTCCCGATAGGCTGCGCAGGCTGCTGTTTAATCACGGTAAAAGCCTCGGCGGGATTTAGCCACGAAGTCAATGCCGCCAACTCCAGTGTAACCCAGGTCTTTTCCTGTCCTTCCGCCAACGGTTCCACCGCCAGCACTATTTGTCCAAGCTCAGGAAAAAAATGACAGAAGTGCTTGCCTTCCAGCTCGGGCTGAAACTGGTAACCGCTGATTCGCAATCGGGTATCGCCCACGGTCAGAAAACAACTATTGTCGTGATCGACCCCGGCATGAGCAAATACCGGTTGATCAATCATTAAACTGAACAGTGCGATGATTAAAAGGCCCGCGCGGCATGCCTTACTCGGCTGGTTTATTATCAAATGTCTCAAAATACTCTCCGCCAATTCAAAAACACCAGTGTATCAATTTATGGCGCTGCTTACGGCTTCGTCATTAAAATTTAATCAGGTCCGCAGGCTAACAATGCTAGAATTTTGCGCTATAAACCGTATTTTCTTTCCGTTATTTCTGGAGCATCAATGGGCCCTCATTACCTGAACCGTTTTTTCACCCCAAAATCCGTTGCTATCGTTGGTGCATCCGAACGCGAAGAAAGCGTGGGCTACCGGCTGCTGCTTAACATGCAGGAAGCGGGCTTTAAAGGCGGACTTTATCCGGTCAATAACAAACGCGACACTTTACTAGGCTTAAAGGCTTACCCCGATCTCAATGCCGTTCCCGAGGATCTCGATCTGGTGGTGATAGCGACCCCGGCGCCCAGCGTTCCGGGCGTTGTGCGCCAATGCGGCGAGAAAGGCGTCACTTCCGTGATCATTATCAGCGCGGGCTTCGGCGAACTGGGCGTGGAAGGCAAACGGCTGCAACAGGAGGTTCTGGACATCGCCCATCGCTACAGTATCCGTATCATCGGCCCGAACTGTCTGGGCGTTGCCCGTCCCAGCGGCCATTTGAATGCGACCTTCGGCGACGGCACGATTAAGGACGGCAATCTGGCACTGCTGTCCCAATCGGGCGCGGTGTGTACGGCGATTCTGGATTGGGCCAAATCCCAGGACATCGGCTTTTCAACGGTGGTATCGATGGGCGGCGCGGCGGACATCGATTTCGGCGAGGTGCTGGATTATCTGGCGACCGACAGCAAAACCACCGGCATTTTGATGTATGTTGAAGGTATCCGTGATGCCCGTCGCTTTTTGAGCGGCCTTAAAGCGGCTGCCCGGCTAAAGCCGGTGATCCTGATCAAATCCGGCCGTCATGAAGCCGGTTGCAAGGCGGCGATGTCGCATACCGGCGCAATGGTCGGCGGCGACAATGTGTTCGATGCGGCGATTGCCAGGGCCGGTGTGGTCAGGGTTTACAGCATCAATGAGCTGTTTTCCGCCGCCCGCGTTTTGGCCAACAATTATGTGGTCAAAAAAGACCGTCTGGCGATTATCACCAATGCCGGCGGCCCCGGCGTTATGAGCACCGACCGCGCGGAAGATGTCGGCGTGCAAATGGCGGAACTGAGTCCCGCCAGCATCGCCGCGCTGGACGAGGTTTTGCCGGTACACTGGTCCCATGCCAATCCTGTCGACATTCTGGGCGATGCGACTTCCGAGCGTTACCAGAAAGCGCTGGAAGTTTGCCTTAAAGATAAAAATATCGACGGCATACTGGTCATTTTAACGCCTCAGGCGATGACCAATCCGACCCAGGTCGCCGAATGCATTATCGAAGGCGCAAAAACCAGCAAAAAACCGGTGTTGGCTTCATGGACGGGCGGCGCACGGGTTCAGGAAGGCCGTAATCTTTTTGCCAACAGCAAAGTGGCTCACTTTAGTACGCCGGAAATTGCGGTCGATGCGTTTTCATTCCTGTCCAGCTATACCCAGAATCAAATCCTGCTGAAACAAATCCCCTCGCCTACCGATGAATTGGCGACACCCGATGTTGCCGGTGCGCGTTTGATTGTCGAGCGGGTGCTTTCGGAAGGCCGTCAGGTTTTAACCGCGCAGGAATCCAAAGCCATCCTGGCCGCGTTCCACATTCCGGTCAACCAGACTATCAAGGTTTCCAGCGCCAAAGATGCGATGATCGCCGCTGAAACGATGCGCTTTCCGGTGGTATTAAAAGTCAATATGGCTGAGTTCAGTCATAAATCCGATATTGGCGGCGTGCGGCTTAATATCAACAGCGTTCAGGAAATTTCGCACCATTACCTGGAAATGGAAACAGCAATCAAGCAAAAATACCCCGAAATTACCGAAGTCGGCATGACCGTTGAGCCGATGTTCAAATCCGCCAGCGGCCGCGAGTTGATGATAGGCGTGGTCAGGGACCCTGTATTCGGCCCTGCGATCAGCGTCGGTTTGGGCGGCACGATGGTGGAAATTTTGAAAGACAGTGCCGTCGCGCTGCCGCCGCTGAATGCGTATATGGTTGAACAAATGATCGCCAAAACCAAGGCGGCCAGGTATCTTGAGGCATTCCGCCAATTACCGGTCGCCAATAAACAAGCCTTGGTGGATGTGTTGCTGAATGTATCGACCATGGTCAGCGAGCTGCCGGAGATTTTAGAGCTGGATATTAATCCGCTGATCGTCGATGAGCACGGCGTCATGGCCGTTGATGCGCGCATTAAAGCGGAAACATCGCATCAGCTCACTGCTTATTCGCATATGGCGATCCATCCTTATCCCCATCAATTAATCCAGCATCATCAATTATCGAACGGCGCCAATATTACGATCAGGCCGATCCGACCTGAGGATGCGGGCATGGAAAAAGACTTTGTGCATCGCTTATCCGAACGCACTAAATATTTCCGTTTTATGCAGGCTTTGCAGGAATTGACGCCGGAAATGATCGTGCGCTTCACCCAAATCGATTATGACCGCGAAATGGCTTTTGTTGCGGTAACCGAAGACGAAAACATGCCGAATGAATTGGGTGTGGGTCGGTATATGGTCAACCCGGACGGTCATTCGGTGGAATTTGCGCTGGTCGTTGCCGATGATTGCCAATGCATGGGTATAGGCACCCGACTGATGAAAACCTTGTTGCAAACAGCCAAATCCAAAGGCATATCCTTCTTTGAAGGCGAGGTGCTGGCGATTAACAAACCTATGTTGTCGCTGGTTACCAAGCTGGGTTTCAGCATCGAAACCATCGCCGATGATCAGGAAGTGGTGCGGGTTGTTAAGGATTTGAGGCAATAATTGATCTCTGCCGGACAACGATCGGAATTTGCGAACGCGCCCTGATCATGGATAATCGCCTGGGACGGGGTTTAAACTCCGTCCCTCCCCCCAATTATCTCAAAGCAATTGAATTTCGAGGTCTAAGCTATGAAAAAACGCCATTACATTCTAGCCGTTATCTTCATTGTAAGCGGCTGCACGTTTCAAGAACCTGATTATTTGAAAGCGATAACCGCGGCTGAATTGAACCAAATCATGCAACATGAGGATATATTCCTGGTTGACGTTCACACGCCCGAACAAAAGCACATCAAAGGCACCGATCTTGTTATTCCTTATAACGAGATCGAGAAATACCAAGACAAATTTCCAAAAGATCAACACACCGCCATTTATCTGTATTGCGAAGGCGGCCCGATGGGAAATGCTGCGGCAAAGTCTCTTCATGGATTAGGTTACGATAACTTAACTAATCTTAAAGGAGGCGCAAAGGCTTGGAGGAAAGCGGGTTTTGATTTTGAATAAACAGATGCGCTTGGCTGTTTAGCACGGAAACTTTCTGCCGGACGGGATTTAAACCCCGTTCCGCTCCCGGATCATTAAGAAAGGATGTAAAATATTAGTTTTAGATAATAATTTGTTGGGCATCACCGATTTGTGAAAGCCCTCGGATTTGGAGAACGTGACAATGAAAACCCGAATAAATCACAAGAGAGTTGCCGACAAAATAGAAACCGTGTCGATGGGATTAGGTATTACTTCCAGCATTGTAGCGGCGGGTGCAGCATTGGCTATACCCACCGGATTCAGTGCGATAGGTGTCGCTCTTGGAATAACGAGCGCACCTTTGATCGTTACCGCAGCTCCGATCATCGGGACTGCCGCAACGGTTACCGGGGTCATCTCGGGTGGGGCCTACTTCTATTCGAAATGGAAATCGAAGAAGGCTAAAGAAGAATCCGGAGAATAAGTAAAACAGCCCTGCAGGCCGGAAACGCCGGTTCGAGCGGCAACGTTTCCGGCACGCCCCTTGGATGGCCTTATCCCGACCTACCTCTTTTGCCCCAACCCATCAAACCCAACAACAAAATAGCCATTACCCCAATAACCGGCTTGTCGCCCCATTTCGCATAGGGCGTCATGCCGCCCATCGGGGTTATGGTTCCGGTTAGCGCTACTTCCTGAAACAACGGAGCCTGATTGATAATCTCGCCCTTTGGCGAAATAACAGCCGTCACTCCGGTATTTGTCGAACGCAACAAAAAGCGCCCGGTTTCCATTGCCCGCATTCTGGCCATTTGCAGATGTTGATGAGGTTCTATCGAATTGCCGAACCAGCCGTCATTAGTCACATTAACCAGATAAGCCGCGTCCGGTAACCCCCGGCTACTCACATCGCCGAATACGTCTTCATAACAAACCAAGGTTATGAAGGGGTAGCCGCCCGCTTTCAACAAAGGCTGGTCTACCGCCCCCGGCGTGAAATTCCCCAGTCTTATATTTATCTTGTTCAGCACAAAACCCGATAAAGGCTGTAGCGGCAGATATTCGCCAAAAGGCAACAAATGGGTTTTACGGTACATGCCTTGTTCCTTGCCCAGGGTTATCACGGCATTGAAGCTCCTGCTCGGGGATTGCTCCTGTACCGGGACGCTGATGATTAAATCGGTATTGTGCAGCTTGGCGTCGTTACCGAGAGGCGCTAAAAAGGCGTCGTTAACCTGATCCAGATAGGCGGGAATCGCGGTTTCCGGCCAGATAATGATGTTGGAATCCCAATGGGCTTCGGTCATCTTTTTATATTTTAAAAGCGTGTTGATTTTATTTTCAGGCCGCCACTTTTGATCCTGCGCTATATTGCCTTGAATCATGGAAACGCGAAGGGGCTGGCCGATTTCATGCGTCCAGGTTTGATTACGCAACAAGCCGCCGGTTCCCCATAAGACGATAAGCACCGTTATCGGCAATAATCTTTTGCTGCCAAACAAAATTTCTACGGCCATTGAAGCCGTTAATGCGGCGATGAAACCGGTGCCGTAAACGCCCAATACCGGTATGTATCCGGACAGAGGCGTTTCCAACTGAGAATAGGCAATATGCAGCCAGGGAAATCCGTTCAGCACCCAATAGCCCCGGAGATATTCAACCAGTATCCAGATGACCGGCATCAACAGAATCCGAACCGAGCCCTTATTTACCGGATTTGTTTTTACCGAAAGATAACCGGCCAAGGCCGGAAACGATGCCCAAAAAGCGGAAAACAAACCGGTCAGCAGACTCGCCTCAAACACACCGGCTCCGCCAAAATCGTGCATGCTGATGTAGACCCAGGACACGCCTGAACCGAACGCGCCCAGGCCGAATAAATAGCCGCGCATGGCCGCGCGCTTAGCCGATACGTTCTGCCAGCAGGCGAACAAAAACGCCAACGCTACCGGCGCCAAACAGGAATAATCAAAAGGAGCAAAAGATAAGGTGAGTAAAATACCGGCAATTGGGGCGCCAAAATCCCAATAGTTACTGTTTGAATATTGCATGTTTTATTTTCAAAATCGGCTTATGATCGTCTTTTGTAAATGAACGCTCATTGAAATTAGCTGTCATAATACCAAAAACGCTACGGCATAGTTTAAGGTTAAGCCTTGACGCTTGCCCCGTCTTAAGCGGAAAGCCCTACAACCCTATTTACCAAGGAGCTTGTTTTGAAAATCATTAAAATGCCCGGGCCGATGCGCATGGTCTGGGGGAGTGCGATAGCCTATTGGTTGGCAGGCATTATTAACCCCGCGTTTATTGCAATTGCGGTAATGATTGCACTGTTTATCCCGGTTTTGATCGCCGACCCTTATTTCCCCAGCCAACCTGAAGATTAAAGGTCGGTATTACCGCGCATATTCTTTTTCCATATGACGCAACCCATGAAAACATCACTCTTAATTTTTATAGTATTGTCGCTGTGTTCGTTTAATGCCGTTGGCAAAAAACTTTATAAATTTCAGGACAAGCAAGGCATATTGCATTTTACCGACAAGCCGCCGGAAACCGAGCAAAAACAACTCGAAGTGAGACAACTTAAGCCGGCGACCAAGCAATTGCTCTGGCTATTGCAGTCGGGCGAAGAGCGGCATCCGCAGTTTTATATCCGTAATGATTATGCAGGGCCTGTAGAAGTTGAAATCGATTTTTCCGAACGAAACAATGTCCAGGCTACGCCCGACCTGCCCAAGCGGTTTGTTATCGAATCTGGAAAATCGGACAGTCTTTTCCAGATCAATGCTATCGATGAGCATGAACCATGGCGGCTTGCACTTAAATACAGCTATATCATCGGTAGCCCTTTAGCGCATTACAGCGCTAATGCAAGCTATTGGCCACCGGTAGCGCCCAATACAGCGTTCCAAATTTCCCAGGCTTTCGGCGGAAGTTTTAGCCATACCGACGAACAAAACAAATATGCCGTAGACATAGTCATGCCGGTTGGCACACCGGTTTATGCGGCCAGATCGGGCATAGTCCTGGAAGCCGAGGATGATTTTTATAAAGGCGGCACCAATAAGGCGTACAGCTCCGAGGCCAACAACATCAGGATTTTGCACGATGACGGTTCTATGGCGATTTATGCCCACCTGGAACTGGAGAAAGCCCAGGTTTATCCGGGCTTGGCTGTGGTGGCCGGACAATTGATCGGTTATTCGGGCAACACCGGTTTTTCCTCCGGCCCGCATTTGCATTTCGCGGTTCAGATCAACAAAGGCATGGAGCTGGTTTCTGTGCCGTTTACCTTTATCAACCAGCAAGGCCAAGCCGAGCAACCGTCAGTTAACGCCTGGCTTAAAGGAATTGCTCCCTCCCAAATGGGCAATGCGGTTGAATAACGCAAGGTCGGGCTGACCCGACTATTGCGCTTATGAGTTGAATCCAGGCAATGTAATCGACACAACGCGTCATCCCGACAGAGCCACGACTGCATGGCGCAGTTGCCGATAAGTCATCGAATATCAAGCTTCAACGCATTGCGTAGCTCAATCACCCCGTTTGTTAATCGTGCAAGGCTGTTTTTTCCATACGCACATCCCCTGTCTACCCGCTCGAAAATTCGCCTGAAACGGCTTTTTCATTAACCCGGAGTGCTTGCCCGGAGTGAATCTCTGCCGGAATGGCGATGGACCGATTAGTACAGAGAGTGAGCGTTTCCCTTGAGTTTAAACCGCACTTTTAATCGCCTTCTCTCACAACGCGGCGGTTGACATATTAGAATTATTCCATATTATTGGAACATGACTACCAAGCAACTCTTTCGCAACAAATACCGACTTGAGGTACGAGAGGACGACTCTCCGCCGATGCATGCGCACTTGGTCGGCGGCAGTTTTGATGTATTAATTAACCTGCAAACCCTGGCCTGTGAAGGCACTTTTCCGCGCGGTTTGCGCGATGAAGTCATGGCGTGGGTTACGGCAAACCGTAATGAATTAATCAAGGAATGGAAAAAGTGGCATCAATGAAGCGCCCCCGCCTAGCAGCGGTTGAACCTTTACCTAACTATCAACTAAAAATGACCTTTATTAACGGCTGCATAATGACCGTGGATAAGGGGGAAGCTATTTTCGCCAAACCGGGCCTTGCGCCTTTACGCGATCCAGCCGCCTTTGCCAAGGTGCGGCTCACAAACAGCATAGGTTGGACGATCGAATGGGCAGACTTTGACATTCAAATCGGCGCCGATACCTTATGGCTGGAAGCGCTGCTTCAAACCTCCACCGACGAAAACACCCGCACATTCATCGCCTGGCGGCTACGTAACGGACTGTCGTTGGCCGACGCAGCGCGAGCATTGGACATGACGACACGCACCATGAGCGCCTACGGAACCGGTGCCCGCCCTGTTCCATATCACATTGCCTTGGCTTGCAAGGGGTGGGAAGTCGAGAATCGATAAAGGGGCTTAATAGGGATGTTTGAGATGTGTCAGGCAAAACAAAAATCCGTCGCCATATTGGTCATAAACTACATGCCCGATCTATACGGCTGATCGTTCGACCGTTTAGTTGTGTTGGTACCCATCGAGTGCCATTTCCCAACCATAACCCTCCAAACTGCCAGATACGTGCCCTACTGGACTTCGTTGAATTTATAAGTCATTGACGAATACAGTAATTTTTTATCATTATCATTATCATAGGACATACTGATATACTTTTCTTTTCTTTCTAAAACACAGAGTCACCCCACAACCATGGCTAGCGCGGACCAACTCAAAGCCTTACTCAAATCGCATATCGACGGTGACGATGGTCATTTTTATGCTGTCGCAATGCAAGTGGCTGCACATGAGGCTAAACTGGGTCACGGCAAGCTGGCGGAAGATTTGCGTTCAATGATCGACGCTGGCAAGGTACACCGCTCTGCTGTTTCTATCGAAAAACGGCCAACCCCAATCATCCAGCCGCGTGGAGAAATGACCACACTGCTTGACGCTTCTTATCCGAAAGCACGCCTAGCTGAAATTGTGTTGGACATAACTACTGAGGAACATTTGCAGCGGATTATCAAAGAACAACGGCATTTTGCCAAAATTCAAGCTCATGGTCTGTCACCACGCCGCAAAATTCTCTTGGTCGGCCCCCCTGGTACTGGCAAGACCCTAACAGCCTCAGTGTTGGCTGGAGAATTAGGTATTCCGTTGTTTGTGGTTCGGTTGGATGCGTTGATCACTAAGTTTATGGGCGAAACTGCCGCTAAACTGCGGCAGGTTTTCGATAGCATCGCCTCAGTGCGTGGTGTTTATTTCTTTGATGAGTTTGATGCTATTGGTGCGCAACGCGGCTTTGTTAACGATGTAGGAGAAATTCGTCGAGTTCTCAATAGTTTTCTGCAAATGCTTGAACGAGACGAGTCAAACAGTGTCATTATTGCCGCAACGAACCATCCGCAAGCACTTGATTATGCGTTGTTCCGGCGTTTTGATGATGTTATCGAATACGGTTTGCCAAACCGTACGCAGATCATTGAGGTTTTGAAATTCAAACTGTCCGGTTTCAAAATCGTTAAACCAGTATGGGCCAGCCTAGCCGAAATCGCCGAAGGCTTGAGCCATGCTGAGTTGACTCGCGCAGTTCAAGATGCGATTAAGGATGCGGTTATCCATGACAGGAACACTCTGACTTCTGCTGACTTGAAAAAGATGTTGAGAGAAAGACAAATCATGAAGCAACGCAAAATTTTTACACCTGAAACATAATTCTCTAGTGACCTTATGGATGAAAGTCGAACCTCCCGCCGATATCATTTTGTTCTTTCCAATACCTCACAAACTGAGCCTTACACTCCGATAACGAAAGGAGGCGGAGACAAAAAACTCCCCGAATTGGATCGTGCCACTCATGGACAGACATTGCTTGGTCAGCTATCCAGCCTTAAATCTATCGCTAATGAAGCCAAACATCAACAACAGCAAGCAGGAATAACATCCGGCCTTGGGTTGCAAATCCAATTCTCAAGTCTGCCTGATGTGGAGTTGGCTATAAAAAGCCTCTCTAATGCCCGCGCTGGAATCGAACTGTTAAATGTTCGGCACGATGACCACCACACTTATGCCACTGTATTTGTGCCAGATGGCAAGCTGGATGTGTTCGAACGAAAAGTTCAGGAATACATTGCAGAACGTAAAGGCAACAAGGGGCAGGCACTAGACAATAAACCACTAATAAATACCATCAGTGAAATCCGCAACGCCGCTTTCAGCGAATTATGGACAGACGATCCATCGGCCTTACCTGCTACGGAACAGGAACCAATTTGGTGGGAAGTATGGCTTCCTATTTTTAAAGACAGGATGTCAACTATCCATCGCTTTCGCTCTGTTGCAGGGCAAATCGGTTTTGGACTTTCTGCCGACGAGCTGCATTTTCCCGAACGCAGTGTACTGCTTATGTATGGCACACAAGAGCAGATTCAACAGTCCATGATGCTACTCAACAGCGTCGCTGAACTCAAACGCGCAAAAGAAACCGCTGAATTTTTCGACTCACTTAACCCAGCAGAGCAACGGGAGTGGGTCGATGAATTGCTCGAACGGACGCAATGGCCTATGGAAAATGTACCCCATATCTGCATACTCGATACCGGCGTTAATATTGGGCATCCATTACTTGCACAAAGTTTGAACGTCGAGGACCTGCATACTAATGAACCTGTCTGGGGTGTCGCTGATCAAGCCGGTCATGGTACGGAAATGGCCGGTTTAGCGGTCTGGGGTGACCTGACTCACAGTTTGGCAAGCTCTGATCCAGTTGTAGTGACCCACCGCCTTGAATCCGTGAAAATTTTACCTCACAACGGTGGAAATATCGGCCGCCATCACGGCAATTTGACATTGGAAGCGGTCGCTCGACCAGAAGTCTCGGCACCGTATCGTCAACGAGTTTTCAGTATGGCAATCACTGCCAAGGACAATAGAGATCAAGGCAAACCTTCCGCTTGGTCGGCAACGCTAGATCGTCTAGCTAGCGATGTGGATGGTGAAGGCCTTATACCTCGTTTGATTATTGTATCCGGAGGCAATATTGACGATATTAATGCTTGGGGCGGCTATCCATTCAGCAACAGTACTGACAGCATTCACGATCCAGGGCAAGCTTGGAATATTCTTACAGTTGGGGCTTACACCGAAAAAACTAACATCACTGAAGCGGACACCCAAGGCTATTCAGCTGTTGCTCCTTTCGGAGGATTAAGCCCTTTCAGCACAACATCAAGGACTTGGCAAAAACATTGGCCTTTAAAACCGGATGTGGTTTTTGAAGGCGGAAATGTGGCAAAAAATGCGTTAGGGCCAGTGACTATACACAGTCTCAACTTGCTGACAACGCATCACGAACTTACTGAACGTTTACTGACTACAACCAATGCAACCAGTGCTGCCACGGCTTTGTGTTCACGCATGGCCGCGCAACTCATGGCCCAGTATCCTAATCTCTGGCCGGAAACGGTGCGAGCTTTGATTGTGCATTCGGCAGAATGGACCGAGCAAATGAAGGCCGATTTTTTGGACGTACGTGAGCGAAGCGGAGATTATCAACACTTGATTCGCCATTGCGGCTTTGGCGTACCCAATCTCGAACGCGCCTTATGGAGCGCGTCCAACTCGTTAACCCTAATCGTCCAAGACGAACTTCAGCCGTTTGTACGAGAAGACGATAAGGGAGAGCCAAAATTGCGTGAAATGCATCTGCATTCCCTACCTTGGCCTCAAGAAGCCTTAATGAATTTAGGAGAAACCCCAGTTGAGATGCGTGTGACACTTTCCTATTTTATCGAACCTAGTCCCGGTATTGTTGAACGAGGCGCGGGCGGACGCTATCGTTATGAATCCCATGGTTTACGTTTTGATGTTAAACGTCCTGAGGAAAAAAATGATGATTTTCGTGCCCGCATTAACCAACGGGTACGCGATGCGGAAGATGGAAGCTATTCCAGCGGTGGCTCCGACTCTAATTGGCAGTTGGGGACAGCCTTGCGCCATCTTGGCTCACTGCATTCCGACACATGGACATGGACAGCGGCAGCACTTGCCGAGCGTGGCGTTCTTGCCGTATATCCGGTGACAGGTTGGTGGAAAACCCGCAAGAAAGAGGGACGTTACGACAAAAAAGCGCGCTATGCCCTTATTGTTTCTATTCGCACACCAAAGACAGATATTGATTTATATAACGCTATCGAAAGCTTGGTCGCGATTGCCACGTAGAAATAAGGTTTAGGCCAGTAGGGCGCATTCCGAAATCGCCCTACTTGACCGCCCGCAACAAATTGCCGCAATACAGCTCCTTACCCGTTGTTGTCCGCATCCACAGTTGTTTTATTTCCAGTTGATTTGCAGAAAAATACTGCCGGGCAGACATTGCCAAATCCGCCGGCTCTACTTTAGGCGAGTAGGTATTAAGAATTAAAAAAGCCCCCGGATTCATTAACCCATAAGCTGTTTCTATCAAGCCGGACAGGTGATTTTCCAGCTTCCATTTTTCGCCTTTGACACCTAGTCCCCAGGCAGGCGGGTCCATGATAATACCGTCGTATTGTTTGCCCCGCTTCAATTCGCGTTGGGCAAATTTTAACGCATCCTCAAGCACCCATTTGATGCCGGAAAGATGACTCGGCAATTGCTCCATGCATTGCTCTACCTCCTGCATCCCGGCAGTCGTGCGTTCCATATTCTCGTTGGCCCAGGTGATCATTTGCCTGACCGAATCCACATGCGTCACTTCCGCCCCATTGTCACGGGCAACCAGCGACGCCGCTCCAGTGTAGGCAAATAAATTTAAGACCTTTTGCCCGGCACTCACCCGTTCCTTAATAAAGCGCCAATTTGCCTGCTGTTCGGGGAACAAGCCCACATGTTTGAATTTGGTTAGCTTCAAGCCGAAGTTTAAGTTTCCGTAGGAAATAAGCCATTGTTCGGGAGCATGCGGTTTGATGTTAAGCCAGCGGCCTTGGGTTGAAGATTGTTCTTCAAATTCCCAATGCGCCATGTCTTGCCATTGGGCAAAAGGCCATCCCGGTTTGAAATTGGCTTGGATTTCCGGACGGATGGTGATGACCTTCCCCCACCGTTCCAGCTTCTTGCCTTCGCCCGCATCCAGCAGTTCGTAATCAGGCCAAGGCTGGCCGTATTCGCGTGGAATTATTCCGGTTTGTGCTTCTTCATTCATGCGATCGCCATTTTCATTGGCAGACATATTAATATTTCACTCATAAGGCATCAAAATTTTTTGCACTAAACTCGCACTATCTTTAATGTTGGCGCATCACGCCAGACAACAATATCGAATCGATACAACATTCGCCTACCTCAATACACCCCAAGCCCGCCAATAAGCTTAGTGCAGCGGATTATTCGCGATTCTAGCTCAGCCTGTTCATCGATTCATATACAAGATTTAACAGCATCACCTGATTGGTAAGCTCAAGTTCATGAAACAATACCCCATGCGAGAACCTTGGCGGCGCGTCTTTTTTCTTGCTGGGCAACTGTTGAATACTGCGAATCGTCACGCTGGTATCTATATGCGCGCTCTGATTGGTCGGCTTGATAGGGAAGTCGAAAGAAATTAAAGCTTCTTGATTAAGCTCGCCCAGAGCGCTATCGGCAATTATTGCAGCGCCTGTGACACTGATATCGGCAATAACGCCGGCTTGAGTGATGCCATTGACCTGCACCGGCAAATTGACCTTGGCTCTGATGGCTCCGCGCAATGCGATGGATTGAATATCCGTGGGAAAGCTTAGGTGCATATAATGATGCGGGGCTCTGAAGATGGTTTTGACATGACACGTCAACGTAAAAACATCCACCCCTGATAATATCCGCAGGGTAACCTGCTCGCCTACCTGAATTTGAATGGAAAGCCCATTCTCAACAGGTGTCTTTATTATCAAGTAGTCTTTATCTAAGTAACCGATGAGCTCTGTATAATAAATCAGCTGCTTGGCGCCATTTTGCACCGCCATTTGCAAGCGTGCCCCGACTTGCAAATTCATATCCTTAAAAGTAGCCATCCTGCCTTCATCCAAATTCTAATGTAAGCTTTTAATTATACAAATAAACAGCGCAACTAGAAAGGACACAATCCGCCCTGCTAACCATCAGGCATCGGGCGGCTTACACAACCGACAACTTCAATACAAGCCCAATTGCAACTGAGCGACTTCCGACATCATTTCCCGCGACCAGGGCGGGTCAAGCACCACTTCGACATTAACACTGGCGACGCCGGGCAGTGCGCGAATGCCTTTTTCCACGTCGCTCTGGATAACAGGCCCCATCCCGCAGCCTGGGGCGGTCAAGGTCATTATCACATGAACATGATTCAGGCCTTCATCCGCAGGCGTTACCAGACACTGATAAACCAGCCCGAGGTCAACAATGTTGACCGGAATTTCGGGGTCGTAAACAGTTTTCATCACTTCCCAACAGTTTTGCTCAACCGCCGCCGCGTCGGTTTCCGATACCAGCGTATGCAGCTGATTCGGTTCCTTGCCCAAAGCATCGGCATCCGCTCCGGCAATTCGCACCATGTGGCCGTGTTCGGTGACCACGGTATAGTTGTCGCCGAGTGCCTGATGAATGGTGACTATCTGTCCTTGACTTAAAGTCTCGGTATTGCCGTCAGGGATAGTAACAATATTGACATCCCGGGTTAAAACAACGTCTTCTCTTTCAGCCATAATAATTCAGTTATAGATAGAAGGTTCGTGCATCGATAGCTTGGCCGGTTATGCCTATACTTTCTGAGCCGAATAAATACAGATAAATGGGAGCCAGCGATTTCATTGACGGCAGCTTGCTTTTATCTTCAGCCGGATAGGCCCGTTTTCTTAACGGAGAATCTATCGGCCCCGGTATCAGGGTATTGACCCTGATTTTTCCGAAGGCTTCATGTTCATCGGCCAATATATTTGCCAAGCCTTCCATGGCTATTTTTGAAACGCCGTACGCGCCTGCATAAGCAGGCGCTTTCCTGGCAGAAGAATCGGACGTGAACACAATAGAAGCATGTTCGCTCTTTTGCAGCACCGGCAACAAGACCCTGCACAGTAGAAAAGGTGCATTCAGGTTAACGTTTAAAGTATGCCCCCAGTCTTTGGTTTTGTATGTGGCGATTGGAGAAAAAGCGCTGAACTCTACCGCTGAATGCAAGATGCCCTGCAGAGAGCCATACTTTTCACCAATCTTATCGGCCAATTCCTGATACTCGTTTTCATTGGCGCCCGCCAAGTCAAACGGATAAATGACCGGCTCGGGCGCCTTGATGGTCAAAATCGCATCGTAAACCGCTTCCAGTTTGGCAATGTTTTTATCCAGCAAAATGATGTGCGCACCGTGTTTGGCCAGTGCCAGAGCAGCAGTGCTGCCAAGACCTCCGCCCGCGCCGGTAATTAAGATGACTTGATTTGTTAGCGGCATGACAGTGATGCTATCCAGGTTGATATTTGATCGGGCGACTCGATTAACGCATCAGCGCCCCAGGTTTCCGGAGTATCGCCGGGGTTAATATAGCCGTAAAGTGCAGCCAGCGTTTTCATTTGCGCATTTTTCCCGGCAGTAATGTCATGCAGGGCATCGCCGATATAGACGCATTCCTGCGGATCGACGTCCGCCTGCCTGCAGGCTAGCAGCATCGGTTCCGGATGGGGCTTGGGGTTGGCGGTGGTGTCGCCGCTGACGATGCAGGCGGCGCGCTCGGTCAGCTTTAAAGCGTCCATCAGCGGGTTGGTAAAGCGTTCGCGCTTGTTGGTGACCACGCCCCACTTCAATCCTTGCGCTTCAATCGCAGCCAGCGTATCGGCCATGCCCGAGAAAAAGACCGTGTGTTCGGCAATATTATTCTGGTAATGAGTCAGCATGGTTTCCAGAATAGCGGCCTTCAACCGATCGTCAAGTTCAGGCCGACTGGCGTTGATCATTGCCGCCGCGCCGAACGAAATAAACGGCTTGATGATTTCGGGCGCCACGGTATCAAAGCCATGGATATTTAGCGCGCGGTTCAGGCATGAAATCAAATCCGGCGCGGTGTCGACCAGAGTGCCGTCAAGATCGAATAATACGCAGGATAATTTGAAATCGGCAGCCATATTTACTCGGGACGCTTAAAGGCAGCGATGTAATTAACGTCAATGTCTTTGCCCAGGCTGAAATGCTTGCTGAACGGATTGTATTCAATGCCTACCATGCCTTGCAATTCAAGACCTGCCGCGCGCGCCGACTGGCTCAGCTCCGACGGCTTGATAAAGGTTTTAAAATCATGGGTGCCTTTGGGCAGCATTTGCAGGACGTATTCCGCGGCAAAAATAGCCAATAAATAGGCCTTGGGCTTGCGGTTGAGCGTCGAGAAAAACACCATGCCGCCGGGTTTAACCATTCTGGCGCAAGCTGAGATGATCGAACCGGGATCGGGTACATGTTCGAGCATTTCCATGCAAGTCACGTGATCGAAGCTTTCCGGCTGTTGTTCGGCCAAGTCTTCTGCGCTGATTTTTTGATAATGCGCGTTAACACCGGATTCAAGCCCGTGCAGATCGGCAATATCAATCAGGTCTTCGCTAAGATCGATACCCAACGCATCAGCGCCGTGTTTAGCCAGGCCTTCGGTTAAAATACCCCCGCCGCAACCGACATCAACGATGCGTTTACCTGCAATATCCGCATAACGCTGGATAAACTGGAGTCGTAGCGGGTTAATATCATGCAGGGTTTTGAATTCGCCCTGAGTATCCCACCAGCGTTCCGCCATCGAGCCGAATTTATGGATTTCGTGCGGGTGTACATTGTTTGTTGCTGTCATCGTGCTAACCATGATTTGAGGTTGATATAGTTTACTATATTACTGGGTTATTCGTCATATGTTGTTCTGTCGCGAACTGCTTTCATGATACCTGATTTGAGCAAGACACATCCATCATAACGACACCCCATTCATCCCTTTATTTTCGGTGTTACTGCCGCCTGCCGGACAAAAAAAAGGCCGATGCACATGCATCGGCCTTTCACTTAGCTCGTCAATTTACAGGGTATTAACTGCATTCAATTCCTGAAAAGCTTGTTCCAAACGAGTCGCCATGCCGACTTCGCCGGCACGTTGCCAAACGCGTGGATCGTAGTATTTCTTGTTTGGCTTGTCGTCCCCATCAGGGTTGCCGATTTGGCCTTGCAAATAACCTTCGTTTTGTTTGTAGTAGTTCATGATGCCTTCCCAAGTTGCCCATTGGGTGTCGGTATCGATGTTCATTTTGATTACGCCGTAGCTGATTGATTCCTTGATTTCTTCAGGCGTTGAACCTGAACCGCCGTGGAATACAAAATTCAGGGTGTTGGTCGGAACGCCGAATTTTTCAGAAACGTATTTTTGCGAGTTAGCCAAAATGCTTGGCGTCAATTTAACGTTACCCGGCTTATAAACACCGTGAACGTTGCCGAATGAAGCGGCAATCGTGAAACGATGGCTTATTTTGCTTAACTCGTCATAAGCGTAAGCGACATCTTCTGGCTGAGTGTACAGCATGGAATGATCCATATCGCTGTTGTCAACGCCGTCTTCTTCACCGCCGGTGCAGCCCAATTCGATTTCCAAGGTCATGCCCATTTTGGACATGCGCGCCAGATATTGGCCGCAGATTTCGATGTTTTCTTTCAGGCTTTCTTCAGACAAATCCAGCATGTGCGAGCTGAATAAAGGTTTGCCGGTTGCCGCAAAATGTTTTTCGCCGGCATCCAACAATCCGTCGATCCAAGGCAGCAGTTTTTTTGCCGCGTGGTCGGTGTGCAAAATAACCGGTACGCCGTATGCTTCAGCCATTTGGTGTACGTGTTGAGCACCGGAGATAGCACCCAAGATGGCCGCTTGCTGGCCTTCCGCTTTAAGGCCTTTACCGGCAACAAATGCTGCGCCGCCATTGGAAAACTGGATAACGATAGCCGATTTTACTTTCGCGGCCGCTTCCAACGCTGCATTAATCGAATCAGTGTTAATGACATTTACCGCAGGTAATGCAAAGCTGTTTTCTTTGCAAATCGCAAAGATTTTTTGTACGTCATCACCAGTTACAACACCGGGTTTTACTACATCTAAAATTTTCTGTGACATTAAGGGGTTCCTGTTCAATCTGTTACGTTGAGAATAATCAAGCCGAGAGTCATTGCGGTTGCGGATACAAATACCCACAGCCCAATGCGGTCTGCCGGCTATTATAAAGTGTGTTCATATAATAGGCTACTTGCTGATACGGTGACCCAGTGACAATTGCCCATTATTCGGAGCTAAAGCGCCTCCTACAGCACATCCAATTGCGCATAAGCCAATATCAGCCACTTGAGGCCTACTTGCTTGAAGTTGATCTGCACTCTTTCCTGCGCGCCGTCGCCTTCCATCTGCAACACCACGCCTTCGCCGAATTTGGCATGACTGACGCGTTGCCCCAACTTGTATTTTCCTTCCGTTTGCAACGACTGCGCCTTCGGTTTTACCGAAGTCACCGGACGCGTCACGGTGGCGCGCATCCTGACTTCCTGGATATGTTCAGACGGAATCTCGCGCAGAAACCGCGACGGTCTGGGATAAGTTTCCCGTCCGTATAAACGCCGGGATTCGGCATAAGTCAGATACAACTGCTTCATGGCGCGGGTAATGCCGACATAGCAAAGCCTGCGCTCCTCTTCCAGTCGCCCGACATCGTCAACAGACTGCTGCGACGGGAATAAGCCTTCTTCCATACCGACCAGGAACACCTGCTTAAACTCCAGTCCTTTGGCCGAATGCAGGGTCATCAGCTGCACGCAATCGTCGAAGTCATCGCCTTGCAGTTCACCGGATTCCAGTGTGGCATTCGCCAAAAACATATCCAGCTCGCCCAAATTTTCTTGATCTTCCAGATCTCCGATGGTGCTCGCATCGAAAAGCCGTGCCGCGTTGACCAGCTCTTCCAGGTTTTCTACTTTTTCTTCGCCTTTGTCCGCCTTGTCCTTTTGATACAGCTCGATCAGGCCGCTTTTTTCGACCACCAGTTTGACCTTTTCAAAAAGCTCAAGGCCTTCCGCCTGCCCGTCAAACCGCTTAATCAACTCCAAAAAGCCTATCAGGGCATTGGTCGCCCTTGCCGACAGGGTGCGCTGATTAATCAGCACGATCGCCGCCGCCCATAACGAAAGGCTTTGATCCCTGGCAATGTTCCGAATATCGTCAATGGTTTTGGCGCCTATGCCGCGCGTCGGGGTGTTGATCACCCGTTCAAACGAAGCGTCGTCATCGCGGTTGGACATCAGCCGTAAATAAGCCAGCGCGTTTTTAATTTCCACCCGCTCAAAAAAGCGCAACCCGCCGTAAACCCGATAAGGTGTGCCGGTGGTCATCAATCTTTCTTCAAACTGCCGGGATTGGGCGTTGGATCGATACAGAATGGCGACATCCTTGCGCAGTCCGCCCTCATTGACCCAAGCCCTGATGCGCTCGACCACAAAATGGGCTTCATCCTGTTCGTTGAATGCCGCGTACAGGGAAATCAAATCGCCGTCACCGGCATCGGTCCACAGCTCTTTGCCCATGCGACCGTCATTGACGCTGATGACCTTGTTGGCGGCTTTCAGGATATTGCCGGTCGAGCGGTAATTTTGTTCCAGCTTGATGACTTGATGATTGGGATAATGCTTTTGAAAGCTGTAGATATTCTCGATTTTCGCACCGCGCCAGCCGTAAATGGACTGATCATCATCACCTACGACAAAGATATTGTCCTTGCCCTCGGTCAGCAGCCGCAACCAGGCATATTGTATGGTATTGGTGTCCTGAAACTCATCGACATGAACCTGCCTGAAACGCTGCTGATAAAAATCCAGCACATCGGGGTTGTCGCGTAGCAATTCATGCGCCCGCAGCAGCAACTCGGCAAAATCCACCAAGCCGGAGCGGTCGCACAGCTGTTCATAAGCTTTATATATGATCAGCATTTGACGCTGGTAAGGATCGCCGGTCTCCATCATATGCCGCGCCCTGATGCCCTCGTCTTTTTGCGCATTGATATACCATTGCACTTGGCGCGGCGGCCATTTATCCGCGTCAAGATTAAGCGTAGCCAGCAGGCGTTTGATAAGCCTCAACTGGTCGCCTGAATCCATTACCTGAAAGGTTTCCGGCAATTTGGCCTGTTTGGCATGCCGTCTTAACAGCCGGTGCGCCACGCCGTGAAAAGTGCCTATCCACATGGATTGCGCGGACATATTGAGCAATTCCTCAATCCTGCCGCGCATTTCCTTGGCCGCTTTATTGGTAAACGTTACCGCCAGAATGCTGTGCGCCGACACGCCCAGCACCTGAATCTGCCAGGCGATGCGATGCACTAATACGCGAGTCTTGCCGCTGCCGGCGCCGGCCAAAACCAGCATGGCTTGGGAAGGCGCGGTAACTGCCTGACGTTGGGCATCATTGAGGGGATCTATTATTGAAGTGACATCCATTATTTTTTTCGCTTGCACATTTTTCGGAGCTGTGTATATTGCATGGGTTCGATAATGACAGACCGAACCGTTGCTTTGCTAAAGATAATAATAACTACACACAGAGGATTTTAAGATGAATTTTGATTTTAAACGTATGCTTAAATTTGAACACAATGTTGGCGAGAAGGAAAAGAAATACCGTCTATATGCGGGATCGGCACTTCTGGTTATTTCTCTTTTCGTCCCTGGCGGTGAGGTTCTTTTATTATTGGTGGGTCTGGTTCTTGTTGCAACAGGTTATTCAGGTTGGTGCCCGGTTTATTCAGGACTCAATAAAAACACCTGTGGAACAGCTGAAAGCGGCTCCACAGAAAACGATTCTACAGAAAGCTAAGTCATAAAGGCACAAGACAAAAACCGAAATTTAGTCTTGTGCCTTTTGCCTTGAATCTTTCGCTTTCCTACTCTTCTTTACTAAACTCGCCTTCCAACACATTATTTTCAGCCGCTTTTGCCTGCTGAAAATGCGCCCCGGCCTGAACAAGATAATGTTCAATCACATATTGGGCGATTTTCCTGCGCAACTGCGGAATTAAGCAGGCAAAGCCGATTATATCCGTAATAAATCCCGGCGTTAGCAATAATGCCCCCCCTACCAGAATAATAGGGCCTTCCACCATCTCATAAGCGGGAATCTCGCCTTGCGCCAAACTCTCCTGAAATCGCTGAAACGTTGCAAAACCTTGCTGTCTCAATAGCCAAGCGCCCAGCACTGCGGTAAACACCACCAGCAAAATGGTCGGGAATGCACCAATAATTCCACCTACCTGCAACAGCAAATAAATTTCTGCAAAAGGGATAATCAGGACGACCAGAAATAGCGTTTGAAAAGTTTTCATCTAAAGTACCCGTGTTGTAATCATCGTCGTTACAATATAAGGGCAATTCCGGTTAATTTCTAGGATAATATCCGACGCCCCAGCTTTTATGACCTGTAACATGCCTGCCAACCATCAAATAATCTTCTGCACTTGCCCTGATAAAGACACGGCTGAAAAAATAGCCCGACTGCTGGTCGCAAATAACGAGGCCGCCTGTGTAAACATTTTACCCGGCATGACCTCTATTTATACATGGAAGGAACAAATTGAATCCGCCCAGGAACATCTATTGCTGATCAAGGCGCATAAAGATCACTATCAGGCTATTGAAACGACCCTGCGCAACCATCATCCTTACGAACTGCCTGAAATAATTGCCGTCACCATTGAGCGCGGCTTACCCGAATACCTGAATTGGATAGATTCATGCCACTCTTTAAAATAATTGTTCTCTGTTTCCTGTCGCTTGTCAGCCAATCGACCTTTGCGCTGGGCGCTGACGAAATCCTGCCGCCCGACCAGGCCTTCAAGGTTTCGGCCAAAGCGATTGCCGCCGACCGGATTGAAATCTCCTGGGACATCGCCGAAGGTTATTATCTTTACCGCAATAAAATGCGTTTTGAATCAAAAACTGGGCAAATCCGGTTAGGCGAGCCTGCATTTCCGTCCGGGCAAACCCATCAGGATGAAAACTTCGGCGATGTGGTTATTTACCGCAATACCCTGAACGTTCCGGTTGCCTTAACCGTCGAAAACGGCGCATCGTCCCTGCAGCTGTTAGTGCAATATCAGGGCTGTGCCGACCGGGGCATTTGCTATCCGCCTCAGAAAACCACTTTCGATCTCAAGCTGCCCGCACCTTCTGCCAAAATCGATCCGGTCAAGCAACTGCTAAAAGGCGCTCAAAGCTTAAAACTTAACTTGTTTGAAGATGACCTGCTACAGCCGGATCAGGCTTTCGAGTTTTTTGCATCAGTCAAAGACGATCACACCGTGCATGTTAACTGGCGCATTGCCAACGGCTATTACCTGTACCGGGAAAAGGTCCAATTTGAGCTGATTAACGCTGACGGCGTAAAGCTTGGAACGTACGATATTCCCAGAGGTGCGCCTAAACAGGATGAAGCCTTCGGCCAGGTTGAAACCTTCCACGACGAACTCGACTTTGACCTGCCGCTTATCCGTTCCAACCAAGCGGCACAAACCATTACCCTGCTGGCAAAATATCAGGGTTGTGCCGACCGCGGCGTTTGCTATCCGCCGATGAGCAAAAAAATCGACCTGGCCCTGCCGATCGCCCAGCAACCGGCTGCGCCGGAACTTTCCGAACAGGATCAAATCGTACAATCCTTGCACAAGGACAGCTTACCGATAACCTTGCTCAGTTTTTTCGGCTTCGGCTTGTTGTTATCGCTGACCCCGTGCATTTTTCCGATGATTCCGATTTTATCGGGCATTATCGTCGGCCACGGCAACCGGATTACCACCGGCCGGGCCTTTTCACTGTCCTTAAGTTATGTGATTGCCTCGGCGCTGACCTACACGGTGTTCGGCATACTCGCCGCGTTATTCGGCAGCAACCTGCAAACCGCTTTTCAGCAACCCTGGATCATCGGCCTGTTCAGCGCCGTTTTTGTCGCGCTGTCCCTGTCGATGTTCGGCTTTTACCATCTGGAACTGCCCAAATCATTACAAGTCAAACTGCATAATTCCAGTGAAATACACCGTGACGGCTCGCTCTGGGGCGCCGCTATCATGGGTTCGCTATCCTCGCTGATCGTCGGCCCCTGCGTTGCCGCGCCATTGGCGGGTGCGCTGATTTATATCGGCCAAACCGGCGACGCAGTGTTGGGCGGCAGCGCCTTATTTGCCTTGGGTTTAGGCATGGGCGTACCGTTGCTGTTGCTGGGCGCGTCCGCCGGAAAACTGCTGCCCAAAGCCGGAGACTGGCTTAATTCCACCAAAGCGGTATTCGGCGTCATCATGCTGGCGGTCGCAGTGTGGATGCTCAGCCGGATTTTGCCGGGCAACGTGATCATGATGCTGTGGGCGATGCTGCTGATATTTCCGGCCATTTACCTCAGCGCCGTCGATCCGCTGCCCGAAAACAGTTCCGGCTGGCGCAAGCTGTGGAAAGGCTTAGGCTTGATGATGCTGGCTTACGGCCTGTTGTTGCTAATCGGCTTTAGCCTGGGCAACAGCAATCCGTTAAAGCCGCTGCAAGGACTCGGCGTGAGTAATGCGCAAGCCGCGGAACCGGGTATTGTTTTTGAACGAGTCGCGTCAATAGCGGCGCTGGAAGCCCGGATTAAGCAGGCCAATGCCAACCATCAACCGGTTATGCTGGATTTTTACGCCGATTGGTGCATCTCATGCAAGGAAATGGAAACTTATACTTTTGCCGACTCGCGCGTTAAACAGGCGCTCAAAGGCTATACATTGCTGCAAATTGATGTCACCAATAATTCGGATGACGATAAGGCGCTGTTAACGAAGTTCAACCTGATCGGGCCACCGGCCATCTTGTTTTTCGGTTTGGACCACCAGGAAAAAACCGCCTACCGGGTCATCGGCTACCAGGATGCCGAAACCTTTATTAAATCACTGCAACGTACCTCATTATGAAAAAAACAGCCCTGATTATTATTGCCGCGATTATTGCCCTGAGTCTTGGCGTAACCGCCCGGCATCTTTTTTCATCCGCTGAAAAAACCACTCCTAGCGCCTTACCCGCGTTCAACCTGCCCGATCTGTCCGGCCAGCAGCGCAACATTGCCGAATGGCAGGGCAAGGTATTGGTGATCAATTTCTGGGCGACATGGTGCCCGCCCTGTCTTAAAGAAATTCCCGGTTTTGTCGCCTTGCAGGAACAATATGCCGACCAAGGCGTACAGTTTATCGGCATCGCTTTGGAGGATAAGGAACCGGTCGCCAAGTACGCCGCCGAAAATAAAATCAATTATCCGATTTTATTGGGCGGCGATAATGGTGTCACCCTGGCTCATCAACTGGGCAACAGCGTTGATGCGGTTCCCTATACCCTCATTGTTGACCGGCAAGGGCAAATCATAAGTCGACATCCGGGGGAGTTTTCCAAAGAGCAAATACTGGAAATTATTACGCCGTTGCTGAACTAATATCACTGGTTTAAATCAAGCCAAGTGGAGTAACCCATGCTTTCCCACCCGACTGCCGCGCTAACGCATAAATAACTTTCAAAATCAGCAGATTTGTGCGTAACAACTCCAAACAGCCTGAATTCTGTCGCTAACTTTTGCTAAAAACAGAATATCTGGACAAAACCCCATAAATTGGGCAAAATTAACAGATAATAATGCTTTTTAACCCCTAAACTGACTGCAAAAATTGATGGCTACAATTACCGTTTTAAATGGGCCGAATTTAAACCTGTTAGGTATTCGGGAACCCGGTCTTTACGGAAATCAAACCCTCGGCGACATTAAGCATACTCTTGAACAAAAGACTGCCGAACTGGGTCATCAGTTTAACTTCCATCAAAGCAACGCAGAACACGAAATTGTAGAACTGATCCATGAGGCTTACCAAGCCCACGTTGATTTCATCATTATTAATCCGGCAGCCTTCACTCATACCAGCGTCGCCATTCGCGACGCGCTGCTGGCAACCAAGATCCCATTTATAGAGGTTCATTTATCAAACGTCCACGCACGTGAACCTTTTAGAAAACATTCCTATTTCTCGGATATTGCCATAGGCGTTATCTGCGGATTAGGCGCAACAGGGTACGAACTGGCCTTACTGGCCGCTCATCAGATATTAGCCGAGAGACATTAAAATTATGGATATTAGAAAAATAAAAAAACTCATCGAGATTATCGAAGAATCCGACATCGCCGAACTGGAAATCAAAGAAGGCGAAGAATCCATTCGCATCAGCCGTTATTCCGCCGCTCCCGCTGCTGTCGCCTATGCGCCCGCACCGGTTGCCGCAGCCCCTGCCGTAGCCGCTTCTGCAGCGGTGCCTGCCGAAGAAAAGATTACCGGACATGTGGTCAAGTCGCCGATGGTCGGTACCTTTTATCGCTCCGCTTCGCCCGGCACCAAGGTTTTCGCCGAAGTAGGCCAATCCGTTCAAGTCGGCGATACCTTGTGCATCATTGAGGCAATGAAAATCCTCAATCAGATCGAGTCGGATAAAAGCGGAACCATCACCAAAATTCTGGTTGAAAACGCCGAACCTGTCGAATATGGCCAGCCATTATTCATCATTGAATAACACAAGGAACGGGGAACTCATGTTCGATAAAATCGTTATCGCCAATCGCGGCGAAATAGCTCTGCGCATTTTACGCGCCTGCCGGGAACTGGGTGTCAAGGTTGTTGCCGTGCATTCCGAAGCGGATCGGGATCTAAAACACGTACGTCTCGCCGATGAATCCGTTTGCATCGGCCCTGCGTCATCCGCTGACAGCTACTTGAATATTCCGGCCATTATCAGCGCCGCCGAAGTGACCGACGCGGAAGCCATTCATCCCGGTTACGGCTTTTTGTCTGAAAATGCCGATTTCTCTGAAAAGGTAAAACAAAGCGGCTTTGTTTTTATCGGCCCGAATGCCGAAACCATCCGCATGATGGGCGACAAGATTTCCGCCAAGAAAGCCATGCTGGAAGCGGGAATTCCCTGCGTTCCCGGCAACAATGACCCCTTGTCGGATGACAATAAAAAGAACCTTAAGTTGGCTCATGAAATCGGCTATCCGGTCATCATCAAGGCCGCCGGCGGCGGCGGCGGCAGAGGCATGCGTACGGTGCATACCGAAGCGGCCTTATTAAACGCCATCGCGATGACCAAAGCCGAAGCGGGAACTGCGTTCGGCAATCCCACGGTGTACATGGAAAAGTTTCTGGAAGATCCCCGGCACATCGAGTTCCAGGTCATGGCCGATTCGCATGGCAACGCGATACATTTAGGCGAACGCGACTGCTCCATGCAACGCCGCCATCAAAAAGTGGTTGAAGAAGCCCCGGCGCCGGGCATCACCGAAGCACAACGCAAAGCCATCGGCGAGCGTTGCGCCAAAGCCTGTGTCGACATCGGCTATCTGGGCGCAGGCACTTTCGAGTTTTTGTATGAAAAAGGCGAGTTCTATTTCATTGAAATGAACACCCGCGTTCAAGTCGAGCATCCCGTTACCGAAATGGTGACCGGTTTTGACATCGTCAAGGAACAACTGCGCATTGCTGCGGGCCAACGACTGTCCATTACCCAGGACCAGGTAAAAATTCAGGGCCATGCCATCGAATGCCGGTTAAATGCCGAAGATCCCAGAACCTTCATGCCCTGCCCCGGCACCATAGACCAGTTCCATATGCCCGGCGGCCCCGGCATCCGTTGCGAGACTCATATCTACAACGGCTATAAAGTGCCGCCTTATTACGATTCGATGATCGGCAAACTGATTGCCCACGGCGAAGACCGCAAGAGCGCCATTGCCCGGATGAACACCGCGTTAAGCGAAATCATCATCGACGGGATTAAAACCAATATCCCGCTACAGCACGACATCATGAATGACAGTGCGTTTGCAGTCGGCGGGCAAAACATCCATTACCTGGAAAAAAAGCTGGGGATTTATTAAAAATTCACCACGAAGGCACGAAGATTTTAAGTTTATAGGTTGAGCTATCGGTAATTGCTCCATGCAGTCGCGTAAAGCACGCTGTGCGTACCCTACGCAATTCTAAAACTTCGCGTCCTTCGTGCCTTCGTGGTGAATAACTAACCCACTATCCGCCCCTACACATACATTTCCAAATCATGGCCTGGCACCAAATTACCGTTATCACCAATGAAGACATCGCGCCCCGGCTTGCCGACTTTTTCGACAATCTCGGCGCTGTGTCCGTTACTTATATGGACGCTGAGGACGAACCGGTTTACGAACCGGCTATCGGCGAAACCAAAATATGGAGCAACACCGAAGTCATTGCGCTTTATGAACTGGATGCCGAACCCGAACTGATCAAGACGCTGGTTTACGCCCAGTTTAAAGCAGAGCAATTGCGCAACTGGAAATATGAAGAAGTTGCCGACCAGGAATGGGAACGCGCCTGGATGGAATATTATAAGCCGATGAAGTTTGCCGAGAAGCTCTGGGTTTGCCCGACCGATCAGGAACAGTATGAGGCAGGCACGGTTTGCCTGACCCTCGATCCGGGTCTTGCTTTCGGCACCGGCACGCATCCGACCACCGCTTTATGCCTGGAATGGCTGGCGAGCCATGACTTAACCGGCAAAACCGTCATCGATTACGGCTGCGGTTCCGGAATACTGGCTGTTGCGGCGATATTGCTAGATGCCAAGGAAGCTCACGCGGTGGATATTGATCCGCAAGCAATCACCGCAACGCAAAGCAATGCGCTAAAAAACCAGGTGCAAGATAAAATAGCTTGCTATCTGCCCGAGCAATTTACGCCGTTTCAGGCGGACATCGTGCTGGCCAACATACTGGCAAAGCCCTTAATCGACATGGCGGAACAGATTTGCAATCTGGTCGCCCCCGGCGGCCAACTGGTTTTGTCCGGCATTTTGCATGAACAGGCCGAGTCGGTGATGAACGCTTATCAGCAATACATAGCGTTCAACGCGCCGGTGCAACAGGAAGACTGGATCAGGCTTGACGGCATCAAGCGCTAATCAGCCCCGCTTACCCTGGGACCGAGAAATCGTACCCGGTAGTACTTATTGGGGCGCAGGACTGATTAGCGCTGTACTGCTGCTGGCCGGGCAAATAGTGTATTTTGAAGGCACGGCGCTCAGCCGGAACCCGACCTTTCGGCCCGGACTGGAAAAAATATGTCGACAACTGAATTGCCAACTGCCCGCCTATAAAAATCCGGGCGAGTTCGCAGTATTGCAGGGCTCATGGTCCGCTTTACCGGATCATAGCCGGTTATTCAGAGCGGTGATCCGCAACCGGGCCGCTTTTGCGCAGCCTTACCCGAACCTGGATCTGGCCTTGCTCGACTACGCTGAAAATCCGTTCGCCCGACGCGTTTTTCGAGCGCAAGACTATTTGCTCAAAACCCAGGCTGCAACGTCAGTCATGTCCCCTGATGCGACTGCCGCAATCAGCCTGAACATCGCCGCACCAAAAACCAATGTCGGCGGTTATACTTTTAAACTCATTGATTAATATGGCTCATCCGGAAATTTATTTAAAAAAGAACGAAGACAAACGTCTGCGCAAAGGCCATCTCTGGGTTTTCAGCAACGAGGTCGACACCAAGCGCTCGCCGCTTGAGCAGTTCAGCGCCGGCGACCTGGTTCAGGTAAAAAGCGACGACGGCAAGGTGCTGGGCACCGCCTACATCAATCCTCAAGCCCTGATCTGCGCGAGACTTCTGTCCAGAAAACCCAACTTGAAATGCGGTGCCAACTTCTTCAAAGAACGATTGACTACCGCACTGGCTTTGCGCGAAAAACTGTTCGACAAACCTTTCTACCGCCTGGTTTTCGGTGAAAGCGACGGCTTGCCCGGACTGGTCGTCGACCGTTTCGGCCCGGTGTTGTCGGTGCAAATAACCACCGCCGGGATAGAACAGCGCAAGGAATCGCTATTTGCCGCGCTGATTGAATTGCTGAGTCCCGAAGCCATTATCCTGAAAAACGATAACAGCCAGCGGCAACAGGAAGGTTTAAGCCTGGAATCCGAGCTGGCTTACGGCAAGCTCCCCGAGCCGCTGATCATTGAAGAAAATGGCGCGCAATTTAAAATCGACATTCTGGGCGGACAAAAAACCGGCTGGTTTTACGATCACCGCAGCAGCCGCGCGCAATTGGCGGGCATTGCCAAAAACCAGCGGGTGCTCGATTTGTTTTCCTATACCGGAGCCTGGGGCATTCCTGCCGCGTTGGCCGGAGCCTTGGAGGTCACCTGCGTAGATGCCTCGGAAAGCGCGCTGGCATTGGCAGCGGATAATGCCGCGCTAAACGGGGTTCAGGATAAAATGCACTTTGTGCGTAGCGATGTATTTGAGTTCCTGAAGCAGGCTCGTTTGGAAAACCAGCTCTATGACATTATCGTACTGGATCCGCCCGCTTTAATTAAACGCAAAAAAGATTTCAAACAAGGCTACGAAGCTTATCGACGCCTGAATCACCTGGCCCTGCAAGTGCTGTCCAAAAACGGCATACTGGTCTCGGCATCCTGCTCTCACCACCTGAGCCGTGAAAACCTGCATGAGATTTTACGCTCGTCAGGACGACACATAGATCGTCATCTGGTGTTTTTTGCCGGAGGCGGACAGGGACCCGATCACCCCATCGACCCGGCAGCGCCCGAGACCGAATATTTGAAAACTTTTTTTTGTTCTGTCTCTTCAAGCTTGTAAAATGTAAGGGCAATTTATGGTCAATGCAAAAGATAAGGAACCCTGCGTACTCTGCGGTCAACCGGTAGAAATCACCGGATTTTCCCTGACCACCAGTGACGGCCTGCAAAAGTTTTGCTGTGCCGGGTGTCTGAGCATTTATCAGTTACTTAATGAGGATAATACCAAACCGACTATAACCCCCCTACTAACAACAAAAAAATGAGGATATAAAAATAATGAAAGCTTGTGAGTCCTGTTCCGGTCGCGTTGAAATCGGCAAAAACCATCAGAAAATCCCGGTATTGCAAAGAGCCATTGGCATGGTCCTGGTCTACATGCCCATCTTTACCCTTCCCTTTGTGTTTGCCAGCGCCTATATGACTTACTGGCACTTGCTGATGATGGGCGCCAAAAACCTCAAGACCTACTCGGATTTCCTGCCTGACCGGGCCAGCCATCGTTATACCTTAAAAAACCAAATTACCATGGACGCCTCATTCAAGGCCAGCACCTCCCAGTCAAAACTGTTCTGGATACTGAACTGCACCTGGTACTGCCCGTGCAGTGTCGCCCTGTTCGAATGGCATGCCTATATGGTCAAGATTGTTGAGAACTGGTGGTGCCCGTTCGCCCATGATAAAAAAGAAGGCTATAACAACGCCAAAATCGATAAGTCTTTCTGGCATATCTATGCGGAAGACGCTGCTAAACTGGAACCGGAAGACCGCGACAATCCGATTTGGAACGAGGACGGAGATAAGTGAGTTAGACGAAGGGCTAAAGGCGAAAGGCGAAAAAAACCTCCCTTGTGCCTTTAGCCCTTCGCCCTTAGCCTTCCCCATGCACATCGGCCCTTACCAACTTAAAAACAACCTGATTCTTGCGCCTATGGCCGGTATCAGCGACCGTCCGTTCAGGGAATTGTGCAAGCAATTCGGCGCAGGCTTGGCCGTGTCCGAAATGGTGGCATCCAATCCGGCGTTACGTCAGCATAAAAGAACGCTGTTAAAAGCCGATCATGACGGTGAAACCGGCATACGTTCCGTACAGATTCTGGGCACCAACCCGCAACTTATGGCTGACGCGGCAAAACTTAATGCCCAACGAGGCGCCCAGATTATCGACATTAACATGGGCTGTCCGGCAAAAAAGGTGTGTTCGGTTGCCGCAGGCTCCGCGCTATTACGAGATGAAGCGCTGGTAAAACGAATACTCGATGCGGTCGTCAATGCCGTCGATATTCCGGTCACGTTAAAAATCCGTACCGGCTGGGATTTACACAGCCGCAATGCCGTTGAAATAGCCCGCATAGCCGAAAATGCGGGCATTGCCGCGTTGACGATTCACGGGCGAACCCGTGCCTGCAAATTTGAAGGCCGAGCCGAACATGAAACCCTTAAAAAAGTGAAACGAGCTATCAGTATTCCGGTTATCGCCAATGGCGATATTGATTCTCCCGAACAGGCCCGATTTGTGCTTGAGTCAACCGGTGCGGATGCCATTATGATCGGTCGGGCCGCTCAAGGAAATCCATGGTTATTTAGTCAAATAAGTCACTTTATCAACCATGGCAAACACCTTGAAAAACCAACAGTTACGGACATACACAACACAATATCAAGCCATTTGGACAAACTATATAGCTTCTACGGCAATGCGAGCGGTGTTAGAATAGCGCGCAAACATATAGCCTGGTATTTTAAGCATCTTGAGTCCGTAGCCCAGGATGCCCAAAGCAACATCAACCGGGCGCAATGTCCATCCCAACAAATAGCGCTGATTAATTCGGCATTTAATCTTTTAACCTCCGACAGTGCTGCATAATATGAACGCATCCCAAAAAAGTGCCGAAATCATCAACATAGACAGCAAAAAAATCGCAACCATTCCCTTATCCGCACATGTTAAACAGACCGTGGAGCAATATTTCCTGCATCTGAACGGTCATGATGCGGTGGGTTTACATGCGATGGTCATCGGCGAAGTTGAAAAGCCTTTATTGCAGGCAACGCTGGAACATTCAGGCTACAACCAAACCAAAGCGGCCAAAGCATTGGGCTTGAGTCGCAGCACCTTGCGCAAAAAACTGGAATTCTACGGCCTGTCCTAATACCCAAACAAGGCTGGTTTTACCCCCTCTTTCATTCTGAGATCTACATGAACAAAAAAGTAACTCGCGCGTTGGTCAGCGTATCCGACAAATCCGGTATCGTGGATTTTTGTCGGGAACTCAATCAATTAGGCATCGAAATCCTGTCCACCGGCGGCACCGCCAAGACATTGGCTGAGCATAACATTCCGGCAACTGAAGTTTCCGATTACACCGGTTTCCCGGAAATGATGGACGGCCGGGTTAAAACCTTGCACCCCAAAGTCCACGGCGGCATTTTGGCGCGTCGAGGCATCGATGACGCGGTGATGGCCGCAAACGGCATTAAGCCGATCGATATGGTAGTGGTCAACCTGTACCCCTTCGAACAGACTATCGCCAATCCGGACTGCGACTTGGACACGGCCATTGAAAACATCGACATCGGCGGCCCGACCATGATCCGCGCCGCCGCCAAGAATCATGCCGATGTCGCCGTCATCGTCGATCCGGCCGATTACGCATCGGTTATTGCCGAGCTGAAAAACAACAGCAGCCTTTCGCAGCAAACTCGCTTCAATCTGGCGCTGAAAAGCTTCGAACACACGGCCCGTTATGACACTGCGATTTCGGCCTACCTGGGCAACATTCACCGCGCCTGTTCCCGACAGGCTAGCGGCATACACACCATCCCTGGCGATAACGGAGTCCAGTTTCCCGACACGCTGAATTTGCAGTTTTACCATAACCAGACCATGCGTTACGGCGAAAACCCGCATCAAAACGCGGCGTTTTACCGGGAAAAAACACCGGCCGCCGGCACGATTGCCGCCGCCAAGCAATTGCAAGGCAAGGAACTCTCCTACAACAATATTGCCGATGCCGATGCCGCGCTGGAATGCGTTAAATCATTCGGCGACCAGCCCACCTGCGTTATCGTCAAACATGCCAACCCCTGCGGCGTAGCCCAGGCAGACAGCCTGCTTGACGCTTACGACAAAGCTTATGCCACCGACCCGACCTCGGCATTCGGCGGCATTATCGCGTTTAACCGCGAACTGGACGAACAAACCGCCGCTGAAATCGCCAAGCGTCAATTTGTCGAAGTCATTATTGCGCCGTCCATCAGCGCAGCCGCGCAAACCGTTTTGGCGGCAAAACAAAATGTGCGCGTGCTGGAATGCGGCACCTGGAACAGCGATAACCAAGCGTCACTTGATTTCAAGCGCGTTGCAGGCGGCTTGTTGGTTCAAGACAAGGATCTTGGTGAAATCAGTGCATCCGACCTCAAAATAGTCAGCAAACGCGCCCCGACCGAACAGGAACTGGCCGATTTGCTATTTGCCTGGAAAGTCGCCAAATTCGTCAAATCCAATGCGATTGTGTACTGCAAAAATGGCCAGACTATCGGCGTAGGCGCGGGACAAATGAGCCGGGTTTATTCAGCCAGAATCGCCGGTATCAAAGCCTCCGATGCGGGCTTGGATGTTCCGGGTTCCGCGATGGCTTCCGACGCCTTTTTCCCGTTCCGGGACGGCATCGATTCCGCCGCCGAAGCGGGCATCACCGCCGTCATCCAGCCCGGCGGCTCGATGCGCGATAATGAAGTCATTGCCGCAGCCGATGAGCATAATATCGCCATGGTCTTTACCGGCATGCGTCATTTCAGACACTAATATTTTAAAAGCATTAACCACGAAGACACGAAGAGCACGAAGTTTTACCCTTTTTTTCTTCGTGTCCTTCGTGTCTTCGTGGTGAATTAATCAATCTACTTACGCTTTATTGATTAAATATACGAACTTTCTGTTTCAATCAATTGTTATGGGTGACCGCCCGGTCGTTCTTGCAACTAACGAGTATCATTATGAAAATCCTCATCGTCGGCAGCGGCGGCCGTGAACACGCCCTCGCCTGGAAAGCCAAGCAATCAGCCAAAGTCGAAAAAGTGTTTGTCGCGCCCGGCAATGCCGGTACTGCGTTGGAACCGTCGGTTGAAAACATCGCCATTGCCGTCGACGATATTGCCGCGCTGTTGGCATTCGCCCAACAACAAGCGATCGACCTGACTATCATCGGCCCCGAAGTGCCTTTGGTTCTGGGCATCGTTGATCGTTTCCAGGAAGCGGGTCTCAAATGCTTCGGTCCTACCGCAAAAGCCGCGCAACTGGAAGGCTCGAAAACTTTTTGCAAAGACTTCATGATCCGCCACAACATCCCGACGGCGAAATACCAGTCCTTCACCGACAAGCAGCAAGCCATCGATTACATAAAGCAGCAAGGCGCGCCGATCGTGGTCAAGGCCGACGGTTTGGCAGCAGGCAAAGGCGTGATCGTCGCCCAGACCGAACAGGAAGCGATAGCAGCTGTTGAGGACATGTTATCCGGCAATGTGTTCGGCGAAGCGGGCAACCGGGTCGTCGTCGAAGAATTCCTGACCGGCGAGGAAGCCAGCTTTATCGTCATAGCCGACGGCAAACACGCCTTGCCAATGGCGACCTCGCAGGATCATAAAGCCCGCGACAATGGCGATCAAGGCCCCAATACCGGCGGCATGGGCGCTTACTCCCCTGCTCCCGTCGTCACCCCGGAAATACACGACAAGGTCATGCGCGATGTGATCGAACCGACCTTAAAAGGCATGGCGGAAGACGGTTTGCCGTATACCGGTTTTCTGTACGCCGGTTTGATGATTAGTGCCGACGGTTCCGTTAAAGTGCTGGAATACAACTGCCGCTTCGGCGACCCTGAAACGCAGCCGATCATGATGCGCTTGAAAAGCGATCTGGTAGAACTTTGCGAAGCCGCGCTGGCTGGAAATCTCGATAATACCACTAGCGACTGGGACGAACGCGCCGCATTAGGCGTGGTTCTGGCCGCGGGCGGTTATCCTGACGCCTATCAAAGCGGCGCGGTCATTTCCGGCTTGCCTGCCGAGGAACACGAAGACAGCAAAGTGTTTCATGCGGCCACCAAACAAGTCGGCAACGATCTGGTTACAACAGGCGGACGGGTATTATGCGCTTGCGCCTTGGGTCATGATATTAAGGAAGCTCAAAGCAAAGCCTATAAGTTAGCTAACGGCATCCACTGGGATAATGTTTATTACCGGACTGATATTGGTTTTAAGGCTATAAAATCCTCGTAGGGTACGCTGTGCGTACCCTACTTGACTCGCATGGGAGTCCATCAATGCCCGCAAACGACAGTGTTCAATTTTTCTTAAGATTAGTTAAAGAGAAACATCAGCGCCTTATTGAAACATCGGAACCATTACTTAAAGCATTAGCTAGTGAAGACCCAGACAATAAAATGGCTTGTGCAACAGCTATGCTTGGGGCAGCAAAAGATCTACAGGTGCTTTGTTCCTCCAACGATGTACCCTCATGGCTAATGCAAGTAATCAAATTCGTAACGGCCTACACAGCGGGGCAATGGTCAGCATATGATCTATTAAAGAATTTCATCTCGATTAAAACTTCTTTAGAGAATTATCAATGGGTCTTCGATGTAAACCCCGAGACTGCATTCGATTTCGACTTAATTTTTGAGCATTTCAAAAAGGAGAGCCGATTACCTGAATTATTTGATTTGATAATTCAGATTCTTGAGGAAATCAAATTAAGTGGAGAAATCGATAGCGTTATTATGCTTCGATCACTTGAAAAAGTAATCGCCACTATCAAAAAAAGCAAGGATGGATCGTACTTCTCAGTCAACAGCGCATGGGAATTCCTTCTGAATTTCTTAAAGAACTACATGTGGGGAGAGCTTTTTAATATCCCTGTGCTTGGAACCGCTCTAGAGGCATTGGAGAAGACCATAAACGAAACAAACGAGGAAATGTTCAAGTTACACCAACTGGTTCAGGAAGAAATGAGCAAAACTGTTGAAAACGAGATAAAGGTCTTAAAAGATAAGTCCAAATTCCCGTTTATTGCCTATGATAAGAGTGGCCATTTACTGGAAAATCCAGCTAGCCCTCGGCTGCCCAATGCCACAGCGTAGCTATAGCTCTGTAGGCCGCAATAAGCCTGTTTGAGCGGCAGCGAAAACAGGTGTTTCCGGCACCACCTCACGAATCTGCCGGAAACGCCACCTCGCGCTACGCTTGGGTGGTCTTATTCCGGCCTACATAACTGCACACCACCGGGGAGAACAAAAAGCGTTCCACTTACCGGACATAAGCAATTTGCAACACCACGTTTCGGGTGTCGTTGCTCCAGGTGAGCTCATGGATGTCAAACTCGTTTGCGCGCTGCCCGCTATCGCCGTCCTCTAATTTAATACCCAGTTTGCTGAGCTTAAAATGGGTTTTATCAATACTCAACAGCTTGTCAGGGGCTTCGATATAGCCAAGCAATGCGTCCAGATAAACATCCGGGTTGGCCAGACTCTTGACTTTCGACTCGTAAGATTCATCGCTCGTATTGAACGGCTGATGAGTTGCCATGCGAGACACCATCTCCCGTTTGACAAGCTCCACTACGCAACCGAACAAATACTCTTTTAGCGCGGAGCTTAGCTCTGCACCGCCGGAGCAAGGCGCGTGGATTTTGTGCAAAGAAAAATTGACCGCTTGTTGGGGTACTTCGCGAATGAGCATTTCTCCGTGCATGTCCATGCCCAGCATTCGCTTTTCACTCTTGACGGCAGTTAACAGCGCATACAGCACCGGGGCTTGATTTTTACTCTGGGAACGTAAATAGACCTTCGCGTCGGGATCGGTTGCAAATAGCTTCTCGATGTCTTTGCTATTGACGAACAGGGCGTTGACAAGTGGATCCGACTCAAATGCATCCCTATTCAAGTCGACGGGGGGCGGAATCTGATCCGCGACTTGGAGCACATGTCTATGCAACGCCCGCACATGTTCGCTTAGCTTATCGGAGTAGCCCTGTACGGCTCGCATCTTGGTGTTTGATGCATCGACGAAACTTTCGACAATCTGCCTGTCTTCATTCGCCTGTAGTTCAGCGTCGTGAATATGGCTACCCAGATTACTGACAAGCTGATGCAGGTGCTGTAATTGGTCGTCGAAAAATGCTCTAAGAATAGAGGCTTCGTGCGATCGTCTATCGTCGTTCATGACCGGCTTTTCCCGTATGGGTTTGAGGTGGAGTGGTTTAATAGCATATTTGCCGGTTCCGCATGAGCCGATGGCGCTGTTTGATCACGACTGCATGGAGCAGTTGCCAAGGCCGCCCTAATTGTCCGAAAGGTCAAATTGATCCGTGGCGTTTTCAATTTTTTGGTTTTCGGCACCGAATGCATCCAGTGATGTTGCAAGGTTCCGGCCATCACCAGCAAATCGCCGTGACCTAAAACAATATCCAGTTTTTCTTTGGTTTCTTTATGATGCAGCCTGAATAAGCGCTCATCGCCCAAGCTCAATGACGCAATCACCGGATTTGGCCCCAGTTCTTTTTCATCATCGGCGTGGCAGCCCATAGAGTCGTTACCGTCCCGGTACAAATTGGCTAATACGCTGTTAAAGGTGCATTGGCATTGCCGCTCCACTTTCTTCCTGATGGCCTGTAACACCGGAGTCCACGGCAGCGGCTGATGGTTAACGCCCGAATAGCGATACCAGGCATCGGGATCGCCGTACCAGCACATCAAACGGAGCACTTTTACCCATCTGCCGTAGATAAAAATGGCCTCTTCCTGCCAAGCCAAATCGGCTTGCAGCTGTGCAAACAGCCGGTCGGACTCCGGCAAGCTGTAAAACTGTTTGATTAAGTAAAGCTCGCCGTCAAAGGGGACTAGGTTGGGCGTCAACATGCTTTTTTAACTCCCTCACCCTGCCCTCTCCCACTGGCATAGGTATCTACATAAGTACCGGCCCCTTCTCCCTTGAGGGAGAAGGTTGGGATGACGACTTGCATGGATGCAGGAGGTAGAGCAATGCAGGAGCAATTGCCGAGGGGATATAAATGGTTGTTTTTAATCTCCTCACCCCAACCCTCTCCAGCAGGAGAGGGAGCCAAGCTGCTTTGTAACTCATTGTATTTATAATGCAAAAAAAGTTGTGTAGATAGCTATACCCACTAGAGAGGGATGTTGGGCTTTCGCGCTGCATAGTTACAATTTTTCTTCGTGCTCTTCGTGTCTTCGTGGTTTTATGCCTTATGCAGCAAAAAACCGTTTCATCACCCTGATCATGTAATCGTGATCCAGCACCCCGGCGCTTTCCCTGAGGCTGTGCATCGCCCACATCGGGTTGCCGACATCGATTGAGCGGATGCCCAGTTTTGCGGAGGTAATCGGTCCGATGGTGCTGCCGCAGGGCAGATCGCAGCGATGCGAATAGGTCTGGTACGGCACTCCGGCCTGTTCGCACCAGTCTACAAACATCGCCGCCGAGACGCTTTCCGAGCTGTAGTTGTGATTGGCGTTGACTTTGATCACCGGGCCTTTGTTGACGATGACTTTATGGCCGGGGTCGTAAGCATTGGGAAAATTAGGCTGATAGGCATGCGCCATGTCCGCGCTGATCATGAAGCTTTTCGCCAGCGCCCTGGCATAATCCTCGCCGTCGGTGGCGGTCGCCAAAGCGATGCGCCCAAGCACGTCGGGCAGAAAACTGCCGTCAGCGCCTTTGTTGCTTTGACTGCCGATTTCTTCATGGTCGAACAACGCGCACACTCGCGTGGCATCCATGCCGTCGGCATTCAACAAAGCCTGTAATGCGGCATGACACGAAGCCAAATTATCCAGCTGGCTGTCCGCATAAAACTCGCTTTCCGCTCCCCAAAAAGCGCCTTTCTGCGTGTCGTACACGGCCAAATCCCAGGACAAAATACGCTCAGCGGCTATGCCTGATTGCTGTTGCAGCAACGCGGAAAAATAGGCAGGCGGCAGTTGTTCTTCAGTTGAAGTCGCCAGGATCAACGGCAATTCGGTCTGCTTTTGCAGTTTCAGGCCTTCTTCGTTAACCGCCCTGTTCATGTGTATTGCCAGATTAGGCAAACGCAGCAGCGGCTGATCGAATTTGACCGGCATGCTGGCGATCTGATCCTGATCGTTTTTATAAGCGATTCTTCCTGCAAGGCTCAAATCCCTGTCGGTAAAGGTCGCCAGTATCGGGCCTCCGTAAACCTCGACACCCAGCCTTACCAAACCGTCCGCGCCGCTGGCCGCATTCGGCTTGATTCTCAAGCCGGGAGAATCGGTATGTGCGCCGATAATTTTAAACCCGGTTTCAGCCAGCGGTTTTTGCCCCTGTACAAACAGGACGATAGACGAATCGTCGCGCACCACGTAATAACGCCCGCCCGGCTGCAATGTCCACTTGGCGGTTTCGTCGAGACGTTGCCACGGCGGTGTTTGTGTCGCAAGCTGAGCTTCAATGGTTTTTACGACATGCCAGGGACTGGGACTGGCATCGATAAAATCCAGTAAGTTTTGGACCAGCTCCTTACCACTCATGATCTTTCTTTCAAATCTAATGCCGCTGAATTAATGCAATAGCGCAGTCCTGTCGGTTGCGGGCCGTCCTCGAAAACATGGCCTAAATGCGCATCGCAGGACTTGCAGGTCACTTCAACCCTGCGCATGCCGTGACTGACGTCAGCATGTTCCGCCACGCTCTGTTCAGACAACACATCCCAAAAACTCGGCCAGCCGGAGCCTGAATCGTACTTGGTCGCCGAATCGAACAACGGATTGCCGCAGCAAATGCAATGATAAATGCCGTCCTTTTTACAGTCGGCGTATTTGCCGGTAAAAGGCGGCTCGGTGGCTTTCAAACGGCAAATGTTAAATTGCTCGGGGGTTAATTTCTGTTGCCATTGTTCATCTTTGTCTGTCATATTTTCACTCCATAACAACCGTTTATAATGCTTGGTATTGTACGCGTTCAAAGCCGCATAGCCAAAAGACTGCACGTCGAAATCGATATGAAAAAAAACATCGATTAGTTATGATTTTTGCCTATGATACAATGCAATAGTTAAGAAATTTAATAAGTGATCAACTATGACAGAACAAATGACTAGCGGGATCGAATTAATGTTTACCGGGATGGGCATCGTATTCCTGTTCTTGATCATGCTGGTAATCGCTATAAACATCATGTCTGCACTGGTGCAACGCTATTTCCCGGACATACCGGCATCAAAAACGGTTCCCGGCATTACCGCCGACATTGATAAAAGCGTTGTTGCCGCAATAACTGCCGCCGTACACCAGTACCGCAAGAAGCATAACTAACGACACCCAATTAATGACCGCTGGGTCAATGACTAAAAATTTACAAAGGTTTCAGGAGAAACAACAAGCATGGCCACCGTTAAAAAGCAGCCCTTAGGTATCACCGAAGTCGTTCTGCGTGATGCTCATCAATCCATTTTGGCAACCCGGTTGCGCATCGAAGACATGCTGCCGATTTGCGAAAAGCTCGACAAGATCGGTTATTGGTCTATTGAGTCCTGGGGCGGCGCGACCTTTGATGCCTGTATCCGCTATCTGGGCGAAGATCCCTGGGAAAGACTGCGCCTGTTGAAAGCCGCCATGCCTAACACGCCCCAGCAAATGCTGTTTCGCGGCCAGAACATCCTGGGCTACCGGCATTATGCCGATGACGTAGTGGATAAGTTTGTCGAGCGTTGCGCGATCAACGGTATCGATGTGTTCCGCGTCTTTGATGCGATGAACGACATGCGCAACATCGAGCACGCCATCAAAGCCGTACTCCGCACCGATGCGCATGCGCAAGGCACCATCTCCTACACCACCAGCCCCGTACACACCATGGATTTATGGGTGGATCTCGGCAAACAGATTGAAGATATGGGCGCGCATTCCATTTGCATCAAAGACATGGCCGGATTGCTCAAGCCTTACGATGCCTTTGAACTGGTCAAACGCCTGAAAAAAAGCACCAAAATCCCGATTCATCTGCATTGCCATGCAACCACCGGTTTGAGTGTCGGCACGCTGATCAAGGCCGCCGAAGCCGGCGTGGACAATGTCGACACCGCGATTTCATCGCTGAGCATGACTTACGGGCACAGTCCCACCGAAACCATCGTCGCCAGCCTGGAAGGCACTGAGCGCGATACCAAACTGGATCTGGTTGAACTGGAACACATCGCCACCTATTTCAGGGACATACGCAAAAAATATGCGCAATACGAAGGCAGCTTAAAAGGCGTCGATAGCCGCATCCTGATTTCCCAAGTGCCGGGCGGCATGCTGACCAATATGGAAAGCCAGCTGAAAGAACAAGGCGCCGCCGACAAGTTCGATGAAGTCATGCTGGAAATCCCCCGTGTCCGCGAAGACTTGGGTTTTATTCCGCTGGTCACGCCGACCTCACAAATCGTCGGCACCCAAGCCGTGATCAACGTGATGACCGGCGAGCGCTACAAAAACATCACTAAAGAAACCGCCGGTGTTTTAAAAGGCGAATACGGCGCAACGCCCGCGCCGGTCAACAAAGCCCTGCAAGACAAAGTGCTGAACGGCACACCAGCGATTACCTGTCGCCCGGCCGATCTGATCGCGCCGGAAATGGACAAGCTGATTGCCGAAGTACGGGAAAAAGCCCAAGCCGAAGGCGTGACGCTCGCCGCCAACATCGAAGAAGATGCTTTGATCAACGGTTTGTTTGCGCAAGTCGGCTGGAAGTTTCTGGCTAACCGGGGCAACCCGGCCGCCTTTGAAGCGGCCCCCGATGCGCAAGCCTTTGCCGCCAACAACACAGCTCAGGCAAAATCGGTCACTGCCGACAGCGCACCCATCCAGCCGCAAACGGAAACCTATACCGTCAACGTCGATGGCAGAAATTTCAGCGTCATCGTCGGCGCCAACAACGCCGCCTTGACGATTCAGCCCGCCGCCAGCATAACCCATGCCGCGCTAATCGCCAGCAGCGGTGCCGTGGTTGAATCGCCAATGGCCGGTAATATTCTGAAAGTTCTTGTCGATGTAGGCAGCATCGTTGCCGAAGGCGATGTCGTAGTCGTCATGGAAGCCATGAAAATGGAGACCGAAGTACGTTCCAAAACGGCCGGTATTGTCAGTACTATCAATATCAAAGAAGGAAGCGCCGTTGCCGGTGGCGATGTGTTGATTTTTTTATAATCGAGATAAAAAGCGATAAACCATCGAAAAAATCTTCTTGAACGTACCCTGCTTTATTCATTCAGCATTGGACTAGCTCATCGCTTTTTTCGTGTTCTTTGTGCGCTAAGTGGTTTAAAAAATTTAAAATAGAAGGGTCATCCCATGGAAAATCTCATTTCACTCTGGCACAGCACCGGTATTTACAACTTTACCGGTGGTCAGGCCTTTATGATGCTGGTCGGCTTTTTGCTGCTGTTCCTGGCTATCAAAAAAGGCTTCGAACCCTTGCTGTTATTGCCGATAGGCTTTGGCGCCATCCTCAGCAATATCCCGGTTGCCGGTATCGCCGAGGAAGGCGGTATTTTGTACTACCTGTATTACGGCATTAAAACCGGCCTGTTTCCGTTGCTGATATTTATGGGCGTAGGCGCAATGACCGATTTCGGTCCGATGTTGGCTAACCCTAAAACATTGCTGCTGGGCGCTGCGGCGCAGTTCGGTATTTTTGCCTCACTGCTGGGAGCGCTGGCGCTCAACGCCATACCGGGACTGGAGTTTACTTTAAAAGATGCCGCCGCAATCGGCATTATCGGCGGTGCCGACGGCCCGACCGCTATTTATGTGGCCTCAAAACTGTCGCCCGACTTGTTGGGTGCCATTGCGGTTGCGGCTTACTCCTACATGGCTCTGGTACCGCTGATACAGCCGCCGATCATGCGCGCCTTAACCACCGAAGATGAACGCAAAATCGAAATGCAACAGCTGCGCGTCGTGGGCAAGACCGAAAAAATCGTCTTCCCGTTAATGCTGCTGGTTATTTGCACCTTGTTGTTACCGTCAGCCGCGCCCTTAATCGGCATGTTCGCATTGGGTAATCTGATGAACGCCTGCGGCGTGGTCGAACGCTTGAGTCAAACCGCACAAAACGAACTGATCAACATCGTCACTATTTTCCTGGGTTTAGCGGTAGGTTCAAAGCTCAGCGCCGAAGCCTTTTTGCAGGTCAAAACGCTGGGTATCCTGGCTTTGGGGGCGATTGCCTTCAGCATCGGCACGGCGGCCGGCGTGATCATGGCGAAAATCATGAATAAATTCAGCAGTACCCCGATTAACCCCCTGATCGGCGCAGCCGGTGTTTCCGCAGTACCGATGGCGGCACGAGTAGTTAACAAACTCGGATTGGAGAGCAACCCGCATAACTTCCTGCTGATGCATGCCATGGGGCCTAATGTTGCCGGGGTGATTGGATCTGCGGTAGCGGCGGGAGTTTTATTGAGTTTGGTTAAATAATCTTGCCAATAGAGACAGGCGACCAACCCCGGTCGCCTCGTCGTTGTTAAATGCCTGAAAGACTGACTTGACCTAAGCCGCTTCCATCTTCCGCTTTCCATCCCAAAAGGATGATTTTTTTACGGCATCGACTGCATGCTCAAAACCCTGTTCTGCTCCGGATTTTAGCTGGTCAATCAATCGTTTCATTAATGCGCCTGCATTGACGCCAAGCTCCTTTCGAATAACGGGCAACGCTCCTATTTTCTGCATAGCGGGATCCGCCAACCACACTTGAAAAATCACCCGACTCTGCGTCGGTAGCGCCTGCGCAACTTCAACAACCTTGTCGTAGCACAGTTTGCCTGGATAGATGATTTTTTGCTCGACCAGATCCTGACCGTTTTTTACATTGTTGTCGATCAATCCAACCACTTCATTGACCGCTAGCCTGCCCGGCTCGACAAGCCATTTTTCAAAATACCTTATCGCTTGATCAGGGCATTGATGGACTCTATTTGAAGTCGTTTGAATATTTTCGTGAATCAGCATTTTTTTCTTGCTGATGAGGTCCTTGGCTTCACAGACAATGTCCTGAATGACCTCAATCTGCTGTTGAATTTGCGCTAAAGCAGGGTTGATTATTTTTTCGTCAATTCCGTTTTTGATTTGATCCCTGCATTGATGAATTGTAAATACCGTTTTTTTCAACAACGATTGTTGAGCGTATATCAATTTCGATTCTAATTCATGAATCTTTAAATCGCGCTCCGTTAAAGATTTTTTCAGCAGAACAATAGTTTTCTTATTTGTTTTCAGCTGCTCGGAAAGCTTAGCCACCTCCGCTTCCAGCTGAGTTAATTTAGCCAGCTTGCCTGTTTTGGTGCTGTTATCAGATTTCATACCCGTCCCCCTCTTATGTAATTGTTTATTATTATTTTTTGCCGATAAAGGCAGGATCATTCATAACAAACAAGGGGCTTAAAGTCAATAAAATCAATCGAAAATGCTTAAGGCGACTTTTTCTGCAGAGGCGTTTTTTACATCCGCCGTCATCGCATAACACAGCGGGACGAACCGAAACAACGCCCGCAGGTTATTGCGTTCCCGCCTCTATCTTTTGACGCTGTTGCTCCGCAGCATCCTGAACCTGTTGCTCAACCTGCTTGGCTTGCTCCAAAGTTTCCAGCTGAGTTTTTAACAGCCCTGTTTCGGCGGCTTTAACCTGCTTATCGTCTTTATCGCAACCGGAGATTGAAACCAGCACCAGGATCGCCGCCACGCTAATTAATAATTTCATCTATATTTCCATTCTGCGGTTCAAATTCAGGGCAATTGACTCATTTCCGAGACCTTACCGTAATCAACGCCAACGCTGATGATAAAACTGCTGGCCTCTTCGATATTCATGGCTGATTTAATTATCTTCGATTTATCGACAATCACCGTATAACCGGAAGTCGGGTTAGGCGATGTAGGGATAAACAACACGTATTTATCTTCGTGCCGGTTCGTAACATAAGCGGTCATCCACATGTTATCTTTTGGATACTCGACATAAACCACTTCCTTAGCGATAGTCCGGTCATGGGATGAAAACATATTGATCACTTTTTTAAGCACCCGGTAAAGCGTATTGATCAATGGGATTCGCTCAATAACATGATCAAACGCGCCAATAACCCAGGAACGGCCTTCCTGGACTAATTTTCGACCGATGTAGACCAGGATAAAAAAACTGACCGCGAAAACCAGAATCGTATAGAGATAATTATCCGCATAGCCGTAAACCATTTGAAACAAATCGGAAACCCGGTCTTTTACAAAAATCATGATTTGTAAAATAACCACAATGGGAATCACCGCAAGAACACCGATCAGGAAATAATTCAACAGCCTTTTAATTAACTCTTTCATTTTTCTCTCCAGTTTTATAAGGATTTCGCTATTAACAGGATGCCGGACGCAAACAAAAACATTGCAAAAATCTTGCTGTATTTTTCATTATCGATCCCGTTATAAAGCATTTCTTCAGTCAATAAAAACATCACCACAGCAACCTGAATAAAGCTGATCTTGTCTGCAAATGACACCGTAAACTCACTGCCGATAAACAACAACGTTGCCAACTGACATAAGGCAACCGTCGCATAGCTGGCCGCAGCGGTCACTCGTGTTTTGTTTTTGGGATAGTGCTTGCTGTAAATTATCACGGTCAACATCGAACCGCCCAAGTTGCTCATCCCATGAACCAGGCCCATTGCCATCAGGTAAATTCTTTCATACTTGACGACGGATTGTAGTGCCCTATCAATAACCGTTGAAAAGTTTTTTAACGCGACAAAAATCAGTAACGGGCCAATGACCAGGCTGATATTGATTTTGACCGTAGTGACCACCACTAAAAACAGCACCACCAATGGAATGCTGTAAATCAGTACATTTTTATAAAACCCGGTATCAACATCTTCATAATGCCTTAGAAATTGTAAAGCGCTTATGGCAATGGAAACCGGCAGCAACACACCCAGTGCATCGACAAAATCATAACCGAGCAAAAGCAACAGGGGCGTGCCAAATAACAACACGCCTACCCCAAAAATAGACTGAATAACGGATGTTGCAACAACTGTAAGTAAAATATCGACCGGCATTATGTTCCTCTTAGATTGATGTTATTCCAGCCCGTCATTATACCCGAGGCCGAAACTAAGCGAATTGATGATTCCCGATTTCCGTTAGGGCAAAGCATCACCCTTTCTCCTTTTACCGCATTAGCGTTTGCCTGATTTGCCGTGCTCGCGCTTTTCAAGAAACCGTAAAATGGCAAAAGTAAGCCAGCCGACAACCACCAATCCAATGGTAAAAATACTGTAAGAGACGGGCCAGGCAATTCCTTGCGTCATCATTGAGAATTCGGACATACCGCCAATACCGGCCAATACATTGAGCGGCATAAACACAACGCTAACGACGGTCAATCGCTTGACGACCTTATTCTGGTTGATATTGATGAAACCCACGGAAGCATCCATCAGAAAGTTGATCTTGTCGAAAAGAAATGCCGTGTGGCCGTCCAGCGATTCAATATCGCGCAGGATCTGTTGGGAATCCTCCAGTTGGTTTTTTGCAAGAATCTTGCTGCGCATCAGAAACGAAACCGCGCGACGCGTATCCATCACGTTCCTGCGGATCCGGCCATTCAGATCCTCTTCATTGGCAATATTAATCAATATCTTAGCGGCGTCCTCATCGCTAATCTGCTTACTAAGCACCTGATTGCCAACCACTTCCAAAGCAAGATAAACCTCCTCCAGTGCGTCAGCCGAATACTCGGCATTGGCGGCGTAAAGATCCAGCAACATGTCCCTTGAGTCGGAAACATAATTGGGTTGGCTAAGCGCGCGTAAACGCTGAAGCCGGAAGATCGGCAACTCTTCTTTACGAATCGAGAACAAAATATCCCGATACAGGATAAAAGCGACGGCGACGTTGCGTGACACGTCATCCTTGTCCAGCAGGAAATCCGAATGCAAGTGAATTTCACCGTTTTCTTCCACATAAAACCGGGCGCTTGATTCCAGGTCGCTCAATTTATCCGGGTCAGGAATCTCTATGCCGAAAATATCGCCAACCCATATTCGATCCTCAAACGTCGGCGCAACCAGATCTATCCAGATAGGCTTGGCCTCAAGCAAATCCTGGGGCGTATTAATCGAAATCTCGTGCAGGCGGCCTTCGTGCAAATTAAACGCTTTGACTCTGGATTTTTCAGTCTTGTAGTCTTGTTTGCCCAGAATTTGCAGCACGGAAATCGGAGCTTCCAGCAAAATGGGTTGCTTATGGTCATCATCCAGATGTTCCCAGATCAGCAATTGATCTTCCGGCGGCAATTCTTCCAGAATATGGGCGATTTCCGAAGGCGGCAAATGATTAAGTATCTGCTGCAATTGCGCCATGTTCTCTTTGCGAACCAGCGCTTCCACCAAGCCATGATGCGGCATGTCCTGTTTATGCACCAAGTCTGCGATAAGCTTGTGCTTTTGCAAAAGATCAAGCACAGCTTGATGGCTATTGTAATATTTGGCGGCTGGTTCTTTTTGCATGTCAGAATAATGGCTTAGCGCAGTAGGTGGGCTGACGATAAGAATCAGGGCAATTGAAATCAAGGTAATTCTATCAAAGCGCTGTGATTTGTCGCGGTTTTTATGCCCGGTAATACAAGCCCCTGCAAATTACGCCTTACCGCGTTTCTTTATGCGTTTTACAAAGACTCCGCCAGCCGGATAAGTTCAGTCGTTTGTTGTCGTATTTGCTCGGGCACCTGCTGATCCAATTGCTTTAACCAACGCTCCGGAATCTGTCCAACGCCGTATTTTGCGCCTGCCAGCATACCGACCAACGCGCCGGTGGTATCGGCATCGCCGCCCTGGTTAATGGTGGCAATCAGGCAGGCTTCAAAACTGTCCGTGCTGAAAAAATAATGCAAAACCGTCTGCACGGTATCGACAATATAGCCCGAGGCTTTGCCCGGATAAGGGCTGTAAGCGAATTCGCCATGTTGACCGATCAACCGTTCGGCTTCCTGTTTGCAAGCGTCCGTATCCAGCCCGTTAATCAAATGGTTGACGATCCGTCCCAGCGTTAAGGTGGCCGCATTGGACAACGGGTGGTTATGGGTAATATGACTTTGTTGCAAACTCCATTCGCTGAAACAGTCCGGCCGGTTTAAGGTCGCCAGCACAACCGGCAGGTTGCGCATGCATGCGCCGTTTCCCGCATCGCCATCGCGAGGCAAACCGTATAGTTCGCCGCTATCCCGATAGCGCATGATGCCGCGCCGGCAGGTATCGCCTATATCCGGCGGACCGCTTTCCAGCCAGACGACAAAATTATCGGCGACGGCCTGAATGTTCCAGCCCTGGTGATCGATAATGGCCTGTCCTAGTGCAAGCGACATTTGCGTGTCGTCGGTGACTTGGCCCACTTCCAGGCCCAGCCAACCGCCACCGATAATATCCCGATGCACGCCGTAGCGTTTCTGGATTTGTTTCGGCGACATAAACTCGACCGTCGCCCCGAGCGCATCGCCGCAGGCAAAGCCCAAATAGGCTCCCAACGCCCTGTTCAATAGTTGCTCTGTCGACATCTTTCTCCCCCTTAACGCTGCACTTTGACCCGATAATCGCCGCCAATCACCAAGTATTCTGCTTCGCCGTGCAAGGCATGATGCGGCAACAGTTCATTAAAAAAAATCAGTTTAACCATCGGCACTTCAACTTCCAGAATATACGCACCGAATTCGCTGGCAATGCTACGGCGGTCGGTAAAGGAAACAATATTATTGAATCGCACGATTTTATGGGTTTTATCCTCATCCAGAACCAGCCAATCATCGTCCAGTGAATTGACGCCGCGATAAAGGGTTTTATGCGTCGCCGCCGGAAACTGAAAACGTTCGATAACCCACTGGCAATATTCGTAAAGAAGATCCAGCTGCATGTAAATGCAGTTGTTGTGATAACGACTGTTCATCTTTTCTTCGATATACATGATCCAGTCCTTGCTGATGAAACTGGCTATCTGCTGTTTATGATAAGTAGGAAACAGCCCGAAGCGGCTTTCGACCCAGCCTTTAAAAACCGCGCCCTGGGCATTGTTCGAATCCAGCCCCCAATCCTGGATTAACCTGAGGTAACTGTTACGGTAACGTCTCCTTCCCGAATGATCGTTGCATAATCGTTGTTCCGTTTCAAAGCCGAAAACAATACACATATAGTCTTGAAATATCCGGCCGCAGTCATCGCGTGTCGGCTGCCTGAGCAATTGCTCAAACAAGCCTGAAGCCGATTCGCGGGTGCCTGCAATATGCAAGGGTTTGGGATTTTCGTTAAAGGCATGGCTGGCCATGCAAGCCGTCGCCAAACCGATTAAGTTGGTGCTGTGACCATGTTGGGAAATATCGGGCATTGGTTGATCAGGAAAGTCTTCAGGCAATGAGTGAATAAAACAATCTTTACATTAAATTGTCCGTTTAGCCAGAGACTGCGTGCCGACATATCCCGAATCGATTTAATACCCACCACCAACAATAACAACACTACTCCGCCCCCCGCCCTGCTTTTCAACTACCACCTTGGCACCAATCCGTTCAACCAAAATAGGCACATGCGAGATAACGCCGACTTTTCTGCCCAAGGCTTGCAGGGTGTCCAGGCTGGCGATGGCTATGTCCAGCGTTTCCGGGTCCAGGCTGCCGAAGCCTTCGTCGATAAACAGCGATTCAACCTGGGTTTTGTTGGATGACAAGGACGCCAAACCCAAGGCCAACGCCAGCGACACCAGAAAGCTTTCGCCGCCGGACAGGCTGTGTACGCTGCGCACGTCGTCGGCCATGTCGCGGTCTATAATTTGCAGCTCCAGATCGCTGCCCGGTACGCGCTGCAGGGCATAGCGTTTGGCGAAGTCTTCAAGATGCTGATTGCTGTGCGCCAGCAATGCTTCCAAAGTCAGGCTTTGGGCGAAAGTACGAAACTTTGCGCCGTTTCTCGAACCGATGGTGTCATTAAGGCTTTCCCATTGCACCCAACGGTCTTGTTGGCTGTCCAGCTCTGCTTTCAAGGCACGCCCGGCTGCAATTTTTTTATCGTCTTCCCGCAGCAGTATGACCTGCTCTTCTTTTTGGGTATGGGTGGCCTGTCTTTGCTGCTGTAATTCGGCCGACAGTTTATGGGCGTCTTCTTCGGGTATTTCGACAGGATGGCTTTGTTGTTTCAAACAATCGTCGGCTTTAACTTTTAACAAGGCCGCAGACTCTTGCAGGCCTCGCTCCAGAGTCGCCATTTGGGTTTTCCATATGGCCAGCCAGTGCTCGTCTTTTTCCAGCAACCGGCTTAACTGCTCAAGATCGATAGCTTGCTTTTCCAGCGACTGGTTCAGCGCGCTTAGGGCTTTTTCCAGGTTGTCGTAGCGTCTGCCGGTCTCGGTTTGCCAATGCTGCTGATTCTGTTTATGGGTCGCCAGCGCCGTTTCCGCCTGACTGACGGTATGACCGGCCTGCTGGTGAGCAGTTCTTGCAGTCTGTACGTTTTGGTTAACGGTTTGCTCATAACTGTCGGCGGTAACCCTTGGCAACACCGCGTCGCGTTCGACTGACAGTTTTTGCTGTTCTTCGGTTTGTGTCTTCAACTCTGCCTGTTTAAGCCGGTGTTGTTGCTGACATTGTTTCAGTGCCTGCTCGGCGAGCTTTTCATCATGGTTGATTTTTTCCAAGGCTTTGGCAGCGGTTTCAATCTGCTGTTCGGTACCCTGGAATTGCTGCGCTTTTACGGCGCAATCTTGCCTGAATGCTGCGGTGGAATCCTGCAAACGAGATGGCCAGTTTTCCAACTGCCGGAACGGTGTCGCCAACAAATCGACAATCGCTTGCAGTTGTTGTTCCTGCTCCTGAATTCCGGCTGTGACATATTCTAGGTCGGCTTTATTTTTGGCGTACTGCTTATCCATCGTGGCGTATTCTGCAGACAGTTTTTCCTTATTCCGCTGATTCGCATCGAATAAATCCTGTGCCGCTTTAAGCTGTCTTTGTAATTCGAGAGCCGCTTTTTCCTGTTGCTTGGTTAGCTCCAACGCAGAATTGATTTGCTCGTTTTGAATTTTAAGTGCAGGCAAAAGCTGAATATCGGTGATGGAAAAATCAGGCGACTGCCAAGGATGGTGGAAGTGTCGCAATCGGTCGGGAACCGATGCGACCTTATTGTGCATAGCTAATACGGCCCAATCATTGCCGCATTGAGCCAGCTTGGTCTGCGCCTCGGCCAGCTTTTCGGCCAGCGCTGTTTTTTGCTCTTGCCCTTGGCTGATGCTTTTGGTCAATTCGACGATAGCTTTAATCAGTGTTTCATTCAGATTTTCCAGCTCCCCGACTCGAGCTGACTGCGCTACCGCATGTTCATTGCCTATGCAGACCTGATCTTTCCAGGGATGCTCAAGCGCTCCGCAAACCGGACAGGGCTGATCCTTCTGCAACAAGGAACGGAACTGTTCGGCGTTTTTATGCGTTGTCGCCTGTATCAGATCCAAGGCTTTTTTTGCCTCGCTCAGAGCAACACTATTAGTCATCTGTTGCTGGTTTAATGTTTGCAGTTGTAACGCGCCTTCATTAATCGTCTGCTCGGTAGCTTCCAGTTTGGTCGCATCCTGCTTGATAGCCTGTTGCAGCTCCTGTGCATTATTCGCCAGACTCAGTGCTTGGGCGACCTGTCCGCGCTTGATTTCAAGTTCATCTTTTATTTGATGCAGGTCTTCGAGAGATTGCTTACTGTCCTGTGTTTTCAGTTGCGCCAGCGCCTGTTGATGCAGTTCCAGTTTTTTGTGACTATCCTCAATCGCAAGCTTTAGCTCTGCCAGACTGCGCTCATCCTTGGCCACCGCCAGCCTTAACTGCTCCGCTTTAAGTGCGTCATCTGTTTTCCGGGCGTTCAAGGTTTGATAGCGTTCCAGCTCGGCATCCCATCGGCTCCATTCGGCAGCAACAGGCTTAATTGCCTGATTTTGTTCCAGCCAGAGATTAAGCTGTTGCAGTGCGGCAGTTTGTTCGGCCTGCCTCCTCAATAAGGTTTGATATTCTTTTTCGGCACCGTCCAACGCTTGAAGCAATTGATTTTCTTCTACGGACAACGTGCCGACAGCTTTCCGGATAACATCGATACGGGTATCCAAGGCCCGCACTTTAATTAATACCGGTTGCGCCTGCTGTTGTTGCTGTTCGGCTTCGGCTAATGCACCTGCCAGAGTGCTAAGCTGTTTCTTTGCCGTTTGCAGTTTTATATCAGCGGCGACTTGCTGATCGACGCTGTCTTTGAGTTTTTGTTGGGCATCAAGGTGCTCGGCATTTGCCGTTTGGTACTGAGCTAACAGAGGCCTTAAAGGCTGCGCGGCTTCGACTTTTTGCATGAGTTGCCGCTCGACTTCTGCCGCATCCCATGCCTGTTGACTACCTGCAAAATTGTCACGGGCAACTCGCTCGGCTTCTTGCAGTTTTTTCAGTTCGGCATACCAATCGATGATTTTTTGGTTGCTTGCGATTTGTTGATCCAGATCGGCCAACTGGCTGGTGAATTGATCCCGTTGCTGTTCCAGCAGTTGCCGGGCTTCTTCATCCAGCGGGATTTGATCCTGCATTCGGCTTGTAATCAGGTTTAGCGCGTCTTTTTCCTGCCTGGCCCGATCGAATGCGGCGATGGACAGTTCGGAATAAAGTTCGGTGCCGGTGATGCGCTCCAGCAAACTGGAACGCTCGTCTTTTTTGGCTTTTAAAAACGCGGCAAAATCGCCCTGAGCCAATAACACCGAACGACGGAACTGGTCGAAATTAAGATCGATCAGTTCGCAGATCTTCTCCAGCGTGTTTTTCTTGCCCTGACCGATGCGCTGGCCGTCGTCAATTTTACTTAACGTGATTTCTTGCGCCTGCAAGCGCCCGTCCGCTTTGCCTCTAGCTTTGCTGACTTCCCAGCGCGCGCGGTAGTGGTGCTTGTCCTTGCCGATAAAATCCACTTCGGCGTAAGCGTTGCTGGTGCCCCGGCGTAATATCGAGCGCACGTCAGTACTGACCACGCGCAGGTTTTCATCCTCGTCTTTATGGCCTACCGCAAAACCGTGACCGTCCGGCAGGCGCGGGATTTTGTCATAAAGCGCCAAACACAAGGCGTCCAGGATCGTGCTTTTACCGGCGCCGGTTTGTCCGGTAATAGCGAATAATCCGGCTTGCTCCAGTGGCCCCGAATTCAGCAAAATCTCAAACGGTTCGGCCAAGCTTGCCAGGTTTTTTCCGCGTATCGCTAGAATGCGCATTATTCTGTTCCTTGCAGGCTTTCAACCAATTCGTTAAATAGCGCATTCATGGCTTCGGGCGCGTCCTTGTCATATTTGTTTTGATAGCAGCGCTGGAAAACATCCAGCGGTTGCAATTCCTCCAGGCGTTCTTCGATTTTTAAATCGGCCAGACTTTTTTCGCTGCCGCTGTAAGCGGTGGATATTTTCAATAAGCGCACCGGCAGTTTGGCGATCACTTCTTCAATCTGCTGCCGCAATCCGGGCTCCGGCTTTTCCAGCCTGATACGCAATTCAAGCAGAGGTCTTTGTGCTATCGGCAGATCGTCGAGAGTCAGTTTTTCCAACTGCCCGATCACATCCGACAACACGGCAAAATCTTTGCCGTTGGGAATCCTTAATAATTGGACACTGCGGGGGATTTTAACGGCGACGATTTCAACCGGCTGACCGGCCTTCACATCGACCTGAACAACCTGATGCGAATAATCGGTTTCATCAAACGACAGCGGAATCGGCGAACCGCTGTAGCGAATGCGCTCATTCGAACCGACTTTTTGCGCCAGATGTAAATGGCCTAATGCCACGTAAGCAATATCGTCGGGAAATAATTCGACGGGTAGTGCATGCTGGTTGCCGCCCAGTATTTTGCGCTCGCTTAATTCGGACACTGCGCCGTTGACCATATAACAATGCCCGGTCAGGATCAGGCTTTCGGCATTACTCGCCTTTTGTTGCAGCTGCGCAAACAACTCGGCATACAACGTTTTCATACCGGAGATTAACGGATCGGTGTCTTGCTCGCTTCCGGGTAAATCGGCATTGCGTAAAAACGGCATGGCGCCGCACCAGGCTTTAACCTCGCCCGCCGCATTGGTCAGCGGCACCAATAAGCGATCCCAATCGATATTGCCCTGAGCGTCGCGCGACAAGCCGCCGACCACGGTAACGCCCAGCGCATTGAGTATCGGCGATGGAGCATCCAGCCGTGACGCAGAATCGTGGTTGCCGCCGATTAAAATAATATTCAAATTCGGCAGCCGGGTTCTGGCTTTGACCAGAAAGTCATAAAGCTGAGATTGCGCGGCGGAGGATGGATTTGCCGAATCGAAAATATCACCGGCAACAATCAACGCATCGGCCTGTTTGGTTTGCAATTCATCCAACAACCAGTCCAGAAACTGCTGATGTTCCAGTTGCCTTGATACGCCATGCAGATGATGCCCAAGATGCCAGTCTGCGGTGTGAAATATTCTTAACATTGGTTGCCTGTTTTAAAGGGTTTAATGGTAAGCAATATAACAAAGAAAAGCTGTCTGTAGCGGATCAATCTTTTTAACCGGCAAGATTGCTCCAATGTTCGGGAAGCCTTATCGTGAGAAACCTTGACGATGGCCGGTTATTTAAGCTGCAAAGCAAGCGTTGAACTCCGGCATCAATGTTTTTTGGAGTACAAAACTTGCGTTGTCCGTTCAGACCCAAATCTACAATGCCAGGATATATTTCTTATGCTGGAGCAGATCAAGCTTATGAATAACGGGAAATATTGGATTAACAGCGAAAAGGCAATGGCATTATTGTCTGAGAAGTAACATATAACCATATAGCCTCGAATAAAGCATGTTGTCGGGTAGCTATGAAGATCGGACTGCTATTTATGCCGGACATTTTTCTCTTCGATATGTCGGGTTACGCTACGCTAACCCGACCTACGACTACGACCGATCTTTGATCTTTAGGAAAGCCCCAAAACATCCTGCATGTCATACAAACCACTGTCCTTATCAGCCAACCAAACCGCCGCCCTGACCGCTCCATTGGCAAAGGTCATGCGGCTGGTGGCTTTGTGGGTGATTTCCACGCGCTCGCCGTCATCGGCAAACATGACGGTGTGCTCGCCGACAATATCCCCGGCTCTAATGGTTGAAAAACCGATGGTTTTTCTGTCCCGCTCGCCGGTATTGCCTTCCCTGCCGTAAATCGCGCAGTCTTTTAAATCCCGGCCTAAGGCATCGGCTATCACTTCGCCCATGCGCAATGCGGTGCCGGACGGCGCATCGACTTTATGCCGGTGATGGGCTTCGATCACTTCAATATCGGTGTAATCGCCCATGACTTTGGCGGTCATCTCCAGCAATTTAAGCGACAGGTTGACGCCGACGCTCATGTTGGGCGCCATCACGATCGCTACGTCTTTAGCCGCCTCAGAAATAAGGGCTTTTTGCGCATCGCTGTAACCGGTGGTGCCGATGACCAGCTTTTTTCCGGCCTGCCGACAGGTCTCGATAAAGGCCATTGAGGCATCGGGGCGGGTAAAATCGATCAATACGTCGAATTGATCGACAACGGACGCCAAGTCATCGACGACTTTAACGCCGACCACGCTGATACCGGCCAATTCACCCGCGTCGCGGCCTATGGCGAGACTTTCGGGACGGGAGACGGCAACGGCCAATTCGGCCTTTTTATCCAGCGCCGCCGCTTTAATCAAGCAAAGGCCCATGCGGCCGGACGCACCTACTACAGCAATACGCATCATGACTTATCCTGTTAGTTTATCGAAAAAGCTTTTTACGCCGTCAGTCCATGAAGACTCTTGCGGACTGTGGTGTTTACCGCCGCCGGATAGGGATTCGCTGAGCTGCTCAACCAAGGCTTTTTGTTCTTTGGTCAGATGCACGGGTGTTTCAACCTGCACTTTACACAGTAAATCGCCAACCGGACCGCCTCTGACCGGCTTGACGCCTTTTCCGCGCAGCCTGAATAATTTTCCGGTTTGCGTTTCGGCAGGGATTTTCAACAGCACTTTGCCATTCAAGGTCGGCACTTCCAACTCGCCGCCCAAACAGGCGGTAGGAAAACTGATCGGCACTTCGCAATATAAATTCGCGCCGTCGCGGGTAAAAATCTGATGATCTTTTACCTGAACCTGAACGTAAAGATCGCCTGCCGGGCCGCCGAACTCTCCGGCTTCGCCTTCTCCGGCCAGACGTATGCGATCGCCGGTATCGACACCCGCCGGGATTTTTGCCGACAGAGTTTTATTTTCCTGGACTCGCCCCTGACCGTAACACGCGCCGCAAGGGTCTTTGATCTGTTTGCCCGTACCGCGGCAGGTTGGACAGGTTTGTTGAACCGAAAAGAATCCCTGTTGCATCCTGACTTGGCCGTGACCGTGACACGTTGAACAGATAACGGGACTTGAACCTTTTTTGGCGCCGGAACCGCTACACTCGCCGCAGGCGACCAGCACCGGCACGCGGATTTTGGCATCGGTGCCGAATACGGCTTCTTCAAGCGTTAATTCCAGGTTGTAACGCAGGTCCGAGCCGCGCTGAACGTTGCTTCGCTGTTGTTGTCTTCCTCCGCCAAAAATATCGCCGAAAATATCGCTGAAACTTTCAGCTCCGCCGAAACCGCTGGAACGTCCGCCGCCCATCGAAGGATCAATTCCGGCATGGCCGAACTGGTCATAAGCGGAACGCTTTTTAGGATCTGATAACACTTCGTAAGCTTCTTTAATCTGCTTAAACTTGGCCTCAGCTTCCACCGGATTGTCTTTATTCCTATCCGGATGATGCTTCATCGCCTTGCTGCGATAGCTTTTCTTAATTTCTGCATCACTGGCGTTTCTGTCTACACCGAGAAGCTTGTAAAAATCTTCTTTTGCCATGGTTCAATAGTCTATTGTTGGATTTTGGTGATTATCATCTGATTTTGTCCGAGATACTCGTAAAGAGGATAAGAGACAGGTTACTAAACCGCAAAAAGAACACGAAGGGACACGAAGTTTTTTTCTTCGCGAGCTTCGTGTTCTTCGTGGTTTTATGCCTTAAGTTAATGCATAGGGGGTAAGCTACCCCCGACCTACATTTTACTTCTTATCGTCATCTTTAACTTCTTCAAACTCGGCATCGACAACACCGTCATCCGCCGCAGCATGATGCTCTGAAGAAGCATGAGCGCCGGACGCTTCACCTTCAGACGCCGATTTTTGTGCATAAACGCGTTCGGCCAGCTTACCGGACAACTCGGTTAAGTCATTCGTTTTGGCTTCAATTTCCGCTTTATCATCACCTTTAACTGCGGCTTTCAGTGCCTCAATCGCATGCTCAATGCTGGTTTTTTCATCAGCGCCGACTTGATCACCCAATTCTTTCAGTGATTTTTCAGTCGCGTGAATCATGCCGTCCGCATGGTTGCGAGCGTGAACCAATTCTGTCAGTTTACGGTCCTCATCAGCATGTGCTTCGGCATCTTTAATCATGCGTTCAACTTCATCATCCGATAAACCGCTGGAGGCTTTGATAACAATCGATTGTTTTTTGCCGGTCGCCTTGTCTTTGGCCGACACGTTCAAAATACCGTTGGCATCAATGTCGAATGCAACTTCAATTTGCGGAATGCCGCGCGGTGCTGGCGGAATATCGGCCAGATCAAAACGTCCCAGCGATTTATTCGCCGCCGCTTTTTCGCGCTCACCTTGCAATACATGAACTGTCACTGCCGTTTGATTGTCGTCCGCGGTAGAGAACACTTGCGATGCATTGGTCGGGATCGTGGTGTTTTTCTCGATCAGCTTGGTCATGATACCGCCCATTGTCTCGATACCCAGCGATAACGGGATAACATCCAGCAACAACACGTCTTTAACGTCGCCCGCCAAAACACCCGCCTGGATCGCCGCGCCTAAAGCGACCGCTTCGTCAGGGTTAACGTCTTTACGCGGTTCTTTGCCGAAAATGGCTTTTACCATTTCCTGTACTTTCGGCATACGGGTTTGACCGCCTACCAAAATCACGTCATTAATATCCGATGCCTTTAACTTCGCGTCTTTCAGCGCCATTTCGCAAGGGCCTTTAGTGCGGTTAATCAGCTCTTCAACCAGCGATTCCAGTTTGGCGCGGGTCAATTTAACGTTTAAATGCTTGGGACCTGAGGCATCTGCGGTAATGTAAGGCAGATTCACGTCGGTTTGCTGGCTTGAAGACAATTCGATCTTGGCTTTTTCCGCCGCTTCTTTCAAACGCTGCAAGGCCAACGGATCGTTATGAACGTCAACGCCGCTTTCCTTTTTGAATTCTGAGGCCAAAAATTCAATGATTCTTGAGTCGAAATCTTCGCCGCCCAGGAAGGTATCGCCGTTGGTCGATAACACTTCGAACTGATGCTCGCCTTCTATTTCGGCAATTTCAATAATGGAAATATCGAAGGTACCGCCACCCAGGTCATAGACTGCAATTTTGGTGTCGCCTTTAGGCTTATCCATGCCGAAAGCCAATGCTGACGCCGTCGGCTCATTGATAATACGTTTAACTTCAAGTCCGGCAATACGACCGGCGTCTTTGGTCGCTTGGCGTTGCGAGTCGTTAAAATAAGCCGGTACGGTAATGACCGCTTCGGTGACTTCTTCGCCTAAATAGGCTTCGGCGTCTTTTTTCAACTTCATCAAAATACGTGCTGAAATTTCGGGAGCCGCCATTTTTTTGCCATGAACTTCAACCCAGGCATCGCCGTTTTCAGCTTCGACGATTTTATAAGGCACCATTTTGATGTCTTTTTGTACGACATCGTCTTTAAAACGGCGACCGATCAAACGTTTGATCGCAAATACGGTATTTTTTGGGTTAGTAACGGCCTGACGTTTCGCCGATTGACCTACCAACACTTCATCGTCGCTGGTAAAAGCGATAATGGAAGGCGTAGTGCGCGCACCTTCGCTGTTTTCAATTACTCTTGCGACGCCGTTTTCCAATACCGCAACACACGAGTTTGTGGTTCCTAAATCTATGCCGATTATTTTAGCCATTGAATTCTCCAGACCTGAATTTATTTAAAAAAGTAAAAGTTGTTACAAATATGAGGCTGCTTTGTTTAATTTCAAGCCTGTTCATCGATGCTAGGAGTATCTGTCGGCTTTTTTTCGGCTGCTTTGGCAACCAAAACCATGGCGGGACGGAGTAAGCGTCCGTTCAACATATAACCTTTTTGGAAAACGTTAACCACCGTATTCGGCTCTACGCCGTCTACGGCCTGCATGGCCATGGCCTGATGCTGTTCGGCATTAAACGGCTGGCCGATCGGATCAATCGTTTCAATTTTGAATTTTGCAAATACTGATTCGAACTGTTTAATCGTTAATTCGCTGCCTTCACGGAATTTTTTCACTTCCTCGCTATCGCCTGTCGCAGCCTGCAAACCTAACACCAGACTGTCTAATACCGGCAATAATTCTTTCGCAAAGCCTGTCAGCGCAAATTTGTGCGCATCTTCCAGATCTTTTTGCGTTCTTCTTTTCAGGTTTTCCATTTCCGCCTGTGCGCGAACCGCTTTGTCCCAGTTCTCCTGAGCTTTGTGCTCAGCTTGGGCCAAGGCCTGCTGTAACTCCTCAATCGTAAGCTCGTGCTCGGCTAACTCGGTATGCGGCTGTTCATTAGCCGTTCCGTTTTCAGCTTTAACCTGAGATTCAGGCGCTTCCTGATCAGTACTCATTATTTATAGCTCCTTAATATTTAAAATTAATGTGACTCAGCACCCAATACAATAGAACGCCGATGCCAAAAGTAGGCGTTCCATTTTTCAAAACTGCTGAATAGTTGCGTTATTTTATAGTGGGGTCGTTGATTTTGGATTCAAGGCGGCGCCCAACAATTTTGCCGTAACGTCGACAAAAGGAATAATTTTTTCATAGGCCATGCGCGTCGGCCCGATGACGCCCAATACCCCAACCACTTCGTCGCTAACCGAGTACGATGAGGTCACCAGGCTGCAATGATCGAAAGCCCGGTAACCGGACTCTTCGCCGATGAATATCTGCACGCCGTCGGCTTTCATGCATTGATCCAGCAAATGAATAACGCCCTGCTTTTGGCTGAACGCTTCAAACAGGTTTTTTAGCCGTTCCATATCCGACAACTCGGAAAAACCCATTAAATTGGTTTCTCCGGTCAGCACGTAATCATCTTTTTTATTGTCCTGATCGAACGCCAGTTGCGCCATTTTTACCGCATCCAGCATGCCTTGGTTCATGTCGGGCTTTCCTGCCCGACACCCTTCGGGTAAATGCAAATCTGTTCCAGACAGATTTGTCATGCGTTCCTGATCTTCCTGCAATTCTTTTAAAACGGCTTTTCGCACCGCATCAAGACTGCGGCCGGAATAAATTGAATTCAAGTAATTGGCCGCCTGCTGTAACTCGGCGGGACTGAATACTTTGGAGGTATGGATGATTTTGTTATGGACTTCCTGCTCATTGGTAACAAAAATGACCAATACGCGGGTGTGAGATAAAGACAGAAATTCGATATGCCGTAAACAGACCAGCTCTCTTTTGGGCAAGGTCACTACCCCGGCCATTTGCGTTAATTCCGACAGCAGGCGCGAGGCAGCGCCGATCATATCGCTGCTGTCCTCGTTCAACGACAAGCCTTGGTGCAGCCGGGTTAAGTCTTTCGACTCCATCGGCTTAACCGTCAACAAGGTATCGACAAACAAGCGATAGCCGCTAACCGTAGGCACCCGCCCTGCCGAAGTATGCGGTGAATGTACCAGCCCCAGGTCTTCCAGGTCAGCCATGACATTGCGAATAGTGGCCGGACTTAAATTTAAATCCGAATCTTTTGATAAAGCCCGCGAACCCACCGGCTGACCATCACTGATATAACGCTCGACCAGCGTTTTCAATAGCTGTAACGACCGCTCATTTAAAAACTGCGTATTACCCACACCAACCTCTGCAACCAAATTTAGCACTCCATTAAGACGAGTGCCAGCGAGGCAAAGTATCAGCTCATCGGGCTATTGTCAACAAACCTAAAAGCCCGGGTAATGTTTATTCTTCCTCATATATGTAAGCCTTATCCTTGCAAAAACTTACTGCCGTCTTTTCCAGACGATTTTATTTTTTACCTCATCGAAACCGTCGCTATGATTCCAACAAAGCCTTCCAGGGCGTAAGTAGACTATTGAACGACCTGTTAAACATTTTGTTTCAAGTACTCCCCTACAAAATCAATTGATGAGACGATGCCTTTTATTATTTTATTTTCTGTTATGACGATGTGGTTGATTTTATGCTTTAACATTAACTTAGCCGTTTCGCTGGCAGATGTCTCCGGGCTTACTTCAATAACCTTATGCGTACACAACTCCCATGCCCGCTCGGTTTTTGGATTTTTTCCCCTTTCATGGAAATGTACAATATCTGGATAACTGATTACACCGAAACAACTCTGATCCGAACCGATAACCAACGCACACGTTGATTTGTGCGAATCCATTATCTTTTCAACCTGGTCGATAGTATCGTTAATATCTACGGTCGTAATGTGCTTATTCATTAGCAATGATATTGGTTTATCCATAGCATTAACGCCTAACGTAAAACCAGGAAGATGTGGGCATTGACCTTGCCACACCGTTATCCGCCGCACTCTTGTTGAGCGCAATCTCTAGTAAGTAAAAATAGGCGCCAAAAGAGGCGTTTTTGGCTGCACTTCCTAGTGCATACAGCCTTGTCTAAAGCCCGGACTGATTACACCAGCCTATGCTTTAGCCCATGAACAACACGAATACAACCAGCTGTAAAAACACCAACCCCCAGAAATAAAGCCCGAAAAGCACGGCCTTGACTGGTATCGGTTGCTGAGGAGAATTGCGTCTGACAATAACGATACCGCCCAGAGTCGCCATCAGCCCGATGGCGACTCCGATTAACGCAATGTTCATCGTTAATCTCTTACCGGTGGCGGCGCCAGCACGACTCTTGAACCATTGCTTTCCGCAGAGCTGACAACGCCAGCCGCCTCCATGTCTTCAATCATCGTTGCGGCGCGGTTGTAGCCGACCTTAAAGCGTCTTTGTACGCTGGATATTGAGGCCTTACGGGTTTCAGTGACAAATTGCACGGCTTCGTCGTACAAGGCATCCGTTTCGGAATCGCCATTACCGCCACCGCCGCTCATGCTGTAGCCATCACCGGAATCGGAAAGCTCACGGGTAATGTCTTCAAGATAATTTGGCGGCGCGGTTTGTTTTAAAAATTCAACCACGCGATGCACTTCATGGTCATCAACAAAAGCGCCGTGAGCACGAATGGGAATACTGGTGCCTGAAGGCAAAAACAGCATATCGCCGTTGCCTAACAGGGTTTCTGCCCCGCCTTGATCAAGGATGGTGCGCGAGTCGATGCGCGACGACACCTGGAATGAAATCCGGGTTGGCACGTTGGCTTTGATCAGGCCGGTCAATACATCAACCGATGGGCGTTGCGTGGCCAGAATCAAATGAATGCCGGCCGCACGGGCTTTTTGCGCCAGTCGGGCGATCAGTTCTTCAACCTTTTTGCCGACGATCATCATCATGTCGGCTAATTCGTCGATGACGATGACAATACTGGGCAGGGTGCTTAAGGTGGGATACTCTTCGCCTTCTTCCAGAGGATTGATCATTTGAAACATCGGGTCCCTGATGGTCTCGCCTCTTGCGGTCGCGTCTTCTATCAACTGGTTAAATCCGGCAAGATTTCTGACGCCCATTTTGGACATTAACTTGTAACGTCTTTCCATTTCGGCAACCGCCCAGCGTAACGCGTTGCTGGCTTCCTTCATATCGGTTACTACGGGGGTCAATAAATGCGGAATGCCTTCATAAACCGATAACTCCAGCATCTTCGGGTCGATCATGATCAAGCGCACCTGTTCCGGCGTCGCTTTATAAAGCAGACTGAGAATCATGGTGTTGATGGCGACCGATTTACCGGAACCGGTGGTACCTGCGACCAGCGCATGGGGCATTTTGCCCAGATCGGCAACCATCGGCGTACCGGAAATATCCTTGCCCATCGCCAGGGTCAGCATGGATTTGGATTTTTCAAACGGCGCAGAGATCAATAACTCGCGCAAAGTCACCATTTCCCGTTCCCGGTTGGGAATTTCAAGGCCGACTACGGATTTGCCGGGGATGATTTCAACGATACGAACGCTGGTAACCGACAATGCCCGGGCCAAATCTTTGGACAGGGTGCTGATGCGGCTGACTTTAACGCCAGCCGCAGGTTGCAATTCAAAACGGGTGATAACGGGACCCGGGTGAAAGCCGACAACAGTGACAGCAACATTAAAATCGGCCAGAATTTCTTCCACCAAGCGCGACATGTCTTCCAATTCGCTTTGCGAATAACCGATTACGCGGGTATCGCGGTGATCCAGCAACTCCAGGGAAGGCAACACGCCTTTGCTGGCGTCATATTTAATGACCGGCTGTTTTTTGGGTGGAAGCGTGTTTTTTGCTATTTTTTCTACAGGCTTTTCGATAGCCGGTGTGACCTTAGCGCTAATTTTTCTCTTAAGTTCCGATTTTCCTGGGTTGTTAACCAGCGTCTGGACGCGATTAACCGAACGTCCCTGCAACAAGCCCAGGACGCTGCTACAAAGAATCCGGCATATAAACACGGTATATTTACCGATAACATCTATCAGCGCGACCCATGACAGCCCGGTAACCAAGGTAACTCCTGCCAATAAAATCACCAATAAAAATAACGTCGCCCCCGAATTACCAAACACCACCAGCAATGCATTGCCGGTTTCCTGGCCTAAAATACCGCCGGTGTTGCTGGGCAGTTCGATCCCTATTCTTAATAGATACAAGTTCAATAATGCCGCGCCTGAAATAATGGTCGCTATCGACCCTATCCATTGCAGCGCGATAATCATTTTTTCTCGGCCTTGTCTGCCCTGCGTGTAAACTAGATAACCTTGCCAAAAGATAATGACCGGAAACAGGTAAGCGACCAAACCGAAACAGCTGAGCATGAAATCAGCAATCCACGCCCCAAAGACACCGCAAGCGTTAGAGACTGTCTGCACTGATCCGCTGTGCGTCCAGCCCGCATCCTCGTTACTAAAAGTGATCAGCGAAATTAAAAAGAATAATGCGCCTGCAATAAAGCCTAATAAAGCAACTTCACGCAAACCGCGAAAGGTTTTTTCTTCCATTACAGCAGCCATATTTAACAACTCGTCACATAAATTACCAATAAAACATAATTATAGATCAATAATGAGATGTTTTACATTAGTAATGTCCGCAATAAACGCCGGTTGGCATTTCCATCATCATCCGTCGACCATGCTGATAAAACAGTTTACGAAACACGCTTTCCTCTTCATAATTAATTTTTTTTCCTGTCTTTCCCTGCAAAGGATTTTTAATGAGTGATTCCAAACATTGCCGCCTTTTGATTCTAGGCTCCGGCCCCGCCGGTTATACGGCCGCAATCTATGCCGCACGCGCCAACATGAATCCGGTCATCATTACGGGCATGCAACAAGGCGGCCAACTAACCACAACGACCGAAGTGGATAACTGGCCCGGCGATGTTGAAGGATTGCAAGGACCGGCACTGATGGACAGAATGCATAAACACGCCGAACGCTTCGCTACCGAGATAATTTTCGACCACATCCACACGGCTGATTTATCCGCTCGCCCTTTCACATTAACCGGCGATTCAGGCACTTACACCTGTGATGCACTGATCATTGCAACCGGTGCTTCAGCGCGTTATTTGGGCATGGAATCCGAAGAAGCTTTCAAAGGCAAAGGTGTGTCGGCTTGCGCCACCTGCGACGGATTTTTCTACAGAAATAAACCCGTTGCAGTCATTGGCGGCGGCAATACGGCTGTTGAAGAAGCGCTTTATTTATCCAACATCGCATCGAAGGTCATTGTCGTGCATCGCCGCGACAAGTTTCGCTCCGAAAAAATCCTCTCCGACAAGCTGATTGAAAAATCGCAAAACGGCAATGTCATCATCGAATGGAATCACCAACTGGATGAAGTCCTGGGGGACGACATGGGCGTTACCGGCCTTAGAATTAAGAACACGCTGGATGGTTCGACCAAAGAACTGGATGTACATGGCGTATTTATAGCCATCGGCCACACCCCCAACACCGGCATTTTCGAGGGCCAGCTGGATATGGATCACGGCTATATTAAAGTCAAAAGCGGCATTCACGGAAACGCCACTGCAACCAGCGTTGAAGGCGTATTTGCTGCGGGCGATGTCATGGACTCCGTCTATAAACAAGCCATTACTTCGGCAGGCGCAGGCTGTATGGCGGCGCTGGATGCAGAAAAATTTCTTGATGAATTAGTCGGTTGAGCTGCAATTTGGGTTTAATGACCAATCTGGTTTTTCAGCGCCATACCTTAAGCTAAGCTATGCGGCTGACTGTTCTTGACCCCAAAAATCCGGAGCAAGATTTCCCCTTGACGAACAAAGCCCTCCGCGAACCGGACGGCTTACTTGCGGTCGGGGGGTGCCTGTCCCAAAATCGACTGTTAAACGCTTATCGGCACGGAATATTTCCCTGGTATAACCGCGGTGAACCTATCTTGTGGTGGTCGCCGGATCCCCGCTTGGTTTTATTCCCCGATAATCTGGTTATTTCCCGTAGCTTGCGCAAAACCCTGCGAAAAAATATTTTTTCAGTAACCTTTGACCAGGCTTTTAATGAAGTCATTACCGCCTGTGCAGATCCCCGCAAAGACACCGCGGGCACCTGGATAACAGCAGAAATCAACGCGGCTTATAACCAACTGCACCAAGCCGGATTTGCCCATTCGGTTGAAACCTGGCTTGGCGATGAGCTGGTTGGCGGATTATACGGTGTTGCACTGGGACAGGTTTTTTTTGGCGAATCCATGTTTCACACCAGAACCGATGCCTCCAAGGTAGCTTTCGCTACCCTGGTTCAGCAGCTTAACGCCTGGGGCTACCGACTGATAGACTGCCAAGTACATACAAGCCACCTGGAAAGCTTCGGCGCCCAGGAAATTGCTCGGGATTATTTTACAAAGCTACTCGATCAATATTGCGACATCCCTGCCAAGCCGTCCGCCTGGCAAGCTCAATAGCCGCCGCTCTGGTCAATGCCGCTATCTTTTTTTCCATTCACGGCACGTTGCATACGATAAATTGTAAGACCTATGTTTGCCTGTTGGGAAAAATATTTAAAGGCATTAAAATCTTCCTCAGTTAGCCGCTGGCTGCTAATCCCGCGATCGGTATAAATTAAACCGATCGGTATTTTGTTGGAAAAAACCGGCATAATAAAACATTCGTTTTTGCCAACCACATTAATATCCCGGAGCGTATACAACTTGCCATTATCCAAAGGCTTAGGCCAAAAAGCTTGAGTACCGGACAGCGCATGAAAAAAAAGATTGGCCGGTGTTTCCGAGATATTGAAAATGACCTTGTGCTCATACGATTCTTTACGCCACCCCAAAGACAACCGTTCTTTAAGGGACTGTTTATCGGGAGCCAATAGGGAAAAAATAGTTCGATCCATACCGATACCCCGATGAATTCCCTCAAGGACTGTTTCCAGCAACAGATTAATGTCAAACTGGTCGCTTATTATTGACGCTATATCCTGTGAAATCTGAAGTTGCAATTGTGTTTTATCAATAACCGGCGCTGGCTCGCCCATGACGACGACTTGATTTAGACGACTTTGAAGCAGCAAAGCAGCGTCAGTAGCTCCAAATTGACAGGCAATATCGGACGCAGTATCGGTATTACTTTGAAGTTTTTCATTGATAGCTTTTTTGGATTGCTTGGTAAGCGCCTCAATTTTCCTGACACAAACTTCATATTTTTCTGAATAGGCCCCCTCTTTTAACGCCTCGGTGATTTCATACCCCAAGTGAACCAAGTCAACTCTGGGATTTTTAGACAGGATCTTCGGCTTGATCGATTCTTCAACCAAACTGCCTAATTTCCAGGCTTTACTTAAAGAAGCACCCAGCTCTGTCAATGTAAAGCCCAGCACTTTTTTCTCCGCTTCTTCGCTACTGTATTTCCCTCTCTTTATCAGGTCTTGAATTTGCTCTCCCTGTTCACCGCAAAAGCACCAAAAAGAAATACTGCCAATATGATTAAGCAACGTGGCAATAAAAACCTCTTCCGGCGATTTATCGTTCATCGCAATGGCTATGGACTTGGCGTGTACCGCTGCATGAATGGCTTGGGCTATTTCTTCGTTGGCCTGTTGTTTGTTGACCGCGGATAGAATGGATTCAAAAAAAGAACAAACCAGTGTTAATTCACGGATAACATCGGAACCAATCATGATAATGGCCCGCGACACAGTCACCATTTTCTGGCGAGAAGGATTGTAATGGGGAGTGTTGCTGATTTTTAATAACTTAACCGTCAGATTCGGGTCCTGCAAAATAACAGATGCCAATTCCATGGCGCCTTTCCTGTCATCACTCAAAATATCATGAATACTTAGCGCAGTATTGGAAAATATCGGCATTTCTTCATTACACAATACATGCGTCCATCCATGAAGAGTAAGGGGTTCCGCTATAATTTTGGGGGGTACTACCTCCATGCTCATGTCTATTAAATTGAGACTTAGAGGATCGTTCGTCGGTGTCATTTGTTTTTTTACCTGTAATACCTTAACCTTAAGCCCTGCCAAAACAAGCAAAGACACAATGTGTTACTGCCGCTATTGATTGCGGTCATTACGCCAATCATGTTTCATAACAGGGCACTTATAGTTTTCGGGGATTGTTGTTTTAAATAGTGTATTAAGAAATCTTTCCAGGTAACGATACCCAGAATAACCTTGTCATCGCCGACGACAGGCAGACAGGATATATCCGCATCCAACATTTTTTGTACGGCGATGTTGCAATCGGTTGTGGGTGTCACGGTATCGATCTGGCGTGACATGATTTGATGAGCACGTTTTTGTAAAGTTTCTATATCGCGTAATGTTTCAGAAGCTGTATGAATATAAGGGCTTAAAGCACTCAATAAATCACAATCCGAAATAACGCCGGCAATCGTTTTGTCCGATTCATTTTCAACCAGCAGATGATGAAAATAGACATGATCGAAAATGTCCTTGATAACCAATAGCTCGGTATCCATGTTAACCGTAACCGGATTAGCGGTCATAATATCAGCGACAATCATAATCTGAACCTCCTGCTTTCAATCGAATATTTTACAATAGCATATCAGTAAATGTAGCTGTTTTTACGACATTTTAGTTGAATTATATATAGCTAAATTTTTATTCATACACTTTTACGCAGCACTCTTCGATCACAGCTTATGAACGGACACGACAACCGGATTCGACCACTTTTATCTTATGACATTATTTATAAAAAATAATATCCAATGCCTACCCTTGCCGATCAACAAATCTTCCTCTCCGGCTCGCGCCCTTACCTACATTCATGCAGGCGATGCCAGAAACCATCAGGACTATTACTAAAAATATATAGTCATTACACAGCCCGTCTTTATGCCTCTAAAAACGCTTGGGACTGTACCATCAAGGTTCCAAGGTTGTCCTTAGTCAATATCCTGACATCAAATGACTAAATAGATTCAGCCATTTTAATGTGGCTACAACATAACACATGGGTTTTCTATGTTTTTATAAAGTTTTTAGGTTAAAATGGTAGGCTTTCGAAGCTGGACGAGTGAGCAGCGATGGTGACTCAAATAAATGCACCTCACTCGGCTTTGAGCTACCCGCATGTACCCGACGCATTTCATCCACTCCGATGGCTACCCGCCACCGCGGTCTTAGGTTGTGTGACTGCGGTTATGATATGTAGCCCACCGCCCCGGTACGAGTCCTCAGTAAGCGTTCATAGTTTGAACACTGACTGAGAGCGGTCACCAAAAAAGTTTTTTATGCCCAACTTTAGAGTAAAAACATGACAGATTTAGCGCATTACAGAAACATCGGCATCTTCGCTCACGTCGATGCCGGTAAAACAACGACTACCGAGCGGATTTTAAAACTTACCGGTAAAATCCACAAAATCGGTGAAGTACACGATGGCGCGGCAACCACAGACTTCATGGAACAGGAGCAAGAACGCGGCATCACCATCCAGTCTGCTGCGACGACCTGTTTCTGGAAAGACTACCGTTTTAATATCATCGACACCCCTGGGCACGTTGACTTTACTATTGAAGTTTATCGTTCACTGAAAGTTCTTGACGGCGGTATCGGCGTTTTCTGCGGTTCAGGCGGCGTAGAACCCCAATCGGAAACCAACTGGCGTTATGCCAACGATTCCGAAGTAGCGCGCGTTATCTATATCAACAAACTGGATCGCATCGGCGCTGACTTCTATCGCGTGGTTAAGCAGGTTGAAGAAGTGCTTGGCGCCGTGCCGTTGGTGATGACTTTGCCTATCGGTACCGAAGATCAATTCTCAGGCGTAGTCGATATCTTAACGCGCAAAGCCTGGATATGGGATGATTCCGGCGATCCAATGAACTACGAAATCAAAGACATTCCTGCCGACATGGTGGCTGATACTGAAAAATGGCGCGAAAAAATGATCGATCAGGTTGCCGATCAATTCGATGATGTCATGGAAAAATATCTTGAAGGCGAAGAGCCCGATATTGACACTATCAAACGTTGTATCCGCAAAGGCACGATCAATCTGGATTTCTTCCCGACTTTCTGCGGTTCGTCTTTCAAAAACAAGGGCGTACAGTTGGTTCTTGACGGCGTTATCGATTACCTGCCTTGCCCAACAGAAGTTAAGCCGCAGCCTGAAGTCGATCTGGAAGGCAACCCAACCGGTACCTTTGCTATCGTCGATGAAAACAAACCCCTGCGCGCACTGGCATTCAAAATCATGGATGACCGTTTTGGTGCGCTAACATTCCTGCGTATTTACTCCGGCAAACTGGAAAAAGGCACTTCAGTACTGAACACCTTCACCGGCAAAACCGAGCGTATCGGTCGTATCGTGGAAATGCACGCCGATACCCGTAATGAACTTGATTCTGCTCAAGCAGGTGATATTGTTGCGGTATTGGGCATGAAGAACGTACAAACCGGCCATACATTGTGTGACCCGAAATACCCGGCTACATTGGAGCCTATGGTCTTCCCTGATCCCGTTATCTCATTAGCGATTTCACCGAAAGACAAAGCAGCTTCCGAAAAAATGGGTATCGCGCTGGGCAAAATGATCCAGGAAGATCCATCTTTCCACGTTGAGACCGATGAAGACAGTGGCGAAACCATTCTTAAAGGCATGGGTGAGCTGCATCTTGACATTAAAGTCGACATCTTAAGACGTACCCACGGCGTTGACGTTATCGTCGGCAAGCCTCAGGTAGCCTACCGCGAAACCATTACCAAAGCGGTTGAAGACGAATACACCCATAAGAAACAATCGGGCGGCTCAGGCCAATACGGCAAGATCAACTACATCATCGAGCCTGGCGAGCCCGGCACTGGTTTTGTATTTGAATCAGCGGTTACCGGCGGTAACGTACCGCGTGAATACTGGCCGGCAGTTGAAAAAGGCTTTAAAAGTATGCTGGATAAAGGCGTACTAGCCGGATTCCCTTGCTTGGACTTTAAAGTTATCTTAACCGACGGTGGCTTCCACGCAGTTGACTCCTCTGCGATTGCATTTGAAATTGCTGCGAAAGCGGCGTTCCGTCAATCGATTCCGAAAGCAGGGCCGCAACTGATCGAACCGATCATGAAAGTTGATACTTTCACTCCATCGGATCACGTTGGTGATGTTATCGGCGACCTTAACCGTCGTCGCGGCATGATCAAGTCTCAGGACGCGGGTGCAACTGGGGTTCGTATCAAATCTGATGTACCGCTGAGCGAAATGTTCGGTTACATCGGTGACTTACGTACCATGACCTCTGGTCGCGGTCAATTCTCCATGGAATTCTCGCACTATTTACCGTGCCCGAAGAACGTGTCGGAAGAAGTCATTAAAGAAGTGAACGAACGCAACAAAAAGAAATAAGCTAGAAAGGTACGCCGGGCAGTCCGCTGCCCGGCTACACACCTCTATACTCCGCACCATCCCCCGTATATTTACCCAGCAAATCATCTACATTTTGTTTATCGCCGGCCCGCGATCAGCAATCCTGAAAAAATCAATTGCTCACAAAGCTCACAACCCTCCCTAATAAGGCAAACTATGACTTTTGGGTTAATGGATTTTGATATTGAATTTTATCTAGTTCCAGCTGAATACTGCCAATTTGATCGTGGGGAACGCCTATTTTAATGGCTTTATTAATATAGGACTGAACAAGCATGGTTTTTTTTGGATCGGGTTTAGATATTTTAAGATCGTGGATAATGATTTTCAGCAGACTTAAAGTGATTGCCTGGTTATTAGGCATTTTTTCGACGGCATCTTCAAAAATTGCGAGAGCATCTTTAATTCTGCCTTCTTTAAATAAATTGACCCCTTCATTATTAATATCAACTAACTCCTGTTTTATCCGACTAATCAAATCGTTCGCATAATTATCACCGATAAATGCGTTGCACATTTTGTCAATCTCACCGATAAAGTATTTGTCATCAATGTTGGTTTTAATTAAATCCGCAAGAATTTCATCAGTCATTTCACTGGCTCCGCTCAGATGACTGATTTTTGCCAAAGGACTAAACCGCTCACGCGGTATTGAGGCTGCGATCATAAGCTTGAGGGTGGTTGAAAGAGTGTGACTGTTTCCTATGTTAAGGAATGAGGCAATCCGCCTTGTTTCAAGATAGGAGCAGTGTCATGACTTCGACAAGTAAACCCATTACCCCGTTGCGCCAACGTATGATCGACGACATGCGGATGCGCAAACTTTCCCCCAAAACCCAGGCCAGTTATATCCGTGTTGTGAAACGATTCGCGGGTTTCCTGGGACGTTCGCCTGATACAGCCAGCGTCGAAGATTTACGCCGTTATCAATTGCACTTGGTTGATCACGGTATTTCGCCGATTTCATTGAATGCGACCCTCACCGGGCTCAAGTTTCTCTTTGAAACGACGCTAGACCGCCCTGAGTTGTTGACTAAGATGCACCCGGTGCATGTACCTCACAAACTGCCGGTGGTATTGAGTCGTGAAGAGGTGGCTCGCCTGATCGCCGCCGTTGACAATCTCAAGCACCAGACAGCGTTATCGGTGGCTTACGGCGCCGGCTTACGTGCCAGCGAGGTGGTGTCGCTGAAGGTCGGTGATATCGACAGCCAGCGTATGACGCTGCGCATCGAACAGGGTAAAGGCAGCAAGGATCGTTATGCCATGCTGTCGCCGGTGCTGTTGGAACGGTTGCGCGCCTGGTGGAAGTTTGCCCATGCACAAGGCAAAATGCTCCAAGGTGGCTGGCTATTTCCTGGCTTGGACCCCATCGATCCACTCAGCACCCGTCAACTCAACCGGGCCATCCATGCCGCTGCTGAGGCGGCGCGAATTGACAAGCGGGTATCGATGCATACGCTGAGGCACAGCTTTGCCACTCATTTGCTGGAACAGAAGGTGGATATTCGGGTGATCCAGGTGTTACTCGGTCACAAGAAGCTGGAGACCACGGCGCTCTATGCCCAGGTAGCCACCGATATCCTGCGTGAGGTGGTCAGTCCACTGGAGACATTGCAACCGGTGTAGACTAAGGTCATGGTGCGTCCCGCACTGGAGGTGGCGGATATCTTCCGCACCCACGGACCCGCTTGGCGACAAGCTCAGCAAACCCACTTAAGTCTGGGGCAACTGAAAGTCATGTCCGCCATCGAACAGTGTCGTACCTCGACCTTGGGTGGGCATGTGTTGCACTGCTCCGCCTGTGAGCATGACGAAATTGCCTACAACTCTTGCCGTAACCGGCACTGCCCAAAATGCCAGGCCAGTGCGGCTAAACGGTGGCTCGAAGCCCGGCAGGCCGATCTGTTACCGGTGGACTATTACCATCTGGTGTTCACCTTGCCCGCGCCGATCAGCGCCATCGCTTACACCAACAAGTCAGTGATCTATGGCTTGCTGTTTGAGGTTGCCGCCGAGACGCTGCGCACCATCGCCGCAGACCCTAAACATCTGGGCGCACGGATCGGAGCCACCTTGATTCTGCATACCTGGGGCTCGGCGTTAACTCATCATCCGCATGTGCACGGCATCGTTCCCGGCGGCGGCTTATCCGTAGACGGCAAGCGATGGGTGGCTTGCAAACCGGGCTTCTTTTTATCGGTACGCGTGCTGTCACGGCTGTTTCGACGGCGTTTTCTGGAAGAACTCAGCAAAGCGCAGGCGGCAGGACAATTGCAGTTCTTCGGTGAGCATGCCCATCTGGCTGACGCCTCGGCCTTTGCTGATTGGCTCGTGCCACTTAAAAAGTGCGAATGGGTGGTCTACGCCAAACGCCCGTTTGCAGGGCCTTCGGCGGTATTGGCTTATCTGTCGCGTTATACCCACCGGGTGGCAATCGCCAACTCACGCCTGATTGCCCTGGACGAGCGCGGCGTCACGTTCCGCTGGAAAGACTACCGAGCCAAGGGCAAGACGCGGCATAAAACCATGACGCTCACTACCGACGAGTTTATCCGCCGCTTCCTGTTGCATGTGTTGCCCAGTGGCTTCCATCGCATTCGTCATTATGGCTTGCTCGCCAATTGCGGCCGCCGTGAACAGCTTGCGCAGGTACGTAAACTACTGCAGGTTATGCCGACCGACAGTGAACTCAACGGTGGGGATACCGATGCGGTAGGACAATCGGCCCAGCCGACTTTCACCTGTCCCGACTGCGGTGCGGCCATGATCATCGTCGAAATCTTAGCGCGCAAACAGCCGATTCGAGCGCCACCTTGGCAACGAGGTACGGCATGAAAACAAGTGCCTGCCAAACGCCAAATCACCTGCCACTGGTTTATCGGCGGTTAGAGCCGATACGGGAAGGCTTGGCCTGGTGGCGTAAAATCCCTATTTTTTGCTCGCCACCGCCACGAAAAATCAGGCGCATAGACTGTGAGATGGACCTACTGGGCTATATCGGGCCTCGGCTGACCAACATGAGAGCCAGGTTAACCCGTACAGCCACCTGTTAAATCTCCATAGTCCATCCCCTGTTCTAGTCCACTGCTGCGTAGCCCGCGGTTTCCTCCCTCGAGGCTTGTCCGACGCCTGCCCACCCAGTTCTGTCGCGTCTTGCAGTCTTGCGCAGGAGGGCAGGCATCTGACAACCCTTAACATTTCCAGACGCAGTTCTCTGGCTATTTGCTTACCGAATTGCTCGTTTAATTTAAATGCCTTTTCATAAGGTTTCTGCGCCACTACACCATTATTTTTTGCTTTTTGGATCTCGATTTCCAATATTGCAGCTCTAAGCCTTGAATCCGGGTCATTGAAAAAACATTTATTCATATCATTCAATATCTTTAATGCATCACCGGCTGAATTGGATTTTAAGTGGGCTTTAGCCAAACCCGAAAAATCACTGGATGATCCATATACAGAATGCTTGCCCAGGTTAACTGCTGCTTTATAGGCTTTTTTTGCAACGTCAATGTTTTCAGTTTTGTCAGCCAACAAGGCCAGTCGTTGCTGCCTTAAAATAGTTTGAGGTGAAAGATCAATCGCCAAGTTAAGCGTGATTAACGCCTCTTCATTGTTACCCAAGGCTTCGTACGACTTTGCCAACCAGTCATAAGCTTCCAACATCATAGGATATTGACCGATAAACTGCTGAAGAGACTCAACAGCCTGCTCATAATTGCCGTCAAAAAAAACGATCACAATCATACCCAACTTAGCCCAGGGAATATCTCTTTCTTGCAGTATCTACTGATAAATTCTTTCGGCCGCCTTGAAATCCCTGATGACAAGAGCTAAATCGGCGCGTATCTTCAATACATGTAAGCGGTTTTTTCTATTGCCCTGCTGAAGCAGCTTTTCACAGTTTTGTATCGCCTGATAAATATTGCCTATATCTATTTCACGTTCAATACTGGCAAGATATTCCTTGCGGACAATACATCGTTCGATCCGGGTTGAAAGTTGCAACCGGTTAAAAGGCTTTATCAAGTAATCATCTGGCTTGCAGTCGAGGGCGCTAAGCACCATGTTCTTACTCTGCTCAACGGTAATCATTATAAAAACAGCATTAAACGACAGTAGCTTAAAATGTTTTGCTTCTTCCAGAACCTGCTGGCCATTTTTCCCATCGCCAAGATTATAATCGCAGAGGACAATATCGAATTGACTGCGCCTCATCTCCACTATGCCATTAACGCCGGTTCCCGCTTCAACGATGTGCCGCACACCCAATGAATACAGTATGTGTTTAATGGTTTCTCGTATGATCACTTGATCCTCGATTACCAAAATCTTTTTTGAGTCAAAGTTCATTTTCATAAGAACCGATCTTAACCTTAAATCGGCGCACAGAAAATTCTATAATTGATTACTTTCTCTCAAAAATAACACGCCAATCACCGTTAATGACTTCAATAAAAGAGAAATGATAACCAGGACACGAATTAATGCAGACTTTTATGTTGTTGATCAGTATTCCTCGCATTCAATAGACAAGACTGTTGATTTTTTTAGGGTAATTCGCGACAAAAGACATACCGTAGAATAGGCAGGGGGATTCCCTACCCAAAAGAGACACAAAACACCGCGTTCCGCACAATAGCGGCAATGACAAAAGCCTTTGTAAGGCATTGGAAAAACATCGCCCAAAATCCGCACAGCTCAAACCGGATTTTTTTGCTGTGAAGGTTAACTTGTAGTCACGACAATGCTGTCACCGAACATCCCACAAAACCGAGCCTTATAGGGCTGGGGTGGGCATGGTCGCCATCACATTCGTTAGTGCCGAAAAAAATGAAGATGCTGCAAAAGGTTATGTCATGCATTTATTGAAAAATGTTTATTTCCTTCCAGATAAAAAAGGCACAAAAACAACCGGCTCCAATCTCTCAACTTCATAGCCGCCTTCTGTGCGCGTGACTCTCTGTAGCTGCTGGCTGCTGCCTTTGCCAATGGGAATAACCATCACTCCGCCGACAGCCATTTGTTGCAACAGCATTTCCGGTATTTCAGGCGGTGCGGCAGCAACCAGAATACCATCATACGGCGCATGATCCTGCCACCCCCAGCCGCCATCGCTGTGCAAGTAACTGACATTCTTGAGCTTTAAACCCCATAACCGATCTTTGGCTTTTTTCTGTAACGGCGCGATTCTTTCAACGGAGTAGACATGATTGACCAGTTGCGCCAGGATTGCCGTTTGGTAGCCGCAGCCAGTGCCTATTTCCAAGACTTTTTCTAATCGGCCTGATGAGGCCAGCAGCAACTCTGTCATTTTTGCGACGATATAAGGCTGGGAAATCGTCTGGTTGTAACCAATCGGCAGTGCGGTATCTTCATAAGCGCGGCTGGCCAAGGCCTCGTCCATAAAAATATGTCGGGGCGTATTGCGTATGACATCCAAAATTTTATTGCTTCGGATGCCTTGCTCCATTAACCGATTGATCATGCGCTCACGGGTGCGCGAAGAGGTCATGCCTATTCCTTGCAGGCTTTGAATCATAAATCATGCTCCTTGGGCAGCCATGTCTTTAAATCATTGATTCGCTCATACCAGGTCAAATCCAGCTGTAACGGGGTAACCGACACGAAACCTGCATTAATGGCATAAAAATCAGTTCCGGGGCCTGCATCCTGTTCCGCTCCCGGCGGGCCTACCCAATAAATAACACGGCCGCGAGGATCTTCACTCTTGATGACCGGCTCCGATTTATGCCGCTGCCCCAACCGGGTTGCCTGATAGCCTTTTAAGTCTTTAATCGCGACATCCGGCACATTGACATTAAGAATGGTGTCTTGCGGTAAGGGATGATTAATCAATTGTTGCAACAGCGTTACCGCAACATGTGCGGCAGTTTCAAAATGAATTGGGTTAGCGCCCGCCAACGAAATGGCGACAGCGGGCAAACCTAAAAAACGCCCTTCGGTTGCCGCCGCAACAGTCCCCGAGTAAAGTACATCATCACCCAAATTGGAGCCATGGTTAATCCCGGCAAAGACCATGTCCGGTTCATTTTCCAGCAAACCGGTTATTGCCAAATGCACGCAGTCGGTGGGTGTACCGTCAACTTTAATAAAGCCGTTATCCATTGTATAAGCGCGTAACGGCATTTCCAGCGTTAACGAATTACTCGCCGCACTGCGGTTTCTATCCGGAGCTACTACCGATATTTCGGCATGTCCACCTAATGCATTGGCTAATGCAATAAGTCCTTCAGCCAAGTAGCCATCATCATTACTTAACAAAATATGCATTATCAATCGCCCTGAAGCCGATTAAGCTATAAAATCGACCATATTAGCAACAATACACAACAAAATCAGCTTTCGTGGCAAAAAAAAACCTTACTCCAGAAGACAGCGATTTATTTCGTATCACTATCGGTAAAGTACTCGCTGTAAAAAGCGATAAAGTGCTGTTAACGGAAGATAATAAACCCAAGCCATTCCCCAAATCGCAGGCCGTTGACGTGGAGGAACACTTAGACGGTGCGACCGGATTTGATGTTGAAAAAGTGGGACTCGAAGACTCGCTGAGTTTTACAGCTCCGGGACTACAGCATAATGTCTTAAAAAAACTGCGCAAAGGACAGTTTGGCCTGGATGCGGAAATTGACCTGCACGGACTGAACAGCAATGAGGCAAAACGGCAACTGCTGCATTTTCTGCATACCTGTGTAGAAGACGGCTGCCGTTGCGTACATATCGTCCATGGTAAAGGCTATCGTTCGGCCGACAACCACCCCGTACTCAAAAACAACCTCAACGTATGGCTGAGGCAACACCAAGACGTTCAGGCCTTTTGCTCCGCGCCGCCTAAAGACGGTGGGACGGGGGCGGTTTTTGTGTTATTGCAATTGTCTAAAAAATACGACACGTAGGACCGCCTCTGCGGCGCTTTCGCCGTGAGGGTTAAAACTCGCTCAACGACTAATAATGCGGCGGCACTTCCTCAATACTTTCCCCGCCGCTACCCTCAGCAGACAGGCTTTTAATCCGATCGTTGAGCATTCTGCAAGTGGCTTCCAAGCGCCCTATCTGTTGCTGATGCCCGGCGACTATCTTATTCAACGCCTGCAGTAAATCTTCCTGATAGGCAGCTTTTATTTCCAATTCGATTAATCGATCTTCATTCATAAGGCGACTTAAATAACTTTTGAAAACTGCTGTTGTTTTTGCGCCAGATACTTGTCGAATACCATGCAGATATTGCGGATCAATAGACGACCTGAAGATAACACCTTGATGCCTTCCCCGGATACAAACAGCAAACCGTCAGCCTGCATCGGCGCTAATGCCTCAAGTTCCTGGGCAAAATAATCGGTAAAGTGAATGGTGAACTGCTGCTCGATAGCGGCAAAGCTTAAATCGAAATGGCAGATCAGCTGGGTAATCACGGCGCGGCGCAGTTTGTCGTCATCATCCAGCTCGACACCTTTAAATACCGGCAATTGTCCCTGACTGATCAATTGATCGTACTCCTCCAGTTCTTTGACATTCTGGATATAGGCATCCCCTACCCTGCCGATCGAAGTAATCCCCAAACCCACCAGATCACAATCCGAATGCGTGGAATAGCCCTGGAAGTTGCGATACAAATGCCCCTCGCGCTGAGCCACGGCCAATTCGTCATCGGGTTTGGCGAAGTGATCCATGCCGATATAAACGTAACCGGCGTCGGTGAGCCTTTGCCCGACCATCTGCAAAATAGCCAGCTTCACGTCGGGGCTCGGCATATCGGCGTCGTTGATCTGGCGCTGGATTTTAAACCGTGTCGGCATGTGCGCGTAGTTGAAGATCGAAAAACGATCCGGCGACACAGCCAGGATTTTGTCCAGCGTAAGGGCGAAGGTCTCGACCGTTTGCAGCGGCAGGCCATAGATCAAGTCGATATTGGTCGAGCGAAAACCCTCGGCGCGGGCCGCCTCCAAAACGCTGAACGTCTGCTCTTCACTTTGCAGGCGATTGACAGCTTTTTGCACGGCCGGGTCGAAATCCTGCAAGCCCAAACTGACCCGGTTAAAGCCCAGTTCGCGCAGTTGCTTCATGGTCTGGTCGTTGGTTTCACGGGGATCGACTTCAATCGAATATTCGCCCTTGTCGTCAGCCCTTAAGTGAAAATGCTCACGGGTGACCGCCATCAGCGTTGTCATCTGCTCGTAGCTTAAAAAAGTCGGCGTTCCCCCGCCCCAGTGCAATTGATTCACGACTCGGTTGGAGTCGAACAAATCGCCCTGCAACGCAATTTCTTTACACAGATTCGCCAAATACGGTTCCGCATGTTTGCGGTTTTTGGTGACGATTTTATTACAGGCGCAATAAAAGCAGACGGTGTCGCAAAAAGGAATATGAAAATACAGCGAAAGCGGCCCGCCGGCGGCATTGGATTTTGCTATGTGCTGGCGATATTCCTTGTTGCCGAAGCCTTCGTGCAGCTCCAATGCGGTCGGATAAGAGGTATAACGGGGACCGGCCTTATCGTAACGATTGATAAGGCCTAAATCGAATTTTATAGATTGATCCATCATTTTATTGAACTGTTGATGACTATTTTTTTAAGGCTTTTATCAGTCAACGCTACCTGTTCGATGATGCCGATCAAGTCGCCGGGCTGTTGCATCGCATCGCCGGATTTGGAGATGCGCGCCAGCAGTTTGACTTGCTCGAAATTCGATAACTTCATGGTCGGCATCATCGCCATCGCATCAGTCAAGTTGACGGTTAACGGCAATTCGGAAACCTGTTTACGCACGATAGCCAGCGGCATTTTGGGGCCGGATAATGCCTGAGCGTAAATAAAGACGGTATCGCCGGGATTGGCCGATTTTTGCAACTCGGGCGCCAAGCTCACCTGAACATCAACACTCGCGACTGCCGGGGATGGCGGAAGTGTCGCAACCGGTTGCACAGGTTTTGCTTCCGCTTGAATAGCGCCTTCCGGCATCTGCGTTGCAAGCTTTGCCAACAGCACCTGTATCTCCCGTTGGGCTTCCGAATCCTGAGGCAGCTGCGCTTCCAATTTTGTCCACAAATCCATTGCCGCTGCAAAATCGCCTGTTTGCGCTTTTGCCATGCCGCCCAGCCACAGGCCGGTCACGTTATTGGGCTCCATCGCCAAGGCTTTAAACACCAGTTCTGACGGTTTTCCGGCCAGCTGCTCATTGTTGGAAAAGGCCAGGGCATCGGCGTAAAGCAGCATGATTTCCGGCTGCTCGCCTATTAACTTGTAGGCGTGTTCAAACGCTTCGGCGGCTTGAGGATATTGCTGCAAATACTTGTAGGACCGGCCTAACATCGTCCAGCCCATCGCATCGTCCGGCTGTTCTTTCAGGCGCTCCGCAAGCCCGGCAACCATGCTTTTCATTTTCTCCAGCTCGGGTACTGCCTGATTTGCCGCCGCTGTTTGATTTTCCTGCGTTAATGACTGATAGTTGCCCAGTATCCAATAAAGCGAACCCGCCACAAAAGGGATTGCCAAAACCAGTACCAGCGCTATCCACCGGCCTTGCGACGGTGCTTCGTTGACATGGCTATCTATATCGAGATCATCGCTCAAGGCCTGTTCAAGTTCGACCAGCTGCTCGTCATAAAGTGCCTGAGTTAATGCGCCTGCTTGCAGTTGTTCCTTAAGTTCAGCCAATCGTTGCCGGGCAATGGCGATATTACGCTGATCCTGGTCCGCAAATCCCCCCCAGCCCCCCTTTGCTAAAGGGGGGAGTGGATCCTTTTCTCCCTTCTTTGAAAAAGGGGGGGCGGGGGGGATTCTCCACAACGGCGGCAGCACAATCAGAAAAGCGATTAAGACCAGTACGCTGACGATAAGCAAAAATAGCATATTCAAGACTGATCACCTTTCTCTAACAAATTACGGATTTTTGCCAATTTCTCAGCGTTCTCGTTCCCTGTGTTGGAATGCAGGACGGAGGCGGTTTTTTTACGCCGCGCAAACAAAAACACGGCAATCAAACCGATTAGCAAAAACACCACCGGCCCCATCCACAACAGACCGGTCTTGAGCTTAAAGGGCGGATTGTACAAAACGAAATCGCCGTATCGATCGGTCATAAATTGGGCTATGTCCTGCTTTGATTTGCCTTGTTGCAGCATTTCGTAGACTTGTCGGCGCAAATCCGCGGCCAGCTCCGCATTGGAATCGGCGATGGTCTGGTTTTGACAGACCAGACAGCGCAGTTCCGAGGTCAGCGTTTCATAAGCCTCTTGCTGTTCAGGATTGGCAAACTGCCGGAATTCGACACCGGCGCAAGCTATGCCGGACAGTATTAACAGAAAAATGATAGATAAATGCTTCATTAATTTTCGGCTTGTAACTTGGCGATCAAAGGCAGGAATACTTGCTGCACATCTTCAGGTGTAACGGGACCGGTATGCTTATATCGAACCACGCCCTGTTTATCGATCACGAAGGTTTCCGGCACACCGTAAACGCCCCAGTCTATGCCGATGCGGCCATCCTGATCCATGATGCTGACATCGTAAGGATTGCCTAATTGCGCCAACCAACCTAAGGCGGCTTCAGGCTCATCCTTGTAATTCAAGCCGACGATAACGGCGGCTTTGGCTTGGGCCAATTGGTTGAGTACCGGATGCTCGGAACGGCATGATACACACCAGGATGCCCAGACATTAAACAGCCAGACTTTGCCTTTCAAATCGGCGGGCGTTAATTTTTCTTCGGGCGCTTGAAGCTTGGACGCAGAAAACTCCGGAGCCGGTTTGTTAATCAGCGGCGAAGGAATCTCACTGGGATGAAGGTTTAATCCCAGTGCCAGAAATACCGCTAGAACGATAAATAATATTAAGGGGAGGATGTATTTAAGCATTGATTTATTTAATATATTTTTCTTCTAATAACGATTCACTATCGGGAGTTTTATCCAGCAACGTTAAAATATCATAAAGTGATATGGCTTCATTTCAGTTTCAATCATTAGAATCTTTAAATCGAATATAAGTATTCGATCCGCTCTCAACAGTTTTTTGTTGTACTTCTACATAATCAAGCGATCTGATTAACTTTCCAAGTTTGTCAAAACCATAATTTCTAGAATCGAATGAACTATCCACACGCGGAATATAAGAGCCTACCCCACCTAAATTCGCCCACCCATCTTCTTCAGATGCTGACTCAATAGCCTCTTTAATCAGCTTTTTTAAGTTCTTATCTTTTGATGGGTCTACAATTTTGACTGATTTCTCGTTTTTGTCATTTGGAGATGCACGCGAAGTAGTGTTTTTACTATTTTGTGAATCAATAGCACTTGTTGCTACAGACTTTGTATTTTTCTTGATTTCATCTGCAGAGTTCTCATCATCCATAATGGTTTCGGTAAAAATAAACTTATTACACGCAGCACGAAAAGCTTCGGGCGTTAACCGCTTACCAATTCCAATAACCTCAAGTCCTGCTTCTCTGAGACGAGTAGCCAATTTAGTGAAGTCGCTGTCACTGGAAACCAGAAAAAAACCATTAAATTTACCGGTATAAAGCAAATCCATAGCATCAATGATTAATGCAGAATCAGTGGCATTTTTACCTGAGGTATACGCAAACTGCTGCATAGGCTGAATTGCATGTTTATTAAGGACACTTTTCCAGCTACCGAGTCGAGTATGAGTCCAGTCACCATAACAACGCCGTGAAGTTACATCCCCATATCGAGCCGCTTCGGTTAAGATCGCATCTATTGCTTTCGCTTGAGCGTTATCGGCATCTATCAATAAAGCAAATCGCTTGTTTTCATTGATGTTCATTATTCGTCCGTTGGTATTTTGGCAACTTTATACCGCCTATCACATGCCGCGATCAATCCGCCCGCCGCCATAAACAGTGCGCCCAGCCAAATCCACCGGATAAATGACTTGTAATAAATCCTCATGCTCCATGCGCCCTTGTCGCCCAGCGGTTCGCCTATCGCAACGAATAAATCTCGAAACAATCCGGCATCGATAGCCGCTTCGGTCATCGGCATTTTTTGCACTTGGTAAACCCGTTTTTGCGGCTCCAGTTTGGCGACCTGCCTGCCTTCGTAACTGACTGTTACAAAAGCCTGCTCGGCAATATAGTTAGGTCCCTTGGTCTGTTTTACACCATGAAATTCAAAGATATAGCCGGACATATCCAGCGTATCGTCAGGCGCCATACGGACATCTTTTTCGACACTGTAAACGGACGTCAGGGTAATGCCTATCACAAATACGGCAATGCCCAGATGCGCCACGGTCATGCCATAAAAGCCGGCCGGTACGGTTTGCAGCCGTTGCCATGAGAATCCCTGCGGCCCCATGCGATCAACAAAAGACATCACGGTAATGGCAACCGTCCATAACGCCAACGTTAAGCCCAATACCGCGCCCCAGGAATAAAATGGCATGCCCAACGGAATCAGCAATCCGCCGGCAACACAGGCCAAAACGATCCAGCGCACCCGCAAGGCAATCACGTTGATATTGTCTCTTTTCCAGCGCAACAACATGCCCAAGCCCACGGCAATCGCCAGCGGCGCCATTAACGGAATGAATACGGCATTAAAGTACGGAGGGCCGACCGAAATCTTGCCCAAGCCCAACGCGTCAATCACCAACGGATACAAGGTGCCCAACAAAATACTGGAAGCGGTCACCACGAGCAGTACATTGTTCAGCAATATCGCCGATTCTTTTGAAACCAATTCGAAGGTCGCGCTGCTCTTGACGTAGGGCGCTCTTATCGCATACAGCAATAATGACCCACCTACCACGACAGCCAGAAATATCAGGATAAACAGGCCTCTTGCCGGATCGCTGGCAAACGCATGTACTGAGGTTAATACGCCGGACCGGACCAGAAATGTACCCAGCAAGCTTAAGGAAAACGCAAAAATCGCCAGCAATACCGTCCATGTTTTAAACGCGCCGCGTTTCTCAGTGGCCGCTAACGAATGGATCAACGCCGTGCCGACCAACCAAGGCATGAATGAGGCGTTTTCGACAGGATCCCAAAACCACCAGCCGCCCCAGCCCAGCTCGTAATAAGCCCACCAGCTGCCCAAGGCGATGCCGATAGTTAAAAACATCCACGCGATGTTGGTCCAAGGTCTTGACCAGCGCGCCCAGGCCGCATCCAGCCGACCTTCAAGCAAGGCGGCAATGGCAAAAGCAAAAGCCACCGAAAAACCGACATAACCCATATAAAGCATCGGCGGATGTATCGCCAAGCCCGGATCCTGCAACAAGGGATTTAAGTCTCGTCCTTCCAAAGGCGCAGGAAACAGCCGTTCAAACGGATTGGACGTCAGCAATAAAAACAGGATAAAACCGATAGAGACCAGCCCCATCACCCCTAAAACGCGGGCAACGGTGGCGTCAGGAATGGCGCGACTGAACATCGCAACCAAGCCCGTCCAGCCGGATAAAACCAACGCCCAAAGTAATAACGAGCCTTCATGCGCGCCCCAGACACCGGAAACCAGATACAAAACCGGTAATGCGGTATTGGAATTAGTCGCAATGTATTTGACCGAAAAATCATGGGTCAAGAACCCATAAGTCAGACAGCCGTAGGAAACGACCATGAACAACAGTTGCCCAAATGCGGCAGGCCTTGCTACGGCGATCCAGCCGGATATGGATCGGGAAGCGCCGATGATCGGCAATATCCCCAAAATAACAGCCATGCATAAGGCCAGAATCAGTGAAAAATGTCCCAACTCTGCAATCATGATTTTTGGCCTGTAACTGGCGCTGATTTGTTTTTTAAACTGTCTTTTACTTCCGGTGGCATGTAATTTTCATCATGCTTGGCCAGCACTTCTTCGGCGATAAAAACGCCCTGTGCATTTAACTTGCCGTGAGCAACAATGCCCTGTCCTTCCCTGAACAAGTCCGGCAGGATGCCCGTGTACTCGACGGTCACATCCTTGCTGAAATCGGTCAATTTAAAGCGCACCATCAATCCGTCATTCGGCCTTTCCACAGAGCCTTTAATGACCATGCCCCCCAAACGAAACAAGGTGTCTTTTGGGGCCTTGCCTTCCACGACATCGGTGGTGGAAAAAAAGTACATCAAATTTTCATTAAAGGACTTAAGCGCGAAGCCGGTGGCAAGCCCCGCTCCGATGACCATCAGGCCGATAAGCATTAAACGCTGTTTTCTGGCTGGTTTCATGATTTACTGCCGTTTTTGCTTGAGCGCCAAGGAACGTAAGAACTGTCTGCGTTGCGCCACCGGAATAATAATATTGGCAAGCAGCACGATTAAGGTCAGGCCGTAAGAGGTCCAGACATAAAAGGCGTAACCGCCCATTGCGAAAAATTCCTGCATCGTCATTATTTTGACTCCGAGATCATGTTCTTAACCCACTGCGCATTGCGTTCACGCAGCAACAATTCGGTACGCGCCCGCTGCAACATCGCGATCAGGTAATAAAATTTGAACGCTACCGCCATCAGCAACAACGGTATCAGCATGCTGACATGAATGGACGGCTTATCCATTTTTGTTACCGTAGGGCCTTGATGCAACGTATTCCACCACTCGACGGAATAATGAATAATCGGGATATTGACCACGCCGACCAGCGCCAAAATAGCCACGGCTCTGGACGCGGTACGCTTGTCGTCTATTGCACCGTAAAGCCCGATGACCCCGAGATACAAAAACAGCAATATCAATTCGGACGTTAACCGCGCATCCCAGACCCACCAGGTTCCCCACATCGGCTTGCCCCACAAGGAACCGGTCACCAGCGCGATAAAGGTGAAGCTGGCCCCGACCGGCGCGCTGCTGATCGCCACAATCTCCGCCAGTTTGATGCGCCAGACCAGGCCTATTGCCCCTGCAACCGCCATGACCATATAAATGAATAACGACATCCAGGCGCTGGGTACATGAATATAGATAATACGATAGCTGTCGCCCTGCTGGTAATCCGCCGGTGCAAGATACAATCCGCCGTAAAGACCTGCGGCGGTTAGCAGCAGGAAAATAACCACCAACCACGGCATTAATCGTTCGGTGAACGCGTAAAAATGCGGCGGGGACGCCATGCGGTGAAAAAAACGAACTACGGGATCAGGAATTAAAAACATAGGGAGTCTAGCGAAAGGTTCAAGGACAGTCTGTTTTTTAAGCTTTGCAGTATGAAGGAATCCAACTGCGTTCAATCATATACTCAGGTAATTCATTAAAATCAAATGCGACGCCGTCTTTAATCATCTGCTCAACGTCAAACAATTGCCCGACTTCAGGAATATCATTAAAGAACATCGTATAAAAAGGTTTAACCAGCCATTTTGAGACTTTGATGCCTATCGGCCCGACAAAATTTCTTCGTTGTCCGACATGCGCCACTTCATCAATGGTAATTTCATCCAGCAATTCTTTTAAACGGTCGCGTACTTCCGGTTCATCGGCCAGTACTTCATCAAACAAATGATATAAATGACAATAGAACGTCACCCCCATCAACTCGGTGACGAAAGCCGGAGTGTCCATTAAAAAGCCGGGCAATTTGGGGAACTGCTCGTAGATCTTTTCTTTGATCGGCCCTAAAGGAACCCACTCCACTTTATCCAAACCGCAAGTGCGGAGCATTTCATCAAACAAGCGCACATGGCAAAATTCCTCGGCCAAATGCACGCGACTGATTTTATCTTCCACGGTATGCGAATGAGCCATATCGGGCACGGCGTCCCATGCGCCTTTAATGCCCACCCATTCATGCCGGGCAAACTTGTATATGCCTGTCAGCATCAGCGTCATGCGATCCAGTGACTTGGGGTCGTCCTGCATATCAACGTAATTGCGATAAAACGCCTCAGGATCCGCCAGTGGCTGGCGCAATTTAACCGGGTTATCCTGAAAATGCTTCAATCGATCACGTTTTTTAGCCAAATCCTTATCGTCTTCAAACAGCTCCCCGCCATGCTGTTGGGAAAACTCCCAGTACTTGTCGAAATTTTCTTTTCTTTGTTGCTGGGTAGCCGGTGCAAAAACAGACAAATATTTAGCTGATGCCATCATCATTCAGTCCTGGTCGATAATATGTTCGATTATTCTACGAGATATTATCAATTAATACTCATTTTTAATGCTGCAGCTACCGGCAAAGGCGCTAAAACCAAGGCCATCAATAAAATGGCAATCAAAATATTAATTTGTGCATCGACGGGCAGTCCACTTCCGGCCATTTGCACGGCGTTACCGGCAAAAATCAACACCGGAACATACAACGGTAAAACCAGCAGCGACAAAATCATGCCGCCCCGACGCAACCCTACGGTTAGCGCCACACCGATGGCCCCTATCAGACTTAACACCGGCGTTCCCAGCAACAAGGTTAGCAACAGGATGCCCAGAGCATGATTGGGCATGCCTAAAAAAACTGCCAGCAACGGCGCGACAATCAACAACGGCAAACCCGTCACCAGCCAATGCGCGATGATTTTACCTAACACCAGTACCGACGTTGGATGAGGGCTTAATAGAATCTGCTCCAGCGAGCCGTCGTCAAAATCCGAACGGAACAAGCTGTCCAGCGACAGCATCGCCGCCAGCAAGGCGGAAACCCAGATAATCCCCGGCGCAATGGCTTGCAATAAATGCGGCTGCGCACCGATGCCCAACGGGAACAGGGTTATCACCAGGATAAAAAACAGCAGCGGATTGGCTATTTCCGAACGACGTCGCAGAGCCAAAACCAGGTCGCGCCGAATAACGGCAAAAAATGCACGGGATAAAGACATCAGGATAAATTAATACGCTGGACATCGACATCAGGCAGGTCTATGTCATGATGCGAGGTAAGAACAATCATTCCGCCGTTAGCGCAATGTTCGGTCATTAAGGTTTCGATAAGGGCAATGCCCTGCTTGTCCAATGAGGTGAAAGGCTCATCCAGAATCCACAACACATTTTCGGTAATCAGCAATCTTGCCAGGGATAACCGTCTTTTCTGGCCTGCGGATAAAGCCTGCACGAGAATGTCGTCATAGCCCGCCAAATGCACTTTGGCTAAAGCTTCATGAATGGAATATTGGCCGGCACTGCTTAAAGCCACAGACATCTTTAAGTTTTCCAAGACCGTCAGTTCTTTTTTAATGCCGTCCAAGTGGCCGACATAAGCCATCTGCGCATAAAACCGGCTGTCTTTTACCGCGTCGCCGCACCAGTTAATTTCACCTGTATCAGGTTCACGGAATCCGCATAAAATGCGTAATAACGAGGTCTTGCCGCTGCCGTTTTTGCCTTCCAGTAATAGAACCTGGCCTGAAACCAATTCAAAAGCCAGTTTTTCAAATAACACCCGGTCATCGCGAATACAGCTTAAGCCCGTGCCTTCAAGAGAGTGTGTTGAATGTGTTTGCATTACTAAATTGAGGATTGCGCTATCATTTAAAATAATTTACCACGAAGGCACGAAGAGCGCGAAGATATTGGATGATTTCTAATCGTCTCAGTCTTAGGTCATTGTGAAATGACAGAGAGATGCCCTCTAAGTATTTTCAGTTGCGGCATTACAGCTTTCCGCTCTTTAAACCTTCTTGTTCTCGGCAATTGCTCCTGCATTGCTCTACCTCCTGCCTCCATGCAGTCGTTCGTGCCTTCGTGGTAAATATTTATAACTTAACTGGCAAGTAACCGCTGCCGCACCGTTTCATACAGCAACACGCCGGTCGCAACCGACAGATTAAGGCTTTCTACCTGACCCCGCATCGGCAACTTGACCAATATATCGCATTGCTCCTTGGTCAACCGTCTTAAGCCTTTACCCTCGGCGCCCACGACCAAAGCCAACGGCACGGTGAAATCGGTTTGATAGGCAGTCTGCGTTGCTTCGCCTGCCGCGCCCATAACCCAAATGCCCTGTTCTTTCAGCCAGCGCAAGGTTCTGGACAAATTAGTCACCTGATAAACCGGCACCGTTTCTGCGGCTCCGCTAGCCACTTTACAGACCGTCGGAGTAATCCCCGTGGCATTATCTTTGGTGATGATCACGCCATGCACGCCGGTAGCGTCGGCGGTTCTAAGACAAGCGCCGAAATTATGCGGGTCCTGAACATTATCCAGAACCAGGAATAAAGGTGTTCCCGACAGCGTTAATACCGCGTCCTTCAGGTCGCTTTCCGATAACTCGCCGGGCATTTCGACTTCGATAACGATGCCCTGATGATTGTTGCCTTCCGCAAAACGATCCAGTTTTTTCCGGTCAACTTTTTCCGGTTCTATGCCCAAATCCAATAAATCATCGATTAGCTGCGTCAAGCGTTTGTCTTGTCTTTGGCTATCAATCCAAGCTTTACCGATTTTTTTAGGGGAATAATCTAAAGCCGACTGTACCGAATGTATGCCGTATATTTTGCTTAACTTCATTTTTTACGGCGTCTCTTTTTAGGTTTGGTATCCATCGCGGCTTGTTTTTGCGCCAACTCAAAATCGATCTTCTTTTCGTCCAGGTCGACGCGGGCGACCCTGACCTTGACGCTATCGCCCAGACGGTAATTAATGCCGGTGCGCTCGCCTCTTAACTGGTGACTGGTTGCATCGAAATGAAAATAATCCTGCGCCAGATTACTGATATGAACCAAGCCTTCAACATAGATTTCGGCCAGCTCAACAAAAAAACCGAACGAAGTGACCGCTGAAATAATGCCGGGGAATTCCTCGCCGACCTTGTCCATCATGTATTCGCATTTGAGCCAGCTCACGACATCGCGCGTGGCGTCGTCGGCGCGCCGCTCATGGGCGGAGCATTGTTCGCCCAAAACGACCATATCGGGAACCCCGTAGAAAAAGCTTTCCACCGGCTTGCCCTGCAAACAATGCCTGATCGCGCGATGCACCAGCAAGTCGGGATAACGGCGGATAGGCGAGGTAAAATGCGCGTAAGCGTCCAATGCCAGACCGAAATGGCCTTTTAATTCGGGACTGTAGACGGCTTGCGACATCGACCGCAACAAGACAGTCTGGATCAAATGCGCATCGGGCCTGTCTTTGATTGACTCCATCAGATGCATATAATCCAACGGCGTTGGTTTAGCACCGCCGCCTAAGCTCAAGCCCAGTTCGCCAATAAAGGTTTTCAGGTTAAGTAGCTTATCGGCGCTTGGGCCTTCGTGTATCCGCAACAGCTTGGGCATTTTTTTACTATTTAAAAAACGCGCCGCGGCCATGTTCGCGGTGATCATAAACTCTTCAATCAATTTGTGCGCATCGTTACGCACTACCGGCACTATCTTTTCGATTTTACGCTCTGCACCGAAAACAATCCGGGTTTCCTGAGTGTCGAAATCCATCGCGCCGCGTTGTTCGCGACTCACCCGCATCACCTTGTAAAGCGCGTATAACTCCTGTAAGTGCGGCATCAAGGCTTTATATTTCTCGGCTAATGCCTTATCGCCATCGACCAGCATTTTTGCGACTTCATTGTAGGTCAGTCTGGCGTGAGAACTCATCACCGCATCAAAAAACCGTGACCGGGTAACCTGCCCTTCCTCGTTAATATACAGCTCGCACACCATACACAAGCGATCTACATGAGGATTAAGCGAACACAGGCCATTGGACAAAATCTCCGGCAACATCGGTATGACTTGCTCAGGGAAATATACGGATGTGCTGCGTTTTTGAGCTTCTTTGTCCAACGCCGAGTTAATCTGCACATAATGCGAAACATCGGCAATCGCAACCAACAGTTTCCAGCCTTTGGGGGTTTTCTGGCAATAAACGGCATCGTCAAAATCGCGGGCATCTTCGCCGTCAATGGTGACTAATGGAATTTTCCGCAAATCGACCCGGTCCTGTTTTGCCGACTCCGGCACTTCTTTTTTAAGCGGCTTGATCTCTTCCAGCAGCTCATCGGGCCATTGATTAGGCAACTCATAGGAACGGATCGCCATATCGATTTCCATTCCCGGAGCCATATGCTCGCCCATGACCTCGATGATCCGGCCAATGGGCTGATGAAGCTTGGTCGGTTGTTCGACAATTTCCGCAACAACAATCTGCCCTTGTTTTGCTTTGCCCACACCGCCTTTTTCAACCAGAACGGTTTGCGCTATATTTTTGTTATCCGGCACCACATAGGTAAAGCCGTCTTCCTTATAAAGCCGCCCTACAACCTGATGAGTGTTTCTCTGTAGAATCTCAACAACCGCCCCTTCCCTGCGACCTTTTTTATCAACCCCGGCAATACGCACCAGCGCCCGGTCATTGTGCAGCAACGGATTCATTTCCCGCGGCGATAAGAACAGGTCATCCGACCCATCATCCGGCTTAAGAAAACCGAAACCGTCCGCATGGCCGATAATGCGCCCGGCAATTAAATCTTCGTTATTAACCAGACAATATTTTTTGCCCCGATTAAATAATAATTGCCCATCCCTTTCCATTGCCCGTAAACGGCGGCGCAATGCCTCCAACTGGTCTTCGGCTTCAAGAGAAAACGCCTCGGCGATTTCTTCACGACGCAGAGGTTTTCCAGCATGCTCGATCAATTGGAGAATTAATTCGCGGCTGGGAATAGGGTTCTCATATTTCTCAGCTTCGCGCTGAGCATATGGATCTTTTGTTGAATTAAAATCAACGTCTTTTTTAGACTTCAATGTCATTTAAATAATCAAATAAAGGAGAGTGGATACAATAAACATATCTTAAATATATGGGCTTAGTATATCGATTAGGATTGAAAGAGAAAAGTTTTTGGGTCTTATGTAAAGAAACTATTCTCCGTTAGCTCCAGGTAACGTCATTACGTTTAACCCGAAATAATTTAAGTTTAGGTAAAAACTCCACGCTTAATTGACAAAATCAAAGCGGCTAGGTATAGTGCGCGCTCACTTTAGCTTTTACAGCTAGCCTCTGCCGAGGTGGTGAAATTGGTAGACACGCCAGCTTCAGGTGCTGGTGGGGGCAACCCCGTGGAGGTTCAAGTCCTCTCCTCGGCACCATCAAACAATCGTAAAAATGTAGCGGTTTTTGCTACACCCCCTTGATTCATCAGCAAATTCCAACACATCTGTCCGCATTTTACATGAAAAGCGCTGTTTCGTTATCATTATTATGACCGCCAATCTAGTCGGTTACGCTTACAGAGCGTAAAAAACAGAATTCAAACCAGCCATTACTTTATCCTCAAACTTCTCACACCAAAATCCAAATCGCCATTACCCATTATTGCCCGGCAATCGAATGAGGCATGACGGCAGCAAAACAACCGTTTAAGCCGCACCACCGGCAATCCCTTGCCACTTTGCAGCGTCAACTTTATGACGACACTCAAATGAAAATCAAAATACATTCATCAATATATTGATTATTATTGATATTTTAAAAAATGGCACATCCTTCGCTTTAGTTATTGCAACGTAATAATTCCAATCTACGAGGAAGCGTCCATGAACCATAAATCAGCAAACCTAGCAATTATCAGTAATAACACTTTTGAAGCAACAAAAGCGGTTAACCTCGATAATTACGACATCAGTAGCGCCTTACAAACGACGTTGGAATTTAATGAACTGATCGCAATTTTCAGCAGCAAAATCGCACACAAGATTCCTCATAGCGCCTTTATTTATACAAATACGGAATTTGCTCTGGAAGTAAAAAGTGGGGTTTTTACACGACACTCCTGCAACTACGCCCTTAAAGTTGAACAGCAACAACTGGGCGAATTAAAACTGATGCGTAATCATAGATTCAGCGATGGAGACCTCCAGTTACTGGAAACGCTACTTTGCTGTTTAATTTATCCGTTGAAAAATGCGACCTTATTTCATCAAGCCTTGAAAATGGCTTATACGGACCCACTCACTCAAACCCATAACAGGGCTTCGTTTAATGACACTATTAAACGGGAAATGAGCCTCGCCACACGCAATGTCAAAAATTTATCGCTGATCTTCTTTGACATCGACCATTTCAAAACCATCAATGATACATACGGCCACGACTGCGGCGACATCACGCTGGCTTTGGGTGCAAAATGGATTAAAGAAAGCCTAAGAGATAGCGATATTATTTTCCGTTATGGCGGAGAAGAATTCGTAATTTTATTAAGCGACACGGATGCCAACGGCGCAGGACTGCTTGCAGAACGCATTCGCACTTCAATTGAAAACCATACAATAGCCTACGGCATGGAAACCATCAAGATCACCGCAAGTTTGGGCGTCAGTACCTTACGTGCCAATGATACGATCGAGTCGTTCATCCTCCGCGCGGATAAGGCCATGTATGCCGCCAAAAACAAAGGCAGAAACCAAGTCGTCTTGGCTAAATAAATCAACGGCAGCTATCGGATTACACCCAACTCTCGCGCCTTTAGGGCAATCCGACCCGCGCCGTTATCGCTTTCCTGATTTATGCGCTTTAACTTCGGGCTTGGTTATGTGTACTGGCTTTTCACCTGCCATGCCTGCAAATTCAAACAGCAATTCCAGCTCTTTATCGGTCAACTCATAAAACGAATGAGTTTTCAAACGCTCCGGCAATACCACCGGCCCATAGCGTACCCGCATTAAGCGACTGACGATGAGCTCCTGCGACTCCCACAATCGCCTTACCAGCCGGTTGCGACCCTCGGCAACGATAACGTTGTACCATTTATTGGCGCCTTCGCCGCCGAAAAATATAATATCGTCAAATTTGGCTTTGCCGTCTTCAAGCTCCACGCCCTGCTTGAGTTTTGCCAGAGTAGCATCTGAAACCTCACCCAAAATACGCACCGCGTATTCACGCTCCACTTGCGTTGACGGATGCATTAATCGATTGGCCAGTTCGCCATTATTGGTAACCAATAATAATCCTGACGTGTTGATGTCCAAGCGGCCAACCGCTATCCAGCGACTGATAGCCAATTTCGGCAGCTGCGTAAACACCACCGGCCGACCTTCAGGGTCGCGACGGGTCACCACCTCGCCGACCGGTTTATGATAAAGCAGCACTCGGGTAGGCTGTTCGACAAATTTTTCCCAATGAACAACCCGGTCATTAATCAACAGATGATCCCCTGCTTTCAATCGATCGCCCAAGCCAACAGGCTTGCCGTTAATCTTCAACCGCCCTTCGTCTATCCAGCGCTCAATTTCCCGCCTGGAACCGACGCCGCCGCGCGCCAACACTTTTTGGATACGCTCTCCGTCGACTGACTGATTAGCGTCAGCCCCCCCCCGCCCCTTTTGCAAAGAGGGGGATTGCTTCGGAGGATTATTCGGTTGTTGTACTGAGCCTTGCGATGGTTTTAGCGGCCTGCCCGATGGTTTCGGTGATCTGCTCGGCTGTTTCGCTGAACTGCTCGACGGCTGTTTGGGGGATCTGTTCGGTTGTTTCTTGCTCTTCACTCTTTACCTGCATGGGTTGTTGCGTAGTATCTAACGACAAGTCAAGCTCCTGAATCTCTTGCAATGTCGGCAGCTCATTTAATGACGTAATATTAAAATAATCCAGAAATTGTTTGGTCGTACCGTATAAGGCCGGTCTGCCCGGCACTTCTTTGTGCGCCACCACTCGAATCCACTCCCGCTCAAGCAGGGTATGAATGATGCTTGAACTGACACCGACGCCGCGAATATCCTCGATATCTCCGCGTGTTGCCGGTTGACGATAGGCGATAATGGCCAGAGTCTCCAATAATGCACGGGAATATTTTGGCGGCTTTTCTTCAAACAACCGCGATACCCAGCGCGACAACTCCTTCCTGACCTGAAAACGATAACCGCTGGCCACCTGTTTTAATTCAACCGGCCTGAACCTGTAATCCTCTTTGATCGCCTCGCAAGCCGCCTGTATTTCCTGTATTTCCGGTTGTTCAATCTCAGGAAAAACCTGCTGCACCTGCTTGCAGGTCATGGGGCGATTTGCAGCAAATAAAATTGCTTCAACTACACGTTTAATTTCCACATTAATTTCACGTTGTTCAGTTATAAAAGACCTATCCTGATCCCTTCGACTGCACTCAGGACAGGCGCTATCGAGGGGCGGCGATGAAGGCCTGGACTTAGGTACACGCTTAGCTACCGGCGGTGCCGGCGGTTCTGACGCGGATTTCGGCAAAGGGTTCTGACTGGATAATATCGATGAGTCGTTCTTTACTGAGCTCGAGGATTGCCAGAAACGAGACAACGACTCCGTGTCGACCTTCTTTTCGGATAAATAATTGCGAGAAAAGGAGACTATCCGCTCCTTTAAGGTTTTCCAGAATGGTTGACATGCGTTCACGGACAGATAAGGGCTCTTTGGTAATTTGATGATGGCTGAGCTGCTCAACTCTTTTAAGTACATCCTGAAATGCCAACAGCATTTCTTTTAGCTGGATGTCCGGCAAATTTTGTTCGACATTTTTTAGTGTCGAAACATCGACGCCGACTTCAAATATATCACGTTCAATTCTCGGCAATTGATCAATTTCTTCAGCCGCATTTTTAATCAGCTCATATTCCTGCAACCTGCGAATCAATGTTGCCCTCGGATCTTCCTCGTCTTCTTCGGCATCGGGCTGTCTGGGCAACAGCATTCTCGACTTGATTTCCGCCAACAACGCGGCCATCACCAGATATTCCGCCGCCAGCTCCAGATTTAATTCGCCCATGATCTGAATATAGGCGATGTATTGATGGGTAATCTGCGCGATCGGTATATTAACAATATCGAGATTCTGCCTGCGTATCAAATACAGCAATAAGTCCAGCGGCCCTTCAAAGGTATCCAGCAGCACTTCCAGCGCATCAGGCGGAATATAAAGATCGTCCGGCAGTTTGTTAAACGGTGCGCCGTTAACCATCGCGAACGACTGCATGGCCGCACCTGCTCCCGGCAGTCTTGCGGCATTTCCTCCATCCATGGAGGTCAGATCAGGAGGTAGAGCAACGCATGGAGCAGTTGCCGACGACGGCATGACCGAGGCTGGCGGCTGCTCTAAAGCATCAGCCGTATTTTGATCCCTATTCTCGCTCATGCTCAAGCTTCGAAATGCGGCAAAAGGAACTGGAACCTGGAAAGCAGGGTAAAAATCAATCTACAATCCGGCAATTGAAAAAAACACTTTCTGCGCAACAAACATCGGATAAGCCAAAATCGAACCCAGAACATTCGTGTATAACAGCACCAATAAAATAATAAATCCGAAGCGTTCCAGGCGGTTATATTGCCACGCCCAATAACTCGGCAAAATGCCCGTCAAAATGCGGCTACCGTCCAACGGCGGAATAGGCAATAAATTAATCAACGCCAACACCAGGTTAATTGAAATGCCGGCAATCCCGGTATAAATCAGCGGCAATGAGATAGCTTCGGTTTGCGCGCCTATCGTCACCCCTACCCGGGCAATTAACGCCCAACCGACCGCCATCAACAAATTGGCAACAGGACCGGCCAGAGCGACTATCGCCATATCGCGCCGTGGATTTTTAAAATTCCGCGCATCGACAGGAACCGGTTTTGCCCAGCCAAAAATAAATCCGGTAAAGGAGAGCAATAACAAACCGGGGATGATAATGGTGCCGAGCAAATCAATATGCTTAATCGGGTTTAAGGTTAACCGGCCCAATGCCGAAGCCGTGTTATCGCCGTATTTTTTTGCCACCCAGCCATGCGCTACTTCATGCACGGTAATCGCAAAAACCACCGGCAAGATCCAAACCACTATGCGTTGTAAAAGTGTCAATTCGTCCATCATGCCCGCATCCTCACCCGACCAGCATCGGAGCAAGGCCCTTGCCCTGCCTGATGATCTCAACGCCGCTACTGGAAAACTCGATAATAGTCGTTTGCTCAAACTCAATAATTCCGGCGTCAATTATCAGGTCCAACTCATGCTCAAGTTTGTTCCTGATCTCGTAAGGATCGGTCAATGCCTCATCTTCCCCCGGCAACATCAAGGTAGAGCTAAACAAGGGTTCGCCCAGCTCCTGAACCAGCAATTGAGCGACAGGGTGATCGGGAACCCGTATGCCTACCGTTTTTTTCTTGGGATGCTGTAAGCGGCGAGGCACTTCGCGCGTCGCTTCCAAAATAAAAGTAAAGGCTCCCGGCGTTAACGCCTTAATCAGCCGATAGGCATCATTGCTGATTTTGGTGAACATGGATACCTGGGTTAAATCTTTGCAAACCAGAGTAAAATTGTGTTTATCGTCCAACTGTCTGATACGACGGATTTTATCCAGCGCCTGCTTATCGCCTATCTGGCAGGCAATCGCATAAGATGAATCCGTCGGGTAAACGATGACGCCACCTTTACGGATTATGTCCACGGCACGATGTATCAAGCGCAGCTGCGGACTCTCCGGGTGTATTTCAAAAAATTGGGCCATTTATGTAAGTGCTGAGTTGTTGTATATCAAATAATTATACCGTACATCCACATAAGCTTGCAGTTGAAAACCATGTAGCTTTCAAGCAGCATCAAAAATATCATGTTAATCGGGGCGCTTACTATCCGGAAAAAACAAACCCCAAGCTACTGATTCTAGATGGGTGATTAAACCCAGCCATCATGTTCGATTATTTTTAATGATCGACTCTTACCTTGGGCATCCGCAATGCCGGTAATCAGTTTACGCGCCCGGAATTGATGGTCATCCTTCGTTCAAAAATTGTAAAATGTAACTTTTAACCTTGCGTGTGCTGACAAAATGAATAAAAACGACGACGTGAATGTACTTAGCGAAGATGAATTGGAATTGGAGCGTTTTGCCAAGCAAGGAAATAAACTTAAATGGACCTGGATAATCGGAACTCTGGTGATGATCATCTGCATAATGTATGGAGATGCCGCCCAGTGGTTATTAGTCGTTTTTATAGCAATTTATATCTTCATTACAACAGCGAACTATTTGAGGTCGATTTCTTCCAAAAATTCCTGAACCGTTGCTCGGGATATTTTTGACAGACCATTTTGCAGCTTCTAACCGGGATCGTGAACGGCGTCCAATATCCACCTCGTTTTGCCGACCCATGCATAAAACAACGATATAAACATTTTCATGGTCAAACTTGACGCTGAATATACATAGCTCGGATTAGCGTCGTAACTCGGCAAAGCAACGCGTACTCATGGCTATCTTTACAGCCCTGACATCACATAAAAGACATGCCCGCCAATCTGCCTAACGACCTCTCCGGCCCGTCTTGGCTTGGTGCCTGTGTTCCAGCTATCAGAGTTTCGCACTATAGAATCCTTACCGCCCATAACTGATTTAGCTAACGCCGTGTAATGGGCCATCAGATTGCGTGGCGGAGTTAATCGTGAAACCCCCGTTAGCTTACATATTGCCTTGCCGGTACGTTTGGCTCGGTTAACCGTAGCCTGCCCTACAGCAATAGCGCCCTCGATAGACTCGCCTCTCGATTCCGCGAAAATGATTTTAGCCAGACATCTCTCTTCACTGACTTGAGTCGGCATAGGCAACAGGAATGCTATTGTTAAAATTAAGTTAGTCATGGGGCAATTCCTTTGGGTTAGTTTCATTTATCCCACGCCAATCTCCTCAATGTCGGGTTCGCTTGGGCATTTTTCGACTCATTGGATGCTAGACTTTTTACAACAAAAATAAATAAGTGCGAATGCGTATGCATCCGGATGACCACCTCCCTACTGGCAGCGCATACTGCCGACAAGTACATCAGGAGCAGTAATCTATTTAAACAATCCCTCTTCTTGCCGTAATGGAATGCGGCAGAGTTAATCGCACCGGAATGATTTATCAGCGTTTAGGTATTTTGCGATATACCAATGATCAGTCATTTGACTTAATGTGTACCCGTTACCGATATGCGTTCAACTCAAAGATTTACGAAACAGGAATTGCCGTCATGACACCAACAGAATTGACCCAGCAAGCCTTCAGGCTCTACGACAGCATTAGAATGCAAAGCTATAAAACCCCAAAGCATTCAGACCATAGGAAGCGTTTACATTCCGTAGGACTGCGAGCCTTTTACAGATATAAACGACGCATGAAAAAAGCCGAACAAAGCCTGTTCGAAGTCTCCCGCTGGGGCTTTTAAAGATTCAGTCGCTAACCCGGCCAAGCAATGACCACACTGTCGCGCAACTTGTGGCTTCCGGATTTAACCTAGCGCTTACCCTAACGCTTAGTCGCCCTTGAGGAATCTCGTTATTCAGTGGTATTGGCTATGATCTTATGAATCCGTTTACTACTGATAGCGATAATGATCAAAATAAAAGGAATGGAAATGCCCTCAATAAGTTCCGGATTGACCTTCCAGCCAACCAAATGAAGCGCTTCGGCTATTTTGCCGATAAGACTGGTCGCATAATAAGTAATGGCAACCATCGAAATGCCTTCAACCATTTGTTGCATCCGCAGCTGCATCTTTGCGCGTAAGGCCATGGAAGTCAGCAAGCCCTGATTTTGTTTCTCAATAATGATGTCGACACGGGTACGCAGTAATTGACTTGCGTTACTGACCCGTTCGGAAAGCTGGGTGAAGCGTTGCGAGATCGATTCGCAGGTGTTGATCGCCGGTTCCAGTCGTCGTTTGATAAATTCGCCCAAGGTCTGAATGCCTTGAATCCGAACTTCGCGTAAATCGTTGACGCGTTGTTGCACCAATTGATAATAGGCGCTGGCTGCCGCAAAGCGGAAGTGATTGCTGGATATGTAATTTTCAACTTCCGCGGCCAGCGTGGTTAGCTCATCCAATAATTCGCTGTCATTATTATCGGGCAGCGTCATTGCGTTGGTGATGCTGTACAGCTGCCGGTCGGACTTATTTAATGCAGGCCGCAGCTTGCGCGCGATAGGGAAAGCCAGCAACGCCATAACCCGATACACTTCAATTTCAAACAGCCGTTGCAACAAGCGCCCGGCCTGTTCCGTTCTCAAGTCATGGTTAATAATCAAAAAACGACTAAAGCCATCAACATGAATGCGAAAATCCGTGAATACCGACGCTGCGCCGCCGGTTACCTTAGAACCGATGACCGGGTTGTCGGCAAAGTGAACCGAAAGGGCCGCTAAATCGGCATTTTCGTCATAATTAATATCGGCAGCGCAGACGATGGTTGTATGAGCCGCAACAATGACTTGCCCGGTTAACTGCGACATCCAGTCCACCGGCACTTTTTTTAGCGCCGAATCCGCAAAAGGCTCTTTAGGGGTGTCATGCACATAAAAACTGTAAGTACTAAACTCGCCGTGCTGCTCCCATCGTATTTGAAAGGAATTAAAGGTAGCGCTAAAGTGATCCGCTTCTTTTTCAGGCTTTGCGACACCGAATCTTTCGCAAAGCGTAGTCAAGTGCTTACGTTCCTGCATTTTTTCATCGCTGGACAGCAATAACGCAAGATGGCTCGCTCTAACCGGCAGACTCCCGATAGACGGCGCTCTGGCGTGGACTTCGTTGTGAAGAACGAAACGTTGAGGATGGTTTTCAGGAATGGGGAATAAAGTCGTCACAGGTGTTTTTAGAGTTTTTAAAGTAACAGTGGATGGAACCAATTTTACCTAAAAAACGCAGTTGAGCTTGGTTATTATCTCCACGAAGCACGGCCTTGACTGATAACAATGCGATGTTGACGCGCTTTTTTGGAAAATATGTGCCTTCCGCAGCACGTAAACCAAGGGACACAAAGGCATAGAAACGTCTGGTTAAGCCGGCTTGCCAGGTGTGATCCAGGACTGTTTAGGCATTTAAAGCCATGGCGTGCAAGCCTTACGGGATACCTGAGAAGCATTGTTGACTGAATTAAGAGTAAGACCACCGTTTAAGATTGCGGCCTCTGTCAGGACGTCCTGCTTTTCGATGATGCCTCGAAACGTCTCTGTTACCAATCCGGGTTTAGCAAAGCTCCGGAAATAACCCTGACAAGGAACCAAAAACCTTCGCGCATAAAAAAACCGACTCAATGGTCGGCCTTTTTAAAGCTATTCATGGTGCCCAGGGGCGGAATCGAACCGTCGACACGAGGATTTTCAGTCCTCTGCTCTACCGACTGAGCTACCTGGGCATTTTGAAGTATTGCTGATTTTTTGCAGTGGTGCCCAGGGGCGGAATCGAACCGTCGACACGAGGATTTTCAGTCCTCTGCTCTACCGACTGAGCTACCTGGGCGGAACTACAAAAGAGCGCCATTAGACTCGATTATGAGCCGTCAGTCAATAAATAATGTTTTCTATTGGGACGGATTTTGGCTGGTCGGGGTGTTTTCGCTCCTGAACAGGTTAATAATAGAACTAAAGACTTTTTTCACACCCGCCCATATCCGTGGCAGCAGCCAGATCATCAGCACGATAAAACCCGCCAGCGCTATTAAAAACAGTACCGGATGATTGATGCATGCCCAGACGCCGGTTATCACCACGACATCCTCACTGATCGAGGCAATCCAGTTACTGAACGGTTCCGGCGAGGTGTTGATTAATACCCGGCTTCCGGCTTTGGTCGCATGCGAACCTGCCGCCAATCCGCCGCCCACGATGGCGGCGGCCAATTCAACGGCAGGATTCAAATCGCCCACCGCTCCGGCCGCGAGCATGGCCCCTGCCGGGATACGGATAAAGGTGTGTATCGTGTCCCAGCCAGTGTCTACGCCCGGCATTTTATCGGCAAAAAACTCGATACAATACATAAGCCCCGCGGCTCCCATGACCATCGGGGTGGCGACTATTTGCAAATCCGGAGGCAGATCGATATTGCCGGTATTGGCAAGGTAACCCAGCGTGAACAGCGTCGCATACAAATTAATGCCGCTGGCCCACGCCAAGCCCATTGTTAAGGCCAAGGTTGTTGATATTTGATTCAGTGCGTCCATTAGAGCTCCCCCTTTTCTGACTGGTTTACTCAGCGTAGCATATTTTTCTGAACCTCTGCTAAACCGTATCCAGCACACTAATGTGATACTGCGCTCATTTTTTCGCACATTTAAATTCAGACCATGTAAAATTAAACTTACGTATTTGGTAATTTTGGGATATTTAAAGTGAGTTTTAGAGGAACAACGATACTTTCCGTTCGCCGGGGCGACAAAGTTGTGATCGGCGGCGATGGGCAGGTCACATTAGGCAACACGGTCATGAAAGGCAATGCCCGCAAGGTGCGCCGTTTATATCACGATAAAGTCATCGCCGGTTTTGCCGGAGCAACGGCGGATGCGTTCACCCTATTTGAGCATTTTGAAGGCAAGCTCGAAAAACATCGCGGCAATTTAACCCGTGCCGCTGTGGAAATGGCTAAAGACTGGCGCACCGACCGCGCCTTGCGCAAACTGGAAGCATTGCTGACTATTGCCGATGCGAGAACATCGCTGATTATTTCCGGCACCGGCGATGTGATCGAGCCTGAATTCGACTTGATGGCGATAGGCTCCGGCGGCGCTTTTGCCCAAGCTGCCGCGCGTGCATTACTGGAAAACACCAATCTTAGCGCCCGTGAAATTGTCGAACGGTCTTTAAATATAGCTGCCGATATTTGTATTTACACCAACCACAATTTGCGTATTGAAGAACTCGACGCCGAACCTAACGAGTAGACAAATGACCCAAATGACTCCCAAAGAAATCGTAAGCGAGCTGGACAAGCATATTGTCGGCCAAGCCAACGCCAAGCGCGCTGTCGCCATTGCGCTACGCGACCGCTGGCGCCGCCAGCAGGTCGACCCTGCCCTGCGCGAAGAAATCACCCCTAAAAACATTTTAATGATCGGCCCGACCGGCGTCGGTAAGACTGAAATTGCCCGTCGTCTGGCACGTCTGGCCAATGCGCCTTTTATTAAAATTGAAGCCACCAAATTTACCGAAGTCGGCTACGTCGGCCGTGATGTCGACTCCATTGTCCGCGATTTAGTCGATACCGCCGTCAAAATGACCCGCACGATCGAAATGGACAAGGTTGAAAACAAGGCTTTCGATGCCGCCGAAGACCGGATTCTGGATATTTTGCTGCCCCGAGCCAATGGCGGCATGCTATCCGACACCGAAGAATCGACCCGCCAAAAAATGCGCAAGAAATTACGCGAGGGTGATCTGGACGACAAGGAAATTGAAATTGACATGCATCTTGCACCGATGGGCGTTGAAATTATGGCGCCTCCCGGCATGGAAGAGATGACCAGCCAATTGCAAGGCATGTTCCAGAACCTAGGTTCGGGCAAAACCCGCTCCCGCAAAATGAAAATCAACAAAGCCCTGAAAGTCTTACAGGATGAAGAAGCGTCCAAACTGGTTAATGAAGATGATATCCGCTTGCGCGCGGTAGAATCCGTTGAACAAAACGGCATCGTGTTCCTGGACGAAATCGACAAAATCTGCAAACGTTCCGAGCTGGGCGGCGGCGAAGTTTCCCGCGAAGGCGTGCAGCGTGATTTATTGCCGTTGGTTGAAGGCACTACGGTCAGCACCAAGTACGGCTCGATCAAAACCGACCATATTCTGTTTATCGCCTCGGGTGCGTTCCATTTGACCAAACCGTCGGATCTGATCCCCGAACTGCAAGGCCGCTTCCCTATCCGCGTTGAACTGGATGCGCTTTCGGCCGATGATTTTGTGCGCATCCTGACCGAACCGGATGCTTCGCTAACCGAGCAATATACCGCGTTACTGGGTACCGAGGGCGTATCGCTGTCGTTTTCTGAAGATGGCATCAAGCGTATTGCCGAGTTCGGCTGGCAGGTGAATGAAACCACCGAAAATATTGGTGCCAGAAGGTTGCATACGGTTCTGGAACGGCTGCTGGAGGATATTTCTTATAACGCCCCTGAGCTGATTGGCAACAACATTGTTATCGATGCCGCTTATGTTAATGATCACTTAGCCGAGTTTGTTGAAGACGAGGATTTGAGTCGTTATATTTTGTAATTAAGGCTTTTGATACAAAAATGGAATACGTATTAATAATTCACGAAGTCGAAGACTATGCCGCGTGGAAAAAAATATTTGACGATGCTGCGCTAATTAGAAAAAGCGCAGGCGAACTGAGCTTTCAGGTTTTAAAACTGGATAACAATCCTAATAAAATCATCCACTTTTCCAAATGGTCATCCATTTCCAACGCCAAAGCATTCTTTGAATCGGAAAAATTGGTTGAAATAAGAAAACAAGCCGGCGTGAAAGCGCCCGAATTTATTTATTTGGAACAGTTGGAAGAAGATGTGTTGTAAGCACAGAATTGTATAGGATACGCTGTGCTTACTATATGAAAGCCGAGCATTACAAAGGGGGTATCACTATGCACGTTAAATATAAGTTAAACACCAATGATCTTGATGCCAATTTTTTGAAATCGGTCAAACTCATGTTTAAAGATAAGGATATTATTATTTCAATTGCCGATACAGAAAACGATGAAGATTTTGCATTGGGTAAGGCGATAGAAGAAGGGCTTTTAAGCGAATCCGCCTCTAGAGAAGAGCTTGATAAAGTTTTATATGCGGATTGAGATAAAGGCCAGCTTTGTTAAGGATTTAAAAACCGTACCTAAAGATTTCAGGGAAAAAATTACTACCGTTATTTGCACAATGGAACAAGCTTCTAATCTTTCGAACTTAACAGGCATCAAAAAACTGAAAGGTTATCAAAATTTTTATCGCATTCAAGTTGGGGCTTATCGATTAGGTTTTGTATTAGAAGAAAATACCATTGTGCTTGTTCGATTCTTGCACAGAAAAGAAATTTATCGATTTTTTCCATAACATTAGAGCTACGAACCTACATGCGCCTAACTGCCAAACCTGCCAATACCCACCCGACTGAAATCAAGCTGCATCAGGTTTCCAATATTGTTGAAATCAGCTTTGATGACGGCAGCGTGTTTCAACTGCCGAGTGAATATTTGCGCGTCTACACGCCTTCGGCGGAAGCGGTAGGTCACGCGCCCGGACAGGAAGTTCTACAGGTCGGCAAGGAAGACGTCACCATTAAAGAAATCAAGCCGGTAGGTAATTATGCAATCGCCCTGGTATTCAGCGACGGCCATGACAGCGGCATTTATACTTGGGATTTGTTATATAAACTGGGCGCCGAATATCAGGCTTTATGGGCTAATTATCTCCATAACCTGGAAGCTGCCGGATACAACCGCAAAGAACCGCTACAAAACTAACTCCAGCACTGCAGGATGTGTTCCCACGCCGGAGCGTGGGAACGATATTTAATGACATATAGGTACAACAATGACCACTAACACCACCCATTTCGGATTTAAACAAGTCGCCACAGAAGACAAAGTCAATCTGGTCCGCGGCGTATTCGATTCCGTTGCCGGACAATACGACATCATGAACGACCTGATGTCATTGGGCATCCACCGCATCTGGAAACGCGTTGCCGTGCAACTCAGCAATGTGCGCAAAGGCGAGCAAGTGCTCGATCTGGCCGGCGGCACCGGCGATTTGACCACACTGTTCGAAAAGCGCGTCGGCCCGGAAGGCCAAATCGTCCTGGCCGATATTAATTCCGAGATGCTGCGCACCGGACGCGACCGACTGATCGACAGAGGCTTGGTCGGCAATATCCGCTATGCGCAAGTCAATGCCGAATGCCTGCCCTTTGAGGACAACACTTTCGATTGCGTCTGCATCGCTTTCGGCTTGCGTAACGTCACCGACAAGGATGCCGCGTTGCGTTCCATGCACCGCGTCCTGAAACCCGGCGGCCGCGTTATCGTGCTGGAATTTTCGCATCCGGTCGATAAAATCACCGAAAAGGTCTACGATTTTTATTCATTCAAACTGTTACCCAAAATTGGCAAAATTGTTGCAAAGGATGAAGACAGTTATCGCTATCTTGCCGAGTCTATCCGCATGCATCCCAAACAGGATGAGCTGAAAAAGATGATGGAAAACGCAGGCCTCGAACGCTGCGAATACTTCAACATGACGCAAGGCATCGTCGCCGTTCATAGAGGTTATAAAATCTAGCATGTCCATCAAACCCTTGCTGATTGGCGTACTGGAAGCCACGCTCAATCAATATCTTGCGTTGGATCAGGACAGCGGCTATTTTTTAACACCGCTGGCCGGTAAAGTCATTGCCGTTACCGTTCAGCCGTTTGATGAAACCATTTACCTGTGCCCGACTACCGATTCCATTCAATGCCTGGATCAGTTTCCCGACCAGGCCGACACCCGCCTGACCGGCTCGATTTGGGCGCTGGGTTTAATGGGGCTGAGCTCAACACCGATGCGCTCAGTGTTCTCCGGCGAGGTAAAGATTGAAGGCGACATGCAAACCGGCCGCAAATTTCAGGAGCTGTTCGCCAAGCTGGACATCGATCTGGAAGAAAAACTGTCGCAGTTCACCGGCGATATAATCGCGCATAAGGTGGCAGGCTTTTTTCGTGCCGGTCAAAGCTGGGGCAAAGATTCGCTTGAAACCTTCAGGCTGAATGCTAAAGAATTTTTGCAGGAAGAAACCCGTGATTTACCGGCAGCACCCGAAGCGGATATTTATTACGCCCAAGTTGATGAATTGCGTACCGATTTTGACCGACTGCAAAGCAGGATTGATCGTCTGAAAAGTACGTTGCAAAATAAATCTTAATTATTCACCACGAAGGACACGAAGTTTTACCTTATTTTTCTTCGTGAACTTCGTGTCTTCGTGGTGAATTTAAGACTTAAAAACACAGCCCGCCCTACAAACATAAGGTAACTCGTGATCCGCCCTAAATTATTATTGCGTCTAATCCATATCAACTGGGTTCTGGTTTTTCACGGCCTGGACGAAATCGTTTTAAAAACTCATTTATTCCGACCTGTCCGTTATTTAGCCGTTTTCTCCCCCCATTTTTGGCTTAGAAACTCATCAGACTCTCGCGGTGCCAGGATTCGGCGCGCACTGGAGGATTTGGGGCCGATTTACGTCAAATTCGGCCAGGCCTTGTCTACCCGAAGAGACCTGTTGCCCGATGACATCGCCGATGAACTAATCAAACTACAGGACCGAGTCCCACCTTTTGCCAACGAACTTGCGCGCAGCATTATCGAAAAAGAACTGGGCATGTCGATCAGCGACGCGTTTGCCGAGTTTGATGCCGAACCGCTAGCCTCGGCGTCAGTCGCACAGGTTCATACCGCCGTCTTGCACAGCGGCGAAAGCGTTGTGGTTAAAGTGCTGCGTCCCGACATAGAAGGTCGCATACGCTCAGACATAGGACTGCTCTACGAACTGGCCCGTTTTGCCGAACGCTTCTGGGCTGACGCAAGAAGATTGCGCCCTATGGATGTCGTTGCCGAATTTGAAAGAACCACGCTGGATGAACTCGATCTGGTCAGGGAAGCCGCCAATGCCGCCAAATTGCGCCGCAACTTCGAAAACTCCGACGTCATCTATATACCGGAAATTCACTGGCCGCTAACGCGCCGGAAAGTGCTGGTCATGGAAAGGATTCACGGCATCCCGGTAGGTAACATCGACCAGCTTCGAGAAGGCGGTGCCAATTTTAAATTACTCGCCGAACGCGGCGTGGAAATCTTTTTCACCCAAGTATTCAGGGATAATTTTTTCCATGCCGACATGCATCCCGGCAATATTTTTGTCGATCTGCCGGCCAAATATATCGCCGTTGATTTTGGTATCGTCGGCACCCTGTCATTGTCCGACCAGCACTACCTGGCGGAAAACTTCCTGGCTTTTTTCAATCGCGACTACCGCAAAGTGGCCGAAATGCATGTTGAATCGGGCTGGGTTTCCGAATCGACCCGGATAGAAGAGTTTGAATCGGCGATACGTAGCGTTTGCGAACCGATCTTTGAAAAACCGCTGAAAGACATTTCATTCGGCCAATTGTTGCTGCGTTTATTCCAGACTGCGCGCCGTTTCGATATGCACGTTCAACCTCAACTGGTACTGCTGCAAAAAACCCTGCTCAATATCGAGGGCTTGGGGCGACAGCTTTACCCTGACCTGGATTTATGGCAAACCGCCAAACCTTTTCTTGAAAAATGGTTTCACGAGCGCATCGGCCCTAAAGCCAAAATCGACAAACTGATCAAACAGTTTCCCGACTTTGCCGAGCAATTTCCCGAAATCCCCTCGTTGATTTATAAAGCGCTGGACAATGCCGCTCACGCAAAGCAGCATGCAGAAATACAAAATAGGGAATTAATGCTGCTGCGTCAACAAATGGACAGCAATCACCGCAGAACGGTCTGGGCTATGCTGATCAGTGCAGTGGTCATCAGTGCGGCGGTATTGTTTCAATAATTAAATTCTGTAGGCCGGAATAAGCCAGTTCGAGCGGGAGCGAGAATCGGCGTTGCCTACATGGATGTAGGTAAGGGGGCGTGAGCACGACTGTCATGGATGCAGGAGGTAGAGCCATGCAGGAGCAATTACCGAGGAGCGGAAGCTTTTCCGGCAATCCCCCCTGCAAGCCGGAAACGCCACCTTGCGGTACGCGCTTGGATGGTCTTATTCCGGCCTACGCCTATCGTGGTGAATAATTCCTACGTTTTTTCATACTAAAAAAGTAGAGGTGCGAAAATGGTAACACTGGAAACGCCGATCTGTGATTTCGGCAAGAAAGCGATCGATTTTGAATTGCCCGGCGTTGACGGGCGCACTTGGTCTCTACAACAGTGCATGGGTAAAAATGGCCTGTTGGTGATGTTTATCTGCAATCATTGTCCGTATGTCAAAGCCGTGCAAGACCGGATTGTCAGGGATACGCGCGAACTTAAAGCGCTTGGCGTCGAATCGGTAGCGATCATGTCCAACGACACGGTTGAATACCCCGCCGATTCATTCGACAACATGAAAAAGCTGTCCGACCAATTGGGTTTCAGTTTCCCTTATTTGCTGGATGAAACCCAGCAAGTCGCCAAGGCTTACGGCGCTATCTGTACGCCGGACTTTTTTGGCTATAATGCCGACTATGAATTGCAATACCGCGGACGTCTGGATGCCAGTCGCAAGGAAACCGCACCGGAAGGCACCAAGCGGGAATTATTCGAGGCGATGAAACTGGTTGCCGAAACCGGCCACGGCCCCAAAGAGCAAATCAATAGCATCGGCTGCTCGATCAAATGGAAGCAGGATTAACTAAGTTTAAAAATGCGACTGCATGGATGCAGGAGGTAGAGCAACGCAGGAGCAGTTGCCGAGAACGCAGATGCCAAAAGTAGGCGCCTCTAGGCGACGCCGATGAATATGATAAGCGCTGATAATTCAAAAAATCTTACTTAATCATAATAATCAGCGTCATCTGCGTTCTATTAAATAAAATCAACCCACAACAATGAGAGCGTAATATGTCAATTAAGAGAATGGTAGATCTGGACTTGTCGGGCAAACGGGTATTAATCCGTCAGGATCTGAACGTACCGGTAAAAAACGGCAAAGTGACCAGCGACATTCGTATCCAGGCCAGCGTACCCACCATTGAGAAAGCATTGGCTGCGGGCGCTGCGGTCATGGTGATGTCGCATCTGGGTCGCCCGACTGAAGGCCAATACGATGAAGAATCTTCGTTGAAACCGGTCGCCGAACGCTTATCCGAATTGCTCGGCAAGCCGGTCAGACTGGAAAAAGACTGGATCGACGGCATCACCATCCAGCCGGGCGAAGTCGTGCTATGCGAAAACGTGCGCTTTAATGCCGGTGAAGGCAAAAACGACGATACGCTAGGCAAGAAAATGGCGGCTCTTTGCGACGTGTTTGTGATGGATGCTTTCGGCACCGCACACAGAGCGCAAGCCTCAACCCACAGCGTAGCCAAATTCGCAGCGATTGCTTGCGCGGGTCCGTTGTTAGCCAGTGAACTGGACGCACTGGGCAAAGCCCTGGAAACACCGGCCAAGCCTCTGGTTGCGATTGTCGGCGGCTCCAAAGTATCGACCAAATTGACGGTGTTAGAATCCCTATCGGAAAAAGTCGACCAGTTAATCGTCGGCGGCGGTATTGCCAACACCTTTATTGCGGCAGCCGGTTTTCCAGTCGGCAAATCGCTCTATGAAGCCGATCTGATCGATGAAGCCAAACGACTGATTGCCGCGGCCAAAAGCAAAGGTTCCGACATTCCCATCCCTGTCGACGTAGTTTGCGCTAAGGAATTTTCGGAAACCGCCGTCGCCACCGTTAAAAAAGTCGCCGATGTCGAAGCGGATGACATGATTATGGATATAGGACCGGAAACCGCAAAACAGTATGCCGAGATATTAAAAACCGCCGGCACCATCGTCTGGAACGGCCCGGTCGGCGTATTTGAATTCGACCAGTTCGGCAACGGCACCAAAGCATTGGCGACAGCGATTGCCGAAAGCAAGGCTTTCTCGATTGCAGGCGGCGGCGATACCTTGGCGGCTATCGACAAATACGGGATTAACGATGACGTGTCTTACACATCGACTGGAGGCGGCGCCTTCCTTGAATTTCTTGAAGGTAAAGAACTTCCCGCCGTTTCTGTGTTAAAATCAAAACGATAGGCACAAGACGAAGGGCAAAAGGCGAAAAAACCTTTTGCCCTGAGCCTTTCGCCTTTAACCCACTACATCAGGATTAAAAATGGCCAGAGTCACAATCGAAGATTGTTTAGAAAATGTTGAAAATCGCTTCAAACTGGTTTTATTAGCCAGCACCAGAGCGCGCCAACTCAGCCACGGTGCGACTGAATTTGTGCCACGCGGTAAAGACAAGGATACGGTTGTCGCGTTACGCGAAATTGCGGCAGGTCATGTTACGCCTGAAAACGTCGCGCTGCTGCATCGTGTCGGCGAAGCGCACGATCACCAACATAACCCAATGTTCTAATTCGTAGAGCCTATGCTGGAAATAGCGGACACGATCGAGCTGGAACGCCCTCAGGACAAACTGATCCGGCGTTTATGCACGACCTTGTCCGGCTATCTGGATCAATCCCAAATCGACCAATGCGTCCGTGCTTATGAAGTCGGCGCTGATGCTCATGAAGGTCAATTTCGTAAAAGCGGCGAAGCCTATATTTGCCACCCTGTCTCTGTCGCGATCAGCCTTGCTGAAATGCGCATGGACGCCAACGGCATCATGGCCGCGATACTGCATGATGTTATAGAAGATACCCCGGTCAGTAAAAAAGAGCTGGCTGAGCAGTTCGGCACGGAAGTCGCGGAACTGGTTGACGGGGTTACCAAATTAAGCAAAATCGACAGTAAATCACATGCCGAAACGCAAGCGGAAAACGTCCGCAAAATGTTTCTGGCCATGGCCAAGGATTTACGCGTCATCATCGTCAAACTGGCGGACCGGCTGCACAACATGCAGACACTCGGCGTCATGCCGGCGGCAAAAAAACGCCGCATCGCCCGCGAAACCCTGGATATTTACGCCCCGATCGCCAATCGCCTGGGCATGAATAATATCCGGCAAAAACTCGAATCTCTGAGTTTTGAGGCGATGTACCCGATGCGGCACGCGGTGTTAAATAATGCGGTAAAAAAAGCGCGGGGCAACCGCCGCAAAATTGTCGACATCATAGAAAACACGATAAAAAATCGTTTGGAACAAGCGGGCCTGAACTGCGACGTGGCCGGACGGGAGAAAAATCTTTACAGCATTTATAAAAAAATGCTCAACAAAAAAATCTCCTTGGCCGACGTTTTTGATGTCTATGCGTTCAGGATTTTTTGCGATGATGTCGATACCTGTTACCGCGTTTTAGGCGTTATGCATAATCTGTACAAGCCGATTCCCGGACGCTTCAAGGATTACATCGCTTTACCCAAAGCCAATGGCTATCAATCGCTGCACTCCATCTTGATGGGACCTTACGGCGTGCCCATTGAAGTTCAGATCAGAACACATGAAATGCACCGCATGTCGGAATCGGGCATCGCCGCGCACTGGCTGTATAAATCCGATGACGATAATAAAATCGAAAAATTCCAGGATCGCGCCAACGAATGGCTGAGAGATTTGCTGGAAATCCAAAAATCCGCCGGCGACTCGCTGGAATTTATCGATAACCTGAAAGTGGACCTGTTCCCGCAGGAAGTCTTTGTGTTCACTCCGCAGGGCGCCATTATTAAACTGCCGCGCGGCGCGACCATCATCGACTTTGCCTACGCGGTACATACCGACCTGGGCAACGCCTGCGTTTCCGCCAGAATCGACAAACAGCTGGTACCGCTGCAAACCAAACTGGAAAACGGCGTCACCGTCGAAGTCATTACCGCATCGTGGGCCAGACCCAACCCGCTTTGGCTCAATTATGTGATCACCGCCAAAGCCCGCTCCGGCATTCGCAACTACCTGAAACATTTCAAACAGCAGGAAGCGATTAACCTGGGCCGCCGTTTACTGGAAAAAGAGCTGCTGGCCATGCATCTGCATCTGGAAAACATCGACAAAGACAAAATACAAGCCTTGCTCCAGGTCTTGTCCAAGCAATCGCTGGATGAATTGCTTGAAGACATAGGACTAGGCAATAAAATGCCGTTTTTGGTCGCCAAACGCATCGCCCAGGATGATATTAACGCCACCGTCAAACTGGATGACGGCGACCAGGGCCAAAAGAAACCGCTGGTCATAAAAGGCACGGAAGGCATGGTCATCACCCTGGCAAAATGTTGCAGGCCGATTCCGGGCGATTCGATCATCGGCTATTTCAACCCCGGCAAAGGCATCGTCGTGCATCATCACGAATGCCGCAACAGCAGTGTGGTCAGGAAAAAACAAACCAACTGGCTGGATGTTGAATGGAGCTCGGATGCCGCCGGCGACTTTCCGGTTGAACTCCGCATAGAAATACTCAATCAACGCGGCTCGCTGGCGACCATCGCCTCGACTATTTCCGAACTGAACTCCAACATTGAAAATGTCACCGTCGTCGATCAGGATGACCGCATTAGCGTCGATTTAATCACCTTAACCGTCAAAGACCGGGTGCATTTAGCCAAAATCATGCGTCGCTTGAAAGAGTTATCGATAGTGTTAAAAATTACTCGCGTTAAAGCATAAAGGATTAAAAAATGGCCAAACAAATCATCCAGACAGATAAAGCCCCGCAAGCCATCGGCACCTATTCGCAAGCAGTCAGGGTTGATCGCACGGTTTATCTTTCAGGACAAATACCGCTGGTGCCTGAAACGATGACCATCATCGAGGGCGATATAAGCGCGCAAATCACCCAGGTGTTTGATAACCTGCAAGCCGTTGCAGAAGCGGCGGGCGGCGACTTTTCGGACATCGTCAAGTTGAATGTTTTTTTGACCGATTTGGCGCACTTCCCGTTAGTCAACGAAATCATGGGGCGTTATTTCCAGGCCCCCTACCCCGCACGCGCCGCTATCGGCGTTGCCGCTTTGCCTAAAGCCGCCGATGTGGAAATGGATGCGATTATGATTTTAAAGCCCCAGGAATACCCGGCTTGTTGAATGACACTGCATTTACGGATTTAAACGGATGAAACAAGGCGAAAGGCAAAGGGCAAAAGGCGAACAAGCCATCTTTTGCCCTTTGCCTTTCGCCTTGTGCCTATAATATCTCTATGAAGAAGTTCAGTTTTATTAATATAGCCGTATGAAAACTCCGAACGCCCTGAATCAACCGGTCGGCATATTGACTGGGATAGGCGCTCAAACTGCAAACCGTTTGCAAAAACTCGGCCTTTGCACACTTCAGGACTTGATTTTCCACCTGCCCCTGCGCTACGAAGACCGCACCCGCGTTTATCCGATCTGTTCGCTAAAGCCCGGCATGTCGGTACTGATCAGCGGCAAAGTTGAATTTACCGACATTTTACCCCGAGGCCGAAAAAGTTTGATCTGTCGCATCAGCGACGGCACCGGCTTTATCAGCCTGAAGTTCTTCCACTTTTCCGCCAGCCAGCATAACGCGCTGAAACCCGGCACATCGATCAGCTGTTTTGCCGAAGTCCGCTACGGTTTTGCCGGGCTGGAAATGGTTCATCCTGAATACAAGGTCATCGCCAATCCCGACGGCTGCATCACCGAAACGCGCTTGACCCCGGTTTATCCGCTGACCGAAGGGCTCGGCCAGAATATCATCCGCAAAGCGGTCAGACAGGCTTTAGACCTGTGTCGCCAGGATCCCGAGCTGCTGACCGACTGGATACCCGAGTCGATCTTAAAGCAATACCATTATCCTAGCCTCGCCGATGCGATCCAGACCCTCCATGCGCCGGACGAATCGGTGTCGATTGAAGCGTTGCAAAACGGCAGCGTACCCGCGCTAAAACGGCTGGCCTTTGAAGAACTGCTGACGCATTTTTTAATCTTGAGAACAACCCGGAACAAGACCAAAGCCTGGCAAGCGCCGTCTTTCTCTGTCGGTGCGGCGGGAAAAACAGCCACAAATCATTTTATCCGTTCCCTGCCGTTTAAACTGACCGGCGCACAGCAACGGGTCATCGCGGAAATTGAAGCCGATTGCCGTCTGCAACACCCGATGATGCGCCTGGTACAGGGCGATGTCGGCTCAGGCAAAACCGTCGTTTCCGCCTACGCGGCATTACTGGCGCTAACCGCAGGTTATCAGGTTGCGGTGATGGCCCCGACCGAATTGCTGGCGGAACAACACAAGCGCAACTTCAGCATCTGGTTTGAAGGCTTCCAGACCCAAGTAGTGTACTTAACCGGGCAACTCAAAGGCAACGCCAGAAAAACCGTTTTACAAGCGCTGGAGGACGGCACTGCCGGGATTATCATCGGTACTCATGCCTTGTTTCAGGACAGCGTACACTTTCATCGCCTCGGCCTGATTATTATCGATGAACAACACCGCTTCGGCGTACACCAGCGGCTGGCGCTCAGGGAAAAAGGCCAGCAGGGCAACATCAGGCCGCACCAGTTAGTGATGACCGCCACGCCGATTCCCCGTACCCTGGCCATGCTGCAATATTCCGACCTGGACATATCCATCATCGACGAGCTGCCGCCGGGCAGAAAACCGATCGTCACCAGCGTGATTCCCGCCGAACGACGCGCCGACGTGATCGACCGGATTAACGGCTGGGTCGGTAAAAACAGACAAGTCTACTGGGTTTGTACGCTGATTGAAGAATCGGAGGTTTTACAGTGCGAGGCAGCGGAAAAAACCGCAGAAACACTGACTGAAGCCTTGCCGAATGTGCGCGTTGCCTTGATTCACGGACGCATGAAGTCGGCCGAAAAAGATGCCGTCATGCAGGACTTTAAAAACCACCGTATTGATTTATTGGTCGCCACGACCGTTATCGAAGTCGGCGTCGACGTGCCCAATGCCGGATTGATGATTATCGAAAACCCGGAACGCTTAGGCCTGTCGCAGCTGCATCAATTGCGCGGCCGGGTCGGTCGCGGCGGTGACGACAGTTATTGCCTGCTGATGTACCAAGCGCCATTGTCCGATACCGCCCGCCATCGTCTCGGGGTGTTACGGGACAGTAACGACGGCTTTGTCATTGCCGAAAAAGATCTTGAGTTGCGCGGTCCCGGCGAAGTCATGGGCACCCGGCAGACCGGGCAAATGCATTTTAAAATTGCCGATTTGGCCAGAGATGCCGATTTACTCGATACCGTTCAACAAATCGGCGACAGCTTTTTCACCCACTCGCCCCAGGCCATCCAACCCTTGTGTGATCGCTGGCTGGGTGCACCTACCGAATATTCCGAGGTTTAATCCAGTTGCCTACCAAGAGCTTTTTATTTAACCGGGAACCCTTATGGCTGGAAAACCGCTCAGGCACCCGTCACACCCTGCCTGAAAACGTCCAGTCATGGACCTATGAACCGGGATCGCTGACCCAGCGTCTGCGCGATTATTACGGCGATGCGATTGGCGTTAAGATTCTGTTGCAGCAATGGAATACGCCGTTTTTAACTGAACGCAGATCGCTTAAATTACACGAAAACAAATACAGTTTGATCCGTGAAGTTTTGCTCCACGCCGACGGCAAGCCGCTGATTTTAGCCAGAACCATCATCCCGGCAAAAACCATTAAAGTAGCTAAAAGCAACCTGGCCCATCTGGGCAGTCGCCCGTTGGGAGAAGTGATTTTTTCCTATCCGAAACTCGAACGCATCGAAATGGATGTCACCTTGGTTGACGTGCCGACCTGGACGCAGCCTGCGATAGAGGAAGGCCATATCCTCCAGCCGATATGGGGCAGAAGAACCGTCTATTCTATTGCACAGCGGCAAATGCTGGTCAGTGAGTTTTTTTTACCGGGGGGGTTGGAGGTTTTTTAGGTGGGCAATGGGGACGTGTCCATCGAGCTTTAACAGGAGTGCAAGCTTTGCTTGCGCAGCAGGCGAAGCCTGCACTCCAAAACGCGCTTCGTACATTAATACACCTTGCGAGCTGACTATGTTAAAACGCTATGAACATCGCCCCGCACATCTTCTGCTAAATAATGCCAGTTACTTTATAACCGGCAGTATTTATCTAAAACGCCACCTATTAAACGATCAACTTAAAGAACAGTTGACTGCCTTGTTGCAACAAACGTTTACTGAATTTTCCTGGACGCTGGAACATTGGGTGGTTTTGAATAATCACTACCATCTAATGGCATTTAGTCATAAAGGCGAGGATTTGCCGAAAATCATAGGTCGGGTGCATTATCAATCGGGACAGTTAATCAGAAAAGCCTATCCCTCTAATTTACCGGCGTGGTGGAATTACTGGGATTATTGTCCGCGTGATGAAAAAGACTATTTAATTCACCTTAACTATTTGCTGAACAATCCGGTAAAACATGGCTATACGAAAAATCTGGCTGATTATCCTTTTTCCAGCTTTCATCAGCATATAGAAAAAGTTGGTCGAGAAAACTTGCGGCGACAATTTAGCGACAACCCGAAATACCAATCTTTAATTCTGACCGAAGACGACTTTTAAATAAACGACGGGAGTGCAAGCTTTGCTTGCAAGGCAGGCGAAGCCTGCACTCCAACACTCTGCTTCTTATTCCGGTCTAAACCTCATTCGCAATAACAACAGCCCGTTTCGGAGCAGGCAGCCATGTAGGCCGGAATAAGCCGGTTCGAGCTACAGCAAGAACTGGCGTTTCCGGCCTACGCCGCATTCGCAATAACAATCGCCCGTTTCGGAGCAGGCAGGCCTTCGCAAGTCAGTTGCGGGTTTTCCGCATCCAGAAAATCTTTCAGCGAATGAAAAGACATCCACTCCGTAGTCCGCTGTTCTTCAATACTGGTTACGGTGACATCGACCAGCCGGATATTTTTAAAGCCGCAGCGCTTTAACCAGCCGATCAGGGTGTCGCAGCTGGGCAGGAACCAAACATTGCGCATTCTGGCGTAACGGTCTTCGGGCAACAAAACTTGGCCCAGGCCGCCGTCGATAACCAAGGTTTCCAGCACCAGTTCGCCGCCGGGTTTCAAGCAGTCTCTTAATTCCATTAGATGATCGATCGGCGAACGGCGATGGTACAGCACGCCCATCGAAAATACCGTGTCGAATGCCTTGAGGCCGTAAGGCATGTCTTCAATGCCCATCGGCAAGACGTAAACCGGAGCTTCGCCGTACAATTTCCTGACCAGCTGAAACTGCATTACATTGAGCATCATCGGGTCGATGCCGACCACTGTTTTTGCACCGGCTCCCAGCATGCGCCAACAATGATAGCCGTTGCCGCAGCCTACATCCAATACCAAGCGATGCTCTAACGGCGCGATATGGTTTTTCAGTCGGTTCCACTTCCAGTCTGATCGCCATTCGGTGTCGATGTTGATGCCGAACAAGTTGTAAGGGCCTTTACGCCAGGGATGCAGGGCTTTTAACTGGCTTTCAAGCTGAGTTTTTGCGGTTAGCACCAGGTCGTTAGCGCAACCTATTTGCACCGCATCGGCATCCAACACACGTTGTGCGGTAGGCAATTCCGGCACGCTATCGACCAATGCCTGCCACTCCGCTAAATTGCCATGTTTGGTTGGGTCAAAACCCCGTTCAAGCTGCTGCGGCAGTATCTCTGCCCAGGCTTCGGCTTTGGCATCAACCAGCGCATTATATAAGGGTTGGTAATCGATCATTTCAGTGCAATGATCGAGGCAAAGTTGAAGTATTGAAACCAGACTTCGGCGCTGCTGAAACCGACTTGCCGCAAACGGTTTTGATGCCGGGCAAAGGTTTCAGGAATCAGCACATTTTCCAGCGCAGTGCGTTTTTGGCTGATTTCAAGGTCGCTGTAGCCTTGCGCTTTTTTAAAGGCGTGATGCATTTCTGTCTGCAATTCCTGCTGCCGATCATCGTCGAATTTGAGTTTTTCCGACAGAATTAAAATACCGCCGGGCAAAAGTCCTTGGTAAATTTTTTGCAAAAGACCGATCCGGTCTTCAAGCGGGATAAACTGCAAGGTAAAGTTTAAAACCACCACCGAGGCATTTTCAATCGCAACCTCGCGGATGTCTGCGCACAACACCTCGACTGCAACCGGCGCTTGGTCTTTTTGTAAAATTTCCTGAAAGCGCGTCACCATCGCTTCGGAATTATCAACGGCAACGATGCGGCAATTTTCAGTTTCAATCTGGTGACGCATCGATAAGGTCGCAGCGCCCAGAGAGCTACCCAGATCGTAACAGACGCTATGCTCACGGGCAAAACGCCCGGCCAAAAGGCCTATCGCGGAAATAATGGCGCTATAGCCGGGAACGGATCGTTGAATCATGTCCGGGAAGACGCCGGTTACTGTTTCGTCAAATTTAAAAGCGCCGACTTCGCCAATGGGGCTGGCATAAATGGAGTCTTTCGGAAAAGTCATGGATTAAGAAACAAAAATCGTGCGGGGGGAAAGGCTAGGGAATGAGCAAGGGCGACAGTTCGCCCTTGCGGGAGTAACGTGTTTTCTCAATGAATCAGGAATTCGCTGCCGGTTTTGCTGCCAATGCTTCGGCATTCCGTTTAACCAATCCTTCAATAACTGCGTTTAATGAACCCTTGGTTTGAACTTCACTGGTAAAGGTGCTTCGATAGTTGGTCACCAGACTCACGCCTTCAATCATAATATCGTAGGCCTTCCATTCGCCGTTACTCAGCAACATCCGATAATTAACGCCGATAGGCTGTATGCCGGGTTGTAACACTTCGGTTTTTACAATAACTTTTTTCTCATCGCTACCCATTTCAAGAGGCAAAAAACGGACCGACCAATCATTAAATTCCACAAAAGCGCGAGAATAGGTTCTTACCAGCAACGTTTGGAATTCATGTTTAAAACGCTCGCGTTCATCAATAGTTGCTGTTTTCCAGATTTTTCCCAAAACCAGTTCTGAAATTCTGTCGAAATCAGTATGCGGATAAATGACTTCGTTAACGAATTGTGTGATCTTGGTAAAATCTTTGGTAAACGACTTATCCTGCAGTTTTTCCTGTAATTTTGCAGAAGCCACTTGAATCGCCTGCTGTGGAGGCAACAAATCGGCCGCGACACCCTTGGTAACCGGCATTAAACTGAGTAATACAGCCAATAAACCGAACATTGTAACTTGCTTAGCTTTCATAAAACCCTCTAAAATCAAACCGACGAATGTGTTCACTCTTCAGATGTCAGAGTGATGTTCCCTGATACAATAAATCCTCTGTGCTTAAATCTGGCTTAGAATAGAGATTTTTCACTGCAATGACTGCAACGCCTCTACAGAGATTTAAGACTTCCCCAACCCCTTAGAGCCAAGGATAAGATGACATATAATAACATCAATTTTCCTCAAACACGCATGAGAAGAATGCGTTATAACGATTTTTCCCGCCGTTTAATGCGCGAAAACCGCTTATCTGTTGATGATCTGATTTATCCGATGTTTGTCACTGAAGGCTCGAATCAACGAGAATCCATCTCGTCCATGCCCGGCATAGAAAGACTGTCCCTGGATTTACTGCTGGCGGAAGCGCATGAACTTTATAACCTGGGAATCCCGGCCATTGCGCTGTTTCCGGTGACTTCCGCAGACAAGAAGTCGGAACATGCGGCCGAGGCCTATAACCCCGAAGGGCTGGTTCAACGTAGCGTAAGAGCTTTAAAAAAAGCCGTTCCCGAATTGGGCATTATTACCGATGTCGCACTGGACCCCTTTACCACGCACGGACAGGACGGACTGGTCAATCCGGACGGCTACGTGATCAATGATGAAACCATCGACGTGTTAACCCGGCAGGCGCTGTCTCATGCCGAAGCCGGAGCCGATATTGTGGCGCCGTCGGACATGATGGACGGTCGTATCGGCGCGATAAGGCAGGCCTTGGAAGCGGAAAACCATATCAATACGCTGATACTCGCTTATTCCGCCAAATACGCCTCCAGCTTTTACGGCCCGTTCCGTGACGCGGTAGGTTCCGCAGGGATGCTGGGCAAAGGCAACAAATACAGCTATCAAATGGATCCGGCCAATTCCGACGAAGCCCTGCGCGAAATACAGCTGGATTTACAGGAAGGTGCGGATATGGTCATGGTCAAGCCCGGCATGCCTTATCTGGATATTATCCGCCGGGTAAAAGACCAGTACGGCGTACCGACGTTCGCCTATCAGGTCAGCGGCGAATACGCGATGCTCAAAGCCGCATCCATGAACGGCTGGCTGGATGAAAAACAAGTCGTGATGGAATCCCTGCTGGCCTTCAAACGGGCCGGTAGCGATGCCATCCTGACCTATTACGCCAAATCTGTAGCCCAATGGCTGCAAGAATAACGCGGATATTTTAAATCTAACAACCGAAGTGGAGCCTGTTCCATGTCAGAAGACATTCTAATTGCCGAAAAAAAAAGATTTCATATTGAAGAAGCCATTTTAATTTTATTGCTTATCCTGTCGCTGGTCGGTATCGGGATCATGGATTTTTCTCCTGCCGACGGCTATGGCTACTGGCTTATTATGATGCTGCTGTTTGGCCTGTTTGCGATGATTATCGGTTGGATACAATCCAAGCACCGTGCTGATGATTTCAAGATAATACTCCGTGAGCAATCCATGCACTGGGCCACATCATTATTGGTGGTTGGCGGCGCATTTTTAATACATCAATCCGGGCGGATAGCCGAAGAAGATGCAGGGCTGATCATCTTGTTGATTTTATCGCTTTCGACCATACTTGACGGCCTCCGCGTAGGCTGGCGCTTTAGCATGGTCGGACTTTTCCTGGGCGTTGCCGCTGTTGTTTCCGTCTATACGCCGCATTTTCTCTGGATAGAATTGGGCATCGCCATTTTGATTGTTGCGGTGACCATTGCATGGGAATTATGGATGGAGAAAAAAGCACAATCATGACTTTAATAGACCGCTACGCAGTGTTTGGTCACCCTATCAGACACAGTAAATCGCCACGCATTCATCGTCTTTTTGCCGAACAAACCGGGCAAGCGCTTGAATATACCGCAGTGGAAGTCCCTGCAGAGCTATTCCAGACAGCCGTTGCGATGTTTTTTGCCGAGGGCGGCAAAGGCTTAAATTGCACCGTTCCGCTAAAAGAGCTCGCCTGGCGCTATGCCGACCGGAAAACAGAACGCGCGCAACTGAGCAAGGCCGTCAACACGCTCGCACTTCAGCCGGACGGTTCCCTCTTAGGCGACAACACCGACGGCATAGGCCTGGTAACAGACTTGCTCGCTAACCATGCCATCGCCTTATCGGGCATCCGCATACTGATTCTGGGTGCCGGTGGCGCCAGTCGGGGCATCATCGCCCCGATTCTTGAGCAATCCCCGCAAACCCTTGTTATCGCCAACCGCACCGTTGATAAGGCCGTCAAGTTGGCCGCTGAATTTCACGGCAAAGGCCCTATCTCCGGCTGCGGCTATGATGCTTTAGAAAACCGGCAATTCGATTTGATTTTAAACGCGACATCAGCCAGCTTGAGCGGACAATTACCGCCGCTACCGGACGGTTTACTGGCGGCGGGCGGCAACTGTTATGACCTCGCCTACGGCAACGAACCGACGGCTTTTGTGCGTTGGGGACTGGAAAATCATGCGGTAAAAAGCCTGGATGGACTGGGCATGCTGGTTGAGCAGGCAGCGGAAGCTTTCTTTATCTGGCGTGGCGTTCGCCCCCAAACCCGGCCTGTTATTGAACTGCTGAATTCAGAGCGGCAAGCTTGAAAGGCAAAGGGCAAAGGGCAAAGGGCAAAGGGCAAAAATAGCTTGCATTGAGATTTAAGAAGCCGTCAAATTTTTCGCCTTTCGCCTTTCGCCTTTCGCCTTTCGCCTTTCGCCTTTCGCCTTTAGTCCTTCATCTTCAAATACTCATTTTTCAACTGAATATACTGCCGAGACGAGTATTCCAGAAACTCCTTTTCAGACTCCTTTAAAGGTCTGGCCTGTTTGGCCGGCGCGCCCACATAAAGATAACCGCTTTCCAGCCTTTTCCCCGGCGGGACCAGCGCCCCGGCACCCAGCATCACATAATCTTCAAGAACGGCGCCATCCATAATAACCGCACCTATTCCTATCAAACAATAATCGCCCACGGTACACGCATGAACCACTGCTCTATGCCCGATGGTAACACCCTTGCCTATCTTTAAAGGGTGGCCTTGCGCCGTATACTTGCCTGCGTGAGTGACATGCAACACGGAACCGTCTTGTACATTGGTGCCGTCGCCAATAGTAATGCTTTCAACATCGCCTCTGAGCACGGTCGTGGGCCATATGGACACATCATCGCCCAAAGTAACGTCGCCAATGACCACAGCGCTGTCATCTATAAACACCGACTCGCCGATTTTTGGCTGCTTATCCTTAAAACTTCTAATTGCCACGTTAACTCCCGCTTATATGCTTACATTATCGATTTTAACAGCCGTTTGCGTAGCGTCACGCTTGTACCCGACTCAACGCAAACAGCGCCAGGGCTAATACAGTCAAACTGGGCGTAACTGCCATTAGCGGCGGATTAAGATCGTAAATCAACCCGAGATGGCCGACAATTTTATCGATAATATTAAATCCCATGCCGATGACGACGCCTATCATCATCCTTCCACCAACGTTAATACCGCGTTTAACACCAATAACAAAGGGCGCAGACACCAGCAACATAACCAAAACAACCAAAGGATTTACCACGCGCCCCCAAAAAGCCAGTTCAAACTCGTGCGATTTTTGATGGTTATCTTTTAAAAAATCGACATACATTGCCAGATCGTACATGGATAGATCATGCGCGTTGACTACAACAATATCCAACAAATCGGGGGCAACGGTTGATTGCCATATTTGCTCATTTTGGTTACTTGCGGTCATCTGGTCTATTGAAATGCCTGATTGTTTGATGCCCTCTAATTTCCACTGCTGATTGCCTTGAAAAACAGCTTTCTCTGCATGTATTGAATAACGCAAACGGCGCTGATCATCCAGCTCATAAATACTGATGTCCGCCAGATTGCCGTCATCCTGCATTTTTCGTACATTGATGAATTTTTTGCCTTCACGCAGCCAAAGTCCATATTTGACATTCATAACCACCCGCCCTTCATCCACGGCGTTGACCTTAATCATCTGCGCCGCCCGCTCGGCTACCGGCGCGACAAATTCACCGACCAATATTGAAACCACGACCAAAATCAGGCCTGCCAGCATAACCGCCCTAATAATGCCCAAAATGGATAAACCGGCAGCTCGCATGGCAATAAGCTCGCGGTTATTACCCATCGCACCCAATATAAACAGACTGCCTAATAAGGCGGATGCAGGCATCAATTCATAAAAAACGGAAGGCGAAGTCAGCGCAAGATAATAAAAAATCTCTGTTAAGCCGTAGTGCCCTTTGCCCAGATCCTTTAGCTGATCGCTAAAGGTAAACAAATTGAATAAGGTCAATAATAATAAAGTAGCGACTAAAGAACCCTTTAATATTTCCCTGACTATGTAGCCTGTTAATACATTCACTTGCCCACCTTTTCCCTAACCTTCATAACCAGCCATTGCCATCCGTACAATCTTGCCAATAAAACTCCGCCTATCAACAACAACAAGGTATTGACGCCAAAAACACCCAGCCATGCGGGAATAGTTTGGTTCATTACCCAGCTCTGGCTGACACGAATAAAATTTCCATAGCTGAAATAGATTAAAAAGCCAACCAGCATGTTCCCGTAAACACCGCCTCGAGGCGACATTTGCGCCAAAGGCACGGCAATAAAACTAAGTAACACTATCCCCATCGGTATAGAAAACCGACGCTGTAATTCGGCAATATCGTTTATTTGACCGGAACTCGCCAAAGTACCACTGGCAACCGACTCCTTTCCGAAATTTGCGGCGGATTCTTTGGTCTCCATTCTCACTGCATATTCGGTGAACTGTTCAAGCACATAATTTACGGTTCCAGGCTGTCCCTGTATGCGCTCGCCGTTTTCCAATACGATATAGCGCCCGTCAGGCAAATCCCTCAACCTGCCCACTTCGGCATTAATAATCGCCAAGCGGTCTCCCTGCCGGTGCTGTACAAAGACCTCGTGCATGGTTTTATCGTCATCGATCTTTTCCACATAAAAAACCAGATCACCCTGACTGTATTCGCTAAATTTTCCGGCGGCAATACCTCTGAGATCGGCCGATTCCTTATCCTGATGCATCAGCTCCTCCATCATGGCTTCCGCCCAGGGCGAGACGTAAAACGACAAGCCTGCCGACAGCACGCTTAAAGGAAAAACCAGCAGAAATATAGATCGATAGACTGTCCCTGCACCGCCCCCGGCTGAAGCCACCGCCGACATTTCCTGATCCCTGTACATTCTGCCCAAGACCATCAACACCGCCATAAACAAGGCTGCCGGCAAAAAGGCGGCGCTGGCAATAATCGTTTTCAAGCCCAGCACGGTCATCAAGGTTTGATTGGATACCTGGCCTTCGACAGCCCTGTCAAGAATCCTGATGAACTGTCGACTAACAATAATGACGACAATCACCGACCAAACCGCCAATAACGTCCTTAACAAGTCCAAAGCAACCATTTTGTCCAGGACGGTAACTAACTTACGGCGCCCCATTTTATAGCCTTTAGTCCAATTCGCTTCCAAGCGTGTCTCCCCCATCAAAAACGTGTGTGCGTTGTTATACAACAAAAGTAAAAGGCGCAAAGTCGAAAGCGCATCGACCGCTACCTTGAGCCGGTAAATTATGAACTATTTTATAGAAACCGCGCTATTGGAAGTAGCTCATTATGGTTGAGCCACTCATTTCGCATATCTTAAAGAAATTACACACCCGCCAAAACAAAATCATAATACATTGATTGTTATTTGTTTTTTAATCAATTACCCTGATAAAAGATGTGTTGAATGCCGAATTGTATTATCATTGCCAGCATTTTACTAAGGCCAGTAATTCTAAAGGATCACCAAAAACATGACACCAGCATCTTTGCGTCAATGCCGGATAAATGGAGTATTAACAGTTGTTGCCGGATTTATATGGTTTTTTTTGCTGGGTTACCGTGACCTGATAGAGCCTGATGAGGGGCGCTACGCCGAAATTGCCAGGGAAATGTTGAACTCCGGCAATTGGATTACACCACGCCTCAACGGATTCAAGTATTTTGAAAAACCGCCTTTGCAGTATTGGGGCTCCGCGATCAGCATGGCCTTATTGGGTGAAACCAATGCGGCAGCTAGAGTATGGTGTTCAGGACTCGGCTTTATCGGCGCCTTATGGGTTGGATTTGTAGGTAGCCGACTTTATGGACGAAGTGCCGGTTATTTCGCATTCCTATTTTCAATCAGCACGGTCCTTTATGCGGGGATGGGACACGCCAACAGCCTGGATATGGGCGTCAGCGCACTGCTGATCATCGCTGTCGGCGCGCTGGCGCTGGCTCAGTCAGTGCGCCATCTGCCGGTACAGGAACGAAACTGGATGCTGTTGGCCTGGGCCGCGCTTGCCGGAGCCACACTCAGCAAAGGCCTGATCGGCCTGGTGCTGCCCGGCGGCGCGCTGGTTCTGTACACCCTCTGGCAGCGCGACTGGGCCTTGTGGCGTCATTTGCATCTGGGCAAAGGCTTACTGGTCTATTTATTGATAGCCGCACCGTGGTTTGTTGCCGTTAGTTATGCAAACCCCGAGTTCCCGCATTTCTTTTTCATTCATGAGCATTTCGAACGTTTTACCAGCGATGTTCACGGACGCACCAAGTCCAACTGGTATTTCTTCGCGGTCTTTGCAATAGGGGCGATGCCCTGGCTATTCTCGTCATTAAACGGCCTGATTAAACCGCCTTTTTCATGGCGGGCCGAAGCCGGAAAATTTGAAGCCTCAAGATTGCTTTGGGTTTATGCGATTTTTGTATTTTTCTTTTTTTCAATCTCCCACTCCAAGTTACCGGGCTATATTTTGCCGATGTTTCCGGCACTGGCGCTGTTGGTCGGCGAGAACATGGCTAAGCGCAAGCATTTTATTGCCGACGGCATTGTGGCTATAGTGCTTGCGAGCGTTATATTCATTTTCTTTATCTGGCAAGCCGATAATACCGCCAAGCTTGGCAGGTTAGCGGCACACCTCACACTGTTCCGGCCGTGGATTATTGCAACGGCTGTCTTGACAGGCGCGGCCGGTATTTCCACGCTGTTGCTAAGGCACCAAAAAAATCTGGCTATCTCCATTTTCGCCCTCTGCGCCCTGCTTGGCATACAAATGCTTTCATGGGGTTATCAAAGTATCAGCGAGTTACGTTCCAGCAGAGTGATGGCGGAAGCGATTCAAGCCTATATCAACAAGAGCGGCAAAGACACCGTGGAGATTTATGATGTTAAGCGCTATGATCAATCGTTGCCTTATTATTTGGGCAGAACCATTAACTTGGTTAGTTTTACCGGCGAACTTGAATTCGGGATCAACCAGGAACCGCAAAAATGGTTAAATGAGACGGATTTTCTGCCTTTATGGCTAAACTCAGAACAGGCAATAAGCGTACTGACTCAGACGACCTACGACCAATGGAAGCAACAGCAAATCCCCATGCAATTAATCTATGAAAATTCTCGTTATATCGCAGTGGCTCGCCGATGAATATTGTTAGTTTCTGTATTATCCTGACCGGCGTCCTGCTGAATGCGGTCGCGCAATTGGCGCTTAAAGCCAGCGTCAGGGAAATGGGCGCTATCGGCCTAAACTTTTCCTCATCCGCTACGGCGTTTTTGAGGCTGGCCTGCGAGCCTTTTCTCTGGGCAGGATTGGTTTGTTACGGCATCAGCGTCGTCGTCTGGATATTGGCGCTGTCCAGAGTCGATGTCAGCATCGCCTATCCGATGCTGTCCATGGGCTATGTCGTCAATGCGTTTTTCGCGTGGCAGTTGTTCGGCGAATCCATGAACCCTGCCCGCCTGATCGGGATGGGCATCGTCCTTCTCGGCGTTTACGTTTTAGCAAGGAGTTAAGATGCTGCCATTCACTCGCCCCACGCTCGATACAGAAGAATTTGAAGCCATCAAAGAAGTGCTGCAATCAGGATGGCTGGCAACCGGCCCCAAGGTTGCCGCTTTTGAAACCGCATTGGCCGATTATATCGGCGGCGATGTCCAGCTTCGGGTGTTCAATTCAGGCACCAGCGCGCTGGAAGCCGTGTTGCTGGCTTACGGAATTGGGCCGGGCGACGAAGTTATCGTCCCTGCGATGAGTTTTGTCGCCAGCGCCAATATCATCGTTCGCTGCGGCGCAACGCCCAAATTTGTCGATGTCGATTTGGTCTCCCGCAATATCGATGCTGCTGCGGTTGCGGCGGCAATTACGCCCAACACCAAGGCCGTTATACCGGTGCATTTTGCCGGTCGCGCTGTCGATATGGATCCGATTTATCAGCTGGCCGAACAGCATGATCTACTGGTGCTTGAAGACGCCGCCCAGGCAATCGGCACTCAATATAAGGGCCGCCAGATCGGCAGTTCGGGTAATCCGGTCTGTTTCAGCTTTCATCCCAATAAGAACATGACCACGATTGAAGGCGGCGCGCTTGCCATCAACGATCCCGTTTTACTGAAAAAAATCGAAGGCATTCGTTTTCACGGCATCGAAAGAGACGCGCAGGGCGGCATGGATGTGACTGCATGGGGCGGCAAAATGAATATGCCGGATGTGAGTGCGGCGCTGGGTTTGGTGCAATTGAACAAACTGGACGGCTTTAACCGAAAACGCCGGACGCTGGTTGAGCGCTATTTACAGCAGCTTCCTGCCCATGACGCATTGGTGTTGCCTGCCGATGCGGAAGGCCACAGCTGGCATATGTTCTGTATCCTGCTCGATTGGGAAAAGACAGGCCTGAACCGCAACCAGACTCTCGAAGTACTCAAGCAGCAATCCATCACTGCGGGCATCCATTACCCGGCTATGCATCTGTTCTCGCTTTATCGTCAATACGGCTACAAGCCCGGCGATTTTCCCAATGCCGAAAGAATCGGCGCGCAAACCTTAACGCTCCCGCTATTTCCCGGCATGGAGGAGAATGACGTTGACCGGGTCTGCTCGGCAGTGATTTCATTACTGAATGGCTCTTAATTAATGAAGAGCAGCGTAATTACAGCGCCCTTACCGATTTAAAACCATACTCCTAAATTTAAATGACGAATAATTTTGAAACCCCGGAAGTATCCATCGTTATCCCTGTCTATAACGAAGAAGCCGTTTTATCGCTACTGTTTGAAAGGCTCTACCCCGTACTGGAAAACCTTAAACACCGCTACGAAGTCATTTTTGTCGATGACGGTAGCCGCGACCAATCGGCCGCCTTACTCCGCAAGCAGTTTCAACTTTACCCCAATACCACCTGCGTAGTTTTTCTGCGCGCCAACGCCGGACAGCATGCGGCGCTGATTGCGGGTTTTGAACGCGCCAGAGGGAACTATATCCTGACCCTGGATGCCGACCTGCAAAATCCCCCTGAAGAAATTCCCAACCTGCTGCTGCAAATGGATGCCGGTTACGATTATGTCGGTACTATCCGGCGGCAGCGTAAAGATAGCCTCTGGCGGCATTGGGCCTCATTGGCGATGAATCGCTTACGCGAAAAAATCACCCGCATTCATATTACCGATCAGGGCTGTATGATGCGGGGTTATCACCGCGACATTATCGATGCGGTTTTGGCCACCACCGAAACCAATACCTTTATACCGGCACTGGCCTATCTTTATGCCGGAAATCCCACTGAAATCGTTATTGACCACGAAGAACGCGCGGCCGGGGAATCGAAATATTCGCTGTTCAAGCTGATCCATCTTAATTTCGACTTGATGACAGGATTCTCGATTGCCCCCTTGCAGGCATTTTCTTTGCTCGGCATCGGCGTCTCCATACTGTCGCTGCTCTTTGTATTTTATCTGGGCTGGCGCAGACTGACGGTTGGACCGGAAGCTGAGGGCGTTTTTACGCTGTTCGCCATTGTGTTCTTTTTGATCGGTCTTCTGTTGTTCGGTATCGGCCTGCTGGGCGAATACATCGGCCGGATATATTCCCAGACCCGGTCGCGCCCCCGTTATCTGATCAAGGCTGTGCTGGATAATGCCAAGAGCGACAAGTCTTGATGAAGACCTCAGCTGTCGTTTTTGCCTATCACAACATCGGCGTTACCGGCATCGAATGCCTATTGCAAGCCGGCGTTGAAATTAAACTGGTGATCACTCACCAGGATGATCCCGATGAAAATATCTGGTTCGGCAGCGTTGCCGAACTGGCAAACAGGCATCGGATTCCAGTGATAACGCCGGACAATCCCAATCAGGCGGAAGTAATCAACCGGATTGCCGACCTTCAACCGCAATGGTTATTCTCCTTTTATTACCGGCACATGTTAAGTCCCGAGCTGCTGGCGATCCCGCCCCGAGGCGCTTACAACCTGCACGGTTCGTTACTGCCGAAATACCGGGGCCGTGCGCCTGTCAATTGGGCGGTTTTGCATGGCGAAGCGACAACCGGCGTCAGCCTCCATCAAATGGTGGAAAAGCCCGATGCCGGTTCGCTGATCGACCAGCAAGCCGTCGCCATTTTGCCCAACGATACGGCGCACGATGTTTTTTTGAAGCTTACCCCGGCCGCAAAAACGCTGCTGGATCGCTGTTTGCCATTGCTGCTGACCGGAAACATAGAACCCAAACCGTTGGATCTTGCTCAAGGCAGTTATTTCGGCGGCCGCAAGCCGGAACACGGCCGCATCGACTGGAATCAATCGGCCTGGACGATCCATAATCTGGTCAGAGCTGTGGCGCCGCCTTATCCGGGCGCATTCTTCGACAGTAGCGGCAGGCGTTTTTTCCTGCTCGGCAGTCATTACAGCGGCGAAACCGCAGTGCATTCGGGCAAAGTTTGCATCTATTGGGCCGACTCCACGGATGGAGGAGGTAGAGCAATGCATGGAGCAATTGCCGAGGATGGTCATTTTTACGCCGACTGCGCCGATAACAAACGCTTCCGTATTGAACAACTTAGCTGTGACGGCATAGCGCTGGATCATTCCGCTTTCAAAGCCATGACCGGTGATGAACCGTTATCGCTAAACGACTAACAATTTTTAATCTAACCAACTAGGAACTTATGAACGTACTCATACTGGGTGTCAATGGCTTTATCGGCCATCATCTTTCGAAACGCATACTCGAAACCACCGATTGGCATGTCTACGGTATGGACATGCAATCCAACCGTGTTGAAGCATTCCGCGAGCATGAACGCTTCCATTTTTTTGAAGGCGACATCACCATTAATCATGAGTGGATGGAATATCACATTAAAAAATGCGACGTGATTCTGCCGCTGGTTGCCATCGCCACGCCTGCCACTTATGTGACCCACCCGCTGGCGGTATTCGAACTGGATTTCGAGGCGAACCTGCCGATTATCCGCGCCTGCGTTAAATACAGAAAACGCGTGCTGTTCCCTTCGACCTCGGAAGTTTACGGCATGTGCAAGGATGATGAATTCCATCCTTACGAGTCCGAACTGGTCCTGGGTCCGCTGAACAAACCGCGCTGGATTTACTCCTGCTCCAAGCAATTGCTGGATCGGGTTATCTGCGCTTACGGTCAGGAACAAGGTTTCGATTACACGCTGTTCAGACCTTTTAACTGGATAGGCCCAGGCCTCGACAGCATCCATACGCCAAAAGAAGGCAGCTCACGGGTAGTAACCCAGTTCCTGGGCCATATCGCCCGAGGCGAATCCATCAAGCTGGTCGATGGCGGACAGCAACGCCGCAGTTTTACCTTTGTCAGCGATGGTATCGACGCCTTGGTGCGCATCATCAAAAATGAAAACGGCAAGGCGACCGGCAATATATATAACATCGGCAATCCGGCCAACGACCTGTCAATCAGGGAACTTGCCGAACTGATGCTGAAAATCGCCAAGGAACATCCGGAATACAAGGATCTGGCCGCGAAAGTCGAACTGATCGACACCAGCGCCAACGATTACTACGGCAAAGGCTATCAGGACGTCAAAACCCGGGTGCCCTGGATCGGCAATACCATGGATGACCTGAGCTGGAAGCCTGAAGTCACCGTGGAAGATGCCTTGCGCAAAATTTTCGACGCTTACAGCCATGAGGTTGCAGCCGCAAGGGAACTGATCGATCAAGACCAAACCCTATGAAAATCGCACTGAAAGTCGATGTGGATACACTGCGCGGCACGCTGGAAGGCGTACCCGCGTTGCTGGATTTGTACCAACGCTACGGCGTAAAAGCCACATTTCTTTTCAGCCTCGGCCCCGACCACACCGGTCGGGCGCTGCGCCGGATATTCAGGCCCGGATTTTTCAGCAAGGTTCAGCGCACCTCGGTGCTCAGCCACTACGGACTGAAAACCCTGCTCTACGGCACCTTGCTCCCCGGCCCGCATATCGGCCGGAGGGGGCGCGACATCATGCGCCAAGTCGAGAAGGCCGGGCATGAAGTCGGTGTGCATTGCTACGACCACATCCACTGGCAGGATTTTGTCGCCAATCGCGATGCCGAGTGGACGCAAAAAGAAATGCAGGCGGCCATCGATTCATTTCAGGAAGTATTCGGCCACCAGCCTTCCGTACATGGCGCGGCCGGCTGGCAACTGAACAAACACACCTTACAACTGGAGCAGCAACTGGGCTTTCGTTATGCCAGCGACTGCCGCGGCCAGTCACCGTTTATCCCGCATATGGAAGGCGAAACGTTTCAATGCCCGCAAATCCCCACCACCCTGCCGACCTTGGACGAACTGCTCGGTTGCAACGGCATCACCGAAGCCAACGTGCATGAAGCGGTATTCGCCGCCAGCCGCAAGCCCGCGCCGGAAGGTCATGTGTATACCTTGCATGCGGAACTGGAAGGCATGAAATTGCTGCCGGTCATGGAAAAGCTGCTGCAACTGTGGCAAAAAGCCGAGGATGACATCGGTACGTTGGCAGAATATGTCGCCGACCTCAATACCGCTATACTGCCATGCCATGAATTGGTTATGTCGGAAATTGAGGGGCGTTCCGGCGTATTGGCCGTGCAAGGTTCGAAGATTGACGTAGGCCGGAATAAGGCTACCCAAGCGTAGCGCGAGGTAGCGTTGCCTACATGGATGTAGGTAAGGAGCGTGAGCAGGAGCGGAAGCTTTTCCGGCGCACGCCCTCCGAATCCGTTTTCGCTATTACCGACAGCCGGACGGGGTTGCAAACCCCGCCCCGCTTTTGGGATCTTAATGAATCCACAGGGGAAGATAGGATCAAAAACGTATGATTACTCCCATCAATCAGCAACTGCTCAAAAAGCTTAGCATGGAGGCCATAGCATCGCCTCGCCGTCGTAAGAACCACAATTTTCATGAAAATTGTGAAGCTCAAACGCACCGATTATTAAATGCTATAGAGCCAAATTCATATGTTATGCCACACAAGCATAACGACCCAAACAAAGGGGAAACTATAATTTGCCTTTCCGGCAAGCTGGGCTTAATAGTTTTCGACTCAACAGGCAACGTTGAGCAAAAGCTAACATTGGAAGCAGATAGTGAGACTGTTGGAGTTGACATTCCTTACGGTACTTTTCACACGGTATTCGCACTGAAAAATGGAACCGTGTTCTTTGAAGCTAAAGCCGGGCCATTTGTCCCACTTAAAGCTGAAGAGCAAGCGCCATGGGCCCCAGCCGAAGGTGATGATTCAGTTACAAATTATCTCGCAACGCTCTATGCTATGTTTGATTGATTTGAAAGCCCAAAGTTTATTATCCATATCTTTATTACACTTAAGAAGACGCCTTCATAAGCTGTTAATTGGTACTATGCCCAATCCCCGTTACCAACTCCGTAGGCCGGAATAAGCCTGTTTGAGCGATAGCGAAAACAGGTGTTTCCGGCAAACATCGTGCGAATCCGCCGGAAACGCCACCTAGCGCTACGCGCTTGGATGGCCTTATTCCGGCCTACTTGACTTAGCTTTACGTTATACGGACACGGAAAATAAGGAAAAGGAAAATGATATATCGATATTGCACACCTGCTGGGTTTGATATTCCACTTAATTTGAGGCTAAAAGCCTCTCAAATTTCTGAATTCAATGACCCATTTGAATTGGCTCTTGGTGTTCAAATAAAAACAGCCGAGGCGAATATTCAAAAAGACTTTGAAGAGCGGCCTGATCTTTTGGCCGATTGGAAAGTGACTATGAGGGAACAGAAAATCTCATTCCAAGAAGATTCTATTGAAGATATCATCCAAAAAGTTGCCGCTTTCCAAATATCAGACCTTAGAAGAGTCGCCGAACTTATTCGAAATGAATGGAATGATAAACTCGGCGTTGCTTGTTTTTCCAGAGATTTCGATATAATCCAAATGTGGGCTCATTACGCCGACGATCACAAGGGTATTATAATTGGGATTGACGAGAAAGTTTTAACCTCCAAATCAGAGGAACTCTTCGATATTGAATATAAAAATGAACTCACAAGAATCCCCGTATTTGCAAATCCTGAAAACATCCCTCTGTATGAGCCTTACATCAAGCAGGCCTTACATCGTAAAGAGGAGAAGTGGAGTTATGAAAAGGAGGTACGGGTTTATATAGATTTGGACAAGAAAAGCCCCGATGGCAGATTTTATATAGGCATTACGGCAGATGCGGTGAAAGAAATTTACTTAGGCTTGCGTGTTCATGAGACAACCGAAATCATTGCCAAAGAAATTGTTAATAGACCAAAATTTAGGCATCTTAAACTTTTCAAAATGAGTATGCACTCTGATGAATACAAGTTGGTGCGAACAAAAATAGAAATATAATCTATCGCTCTCTCCAATTTTCTCCATCCCATTTTCAATTTCCTGTCGACAAACAAAGACCGCTCTGCATTGGCTGTAGTCTGTGGCTTTATCTTTAAAAAATCAACACACTTTCAGAGGGGCTTGAGTAAAAACTTCATGTCCTTCGTGTCTCGGCAATCGCTCCTGCATTGCTCTACCTCCTGCATCCATGCAGTCGTTCGTGGTGAATCTATAAAATCCAATTTACCGCCAACCCTACCTCCCCAATCAAAAACCGATATTTGTGTTGTATAATCCCAGCTAAACGGCCCATCTTGTAACGCGCTATTTTCCAGCCCGCTCAAGATAATGCTCTATTCAACAAATAACCGAGTTAAGTCATGGACTATTCAATAGAAACCGCGCCACTAGAAGAGCTGCAATGTGATTGTGTTATTGTTGGCGTTTATCAAGACCAACAACTCAGTCTATCGGCAACCGCCCTTAACAACAGCACCAACGGGCTGATTAACAACATCGTCAGCCGTGGCGACCTGAGCGGAAAAAACGGCGAAACCGTGTTAATCAACGCGGTTCCGGGCAGCAAGATTGAACGCATTTTGCTGGTCGGCCTAGGCGAGAACAAGCCGTTATCCGGCAAGAACTACAAAAAAGCCTTGCTGACCGCTGTCAACAGCCTGAAAAAGCCGCAAATCAAATCGGTGGTCTGCTGCCTGGCGGAATGCGATGTGACAGACCGCGACCGGCAATGGAAATCTCAGCAAATCATCGAAGTTTTTAACGATGCCGCATATCAATTTACCCACACAAAATCCGATAAAGAAACCGAAAGCAAGATTGAAAAAATCTCCATTACCGCCACGGAGACTGAACAGGCTTTGACGCACGCCGGATTAGTGCAAGGCAAGGCTGTTGCCGAAGCTATGAATTTAACCAAGCATCTTGGCGATTTACCGGGCAACATCTGCACACCGACCTTTCTTGCCGAACAGGCGCTTGAACTGGGCAGAAAATACGCCAGTCTGGCGGTTAAGATACTGGAAGAATCCGACATGGCGGCACTGGGCATGGGCGCTTTCCTGTCCGTCTCGCGCGGCAGTCGTCAACCCGCAAAGTTGATTACCCTGGAGTATCAAGGCAGCGAGAAAAACGCCAAGCCTATCGTGCTGATCGGCAAAGGCCTCACCTTTGACGCGGGCGGCATTTCATTAAAACCGGGCCCCGGCATGGATGAAATGAAATACGACATGTGCGGCGGCGCGACTGTTCTGGGTACCTTGCTCGCCGTAGCGCAAATGCAGCTGCCGCTGAATATTATCGGCCTGATCCCTTCATCGGAAAACATGCCCGACGGCGACGCCAACAAACCGGGCGATATTTTGACCAGCATGTCCGGCAAAACCATTGAAGTGTTAAATACCGACGCAGAGGGTCGTCTGCTGCTGTGCGACACCTTGACTTATGCGGAACGCTACAACCCCGATGTGGTGATAGACATCGCCACCCTGACCGGCGCGGTTGGAGTGGCTTTAGGCCGAGTGCCCAGCGGCCTGCTCGGCAATGACGATGCCTTATGCAATGAACTGACGGCGGCCGGTGAAATCGCCAACGACAGTGTCTGGCGTTTACCGCTCTGGGAAGAATATCAGGAGCAACTTAAATCCAATTTCGCCGACATGGCCAATGTCGGCGGCAAAGATGGCGGCACCATTACCGCCGCCTGTTTCCTGGCGCGATTTGCCGAAAAATTCCGCTGGGCGCATCTGGACATTGCCGCCACGGCTTGGCGCACCGGCCCAACCAAAGGCGCAACCGGCCGTCCTGTGCCGCTATTAAGCCAATATCTGATCAGCCGTGCGCAACCGTCACAGAATATAAGTGGCTGAAGTCAGCTTTTATATACTGCCGTCGGAATCGCTGGAAGAGAGGTATCTGTTTGCCTGCAAACTGATCGAGAAAGCCTATCGTAGCGGCAGTTTTTGTTACGTGCTGACCGATTCTGCCGAACAAAGCCGAACCATAGACGACCTGCTCTGGACTTTCAGGGCAGGCAGTTTTATTCCGCACCAGATATATACCGGCGAGCCGCCTGATATCGCCAGGGATGGTGTGTATGCCGCAGGCTCACCGGGAGCGAGCGCGGCCACGGAAAAAGTCATCCTGATCGGCTCATTGGATGCGCCCGAGCACTGGCAAAAAGTCCTGTTCAACCTATCCTCGCGCTATCCTGACGTAGGGCCGCAAACCGAGCGCATTCTTGAAATACTGGATAATAGCGAAACAACCAAAGAAGCGGGCAGAAACCGTTATCGCCGGTACCAACAGTCAGGCATGCCGGTTACTACGCATAAAGACTGGTAACAAATAAATCATCATACGCATCAACTATTACAAAAAAAGAGCGCCCATCCATGGAAAAAACATACGCCCCTCATTCAATCGAACAACGCTGGTATCAAACCTGGGAAGAAAAAGGCTATTTTGCGGCCAAATCGGAGGGTGAATCCTATTGCATCATGATCCCGCCGCCCAACGTCACCGGCAGTTTGCACATGGGCCATGCGTTTCAGGACACCATCATGGATGCGCTCACCCGCTACCACCGCATGAAAGGCTTCAGCACCTTATGGCAGCCGGGCACCGACCATGCGGGTATTGCCACGCAAATGGTGGTGGAACGTTTATGCAATGCGGAAGACAAGACCCGCCATGACTATGGGCGTGAAAAGTTCATCGAAAAAATCTGGGAATGGAAAGAGGAATCCGGCGGCACGATTACCCGCCAATTGCGGCGCATGGGTTCTTCGCTGGACTGGAACAAAGAGCGTTTCACGATGGATGACGGTATGTCCGATGCGGTGCAGGAAGTGTTTATCCGGCTTTATGAAGAAGGCCTGATTTATCGCGGCAAGCGCTTGGTTAACTGGGACCCCGTTTTGCATACTGCGGTTTCCGACCTGGAAGTGTTGTCGGAAGAAGAAAACGGCTCAATGTGGCATTTGCGTTATCCCCTATCCAATGGTCAGGGACATTTGATTGTTGCAACCACACGCCCTGAAACCATGCTGGGTGACGCGGCGGTAGCGATTCATCCGAATGACGAGCGCTATAAGCATTTGCTCGGCGAATTCGTGGAGCTGCCGTTAACCGGCCGCCGTATTCCGATTATTGCCGATGAGTATGTCGATCCCGAATTCGGCACCGGCTGCGTCAAGATCACCCCGGCCCATGACTTTAACGATTACGAGGTTTGGACGCGCCACCGTCATACGTCAGCTATCCAGGACTTGCCGCATGGCGGCTTGATTAATATTTTAACTGTCGACGCGAGCATCTGTGCCGAAGAGTTAGTCCCTGTTCAATATCAAGGCCTTGATCGCTTTGAAGCGCGTAAGAAAATTGTCGCCGATCTTGATGCGGCAGGTTTACTGGAAAAAATCGCCGACCATAAATTGATGGTACCGCGCGGCGACCGGACTAACAGCGTTATCGAACCGCTGTTGACCGATCAGTGGTATGTCAAGGTAGCTCCGTTGGCCGAGCCTGCGATTGCCGCTGTTGAAAACGGCGACATCAAGTTTGTACCCGACAATTGGAAAAACACTTATTTTGAATGGATGCGCAATATCCAGGACTGGTGTATCTCCCGGCAAATCTGGTGGGGGCATCGCATCCCCGCTTGGTACGACGAACTGGGCAATATTTACGTCGGCAACTCCGAGCAGGCCGTTCGCGCCAAGCATAACCTGCCCGCCGACTACCCGCTTAAACAGGATGAGGATGTGCTGGACACCTGGTTTTCATCAGCGTTATGGCCTTTCTCCACACTGGGCTGGCCGGAAAACACCGAAGAACTGGCCAAGCATTATCCAACCAGCGTACTGGTGACCGGCTTCGACATCATTTTCTTCTGGGTGGCGCGGATGATCATGATGGGGCTGAAATTCCAGGGCAAAGTACCGTTTAAGGAAGTCTATATCCATGGTTTGGTACGCGATGCCGAAGGACAGAAGATGTCCAAGTCCAAAGGCAACGTGCTCGACCCGATTGACATCATCGACGGCATAGAACTGGAAGCGTTGGTTACAAAACGTATTTCCGGCATGATGCAGCCGCATTTGGCCAAAAAAATCGAGCAGGATACGCGCAAACATTTCCCTGACGGCATCCAGTCTTACGGCACCGATGCGTTGCGTTTTACCTTTGCTTCATTAGCGTCCACCGGTCGCGATATTCGCTTTGACCTTGCCCGCACCGAAGGTTACCGCAATTTCTGCAACAAACTGTGGAACGCGGCGCGTTTCGTGCTGATGAATACAGAAGAGCAGGACAACGGCTTATCCGATGCGCCTGGCCAATACAGCCAGGTGGACCGCTGGATTACTTCCCGTCTGCATCAGGTAACGGCAGTAACCAGCAACGCTATCGACAATTACCGTTTTGACCTCGCGGCCCAAGCCATTTATGAATTCACCTGGAATGAGTACTGCGACTGGTATCTGGAGCTGGCAAAAATATCCCTGCAATCGAATGATGCGGCATTGCAACGCGGCACGCGTAAAACCCTGCTGACGGTTCTGGAGTCGATTTTACGTTTGGCGCATCCGATCATGCCGTTTATCACCGAAGAAATCTGGCAGCGGGTCGCGCCGTTGGCAGGTATTGAAGCTGACACCATCATGTTGCAACCTTACCCGGTTGCCGATGAAGCGCACATCGACAGCAATGCGATCGCCGAAACCAACTGGGTGATGAATTTTATTCTGGGTGTGCGCCGTATTCGCGGCGAAATGAATATCGCCCCCAGCAAACCGCTGCCGATATTTTTGCAAAACGGCTCTCTTGCTGATCAGCAAAGCTTAAACAACAACCTGGTTTATCTGCAAAAATTGGGCAGACTGCATTCAATTACCTGGTTAACGCCTAATGAAAGTACGCCGGAATCGGCAATTGCTTTAGTTGGCGAGATGAAAATCCTGATCCCGATGGCAGGCCTGATTGACAAAGAAGCGGAACTGGCGCGACTGGAAAAGGAAATCCAAAAAATCAACAACGACCTGCCCAGAGTCGAAGGCAAACTAAATAATCCGGCGTTCGTCGATAAAGCGCCGCCGGAAGTGATCGATAAGGAAAAAGCCAAGCTGGCCGATTTGCGTTCAATGCTTAACAACCTTGAAGAGCAGCAACGCAAAATACAGGCTTTATAAGAAAAGCAGACGAAAGGCTAAAGGCAAAGGAAATCCCTCCTTTAGCCCTTAGCCTTTCGCCTTGTACCCTCCCCCTTTTTCATCTATATTTGTCTAAACAACCGACAAAGCAATCATCATACCTATGACTACCGCATCAACAAATTTACAATTTAGTGGCCTTACACGGTGCTTGATTGAAAAAGGCTTGCTAACTGAGAGCGATGCGCAAATTCATAGTCAGGAAGCACAAAAAAACCAGATCCCGCTAATACGCTACCTTGTTACCAATAAGCTGATTAACAGTAAAGCTTTGGCACATCAAGCCTCGCAAGAATTCGGCGTCCCTTTTTTTGACCTGGATGCCATTGACTTCCGTAGGCTCCCTATCAATCTGGTCAGTGAAAAGCTGATCCGCAAATGCCATGCGCTGCCCCTGTTCGCCAGAGGCAAAACCCTATTCGTCGCCGTATCGGACCCGACCGACTTTCGCGCTCTGGATGACATCAAGTTTCACAGTCGCCTTAACCCCGAAGCCATTCTGGTTGAAGAAGACAAACTGATCAAAGCCATCGAAGCCTCCTTAGAGGCCGCCGATACCTCGATGACTGATATGCTTGATGAGGATCTTGATAATCTGGACATCACCGGAGGCGAAGAAGATACCGCTAAAGCCGATGTTAACTCGGATATTGATGATGCGCCGATTGTCCGTTACGTCAACAAGATACTATTGGACTCCATCAAACAGGGAGTATCCGATATACACATGGAACCTTACGAAAAAACTTTCCGCATCCGCTATCGATCGGACGGCATACTCCGCCAGGTTGCCTCCCCCCCTCCCAGCATCGCCAACAGACTTGTCTCCCGCCTTAAGGTCATGTCTAAAATGGATATTGCTGAGCGCCGGGTTCCACAGGACGGCCGTATCAAAATGACCTTGTCCAAGAATCGTGCAATTGATTTCCGGGTAAATACCTGCCCTACCCTATTCGGCGAAAAAGTCGTTTTGCGTATCTTGGATCCCACCAGCGCCCAGCTGGGTATCGAAAAACTGGGTTTTGAACCGGAACAACAACGGATTTTCCTTGAGGCTATCAATAAACCCTACGGCTTAGTGTTGGTAACAGGGCCAACGGGTAGCGGTAAAACGGTTACGCTCTATACGGGGTTGAATATCCTCAACACCATGGAGCGCAATATTTCCACCGCCGAAGACCCTGTCGAAATTACCGTGGAAGGCATCAATCAGGTCAATATGAATCCTAAAGCAGGCCTGACCTTCGCCAGCGCTTTACGCGCTTTTTTACGGCAGGATCCTGACATCATCATGGTCGGCGAAATTCGTGATTTGGAAACCGCCGAAATCGCCGTTAAAGCCGCGCAAACGGGGCATTTGGTGTTATCGACCTTACACACCAATGATGCGCCGCAAACTTTGAATCGCCTCATGCAAATGGGCATACCGCCCTTCAACATTGTTGCTGCGGTCAACTTGATTATGGCTCAACGTTTGGGTCGACGACTCTGTGAACACTGTAAAGTCCCCGCCAATTTTCCTGATAAAGTCCTCCTTGATGCAGGCTTTAAACAAGAAGAGTTGCGCGACCTTAAAATATTCAGCGCGGTGGGCTGCGAGCATTGCACCAATGGCTATAAAGGCCGGGTCGGCGTTTATCAAGTCCTGACGCTCACTGACAAAATGCGCTCACTGATATTAAACGGGGGTAATACCGATCAATTGGCGGAATGCGCCTTGGCGGAAGGCTTTAATGACTTGCGCAGATCAGGATTAAACAAAGTGCGCATGGGCATGACCAGTCTGGAAGAAATTGATCGAATCACCAAGGAATAAACATGGCAGAGCAAACTGAACAAATCGATTTCGTCTGGTCGGGAACCGATAAAAACAAAAAGAAAACCGGAGGAATAATCTCTGCAAAAACCGAAATTATTGCCAAAACCGAGTTGCGGCGGCAGGGCTATCGGGTTATTACATTCAAGAAAAAACCCAAGCCGCTATTCAGCGCAAAAGTCCAGGCTATCACGCCGGGCGATATAGCCATTTTTGCCAGACAATTAGCCACCATGCTAAAAGCGGGCGTGCCTTTGGTTCAGTCATTCGATATTGTCGGCAAAGGCCACGACAATGCCAGCATGGAGATTCTGCTGCTGGGCATCAAAGCCGACATTGAAGCCGGTGACACCTTAGCCGAAGCCCTTAACAAAAGGCCGCTGTATTTTGATGAATTATTTTGTAACTTGGTTGCCGCAGGCGAACAGGCGGGGGTATTAGAAACACTGCTGGATAAGATCGCCACCTACAAAGAAAAAACCGAGTCTATGAAGAAAAAGATCAAAAAGGCCCTGACCTATCCGATCGCCGTCATAGTCGTGGCTTTTGTCGTCACCACCATCCTGCTGATTTTCGTGGTACCGGTTTTTGCCGACATGTTCAAAAGCTTTGGCGCAGATTTGCCCGCCTTCACCAAAATGGTTGTTCATATGTCCGAATGGATGCAGGCATGGTGGTATATCGTTGTCGGTGTTGTTGTCGGCATCGTTTACACATTCGGTTATTTTAAAAAGCGATCCAGAGCATTTAATCATTTCCTGGATAAAACCCTGCTAAAACTGCCGATAGTCGGCCTCATTTTAAACAAGTCCGCTGTTGCGCGTTTTGCCAGAACCTTGGCAACCATGTCAGCAGCGGGGGTACCCTTGGTAGAGGCACTGGAGTCCGTTGCCGGCGCCTGCGGCAACATTATCTACACCGAAGCCGTTTTAAAAATGCGCGAAGAGGTGGCAACCGGACAAAGACTTCAATTCGCCATGCAGCAAGCAGGTCTTTGGCCGCATATGGTGGTACAAATGGTGGCCATCGGCGAAGAATCAGGTTCTATGGATTCTATGCTGTTGAAAGTTGCCGATTTTTTTGATGAAGAAGTCGACAATCTTGTTGATAATTTGAGCAGCTTAATGGAGCCAATTATTATGGTGATTTTGGGCACTTTAGTCGGCGGACTGGTTGTCGCCATGTATTTGCCTATATTTAAAATGGGTGCCGCGGTCGGCTAATTGCCTCACCTGCCAAGAAATGCAAATTAAACAGCATAACGGCCCATCCGTCTTGTTTTTAAATTGCTCCAGTAGAAGCGGCTATCAACCTCAGTCGATACAGCCTTAAGTTAAGCTACTCGCAAAAGCGCCCACCGTAGAACACTAACCCTCAAGAAAACACAGATGCAACAGCTTAGTATGCTTTTAAATATACCCACTCTCTTTTCGGTACTGGCCGGTGTTATTGGCCTGCTTGTCGGCAGTTTTCTCAATGTTGTTATCTATCGATTACCGATAATGATGCAACGAGGATGGCGTAAGGAGTGTTTGGACTATCTGCAAATCAGCCCGGAAACAGCACCAGCCGACGACGCCCTGAATGCAGGATCGGCAGAAGAACCCTTCAACCTGATTCTTCCCCTATCCCGCTGCCCCAGCTGCAACACGCCCATCAAGCCTTACCAGAACATTCCGGTCATCAGCTACCTTTTTTTAAGCGGCAAATGTGCAAAATGCGGCTGTCGCATTTCGATGCGTTATCCGATCATAGAAGCTTTCACGGCGCTAGCCTCAATCGTAGTGGCTTGGCATTTCGGCTATACGCCCCAGGCCGTTTTTGCCCTGATACTGACTTGGTCGTTGATTGCGTTAATTTTTATTGATGTCGACCACCAGTTATTACCCGACTCCATCACCCTCCCCTTACTTTGGCTGGGGATGTGCCTGAGCCTGTTTAATGTATATACCGATGCCCACGCCAGCATCATCGGCGCTGCTGCCGGCTATACGGCTCTTTGGGCGGTCTTTCACCTGTTTAAACTGGCAACCGGCAAAGAAGGCATGGGCTATGGCGATTTCAAATTATTGGCTTTATTCGGTGCCTGGCTGGGTTGGCAGTACTTGCCGATTATCATTTTATTATCATCACTGGTCGGCGCGGTTATTGGAGTGGGCATGATCATTTTTGTCAAACACGATCATAACGTCCCCATCCCCTTCGGCCCCTATTTAGCTGCCGCCGGATGGATCGCGTTGTTATGGGGAAATGACCTCAACCACCTCTATTTGACCACCGTAGGCCTGTAAGGTCATGCTGAAAGTCGGCCTCACCGGCGGCATAGGCTGCGGAAAATCGACTGTTGCCGAAATTTTCGCCGACTTGAATATCCCGGTGCTTGATGCCGACCAAATAGCCCATAGCCTGGTCGAAAAAGGCCAACCCGCACTGGCTCGAATACAGCAGGAATTTGGCACCTCCGTCCTGAACCCGGACGGTTCGCTGAACAGACGACATCTCAGGGAAATAGTTTTTTCCGACCTTAAGCAAAAACAGAAACTTGAATCGATACTCCATCCCTTAATCTATAAAACCTTACAAGCGGAACTTGAACCGCTGGTCGCTCCCTACTGCATTATAAGTATTCCATTATTATTCGAAACCGACATGATTCATCTTGTTGACCGGATACTGGTTATCGACTGCCCGGTTGAAACACAGATCGAACGCGTTAAAATCCGGGATAACCTGACTATTGAAAGAATACAATCCATAATCGACAATCAAGTATCGCGCGCATACAGAATAGCAAAAGCCGATGATTTGATTGATAACTCAACGACTGATTATAGACTTGCAGAACAGGTAAAAAAACTGCACAATTTATATCTTTCATTAAGCGCTTGCCGGGATTAACTTGTCTGTGAACACCACTATTACCTATGAATTTCCACTCAATGAACGCATCCGGGTTTTCATACGGTTAGAACAACTTTTCCAACAATTCAGCCATTTCTTAACGGGGGAGACGGTCGCCGATAAACGCGCCGCGATTAATGTGCTGCTCGACATCATGACAATTTTCAGACGCAATGACCTGAAATCGGAAATACTGAAAGAGCTGGATCGCCACGCCAATGTGCTGAATAAAATTGCCCATAACCAGAGCGTCGACACCCAAAAACTGGAAGAACTGCTTAACAAATTAAATGAAACCAGCAAAAAGCTTTATGCCACCAACGGAAAGATCGGTACCCGCGTCATGGAAAGCGATCTGTTCCAGAGCATAGCTCAACGCAGCTCCATCCCTGGCGGCACCTGCTCTTTTGATTTACCCGAATTCCATTATTGGCTGGAACAGGATGAAGCCATTCGATTAAAAGACCTGGAACACTGGAGCAAGCCCTTTGCCGACATTCGTACCGCAATTGACTTGATCCTTAATTTTATCCGTAATTGCAGCTCGCCTACCCAAGAGGTTGCTGAAGCAGGCTTCTTTCAATTTTTGCTGGACACCAACCAACCCCATCAACTGCTTAAAATAAGCCTGGATAAATCCATACACTGCTTTGCAGAAATCAGCGGCGGCAAACACCGCTGCACCATCCGGTTCATGGCGCCGTCGTCCGACAACAAACGTCCGACACAAAGCCCTGATGACATTCCTTTTTCCTTAACCTGCTGTCTTTTCTAATGTCGTCATCCAGCAAACCGCTCATTGTAAAATGCCCCAACTGCGGATGTTCTGTACCCTGGGTTCCTGAACAACAATCCAAACCCTTCTGCTCCGAACGTTGTAAATTGATTGACCTGGGAGAATGGGCAATGGAAGAAAAGAGGATTCCCGGACAATCAGTGTCATTGGAAGACGATAGCGAGGACGATACTTTTTTTCATTAACCGGGCTGCCCTACCTTATCCCGTGGAAACATCGCCACCGGCACGACAAGATACGCCCGACTGCAAATCCTATACTTCAAATGCCCCAGGTTGCCGGTCAAAACAAGACTGGCGTGACGGGGCTCATCTAAAAAATGCCCAATATTTAAGTTTGGCTTTGCAACGCTGTACGCCTCTGCCCCTTGAATATTCTTGCGTTACAAAGTAATTTTATAGTCCTCCTTCCTTCAATTGACATAGCAACACTAACACCCCGCTTGCTGCCAACGTTACCGCGGGAGAAACCTGAATACCTTTTCCATGCGCGTACACCAAAATACCAAACCTGCCCTATGGCAACCACTATAAGGAAATCTAATCATGGCTATAGAAATAGAACATAAATTTTTGCTCGCCAACGATGACTGGCGCAAGCACGTTAGCCACTCGGTAAAATATCGACAGGGCTATTTAAGCTCTCAGGCAACCAGCTCAATCAGGGTTCGGATCAGCGACGACCATGCCTGGTTGAACATCAAAACGGCTACTATCGGCACTCACCGGCATGAATACGAATACGAAATTCCGATGACTGATGCAAATGAGATATTAGATAATCTTTGCAGAAAACCATTAATCGAAAAAACCCGTCATTTCGTCACTGATGATGCCAATCTTTGGGAAATAGATGAGTTTGAAGGTGATAATCAGGATTTGATAGTCGCTGAAATTGAGCTGGACGAAACAGGACAATCTTTTTCAAAACCGCCCTGGTTAGGCTTGGAAGTCACCGGAGATTTGCGTTATTACAACAACAATCTCGCGATACATCCTTACTCGGAATGGCGCGAAGACTAAATATTTCATAGACATATTGAAATATTATGAGTTTTGTTCTATATTTTCCGCATGAAAAAATTAGTTTTTGTTGTTTTATTACTACTATCAACTCAATGTTTTGCGGAGAGCTTTAAAGACTCTTTAAAAAACATTGAAGCCGAATGGGCATCTGTTTACTACAGCATGCCCAAAAGCAAACAAGGGCCGGCTTATGTTCAACTGCTCGATAAGGCTGCGACCTTGGCCCGGCAATATCCGAATGCCGCCGAACCCATTTTCTGGCAGGCCGTGCTAAAGGCGACTTATGCCGAACAACAAGATGCTTTTTCTGCGCTTGGCGCCATCCATGAGGCCCGTGATTTACTAATCAAAGCCATCAAAATAAACCCGAAAACCATGGGCGGATCGGCTTATGTAACATTGGGTACGCTATATTACATGGTGCCCAAATGGCCTATCTCATTCGGCGATGACGACGCCGCCAAACAAATGCTGGAAGCCGCGCTGAAGATCAATCCTGACGGCATTGATGCCAACTATTTTTACGGCGAATTTTTGTTGCTACATAACAAACCCAACGAGGCGGCCCTTTATTTTGAAAGGGCAACCGCGGCTCCGGCCCGTACTGAACAACTTTATGCCGACAATCAACTTAAAACCGAAGCAAGACTCGCCTTAAAAAACGTTCAAAAACGAAAAATCAACGGCGAAAAAAGCATATTTTTGTCTGTATTTAATTCGGCAAGCGCAAAGTAAGCTTTATAGATTCACAATCGCATCAAACCCGGCTAAATGATGCCTTTAACAAACTTGGCATTCAATCGTGCAATTCTTTCTGCTAGAATAACGCCCTAAATTAAAAATCAACTTTCTTGGTAATAATTATGACTTTTGTAGTCACCGAAAACTGTATTAAATGCAAATTTACTGATTGTGTAGATGTATGCCCTGTAGATTGCTTTCATGAAGGCCCTAACTTTCTGGTTATTGATCCTGATGAATGTATTGATTGCACGTTATGCGAACCTGAATGCCCTGCCAACGCAATTTTTGCAGAAGATGAATTGCCGGAAGGACAAGAAGTTTTTATCGCATTAAATGCAGAACTAGCCAAACAATGGCCTGTTATTACGGATGTAAAGCCGGCTTTACCTGAGGCTGATGAGTGGAATGGTAAAGAAGGCAAGCTCGATCTGCTGGAAAGATAACGCCTTCGCGGTCAATTTCAGACGCAATGCCTTAAGTTAAGCTGTTTGAGAACTAACAGCTTAACCGGCACGCGGGCTAACAGGCGCTAAACGGCCGCCACTCTCCCACACGCCGATTAAGCGGGTCGCCCTCCTGTTTAATGATGACTACAAAACAGAAACGACCAAGGCAAAGACAAAGACGAAAATCACAAAAAGCGCAAACACGCCTTTTTTAGTCAGCCCCGCCCACATCAGCTTCAGTTCGGACAGCGCTTCCTGCTTAACATCATCCGAGTTTAGGATTTTTTTACATCGACCACGAAATGTCTGCATTTCCTCCCGCGCTTCCTGTTCGGCAATAATCTCGGCAATTTTTGAGTAGAAACTGCCGCATTCCGGACATTTCATATCGCGGTCATTACGCTCATGACCACATACTGAACATTTATTCATTTAATCCTCCACAAAAAACCATTTCTTCAGAATTCTTCGGCACACCGCTACTCCTGCCTAACCCCTTACCTACATCCGCATAGGCAATGCAGGTATTACATATAGCCCCATTCAACCGTCAAACCGGTATGGCTCCATCTGAATAGACTCGACCCGTCGTCCCAGCATAATGCAAATACCGTTATAACGTTCATTTCCGGTTGAAGAAAATTCAAACAAAAATATCCGTCGCACCCGCATTTTTCCTGCTGGATCTCTTTTTAACCGGATGCTGTTTAGGGCAACATACTCATCCAGCATCTGGACTTCCAGGTTCAAGCAATTCGCCCTGACTGCCTTAAGCGCAACCTCCTTCACCTGCTGCCCGTTAAACCAGTACAGGTATGCGCCCAGCAATAAAGCTATTAAAATAAGATCATCCAGCATTGTTTATGATTTGGTGTTGTTAAACAGAGTTTAGGTGTGTCCGTTCTATTGTACTAAGATTTGCCGACAAATCTTCTCGGCAATTGCTCCTGCATAACCCACAGGGATGTGGTAAATGCAAATTTTGCATGGAGAAAAAATACCTGCCCACGCAGTCGAAGGAGAACAACATGAAGCTTCCCATTACCGGCGGTTGCCTTTGCGGCGCAGTCAGATATGAAATCTCGGCCAAACCCATCGGCGGCTTCAACTGCCATTGCCGAACCTGTCAAAAAGCGATTGGAGCGCCTTATTTTGCAGGCATGTTCGTTCCAGCCTCAGCCCTCGCCATAACCGGAAACTATAAAGAATACGCAACCATTGCGGCAAGCGGCCACACGGTTTACCGCGCTTTTTGCCCCAAATGCGGAACCTCGCTGTTCGGCAGGAACAGCGCCTTTATCGACATAAGGCCGGTCGCCACCGCAACGCTTGATGATCCCGCCATTTTCCAGCCGCAAAAAGATATATGGGTGGCAGATGCCCAGCCATGGGACACTATGAACCCTGATTTACCAAAATTTGACGGCAACCCCTGGCATTAAGTTAAGCTACCTGCAATTTTTATTTATCCTGGAGAATTTATGAATTCCGAACAACTTAGCACCATCGAAATACAGCCTGAAGCAGCGCATAAATACTCTGTGATATGGTTGCATGGATTAGGCGCGGACGGTCATGATTTCGAAGGACTTGTTCCCGAACTGCATTTAAGCGCAGAAACAAATATCCATTTTATCTTCCCCAATGCGCCTGTCCAGCCCGTTACCGTCAATGGCGGAATGTCCATGCGCTCCTGGTACGATATTTTAGAGATGTCGCTGGAACGCAAAGTCGATGTTGACGGCATTTATCAATCAGCCGGTTTGATTGAACCACTGATCCAGCTGGAAATTGACAAGGGCATTCCATCGGAAAATATTTTATTGGCAGGGTTTTCTCAAGGGGGCGTCATTGCGCTTCATGCGGGCCTAAGGCACCCGCATAAACTGGCCGGAATCGTCGCACTGTCGACTTATTTACCAACCGTCGATCAACTGAAAACCGAGCGTTCAGCCGCCAATAATGGCACACCGATATTTATGGCTCACGGCATCATAGACCCCGTTGTAGCGGTTGAATCCGGCAAAGCCGCCTTTGATAAGCTTAAAGCAATGGACTACAACGTTGAGTGGCATGATTACCTGATGGAACATAGGCTTTGCGTTGAAGAAATCGAACATATTTCGGCGTTTATGAATGCAATTTTTATATGACGAACAGTCATGCTTGATAAATTCATTACTTGCAACCGCCCGGCAAAGACTGCCCTTACCGGGACTTGAGCCTTAATCAGCTCTGATCTTGCGGGCGATCTAACCCTTTTTAATATGCTGCGGTACATCGCGTCTTGTTATCCCGGTATAAAGCTGTCTTGGCCGCCCTATCTTTTGATCCGGATCCGCTATCATTTCATCCCAATTGGCAATCCAGCCCACGGTTCGCCCCATCGCGAACATGGCGGTAAACATGTTGCTGGGGATGCCTAATGCGTGCAACACGATGCCCGAATAATAATCGACGTTCGGGTAAAGTTTTTTCTCGATGAAATACTCATCCTCAAGAGCAATACGCTCCAGCTCCAGCGCCAATTTAAATATCTTGTCGTCATGCAGACCGAGCTCCGTCAGCACTTCATGACAGGTTTCGCGCATTAATTTGGCACGCGGATCATAATTTTTATAAACCCGATGGCCGAAGCCCATAAGCCTGAACGGATCGTTTTTATCCTTGGCCTTGTTTATATATTTATCAATATTCGAGACATCGCCAATCTCCTCAAGCATGTTGAGAACAGCTTCATTGGCACCGCCATGAGCGGCTCCCCAAAGACAGGCAATCCCGGCAGTAATGCAAGCATAAGGGTTGGCGCCACTGGAACCCGCTAAACGCACTGTCGACGTCGAGGCATTTTGCTCATGATCGGCATGCAGGATCAAAATCCGGTCCAGCGCTTTGACCAAGACAGGATTGGGCTCGAAGTCGTCACACGGCGTGCCAAGCATCATCCGCATAAAGTTTTCAACGTAACTCAGCTTGTTTTGCGGATACATAAACGGCAAGCCGGTACTGTATTTATGACACATCGCCACAATGGTCGGCACTTTGGCGATCAGGCGGATGGCGCTTATGTCACGATCTCTTTTAGATTTAATGTCCAGCGCGTCATGATAGAACGCTGACAACGCGCCAACGACAGCGACCATAATGGCCATCGGGTGGGCGTCTCGGCGAAAGCCTTTAAAAAAATTGGTCAGTTGGTCATGTACCATCGTATGCATGGTAATGGTACCTTCGAACTGCTGCATTTCATCAGTGTTGGGCAATTCGCCATTCAGCAACAGATAGCAAACCTCCAAAAAAGTACAATGTTCTGCAAGTTGCTCAATGGGGTAACCGCGATAAAGCAATATCCCTTTTTCACCATCGATATACGTTATCGATGAACTGCAACTGGCCGTGGAAGTAAATCCGGGATCATAGGTAAACATGCCGGTCTGTTGATACAGAGATTGGATGTCCACTACATCGGGACCCGTAGTTCCAGATAAAATAGGCAACTCGCATAAAGACTGAGTTTTCTCATTTAAGGTAACACTGCGCAATTTAGTCATGGTTTTTCTCAGTTTTGAAACAGGGTCTGTAGCGTCATCAAAAGGCCGGCTAAATTGCGAAGTTTTGCAGTTCGCCGGCCTTTTGAGTGTGATTAATCTTGACTGGTATTTTAAAAGAAATTTGCTTATAAAATAACAAGCTCCGGAAAATATCTTTCATTCATACAACTGCGCCATGCAGCCCTATAAATGATGACGTAGAAAATGCGCTATTAAACCGAAACCGCGCTATCTATGGCCTGTTTTGCCAATTCAGTCACTCTGGCCCAGTTTTTTGATTTTACCACATCCACAGGTGCCAGCCATGATCCGCCAACGCAGGCAACATTGCTTAACTGTAAATAACTGTTGTAATTTTGCGGAGAAATGCCGCCTGTCGGGCAAAAAGTTACGTTAGGGACAGGCCCTGCAATCGATTTTAACATTGGTATGCCGCCCGCCGCTTCGGCCGGGAAGAATTTGAAATGATCCAGCCCGTACTCCATGCCCAACATCAGCTCCGACAGCGTCGCTATGCCGGGTATCAATGCGATATTTCCCTCGTTGGCGGCTGCTAAAAGCCTCGGTGTCAATCCGGGACTAATGGCGAAAACAGCACCGGCATCTTCTGATGCTTTTAATTGCTCGGGCGTAGTAATAGTACCTGCACCGACAATGGCGTCTTCGACTTCCCGGCTGATAAGCCTGATCGCATCAAGCGCGATGGGCGTGCGTAGCGTAATTTCCAGTACCTTAATGCCGCCTGCGACCAAGGCCTTCGCCAGAGGAACGGCGTCTTCCAAATCCTGGATGACCATGACAGGCATCACCGGGCAAGTGTTTAAAATAATGTTAGGTTGAATTTTCCAGTTATTTTTAGTCATTGTTTTACCAAATTTTTATAGTTATTAATCGACGACAAACAGGTTGGAAGCGCCGGTTTCAGCAGAGGACGCCCCCAGACGGAAACCGCCGAACAATTCGCGGCCCATACCGAAATGGTGACCCTTGGCGCTGTTGGCGGCCGGAATGCGGGCATTAAATTCATCCGCGTCCACCAACACATTGACCTCGCCGGTTTGGGTGTTCAGGTGGATGATGTCGCCGGTGCGCACTTTCGTTAACGGACCGCCTTCTTCACACTCGGGGCACATGTGGATAGCGGAGGGAACTTTACCCGAAGCGCCGGACATCCGTCCATCCGTGACCAGCCCAACCTTGAAGCCTTTATCCTGTAACACGCCCAAAGACGGCGTCAATTTATGCAGTTCGGGCATACCGTTGGATTTCGGCCCCTGAAAGCGCAGCACCACAATAACATCTTTCTCCATTTCGCCGCGCCTGAAGGCCGCAACCACATCGTCCTGATCGTCAAACACCATCGCAGGCGCTTCAACGATCTGGTGTTTTTCCGCCACCGCGGAAACTTTGGACACCCCGCGTCCCAAATTGCCGTGCATCACATGCAAGCCGCCACCGGCCGCAAAAGGCTTGGCGACCGTGCTGATAACTTCCGCGTCCAAAGAGGCTTCCGGGCAAGGCTCCCAGACCAGTTTACCGTCAACCAGTTTGGGTTCCTGATGATAATTATTCATGCCGCGTTGGTCTGCTACGGTCAGAATATCTTCATGCAACAGGCCGTTCTTTAGCAGTTCGGCAATCAATACGCCCATGCCGCCTGCGGCTTGGAAGTGGTTGATGTCCGCTTGGCCGTTCGGATAAATACGGGTTAACAACGGCACCGCTCTGGACAGCTTATCAAAATCATCCCAATTGATAATGATGCCCGCGGCACGCGCAATAGCGACCAGATGGATCGTGTGGTTGGTGGAACCGCCCGTTGCCAATAAGCCGACAATGGCGTTCACAATCGCTTTTTCGTCGATCGCATGTCCAATCGGACGGAAATCATCGCCCAGCGCAGTAAATTTTAAAACCTGCCTGGCTGCGGCTTTGGTCAGTTCATCGCGTAACGGCGTATAAGGGTTGATGAACGAACTGCCCGGCAGATGCAGGCCCATGATCTCAACCATCATCTGGTTGCTGTTTGCGGTACCGTAGAACGTACAGGTACCCGCACTGTGATAGGACGCGGACTCGGACTCCAGCAGTTCTTTACGGCCGATTTTACCTTCGGCGTAAAGCTGGCGGATACGCACTTTTTCCTTGTTGGGCAGGCCGCTAGGCATGGGGCCTGCCGGTACGAACACGGCGGGCAAATGACCGAAACTCAACGCGCCGATCAGCAATCCCGGCACAATCTTGTCGCAGACGCCCAAGTACAGTGCGCCGTCAAACATGTTGTGGCTTAAACCGATGGCCGTGGCCATCGCAATCACATCACGGCTGAATAACGACAACTCCATGCCGGGCCGTCCTTGCGTGACGCCGTCGCACATCGCCGGTACGCCGCCGGCAAACTGGGCAACGCCCCCGGCTTCCTTAATGGCGGCCTTGATCAGAGCAGGCGCGTCTTTAAACGGTTCATGCGCCGACAGCATGTCATTATAAGAAGAGATAATGGCGATATTGGCTTTTTGATGTCCGGTTAAATCGCTTTTTTCCCCGGCTCCGCAAGCGGCGAAAGCATGAGCCAGATTGCCGCAAGCCAGCTCGGCACGATGCGGCTCTTTTTTAGCGGCCGCATTGATACGCGCCAGATAGGCAGTGCGCGTTTCGCGGCTGCGTTCAATAATTTCATTAGTTACGTTTTCTAATACAGGATGCATAATTGTTCCTTCTAGTTTGAGCGGTCAAGTTTTCGGCTTTTTCAATTCACCGTAGGGCACGCTGTGCGTACCTTTTGCGTTGACTTTTATGGTAATTTCTAAAGGTACGCACAGCGTACCCTGCCTAAAAAACCGAAAATCGACCGCTTAAAGTCTATCGACGGTTAATCAGGGCCAAGTTAAATTGATTTATCGGCTTCATCTTCCCAAGCCCTTTCGTCCCTGGCAATTAAATCATTAGCCGCCTCAGGACCCCAAGTCCCGGCCGGGTAGGGTTGCGGCGCGGCATTGGTATGCGCCCAGGCATCCTGTATCGAATCGATCCATGTCCAGGCTTGCTCGATTTCCTCGCGGCTCAGGAACAGAGTGGGATTACCGCGCATCGCTTCCAGCACCAATTTCTCATACCCGCCGAAAATCTTGCTGTTTTTAAAGGTGTCGGAAAAACTCAAATCCAGCTTGGTTTTTTGCAGCTTAATGTTTTCGTCAATGCCCGGAATTTTGTTGAGCATCTGAATTTCCACGCCTTCATTCGGCTGCAAATGAATGATCAGCTTGTTCGACGGCAGGTCCTCGAAGCTTTCCTTAAAAATATTATGCGGCAGTTGCTTGAAATTGACGACGATTTCAGTGCGCTTATATTTCATGCGTTTGCCGGTACGCAAGTAAAACGGCACACCGGCCCAGCGCCAGTTATCGATAGCCACTTTCACCGCGACAAAGCTTTCCGTCGTGCTTTCGGTATTGGCTCCGTCCTCTTCAAGATAGCCCGGCACCGGCTTGTCCTTGATCGCCCCCGCCGAGTACAGTCCGCGGACGGTTTTTTGTTCGACATTCTCTTTGGTGATCGGCCGTAGCGCGGCCAGGACTTTTATTTTTTCATTATGAATACTTTGCGCTTCCAGGTTGACCGGCGGCTCCATTGCCACAAACGTCAGAATCTGCAACAGGTGATTTTGCAGCATGTCGCGCAGCTGCCCGGTTTTGTCGAAATAATCCCAACGGCCTTCAATGCCGACTTCTTCAGCAACGGTAATCTGAATATGATCGATGGTATTGTGATCCCAGTTGGTGGTAAAAATGGAATTGGCAAAGCGCAACGCCAGCAAATTGAGCACCGTTTCCTTGCCCAGATAATGATCGATGCGGTACACCTGTTTCTCGCTGAACACCTCGGCAACGACATCGTTAATTTCTTGTGACGATTTAAGGTCGTGGCCTATCGGTTTTTCCATCACCATGCGCGATTCTTCATTCAAAACCCCGCACTTAGCCAGTCCCTGACAAATATTGGTGAATAAAAAAGGCGACACGGCAAAATAATTCACCATAACCCTGGATTGTCCGTTAATGACGGTATTCAACAGCTGGTATTGATCCATCTGCGTTAAATCTATTTTCAGGTAGGAAAACCGTGCCGAAAACCGCGCCCATATTTGTTCATCAACGACTTCATTCAAAAACTCTTGCAAACTGTTATGAATAATCCCGACAAACCCTGAATTATCGCCCTCGTGTTGATCTATACCGATGATACGGGTATCGGCTTCAATCAAATTGGCTTTTTCAAGTCGATACAAGGAAATGAGCAACTTGCGGCGGGATAAATCGCCCAAAGCGCCAAAGATAACCAGGTCACAAGGTTTAAATGTTGTTTTTTCGTTCATAGATGCGTTGTTGAATAAATAGTTATAGCCGACATCGGTCCGGCACAAATAGGCAGAAAACTTGCGCTTATTATCGCAGAATTTGCCTTAGGATGCAGTTCTGGATGCACCGCCTTAGCGCTGAGCTTGTTTTTTAAATTCAAAGACGGTGAAACTGTTTGACATATACCGCTTGTATCGAATCGATATTTAGTTGACAGCATTCTTGAGCTTCTTTTATAGTATTGATCCGCTACTATCACAAAAGAGAATATTTTACGCGTCACGCGCCTACCGACATGCACCACAACTTGGCAGACGAAATTGTTGATCGCTCAAAAATATCAAGGTGAAGTAGTTTATCAGGAGGAATCAATCCCGGCGTTGATGAAAGCCATGATTTTCATATCAAACCTTGCCGCATCCATTGATGATTTAAAAACAACAGAAGGTATAAAAAATGAACGAAGAAACACAAGTAAAAGACAAATTCTGGCTGTATGTCGGCTGCACAGTAATTACTTTATTGGTCGTCATCGGCATGGTCAAACAAAGCGAGAGCGAAAAATTTGCGCCTATCAAACAGCAAATGGAAGAGGAGACGGCCCAGATGAATATCCGTGTGTTGAACTGAACTTACCGGCCATTATTTTCATGACAAGGCGTTGTTTTTATTTAACCGCTACATCGGATTTTGATTAGCTCGCGCACTTGCCTATGGATAAGCCGCAGTTCTTGTCGACCTTAGCGTGACCATGCACCACTTAATATAATAATCAGGAGAGAACTATGAAACTTAATTTGATATGCCTTTGCGCGGCGTTAGCTTTGTTTTCCGGAACAGCGTCGGCGACAGAATATATTTATCGGGATCTTATGGCCAACACACTACCCTCGGCGGGCTGTGAAGTGGAATCCGAAGCCATTGCAACCGCGTCAAAGCCTTACAACATCACCCGATACAGCAAAACATTCTGTCAGTCGCAAGGTTACGGCTGGCATGTTGAGAAAGTGAAAGATGAAGGCAAAGCGGCCTGCACACCCTGCACCGGCGCTAATCAAGGTAAAAATCAGTGCCATATGGAAGATGTGGTTGTTACCTGCAAACGCATCAAACCCGGCTCGGTCGGCATGTTGCCTGGAAAAAGTTAATGGTGGTAGCGTGAGCAAGCGGATTGACCTTGCTCACGCGCATCCAGCCCCATTAGCCAGTTAATCATCCTCACTCGGAATTCTCCTCACAAATAACGCACCTTACAGCGTTGACCTTTCTAAAGTGACGCCAGGCTATTCAATTCGTTCGTTACGATATTGCCCGTTCAACCACCACATCCGCCAGTTTTTGCTGTAACTGATTGGCTTCGGTGATGCGGGTTTTTAGTTGGTCGCACAGTGCCATTAGTTCATCAACTTTGGCGACGATGCGGTGTTGTTCGGCAAGTGGTGGCAAAGGAATAACCATCTCATCCAAATCACCTAAGCGAAAGCTATTCTTAATGCCTCGCTGTGGCGCATTAAACTGCATGGCTGCCATTGGCGATCTCATGACCTCTGGAAAATACCTATTCCGACACTGGGAAACAAACCTCAAAAGGCATGTATGCTGGTTAATGTACGCATCACCAAAATCTTCTGGAATCCTGCCCAAGTTTCCCACGTCCCCCGTAATAGAGATTAAAAGATCATTTGCCTCTAATTTAGTGCGCGAACCCTCTCCGTCCTTAGGAGGATTTACGTGCCGCATATTTCCTAATCTGAGCTCGTAACTACCCCTAGAAAGATTCCCCATTGTGACAAACTTGGCGCCTTCATTAGATAAGTATTGCGCCCAATCTCGCGAACCTGAAGTTATCAATTCAGCAACTTCTGAAACTTTAATCCACTCCCATCCCTCCGGCAAACCAAACGGCTTTTCATCATCAGTTATCGGCGGAAGCTGTTTATCTTTCTTGATCTTGCCTTCGGCAATCAGCTTGGCTTTTTCAGTCTGTATGCGCTTGAGCAATTCACCGGCCGGTTCGTCGTTCGGGTCTTGTGGCACGAGCTTACCCATCACCGCCAGTTGCAGCAGGGTTTGCTTGAGGGCGTCGATACTGGTTTCGGTGGTGAACAGGATATCGAAATACGCGGCGATGCGCTGCCAGTTGGCGCTGAAATCATCGGCGTTTTGCGATTGCGTGAGTGTGCCGAGCAGATGGCTCACGAGTTTTTCGTGAGCTTCGGCGGCGTTGCTGTGCTGGGTTTCCAGTTGGTCGCACAGCGCCATCAGTTCATCGACTTTGGCGACGATGCGCTGCTGTTCTGCCATTGGTGGCAGCGGGATCATCAAAGCCGCAATTGATTCCGAATTAAGTGTGTTACCTTTAATTGCACTTTTGGAATTTCCAGCCATTGCGCGAGCAGGTAAAACCTTAAACAAAAAATCCTTAAAAACACTTTGATTGGGATATATTGAAATAATTGCTTCATTATGGAAAGCAGGCTTATCAAGTATAGAAATCTTGCCCAAGGTCAATTTGAAACTCATAAGAATTGTTCCTGCTGGTGCAGGATCACTCCTAAATACTTCAGATACAGCTTTATCTGTTATCTGCTTGTTTGTTTCAAAAACGCTGTCATCATGGTTCAGATCCGCAATGCTAACCCAATTAAAACCATCGCCAGAATTTGTCCAATAAACACTACTTTTTGTAGACGGAGTTTTCCCAACCTTGTAATCACTTACATCAGGCAAATGCACCCACTCCCAACCTTTCGGTAACTCAAACGGTTTTTCTTCCACAGAAATCCCCCCCGGCCCCCCTTTTACAAAGGGGGGAGAGTTTGAGTTTGATGTCGCTGCTATTGGGGTTGATCCCCCCCTTTGTAAAAGGGGGGTTAGGGGGGATTTTCTCTTGATCTTGCCTTCGGCAATCAACTTAGCTTTTTCAGCCTGTATGCGTTTGAGCAATTCACTGGCCGGTTCGTCATTAGCATCTTGCGGCACCAGCTTGCCGCGCACGGCAAGTTCCAGAATCAGCTCGCGCAGTTTCTTGATGCCATAGACGCTGGCGGCATTATTTGAGCTACGGCCACGGCCTGACTTTTTCGCGGTGTCGGCGGCTGTCCAGATGTCGATGTGATCGGTCAGTAACGTCTGAATGGTGCTCATACGGAATTGCCCTTTTTTGAAAATCCCCCCTGCCCCCCTTTTTCAAAGGGGGGTGATGTTTGTGATGTTTGTGGTGTTGTTTGTGTCTGTACTGCCGTGGAATCCAGCCCTTTGTCAAATCCAGATGTTGATGTTGACGCTATTACTCCCCCCTTTGCAAAAGGGGGGGGGATTTGGATTTTGATTTGCTTTTCAACTACATTAAAAACAACACTCATCACTGCGTCCAATTCTGTCAATACCTGACGGTTATCAAACCGCAACACCATTATGCCCATTGACTCCAGCGCCCGATCTCTTTCTGCATCACGAGCTTGGTGATCCGGTTCGAAATGCTGCGAACCATCGAGTTCAATGACGAGATTGGCTGCTGCGCAATAAAAATCGACGATGTAGTTAGCCAAAGGTTTTTGGCGATAAAACTGCAAGCCCAATATTTGCTTGCGGCGCAATTTTGACCAAAGCAACTGTTCGGCATCGGTCATGCCGCTACGCAAGTTACGGGAAAATGGTTTTAGGACTGGATTGTACGGTTTCATAATCCCCCCTAGCCCCCCTTTTTCAAAGGGGGGGACTTTTTTTTCCCCACTTGTGAAGGAATGAGCTTTTGAGATGTCTCATTCCCCTCCTTTTGTGAAAGAGCAGGCCTTTGAGATAACTCATTCTCCTCCTTTTGTAAAAGAGCAAACTTTTGAGACACCTCATTCCCCTCCTTTTGTAAAAGAGCAGCCTTTTGAGACACCTCATTCCCCTCCTTTTGTGAAAGAGCAGCCTTTTGAGATACCTCATTCCCCTCCTTTTGTAAAAGAGCAGACTTTTGAGACACCTCATTCTCCCCCCTTTGTAAAAGGGGGGCCGGGGGGGATTTAGGGGATTTCAAAGCTTCATCCAAAATATCTTTCAGCTGCCCGCGTAGCGCGGCGATGTCATTCTGCATAGTGTTATATTGCGCCAGCAGCAGCTCGGGATCGTGAATTTCCTGTTCGCCGATATGCGGATTTTTGCTATCGAGGTTGTAGTTGCGCGCCTTGATGTCATCAATGCCGACCTTCCACGCGTATTGGTTTTCGACGCGCTGTTTGAAGCCGTCGGTTTCCTTGCCCCACCAGGCCGCCTCCGCATCAAACTCTGCAATCTTCATCGGCTTGGTTTTGTTGTAGTTTTTTACGCCGGGCGGGTACGGGTGCTCGTAAAACCAGATGTGCCGGGTCGGCGTGCCTTTGCTGAAAAACAGCAGGTTGGTTTTGATGCCGGTATACGGCGCAAACACGCCGTTGGGTAGGCGCACGATGGTGTGCAGGTTGCATTCTTCCAGCAGTTTTTCCTTGATGCGGGTTTTGATGCCTTCGCCGAACAGGAAACCATCCGGCAAAACCAGCGCGGCGCGGCCACCGGCTTTGAGCATCTGCATAATCAGTACCAGAAACAGGTCAGCCGTTTCACGGGTGCGGAATGTTGCCGGAAAGTTGGTTTCTATACCGTCTTCTTCCATGCCGCCGAACGGCGGGTTGGTGACGACTACATCGACACGCTCTTTCGGCCCCCAACTGATCAGCGGACGCGCCAGGGTGTTGTCGTGGCGGATATTGCTGGGCACATCGATGCCGTGCAGGATCATGTTGGTGGTGCAGAGCAAATGCGGCATCGGCTTTTTCTCGATACCGAAAATGCTCGCTTGCAACCGCGCTTCATCATCTACCGTTAAGACGTCCTGCTTACGGATATGTTCTATCGAGCAGGACAGGAAGCCGCCGGTGCCGCAGGCCGGGTCCAGCACTTTTTCACCGAGGCGCGGGTTGACCATACGCACCATGAATTCGGTCACGGCACGCGGCGTGTAAAATTCGCCCGCATTGCCTGCCGACTGCAAATCGCGCAGCAGTTGCTCGTACATATCGCCGAACAAGTGGCGCTCTTGCGCCTTGTTGAAATCGACGCCTTCCTGAATCTTGTTGATCACCTGCCGAATCAACTGGCCGGATTTCATGTAGTTGTAGGCATCTTCAAACACCGAGCGGATCACATAGGCACGCTGGTCGCCGCCTTTGGCTTCCAGTTGCTGCAAGGCGGGAAACAGGTCATTGTCGAGAAATTGTTTGAGCGCATCGCCGGTCATGCCTTCTGCATTGGCTGCCCAGTTGCGCCAGCGGTATTGCTCCGGCAACGGCGATTGGTAATTGTCTTGCAAAATCTCCCATTCGCTTTCGCGGTCGTCAAAGATTTTCAAAAATAACATCCAGACCAGCTGGCTCAAGCGTTGGGCGTCGCCATCGACACCGACGTCTTTGCGCATGATGTCCTGGATAGATTTGATGGTGGAGGAAATGCTCATTGGTTTGATTATATTGGTTTGATTATTTATCGGTAAGAGTTTATTCCCCCCCTTTGAAAAAGGGGGGCAGGGGGGATTTATGCGTAAAGGTTTTCTTCCAACTCATACAGTGCTGCCATATAGGCTGGCTTGCCGCCAAAAGCTGACACCAACTCACTGGCCGTGCCCATATTTTTGAATGGGTCCAGCGTGAGAATTTTAATGTCTTCGATATTTTCTATGCCGGTGTCGGCGTATTTTTCCAGCAGGGTTTCGAGCACTTTGCGCGCCTGCTCGCCGTATTTGGCGAAATAGTTGCGCTTTTTTACCTGGTCGGCACGCTCGCGGCGGGTTAGAGGCGGTTGGTCAAAGGCAACGTGGCAGATTAGGTCGAAGGCGTCGAAGTCTTTGCCCACTTCGTCGGCCAGCGGTTCCAGCAACAGGCCGTGTTCTTGCAGCTCTTGCAGGATGGCAGCCTTGCGTTCGGCTTTGCTCCAACGGCGCAAGAATTCGTCGAGTGAGGAATAATCCTTTCGCACCGTTTGACGGGTGTAATCCTTGAGTGATTCGGTAATCAGTTTGCCTTCCGGCCCGTAATACTGGACGCGCTCGGCAACGACATACACGGTCACATCGCCGAGTATGTATTTCATGCGTTTGGAAAATCCCCCCTCAATCCCCCCTTTTTCAAAGGGGGGAGGCTGGCTGTTGCTTTCATTGGGGATGATTTCGGGCTCATCGTCTGGCGGTACGGGCGACTCCCCGCCTTCCGGCACATAAATCATCACCGGTTCGCCATCAAAGTCCTTGTCGGCAAACAGCTCGGTCGCCTTTTTGAAATCCATGATGGTGAACCAGAATTTGTCGTAATCCTCGTTGATGCGTGTGCCGCGCCCGATGATTTGCTTAAATTCGGTCATCGACTTGATGTGCTGATCCAGGACCACCAGCTTGCAGGTTTGTGCATCTACGCCTGTCGTCATCAGTTTGGAGGTGGTGGCGATCACCGGATAACGCTCTTCGGGGTTGATGAAGTTATCCAGCTCGGCCTTGCCTTCGAGTTCATCGCCGGTTATGCGCATTATGTATTTGCGGCTTTCCTTGACCCGCTCGGGGTTCAGGTTGACCAAGGCCTGGCGCATGCGCTCGGCGTGGTCGATGTCATCGCAGAACACGATGGTTTTGGCGTAAGGATCTGTCGCCACCAGAAATTCGGTGATTTTCCTGGCGACCAGCTCGGTGCGCTTTTCCAGCACCAGAGTACGATCCATATCGATCTGGTTGTAAACGCGGTCTTCAATCAACTGGCCGGTTTTGTCGGTCTGGCCTTTGCTGGGCCGCCAGCCTTGCACGTCTTTGTCGATGTCGATGCGCACCACTTTGTACGGCGCAAGAAAGCCGTCTTCGATGCCTTGCTTCAGCGTGTAGCTGTAAACCGGGTCGCCAAAGTAATAGATGCTGGAAACGTTCTTGGTTTCTTTCGGCGTGGCGGTTAAGCCCACATGCGTGGCCGAGGAAAAATAGGCCAGAATATCGCGCCATGCGGAATCTTCCGCTGCGCTGCCGCGATGGCATTCGTCGATCACAATCAGGTCGAAAAAATCCGGCGAGAACTGCTTGTAAATGTTCCGCTCTTCTTCGCTGCCGGTGACGGCCTGATATAAGGACAGGTAAATCTCGTAGCTCTTGTCGATCTGGCGCTTGCTGATCTTGGTCATCGCCGCGCCAAACGGTTTGAAATCGTTGTTTTTGGTTTGATCGACCAGAATGTTGCGGTCGGCCAGAAACAGGATGCGTTTTTTGGTGCCCGACTTCCATAATCGCCATATGATCTGGAATGCGGTGTAGGTCTTGCCGGTGCCGGTCGCCATGACCAGCAGGATGCGCTGCTGGGCTTTCGCCACCGCCTCCACCGTGTTATTGATGGCGTTGGCTTGGTAATAACGCGGGGCACGGCCTGTGCCGTCATCGTAGTACGGCATTTCTACGGTATGGCGTGCTTCTAACGTTTCCAGTCCCTTCCACTGGCAATAGCGCCGCCACAACTGTGCGGGCGACGGGAAGTCGCCCAGCGCCAGCTCCTGCTCGATCTTGTCGGCCAGCCCGGTGCGGTCATGCATCAGGAAAGCGTCGCCATTGGAGCTGAACACAAACGGCACACTCAGGGTTTCCGCATAATTCAGCGCCTGCTGCATACCGGCACCTACGCTATGGCCGTTTTCCTTGGCTTCGATTACTGCCAGCGGGATATTCGACTTGTAATACAGTATATAATCGGCACGCTTTTGCTCGCCACGGGTATGCAGCTTGCCGCGTACGATGATTCGTCCTTTAGTGAAGCTCACTTCCTCCCGGATCTGGCTATGCAGATCCCACCCCGCGCCAGTGATGGCCGGGGTGATGTACTTGGTACAGATGTCGCGTTCGGAGAGACTTTTCTTGTCGGCCATAGGGCGGGAATGTCCTTGTGTGCATTGGGTTGTAAAGCGGCGTTCCAGTGTGCCGCTTTCAGGTGCATTGTTTTTTGGTAAAAATCGGACGCTGGGGGCGACCTTAATTATCCGATTCCGTTACGTTGGCAATGCCTTATAATACAGCAATTCACCCCATCAAGCCCGCCCCCCTCTATTACAAAATGGCAGAATCGAAAACTTATCTGAATGTACCTTTTGCCCAAAAGGATGAGGCGAAAGCGCTCGGCGCGAGATGGGACGCAGTCCCAAAAAAATGGTTTGTCCCGGCAGATAAGGACATTGCGCTGTTTGCCCGATGGCAAGCTGAATCCGGTGCTGTGCAATCGTCTGGATTGAAGACTTCACCCGCAAAAACCGGTTCTTCATCCAGGAAGCCCGCCGCCGGTGTCAAAACCCATGCAACGGTTAAAGATTTTGTGGCCTATAACGGCGATACGCCGCCTTGGGATTAATGTTGGCTCCTTCAAGTAGGGCGTGCCATGCGCGCCTTAATTCCCGGAGAGGCGCGCATGGCACGCCCTACGCGCTAACGCTTCTCCTGATTAATCATCCTCATCCGGGATTTGTCCCCTGAATTCTTCCGACAGCAGCATTTGCCCTCCAGTGACAACCAGTTGTTCACCGGCACTGATGCCGCTACCGACGAAATAGCCACCGTTCGTTGCCGAATACTGATCGATAGTGCGGCGAGTAAATTGTTCGGCATCGGTTTTAATGTAAACAAAAGCCTGATCCATGTACCAGACTAAAGCGGACTTCGGAATAACGACGCCGGACCGGTTTTCACCTTGTTCAGGTATCCACGCCGCAACACGCATGCCGGTTCTGATACGGCGCCCCTCGGTCTGGAAAAAATAGCTTTCGCCTTGCGCGGTATTATCTGTTTGCGGGGCCGCTGAAATCAGCTCGGCTTTAGTCGCCGCACTGCGATTGCCCGAGGCTTCAACGTAAATGCTCTGAATCTCGTTCGCCAGCTGTTTGTTAACCGGCAAGGTAATTTGCAATAGCGTTTTCTGGCCGGATAAAAAGCCGTTCAGCGGTTCGGCGTCGGTAGATAATGCCCACTCGGTCAGCTTGTTACCCCAGTTGATTCGGGCTTCATCCATGATAGCTTTGCCTTGAACGCCGCTGGCATCAACCTGGGCTTTATCGGTTTGCCATTGCGCTTGCTGAACTTGCAAGTTACGTTTCGATGTTGCGCCATCGCGATACAAGTCTTGCTGGCGCTTGATACTCTGCTCGGCCTGCTTAAACCTTGCCGTAGCGCCGCTGCGTTCGGTTAACGCGACCAAATACCGATGTCGCAACTCGATCAGCGGCTGTATATTGACCGCTTTTCCATAAGCCGTGAATTCAGGATGATCGCTGACCGGAGTCAGCGTTACTGTCTGCAAGCCCGATACAGATTGGGCTTTGGCGGCCAGGAAAATAGTTCCTTGCCCTGCGGAGGAAACCGGCAGGTTGGCGACCGGCTTATCGTCATCATCCGCAATAACGGGCGCGACACTGAGCATAAAAAAACAGGCGATTAAAAGAGCATTCATGTAGACAGGAAAGTGAGTGTATAGACTGGGTTCATGTTATAAGATTTCCCTTCTTAAATGCATTTTTTTGTTGTTTTTAAAAAATTGCACGTTATCCTTCGACTGTATGGATACAAGAGGTACGACTCCATGGATGGAGGAGGTAGAGCAATGCATGGAGCAATTGCCGAGAGCAACGCAGGAGCAGTTGCCGACGACTGCATGGATGCAGGAGGTAGAGCAACGCAGGAGCAGTTGCCGAGCAAACAAAGCAACTAACTATACTATTTGGAGATTATCATGAGCGCTGTACCGGATAACTTAAAGTACGCAAAAACCCACGAATGGGCGAAAATGGAAGACGATAATATCATTCGCGTCGGCATAACTGATTTTGCGCAGGAAGAATTAGGCGATTTGGTTTATATTGAACTTCCTGAACTGGGGCGCAAAGTAACGGCGCAGGAGCAGTGCGCCGTAGTCGAATCGGTTAAAACCGCGTCCGATTTGTTTAGCCCGGTTAGCGGAGAAGTCGTCGCTGTCAACGAAGCCCTGGTAGATGAACCTGAGCAGGTCAATGATGACGCTTATGGAACTTGGCTGTTTTGCATAAATGCGAACGACCCGTCTGAGTTGGATGCATTAATGAATGCCGATGCTTATCAGCAGATGATCGAACAATAATCCGGATTTATCCTACTTGTAACGAAACTGACACACATCTGTGTAATATTTATCTTTTCAATAACACCTATTCGTAACAAATAATGGCAAATCCAAATGCAAAAGGCGTTAAGCGCCTGATTAACGCGTGCTTTTTTTCTGTTGCCGGTTTTAAAGCAACCTGGACACATGAAGAAGCATTCAGACAGGAAGTCGTCCTGTTTGTGGTAACGACCCCTCTGGCAATCTGGCTGGGGCAAAGCAATATCGAAAAACTGCTGTTGATCGGCAGTATCGTTTTAGTCATGCTCGTCGAATTATTAAATTCAGCGGTTGAGGCTGTAGTCGATAGAGTGGGACTTGAACATCATGAATTATCGGGGCGCGCCAAAGATATTGGCTCCGCTGCTGTTATGATGTCACTGGCCTGGGCTGCGGTAACCTGGGCATTAATTTTACTTTAACCGCGACGGCTACCGGCAGTCTGCGGCATACACACCATCCCTGGCAATAAAGAGGAACACAACACAATGAGTGCATTAATATGCGGGTCTATGGCTTACGACACCATCATGGTTTTTCATGATAAATTTAAGCATCACATTTTGCCGGAAAAAATCCATATCCTGAATGTATCATTCCTGGTGCCGGTCATGCGGCGCGAATACGGCGGTTGCGCGGGCAACATCTCCTACAACCTGAAATTACTGGGCGAAGAGCCGTTAACCATGGCTACGGTCGGCCATGATTTTGAACCCTATGCCCAATGGATGGCCCAAAACCAGTTATCCAGCGAGTTTATTCAGATTATGGACAACAGTTATACCGGGCAAGCCTATATCACCACCGATGAAGAGGCTAACCAGATTACCGCATTCCATCCCGGCGCAATGAGCTTTTCGCATTTAAATTCAGTGCCGACTGACCGGAAAATCAGCATCGGCATCGTATCGCCCGATGGCAAGGACGGCATGCAATTGCATGCCGAACAGTTTGCAGAACTGGATATACCGTTTATTTTCGATCCGGGTCAGGGCATGCCGATGTTTAATGGCGAAGAACTGCTCAAGTTTATCGATCAGGCCACCTGGGTGACATTGAATGACTATGAATCCGAGTTAATGCAGGAACGTACCGGCTTGACGCTGGAACAAATGGCTGAGCGGGTTGAAGCGCTGATCATTACTTTGGGCGGCCAAGGTTCTCAAATTTATACCCACGGCGAGTGCATCACCATTCCTGCTGCAAAACCCAAAGCGATACTCGATCCGACGGGTTGCGGCGATGCCTATCGTGCAGGGCTTTTATACGGCTTGATGAATGACCTGGGCTGGGAAGTGACCGGCAGGGTTGCCTCATTAATGGGCGCGATTAAAATCGAAAATAACGGCACCCAGAATCATTCATTTGATATGGATAGCTTCAAGCAACGCTACCGCGAGAATTTCGGCTCTTCGTTTTAATCGTTAATTAGTTATCACCAAAAAGCATTTATCACCACGAACGACTGCATAGGCAGATATTTGCTCCTGCGATATCTGCATTTCCCACATCCCTGTGGGTCATGCAGGAGGTAGAGCAACGCAGGAGCAGTTGCCGAGACACGAAGAGCACGAAGAAAAAAACAAAACTTCGTGTCCTTCGTGTCTTCGTGGTGAATTTGATTTAAAAAACTTATGAAAAGCACTTCATGCTAAAACACACCCAAAATCTCCTAGACATCATGTCGCGCCTGCGCCACCCGGAACAGGGCTGTGCGTGGGATGTCAAACAGGACTTCACCAGTTTAATTCCTTACCTGATCGAAGAAGCCTACGAAGTCGTCGATGCGATTGAACGCAATGACCTGGACGATTTGCGCTCTGAGCTGGGCGACCTGCTGTTGCAGGTGGTATTTCATTCCCAGATCGCCGAGGAACAAGGACTGTTCAACTTCGAACAGGTTTCAGCGGGCATTTGCGACAAACTGATCCGCCGCCATCCGCATGTTTTTTCCGATGCCGTTTTCAACACCGATGAAGAACGTCATCAGGCTTGGGAACAGGCAAAAGCCGACGAACGCCGAAAAAAAAACAAAACGGAAGAGCAAGACAGCGTGTTATCAGGTGTGGCCCGTAATCTTCCGGCATTGATTGAGTGTGAAAAAATACAGGATCGCGCCGCAAACTACGGCTTTGATTGGCCGGACGCGTTGCCGGTTTTCGATAAGGTACTGGAAGAACTGGATGAGGTTAAAGAAGCTTGGCAATCCGGGGATCAGGCCCATATTCAGGAAGAAATCGGCGATTTATTACTGGTTGCGGTCAATCTGGCCCGGCATTTAAACGTCAATGCCGAAGTCGCGCTCAAGGAAAGCACTAAAAAATTCTCCAGACGTTTTCAACACATAGAACAACAGGTTAAAGCGTCCGGCCTGAGCCTGAAAGACTGCGAGCTGGCCGAATTGGATGCTTTCTGGAATCAGGCAAAACAGGCTTTAAACAAAAAATAGATCATGAAAAAGGGGCGGCCAACGGGTCGCCCCTCATATAGATTAAAACTCTTCCCACTCATCAGCACTTGCTGTCATGGTTTGAGGTTTTGACTTGGCAACAGGAGCACTTGCCGAAGTATTAAAATCTTTTTTCAAGCGCATAATTGCAACCCCGACTGCCGTTGACGCGGCAACGAACGCGGATCCGTTACCCAGCAGTGTTTCCGCCTCTCTGAATTTTTTTGCATTGATCATATTAGCTATTCTGCCGGCCTCGATATGAAAGGCTGCATGTCTGGCCACACAATCAGCATAACTCGGCTCATGGGCAAGGTGAGACTTGACGCCGTGGTGCAGCCATTTACCGAAATCGCAACAATCGTCTCTTGAAATCGTTGCGGCATCCATTTCTTCGCGTTTTGATATGGCGGTACGAAGCTTCACCTTCCACTCGGAATGTTTCTCAAGCGCCTTATCCAAGTCTATGCCGACGTTATTGGGCACGGGCGTATTTTGATAAGACTCTTTCCTGGCAGGAACCTTTTTTGCGCCGGTTTGGCTAACAGCACGCACCGGCTCAGTATTAACGGCCCCAGCAGAACTGGGCGAATTGCCGTCCAATTTAAAGTGCCCCACCGTAACAGCCAGGTTTTGCGTTTGCTCTTCCAGCGATTCCGCTGCCGCTGCCGCTTGCTCCACCAACGCGGCATTCTGTTGGGTCACGTCGTCCATTTGACCGATCGCCTGATTAACCTGCTCAATACCGGATGTTTGCTCCATGGAGGCGGCGCTGATCTCGGACATGATGACCGTCACACCACGGATGGCGCCAACGATTTCTTCCATGGTTTTTCCCGCTTGGGCAACCAGCTTGGTGCCGTCTTCAACCTTTTCTACCGAATCGCCAATCAAGCCTTTAATTTCCGCAGCGGCAGCGGCGGCGCGTTGCGCGAGATTGCGCACCTCGACGGCCACCACGGCAAACCCGCGGCCTTGCTCACCCGCACGTGCCGCTTCTACTGCGGCATTGAGCGCGAGAATATTAGTTTGAAAAGCGATGCCGTCTATCACCGAAATGATATCCACAACCTTGCGTGAAGACTCATTAATGCCTTCCATGGTCGATACCACCTCCCCAACCACTTTAACGCCCTTACCCGCAATATCCGTTGCACCGACGGCAAGCTGATTGGCATGTTTGGCGTTTTGGCTATTAGCCTGCACGGTAGAGGTCAACTCTTCCATACTGGCGGCGGTTTGTTCCAGGCTGGCTGCTTGCTCTTCGGTACGGTGCGATAAATCATTGTTGCCTGACGCAATTTCTTTAGACGCAGTACCGATGGTAATAGAGGCTTCCTGGATTTTGCCAAGCATGTCTCTGAGGTTTTCCACCGTGACATTAACCGCTTCCTTAACTTGGCCGAAAGTACCGGGATAGTCTTTACTGATAGTCTGCGTTAAATCGCCTTCGGCCAAAGCTTTGGCAACACGTTCGACATCGCCAAAGCCTAAATCGCAGGTTTCGCTTAGTCTATTAAGGTTATTTAAAATATCCTTAAACATAAATTCGAAATTATCACTGTCAACACGGTGAGAGAAATTGCCTTGAACCCCTGCGTCTACGATGTCTTTAATTTCACTGCTTACCGCAAGCAGGGCTGTTTTAACGCCATCTACAGCGGCTGTCACCTTAGCTTTATCGCCCGGCAAGCGGTCCATATCTCGAGAAAAATCGCCCTTGGCATATTGACCGACAACATCAACGACTTGCATTTTTACCGCAACGTGACTCGCTACCAGCTCATTCAGTTCTTTTGCCATTTTGCCGTAAGTGCCTGGGAACTGGGCCGCATCCATCTGTTGGTGAATCCAGCCTTGTGCATGTTTGCGCGCCATGTCGGCCTGAGCCAAGACAAAATTATTAATCGAATCCTGCATAAGCTTCATCGAACGCAACAATTCACCTATTTCATCTTTTTTATCGACATCAATGCCGGAGTTCAGGTCGCCGACCGCAATAGCCGCGGCCGCCTGCTGTGCCGATTTCAGTGACTCCGAAATGCCGCGAATCAACATGATTCCAATCAAGCTCAGGGTCATCAAACCGAGAATAACGATAGCTATTGCAACACTCAGCAGCAATTGATAACGGCTTTGTGCGGCTTCATATTCTTGTTTGGCAATATCTTTTTGTAACTTTATTAACGCGTCAATATTTTCAAGAACGGAAAGATTTATTGGGCGCATTGTTTCGCGAATATGAGCCGCCAATTTTTCGTTATCGCCTGCTTTGATCAACTCAATAGCCGGATTCAAACCCTCAGCAAAATACTTATCTCTAATAAGAGTAAATTTATCTACCAATATTTTTTCTTCATCCGTAAGGTAAGTTTGTATGTACTCGTTCCATATATTGTTAATAACAGCGGTATTAGCATTTATTATTTTTAGATTTCTATCCTTTTCATCAGGAAAAGCAAAGATATGGGCGATTTTCAGACGGGTATCGAGTTGTCTGGCCTTAATTTCGGAAAGATCTGCTAAAGGAACGGCTCTATCAAGGTAAACGGTTTTTAAACCGGCATTGGTTTTTTGCATGCCGATCAAACCGAGCGCCCCCAAGGTAATCACGAGAACGGCCGAAAAAGCCACAATCAGTAACAAGCGGGTTTTAATAGTAAGATGATTAAACATAATAGAGTTTTGTAACTGAGTTTATTAAAGTTGGCGGTAACCGAATATTCTACGACGGTAAACCTTGAATAATATTTTCGTGACATTTACTGGTCACACTATGCTTCTTATAATCTTTGGGCCAATCAGCCCGCTTGGCAGCCCCTACCTAATCCGCGCTAATCATTTGCCAATCGAATCGCCATCACATCGCACTTAGAATAATGCAGAACGCTATTGGCCGTTGAACCCAACAATAGCGACAGACCATGCCGACCATGGGAACCGACAATGATTAAATCGATCTGCTCTTGCTCGGCAAGCCGGACAATCTCCTGTTTGGGTGTTCCCCAAATCATCCAGCGGTTAGCCGGGGCTACACCCAACTGCTCTCCGATCTGTATCAACCGGACTTTCTCAGCTTCAAGCAGCGCGTAGCCTGAATCTTCAGTTAGCGAAATCACTGTGCCGTAACCAGTATCGGGCATCGGGATATTATCCAGCACATGAATAATGCTCAATTTGGCCAGATGTTTTGCCGCCAAATCCTTTGCTCGTTGGGCAACCACTCCGCTATGCCCGGAATAATCAACCGCCAGTAAAATATGCTGATAAGCGCCCATTGTGTTTGCCTTATTTCCGCTCATTATTAATTTTGGGCAAGTGTATTAGAGTTATTATCTGCGGCAAAGGAAAAACTCTTTTCAAATAACTGGCGCAAGAGCAATGTAGTAATGTGACGCGAAGCTTGTATGACAGGAATAAAATAGATCAAAGCCCTTCCCTGTTAAGAGAAGGGCTTCATATTCTTAGACTTTGTGGTAAATATCGGCGCCTTCTTCAAGGAACTGTTTGGATTTTTCATCCATGCCTTTTAATAAAGCCTCTTCTTCTTTAATGCCTTTTTCTGCGGCATAATCGCGCACATCCTGGCTGATTTTCATCGAGCAGAAATGCGGGCCGCACATGGAGCAAAAATGCGCGACTTTGGCCGAATCCTTAGGCAAGGTTTCATCATGAAATTCGCGGGCTTTTTCAGGATCGAGGCCGATATTGAACTGATCTTCCCAGCGGAATTCAAAACGCGCTTTGGACATCGCGTTATCGCGCGCCTGCGCACCGGGATGGCCTTTAGCCAGGTCGGCCGCATGGGCGGCGATTTTGTAAGTCACAATACCTTCACGGACATCCTGCTTGTTCGGCAAGCCCAAATGCTCTTTTTGGGTAACGTAACAAAGCATCGCGCAACCGTACCAGCCGATATTGGCCGCACCTATCGCCGAGGTAATGTGGTCGTAACCGGGAGCGATGTCGGTGGTCAGCGGGCCCAAGGTGTAGAAAGGCGCTTCGCCGCACTCTTCCAGCTGTTTTTCCATGTTGACTTTGATCATGTGCAACGGCACATGACCCGGGCCTTCTATCATGGTTTGAATATCGTGTTTCCAGGCGATTTTGGTCAGTTCGCCCAGCGTTTCCAATTCCCCGAATTGCGCGGCATCATTAGCGTCATAGATTGAACCCGGACGCAGGCCGTCGCCTAATGAGAAAGACACATCGTAGGCTTTCATGATTTCGCAGATTTCTTCAAAGTGCGTATACAAAAAGCTTTCGGTATGATGCGCCAGGCACCATTTAGCCATGATCGAGCCGCCGCGCGAAACGATGCCGGTCATGCGTTTTGCGGTTAGCGGTACATGGTGCAAACGCACCCCGGCATGGATGGTAAAGTAATCCACGCCTTGCTCGGCTTGCTCGATCAAGGTGTCGCGAAAGATTTCCCAGGTCAGGTCTTCGGCTTTGCCGTTGACTTTTTCCAGCGCCTGATAGATAGGCACAGTGCCGATAGGTACCGGCGAGTTGCGTAAAATCCACTCGCGGGTTTCGTGGATGTTCTTGCCGGTGGATAGATCCATGATGGTATCGCCGCCCCAACGAATACCCCAGAGCATTTTTTCGACTTCTTCCTCAATAGACGAGGTCACCGCCGAGTTGCCTAAATTACCGTTGATTTTAACCAGGAAGTTGCGGCCGATAATCATCGGCTCCAGCTCGGGATGGTTGATGTTGCACGGAATAATCGCCCGGCCTCTGGCCACTTCGTCACGGACGAACTCAGGGGTAATGGTATCGGGAATCGATGCGCCGAAAGAATCGCCGGGGTGCTGGTCTTTCCACAAATGGCGCATTTCTTCCATTTTCTGGTTCTCACGAATGGCGATGTATTCCATCTCCGGCGTGATGATGCCCTGTCTTGCATAGTGCATTTGCGATACGTTTTTTCCGGCTTTCGCCCTGCGCGGTTTGCGGATATGCTCAAAACGCAGTTCGGCGGTAGCAGGATCTTCAAGACGCTGACGACCGAATTCCGAGCTGGGGCCTGACAATTCTTCGGTATCGTTTCGCTCTGCAATCCAGGCTGAACGGATAGCGCCCAGACCTTTTTTCAAGTCGACTTCGACATTGGGATCGGTGTAAACACCCGAGGTATCGTAAACATAAAGCGGCGGGTTCTTTTCTGCGCCTTTTTCCGAGCCGAAATGCACCGGAGTATCGGATAAGGTGATTTTACGCATCGGAACTTGTATGTCGGGGCGACTGCCTTGAACATATATTTTTTCCGATGCGGGGTAGGAATCGATCTTTACGCTACTGGCTTCAGTAGACGTAACTTCTTTAAGGACAGCGCTCATGTTTATCTCCAACAACAAAACAATAAGGCGCAGGGAAGTCAGGGCTTTCCTACGCCGGTATTAACCGGGGTCAGGTTCAAAGGGTTTTTCTCAGCCGCCCTATCCCACGAAGCACATGGAAACAAGGAAGCACCCCTAGCCTTTACGGATGTCTTCCTAAGTTAAAGGATAATGTCCAAGATTGCAAGCTAAGACCGCTTCACTGGAACAACAAACACCATATAAAACAAATGGTTTTGATAACCGCAGCCATTTATAAAGCCTTCTTTACAGTCAACATCAGCCCTTCTACTGCCATTAAGATAAAATATCGGTTCATTGAAATATCCTGAGGATAGCATTACGCGGAAGGTTTTTGGTCGAACGCCTATCTCAGAAGCGCTCCGACCTATAGAAGAAATTGTCTATCAACACTGTAAAAATGATTTTTTTTACCAGCAATGTTAGAATCAATACAATCCCTGACTAACCAGATTTAACGGATGTCAACAGACTCTCAACAGAACGATCATCACTCACCCGTACTGGAATTTAAAAGCAGCACTTTTTCTGTGCCTGTTTTGGTTTTAGTCAGTAATGATGCCATTACTATCGAACAACAATTACAAGGAAAAATCCATCTGGCGCCTGAGTTTTTCAAAAACTCGCCGTTGGTGTTTGACTTACAGGAACTGAATAAACACGATCTCGACATTGATGTTACCGAACTCATCAACATCATCCGCAAGCTGGGCTTGTTACCGATAGGCATACGCGGCGGCGCTGCACAACAGAATCAACAGGCATTGGAGCTTGGAATTCCCGTACATTCCGGCCACAGCACCGCGGTCTCTTCCGGAACGCAAAAACAACAAACTCCTGAGCCTGAAGCAGCGACACCCGAACCGCAAGTCGTTGCTGAAACCGCTACATTGATCACCCATCCTGTCCGTTCCGGCCAACGCATTTATGCTTCAGGTGATTTGATCATTTTAGCTCAGGTCAGTGCCGGGGCTGAAATCATGGCCGAAGGCAATATTCATGTTTACGGCTCGTTAAGAGGCCGGGCTCTGGCGGGCGTACAAGGCAATACGGAAGCGCGTATTTTCTGTTCCGATTTACAAGCTGAGCTTATTTCGATTGCCGGAAATTACAAGATCAGCGAAGATTTAAATGGCGCCGTTCTCAACCAGCCCGTTCAGATCTACTTACAAAACCATACTTTAGTTATTAAAGATATTTAATTTATATTGCTCTTTGGAGGAAAAATTTGTGGCACGAATCATAGTCGTAACATCGGGTAAAGGTGGCGTTGGTAAAACAACCACAAGCGCCGCTATAGCCATGGGGCTTGCAAAAAAAGGTCACAAAACAGCGGTCATCGATTTTGATGTGGGTTTGCGTAACCTCGATTTAATCATGGGTTGCGAGCGCCGCGTTGTTTATGATTTCGTCAACGTCATCAACGGCGAGGCAAGTCTTAACCAAGCCTTGATACGCGATAAAAACTGCAATCTGCTTTACATTCTGCCTGCCTCGCAAACTCGGGATAAGGACGCCCTAAGCCAGGAAGGTGTAGGCAAAATTTTAGACGAACTCAAAAAAGAGTTTAAATACATAGTCTGCGATTCCCCTGCCGGCATTGAAAAAGGCGCTCATTTGGCTATGTATTTTGCCGACGATGCGTTTATTGTAACCAACCCTGAAGTCTCGTCAGTCAGGGACTCTGATCGTATGCTAGGTATCTTATCCAGCAAATCACGTCGGGCCGAACAAAACGAAGAACCTATCAGGGAATACCTGCTGTTGTCACGCTACTCGCCGGACCGGGTTAAATTAGGTGAAATGTTAAGCGTGGATGATGTACAGGAAATTTTATCGCTGCATTTGCTGGGCGTTATCCCGGAATCAAAATCGGTACTCAATGCGTCGAATTCCGGCACACCTGTTATTCTTGACGAAAAAAGTGACGCAGGCCAAGCTTACGCGGATATTGTTGCTCGCTATTTGGGCGAAGATAGACCACATCGATTCATTGATGAAAAGAAAGGCCTGTTTGGGAAGCTTTTCGGAGGCAAATAATGAGTTTACTGGATTATTTTAAGAAATCTAAAGCCAGCTCGGCATCACTCGCCAAGGAAAGACTGCAAATTCTGGTTGCTCACGAACGCAGCTCCAGAAACCAACCCTCTTACCTTCCTCAATTGCAAAAAGAATTGCTGGAAGTTATTCGAAAATACGTTAACGTAGAGCAAGATGCCATATCCGTTAATTTTGAACAAAACGATACTCAGGAGACACTGGAATTAAATATTGTGCTGCCTGAACATCAAACCAAGATTTCTTAACACAACAATCCAAGCTAAAGGTGACCACTATGTCTAATACAATCGGCGATGCAGCAGGAATAGTCTGGAAATATCTGGATAATAACGGACCCTCCAGTGTCAATAAAGTTACCACTGAAACAGGCATCAATAAAAATGATGTTCAACGCGCCATAGGTTGGCTATGTAAGGAAGACAAGCTGTCCATTGAGATGATAGGTCGAGCTGAAACGCTATCGTTGAAATAAATCGGCTGTAAAGACGTTGCACTGCAACGTCTTTACACTACTATTTTGACTTGATAAACAGCTTCCAAAAAACTTATTGCAATTCCCGGTGGCGGACAATTACATTCAAGAAAGGGCCTTTAAACTGCTTGGCGAATGCATCCACCAGATAAACCGAGCGATGCTGACCGCCTGTACACCCTATCGCTACCGTCAAATAACTGCGCCCTTCCGCCTCGAATCGGGGAATCCAGCGCTCAAGAAAAACCGTAATATCTTTAAAAAGCTCGGCAACCAGTTCTTGTTCATTAAGAAAGTCGATTACCGGCTGATCTTTTCCTGTTAATCCGCGCAACTCCGGAATCCAATAAGGATTCGGCAAACTGCGGGCATCAAATACAAAATCGGCATCCAATGGAACGCCATGTTTGAACCCGAAGGATTGAAACTGCAAGGAAATATGCCTGACATCCCTTTCGCCGACCTGGTCCCTGATAAGTTCACGTAACTCGTGGTAATGCGTTCGACTGGTATCGATGACCACGCTGGCGTGCCTGGCAACCTGCGTCAACATTTCCTTTTCAATTTTCAACGCTTCTCTTAACGGCACATTCGAATCCGTCAACGGATGCCGTCGTCGGGTTTCGCTATAGCGTTTCAATAAGGTAGACTCTTCGGCCTGCATAAAGATGATTTCGCAATCAATCTGCTTATTGCGTATTAGCTCCAGGCTTTCGGAAAAATTGGCCAGGCTTTCGCTCTGATTCCTGGCATCAATGCCTATGGCCGTTTTTGCATAGGTAAGCTTATCCACCAGCATGACATGGTTAATAAAGTCTTCCAGCAAGGTCACGGGTAGATTATCGATGCAGTAATAGCCGCAATCTTCCAGCGTATCCAAGGCGATACTTTTACCGGAACCGGAAAGACCGCTGACGATTAATAGTTTCATAAGAAATCAGGCGAAGGGCCAAGGGCGAAAGGCAAAGAAAGCTTTTTCAGCCCTTCGCCTTTCGTCTTTTGCCTATCTTATCTATGCTGTCCGGTTTTTTCTTTATGCTTGATAATTTGACGATCTAACTTATCCACCATAGCATCAATGGCTGCATACATATCTTCCTGATGATCTTCGGCGAACAATTTAGCGCCGCTCAATTGCAGCGTTGCTTCAGCCTTTTGAATTAACTTTTCCACGCTTAAAATGACGTGTACATCGGTAACATTATCAAAATGACGTGCTAATTTTTCAAATTTTGAGTCGATGTGGGCTTTTAACGCGTCGGTTACTTCAAGATGATGGCCTGTTACGATGACTTGCATGAGATGAACTCCTTTAATGGTGAATGATTGGTTTTTTTATGGGTGCCAGATAGCGTTATAAAATGCGCTTACGCTGGCTTGATGATGAAATGAGCATCGCTTCACGATACTTGGCAATTGTCCTTCTAGCAACATTAATGCCCTTTTCTTTTAATAGCTCGGCTATTTTACTATCACTTAACGGTTTTGCCAGATTTTCATTGCTGATTAGCTCTTTAATAAACGCCCTGATGGCCGTAGACGAGCACTCCCCTCCTCCTTCTGTTGAAACATGACTGGAAAAAAAATACTTAAACTCGACAATACCGTTGGGGGTATGCATAAATTTTTGCGTTGTCACCCTGGATATAGTCGACTCGTGTAATTCCAGTTCTTCGGCAATATCCCTTAACACCATGGACTTCATGGCAATAGAGCCATGTTCCAGAAACCCGGTTTGCTTTTCCACGATACAGCGGGCAACACGTAATAAGGTATCGTTACGGCTATGGAGACTTTTAATAAACCATCTTGCTTCCTGCAAATGATCTTTCATACAGGTATTATCCTTGCTGTTATCCGCCCTTTTTATCATGCTTGAATAAAAGGGATTGATGCGCAATTTAGGCGCTATATCGGGATTCAGGTTGACTTGCCATTTATCGTTTTGTTTAACCACGTAAACATCGGGGATAACATATTCGGAATCCGAATCTTGTATCTGCGCGCCCGGCTTGGGATCCAGGGTTCTGATTAACGCCACCACCTCATCCAGCTGCCGCTCTGTCACGCCCAACTTACGCATGAGTTTTGACTGCTCATGCGTAGCCAACAAATCCAAATATCGGGTAACCAGAGTCAGCGCCTCCTCTTTATAAGGCGCACCCTCCGGCAACTGCTGTATTTGTAATCTCAAACAATCTTTTAAATCTATCGCTGCAACGCCGGCCGGGTCGAAATTTTGTACCCTGTGCAGCACCGCGTTCACTTCGTCGAAATCCAGATCGTCTAATTGGCTCTGCAAGCCCTGAAAAATTTCTTCGGGACTACTGCTCAGATAGCCGTCTTCATTGATCGAATCAATAATAGCCATGGCAATGGCATGATCCCGCTCTGAAAAGGAGGTCAACTCCACTTGCCATAGCAAATGATCCAGCAAGGTTGAGGATTTACTACGTTGCGTTTCAAATTCAACAGTCTCAGCTGAATTGGCGCCCGACTCCATGGCGTATTCATAAACATCATCCCAAGAAGAATCAATGGGCAACTCATCCGGCATATCCGTTTGCGAACCTTGACTGGTCAGCAAATCGGTATTATCAACTTTTTTCTCCGGCGTTATTTCGGCTTCCTGAACGGTGTTTTCTTCCTCATTAACTTCCAGCATCATATTAGACTCAAGAGCCTGCTGAATTTCCTGCTGCAATTCTAATGTCGACATCTGCAACAACTTGATCGCCTGCTGCAATTGCGGCGTCATAGCCAGTTGTTGACCCAGTCGAAGATGTAAGGATTGTTTCATTCGGTCACACAATTTAGTAGGGGATGTCCCCTGTGGTTACTCTGTTCTTGGTTAGGACAACTGCAAGAGATTGCCCCCTAAATTAAAGACTAAAGTTATTACCTAAATAAACTTTACGCACTTCCTCATTGGCAACGATAGCCTCCGCGCCGCCTTCGGCGATCACCCTGCCGTCGTTAAGTATATACGCACGATCACAAATGCCTAATGTTTCCCTGACATTATGTTCGGTAATTAATACGCCAATGCCGCGATATTTCAAATGCTCGATGATTTTTTTTATATCGTCTACCGATATCGGATCAACACCGGCAAAAGGCTCGTCCAGCAATATAAACTGAGGGTTGGTCGCCAATGCCCTGGCAATTTCGACACGCCGCCTTTCACCGCCCGACAAGCCCAAAGCAGTTTGGTCGCGCAGATGAAGGATATGAAACTCCTGCAACAATTCCTCAATCACCAATTCCGCCTGTCCTTGCGTTAAATCGGAACGGATTTGTAAAACTGCACGCAAGTTGTCCGCCACACTCAGTTTTCGAAAAACCGAGGGCTCCTGCGGCAAATAACCTATCCCTAATTGCGCCCTCAAATGCATGGGATGATGGGTAATGACCTGCGAATCCAGGGTAATTTCACCTTCATCCGCTTTAATCAGGCCCACCATCATGTAAAAACTGGTAGTTTTTCCTGCACCGTTAGGCCCCAGTAAACCAACAACTTCACCGGTATCGACATGCAATGAAACACCGTTAACCACATTGCGTTTATTGTAGCTCTTAATCAGCTGTTTTGCGGCTAGTCTGGTCATGTTTAAAGGGTGAAAGGTGAAAAATAAAAAGAACATCGTTTGGTATCTTGCGCCCTGCACGTCATACCCTCAACCCTGCGCCCCATCATTTGCCATCGCCCTTCGCGGCCGGCTGTTCTTTAGCTTTCGGCTGCAATACGACATGGACGCGTTTACCGGCGGATTCTTTTTCTCCCGCTTTAACCAGCGAGGTTTTCAAATCGTATTCAATCAAGTCACTGGAATAAGCGCCGCTGCCTTGCCAGACGGTGGCTTTATCAATCAAAATCAACAAATTCTTTTTAGGATAATACTCGCCTGTTAACGCTTCACCGGTTATATCCTGGTCGCCCTCGTTAGGCGTTTGTTTAAATTTGGCGAGATTGCCTGTAAACACCATTTTATCAGCTTCACCGTCTATAAAATAAACGACCAGCTTATCCGAGTTCACCCGAATGCTGCCCTGAATTGAGATCACATTACCGGTATAAGTGCTGGTGGCTTTTACATCATCATAAGTCGCCGTATTTGAATCGATAATGATCGGCTGATCGCCGTCGCTTTCCAAGGCGTAAGCACCCGCGCTATAAAGCGCCAATAACAGTAAACAGCAGCCACTCCCACGTAACATGCGGCAGCGAAGGTTTTTATTTTGTTTCATAGTTACCCTTTACATTAGAGAGCAATTCCAGATGGATCGGTTCCGCAAAAGTCAGCTTCATACCGACACCTGTAGTCCAGTTTGGCAAACTGATCAACTCTGCCCACGCATCCGTTTCTGCATAACTGGTTTCCGGCTTTACTTTTAAGTTGAAGGTATAGATTTTAAGCTCCCTGACGCCCACCGCAGCAGCCCTGTCAACATAGACCTTGCCGGTTAGCAACAAATCCTTACCATCAGCAGACAAAACACCGGTTTCGGACTTAATTATCCACGGCGGCGTTTTCTCGTTATAAAAAAACATTAATGGCTTTACCATGTGCGTGGTGCTGTCATCGCTGTAATGAATCATTTCATCAGCAATCAATTTACTTTTCGGCCTGCCAAGCTCGCCCATTTCCCATTTCGTATAGCCGTTGCTGAAATAATCAGGACTGTGCGCCGGGACCGCTATGCGACCAAACTCATCAGAACCGGTCAATTTAATCAGCCACCAGCTCATTGCCGCGATAATGACCAGATACAGATAACTATAATTTCCATTTAACCGGGTCATGTCACTTCGTGCTCTCGCGAGTCAGGTAAGCATTCAATATTTCATCAAAACGTCCTTGCGCCTGCATAATAAAATCACAGACCTCCCTGACTGCGCCCTGCCCTCCAGGCAACGTCGTACACCAATCGGCGCGCTGTTTAACGGCAAAGTTGGCATCATTAACCGCAATCGCCAGGCCCACCCTGATCATTATCGGCAAATCCAGCAAATCATCGCCGACGTGGGCCGCCTGTTCATGGGTTATACCCATAAGCTCAATAATCTCATTAAACGCGGCGATTTTATTTTCATGGCCCTGATACACGTGCTCAATGCCCAGGTTTTTCATACGTAGCGCAACCGAGCTTGATTTACGCCCGGAAATAACCGCGACCTCGACGCCGGTCTGCCGCAGCAACTTGATACCGTGACCGTCCCTCGCGTGAAACGACTTGTATTCGTTGCCCTCAGCGTCAAAAAACAACCTGCCGTCCGTCAATACGCCGTCCACGTCGAGAATCAGCAATTTGAGCTTCTTGGCTTTTTCCAAAATAGCCAACTTATTTTGTATGTCCGTCATCACACGATTCCTGCACGAATCAGGTCATGCATATTCAAAGCGCCTATCGCTCTTTGCTGCCCATCAACAACAATTAACGCGTTAATCTTTTTTCGTTCCATAATTTGCATGGCTTCGGCCGCCAGAATATCCGCAGAAATAACCGCGCAATTAGGGGTCATGACTTCGGTGATAGCGGTCTTGTGTATATCAAGGTTTCTGCTCAGCATCCGCCGCAAATCGCCGTCGGTAAAAATGCCAGCGACGCGATTATCCGCGTCGACAATCGCCGTCATGCCCAGCTTTTTTTCGGTCATTTCCAGCAAGGCATGACTGATAAGCGCAGACTCCGAAACGATAGGCACTTTCTCATCGGCATGCATAATATCACCCACCATCAATAACAGCCGTTTGCCCAAACTGCCGCCGGGATGAGACAAGGCAAAATCATCGCGGGTAAAGCCGCGCGCCTCAAGCAAGGAAACCGCCAGCGCATCGCCCATCACCAAGGCCGCCGTGGTACTGGAGGTAGGCGCAAGGCCCAGAGGGCAAGCTTCTTGCTCAACAGCCACGTTGATATGGGTGGTGGCAAATTTGGCCAGCGTTGAGGCCGGATTTCCGGTCATGGCTATTAACGGTACGCCCAGTCGCTTAATAATCGGCAATATCGTTAAAACTTCCTCGGTTTCCCCGGAATTCGATAAAGCCAGCACGACATCCTGCCGGGTAATCATACCCAAATCGCCATGACTGGCTTCGCCCGAATGCACAAAAAAAGCCGGCGTTCCGGTACTGGCTAAGGTCGCGGCAATTTTACCGGCAATATGCCCTGATTTACCCATGCCGGTAACCACAACACGACCGTTACAATTGAACATCAACTTACAGGCAAACACAAAATCGTCATTAATCCGGTCGGCCAATGCGGCAATCGCCTGTGTTTCCACCTGAATAACAGCTAAGCCCAGTTTGCGGAGCTTTTCATCATGTAATTTCATTTATCGGTATAAAAATGTGCTTCCAGTCGTCCAAGGCATTATGGATTTGGCGTTTCAAACGTGTTTTCCATAAGTTGCGGCAATCTGGAGGGCTTATTAATTTGTATTAATGATAAAGCATTTATGGCTTTATGGGGCAGCTGAATGCAAATTCAGGACGATTTTTGATTATCGTCATTGCTGTTCTGCAAACTTGTCGGTTGCTGCAACCAACGCATTAATCATTTCTTTGCCCTGAGCAACATGCCCGGCATTCGGTAATACGATATATTCGGCATTCGGCAATACCTTACGCAGACTGTAACCGGCTTCCATCGGGCAGACAAAATCATGGCGTCCATGAATAATAACCGTTGAAATTTCATCCAAACCGCTGCAGTTATCCAGTATCTGGTTTTCCCCAATAAAATAATGTTGCCTGGCGTAATGCAATTCCATACAGACCTGTTTAACCATTTTCTCCGTCGCATGAGCGTCTTTCGGACTCGGCTGATAATCGTTGCCTAATGATACTTGCGCTCCCCAGGTCATCCACTCCTTGGCGGCCCGTCTTTGCGCTATCTCGTCTTCCCCCCATAATACATCGCACAGCCCTTGCACCGGATTGTCCCGCCCCTGTTCCGGGATACTTTCAATCAATCGCTGCCATTGCTCGGGATAAATCTTGCCTGCGCCATTCTTGGCAAACCAGTCCAAATCCTGCTGCCGCGCCAGAAATACCGCGCGAACAATCAAACCCATTACTTTATCTTTATGCTGCTGGGCATACAATAAAGCCAGCGCTCCGCCCCACGAACCACCAAATACCAGCCATTGATCAATAACCAGCTGATTACGGATACGCTCCATATCATCGATTAAATCCTGGGTGGTATTGTTTTCCAGCTCGCCAAAAGGCAACGACAAGCCGCAGCCGCGCTGATCGAACAGAATAATGCGATAAAGCTTGGGATTAAAAAAACGCCGGTGATCCGGCTTGGTGCCGGAACACGGTCCACCGTGCAGAAAAATAACAGGAATGCCGTCAGGGTTGCCGCTTTGCTCCACATACACAGCGTGTTTACTGCCGGTTTTCAGGAAAAACGTTTGATAAGGCAAAATTTCGGGATAAAGGGTTTTCATGGTTTGTAGCGTCAAATTTGATTTGTTTCCAGGCAAGAACCGGAAAAAATGCTATTTTACCTTGAGCCCTTACCTTGCACCTCTTTTTAATTCTTCAAACATAAAAAAAGGGAGGGGTTTGAAACCCTCCCTTTATACCCTTTTCGGGTGTCTCTAAGTATTTAAGCTTAGAACTTGAAACCGACAGAACCGCCCAATGTAAAGCCGTCAGTGTCAACGCCGTCGACGCTATTAAAGGCTTTATGGTAACGACCGTCAGCACCGATCACAATACCTTTCAGTATTTCATACTCTGCACCAGTACCGAACTGCATACCTGTGCTCAGCACGGTAATCGCTTGAGATGGCGGACTGATAATGTTGATGTCTAAACCGGCAGGAATCAACCACGGCCTGAATTTGTTACCGTGCATAAATTTGATTTTGGGTGACGCATTAATTCTTAACTGATTTACATTAGCTTGCTGTCCGCCCAAACCATTAGGCTTACTGTGCCCTAACTGCGCATACTCAACACCGAATTCAATGCCGAAAGAGGTATGATCCATCAAGCCGAACAGATCATTGTTCATATTGAAATCTATAGCGCCGCCATAATAATGGGCATCTCTATCAGCACTGAAGGTAGTGGCATTAGGACCAGTATTACCTAAAGTAGCAGAATTACCATCGCGATTATCATTGAAATGCATCCAGCCGCCACGAACAGAGAATAAGTGGTCTTTTTCTGCTACCTTCACAGGCGCACTCTTAACCGAGTTCATCCACTGATCCAGTTCCTGAACTTTACTAGCGTCTGCGCTAGAACGAGGACGGCTCGTTTCCGCTCTTAATCTGCTTAATTCAGCCTGCATTGCCTGCATTTGAGCTTCCAATGCGTCCACTTTATTATTTGCCGCTTCTGCAACGCGATCTGCTTTTGAGACAGCCATCGCTTGTGGAGAAACCAATGCGCCGGTCATTGTTAATGTTGCCGCCGCAATGCCCAGCGCTAGTTTAGTTTTATTGATCATTTATCCCCCTCATGAGGTTGTTATTTTATAAAAATTTGCTCTAATACAACAAAGCCCATCTTCCGGTGATAATAGTAGCAGCTAAACTAAATCCCTACAAGTTTTAACGCCATTTTTTTAATATTAATTAATCCTTATTTATCAATGACTATAAAGATACTCCTAATTCGAAACATCTACTTGTATGCAAAAAACAACAATTTCTCCAACCCATATATTCAAACAACAGTTAAAGATTCTTCTCGCTTCTTTACGGTAAAATAAAACGACTTTACAGCCGAGCAATAGGGCAACATTCGCGCCAAGCTAAGAAAATGCGACTTACCCGCTTGGTTCAAACGATTTTTTAATCACCACTCACGCACCAAGCCAAAACCATATACCATATATATTGGTTTCAATAATTTATGTGAATGTTAGCAAACAGGCGGCTTACTAATAACAAACCAACCATAGTCGCGGTAGTTATAATTAACTGTTTAGCCCTACCCACCAACAAGAATATTTATTTTTTGCACTGATTTTTTACCAACACACATGACCAACACCCCGGATATTACCATCATTGGCGGCGGCATTATCGGCCTGTTAACTGCCCGCGAGTTTATTAAAGCTGGCGCTACCGTCACGATTATTGAAAAAAACGAGCTGGGCCAGGAGTCATCCTGGGCGGGCGGCGGCATTTTGCTGCCGCTCTACCCGTGGCGACAATCGGATGCCATCACTCGCCTGGTGCTACAAAGCCTGAAACTCTATCCCGCCTTGGCCTCGCAACTAACTGACGAAACCCTGATAGACCCGGAATGGAATCCCTGCGGTTTACTGATCGTTAAAAATCCAGACCTTACTGCGGCTGTTAATTGGTGCGATGCTAACGCTATTTCATATCGGCCCGCCGGTGCGGATTTTTTTAACATGCTTAATACAGTCCCCGACCAGCCGCTTTGGCTACCCGAGATTGCCCAAGCGCGCAATCCAAGACTGGTTAAATCATTAAAACAAGACCTGCTTAACAAAGGCGCTACGCTACTAGAACATTGCGAGCTAACCTCCATTAACCTCACTAAAAACCGCATTACCTCAATACAAACCTCATCCGGTCAGTTCGCGGTCAACCAGTTGATTATCACTGCGGGCGCCTGGACCGGTCAGTTGTTTCGGCAGTGCTTTCCCGCAGCCATCGACGATGCTCCGAAAATAGCGCCCGTTAAAGGACAAATGCTGTTATTTGATGCCCAACCGGAAACACTGAGTTACATGGTACTGGATGGCGATCAATATCTTATTCCACGACGTGACGGTAAGATTCTGGCGGGCAGCACGGTAGAACAGGATGACTTTAATAAGACAACTACGACACAAGCCCGAGACCGGCTGAATGCATTTGCACTAAACCTGTTACCATCACTTAACGACTGCCCGCTAATTAAACACTGGGCCGGATTAAGACCGGGCACTGAACACGGCATACCGTATATCGATAAACATCCCGAAATCGACAATTTATGCATTAATGCCGGTCATTTTAGAAACGGCTTGGCGATGGGGCCTGCATCGGCGCAACTGCTGGTCGATCTTGTTTTGCAGCGCACGACACAGGTAGCGCCGGAGCCTTATCAACTCAACAGCACACACTGATTTTAATGGGCGGCCGGCCGGTAGCCTCCACTACATGAACTTCTATTAGCCACATTTATGAATCTTTATCCGTTACTACGCCCCCTGTTATTTTCCCTGGATCCGGAAACCGCTCACGAAGTGACGCTTAAACTGCTGAACGCGGCCTATATTTCGGGCTTGTCCAAACTCATCTACCCGGAAATTGACCGCAAACCTGTCAACGTCATGGGACTGGATTTTAAAAACCCGGTCGGACTTGCCGCCGGCCTGGATAAAAACGGCGATTATATTAATGCGCTGGCCGCACTGGGTTTCGGCTTTGTCGAAATAGGCACGGTAACGCCGCGCCCGCAACCGGGCAACCCGAAACCGCGCTTGTTCAGGCTGCCTGAGCATCAGGCGATCATCAACCGCATGGGCTTTAACAATCTGGGCATAGACCACCTGCTGACTCAGGTAAAACAAAGCCGTTACTGCGGCATTCTGGGCATTAATATCGGCAAAAATTTCGACACACCAATTGAGAATGCGGCGGACGATTATTTGATCGGTTTGCGCAAGGCCTATACATCTGCCAGCTACATCACCATTAATATTTCCTCCCCGAACACCAATAATCTACGCCAGTTACAGCAGGGCGATGAAATCAAAAGCCTGATTTCCGCCTTAAAAGAAGAACAACTGAAACTGCAACAGGAACACGGAAAATACGTGCCCTTAGCCCTGAAAATCGCGCCCGATCTGACCGACGATGAAATAATCCATATCGCCAAACTGTTGCTGGAGTTTGAAATTGACGGCGTGATTGCAACCAACACCACCATTGCCCGCGACCTGATTGCCGGGCATCCGCTGGCCGATGAAGCTGGCGGATTGAGCGGCGCGCCGGTTAAGGAAAAGTCTACGTTGGTCGTGCGTGGATTGGCGGCGGAACTGAATGGCAAGATTCCTATTATTGCGGCAGGCGGGATTTTAACTGCGAACGATGCACAGGAAAAATTAACAGCCGGAGCGAGTCTGGTGCAGATATACAGCGGGCTTATTTATCGCGGCCCGCAGTTGATCGAAGATATTGTTAAAAGCTTATGATATAAGACATCTCACCGCGAAGACACGAAGTTCACGAAGAAAAATAAGGTGAGCTTCGTGTCTTCGCGGTGAATTGATCCACTTATTCCCCGGCAATCGACATCCGCTCAACCAGTATGGAGCCGGTACGGATATTGCCGCGATAATCGACGTCATTGCCCACGGCAACGATGTTTTTAAGCATGTCTTTCAAATTACCGGCAATGGTGATTTCCTCAACCGGATACTGGATTTCGCCGTTTTCCACCCAGAATCCGGCAGCGCCACGCGAATAATCGCCGGTTACCATATTGACGCCCTGCCCCATCAGTTCGGTGACCAACAAACCGGTATTCAGTTCTTTTAACAGGCCCTGATAATCAAGTTTGCCCGGATCAATCGTTAAATTATGTACACCACCGGCATTGCCTGTACTGCGCATTCCCAGCTTGCGGGCGGAATAGGTGCTCAACACATAGCCGCGCAAAATACCGTCGCTGACGATATCGCGAGTTTGGGTGGCGACACCTTCACCGTCATACGCCCCACTGCCCAAAGCGCCTTTGAGGTAGGGCTGCTCATGGATACGGACAAATTCAGGAAAAACTCGGGTATCCAATGCATCCAGCAAAAATGACGATTTGCGATACAAATTACCGCCGCTGATTGCGCCGATAAACGAACTTAGCAAACCGGAAGCGGTTTCCGCGCAATACAGCACCGGACACTGCCGCGTGCTGAGGCTGCGGGCCTGCAAACGCCGAAGCGTCCGCTCGGCCGCTTTGTTGCCCACGCTGACTGCGGATTCCAAATCGCGCGCATTTCTTGCCACGGTGTACCAGTAATCGCGCTGCATGCTGTCGCCGCGTTGCGCCAATACCGAACAGCTCAAAGAATGGCGGGTTGAGGCATAGCCTTGAAGAAAGCCCAGCGTATTGCCCATCACCCGGATGCCCTGATGCGTATCAACCGACGCGCCTTCGGAATTGGTGATTTCCTCATGATAAGACCGTGCCGCATCTTCGCATTCAATGGCCAAGGCAATAGCCCCGTCAACACCAATATCCCACGGATGATTAAGATCAAGGTCGGGAAATTCGGTAGCCAACAATTCTTTTTCCGGCAGTCCTGAATACTCGTCTTCGCTGGTGTAACGGGCGATGCTGCATGCCGCACTGACCGTTTCCTTGATCGAAGCGGGCGACAAATCCGTGGTGCTGGCAGAACCTTTGCGCTTGCCAAAATAAACGGTCACGCCCAGCCCCTGATCGCAATGATGCTCAATGGTTTCGACATCGCCCAGACGCACCGATACGGACAAGCCGTTTTCCTGGCTCAAGCCCGCTTCTGCGGCACTGGCACCTTGCTTTGCGGCCTCGTCCAATATGGACTGAACGGTGTTTTTCAAGCGGTTGATTTGTTCGTGATTTTGCACTATTTTCTCTAATTCTGTGTAGGTCGGGTTAGCGTAGCGTAACCCGACATAAGTCATTCCGATTGTTGGGTTACGCTACGCTAATCCAACCTACAAACTCCAGCAATGCCGTATCCGTATCTTCAAAATATTTAATTTTCACGGCTCTATCTGCAAAAAGAAATGACGCACTATTTTGATTCGTGATCCTTGAAATCTTGATAAGAATCCCAGGCAAAATAACTGATTAAAGCTACAAAAACTGTAGCAATTAAAAACATGATAATAGTATTAAACATCGATTAACTCCTTTATCAATTTTTTGATAATGCGATACTGGTAAACAATAAATATACTGATGCCAACTATGGCCAGCAACGCCATAAATAACAACCAGCTTTTAACGACAAGATAGTTTGCTGCCGTCCAGCCGACTAAAGTAATCATGATAGCTACTGCTGCAAAAAGTATTTTTTCATGAAGCGAAAGTTCGGCTTTTATGCTTTCCTAACTTTGACATCAATTACACCTAAACACTCGTCCCGCCAACCGTCAACCCATCAATCTTCAACGTAGGCTGCCCGACGCCGACCGGCACGCTTTGACCGTCCTTGCCGCAGGAGCCTACGCCGCTATCCAGCGCCAGATCGGTGCCGACCATAGACACCTTGGTTAACACCTCCGGCCCGTTGCCGATCAGCGTCGCGCCTTTGACGGCACGGGTTATTTTGCCGTTTTCGATCAGATAGGCTTCGCTGGCGGAAAACACAAACTTGCCCGAGGTAATATCGACCTGCCCGCCGCCGAAGTTTTTGGCATACAGGCCTTTTTTTACCGATTTTATGATTTCTTCGGGATCATGCTGTCCCGGCAACATATAGGTGTTGGTCATGCGCGGCATCGGCAGATGCGCGTAGGATTCGCGCCGCCCGTTGCCTGTGGAATTAACGCCCATTAGCCGGGCATTGAGCTGGTCCTGCATGTAGCCTTTGAGTATGCCGTTTTCGATCAATACGGTAAGTTCCGTCGGCGTGCCTTCATCATCGATGCTTAACGAACCGCGCCGTCCCGGCAAGGTGCCGTCATCGACTACGGTGCATAAATCGGACGCCACCCGCTCGCCGACGCGACCGCTGAATGCCGAGGTGCCTTTGCGGTTAAAGTCGCCTTCCAGACCGTGACCGATGGCCTCATGCAGTAAAATGCCCGGCCAACCCGAGCCCAATACGACAGTCATATTACCGGCCGGGGCTTCGACGGCTTCCAGATTAACCAGCGCCTGTCTTACGGCTTCGCGGCCGTATGCTAACGCAGTATCTCCATCGATAAAATAGCTGTAATCGCTACGCCCGCCGCCGCCCATGCTGCCCTGTTCGCGCTGACCGTTTTGCTCGACGATGACGGCGACATTCATCCGCACCAAAGGCCGCACATCGGCAACCAAAGAACCGTCTTGCCTGGCCACCAGAATATGCTCATGAACCCCGACCAGGCTGACGATAACTTCTTCAATCCGGCTGTCCAGTTTGCGCGTTTCGCTGTCTACACGACGCAATAAATCGATTTTCTGCTGGTCTTCCAGCGATTTTAACGGATTTTGCGTAGCGTAATAGTTCGTCCAAGCCGCGGCTTTTGTGGTGACCTTGCAATGCGAAGGATCTGCATCCTGCCCTTGTCGGACGATAGCTTTAACATTATTAGCCGCCTCCAACAGCACCGGCAGCTCAATCCGGTCGCTGTAGGCAAAGCCGGTTTTTTCGCCGAATACCGCACGCACCCCAGCGCCCTGCTCGATATTATGGCTGCCTTCTTTAATGATGCCGCCTTCCATGACCCAAGATTCGAAATGGCTGGATTGAAAGTAAATATCCGCCGCATCAACCGGCGAGCTGAGCAACCGGTTCATAATCTTTTCAATATCGCCATCCTGAATACCGGCCGGTATTAAGATAGCTTGTCGTGCAAGGTTTAGTATTTCCATCAAAAAATCAATAATAGAGGTTTAAAGTAAAAGGCAAAGGGCCAAAGGTGCAAAACGACGTTCTTTCGCCTTTAGCCCTTTGCCCTGCGCCTTCATCATTCTTCTTCCAGCTTATCGCGCAAGGTCTTGAACAATAATTGCAACAGGTCTTCCGCACCTTCGGCAGACGGAGGCGGCGTACCATCCTGAGTCGCGCTGCTTTGTTCGGCCGCATTGGCTACAGTCGCAGTCACCCTTGTTTCTTCGCCTTCTTGTTTTACGGTCAGCAGATAGATGGCCGCATCATCGCTTAAAAAAGCAGTCGCTTTTGCAAAAAAACTGTTGGTATCCGTTGTATCCTGAGTGACATAAAAAAGCCCCTTATCACGTTCATGATCGGTTATTTTGATGCCGCTTTGCTTCAACGCCCGGTTTAAGGTGTTCCACGCGTCACCAAAAGACTGCTTGATCACCAGCTGCGTCGGCGTACTCAGGTAAACATCCGAGCCTAAGCCAGTACGGTCTTTTTTCTTCGGAATAGAGCTGCTGTCGACAACGCGCTGCTCCTTGGTCGGACTGCTGTTAGTCACAATTGGCGGACGCTCAAGGGCTTCGGTGTTGCGGTAACGATTTTCTTCCGTGGTTCCGCAGGAAACCAGAAAACCGGTCAACAATAAACTTTTAACTATTACGCGCATAGTTTCCTCAAAAAAAACGACGATGGTTCAACGCCGGAAATGCGCCCCGCACTTTTTCCAGACGCTCCAGATCTATTTCAGCGGAGACAAAGCCGCCGCCGGTTTTATAGCAATCCAGCACCACACCCCACGGATCGATAACCATGCTGTGCCCGAACGTTTTACGGCCATTAAGATGAAAACCGCCCTGATTCGGCGCAACCACATAACACAGGTTTTCCACGGCACGCGCACGCAGCAGCAACTCCCAGTGAGCGGCTCCTGTTTCTGCGGTAAATGCTGACGGAATGACCAGTATTTCCATGTCCATCTTACGGAAAAACTCGGGAAAGCGCAGATCGTAACAGACCGCGACGCCCAGCCTGCCGAAAGGCGTGTCAATCACCAACATGTCAGCGCCCGCTTCAATAGAGTCGGATTCGCGGTAAACGTCATTGCTGCCCGGAACGCTGACATCGAACAAATGCACTTTATCGTAGCGTGCAACCCGTTCGCCCTGGTCGTTATAAACCAGACAAGCCGCCCGTACTTTATTGCTGTCGTCGCCGACTATCGGAATGGTGCCGCCAACCACCCAGACGCCGTATTTTTTAGCGACCGACGCCAAAAAATTCTGGATAGGCCCTGAACCGTCGACTTCCTTTGCCTTGATTTTGTCCAGTTCATGATCGCCCATCAGGGCAAAATTCTCCGGCAAAGCCACCAGTTTTGCGCCCGCTTTAACCGCTTCCGCTATCAGCTTGTCGGCTTCCAGCAAGTTAGCGCTGATATTGGGACTCGATGCCATTTGTATGGCCGCACATCTACTCATATTGTTCTCTCTTTAATTTATAACCACTCAGCCACCGAATACAATGGAACGCAGATGAATATGATCATCGCAGAGTATTCGATGAAAATCTTATTTAATCTTAATCATCCGCGTTCTATTTTTCTAACTGCTGCGTAGTTTCTTCTTGCCGTAGCCATGGAAAGTCGGTAATGCCGTTCCAGGTTTTCTGTAACAATCCATCGTTTTTATGCATCGGAATAATTTCTGCATTTCCCCACGCACCTTTTACCAGATATTGGGAACCAAAGAAAAACCCTTCCTGGTCTTTACCTGTCAAAGACCGCCCAACCAAGGCCGCTACTTTACCCATAATTGTACCAGCAATAGGCACTGCATCGGCACTTTTAGGTGTGACATCAATAATATGGTCAACCGTTTGACTTACCAGATTGGTGTCCCCGCTGATAGCAATTTTTGCAGGGACGGCATCGACAACTAAATCATGAGTTGATGCGATTCCGCCAGCCAAATCAAAATGCCCCTTGATGCTGTTAAACGTCAATCCTTCTGCATAAATATCGCTGAAATCAAGCTGCGCGCGCTTTATCCACTGAGCCAGCGCCAGCATTCCCAGCACCCGGCCGAATCCGGGTTCTATACTTAAAATACGTCCGTTTTTGAGCTTAATATCCAGCCGGCCTTTCAAATCCGCCAACGAAAATTGATACGGCGCCGCGTTCCACTCAACGGTAAAATCAACGGCTGCGCTGGTTTCGGTCAGGTCTTTGGTAATGCCCAGCTGTGCCAGCATTTGCCCGGCACGAGGCACGTCCAGATGGCCTTGGGTATGTGTGACCGCTTGCCCTCCGTTTGCTTGCCAGTCGCCCGACAAAACCAGCTTTTGGTTTTCTCCCGACAGCTCAACGTTCTTAAAACCCATGCCGCCCGGTATACGCTCGGTTTCCAATGACAACCGGCCCAAATCGATCGACTGCCACAGCGTTTTTTGACTGGTGACCGTCAATAAAGGCATAAGCTCCGGCGATACCGCCTGGAGAGGCGAAGCCTGTTTTGCCCCTATTTGCTTTAATGCCGAAAGATCCAATAGTTCCATATCCAGATTGATTCTGTCTGTGCTTGTCATGCCGGACTGTCCCTGCCCGTCCCCCTTCGGGCGCTGCGCGTGCAAATCCGCTCCCGGCGGATTAGTAAAATCAACAGGAATCCGGATTTTTCCCTTTGCGAATGATCCGGCTATAGCCCCGGTCCAATAGCTGTCATTATGCTTCAAGGCCAGATCGAAAAGACCTATATCGGTTTTCTTCCACAACGCATGATCGCTGTGAATCTTCAGTTCCCTGACACCATCTCCCGCGCCTTGGGCAGCAGCCAAGCCCAACCAGTCTTGCAATGCCAACCGCTCACGATTGATCTCCAGCTTTAATCCTGCTTCCTGAGTCTGGGCGACCTCACCGGTCCCCACCAGGACATGCCCTGAATAGAGAGTCTTCTGCCTGGTATCCAACTGAATAGCCGCTTTCAGTTTATTGTCGTAATTTAGCATCAGCGGTAATAACTGTTTATCGCCTAAGCTAAACGTCAACGACAAAGGTATTTTTTGTTCCCGCGTCTTAGCCAATGACTCAGGCAAATCGAGTGACACGCCGGACAGCATCGACTCGACGACAAGCTCCGGAGCAATATTTCCGTGAGGCAGCTCCAGTTTTAACTGATAATCTGTTGTCCCGGAAGCGATTTTCCACCAAGGCATGTCAAATTGCGCCTGTAGGTCGCTAACCCCGGCGCTACCCTCGACGTTGACGGTGGTTTGACTCTCCGAACTTTTAATGTTGATTTGTATCGGATGACCCAAGGCCGCGGCACGGATGGTGTCGCTATAAACGCCCTGCTCATTGAATTTGAGTTCGCCGTTAATTTTGCTGACCGGCAGATCCAGCGACTTCACCATCAATCGGGCATCTTTCAACTGCGCCATGCCATCGACCTTGGTTGGCGCGCCGTCAACCAAGGGGATTTTAAGATCCAGCGTTACCAGGGTATTTCCTTGCGGGGTAATGGCTTCCAGCAGCGAATCCACCGGCGAGCTCAGCGGCGTCTGCTGCATAAAGGCCAAAACCTGGTCAATGCCGCTTTCAGCCTCGCCCTGAATCAGCAAGTGCTTGCTTTTATTCAACTTCGGAATAGTAACTTCGGCTTGCTTAATGATCACGTTACCGGATTGCCCTTGCAGGACATTAACCTTGAGACTGTCCTGCGAAAACATGACCTCGGCATTCATACCGGTAATGTGAGGCCATTCGGGAGCGTATGACAAATCAAACTGCTCGCCGTTAAATACCGCTTCAAAAACGCCCGGCGCACTGTTAAACGGAAAATCGTTCAGGTTACCGTAAACCAACAAGCCGCCGTTGGTCATGCTACCGCCAACAAAGGCGCTATCCAGCCAGGCAACGACACCTTTCTCCATAATGCCCACCGGCAAATAATGTTTGACCTCGCTTGCGTCTTCGCCGGCAAATGCGCTTTGCAGATCCATAAAAACGGGTTTACCTGTTTTGGGAATATCGATCCGAAACCGGGTTTTGCTCTGAAAACTCAAGGAATCCAGTTCAATCATGGGGCTGGATACAGACCAGGCATCATCCGCCTGCTGCCAGTCGAGCGTGCCTTGAAGACGATTGACCGGCAAAATTTCGCGGAACAGATCCGGCGCTATCAGCCGGGCATCTTTAGTCGCAAGCGTAATAACGCCCTGTTTTTCACTACCCTTTATTTGGCCGGTCAAATTCTCTATGCCGGGAACTGACAACAACGACGCAACACCGATTTTGGCAAACCTGCCGTTCAGGGCAACCGACTTTGTATCAGGATCGGCGAACAAGGAGAAATTCTCCAGCGTTCCTTGTAACCGGGCTTGCGCCAGGGTGTTAGCCTGTTCATCCGGCAAGGGGGCAAAGAACTGCGCCAGCTCGGACGCTTCCTGCAAGTCCACTCGTTCAACATACAGCGCTAATTTATGCAAAGCAGCATCATCCCTGCGCTGCCCGGAAACGCTGAATACGGCGGCAGGCCATTTTTTAACGACATCTTTGGGATTATCCTGAGTTTCCAGTGAAAAGTCGTTTACATCGAGTTGCCATTGCTTGCCTGCGTCATTGAGTCCCCAGTGAAGGCGGGTTTTCAGCTGTTTAACAGAAAATTCCCGCTTATCCTGCCGAACCAGCGTCATCTGTTGAATTTGTGCCGCAACATCCATTGACGTCAGCTGCGCTTGCCGCCAATCGCCCCAGATTTTAAAGTCGCCGGTGCCGGCATTGATATGTATTCGATCCCCGACTGAAGCTTGCCCGAGCGCGGCCAATTCAGGCAATAAAACGGCTTGTCCCTCTATATAAACGCGACCCTCAATAGTTGAAGGCTCAAAAACGTTGCCTTTAAAATCCATGGATACTCTTAATGCGTTGCCGACTCTTTTCGGCAACTTCATCAGCATATTGAGCCGATGATGCTCGCCCTGATTGCTGATCGCCAGATCCACCCCATTAAACAACAACGGTCGAGCACGGCTTGCTTCATCCTGCCAGATAATTTCGCTTTGCAAGACTTCGTATTTCCCACCCTGCAATAACCACTGCGGCTGTCCACCACTGGCTTTTAAACCGACAATAACGATGCTGCCGTCCTGTTGCCGTTTAATGGCAAGCTTGGCCCCCACCAAAGTGACCCATGACGATGACAATAAATCCCTTCTGACCAGCATATCCAGTAAGTTAATGCCCAACCGTATCTCATTAAACTGGATAGCGGGCTCTTCGTTCCCGGTGGGTGCGGCGGATGATAAATCCGCCTGGAGCGGATTTGCCTGTGTAGCGCCCGAAGGGGGATGGACTGGGGCAGCCTGGGATGAAACAGCAATGTCTTTTAATATCAGTTCAGGATTAAATCCGCGCATTTTTGCGCCCAGACGGCCTATTGTTACCGGCGTGCCGACAAGTGCGCTGATACTGGTCGCCAAATCGGACTTATAGTGCTCAATCCCCGACAAGAGCAAGCGTACGCCAGTCAAGCCGATAGCTGCCGCGATCAAAGACCAGAAAATGAGATGCCGCGTTGCACGCGTAATATGATGGATCATTAAAGATAAGGCTAAAGGCGAAGGACGAAAGGCGAAAGATTCATGACTAACAATTCAAGATCGAAAAATGGAACGCTGATAACTATGTTAAATAAGATTTTCAGGATGCTGGATTAAATAATCCCAAGACGGACGGAGCACAGCTACGGCCGAAACGTTTTGCGTTGCTTAAGCGCATTGTTATCGTTTAAACGTTAGAGGCGGGTTTTACAAATCTCGCCCCGCTTAGGAATAAGCATGAAATAACTTGAACAACCCGCGCCGTAAGTTTTCAGCGGGAGTGCAAGCTTTGCTTGCGTTTGCAGGCGAAGCCTGCACTCCGGCTATTGGCAACTTGCTCAAGTTATTTTGTGCATGTGCCTTAATTGCCTGATTATCCACACTCATCATATTCATCTACGTTCTATTGTATTTTGTCGCACATACTGCCCTGCGCCTTAAAGCAACACCACATCATACTGCTCCTGATTGTATTCAGCCTCGGCCCTGAACTTGATGCGTACGCTCAAGAAGACTTCCAGTTCAGCCAGCATATCCGCTTCCTCATCAAGCAGCATCTCCACAACTTCATTGGATGCCAGAACCAGTATCTTCTTAACTTTGTACTGCCGAACTTCACGAATAATCTCCCGAAATATTTCCAGGCACATGGATTCTGCGGTCTTCAAAACGCCTCGACCGCCGCAGGCGCTACAAGGTTCGCAAAGTATATGTTCCAGACTTTCACGGGTTCTTTTGCGGGTCATTTCCACCAACCCCAGCACCGATACTTCAGTAATGTTGGTTTTCGCGTGGTCTTTTTCAAGATGCCGCTCGAACGCCTGCAAAACCTGTTTTTTATGATCCTCGCTTTGCATATCGATAAAATCGATAATAATGATGCCGCCGAGGTTTCGGAGCCTGAGCTGTCTGGAAATGGTTTGCGCCGCTTCAAGGTTGGTTTTAAATATAGTCTCTTCGAGGTTACGGCCGCCGACATAGCCGCCGGTATTCACGTCAACTGTGGTCATTGATTCGGTCTGATCGAACACCAGATGCCCGCCCGATTTCAGGTTGACTTTGCGCTCCAGCGCTTTTTGGATTTCATCTTCGACGCTGTAAATATCGAATACCGGGCACTCGCCGGTGTAATGTTCGATAACCGGCACGATTTCCGGCGCAAAAATCTCCGCAAATTCAACCAGGCGATGATAGGTCTCCCTTGAATCCACCCGGACTCTTTCTATGCCTTCCCGATACAAGTCCCTCAAGGTTCTGATGCTCAGCGGCAAATCCTTGTGGATAAACTGCTTGGGCTTGGCTCCGGCAATTTTGGCGGCTATTGACTCCCACAATTTCAGCAAAAACGTCATATCGGCAATCAATACCGTTTCATCCACGCATTCTGCCGCGGTTCTTGCGATAAAGCCGCCGCATTTATTCTCCAGCCTGAAAGTGTCAAGGCAAGTTCTTAACCGGACGCGCTCGGTCTCGCATTCAATCCGCTGGGATACGCCGGAATTGTGCGCGTAAGGCATGTAGACCTGAAACCGCGACGGAATCGATATTTCCGTGGTTAAGCGTGCGCCTTTGCTGCCCAAAGGATCTTTGACCACCTGCACGATAATATGCTGACCCTCATGCAGGTAATGCTCAATGTTTTCCGAAGCTTTTTTTTCCAGATCCTTGGCGCACAAGTCGGAAAGATGTAAAAACGCCGCCCTGGGCAGGCCAATATCGACGAAAGCCGCCTGCATACCGGGCAGAACCCTGCACACTTCACCTTTATAAATGTTACCCACCAAGCCCCGCTGCCGGGTTCTTTCAATGATCAATTCCTGCAGGACGCCGTTTTCAATAACCGCAACGCGCGTCTCTGGCGGGGTAACATTGATTAAAATTTCTTCACTCATTTGAAAAACTCGATACCTTGCCTGGATAAAAGATCCGCAGTTTCAAACAACGGCAAACCGACTACGCCGGAAAAACTGCCGCTTATCGACTCTACAAATACGCCGCCCATGCCTTGAATTGCATAACTCCCGGCTTTATCGACCGGTTCGCCGCTTTGCCAGTAGGCCGCTATTTCGCATTCCGTCAGCGCTCTGAAAGTCACCTCGGTAATACTGACCGCTTGACCATGTTCCCGGCCCCTGAGCGAAATCGCGCTATAAACCCGGTGCATTTTACCGGACAACTGTCTTAACATGGCAAGCGCATCCTCCCGGTCTTTGGGTTTTCCCATAATCAGCTCGCCCAAAACCACGGCGGTATCCGCGGCCAGAACCGGCAAGCTGTCGCCCAATTGCGCGAGGCATGCCGCCGACTTCTCGGCGGCCAGTCGCTGCACATAGTCCAGCGGCGTTTCATTGGGCAAAGGCGTCTCGTCAAGATCGACCGGATTGACTCTATAAGCAACCTTAATCTGATCCAATAATTCCTGTCGGCGAGGAGAGGCTGAGGCAAGAATAATCTGTGCAGTCATTAGCGATGATAAGGATGGTTGTGGAGAATGCTCCAGGCACGATAAAGCTGTTCGGCGACAACGATACGCACCAGCGGATGGGGAAAGGTCAGTTTCGATAAACTCCATGATTCCCGCGCCAGTTGTTTGACCGAATCCGCCAGACCTTCCGGCCCGCCGATCAACAACGAGACATGCTGCCCGCTTTCCAGCCAGCGCTGCATCGCTTCCGCCAATTCGGGCGTCGTCCAGGGTTTGCCGGGGATGTCCAGGGTTACGATATGCGTGCTTTGCGGAATAGCCGCGATCATCCGTTCTCCTTCCTCTTTGACAATCCTGGCGACATCGCTGTTTTTGGTCCGTTTGCCCGGCGCAATTTCCTTAAGCACCAATTCGCATTCACGGGGCAGCCGTTTGGCATATTCATCGTAGCCCTGCTGAACCCAACCCGGCATACGATTCCCTACTGAAATCAGATTTATTTGCATGCGGTGCAGGATACAGGAGAACAGGCTTGAGATGCAATGCGGTCATATCCTGTAACAAAAATAGCACGCTAAAAAACTTAAGAAATGGGCTTATCAGCCGCTATATTGAAAAACCGACACAGGAGTAAGTACCGTGAACATTAAATATTTAAAACCCGCATTCGCCACGCCCGTTCCAGGCAAGCTTGCGACACGCACACCATCCCTGACGATAGCGGGGTTAGTCGTCAGCTTATTGATGACCGCTTGCACGACTGCCAAAGCGCCGCCGACTGTATTTCTGCCGCATAAAACTATAAGCGCCATAGGCTATGGCACCGTCGAAAAAAGCGATCGGTATTCGCGCTCGCAAATTAAATTAATGGCCATGAGGGCATCTAAAATGGATGCTTACAGAAGTTTGGCCGAGCAGCTTAACGGCATTCAATTGCGCGGCCAGACTGCTGTCGAAAATATGCAAGTCACTCATGACAGTTACCAGGTTTATCTTAATGCCTATTTGCGCGGAGCAAGAGTAAAAAGAACCTCACCTATCGGCAGCGACATCTACGCGGGAGATGATACTTTTGAAACGGTTGTAGAGCTTGATTTGACACCGAGATTCTATGAATGTATCAACGGTTCAAGCGAATTGATTAACCAGTGTCTCCAACAAAACCCGGAAAGTCCGGCGCCCAGTTTTGACCAAAACCCACCCAAGGTATCGAGCATTAATCCAGGATGTAATGCCATAGATTGTTACAGCTATCCTAATACCAAGGGATTTAATCGGAAATAATCCGACCAAAACCAAGTTATTGGAGGCGTAACTTTTTTGTATTCCTGAGCGGTTTATAAAACGGTTACGCCACAAACACTCGCTTTGAAAATTGTCTTAAATAGCGTTTAATGACGGCTGGTAATTACTCACCGCAACAAACCGGTTTAGTCAATGGCAAAAATATTATTCAAATGCATCTTGGTATCGGTAATTTTACTAGGCCTGTCCTGTGCCAATGTCCAACCTCAGGCGCGTGCTAATACTGTCACCGTTGAAGGTCAGGCGGCCATTAACAAAGGCATGCCCCTATTAGCTAAAAAACAAGCATTGCAGGATGCCATCCGTCAGGCATCCCTGCAATCGTCCGTTAATATTCACAGCCAGACTTTGGTCAGCCAAAATAACGTTTCGCTCGATACCGTTTCCATGCGCACCGCTGCTGACGTGAGCAATACTAAAATCATCAAGGAATGGACTACCGATAACGTTTATCATGTTGTAGCCATGGTGGAGTTATCCGCCGACAATTCCTGTACCGCCCACCATCGCAAACGCATTATCGCAACAGCCTTCCCTTTAGTTAAGCAAGAGCAGGTAACCGGTTATGAAACACAGGATTTATATAGCGGCATTCCACGCGAGCTTAATAATCTTTTAATCGAATCCGGCGATTTTATCGGTACCAACGCCACCAATATCAATTTATATCCGAGAGCCGACTTGGCCCCGGAATCACAAGACCAAGCGGCTTACCGCCCCTCAAAAGTGATGCAAATAGCCGCGTCAAACGGTGTGCAATTCGTGCTATCGGGCGTGATTAGGGATTTGGAAGTCGAATCCACCGAATACATGAGCGGCGCAGGACCTTTGGCATTCGCCAGAAGCTTGGCCCGCGAAGTTGTAGCCAGACGCGGCATTGGAATTGATGCTTATGTACATGACGGATTTACCGGCGCATTACTGTTCCAACAGCGTTATGTTGATACCGTCATCGGCGACGTATGGATCCCCGCAACTTATACGGTAGGGAGCGAGCGTTTTAACTCCACCTCAACCGGTGCAAAAATAGCCCGAATTATAGATCAGGCAAGCACTGATATTCGCAGGACATTAAGTTGCTACCCCTTTACAACCCGTATTGTTGAAATCAAGGATAATAAAGTGTTTATTAATGCGGGTGCGCAGGAAAAAATTAATGTCGGGGATCAGCTAGTGGTTTATAGTACGGGCGGGGATGACTTAAATCTTGATGGCGGCCTCGGTTTTATAGGTAAAGACAAGCAACCGGCCGGCGTACTGACCATCCACACTATCACTCCGCGTTACTCTATAGGCAGTTTGGAAGTCCCCGCCCGTGAACTGGGCGTCAAGGTTGGCGACTGGGTGAAATCCTGGTAAACAGTTCATCACAAGCTAGCATTGCTATACTGATAGCTTTAGACTATATATTTACTTTACATTTACCAGAGTCCATCATGGAAATTAAATCAAGTTTTTTCGGCGAACAAACCATTGACCCCAGCACTATCATTAGCTTCCCTAACGGAATCCCAGGCTTTGAAGATCAAACCCGTTTCAAGCTATTTCATCAGGAAGGCGGCAATCCCCTCATTTTCTGGCTTCAATCATTAGATGATGAATCTCTTATCTTTTCAGTTGCTCAGCCGTCTATGTTCAATATCAATTACAACTTTTTATTAAGCGATGCAGAAGAAGCCACATTGGGAATTGAAGATACCGCCGACGCACTTATCTTGATCATTCTGCTTAAAGACGAATCCGATCAGCCCACCGTTAAAGGCTCCATTAAATCTCCGCTGGTTATTAACAGTGCAAAGAAAATAGGTCTGCAAAAAGTGCTTACTCAAGTAGAACAAAGCATAACGTTGACTGACGTTAGTAATGAAATTAACGTTTCTGAAAGTGCGTAAAGCCAGCAAGCATTATGCTGCTGCTTCAAAAAGAGGCATGTAAACCGTTTTTTAGCCGCGGACTTAACAGCTCTATTATTACTGCCGCTTTTTAGCGGCAGTTTTGCTGCAGCGGCAGATACTTGCTCCTCGGTAATTACGCCCCTGCATTACTCTACTACACGCCATCCATGGCGTTATGCAATATCTGCATTCACCACATTCATGTGGATTATGTAGGCAAGGGGCGTGAGCATGGATGCAGGAGGTAGAGCAACACAAGCTTTTCAATATGCCTGCCATCAGGACAATATCCGAGCCCCCATGCATACTGAGAGCTATGCAGATTTCCAGTGAAAAAACCCTACCCTGTTGATAATTCTACTTATTCATTCAAGACATTGCCCGCGCTAATCCGGGAATGCTCAAAAACAGCCTCCAATACAGGCAATCAGGCAGAGGCAGCCTGAACGGGAATGGAACTGGCCGAACGCTGAACCTGGTTCTTTTCATTAAAATAAATCAGGGTAGGCTTATGATTTTCCGCTTCCTTTTGATCCAATATTGCAAATGCGCAAACAATAATCAGGTCACCGGGACACGCCAGACGGGCAGCCGCACCATTAACTGAAAACAACCCCGATCCTGCTTCGGCACGAATGGCATAAGTTGTAAAACGCGCACCATTGTTGATATTGTAAATCTGTATCTGCTCGTATTCCCTGATACCAGACAAGTCGAGAATATTGCTGTCAATCGCACAAGAACCCTCATAACCCAATTCTGAATGAGTCACCGTGGCTCTATGTAATTTCGCTTTAAGCATCGTGATTTGCATAATAAAACACTATAAATACCCTTGAGAACCGCGCATTATCCATTATTAGCAACAATGCATCAACTTTTAGCATTTTCCAAACCGCACAAATTCTGCTAATGCCTATCTGGAAAAGCAAATATTATCGATTAACCGAGTTTTGCCGAGCCTTGCCGCCGTCAGCAAAACCAGCTCCATATCATCCGTCCCTGCTTTTTTTAAATCACTCATCCTGCACACACTAAAATAATCCGGCTGAAAACCTGATTCCTGCAAAAACAGCAACGCCCTGTGCTCTATTTCCTCATAAGATTGCTGCCCCGCCAAAACCGCATCACGCGCAACGCATAAGGACTGATACAATTTTGCAGCGACTGTTTTTTCCTCTGCGGTTAAATAGCCGTTTCTGGAACTCATCGCCAAGCCGCTTTCTTCCCGAACCGTTTCTACGCCGATTATTTCAACAGGAATATTCAAATCCCTGACCATCGTCCGTATCACCGTCAACTGCTGAAAATCTTTTAAGCCAAATAAGGCGACATCCGGTTGCACCATATTGAATAATTTACAAACAACCGTTGCAACACCGTCAAAATGCCCCGACCTGGACGCGCCGCAATACTGTTCGGACAGACCGGCTACCGACACGACCGTCTTGGCATCCGGCGCATAAACTTCTGAAACAGCCGGTTGAAACAACAAATCCGCACCGGAGGCATCAAGCTTTTCCTGATCTTCACGCTCGGTGCGGGGATAGGTCTCAAAATCCTCGCCGACGCCAAACTGGGTAGGGTTTACAAAGATACTGACAACCACCCGATCCGCTTTTTTTTTGGCTTCATTCACCAGCGTTAGATGCCCCGCGTGCAAATTGCCCATCGTTGGCACCAATGCAACGCTCTGTCCTGCCAAGCGCCACGCTCTAACGGCATCGCGTAATTCTAATACGGTATTAACTATGCGCATAAGCCTTAAAAACTATGTTCAACGGCGGGAAACCGGGATTGCTTGACCGCCTGGTGATAAGCATTGATAGCTTCCTCGATATTCGCCGCGTCGCTCATGAAATTCCTGGAAAAACGCGGGCGTTTGATTGTGCCGATATTGAGCATGTCATAAAGCACCAGCACCTGTCCGTCGCAGTCTACACCGGCACCGATGCCTATAACAGGAATCGTTAACTGCAAACTGATCTCTTTAGCCAAGCTTGCAGGAACGCACTCCAATACCAGCAGACTGGCACCCGCTTGCTGTAATTGCTGGGCATCGACAAGCATTTTTTCGGCAGCCGCCTGTTCCTTGCCCTGAACCTTATAACTGCCCAATTGATTAATCGATTGCGGCAACAAGCCCAAATGCCCGCAAACCGGAATACCCTGATCGACCAGAAACCTGACGCAATCAATTCTCGACCCTTCCAGCTTAACCATTTGCGCGCCGCCAAGTTGCATCAATTTAGCCGCATTTTTGGCCGCCATAACCGGCGTGGCATAGGTCATAAACGGCAAATCGGCGATGATAAAGGCCCGCTGTCTGGCCTTGCTGACGCACCGGGTATGATAAATCATGTCCCTGATAGTGACCGGGAGCGTTGTATCATGCCCCTGGATAACCATACCCAGAGAATCCCCCACCAGCATCATATCGACACCCACTTTGTCGATCAGTGCGCTAAACCCCGCGTCATAAGCGGTTAAGCAGGAGATTTTCTCGCCGCGTTGTTTCATGGCGGCCAGATCGGTAATCGACAACGGCTTTAGCGCAGCTGTGGAGGAATATTGATTCATGTCATTCAAAGAAATATCGGATTTACTGGAGCAAGATTCAATCCAGCCGTTTCAGTTCATTCATCGGACATTGGGCAACCAGGTCGGCAATATTGCCTTTCCCGGGTACCACCAATTGCGGAGCGATTTCAAACAAGGGATACAAGACAAAAGCCCGATCAGCCAGTCCTGGGTGCGGCACGATTAAATCAGGATGTTCAATGAGCTGATCGCCATAGATCAACACATCCAAATCCAGCGTTCGTGCTCCCCAGCGTTCGGTTTTTCTGACCCGCCCATGGTCGTTTTCGATGCGTTGCAGGCAACGCAACAAATTTATCGGCGACAAATCGGTTGCGACACATATCACCGCATTAACGTAATCAGGCTGATCCTGCGGCCCCATAGGCGCACTATGATACAAACTGGAAAATGCCAGCTCCTGCACTCCTGCGATTTGTGTTATTGCAGTGCGCGCTGATTTTATTTGTTCGGCGGGGTTTGCAAGATTACTGCCTAAACCTATATAAGCCGTTATCAAGTCAGCTTTTGAATTTTCCATAGCTATCGAATACGTTAAGATTCTGTTTTTGGAGAACTATCTTTACCTTTTCTAGGATAGCTTCTTTTGCGCCCCGGCTTGTTACTTTGGGCGTTGCGCGGCGGCTGGGTCATTTTTCTTTGCTCGTTTTCACTGGCATTCTGATACTTGGTCCACCACTCGGCCAACTCGGGGTCGGCCCCTCCGGTCTCGGCGCGCAGTACCAAAAAATCATAGCCCGCTCTAAAGCGAGGATGGCCGATCAAACGACTGGGTTTAGAACCGATACGCGCCTTAAACTTGGGCTGCATATTCCAAACCTCACGCATAGCCATGCTGATATGACGCGGGAGAGCCGTACTTCTAATCTGCCTGGCAATAACCTCACTGGCCGCATCCTGATAGGCGACAAATTCAACTTCGCCTTGCGCCATTTTTTCTTTGGCCAACATCCGCACCGGCTCCCACAAAAAGGCCGCCAATAAAAAGTAAGCCGTAACCGTTTTACCTTCCGCTATCCTCTTGTCCGAATTTTCCAGCGCTTTAATCAACAGTAATCGGGGGAAACCACTGTCTTCAACCGCCAAACTGTTCTCCGTGGAAGGAAACAGCACTTGAAAAAGCCCGTAATGCCTGAGCATTTCAAAAGTTTGCAGCGCATAACCGGATAAAAACAATTTTAACGCTTCATCATAAAGCCGGGCGGACGGTATGCTGGCCAGTAACTGAACATCGTTGTGTATCGCCTTCTCGCAAGCGCTATCCAGCTTGAAACCGAGTTTTACGGCAAAGCGCACCGCCCTTAACATACGCACGGGGTCTTCACGAAAACGCATTTCAGGATCGCCGATAAGCTTGAGCGTGCCGGTTTTATGGTCAGCCATGCCGCCGACATAATCGACTACCGAAAAATCCTTGATATTGTAATAGAGTGCATTAACGGTAAAATCCCTGCGCCAAACATCTTCTTCAATCGTGCCGTAGACATTATCCCGCAATAATCGCCCTTCCTTGTTGAGTACCTGCTTGTCGTTCTGCTCTTCTCCCGCACCACGAAAAGTCGCAACTTCAATAATTTCCCGGCCAAAATGCACATGCGCCAGACGAAACCTGCGCCCGATTAACCGGCAATTGCGGAATACTTTTCTGACTTGATCAGGATCGGCATTGGTGACGACATCAAAATCCTTAGGCTCCCGTCCCAACAACAAATCACGCACACACCCGCCGACAAGGTAAGCATCGAAGCCCTCCTTTTGCAATCGGTACAAAACCTTCAGCGCATGCTCGCTGATCTGGGCTCGTGAAATATTATGTTCCGCACGCGAATAAATTTTGACGCGTGCATCGACCGGTTCAGCTTCATTTCTGGCTGACGCTTCGACCCTGCTCAGTACGGGCTTAATAATTTTTTTAAAGAAGTTTAAAATAGTCTTCACACCTTGTTTATTTTTCTAATTATTTTGATTATATCATTGCTAATGAATTCTAACCCAATCCGCAAGTTTCTTTTACATTCCCCTTTTGAATGGAGTAGAATCACCATTCTGATTTTTTTCAAGCAATTCTAATTACATCACGTTGCGCACACCAGATAAAAGATCAGACCACCATTTTTTAAACACTCGCACAATCATTAGCGTGCTTGACTGGAATTTGTTATGTTCAAAAAGATTCTTAATAGCTTAATTGACCAACCTTTGTTAACCAGCCTTTTTGCAACAGATTTTTTCATTCTTCTGTTTCATAGACCGCCATTTTTATTTTCTCTCGTAATGCTGGGAGCGCTCATGGCGATGTGCATGTATTTCGGTCAAAAACTGGCTTTATTTAAAATTTAATTGGTCGATTCTACAAAGAATATACAGCAAAAACCAGGTAACGCCCCCATTTCCAAACCTGGTTTTTTACGTCGTCTGACAGCAACACTCTACGACCTCCTGCTACTGATCGGCGTTTTATTTGTCGCGACCGCACTATTGCTACCTTTAAATGGGGGTGAGGCTTTCTCTGCCCAACAATTCTTTTTCCCCCTGTATCTACTGCTAGTCAGCTTCTTCTTTTATGCCTGGTTTTGGACTCATGGCGGGCAAACCCTGGGCCTGCGCGCTTGGAAAATCAAAGTACTCACGCTGGAGATGAAACCCATCAGCTGGAAGCAAGCTTTGCTCCGTTTCATGGTCGCCATCGTATCATGGGGATTTTTCGGACTGGGTTTCCTGTGGATTCTTATTGATAAAAATCAACGCAGCTGGCACGATCATCTATCCCAAACTGCCCTTTTTTTTGATACTCGCGACACACATCCTTAAGCCATTACAAAACATCAAGCTACATACCCTCCAAACAATAACACGTGATGTCATCATGAATTGGTTTACTAAACTATTTTCCCGCCGCCCCAAGCACACACACCCGGAAAAGAAACCAAACATCGCCCCCCTTGCCAGTCCAAATAATCCGCTTACCTGTTCGGAACCGGTCTTCACCGAACGTAAAAAACTCCCGTTGGCAACGCTAAAAAAACTGGCGCCGCTTCGAGACATGGATGATGCCTATGTTGAGCAACTGGCTCACACTACATTAAGCTATACTCAAGGCTCTGTAATTTTCAAGCTGGGTCAAAAAGCCAATTCAGTTTTTTACCTGCTTGAAGGCATCGTCGAACTTCAACCGGATAGCGACAACCGCTATACCCTGTCGGCAGAATCATCACTGGCCAATTTGCCGCTCAATAGCGGTAAGGTTTGCGGGGCAACCGCATTCGCTAAAACGAACGTCACTATTTTGGCGATTTCAGGAGAATTCATCTGCCACTGGTCGGGTAAAAGCCTCCAACAGTCTATTGCCGTTGAACTCCTTGACATTGACTTGCCCGAACAAATTGCCGGCAACCGTTTTTTCACCAGCTTTTCTCACGCCTACCGGGAAAATAGATTAAGCCTGCCCTCATTACCCAATGTCGCTTTAAAACTGAAAGAAGCGATGGAGAAAGATTTAGGCATCAACGAGGCTGTAAAAATTATCGGGGTCGATGCATCCATCGTAGCCAAGCTGATCCAACTGGCCAACAGTCCGCTATACTCGCCCATATCGCCGATTACCAACTGCCACGCCGCTGTTACCCGATTGGGCCTGGATCAAACGCGCAAACTGGTCATGGGCATCAGTCTAAAACAGTTATTCAGCTGCAATAACCCGCAACTGATGGAAAAAATGCAAACCTTGTGGAAAAACAGCCTCTATGTATCAAGCTTGAGTTTTGTACTTGCACAGGAAAACGGCACGGTCAACCCGGAAGATGCCTTATTGGCAGGACTGGTCAGCGACATAGGCACGATACCGATATTGCATTTTGCCGAGCAGAATCCGGATGAATACCCGAATTTAGATGTATTGGAGTCCGCAATCCCATTTTTGAATCCTTCAGTCGGCACCCTTGTGTTGCACACACTGGGCTTTTCTACAGAATTAGCAGGCATCCCCAAGCACGCCGAGGACTGGTTCTATGAAAGCGAAGGCGATAAGCTGAATCTGATTGATATAGTCATACTCGCCAAATTGCACAGTTATTTCGGCACCAACAGGGCCAAGGAAATACCGTATATGAACTCGATACCCGCCTACACTAAACTTAAAAACAGCAAACTAACCCCCGACTTTTCCTTGGACGTACTGCACAAAGCCAAGCATCGCATCAATGCAGCCATGAACTTTCTTTCCTGATACCACTATGAATAATCCTTTATTAGCCAACGCCACACTGCCGATGTTTTCCCAGATTAAACCGGAACACATCGTACCGGCCATTGACCAACTCTTGGCCGAAGCCCGTTCGTCTGTGGAACAGCATCTCCAGACTACACAACATTACACGTGGAAAAACCTGATCGAACCCCTGGAAGATGTGGACGATAAGCTCAACAAAGCCTGGTCTCCGATCAGCCACATGAATTCCGTAGTCAACAGCGACGAATTACGTGACGCCTATAACGCTTGCCTGCCCAAGCTCAGCGCCTACTCGACTGAAATGGGACAAAACGAAGCCTTGTTTAAAGCCTATCGCTTTATTGCCGACAGCGATGAATTTGCGACGCTGGACACCGCCCAGCAAAAAATCATCCGCAACGCCCTAAGAGATTTCAAATTGTCCGGCATCGACCTGGATAACGAAAAAAAGCAACGTTACAAGGATATTAGTCAGGAATTGTCCGCGCTTGCCAGCAACTACGAAGAAAACCTGCTGGATTCAACCAATGCCTGGAGCAAGCTGATCAGGGACGAACAGGATCTGGCCGGATTGCCTGAATCCGCCTTGGCCCAGGCCAAACAGACCGCCGACGACTGCAAGGATGCAGGAGGTAGAGCAACGCATGGAGCAGTTGCCGGAAGCCATAATGAAGACGGCTGGATGATCACCCTGCAATTCCCGTCCTATATTTCGGTGATGACTTACGCCGACAACCGAGAATTGCGCCGCGAACATTACGAAGCCTTCGCAACCCGCGCTTCCGATCAGGGCCCGCACGCCGAACAGTGGGACAACAGCGAAAACATGGAAAAAATCCTGGCTTTGCGCCATGAAAAAGCCCGTTTGCTGGGATTCAACAATTACGCGGAACTGTCGCTGGCGACCAAAATGGCGGAAAAGCCGGATGACGTGACCCATTTTCTGGAAGATTTGGCCGACCGATCCTGGCGACATGCGCGCAAGGACCTGGCCGAACTGCGCGAGTTCGCCAAGCAACACTACGGCATTAACGACCTGCAATCCTGGGATATGACCTACTATTCGGAAAAAATGCGCCAACATTTTTACCAGCTGTCGCAGGAAGAAGTTAAAACCTATTTTCCGATCACCCGCGTCCTGCCCGGCCTGTTTGCAATCGTGGAAAAACTGTACGGCTTGCAAATAACCGAGATTAGCGATTTCGACAGCTGGCATCCCGATGTGCGTTTTTTCCAGATCCATGACCAAACCGACCAGCTGCGCGGTCAGTTTTATCTCGACCTTTACGCCCGCGCCAAAAAACGCGGCGGTGCCTGGATGGATGATTGCGTCAGCCGCAAAAGATTCGACGACACCATTCAAATCCCAGTCGCCTACCTGACCTGCAATTTCACCCCGCCGACCGGCGATACACCGGCATTGCTGACTCATGACGAGGTTACCACCTTGTTCCATGAATTCGGCCACGGTCTGCACCATATGCTGACGCAAGTTGATCACCTCGGCGTCTCCGGCATTAACGGCGTGGAATGGGACGCGGTCGAGCTGCCCAGCCAGTTCATGGAAAACTGGTGCTGGGAAAAGGAAGCGCTGGCGCTGATGTCGGGCCACTATCAAACCGACGAGAAATTGCCGGATGCCTTGTTTGATAAGATGATCGCGGCAAAAAATTTCCAGGCCGGAATGATCATGGTACGGCAACTGGAATTCAGCCTGTTCGATTTCCGAATTCACCGCGACTACGACCCTGAAAAAGGCGGTCGCATCTATGAAATTCTGGAACAAGTCAGGGAACAGGTTGCCGTTGTCCGGCCACCCAAGTTCAACCGCTTTGCGCACAGCTTCTCGCATATCTTTGCAGGCGGTTATGGCGCAGGCTATTACAGCTACAAATGGGCGGAAGTCTTGTCCAGCGATGCTTTTTCGCTGTTTGAAGAAAAAGGCATTTTCGACCAGGAAACCGGCAAAGCCTTTTTAACCAACATCCTTGAAAAAGGCGGCAGTCAAATCGCGATGGAATTATTTATCAACTTCCGCGGCCGCAAACCCACTATTGACGCATTGCTCAGACATAACGGCATAGCCGCATGAAATACAAAGACCTGCGCGACTTTATCAAGCAGCTGGAAAAACAGGGGGAGCTAAAGCGCATCACCGTTAAAGTCGATCCCTATCTGGAAATGACTGAAATTTGCGACCGCACCTTAAAAATGGGCGGCCCCGCGTTGCTGTTTGAAAACCCCAAAGGCGCAAACATTCCGGTGCTGGCCAACCTATTCGGTACGCCGCGCCGCGTCGCGATGGGCATGGGCGCAGATTCCGTTACCGAATTACGCGGCATCGGCGAGTTACTGGCTTACCTGAAAGAACCCGAGCCGCCCAAAGGCATGAAAGACGCCTGGGAGAAATTCCCGGTGTTCAAGCAGGTGCTGAATATGGCGCCAAAAATAATCAGTTCCCCGCCGTGCCAGGAACTGGTTCGGGAAGGCGATGAAATCGATCTCGGCGATTACCCCATCCAAACCTGCTGGCCGGAAGACGCCGCTCCGTTGATTACCTGGCCGCTGGTCATTACCAAAGGCCCGAACAAGGAACGGCAAAATCTCGGCATCTATCGCATGCAAGTCATCGGCAAAAACAAAGTCATCATGCGCTGGCTCGCACATCGGGGCGGCGCATTGGATTTCAAGGAATTCCAGGCCGCACATCCCGGTAAGCCCTTCCCCGTTTCCGTGGCCCTGGGCGCCGACCCTGCAACCATACTGGCCGCCGTCACGCCGGTGCCGGACTCCCTGTCCGAATATGCGTTCGCCGGTTTATTGCGCGGCAGCAAAACCGAAGTCGCCAAATCGCTGATTAACGATTTGCAGGTCCCGGCCAGCGCTGAAATCGTGCTGGAAGGCTTTATCTATCCCGGCGAATTCGCCGCCGAAGGTCCTTACGGCGACCACACCGGCTATTACAACGAAGTCGCCGATTTTCCGGTGTTCACCATCGAACGCATCACCCAACGCCAAGCGCCGATTTATCACAGCACCTACACCGGCAGACCGCCTGACGAACCGGCCATCCTGGGCGTTGCGTTAAATGAGGTCTTCGTGCCCATTTTGCAAAAACAATTTCCGGAAATCGTCGATTTCTACCTGCCGCCGGAAGGCTGCTCCTACCGCATGGCCGTCATCAGCATGAAAAAGCAATACGCCGGTCACGCCAAACGCGTGATGCTGGGCACTTGGTCGTTCCTGCGACAATTCATGTATACCAAGTTCGTGATCGTCGTCGATGACGATGTCGATGTCCGCAACTGGCAGGACGTGATCTGGGCGATGACCACCCGCATGGACCCCGCCAGGGACTTGACCATACTGGAGAACACGCCGATCGATTATCTCGATTTCGCCTCGCCGGTTTCAGGCTTAGGCTCCAAGGTGGGATTTGACGCAACCAATAAATGGCCGGGCGAAACCAACCGGGAATGGGGCAGAACTATCGTGATGTCGCCGGAGGTGGTCAAGAAAGTGGATGAGATGTGGGATACATTGTTTTAATCATGTAGGGACCCTCATCTACGCAGGATGAGCTAAACGCAGTGCAGCGCATCATTCGCGATCGATGCGCTTCGTACCTCAGCACATCCTATGGGCTTGGTGGACTTAGTGATTTGGCTTTGTAGCGCAGCAGAAAAATGTTATTTATAGATGCTAGAGGAACTGGTGGGATGATTTCTATAACAACGCAGAAAGATGCAGGAAAAATTAGAGATTTGTCTTTCTGTTATATTTGCGGGATAGATTTTCAGGAAAGCGATTCAAAAAACCTCGACCATGTTCCACCAAAATCCATATTCGCTAAGCCAGACAGAGATTTTCCATTGAAATTTACTACCCATAAAGATCAATGCCATAGCCCAATGAATTTAGATGATGAAGTAATCAGTCAGTTGTTTGCACTAATTCACGGAAAACAGCCAAGCGAAAAAAACGACAAGTTAAAAATTGGCGTCTACCAAAGGACAGAGACAGGAGCAATAATGGCCTCTTTTAGTGAACGTAACATCGAAATTCTACTTAGACGCTGGTTAAAAGGATTTCATGCCGCCTTATACCGTGAGCCTCTAGATGAAAACACTAGATTTGCTATTCAAACTCCGTTTCCCTCAGGTGTTAAAAAAGATGATCAGTTCATTGATGCCCCTATAAAAGAACAACACTACGAATTTGTTGAGTGTATAAAGAAAAATCGAGCTATAGGTAAATTGGATTGCATCCAATCTAATAACGGAAGATTGAGATATGAGTGCGTATGGGATAAATTGAGCAATGGTTCCTGGAGTTGTATATTCGCTCTTAACTTGTATGATTGGAAAAACCTTGGTGATATCAATAACTTTAAGGCAAGAGGCTGTGCAGGAATGTATAGTCCACCTAATGGTAAAGCACCTAATAATGCTGCTCTAGCAACACAACTTGAGTTTCGTTTCGAAAACTTGGACGAGGCAGATCCATTCGGCTTATAAATTGGACGGTAGATAAAAAGTAAGCTAGGTAGGGTACGCTGTGCGTACCTCTTACATTGATTTTTACAGAAATTTATAAAGGTACGCACAGCGTACCCTACATCACTTACCGTTTCAGCTAATCTTATCAAGAATAAGTTGCCCCGCCTGTAACGCCTGCTTTCGCCATTGCTTCCAGTAGTTTTCTGATTGTTGCTGCCGTAAACAGCTCGTAGGATAGGTAGAGACTATAATGTGAATTAAGAGCTAACGCGTAAATAATTCCAAAAAAACATGGCGGCGGCCAACTTGCCGAATACATGCACCATCAGACCGCTGTATGATCGAACCTTACCCGCGCATTCAATGCCTGTTTGTTGTTCAATCCAGCCGAATAAAGTTTCAATCGGCTGCCTGATACGAGAAACGGCAGTCGATAACCATTGATCCTGGGGCTCTAAATACCTTTGGCCTTTTTGTTTTTTTACCGGCGTTAATACCGTCAGGTTTTGAGTTTCTTTCACTTCTTTTGCATCTGATCGGTGATAGGCTTTATCGCCATAGAGCTCATTGTGAGTTAATTCAGGCCTAATCTGATCAAATACTGTTCCATCATGGCAACTTGCTCCGGTTACACCAATGTATTCAGGATTCGGCAACGTGCCCGCTTGACGACGCCCGACGATATGAACCCGAACACCGTAATAGTACAGTTTCTTGGTTGAACAATAGCCCGCATCCGCTAACTCCCTTGCAACGCGTGCTTTAAACCGGTGACCTTGCTTGGCTAGCGCCACAGGGAAAGAATCCATCAACCAGACTTGCCCTTGATTTTTTTCTTCTTGCTCTTGCTGAATGATTTCCAGCAACGGCGCGAAAACATCAGCTACCTTATTCAGTCGCTGAACAAAGGCTGTGTAACTGGGTAGCCTTGGAAACCAATGCCGCAAATGGCGATCGGCATAACCATAGATCTTTTTTAGCTCTCTATTTTTATCAATGACACCGAATAGATAGATCGCTATGACTTCTTCATCTGTAAAACTCAAGTCTGCGTAATTCGACATTCGCTGACTATAAACCCAAAGGTTATCCTGATAGCGCTTGCATACATACAGGTAAATTGTTATTAATTGTTCTTGCCAGTTCATCGCTTACTTAGAGGATTGGGGGGAGTCGTGTCTTTCCCAATATTCTAGCCCAACCGGTGAGCTGGCTTCTATTTAGCTCTTAATTCACATTATAGCCGAAACCCATCATACTCAATCATCTATGCGATGGGTTTCGCGTTGCTCTACCCATCCTACCGCCTGCCCAGCCTAACCAGATATTAAACAATCCGGCGGACAATCGCGCGAGACGCCAATTCCAGTCCTGCAGGCTGGAATAAGCTTGCTTGAGCGAAAGCGAGAATAGGCGTTTCCGGTACAACAGCACGAAAAGCCGGAAACGCCCGGCGACGCTACCGCTTGTCTAACCGTATTCCGGGGCTACAAGTCGCTGGGTTTTAGCCCAGTATGTTTGGAAATACGAGCCAGCATACGAGGGCCTATTTCTTCGCTGTTATGAAAAGCGAATACGAAATCGGGCCAGCCGGTTCGAGCTAAGGTGTGATGCGATCCTGATTGACGCTTGATTTCCCAGCCGATGCTAAGCAGCGCGGCAAGAACACGTTTGGCCTTTGCCGAAGGCCATTGACTCATGCGGCAACGAGTTCAATGTTGATTGACATGGGACGGCTTTCCCCGGTTTCGATGCGCTCGGCCAGTGCGCGAAGGGCTAATATTTCAGCTTTAGCCATTGCCTCGTCAGCAGTAGCGCCATAAGTTAATACGCCGGGAATTTCGGGAACCTCTGCCAACCAACGGCCATCGTCTTCACGCTCATATTCAATATGAAAATTCATGATGCCTCCAAAGATGAAAGTGATTGTGCATTCTACACCCGTGAATAAAACAGGCCTAACAGTTGATGATTAAACTGAATTTATAGCATTCTCACGCTGAGCGTCGTTACCTCGCTTCAAATTAACACGGCAGTTAGCCTAAATTAGCGATGCAATATCAAGGATTAATGGGTGACGAAAGGCCCTTTTCTCCACGCTTTTATGCAATTCCGGCATCTGCCGGATAACCAAAAATCAACGAAATAGGTTTGGCTTTGAACAGAGCATTTACACGGCTTAACTTTTACCCCTGCCGATATTAAAAATAAGTTGCCCCTCGTGTAACGCCTGTTTTCGCCATTGCCGCCAGGTGCTTTCTACTTGCTGCTGACGTAAACAACGCAAATAACGCACCCGTTGCGCCGCGTTAAGATGTTCGTGAATCAGCGGCATCAAACCGTCTTCGATATTGTAAGCGGTTTTTTCAGGAGCAAGTTAAACGGGGACGATGCAGTCCAGCGGTAAACTCAAATCTTGGGCCAACGCGTCACAAGCCTGTCGAATGCTGTGTGCTTTGGCATTGTCCGGTTGTTGAATATTGTAGGGAGGGTTCCATTCCCGGACCGGACGCAAACGGCCGCAATGCGTAGCCACCGCAATGATAACCGGCAAGGCTTGATTGGGGCTTTGTTCTTGAAAAGAGTGGCAAACAGCATTCAGTTATTGTCAATCAACGCCCCACATTTTCCAGTTATCAACACTGACTCTACCCGCTTAATGTACTGTATGACATTGATTTCCTAAGCAACACTCTTGGAACCTGAAAAGTTTTCAATCTTTATTCCCCCGATTCCCCGATAATTTTTGCATGTTGATTAACACCCCATATTAATCCTTAACTTCGTCTAGGTTAATTTGCAGCAACTGGACACCTGCCTCAATAAATCCTCCAAACACCCCAGAATTGACAATCAAACGATTGATTGATATTGTGACAATCAATCGTTTGATTTATTTTTTGTAAGCAATTCCTGAGGCAGCATGGTCACTAACGAAAATCCCGGAACAGAAACTCACGACGCACGCAGCAGACTGGTCATGTCGGCATTACGGCTATTTGCCGAAAAAGGCTACAAGGCCGCCTCCACCCGAGAAATCTGCGAAGCGGCGGGCGCGAATATTTCGGCCATCCGCTACTACTTCGGCGATAAGGCCGGCCTTTATCGCGCCGCATTTACCGAACCGATGGGCGACACACCCTGTGGCTCCAATATCGCAGCTTATGCCGGTTTACCGCTGCCCGAAGCGCTAGCCAGGTTTTTCACGGAATTTCTTGAACCGCTGAAAAAAGGCGAAGAGATCAGGCTGGTGATGAAACTGCACTTCCGGGAAATGATCGAGCCGACCGGAGTCTGGCAGCAGGAAATCGATGCGGAGATCAAACCGCAACATGAAGCATTGGTTTCGCTGCTCAAAGAGCATTTGGCCCTGCAACGCATTGATACTGATGTTCATCGACTGGCTTTTGCCATCATCGGCATGGCCGTGCATTTTTATGTCGGGCAAGAGGTTGTTTCGGCCATTTCGCCGCAAGTGTTGAACACTCTCAAGGCGATTGATGTTCTGGCAGAACGCCTGGCCGGGTACGCCGTGTCGATGATCGAAGGCGAGGCCCGGCGTCGCGCGCAAGAAGCAAATCATGAGTGATAAAAATCTACAACGACTAAGCTGGAGTCTTCTGCCTTTGCTCCTTTCAGCATGCGGCTCCAGCGGCTTGCTGACCACTGTGGGTCCTGATTACCAAACTAAGCCTTTGAAGGCAGCGGCTAACTGGCAAGCCCCCCAGTCAGGCGAGAATAACTTGCCCACTGCTCACCAAGGCGACCCGGCCAATCTCAACCGGTGGTGGCAACGCTTTAATGATCCGGTTCTGAACCGCTTTTTAGCGGCAGCCCAGCAAGAAAGCGCGTCCGTGGCCGACGCCAGGGCGCGCATCGAGCAAGCCCGAGCCAACCTGGTCGGCGCCGATGCCGCCTTACTGCCCTCGATAGATTCCAGCATAGGCGCTAAACGCTCCTCTTCTTCCTTTGGAGGCGCTCCGTTCGTATGGAACCAATTACCGGCTGGGCTGCAATCCAGCTGGGAAGTCGACTTGTTCGGCGGCTTGGCGCGCCAGGAGGAAGCGGCCCGCAGCCAACTGGAATCGAGAAATGCATCCTGGCACGACGCCCGCGTCTCGGTGGCGGCGGAAGCCGCCAATGCTTATCTGGCTTATCGTTATTGCGAGGGTCAAGTGCAAATAGTGCAGGCCGACACCGCGTCGCGCCGGGAATCGGCCAGGCTCTCGGAAATCGCAGGTAAAGCCGGATTCCGTGCACCAGGCGACGTCGCGCTTGCCAATGCCAGTGCCGCCGAGGGCAATAGAACGTTGCTGCAACAACAAGCGCAATGCGAACGTTCGATAAAGGGTCTTGTCGCAATGACCGGCTTACAGGAACCGGAAGTTCGTAAATTGTTAACTGAGGCGCCGGACCGGGTGGCAAAGCTGCCCATCCCACCGGCGTTCCGAATTGATTCCCTGCCTGCCCGCGTGTTGCTGCAACGGCCCGACGTGGCCTCCGCCGAGCGCGATGTCGCGGAGGCCAGCGCCAATATCGGCGTCGAACAGGCCAAGCGGTTTCCGAAGTTGAGTCTGTCCGGCAACATCACGCCGACGTTGCAAAACATTAACGGGGGAGCGTTTTTGCTCGCACAAACCTGGGCGATCGGCCCGACACTCAGCTTGCCGCTGTTCGATGCCGGTAAGCGGGCCGCCGACGTGGAAGCGGCGCGAGTCCAATATCAGGCTGCCGAAAGCAAATTTCGCAGCAAAGTGCGTACGGCGGTAAAAGAAGTGGAAGAAGCCTTGGTGCGATTAGATAGCGCCAGCCAACGCTTACCCGAAGGCCGAAAGGCTGTCACCGGTTACCGGGCAAATTTTCTGGCTGTCCAGCAACTTTACCAAGTCGGATTAGGTAATTTGATTGATGTCGAAACATCAAGGCGTAACGTTCTGTCCGCTGAAATGGCCCTTAAAGAGTTAGAGCAGGAGCAGGTCAGCGCCTGGATCGCTCTGTACCGTGCAGTCGGCGGCAGCTGGGAAGCACATGACGATGCCCGGAAAATTGGCGCCGCAAGCTCTTCTGCTCCAAGCAGCGGCGAACCCGAAAAACCAGATCACTATTTAAATCATCAAGTCGATTTCACCGGAGGAAAATCATGATAAAAGGAAAAACAGGCGCTCTTCTGACAGCCTTAAGCGTACTGATCGGCATTGGCATTATCGCCGGACGCAGTAGCTATTCTGCCACCGCCGACACAGCTCCCGCGCCGAAGCCTGCGCTCAGCGTAACGGTAATCCAGCCTGCCATGCGCGACATTCCCATGACACTGACGGCCAACGGTTCGATAGCGGCATGGCAGGAGGCCATTATCGGCGCTGAAATAAGCGACCTGCGTTTGATTGAGGTGAATGTGCAAGTGGGCGAAACCGTAAAGAAAGGACAGCTGCTGGCGGTTTTTTCCGACGAAAGCGTATTAGCCGATGTCGCCCAAAGCCGGGCAGCGCTGGCCGAGGCCGAGGCGAATCTGGCCGATGCACGCGTTAACGCCGAACGGGCCGGACAGATCTCGGCTTCCGGGGCGCTAAGCAGCCAACAAGTGAACCAATATCTGACCGGCGAAAAAACCGCTAAAGCCAAGGTCCAGTCGGCCAAAGCGCAGTTGGACTCGCAATTGTTGCGGCTGAAATATACCAAGGTTTTAGCCGGCGATGAGGGCGTTATTTCTTCCCGTAGCGCCACCTTGGGTGCGGTCGCTGCAAAGGGGCAGGAATTGTTTCGCATGATCCGGCAAAACCGGCTGGAATGGCGGGGCGAAGTCACTGCCTCCGAAATGGCCCAACTCAAGCCCGGCATCGCTGTTAGCGTCGAAGTGCCCAACGTCGGCAGCATCAAGGGCAAGATTCGTGCATTGGCTCCGACCTTGGATGTCCAGAGCCGCAATGGTTTGGTCTATGTGGATTTACCGGAAGCCGCCCAGCATGGCTTACGCGCGGGAATGTTCGGCCGGGGCGAATTCCAAATCGGTATCAACGCCGGTCTCATCGTCCCCCAGACTGCGCTATCTTTGCGGGAAGGCTTCAGCTATGTCTTCAAACTGGGCGAGCAGAGCGGTTCGCTTGCCAAGGTCTCTCAGGTCAAAGTGCAACTGGGCCGAAGAACCGGTGACAGCTTGGAAATACTTTCTGGACTCAATCCGGGGGATCGTCTGGTTGCCATCGGCGCCTCATTCCTGACCGATGGCGATACTGTGCAGCTGGTGCAGCCATGAACGTCTCCTCATGGTGTATCCGCAACCCCATTCCGGCGCTGATGTTGTTTGTGCTGCTGAGCTTCGGGGGGCTGTTAAGTTTTCAGTCGATGAAAGTTCAAAATATGCCGGATCTGGACTTGCCTACGGTAACGGTCACGGCATCTTTGCCCGGCGCCTCGCCTTCCCAGCTGGAAAGCGAGGTGGCGCGTAAGATCGAAAACGCTATCGCCACCTTGCAAGGCCTAAAGCACATCACCACTAAAGTGCAGGACGGCAGCGTTATTATTACTGCCGAGTTCCGTCTGGAAAAACCCGTACAGGAAGTGGTGGACGACATGCGTTCCGCTGTGTCCAAAGTGCGTTCCGATCTGCCTGCCGATCTGCGCGACCCGGTCGTTACCAAGCTGGATTTGGCCGGTTCGCCGATCCTGGCGTTTACTGTCGCCTCCGCCCAGCGCGATGACGAAGCGCTTTCCTGGTTTGTAGAAGACACGATTGCCAAAAAGTTGCTCAGCGTGCGCGGTGTGGGCCAAGTTAGCCGGGTGGGCGGCGCTAGCCGGGAAGTGGCCATTGCCCTGGACCCGGTCAAATTGCAATCGTTGGGCGCTACGGCTGCCGACATTTCCCGGCAGTTGCGCGCGATACAAAGAGAAAGTGCAGGCGGCCGTACCAATTTGAGTAGTGGTGAACAGCCGGTACGCACCTTAGCCAACGTTGCGTCGGTGGAAGAAATGCGACCGTTGCAACTCTCGTTGGCAGACGGCCGCAGTTTCCGGCTCGACCAGGTCGCGACCATCGACGACACGGTGGCGGAGCCCCGATCGCTGGCCTTGCTCAACGGCAAACCGGTGGTAGGGTTTGAAGTCACCCGCAGCCGCGGCGCCAGCGACGTCGAGGTGGGCGCGGGCGTGCAAAAAGCGTTAGCGGAATTACGGCTTGCCAACCCGGACATAGAATTTACCGAAGCGTTCAATTTTGTCACCCCGGTGCAGGAAGAATTCCACGGCTCCATGACCATGCTTTACGAAGGCGCTTTGTTGGCGATATTGGTCGTCTGGCTGTTTTTAAAAGATTGGCGGGCGACTTTCATCTCCTCCGTAGCCCTGCCGCTGTCGATAATTCCGGCCTTTTTGGGCATGGACTATTTAGGTTTTTCCCTGAACGGGATCACTTTGTTGGCGTTATCTCTGGTGGTTGGCATCCTGGTGGATGATGCTATCGTCGAAGTGGAAAATATCGTGCGCCACTTGCGTATGGGCAAAACACCTTATCAGGCGGCCATGCAGGCGGCGGATGAAATCGGCCTGGCGGTGGTCGCTACCACGTTCGCACTGGTTGCGGTATTTTTGCCCACGGCCTTCATGAGCGGGATTGCCGGGCGCTTCTTCAAACAATTCGGCTGGACCGCAGCGCTGGCCGTACTGGCCTCGCTGGTAGTGGCGCGGATGCTGACGCCGATGATGGCCGCGTATCTGTTGAAAGACAGCGGCCACTTCGAGCCACCGGAAGGGCGCATCATGAAAAACTATATGAAACTGGCGGCCTGGTGTTTGAAGCATCGCCTGACCACGATAGCGGCTGCGGCGGCGTTTTTCATCGGCTCCTTGCTGCTGATCCCTTTATTGCCCACGGGATTCATACCGCCGGATGATAATCCGCAGACCCAGGTTTTCGTCGAATTATCGCCCGGCGCCGGCCTTGCCCAAACCAGTGCCTCGGCGGAAGCTGCCCGGCAACTGGTGGCAAACGTGCCTTATGTAAAATCGGTTTATACCACGATCGGCGGCGGTTCAGCCGGCGGCGATCCTCTTGCCGCCTCTCAAAGCGGCGAAGTGCGTAAAGCCACGTTGACGATTACGCTGGCTAATCGTCAAGACCGGCCCGTGCGTAAGCAAGTCATCGAGCAAAACATCCGGCAGGCGCTGCAAAACTTGCCCGGCGTGCGCACCAAAGTAGGCCTCGGCGGGTCGGGCGAGAAATACGTGCTGGTGCTGAGCGGCGACGATCCGCAGGCCTTAAGCACCGCTGCCCGTAACGTTGAGCGCGATCTTCGGACTATTCCCGGCCTGGGCAGCATCGCCTCCAGCGCCGCGTTGGTAAGGCCTGAAATTGCGGTACGAACGGATTTTTCCCGTGCCGCCGATTTGGGCGTCACCACCGCGGCTATCGCAGAGACGCTGCGCATTGCCACGATAGGGGATTACGACTGGTCTTTGCCCAAGCTCAATCTCGCCCAACGCCAGGTGCCGGTGGTGGTGAAACTGGCCGCAGATGGACGCAGCGATCTTTCGGTGCTGGAACGGCTCGCGGTGCCGTCAGGCAAAGCAGGTTCGGGATCGGTGATGGTGAGTCAGGTGGCCGATCTGGATTTTTCCAGCGGACCTGCGGTCATTGATCGTTATGACCGCTCACGCAACATCAATTTTGAAATTGAACTCTCCGGCCTGCCGTTAGGGGATGTGACTTCCGCAGTGCAAAATTTGCCCAGCATTCGCAATCTGCCTGCCGGGGTAAAGCGGATCAATATTGGCGATGCCGAAATGATGGCTGAGCTTTTCGCCAGTTTTGGCCTCGCCATGCTCACCGGCATGCTGTGCATATTCATCGTGCTGGTACTGCTGTTCAAGGAGTTTTTGCAGCCGATCACCATCTTGGCCGCGCTGCCGCTTTCTTTCGGCGGCGGTTTTGTGGCGCTGCTGTTGACCGGTAAAGCGTTTTCCATGCCGTCGCTGATCGGGCTCATTATGCTGATGGGCATTGCCACCAAGAATTCCATATTGCTGGTCGAATATGCCATTGTTGCGCGGCGAGATCATGGCATGCCTCGAAGGGATGCGCTACTGGATGCCTGCCGGAAACGCGCCCGCCCTATCGTCATGACCACCATTGCGATGGGTGCAGGCATGCTGCCGGTTGCGCTTGGCATGGGCGGCGCGGATTCATCTTTCCGCAGCCCGATGGCGGTCGCCGTGATCGGCGGCTTGGTGACTTCCACCTTGCTCAGCCTGTTGGTGATTCCGGTGGCGTATACCTATTTGGATGATTTCAATAGCTGGATCAAGGCGCTTTGGCGGCGCTATGCCTCCGCCAAAGCATCCGATGCGGGACTGAGGCTTTGAAGTTAATGCGGCTATACGGAATCCGTGAATGACCTGATCCCGTCTTTCGGCCATTCGGCAAACCCAGGGAACGGTTTGTGTTTATTTCGTTCATGGTTCTGTCGCACAGTTTGTAAAACCGAAAAATATTATTTAGCCTGTATTATTTTTTCTTCAACGTTTAAAAATAAGCTGCCCCGCTTGTAATGCCTGTTTTCGCCATTGCCGCCAGTAGCTTTCCGATTGTTGCTGACGTAAACAGCGCAAATAACGCACCCGTTGGGCCGCGTTAAGATGTTCGTAAATCAACGGCATCAAACCGTCTTCGATATTGTAAGCGGGTTTTTCAGGGGCCAGACAAACGGGGACGATGCAATCCAGCGATAAACTCAAATCGTGGGCCATCGCCTCACAAGCCTGTCGAATACTGTGTGCTTTGGCGTTGTCCGGTTGTTGAATATTGTAGGGGGGATTCCATTCACGGGCCGGGCGTAAACGGTCGCAATGCGTCGCCACCGCGATGATAACCGGCAAGGCTTGGTTTGGACATTGCTCCTGGAAATAGCGGCGAATGGCGTTCACTTGTTCTGTATCGACTTGGCGGGCGGCTTGCGCGGCATTGCAAACCATTAAAATCACATCGACTTTTGTCCACTCCTGCATTAATGCCTCAGGTGCCTGGTCGTGCATTAAGCCGCCGTAACCGGCGCTGTCCAGTATGATCGCTTGTTGCAAGCCGTCGCGTTCGAGCAGGTAAGGGGTGATTTCTGCGGTAGTCGGCAAGAGTCCTTCTGCGCTTTTTATTTCGCCGAATAAGGCGTTAATCAAACTGGATTTGCCGCTGCTGACTTGGCCTACAACAAGTAGCCGGAGCGGTTCTATCGACTGGTCATGCGCTTCGCTTTCCGCAATGTCTTGTTTTGATGCGGCGGTTAATCTGTCAGTCGGGACAATATCGTCCAAGGTTAATTGACCGCTGTAGAGTTGAATCGCGTAATAACCTAGCTTGTTGATATAAGCACTGATCAGGCGTTGCGATATTTCATGGGTAACGGCATTCAGGCCTTTGCCGATTAATACACTGCGCGCTTTAGCCAGCGCCGCACCCGCCCAATTAAACAGCCAATTCCCGACATCGAAAACTGATTTAAGCTTACTCAAGGTATCGACGGCTTGCTTGGCGCGTAATAAATCGCCGACTCTGACCGCATGGCTGCCGGGAATTTTGTCTAATACGTCGTGCTGAATATCTTCGCAGACCAATACAATCAGTTTCAGCAAATACGGCAGCGGAAATTCTAAAATGGGGTATTTGGAATCGGCATGAAAGTGCCGCGCAACCAGCGTTAATACTTCATTGGTCAGTTTTAAGGCTTTGCTTGAGTCCGTCAATACATCCGATTCTGTTTGCCAGCGTTCGGTTAACGGCTTAAGTTCTCGCCACGCCAGTTGGGCTTTATCCGGCCAGTTTGGATTAGGCTGAATCTCGATGGGTTCTACAAACAACGGTTTTTCGCTATGACTGCGCCAGTGCAGCAGTCCATAGACCAGCGCCATGTTCGCCGACAAGATGCCCAAGCCCTGATAAAGCCAACCGTGTTGCCATACCCAGTAACCGCCCAAGCCTATTAACGCCAGCCAAGGCATTAAAAACATCACCGCCAAGACAATGCTAAAGCGCGTTACAAGCATAAGCTAAGTTTCCTTGTTTTTGAGTAATTGACGCGCATGAACGAAGGCTTCGTCGTAAGCCTGTTTTAACGTCGCATGGTCAGGTAAAGCGCCGCGTTTTACGCCATGCAAATATACGCAAAAAGCTTTGCCCAGTGCATAAGTCATCGCTCCCGAATAAACGCCCGCCACCGCCGAGCCGTAAACAGGGACAAATTTAAGCAGTTCCCGTCCTAATAATCCTACGCCGACACTGACGCCGATCAGGCTGGTAAATTCGGCATAAAGTCTGCGGGTCAGCTCCAGGCCATAAATTGAAGCGATACTATGAAACAGTTTGGCCTGCACAGCCAGCACTAACGGCAAACCTGCCAGGGGAATCGCGCCCATGCCGACATTAAGCACTGCGTAACCGATCAGGTGCGGATGAGCTTGCTGAGCATGAAAATCCAGTAATTCTTTATGCTGTTCGGTACCGCGCAATAAGCCGATCACACCCGCCGGCAACACGCTTTCAATGGTGCGCCATAACGCATCCAACCCGTAATCGGCAGGCTCAAAACCGTCTTCCGGCAGCGTGAAATCAAGCGGCACAAAATGTACCGGCACCGACTTAAACCAGTCGCGCTGATGTAACAGCACTTGCGCCAAAGCATGAGGCACTTGCGGCGGAAAGGGGATCTGTTGGTAAGGATACGGTTGAATATGCTCGGCGTCGCTTACATATCCTTCGTGCAAGGCGGTTTGGACCACTATGATAGGCCAGTCCGGGTGCTGCTGATGAATGGTCAACACGGTATCAACCACTTCCGCTTGGTTCATGTCCAACGCCCGTAGCACTACGACTAATAAATGCGCCTGATTGGCACACCAGGCTAGGTCTTCGCCCGGATTGTAAGCAGTTTCGCCCAAACCCCGCGTATCCAGAAAACGCATCATCGGATGGCTGGATGACGGAAAATCATAAAATCGCGATCTTTTCGTGCAAGCCTGGAAGCCATTGCCGATTTCCGCCGCATCGCTGCCGGTTAATGCTCGAATCAGCGATGTTTTTCCGGCTTGTGTTTTGCCCAGCAGCCAAAAAACAGGAATCGGTAAGCGTTGCTTAACTTCGTTTATTTTGGACTCTATGCCGGTCGCTTTGGGGCTAAAGAGCGCATCGCCCAAACCTTTCCACGTCCAACTGCCGATGATATTCATAGGGATTAGGTAAAACTTTGCGGGCTTAATGTGATAATGATCATGCCAAATACAAGCATGTGTTATCTCCATAAAGTAAAAGATCGTCATATCCTGGCCTGATTGAATAAAGCGTGGGATATGAATTGGGGGGTAAAGCGTTAAAAAATTATAACTCTTTTTTATGCACTCAGTTCGTAGGATGGGTAGGGCGTTACTCTATCCATCCTACCGCCTACTCAAGATATTGAATCAATCCGGCTGACAATCTCGCTGGATGCCAGCTCCAAGCCCTGCTTGTAACATTCGCTGGCCCTGTCCTTGTCGCCTTGGGCAGACAGCAAATCGCCGAATAGTTGATAAGCCGGAACGGTAGGCTCTATCGAAAGGCTTTTGGTCAGGTAGGTTGTCGCTTTTTGGTTGTCTCCGCATTTCATGCTCAACTTGCCCAGTACGGTCAGGAACACCGCATCCCGTGGGTGCATCGGCAGCCACTGCTCGGCTGTTTCAAGCTGTCTTGCGACATCGATCGACTGGACATTGCCGAACAACACCACCAGCGTTTGATCCCAGGTTGTCGACAAGGCTCTGGACAAGCCGCCTTCGACCTTTGCGCCCGCCCCTGCATCAATCATCGCGGCGAAATAGATCGCCGAAACGCCCTTCATGTTTCTGATGTAATCGGGAATTTCCGACCATAACGAATCAATTTCATCAGCACTGCCTCGCTCGGCCGCCTGCTTTAACAATTTGCTGAATGCTTCGGTTTCCAGCAATTTTATCTCGGCTTCCATCAACACTTTATTATTGTTCAATGACGGAATCAGTTTGCGGATGCCTTCCCAATCGCCGGCTTGTTGATAGGCTTGATGTAGTAATTTTAAAACGCTGGCGTGAGTCGGATCGATGGACTGCAGGCGTGTCAAGGTTTGCAGGGCTTGCTCGAATTGTTTTTCCGATAAGTGCAGTTCCGCCTGGGTCAGGCCTATCGCCACATCGGAACCCGGCGCCTGGTCGGCTGCCTTTTTCAGGTATTCGTCCCTTTTGTCATACGCGCCACGGGATTGCGCGGCTCTTGCTGCGGTTAAATAGTGGATCAGCGGTGCGCCGCTGTGCGAGGCATGTTTGATTAATACTTTTTCGGCTTTTTCCCAGTTACCTTCGGCGGAATCGACCAGACCGGCAATCAAAGCTTCCTGAGAACGATTGAATTTGATGCTTTTGCCGCGGTTCTTGATTTGGCCCGGCAATCTGAGCAGCCAGCCTAAAAACCTGAAGAAGATATAAAATACAAAAAATCCCATGATCAAGCTAACCGCAAAAACGATTAACGATGTTTCAAGGGACCAATAGCCGATGCCGATCAGGACATAGCCTGGATTCTCGAATCCACCCAACCATTTATAGGCAAAAAAAGCGGCTGCAACGGCAACAAGGAGTGAACCCAGAAAATACATTATATTTTTCATCATGTACTCTCTGGATTATTGTGCGGCAGGTGCTGCTTCAACCGGCTTCGGTGTCTCGGCGGGCGGCGCGGTCTCAGTCGGCTTTATCGCTTCGGCCGGATTCACTGTCACCGGTTTTGCTGGTTCAACCGGTTTTTCGACCGGTTCGGATTTGGCTTTTTCAGCAGGCGGCATGGCTTTATCGGCTTCCAATCTCAGCTTGGTAATATCCCTGAGCATTTTCAACGACAGGCTGATGTCCGGGAAATGGCTGCGGATTTTGATGGCGCTAAACTTGTCCAGCTCGGCAATGAAATTGCTCGTCTCTGTGTTCTTGGCAAAGTTTTGTTCGATCCATTTTTTTGCATCGGCCAAACTGGATTGGTAAAGCTGCTCGTTTTGCTGAACCAGGGCAATTTTAACCATTTCCAGTTTTACCCTTAACTGTTCCCGAATAAACTGGGCTTGTTCCGGCGTTAATATTTCCTTAATGGGATGTTCGGTGTGCCTGATGGTCACTACCCCTTCCAATTGTCCCAATGCAGAATCAAGCAGATTTTGACCTTCCTTATCCGCCGGTTCCTGTGCCGGTTTGGGTTGAGTCAATGTTTTTCCGGTATAAGGCAAAAACAAGGTTAAGGTATCGACCTGACCTTGCAGCGATTGAATCGAGGCATACATCCCGACAATATCGGCAACGGCAACATTACGGATCGCGGCAATATCCTTGGCGATTTGTTCGCGTATTTTAAAAGCGCCTGCATCCCCGCTTTCTCTGAGACGTTGATCTGCAGCTTCCAGGGCTTCGCGGGTGGTATTAACATCGCCCATTAAATACAGGCGTTGATTGGCTATGCTTAACAGGTATTCCGCATCGGCAATTAACCAGTCGCCGCGTGTCTTGCCCAGCTGGCGTTGTACCTGCTGGACTGCACTATTTAATTCATTCCGTGTAGCATCCAGTTTTTCGCTATGTAACTGGGAAAAATCCGCCAGGGTTTTGGTATAGTGGGATTCCTTCCCGGCAACATCGGCTTCTACGGTTGCCAGTTGGGATTGAATGGCGGCAAGTTGCGTCTGATAGCCGCTAATCTGTTTCGACAACTCGATCAGCTGCATGTCGCCTTTATTAACTTCCCCGCCTAAATCAGCCTGTTGAGAGCGCAATTGCTGAAAAAGATAAAAACCCGCGCCTGCCACGCTGATAATAATGAGCAGCATAATGATGCCAAACCAGAGTCCGCTACGCGACTTGCGAGCTTCGCCTTCAGGACGTAGGCTAGGGGCGTTAGCAGGAGCGGAAGCTTTGCTATTTTCGCTCACATTCTGTTCTTGTTGTTCAGTCAATTCGGCCACTCTATTCCCCTGTCACACACGTTATTACTGTCTCAAGAATTGCTGTATCGATAGGACTATCCGTCACAGTAATTCGATTAAATCCCATATCGGCGGCTAAACACCTGATTCTATCGCTAACTACCACCAAGGGTATTAATGACAATAGCTTATTATTTTTTTCACCCAGCATTAAACTTAAGTTCTGCAACGCTTCGGCACTGGTCACGGTAATGACATCCAGGCGGTGCTGAGCAAGCAACTCGACAACCGGAGAGCTATCCATACGGGGGATTATTCTTTTGTAGACTTCCAGATAGTCAACTTCTGCGCCTCTGCTGCGCAACGTGGTTGCCAACTGTTCACGCCCGCCTTCACCGCGAACGATTAAACAATTTTGCCCTTCGACTTGCTGTAGTTGCGGCATTTCCAGCAACGCCTCACTGTTATAACCGTATTCAGGCACTAAATCGACGGGTAATCCGGCCATTTTCATGGCTTGCGCCGTAGCCTGCCCCACTGCGGCAAAACGCACGGATTTCGTGCGGGGTATTTTGCCACTATTCGTCTTTAGAGCAAAATTTACTGCATTGGCGCTGATAAAAACAACCCATTGGAATCCATCCAGATTCTCCAGCGTAGATTTTATCCGGTCGTCATCCCGCGAAACGATTTCCAGGGTAGGAAACCGGACCGCTATCCCGCCCCGCTGTTCAATTAAACGGCTCAGATTTTCCGCCTGATGCTCCGGCCGCGTGACTAAAACGCGTGCGCCGTTCAAAACTTTACTCAACGCTTCCGCCCCTTAACTACATCCCTGCATTCAATGAAACAGCGCTTGCAGAATTTCATCGGCGCCTTGAGCCAGTAAGTCTTCGGCAATCATTTTGCCGATAGCTTCAGCGCTGTCCACGCTGTCCGTCCGTTCAGCCCGATAGATCACGCTGCCGTCAGGACTGCCGACCAATCCGCGCATGAACAGTTGCTCGCCCTGCATCGTGGCAAAACCGGCAATCGGAACCTGGCAGCCGCCACTCAAACGCGCGTTCATTGCCCTTTCCGCCGCCACACACAGTCCGGTTTCACTATCATGCAACGCACTCAACATCTCATTAATTTCCGGATCGTCAATCCGGCATTCTATGCCTATCGCGCCCTGGCCGATCGCCGGTAGGCTGACGGAGGTATCCAGGCATTGAGTAATGCGTTCAGCCATGCCCAGTCTTTTCAAACCGGCCGAAGCCAGAATAATGGCATCGTATTCACCGCTATCCAGCTTGGACAGGCGGGTGTTGACGTTACCTCTTAACGACAATATTTCAGCTTCCGGGTAAAGCTCTTTAATCTGGCATTGTCTGCGCAAGCTGGACGTACCGATTCTGGCATTAGCCGGTAAATCGTGTAACGTCGCATAATGATTGGAGACAAAAGCATCGGTTGGGTCTTCGCGGATTAAAATGGCCGCCAAGTGCAAGCCTTCCGGAAACTCCACCGGCACATCTTTCATGGAATGCACGGCAATATCGGCCAAACCTTCCAACATGCCCTGCTCCAACTCTTTGACAAACAATCCCTTGCCGCCAATCTTGGCTAAAGGCGCATCAAGAATCTTGTCGCCCTGCGTGGTCATTTTAACCAATTCAGTCCTGCATCCTGGAAATGTCCGCTCCAAACGTTCTGCAACGTGCTCTGCCTGCCACAACGCCAAAGGACTCCGGCGCGTCGCAATACGAATAATTTTTTCAGTCAAAAGAACACCATTCATTTTCAACAATAAATTACGTTATTGTAACCCGTGTAAGTTGATGACGGTTAATCGAACTTTAATTACTTACCTGCACGAATGCAGGTAAGAACGGAAGCTTTGCCTACAAGGTTGTATGTAAGGAGCGTTAGCAGGAGTGTAAGCTTTCGCTGTATAATTTGCCCCAATAGTCAACTTACAATGAAACCGCCATGACCAACGTTAATTCCGACAAACTTTCCAGCGCCCGTTTTGCCCAGGCAACCGATGCCTTTGTAGAGGTATTTACCGCCTCTGTCGATTTTGACCAACGTATGGCGCAACAAGATATTGAGGGCTCAATCGCCCATGCCAAAATGCTTTGCTCTTGCGGTATTCTGACCGAACAGGAACGCGACGCTATTATTAACGGCCTGACCCAAATCAGCCGGGAAATAATTAACGGCGAATTTGTCTGGTCGATCAAGCAGGAAGATGTTCACATGAACATAGAAGCCCGCCTGACCGATTTAATCGGCATTGCCGGAAAAAAACTGCATACCGGACGTTCCCGTAATGATCAGGTAGCGACGGATATTCGCCTTTACCTGCGCAGTGAAATCACCCAGATTTTAGGCCAGCTCACGCGCTTGCAAACAGCCATTCTGGATTTGGCGGAGCAACACGCCGATACCATCATGCCGGGCTTTACGCATTTACAGGTCGCCCAACCGATTACTTTCGGCCACCACCTGATGGCCTGGTTTGAAATGCTCAGTCGCGACCGGGAAAGACTGCAAGATTGCTGCAAGCGCGTCAACATTATGCCTTTAGGCTCTGCGGCATTGGCCGGAACCAGTTACCCGATAGACCGCCAGATGACGTCCGATTTACTCGGTTTTAGCCGCCCTTCGGCCAACTCGCTGGACTCGGTCAGTGACCGCGATTTTGCGATTGAGTTTGCGGCGGCCGGCAGCTTGATCATGATGCATTTATCGCGTTTTTCCGAAGAATTAATCCTGTGGTCCAGCGCCCAGTTCGACTTTATCGAGATGCCCGATGCTTTCTGCACCGGCTCCTCGATTATGCCGCAAAAGAAAAACCCCGACGTACCCGAACTGGTGCGCGGCAAATCAGGCCGGGTCACCGGTCACTTGGTTTCGCTGCTGATGCTGATGAAAAGCCAGCCGCTGGCCTACAACAAAGACAATCAGGAAGATAAAGAACCGCTATTCGATACCGCCGACACCTTAATCAATTGCTTGCGGGCTTATGCCGATATGGTTCCCCACCTCGAAGCCAAAAAAACCAATATGTACAACTCGGCCAAACGCGGCTTTGCCACGGCCACCGACCTTGCCGATTATCTGGTACGTAAAGGCATGGCTTTTCGCGATGCTCATGAAGTCGTGGGCTTGGCAGTGCGCTTAGGGTTGGAAAGCAAACGCGATTTATCGGAACTGTCCCTGCCAGAGCTACAGCATTTTTCGGGCTTGATTACCGATGATGTTTTTGATTATTTAACGCTGGAAGGCTCGGTTTCGGCTCGTAAACACATTGGCGGCACGGCTCCCGGTACGGTTAGGCTCGCCATCCAGACAGCACGGGCAACGCTGGAGCACGATCAACTAAGCCTGTTAATTACTCACCACAAAACCGGTGCGGCAGCACCTGGATTGTAATATTTGTTAGCGTCCGGATCTTCGTATCTCGGCGGTGCGCTTTGTTAAAAGACTCTTGATTATCGGCTTAGTTTCAGTTTAAAAATAATGCTTTCACCATGATAAGACCACACCCAGAGCCTGCCATCCATTTAGGCTCACCCGGCGAAGAAATCAGCATACAAGACCTTCAAACGATTAAATACCGATTTAAACGCTTGAATCAGCTACGCGAACAACGAGTCCAGGATTTTTTGCAACCTCGCCAACAAACATTCCTGGACTTATTACCCCTGCTTTTCCATTGCAACTTCCCGATGTTACCGGGATTTATTTCTTCGACAACTCCCGCAGGAATACCCGAATACAACCCTGGCATCCAGGCAATAAATGCCGCCAGGCAACTTGCAAAAAACTTCACTTATACCCGCGCGGCATCACAGACTTACCCTATTGAAGGCCTGTTCTTGATGGGCAGCGTCGGCAGCATCGCATTTTCCAAAACCAGCGATATGGACATTTGGTTATGCCATCAATCCGACTTATTGTCCTGCGCCATTGCCGAGCTGCAAAAAAAAGCCACCGCAATAGAGATTTGGGCGGCATCGCTAGGACTGGAAGTGCATTTCTTTCTGATGGACAGCAAACAATTCCTGCTCGGTGAAAACACCCCCATTTCCACGGAAAGCAGCGGCCAAACCCAGCATTATCTACTGCTTGAAGAGTTTTACCGGACGGCAATTTATATTGCGGGGAAAAGCCCTGCATGGTGGCTGGTCCCGCCGCATGAAGAAAGAAACTACACAGCCTATATCAAGCACTTAATAGCTAACCGGTTCATTCCCGAACATGAGCTTATCGATTTCGGCGGCTTCGACGCTGTCCCGGCTGAAGAATTTACCAGCGCAACCCTTTGGCATCTTTATAAGGCGCTGCATTCACCGCATAAATCGCTATTGAAACTGTTGTTAATGGAATGCTATGCCAGCGAATATCCTCAGCCTGAATGGCTGTGTCAGGACATAAAAAAGGCCGTTTATCAGGGCGACTATATGACGACCGATCTCGACCCGTATTTGCTCATTTACCAAAAAGTCGAAAAATATCTGCAAAAAGCGCATAGCCACGGAAGATTGGCCTTGGCTCGTCAATGCTTTTATTTAAAAGTCATGGGTTCGTCCGACAACACCATGGATTCCCAGACCAGAGCCACCAGGGAAAAATATATGCACTCTATTGCTAATAACTGGAATTGGCCCGCCTCCACTATTGATAACCTTAAATATCAGCGACTCTGGAATATAAAAAAAGCAACGTCGGAACATGCCGTTATCGTGCAACAATTGACCCACTGCTACCGCATGATTATGGGGTTCGCCAGAGACCATGTTGCCCAAAACCAGGAAAACAGCAACGACCTGAAATTGATCGGCAGAAAGCTTCATTCCTTTTTGGAAAAAAAGCCGGGTAAGATTGAAATCATCACGACTCGCTCGGAAGTCCACTCAAAAGAAAATACCTTGTCTATCGTAGAAAACCGTCTTCCCGGCGGCGATGGCTGGGCTATGTACCTGAAAAACGTACAGATGACTAACGCCGCAGATTTCGAACCCATACAAAAATGTCGGTCTTTAATCGAAATCCTTTGCTGGCTGATCATCAACGGACTCTATCACAAACAGCTACAGCTCCAGTTCAGTTCGCATTCACTTAAAATACCGAATGAAGAGCTGCATTCAACGCTGACGCAGATCAACCTTTATTTAACCCAGAGCTTTAACTACGACCCTCCGCTGGAAACCTACCAAACCCTCAAAGCTCAACTGAATTCACTGCTTATTATCAATATGGGCATATCGGATGACGACGGCCTGTGCGTTATGAGTGAGCGTTCCGATGCGTTAAGTTACGGCATGAACCGCCAGTGTTTTATTCAAACTATCAACAGGATTTCACTGTCCAGCTGGGGCGAAATCACAACCAGCCAGGATGAAGGCATAGAAGGGCTATTTAACTGTTTAGCGGATGCCATTAATAACAGTAAAAAACCGTTATCCTTGAGTAGCCTGAAGTTTGTGTGCCACACTCCGGCTCGGGCCAAAGGCATTATCCTCCGCGTTGAAGCAGTATTTAATACCCTGATTAAACTTTTCTCCAAACAACATCATAATCGCTCACCCCGCTATATTTTGCCTGGCGGAACTTCGTTTTATGTCTTCCAATCCGCAAACAAAACCCTAAGCTACAAACAGCTGGCAACCAGAAAACAGTTATTAAGCGAATTAGCAAGCCCTCAGGAACAGTTCAGCACCATTCATTTCGACCCAGCGGTCCTCGAAAACACACCCATTCATCTTATTTATTCCCTGAACAGGCCGCAAGTGATCCAGCTTTTTTACTATGAAAGCAAGACTGACACCAGTGTCTATATTGTTGATGAAAAAGGCGCCCTGTATATCCAGCCGCATAGCAAAGCAAAGCCGAGCCAACTGCTAAAACAATATGCCATTTTTTTAGAATCGATCCTCAACCGCAATCTTTTTGAAACGCTTTTGACCATTGAATATTACGAGATCACGAAAAGTCCTGCCGGCATCTTTTCTTATGCCCCTGTACAACTGAAAGCAACCGCATCAAACCAGGAATTAAGCTTGCGCATTACCGGGGAAGATACCCACAAGGGCATTATCTATTCGATCTACTGCAATGAAAAAGAGTTTTCCTCGCTAGACCACGGCAATCAAGTCTTTTATGCCGCTTACCAGCATATACTCCAATTTCGGAACGGTAAGATTAATTATCCGATTCATATTACCGATATAGACCTGCCCCTTTCTGCATTCCGCATCGACAACCCGGAGCAATTGCAAACCATCCATTATTTAAACTACAAACAAAAAATAGAGGATAAATTCAACATTTAATCTTATCTGTCGCTTTCGACTGGCTTTTTTGGAGATGAATCGTTTGCCTGGAGCAGCGCGACAAAATCATCCGCCGGCAGCGGGTGACTTTTGAGATAACCTTGGTATAAGTCGCAACTTTGCTCTTGCAGGAAAGCCAGCTGTTCCAGCGTTTCCACGCCTTCCGCCAGCACTTTGAAACCCAAGATATGCCCCATCGCCACAATGGTCGCTGCAATTTCCATGTCGTCTTTATTATGGGGAATATCGTCGATAAAACTCTTATCGATTTTCAGTACGTCCAGAGGAAAGTGTTTGAGATAGGTCAGCGACGAATAACCGGTGCCGAAATCGTCAATGGCAAGATGAACGCCTTGGGCATGCAGGCTGTTGAGAATGTTCGTCGTTTTGTCCTGGTTTTCCATCAACCCGCTTTCGGTTATCTCCAATTCCAGCTGCCCTGCCGGAAAACCGGTGTCGCGCAGTACCGTTGCAACCAAGGCGTTAATGTCACTGCGCCGGAATTGGTGCGGGGAAACATTAACCGCCAGGGTTAACGGTGGCAACCCCATATTCAGCCACTGCCGACCCTGCCTACAGGTTTCGCGCAGCACCCATTCGCCAATCTCCACAATCAAATTGGTTTCTTCGGCAATGGGAATAAAGCGGCAAGGGGGAATCAATCCTTCGACAGGATCTTGCCAGCGCACTAACGCCTCAGCACCGACAATACGACCGCTGGCAATATCCATTTGCGGCTGGTAGAACACACGCAGCTCCTGTTGTTTAATCGCTTTGCGCAGACGGACTTCTAACGCAATACGCTCACGGACAGCAATAGTCAGGTCTTCGGAAAAATAGGCAAAGCAGCCGCGCCCATTATCTTTAGCGTGATATAACGCTGTATCAGCGTAATCCAGTAACATTTCTGGGTTGACTGCGTGTTGCGGATACAGGCTGATACCAATACTGACGCCAATCTGTACATCGTCACTTTGGGGAAGCTGAAAGGATTTGCTTAAGTCTGCGATAATTCCTTCAGCGACCCGCGCAGCATCGTCCGGGTGTGTAATATCTTCCAGCAACACGATAAATTCATCACCGCCCAAACGGGCAACCATGTCTACCTCTCGCAACCGGCTTGTTATTCTGCGGGCGACTTGTTGCAGCAACTCGTCACCCGCCTGATGCCCAAAGCTGTCGTTGACGGCTTTAAATCGATCCAGGTCGAGCATCAGCAATGCCAGCTGCTTGCCTTCGCGTCGTTCTACCTCAATACCGTGCTTCAAGCGTTCCAGCAACAACCGGCGGTTGGGAAGCTGGGTAAGCGAGTCATGGAAGGCCAGATGCTGGATCTCATATTCCGCCGTCTTGCGCTCGGTGATGTCGGAAAAGGATGCGACATAGTTGGTGACCTGGCCACCCTCATCGGTTACGGCGGTAATGTTGAGCCATTCGGGGTACACCTCGCCGTTCTTGCGCCGGTTCCAGATTTCGCCCTGCCAGTGTCCATCGCGAGACAGGCTTTTCCACATCGCCTGATAGAACGGGGCATCCTGCCTCCCGGACTTGAGCAGGGCCGGCGTTTTGCCAACAGCCTCCTCAACGCTATAACCGGTAACCCGGACAAATGCCTGATTGACCCGGAGAATGACTTGATCCTTATCGGTGATGGCCATGGCTTCCTGGGATTCGAAGGCGGTAGACGCGATGCGCAGATCCGTCTCAGACAACTTACGCCGGGTAATATCGATGCAGGAGCCGATGTAACCCAAGAATGTGTCTTGCTCGTCATAAAGCGGCACCCCATGATCGAGCAGCCAGCGGTATTCTCCATCAAAGCGGCGCAAACGATATTCCATGCTGAACTCATGACGGGCATCGAAAGAGGTGACGTAGGTATTGAAGCAACGCTGGAAGTCTTCCGGATGTACGTTAGCTATCCAGCCATTGCCTATTTCCTGCTCCATTGTCCGCCCGGTAAATTCCAGCCAGCCCTTATTAAAATAGTGGAAAAACTTGTCAGGACTGGCGATCCAGATCAGCACAGGCGCACTATCCGCCATAGTGCGGAAACGGGCTTCACTCTCCAACAGCGACGCCGTCGCCCGTTTGCGCTCAGTCACATCGGTGATGAAGCCGTGCCAAAGCACCGAGCCGTCCGCTTCCCGTTGCGGCAATGAGTTGCCGAACAGCCAACGCACCGTGCCATCGTCAAACTTCACACGATACTCATGCCGCCAAGGGGTCAACCGCCGTGCCGACGCTTGAATGGAGGCGACGATGCCGTCATAATCGTCGGGGTGCAGGACGGCGTATACCCTGGATGCATCATCTCGTACATCCTCCGGACTGACCCGATAGATATCACGGATCGCTTCACTGGCGAAAGGAAAGCAGGAACTACCATCGGGGCGCATCTGAAATTGAAATACAAGTCCGGGCACCCGACTGGCAATTTTCTGAAGACGATCCAACGCTTCTTGTAGTGCCGTTTCCGACGCTTTGTGCTCGGTAATGTCGCGAGTAACGGCGAGCAATGCAGTAATATGACCATGTGAATCGCGTAAGGGAACCGCATGGGTATCCATCCAGCGATATGTACCCTTGAGCCCACGCATCTCGAATTTCAGATTGCCGGACTCGCCCTCAAACACGCGCTTTGTCAGCGTTATAAAGGCGTCCTGATATTCCGCTGTCATAAGTTGCGGTATCTGCTGACCGAGGACTTGATCCAGGGAATCCGCTTCGATCATATTCAACCCGGCGCGGTTCATCTGCAGCAACGTTCCGTCTGCTGCCACCAGCTTTACGCACTCAGGTTCGGCTTCAATGATGGCGTATAGCTGCAGCTGGCTCTCGGTGAGTTTTTCAAGAAAATAGCCCAGCATAGCCACGACCAAAGAAGCCACAAAACACGACGCAACTAACCCGGTAAGCAGGTAATCGGGAGGCACTTCTCCCTTTAGCAATAACCCCATGACGGCAACAATGACCTCAGTCAACAACACCGAGAGGATCACTGAGAACAACCATAACTGCCATACTTTAAGGCGCTGAAGCAGCGGGAGAGGATTTATTTTCAAGTTAGCCCTTTACTGTTTTTGTGGTATGTATAATTTTGGATTCAAATTTTAAATTAAGCCGCCCACATTATCTCTGCTTACCTTCAAGTGAACTCTGTGGCCATGGACAATCAATAGCAATCTCTTATCCTTAACGATTTGCCAGTACAGCAACATGCTTATAGCCACAATAGCTGTCTTCTACGTCAATAGACTAACCGTCTTAATTTTTGGTACAATTAAACGGATTCTCGGAGACTTTAGGGTTATCCGTTTTTGTAAGTTTTCATTTCATCAATCTGGAGAAAATCTATGCCAATTAAAGTTGCAATCAATGGTTATGGTCGTATTGGACGTAATATCGTTCGCGCATTATACGAAGCAGGCCGTACCAATGAAATTCAAATTGTTGCAATCAATGATTTAGGCGACGCTGCAACGAATGCGCACCTGACTCAATATGATTCAGTGCATGGAAAATTTCCTTTCGAAGTAAGTGTTGATGGCGACTACATCGTGATCAACGGCGATAAGATCAAGGTTTTCTCAGAAAGAGATCCATCAAAACTACCTTGGGCAGAGCTGGGCATTGATGCCGTTCACGAATGCACCGGTTTATTCACCAGCAAAGCCAAAGCATCCGCGCACATTGCTGCCGGCGCAAAAAAGGTTATTATCTCCGCACCCGGCGGCAACGATGTTGATGCAACCATTGTCTATGGCGTAAATCATGATGTCCTGAAAGCTTCGGATACCGTCATTTCCAATGCCTCATGCACAACCAACTGCCTATCGCCATTAGTTAAGCCACTGCTCGACACCGTTGGCGTGGTACATGGCTTAATGACTACTATTCACTCTTACACCAACGACCAGGTTCTGACTGACGTTTATCACAGCGACTTACACCGCGCCCGCTCAGCTACGCAATCAATGATCCCTACTAAAACCGGTGCGGCCGCGGCTGTTGGTTTAGTATTGCCTGAACTGGTTGGCAAAATGGATGGTTTCGCGATGCGCGTACCCACCATTAACGTTTCTGTTGTCGATTTAACCTTCCAAGCAGCCAGAAATACCAGCAAGGAAGAAATCGACCAAATCCTGAAAACAGCCTCCGAAGGCCCTTTAAAAGGCATTCTGGAGTTCAACAGCTTACCACTGGTTTCAATCGACTTTAATCATAATCCGGCGTCGTCAATTTATGACTCAGCATTAACTAAAGTCATGAATGGCAACCTTGTAAAGGTTTTATCCTGGTATGACAACGAATGGGGCTTCTCAAACCGTATGCTGGATACGACAATTGCTTTAGTCAACGCGAAATAACGGATTTCCTACATAATGTTAAGAAGAACCAAAATTTTAGCAACGCTAGGCCCTGCTACAGACAAGCCCGGCGTACTTGAAGGCATGTTTGCAGCAGGCCTTGACTTTGTTCGCATGAACTTTTCACATGGTTCTGCTCAAGACCACATCAATAGAGCCAACGCTGTCCGTGAACTTAGCTTAAAAACCGGCAGACTGGTAGGTATTTTAGCCGATTTGCAAGGACCCAAAATTCGCATCGCCCGCTTTAAAGATACCAAGGTATTTTTACACGAGGGGCAGAATTTTGCTCTGGACATCAATTTTGACCCGATGGCCGGCGACAATACTCAAGTTGGCATTACTTACGAACCTCTAGCTTTAGAAGTCAAACCAGGCAGCAGACTGCTACTGGATGATGGACGTATCGTGCTTGACGTGGTCAATGTTGAAAACATGCGCGTTAACTGTACCGTTATCGTTGGCGGCGACCTGTCCAATAACAAGGGCATCAACCTGCTGGGCGGCGGTTTATCGGCGGCCGCATTAACCGACAAAGACAAAGAAGATATTAAAACGATTGCGATAATGAAATGCGATTATGTCGCCATTTCTTTTCCACGCACCGCCGAGGATCTTCATGAAGCGCGCCGCTTGTTAGTTGCCGAAGGCTGTCATGCCGGTATCGTGTCCAAAGTTGAGCGGGCCGAAGCCCTGGATGTTATTGACGAAATCATTCTGGCATCGGACGCAGTCATGGTTGCTCGTGGCGATCTCGGTGTCGAAATTGGTGACGCCAACCTGCCTGCCGTGCAAAAAATGTTGATTAAACGCACCAGAGAACTCAATCGTGTTGCGATTACCGCCACACAAATGATGGAGTCAATGATCGACAACCCGATTCCTACGCGCGCTGAAGTTTTTGACGTTGCCAATGCGGTTTACGATGGCACCGATGTCATTATGCTATCTGCAGAAACAGCATCGGGTAAACACCCGATTAAAGCGATTGAAGCAATGAATCGCGTTTGTATTGAAGCGGAAAAACAACCCAAAGTTCGTGTCTCAGGGCATCGTGTTGAGCTTCAATTTGAGCGCGTCGATGAAGCCATTGCAATGTCTGCGATGTATCTGGCTAACCATACCAAAATTCATGGTATTGCTGCGTTAACCGAATCAGGTTCTACAACTTTATGGATGTCCAGAATCAGCTCGGGTATTCCAATTTTTGCGCTCAGCCCTCACCCAGAAACGCTTGGCAAAGTCACTTTATACCGCGGTGTTTTCCCGGTACTTTTCATTCATGACCTTAGCGATCACGATGAAGTAAACAGGGCTATCATTGCAGAACTAAAAAGGCGCGGTGTTGCCGTTGAAGGTGATACATTCATCATCACTCAAGGTGACAGGGAAGGGATAGCGGGCGGCACCAACGCTTTAAAAGTTATCACTGTTGGACAAAATAACTCCTTGAATCTTTGATTGACCGCTTGATGGTTCTCAGCCCGAGAATTACACTTTCAACAACGATTGCATCTTAATGGCCTGAAAAACTAAATTTTTTAGGCCATTATTTCTGCTGGATACATTCAACTGCCATAGTTACATAGAAGATTTTTAGCCTTTAGCCTAACTCATAATTCATAGCCCACCTTCCAATCAGGAATTGCGACAACGCAATACATTGAATCCAACCATCAAAATCACATATTTCGTAATAACGTTCATTTTATTTTTACAGCCTTCCGCTTCCGCCTTTATTTTTGTAAAACGGCTTGAATATGCTTTTTAACTATTTGCTCAAAGCCCAGTGCATACCCTCAACCAACGACTACATTACTCGGATTAAATTCGCGCTACCAAACAACCCAAAAATGCCAGATAGATATATCCACTCTTTTGGCGTCGCAACTCCAAGCACTTTGCTTTATAACAAAACGGGTATTGCCCACTCAATAAAATCTCATCCGTCCACGCCCGCCATGATCATGGATACGATTAAATCAGCCATACAAAAATGCCAACATCACCGATTAAAGTCAATAATCAAATAAACCGAACTTTTCTGGGTAGCTGCATGTAAAAAACCAGACTCATGTTCTTTGAATTTCTGATTTTACCCTTCCTCCTGTCGCACTCGGGTAAATTCACGTATATAGAGCACCATGTTGGCGTTAATTTTTAGTTATCACTCACACAAAGCGCGATAGATTTATTAACCTAGATTCAGCTCATAAATGCCAATCGACAAGGAGCGGAAAAAAGGTTAGCTAATATAGTTTCACGCTTTTTCAAGCCGACCATGACGAGAAGGCGGCAAGAGAAACTGTAAACATCTAAGCCAAGCGCAAAGATACAGATTGATATATTAAAAAAGAAAGATATGGCAGAGTTGTTGTGCGGATCATCCACCGTGTATCGGAAGGCTTAACCGCTAAAATGACCGAAGAAGTGATATTGATGATTAAACACTAAGACTGAAACCTTGAGTAAGCTCGAAAGTTAAAAACTCCCATCAGCCATGAATACATTTATCAACACTCTGGATAAGCGTAATGACGGCTCATCGTATAAGCATCTCCGGCAATAAAGTGGACCCCATTGTCCAGACAAATAATACCTTAATTTAAGATAGAGCCCTGTTCACGCTCCAGCTGAATGGCGCTGTCCCAGTTTTGCGGCACGAGGTCTGATATTTCAGCCGTACCGTTAAATTTATCCACAATCTTTGCCCCGCCGCCTCTAGCCGTTTTATAGACTTCATCCGGCGTTTTGTAATCCAGCGCTTGATGCCAACGTTCCTGGTTATAGAATTGGAAGTACTCGTCAATCCCATCAACAAGTCCGGCATGTTGCTGTGCTGCTTTAAATACACTTCTTCATATTTCATCGTTCGCCACAGCCGCTCGACAAAGATATTATCCAATGCTCGGCCTCGTCCATCCATACTGATCGTGATGCTGTTGTTGAGCAACACGCCGGTAAAGGCGTCGCTGGTGAATTGCGAGCCTTGGTCGGAATTGAAAATGGCCGGTGTACCGTACAGCGTGATGGCCTCTTCCAGACAGTCCACGCAAAACCCAGCATCCATGGTATTCGATAGTCGCCACGACAGTACTTTCCGGCTGTACCAGTCGATGATCGCGACCAGATAAACAAATCCGCGGGGTAGCCGAATATAGGTGATGTCAGTGCTCCACACCTGATTGGGCTGAATAATGTCAACGCCACGGAGTCGGTACGGATAAATTTTGTGCTGCGGATGCGGTTTACTGGTATTCGGGCCGGGGGACATGCCGACCAAGCCTAACTTTTGCATTAATCTCTGTACCCGCTTGCGATTGACGCTATAGCCACATTCACCCAGGTATTTCTTCATGCGGCGCGAGCCATAAAACGGGTGCCTTGGGTACTCTTCATCTAACAAACGCATAACACGAGTTCGTCCTTATCCGTTTCTTTCAGCAAGCGTTTTTTCTGCTCATAAATGACTGAACGCGTGACCTTGAGAAACTTGCATTGCGTTGATAACGGGACAGAGGCATCCGGTTCTATCCAGCTCTGGCGTTCGTTTAAAGGCTGATCCCAGACTTTTTTCTAGTGCCCCGTGTGGGTATTCAGCCAATCCAACTCCATGTTCAATTGCCCAATCTTGGCGTATAAGCGGTCAGGGTTGCTTTCCGCGTTGATCGGTTTCGGCCCTCGCTTGCCTTCAAACAGGCTGCCCGCATTCTCCAACAGTTCTTTTTTCCATTGACTCACCTGGTTCTGTTCTTGAGCAATTTCATTGATCGTCTTCAACCCTTTGACGGCTTCTAAGGCAACCTTGGCTTTTTGCGCACCCGTAATCTTTCGTTTCTTTTCACTCATTTTCGGTCTCTAATTTAGCCCAGAGCATAGCTTAAACTACTGTCCGGATTTCGGGGACCACTTTAATCAACCTTGAGGACTCAAATTCATATTTTTCATTCAAAAAAAAACCCTCGCTACCTATTTGGTAACGAGGGTCTCAAATCCCTTAACTGACAACCAAAGTTATCAGTTAATTATTTCATTTAGATGAAAGATGGAATTAATGGAGCATCTACCATAATCATTTGACGGTTGCCAGCTTCATCAAAGAAGAATAACAAACCAGCGAAACGACTGTCTGGATCATAGATCAAGTCAGCTAAACGGTAAACTTCCCAAGCAGCGTCAGAAGCAGTAACTTGCACAGTTCTTGATGTGCCTGGAGCGATTGGGCTGTTATCACTAACAGTCAATCCTTCTTCAGCCAACAAGTCATCTGGGTAGCCTGTTTCGTCAACATGAACCTTAGGATCTAAGAATCGAACACCAGCAGTGTTAAACTCACCTAAACGTACTGAAGAATCACCATTATTAGTGATAGTCAGTGTCATTTGCATTGCACGACCTGGTACACGATAAGTTGCATCTTCAACTTTAACGTTAACAGTTTTTGCAGGCATTTCAATTGGTTTCATGCCGCGCAACAAACCAGCTTGCAATGGAGTTGTTACAGGATACGCTGCGTTTGTGCTGCTCATACCGAAAGCAACAACTGCAATTGTACCGATTGCAAAACCCATAGCAACTTTCTTGTCAGTAGCAGTGATCAATGAATCAGCTTTACCTGCTTCAACAGCAATGTGACGTGGAACAAATATTGGTTTACGAGCCCAATATCCCAACCAAGCCAAACCTAAGGCATACCAGAAAGCGTGCCAAAAGTAAGTGTTGCTCAGATTATACGTTTCCAGGTTGATTGTATCACCTAACAACGTAGTAACTGGGTTAACAAATGATCCCATAGTACCAGTAACAGTTACCCATTTACCTGGACCGATGATTGGACCACCGCCTTTAACGTTCATCATTGTATGTACGTGCCAGTCACCTGGACGACGTGCTTTTAACAATACTTTAAACTCATAAGTTTCACCCAATTCCAGAGAAACTGAACGTGGAACTAATTGACCACCGATCCATGAACCTTGACGAATAAATACAGGTCCAGGAATACCGATGTTCAAGAATGAAATTTCTGGTTTATCAACAGTTTCAGGCCATCCCGCGAAAACGTGGAATTTACCGGAAATTGTCATAGTATCATTCACAGGCACTGTATCTTTTGACCAATTCAAGTCAAACCAGTGAATTGTACGCATACGCATAAATGCGGCTTGCGACTTTTCGCCATGAGCAGATGCAGTTGGTGCGTAAAACATCGCTGCTGTAACAGTTACCAGCAGTGCGACAAAGGATAATTTAGCAACCTTGTCTTTTATTAATTTCATATATCCTCCTCTATAATAGAGAATCTATAGTTTTCAGAGTATCTAATGTCAACAGCTTATTTTTTAGTGTTAACATCAGTCTTTTTGTGTAATTTCCTACAACCAAGTGCTTACGCGCTTTGGGTGAATGAAGTACCACCGAACCATTTACCGAAGAAATGCCACAAGAAGTAAATCAAAATACTCACGAAAGCAGAGAAGAACGCTGATACTGGAGCAACGTCTTTACCGAAAGTTCTTAATGTACCTTTTTCAACCATTCTGATGTACTCAGGTGTACCAGTTCTTACGTAGTGGTAACCTTGTAAATCAGCTAGTGTCATCATCATGCCATTGTATTCAACAGGAACATGTAATGGTGCTATAACTGGCCAGTTGCCTGGATAGAATAACAGACCCCATGCCATACCACCGATTACCGCTGTAACTGTCATACTGCCTGACAGCATCAACACAACGTCAAGAACAATAGCACCTGGCATCAGGTTTGAAGGGAAGCAGAAATTCACTGGGAAATAAGTCCAACCCCAGAAGTTTAAATATCTGTTAATCCACTCACCTAAAAGCAGACCTAAGATACAAACTACCGCACCGAAAGGCAAACGGTAACGCCACCACAACACAGCTTGAACAGCTGCTGGGAAAGTGATTGAAACGATTGGAGCTACAGTTACCCATAGACGTCTATCTTTCCAGTCAGTCCAGAAATCCCAGTCACCACCAGTTAACATGTAGTGAATGTGATAACCACCAAGTACAACGAAGAACAATACGAACAGAATTAGCCAGTCGAACGTGCGTGAAACTTTAACTGCCTCAGCGCGTGAACGTACAGCTGATTGAGATGCGCTCATTAGCTTACCTCCTAAAGGATTTAAATTATTTTTATTAATGACCATCTTCAACTTTTGCTGTTTCGCCCTGAAAAAAAGCGAAACAGCAAGCGGAGATAGTAATTACAACCAAGACTTATATTATTAAGCTAAGTCTTTTTTCAGAAGCTTAGCGATAGCTATAACTTCTGTGTTCACAACACCCATTACACCCAAAGCTGCCCATCCGAAGAATACGAAGCCGTAGTGTAAAGGAGCAACAAACAACTCTTCCATAAACCAGAAAGTATGACCCCATTCATTCAAACCAACATTTGGCAGAATCATGAAAGGACCAACTACTGCAACCATATATTGAAGGTGCAGACCTTGCTGATAAGTAGGAAGTCTGGTTTTTGCATATAAGAAAGCAGCGCCGCCAGTAATGATGTAGATAGGATAGCTCAAATAAAATTCGATGATGTGACTTGGTGTAAAGTCAGTATCACGAACGATAGTTTGATGCCATGTACCATCTTGCTCTGTAAAGTAGCTAGCGCCGTAATAGATAGCGAAGCCATACATTACCAACCAAGTCCAATGAGTAAAATGTCTTCTTAACTCTTCTCTTGGTGTGATTGACATTACTTTACGATCACGAGATTTCCAGATATAGCCCCACAAAATGCCTGCAGTTGCTACTTCTAAAACAAACTCGATATAAAGAAAGTTCATCCAATATGTTTCGAATTCAGGAGCGAATGAATCCAGACCAGCTGACCAGCCATAGACACCTTCATACCAACGAACCCAACCATAGAACACTACATACAGCAGTGATCCAAGGATCATATTTTTCTTATTTAACAGCGGTGCTTCCGCAGCATCAGCTCTCACTGATTCAGTTGTAGCTGCCATTTCTACCTCCAAAAATTATCAAATCCCCGACCAGTTATGACCAGGGGCTATAGTTACAACTCCATTTTCTCACCCAAACCTAAAAACATTAAGGCCCAAGTGCCACCAAGTCAATTTAGTGAGCTGTCAGTCTACCAGTTCAATTAGCCTTGTCAAGTCAAAAACAAGCACCCAATACATTTCCTTGAATCCAGGCTTTACCCACCAAATTCCTCTACACTTAAAACATTGATTCCTGTTAGAATTAATTTTGATTTTACTTTTCTTTAACTCAATTATCTTAAGCCCATGAAGAAATACTCCATCATAATTTTTATTGTCGCATTATCAACTCTACTTTTAATCCAGAGCAAAGTCATCATGCCCTTCGTTTACAAAGTAGTTCAATCTGATTTGTTTCTTGTTGACAGCAAAGATCAAGGAGGGCAATCCCCTATCTCCACACCATTAACCAAACTCGCCTTTATGCATTGCAATAGCTACATTAAATCCAAACTTGGTCCAGATGTATCGATTAACTTCCCTGAAAAACCTCTTAATGCCTGGAGCTTAGGAAACTACCAATATATTATTAACGCCGAAATCGATATCACGAGCACTGCCGCAAACACAACCACCAAGAAATATGTCTGCCGAATTAATTACAAAAACGGCGACAACGATGAAGGTTCCCTTGATTTTGCCAACTGGTCCATTGAAGGACTGTCCGGCTTAGATTCTATTTAAGATATTGCCTACTGGCATTAATACGCAATTATTGCCCCACCCTCCAATTTATTGCGCGAACTACCTTTTAGAATTCACTCAAATCCCCCCATTAAATATAAAGTGTTATTGAATCCCAAGAATAACAAACGCTACAAAAAAATCGAAAGTCTAGTCGCCATAAAGCAGAAAGCCAGTACAACAATGCTGTACTGGCTTTCTGCTTTATGGCGGACATGCAAAATAAAAATGACTAATATACCTATGCCCTTTTGCTTACCTACGCATCAGATGCAATAAAAAATACCAATCCTTTTATTTACCGTATTTTTTACGGAATTTATCAACACGCCCCGCTGTATCAACAACGCGCTGCTTTCCTGTATAAAAAGGATGGCATGAAGAACAAACCTCAACTTGCAAGTCCTTACCCAATACAGAACCGGTCTCAAATTTATTACCGCAACCGCAAGTTACAGTAATTTGCTTATATTCTGGATGAATTTCTGGTTTCATATCACTTTCACATTACCCACAAACGGGCTACATACTTTATTAAAGAACCCCATATAATACGTATTTCATTAAAAGTTCGCAACTCAATTTAATTTATGCGCATTATTACTTTAAACGCAAATAGCATCCGCTCCGCAGGACGCAAAGGTTTCTTCACATGGATGCAGCCACAAAACACCGATATTATTTGTATACAAGAAACAAAAGCCCAGCCGTATCAACTCAGTTTCGATCCATTCTTCCTTGTAAACCATCACCGTTTTTACCATGGCGCAGAAAAAAAGACTCTAGCGGATTGGCTTTATATTGCAGAAACAGCCCGATAAAATCATTAACAGCACAGGTTGTGCGAGAAATCAATACCGAAGACCGCTTTATTGAAGCTCAATTTGGTGATTTAACATTATCCCGCTTTACTTACCTTTCGGCTCATCAGGGGAGAAGACCGACAAGCCTTCAAGGTTAAATTCATGGAAAAATTCACTCCTTCTTTACAATAATGCTCACAAAATGACCGTGACTACATAATCTGCGGCGACTGGAACATAGCCCACAAAGAAATTGACCAAAAAACTGGAGAGACAATCAAAAGAACTCCGGCTGTTTACCCGAAGGAAGGACTTGGCTGAATCAATTATTTGCTAATGGACGCAGGATAGACGCGTTCAGATTAAATTAATCAAAAAGCCGAACAGTAGAACAGTACGGGCGATCAAACAGAGGTCAATCTTTGGTAAAAACGTCGACTGACTCATTGATTGTCAAATAATCAGCCCCGCTCTTAAAGATTAAAGTAACGGTAGCGCTCATCTTATAAAAATGAGCACTCTTCCGATCATGCTCCACTCATCATGGATTATAGTTATACGCTTTAGACCGGCTTTGATAGCGCATCAGTAAAAGCACCAGCACGATTGCCGGCAAACCTACTGTTGATGCATATATAAAAAAGACAGTGTAGCCATAACTATCTACAACTACCCCGGAAAACCCCCCTAATAGCTGGGCGGGCAAAGTCATCAGTGAACTGAACAACGCATATTGTGTGGCTGTGTGCGCAGTGCTGGTTAAACCGGAAAGGTAAGCAATGAACACCGATGTCGCTATTCCACCACTTAAATTATCCGCACTTATAACACCTGCCAACAGCAATAAATTGGGATCGCTAACCGCCAAAACAGCAAACAACAGATTAGTAGCCGCCACCATAACCGCACCTAGCAGCAAGGAACGCATAATTCCATACCTAACAACCAGCACGCCACCCATTGCAGCACCGGCAATGGTCATAAAAAACCCAAAAACCTTACTAATATCAGCGATATCTTTTTTACTAAAACCCAAATCAAGATAAAACGGATTAGCCATAACCCCCATGGTAATGTCGCTCATTTTGTAAACTGCGATAAGCATTAAAATTAACAAACCGACCTTGCCGTTGCGTCCAAAAAACTCCACAAAGGGATGCAACACAGCATCCACGAAACTTATCGACAACCGCCGCCAGATATTCTGACGCTTTACCGCAACATCCTCGCTCAACCTTCCGTCAAAATGCTTATGGTCTGGCTCTTTAAGACAAAGAGTCGTTACCAGACCCACAGACATGGCCGTTGCCATTACAAAATAAGCCACTTTCCAACTAGCATAATCCGCGATATAAAAAGCACCCGCACCCGCTACCAATAAGGCAATCCGGCATTCTATGCCTATCGCGCCCTGGCCGATCGCCGGTAGGCTGACGGAGGTATCCAGGCATTGAGTAATGCGTTCAGCCATGCCCAGTCTTTTCAAACCGGCCGAAGCCAGAATAATGGCATCGTATTCACCGCTATCCAGCTTGGACAGGCGGGTGTTGACGTTACCTCTTAACGACAATATTTCAGCTTCCGGGTAAAGCTCTTTAATCTGGCATTGTCTGCGCAAGCTGGACGTACCGATTCTGGCATTAGCCGGTAAATCGTGTAACGTCGCATAATGATTGGAGACAAAAGCATCGGTTGGGTCTTCGCGGATTAAAATGGCCGCCAAGTGCAAGCCTTCCGGAAACTCCACCGGCACATCTTTCATGGAATGCACGGCAATATCGGCCAAACCTTCCAACATGCCCTGCTCCAACTCTTTGACAAACAATCCCTTGCCGCCAATCTTGGCTAAAGGCGCATCAAGAATCTTGTCGCCCTGCGTGGTCATTTTAACCAATTCAGTCCTGCATCCTGGAAATGTCCGCTCCAAACGTTCTGCAACGTGCTCTGCCTGCCACAACGCCAAAGGACTCCGGCGCGTCGCAATACGAATAATTTTTTCAGTCAAAAGAACACCATTCATTTTCAACAATAAATTACGTTATTGTAACCCGTGTAAGTTGATGACGGTTAATCGAACTTTAATTACTTACCTGCACGAATGCAGGTAAGAACGGAAGCTTTGCCTACAAGGTTGTATGTAAGGAGCGTTAGCAGGAGTGTAAGCTTTCGCTGTATAATTTGCCCCAATAGTCAACTTACAATGAAACCGCCATGACCAACGTTAATTCCGACAAACTTTCCAGCGCCCGTTTTGCCCAGGCAACCGATGCCTTTGTAGAGGTATTTACCGCCTCTGTCGATTTTGACCAACGTATGGCGCAACAAGATATTGAGGGCTCAATCGCCCATGCCAAAATGCTTTGCTCTTGCGGTATTCTGACCGAACAGGAACGCGACGCTATTATTAACGGCCTGACCCAAATCAGCCGGGAAATAATTAACGGCGAATTTGTCTGGTCGATCAAGCAGGAAGATGTTCACATGAACATAGAAGCCCGCCTGACCGATTTAATCGGCATTGCCGGAAAAAAACTGCATACCGGACGTTCCCGTAATGATCAGGTAGCGACGGATA
>NZ_JH109152.1:2111936-2613475 GCF_000190755.2 Methylobacter tundripaludum SV96 | reverse complement strand
TGATGCATATATAAAAAAGACAGTGTAGCCATAACTATCTACAACTACCCCGGAAAACCCCCCTAATAGCTGGGCGGGCAAAGTCATCAGTGAACTGAACAACGCATATTGTGTGGCTGTGTGCGCAGTGCTGGTTAAACCGGAAAGGTAAGCAATGAACACCGATGTCGCTATTCCACCACTTAAATTATCCGCACTTATAACACCTGCCAACAGCAATAAATTGGGATCGCTAACCGCCAAAACAGCAAACAACAGATTAGTAGCCGCCACCATAACCGCACCTAGCAGCAAGGAACGCATAATTCCATACCTAACAACCAGCACGCCACCCATTGCAGCACCGGCAATGGTCATAAAAAACCCAAAAACCTTACTAATATCAGCGATATCTTTTTTACTAAAACCCAAATCAAGATAAAACGGATTAGCCATAACCCCCATGGTAATGTCGCTCATTTTGTAAACTGCGATAAGCATTAAAATTAACAAACCGACCTTGCCGTTGCGTCCAAAAAACTCCACAAAGGGATGCAACACAGCATCCACGAAACTTATCGACAACCGCCGCCAGATATTCTGACGCTTTACCGCAACATCCTCGCTCAACCTTCCGTCAAAATGCTTATGGTCTGGCTCTTTAAGACAAAGAGTCGTTACCAGACCCACAGACATGGCCGTTGCCATTACAAAATAAGCCACTTTCCAACTAGCATAATCCGCGATATAAAAAGCACCCGCACCCGCTACCAATAAGGCAATCCGATACCCTAACACGTAGGTCGCCGCCATAGCACCCTGGTATTCAGGATTTACTGATTCAATACGATAAGCGTCAATAACAACATCTTGCGTAGCCGAACAAAATGCCACCCACACTGCAAAGAGAGCAATCTGCTGTAATTGGCTATGCGAATCCGAACTTCCCATACCAACCAGACCGACAACAATACCCAATTGCGCAAGCAACATCCAACTGCGTCTTTTACCCAAAAATTTAGTTAAAAATGGCAGTGATAGCCTGTCGACGACCGGAGCCCAAAAAACCTTTATTGAATAGGTAACCCCGATCCAGCTAAAAAAACCTATAACCGATCTCTCCACGCCCTCATCCCGCAACCAGGCTGATAATGTCGAAAAAACCAATAAAAAAGGAAGTCCGGCGGAAAAGCCAAGAAATATCATGCCGCGCACTCGCGGCTGAACATAAATTGAAAAAGCCGATCGCCAACTTTTATTGTCAGCCATTGACCTTACCCGACAAACGCGACTGCATAGCCAGATAACTGGTCGCTCCAGAACTTCCTGCACTCACCATATTCATGTGGCTTATGCAGGAGGCAAAATCACGTCTGGAGCAGTTGCCGAGCACTGCACAAGGAGTGCAGTGCATACTTGGGCTATCAACCATTAATTAGATAATGAGCAACAATACTTGCTATGTAACCACCAGCAATTGCAGGCGTCCACTTCAAATGACTAAAAAAGGTATATTTATGGTCAGACTGCCCCATCAATGCCACACCGGCAGCAGAACCAACGGATAATAACGACCCACCGACACCGGCAGTTAACGTCACCAATAACCATTGATATAAATCCATGTCCAGATTCATATTCAGCACCGCAAACATAACAGGAATATTATCGACAATCGCCGAAATCACACCCACTAAAATATTCGCCGTTGTCGCCCCTAATCCATCATACATAGCGCCGGACAGCAACTCAAGATAACCGATATAACCTAAACCGCCGACCGCAAACACCACGCCGAAGAAAAACAGCAATGTATCCCATTCTGCATGACGCACTTTATTGAAAACATCAAATCCCTCTTCGCCTTCAATGCAATAGTTTGTTTTCAAACGATAACCATAAAGCATCAACGCAGAAAGACCGACCATCATGCCCATAAACGGTGGCAAATGCAGGGCTTGTTTAAAACTTACCGCAGTAACGATAGTCAACAAGAACATTACACAAATTTGAATCGCACCCGGCTTTAATTGCACAGCTGCTTCATCAGTGACTTTGGGCTGCTCATCGGGGACAGCAAAATACATCACCGCCGCCGGCACACCGTAATTCACGGCCGAAGGAATAAACAACCTGAAGAAATCAAAAAACTCAGCGTACTCAGCCTGCCAAACCATTAAGGTTGTAATATCGCCAAAAGGACAAAATGCACCGCCCGCATTAGCGGCAACAACTAAGTTAACGAAGCCGATACTGACAAATTTAGGATTATCCGCGCCAACCGCCATCACTACCGCTCCGACCAATAAAGCCGCCGTCAAGTTATCCGCTACAGCCGACAAGAAGAACGTAATAACACCGGTAATCAAAAACAACTTGCGATAACCAAACTGCCTTCTTACCAACCAGGAGCGTAAAGCCTCAAACACGTTGCGCTCGGCCATTGAATTAATATAAGTCATGGCAACCAGCAGGAATAACATTAACTCCGCATACTCTTTTAAGTTGTATTCGAAAGCCTCATGCATATCCTCGACGGAAACACCCGCTTGAGCAGCCAAAACAGCGGCATTTGCCCAAATAATACCGGCCGCCAAAATAACCGGCTTAGACTTACGCAGATGAGTAAACTCCTCCGTCATAACAAAGCCATAAGCAATGATAAAGATCAGAACCGTGTAAATACCCCGCTCTGTTCCCGTCAAACCGAGACTTTCAAAACCACCCGCCATCGCCATTTCAGGCAACAGCAATAGAGACAACAAGACAAACAATGACCGCACCAAAATAACCCCCTAGCTTTTATTCAAAAAATTAACCGAAAACACCAAAAATTTAACGGACAATATTAGCATCATACAATAACCTTTGTCATTTTATGACCTACAGTATATGATTATTAGTCGTAATTACTCGCCTGGACAGGCACTAAGCGCTCATTTATGTATCAGTATAACGACATCGACCAAACACTCATTGAACAACGGGTAGACCAATTTAGAAGGCAAACTGAAAGCTTTTTAAAAGGCCAGATTTCAGACGACCAATTTCGCGCCTTGCGCTTAATGAATGGTGTCTACATTCAAACTCATGCCCCGATGTTGCGAATAGCCGGTCCCTATGGTCTGCTCAACTCCAAACAAATCCGGAAGCTAGCCCATATTGCCCGTACCTACGACAAAAACTACTGTCATTTCACAACCCGGCAAAACGTCCAGTTTAACTGGCCTCAACTGGAAAGAATTCCTGATATTCTCGAAGAATTGGCCAGCGTTCAAATGCATGCCATTCAAACTAGCGGCAATTGCCTTAGAAATACCTCATCGGATCACTTGGCAGGCGTTTGCCTCGATGAAATTGAAGATCCCCGCCCTTATTGCGAGATTATCCGGCAGTGGACTACACTTCACCCCGAGTTCGCCTACTTGCCGCGTAAGTTCAAGATTGCTGTCAGCGGCGCAAAGCTTGATCGTGCAGCCACTCAATTTCATGACATCGGCCTGCATCTGGTTAAAAATGACGCCGATGAGATCGGCTTTAGAGTGTTGGTCGGTGGCGGCCTGGGGCGCACCCCGATCATAGGCCAAGTCATCAAACCCTTTTTAGAAAAGAAACACCTGTTGTCATATCTGGAAGCCATACTACGGATATACAACCTGTTCGGACGTCGCGATAACAAATACAAAGCCCGCATTAAAATCCTGATCAAAGAATCAGGCATGGAGAAATTCTCCGAATTGGTCGAAAAAGAATGGCTGCTAATAAGGGATGACCTGGAGCTTAGCACCGATCGCATTGACGCCATAAAAGTCCAGTTTACACCGCCTGCCTACGAGACAGATGCCGGGCAAGATAGCGGCTTTGAGCTACATCAACTCGAAAACAAAGCGTTTGCCACCTGGATTAAATACAACACTGCCGATCACAAAGTAGCCGGCTACCGCGCTGCGTTCATCTCGTTAAAAGCACCGGATTCGCCTCCAGGCGATATGACCGATACGCAACTTGACGCCGTTGCCGACTTGGCTGACCAATACAGCTTTGGTGAAGTCAGAAGCACGCACAGACAGAATCTGATTCTTGCCGACGTCAAACAGGCCGATCTATTCCCGCTGTGGCAACAACTCGATGCGCTGAAACTGGCCACACCCAACATCGGCACCGCAACGGATATGATTTGCTGTCCCGGCCTCGATTTTTGTTCACTCGCCAATGCCAGCTCGATTAGTGTGGCCAAAGAAATCAATGACGCTCTCGATGATTTGGACTATCTCCATGACATTGGCGATGTAAAAATCAACATGTCCGGCTGCATGAACGGCTGCGCGCACCAAAGCGTAGGCCACATCGGCATACTGGGCGTCGATAAAAAAGGCGCTGAATGGTATCAATTAACCTTGGGCGGCTCCTCTGAAAATGAAGCTGCTATCGGCGAACGCTTAGGACCCGCCGTTGCCAAAGACCAAGTCACCAAAGCAATCACCACCATACTGGATGTTTACATCAAGCAACGTCTGGATGACGAATCCTTTCTGGACATGGTAAATCGCGTTGGCATCACCCCATTCAAAGAGCAAGTCTATGCAAATAATTAAAGACAAACAGATTGTTGACGACAGCTGGAGTTTTGTCGCCGATGATGAAGAACTGAAAGACGGCGACATCAGCATTTCATTAGCTCGCTGGAAAAAAGACAAGCAGCAGTTGCTTAAGCCTAACGGCAAGATAGGCGTCAGAATCGGCCCCGCCGATTCGGTTGAAGACATCGCCGCCGATTTAAAAGACATCCAGTTAATCGAGCTGGATTTTCCCGCCTTTGCCGATGGACGCATATTTTCCCATGCGTGGCTGCTGCGAGGCCGTTACAACTATCAAGGCGAAATCCGGGCAACAGGCCACTTCATGCGGGATCAGGTATTTTATTTATCGCGTGTCGGCGTTAATGCGTTCAGCCTTGAGAAAACCGAAGACCTGCCTGTGGCGCTGTCCAACCTGAATGACTTTAGCGTCAATTATCAAAAATCGATTCGTTAATACGTGGACAAGGTAGGATGGGTAGAGGCGGCAGCCGAAACCCATCATATCCCCAGGTTTCGCTTTGCTCTACCCATCCTACGCGCTTGTTAGCGGATGGGTAGAGCACATATTTATTTTCATAACACACCTGACAGTTTCTTTGCCATTTTATATTCTAGCGCCGCTCTTGCTGCACCATCAAAACCTGGAAATAATGTTGCGGCTGAAACTCCAAACTTAGTACATCTGAACAATAAGTCTCCCGCCAAACTCGAAGGAAGGGTTACTTTATAAGCCGCAAAACTCTCGCTTTCTTCAAATAGTTTATTCACTGAATCCTTCAGATCTTCGGATGAAAATGGCGAGTTCCTGCTCATCCCGTTTTGCTGTCTATGGACTAAAAATACCCCTTTTTGTGCTGCCAAGTTATTACTCGTGCTGCCTGACAGCGTAACATATTCCAATTTTCCTTCTAATTTTCCCAGGACTTCAGAATCGATTACCCAAACAGCGAGCTTTTCCGATATTTCCTCCAAGTTCAAAACTTGTGATGCCGAAAAATATGCCGCAACTAAAGGACTTCTTGTCCAGTCCAAAAGCCGCGTTGGAATACCATGATGTTGTGCGAGAGCAATGAAAGAGAAATACTCCTTTGACGGCCAGCCAACTCCATCAATTCCATAGCGATTAGTAAATTCTGAAAAATCCATGCACTTCCTAAACTCAGGAGAATCATTGGGAATCATAAAGCCCATTTCATCGGAATAGTGGAGGAAGTCCAGAAGCAGGAAGTATTCAAAAAAGACTATTTGGTCAATTTGTGTATACATGCCACTTTCATTCTTATATTTAGAATTTATTTCCTTACGAAGAATTGATGGAGTTAGTGACCATTCGGAATCTCCTTGACCACGAAATATAGGTTTCCGCATACTCTCAATAAAATTACCAGCCGGCGAAAGAATATCCCAGAATTCATCTAATGATTTTGCCTTTATTTCTTCAATTGGCATTAACCAAAATCCTTATATTTGCTGTATCTGATTAAGCTGCTAACGTAGAGCTAACCGGGCGCGGCACGGAAAGCTGAAAAATAAAACCGCATTATAGCCGCGCTCCGGTTGAGCGTTTTGTTGGACGAAGCCGCTATCGCGGAGAACAGCCCGCCGAACAGCCGCCCGATAAAACAATTAAAATTTAACCTCAAGCCCTCAATCAGAGGGATCGTTAAGCATCAAACAATGAGGTTACCCAACAATGACATCATCTGAAACCGAGTTCAAGCAAAACTATCAAACGCATCTTAAACACCTTAAACTCAAAGGACTCCAGCCTAAAACGATAGAGTCCTATTCCCGTGCCATGCGGCGCATCGGAGCGTATTTCAATGAACAAGTTAACGATCTATCCGAATCGCAGTTGACCGATTATTTCAGCGATTTGCTGGAATCCCATTCCTGGAGTAGCGTCAAACTCGATCTGTACGGCCTTAAATTTTTCTATACCTACGTTTTGAATAAACCCTGGACGGAACTTAAGTTAATCAAGCCGCCAAGGACACAGCGCTTGCCGGATATTGTCACCGTTGAGGAAGCCGGAAGGCTATTCGCAATGACCCATACCCTCAGTTATCGGGTGTTCTTTTTTACGCTTTATAGCTTGGGACTGCGCCTGACGGTGGCCGATATTGATGCCACGCGGCAGCGGGTGCATATTCGCGATGCCAAGGGCAACAAAGATCGCCTGGTGCCGTTGCCGACCACGACTTTGGTCTGCTTGCGCCGCTTCTGGCAGGTGCATCGCAATCCGGTGTTGCTGTTTCCCAATCGCCACGGCGGACTCAAGTCGGCACATTTGTCGACTACGCCGTTGGATCGGGGCGGGGTGCAGGCGACGCTGCGCCAGATCGCCCAAGACTGCGGCATAAAAAAAAGATTACCCCGCACAGTCTGCGTCACAGCTACGCTACCCATCTGATCGAAGCGGGCGTTGACCTGCTCGAAGTCCAGACAATCCTCGGGCACCATAGCATTCTGACCACCGCCCGTTATACTCATTTGACCGACACCACCAATCATAAAGCCGATCAGTTAATCAATGCGTTGATGAATGGCTTTGCCATGGATTGGCGGAGGGTCAAATGATGCTGCTCTCGTCGATCATCCAAACCTTTGAAGCCGATTTCCTGGCGACTTATCAGAACGCGCTGTTGCCCAGTCAGCGCAAGGCGTTGGCCGCCCTGAAACAGTGCCGCACCACGCAAAGCCCGGTGATGTTGGCGCAATGCGACGGCTGCGAAAAACAAGTCTTCATCCCGCATTCTTGCGGCCATCGCAACTGTCCCCATTGCCAACATCATGAGAGCCGGCAATGGCTGGAACGCCAACTCAAAAAGCAGGTGCCTGCCGAGTATTTTTTGCTGACCTTCACCTTGCCCGAAGAACTGCGTCCGCTGGCCTGGCAACATCAGCGTACACTGTATGACTTGATGATCCGTTGTAGCTGGGAGACTCTCAAAACCTTCGCTCGGAACGATCCGCAATTGCAGGGGAAGACCGGTGCCATCAGCGTACTGCACACCCATTCGCGCCGATTGGATTATCACCCGCATGTGCATGTAGTCATGCCTGCGGCGGCTATTGATGCTGATGAACGGTTGTGGCGCACGAAAACCGGCAAAGCCAACAAATCCTACTTGTTCAACCACAAAGCCTTGGCGAAAGTGTTCCGCGCCAAATTGCTGATGGCCATTTGCGAGCAAGGCCTTGGGCTTCCGCCTTGTTATCCGAAAACCTGGGTCGTGGATGTCAAGTCCGTCGGCAGCGGCGACAAGGCACTGGTTTATCTGGGGCGCTATCTTTATAAGGGCGTGGTCCAGGAAAAGGATATTATGGCTTGCCGGGAGGGTCGGGTGACCTTTCGCTACCAAGACGGCAAAACCAAACAGATGCAAACCCGGACACTGTCAGGGCCTAAATTCTTGTGGCTGATTTTGCAGCATGTGTTGCCCAAAGGCTTTCGGCGCACCCGTAACTTCGGCTTTTTGCATTCCAACAGCAAACGGGTGTTGGAATTGCTCCAGCAGTTGCTCAGGCTGAACCCGGTTAAGAGTCTGACCGGATTGGCAAAACGCCCCCAGATCAAATGCCCTTGCTGCGGCGGTGCCATGCGGATTGTGCAAACGCGAATCCCAGCCCCGTTGGTATTCGGGCGGCTTGCGCCATCAGGCTAACGGAGTGGATGTGCAACCGGTTATGTAACTGCATCCGTCATTCCGAGAGGGCTCGAAATCGGCATTTCTATGCCGAGGGCCGCACTTGGCTTAAAAAAGGCTGTTATTCGCCTTACATCATCACCATCCGCTAAAGGCGTTACCCAAACAACGCGTTCGGCCTATTCTTGACTATTGCGGTTATAGATTCATCGCCGCTACTGACAAAATCTGAAAAGATATTTCCTTATAATAAAGCCAGCCTTACGACTACTACCGGGCTTGTCCAACAACCGGTTCAGATTGTGGTTCGCTATCGCTCACACAATCTAACCTTATTCGTTAGGCGGTATTATCGATAATGCGTTCATAAAACAATTTACCAAAATCTGTTTTTCCGTATGAGCGTGGCATAGTCTTTGTGCTTCCGGAATGGTTAGCTAATATCGAAACCTCAAGCAAGCCCAGATTTGATAACATAGACGCTGCGGGGGCATCGACGGCAACCATATTTTCGTACTGATAACACTGTACAAGTTGCTTTATTAGATATGGATTTAGATTCCTAATCACGTGAGCATAAAGTTCAAACATAGAGCGAGGAATAATGCCCTCAACCATTAACGCGAAAGCTTTGCCGAACATCCCTGCTAACTGCGGAGTTTCAATTTTGTCCAGGAGCATTAATGTCGTTTCACCAACCTTCTCTATTTTTGCGTCGTCAGAACATTCTTCCTCAATAAACCGCTTTCTCTGATCTTCGGATAAGTTTTCAGTCGCAGCAAGAAACTCAATTATCTTCTTTGCATAGAAATACGCTGATACATCATTTCCAGCCCTTAACAAAGACAGAGCGACGCCAAAGAAAGGAATATCCCTTATTAGGCCATCATTCAAAAATGAATCTAAGGCCACCTCCCCTAATTTGTCTGCGAGGTCAGCCGTATGGTGGCTACGTCTAATGGAAACAAGAAATGAGTTATTTGGCGTCATCGTATTTCTAATGCCTAACGTAAAGTAGACACTTTTTTAGGTGCATATTAATTTCCAATCCAGAACTATACTTCGCTCGGTCAGTTTTGCGGATTTTCAAATACATGTAAGCCATTAATTCATATGAATTAACTGTGCTTTCATTTTCCGCATTCGTGACCGTGCAAAGTATAAAAGCCACCCCAGAACCCCGTTAGTCATAATGCTATAACGACTACTTAATAGCAACCTCTCAAACAAACCCAAACCGCAATCTAACCCCAACAAATTCAACACATAAAAAAACCCGGATCCCAGCAAACATCTCTGTCTGCCAAAATCCGGGCTTTTGATTACCGCTATAAGCTAAAGCTTATTTTTTCATAATGCTGATGCCTTTCAGCAAGGTCAGCGCCTGATACAAAGGATAATCTTTTTCCAAGGTTTCCTTCTCTTTCTCCAAGGCCTCTTCCTTACTCTCTTTCGCTTTGCCGTTTTGCAAATGATGCGACAAATCGGCTTCCTTGACCGGCTTGAACTCGGATTTTTCCAGGTTCTCCAGCTTGACGCGGGCCAAGGCGATATCCGGTTCGATACCCTCGGCCTGGATAGATCGGCCTGAAGGCGTGTAGTATCTGGCTGTGGTCAACTTAACTGCCGAACCATTACTGGTTGGCAATATAGTCTGCACCGAACCTTTGCCGAACGATTTCTCGCCCATGATCACAGCGCGTTTTTGGTCCTGCAAAGCCCCGGCTACAATCTCAGAGGCTGACGCGGAACCGGCATTAATCAGCACCACCATCGGCGCACCGTCGATAAGATCATCGGGAGCAGCATTAAAGCGCATTTCCGAATTTTCAATACGGCCTTCGGTGTAAACAATCAGACCGCTCTTGATGAACGCGTCACTCACCTCGACGGCCGCATTCAATACTCCGCCCGGATTATTCCGCAAATCCAGCACCAAGCCTTTCAGGTTTCCTGCGTTTTCCTTTTTCAGCGCGGCTAATGCTTCTTTCAGGCTTTCACCGGTTCCCGATTGAAAACTGCTGATACGCACATAACCATAACCTTTTTCCAGCATCCGGTTTTTTACGCTTTTAACTTTGATGATGTCACGGGTCAGGGATATTTTTAAAGGCGCTTCCATCCCTTCACGAACAACCGTCAGCAAAATCTTACTACCCGGCTCGCCACGCATAAGTTTGACGGCATCAGCCAAGGTCATTCCTTTTACCGGCTGATCATCAAGTCTGACAATCAGGTCTCCGGTTTTAATGCCTGCTCTCTGGGCGGGTGTATCGTCGATAGGGGAAACCACTTTAACAAAGCCGTTTTCCATCGTAACTTCGATGCCCAGGCCGCCGAACTGACCAGTGGTACCTTCTTTTAATTCCTGGTATTCCTCGGCAACCAAATAAGCGGAATGAGGATCAAGCCCACTCAACATGCCTCGAATGGCATCTTCCAATAATTTTTTGTCAGAAACGGGCTCAACATAATCCCTTTTAATTCGGCCAAAAATTTCCGTGAATGTGCGTAAGTCCTCATAGGGCAGGGCTTCCGTTGCATCCGCTACAGGTTCAGCATTATCGCGCTCGGCAAAGACACTGCCGCAGATACCCATAAAAACACCCAACATAATCCCTAAGGACAAAATGAAAATATTTTTCTTTTTTAACATGTACCTTAAAACTCCAAACACTCGATTTTCCAAAACATGGCCATTAAACAGCTAACTAACTTGATCCCGATTACTTTCGGCACCACTCAAGCGGATCAACCGGCTTACCTTTGTTGCGTATTCCAAAATACAGCCCGGGATGGCTACGACCACCGCTTTGCCCCACTGAAGCAACGACTTCACCAGCATCCACCCACTCACCAACCTGCCGATATACACTCTGATTAAACGCGTAAAGAGTCATGTAGCCCTTGCCGTGATCAATGATAATCAACAAGCCATAACCGCGAAGCCAATCAGAATAAACCACTTTCCCGCTGGTAATCGCACGTATCTCCGTTCCCTCACTGGCGTCAATTAACACGCCATCCCAAATGCTCTCAGTACTCTCGGCTCGCGCACTGCCGAACTTATTAGTTAATCGCCCCTTAACCGGCCAAGGCAACTGTCCCTTAAGCGAAGAAAAGTCGCCCTTAAGTTTAGAAAAATCGTCCTTGGCATCCGGCAAGTCTTTGGCAGGTTCGGACGGAACCTCAGCGGCCTTGTGCAATTTTTTTGTTTGCTCAACCTCAAACGTAAGATCGTTGGTTGATCTTTGCAATGAAGATACCAGATTTTTCAGCTTATTTTCACTTTCTTTCAAATGAATTATTTGTTGTTCATTTGAAGAAAAGTCGCTTTTTAATTGCGTCAGCAATTCAGATCTTCGTTTTCTAACGCCGTCTACAGCTATCTGTTCGGATTTCTTTTGCTCAAGATTTTTCTCTAAAAGCTCGGTTTCATGCTGTTGCTGCTTACCGAGCCGCTCCAGATGCTGCATAGACTCCGAAATGCCGGCCAGTTTTGTCAGGCGAGCTTTATTAAGGTAATCGTAATACACCAGCATCCGGCTGGATAATGCAGGATCTTGTTGATTAAGCAACAACTTCAATTGTTCCTTTTGCCCCATTGCATAGGCAGCTTTTATTTGACCCGCTAATTCTTTATTTTGTTTAGCGACTTCATCCTGAAGGCACTGTTTTTCCTGTTGGATCTTATTCAAGTTCTGGCGTTTTTGCTCAACCTGACCTTGCAATGTCTTTAATAAAGCGGCCGTCCTTCCATAGAGCTTCTCAACTTCACCCAGCTGCGTGTTTAAAGTATTTTTTTGCAGCTGAATGCGCTGCATATTTTGGTCGGCCGCCTTAATACCCGATTGAACTTCAGTGAGCTCTTCGTTTTTTTCCGAGATTTCCGCCCTGCCCTCATGAACGAACGCACTCAGTAAAAAACAAAAAACCAGCTTATTTCTCATCCACAGATTAAACAAATTTGATAAGCGAAAGGTGTGTTAGCCATTGCAATAGCATTGTATTCTTTGTCCAACGAATAACCGAATCCCTCAAGGATCAGCAATACCACAGGCTTTGGCCGATTAAACATCTTTATCTTTATCTCCCGATACTAAAAAAAATCCGCATCACTACTCCCCGGACAAAATAAATCACTTTGTACTCCATTTGATTCTTCATTACCCAAAATGGTCGTAGTGATGTATTATTTTGCCAGATTCACTGGTTTTTTGTATTTTGGCAACATGCCAACCACATAATCAAGTAGCTATTATATTAATACACGTTGACAACAGTTGTGTATAAATAATTCTTCACGGGTTCTTTTTTAATCAGATTCAATAGACTAGAAACATTAAACAGACCTATGGGAATTAAAGGCCAGAACACAAGCATAAACGATGCCGACATAGCCAGAGCGGCCCACTGCTTAAAGGCAATGTCGCATCCATTACGTTTAAAAATATTATGCGTTCTGGGCAGTGATTCAATCTGCGTGCAACAAATCGTCGACCAGGTCGGCACCAGCCAGAGCAATATTTCCCAACATCTGGCAATCCTCAAGGACAAAAACATTCTCGGTTCTAAAAAACAGGCCAACCGTGTTTATTACTTTATTGACGACGCCCGTATGCTGTTACTCATTAAAATGATGCGTGATGTTTTCTGCCCTAACCAATAATTCATCTTTTCACTTAACTTTGACAACTTAATCCATGGAACGTTATCTAGAATTTATTTTAAATCATTACATCTTAAGCCTCGCTCTGGCGGTAGTTACTTATCTGTTAATTCAGGAATTATTCGATACCGCATTCAAAAAATTCGGTGCCGTTTCGCCTTTACTGGCGGTCGCCAAAATGAACGATAGCGATACAATTGTTATCGATGTACGTGAACCGGAAGAGTTTCTTAAAGGTCATATTGAAAACGCAATCAACACGCCACTGGGCAACTTACCCGCTCACTTGTCAAAACTGGAAACATACAAAAACAAACCTGTCCTTATTGCCTGTCAAACCGGCACCCGCTCAGCATCGGCCGGAAAAATATTAACTAAAGCAGGTTTCGAGCAGGTTTTCGTTATCACCGGCGGCATGCAAGCTTGGGAAAACGACTACAAACTGCCTATAAAATCGACCGGCAAGCTCAAAAACTAAATCTTTGCTAAAAGTAGCCATCACATTAAATCCTACACATAGAAATCCATCATGACCGAAGCAACCAACGCCGTAGAAAAACAATTTTCCATCCAAAAAATTTATACCAAAGACATGTCTTTTGAGACGCCTAACTCGCCTAAAGTATTCACCGAAAAATGGGAACCCACTGTCGACTTTAATCTGGGCACCAATGTTTTGCCTTTAGAAAATTCAATGTACGAAGTAGCCCTTGCGGTAACCATCACCGTAAAAAACGGCGATGCAACAGCCTATCTTGTTGAAGTCAATCAGGCAGGTATTTTCTCTTTAGGCGGTTTCACCAATGAAGAAATGGGCCCGATGGTTGGCAGCTTCTGCCCCAACATTCTATTTCCTTACGCAAGAGAAGCCATTTCCGACCTCGTCACCAAAGGCGGCTTTCCGCAGATGCTTTTAGCTCCGGTAAATTTTGACGCCTTATACTCGCAGCATTTGCAACAAGCTCAACAAGCACCCGGCTCTGACGCCATTAATTAAATCGTTCGATGAATAAAAAAATAGCCGTCCTGGGCGCAGGTTCTTGGGGAACGACTCTGGCAATTCTGGCAGCCAGAAACGGCTGCCGGACGCTGTTATGGGGCCATAATCCTGAGCACATGGCAGCGCTGGCACAGGATCGTGAAAACAAACGCTACTTACCCGGCCTGGCTTTCCCTGAAAACCTCACTGTTACGTCTAACTTGGCTGAGGTCGCCGACTTCTGTAGCCTGATACTGGTCTCCGTACCCAGCCATGCATTTAAAGATACCTTGCTTAAGCTCAAAGCGTATTTATCCAGCGACGTACAAATTGCTTGGGCAACCAAAGGCTTTAATCCTGATAACGGCTCCTTGCTTCACGAAGTAGTCGCCGATATATTCTCTGCGCAAACCTCGGCGGCCTTACTTTCAGGCCCCAGCTTTGCAAGCGAAGTCGCAGCTGAGCTGCCGACAGCCATCACGATTGCTTCATCCCAGCCGGATTTTGCCGGCCTTCTGGCCGACATCCTGCACAGTGAGCGTTTTCGGACTTACACCAACTCGGACTTGATTGGCGTGGAAGTCGGCGGTGCGGTAAAAAACGTCATGGCGATAGCCGCCGGTATTGCCGACGGACTGGGCTTTGGCGCCAACACTCGGGCAGCCTTGATCACCCGTGGGCTGAACGAAATCATTCGCCTGGGCGTCAAACTTGGCGGAAAACAGGAAACCTTTATGGGACTGGCGGGACTGGGCGACCTTATTTTGACCTGCACCGACAACCAATCCAGAAACCGGCGTTTCGGTTTAGCCTTGGGACAGGGCAAAGATACACATACCGCCATAAAGGAAATAGGCCAGGAAATCGAAGGCATTTCAGCGGCAAAAGAAACCTTTTTGCTCGCTAAAAAATACGGCGTAGACATGCCGATAACCGAACAAACCTACAAGGTTTTATATGAAGGTTTGGCCCCGCTGGCGGCTGTACAAAACCTGCTGGCTCGGGAGCAAAAAGCTGAGTCTTAGAGATGTTCATTGTAATGAGCACTTAAAAAAGCTTTTATTCATCACGAACGACTGCATGGACAGATATTTGCTCCATGCAATATCTGCATTCCCCACGTCCATGTGGGTTATGCAGGAGTAATTGCCTAGACACGAAGAGCACGAAGCAATAAGACTTCGCGTCCTCCGTGTCTTCGTGGTGATAATTTTTATACCTGTTTTATTACCGCCCCCGCAAAATCCATCTGCCGCCAAGCCTCATACAAGACAATAGAAACGGTATTGGACAAATTCAGGCTCCGGCTTTCCGCCTGCATCGGCAAATACAAACACCGCTCTGAACCTAAGTCGGCCAACACCGTGGCAGGCAAACCGCGCGTCTCGGGGCCGAATAAAAAAGCATCCTCAGGCTGAAAACTCACCTCACTGTAAATCTGCGTGCCTTTTGTCGTCAGGGCGAAAATCCGCCCCGGCTTAATACTGTCTACAAAATCAGCCAATGAATCATGCTCTTTCACCGCCACCCATTCATGGTAATCCAGCCCTGCCCTGCGCAATTTCTTGTCATCCAATTCGAAACCCAAGGGCTTGATCAAATGCAACTGCATACCGGTATTTGCGCATAGCCGGATAATATTCCCGGTATTAGCGGGAATTTCCGGCTCATACAAAACAATATGAAACACGCTCAGAACTTGATACTGACCGGCGCCAGTTTCCAGATTTCGTTGTTGTAATCAGTGATGGTCCTGTCGGTAGAAAACTTACCGCTAGCGGCGCAATTTAAGATACTCATTTTGAGCCAGTGTTCCTGATCCTTGTAAGCCGCTTCCACACGTTTTTGCGCATCAATGAAGCTACGGAAATCGGCTGCCGTCATCCAGGGGTCGTGCGGGCTTTTTATTGATGCCAAAATATCGTCAAAAAGCCCCGGTTCGAATTGGTTAAAATGCCCGCACTCAAGCAACCTAATGACCCTTAGCAAATCCTCATCCTGATTGATAATTGCATTAGGATCATAGTGATGGCTCATTTCTTCAACCTGCTCTTCGGTCAAGCCGAACAGGAAAAAATTCTCATCGCCGACCTCTTCGCGAATTTCAATATTGGCGCCATCCAGCGTACCGATAGTCAACGCGCCGTTCATCATAAATTTCATATTGCCGGTGCCCGACGCTTCCTTGCCGGCGGTTGAAATTTGCTCGGAAAGATCGGCTCCCGGACAGATTTTCTCCATCGCGGAAACCCGGTAATTAGGCAAAAAAACCAGCTTTAATTTCCTGCCCACATCGGGATCGGAATTAATGACACTTGAGACATTATTGATCAGCTTGATGATTTTTTTCGCCATGTAATAACCCGGCGCCGCTTTCCCGCCGATCAATACACAACGATCCGTCCAGTTCGCGGTATCGCCGCGCTTAATCCGATCGTACAGATGAATCACATGCAACACATTCAACAATTGACGTTTATATTCATGAACACGCTTGACCTGTACATCAAAAATCGCGTCAACATTAAAATCGACATCATGTTCAAGCTTCTTGTAATCGATCAGCTTTTGCTTTGCGCCTTGCTTGATTTCATACCAGCGTTTACGGAACTTCTTATCTTCGGCAAAAGGTTCAAGCTTCTTTAACAGCGACAAATCCGTCAGCCAGCCGTTGCCTATCGTTGCGGTGATCAATTCGGCCAGTTCCGGATTACACGCCGCGAGCCAACGACGCGGAGTAACGCCATTGGTTTTATTGTTGAACTTGCCCGGCCAAAACTCGTAAAAATCACGAAACAAGCCTTGCTGCAACAATTTCGAATGCAACGCGGCAACGCCGTTGACCGAATAGCTGCCGACGATAGCCAGATAGGCCATCCTGACGTATTGCTCGTTGCCTTCCTCAATAATGGACATGCGGCTTAACCGGCCTATATCGCCCGGCCAATGCGCAGAGACTTCGGCCATAAAATGGGCATTAATATCGAAGATAATCTCCATCAGCCTCGGCAGCATCTGTTTAAACAGATTAACCGACCAGCGCTCCAGCGCTTCCGGCAACAAGGTGTGGTTGGTGTAGGCCATCGTTTTACGAGTGATCGCCCAGGCATCACCCCAGACCAAGCCGTGGACATCCATCAGCAAGCGCATCAATTCCGCGACCGCTATGCTAGGATGCGTGTCGTTTAACTGGAAGGTATTCTTCGCCGCAAACTCGGAAAAATCGTTACCGTGACGACCGACCCAGCTGTCGATCACATCCTGCAAACTGGCGGAAGCGAGCAGGTATTGCTGGCGCAGACGCAATGCCTTACCGTTTTCGTTGGCGTCATTCGGGTATAACACCATGGTGATATTTTCGGCGGTATTTTTTGCCGCCACCGATTCCGCGTAATCGCCGGCATTAAACTCCTGTAGATTAAATTCTTCAGTCGCCGTGGCTTTCCATAACCGCAAGGTGTTCACCGTGCCGTTCCTGTATCCGGGAATCGGCGTATCATAAGGAACCGCGAGTATATCCTGCGTATCTATCCAGCTGGTCCTTTTATTGCCGAGCTCGTCAATATGCGATTCGGTATGCCCGCCGAACTTAATCCTGTGCGTATATTCGGGACGTTCAATTTCCCACACATTGCCGTTACGCAGCCAATGGTCCGGTTTTTCGACCTGCTCGCCATTGACAATATCCTGCGAAAACATCCCATATTCATAACGCAAACCGTAGCCGGTCACCGGCAACTGCAAAGTTGCACAACTATCGATAAAACAGGCAGCCAAACGCCCCAAGCCCCCATTGCCCAAACCGGCATCCGGCTCGCTTTCAATCAGCTCTTCAATCTCCAGGCCCAAATCGTACATAGCCTGCTCAACCGCTTCGGTAATGCCCAGATTCAGCATGGCATTGCTTAAAGTGCGGCCCATTAAAAACTCCATCGACAGATAGTAAGCCCTCTTGCAATCCGTATCCTTGTAAGTATTGTAAGTTCTCTTCCAGCGCTCGATGAGCCGGTCACTGATAGCCATCGACAAGGCCTCGTAGGCATAATGCGGCGAGGTACAGTTTTCATCCCTGCCCAGACGGTGGCTGTAATAACGCTTGAAATCGGCGATAAAGTCCTGCTCAGTCACGCCCAAATCCGGAAGTATGGTAATTGTGGATTTTGGTTTACTTGTCTTAAAACTTCTATGAGGCATATTTTTAACACTACAGAGTTGATATTAGGTTGATGTTAACTACTTTTTTTAAATTAGCCAAAAATATTCCTTTGCCCGTTGCCCCCTCCCTTGCTCTTGCCAAACCTATCGCAAGGCTTTTTCCCAGCGGCTTACCACTGCGGCGGCGATGCTATTGCCGAACACGTTGGTCGCGCTACGCCCCATATCCAAAACCTGATCGACGGCCAACAACAACAGCAAACCGGCCTCGGGAATATGAAACATCGATAATGTCGCCGCAATGACGATTAGCGAGGCTCTGGGTACGCCGGCCACGCCCTTACTGGTGAACAGCAGCGTCAGCAGCATGATCAGCTGATCGCCCAACGCCATGTCGATGCCGTAGGCCTGGGCGATGAACAGCACGGCAAAGGTCATGTACATCATGCTGCCGTCGAGGTTGAACGAATAACCCAAGGGCAGCACCAGCCCACAGACTTTCTCATCGCAACCGAAACGTTCCAGTTGCTGCAACAGTTTCGGGTAAGCGCTCTCGCTGCTGGCGGTGCCGAAAGCCAGCAGCATCGGCTCGCGGATATGACGAATCAGGGACAGGATTTTGCTCCCCAGAATCAAGAAGCCGACGCAACCCAGCGCACCGCACAGCAGCAGCAATCCTAAATAAAACTCGCCGATAAATTGACCGTAAGACAGCAACACGCCGATGCCGTTTTGCGCGATGACCGAGGCCACCGCCGAAAACACCGCAACCGGCGCGGTGTGCATCACGTAGCCGGTGACTTTCAACATGATATGCGTCAGCGAATCGAGTAGCTTGACGGTCGGATGAGCCAGCTCGCCCAGCGAGGCGCAGGCCACGCCGAAGAACATCGAGAACACCACGATCTGTAAAATCTCGTTACTCGCCATGGCTTCGATAATGCTTTTCGGGAACATGTGCGAGACAAAATTGCTCAGTGTCGGCGCCGTCTCCGGCAATCCGGTCTTGGCTCCCACCTCCGGCAACGTCATGTGCAAAGAACTGCCCGGTTCAAACACATTCACCAGCAACATACCCAGCAACAGACTGAAAATAGAAGCCGAGAAAAACCACACCATCGCCTTGATGCCGACCCGCCCGACGGTGTGAATGTCGCCCATTTTGGCCATGCCCACCACCAGCGTGGAAAAAACCAGCGGCGCGATAATCATCTTGACCAGCCGCAGGAAAATATCGGTCAGCGCGGCAAAAATTCCGACGATCTGTTTTAAGGTCTCAGTTCCACCCACCGTCAGGCTAAGCAGCTCGCCGACAAGGATGCCGAGCGCCAGTGCTATAGCGACATAGAGCGTCTGGCGATTGGGTTGCGGGGTGTGGAATGTCATAAATTTAAAAGGTTTAGTTAAAATTATCATCACGAAAAAACCTTATGTTCTTCGTGGCGAGTTTCTCACTCCAATGAGCTGTGTCAAATTCGAACCTTTTTTGCTACCCCAACCTGGCCGATGTCTTAAAGGATGGGCAATTATCGTTTTCAATCAAATGCTGAACTTGTCCTTCATCGAATTGCTGATGATAATTTTCAAAGGACTGCATACTACCGAACCATTGTAAAACTTGTTGATGCTCGATGCGGCTTTGTTTCTGATGTCGAATCGTTTGATAGGAAGAATGAGGGTAAGTGCGAAAGTCGTCAGTAAACCCGTGTTTTTGCGGGTTACGGTGAATATAGCTGATCAGGTGAACGAAATAGCGGTCTGTGTCGATCAAGATACGGTTGAAATTTTTTTCGAATAAACTGCCTGATCGGCCGTAAGCCTTGTTAATTGCTTTAGTGTAAGCATTAAATAAATTTGAAAACGGTTGTGAATAGTTGTGCTGAGTTAGACCTTCCAGGTTTTTAAAACCTGGAAGGTCTGGCTTCGGGTTAATTCTGACCAGCAAATGGAAGTGGTTTTTCATCAAGCAATACGCGTAGGTATCGGCAACCGGATAAATATAACGGAGGTAAAGTTTGAGAAAATGATGATAATTCCGCTCTTCAGGAAATAAGTCTTCGCCGTTATTGCCGCGGTTGTAGATGTGGTAGTAGTGGCCATTGATTAAGAGCGTTTCTTTTGACATATTTTAACCTTGGGAGTTAAACCTTCCAGGTCTTAAAGACCTGGAAGGTTTGGTTAATGGCACAGATTTAGACCTTCAAGGTTTTAAAACCCTGGAAGGTCTGCTTTAGCGCAACCTAACAACACCTCTTAATCCCATTCCACTTTTCATCCTGCCATTGCTTGAAAAAAGCCTCTTTGCTCATCGGCGTATCGGTCTGATGATGCTCCGCATGGTGCTGTAAATAGCGTTCATAAGCATCGTCCCCAGATAGACGACGCACGACACGCCAAAACCCTTTAAGTTTGCTCAGCATCAGTCCCTCACCCAATCTTCAACCAAGCGGCTCTGGGTATGCGGCGATTCCGCAAGCGGCAGTACCGGCTTTCCGGCCAGATAACGGCTGCAAACCCGCAGCATGTCGAACACGATCAGCCACAACAAAACCACAAAAAACAAGGTCAGCCAGCCGTCCAGATGCAGATTGAAGATCAACTGCGGCGTAACAGCGGCTTTCTCCGGCGGCAACGCGCCTGCCGCCAGCTTATCGGCCAGATCGTTGGCCGCTGAAAAGAAACCGATGCGTATATTGTCGCTGGCGATTTTCTCCCAGGCCGCCGCACTGGTGATTGTCACCAGCCAGGTCAGCGGCAAACCGGTCACCCAAGCGTATTTGAGCTTGTCGGACTTAATTAAAATACCGGTCGCCACGCACAACGCAATCGCGGCCAGCATTTGGTTGGCAATGCCGAATAACGGCCACAAAATATTAACCCCGCCGTTCGGGTCGATCACGCCGATATAGAGAAAATAGCCCCAGCCCGCCACCACCAGCGCACTGGTCAAAACCACCGACGGCATCCACGAGGTTTCCGCCATTTTCGGCCAGATATTGCCGAGCATATCCTGCAACATGAACCGCCCAACGCGAGTTCCGGCATCCAGTGTGGTGAGTATAAAAATAGCCTCAAACATGATCGCAAAGTGGTACCACAAGGCCAGCATGCTCTCGCCGAACGCGCTGCCGAAAATGCTCGCCATGCCGACAGCCAAAGACGGCGCGCCGCCGGTGCGCGCAAACAGCGTTGCCTCACCCATTTGATTGGCTAAAAGCTGCATCTGATCTACCGTGACCGGAAAGCCCCATGAGGAAATTTTGGCGACGGCATCGATAGCCTCCTTGCCGACCACGCCCGCCGGGCTGTTGATCGCAAAAAACACGCCGGGATCGAGCACCGTCGCGGCCATCATCGCCATAATCGCGACAAAGGATTCCAGCAACATGCCGCCGTAGCCGATCATGCGTATATCGCGTTCATTGCTGAGCAGTTTCGGCGTGGTGCCGGAAGCGATCAGCGCATGGAAACCGGAAATTGCGCCGCAAGCAATGGTGATAAACACGAACGGAAATAGTTTGCCGCCGAAAATGGGCCCGGTGCCGTCGATGAACTGTGTCAAGGCAGGCATTTTCACGGTCGGCTGCAACATGATAATCGCCACCGCCAGCAAGGTGATAGTGCCCAGCTTCACATATGTCGACAGATAATCGCGCGGCGCAAGCAACAACCAAACCGGTAAAATCGCGGCCGCAAAACCGTAAGCCATCACCCACCAGGCCAGCGTCAAGCCTTCGTGATCGAACCAAGTGCGCAAGGTAGGATTGTGATCGATCCAGCCGCCGCCGACCACGGCCAGCAACAACAAAATCACGCCCAACGCTGAAGCTTCCAGCACTTGGCCGGGACGGAAACTGCGCATGTACAGGCCGACTATCATCGCAATCGGAATAGTCGCCGACACGGTAGCTGTCGCCCACGGACTGTGCTTCATCGCGTTAACCACGACCAGTCCCAGCACCGCAATCAGGATGATCATGATCGCAAAGGTGCCGATCAGCGCCGCCGTGCCGCCCAATGCGCCCAGCTCGTCACGCGCCATCTGCCCCAGGCTTTTCGCGTCGCGCCGGGTCGACAAGAACAGCGTCACCATATCCTGCACGCAACCGCCCAATACCGCGCCGAACAATATCCACAGCGTTCCCGGCAAATAGCCGAACTGCGCAGCCAGTGTCGGCCCCACCAACGGCCCGGGCCCGGCAATCGCCGCAAAATGATGGCCGAATACGATCCATTTATTGGTCGGCACAAAATCGCGGCCGTTATCCAACCGCTCGGCCGGAGTGGCCCGTGTCTCGTCAACCGCCAGCACCGTCGCGGCAATCCACGCCGCATAAAATCGGTAGGCAATGGCATAGACGCATAAAGCGGCGGTTACAAACCACAGCGTATTGATGCTCTCGCCACGGTTTAAAGCGATACCGCCGACGGCTGCCGCACCAAGCGCAGCAATCAGTATCCAGATGGAGTTTTTCAGTAGTTTATTCATCAGTCATCTGCTCTATTATTGATGTTTTAATGGTGAGACTAGGGTGATTATCCTCGAAATTTGCAATAAGCATCAACTTAGCAGCTTGATTAATGCGCCACGAAGAATCTACCGCGCTTAGCAAAAAAAAGCCCATCATAAAGACGGGCTTTTTTTAAAACGCTTAAACCGACTTAAGATCAGTTTTTGGTTTTATCAACAATCTGGTTGGCTTTAATCCAAGGCATCATGCTGCGCAGTTTTGCACCGACAACTTCAATCGGATGCTCTGCATTTAAACGACGCTTGGCGGTCATTTCAGGATAATTGGTCATGCCTTCCATGATGAATTGCTTGGCGTATTCGCCGTTTCTAATGTTTTTCAATGCTTCACGCATTGCCCAACGGCTTTCTTCGTTGATGACTTTGGGGCCGGTAACGTATTCGCCATACTCTGCATTGTTGGAGATCGAATAGTTCATGTTGGCGATGCCGCCTTCAAACATTAAATCAACAATCAACTTTAATTCGTGCAAGCATTCAAAGTAGGCCATTTCAGGCTCATAACCCGCTTCAACCAAGGTTTCAAAACCCATTTTTACGAGTTCAACCGCACCGCCGCATAATACGGCTTGTTCGCCGAATAAATCGGTTTCACATTCGTCGCGGAACGTGGTTTCGATGATGCCTGAGCGACCGCCGCCAATAGCAGAGGCATACGATAAACAAATCGCTTTCGCTGTGCCTGAAGCATCTTGATGAACTGCGATTAAGTCAGGAACGCCGCCGCCGCGTACAAATTCAGAACGCACGGTGTGCCCAGGTGCTTTAGGCGCGATCATGATCACGTCCAAATCGGTGCGTGGCACGACTTGGTTGTACAAAATCGCAAAGCCATGGGCAAATGCTAATACTGAACCTTGTTTGATGTTCGGTTCAATTTCGTCTTTATACAATTTTGACTGGAATTCATCAGGCGTCAAAATCATAACTATGTCCGCACCTGCAACCGCTTGTGCAACGTCTTGAACGGTTAAACCATGCGCTTCAGCCTTAGCCACTGAAGGCGATCCTGCACGCAAACCCACGACAACTGAAACGCCGGATTCTTTTAGATTAAGAGCGTGGGCATGGCCTTGCGATCCGTAACCGATAATGGCCACTTTTTTACCTTTGATGATTGAAAGGTCGGCATCTTTGTCGTAATAAACTTGCATGGTTTTTCCTGTTTTTGGGTGTTTAAAATTAATTCAGATGAAAGGTCCAAGGGGCTTTTTTCGCCTTGAGCCTTTCGTCTTTAACCTTAGGCTTACAAATGCAGCCCTTTTTCGCCTCTTGAGATGCCTGTCGGCCCGGAGCGAACGACTTCAATAATGGTATCGCTATCGATGGCGGCGATAAAAGCATCCAGTTTACTGGAGGGACCGGTCATCTCCACGACATACGTGGTCGGAGTCACATCGATAATCTTGCCGCGAAATATAGCCGCTATGCCTCTGATTTCTTCGCGCGTATGTTCGCTGGTCTTGATCTTGACCATCATCAGTTCCCGTTCAATATGATCGGACTCGGCCAAGTCTATCAACTTAACCACATCGATCAGTTTATTCAGCTGCTTGGTGATTTGCTCGATAATGTCATCGCTGCCGCGGGTGACCAGGGTCATGCGCGACAGGCTGGCGTCTTCGGTAGGCGCTACGGTCAAGGACTCGATATTGTAGCCGCGCGCGGAAAACAAACCTGCCACCCGCGATAACGCGCCGGATTCGTTTTCAATCAGGATAGAAATAATATGTCTCATTACGCCAATTCCCTGTCGGTTGATGTGCCGTCCGCGACTCTTAAGGTCATATCGTTATGAGCTTTGCCTGCTTCAATCATCGGGTAAACATTTTCGGTTCGGTCGGTCAGGATGTCCAAGAACACCGTGCGGTCTTTCATCGCAAACGCTTCTTCGAGCGCAGGTCTGACTTCTTCGGGCTTATCGATACGCATACCGACATGACCGTATGCCTCCGCCAGTTTGACAAAGTCCGGAATGGTGTCCATGTACGAATGCGAGTAACGGCTTTCGTAGGTAAATTCCTGCCATTGGCGAACCATGCCCAGATAGCTGTTGTTCAGGTTGATGATTTTTACCGGCGTATTGTATTGCAGCGCGGTCGATAATTCCTGAATGCACATCTGGATGCTGCCATCGCCGGTCACGCAGGCGACTTCCGAGTCTGGAAACGCCAATTTAACGCCAATGGCCGCAGGCAAGCCAAAGCCCATAGTGCCCAAACCGCCCGAATTAATCCAATGCCGCGGCTTGTCGAACGGATAATATTGGGCAGCCCACATTTGATGCTGGCCGACATCCGAGGTGACATACGCCTCGCCTTTGGTAACTTCGTACAACTGTTCAATCACATATTGCGGCTTGATCAGACGGCTGTTGCGGTCGTATTCCATACATTTGACGGCCCGCCATTGGTCGATCTGGTTCCACCAGCTTTCCAAGGCTTTCTTGGACGGTTTCTTTTTGCTTTCCCTGATCATTTCCATCATTTGTTCCAATACCGGTTTAACTTCGCCGACGATAGGAATCGCAACCTTAACAGTTTTGGAGATAGATGCCGGATCGACGTCGATATGGATAATCTGGGCGTGCGGGCAAAACTCGTCCAGTTTGCCGGTGACGCGGTCGTCAAAACGCGCGCCGATAGCAATAATCACATCGCTCTCATGCATCGCCATGTTGGCTTCATAAGTGCCGTGCATGCCCAGCATGCCGACGAACTGCTTGTCGGTTGCAGGATAAGCGCCCAGACCCATCAAGGTATTGGTAACAGGAAAGCCCAAGGTGTGCGCGAATTCGGTCAATTCCTTGCTGGCTTCACCCAAAATCACGCCGCCGCCGGAATAAATGATCGGCTTCTGCGCGGTCAGTAATAAATCCACCGCCTTTTTAATCTGCCCCTTATGACCGGTAACCGCCGGATTATAAGAACGGATGGACACTTTTTTAGGGTATTTATAAGGTACTTTGATTCTGGGATCGGTGATGTCTTTAGGCACGTCAACGACAACGGGGCCGGGGCGACCGGTTGTCGCCACATAAAATGCCTTCTTGATGGTTTCAGCCAGTTTGGTGACGTCTTTGACCAGGAAATTATGCTTCACGCACGGCCGGGTAATGCCGACCATGTCGACTTCCTGGAACGCATCGCTGCCGATGACCGGTGACGGCACCTGGCCGGAAATAACCACCATCGGGATCGAATCCATATAAGCGGTGGCAATGCCGGTGACCGCATTAGTAGCGCCAGGGCCTGAAGTAACCAGAACTACGCCGGGTTTGCCGGTGGCCCGGGCATAGCCGTCCGCCGCATGGGTCGCGCCCTGTTCATGCCTAACCAGAATGTGTTTGACATCATCCTGCTGGAAAATGGCATCGTATAAATGCAATACCGCCCCGCCGGGATAGCCAAAAATATATTCTACGCCTTCGTCCTTAAGACTCTGAACTACAATTTGTGCGCCGTTTAGCTCCACGCTAATACCCTCAAATAAACTTTCGAATTAAGCCGATTATATGTGTTTTTAAAAACTTAAGACCCAAATACCCGGTGTATTTTAAAGAACGTCATATAGACTGCTGCTGGTAGCCGCCTTTTTCAGGCAACGTAATGTGAGCATTTTACTTGGTTTTTGGTCAAATTGTACACGCATCTCTTGACCTTTTTAATTCCTGTCTGGCCGGACAATCAATTATTGCTTATCATTAAAACCGAAGAATAAAAATATCGTTACAAAAGGCGTTATCCCTGGATTTAAAGAAAAGCTGATGATGCCGGCCCTGGATCTGATATGGCGATTACCGCGAGGCTTCTACGCTGACAACTCAATCTCATAACCGGCAAACTTGCGGATATTAATGACGCCGGTATCCAGCAATAAATATTGCCCTTTAATACCGTGCAGCACCCCTGATACTTCAGCGTTCTTATCAAGATTAAATGACTTAACCTTGAGCGGATAGCTATCCACCGGAAAATGAATATCCACAGGCGCCTCATTGGCTAAAAACTCAGTCGCCTGTTGACCGAAACGTTGGGTAACCTCGGCCAACTCCACTGAACAAATGGCGATTAATTCATCCCGCTTTGCAACCAGATCGATAGGCTCAGCCTTACTTTTAAGCATTTGCTGCCAACTTGTTTTATCGCTGACATGTTTGGCGATAGCGATCTCAATCAAACCGGAAATATAACGCGACTGTACTTTAAAAATCGGCAAGGCCTGCACCGCACCCTGATCTATCCAGCGCGTCGGGATTTGTGTCTGCCGGGTAATGCCAACCTTAATACCGCTGGAATTAGCGAGATAAACCACATGCGGCTGAAAACAAAATTTCTCGCCCCATGAAGGCTCCCTGCAGGTGCCGGCCTCATAGTGGCAGGTTTCCGGTTTCATGATGCACATGTCGCATTGCGCCAGCGAGATAAAGCACGGGTAGCAATAGCCCTGATTAAAGCTCTTTTTAATTGACCTGCTGCAATGCACACACAGGATCTTACCGGTATAAGTCAGTTTAATTGACTTGCCGATCAGCGGATTTAAAGCGACCAACTGATCGCCTAACGGCAACTCGTACTGAACCGGTTTTGAGCTATCCGACTCCAGCCGGGCGTGCATTTTTCTTAATTGTCCCTGCATTCAGGTATTTCCTATAAAACTAACAATAACGGGTCGGTTAACTATAACCATCAGTATTTTTTTCCAGCCAACGCTCGGCTTGGGATTTTAACAATTCCTTTTTCCAGAAAGGCGCTCTCGACTTTAACGCTTCCATGATGTATCGACTGGCATCAAAAGCATCGCCACGGTGCGATGTCCACACCGCCACCAGCACAATCGGGTCATTAGGTAAAATATCACCCACCCGATGCACCACCAACACATCGATAACCGGCCATTGCCGCGCGGCTTCGGCAACGATTTTTTCCAGCTGTTTTTCGGTCATGCCGGGATAATGCTCCAGCGTCATGCCTTTAACGTCATCGCCTTCATTGAAATCGCGCATCGTGCCTATAAAGATGCTGGTCGCGCCAAACTTACCGGCCATATTATTTGCCGAATGTTGATGACCCTGAATTTCCTGCCAGGGATCGAAGGGTTCCGCGCAAATTTTTATGTCCATTGTCACCCCCCGGTCACCGGCGGAAAAAAAGCCACTTCATCACCGTCCTTAACAGCGCTATTTAATTCAACATAGTCCATATTCACCGCCGCCAAACTATTATCCGGCAGCGTTTTATCCGGATTAGCCCTGTGCCATACATCGCCAACTGTGGCCGGTCCTGAAAACTCCAGATTATCTTCCGAGCGGCCGATACTTTCTTTCAAGCTGGCAAAATAACGTACCTTAATTGACATGATCAGTCACTCAGTCACAAAAAATAGAATTAGCACGAGGTGCATTGCATGGAAGACCTGTCGGTCGCCTTTTTAGTTTTCTTAACCGGCAGTTGTTATAATAAAAACGCGCCTGCCCTTTCACTGATAATTTTACAGAAAAATGACTGCATTAACCCACTTTAATCAATCCGGTGAAGCTCATATGGTTGACGTCGGCGAAAAGGCGATCACTCAGCGTACAGCCGTCACCGAAGGCTATATCGAAATGCAGCCGTCCACGCTCAAGCTGATCGTAGACGGCGGTCACAAAAAAGGCGACGTTCTGGCTATAGCGAGAATAGCCGGCATCATGGCCAGCAAGAAAACTGCGGACCTGATCCCGCTCTGCCATCCGCTGCCTTTAACGCATGTAGAAATCAAGCTGAGCGCTGAAATCGACAGCAACCGGATACGCTGCCAAACCACTGTAAAAACCAACGGACAAACCGGCGTAGAAATGGAAGCGCTTAATGCCACACAGATTGCATTACTGACCATTTACGATATGTGCAAAGCCGTAGACAGAGGCATGGTCATCCAGTCGGTCCGATTACTGGAGAAAGACGGCGGCAAGTCGGGACATTGGCTGCGCAACCAAAATTGACTTCTGCGCGCTGTAAAACAGAAAAATAAAATTAAATCGGGTACATTGAAAACCTTATCATTCCGGTGAGCAACCCAATACAGGTAATGTGGTTGTTTATTAGATTTGCTACACTTACTTTATATTTTCAACAACGTGCCGGCTGTTTTGGCGCTATTCAAAATAACAGCAGAGACAAACATGTCGATTACATTAAAAGAACTTGCCGATTTTTGTGGTGCGCGGATTGAAGGTGGAGATCCATCGGCAACCATCCATTCAGCGGCAGAGATTACGTCTGCACACCAGGGCCAAGTCACACAGCTGACCAACAGTCGCTATACCCGGCATATTAAGGATTCAACGGCTTCGGCTTGCTTTATTGCGGAAAGTTTCGCTGTTGAAAACGTACCTGAAGGCATGGCGCTGTTAATTTGCCCCGACCCGGAAGTCAGCTTTATCAAAGCAGTCGAATTACTGCATCCTGCCAGGATTTATGGGCGACAAATTGCGCCGCAGGCAGTGCTTGAAGCTAATGTGACGCTAGGCGATGAACTGTATATCGGACCTTATGCAGTAATTGGCGAAAATTCAACTCTCGGCGATGGCAGCGAAATACACGCAGGCGCTTATCTTGGTAAAAATGTAAAAATAGGCAAAAACTGCCGAATTTATCCTTATGCCGTTATTTATGATGACGTGGCCATAGGGAACAATGTCATTATTCATTCAGGAGCCATCATTGGCGCTGACGGCTTTGGTTATAAGTTCAGGAATAATCAGCATGTCAAAGTTCCCCAGGTCGGCAATGTAGTTATTGAGGACAATGTCGAGATTGGCGCCAATACCTGCATAGACAGGGGTGCGCTGGGAAGCACCTTAATAGGAGCGGGCAGTAAAATCGATAATCTGGTGCAGATCGGACACAATAATAAAGTCGGCAAACACGTCATCATGTGCGGTTTAACGGGCGTATCCGGCTCCTGTAACATCGAAGATTATGCGATTCTGGCGGGAAGTTCGGGTATTGCCGATCATGTTACGATTGGTCAAGGCGCTGTAGTCATGGCGCGCTCCGGCGTAGCAGGCGACGTCAAAGCCGGTACGCAAGTTTTCGGCAGTCCGGCAAAAGACAAGAAGACCGCTTATAAAGAGCAAATCGCTATCAGCAAGCTGCCTGAGCTATTGAAAAGAGTAAAAATGTTGGAAGAAAAAATCCTGCTGTTGGAAAAGGATATATAGCTAACACTCCAAAAATTCCGTAGATTTTACGGTAATCGAGCATTATAAATTTCAATTCATGCGTTGAAATGTTAGGGCTTTCTTTGGAGGGGGCGTATCGATTAGATTCGAAACTTTATGTTGCTGGTGTATGAGGGACTTGCAGATTCAGGATATAAAGGTGCCGAGCAGTAACAACACCCCCCGCTATTTTCATAACGGGGGGAATTATTTTAATTACCTACGTTACCAGTGTTGTTACTGGTTTTTTTCGCATCAATTTTCGAGAACACTTCAGCATTACTCGCTGCAACAGCACCACTTTGTAAATGCTTGGTTTCGTCCTGTTTCAACATCACAACTAAAACAATAACAGCAGCAATAGCAACACCAGCGATCAACCATGTGTTATCTTTTTCTTGTTCTTCAGCCATTTTAAAATCCTCGAATAGTTTATATTATTTTATTTTATTATTCCCTTTCCTCAAAGGGAGCCGCTCAACAAATTGCTCTATTGAGTTGCTTGTCGAATTAAGTAATAAACGACAGGGTACTTTTTATCATGAGATACGGCGTCGTGTCAAAACTATAAATAAAAAAACACCAATCGCATCAGAATTAATGATGCAGTGAGAATTACCAACAATTGTAAAGAGGCAAGAAGCCACATAACAACCAATTGAAAATTAATTGAAATGTCTTTATAAGCCTAATGAGGCATCAGCCGGGAAAAGGATATTACCGGCAATAAATGTTACCGTCTAAGGCGTAATGAATTGAAATAAAGTTGCCGGAATCAGAGGGAATTGCACTTAAAATTGCCAAACTGGGAGATGGCTGGATACGATAAGCGAAGCCTGAATCGAGAACGCAATTACTGCTGCTTCAGCAGAAAACTTAGGGCTGTGATCTTCTTATCGCCGTTGTGGATGACGACAGTAAAGATGGCGTTAGCAATCTACCCCGTAGATGCATGCATAACGCTTTGGAGTCGGTTTAACTAAACCGCAGCTCCACGCATCTTCTTTAGACTGACTGACTACTCTCTCACCGGTTTTTTATCCAGCTTCCTTTGCAGCGTGCGCCTGTGCATATTTAACGCCCTGGCGGCAGCCGAAATATTGCCATCGTGCTGCATCAGCACTTTTTGCAGGTGCTCCCATTCCAAACGTTTTACAGATAAGGGGTTTTCACTAATCGAGACCGATGAATCACCATCATTTTTATGCAGGGCGTTTACAATTTCATCCGCATTGGCCGGCTTGGTTAAATAATGCGTGGCACCCAGTTTTATTGCTTCCACCGCTGTAGCAATGCTGGCAAAACCGGTTAACATGACACAAACAGTATTGTCATCCAAAGAGATCAGTTTTTTCACCAATTCCAAACCCGACTCATGACCGATACGCAAATCGATCACCGCATATTCGGGCAGATAACGCTCGGCAAATGCTATTCCGGTTTTGACATCGTTAGCGACCAATACCTCATAATTTCGCTTTTCTAATGCGCTCTTTAGCACCTTACAAAAAGTCTCGTCATCATCCACCAGCAACAGCCGGGGTTTATCCATTTCCTGGGTTGTCATTATGGTTCTCTGTATTTAAAAGAGGAAGGGTGATTTCCACGCAGGCTCCGCCCGACTCGCTGTTGTAAAGGTTAATTTTACCGCCCAGGCGATTGATGGTGGAATAAGCCAAGAACAACCCCACGCCTAAACCGCGTTTTTTGCTGATAACGGGTTGTTTACCGGCAAAATCGATTAATTCCGGCGGCAGACCGGGACCGAAATCCCTGATTTTAATAACAGCGTAGTCTAAATCCCATGACGCATGAAATTCGATACCCTTTTCCGGCGGAGACGCCTCAGCGGCATTGTTTAAAATGTTAATAATCGAGTGAGTCAGTGTGAGTTCGGCAATGATTTTCGCCTGCATTGCAACTTCAGGATCGATAAAAAAACAGAGCTTTGCCGTCGGTTTATGAGTGCGCCATTGATTAATGACTTCATCAATATAATCAGTTAGCAGCATGGCACTACCTGATTCGGCGCGCATTTCACCGGCAGAGGCCGACATCACCGATAGCGCTGTTTTACACCGGTCAATCTGTTGCTGCATGATCAGTAATTTCTCGTGCAAATCCGGAAAGCGGTGGACAGGGAACTCTTGCTCTAGCTCATGAGCCACAATAGCAATAGTACCCAATGGCGTTCCCATATCATGAGCGGCACTGGCCGCTAACGTACCTAATGCCACAACACGCTCATCCCTTAATGCATTTTCCCTGGCTTCAGCCAGATTTCGCTCCTGCGCCTTGAGCGTTTTAGCCAACTCAACCACAAAGAATGCGACCAAACCGGCACTAAATACAAAACCAAACCACATGCCAAAAATATGCAGATTAAAATAATGACTATCGCTCATGGCATGAACCTGTTGCAACAGTTCATAATTCCTTGTGTCGGAATACTGCATTTCCGGGTTAGGCATGTGCGGTTCTATCGATGGCAGCGGAATATTGTAGGCCATTAATGCCGTATACATGGAGGTGGTTAAAATCACCATATACCATGCATAGGATTGATGCAGCATGATGGCTGTAATAATGAGGGGCAACAGGAATACCCAAGTAATAGGGTTTGATGCGCCTCCGGTTAAGTACAACAATGCTGTAATACCAAAAACATCAATAACTAACTGAGAAAATATTTCCAATTCCGTAACGGGATCATCGGTCTCCAAGCGCATTGAGGTATAAACATTAACGACGCCTATCGACATTATCACCAGCCAGAGCGGCTGCTCCGGCAAACGAATATTGAGGCCGTATACGGATAAAACAATGAGTATAACCTCGCTGAGCATCATCAAGTTTCTGAGGATAAACAGCCACTTCAAGTTTTGCCGAGCAGAAAATTCTGACTTAGGAGCAGCGTATGAGAGCATTTTTATAAAAACAGTGTGTTGTTAGAAGTAACTTAAAAATAAAAAACCAAGAGTATTTAAAAGTATATTATCGGGATTTTAATTAAAAATTAAACAAGAATTAAACTGCGACAATATGTCACATTTTGTGTTGCACTATTTATTGATATTATTAACCTAACTTTTAAGGCTCTTGTAGAGCACCATAGCTGAAAAGTTGCGTTATATTCTTCCTAAATATATTCCAAGGCGGTTTTTTTAAACCGCCTTTTTTTTGTCTTGTGTAATCAAACGTTAGTCAAAAAACCACGCCTAGCCCGCCTAAACCGCAGTATCCCATAGGATTCTTGGCCAGATATTGTTGGTGCATATCTTCGGCATAATAAAACTCACTTGCCGGCATGATCTCGGTAGTTATTTGTTCAAAACCTGCTTGAGTAAGTTGATGCTGATAGTGTTGTTTTGATTCAAGCGCTTCATCGAGTTGTTGCAGGGTATAAGTATAAATACCGGATCTATATTGCGTCCCCCTATCATTGCCTTGTCTCATACCTTGCGTGGGGTTGTGGGATTCCCAAAAAAGCCGGAGCAATTCGCAGTATGAAACAAGAACCGGATCGTAAATAACTTTGACAACCTCATTATGCCCGGTTAAACCGGTACATAACTCCTCATAAGTCGGGTTGGGGGTATAACCGCCGGTATATCCGACTGCCGTGCTAAACACACCGGGACATTGCCAAAATTTCCGTTCCGCTCCCCAAAAGCAGCCCATTCCAAACAAGGCCTGCTCCATAGTCTCCGGAAACGGTGGAACTATCGGGTTGCCTGTTACAAAATGCCTGTTTGTAACAGGCATGGGGGTATTTCGGCCGGGTAAAGCTTCTTTGGGATCAGGTAGAGTCAATTTTTTTGACGAAAAAATCATGGCTTGTGGTATTTTTATAAGACTGTTTGGGCAAAGATTATTATGATCCTGATGTAACAAAATGCACGATTTTTTAACTGGAGAAACATGATAGAGCAAGATTTATTACGCCGTTTTTTATTTGAAGAGCTGGGCGTTCGCGGAGAATGGGTCAAATTAACCACCAGCTGGCAAGCGGCAAAACTTCATCAGCGCGGTTCTGAAATCGTGCAGCAGCAGTTGGGACAAGCGCTGGCGGCCGTAGTTATGTTGTCGGCTACCGTCAAGTTTAAAGGCTCGATGATCCTTCAGGCCCAAGGCGACGGTGATATTAAAACACTGGTTGCGCAGGCTACGGATCAGCGAAAAATAAGAGGCTTGGTAAGAGGCAAGGAAAACATAGCCGCCGGCCCGTTAGAATCCATGTTCGGACAAGGGCGGCTGGTGTTAACCATAGAATCGGAAAACGGCGCGCCTTATCAGGGCATCGTCCCGCTTCAGGGCAACAATTTGGCTACCGTTTTGCAAACCTATTTTGAGCAATCCGAGCAACTTAAGACTCGCTTGTGGCTATTTGCCAATGCAACCCATGCCGTAGGATTATTATTGCAGGAACTTCCGGCGCAGGAAAATTATGAGGCTGATTGGGAGCATATCGAAATACTGGCAAACACAGTAACCGAGCAGGAACTGTTCGAACTGGATTGCGAACAGCTATTGTATCGATTATTCAATCAGGAAAAAGTCAGGCTGTTTGACGCGGAACCGGTTGAATTTAGCTGCGCCTGCTCACGGCCAAACATCGAAAAAACATTATTCGCTATGGGCCGGACCGAACTGGAAGATATTCTAAAGGAGCGCGATATTATTGAAGTAAACTGCGAATTCTGTAGCGAACACTACCGCTTTGATAAAGTTGACGTGGAGAATATCCTGTCTCAGAAAAGTACCGTTCCAAACTCCGGAACACGACATTAATCACCAATCCCATGAAAACCGGAATAATCAAACGAAGTCTTCGCATTATTTTTTTACTGGCACTGACAGCTTCATTATCCGGTTGCATGTACTGGGTTAGGGCTTATCAAGTCTACTTGCAGATGGATGAGTTCGACCGCCACTTTTCCGTCGTAGCCAATGATGAATTTACCTTGCGCTTCAAGGATCCCATTCTTTACAGCAAGGATTTTGTTTCCCTGTCCAAACTTTATGCCAGCCAGGATGACCCAACACCGGAAGGCAGACGCTGGCGATACTGGTTTCGCAAGGTTGACGGCAACAATAACCTGATCAAGCCGGAAGTAAAATTTTATTCGGATTTAAATTTTAATAAAGAAAATCGTTTGATTGCCTGGTCGTTTTCTTCACTTTTTTTGGCGATTGCCCCGCCCAAGTTTTTAGAGGTTTCTTTACGCTCTATAGGCGGAGCCGAAATCGACAAAGAAAAACAACAGCTCAAAGCCAACTCGGCATTGCTGGAAAAAATTTCCGATGATTTGCCCAAAAAACCGGCCGTTCTGGCACAACTGGGAGAACCTTTTGAAATCAAGGATGAAGGAGAACAGGAAGTCTATATTTACCGTTTTCTGCTGGAAACTCATCATATAGAAGAAGGCTATGAGGATCGCGCTTTAAACGAGGTTAAAATCAGTTTTGATAAAAGGACCCAGGAGCTGGTTAGAATGGCCGGGCGCTTTGCAGGGCTTAAGGTTTCAATTAATTACCGAAAATTTCTCGATGAAGCGCCGGCTGTCGCACAAAACAAAGCGGAATAGCGAGTAAGCCTAACCCCTCTCCTCATGCTGCCAAGGAATATCAACATCGCTTTGACCGAGAATTAATCCGCCTGTTTATCCTCTCCGGGCGCAATAAAAAAGGCTTAGACAATCAATGTCTAAGCCTTTTTTATTTTATATTGGGCGGCCTGTTGGACCGACCCAATAACCGGCTGTTACTTACAGCTTGTCGGCATTTTTATCCAAGTATTCTGCAACACCGGCAGGATTTGCGTTCATACCTGAATCGCCTTTATGCCAGCCTGCTGGACATACTTCGCCATGTTCTTCGTGGAATTGTAAGGCATCAATCATGCGCAACAGTTCATCCATGTCGCGGCCTAAAGGCAGATCGTTAACAACCTGATGACGAACCATACCGGCGCGATCGATCAGGAATGTGCCGCGGTAAGCCACGCCACCACTCGCTTCAACATCATAATCTTTACAAATAGAGTGAGATATATCCGCAGCCATTGTGTAACGGACAGGACCTATACCGCCTTTATTGACGGGCGTATTACGCCATGCGTTGTGGGTGAAATGAGAGTCTATAGACACGGCAATCACTTCGACATTACGGCTTTTGAATGCATCCATACGGTGATCTAAAGCAATCAACTCACTTGGACAAACAAAGGTGAAATCTAACGGGTAGAAAAACACTACCGCATATTTTCCGCCAGTCGCCTCAGAAAAACTAAATGAATCAACTATTTGACCATCGCCCAGAACGGCAGGAACTGTAAAATCAGGTGCTTGTTTACCGACTAATACGCTCATTGATTATCTCCAAATAAATAGTGAAAAAACAAAAGACTGTTAACTTTAGTGTTAGCCACTGAAGCAGTGGATTGGTGAAATTGTACACTAGATTAGTAGGGATTTGTCTAAATTGTTGTTATTTTTAGCTTGCTTTAATTTTAATTTTAGCCATAATTTGTCATCAATAGCTTACAATAGAGTCAGGGATTTGCTCTACGCAGGTTTTTTTAAGTCCTGTCGCCCTAACTTGGCTGTTAAATTCATTCAATTCATTCGTTTGATGGAATTCTATCATGGCAAAAAATAAACATATTACCGAACCCGATGTATTCGGTTTTCAGGTACGCATCGTAAGGCGCGGCAAAGAAAGCAGCCGCTATTTTTCACATAAATTGTGGGGCAACAAAGGAAAATCGTTGAAAGCCGCAATTACCTGGCGTGATCAAATGCTGACCGTTTTAAAAGGCAGCAAGACACGATTCCTTAAGCCGCCCAAAAATAAAACCACCACCGGTGTCACGGGCGTGTCCAGAACCATCAAGTATGATCATCGCAAAGACAAAAGCTATCTTTGCTATACCGTTTTTTGGGTCAGCAATTGCAAATCCAGGAATAAAACCTTTCAGGTTGGCAATGTCGATAAAGTAACGGCGGATGATGAATTGCATGCGTTTCGTACCGCCAAGCTGTTCAGAAGTTGTTATGAATTTTCGATTGATAATGATCTTGAATTTTATGACAGCAAATTTGCCGGCTGGAAGAAAACACGCTTGTATGAAGACGAGAATTTGAACGCAGTAGCGGTATAAACGAAGATTTCGTGTTAGAGGTCAGCAATAGACTTTTGTGAAAACACAATTCCCGGACAGACTCCAATAAGCAATTGAATTGACGAACAAAAGTCACCCCTTACACACCGCTAAAGTTCGATACGGATACCCAGCTCAATGACGCGCTCAACGGGAATTTTGAAAAATTCTATCGCGCTTGAGGCATTGTGGAATAAAAACCTGAATAAGGGCCTGCGCCATTTAGGCATGGGACTTTTTTTCCGGAAAGAGACCCTTTCACTACCGATAAAAAACGATGTCTGCTTGAAATCGATGTTTAAGCCTTCCTGAGCGCACTGTTCCAAAGCTTGTCTGACATCAGGATTTTGCATAAAACCATAATAAAGTTTAACCCGATAAAAATTGTTATTCTTGCCAAATGCGCGAATCTTGATCCGGTGCGCCACATCAACGTACGGCTCATCTTTAGTGACAATGGTTAACACCATGATTTGTTCATGCAATACATGGTTGTGCTCGAAATTGTGTAAAAATACCTGTGGCACGCCATGTACGCTTTTAGCCAGATAAATGGCCGAACCTTTAACGGTTACTGCCTGATGACTTATTATTTTATCTTCCAAGTCCTCAAACAGCACACGCCTCTCATCCATATATTCCGCCAACAAGGCACGACCTTTAATCCAGGTCGTCATCATCAAGAACAGCACAGCTCCGATGATCAAAGGCAACCAGCCGCCGGTCGGTATTTTTAAACTGTTAGAAGAAAGAAACAAAAAATCTACCGTTAAAAAAGTTGTCAAAAAAGCAACACTGGCCGATTTTTTCCATTGCCAAATTCCTTTAATGACGATAAACGCCAAAAGAGTATCGACAATCATAGTTCCGGTAACGGCAATGCCATAAGCGGAAGCAAGTGCCGAGGAAGACTCGAAACTCAATACCACTACAAATACCGAGACCATCAATAACCAATTGATGGCAGGAATATACACTTGCCCTACTTCTTGACCCGAAGTATGCGAAATATTCATGCGTGGACAGTAGCCAAGCTGTATGGCTTGTCTTGTAACCGAGAATGCACCGGATATTACCGCTTGGGAGGCAATAACCGACGCCAGTGTCGACAAAATTAATAGCGGATACATCGCCCAGGTCGGCGCCATCAAATAGAATGGATTTTTCACCGCCTCAGGGTGATCAAGCAGTAACGCTCCCTGTCCGAAATAGTTCAGTAATAAGGCAGGAAAAACAAAGCTGAACCAGGCATAACGGATGGGTTTCAAACCGAAATGCCCCATGTCGGCATAAAGCGCCTCGGCACCGGTTATTGCCAAAACCACCGCGCCCATAATTAAAAAACCGTGCCAGCCTAATTCAAGCAATAAATGAACCGCGTAATAAGGGTTAACTGCGGCCAATACAGCGGGCGTATTGATAATATTATTTATGCCGAGAATGCCCAAAATAGCAAACCAAAGACACATGATGGGTGAAAACATTTTTCCGACCGCTCCCGTACCTTTAGCTTGCACAATGAAAAGAGCGCTGAGAACCGTAATAGCAATCGGCAATACATAATGGCTTAAAGAAGGCGCAATGATTTGCAAGCCTTCGACTGCACTTAATACCGATATTGCAGGGGTAATAATGCTGTCGCCGTAAAACAAAGCGGCGCCGAGCAAACCGATGGTAATGATAAAGCGTGCTTTTTTCGGATTATCGTTAGCGCTTTGCAACGCTAAAGCCATTAGCGCCATGATGCCGCCTTCGCCTTTATTATTAGCGCGCATAATAAAGATTGCGTATTTGGTGGTTACCACCAAAGTCAAGGACCAAAAAATCAGCGATAGCACGCCTAGCACATGGGGTTTATCAATCGGCAAATGACTGCCGAAAACTTCCTTGACCGCATATAAGGGGCTAGTGCCAATATCGCCGAATACAACACCGATTGCACTCAGCGCTAAAACGGTTACTTGTCGTTTGGAATGACCCTGTGAACTTATCGACATAATAAATAGTGAATTAGGTAAAAAAAACCAGCCGAAACACTGTCCAGGTAGGCGGTAAAATCACAACCGCATTTCCCTTAAGTTAATTTAGGGATCGCCTAAAAATAACGCCCATTGATAAGAAAGTGAGCGGCTATGCTACCGAAGTAACCCAATACGATGACCGGCGCCCATTTCAAATGGCTAGTGAAGGTGTAAATTCCTTTAGCTTGTCCCATTAAGCCCACGCCTGCTGCGGAACCTACCGCCAACATGCTGCCGCCCACACCGGCGGTCAATGTTACCAGCAGCCATTGTCCTTCGGAAATATCCGGCGCCATAGTCAGTACAGACAACATAATAGTGCCGTTATCCACGAATGCTGAGGCGAAGCCCACCAGAATATTGGCTACAGTGGGGTCAATGCTGCCGTAAAGATGGTGGGATGCCACTTCCATATAGCCGATAAAGCTCAGACCTCCGACGCCTACCATGACACCGTAAAAAAACAGCAAAGTGTCCCATTCCAAATTGGCAACTTTCTGAAAAATATCAAAAGGCAGCTCCTTCGCCAGTTGTTGATTTACCTCTGCCGGCGGATTGTTCATATATTTCATCGGCGCAAAATGATCGATTTTGACATCGGTCAAATCCACGGGTATCAATACGGAATGAGCATTGCTGGTTTTTTGCAGGTAATAACTGAAAAACTTCAAATAGGTCAATCCCATCATCATCCCGGCTGCGGGCGGCAGACCCAGGAAGTTTTCGAAGCAAGCCGAGGTAATAATGGTCAACACGAACAAAAAGATGATTATCCAGGCGCCCCGCTTCATTTCCTGAGCTTCCATTACCGCTGCGGGTCTTTGTTGCGGAATAAAGAAATGCATGATCGCGGCAGGTATTACGAAGTTGATGATGGCCGGAATCAACAGGGAAAAGAAGTCGGTAAACGGCACAACGCCTTTTTGCCAGACCAGCAACGTAGTGATGTCGCCAAAAGGGCTGAACGAGCCACCCGCATTGGAGGCTACCACAACATTGATGCAGGATAAGGCAACAAAGCGCGGGCAATCTTTGCCCATCGCCAGAATAACCGAGCCCATCAGCAACGCTGTGGTCAGATTGTTGCAACCGGACGAAATAAAGAACGACTGGAAACCGGTAATCCAGAATAATTGCCGATAGCTGAAGTTCTTGCTCAATAACCAGACCCGCAGGCTGTCAAATACCCCTCGGTCTTCCATCGCATTCAAATAAGTCATCGAGACCATGATGAACAAAAACAGCTCGCCATAACTTTCAAGAGTAGCGCGGAACGCAACACCCGCTTGCTCGCTCATCCCGGCCTTGGTATAAAAAACGGCAATAAATATCCAGATGAGACTCGCCGCAAACACCATCGGCTTGGATTTTTTTAACTCAGTCACTTCCTCGGTCATGGCAAGGATGTAGGCAACGGCAAAAACTGTCAAAGCCAAATAACCGGCCCAATGCTGAGTCAAATCTAATGGCTGTACTTGGCTAATAGCGCCTGCTTCATCGGCAGCCATTGATAAGAAAGGAAAAAACAGGGCAAGTAGGATCGGAATATATTTTGAGCAAAACGGCATTTTTATACCTTAAATGACTGGCAAAATTTGAACAAAAGCTGTTGATTTTTCACGCATCGCGAAGTCGTTTTCACCGAATGCGTTTAAATTTCAATAAGCGATAACGCATTGCTTAATGCAACAAAATGGGTAAAAAAGCTTCAAAAGGCAGGATTCGCATAGGGCTTTTCGAACAAAAGGGCTAAAAGTTAATCGCTTAATATACACTGATCTAGGGGATCGACACCACAGCCCCCATACGCACCGAATAAAATTAGACTGAAAGCCGTCCTTAATCAATGAGTTAATTTGTATACAAAGTGTATATAAATTATTAACAAACCACGAAGAATACGGATTTTCACGGAGGCTTCCTCCCGTTTCTTCGTGGCTTTATGTCTTAAGTTACTGCGGGGAAATTGACTACTGTTTCTCAGTCACGAACGCTATTTTAGCAATCCCGGAATGTTGCACAGTCGCCATGACTTCGGCAACCTTCGAATAAACAACATCCTGATCGGCATATAAATGCAAGCCGATTTCAGGATTTTTTAAAAGCTCTGCCTTCAATGCGCTCTCCAATGCGGCATGGTCGGCGATTGGGAGCTTATTCAATGTGATAACCCCCTGCGCATCGATACCGAGCTGTAACGGTTGTTCTTTAATATCCGCGGTGGTCTCAGCGGTTTTCGGTAAAGTAACATGCACGGATTGCGTGAGTAACGGCGCGGTCACTAATAAAATAATCACCAGCACCAGCATTACATCGACGAGCGGCGTGACGTTAATGTCGCTCATAGCTCCTTCATCTTCCGATTGCGGTTTAAAAGCCATGTCTACTCCTTACCGTTGACATTCGCACTTGAGGCGATGTGCATAAAACTGACGACAAAGTTTTCCAATCCGGCACGTTGCTGTTTAACCCGGCGCAAAAAAAAGTTATAGGCTAATACCGCCGGCACCGCGACCGCGATACCGATTGCCGTAGCGACCAACGCGTCGCCGATAGGGCCTGCCACCACATCCAGACTGGTTGAACCGCTGGCAGTAATCTCATGCATCGCGTGCATAATACCCAACACCGTGCCGAACAAGCCGACGAACGGCGAGGTGCTGCCGATACTGGCAAGCATGGTCAGGCCGCTTTCCATTGCGTGTTGCTCTTGCTGCATTTGAACAAGTAGTGAATGTTCAAGTAATTCAGACGGAACGCCGCGATATTTAAGGCTCTGGCCCTCAGACTGCTGACTTTCGCTCATCCATGCAAAACCTTGCTGTGCAATCCGCGCTTGCGGCCCTCTGGCTATCTCGGCAGGCAACGTTTTCGCCTGCTCCAGATTGGCCGCATCCCAAAATACCTTGTTAAAAGCCCGGTTATAAAAGCTATTCTTGGTGAACTGCCAGATCTTGAAAAGAATCAATGTCCAGGTGACCACTGAGAAGGCCAGTAACGTGTATAAGGTACCGTCGATAATAACTTCTGGCGCAATATGATGGGGCATTAAGATCTCCTTTTTTAATTATTCAAATAAACACAGGGGCGCAATCATCTAACTGATCGCTATTTTTTAAGTTCATACCAAAACCGCTGAATATCAGTCCCGGTATGTCCAATGTAAGTCCGTAAAGCGTAAACCGATTATCTTGTTAATTTAAATTGCAACGTCTGAACAGCACGCTGCTCAACCGCTACACCGTCAACTATTTTTTCCTTGAAGATCCATTGATTAATCGCTTTCAACGCAGCCTCATCAAAGATTTCCTCGGGTTCCGCCTCAACAACTACGGCATTTTCAACGGTACCGCTCGTGGTAATAGTAAATTCGATTTTCACCCAACCTTCGATATGGCGGTTAGCCGCCCGCGCCGGGTACTTGGGAGGGATTCGTTCCAATGGAATCACGCCGGTGCTGATTCTCGGTTCGCTGCTGACTACAGCAGGAGGAGCAGGCCGACTGACCGCTTGTGGTGGCGCTGAGACTGGAGGTGTCGGCGCGGAATTGGACGGCACCGGCTTTTCTTCAGCAATGGTCTGCGGTTTCGGTAGCTCCGCCTGCTTGGGAATCACCGGCATTTTCTTCTTGACCGGCTGTTTGACGGGTTGTTTTTTCGGCGGTTCCGGTTTTGGCGGCACCGGTTTTGGGGGCGCCGGCGGTGTAATTTCGGCTTTTTGACTCGGCGTAGAAACTAGCGAGACCTCCATCACCATCAGCGATGGCGTTTTGGGTTTCTCGGTGGGTTTTAAAAGCCAAAGCCCCGCCCATACATGCAACAGCAGCACTAAAATCAACAGCAATCCACCCATAAAGCGCGGATGTTCTTCGCCGGTTAAGGCTGCAAATAATGATGGTTTTTTTTGCACTAACGAACTCGCCTCGTCACCCGAAGGCGTTAAATTCCGGTCGGCCACGCCGCCATCATGGCTGTTAAATAAAAACATAGAGGATATTACCTTTTAAACATCGATTGTGCGTTTGTTATGTTCAGATTCCGGACAACGAGGTCTTAGCTGTATTTTACTCTGTACGGTCACAGCCGTCGTTGCGGAAAATGAAACGCTTTAAATAGATTGAGCCTGTTTCAGCCATTTAACCCGTACAAACTGCCAAACCATCGGCATGAACGACACAAAGACAATACCCAAAACAATCTTCTCGAAATTGTGTTTAACCCATTCATTCGAGCCTAAGAAATATCCGGTTAAGGTGATACTGGAAACCCATAAGGTCGCACCGATAATGCAAAAAACAATGTATTTTGAGTATTTCATGCTGCCTGCACCGGCGACGAAAGGGGCAATGGTGCGAACGATCGGGACGAAACGGGCCATAATAACGGCTTTGCCACCGTGTTTTTCGTAGAACGCTTCGGTTTGGGTAATGTATTCCCGTTTAAAAAATAAAATCTGCTCACGGGATTTAACGAACTTACTAAAATGCTTGCCGACATAATGATTGACATTATCGCCCAGCAAAGCCGCGCCAATCAGCAACGGAATAATGATTTGAATATCCAGTTTCCCGGTCGATGACGCCAACAGCCCCACCGCAAACAATAGAGAATCGCCGGGCAGCAGCGGCATAACGATTAAGCCGGTTTCGACAAAAATTATCGCAACCAAAATCCCATAGGTAAGCATCTCGTAATGCGCCAGAAAATCTTGCAGCGTCGTCAGCGGGTCTTTGAGCAAGTGTAATAAAAAGTAAATAATTTCCATAAAAGTCAGTTGTTATCTCGTTAAAGTGGGGACATCATAAAGTATTGTTTTCATACCTTGACGACTATTTATTATCAATCGGTTTTAAACGCTATTTTACGGCCTTCCGAATTGCTTGCGTAAAATTATCAGCGCCAGTAGTAACAAAATTCCGCTCAGCGACTGTCTCAATATGACCGTCCACACTGTTTCAGCCGTCGGCAAAGGTTTCATTACCGGCAGTTGCTGATGATCCGACGACGGTATACCTTGCTGCGCCATGATTCCGGGAACAAAAAACACCCGCCACCGGTCTTCAAATTGATTGGCCGCTTCAATGTATTCGGCATAACGGGGCGCATCGATGCCCGCCAAACGGTCGGCCGCCAACACGGCGGACAGTCCGGGCGAAAGCGCGGACCATCGCTCCATAAACTCAAAATGCGCTTTCCGAACCTCATCGAAGCGATACATCAGCGGCCGCACCTTGCCATCAAGCTCCAGGTTAGCGGGCAGACCGGCAATCTCGCGGGACGGTTCTTTTACAAGCGCGACTTCAGGATGCGCCCGATACCAGGCCGACAGCAAGTCGGCTTGTTGTTTGGAAGTTTGCGCCTGAACACGGCGAATATCGACAATTGCCTCAAGCCGCGAGGGCATGGGTTGCATGCCGTCCGCCGCCCAGCTCAAACCCGCCGGGACCGCAAACGTCGTGACTAACCACACGCCTAACAAGCCCACCGCCGCTGCGCCCGATGAAACAGGCAACAACAGAAACAGCCCGGACATCGCAATCCATACCCCGGTGAACACGCCGACAAAAATCAGCCAGTGCGTTGTCGCGTAAAGGGTCGAACCGGAGTCCAGCATAAACGCAAGTAGCGATGCCGCAACGGCGGGCATCAACACCACCGCCAGACGCACGGCGAGCGCGGCAAATACCAACTGCCAGGGACGGGGCATTTGCGCGCACACCAAACGCCACACGCCCCGCTCCCGATCTTCCTGCACCAGACCGTAAGTCAGGGCTATCACGGTCAACGGCAACAATAACGCGAGTATGCTTGCAAAATCGAGCAAGCCCAGCTCGCGCAGCAACGGATTGAACAGCTGATCGCTGTTGCGGCCATCGGTATAGCGGCTGCGGGTCGAGATGCGCAGTTCGGAACCGAGCAGATCCATTTGCCGCACGCTCAATGCCAAACCGCCGAGCGCCGGAAGGCGCACGATTGTACTATCAGCCAACTTGGCTGTGTCGCCTGCTTTGCCGATAGCGGGCGCATCGTGCATTTCCGCCCGAACCTGACTGTTACCGGTTTGGTGTTGCGGCTGCAACGCTTTGGCACGAAACTCGCTGGCGGCCAGCCCCGACCATATCGCGCTGGCCGCCAGCAGGGCGAAGAATGCTGCAATAACCCACAGATTGACCGGGTTACGGATAAAGCGCAGCCACTCGGCTTGTAACAAACTCATATCAATTCGTCCACGAAAGGCACGAAAAACACGAAAGCCACCAAATAAATCGACAGCTTATATTGGTAAAGCCACTCACTCTTTGGTGAATAATTTACAGCTGCATAGTCCATTAAATATTTTCGTGCTTTTTGTGTTTTTCGTGGATCAATTGCTGTTTTTAGGATCATGGTTTCAGCCTCTTCGCGGAAAACAGCAACCACGTCAGCGCGGCAACCAACCAAGCCAGCAACACCAGCAGCTCGGCCAGCGCATGATGCAGCGCAAAGCCCACCGAAGGCGGCGCATAACTGAATGCCATAACGCTGCCCCAGTCGGTATCATGACCCTGTGCGCCGCGCTCCGTGCCGTGACTGCGTTCGCGATCCCAGTCGTCGGTCAGGCCGATAAAATAATGGCGGTAATGTTCGGCGGCATCCTCAAAATGCCGTTGATGCGCCAGATCCATGCCCGACAATGTCATCGACACCGAGCGCATCGCTATGCTCGGACCGAGCAGCGAGGCGATATGGATAAACCGGCCCTGACGCTCGAACGCATCCCGCAGCCTGTCGAAATGCAGGGCGTGGACTCGTTCGGAATAACCGTCGTTAAAATTGCGGTTGAGTGCGGCATAGCCTACCGGCAAGTCCTCAACCCGCGCCACGCCATACTGCTTTAACACCTGAGCCTTGAATAAGGCCTCTCGTGCATCATGATCGCCATCGTTATCCAAACCTTGCTGAATATCTTTTTTGATTCCCGCCCAAAACGCCGTAGCGCCGGGCGTCGGAACCATCATTTCTGCGGCTGCCGCGCCCAAGCGCGGGGCAATCAACACACTGCCCGACCAGAATGCCAGCAGGGTGAACAAAGCCAGGCGGCTGCTTTTGAAATGGATCGACGTGGACATTGCCAAGGCCGCGAATACCGCGTAATAGATAAAAAAAGTGCCGCTCAACGTAAACAGCCTGAGTATATCGTCACCGGCAAGATCGAAATTCTGATACAAAATAACGATCGCAACCGCCATTGCCGGCATCAACACCGCAACAAAAGCCAGTAACAAACCGATAAACTTGCCCAGCAACAGCTTGGTCGCCGACACCCCCAAACTGTGCAACATGCGCAAGGTGCCCTGCTCCCGTTCCTGGGTCACCGCATTGAAAGCCAGCGCAATAACCAATAGCGGAAGCAGCGCATATAACACAAAACCGGCGCTGGCCTGCCCGAAGCGGCTGGCTAAGCCCTGATCGGCCGCCGGGCTGAAACGCGCGCCGTTGCGCTTGTGCGGCTCCAGCCAGAGCGTCTGGCCGGTATATTGCCGCAATCCGGGATCTACCGCAGCCAGCGGCGAATCCGGCTTGAACACATAAATACCGAAATGCGCCGCCGCATGCGGATTCTTGACGCCTTGCGTATCCCATTGTTCCTTGGCGGTGGCGCCCACGGCTTGCTTTTCCTGCTGCACCTGTTGATGTTCGGCGACGGAAGCCAGAAAAAATCCGGTCAACACGGCGAATACCGAAAATGCCAACACCAGCAGTCTTCCGTCGCGCAGCACAGCCAGCAGCTCCTTGTGAACGATCGCAATAATCAAAGCAAGCCCCGCGCGTGCGCCAGATATTTGTGCTCCAGCTCATCATGCGCCACGGTGTGCGCATCGAACTCTTCAACGAGGCGACCGGCTTTCATGATACCGATACGGTCGGCGACCTGTTTGGCGTTAAACAGATCATGGGTCGCCATCAACACTGCCATGCCCAAATCGGCTGCTGCCCGTACCCGCTGGGCAAAATCATTGGCCGCACTGGGATCGAGCCCGGAGGTCGGCTCATCCAGCAGCATGACTTTCGCCTGTTTTGCCGAGGCAATAGCCAAACCGACTTTCTGGCGCATGCCCTTGGAATAAGTCGAGACTCGCCGGTCGTGGGCATCGGTTTGCAAGCCGGTATTCACCAGCAGGTCGTGCGCGTGTTGCCGGGATAAGCGAATATTAGCCAACGTACAGAAAAAGCGCAGGTTTTCCAGGCCGCTCATGTATTCGTAGAGCGCAACATTTTCCGGCAAGTACGCGACCTTGGCACGGACCACGGCTGGATTTTGCTCGGGCGACTCGCCGTCAATAAAGACATTGCCGCCGGTCGGCCTGTTGAAACCCAGAAAGGTGTTGATGGTCGAGGTTTTGCCCGCGCCATTGCCGCCCAACAAGGCATAGACGCAACCTGCCGGAACCGACAAATCGAGCCCATCGATCGCACGATGGTTTTTATAATTGACCACCAGTTGTCTGGCTTCAAGCAGAGTTTTATTTGGCAACATAATTAGTTTCGGCTTAAGGTGATTCCCGAGAAAGAAGAGCCCATCAAGAATCTGGTCCGTAGGAAAAAGCACAGTCCACGAAAAGCACGAAAGACACGAAATAATCGTGTTGGGGGATTTTCGTGCTTTTCGTGTCTTTCGTGGACAATGCTTTTGGCGGCTTCATTACCTGCCGGAACCGACAAATCGAGTCCGTCAATCGCCCGATGGTTTTTATAATTGACCACAAGTTGTCTGGCTTCAAGCAGAGTTTTATTTGGCAACATAATTAGTTTCGGCTTAAGGTGATTCCCGAGAAAGAAGAGCCCATCAAGAATTTGGTCCGTAGGAAAAAGCACAGTCCACGAAAAGCACGAAAGACACGAAATAATCGTGTTGGGGGATTTTCGTGCTTTTCGTGTCTTTCGTGGACAATGCTTTTGGCGGCTCGTGCTAGTTCCCAAGCTCCAGCTTGGGAATTCAGTACGGGAAGCTCCAGCTTCCAGTCTCGCGAAGCTACGACTGCATGGATGCAGGAGGTAGAGCAACGCAGGAGCGGTTGCCGAGAGCTTCGTCCTCTGGGTTCCCAAGCCGGAGCTTGGGAACCAGCGTAAAATCAACCATATTGCCCCTACTCAATAGGCCTTAATTGATAATCCTGCTGCTGGGTTTTCCAGGAAAGATAGATCTTCTGCCCGTCACTGACCAGAAATGGCTGATCGCCGGACTTGGCAGTTTGCGCAATCACTTCCGGCTTCGACCAGCTTTTGCCGTCGTCGGCGGATTTCATCAGCTTGATAATATTGTTAGTGCCGTTAAACTCCTGCCAAACCACATTGACCCGCGAACCTACAGCCAACACATGCGGATGGCCTGCTCCTTCTTTGCCGAAGTTAACCGGCGTGGAAAAATGCCGCCCGGCATCGGTCGAATAGGCATAAAACAAGCCTTGGTTGGTGGCGGAATTGCTAAACCATACCGTGTGATAAATGCCGGAATCGGAAATCGACAAGCCGGGGCCGTGATGCGGACAGGCATCGATTTTCCAGTCGTCCCGTCCTACGCGGTGGGTATCGCCGGGAGTTTTCCAGTCGACAAACTTAACCAGCGCATGATCGCGGATGCCGCCTTCGAAAACATGCCGCCAAGTCACGACCGGCGTATTGTCGGGCGCTATTGCGGTATCCAATCGGCAGCACTGGCAAGTATGGGTAGCGATTCTTTTATTGGGATAAAAATGCTGTCCGCCATCGTCCGACCAGCTGTAATACAGGGAAGAACCCTCAAATTGCTTGCCGGCTTTTTTTGCTTCTTCAACGTCGCGGGCATCCAGCCAGGCGATAAAGATTTCGCCGTTTTTGCCGATCGCCATGCTGTCGAAGCGATGGCTGATGATGTCCCGGTTATCGTTGACGGTAACCGGCGCGGAAAAATGCTGTCCGCCGTCAATCGAACGGCTAAAACGGATATGGCCGCTATGTTTAGCCTCCAGCTTTTGCGTCCAGGTTAAGTAAATAGCGCCCTTGGCATCCAGCTTTATTTTCGGGCGATATTCGCCTTTGGCTTCTATTTTTTCGGCGGCGGCATTGACCAGCACCGGCGCGGTAAAGCTTAAGCCCTTATCTTCCGATGATTGCACGTATACATGATCATTGTTTACCCAGGTAATCCATAGCACGCCCTTGCCGTCGAAAGTGGCGCTTATGGTTTCGGCGCATTGGTTTGAGGGCGACGCGCTGGCATCAGCGCAAGTGCCTGTTGCTTCCGCCGAATGATGATGAGCGTGCTGTTGAGTGGCATCGTCTGCGGCCTTTACAGTCGGGTCATTGGCGCAGCCGGAGACGGTCAGCGCGGCAAGAAATAGAAAAGAGATAAGGGATTTCATGAATTACACCGAATTAAAAAGTCGAGCTGAATTATAAAGAGAAAGCCGGACAGAGAAGAAAAATATCTTTTCAGCCTTTATGCAGTAAAGCCGGGCTCTTAAAAAGCCCGGCTTCATTGTTTTCTCTCTATAGTTAAGTTATTAATAATTATATTTTAACTCAGCAAAGTAAGTGCGCGATGGGAACGGATGAAATAACCAAACTTCCTGATTGTTGACGTTATCAATACCGGCCGAAGCACTGACTTGCTTGGTGATTTGATATTTTGCATGTAAATCGACAATAAAATAAGCGGTACCGCCCGCCCCATAGGTTGCGGCATTGATGTCGCTATTATTCAATTGGCTAAACTGCGGACTGCTGTAACGACCGCTTACCGAGGTAGTCAACTTGTCGGTCGGCCGATAACCAATGGTTGCGCTGGCGCGCCACTCTGGAACTCTAGGTTGGCGTTTGCCGGTCGATGGGACTAAAGCATTAGGATTGGTGGCGAGGGCGGTCGCTTTTTGGGCGGCGGTTTGAGCAGCAGTGGCGGCGTCAGCAGCAGAATTTTCGGTAATTTCGGAATTCGTCCAGGTCGTGTTACCGGAAAGATCTAGGCCCTGTATACCGACATCACTAGCTTCACCGGCAAATTCGATACCGTACGTTTGAATTTCCCCGACATTTGAAGGCGTACTGGAAATAGCTCCGGTGGATAAAAGGGTTTGCTGAGAAAAAATGGCATCCTTTACGCGCTCCTGGAATAAGCTAAGACGCAATTTGCCTTGATCCAGGAAATATTCCCCGGAAAGTTCGGAAGACAGCGCTTCTTCGGGTTTTAAGTTCGGATTGCCATTGACAATATTCGTTATCCCGCCCACAGTCGTCGTCGTCGTTTGAAACAGCTCCGTCACGGTAGCAAAGCGATAGGCTTGGCCGATGGATAAACCTGTTTGCACACGGTCTAAAGGCTTCCAGGTCAGCTTGGCCTTGGGCGAAAATTCCAGTTCATTGCGCTCCGCCTGATTGAGCGATTTGAGTACGCCGTTAGCTATAGCCTGATTAAGTCCATCGTAAGCGTGCCAGCTTTCCACGCGGCCACCCAGAGTCAGGTTCCAGTCTTTATTAAAGTCCCAAGCATCCTGCAACCAATAACCTTCGGTTTGGGTCTTGCCTTGCGAGTTGGAGCTAATGGCGCCGGTATCGTTCGATTGCCAGTTGGCAACGGTATAAACCGGGTTATCCAAATTATATAAATCGTGGTGAAAACCGAAACTAACCTCATGCTTACCCAATAAATCGGCGCCGGGACGCCAGATCCCCTTGGCATCGGCGGTATGCCAACCGGTTCCGGTCAAGCTGGTCACTGTGCCGGTGCCATTTCTGGCAGCGAGTGTAGGCGTTTGTGTCGATGTGCGGCTAAGATCCGTGCCGTATTCAACGACGCTGCCGGCCAAATCCCAGTCGAATACCCCACCGGTGTTGGATTTAAGATTCATGCCGTGCGACCAGTGCATTTGCTCGGCCCTGGTTTCTGCGAAATTAGCTGCGTAGCGCCTTCCACCAATATTAACGTTGCCGCTATTGACCACATTGCCCGCTCTATCACGCAAAAAACTGTTAAAACCGGCGTTGTTATCGTTCTGCCATAATCCCAGCGTGTACGCCGCATGGATAGTCGGGGTGATATCGTAGCCGAGTTTCCATTTGAAGTTGTCCTGCACCGTATGGTTAAGCGCCGACTCGCCCAGCACTTGAGCGCTAACCCCGTACGGGTTTGAGTTTGCAATAGCCCCCGTTACCACTGTGTCCGCACCTGTTGCATTACCCGTTGAAAGAGGATTCACAAAAGCTATAGGCTGGCTGTGGCTATCCAGGTGACTGACATCAAAACGGAATGACAAATCTTTGTAGCGATCGCCTACATTGAAAGAATATTCCTGGCTATCGAAGGTCTTTTTCTTGCCATAAAAGCTATAATCCTGCCAAGTCGATTTTATATCGCCGCCAGCCTCGAATTTCTCCGGCATACGCGTAGTGATGTCGATCACGCCGCCCATCGAATTTCCTGAATAGGCCGCTGAAAACGGCCCATACATTACATCGACCCGTTCAATTTCCGAAGGCGATACCATATTCCAGCGCGGCGAGCCGGTGTTGCCGTTGTTATTGCCCAGCAAGGAGGACAACAGGATGCCATCAGCATAAATCAAGCCTCGGGCACTCGCGCCTGTGCCTGAAGTACGCCAGCCCACCGGCGCATTGGTGTCTCCGATATAACGCTTGCGCACTTGAATACTGGGCAGGTATTTAATAGTATCCTCGGCAGTCATCGCGTTGACGGTATTGTCGAGTTTTTCGCGAGTGACGCTTTCCGTAGTCGTCGGAAGCTTGTATCTTTCCTTGGCGGTCGGCGCTATTTTTTCGGTTACCGTCATATCCGCCATCACCGCTTTGGATTTGTCCACGGGAGCTTTTTTTCCGTCAACGTTTTGCTTGGTTTCGGCTGCGGCGAGCGGCGTTGCTACTATCAGCAAGCAGATCAAAGCCCGTCGGGGGTTAAGCGGATAAGGCGGTTTTGAATGTGTCATGGAGTCCTCCTAAAAATTATTGTTATTAGATGTAGCATTGAAAGGCAGCACATCCTTGTGCCGCCAAAAAAACTATTTCATAGGTGCGGTTAATATTTCAGCGACGCACTAACAAAATAAGTGCGTTGCGGGTAAGGATGGTTTTCAAAGGCATTGGCGTCAAAAACGTTATCGATCCCCGCTGAGAGGGTGCTTTTCAGTTTTGGGTTAATCGGCAATTGATAAGAGGTTTTTAAATCGACAAAAGTAGATTCATCGGTGCCGCCCATAACATTGGCCGCAGTGTCGGTATTGGTCAAAGTTTGAAACGAATCGCTACGATAACGGACGCCCACTGACGCGGCCCATGGCTGCGTAATATGATAAGTTGCCGAGCCGTTGATTTGCAGTTGGGGCAAGCGATCCCACTCTTTGCCGGTGTAGTTGACGCTGTTAGTGCCGATAGGGTTATGTTTGGTGATCTGCTTATTCATTATGGTGGTATTAGCCATTAAATCTATCGGCAGATTAAACACCTCGTTCTGTTGATAAGTCAGATCCACGCCAATGGCTTCGGTTTGGTCAATCGGCTGAAAAGTCGTTGTCGTCTGGCCGTTGATGGTTACTTGGGTGCTGTTAATTTCATTGTTGATTTGATCAAAAAAGAAATTGGCGCGCAGATAACCTCTGGGAATATCGTACTGCGTCATGAAGTTATGGAAATAACCTGCCTCAGGCCCCAAACCGGGAGCAGAAAAAGTCGCGCTGTTAAGCCTGGATAAGCTGGCGAACATTTCTTCGGCAATCGGGAAGCGATAGGCTTTTGAAAACGAATAGCGGAAAGTCCAGTTGTCTGGCGAATATTCCAGCGACGCTTTAGGCGAAATACGGGATGCATCGCGATCGGCATAGTTTTGAATATTGTTTGTCGCGCCAAAAGTACGTACATGTCCGTCAATGGCTTGCCAGTAGTCAAACCGTCCCCCGGCCATTACGCTCCAGTCGGGCAAAAATCGCCATTCCAACTGCGAAAAAGCGCTGTTGGTTTGAGTTGCGCCGCCGCTGTCGTTGGTTTTAGCGCCGACAGCTCCAGTCTTATAATTATTGCTGTCATAGACATCCAGGTTCAGGCTGGCATGGTTAAACTGATAGCCGCCCATAAAAGACAAATCATCCCTGCCCATGAATTTGTCGGTCGCCAATTTCAGGTCGTAAGTGGCCCACCAGGGTTTTTCATCGGAAACCTGGCCTTTGTTTTGGTTTAACGGATGGTTGGGATTGAGGTTTGAACTGATGGTTCTGTCCTTGAATGCATCGTAGTAACTGGCGGTCGTATCGATGCTCCAGTTATCCGATATTTTGCCTTTTAAACCCAAGCCATAGTTTAACGCCTGACGCTCCGAGTCGCTGACCGAGAAAACCGAACCGGGAACGGCAAACCGTTTCCCGCCGGCTGTTCTGTAGTTTTGACTGGCTGACAGTCCTGCGGCGGTAGCTCCTCCCCATACTTTATTGCCAGCTGCGTCCCTTAATAAACTGTTTGGGTCGTCAACTTTCCCTACGCGATCTTCATAGGCAATGGTAAAGCGTCCTTGCAGCTCTTCGGTAAAGTCATAAGCGAATTTGGCCTTAAACAAATCCGTCGTTTGTTGGGCAACGCCGATGTCACCGTAGGCAATCGCCGGGGCTTCTGTCGTTGTCTGGTAACCCTCGCCTCCGGTCACTGCCGTTCCGCCTGCTGCCGTCGTTAGAGCGGCCGCATTGATGGTCTGCGGCTGCCCCTCGTTTTCGAAACGGTTATAAGAGGCCCAAACGCTGAACTTATCAATCCGGTCGCCTGCTGAAATAAAGGTTTTATAGCCCATTAACGTTTCATTGCGCCCTGACCTGTGCATATTCTGAAACATGCCGGTAGCATCCATTTGGGCTTCAAATTTTTCCGGCATTTTAGTGTTCAGGTTAATCACGCCGCCCATTGAGTTACCGCTATACTGCGATGAGAACGGCCCATAAAGCACTTCCGCCGAATCGATTTCGCTCGGTGATACCATCGACCATCTGGGCGCTCCGCTGAAACTGGTGCGCAAAGGATTGTGCAACGGCATTCCGTCAGCGTAAACCATGCTGTGTGCGGTTTGGAACGAATTTGAAGTACGTATGCCCAGGGTGCCGTTCGGATCGCCCATAAACCGTTTGCGGATCAGTACGCCTGGCGCATATCTAACAGTATCCTCAACCGTTGTCGCATTCACTTTTGTTTTAACGTCCGCCGCGTCAATAGTATAGGTAGGCGTTGCCTTGGCGGTATCCGGAAACTTTCTATCAGTCGCAGTGCCGTAGGTCACCATCTCCTCGCCTTGATATTTATCGGATTTTGTCTGGGCCTGTTTATCTGTCTTTTTAGCCTTGGCAGGTTCGGCAGCAACTCCGCAGCCTAAATAAGTTATTCCCAGCAATAGTAGATACTTTTTCATTATTTTAATTTTTATAGTCATGGGTGGCCTGTTCATGACAGCACATTGCATGCCAAGCCACCAAGCCCACGGTAATACCCGCTTTCAGCGGCTACCGTCGTTGATCTTTTAATTTATCGTAATCAATTACTTACTCGTTAGTTGTGAATCGATTTTGCTGTCTATTATTTTGATGCGCCTAGCCTGTGCAATCGATACGCTTTTATCGCGGGGCGGTGTTTCAATGGAAGTGCGTCATATAACCTGTTTTTAGTGTGTTAAATAACACAGTTTAATTAAATAACAGACTTAATCAGCCGCTCGCCAGACTCCACCTCCAAAAACAGGGCTCTATCTTAAAAGCCGCGGTTGGCCCACGAAAGACATTGGATAAATCGGTGGCTGCATGGCACCGTCATTCACTCTCTGGGTGGCGATCTATAACGGGGGTATCTCTTTTAAAGATTTTCGTGCTTTTGGTGTTTACCCTGGATTAAATAATTTTTCCAGGCTTATTTATATAACAGCGTCACGATACAGCGCTGTCCGCATAAGTTTCCTCAACACCCTATTTATTAGTAAATTTATCGGTTTAATTAAGCGAAATCTTGCAACGCTGATGTGGCCTACAGGCTTACGTATACAAATAACCCGGTTTATATCCTGAGCGGTCAATTTGATTTTGCTCGGGACCAATTGGCCGGACTTGGGGTAGCCGTGTTTAAGGCGGCAAGAACTCTAACAAAAGAACTTTAAAATCGGTTAAAATGACAAATTCTGACAATAATCCTGTGACGGGTTGATAGCTTTCATGCATACAAAATATAACACTGATGACTTGAGAATTTGCGGGACTAAGGAAGTTATTGCCCCTGTTCAAGTTCATACCGAAATGCCGATTAGCGAGGCGGCGGCACAAACGACTGCACTGGCCCGGCAGGACATCCACAAAATACTGACCGGTCTGGATGATCGACTGGTCGTGGTAGTGGGCCCTTGCTCCATTCATGACCCGATAGCGGCGCATGAATATGCCCGGCTTTTGAAGGCGGTTAAAGACGAGCTGGAAGATGATCTGGTAATCGTGATGCGGGTCTATTTTGAGAAACCGCGCACTACGGTCGGCTGGAAAGGCCTGATTAACGACCCTGACCTGGATTCCAGTTTTAATATCAACAAAGGCCTGCGCATCGCCAGGCGCTTGTTGCTGGATATTAATGAAGTGGGCGTTCCGGCTGCAACTGAATACCTGGATTTAATCACGCCGCAATATGTTTCGGACCTGATCGCGTGGGGCGCAATCGGTGCGAGAACCACCGAGAGTCAGGGACACCGCGAACTGGCGTCGGGCGTATCTTGTCCTATCGGCTTTAAAAATTCCACCGACGGTACGATAAAAATCGCCATTGATGCGATAGGCGCGGCGATGAGTCCGCATCACTTTATCTCGCTGAATAAAGCCGGTCATTCGGCTATTTTCTCAACCACCGGCAATGAAGACGTGCATATCATTTTAAGAGGCGGTAATGATCGCCCTAATTATGATGCGGTCAGTGTGGAGCAGGTCGCTGAGGGCTTGGTGAATGCGGAACTAAAGCCGAATATCATGATCGACTTCAGTCATGCCAATAGCTTGAAACAATGCCAGCGGCAGTTGATCGTCGGCGACGATGTCGCCCAACAAATCACCAACGGCGACCACCGGATTATGGGCGTGATGATCGAGAGCCATCTTAAGGCAGGCAGCCAAAAGGTTGTTGACGGTCAGCCGCTAGTCTACGGCCAAAGCATTACCGATGCCTGCTTGTCCTGGGATGATACCGTTCCGTTGTTAAGAGAGCTGGCGCAAGCGGTGCAAAAACGCAGAACCGTGGACACCAGCCGGAGTTTAAGCAGATGATGATTTATGTGAACGGCGAAACCCGCGACTGCGCTGAAAACAGCAAGGTTGCCGATGTGGTTGCCGAGTTGGGCTTAACCGGCAAAAAAATTGCGATTGAATTGAATAAGGAAATTTTGCCGTTCCAGCAATACGATACCCAAGTATTACAGACCGGAGATCGCCTGGAAATTGTCCATGCGATTGGCGGCGGACAGGATGATTCCTTTGTGCTAGCCGGGGTAAAGTATCATTCAAGATTGCTGGTCGGCACCGGCAAATACAAGGATATGGAAGAAACCCGTTTGGCCATCGAGGCCAGCGGCGCACAAATTGTGACAGTGGCGATTCGCCGCACCAATATCGGCCAGAATCCCGGCGAGCCTAATTTACTGGATGTCATTTCGCCGGATAAATACACCATCCTACCCAATACCGCCGGTTGCTATACCGCGGAAGATGCGGTAAGAACCTGCCGCCTGGGCCGGGAATTGCTCGGCGGACACAAGCTGGTCAAACTGGAAGTGTTGGCCGACCAAACCACCTTGTTTCCTGATGTGGCGGAAACCTATATCGCCGCCGAACTGCTGGTCAAAGACGGCTTTGATGTGATGGTGTACACCAATGACGACCCGATTGCCGCCAAACGGCTGGAAGAGATTGGCTGCATCGCGGTCATGCCGCTGGCCGCGCCAATTGGCTCCGGCTTGGGGATCCGTAATCCCTATAATATTCTGACCATTGTTGAAAATGCCAAGGTGCCCATTTTGGTTGATGCGGGTGTCGGCACGGCATCTGATGCTGCGATTGCGATGGAGCTGGGTTGCGACGGCGTATTGATGAATACCGCGATTGCCGCCGCTAAAAATCCGATACTGATGGCTTCGGCCATGCGCAAAGGCATCGAAGCGGGTAGGGAAGCGTTTTTAGCGGGACGTATGCCAAGAAAGCGTTTTGCTTCCGCCTCATCGCCGATAGACGGCTTGTTTTTTTAATTGCATAGAGGCTGCTCTCCTCATAAGCATCAACTTAACAAAACATATCACCACGAACGACTGCATGGATGCAGGAGGTAGAGCAATGCAGGAGCAATTGCCGAGACACGAAGTTTTTACTTTGATTTTTCTTCGTGAACTTCGTGTCTTCGTGGTGAATTATTCAATCTGTTTTTTATTGATTGAATATACGGACCTTCTGCTTAAGTTGATGTGTGTGGAGCTTCGAATCCATCCCTACCCCTGATCATAGTATTTTTATGCTTTCTACCGAACAATCTCCCACGCACAGAATCCGCAGCTTTATCCGTCGGCAAGGACGAATCACCCAAGGCCAACAATTGGCTCTGGATAATCATTGGGACAGGTATTGTCTCGATCCTGATGCCGACTATGATTTTAACCAGGTTTTCGGCCGTGCAGCGCCGTTGATTGTTGAAATAGGTTTCGGCACCGGCGACAGCCTGGCGAAGATGGCGGCAGCCAATCCTGATAATGATTATATCGGCATTGAAGTGCATAAACCGGGTGTCGGGCATTTAATGCTACTGTTGGATCAACAAGGCCTGACCAACGTCAGGATCTATTGTCACGATGCGATTGATATTATTGAACACAAGGTTGCCGATAACAGCTTAGCCGGCGTACATTTGTTCTTTCCCGACCCGTGGCCGAAAAAGAAGCATCATAAACGGCGTATCGTCCGCCCCAGTTTTGTTGAATTATTAGCCCGGAAATTGCAGCTAAACGGTTATTTTCATGCGGCAACCGATTGGCAAAATTATGCGGAACACATGCTGGAAATATTGTCGGCAGGAGCGGGTCTTGGCAATGCCAACCAAACCGGCGACTATTGCGAACGCCCTGAATACCGCCCGTTAACAAGATTCGAGCAGCGCGGTTTACGCTTGGGGCACGGCGTTTGGGATTTGATTTTTAGAAGAAAATGAACAGAACCAGGATGGGTTTCGGCTAACGCTTCTATCCATCCACAAGCTAACAGCTTGAACCTTATGCCCGTTTAGCTGCCGACATCCAGCTGCATCGCGTTAATGATGATAGCCAATTCCTCGCTTTGCCGTTTTAACGGCCCCAGCTCCGCTTCAAGGCTGGCAATGTTTTCTGTAATGCTGTCTTTCGATTCGTTGATTTTTCTCAACATTTGCAGACGGCCTTCAATTTGTTTTTTATGATCTTTAATTTGATGCATCAAAGGCGTTAAAACGCCGTTACTCCAGGTTGTAGCATCGGCATGCGCTTGTCTGAGTATGTTTCTGGCTTTAGCGATCAGGGTGCTGTAAAGCTTGTTGATAACAATGCTTTGTTCCGACATCGTGGTTTTGGCGCTGGAGCGGAAGGCCTCGCCTTCATCAAAGATTTGTTCCAGTTCAATCTGGTATTGCTTGATCGAAAACAGCTGCGGTTCGATCTCCTTAAAACCGTATTCATCCTTAAACTTTTTGTGTATCGCCTTGACCAGACGTCTAGTTTCGTTAGTAATATCGACAGAGTCCTGCAACAGATCGCGCAATTCATCAAACAATTTACGAATATTCTGCTTCATGCCGTAGGTTGTCAGGCTCTTTGCCATGTCATGTTTGGTGGTTTTGATGATGCCATCAATTTTTTCTTTGGCGAATGAATCAATCAGCATCTGGGCTTGAACGGCAAAAACCCGGCGACTGGCCTGAAAGTTTTCAACATTGGCCATGTAAAGATTTTGTCGATCCCGCGTCTCGGCCATCAATTTACCGGTCATATCCGCGTTTTGGAAATCGATTTTTTTGAATTCATCAAGCTGTGCAACAGCATTTGCGAATGAAGCGCCTGTTAAGTTGGACGATTCATTAACCAGAAAACCAATGTCGCGAGTAATGGTTCCCAGTAGAATGTTTTTGCGCTGTTTTAAAATATCGTTGGCCAGGTAGTTTTCCAATGCGGCCAGACGGCTTTTCTCAAGCAAAGACTCATCGGATTTAACCTTGGCAAGCAGGGCTTGTTTGGCTGAAACGGGAAAAATGACGTTCTCGTTTACTTTTAAAGTAGTCGCCGAGGTTTTTATTTGCGAGCGAATGGAATCGTCATAGCCGTTTTCATCGGCAAGATCATCCCACATCGCATCGATTTTATTCATCACTACGGCTAAACCCTGTTTACTGCCGCCACGATTATGACAAACATGGTTGTGCCACATTTCCAGGTCGCTTTTGGTAACGCCGGTATCGGCAGCCAGCACAAAAATAATGGCCTGAGCGTTGGGCAACATGCTTAAGGTCAGCTCCGGCTCAGTTCCAAGAGCATTTAAGCCGGGCGTATCAAGTATCGACAAGCCTTCTTTTAATAACGGATGGGGAAAGCTGATCAAGGCATGACGCCAGCAGGGGATTTCAATTTTCTCCGGATTGATGATGCCCTGCTCTGCCGCTTCACGCTCGTTCCACAGGCCCAACTTATCGGCGATGTCCCGATCGACCTGCTTGGTAGCGACCAATTCCTTAAACGCTTCCTGCATTTGCGTAGGCGAATCGCAGTCAAGGTCAATCTGGGTCCAGCGATCGGGGTTCTTCTTGAATTCAGCCAGTGAAATGTCTTCAAGGCGGCTTTCGATATTGAGCAAACGGATATAATTGCCGCCTTTTTCATCGTGAAAAAGTTCGGTAGGCGACATGGTGGTGCGCCCCGGCGAAGACGGGAGCAATCTGACGCCTGTTTCGGCAAAAAACAGGGCATTGATCAGCTCGGTTTTGCCGCGGGAAAATTCAGCAACAAAAGCCAGCGTGATCTTGTCCGATTGCAGGCCATCAAGAATATTTAAAATGGTATCGGCACTGTGAGGATCATTCATGCCATAGCGACTACGCCATTGGTGATACATTTCTACAGCTTGAACCAATTTTGCACGCCATACCGAATATTCGTGCATTTGTTCTTTAAATTCCATATTCCTCATGGTACGCCTTTTGTTACTAACATGATTTTATAAGTTAGTCGAAATATCAGATGACGGTAATTTTTGGATAATTGTAGTCTATATCTTAAGAACTGTTAGCTTAAGATGTTTATTTTTTGAGTGGACAGGTGCATTTATTAAATACCGTAAAGATGCTGATAAGCTTTTATCGCGTCGAGCAAAGATGCTTCTACATCGGCATCAGCCGTTAGATATTCAATAATATTTGCCAGGGTAATGATCGCAATCACCGGCATTGCAAATTGATCTTCAACTTCCGATATAGCGGAAACGTCATTTTGGCCTTTTTCCTGCCTGTCCAGGGCAATTAATACGCCCGCCGGTGTTGCATGGGCATTTTTTATGATGTCTACGGATTCCCTGACCGAAGTACCGGCCGTAATCACATCATCAAGGATAAGTACCTTGCCCTGTAGCGGCGCGCCCACCAGGCTACCGCCCTCGCCATGATCTTTTGCTTCTTTGCGGTTGAAGGCGAAGGGAATGTCTTCGCCGGTTAACCCGGCATAGGCAATCGATGTCGCACTGACCAGCGGGATGCCTTTATACGCAGGACCGTAAAGGATATCCGGCTTAATATCGGATTGAATTAATGCCTGAGCGTAAAACTGTCCCAGCTTGCCCAACTGGGCGCCGGTATTGAATAAACCGGTATTGAAGAAATAAGGACTGGTTCGGCCTGATTTTAACTGGAATTCGCCGAATTTTAGTACGCCGCAATCCAGCGCATAGGAAATAAAGTCTTTTTGATAATCAAGCATGATAGTTATGGGTAGTGAGTTTGCAGAGGGTTAAGGAATGAATTGTAACTACTCAACATCGTTAAATCCAATGGAACGCAGACGACGCAGATGAATATGATAAATACAGATTTTAAGAAAAATCTTATTTAATCATAACTATCAGCGTCATCTGCGTTCCATTTTTGTCGACTAAGTAGTAACGATGAATTTCTCTAAAATATTGTCCAGAAAGTTCCAGCCTTGTTCTGAGCAATAATAGTGATTGTTTTGCCGGATAAGCAAATTTTGCTTCACGCAGTCGGATAAGGCAGGCTCCAGTGTCGTTGCCGCAAGGCCGGTTGCCGCCTGATAGTCTTCCAGCATAAACCCCCGCTTCAGGCGTAAATGGTTCATGATAAATTCCAAAGGCAAATCCGCTACAGCAATAACGTCGGCCCCGCCGTTTTTATGCGAGTTGCTTAAATACTGCTCCGGGCTTTTGGGCTTAAAACTGCGAACAATGGATTGCGGCAAACTTTGGGTGATTTTCCCGTGTGCGCCCGCGCCTATACCCAAATAATCGCCAAACTGCCAATAATTTACATTATGGCGGCATTGCAAGCCTTGTTTACTGTAAGCCGAGACCTCATATTGTTGATAGCCGTGCTCCGCCAATAGCTGCTGACATTCCTTTTGCGTACGAAAGATTGTTTCATCATCGGGCAGTTTGGGCGGAAACTTGTGAAACCAGGTATTAGGCTCCAACGTTAGCTGGTAAAAGGAAATATGGGTAGGCTTGAGACTTACCGCCGTTTGTATGTCTATTTTACTGCTTTCAGGAGTTGCGCCCGGCAAGCCGAACATCAAATCCAGGTTGAAATTGTCAAAACCCGACTGGCGGGCAATATCGGCGGCATGAATGGCCTCCTGCGCCGAATGGACGCGACCCAGTTTTTTTAATAAGGGATCGTTAAAACTTTGTATGCCGATCGATAAGCGGTTGATACCCAACGCCCTGAACTCAGCGAATTTATGGCTTTCAAAAGTGCCTGGATTGGCTTCGAGGGTAATCTCCAGCCCCTCTTCAAGCCGCAGCTGTTGCTCTATGCCGCGTAATAACCGGTTAATCGCTTCAGGCGAAAACAAACTGGGCGTACCGCCGCCGATAAAAATGCTGCTTATCGGTCTGGTGATATTATAGCGCTCTATGTCGAGGGCTAAATCATCCAGCAATGCGGCTATATAGGCCGATTCAGGCAGTTCGGATTTAGCCGCGTGTGAATTAAAATCGCAATAAGGGCATTTTTTAATGCACCAGGGAATATGAATATAGAGACTAAGCGGCGGCAAGAGATTTTTGACTAAATGGTTTAAAATGGCTGTCAGTTTAACACGAGAGCCGCTGATGAATAAGACACCTTGTCGACTTTAAAGCCTGCACGAAGCTTAAGTAGAACTTAACTTTGCTTGATTACGCTTATACTTTTTTGTTGATAACTAACTACTTTTAAAGCGAGAGCATATGCGACTGTTACTGGTTGAAGACGACGAAATACTGGGCGAAGGACTGGTCGAAGGTTTAAAAATGGAAGGTTATGCGGTTGACTGGCTCACCAACGGCAAGCTGGCCGACGAGGCCCTGAAAATCAATAGCTATGAGCTGATCGTACTGGATCTTAACTTGCCGGACATGGAGGGTCTGGATATTTTGAAAGCGTTAAGAACGCGTAAAGATGAAACGCCGGTGATGGTATTGACCGCCAAGGATACCGTTCCCGATCGCGTACTGGGCTTGGATAGCGGCGCCGACGATTTTGTGATTAAACCGTTTGAACTGGATGAAGTTTGCGCCCGGTTAAGGGCATTGGCGAGAAGAAACGAAGGCCGTAGCGTTCCGAATATCGAGTATAAAGGTATTGTTTTGGACCCGGCCTCGCATCAAGTCACCTGGAACGATGAAAAGGTTGATCTGTCGCAAAAAGAATTCGAGATACTGAGTTTTTTAATGAGCAATATCGGCCGGGTTATTTCCCGCGCCCGACTTGAAGAAAGCTTGTATTCATGGGATTCCGATGTAGAAAGCAATACCGTGGAGGTTCATATTCACCATCTGAGAAAAAAGCTCGACCCGTCCATTATCCGTACCGTCCGAGGTGTGGGTTACATTATCGATGAAGATTAACTTTTTAATAATAGAACGCAGATGACGCTGATTATTTATGATGAATAAGATTTTTTTGAATTATCTGCGCTGATCATATTCATCCGCGTCATCCGCGTTCCATTTTCTACCTACTGAATAGTCCCGAGAATTAATGAATTATTCGCTACGCCAACTGCTGTTGTTTAGCCTGCTCTCCGCGTCCATGTTGATCTGGGGAGTGACGGCCTATATGAGCTACAAAGTCACCCGCGACGAAGTTGCCAGTCTGTTCGATGCAGAATTGGCACAATCGGCCAAAGTGCTGCATGTGTTTGTGGAAAGCCTGGTGCGGGAAGGTTCGCTATCCAAACATTGGGCGCAAACGCAGACCGATGAACGCCTACACCCCTATACCGGGCGCAAAAATAAAAGGCAAAGCGCCTTTCAACTCTGGGCTAAAGAGGACGACTTGTTACTGCGTTCAGTCAACCCACTTGAGTCTACAGCACACGGATTAAGCAAAAAAAATATTGACGATCAATTATGGGAAGTATTTGACGGGCTTTTGGAGGCCAGCGCTTTAGGCCATAAATACGAAAGAAAAGTCGCTTTCCAGCTATGGTCCAAAAACGACGGATTATTACTGCGTTCGGAAAGTGCGCCAACATTTGCCTTTTCCTCAGCGGCTAACGGCTTCAGTGAAACCAATATTGATAAACATGTGTGGCATGTCTTCAGTATTTCCAGCTCAAATGGCGAATATATTATTCATGTCGGCCAAAAGGAAGAGATCCGCGCCGAATTGACCGATGAAATATCGGCGCAATTGGTGATGCAATTTTTGGTCGGCTTGCCGATTTTAGGCATCGTTATCTGGATTATTGTCGGGCACTCCTTAAAACCGCTTAATCGGTTGGAAATAGCCTTATCCAGGCGGGAAGCCAGCTTTCTTAAGCCGCTATCCAGTAAAAAGCTCCCCAAGGAAATCATTCCGGTGGTCAATGAGATCAACAATCTGTTTGCCCAGCTTGAGCAGGCCTTTGAGCATGAGCGCCGCTTTACCGCCGACGCCTCGCACGAATTAAGAACGCCGTTGGCCGGACTGCTCACCCAGGCCCAGGTTGCCATGCGCACCAGTGACGAGACGGTTCGCCATCAGGCGCTCAAGCGAATCGAACAAGCCGTTAATCGCATGACCTATATGGTGCAACAATTATTGACCTTCTCACGCATCGAATCCGGCACCGAGTATTTAGCCAAAGAAACGACGGTGCTCAGTCGTGAAGTGATGCGAATTATTGCCGAGCTGGACCCCGAGGCGCATAAAAAACGGATTCACATGGAGTACGACGAAATCAATGCGGCACCCATCGTGGCCAACACCCTACTGATCAATATTTTGATCAGGAACATTATCGACAACGCCATTAAATATACCCCGGCTCACGGAATGGTCAGGGTTAGCCTGATAGGGACGGAACATCACTTACGACTGTGCGTTGAAGACTCGGGACCGGGCATCGCGCCCGATCAATACGAAAACTCGCTGAAACGCTTTCATCGCTGCGTTGAAACCGCCAACAAAGCGCAAGGCACCGGCCTGGGTTTTTCGATCGTGCAACGGATTGCAACAATACATGGCGCCGAGCTGGTCTTGGACGAGTCCGAATTTGGCGGTCTGAAAGTGACGGTTATATTTACCTTGCCGACCAGAGCCGTGGTTAAAAAGAATGTTGGTAAATTAAGTTTTTTTACCATTAAGAAAGGCACTTGAGCCTAGAAAAAATCGATTAATCCACGAAAGCCACAAAAAGCACGAAAATATTCTAAAAGATACCAAGGCTCTCCTGAGTTTAACGAAGGACCGTAGTTCGTCACCCAAAGAGTGAATGACTTAAACAAAATACCGTACTGACTTATTTCGTGTCTTTCGTGTCTTTCGTGTCTTTCGTGTCTTTCGTGTCTTTCGTGTCTTTCGTGTCTTTCGTGCTTTTCGTGGACAGTACGTAACGTAACATCAGTCAATACGTAGCCAACCATCCGGCTCCTCAATAACCGGATTAACCAGCGTGCCGATACCCTCAATTTCAATCCGGGCGGTTTGCCCCGGCAACATATAACCGCGCGGCTTCATTTTTACGCCGACACCGGCTGGAGTGCCTGTGGCAATCACATCGCCCGGCTCCAGCGTCATCGCTTGCGATAAATAGGCGATCATTTCATAGCAGTTAAAAATCATCTGCCGGGTATTGGAGCTTTGCCGCAGCTCATCGTCAATCCAGGTTTTAAGATCCAGATTATGCGGATCGCTGATTTCATCGGCGGTAACGATCCACGGCCCCAGCGGACCATGAGTATCGAATGATTTTCCCAGCGTAAACGTCGGCGAACGAAACTGCCAGTCGCGCACCGAAACGTCATTGGCAATGGTAAAACCGGCAATGACCTGGTGAGCTTTATCGACCGGGACATGGCGACAGCGGGTACCGATAACAAACGCCAGCTCGCCTTCATAATCCAGCTTATCGGACACTTTAGGCCGATGTATCGCATCGCCAGGCCCGATCACACAGGTGCCCTGTTTGGTGAAAAAACTGGGGTATTCCGGCTTGTCCAGTCCGATCTCTTCGATATGGTCGGCATAGTTCAGGCTGATCCCTAAATACTTACCCGGCCTCGGCACCGGCGCATGCAACTTGACCTGGTCCAGCGCGATACGGTCGTTGCCGCTGTCGATCTGCTGCCGCATGGCATCCAGCGCACTGGAGCCTGCGCTCAGAAATTCGAGCATGGTTACCGGGATTTTAGTATTATTTTTTCCGTCAACGACAAAGCCATCAACGACAGCGCCTACACGGGTTTCGTGATTATAAGTAAAGGTTACCAGTTTCATGAGTTAAGCTTGTTCGGATGATTTCAAGTGCGGCTATTATAAACACAAGCGTAAACATAAGAGTTTGTGCAAAAAAAAGATATAATTAATAATTTTTAATTCAAGAGGATCACAAAATGAACGAAAACTGGATTGCTCCCTCCATTCTGTCAGCCAATTTCGCAAAACTGGGTGAAGAAGTTGATAATGTTTTAAAAGCGGGCGCCGATGTTGTGCATTTTGATGTCATGGATAACCATTTCGTGCCCAATCTGACCATCGGGCCTTTGGTTTGCGAAGCGCTGAGAAAACACGGCGTTACCGCACCGATTGACGTTCATTTAATGGTTGAGCCTGTTGATCGTCTTATTCCCGACTTCGCCAAAGCCGGTGCCAGCATTATTACTTTCCATCCCGAAGCCTCTGTGCATATCGACCGCACCCTGCAATTGATTAAAGATTGCGGTTGCAAGGCGGGACTGGTATTTAACCCAGGCACACCGCTGCATTATCTGGATTATGTCATGGACAAACTGGATATGATTTTGTTGATGTCGGTTAACCCCGGCTTTGGCGGCCAGTCATTCATCCCTTCAGCGCTGGATAAATTGCGTGAAGTCAGAACAAGAATCGACAACAGCGGCCTGGATATTCGCCTGGAAATCGACGGCGGCGTTAAAGTCGATAATATCCGCGAAATTAAAGCCGCCGGTGCCGATACTTTCGTCGCAGGTTCAGCTATTTTCAGCCAACCGGATTACAAAAAAGTAATTGACGAAATGCGTGCTGAATTGGCTAAGGCAGTTTAAAGACCGACACCGTTCCCACGCCTGCCCTGAGTCTTGTAAGGGCTCCGGCGTGGGAACGCCGCTAGTGACGCGCCAGCGTCGCATTTGCATATACACATTGAATAGCAAAAATGACCCCAGAGCAATTCAATCACTATGCCCGACAGGGCTACAACCGCATCCCGATTTGCCGCGAAGTGTTGGCCGATTTGGATACGCCCTTGAGCGCCTACCTGAAACTGGCCGACGGCGCTTATTCCTATTTGTTTGAATCGGTACATGGCGGCGAGCAATGGGGTCGCTATTCGATCATCGGTCTACCCTGCCTTAGCGTCGTTAAAATTACCGGCAATCAAATCCGTCTGGAACAAAACGGCGAACTGCTGGAGTCGGTCACACACGACAATCCGCTAATCTGGATCGAGCAGTTTAAGTCGCGTTATAACGTTCCTGACATTAACACCCTGCCCCGCTTTAACGGCGGCTTGGAAGGGGAGCAATCATGAACGCCGTCAAAATCCCCCCTAGCCCCCCTAGCCCCCCTTTTACAAAGGGGGGGATAAAAGTCGTCATGATCGATAACTACGACTCGTTCACTTACAACCTGGTGCAATATTTCGGCGAACTGGGCGCCGATGTCACCGTCGTGCGTAACGATCAGGTCACCGTAGAAGATATAGAAAAACTGGCGCCCGACAAATTGGTGGTTTCACCCGGCCCCTGTACGCCAAAAGAAGCAGGCATATCCGTTGAGGCCATTTTAAAGTTTGCCGGAAAAACTCCTATCCTGGGCGTTTGCCTCGGGCATCAAAGCATCGGCTACGCGTTCGGCGGCAATATCGTCCATGCCAAAAGCATCATGCATGGTAAAACCTCGCTGGTTTATCATCATAATCAGGGCGTATTCAAAGGGCTTAACAACCCGTTCACCGCCACCCGTTATCATTCGCTGGTCATCGAACAGGAGTCCATACCCGATTGTCTGGAAATAACCGCCTGGACCCAGGACGAAACCGGCAAGCTGGATGAAATCATGGGCGTCAGGCACAAACAGCTGGATATTGAAGGCGTGCAATTTCATCCCGAGTCGATTCTGACCGAGCATGGGCATGATATGTTGCGGAATTTTTTGGAAAGGTAACCGCCTGCGCGCCGGCGTCATGGACCCCGACTCCACTATGCTGGAAATCACACTTTCCATTGCAGGTAAAAAACTGTAGGCCGGAATAAGCCTGTTTGAGTGAAAGCGAAAACAGGTGTTTCCGGCGCAGCACCGAGATTCGCCGGAAACGCCACCTCGCGCTACGCGCTTGGATGGCCTTATTCCGGCCTACGTCTGACATTAATCAGGAGTGCATCATGAGTCGTATCGTCTGGCTATTTCTAAGCGCCGTATTGTTTGCATCAGTCACTCAGGCAAAGCCGTTAACCCCGGAACAGGTACCGGAACCGCTCAAACCCTGGATAGCCTGGGTATTGCAGGACAGCCCTGAGCCCGCCTGCCCTTTCATCTACAACAGTTACGAGCAAAAGCGCTGTAGCTGGCCGACCCAAACCCAACTGGATTTAACCAGCGAAAAAGGCGTTTTTTCGATGAGCTGGACGGTGTATCAAGACAGCTGGATCAGCTTGCCGGGCGATAAAAAACACTGGCCGCTTAATGTGACGGTTGATAACAAAACCGCGCTGATCATGGATAAAGATGGCATACCGTCGATAAAACTGGTTGCCGGCTTGCAGCATCAAATCAAAGGCGGGTTCTTGTGGACGGCTATTCCTGATAACTTAAAGATACCCGACGACACCGGACTGATTGAGCTGCGCATTAACGGGGTCGAGATACCGACACCGGCCATTAAAGACGGACAGCTGTGGTTAAAGGAAAGCGAGATAGGCTTAAAAAAACCGGAAAACATCCAAAACAACCTGGATATTCAGGTCTTCCGAAAAATCACCGACGAAGTACCTGCACAGGTTTTAACCCGGCTGACACTGGAAGTCTCCGGCGAGCAACGCGAGGTCAAATTGCCCCGGCCTATCTTGGACGGCTTTATCCCGTTGAGCTTGGAAAGCCCATTGCCCGCACGACTGGAGCCCGACGGACAGTTATTGATCCAGCTGCGCCCCGGTCACTGGGAACTCGACATACTGGCCAGAAACAGCAAAGAACTGGCTGCGCTCCCGCTACCCAAACCGGAGCTGGTCGGCGAACAAGGCATCCAGTGGCCGGAATCGGAAATATGGTCATTTGAAGCCCGTCCCCAACTGCGCGTCGTTGAAATCGAACAGCTCAGCGCCATCGATCCCAGCCTGACCAACTTGCCGGACGACTGGAAAAACCTTCCGGCCTATAAAATCAACCAGGGCCAGGCGATGGGTTTTAAAACCATCCGCCGGGGCGACCCGGACCCCGAACCCAATCAACTCAATCTGACCAGAAAGCTATGGCTGGATTTCGACGGCAAAGGCTATACCGTCAATGACACGATTACCGGCAACATGACCCGCGGCTGGCGGCTGAATACCCTGCCGCAAACGCAACTGGGAAAAGTCACCCTAAACGGCGGCAACCAGTTTATTACCCAGGATAAATCGGGCAAGCAAGGCGTTGAAGTCAGAAGCGGCGCGATAATGCTGAATGCCGACAGCCGTATTGCCGGTGCAATCGGTTCAACCAGCGCCGTGGGCTGGGAGCAGGATTTTCACACAGTCCGCGCCGAACTGAACCTGCCGCCGGGCTGGCGTTTGCTGGCGGCCGGCGGCGTCGATAATGTACCGGACAGCTGGATTTCCCGTTGGACCTTGCTGGACTTGTTCCTGGTGTTAATCGCCGCGCTGGCAACCGGTAGACTATGGAATCCCTATTGGGGCGGCCTCGCCTTAGTAACCCTGGTATTGATCTGGCATGAACCGGGATCGCCCCATTTCGTCTGGCTGAATATTCTGGCCGCAACCGCCTTGATCAAGTTATTACCGCAAGGCCGGTTTTTAAAATTCATGACATGGTATCGCAATGCCTTCTGGCTGGCCTTAATCATGCTCACCTTGCCTTTTGTGGTGCAGCAGGTGCGCACCGGGCTGTATCCGCAACTGGAAAGACCCTGGCAAGCGGTCCCTATGCCCATCTTCCAAGACCGCGGCATGGTTGGAACAGCGGTTGAAATGACCGCCCCGGCACCCGTCTCCGAAGCGATCAGCGAGATGAAAGAAAAGGTGTTAAGAAAATCAATGTCATCAGATGCCTCTTCGTCTTATGGCTATACAGACCAGGCGGTCGATTTTGACCGCATCGACCCTAAAGCCAAAGTGCAGACCGGCCCCGGTTTGCCGCAATGGCAATGGCGCAAGGTGCTGTTGTCATGGAACGGTTCGGTTGACGCCCAGCAACAACTGCACTTATGGTATTTAACGCCGACGCTGACCCTACTGCTCAACTTCATCCGTGCGATTTTAGTCGCGGCGCTGGCCTTGCTGATGTTCGGCGTTGCGGAAAAGTTCAGCTTTAAACGTATTCGACCTTCGATGCCGTTGCTGCTGTGGTTTTTGCTGTTGCCGATGCTGTCCGTGCCGTCACCCAAGGCGTATGCCGAAATTCCGGACAAAGCCGTACTGGACGAACTGAGAAACAAGCTGCTGGAAAAGCCGGTGCCGCCCGATTGCTTACCGAGCTGCGCGCAAATTCAGCAGATGAAAATAACCATTACCGATAAGGAATTGGCAATCGCCTTACAGATTCACGCCCAACAATCCGTAGCGGTTCCTTTGCCCGCAGAATATGAACAATGGCTCCCTAATCACGTCTTTGTTGACGGCAAAATAGCGTCAGGGCTTTACCGCGATAACAACGGCTTGTGGCTTAACCTGGACGAAGGCGAGCATCAGGTTGTACTTGGCGGAGCCGTGCCCTTGTTAAGCAAATTCACCCTGCCTTTGCCGTTAAAACCGAACTGGGTCAGCATTCAAAATACCGGCTGGCAGGTCATAGGCCTACAGGAAAACGGCGAAGTTGACGATCAACTGCAATTTAGCCGCATAAACCAGACCGAACAGCAGCAAAGCGCAGCCGAACTGGAACCGGGCGCGTTGCCGCCATTTGTCAGGATTGAGCGCACCCTGCAACTGGGCCTGGACTGGCGGATTATCACCCGGATCATCCGCGTATCACCGGCCGATTCCGCCGTGGTATTGGCGGTGCCCTTGTTGCCGGGCGAGTCGGTTACCAGCACAGGCATCCGGGTTAAGGACGGCAAAGTCGAGGTGAATATTCCGGCCCAGCAAACCGAGCTGCAATGGGAATCCACGCTGGAAAAATCGGAAAAAATCGATTATGTCGCCACTCAAACCGAACAATGGATAGAGGTGTTGCAAGCCGATGTCAGCCCCATCTGGCATATTGAGACATCCGGCATCGCAATGATCCATCTGAATAACGACGGGCAATGGCTGCCAGAATGGCATCCCTGGCCGGGCGAAAAAATCACCCTGCAAATAACCCGGCCCGAAGCGGTGGAAGGACAAACCTTAACCATCGACAATAGCCGTTTGAGCATCAAACCGGGGCAACGCAATCAGGAAGCCGAATTAAGCATCAGCCTGAGAAGCTCGCAAGGATCGCAACACACAATCATCCTGCCGGAAAACGCCGTGTTGCAAAACGTCGCGATCAACGGCCAAACCCAACCCATCAGGCAGGAAGGCCGAAAGCTCACCGTGCCGGTCAATCCCGGCAAGCAGGAAGTCGCAATCGGCTGGCGGGAGGCGACCGGCATCAGCACTATTCTGACTACGCCGCAGGTGGACTTGGGAGCGCCGAGCGTCAACGCCAACCTGAGTATCGGCTTAGGATCCGACCGCTGGGTATTATTTGCAATGGGGCCGAAACTCGGGCCTGCGGTTTTATTTTGGGGCGTGCTGATTGTTATATTGATGTTGTCGCCGGGCCTCGGCAAAATCCCGCTGACGCCCTTAAAAGCCCGGCACTGGTTTTTGTTGTTGATAGGGCTTAGCCAGATCCCCCTTGCGTCGGCAGGCATTGTCATTGCATGGTTGATGCTGCTGGGCTGGCGCAAGACGCAACAGGCTTCGGGCGTTCGCTATTTTAATGCGCTGCAAGTTATGATCGGCCTATTAACCGTGGTATCGCTGGGCCTATTGTTTTTAGCGGTCGAGCACGGTTTACTGGGTTCGCCCGATATGCAGATCATCGGCAACCAGTCTTCAACATTCAACTTAAACTGGTATCAGGATAGAAGTTCGCCGACATTGCCCATAGCGACGCTGGTCTCAGTGCCGCTAATAGCCTACCGATTACTGATGCTGGTTTGGTCGCTCTGGCTGGCGGTGTCATTGCTCAACTGGCTGAAATGGGGCTGGGAGTGTTTCTCAACTAACGGCTTATGGCGTAAAAAAATAATTGAAAAGGGGACTGAAGCCAAAGAAACAGAGCAAGGCCCCAAGCACCCATAGCCAATGATGAGTAAAGAGAATTTATTCTTGAACATCGCCCAATTGCGTACCATTCGATTCAGGTCAAACGGATGGTACGCGAGAAGCATCCGTCCGCTTTAAGTTAAGCGGATAATCCCCTGCACGTTTTAAACAAAAATAGGCATTATTTTTATATACCTTGTTTTGAGACTTTTCTATTTGTTGAATAGCCGCAATTATGGCCCGGCCCCATGAATATTGATCATATAATTTAATCAAAAACGAGCCGGTGAGTTGTTCCCGGTTATTTATTGTGCACATAAATATATTTTTATTATTGCAAACTAAAACACCTGCATTCTTCCTAGAAGTTTATTGTAATCACTCGCTTATCGTTATTTATAAAAACACCTCATGCTCGGCTCTCAGCTAAGTGGCCTAGCCCAGCCTTTTACATCCAGTTATAGGCTCATATTGATGAGCCCCGTCTATCGTTGCATAGTCCCTGTGCATTGCGTATGATTTAATTGTAGGACTAATCCTACATGCATCAGCGATGTCATTTCCTTCTTCCAGCAGGCCGTATTAGAAGGCATATCTAAATACTATAAAAATGGCTGCTACCTTACATAAAAATAAACAATAAAAGCTTATTTATCAAATGTTTAAAAATATTTTCATCAGTTTCAAAAACCGTATTCTGCTGGGATTTTGCAGCCTCATTATTATGATGGCTGTCATTATTTATGTGAGTTTGGACCAGTTCTCAACAGTCCAGCAAAATACGGCTGAATTAAACAGCACGATTATGCCCTTTGCTATAGCAGTGGAAGGCATGGTGGTTGATGTGATTCAAGTTCAACAGTTTTTAACTGATGTTTCAGCAACCCACGATCCCGAAGGCTACAAGGATGCAGAGGACGCCGCCGCTGATTTCAAAAAGAGAGTGAAGGAAATTCTCGCATTTGAGTCCATTACTGCCTCGCAAAAGGACGAGTTGGCCAAGCTTGATGCCGCTTTTGACCCATTTTATAACCAAGGCAAGCTCATGGCTTCAGCCTACATCGGTCAGGGCATCCAAGCCGGTAATGCCATCATGGAAGATTTTGATGCCGCGTCGCTCAGCCTGGCTGACCTTACGAGAAAATTTAAGAGTGATGCGGTCAATAAACAGATTCAAACAACCACCGACCTAAGCAGTGCGACAAAGTATGCCTCCCGTCTGTTGCTTGGCATATCTATTCTGGTGGTCACGCTGAGTTTAGGCATCGCGTTTTACTTAGCGAATTACCTCTATAAACAATTGGGCATAGATCCGTTCTATGCGAAAGCCATCGCCAAAGAAATAGCTCAGGGTAATTTTAAGCGGGATATCAACTTGGATGAAGGCGATAAAAGCAGCTTATTGTATGCGATTAAAACCATACAAACATCGATCAATGCTTTCGTCGCCGCGCAAACTGTCATGTCGCAAAAGCATGCGGAAGGCTGGATCTGGGCAGAAATAGATGCTGCGCAGTTTCCCGGTACTTACGGCAAAATGGCACGCGACATCAATGCACTGACCAAGTCCCATATCGATGTAAAAATGCAGGTGGTTAAGGTTATCACCCAATATGCCAAAGGTGATTTCAGTCTCGATATGGATCGCTTGCCCGGCGATAAAGCTAAAATTACAGAAGCTGTCGATAACGTAAAGAAGACCCTGTTTGAAGTCAGCAGTGAAATAGACGCACTTGCTGAAGCCGGTTCAAAAGGTGACTTTTCCAAGCGCGCCGATACCTCCAGGTTCGAGTTCATGTTCAAAGACATACTGACCGATTTTAATACGCTGATAGAAACTTGCGACATTGGCTTTAAGGATATATTGACTGTTACCAACGCCATGGCTCAAGGCGATATGACGCAGGTTATCGACAAGCACTACCCCGGCACCTTCGGGGAAGTGATTACCGGCATGAACATAACAGGGGAACATCTCAAAAGCCTGGTCAGTGAAATTAAGGAAGCGACAGAAAATATCAACACGGCGGCTAAAGAAATCGCATCAGGCAATAATGACTTGTCGCATCGCACTGAAGAACAGGCGGCCAGCCTTGAAGAAACGGCTGCCAGCATGGAGGAGCTGACGTCCACTGTGCAAGCCAATAGCGAAAATGCTAAACAAGCTAATCAGCTTGCCAAGAGTGCCGAAGAAATAGCGGATAAAGGCGTCACCGTAGTCGGTAAAGTGGTTACGACGATGGACTCGATCAATGCGTCGTCACATAAAATCGTCGACATTATATCGGTGATAGACGGCATTGCGTTCCAAACTAACATTCTGGCCCTGAACGCTGCGGTAGAAGCCGCTCGCGCCGGCGAACAAGGTCGAGGGTTTGCTGTTGTCGCCAGTGAGGTTCGCAATCTTGCTCAGCGCGCCGCTACCGCGGCAGGAGAAATTAAAGGCTTGATCGCTGATTCGGTAGAAAAAATCGAAGACGGCAGCAAACTGGTCACACAGGCCGGACACACCATGAAAGAAATTGTCAGCTCCATTCACCATGTCACCGCTATCATGTCAGAGATTTCTGCCGCCTCAGTAGAGCAAAGCTCCGGCATCACGCAAGTCAATCAAGCCATCGCTCAAATGGATGACGTGACCCAGCAAAATGCCGCGCTAGTGGAACAAGCGGCTGCCGCTGCAGAATCAATGGAAGATCAAGCTCAAAATCTTTCCGCTACGGTAGCGGTTTTTAAAACGGGTGCCGACTCGCTCAGTCCTGCCATTAACCGTATAAAACAAAAAGCCATACCGGTAAAAATAGAAACCTATAAAGGCAAACACACGACGTCCGTTCCTGAAAATAAAAGTATCCATAACGTGAAAGAAATCAGCATGGATCTCGATGTAGCATTACATAAGCATGCCGAATGGAAAGTGAAATTCCGTACCGCCATATCCCATAACGAGAAACTGGATGTCGTCACTATCTCAAAAGATAATTGCTGCGATTTTGGAAAATGGCTACATGGCAATACCAAGCTTCATCTTGGCCACTTGGAGAGCTTTTCAGAATGTATTTCAAAACATGCCGCATTCCATGTCGAAGCGGGCAAAGTTGCACAAGCTATCAATGACAAGAGGCTTCAAGAAGCGAACACCATGCTCAACACCGACTCCGACTTCATTGCCGCATCAGGCGCAGTCGGCGTTGCCATTATGCGCTTGAAAAAGGATGTTGCTTTGTCAACAAAGCCTGTCGTTGCAAAACATCAGCCGATGGCTGTCGCTAATGGCGAATGGGAAGAATTTTAGACAATAACTGTCGAGATTCACAAGGTTATTGTCTAAAAGCATAAGCCCGCTTTAAACACACCGGGTGACATCCACGGCTCCGAAATGACAGGGACCTTACGTGCGATGTACCCCGACCTACCGTTAATATCAACAGCATCGACAAATCTGCTTAATGCCAACCTTCCACTTCCAACAGTTTTCAGTATTACAACAACACTCCGGCATGAGAATTTGCACCGATGCCGTTTTATTCGGCGCTATGGTGCCGGTCAATCCGGGCGACCGAGTGCTGGACATCGGCACCGGTACGGGCGTACTTGCGCTGATGGCAGCACAGCTCGGCGCAGCGAAAGTGACCGCAGTGGAATTGACGCAAGTAGCTTTTAAAGAAGCCGACATTAACTTCAACAACAGCCCGTGGGTGGATCGACTCGAGGCCGTGCATCAGGATATTCAAAGCTTCGCCTTAACCGCCAGCCGGCAATACGACCTCATCATCAGCAACCCGCCGTTTTTTGAAAATCACCTCAAGACCGTCGATACCCTTAGAAATAGCGCTAGGCACACCGACCAACTGCCTTTTGCCGATTTGATCGGTATTGCCGAACAATTATTATCCCCGCAGGGGTTGTTTTACCTGTTGCTTCCCGCTCATGCGGTAGCAAAGTTTTCCGCCCAGGCCTTAGCGGCGGGGTTTTATTTGATCAATCAAACCGATTTTCGCGGCTATACTCATAATGAAGCCAAAGTATCCACGCTGACATTCAGCCGCACAGCGGCTATGTTTACGGCAAGGTTGTTGACGATCTATGCATCCCACAATGTTTACAGCCAAGACAGTGAACGTTATCTGGCGGATTTTCTGTTGCGGTTTGCTAAAGCGACCCATTTAAAAACCTAATCAAAACCAGTATGCTCGTATTTTTTATTTAACAGCAGGTTGTGCAAGTTTCACCTCGTTCCCACAGAGTACGTCACTGCCATTAAGTTAAGAATTTTAGTGAACGCTAGTTCCCAAGCTCCTGCTTGGGAACTCAGTGAGGGAAGCTCTAGCTTCCTGTCTCACGAAGCTACCTGCATGGACAGATATTTGCTCATTCAAATCTGTCCATGCAGGAGCGGTTGCCGAGAGCTTCGTCATCTGGGTCCCAAGCTGAAGCGTATTTCTTAACTTAATGACAGTGACATAGCACGTGGGTGTGAAATCAGGCAGCGTTGCACCACAGTAGTGTCAGACGAAGACCGCCACGACTACACGGCGCAGCGCGCCGCACAATGCATTACCACGCGGCGCGTGGGAACGAGGAATCATGAATAATATTTTCAAAGGTAAATTAAATCGCTGGAACGATGATAAAGGATTCGGTTTTATCATCCCTGAAAACGGGAATAACGAAGTCTTCATCCATATTTCAGCATTGAAAAACATGAGTCGCCGCCCTGTTGTCGGCGATGTGATTTTGTATCAGTTACATGTTGGCAATGACGGAAAAAATAAGGCTATCAATGCCAAAATTGATGGTGTTTCTTTTACCAAAACAAGAAGCCCTTACAGAAATGACAAGGTTAAGCATAATGGGGTGACACAAATAATCTTTATTGCTGTTTTGGTTTTTGTCGGACTTTTTGCTTATAAAAAATTTACTGCAGCAAATCATCTATCCAATGAAAGTTATGGATTGGGTGACTCAATTAGGGGTATTGTTCAGGGCGTTACACGGAATGTAGAAAAATCCAAACCCAGTTATGAATGCGATGGCAGGACTTATTGCTCTCAAATGACGTCATGCGAAGAAGCGGAATTTTTTATAACCCATTGTCCTGATACGAAAATGGACGGAGATAATGACGACGAGCCCTGTGAAAGCCAATGGTGTGGTTAGATACTCTGCGGGCTCACACATCCTTGTGTAGGCCCCCACAGTTTTTGGCTGAGTTAACTTCGATTAGTTAACGATACGATGTCCGCGATTTCTCATGCAGTTGGAATAGGCTCTTTTGTATCCTGCTTCGCCCTCAAAACCCTGCTTGGCGCCGCCGCCGATACCGCCGACTGTCGCACCTATCGCTGCGCCTGTGCCTGGACTTCCTGTTATCGCACCTATAGCCGCACCGCCGGCCGCGCCGATTAAGCCGCCTACGCCTGTACCGATAGCGGTTTCTTTTGCAGTACCGCCGGAAGCATGGCTCGCAAGATCCTTACACTCGGCCATATCCTGGTTGATTCGATAGGCATTAGGATCATTGTAAGCATCAACGGTCGGCGTCCATCCGCCTTGGCTGTAGCAACCTGAGATTAATGCGCTGCCTATTAAAACGATGCTGGTTGTTAGTTTTTTCATTTTGATTACCTCTGGTAAAATTGTTTCCTTACAGAATACTTCGTTTTTCATGAATAAAGTATGAACACCATAACACTATAAGTCAGTCGGCGTTTTACAAATGCCTTTAGGATAAAGAATCCACCTTCTTCAATCAATAAGTAGTATCACTGACCGATAAAATCTTGGCGTTATAACTCCCTTAAAACCTGGAGCGGCGATTTATTAACCACATTTCTTACGCCCCAGCAGCCCGCCAAGCCCACGAATAACGCGCCGGTTGGCGGCACAATGCCCCATAAATAAAAATTAGCGCGGTACTCCATGTGCATGACATGGGTGTACAGCGCATAGAGCATGGCTTCCGAGATGACAACCGCTAACAGCCCGGAAATCAGTCCGAGCAGGCTAAACTCGATGATGTGGGTTTTCCTTAAAAATGCGCGATTTGCGCCCAGCGTTCGCATCAACGCGCCCTCATGGATACGGCTGTCCAACGTCGCATACACGGCGGCGAACAATACTGTGAATCCGGCCATCAGCGCAAAATATAACAGGTAGTTTATCGCTTCGGTCAATTGGCTCAGTATGGTTTTAAATTGGCGCAAGATTAAATCGACTTCCAATACGGTGGTACTGGGGTATTTTTTGACCAGCGCGTTTAAAAAGTCTTTTTGGCTCTCCGGCAAATAAAAGCTGGTGATAAACGTGCTGGGAAAGGCATCCAGCGTACCGGGCGAGAAAATCATGTAAAAATTCGGCTTCATGGTATCCCACTGAAGTTCGCGGATGCTGGCAACAGTCGATGTAAACTGCTGGCTGCCGACGGTAAAGGTCAACAGGTCGCCCAGCTTGATTTTCAGGCTTTTGGCTAATTTCTGTTCGACAGAAACCTGCCCGGTTTGCGCATCCTGCCACCAATTACCGGCGGTGATTTTATTATCCGCAGGCAGATCCTTGGTCCAGGTCAGGCTCAATTCGCGATGCGTGGCATTTTCGCCCGGTGAATCTTTGCTGACGATTTGTTGCACCGGCGTGTTGTTGATGGCGACCAGACGGCCCCTGATTACCGGATAAAACCGGCTTCCGTTGATTTGTTGCTGTTGCAGGTCTTGTTGAAAATTTTGTTGCTGCTCGGGGAAAATATTCAGCGCGAAATGATTCGGCGCATTAGTGGGCAGCTGTTTGTGCCAGTCATTGATTAAATCGGTACGCACGGTAAAACTGAGCACCATCGCCACCAACGTAATGGAAAAAGCCAGTATTTGACCGACGCTGCCCCGGCTGTTTTTTAATAAACCCTGCAAGCCGAAGCGCCAGGTCAGGCCAAGATGCGGCAACAGTCTCCGGCTAAACCTCAGCAAACCATAAACCAGCAAACCGAGCAGCAGCAAGGAACTCAAGCCGACGCCGATAATGGTCGCGGTCATTTTAAGATCATCGGTATAGCGCCAGATCAAAACGCCGATAATACCGATGGCCAAACCGTAAATCAGCCACGCGCTGCTCGGCAAAGGTTCCAGTTCGCGGCGCAATACCCGTAACGGCGAAACTTTTTTAAGGCGCAATAACGGCGGCAACGCGAACCCCAACAAAATAGCCATGCCGATGATAAAGCCGAAAAAAACCGCCAATAAACCGGGATTGGCGACCTGCTGAGGCAACAGCGATCTTAATAAATGGAACAACGCTTCCTGCGCAAACCAGCCCAACAGGCAACCTATGGCGCTGGCCAATAAACCCAACACGACAAACTGGCTGCCGAAAAGCCAGAGTATCTCGCTCTGTTTGCAGCCCAGACAGCGCAGGATGGCGGTGGCGTTAAAGTGCCGTTCGGTATAACGCCGCGTCGCCATCGCAATCGCCACGCCGGAAATCAAGATGACGATAATGCTGGATAAGCCCAGATAGCGTTCGGCGCGTTCCAACGCCGAGCCCAGCTCCGGGCGATCATCATGGATATCCATGATACGCTGGGACGGATTCAACTGCGGTTTGATCCAGCGATTGAATTCGCTTAACGCTTTGCTGTCGCCGCTGAATTGAAAGAAATAATGCACGCGGCTGCCCGGCTGCAAAATGCCGGTAGCCTTCAAATCGTCAGCATTAATCATCACCCGCGGCGAGAAGCTGTAAAAATCGCCGCGCTTGTCGGGTTCGTAAGTAATGATGTTACTGACGGTGAGTTTTTTTTCACCGACCGTTAACAGTTCGCCGAGATTAAGTTTAAGCGCCGACAGGATGCGTTTATCAACCCAGGCGGTTCCGGGTTTTGGGCCGGTGTGTTCGACGGTTTCAGCCGAATAATCCGAGGCGGTGGCTTTTAAAAAACCGCGCAACGGATAGGCGGAACTGACCGCTTTAATGCCCGCCAGTAATAGCTCGTCATGCTCAATCAACACACTGGAAAATTCAAGCGTTTGCGCTTGAGCGAGATTGAGTTGCGTTGCCTTGGACAGCCATTCGTCAGGAATCGCGGCCGGGCTTGTGATCACCAAATCGGCCGCCAAAAATTCCGCCGCTTGAGTGGTCATGGTCCGTTGCAGGCGGTCTGCAAACAGCGATATGGCGGTCGAGCTGGTGACTGCAATGATCAAAGCCAATATCAGTATGGTTAACTCGCCGGAACGGCTGTCGCGCCATAACAGTCGGAGAGCTAAATTAAAACGTGTCATAAATGTGTCCATAAAATTAGTGCTTGGAATTTACCACGAAGACACGAAGAGCACGAAGTTATTGAGCATTTCTTAATGACCACAAACTTCAACCACCTGTATGGATGACGACATCCAGAGTCTGTCAATGGCAATATTTAGAGTAGGGCGCGCCGTGCACGCCAGTGGGGGCAATGTATTTCAGCAAAGAAGGCGCGCACGGCGCGCCCTACTCAATGAAAGGTGTGCATCGTCAGGAAAGCGTTGCTCTTTAAACCTTCGTGCTCTTCGTGTCTCGGCAACTGCTCCATGCGTTACTCTACCTCCCGCATAATCCACAGGGATGTGGTGAATGCAGATATTGCAGGAGCAAATATCTGTCCATGCAGTCGTTCGTGGTGAAACTATATAACAATTCGCCCGGAATCCAGTTTAATGGTGCGCTGGCAGCGAGCCGCCAAGGCCTGGTCATGCGTCACCAAAATTAACGTAGTCTTGTTTTCCAGATTAAGCTCGAACAGCAAATCAATAATATGCGCACCGGTTTTGCTGTCCAGATTGCCGGTCGGCTCATCGGCAAACAAAATCGCGGGCTGGGTGACAAAGGCTCTGGCCAGGGCCACGCGCTGCTGCTCGCCGCCGGAAAGTTTCTGGGGGGTATGCGATAAACGGTGCGAAAGACCGACTCTAGCCAATAATGCGGCGGCCGAAACTTTGGCGTTTTTGTCGCCGCTTAATTCCAACGGCAGCATCACGTTTTCCAGCGCGGTCAATCCCGGCAGCAATTGAAAGGACTGGAAGACAAAACCTATCAGCTCATTGCGTATCGCCGCCCTGCCGTCCTCGTTCATCGCGGTTAATGATTTCCCGTTCAAACTGATAGTCCCGGAAGTCGGCGTGTCCAATCCGGCCAGCAGGCTGATTAAGGTCGATTTGCCTGAACCGGATTCGCCGACGATGGCAATACTCTCACCGGATTTGATTATCAAATCTATGGATGACAAGATATGCAATATTCCATCGGACGTGGCTACCGATTTACTCAGGTTTTCCGTTACTATAATACTAATGTTGTTTAATGATTGAGTTTGCATAATGACCCGTTTTTTATTTGCCGTGATTGTTTCATTAATGTCGATGGCCGCTACGGCCAAATCCATTGTTGTATTGGGAGATAGTATCAGTGCCGGTTACGGAATTGAAGTTTCGCAAGGCTGGGTGACGTTGTTGCAGCAAAAACTGAATGAAAAAGACAAGGGCCATATTATCTACAACGAAAGCATCAGCGGCGATACTACGGCTGGCGGCTTGGCGCGGATAAACCAGGCCTTAACGCTGGACAAGCCGGACATCGTCATCATTGAACTCGGCGCTAATGACGGCTTGCGCGGTTTGCCGCCGGAGTTGATCAAAAGCAATCTTGCCGAAATTGCCCATCGCGCACAGCAAGCCGGGGCAAAAGTTTTGTTGCTGAGCATGAAAATCCCGCCCAATTACGGCAAGCGCTATATCGATCTTTTTTATAATATTTACCCGCAATTAGCTACGGAGCTGGGCGTCCCGTATGTGCCTTTTATTATGGAAGATGTCGCCCTGACCAAGGATATGATGCAACAAGACGGACTGCATCCCAATGCCAACGGGCAGCCGGTCATTGCAGATAAAGTATGGCGGCAGCTGCTGCCGCTATTAAAATAATAAAACCTTCAACAAGAAGAGAACCATAGATGAAATCACTAACACTCGAAAAAGCCAACCTCATTATAAATACCGCAACCAACAAGGCCCGTAAACTCAACATGGAGCCGATTACCGTAGTCGTTCTGGATGCGGCGGGACATTTAAAAGCCATGCAACGGGAAGACGGCGCAACGATGATCAGGGAGCAGATTGCCACCGCAAAAGCCTGGGGCGCGGTCAGCATGGGCATATCATCACGCAGTCTGGCCAGCGTGGCGGAAAAGAGGCCCGACTTTATGAATGCCCTGTTAAACATGGCGGATGGGAAAATAATGCCGGTTCCGGGCGGCGTGCTGATTCGAGACACCAAAAACAACCTGATCGGCGCGGTCGGCATCAGCGGCGATATTTCCGATCAGGACGAGCGTTGCGCGATTGCGGGTATTGAGGCAGTGGGCTTTATTGCCGGTGTTTGAGTGGTCAAAATGCCAATACGCAATTATTGGCATGTGCGCAGCGAGCTTTGCTGGAAATATCTGAAAACATAATTACTTAGTACTAATGCAATGGAACGCAGATGACACAGATAATTATGATGAACGCAGCATTTTGTGTGTTGTGACTTGCTCTTAACCTTCGAAATAAAGCCGAAATTTAAACACAAGACGTTGTCAAATCAGAAAAAATCTTATCCAAGCATAAGCAATCAAGGCCATCAGCGTTCTATTTTTTATTGCTAAACAGGTATGTAGGCCGGAATAAGCCGGTTCGAGCATCGGCGAGAACTGGCGTTTCCGGCAAACGCCCCCGGATTCGCCGGAAACGCCACCTCGCGCTAAGCACTTGGATGGTCTTATTCCGGCCTACACAATCGGTAGCAAAAAAGCTTCGTCCTGCGCCTGTCTTCAACGTCTACTATCTTTTCCGGTTCCCAATCCGGTATCGGGAAGGATGAAGAGATAAACAGGCCGCCGGGACGCATTTCACGCCTGACTTTCTCGCCCAGCTCCGCCATGACCGCCGGGGAAAGAAAGGCAAACACCACCCCATAATGGGCAAGGTTGCAGTCCCATAAACTGGCGCGTTTTGCGGCCGCATTCGGCAGTGTGCGGCAGCGCCAGGCGGTAATGAGCCACGGTAGCGGCGCGCGTTCCCAGGCATCGACCTTGAGCGCAGGATGCTGCGCCAACGGTACGGCCACTGAGCCGATTCCGGCGCCAAGATCGGCAAAGCCATTGGCATTTTCCCGATCAACAATGGCCGCTACCGCATCCGCTACGGCGTTCGAGGACAGGAACAGCGGTACATCGCCCTTGACCGTACCCCAGAACACCAGCGCCAGCAGCAGTACGGTCAGCAGATACAACCAGGAAGGCAGCTGCAAGGTGAGCATGGCGATGGCCGTGGGCAAAAACAGTAAATGAATCGGCAGCCACCAGTACGGCTGGCGCAATGCGTTTGACCACAAGGCGGCGGCAACGCCTTGTACCAGCGCCAAACGCCATGCGCCGTGAAACAGCGCAGGCGACATCCAGGCCAGTGTGGCGGTAAGCGCCAGACCCAGCGCCTGTGCGGCAAAAGCTTTGAATAACGTTATCAGGCCTGTTGTTCCGGCGATTTTTATCACGCTGAGACCGGAAATATCCAATTCGTTGATGTACCGATATTACTTCTTCGGAGCAGTTGGTTTGGACGCGGGAACATCAGGCACTGGAACCGGCGCGGAAGACGGATCAAGGATTTTGGATACCGTTTCTTTAGAAGCCTTTTCCTCTAAAGCTCTTTGCCGGTTGCCTTCGCCATAAAGCGTAGCGGAAACCATAAACAAGACGGTCGATATAATCAGGACTAAAAAGCGGTCCGGCTTTTTCAAAAAGAATAACGGCCATTTCGGCTTAATCATTCCGACTATAAAAAAAAGCAGGGTCCAGATCCCGGTGTGAAAAGCGGCGGTTATCAGCATTATAATTACTCGTTAACTTACATTTAGATAGATTTATATTATTATTAGTTGAGCGGCCGTTTGCAACACGCACGCTGTTATTTTAACGGTTTTACTTTAATTGTTAGCATTGCTTTTTTAAGTCGGCTAATAAAACAAGATGTCTAAGCGGTTGAAGGTTGACACATCCCGTGTCAAAAAACTCTCATCTATAGAGTTTTTACAAAAAAATCAGGAGGTTCTATGGGTGGTTTCGTTTTAGCATTATTGATTTTCGCGGTCTTGATCGTTTTTATGAGCGTCAAGTCGGTTCCCCAGGGCATGGAATACACCGTCGAACGCTTCGGCAAATATACCAACACACTGACGCCCGGCTTGAATATTATCGTGCCGATTATCGATCGCATCGGCAAAAAGATGGTGATGATGGAACAGGTGATGGACGTGCCGTCACAGGAAGTTATCACCAAAGACAATGCGATGGTGACCGTGGATGGGGTGATTTTCTACCAGGTTATGGATGCCGCCAAAGCCGCTTATGAAGTCAGCCAGCTGGGTTGGGCGATTTTAAATCTGGTGATGACCAATATCCGTACCGTCATGGGTTCAATGGATCTGGACGAATTATTGTCGCGCCGTGATGACATCAATGCCCGACTGCTGTCCGTTGTCGACGATGCCACCACACCGTGGGGCATCAAAGTCACCCGTATCGAAATAAAAGACATTGCCCCGCCCAAAGACTTGGTTGAAGCGATGGGCCGACAAATGAAGGCCGAACGCTTGAAACGCGCCTCCATTCTTGAAGCCGAAGGATTAAGACAGTCCGAGATTTTACGTGCGGAAGGTGCGCAACAGGCGGCGATTCTGGAAGCGGAAGGCCGCAAAGAAGCCTCTTACCGCGATGCCGACGCCCGCGAACGCTTGGCGCAGGCTGAAGCCAGGGCGACGTTGATGGTGTCTGAAGCGATCGGCAAAGGTGATGTCCAGGCCATCAACTATTTTGTCGCGCAAAAATACATCGAAGCGTTAAAAGAAATTGGCGCCTCAAGCAACAGCAAACTGGTTTTCATGCCGTTGGATTCGTCCAGCGTGATTGGCGCGCTCGGCGGCATTGGCGAACTGGCGAAAGAAGCCATGGCTAAAAAGAGCTGACATGGCTGAACTAGAGATTGTTTTTTGGAACTGGTGGGTATTAGCCCTAGTTCTGTTGGTAGTCGAACTACTGGCTCCCGGATTTTTCTTCCTGTGGATGGCTGCATCAGGCTTTGTAACCGGATGCCTGCTATTACTGATACCTGCCATCGACATAAAATTGCAGATATCGATTTTTTCGGTGCTGTCTGTTGTAGCCATTACCGTATGGAAGCTTTACGGCAAAAAACACCCTATAACAACAGACCATCCCTTGTTGAACAAACGCGGCCAGCAATACATCGGCCGGATCTTTAGCCTGTACAAACCGATAGAAAACGGCGAGGGAAAAATCAAAGTAGACGATTCCATCTGGAAAGTTCACGGCGAAGATTGCGATATTAGCACCAAGGTAAAAGTCATTGCGGTTCGCGGCACGGTATTTGATGTGGAAAGGGTTGAGTAGCGGTAATCAGGCTTTAAATAAACCCACCAGCGTCTTGAGTTGCTGCAAACCTTTCGCCGGTTGCAGCCTGCCCGTAACGCGGCTTGATGAATACGGCGGTGATTTGATTGATGGCCGCTGCCTGCTCGGGCAGTTTTGTTTTGACCCTTTGAGCGGGTTCCCAAGCTCTCGAGGCTGTGAAAGCATTGTAAAAAACCGGCTTAAAAAACTTTTTTTCAAGTTATTGATTTTATAACTAAATGTTGGAGTGCAAACCTAGGTTTGCACTCCAAATTCTTAATACCTTCACAGTCTCTCCTGCTTGGGAACCAGCGTCAACCCTAAAACCCCATGCCCATTTCCAGCCATGCCCGCACCTCGTCGGTCTTGCCGACCAGTTCCGGCACCGGGCCGACCGGCGTGGCGACGAAAGCCCTGGCGCTCAATTGGCTCGCTCCCACCCAATTCAGCTTCGGCCCCAGCCAATTAAGCCCGGCGCCGGCGCCGCTCAGCGTGGCCCGGTTGCTGCCTGCCGACCATGGGCACTGTCGATGAAGCCGACCGCCTGGAATTGCCCGAAGCGCCCTGAGCCCAGGTCGTGCCTAAGCTCGGCGGTGCCGATATAGCCGGTGTCGCCGGACACCGCGCCCATGTCGTAGCCGCGCACGGTGTACGGGCCGCCGACGATCATTTTCTTCGACGAATCCAGGTTGTCCTGCGCCCATTGCCCGGCAAACGCCAGGTACAACGCATCCTTTTGGGTCAGGCTTTGCAGGCGCGACAGGTTGGCGTTCCATTTCGAGAACGTGCCCTGGGTTTTTGCGGTCGCCGCATCGGACGCCTGCGCATCCGGGTTGTCGAAGCCGACATGGCCGCCGGTCCAGCCCAGCATCCAGGTATTGATGCCGCCGGACAGCAGGGTGTCGCGCGCGTCGCCGGAAAGGCTGACGGTGCCGTTATCCAGGTGCCGGTAGGTCTTGATGCCGCTGACGTCGATGCGGTCGCGCAGGTCCATCCGGTCGTACTCGACCTGGGCGTACAGGTTGAAATCCCGGCTGCCCACCAGCGGGTGCCGTGCCCAGGCGCTGCCGACCTGGGCGGTGCCTTGCGCCTGCAAGGCCGACAGCGATCCGCTCAGGCTGTAGTCCAGCGCCGAGTAAGCCGCGCCGAGCCGGGTGCCGCGGCCGTTGACCAGCGTTTCGTAGGCCAGCCGCCCGTAGTTCAGGTCGCTGCCGGCCGTCAGTCCGCTCAGGCTCAGTACGTCGCCGTGGCGCAGCGGGTTCAGCCAGTTGACGGTGCCGCCGGCCCTGGGTCTTCCGGTATAGCGGTTGCCGTAGTCGTCGACCACGAGGTTGCCGGTGACCGCCTGGGTGGCATCGACGCCGACCTGCAGGTCGGAGGTGCCGACGGTCCCGCCCGGCTTCAAGGTCGAGTTGACCGCAAGGCCGGGGATGTCGGACATCAGCAGCAGGGCATGGTCGATCCCGGACTGGCCGATGGTCTGCCCGCTGTGCAGCGTGGTCAGGGTATCGTTCAGCAGCCCGTCGTCGACGCCGCTGCGGTTGTCGAGCTGGATCTTGTCGTATTGCGCTTCCATGACTTCGATGCGCACGACGCCGGACTGGATGGTCTGGGCCGGAATGAACGCCCGCGCCAGCGGATAGCCGTGGTCGTGGTAATAGGCGGTGATGCGGTCGGCCAGCTCGCCCAGCTGCGGCAGGGCGATGCTGCGGCCTTCGGTGTCCGCGATCAGGGCGTGCAAGTTCTTGGTATCGATCTTGGCGTTGCCGGCGATCTGGATGGACTTGACCTGAAACGGTGCGCTGGCCGGTAGTTTAGCCGCGCCTTGGCCTTCGATGGTCAGACCGGTGCCGGAAGGCGACGGTGCTGGCGGTGTGACCGGCTGGATCTGTTGCAGCATGGTGCCGGAATTGGGCGCGACCGGGGCGGCCTGTACGGCCAGCGGGGCTAGCAGGAGCATGGCCGCCAATAACGGCTTCACGGCATTCTCGTTGCCATGGGCTGAATGGGCAGAGCGGGATAAGGATGCTTGCTTGGTTTGAGGTTGGGTATTAAATGTCATCATGTTGTTTTAGTGTCCGGTATTCGCGCTAACGCCCGGCAGGTCAAGCGGTGCGCCGCTGGACCTGCCGATGAGGTTGTTAGTTCTGGGTGTCTTCTTACTATCGGGGCAGCTTCACGCCGCCGTTCACGACCTTTAGGGTCGAGCCGTTGTCGCCGATGGTCATCGTGGTGTTGCCGGACTGTGACGGGGAGGATTGCTCTCCTCCGTCCTGGCCGGAACCTTGCGACTCATTGTTAACCGGTGGCTGAGCTGAACCGGACATCTCTTTATTAAAAGAAGACTGGCCGTAGCTGACGGGCTGATTGCTCGTTGTGGTCGAGACCAGGGTCGCCGTCAGCTGCGAGGTGACATTACGCACCGGTTCCGGCGGCCTGCCCGAATCAGTTGTCGACGGCGCTGCGGTGATAGTAGCCGTCAGCCCGGCCGGTTGTACCACATTATAGTTACCGGCATCAGTGCCTTTCAGCGTGAAGTCGCTGACCGTAACGGCCTTATCGGTGCCGACATTGGCATCGGCAAATACGCCGCTGCCAGCGCTGTCCATGCTGACCTCATCGCCGCTCAGTGGCGCGACTGCGGCCGTACCGTCCAAGGTCGCAGTCGTGTTGGCGTCATAGACTTTGTCTTTGGCAGTCACGCCGGTCACAACGAGGTTGGCCTTGGTGATGTCGGCGGTCAAACCGGTTTGTTGCACCAGATTGTAATTGCCTGCATCAACACCGGCGATAGTGTTGCCGGTGACAGTCACGGCTTTGCCTTTGCCGACGTTCTTATCGGCAAAGGCGCCGTTAACGGTGCCGCCCAGCGCCACGGTATCGCCGCTGATCGCGCTGACGGCGGCGTTACCGGTCAAGGCCGCTGTGGCGGCGGCGTCGTAGGTCTTGTGGCTGGCGGTCAGGCCAGTCACGGCCAAGTCTTTCTTGCTGATATTCGCAACGGTCGATGCCTGATCGGTGATCGAGTAGTTACCCACATCGGCACCACTGTAGTGGCTGGCGAGCGTCACTGTCTTGCCGATGCCGACGTTCTTGTCGGCAAACGTGCCGGTGGCGGAAACAGCCAATGAGTCACCCTCAATAAGACCGGTGTAAGTTGCCCCCGCCGCGTTTACCGTGGCGGTTCCGGTGCCGTCGTATACTTTGTTACCGGCGGAGATGCCGCTAACGCTCAAGACGCGCGCGATGATATCGGCGACCAATCCCGGTTGCTGCACAACAGTGTAGTTGCCTGCATCGGCACCGCTCAAGGCAAGGCCGCTGACAGTGACGGCTTTGCCGGCGGCTACGTTCTTGTCGGCAAACGCACCGGTTGCCGTACCGCCCAAGGTGACAACATCGCTACCGAGCGCGCTAATCGCTGCGGTGCCGCCCAAGGTTGCAGTGGTGTTGCCGTCATATACTTTGTTGAGGGCAGTGAGACCGCTAACCGTCAGCGCCTTGGCAGTAATGATGCCTGTCAGACTGGCCGCCCCGTTCAGGGTGTAATTACCGGCATCGGTACCGCTCAAGGTCACGCCCGACAAACTCATGGCTTTACCGGCGCCCATATTTTTGTCCCCAAAGCTAGCGCTGATGATACCTGGAGCAATGGTCACCGCATCGGTTCCGATGATACCAGTGAGGGCCGCCGTACCAGCCAAGGTAGCGGTTGTAGTTCCGTCATATACTTTGTTATTTGCCGTGATGCCGTTCACCGTCAGCGCCTTCGCGGTGACATTCACCAGTCTACTACCTCCGGTGAAGGTGTAGTTGCTTGCCAGACCCGTGCCGTTGCCCAATGCCAACGTACCCAAGGTCAAGGTTTTGGCCGTACCGACATTCTTATTCGCCAACGAACCTGTACCCGTGAGTGCGAGCGTCTCGGTGCCGACCAGTCCGCCCAGCGTCAATGCTCCTGCCGCCACATTCGCCGTGCCGTCGTAAACGCGGCTGCCGGTTAGATTGACCGCCTTTTGATTTACGGTCAGCGCGCCGTTCGCGTAAGTGATGATATAGCCCTGCTGGTTGGAGTACAGCGCGCCCGGCGTGATGATATAGCTGCCCGCATTGGTCGCGCCCTGCGAAGTGCCGCTATAGCTTACCGTGCCAAGCAGGTTGCTATTATGCGCACCGGAATAGGTCACGTCGTTTCCGCCGGAATAGGCCTGCCCGTCGTAGGTCTTGCCGGCGTTGCGCGCCGTCACCGTCAACGCAGTCATGAAGGTGCGCAGCAGCGGGGAGGTATGGCCGTCGTACATCACCCAGGTGTTGGTTAAGTCCCAGGCCGGATTCTCGTTGCCGTTGGCAGTGGTGGCCGAACTGAAATTGGCCCGCGTCTGCATATCGGCGGTAGTCATGCCGATGGTGCCGGTTTGCGCCGCGCCGCTACCGCCGACGCCGACCGACTGTCCGGTTGTCGTGGTATCCCAAAAGTTGGCAGCGAACGTGCCGGAGGCATTGAGTCCCACCAGCCCGCCCAGATTGCCGGTTCCGCTCACACTGCCGGTGGCGTAGCTGTTGCTGATCGCACTTGTATTGTTATTCCCCACCAGTCCGCCCAGATTGCCGGTACCGGTCACGCTGCCGGTGGCGTAGCTTTTGTCGATGTCGCTGGCGGAGTTATGCCCCACCAACCCTCCGACATCCGTGGAAGAGGTACCAGTCACGCTGCCCGCAGCGTAACTGGTGCTGACGGTGCCACCGTTGTTCTTTCCCAACAGGCCGCCGACAACTGTCTGCCCAAGCACGCTGCCCCTGGCATAGCTTCTTACAGCCCCACTGCTGCTTCCTGCCAAGCCGCCAACCTCGGCGCCCGTGCCGGTCACATTACCGGTGGCGTAACTGTCAGTGATAGAAGTTGTACTACCTCCTATAAGACCGCCAACATATGAGCCACCATTAACACGTCCAGTAGCATAGTTGTTAGAAACCGTGCCAGTGTTATACCCCATCAGCCCGCCGACGTAGTTGCCCGTGCCGGTCACCGTGCCGGTAGCATAGTGGCCAGAAACCGCGCCAGTGTTATACCCCATCAGCCCGCCGACGTAGTTGCCCGTGCCAGTCACCGTGCCGGTAGCATGGTTGCTAAAAACCGTGCCAGTGTTATACCCCATCAGCCCGCCAATGTAATCGATCCCGCTGACGCTGCCAGAGGCGGTGCTGCTGCTGATCGTCCCGGTGTTAAGCCCCACCAGTCCGCCAAGCTCGCTATTCGCCCCGCTACCCGTTATGTTGCCGGAGGCATCGCTGCTGACGATTTTGCCATCGTTCTTCCCTACCAAGCCGCCGACTTTGTTTACCCCACTCACACTACCCGTAACGCGGCTACTGCTGATATTGGCGTTAGCGTTGTCGGTATTGGTGTTCCACCCCGCCAGCCCGCCGACGTAGTTGCGGCCAACCACACTGCCGCCGGACAAGCTCACGTTGCGAATAGCAGGGGACAAAGCGCCAGCTGAGGAGACGGCTCCAAACAGACCGACGTAATCGGTTGCAGGCCGGTTAATGGTAAGGCTGGTAATGGTGTGATTGAGACCGTCAAAGATGCCGGTGAATGGGGTAGCCAAAGTTCCGACCGGCGTGAAGCCCGCATTAGCGTTCCAGGTAGAAGTTCCTGAAGCATCAATGTCCTTGCCCTGCACATAGCTGCCCGCCAGATTGGTGTTCATCGCCTGCAACTGGAATACGTCGTTCACCAGCATGTAAGCGTTGAGCGTGCCGGTTACTTTGGTGGTGTAGTCGGTTGGCGAGGCATAACTCGGGGTCGATGCATTTGAACCGGTGGGGTTGTAATAGATAGTGGTGGTATCCGCCGTAACATGACCTGCGCCGGAAAACGCTACGGTGCTGCAAGTGGCAGCGTTTGTTACGCATGTCCTCAAGGAATCGACGAGCAAGGAAACCGTGCCGGTTCCCGCGTTAATATTGCCGGCCACGGATATGCCCTTGGAAGACTGATCCGTAAGATTGATTGCTCCACCGTTGGAGGTGATGCTGCCGCTGGACAGTGCAATGCCAAAATCCGAACTCGCAACGCCGTTAAAGTTCAAGCTGCCGCGATCATAAGCAGTGGACGTGCTTTGTACCACCCCGTTGCTGTTGATGCCGATGCCCCACACCGAAGTGCTCCCAGCGGTTGTGGTCCCGTTCAAGGTCAAACGTCCGGTGCCGGTCGTTTCTATCGTGGCGGCATCAACGGTCACGCCCTGTGAATAATTGCCTCCGCTCGACGAGCCGGTAACATTGACCGTGCCGTTGACCGTCGTTAAACGTGTGCCTGTATTCTGAAATCTGACGCCGGCGGTATTGTTTGCAGCACCGCTGCTGCCCGCTTTGGAAGTCTTGCCGTCGATAGTTACGGTGCCATTGCTGGAAAGCGTGCCGCCGGCAAAGGTAATGCCGTTGCCCAGCGCGCTTTGCCCGTGCATGGTGACGTCGCCCGCACCCGCGTTAATATCGCCAAGCACATGAATACCGCTATTGCTGGAACCCGCCGTTCCCATCGCATAGCCCGTCGTCGGATTCGTGCCGCCGCCCATCACGATATTGCCGCCATTGCTGTTGATGCTGGAACCGGTATTCAGCAAGATGCCGCCCGCGCCACTGGCATCGGAATCGGAATTCAGCACGACATTCAGCCTGCCTAACGAGGATGAAATACTTTTCCCTGCTGCAATGATGATGTTATTGGCCGCCTGCAAGGTCAGCGTGGTCGTCGAGCTTGTCGTCTTGGCGACGTTGTCATTGACGAAGATATCGCCCGCAGTGCCGCTCGTACCATAACGGCTGGTATCGGTATTGGTTCCAGTGTCCGTCTGGATATTTACGCTATTGGCATCCAAGAGTCCCGAGAGCGCCGCACCGGTGATGTCGCCGCCGCTAGCCGCAATGGTGAAGTTAACCGGGTCGATCAGCCAAGTACCGTTGTTGCCGTTGGCGGCCTGGGTGGTGATTTTGGCGTTGTCGTCCACATGCACATGCGCGGCGGAGGTTTCGATAAAGCCGCCGTTGCCGCCGTTCGGTGCGGAGGCATCCAGAGTGCCGCCGACATTGACCGTGCCTGCTTCCATACCGCCGAGCAAGACGATGGTGCCGTCATGGTTCTCGACGGTGCGTGCTTCGATGACGCCTTCGTTGTTGACCACGCTGGCGAGCAGGGCGTTTTGGGCGCCCGCGCTCATGATCACCTGGCCGCCGTCGGCCCGGATCAATTGTTTGTTTTCGGCCAGGCTGTTCAATACGCTTTGGTCGACCTGCATTTGCACCAGGTTGTTGCCGTTGAAGGTCAACGTCACGGCATTACCGGCACCGAGCGCGACGGTGCCGAGTTGCGCGGTGATGGTGCCCTGGTTGCTGACGGTGTTGCCGAGCAAGGCGACGGAGCCGCCGTCGGCGGCGGTGATGCTGCCTTTGTTGACGACGCTGCCGGTGCCGTTGCCGGAGAAGGTCCGGCTAGTGCTGTTCAGGCCGGCGTCGTTGACGTCCAGGGTCGAGGCGACCAAACCGCCGACGTTGACCTGGGCGCCCTGGCCGAACAGGATGCCGTTCGGGTTGATCAGGTACACTTGGCCGTTGGCGTTTAGGTGGCCGAGGATTTGCGTGCCGTTGGTGTCGGCGATGCGGTTGACCGCGATCGCGGCGGTATTGGGCTGCTGGAAGTTGACGGTTTCGCTCGGCGCGATGTTGAAACTCTGCCAGTTGGCCGACAGGTTCTGGCTGGTCTGGTTGATTGTGGTGGTGTCGCCTGACTGGCTGATACTGCCGGCACCGGAAACGATCTGTCCGCCTGTCGGTTCGGCATGTCCGGCCGCGGCAAAAAGGAATAACGGGGCCATCAGTAGCTTGCGGCTCGGACTTGAGCCTTTGCCGCGGCTTTTGCTGTTCTCGGCGACGGCGACAAAGGCTTGCTTTACATCGCTCCAGACCAGGCGATAAATATGGTTTAACGAGGCGCGGCGCATGAGGTTTTCCTTGAGTTCGATTCTGAGGGCGCAGATCATACACAATCGAAAATCGCAAACCTTACCGTTTCTTACAGCGCCGCAATATCGCGGGCGCGGCCCGCTCCTACGGTGTCATTCGTACGGGTTCCCAAGCGTCGGAGCGAGGGAACGATAAATAAAAGGTAGGGTACGCACCGCGTACCTTTTGCGGTCTTGGCAATTGGAACGCCCGACAAGGTACGCAATGCGTACCCTACGACTGTGAAAGTATTCTATTTAATCAGGCCGAGAAAATGATTCACCACAGAGAACACGGAGAACATAAATCTATGAACTCAACCTATTAGATTCTCCGTGTTCTCTGTGTCCTCCGTGGTTACTCTTGGATTTTTCTTAAACCGAATCCTTTCACAGCCTCAGGAGCTTGGGAGGAACCAGCGTATCGCAAACCTTACCGTTTCTTGCAGTGCCGCTAAATCATCTCGACCTGCACGCACAATTGATACCCCAGCAGGCGCAGGACCTTGATAGACTGGGTCTCCGCGCTTGCCTGAGCCAGCTTCTTGCGTAAACGGAAAATTTGTACTTCCAGGCTGGCTTTGCTGTAGTCGGCCTCAGTCTTTCCCAACAGTTCGATAAGTTGCCAGTTTTCCAGGCGCCGCCCCGGTGCGCGGGTAAATGCACCGAGCATGGCGGCTTCGTAAGCGGTGAGGCCTACCTCCCCTGTTTTTCCTGCCAAAGACAGCTTGTGAACGTCGAGCCGCAGAACCGGGGTGCCATATGCAGGGCGTTTGATACGGCGGGCCAAGGCATGGATGGCGGCGGTAAGTTCATCCAATGAGACGGGCTTGGTGAGGTAGATGTCGGCGCCGCTTTGGTAGCCGTCCATTTTTTCGGCAAGCTCGCCGCGGGCGGTGACCATGACGATACCGATGTCCGGTTGGCTCTGGCGGATGCGGCGGGTCAGGCTGATGCCGTCTTCGCCCGGCAAGTTAAGGTCTACCACCATCAGGTCTACCGGCATGACGCCCAATTGGTCTGCCAGCGCCTCGGCGCAATCTACTCCGATAACCTGGTGGCCTTCGCCGCGCAGGGCTTGGACAGTGACTTCGCGCAGGGCTTCGTGGTCTTCCACCACGATGATGTTTAGTAGGGTAGCCATAGGGAGAATCTGACTTTGTCTTGCGGCGCATCGTAAGCGATCACGCCGCCGAGCAGTTCGGTGATGCTGCGCACCAGGTAGAGACCCAGCCCCGAACCGGTTTTGACGTATGCGCCGGGGCTGCGTTAGTACTTCTGAAACACCCGCTCCGGATCCGGTAAACCGGCTGCACCGGGCTGGTTCAGGATGGTGATGAGAATGCCGAACCTTGCCTGTCTCTGCTTGAATATGGCCGTCATCTCTATGTCTGTGAGGGGCGCTGCGTATTTGATGGCATTGCTGGTGAGGTTGCCGAGGACGATGCGCAGCAACTGCGGGTCGGTGTTGATGTCAGGCAAGGGTTCTGTGTTGGTCAGAAGCCGATCGGGCGCCCAGCTGTTCTGTTTTAAATCGCTGAGGATGTCATCCATTCGGCAGGGCTGCGGCCGAATGATCAACCGGTGTTGCTCCAGCTGGTCTACCTGCTGGCAGCGCTCGACGATGTCGTTCATGTCTTCGAGCGCGCGATCGGCGTGGTTTTTGAGCGGCCCTTTCATTTTCATGGCGTCCAGCGACAGGCGCACGACGGACATGGGGGTTTTGAGCTCGTGGGTCAGCATGACCATGAAGCGCCCCTGCTCTTCTTTTTGCGAGCGCTCCAGGTGCAGATGCTGTTGCGCAAGTTCCAGGTCCAGGCTGGCTTTTTGGCCTTCCCTCAACAGTTGCCGCGAACGCAGGTTCAGGATCAGAAACATCAGCCCCCCGGAAAGCAGGCCATGCACCTGCGCGGCATACAGGGTCCAGGTGACGGCATCCACCCAACCGAGCATGGGCAGCACTGTGGGAAACGTCCCCATACAGTAAAAAGTACGTAATATGAACCGGCTTGGTACGGCCTCCTGACGCAAGGTAAACGCCAAGGCCAAAAACAAAGCAGGGAACACTACAACAACTACCGCGTTATTGGCCTGTAGGGCTGGACGCGGGTACCCGCCAGCGATGGCCGCCAGCTCCAGCAGGGACAGCCCTATCAGCACGTTCAGTACGAACATGAGTAGCTTCGGCGGCATGTACAAGCGCAACAGAGACCGATGAAACAACATGGCGGAAAGAAGCGCGCCAACGACCAGCAGGCTGGTTATCATGTCGCCCAGCGGCGCGGCTTGCGGCGGCAAAAAAGGCGCCAGGTAGCCCATGACGGCAAGGTTATGAAAAATATGAACCAGCAGGGACAACACAAACCAGCCGGTGATCGAGTCGCGCCGCATCGCGTAATCGTGTATCGCCCAGGACAGCAGCCAGAGCATCACCCCCAGGTAAACCACCTGAATACCGATAAGTTTCAAGTCCTCGCGCTGAGCAACGCGGGATGGCAGCGCCTCGACGTACAAGCGGGAGATGCCGGCGGTTTTGAGACGCAGGTAATAGACCGTTTGCGGCGCTTGCGGGCGGACGACAAAGGCCAGGGTGACGGCCGCGCGGTCGCGATCCTGGTAACTGTAGCGGTCGCCGGTAACGCGTGTTTTCCAGCCGCCGGGGCTGGCGGCGTCGGACTCGTAGAGGCGCACTTCGTCCAGGAAGGCGGGCCGGATGCGCAATTCGACGGTGTCGCCGTGGTCCGGCGCTTTGACGCTCAACCGTATCCAATGCACCGCCTCGGTGTAGCCTTGGGACAGCATGGGGCCGGCAGGCTGAAAATCCGCCAGGGTAACTTGGTCAATCGACAAGGCGCCGGCAGGGTCTACCAAAAAGGCGCGTGAAATAACAAGATCATTGCCCGAGGCGGCCGCGCTGAGCGACAAGCCAAATATCCAAAGCAATAATTGAAAACAAAAACGCATAGCGAATGGTAACCGGTAGAGTAGCGATGCGGCGCAGTGGTAGTTCTACTTTGTTAGATTGAACTTCAAACCTATGCGCCTGCAAATCGCCCTATTATAGGAGGGGGGATGCGTGTTTATCAGATATTTTTACATGGCGTGCCATTGGCAACTGTAGATGCGCTGCCGTTGCTTGGTCCGGCGCAATCAGACTTTAAACAAACCAACCAGCGTCTTGAGTTGCTGCAAATCCTCACCGGTTGCTATCCGCCCATAACGCAGCCTGATAAATACGTCAGTGAGTCGGTCTATGTCCGCAGCCTGCTCGGGCAATTTTATTTTCACTCTTTCGGCAAAATCTTTAACGCCTTCGCCCGCATTTCTGACCAGCCCGTGCTTGGCAAGCTTTGTACAAAACCGGTTATAGATCAACAGCACTTTATCGGCGCTTTTCGGCTTTTGATAGAGCAGAAACCAGCAAAGCACCGCCGTTATCGATGCGATGACGGCGATCATCCAATAAATCATGGTCTTGATGTCGTTGATGCCGAATGACGACAGGAAATTGGACTGACTCTTGTTGTCGTAATTGATGACCCAGCGTTGCCAGTTGTAATCGACGTTGCTCCACAGTTGCCTGGCCTGTTTTAGCCAGTTGTAAGCAGGTCCCGGCAAGTAATTATTTGCCGTTGCGATACCGTAGGCAAATTGCCGATCTACGTTAATCTCCCGTTCGATTCTCTCCGGTGCGATGGCCGCGGTGGGGTCAACCCGAACCCAGCCGCGGTTCTCCAGCCAGACTTCGGCCCAGGCATGGGCGTCGGCTTGCCTTATCTCCAAAAAATCGCCGACTTTGTTCAGTTCGCCGCCCTGATAGCCGGTCACGACGCGCGCCGGAATATGAGCGACGCGCATTAAATACACGAACGCTGAGGCGTAATGGCTGCAAAATCCGTAACGGGTTTTGAATAGAAAGCTTTCAACCGGGTTTTCTTCCATGACCGGCGGGGTTAGGGTGTAATGGAAGTCTTCCACCCGGAAATGCTTTAGCAGCCGGTTGATAAAGTCGTCGGGGGCGCTGTCAAAGCCGTGTAGCTGACCGACCAGCTGCTTGATTTTATCCGACGGTTCGCCGGGCAGCTGTGTTGCGGCTTTATACTCGCTAGGGCTGATCGGGCCGGTGTTGTAGTCGGCATAAGAGGTTACTTTATATTCGGCGCGTTTATCGGGGTTTTCTGAAGTAACAAGCTGGTAAGCGGCATTCTGGGTTAAAGGTGCGGAAAATCCTTGGGGCATGTCCAACGCAAAAATCCAGTTTTTATCTTGCGGTTCCATCAGGAGCGTGTATTGGTAAGGCGCACCGGTAACGACAGGTTTGACTAAAGGCTTTTGGAAAGCCGCCTGAGTCCAGCGTTTGCCGTCGGTATAAGACAGAACCGGGCCGCGCCAGTAGCGTTGTCCCGGCGGCGGAACGGCTCCTGCAAATTTTACCCGGAACACCCGTTCGAAAGACTCGCCCAGATCGCTGATGGAACCGGGTTCCATGCTGTCGCTTAAACCTGTCCGTGCTTGATGGCGGTCGTTAAACAGCATCCATTTGGGCGCTTCAACCCGGGGAAATAAAACAAACAAAGCGACCGCAATCGGCAGGGCCTGAACGGTGATAATGACGGCTGTTTTTAACGCCGCCAGTGTTTGCGCGGTGCGGCTGTTGATACAAACCAGCGTCGCCAACAGCACGCAGCAGACCAGCAGGATATAAGCCGCCATCAGTATGCTTTGCTCGTATAAAAACTGGGAGGCCGCGACGATAAAGGCCAGATAGCTAATCAGGTAAAGATCGCGCTCTTTTTTAATCTCCAATAGTTTCAGTCCCAGTGCGGTGATAAACAAATGGGTGCCGGCATCACGCCCGAATAGGCCTTGATGTTGGCTGTACAGCACGGCGATTCCGCAGACGGTCAGTAACAAAATAACCAGTTTGCCGGGCAGCCAATTTTGTTTCCAGATACCGATAAATCGCCAGCTGAGCAACAGGCAAAAAAAGCCGAAGACGGTTAGCGGGATATGATAAACATGCGGAAAAACAATCAGCCCGATGGCGGACAGCAGAAAGATTAAAATGTTTTTATCGAGTTCCGGTTTCATAGGTTTAGGGTTTTTCACCATGAAGGAGTGAAGTTCACGAACGACTGTAAAGATAGAGAGATTGCTGTACACAAGTATCTGCGGGGTGTCGTCATTTGGACAGCCCCTGACCTGGCAAACAGGCCGATATGCAGACCTTCCAGGTTTTTAAAACCTGGAAGGTCTAACTTGCAACGTTTCGAACGGAACAACATTCCTCGCCGGCTTAGACTGGAAGTTACTCCTCGTTCCCACGAGACGCTGGAGCGTCTCATCTGCATTCCCACGCCGGAGCGTGGGAACGATAAAAACTTCGCGCCTCGGCAACGGCTCCATACGTTGCTCTGCCTCCTGCATCCACGCAAGTCGTTCGTGGTGAACTCTTGTAGCCATTACATAACATCAATTATCAAAACAGCGCCAGCGCTTCCAGGCATTTCCGATAATGCGTCAAGCCGTGGTCGGGCGGCAGCGTTAATCCCGGCAACGCAAAGCCGTAACGGATTCCGGCTTGCTCCGCATCGACTACCCAACGGCACAGTTGGCTTAGACGTTCCTCAATATTGTGCCCGGGCACATGCTCGTAATCCAGCCTAATCTCCTCTAATGACTGTTCGCCGCCGTATTGTTTGCTGAACACGCCCAAGCCTTTGGCAAACGCTTTCCAGTGTATATGTTTGATGGAGTCGCCGGACTGGTATTCCTGCAGACCGTAAAAGTCATCGGCCCCCTTGCGGCTAAATCCCTGTTGGGCTTGCGCGGATGACGTTTTGGGAAAAGGTATTTCAAGATGAGCCGGTTTCGGGTAAACCAGCGCCTTAAGGTCAAAGCGGATCGGCGACCAGGCGCGGAACAAGCCCAGCGGATAAGTGCTGGACAACGTGACTGACCCCGCTGGGTGCCAGCCTCTTTTTTGGGTGATCGAGTACAGCGTAACATGCTCGGTGCTGTGCGGCTCCATGGCCAGGTTTTGAGCGTCTTGCAATTTAATTTGTACCTGACGTTCCCTATCGGTCGGGTTGTTGATATGGATATCGAACCCGGCCGCCTCTCCGGCAAACACGGCTTTGCTGCGGCCTTTTTGCACCACCAGACCGGCTAACGCTTTGTAGCTGTGCAAGATGGTGATAAAAAAAATACTCGCCAGTAAAAAAGCCAGCATATAGGCCAGGTTATTGTTATAAACAAAGGCAATCAGCAACAGTACGGTAATCAGCAACACAAAGCCCAAGCCCCGTTGCGTGGGCAAGATAAAGATACGCCGGTGATTTAAGGTAACCGGCGCATCGACCGCTTTTTCACCGGAGACAAACCGGCTGAGACTAAAGCGTTCTTTTAAATTCAATGGACGGCAACGTTAGCTAAGATGGGAGCGACGATGGCTTCCGACTGAGTGTTGCCCGCCCGTAACCGATGTCCCGCGACCGCCGCCAGCACGGCTTGAAGATCTTCAGGGATAACCGCATCGCGTTGATCCATAAACGCCCAGGCTTTGGCCGCAGTCAGCAGCGCCAACCCGGCTCTGGGCGACAAGCCGCAGTGATACTCGGATGAATCGCGGGTAAAGTTAATGATGCCTTGGCAATAATCAAGCAAGGCAGACGATACATGAACCTGGCTAACCGCCTGCTGTATCCGTTGCAATTGTTCAGGCGGCAGTTGCACATGCAGCGATTCGCACAGACTGCGCCTGCTTTGCCCGGACAGCAATTGCCTTTCTGCCTGATGATCGGGATAGCCCAGTTCAATGCGCATTAAAAAGCGGTCCAGTTGCGACTCGGGCAACGGAAACGTGCCTATTTGATGGGAGGGGTTTTGCGTGGCGATCACGAAAAAAGGCTGGGGCAGCGGATAGGTTTTTCCTTCCACCGTCACCTGATGCTCTTCCATGGCTTCCAGCAAAGCGCTTTGCGCCTTGGGCGTGGCGCGGTTGATTTCATCCGCCAGCACCATCTGGTTAAAAACCGGGCCGGGATGGAATTTGAATTCATGATTTTTAGCATCGAATACCGAAGCGCCGATGATGTCGGCTGGCAAAATATCGCTGGTGAACTGAATCCGCTGATAATTTAAACCCAGCAGTTTTGCCAGAGTATGAGCCAGCGTAGTTTTGCCGACGCCCGGAATATCTTCTATCAACAGATGGCCGCGAGCCAGCAAACAGCAAAGCGCAAGCCGAACCTGCCGGGGTTTGCCGAGAATGACCTGATTGGCTGAATCTAAAAGCCGATTGATTGCATTTTGCATGAGGAGTGTTAGGATGTTTGGATTATAAATGTATTGAAATTCAGTTTTATTATAAAGCAAGATTCAAGTACACACAGGCCGAACCAAAAAGAGGGATTTGTTATGAAAGAATATGAAGAAGTACGCAACAGTTTAATTGACATGCTGGAAGATCTTGACGATCGGTTGGCTAAAATTACTCATGATGTCAAAGAACCTTTAGATAAAGACTTTGAAGAACAGGCGACCCAAGCGGAAAATGACGAAGTGCTGGATAGTTTGGGCAATGCGGCCAGAACGGAAATAGAAATGGTCAAACAGGCTATCGCCAGAATCGATAAAGGCCAGTACGGACTGTGCCAGGTTTGCGGCAAGCCGATCAGCCAGGAACGATTAAAAGCCGTACCTTATTCCAGCATGTGTATAAAGTGCGCCAGTCAAACAGGCTGCTAATGAATCATTTGAACAAACGATGAGCCGTAGGGCGACCGGACTGTCGCCCATTAGCTTGATACATCCGGCATAACTAAAATTTATCGGGATAAAATCAAAGATTACAAGACAATTTGCTCAAATCTTTTGTTTAATAAGCTTACCACCCTTATAATCCAACAAAACTTCCAAGTTTTTTTCCATTCCCTATTTATTTCACTACAACCAGAGACTTGTTTAACAATGAAAATGAAAATTGCCCTATTTTTAGGACTGTTACTGATTACTAATGTAAGTTTTGCTGATTTAAAGATTGGCTTTGTCAATATCCCCGCCGTTCTTGAAAAAGCCCCCCAAGCCGAAAAAGCAAAAAAACGTCTGGAACAAGAATTTTCGCCGCGCGATAAGCAATTAGTTGCTCAACAAAAAGAAATTCAAGGCATGGACGACAGAATGGCTAAAGATGCTGCCGTAATGGGCGAGTCGGCTCGTGCTAACATGGAAAAAGATATTCTGAACAAGAAAAGAGACGCCAAAAGAGCCCAACAAGAATTTAGCGAAGACTTTAATGTCCGTCGTAATGAAGAATTGGGTAAATTGCAAAGCCGTATCGTTGAAGTTATTCGCGGCATAGCTAAAGACCAAAGTTTTGATTTATTGCTGACCGATGGCGTTATTTATGCCAGCGAACAGATTGATGTCACTGCTCAAGTTCAACAAAAATTATCAGCAATGCCCAATTAATTGATGGCAATCGCCAGTCACGAATCGACTGACGACGCATCAAGTCCCCTTGTAAAGGTGGCCAATCGGCCGCCTTTTCAACACAGCACCATCATCCCCCCTCTTTTTCCTATTAGCCTGCGGCTAATTATCGACACTTTCACCGCCTCATTACACTTTGCATCGGGTAGGATGACATGAACAAGCGCCAGCTTATCGACAAGCTATCATTGGCTCCCCATATTGAGGGCGGCTATTTTTCCAGGACTTACAGTTCCGACCTAAAAACCGACATACCTGCCGACTCGAAACCGAGATGTTTGCTGTCCTCTATTTTTTACATGCTGACTGACGACAGCCCGATTGGTTATTTGCATAAGAATAAATCGGACATTATCCATTACTTTCATGGCGGCTCCCCTTTAACCTACTTGATCCTCCATCCTGACGGCACTCTAGAGACCAAAGTGCTTGGCGCTGATCTTGACAAGGGCCAGCAATTGCAATTAATTGTCCGCGGAGGCTGCTGGAAAGCAACCGAATTAGAGGAGGGCGAGTTCGGCTTAATCAGCGAAGCGGTATCGCCCGGATTTGAATATGACGATATGGAACTGGCGGAACAAACCATAATAAAGAATCAATTTCCGCACGCATGGGATCGACTCTCAAAATATGTCAGGTAGAAGCAGAAAGGCATTTGCCCACGCTATATCCCCCATCATTTGATTCACTCCCCCTCATTTTTCCCGATCCGTTTTTGTCGATTGATCAGCATCGAACGCAGCCGTTGCCATAGCGTCGTACAGCCTTTCATCACATGCGGCGCATGGCGTTTCGCCCTTTGCAGCAACAAACCGGCCAACCGAAAAAGCGTCAACCCGGCGCGATAGCTCATTCCCTGCAACCGGTAAAACAGCGGCCGCAGCGCCGACACCGCGCCTGTTCCCGACAGGCTTGCGGCGTACACACCATCCCTGGCGATAAAATTCACGTCCCTATCCTTGACCTTGCCGTGCCGATGCAGCCAGTGCAGCAAGCCGCTGACATAAAGAACGAACAGTCCTATACCGGTAAGAAACCAGATAAACCGCCCAGTAGCGCCAAACGCCTCGCCGGTATGCATAGGCCATACCCAGGTTGCAAAAGTTTCGCCCGAACTAAATGCCGACGGGTCGCGCACTTCTTTGACCTGACCGCTCCACCTGTCCACCCAGACCGTGGTGTAGGGATGCCGGTGATTGACTTCACTGCCTTGGCGCAAATTAATGCGATAAATTCCGCTGTCACCGGCAGGCGTGGTAACTCGCCTGAGTTCGGCGCGGGGAAACGGGGCGCGCGCGACAAATTCCGCCGACTCCAGGCCGACCGGGTGATTGTTGGGAATCGCCGTACTGATGATATTGCGCCCGGTTTCGCCATGCTCCATGCCGGATGAGCCGACCAGCGTTTCCAATACACCAGGGTAACTCAGATTAAAACCGGTGAACGCCAGCAGTAATAAGATCGATGCGCTAAGCAACCCGATCAGGCGGTGCAGGTCAAAGGCAAGCCGGATCATACCGGCACGATGACGAATCTTTAGAGCATCCAGAATTCCCCGCCAACCCGGCCACCACAAGTAAACGCCGGTACCGATAGACACCACCAGCAATAATCCCAAAATGCCCACCGTATTCCAGCCGAAGCGGTCAAGTTGAAGCTGGGTATGCAGGTCAAGCAGCCAAGTGGTTGCGGTTTGCCCCCAGAACCGGCTGGCAATGACCTCGGCAGTGTACGGGTTTACCGACACCATCAACGGCGCGTGCAGCTCGAAGAAAGTTTCTCTGGGTTTGTCGTACCAGACGGTAATCATGCCATGAGCGGATCGGGGCAGCTCCAACGTCCATGAGCCGTAGCGGTTGGGATGTGCCGCCTGCACCGCCGCCATGATTTTATCGAGGGACTGACGCTTGCCCTCCGGCTGCTCGATAACCAGCTTTGGGTTCAACAGCTCGTCCAGGTCTTCGCGGTAAACGCTGATACTGCCGGTCAGCCCCATCAGCGCAAAAAAGAATCCGGCGATTAATGCCAGATAAAGATGAACCTTAACCCAGGTTGCCCGGTTGAACAGGCGTTGAACGGGGAATTGCATGGCGTTGTTGTGAGATGAAAAAACCGTCATTATCCCATACGGGATTATGCGGTGTTTATTTTTGTCCGACGCGCCGCACATAATCCAAAAACTGCGTCATATGCCTATCCGACTACGGCATATGACGCAATATTTTCCGCCATAACGCCCAAGTCATTGGTGTTTATAACGATCTACCCAGGCATGGATATTGCTTGATTAGCCTACCGCCACTCCAGCTTAACCCTGTCTTGCACAACCGATGTCCGAACCCAAACACAGCTTCCTGCATGAACTCTTCCTGAAACACGCCCACGAGGTCAGCGCCTTTATTCGCGGACACTGGCCCAGAGAGCAGGATGTTGACGACATCATGCAGGAGTTCTCCCAGCTTATCCGGCGTTGCGTATTGAATCTGATCTTTATTTTCGTGGCGTAGCGCTTATGCATCAATTTTCTTGTTGCGTAAAAATGAATTTCCTACCAGTACCAAAGTCAAAACTCGGTTCAATCCTGGATTATTATGTTGATACCGTTTCCATACATAAACGGATTTATAAAACAGAGGCTTACCGAATCAAAGCCCTGAAAGACCTTCTGGGCGAAATGCAATTCGACGGGATTCCCCCTCAGCACATGGTTGTGTACCGAGATATTAGGCTTGCCACTCCAAATTCAAGAAACAACAATAAGATGCTTGCCGGTTCCACTGTTAAACTGGAGCTGATGCTGCTTTCTCATGTTTATTCCACAGCTATCGCGGAATGGGGCATGGAGAATCTAGTTAATCCGGTCGAGAAGATTCGAAAGCCCAAAATTCCTCCTGGCCGAAACCGCCATCTGACTCCCCAAGAAGAGCGAAAAATTCTCCGCGGTGCTTTGAGACACCCGAACCGGGAGTTCTACGCCATCATTGTTATAAATGGGAATATGGAAGGACATATTATCTCCCATAATTAGATCCCTAATATTCTTTTGGTGACCTTCAATTGCCATAAGGTTTTTCGTTCCTTTTTGTCGTGTGCGCGAAATGCGGGAAGCTGTACTTTTTGATTTTTTATGGCGGCTCAAAGTGAAAGACCAGAAAGAGATCAAATCCAGTCATTCGGATGAGAAGTGTTACAGACAGCTCTTGGCCGACTGCCGCTGGTCGAGACTGACGTTTCAGTTGCAAATAATCCTGGTTTACGGCGGATGATTGCAGGTTCAGTTGCAAATAATGTCGGTTTGATCGCCCGTCAGTTGCATTTAATTCCGGTCGAGAATTGCGCTGATTGCAGGTTTGTGGGTTTTCGATTGCAAGCCGCTACAGATAGGCGTTTCTGGCAAATCAAGCTAGCCGGAAATAAGCTTCCGTCGAATGCTAAATTGAGGTTCATGCCCTTATTCGACAGAGCACGATTGGATGCGGCGAGGTACGATCCGCATCAATCTCGACCGATACGGTGCATGACGTTTACCGCATCCTACCGGGCTTAATTTTGGTGTCGCAGATTCAATATAGGCAAGTCAATAACCCTATTAACGTATTTCCTCATGCATACCTAACATGGAAAATGAGTCTGTCATTTAAATCTGAATGACATAATCAAATTGGAGAAAATAATGGCTGTTGCATTTATTAGAGAAATTGTTAATTTAAATCCTGATATTACTTTGCGCATACGTGTCATGGATAACAACCGTCATCCAGTCTGGCAGGGTGTTCGATATTCAACCGAAGATTGGTTGCAAATCAATCGTCCGGCAAGTTCAGCTGTACCCGTTGTGGTTAGGCCGGACAACATGGCTGTGCCATGGAGTTATGGCGGAATACAACGTCTGTATATTCAAACCGTTACCACCGGTGGGCTGGTTAAAAATATCACAGCAGAAATCCATGGTGAAGATGCTTGGGACTATATGGTGTTGCGCGATAACTCATTGGCTGAAATTGGTAAAACAGAAATTGGCTCCCTTGGAGATGCTCCGGGCGTAAACCATTCTTGGTGGGCTATAGTGCTACTGGAAGATGGCCGCCTGGAATGGCGGTTGTTTGAACGGCAGGGAATGCACCGAGATGACTTGGTGAATATTGTGGAAAAAACCGGGAAATTCTTGATTGATATCTATCCCACTCTCATTGATAAAGGGGCCGAGCTTTTGCCGTTGATTGCCGGTTTATAAAAAGGGTTTAACTGACACGTCGTGAAGAACAGGATGGGGGTTTAACTTATCTTGCTCTTCATTTTTGTTGCGTTAGAGGCTGCGGACAAAACACATTAACCAATTGATTTTAAACAAACAATAAACGTCACCAGTCATCAGGATAGTTGACAATAGCATTTCAAAATCATGGGGTTAAAAACATCTTGTCCACGCTCTATTGCGAGATTGAAAATAATTAATTGGGGAAATCATGAAAAAAGAAATATATTTGGCTTTTATTATTTGTTTACTGTTTACAACCAACAGCTATGCAGCCTGTACCTGCATATTAACTATTAGTAATGGTCTTTGTAATAATCTAAATGAATATGTTAAAAATTCCGCCGACTCAACTTTGGTGGATTCGTATAACAATAAAACATGTGTTATTACAAAAAAATTCCACACAGGGGGGCATAAACTTCATGTATCTCAAGCTCCAAAAAATGATCCGCATATTACTGTTAAAAACAATATAGCAAATTCAACCTTTCATGTTTTTAGATATAAATATAAGCAGGGCGATCAGTATGGTAGTTCAAACAAAAAGGTCGAGACATTCAACATAGGCAAATATGCTACAACACGCGATTTAATGTAGTCAAATTGCCAAACGAATAATTTGTATATTTAGAGGGCGCCATTTCCGGTAAAGAAGTTGCCAAGAAATATATATTTGAATAATAAGCATACCAGGAAGGCAAGTAATTTTACGTGCCTTCCTTTTTTTGAGATGGGTTAATTTTAATTATCAAATATGCGGTTCGATTTGCCCCCATTTTTTTGAGCAAGTTTTCCCTGTGCTTTGCTGCGGTTCCCGGCGCTATTTTTAAAAGCTTGGCAATTTCTTTGGCTGTATATCCCTTCACCAGCAGCTGGGCAACCTCTTGTTCCCGAGGGGTCAAGGGCTCTGAGTCAGTCGCGGGCATCTCTTTGCTCGAAATATCTGTCGTGTTCAATAAATGCCAGTAAGCTGACAATTCTGCTGCGCGTCGCATTCCAAGTACATCTCGGATGTTTGCAAGGTGTTTACGAATGGTCTCTGGACTAATGCCAAGCGTTTTTGCGATTTCTTTGCTGGAAAAACCTTGAGCCAGCAGCGCAAGTACTTGCTTTTGCCTCTCGGACAGGTACGAGGCTCTTCGAGACAAGCTGAGCGCCAATTAATCGCGAATGATGCGCCTCCTCGCGTCTGCAGCATCCCACATATCCAGTTACAAAATCCATCGTTCCAACGCTCCGGCGCGGCAATGCCGTGACGGACGATCCAACGTCCAAATGTGCATCGCGCGAGCGGTACGGAATGCGTTACCGCACCGGAGCGCCGGAACGATAAAACGAGGGCCGTAGCTCCGATTAGTGAAACGTAATCGGACGAATTTAAAGCCTTCGTTCCACCACAACACGCTACGCTATTTGAATCTACGCCGACCGACCTTTCATCCACGATTAGTTCTCTTGCCACTATAATGGCATTCAATCTTTCGCTATCGCCCGATAATAACAACCCGGCGTAACAAAAACGTAACAAGGTCTGCATGAAAAAAGTCACCGAAAGGACTCGCCTGGCATTACTGGGAATCTGGCAACTGGAAATCGACGGCCAACTGAACATCGGGCCTAATTACAACAAAGGTCGGGCGCTGTTGGCTTACCTTGCCATCGGCAAAGGGCCGCAATCGCGGGAAGCGATTAGCGCCCTGTTGTGGCCGGACTCCGCAGGCCATCTGCGCAGGGTGCTGTCCAATCTGCGCACCACGCTGGACATCGGCAACGCTCCCCCCTGTTTGTTGTCCGAAGGCGGCGCGCTCGCCCTCAACCCTCAATATCCGCTGTGGATGGATGTCAGCGCCTTTACTGAACCGCTTGCCTGCCATGCCGATAGTTCGCCGGAATATTGCGCCGGCTGCCTGAACGGAATGGAGCGTAAGGCGGCTTTGTATCGCGGCGAATTCATGGCCGGCTTTTCGATTCCCGAATGCGAGGCGTTCGAGGACTGGCTGCAACAGCAACGCGAAACGCTACGCTGCCGGATGCTGACCTTGCTGGAACGGCTTTGGCAGTGCCATGAACAGAACGGCAAACCGGATAAAGCCCTGACCTATGCCCAACGCTATGTGGAAATGGAACCCTGGAACGATGCCGGCCAGCGCCAGTTGATCCGCCTGATGGCCGTGAACGGACAAGCGGCGGCCGCCTTGTCACAATTCGAAACTTATCGACGCTTACTGGACAGGGAATTGGGCGTTCTGCCGGAACAGGAAACCCTGATGCTGATCGAGCAAATTCGTATCGGCAACTTCGACACCGCTCGTAACAACACTCTCCGCTTATCACCCGCATCGAACGAGCCGGTTTCGGAGCACCGCCTGCTAACCATGCTTTACTGCGGATTCGACGCGCCCGGCGTGGAAGACCTGGACGATCTGGCCGAGACGCTGCAGCTCCCGCAACAGCAAAGCGAGGAGATCATCGCCCGCCATTCCGGCCATATCGTCCAATCCCAACGCCACGGCATACTGGCCTGTTTCGGCTTTCCGTCGGCACGGGAAAACGCCGCACGTCATGCGGTCAGAGCAGCGTTGACCATCAGAGACGCCATGCCTGCAGCCATCTCCGCCAGAATTGGCGTCCATAGTGGCATGGTCATCGCCCAGGCCGGCATACCGGACATCATGGGCATGACGGCGGCTTATGCGACGGACATGGCAGAATACGCCGAGGCCGGAACGGTGCTGATAAGCGAGGTCACCGAACGCCTGACGATGGGTTATTTCCGTATCCATCCCCTCGGCACCCAGAGCCGGCAAGGCATGGCCAAGCCGCTGGCCGTACTGCGCGTCGAGGGCGAAAGCGGCGCCAACTCGCGCCTGGAATCCGCCGAACGCCTGACACCGCTGGTCGGCCGCTCGGCCGAATTAGCCCAACTTCGGGCTTGCTGGGAACAAGCCCGGCAAGGCATGGGGCAAACCGTGCTGATTCGTGGCGATGCCGGCATCGGCAAATCGCGTCTGGTCCACGACCTTGCCGCGCAATTGACCGGGCATACCGCCAGCCGCGAGTTGCGCTGTTTTCCCGAGTTCAGCCAGTCGCCGCTGCATCCGGTGCTGGCTCTTTGCGAGTCGCTGTGCGGTTTTGGCGCCGGCGATGCAGAAGCCGACAAACTCGAAAAACTATCGACTTACCTATTGGCGCATCACCCGGCTCTGGCGGATGAGGCGCTGGAACTGATCGCGCCGTTATTTCATTTACCGACGAAAACGCCTTCCGCACTGTCGCCGCAAACACAAAAACAGCGCACTGTCGGCATACTGCTCGATTTGCTGCACAATCTGGCGGCTCGACAGCCGCTGCTGCTGATCATCGAAGATTTGCACTGGTGCGACCCGTCCACATTGGAACTACTGGAAGCCCATGCCCGGCAACAGGCCACCCCCATCCTGACGCTGCTCACCGCCCGGCCGGAATTCCGCCTAGAACACAAACCCGGCTATACACTGGATTTAGCGCCGCTATCGGTAGCGGAAGTCACGGAGTTGATCGAACAATTGGATATCGGGCTGTCCGAGGAAGCCATACTCGGCATCGCCGGCCGCACCGACGGCATACCGCTGTTTGCCGAGGAAATGGCGCGGGCCTCGCAGATTCATGTTACCGGCCCAGGCGCAACGCTGACCTTGCAGGAATTGCTGACCGCTCGCCTGGACAGTACCAGCGAGGCCAAGCCTACCGCCTGGTTGGCCGCCACACTGGGCAGGGAATTCGATTTAGCCTTGTTACGCCGCATATCCCCGCTAACTCAAGACGCGTTCGAACAGACTGTCGAAACATTGGTAAACACCGGCCTGATACATGGCGACCATGACAAGACCTTCGCCTTTCGGCATGCCTTGATCCAGGAAGCCGCTTATCGCTCCCAACCCAAGAAAACCCGGCAGGCGGCGCACAGGCGTATCGCCGAGGTCTTGCAAACGGCTTTCCCGGAAACCGCAGAAACCCAGCCGGAAATCGTGGCCCGGCATTTGACCGAAGGCGGCGAGACCTTGTCCGCCATAGGCTATTGGCTCAAGGCCGGCCACAACGCCGCGTTGCATTCTGCCCATTTGGAAGCCAAGGCCCACTTCGAAACCGGCTTGTCTCTTCTGGAACAACTGCCAGACGACGAAACCCGCAACCGCTTGGAACTACAGCTACAAGCCGCTCTCGGCGGAGTGTTGATCGCGCTCAAGGGTTACGGCTCCGAGGAAGCCAAACGACATTTCACCCGCGCCGCCTATCTGGGCCGAGGCGCCGGCGACGAGGCGGAACTGTTTCCCATTATTTACGGCCTCTGGCTGGGTGGCCAATCCGACAGCATCACCGTGGCGCCGTTGGACTTAGCCGAAAAACTCATGCACATTGCCCAGCGCTCGGGCGACCCGGTTCATGCGATCGCCGCACATTACGCCCACGGCAACAATTTATTCTGGTTGGGTCGTCATTTGGAAGCCCGTCCGCATCTGGAAACGGTGTTGTCGTCGTTTCCGAAAATATCGGCCGAACGCTTGGTCGCCGAGCTGGGCGAAGATACTCGCGTCAGTTGCCACTCGTTCCTCGCCTGGGTAGAGTGGTTGCAAGGCTACCCCGATCGCGCCCGCCGGCAGATCGAAACGGCGGTATCCCAAGCATCGGCCCTTGGGCATGCTCACTCGCAAGGCTTCGCGCTGGCATTTTCGGCTACCTTGTATCGCCATCTGGGCCTGCCGCGCGAGACCGAAGCCATTAGTCTCGAATTATTGAAACTGGCCGAGCATCGCGAGCTGGGCCTCTGGACGGCCGTGGCTTATACCGCCCAGGGCTGGGCGATGGTCGCTCAAGGTAACGCAGAGGCCATCCATCAGATCGAACAAGGCGTGGCGGCAGTGCGGGTAGCGATGAAGCTGGTCGACGCTACCATCAGCTTGTATTTGGCCGATGGCCTGCTCAGATTGGGCCACCACCGCCAAGCCTTGGAATGCCTGGAAAGCATCATCTCCCAAGCCATAGACTGGCAAGACCACTATCTGCTGGCGGAGTTTTTCCGCTTGAAAGCCGAAGCCCTACTAGCGCTGGATAACGGCGTCAGTAGGGAAGCGGAAGCCTTGCTGCATCAAGCATTAGACACTGCCCGCCAGCAAAAATCAGTGATGTTGGAATTACGCGCCGCCATCACTCTGGCTCGGCTATGGCGGGATAGAGGGGAGTCGGCGCAGGCCTACTCCATGTTAAACGCAGTCTATCGCCGATTTACTGAAGGCTTCGATACTCCTGATCTACAGGCGGCGGCGACGCTATTGCAGGAATTCTCACCTCTATAATTGTATTTGCGATTGCCAACGATTAGACAGTGCGATCGACTCAGCCTGATCAAGTAGGTAGGTAAACTTTGAATGGCAGTTTTCGAACTTTCACCGGCCATTGGCTTGAAATGCGCGACACATAATTGCCGATCCCTGTCTGTCACTGTCCAACAAACGGCCATTTAATGGACGGGTTTGACCAAATCACTTTCGCAGTGGCCTTTACACTCCGGTCAGGCGTTCGGGATGACTGGGCGTATTCTGGTGTTTTTATCCGGCCTTGCTTGTCCGGTATTATTCGTTACCGGCGTGATGCGCTGGCGACAAAAACGCAGGGCGCATAAGTTAAAAGCCCCGTAGCTTGGGTTGCCGTCTTTTTGGCGACCCAACTCATGACCGCGACGGATGTGAGTAGGGCGTGCCGTGCGCGCCTTAGCAGTGAGTATGAAATAACGTAAGCTGATTTTATTTTTAAATCATGAAGAATTAAAGCCTTCAGTCTTTCATGGTCATTGCTTAAGCCTGTTCCTTACCTCCCAAGGCGCGCACGGCACGCCCTACGACGGATATTTCCAGACACGGATCAAGATATTTCCTGGTTGCGATTTATTTTTTTCACGACGGTTCTAGACCGTGCGTAACATCAGTAAATAGTCTTCTACACTCTGATGCGACAAGGGCTGTTTTGTAATGCCACGGGCTTGTCTCCGGTTATAAAGCGTGTTGGTTTTGGCAAACGGTTGGTTCGGTTTCGTAAGACCGTAGGGTGGGTGGATTCGTCGATTGGTTTGTGATGAGATGATCAATGATTGGCAACCGCTTAACCTTTCTATAGCGCAATAGTGACCGGCAAGGCTCGGATGAGCCGCGCTATTGTCCTTGATAATGGCAGGGTGTTTGGGATGGCGAAATGATTTTGTGCTGACATTCCATCTTGCCCATGTTCCTCGCATAACACGTCCAATACCCAGGACCGTATGTGATATGCCTTATTGCACTGTGTCATATCACGCAGTTTTACAAATTATACCGCCCCTCCCTACCCCCAACCCATCGCTAAGAAATCTTGTCAGATACGGCGCAAGCCCTGTCAATGCTGGCTTCATGGCACTCGTATGCAAGGCGCATCCCAGTGTGGCATGGATGCTGCTTTTGCTTATCAAATACTTGTCAATCAATAGCCTGTCCCCGACTTTCAATGCCTAAATCCAAACACGATCTACTCAACCGCCTGTTCCATCATCACAGCAAAGAGCTGTTGGCCTTCGCCGGTTGGCGGGTGGGCGATTTCGCGGCCGAAGACCTGGTGCAGGAAACCTATCTGCGCTTTCTACAGCATCCCGAACCCGCCTCCATCAGTAATCCGCGCGCTTATCTTTACAAGGTGGTCGCCAATCTCGGCTTCGATCACCACCGCAAGGAGAACGTTCGCGGCAAATACACCACCGAGACCGATGAAGTCGAACCGGATGACCTGATTTCGCCGCTGCCGGGGCCGGAAGCGCTCATGGAAGGAGAACTCCTGCTGCGGAACTGTCTGGCGGCGCTGAAAACATTGCCCGAAGTGTATCGTCATGTTTTTTTCCTGAACCGGATCGACGGCTTAACCCACCTCGAAATCGCCGATGCCTTGAAGCTGCCCCAGCGAACCGTGGAGCGCTATTGCGCCAAGGCGCTTGCCCACTGCTTTACCCATACGATGCGTAATCATGGCTAAATCGGCGCGCACCGGCAGCCGCTATTGTTTTATACTGCGGTATTCAAAGCCTCCCATTATTCTATGACTGATTCTTACGACACCTCATCAGGCTCCGTCCATGAACAAGCCACTTTCTGGGTCACGCGGCTCCATTCCGGCGATTGCACCGACCAAGAACGGCGAGATTTCGAAGTTTGGCTGGCGCAAAGCGAGGTTCACCGCGTCGCTCACCGCGAAGTTGAAGCATTCTGGAACGGCTTAAGTCGAATTGAGTCGCTTGCCGCTCCCCAGCTTGCGGCCGCGCGCGCCTATCTGCGCGAGACCCGGCAGTCTCGTCGCGCATTGTCTAAAAAACGTCTGGCGGGAATCTTGTCCGTTGCCCTGATAACCGGTTTCAGCCCGCTTGGCTGGTCATGGCTGAGCACCGATATTTACCGCACCGCCAAAGGCGAGTCCACCAGCATCCAGCTTAGCGACGGCTCGCGCATCGACCTCAATACCGACACCGAACTGAGCATACAGTACACCTGGACAGCGCGTAGCGTGAAACTGGAACGCGGCGAAGCTCTGTTTTCAGTCGTTCACAACCCGGAAAAGCCTTTTGAAGTCATCGCCGCAGGCGGCCGCATTCAGGACATAGGCACTCGCTTCAATATCTACCGGCAAGCCGATCGGGTCTCGGTAACGGTGCTGGAGGGCGAAGTCAGCGTTGCGGCCAAGCAAAATGCCACCGCGCAAAACCTGATTCCCGGCCAGCAGATCAGTTACGACTCGACCGGGCAAACCTCCGCCATTTCTTACCCCGACATGTCTATCGCCACCGCCTGGCAAAAAGGACAACTGGTATTCAAAGGCCAGCCCTTGAATAGAGTCTTGGAGCAGTTGGGCCGCTATCACGATGCCTCGCTGCAAGTGCCCGATTCGCGCTTGCAGTCGCTTAAGGTCAGCGGAGTATTCCCCACCAACAACCTAAGCCTTGCCCTCAATACCATTGCCGGTGCCTTGCCCATCAAGGTAACCCAAACCGCAACAACTACCTTCGTCATAGCCCCGGCTGATTAGCTTAGAGAGTTTTGTTAACTGCTAAAAATATCAGCATGACTGCCTGTTCTGCCAAGATATAAATCATCGCCTGCAATACGGTAGATTAATAGCCAATCCGGTTCGAGGTGTGAATCTCGATAACCATTCCAGTTACCTTTAAGAGGATGATCCAGGTATTCTGCGGGAAGCGGTTTTTCCTCAAGTAGCAGAATAAGTAATGCCCTTAGCTTATCCATGTCTTTACCACGTTTCTTGGCAACTTTTACATCACGCTTAAATTGGCTGGAATGAATTGGGTTGAGCACATTAAATTTCCAGGTCTTTAAACAACTCATCTGCCGAAGCGAAGCGCATTCCCTTCCCTTGTTCCAGCTCTTCCATTGCGGCGCGTGTCGCTTGATTCGGCTGTTGTTGCTGAGCGATATAAAGCCGCATCAGTTCTCGTACAATTTGAGCGGCCGGGCGATGGACACTGGCTGCAACAGCCACAAATTGATCTCTCAATTCCGGCTCCATCTTGATGGACATTTGTACTTCTTTGCGCATGGTGATTCCCCTGATAAATGACAGTTCGTCAGTCTATTGGGTATCTATAAAATAGTCAAAGGACATTCATTTGCTGCCGTTGCGCCGCTATAAGGGTGCCATTAAGCTAAGGCGACTCCCATGAAAAACCATTGTAGAAGTGAATTTACCCCTCTACGAACCATGGAACACGGGAACGATACAATTTTTTTCGTACTAAGTGGCGGTCTACAATCACCAAATCAGTCTTATAAGTTAGTGTCACAAACAAACTTAAAGGAGATCTGATGCGCACACTACCCAAACTGATAGCAAACCTGCCGCTGGCGATGGTCATGGGAGCGGCCGTAGCCGAAGAAAACACTTTCAACCTCAACATCCCCGCGCAACCGCTAGCCGCAGCGATAGAGGCAGTGAGCAAGCAAACAGGATTACAACCCTTTTACGCCGACGGCGCTTTAGTCGGCAAACAAAGCCCGGCGCTGAAAGGAAGCTACAGTAAACGCGAGGCCGTGGAAAAACTGCTGGCGCAAAGCGGACTGGACTACACTTTCACCGGCGACAATACGGTGGCGGTCAAGGCGCCTGCCGCCAAATCCGCTCAAAAAGCAAAGACAGAGGAACCTGTGGTTTTAGATACGCTAACCATCAAAGCCCAAAAAGCCAATGTCGATCAGCCGTTCGGATCCTATCTCGACCCTTCCAAAATAGCCCTCGCCAGAACCGCAACCAGCGATACCGCCCAAATGCTTAATGGTACGCCCGGCGTAAGCTTCTCCGGCGGTGGCGGCATTTCCAGCCGCCCCGTTATCCACGGCATGGCGGACGACCGGTTGCGGGTTCAAGTCGACGGCATGAATTTGATTTCGGCTTGCGCCAATCACATGAATCCCGCGCTGTCTTACGTTGCCCCTTCCAGCGTACTGAGCGCGCAGGTGCTTGCCGGCATCACGCCGGTCAGCATGGGCGGCGACAGTATCGGCGGCACGATTCGCGTTAACTCCGCCGACCCGGAATTTGCCGAGGACGGCAAGGCGCCGTTGATAAAAGGCCAGGCCTCGACCTTTTATCGTACCAACGGCGATGCGCGAGGCGGCAATATTTCCGCTTCGATAGCGAACGAACATGCCGAGCTTAAATACACCGGCTCCACGGTGCAGGCCCGTAATTACAAAGCGGGCGGAAATTTCACCACCCAAAATACCAAAAACGGCAGCGATGTCGTCGGTTCTTCAGCCTATAAATCCGAGAACCAATCGCTGTCGCTGGCCTTGCGTAACGACGACCATCTTGCCGTCATCAAAGTGGGACAGCAAAATATCCCTTATCAAGCCTTCCCCAATGTGCGTATGGACATGACCGGCGATGACAGTTGGTTCGCCAATGTCTTCACCAAGAGCCAGTTCCAGTGGGGTAATCTGGAAACGCGCGCTTATCACGAGGACGCCCGGCACAAGATGAACTTCCTCGCGGACAAAATGACGACGCCAACCCGCAACATGCCTATGGATACGCATGGCGTTAACCAGGGCCTGTCGGTAAAAGCCAATATCGATATGACCGACAAACACTTGCTGACTGTAGGCAGCGAATATCAGCGTTATCGTTTGGATGATTGGTGGGACCCGGCTCCAGGCAGCATGATGATGGGGCCGGGTACATTTTGGAATATCAATGCAGGAAAACGCGATCGCATCGATCTATTTACCGAATGGGAAGGCCGCTGGACCCAACAATGGCTGACTCAACTCGGCGCCCGTGTCGGTGTCGTGGAAATGAGCGCCGGTAACGTAAAGGACTATAAAGACAGCACAGTGGCACAGAGAGCGGAAGCGACGGCGGTGAATGGCCAAAATAAAAAACAGACCGACGTGAATATCGATTGGACTGCGTTAGCGCGTTATACCTTCAACGACATGCAAACTTATGAGTTGGGGGCCGCCAGAAAAACCCGCTCGCCCAACCTTTACGAGCGCTTTGCCTGGTCTCGCGGAGCTATGGCGATGTTTATGAACAATTGGGTCGGCGACGGCAACGGCTATGTAGGCGACATTAATCTTAAGCCGGAAGTCGCGCACACCGTCAGCGCTACAGCCAATTGGCACGATGCCAAGCAGGAGGACTGGGAAGCGAAAGTCACTCCCTTTTACACCCACGTCGAAAACTATATCGATGCGAGACTCTGTCAGCCCGGTAATGGGGTGACCTGCGCCAGCCCGTCCAGCGGTTTTAATCTACTGCAACTGGCCAACTTCGATGCGCACCTTTTCGGTGTCGATGTTTCCGGGTCTAAATTATTAGTGGATACCGCTAAATACGGCAGTCTGACCGGTAAAACCGTTTTAAATTATGTCAGAGGCCGAAACAACGACACCGGCGGCAACCTGTACCAACAAATGCCGTTCAATGCGACGGTAGCGCTCGAACATAAGCGCGGCGGCTGGTCCAACACTATCGAAACGCAAATAGCCAGCTCTAAAACAGATGTGCAAGCCGTCCGTTTGGAACCTAAAACCGCAGGCTACGCACTGCTCAACCTGCGCAGCAGTTATACCTGGAAGCACTTACGCATCGATGGCGGCATAGATAATCTTCTTGATAAAAATTACGCCCTTCCCTTGGGCGGTACCTATATAGGCGAAAGGAGTGTTGCGGGAACCGCAGTTCCCGGCATGGGGCGCTCGTTCAATGTGGGTATGACGATAAACTATTAAGTTTTTTATAGCTGACGTTACGCAAATTACATAAAATCACCGCGAAGATACGAGGAGTACGCTATTTTGTTTTTTCTTCGCGGTGGACATTGATTAGCTATTGCGTAACATCAGCAAATAACAATGCCCCTGGTAATAAACTAACATGGCAAGCAGCGCTACAAAGGAAATCAAATGATGAAACGATTAATCGCATCCCTCTCGGCCGCTTTATTGATAGCGGTATCAGCCCAGGCAGTAGAAAAAGCCGGCGATGATCGGCTTGATGAAATTGCGCAACGCGGTTCGCATGTCATGCCTTTCAATTTGGAGCAGACTACGCATATTTTCTCAAAAACCGAGAAAGGCGGCTTGCAGCAGGTCATCGCCAAAGACAGTTCCAATGTTGAGCAAATCAAGTTAATACGCGAGCATCTGTCAAAAATTTCAAAGGAGTTCGTTCAAGGCGACTTCTCCAACCCGGCCAAGATTCATGGCGAAAATATGCCCGGTTTAGCGGAATTGAAAACAGCTAAGCCGGATCAGATCAAAATTGTCTACAAGGAGCTGCCTAATGGCGCCGAGATCGACTACTCAACGGATGTTCCCAAACTGATTGAGGCCATTCATCAATGGTTCGACGCTCAATTGAGCGATCACGCCCGTCATGCTATTCCAGGTCACCCGCATCATTTAATGCACCACAAACCGTAAACCCGACATTTACCGCTCAATTCGGCAAGACGCAAACCGATATCAACCATGACGGTTCCGCAGCCAAGCAAAACCTGCGGTTATCGCGTCTAACACCCCATACAAACGCTGGGCTGCGCTTAACCTTGAACTCCAGCTTCGCTCATTACTCGAATCCGAGCTCTAAATCAGATAGGTCATATCACCTATAAAAATGTGTTATATGGCCTATTCCTCCGCTGCGAGACAGGAGTCGAGTAGTCCCCAGAAGCGATAGGGCATGTGTATTCACGAAGCGTTTTTTTGCGTAGTGAAAATGCAGGCTTTCCGAAATCGCGTCGAGTCATTGCGAGAATGATGTTGGATACCCTTTGCTGGGTATCCAACGAATGAAGCAGGACGGCTGGTTCAGGTGTTTACATGAATTTGCCCAACCAGTTTATGGCGCTGATCAAACAGCTGTCGCCCGGCACGCAGGGTTTTATGGATAGTCCGCATTCATTACCGGCGCCGTGTAAAAAGCCGATTGGTTTGGCGCAGGCGTTAAGCATTGTTCAAAGCCGTTGTCCTGAAGGTCGGATCGATTGGCTGAACTTTCCCGATGGCGATACCGGCGTTTATCGTATCAGCCTCATCAACGTACCCGAACTCAGCCGGTTTTGGTCGGAGCGGCAAGTTTCCGTCGATCAATACAACGGTGCGATATTGAAAGTACAAGATCCCGGCACCCGCAGTACCCCTTTGTCGAATGACAATGGCCATTGCACAGCGGCCTGGCCTTCGGTTGGACCGGGCGGATTTTAGTGTTTTTGACCGGCCTAGCCTGTCCGGTGTTGTTAAGGGTTGTCAGATGCCTGCCCTCCTGCGCAAGACTGCAAGACGCGACAGAACTGGGTGGGCAGGCGTCGGACAAGCCTCGAGGGAGGAAACCGCGGGCTACGCAGCAGTGGACTAGAACAGGGGATGGACTATGGAGATTTAACAGGTGGCTGTACGGGTTAACCTGGCTCTCATGTTGGTCAGCCGAGGCCCGATATAGCCCAGTAGGTCCATCTCACAGTCTATGCGCCTGATTTTTCGTGGCGGTGGCGAGCAAAAAATAGGGATTTTACGCCACCAGGCCAAGCCTTCCCGTATCGGCTCTAACCGCCGATAAACCAGTGGCAGGTGATTTGGCGTTTGGCAGGCACTTGTTTTCATGCCGTACCTCGTTGCCAAGGTGGCGCTCGAATCGGCTGTTTGCGCGCTAAGATTTCGACGATGATCATGGCCGCACCGCAGTCGGGACAGGTGAAAGTCGGCTGGGCCGATTGTCCTACCGCATCGGTATCCCCACCGTTGAGTTCACTGTCGGTCGGCATAACCTGCAGTAGTTTACGTACCTGCGCAAGCTGTTCACGGCGGCCGCAATTGGCGAGCAAGCCATAATGACGAATGCGATGGAAGCCACTGGGCAACACATGCAACAGGAAGCGGCGGATAAACTCGTCGGTAGTGAGCGTCATGGTTTTATGCCGCGTCTTGCCCTTGGCTCGGTAGTCTTTCCAGCGGAACGTGACGCCGCGCTCGTCCAGGGCAATCAGGCGTGAGTTGGCGATTGCCACCCGGTGGGTATAACGCGACAGATAAGCCAATACCGCCGAAGGCCCTGCAAACGGGCGTTTGGCGTAGACCACCCATTCGCACTTTTTAAGTGGCACGAGCCAATCAGCAAAGGCCGAGGCGTCAGCCAGATGGGCATGCTCACCGAAGAACTGCAATTGTCCTGCCGCCTGCGCTTTGCTGAGTTCTTCCAGAAAACGCCGTCGAAACAGCCGTGACAGCACGCGTACCGATAAAAAGAAGCCCGGTTTGCAAGCCACCCATCGCTTGCCGTCTACGGATAAGCCGCCGCCGGGAACGATGCCGTGCACATGCGGATGATGAGTTAACGCCGAGCCCCAGGTATGCAGAATCAAGGTGGCTCCGATCCGTGCGCCCAGATGTTTAGGGTCTGCGGCGATGGTGCGCAGCGTCTCGGCGGCAACCTCAAACAGCAAGCCATAGATCACTGACTTGTTGGTGTAAGCGATGGCGCTGATCGGCGCGGGCAAGGTGAACACCAGATGGTAATAGTCCACCGGTAACAGATCGGCCTGCCGGGCTTCGAGCCACCGTTTAGCCGCACTGGCCTGGCATTTTGGGCAGTGCCGGTTACGGCAAGAGTTGTAGGCAATTTCGTCATGCTCACAGGCGGAGCAGTGCAACACATGCCCACCCAAGGTCGAGGTACGACACTGTTCGATGGCGGACATGACTTTCAGTTGCCCCAGACTTAAGTGGGTTTGCTGAGCTTGTCGCCAAGCGGGTCCGTGGGTGCGGAAGATATCCGCCACCTCCAGTGCGGGACGCACCATGACCTTAGTCTACACCGGTTGCAATGTCTCCAGTGGACTGACCACCTCACGCAGGATATCGGTGGCTACCTGGGCATAGAGCGCCGTGGTCTCCAGCTTCTTGTGACCGAGTAACACCTGGATCACCCGAATATCCACCTTCTGTTCCAGCAAATGAGTGGCAAAGCTGTGCCTCAGCGTATGCATCGATACCCGCTTGTCAATTCGCGCCGCCTCAGCAGCGGCATGGATGGCCCGGTTGAGTTGACGGGTGCTGAGTGGATCGATGGGGTCCAAGCCAGGAAATAGCCAGCCACCTTGGAGCATTTTGCCTTGTGCATGAGCAAACTTCCACCAGGCCCGCAACCGTTCCAACAGCACCGGCGACAGCATGGCATAACGATCCTTGCTGCCTTTACCCTGTTCGATGCGCAGCGTCATACGCTGGCTGTCGATATTACCGACCTTCAGCGACACCACCTCGCTGGCACGTAAGCCGGCGCCGTAAGCCACCGATAACGCTGTCTGGTGCTTGAGATTGTCAACGGCGGCGATCAGGCGAGCCACCTCTTCACGACTCAATACCACCGGCAGTTTGTGAGGTACATGCACCGGGTGCATCTTAGTCAACAACTCAGGGCGGTCTAGCGTCGTTTCAAAGAGAAACTTGAGCCCGGTGAGGGTCGCATTCAATGAAATCGGCGAAATACCGTGATCAACCAAGTGCAATTGATAACGGCGTAAATCTTCGACGCTGGCTGTATCAGGCGAACGTCCCAGGAAACCCGCGAATCGTTTCACAACACGGATATAACTGGCCTGGGTTTTGGGGGAAAGTTTGCGCATCCGCATGTCGTCAATCATGCGTTGGCGCAACGGGGTAATGGGTTTACTTGTCGAAGTCATGACACTGCTCCTATCTTGAAACAAGGCGGATTGCCTCATTCCTTAACATAGGAAAATGTCACGCTCTTTCAACCACCCCCAGGCTTATGATCGCAGCCTCAATACCGCGTGAGCGGTTTAGTCCAATATTCGTTATCGGCCTGATTCGCTGGCTGCAAAAACGCAAGGCGAATAAGTTGAAAAACAAGGACGGCAAAAGGCTAAGGGGGTTAAAGCGTCTGCCAGCAATAACTTCCGCTTATGATTCCCGCGCCCTGCGCTCATCGTTATACACCAGCATCGACAGGCTGACGTTAGGCGGGAAACATGCCGATATGCAGACCTTCCAGGTTTTTAAAACCTGGAAGGTCTAACGTGCAACGTTCTGAACTGGTCAGACGTTTCGAATGGAGCAGAACCCCATCCTGCTTGATTCGAAAGTTACCGGCCCGCTCCTGCAGCGTCATTGTCTTCTTAAATTAATGGCAGTGACGCGCCGCGTGGAAACGATGAGCCCAAGTTTTGGGGCGTTATTGCCGCCATATCCCAAGGGCGGCCCCTGTTGAAGCCGCGTTTTTTTTTCGCCTTGCGCCTTTGGCCCTTCGCCTAATTTGACTATTTAAATTTTTTTTATCTTTTAGGTGAGGATTTCTTGCGCCTGAAACGTCTTATAGTTGAAGCTCGTAATTTGTTGTTTTTCCCTTAAAACCGGCAGTTCAGTTAGACGCTGCAAATTCTGGGCTTCGTTGTCTTCCTCATTTTGTGTCAGGCACGATAGCTGTTATCCAGGGATGGTTTTTTAAACGTAATCATGATGATTGAAGACTTGTTTGCAAAGATAACCCTGTTTAAGAATTTATGACGATTATTTCGTCCTAATTAATAAACGCGAAGACTGATACAAAAACAAACTAACGACATGAGGAAGGCGCTATGAAAACACTCAAACTGGTACAAGAATCCAAGGGAGTAAAGCTCCCTGCAAAGATGTCTAAAAATCGCGATGTTAAAAAGGATGATGATTTAATCGATTTATTTCCCCTCCCCCGATATTTTCAAGTGCATTTTCAGCATGTTCATGAAAATAGCCATGACCTTCAAGGCGAACTGGTTCAACTTAAAGATTATGTGGCTAAAGTCGACGAAAAACTCGAGCGTTTGATGGCGTTGTTAAGCCGTCCGCCCGAACATGTGCTTTGATAGCAAGACAATTTCCCTATGTATTTATTTAATAGCCATGAAGGCGGCGCGTTAACGCCTTTCGACGGCGCGGCTATGCCGACTGCACAAAAAATGCAAGCATTGCTTCAAGCCTTGGTAGGTCAAGAAAAGCCGCTCTCAATGGGCGGTTTGTTATTGACCTTAGTGCTGTCACTGCATCTATGGGCGGCTATATGGATGCTGCAACCTAGCGAGCCCGTTACCAAGGCCCAACCGATGATCATGGAAGTATCGCTGGTTTCCGCGCCGAGCCAACAAGCTGCGGCTGCGCCGATTGCGCAACCTAAACCGGTCGAGCCGAAAAAACCGCCGGAAAAAAAGCCGGTCAAGAAAAAGCAGCCGGTTATCCGCAAACAAATGGAGCTTCCAAAGCCGCAGGCTATGGCCGAGGAAATGCTGCCTGCGCCGTCGACTGCCGAATCGGCACCGGCTCCGGTAGCGACTAGCGCTGCCGCGAATACCTCAAGCAAGGCGACGGCGGATACCGCACCCTTTACCGAAGCGAATTTCAACGCCAATTACGGCTCCAATCCCAAGCCGAAATACCCCGGCGTTGCCACCAGTCGAGGCTGGGAGGGCACGGTGCGATTGCTGGTGAAAGTGTCCGTCGAAGGCGACAGCGAGGAAGTCACCGTGCAACGCAGCAGCGGCTACGACGTGCTCGACGAAGCCGCTATCGAAGCGGTCGAAAAATGGAAATTTATTCCAGCCAAACAAGGCGACACGCCGGTGTCCAGTTCGGTCGTCGTACCCATTAATTTTGTTTTGAATAACTAAAAAAGGAGATCTTAATGCCTCATCATATTGCGCCGGAAGTCATCATCAACGGCACCTTGTACACACTGCTGGCTTTCTCGGTAGCCACATGGACAGTGATTTTTTTTAAAATCTGGGAATTCACCAATAACGGTTACCGCAACCGCCGTTTTAACGCCGCGTTCTGGGATGCAGCCGATTTAACGCACGCGGAATCGGTGCCCGCAGATACCGCCATCGGTCCGCAGGCTCGAATCGCACAGCAGGGTTTTGCCTGGCTGAACGAAAGCCAACAGGCTGACGGTAAACACCTCAGATATATCGGCGCTCCGGCTGAATTGCTGGAACACTCGCTACAAGTGCAAATGCAGCGGGAGCAACACCTGATGGAAAGCGGCCTGACCCTGCTCGCCAGCATCGGCAGCACTTCGCCGTTCGTCGGCCTGTTCGGCACGGTGCTGGGCATCATGCACGCGATGCATGAGATTACCGCCAGCGGCTCGACCAGCCTGGATGTCGTGGCGGGCCCTATCGGCGATGCACTGGTCGCCACCGCAATCGGTATTGCCGTCGCCGTACCCGCGGTGTTGGCGTACAACTTTTTCCTGCGCAGGGTCAAACAGCAACGCGCCGGTTTGGAAAACTTTGTCACCAGTTTTCTGCATATCACGTTAAGCGCTGACAGCAAGGCTAAGGCATAGACATGGCTTTTAAACCGCAATCGGAAGACGAAGGCGCGATGAGCGAGATTAACGTCACGCCGCTGGTCGATGTGATGCTGGTGTTGGTGATTATTTTGCTGGTGACCGCGCCGCTGCTCACCCAATCGGTGCATGTGACCTTGCCGAAAACCGCTGCGACCACCCCGGACATTAAGGAACAACCGCTACAGCTCGGCGTCGATGCGCAAGGACTGATAACGCTGAATAAACTGCCCATGACCGATCTGGCTACATTGGAAACGGCTTTGAAGGATGAACTGTTGCGAAACCCTGAAATCGGCCTGCATTTATATGCCGATCAAGACGTTGTTTATTCAAAGGTTGCTGAAGTAATGGCGACCGTTCAACACGCCGGAATTGCCAAAATAGCCTTTGTGACTGAGGAGCAGTAATTTGCCCGGTCGGATTTTTAATACTGCCGGGGTAGCTCGGGCATGCCGTTTATGCCCGACATTTCGATGGTTGAATAGGGAAATGACGATCAAGTTACCTATCGCCGCCTCATTACTATCCCCGGGAACGTCGGGCAACGAACGGATGTTGCCCGACCTACGCCTTTTAATCTGCACAATCGTGTTGCTGACGACAAGCTGCGCTACAGCACCGGAGCGTAATGCCATCGATATGACGAAATCGCCGCCGCAATGGGCAACCGTCAATGCTCCCGCCAACCCAATCGCAACGCAATGGTTAAGCTCTTTTGCCGACCCCGCGCTAAGCGCATTAGTGAAAGATGCACTGAACAATAACTATGATTTGAAAGCCGCCGCAGCGCGCGTGGATTCGGCGCGGGAACAAGCGCGTATCGACGGCGCGGCGCGTTGGCCGCAGTTATTTTTTGCAGCGGGATACCGGCGCGACGCCTTGCCAAGCAGCGAGACAGGCGCGTTTGAAGCGCTGTTCACCATGAGCTGGGAAATCGATGTCTGGGGACGCATCAAAGCCGCCCAACAAGCGACCGGGCAGGAAGCGGAAGCCGTGGCTGCCGATTATCACGGTGCCAGACTGTCCCTGGCGGCGCGCACCGCGCAAAGCTATTTTGAGCTGATCGAGGCCAATCTTCAGGCTGAGGTAGCCGAACAATCGATCAAGGATCGCCGCACCATCGTCGAACTGGTACGCGGCCGATTTGCCCGCGGCCTGACACGCGGCCTGGATTTGCGTCTGGTGCTCACCGATCTGGCCAATGCCGAGGCGCAACTTGCCGGATCGCGCAATCAAGTGCAAATCGTCACCCGTAGACTGGAAGTATTGCTGGGCCGCTATCCGGGCAATAGCCTGAAAAACCGTTCAGCCTTGCCGGCACCGCCGACCGCTTTAGCCGCAGGATTACCCTCGGAACTGCTGACGCGTCGGCCCGACCTGATCGCCGCATTGTCGCGACTGCAAGCGTCCGATTCCCGTGTGGAGAGTGCGAAGAAAACCCTGTTGCCGCGGATTACCCTGACCGCCGCGGGAGGCACCGGCAGCCCCGCGTTGACAGAGCTGATCGATCCTCGCGCCGTCGCCTGGAATTTAGCCATGGGGCTCGTACAACCCGTTTTTACCGGCGGCCGCCTGAAAGCGGGCATACGCTTGAATGAGGCGCGCACCGAAGAAGCCTTTAATCAATATCAAAGCACCGCGCTTAACGCCTTTCGCGAAGTGGAACAAGCGCTGGCCGCAGAATTTTGGCTAAGGGAACAGGAACTGGCGCTCAAGGAAGCCGTGGAGCAAACCCAAGCCAGCCGCAAGCTCGCGGTCTATTCGTATCGTCAGGGCCTGATCGAAATTCTCACTTTGCTGGACAGCTACCGCAGCACCCTGAACGCCCAAAGCGCGCATCTTTCCGTGCAACGGCAATTGCTCAGCAATCGTATTGATCTGTACTTGGCTTTGGGGGGCGGGGTTTGATGATCACCTCGTTCACCTCGTTCCCACGCGCTGCGTGGGAATGCAGTATCGGCGCGCTGCGCCGCGAGTCACGACCAACATCTTGCGTATACGGGACGCAGCGCGTCCAGCACCGCATTCCCACGCAGCGCGTGGGAACGAGGGGTAAAGCTTTTTATTCGCACGAAAACACGAAGTTTATTTCTTCGTGTTCTTCGTGTCTTCGTGGTGAAAATTATTTTTTTAGCCCGTTTTATTTGGATTTACCTGATTATTAATGAGAAAACACTGGATGCTTGAAAATAGCCGGTTGAAAATCCTCCTGCCCGTTGCGCTGTTGCTGGTCGGCATCGGCTGCGCCTGGGCTGTTATCGCCACGCGTCCCCAAATGACGCTGCAAACGCCGAACGCCGAAGTGCCGCTGGTTACCGTCATTCAGGTCGAACCGCAAACGCTGCGGCTCGACGTTCATTCTCAAGGCATCGTCACGCCGCGCAATGAAATCGATTTGATACCGGAAGTTTCAGGCAAAATCATCCAGCTTCATACCGATTTTGTCACCGGCGGCTTTTTTACCCGCAACGACGTGTTGGTGTCCATCGACCCGCGCGATTACGACTACGCTATCGCCCAAGCCCAGGCACAAATCGCCGAAGCCAAACGTCAACTGGCGATGGAAGAAGCCCAAGCCGAGCAGGCGCATAATGAATGGCAAGCCTTGGGCGAAGGTATCGCCACATCGTTGGCGATGCGCGAGCCGCAACTGGCCGAAGCGCGCGCCAAACTCAAAGCCGCCGAAGCCAGCCTACTGCAAGCTCAAATCAAACGCAGTCGCTGCGAATTGCGCGCCCCTTTTACCGGACGCTTGCAGACCAAATTGGCGGGCCTGGGGCAGACTATCCAATCCGGCGAAAAGCTCGCCCATCTCTATTCCACCGATCTTGCCGAAATCAGGTTGCCGTTACCGACCGACCAACTGGCCTATCTCGATTTGCCGCTGGGCACGGGCGACAGACAATGCGGTGCATCGTCCCTGCCCTGCCCTAAAGTCATCCTCACTGCCGACTTCGCGGGTACGCCGCAAACCTGGGAAGGCCGCATCGTGCGTAGCGAAGGAAAGCTGGACGACACCACCGGCGTCCTCTATGCGGTCGCCGAAGTCATCAACCCCTACACGCAAAAAGACGATCATCCGCCGCTGCTGGCCGGGCTGTTTGTGCAGGCGCAGGTACAGGGCAAAGCGCTGCACAACCTGTTCGTGCTGCCCCAAAATGCAATCGATGCCGCTCAGCAAGTGTTGGTGGTCGATACCGAGCTACGCCTGCACCTCCGCCATCTTGAAGTGCTGCGCAACGAGCCGGATCGTATCCTGGTGAAAAAGGGATTGAACGCGAGCGATCGGATTGTGACCTCCGGTATCCAGGTGCCTGTGGAAGGCATGAAAGTCAGGGTTGAATGATGGTCACTTGATGTTCAAGTGTTTAAGCTTAAAAAAGCAGGAAAACGGATAAGCTATTAACCAACTTTGTTTAGTGAAGGTGAACTATGAATAGTCGCGACAAAAAAAGCCCCTCTCCCTCAGGGAGAGGGGTTGGGGAGAGGGTGAGCCAACTCGACCATGCTAAACATTTGCGCGCCAACCAAACCGATGCTGAGCAACGGCTTTGGTATCATCTTCGCGCTCATCGCTTCATGAATTTAAAATTTAGACGCCAGGCCCTAATAGGCCCATTTATCGTTGATTTTGTCTGTATGGAATACAAGCTGATTGTTGAAGCGGACGGTAGTCAACATGGCGGCGATGACGATGCGCGACGAGATGCATGGCTTAAGAAACAGGGTTTTACCGTACTGCACTTTTGGAATCATGATATTTTGCAACAGACGGATGTTGTTTTAGAGGCTATCCGTCAAGGATTTATTGCCCTCTCACCCTCTCCCCCACCCCCTCTCCCTGAGGGAGAGGGGAGTAAAGACGCATCCGCTAGAACGGGCTTCGATGTGTCGAGTTACACTATCGCTAACCCGAATACTCATGAATAGTCCATCACAATATCAATCTACCGGCCTGTTGGCCTGGTTCGCCTCCAATCCGGTGGCGGCCAATCTGTTGATGATTCTGATCATTATCGGCGGCATCGTCGGTTTTAGAGTGATGGATAAGGAGGTATTCCCCCGCTTCAGCCCTCGGCAGATCGATATTATGGCCGCGTATCCGGGAGCCGGTCCCCTGGAAATCGAGGAATCGGTGTGCGTCCGTATCGAAGAGGCGATCGTCGATATGCCGGGCGTCAAGCGGCTGGACAGTGCGATTCGCGAAGGTGAATGCACTGTTAGTGTATCGATATTGCCCGATTACGATCAGGAGCAGATCATCAATTCCCTGCGCGGACGCATTCAAAACATCCCCCGACTGCCGAAAAACCTGGAAAAAATCGACATACAGCCGGCCACGCGCAATGGCGATGACGGCGTTATCTGGGTGGCTTTGCACGGCCCCACCGATCCGCTCACCTTGCAGCGTTTCGGCGAGCGCTTCCGTGCCGACCTTGAACAGATTCCCGGCGTGCTTCGGGTGCGTAATTACGGCGAGATTCCTTATGAAATCGTTATCGAGGTCGCTGCCGCCAAACTGAATCAATATCACCTGTCCTTGCACGATGTCACCGAAGCGGTGCGCCGCGCCTCGCTGGATCAGTCGGGCGGGCTGGTAAAAACACCGTCCGGCGAATTGCAGCTTAGGGTGAAAGGAAAAGCGCAGGATGCGGCAAGCATCGGCAACCTGGTGCTGCGTACCCATGCCGACGGCACGCGACTGCGTCTTGGCGAAGTCGCCGTGATCCGCGACGGCCTGGAAGAGCGGCTTTCGGAATGGCATCATAACGGCGAGACCGCCCAAGGCTGGGAAATCCATACCCAATACAGCTCCGTCGAAGTGGCGCGCCGCGTTAAGGACTATGTCGCCGACATGCAGCCGCAACTGCCGGAAGGTTTGCTGATGACGACCTGGTGGGATGACTCGCAGGCTTACGACGAACGGGTGCGCACGCTGGTGGAAGACGGCCTCGGCGGCTTTGTGCTGGTGTGTTTGGTGTTGACCTTGTTTTTGCGGCTGCGCGTGGCTATCTGGGCCGGTGTGGGCATTTTCACCTCGGTGCTCGGCGCGCTGTGGCTGATGCCAGCGCTGGATGTGTCGCTCAACATGTTGTCGTTGTTCGGCTTTCTGCTGGCGATGGGCATCTTGGTGGATGACGCGATTATTATCGGAGAAAGCGTGTATTCGCATCAGCAGGACGGTCAAGATGCCGAGGCCAGTCTTGCCGGTGCGATTCGCGGCGTACAGGCGGTGGCTTTGCCGGTGATTTTGTCGGTGCTGGTGGCTCTGGTGGCCTTTTTGCCGGGATTGTTCCTGCCCGGATGGGCGGGGCAGATGATGAAGCCGATCTGTCTGGTGATGATTTTGACACTGGTGTTTTCGCTGATTGAGGCGCTACTGATTCTACCCTCGCATCTGGCCGCGCCTAATCGCGCCGGAACAGCTTCTTCCGGACTGGAACGTTTGCGGGAAAAGCTTAACCGCGGCCTGGAGCGGTTTGTCGACCGCTACTACCGCCCGTTTTTACAACGCGCCCTGGACTGGCGTTACCTGACCGTCACCGGTTTTATCGTATTGCTGCTGCTGTGCGGCGCATGGCTGGACAGCGGACGGCTGCGCATGTCCCTGCAGGCGGATGTGACCAAGGACAGTTTCTGGGTTTCCCTCGCCTCGCCTCAGGATATGCCTTACAGCGAAGTGCGCAACCGGGCGCAGCAGGTGGAACAGGCGTTTTTCGCCCTGCGCGATGAACTGGACGGTGTAGGCAACGCAAACCATGAGCTCAAAAAAGCCAGCATCGTAGTCGGGCTGGAAACCATGATCTTTGAGCACGGCGCGGGCTTTTGGACCGAATTTTCAGCGGAGGGGCGGCAACGGATAGTCGTCGAGGATTTTATCAACGAGTGGCGCAAACGCGTCGGCGACTTGGGGCGCACCAAGATCGATTTTCTTTACAAGGAAGGCGATGTACCTTACGACATCGAGTTCGATCTCGGTACCGCCGATCCTGAGTTACTGCCCAAAGCGGCCGAGACACTTAAAAATACGCTTGCCGCCTATCCGGGCGTTTACGACGTGGTCGATTCCAGCGAACCGGGCAAGCCGGAAATCCGCTTGACCTTGAAACCGGAAGCGGAGCGCTTGGGTTTACGTCTCGAAGATTTATCCGCGCAAGTCCGCCACGGCTACTATGGCGACGAAGTACAGCGGTTGCAGCGCGGGCGCAATGAAGTCAAGGTGATGGTGCGTTATCCGCGCCGGGAACGCCAGTCGCTGGACAGTCTGGCGGCGCTGCCGGTGCAACTGCCGGACGGCCAACACGCGCCTCTGGGTACGTTGGCAAAAGTGACATTAACCCCCGGCGTCGCCAAGCTGATCCGGCAAGACCGCCGCCGGGTGCTGAAAGTGCAGGCGCGGGTCGACCCGCAAAAAGCCGATGTCAACGCCATCTATGCGGGACTGGAATCCGGGGCATTGAAAAACCTGCGCTTGAATTACCCCGGCCTGAGCGTCAGCATCGGTCAAGAACGTCAGGAACAGCAGGCCATAACGGGGGCGTTAGGGCAATACACCCTGATTTCGCTGCTGGTGATTTACGTGCTGATTGCGGTTCCGTTCCGATCCTATCTAAAGCCGCTGATTTTCCTGCTGGCGGCGCCGGTCGCCTGGTGCGGCGCGGTCATTGCGCACGGGCTGGCGGGCTTGCCGTTATCGATGGAATCGTTGGTCGGGATGATCGCGGCCAGCGGCGTGGTCGTCAACGACAGCCTGGTGCTGCTGGATTACATGAAAGAACACCACGATCCGCAAAAACCGATCACGGAACTGATTTGCGAAGCATGCACCTCACGGTTCCGGCCGATCTTTTTGGCCTTCCTGACCAATTTCGCCGGATTCTTACCGGCTCTGCTGGAAACCAGCCCGCAAGCGCAATTTTTGATTCCGATGACCTTGTCCCTGTCTGCGGGCCTGCTGTTGGGCATGACCGCCAGCCTGATATTAACACCGGTTTGTTATGCCATTTTGGGTAAGCAAAAAGACGCGGGGCTATCCTAATTATCTTAAAAACCGCGGTCGATCCACGAAAGACACGAAATTGCGTTGATTTAGCCATTCACCCTTTGGGTGACGACCTACAGTGTGGTATCCCTTTGAATATTTTCGTGCTTTTCGTGGACAGTGCTTAACGTCAGTTAGTAAACAGGGCCTCCTATCAACTTTATTGCCGTCAAAATCGGGAATTACGATACCATAGGGAAACATTATAATCATTGATTAGACCTCTATGTCCGAACGCGACAAGTGGGTACAGATGTTTGACCTTTTAGATATTAAAAACTTCATTCCTCATGGCTATTGCCTGTCGTGGAGTCCCGTATTACTTTGGCTGCATGTCACCTCAGACCTACTGATCACGCTCGCCTATTATTCCATTCCCCTGATGCTGGTCTACTTTATCCGGCGGCGTAAGGATTTCCCCTATTCGTGGCTGGCGGTCATATTTGCCGGATTCATTGTCGCCTGCGGCACCACTCATTTACTGTCGGCTATCACGATCTGGATACCGTTATATTGGCTGGACGGCTTGCTTAAAGCCTTTACGGCCATTATTTCGATCGCCACCGCCGTGCTGCTGCTAAGCGTTATTCCCCGCGCCTTGTCCAGACCCAGTGCCGCACAACTGCAAGCGGAGATAGAACAAAGAAAAACCGCCGAGAAAGCGCTACGCATCGCTAATGTTACGCTACAGAAAAATATCGCGCGCACTCAGCTATTGCTCGATTCAGCGTTAGATGGAATCGTCAGTATGGATCATCACGGCAACGTAACAGGCTGGAATGCCCAAGCCGAACATATTTTCGGTTACTCCAGCGAGCAGGCATTAGGACGTGAAATGGCGGAGTTAATCGTTCCGCCTGCTTATCGGGAAAAACACAGGCAAGGCTTATCGCGCTTTCTGGCGACAGGCACGTCAAACATTATCGGTACGCGCCTGGAGATTACCGGTTTGCGTGCCGATGCTTCGGAATTTCCAATGGAGCTGACTATCGGCGCGCTGAAACAAAAGAACAACTATTTTTTTAGTTCCTATATTCGCGATATTAGCGAGCGCAGAATAATCGAAGATGCGTTGCGCGAAAGTGAATATCGCTGGAAATTTGCCATTGAGGGTTCCGGCGACGGGGTATGGGACAGGGACATTCAGACCAATAAAACCAAGTATTCCAGCCGCTGGAAGGAGATGCTGGGGTATGCCGAAAACGACATCCTGCCTGCTCACCAGGAATGGCTAAATCGAATTCATCCCGATGACCAGTCGTACGTTGCAGGCGTGCTACAAGCATGCTTGACTGGAAAGACGGCCATTTATGTCAGTGAACACCGATTGCGCTGCAAGGATGGCAGCTATAAATGGATTCTGGCGCGGGGCACGGTGGTCAGCCGGAGCGAAGACGGCAAGCCCTTGCGCATGATCGGCACGCATACCGATATTTCGGAGCGCAAACAGGCGGAAGAAGCGCTACGACAAAGCCGGAAGGAGCTGCAAGAAGCGCAGCGAATCGCCCATATGGGCAACTGGCAGCTGGACATGACAACTCACCATGCCGTTTGGTCGGAGGAACTTTACCATATATTGGGATTAAACCCGGAATTGCCGGTGCCGGGTTACACTGAGCACCACCAGTTTTTCACTCCCGAGAGCTGGGAACGCTTGAGCGCCGCTATGCTCCACACACAGGAAACGGGGGGGCCCTACGAGCTGGAGCTTGAGATGGTCAGGGCAGGCGGCACTCACGGGTGGATGTTGGCGCGCGGGGAAGCCATGCGGGATGGCAGCGGTGCTATTGTCGGACTCCATGGCGTGGCGCTGGACATCTCCGAACGCAAGCAGGCTGAGCGGGTGTTAAATCAACTCAAAGCCATGATTGACATATCCCTGGACGGGTTTTGGATAGTCGATTTAGAAGGTAATGTACTGCAAGTTAATGAGGCTTACGCAAAGATAAGCGGTTATTCGGTTGATGAATTGGAGGGCATGCATGCCAGTCAATTGGAAGCGATAGAAGAATCGGAGCAAATAAAAGCGCATATGGCAAAAGCGGTTGCGATGGGCTATGAGCAATTCGAAACCCGCCTCCTCCATAAAAATGGACATACCATTACTATTGAAGTATCTGCCACCTTCCTGCCTGAGTTTCAGCAGTTTTGTGTATTTTGCCGCGACATCACCAAGCGCAAACGGATGGAAGACGAGCTAAAAGCCAGTGAGCTAAAATTCCGCTCGATTATTGAGGCTTGCCCGGTGCCGATGGCGTTGAATGACGAGCACTTGAACATCTCTTTCCTGAATCCGGCATTTGTGCAAACCTTTGGGTACAGCGTCAATGATATTCCCACTCTGGCGGACTGGAGGCAGAAAGCCTACCCTGACCCTGATTATCGGCACTGGGTCGAGACTGCCTGGCAAGCGGTACTGGAGAAAGCCAATCAGGAACAGACCGAATGCCTGCCAATGGAAGCGGACATTCACTGCAAGAATAACCGCATTAAAACCGTGTTGCTGACTGCCGCTACGATTCACCACAGCTTTACGGGTGAGCATCTGGTGATACTGTACGACATTACCCCGCGCAAACAAATTGAAGCCAAATTCAACGCCATTTTTGCCGCGTCGGTGGAAGGCATTATCACTTACGATATGTCTGACGTCATCGTATCCGCTAATGCCGCAGTAGAAGCTATTTTCGGCTATAAACCGGAAGATCTGGTGGGTTGCAATATTAACAAGCTCATGCCGGCATCGCCAAAGGCAATGAGCGATTGCGATTCATCCCAGGCAGCAGAATCTATCGGTCAAATTCAAGAAATTGAAGGCATTCACAAAGACGGTTCCGCGGTGCCTCTGGATCTATCCATAGCGGAGTTTTCTATCGAAAATGAGCACTACTTTACCCATATTGTGCGTGATGTGAGCTTGCGCAAACACCGAGAACAGCAGGACAAGGAGCACCTGGACGAACTCGCCCATGTCACTCGCCTTGGGCTGATGGGCGAAATGGCGTCGGGCATTGCCCATGAAGTCAACCAGCCGCTGGCTGCGATTTCCAGCTACACCCAAGTCAGTCTAAACCTTATTAACGTCGGGCATCCCGATCTGGCAAAGCTCGCCGAGATCCTGTACAAAACCCAGCAACAGGCGTTAAGAGCCGGACGGATCATTCATCGCATGCGGGAGTTCGTCAAATCCCATGCAAAACAGCGCTCAACCGCCGACCTTAATACGCTGATCCATGATGCTGTCGGCCTGTGTATCGATGAACTTAAACAAAACAACATAAGACTGACATTTGAACTGGAAAACAATTTGCCGTCTATCTCTGTCGATCAGATACAAATTGAACAGGTCCTCATCAACCTGATCCGCAACAGCGTTGAAGCCTTGCAAAACTTATCCTCGGAACGGCAACGCCACTTAACCATCCATAGCCACCTGGTTCCCAATAATGTTATTCGGGTCAGGGTGAAAGACAATGGACCGGGACTTGACGAAGACCAAAAACAGCAAATATTAACGCCTTTTTACACCACCAAGTCAGACGGCATGGGCATGGGGCTATCCATCAGCCGCTCACTTATCGAAGCCCACGAAGGTACGTTGCATTTCAATAGCAAACCGGGAAAAGGCACCACTTTTTATTTCACACTGCCTACACAGAGAAAAACCCGATATCTGCCATTCAACTCAATAGAGGATGAACGTGACTCATAGGTAACTGTACTTATTGATTGACGAAGTTGTTCTCTCTATCCTAAAGGCACGTGTACAACACCCACCGATTTTTTAGAGCGATCGGTTTATGGCCTATGATTAAGCAGAGCACCGGTTGTTATGCCTGTGTTTTATCATCAAAACTGGACACCCGCTATTTTTTAACTCTTCAATGACGGGTTGATTGTAGATAGGTTCGGAATGTTTCAGCTGCAAGGTTTCTTCCGATATTCCCGCCACATCAGGGCGACAGATTGGAATGAGGTACGATCTCAACGTTCATAAGGTATCGAGGCATTGTGCCAGGTGGACTGAACACTACCAGATTTCAGTATGCCTGCATGATCGTTTACGGCCTTTTTAATGCGCTCGACCTTAAGCCTGCTTCAGCTCCTGAGTTATAAAGGGCTGATCGGTATAAGGCATTGACGCTCAAGCATGTTTTAGACTCCTGTTTTTTATGACGGCACACGGAACGAAGGGCGCTTTAAGTCATCCCGAAATGACATTCCTTTCCACACTTCACCCCATACCTGGAAAATGCAAGCATTAATTGATCACCTTTTTAATATTAAAGACCTCATTCCTCATGGCTATTGCCTGTCGTGGAGTCCGGTCTTGCTTTGGCTACATGTCGGATCGGATCTGCTGATCACTCTCGCTTATTATTCCATTCCCCTGATGCTCGTGTATTTTATCCGGCAGCGTAAAGATTTTCCCTATCCGTGGCTGGCAGCCATGTTTGCCGGATTTATTGTCGCCTGCGGCACCACGCATTTACTGTCGGCTATCACGATATGGATGCCGTTATATTGGCTGGACGGCTTACTTAAAGCCCTTACGGCCATTATTTCCATCGCCACCGCCGTGCTGATGATCTGGATTATTCCCCGCGCCTTGTCCAGACCCAGCAGCGCACAGCTGCAAGCCGAAATACAACAAAGAAAAACAGCCGAAACCGCACAGCACGAGGCTTTCGACCGGCTACAGAAAATAGCGTGTCAGTTGCCCGGCATGGTCTTTCAATTTCGCTTGCGTGCCGATGGCAGCTCCTGCTTTCCTTTCGCCAGTGAAGCCATCTGCGATATATTCAGGCTCAGTCCGGAGGACGTTCGCGAGGATGCGTCCAAGGCATTTGCCCTTGTTCACCCGGACGACTACGGCAGTATCGGTCCTGCCATCCGGAAATCAGCGCGAAACTTGACCCCGTGGCATCATGAATACCGTCTCAGGTTTGCCGACGGTACAGAACGCTGGCTATTCGGTAACGCCTTGCCGCAACGCGAAGAAGACGGTTCGGTGCTTTGGCACGGCTTCGTAACCGATATCAGCGAACGTAAACGGATGGAGGAAAAACTGCACGACAGTGATGCCCTTAATGTCAGCATACTTGACTCGCTGGCCTCGCGTATCGCCGTGCTGGATGCACAAGGTGTTATTGTTGCCGTCAACAAAGCGTGGCGGCAGTTCGCCAAAGACAATGACTTACCGGAATCCCGTCAAAATATGCTGGGGCTTAATTATCTGGATATATGTAAAAATGGCTGTAGTCAACCTCATTGCAATGATGTAAATCCTGCTCAGGCCGGTATTGCGGCAGTGCTGACGGGCGAGCGGGAAACCTTTAATTTAGAGTATCCTTGCCGCTCGCCCACTCAACAGCGCTGGTTTCACATGAATGTATTGCCCTTGCAAGGTTCGCATCGCGGGGTTGTCGTCAGTCATGAAAATATCACCGAGCGCAAACTCATGGAAGATGAACTAAAAGCCAGCGAGGCTAAATTCCGCTCGATTATTGAAGTTTCCCCGGTGCCGATGGCGCTGAACGACGAGCAATGGAACATCACCTTCCTGAATCAGGCGTTTGTACAAACCTTCGGTTACAACGTAGACGATATACCCACGGTGGCAGACTGGCAGTCGAAAGCCTACCCCGATCCGGACTATCGTCGCTGGGTCGATACGACCTGGCAATCGGCACTGAAAAAAACCAAACAGGAACAGACCGACTTTCCTCCTATGGAGCTGGCTATTCGCTGTAATAACAACAATATTAAAACCGTGTTGGCGAGTGCCGCTGCGATTCATCACGATTTCGCAGGCGTGCATTTGGTGATTATGTACGACATTACCCAGCGCAAGCAGATTGAAGCCAAACTCAACTCCATTTTTAATGCGTCAGTGGAGGGCATTATTACTTTTGACATGTCCAATATCATCATATCCGCTAATGCCGCAGTAGAAGCTATTTTCGGCTATAAACCGGAAGATCTGGTGGGTTGCAATATTAACAAGCTCATGCCGGCATCGCCAAAGGAAATGAGCGATGGCGATTCATCCCAGGCAGCAGAATCTATCGGTCAAATTCAAGAAATTGAAGGCATTCACAAAGACGGTTCCGCGGTGCCTCTGGATCTATCCATAGCGGAGTTTTCTATCGAAAATGAGCACTACTTTACCCATATTGTGCGTGATGTGAGTTTGCGCAAACACCGGGAACAGCAGGACAAGGAGCACCTGGACGAACTCGCCCATGTCACACGCCTTGGGCTGATGGGCGAAATGGCCTCGGGCATTGCCCATGAAATCAACCAGCCGCTGGCTGCGATTTCCAGCTATACCCAAGTCAGTCTAAACCTTATTAATACCGAGCATCCCGATCTGGTAAAGCTCGCCGAGATCCTGTACAAAACCCAGCAACAGGCGTTAAGAGCGGGACGGATCATTCATCGCATGAGGGAGTTCGTCAAATCGCATGCAAAACAGCGCTCAACCGCCAACATTAATAATTTGATTCACGAGGCTGTCGGCCTGTGTATTGATGAACTTAAGCAAAACGACATAAGACTGACATTTGAATTGACAAACAACCTGCCGACTATCTATGTCGATCATGTGCAGATTGAACAGGTCATCATCAACCTGATCCGCAACAGCGTTGACGCCTTGCTAAACTTACCCGAAAAACGGCAACGCCAATTGACCATCCATAGCCGATTGACGCTTAATAATGACATACAGGTCAGGGTAAAAGACAATGGGCCGGGACTTGACGAAGAGCAACAACAAAATATATTAACGCCTTTTTACACCACCAAGACAGACGGCATGGGCATGGGACTATCTATCAGTCGCTCACTTATCGAAGCCCATGAAGGCACCTTGCATTTCAATAGCCACTCCGGCAAAGGCACTACCATGTATTTTACCCTGCCCATACGGAGAAAATCCGGCACGCGTTAACATAGCAGCGGATAGCGCGGTAGAGGAATGCGGAGTAAGCCCCAACGTCATCCCCAATACCGCGCCAAAATCCGGGCTTGAGGGGAGATTTGACCGTTCTCCCCTCGATTATCAAGGTCTAAAAGTCAAAGCTTTCAACTTCCGCAATTAAAAACACCGGCGCGCCCCCCGTTGAAATTTCAACCGCGTGCGCCGCTGTTTCTTGTCCTCCGGCTGAATTCAAACACGCTTCCAATGCTTGCATGGACGGAAAATAAACTTCCGCAATGCGATGAAAAGGCGCGGAGGCGTTGCCTGGACTGCCCGTTATGAGGGACGCAACAAAGCGGGTTTTTCCTGCCAGTTTTTCTACAGCCATGGGAACGTGCTCATTCGCATAGCGTTGCTCAAACGTATCAAGGTTGGTCGGATGTGGGTACATGACGATCAGTTTTGCAGTTTTCATAGTTTTCTCGTATGGTCTTGTTAATGGAGGCTCTATCTTATAAGCGATACAAGGTATTTGTATAATACCGGCTTGCTATGAATGAATAGGATTTACCTATATAAAGCCTATCCTGTGACAATGTACCCCTTAATTGCCGGTTTAAGGCGACTTCCGATAAAGATCATCCCATCAAGAATCTAATCCTTAGGAAAAACAGGTCCACGAAAATCACGAAAGACACGAAAAAAAAGCAGTCAAAAGAATCCGTTTTGCGAGGTTTTTCGTGCTTTTCGTGCTTTTCGTGGACAATTCTTCGGGAAAAATCGGAAGCGAAACGCTTGGATTTAACCTTGATGCATTGCCCTCCTCGGCTATAGCGTGATAAAGCAACCCCCTACACTTGGCTCAAAGGATCAATCCTGCCTAATTCACCGACGTTAATCGCGGCTTTACCGGCTCGCTATCAATTTCAAAATCCATTTTGATGCGTTTTGCCGCGGCTTTCATTTCCGTTTTGCTCTTAAATGGCCCGGCGATAACCTGGTAGGCATCGTCCTTCTGGATTTTACGGGCCGGTATGATCGGCCCTTGATGATTAAGCATGGTTGCCAGTTGTTGCGCCTTGGTTTCGTCATTAAAGCTGGCCACCAAAATGGCCCAGTCGCTGTCTTTTAACTCACCGGCGACAGGTTGGTCGTAGAACTGCCCCGGATGTTTCAGCTGCAAAGCGTTTGCCGACAGTTCCGCCACATCAGGACTTTGCACCAGTATCGGCGTGGGAATACCGTCCGAACGCTGGAGTATGCGTTCGACTTTTTCCCAATCGACGGCCACGCCTTTTTTGGCGCTGAGTTCATGCAAATCCTTCACCACTTTTTTTCTTAGACCGGCTTTCTCCTTGGCCCATTTCGGCAAAGGTTCATGCGCTTCGAGGTAGAGCATGTCCTCATGCCACGCGGTCAAATAGGGCTGATGAATGATGCGCACCGGCATGCCGACCGTGGCTTTTTTGAACAACACTTCAATGTCCTCCGGGTAAAGCTGCACACAGCCGTGACTGATCTGCATGCCGATACCATAGGGTTTGTTGGTGCCGTGGATTAAATAACCGGGAAAGCCCAGACGCATTGCATAAAGTCCCAACGGGTTATCAGGCCCTGAGCGAACGACCTTGGGCAATGAATCGCCTTTTTCGGCATGTTCTCGATGAATGGACTCGGGAACATTCCAGCTTGGATTGGCATCTTTGGCGACGATGCTGGTCTGTCCCATCGGCGTATTCCACCCCTGACGGCCAATGCCGACCGGATAGGTGTAAACTTTGTCCGGCTGTTTTTTGGGATAGTAAAACAGGCGCATGTTCGCCAGGTTCAGCGCTATGCCTTTATGAGGCGAATCGGGAAGTATGAATTGCAAAGGCAACAGAACGCGACTGCCCGGCTTGGGTGTCCAGGGGGAGACGGCGGAATTGGCTATGCTGATGTCGTTATAGCCAAGGCCGAAATGCCGGGCAATATCCGGCAGGGCATCATTTTCGCGGGTGTCGATTGCAGCAAGGCTGCCGACCATGTTTTCGCCGTCAGGCAGTTCGAATTCGTGGGTGACTACGGTTTCCGATTGCGGCTCGGGAAACTCGATGGTTACCGTTTTTTCCTCGTCTTCGGGAAAAAACGACGACAAGGTCTGACAGCCGCTGAGCAGCGTTAATCCAATCGCCAAACCGAGTGACAGGGCTGACTTTTTAATTTTGAACAGGTCAATTCTAAAGTTTTCTTGGCTAGTCATAGAGGTAAGCGCGAGTAGAGTTACAAACGCTAAGTATAACCAAGAGAACATTAAGATAGGCCGCGGTAAACATTAAGAAATGATTAAATCCGGGTTAAAAAGCACGGCCTTGAGGGACCTGACTGAACCTCCGACAGGACAAACTCCGTTTAGCCCTCGGCGTTTGAAGCTTGCCTAATCATTCGCTAACCGGCCGGTCAGAATTCAGCGCACTCCATCCGACTACGATCCTGTATACCATCAGCACTACCGTTGCAATCAGGATAAAAAGCCCGATACCGAACTCAAACGTTAAGCCCGACAATGCAAGACCGGCCAGAGCTATCCACACGGTCTTGATCTGCCAGTCGAAATGGGATTCCAAAAAGGTTCCCTTAACGTCATCCTGCCTCATAAAGTTGATAATCACACCCACCAGCAATGGCAACCCGGCAAACGCGAAAGCCAGCACCTGACACAGATACACGGCCGTTGCCAAGCGCTTTAATGAGTGCAATTTTTCAATATCGGTTTGATCAGTCGAACTTTCATTCATACCCCACCCGCCTGTTGATTTTTCTGTTATGACAACCCTAAAAAACGCGTTGTCCTCCTTCTTGGTTATAAGCCTTATCACAGATAAATCAAGCGGCGCCAAACTCATTTTATGCTTTAAATAAGCTCAAAATCCGAGTTCGGACAGGCCGGGGTGATCATCGGGTCTCGGCCCCGGCGGCCAATGAAATTTCCGCTCCGCGTCCGCTATCGGCAAGTCGTTGATGCTGGCTATGCGTCGTTTCATCAGGCCGTTTTGGTCAAACTCCCAATTTTCATTGCCGTAAGATCGAAACCAGTTGCCCGATGCGTCATGCCACTCATAGGCGAAGCGCACCGCAATACGCGCATCGTGAAAAGCCCACAGCTCTTTTATCAGGCGGTAATCCAGCTCCTTGGCCCATTTTTGCTGGAGAAATTGCACGATCTGATCGCGGCCGGTAAGAAACTCGGCACGGTTACGCCATTCGCTATCAACGGTATACGCCAACGCTATTTTTTCCGGGTCATGCGTATTCCATGCATTTTCGGCGGCGCGTACTTTTTGCGCGGCCGTTTCGGCAGTGAATGGCGGCAACGGCGGACGGATGTTTTCAGTCATGTTCTGATCCTCTTGTAACGACTCAGCAGTTAAAAAAATGGAACGCTGATGCCAAAAGTAAGCGCCTCCAGGCGACGCTGATAATTATGATCAAATAGGATTTAATCCGTGTTCATCATATTCATCCGCGGCATCTGCGTTCCATTATGTTTGAGAACGCTTTTATTGGTTTATTGCAGTACGAATTTAAGCCCGATCAGCAACAGGATGGAAGCCAGAATCGGCCGTAAAATTCTTTCCGGGATCTTTGCGCTCAGGTGGCTGCCAATCCAGATGCCGGGCAAAGAGCCGATCAACAGGCTGCCCAATAAAACCAGGTCCACGTTACCCAGACTGAGGTGACCCAGCCCGGCGACTGCGGTGAGCGGAATGGCATGAGCCAAATCGGTGCCGACAATTTTCAGCGTGGTCATTCGGGGATAAAGGAACAGCAGCGCGACAGTACCCAGCGCACCGGCCCCGACAGACGACAGCGTCACCAATATGCCCAGCACGGCGCCGATCAATACGGTGGCGGGTATTTGCAAATGTTTGAAGCGACCGGCATTTTCGGGAGTGCTATGCTCATCATCAATAGGCTTAAGCTTCGCCGCCCGGCTTAATAACACGCTACGCACTATCAGCGAAAAAGCGGTCAACAGCAGCGCAACGCCCAGCGTAAAGGTAATCGCCCCTGTGGTTTCCTTACCGACTTCCATAAAATGTTTGAGTACAAACAAGGTAGCCAAGGCAAAAGGTATGCTGCCCAGCGCCAGCCAGCCGACGATTTTCCAGTCGACCGAGCTGTGTTTGTTGTGATGCACCCACACGCCGCCGGTTTTGGTGATGGCGGCAAACAGAAGGTCGGTACCCACCGCGACGGCGGGTTTGAATCCGAACAGGAAGACCAGCAATGGCGTCATCAGCGAACCGCCGCCTACGCCGGTCAAACCCACCAACAGACCTACTGCAAGACCGGAAAAAGTGTATCCCCAATTCATAAAAACGCGCCCTTGTTTTAATGCGTTAAAAAAATACGCATTATAACAGGCGAGTAGTTCTATTTTTTAAGAGTTGTTGTCCTATGTTTGTTTGATTTCTATTTCAAAATGAAGTCTGTTTCAAATCACTGCGCTTTAGACCGATCACTCACGCTGCAAATATTGAGCAATCGATCGACTATTTTGGGTTTATTCACTTTCAAGCGACTGATCGTTGTCATTTAAAACTCTTCCCAGCCGCCGGCATCAACGGTTGCCAACTGCGCTTTATGCTGGGTTGCAGGCGCTGTCGAATGAGGAATAAGTCGGTAAGAGCTGCCTGAATGGTCCCCCACTTTAAAGCCGCTCACCGTGACCGCCAGGTTTTGCGCCTGTTCTTCCAACGATTCCGCCGCTGCCGCGGCTTGCTCCACCAAAGCGGCATTTTGTTGGGTTACGTCGTCCATTTGGGCGATGGCTTGATTGACCTGCTCAATGCCGGAACGTTGTTCAGCGGAGGCGGAGGTAATTTCGGTCATCGTATCGGTAACGCCGCGAATGGAGGCGACGATTTCCCTCATCGTCAGCCCTGCCTGATTAACCAGCTTACTGCCTCCTGCAACCTTATCGACCGAATCATTAATCAGGTTTTTAATTTCTTCAGCAGCCGTCGTAGCGCGCTGCGCAAGATTTCGCACTTCAATTGCCACGACGGCAAAACCTTTGCCCTGCTCTCCCGCCCGGGCGGCTTCTACCGCGGCGTTGAGGGCAAGTATGTTGGTCTGGAAAGCGATGTCGTCGATCACCGAAATAATGTCCCCGATTTTACGTGAAGACTCATTGATGTCATTCATGGTCGCAACAACCTGGCCGATCACGTCAACGCCTTTGCCGGCTATGTCGGATGCGTCAACGGCGAGCCGGTTGGCATGCTGGGCGTTTGCGGCATTATGCTGCACGGCGGAGGTCAGCTCTTCCATGCTGGCGGCGGTTTGTTGCAGGCTGGCGGCTTGTTGCTCGGTGCGGTATGACAAATCATTATTGCCTGAAGCGATTTCTTTTGTTCCGGTGTTAATGCTGTCGGTGGCGTCCTTGATTTGGCTGATAATATCTTTAAGCTTTTCCACCGTGGTATTGGAGTCGTTCTTGAGTTGCCCGAAAGTACCGGCATAGTCGTTGGTGATGGTTTCGGTCAAATCGCCACGGGACAAGGCGTTGAGGATACGCACCACTTCATTGAGGCCGGTTTCGCTGGTTTGCACAAGCCGGTTGATGTCTTCGCCCAAATGGCGCAAAAAACCTTCCTTGCCATTCACATCGAATCGCATGCTGAAGTCCCCCATAGCGGCGGCTTCGACAATCGCCGCGACCTCATTCTCCGCCGTTACCTCGTCGGTGCGGTCATGCCACTCGGCTACCGTGCCGAGTCGTTGACCTTGTTCATTGACGACCGGATTGGCGGTCACCACCATCGAGCGACCGCCTACCGTCATATTGGCCTCATAGGCGCCGGTTAAGGCGTTGAGCATGTTTGCCTGATGCGAGGGATTTTTGTGGAAAAAATCCATGTTGGCGCCGATCAACCCATTCATTGAGAATTTCGATAATTGCCGACCAATTTCCGCTTCGGCCTTGCCAAAAATATTGATCACTTCCCGGTTAACGTAGATGATGTTGCGGTCGTTATCGGCAATCATGACCCCGGTACTGACATTGTCCAGCGCGATCTTGACGCGCAGGGTTTCGTCCGCCGCTTTACGGTCTGCCGTTATGCGCGCCAGCAATTGTTGTTGCATGGTTTCCATGGAGCGCAACAAATCCCCGATCTCATCGCTTTGGTGAATGTCGATACTGGAGTTCAGGTCGCCATCGGCAATGGCTCCCGCGACCTGTTGGGCGGTTTTGAGCGAGCGTAAAATGCCGCGACTGACCCATACGGTCAGCACTATCGCCATTGCAACACTGAAAGAGAAAATACCCAGCAAACCGATGTTGTATCGGCCGGTCATCGCCTGCGCCTGCCGTTCGTCCTCGGCATTGCGCGCCGCTGTATAGCGCAACAGCTCATCGATAACGACACGATGTTGGTCATAGGAGCGACGCATTTCCTGAAAACCGGCGAGTGCGCCGTCGCGATCTCCGGCCTGGATTGCAGGCAGAAACCGTTGTTCGGCCTCGGCATAAAAAGCCTGCGCGGGCAGGTAAGAACGTTCAAGCAATAAATCATGAAGCTCCTGATCCAACGGCTGGGTTAACCAAAAGCTGTGACGGGCATCATATGCCGATCTCAATTTTTTAAATCGCGATACCAGTGCTTGCGTCTTCAGATCATAAAAGTCTTCGGCAACTGTCAGTTGCAGCGCCACCATATAGGATTCGATGATGTATTCGGGCGGCGGCAGCACATCGGCAATAATGTCTTTACCTTGCGCAATCCGCTGGTAAACCGGCCCGTTAACATTAAGCGTGGTCATGGCCTTGAATGTCGCAATGCCGAACAGCGAGAAGCCGATAACCAAAGTGCCCAGGATCAGTATAAAGCGTATTTTGATGGTTAAGTTCTTAAACATGATACGTTTTCTTTTCGATTTTATAGTTGCCGTGCTTGACGATGCGGCGGATTCAACCGGTTTCCCTGCCCTGGATGCCGGTGAGCTTGCAATGATCTTGCGCAGGTCGGTTAGCCTTTATCCAATTTCGATAAAACTTCAGCGCCAGGCAGCGGACGACCAAACCAATAGCCCTGAAAAGCGTTGCAGCCGCAACCGACCGGATAATCAACCGGCATGGTTCAGTTGAATACGACCGGTAACGAATGGACTATGCTGCCGAAAACTCGAATTCATCCCGCTTTCCAGACATGCAGTGAAATAGCCTGCTTTTTTTAATACCGACATGCCCCCTCCTCCCATCAACCTTATTGCCGGAAAATAGTTTAGTGCAGCATGTAATGAATAAAGAAATGATATTATTCGATGATTATGTCTAATAAATAGATACACAGCATTCGGCTTTTGTTACTTTCTACAGCCTTGCAAGACACGGCTTAGCGCCGATTATAGTTAGCCTAAATGTTCAATGGCTTTCAATACCGGCGGCAGTGTTTTTGCTTGTTGTAAAGGTAAAGGCAGTGGCGTGACCCGCTTTATGGAAAGCGATTTGTCCGGTCAAATCTTGATCATTAATAGAGCGGAATACGTCAGTTGAGTAATGCCGTTTCCGTAGGATAAAAAGATGCGGTCAGGGCTGCTGACCGCACAGAGAGGAAGGATAGCTAACTCTAATCCCTTTAGGAGAGGGAGCGCATACAAGAGTTGCATGCATTCTAATGACTAAATGCCGCCTTGAAAATGTGACCGATTGCCGCGCGACAATTTGCCTCTACAAATGGCGCGCTAATTGCTTTGTATCCAGGTTTGTGCGATGGAAATGGCGCAACGACTGGGCTTAAGCAATCCATCAGGTGAATTGCCGGTGCGCTTCCCCCAGAAAAGCAGGTCATATCACGCATAATCCGCTTCGCCCATCGAATGAAGGAAGTCCCAAAAGAGATTTAAAAAGCTTTGTTGCATGAACCGCGCTTTTTATCTATTTATTAGATGCAACTATCGAATAATATCGTTTTATTAAAAGTAAAAATCCCCCTAAGCTATATCCAACCACAAAGAACTGCCGTAAAAAATAGTACGGCAGTGTTTGCAACGTGTGTTTGATGTCATTTTTATGTGTACCTCCTCTCTGTACAAGGATCGTTTTCGGGGCGGGTTTCGACCCGCCTTTTTTTTTAAACCGGAAAAGGTACAAATTCTTTACGATTTGAATCCACTGCAATACAGCCCATACAACCTGAAGCGGAACATCCGCCGATAAGTACACCCTTTATCAGACCTGAGGATAAATTCATGCCATTACAAAATCTAGTTGAATATTTCAATGACCGCTTCGGGCAAGAGCATCGCTCCAGTTTTCGTCCCTTTCTTCTGGAAGAAGGAACAATAAGCGCGCTGTTCGGTCAAATCAAAATAGGCAGTGTTTTTTCGCCAATACGCCTGGCGCAAAAACCCGCCGAGATCGTCGGCCACGCCGCGAAACTTAAGGTTTCCACCCATGAAGTCCAATACCTGTATTCGGACGAAATTGAAAATTTGCTGAGTAACCATCCTCACCAAGCCAGCGATTTTGAATCCATCATCAATTTCGATCGCTTATCCCGCACCGTGCATATGCTCAATTACCTGCCCATCACCCATTTGCAGGGCGCGCTGTTCGTGGAAGTCGATCCGCGCCATATACTGGGCGTTAAAAAGGATCACGGCGCCTATTTTGAAGAAGTAATCGGGCAATGCGGCCTGGAAACCAAGAATGTCGTCATCATCATGGCGGTAAACAGCAACTATGCCCGGCATTACCAGGAACTGGTCACCGGCCTGGATAATTACCGGCACAGGGGCTATCAAATCGCGCTTAAGTTCGATTATGTCGCGCAGGAAGGCCAATCGTTCGATCTGATTAGCAAGCTGTCCCCGAATTACGTCAGTTTGTCGGCGCGGCATCTTGACCATGTCCGCGACAATGCCATGTTTGAAAAATTGCGCGATTTAAAAGCGCTGGTCGTTTCAACAGGCGGGCAAAGCATCCTGCAACAAATCGATCAAAAAAAGTCCGATCTGCTGGCTCGCAATACCGGTTTCGATCTGGTGCAGGGCAATTATTACGAACGCGCCTCGGCACCGGTATTTTCGCCGGAATCGCTTGATGTCGGAGTCAGCGCCAATGGCTAGCGTTCGGGATTAAAAACGAGAGTTTGTAATGGCGATAGCCGTCATGACATTGTGAGGAAAGTCCATGTGTGAATTATTGGGTATGAGCGCGAATGTTCCGACCGATATTCGCTTCAGTTTTACCGGCCTGATGCAGCGCGGCGGACGCACCGGACCGCATCGGGATGGCTGGGGCATTACCTTTTACGAAGACCAGGGTTGCCGCACCATTAAAGACCCCGCGCCCTGCTGCGACTCGCCCATTGCCAAACTGGTTCAAGCCTGCCCTATTAAAAGCCGCGCCGTTATCGGCCACATCCGGCAGGCTAATCGGGGCCCTGTTGCCTTGAAAAACACCCATCCCTTCACCCGCGAACAATGGGGCCGTTTTTGGACTTTCGCCCATAACGGCCAATTAACCGACTATCAGGCCTTGCAACAGTCCGGGAAACATCTGCCGGTCGGCGATACCGACAGCGAAACGGCATTTTGCTGGCTGCTCAACGAACTGGATCGAAAGTACCCGCACAAACCCGCAAACATGCAAGCCATGTTCCGTTACCTGGGCGAGCTGTGTCTCCAATTGCAGCAGTTCGGCATCGTCAACATCCTGCTTTCCGATGGCGACTATTTGTTCAGCTTTTGCAGCAACACCTTGCACTGGCTTACCCGGCGCGCGCCATTCGGGTTGGCCCGGCTGATTGACGAAGATGTCGCGATCGATTTTAATCAGGAAACCACGGCCAATGATGTGGTCACCGTCATCGCCACGCTGCCGCTAACCAGCAATGAACAGTGGCATAAAATGGAAGCCGGTTATTATCTGCTGTTTAAGAACGGCGAATGCGTTGGCGACAGCGCATAGGATATTCCGGCGCTGTCTCTGGATCTCGTCAAGCCAGCGGCGGCTATTGCTCGATTGCATTTTCTCGGTCACTTGCGGCTTAAGGGATATCCGCGATAGGCATGCACAGAGTAAGTGGAGCATCGGGGAGCGCTACAAACCCATAGCGGGCATAGAAAGTTGCCAATTCTGTATCCTTTGCATCGACAAATAAAAAGCTGCCGCCAATTAAGCGAGAGGCCGTTTTAACTTGCGTCATGGCATCAAGCAACAGACGTTCGCCATGACCTTTCTTTTGCTCCTGGAGCGATACAGCTAAACGGGCAAGCGTCATTGCAGGCACATTTAAGGGGAGGGATTTTTTCATGTTTTTCGGCAATGCTTCTGTGAGCATGAGGCCTCGGATCGCAAGTGAATAATAACCGATGATTATTTCGTCCTGCATCAGTACAAAGGTGCGGGATATATTTTTTTTCTGGTGCTGCCGCGAAGTATTTTTTAGCCAGGCATCAAGGGCTATATTGCCGCAATTAAAACTGTTCAAGTCATGTGATCGATCTAGACTCCGTATTGATAAAGCCACTTTCTACCTCGTTTTTATAACGCTCGGATGCCTTTGCCAAAACACTATTGGGGGCAGATGGCTTCTGAAGCATTGCGAATAACATGGCGGCATCTTTACGGGTCAAGCTGATTGTCGTTTCACGCGCAATAAGCTGCTCAGCCCTTTCAAGCGCGGCTTGAACCACAAATTGATTCAGCGTAGCGCCCGTTAAATCTGCTGCCTCTTGGAGTTTCTCTTGTATTGACAGAGAAACCCTTGCCGTAATACGGCCTCGTTCTATTGATTTTTGCTGCATATGAATTAGTTACCGTAGTTACCCATAACCTATGTTAGGTCGATATTGGCGTGTCGATATTTTTTTCACTTATCGGAAATTTAATTATGTCATAGTGGTGACAATATGACACCATATTTTACAGTCTCGCCTGAAAAAATTAAGGCCTTCAGGATAAGTCGCCCTATATCGACAACAAGCTTGAACCGTTACCAGTGAAAATCCTTACCCGCCAACACAGCTTTGACATAACCGGCCTTGATCACAAAATCGCCGAATCGTTCGCCCGGTTCCCGCTCTTGGGCATACCGTTGAATAATAGGAGTTAGTTCGGCAAGAATCTGTTCCTCATTGATATTCTCGCGGTACAGCTTATTCAGGCGTTGGCCGTAAAAACCCGCGCCCAAATACAGGTTGTACTTGCCCGGCGCTTTGCCGATAAAACCGATTTCCGCCAGCGATGAACGCGCGCAGCCATTCGGGCAACCGGTCATGCGGATCAGGATCGGATCGTATTCAAGTCCAGCCTGTTTGATGATCACATCGAGCTTATCGAGCAGCGACGGCAAGTAGCGCTCGCTTTCAGCCATGGCCAGACCGCAGGTGGGAAAAGCCACGCAAGCCATCGAATTCAGGCGCAACCCGGTCTGGTCATGAGTGTCGGCCAGCCGGTATTTTTCCAGCAGGGCGTCGATGACCGGTTTCCGTTTGCTGCTGACCTGCCCGATAATCAAATTCTGGTTGGCGGTGAGCCTGAAATCGCCGTCATGCACTTTGGCAATCTCGCGTAGCCCGGTCATCATCGGGTAATCCTCGGTGTCGAGAATGCGGCCGTTCGGAATAAACAAAGTGTGATGCCAGGCGTCGTTAGCGCCTTCGACCCAGCCGTAGCGGTCGCCGGAATGTTCGAATACGAAAGGTTTGGGCGGCTCCATAGCCCAGCCCAAGCGCCGGTTGAGCTCGAACTTTAACCAGTCGAGGCCCCGGTCCTCGATGGTGTATTTAAAGCGCGCGTGTTTGCGATTGGTTCGATCGCCGAAATCGCGCTGAATCTTGACGATTTCCTCGGCGACTTGCAACGTTTTGTGCTTGGGGCAATAGCCGATCACGTCGGCCAGACGTGGGTAGGTCGACGTCTCGCCGTGGGTCATGCTCAGTCCGCCGCCGACGCTGACGTTAAAGCCAAGCAGATGATCGTCCTCGGTAATGGCGATAAAGCCGAGATCGTTGGCAAACAAATCGACATCATTGCTCGGCGGAATGGCCAGCGCTATCTTGAATTTGCGCGGCAGGTAGTGTTTGCCGTAGATCGGCTCTTCGTCCTGTCGGCTTGAGGACAGCAGTTCCTCGTCCAGCCAGATTTCATGGTAGGCGGTGGTCCGGGGCGTCAGATGCTCGCTGAGGCGGCGGGCATATTCATAGACTTCCCCATGCAACCGCGATTGGTACGGATTGGGATTGCACATGACGTTGCGATTCACGTCCCCGCAGGCGGCAATGGTATCCAGCAATGCGGCGTTGATTTCGGCAATGGTTCTTTTCAGGTCGCGCTTGACGATACCGTGCAGCTGGTAAGCCTGTCGCGTGGTCAACCGGATGGCAGGGTTGCAGTAGGTATTGGCGATGCGGTCCACTTCCAGCCATTGCATCGCTGTACACACGCCGCCGGGTACGCGGATGCGCACCAGAAACTGGTAGTGCGGCTCCAGTTTTTGTCGGCGGCGCTCGTCCCGCAGGTCGCGGTCATCCTGCTGGTAAATACCGTGATACTTGGACAGCTGGGTGTCGTCTTCGGCCAGCGCGCCGGTCAGCGGGTCTTGCAGGCTCTTGACCAGGGTGCCGCGCAGGTAATTGCTGGCGTCCTTGATCCGCTCGACTTCAACCCGCTTGTTTAATTCTTCTTCCAATTCTTCCGGCGTTACATAGGCCATTGTTTAATCCTCATTGAATACACATCCCATTGATAACGTTTACGGGGGTTTACGCTGGTTCCCAAGCTCCTGCTTGGGAACCCAGTAGGCGGAAGCTCCAGCTTCGCGAGACGGAAAGCGCCCTCGTTCCCACGCGCTGCGTGGGAATGCGATATGGGACGCGCTGCGTCCTACGTCGATACACTCCGCATTTCGACACGTTGCCCGCGACTCGCGGCGCAGCGCGCCTTGACTGCATTCCCACGCAGCGCGTGGGAACGAGACAAACGGGAGTGCAAGCTTTGCTTGCGCTTGCAGGCAAAGCCTGCACTCCAGCGAGCGGGACGGGGGTTGCACCCCCGTCCCTACCGTTTTCGATAACTACTGCCATATCTTCATCCGTCAAACGTTTCGGACGGGGTTGCAAACCCCGTCCGGCCACAGTACTTGTGTATAACGACGAGCGCAGCGCGTGGGAGAAATTCTTCCCATCGTTTAATCCTCATTCAATACACATCCCGCTGATAGCGTTTTGCCTTTTGCAGATTCGCCACATAGTCTTCCGCATTGTCCGAACCTGTTTCAGCCGCCACAATCCTGAGCAACGCCTGATGCACGTCGTGCGCCATGCGTTTTTCGTCTCCGCAGACGTAAAGATGAGCACCCTCTTGCAACCACGCATACAGTTCCTTACCGTACTCAGCCATCAAATGCTGAACATAGATTTTTTGCTCCTGATCACGGGAAAAGGCGACATTCATACGGGTCAACACCCCGTTTTTCAGGTAACGCTGCCATTCGGTTTGATACAAAAAATCGGTCTCGAAATGCTGGTCGCCGAAAAACAGCCAGTTTTTACCGGTCGCGCCCACCGCTTCACGCTCTTCGACAAAAGCGCGGAAAGGCGCGATGCCGGTGCCGGGACCGATCATTATAATCGGCGTGGAAGAATCGACCGGGAGCTTGAAATTAGTGTTGTGATCGATATAAACAGAAATGGTCGCATCCTCGTCAATGCGCTCGGCCAGAAACGTCGAGCCAACCCCTTTACGATTCCGACCGTGCGAGTGGTAGCGCACCGCAGCCACGGTGACATGCACCTCGTCGGGATGCTGTTTCAGGCTGGACGCAATCGAGTACAAACGGGGCGGTAGTTTGCGCAGGCAATCGACAAAGGCCTGCGGCGACAGGTGCTCAACTGGAAAATCCGTTACCAGATCAATAATTTCACGGCCATGCAGATAGTCGTTCAGTTTATGCTTGTCGCCCAGCAACTGATCCAGCTTGCGGTTGTTCGCCAACAAGGCGTATTTTTGCACCATAGGCCGGGTAATGGCGGTGATTTCATAATGACTAAACAGTGCGTCATAAAGAAAGCCGTCCTTGCCATTAAGCATAATCCATTCGGTACCGCCAAAATGCAGGGTCTGCAACAGGGCATCGATCACGTCGGGGGCGTTGCTCGGATAAACACCGAGCACATCGCCCGGTTCGTAAGTCAGGCCGGAACCTTCCAGCGACAATTCCAGATGATGGGTTTCCTTGATCGAGCCTCGCCCATTCAGCACGATATTTTCCAGTAAAACCGCTGGAAACGGATTCTTGCGCGAATAAGCTAAGACGCTTGCAACAGATGGCGACGACAAGTCTGCCGCTTGGGGTTTTATGTCCAGCCGCATGGACAGTTCATTCAACACCGCATCCATCCAAGCTTCGGCGCCAGCCTCGTAGTCCACATCGCAATCAACCCTCGGATGAATCCGCGTTGCCCCCAACGCTTCCAGGCGGCGATCAAAATCAACGCCGGTTTTGCAGAAAAACTCATAGCCGGAGTCGCCCAAGCCCAGCACGGCGAACTGCACTTGCTTGAGTGACGGAGCGCGCTTGCTGAATAAATACTCGACCAATTCCCTGGCATTGTCGGGCGGTTCGCCTTCGCCGTAAGTGCTGACAATGACCAGCAGGTTTTTCTCGGCCTTCAATTGCGGAAGCTTATAGTCACCCATTTTTTTGATGACCGTTTTTAATCCGCGACCGGCGGCCAAGCGGTGCATTTGTTCGGCCAACGCATCACTGTTGCCGGTTTGCGAGCCGACCAGAATGGTAATATCGGCAATATCGTCGGCGCTTGGGACGGATGTTAAATTGTTGGCCACCAACCCGGTCAAATATCCCCCAATCCAGGCGGCTTGCTCCGGCGATAAAGCGGCAACGAGTTGCTGGAGGAACCGGTGTTGATCGTCGTTTAATGGCGTCCGGCTGCATTCAGGTAATGATATATGCATAGAAATACTCAGGTTCTTAAGAACATAGTTCGAATTAACGCCCGACATGTTGCAACGTTGCTTGGGAGGTTACGCTACGCCAAGCAGACCTACAATTGCGGCTAATACGTAGATTTCGGCCAAAAAAAAGCCGGTGGTCCTTTAAGGACTCACCGGCTTCCGGTGATCCGGTCAGCTTGCTTTTTTAAAAAATACTTTAAGTCGTCAGTTTGGCTGGACGGGGTTTGCAACCCCGTCCGAAACGTTTGAAGGATGAAGATATGGCAGTAGTTATCGAAAACGGTAGGGACGGGGGTGCAACCCCCGTCCAGCTCGTTAGAGCGTGAGAACCCTAAGCGGAAGTTATTATTGATGGAGTCCTTAGCTTGACGCATAGCGTCTTTACGCCTTTTTTACACCCCATTCATTACAATCTGTTGCAGTTTTGAACGCCTGGAAACTTACCGGTTGTGTAAGTGCCTATAGGTTAACCGCTCAATTTATACAGATACAGGGGAACATCGTGCGTTGTAGTTTACGTCTACTTGGAATAGCGGCTTTACTGTTGCCGACATTGGGAGTTGCCGGGGTAGAAACGGCAACACCGGTATTGCAGCGGCTTGACCTGACTCATCATTGGGTCGGGTATTTTTCACTGGCTGTGATGGTGGCGGCTTATGCGGCGGCGACGTTCGAAGAGGCTACCGAGCTGCGTAAATCCAAGCCGATGTTGCTGGCGGCGACGTTGATTTGGTTTGCGATCGTTTTTACCTACCAGCAGCGAGGCCTTGACCAGCTTGCCGTAACGGCCTTTAAGAGCAATTTGCAGACTTATATTGAATTGCTGCTGTTTATTATGGTGTCGATGACCTACTTGAATGCGATGAAAGATATGCAGATCTTTGATGCATTGAAAGTCTGGCTGGTCAGCAGACACTTCAGCTACCGGCAATTGTTCTGGATTACCGGATGGCTGGTATTTTCAATTTCCAGCATCATCAACGGCCTCACAGCGGGGTTGTTGATGGGAGCGGTGGTGGTCGCCGTCGGCAAAGACAGTCCTCGGTTTGTGTCTTTGGCCTGCATCAACATTGTTGTCGCTACCAATGCCGGAGGTTCTTTCAGTCCACTAGGCGGTATATCGACCCTGTTCGTCTGGCAGCACGGTGTGCTGGCGTTTACCGAATTTTTCAAGTTATTCATTCCCTGTCTGGTGAACTTTCTGATTCCGGCTGCGGCGATGCATTTTGCGGTTCCCAAAGACAAACCGACTATCGAAGCTGGAGAAGTACACCTGCCGCGTGGCGCCAAACGCATCATCTTTCTGTTCGGAGTAACCATCGGCCTGGCGGTTACGTTCGATATGACGCTACATTTGCCGGCTGCTGCCGGCATGATGGCCGGCTTGTCGTTATTGCAGTTCTTTTATTATTATCTGCAAAAAAGCACTGATTCACGCATACAAAAACCATCGGAATTTGACTTGTCTTTGAATAGCGATGAAATCAATTCATCAATCCTTGAAGCCAAAAGGCTTGAAGCGATCAGGCTTGATATTTTCGAAAAAGTCGGGCGTCTGGAGTGGGATACCCTGCTGTTTTTCTACGGCGCGATGATGGGAATCGGCGGTTTGGGCTACATCGGTTATCTGGATGCCATTTCCAAAATTGTGTACGGTCAATTAAGCCCGACCCTGGCTAATATTTCAATTGGTTTGTCGTCTGCATTTGTCGATAATGGCACCCTGATGTTCGCCGTCCTCACCATGCACCCCGACATTACGCAAGGCCAATGGCTGCTGTTAACCTTGACCTTGGGCATCGGCGGCAGTCTGCTGGCGATAGGCTCGGCGCCGGGCATCGGCTTGCTGGGCCAGGCCAAAGGCCAATACACCTTCAGCAGCCATCTGAAGTGGTTTCCGGTGATTCTGTTAAGCTACTTTGCCAGTATCGGCGTGCATTTCCTGGTAAACGCCCAATCTTTTTGAAAGCACCGGAACACGAACGGCTTCGGAGGACAATCTTGCGCAACAACGCTCAGCACAAGCAACCGGAAAGCGAACAAGGTCAGCAATTACCGGCGATGGTGCTAAACCGTGGCCGTCGTTCGGAGCGTTTGCTGGGTTACCTATGGGGTATAGCGGCACCCGTTATTTGCACATTGGTCGATTGGCCGTTACGGCATGTGCTGGGAACCGCCAGCATTTTGATGACCTATCTGCTAGGGATATTTCTGGTAGCTAGCCGTTATGGCCGCGGTGCGTCGATGACGGCTTCGTTGCTGAGCATACCGGTATTCGCCTTTTTTTTCGGCCCTCCGACTTTTTCATTCGCCATCTCCGATATTGAGAACATCGTCGGCTTGGCGGTGATGATAGTCGTCGCCAATGTCACCAGCAATTTACTGGAAAAGGCGCGCCTGCAAGCAGAAATTGCCCGGCAACGCGAAAATCGCACTAATGCGCTGTACCTCTTAAGCCAGGCTTTGTCCGACGCCCAAAATAGCCAAGCCGTCGCCCGTATTGCCGTGCAGCATATTCACGATGATTTTGCAGCGGCGGCTGTGTTGCTGTTTCCGGACGCTAATAATCAGCTGCACTACCCTGGCGCAAAACCGCTCCGGCAATCCCTGCGCGGCGTTAATCTGGCCGCCGCGCAACGCGCCTTTGAGCTGCGCACCCTTGAACGCCATTACGAGCTGAATACACCGATTTATTTCCCGCTTGAATATTCGCAAACCAGGCTCGGCGTACTCGCTATACAATTCGTAACCCTGTCTGCATTGTCCAACCCTGAATTAACCACTTTTTTCGATACTTTCCGGAACTTGATTGCGCAAACCCTGGAACGCCTACGCTTAACCGAACAGGCTAACAACGCCAGTCTTAAAGCCGAGACGGAATCGCTGCGCAATGAGTTGCTGAGCGCTATATCGCATGACTTGCGCACCCCATTGACCCGTATCATTGGCGCAAGCACCGCCCTGGTCGAGAACAGCGCCGGTTTTTCCGAGGAAGAAAAGCTCGATTTCAACAAAGTCATACTCGAAGAGGCGCAGCGTACCTCGGAGCTGACCAATAAAATCCTGGATATGGCCAGACTGAGTAGCGGAGAAATTATTCTCCATCAGGAATGGAACACGATTGAAGAAATTGTCGGCAGCGCGCTGCACCGCTTGGAAAAAAATCTGGGCACTCGTCCAGTCAGGACGCTGTTGCCCGACAATTTGCCGCTGCTCTGGATAGACGCAGTACTGATCGAACAGGTGTTGACCAATCTGATCGAAAACGCGATCAAATACACCCCGGCAGGAAGCCCTATCGACATCAGCGCGGAGCTCTTGCCGACTGCGTTAAAAATCACCGTATCCGATTACGGCCTGGGTATTGCAAAAGGCATGGAAGAAAAAATATTCGATAAATTCTACCGCCTTGAATCCGAAACTCAGCAAAACGGCGTGGGCGTCGGATTGACCTTATGCCGGACGATCATTGAAACGCATGGCGGAACGATTCATGCCGCTAATTGTTCTGAAAAAGGCGCGTCGTTTATCATTTATTTACCGCTCCATGAGCCGCCCCAGATCAATTGGCCTGAGGGAATGGGGACATCATGAACAAAGCCAATCCGTTGATATTAATCATTGAAGACGATCCGCAAACCCGGCGATTTTTGAAAACCACGCTCTGCAATCGGGGATGGCGCATCATCGAGGCCGAAAACGGCAAGACCGGGCTGTCAATGATCAAAAGCGACAGCCCCGATCTGGTGATACTCGATTTAGGCTTGCCGGACATAGACGGCATTTCGGTCACCCAGCGTTTGCGCCAGCTATCCGACTTGCCGGTGCTAATCTTGTCGGCCCGCAGCCAGGAGCAAAACAAGATCATGGCGCTGGATGCCGGCGCCGACGATTACATGACCAAACCGTTCGGCAGCGGAGAGCTGCATGCACGCCTGCAAGCCTTGCTGCGCCGCGTCACCCGCAGTATCAGCAGCAGCGAAACCTTTGAAACCGGCCAACTAAAGGTCGATCTGGTACGGCGTAAAGTCTTCAACGCCGGTAATGAAGTACACATAACGCCGATCGAATACCGGCTGTTAAGCATACTGATTCGTCATGCAGGCCTCGTGGTAACCCAGCGCCAACTGCTCAAGGAAGTCTGGGGCGTCGAGCATATTCACGACCAGCATTATCTGCGGATTTACATGGGGCAGTTGCGGCACAAACTGGAAGTCAATCCGGCACGTCCCCGTTATCTGCTGACCGAAGTCGGCGTGGGCTATCGATTAGTCGACGACGTAAGCTGATCGGCTCTTAGGATAGGGTCTCCCGAAACATAAACTCATCGTTCCCACGCTCTGCGTGGGAAGGCAGCCTGAACTGCTCTGCGGTTCGGGACGCTGGAGCGGCCCTGACTGGGTTACGCTGGTTCCCAAGCTCCCGCTTGGGAACCCAGTGAGCAAAGCTCCAGCTTTGCGAGCCGGGAAGCTAGAGCTTCCCGTACTGAATTCCCAAGCAGGAGCTTGGGAACTAGCGCGCAGGAGAGGGAGCTTTTTTCTTAACTTAATGGCAGTGACGCGGCGCGTGGGAACGAGGGTAATGTCCCACCCGTTCAGAACGTTGTAAGTTAGACCTTCCAGGTTTTAAAAACCTGGAAGGTCTGCCTATCGACATGTTTCTTACCCAACGCCCGGTAAGGGACTGCCGGAATGGCGACAGCGCGCAGGCACTTGTGTATAACGACGAGCGCAGAGCGTGGGAACCCTAAGCGGAAGTTATTATTGATGGAGTCCTTAGTACTGCCTGCCTATCGGTGATCAGGCCGGATTGCTTTTTTTAAAACACCTTAAGTCGTCAGGCGCTGTCAAAAAAACGGTAATTTTTACAAAAATAAACGCCGCATCATCTATTTATTAGATATTTATATCTAATAATGTTGTTTTATTAAACGGGACACGCGCATTAAGCTGTAACTGAAAAAATCGCGTCGGATTATGCTACGCTCTTATGTCCTTGCGGATAAACTCGGCCTGCAAGACTTTTATTACCGCGTATTACATTCCACTCATCAGGAGTCAAATCATGCTAATCGGACTACCCAAAGAAATTAAGGACAACGAGAATCGAGTCGGTCTGACGCCGGGCTCAGTCAAGACCTTAACGCGCCGGGGTCATCAGGTGCTGGTGCAAAGCGGCGCGGGCGAAGGCAGCTCGCTTTCGGACCAGGAATATCAAGCTGCCGGAGCCCAAATCGTCCCCTTCGCTGAAGATGCATGGGCGGCGGACATGGTGGTCAAAGTAAAAGAGCCGATTGCATCGGAATATCGTTATCTGTGTCAGGACTTGCTGCTGTTTACCTATCTGCATTTGGCTTCGGATAAAGCGCTGACCGACGCGCTGTTGGCCAGCGGCACCACCGGTATCGCTTACGAGACCGTACAAACCGAAGACGGCAGTTTGCCGTTATTGATACCGATGAGCGAGGTTGCAGGGCGCATGGCGACGCAAGCGGGCGCAACCTATTTGCAAAAATCGCATGGCGGCCGCGGCGTATTAATCGGCGGCGTGCCGGGCGTCGCCCCCGCCAATGTCGTGATTTTGGGCGGCGGCATCGTCGGCACCAACGCGGCACGGGTCGCGGTCGGCTTGGGCGCTCAAGTCACGGTGCTGGACATCAGCCATGCCCGCTTGAAATATCTGGATGATATTTACCGCGGGCAACTGCAAACGCGCATCAGCAATGAATCGACTATCGAAGAAGTCATCGACACCGCCGATCTGGTCATCGGCGCGATTTTAATCCACGGCGGGCGAGCGCCCTGGCTGATTACCCATAACATGCTGCCGACCATGCGCAAAGGCTCGGTGATCGTTGACGTGGCCGTCGATCAGGGCGGCTGCGTGGAGACCACGCGCCCTACGACCCATAGCCATCCGACTTATGAAATCGACGGCGTGGTGCATTATTGCGTTGCCAACATGCCGGGGGCGGTGCCGCGCACCAGCACCTTTGCGCTGAACAACCAAACGGCCGGCTACGCCTTGCGTCTGGCCAACGAAGGCCTGGACGCGGTGCGTAAAGATACGGCGTTGCAATACGGGCTCAACACCTATCGCGGGGCCGTAACTTATCCCGCCGTGGCGGAAGCGTTCGGATTGAAACATACCGACCCGCTACTGGCATTGGGTAATTCCTAAGACTAAAACTACCCCGGCAGGAGTGCTTACGCCGCTCCTGCCGGGAATCATCTTAAGTAGCCGACGCATGCAGAAAACCGATCAGTAAAGGTGGTTCATGAATAAACTTGCAACACTTGACAACGTCTTCCAATATGCCGACATCGACAGTCCCGAGGTAAAACTTGATCGACTGGCGCATTTACTGTCGCAGGCTCCCGTCACTATTTACACCTGCAAGCCTAATGGTGTTTTCGGCATTACTTTTTTATCCGATAACATCAAGGACCTGTTTGGGTATAAAGCTGAAGAATTTCTGCACAACCCGGATTTCTGGATAAACAATATTCACCCGGAGGACCGGGATCTGGTTATTTCCGGCATGAACGCTATTCATGCCGGTAAATCGCTATTGCGTAAATACCGTTTCAAGATGAAAAACAGTCATTGGAAATGGATCAGGGACCGCGCCAGACTCGTCACTGATCAATCCGGCAAACCTATTGAAATCATTGGCGCTTGGACAGATATGTCTGAACTTATTCAGATTGAGGACGCGCTCCGGCAAAGCGAAGAAAAACATCGTTTCCTGCTTGAGCAAATCAATGCAGGCATAATGATTCATGCCCCGGATACCCGCGTTGCCTCTTGCAACCGGCAAACCTGCAACCTGCTGGGACTGAATGAGCAACAGATATTGGGCAAGGTTGCCGCCGATTTCGAATGCGCCTTTATTTGCGAAGACGAAACCCCGATGCGTTTCGATCAATTTCCGGCGAATCAGGTTATCCGCCAGAACAAGGCGGTAAAAAACCTGGTCATCGGCATAGTCAGATCCGACCTTAGCGACAATAGATGGGTCATGGCGAACGCCTTTCCTGAATTCAACGACGAAGGAGAAATTCTTAACATCACCGTCACGCTTATCGATATTACCGAACACGTCAAGTCGCAGGAAGAGATTCATCGTCTGGCCCATTACGACTCCCTGACCCAGTTACCCAATCGCTTCCTGATCCACGAACGCATCGACCAGGCCATCCATAGTTCCCGCCGGGAGAATCAAAGCTTCGCCTTGCTGTTTCTCGATCTGGACAACTTCAAGATCGTCAACGATTCGCTAGGTCATCATCGCGGCGATCTGTTGCTGCAACAGGTCAGCGACAGGCTAAAGGACTGTCTGCGCAAAGGCGATATGGCGGGCCGGTTGGGCGGCGACGAATTTGTCGTGCTGCTGCCCAATACCGGAGCCGACGGAGCCGCTCATGTATCCAGCAAGATCATTGAAGCCATTAATGCACCGTTCGACGTTGAGGAATATTTGCTGAACATCGGCACCAGCATAGGCATCAGCATCTACCCGAACGACGGACTGGAGAGCGATACGCTGACCCGACATGCGGACATCGCCATGTACCATGCCAAGGCATCGGGCGGCGGCAGGAATTGTTTTTTCGATTCCGAGATGAACGCCAGAATCGAGTATCGCCTGGTGATGGAAAGAGATATGTATTTGGCGCTGGACCAGCATCAATTCCAACTGCACTACCAGCCGCAGATCGATCTTTCCAGCGGTAAAATGGTCGCCGTGGAAGCGTTGATCAGGTGGCCGCATCCCCAGCGCGGCATGATCTCCCCTGCCGAATTCATCCCCATTGCCGAAGACTCCGGGCTCATCATGCAAATAGGCCTGTGGGTGCTGCAGCGAGCCTGTCGCGATATTAAAACCTGGTTGGCGGAAGGACACCCCAGGATCAAGGTGGCGATCAACCTGTCGTTGCGGCAATTGCAAAATCCGCAGCTGTTCGCTCAGATCATCGATATTATCGATGAAACGGGCATTCCCCCCGCTTGCCTGGAGCTGGAGCTTACCGAGAGCGTGATGATGGAAAATCATGACGTGACCCTCGATTTCATGGCGCAATGCAGAAACTTCGGCATCAACTTTTCGATAGACGATTTCGGCACCGGCTATTCCTCGCTCAGCTACCTGACCAAACTGCCGCTGGATAAAATTAAAATCGACCGAGCCTTTGTAAAAGACATCGCTAAAGACAGTGATGCCAATACCATCGTCAGCGCCATTATCAGCATGGCAAAAAGCCTGCGCTTGAAAATCGTGGCCGAAGGCGTGGAAACCGAGGAGCAATTGAATTATCTTAAAGAATGCGGCTGCGATACCGTTCAAGGATTTTATTTCAGCCCGGCAATCAGTTACGCCATGCTCACCCAAATGATAAACCCATAATTATTTCGTCACGGTTATACGACAGACTCAGCCGATTGTTGGACAAGCGATGTTGTATAGATTATGTTGGACGGCGTCAGGAATTTTGTACTCGACCTTATTCAAAAGGAGAATTCAGATGCCGTCATGGCTCATATTCGTGATTATCGGTATTGTCGGCGGCATCGCTGCGGGCTTCTTCGGCATCGGCGGAGGCATCATCATCGTACCGGCGCTTATTTACTGGGCCGGTTTCTCTCAGCACATGGCGACCGGAACGACCCTTGCGTTGCTGCTCCCGCCCGTCGGTCTCGCCGCGGCATTCGAATATTACCGGCACGGAAACGTCGATATTAAGGCGGCCGTCATACTGGCCGCGACCATGTTCCTTGGCTCGTGGATTGGCGCCTACTTCGCAAACCAACTGGCGGGGCCGCAGCTCCGGCTGATCTTCGGACTTTTTGTTTGCGGTCTTGGCGTGTACCTTGTTTATGGCGCTTGCAAGCGGCTTGGGTGGATTTGAATGCTGCCAGCGACACCTTGTCATGTACGTTAGACGTGTTGCTGATTGAGCCTCAAGAAGAGGCTGTGTTAAACTCCCGGCATGAAAGTTAAAGATCTTATCGCTTTGATTGAGTCGGATGGCTGGCAGCTGGTGCGGCAAAGAGGAAGCCATCGTCAGTTTCATCATTCCATTAAATCCGGTACGGTCACAATTGCTGGCAAGCCCAGCGTAGATGTACCGCCCGGAACGCTTATCAGTGTTCTGAAACAAGCGGGTCTCAAGCAGTAGAGGTTTATATGCGTTATATGGTTGTTATTGAAGAAGGCCCAACGAGTTTTGGCGCCTATGTCCCTGATCTTCCGGGCTGCATAGCCGTAGGTGAGACATCCGAAGAGGCGCTGCAACTTATCCAGGAAGCTATCGAATTTCACATTGAGGGCCTTAAAGAAGAAGGTCAATGCATTCCGATGCCGCATTCTTCAAGTTCGTTCGTTGAGGTTCATGCCTGACATTACGCTCAATCGGTTGCGGCTTATACTCCCTCATATTCGTGTAGCTCGTATGTAGCGTAGCGGAATACGAGATGGAGCGTGGGAACCCAGAACGCGAAGCTCTAGCTTCGCGAGACAGGTAGCTGGAACTTGGGGACTAGCGTAATTATTTTCGCCTTACAGCGCTACAAGGCTACTGAAGACTGAGCCAAGCCTTATAGTTTGTATCACCATCGTCGAAACCCACTTCTTTTAATATGACTAGTTGAACAAGTAATTCTAATCTGCGTAAGTAATCAAACAAATCGAGTGAAACAGTTTCCTTTTCGCCTTTTTTAATGGAACCCTTAAACTCGTTTACGTGAAAGAGTTTATTCCGAAGTTCGGCATATGCAGCCATTGCTGCATACTTGTCGTATTTGATGGGTATCTTAGTTTTAATGTCTATCTTATCAGCCTTAAGACTATCGGTAGCGCCAAACACATCGCCATCTTTTTTGAGAAATTTGTAAATTGCATAAGAGGCAGAACGGTAGCTCCGCTTATTTGGCATTGGTTGCATACATTTTTCGCAAATCTGTTCAGGAGTCTCTTTTTTAAAGAGCTCGACTTTATTTGCCCAACTCATAGCAAAGGCTTCCAAGCCAGAAAAAAGGAGATAGTAAGAAATTTCGGGAAACATTGTGTTCTGACGAAACAACTCAACATACTTGAAGAACAAAGAATTAAATAGAGGAATCTTGAGCGTTTTTTCGGCTTCATTTTCTAACTTTTCAGTTTCAGAATTGAATCGAGTAAGCGCTGCTATTATGAATGATGTTCTTGCGGTAGGATTCAAGGTATCATCAAAAATGGCTGCTTTACTAGCCTTACCACGTAGTGAGCCTGCAATGCTCTCTGGAAACTGAGAGAAGGGACTTTCTTCATTGATCAACTCTTCCGCTGGAGTGATCAACACATCACGACTCTCAATAAAAGAGAGTATTGCTTCCAGATTGAAAAGGAAATGGTCAGATGTCGATTTCCTTTTTCCTTTTAATATGGCGGTTAGTTGGTAGCTTTGGTGGTTGTCCGTTCTTAACTTGGCATTAGTATAGTCACCAGTGAACGGTTCAATTCTTAAGTCAAGGCAAGGTAGATCAATTGGATGGGTAATGTGGTAACCATAAATACCGCAAACGAAGCTCACTGGTAAACCTCGTAGATCAGACATGCTATGTATGCACAACATTTCCATGCCCTAATAAGGCGGCGGGTTTTAGGTTTCGAGTGAATATTCATGGGTATATTGCCCCTCTTCTTTAATTGTAAAACTGAAAATGGCAGTGCCAGTCGCAATGTTGGGCATAAAAAGCATGTCCAACTTACAAACTAACGCCATTCACACCCCGCTAAAAATTAAACGCCTTAGCCTTCCCCGCCTGCGCCTTAAATTGCTTCAACCACGATTTCCCGGACAGCTTTTCAGCCAACGCCACCGCAAGATGCTGCGGATCAACCCCCATGCCCTTGTTCCGCCCCAAGCCCTGCATGCAGGACGGGCAGTTGGTCAGGATCGTGGCTCTGCCCTGCTCCGGCATAGCTTCCGCCAACGATTCGCGTTTGCGGTGCAGCATCGCGGCGGAGATGTCGGGACGCGACAACGACAGCGTGCCCGCTTCGGAACAGCAATTGGGTACCGACTGAACGCTGCCGAATCCGCCGAGCTGATCGAGCACGTCCAGCGCCTTGCCGTCCAGCGAGTCGTGGCACGGCGCGTGATACAGATAGCTCTCGCTGCCGGTGCCTGCCAATTGCAAGTCCCGCTCCAGCGCATAACGGGCTATATCGACCAGCCGACCGCCGAACAACTTGGCCGCTTCCATCTCGTTCAAGCCCTCGCGGCAGGTTCCGCAGGTCACCACGCAGCCGTCGAACTCCAGATGGGTGAACATGTCGCGAATTTGGTTCAACAGGATGGTCACGCGCAAGCCGTTTTGCGAATGCATTTCGGCTTGGCCGTTGGCATAGGCTGGAAACCCGCAGCACAGGAACGGCGGCGGTAACACCACACGGGTTTTCAAGCCCATCAGTACATGGATGGCGGCCATCGATATGTCGGACACCATGCGCTCTGAACCGCAACCGGGAAAATAGAATACCGTGCGTTCGGCTTCCTGATCGGGTTCAAACACCAAAACCTGGTCTTCCTTGCAGTTGGGCAACAAATCGCGCAGTGTAAGTGCCGGCACGGTCGGCATCGGCGAGCTCAGCAATTGCAACGGATAATGTTTTGACGGGCCTTTTTTCGGTTGCAACGGCTTGGCTAATACAGCGCCCAACTGCTGGCCTACAAAACCGGCCCTGAGCACTCCGAAGCGGAATACTTTGTTGAAGGTCGGCGAGTCGCTGTGCAAATAGCGCAGCGTCATCTTGGTCGCCGCCGCGGTGTGCTTATAGCCCCAGTCGGCCAGAATCCGGCGTTCCAGCACTGATACGTCGGCGGAATCGATGTCGACAGGACAGGGTTTGGCGCATTTGTGACAGGTCGTGCAATGATCGGACACTTCTTCCAACCATTGCAGCAGCTCAAATTTTGTCGAATATTCGCGCTGCGCATCAAACAGCAAGGCTTCGATAATAGCGCCGATCGCCAGGTTCTTGTTGCGCGGATGATAAAACAGGCTGCCCGCCGGGTGGAACACGCCGCAATCGGGTTTGCATTTTCCGCAACGCACGCAATGGGCGATTTTGTTCGCCAGCTCTTCCAGCTGGCCGTGGCGGAGAATGCGCGCTTCCAGCCCCAGCAGATTGAAAGACGGCGTGAAGATATGTTCCAGCACGGCGAAATCTTCGAGCTTGCCGGGATTCATCAGCCCGGTCGGATCGACTTCGCTGCGATAGGCGCTCAGTGCCGCAATGCGCTCCGGTTCCAGGTACTTGAGCTTGGTGACGCCGATGCCGTGCTCGCCGGACACAACGCCGCCCAATTCGACCACCTTGAACATCACCTGATCGATGACTTCGCCCGAGCGCTCCAGCATGTCCCGGTCGTTGGACAGCACCGGCAAGTTGACATGCACGTTGCCGTCCCCGGCATGCATGTGCGTCGCCAGCACGATGCGCCGGTCGCGCACTTCCTGATGGGCAAGGTTCACGGCGGCGATAATTTTGGGGAAGCCGCGCGCCAGTTCGGCGAATTCCTTTTTGAACTTTTTGATGATCGACAGGCTGCGCAAGGTTTTTTCGTCGGCGGTAGGCAGCGCGTTTCTGGCCGTTGCATCAAGCTCCAACGCAACGCTTGATCGGGCGTCGAATGAATCGTTATTGTCTTCAACCGGCGGTTCGCGGAATAATGCGGCCGCCCGGTCAAGGAACTTCAGCTGGGCATAACGCTCTTCCTCTACGTTGACCTCGTCGATAAAACGGGCAAATTCGGCCAGCGTTTCCAACGGAATGACGACGTCTTCATTCAGCTTGAAGGCGTTGGTGCGCCGTGCAATCGCGCCGAATTTTTTGCGGTCCGCCCAGTATCGCTCGGCCTCGGCCGCATCGTGGGCTTCAAAAAGTTCGCTATTGGGGTACTGATCGAGAATCGCGCGGATCTTGTCGATGCCTTGCTGCGCCTGATCTAAAGAATGCCCCGCGACATCGATCAGCAACACGGCTTTCGGTGTTTTGAATCGGCTCGATTTGACCTGGTAGTCGATCGCTCGCACATATTCGTCATCGAAATGTTCCAGCGCCACCAGCGTATCCTCGCCCTGGTCGGGAAACGGAAACGCCTTGGACAGCTCGACAATCACGCGGCTGGCTTCTTCCATGTCCTGCCCGAAAAACTCCAGGCAAATCGTGCGCGTGGCTTCGAATTTCGGATAAAGGATGAATTCGGCCGAGGTGATAATGCCGTCGGTGCCTTCCTTTTGCAGGCCCGGAACGCCGCCCAAGGCCTTGTTGGTAATGTCTTTCCACAGGCCTTTTTTCCTGATCTCGCTGCCTTTTAAAACAATGGTTTTGATCGACTCGCCGCTGGTCATGTCCGCTACTTCGAAAGTCACGTTATCTTCCGGCAGGATTTTACGCAACTGATGGTCGGTTCTGCGCACTTCCCAACGCTTACCGCCGGGCATCGCCATCCGCCAGGAAATCAGGTTGTCGATGCAGGTGCCCCAGCGCACCGCGCACTTGCCGCCCGCGTTTTCGGCTATATTGCCGCCTATCGAGGACGCCCAGGCGCTGGTCGGGTCGGTTGCAAACACCAAGCCCCGGCTGCCGGCGTATTGGTGGGCTTTTTCGGTGATGACGCCGACTTCAACTTCAAGCACTTGGGCCATGGCGGTCCGCCCATCCCAAAGCTTGAAGGCCATGTCCCGCGTGCCGCGAATGCGGTCGAGCTTTTCGGTGTTGATCACCACGCAGTCCGGCCGCAACGGGACCGCGCCGCCGGTTAGCCCGGTACCGCCGCCGCGCGGCACCGCTTTGAGTCCTATCTTGGCGATGGCGGTAAGCAGCGGCGAGAGTTTTTCTTCCTTGTCAGGCATCACCACCGCCACCGGCAGGTACAAGCGCCAGTCGGTCGCATCGGTGGCATGGGAAACCAGCGTGAACGGATCGAACAATACGTTACTGACACCGGTCACAGCGCCCAGCTCCCTTTTCATCCGGCGGCGCAAGCCCGGCACTTTTTCGACATCGTTGCGAAAATCGTCCAGCAGTTGGCGGGACGCGACCAGCACTTTATGCACTCGGGCTTCGTCGCCGATATTCTGCTCGATGATGCCCAAGTGCTTTTCGGCATTTTCGAACATGCGCTTGCGCCTTGCCGCCGAGCTGACCAGCTCCTGAAACAGATAAGGATTGCGGCGGTAAATCAGGATCTCCCCGAAAAAACGCATCAGCAAGCGGGCGGAGCGTCCGGTGACGCGGCGGTCGCGCAATTCCTCCAAAATCAGCGCGATTTCCGTCCCCAGCAGGAAAGACACGACCTGCCAATCGTCCGCAGACGTGTAGTTGAACGGAATTTCCCGGTAGCCTCTGGGAATGGTTATCGTAGAGTTGGATTCAGTTTTCAATGTGGTCGGCGACATGTTCAATCCTGTCCGGGTAGTCATCAGAACGTATTGTCTCTTAAATGATTGAGACGGTGAAGGTATTCGTTTTTCTGGAATCGTATCTATAGTGTTATACAGATAAATTATGACGAATCTTCGGGGGCTTTGTGCAACCGGCAGGTTGTAAGTTATAAGCGCTCTATTATTCACCACGAAGGCACGAAGAGCGCGAAGAAAAAACATAAACTTCGTGTCCCTCGTGCCTCGGCAACTGCTCCTTGCGTTGCTCTACCTCCTGCATCCTTGCAGTCGTTCGTGGGGAAAAATGATTAACGCTGAGATGCAGGGGCTTGCCTGAAGCCCCTAAAATGACAGGTGATTTCCTTACCGCTAAAAATCTTTGCCGCTCTGAATCCGTCTCACTGTTTTAACCAACAGATCGACTTCCTCATGGGTATTGTAAAACGCCAGTGACGGACGCACGGTGCTTTCCAGGCCGAATCGGCGCAAGATGGGTTGAGCGCAGTGGTGGCCGGTGCGCACCGCAATACCGGCGCGGTTTAATGCGACGCCAATATCCTGGTTGCTGTGCCCTTCCAGCACAAACGACAATACGCTGGTTTTTGCAGCAGCCGTGCCGATCAAACGCAAGCCGGATATGCTTCTCAGCGCATCCATCGCATACACCAGCAACTCGTGCTCGTAACGGGCGATATTATCGATGCCGATTTTCAGCACATACTCAAGCGCAGCGCCCAAGCCAACCGCATCGGCGATATTGCCGGTACCGGCTTCAAAGCGGGCGGGTGCGGGTTGATAGACGATTTTTTCAAAGGTCACGTCGTCGATCATATTACCGCCGCCTTGCCACGGCGGCATGGCTTCCAGTAATTCCGCTTTGCCGTACAACACGCCGATACCGGTAGGACCGAATATTTTATGTCCGGAAAACACGAACCAGTCGCAATCCAGCGCTTGTACATCGACGCGCAAATGCGAAACCGACTGAGCGCCGTCCAGCAACACCCGCGCGCCGACCCGATGCGCCATCTCGATCATTTCCCGAGCGGGCGTCACCGTGCCCAGTGCATTGGAAACCTGCGTGAACGACACCAGTTTGGTATGCGAATTCAGCAGTTTTTGATATTCGCCCAACAATACCTGACCGTCTTCATCAACCGGCACGACGCGCAATGTCGCTCCGGTTACTTCGCACAGCTGTTTCCACGGCACGATATTGGCGTGATGTTCCAGCCAGGTGATGACAATCTCATCGCCCGCACCGATATTTTGCCGCCCCCAACTTTGCGCAACCAGGTTGATCGCCTCGGTCGTGCCCCGCGCAAAAATAATCTCCGCAGAAGACGACGCATTCATAAACTTGGCAACGGTATCCCGCGCTTTTTCGTAAGCGTCGGTCGACCGCGCCGCCAGTTCATGCGCCGCACGGTGAATGTTGGAATTCTCGTGCTCATAAAAATACGAGATCCTATCGATCACCGCCTGCGGTTTTTGGGTGGTCGCCGCGTTATCGAACCAGACTAACGGCTGGCCGTTGACCCGCTCCTTGAGTATCGGAAAGTCCCGGCGCACCGCCTGCACATCAAAAGCCGGATGCGCGGAAGCCAAGGTTGGCGCTTGCGCATTAAATCCGCCGTTTTTCAATTCATCGAGAAAATAAAATGATGAACCCGACTCGGTGTTTGCCGGAATACCTGCTGAAGGCGCAGAAAACGAACCGAAAAGTTCTTTCAATTCGGCTTCGCCCGGCAGGCCATAGGCTTGAGGCGAAAGCCCCGCTATCAATGACGCATCAAAATCAGTCAGGGACGCAGCCAAACCGTACGTTGCCGTGCCCGCCTCACTTTCGGTAGCCGCTGTACTGGCAGCGAAAAGTTTTTGCAATTCCACTTCACTGGCCTGAGGCGAAGTACCTACTTTGGCTAATGGGTCGGCACCAGCCGCCGGAGACGGCACGGCAGGTACTGAAACACCCTCAACGCTTCCGGGAATGTTGCTGCCTGAAGGCACGCGCGAAACCAACAACTGTTGCAATTGCGCCTCATCGGGCAGCCCGAAGTCTTGCGGCAAGATACCCGCCAGCACGGATTTGTCCAAACCCGCCAACGGCGATGTCGTCGCCGAAGACGGATTACCGAACACCGAACCCGTATCAATACTGTCGGGAACGCTATCGAAAGACGGTTGATGCGGAGCAAACAACTTTTGCAGCTCCGCTTCCCCCGGCAAGTCGAAACCTTGCGGGATTGCCGATTTATCGGCACCCGGCAAAGATGACGTCAAGCCGCTCGACACTGCCGAAGCAGCGATGCCGATACGCGATCCATCGCAAGGCAACGCCGTAAACAGCTCATTGGCCAGTTTGGTCAATTGCGCTATGTCGGGCAATGATGCGTTTTGTGTGAAATCGCTGTTACTTGTATTCATGGTACTTGCCCACTTCGACATTCTCGAGCACGCCGAGCGCATCGTCAGTCAATACCGCCAGCGAGCAATACAGTGAGATCAAGTAAGAGGCAATCGCTTTGTGATTGATGCCCATAAACCGGACTGAAAGTCCCATGCTCAATTCGCCGGTCAGGTTAGGTTGATAAAGACCGACCACGCCTTGACGGCTTTCACCGGTGCGTAACAGCAAGATGTTGCTTTTGCCGTTGACCACTTTCAGCTTGTCGCATGGAATAATAGGAATACCGCGCCAAGTCAAAAACTGCGATCCGAACATGCTAACGGTAGCAGGCGGTACGCCGCGGCGGGTACATTCGCGACCGAATGCGGCGATGGCTAATGGATGAGCCAGGAAAAACCCAGGTTCTTTCCAGATTTTGGAAATCAGTTCATCCATATCGTCAGGTGTCGGCGCGCCGGTACGCGGCTGCACTTTAAAGCCCGGCGCTACATTGTTCAGCAAGCCGTATTCGGCATTGTTGATCAGTTCGCTTTCCTGGCGTTCTTTAATAGTTTCGATAGTCAAACGCAGCTGTTCATGGATTTGGTTGTGCGGGCTGCTATATAAGTCGGAAATACGGGTATGTACGTCAAGCACTGTGTTCACCGCATTCAAGCGGTATTCGCGGCCCCATTCTTCATAATCGACAAAAGTTTGTGGCAATTCTTTTTCATCGAGACTGGAACAATCGACCAGCAGGCCGGTTTCGTTTTTAACTTTATTGACGCGGTAAATACCGGCTTCAAGCGGTTTCCATTGCAGCAGATGAACCAACCATCGTGGCGTGATGGTTGATAGCATAGGGACGGTTTTGGTGGCGTTTGCCAGAGTGCGCGCAGCAACATCGCCTAGCGCGGTATGGGTTTGACCTTCGTGAATATCGGACATGACTTTTTCCTATTGTGGTTAGTGTAATTAGTAGTATTGTTCCCACGCTCCGGGCGTGGGAATGCAGTAGTGACGCTCCGGCGTCGCGTTTACGCTGGTTCCCAAGCTCCAGCTTGGGAACCCAGTTCAGAAAGCTCCAGCTTTCTATGTGTCGGGAAGCTGGAGCTTCCAAGACGGCATTCCCAAGCTGGAGCTTGGGAACGAGCGGTTACTCCCCGTCCGGCCCCGGTTTCTTCGCGCTAAGCGGGACGGGGTTTGCAACCCCGTCCCTAACGTTTCGATAACTATTACAATCTCTGCGTCCGTCAAACGTTTCGAACGGGGTAAATACCCCGTCCGGCTCCCGGAACTAGCGGATACTCCCCAAACAGCAGCGACGGGATTCTTTGCCTTTCGCCTATATCCCTCCCCCATCATGAAACAATTCACTGCGAACATGTGCCTGAGTAATATTGCTGCCGGGCGGTACGCTATACGTCAGCCAGACGTTGCCGCCAATCGTCGAGCCGCGGCCGATGGTGATACGGCCTAAAATCGTCGCGCCCGCATAAATGACGACATCGTCCTCAACGATAGGATGCCGGGCATTGCCTTTGACCAGAATGCCGTCATCGTCCTTCTGAAAACGCTTGGCACCCAAGGTGACGGCCTGATACACGCGCACATGCCGCCCGATTACGGCTGTCTCGCCGATGACCACGCCGGTGCCGTGGTCGATAAAAAAACTCTCGCCGATTTTCGCGCCGGGATGAATATCGATACCGGTGGCTGAATGGGCAAGCTCCGAGATAATGCGGGCCACCAGCGGAGCGCCCAGCTGATAAAGAATATGCGCAAGCCGATGGTGAGTGATCGCAGTAATGCCCGGATAACAAACCAGCACTTCGTCGGAACTTCTTGCCGCCGGATCGCCTTCATAGGCTGCCTGAATATCGCTATCGAGCAGCGTCCTTACCTCCGGCAAACGCGCGGCAAACTCGCGGGTGATAGCGACAGCCTGTGGGTACGCATCATCGACAGCCGTATGTCCTGAAGTAAATTGCAGTTCGCGGCGGATTTGCTTGTAAAGCTCGCGTAACAGCGTGTCGAGCGTATGGCCGACAAAGTAATCGATACCCTCGTCGTTCAAATCGGGCAGCCCCAACCGGTTGGGAAACAACACCGCACCCAGGCCGTCGAGAATTTTTTGCAGTTCCTTGCGCGACGGCAGCTTGGGCGGCCTGTCGCGTCGATGCCGGGTTTCCAGCGATTGCACGCGTAAATGGCGCAATTTTGTTACCAGCTCATCAATACCCCAATCCTGTTTGATATTTTGATAGCCGGGACCGTTCATGCTGCAAAACCGTCTGCATCGAAAACACCTTCAAACAAAGGCGAGCTCAGATAGCGTTCGCCGGAATCCGGCAGCACGACCACAATGGTTTTACCGGCGTTCTCGGGGCGCTTGGCGACACGCACCGCGACAGCCACCGCAGCGCCGCAGGAAATACCGGAAAGTATGCCTTCTTCCCTGGCGAGTCGGCGCGCGAAAGCGATGGCTTCTTCATTGCTGACCTGCTCTATTTCATCGATTAGCGACAGGTCGAGCACGTCTGGCACAAACCCCGCACCGATGCCCTGAATTTTATGAGGCCCCGGTTTTAGCGGCTCCCCGGAACGGTACTGGCTGAGCACCGGACTCGCCTCAGGCTCGACCGCAATCGAAATGATAGCCTTGCCCTGGGTCTGCTTGATATAGCGGGAAACGCCGGTAATGGTCCCGCCGGTGCCGACGCCGGAAACCAGAATATCGATAGCGCCATCGGTATCGTTCCAGATCTCGGGCCCGGTGGTTTGCTCGTGAATAGCGGGGTTCGCCGGATTTTTAAACTGCTGTAGCAATACGTAACGCTCGGGGTCCGACGCGGCGATTTCCTCGGCTTTGGCTATCGCGCCGCTCATGCCTTTGGCGCCTTCGGTCAGCACCAGCTTGGCGCCATAGGCGATCAGTAACTTGCGACGTTCCAGGCTCATGGTTTCCGGCATCGTCAAGGTCAACGGGATGTTCCGCGCCGCTGCGACGAACGCCAGCGCAATGCCGGTATTACCGCTGGTCGGTTCGACGAGTTCCTTGCCGGGACCCAGCAAGCCGCGACGCTCGGCATCCCAGATCATCGCCGCACCGATCCGGCATTTGACCGAATAGGCGGGATTGCGTCCCTCTATTTTTGCCAGCACGGTAACCGGCGCACCGTCGATGATCCTATTAAGCCGCACCAACGGAGTCTGGCCGATGGAGTGGGAATTGTCTTCGTACCAATGTGACATAAGAATCTCCTGTGATTTCAGCCGCTAAGCTGCCTGGTGAGCAATGTTCGAGTAACAGTCAGCCAAATTTTAGCCAAAAAAAAGCCAGTGATCCCCTAGGATTCACTGGCTTCCGGTTGTCCGGTCAGCTTGTGTTTTTTATAAAGTACTTTAAGTCGTTACGTTCTGTCAAGGCTCATAGTTGTATTCTCGCGAACACCCTAACGACACATTAGTTATCTTTTTATTAGATATAAGCATCGAATAATATCGTTTTATTAAGCAAAAAAATCACCTTAAGCTATTTCCAGGATTTGAAATATAAACACTTTGGAGAAACAAGCTTATGTCGTTAACAAATTTTAATCAGCCGCTTAGCAAAGCAATTCGACAACAGGGATTATCAGCCGGCATTGCCGCAATTATGCTTGTATTTCCTGCCGTATCGGAGGCAACCAACGGCTATTTTGCTCACGGCTATGGCGCCCGCAGCAAGGCCATGGCCGGCGTGGGCGCCGCCCTGCCCCAAGACGCGATGGCCGCGGCAGTGAATCCGGCCGGTATGGTTTTTGTCGGCAACCGGCTCGATGTGGAAATGGAATTATTCAATCCTAACCGTGAATACACGGTACAAGGCGCGCCTTCAATGGCACCGGGCACTTTTCCGCTAAACCCCGGAACGGTTAAGAGCGATAGCGACCTCTTCCCCATCCCTACGCTAGGCTGGAATCATAAGCTGGACCGCAACCAGTCTATCGGACTAACGGTTTTCGGCAACGGCGGCATGAACACCGATTATCCCGGTTTTACCAGTCAAACCTGCGCGCCCGGAGGAACTGGAACGTTCTGCGGCGGCAGTACCGGCATTGATCTGGTGCAACTGTTCATTAGCCCAAGTTACGCCCGGAGTTTTGCCAATAATCGGTTTTCTGTGGGTATAGCGCCGATTTTCGCGGTTCAATCCTTTAAAGCGCAGGGGCTAAGTTCATTCGCGGGATATTCCAGCGACTCGCAAAATCTTTCCAACAACATCCGGAATTACTCATACGGCGCCGGCGTTCGTATCGGCGGCATAGCGGAACTGCTTCCCGGCCTTCATCTGGGCGTTTCCTATAAAAGCCGCGTGTTCATGTCTCCATTCAGTCATTACGAGGGACTCTTTGCCGAACAGGGCGACTTCGACGTTCCGGAAAGCATTAATGGAGGACTGGCGTGGGACATCAATGACAGCGTCACCGCCGCTTTCGATGTGGAGCATATTCGTTACAGCAGCGTCAATTCGGTGGGGAATTCCTTTTTACCCCATCTGCAAACAGCCCAACTTGGCAAAACCAATGGCGCAGGCTTCGGCTGGAAGGACATGACGGTCTATAAATTCGGCACGCAATGGAAGCAAAACGCGGACTGGACATGGCGCGGCGGTGTCAGCTACGGCGAGCAACCTATCCGTAGCTCGGAAGTGCTGTTTAATATCCTGGCGCCCGGCGTGCAGGAATGGCATTTGACGACAGGATTCACGCGGACCATAACCGACAAAGACGATGTGACCTTTGCTTTCATGTATTCACCGACCAAGAAAGTCAGCGGCCCGAATCCTTTGAGCCCAGGCCAGACTATTGACCTGGAAATGCATCAGCTCTCGTTCCAGCTGGGTTATTCGCGACGATTTTAAAGTCTGCCGAGACCGTTATTTTATTGACCGACAGGACTCTTCAATGGAAAACTTTACACCTTATTCAGCACTGGCCGGCGGCGCACTGATCGGATTATCCGCCGCATTGCTGCTGCTTTTAAACGGCCGAATTGCCGGTATTTCCGGCATTATCGGTAGAGCGCTCCCGCCTCATCAGCGCGGCGATGTCGGTTGGCGCCTGTTTTTTCTTGCCGGTCTGTTATTTGGCCCGCTCATTTTAAGGTTGGCTGACGGTAACGCGGCGAATATCGGCATCGATACGCCATGGCCTATCTTGATAATTGCCGGCCTTTTGGTCGGCTACGGAACCGGCCTTGGCAATGGCTGCACCAGCGGCCACGGCGTATGCGGACTGGCGCGCCTTTCACCGCGTTCGACTGCGGCTACCGTCGTGTTCATGGCGGTTGCAGGCATTACTGTTTATATCGTGCGCCACTGGCTCGGCGCTGAGGATTGAAGCGATGATCAAGAATTTATCGAGCTTATTTTGTGGCATTTTGTTCGGCTTGGGTTTGGTCATATCGCAGATGGTCAACCCGGTGAAGGTGCTCGCGTTTCTTGATATTGCAGGACACTGGGATCCCAGCTTGGCGCTGGTCATGGCAAGCGCCCTGACAACGCTGGGACTAGCTTATAGACTGATTATTCGCAGGCCTTCGCCAATACTGGAACAAAGTTTCCATCTGCCTGATGCGACACGCATCGATGCCCGATTGCTGACAGGATCCGCATTGTTTGGGCTGGGCTGGGGACTGTCAGGATTTTGTCCGGGAGCGGCCATTGCCGCCATTGGCTATGGCCGTACAGAGGCCTTGTTGTTCACGCTCGCGATGTGCGTTGGAATCTGGCTGTTTCGTTTGATTCATAGACCCGCTCACTCTTAAGGCATTACCTGATTAGCAAGATGCTTCAGCCAACCAACCGTAGAGACGCGATTTATCGCGTCTTTCGATTTATCGCGTCTCTAATCGTTGCGCCTTTTCCGGATTGGAGAGCAGACGCGATAAATCGCGTCTCTACAGTGTTGGTATATCGAATATTTTGTCTCTGGCTGAAGCATCTTGCTAATCAGGAGGCATTAAATCTATCTTATCCAATTCACTGTCAGGCTCGAGTACAAAAAACCGGGAACATAGCAAGCCCAGCTCAAACAACATCCACATCGGCATCGCTAATAATGTTTGCGAGACGGCGTCGGGGGGCGTTAAAACAGCCCCTACGATAAACGCGCCGACGATAACATAAGGGCGTTTATCGGCGAGGCCTTCGGGCGTTACCAGTCCTGTCCAGACCAAAAGAATAGTGAATACCGGCACTTCAAAGCAAACGCCAAACGCAAAAAACAAGGCTAAAACAAAATCGAGATACTTGGCAATATCGGTCATTACCGCTACGCCATCGGGCGCGGCGGCGGTCAAGAAGCCGAAAACCAGAGGGAAAACCACAAAGTAGGCAAAGGCCACGCCCATATAAAACAGCAGGGTGCTGGCGATCAGCAGCGGAAAAATCATGCGTCGCTCCCGCTTATACAAACCCGGCGCGACAAAGGCCCAGAACTGATAAAGAATAACGGGAACGGAAATAAAAGCCGAGAACACCAGCGCCAATTTAAACGGCGTGAAAAATGGGGAGGCCACATCAATAGCGATCATGGTGCTGTTTTTCGGCATGTGCTGTAGCAGCGGACCGGCCAGGAAGCTGTAGATTTCATTGGCGTATGAAGCCAGCCCCAAAAATACCGCTAATACGCATAAAACCGCTCGCAACAGGCGGTTGCGCAATTCAATCAGATGGCTGATAAAGGGCTGCTCTCCAGCCTCGTTAAAATTATTTGAGCTCATATTGTCCGGTTATATCGGTCGGCAACGGGTCAATCGTGGCTTTAAGCGCGTCGGATGTTTCATCAAGCAAATGCTGGGCATCGTCCAGCCCGGACTGCTCTTTGAATATCTGGCGCAATTCCTCGGTTTGCAGTTCCAGCTTGATTTCTTCCTTGACGGAAGCCGCCATCCTGCGCGTTTTACCCAACCAGAATCCTGTAAGCCTGGCCACCTTGGGCAATCTTTCAGGGCCTATGACCAATAAGCTGACCAAGCCGATCAGACAAAGTTCCGAGAACCCTACATCAAACATGGAGGTTAAACTTTATCGTTTTTGAAAATAACTTCGCCTTCGATGGCTTCACCCTTATCGGCGACAGGCTTGTCTTCCCCGCCTTCTGCCACGGCCGCGCGAAAGCCTTTGATGGCTCCGCCCAGATCGGTGCCGATATTGCGTAAACGCTTGGTGCCGAAAACAACAATGACGATGGCTAATACAACTAATAAGTGAGTAACGCTGAAACCCATTTTTAACTCCGGTAGTGACGCTGCATGGCAACGCCTTATTGGTTGAAGACCTTGCAAAACAAGGTCTCTACTTGTTACGTTGCGGCTTTCATTTCAGGCCGGACAAGCAAAACGACATTGCAGTGCCTGTAATGCGTCATCCGGTCCCTGATCGGCCAACAACACCCTGCAATGAAACCAACCGCACATCGGCAGTTTCATTAATTCTATAAGGATATGGTCGGTAATAACTTCTCGAAACATAAATTCATCGTTCCCATGCTCTGCGTCACTGCCATTAAGTTAAGGATTTTAGTGAGCGCTAGTTCCCAAGCTCCAGCTTGGGAATTCAGTGTGGGAAGCTCCAGCTTCCCGCCTCACGAAGCTGGAGCTTCGTCAACTGGGTTACCAAGCTGGAGCTTGGGAACCAGCGTAAAGCTTAACTTAATGGCAATGATGCTCTGCGTGGGAACCCTAAGCGAAAGTTATTATTGATGGAGTCCTAAAATCATTCGGTCCACGAAAATCACAAAAAGCACGAAAATATTCCAAGACATAGCAAGTTATAGAAGGTTACCCGCAGTGACCGGCTGTGCAATACAACATACTGTTTTATTTCGTGTCTTTCGTGCTTTTCGTGGACAAATCGGGGAGGGTGCGAAAGTCCCCCTTTAACACCCAGCTAAGTCAATCGGTAAAGATTATTCGGGTCTGCTTTTCCAGCATCTCCGCCTCTTACAACTCCCGTCTCTCTATAGGCGTCCGGCGATTTTTTCTGCGTATTCGGCAACATGCCATAGAGACCCAGCTTATGCCTGAGCACATTACGGCTAATGTCCAGCAAACGCGCGGTTTGAACCTGGTTTTCCTCGCAGAATTCAAAGGCGGTCCGAATAACCGTTTCTTCCAATATCTCAAACAACTTGGGCGGCGCTTGCTCGCAAAGACGCTGCAACGCGCTTTCCAAAGACGTGGTTGAAACGGATGATCCCTGCTCCAAAGTTCTGACGCCGGATAGCTTGAAATCTTCAGGGCGTAAACGATTACCGGGACAGACCAGCAGCGCACGGTGAATAGCGTTTTCCAGTTCGCGAATATTGCCCGGCCAATCGTAATTCAATAAAGTCAATTCGGTTGCCAGCGACAGCTTGATTTCGCCATAACCCAAACGCGCGCCGTAAATTTTCAGAAAATGTCTTGCCAAAGGCAGGATGTCGCCAGGTCGGTCGCGCAAGGGGCTTAACTGAATAGTCGCTACGTTGAATCGGTAATATAAATCGGCCCGAAAGTGCGAAGCCGCAACGGCCTCTTCCAGATTGACATTGGTTGCCGCAATGATTCTGACATCTACCGGCACCGGCTGCCTGGAACCCACTTTGACAACTTCGCGCTCCTGTAGCACACGCAGCAATTTGGCCTGCATCGCAAACGGCAAGTCCCCCACTTCATCGAGGAACAAACTGCCCTTGTTGGCGGTTTCGAACCAGCCTTCCTTGCTCGTCAAAGCCCCTGTGAACGCCCCTTTTTCATGGCCGAACAATTCGCTTTCGATCAGGTTTTCACTCAACGCCGCGCAGTTTAAGGCCCCAAAAACATTTTTGCTGCGCTTGCTGAGCGCATGAACATGACGGGCCACCAGCTCCTTACCGGTTCCGGTTTCGCCGATAATCAGAACGGTTGCGTCGCTGGGCGCAATACGTTCGATCTGTTCCAGCAATCGACGGGAAACCGGATCTTCAAAAACCAACGCCGTCGCCCGGATCGAGAGCGACAGCGAACGTGACTGCAATTCATCAAAAGCCAGCAATGTAGAAGCTTGCTCTGCTTGGCTGGCGGCGAGAATGCTGTCTGAAAGTGTATCCATAATAATGTACTCGTTTGCTTTGCAAAAAGTGGGTAACTCAACCCTTTTCAGGATCGTCATCCGGATTTAAATAAAATCACTGCCATTAAATCGGGTTAACAGAACTGATCATGTCACTCCGCCAGCGTTGGTAGCTATCTTAGGTTGATTGTTATATGGAATAAAACGTTATTATTCGATTTATATATCTTTAAAACAGATATATAAATCGCTGAGATGAAACCAAAAAAGTCAGTGAACCGCTAGATAGATTCACTGGCTTCCGTTATCCGCTTCCTCTCGCTGATATGCCGACAGTTAATGCGGAGGGATTTCAGGCTCCAGTTTTCCAACGCCCCTCGGTGTGCGCCGAATCGCGCGCTTTTTAGGCGCAAAGGTTTTCTTCAGCAGTCGCCAGCCAACCACCAGCGAACTGCCCCCCAGCACCAATCCGAACGATACCCAGATCAGCATCCAGACATCCCAGATTGGCCGATGATAAATCCAGCCGAAATCCCAGTGATGCAGGCCGGAATATAGCCAGCGTAAGACACGTCCGCTTCTATCCACCCGACTCAACAGACGGCCGTCTTGCGGGTCCAGGTAAAAACGGGTTCCGGCCTCGTCGGCCAGTTGCACCAACAGTACCGGCAACGGTTTCTCCACCACGCTTTGATGGTGCCTGGGGTAGTAGTAGCTGTCGTATTCATTCAAGACTGTCTGGGTTTCCACTTCGGCATTACCGGCCACGCGCTGCACGGCCGCCACGAGCGATGCCGGGTTAAACTGCGGCAAGGCACCGGGCAGTGTTTGCGGCAGACGCTGTCCGTCGCGGGTATGAGCCAGCAGCACGGCGTCACCGCCCAGTTGCCGCCAACCCAGTTCGACAATGTCCGCATCGTCGACAGCCAAAGCCAGTAAAACGGGTAAAACCGGCTGCCACAAACGCATTGCCTCAGGCAATTGGCTCCCCAAATAGCGGTTCATTTCTTGCCGATTGGGATTGGCCGTCGAAAATATTTTTCCGGGATTGGTATCAAGAAAACCGCTGAGCGCCCAAGACAGCACCACGATACCGCCGATCAGCCCGCTCCAGAAATGCCATTTAAACCAGAATTCCCGGTAAGGCTGGGTACGGCCTTGGGAATAAGTGGGCTTGCCGCCGAAACCGGGCCGCCAGCGCAACCAGCCGATAATCAGGCCGGTCAATGTCGCCAGGGTCGCGGATAAACCCAACCACAGTTGCGCATCGTTGCGAATTTTACCTAAGCCTATCGACTCCAGCGGCTTTAACAAATGCAGCCAATTGCCTGCCCAGTAGAAAGCCCGATCCAAACGGCTGGAGACGTGCAATACTTCGCCGGTACGCGAGGAGATCAACATTTCCCCGCCGTCGCCGACGGCTATGCGGTGGAAGGGACTCAAGGCATCCTGGTTACGAAGGATGATCGGCTTCTCGACGGTCTCCAGGAAACCGGCCTTGATAACGCCGCCGCTGCTGTCGGCATTGAACCAGTTTTCCGCAATTTTCAACGCTTGATCCGGCGTGGTTTTACGCACTGAACCGTCAAGCGCAGACAAGGCGAAACGCTGTCCCCGACTATCCTCTACCAGCCACACGGGTTCACCGGCGCTACGCACCAATCGGGCATCGGCGATACTGACGGCAGCATCGCCGTCTTTTCCTTTGCTACTTTGAGTTTCGGCACGGGCCGCCGCTTTGGGCTTAGGTTCTGCCGCCTTGCGTTGTTCGACGCTACGGTCCCAAGCCTCGCCCAGGCTCAGCCAGCCGACTTCGGGAGCCAAGGTTTCCGCGTGCGCCAGTTGCTGACTGCGGTTTTGCGTCGTCGGAGTGGAATACATGATCACCAAACCGGTAAAAAACCAAAAAAACATGAATAAGCCCAGCACTACGCCTACCCAGCGATGAACTTGATATAACAGCCAATTCAACGACTTCATTGTTGCCCTCTGAAAGAATAAATAGGGAGGAAATAACTAAATATGTAACTTCTTATTAATCGGTTAAAAAATTATCAAAACGGGAGTGCAAGCTTCGCCTAAAGCGCCTACTGTTGGTGCTTGCGCTTGCAGGCGAAGCCTGCACTCCGGCTACCGGCAACGCCCTTAAAAAGCCTTTACGCTGGTTCCCGAGCGGGACGGGGGTTGCACCCCCGTCCCTACCGTTTTAGATAACTACTGCCATATTTTCATCCGTCAAACGTTTCGGACGGGGTTGCAAACCCCGTCCAGCCACATTAAAAAATTATCACCACGAAGACACGAAGAACACGAAGCTTTATTTCTTCGTGTCCTTCGTGTCCTTCGTGTCTTCGTGTCTTCGTGTCTTCGTGGTAAAAAATTTCCACACGCTACGTCCCATATACGCAAGATGTTAGTCATAACTCATGGCGCAACGCGTTAGAACGAGAAACATCTGCTAAATAGTTACGAAATAAGCACCATCACTTTGCTACAGCCCGGAAATATAATCGGCCAGCGCTTCGATCTCGTCATCGCTCAGCGATTCGGCAATCTTGTTCATTACGCCGCCCGGACTGTTTTTGCGGTCGCCCAGCTTCCAACCGACCAATTGAGAGCGCAGGTAAATCTTGCGCTGGCCGCCAATCACCGGGTAAATCACGTTACCGGCAATGCCGCCCTTGCCGCGTGTGCCGTGGCAACTGGCGCAAGCCGGAATGTCCCGACCCTGGTCGCCGTTGTCGAACAAATTCCTGCCCAACGCATTAGCACCGGCACCGTCGCCTTGCATGATTTCCCGGCTGGCGAAATAAGCGCCAATATCCGCCATGTCGGCGGCGCTTAAATCTTCCGCCATGATGGTCATGATCTCGTGCCGACGCGCACCGGACTGGAAATCGCTCAACTGCTTGACCAGATAAGCGGCGTACTGGCCCGCATGATTGGGAATCTTGGCATCGCTACTATTGCCGTCCGCGCCGTGGCATTCCCGGCAACGCCCGGCCTCGGCTTTTTCCTTGCCGATGACCGGGTTGCCGCTGCCGATGCGTTGTCCGACGATTTCCGCCCCCTCCTCGGCCGCCATAGTTTTGACCGAAGCGAGCAGGGCGAATGTGCTGACGGCAAGAAAGGAGTTTCTCTGCCAACGTCTATTCGAGCGCTTCCGGCAGGAAAAAACCGACGCTATGCTGCATCGCGACACCAAGCGCGATAATCCCACGCCTACTTAACTGACTGTTTGGCAGCCGCAAGCTTTTGCACGATTTCAAGCGATTTTTCAACATTTTCCGCCGGTTTAAGCCCCGTCAACGTAGCGGCGATTTTGCCGTCAGGCGTAACGATGAAGGTGGTGCGCTCGGCAAAGCCGTGAGTGATTTCAACGCCGCGCGAATCTTTTTTCCCCGCCGCCGCTTCCCTGACGGTCAAATCGTAGGACTTGGCGATATTGCCTTCGACATCGGAAGCGACCGCAACTTTACCGCCGCAAAACTCAGGATCGGCGGAGAAATCGTTGAGCCTGTCGATGCTGTCGAGCGACACGCCGATAATGGAGGCTCCGGCGGCGGTGAATTTGTCATGATTCACCGCAAAGGTGTGCGCCTGAATATTGCAGCCGCCGGTGTAGGCCGACGGGTAAAAATAGACCACGACCGGGCCTTTTTTCAGCGCGTCTTGCAGCGAATACGTAAAAGATTTTCCGGCCAACGAGGCTTGCGTCTGAAAATCGGGAGCCGGATGGCCTTCCGGTAATGCGGCGGCAACGGGAAGCGTGATTGCACTCGACAGCAGGCAACCTAGTAAAAAACGTTTCATATATGTACTCTCTTAGTAACACTCAGCAGTCAAAATCAGAACGCTGATGACGCTGATAATTATGATTAAATAAGATTTTTCTTAAATTATCTGTGCTTATCATATTCATCTGCGTTCCATCGTATTTGATAGCGAACCGAGTAATTACCTCTTTTAAAGGGGTTTATAGGTATCGTGACAAGCGTTGTCGCAATTTTTGGTCAACTCTAATGCCTTGTTTGACGCGGTATCAAAATCATTCGCTTCGACAAACTTCACAACTTCGGCAGCCAAGTCTTCGTATTTTTTGGCATCGGTTACCGCATCGGCGGAATTGCCTCTCTTTTCAAAAAAGCCTTCGACCAGCTTGAAGTCGCTCTGCATCTGTTTCGCAAGGGCAATGCTTGAAGTGGCATCTTTGCTGGAAATATTGCTCTGAAGGTTGCGAGAGTTAGTATCTATTTTTTCCATCAACTCCTCGAAATCGAATGCGGCTTCGGCATACACGATGCCGGTTGCCAATATCAAAACAATTCCGAAAAGATTAATCGTTTTACTCATATCAATGTGATCCTTAAAAAATATCCCAGAGTTACGTATTTTTACTCACCACGAACGACTGCATGGACAGATTTTTGCTCCTGCAAAATCTGCATTCCCCACATCCCTGTGGGTTATGCAGGAGGTAGAGCAATGCAGGAGCAATTGCCGAGACACGAAGAAAAAACTTAACCTTCGTGCTCTTCGTGCCTTCGTGGTAAATAACAGAACCGGCATTCTGGACTTCTTGTCTACGCAATCAGCTCCTTAATGACCTTGCCGTAAACAACCGTAGGTCGTTCCGAACGGCCCTGATATTTATAGATCAATTTCAAGTGATCCAAGCCCATCTGGTTCAGGACGGTCGCATGCAAGTCGTAGGTATCGACTGCCTGGCTTTTATCCGCCACCTGCAAGCCGATTTCGTCGGTCGAACCGTAGGTCGTTCCCGCCTTAACCCCGCCGCCAGCCAGCCATTGCGTGTAGCCCCAGGCATTATGGTCGCGCCCGGTGCCGCTTTCGCCCCATGAGGTGCGGCCGAATTCCGATGTCCACACCACCAGCGTCGAATCCAGCAGACCGCTTGCTTTCAAGTCGGTCAACAGCCCGGCAATCGGCTTATCGACGATTCTGGCGTGCTTGCCGTGATTTTCTTCGAGTTTGGTATGCGCATCCCAGTCCCTGTCGTCACCATCGATATCCACCGGCCCGGTGACGACCTGGATGAAGCGCACGCCGCGTTCCACCAGACGCCGCGCGCGCAGCAGATTGGTGCCGTACTCTTTGGTAACGTCGTCGTTCAAGCCGTAAAGCGCCTTGGTCGCGTCCGACTCCTTGCTCAGGTCGACCGCTTCCGGTGCGGAGGTTTGCATGCGTTCAGCCAGATCGTAAGCCCGGATACGCGCCTGAAGCTCGGTGTCTTCGGGATAGGCTTGTCCTTTGAGTTCGTTGAGTTGCTTCAACAGCTTCAGGTTGTCGCTTTGTTGTGATGCCGCAGTGAACTCGGGGCGCTCCAGATGCAGGATCGGCGATTTACCCGAGCGGAAAGCGGTACCCTGATAAACGGCGGGCAAAAAGCCCGAACTCCAGTTGACTGCGCCGCCGCTCGGTTCTTTCTTGCCGTTGTAGAGAACCACATAGGCAGGCAAATCGGGGTTAGCGGAGCCCAAGGCATATTGAATCCATGCGCCAAGAGACGGCCGACCGGGATTCAAGCCGCCGGAGTTCAACTTGAGTATCGAAATGTCATGGGTAGCGCCTACGGTCACGCTGGACTTGATGAAAGCGATATCGTCGGCATGTTGCGCCAGATTCGGGAGCAAATCGGAAAACCAGGCGCCGCTTTGCCCGTGTTGCTTCCAGGTCCGGTTCGAGGCATAGAGCTTGCCGAGTCCGCCCTGCGTACTGGTCTTGATGCCTTTCAGGAAAGAGGCGGGCACCTCTTGTCCTGCCAGCCTGACCAGTTCAGGCTTGTAATCGTACAGGTCGAGCGTACTGGGCGCGCCGTGCTGATGCAGCCAGATCACCGATTTGACTTTACCGGGGAAGTGGGGCTGCTTGGGCCCAAGCGGGTCGATCAAATCGGCAGCCAACGCACTCGATATAAACCCGCCTCCCGGCACCAGACCGCTCAATGCAAGCCCGCCCAAGCCGTATCCTGTTTTGACTAAAAAATCTCTACGCGATTGATTATTCATGATTCATTTTTCCTCTAAGAAAGTGATGTGTGTCATTAAAACCGGTATATGAATTCGTTTGAATTCGCAACCGTATGCACCAGGTCAACAAAAGCCGCGGCACGTATAGGATCCAATTTCTGATCCCCCTTTAAGCCGGTAGGTATGCTGACCGCAAATTTACCTTCCGCTGTTTTTTCCCTGACGACCTTTTCGTGATTGTTCAAAAACTTTTGCAAGGTTTCTTTTTCGGAACCTGTCGCTGCACGTGAGAACAATATTTGATAAAGCCTATCCAACTGAGCCGCTTCGTCATTACCGGCCTCGTTAATGACCCGTCCGGCCAACGCTTGCGACCAGCCGAACACCACATCGCTATTGAACAGCGTCAGCGACTGTAATGGGGAAGTCGTCACTTCGCGTTTGCTGTGCGCCTCTTGCGCGGAAGCCATGTTGAAAGATTCCAGCAACGGATAAGGCACACTGCGCCGGGTAAAAATGTACAGGCTGCGCCGATTCTGGTCATGAACATCCTTGGACACTTCCCATTGATTACCGGCTCCCAGGTTTGCAGGAACTGGAGGAAATACGCTCGGACCGCCGATCTTATCTTCAAGTTTTCCCGAAGCGACCAGTAGCGAGTCGCGAATCTGTTCGGCTTCCAGACGTTTCCGCGGGAAGACTGCCAGAAGCTTGTTGTCAGGATCCGCTTTGGAGACATCTTCACGATAAGCCGATGACTGGCGATAGGCGCTGGACAGCAATATATCGCGGTGCAGTTTCTTAACGCTCCAGCCTTGCTTGATGAAGTTGTCCGCCAGATAGTCCAGTAACTCGGGATTGGTGGGCTTTTGCCCCGCCTTGCCGAAATCGCTGACTGTTTCCACGATGCCGTGTCCGAAGTATTGTTCCCAGACCCGGTTTACAAACACCCGTGCCGTTAGCGGGTTATTTGAGCTGGCTATCCAGTTTGCCAGAGCCGTTCTTCGGCCTGATGAAAACGCGGTGGGTTTAATATCCGGTTTCTCATCGGTAATAGCCTCCGGAAACGCCGGTTGCACCTGTTCCAACGGCCGCTCATGGTCGCCGCCGAAAAATACATAACTGGGCGGCGCATCGGGATAGCCAAGTTCAGTCATTGCGGAAATTTCAGTCGATCCTGATTTAGGCTTAAGATCGTTAAACTTTTTCAGCTCTTCAGACAACTTGTCGTATTCCGTCCACTTGTCTGCGATTTCCTTGGTGTAATTTTTGTCTGCGCCCTTGCTCTCCGCAGTATCCCTGAGATAAGCGGCCAAACTGCGCTCGTCCGTGATATAGCCCAAACGGTGATTGACCCAACGATCCTGAGCATTCCACTGGCTCTTCGGCTTGAAAATCGCCTCCCTGCTGTCCGTCAAGTAACGCTCTTTATGATGTTTTTCGGCCTGTTCCCTGACCGTGTCGATAATCGCTTTTTGTTTACCGCGGATCTCCTTGGTTGCGTCTTCCCACTTAGCCAAGGTAACGTCATACTTGCGTTCCACCTCGCCTTTTTTCGCCGCAGGAATGTTGTCGACGGCGCTCAAGTTGGCAAAAAATGCCTGTAGCGAGAAATAATCCTTCTGACTGATCTTGTCGAACTTGTGGTTGTGGCATCTTGCGCACTCCACGGTTTGCCCCAAAAACACCTTGCCCACGGTATCGGTGATGTCGGTGGTGATTTGATACTTCCGCTGAACCAGGTCGCGGGAGTTGTGATTGTCCGGGAAGTTCGCCATATAACCGGTGGCGATCAACGCTTCCTGGTTATCCGGCCACAACTCGTCACCCGCCAATTGCTCCTGGATAAAGCGGGAATAAGGCTTATCCTGGTTGAAGGCGTTAATCACATAATCGCGGTAACGCCACAAATTGGGCCGCGTTTCGTCATTTTGAAAGCCCGTGCTATCCGCGTACCGCGCTAAATCCAGCCAGCGGCGAGCCTGACGTTCGCCGTATTTGGGCGATGCCAGCAGACGATCCGCGAGTTTTTCGTAAGCATCCGGCGCGGTATCGCCCACAAAGCTTGCGACATCCTCCGGCGTCGGAATAACACCCCAGGCATCCAGCGTTGCACGGCGCACAAAGGCGGCGCGGTCAGTGTCTGCCGAAGGCGTCAGCCCCTTGGCCTCCAAAGGTGCCAGTACGAACGCATCAAGCGGCGTGCGCACCCAATTTTTGTTGTTAACGGTCGGTTGAGTCGGCGCTTTCACCGGTTGATACGACCAGAGTTTCGATTTTGCCGCCTGCGGCGCGCTTGCCTCGGCAGCCGCTGCTTTATTATCCGTCGCTGCGGATGCTGCCTGTGCGGGTGCGGCCTGCGGCGCTTTTATCTCAGCCGCTGCTGCTTGCGTACCGATTACACCGACCGGACTGTTGAACAGGTCCACAGCCGCTCCGACTTCTCCGGCCATCGCACCGGTAAGACCCCACATAACCGCGAGATATAGTTTGTTTTTCATTAACATCCTCCAAAAATAAAAGCGCTCAAGACCTTCGTTAGCATCGCTTTATTAGAATTATTACTTTTGTTCTGTCGCAGGCTTAGGCGCAGGTATTTCTATTTTGGCCAGCTTGCCGCCTTCTTCTTCATAGTTTTGCGCACCCACCGCACCGACTACTTTAAAACCTTTAGCGGTCAGCAGATCACCCGCAGCGCCCGCACGACCGGCGTGGTTGGACACCGTGACAATGTCCCGGTCCTTAGGAATAAAAGCCAAGCTGTTCTCGATTTCTTTGGACTGGATACTTAAATAAACGGGGAATCCGCCTATCTTGGTGAGCTCGTCAGGACGTCGCACATCGATAATCAGCAACTGCTCGGGCTTGGCAAGCAACGCATCCAGTTGAGCGCGATTAAGTTTTGGCGTCTTATACTTGTATTCTTTTGCAGCCGGAGCATCGGCTTTTTTATCATGGTCATGGGCCGCCCCGAACGCAACAGGCGTAGCCAGAACTGTCATCAGTAACATCAATTTGGTAAGTTTTTTCATGGTTATTTATCTTTAGTTTAATTGCTGGGAACGCACAGAGCGCATGTCGTTACGGTATATTCGATTAGGTATATGCAGCTACCGTACCAACACCGCAACAGTCCCCCATCGTTTTCTGGAAAACAGCCAAAATAAAATACAAGCAACTGATTATTAATTAATAATTAATTGACACCTCAGCCATGCCCCACGTCCTTTATTTATCCATGCATACAAGACTTAAACCGGTTTGCTGAAAAATCAGCAGCCCAACACCAGCCCATGTTCCTAGACAAGCAGATACCAGAACCGACCACCCCGACGAACCGGAAAGCAATACGGGTCGGTACGCAACAGCGATTCGCATTTGAGGTCGTTGTATGTGCAACAAGGCGGAGCATTGGAATAATTCAAAACGGTGGCGGTGAGTCCTTCGGCTACGCTCAGGAGGGCCTTGTATATCCCAAAATGGGAGCGCCAATATGAGGGCAATAGCCAAAAGTACATTGATGAAATTTTGGAGTCAGCCGGAACGTGCGAATTCGAAAGGGGCTTTGCAAAGCGGGTACGCCGAGGCGATCAAAGCAAGCAGGGAAACTCCTCAGGAAATAGAGGCGCAATACTGGAATTGCATGGCTAAAATTCGTTGGAACGGATGTACCAAGCGCAAGAAGGACAAGCATCTGCGAGCTGTCGTTAGGCGAGAAACATATCGATATGCAGACCTTCCAGGTTTTTAAAACCTGGAAGGTCTAACTTGCAACATTTCGAATGGAGCAACCCCCCCCATCCTGCTTGACTTGAAAGTTACCAGCCCCTTCGGCTACGCTCAGAAGTAGGCCGGAATAAGCCGGTTCAAACGACAGTGAGAACGGGCGTTTCCGGCAAACACCTCCAAAACCCGCCGGAAACGCCGCCTCGCGCTACGCGCTCGACGGCCTTATTCCGACCTACATTCTAGCCCGCCATTCCAGCGTCTATGCCGAAATGACACGTTTATAACGATGAGCGCAGCGCGTGGAAACGAGGAAATCTAACTAATTTTTCAGCTTTGCGTTATTCCTTAATACGAATCAGGTCATGACAGCTTTTGCAGGATTCGCCGACTTTTCCAAACTGGGTCTTGATCGCGCTGACATCACCGGTTGCCGCCACTTTCGCCAACTCGTTTGCAGCCACGTTAAAGGTGTTGGCGGCCACCGTTACTTCTTCTTTTTTCTGGAAGAATTCAGGCTTGAGCCGGGTTTCCTTCCAGCCGACGCCTTTGTCCGTACCCTCACCATACAGAGCGCCCAATCCGGAATTGGCAACCGCAGCAATCGCATTTGCGGCCGCGGCGACAGAGTCTTTGTTAAAGGTTTCGGGATGATCCACGACTTGGCTTTTGATTTTCGAAATATTCCAGGCTGCAAAAGAATAGGCCGATTGCCGAAATCTTATTTGTTCTTCAATCGGACCGGCTACCGCAGCGTTGGCTGATGCAGCCACCAGAATGGCGAGGGTTAATTTTTTTTTCATTTTTTTAGTTCCTGTATGTTGTAGAAATAATTAAGCGGTTTAAAAACTTGAAGGCGCTTGTGCGATTTGCTGCTGGCTTTGCGCCAGATAGAGTTGCGATACGCCGCCCGAAACACCCCAGACCACCGTGCTGGAAATAATCAGGGACAGAATAAAACGCACAGCGCCAAATCTCTGGTCATGATTTGTCGCAACAGCTTCCGCCAACGCAATAGGGATGTTCTTTTTTCCGGTCAGCATCGGCACAACGAGATTGGTTTTTTTAACCCAACGGTAAAAAATGATCGCCGCTAAATGCAGCACAACCAGCGCCAGCAGAAAGTTGAATGCGGTATTGTGCCAACCGGTCAACTTGTCGCTAAAGGACTTATCGATAAGGTCGAACAACGGCCCCTGAAAGGCGATATCGTCGTTGGCAAACAATCCGGTGCCCACCTGCACCGCCAGCGTAGCGATTAGCGCAATCACCGACAATCCGCCTAACGGATTATGGCCAATGCCCTGCCAGCGGCCCTTAAGGTAAGCGGCCAGCCGTGAGAAGGTAGGGAAAAAAGTTGAAAACCGGGAATGCGTCGAACCTATAAAGCCCCAGATAATGCGAAACACCAGCAAACCCAAAATAAAAATGCCGATACGGCCATGCCAGTCGATCAGCGCGCCGCCGATTTTGGCGGTGACATAGGCCGCTGTCACGGACGCTGCGAGCAGCCAATGAAACAGCCGGTGCGGCAGGTCCCAAATATGAATAGTAACTTTCATCTTGATTCTCCTTTTAACCGGCGTACTTCACGGAGCAGCCGTACGGTTTAGTACTGGATTTTGCCACTTTCCTGCCTGCGGCGAGATCAGCCAAGGCGGCACTGACATAATTTTCGGCCTTGCCGATGTCGGATTGATCGGCAGACGGGATGCTGTCTATGCCGCCTTTGTAAACCAGCACGCCTTGCGGATCGATGATAAAAAACTGAGGCGTATTGGTTGCGCCATAGAGCTTGCCGATTGAACCGTCACTATCCAAAACGGTATTGGTCGGGGTCGCGCCGCGATGCGTATTGAGTTTCCTGGCGGTCTCGCCGTCGACATTGCCTTGTTTGCCCGGCGCCGAAGTGATGACTTGCAGCCAGACGATGCCTTTGGCGACGGCGTCTTTTTGTAAATTAGGGATATTGCCGCTTTCATAATGTTTCACCACGAACGGACATTCATGATTGGTCCACTCCAATACCACGGTTTTGCCGTGCAGATCGGCAAGTTTTATCGTGCTTCCGTCGGCTGCGGCGCCGGAAAATAACGGTGCCGGCTTATCTACTACAGGTTCGGCATTGACTGTTGTGGATGCAAAAGCGAAGGCTAAGCTCACTAAAGTAATTTGATAAAGTCGATGTAAAAACATAATTGGCTCCGTAATAATTATAAAAGGCACGGCACAAACCGTTCCCCGGACTTTCTGTGTAACGGTTTCAAGAAGCCTCTGCGACGACATGATTCTCCCTCCCTGGTAAAAAAATCGTGCGCCGGGAACAACCTGAAAATAGTAAAAAGACAGAAAATCGATCCATCGAATTCCTGCCAAAATTGATCCTTCAAACGCGAATAGCAAATTGTCCCGATAACGCCGTCAGACTTTGTCGTCGCCTCAAACTGAGACTTGATCGGGTCGACACCGTCTGACGACGTTACTTAGCCAGTTTGTTCGCTTCCATTTTGAGATTGCGAGTCCTTCGCGACCTCTTTACTCATAAAGCCACCGCCTGCGTGACAATTTCCGGGGTCAATATCTGCGGCAACACGATCGGTTTCGTTGAGCTACCCGCTCCCGCCGGATAAAAGACATACAGCGGTACGCCGCTACGCCCGAATTCGGTAAGAATCCTGGTAATTTCTGGATCGCGGTTAGTCCAATCACCTTTAAGATAGGTAATCCCGGACCGCTTAAAGGTATCGACGACTGAACTCTGGCTCAGCGCGACTTTTTCATTAACCAAACAACTGATGCACCACGCCGCCGTCATATTTAGAAATACCGGCTTTCCCTGGCTGCGCAATTCATTTAAGCGCTCGGCCGAGTAAGGCTCAGCGTTCCTTACCGGCTCAACGTTAACTAATGGCATAGCAGCCGTGGTCTCTACGCCAAAATAACCGCCGACCAGCACCAATCCCAGCGACAACACGGCGACACCGAATCCGCTGCGCTGTCCCGCCTTCCCGGTGTGTTTAGTAAATTCATAAAGCCAGGCGGCGAACGCGATAATAACCATCCCGCCCAGCGCTATCGCAACGGCATTGACGCCTGCCTGTTGCGCCAACACCCAGACCAGCCACACCGCTGCTCCGTACATCGGGAAGGCCAAGCCCTGCTTTAATCTGTCCATCCATACACCGGGTTTCGGCAGGCGTCGCTGCAAGGACGGCCATTGGCTCAACAGCAAGTAAGGCAGCGCAAGACCCAAGCCCAAACAGAAAAACACCGCCAACAGAGAGGCCGGCGGTTGGCTTAACGCGAATCCCAGCGCCGCCCCCATAAACGGAGCCGTGCAGGGCGTCGCAACAATGGTCGCCAACACGCCGGTGAAAAAACTGCCGCTGTAACCGGGGCGCTCGGCCAGCGAAGAGCCGATTCCCGCTACCGAACCGCCGATTGAAAATACGCCGGATAAACTGAGTCCTACGGTAAACATTAAATAGGCAACCACCAGCACAAATACCGGCGATTGGAATTGAAAGCCCCAGCCGATCTGGGCTCCGCCTGCCTTCACCGCAATCAATACCCCACCGAGCAATGCAAAACTCGTCAGTATGCCCAGTGTGTAGGCCAAGCCTTGCAGCCGGGTTTGCAACGGCGAATGTTGCGCATGTTTTATTAAGGACAAGGCCTTGATGGACAGTACCGGCAACACACAAGGCATCAGGTTCAATGTCACGCCGCCCAATAAAGCCAGCAGCAAGGCGGATGCAAGTACCAAATCGGGTTCTCCGTCCTTAGCCGGAGCGGCCTCTAAAACCTCAGACTTAAGCGCAGTACTCCCCGAAACCGCCGCGTCGCCGGCGACTTGCACGCTATAACCGCGCGTAAGCGGCCCGCTGCCGCTGTCTTGCGTAATCGCCAAAACCCCGGACAGGCTTTCGCCCGGAGACAAACGCACTTCTCCCGGTTTCATTTGCAACTCAAGGGTATCGCCTGAAAGTTGCCAGGGCTGCTCAGCCCCCTGTACGATTTTTCCCCACTCATCGGGATAAAACCAAACCTTTTTAACGCCGGAAGATTGCAGCTTGGCGTCAGTCATTCGCAAAGTTAAAACATCGTTGCTATAGGCTAAGCTTGTCGGCCAAGGGCTGACTGACGGCAAACTCGCACGGGCAAGTTCAATCAGCGGACTGCCGGTTCCGGCGTCGGCACCGGGCGCGACAACCGGCAAATCCAGCGCCAAATCCACTTTCTGGGGAATGCATGATTCCTTGCAGACCAGCCATTTCACTTTAGCTTTGATCGGGAATGTGGTGCCTACACCACTATCTTGCGGCACCTTAATTTTGGTCAGCAAGGTGACTTCATTTTCATAGCCGTAACTCGTGACCGGTCCCAGTGTGATGCGGCTGGGAGTCGGCCACTGAATTTTGCCCGCTTTTGCCCCTATCGGAAGCTCATAGGCTATGGTGGTGGCTAAACCTGAATCGCCGGGATTTTTCCAGTAGGTGTGCCAATGCGGAATAATGCGTTGCTGCACGCCCACCAGAATCTCGTCGCCGGGATGCACCGCATCGACGGACGCGACCAGTTGCGCGGCGACCTGCTCGGTACCCGCTTCAAACGAGCTCGCCTGTGCGTTGCCGCAAAACAGCATAAACAAGGCAAGTGCAATAGACAGTGGACGAAGTTCAAGCATAAAAATCCTGAATTATCAGCACTAAGCTTTAGACGCGCAGATGCTTATTAAAGAAACCAATGGTGCGTTCCCATGCCAACTTTGCAGCGGCCTCGTCGAAACGCGGCGTGGTGTCGTTGTTAAAGCCGTGTTGTACGCCCGGATAAATGTAAGCTTCATAGCTGATTCCGGAGGCTTTTAGCGCGGCCTCGTAAGCCGGCCAACAGGCATTGATGCGCTCATCTTCCCCGGCATAATGCAGTAACAGCGGCGCTTTGATTTTTGCGGTGTCTTCGTCGCTCGGCTGACTGCCGTAGAAAGGTACGCCTGCCGCCAGATCGGGAAGCTGCGTCGCCAGGAAATTAACAATGCCGCCGCCGTAGCAAAAACCTACCGCGCCGACTTTGCCGTTGCCTTCGGGCAGGTTTTTCAGCACCTCGGCGGCGGCGAGGAAGTCGGCACGCGTTTTGGTTTGATCGAGCGATTTGAAAAGCTCGCGCGCCTTATCCTCATCGCCCGGATAGCCGCCTAACGGGAATAGCCCATCGGGAGCGAAAGCGATGAAATTATCCAGCGCGATGCGCCGGGCAATATCTTCGATATGCGGATTCAGGCCGCGGTTTTCATGCACGACCAACACCGTCGGCAGTTTCCCGGTGAATTGGGCTGGCTGGACCAGATAGCCGCGAATCTTGCCGTAACCGGCAGGCGAAGGATATTCCACATATTTCGCCGAGATACGCGGATCGTCCTTGCCTATCTGCTGCGCCTGGGCAAAACGCGGATTCAACGCCTCAAGCAAACCCTCGGCAGTCAGGCCGAGCAGCGTGAATTTTGCGGCCGAAGCCAAAAATCCCCGGCGCGATAGTTCGCCGTGGACATATTTATCGAATAGTTTCAGCACTTCAGGATCGAAGTCTTTTGCTGTTTTGCGTGTCATAGTTTCACCTATTAATTATCGTTGCCTGGCAGAAGCGTGCGTGGAAACGATGTCAATATTCAAGCCATAAAATGGATAAACTCACCACGAAGACACGAAGTTCACGAAGAAAAACCAAGGTAAAAACTTCGTGTTCTTCGTGTCTTCGTGGTGAAATGTCTTAAGTTACCCTCGTTCCCACGCGGCGCGTGGGAACGAGAGCACAGGACCGTTCCTACCCTGCAAACTTATTTCGCCCGCCCTTTAAACCCTTGTGCAAGCAAAGGTATCCTGTAAGCGGAACCGCGTCCTACCGCGTAAAGCGTTTTCTTGTCGGTACCGGCAAAAGCTATGTTTTGCGGCTTTTTAGGCAGTGCAATAACACCCAACGCTTCACCCTTGGCGTCAAACACTTCGATGCCGGAATTCGATGCGACATAAAGCCTGTCGTTATCGTCTATCGCCAGACCGTCCGCACCGCTGGACCATACGTTTTCTTCATTTTTCCAGCCGTCCAGCTTGGCAAAGTTTCTCCGGTTGGAAATCGATCCGTCAGCGGCGATGTCATAGGCAAGCACGTGTTCGCCAAGGGTATTGGCCACATACAGCACCGTTTCATCTTTATTCAGCTGAATGCCGTTTGGACGGTCAACGTCGTTAGCCAGGCGTTTCAATTCGCCGGTCGGTGAAATGTAAAATACGCCCGGATGAGAAGCCGGTGGGTTAGGATTTTCTTTAGTCGGACGCGTGCCGCTGTCGGTAAAGTAAATGCCGCCGCTCTTATGAAGAACCACATCGTTCGGCCGTTGAAAGGCAACGCCTTCGAAATTTTCGGCAAAAACCTTCTGCTTATCGGCCGGATAAACAATGCCGACCTGTGGTTTAAGCGTTTGAACGGCGATGATCTCGCCCCCGGCATTTAAGGCAAGGCCGTTAGCGCCGTTGGAATTCTCCAAGAAGGTTGAAACGGTATTATCGGGCGCAATACGCACAATCCGGTTTTCATTGGTTTCAGTAAACAGCAAGCTGCCGTCCGAATAACCGATGGGGCCTTCGGTGCCTTTGAAGCCGTCCTTGATCAATTCGATAATGACACCGCCTGCTGATACGCCTGGAATAGCAGGCGTAACGGGGTCATCAGCCTGTACGGAAACGGCAAAGACTAAAGCGCCCAGCACTGAAAATAATTTCGCATGTGAAGTTTTGAGTAACATCTTGTTCTCCGGATTAAATATAAATTTTTTAAAGCTGAAGAGTGGGCGAAAAAGCACCGTGCTTGTCGCCCATCACCCTGTAAAACCGGTTAAAATTTCGCCCGGAAATGCACACCGAAATAACGCGCCTCGCCATAAGTACCGGTAGCGGTACCTGTGCCGGACCATGATGAAGCATTGGTCAGATAAATAGTGTCGAAAATATTCCTGCCTACCAAATCCAGGTTGTACTGGCCGCTCTTGGTGCCGATACCTATGCCGCCATCGGTGACATGATAGGCATTTTGTTTACCTGAACCCGATAAGCTGGCGTTATAGTTGGCAGCCGATTTATAACTGTCCACCAGAAACCCATGCCACTGTAAACCGTGATCATTAAACTTGCCGAAGCCGAGCGGAACTTTATAGTCCACCCCATAGTTAGCGGTAAACTGTGGCGCATTGGGCAAGGTCAAGCCGGTTTGGTCGCATGCTCCCGCGTTATTTGCTTCCGGCGGACATGGCGCATCTTTAAAGTCGGTATAGACGGCATGGTTGAAAGACCCGTTTAAGAACAGGTTTAAGCCCTTGGTCACATCCCAGGTGGTCTCCAATTCCACACCGCGCAACTGGATGCCTTTCACATTACCGAGTGTGGTTCTGAACTGACCCGCTCTGGTTTCATCAGGTACAGACAACTGCGATTGGAAGCCTTTAATATCGGTGTTGTAGAGATTCACGTTGACCGCCAACTGACGATTAAACCAGCTGCTCTTAAGACCCAATTCGTAATCCATCACGTCTTCAGGCTTGACGTTTTCCTTGGCTCCGGTATTAGCATTGAATTGTGCCGCTCCGGACTTTTGTCCGCCCGACACCGAGAAATAAGTCATGACATCCTTGGTGATTTTGTAACTGGGATTAACCAGCCAGTTTTGTGCGTTCTGGTCGAAACCTTGCGTGGGAGCGTTCCAATTAACGCCTACCCTACCGTTTCGAATGGCTAACGCATCGGTCAGGTTCTGACCGGTTAAGCCGGTTAAAGCCGAGCCTCCGAAAGATTGCTGATAGCCGCTATTTTCACGATGCTCAAAGGTGTCACGCAAACCCACTGTTAACGTCGCAGCCTTGGTAAGGTGCCAGTTGACCTGTCCATAGGCTGCAAAGCTATTGGTTACCGGGTTCAGATAAGCGGTATTCATAACGCCCCGGAGAGATTGCCGTAACGCCTCCCGACCCGCCGCAGTCGCATTCAACCGGCTATATTGGGCGTTACTGGCATAGAAAGCCCCAGCGTCATTACCGTACAGGTTCTGGCTTAAGGTATTCGCATCGCTATGTAGCGCAAATAAACCGCCCTGATAATCCAATACGCCGGGTTCCTGCGAAGCGAAGCGAAGTTCCTGCGACCACTGGCGGTTTTTTACGGTCACGCCGCCAATCTGCATAATATCCGCCGTTGACCGGTCACCGTCATGATGCGGTTCGAATAGCGCATACTTATAGGCCGTAACCGAGGTAAATTTATGACCGAGTCCGCTCCAATTGATTTCATTGGAAACGCCTTGTTGGTCAGCCCGCGACACCTGTTTGTTGTCCTGGGCAACTTTACGCGGATCGCCTATCACGGTGATCGGCTGGCCGGAGTTGCGCAGGTCGTTAAACCAGCTCCGCTCCAGGCGTGTGCTGTAAGTTGTGCCGCGTGCCGTGCCGTCGGCAAATGTCGCAGGATCGTCCAGGTTGGGATTGACGCTCATGCTTTGCGTGGCCGTGGATCGCTCCAGAATCAATCTTGAGGACACATCGTCGCTTGGCGTCAGTAAAAACTGAAGCCGTCCGCCGAAGGCATTGGTTTCCTGGAGCTTGCCGGTGGTTACCGGTGAATCGAGGTTGGCAACAAAGCCGTCGCGCTTGTCGATAAAAACGGAGCCGCGATAGGCGAGCAATCCGGGCAGAACGGTGCCGGTAGCGCCAACCTTGCCCTGCAAGGAATCGCGATTACCGGCGAAGCCGTCGACGTAATAGCCGGATTTAAACGACGGCGCTTGCGTGACCACGTTGATTAAACCCAGGTTGCTGTTTTTACCCTGCAAGGTGCCTTGCGGTCCGCGTAACACCTCGACATGATCAATATCGGCATAGTTGGTCCAGGTCGAGCCGACCCACGTCGACCAGACGTTGTCGACCATCACGCCGACGCTGGATTCCATCGATTCGTTACCGCTGTTCTTGCCCAAGCCGCGCAGGGCGATACTGGTTTGCCGGGCGTTGGTGCTGGTAACCCCCAGGTTGGGCACTCGACGCGCAAAATCGGCCACGCTGACGATATTATCGCGCTTCATCTGTTCGCCGCTGATCACCGCAATCGGAATCGGCACTTCCTGGAGTTTTTCTTCCTTACGCCGCGAAGTCACGACGACTTCCGATAGATTCTTGGGTTCGTCATCGAAAGATTTCTCTGCTTTTTTCGGCGGCTCGGCTGCTGCAACAGCCGCCGTTGCCGGGGCTGGCTGGGCCGGTGCCGCACTAGCTGCCGTTCCGACATTGCTATTGGAAACCGCTTTTTTAAGCTGCTCGTTTTCCTTCTTGGTTTCGCCCAATTCTTTTCTTAGCCGCTCAACTTCTGCCGCCAAATCACCGGAATTATCCGTGGCAAAGCTGTAGTCCGGCGCTAACAAACAAGCGCCTGCAATAATCATCGCGGCGCCGTTTAGAGCCGCCCAATTATGTTTATGTGTCTCGATTTGCGCTGTGTTTTCACCCGCTTTAGCGGATAAAGACCGGCCGTCAGTCTTGTTTTTTTTCAGCGATTTCGGGCCCTTGGTTGTAGCCGGCCGCCCTAACCTGTCAATACTCATCTAAATTTCCTTCTTAAAAGTCATTCATAAAATTAAGGTCAGCTCTGTTTCGTTGGGCAAAGCATCCCTAGCCGACCCCAAAAAGGCCGGTTTAAATTCTGTTTTTTGCGTTGATTACTTGCCGGGAATAGTCAGAACCGATAACTTGGTAATTCCGGATCGTTCTATCGAGGACATCACTTTGGCTACCGTGCCGTATTGAACGGCATCATCTGCGTTAAGATTGAGTGCAATCTCAGGATCGGCCGCCTTACGGGTTAACAACTCGCTTTCAAAGGCTTCCAGGGCAATCTCGGTTTTGTCGATGAAAACCTTGCCCTTTGCGTCGACACTGATATAGACCGCTTCTTTTTCCTCAGGCGGCGCGGTTTCGGCCGTCTTCGGCAAATTGACATGCACCGCTTGAGTCAATAACGGCGCGGTGACGATAAACACCACCAACAGCACCAGCATCACGTCAACCAAAGGCGTGACGTTGATTTCGCCCATTACGTCATCCTCACCGCCGCTGTCTTTTGTATTCATCGCCATCAGATTTGCGCTCCTTCCGCTTGTAAGTCTTCATGACTGGCTTTTAGAACCGGATGTTTCGCTCCCGTTCCGCTAGTGCGCGGCGATGCAACCGAACCGGACGCCGGACGCTTGATTAAAAACGAGGTTTTCAAGGCGAGATGGACAAAATCGATAGCGAAATCGTCAAGAAATGCCCAGATCACCTTGTTTCTGCGAATAAAAAAGTTGTAGCCGATAACCGCAGGGACCGCGACCGCAATACCGACGGCCGTAGCAATCAGCGCCTCGCCGATCGGTCCGGCCACAACATCCAGACTGGCCGACCCGCTTTTACTGATGCTGGTCAGCGCGCCCATAATTCCCCAAACCGTGCCGAACAAGCCCACGAATGGCGAGATACTGCCGATGGTTGCCAAGATAGCCAGGCCGCTTTCCAGCGCGCCGCGCTCTTTCTGCATTTGTTGTCGCAGGCGTCTGTCCAGCAATTCCTGGCGATCCCCGGTATGCTCCAGATCGTGCGTGGTTGTGCCGCCGTCGGCTTCTATCAAGGTAGTAAAACCAATATCGGCGACTCTGGCAGCGGGTCCTTTATTGCCTTCCAATGCAGCCGCTGCCTGAAAATCCTGGGCTCCCCAAAATTTCTTGCCATAACTTCGATTGTGCTGAGAAATCCGCAGATGCTGTATGCCTTTGATCAGTATCAAAGCCCACGTCACCACAGAAAAGCCGATTAAAATCCATAAAGTGGCATCGACAATCAGCGCCGAAGTAATTTCAGGAGCCGCAGGCGTCGCGCCAGCCGCACTCGCAATATCCGCACCTGAAACCGGTATTTGATTAGCTGCCGGTGGAATTGCCGTTGCAGCAGATGTTGTTTCTGTCATAAATAAAACCTCAAACTTGTAAATTAAAAGAGATAGGAACCGTTACCCAACCGTCGACCGGCGTTTTTCCACGCATGGCAGGAGCAAATGACCATTGTTTTACCGTTCTCACCGCTTCATTGTCCAACACGTCCTTTCCGCTGGATTTAATGACGGAAACGCTGTCAGGCTTGCCACTGGCGAGAACATGCACTTTCATCAGCACTTTTCCTTCCCAACCGCGCTCCATAGCCACATCTGGATAAACCGGCTCCGGATTATCCAGATAACCGGCGCCCGCACGCGGCTCGGTCACCTTTTCTTCTACCGGCGGCGCAGGGGGCGTGGGCGGAGCAGAAACCACCGGCGCATCCGCTTGCACAGCCGTCGGCGTTGCAACAGGAGGCGGTTCGACAAGCTTGGGCACCGGCTTCGGCTGCACCTTAGGTTTAGGCGGCTTCTTAAGCGCCACCACATTCGGCGGAGGCGGTGGCGGCTGGACAACCGGCTTCGGCTGAGGCCGAACAAACGAAATCTGCACCTTGGATGGCGGCTTGACCGGCTCAACCAGCTCTTCTTTTTCAACCGCGACGTGCTTGAAATACTCGACAACGGTGGTATGCACCAATATCGACAGGACCCCTATAATCAGATAGTCGATGGCCTTACTATCGCGAAAATCGGAGCCTGATCTAAAATCACCCAACGCCACGGCAACCGATGAAGCGGACGCGTTTTCCCTCAGCAGACCGATTTCCGGCTTGATGGGAACGACATCGGCCCTTTTTCTCTCAGGCGCGAGAGTTGCCGGTTCAAATTTATCAAAAGCCACCAAAGGACTATTCATGCGAGATCTCCCGTTGCTTAAAAAAATGCCGGCTCCTGCCTACTCATGGATGAACCGAAGGGAATAACCCCTCTGTCGACCGGCTTTAGTTGATACTGTCTTTATGAATAGAGCATGTTCCATGCCATATAATGATCAATCAGTAAAAACACCGAAAAGCCCAACCCACATGAAAAATAAGACTTTGTATTTAAATGATTTATATTTTTTAACGAACATCCGGCAAATGGTCGGCCGATTGAAAATTGAAACATTTTCAACAAGCGCCTAATGCGCGGCTGCTTGCTGAGCATCAACTTGAAGAACCTTTTGCTGTTTATGTGTTTCCTGATCAACACATCTGGAAATACGATACTGTGTGGGAAATTTATAGGCTGTTGTGCCGACAAAAAAGCGAGCAGGGAGTTTGTTTAAGCTTTGCCTGCGGCGAGGAGCGCGGGGCAATCGAAGCGTGTATGACGCCGATACAAGTTCAAAAACGTTACGGCGTAGATCAGGAGATTATCTTTGGCGATTGGATCTGGAAGTAGGTCGCAGGTCGTAGGGTACGCTGTGCGTACCTTTCCAATGGGATGCACAGCGTATCCTACCGGGCTTTTCCGTACTCGAGCAAAACACGTTGCGCTAGTTCCCAAGCTCCAGCTTGGGAATTCAGAAGGCGAAGCTCCAGCTTCGCGAGACAGGAAGCTAGAGCGTCCACAACTGGGTTCCCAAGCTGGAGCTTGGGAACCAGCGAAACCAGATTTCACACTTTAACTCTGATAGACTCTTGCACATTACTTTTACCTTGCGTGATCTATCTCGGCCAGAGACATGCACAGAAAAGAGCGTACTATTTATGAGCAAACAACTTAAAACTATCCCACAATTCGCAGACGAAGCGGAAGAACAAGCTTTTTGGGAATCCAATGATTCCACAGATTATCTCGACTGGAGCAAAGCACAATCCGTAGTGCTACCCAATCTAAAACCAACAACCAAAACGATTTCTCTCCGCTTACCGCAACATTTGCTGGACTCAATTAAGGCCGCGGCAAATTCGCGTGATGTACCTTATCAATCATTGATTAAAGTTTGGCTACAAGGGAAAGTGCATGATCATTAAGCTGGTGGCATGAAGCTCATCGTTCGCGATTAATGGGCTGCACGTTGTTTAGCCTGTCCGTGCCTTTTCGGCATTCAACTACTCGGTTTCACAGTCTCTGGAGCTTAGGAACCAGCACGAACAATGCTGACAGCCGGACGGGGCATGTTGCCCCGTCCGAAACGTTTTGCATTGGTTAAGCGTTAACCGTTTAGTTCAGGCATCACAGAAACGTTAGGGACGGGGTTGCAAACCCCGTCCCGCTTGGATTTTACTGAGTAATCCCCACGTGATATTTGCTGTCCGTTTCGGTATCGCCATCCATGGCTTCTCGGCAATTGCTCCATGCATTGCTCTACCTCCTGCATCCTTGCAGTCGTGGATCCCGGCAATCCGCCGGGATGACGTGCTTTAAAATACTTGTGTAAAAGATGAGCACGCTACGTGGGAACGAGACAAATCAGTCTTACGACGTTAATTTCGAGAACATTAAACAGCTTGCGTGTCGCTATCTTCAAAACTAATGGAAATTTTTTTACCGATAGCCGCGGCAGCTTTGGTCAAAGTTGCCAAGGTAACAGAATGGCAATCAGGATCGAGTAATCTATCCAATTGAGCGCGACTGGTTTTCATGCGTTTAGCCATTTCACTTTTGCTGATATGCGTATCAACCATCGCCTTCGCAATCATGCAGGCAATCACCTTTTTTATTGCCGCTGCTTCCACCTCTTCAAAAATACCTTGTTCTTGGAGAAAAGCGTCAAAGTCAGAGCCAATATGTTGGTTCATTTCGTATCCCTCAATATTTTTAATCTATCCTTGGCAAGCTCTAATTCCTGCCTCGGTGTTTTTTAAAGCCGTAGGGTATGCTGTACGCACCTTTCGGCATTCAATGGTATACACAGCGGACCCTACCCAGCTAACACATCAATTCAAAACCTCATTCAGAGCTCGACCCAGCTCGTCCTGGAATGCCTTAAAACTAGGCATAGCAGAAGCTTTGTCTACGTCAAAAAGATTGTTTTCTAGCCACTCGCACAGCTCAACAGTAGATTTGTGTCCGCCAAATGCGGCATCAAGCTTATTCTTGGCTGAATTTGGGGAATCGTCGTTTCCAGATAAGTCTTCAAGCGTGTCACATCCTTGGTAAGCATGGTTTTTGGCCGCACAAAGCAACCACGCTTCCGATTTTGGTTTCGGCAACATCGGAACGCCTCTGGTAAATCCAGATCTCTTGAAACCATCAACCATGGACTTCCACTTTGCAGCCCAAAGCCCAACCTTGGTCGAGCGGGTACCATCGCAGTCGCGAAATAAAATCGCTATAGCTTTATCCTTGCATGTGATTTCCCTTTCAAGAGCAATATCCCCAAGCATCCATGCGTTTATATAGAAATATCCAGTCTCCTGGTCACGCTTCTTGCCGACCAATGACACTTTGCGGCTTTCATCTTTTCGGATCGATTCTCGGTGTTTCAAAGCCAATTCGCTGACATATTGGAATGCCCCCGGAATGGTTCTCGGCGAATAATCCAACCGTGGTTGAAGCATCTGGTCTAGCAACACAGCCATAGGGCCGACCTGGAATTGTTCATCCGAACAGATACTCTGTGCGTTGTTACATTGGCCAAGGTCTGTGGGACCTTCACCACTCAAAATCACGATCATTTAGTACGATCCTTCTCTTCTCGCTCCTTTTCGTCAAAAGCGACACATTCCTGAGTCAGAGCAGTCAGATCGGTGTCAATAAACGCCTCACCAGGTCCCATGTAGGTGAGTTTTTCGCCAATTCTAGGAATGCTGAAAAACGGCCTTGCGCGAGTTTCGCCCTTATCATTTTTGTAGATGAACTGAACCGACTCACGAGCAGTTGCATCTTCCAGATAATTCAAAATCATCGGACTATGCGTGGTCACCAAAATTTGTTGTGTTGAGTTAACTAGACTATCGACCAGCTTCTCAACGATTTCGGGATTAATGCCGTTTTCAATTTCATCCAGGAGAATAAGCGAATGATTCGAAGATGATTGGGCCAGAATGGCTAATATTCTTAATAAGCCATCATTAATATGCCGCGCCTCTGTTTCGATTTTCTGTTGCCCGAATTTCTCGATGATCGTAAGTTTTTTCCATCCTGATTGCTGGCTGGACACTTTGTAATCTTGCATATTAGGATAAAAACTTTGCAATAGCTTAATCAAGAAATCACGTTTTTCGCCCTTGATGCTATATAAAAATGCTGATAATTTTTCCCCGCCCGGCCCTATATCCACATCGGAACTTCGTGCGCGCTTACGCAAAAGATTGGGTGACAATAATTCCAAGGATAGGATCCTACGCATACCGTCACGGAACTCTAGTATGGGCGCAGGTAACTCAGAATCACGGAGTTGAGAAAGTATCGATCCTTGGTATTTGAAAGCAATCTCGGTGTCACTATTTTCGCCTATCCGATATTGCTTACTTTTTACGTTGAGTTGCTCAATCCCGTTCACTTCGAGTAATTCCGATGTACACAACAGCTCGTGCCTATTAAATGAACATCCCCAAACTATCTCGTCGCCGTTTTCTGTTTGGTATTCAACAGCCAGCTGAATATTGCTTTTCGATTGAAGCTTGCAATTTAACTCTAGTGCAGTCCATTCTCTTCGTATTAGCCAATCATCAACATTGCCTACCATAAGTTGAGCTATAAAATCGATTGCTTGCAGCACTGTACTTTTTCCAGCGCCATTCATGCCAATCAAGCAATTAAACTTACTCAATTTAAAATCGAAATCCGCTAAGGATTTGAAATTTCTAACTGCAATGCTCTTTATCATCTCAAATATCTAGTCTATTTTTCAGAACGTCCACTGACAACCTCCGACTCTGCCGACAAATCGCCGAATTTGCCATAGTTTACCTTTACCCCATCATATAGGTCGAGCTGGTTGCGCATATGTGCGTGATGCCATAGACGCGATTCACAGCTTATTATTCAAAATTGCCTGACAGCCGTTCTTGAACCTGACTATTAATTCCAACTAGCTCCGTAGCCCCGTAGGCCGGAATAAGCCGGTTCGAGCGACAGCGAGAACAGGCGTTTCCGGCAAACACCACCCAAACTCGCCGGAAACGCCACCTCGCGCTACACGCTTGGATGGTCTTATTCCGGCCTACGGGTTTTCCTCGTTCCCACATGCTGCGCGGGAACGAGACAAATCACTCCACCGGAAATATCAAATAATCCGTCCACTTAACTTCGCCGCCCGCTTGGTCGGGACTGGGCAGCATCGCCACATTCCAGCCGCCGCCCAAGGCTTTGACCAGTTGCACCGTGGCAGACATCCGGTTGCTGTGCAGTTGTACGGCGGTCTGCCGGTTGGACAAAGCGGCGGTTTGCGCGGTCATCACATTCAGGTAACTGATGGTTCCGGCCTGATATTGATTGATGGTCAGCGCCAGCGCCTGGTTGGCTGCGGCTACGGCTTTATCCTGCACCTGTTTTTCTTCCTCCAGTATCCGTAAAGCGGCCAGATTGTCTTCCACTTCCTGGAAACCGGTCAGCACCGTTTGCCGGTAAGCGGCGACATTGGCATCAAAACCGTCGATCGCCTGCTTGTACTGGGCGTTTTTAGCACCGCCGTCGAATACCGTCAACGCCGCACCGGCCGGACCCAGCGCCCAATAGCGGCTGGCCGCCTTGAACAAATTATCCAAGGTGGAGGTTTGAAAACCATTGGTGACGGCCAGATTCAAGCTCGGGTAATAAGCCGCTTTGGCTACGCCGATCTGGGCATTGGCGGCGGCGATTTTGCGTTCGGCGGCGGCAATGTCGGGACGCCGTTCCAGCAGCTCCGAAGGCAGGCTGACCGGAATCGACGGCGGCTGCACGTCCAGCGGCGCAGAAGCCAAGGACAATTCCGCCGGGGTCTTGCCGATCAATACCGCAATCGCATGCTCCAGTTTAGCCCGTTGTACGCCGAGATTGATGGCTTGGGCGCGCACCGATTCCAGCTGGGTCTCGGCCTGCATCACATCGCTCTTGGCGACCATGCCGACCGCATAACGGTTTTTGATGATTTGCAGGGTCCGGCTGTAAGCATCCACGGTTTCATCCAGCAACGCTTTTTGCGCATCCAAGGCCTTTAACTGAAAGTAATCGTCGGCCAATGTCGCTTCGCTGGACAGCCGCAATGCCTGCAAGGTGGCGGCGCTGGCTTGGGCGCTGCCGGTGTTGGCTTCAACCTGGCGACTGACGCTGCCCCATAAATCCGGCTCCCAGGCAATTGCCCCGGCGACGCCGAACAGGTTCCTGACCCCCGACACCGCCACGCTTTGGCCGCTGGCGGCGCGGAAACGGTTGGTCGTGCCGGTCAGGTTGAGTATCGGGAAAAAACCGGATTGCGCCGATTGCACCAGATGCTGGGCTTGACGGTATTGCGCCTCGGCCTGGATGATCGACTGGTTGGCGGCGGCGACCTGTTCTTCCAATTTATTAAGCCGGGGATCGTTGAAAATTTCCCACCATTTGCCGGACAGCACATTGTCGCGGGGCTGGGCCTGTTTCCAGCCTTTGCTTTCCTTGAACTCATTGGAAATCTTGGCTTCGGGGCGGACATAGTCGGGACCTACCGTGCAACCGGCCAGTTGTGCGGTTAATAGGGCATAAATCAGGGGGTGGCTAATGCGAACTGTCATGTAAATCTCGTATTGAGTTCATTGTATTGAAAGATTGTCTCGTTCCCACGCGCTGCGTGGGAATGCAGGATGGGACGCGCTGCGTCCTGCTTAGAGATGCTCTGTATTTCAGCTTGTTGACCCGCGCGACTCGCGGCGCAGCGCGCCTTGACTGCATTCCCACGCAGCGCGTGGGAACGAGGAAACGCCTTGCGTTCCGGACGGAACAACATGTTCCGTCCGGCTTGTGAGTCGCCGAGTACACGGAGTTTCATCTCTTCGTGTCTTCGTGGTGAATAAGAAATTTGGGCGTTCATTGTATTGAAAGATTTTGTCTGCTTCGAAAGCGGCCACCAAACCACAGCCGGAAACGATCCAGGTAAAGGTAGACGACCGGTGTCGTATACAGCGTCAGCATCTGGCTAAAAATCAGCCCGCCGACGATGGAAATGCCCAACGGTTGGCGCAGTTCCGCGCCGTAACCGGTGCCCAGCGCCAGCGGCAGCGCACCGAACAGCGCGGCCAGCGTCGTCATCATGATCGGCCGAAAGCGCAGCAGGCAGGCTTGAAAAATCGCCTCGCGAGAATCCAGGCCGTGCTCGCGTTCGGCATACAATGCAAAGTCGATCATCATGATCGCGTTCTTCTTGACGATGCCGATCAGCAAAATCACGCCGATCAGCGCGATGATGCTGAATTCGGTACCGCAAGCCATCAACGCCAGCAGCGCGCCGACGCCTGCGGAAGGCAGCGTGGACAGAATGGTCAGCGGGTGGATATAGCTTTCGTAGAGTACGCCCAGCACGATGTAGATGCTGAACAACGCGGCCAGAATCAAAAAAGGCTGGTTGCGTAACGATTCCTTGAAAGCTTTGGCCGAACCCTGAAAACTGCCTTGAACGGCATTCGGCACACCGATGTCGCGCATGGTTTTTTCGATCAGTTGGGTGGCGGTGGACAGCGAGGTGCCGGGCTTAAGATTAAACGACAATGTGGCGGCGGCGAACTGGCCTTGATGATTGACCGACAGCGGCGTGTTGGTTGGCGCAAAACCGGCCAGCGCCGACAACGGCACCTGGCCTGCGCCCGGTTGTTCGCCGGACGGCAAGCGCTTGGCCGGTACGCTGATATACACCTGCTTCAAGGCTTCGGGACTTTGCCAATATTCCGGGGCCAATTCCATGACTACCCGGTACTGATTCAGCGGATTATAGATCACCGAAACCTGGCGCTGGCCGAAAGCGTCGTTAAGGCTGGCGTCGATCATGGCCTGGCTGACGCCGTAGCGCGACGCCATATCCCGGTTGACCACCAAGCCGATCTGCTGCCCCTTGTCTTGCTGACTGGAGCTGACGTCGCTGAGTTCCGGCAGCTTGGACAGTGCGGCGACCACTTTCGGCATCCACTCCCGGAGCAGGCCCAGATCGTCGGATTGCAAGGCGTAGTCGAACGAGCCGAACGAGGGTCGGCCGCCGATACGCAGTTCTTGCGCCGCGAACATATGCAACTCCGCGCCGGGAATGCGCTTGACCTTCTCGCGCAAACGGCCCATCACTTCTTCAATGGGCTCCCGCTCCTCGTGCGGCTTCAGCACCACGAAGACTCGGGCGCTATTACCGCTCTGTTGGCTACCGGCAAACCCGGCCACAATATTGACCGCCGGATCCTGTCGCAACAGCTCGGAAATCTCGAAGAATTTTTTCTGCAAGGCCCAAAAAGAAGTGCCTTGATCGGTTTGAACCTCGCCCAGCAACCTGCCGCCGTCCTGAGTCGGGAAAAAGCCTTTGTCGATGATGGTGTACAGATAAACATTGAGGCCTATGGTGCCTAGCAAGATCAGCATCATGATACGGCCGTGACGCAACGCCCAGCGCAGCGAACTTTCGTAAGCACCCTGCACCCGGTCGAATGCCCGGCCTATGCCTTGATAGATGCGGCCATGCTGCGGACTTTCCCTGCCCACCCAACGCGCGCACAGCATCGGCGTGACGGTCAGCGAAATCAGCAGCGACACCAGCACCGCCGCCGACAGCGTCACCGCAAATTCCCTGAACAAGCGGCCGACCACGCCGCCCATCAGCAAAATCGGCAGGAACACCGCGACCAGCGACACGCTCATCGCCATCACCGTAAAGCCGACTTCCTTGGCGGCCAACAGCGCGGCCTTGAACGGCGCCACGCCTTTTTCGATATGGCGGCTGGTGTTTTCCAACACCACGATAGCGTCGTCGACCACAAAGCCGGTGGCGATGGTCAGCGCCATCAAGGTCAGGTTATTCAGGCTGTAGTTGAAAAAATACATGGCCGCACAAGCGCCGAGCAAGGACGCCGGCACCGCAATAATCGGCACCAGCGTAGAACGCAGGTCTCGCAAGAACACCAGCACCACAAGGATGACCAGCACGATGGCGATCAACAAACTGTGCTCGACTTCGGTAATCGACGCCCGGATGGTCAGCGACCGGTCGATAACCACCGACAGGTCGATCGCGCTGGGGATCGAGGCGCGCAGTTCCGGCAATAGGGCCTGTACCTGGTCGACGGTTTGAATCACGTTGGCCAACGGCTGCTTCCTGAGAATCAGCAGCACCGACTGCTTGCCGTTTTTCAAGCCGGTATTGCGCAAGTCCTCGACCGAATCGACCACCTCGCCGAGATCGGCAATCCTGACCGGCGCGCCGTTGCGGTAACTGACGATCAGCGGCAGGTAATCCGCCGCTTTGCGAGCCTGGTCGTTGGCCTGAATCTGCCAGCGTTGCTCATCGTTTTCCAGCACGCCTTTCGGCCGGGAGATGTTGGTTTGGGTAATGGTGTTTCTGACATCCTCCAGGCCGATGCCGTATTTGGTCAGCGCATTGGGGTTCAGTTCGACCCGCACCGCCGGTAATGCCGCACCGCCGATCTGTACCTGGCCGATGCCGGGAATCTGCGATATTTTCTGCGCCAGGATGGTCGAGGCCGCATCGTACATCTGGCCTCGGCTCAGGGTGTCTGAAGTCAGCGCCAGTATCAGGATCGGCGAGTCGGACGGATTATCCCGCCGGTAACTGGGACGATTGGGCATACTGGTAGGCAACAGGCTGGCCGCAGCATTGATCGCCGCCTGCACATCGCGGGCCGCGCCGTTGATGTCGCGATCCAGGTCGAATTGCAGGGTAATCTGAGAGGAGCCTTGCGAGCTGCTGGAAGTCATTTCGGTAATACCGGCGATGCGTCCCAAGGCCCGTTCCAGCGGCGTGGCGACCGTGGCCGCCATAGTTTCGGCGCTGGCTCCCGGCAACTGGGCCTGCACATTGATGGTCGGAAAATCCACCTGCGGCAGCGACGACACCGGTAAATTCAGGAAAGCCAGAATACCGGCCAGAACGATGGCCAAGGTCAGCAGACTGGTAGCGACCGGGCGGTAAATGAACAGTGCCGACAGGTTCATAGTTTTTTGTCCACGAAAGACACGAAAAGCACGAAAATGTTCTGGGGGAGACCAATTTGTAGATCGCTACCCCAAAAGGCATAGGCGTCTACACAAAAGTACCCACTCCTTCTCCCTTGAGGGAGAAGGTTGGGATGAGGGGGATATAAATAGTTATTTTTATTCTCCTCTCCCCAACCCTCTCCAGCAGGAGAGGGAGCAACATCCCTTAGAGTGACGGGGTTTGCAACCCCGTCACTCACGTTTCGTAATCTATTGATTCCTTGAAACGTTTCGGTCGGGGTTACAAACCCCGACCGGCATTGGTATGCCAATACAACATCCTGCTTTTTTCGTGTCTTTCGTGTTTTTCGTGGACTAATTAAGGATCTTAAATTCATCACAAATTTCCGTCGCTTTCAGCCGGATTCAACCGCAGCCAGCCATTCACGCGCCGGGCCAGACTATCCATCCATAAATAAATCACCGGCGTGGTATACAAGGTCAATAGCTGGCTGAGCAGCAAGCCGCCGACCATGGTAATGCCCAACGGATGGCGCAACTCCGAGCCGACGCCGCTGCCCAGCATCAACGGCAACGCGCCGAGCAATGCCGCCAACGTAGTCATCAGGATCGGCCGAAAGCGCAGCAGGCAGGCTTGAAAAATCGCATCTTCCGGCGACATGCCTTGCTTGCGCTCGGCATCCAGCGCGAAATCGATCATCATGATCGCGTTCTTCTTGACGATGCCGATCAACAAAATAATACCGATAATGCCGATAATGCCCAGATCGCCGCCGGAAATCATCAAGGCCAGCAATGCCCCGACACCCGCGGAAGGTAGCGTGGACAGAATGGTGATCGGGTGGATATAGCTTTCGTACAGCACGCCGAGCACGATGTACACGGTGACGATGGCGGCCAGGATCAGCCACAGGGTATTGCCCAACGAAGCTTGAAACGCCAGCGCCGCGCCCTGGTAACTGGTGCGGATACTCAACGGCAAATCGATCTCCTGCTTGATGCGGTCGATCGCCTTCACCGCATCGCCCAGCGCCGCGCCCGGCGCCAGGTTAAAAGACAGCGTCGCTACCGGAAACTGGTCGAGATGGTTGATCGACAGCGGCGTCGGCCGTTCCGATAATTCGGCTATCGCCGACAGCGGCACCTGCGTGCCGTTACTGGAAGGAATCCGTAAATCGTTCAGAGCTTCCGGCGAAGTTTGCTCGGCCGGATCGACTTCAAGCACCACCCGGTACTGGTTGGACTGGGTGAAAATAGTCGATACCAGCCGTTGCCCATAGGCGCTGTACAGCGCATTATCGATCGCCGCGGTAGTGACGCCGAAACGGCTGGCGGTGCTGCGGTCGATGTTGACATAGACTTGTTGACCCTGATCCTGCACATCGCTGGTCACATCGGCAAACTCCGGCTGACCGGAAAGTGCCGCCACAAGCTTATGCGTCCAGCGGTTCAATTCGTCAATATCAGGCGTCTCCAGCGTGAACTGGTACTGGGTGCGGCTGACCCGGTTTTCCATGGTCAGATCCTGCACCGGCTGCAAATACAAGGTCACTCCGGTCAGCACGGCCAGTTTGGGTTTCAGCCGGGCGATCACTTCGGTTGCGCTCAGTTTGCGTTCGGCCAGCGGTTTCAGGTTGATCAGGAAGCGTCCGGCGTTGGGCGTGGTATTAACGCCGTCGACGCCGATGAACGACGACAGGCTGTCTACAGCCGGGTCCTCAAGCAGCAGTGCGGCCAACTTTTGCTGATGCTCGGCCATCGCCGAAAAGGACACGCTTTGCGGCGCTTCGGAAAAACCCTGAATGATGCCGGTATCCTGTACCGGGAAAAATCCCTTCGGGATGAAGATGTACAACGCCACGGTCAATGCGGCGGTGGCGAAAAACACCGACATGGTCAGGACTTGCCGCTGCATAACCCATTCCAGGCTGCGGCCGTAAGCGGCAATCAGCTTGTCGAACCAATCGTCGCCGGGCTTTTCGGCATGCTCTTCATGCGGATGCAGCAGCTTGGCGCACATCATTGGCGTCAACGTCAGCGATACGATGGCGGAAATCAGGATCGCCACCGCCAGCGTGATCGCAAATTCCCTGAACAAGCGGCCGACCACGTCGCCCATGAACAGCAACGGAATCAGCACCGCAACCAGCGAAAAAGTCAGCGAAATAATGGTAAAGCCGATTTGTTCGGAGCCTTTCAGCGCGGCTTTCAACGGCGATTCGCCGCGCTCGATATAGCGGGAGATATTCTCGATAACCACGATCGCGTCGTCGACCACGAAACCGGTAGCGATGGTCAGCGCCATCAGCGTCAGGTTGTTGATGCTGAACTCGGCCAGATACATCACCGCAAAGGTGCCGACCAGAGACAGAGGCACCGCGACGCCCGGAATGATCGTCGCCGGGACGTTGCGCAGGAACAGGAAAATCACCATCACCACCAGCGCCACCGCCAGCAGCAACTCGAACTGCACATCATGCACCGAGGCGCGGATGGTTACGGTGCGGTCGGTCAGCGGCAGCACTTCGACGCTCAGCGGCAACGACGCCTGCAATTTCGGCAGCAGTTCCTTGATGCGGTCAACCACCTCGATCACGTTCGCGCCGGGCTGGCGCTGGATGTTGACGATCACCGCCGCATCCTTGTTCGCCCAGGCCGCCAGCCGGACATTTTCCGCGCCGTCGATCACTTCGGCGACTTCGGACAGCCGCACCGGCGCAGCGTTGCGGTAAGCCACCACTAAATCCTGGTATTCCGCCGCCGAGCGCAACTGGTCGTTGCTGTCGATAATCGCCGAGCGCATCGGCCCGTTGAACATGCCTTTGGGCTGGTTGACGTTAGCGGCGGCGATCGCGCTGCGCACGTCTTCCAGGCTGATGCCGTAAGCGGCCAGCGCTTTATGATTGGCTTGAATCCGCACCGCAGGCCTTTGTCCGCCGCTGATACTGACCATGCCGACGCCGGAGAGCTGGGCGATTTTCTGCGCCAAGCGGGTATCGACCAAATCTTCGACCTTGAACAACGGCAAGGCTTTGGAGCTGACCGCCAGCGTCATGATCGGCGTGTCGGCCGGATTGACCTTGCTGTAAATCGGCGCTTGCGGCAAGTCGTTCGGCAGGAAGTTGGCTGCGGCATTAATCGCCGCCTGCACGGTTTGTTCGGCAATATCCAAATCCAGGTTCAGGTTGAATTGCAGGGTAATCACCGACGCGCCGCCGGAGCTGGTCGACGACATCTGGGTCAGTCCCGGCATCTGGCCGAACTGGCGCTCCAGCGGCGCGGTGACCACCGAAGTCATGACCTCGGGACTGGCGCCCGGATACAAGGTCACCACCTGTATGGTCGGATAATCGACTTGCGGCAATGCCGACACCGGTAACATCCGATAAGCCAGGATACCGACCAGCAGCATCGCCACCATCAGCAGCGAAGTCGCCACCGGGCGCAGGATGAACAGCCGGGACGGGTTGAACTTCGGCAGGGTATGGTTTGAGGGTGTCATATTTGTCTCGTTCCCATGCGCTGCGTCGCTGCCGTTAGATCGCCGCCTCGTGGGAACGAGAGCAACGAGAAGATTCCCAAGCGGCTCGTGGGAACGAGGGGTAAATTTCCAGTTGGAACCCGCACGAAGGCTGGAGTGCAGGCTTCGCCTGCAAGCGCAAGCAAAGCTTGCACTCCTGTTTGTGCTAGTTCCCAAGCTCCAGCTTGGGAATTCAGTACGGGAAGCTGGAGCTTGGGAACCCGCGTAACGCAGAAGTAGGCCGGAATAAGCCGGTTCGAGCGATAGCGAGAACTGGCGTTTCCGGCAAACATCATCCAAATTCGCCGGAAACGCCACCTCGCGCTATGCGCTTGGATGGCCTTATTCCGGCCTACATCTGCCATTAAGTTAAGGATGGATAGCCCCTTCTCCCTCAGGGAGAAGACTGGGATGAGGGAATCAAATAAGGCTTTTTGTCTTATTTTATCCTCGTTCCCACGCGCCGCGTGGGAATGCAGTGCAGGACGCGCTGCGTCCCGTAACGCCAGACGCTGATCGTGATTCGCGGCGCAGCGCGCCTTGACTGCATTCCCACGGAGCTCGTGGGAACGAGAGCAGGTATAGTTTGCTGAGTTCATAGTCAAGGACGCTTATCTTTTTTACGCGACGTGCCTTCGGGCTTGGCCTGCATATTCGGATCCGCCGCCACGGCCAGCCCGTTTTTTTGGGCAATATCGACCCGGCTGCCTTCGTGTAGCTTGTCGACGCCGTCCACCACCACCGTTTCGTCGGCGGCAAGATTACTGAGTACCGCAACCTTGTCCCCTTCGGTCGGCCCCAAGGTGATGCGGCGCACTTGTGCGGTTTTTTCCTGGCCGACCACGTAGACAAACGAGCCCTGGGTATCGTGCTGAATGGCGGCGCTGGAAACCACTGTCACGCCGGGCAAAGTATCCAGGTGCATTTTGATGTTGACGAATTGATTGGCGAACAGTGTGCGCTCGTTATTGTCGAATTGCGCTTTCAACTTCAGCGTACCGGTGGTGGGATCGATCTGGTTATCGAGCGCCAGCAATTTTCCGTCGGCCAGCTTGGTTTTACCGGCCCGGTCATAGGCTTCGACGCGGACCGCTTCGTTGGAACGCCAACGCTGCACCACCGCTTGCACATTGTCTTCAGGCAGGGTAAACACCACGCTGACCGGCTGGAGCTGGGTAATCACCACCAGGCCGTTGGTATCGTTGGCATGGACGATATTGCCCTGGTCGATCTGGCGCAACCCGACCCGTCCGGAAATCGGCGCGGTCAGCCGGGCATAACTGAGCTGGAGTTTGGCGTTATTGACCTGGGCTTTATCCATTTCCACAATGCCTTGATACTGTTTGACCTGTGCTTCCTGGGTCATGGTTTGTTGGGCGGAAATAGAATCCTGCTCCAACAGCGTCTGATAACGGTCATGGTCTATTTGGGCATTTTTCAGCAAAGCTTCATCGCGCATCAGCTGCCCTTCGACCTGCTGCAACTGTACCTGGAACGGGCGCGGATCGATTTCGGCCAGCAAATCGCCTTCCTTGACCATCTGGCCTTCGCTGAACACGACCCGCACCAGTTCGCCGTCAACCCGGGGCCGCACGGTCACGGTGCGCAATGCGGTTACCGTACCCAAGCCGTTCAGGTACACCGGAAAATCGGCTTTGCCTGCGCTTTCTATCGCCACTACCGCCGGTGCGTCTTCGTCGTGACCGCGTTTGCCGCCCTTGGAAGCGGATTTTTCGTCGGGCGATGACGAATGCTGGAAATAAAAACCTGCGGCGATAAGCGCCAGCACGATCAGCGATCCGGGCAGTAAAAAAGCGCGGCGGCGGTTGGCGAGCGGGCGTAATTCGTGGCGATTGTCTTGACTCATACGAACGTTTTTTAATTAAGGGTTTGAGAGCGAATGGCTTGAATACCGGCCAGCGAGAATTGCACGACGTGTTCGGCAAAGGCCTTGATGTCGCTCAAATCGCTGGGATGGCTGCGAAACGGCCGGGCGCCTTGCATGTGCTTTAACCGCAACAGTTGAAAACATTGGCCCATGATGCTGGCGTGGCAGTATTGGATTTGTCGCTCGCTGGCCGCCTGTCCCAGGCACTCTTTCAGCAAGGCGAACATTTGCAGGCGTTGCGGATTGATTTCCTTTTCCAGAATATCGGCCAGCAACCGGGTGGGCTGCGCCATTTCCTTATGAATAATCGCAAACGAATAGGAGTTTTCATCGCCCATACGTCTGACCAGGGATTTAATCCGCCCGGCCAGCCGTTGTTCCGCCGATGCGTCGTCCATCAGCCCGCCGTCGGGCGGATACAAGTCAAGTTCCTGGTTAAAAGCAAAACGCCAGGATTCCAGGTAAAGGGTTTCCTTATCGCGAAAATGATAATTAACCGAGGCGATATTGGCTTTCGCCTGCTCGCAGATTTCGGCGATCGTCGCTTCCTGAAAACCTTTCTCGGCAAAGATCCGGCTGGCTGCGGTTAATAGTCGGTTGCGAGTTTGTTCCGACTTGGTGGTTTTAAGGTTCGTCATGTAGGAAAGTTGGAAACAGGATTACATTTGGCAATTGAAATCATAAATTCAAATGCGCATTTGATTTTTTAAAAATCATATATCAGTTTCATGGCATTCCAAATATATTTTTTATTTAGCAAGCTTTGTACCAAGCTTTACGGTGTTGATTTTATTTGGATTTTATTCAGAATCAATCGGCGATTGTTTGAAAATCAGCAGTGGCTGTGCAGACGCTGTCTGTTAGGCCACACTTTGTTACGAATGTGATTAAAAGTGCGGTTTTTTAGAAGACTATTCCTTGTACCTATCCTTGTTGAATACACGGGCATCTAAACAACGCGTCATCCCGGCAGGGATTGCCGGGATCCAGATGCCATGGATGGCAATATCAAAGTAGGCCACAAGTCTTGCTACACTGAGGACAACGCAGTTTGATTAATCGGCATTTAATAGCGGAAGAACACTTTCGCGCTGTTTTTACATACGCATACTTAAGCACATCCTTGTGCTCTGGATCCCGGCAATCCCTGCCGGGATGACGATAGTACAATTTGCGTAACATCTATGTTAGTGACCATTTACTTTGAGTTCAAACCGCACTTTTAATTGCACCCATCTGTTACCGCTGTCATCTGACAAGCTCAATATATGAATGAAAATACAATGGAACGCAGATGACGCTGATGCTTATGATAGACACAGAATATTCATAAAAAATCCGTGTTAATCATAGTCATCAGCGTCATCTGCGTTCTATTTTTGACGACTGGAGACAGGCCAAATAGATCAAGGCAAAAGCATTGCACTGTTGCCCTGATCCGAGTCTGGCCGGTTATTTGACGGCTTTGGGCAGGCCAATGGCGGTACGCAGATCGGCCAGCGTGACCACGCGCGGACCGTGCAAGGCAGCAATCTGACCGACATCCAGTTTCAGTTTCTGGATGTTCTGGTAAAGATTCACTGAATAAGGATTAGGCTTGGCCGGTGGCGGCGCATTAGCGGCGGGAGGCGTATAAGCATCGGCTTCGACCAGAATTTTCTCGTTCGGCAGATAGACCAATACGAACGCATCGTTGTGTCCGCTGCCCGCAATTGAGTGGATCTCGATATTGCGCTTACCGTCCGAAAGTACATGTTTGCCGGTAAAACTCTCGAAGCGCGCAGGCTTAAGCGACTTAGCCAAACGATCGGGATTGATGGTATGCGACGCAGCCCAAACTTTCTCGTAATAAGTTTGATTCGGTTGCAGCGTTACGATCGCAGCCCCTTCATCGACAAAAGTGCGTAAACCGCCCGAATGGTCGAAGTGGGCATGGGTGTTGACCAGATATTTGATCGGCTTGTTGGGAATGATCTCCTTGAGTTTGGCGATGACGGCCTGCGAGCGCTCTTCATTCTGCGGCGCTTCGACCAGCACAATATGGTCGCGCTGATCGATGGCGACGCTGTGATGACTGCCGCCGGTCAGGTAGTAAACGCCCTCGGCCAGCTTGTTGGCGGTCACTACCACAGCCGGTGCTTTGGCGACTTGCTGGGGTACCGCAATGTCAACTGGCGGGTTCGCCTTGACTGCCGAGACATTGATGTCCAGCACCGGATAGCCGCCCTGATTGCGGACGATGTGAGCGGGAAACTGGATGCCGCCGAAGTCTTTGTAATCGGTGTATAGAGTTTCGACCAGCGTGTCGCCGAGTACAGGATTGTCGATCCAGGTCTGCACCCGCTCGACCTGGTTGTTGGCGTTGATGGTGCCGACATAGCGATACTTGTCGGCAATGCTGAACGATACTTCGGTGCCGTTATCGACAGCCTTCGAAACGGCATGGTTGGCTTGCGCCGCTTTCAGGAAGCCTTGCGGGCTTGCCCAGATTTCCGCCAGACGCTCTTCAACAGCTGTCGGTTGAGCGCTTGGCGCCGGAGCCGCATTACCGGCAGCAGCCACGTTCCAGGCGGTGCCGCCGCTGACGTATTGGTCGACCTTTTGCTCGACCGGCGCAGGACGCAAGCGGCCGGGTTCCACGACCTGGCTGCGGGTGATCTGCACCCGCGCACTGGCGGTGTCGTAATTGATGTCGGCGGTAAAGTTTTTCACGTCGAACGGCGGCCAGGATAAATCCGGATTCGGCGCTTGACCGAACTGGTACCAACGCCCGCTGCCTGAAAATTCGATGGATTTAATGCTGTCGGCACCCGAGGCCTCAGACGCCGCCTGCAAGCCCTGCGGTTGCAGCAAACTGCATCCCGCCCCAGTCAATGCGACTGCCAAGCCAACAGCGGTGTATATCGATCTATGCATGAAACCCCCTTGGGTTTGAATATGGTGGAAAAATAAATATGAAGAGCCAGCCAAGTACAAAGCAAGAGGCATACCAGTCGACTTTGATCAGGGAAAAGGACATCTGAAGGCACGGTAATGTTGCCTTGGGCGGCAAGAGGCGATTGATCTGTTTTGTAACACGGCCCAGTCATGCTGAAATTCCAGCAGCTTTTGTTGAAGCGCTGCTTCTATCGGGGCAGTTTTGCTGCTGTGTTGAAAAACAGAACACGGATGCCAAAAGTAGGCGCCTCTAGGCGACACTGATTAGGCGGATTTAAACGGATTATTTCTTTTGAGCAAGCGGAACATCGTCATTCCGACAGTCCCTCACCTGGCGTTAGGCGAGGAACAGGCCGATAGGCAGACCTTCCAGGTTTTAAAAACCTGGAAGGTCTAAATAGCAACGTTCTGAACAGGCGGGGCGTTTCGAACTAAGCAACATGCCTCGTCCGGCATTATCACAATTTAGCGACACTCTTTACGCTGGTTCCCAAGCTCCAGCTTGGTAACCCAGTTGACGAAGCTCCAGCTTCGTGAGACGGGAAGCTGGAGCTTCCCACACTGAATTCCCAAGCTGGAGCTTGGGAACTAGCGCTCACTAAAATCCTTAACTTAATGGCAGTGACGCTCCGGAGTGGGAACAATAAAAGGCGCGCACGGCGCGCCCTACGCATACGGATAAAGGTCGTCCCGGCTGTTTTTTTCGTGCTTTTCGTGGACAATCCATAACATCGATCATAATTTGGCAACGCTCTTTTCCTTAGCTTTGTCATCCGGTTTTTTCTGTACTTCCACCACGCTGACCGTCTCGCCTTCGACCAGCAAATCCGACGGACTGGCGACCAGCACATCGCTGGGCCCCATACCTTCCAAAACTTCGACTTCTCGCCCGAAATCGCGACCCAGCTTTACCGGACGAAACGCGATGCGTTTTTCGGCATCGACAATAACGACATGCGTACCCGCCTGATCGATAACCAGCACATTGGCAGGCACAACCAACGGACTGGTTTTGCTGCCAACCACGTTGATCGAGATTTCCACATAGGAGCCGGGCAATAATTTCCCGTCTTTATTGGGTAGCGAAATATCCACCTGCCGTGAACGATTAACAGGGTCCAGGGCGCCTGCAACATGCTCGACACGCGCGGAGACGGACTTACCTTGCGCATCGGCAGGGCGCACCGCCACGTCCTGCCCTATCTTGACATCGTCCGCGTAAGCTTGAGGAACCCAGACGGTCAGGCGGAGCGGATCGATTTGCGTCAGCGCGAACAATTCCTGGCTGCCCGCGTTGATCAGGCTGCCCACATCGACGCTCCGGCGCGTAATAACCCCCGAAAACGGCGCGACAATGCGGCGATAATCCTCAACTTTTTCAAGCCGTTTAACGTTGACTTGGGCCGCCGCCAGGTCGGCTTCCGCCTGTAGGACGGCGCTACGTTTTTCGTCGAACTCCTGTTGAACCACGCTGTCGGTGTCTTTCAGCAGCGTCCATCGCTTCAATGTCGAACGCGCCAATTCCAGCCTGACTTTGATCTGTGCCGCCGCGGCATGTGCCTGGGCCAGCTCCTGCTCCAATTCGGGAACGTCGATCACGGCCAGCAGCTCGCCTTTCTTGACCTGGTCGCCGATGGTCTTGTGCCAGGCGCTCAGGTATCCGTTGCTGCGGGCATAGAGCTGCGTTTCGGTGTTTCCGCGCAAACTGGCAGGCAACACAATCTTGCGCGATACCTCGCCCGGCTTGGAGCGCACTGCGATGACGCTGCGCGACAGGCTGGCCTCGGTGCGCTGCCGCAAGCTCTCGGCCTCGCTTCGGTTAATCACCAGTCGCCAGCCTCCGGCCAGCAGTAAAAACAACAACAGCCCGAAGCCGAATCGCCTGACAATAATCAGCGTCCGTTGCGGATGAGAGGGTAAAGCAAAGACAGGATTTTGATAATTACTCATGACGGTTTCATTCAGTGATAAGGATAGGTCGAGTCGAATGGCGATGTTCAAGCCAGCGATGCGCGCCGGCGAAAACAATCGGCACAAACAGCAATGTGGACACCGTGGCGAACGCCAACCCGCCGATGACCGCGCGGCCCAGCGGCGCGTTCTGTTCGGCGCCCTCGCCCCAGCCGACAGCCATCGGCAGCATGCCGACGATCATCGCAAAAGCGGTCATCATGACGGGCCGCAAGCGTGTGGCTCCGGCTTCCAGCGCTGCTGTCACCGGCGGCACGCCGTCGGCCAGCCGGGTGCGGGCGAAAGAAACCACCAGAATGCTGTTGGCGGTGACCACGCCCATCGACATGATGCTGCCGGTCAAAGCGGGAATGCTCAGCGTGGTTCCGGTCAGAAACAAGGTCCAGGCGATCCCGGCCAGCGCCGCCGGTAACGCGCTGACGATAATCATCGGATCGAGCCAGGATTGAAAATTGACCACCAGCAACAAGTACAACAAGACAATAGCCACGGCCAATCCGGTCGCCAGCCCGATAAACGAACTGTTGAGCGTCTGGATCTGCCCGCGCACCGCCAGTTCAACGCCGCGCGGCAATTTGGCCCGGCTGTCCTCGATCAGTCGATCGATATCGACACTGACCGAACCCAAGTCCCGGCCCTCGACATTCGCGTAAATATTAAAAACGTTATTCGAGTTGAAGTGAGTCACTGCCGCAGGTTGCACCGAACGCTTCATCGTCACCAGATTGCCCAGCAATTGCGGCTGACGGTCATTGTCGCCGCCCACCGGCGTCCGCATCAGCGCTTCGATGCTGTCGAGATCGAGCGGATTGCCCATCACGCCGATGTTGACCGTGTTGCCGTTGGCGGGATTCAACCAATAGGTCGGCGCGGTTTGCATGCTGCCGCTCAGCGTGAGCAGCAGGTTTTGCGCGACGTCGCGCGCCGAAAGTCCCAGTTGCTGAAGCTGCGAACGGTTCATCTCCAGATCCAGCGACGGCCGGTTGGTGCGTTGGTAGATGTGTGCGTCGACGATGCCGGAAATTTGCCGCAGCCGGTTATTCAGTTCCACGACCAACGGCATGATCTCTTCGGGCTTGCCGCCGACAAACTGGATGTCGATAGGCGCCGGAATGCCGAAGTTCAGTGTTTGACTGACTTGGTCGGCGGGTTGGAAAAAGAATTCGAGTCCGGGGAAACGGCGCGGCAATTCGGCGCGCAAATCCTTGATATAGTCGACGCTCGGCGCGTGATCGCCGGGACGCAGGGAAATCATGATTTCGGTATCGGCGGTTTCGACCGTGCCCGAGTTGCCGAACAGCGTATTACGCGTACTGTAGGGCCCGCCGATAATATCCAGCACATCGCCCAGTTCGTGCGCCGGAATGCGCTCGCGGATCGCTTTTTCCACCGCGTCTATCCGGCTGGGCATCTCTTCTATCCGCGTCCCCGACGGCGCGCGAACATGCAGCCTGATTTGACCTGCATCGACCGCCGAAAACAAATCCTGACCGAGCAGCGGCACCAGCGTCAGCGACAACAGGCAGAATCCCAAAAAAGCGGAACCGTAACGCAAGCGATGATTAAGCAAATGGCTCAACAGAACCACATACTGCTCCCGGAAAACCTCGAAGCCATGCTCAAAGGCGTGGTGGGTTTGCTTGAAAATGCGGGCAATGGCGTTGGCCGGCGGCTGGTGCTTGCGGCCATGATGCCCGGCCATCATATACATCACCAGCGTCGGCACCAGCGTACGCGACAGCAGGTAGGACGCCAGCATCGCGAACACCACCGCCTCGGCCATCGGCACGAACAGGCTATGCGCAACGCCGGTAAGGAAGAACATCGGCACGAACACGATGCAGATACACAAGGTCGACACGAAAGCCGGCATCGCGATTTCCGCGGCACCATCGAGAATAGCCTGGCGCGGATTTTTGCCCATCAACATTTGCCGCTCGATGTTTTCGATTTCGACGGTCGCATCGTCGACCAATACGCCCACGGCCAGCGCCAAACCGCCCATGGTCATCAGGTTGATGGTTTCGCCGATCAGGTACAGCACAATCAGCGAGCACATGATCGATAGCGGGATCGACACCGCGATGATGCAGGTGCTCCGCCAGTTGCCGAGGAACAGCAGTATCATCGCGGCGGTTAAACCGGCGGCGATCAAGCCCTCGTGGATCACGTTGCCGATTGCCGCCTTGACGAACAGCGACTGGTCGAACATCAGTTTCATGTTGATGCCTTCGGGCATTTGCGCAAGCATTTTAGGGATAGACTGTCTCACATGATCGACGACATCCAGCGTCGATACCTTGCCCCTTTTAAAAATGGAAGTAAGAATGCCGCGTTCGCCGTTCTGGCGTGCGATGGTGGTCTGCGGCGCCGAGCCGTCGCGCACATTGGCGACGTCGCGGATCAGCGTGGTCGTGCCGTTGACCGTGCGCACCGGAATGTCGCCGATGCGGGGAATCGCGGCAATTGCGCCGTTCAGGGTAACGTCGTATTCGGTCGAACCGACCTTGATCGTTCCGGTCGGCAAAATCAGGTTCTGCACGGCCATCGCATCGACTAGGTCGGACGGAGTCAGTCCGCGGGCGAGCAATGCCGCCGGATCAATATCGACCGTCACCTGACGACTCTTGGAGCCGAACGGATTGGTCGAGGCAACCCCCGGTTTGGACTGAAGGAAGTTCCGGACGATGTTATTGGTCAGGTCGTTGACTTCCGTCTCCGGCACGATGCTGCTGGAGATGCCCAACTGCACCAACGGCAAATCGGAAGCCGAATACTGTATAACCTGGGGCGGGGCGGTGCTGGCCGGTAACGAGCGATAAACCGAGTTGCTGCTGGACATCACCTGAGCAATTGCAGTGCGAATGTCGGTGCCGGGATGGAAAAACACCTTGATAACTGCCGATCCTGCATACGACACCGATTCGCTATGTTCGATACCGTCAATCAACGACATCGAACGCTCGACCGAACCGGTAAGACGGTCCGCGATTTCCTTGGAATTCATGCCCTTGTAATCCCACAACATCGCCACCACCGGAATGTCGATATCCGGAAATATATCGGTCGGCATGTTGCGCAACACATAAGGAGTGGACAAAAGAATGAGTAGCGCCGCCACAATAAAGGTATAAGGGCGGCGTAGTGCAATATTAACAATCCACATGGTTTCTCGGGAGATTCGATTAAGTAACGAGCCGGCTCTGAAAGGTCTAGCCGTTTTTAAACTATCGTTTCCCCTGCAAAGACAACAAATATCTGAATGTATGCAATTCACATACCAGCAAGGCGGCATCGCTTGGCTATTCCTTCTCCAGCTTAGCTATACACCCTAGGTATCCAGGCAAGTACCGGCCTCTTGTCTCGTTCCCACGCACTACGTTCATTGATATACATACGTATCTGCGGGATGTCGTCCTTCCTACAGTCCCTCACCTAACATTAGGTGAGAAACATGCCGACAGGCAGACCTTCCAGGTTTTAAAAACCTGGAAGGTCTAACTTGCAACGTTTCGAACGGAGCAAGAGGCATACCCGTCGGCTTTAATCAGGGAAAACGGCACCTGAAGGTACGATAATGTTGCCTTTGGTAGTAAGAAGCGATTGGTCTGTTTTGTAACACGGCCCAGTCATGCTGAAATTCCAGCAGCTTTTGTTGAAGCGCTGCCTCTATCGGAGCAGTTGCCGACGACTACAAGGATGTAGGAGATAGAGCAATGCAGGAGCTATTGCCGGCCGGTATGTCGAACCCCTCAATCGCACGGCCCATGTGGCGCTACGTGCGCGATTGAAGTAGAATTGCAAGGCTTTACCCCCTTCAATTCCTTTAAGATTCTACCGAGGTCCGCCATGCCACAATACCGTTCCCGCACTACCACCCACGGCCGCAATATGGCAGGCGCAAGGGCGCTGTGGCGAGCCACAGGGATGAAGGAGGAGGATTTCACCAAGCCCATCATCGCCATTGCCAACTCGTTTACCCAGTTTGTACCCGGCCATGTGCACCTCAAGGACATGGGGCAACTGGTGGCCCGCGAAATCGAAAAAGCGGGCGGCGTAGCCAAGGAATTCAACACCATCGCCGTGGACGACGGCATCGCCATGGGCCACGACGGAATGTTGTATTCGCTGCCCAGCCGCGACCTGATCGCCGATAGCGTGGAATACATGGTCAATGCCCACTGTGCCGACGCGCTGGTGTGCATCTCCAACTGCGACAAAATCACCCCCGGTATGCTGATGGCCGCACTGCGCCTGAATATTCCGGCTATCTTCGTGTCCGGCGGCCCGATGGAAGCCGGAAAAGTGGTCTGGAACGGGCAAACCCGCGCCCTGGATCTGGTCGACGCGATGGTGGAAGCTGCCGACGACAGGATCAGCGACGAACAGGTCGCCGCCGTGGAACGCTCCGCCTGTCCGACTTGCGGTTCCTGTTCCGGCATGTTCACCGCCAACTCGATGAACTGTCTGACCGAAGCGCTGGGCCTATCGTTGCCGGGCAACGGCTCCATCGTCGCTACCCATACCGATAGAAAACAGCTGTTTCTACGTGCCGGACGCACCATCGTCGAGCTGAGCAAACGCTATTACGAACAGGACGACGCCTCTGTGCTGCCGCGTTCCATCGCCACTTTCGACGCATTCCAAAACGCGATGAGCCTGGATGTTGCGATGGGCGGTTCCACCAACACCGTACTGCACCTGTTGGCCGCCGCCCATGAGGCCGGCGTGGATTTCACCATGGCCGACATCGACGCCATTTCGCGCCGCGTGCCTTGCCTGTCCAAGGTGGCTCCGGCCAGCCAGAAATACCACATGGAAGATGTACATCGCGCCGGTGGCGTGATGGGTATTCTGGGCGAACTGGACCGCGCCGGCGTAATCAACCGCGATGTGCCGACGGTTCATGCGCCGAGCATGGCTGCGGCGCTAGACCAGTGGGACATCCAACGCAGCCAGGACGAGACGGTCAAAGACTTCTTCCGTGCCGCGCCCGGCGGTATTCCAACCACCATTGCCTTCTCGCAATCAGTGCGCTACCCGACCTTGGACGACGACCGCGCCGAGGGCTGCATCCGCGACAAGGCGCATGCCTATTCGCAGGACGGCGGCTTGGCCGTATTGCACGGCAACATTGCGCTGGACGGCTGCATCGTTAAGACCGCCGGTGTGGACGACAACTCACTCAAGTTCACAGGCCGTGCCCGCATTTTCGAAAGCCAGGATGCTTCCGTGGCAGCTATTTTGAATGACGAAATCGTCGCCGGTGACGTCGTGGTTATCCGTTACGAAGGCCCCAAGGGCGGGCCGGGCATGCAGGAAATGCTTTACCCGACCAGCTACCTGAAGTCCAAGGGTCTGGGCAAAGCCTGCGCCCTGCTGACCGATGGACGCTTCTCCGGCGGCACATCGGGGCTTTCTATCGGCCACGCCTCACCTGAAGCAGCCGAAGGCGGCGCGATTGGATTGGTCGAAGAAGGCGACACCATCGAGATTGATATTCCCAACCGCCGTATCCACTTGGCGGTCACAGTGGAAGAACTGGAACAACGCCGTGCCGGGATGGAAGCTAAAGGCGTGCAGGCCTGGAAGCCGGTCGACCGTAAAAGGACAGTGTCCGCCGCGCTCAGGGCTTATGCCGCGATGACCACGTCGGCTGCTAAAGGGGCGATTAGGGACGTTTCGCAAGTCGAACGAAAATAAAATTGATTTAAACGAGTAGTCTGGATGAAGCGTAGCGAAATCCGGGATGATTGGGGCTACGAAACTTCGGATTCCGCAAAGCTCTATTCAGGCGACTTCCATTAAGTAGGGGGCGCATCGCGCCCCATTTCGGAATCCAACCGTACTGGATATTTTTGTTCTCGAAATGGATTGTCCGTCGGAATGCTTTACCTCCGATTATTTTGGTATTTGTAAATGGGGCGCGATGCGCCCCTACCGGACTGTCTCGTAACGCACAACGTAGCCTACTTGGCTTCCGTGTATTCAAACATCCACCACCTCAGGCCGTTGCGGAATGGGCGGATGGATCAAGCGTTCCAATGCAATACCAATAGTATGCCTATCGAAAAGACGAGATTTTCGCTCCGCTGCGCCGGCTGGCCAGCGTTTCAAGCCTTCATATATAGCCTCAACCGTAGGCGCGACGTTTTCTTTACTAAGAAGCCAGTCCACGGTGGCTAATAGCTCCATACCGAATGGCGATTCAAAACCGTCGATCAATGCGGTCGTATACTCAAGCGCTGGTATATAAGCCTTTGCCTCTGTTTTCAAGTAAGTCTGCAAGTAAGCCTTGCGTTCATCATCAAACCAGATCACATCGAGCGGATCGGTGTCACTGATACGCTTATCACAATGCAGATAACTACCATCCAAGTTGTTCAGTAAGTGGCTTAACCGATTAGCGTAAGGGCCGTATTTGTGCGCAACAAATTGCAAGTTTAACGGATTGTCTCCTGGAGAAAATTGCTCTATAGCTCGTTCCAGAAACCACGCCAGCTTTTGTATCTCCAGCAAACTGCATTCCATGCCCAGCACCCAATAGCAGCGTACCAATTCGGCGATCAAAGCACGGGCAGGAGTCAACTTTTCCACACCGGTGCGTTTGGCGACATTTTGGTATTTCTGGGTAGGCTCAAATACCAGAATCTCAACATCAAGATTGCCCAAAGCCCTCTCGATTTGCATCCGCACGGCGGCCCATTCCAAGCCACCGTTGCCCGCGCCCAGAGGCGGGATAGCAACCGATTTAACATGCTGTTCGACAAGAAATCGGCGTAAATCTTGCAGCCCATCGATAATCCACTCCATACGTGATGACGCGCGCCAATGCTGCTTGGTGGGAAAATTGATAATCCAGCGCGGGCCATCACCTAGTTCATGCACTTCTGTCACAAACATACTGCCAGTCTGCACCTGCTTGGCCTTGCAAGCCATTGCATACAAATGGAAGTTCTCAGCAAAACGTTCCTTAAACATCAGTGCGATGCCTTTACCCATCACGCCAACTGTATTGACTGTATTAACCAGTGCTTCTACTGGAGCTTCCAGCAAATTGCCTTGTGTAAATGTAATCATTTAAAAATACCACTTAGTACGGGCATAAACTTCTAACATCAGGTTACGATCCTGAACCTGCTGTTCAATGTCATGTTTTAGTTGTTCTGTATAGCATACAATACCTAGTATGCCATTAATCGGTAAGTGTTTAAATATTAAAGCTTCCGCCTGATAACGTTCCATTTTTCTTAGATCATCTGGGTCACGTTTAAAATCCCGGCGTTGCAGGATATCCCAATCAATATTGTATAACTGCGCCAAGTTACTGTAATAATTAGTCCAGTTCGGATAAGCGTGAGCGTTTGTAAACAAAAATGGCAATCCGATGGAATGCACGTGATGCAGATTGGACACCAAGATCACAATTTCCTCATTTCGGCGTCGCGGCACCCCCCCCCGGCCCGAATGAATATTTAGCATCATGACTGAAAACGGTGTGAAATAGAACGGCACATAGTCTGCTAGTGTGCCGCTTGGCGCAATCGGCACTACCCTATGGCGGCGCTTATCGATCAAATCAGAGTTACCAATATTGATGTAATTTGGTGATAACGTCTTAGAATTTGCACAATGTAAGCCATTATCCAAAATCCACGACAGGTTGTCGCGATGGACGATACGCCAGATTAGCGCTTTCTCAGCATTGAGATTTTTGTAAATCATGGCAAAAACATTCGCTCGTTTTTTGTAATCTTTATTTGACGATCAAAACGTCTTACATAAGAAACGCTGTCGTCACAATAAACAAATATATTGAAAAAATCATCTGGTGATACTGTTATCGGCGACAAACACTCAGCCATACAGATACTCTTACAGAGTGGGTCGTGATAGTCTCTTCGATTCATCGTATCCCAATCGATTGCAGCAAAGCCTTTGGAATAGTCCATTAGCTCAATGTTTCCAGCAGATAAAGGATGATATGGAATAACTTTCCAGTTTCTACTTACTGCTAAAGTTCGTTCAACAGTGATAAGTACAAATAGATCATTTGGTCGATCTGCTTGCACACGTCCATCAAAAGGATTACGAGCAAACCAGTGAAACGGCACAAAATTTTCAAGTGACAAGTGTCGACGATTAACAATAATCTCTGAATCAGCAACATCATCAAAATTCTTTAACTCTGCTCGAGGTTTGAGCCCATCGGCAAGTATTGGGCCAATATTTTTAATGCTGGTTAAGTGATACAAAAGTTTTTGATCTTCTATGTCAGGCATAATTACCATCTCTTATTTGTAACTGTGATTTTCCCATAAGTAAATCTTGCACCAAACCAAGCTTTTGCCATTTCAATTTTCCAACTACGCACTCTCTTTTTGAATAGCCTGATAAGGTGTTAGTTTCGCTTATAAATTAATACTTGTTCAGCGATCATCAGACATACCATGCTTTTATCAATTCTTTCCTCCACTGGCCAAACAGATCGATGGCACGTTTGAGAAGCAGCATACCAAAAATATATTCCTTATATTCACTGGCATCCATATTGTCGCGTAAATCATCGCAGACATTAAGTAACAGATTTTCAAGGCAAGTCTGGGTAAGCTTTGATGAGGCATCGATTCTTTCTATTTTTGATTAGCTAATGGCTGTTGCACCAATCTAGACAAGAAAGTTTACGGTATTGAACTATGTAATTTTATACGGCTCACCCTGAATCCACGAGTTTTTTTACCGATTGTTCAGATCCTTAGGGTAGAGCGGCAGCGAAACCCATCATAATCATAAAGTCATGGATAGGCTTCTCTACGCTCTTGGCAATTGCTCCACACCCGTTATTTTGCCGGTACCGCCGGGGTTGAGGTCGCAGGTCCGATACCGACGATTTGCAAAATGGTATCGCCATCCTTGGCGCCGTCGTAATGGACTTCGTTGCCATAGTGGGTAACGAAACTACCCGCCGGAACCGGCTTCAAATTGTCCGGGTTGTAATCGGTGCCGGTGCCGACCCACCAAGTACCGGAAATCACGGTAATAAAACGGTCGTTCGGATGCGAATGCGGCTTGCTGTTGTGATGCGCTTTCCATTTGTTCAGCACCACATAAAGCCCCAGTTTGGACGGGTCGCCGACCAATACAGCGGTTTCCGAGCCGCTGGGATTGGCGACCCATTTAATGTCATCGGGCAGCTTGATCGAAATAGCCTTGGGATCGAGATCGGCTGCCGACACGGAACCGAAACTCAGGACCAAGCAGGTTGCCAGCGCTAAGCGTTGAACGTTAATAAAACCCAACATATAAATTCTCCAGTGATAATGCATGATTCGGCCGCAGATCAAGGCCCAGGCGGAATGCTGGCCTGACTTAACTCAGGCGGAATCACCGCTTTTTCGGAATGCGGCGTACCGGCCGGTACCCACTCATAAGGCACCGGCTGGCCGCGATACAGCTGATTGTTGGCGGTGGCCCGGCCGGTCAGCTTATCCTTGCCGATACGGGAATAAGGATTGACGTATTCCCAAACGATGTCACCGTCGCGAGTCACCTGGAACAAGCGGCCACTCTGGCCTTCATCGATAAACGTATTGCCGTTCGGCAAGCGGCGGGCGGCGCTGATATGGGTGCTGCGAAACGACCAGGCGGGGCCGCCGGAATCTTCGCCGGTGTACTGCCAAACGATCTCGTTCTTGACCGGATCGATTTCCAGCACCCGAGAGCCGCCGGTCCTGGGAACCGCCGCCGTCGGGTAGCCGGCCAAGCCTTGATTGTCGAATACCAACAAGTTACCGGCGCCGGGCAGGCCTTCGGGAATGATATGGGCGTCGTGCTGGGCGCTGATCTGGTCGACCGGCCTCGGCACATTGCGCGGCTGCGCTTGCTCTTCGCTGGCGGCTTTATAGTGCGGCCCAAGCCTCCAGACAATCTTGCCGGTCTTTTTGTCGATGATCGCGATGAAGTTGGCGTTACGGGCGTCGAACAGCAGGTTTTCGGGATCGAAACGTTTGTCACCAGCCGCAAACCAGCGATTGGGACCGACCACTTTGAGGTTGTTGACATGCAGGTAGTCGGCAATATCGGCATTGCGCACCAGCTTGAGTTCGGCCGGACTGAAACCGAATTCGTTGATATGCTCGGATGCGATCCATTTCCAGACCACCTCTCCGGCCGGGTTGACTTCATAAACGACATCGTCCAGCACCTGCGGCTGCTTAAAGCCTTTTACCGGATGCACGAGGTTAGCCAGCACGACAGTATTGCCGTTCGGCAGCCGCGCCCAATCATGATGTTGCTGGGCGGCTCCGCCGGGCGCTTTGTCGCCGAACGACCAAACGGTTTTGCCGTCCCAATCCAGTTCGCCGACGGTCTTGGCAACCCGCCGACTCACCTGCCCCGGCACCAAATCGGTCCCCTTGCCTTCGGTCATATCCAGCGTCACAAACACATGGCCAAGTTTGCCGCCGTTCACAGCCGGATCGATCAGCGTGCTGTGGCTGGCCGCGTCTCTCCATTCATGCACCGAATTGCCGTTCAGGTCGATCAGGTGAGCGATGTTGTCGCCGCCGGTAAACAGCACGAAGGAATTCAAGGCCTTGGCCGGATCGTAACGTGTCGTGCCGGTGGGGTAGATGCTGGGGGCTGCGCTTGCAGAGATGCTTAACATGACGCCGACTGCACCCAGCATCGCTTGGGATAAAACCGGTGAAAACCGGGCTCTGCTACCGGGGCTGTTATGTAGCGTCTTAAAAGTAGTTGTCAGCGTCATGTATTGATTCCGTTAGTGATTGATAAAGCAAGCGCTCGCCACAACGACAAAGCAATTACCAAGCCAGCATAAGAAACGAGCACAGGATAAAGTCACGCGGACTTGGATCGAGTCATAGCCAGCGCTGATTGCCGGAGGCTGTGCAAGCTTTCGCCGCCGCAAAAAACCGACACTTATCAGGTCGCGACCACGCCGACTTGTTGAGCAATGCGCAGCCTATCAGCAACGAAGTGAACGTAATTCAACAGTTGCTTTTTAACTGAGCGTTAATTGATTCTGCTGTTATCGCAATATCATCTGCTGGATAGCTGCCTTTAAATCAACACATTACCCGTGGACTGCATCGAGCCGCTCAAACCCACCCGATCCCGCTAAAGTTCAATCGAAAATAATAGATGTTTTGAAACAATCATCTAAATCATTCTTTGTGTTCTTCACCAGCGACAGCAAGGGGCGATTAAATCCATGGCACGGAATCTGCTTACTTTCTAGCGCTATGCTGCCGTCTATCGCCAGTTTGAGAATCATGTTGCCGGACTTGCAGGGCACACGACTGGATTCGCTTAAAGCGCCAAAACCGCAACCCCGCAAGTCCATTACTTAAAATTAAAAAGAAAAAATACTATGAAAAATACAATCCTGTTGGGTTCGCTGCTGTTAAGCACTTCACTCGTCATAGCCGCTGATCAGCCTGCATCTGTGACGCCTGTCGCTGCACCGGCACCCGCTCCGGCAGCGATGCCTATTCCTGCCGCTGATGCGAAACCCAAAGAACCGCTGAGCTTTTTTGTCACCAGCGTAGGGATAGGAAAAGGTGCAGAGCTTGGCGGCTTGGCCGGAGCCGATGCACATTGTCAAAAGTTGGCGGAAGCCGCAGGAAGCGTCAATAAGACCTGGCACGCCTATTTGAGTACGCAAGCCGCTGACGGTCAGCCCGTAATCAATGCTCGCGACCGTATTGGTTCAGGCCCTTGGCACAACGCGAAAGGCGCCGAAGTAGCTAAAAACATCGCGCATTTACATGGCAACACGCTGGAGCTCGCAAGACTCGGTAATAACCTGAGCAGAACAACAGTGCTCACTGAGAAAAATGAAACGGTTAACGGTGCCGGGGACAAGCCCAACCAGCACGATATTCTTACCGGTTCTCAACCCGACGGCACCGCTTTTACCGATGCAGCCGACCATACCTGTAAAAATTACACCCGCAGCGCTGAAGACGGTTCGGCTCAAGTGGGGCATTTCGATCGTACCGGTGGGGGCAATACGTCCTGGAATTCAGCGCATGCCAGCAAAGGCTGCGGCCAGGAAAACCTGGTTAAAACCGGCGGAGCGGGTCTGTTCTATTGCTTTGCGATCAATTAATGTTCATCATTTGCCGACCGGCCCGGAATTAACCGATGCGCCGGAAACAACTGACGTTCTTATCAATAACCCAAGATTCAGATGCTCTTAACATTAAAGTTCGCCCTCATCGTGATAGCGCTATCGGTATTTTCAGCGTGTTCGCAGAAATCGGTCATCCGCGACCAGAAGGAAAGTCTTGAATCGTCAGCCACGATTCAAGAACTGATGCTGTCGTTGATTGCCCCCGCCTCTGACGGAGTTTGGAACTCAGTCAGCAAGTCCGGCATAGGAGAAAAACAGCCGCATACGGACCAAGAATGGGCGGCAGCCAGGCAATACGCCGCCACGCTGCTTGACGCGGCCGTACGGTTGAGCGAAGGCGGCCGTCTCGTAGCGATAAAGGACTCGAAATTTGAAATCCCCGGCGTCAAAAAAAGTCCTGAAGAAATTCAGCAATTAATTGATGCGAAGCCGGAGATTTTTTTCAGGTATGCGCAGCAACTTCAGGCGACAGCCGAAGAAACGCTGGCAGCGATAGAGGCAAAGAATCCAGCGGCTTTACGTGAAATCGGAGGCCGAGTCGATGAAACCTGCGAACAGTGTCATACAACTTTTTGGTATCCAAATCAGCTTGAATCCAAGCAATGAGGATGAAATTTAATGGTGCATTTAATGTGCGAGGTAGCCATAAGAACCAGGAAACATAAGTTTTACCGCATCAAATTTAACCCGCTATTAGTCACTAACCAATAACAAGGAATTACTATGGAACGTCGCGATTTTATTCGCTTAAGTGTAGCAAGCGCAGGCGCTAGCCTAATCACGCCCACCCTGGCACTGGCTGCCGGTGATGAGCAGGCAACGGCATCAAGGGATATTTATTATACAAAAGAAGCACCGGGGCGCTGGGCGGGAAAAGTAGCCACCCATTTGCCCACTATTGAAATTACCAAAGCCGAAGACGTTACCACCGTAAAAATTGTCACTCCCCACGAAATAAAAGGCTACGAACATTACATTGTTAAGCATGTCCTGTTAGATAAGAACTATAAGTTTATCGATGAACATTTGTTTGACCCAACCAAGGACAATGCGGCTGTTTCAACATTTACGCTTAAAAACTACAGCGGCGCGGTGTACGCGCTAAGCCTATGCAATAAGCACGATCTTTGGCTAAATAGCGCGGATGCGTAACGACTCTTAAATCGAGAGAATACGTAGGTTAGACAAGTAGCCTGGGGTGCCTGGAAAAAGGCATTACCTGACTTTGGGTGATTTCGTATTTGTGCGGGTGGGCAAAAAATCCGGCCCACCCGCGGCATCCCGATTGCCATGATAACGACGCTTGGTGGTTTGGTGTTGCGAAGGTGCGTAAAAAAGAACAATTGCACCGGACTGATGCAATCCGGCGGCTAACCCATAAACCTTCTTCCAACGCTATTTGCAATCCCCGTTCTTCTTCATAAACCTCAAACCTTTGGCAATCATGGCTTGCAGGGAGGCATTGACTGCACCTTGCGGCCTTCCTCGGCTAAAAAGCAGTTTGTGGCGTGGATTTTGCTGGTATTTAATCAAAGCGTTTTCTTAAGTAAAGAACCCGAGCACATCGGAATTATCACCCCGCCTTTTCATCAAATTGTCACCGCTTTTACTTAAGATACCGTTGCACTAAGTTCACGTAAATTTGTATCGAGGTAAAGACAATGTCCAGCGAAATTACGTCACTCATCACCTTTGTTGAGTCCTATTTAACAGGGCTCTCAAGCATGTCGGGAGAACTGGCGACATTGATCCTGCTTATTGCATTTGTCGTCCTGTCGGCTCTTGAGCTTAACTATCCCAAGCGCGGCTTATCCCTTAAACAGTCGCGTCAGTCTTATCGAACCAATGTCGGCCTGTTTGTTTTTAACAGTATCGTTATCTCGTTACTGTCGGCAACGCCCTTGTTGATGGTGGCCGAACGCTATTCAGAGCAGGGACTGCTGAGTTACATCGCCAATACTGCATGGAAAGCCCTGCTGTCGTTTGTATTGCTCGATTTGATGCTCTATTGCTGGCACAGGCTCAGTCACCGCTTTGACGGCCTGTGGATGTTCCACAAAGTGCATCACAACGATCCTTATTTGAATGTCTCGACCGCATTCCGGCTGCATATTGTCGAGCTGTTAATCATCACCGCGCTGAAATCGGCTTACATTATCTTGCTCGGCGTAGACGCAACGATGGTGCTGACCAATGAAACCCTATTGACCTTATTCATCATGTTTCATCACACCAATATTTCATTTCGCGGCGAGAAACGCTTGGGGCAGGTCATCATCGCGCCCTATTTGCACCGTGCGCACCATTCAACGGAACGCAACGAGCACGACACCAACTACGGCGCTGTCTTTTCGATATGGGATCGTCTTTTCGGCACGTTGGCGGAATTGGAACCGGCGGAAATCGGCATTAAAAACAGCTCGCCGCAAACCGTTTTAGGCCTTGTTAAGTTTGGGTTTACCCCGGAGAACCCCGTCCCTGTCTACGAGCTGGATGTGAACCTTAAATCGATGATCGCCGAAGCGGCCTATTACAAAGCGGAAAAACGTGAATTTAAGCCTGGGAATGAACTGCGCGACTGGCTGGAAGCCAAGAGGGAAATTATCAGGATGGTTTATGGCGATAAGGCCGTCAGAAAGCAATCAAACCCATTTGACCGTCCCTCAATGCAGGGGCCTTATACGCTTTGTTAACCATGACTGCATGGGCATTTGCGGGGATGCCTCGGCATCCCCGCTCACTCCCGATGCCAGATCAACTCGCCGTTCTTGTAAACCGACCTGACCCGATGCAAGGGAATGGTATGCACTTGTCCCTCATGGTCGATCAGTTCGAAAACGCCGGGGCCGTCCTTTGGAAATGCGATTTCGCGAAACTGCACGCGGATGATTTTGTGCTCAACCCGGTCGTAATAGCCGATGACGAACTCGCCGCGGCCGAATTCCGGGTCCCAGCGGATGCGATGGAGAAGGTCTTGAATGGGGATCATGAGAGCGTTACCCGCTTGCAAGGATTTTGACGAAACCGGTTCCATCGGCGGCCGGGACGATGTCTATCCGCGCCAGTCCGAAACGCTCGACTACCCAGGCGTTGGTGACGAGGTGCGGACTGATGCGCTCGACGCCGAAGACGGATTCGCCCCGGCACAAGGCGGTCGGCAGGATCAACTGATCGGCGAGATGCTGCTCCAGGGCCGCGCCTGATCGATAGTGCTGCAAGAGCGCAAAACAGGCTTCCTCGGCGACTTGCTCGGCGGGCTTTCCGCGCTTCCCTTGGGCGCCGAAACCGGCCAAGCTGTTTTCGTAATGCGCCGTCAAATACAAGCCTGCTCCGGGGCAGGCTGCCTTCATAACGACCGTCTCGATTTTCGCCGCCATCCCGGCCTGCTCCAGAAGATAGCGCGCATGGGCAGCCATGCGTTCGCAAATATGGGCGGGCAGGTTGGCGACCAGGGCGCGTCCCGTAACCGCTCGCAGCGGGCCGCGATGTTCCAGGCGCAGGGGCAGCAATTTTTCAGCCCCCTCGATCCGCAGCTTCACTTCGCCCCGCCCCACCGGGTACCAGCCGGATCGCATCAGTGAAAGCTCGGCGCGCACGCCCATGCGGGCGAGCGTGGGCAGCCAGACATCATGCACGTAATCGTAGGAAGGACTCATGTCGACATGCGTGCCTCCGCGCAACATAACGTTGGATACCCCCGTAGCCAACGCCAACGGCGGCAGCAGGGTTTGCAGCACCAGCATGACCGCACCGGCGCTGCCGCCTTCCCGTGCATGGGCCACGTCCAGGAAGTAATCGCCGGCCCGAACCGGCTTGCGGGGGATGAATTGCAGCGTTTGCGAGCCGAGTTCCGCGCCCTTCACTTCGGCGTCGCAGAGCATCGCCGCCGCCCGCACCGAAGTCAGATGCTGCGCCGCCAGCCCCGGCTTTTTCCTGTTCGCGCGGAGCTTCTCGATGCGCACCGGACGCCCGGTAATGGCGGACAGACTCAACGCGCTGCGCAGGATTTGCCCGCCGCCTTCGCCGTGGGAACCGTCGATGATGAGCTTATCTGTCATCTATTAAATCCCCCTATTAAAGGATGATCCAAAAACAGCCGTTGAATCGTGAAAACCATCGTCAATGCCCCGTCGAAAGCGTGGAATGCAGTCGGCTCGTTATGTTATTAGCAACCCAACTCTTTGTGCTTGCATCTGCCGGGTTAACGATAAAGTCGTAACCCAGCCTATATTCATTTTGCGGTGAGAAAAGCTTTGGGCAGGTCATTATCTCGCACCATTCAACGGAGCGTAATGAGCGCTGCAATAACTGGAGCAGCCTTTTATGCTTTGTTAATCATGCAATAGATGTTTCTCGATAATAATTGCCATCCGCTTTAAACCGCTCGCCTACTTGCTTGTCTGGTTACTGATTCCGGCGCGCTCCAAGTCGGCAAGCTTTTCAAGCTCCTCTTTTTGATGCAAATCAACGCCGACACTGACAATAAAACTGGTAACCGCTTCAATATCCATGCTCGATTTCACGACCTTTGATTGATGCACAATAATGGTAAATCCGGAAGTTGGATTTGGCGAAGTCGGCACATAGACAACCAGCATCTCGCCCACCTTATTGGTGACATAGCCCGGCACCCATAAGCCGTCCTTGGGGTATTCGATAAAAACAATTTCTTTGGCTACGCTCTTTTCCTGGCTACCGAGCAGGTTGACCAGTTTTTTGCTGACTCTGTAAATCGTCCTGATCATTGGAATCCGGTTAATCAATAATTCGACTTGATGCAGCACCCACATTTTTTCGGATACGGTGACCCGATAACCGGTATAAGCGATTGCAACAAAAGACAGCGTGAATGCCAAAACAGTCATAAAGACATTGTTGGAGTACCCGTAAATATAAATAAAAAAATCCCTTAGGATAGTTTCCAAAAACACCAGGACTTGAATGACAATAACAACCGGAATGACCGCTAAAATACCACTATAAAATACTTCAGACTCGATTTAATAAAATTAAGCATATTTGACTCCTGATTCTGTTTCAACAAAGATTGCACCGCAAATAAAAATGCCACTAACTTAATCACGCATTAATTTCTCTTTTATATATTTTGCTGTCAGATAACCCAAAATCGCCCCCCATATCATCATAAAAATTCCGTGTAATATTATTTCCAAATTAAACCTATAGGCTTGTGTATAGTAATCATGGATATAATCTATTGTTACTATACAAGCTGTTATATACACAGCTTTTTTAAATTCCACTGCATGCGCATAAAAAAAACTAACGCCTAACACAATAAACCCTATCAAAAACCTTAGGCCTGCATGGATCGACCAATGAAGATCGAGTAGTGGGTTTTTTAATAATGCTATATTCAAAAAATAGAGCAAAACAATACCTACAATAAAAGAAAAAACGAGCATTTTCATAGCGCCACCTCTATACATATAATCATGTATATTCATTATAACTACTTGTTTTAAAATTAAGGGTGCCTCGAAAAATACCCTTTATTCATCTCTTGCTATTCCCGGCCGCTGCTTTGGGCAGAAACAAGCGAATAAAAAACTTTTCTATTTCAACCAGTATAAACACCGTTAAGGCGACCGCGACAATCATTTGCCAGGTATGCGCGTCTATGTCGACAGTTCCGAATAACACTTGCATGGGCTGCCAATAGGTGAAAGCCATTTGGAATGCAATCAGCAGCAGGACAGCCAGCCACACCAACCAGTTACCGAACAGGCCATGCAGATTGAGCACGGAATGGTGCAGGTACCGGCTGTTGAAGACGTAAAATATTTCAAACATCACCAGCGTATTCACCGTAACCGTCCGTGCCTGTTCAATCGGTGCGCCGAGTGAGCGTTCCCACAGAAACAGGCTAAAGGTGCCGGTTACCATAATCAGCGACACGAACACAATGCGCCAAATCATAAACGCCGAGAGCAAGGGCTTATCAGGCTTCCTGGGCATGCGATTCATAATGTTGCGTTCCGGCGGCTCAAAGGCCAGCGTTAGCGACAAGGTCACCGCAGTAATCATGTTCACCCACAATATTTGCACCGGGGTGATCGGCAATATTTCGCCCATGACGATGGCCGCGACGATCATTAACGCTTCACCGCCACCGGTAGGCAAGATAAAAATAATCGACTTAAGCAGGTTGTCGTAAATGCCGCGGCCTTCTTCAACGGCATGGGCTATCGAAGCGAAATTATCATCTGCCAACACCATTTCGCTGGTTTCCTTGGCGACCTCGGTGCCTTTTTGACCCATCGCCACGCCCACATCGGCGCGTTTTAGCGCCGGCGCATCATTAACGCCGTCACCGGTCATCGCCACCACATGCCCGTCCGCTTGCAGCGCAGTCACCAAACGCAGCTTGTTTTCCGGGCTGGTGCGGGCAAAAACATCGACATCGCGGATGGCCGTCGTCAGTTCGTTATCGGTCATCCTATCCAGGTCTTCTCCGCTCAACACCGAGCCGTCACCAATATTAAGCTGCGCGGCAATCGCTACAGCCGTCGCCGCATGGTCGCCGGTAATCATTTTGACATTGATACCGGCATTCCGGCACTTGAGCACGGCTTTGACGGCTTCGGGGCGCGGCGGGTCAATCATGCCGACGATGCCCAGCAAGGTCAGGCCGGTTTCCACATCGGCAACGTTAATTTGCTTCTGGGTGGAAGGCACGGTCTTGTACGCAATCGCAAGCAGGCGCTGCCCGCCGCCCGCGATTTCATCCATCATTTGATGCCACTGGACAGCATGAATCGGCACATCTTCGCCATCAATACGTTGTAGATTGCACATGCCCAGCACCCGTTCGGGCGCGCCTTTGATGAATATAAAGGCATGACCGCTATGGTCGTGATGCAATGTCGCCATATAGCGATGCTCCGATTCGAACGGAATAACATCGGTACGCGGCATTTCCTGATTGAGAAGATCGGGGTCCATCCCCGCTTTGTGCGCCAGGGTGATCAAGGCGCCTTCGGTAGGATCGCCGTGCACTATCCAGTTCGTGTGTTTTTGCTCCACTCTTGCGTTATTGCACAGCGCGGCGGCGCGAAGCAATTCATGCAGATACGGATGATCTTCTACAAGCGCTGTTTCGTCCGCCAGTTTAAAACCGCCGTGCGGGTTATAACCGACACCTTCCACAGTAAACAGTTTGTTATTGACGAAGACCGATTTGGCTGTCATTTCGTTGCAGGTCAGAGTGCCGGTTTTATCGGAACAGATAACGGTAACCGAACCCAGAGTTTCGACGGCAGGCAAGCGCCGGATAATGGCATTGCGCTTGGCCATGCGTTGTACGCCGATAGCCAGGGTGATGGTCATAACGGCGGGCAAGCCTTCGGGAATCGCGGCCACGGCAAGCCCTACCGCAGACATAAACAACTCGGTCAAAGAAGAATGCTGAATAGCCCAGCCATAAGCGAACGTAGCCGAGGCCAGCATCACAATGGCAAAGCTCAACCACTGGCTGAAGCGTGCAATCTGCCGCAGCAGCGGCGTGGCCACCGACGGCACTGTGCGCAGCATGGCGCTGATGCGGCCGATTTCGGTAAGGTCGCCGGTGGACACCACCATGCCAAGCGCTGTGCCGTAGGTAATCAAGGTACCCGAGTAAGCCAGGCAGAACCGATCTCCCAATGCGGCATGGGTGCCGACAGCCGCCGTGTTTTTTTCGACGGGTAAAGATTCCCCGGTGAGCATGGATTCATCGGCGCGCAAATTTTTGACCTGCAACAGGCGCAAATCCGCAGGTACCTTGTCGCCGCTTTCCAGCATGACAATATCGCCCGGAACCAATTGCTCGGCAGGCATCAGCACATTCTTGCCCTCGCGCCGCACCATGGCCTGGTGCGTGAGCATATTGCGTATCGCGTCCAGGGCTTTTTCCGCCTTGCCTTCCTGAATGAATCCGATCAGCGCATTGATCAACACCACGCCGACGATGACGCCGCTGTCTACCCAATGCCCAATGGCCGCCGTTACACCGGCGGCGGCAAGCAATACATAAACGAGTACATTGTGAAACTGGCTGAGAAAGCGTTTGCAAGGGCCGCGACCGGCGGCCGGTGTCAACTTGTTTAAGCCGTATCGCGTCAGTCGCCGCTTGGCCTCCTGCGGGCTTAAACCCTGTTCGGTGCTGACCAAAGCCTCACAAATTACATCGGGGGGCAGCGCATGCCAAAGATGGTTCTCTGATGGAGTCTTTTTTTTCATCATGACTGACCTCATTGTGATGACTATCTGATGTTATGCGCTGTCCAAAGCTTCTGTTTTTTGGAACTCCGTCAGAACCGGCCCCGCCCCCTTACAGCCGTTTATCTCAGTAAAAGCAGCGGCTTTTGGGTGTGCGCCAGCATTTTTGCGGTGAAACTGCCCAACAGTAGATCGTGAATGCGGGTATGGCTGAATGCGCCCATCACGATCATGTCGATAGCCTGGTCTTTTTGATACTCGCAAAGAACCTGTTCAGGTTTGCCCGGTAGTATTTTGGCAACCACGTCGATGCCGCCGGCGTTAATCAATTTACCGGCAGCCGACTCCAGTGTGCGTCCCTTATCGTCGTCCTTGCCGACGTAAACCAGGTGGCAGGTCAGTCCTTTATAAAGCGTGCTGTTGGCGACCATGTCCAGCGCTTTTTCGGCTGCCTCGCTGCCGTCATAGGCGATCATGATGCATTGCGGCGCTTTGAACGCCCCATTGACCACCAGGATAGGCTTATGCAATGAGCGGACGATGGATTCGAGCTTTGCGCCTATCTTGTCCGGCTGGTTTTCATGCACTTTGCCACGGATGCCGATGACCAGCACGCGGATGCTTTCTTCAAGCTCGATCAGCGATTCAACCAGGCTGCCGTGGCGCTGGTTGCTGTCGGGGTTGGCGATGCCTGCCTGGATAACCCGTTCTTTGGCGGCCTGTACCAGCAATTTGCCTTGCTGTAGCCGCAACTTGCTGTGTTGTTGTTCGACGGCGGTCAATTCTTCGAGCAAATGTTCCTGGCTGCCCAAGCCGATGTTGCCGGACAAATCCAAGGTTGCGGCGGTTTCAGGATGATGGTCGATGACATGCAGCAGCTTTAACGGCGCATCGACACGTTGCGCTATCCAGGCGGCGTAATCGCAAACGGCTTCGGTCAATAACGAACCGTCTATACACGCCAGCACTCTATTGATATTCGTGTTCATTAATGACCTCCCATGACTTTTTCAATTTCTTCCGGTTTATCGTGGATGCCGAATCGGTCGACGATGGTGGCGGTAGCTTCGTTCATGCCGATCAACTCCACGTCTGCGCCTTCGCGGCGGAACTTGATGACGACCTTATCCAAGGCGGTCACCGAGGTTATATCCCAGAAGTGGGCGCGGTGTAAATCGATCACCACTTTATCGACGGCTTCTTTGAAATCGAAGGACGTAATGAACTTGCCCGTCGAATTAAAAAAGATTTGACCGGTCACACGATAAGTCCGGGCGCTGTTCGCGTCATCCAGCTCCGACTCGACATACATGAAATGGCTGATTTTATTGGCGAAGAACAAGGACGCCAGCAATACGCCGACAAAAACGCCGAACGCCAGATTATGCGTCCAAACCACGACAATCACGGTCGCCAGCATCACCACATTGGTGGACAGCGGGTGTTGTTTCAGGTTGACGATGGAACTCCAGCTGAACGTGCCGATCGAAACCATGATCATCACCGAGACCAATGCGGCCATCGGTATTCTGGAAATCCAGGTATCCAGAAACACCACCATGATCAACAGAAAGCTCCCTGCGATTAAGGTGGACAAGCGTCCGCGCCCGCCGGACTTAATATTGATAACGGACTGTCCGATCATCGCGCAACCGGCCATGCCGCCAAGCAATCCGGCGCCGACATTGGCAAGCCCTTGGCCTTTGCATTCGCGGTTTTTGTCGCTGGAGGTATCCGTCAAATCATCGATGATGGTTGCGGTCATCAACGATTCCAGCAAACCGACGACGGCCAGCGGAACCGAGTAAGGCGCAATGATTTTTAAGGTTTCCAGCGTCAGCGGCACCTCGGGCCAGAGAAAAATAGGCAGCGTGTCGGGCAACTCACCCATGTCGCCGACCGTGCGGATGTCCAGCTGCCAATAAATGGCGACACCGGTCAGGGCCACAATGCAGACCAGCGGCGAAGGCAAAGATTTGCCGATGGCCGGAATATACGGAAACAGGTAAATAATCGCCAGCCCGCCCGCCGTCATCGCGTAAACATGCCAGGTCACATGGATCAGTTCCGGCAACTGCGCCATGAAGATCAATATCGCCAGGGCATTGACGAAACCGGTGACCACCGAGCGCGACACGAAACTCATCAGGCTGCCGAGTTTCAGGTATCCGGCGACGATTTGCAGCATCCCGGTCAGCAGCGTCGCCGCCAGTAAATACTGCAAGCCGTGATCCTTGACCAGCGTGACCATCAACAACGCCATCGCCCCGGTCGCCGCCGAAATCATGCCCGGCCTGCCGCCGACAATCGCGGTCACCACGGCAATGCAGAACGAAGCATAGAGTCCGACTTTGGGGTCGACCCCGGCAATGATGGAGAAAGCGATGGCTTCGGGAATCAGGGCCAAGGCAACGACCAGTCCAGACAACACATCGCCGCGGATGTTGCCGAGCCAGTCCTGTTTTTTCGATAAAAAGAGCATGTCAGTCCTATAAGTTAAAAAAGGCTATGCAAGGAACACAGCCGGGAGCATAAAAAATGACACAAAGATGGGAGGAATACTAAGTCGGCATTACTTGAGTTGGATTTCCTGGCATCTGCAAATTAATTGGAGATTAGTGTATTAGAGGGGGGCTTAGCAAATAGCCTGGATGGAACTTACGGAATCCGGGAGGTTCACGCCATATACTTTTGGATTAAACAGGCACTTCACTCAGGTGACTTGTTTGAATTCTAAACCGACGATCGCCGAAGCGGCCTATTACAAAGCGAAAAAGCGCGCTTTTAAGCCTGAGAATGGGCTTCGTGACTGGCAGGATGATGGAGAAATCCGCTGCCATATTGATGTGACGCCAGCTTGAGGTGTTCTTGCAACGCGTGCCCTACAAGGCTTATTTTAGTAAGTCCCGCTTAATTGTAATGGGTTACACTATTATAATTTAACGAATTATCACCCCCTATGGCTAACTTTAACACCCACCTATCCATAGCCTTGGTGGTCAGTACCGGAGCCGCTATAGCGGCCGTTAATGTCAATCTGATTACCACTACCGATATGGCGCGGCTTATATTCTTGGGCACATTGGGCGGACTGTTGCCGGATATTGATTCAACCAACTCAAGACCGGCAAAAATGTTGTTTTTCATATTGGCGTTAATGGGCACGGCGACGGCAATAGACACCTTTAAAAACAGCTATCCGCCCTACCCTCTATTGTTGATTATAGCGGGCACTTACCTGTTTATTCGCTACGTAATGCTTGCATTGTTTAATGGACTTACCGTCCATCGCGGCGTATTTCATTCGATACTGGCCGCCCTATTTTTTGCCTTACTGGCGACCTGCATTAGTTATCGCTTTATGCATCAGGATGTTTTGCATGCGTGGGCGAACGGTATTTTTATCGCCGTGGGTTTCATTGTTCATTTGCTGCTGGATGAGGTATATAGCGTTGATTTGTCGAACACGAAAATGAAGAAATCTTTTGGCACCGCTCTGAAGTTATTTAGCGGTAACAGCATAGCCTCTTCCGTTTTGATGGCGATCTGCACACTCGCGCTTTACTGGATGACCCCGTCACACCAGCCGTTGGCTGCGGTATTTAAAGGGTTTCAAATTGAATCGCTATTTCATAACAATGGCCGTCATCCTAACACTATAGCGTGTTGATTTTGGACATGACGCCATGGCCGGATCAATTGTAGGCAGCGGTCAAGGCGCTGGGGAAACATATTGATGTGACATTGGCTTAATGCGTTTTGAATATTGGGTGCGCTACCGCTTAAGGCAACACAGCACATTCACAATAAGTCGGGTTGGGCAACATCTTTTCGTTACCCAACATTTCGGCATACGGTGATGGGGAAATCCGCCGCCATATCGAAATATCGCAATGTTGGGCATAAAAAGCGCGCCCAACTACAGTACTAATACTGTCGATCTATCCTTTTAGATTTTCGGATTGTGTATCCAACGCGGCTTTGATAGCTTTGGCCAGATCGCTTACGGTGCCTGCGCCCCAGTAGTGCAGGAAAACGATTCTCGGCGACTCGCCGACCATGTGGTTATGGATCGAAGTGATGGCGATACCCGCTCCGCGTAAGGCTTTCAGCACGCCCTGCAATTCGGATTCCAGCATCGCAAAGTCGCCTTCGACAATCGCCTTGTCATTGCTGCCTGCAAATACCGCCCAGGTATTCACGCCCATGGTCTTGCCCACCTCATGGCCGTCCATCTGCGTGGTTCGACCGAGGGTCACCTTATACACTTCGCCGGTCTTTTCCACGGACGCGCCAATGATAGCTTCGATGGGCTTGGGATCAAGCGAGGTCTTACCTGCGTCGAACGTTGTGCGTTTTTGGGCCTTGCCGCCGCTGGTTTCCTTGATTTTGGCAAAGACCTTGCCAATGCCCGTTGCCAGACTTTCCGCATCGCCCGAGCCGCCGATGTGCATGAACATGACTTTCGGCGTATCCCACAGGAAATGGTTGTGCAGCGCGGTGACCTCGATGCCGTTTTCCAGCGCCGTGCTCATCACAGGATTGACCTGGTCTTCCTGCAATACCATGTCGCCCATGACCATGGTCTTATCGCCGGCCGGGGTAAATGCAGCCCAGGATGTGAGCCCCATAGCCGGGGTCATTTTGACCCCGGCCACAGTGACACTGAGATCGCCGCGCGGAACGGTGACTTTGAAGACATTCTCGGCGCTATCGAGCTTGCCTTTGGCGCCTGTCAACTGCTCTATCCTGGCCGTATTATCCAGAGTCGCTGTATGCTCACTTTGCTCCTGAGCGACGGCCACACCACCCAGCAGGGATGCCAGCAACAGCGCTAAAACCTGAGATTGACGAACTTTGTTCATACAATAAATCCCTGCTGGGCTAGCCAGCCTTTGATGAAAGTAAATAAAAGCCCGGCTACGCCGCAAGCGGCGATGACCGGAATAACCCCAACCTTGTAACGGAACAGCGACAGCAAAGCCCCCGCCCCGATCAGCACGGCAATGCCGTCGAAACGACCTTCGAAGCCTTGCGGCCAGAACACATGCCATGCAAAAAATACCGCAAGATTGAGAATCACGCCCACCACGGCGGCGGTAATTGCCGACAGCGGCGCGGTGAATTTTAAATTGCCGTGCGTCGATTCCACCAACGGGCCGCCAGCCAGGATAAATAAAAAACTGGGCAGAAAAGTGAAATAAGTGACTACGACCGCCGCGACCACACCGGCCATCAATAACGCATCCGGGCCGAGCGGCAACTGGCTCCAGCCGCCCAGAAAGCCGACGAAGGTGACGATCATGATCAGCGGGCCGGGCGTGGTTTCGCCCAGCGCCAAGCCGTCGATCATTTGCGTGGCGCTCAGCCAATGATAATGCTCCACTGCACCCTGATACACATAAGGCAAGACCGCATAAGCGCCGCCGAAAGTCAGCAGGGCCGCCTTGGTGAAAAACCAGCCCATTTGCGTCAGCGCACCGTTCCAGCCGTATTGTCCGTACAAGAACCCGATCACGCCACCCCACAAAACCAATCCTGCCGCTACGATTTTAAGCAGGTGCGTCCAACGGAACCGGGCATGATCCGGCGTCGGCGTGTCGTCATCGATCAACGCCGGGCCGTAGCTTTGTTTGACCGCACCATGCCCGCCGCCCACGGCGAATTTGTCAGGAGCGATGCGTCCGCCAATGGCTCCGAGGCAGGCCGCGATCAGTACGATCAACGGGAACGGCGCATGCAATGCGAAGATGGCGACAAAGGCCAGCGCCGCCAAAATCCACAATACGCCATTTTTTAAAGCCCGCGAGCCGATGCGGTACGCCGCGAACAGCACGATGGCGGTGACGGCGGGTTTGATGCCGTAAAGCACACCGGCCACCGCCGGAACCTGGCCAAAGCTCAGGTAAATCCAGCTTAGCAGCATCAACAGGAATAGCGACGGCAGGATAAACAACAGTCCTGCGACCACCCCGCCCCAGGTGCGGTGCATCAGCCAACCGAGATATACCGCGAGTTGCTGCGCTTCAGGCCCCGGCAATAGCATGCAGTAATTCAGCGCATGCAGAAAACGCCTTTCCGAAATCCAGCGCCGCCGCTCGACCAATTCCTGGTGCATGATGGCGATTTGCCCGGCTGGGCCGCCGAAGCTGATGAAGCCGAGTTTGAGCCAGAAGCGGAAAGCTTCACCGAAGCTTACGGGTTGCGGACGTTCCATGGAGTTTCCTTGATCGGATGGCGGGTTGGATTTTCTGGTCATACGCATCAACTTAAGGCTGGAGTGCAGGCTTTTGCCTGCAAGTTATGCGAGGTATTTATCTCGTTCCCACGCGCTGCGTCACTGCCATTAAGTTAAGCTTTACGCTGGTTCCCAAGCTCCAGCTGGGGAACCCAGATGACGAAGCTCCAGCTTCGCGAGACGGGAAGCTGGAGCTTCCCACACCGAATTCCCAAGCTGGAGCTTGGGAACTAGCGCACTAACCGCATTCCCACGCAACGCGTGGGAATGCGGCAATCTGGGACCCCAAGCTGAAGCGTACTTCGCTACTTAGTGGAGATCAAGCTCTTTAGCCGCAACCAGCAACTCGTCGATAAAGTGCTGCGTGTATAAAGGGAGGTAGTTGTTCTTTAAATAGGCGATCTTGGTTTTTGAACTGGGAATAAGATGCGATAAATCCCGTGCAACCAGATCTTGATCCATTGCCGGGTCATACGCCATACCAGCAATAATGCCGACTCCCATCCCCAGACGGACATAAGTCTTGATCACGTCGGTATCGGCGGCGGCCAGGATAATATCCAGTTCCATGTCGGTGTTTTTAAATGCGGTCTCGATATTTGAGCGCCCGGTAAAACCGAAGCTGTAGGTGAGTATCGGATAAGAAGCGAGTCGCTTAAGAGAAATTTCACCCTCGCTCAGCGGATGACTTTTTGGCACCACCACCGCATGATGCCATTCATAGCAGGGCTTGACGATCAAGTCGGTATCTTCACCGACTTTCTCGGTGCAGATGGCAATATCGGCTTTCCGGGTGTGCAGTTTATTAATCAGCTGCTCGGGCGATGCTTCAATCATATAAATCCTGACGCCCGGATATTTTTCCCTGAAACGCAGGATAGGTTTCGGCAAAAAATACTTGGCCTGGGTATGCGTGGTGGCAATATGCAGAACGCCTTGGTTGCTGTCGATATAGTCGGCGGCTATGGTTTGGATATTGTTTTTGGCCAGGTTAATGGTTGCGACTTCCTCCATGATGCGCAGCCCCAAGGAGGTCAAGCCTATCAGTTTTTTGCCCTGCCGTTCGTAGATAGGCGAACCCAGCTCGGCTTCAAAAAGCTGCAATTGCCGACTGACCGCCGATTGCACGATGTGCATTTTTTCCGCCGCTTTGGAAAGGCTGAAATCATTTTCCTGGAGAACGCGGAGCAGTTCAATTTGGCTTAAATTCATTTTTGGGGATGTTCCTTGTCTAAAATATCAAGTAGTGTGGGGCGGCACGACTCCCCATAGGCTTTAAATTAAAGCATAAAACCACGAAGACACGAAGGGTACGAAATTTTTAGGGGTGTAAAAAGCCCGTAGTTCACGCTACGTCGTGTAACTGTGTTATTCGCCTGACACCGATTCGTGGCGTAGCGCGCTCATCTTTGTACACACGTGCCTGCGGAACTCCGTTATTCGGTAAGAATGACGGAGTCGTCTTCGCTCCTGCGCAAACCTCTATCCATCGTTACGCGACTTATTGCAACGGGAGTGCAAGCTTTGCTTGCGCTTGCAGGCGAAGCCCGCACTCCAGCTATCAGCAACTTCCTTACACTGGTTTCCGAGCTCCAGCTCTCGTCGTTATACACAAGTATCTAAGTAACGCGTCATACCCGCCGGGAAGCGGGTATCCAGTGCCATGGATGGCGAGCTGTGTACGTCCATGTAGCCTGGATCCCGGCACAAATCCGTCTGGAACGGATTTGCATTAACCCAAAGGGTGTCAGGCAGGATAGCCTGACATGAATCCCTGCCGGGATGACGTGCTTTTCAATACTTATGTTAACGACGACAGCTCCAGCTTGGGAACCAGCACAAATAGTGTTATTTGCTTTGACATAAAGCAACATTAATTGTCTGTGGTGCGCGCACATTACTTAGCGTAGGGCGTGCCGTGCTCCGGCTTTTGTTTTTTGATCTAACAATCAATGAAACCAATGCGCATGGCGTATCCGCAAATCAACTTTGTCGCCTTTATTCAGGTGCAAGCGCTTGAACTGGTCATTAGGCATTTCTGCATAAACACTTGCAGCCGGACCGTTGGCGCCGGTCTTGACCAGTTCAATACGGATCAGCGCGCCCAAATGCTGCCAGTCTTTCAAGGTTACAAAGGCATCGCTATTGGCTGACGATTTTTCAATAACAATATCATGAGGGCGTACATGCACAATCTTGCCTTTCTGGTGCGCAGTGGACAATCCAGCCGTTTGCAGCCAATCGGTATCTTGATCTTCCATGTCAAAAATATTGGTCTGCCCGATAAAGCGGGACACGAAAGCGTTGGCAGGATGATCATAAATATCGCTGGGCGAGCCTTGTTGTTCGATGCGCCCGTGATTAAGCACCACAACCTGGCTGGCGACTTCCATGGCTTCTTCCTGATCATGGGTGACAAAAATGCTGGTGACGTTCAGGTCGTGATGCAAGTTGCGCAGCCATTGCCGCAAATCCTTGCGCACACTGGCGTCCAGCGCACCGAACGGCTCATCCAGCAATAACACCGCCGGCTCCACGGCCAGGGCGCGAGCCAAGGCGATACGCTGCCGCTGGCCGCCGGACAGTTGATCGGGGTAACGGTCATGCAGCCAGTCGAGTTGCACCAACTCCAGCAACGCATGGACTTTTTTAGTGATGACATCGTTGCTGGGCCGGTCGCGGCGGGGCTTGACTCTTAAGCCGAACGCCACGTTCTCGAACACCGTCATGTGCCGGAACAATGCGTAATGCTGGAACACAAAACCGATGCCGCGCTGGCTGACATCATGATCGGTCCGGTCCTGGCCGCTGATTAATACCCGCCCCTGATCGGCGCTTTCAAGACCGGCAATGATGCGTAACAGCGTGGTTTTTCCGCAACCGGAAGGCCCTAATAAGGCCACCAGCTCGCCTTCCGGGATTTCCAGATTAATATGATCCAGTGCGGCAAACGTACCAAAATTTTTACTGATATTGGAAAGTAAAATGCTCATAGTGGGAATCTCAAAAATAAAATCATTGTGGTCATCGTTTGGCTTGCTGCCATTCCAAAACCGTTTTTAAAACCAACGTCACAACCGCCAATCCGGCCAGAATTGAAGCACCGGCAAAGGCGCCGACTATGTTGTATTCGTTATAATTGACTTCGACATGCAGCGGCAGGGTATTGGTCAAGCCCCGGATATGACCGGAAACCACGGAAACCGCGCCGAATTCCCCCATCGCTCTGGCGTTACACAGCAACACGCCGTACAGCAATGCCCATTTAATGTTGGGCAGGGTCACCGCGCAAAAAGTCTTCCAGCCGCTTGCGCCTAATGACAGCGCCGCTTCTTCTTCCTGACTGCCCATTTCCTGCATCAACGGAATCAACTGCCGCGCCACGAAAGGAAAGGTAATAAATACGGTAGCCAGAATAATGCCGGAGGCGGCAAAGATGATTTTTACATCATGCGCTATCAGCCAGTCGCCAAACCAGCCCTCCGCGCCGAACAACAGCACGAAAATCAATCCCGAAATAACCGGCGACACTGAAAACGGCAGGTCGATCAAGGTGGTCAACAGACTTTTGCCTTTAAATTCAAAACGGGTAATTGCCCAGGCGGCGGCAACGCCGAATACCGTGTTCAACGGCACGGTGATCAATGCGGTCAATAAGGTCAACCTGATAGCGGCCAGCGTGTCGGGCTCAGATAATGCCGCCCAATAGGCCTCGACGCCTTTGGATAAGGCTTTAACAATCACCAGGCCCAGAGGCAGGCAGATAAACAGGCCGATAAAGCTTACCGCAATTGCAATCAAGCTCCATCTGACCCAATCCGCATCTTGCAAGGCCAGTTGTTGACGCGCGACCAATTTGGCCGGGTTCATGGGTTGGGTAACAGCGCTCATAGTCGAATCTTCCTCATAATTGTCCGGAGCGCTTACGCACCCAAAATTGCAGCAAATTAATCAACAGCAGCAGCACGAAAGAGATCACCAGCATGGTCAGGGCGATAGCCGTGGCGCCTTCTATGTCGAACTGTTCCAGCTTGGTCACAATCAACAGCGGCACAATTTCCGATACATAAGGAATATTGCCGGCAATAAAGATGACTGAGCCGTATTCGCCCACGCCTCTGGCAAAAGCCAGCGCGAAACCGGTCAGCAAAGCGGGGAGGACGTTCGGGAAAATGACTTTGCTGAACACTTGCCAGCGCGTAGCGCCCAGACTTGATGCGGCTTCTTCCATCGAAGTTTCGAATTCCAGCAGTACCGGTTCGACGGTACGCACGACGAACGGGATGCTGATAAAAATCAGCGCCATCACGATACCCAGCGGTTTAAACGCCACCTGTACGCCAAAGGTATCAATCAGTAATTTACCCAGAAATCCGCTCGGCTGGAAAATAGTTGCCAAGACGATACCGGCAACGGCTGTCGGCAGGGCAAAAGGAAAATCGATCAAGGCATGAAAAAATTGTTTGCCGAAAAATGAATAGCGCACCAGCACCCAAGCGACAATAAAGCCGAAGAATCCGGCAATCAAAGCGGCCACCAGCGCGGTGGAAAAACTGACCCGAAACGACGACAGCACGCGCTTGTTGGTTATGATATGGACGTAATCGTCCCAATTCAGCTGAAAACTTTGAAACACCAGGGTGCTTAGCGGAATTAAAACGATCAGGCTCAAATAGATCAGGGTGAAACCGATCGTCGGACGAAAACCCGGCATAATACTACTTCGTGACATTGCCGCTCTCCACGGGTGATTGATTGCTTTGTGAAAGCGGCGGTGTCGCTAAACCGACAATAGATAACGTTGATTTCATTGTTGCCCTCAAAAAATTAATTCCTGTTGGTCGGGTGCCATCCCCCAACAGGTCATCGTAATTCCATCCAATCAATGGTTTTTTATCTTTAACCACCTTTTTGTTGATTGGATAACTTGCTCAACTTATTCCTTTTTATAAATTTGATCGAATAATCCTCCATCGGCAAAGTGGATGCGTTGTGCGGCCGCCCAACCCTCCGGGATGATGTCATTAATTGAAAACAGCTCCAGCTTGGCGAATTCATCGGCGTGACGGGCAAGAATTTCAGGATTGCGCGGACGATAATGATGTTTGGCGATTATTTCCTGGCCGGCATCCGTCCAGAGAAAGTTAAGATAAGCTTCGGCAACCTTTTCGTTACCTTTTTTACTGACGATCGGGTCTATAATCGCGACCGGATGATCGGCTTCTATACTGGTTGAAGGTATAACCACATCAAACTTGTCCGCACCCAGATCGTTTGCAATCAAGAAGGCTTCGTTTTCGAACGTTAGCAACACATCGCCGGTATTGTTCTGAATAAAGGCATTGGTTGCTGCGCGTCCTCCGGTACTCAAAACCGGGACATGCTTGAACAGTTGAGTAACAAATTCCTGCGCTTTTTCTTCACTGCCCAATTTGCGTAAGGCATAACCCCATGCCGCCAAATAGCTGTAACGGGCATTGCCCGATGTTTTAGGATTGGACAGGATAACGACGTTATCGGATTTAACCAGATCGTCCCAGTCCTTGATATTTTTAGGGTTGCCTTTGCGTACCAAAAATACCGTGGTCGACGTGTAAGGCGCGCTGTTATCAGGGAAACGGGTACGCCAGTCCTTGCTAACCAAGCCCTTGGACGCCAGCTTGTCGACATCCGTTTGTTGATTCATCGTCACCACATCCGCTTCCAGCCCGGCTATTACAGCGGCGGCCTGCTTGGTGGAACCGTCGTGCGATTGCTGAATCGTCACTTTATCGCCGGTTTCCTTTAGCCAGTAATCGGCAAATGCGGCGTTAACGTCTCGATATAACTCACGAGAAACATCATAAGAAACATTCAGTAGCGTATATTCTTTAGCACTCACATTGAAAGCCAAAAGTAGCGCAAGTAAACCCAGCGGATAAAGAGCATGGCGAATAAATCGCGCATTAAAAATATGAGTAAGCATAATTTCTCTCATTTGAAAAAACCCCGATGTTGTGCTGTGCCTCACTCTCTATACTGATAGGGAGTTTTGCAAAAACAGTGCAGGGCGGACAAAAAACCTGCCCACCCTGCCTTTCTACACGCTATAAACAATCAGCGACTTATTTTCCCGGTCCGTAAATCTGGTCAAACACACCGTCATCGGCAAAATGCTTTTTCTGCGCCGCATCCCAGCCGCCGAATTTATCGATTTTCACCAGCTCCAACGGTTGGAATTGCTTGGCGTACTTGGCAGCTATTTCAGGATCGGTTGGGCGATAAAAGTTTTTGCCTATAATTTCCTGGCCTTCCTTGCTGTATAAATACTTCAGGTATTCGGTCGCTACTTCGGTAGTGCCGTGCTTACGCGTCACATCCTCAACTACAGCGACTGGCGGCTCAGCCAAAATACTCAATGAAGGCGTGACAATTTCAAACTTGTCCGCGCCGAATTCACGTAAGGCTAAGTAGGCTTCGTTTTCCCAGGCAATCAACACATCGCCGATTTCCCGTTCGATAAAGGTCGTGGTGGAACCGCGAGCCCCAGTATCCAGTACCGCAGCGTTTTTGAATAACTTGCCGACAAAGGCTTTAGCCGCCGCTTCATCGTTGTTGTTCGCTTTAAGCGCATAGGCCCAAGCGCCCAAATAGTTCCAGCGCGCGCCGCCGGAGGTTTTCGGGTTCGGGGTCACGATGCTGACGCCCGGCTTGACGATGTCATCCCAATCCTTGATTTTCAGCGGATTGCCCTTGCGCACCAGAAATACGATAGTGGAGGTATAAGGCGAGCTGTTATTAGGCAGCAAGCTTTGCCAGTTTTCAGGAATCAGTTTGCGCTTCTGGTAAAGCTGATCGACGTCATAACCTAGCGCCAGCGTAACCACGTCGGCTTCCAGGCCTTCCAGTACGGAACGCGCCTGTTTTCCGGAACCGCCATGAGATTGATTGATCGTTACGGTATCGCCGGTTTTGGCTTTCCAGTATTTGCTGAAGGCGGTGTTGTAGTCTTTATACAACTCGCGTGTCGGATCATAAGATACGTTGAGCAGATTAATCTCCGCCGCACGCACCTCGCTGGCTGCCAATACGGCTAATACGGCCGCAAAGACGATGTTGGTAAAGTTTTTATTCATAAATAAAATTCCTTAGCTCAGGTTGTTTAGAACGATAATTGGAAACGTGTGGCAAAAATTGATTCGTTGGGCATGTCACGGCCTCTGGCCGCACCGCCGTCAAAAGATACATTTTCATAATCCGCCCGAATGATGGCATTGCTGTTAAGGTACCAGTTGGCGCCTAGCGTCCAGGCTTTGGCCTTTGAAGCGGACAGGTTCGGATCAACAATTCGGAAAGTCGCATCGTCGACATCCAGTTCGCTATAGCGTGCTGCAAGCTGCAAGGCTCCCCACTTGCCTTTCAGCGGATCAAAATTCTGAATGGGCTTAACGCCGGCAAAACTATTATCCTCTCCGGTGACCACATAAGAAGCCAGGATCTGCCAGGCTTTATTATCCTGCTTGACATCCGTTCTTCCGCTAACCAGATGCTGGGATGAAATAACATATTCGCCAATGGCGCCGAACGGACCTGAAAACCAGTAAGCCTGCGGATAAATACGGTAGGTAGCGCCATCCGATGTCGGCGCGGCGAAACCGGTATTAAGCTTGGTATAATCAAGATACGTAGTTCTGCCTATTGGCGTAGCCTGGGCTTTGAGGCCCTGTTTATCCGGATTACCAACAGAGCCCGCCACACCAAGTCCCAAGCCTTCCAGCCAGGAGTAGCCGGTGTGATGGAACGGATGGGCAAATAAACGCCCGACCACTTCTTTATTGTTGTCGGTATCGGGCGAATTATTATTCGGGCTGCCATCGTCCCCGGAGCCGTTTGAAACACCTATCTGATAGGTGAACGTATTCTTGGTATCGATAGGCCCGGCTACGGTCTCTGCCTTATAACCCGGCTTGGAGAACGCGCCATGCAGCTGTATGCCTACGTCACGATTACTCGCCAAATAAGTTGGGAAACCGCGTTCCAGGAATGTGCCGTCCGAGTCGCCCTGTAACCGTTCAAGACTAATTGAGGGCTTGAACTTGCCGACCAACAGGCTGGCCGCAGGGTGGTAGGCGTAGTCGAGGTAAGCATCCGGCAGAATATTGCTACTCGCCGCAAAGTCGGGCATGATTTTAAAATAAATGTCTTTAAAAAAGTAACCTTCCAGCCAGATACGCGCTTGCTTGACCTCGAATTTATCGATTGACCTGGACGTGTTGTCATTAAGCCAGAAACGCGCGTCGGTTTGTACCGCACCGCGTATCCGCACCTGATGTTTTTTATCCGAGGAAGTAATCTTGAATCCATCCGCACCGGCATCGAATACCGGCAACTTTTGGAACGCACCGGCAGTCACTTCATCCTGCACTTCCAGTTTACGTTCAAGCGTATTCACTTTTCGGGTCAGTTTTTCCACTTCGGGAGTTGCTGCAACCGGCTTGCTGGATAACGCCCCGGCCTGATCCAGTTTTTCCAATCGGCTTTCCAGCTCGCGAATGCGCCGCTCCAGGGCTTCGGTATCGGCATGGGCATCGGGAATACCGAATAAAGCCAGATTAATCACGCTGGCTAAAGCGGTGCGTTTAAAATGTTTCATAGTTTTAGTCCTCAAAAAAAATCCATACCATCCGGCGGTCCGGTCAGGCTGCTATCTCTCGTATAGTATTTTTATCGCCGTTTTTTTACGGTAGAAATGGGTAATTATTTTATTTATTATCAAAGCGTAATTTCTCTTTACGCTCGATTTGCACAACTTTGCCTTCGTGAATAATAATTTCAACCGAACCAAACCTAATATCTTGTAAAATATCGGAAATCTGAGTTGCGATTTCAGACAGTCTCGGTTCTCTGTGTGTGTGTTCCAATTTAAGCGCCATGACAATGCTCCTGAAGGTAAAAACCTGTCGTTTACGTTGGCGGGAAGTTTAAAGAGGATTTAATATTTAATAAAACGACATTATTAGATGCACGTATCTAATTACAAGATATTGGAATTGACTTTAGTCAACCCTGCGACCTCTTAACTTAATAGGCTAGTGACGTATTACGGGGGAAAGAAGCCAAAGTAGAATCTTTGTGCTTTAACTGGAGGGGTATGGGGTAAAAAACATGGCCCGCTTGAGCGAGTGCCAAAACAACTCGCACAAACGACTTAAATCGACATCATTGGCTAAAATCAGCCATGCCTGTGACGTCCTGCATATCAGATAACATTGGATTCCAGAAAATCAGCCAATTGCGCACTGGTAAGCCTGAGTCGCTGGCTCAGGCCGCGGGAAATATTCCAGATAATCTTAAATGCCAGAGCAGGATGCTTGTCAGCCAAGGTCAGCATACCGGCTTTGTCCAATGACAAAAAAACGGTTTCCCCTTCTGCACGGGCCGTCGCTGATCGGGGTTGCGCGTCAATAACGGACATTTCGCCGAAAGTGCGTCCGACGCGCAGGGTTGAAATCAGTTTATTATTTTTGTAAATGCCGATTGCCCCCTTGGCAATAATTCCCATGGAGGAGCCTAGCTCGCCTTCTTTATAAATCGCCGTGCCTTTTGATGCGGCATAAGGTTTAAAATAATAGCTTATGGCTTGCAACTGCTCCCATGAAAAATCCTCTCCCCAATGCGAAGCGTCCAGTATTTGCGCGTTTGTTTGCAGCGTATTTTCAATGGTGATTAATCGTGGGGATTTGGATTCAGTCATGATGATGGCACAGCCTATCTGATTAGGTTTTTCAAAAAAATAGCATTTAAATCCTGCAAGCTTTGTCTAAAGACATGCGGATTCGGTCAGGGCGTTTAACTCATGGATACGTGCTTTTTCGCCGACTCGCAAGTTAAGTTGGACTATAGCACCTATCTTCATCCTCGCCATAGACGAAGCCAATACAATTAAGCAATTGGAAGCCGGCCATAAACCGACTTGAGATTATGCCGTTTTCCGGGTTAGCGCAAATCGCAACAGTCCTGCATTTCTAATGCCTTTTCTTGCAATTCAGCTTATTATATCGGCGATTCCTGCCATGAGCTCTCATGCTTACCAACAATGATTTATGATAATGCGCCATGAAACCTTATAAATTATTAGCGCTTTTGCTGCTAAATCCGGTCATCGTAGGCTGCGGACAACCGGGCCCGCTGTATTTGCCGGGACAAGCGGCACCGATTCATGTAGAACCGGAACACGCGCCAAAACCTGAACCCAAGCCAGAAAAAAACAAATAACCATGGATTATTTTAATTACCGAAACGATGAGCTTTTCGCCGAAGACATCGCTGTTTCCGACATCGTCTATAAATACGGCAGCCCTTGCTACATCTATTCAAGAGCTACGCTGGAGCGGCACTGGAAAGCATTCGACCAGGCTTTTGGCGAACAGGCGCATTTAATCTGCTATGCGGTAAAGGCCAATTCCAATATTGCGATACTCAACCTGCTGGCCCGGTTAGGTTCGGGGTTCGACATTGTCTCCTTGGGCGAATTGGAGCGGGTTATTACCGCCGGCGGCGACCCTAAAAAAATCGTGTTTTCCGGTGTCGGCAAGCGCGAAGATGAAATTCTGGCGGCATTAAAGATCGGCATACGCTGTTTTAATATTGAAGTCAGCGGCGAACTGGACCGGATTAACCGGCTGGCCGGGCAGTTGGGCGTTATCGCGCCGGTGTCTTTTCGGGTCAATCCTGATGTCGATGCCAAAACCCACCCCTATATCTCCACCGGGTTAAAGGAAAACAAGTTCGGCATCGACATACAGCAGGCTTTGACTGAATATCGCCGCGCGGCGGCCATGCCCCATATCAGCGTGATCGGCATCGATTGCCACATCGGTTCGCAACTGACCGAAACCCGGCCTTTCCTGGATGCGCTGGATAAGATTCTCGATCTGGTCGCGGCGCTTGAAGCCGAAGGGATTAAGCTGCATCATCTGGATCTGGGCGGCGGCTTGGGTATTTGTTATAAAGACGAACAGCCGCCAGAACCTGCGGAATATATTCAAGCGGTTTTGGCGCGACTGGGTCAAACCGATTTTGAAATTTTACTGGAACCGGGCCGCGCTATCGTCGGCAATGCCGGTATTCTGGTGACTCAGGTTGAATATCTTAAACCGACCGCCAATAAGAACTTTGCTATCGTCGATGCGGCCATGAATGACCTGGTGCGGCCTGCTTTATATAGCGCATGGCAGAACATTATTCCGGTCAACCGGCAAAATAACGCAGCGGAAGCGACTTGGGATATAGTCGGCCCGGTCTGTGAAACCGGTGATTTTTTGGGCAAAGACCGTACGCTTAAAATTGCCCAGGGCGATTTGTTGGCGATACGCTCATCCGGCGCTTATGGTTTTACCATGAGTTCGAATTATAATTCCAGACCTCGCCTGGCTGAGCTGATTGTTGATGGCAGCAACCTGCACGTGATCAGGGAACGAGAAACGATTGCGCAGCTTTGGGCGGGCGAGCATTTGTTGCCCTAAGACATAAATATTCACCACGAACGACTGCATGGATGCAGGAGGTAGGGCACCAACAGTAGGCGCTTTAGGCGATGCAGGAGCAATTGCCGAGGCACGAAGTTTTATCTTATTTCTTCGTGTTCTTCGTGTCTTCGTGGTGAACAATTAAATCCATTGTATTTAATATATAAATGATCAACTTCACTAAAATGCACGGCCTCGGTAATGATTTTGTGGTCATTGACGCCATCAATCAGCACATCGACTTAACGCCCGAACAAATCCGGCTGATGTCCGACCGGCACTTCGGCATAGGCTTCGATCAGCTGTTATTGATCGAAAAGGCGGTAAACGCCAATGCCGACTTCAAATACCGAATCTTTAACGCAGACGGCGGCGAAGTCGCCCAGTGCGGCAATGGCGCGCGCTGCTTTGCCCGCTTTGTTCGCGATAAAAAGCTGTCGGACAAGAATGAAATCTGCGTCGACACCAATTCAGGTCAATTGTTACTGCGCTTTGATGCCGACAACCTGATCACCGTCAATATGGGCATCCCAAGGCACGCGCCTGCTGAAATCCCTTTGCTGGCCGAAGAAGAATCCCGATTTTATACCGTGCTGGTTAACGAGACTGAAAAAGCTTTTGGCGCTGTATCCATGGGCAATCCGCACGCGGTTATTCAAGTCACGGATGTTAAAACCGCGCCGGTGGCTGAACTGGGAAAAGCCCTGGAAAGCCATACTTTTTTCCCGGAGCGGGTTAATGTCGGTTTTATGCAAGTCGTAGATCGCCAACACATTAAGCTGCGTGTGTATGAACGCGGCGCTGCCGAAACGCTGGCTTGCGGCAGCGGCGCTTGTGCCGCCGTGGTCATCGGCATTGAACACAATTTGCTGGATCATACGGTCAGTGTTGACCTGCCCGGCGGAACGCTAAGCATCAACTGGCTTGGCCGTGGCGAACCGGTTTTAATGACCGGACCCGCCATTTCTGTTTTTGAAGGACAAATAACGCTATGAACGAACACCCCTCAGAACTCACTTCAACCCAGGTTGAAGACTACCTGCGCAAACATCCCGAGTTCTTCCATGAGCATTTGAATTTGCTGGAACACATGAGCATCCCGCATCCTACCGGCAATGCGGTCTCCTTAATTTCAAAACAGCTGGAGCTGTTCAGAAGCAGGCATCATGACATGGAAAACCAGCTCACTGCGCTGATAGAAATAGCCAGGGATAACGATACCTCGCTGAACCGTATGCATAAACTGACTCTCGCGCTGCTGGATGCCATAACGCTGGAAGAAGCGGTTGCCAATCTGGATGTCGTGCTGTCGGAATATTTTTTGATCGATTTTGTTGCGGTGCGCATCATCAAACACAATCCGGACGCCGCTATTACCAACCTGTTTATTGAACCGGACAGCAAAGACCTGGAACCGTTTGCGGTTGAACTGACCGGCAACCAGCCCAAATGCGGTCGCCCGACTATAGCCCAGGCAAGAGTATTATTCGGCGAGCTGGCTTTTGAAGTAAAATCCTGCGCCATTATCCCCCTGGCCTTTACCGAACTGGAAGGCATTTTAGCCATCGGCAGCCGGGAAGAAGGCCGGTTCCATTACAGCATGGGCAACCTGTTTTTAAATCAAATGAGCGAAATCATAGCGACCCGGCTGATCACCTTGTTGCAGCAGCGTTAACAACATGGATTCCGATGCCGAACTGATGCTGGCTGACTTTTTCAAGCAGCTCACTGTTGAAGTTCGCGCTTCGGAACACACCGTAAAAAATTATCAGCGGGATCTTAAACATCTATCCCGCTATTGCACAGACAAACCCATAACCCGCTGGGCCGACCTGAAGCACACCGATATTCGCGCCCATATCGCCAGTCGGCATCGGAAAGGCCTAAGCAGCAAAAGTCTGCAACGCGAGCTGTCCGCTATTCGCAGTTTTTATAACTACCTGTTAAAAAAGGGCCAGACCGACGTAAATCCTGCGCAGCATATTCAAGCGCCCAAACAAGCCAGGAAGCTGCCTAAAACACTGGATGTCGATCAGTTATCCGGCTTGCTGGAAGCCGGGGCGAGTTCATTGCTTGAAATACGCGATCTGGCCATGTTCGAATTATTCTATTCATCCGGCCTGCGGTTGAGCGAGCTGTCGGCGCTTGATTTAACCGACCTGGATTTGCCGGACAGCACCTTGACTGTCCGCATAGGCAAGGGCGGTAAATCCAGAGTATTACCGGTAGGCAGTAAAGCCGTTACGGCGATTGAAAACTGGTTACAGCAGCGAGCCGTAAAAATCCCCGCTATCGAGCCCGCGCTATTCGTTTCAACGCGGGGCACCCGGCTCGGTCAACGCAACATTGAGTTAAGGCTGGAACGGTGGTGCAAAGCAAAAGGTATTGCCGAACATATCCATCCGCACATGCTGAGACATTCCTTCGCCAGCCATTTACTTGAATCCAGCCATGACTTAAGAGCCGTTCAGGAACTGCTCGGACACAGCAATATCAGCACGACCCAGATATACACCCACCTGGACTTTCAGCATCTGGCTGAAATCTATGACAAAGCACATCCAAGAGCCAAAAAAAAACCGTTATAACAACTTGCGCCGTAAGCAAATAGCAAAAAAACCTGCTACCATGTAGCTAATTTTTCATATAAAAAAGCAGTGGGATGAAATGTTTTTCGATCCTACGAAAAAACCTCTTTACGGGATTTCAAAAATGGCGGCAAACGATACACTGAACGATATAAAATCTAAAGGGATACTGTGGGGCTTTGGCGTTTTTACCCTCATTGTGGTGATCATCCTGATCTTCCTGGGCGCTTGGTGGGGCAGAGAACCGGACCAGTTTAATGTTCTGGACGAAGCCGTAAAACGCGCAGAAGAAACCCACGCCACTGAAAGTATGCCGGTCGGCTATGTCTACACCAACACCCTGGCTCATATCGCCGAGGTTCTGTTGCATAAAAGCGGCGGTTATATTACTAACGACGTCGCGCCTCCCGGCGTATTCCTGGACAACATTTCCAACTGGGAATATGGCGCATTAGTCATGCTGCGCGATGCCACATCGGCATTAAGAAACCACTTTGCCAGGGATCAATCCCAATCGGCCGAAGATCCTGATCTGGCGATTGCAGAACCTTATTTCTATTACGAAAACGACTCATGGGCCCTGCCGTCAACGGAAGCCGAATATCAAAAAGGCGTTGAAGCGCTGCATAAATACATGGAACGCCTGCAAAAATACGGCGGCCCCATAAAAAAAGCTCAATTTTATTCCCGTGCCGACAATCTGTGGCAATACACCGAAGTTGTGATTAAGCGTCTGGGCGGGCTTTCCACCCGTTTGACCGCAAACAGCGCCAGCGGCAACTACGGCCCCGGATTGACCGAGCTTGAGCGGGAAGCGGCTGATGAAAAAGGCACCTCCGTAGCCAAAGTTACCTGGTTGGAGATTGACGACGTTTTCTATGAAGCGCGCGGGGCAAGCTGGGCGTTGTTGCATATACTCAGAGCCATCAAACATGACTTTGAGGATATTTTATTGGACAAACGGGCCATGCGTACCGTTGACATCATGATTAAGGCGCTGGAAAACGCCCTGACCCCTATTCTAAGCCCGATGATTTTAAACGGTAGCGGCTACGGTCTTTTCGCCAACTACTCCCTGTCAATGGCAAATTATATAGCTCGCTGCAACGCGGCGGCTCTTGATTTACGCGACATTATGAACCGAGGTTAATTACGATGGATGAACAAATCAACTACAATTTGAAACAACTCAGCACCTGGAAAAGAATATTCTTTATGCTGATTTTTGCGGCTATCGGCGGGCTGGTCAGAATGCTGCTCTGGGCCGTTATTATATTGCAGGTGGCATCAACGCTGCTCACCGGCAAAGCTAATGTCAACATTCTTAATTTCGGACGCAGTCTTTCCATTTATACGTACCATATTTTGCTGTTCCTGACTTTCAATACCGAAACCCTGCCGTTTCCTTTCTCCGACTGGAATATGACCGCAGAACTGCAATTGCCGGAAGCGAAAAACTCCGCAAAATAACGCTCGGCAATCGCTCCATGCGTTGTTCTACCTCCCCCATCCCTGGGGGTCGTAGCTCCTGCATAATCCACAGGGATGCGGTGAATGCGAATATTGCAGGAGCAAATATCTGTCCATGCAGTCGCCGATGAACTCTAACCGCAAAATCATTCATATCGACATGGATGCTTTTTTTGCGGCCGTAGAGCAGCGCGATTTCCCGCAATACCGCAACAAGCCCCTGATCGTCGGCGGCGCTCCCGACTCGCGCGGCGTTGTCGCAACCTGCAGTTATGAAGCGAGACAATACGGCATCCATTCTGCGATGTCTTCAGCGCACGCTTACCGCTTATGTCCCCAGGCCATTTTTGTAAAACCCCGCTTCGACGCTTATCAAGAAGCGTCAATGGCCATTCGAAAAATATTTGCCGACTACACCGATCTTTTTGAACCGCTGTCCCTGGACGAAGCCTATCTGGACGTCAGCAATGCCGGCCTGCATCAAGGCTCCGCCACATTGATCGCCAAAGCCATTAAAGCCTCGATTAAGCAGGAGACCCAGCTGATCGCTTCGGCCGGTGTTTCCTATAACAAATTCCTCTCCAAGATCGCTTCGGACATCAATAAACCGGACGGGCTTTATTTAATCACCCCGGAACAAGGACCTGACTTTGCAGAGCGACTATCGGTCGAAAAGTTCCATGGCATAGGCAAGGCCACTTCGCTAAAAATGCACTCATTGGGCATCAAGACCGGCAAGGATTTGAAGGAATTGCCGCTGGAAACATTGCAGCACTATTTCGGCAAGGCCGGGCTGCATTATTACAGCATTTCCAGGGGCATAGACAACCGCCCGGTCAACAACTGCCGCATCAGGAAATCGGTGGGCGTGGAAATCACCTTTCAGCAGGATATTAAGGCCAAACAAGACGTCATTGCGCAGTTGCAAAGCCTGCTGGAAAAGGCCTTAAGCAAAATCGCCGAAAAACAGCTGGTCGCCCATACCCTGACCGTAAAAATCAAATATCACGATTTTGTGCAAATCACCCGCAGCAGGACACTGCCGCATGTCATTACGGCGGCATCGACCCTGGTCGACATCCTTGAAGACTTATTGAAAAACACCGACATAGGCAGGCGTAATGTGCGCTTGCTGGGAATTACGCTGTCATCACTGGAAAACAAGGCCGGGCAGACTCATTCCCGGCAAATGGATTTATTTAACGATTGTCAGGCATGATGGAGTAACGGGCGATTAATCGTCTTCCTGTTCATCCTCAAACCCTGCCTCATCATCCGGTTCGCCTTCAACCTTAAATAATTCTTTCAGTTGGCGATATAACAGACGCGAAGATTTGGGCGGCTTACCGGCTTCAGTTTCTTTTTGGGCATTACGCAATAATTGTCTTAATAACTGCCGATCGGCATGAGGCTGCTCGTCCAGCAATTCCGTCAAGGCATCATTGCCCTCGGCAATCAGCCGATCTCGCCAACGCTCAACAATATGGTGCTCCCTGACCGCGTGGGCGCTTTTATTTTTGATGCGCGACAGTTTTTCTAAAATAGGCTCTATATCTATCTTATTGAGCTGGCCGGCAATAAATTTCAGCAGCCGTTTTCTCGCGCCTTTATGCGGCATTCCCGATACTTCTACAACGGCTTTATTGATGATCTCAGGAAGCTCAAGCGTTTTTAATTGCCCCGCCGGTAGCTCAGACATTTCCTCGCTTAAGGCAAAAAGAACTGCCATATCTTTTTTGATTTGTGTTTTATTAGGCCGGATTGCGTAATATTCAACCTCTTCATCATCGTATTCGTATTCTTCACTCATTTCATCTCAAACCATTGCGATTAAAAAATAACACACAGCACCGGCACTGCCGCTCAATGCGATTAACTCATGCCTGTTGATTCATTTTACAGCATTTTCAATCAGCCTGTTTTTTGCTCGGTAATACGGATTGTCCACTCATGTTCAATGCTTGCATTCAATAGCACACGTAAAATAAATCCCAGACAATAAAAAACCAGCCGTCTCTAATTAGAAACGGCTGGTCTCTTAAGATAACTACCGATAATCTACTTGGTTTTTTCTTCTATCTTTTTATCCGTTTTTTCATCTATTTTTTTATCTGTCTTTTGATCCGCGACGGCCGCCGCCGCATCGCTTAACAAGACATCGTTTTTAATTTTTTCGACAGTTTTCGCGCCGATTCCATCAACGTTAACCAAATCTTCCACTGCTTTGAATTCACCTTTTGTTTCCCTGTACTTAACAATGGCTTCGGCTTTTTTCTGACCGATACCTGACAGGGCTTCCCCTATGGTTTTAGCATCGGCGGTATTGATGTTTACAGGAGAGGCAATGACATTAAACGAGCAAAAGGCGGCAAATAACACTACTAATAATCTAAGCATCTTTATTTTCCTATTATAAAAAATTATATGATTTATGATTTGTGAATAGTCTTATATGCCAACCAAAATTATTATTAACCATTCGCCGCTTAGTTTAGACGCTTGCCCTGTAAATACAACTTTTTTATCTCCCTATTGCGTAATAGGCTAATCCGCTACGCTTAACCCTGTCCGGTTCATACATATTACGGCCGTCAAAGATCACCTTATCATGCAGCTGTTGACTCATCTCATCAAAATCAGGACTGCGAAATTGTTTCCATTCCGTAACTATCACCAACGCATCGGCTTGTTTCAGGGCACCCTTGGGCGAGTCGTAATAACTCAAACCCGGCATGTCGCCATAAAGTCGCCGTGCTTCTTCCTGCGCTTCAGGATCAAAGGCCTGCACGGTTGCACCGGCTCCAATCAAGGCTTCCAGCACAACCCGGCTTGGCGCATCGCGCATGTCATCGGTATTGGGTTTAAACGCCAGTCCCCACAAGGCAAATACCTTACCGGTTAAATTGCCTCGATAATGCTTATTAATTTTTTCAAACAAGCGGTGTTTTTGCCGATTATTGACATTCTCTACCGCATTGAGCAATTCTGCATGATAGCCCTGTTCCTTTGCCGTTCTTTCCAACGCTTTCACGTCTTTGGGAAAACAGGAGCCGCCATAACCGCAACCGGGATAAATAAAGCTGTAGCCGATGCGGCTATCGGAACCTATGCCATGCCTTACCTTCTCAATATCCGCCCCCAAATGCTCGGCCAGATTTGCCAATTCATTCATAAAACTGATTTTGGTTGCCAGCATCGCATTTGCAGCATACTTGGTTAATTCGGCCGAACGTATATCCATGGTGATGACCCGGTCGACACTGCGATTAAACGGTGCATAAAGCGCCTTGAGCAATTCCGCCGTTCTGGGGTTGTCGGTACCGATAACAATCCGATCCGGCTTCATAAAATCATCCAACGCCGCGCCTTCTTTCAGGAACTCGGGATTTGACACCACATCGAACTCCAGATCTTTGCCGCGGCTTGCCAATATCTGCTGCATAACCGCTTTAACCTTATCTGCGGTACCCACAGGCACCGTCGATTTATCAATCACAACCCGATACTCGTCCATATTCTCGGCAATACCCTTGGCAACCGCCAATACATACCGCAAATCGGCTGAGCCGTCGTCATCCGGCGGTGTACCGACCGCTATGAATTGAAATACGCCATGATCCACGGCCGCCTTAATATCGGTAGTAAATCTTAATCGCCCTTCCGATTGATTTTCCTTGACCATAGCTTCGAGTCCCGGCTCAAATATCGGAATGATGCCCTGTTGCAGTTTGGCGATTTTAGCCTCATCAATATCAACACAGATAACGTCATTGCCGACTTCCGCAAGACAGGTACCTGTCACCAAACCCACATAACCGCTTCCGAATATTGTAATTTTCATTCTTTTCAGCTTTAAATTATTTGTTAAAAATATAACCGTGTTGCCGTAACCATAGAACTGCCGTTAGTTGACACCAACATCATAGATTTATTTCATTGTATTTCAATAAGTTAAAATACGTATTTAATGGATGTGTTTTCAGCAATCTGCACCAAAAGTAGGTGCTCTACCTCCTGTATAATCCACAGGGATGTGGTGAATACAGATATTGCAGGAGCAAATATCTGTCCATGCAAGTCGTGCTCACGCTCCTTACCTATATCCATGGAGGCAAAGCTTCCGCTCCTGCTCACGTCCCTTGCCTACTTCCATGTAGGCAATGATTGCTTGTTACATTTACCGGCATTGACCTATCATAACCGCCAAGTTTTCAAATTATTGACTATCGTTTGATGCAAAAAAACACCGAGCCCAATAAACAGCTTTTTAGCGGATTTTCCGCTCCCGATACCGAACAAATAAATCGGGCGCTGGCGATTATCGCCCAAATCCCTGAAGATCCGCATTATTTTCGCCCCAAAGGCGTTGAGGTAGCGGCAATTTTGATGGACTTTAATGTCGATCTGAAAACCATCCTCGCCGCAATATTAAGCGATCCACGCTTAGCCCATTTAAATCCGAAGCCTAACATTAAAGAGCAATTCGGCGAAACGGTTGCAACACTGGTTAACGATGTTAACTGGCTGAATAAGTTAACCGTTTATTCCCTGGAAATGACCGATCAACCGAGCCAAACGGAAACTTTACGCAGAATGCTGCTGTCCATGACTCAGGATGTCCGCGCCGTATTAATAAAACTGGCTTACCGGCTTCAACGGCTTAAGGTTTTACCCAGGGAGTCTTACGAACTCAGGCGCTTTATCGCCCAGGAAACGCTGGACATTTATGCGCCGATTGCTAACCGCATGGGTATTCATCAGCTAAAGTGGGAGCTGGAGGATATGGCCTTCCGCTATCTGAAACCCCAATCCTACCGCCGCATTGCCAAGTCGTTGACCGATAACCGCGTGCAGCGGGAAAACTGTATTAATAAGTTTATTGTCCTGCTGCAGAAAAAGCTCGCCGAAGAAGGCATTTCTGCCGAGATTTACGGTCGTCCCAAACATATTTACAGCATCTGGAAAAAGATGCGGCGCAAGCAACTGGATATAGACGAACTTTACGACCTGTTGGCCGTGCGCGTTATTGTCGACAACCTGACCGCCTGTTATGCCACCTTAGGCATGGTGCATAGCCTTTGGCAAACCATTCCCAAAGAGTTTGACGATTATATCGCCAACCCTAAAGAAAACGGTTACCAATCTTTGCATACCGTCATTATCGATCCCGAGGGCAATCGCATCGAGGTGCAAATCCGCACCCAGCAGATGCACGACTTTGCCGAACTCGGGGTTGCCGCGCACTGGTCTTACAAAGAAGGCGGCAAGCATGATGCGGCCATCGAAAAAAACATCGCCTCGTTGCGCAAATTGCTGGACGAAACCAGTCCTGAGCGTAGCCGAAAGGAAGGCAGCGACGAAGCGCTGTCGGAAAATTTCCGTAGCGAATTATTCAATGATCGCGTCTACGTTTTAACGCCCGCCGGGAAATTAATCGACCTGGTTAAAGGCTCGACGCCGCTGGATTTTGCCTACGCCATCCATACCGAAGTTGGACACCGCTGCCGCGGGGCGAAAGTCAACGGTCGCATTGCGCCGCTGACCTATACCTTAAAATCCGGCGATCAGGTAAAAATTTTGACGGCAAAAGAGGGCGGCCCCAATCACAACTGGATCGATCTCAACCTGGGCTATTTAAAGACATCGGCCGCGATCAGCAAAGTCAAAAGCTGGTTTAAAAATCAGCAACAAACCCAGAATATGGCCACAGGCAAGGCTATTTTAGACAAGGAAAGCCAGCGACTGGGCTTAAAAATGCTCAATCTGGCGGAGCTGGCTAAACATTTTCATCAACCGGATACCGATAAGCTGCTCGAAGCGATAGGCCGTAGCGACATTAACAGCCGACAGCTTGCGGCGTTTTTCAAGATTCCTGAACTGGAAGCTCAACCGACCCCCATTCAACGCAAAAAGCCCGAGACTAAATCAGTCATTTCCGTAGAAGGCATCGATAATGTCCTGACTTCTCTTGCTCACTGTTGCTCCCCGATTCAGGGCAATGACATTATCGGCTATATTTCCCACAAAAAAGGCATTACGATCCACCGCAAAGACTGCGAAAACATCTTGCACCTTGGCCCCGAAAAACAGACCCAGCTTATTTCGGTTAGCTGGGGCGCAAAAAAAGCCAGCTACGCTGTGCCTATTGTTATCCATGCCTTTAATTCGCAAAATTTACTCAATGACGTTACCCAGATTTTGGCCCAGGCTAAAATTCATATTTCCAATGCGGCACTGGATACGCATCCCGACTTTTCAGCGCTACTCAATTTGACCATTCAAATTGAAAATACCGATCAGTTAAGCCAGGTTCTTAATAAAATAAGTCAATTGCCCAATATCGTCGATGTTAAGCGTAAAACTTAATATATTTGGAATTTTCAGCAATTAGCAAAATGGAACGCAGATGACGCTGATAATTATGATTAAATAAGATTAACAAAGTCGTTAATTAGCGCCTCTACCCGCTATATTTGCAACCAAATGGAGCGCAGATTTAAAAGCGCATAACAAATTCGGCTTTCGGCTTTAAAAAAACCGCGCAAATCCGCCCAATCGGCGTCGCTTAGAAGCGCCTACTTTTGGCATCCGCGTTCTTTTAATCCATTCGCCGAATAGTTACCTCACCTTTAGCCCTTAGCCTTGAACCTAATTTATGTCCCAACAAACACAAATCCCCCCTGCCTCCCCTTTGTCAAAGGGGGGCGTCAGAGAACGCCTGATCCTGGTTGACGGTTCCTCTTTTTTGTTCCGCGCTTACCATGCCATTCCGCCGCTAACCAACGCGAACGGGGAACCCACCAACGCCATCTACGGCGTCAGCAATATGCTGCGCAAACTGATTGCCGACTATCACAGCGACTACATCACCGTGGTCTTCGATGCGCCGGGCAAAACCTTTCGCAACGAGCTTTACGATCAGTACAAAGCCCATCGGCCGCCCATGCCCGATGATTTGCGGGTGCAGATTGCCCCGCTGCACAACCTGATTCGGGCGATGGGTCTGCCGCTGATTATCGAATCCGGCGTGGAAGCCGACGACGTGCTCGGTGTTCTGGCCCAGCACGCCGAACAGCAAGGCTACGACGTTATTATTTCCACCGGCGACAAGGACATGGCGCAGCTGGTCACCGAACATATTATCCTCGAAAACACCATGTCCAATACCCGCATGGATATTCAGGGCGTTATCGACAAATTCGGGGTCAGGCCGGAGCAGATTATCGATTATCTGGCCTTGATAGGCGATACCGTCGATAACATTCCCGGCGTACCCAAGGTCGGCCCTAAAACGGCCGCAAAATGGCTGGAACAATACAGTACCCTGGAAAACCTGATCGCCCACGCCGATAAAATCACCGGCAAAATCGGCGAAAACCTGCGCGCCAGTTTGGATCAACTGCCGTTATCCAAACAACTCACCACCATTAAATGCGACCTCGATTTGCCCTACAACATGGAAGACTTGAAACAGCAGCCGATGGACAAGGCGGAACTAAGAATCTTATTGGCCGAACTGGGTTTTTCGTCCTGGTTAAAATCGCTGGATGCTTCGACTGAGCTCAGCACAGGTTCTTCGTCCACGCCTGCCCTGAGTCCTATTGAAGCCGCACAAACCGAAGACAAGCCCGCCAAAATCGATTCCAGTTACGAAACCGTGTTAACCGAACAGCACTTTGACGACTGGCTGGCTCGACTGGAAAAAGCCGAATTGTTTGCGTTCGACACCGAAACCACCAGCCTTGATTACAGCAAAGCCCAGATAGTCGGCGTATCGTTTGCGGTAACGCCGGGCAAAGCCGCCTACGTGCCTTTAGCGCACGACTATCCCGGCGTACCGGATCAGCTTGATCGCTCTGAAATACTGGAAAAACTGCGACCTCTGCTGGAAAATCCGCGTAAAGCCAAACTCGGGCAAAACCTGAAATACGATACGCATGTCCTGGCTAATCACGGCATCGCATTACGCGGCATCGCCCACGACACCATGCTGGAATCCTACGTGTTAAACAGCACCGCGACCAAACATAATATGGATGACCTGGCCAAAGAATACCTTGGCGTTGAAACCATCCATTACGAGGATGTTGCCGGAAAAGGCGCGAAACAAATAGGCTTTCAGGAAGTATCGATAGATCAAGCCGCACCTTACGCAGCGGAAGATGCTGACATTACCCTGCAACTGCATCAGGTGCTAAATGCAAAACTGGCGCAGCATCCAAGACTGCTTGAGTTATATTCGGACATGGAAGTCCCGCTGATTAGCGTACTGGCCCGCATCGAAAACAACGGCGTATTAATCGACGCGGCGATGCTCGCGCAGCAAAGCCTTGAGCTTTCCAGCCAGATTATCTCCCTTGAGCAACACGCTCACGATCTGGCCGGACAGACCTTCAACCTGGGTTCGCCGAAACAGATCCAGGACATCCTCTACGACCAGCAAAAGCTGCCGGTATTAAAGAAAACGCCCAAAGGCCAGCCCTCAACGGAAGAATCGGTGTTGCAGGAATTGGCTCTCGATTACCCGCTGCCCAAGCTGATTCTTGAGTACCGCAGCTTAAGCAAGCTGAAATCAACCTATACCGACAAACTGCCGCAGCAGATTGACGGACAAACGGGTCGGATCCATACCTCTTACCATCAAGCGATAGCCGCGACAGGCAGGCTGTCGTCCTCCGATCCCAACTTGCAAAATATTCCGATACGCAGTGAAGAAGGCCGAAAAATCCGGCAGGCGTTTATCGCCCCCGAAGGCAAAAAAATTGTCGCCGCCGATTATTCGCAAATCGAGTTACGCATCATGGCGCATTTATCGGCTGACGAAGGCTTGTTAAAAGCCTTTAGCGAAGAACAGGACGTGCATCGCGCCACCGCGGCGGAAGTTTTTGGCGTCGCTCCCGAGCAAGTCACCACCGATTTGCGCCGTTCCGCCAAGGCCATCAATTTCGGGCTGATTTACGGCATGTCGTCCTTTGGACTCGCACAGCAACTGGGCTTGTCGCGCAGTCAGGCGCAATCTTATATCGACTTGTATTTTGCCCGTTATCCGGGCGTCAAAAACTACATGGACCGCATCAGGGAGCAAGCCCGCGAACAAGGCTATATCGAAACCCTGTTCGGCAGACGGTTGTATTTACCGGAAATAAATTCACGCAACGCGGCGCGTCGCCAATATGCCGAACGCACGGCCATCAATGCACCGATGCAGGGAACTGCGGCCGACATCATTAAACGCGCCATGATTGCCGCCGACCAGTGGTTGTATAAGGAACAGCCGGATGCCAAGATGATTATGCAGGTGCATGACGAACTGGTGTTTGAAATTGCCGAAGAGCATGTCGACGACTGCGCGGCGAAGATCAGATCCATCATGTGTGCAGCCGCCGATCTTGACGTGCCGCTGATTGTAGATATAGGCATCGGCAATAATTGGGACGAAGCTCATTAACGGTTAGTTATTATTTTTCCGCATTGCGCCGGTATTGTATTATAGTGGCGGCGTAACCGGGATCTCACATAACTATACTTTTCGCTGCGGTGCTCTCCTTGTTGATTATTGTTTAACGAATCCTTAAATGCAAAACTCAAAGAACGAAAAACTCCTCGTCCTCGTTGAAAAAATGCCCGCTTTTCCTAAAAGCGTCCAACAGGTGGTGCAATTAACGTCAGACATCAACGCTTCGGCAAAAGATATTATCCGCGTTATTGAATGCGACCCGGTCATGACCGTTAGAATCCTTAAAGCCATTAATTCATCTTTCTACGGCTTACCCCAAAAAATCACCTCGGTGCAACGAGCCGTCGTACATATCGGCCTTAATACCATAAAAAACATAGCCCTGGGCGTTGCCGCAATGGGCATGTTGAATGCCGACAACAAGGCCAATTTCAATACCTCCGATTTCCTGCTGCATTCTTTGACCACCGCAGCAATCAGCAAACTGCTTGCTGAACGCATAGGCCTGTCTTCAACAGAATGCGGCGATTGTTTTGTTGCCGGATTACTGCATGACTTTGGGAAAGTGGTATTCGCCGAATTTATTCCCGATGAATTTAAACTCGCGCTGGAAAAGAGCCAAGAACAACAACTGCCGCTGCATCAAACCGAGCTCGAATTTATCGGTCTTAATCATTCGCAGGCAGGCAGAATACTGGCCGAAAAATGGGAGCTTTCAGGCCCGTTAATTGATGCCATCGCTCATCATCATGAGCTTGACCATAGCCCGAATGTCTTACGAGACTGCGTTTTTGCCGCGAATCAAATCAGCAAACGCATGCACTTCGGCGATGGCGGCAATCCTGTGATAGAAGCCTTCCCCGAATCCATTATCGCCCGTTTTGGCCTGGATCTCCCTGCGATGTGCGAGGCTTTGGGGGATTTGGAATCCGTCAAAATAGAAGCCCAATCTTTTATTAACTTGTAGCGCCCGGTTTGTGCTCCTGCATCGCCCCTACCCCCTACATCCATGCGTAGAAGGACAACAATGAAAATCAAATTCTGGGGCGTTAGAGGATCCATACCCACACCGGGACCCAGCACCGTTAAATACGGCGGCAATACCACCTGTATAGAAATCAGGACCGATGACAATGATTTGATCATTCTTGACGCCGGCACCGGCATCCACGCGCTTGCACAAAACCTGCTGAAAGAAATGCCCGTCCAGGCGCATATTTTCATTACCCACACCCATTGGGATCATATACAGGGCCTGCCTTTCTTCATCCCCATTTTTATCCCGAACAATCACATTAAAATCTACGGAGGAATTGACCCGGTCACCAATGAAACCATCAACCGGGCGCTTTCCGTACAGTTGCAATACAGTTTTTTTCCGATACGGGAAGCGCAGCTGAATGCCCGGATTGAATACGCCACAGTCAAACCGGGCGTACCGGTTCATGTAGGCAGAGCCGTAATCACGCCCATTGTGCTCAGTCACCCGGTATTAAATTTCGGCTATCGAATCGATTGCGACGGGCAGTCGGTTTTTTTTACCGGCGATTACGAACCGCAACTCAACATCTATGATCCGGAAGATGACGAATATGCAGAATTCCAGTCTTTTGTCGATGCAAAATGGGACGAAGTCGTGCTGGCCATGAAAGATGTCGATGCGTTGATTGTCGACTCATCCTATACCAATGAGGAATATGCCTCCAAACAAGGTTGGGGGCACGGTACTTATGATTCGGGAATAAAACTGGCTACCGCCGCAAAGGCAAAAAAACTGTTTTTCACCCACCATGAACCCACTCGTAGCGATACAAGTCTTGAAATCATTTACCAAAACTTGTTGCAAAATAATCCGGGAACCGGCTGCGAATTATTGCTCGCTCAGGAAGGTATCGACATTTCACTCTGATCCTGATCGACAGGATGAAACAACTGATCAAGCGCGGCATGCACTTCATCAATGCCGGTTTTTTTCAACGACGAAAATAGCTGTATCGTTAAAGGAAAATTACTATCCTTTAGTTCCTTTTGTACCTGCAACAAAGTATTTTTAGCGGCGCCGTAATTCAATTTATCGGCCTTGGTTAACAAGATATGCAGCGGCAGCCTGGTATGCTCGCACCACTCGACCATTTGCCAGTCGAATTCGGTTAAGGGATGGCGCACATCCATCACCAGAATAATCGCGCATAATGACTTGCGACTGGTTAAATACGTTTCCATCAACTCATGCCATTTCTTCTTCACCTCTAAAGGCACTTTGGCATAGCCGTAACCCGGTAAATCAACAAAGCGTTGCCGCTCATTAATTTCAAAAAAATTAAGCATCTGGGTTCTGCCCGGCGTTTTACTGATTCGGGCCAATCCGTTTTGCCGGGTTAAGGTATTAATCGCGCTGGATTTACCGGCATTCGAACGCCCCGCAAATGCCACTTCCAGACCCTGATCCGGGGGCGTATTGCTGAGATGTGGCGAACTGTTAATAAATTTTGCTTGATGATAAACTGGATTCATCGTTGTCTCGCTTAGAGTTACTATTTAGAGTAAAATTCGGATATGCGCAGCAGCCTGAGTAACTAAAAGACTGGCATAAATGATTAACCATTCCGAAGGGGAATTTGATGAAGAAAAAATTGCAGGTACTTTCAATTTCTCTGGCATTGGCCAGTGCTACGAGTATTTTACATGCAGAAGGCAATATTAACGCAGGAAAACAAAAATCAGCGTCCTGCACCAGTTGTCATGGAGACGACGGTAACAGCATGGTAGCAACATTCCCCAAGCTTGCACAGCAACATTCTTCTTATCTGGTAAAGCAGCTGCACGCATTTAAAGACGGTAGCCGCAACGATCCCATGATGTCGGCTATGGCGCTGGCATTAACTGATGAAGATATAACAGACATTTCCGCTTACTACGCGACACAAAAGATTTCAGAAAACGCCTTGCCTGTTTTGGACTCTGACGATGACAACGAAAAACCGGCCGGCAAAAAAGATGTCCAGGCCCTCATTGCTCAAGGCAGCGATCTGTATCGCAACGGCGATCTAAAAAGCGAAGTCTCCGCTTGCATCGCCTGTCATGGTCCTTTTGGCGAAGGCAATAAGCCGGCTTCATTTCCGGCATTAAAATCGCAACACGCCGACTATTTAATCAAAGCACTCACTGACTTTAAATCCGGTGCGCGCAGCAATAATCCGGAAAACATCATGTACATGATTGCAAAGAAGATGACGGATGAAGAAATAAAAGCCGTTTCGTATCGCATATCAATGATGAAATAAGCGTAGGGCGGACTCTCCCTACGATGGCATGGACCGATTTTTGCTCCATGCAAAATCGGCATAACCCGCACCCCTTTAGATTATGCTGAAATGGTTGCCGAGCAATCCGCCTATTCGCAGACAAAGTTTGGCGGTTTGCTCGGCAACGGCTCCTGCGTTGTTCTACCTCCTGCATGACGCACATGGAAGTGGGGAATGCAGATATTACATGGAGCAAATATCTGTCCATGCAGTCGTAAAACGAAACTGCCCTACAAAACCTACAGAGAACTTTAGCTATGCTTAAAAAAATCGCTCAAACCAGCTTATTAATCTTATTATTTTCCTGCTCAGCCTTGTTAAAAGCCGAATCCGTTGGCTATGAGACCCTGTCGCCGGCACAACCTACCCATAATCCCGGCAAAATTGAAGTTATTGAATTCTTCTGGTACGGCTGTCCGCATTGCTATAGCTTTGAACCACTATTGGAAGAATGGGTAAAAAAACTGCCTAAAAATGTCGAATTTATCCGTCAGCCCGCTGTATTCAGCGACCTTTGGGGCAAACATGCCAAAGCTTATTTTACTGCTGAAGCGCTGGGCGTAGTCGATAAGGTTCATGCCGACTTTTTCGACGCCATACAAAACAAAAAACAGAATCTTGAAACCGAAGATCAACTGGCTAAATTCTTTGTTGCGCACGGCGTTAACGAAACCGACTTCCATAACGCCTACAATTCATTTCTGGTTGACTCCAAAATGCGTCAGGCAACCGCCATGGCTGGTCGTTACGGCGTAACCGGCGTTCCTGCCATCATTATTAACGGCAAGTATAAGACCAATGGTCCTATAGCCGGTTCTCATGAAAAAATGATAGCGGTTATCAATCAGCTGATCCAACAGGAAAGCGCTGCAAAATAATTGTACCGCGCATCACCATTAGCGATGCGGCGGCCGGCAAGGCCGCCCATTGCATAAAACGCATAAGTTATTTATTTTTCATTATTATTTATAAGATCGATCATGAGTTTTTTTAGTAAGGCAGCCGACCCGGATAAATGGAAAGAGAAATATTTAGACCTGATTGATGAACATGAACAATCGGGGGAATCCTACAAGGAAAAGGAAGACCTGCTTTGTAAAACAATAGTCCGTCTGACTATCGCAACCACAGGACTAGACCCGCTTCTCGATCCACACCTGCTGAGTATCCGCGATCAATTAAAAGGCGGCATCAATAGCCATGCACTTAAAGATGAGCTCGAAAAGTTTACCAATTCCGTTGCTCAACTCAAGCACACGCCACCTCAAAGCCGGTCAGAGGAAACCGAGCTACTGTTTGATTTTTTGCTTCAGCAATACACAACTGAAAAACAACAAAGCATACTGAAACTGCTGAGGAAAAAAGCTGAGACCGTAAAATTCGAGACCTCCGATCAATTATTTATCGCCATACTTGAAGTTATCGAGCCTGACGACGACACACCGGCGCCAAATATCATCGCCAACCACATTGATACGGGAATTATCAGCAGACAGTTATTGCTTTTGCTGGAAGGCATCGAAATTCCGAGCATCTTTGATCAACAGGCGCAAACTGCAAAACAATTGCTCACTGCGTCTAATCAAACTGCGGCGGCTTTTGAGTCTATTCTGGATAAGTCCTTTAAGTTGCTGCTTAAAATCAAACAGCACAGCCAATCGGAACAAAAAGACATTGATCAATTTCTCTCCCATATCACCGAGCAATTAGCCGCGCTGGATGTAAGCGTAATGGGAGCCAGTACCGCGGCGCAACAATCGGCCGAAAACAGAAACAAACTCGATCAATCCGTTTCTGAACAGATGGAAGAATTACAGTTAAGCTCGACCAACGCCACCACGCTGGAGCCCTTAAAAGGAATCATTAACAGCCGCTTAGCAAACATTGCCAAAGAAATCCGGGAACATGGCCAAAAAGAAGCCATTCAACGCCAAAAGACGCAGCAACAACTGGACGATTTGGTCGATAAAATAAAAGACATGGAGTCAGAATCCTGCGAGCTTAAATCAAAACTGAAAATTGCCAATACCCGGGCATTACGCGACACCTTAACAGGCCTGCCGAATCGCAACGCCTATAACGAAAGACTTGAAACCGAGTTAGCCCGCTGGAAGCGTTACCATTCGCCACTAAGTCTTATCATCTGGGACATTGATCATTTCAAAAATATCAATGACAGCTACGGCCATAAAGCCGGCGATAAAGTGCTGCTGTTAATCGCCAAACAATTATCGGATCATTCCCGTGCAACCGACTTTATTTCCCGTTTTGGCGGTGAAGAATTTACTATGTTGCTACCAAACACCGACAGTAAATCGGCTTTGATACTGGCCACCCAACTGCGTCAAACCATTGAAAAAACAGGCTTTAATGCCAGCGGCGCGTCCGTTGCCATTACCATTTCCTGCGGCATTACCGAGTTTACCGATAACGATACTGATGAAACAGCGTTCGATCGGGCAGATCAGGCACTTTATCAGGCGAAAGAGCAGGGCCGCAACCGATGTTGCGTCTTGTAAAGGCATAACTTTTAATTATCCACAGGCGGTACGATTGAGCGGTGAATACTGGTAAAAAGGGTTCGCAAAATGAGTCGCAAGCTTTATTTTGGATAGTTTGGAAGTCGTTACAGGTGTTGCAACGTTACTGGGTTTGGCACTCACCTTAAGGCCTTCAAAGTAATGTTCGACTGATTTAAAAAACGTGACTGTTAATTCTACTTTGTCAGATTATACGTAAGCTCGTCATACCCGCCGAGAAGCGGGTATCCAGTGCCATGGATGGTAAGCTAAAATCCATCCATGGAGCCTGGATTCCGGCACCAATCGGTCTGGAACCGATTGGCATTAACCCGAAGGGCGTCAGGCAGGATAGCCTGACGTGAATCCCTGCCGGAATGACGATCTTGAATTGTGTGATCATGAAATCTGACAAAGTAGAATTAAAAAGCGTGCAAAACTTTCCAGGGTCCTGGGGAAAAGAGCGTTGAAAAGTTTCCACCCCGGTTTCTAAGCCGCGCACGCGCTCACCCTACTCACTTCCACCTCATCCGTCACGGCCATTCAGTCAAGGCTGGTTGTGCTTAGCGGGCTTATCTCAGCTACACAGTTGAACAAGAACAGCCCCGAGTTGGGCGAAGTCTTCCGCAGCACGGCTTTTCGGCGCGTAGTAACGGATGGGCTTGCCCGCGGCAAAGGATTCGGCCAAGCGGATGTCATTACGAATTCCCGACATCACCCGGTGAGCGCCGAACTGGCGGGAAACTTCGCCGCTAATGGCCCGGTGCTGTCGGATATGTTGCGCAACCATCATCGGCAGAAACCCCAAGATCTTCAGGCTGGGGTTTTCTCCCGACATCACTTTAAACAGCACCCGCATCAATTGCCGCACCCCCTCGAAAGACAGGTGGTGGGGAACATAGGGAACCAGCACCCAATTCGCCACAGAAAGCGCATTGAGCAGCAGAACGTCGAATGAAGGCGGCGTATCCACGATCACCACATCGAAACGCTCCTTGATTTCCGGCTCGGCAAGCGCATTCGCCAGACGCCGTACGTCGCGCACGCCGCTGCCATGCTCGAATAACTGGTCAGCGGGCGCGAGAAAAAGATTGGGGAAATCGGTATCCCGGATGGCATCGGCCAACCGGGCGGTCGGGTCGATAAAAAGATTATGAACGGAATGCTCGGGGGGCGTCGCATTAACGCCCAGCCCCACGGCGCAGTGTCCTTGCGTATCCAAATCCACCAACAGCACCCGCTTGCCGAGAGCGGCCAGTTCAGCGGCAATATTAACCGATACGGTGGTTTTGCCGGTGCCGCCCTTACGGTTGGAAATGGCGATAATATAAGGTGATATTGTCATAGTCGTTTCAGCCCAGCGCCTGCTCTATGGCCTGACGCAAATCGGCTCTGGTGAAAGGTTTCGCAAGCGTCGCCTTAACCCCCATCAGCGTCGCCGATTCAAGGTTGAATTCGGCGCTGATCGAACGCCGTCCGCCGGAAATGGCAATGATGGGAGTATCCCCGCCCTGCCGCGCCAATTCCATTATGGTCTCAATACCGTCCATACGCGGCATGAGTATGTCGGTGATAATCAGGTTCGGCCGGACTTGCCGACTGAGCCGCAAGCCCTCTTCGCCGTCATGGGCAACCGTTACCCTATGGGCATCCTGAGTCAACATCTGAACCAGCATCTCGCGGAATTGCTCATCATCTTCAATAACTAAAATACGTGCCATTTTGCTTATTTCCTCATTCATCAAATTTTTTCGCTGGTCTGAAACTTCCCCCTTCAGGGGGATTATTTGAGTTTGACAACGATGCACTGGCATCGTTATCCTTTTGGGTAACCTCCTCGTTTACGGGGAGGAACAATCCACCGACCTCTATCCGTCGGCGGGTGTCATTCGACGGATGAGGTCGGATGTGGATTGAAACATTAACTTAACTTCTGACGGCTTCTAGCCGTTTTCCCCATCGGGGGGATTATTCGCCAAAGGCAAAAACACCTTGAATTCCGTTCCCGAATTACCGCCGGCAGCCCGGCTTTGCACTTCTATGAGTCCGCCCAATTGGGTGACAATGCCGTACACCACGGAAAGCCCCAGCCCACTGCCTTTGTTGGGTGCTTTAGTGGTAAAAAAAGGATCGAATATCCGTTCCTGCACCTCAGGGGGCATACCGTGTCCGCTATCGATAACCTTCAGGCAAATGCCCGCCTTCGCACAGTCGTCAAATCTGGCGAAATCAAGACCAACGGCCACCACGCCCCGATGGCTCATGGCATCGGCCGCATTGATGCACAAGTTCATCACGATCTGTTGCAACTGGCCGGGATCGGCCATCACCGTCACTCGCTCGATGCCGGTCTGAAAACGGATTTCCAAACCCTTCTTATAAGAAACACTCAACAGCTCCAATGTTTCCTGCATTTGCGCGACCACCTCCACTTCCACCGCTACCGACTTGACCGGGCTTTGTCTGGCAAAGGTCAACATTCGGGTAACAAGGTCGCGGGCACGAAAGCTGGCGGTCAACACATGGTTAATGCTATGTTTCCCGGAAGACCCCTCCGGCAGCTCATCTCCCGCCATTTCCGCGAAACCGATGATACTACCCAACAGGTTATTGAAATCATGAGCGATACCCGCCGCAAGCGTGCCGACCGCTTCCAGTTTGTGCGACTGCGCCAAGCGGGAATTGACCATATCCTGATACTGACGCTCCATTTGTTCGCGAAAAGCCAAGCCATACGCCATGGTCATTTCCATCAACGGCCGGGTCAAACGATCGGCCACCTGCGCGAAACTTAATGAAGGATGCGTTCGGGAAAACCTGACCACCGCTTCATGATGAATATGCGTCACCTCATCCGGCGGCACCTTTTGATCGACCAAGGCCCGGCCCAGCTCAAAGGCTTCGGCCAAATAAACTTCAATCGCATAGGTATCATCGGCAAAGACCACCTGTTGCAGAATCTGGAAATAGCGTTCCCCGATCGGTTTCATGGGCGCACAACCTCCATGTCAATGCCAATCATCACAGCCATTTACGCGCCCTCACTACCGTACCTGTCGATGTCCATCTCATCCATCAGCCGCTGCACGCCGAGCAGGCCGCAGCCTAATCCGTCAGCCGTGCTATAATCGCCCCGCAACACCTTGTCAATATCGCCAATGCCGGGGCCCTGATCGGTAGCCACCCGCTCTATACCGGAACGATCCTTCAGACAGGACGCTTCAATCACCCCCCCGTCGGCATGGATAAACAGGTTGGCCGCCAATTCCGAGGCGGCGGTGGCAATGTAATGGGCTTGCGCGGCGCTAAACCTTAACGCCAATGCCGTCTGCCTAACTTGGCGGGCAACTTCGACAATGTCCGGTTCACCGGCCACCTGAATGCATACTTTATTCATTTCATCTCATCAAGACCGCTAACGGTCCCTCTATAACAGCCGGTTTCTGTGCGTCGGCATTAACAAATGCCAGAAATGCCTCAACCGGCATCGGTTTGGCGAACAAATAGCCCTGCACGTATTCGCAACCCGCTTCCGCCAGCAGCGCATACTGGCCTTCGGTTTCCACGCCTTCCGCTATCACCTTCAAGCCCAAGCGATGCGCCATCACCACAATCGCTTCCGCTATCGCCCGGTCGCCCGGATCGGTTTCCAAATCGCGGACGAAAGACTGATCGATCTTCAGGTAATCGATGTTGAATCTTTTCAGATAGGCCATCGCCGAATAGCCGGTGCCGAAGTCATCCAGTGAAATCTCGATACCGGCCGCGCGCAACTTTTCCAGTTTTTGGGTGACGCCCGGACAATTATCCAGCAACAGCCCTTCCGTTATTTCGACCGCAATATGCGCCGGATCAAGACCGTAAGCCTGCATATAATTAATGATAATTTGCTCGCCGCGCCCCCGGGTGAACTGGCGCGGCGACATGTTGACACTGATCTGCCGCTGACCTTGGTTTGCCGAGAGGGCATTCCAGCGCTTAACGGTATCCGCCGCCTCGCGAAATACCCAGGCGCCGATTTCCTGGATCAGGTCGGTTTCTTCAGCTATCGGAATAAACCGGTCAGGCGGCACCATGCCCCATTCGGGATGCCGCCAGCGCAACAGCGCTTCAGCCTTGACAACCCGACCGCTGACCACATCGATGATCGGTTGGTAAAACACCTCAAGTTGGCCTTTGCCCAGCGCATCGTGAAGGTCGTTGCCCAGTTGCATGCGCTGGTGGGCCAGCTCCAGCATCTGACGGTTAAAGAAGCAAAAATTGTTGCGACCCGTTTTTTTAGCCGAATACATGGCCTGGTCGGCGCATCCGACCAGCGTATCTGCGTTGTCGCCATCCTGCGGAAAAATGGCAATACCGATGCTGGCCGAGACGTAAGCGCTATGTTCGCCAAAAGTGAAGGACTGCGCCATAACGCCGACGATGTTTTGCGCTATCCGTTGCAAAGCCCCGCTTTCGCCGACTTCCGGCAAGATCACGACAAATTCGTCGCCTGCAAAACGCGCCACCGTGTCGGATTCGCGCACACAGCTGCAAATGCGTTGCGCTGCTTTTTTTAGCAACAGGTCGCCAACAGCATGACCCAAGGTATCGTTGACTTCCTTGAATCGATCCAAGTCGATAAACAATACCGCTAAGCCAAAGTCGTTACGTTTGGCCTTGGCAACGTCCTTACCCAGCCGGTCACCGAACAGTCGCCGGTTCGGCAAGCCGGTCAGGATGTCGTAACTAGCTTGATGGAGCAATTGCCGCTCGGCTTCTTTGCTACGGGTTACATCCCTACCGATCGCCAAGGTACCTATGACATCGCCATCGGCATCGTATTCAGCCACTACGTACATTTCATGGCTTACCCGCTGAGCATCCTGGCGCACCCACTCCAGCAGGATTTGATCCGTAACCCCGGTGTCCATGACTTGTTGCAGCCTCTTGCGGTATTCTTCGCGCGGCATGCTGGGACGCCAAACATTAGCATCATCGGTGCTTTTGTTAAGCACCAGCTCAGCAGGTGTATCCGTTTCCCGAATGTAAGCCGGATTAACAAATACACGCCGACAATCCCGGTCGTAACGGACAATAATGTCCGGCGAGTTTTCCACCAAAGAGCGGAAACGGCGCTCGTTTAATGCGATTTCTTCCAACATGGCCTGTTCGGCGGTTAGCAAGGTATTGATGTTGTCGACCATATTATTAAAGTCGTCTCCGGCCGAAGAACCGGGCATCAGTTTGTCCGCCGCAATTTCCGCAAAACCGCCGATGTTGCCCAGCAGATTATTGAAATCATGGGCGATGCCCGCCGCCAGTTTACCGACCGACTCCAAGCTGTGCGACTGCTTAAGGCGGGAGTTGACGATGGCCTGATAACGCTGCTCCATTTGTTCGCGAAAGGCCATCCCATAAGCCATGGACATTTCCATTAACGGTCGGGTCAAACGATCCGCCACCTGAGCAAAAATTAACTCGGGATGCGCCGTAGACAAGCGCACCATCGCGTCATGATGAAGGAGCGTCACTTCGTCAGGCGGCACCCCCCGGTCGACCCAAATGCGGCTCAGCTCGAAGGCCTCGGCCAAATGGACTTCAATAGCGTCCGCATCCGCGGCAAACGCTACCTGTTGCAGAATATGAAAATAGCGTTCTACATCCTGTTTCATAAACGCTTTAAGCCGTATTAAAACTCATGGCGGTAAATCAACACCGAGGCATCGTCGTCATTGTGCGCACAGTGATCCAGTATCGCTTGCGCCTGATCTTTCGCGGATACTCCGGGTTCGACAAAAACCTCCCGCAATGCGGGAAATTGATCCAGCCCGTCGGAAAACATCGCCAACACATTTCCCGGAGCAAGCACCCGCGTTTCCGGGACCAGGTTTTGATAGCCCGCGCCGACAATGCCTCGTCCGCCATCAAGCCTGCTGTCTTTGCTGTCGCACAGCAGCAGAACCCGGATATTGCCGACCGTGCAAACCGTCATTAGACCGGTGGCCGGTTCGATAATAGCGACGGCCAACGCCACGCCGCGCGTATCTTGCAAACAGGCGTCGCAATCGGCAAACAGGTCTTCGCAAGTCCGACTCAAGTTGTTAGCGATACAGGCCAAGGCGGCTTCGGAAGCGTAAGCGGCCTCCGGTCCATGACCCAGGCCGTCGGCCACGGCCAATACAATGCGCTCGCCGGAGCGCCACCAGCCGCAACTGTCGCCGCAGACCGTCTCTCCCGCCAGCGGGCGCGTCGCATAACCGATTGTTACAGCCATTTGCGCGCCCTCACCACCGTCCCCTGACCGGGTTGACTGTTAATATCCATTTCATCCATCAGCCGCTGCACGCCGGGCAGGCCGCAGCCCAAACCGCCTGCGGTGCTGTAACCGTCCTGCAAGGCCTTCTCTATATCGGCAATGCCGGGGCCATGATCGGTAACCACCAGCTCCAGACCGGGACGATCCGTCAATGCAGAGACTTCAAACATACCGCCGTCGGCATGGATAAACAGGTTGGCAGCCAACTCCGATGCCGCGGTAGCGATGTAATAGGCTTGTATCCTGGCGAACCCTAGCTCCGATGCCATGAGCTTGGCGGTGCGGACGGCTTCGGCGACATTAGGTTCACCGGCCACGTAGACACTTATTTTGTTCATACCTTCCTTCAAGATCGTTTTCTGACCAAGGCAATGCTGATGCGGGTAAGTCCCGGCTCCGATTCAATGACAAATTCATCCATCAACCTGCGGGTGCCCGGCAAACCCGCGCCCAATCCGCCGCCGGTGGTGTAACCATCCTTCATGGCTTTATCGATGTTATCAATACCGGAACCGTGATCCTCAACCAGAATGCCCAGCCGCATTTCATTGTGATCGGATGCATCGACAATCTCACAAAAACCGTCTTCGCCGTACTGCACGACATTGCGCGCCAACTCGGAGACCGCTGTCGCCAAACGCGTCTGGTCGGCAAGGCCGAAACCGATCCGTCCCGCCACTTGCCGGGCAACGCCGCGCGCCCGCACAATGTCCGACGCATCGAGAATCGGCACCCGTTCAGATGAGTTTGTCGGCTGCGTGGTCATCCCTCCCCCTCAATCATCCTTGCATCGCCGCGCATCTCAATCCGCGCTTTGATTATTTCCAGCCCTTGATCGAGATTGAAGGTGCAATCGACACCGATCAGATCCCGGCCCATCTCCACCAGCGTCATGGCCACATAAGGCTGGACGCCGCAGATGACCACCTCGGCGCCCAGAAGGCGGGCCATGCCGGCGGTATCGTTGATGACACGCGCCATGAACGAATCGACCACCTCCAGCGAGGTAATGTCGATGACGATGCCCAAGGCCTCGATTTCGGCGATTTTATTGACCAAATCGTCCTGAAACTGCATCGCATCGGCATCGGTGAGATCGACCTGGATGGAACTCAGCAGAATCCTGCCCAAACGCAGAATAGGGATTTTCACTTGTGTACTCCGCCGGTGAACTCAATGCGGCGGCCGACCAGCTGCAAAGCCTCGGCCAACCCGGCCCGCAAGGTCGCCCGGCTGATCACGTTGGCAAAGCTGATGCCCAACTTGGTCAGTGTCTGCGCGCCTTCCGGACTGATGCCGGTCATCACGATGCGGGAACCGAGCAACTGAGCGGCATCAATCGCTTTCATGATATGCCGGGCGACGCTGGTATCGAATACCGGCACCCCGGTCACGTCGATCAGCGTCACGCTGGCCTCGTGCTTGGTGATCGATTCCAGTAAGCGTTCGGTTAACTGGCGGGCGCGGACCGTGTCGATCACGCCGATCAGCGGCAGCAGCAGCACATTGTTCCAGAGCAGGATCACCGGCGTGGACAGCTCCACCAACGACAGGCTCTGCTGGGCAATGACCCGTTCCCGCGTTTCCACGAAGGCATCGAAGGTGAGCAGTGACAGGCGGTCGAGCACATCGTCCACCGCCCGCAGACAGAGGGTGAGGCTGGTCGGCGATTCGTTCAAGGTACGCACCAAATGTTGGGTCAGCACATTTTTCAGGGTAATCACGTATTGCGCCGTGTCCGCCGGTTTAAAGCCCTTTTTGGCGCGTTCGGAGCTCAACTCGCGAGCGATTTCGCCAAGCTCGCTGTTCCCGGTAATATCCGGCGGCGCTTCGCCGCTATGCTCGGAAAAGAGTTTGCCGAGCTCCTTGAGCAGAGCGTCGGCCTGCCGACGCAACTCATCCTCGTTGACCAATCCGGGGTACAGGCGCATCCAAACGCGCAGCACTTCAGTCATCCATTCCGAACTGATCGCGGCTCGATGCTGCTGCAACAGAGTAACAATGGGGGCAAGGGAATTCGTTGTCATAAGTACGCTCTAGGTTGTAAGTTCAAAATAATTCAAATTGAGGCAGGCCGGCATCCTGTTCCGATGCGTTATTGGCAGCAGGTGCATGGCGGCTTTCAAGCGCCAGATACTCATCCAGCACCACGCGCATTTGCTCAGCAAGTTCAAGCAAATCGGCATCAGGCGTATCCAGCCCCTGAGCAAACGCCTGAAACAGCACATTGCGCTTTGCCACGGCATTTTCCATACGCTCGATACGTTGCCGCACCACGTCCTGAAACTGTATGTGTCCAAGAATTTCGCCGAGCCCTGCCGCCAGACAGGTGTTGTGCTCGGTCACCACGGAGAACAGCGTCTGGTAATACTGTCGCATGTTCTCGTGGCTTTCCTGCAGACTGCGGATGGACTCGACCACTTTGTCCGCATCGCAGATCTGCTGTGCGTACTCTTGCAGAAAGTTGAATTTATGGCCGTTCTGCCGGATGTTCCGGGCAACGGTGAGACTCTGTTCGATCATGGCGGCGGCATTGGTCGACTGCTCCGAAAGTTTGCATATTTCGTCGGCCACCTCCACAAAACCGGCCCCGAACTCGCCGACGCTCGCCGCCTCAATGGAAACATTACGAGCCAGGAAATCGGTTTTCTTGCTGACTTCCTTAATGACATCAACATACTTCCCCAGCTCATCGATCTCCTTACCGGCCTCCCGCATAAACGCCATGTCCTGCTGTATCCGGTCGGGCAGTTCCCGCACGAAGTTGTCAATCCGGACAATGAAAGCAACGCTCTCGCCAATTTCATGCTCCATGTCGCGGGCATTCATATTGGAATTATCGAGGTAAGACATCAGCGTATTGGCGGCATCGCTGAGCTTGCGTACCTCCAGCATCAGCATCATTGCCGCATTCTCGGTGTCGCCGACCACCCCTTTAAGCTGAACGCCCATAGCCTCGTCGAGGCGCAGGTGATGCTCCACCATCAAGGCAGCCTGCTCAGCCGGTCGAACCGCCAGACTAGCGGCTACCTGCACTTGAGACGCCCTCAACTCGATGCGACGGGATGCCCGACGTATCAGGCTCATGTTGGTGGCTATCAGGATCAGTGCGGCCGCCGCCAGAATAACAAAATCCCGCTGACCGCCCAACAAACGATCCAGATCACTCTGAAACATCATCGCCGCCCAGCCAACCAAGGCAAACAGCGCCAATGCCATGTACGTGGCACGCCAAAGCTCTTTACCGGCAATGGTCGGCAGCTCGAATACATCGCTGCTAACATTGGTTTCTGGTGACATCACGCTAGGCTCCCGGCAGCACCTTCTTAATAATTGACATCAACAGTTCCCCGCCCACCGGCTTGACCACCCAACCGGTAGCGCCCAACTGCTTGGCTTCATCGCGCATGGTCTGCTGGCTTTCGGTAGTCATCACCAGGATAGGCATGAACCTGAATTCCGGTAACGCACGGGTACTCTGGATCAACTCGATGCCGTTCATATTGGGCATGTTAATGTCAGTGATCATCAGGTCGGGCTTGAGGCCGGCTTTAAGCATATTAAGCGCATTGAGGCCGTCATCTGCGGTCTCGACGGTAAAGCCACCGTTTTTAAGGTGCTGAGTTACACTCGTCCGAATAAGAGCCGAGTCGTCCACAACCAGTATTGTTTTTGCCATATTATTTTCCTTGTTTCTATTTCAGGGCCGATTCCAGCCAAGTACGCAGCTTCGCGTCCTTGGGCCAGACGGCGATTACAGGTTTTACTGCCATCATGACTTGCAGATTGGCGGCATGCAAATGCCGGCAATCTGCAAAATTGAGCTGGCTTTTCGGGTTTTTCAGCAACCATTCCAGTAGGCCCTCGGCCTCTTCTGCACCAACGGCATCCTGGAACAGCGCCACTTTTTTCTGGTAGGTAATTGCCATTACACAAGCTCCCTTGGGTTTAAGACCATCAGCACCGAACCGTCACCCAGCAGCGCCGAGCCGGAATAGCCGCCCAGACCGCCAATGATCCCGGCCATCGGTTTGAGGATGATGTCCACGGTTTCGCGAAAATCGTCGACCACAATGCCGACGTGTTCTTCGTGGACGCGCACCACCAGCGTTGCCAATTCGTCGTCCTCGTTGGCGTACGGCTCAGCGTCAATCGCCAGCAACTCGTTGAGCGCCAGCAGCGGCACGATGCGGCCGCGCAAAACCGTAGTCTGGCGTTTTTTGATGGTACGGATGGCGCTTCTCGATACGCGGACGGTTTCCACCACCATGTCCATCGGCACGCCGAAAATCTGCTTGTCGGACTCGACGATCATCACATTGGTAACCGCCATCGACAGCGGCAACGACAAGCGGATCAACGTACCCTTACCCAACTCGCTTTCCAGGCTGACGGTGCCGTTGACTTTTTCTACCGCACTGCGTACCACGTCCATGCCGACGCCTCGGCCGGACAGGTCGGAAATCACCTCCGCCGTGGAGAATCCGGCGGCGAACACCAGGTTCACCGCTTCCTGGTCGCTCAGTCGTTCCATCGTGGATTCGTCGATAATGCCTTTCTCGTAAGCCTTGCGTTTGATGATAGTAGGATCGATGCCCTTGCCGTCATCGGAAATTTCAATGTACACCCGGTCCGCTTCCTGCGTGGCGCGAATGGTAAGCCGTCCGGCAGGCGGCTTACCCGCGGCACGCCGGACTTCCGGCGTTTCAATGCCGTGATCGAGGCTGTTGCGCACAATATGAATCAACGGGTCGGCCAGCGCTTCGACAATATTCTTGTCGGCCTCGGTGTTTTCGCCTTCCAGTATCAGGTTCACTTCCTTAGCCAGTTTTCTGGAGGTATCGCGCACCAGTCGCGGAAAACGCTGGAACACAAACGACACCGGCATCATCCGCACCTGCATGATGGCATCCTGCATTTCCTCGGCGATACGGTTGATGACCGCATATTGGGTCTTGATCTCGCGACCCAGTTCGCGCACCCCGTATTGCGTCTCGGCCCGGCTGGCAAGATAAGGCAGGCTGTTCTTGGCCACCACCATTTCGCCGATCAAGCCCATCAGGTTGTCGATTTTGTCCTGATCCACTTTGAGCGTCTTGGGCCCGACGTAAGAATCCTCGACGCGACGACCGAACTTATTATCAGACTCCACATCGATCAGCGCATTGCGCACCTGCATCGGCGCGGCCTCCGCCTCCGACTCGGCCGTTGCAGACCGATCAAGCGGCGCGTGCGCATCCAGCCATGCCAACAACGGCGCTGCCTCAACGCTATCCAGAGCCTCTGCCAGCGCCGCTTCCAACGTCGGTAACGCCTCGATCCGCCCGGCACTGCGTTGGCAGGCCGCAAGCGCGGTCGCCGCCGCATTCAATCTGCCGGGCAGCCATGCATCGCTATCCGGTAAGCCGAGAATTTCACGCTGCGCTTGCAGGATGTCGGCAAAAGCCCGCGCATCGGCTTCAGAAAACCTCTCGCCGACAAGCTCCGAATCAGCTTCAACCGCTGTTTCCGGCGTCGTCCAGACCGGCAACGTCAAGCTACCCAGAGACTCTATCAAGGTGCGTTGCGCATAGCGGTTGCCGGGTTCCAGTTCAAGCACCAACAGCAGCCAGCGCAAGCCCGAAGACAGCCACAGGCTGGGGGAAGACAGCTCCAGCATGGTGCGGGCAACGGATTCCAACCCGGCCATGTCGCCGGTATCCAGTCGACCCAGCGCATCGGTGACAAAATCGCCGTACACCGGCCCGCCGTTTGGATCGCCATGAGGCAGAGCCAGCACAATAGGCGGCAACGGGACGATGCGCAGCTGTTCCGGGGTGTAACGGAACAGCTCGTACAACTCTTCGGGCGCAGCCGTGGTCAGCGCATTAAAGACCAGGTTGCAATGATAGGCATCCAGCTCGGCCGGCGCGCTCCACGGTTCGCGAGGCAGCACCGACTGCCAGACGACATCAGGAATCTGCCGCGCCTGGTGGAAAGGATCTTCCCCCTTAAAAAAACATTCCTGTTCCGGCGTGTACTCCACAAACAGCAAAGTGTCTCCGGCCAGCGCCTCGCGATATAACGCCATACGCTGCTGTTCCGGCAATTCGGCAAGCCGTGGCAGTTCCGGCATGTTGTGCACCGATGAGGCCTGGGAAGCTTCAGCAACCGGGGCTTTAACCTCGACGGCGGTAACGCCAATCAGCTGCCGTAGCGACTCAGCCAGACGCAGCGCATTTTGCGCATGGTCCGAACCGATCGCCCCATCGTTCGATTCGATTTCATCCACCAGCAAATTGACGAAATCCATCGCATCCAGCAGGCGGTCGGTCAGTTCCTGGGAATACCCGACCCGGCCGTCGCGCACCGCATCCAGCAAGTCCTCGCCGGCATGCAGCACCCGCGTCATTTCCGGAAACTCGAACAGGCCGCTGTTGCCTTTCAGGGTATGCACCAGCCGGAACAACTCGTTCATGACCGGCGTACTGCCGGGGTCGTTTTCCAGCTGCATCAGCTTCTCGGCGATGCCGTGCAGGAAATCCCGCGCTTCCGAGAGAAATTGTTCCAATAATGGATTCATGTACGCTCCTCCGCGAGCAACAGGCGAATGTAGGTCAGCAAGCCATCCGGTTTCACCGGCTTGATCAGATAAATATTGGCACCGGCGCGATAAGCCCGGTGCCGGTCATTGCTCTCGGCTTCGGTGGACACCATGATCGCCGGAGGCTGGGCGATTTCCTGGCTGCGTATTTCCCGCAGGAATCCGTAACCGTCCAGCTTGGGCATGTTGATATCGACCACATACAGGTCGAAAGGCGTCTGCAAGGCTTTTTCCATGGCCTCAATCCCGTTGACGGCCTCATCCACCGCATAGCCGGCAGCTTCGAGTATGTTGCGGTGATACAGACGTACCGTGGCGGCGTCGTCCACGACGAGGATACGTTTCATAGGTCCCCCAAGGGCTTTTGATACACAATCGCTTCCGGGAACTTGCGCACCCGGAACAAAGAAGAAATCCGGCTCATCGACTCCGAATGGCCGAGACAGATGAACCCGCCCGGATTCAGGGCGTCGAAGAAGGTCTCCGCCGCCTGACGGCGCGACATGTCATCGTAATAAATCAGCAGGTTGCGGCAAAAAATTACGTCGAACCCGCGATAAGCCCGCACATCCGCCGCTTCCATCAGGTTGACGCGGGTAAACTCCACCGCATCGCGCAAGTCATCGCTGATTTGGTAACCGCCGACGCAGGGCACAAAATATTTTTGCAGCAGTCTCGGCGGCAAGTGTTGCACTGATCGCGGCGAATAATGGCCGCGCCGCGCCCGCGTTATAATGTCGGTATCGATATCCGATGAGATGATTTCCACATCCCACTTTTCAATGCCCGGCCAATGTTCCAACAGGTAAATCGCGATGGAATAAGGCTCTTCCCCGGAAGAAGAAGGAACCGACCAGATACGGATCGGCGAGTCGTCTTTTTTACGCCGGACGATTTCGCCCAGCATCGAGTTGACCAGACACTGAAACTGATACTCTTCGCGGAAAAAATAGGTCTCGTTGACGGTCATCAGGTTGACCAGCGTCTGCAGCTCGTCCCCCTTAGCGTCAAAGCGCAGCATCATGAAATAATTGCGGAAATGACCTGAATCGGTCGCTTCGATACGTTCGACCAGCCGTTTGTCGACAAAATAGCGCTTGGATGCCTCGAACTGGATGCCGGTTTTGCGATAAAAGTATTCCCGGAATTTCCGGAAATCTTCTTCGCTGATAGTGATCTCTGTCATTCGCCTTAATTCTCGTCGATACGTTTAATAGCCAAGTCGACCGTAAAGCCGATATAGGGCTCGTCGGCAAACCGCGCTTTGAGCTGTTGCAATGCCGGACGGGAAGCCAATGTCCCCACCTCGCTCAACAGATCCAGCGCCGTGGCGCAGACATTGACATGCGCATCCTTTTCAATGACGCTGATTAACCATGCCTCGACCTGCGGATGACATAGCGATTCGAGAATATTCACCGCAAAAATACGTACATCGGGGTCATGATCTTCCAGCAACTCGCTCATGATCGGAGCGACTTCGTCGGGCAATTCCTTCATGGCTTCGATGACTTCATTGCGCAAAGAGGCATCCTCGCTACGCAGGCATTCCACCAGCCCCGCCACCGCCGCCGGATCTCCCAGACGGGCCAAAGTGGTCAGTATGGCCTCGCGTACGCTGGTATCCTCCTCGCGTTTGAGCCTCTCCACCAAGATCCCGGCAGCTTCCGGAAACTCGGCCAAATCCCGCGCCGCCCAACGTCTGGCGGTAGAATTATCGGCCGCCAATTCGGCCGTCAGCCCAGCGAAATCGCGCGGCTGTAACCGCTCATCGACATCAACCGTCTGGATAGTGTGTTGTTTAATAATAGGCATATCTGCTCCTTATCCGGCCTTTATCGGGCCCAGGCGATAATCTGATTGGCAATCTTGGTCGCATGCAGCACCACCGATGCGCCGCCGCGCTTGATCAACTCCGCAGGCATGCCGAAGACGACGCAAGACTCCTCCGATTCGGCAATGGTGCGGCCACCTTTCTTTTTGATTTCGGCGAACGCATCGGCGCCGTCGTAACCCATGCCGGTCAGCATCACGCCAATGACGCGCGCCGGGTCGCAATGCTCGAGCACCGAACGCCCCATCAGCTCCACCGAGGGATGCCACAAAAACTCGGCAGACTCCGGTTTCGCCAGCACCGTCATCTTACCGGCGCGCGATGCGACCACCATGTCCGCCCCGCCCTTGCCGATATAGATGGTGCCGCGTTCCAGCGGCATCGGCCGCGAGGCCTCAACCACCTGTAAATGACAAAGGTCGTTCATGCGATTGGCGAAAGGCAGCGTAAAACTGCTCGGCATGTGCTGGGCCACCAACACCGGCCAGGGGAAATCCGCCGGCAACAGCGGCAGGATGTCCTCCAGCGTACGCGGCCCGCCCGTGGAAACGCCGATGATGACCAGCCCCTCACCGCCAATGCCGCTACGCACCAAAGCCGGCGGACGTTCTGGCCGACTGCGCTCGGCGCGGATACGCGAGCTAAGGCCGCGCGCCGTTTTCAGCTTGGCGCGGGCCGCAGCCCTGACCTTGCTTATCAGGTCATGACCGATCTCATCGATGGACAGCGAAATGGTGCCGCCGGGCTTGGCGACATACTCCACCGCGCCCAACGCCAGCGCCTCGAAAGTCGCCAGCGCGCCTTTCTCGGTCAGCGACGACACCATCACCACCGGAACCGGCCGTTCCGCCATCAGCAACGATAAAGCGGTCAGTCCGTCCATTTCCGGCATATTGATGTCCAGCGTAACCACGTCCGGCTTGAAAGCGATGTTTTCCGCCACCGCCTCCTTGCCGTTGCGCGCCAAACGAATCTCGAAACCGCCCTCCGCTTCAAACAGCGAAACCAGCTGACGGCGCATCAGCGCCGAATCGTCAACAATCAATAATTTAATCATAGGCCGCCTCCGCTTAAACTTACGGTGCTAACTGAGCCAAGCTTTTCAAATCCTGGCTTTCAATCAGTTGCGACGGATCGATCAGCTGGATCAAACGCTTCTGCTTCTCGAGGTTCGCGACGCGGCCGATCAGGCGAGTCTGCTCACCGGACAGGCTCGGCGCGACCTCAATAGCCGCCTTCGGTATTTTCAGCACCTCGGTCACCGAATCGACGATAAAACCGGTGCGCACGCCGTCGAACAAAAACACCATGATGCGCTGCCTGTCGTTGCGTTCGGTCGTTGCCAAACCCAAACGCAAGCGCTGGTCGATAACCGGCAGCACCGCTCCGCGCAGATTGATGACGCCTTCCACGAAAGCCGGAGCCCTAGGCACATGAGTCAGCTCCTCGGGCACGCGCACGATTTCCTGTACGCTGTCAATCGGCACCCCGAATTCCTCCTTGTCCAGACGGAACACCACCATCTGCTCATCATCTTCAATACGGTCGTCATCCTGCCCTTCGACAACATCTTGTCCTATTGCTTCTTCGCGTAAGTTATCCACGGTGCTCAATGCCTCCTTAATGGCGGAATGACGGAACATATTGCCGACAGAAATGATGGACACCAGACGCTTGCCCTCATCCAACCGGCAAATCTCGGTAATATCGGACAAGTCGCCGTCGCGAGCGAACAGGCCTGGCATGTTGTCGACATAAACCTTGGGAACGCGCAACACCTCGTTAACGCTATCCATCACTACGCCGACTGAAGCATTGCCGAGCGCCACCACGACGATGCGGCTATGCTCGTCGGCATCCTGCGTCGGCAAGCCGAACATGCGCCGCAGACTGACCAGAGGCAGCAGGCGGTTTCTGAGCGTCATCACCCCCAACACATGCGATTCCGAGTGCGGCACATGAACGATATGCTCCGGCACCTGGACGATTTCCTGCACGTCTTCAATGGAAATGGCGTATTCCTGTCCGGCAACGGCAAAGCTCACCAGTTGCAGTTCATCGCTGAGCTTTTCCGCTTCCTCTTCGTCCGTGCGGTTGCCGACCAAATGCTCACCGGCAGTCGAGCGGGACAGCGACGCGATGTCGGCGAACTCGGCGGCAATCAGCTTGGCAAAATCCAGCACCATGATCATTTCGTGACCGCCCACATCCTTGAGCAGGCCGGACAGCAACTCGGTATCCACGGTGCCGCGAATCGAGTCGACATCATCGATTTTTGAGGGCTCGACGCCGACCACGCTGGCGACGCGATCCACCACGAAGCCCAGCGGCTGGCCCAGGTCGATGACCACGGCACGGGTGGAGTCGTCGTATTCCTGGTCGCCAAAACCAAAAATGCGCCGCAATGAAATAATCGGCAACACCTTGCCGCGCAAGTTGGCTAGGCCTTCCAGGGTGTGCGGCGCCAGCGGCACCCGCACCACCTCGGGAACCCGGATGATTTCCTGCACCGGGGCCATATCGACGGCAAATACCTCGTCACCGGCGATAAATGTGACGAACTGACGGATATTGGATTCCTGCACGTCGACGGTTGCCCCATCGACGCTCGGCGCATCCTCCCGTTGTTCCAGAGTTTCGGTAGTCATGACAATCTCCTGGGAATCAATGGGCAAAATCAAGCGCTTTGCAGTTCGTCGGCAAGAGAAGCAATCTCCTCGACGGCGGCAGCCAGTTCCTCAGCGCCTTGCGATTGCTGAGTGGCGGCAGCGCCGGCCTCGGCAGCGGCTTTTTCGGCTTCCTGAGCGGCGGCGGAAATTTGGTCCACACCGGTTTTCACCTGGGCGATGGCGGCGGCAATCTCGTTGGAAGCGGTCAGTATTTCAGTAGTGCCGGTTTCCACCACAGCGATGTCGGTTTCGATCAGCACCAGATTTTCGGTCGTGGCCTTGGCCTTTTCCACTTCGCTCAGCGCCGCAGCCTGGATCTCCTCCAAGTCGCGAGCGACTGTACCGATCTGATCCTGTACCGCTTTAACCAGATCCTTGATGCGGTCGGCATTCTCGGCGGAATCGTGCGCCAAGTTACGAATATCGGTCGCTACAACCACGAAGCCCTTGCCGTATTCTCCGGCGCGCGCGGCTTCGATTGAGCCGTTGACGGCCAGCATGTTGGTTTGGATGGAAACCGTGGCAATGGCATCGACAATCTTGTCGATACGGCGCGACACCAGCTCCAGCTCCTTGACTTGCCTGATGCTGTCGCGGGTCGCGTCTGCCGAACCGGAAACGCCGGCAATCATCGTATCGATAGACGTTTTGTTGACATCCAATAGTTCCTTGATTGCCGCAACTTTTTCGCCGCCGACGGTCGCACGGGCCTGGGCCACTTCGATACCCTTTTCGATCTGGGCAATGGCAGCAGCAGATTCTTCGGTCGCCGCCGCCTGCGCTTGTGCGCCTCGACGGATTTGTTCGATAGCAGCCATGATCTGGGTACCGGAACGGTTGATTTCCTGCACGGCGGAAGACAGTTCCTCGGCGGCGGAAGCCACTTCTTCGGCGCTCTTGGCGACGTCGGTGGAGTTTTTAAGGTCTTCGGCCAACTCGGACAGGTTTTGCGCGGCCTGCTCGCACTCGGCCAACGCTTGCGCTTGTTCCTCCACGGTTTTACCGGCTTCTTCAGCGGCAGTGGATTGCTCTTCAGCAGCCGAGGCAATCGTTTCCGAGGCTTGCATGGTCTGTTGCGCTGCGGTGCTGGACTGCTGGGCGCCGCTGGCGATTTCCCGAATACCGCCGACGATCTCGATCACATCCACACGGATCTGTTCCAGTTGCATGGTGATGGTCTTGCCGTTTTCGATTTCTCCCTCGATGGTTTTTGCCGAGGTGTTGATGCCATCGGCGATGACTTTAACTTCCTGCTGAATTTGTCCCACCAGCTCCTGAATCTGTTGTGCGCTCTTTTCTGACGTTTCTGCCAGGGTGCGCACTTCGTCGGCCACGACGGCAAAGCCCTTGCCGTGCTGTCCGGCGCGCGCCGCTTCAATCGCGGCATTAAGCGCCAGCAAGTTGGTCTGGTCGGCAATGCGCGCTACAGCCTTGACGATATCGCCGATATTGGCCGCCTGCTTTTCAAGCTCGACCACCCTTTCCACCGACGAAGACTGGCGTTGCGCTGCCACGCCCACATTAGTCACCAGACCGGCGACTTCAGCGCTGGCCTTGGCCACCAAGGCTTGTATGACTTCGCCTTTGGTCTGGCTGATGTCTGCGTTTTGCAACTGACGGGCAATGGCAACGCTTACCTGGTTGACCGCTGCCAGCGATTCCTGAGCAGCGCCTGATGCTTCTTCGGCGCCGGTGGCGATCTGGTCGCCGGCGCGCTTCAATTCTTCGGACGCGGAAGCCGCTTCGTTAATGCCGGAGGCCAGCTGACCGGTTGCTGCAGCGATGCGCTCTGCCGCCTGCTGTTGTTTGGCGAGGGTACGCGCTTTCTTGCGCTGGGCATCCGCATCGCGTGCAGTCACGCTAGACGAATGACTGCCTTCTACCGCTGATGCGGAGGCGGTTCTGGTATTGGTTTTTTTGACGATAGCCATCGGGTTTCTCCTTTAAGATTTTAATAAAAACGGGATTTTAACGAACAGTAAAACAACCGCCGGGATGCGATGGCAACCAGTCGGAATAAGAACCAACCATGGAAGAAATTCCATAGCGGTAAGCATGGGGACGCTTCTGGATATGTACGCTTAACGCGAACACAATCAGGCATCGAAAGTCTTGAGTAGACTTCGGGATAGGGGGCATATGTGGAAAGAGTTCCACACCGGGAAGCGCGAGTGTGCGCTTCCGGCAATAATTCCGGATATATCCGATTAACGTGAAAACAACTAGGGGGGCGAAAAGCTAAGCAGCCTTTGGAAATAAATCCCAGGCCAATCTCTATTCTGGCATGTATTTTGCTAAACCCGGGGGGGGTAAATCCTTTAAATAACAACAGGTTATACTGTATTTTTTGTTCGTTTACAGGAAGCATAACGGCTCCCATTACCGCATAACTACAGATCAAACCCACAAGGCCGGTCACCCCAACCTCTTGACAGTGGTTTTGACTGGTTTTCGACATGCGGTTAATTCCTCTTTTTTGCGCGATAAGTTTTTGCCCGCCGACATCACAATCCGGCAGGGCTATTCAGTTGGCATCGAGTCTGAACCGATCGAGCGACAGCCACAATCAGGGCAATCTGAACTTAGCTAGGAATCGCCCTACAAAAACAACACCGGCATTTTGTAGGAAATGGATTACACGTAGGATATTTTACAAATCGAATCAATGAATTGCATTGATAACTATAGTGTGCATTTTTCAGCAAGGAAATAACTACGAAAAAATATCTTTGTTATATGGAATCTTATGAACAGCATACGCATCAACTTAAGGATGGCGCACAGGCTTTGCCCGCAAGTTATGCGATGAATTGTTAATCCTAAAAATGCAGTTGGAGCGCGTGAAAGCCGCCTTCGTGCTGAGCCCCATTCGACAAGCTCATGACAGGCTTCGGCTACGCTCAGGAGAGCCTTGTCGAAGCATGAACGGCTTTCACTTCCTACTACCCGTTTGGAATGCTCCACTGCGGTTTTTAGGTTAATGGGCAAGCAAAGCTTGCACTCCTGTTATACGACAAACTGTAATGAGGTAGTTCCAAAACATGTTTTTGGATTCTGGTTTTTTTATGATAAATCGAATAATGGCCGGTTGTTATCTTACGGCGTGGCGTCTTCTTGATTTATGGATCGCGTCTTGGCTAGTTGCAGCAGCAAACTGCCTGCAAAAGGGAACGAGCTGATAAACAGCAGAGATAAGAAGGTGAAAAGTTGATTTTATTCTCCTCAACCCTCCCGGCAACTGCACCATGCAATCACCTATCAGAAGAGGAGGCAAAAATAGTTTTATAACTAACTGTATTTAAATATAAAAACACGCTTAAACAGCTATACTGGAACGCAGCAACTATCCCTACCAGATCAAATCATCGGGAACCTGATACGCTGCGTAAGCATCATCAACCACATCGGTCGTTTTATTGGACTCATTAAAGACAATCACGCTGGCGGCATCGCGCGCCTGGATTTTTTGCGCCACCTCGGCTGACACCACTTCATATTGCGGCCCAAGCTTTACAATAGCCAGCCGTCCTTCGGCAATTTGATCGCGCATCCCCTCCGAGACGTATAGCCGCTTGACCTTATTATTATCGGTAAAATTAAAGGCCAAGCCTTCAGCGTCTCTAGGCAGCCGATTTAATTCAATGATCTGTTTTATTTGAGCGGCCAACTGTTTTTGCTCGTCCTGCTGCTGGCGCAACTGGTTAAGCTCCCGATCCCTTTGGATTTTTTCAGCCTGTGCTTTTTGAGCCAGTTCTTTGGCCTCGTCAACCACTTCGACTTTGTTCTTGCGCTGCTGCTGGGTTTGCTTGCGCTTGTCGGATTTAACGCTTTTGGCTTGAGCGGCGCTGACCAAACCGGACTTTAGTAATTGTTCTTGTAATGATAATTTTGCCATTTTCTATTCCACCGTAACCGATTTCGCAAGATTTCTGGGTTGATCAACATCCGTACCCTTCAACACCGCGACATGATAAGCCAACAGTTGCAATGGGATGGTGTACACAATCGGCGAAATCTCATTGCCGACTTGAGGTACTTTTACGATCCGTACATTTTCATCATTTGCCGATGCCAATGTTTCATCCATAAAAACAATAAGTTGCCCGCCTCTTGCGCTGACTTCCTGTATATTGGATTTGAGTTTTTCCAGCAGGCTATTGTTCGGCGCGACGGTTACAACCGGCATGTCGGCATCGATTAATGCCAAGGGGCCGTGTTTTAACTCGCCTGCCGGGTAGGCCTCGGCATGAATATAGGAAATTTCCTTTAATTTTAACGCCCCTTCCATGGCTATCGGATAATGGGTGCCCCTGCCTAGAAACAAGGCATGCTGTTTTTCGGCAAATTGCTCGGCCAGGACTTTAATTTCATCATCCAACTGTAATACTTTCTCAATTTTCCCCGGCAAGCTGAAGAGTTCCGAGGTGATCTTTTGCTCCACTATTTCGGTCAGGTGAAAGCGTCTGCCGATCGCAATAACCAATAGCATCAATGTTGCCAGTTGCGTGGTGAATGCTTTGGTCGATGCGACGCCAATTTCAGGGCCCGCACGGGTCATTAATACCAGATCCGATTCTCTGACCAACGAACTTTCAGGCACGTTGCAAATGGCTAATGAATATTTTGCGCCCAGTTTCTTGGCTTCCAACAATGCTGCCAGTGTGTCGGCGGTTTCGCCGGATTGCGATATGGTGACAATCAGGGTATCCGGCGCTAATACCGGGCTTCGGTAGCGAAATTCACTGGCTACTTCGATATTGCAGGGGACGCGGGCCAGTTCTTCAAACCAGTAGCGTGCCACCATCCCGGCATGATAGCTGGTGCCGCAGGCTAAAATCTGGATGGCTTTTATGTTATCGAACACTTCGGCGGCGTTATGCCCGAATGCGTTTTCCTGCAGGCGATTGTTAATGAACCGGCCTTCCAGGGCTTGCGAAATAGCAAAGGGCTGTTCGTAAATTTCTTTCAGCATATAATGACGATAGTCGCCTTTATCGACGGCATCCGCGGTCAACTGACTTTCTATGATCGGACGACTGACTGCCTGATCATCCCGGTCATAAATAACCAGCCCGTCTATGGTGATCGCCGCTATGTCGCCGTCTTCCAGAAATATAAAACGTTGCGTAACCGGGAGCAATGCCGCCACATCGGAGGCAATAAAATATTCGCCTATCCCGACGCCGATAACCAGCGGACTGCCTTTTCTGCATGCTATCAGGATATCGGGACTATCAATGCTCATTATCCCCAGCGCATAGGCGCCATCCAGTTTTTTGACGGCCTGTTTAACGGCGCTCAGCAACCCGTCGGTAGATTCCATAGCGTGATGAATTTCATGCACGATAACTTCGGTATCGGTTTCTGAAGTGAACTCGTAGCCCTGCTTCAGCTGCACTTCTCTTAAATGCTCATGGTTTTCAATGATGCCGTTATGGACTACGGCAACTTTATTCCGGCAAATATGCGGATGCGCATTAGCCGTACTGGGTTTACCGTGGGTCGCCCATCGGGTATGCGCTATTCCAATATTGCCTGAGATAGGATCGGCTTCCAGCAGCGCCTCAAGTCCCTTTACTTTGCCCAGCTCCCGTTTCCGGTAGATTTGCTGATTGCTTATAACCGCGAGGCCTGCCGAATCATAACCGCGATATTCCAGCCGCTTTAGGCCTTCCAATAAAATAGGCACTACATTTCGTTGCGCGATACCGCCTACAATTCCACACATATTATTTCTCCTCGGTAATTGTTCCCAACATTACACTCGGCAACTGCTCCTGCGTTGCTCTACCTCCTCCATCCGTGGAGTCGTACCTTCCTGCATCCATGCAGTCCTGCTTAACGGGTCGTTGCCATCCGGCAAGGGACATCTGTTTGGCCCTGCTTAAGGTCAACTGATTCTCAGGGCTGTCTTTGGTAATGGTTGATCCTGCGCCTATCGTAGCGTTTCTGCCTATAGTAACCGGAGCGACCAACTGGGTATCCGAGCCTATAAAAGCGCCGTCTTCAATAACGGTTCTGAACTTGTTAACGCCATCATAATTACAGGTAATGGTTCCCGCGCCGATGTTGACTTTACTGCCCACCGTCGTATCGCCGATATAGCTTAAATGATTTATTTTGCTGCCTGCGGCTACCGATGATTTCTTTATCTCTACGAAATTACCGATATGCACGTCATTAGCCAGAACGCTTTCCGGCCTTAGTCTGGCGTAAGGACCGATTCTGCTGCCCTGCCCGATAACCGCATCTTCTATGACGCAGTTTGCCAGGATTTCCACATAGTCGCCGATAATGGAATTTTTTATCTGGGTGTTGGCGCCGATTTTGACATTGCTGCCGATGCTGTTTTTTCCTTCCAAGATCACATTAATATCGATTTCTATGTCTTGCCCCAGACTCTCTATCGAACCTCTTTGATCAAAGCGCATCGGGTCTTTTAAGGTGACCCCCTGCTCCATCAAACTATTGGCTTGCTCTTGTTGGTAGACGCGTTCCAAGTGACTGAGCTGTATGCGATTATTGACACCCAATACTTCATCCTCGGTTTCGGGCTGGCTGGTCACGATGTTAATTTGATCGGCGACGGCCATTTCAATCACATCAGTCAAATAATATTCACCCTGGACGTTGCTATTATTTAACTGGCTCAGCCATTTTTTTAATTGCTTGCCTTGCACCGCCATGATGCCGGTATTGACTTCGTTGATCTGCTTTTCGCTCAATGCCGCGTCTTTTTCTTCGACAATTTTTGTAACCTGCCCGGCTGCATTGCGGACTATTCTGCCATAGCCGGCCGGATTGGCAAGATTTACGGTGAGTAAAGCCAGAGACTGATCGTTGACATTGTTTATCAGCAGTCTGATGGTTGCCAATTTCAACAAGGGTACATCGCCATACAGTATCAGCACATTATCGGAATCGGCAATTTGATCGCTCACTTGCTGCACAGCGTGGCCCGTGCCTAACTGCTGCTTTTGCTCTATCCAGTCGGCATCCAGGTTTTTCAAGGCTTCTGTAACCTGATCCGCACCATGGCCTACAACAATCTTGATAGTATTGTTTTCCAAGTGCTTGGCGGTGTCGTAAACATGCTGCAGTAAAGGTCTATTGGCAATTTTATGTAAAATTTTGGGTAGCTCCGAACGCATCCGCGTTCCTTTACCCGCAGCCAGAATAATGGTCTTTATGTTCATTTTGATATTCCGTTAAACCAAAAAAGCCCGATAGCGCATGAATACGTTACCGGGCTTTTTAAAAAGGGAGGAGCTTCGCCTACAGGACGTAGGCGAGGGACATGAGCAAGAACGAAAGCTTTGCCATGTAATATCCCAACTACCCGCCGCGTTTTCTAAATCTATCCAATGTTCTTAATTGCATAACAGCTTCCTGCAATTGCACCTGAGCCGTTACAAAATCAATCTTGCCCGACTTGTCTGCCAATGCTTCTTCAGCTCTGGCCTTGGCTTCTATTGCGGCTGCCTCATCAATATCTTTCGCTCTGATAGCCGTGTCAGCCAGAATGGTAATCATATGCGGTTGTATCTCCAGCATACCTCCTGACACATAAAACTGATAAGTTTCCTTATCGTTGACTTTCACCCGAACTTCACCGGCCTTAAGTCTGGATATTAATGGTGCATGCCGAGGAGAAATGCCCACTTCGCCAAGTTCGGCAGGAGCAAATACCATTTCCGCTAATCCGGAAAATATTTCCTTTTCTGCACTAACGATGTCTACATGTACGGTCATGGTCATTTTTATTACCTAGCAATTTTATAACTTATTTCATGCCTTTTGCTTTCTCAAGCGCTTCGTCTATGGTTCCTACCATATAAAAAGCTTGCTCAGGAATCGCGTCGTATTCACCGTCGATAATGCCTTTAAATCCGGCAATGGTATCTTTCAGTGACACATACTTACCCGGAGAACCGGTAAATACCTCGGCAACGAAGAAAGGTTGTGACAGGAACCGTTGCATTTTACGCGCTCTTGATACAGTCAATTTATCTTCTTCAGATAATTCATCCATACCCAAAATCGCAATAATGTCGCGTAATTCTTTATAGCGTTGCAGGATACCCTGAACCTTACGAGCCACGTCATAATGCTCTTGTCCGATAACCAATGGATCAAGCTGACGGCTTGTAGAATCCAAAGGATCAATCGCAGGATAAATACCCAATTCGGCAATTTGACGTGACAATACGACGGTCGCATCCAAATGCGCAAACGTGGTTGCAGGCGATGGATCGGTCAAGTCATCCGCAGGTACATAAACCGCTTGGATAGACGTAATAGAGCCGGTCTTGGTTGAAGTAATACGCTCTTGCAGTACGCCCATTTCTTCAGCAAGCGTAGGCTGGTAGCCCACCGCTGAAGGCATACGGCCTAACAGTGCCGATACTTCAGTACCCGCCAATGTATAACGATAGATGTTATCCACGAAGAATAGTACGTCGCGGCCTTCATCACGGAAATATTCCGCCATGGTTAAACCGGTCAACGCAACGCGCAGTCTGTTTCCTGGCGGCTCGTTCATTTGACCGTAAACCAACGATACTTTGTCGATTACGTTTGAATCGGTCATTTCGTGATAAAAGTCGTTTCCTTCACGAGTACGCTCACCCACGCCGGCAAACACCGAGTAACCACTGTGCTCAATCGCGATGTTACGGATCAGTTCCATCATGTTAACGGTCTTGCCAACACCGGCACCACCGAATAATCCGACTTTACCACCCTTGGTAAACGGGCAGACTAAATCGATAACCTTGATACCGGTTTCCAGTAACTCGGTTGCCGCAGCCTGTTCAGCATAACTTGGCGCTTCACGGTGGATGCCCCATTTAACTTTTTCGCCGATTGGGCCTTTTTCGTCGATAGGCTCGCCCAGAACATTCATAATGCGGCCCAGGGTTTCCTGTCCGACCGGCACTGCAATAGGGGCATTGGTATTACTGACTTCCAAGCCGCGACTTAAACCATCGGTAGTACCCATCGCAATAGTTCTGACGACACCATCACCTAATTGCTGCTGAACTTCCAGCACCAAGCCTTTGCCTTGTACATTTAAGGCATCATATACTTTGGGCAGGTCTGAACGTGAAAACTCCACGTCAACGACCGCGCCGATAATCTGAACGATTTTACCCGAACTCATTGAGTTGTCCTCTTGTGTTGTGTCATTTTAACTTGGGTCCTTCGACTAGCTCAGGAGAGCCTTAAACGGCTGCGGCACCGGCAACAATTTCTGAAATTTCCTGGGTGATAGCGGCTTGTCTGGCTTTGTTATATACCAGCTGTAGTTCGCTGATAATATTTCCAGCATTGTCCGAAGCACTCTTCATCGCCACCATTCTGGCAGCTTGTTCGCAGGCGTTATTTTCAACCAGTCCCTGATAGACGATAGATTCGATATATCGGGTTAGCAAATGGTCCAAAACTTCTTTGGCATCAGGTTCATAAATATAATCCCAATGACCGTTTAGACTTTCCTCAAGCTCACCGGCTACGACAGGCAATAGTTTTTCGATTGTAGGCTTCTGGGTCATGGTATTAACGAACTCATTGCTAACTACATGCAATTCATCGATTCTACCCTGCTCATACGCATCCAACATGATCTTAATGATGCCGACAATGTCATGCTGGTGCGGCGTATCACCCAATTTAGAAACCTGACCGACTAAATTCGCTTTCAGGTTGCCAAAAAAACCAAATGCCTTCGTGCCTATCGTGCAAATATCCACTTCAATATTTACCTTGTCCCATTGCATTATTTGCGTCAGCGTTCTTCTGAATAAATTTGAATTCAGTCCGCCGCATAAGCCCCTGTCGGAGCTAATCACAATGATCCCAACCCGCTTAACCTCACGTTCAACGAGAAAAGAGTGTTTATACTCAGGATTTGCTTGAGCCAGATGCTTGATAATCTGGCCAATTTTTTTGGAGTATGGACGTGTTGCCAGCATTCTGTCTTTTGTTTTACGCATTTTACTCGCGGCAACCATTTCCATTGCCCGGGTGATCTTTTGAGTATTTTTTATACTCCCGATCTTGGTGCGTATTTCTTTACCAACAGCCATTTTAAGACCCTTTTACCAGCTATGAGTTTTGACGAAAGTCTGGATAGCTGTAAGCATACCCTTTCTTATGTCGTCACTGAAATCGCCAGTTGCATTAATGTTGTTCATTAACTCAGAATGCTCTGACGTCATGTACGACTGTAAGGCAGCCTCAAAATCGAGGACCTTGTTAACTTCCAAGCTATCCAGGAAACCTTCATTGGCAGCAAACAAGGAAACCGCCATTTGCGCGACCGACATCGGCGAATATTGATTCTGCTTCATCAACTCAGTCACACGTTGACCGCGTTCAATCTGCTTGCGGGTGTTTTCATCCAGGTCGGATGCAAACTGTGCAAAAGCCGCCAACTCACGGTATTGCGCCAAATCAAGACGCGTACCGCCACCCAATTTCTTGATGATCTTGGTTTGAGCTGCACCGCCTACACGCGATACCGACAAACCTGCATTCACCGCAGGGCGTATGCCGGAGTTAAACAAATCACTTTCCAGGAAGATCTGACCATCGGTAATAGAAATTACGTTAGTCGGTACGAAAGCCGATACGTCGCCGCCTTGAGTTTCAATAATAGGCAATGCGGTCAATGAACCTGTTTTACCTTTTACCTTACCGCCGGTCAATTTCTCAACTTCGGCTGCATTAATGCGTGACGCTCTTTCCAGCAAACGAGAATGCAAATAGAACACATCCCCTGGGTATGCTTCGCGGCCTGGCGGACGGCGCAGCAACAGGGAAATCTGACGATAAGCCCAGGCTTGCTTGGTTAAATCGTCATAGATGATCAAGGCATCTTCGCCACGATCTCTGAAAAACTCACCCATCGAACAGCCGGTATAAGGCGCGATAAATTGTAACGCTGCCGATTCCGATGCAGACGCTGCGACAACAATAGTATGTGCCATTGCGCCGTGCTCTTCGAGCTTCCGAACTACGTTGGCAATCGATGCACGTTTTTGGCCGATAGCGACATAGATACATTTAATACCTGTACCTTTTTGATTGATAATCGCATCAATTGCAATAGCCGTTTTACCGGTTTGTCTATCGCCAATGATCAACTCGCGCTGACCGCGACCAACAGGAATCATCGCGTCGATAGATTTCAAACCCAGTTGCACAGGTTCGTCAACTGATTGACGGGCAATTACACCGGGTGCAATTTTTTCAATCGGCGAAGTTTCGGTTGTCTCAATAGCACCTTTGCCGTCGATAGGATTACCCAGCGCGTCAACGACACGACCCAGCAATGCTTCCCCAACCGGTACTTCCAGAATTTTACCGGTACATTTTACGGTATCGCCTTCAGAGATATGCTGGTATGAACCTAATACCACCACACCCACGGAATCCCTTTCAAGGTTAAGCGCCATGCCAAAGGTATTGCCGGGAAATTCCAGCATCTCGCCTTGCATCGCTTCCGAAAGACCATGTACTCGTACAATACCGTCAGTCACACTAACTACGGTACCTTCTGTATGAGCCTCGGCGCTCAGGTCGAAGTTTTCGATCTTCTTTTTAATCAGATCACTTATTTCAGATGGGTTTAATTGCATGTTCTGTTTCTCGCTCTAGTTTAGAGTCGTTTTGCTAATTGTTGAAGCTGGCCTTTAATGGAACCGTCAATCACTCTGTCGCCTGCACGTACCAGAACGCCACCAATTAATGATTTATCCACGGTCACATTCATATGGACTTTTTTGCTTAGCGTTTTTTCAAGCGTTGAAGTGAAACGTTGCTTTTCTTCTTTAGTGAAAGCGTAAGCAGTTGCTACTTCAACATCGACATAACCTTCACTTTCCGCCTTATAGGCTTCGAATAGCTCCGCAATAGTCGGCGCCAAGGTTAGACGGTTGTTTTGAACCAGTAATTTCAGAAAATTTGCACCTTCTTCATCTACTTGCCCCTGGCAAATATCGAGCATCAACGCCGATAACCTCTCACTACTTACCTTAGGGTTATCCACTACGACAGAAATCTCTTTATCGTTCAGGACAGCCGATATAAACGCCAAACTTTTCGACCACTGTTCAGTAGTGCCGGTTTCTTTGGATCGCTTGAACACCGCTGCTGCATATGGTCTTGCCAATGTTGCCAGTTCGCTCATTATGCTTAACCCAGTTGATTAGAGATTTTGCTCAGGATGTCCTGGTGCTTGGTTTTATCGATTTCCGCACTCAAAATCTGTTCTGCTGCCAGCAAAGCCAAGGCTGCTACTTCTCTACGCAAACCTTCTTTAGCTTGTTGTTTTTCTTGTTCAATTTGCGCCTTTGCCACAAGAATCAAACGCTCGCCTTCTTTCTTGGCGGTGTCTTTTGATGCTTCAACAAGTTCATTGGCACGTTTTTGAGCTAGATTAACAATCTCTGAAGATTGCTCTTTGGCTTCTTTTAAAACGCCCTTGGCCTTTTTCTCTGCCAAGTGCATTTGTTCCTGACCTTTTTCAGCCGCAGCCAAACCATCAGCAATTTTCTTTTTACGTTCTTCTAAAGAGTCAAATAAAGGCGGCCAGATGTACTTCATGGTAAACCATACCAGAAGTGCAAAGGTAATCATTTGCCCAATCAGAGTAGCATTGATACTCACGATGCGTTCCTCTTGTTGCTAGTAAAGTTAAACAGCCTATTAACCCGCTGCCGCAGCTGTTACAGCAGACAGGAATGGGTTAGCGAAGGTAAAGAACAGCGCCAAACCAACACCGATCATTGTTACCGCGTCTAACAGACCCGCAACAACAAACATTTTTACTTGCAGCATAGGTACCATTTCCGGTTGACGAGCAGCGCCTTCCAGGAATTTTCCACCTAGCAGACCGAAGCCTATAGCTGTTCCTAAAGCGCCCATACCTAGAACCAGACCCACTGCAATAGCAGTCATGCCTTGTACATCAGCAATTAATTTTGCAATTTCCATGAAACCTCCAAACGTATAGTTAAATTATAAAAAGTTAAAAAAATCATTGCCTACATGGGCAGATATTTGCTCCTCGGCAACTGCTCCTGCGTTGCTCTACTACAGGCCATCCATGGCCTTATGCAATATCTGCATTCACCACATCCATGTGGATTATGTCGGTAAGGGGCGCGAGTAGGAACGAAAGCCTTAATGATCTTCGTGTGCCATACCCAGATACACAATGGTTAGTACCATGAATATAAATGCCTGAAGCGTGATAATTAAAATATGAAAGATCGCCCAGGGAAAACTCAACACCGGCTGAATATACCAAGGCAATAAAGCAATCAAAATAAAGATCAACTCACCTGCATACAGGTTTCCGAATAAACGAAGCGCCAATGAGATTGGCTTGGCAATTTCTTCAACCAGTTTGAGCAGTAGATTGAAGGGTAACAGCCAAGGGCCAAACGGCTGAAACATCAGCTCTTTGGCAAAGCCCCAAGGGCCTTTTATTTTGATGCTATAGAAAATAATCAAACAAAAAACGGAGATGGACATCGCGAATGTTGCATTTAAATCCGTACTTGGAACAACGCGCAGGTATTCAATACCCATCAACGAACCAATTAACGGCAATATATCAACCGGAAATAAATCCATGAAGTTCCACAGGAACACCCAGCAAAAGATAGTCAATGCCAGAGGAGCAATTAGTTCATTTTTACCGTGAAAACTGTCTTTAACCTGAGTATCGACAAATTCAATCAGCATTTCTGCAAAATTTTGCACTAAACCCGGAACGCCTGCTGTCGCTTTTTCTGCCGCCCGCTTAAAAAACCAGACAAACAGGCCACCCAAGACGGCTGAAAAAAACAACGTATCCAGATTTAATGTCCAGAAACCCTCGCCCACGGACAGCGAAGTTAAATGGTGAATAATATACCCGGTTGCACCTTCGGCATGAGCTTCGGTAGCCATCGTTCCTCTCTAAATATTAGTAATGTCAGCGCATTAACAGCGCAAACCAAAAAACCGATAATGCTGCTATGTATACGGCCAGCAGCGGTAATATTTCTATGTTTGGGAGTTGAAAAATCATGAAGAACAGCGCGGCCGTTAACAATAACTTGCCCGATTCCCCGGCATAAAAAGATCTTACAATCTTTCTTGCTTCCTGCCCTGCGGACTTATGTACCCGCAATGCAAAATACAGGTTTGGAATAAATGCCGCCGCCCCGCCTAAAGCCGCCGATAGGGCGTAAGACCTTCCCCCTGTCAGGGCAAATCCTGCTGTCATTATTATTATCATCAAAATTTGATAACTTATAATTTTACTGACAGCGGAGCGATTTCTAGCTGTCACACCCAACTCCATACCCAACAGGTCGGGAATTATATCGATCGACCTTCATTAAATCAAGGAAGATTAAATTTAACTTACATTTTTTATTGTTTTTCATCTACAGGCTCATTAGCTATCACGCTATTTAATTTGCCCGAGAATTCCATCCAACTCTTCTAAACTGGAATATGCGATGACCAGCTTACCGGTGCCATTTTCTTTATGCTCAATCAGCACTTTTGCACCCAGCTTTGCCGTCAAGTCCTCCTGCAATCGCAAGGTGTCTTTGTCTATTTCCCTTGTTTTAGGGGTTTTATGCTCTGCCTGGCTGTCCTTAACCAAGCGCTCTGCCGCTCTTACCGTTAACCCGTCCCTGACAATCTTGTGAGCCGCAGCTACCTGCTTCGGACCATCCAGAGATAGTAGCGCTCGTGCATGGCCCATTTCCAGCTGCCTATTGATCAACAGCTTTTTCACTTCCGGGTGCAAGTCGATCAGTCTCAGCAAATTAGTAACCGTAGCGCGCGACTTACCAACCGCGTCCGCAACTTGTTGATGGGTCATTTCAAACTCGTCCAACAACCGTCTTAACGCTTCCGCCTCTTCCAAAGGATTCAGATCTTCTCTTTGAATATTTTCAATCAGCGCTATCGCCATTGCGGCGCGGTCGTCTATCTCCTTGATGACCACCGGCACCTGCTGCAACCCCGCCAATTGCGCGGCACGCCAGCGCCGCTCACCCGCCACTATTTCATATTTTTCCGGCGCAATCTTGCGCACTACAACCGGCTGAATGATGCCTTGCACTTTTATGGAATCAGCCAACTCCTGTAGCTTTTCAGGGTTCATATCTTTTCTTGGCTGATACTTGCCTCGCTGCATATACTCGATTGGCAAGGTTTGAAGCTGATGGACGTCCCCTATTTCCCTGTGCTCGTCTTTATCGGAAACATTGCCTAATAAAGCATCCAGTCCTCGATTTAATCCCCGTTTTTTCACAGCCATAACTTTCAACTTTTCTCTTTTCTAATCATTTTACCCACCCATTCAACCGCCCCATAGCTCTTGCGCTGGTTTAGGACGGATCGGCACGGACTATCGATTCAAACTCTATAATCAATTGCCTTAAAGCCTCCGCTTCCTCAAGCAAGATAAGGTTTTCTCTCTGAATATTTTTAAACAACGCAACCACCATTGCCGCTCGGCCATCCGCTTCCTCGGTAATTACCGCCGCATCCATGCATTCGTCGACAACCGCAGGCACACTCTGAATGTCATCCTGGCCCACATCTTCAGTTAACTGATGATCACCCGCTTGCATAGTTTGCGACGGCTGTTTTTTCTCTTTAGCTGAATCATCAGCCAACAAGGCTTCAAGCCCCCGACCTAACCCACGTTTTCTTAAAGTCATGCGCTGTTCTGTTTTTCTTTTCTGATCATTTCGCCCGCCAATGCAATATAGGCTACAGACCCTCGCGATGATTTATCGTAACTCAGTACCGGTAGACCATGACTCGGAGCCTCCGCCAATCGAATGTTTCTTGGAATGCAGGTTCGAAACACCTTGTCGCCGAAATAGCGGATCAACTGCTCCGACACGTCTTTGGTCAAGCGGTTTCTGTCGTCATACATGGTCCGCAGGATACCTTCCAAATGCAGTTCCGGGTTAACGGAGTCCTGAATATTTTTCAATGTACTCATTAATGCGGATAGCCCTTCAAGCGCATAATACTCGCATTGCATGGGTATCAACAGGCTGTTGGCCGCTACCATCGCATTTAAGGTCAACATATTCAAAGAAGGCGGGCAATCGATCAAAATAAAATCATACTCCGCTTTTATCGGGATCAGGGCATCGGCCAGCCGCCGCTCCTTATGATCTGCATGCATCAATTCCACTTCAGCCGCAGTCAAATCGGAATTGCCCGGAATCACCGAAAAACCGATGTCCGGGATTTTAATGACCGTTTCCGACGCAGGCACTTCTTCCATCAACAAGTCGTAACTGGAATATTTGACCTCCTGCTTATCGATGCCGCAGCCCATCGCCGCATTACCCTGCGGATCGAGATCAACCAACAACACGCGCCGGTTAGCCGCAGCCAGCGAGGCCGCCAGATTTACGCTGGTTGTAGTTTTTCCTACACCGCCTTTTTGATTGGTTATGGCAATTACTTTTCCCACTAGCTTACCTCGGCCTGTTCAGGCAATTGTATTCGTACCAAACATCTTTCAACATCAGTTCCCGGCACACTAACCGATATGACAGATTTTTTTGCTGCGATCTCTGCCAGTTCTGCATCCAGATTCTGCCCCTTCATGGCCAGCAACACGCCATCCTTGCTCAGCAAGTGCGCGGTCAATTTCACTATATCGGACAAACCGGCAAACGCTCGGGTAAGAACTGCGTCATAGGTTTTCTCAGGATGATAATTTTCCACGCGACTGTGGAGAACCTCCACGTTTTTAAGCTTTAATTCCAGGACGACCTGTTGCACAAACCGGGTCTTTTTGGCATTGCTATCAAGCAAAGTAAAGTCAATCTCAGGCAGGCATATCGCTAACGGAATACCCGGCAATCCTGCACCGGTGCCGATATCGATGACCCGCTTGCCTTCAATATGCGGAACAATCGCCAAGCTGTCCAATATATGCAGCCGCGCCATTTCCTCCCTGTCCCGTATCGCGGTCAGATTATAGGCTTTATTCCATTTCTCAATCAGCTTTATAAAACTAAGTAACTGATCTATCTTTTCGTCAGTTACATTTAAATTTAATGATGCTATCCCGGAGACCAGGATTTCTCGACATGCTTCCATCAGGCGCTTTTCTTCTTTAGATAAACCAACAACAGGGAAATTGCAGCCGGGGTAATGCCAGGGATTCTCGATGCCTGGCCCAATGTTTCCGGCCGCTGTTTTTTAAGTTTTTCACTGACTTCGTTAGAAAGACCGGGAATGCCGTTGTAGTCAATCACTTCAGGCAAACGCAGGTGATCATAACGCAAAGCCTTGTCTATCTCGGTTTGCTGCCTGTCTATATAGCCTGCATATTTGGCCTGAATTTCAACCTGTTCGGCAACCTGCGGATCCATATCCTCTGCACTGTCCATAAACGACAACAGCTGCTTAACATCCACTTCCGGACGGCGCAGCAAATCCATCAAATTGGCTTCCCGCAACAACGGCTTGCCCCAATATTGCTCGACTTGCCCGGCCTCTGCCGTTTCCGTTCTGACCCATTTCTTTTTCAGGTCGTCCTGCAATTGGGCGATGGAGGCCCGTTTAATCTCAAATGCCTGCCAACGTGCATCATCGACCAAGCCCAATTCCCGGCCTTTTTCGGTCAAGCGTAAATCGGCGTTGTCTTCCCTCAGCAGCAACCGGTATTCCGCACGACTGGTAAACATCCGATACGGCTCTTGGGTGCCGCGCGTAATCAGGTCGTCGATCATCACGCCGATATAAGCCTCATCGCGCCCCGGACACCAGCTGTCCAGACCTTGAACCAAACGCGCCGCATTAAGCCCCGCAATCAAGCCTTGCGCCGCCGCCTCTTCATAACCGGTCGTGCCGTTGACTTGACCGGCAAAAAACAGCGCATTCATGTGCTTGGTTTCCAGCGATGACTTCAAATCTCTGGGATCGAAAAAGTCGTATTCAATCGCATAACCGGGGCGCACGATTTCGGCATTTTCAAAACCCAGCATCGAACGCACGAACTCATACTGCACATCGAAAGGCAGGCTGGTCGATATGCCGTTGGGATAAATCTCATGGGTATTCAAGCCTTCCGGTTCGACAAAAATCTGGTGCGAATCCCGATCGGCAAAGCGAACGACCTTGTCTTCAATGGACGGGCAATAACGCGGCCCGATGCCCTCGATAATCCCCGAATACAGCGGCGAACGATCCAGGCCGGAGCGGATAATGTCGTGAGTTTTATTGTTAGTACGGGTGATATGACACGGAATTTGCCGGGGATGATGCTCCGGCTTGCCGATAAACGAAAACACCGGCACCGGTTCATCACCGTGCTGCTCTTCCAGCTTGCTAAAATCGATGGTCCGACCGTCGATACGCGGCGGCGTGCCGGTTTTTAAGCGATCGATCCTGAACGGCAATTCCCTTAACCGCTCAGCCAGCGCGATGGAGGCCGGATCGCCCGCTCGACCGCCGCTGTAGTTTTCAAGGCCGATATGTATTTTGCCGCCCAGGAAAGTGCCTGTGGTTAAAACCACAGCCCTTGCCGTAAAGTTTAAGCCCATTTGAGTTTTAACACCGGCAACCCTATCGCCTTCGACAATCAAGTCGGACACGGTTTGCTGAAACAAGGCCAGATTAGGCTGGTTTTCCAGCGCCGTTCTTACCGCCTGCTTATAAAGCTGCCGATCCGCCTGAGCGCGGGTCGCCCTGACTGCCGGTCCTTTGCTGGCATTCAGGGTACGAAACTGAATGCCGCCACGGTCGATAGCCTGAGCCATCACCCCGCCTAATGCATCGACTTCCTTAACCAGATGACCCTTGCCTATTCCGCCGATAGCGGGGTTGCAGCTCATCTGTCCCAAGGTGTCGATATTTTGCGTCAGCAACAAAGTGTTCGCGCCGCACCGAGCCGATGCCAGCGCAGCCTCCGTACCCGCATGACCGCCGCCAACCACAATGACATCAAAGTCTCTTCTAAATTTCACTAGCGCTATGTACTCTTAAAAAATGGTATATTATCAATGTGTGGAGTCACACAAACTTGTCTTATTATAAGAGGTAAACGATGAAAAAACGTAAAAATCCGAAAGGGCCGCAAATTGCCCCTATTCAAAACCTGGTCGCGAAGCACGCGCACCTGTTTAACAAAGCACAAACCTTTTGCGATAAAAGCAAATACAGCCGCAAAGCGAAACACCCAAGGCAGGAGGCTAGTCCAATGGTTCCACGCGGAATTATTGGACTAGCCTCTTGTTTTATCCTAAGCAGGACCTCAGGCTTATTTCCTGCCGCATTACTTATCATGGGAATATAACTCATGCCGACTAATCCCAAGCTGGATGAAATGCTCCTTAAAGCCGTACAAATATCCATGCGCATTGAGGGCTATCAGCCTGCACGCACCGAACAGCTGAGACAACAGGCAAAACAGCTGATGGAGCAAAAAGGTGTCCAAGTATCAGTTCAAAGCAAGTGACATTTATCTGCCAGGTACAGACATCCCTAAAAATCGTTTAGGAATAGATGATGCCGAACTGTTGCATGAAATCGAAACAAACCTGTTAATAGCGTCCTACAGAATTCAAGTATCAGAACTGCAACCCGACACGCGATTTGATGAAGCCTATTTTATCGGCTTGCACAAACACACCTTTGCCAGCCTGTACGATTGGGCGGGAGAATACCGTAGCGAGGACATGAGCAAAGGCGGAAGCTTGTTTTGTTTGGCACAGCACCTCCCTGCACAGATGAAACGGTTATTCCACAATCTGGAGCAAGAGCAGTTTTTGAGGCAAGCCAACAGTGCGGCTAAGAAACATTTTGCCGAGCGGCTGGCCTACTACCAATGCGAACTGATTGCCCTTCATCCCTTTTATGAACTTAATGGCCGCATCACCCGGCAGTTTTTCGACCTGATTGCCATTGCCAACGGCTATTAACCGATTGACTATAGCCAAGCCCTGAACCAAGACACTGCTCCCAATTCTTATATTGAAGCGTCGATTGCCTGTATGCAAAGGGCCGATAATCGTCAATTACAACGATTCATCCTTGATGAACTAACCCGCATGGATGAATCTGCATGAAATGCACCTTCACGCTTGTATTAAACATCATGGATTTTCATAGGCATGCACAATGCAAAACCTGACACTTCTTTTGGCTACATTGTATTTGCATTTCTAATGTGCCTGCCTTAGCATGGAACTACTTTTGTAGTGTTTTATTTCGGAGTGAAGCTATGGGAATGCCGGTACGCATAAACGATGATTTGTACGAACAGGCACGGGCGCAAGCGCAGGCCGAGCGACGCACGATTGCCGGACAAATAGAATTTTGGGCCGTGGTGGGAAGAACAGCCTTGGACAACCCCGATCTGCCGATTGATTTCGTCCGTGACTTGTTGGTTGCCCGTGCAGAAGGGCCGACGCTTGCCACACCCTTCGTACCCGAAGGAAAGCGTGATTGATGGCTGATGCCGTTCAGGTACGGCAAAGCGCGACGTTCAAACGGGCTTATAAACGCTTGCATCCGAATCAAAAAGCCGATGTGGATGATGCCATAGCTGAAATTGTTCATGACCCGACCATTGGCGAAGCCAAGAAAGGCGATCTGGCGGGGGTGTTTGTGCATAAGTTCAAGTGCAACGAACAACTGATGTTACTGGCTTACGAATACGATCCCGGTACTCGTCTATTGCTGTTGCTGGGTTCCCATGAAAACTTTTACCGGGACTTGAAGCGGTAAACCAGTAAGTCCAGTCGGGCAGACATGTTGGTTGGTTCTACCCGGCATCGGCATTGCAGCTCTACAACTATTTAGGCCTTCTAATTACATTAACCCTCAGCACAACAGGTTTTCCATTACAGAGGCCAATCTCTTTCTTTATGGATTTATTATCTGTACTTCGCTGTGAAACCTCCAATACATGACGTAATGGCACACCCCAAGCTATTGCAATCGCTTCCATTAATGCTCCTTGCAATGACTTGGAATGAAAACTCCATTCACCACCCCAGATGTTTTCGGAGTTATCTTCGGGCGGCCAATCAACCCATATGTCGTGGCGGTCAGTTTGTAAAATTCCGGTGATTCCCATATCAACTGCAAAGACATTTTTATGAAGCTCGATTTCTCCAACATCCATACGGGCTATCGAAAGTGAAGCGTCCTGAAGGATTAAAATCTCATCGTCAAGATTTTCTCTTGAGAGACCATCTGCACTCTTCCAACCACCCTTGCCCTCGGCTATATGGAGCTTTTGTGTGGAACCATGAAGAGCTCGTATAGTGGAGGCACAGTCTGACTGATATTCACTATCCAGAGAATCCTTAAAGATCAGTTCCGCCTGTTCTGATGCCCATGGCTGAAAAGCATTTAAATCGGCGACGGGAACCCCAATATTACGTGCTGCGGTATGTGGCCTCCCGACAAGCACTCCACATATCCCGCTTAATTCACACGAACGAAATCCGCCAATAGTTACAACACCAGAAGTGACATGCCCATAAACATCAGAGAAATCTTTTCTATTATGCGACATTACGCTGACACATGCGCGCCCAACGACTTCACCAGATATACTCTTCATTAATCGCAAATTTGGCTCTATCATCTTTTGCAATGCAATGACCTCTGCACTTTTTTTGTTTGCTCTAGAACCCAAAAGGCGTTGCAAAAGCTTGCTTCCTTTTATCGTAATCCAGTCAGACGCCCCGACAACTAATGTCTTCTTCTTTTGCTCTACGTAAAGGTTGACATCCAATGTTGGGCATAGCCAAGCGCATCGCTCCTCAAGCGTCCATGTTTTTTGTATATTTGACTCAGAAAGCATTTGGTCAAAGATTGCTGGACTATTCATCCAAACCCGAACTCGCGTACCCCCGTCAATCAAACACTCATGACTATCAGCTTTTCTAAGAATTGGCCGAGAAGTCAGGCCATTTTGAAACTCTAAGACTAAGGTTTCATCACGTGCCCGTTCTGCGCGTCTGGTAATGACTTGGACTTTTTTTCCCCACATAAACACGGAAAAAAAGCCAATTCCAAACTGCCCCGAGGACGAAAATCCTTTCGACTCCAAGCCGGGCAGTTCCTTATGCATAAGTGAAGTACCCCAAAACGAGGTGCCGAAGTCTAAGAATGGCCCAGTCAATACGTTGATTGACATACCGATACCGCAATCTTCAACCTCAATCCATCGCCCGTTTGCATCTTCGCCGCTCCGAACAATAACGCTGCCCCAATCTGACGCTTGGTCTTCGGCAAGTCGACGCGCTCTAACAGCATCAGAGGCATTCTGAATTAGCTCTCTCAGTGGAACAGTTTCATTGTGCCCATATAACTTTTCTCCGCCAAGATTTCCGATTAGCCTTGCCACATCTCCAACCTGGATTTTTGCGTCGATAGGCACCCAATTCGATGTTCCAATAAGTTTCGCCAGTCGCTGTGGGTCATCTGCATAGGAAACGCCTCGCGCTGTAAGCCTTGGCCTCTTTGTATCGGCAAGTAAAGAATCAACTTGCCTCAATTCCCTATCAACGACTTGTAGTGCATCAAAACAGGTCCACCAAGCAGAAGCCTCGTCGACCGAGAAGTTGTCTTTGGAGGAGTAAACCAGTCGATCAGACTCAAGCCGTGGCTGATATAACTTCTCTTGAAATGACCAATGGTTGGCACTGGTTCCAACGGGCTTTCGAAGGGCTGCCAAGAAACCTGGAGCCCGTCTTTCGTCAAGATGGCTGGCGTCCGCTGTTCGCAAAATGCATGCAAGCTTGACCGGATCAACAGTCCAACTGTTGTCAAATCCACCCGGCGCACCCATTTCACGTGGCAAGTCTTGTACTAATTGTTCGGCGGGCCACCAGTGGCTATGAGCGATCTTCCCAATTATTGGTCCGTATGTGTTTCTTAAAGTTGGATCATCAATCAGGAAGTATTTATCAGCGCTCTTATGACGATCTGCCCAAGAAATAAGCGCCAAGCGCTCGGCATGTTTTGCGTGTAACTCTCTCAGCACTTGACGCATCGCTTGATTCTGAATGTTTTCAGGAGGATTTTTTATTGCATCAGGCGTTGGTTGGCATCCATGTTCTTTTTTAAGCAAAGCAGCAACAGTGTCGTCCCATAGCTCTGCTTTTCGTAATGTGCCAATACCTTCTGGATATGCAGCGAGTCCCATCCCCAAATCGTGAATTAAGAATGCACCGCCTAAAACAAATGCTTCAGCGGGTGTTAACGGAAAGTCTTGTCCGGCAATGAGTTGCGCCATTTCCCATAGTGCATCCAAGTGGGTAATGTCATGCACAGTAAATTCAGGGAGATCAATGGCAATTTCGCCAGCGAGTATTTCCGCACGTTCTCTAAAATTTTCATAAGCGGCTCTAAGACGAGCTCGATTTTGAGCTTCAACATCAGGCTCAAGCTGAGTTGCGAGGGTCTTCTGCCATAGGCTGGTATTCTCAAATCTTTTCATCACATCCCTCTACAAATAGTTTTAGTGCAGCAAATATATAGCTCGTAAGTTGATGAACTTGGCGATCCCATCGATGTGGTGTGCATAAGTCTTTTGTTGGGGGCTAGTATTTATGTGCTGTTTTTAGCCGCCCATTCTACATGATAGTAATGGCGAAAAAATAATCTGATAGTTGTATTTAGCTGGCTCTCCCACGCTCCTAGTTGCGAAGCTCTAGCTTCGCAACTAGGAAGCTGGAGCTTCCTGCACTGAGTTCCCAAGCAGGAGCTTGGGAACTAGCAATATGTCCACGCTATCTTATTTTCATTTTTTAAGGACTATTGCAATCACTATATAAACTGAGATACTTGTAGCGTCCGTTTTTACAGAAGACCGAACCTTGACTAAGCGACCAAAGATTCAAAAACCCCAACCTCCCGCACCGCCGTGGCATCTTCTTGAACCCTGGCAGACCACCGCGTGGCTCAAGGTCGATCCCGAAAAGGGTCTGAATCATCAGGAGGCAAAAGAACGCCTCGAAACCTACGGCCCGAACGCCATCCAAGAGCAAAGCCGCCGGGGGCCGATTCGGATGTTTTTGGGGCAATTCGCCGATTTCATGATCATCGTGCTGATTTTGGCCTGCATCGTTTCAGGTTTGGTCGGCGACGTGACGGATACGATCGTCATTCTCGTGATCATCGTGTTGAACGCGATCATCGGCTTCATCCAGGAGTACCGTGCGGAAAAAGCCGTAGCGGCTCTGAAACGCTTGTCCAGCCCCACCGCGCAGGTGCTCCGCGAGGGAAAAACCCATACCATAGCGGCGCATGAGCTGGTTCCCGGCGACCTGGTCATGCTTGAAGCAGGCAATGTCGTCCCGGCCGACCTCAAACTATTGGATGTGGCGCGGCTCAAGGTGGAGGAGGCCGCGCTGACCGGCGAATCGCTGCCGGTCGAAAAATCCGGGGCGTTGATCCGGGAGCTGGATTCGCCGCTCGGCGACCGGCTCAACATGGCTTACAAGGGTACGATTGCGACCTACGGCCGTGGCGTCGGAATTGTCATCGCCACGGGAATGGACACCGAACTCGGTAAAATCGCCGAACTGCTGCGCCAGGAAAAGGAGACTAAAACCCCGCTGCAACAACGCCTTGCCAGTTTCGGCGTGCGCCTTGCCCTTTTGGTTTTGGCGGTCTGCGCGATCATTTTCGTGGTGGGTTTACTGCGCGGCGAACCGCCCGTGCTGATGTTTCTGACTGCCGTCAGTCTGGCCGTGGCCGCCATTCCTGAAGCCTTGCCCGCCGTGGCCACGGTGACCTTAGCCATAGGCGCGCGCAATTTGGTCGCGAAAAACGCGCTGATCCGGCGCCTGCCCGCCGTGGAAACCTTGGGTTCAGTGACCTTCATCTGCTCGGACAAGACCGGCACGCTGACGCAAAACCGCATGCATGCCGAAGCGTTCTACGTCGATGAGGGTTTACGGGGAGGCATAGCCGCCGACTTTCCGGCACCGCTGTTATGGGCGCTGGCCCTGAACAACGACGCCCGCCGCGACCACGACGGCCGACTGCTGGGCGACCCCACCGAAATCGCCCTGTACGAAGCGGCCGAAAGCGTGGGCTATGTTGGTGCCGATCTAGCCAAAGACGCGCCGCGGCTGGATGAAATTCCCTTCGATTCCGAGCGTAAACTGATGACTACGCTGCATCAGGAAAATGGCGCGCTTGTCGCTTACACCAAAGGCGCGCCGGAGAATGTGCTGCCGCGCTGCGTTAACCAATGGATCGGTGACGGCCCGCAGCCTCTACAGAAGGAAACGATACTGGCCGCCGCCGAGCAAATGGCCGAGGAAGGCCTGCGGGTGCTGGCCCTCGCGTACCGGCAGTTCCCTGAACGCCCGCCAACGCTGAGCGCCGATTCTGTCGAAGTCGAATTGTGTTTTCTGGGTTTGGCGGGACTGATGGATCCGCCGCGCCCGGAAGCCAAGGAAGCCGTGGCGCTTTGTAAGACTGCCGGGATCACGCCGGTCATGATCACCGGCGACCACCCGGCGACTGCCCGTGCCATCGCGATCAGGCTCGGCATCGTCGATGACGGTTGCAAGGTGCTGACCGGGTCGCAAATGGCAGGGATGAGTCTTGAGGAATTCGAGAAAGAAGTCGAAGAGGTTCGTGTTTATGCCCGCGTTGCGCCGGAGCAAAAGATCAAAATCGTCAAGGCGCTACAGGATCGGGGGGAATTCGTAGCGATGACTGGGGATGGCGTCAACGATGCCCCGGCGTTGAGAGCCGCCAATATCGGCATCGCGATGGGCAAGATCGGCACCGATGTGGCGCGGGAGGCATCGCATATGGTATTGCTGGATGATAATTTCGCCACCATCGTCACCGCTGTGCGCGAAGGAAGGCGGATTTTCGACAACATCCGAAAATTCATCAAATACACGATGACCAGCAACTCGGCGGAGATCTGGACGCTGTTTCTGGCACCTTTTCTGGGCTTGCCTATCCCGTTGCTGCCGATCCACATTCTCTGGATCAATCTGGTTACCGACGGCCTGCCGGGGCTGGCCCTGGCCGTCGAGCCGGAAGAACGCGGCATCATGCAGCGTCCGCCCCGAGCGCCCCAGGAAAGCATTTTTGCTCAGGGCATGTGGCAGCATATCTTGTGGATCGGCCTGCTGATGGGCAGCGTTTCCTTGTTCGCCCAGGGCTGGGCTTATGTTACGGGTTCCACCCACTGGCAGAGCATGGTGTTCACGGTGCTGACCTTGTCGCAGATGGGCCATGTGCTGGCGATCAGGTCGGAACGGGAGTCGCTGTTCAGTCAGGGACTGTTTTCCAACAAACCGCTGTTGGGCGCGGTGCTGTTGACCTTCGGCCTGCAAATGGCGGTGCTGTATGTGCCGGTCTTGCAGCCGATCTTCAAGACCGATGCGTTGAACCGCGATGAGCTATTGTTCTGTCTGGCGCTTTCTTCGCTCGTGTTCTTTGTGGTGGAAATTGAAAAGTGGATGCGCCGCCGGGGCTGGATTTACCGGAATGGGCCGCTGCCTGCCGGATCAGGCCGGTCAACCTAAAAACTTCGATTAGTCCGCGAAATGATTTTTCCCGGCTAAACGATAACGCCTAAATCATTACGAACATTTTATTGGGTGTTAGAATACGATTAGAACTGTGCGTTTGCCCCGAGCTGTAATCTGAAAAATGCACAAAACGAATACGTTAAAAACATTTTCCATTAAGAGGACACTATGCGGAACCTGAAGCTTTTACCCGCGTTAATTGGGGCGACACTTGTCATCGCTATCATTTTATATGTCGCCTTCTACTTCATATTTCTTGATCTGTTTGTTGACTTATGGTGGTACGAATCATTAAAACTTGAAGCCTACTTCTGGCTTAGACTGCTCTACAAGTTTTTCCTTTCCGGCGGAGTCACGCTGGCGTTTTTTGCCATTTTCTTTTTTCATTTCTGGGTCGCCTCGCGTTATCTGGGCTTAAACCCGCCGGATGAGGTTCTCAGCACTTTAGATCAGCGCCGACGCTTCCAGCGTTTTGCCGATACCTTTATGAATGGTTCGGCAACCGTATACACACCCATATCCTTGATACTGGCCATATTTATCGCCATCCCCTTTTACAATCAGTGGGAAACGACACTGCTGTACTTTTTCGGCAGCGATTCGGGCGTAACCGAATCGGTTTACGGCAAGGATGTCAGCTTTTATATGCTGTCCTATCCGACCTACATGCTGATTCAGCAAGAGCTGCTGACAACCGCCTCGCTCATTTTTTGCATGGTCGGCATTTTATATTGGCTGGAACATGTTTTTATACCTGACCAAAGCTCGGAATTCCCGCTGGGAGCCAAGGTTCATCTAACCACCCTGATCGGCTTTGTGGTTGCTTTTGTGGTCTGGGGCTTCATGCTGGACCGCTTTACCCTGCTTTATACCGATAAACACGAACCGGTATTTTACGGTCCCGGCTTTGTTGAATTACGCTATCAGTTGCCGCTGATCTGGCTGGAAATCGTTACCTTCGTGGCGACAGCGATAACGGCAGGCCTGTTTATTTTTTCAGAAAAACACCGGGTAAAAGCGCCGTTTTTAATATCGCTGACCCTGTTCCTCTGTGTCGCAGGTTTACCGAAGATTCAATTTATTCCCGATTTAATTCAAAAATATATCGTCAACCCGAATCCGGTCAAAACCAATAAGTCGCTGATACAATACAACATCGATGCGACGATGAACGCTTACGATTTGAAGAATATCAAGACGGTTGATATGACTATTAAGCTGAATGCGACCAAGGACATTGAAACGTGGAGCACGCAAAAACATTTTGAGAATCTTCCGGTCTGGGACAGGGAATTTATCATTGACGGCTATAAGCAATTACAGGAGATCAGGCCTTATTACAAAATCATGTCTGTCGACGAAGACCGCTATTTTATTCTTGACCATACCCGGCAGGTTAATCTGGCAGCCAGAGAAGTTAATATTTCAAAGCTGCCGCCTGAAGCGCAAAACTGGGAAAACGCCCACTTGCGCTATACCCATGGTTATGGCGCTGTCGTCACCCCCGCCGCGCAGGATGCCGATAACCCGCTCATCTGGTATTTACGCGATTTAAACATGCATTCCGATGTCGGTTTCAGCGTCAAACACCCGGACATCTACTACGGCCAGGAAAAATTCGACTATGCCATCGTCCCCAATAAGCTCAACGTCGTAGGCATTGCCGGCTCCTCTGATCCCGGCATTGCAGAAGCTTACCACGGCGAAGGAGGCGTCCCCATTCCGTCCCTGTTCAGAAAAGCATTATTTTCCTTTTATTTCAAAGACGAAAAAATATTCTTTTCAACCAACATCTCTACACAGAGCAAAGTCAAGATACGCCGAAATATAACCGAGCGCATTAATACGCTGACCCCTTTCCTGCATCTGGATAAAGACCCTTATCTGGTGATAACCAAGGATCGGTTCTACTGGATACAGGATGCCTATACCTTATCTAACCGGTATCCGGTTTCCAAGCCTGCGGACGATGATTTCCTGGAAGGCAAACAGAATTTCAACTACATCCGCAATTCGGTTAAGGTGGTTGTCGATGCGTTCGATGGTGGTGTCGATTTTTATATTTCCGACCCGTCGGATGCCATCATTCAGGCATACAGCAATGCATATCCCGGATTATTTAAAAATCTGGAGGAAATGCCGGCCGAATTAAAGCAGCACCTACGCTATCCTAGGGATCTTTATTATCTACAGATGAAGGTGTATGCCAAATATCATCAACAAACCCCTGAGCTATTCTACGAACAGGCCGAAACCTGGCAATTTGCCAATGTCCGAGGACAACCGGTATTGCCGTATTATCAGACCATGGACTTTGGCAACTGTAACGATACCGAAGAATTTGTCCTGATCAACCCGATGACGCCGGTTAACAGGGGCAATCTCAGCATGATAGGTGTGGCGGGAACCCTGGATAAATCCAACTGCAACCTGGATTACAAGCCCGGTATTACCGTTTATAAGTTCGGCAAGGATGTTCAGGTAAACGGCCCTGCGCAGGTTGAAGCGCTGATTAACCAAGACCCTGAAATCTCCGCCCAATTTACATTATGGGGTCAGGCCGGTTCCGTTGTTGAAATGGGCCGTATGATCATCCTGCCGATGGGCAATACCGTTCTGTATGTGCAACCCATTTACCTGGCCTCAACCAAAAACAAAATACCTGAATTAACCCGGGTCATTGTTTCCATTGGCAACGTGGTGGTTATGGATAAAACCTTGTGGTCGGCTTTTAACCGTTTAAAGCAAATTTATATCCAACATGCCGCCGACAGCGACGGGACAGAAACGCCTAAAGCCATTATGAATCAGGAGATAATTAAATAATCAAGATAGCGAACCGGGACCGGCGGAACACTATCCGCCGGTCCTTTTACCGGTCACTGCCAAATCGATTCTTTTGCCCGGCCTTCCCCCAAGGCGGATCAATCCTGCTCCAGGTCATCCAAGCAAAATAAGGTAACTCTTATAAAAATTTCAGTTGTTATTCCCAGCTACAATCGCCGAGAACGGCTAAAACGCGCGCTACTATCCGTGTATTCACAAACCTCATTACCGGCTGAAATTGTGGTGATTGATGACGGCTCTACCGATGGCACGGAAGCCATGCTCCGCCGGGAGTTTCCCGAGGTGAATTATTACTATCAGGAAAACCTCGGCGTCAGTGCGGCACGTAATCTTGGCATACAACAAGCGACCGGCGACTGGCTGGCTTTTCTGGATTCCGATGATGAATGGCTGCCTGAAAAACTGGCCAACCAGAAGGCGGCGTTGGCGACCCACCCCGAACACAGGATTTGCCACACCGAAGAAAACTGGATACGCAACGGAACCCAGGTTGACGTACCCAAAAAATACGCCAAGACCGGCGGCTGGATATTTAGCCATTGCTTGCCGCTCTGCGCGGTGTCGCCGTCCACCGTATTGATCCATCGCTCGGTATTGACCGACATCGGCCTGTTTGACGTCCGGCTTCCGGCCTGCGAAGACTACGACCTGTGGCTACGAATCACCGCAAATTACCCCATTCTATTGGTTGAACAGCCGCAAATAAACAAGCATGGCGGTCATGAAGACCAGTTATCTTGTGCATTTTGGGGCATGGACCGGTTCCGGATCAGCGCCTTGCAAAAAAGCATTGATGCCGGTCAATTGTCCGAGCAAAACCGGGAGGCGGCGGTCAATATGCTGCTAAAAAAAGCCGGTATTTACCTTAACGGCGTTATCAAACGCGGCAAAACCGATGAAGCGGACTATTACCGACAACTCATTGAGCGCTATGCAATGGATGTTGATTAACATTCAGTTAAAAACCTTAAAAGATCCTCACCACGAAGACACGAAGGACACGAAGAAATAAAACTTCGTGTCCTTCGTGTCTCGGCAACTGCTCCTGCGTCGCCTAAAGCGCCTACTGTTGGTGCTCTACCTCCTGCATAACCCACAGGGATGTGGGGAATGCAGATATTGCAGGAGCAAATATCTGTCCATGCAGTCGTTCGTGGTGAATAAATCACTTTTAATCGCCTATTTGACTCTAAAGCTACAGTTGCAATCGCCCTTGGCCATACAACTTAACTGCTCAACTTCTTTATCCAGCAACGAAGACATAAGCGCCAAATCGAACGCGCAGATCTCATGATGTTTCTGGGCCAGATCGTGATAAATACAATTATAAGCCTCCATATTCGGGCTTTCAGTTTCGGACTCCATATCCACTTTCACTTGAAAACCAAGATCGGTCATGACGATGGCCAGCTCATCAACGCGTTCGTTTAAATTTTTTCCTTCAAATTTGCCACGCAGCTTATCCGCCAGCTTGCTACCCAGTTTTTGCATATACGCGTTAAAGCGTTCAGGGCCTATTTCCTGCTGCAAATCGCTAAGAATTAATTCTGAAAACCAGGCATATTGCTTGGGGAAATAATTGTTGCCTTTGTCGGTGATGACGTAAATAGTCACCGGACGCCCGGCCGTTTTATTGAGAGTGCTTTTCCTGATATAGCCATCCCGCTCAAGAACAACAAAATGCTGCTGCACCCCCGTTCTGGAAATATCCAGCGCTTTAGCCAGCTCATCAACACTCAAGCCATTCCTGCTTTCCAGCAAATATTCAAGTATCTGATGTTGGCGCGAACTTATCTTTTGAAGCATTAGCGGATTCATCCTTTGGTCGTGACTTTGTTGTTAAGCGTGCAGTGATAATAGCTCATTATGACACATATAACTTGTAAAAGTTTTATATAGCAAAAAATCGCCTGTTGTTATAAACTCTTCTATGAGCAAGTTTGCTTAAATAATAATAATTACCCACACAACTGGAGACAAATAATGAGCGATTCTCAAGAAACAAGCCAAACACTCTATGAAAAAATCGGCGGCGAAGCGGCTGTTAATGCTGCCGTAGATATTTTTTATCGCAAAGTGCTGGCGGATTACCGGATTAACCGTTTTTTCGACAACACTGACATGGATCAACAAATTGCCAAACAAAAGGCCTTTTTTACCATGGCATTTGGCGGTCCAAATAATTATAGCGGTCAAGACATGCGTAATGCTCATGCGCGTCTGGTCAAAATGGGCTTGAATGCAAGTCATTTTGATGCAGTGATGGAGCACCTTGGCGCAACATTAACCGAGTTGAATGTACCGCAAGAACTGATCGCTCAAGCAGCAGCCATTGCGGAAAGCACACGCAACGACGTATTGGGCAAATAACCGAAATATCAGGTGGAGACCATGCGAAGCATAACTATTGGCGAATCAACATTTTCCTGCCAACCGAATGAGACTGTATTGGAGACCCTGTTAAGGGGAAACATACAGGTGCCTAACGGTTGTCGCCAAGGCCTTTGCCAAGCCTGCCTGATGCGCAGCCTTGATAACTCTCCACCTGTCTCCGCCCAAGTCGGTCTTAAAGACACGCTGCAAAAGCAGAACTACTTCCTGGCTTGCGCTTGTCATCCTGAGCAGGATATGACCGTTGCGTTGCCCAACCAGCAAGGCGCTTCAATTGAAGCAGGCGTCATCAAAAAACAGCTGTTAACGCCTGACATCGTCCAGTTGGTTTTGGAATACCAAAGCCCGTTTAATTTCTTCGCCGGTCAGTTTGTTAATTTAAAACGACCCGATGGTTTAACCCGGAGCTATTCGATTGCGAATATCCCGCTAGCCAAAAACATCCTGGAATTTCATATTCGCCGCTTGCCGAACGGCCAATTCAGCAGCTGGGTGTATGACGAATTGGAAGTAGGCGCTCAATTAACTATTTCAGAAGCGCAAGGCTCTTGTCATTACCTGCCCGGACGCGCCGAACAACCCTTAATGCTGGTCGGAACCGGCAGTGGTTTGGCGCCGCTTTACGGCATTATTGCCGACGCTTTGGCGCAGGATCACTCAGGCCCCATCCACTTGTTTCATGGCAGCCGCGATCTTAACGGCCTGTATTTTGTTGATGAAATGCGTGAGCTTGCCGAGAAGTTCGATAATTTTCATTACACGCCCTGTATTTCAGGAGAAGGCATTGAATCGGACCATGTCCAAGGCCGCGCTCACGACATTGCCTTATCATCTACTGAAACTTTAAACGGCTGGCGGGTTTTCCTGTGCGGACACCCGGAAATGGTCAACCAGACCAAGAAAATGGCGTTTATGAAAGGCGCGTCTATGAGCGATATTTACGTCGACGCTTTTCATGTGATCCAAACTGAAAAATAGACCCCACTCAATACGAATACACTCAAAGGGACGCGTTCCTGGATTGATGTTTCTCAATCCAGAAGACTGACTTTATCCCCAACGTGAACCTGCCCCCCGGCGCCGCGGGTAACCATCGCAATCGCAAAAGTCGGCTTTTCCTGGCTAAAGGCATGGGTCAGCGTTTTCAGAATCGGCAAGTCCCGGTTGCCGGAGTCGGGATTCGCCTGCGTAGCGAGACATCGGGTCTTCGGCATGACGACATCGAAGTTGACCTGCCCGATACGAATCTTGCGCCCCACCCAACTTTGCTCCTCCCATGCCTCCAGACCGTCGATGACGATATTTGAGCGGAAACGGCGTTCACTGAGATCGTTATCGCCGACGGCAGTGCCGACAGCCGCCACGCTCGCGCGGCCGTGCAAGGTTATCTGGCCTGCCTCGTTGTCCTGATACCGGGGCGTAACCCCGTCCCCGACTAAGCGCAACGGCAACCTGTCCAGATGAGAAGACAGCGGATTTTCGTCCAGCTTGAGCACATAATTTTCGATCGCGGCCGCAATGTTCTTACGCCCCGTCTCGTCCAGCGCTTCATTGACCAAAACCGTGCCTTCCAAACTGATGCATAATCCAAGTGCCTTATGATCGAACCGAAGCTGGAGGCGCGCTATGCCGGGCGTGTTCACCAACGCAACGAACTCGTGTTTTTTACTCCAGGCATCATCCACGACGCCTGAATTGGCAAAGCGGATACCGAGAACCCTGTCGCCGGCGATTCGCCCTTCATCGAGAACATCGACAACTTCACACCTTTCAGGCGTGAAGCCCTTCACTGGATAACGATATAAGGCAACGACTTGAGGCATAGGAAATCTCCATCCATAAACATTTTCCATTATTCTCCAGCGAGAGGTATTACATCAATTTGACACCCCCCGAAAGAATGGCGAAAACCCAGCGCTGGGCTTTTATCAGGAAGACTGGCTGACATTGAACGCATCGGCATAAATGTCCTTCATAGAGGCCCCTGCCATAAAAGCTTTCTTCTTGGCCGCTTTAACCATATCCGGGTGCCCGCAGAGAAACATGCGCCAATTTTTGAGATTGGGAATCTGTTGAAAGGCTACGTCATCGGCCCGCCCAGCCGCAAAGCCGTGGGGCGCATCCCCGCCGGAAAGGCAGGGCACATAGTTGAAATTCGAATATTGCTGAACCAGGTCGCGCAATTCGTCAGTCAAATAGAGCCCGTTCAAATCGCGGCTGCCGTGAAACAAATGGATAGGTCCGGTGTGGTTCCGGCTGAGGGCATCGCGGATGATACCGTAGAGCGGCGCAAGCCCTGAGCCGGTACCGATTAGCACCAAGCCCTGCTCGGTATTGCCGGGCGTGTAAAAGCAGTCGCCGCCGGGGCCGCGAATCTCGACCGTCTCGCCGGGACGCAATTCCTCATGTATCCAGCCGCTTACCCGCCCCTGCGGCAGTCGGCGGACATGGAGATGAAGATGGTCGTCTTCATGCGGCACGCTGGCGAGCGAGTAACTGCGGCCAAGCGACCGGTCTCGAAACAGGTTGATGAATTGCCCGGCCCTGTACTCGATCGACGCGTGACATTCGAGCTCGACATGCATGATTTCCGAATTGAGCAATTTCAGGCTTTTGACGGTAGCCGGAATAACCGCCTGGACATCATCGTCATTCGGCATGGCAACTTCGAGGTCTGCGGTGGGATGACAAATACACGCGAGAAAATAGTTCTGGAGTTTGAGAGTATCCTTCAAGCCGTTTTGCGAACTTTCAGGAGGCGTGCCTCCAGTGGCACGCATCAGACAGGTCTGACAGACCCCGCTGCGGCACGAAAAAGGAACCGGCACACCGCGATCGGTCAAACAATCCAGAACGGATTGGTTTTCACCCAGTTCGAAATTGTCTTTTGCGTAACGAATATTAACCATGGCGGCGCACCTGTTTCAAAGATGGAAAATTAACGGCCCAGCACGTCGTTGCGTGTGCTTTCGGCGATGGCGGCAACCTGAGCGATCAGGTCCTCACCGACATTCAACTCGCGGAGGGTCGCTGCGAGGTCTTCGATCACTGCATCGACATGGGCGTCATTCAGGCCGCGCTCGACCAGATGGGCATGCCCGCGACGCATATCGAGGCCGCTGTAATTATGCGGTCCGCCGAAAGCCATGGTCAGGAATGATTTTTGTTTGGCGGCCTGAGTTTCCATATCCACGCCTTCGAAAAAGGAACTGATGCGGTCATCGCTCAACACCTTGCGGTAAAAAATATCAACGGCGGCATTGACGGCGGCTTCTCCGCCCAATTTCTCGTACAAAGATTGTTGTTGTGACATATTTTTCTCCAAATAATTAAAAAGGCGTTTAAAATACATCTTCAATAGCCCTAACCCTCAGGGCCTTTGCCAAGACGCAGCAATAAGATGTATTCTTAATGCATCTTATTGCGCCATTATTAAATCGTCAAGACCTATCTTTTAATTTTCAAGATATAAGCTAAAAGACAGGCGACTTTGAAGGAGTATGCAGCATGCAACTTACGCAATTCACGGACCTTTCACTGCGCCTGCTGATTTATCTTGCCCGCCTGCCTGAACCGGGCATGGCGACAATTCAAGAGATCGCCGAGTATCATCAAATTTCCCGCAACCATCTGGTGAAAGTGGCGAACAGCCTGGCCAATCAGGGATTTATTATGACGACCCGGGGCAAGGGCGGCGGCATCCAGTTGGCCCGGCCCGCGTATACGATAGGCGTGGGCGAAGTGGTGCGACGGACCGAACTTAACATGAATCTGGTAGAGTGCTTCGATGCCCCGACCAATCAGTGCCGCCTGATCCGCAACTGCTTCCTCAAGGCCACTTTATACGAAGCGCAGCGTGCCTTTATGACTGTGCTGGACAAATACACCTTAGCCGATGCGGCCGGTTTCGGCCCCAACACCGACCTGTCAGCGTTGTCTGGAGATAAACCGCAAAACATCTGACGCGGAATGGATTCCGGCAAACTAACTCATTCCACGTTTCTTGAAAAAGTCCTGTTTGGCGAGCTTCGTTTTCAGGCGCGCCAGAATAGAGTACCGCTCTCTGCCTGGACATGGCTATCGGTCCTTCGGAACATGCCTATAGGACTTCCTCTTTCACAAAAGCGTCTCCAAATAGTCTTTCAAGACCGCAGCATTATTGAGACTGGCTTCCTTCGAGCTAAACAGGAGCGTGGCATTTCCATGCCCGATTTTGGCGATAAGTGCCTGTACCGGACCGGGATTGCCCTGTAATTCGGCAACGTATTTACGCTGGAATTCGGGCCATTTCTCCTGCTCATGTTGATACCAACGCCGAAGCTCATTTGAAGGAGCCGCTTCCTTGGCCCAGAAATCGATGCTGGCCTCCGCCTTTGAGAGGCCGCGCGGCCATAGGCGATCAACCAAGATGCGGATTCCATCAGTATCCGCAGGCGACGCGTAAACCCGTTTAAGTTGAAGCCTCATCATTGCCTCCTGTATTCGAATAACGACTGTCACGCGAGCCCTGAGGCCACAGCCTCATCGGTGAACGCCTTAATCGATTTTAAACTTCAAAAAATGTAATTTTATTACGCTTTCAACAATCCCCGTTTCTAACAAAGACTCATTTTTTCTCTTATCCTTCTTCAACTGAGCGCCTAGGCAATAACCGCTTTTTGTTGCTCGATAACAGCCAATGAACGCAAGCTATCCAGCACCTGCTGCAACACCATGGAATCGCTGTCGCGTGGAAAAACCATATAAGCGGGTAACTTAAATTGCGGACTGCCGGGCACATGAAACAATTTTTTGGCCTGGATTAAAGGCTCAGCCATACGCATAGACAGAAAACATGAGCCGCCATTGCTGAGGATTAACTGCACGCCCAACCAGCCGATATTGACCACCTGCGGAGGACGCTCCAGATTAGGGTAACTCATACTGTGCTGTGCGTAAAATGCCGCCCCCCAGTCTACATAAATGTAATCCTCGTTCGGCCAGGGTTTGTCGGGATCGGTAGTCAGCAGCACCAGTGTCTCATCAAATAAATGCTCAATCTGAAGGCCGGGGCTATGCTGCGGCGTGTACATCATACCCACATCCATCCTGCCTTCGACCAGCGCCCGCATTAAGTCTTCTTCAAAACCGATTTCGCTGCGAATCGAAATATCCGGAGCCTGCTTTCGCAGTGTGCCGACCCATCGAGGCAACAGTCCTTCCCACAAAGCGATTCGAGCCCCCACGGTAATACTGGCGCGAAAACGGCTGGGTAAGCCGATATCATGTCGCGCCTGTTCCAGTGTTAATAACAGGGATTTGGCATGGCGCAAAAAGCGATGTCCTGGCGGCGTTAACGCGGCGCCGGAGCGATTGCGCACAAACAGGGTAACGCCCAGATAGGATTCCAGCCGCTGTATGCGGGTGCTCACCGTCGATTGGGTCACATGCAGTCTGTTGGCCGCTTCCAGAAAGCTGCCATTGGCGACTACCCCTAAAAAAGTTCTAATCTGATCTATGTCCATCGCTTTAATATCGGATATATCGATACTAATGTCCAATAAATATCGTTTGTCTTATACAACGCCCCGCTTTTATATTAGCCGGAAGGAAGTCTCTTGTCGCCCTGTTTTTAGCTCTACTCGTCCTGAAACCGATAAGGCAGATAAATATGGCTGTTGGCATGATTCGTCTGCTCTTAATGTCCAACCCTTAACGCTATCCGGAGGCAACATGTTTTATCTACAGCGGATTTTACCCCCTATGAAAAGCTATTGCGTGTTGCTGCCACTGCTCTTTATTTTAAGCGGTTGCCTCGCCACACCGATCAAACCTTCACCCCACCAAATGGATGAGATACGCACGATGCTTGTGGTGCCGGTGGAGCCGCCACCGCTGGAGGTGACGCCTGATCCGATTGAATCCCGCTTTCCCGTGTACAACCAATTTCAGTATCAATCCATACCCTCCTCTGTGTACCTGAAAAAAACGGTCTACAAGAATCCCGGCGGAGTGCTCATCGCCGGTCTGCTAAGCAAAGACGACGACATGATGCCCATCGCGAATATTCACCAGACACCGGCTTCAATGGAAAAAATTGCCGGCCTGGAACCGACAGCGTCGCTTTCGGAAAACTGGACGCCAACTTTCACATTAGCGCAGGAAGCGGTTTCGCAGCTGAATGGAGATCGAATCAAGGCAATATTGAGCAAGCATTATTATCACCTGCCCATGGCAAGCGGGGATCGTAACGCCAATCTCGATAATTGGCGTAGCGCCATTGAGCAATGGTACAACCTGAATATATCATCCGTTGATTATCGCCGACATGGCCTGGAGCAGGTCGACGCTGTATTGGAAGTGGGCATTCAGACATACCGTATTTTCAACGCCCAAACGTCATTGCAGGTGCTGATCAAGCTAATCGATCCCAACACCCGGCAAGTCATCGGAAGAATCAGCGCGAAAACCCTCTCTGTTGAGGACTCGCCGGAAAGCCTGCTCAATAATGAAGCCGAAAGGTTCAAATGGCTCGTGGCCGATATGGGCGCACACTTGGTCAGTGAAGGGTTAAGTGACCTCGGACTACCGGTTAAAGCACCGGTTGACAGGTTGACGCCATGACCGTCGCCTACGCCAGGCGCCTGCGCGGTTGGCGCTTCATCCTGTTTAACGTCGTGCTCGGTCTGGGACACATGGTTGTGCTGTTCAATGTCGGAGCCTATATTGCGCTGCTGCCTGATGTTGCCGGTGACCTGGGCGGCGTGTTCCCGAGCTTCGGCACCTGGGGGCAGACGTATTTCATCATTGCCCTGGCGCTGGCCTTCCCTATCGCACGCTGGCTGTCGGACAGGTTTGGCGACTATCGCTTGTTTATCGCGGCGTTTGTCGTGTTTGCCTTCGCTTCCTATCTCTGTGCCGTCAGCCAGACCTTATGGTTGTTCATTCCAGCGCGCATTGTGCTCGGGTTTTCAGGGGGGATTACGCTCTATATAGGACAGCCGCTGCTATTGAAAGAGTACCCCGATCAGCTGAAATTGCTGGGTTTGGGAATATGGGGACTGATCACGCTGATGCCTTTTACCATCAGCTTTCCGATAGGCGGCCTGATCGCCGACGAACTTGGCTGGCGCTACCTGTTTTATCTGAACATCGTCTTCGCCTTGGCTATCGCCGGCATTTGCGGGTCATTGCTCGCCGGACGGGGATTCGAGCGCAGAGACACCCGTTTCGATAACATCGGTTTTGTTCTGCTGGCGTTGGTGATCGGCAGCATGCAGACCCTTCTGAACCTGGGCAACGATTTCGACTGGCTGAATTCGCCATTCCTGCGCGGTACGATGATCGTCCTGATCATCGCGTTACCCTGCTTTATCATCTGGGAACTCGACGAACGCCACCCGGCGTTCAGCATACGGCTTTTCGCTGACCGTAATTTTACGATAGGGGTCATTTGTCTTTCTGTTGGATTTCTTTTAATCCAGGGACTGCTCTCTTTGCTCATTGTTCAGCTGCAAGTATTGCTGGGCTATTCTTCATTCCTGGCGGGCATGGTTTACCTGCCCATGATCCTGCTTGCGGCGCCCATGACTGTAGCGATACACCGGCTGCCCAAAAGCCTGGACGTTCGCCTGCCAGCCTGCCTGAATCTTCTTGGCTTCTCCTTTACCTTTTATTGGTTAGGCCTGTTCGATGATCCCGGCTCATTCGATCAAATTTTTTGGCCCGTGTTGCTGCTCGGCTTTTTTCTGGGTTCGTTTTTCATGCCGCTGACTAGGCTAACTCTTCACGGACTGTCCGGAAGCCGGGAAATACGCGCTGCCGAAGAGACGGGGTTGCTGCGGGTTGTTGCCGGAGCATTCGGCATCACCCTGCAAGGCGTCATGCTGTTTCGGCGTACCCCTTTGCATCAGCTTCAATTGGCGGATCATTTCGGGGGACGGAAGTTTGCGTCCATTGATTTGCTGCAAGGATTTTCTTCGAGATTGGAGGCCTTTGGCCTTGATAAAACCCTGGTCAACGGCAGGCTCCTGACCCTCATCAAGCAGCAGGCAACCCTTCTGGCCTTAAACGACGCCTTTCTGCTGGCAAGCTTCCTGTTCATCGGCTTGGCCGGGTTGGTGTGGCTGGCCTATCCCACCCATCAACCGCTGCATCCGACCCTGATCAAGGAACTGGGCGACATTCAGGCGGAAGAACTCATGGTGGAACCATGATCGGTCAAATTACGCCAAAGCGATCGCGCCTTTTTGGGGCCTATGTCGTGTTTATGCTGTTGGCATCCAGTTGCGCCTGGATACCGCCAGGAGATAAGCCGGCCCAGTTCTTACATTCACCCTCCCTGGACCACGCGTTATCCCATACGGGCCGCGATGAGCCGCATGCTCCTGCCGGGCATTGGCCGCCTGAACGCTGGTGGCGGGAATTCAGCAGCTCGGAGCTCAACGGCCTGATGGATGTCGCGCTAAAGGATAACGTAGGCCTCAAAGTGGCTGCCGCCCGGCTGCGTCAGGCGCAAGCCATGGTTCGCGTGGAAGGCGCAAGGCTGCTGCCATTCCTCGATGCCGAGGCGGAGTTTGAGAACACCCGTATTTCAGAGAATGGTGTTTTTGCCGCGCTCAACCGCCAAGAAGCGGCAGGGGCAAATATCGTCTTCGGCAGGATCAATCCCTTCAACTTCCGCTACGAATTTGATTTCTGGGGGAAAAATCGTGCCGCACTGGAAGCGGCTCTGGGCGAGGCGGAGGCCGAAAAAGCGGAACAGGCCGAAGTCCTGCTTCAGTTGACTGGCGCAATTGCCCGGTCTTACATACAGGGCATGGCGCTCCGTCAGCAACTCGATCTGACGCATGACATGGCTAAGTTACGGCGCGACTTGCTCAGTATGGACGAGACCCGGTTGCAGTTGGGCCTGGATTCCGCCGACCCGGTGAAACAAGCGATCATTGAATTAGAGCAGATCAATAAGCGCGAAGCCGGTATCCGGGATCAGTTGGATATTCAGCGGAACTTGCTGGCTCGACTGGTAGGCAAAGGACCGGATGCAACACAAAACCTGTTCGCCGACACCGTGCTTAGCCCCGAAAGGATTCGCTTGCCTGCGCAGCTTCCGCTGGAGCTGCTCAGCCAACGCCCCGATCTGGCCTCCGCTCTTCACCGAACCGAGGCGGCGGCGCAACGGGTCAAGGTCGCTAAAGCCGGCTTTCTGCCCACCATCGACCTGACTGCATTTGCCGGCGTGAACGCGCTCAGGATGACGAAGGGCGCAAGTTCCCTGGCTAATCTTCTGTTCTCGGGTTCCAGTTTCTCCTATGGAATCGCACCGGGCCTGCGGCTTCCGTTGTTCGAAGGCGGACGTCTGCGCGGGGAATTGTCGGCGCAAAGGGCCGAGTACGATAGCGCAGTGGAGCTTTACAACGAAACCTTGTTACGCGCCGTACAAGAGGTAGCCGATAGCCTGAGCCGTTGGCAGGAGACACAGGCCATCCTCGAAGCGCACGGCCGCCTGCTGTCTGCTCAACATGAAAACCTGAATCTAGCCCAGGTGCGTTTTCGCAGCGGCCTTGATGATCGCAGGGCGCTGCTGGCCCGCCGACACACCTTGCTGGACCAGGAATATGTCTTGAAAAATTTGCAATCCGATCAGCTGGTTGCGATGGTGGATTTGATGGAAGCGTTGGGCGGAGGTTACGTCAACACGCTCCAACCTGTCCAACAGAGCCCTGAACAGCCCGGCTGGTGGCCATGGTAAGTTTAATGACGGCCTTGAGCGAATGGATTCGAATCGAAAATAAACTCCGGTACTGCCACTATAAAGACCTATGAAAACTCATCCCAAGATTATTCGTACCCGCCGCAACCGCTATCTCTTGTCAGTTCTGCTGGTAATGGTTGTCAGTGCTTTGATTTATGCCGGTTATTGGTGGCACTACAGCCGTTTCCGGGTTGTCAGCCATAATGCATTCATCACCGGCAACCTTATTCCGGTGGAGGCGGATGCAACGGGCATCGTCACGCAGGTGTTGGTCGAGGAAAGCCAGCATGTCAACAAGGGCGATCTGCTGGTGAGTCTCGACGAGCATCGCGCGCAGACTGCTTTAGGCCAGCGTCGAGGCGAACTGGGGCAGGTAGTGCGCGAGATCGGGGCGGTTTTTTCCACGCGCCGGCAAATCTGCCAAAAACTCATTGCCCGCTCGGCCCGGCTTGCCCGCGTGCACCATGATGTGACGCGTTTTCGGCAGGCGCTTCCAACCGGTTCAGTATCCGAGCAGGTCATGCAAAATGCCGAAGATCAGGCCACAGCCCTTGAAGCCGAGATGCGGGAAGCCGAGGCGGAACTCAAAGCCATAGAAGCCAAAGTAGGAGGCACCAGTAAAATTTTGCACCCGGACGTAGAGGCGGCCAAGTATAAATTCATCGCCGCCTATCTTGAATACTCGCGGCAGCAAATCCATGCTCCTGTTTCCGGCTATGTGTCCATGCGCAGGGCTCAGGTCGGAAGCCGGGTTCAGCCTGGAGATCCGCTGATGACCATTGTTCCTTTAGATCATCTGTGGGTGGAGGCGAACTTGCGGGAGACAGAGATAGCCCAGATACGCCCCGGCCAGCCGGCAGAGGTTAGCGTCGATCTGTACGGGAAGAACCGGATCTATCATGGCACGGTAGAAGGATTGATACCCGGCACCGGCAGCGTCTTTGCTTTATTGCCCCCGGATAATGCGGTCGGAAATTTCATTCATATTGTAGAACGCATTCCCGTGCGTATCGCATTACGGCAAGACGAGATACTGAAAAATCCAATTCGCCCCGGACTCTCCACCGTGACTTCAATCGACGTCACGGAATCGGAGCAGCCGCTGGGTGCTTCACTGGCGGCAGTGACTAGCCCGGAGTATCAGACTGACATCTTTGCCGATGAAATCGCCGATGCGGAAACCCAGGCCCAAGCGATTATCATGGATAATCTGATTCAAAAAAACGAACCACCAGAGCCGGATTGCCCGTCTCCCCAACCAGCAACCCTTAACAGCTCTGCCGCTTATCAGTGATGTGAGCTGTAACGGGTTTGAAGCATAATCGATTTAACGGCTTCAGCTTCTTTGATTATGGGCTGGCGCTATTAAAAATATCATCTCCGGTGTTTTATCGAGGTATTGTTTAATGGATAATTGATGCTCATGTTCAAAATTGGAACGCCTGCTCATTCATCGTTTCAACTTTATGCCCTGTGTGGCCTTGCCGTTTTTTGCCGCCCGCCATTAATAAAATCTCACTAACCATCCGAATTATGCGACAAAACCCTCCCCGAATTTTTATCTACGCCGCACTGCCCTGCGAGGCCAAGCCGCTGGTCGAGCATTTCAAATTAAAGAAAGATACAACGATTCAACCGTTTGCGGTTTATTTAAATCAGGACATCTGCCTGACGGTAACGGGGCTGGGGAAAAGCGCGATGGCGGCCGGGGTGGCTTACACGCAGGCTTTGTTTGCTTCAGTCGAACATCCGGTGCTGCTTAATATCGGTATCGCCGGGCATATTGGTCATGCGCTGGGCAGCCTGTTTTTAATCGACAAAATTACCGATGTTGACAGCCTGAAAAGCTATTATCCGCCCTTGGTTTTTACGCCGCCCTGCCCCACTGCAAACATCCGGACCGTATCCAGGCCGCAGCTTGTTTATGACCGGGAACATCTTTGCGACATGGAGGCGTCTGCATTTTATGAAACCGCTGTGCGATTTTCGACCGGTGAATTAATCCACTGCCTGAAAGTTATTTCGGATAACGAATCATCGCCTGCCGAAAACATCCAACCCAAGCAGGTTGCGGCATTGATAGCCGCGCATGTCGCGGCAATTGAATCCCTGCTGGCAGAATTAAGCCGTCTGGCGAAGCTGATAACGGTACAGGAACCCAAGCTGTTTGAGCAGTTGACGCAACGCTACCATTTTACAACCAGCGAACAGGGACAGCTAAAAAACCGGCTGTCCCGCTGGTCGGCATTAACCCATCAACAAGCCCTTGAGTTTGATGAAACCCGGTTTCATAAAAGCAAAGATGTCTTGTTTTGGCTGGATCAACAAATCAGTGAAATTGAATTTTGCTTATAACGTTTTTTCAAACCGCTATAAAAAGAAAAATGCGTTCTTGCTGACCGCGACTATGCCGATATAAATAAAGCAGGCAAGAGCACCGGCAAAAGCCTGCCAGCGCAGAGCGCCCTGGCTCTTGATAGCAACCATACCCAAACCGACATAGCCCAGCAGGGCTATTATTTTAGCGACAATCCAACCGTATTCACCCGACAGCCACGAACCTTGAAAAACCAGCGTAAACCCGGTGATCAGTAGCAGGGTATTGACAATATGCGGCCCGATTTTTATCCATTTTTGTTCCAGCAATTCCGGGCGCTTTTCCGCCAGATAAACCCTGCCGACAAAACTGGAGATGGATAATAAAACAAAGGTGAGATGAAGAATTTTAATCATGCTGTGCTCCTGAGGTTGAAAATATTTACATTGCTCGATAAATAAGTCTGTTGCCGATGTTGCAGTAGTATGCGCCGGAAAACCAGCGGGTCCTTTTGCTGGGTTATTTCGCCGGGTCGGGGATAACATTGATGTTCAAGGCGAGACAGCCAGAAGCGCAACGCCGCGGCCCTGAGCAGGATCGGCCAGTGTTGTTTTTCCAGCGGCTCCAACGGCCTCAGGCTTTCGTAAGCGGATAGCAACGCCGTGAATTTTTCGGCATTAACCGTGCCGTTATCGCAGCACCAATCGTTAGCCGTTATCGCAACATCGAGCAGCAAGGTATCGGTGCAGGCGCTGTAAAAATCCAACAAACCGCTGAGCTGGCCATCAACAAACAACACATTATCCCTGAACAGATCGGCGTGAATGACGCCCCGAGGCAGATTAACCGGGGTGTTTTCCGATTGGAAAGCCAGCTCATCATCAATCAGCTCACGATCGCTTGCCGATAAATGCGCGCCGACTTTACTCAGCACCGTTTTACACCAGCTTAAATCATTGCCGTTTTTTATCGGAAAAACGTAGTCCTCCGTGCAGCGATGCAAACTTGCCAGCTGCAAGCCGATTTCCTGGCAATGCAAAATGGATGGGATTGCCGTTGCCGTACCGGATAAACGATTGAATACCGCAGCCGGTTTACCGTTAAGCTGTCGCAACGAATTTGCCTGCCGGTCGCTTTGAGGCCTAGGGCACGGCAAGTTGTTTTCGCCCAGGTGCGCCAGTAATTTTAAAAAATGCGGCAATTCATCGGCAGTCAGCGACTCGAACAGGGTCAACACAAAACTGCCTTGCGTGGTGGTTACGAAATAATTGGTATTGTCTATGCCGTCCGTTATACCCTCAAAACTGACGACTTCACCGAGGGTATAAGCACTAAAGAATTGATCGAGTTGCGGGCGTGTTATGCGAGTAAATACAGACACCGGTTTTAAGCGACTACCATTCCAGCAACTTCCACATATTGATATCGAGTTCTCTATCTATATTGTTGCGGCGTTCATCCATTTTGCCATCGCCGTTGGTATCAATAAAATAATACGGGGGCCCCACAGCCGGTACGACTTTTATCATATAAAGCCTACCGCCGCGCCGGTATTCCTGAATGGTTTCCTTACCTTTACGAATAATGGTGATGTCCGGCTCCATGGTTTCACCGTTTTGCACCGGCAAAGGCGGTTCCGGCGCTTCCGGCGCTTCCGGCACAGCCTCAAGCTCAGGCGGCCGCTCATCGACAGCATAGACCGGGAAGGCCAGCAAACTCAGTAGAATAAAACGTCGCATAGAGTGACTCTTTGTAAAAATAAAAACTGCGGCTATCTTATTACAGTTTTTACCGGCTTGCTTGACTAAAATAACGCCACAATCAATGTCATCAATGTTGGGTTTCGTTTCCTACCTATCAGGCTTCCAGCTCTACATTCGCGGCGAACCGGATTATCAAGGTCGCCCAGCCATTGTTTCAATCTGTTTTTTAAAACACTCATTACCCAGCGGAGTACCAGAACACAAACTTGCACGAATCATAGCCAACTCATTGGCATCGACTTTCGCATTTCAGCGGCTGTGCTTACTCAGTTAAAAAGCGGCTTAGCATGACCCATCGATTTCCTTTGGAGTTATCAACTTAAAGCGAGACAAATCAATAGCATAAGCTTTGCCTGTTCGCAAGCAGAGTCGGCACTTCCCGTGCCATAGAGTATTCACGCAGCCCTACTTTAAGTTGCCAGTCTATTTCGTCAAACGCACACTGCCTAAAGTCCTATTAAATTAACAATCCCTAAAATATTTTATGAATTGTTTTATAATCGTCCCATGATCACAAATTTAGCGCTATCGACCATATCACCTGTTAAGCGGGCTGAGTCTCATGTTGAGTACTCTCGCGCCCTACTTAAATCAAATTTTCTGGCCGATTCCAGACCTTGGGTTGTTGCCTATTCGGGAGGTAAGGATTCCACGCTGGTTTTGCAGCTGGTTTATGAATTGTTGTTATCCCTCGATTCAACACAGCGCAAGCCGGTCTACATCGTGTCGTCTGATACTCGGGTAGAAGCGCCCAATATCGAATCCTATTTGGAAGAAAGTATTGCAGCGATTAATAGACATGCCACTACCTCCAATTTGCCAATTCACGCAGAATTAATACAGCCTGCCGTTGATCAGGGTTTTTGGGGGAATTTGATCGGAAAAGGGTATCCACCACCGACTCGCTGGTTTCGCTGGTGTACTTCAAAAATGAAAATTAAGCCGGTTAAATCGGCTATTGAAGATGTTATTCGAAAACACGGCAGCGTTATACTTCTATTGGGTACGCGTACCGATGAAAGCATCAGCCGCAGTCAGAGTATGAATGCCCGCGAATTAAGCAGCCGTATGCTTAATCCGCATCATGAAATACCCAATGCGCTGGTATTGTCGCCCATCTCCAAATGGACTAGCGATGAGGTTTGGGAATATCTTTTTATGCATAACCCGCCTCCGTGGGGTGAAAGCCACGATTTTATGTTAGATTTATACCGGCAGGCGAACGGCGGCGAATGTCCGGTTGTAGTTGATCTCAATACGCCATCTTGCGGCGGCAGCCGTTTTGGCTGTTGGACATGTACCGTGATTAAAACCGATAAATCCATGGAAAGTTTTATCGAAAATGGCGAAGCATGGATGAAGCCGCTTAATAAATACCGCAATTGGCTCAAAGAAATTCGAGAAGATGATTCGCGCCGTAGCCCCGTCAGGCGTGATGGGCGCGAAGGAAACGGGCCGTTTATCGCGTCCACCCGCAAAGAAATGCTGGAAGAGCTGCTTAAAACGGAACAACAAGTGAACAAAAGACTGATTTCCGATGAAGAGATTATGTATATCCAATCCATCTGGAGCAACGACTTTGATGTTTTCGACAGTGCGCTTCGTATTGCAGAAAAATATGGGCGGGAGCCTTGGCTAACCCTAAACACACTATGAATGAATATACGGAATTATTGCTGTCCCTGGCTAAAGAACATCATATCCCTGATGAACTAGCCGAATCATTAAGTGAATTAATGCAAAAGTATCCCGACCTGAGTCAATGGGGTAGTCATGCGGAATTGAAACGCAAACTTGAAATGCTTACCGAGTCAGCTTTTAAGGATAAACTGATAATAACGGAATGATTTTTAAAACTATCACCTTAAACAACTTATTTTCCTATTATGGAACCCATGATTTCGATTTAAGCCCGAACCCGGACGGGCATCGGAATATTGTAATTATCATGGGCCGCAATGGCTTAGGGAAAACCAGCTTCCTCAATAGTGTTAAGTTGCTGTTTGGCGGCGTCACTAAGGATTTGACCGCAAGCGTTCAGCGGGGTTCAGTGACTCAGCCGAAAAGCTTTGTCTTGGGACACAAAGACTGGTGGGGAATTTTAAATCAAAAAGCCAGAGCCGAGAAAAACATGCAATGCAGCATCAAGGCAGTGTTACTTGACTCTTCCAATCAGGAAATCCATATCTCGCGTTGTTGGGATTTAAGCAACGATAATTACTATGATCAATTGGAAATCCAAGCGCCGCGTAAACCGCTGCTTAAAGGTGATACTGCGCAGCAATATTTGTCCGAGTTATTGCCTTTGGATTATATCCCTTTCTTTTTTTTCGATGCAGAAGAAATAGGCTATTTGGCAGAAGCCAATCGCAATCAAACTATTGAAAAAATGGAGTTATTACTGAACATTCGCCCTGCGGACAATATAAAAACCGTAGTTAGGGAACTACGCCGGGAATATCAGAAGGATGCAATGGATGCCCAAGCAAGAGAAGCCCATACCAAGGCCGAGCACCGGCTTGAAGAACTGCATCTTCATTTAGAAACCTTGCAACAAGCTCAAGAAGAGATCGATGCCGACATAGAAGCTCAGGAAGACGCATTGAATGATACACGCCGCAAAATGCGCAATCTGACCGGAACCGGATCGATAGAAAAAAATGCTCGTTTGGAAGAAAACAAACGCCAGCTTGAAAAGCAGCAGGCCGAGGCATTATCCGACATTTCTACGGCTTTTGAACATGATGCTTTTTTGCGTTTGAATGCCGATTTAGCCCTACAAGCCATGCATGTCGCCGAAACTTGTGCTTTCAGCAAAGGCAATGAAATGTCTGAGTTAATCCATTCGCTTAAAGATGAGTTGACTGAAATCTTTAATAAACCACCTTATCCAAACACTCGTTTAACCACTGCGCAAGCCAATTTTTACCAGGAACGTATCGCCAAATTAATAGATGCCAGAGACATTAGTAATGATGAAGAACAGGCATTGTTTGTTTTGGATACCGGCAGGGCGCGTAAGTTGGCTAATTTTTTTGCCGCCTATCAACCTGAACAAAATCCGGCGAATGAGCTGTTTCATCGTTTAAATAATGCAATTGCCGCTAGCCAGGAAATTGTAGATATAGACGATGAGTTACAAACTGTCAGCCAACTTTCCGATGAAAATAAAGTTGATCTGAAAAAACTAGAATACGATGAAGAAGCGATACAAAATCATTTATTAAATCAAAGAGTCGAATCGGAACGGCTTAAACAGGAACAACACATTACAGGCCGAGAACTCACTAAAGCAGAGAGCGCTATTAATATTTCCCAAGCTCAGGTGAAAAATGCCTTAAAAGCACGTGACCGTTTGACCTTGTTAGATAATATGCTGGCATTATTGGATGCTTATAAACAAAAAATAAAAGCCAGAAAACGGAATAGCGTGGAACAGGCTTTTAACCGTCATTTACATGAATTATTGGATTCCAACCAACTTATTGCCGAGGTAAAAATTAATGATAGTTTTGCATTGAGTTATCACGGCAAATCCGGCGAAATCATACCAATGAGCAGTTTGTCGGCAGGCATGAAACAGCTTTGTGCTACCGCCTTATTGTGGGCTTTAAAAGAAGCGGCCGACCGACAGTTACCGGTCGTCATTGATACGCCCTTGGGTCGTATCGATAAACGCCATCAGGACAATTTGTTGGAAAAGTATTATCCCAATGCAGGCTCTCAGGTCATCTTATTGCCTACCGACTCGGAACTGGACGAAAGAAAACGGGAATTACTAGCCCCCTATATTTACCGGGAATATCTTTTACACAACATTGACGGTAATAGCACTACGGTGGAACCGATTACTTCAAGGCAGGAAGTGAATCATGGCTAATATCTCGATTAGTGAAGAAGATGAAAATATTATTCTGCAAGTTAGAAGCTTAGGTTTTCGCACACCTGATGCAGCAAAATACCGGGTATTGCGCTTGGCTTTGGCAAAATCTTTAAGGATAGAAACGCCGCCTGAATCCGGTTTGGATACTATCGAGAAGAAAGGAAGGGATTACGATTTAGAGGTGGTCACTGGCTTTGGAAAATCAGAAAATGAAAAAGGCTTTCACGATTTTGATGATGCTGTACGCGCTTTATTAAGTGTTTATCATCAAGAAGATTTATTTGCTTCGGATCAAGAGTATAAAAAACTCTTGCAACGCCATATACGCCGAGGACTGAGAGAAATACGCACCAGTTGGAACGCCGGCCATAATTTTATTAATTGGTTGCGGGAAGAATTATTTCAAGGTCTAACATCCGACAATGCCCAACTCGCCGTGGCAACCGAGACTGATTTATTGCTTGATGCATTGGCTGAAATCAGCGTACATGCAGCTATTCGCGATATAAAACAAGGCATCCGTTTAGATCGTTACGCCCTTTATCTAGCCAATATCAATCATCTCGATAACTTAAAAAAAGGTTTAAGTAAGTTATCTTTTCGTTTGGGTCTTCCTGAAAATGCGATTACCTTATCCGGCAACAAAGAAGCGGGCGTCGTAAATCTGGATATTCCTCGTTCCCCAGAACATTGGAAAACCGTTGCTCCCGCCAGATTGAATGAATGGGCTGATCTCCCGCATCCTGAAAAATTACCAGTCTGGCTGGGACAAACCGTTCTCGGCGAGAATTTCAACATGGATTTGGCGGAAGCCCCTCATGTTTTATTGGCTGGAGCTACGGGAAGCGGTAAAACCGTCTGTTTGCATAGTTTGATTTGCTCGTTACTTAAAACTCAAAGCCAAGAAAAGCTTCAGTTTGCATTGATTGATCCTAAAGGCACTGAATTGAACGCTTATGCAAAGTTGCCGAATTTATTCGGTGGTTTTGTTGCTAAATCTACGTTAGAAGCAGCCAATATGTTAGATGAACTGGTTGAGACGATGGAGGCCAGGAACCGCTTATTCGTAGAAATGGGGGTCCGTGATATTGATGAGGCTTCCAAAAAATCGGCTTTACCCCGTATTGTGGTGGTGGTTGAAGAGCTGGCCGATTTGTTGATGCAATCGCGGGAACTGGAAACTCCATTGGTGAGACTTGCCCAAAAAGCACGTTCTACCGGGATACATTTGGTGTTGGCTACACAAAGACCAGATGCAGCAACGTTCAGCGGGCTTTTGCGTAGCAATATTCCGGTCAGGATTGCTTTAAGAGTGCAAAAACACACGGAATCTTCAATCATTCTCGATCAAAAAGGCGCAGAAGCATTGTTGGGTAAAGGCGACATGCTAATAAAGTTGACGGATCAACTGGAACCGATACGGGTACACGGAGCGAAAATCGGCGATAGCGAGATTGCTTTAGCCATCCAAAAATTTGGTCGATAAATTCTTGAAGGTAAATACTATGGATGAATTGAAAATATATGAATTTCGGCCTTTATTTCTAACCTTAGATCGCATTGGCCCATTTAGGAATGTTCACGAAATAGACTTCACTGACAGCAAGCATCATCCGTGCAATTTTTATATGGTGGTTTCTGCCAATGGAATGGGTAAAACTACGGCATTGGAGATATTTTCCTGTCTGATGAATTTATTGGGTAAAAAGGAAATTTCCACTTACGGGCATGAAGACCTGGATAAAAAAGACGGGCGAGCTCAATTGGATTTTTGGGTGCGCTTACATTGGCAAGGCCGGGATATGTCCATTGTGTTATCGGTGCTTGCTGGAAGAATTGGCGAGGAGGTTTTTCTTAAACCCTGGACGGATGAACTATTGACCATGCATAACGCGGAAAATTGGCATCGTGTGGGGTTTCGTAGTCCGGTTCCAGGGCGTTACGAGGCTATTATGTCCCGTAAAGATGAGCTGCTATTAGACTTATCTTCAACTATCCGGGCAAGCCTGGAAAATGCGCATGAAGAACACTTTCTTCAACCTGGCTTCCATTTGCCGACAGCGCTCTATTTTTCAGCCTATCGGGATATTCCCGGCATTAGTGATGATAATAACGGTAACGGTCGCAATATTAGTCAGCCATCGCACTGGAATTATCGGCCTCTCTATGCTTTCGATGCGCATAGTACTTTATGGCGTGATTCGCTGGATAATCTGGTTATCTGGCTTAAATGGCTGGAGAACGGTTCTTTCGAAGCGGCACAGAAACTTATAGACGAACAAGTTTTCGTTGACACTCCGAAACGTTTAAAGGGTGTGCGAAAGGTACCGCCTGAAGCTCTGGTTGATGCGGGTGATGGTGAAATCCACAGGCTGGATAGATTGAGTAGTGGTGAAAAAAGCCTAGCCCATTTGTTTCTTCGAATAGGCGCGCATGGAACAGCCAATACCATTATCCTGATCGATGAAATCGATGCGCATCTGCATATTCGTTGGCAACATCGTCTTTATAATGCATTGGAAAAATTGGCGGAAGATCATCCCGGCTTTACCGTTATTATGACAACCCATTCGACTGAAATACTAAGACGTTTTACTACGTCGATGAACATCGAGAAGGAAAGTTTATATCTTGGTGGTGATTTAATCGAGCAACAAGAATTAATTTGAATTAAATAGGGAAATATTATGAGTAGTTTTAAAGGGATAGCACCTGATTTTATCGACAGCAAGTATGAGGGGGGTATTAAAGTATTTTTAGAGTCAACTGAAGATGTGCGTATTTTTAGCGATCATTGGTTCAGTCATTATCAAGATAAAATCAGTTTTGAAAGTGCGGAAGACGGCAGTAATAAAGGTGGCGGTGGATGCAATGCTGTGTTACGCAAAGTTAAGGAAGCTGAAAACCAGCAATTAACCGCTTACGGTATTGTAGATAGGGATAAGCTTTTGGGGGATGATGATAAACAGGATATTTTTTGGGAAACTGATGATGTCAAGTTTCATGCTTCCTCGCCTTATGGACAGAATATTCACGTGCTTCGCCGCTGGGAAATGGAAAATTATTTATTAAAGCCGGAGGCTTTTAGAGCAGAGCTGCAATGTAGGTCATCTAATCCGCCGGAAATTTCGACAGGAACGCTGCTAAATCATGAAGATGATTTAATAAAACTCACTGCATTTAGTACTGTTCTGGCTAAGAAGAGCATTTCCGCTCCAGACGAAGGCTTTGGACGCGCTTATTCGGGCGAAAGTTTACATACGGCATTAAATAATTATCTTTCATCTTCTAAAATCACGCTTGAATCCAGCGAATTTTCAAAAGATATAAATCAAATTTCAGCATTCACCAACAATGAAGAAAACCCAGACATGCGGTGGGATAAGCTTTCAAGGATTTTAGATGGGAAAAGGGCATTGTATAAATTTTGTTCAATCTTCCATCGGGAATATAAACTTGGAGGATTCCAATTTGTAAATGAAGTAAAAGGCTGTCTTGCTAATAGAATAGCTTCCAAAAGAGAACTGCTTGATGAAGAGCTGTGTACCACGATTGAACGATTCGCAGAAAGCCGCTGATACTTCCTGATCGGCAACACCCTTCTCCCCATAAGCTCACTCCCCACCCGCCAACCGATACCCAACGCCCGCTTCGGTCAGCAAATAACGCGGCTGGGTAGGATCCGCTTCAAGCTTCCGGCGCAATTGCCCCCTGTAAATCCGCACATAGGGCGCATTAAAACCTCTTGCCAATGCGCATTCTGGTTGACACAATATGCGCATCAAAAATTCGTATATGGAGCGCATCATGCAAGAAAGTTTCTATGACACTCATGCCTCGAAAAAACCTACAAATCTCAGCATCAACAGCGACCTGCTTCAAAAGGCAAAAGCCCTGCACATCAATCTTTCCAAGGCATTAGAGCAACGCCTTGTCGAAATGCTGCTGGAAGAAAAACGCAGGGAATGGCGCGAAGAAAATCGCGAAGCCATTGACGCTTACAATCGGCGCATTGAAACAGACAGCGTGTTCAGCGACGGTTTAAGGAAATTTTGATGGCGCAGTTCGATGTCTTTGAAAACCCAAATAAAGCCACAAATCAAACAATTCCTTATCTACTCGATGTTCAGTCTGACTTGCTCGATAACCTTTCAACACGCGTAGTCGTACCCCTCGTATCCGCTTCGGCTATGGGTAAAGCGATCAAACATCTTAATCCTGAATTCACAATAAGAAATACCGCTGTGTTTATGTCTACAGCGGAATTGGCTGGCGTTCCAGTTCGGGCTATCGGTGAAAAAGTCGACTCACTAACAGGCCGGCGTCATGAAATTATTTCTGCACTTGATTTTCTATTCACCGGCTTCTGAACATTAATTGGCGGTTTGCTCGGCAATTGCTCCACCTAATCTTGCAGGATGACGCTAAGCGTCTGGAATGGCTGACTCGGATGTAGGCCGGAATAAGCTCGCCCGGCGACAGCAAGGGCGGGCGTTTCCGGCAACTCTTGAGCTTCGAAATGCCGGAAACCCCTGTCCTGCGCTGAACGCGCGGACAGGCTTATTCCGGCCTACTTCAAGATGTGTATGACGATGAGCGCTGGAGCGTGGAAACGATAAAAATTTTTCAATTTATTCCCCACCCGCCAACCGATACCCCACGCCCGCTTCGGTCAGCAGATAACGCGGCTGAGTAGGATCAGCCTCAAGTTTCCGGCGCAATTGTCCCATGTAAATCCGCACATAGTGGGCGTGCTCCACGTAGGCAGGCCCCCAAACATCCAGCAATAACTGTCGATGCGTCAGTACTTTGCCCGCATGATGAATCAACACGGTCAGCAGCCGGTATTCGATCGGGGTCAGATGAATTTCCCGGTCGCCGATATGTACGCTGCGCCGGGATAAATCAACCTGTAAATCGCCGACGCTAAACAGCGTTTCAACGCTGTCCCCGGCAAGCTGCGCGGCATGACGTAGCGATACGCGGATACGCGCCAGCAGTTCGCCGATGCTGAACGGCTTAGTCAAGTAATCGTCCGCTCCGGCATCCAGCGCGGCTATCTTGTTGCTTTCCTGACTCCTGGCCGACAGCACAATGATCGGCACGGCAGACCACTCGCGCACCTTGCGGATCACCTCTATGCCATCCATGCCCGGCAAACCCAGGTCGAGGATGACCAGCTCCGGTTTGCGCGTGCCGATTTCCACAACGCCCCGTTCGCCGGTTCCGGCCTCAATCACCTGAAATCCCTGCACGCTCAGGCCGGTACGCAAAAACCGGCGGATTTGCGGGTCGTCCTCGATGACCACAATGACAGGTTTAGTGTTATTCATCTTGCAGCTGTTCCACTGCCAATTGCGGCGGCGCTTCGTCTACGGGTAGCAGAAAAAAGAATTGCGCCCCGCCGCCAAGCCTATTGGCGGCTCCGATAACGCCGCCATGCGCGATAATAATGGCCTTGCAAATAGCCAATCCGAGGCCGACGCCGCTTTGCGTACCTTCCCGATGTACCCGATAGAATTTATCGAACAGTTTTTCCTCTTCTCCCGGCGGGATACCGGGGCCGCGATCCGCTACCGTCACCTTTAACATATGAGCGGAAATTTCGGCAATAATGTCGATAGGGCTGCCCGTCGGCGTATATTTGCAGGCATTTTCCAAAATATTGACCAGCACCTGTTCGATCAGTACCGCATCAACGCGCACCAGACACAGATCATCCGGCAGCTTGGTGTTGATCACACGTCCTTCAAGCCGCTTGTGCATCCGCGTCAAAGTGCCGCCGATAATTTCATCCAACGGATACCATTGCCGGTTCAGCGATGCCTGCCCTGCATCCAGACGGGCCATATCCAGAATATTATTGGTCAGATTCGACATGCGTAGCGCTTCGTCATAAATGGTCAGACTCAATTCCTGCCGATCAGGAGGGGCAAGCTGGGCATCCTCTTCCACCAAGGTACTGGCGGCACCGACGATGGACGCCAAAGGCGTGCGTAAATCATGGGAAATGGCGCTGAGCAAAGAGTTGCGCAGGGTCTCGGATTCCATGCGCAATTGCGTCTGTTGCGCTTCTTCGGAAAGACGCACCCGTTCAACGGTTTGGGCAATCTGGCTGATAAAGGTATCCAACAGCCGACGCTGTTCGGGTAGAAACACCCGCCGTAGATTGGCGGCGCGCAAAGCCAACACACCGATGACACCACGAAAACCGGACATAGGAAAAAACACCGCACCGGCTCCGGGTAAGGTATCGGTGCCTTGTCCGGCCATTTGGTCGTGGTCGAAAACCCACTGCGCCACGCTGAGATCGCAATCGCGCAAGGACTCCGGGGCGGGCGGATCCAGCGGGTAGGCTATCCGGCTGTCATCCACGGGAAACAGCAATACGCTGGCGCCACCGAATTCATCCTGAATATGACGCGCGGCGATTCTGGCAGTATCCGCTACGGTGCGGCTGGCCGCCAGCTCTTCACTCAGCGCGTAAAGAACATTAGCGCGCCGTTCCCGATGCGAGGCAACCTTCGCCTGGGAACGCATGTTGCTGGTCAGATGGCTGATAATCAACCCCACCAGCAGCATAATTAAGAATGTCACTAAATACTGGACATCCGCAACCGCAAAGGTATGAACCGGGTTGACAAAGAAAAAATCGAATGCGACAACGCTCAGTACCGAGGTCAGAACGGAAGCCTCACGGCCAAAGCGGGCCGCCATAAAAACCACGCCCAGCAAATAAACCATGACCAGATTAGCCAGCTCGAATTTCCCGGACATTAACCAGGCAAGCAACGTCGTGCAACTGGTCATAGCCAGCGCCCAGCCCCAATTTAACCAACGGCGCTTGGCGCGTCCCCAGGGATAACTGGAGCGTAGTATTTTTGCCCCTGGTATTTCCTTAGACGTTTTTTGCTCGGAAGCATCTTTGCCGCGCGGACTGCCCAGCAAATAGACGTTGATGTTATGTGCATCGGTAATCAGGGTATCGACGACCGAGCCCAGCATCCAACGTTTCCAGCCCCGGCGACGGGGTTTGCCCAACACGATTTTGGTGACGTTGCGGCTTTTGGCGAAACTCAGGATTTCTTTGCTCATATCAGGGCCAGACAAAGTCACCGTTTCGGCACCCAGCTGTTCGGCAAAGCGCAGCACCCGCAATACCTCATCGCGACGTTCGGCAGGCAGGCGTTGCAACTCCGGCGTTTCCACGTAGGTCACGATCCAGTGCGCATGCAGACTGGTAGCGAGTCGCTTGGCGGCGCGTACCAGCCGCTCGGCGATAGCATTGGGGCCTATGCAGACCATTATCCTGTCGCCAACCTGCCAAACATCGCGTATCGCGTGGTCGTCCCGATAGTCTTGCATTTGCGCGTCGACCCGATCAGCGGTGAGGCGTAAGGATAACTCACGCAAGGCAATCAGATTGCCTTTGCGGAAGAAACTGTTCATCGCCCGTTCCGCCTGTTGCGGCACATAAACCTTGCCTTCTTTGAGCCGCAACAATAATTCATCGGGCGGCAAATCAATCAATTCGACTTCGTCCGCCAGCTCGAATACCGTGTCAGGCACCGTTTCCTTAACCTGCACCCCGGTTACTTGACTGACATCGTCGTTGAGACTTTCCAGATGCTGGACGTTGAGGGTACTGTAAACATCGATACCGGCGTTCAGTAATTCCTCTACATCCTGCCAGCGTTTGGGATGACGGCAACCGGCGGCATTGCTGTGCGCTAATTCATCCACTAAAACTAAGGTCGGACGACGTTTCAGCGTACCGTCCAGATCAAACTCGCGCAGTACCGTACCGCGATGTTTAACCAGTTTGGGCGGCAGCACATCCAGGCCTTGTAATACTGCGACGGTTTCTTGCCGATCATGGGTTTCCACCAGACCGACCACCACATCGACACCTTCAGCCCGTTTGGCTTTGGCGGCCAGTAACATGGCGTAGGTTTTTCCAACTCCCGCTGCCGCGCCGAAAAAAACCTTGAGTCGTCCGCGTCGCCGCTGGTTTTCCTCTCGCTCTACACGGGCTAGCAGGGCGTCAGGGTCTGGTCGTGTGTCGTTCATGCGTGAGTCCGGTCGTTGCTAAAAATAGTGTGTAGATCATTATTCGCTGGTTCCCAAACTTAAAGCTTGGGAATTCGCTTTGGAAGCCTATCCTGAGCCTTGTCGAAGGGCTCTTAGGATATGGTCAGTAATAACTTCCCGATATGGATTGAGTGAAATTTTTCCGTTCGCCCTGAGCTTGTCGAAGGGTGAGCGGGAAAATTTCGGCCTACCGCGTCAAGCCGATCATGCTTCGACAAGCTCAGCACGAACGGCTCGACGATCGAAAATAGTGGTTTCGGGAAGTTATTTTCAACCAAATCCTTAGCTTCCCGTTTTGTTGAGGCGCCCCCTATCTAGTCGCATTGGATCGCTGGGCTTGAACTGTCTCCTGTAGGGTGGCGAGGATCTCCTGGCATTGTGAAGAAATTAATCTTTTTCTTCCCAAGGACAGTTCGGCCGACTTGATATTCGTATTCATCCGGGAAAGCCTTAAGACCTCACCCGTTAGGTTCATAAATTGTTCGTATGCCGTCTCGGCATTGTTCAGATCTTCACTGCCACTTGGATCGGCAATGCTGCGAAGAGATCCAAGAGCCTTCCTGGCTGATTCGTCATAAGACTTGATGCTTTGCTCGATTTTATCCATCTCTTGATCGTCCGCCTCTTCAATATGTGGCTTGTGGAGAGCCAGTATTTTCAGGCTGGCAGTGAGCGCTTCATACGAGAGCGTGACGGCCTCGTTACACTTGTTGTTAGTGTTTCGGTGGATGAGGCGGCTCAAGCTCTGTTCAAAGCGTCCCATTTCTTGAGCGCCTTGCGTCGCGGAGATTTTTTGGGCTTTGAGATTGGTGTTTTGAGTTGCAAGAGCCAGAATTGTTTCGTCCAGCTTTCTAAATTGAGCCCAGCAAATATTGAATTCATTTAGAATCTCCGTCTCTCGTGGGCGTTTCTGCTGGTTGATGATGGCTTCGATTTCCTTCCGACTGCTTTCTACGTCATCAGCGGCCTTGCGCGCTCGGATCGCAAAATTTTCCGACGCCTCATCCGTAATGGCTAGAACGGCGTTCTTCTCTGCCTCAATAGCTTCGAGCAGATGAATCCTCATCGTTGATAGTAGATCAACCTTCATAGACTCCGTCTCGAATGGATTGTAACTTCCTCTATAATAGCTAAACAGTGTGAATGCTCCCAGCAGAGTAAAAGTCAGTATCCATGGCAAAAAAACATAGGATCTTTTCGTTGTTTTTGGTTCCATACTTCAGTCTCTCATCTTTGTTTGAGCTCGCTCTACGAATATCTTTTGTAGAGCCTTCTTTGGACAGAATATGCGCTAGTTCCCAATCTGGAAATTGGGAACTAGCGCAACATCCCTGTCCCTAAAGCTGCATTAAAAATTGACTGCGAAATCGCTGGAGAACAGAAATTGATCCTGCTTGGCATTGCCGAAAGGCCGGTACTGACCGCCAGTAGCAGCAACTTGTCCATCCACCCAGTCATAACGAACATTAGGGCGGATATTCAACCATTTCATTGGCTTCCAGTTCATACCGGCAGTAATGCCGTAATAGCTGGCGCCGCTGCCAAGATTACTGTTGCTGTAGTTACCCAGACCACCACTGGCGTAACTGTCTAGTCCATTGCTGGAAGCCGCAGCTACACGTTGCGGAGACCAGACCCTAAAACCGTCTTGATCGCGGAACCATTCGGCTCGAACTCCCGCAGTCAGGTTATCCTTGATGTCGTAAGTTAGATGTGTGTTGATGCCATACCATTCAGCATCTTTATTAACCCCTGTAGCTATTAAGGCTCCATTGGCGTAACCATGATCATGTTGTAACATCAGATGGGTTTTATCGGTGATATTATGCTTGAGCACGATGCTGTACAGGCCCCATTTTTTGCTGCTCTGTTCTGAAGTAGAACCATAGGTACCGCTGATATTGGCTGAAGTATTCTTATCATCGCTGGTCCAGGTGGTACCGGCCAAGCCGCCCCAGTTACCCAGTTGTTGGTTAAAACTGCCATCCCAACCACCGGTCGCGCTACCCGTGGTAGCGCCGCCCATAACTGCCCAGTTTTTATCAACCGTATAGTTTCCCATCACGCCGGTATGGGTGAACGGTTCGCCATATTGCATGGTGTACGCATGAGTGTAGAAAAAGTTATCAGGAGCCGGAACTGTCTCATACCCGATCGGCGTATAAAAGTGACCGGCCTTGATATTCAAACCATTTCCAATAGGTGCATACGCCTCGGCATAAGCTTGAGGTAATGCAATGTCGTAAAAACGGTTGCTGTCGCTGCCGAGCAAGTTAAGATCCCAATTGCCCCGGTTTTTAACAAGTCCGCTATTCACATCGAGTGCGGGAGAACCGTATGCTTGGGTAAAAATCGAATCGGTACCGAACATCGCATCGAAACGTCCGCCGAAATCCCACGCGTCGCCTTCTGCAGCCACGGCGCGTTGCACGAATATGTTTAATTGGTTCAATTGAAATTCGGCAGAACGATCACCAAAAGTAACCGGACCGTTGAACCCGTTAGTGGGGCTAGCCGCGTTGTAGGTGACGCCGGCGTTGGCCCAGCCGCCTATTTTTAAGCCAAGGTCTTTCATGAACTGGCTTTCGTTGGGGTCACCCACGGTTTCGAGTAAGGTGCTGGCTTCGGTCAAACTCTTTGCCTGTGCTACACCAAAAACAGAAATCAGCGCTATGCCCAAAGCCAGCGGCTTTAGTTTGGCGTTATTATTTAGATGGTTTTTCATATTATAAATCCTTAAGTTTAAAGCAGAATGCCTGCTTTACAACCGTAAGCAAATAAGATTCCGGCTGTGTTTGTGTTATAGGTCTTCGCTAGTTTTCAAGTTCCAGGGCATAGTTACCCTTACTTAAGATGCTGATCCAGCGCCAGATTCAATTTCAGCACATTCACTCGAGGCTCACCCAATATTCCCCATTGCCGTGCTTCCGTGTAACGATCAACCAATTCGCTTACACTGTTCGGCGACATCTGCCTGGCTTTGGCTACGCGGCTGATTTGATAGGTGGCCGCGGCAGGGCTGATATGGGGATCAAGTCCGCTGGCCGAAGCGGTCACCAAATCCACGGGTACAGCTTCCAAATGGCTAGGGTCTGCATCGCGCAACGCTTTGATGCGCGCCTGAACAGCGTCGATCAGTGCAGGATTGGTAGGCCCTTGATTGGAACCGCTGGATGCTCCGCCGTTATAGGAAGCGGGCGAAGTCGCTGAAGGTCGTCCCCAAAAATACTCGGGGCGGCTAAACGCTTGACCGATTAATTCAGAACCGAGCGGCAGCTCGTTACTGCCAAGCAGACTGCCGTTTGCCTGGCTGGAGAACAGGGTTTGCGCGCTAAACGTGACAGCCAATGGATAGGCGATGCCGGTTAGCACAGTAAAAAACAATAACATGAGTATTGCGGGTTTAATTTGGTTTGTCATTGCTGACTCCTTTGTTTGTCTTTTATCTAGCGTACCTTTGATGGCGATTGCTTGGCAGGAACGCTTTGAAAATGGTGCGCGATGCGCACCCTACAGAACTTTCTTTAATTAGAACGATAACGCAATTAAGCCAAGATCGATCAACTTAATACCTATAAACGGCACGATTACACCGCCGACACCGTAAACCAGCAAATTATTACGCAGCAATGTAGCTGCATTTTGCGGCCGGTAAGTCACGCCTTTCAACGCCAAAGGAATCAAGGCGACAATAATCAAGGCGTTAAAAATAACGGCAGCAAGTATGGCGTTGGCCGGACTGCTAAGCCCCATGATATTAAGCGCGCCTAGTTGCGGATAAGTGCTTGCAAACGCGGCCGGAACGATGGCGAAATACTTGGCCAAGTCATTAGCCAGGCTAAACGTGGTCAACGCGCCGCGCGTCATCAGCATTTGCTTGCCGGTTTCAACGATTTCGATCAGCTTGGTGGGATTAGAGTCGAGGTCGACCATGTTGCCGGCTTCCTTGGCCGCCTGAGTACCCGAATTCATCGCCACCGCCACATCGGCCTGAGCCAAAGCAGGGGCATCGTTGGTGCCGTCACCGGTCATCGCCACCAGACGGCCTTCGGCTTGGTGTTCGCGGATCAGCTTGAGTTTGGCTTCCGGCGTAGCCTCGGCCAAAAAGTCGTCGACGCCCGCTTCGGCCGCAATCGCCGCGGCTGTCAAACGGTTATCGCCGGTGATCATGATCGTTTTAATGCCCATATTGCGCAGCTCGACAAAACGCTCCTTGATGCCGCCCTTGACCGTGTCTTTCAGCTCAATAACGCCCAACACCTGTCCGCCGTCGACAACCAGCAGCGGTGTGCTGCCACGCCGCGCAACAACATCGGCGATTCGTGTCGCTTCCTCAGGGAATTTTGCCTGTTGGGCTTCCACAAAACCGCGAATGGCATCAACAGCGCCTTTACGGATTTGCCGATCGCCGATATTGACGCCGCTCATCCGGGTTTGCGCGCTAAAGGCGACAAACGTTGCACCCAGCTCGTGAATATTGCGCTCCCGGATGTCAAATTTCTGCTTGGCAAGAATAATGATGCTGCGACCTTCCGGCGTTTCGTCGGCAAGCGTTGCTAGTTGCGCGGTATCGGCCAATTCTCTTTCACTGGTCAAACCAATCGGAAAAAATGCCGAAGCTTGACGGTTACCCAGGGTAATCGTGCCGGTTTTGTCCAGCAACAACACATCCACATCGCCCGCCGCTTCAATGGCTTTACCCGAAGTGGCGATAACGTTTTTCTGCATCATCCTGCCTATGCCTGCCACACCGATGGCGGACAGCAAGCCGCCGATGGTGGTAGGAATCAGGCAGACCAGCAACGCGACCAGTACGGTGATCGAAACCGGCGTACCGGCTTTGGCGATTTCGACGCTGTACAGGGAAAACGGCAACAGAGTCACGGTGGTCAGCAAAAAAATCAGCGTCAATGCCACCAGCAAAATAGTCAGGGCAATTTCATTAGGCGTTTTTTGCCGCGATGCGCTTTCCACCATCGCAATCATGCGATCCAGGAATGCCTCACCGGGATTGGCAACGACCCTCACTACCAGCCAATCGGACAATACCCTAGTACCGCCGGTTACCGAACTGAAATCGCCGCCCGATTCGCGAATGACCGGCGCGCTTTCGCCGGTGATAGCGCTTTCATCCACACTGGCGGCGCCTTCGATGACTTCGCCGTCGGCGGGGACAAAGTCGCCCGCTTCAATCAGTACCAAGTCGCCGCGCCGTAATGTTGTGCTGGCGACTTTGGCGTATTCGGTGCTGTACTTCGGTTTATCCAATTTCTTGGCCATGATGTCGCGCTTGGCGCTACGCAATGATGCCGCTTGCGCCTTGCTGCGGCCTTCGGCGACGCTTTCCGCGAAGTTGGCAAACAACACCGTGAACCACAGCCAGAAAGTCACGGCCAACATGAAGCCGGTTTGCGTGTGGTCTCCGGAAAACAATTCCCATAGCCAGAGCCCGGTGGTCAGCAAGCTGCCGATATAGACCACGAACATCACCGGGTTTTTCCATTGTTGTTGAGGCGCCAGTTTGCGCAGGGTATCGCCTAGCGCATCCACCAGGATCTGGCTGCTAAATAGCTGTTGCGTATGTTTTTTTGTGCTCATCGATTGTTTCTCACTTTGCTTAAATTCATAGTCGTAGGCCGGAATAAGCCGGTTCGAGCGACAGCGAGAACTGGTGTTTCCGGCAAACAACTCCCAAATTCGCCGGAAACGCCACCTCGCGCTACGCGCTTGGATGGCCTTATTCCGGCCTACAAAGCTGTATTCATAATTAAATGCTCGACCACCGGCCCTAATGCCAACGCGGGTACGAAAGTCAACGCACCGACCAAAACCACGGTGCCGATAAGCAACATCACGAACAACGGCGTATGCGTCGGCAAGGTGCCTACAGTGGTTGGCACGGTCTTTTTTGCCGCCAATGAACCGGCAATAGCCAATACAGGAATCATGATCCCATAGCGCCCGAACAACATCGTGATACCCAACGCCGTGTTATAGAACGGAGAATTGGCGCTAAGACCTGCAAAAGCGCTGCCGTTGTTGCCTGCCGCGGAGGAGAATGCATAAAGAATTTCGCTAAACCCATGCGCACCGGGATTGGCAACCGCTGATTTTCCTGCCTCCACCATGATCGCCAACGATGTTCCACCCAGAATAAAGAAAGCCGGAATTAAAATGACGATAGCCGCCATTTTTATCTCGAAAGCTTCAATTTTTTTGCCGAGATACTCCGGCGTACGGCCTATCATCAGACCGGCGACAAACACTGCGATCAGTACAAAAATCAGCATCCCGTAAAGCCCGGAACCGACGCCGCCGAAAATGACTTCACCGAGTTGAATCAGCCACATCGGAATCATTCCGCCCAACGGCGTATAAGAATCGTGCATCGAATTGACTGAACCGTTCGATGCCGCTGTGGTCGCCGTCGCCCAGATCGCCGAATTGACGATGCCGAACCGCGTTTCCTTGCCTTCCATGTTGCCGCCGGATTGATCAACGCTGACGCTTTGTTCGACGCCAAGCGCAGCCAGCGCCGGATTGCCGCCTTGCTCATAACCCACCGTGACGAATAATAAGCTGACCAGCACCAGCGTCATCGCAGACAAAATCGCCCAGCCCTGACGCGGATCGCCGACCATCGTACCGAAGGTATGACACAGTGCTGCCGGGATCAGTATCAGTAACAGCATTTCCAGGAAATTGGCCAACGGCGTCGGGTTTTCGAAAGGGTGCGCCGAATTGACGTTAAAAAAACCGCCGCCGTTGGTACCCAGTTGCTTAATGGCAATTTGCGAGGCGGCAGGCCCTACTGCCAAGGTTTGTGTAGTCTTTTCCGTTGCGGTACTGACTTGCTCAACTAACGGAATGGTTTGGTAAGGTTTGAAGGTTTGCACCACGCCTTGCCCAACCAACACCAACGCCAGCACAAACGACAGTGGCAGCAGGATATACAAAGTGCCGCGGGTCAGATCCGCCCAGAAGTTGCCGATACCGTCCGCATGAGTGCGTTGAAAGCCGCGGATCATGGCAACCAAAACCGCCATGCCGGTGGCCGCCGAGACGAAGTTTTGCACACTCAAACCCAGCATCTGGGTCAGATAACTCATCGTCGTTTCGCCGCTGTAACCCTGCCAATTGGTGTTAGTGGCAAAACTGACCGCGGTATTGAATGCCGAATCGACAGTGACGTTAGCCATCTGTTGCGGGTTCAGCGGCAAATGGGCTTGCAGCATTTGCAATGCGAATACCGCCAGCCCGCCGAACAGATTGAACCAGAGCAGGGCGGCGGCGTAACTTTTCCAACCCATCTCTTGTTCCGGGTTAACGCCGCTCAAACGATAAAACCCTGCTTCCAATGGCCCCAAGATGCGCTTAAGAAGTAACGGGCGATTTTCATACACCGCCGCCATATAAACACCCAAAGGCTTAGCCAACAGCAGCAGGGCGACAAAATATAAAGTGATTTGCACTAAGCCGTTTGCAGTCATCAGAATTTCTCCGGGTAAAATAACGCCACCAGCAGATAAATGAATAATGCGAATGCGAGCAAGCCGCTCAAGCCGTAGATAATGGTCATGGTTACCTCTTTTTTGTGGATGTTCCGAATGGTTAATGTAACGGTATTGTTATAAAAAAACTGTAAAAATCGCGGTCTATCTTTACAGCGCCCAGATCATCAAATTCGGTTGTTGTGTAGCATTTACTTTGAAATTGGTTATGCCCCTGGGGGCTTCTGAGCGTGCAACGGGCTCATCACGAACGAACACTAACTAAGCTGGTGAGTCTCCTTCGGCTACGCTCAGGAGTCTGGTCAAACAATCGCAGCGCTATGAAGTATTGCCTGTTTGCGAACGATGATAAATCCGTACAAACACCAGTTTTAATGGTTTGCAGGAAAATCGTCGGCGATGTGAATCAGCGATAAATTTTTCCGGCATCCGCATCAATACGCCTGAATCTGTGGCTGTTGTGTGAATAGGTTATGGTTCTGTCGCAAATAGTGCCTCACTTATTTGCGACAAAGTCATCCTGCTAAAGCCATCCATGGCTTATAGGACGGGGAGTGGGGGACTTTCCACGGTCATGATCGCTAACAACGTTCCAGAGAAACGCAACACTCAATACTGGCTGCCGGCTAGCGGTTAATCGGAAGGGGCTTTATGATTGTCTAACGACATTGTGTGTGTGCATCTTAACTACAGCCAACCGGCCCTTTTCAGGCGTAAATACAGCAGCAGACTGCACAACGCCACACCGCCGACCACCGCCGGATAGCTGTATTCCCAATCCAGCTCCGGCATGTGCCTGAAATTCATGCCGTACCAGCTAAATACCATGGTAGGTATCGCCAAGATCGCCCCCCAACCAGCCAGCCGTTTGACGACTTCGTTTTGCCGCACCGTTTCAAAGGTCAGATGCACCTGCATCGCCGCGAACAACATCTCGCGCATGCCGTGAATCGCCTGATCGATGCGTTTGATGTGATCGGCAATATCGCGAAAATACACCCGTACATCTTTGGGAATAGCCTCTTTATGAAAGCGCATCAGCTCATTGCAGATATCAATGACCGGATTAATGGCGCTTTCCAATAGCAGCAACTCGCGCTTCAGTTCGTAAAGGCCTTCCATGGTCTGCTGGCTGGGCCGGTATTCGAATATTGCCGACTCCAACACATCGAAGCGTTCCTGTAAACCGTCGATAACCGGCATATAGTTATCGACGATAAAATCCATGATCGAATACAACGCAAATCCCGGCCCTTTGGCCAATTGCTTCGGCATGGCCTCGCAACGCTCCCTTACTTTGCTGTGACTAGTTGAATAGCCGTGCCTGACTGTCACCAGAAAACGCGGCCCGAGAAAAAAATGGGTTTCTCCGAACTCAATCTGATCTCCGTAAGGATGGGCGGTATGCAACACCATGAACAGCGATTCGCCGTATTCCTCGATTTTAGGACGTTGATGTGCCATGCAGGCATCTTCGATAGCTAAGTCATGCAAGCCGAATTCCTGCTGGATTTTAATCAACAACTCACTGTTCGCTTCGCGCAAACCCAGCCAGACAAAGGTATGTTCCCGTTGCAGCACTTCGCTGATGTCTTCTATTCTCACATCGCCGATACTGACACCGTTTTGATAGGCCACGCATCTCATGACCCTGCTGCTGTCAATTTGCTCTGTCACAAGCTTCTCCCTCTGTACGGCCGGAGCCATGCCAATAATTTCCGGTATTTTAAATAGGGGGCAGAAACGAGTCTTGCTCCAGGCGTTGAACCTGAGTTGAGTCTTTCATGCTTGTTCTTCATTGGGGCCGGGTACTGGCCGGTCTTCGGCTGTGTTCAATGACAACTGCTTCCCCATCGCCGTTATGCGCTCGTTCAGTCGGGCCAATTGACATTTGTCAAAACTAACCATTGTGGTGGAACGTGATCCAGTCGGTGCTGATTTTGTCCCAATCCTGGAGTGCCAAACCATAAGAGGTGAACAGTTCGCGAATCTGGAGCGAATCCCACTTGAGGACATCCTCAAGAATTGGCACCAACACGCCGACCGCGCTGTCGCTGAGCACGGTGCGGTTGGCGATACGGCCGATGGATTTCGTCTCCGACACGGCGATGGTGTGACCGTCGCGGCTATTCACGTCGTGCATGACGTAAAGATCCGAGCTGCCGTCGCCAACATAGATGACTCGGTCCGGGCTCATCTGGAGCTTGAGCTCAAGCTCCTGCAGAACGGCAACCTTACCGTTACCTGCGGGTACACGGAGGACCGCGCAAATCTCACCCGTTTCAGAATCGAAGTCCAATTCGGTGCCGAATATGTTCTCCGGCGGGACTATGCCTTCGAGCGCCGAACACACGACTTCTCTCGGCCCGGCGGAGATCACGAAAAACTGGAAGCGGTTTCCACCCACACCTTCGCTCAAGATTTTGGCGAACAACTCGACATTATCTTTGAGCCGGACGCGCTTGCCTGCTTCAATAAGGTGCTCGCGGCGAACGCCACGGAATGCAGGGTCGTGCCGCAACAGGTAAGCCAGCTCAGCGCCAGACTGAACAAGGTTCGAGCGCGCGAGCCCCCCGACTTTCTTCTCGAAATCGGAAATACCCAGTATTTCTGCCATTTTAAAAGAGGGTGCAGAAGCCGGTCTTGCTTCAGGCGTTGGCTAGTTAACCGACCGGTCTTGGTCTGTGTTCGATGACAACTGCTTTTCCAGCGCCGCCATGCGCTCGTGCAGTCGAGCTAACTCTTCGAGAATCCGGCTTTCCCCGGTTTGAATGCGACCGGTCTCCTGTTCGATTTGCTGAACATCCATCCCCAAGACATGCATATTTCTGCCGATCAATGCCACCGAAATCAGGGCGGTGAACAGTGAAAAAAATACCAGTCCAAACAAAATCAGCCCCGCTGCCAGCAAACGCCCAAAAAAGGAGACCGGAACCACGTCGCCGAAGCCTACATGGGTCATCGTTACCCAGGCGGACCAAATGCCGTCCAAGGGCGACTTGATATTGGGATCGATCAGGAAAAGTATCAACCCGACAACCAAGGTCGCCATGGTCGCAAGCAAGACCAGATGTTTCAGATTCTTAACCTTGAAGAGATCGATCCTGAGGTTGTTCCCCCATTGAATCGCATTATGACATTCGGCTAACCAACGCATATATTTTATCCTTCTCTAGTTTGTTATTTGATCAATCGTAATATCAAAGCATCCGCTCGGTATCAGGTACTGACGAGTCTCTGAGACTGATCCAAGCCAATCAGTGGAAACCTATCAGAATTCCTCAATGATTTTCCCGGTTGCCAAGTCACACAGCATAAACCAGTCCAAACCGTCATGCGCCTGTATCTGAAATCGCACCACGAAATCCCCGCGCCGATGCAGCATTCGTTGTTTCTCAATTATTCCCGGATGCAGACGCAGCGCCTCTCGTTGGCAGGGCTCGATGTTGACTTTACTGGGAGGCAATGCATAGCGGTCGGTAATATTCGCATCCGCGCCGACGACCTCCCTATAGGTCGCCAATCTCGATAAAGTATCCGCTGAATGAGCTAGGTTTGAAAATGCAGTCTGAGCCACAAGACTCACCATCAAAATCAAAACTTTTTTAATAAACTTGCTATTCATGGAAGCGCCTCGTAAAAACTGTAAGGAAATCGCTTGAATTAATCCTGGCCCAATCGGTGCTTTATTGATTTCAAAAACAGCCAATCATGCCAAACTGATCATCAAGCAATTAACTGCATGATATAAAAAACGCTGTAAAAAAATTGTAAAAACTAAGCTCGATGCTATAAATTTTTTTGGGGCCAATGTGGGGCATAAAGGAGTAAGGCAAAACAATTTAAGAGATCACACCGGTTGCCCCAGTATCGGAAAAACGGCGGCCAAGCCTTTAGTGATGAACTCCACCGCGATGGATAAAATAATCAAACCGAATACGCGGGTAATCACATTCATACCGGTTGTGCCCAGCCAATCGGCAATTTTTTCCGCCATCAGCAAACACAGCAGCACCAGCGTTGCCACCGTCGCGATAACGCAACCGGCCAGAAAATCATGGTTCCAGGAGGGGTTCAGGTTATGGTAGACAATCACGCTACTCATTGCGCCGGGACCGCTGAGCAGCGGAATTGCCATCGGCACCACGGCGATAGATGCTTTATCGACCGACTCGGCCCGCTCCTCCGGCGTGTTTCTGGAGCGGTCATGCGAAGCCTTGAGCATCGAAATCCCCATTAACAAAATGACAATGCCGCCCGCAATCTGAAACGAGGGAATGCCGATACCGAAAAGCGCCAGCATAAACTTGCCGTCCACCAATGAAAACATCAGTACGGCACCCACCGACATTGCACAAACCCAGGCGATATGCTGCCGCTCATCGGAACTTCGATGCTCGGTCAGGCTGATGAACAACGGGATCGCGCCGATAGGGTCCACCACCGACAGCAGCCCGGCCAGCAGTTTGATGAATTCGTCTAATTCCGTCATTGTTATTCCACGGCAGTGCCAACAAATTTCATTAAGACTTCATCGTAAGGGATATGATGCCCGGAAAACTTGGCAAGCATCATTTGCGACTCATGAACAAGCGTTGCCGCTTTATCCTGCGATAAATCCACCAAGGGTTTTCGGCATGATCCTACCTTCATACCCGCACGGTTCATTATCGATTTGATCGGGGCCGGGTTTGAACCCGATTTTAGTAAGGCGCGGCAGAAACCATGAATAGCATGCATAATGTTCCTGGACCGATTCAAATCCGAACGCATGAAACTGGCGACCAGTTCGTCCATCACTCGCGGCATAATGTTTGCCGCCACCGAAATCACGCCCACACCGCCGACTGCAAGAATGGGCAAGGTCAGCGAATCATCGCCGGAAAATACCGAGAAAGGCCGGTCAAGTTGGGCAGACCGGTAAATAACCTCGGTAATTTGATCAAGATCGCCGTTAGATGCTTTTAGCCCGGTTATTGACGGACATTTTTCGCACAGCTCCATGATCAGGTCGGCGCCAAGATCGATTCCGGTTCGGCTGGGGATGTTATAAAGGATGAGCGGTATGCCCACTTTATCCAGTTCCTGAAAATGCGCGAGTATGCCTTCGGGACTGGGCCTGTTGTAATAAGGCGTTACCACCAAGCAGGCATCGGCGCCAAGTTCGGCTGCCCGCTCGGTGAATCTCAGCGCTTCCCGCGTGCTGTTCGAACCGGTTCCGGGAATAACTTTGAGATTTGTATCTCGGGCCGCCTCGATCACTGTCGACATAACCGCCTCCCATTCCTCTTTCAGCAGCGTCGGCGATTCGCCGGTAGTGCCGCAAGGCACAATCGCCGCAGTGTTGCTGTCGGCGTGCAGCTTGACCAGTTCGGCGAGTTTGTCCCGGTTGACGGATTGTTCAGCATCGTCGGTAAAGGGGGTAATAAGCGCTGCAACAGAACCTTTCAATAATTTCATGGTATTTTCCATTTCGGATAAACGATATTGATGAAACCGCAAGCATGTAAGATTTATAGAGTTGCGACCGTCTGCCTGGCCGATCACCATAAACCAACCTGTTAACTCCCCTTTTCCAGCCGGTCGCGAAGCTTATTTTCCAGGTATAAAAGCATGTTTTTCGGCTTTGTGAGGACGCTTCAGCGATCATCGCGTTAACATTCAAGTCCGGTTCGTATGCCGGCACAGGCGCTGGATTTGCCGGAGTAAAGCCGAATTTTACCAAGCCTAAAACGGTTTGCGGCGAGCTGTTTTTAATGCCGATTTCCAGAGGTTCCCGTTCTGTGAACGTGCCGAACAGCCGATCCCATATTGAAAAAACCGCACCGTAGTTAGAGTCGTGTTCACTACGTTCCGTTGAATGGTGCGCGCGGTGCAAATAGGGCGCGATAATGGCCTGCCCCAAGCGTTTCTCGCCGCGAAATGAAATATTGCTGTGATGAAACATGACGAACAAGGTCAATAAAGTTTCATTGGTCAGCACCATCGTTTTATCTACGCCAAGCAGGACAATATATGAAGATTTCAGCACGGTGATGATTAACAGTTCGACAATATGCAGTCGAAATGCGGTCGAGACATTCAAATAAGGGTCGTTGTGGTGCACTTTGTGGAACATCCACAGACTATCGAAGCTGTGGCTGATTCTGTGCCAGCAATAAAGCAGCAAATCGAGCAACAAAAACGACAACAGGGCTTTCCAGGCAGAACCTTCGACATAACTTAGCAGCCCCCGGCCCGAATAACGGTCGGCCACCATCAACAAAGGCGTCACCGACGCTGAGATAATAAGACTGTTAAAAATAAACAGACCGGCATTGGTTTGGTAAGACTGACGCAACTGTTTAACAGGCAATCTGCGTTTGGGGAAGCTAAACTCAAGGGCGGCCAATACGACAAAAGCAATCAGCAGGATAAATGCGGCTGAGTCTCCGGGCATGCTTGAGAATCCTGTAAAATTGGATTCAATAAAGGTGATGAGTGACGTAATTTCGCTAGACATTGACTTTTCCTGAGTACAAAACTGCGCTAACTTTGGTGCAGGTAAGAGCAGTGACAAATATTTCATCATTGACCAAAGAACCGGGTAGTTGCGGCGGCTCTTTGGTACTCGAAACTTCAGAACCGTGCCGCTTAGATCATACGCTCAGCGCAATCGGCAAGTATCTCCGCTTCAAAGGAAGTCGCTTTAGAATTTCTGATGATGCTTTTCGGCAAACAGGTTTGGTACTGTTTAAATCCCGCTTGCGAAATAAATACGACCTCAATGCCGGGAATGCCGCAGAGATATTTCAAAAGGCCCAATGCAGCACAGCCGGTCGATTTAATATAAATTCTCGGCTTCTCGCACCGGCTTTTTATGAACTTCGAAAGCTCGTCGAGTCCATCAACCGTATTTTTGAATCGCCGTAAAAATACGGTTGTTCCCTCGCTACGCTGGACGAGCAGCCATGAATTTTCATCATTATCAAGACCAAAATAGGTTTGAATTGTCATGGAATGTTTTTCACCTTGTTGTTAAGACAGGATCTATCTTATGTAATTACCCATAAAATTTATGTAAAGCGTTACGGTAAATGTATAAAGGTTTTGTAAAAACATACCGGGAGGTAAAAGAAGGGATATTTTGATCGTCTTTTAGATAAAAACTAAATTCAAGTCGCCCCGGATAGGATGTCCACATGAATCTAGAAAAATAGACATCAATGTTATGCGCTTTCAACCCCGGTGACGGGATTTGCCCAACATGATCTTGGTGATGTTACGGTTTTGGCGAAATTCAGGATTTCTTTGCTTATATCGGGGCCTAACAAGGTCGGCGTTCCGCAGAGGTCACGATCCATTGTGATTGAAGACTGGTAACAGATCGCTTGACAGCACGCACCAGTCGCTCGGCGATAATATTAAACTTACAGCCAACCGGCCTTTTTCAAGCGCACATACAGCAGCAGACTGCACAACGCCACGCCGCCAACCACCGCCGGATAGCTGTATTCCCAATCCAGCTCCGGCATGTGCCTGAAGTTCATGCCGTACCAGCTGAAGACCATGGTCGGTATCGCCAGGATCGCCCCCCAACCGGCCAAGCCTTTGACGACTTCGTTCTGCCGCACCGTTTCAAAAGTCAGATGCACCTGCATCGCCGCCACCAACATCTCCCGCATGCCATGAATCGCCTGATCGATGCGTTTGATGTGATCGGCAATATCGCGAAAATACACCCCCACATCCTTGGAAATAACCCCGCCATGAAAACGCATCAGCTCGTTGCAAATATCGATGACCGGGTTAATGGCGCTTTCCAGCTGCAACAACTCGCGCTTTAGTTCGTAAAGGCCTTCGATGGTCTGCCGACTGGGCCGGTATTCAAATATCGCCGACTCCAGCACATCGAACCGCTCCTGCAAGCCGTCGATAACCGGCACATAGTTGTCGACGATAAAATCCATGATCGAATACAACGCAAATCCGGGCCCTTTGGCCAGTTGCTCCGGCATGGCCTCGCAACGCTCCCTGACTTTGCTGTGGCTGCGTGAAGCGCCGTGCCTGACCGTCACCAGAAAACGCGGCCCGAGGAAAATATGGGTTTCACCAAACTCGACCTGATCTTCGGCAAGGTGGGCGGTGTGCAGCACCATGAACAGCGATTCGCCGTATTCCTCGATTTTCGGGCGCTGATGCGCCGCACAGGCATCTTCGATAGCCAAGTCATGCAGCCCGAATTCCTCCTGGATTTTGGCTAGCAACGCGGCATTTGCCTCATGCAAACCCAGCCAGACAAAGGTATGTTCCCGTTTCAATACCTCGCTGATGTCTTCGATGGTCACATCGCCGATGCTGACGCCGTTTTGATAGGCCACGCATTTCATGACCATGCTGTTGTCAATTTGCCCCGTCAAAAGCTTCTCCCGTTATTTGGCAATGGTAATGATCGGCGCGCCTTGCTGCGCCAGATCGGTCATGGTCATTTGAAAAACCTGGCATAACAGCCGAAAGCCTTCGCGATTCCATTGATAGCCGGATTCAGCTTTAAGCGCGTAGTGCCAATCGCCAAACTGCACACGGGTATCGGCAGCCGCCGACTCATCATCGCTAACCAGCAATGCCATGGTATTCACCGGATTCTCACTAACGTTAGGCGTTTGCGGATGTTTGGCAACGGTATATTCCGGGTCATCACTAATGGACTGACCGATAAAATTCAGCACATTATGAAAGCTGCGCAAGCGAAAAACCCCGTGTATCGGCCATTCGCCGCCCGGATAACCGGGCCGGATATCGACACTGACATCATTAACTGCGCCTTTATCGGCTTCTGCATTCAAACGAATGCGCTCCTCGTTGCTTAGCGTCGTCGGATCGTAATTGGTCAACAGGATATGCCCGGTCACCCGCTTGCTCAATGTGACTTCCTTACGCTCGGCCTGATATTCGATCTTGAATTCTTTTTGCAGATCGGCCATTTGTTCCGCCGTCAACGATCCGGCCGGCAAGGTCCAATGCCGGTCAAACATCAACGGTTCGACAAACAACTTGTGTCTATCCTGGATCGACGACAAATGCAGCACGGCTTGCCGAAACAACCGGTAGCCTTCGGCATCGCCGGGTTTGTTCAGATAAATGCCGCTCTGGCCGTTGTCGTAAATCCGTAATTCACCGGCCAGCAGGCGCAGAATCAAGTCCACATCAGCGCCTTGCCGCAACAGCATGGTCAGTTTGTTTTCTTGAAATGGCGTCAGCAAACGGCGGGTAAACTCCTCGCCTTCAATCGGCACGATGCTGATGGTCGGGTTCTCGGAAATCGTACCGCCAAACACCGGCGTCAATAACGAGCCGGTTTCACCGGTAAACGCCGGTGTCGCCCCGGCATTAAATTGAAAATTAAAAGTCGCGGCAATATTGGAAACGCCGGTGAAATGCATGGGTTGATGCTGATGGGAACGGGCAATATTTAAAAGCAGCTGCTTGGACAGAATATCCGCGGTTGCCTTGTCATACTCGATTACCGCATGATCCAGCGCCATCGGTGAAAAGCAACCTTGCAGGCCGCATAAAGTCAGTATCGTCAGCCATCTTGCAGTGGCCTTGGTTAATACTACCGACGGGTAGAGATTGAAGATCATGTCGTCCCTTTGAATTTGGCAAATTTGTAATTCCATCAATTGTAATATCAAATCACTCGTTAGGCATCAGGCACGAATGGAATTCCTGTGACTCAACACTGCCAAACCATCAGAATACATCATCGATCAGCTTCTGCTCACGGATGATTTTACCGGTTTTCAAGTCGCACAGCGCAAACCACTCCGAACCGCCACGCGTCTGTATCTCAAGCCGCACCCAAAAATCTCCGTGCCGATGTAATATTTGTTGTTTCTCAATGACGCCAGGATGCCGAAGCAGCCCTTCCCGTTGGCAGGGTTCGATGTAAACCTTGTTGGGAGGCAGCGTATAGCGGTCGGTCATGTTCGCATTCGTGCCGACGATCCCCCTATCGGCCGTCAATCCCGATAGCGTATCCACTGTATAAAAGGTGTTTGAAAATGCAGCCTGCGTCATAAGACTCGACATCAGGATCATAAAAAATTTAATGAACTTGTTATTCATAAAAGCGCCTCGTAAAAACTTGCAGGGAAAACGCTTGAATTATTCCCGACCCCATCGCCGCTGTATTGATTCCAAAAACAGCCGTTCCTGTAAAAACCGGTCATCAAGCAATTAACTGCATGTTAATAAAAATTGCCTTAAGAAAGCTGTAAAAATCAAGCTCAGTTTTATAAAGAAAATATAAATTTTGGGAATCAAAACGCGTTATCGCAGCCAATGGCAGGATGTGCAACTGGCCGGAAAATCAGGGTTCCAGGAAGAATTCAGGTTATGGCAGGCAATCTGAAACAAGGGAATGCCGATACCGAAAAACCCTGGCATAAACTTGCCTCCGATTAAGGCAATCAGCTGCAAGGCCGATATTTTGATGAATTCGTCTGATCACTGGCGTATGACCCGAAGGTATTCCGATTTCCATCAGAAGGGGGCTCAGATCAAATTAGAATGACCATTTATGTTAGACCGGTACATGCACAGGCTTCGCTTGTCGCACGGGTCCCCCGATAGCGCCTAAAGACTGTTACCGTAACGATACTTACTTTAAAGTCGGTAAGGCATTATTGTTTAACGCGAGATTGACGGCAGCGCGAACGATCCAACAAAGATCATTTCAGGTTGACTCGTCGCAACTCAAAGTCTTACGAATCACCATCATGTGAGGAATGAACCCGAATCTACGGCAGGTCAATCGAGTCTGACCCATTGCACCTTATCGGTTTACCGGATTCTTGTTTTTATTGAAATTGACATGGGTGTTCCGTATTTCAGAATGTGGCTTTTAAATGGCCGCTCATAAAACTCAGCGAGGAACAGAAATGGTAACAAGTGTAATAGTAAACATAGTTGGCGGAACCGATGCTCAAAATACCACTGCGGTGACAATCGGCAATGTCAGGTGGGGGCTGAACGGCACGGCTAACTTTGGTACGGCGCAAAATGTAGCTGATGGGAACTCATTATTAACTGTCTACAAGACAACCCAACCCGCCCAAATAGCAATAACGGTGGACGCAAGGGGTTATCCTACGACACTCAATATCACAGTCAATGCCGATACCATAAACGTACAAACAGCATAAGCTCAAATTAGCAAAATGGCGGAATTGTATCCGCCATCTTTCCCACTCCACCGGGCCCGTGGTTTCCCGCATCTGGTGCTTATTTCATTAAATATTAAAACTTTTTGGAGGCTTAAATTATGGCTGGCAATACTGACAACATACACGGGTGGAATCCGCTTTATCGTAATAGGAACGTGGATCCAGGAAACAATTTCGATTCATTTGGGTTTAACTATGGTCGTCCGGGTAATTTTAATTACAGACGAGTGACAGGGATTCAGGTATACGACCATCAAGGTCACATCGTTCCTCAAAACATGCTCAATATCGTGTTGGATCCTTTAATGATTGCAATGTCAGAAGCATGTAACAATGCTGGAGACGTCGTTAATTTTATTAACAACCAAATCCCTGCTCGGCCTTGGCTTCAACAGGTGCTGAATTATGTAAATGCTCTTCCTATTGCCGCACCGGAAGCCGCCTTTTTTGATTGGGGGACGCCAGTTATACTCAATAATGCGGTTAATGCGGAAACGAGAGTCGGAGGCTTTTTCTCAATCATGACCTGGAATCCGGTTAATATCTGTAGAGCGCCTGTAGATGCACAACGAGGCAACTATCCCGGTAATGCAGTTGACGTACAGGTATTCACTTATTTGGATGCGAATAATTCAGCCGACCCTGCGTGTCTGACAGCCATACAGAACATCATAAATATTCCGAATAATGCTGCCGCAATAGAAACTTTCCTAAGCGCATGTTCTGCGACGCTTGCGGCTCAACTCATTGCCGGTGCGGGCTTTTATGCGTTTCCATGGAAAGCAAATTCTTTAGCACCCGGCGTACTAATACCCGCGTAATAATCTTCGCTTCCTGTAGCTGTATTTTGGGTTCATCAACGGATTTGATAGTGGGTAGAGGCGGGAGCTAAAACCCACAACCATAATCACAAAGACGTTAGGTTTTGCGTTGTCCCAGCTAACCTTTTTCTTTCCGATCAGTGCCGCTTGCTCTTATGAGTTGAATCTAAGCGTTAATTTAAGCAGATATGGATGTTATTCGATTAGCCACGGGGTAAGGTTCTCATTTGCCGGAATCTGTTGCGCCCAGGCATAGTTGCCCCAGTCCCAGCCCAGATTCACATCGTAGGTGACCGTACACGAGGACATCGCGCTAAAATCTATGATTATCCCCGGCCCATTGGCTCCGGCAAGAGCGGTACTATCTGCGCTATCTACGACTACCGTACCGTTATTTGTCTTCGCCGTAGAGAACATCAGAAGAATTTTATTAAGGGGCCTGATTTCCTGAAGATTTAATCCATTCAATGGAAAGGCGCAATAGGGTACAAAAGCCGAAGGATTTCCATTGATAGTTTGTTCCTGCATTATGCCGCAGGTAAATTCTGTTGTCGTTTGGTTGGAAATAGAGACATCGCCAGGATGTCCCGTGTTGACAACCGACCCAACCCCTCCCTCAATAACTTGCAATGTTTGTCCGCACAAAATATCCGTTGAAAAGCCGACGGTTATTTGCTCTCCCGACACGATAGGACTGCTAGAGGTGTAAACTTGATACGTATCAGAACAACTGACGACAGTTGTCGTTGAATAGCTTTGCGTGCCAAACCATACCAACGGCCTACCCGCTTTGTCCGTACTTTGTACTGCTTTATACCCGTATAAAATGTATTGGCCGGCGAGTAGCTTTTGAATGGTGTCCGCATTCATATTTATATTAATCGTCGCATTATATGCCGAGCTCGACATGGCACGTACTTCCGGACTGGAATCGAGCAGTCCCCAGAAGAGATAAGGCTGAGAGTTAGCACGTAACGTTTTTTGCGTCGCTAAAATGCAAAGCTTTACGAAATCGCGTCGGGTTAATGGGTCGTCAGTTTTGTGACAGCCGGACGGCTGGGGCGTCGTAAGCATTAACGGCTGCGTGGTTTTTAGCGGGGTTGTCCAACACAAGCTTTTACAAAAACAGCGGCTCCCTCCTGCCGCCACAGCACTCGCCGCCGTATCCGCACATATTCGCCAAGTCAGGTTGTACAACCGTTTGATGTAACGCATTAAAAATAAATCAAATAACGCGCCAGCCGATTACAGCTTACGCAGAAAAGGTTATGGACATGTATTTTGCGCGATAAAACCGGATAAGGAAACCCCCTCATGGCGACGTACGCTATGAGGGGGTAGAGGAGCAAAATCAATCGAGCTGGATTTGTAACCAGGCTCAATTTCTTACTTCAACATAGCTGACCGACAAGCATGATTCTCTTCAATGTTTATACGAAATATTAAAGAGATTTTTTGCGTAACCGGTCTACTATGATTGGATGAGTAATGGAGACATTGATGCGTTAGCCGTAACTGACTGAGCCCATGAATATCCGCCCCACGACCAACCTGTGTTAAGGTCGTATGCCACATTTACGTTATTATTAGCCGTCAGATCGATAAAAATACCGGGGCTGTAAGCTTTTTGGATTACCGTTCCGGTGTTGATCTGGTTAGAGGAGAACATAAGTAAAATTTTCTCGATGGGCGCTATAACATCCATGTTGCCGCCATACAGCGGAAATGCACAGAGCGGATTCATCGAGCCGTCGGTCGCTGTTTGTGAAATACCGCATGTGTATTGAGTTGTTGTTTGGTTTAAAATTGAAATGGCCAAATCAGTGCCGTCATTAACCACGGTACCTATCCCGCCCGTAGCAACATCCATGGTTTGGCCAAGGTTAATATTGTTAGAGTTGCTTGCGTTGATTTGGCCATTGGCAATGATACTGCTGTTAGACGTGTAGGCTTGGTACTGTTCCTGCCAGGAAACGGCAGTGGTGGTTGAATAATTTAGCGTTTTAAACCAAACGAGCGGCGCGCCCCCCGATTGCGTAGTTTGTACAGCCTTGAAGCCATATAGATTGAAATTGCCGTTTATAAGATTTGTAACGGTACTTGCACTCATAGTGATTGTGACGCCGTATGGTGTTGCCATTGTTATCTCCAAAATTAAAGTTGAGTTTTTTACTTCATTAATGTCGCTAATATTCACAGGTGGCTGGCAAGTGCTCAAGGTCAGCCCAATATAACGGCAAAGTAAATGTAAATAAATTTGCAAGCTAAGCAGGATCGGTATGCGTTTATTTTCAAGCTATCCAGGTCAACTTACTGTGTGGCATCGTTACCGGTATTCAGTAATTAAGATCACACGGCTAAACAATAAAGCCTTAGTGCCTCTAACATAAGTATCGTTACAGTAACATTTAATATAAGCGGCTTTATAAATTTATCTTTATGTTACGAGACGCCGCCGCACAAGGCGGCTTAGTTTGAACGAATATGCCGTTATTCGTGCCCGAAGAAGCTCTTTAATGAGCCGCAAATAGATGAGGCAAGCTCTTCCTGAAGCGTAATGGCAAAAAAAGCATCTCGATCAAATTGTTCTGACCAAGTAATGCAACCCACCGAAACATCTACCACGCGGATTGAGGCTCTAATGCTTTCTGCATCGATTTGTACACTGCCTTCAAGTCGATGGTTTGCTCCGGCGTTGGAAACATTTTTTAAAGTCCTGCTTTCAGTATCGGTGTCGCCTGACGTGAAAAAAGAATGCGGTACAATTATTTTCCCGAATGCTTTAAATAACTGATGCATAAGTTCCTCATTCAAGCCTTGCGTGAAATGGGCGTTATCTCCATGATACGAAATACATTTAAAGGGATGGATTACCAACATGCAGCACTGCTTGAAATCAATGTCCACCGCACTCATAGCCCTGATAACCGGCATGTAACTGCCTATTGGGACGGATATTTCGATGCATGAACCAGATCCCAACGTCGCATAATAAACTTTAAGCTTTTCACGCAATCGACCGATCTGAACCCGGACCACAGGATCTTCACTGACACTATAAGCAGCCGGATCTCTATCAAAAACCTCTATGCCGATAGCATATTCACTGGTATCGCGCACAGCCCCGGAGATTGCCTTCTCGACAAGAAAGCGCAACAAACGACACATGCGTGGCGCATTAATAAACACACTGCTTGCCAAAATCGTCTCAAGAGCGGTTCGAACCTCACCCGCAGGAATGGCATTGACATCATTCTTCCCGTTTTTCATTGCCGTCATGATGCTCATTACCGGCCCATCACGTTTATGAAATGCAGACCTAATCGTGCTTTTATACTTCTAAATACGATACTCATAATTAGTGTATTTAATAATTATCTGAAATTTTGGATTCATTTGAGCCGGCCATTAAATTTGACATGCTGTTTTAAAAATATGCCTACTTTTCATGAATATTGATTTAATAAAAAATAAGCGGTTTTGTTACCCCGACTTACTTAAGAGGTGTGTCAGTAAATATCATCATTTCAATAAAAAACACGCAATACGCGCATAAAAAACAGGATTTAATTATTTATTTACAATAACTTGCAACAAATAGTGGACTCGGTAACATTAGTAATTAAAATCACGCGCCAAACAATAACGCTATAGTGGCGTCTAACGTAAGTATCGTTACGGTAACGCTCCATCAGTGTTACCGTAACATCGCGGCGTGAACGGTTTGATCAAGCTTGATGCGGCATGGGATACGGCTGCGTGACTTTGAAATACAATGCCCGCGAGACGCCGTTACTGGTGACAAAAAAACGCTTTAATGCCCTGCAAATAGATGAGGCAAGTTCTTCCTGATGTGAGATGGCAAAAAAAACACGTCGATCAAATTGTTCTGTCCAAGCTATACACCCCGCTGAAACATCAACCAAGCGAATTGAAGCTCGAAGACGTTCTTCGTCAATTTGGATGCTGCCTTCGAGTAAGTGCTTTACGCCAGCACTGGAAATATCTTTTAAAATCCAGCTTTCGTGGTCGGCATCGCCGGATGTGAAAAATGAATGCGTTACAATTATTTTCCCAAATGCTTTAAACAACTGATGCATAAGCTCCTCATTCAAACCTTGCGTGAAATGTACCGCATCTTGATGATGCGAAATACATTTAAAGGGGTGGAGCGCCAACATGCCGCACGGCTTGGAGTCGATCTCCACAACACTTTTGCGTTGAATAACCGGCCTGTAACTGCCTGTTGGAATTAATATTTCAATGTCGGCGCCCGCTCCCAAGGTCGCATAATACGTTTTAAGTTTTTCACGCAAGCGACCGACTTGAACCCGAACAACAGGATCTTTACCGGCGCTAAGTAGTAATGCGAAAGTTATTAGGAAGTAAATTTATTGTGTCAAACTGGAAACGATTGCAATAACAGACAAAAATTAGGAGTCCACCTGAAATTCATCGCCAAACTGACCCCGGAAGAGGAAGTAACGTTAACCGAAGCCTATCGTAACCACCCATTATTCCGGGTTAGACAACGGGCACATGCTATCTTATTGAATAATAGGAGGTATGTAATTGCACGGCTGAGCGAATTGTTTGAGTCCCAGCATGAGACTGTCAGCTCATGGTTAGACAAATGGGAAACAGAGGGATTAATAGGGCTTTACGATTGTCCACGAAGCGGTAGGCCTGTGCGCTTCACGGTTGAGGAACAAGCCGTTTTTCTGGGCTATATTGACAAAAACCCACACCAGCCCAAGGCCGCCGCAGCACGATTGCTGGAGGAGACGGGCAAGGAAGCCAGCTTTGACACCTTTAAACGAATTTTAAAAAAAGTGCCTATGCCTGGAAACGTTGTCGGCAATCAGTGAAGGGAAAGCGTAATGAAGCAGATTTCCAACGTGATAAGGCATATCTGAAGGCCTTGAAACAGCAAGAGGATGATGGGGAATTGAAGCTTTACTACTTTGACGAATCCGGATTTAGCACGACACCCTGTGTACCCTATGGATGGCAACGGATTGGCGAGACCCGACAAATACCCTGCTATCGTAGCAAGCGCATGAATGTGTTAGGTTTTTTGAGTCGCAGCAATGATCTGATTTTCCACAGCTCCGAACAATCGGTGACAACGGATACGGTTGTCAATGCCTTTGATGCGTTTGTCGAAACGTATGCAGGCAAGTACGAAGAAACTAAAGTGCCGTGCTGTGTGGTGTTGGATAATGCTTCCATTCATCGTAGCGGCGTATTCAAAGAAAAGCTGGCGGGCTGGCAACAACGTGGTGTGTACTTACATTTTCTTCCGCCTTACAGCCCGGAGCTGAACCTGATCGAAATACTCTGGCGTAAAGTTAAGTACGAATGGTTGCCGCTTGATGCGTATCAAAGTTACGGACACTTGAAAAAGTGGGTGTTGGAAATCCTGAGTGACATCGGTAAAAAATTCCAAATAACTTTTGCGTAACTACTTATAAGCGGAAGGATCGCGATCAAAGACTTCGATGCCGATAAAATATTCGCCGGCATCCTGAGCAGCCCCGAAAATCGCCTTCTCGCCGAGAAACCGTAACAATCGGCGCATGCGAGGTGCATTAACAAACACACTGCTTGCCAAAATCAACTCAAGAGCGGCTTGAACTTCGGCCGCTGGAATAGCGGCCGCCCCCTTTTTCATCGCGGTCATGATGTTCGTCCCTACAACCCATCACGTTTATCAAATGTTGGCCTCACAGGATATTCTGAGGAATGAAGTGCATCGTTTGCATGAATACTAAAATCGCCAAATGTCCGCAGTTATTCGGGTAAACACCCCGCGCTACAAATCGATAAAAACGCAAATGCGGCCAGTCGACAATCCGCGCCGTACCCAGCCATGTCAGACATGGATTTCGAGAATATAATCCAGATAGTTGTTAAAACCGCCTTAGTTGCTTAGCTTTGTGAAGCTCCACCTTACCGTATTGTACGAGAAAGTAACCCTATACTCTTACGCAAAAACTTGCCGGCAGCTATAAAAAAGGACGGCTCTCTGAACTTCGCTGATCAAACATTAAGACGCGGCATCCGACGTTCCAATGTCGCGTTTATTCATCACGAAGCACCTTGATAAAAATTCTTACTGTTTATCAAAACTTAGTTGTAGCATAGTAATCATCATCAAATTCACGCGAGTTTTTATGTCCATAGCAAACGATATACAGCCGCTGCACGCTCAAATGCGCGAGTGGCGGCAGCATCTGCACCGGTTTCCTGAAGCCGCTTTTGAGGAAACAAAAACAGCTGAATTTATTGCCGATAAATTAACGAGTTTCGGCTTGGACGTTCATCGGGGATTAGGCGAAACCGGCGTTGTCGCTACGCTTACGGCCGGGAGCGGCGGTAAGAAAATCGCGTTGCGCGCCGATATGGATGCTTTGTTCATTCAGGAACAAAACACTTTTGCTTACAAATCCTGCCACGACGGGAAAATGCATGCCTGCGGCCATGACGGCCATGCGGCGATACTGTTGGGCGCGGCCAGCTATTTAGCCGAGCATCGCGACTTTAACGGCACGGTGTATTTTATTTTTCAGCCTGCGGAAGAAGGTCGCGCCGGAGCCAGGCGGATGATTGATGACGGATTGTTTGAACAATTTCCGGCCGACTGCGTTTTCGGGCTGCATAATTTCCCCGATATTCCGCCGGGACATTTCGCGCTTAAGTCCGGCGCGATGATGGCCTCATTCGACTGCTTTGAAATCATTATCGCCGGACAGGCAACCCATGCCGCCATGCCGCATTTGGGCAATGACGCGATAGTCGCATCGGCCCAGCTGATTACCGCGTTGCAGACTATTGTCAGTCGAACTCTCAATCCCACCGATCCGGCGGTGGTCAGCATTACCCAGATCCATGCGGGCAATACCTGGAATGCGCTGCCGGAATCGGTTGTGTTGAGAGGCACTTTCCGCTGCTTTAACCGTGCGACTCAAAAAACCATTGCCGATAAAATCGCCCGATTGGTGAACGCGGTCTGCGAGGGTTTTGAGGTCAGCGCAGAAATCAAGTTCAACCCGGAAAATCCGGGTTACCCGGTGACCTTTAATGCGGAAGCTGAAACGGAACTGGCGCTACAAGCGGCGATGGCCGTAGCCGGGGAGGACTGCGTCGATCGACAACCGGCGCCCTGCATGGGTTCGGAAGATTTTGCGTTTATGTTGCAGGAAAAGCCCGGCTGCTATGTCTGGATTGGCAACGGCTCTTCCGAAAACGGCTGCCTGCTGCATAATCCGCATTATGACTTTAACGATGAGATATTGCCGATCGGTACGGCTTACTGGGTGAAACTGGTTGAAACGGTATTGGGAAAGCCAGTTCTGTAGGGATGAACCTACTCTTTTTTTGACTCAAACAACATGTGCGCCATTTTTTTTGCCTTGGTTTTCAGATAACCGACATTGTCATCGTGAGCCACGGACTCGACCGGAATGCGGCCCGCCACGTTAATGCCGAGTTTTTTCAACTCTGCTATTTTCTTGGGGTTGTTGGTAATCAATTCTATGGACTTTATGTTCAGATTTTCCAGCATTAACGCGGCAATGCTGTATTCTCTTTCGTCGGCAAGATGACCCAAATGGATATTGGCATCCACCGTATCCATACCCTGATCCTGCAAGTTATAAGCCTGTAGTTTTTTCAACAAGCCAATACCGCGTCCTTCCTGACGCAGATAAATCAATACGCCGAAACCGGCTTTATCGATCATTTGCAGCGCCATATCCAGCTGTTCGCCGCAATCGCAACGCCTGGAACCCAAAACGTCGCCGGTAAAACACTCGGAATGAATGCGTACCGGCACATTTTCCTTGCCCGCAACATCGCCTTTAACCAGGGCGACATGCTCCTTGTCATCAATGGTGTTGCTGTAGTAATGCAGGATAAACTCGCCGTGTTTGGTCGGGATCGGCGTCTGTACCAGATTTTCTAATTGTGGCTTCACGTAAATAATTAATCCAAAAATTCGTTATATTTTACCTAATTCGACGGCTGTCCAGTTAAAAAGTTTCATGCCGTTTGGAGGATTATGATTTCCAACAAGAACGCATGATGTTTTTTGTTCTCTCGTCCGGCGCGCCCTGCATGAGATTACTTGAATATCAATCCGCTATTTCCGGGCTTCAATCAGCTTGATAATATCACTGCTGCGTTCATCGACATGCACCGAGGTAAAGGCGCAGGCTTTAACGTTTTTAACGGTGTTCCGGTTAATGTTCGCCCCGACCAGCGCGACAACGACAGGGTTAAGCAAATTCATGACCGCGGCAAGCACGGGGTTTGAACTGATCACATGTTCCAGCAATAAAACCTGTCCGCCCGGTTTGCAGACCCGATAAACTTCCTTCAAGCCCTTTACCGCCGACGGCACCGAACAAAAAACAAACGAACAAATCACCGTGTCGAAACTGTTATCGGCAAAACATAACGACTGAATATCCATCAGTTCCAGATCAACATTGACATTTTTCCTGTCCCGTTTCTGCACCGCCTGCTTTAGCATTTTTTCGCTAAAATCGATCGCGGTTATTCTGGCATCCTTGGGATAATAGTCGAAATTCTTGCCCGTCCCTACGCCCACTTCAAGAATATGATGGCCCTCGACCTTGGCCCAACATTTTTTCCGCCAGTTTTTAAAAAACAGCCCTTCCATGACCGCCTCCATGCCCTCAAAATACGGGGCGATCCGGTCGTATCGTTTTCTAATAGCAGCGCTGTCTGGCTTCATAAGGGTTCCGGCTAATTAATCGGGTGCTGCATAGTACAGCGTGAGCTTGGCTGTTATCAACCTTAACTTAAGGCAGGCGTAGGCCGGGAATAAGGCCACCCAAGCGCGTAGCTCGAGGTGGCGTTGCCTACATGGATGTAGGTAAGGAGCGGAAGCTTTTCCGGCGGATTTTAGTGGTATTGCCGGAAACACCGGTTCTCGCTGTCGCTCGAACCGGCTTATTCCGGCCTACGAGACTTCGGTTAAAGCGATATTTTAGGGATATTGCACCGGCACCGGCACCGGCTCCAGTTTCCAGATGTCCCGGTTATAGTCGTTGATGGTTCTGTCCGTGGAAAATTTGCCGCTGTTTGCGCAGTTTAATATGCTCATTCGCGTCCAGTGATCTTTATCCTGATAGGCCGCTTCCACGCGTTTTTGCGCATCGATATAGCTTCTAAAATCCGCAACAGTCATCCACGGGTCATGCTTGCTTTTGATGGATGCGATAAGGTCGTCGAAAATCCCCGGCTCAAACTGATTGAAATGCCCGCTTTCCAGAAGATTCACCACCCGTTGCAAATCTTCATCCTGATCGATGATAGCAATAGGGTCGTAATGCTCCCGCCTTGCTTCGATCTGCTCTTCGGTCAGGCCGAACAGGAAGAAGTTTTCATCGCCGACTTCTTCCCTGATTTCAATATTGGCCCCATCCAGTGTCCCGATAGTTAACGCCCCGTTCATCATCAGCTTCATATTGCCGGTGCCGGACGCCTCTTTTCCCGCGGTAGAAATTTGCTCGGAAAGATCGGCCGCAGGGCAGATCATTTCCATCCCCGAAACCCGATAATCGGGCAGGAAAAACAGGGCCAGCTTATCGTCGACATCGGGATCCGAGTTAATGACAAGGGCGACATTGTTAATCAGTTTAATGCTTCTTTTTGCCATGACATAACCCGGCGCAGCCTTGCCGCCGATCAACACGCAACGCGCAACCCAGTTTATTGTGTCGCCACGCTTGATGCGATCGTAAAGATGAATAACATGCAGTACATTTAAAATCTGCCGCTTGTATTCATGGATGCGCTTAACCTGTATGTCGAACAACGCATCGGGATTTAAATGGATGTCCAGGTATTGCTTTTTGTGCTCAATCAAGCGCAGCTTTGCATTTTGTTTGATGACGCGCCAGCGATGTCGAAACTCGGCATCTTCGGCGAAAGGCTCCAGCTTTTTTAATTCGTCCAGATGCGTTATCCAGCCGTCGCCGATGGCTTCGGTGATTAACGCAGCTAATTCGGGGTTACAAGAGGCCAGCCAGCGGCGCGGGGTTACGCCGTTGGTTTTGTTGTTAAATTTGTGCGGCCATAAGGCATAAAAGTCGCGAAACAAGCCCTGTTGCAGTAACTGGGAATGCAATTGGGCAACGCCATTGACCGAAAAACTGCCGACGATGGCAAGATAAGCCATACGCACTTGCTGCTCGGCCCCTTCCTCTATAATTGACATTCTACTCAATATGGCTTTATCGCCGGGCCAATGCGCTGCGACTTCCGACAGAAAACAGGCATTGATTTCAAAGATAATCTCCATCAATCTCGGCAACAACCGTTGCATGAGTTTGACCGACCATTTTTCCAGCGCTTCAGGCAACAGGGTATGATTGGTATAAGCCATGGTTTGCCGGGTAATGCCCCAGGCTTTAGCCCATGACAGACCATGCATATCCATTAGCAGACGCATCAGTTCGGCTATGGCGATGCTCGGATGGGTGTCGTTTAACTGAAAACAGCTTTTCTCGGCGAAGTTGTCGAACTCATGTCCATGTTGCCTGACCCAAAGGGAAAGAACATCCTGCAAGCTGGCGGAAGCCAGGAAATACTGCTGGCGCAGCCTCAATTCCTTGCCGTTTTCGTTGGCGTCATTGGGATACAGCACCATGGTAATGTGCTCTGCGATGACTTTTGAGGCCACCGATTCGGCATAATCGCCCGCGTTAAACTCATCCAGATTAAATTCCTCGGTCGCCACGGCTTTCCATAAACGCAAGGTATTGACGGTGTTGTTTTGGTAACCCGGTATCGGTGTGTCAAAGGGGACTGCCAACACATCATGGGTACTGATCCAGCAGACCCGCTGATTGCCCTGTTCATCCGTTTGTATTTCGGTATGGCCGCCAAGCTTGATGCGTAAAGAATATTCCAGCCGCTCAATTTCCCAGACATTACCGTGGCGCAGCCAGTGATCCGGCTTTTCGATCTGTTCGCCATTGACGAGAGTTTGGGTAAACATGCCGTATTCGTAACGCAAACCGTAGCCCACCACCGGCAATTGCAACGTCGCGCAACTGTCGATAAAACAGGCTGCCAGACGCCCCAGCCCGCCATTACCCAGACCGGCATCAAGTTCCCGGTCAATCAGTTCTTCGATTTCAATACCCAAATCGTGCATGGCTTGGGTGGCTTCATCTATTACACCGAGATTAAGCATGGCATTGCTCAAGGTTCTACCCATCAAAAATTCCATTGAAAGATAAAACACCCGCTTGCTATCTCTTTTATTATAGGTCTTATAGGTGGTTTTCCAGCGCTCCATCAACCGGTCGCGGATAGACAGCGACAACGCCTCGCAGGCATAAAAAGGCGATGACCGGAAATTCTCGTCCCGTCCCAACGAGTGAACATAATACCGTTTAAAATCGCCGATAAAATCCTCTTTTGTTACACCCAATGTAGGAACATCAGTGATTGAAGAAATAGGCTTGCTCATAACAAATCGTTTATTAGGCATCGTTTACTCCAAGGTTGAGCGAATCAGGTATTAATTTAAGCGGCGTCCCTTTTATTTTACTTTTCGAGGTTGGCAACGCGGGCCAGAATTTCCTTCCACAAGGCATCGTAAGCAACCGTAGATTGGCTTTTCTTGATATAGCCCCCAAGCGGCATGCGCTCCAGCCCCATACGTTCAATGTCGCTGGCATAAGGAATGGCCGTAGTTAAAACCTCAGGGTGCGTCTCAAGCAGATTGTCCATAATCTCCCGGTGCATTTTTTTACGCCGATCGGCCATCGAGAAGAACGGAATGAGCGCCAGTTTATTCAAGTCATTATCCTCGATAAACTTTTCCAGTTGTTCAAGCGTTCTTAACGACAGCGTGGTAGGAATGATCGGCGACAACAATATATCTGCGGCCTCAAAAACGGCTTCGGATAATAGCGATATGTTGGGAGGACAATCCAGGAAAACAAAATCGTATTCTTCCGCCAAGGGCTTCAGGAGTTTTTTAAGTTGCTGGGTCGGCTTTTTCTTGGCGTCCAGAACCAAATCCAGATTTCTGAACGAGAAATCGGCCGGCAATAAATCCAGGTTTTCAAAATCAGTGCCTTTAATCAGGCCGTCCAGTTCGCGTTTTCCGGCGATCAAGTCTTTGCTGCCGCCTTTGATCTTGGGCTTGATGCGAAAATAATAACTGCTGGCTCCCTGCGGATCAAGATCCCAAACCAGGGTGCGATAACCGTTGCGGGCGGCAGTGTGGGCCAGATTGACCGCACTCGAAGTTTTGCCGACGCCACCCTTGATGCTATAGATAGCTAATACATTCATTGTATGGTCTCGTGTTTATACTAATAAAGTTGAAGCACATAACACAACCCCCACTCTTGGCAAGACTCGCCGGTTGCGTAACGGAAGCATTGCCGACTGCCGATTCAAGACACGACAAACCTTAAAAATTCGCCCTGCTTGTCACCTTATGGCCGGCTTGGGACTATGATTCAAGCCGCACGCCGTTGCGCTTGCCTTGTTTGACGAGATATAAAGCGTCATCCGCCCTTTTCATCAATTCTTTCCAACTGGGCTTGGCTCCCATCGCACCCGCCACACCAATGCTGACGGTAACCGGGTGACGCAAAGCCAGTCCCTTGGGCTGGTTTCGTTCGATGGAATTGCGGATGCGCTCGGCCAACAATAGGGCTGTGCTGCCGTCGGTGTTGGGGGCGATGATCAGGAACTCTTCGCCCCCCAGACGGCAGGTAATATCGTTGGTACGAGCGGTTGTGCGCATCAGGTTGGCCGCATGAATAAGCACCTGGTCGCCGACATCATGGCCCAGTGTATCATTGACCGATTTAAAATAATCCAAATCCAGCATTAAAACGCTCAACGGCTGATTGGAACGCAGCGCGGTCGCCGCCTCCTGCTCCAGGCGATTAAGCGCATAGCGTCGGTTGGGCAAGCCGGTCAGCACGTCGGTATTCGCCATAGACTTAAGACGGCGGTTCGCTGCCGCCAGCTCGGCCGTGTAACGTTGTATATCCCGGCTCTCTTTTTCCAGTTCGTTTTGCAGCGTGATGATGCGCTGCCCGGCCCGGAGACGCGCCAGCAGCACGCGCAGGCTAATCGGCTTGGTCACATAATCGTCGATACCGGCATCGAAGGCTTCGACCAGGGCGTCCTCGTCTTCCGTGGAGGTGAGCATAATCAGGTAAATATTTTTACCAAAGACCGATGCGCGTAGCGCCTTGCAAAGGGCCAATCCATCCATGGGTTTCATGCGCCAATCGGTAATCACCAGTTGAGGTTTATGCTCAATAACATACTTTAGCGCGGATTCCCCGTTGCGACACACAGCAACCTGATTACCGGCCGCGGCAAGCTGCTTGGAAAGACGCGCCAGCATCATAGGATCGTCATCGACCAGCAACAGGTTTAAGCCCAACAAATCCGATTCCAAGGTATCAACGGCTTTTAGCAGGGGCTGGCGCACATCCGTTTTTACGTCAATTAACTTTCCCCACTCATGCCAAAGTTCGATTGTTTCGTCGATAAACGCAAGCAAAGCAGGTTCGTCCAGAGCATGAAGGTCAGCCTCCGCTGTTAAATACGGCAACAGCATGGCGCGATGGGCTTCATCGGCCACACAGTAGTTTCCGATCAGCCGGGCGAGAATCAGTTGTCGGGCAAACTGGTCAATTCGAGTAAGTCCCGCTACTTTCATCTCAAAGCTCAGTTTCAGGGCGTCCAGAAATACCGTCGGAAACCCCCAGTCGGCCAGCAACATTAAACTCAAGGCGTTATGATCGATGGCGAAACGTTCGCGCTCCAAAGCAAGAAGCTGTTTGCCCTCTGCCATACCAAGACATTCGCCATAGATCTCCGACCAGGCGGTTGCCAAGGCAAGACCGCCTATGTCGCTAAGCAGTCCCAACGTAAACGATTCTGCCGGTACCACGGTGACCTCCCTGGCAGTGATCGCGGCGATGGACACCGACATCGCCAGGGATCGCGACCAGTAAGCTTCATAATCAAACTCCGAGCAATGCCCCTTACTGTTGCTGCCGATCAACGAAAGGCTCAACGCAAAGTTGCGCACCGTCTGCATACCCATCATCATGACTGCCGTTTGAATATCGGCAATAGGGCGTCTGGCCCCGAAAGCGGCCGAATTGGCGAAGCGCAAGATACGCCCGCTCAGGGCAGGATCGACTTTTACCAGTTGACTCACCTGCTGCACGGTGGCGTCGCTTTGTTGCACAAGCTGCATGATGGCCAATGCCGTTCCCGAAGGGGAAGGCAAGCGGTCGGCGGCTTTTAATTCATTAAGATTGAATTCGATATTCATTGATATTGTTCTTTTCTTTGTAGCAGAATCTCGACTAAATCCACTGTAGACTGGGTCAAGTCATTGGCCATCGACTGAAAATCGGTATCTGCGGCGTTGCTTACAGGATGCAGGTCAGCGGCGGGAGCACGACTGTCAGGGATGCAGGAGGTAGAGCCATGCAGGAGCAATTGCCGAGGAGCGGAAGCTTTACGGGCGGCGTGTTCCAGTTTTACCGCAAGACTGATTATTTTTTCAGCGCAAAAATGTCCGGCCATGCCTTTAATAGCGTGAGCTGCGTCGGCCAACGCAAGGAGATCGGTTCGAGACAGGGCGTCAGCCAATTCCGCCATAAACACAGGCGCTTCCTCGAGAAATAAATCTATCATCTCGGCCAATAAATCATGGTCGTCATCCAGCCGTTTGAGCGCCGCGGATTCATCCCAGCAGGCTGTTGAAGTCTCCCCGCCTTCGGCTTCGCTCTTTGCCAAAGGAAGACTGAGGTAGATTTCCCTTTGATCAGGATTATCCTGCGCTATCGGTGCGACTTCAGGTGCGGATGGTTCGCCCAGCCAGCGCGCCAAAACCACCGCCAAATCGGATCGACTGGCGGGTTTGCTAAGATAATCGTCCATGCCTGCGGACAGGCATTTTTCGCGCTCTCCTGCCGATGCATGAGCGGTAAGCGCGATGACTGACGTCCGTAACTTGCCGCTCCCTCGGCCATGCTCGGGACAGGCTCCGGCTATTTCCCGTTCACGCAAGATACGTGTGGCTTCGTAACCGTCCATGATCGGCATTTGACAGTCCATAAACACCAGATCGTAAGCTTGACGCTCCAGCTGATCCAGCGCCACTTGTCCGTTATTGGCCAAATCGGGCTTAAGCTGGAACTTGGCGAGCTGGGACAGTATCACTTTTTGGTTGACCTTGTTGTCTTCCACCACCAACACTCGCTTGCTGCTGTAATCGAGCAAGACCTCTTTTTTTTCCTTCTCCACTGGAGCGTTTTTTTGACCGGGAAGCTGTAATGCATCGATAACGGCATCAAAAAGCTGCGATTGTCGTACCGGTTTTAACAGGCTTTGGGTAAATCCCGACGCGAGTCTTTCGACTTGCGAGCCGATACTGCCGGAAGATAAAAGAATGCGCGGCGTGTCGGCAATGGCGGGGTTTTCGATGATGGCCCGAGCCAGGGCGAAGCCGTCCATGCCCGGCATTTGCATATCCGACAGCAGCAAATCGTAAGGTTCGTTTCGCAGAACCGCGGCTTCGAGTTCATCGAGCGCCGCAGGCCCGTTGTCTGCTTCGCTTAAAGTAAAACCCCAGTTGCTTAAATAATGCGTCAAAATCATGCGGTTGGTGGCATTATCGTCGACTATCAAGACGCGCTTGTCGCAAAAATTAGCCTGCGGGGCCGGAGCCTCGTTATCCACCGCCGCCAATGGCAAGGTAAACCAAAAGTTTGCTCCCTGTCCCAAGGCGCTTTCAACACCGATGTTGCCGTTCATCAGCATAACCAGGTCCTTGCTGATGGATAAGCCCAGCCCGGTACCGCCATAACGCCGGGAGGTGGAACTGTCAGCCTGTGAAAAAGCCTGAAACAGGCGCGCTTGCGCCTCGGCGGTAATACCGATGCCGGTATCGACTACCTCAAAACGTAGTATCGTCAGGGAGGGTGTGTCTGCCGCAAACCTGCCGGGAGCAGATGCGGCGTCGGTATCGTCCTTTTTCGATACGCGTACTGTGACAGAAACTTCACCCTGCTCGGTAAATTTAACGGCATTGCCAATCAGGTTGGTGAGCACTTGACGGATACGGGTGGGGTCGCCCTGCCAACGCAACGGTAAATCTGTCGGCAGAAAGCAGTTTAATTCCAGGCCCTTACTGTGGGCGCGACTGGACAGCAAGGTGCAAACTTCTTCCACCAAATCGGGCAAATTAAACTCGATTTGCTCCAACTCGATTTTACCCGCCTCCAGTTTGGAAAAATCCAGAATATCGTTGATGATGGTTAACAGGGATTCCGCCGAATTTGCCGCAATATCGATCAGGTCCCATTGCTCGCGAGACAGTTGCGTATCCTGTAGAAGATCCAGCATGCCCAATACGCCGTTCATCGGCGTGCGAATCTCATGACTCATATTGGCCAGGAACTCGGTCTTGGTATGCGCGACCTGCAAGGCAGCATCACGCGCAGCTTCCAGCGAAGCATTAGCCTGATTCTGGAGCAGCGCGAGCGCCATCATTTCGCCGACTTCCTTGAGCATGGCGATGCGGGACTCGTTTTGCACAGGGTAGGCATCAGTAAAAACAAACAGTACGCCGAGAATGTCCTCGCCGGAAGCGATGGGCACGATGTAGTGGCCGTGGGGCTGATGATCGCAATCACAATTATCGGCAACGGTAAATTTCCTTGAAACAGCGACTTGCCCGCACAGGCCGTCGCCAAAATCGATGCGCTGCTCCATGTTGTCGAGTTTGCCGTGTGCGACGAACTTCTCCAGATATTCATCATCCCGTACCCGCAGAAACACGCAGCCCTTGCGTTGCAAGTCGAAAGACTTGAGACCGAACAGAATATTCAGAACCTGGACGAAACGTTGTTCCAGCGTCAAGGGTTGATGCAGCACCTCGGAGATTGCCAGGCGGGCGGCGGTATCGTCGCTTTCGATTTGCAAAGCCGCTTCCTCTTCGACCTGCTTGCTGACATCATGCTGGATCTGCACGTAGCCGGACAGTGTGCCGTTTGCGGTCAGAATCGGGGTAATATTGGTCTTTGCCCAGTATTCCAGCGTGTCCTCAACGGCTTGTCCCGAGTTGCGGCTATCACTTTCTTCACGCTCCAAGACGGAAACATTGTCTACAGGATGCAGGCCAGAGACGTGAGCTCGACGGCGCCCCCGCAGCCGACCTGACCAGGGTTCGCTGCAACGGAGCCTGCTTTGCATATCGGACAGGGCTTGCCGATCGGCGGTAGAACTATCCAGTACGTAGGGTTTTTGTCCCATCAGCGCATCCTCCGCCCAGCCGGTGAACAGGCACAGCGCCGGGTTGGCGTATTGAATGTGTCCTTCCGCATCGGTGATGAGTACCATCTCGCTGCTGGCGTCCAGCGCACGCTTAAGCGACGTCAGCTTTAATTCATTCGCTTTTCGCTTGGTCGTATCCCGGCGTATCGAAATATATTGCTTAGGCTTGCCGGTTTTATCCAGCAGGGGCGCAATAGTGCTGTCCACCCAATACAATTCCCCGTCTTTACGGCGATTGCAAAACTCCCCGCGCCATACCTGGCCCCCGGCAATAGTATTCCACATGTTGCGGATGTAATCCTGATCGTGATGGCCGGAGTTCACGACACGGTGATCTTGTCCGGTCAGTTCATTCCGGGTATATCCGGAGACTTCGCAGAACATGTCATTCGCATAGACAATGCGCCCCTGAACGTCGGCAATACTGACCAGGACGTGATTTTCCAGAGCGTCCAGCAGCTCTCTATTGGATGTCGTCTGTTCCTGAACGATCTGCAAGACCAGCGGTCGTATCGCCAAAAACCATAACAGCGGCGAACTGAGTACCGTCAGCAAGGTGATGTTAAAAACGGTGTCCTGCAATGGCGAGAATATAATTCCCCATTGATGAATGGCATCAAGCAGCAATATGACCAGTGTTTCGGAAACACCAATGACAGCAATGATAATGCCTAGCGAGGAGAGAAAATTACGTTTCGGGTATTCCGGCGGCGACAATGGAGTTGACATAAACCTCTGCTTTTATTTTTTCTGTTTATCACTCTACAGGTCATGGATAATAGCCTGATTATCAAGGTATCACCATTCTTTTCGGACGGCGATGAAGCGGCTATTTTCTGTCTGTTATTAAACTTGAATGCCTGTGTCGATCCGGTGTGAAACGGGGGGGCAAACATCATTCCGGCAATCATCGAATAATGATCGGTTTTCCATCGACTCGATATTATCCGCTACTCAAATCAGAGCGTAACTTTAAAATCGTTATTTTTCAAGACGATTGTTGAATAGGAAACGATAAACTTTCAATCATCGCAAAGTTATCCTATCCTTTACGCGATAAATTTAACTCACGCCCCGCCTGCTCCCGGCAAGCTTACGGCATACACACTCTCCTTGGCGATAAAAAACAACCATGACTGAAGCAACCGCGTTATTTTCCGATGCAAAACTTGTAATTCCAGGCGGCGTGAATTCGCCGGTACGATCCTTTAGCGGCGTGGGCGGCACACCGGTTTTTATCGATCATGCCCTGGGCGCTTATATTTACGACAGTTCCGGCAACAGTTATATCGATTACGTCGGCTCCTGGGGGCCGATGATCTTGGGCCATGCCCACCCGGAAGTCATTGCAGCGGTCAAGCAGGCATGCGACAAAGGCCTGAGCTTTGGCGCGCCGACCGAAATTGAAACGCTGATGGCCAAACGGGTTTGCGAGCTGATGCCGTCCATCGATATGGTCAGAATGGTCAGTTCCGGCACCGAGGCGACCATGAGCGCCATTCGCTTGGCCAGAGGCTACACCGGCCGGGATAAAATCGTTAAATTCGAAGGCTGTTATCACGGCCATTCCGATGCCTTATTGGTCAAGGCCGGTTCCGGCGCGTTGACCTTTGGCGTGCCCAGCTCTCCCGGCGTACCGGCCTCGGTCGCTGAAAACACCATCACCCTGACCTACAACGACAGCGACTCGGTCAAAGCGCTGTTTGCAGAATGCGGCGAGCAAATCGCCTGCATCATCGTCGAGCCGGTCGCCGGCAACATGAACTGCATTCCGCCTGTGCCCGGTTTTCTGGAAAGCTTGCGCGAAGTTTGCGACCAATATAATAGTGTGCTGATTTTTGATGAGGTGATGACCGGCTTTAGAGTGGGCTTAACCGGCGCGCAGGGATACTATAATGTTAAGCCGGATTTGACCACGCTGGGCAAAATCATCGGCGGCGGCATGCCGGTCGGCGCATTCGGCGGCTCGCGCAAAATCATGGAGCGTCTTGCGCCGCTCGGCCCGGTTTATCAGGCCGGTACGCTGTCCGGCAACCCGGTCGCGATGGCCGCCGGTTTAAAAACGCTGGAATTGATAGCCCGGCCCGGTTTTTACGAGGCGTTAACCGCAAAAACCGAAAAACTGACTTCAGGCCTGAAAGCTCGCGCCGCTCAGACTGGTATCGCCATAACCACCAACAGCGTTGGCGGCATGTTCGGACTGTTTTTTAGTACAGAAAAGCATGTAACCAGCTTCGCCCAAGTCATGCAGTGCGACCAAAACCTGTTTAAACGTTTTTTCCATGCGATGCTGGAACAGGGTGTTTATTTAGCGCCTTCAGCGTTTGAAGCCGGTTTTGTTTCGGCCGCGCACAGTGATGAAGACCTGGATAAAACGCTGGATATTGCAGAAGCCATCTTCAAGCGCTTGTAACCTTAATTGCATTTGCACATCAGCTCCGGATCAGCATGAGTTTTATCAATAACATTCCCCCGCTGGTATTGGCCTTAATAGGCTTATTGATCGGCGCATTCTCAATGCGCTTGTTGAGCGGCAAGGATAAAAACCTGATCCGTCAGCTTTCGACCGACCTTGCCGTATCCGAAGAAAAACTAAGGCAATTTCAAAACCGCGAAACAGAGTTCAAGCAGTTGCAGCAGCTGTTTATCGAGACCAAAACCGAGAATGCGCAATTGCAGACCCGCATGGATGAGCAGGCAAAAAATACCGCGGAAAAACTAAAGCTGCTGCTGGATGCGGAACTGCGCCTGAACACCCAGTTTGAAAATCTGGCAGGCAAGATTTTCGACGACCGCAGCAAGCAATTCACCGAACACCATAAAACCAGCCTGGATCATATCGTCACGCCGTTACGGGAACAGCTGGGCGAGTTCAAACAGCGCATAGAAACGGTTTACGACAACGAGAACAAGGATCGCATTTCCCTGCGCGAGGAAATCGTTTCGTTGCGCCGAGATACCGCGCAGATGAACCAGGAAGCCCTTAACCTGACTCGCGCCTTGAAAGGCGACAAGAAAACCCAGGGCAACTGGGGCGAAATGATCCTGGAAACAGTGCTGGAAAAATCGGGACTGCGTAAAGGCATCGAATACGAAACGCAGGGCGCATTCCGGGATGAGGACAACCGGCTGTTCAAGCCGGATGTGATCGTCCGCCTGCCCGAGGACAAGGATGTGGTGATCGACTCCAAAGTGTCCTTGCTGGCTTATGAGCGCTATTGCTCAACCGAAGACGATCAGGAACGCATCACCGCATTAAGGCAGCATACCGAAGCGGTGCGGGAACATATCAAGGGTTTGAGTAACAAGGATTATTCCGGCTTGAAAGGCCTCAGGTCACTGGATTTCGTACTGTTATTCATGCCGATTGAAGCGGCCTTCATAGCCGCTTTTCAGGCGGACGAACGCTTATTTACCGATGCCTTCGAGCATAAGATCATCGTGGTCACCCCGACCACCTTACTGGCGACGCTACGCACTATTGAAAACATCTGGCGCTATGAACGCCAAAACGAAAATGCCCGCGCTATCGCCGATAAGGCCGGAATCGTTTACGACAAAATACGGGGCTTTGTCGATGACCTGGATAAACTGGGCAAGCAGCTAAGTACCGTCAACACCACGTATGACGGCGTAATGAACAAATTAACCCAAGGCAACGGCAACCTGATCCGCCAGGCCGGCAGTTTTGTTGAGCTGGGCGTTAAAGTCAAAAAGGCCTTTCCTAAAAGCATCACCGAACGAGCGGGTCTCGAGAGTGATGAAAGCTAGAAAATATCGGCTTTTACCGGCATCTTAAGAAACATTTCCCCAATATTTATGCGATACTACGCGGTTTTGTTGGCCGGTTTTTTGATAAGAACAGTAGGCCGGAATAAGGCCTCCCCGAGCGTAGCGCAAGAGAGGCGTTTCCGGCTTGTTATGCAATATGCCGGAAACGCCTGTTTTCGCTCCCGCTCAAACAGACTTATTCCGGCCTACATGACTAACCCAACCTACAATTCATTAGACATTTATGATTACCTGCTTAATTAGGAGTAACACATGACCGCACTGGTTGGCATCATCATGGGCTCGACCTCTGACTGGGAAACCATGCGCTTTGCAGCGGAAACGCTGGAACGACTCGGCATTCCGCACGAAGTAGAAGTGGTCTCGGCGCACCGTACACCGGATAAACTGTTTCATTATGCCGAAACGGCAGAAAGCAAAGGTCTGGAAGTGATCATTGCTGGGGCAGGCGGCGCGGCGCATTTGCCCGGCATGACGGCAGCTAAAACAGCGGTGCCTGTGCTGGGCGTACCGGTGCAGTCCAAAGCGCTAAACGGTATGGATTCCCTGCTGTCCATCGTACAAATGCCTGCCGGTATTCCGGTCGGCACCTTGGCGATAGGCAAGGCGGGAGCAATCAACGCAGCCTTGCTGGCCGCGGCCATCATCAGTAACAAACATGTCCAGTATAAGGACGCATTACAAAATTTCAGGAGTGAGCAAACCGAATCGGTACTTGCACACTCGGACCCACGAGCAGAGGACGATTTATGATAGTTGGTGTATTGGGCGCAGGCCAGCTTGCCAGAATGATCGCATTGGCAGGCATACCTTTGGGGCTGGACTTTATTTTTCTCGATCCCTCCGCCGATGCCTGTGCCAACAAGCTGGGCGAACCTTTGATCGGCGACTACAACGATCCGGCACTGCTGGCGCAACTGGCGGAACGCGCCGATGTGGTCACTTACGAATTCGAGAACGTTCCGGCTGAGGTCGCAGAGTTTCTGGCCTCTCACACCCAAGTGCATCCATCACCCAAAGCCCTGGCCGTTGCCCAGGATCGATTAGTCGAAAAAAGCTTTTTCTTTGGACTCGGCATCCCTACGCCGGATTATGCGGCCGTAGACAGCTTCGAAAGCCTGGAACAAGCCATGATCACCCTCGGCTATCCCGCTATTTTAAAAAGCTGCACCCAAGGCTACGACGGTAAAGGCCAATCGCTGCTCAAATCGCCGGACGATTTAAAACCGGCCTGGGAATTGTTGCAAGGCGTACCGGCTGTCGTCGAAGCCTTCGTTCCGTTTAACCGCGAAGTGTCCATTATCGCCGTGCGCAGCGTTTCAGGGGAAGTTGTTTTCTACCCGTTATCGGAAAACCTGCATCGCGGCGGCATCCTGCGCGTTTCCGAATGCCGCACCAATGACCCGATGCAACAACAGGCCGAAAGCTATATTTCCCGCTTGCTGGAAGCGTTGGATTACGTCGGCGTACTGGCCTTGGAACTGTTCGAAGTAGACGGCCAACTGGTTGCCAACGAGTTCGCGCCACGTGTGCATAACTCCGGCCATTGGACGATTGAAGGCGCGGAAACCAGCCAGTTTGAAAATCACTTGCGGGCGATTCTGGATTTGCCGTTAGGTTCAACAGCGCCGGTAGGCAATGCGGCCATGGTCAATTTCATCGGCGGACTGCCTAAGACTGAAGAGCTATTAGCCATTCCCCACGCGCATTTGCATCTTTACGACAAATCCCCGCGCAAAGGCCGGAAAGTGGCTCATGCAACGATACGCGCGGAAAGCCAAGAGCAATTATCGGAGTTGGTCAAGAAGCTGACCGTGTTGGCGGATCAGGTTGATGATTCGTAAATATTAGCAGTATGCCCGAGGGCTTTTCGCTTAAGGCGAGACACATTGCTTACAGCCGGACGGGGCATGTTACCCCGTTCGAAGCGTTTGTGCTGGTTAATTGCATCTGCTTATGCTTAGCTCGGACATCGCAGAAAGGTCAGGGACGGGGTTACAAACCCCGTCCCTCTTCGGCAATACGAGGATGTAATCAATTGCCCCGCCATTCGCTGGTTGCTATACTCCGCCGACAGTGTTCTCACCACCTACACTTAGAGCGCTATGTTTATTTGGCCTCGACAAAAACCAAAGCCTTCATATAATAACAACGCACTCACCCCCATGAATACACCCCGCAAATCAATTAAAGCGTCTGGCAAATCCCCATCATTGCCGAAGTGTTCAAGCCCTGAGCCAATCGCTCGACTCACAGACTCTGCCCGACGTGGCGAACTCGTTGTGATTGTTGGTACTGGCGTAAGCATGGCTCTTACAAATGGCACAATTCCCAGTCTCTCATGGAAGGGATTGATTGAGGATGGCTTTGCCCATGGTGTGAAGAAAGGGAAAATCACCCTAGCACAAGATGAGGCTTGGAAAGCTCAGCTCGATTCCAGCGATATTGATGATCTACTTAGTGCGGCGGAGTTTATGGGTCGCAAACTTGAGGCACCTCAGGGCAATCTCTATGCTCGTTGGCTGGAAAACGTATTCAAAGATGTCCAACCGATAAATAAGGAAATGGTGAGCGCAATAAGCGCCATCCATGCCGCAGGCATTCCCCTTTGCACACTAAATTACGACCCACTGTTAGAACGCGTAACAGGACTTCCTCCGATCAATTTTGGCGAACCCACCAAAGTCACAGCGTGGATGCGTCGTGAAAGCGCTGGTATTTTGCACCTTCACGGCTCATGGGATGTTCCTTCTACCTGCATACTCGGCATTAGCGATTATGAGACCACCCGTAACCACGATGTGCGTGATCTTATCCAGCGCAGCCTCAGCTCATTTAAGCAGCTGCTCTTTATCGGTTGCGGCGATACATTTGCCGATCCCAATTTCTCGGCGCTTATTAAATGGTTGAGAGAGAAAATAAATACCGGAGCGCATCAACATTACGCCTTGGTTTGTGAAGACGAAGTAGCAGCACGACACGCCGATTCAGCATGGCATGGTTTCGTTGAACCAATAAGTTATGGCGAAAGCCATGACAACCTTTCGACATTCCTGCTAATGCACTTCCCTTCCCTCATTTCACCTTCTAAAAAGAAGCGCAATACAACAAAAGCCGCTAGCGTTAATGATGAACACTCATGCCTCATAAACGATTATCGAGCCTTCTTATTGAGGGACTGTGGACAAATGACCATTGAAGGGGTGCGTGCCGATATGGATACAGCACAACGTAAGTTTGACCTCGAACGCCTCTTTGTTCCGCTTAAGGTGCTACCCTGCAGACCCGATATTCCCGCGAACGATCCAGATAGTGAACAAAAACTCCTAGAGTGGCAGGAAAAAAACAAAGATCCTCTGCCCTTCGGTAAAATATTTGCCAAGCACAAACAATTAGCGCTGTTAGCACTGCCCGGTGGAGGAAAAACACTGCTGCTAAAACGCCTCGCTGTGGCTTATGCTGATCCCTACCGCCAACAAGCCAGCGAAGATCAGTTGCCGAAGCTTGATCTTTTACCTGTTCTCATTCGTTGCCGCGAATGGCGTGAGCATATCCAGTTGCCCATCCTTACACTTCTTCGCAATATTGCTGACATCACCGGACAGATTGCTTTAAAAGGTCTCGACAGCGCCCTTATTCCGTTGTTTAAGAAAGGTCGCGTCCTCCTTTTAGTCGATGGTCTTGATGAAATCCACGATGATGCAAGCCGTAGTATTTTTGTAGATCATCTTGAGGCTTTCCTTGACGAATACAAGAACACCCGCCTCATCGTTACCAGTCGTGAGGCAGGATTCAATCTTGTGGCACCCTGCCTTTCACGTTTTTGTGAGCGATGGAATGTTGCGCCTTTAGATGAAGAGGCAATCACCGCACTCTGTAATCACTGGCAGACCCTCATGATAGGGGACTCTCCGGAAGCCAAGATTGAGGGTCATGAGTTAGCACAGCGCCTTCTACACAACGGTTCACTGCGCCGCCTTGCAGAAAATCCTTTGCTACTGACGATGCTGTTGGTGGTTAAACATGGTGCCGGAGGACGATTACCACCAGATCGCGTTAGCCTTTATGGACGTGCCGTTGAAGTACTGCTCGATACCTGGAACATCAAAGGTCATGACGCGCTCAACCTCAAGGAGGCTATACCCCAGCTTGCCTGCGTCGCTTTTCAGCTCATGCGTGCTGGAAAGCAAACGGCAACAGAGAAGGAACTGCTGGAATTGTTGGAAGCGGCGCGTGATAAATTACCGCAAATCCGCCGCTATGCCAAAGATACACCGTATGAATTTCTCAAACGCGTTGAACTCCGTTCCAGCCTACTGCTTGAGGCAGGGCATCAATTGGAAGCAGGGCGCACCGTACCGTTTTATCAATTCCGCCACCTTACCTTTCAGGAGTACCTTGCAGCTGTAGCGGCTGCCGAAGGACATTACCTGGAATATGGTGCTAGCGATAATGTGCTGACACCGCTTTCGTCCTGCCTTACCTCAGAGGAATGGAAGGAAGTCATTCCCATGGCAGCAGTGCTGGCCAGAAAACAGGCGGAACCACTCATGGCAGAGCTGGTAGCAGAAGGAAATAAGCTACGCCGTAAGCTGGAGGCAAGGAAAAATTTTAACGGTAAGAAGGAATGGTTAGATTATCCTCCACGATTACCCGCCCCGGTTGCACGACTCATGCAATGCTTAGTGGAGGAAGCAGAAGCTACGCCGAAAACACTCACAGCGGCATTGCAACTGCTTGCTCTTTTTTCAAGCGGATGTCAGACCGGTGGTGATTGGCAAGCACTCTGCCGCGGCCCCTATGGTGATGAGCTACTGCATCAAATGTGGCTTTTGTATGAACCCATGCAGTGGCCAATCGAAACAAAAATCTATTTCTCCTACGGAAATTTCATGCTCTATCGACAACCACCGGGCTATTGGCTTAGCATCGAAGGACAAGCCGAACTACAGAGACTTCTCGCTAGCCAGATTAAGGAAGAAATAGTCCGAGGGCTATTTGCATGCTCTGGGATAGCACGAAAAAGCCATGACAATCAGTTTAGTGCGGAATGGATGCCGTTAGATAAAGTGGAAAGCCTGCTTTTTCACAACGACCCAACTATCTGGACTGCGGCAGCGGTTGCTTTTGCAGTTATCCTCCTCAATCGAAAACAAAGCTTGCGACCCTCACCCTCCTCGACAACATTAGATCATCTGCTTATGCTGTGGTTGAGTAGCAATGGTGACAGGGCATTGGAACCGTTATCAGCTGTTTTCTGTACATTTGCAGGTCTTTCACGGCAAACATGGGAACCAGTATTATCGGACACTCAGGTACAGCAAATCCACCAAGTCCACCAATTAACGGAAGCAAAACATGAGGGAATTGATTCAGATTTCCTGCTGGGAGCTTGCACCGTAATTGCCTTTTATGCAAAAAATGTGTGGACTGAAGATGAACTCGCCAGTCGATTAGCTACACTTAAAGAAAATGCCGCCCACGTCTTCGGAAACAGCGAAAATCGAGACTTGAGTATTGAGAACTCACTGAGACAGATGGGTGTAGCAGGCAGAAAATATCTCGCCTCAGAAAAGCCACCACGCAAGAAAAAGAAATCATAATGCGGTAAATCAAGCGAACCGCCCACTATTTGTATTTACAAAGCCAATACATTATATTAATCTTGCTCATATGGATATTCACTACGAGAAAAACGGCGTCAGCTTTGTTTGGAATGCCCGCAAAGCTGGCGAACGCAATCAAACATGACGGGATTACGTTCGACCAAGCTGCCGAAGCTTTCTTCGACCCGTTTTTGAAACTGGTTGATGCAGGCCGCAACCATGAATCACGAGATGCGGTTATCGGCTACGATGAAAAAGGCCGATTGCTGTTTGTTGTGCATATTGAGGTTGAAGGTGAGTTTATCCGGCTTATTTCGGCCCGCAAGGCCACGCTAACGGAGCGCAATGCTTATGATTTCTGACACAGTTAAAAAACGTTTAACTAAAGACCGCCCCATGACTTCGATCACTTTGCGCATCCCGGTCGATGTGGTGGAATCCATGAAGGTTATAGCACCCTGCAAAGGCTTTTCCGGCTATCAGCCATTATTAAAGTCGTACATTAGCGAGGGTTTGCGCCGCGATGAAGCGCAGTTTGCCTTGAGCAAGGAAGCCAAGTTGATTGCGGCGTTAAAAAAGCTTGGCGTGCCTGATAGTATTATTGAAGAGGCGGCGCGTGAGGTTGCGTAATTCCAAGAGACCGTGAAAGAATGAAAAAAAGAAGGTGCCTTACATTGTATATGGGCAATTTTTTATTTTAAACATCCACAACGCACGGCTTGATCCCTTTTTATTTTTCATTTAGCCGCTTTCCAGTATCCATGCAGCTATGAAGTGTAGCGGTTCAAACCTAATCTGACAGTTACTGATTTTTAGAAGTGTCTGTCAGATTAGGTTTGAACCACTACAGCTAAACCAAGGTAGCTTGTTGATTCAATTTCTCCTCACCCCAGCCCTCTCCATCAGGAGAGGTGGCTATCTACCTGCGATCTGCGGATGCTGCTTAGCAGAAGAGTTACTTCATATTTACAATGACTGAGTGCTGCATCTCTTTTAATCCTGCTCAGCATTGCTTGCCATTACCGGCTGATCCATTAACCGGCTCAACCAGGCTTCCGCCGTTGCCCGATTGGTTTTCAGCACGCCATTAGGGAAAAAACCGAATCCCAAGATTAACAGCGCCGATACGCACAGCAGCGTCAGCTCGCGTGGCCGCAAATCCTGCACCTGTTTGACACCGGCCTGGGTGACGGGACCGAAGAAGGCGCGGCGGGTAAAGGACAGCATATACGCGGCGCTGAGTATCGCGCCGACCAGGGCTGCGATGCTGATACTGGGATGCGCCAGCATGGTGCTGACAATCAACAATAATTCGGCAGGGAAACCGCTGGTTCCGGGCAATCCTATGCTGGCCAGCGCAAATAAAAAGTAAAAACAGGTCAGTCGCGGCATGACTTTAGCCAGACCGCCCAGATGGATAGCCTCGGTACTGCCCAAACGATGCTGGATAAATCCGGCCACCAGCATCAGGGACCCGGCAACCATCGTGAAGTTCAGCAATTGAAATATCGCCCCCTGTATGCCCTGCATATTCAACGACGCAATACCGACGATGACCAAGCCGACATGGCTGACGCTGGCATAAGCCAGCAAGCGGCGCAGATTGGTTTGCTGCAACGCAATCAACGCGCTATACACCAGCGTGATCGCGCCGAGTATGCCCAGCACCCAGCTGTATTGAACGGCGGCGGACGGCGCCAGCGGCATCGCAAAACGGATGATGCCGAAAGCGCCTAGTTTCAAGCCGGTCAATACGGCGGTTAACTGCGTCGGACCTTCCATGGCGACGGTGGGCAGCCAGGTATGAAACGGCACCAGCGGCGCTTTAACGGAAAAGCCGAGCAGTAATAATAAAAACACCAACGCTTGCAGATTATCCGGCAATGCCGTTGCCAATAATACCGGCAGGCTGAAAGCCATATCTTGCGGGATACTGCCGCCGACTGCGGTGGCGTGATTGACTGCCAGTATGATTATCGCAAACAGTAACGGCACGCCGCCAAACAACATGAACAGCGTGTATTTTATCGCCGCGCCACGCCGCCCCGAACCGATGCCCCATAAGCCGATCAAGAAGAAAATCGGCGGCAGGGTCAGCTCCCAAAACAAAAAGAACAGCGCCATATCCAGCGCCAGAAACACACCGATGGTGATGCCTTCCAAGGCCAGCAACAAGCCAAAATGGAAACGGGTCAGGTGTTGCACCGAGTTCCATGAAGCGACGATCGCCATTAAGGTCAACAGTGCGGACATCGGCAAAAACAACACTGAAATGCCGTCCACGCCAATCAGGTATTCGATATTCAGGCTGGGTATCCAGGCGTAGTGTTCGACCAGTTGAAAATCGGCTAGGTCGGCATTAAACAACTGCAGCACACACCCTGTTGCGATTAATTCCAGCGCAGCAAACAACAGCGCAATGTTCTTGGCCAGACGGATATTACCAGTAACGGCTACCGCAAACGCGCCCAATAAAGGCAGTAAAATAATCAGGCTTAAAACGGGAAAACTGGCATTACTCATGTTGGTCGTCCTTGGTGTCGGTGTTGGAATCCCCCCTAGCCCCCCTTTTGCAAAGGGGGGAACTGAGATCGGTAGTGCAAGGCTGACTGGCCTCCCCCTTTGAAAAAGGGGGATTAAGGGGGATTTGTGCGCCGTGCATCGGAAATTGCTTGCCGATAGCGGCCGCATCCTGATCTATAAAATTCAGCCACGGCGTCGTGTAAAAACCGGTGCCGATCAGCAACAGGCAAATCACCACGGTAATAAAACGCTCCTTCCAAACCGGGTGGTGCGCGCAATTATACGGTTGTTTGGCACGCTTGGGATTCGCCATGAAAATCCGTTGGAACGCCCATAACAGGAAAGCGGCGGACATCACGTTGCCGACCAAAATAGCGATGGCAAGCAGCCAGCCGTCTTCCTCGATAATCCCTTCAACCAGCAAATGCGCCGCGTCGAATCCCGGCGTGCCGGGCATCACCATGGTGCTCAGCGCGGAAATCAGGAACAGCAATGCCAACGTGCCGTTGGTATCGAACAACCCGCCCAGACGCGGCAGATAAGCGGTTCGGCAGCGCTCATAAATCAGGCCGACGCTGAACAGCATGCCCGCCATCGCCAGACCGTATGCCACTGACAGCAGCAGGCTGCCTTCCAGGCCGTTCTCGTTAAAACAGAAGGTGCCGATAACCAGCATTCCGGTTTGACTGATGACCGCAAAAGCCAGTAACCGGCGAATGTTAATTTGCATCAGCGCCAGCAACGCGCCGTAAAAAATGCTGATCAAACCCAGTGTCACCACAAACCCGGCCCATTGTTCGGCAACGCCGGGCACCATCGGCAAAATGAAACGAATGACCGCATAAATGCCCAGTTTCAAGCCCACCAAAAAAATGACGGCGCTGGCGACCGTGCCTTGTTCCGCCAACACCGGCAACCAGCCGTGAAACGGAAATAACGGCATGCGGATCGCAAAGCCGAAGAACAGCAGAATAAAAATCAACACCTCATCGTGCAGATAGGCATTATTCTGTTTAAGCGTCAGCCAGTCGAAAGTCAGCGCATGTTCGGCATCGATCAAGCCGAAGGCCAGCAACAAAAAACCGGCCAAGGTCATCAGCAAACCGCTGACCCAATATTGCAGTAATCGCACGACGACCCAGCGCCGGTTTTGCCCGGTTCCGGCATGAATGGTCAACAGCGCCACAGGAATCAATTCCAGCACGCACCATAGCCAGAACTGCATCACATTCAGCGCGGCAAATGCGCCGATCAATACCGTTTCATAACCCAACAGACAGGCAATAAACAGCCGGTCGGTCACATGCCGGGTGATCAAGGTATAGATCAAAGCCAGCAAGGTTAAAACGGCGGTCAGCGGGATAAATAAAATATTCGTTCCATCGACGCCGACACGGTAACTGAGTCCTGCAAAATGCACATGTTCAACCAGATGAATACCGGGCGTGGCAGAATCGAAAACAGTCAGCAAATAGACGCTAAGCAATAGCGTCAACGACGCTCCGGCGAAGCCGAAACGCAGTGCAACAGTCGATGACCGCGAAAACAGGATAGCGATCATGGCCGCCAGCGGAACCAGCGTTAGCGTAGTGAGCAGCGGGAAGGCCGCCGATGCCGACCAGGGAGTAACAGTAATATCCATCAGAGCCTCAAAATGCAACTAACAATGTTATAAACACAAACAACACCAGATAGCGGGGTCTGAGCACGGATTGTTCAAACTTGTTGGCGATATGCCCAAGCTCTCGACCGTAATTGATTGAATTTTTGCCGATGCCGCGCAATACAAAGCGGTCCTCGAACCAGTGCAGGACGGACGCCATCCATTCGGTAAGTTTTCCTGCCAAGCCGCTGCCTTGGGCAAAGTTATCGGAGTCATTATCCAGTTGAGCGCCAACCATCTGTTCTTCCAGTTGCGCCAGTGACGATATGGTCCGGATGGCCGGGGCAGGAGCTCCCATGATTCGGTCAACGATATGATCGTCGAAATAACTCAGGTCATGCGCCAAGCCGCGCACCGGTTTGACCAGCGCCCAGTCGGTAATCTGGTCCAACCAGAAGCGCTGTAGAGAAGCGACATAAACCCAGGCAGGGACATCGCCGACACGACGCAGGCGACGGCTGTGATCGTGGTCAGGCGCTTTGCGCCGCGAGCTCTCTATATAATGACTCGGCATATTAGACATCTTTCCTAAATAGTCGGTATAGGACTAATCTTGCCAGGGTTATAATAGCGGCCCGACCGCTGAAAACACGGATAGCCATGAAACCTTATGCCCAATTACCCACAGACAACCCCGAAGAATTCATGCGGACTGTCGGCTTATCAAAAGAAGATTTCCATGTCCTTAACGACAAATTAACAGCTTATATTGCCACACAAAAAGCCCTCAACCCACTGACAATGCGCGGACGGAAAGACACCAAGTTAGTCTTAGAAGACCGATTGCTATTGACCCTCTATTACCTTCGCCATTATCCGACCCTGATAAACTTGGGGGCGATCTTTGATATCAGCGAATCTTACTGTCATAAGATTTATACCCGCACCGCGAGGATGATAGCCAAGGTCGAAAAACTCCCCAACCGTAAAACGTTGCTGGAGGATTCCACGACCACTTTAGCCATTGATGTTTCTGAGCAACCCATCGAGCGCCCTGTCAAAAATCAGAAAGCCTACTACTCAGGAAAAAAAACGCCACACGATCAAGGCCCAGCTCGTGATCTGCGTATTGACGCTGACCATTCTCTCCGTGGTAATGGGTAAAGGTCAACAGCATGATTTTTTGGTCTTTAAAAACAACCGCTTATTGTTACATTCCGGTGCCTTGTTATTAGCAGATTCTGGATATCAAGGGATACACAAACACCATCAGAATTCGACCCTGCCGGTTAAAAAGAAAAAAGGCCAGCCCTTATCGGCAGAAGACAAAGCTCATAATAAGGCGCTAGCAAAACGACGCATCTACATTGAGCATGTCAATCGTCGATGCAAGGTTTTCAGGATTGTCAAAGATGTTTATCGGGGCAAGCACAAAAATTACTCGCTAACATGGCGTTTAGTGGCAGCTCTTGTTAACTTGCGCTACGACGGTATTTAGGAAAGATGTCTATTATGCATCAGCGACGGCGCAGTCAGGAATTGATAACCGCGAACTACCGCATGAGCGCAAAGATGCCAGCCGGCCAGCTGCCAAAGCCCCAAACCGCATTCCAGAAACATCAAACCCAATTGGCCTGATGTCGCAAAAATCAACGAGCTTTTAACATCGGTCTGGGTCAGTCCAACCACAAAACCGTAAACCGCAGTCATCAAGCCCACGATAGCGACCACAGCCATGGCCAACGGCGCATGTTCAAAAATCGGCCTTAACAAAATGACCAGATAAACCCCGGCATGTACCATGACCGCACCGTAAAATACCGCGCTTGATGGCGTAGGCCCTTCCATTGCCCGGGCCAGCCAAGGCGTGAACGGCAGCTGCGCCGATTTGGCAAAGGCGGCTACCGCAAAACACAGCGCAATTGCGGTCGCTTCACCGGGGGTGAGCTGTTCCGATGCGGCATTGATATTGCTCCAATTAACGCTATCAAGCCAGGCGTAGCTTAAGCCCGCGCCCAACACAAACGCGGCGTCGCCGATACGATTGGTAACAAAAACGCGCGTCGCATTAGCGACTGCAACAGGGCGGTCATAAGCGTAGGCGATCAAAAAATAAGAACATACGCCTGCAACTTCCCAGCCGATAAAAGTGCCGACCGCATTGCCCGACAACACCAGCAACAGTATTGCCGAAGAAAACAGGCTCAGAATAAAAAAGAACCGGTGATAACCCGCTTCCCGATGCATGTAGTTAACTGAAAAGTGGGTAACTATGGTTAACAATATTGAAAACAGTGCCGCCAAACGGACATTAAAACCGCCGGAAATAAAATTTATCTGTATGTCCAGCGTATCGCTGTTCAGCCAGTGTCCTATAGTGTAGAAGCCGGTATTTTTACCCCATAAATCGATGCCCAGCAAAGTCAAGGCCAGCAGGCTGGACATGCTAATCGTCCAGTTTGCTATATCTGCCGTTATGCTTTCATCGGCCTCACCGCTGATGACGCCAAACAGATGCCCCATGCCGATAGCCGAAGCGGCGATCAATGGCATTAAGGGGATTAAAACGACTAATGCGTCCATTACACAACTCCAAACATTACACGGGTTCCCAAGCTCCTGCTCTCGTCTTTATACACAAGTCTATCGAAGAGCGTCATTTCGATATGGACGCTGGAATGGCGGACTCGGATGTAGGCCGGAATAAGGCCATCCAAGCGCGTAGCGTGAGGTGGCGTTTCCGGCGAGTTCGGGGGGTATTTGCCGGAAACGCCAGTTCTCGCTGTCACTCGAACCGGCTTATTCCGGCCTACGTCTAATGCATCCATTACGCAACTCCAAACTGTTCAGGCCTGTCCTCAGCCTGTCGAAGCGGTTGTTTGATCAACACCGGCGCTACCGGCAGCGTTTGATCCCTGTAACAATCCGGTGAATTATCCCGAACCGGCAGGTCTTTTGTCTCGGCTTGCCAAAGCACAAAACCCGTGCCGGGCTGAAATGAGAAAATCTCGGCGCTGTCGGGGTCTTTAGCGCTTAGATGCACCCAGCCACCGGCGACCAGCTCCCGTATGCTTGCCTGACGATGATAAATTTGTTCCAACACCGCAGTTTTGGCCTCAACCATCATCTGCAAGCGCATCGGCTCGTGTATTTCAACCATTTGCTGAGGCAGGCCGGTGCGTAAATCGCTGCTCGCCCCTTCCATGACACCAAAAAAACCGGTGACGTTATGCGGCACTTTAGAGCCGCAGCCGAAGCGTTCGTTATTAACGGTGGAAAAATAATATTCCAGGTTAATACCCGCACCAACCGGGGCCACCGCCAGCAAAATACCTTCCAGCACTTTGCCGTCGGGGTCTTGAGTCGGATCGTAGGAAATCAAAAACACCCGACGATCGAAAAATGCGCCTTGTGTTAAAGAACGACGACCGACTACCGCCGAAGCATTTGTGGCATGACCGAGTTCAGGTCGCGCCTGGGAAAAATCGACGGCGCGTTCCTCTATATGAACCAAAGCCTGTTCGGGTGTCGGGTTGCGCGGAGCCGATGCCAGCCTCCGGCAGCGCTCGTGCGCCGACATCTGTTGGGCATGCCGCAATTCCTGCTGTAGTTTCTTTAATCCGGCCAGACGTTCGGCCGGCAGCTGGTCGAGATCGTACCAGTTGATTTGTTCATTGCAGGTGTTGTGCTCGGCGCCGAGAAACCAGGTATCGGACGGAATAGTGATGCCGCGTTCCGCCAACAGCTCGCGTATTTCAGGGCGATTAGCCATAGCCGCAAACACCCTGGCATTCGGCCCGCCGTGCCGACCGCTGCAGGCGCCGCAATCGTAAGCCGCCAAATGCGGGTTATTCTGGCTGATAGAACCGTGTCCCATTAAGACAACCAATTCAGAGAAGCCATAGGTCAGGCCGGTATTGCGCAAAAAGCCTGCAACCCGGTCGGCCTGCTCGCTATCGTTAAAACCCAATTTTGGACGCTCCGGCGTGGAAGCTTCATCCGTAGAGGTAAACAACAGTTGCGTTTTAACCTCGGGCGAGACCCGCCGGGCTATGCCGGAAACCAGTCGTTGTTGCGGTTTGGGAAACAGGGCTTTAGCCAATAATCCGGCGAAGGTAATCGGCGCAAGCGCATCGATAACCGGATGCGATAACAACAGGCTGCGCCGCAAGCCCTGATGCAGCTGATTGGCAAACCACCGGCTCAGCTTAAGGCCACGGTTGTGCTTGAGCAATGCCGAGTCGTTGCCGGGCCGGGGCACTTCCCGCACTTCATGCGCCGGCGTTACCACCACCGGACACAGCGGTGTTACCTTGCTGTCGTCCAGCCCCTTGTAATTCATCGCAACGCCGAAAAACCCGGCTGCGCCCAAAGTTTCAACTGCGGGATTGAGCTCTTCAAGATGGCGGCGAAAACCTTCTTCACGGTCGTCCATGCAGAAGATGATCTGCGAATCGGGACGTTGCCCGCGTCCGGCCCAGCGACCGCGATGATGATTGGCGCGCACTGCCTGGAAAAAGTTCTCTCGGTAATGATGTTCGTAAGCCGTCAGCCAGACTTTACTGCGTTCGGTCGGGGTGAATTCATCCAGCACGGCCAACATGGCTTGCAGATCTTTTGTATCCAGTTGTTGCAGGCCTGCGGCGTTAATCCCCAGATGCTGGCATAACCGAAACAAACGCCAGCCGCTGTTATACGGCACATGAGCGACTACGGGCTGTTTGTCCGACATCGGACAGCACTGCCAGGTCCAAATCAGGTCGGCAAGTTGCTGCCAGTCGGTGCGGTCGTAACGCTCGGAACCGGCATGCAAGGTCAGCGATTCCGCCCGGTGGGTCAGATATTCCGGCAAGTCGCCCTGATACAAGCGACTGCGCACCATAAATTCCGACAGGTTCTTAGTGAAATAGCTGCGGATTGAGCTGAGCTTGGCTTCGATTTTCCAGGTGTCGCGGCAAACCTGGTTCAGCCACAGCCGATCCAAGGTCAGGCGTATGGCCAGATAATCGGCCAGCGTTGGTGCTGCATCATTGGAGGTCTGATAGTTGAGGTGATGCTGCCGCCAGTTGATCAGGCCCGACCAGCCGGGTATTTCCAGCGCCAGTCGACGCAGATAACCATCCCAGTGCGCTTTCGGTATTTCCAGGTGACTCAATTGCAGGATGATGGTATCGACCGGGTCTTCGGGCAATTCGGCGATAATTTGTTGCCAGTCGCTTAACTCATGCAAAAAAGGATTTGCGTCATACTGCGCCGTTGCCCGCCAGGCCGCATAAAGTCCTAAGCGACTGCGTTCAGGCAACTGCCATGCCGCCACGCCTTCATCCAGCCCTGATGCGCAAAAGCGTATCAGCTGCGACCGGATGGCATCGAGAATGTCTATGCCGCTCAATGCCAGAATAAACCCCCGCAAGCTGATGTTGCCGCCGACTTGAGCCAGCAGTTCATCCAGCGCCGCGCCTGCCTGTTGCCGCATTTGCTGGTGTGTTGCGGGAGCGACTTCAGTCGCGACTGAAGTCGCTCCCGCATTGATATTTTGCTGAACTTGCGCCAGCCAGTTTTCGGCTTGTTCCAGCGACAAATCCAGCATATTTTCCGGGTGCAAAGCCGCCTGCTCCAGCCCGAGCTTGATTAAAATACTTTCCCATAAGTGCCGGATCGCATGACTGTCGTCGGCAAGCAAACGCTGGCGAATCCGCTCAGGTACGTCGGCTTGCACCGCATCCAGCGCAGCCAATTCTTCTATTTGCCAGTTCAACTGGCTGACGCTAACCGCCTGCAAATCGAATAACAGCGCAATGCGGTAAATAGCCTGCCGGGTGATGGCCTTGTCTTTTAAGGCGCAAACGATTTGCTCCGTCTGCAAGTTCGGGTACTGTGCAAAGGCGGCGGACAGGTCGCTATCATCAATGCGCCCCTGCCGGTAAAAATCCCGGTTTCGCGCGTCGGGAAGATAGCAGCAAATACCGGTCAAGGCTTCGAATTCAGCCAAGGCCTCGTCAAACGGCAGGTGCTGAAAGCCATGCAAGGTATTGTGATGCACAAAATCGAGGATCGGCGCCTGCCCGGGCAGGACGTGGTCCAGATGGTTCAGCGCAGTGGTAATCTGCTCGCGCAATTTTAAAGGACTGTCTTGCATCGTTATTCCTACAAAATCCGTTGACTGATCAGACTGTTCATTTGGCTGATGGTGGCTGCGGATAAATCAAGCAGCGGCGCAGGCAGCAGACCAAAAAACACAATGCCGGTAACCAGTATTCCGGCAGCCAATAATTCCGGCGCTCTCAAGTCTTCAATCTGCCGCATCTGCGGTTTTACCGGGCCGGTAAACAACAGGCTGATGGTGCGTATCGCGTAGGCGGCTCCGATTAAAATGCTCACGCTGAAAAACACCATCACGCCCAGGCCTAAGCCGACGCTGGTTGATGAGCGAAACCCGCCGATCAGCGTATACAGTTCGGCAATAAAGCCGACCGAACCCGGCAAGCCCATCGCCGCCAGCAAGGTCAAGGTCATGAATACCGCAAAACGCGGCATCACCTGAATCAACGAGCTGTAATCCTGAATGTTGCGGGTATGGGTGCGCTCATACAGCAGGCCGACCAGCAGAAACAGTGCCCCGGCAATCAGGCCGTGCGCGGTCATTTGCAGCACCGCGCCGGTAATGCCCGCTTCATTCAAGGTCGCGATACCCAGCAACACAATGCCCATATGGCTGATTGAGGAATAGGCCACCATGGCTTTAAGATCGCTTTGCCGCCAGGCCAGCAATCCGCCGTAAAGCATGCCGAACAAGCCCAGGAAAATCAGGAAGGGTTGCAACAGTTTAGCGGCCTCCGGCAGCATCACCACCGCCCGGATCAAGCCGTAAGCGCCCATTTTCAGCAAAATACCGGACAGCAAAATACTGACCGGACTGGGCGCTTCGACATGCGCCAGCGGCAGCCAGCCGTGCAGCGGGAAAATCGGCATTTTAACGCCGAAACCGATCACGAAACCCAGCAGCACCAAGACCTGCTCGATCCTTGGCATGTCTTGCGCGGCCTGATGCATGGAGGACATTAACGAGCCGCCGTGTTCAAGATCGTACTGGCTGACCGCCAACAGGCTGATCAGCATAAAAACCGAGCCGCCCATCGTATACAGGACAAAATTAAGACTGGCCGTGTGCCGTCGCTTGCCGCCCCAGCGGCCAATCAGGAAAAACAGCGGGATTAATGTCACTTCCCAGAAGATATAGAACAACGCCCAATCCTGGGCCAGAAACACACCCAACATGCCGAACTCAAGCAACAGTATGCAAATATGATAGCCCTTGACGCTGCTGGATACGGTGAACGAGGCCAGCAATGCGATTGATGTGAGCAAGGTCGCCATCACCAGCATCGGCATCGATAAACCGTCGATGCCCAACGCATAAGCGCTGCCTAACTTGGGGTTAAGCGGAAAATATTCATTAAACTGTAAATTCGCATCCTGCGCGTTATAAATGCTAAGCAACCAGCAGACCAATAAAAAGGCGATCGTGGTAAACAGATTCGCGATATAGCGGATTAGCTGAATATTCCGGCCGGGCGTTAAAGCCAGGAGCAAGACCCCGGCAGCCGGAGTCCAGAGCAGTATGCTGAGTATCCCCATGATTTTAATGTTCCTTATGCTCTGTTGTCTGATAGTTTCAAGGGTTAGCAATTGTAAACTATAAATAGTTTTTTACCGATCATGGCGGATTTCAATAATCTAAGGGCCTGTAAACTCGCCCTGTTATTTCACGGACGAGTTTAACATTGCAACCTTTCAGTATCCTTTCAACGTCGATGCGGAACACACTTGCCCGCTTCAAGCCACGCGCCGACCGCATCTAACTATGTCATGGCCGACAAAACGGCTTCGGCATCTCATCAGAAAACGAATCCCTGCTTCAGCAATGCTTCAAACTGCTCAATCGGTACCGGCTTGCTGAACAGATAACCCTGCATCTCATCGCAGCCCTGTTCGCGCAGGAACGCCAGTTGCCCTGCCGTTTCCACACCTTCGGCAATGGTTTTCAGGCCAAGGCCCTTTGCCAGGCTGATAATGGCGCTGACGATGGCCTTGTCTTCCGGGTCGGTACTGATGTCGCGCACAAAGGACTGGTCGATCTTGAGTTTGTACACCTTGAACTTCTTCAGATAGCTCAGTGAGGAATAGCCGGTACCGAAATCATCGATCGACATGCGAACGCCGCGCTCGTGCAGATTATTCATCACGGCGATGACGCCTTGCGGGTTGTGCATCGCCACACCTTCGGTCAATTCCAGTTCCAGATACTCGTGCGGCAAGCCTTCTTCGTCGAGTATGCGGGTGATCAACTCGGGCAAATCGGGATGCCGAAACTGCACCGCGGACAGGTTCACGGCCATAATCAGCGGGCCGAAACCCTCATCTATCCAGGTTTTTGCCTGCCGCACCGCGCTCCTTAATACCCATTCGCCGATCGACAGGATCAGCCCGCTGCCTTCCGCGACAGGAATAAATTCTGCCGGAGACACCATGCCCAATTCAGGATGTTGCCAGCGCAACAAGGCCTCGGCCCCGATGACATGCCCATTTTGCATGGCCACTTGCGGCTGGTAATAGACCTGTAATTGGTCGCGTTCCAGCGCGTGATGCAGCGCATTCACCAATTGCAGATTGCGTGCCGAGCGCGCTTGCATTTCCTGGGTAAAGAAACGATAGCATTGGCGGCCTTCCTGTTTGGCGCGATACATGGCGGCATCTGCGCTTTTGGAGAGCGTTTCCAGATCCACGCCATCCGCCGGGTAGAGCGCAATACCGATCGATGCCGTCAGGGCCAGGTCATAGAGCTCGATCCAATAGGACCCCGCAATGGCATCCAGTAATTTTTGCGCAACATGCGCGGCGCCGATGGCGTCGACGCCGGGTAATAACAAAATGAATTCGTCCCCGCCCAGGCGCGTCACGGTGTCTTCCGTCCGAAGCACCAGGCGCAGACGCTTGGCCAATTCGATCAACAAGGCATCGCCGATGCTGTGGCCGAGCGAGTCATTGATGTCTTTGAAATGGTCGAGATCTAGAAACATCAAGGCCAAATGGCCGTTGCTGCGCTTCGCCAGGCTGAGGGCATATTTAAGATGATCATTCAGCTGGGTGCGGTTCGGCAATCCGGTGAGCGGATCGAAATTTGCCAGATAGTGGATACGTTCCTCGATACACTTTTGCTCGGTTATATCTTCGTAAATACCCAGTACGCCGATGGTTTCCTTGGCCTCATTCTGAAGCGGCACTTTAGAGGTACGCAGCCAGATGGTTGTGCCATCTGGCGTGGTTTGCTGCTCTTCAAAGGCCAGCTTAGGCGTATTCGAATCCATGACCAGCCGGTCGTCGGCGCGGTAATATTCCGCCTGATCTTTCCAGGCCAACTGGTAATCGTCTTTGCCGACCACATCCTGTAGAACCGATTCGCCGGCATCCTTGGCAAAAGCCGGATTACAACCCAGGTAACGTAACTCCTTATCTTTCCAGAAAATGCGCATAGGCGCGGTGTCGATAATCATTTTAAGCAGATGATGCGAATCTGCCAGCGAACTCTCGGCATGCCTGCGCTGCGCCTCGCGCTCAAAGCTGTTCAGTGCATAGTCGATATCCATCGCCATTTCAGCCAGCAGGTCGCGCGCAGATCGATCGAAGGCATTGATTTCGGCGGCGTATAGCGTAAAAACCCCAATGACCGCGCCGTTTCTGTGCAAGGGCAGCGCGGCTGAAGCATTCCAACCGAATTTCGCACCGCGCTCGTGCCAGGGGGCGGTTGCAGGATCATGCTGAAAATCCTGGCACCAGAAAGGCTGATCTTCACGCATGGATGTTCCGGTTGGACCTCGCCCGGCCACCTCGTTTTCATCAGCCGAAATTTGAATCCCTTCCAGATATTCCGTGCCGCTGCCATAAGACGCAACCGGCTTCAGCTGTTTGCTTTGTCCGTCCAACATGCCTATCCAGGCCATCTTCATCCCGCCGAAAGTCACCGCATCACAGCAAATTTGCAAAAACAGCTCTTGTTCATTACTGCACCGCACGATGGCCTGGTTGCACTGGCTCAACGCGGCATAAAGCTGGGTCATGCGCTGGTTTGTCGCTTCGGCCTCCTTGCGCTGCGCATCAAAGCGGGCAAGGTTGATCTGCGTTTCCGACAGCCAGCCCAGCACGCTGTTTTCCATGCCGCGTGCGACAGGAATGGCGGATGAAAAATCTCCATGGCCTATGCGGATAATACGCCCATACAACTCATCCACCGATGAACCCAGTGTGGCGTACAAAGCCCGATAAGCGCGCCACAACATGAAGACCAACAGCAAGCCGGATGAGACGAACGCCATGCGCAAAAGCGCGGCCGCATTCTCCGCAGCGTGGATGCCATCCAGGGTGCGTTGATTCATCAGCCGGTAGAACTCGCCGATCGGGCGCATGATGCCCGCCTTGGCCTGGTGATAGGCTGCGTCCTGCAACATCAGGCTTGCCTTCAGACGGTTGGCATCGGTAGGCGTGGTTGTGGATTCGACCAGCTTCATCGCGGCGAATTCAGTGCCGGTGAGTCCATCCGAATTGGCCTTGGCTTTTGCCAGCGCGGCAAACTCTTCCTCGGTAAAACCGGCTTGCCGCATTAGCTCCAGCAAGGCAATCTTTTGTCCGCTGTCTGGCTGTAACCGCAGATCGTCAGCCAGTGCCAGATCCCAATAGATGTTGTGATAATCGACCGGGCGCGACATCTTGCCGTCGCGGATGTCGAGAATGTCCTGGAAGTGTTGTTTATAGATGGGATTGCCGGTAATGACATAGCTGCGCACCATACGGGTAAGATCATCTGACGACTGGCGTAATTCGTCAGCCAACAAGTGGGATTGAAGCCGCGACTCATTGGCGCGATCAATCTGCTTTTCCGAACGGACGTATGTGACAAAAAGAATGGAGAAAACGACAAACATGCCCAATGCCAGCCAGAGGCTGCGCGAAAACCGGGATAAGTTGTTGGGAGGCGTCATAAGGAATTCTCTATTAATTGCAATTTAAACCGTCATGCTGCGAAGGCGCTGAATTTTTTAGATTTTTTCGAAATCCGGGGATTTTGAGGCCAATTCTTGTTTCAATGGATTCAACCATGACTGCCTGTCGACTGTTTAAACTCAAACGATCACCTTAAAGCCCTACGACTATCTGGTTGCGTCCTTCCGCCTTGGCGGCATAGAGCGCTCTATCGGCCCGCTTAACCACTTCAGTGTCCTTTTCCTCGGTGCCTGCAAACGCTGCCACTCCAATACTAACAGTGACGAAAATCGATTTTCCGTCAGCCATCGTCGAGCTGCTTTCAAACCGCTTGCGTATGCGCTCCAACGCAATTAATGCTTCATCGATATGACACTCGGGAAACAGGATACCAAATTCTTCGCCGCCCATGCGCACCACCGCATCGATAGACCGGCAGTTTTCGACCATAACTGCCGCCAGCGCACATAACACAGCATCTCCGCAATGATGTCCATAGGCGTCATTGATCGATTTGAAATGATCCAGGTCAAGCATTGCAAAAGTATACGTGTTACCCGTACGCAAAGCCCGTTGATGCTCGTTTTGCAAGCGCGGCAGAAAAGCGCGCCGATTAATCAGTCCAGTCAAGGGATCATGTTCTGCGGCGTCTTTCCACAACTCGCTGGAGCGTTCAATTGAAGTCAACTGCCGGTTTTGCAGGGCGATTCCGAGTATTGTCAACGCACTCGAAAAAACGAAGGCCATCAGTCGAAAGTTTGAATCCGCCGGATCGGTTACCTCGAAGGGACCGGCATTATGCGCGGTGGCAACGATGATACTCATTAAGGAGACGGAACTTATCGTTGCCACGCCAAATAGATTCACATTGAACGAAAGCACCAACAGTAGCGGCACGATAAAAAAGACCGCTCCCGGTAATGTAGTAAAACCGAGCGTCAATAAGACGGCCATGACCAACGTTGTTCCGGCAAGCCAATTCAACTCCGCTCGGCTCATTTTCCCGTCATCGTGCCAGCCTTGATAAACCTGATAAACCAGCAGAATGCCGAGACTGTCGGCCAAAACCAGCATGAGGAAAAAGTTTTCGGTTTCAGCCCATGAGATATAGCCGCCGACTGCCAAATTAATCGACAGGATGATACTTGTTATCGAAGTCGGGGCAATACAAACCCAAAGTCCAAACGGAACCAGATCATGGCTGCGTGTGAGTCCATTCGGCAAGAAGTATTTAAAGGCATGCATGGCTATAATCCCAACCATGCCATCTGCGATAGCGGCGACTGCCGTATGCAAAAACGGCCCCGGCCCTGAGAATGCGGACATGCCTGAAAAATTTGCGGCGAAACTGGCCAGGACAATGAAAGGGATGGACCGGTAACCCCAATGAAGACACATAACCAGGGCAATTCCGGACGGCAGCCAGAGTAGTGTGATATTACCCGGCTTAAGCGCAAATAATGCCATCCCGAAGTGGGCTAAAAAATAGTAGACCAACGCAGTGGCCGCTATCCAAATAACCGTTGTGTGTTTTAAGCGAGCCATGAAGTTGGGTTCTTTTTAGGCGTCAATCGCAAGCAGGTAATGTGGGACTGCCAAGTCGTTAATAACGAGTTTATCAACCGTTTTCGAGTATAGCATGAAAGCAAATACTGACACTGTTCTTCATGGAGGCGGAGCATTGGCTGGCAATTACAAACAAGCCGCGAAATTCGCGGCTTGTAGGGATTTTAAGGATCGGCTAGAAACACTACTCTATTGGATATATTCTCCGGTATAACCATTTTTTCAACGGCCTGAATAACATCATAATCAGTCGTTCTTACATATTGACCAGATTCGACAGCCCGCCGCCATAAAATCAGCAATACGACCCCGATGATCTTTAAAGTAGAAAGCCATACTAATGTAATCGTGATAAGAATGGTGCTACGCTAGGTGGAAGTGGCGGGGTTATGGATTCAGCCGATGCCGCTGATCTCAACTTGTCCGTCCTGCTCCCCAATGAGCCGTCATCAGGGCAGTGCCGCGCGTTCATTATAACGGCGTAACGATAAACATTAATGATGATAGTTTACGTTAGACATAAAAATCATGATGAATCAAAAATTCGTCATCTTCCCGGAAGATGAAAAAGTTATAGAAGCAGCAATAAAGCTGGGTGACTGGATAGCTTGCCAGCCTGAAACCACTAACGAAGAAAAAGCGATAGTACAAGAAGTACAAGCCGCGCTACGTAAACTTCCAGAGGTCACTTTTGGCTTGAGTGCGGATTATGAATTTTCGGCTACCAGTATCGAACTAGAAAATTGGGATGGCAACAAGCGCGTATTGATGATTGGATCAAGGACACTCAAGACCCTGAAAAATTTAAACGGGATGGGGGGAACTTCGAGATTGAAGTATCTAAATGGCACCCAAATTGGCTTACGCAGAAAAATGATTAGTTTTATGAACCTGAACCCTTCTGATATGGCCTATACTCGCTTGTGAGTGGAGGAAAAGCGAGTCATCTCTTCCATCAAATTCAATAGTGTCTGTCCTCGTATTGTTTCCGCTCGCAGTTAAAGATGTAATTTAAAATATTCACTTAAGACACATTGTCTAAGTACAAATCATGGTACACAAGGAGAATGAATATATGGTTAAATCTGAACTTTGTATAAACCTGTGGTATTGCTTCGACAAGGAATCAGGTTTTGTTGATGCAATTGCTGGGCGCGGGTATTTTTTAAGCGGCACTGATGATCAAAAAACCGCCATGTTAAAAGCATTGGCAGCATCAGATTATCTAAATGCACAATGGCAGCCTGTGCCTGAACGCTATCAATCAAAACTTGTTAATACGCCAACAAATGAAACAACGTCCTTTTCCGGTGTTATTCATGCCACTGATATAGATATGCTAGGCATGGATTTATTTGAAGAAGTTTTTAAACAAATTGAGTCGGTTAATCAAGCCTATGCTCCGATAAAAAATACAGGGACTGTCAAAGTCCCAGATGAGCCGTTATATGTAATAACGCCAGTTGAAAATTCAAAGGGAATAATAAAAATCATAACCGGTTAATTACGCTGGCACACCAAGTTGAAGGCGTATGACATGCTATGGTTAGCCTGCAAACAAAGCCAATGGGACACCAAATCTTTCTGCTAAGGATTTTGCTTGGCGTAAGTTAATTGCACGGCGGCCAGATAGCACCTCCGATACCTTGGCTTGATTGCCGATCTCCGGTAAATCTTGTTGGCGCAAATTATCGCGCTCCATAAAAAAAGCATAGCGCCTCAACGCCACTCATTTCTCCAGGCATGGGATAGTGTTTTTGCTCGTAGGCTGATACTAAATCACCTACCATACCAGCCAGACCGGCCAGCGGATGCGCTTCGTCAGCGGCTCCTGAATCCAGCAGCGCATCAAGCGATTCAACCAATGCTTGATATTCATCCTCAGTCGATGCAGGGGTTAGCAGGGGCGCTATATAATCCCAGTGCATTAATGCAGTGCTTAAGCGTGCATTCATTTCCAGTCGCCTTTGTCATATTGTTTGTGGGTTAGCACGATGCGTACAAAAACCTTTTTGGTGTTGAAGTGGATTGCAGCAATCAACCGAAGTTTGTTACCGCCTATATCAAACACAAATTTATCGCCTATTTTGTCAACAGATGGGAAACATCCCTTTACCTCGGAATAGTTTTCCCAATCAACCCGTTTAGTGGGCTATCCGGCGGCATGTTCCTTAAGCCAGTCTTTTAAAACCCCATCAATGCGCGTTTGCCATCCTTTGCCGGTGGCTTTAAACGCAGCCAGCACATCAGGCGATAAGCGGATAGTAATGCGCTCTTTAGTGACTTCCGCTTTAGGGCGACCGCCTTTATAGGGTTTAAGCTGCGCAAATTCCTCAGCAGAAAGTTCATAGGTATCCGGGTCTGCGGCGATTCCGGCATTGATAGCCGCATCTTCTTCGTCAGTGGGGATCTCGATTAATCGGCCTGATTTAGTAGTTATCAACATAATATTTTACCTCGTGTTGGTTAGCTTTGCGGAGACTGATGATACGACGATCAGTATCGCGGTCAGTGAATATTACACAGTACAAGCGCGTACCGATAAATGCGTAGCCAATGCTACGAACTTCGCCATAGTCATGCCGTGTATCTGATTTTGTGAGTAGCGTATCCCACTCAAGCAAGTTGGCATCTACCAAAGAAATGCCATGCTTTAGAAGGTTTGCGCTATCTTTTAATGCGTCAAAAATTAGCTTCATTAGTTATTGTGCGTACAATAATTAAATAAGTCAATAGTTGGCTATTGCGACATAGACCGCCCTTAAAAATAGCAGGCGGTCGGTTTTCATGGCTTGGTCTTCTCGATGAGCGCGATTTCTTTTATTAATTGCCTATCAGCTTAGTAACGTGCTCTTTTATGTATTCTCTCATCTCATATTCAGAGCCAAATGCCGATTGATAGTTTGGTATATTTTTGCCGCTCAATAACTCATACATATATTCTCTCCATAGGCCGCCCACTCTGCTGCCTAATCCTGCTAATGCAAGTAAATGTTCGGGTGATTTGGCTTTTACGAAAGCCCACTTGGGTAAGTTAAACTTACCGTCCATTTGGTCGATTATTTCGTATTTGAGAGCATCAATTTTGAATGGAGGGATTTTTTTGGGTTGAATCAAATTTTCAAGGAAGAGATGAATTATTAAGAAGTCGCTATAGAAATAGCTGATTTCCAATGATTCGCCATGATGTTCCTCCTTAATGTCAACGAGCAGAATTCCGCCACCACGCCCCGCGCCATACGATGGTGAGTGCAGTCGGAAACCTTCCAGATTAGAAAATGGAGGGCGAATCAATTTTCTGTGAATTTCCCAGCTATTTGTTTTTCCGGCGACGGATTTAAGTTGGATGGGCACACGTGTGCGCCGATCATCGAAAATCAAATCAAATCCGTCACAATCAACAGTCGGCGTATAAATTAACAGATCCTCACCGCGAACTGCTGCCGCGAGCAGCATGTCGTATTTTATTCTGCTCGTTAGTAATAATTCTCTCGCATTGCTATATCCAGGGGATTTGAGGAATTTTGATAATTTCGATGTCATTCTAAACTTAATACCGATTCTGTAATGATTTTTCAAGCTCTTCTAAGATATTGCTTTTCTTGGTTTTTAGCTCTTCAATCTTGTCGGTCATTGGATGTTTATAGGGTGGTGCGTTTTTTAGCGCCTCTCGAAGATAATTGTCTCCTGATGGATGGTTTGCATTGCTTTGATTTTCACTCTCTGAAATTCTGATCGTCAGAATTTCGATTTGTTCTTTATATTCTTTGAGTAAGTCAGAGAACGCAGTCAGTCTAGCGGTTTTTTCTTGTGCGTCTGCTGACCGTGAAAATTGTTTGCGGCTTTCAAGCAAGTCCTCTTTTTGGATTTTTATTTCAATTATCAGTGCGGAGAAAGTTAGTCCGGTAAACAACGCAGTCACCAAGCCCAAATGATCCCCAATTTCACCAACCGCCTTTTGCCAATCTGTTGCGCCAGAAATAACAAGCCATATGTAGATAAATAGGATAGCTATCGGAATAAAAATAATCGTGATGTACAGTATTGAATCTTTGATCTTATTTGATTCATTTCCAGTTTCATTCATTACTGTCTCCTGTTTATCCTTGCTCGATGAGAGCGATTTCTTCTGTGGTGAGGTTGAACAAAGCGTAAACGGCGGCGTTCAGCTCGCGCTCGTGTTTTGCGATTTCAAGCGTCAGGCGTTCGATTTCCTGAGCGCCGGTTTCCAGCTGATCTTTCCAATCGCCGCGTTCTTTAACCGGAATGTCTAGCTTGAATTCTTTTTTGATCTGCATTTGGAAGGCGGAAAAATCCAGTTGCCACCAGTTTTGCAGCGCGGTAGAAAGTTTTTCGACACGCTTGTTGGGGTGCAGGCTGGGGATAATACCGCGCAGGTCTTTTTGCTTTTTGTAACGGGCTTCGGCGGCTTGTTGACAAAGCTCTGTAAACTTGGCGATGGCTTGTTTTTGTGCTTCCGTGGCGGCGGGGATAGGCAGGGTTTCGATGTATTGCACACGAACCTCGTAAAATCCGCCACGCACAGCAGGACACATATTTTCGATCAAGTTCCAAATTGGCTTGGAGTTCAATAGACCTAATAAAAATTGGTCTCCACTTGGAATGAAATAGCTTTTGTCGTTTGATCTACTCCCTTTCGCTTCATAGGAAAACAAAGGATTAGGGGAGAAATGACCATAAATTATTTTCGGTTTCTCCATGAATGGCATATAAGCCTCTTGCGCCTGTTGCAGTTCGAACCATTCCTGCTTGGTGGCCCGTTGTTCCAGCTTATCCTTGAACGGTAGTAGATGCGCCTTGATTGCAGGATAATCATCAATGTCAATGCGGTTCTTGGCAATATAAAGCAGGTACAAATCTCGTGTTTCAACACGCCACTGTTTTAAGTCTTTACCTTCCAAAAATGGCTTGAGCAATTCTGCCGATTTTGGATCGACGGCAATCAGCCTGTCGCGCATAGTGCGGTCGATGACGAAAGCTTCGTTCAGTCCAGTCACCACTCCTCTGCATGGCGATCCATACACCTCCTTCAAGGTTTTATGATCGTGCATCAGTTTGTGGCGTAATGCAGAGTGAACATCGCCTTTTAACTGCCAGTTTTCCGCTGTCAGTTGGCTTTGAGGCATGTCCGCGGCACTCTGGATAAATGCCGTATCGAGCGTTGCCAGTTGATCCTCGCTATGTATCACGGCAAATTGCAGTACATGGTCGGATTCAGCCTTACCTTTTTCCAGGCACACAATGGCCGGATAGGTAGTGACACCTTCAAATACTTGCAAATCGCCGAAGTCCACGACTGTCTGGAGGCGCGCATTGTCCAGCAGATAACGGCGTAAAGGTTCACCGGAACCGGTCTTGAAAAAGGTGCTGCTGGAGATATAGCCCAGACAGCCGCCCGGTTTGAGCAGCCGTAAACCGATTTCATAAAAATAGGCATACAAATCGGCACGGTCGGATGCTACGGCGTAATTTGCGGATAGGTAAGGCTTGAACGGTTTGAGCACTTCCATTCGTACATACGGCGGATTGCCCAGCACCACATCGAAACCGCCCTTGGCAAGGATGTTTTTAAAAGTGGTATTCCAGCCAAAATGCTCACTACTCCAGCGGCTTTTGCTGTCCGGCTGAAAGCGTAGACTGTTGCCGCAAAGCAGATGCCCGTCGAGGGAATCGAGCTTATGACCGGGTTTGGCGGTTTTTAGCCACAACGAGAGTTTGGCGATTTCAATCGCTCCGGCATTGATGTCCACGCCATAAAGATTGTGAGTCAAAATGGCGCGGTCGCCGTTAAACGCTTCCAGGGTATCAGGATAAAGACGGCGCAAAGCTTGCGCTAATTCCCGATAGTACGGCGCGAACACATCGAAGGCCGCTACCAAAAAAGCGCCGCTGCCGCAGGATGGGTCAATGACCTTGATGCTTTCCAGCCGCGCTTGCCAAGCAGTCCAGTAAAGATATTCGCCTAACGCTATGTCTTTTAATCCGCCTTTTACACTACGTCCGGTAGCCATCCCTTCCGGCGCTTTCTTGCACCATTCGCCTTTGCCGGTTTCATAAATGCGGCGTATCCCGGTTTGTTGCGCTTCAAGGTAGCAACCCAAGGTGCGTTGCACGATAAAACGGGTAATGGAATCCGGCGTGTAGACTATGCCGTTTTCCTTGCGCTTGCCGGTGACGCTTCGGCCTTTGCTTTCAATCGGTGCAATGCGTTTTGCCAAATCGGCGATAAACGATTGTGGCTTGGCTTCTGCGGCTTCCCGCAATTGTTCGAGTTCGGCTACGCTTTGTTCAAAGATATGCCCCAGCACGGTAACGCGCACTTCTGTGCCAAAGTCGTATTGGGTCAAGTCGTTAAAACGATGGATCAATTCGTTGGCAATATCGAGATTTTCCAATGCCGGATTCGGTGCAAACAAGCCGCCATTGTATGCGGGGATAGTCTGCGGATTATCCCGACTGCCTTGGTCTATGGCGCGAAACAGCGCCTTGAGACTATCCCAGGCTGTGAGGGTAGCGCTGGCTGTCGCATAAGTTTTGAAGGTGTTTGAAGGCAGCAGTCCGTTATCTTCGGCAAAGGCAATAAACAGAATGCGATCCAACAGGGTTTGCGCAGGATCTATGATTTCAACAGCGGTGAGTTGAGGATTAGCTTTAGCCAGACTGACAATACTATCCCAGCGCATTTTTTGGTATTCGCCGTACAAAGTGCGGTTAATTTCTTTGTCTTGTTGCTCGCTTTCTTGCAGCCAGCGCAAAGTTTTGCCGCCAAGGATGGCTGCTTCCGACAATAAAGACGTGAAGCGCCAATAATGTGCCGGGGTGCTGAGGTCGGAGAGAAACCAACGCTCATAACGATCTGGACTGCTATTGTGCGCATACAGTCGCCATTCTGTCATATTGGTGACCAGATAAAATGGACAGTTTGGTTGTGCAAGGCCGGCGTAGTTACGGGCTTGTTCGACTGGAGTGCGCTTTTGGTAACCTTCGCTTTGCCTTACATCGAGATCGGTTTTAGAACCTTTGTATTCGCCGACCACGAAAACCTCTGCGGGTTTGCTGGTAAAACGTCCCAGAGCAATGTCCGGCGTTTTGGATGCTTTGGGAATGTTATATTATGAATCCAGCGTAGGCTTCTCGCTGGTGCTTCCATGCCAACCCAGAATTTTGACAAAAAAATCAGTGGTCAAATCGCCTTCCAACTTGCGCTCACCTTTTAGATGCTTACGCGATTTGTCCCCCATAAGCCCCTGCCATCGCTGAATAATTTCCAAATGCAGGGATGGTATGAGGGAGATCTCGGTAATTTGCTTTTGCAGGTAACGAGGCAAGAATAGGGGTCCGTTTTGTACGGCTTCGAGTTCATTTTTGTGGAATGGTCATTTTTTTATTATAGGTAGCAGGAATCTTGGTTTTGCTCGAATGGATGGCTACGTCGAAGCTAATGCTCCATTATGTATTTTAACCACTAGACTTGAAAAGCCACTACATTATCGTAAATTACTACATATTGGGTATATTGAAATGGCCATGCTTTAATCCTATCGTGTCTTCCGGCAGTTATGTGGGATCGCATGAAACCGATAGACACAAAAAAGCCGCGATATACGCGGCCTTTACTGGATTGATGGGACTGGTCGGGGCAGTCTGAAACATTACTCTATATTCTGAATTTGTTCGCGCATTTGCTCGATCAGCACTTTAAGCTCGATGGCTATTTTGGTCATTTCCTTGTCGGTCGATTTGGAGCCCAAGGTATTGGCTTCACGGTTCAATTCCTGCATTAAAAAGTCCAGCCGTCTGCCGACCGGGTCTTTTTGCTTGAGTACCCGCAACACCTCAGTGATATGGGTTTCCAGTCTGTCGAGTTCTTCGGTGATGTCCAGTTTTTGAGCCAGCAGCACCAGCTCCTGCTCCAGCCGGTCGAAATCGGGCTGCGCGACCAGTTCGGCAATCCGGTCATTCAGTTTATTGCGAATCAGCAACAACACTTCCGGCATGCGTTTACCCGCTGAAACGACAAAAATCAGCATTTTTGCGCAGCGCTCTTCAATCAGGAGCTTAAGCTGAGCGCCTTCTCTTTCACGCGCCTCCAGCAGTTGCGCCAAGGTTTGATCGACCAGCGTTGCAATGCCCAGGTCGAGTTGCTCTTTGTCAATATCCGGTTCCTGCTGGATACCGGGAAATGCCAGTACATCCAGCGCCGAAAAGGACAAAGGCCCCATCATTTGCTGCTCTATGGTATGGGTCGCGGCAAGCAGTGTGGCGACGGCGTCGGTATTAATGATGAAGCCTTGTCCGTTTTTAGCCTGTTTCTTGTAGCTCAATGAGCATTCAACTTTGCCTCGATTGATCTTGGCGGCGATGGCTGAGCGCAGATCGGCTTCAACAAAACGCAGGCGATCCGGCAGTCTTAAGCTAATGTCGCAATAACGGTGATTGACTGAGCGCAATTCACAGCTTATGGTTAAGTCGCCGATTTCTGTCTCGTTACCGGCAAACGCGGTCATGCTTCTAATCATTTTTCACCTATAATTAATGCGCTTTTAGTACAAACAAACAACACAATGGCTGAATACTACGATCCGCATACTTATCCCAAAGAGTGGAACTACCTGCAAACCGGCACCATTATAGACCAGTATGTGATTGAGCGGGAGTTGGCGCACGGCGGCTTCAGTTCCGTTTATCTGGCCAGACAAATAAAGGATCAGTTTCAGGTTGCCATTAAGGAATATCTGCCCCGAAAATTTGCCCACCGAACCTGGAATAATATGGTGGTCGCCAACAGCGAAGAAGCGGCGGCTTTATTCAAGCGCGGTCGGGTATTGTTCTTTGAAGAAGCCAAGGTTTTATCGACGTTAAAACACCCCAATATTGTCCAGGTTATCGGTTTTTTTAAAGCCAATTCCACCGTGTATATGGTGATGACTTACGATTACGGAGTTACGCTGGATAAGCTGTTAAGGGATAAATCGCTGTCTGTTTCCGAAGATTTTTTATTGCCCTTGTTCACCTCCTTATTGGCAGGACTGGGACATATTCATAGCCAACAGTTTATTCATCTGGATATTAAGCCCTCAAACATTCTGGTGCGGCCGGGCAATGATGCGTTGTTGCTGGATTTTGGCGCGATTCAGAGCTATCCGAAATCGCACTTGGGCAAGCAAAGCAAGATTTTGACCAAGGGTTACTCGCCGATAGAACAGCATGACTTGAGCGCCCAGCTAGGCCCGTGGACGGATATTTATGCGGTGGGCGCAAGTATGCGCAATTGCCTGGAGAACAAAACGCCGGTTCCTGCACGGGACAGAGTGCAACAGGACACACTGGTTCCTGCGGTCAAGGCGTTTAACCGAAAATTCCCGGAACATCTGTTAAAAGCCATCGACTGGGCGATGGCGTTGCAGCCGGAAAACCGTCCGCAGTCGGTTGCCGAATTGCAGCAGGCGCTTACTGGCCGTTGATGGCAACCAGTGTTACTCACTATCCACAAAAACAACAGTAAATAAGCTCCCCGACGTTAAGGCTGGGGAGCTCAATCTGGGCGGCGTTACGGCCCGATAACAGTAGCCCTCGTTGAAGCAAAAGCGTCGAAATACAAGGTTCCGCTGGCGGTATTAACAAGACCGGTAGAGGTGCCCAGCCGTACCGTATCCAACGAATAGGCGCTGGTGTTCAGGGCGCTCAGCGTCTGCCTGAGCACTCCGTCCGTGTAAAGCTGAAAGGATGCTGACGTACCGGACTGCCAAGCTATCTCGACGGGGTGTGCGGTGTTGTTGGCAAGAGTAACCCAGTTCGTGTAGGTCGTGCCGCCTGATCTCAACACAGCACCGCGCACTTGGTAGCTGCTGCCGTTGCGCTTGAATTGCACCTGAAAGATAGTCGTGCCGGCTGCATTCAGGCCGGAGAAAATCGTCACCTGCCCACTCCCCGGATTGGTACTGTGCGGGTTGAAATAGAACCGTGCGTGATAGCTCTTTTCAAGAGTTGGCGTCCCATCGGCAACATAGCCCGGAGCAGTACCGCCTCCAAGAGTGGCCTGCATGCCATAAATTCCGCCGGTGGTCATCGCTGCGGCGGCGGTATTAACGCTAATACGAGTGCCGGTAACGCCTCCGTTCCAGGCCGAGAAGCCCCCTGACTCGAAGCCGTCAATGAAAATGGCATTCGGCGCAGCTATGGTAATGTTCGCCGATACCGCGGCACTCCAATTTCCAGCGCTATCTCTAGCCCTGACGAACAGCGTATGGCTACCGGATGTCCAAGTGCCGACGTTAATAGTTGCGGCGACAGTGCCGCCCGACACCGACATCGAATACCCCAGCCCTTTACCGGGATCATTCCCTTCGAACCATTCGGCCTTAGTAACGCTGCCTGGAGATGGATCGGCAGCGGTAGCGGTCAGGTTGACCGTCGTGTTCGTCAGAGTCGTAGTGACATTGCTGACAGTAGGAGAAGTCTTATCGATGATCAGCACTGTGCTGCTCATTGCCCCCCAGTTTCCGGCAAAATCCTGGCCGTGCACGTAAAGGATATGGGAGCCATCGCCAAGCTGGGCGATGATCGTCAGCGGAATGTCTGCGTAGACGGCTTCAGCCGGACTATCATAAACCCCGTCGTCGGCGAGAAATGCCAAGCCGGAGCCATTGCTTCCAGCCGAGTCGACGAATACCTCGGCAGTTCTAATATTGGACTGTAAGCCATTGATGGCCGGATCGGCCACAGTAGCAGCCACCCGAACGGCGGGCGCATTGATGTCAAAACCCAGAGTCCCGTTACTGGGATTAGGGCTTACGCTGATACTGTTCGTGTCAGGTCCGGTGGCATCCACTGCCGTAGACGGATTGCCGGCGTTGAGCACCACCCAGTCATAGGCAGCCGGCAGATTGATACGGCCGTAACCGAAACTGTTGTCAGGCCCCGGAGTTCCAAGGTCTACCGCGGACAAAAGCAAAGCATCCCGTTGCTGTGCCACCGTCAACTGCGGATAGGCACTGAGCAGCAGCGCCAAGCCCCCGGCGATATGCGGAGCTGCTACCGAAGTTCCGGATTGGCTGGTATAAAAACCGAAAAGATCGGTCGTTGAAATATTCACGCCCGGCGCCACAAGTTCCGGATAGACTGTCGAGGCCTCGCCGCAAGCCGAAGGCCCTTTTCCGCTGTAGGCATAAAGTTGATCAAGATTGTTTGTAGCGCCGACCGCAAAAGCTTCCGGATAATTGGCCGGACTAACGCTGGTGCTGCTGCCCGGACCATAATTCCCAGCCGCGAACACCGGGACTATACCGGCGGATACCAGCGCCTGAAGATCTGGTTGAAAGGCCAGATTGCAACCTGGAGCACCATACGCCCAAGAGTTGTTCACTACTTGGGGTGCATCAGCCGTGGCGGGATTTCCATCGGGATCCAGAAGCCACTGGAAAGCCTGATGAATTCCAGTTATCGTGGCGGAGCCGTTATCTTTGAATATTTTCGCGGCGATCCACTGAGCCCCCGGCGCCACCCCAACGGAAGTGGCTCCGGCATCTCCGCCGACCATGAGCCCCATTGTCCAGGTACCGTGGCCGGTCGGATCATAAGGCGTTGCATGCTGCGCATAGGGATCGTACCAGCTGTTTGAGCCGCCCCGCCATCGATTGGCGAGGTCGGGATGCGTATTGTCCACGCCGCTGTCCAGATTGGCTACCACCACCCCTTGTCCGTAGAAACCTAAATCCCAAACGTCAGGCGCTCCTATCAAAGAAAGGTTGGGCTCGGGAGACATTGTTGCAGGCACAATGTTGACTTCATCCGCTTCAATCCGCTCCACATCGGCCCGGTCAGCCAGTTCCTGGATCACGCCCGGAACGGCAGTGACGGAGAAGCCGTTGAATACCCAGAACGACTTATACGTGCCGACTCGTCCATGGCCCCGGCGCAATTCCAGAAAAGATTTCAGGCTGCGTTGAGAGAGATCGGCCTTATTCCGTAACGCATTGACTACGCCTCGAAGCCGTTCTGTGCGGTGCAAATTGCGGAAAGACGCCAGATTGGCCCGGTCCTTCAAATACACGATCACGGAGATTTCTTGTGTCGAGGATGACGCAGCTATCGCAGACCGCACCTCGGAAGAAATTTTTCCCTGATTCGAGATCGCCGCAGGAACAGCGGGCAAATAACAGACCAGAGCAAGGTTTATCGCGATAAGAAAGACAGTCTTCATGATATGGGCCTCATAACTGGGATTATTGCGCGACTATCGGCTCGACCTTGATCTTGCCGAAGGCTACGGAAACAGGAGTACCGGCTTTTACCGCATTGCGGACGTTGGGATAGAAGGTAAACGGAGCGGTGCCTTTCTTCATGCCCATCTGGCTATGATGCCTGCTGCCCATTTTGGTCGGTGATAGTGTCAAGCCGCTGTCCACCGCAGTCAGCACAGGCGCATTCTCAGGATCATGGAGCAAAGCCGCAGCCTTTGCCGGATCGACAAGCTTGTAGCGAAAATCGACGATCCCGCCCACTGCCGAAACACCGATGAGCGTGACGCGAACGCCGTATTGAGCCTCCAACTGATCGTTGGATATGTACGCGGTTGATGCCTGAACCGCTACCGGCGGTGCAGCAATGCTGCGCTGATAATAATACCATCCCCCCCCAGTCAATAAGGCGGTAGCGCTCAAGGCGGTGAGGATACGCCCCACGTAGCGGAACCTTGGCACCGCATGCTTGTGCCTGGAAAGACTCGTTTCGGTCTCGGCCATGCTAGGGCAAGCCATAGCGCTCGCTGTAGATATGGACATGATGGATCTACGGCCGAAGCCGGAAAAAAGGGATAACTTTTTCATTTATTGTTCTCCTGATTATCAAAGAATACGGCATGGATCATGGCCCAGCCACATTCACTTTCGTTTTTTGTTGGCTTAGCTCAGCCCATCAACGCCCGTTGCAGTTTGGTCCGGAGGTAAGGCGAACCCAAGCCCGCCTTACCCGGTTCTAGCTGCTACGGGATGTCGAAGGCATCGATATCATGATTGCCGGCAGTCAGTCCTTTACCTGTACCATCGAAATATACCGACCAAGCACCGTTGTTGTAGTACACGACGTCTTCGTCCTGAACCGTTCCAATACCTGGCACAGCCACGGTAGCCGTGTTGAAGGAGAGATAGAAGTGCTTCGCGTCCACGAATTTCAGACCGTCAACGTTGGCAGCGGTGGCCCCGGCAGGCAGCGGGTTGGCGATAGCGGTGACATCGACCGTCCGGCTGAACGCCGTACCATTCCAGAGGTAGATATCCGCATCATCGGCCGTGCCTCCTACGCCCGGCAGATTGGTGTTGCCGACCGTCGAGAAGTAGATGTTGCTTCCATTGATGGTGAACGCATCAATATCGAGATTGTCGGCAGTCAACCCTTGGGCGGTACCATCGAAGAACACCGACCAGGTGCCGTTGTCGTAATAGACAATGTCTTCATCCTGAACCGTTCCAACACCTGGCACAGTCACGGTAGCAGAGCTGAAGGAGAGATAGAACTGCGTATTGCTTACACGCTGAAATCCGTCAACGTTGGCGGCGGCAGGCAGCGGGTTGGCGATAGCGGTGACATCGACCGTCCGGCTGAACGCAATACCATTCCAGAAGTAGATATCCGCATCGTCGGCCGTGCCTCCCACACCCGGCGGATTGGTATTGCCGAACGTCGAAAAGTAGATCGGCGATTGCACCGTTACGGTTCCGCTGACTGTACCAGTACTCCAGTTTTGAGCAGCATCCCTGGCGCGAACATTCACGGTATGATTTCCCTCTGCCCAGTTCAATGAACGCGCATTCTCGTTGGAGGTGACCGTCCATGGCCCCGTCGTCCCACCTGTTGCCGTCATAGGGTGGCCAAGGCCTATACCGGGATCCGTGCCTTCGAACCACTCGCCCCCGGCAATGCCCAAAGTTGGGGCCGCATCGGTTGCATTGGCAGAAAGTACGAAGCTGGTGAAGGCCGGATTCGGAGTAGCCGTCACAACGCCAGTTACCGCAGGCGCGACCTTATCGATAAGCAAGTTGTTGTTGCTGGTAAACACGCCCCAATTGCCGGCAGCATCTCTGGCTCTCACATGCACAACATGATTGCCACTGTTCAGCGTCGTTACAGTTCCCAGCGGAATATCAGCGTAGGCATTTTCAGATAGACTATTGAAACTGCCATCGCTCGGGACGAATGGGAAAACCGATGTCGTATTGTTGTCGAGATAGCCCTCGACGGCGCTGACATTGGTCAGGTTATCCGTTGCCGCTGCAACGATACGGGCCGCAGCCGTGCTCGAATTAACCCCATTTTTGCCATTGGAGGCGATGGGCGTGACTGTCGTCGACGGCCCGGCTGTGTCCTGTATAAGGCTGACAGCAGGAGCGAACGCGCCCCAGTTATTGGCGGCATCGCGGCTGCGCACCAAAATATTATGCGCACCCTGTACCGGTGCCGTGATCGAGGCGGCGGCAATCGCTACCGCGCCGGGCGATGCTACAGGCATAAATACGCCACGGGTTGCGTCAGAAGGGGGCGAAGCCGCATCAATAAAGTATTCGGCTGCGTCGACATTACTGTTACCGGTACTCGTATCATTGCCTGTCGCGCTTAAGGCTATGGTGGCCGCATTGCTGGGATTGGGCGTCATAGTTATGCCGCTGGTCACCGGACCGGCCGTATCAGTCGGAGGCCCTGGAGGCGCTGGAGGCGTTCCCGGCGTTGGCAAAACGCCGTCTCCGCCCAAAGCCACAAAAGTCAGCATTCCGCCCATGCCGGCGGCACTACTGTTATTCAGGTTCATGCCGGCATCGTATACAGCGAACCTGCTATCGGGTACTGCCGCGGACGAAATCGTTGTAATGGCATCAACTGTCTGGCCGGGAGCGATGGTCTCGGATACACCGTCGCGCGGATGCAGAATCAAGCTGCCGTCATTAGCGATAAATTTTTGCCGCAGGCCCAACAGCGCCATCGAATGATGTTTGATCCCGGCATTGACGTAGCGCAGCAGCAGGTTAAAACCGGACGCCGGATAAGGTGTAGCTACCGGATCCGGAAGCGTTATCAGATCGGGACTTGGATGGGCCTTGCCGTTGATCAGGAAATACTTGGGCGCGAATTTGCGCATATCGAACCCGGCTGGGTTCGCGCTGTTGTTCAAGGCTGTGTCGATCTCGCTGACCAGCACCAGAGCTTCGTCGTCAAAAGCCGTGGTCGCGCCATAGGCTTGATTCGGAGTCGCAGGACGCACTACGAGCGCACCGTATAAGCCCATCGCGGGCTGGTGCTGGGTGTTTTCCGGCAGACCGGCCTCGTACAAGTAAGTGCCGGGTTCTGAAGCTTTGAAAGTGTAGCTCTTGGTTCCCCCCGCCGCTGTCCCGACCGTATCCGGCGGCAAGCTCTGTCCCTGGAACAATAGCGCCGTGGGTTCGGATAGTGCGTTGTGCAAGTTCACAGTGACCGTATCGCCCTGATTAACGATCAAAACAGGACCGGGCAAGCCGGCCGGGTCGGCAGCCGCAGCCGCATAGCCCCAGACGGGTACGGTGACGCCCGTTGTCAGCGTTGCAGTACCCGGCTTAGCCCACAATTCACAGCTGACAGTAGTTCCAGTGCCGGTGCAGGCCGCGCTCGTCGGCAACGCGGCATTGGCCGGCAGCTGATAAAGCCCGGAACCTAGTACGCTCGCTATTGCCAGAGGTAGGGCTTTGCGTTTAAATTTTTTGAATATATTAGTCGATATTAACATGTCCGTTATCTCCTGAGTTTTCCGCAAAAGCCCCGTTACTGAGCGCACGAATTGGGTAGAGGTGGATCGACACGCATATAAGTAATCGGCCCCGTCATGTTTACACCCCATGAAGTGATCTGATACAGAGCGTGATTATGCGAAATGATGTAGTACTCACCGCAGGTATTAAGCGTCGACCAATTGGGCGGTTGTTGTCCTTGTACGCCAAGGTAGGGGCTGAAGTTGTAGAACTGCCCGAAAAACTGGTTGGCGATCTGAGGAATATTAATATCCACCGGATTGTCAGGCGAATAGTGCTCGGCGTCGTGCCAGCTAAACAGCACGTCCCAAGTCTGTCCCGGCCCGACCGGTACAATAAATTTCTCGAAAGACACGTCGTCTCCTGTCGCCGTCTCAAGTGAACGGCCGTCTCGGCCGACTACCGACCCGTTGTTACCATGCGGGTGGAACGGGTAATCTTCCGAGCCTACATTCAAATACCGGATTGCGCCGGGATAAGGGTGGGCCGGAGCACCGTACGGATGAACGCGTGCCAAGGCTCCATAAGGTTGGTTCGGTAGAAATGCCGCGGCGTTATCGGCGATGCTGTCCGGAAAGCCGCGTCCGTTAATGAGCCAATAGCGCGGCTTGTAGTTGTTAAAGTTAAAGTTGGCCGCCGGATTGACTTCGACCGCCCAATGCTGATAGGGGTCGATCTCCGAAAGCAGGGCAAGGAACTCTTCATCCCAGTTGCCTGCGCCCGCGGAATTGTCCGATGTAGTGAACCGGCTATCCGCACGGTTGTACAGGTGGTCGGAGCCGCCGCCTGTTCCGGTCGGACGCACGATCAGCGTACCAAACAGCCCCATGCGCACCTGCTTCTGCGGGTTGGTGCCCGATTCATATATATAGGTACCGGGCAGGTTTGCGACGAAACTGTATTGAACCACCCCAGGAATATTGTTGGCTTGTGCGGGAGCTGTTGTGGTCAACGAGGTTGCGCGGCTAGCGGTGAATTCCGGCTGGGCCGGAACTCCATTGGCCAGAATGTCGGTTTGCCCCGGAAACATGATCGAAACTTTTTCCGGCAAGTTATTGGTGAGGGTGATGGTCACGGTGTCGCCTTGGTTGACGCACAACACCGGGCCTGGATGCTGGAAGCTCTGTCCCTGCACCGAGTAACCCCACATATACATAGTATTGCCGTCGGGCAATTGGATGTCGCCGGTCTGGGTCGTGAGATTGAAGCTCGGATTAGGGCTGGTTCCGTTGGTGCAGGCGACACCCAAGGGGTCGGCCATGACCATCGTGGGCAGGCCCACAAGCAAGCTTGAGATAGCGACCGCCAGCGGTGTTGCCAGTTGCCGTGACAGCTGTTTAAAAGTTGACGTATTCATAGTGAACTCCGTTTGGCGAGTCGTCAGGCGACCGTAGGGTTTTCGTTGGGTATGGTCTGCGGACTAATGGTTCCGGGAGGATATACCCGGATTTCGGTACGCTGGCCGCCGGCGCCGCCGCTCTGATTGTCCGAACGATCATAGGCGCGGTTGTACAGGATGTAGACGTCAGGTCCTGAGCCGCCTGAATGCGGTGGTGCAGTAAAGATCGCGTCAAAGCTCTCCCCGGCGCCGAAAGACAGCGTGTTGGTCTCGTAGCTGGTGTCCACTCCAGTACGCGCCGTCCCGCCCGCAATAACGCCGCGCATTGGGGTCGCGTCCTTGCCCACCACTTTCATCTTGATGCCGGCAAGCGTCATTGACGCTTCCTTGAAGCCAAGATTGGCAAAACGCAGCAACACCCGTTCGCCTGCGTTGCAGGTCGCCAGAGCCGACAGCGGCTGGTATTGCAGGTCTGGTCGTCCGGTCGGAACGACCAGATCACCGTCCGCTTGACGTTGCGTGTCGTAGGCATGCGTGGAAGTCGCGGCATTGTATGGCGAATTGGGTTCCAGGGTATCGGGATAGACCCGTCCGTTGAGCAAAGTAAAATCCACCTTGTAATCGCTCCATTCCGGCAGCTGGATATGGGCGTCGGCCCAATGGGATTCGGCCCACACCTCGGACAGGAACATCGCGAACTCACGGTCGAAGCCGGTGGAGCCATCGCCATCGTTATAGGCAAACTTGCCGCTCGGGTATAGCGCAGTATTGCCATTCTGCCGTGGCCGTACAAAGACCAGGCCGGTCATGCCCATATGCACATGCTCGGTGTCCTCTACGTGACAGTGGAACATATAAGTGCCGGGATCGCGCGGTTTAAAGATATAGCGAAACACGCGGCCTACCGGGACGGCAAAGGAGCCGGTCGGTTCCCCGTCAAAAAACGGGATAACGTTACGGAAACCATGCCAGTGTACCGAGTGCGAATCGGTCAGGTCAGGCCGTTGCGCCAAGCCGACGTTCAGCAGGTCCAGCCGGAAAGTATTGGCGCCGGTGAATTCATCAACCCAGAACAGCGGTGCGCTATGCTGAGCTTTATTTTTTTGTCCGATTACCAGCGGGTTCATTTTTGTCGGATCCGCTGGGTCCATTGGCGGTATGCCGGTCATATTGCGGAAGCCGAAAATGTACGTCGTAAAGTTCGTCGGAGCATAGGTGTCGGGGTGGAACGTAGGTATCCCAGGGGATGCCGGTAAAGAGATCCAGCCGTCGGTGCCGACGAAGAATAAATCAGCCGGGTCGCTCGGAGTCGCCGCCGCGTCGCTGATAGGTAAGAGTTGGCGACGCAGTTGGCCGGGCAGCAGTCCGACGCCGCCAGTGATGGCAAGGCCGCTGCCGGCAAGTTTTAGAAAACGCCGGCGGCCGTGGTTGGAAAGTTTGTTATTGCTCATGTCAATTTCTCCTAAGAATTCGTTTGGGCTGAGTTGGGGGGCTGGCTGCCCCCCTTTTTCCATCACCAAGCTTACGGCACCATACCGCCGCTGAAATTGTCGACCCTCGCGCTACTTGGGAGCTGCATTCCGATTCGGCCACCGCTTGCGCCTTGCGTCCACGCACCACTCCCAGTCATCGGAATAATGACGCTACCGACCAGTGTTGTGGTGGTGCCTGCGGTCTTATAGACCTCCACGGTGCCATTCGCCCGGGCGACTGCGCTCAGCGTGTTGCCGTTGGCGAAATTGGCGCCGGCGGTGAATGTGGCACGGGTGTTGTAGGAGCCGCCAGAGTTAGTTGTCGTCTGCACAACGATTCTGCCACCACTCGCCGTTTGATATTGCACACGGATGAAGTTTGCCGGTATCGATGCGGAGCCACCGCTTGCCTTTAGCACCAACGCTGCGTTGTTCAGCGTCGTGTTGGCGAAGGTGAAGGCCGCCGCCTGGTTGGCGCCGAAGTTGTTGCCGATACCGTTCCAGTAGGCGGCACCAGGCAACAGCAAATCAACCGCTTGGCTACTGTTGACACGTATTGCCGCGTTACCGAAAAGGACAATCTGGCTCCAATTCCCTCCCAACGTATTGGCATTAGCACGGTTGAAGTTATCCAATACTGCCAGCGCCGGCAGTGTTGGAGTGCCACCACCACCGCCACCCGGTGTGCCACCGCCGCCCGGTATGGAACCGACAATACCTTGTTCATCGGCACCGGAGTCTGGCAATCCCGTACGGGCACCGTCGTCGATGTCGAGGCCAGGCGCATTTACACCATTTTTGCTACCTGCGCCCAAATTGATAGCCGTAGACCCCGCCAGCAGGTGGTAGTCTCCCAAGAGCGTAGGCGGCAAATCCGCGGATACCAGAATCGCGCCGATGAACGCCGGGTTGGTCCGCCATGCCGCAAAATCCAATATTGTGTCGTAGGGTGTGACAACTTGTGGATCCGAGTTAGCGTTAGTCGCCGATGTAATATACGCATACTGTCCTGCGTTTTGCTGCACGATGGAGTTGGTCGGCGCCAATAGGCCGCTGGTATCCGATGCGCCTAGGTCCCAAAGGTTTAGCGCCGTGGCATCACCCGCTGCGCCAATACCAGTGACAGTACTGCCGGAGCGCGCTCCGGCGCGGTTGTCCCAGAAAATGTTGTTGAACAACAAAGGATTGCTCCAGTTGGTTACCGGGTTTCCGAGCGCAGCCTGCAACTGAGCGCTATTTAATGAAGTGGAAAGTCCCGCCGGCGCCGGAGAACCTGTGCTGGTGACTGCGGTGGCGGTAGTGATGTTCTTCATGATCGTGTTGTTGTAAACACGAACAGCCGGCGCATCGTTAAGACTGATACCGCCGCCTTCGTGAGTCGATACATTGTTCACGATCATGTTGTTATAAACATCGCTGTTGCACGGAGTGTACGTATTTGCCGCCGGTGCGCAGTCCGCCGCTGCCTGTAAAAAGCGTATGCCGCCGCCGTCGTCATTGGCCAGGTTGCCCTGGATGAGATTGCTGTATATGGCAACCGGCCCTGCCCCGGTTGAGAGATTGTCTGGGTTGGACGGCAGTGCCCCGGCGATCATGATGCCGGCGCCTTCGTCGTAAGAACGATTGAGGTAAATGCGGTTGTGATGGATCTTGCCGCCGAAGTTGGTGGTACTGTTAAAAGACGCTGCGCGGTTGTAATTGAGGCCATAGGCGCTGATACCGCCACCGTACTCCGCCGAGAAGTTGCCGCAAATGTCATTGCCGGCCACCTCATAATTGCTGGTTCCGGCGAACAGTCCGACAGCTCCCGCTAAATTGGTACCGCCATTGGCAATAATGCGGTTATTGGCAATGCGCACGTTGTCGTTGTGCTGATCGGTGCCTTCGTTGGCGTCATTGCCCTGTAGATTCGGCGTACCGACACGCACTGTACCGTAGGCGCCGCCATTATTCTGGACCACGTTATTGGTGATCTGCAGATAATGGGCGTAGCCGTTGGCGAAAATAGCCCCGCCTTGGGTCACGACATTAGGCGCTAAGCCTGTCGGTGTACCTCCGATCTGGTTAATGTTGGTGGGAAAGCCCTGCTGGTCGCCACCGCGCAGGTCCAGACCATCGATACTGGCTCTGAACGTCGAACCGAACTGCGTCCTCGTTTGCGGGTACACGGTAATCACCGCGCCTTCGTATACTGTCTGTGTCCCTACCCAGGCCAGATTGGCAACCGTAGTGCGCCAGTCGGTCGCCTGCTGGGTATCACCGGCAAAAGCACTACCATCAATAATAGTGCCTGCGACCGTGCTACCGTCGCTCCGAATCCCTCCAGGTCCTATGCCTTGCAGTTTCACCGGCGAATGGATAATCAAGTTTTCGTAATACGCGCCGCGTGGATTAGCCCGCGGATTGGCATCCGCCACGCCGGGATAAACCACTACCAGCGTTTGTGTATTAACGGCAGCCGCATCCAATGCGTTTTGGATTGCATGGGGATTTGTCAGGGTGTTGATGCCAGGCCCCACGGTGATGACGTTCGGCATGTAGTTGCCACCAAGCACATGGAAAGTCAGACCGTTCACCGTCTTCTGGCCATTGGCCGAAACGATAGTGAGCTGGTGCGGCCCAACAAAAGCGGCGCTGGAGGTTATCTGCATGGTAATTGACGTAGGCGTCCATGCTGCCGTCGGAACAGGCACACTATCAAGATAGACATTGGCCGGGCCGGTCTTGGTGCCGAAATTGTCGCCCTGGATCGTGACAGCAACCGTTGCTGTCCCAGAAGGCCGAGTAACAACAGGCGTCGACACAGCCATCAACTCAGGCACCAACTTTTCAGGTGGCGTGGCATTTGGACCCGTGTATATATTAAGAGGGCAACTCAAGGGCTGAGCGACCTGGCCGCCCGGTAATTGCACCGTGACACCGACCTGCGTTGGCGCTAGGTCAGCCGGAACGATTAAGCCTGGGATTGCCTCGAACTCTGCCGCGATGGTGCGGAACTCCGGATGGTAGTTCAGATTCAGATTACCTGGAGTGCCTGGATCGTTACCGACAAAACGGTAGAGATTGGCACAAACACCGGAAGGCGTTGGACAACTGATGCGGTTGGTGGAAGGTAACAGCACGTCGAACAAGCCGTTGAAATCCGACTCGGCCGTATGAACCAGTTTGTTGGACCAGTCATAAATACCGACCGGTGCAAACGGCACGCCAGCCTTTTCCCCATAATTCAGCGCCTTCGGATCGGATGAGAAGTTGAGGTCGTCGACAATGAGGCCCCAGAAACGCGCTGGGATAGGTACGTCGGTGAAGACAGTGAAACTTGGGGCAACCGATTTGCCGTTGCTGACATGCACCAGTTTCATGTTGCACAGGGGCTTAGGCTGACCCTCATATGGACTTCCTCCGATACTAACGAAGGTTGAATTTACCGTCGGCGTTGATGCGGGCACGGTGACGCCAACCGGCACGGTATTGCCGTCTCCGACAAGCGGACCGTAGTTGTCGGTGCCGTAACCAGCCACGTCGACCTCATGCAGCGGACCGGCGCATTCCGGTGGCGGGATTTGCGGCACAAAGGTATCGCCATTGGCGATATTGATGTCTTCTTCCCTGGTAAACTTATACAGCGGCCGGCCGAGTGCGTCGTTCGGGACCTCAACTTCGACCAGGTAATCACCGGGGCTAAGTCCGCCAAAACCGTAGTTGCCGTCCACTGCCGCGCCGAAATTGGTCGGGGCCGCCGGATTGTCGGGCATCGGGCCGAACTGTATGCCCATCAGCGGGCCTTCCAGGCATTCTGCGGCCGGGTTGGCTGGCAAAACCTGCTGGCCGACAAGGGGGTTGCCGTCGACATCGCGAGCTACGCAGCCGCTGGGCCGCTGCCAGGTTTCGGTGATGTAGGTTTGAAGCGGACTCACAGTTGCTTTTTTGAAAGCACCGTTTACCTCCAACTCATAGCGACCGCTTGCGTCGCACGGTGCCCCGGTATTGGTGCCACAAGGGACAGGCGCATAAAGTTTAACAGGCAAATTGGAAACGCCCGGCTGCCAAGCCTCCACGGCTGCAAAGCGCGGATCAGTTTCATTGCGGGTGGTGTCGTAGCTGACCGTGCCGACTATGCCGCCGTTGGTGCCGGCTTCATAGCTGTGTTTGCCCCAGTCAAGATGGCCCGACAGGCCGATGATGGGCAACACGCTGACATCCACGCCTTCGCCCGGCACGGTCGTTTCGTTCGGCTGGTTGTCGGCCTGATAGGTGATGCCGGTGCTGTAGTGCAAGTCATCATAAGCCTCCATAACCAGCCACTGCGTCATCGGATAGGCGTTTTCCATGACATAATGACCGTTCGCGTCGGTAGTCACAGTAACAGCGCCACGGTCCATTAATGAATTTTCGCGCTTTTTCATGCTAACGGGATAATTAGCCAGCCCTGCTTCACCGGGGTCTTTCTTGCCGTTCTTATTGGTGTCGTTATAGACGTACCCTTCGAACTTGCTCCACCAGCCGGTCAGCGGCAGCACGCCCATATCGACGCTTTCATTAGGACCCACGGAGAGCTGAACAAGGTCGAGGATATAGTTCAAGTTGGAATCCCACCAGGTCAAGGTATAGTTCCCCTCAGGGACACCCGGAATCGAAAAATGACCGTTGGCGTCGCCTTGGCCTATCCATACGGCGGTGTCTCCGTTCGTCAAGTCGGTCAGGGCGATCCAAGGGTTTTTGACTGGGCCATCAATCTTTGCACCAGCCAAACCTCCCCAAATTGTTCCAGGGAGTCCTCCGACACCGCCCGTGGTTGGAACGTAGACCTTTACGGCGTCAATGAAACCTGAAATCGATCCGCCACCACCCGATAATGTATTTTTCGATTGTACATAACCGAAAATGGCGGCCGGGAAGGGTTCGCCCGCGACAACGAACTCCGTATCCAGTCCTGTTGCGCCCTCCATGACCCAGCTATCCCAATCCAGGTTGCCTTCCAGCGTTGTCGTCTGCTGCCAATTGGAACCATTGGGCGGCGTAATGGACAGTGCGTAGCGGTTAGGACCCAAGTTAGGTATCTTGAGCTTGCCTTCGACGGTATTTCCGGACGCGTCGGTAGTCGGGCAATGGCCTACGGCATCAACAGGAGCAACAGTGCCTACGTCTACCCCGTTTACGACGACGTAACATTGGCTAACGCATTGACCTCCACACAGCGGATCACCGTTTACGTCAGTAGTGACCTCATCAATATAGTCGGTGATATGGCCCACAAATCCTGCCAAGCCACGTTCTGCGGGTACATCTGGCGCGCCGTTGGTCGGCGAGATATCCTCGAACACCGCGGCCTGGATCGTAGCGCTTGGTAATGCACCGTTAGGCTGCAGTTGGACAGTCACGTTACTCACTGGCGCTGTAACGTGTACGCCGTCGAGTTTGTAGCCGTCGGCCAGTACGGAAATCAGGTACTTTCCATTGGTCAAGTTAACATCGGCGATGTCGTTCTGATCGCCCTGCGTATAGATCGGGCTGGAGCCTGGTACGCCAGCGATCGAGACCCAGTTGCACGGCCTGTTCGGGTCGGACACCGTTCCGGGATATGCGGGATCAGCAGGCGAACACCCTCCCGCAGGGCTGAGCTGTTCTGTGGTGCCGGTATTGTCGACGTTGATGATGTATTTATAGTCAGCGATCGTCGTGTTTCCATCTCGGCTTTGAACTGTCAGGCTCAGCGCATAAACCTGTGTTGTTCCGAAGGCTGAAACCAGCAATCCCAATGATAATATCGTCTGTACTATCCCTCTGGAGCTGAGCAGATGGACATGCGTCTTAGATTTTTTCTTATTCATCGAAGTAAGCTCCTGCTTAATAATTATGAACAAATGAGAAAAGCTTCCGTGATAAGGGACTCCCTGTACCGGGTGGTTTATCGGTGAATCATCAGATTTTTTGCATAGCAAAAACCATCTCCGGAGCTAGTAAATATGCTCCGGTGCCGACGTACCGCCTTAATTGGGTTTCTCGGGTTAAGTTGTTGCGCGGGTAGTCATTGTTAGCATTGAAAACATATCTTCTCGTCCTGTGACGGAATGATTTCGATGCTTAATGGAAATTGTTGAAGCCCCGTAAGGTACTGCGCCATCGAAGGTCTTTAAGACGGGTATGATCTCAGGATTGACAGAGCTGAGAGTGAATGAGGGTGAAATTTGTGGAAGCCACGTTTTTATAAGATGTTGTTTGACTGCCATAGCTGCATTCTCGCATTGAGCCAGGCTGATTGTTGTTTAATTCAGATTTAGTTATGTCGCATTTTGGTACACCGCGAAATGACCAACCAAACAGCAAAGCCTAACTGTATTAATAACCTTAACGCAGGTTACCTTCGGCAGTCCGGCTTTCCGTTTTGGAACCGTAACTTTCTGTCCCTACCTTTCAATAGGTTTAGCTTTATTTATTTATTTTTAGTCATTAAATTAATATTTATATTTGTAGCGTATAAGTTGAAGCACAACGTCTTCGGGTCTCAATGTCTCATGGAAATATTTTCGACGCTATCCGTACGAATACTGACAATTACCACACTTAATACACTGTTTTCATACGATATTGCAACAGTAACGCTTCGGTAAAAAATTGCTTAAATCGGGCAAAATATAACCCAATGAAACGTATAAGCTGAAGCACAACATCTTCGGGTCTCAATGTCTCATGGAAATATTTTCGACGCTATCCATACGAATACCGATAGTTACGACACTTACCACACTGTTTTTAATCGACATTGCAGCGCCAATGCTTCGGTTAAAAAACACTCAGCTCGGACACATTTAGAGTGTCATGGCAAGCCTGAAGCTGCTTTGCTCAATCAAAAATTTAAGGCCGACGGCTATTTCAGTCATTTTTCTTTGCCCTGGCATTGCAGCAGACTCTTGCTGGCCGTTGACGAATCTAAATTGCACAGCCGGGCAGCACGCTGTTCAGGTATACTGTGCGGTTTTCATTTCAGCGGAACAACTATGAGACCAAGCGGACGTAACCCGGACCAACTAAGAGACATCAAATTTACCTGCGGTTTTACCAAACATGCAGAAGGCTCTGTCCTGGTTGAATTCGGCGATACCCGGGTGCTTTGCACGGCCAGTGTCGACAGGAGTGTGCCGCGCTTTCTTAAGGGCAAAGGCGAAGGCTGGATTACCGCCGAATACGGCATGTTGCCGCGTTCGACCCACAGCCGGATGGGGCGTGAAGCCAGTAACGGTAAACAGGGCGGACGCACTCTGGAAATTCAACGCTTGATTGGCCGGTCCTTGCGGGCGGCGATTGATCTAAAGGCGTTGGGCGAACACACCATCATGATCGATTGCGATGTGTTGCAGGCCGATGGCGGAACCCGTACCGCGTCGATTACCGGCGGTTTTGTCGCGCTGTCGCTGGCGGTACAAAAAATGCTCAAGCGCAAACAAATCAAAACCAATCCGCTGCACGGGCAAATCGCCTCGGTTTCTGTGGGCATTTATAACGGCGTGCCGGTGCTGGATCTGGATTATGCCGAAGACAGCAACGCGGAAACCGATATGAATGTAGTGATGAACGACGCCGCGGCGTTTATTGAAGTGCAGGGTACGGCTGAAGGTCATGCGTTCAGGAAAGAAGAGCTGGACGCAATGCTGGCGCTGGCAGGTTCAGGCATCAAGGAATTGCTGGAAAAACAACGGTTCGCGATAGAAAATCATAAATGACCTTTTCGACATTACAAAAAATCGTCCTGGCCAGCGGCAATCCCGGAAAGATCAGGGAAATTCAGGCGATACTGGCGGATCATCCTATCGTTCCGCAATCCGCGTTTAATGTTATCGACGCGGAAGAAACCGGCGCTACCTTTGTAGAAAACGCCATTTTGAAAGCCAGAAATGCGGCGTTGCATTGCCAGTTACCGGCGATAGCCGATGATTCAGGGCTGGTGGTTGACGCCCTGAACGGCGCGCCCGGCGTGATTTCGGCCCGGTATGCCGGAGTTGGCGCCAACGATCAGGATAATCTGAACAAGCTGTTGCGGGAACTTGAAGGCGTACCGGATGAACTGCGCACGGCGCGGTTTATCTGCGTGATGGTGTTTATGGCGCATGCGAATGATCCTTGTCCTGTGATCGCCCAAGGCGTTTGGGAAGGCAGGATTTTGGATCACGCCGTCGGCGAAAACGGTTTCGGTTATGATCCGGTGTTCTGGGTGCCTGAGCGAAACTGCGCATCGGCGGAATTACCGGCGGACGTTAAGAATTCGCTGAGTCACCGAGGGCAGGCGCTGAAGACGTTAACGGCATTAATCAAGGCCAGGGAATCTGCTTAAAGAATTGTCCACGAAAGGCACGAAAAACACGAACAATTTCACAACACGATTATTTTGCTTTTTTTCGTGATTTTCGTGATTTTCGTGGACTCTGTTTTTCCTACGGATCAGATTTTTGATGGAACGTCCTCTCCCGTAATTGTATTTTGATGAACACATTACTCCCCATCGCCAGCCGGTTTGCTAATGCCGTTACCGGGATAACCCCGCTCGGTAATGGCTTGATCAATGACACTTATCTGGTCGCAACATCATCATCCCCGTTTGTTCTGCAACGCATAAACCGCACGGTTTTTCCTAAGCCTGAACAAATCATGGCCAACCTGGCTACGCTTAATCGGCATATAGCGCAAAAAACCGATGCTTCGGTCATGCTGCAAATTCCGGAAATTTTAAAGACTAGAGATAACGACTCGCTTTATCAGGAGCCAAACGGCGATTGCTGGCGGGCGTTGAGCTTTATCGCCGATACCGAAAGCATTGAAACTATAGGCTCTATCAGTGACGCGGAGCAGGCCGGATTTGCACTGGGACATTTTCACCGTTTGCTTAGCGATCTTGATCCCTTGCTTTTGCATGACACTCTGCCCGGCTTCCATATAACGCCGGGCTATTTAAAGCGTTATCATCAGGTTAGGCAGCAACCGGCCAACGCGGATCAGCGTTATTGCGCTGACTTTATCACCCGGTTTCAGCCTATCGCCGATGATCTGGAGGCTCCCAAAAAGCAGGGTTTGCTGCCATTGAGGGTTATTCACGGCGACCCCAAATTAAACAACTTCCTGTTTAATAAGCACAGCAGAAGAATCGTCAGCATTATCGACCTGGACACCGTCAAGCCGGGCCTGGTTCATTACGATATTGGCGATTGTCTGCGCTCTTGCTGTTACAGTGCCGATCCGGTCAGATTTAATCCGGATATTTGCGCCGCCCTGTTAAAAAGCTACCTGAACGAAGCCTGCTCGTTTTTTACCGAACACGATTATCGCTATTTATACCCCGCCATCCGGCTGATTCCCTTTGAATTAGGCATCCGGTTTTATACCGATTACCTGGAAGGGAATCGGTATTTCAAGGTCACAGACCCCGAGCAAAACTTACAACGCGCAATCAGCCAATTCCGCTTATGCGAGAGCATCATGGCGCAGGAAACGGCGATTAAAGACATGGTCTTGCAGTTACAAAACAAATTTAATACCGACTCGCCCCATTAATCGCCTGTTGCGGCCCAATATTACCGAGTAGAACTGATTTCTCAAGCATCAACTTAAGAATGCAAGCACTAAAACCACATTTTAAGTCTTAAATAAGAATCGTTTGCGTCATCATAACCATTTACTTTATACTGCTTTTACCCATTATTTGTGAGAGGCCGTATCAATGAAAAAAAATAAATTTTTAAAAAGCGGGATACTAGCAGCACTTGTCACTTTGAGCGCGCCTGCCAGCGCACTGGAAAAACCGCAGACTATGGAAGATATGTGGAAAATCATCCAGGCACAGCAAAAGCAAATTGATGAAATGAAAGCAGGGATGCAGGCGGCCCCTGTTCCAGCCAAAACGGCCGGTGCCGACGTAAAAACTTTAGAACGAAAAACCGATGTCTTGAGCCAGGAAGTTGAGAAATTGCGCACCAACCTGACTATTCCGGATGAAGTCCAGTATAAAAGCGCTTATGGCTTGGGACCTGCGGCATCCAAGGTCTATCAGGTAGGCAAAGGTCTGTCGATCGGCGGTTACGGCGAAGCCAATTATCAGGCCACCGTCGGCGACGAAAAAACCAAGAATGATAATGCCGATTTTGAACGAATGGTGTTGTATGCCGGTTACAAGTTCACTGACAGTATTTTATTTAACAGTGAGCTTGAATTTGAGCACGGTTCGACCGCTAATGGCGGCTCGGTATCGGTCGAGTTTGCGGCGCTGGATTTCTTTATCGATCCGATGGCTAATGTTCGCGCCGGTATGGTGTTAATGCCGATGGGTTTCGTCAACCTGATTCACGAACCGCCGTTTTATTTCGGCAATAACCGCCCTGAAGTGGAGCGGCAGATTCTCCCGAGTACTTGGCGTGATGTTGGCGTAGGCCTGTTTGGCGAAGTGTTGCCGAACCTGACTTATACCGCCTATGTCGTAAACGGCCTGGACGCCAAAAATTTTACTGCTGACGGCATCCGTTCCGGCAGGCAGCAAGGCAGTCAGGCCAAAGCCGAAGACCTGGCGTTTGTCGGACGACTGGATTATGCGCCTGCCGTGGTGCCGGGCTTGTCATTCGGGGGCTCCGCGTATTTGGGCAACTCCGGGCAAAATCAAACCTTTACCAATCTAACGACGAAAGCCCAACAGAACGTCAACGCCTTTATCCAGCTGTATGAAGGCCATGTGCAATGGAAATATCACGGACTGGAGTTCCGTACTTTAGGTTCCTGGGGACATATCGACGATGCAGGCGTGCTGAGTGCCGCCAAAGGCCAAACCATCGGCGAAGAAAACTACGGTTGGTACAGCGAAGTCGGTTACGACATATTGCCGTTGCTGAGTCCCAATACCACGCAATATCTGGCGCCATTTTTCCGTTATGAACAGCTGGATACTATCGCCACCGCGCCGGTCGGCTTTTCTGACGATGAAACGAAAAACAAGAAAATTTACCAGTTCGGCTTGCAATACAAGCCCATCCCCAATGTCGTCATCAAAGCCGATTATCGCAATTTCACGGCCAAAAAAGGCAGCTTGCCGGATGATTTCAACTTGGGCTTCGGCTTTATTTTCTAACTCATCAGCATTTCTCGGCATAAAGAACACGAACGACTGCCGCCGTTCGTGTTCTTTGCGGTAAATTGTTTGTTGGTGGTGTTAAACTATTTGCGTTTATCCACCTAAGTTTAATCAATTCAGCAAACGAGACACACTATGAAAACAATCAGGCAAGGGGGATTTTTTATTCTCTTTTTATTGCTGTTGACCGCAGTAACCCCAAGCTTCGCCACAATCTTTTACAGCAAGAATGAAGCGCTGGAACTGGCGTTCGGCAAAAGCGCACAGGTCGAGCAGTTATCGTTATTCCCCGATGAGCAACAAGTCGCCAAAATCGAGGAGCTGGCCAAGGTTAAACTCGATTCCGGCCTGTTTACGTTCTATGTCGGCAAAGATCAAGGCAAGGTACTCGGTTATGCGGCGATTGAAACCGGTACGGTCCGAACCAAACCGGAAACCTTGATGATAGTGCTGACCGCGGATGGCGAATTACGCAATGTCACTACCCTCGCTTTCCATGAGCCGCCGGAATATCAACCGCCGGAACGCTGGTTTGAACAGTTATATAAGCGTCCGTTAGCGGAAATGGATTTTAATAAAGGTGTCGACGGCATCAGCGGCGCAACCTTAAGCACCCGAGCGGCCGTCAGCAGCGTTCGCAAAGTGATGGCGATTTATCAAATTCTGGTAAAAGATCAGGGTCAACATTAATGCGTTATTTTGTTACCGGCGAGCAGCATCGCAAATCCTTACTCAATGCCCTGGTGTTAATGTTTCTGGTGTATATCGCGTTGTTATGGGTCAGTAACGGCATGATGTATTTTCATCATATGGACTTAACGCCCGATTCCGTAATTGCCTATTATCTGGGTTCCGAAGAACAGTTTACCCAGCCGCGCAGTTATCAGGGCATGCTGGAAGTTTCGCATTTTCATCTGTTCTCGATGGGCATGCTGGTGCTGACCTTAACCCATTTAATGCTGATGACCGAGTTCTCGGTGCGGCTGAAAATCTGGCTAAGCAGCTCGACATACGCGGCGGCATTGGCCGATGAAGCAGGCGGCTGGCTGGTCCGATTTGTCGATCCGCTATTTGCCTATTTCAAAATTGCCGCATTCGTGGTGCTGGAACTCTCACTGGCGGCTTTATTGATTGTAGTCATTACCACACTGGTGCGCGCCAGGATTCAGATGAGCAAAGCCCGTTCCGAATAACCCCCCGCTTTTTTATTTACCGCGAAGCAAACAGTCCTCTTCGCGGTAAATCCACGCTTATTCCATCCAGCTACTCTTAGCTACGCAGGCCCTTAATGGAAGCATCAAATTAGGTGATTCTACTAATTGCCTGAACGATCCGCTTCCTCTAACCTCCATACTCTAGCTATTTTTATCACGCCACCTGAATCCGGGCTGGACGATAACAAAAACAACACTCCCTATTCGCTACGATTCATCAGGAGGCCCACCATGCGCTATGCCTTATTGCCGGTTCTTGTTCTGGCGACTTTATTCGCCCAAAAGCAGGCCGACACCAAACCGCTGGCTGAGCCGGCCGCCGTCAATCCCCAATCAGTCCCCGATAAAAATAATCTGCTAGGTTTGCCGCCGCTGCCAATACCGGCAAACAACCCGCAAACCCCGGACAAAATTGCGCTGGGGGATAAACTGTTTCATGACAAACGCTTTTCTGTCGATGGCACCGTCAGCTGCTCAAAATGCCATGACGATAAACAAGCGTTTACCGACGGCCTGCCTGTTTCGATCGGTCACCACGGGCTGACCGGAACGCGCAATGCTTCCACCGTGCTCAATGCCGCATTCAACCAGTCACAATTCTGGGACGGACGCGAACCGGATCTGGAAGGTCAAGCCAAACAGCCGTTAATCAACCCGGTTGAACACGGCTTGACCGACCATAAACAGGTGCTCGAAATCATCCGCACCGATCCTGATTATCTTGCCACCTTCCAATCCGTATTTGATGTCAGCGCTAAAAAACTGACCATAGACCATGTCGCCAAAGCCATTGCCAGCTTCGAGCGCACCCTGATTGCCGGGAATTCACCGTTCGACCGTTATTATTTCAACGGCAAAACCGATGCGATGACCGATGCCCAGATTCGCGGATTCGAGCTTTTCATTGGCCAAGGCCGGTGCGTTTCCTGCCATACCATTGAGCAGGATCACGCGCTTTTTACCGACAATCGTTTTCACAATATCGGTGTCGGCATCAATCAAATTCAGCAAGACATTTCCCGGCTAACCCAGGCTTTTCTGGAGGCTAAAAATAAAGGCGGCCAAGTCGATACGATGGTATTGACCGATAAAAAGTCGTCGGAATTGGGCCGCTTTGCCGTAACCGATGAATTAAGCCAAATCGGCGCGTTCAAAACGCCTACCTTGCGCAATGTCGAGTTGACCGCGCCCTACATGCACGACGGCAGCCTGAAAACATTGAAAGAGGTGATGGTTCACTATAACAACGGCGGCGTGAACAAGGCGGACGAACGGGTGAACGATTTCCTGAGCGGCGGCATCCGTCCGCTGAATCTGACCGACCCGCAGCTGAACGATCTGGTGGCTTTTATGAAGGCGCTGACCAGCTCATGGTCCGGTTCCAGATATGCCAATCCGATACCCACCCAAGCGGCCAACTGAATGAGGAATTCACGTTATGAACACCATCGATAACAGTCGCCGGAATTTCATCAAAACCGCGGGTACTTTAGCCATCGGCACCACCTTACCGATCAGCTTGGTCGAACTGGCCTTTGCGGAAAGCAGCCAAAACTTCACCTTTGCCTATATTTCGGATGCCCATATCCAGCATATTAAAGACAACCGTTTTGTCAGAAACTGGGATCGTGGCCTGATCCGCGCCGTTGCGGAAACCAATCTGCTGACGCCCAAACCGGATTTTGTGATGTTCGGCGGCGATTTAGCGCAGCTTGGCAGCAAGCCCGAACTGGATCATGGCGCGGAAATCCTGTCGGCCTTGCATGGCAATGTTCATTACGTGATGGGTGAACACGATTATTACCTGGATCTGGGCGAATATTGGGGGAAGTTGTTCGGCCCCCAATACTACAGCTTCGACCATAAAGGCGTGCATTTCGTAGTGCTGAACAGTATCAAAACCTATGACGACTGGACCTTCAAGCGCTGGCCGACCGCCGAACAACGGATGCTGGAAATGGCCGATCTCGACAACCCGAACGGTTCGCCGTTCATGGTTGGCGAGGAGCAGCGAGTGTGGCTGAAAGATGACCTGGACAAGATCGACAAAGATACGCCGGTGGTGGTATTTTCCCATTCGCCGTTACAGAAAATCTACAAAGGCTGGAATTTCTGGACCGAAGATGCCGACCAAGTTCAGGCTCTGCTGCAACCGTTTAACAAGGTATCCGTCATTTACGGTCACGTCCACCAGATCCAGTACAACCAGATCGGCAATATCAGTTTCAACTCGGTGATGGCAACCGCCTGGCCGTGGCCTTATCCGCAAGCTTATGCCCAGGCGGAACAATATTTGCCCAAATTGACGGTGCCGATGAACCGGGCCGATCCGTTTTTTGACCGCGATGCCACCGGCTGGCAGTTTATCAACATAGCCAATGGCAACCTGGATTTGAATTACACGCTTTATAACAACACCAGCCGGATTGTCCGCTACAACACGGATAAAAAACGTCCGGAAGACGTTGCCTATCAGGACGAAAAGGCGCGGATTGTCCCCCAAACACATTATTAGCCGCGGCACAGGAGCAAAAACATGTCTACTTATCAAAAAACAGCGATGGCGCTGTGTTTGGCGTTTGCATCCACCGGTTCATCGTTGGCCGATGAATTTACCGAGGCCGATGTGCAACGCTGGCAGCAACAATTTATGGCCGTTGTGGGCGAAGGCCGCGAGTTATGGACCAGCCCCAAGTTAGGTACCAACGGCGTCGCCTGCGCCCAGTGCCATCCCAATGCCGCTAATACCCATCCCGAAACCTATCCGAAATTTCAAAAACAGCTGGGTAAAGTCGTGCCGCTTTGGCAAATGATCAACTGGTGTCTTAAAAATCCGCTGGAAGGACAGCCTCTGGCAGCCGACGATCCGAAAATGACCGTGCTACAGGCTTATGTTACCTATGAAAGACGGGGCGTAAAACTGGAGCCGGGCAAGCATTGATTTAACCCTGAAAAATCAATTGTCCACGAAAAACACGAAAGGCACGAAAACAATGTTACGCTGGTTCCCAAGCTCCAGCTTGGGAACCCAGATAGCGAAGCTCCAGCTTCGCGGGACAGGAAGCTGGAACTTCCGACACTGAATTCCCAAGCTGGAGCTTGGGAACTAGTACTCACTAAAATCTTTAACTTAAGCGCTGTGCCCCGAAACACTATAGCCATAACAGAATGTTTTTTCGTGCCTTTCGTGGACAAATCGCCGTTCGTTTTCAGGTTTAACAAACAATTTAAAATCACTCTTCAAGAAGACAACTATGAAAGCAAATATCGGCTTAATCGGCCTAGCCGTCATGGGACAAAACCTGGCGCTTAATATGAACGACCACGGTTTTAAGGTGGCGGTCTATAACCGCACTACGAGTACAGTCGATGAGTTCCTGACCGGCCCCGCCAAAAACACGCAGATTATCGGCACGCACTCGCTGGAAGAGCTGATCGACAACCTGGAATCGCCGCGCATCGTCATGTTGATGGTGAAAGCGGGCGAAGTCGTCGATCAGTACATCGACAAGTTAACACCGCTGTTATCAGCCGACGATATTATTGTTGACGGCGGCAATTCGCTATTCACCGACACCGCTCGCCGCATGCTCTCCCTGCAACAACAAAACATCCTTTACATAGGCGCAGGCGTTTCCGGCGGCGAGCAAGGTGCAAGACACGGCCCGTCTATCATGCCCGGCGGCAATAAAGCCGCATGGCCTATCGTCAAAACCATTTTCCAGTCCATCAGCGCGCAGGTTAATGGCGAGCCGTGCTGCGAATGGGTTGGCGATAACGGGGCCGGGCATTACGTCAAGATGGTGCATAACGGCATCGAGTACGGCGACATGCAGTTGATCGGCGAGGCTTACCAACTGATGTCCGACGGCTTGGGCTTAGGCGCTAATGAAATGCACTCGATATTTGCCGCGTGGAATCAGGGCCCGTTAAATTCTTACCTGATTGAAATTACCGCCGCCATTTTGGCGTACAAAGATGAAGACGGTCAGCTGCTGCTGAAAAAAATCCTCGACACCGCCGGGCAAAAAGGCACCGGCAAATGGGCGGGCATCAATGCCTTGGACTTGGGTATTCCGTTAACCTTGATCGGCGAGTCGGTATTTGCCCGCTGCTTGTCCGCGCAAAAAGAGGAACGGGTTAAGGCCGCGTCCGTACTGCCTAAACGCGCACTGCGGTTTATCGGCGACAAAAAAGCCATGATCAATGCCATCGGCGATGCGTTGTACGCGGCCAAGATTATTTCCTATGCACAGGGTTTTCGTTTGATGCGCGAAGCGTCGAAAGAATACGGCCTGTCACTCAATTATGGCGATATTGCGCTGATGTGGCGCGGCGGCTGTATTATTCGCAGCCTGTTTTTAAACGACATCAAACAAGCCTACGATGCCAATCCCGATCTGGAAAACCTGCTGTTCGCCGATTTCTTTGCCAAGACCATGAAACAAGCCGACGAAGGCTGGCGTAAAGCGGTAATATTAGGCATCGAGCTCAGCATCCCGACCCCGGCATTGTCCTCCGCCCTGGCGTATTACGACGGCTATCGCAGTGAAAAACTGCCGGCTAATTTATTGCAGGCGCAACGGGATTATTTCGGCGCGCATACCTATGAACGGACAGATCAACCCCGAGGCCGGTTTTTTCATACCGATTGGACCGGGCATGGCGGTAAAACGGCATCTACTAGCTATACTGTTTAAACTTAAACCGGACAAGCCGGAACCAAAACTAAAAGCTTTTTATTCACCACGAAGGCGCTACCGATGAAAGCCGAACCCTGTACCTACGCCATTTTTGGCGCCACCGGAAATTTGTCCCGGATTAAATTAATGCCGGCGCTGTATCATCTGGATGCCGCAAACCGCTTGCCTGAAGGCACCCGTATTCTGGCAATAGGCCGCAGACCGTGGGATCAGCAGAAATGGCTGGAAGAAGCTAGGCAGATGATTCAGGCCAAGGCTCCAGGCGATTTTGATGAAACCGTATTCCAGCGTTTTAGCGCCCGCCTGTATTATCATCAAGGCGATATAAAGCAGGCGCAGTGCTATACGGAACTGGTCGACACGCTCAACCGGGAAAACCAATTCCCTAAAAACATCGCGTTCTATCTTTCTATCAGTCCCGCTGACTTTGGCACCGTCATGGAGATGTTAAGCACTAACCGCTTATTCGATGAAGAACACGGTTGGCGACGGGTCATTATTGAAAAACCTTTCGGTTATGATCTGGACAGCGCCCAGGCCCTGCAAAAACGCATCAGCCGCTATTTAACGGAACAGCAAATTTACCGCATCGATCATTATCTGGGTAAAGGCACCGTGCAAAATGTGCTGGTGTTTCGTTTTGCCAATGTGATGCTGGAACCGTTATGGAACCGCAATTATATCGACCATATCCAGATCACCCACTCCGAGGACATAGGCATAGGCAGCCGCGCCGATTACTATGACAACGCCGGAGCCATGCGCGACATGCTGCAAAGCCACCTGCTGCAACTGCTGACGCTGGTCGCCATGGAACCGCCGGTTTCGATGGATGCCGAGTCCCTGCGCGACGAAAAAGTCAAAGTCCTGAAATCCATCCGTCCTATTCCCAGAGAAGCGGTACACGGGCATGCCTTCCGCGCTCAATATACCAAAGGCCGTATCGGCGGCGAGCAAGTGGGCGGCTATCTTCAGGAAGACGGCATACCGGCGAACAGCATGACCGAAACCTATGCCGCGATAAAACTGTATATCGATAACTGGCGCTGGCGGGGCGTGCCTTTTTACCTGCGTACCGGCAAGCGCATGGCCAAGGCGCAATCGACCATTTCGATTTGTTTTCGCCACCCGCCGCTACAGTTTTTCCGAGGCACCGAAGTGCAATGCATGAACCCCAACTGGGTGCTGTTGGGCATACAGCCGGAAGAGTGCATCCGCATTGAAATGACCGTCAAAGAGCCCGGCCTGGAGATGCGCACCCGCTCCACCAGCCTGGACGCCAGCTTCCGCCAGCAGAATGAAAAACCCATCGATGCCTATGAAGACTTATTGCTGGACGTATTAAAAGGCGACCGCTCATTATTTCTGCGCTTTGATGAAGTAGAATATGCGTGGCGCATTGTCGACCCCATCCTGCAAACCTGGGCGATTGAACGTGACTATATTGCCACGTACCCCGCCGGTTCCTGGGGGCCTGAAGACAGCCGCCGCTTATTCGACAAAGAAAGCCAATCCTGGCGCAGCTCATTAACCCCGGAGTGTAACTAAATGCAAAACAACAGCCGCTGGCATTATCTGGAAACCGCAGAACAAGTAGCAGAGGCCGCCTGTCAGCAAATTCTTAACGCCGCAACATCGGCTATTTCGGAACGCGGCAAATTCAAGCTGGTGCTAGCCGGAGGCGGCACCCCGGAAAAAGTCTATCGACTGCTGACCGAGTCGAATGCCGACTGGGCCAACTGGCACATTTATTACGGCGACGAACGCTGTCTTCCCGCAGATCATCAGGATCGAAACAGCCTGATGGCAAGCCGGGTTTTACTGGACAACGTGGCTATTCCGGCCAATCAGGTCTTTACCATTCCCGCCGAACGGGGTCCGGAACAAGCCGCTGAAAGCTATAGATTAACCGTCGCCGAGGCCGGTGCATTCGATATGGTGTTGCTGGGCATGGGCGAGGACGGCCATACCGCCAGCCTGTTCCCCGGCCATCAGCATCAACAGGATGAACTGGTGCATGCCGTTTACAATTCACCCAAACCGCCGCCGGAGCGCGTTTCGATCAGCGCCAAGGCATTGAGCAACACACGGGAATTGATCTTCCTGATCACCGGCGCGAACAAGCAGGAAGCCGTCAACCTGTGGCGCTCAGGATCGGATTTGCCCGTTGCAACAATTGAACCGGAAAACCCTATCGATATTTATATCGATAGCGACGCGTTTAAGCCGTAGTTCATAAGTGTAAGGGGGCTTTGTCACGAAGAAAAGCACGCTCCGTCGTGAGAACGATATGAATCGCGGTTTGTTAATCATGCTCGTACAGGGTGCGGGCCATAGGACAGGAGTGCAGGCTTCGCCTGCTGTACAAGCGAAGCTTGTACTCCTGCCTTTCATTCTGCTGATTACCGCGTCCCAAGTTTAATGATCCGCATAGCTAACCCGATTGAAGATCGAAAACCGGAAAAACAGACCGCAGTTCTAACGGCTACTTTGTCCGAGCGGTGGCATCCTGTATCATGTAGGACCTTGTGTGTGCTCATACAAAATACATATCCATTCAGATTCGATCTTGAACCTTTCACCTCGAGCCTTTCACCTTAAGACTTATGAACATCGGCAAACTGTATATTATTTCCGCCCCATCCGGCGCCGGTAAAACCAGCCTGGTTAAACAATTGGTTGCCGATCTGGACGACCTGACCGTATCGGTCTCCCATACCACCCGCCAGATGCGCCCCGGCGAAGCACACGGCCAGGATTATTACTTTGTCAGTGTCGCTGACTTTCAAGCCATGCAGGAACAACAGGCGTTTCTTGAACATGCCCAGGTTTTCGATAATTTCTACGGCACAGCGCAGCAGACCGTGGAAGAAAACCTGAAACAGGGCTTGGATGTCATTCTGGAGATCGACTGGCAGGGCGCGGAGCAAATCAAAAAACTGCTGCCCGACAGTCTGTCGATTTTTATCCTGCCGCCATCGACGGAAGTGCTATTGCAGCGCCTCAGAAACCGGGGCCAGGATGGTGAAGAGATCATCGCCCGCCGGATGCGCGACGCGGTGACCGAAATCCGCCACCATGACGAGTTCGATTATCTGGTGGTTAATGACGATTTTGCACTGGCGCTGACCGAATTAAAAAGCATCATCATCGCCAACCGGTTAACCCGGCAACGCCAGTTGCATAATCTGCGGCCTTTATTGGCATCGTTGCTTTCGTAGGGACAGCTAAAACATTTATCGTTCCCACGCTCCGGCGTGGGAACGATAAAAAAAAGAATTTACTTCAATATTTCCAGAGCATGAACGCTGGAATACACGCATTGGCTGATTACAGCGTTCCCATGCCGAAGCGTGGGAACGTAAAAACTTCGTGCTCCTCGTGTCTTCGTGGTGCAAAAACGTCCTCAAATAACCCCGTTCTCAATCACCGGCAGCACCCAGTACTTAATCCCCGAACCGGAAAACTCCGCTCTCAGTTGCGCCAATAATTGGGCTAATCCATCCTCCGGCACGTACATTTGAAAGCGGACTTTTTTCTGCCGTCCGGTGACCTGTTCGGCCAGCGACAAGCCTTCATTTTTATGATCATGCGAATTGACCGGAAAACTGCTAAAGCCGTGTTCCGATTCCAGCATCAACAGACTATCGACAACCGCTTCTTCAAGGCTGAGCGGCACGTTGAGTGTGACTAAATATTCCTTGCTGTTCATTGCTTCTCCTCCGGTGACAGTCCGAATAATTTAAACAAAATCGGCAATAAAAATAAGGTTAAAAAGGTCGATGACACCAAGCCGCCTATCACTACGATAGCCAATGGGCGCTGAATTTCAGACCCCGGCCCGGTTGCAAACAGCAACGGAATCAGGCCGAATGCCGCGATGCTAGCGGTCATCAGTACCGGGCGCAAGCGCCGGGACGAACCGACCAGCACCACTTTAACCAAATCCATGCCGGTTGCGAGCAGCTGATTAAAATAGCTGACCATGACCACGCCGTTAAGCACGGCAATACCGAGCAGCGCGATAAAGCCGACCGATGCCGGTACCGATAAATACTCCCCGGATAACCATAAGGCGAAAACGCCGCCGACCATCGCCAACGGGATGTTGGAGAGCACCAATGCAGCCTGACGAACCGAACCGAAGGTTGAAAACAATAACAAGAAAATCAGCCCTAACGAAACCGGAACGACCAACGACAATGTCGCCGCAGCGCGTTGCTGGTTTTCGAACTGTCCGCCGAATTCAACGGTGTAGCCGGTCGGCAAATCTACCTTGTCGGCAACGGCCTTGCGGGCTTCATCGACAAAGCCGACCAAGTCCCGGTTCAGTACGTTGCTGGTAATGACCACGAAGCGCTGGCCTCGCTCCCTGCCCACCGACACGACGCCTTCCACTTTTTCTATTTTGGCAACCGCCGTGACCGGCACCTGCCCGCCACCCGGCAAGGTAATTTGCAAATTGTCAAAAGTAGCGGTATTGCTGTCGCCGCGTAAAATTAACGGCGTGCGCTTGATGCCTTCCTGGACCACGCCCAACTTTAAACCTTCGATCTGCGCGCGCAGCAACGTTTCAATGCTGTCGCTGTCCAGGCCCAAGCGCCCTGCGGCCGATTTATCGATGGTCAGTTGCAAAAACTGCATCCCGTCATTTTGCTTGGCGAACACATCGCTGGCGCCGGTTATGTTTTTCAGTACCTCCGCTATTTGTTGCGCTTTTTCATTTAACACGGCCAAGTCGGTGCCGAATAATTTGACCGCCACATCGCCGCGCGTTCCGGTCAGCATTTCCGAGACGCGCATTTCAATCGGCTGGGTAAACTGAAAGGCAATGCCCGGCGTTTGCGCCATGACCTTCCTGATCTCATCCAGCAATTGTTCTTTGCTGTCCATGCGCCATTGCTTTTTAGGCTTGAGTATCAAAAAGGTATCGGTATCGTTCAAACTCATCGGATCAAGCCCCAACTCATCCGAGCCGACGCGGCCGACAACATCAATGATTTCGGGAATGTTTTTACGCAGGTTTTTTTGCACCTGAAGATCCAAGGCCACGGATTCCTCCAGGGTAATCGACGGCAATTTTTCCAACTGCACGATGATGTCGCCCTCATCCATAGTCGGCATAAAGGTGCTGCCGATCTGGGTAAAGACCAGTACGGTCACGGCCAACAGGGAACCTGCCGCGATAAATACCTTTTTGCTGTTGGCAAGACACCAGACTAAAGCGGGCTGATAAAGCTTTTGCAATTGTCTGGGCAGCCAGGGTTCTTCGTGCGACACCTCTTTCAGCAAATAAGAGGCGATCACCGGAATCACCGTCAGCGACAACACCAGCGAACCGCTGAGTGCAAACACAATGGTTAAGGCTACCGGCGTAAATAATTTACCTTCCAGCCCTTGCAAGGTCAGCAACGGTAAAAACACGATAATAATAATCAAAATGCCGGAGACAACCGGGGTAGCGACTTCGCGGGTGGCCCGGTAAATCACATGCAGTCGCGGCAAACGCTGGGCTTTTTCGACATGCGCCAGATGGGTGATCAGGTTTTCAACCACCACCACGGCGGCATCCACCAGCATACCGATCGCAATCGCAAGGCCGCCCAAGCTCATCAGGTTGGCCGACATGCCCATGTAGTTCATCAAAATGAAGGTGAACAGCGCCGCCAGCGGCAAGGCCAGTGCGACAACCAACGCGGCGCGCAAATTACCCAGAAATAAAATCAGCAGCACGATAACCAGCGCGATGGCTTCGAGCAGCGCATGTAAAACCGTATCTACCGCCTTGTCCACCAGGTTGCCGCGATTGTAAAAAACTTTGGCTTCCACGCCTTTAGGAAAGCCCGGGCTGATTTCGGCCAGTTTTTCTTCTATACCGGCAATGGTTTGCCTGGCGTTAGCGCCTCGCAAACTTAGCACCAGTCCGGTGACCGCTTCTCCTTCGCCATTTTTACTGACCGCACCGTAGCGGGTCAAAGCGCCGATTTTAATTTGAGCAACATCACCGACGGTAATAGGAACGCCGTTTCTGTTATCCACCGCGATAACGCCGACATCGTCCAGGGTTTTGATGCGGCCTTCGGCACGGACGATCAAGGCTTCCTCGCCATCGGTCAAACGGCCTGCGCCATCGTTGCGGTTATTGTTTTGCAGGGCAGCTGTCAGTTGAGCAATGCTGATGCCTCTGGCCGACATGCGGGTATTATCGGGTATGACTTCAAAACTCCTGACCATCCCGCCCAGCGAATTGACATCGGCAACGCCGGATACCGTGCGCAGTGCAGGCCTTATCACCCAGTCCAACAGACTGCGGCGTTCCATTAGGCTCAAGCCTCCGCCTTCCACGGTGAACATGAACATTTCGCCCAGCGGCGTGGTCATCGGCGCAATGCCGCCTTCGACACCCGCGGGTAAACTCCCCCACATCGTATTCAAGCGTTCGGCAATCTGCTGACGCGCCCAGAAAATATCCGTGCCTTCTTTAAAATCGACGGTAATGTCGGTCAACGCGTATTTGGCGATAGAACGCAGCATGGTTTGATGCGGAATACCCAGCAGCTCGACTTCGATCGGCGCAGTGATCCTGGCTTCGACTTCCTCGGGGGTCATGCCGGGCGCTTTGACGATCACCTTGACCTGGGTCGGCGACACTTCAGGAAAGGCGTCAATCGGAATGTTTTTAAAGGCGTAATAGCCTCCGCCTGCCAGCAGCACGACCAATAACATCATCATCAGCCGCTGACCCAGCGCAAAGCGAATCAAATTAGCCATTATTCATCGCTCCTAGCCAGTTGGCTTTAAGCGCAACCGCGCCGTTGATGACAATTATCGTTTCCACGCTCCGACGCTCATCTTTATACACAAGTCTGTCGAAGAGCGTCATTTCGCTATGGACGCTGGAATGGCGGGCTAGGATGTAGGCCGGAATAAGGCCATCCAAGCGCATAGCGCGAGGTGGCGTTTCCGGCGAGTTCGGGAGGTGTTTGCCGGAAACGCCAGTTCTCGCTGCCGCTCGAACCGGCTTATTCCGGCCTACTTCGAGATGTGTATAAATACGAGCGCTCCGGCGTGGGAATGCAGTTAGTGACGCTCCAGCGTCACGGTTAGCAACGCTGGAGCGTTGCCGAATGCGTTCCCACGCCGGAGCGTGGGAACGATGCGACATCATCAGCCGCTGACCCAGCGCAAAGCGAATCAAATTAGCCATTATTCATCGCTCCCCAGGCCCAGCCAGTTTGCTTTGAGCGCAACTGCGCCTTTAACGGCGATTTCTTCATCGCCGGTCAACTCGCCGCTGATAATGGACTCGTCACCCTGTTTACCGACTACGGTGACCGGAGTCACCGAAAATCCCTGTTGCGTGCGGATAAAAATAAAGGCTTTACCTTCATTCTGGGCAATCGCCGTATTGGGAACCTTAAAAGCCGCCTTGTCACTGGGCTGGATAATCCGGGTATTGAGTCTTTGTCCGGGGCGTAGAGAGGTAAAATCCTGCGTCTTTGTCACTACCGCTCTCGCCAGCATAGTCTGGTTTTCCGGGTTAACGCTTTGTCCCAATAAGGTGATTTTTGCTGTGATCTTGGTGTCTTCAACCGCCACCCGATCGCCTATTTTAATGCTGTCCATGCGTTCCTGCGGAATCGCAATTTCCAACCAAAGCTCATCCAGATTGGCGATACGGTATAACGGCGCCATCATATCGATATGCGTTCCGGCGACGGCCAAGCGCTCCAGCACCACTGCAGCAATGGGCGCCCGAACATTGAGCTGACGGGTTAAGCGGTGCGTTTGGGCAAGATGATTAACTTCGCCGGCCGTCATTCCGGCAATTTCCAGCAATTGCTTGTGTTCATCGGTCTCGGAAACAGAGGAATGATACTGGCTGCTGCTTTCCTGCCAGCGTCGATCAGGAATCACACCTTCTTCCAGCAATTTTTTATCCCGATTGTAGTTAATCAAGGAGGCTTGCTGTGCGGCGCCCGCTTTCAGGTATTCCCGTTGCAGCGTCAGCAGGTCGGGGCTGTTGAGCTGGGCTAGAACCTGCCCTTTTGCAACTTTATCGCCTATCGCCACATTCAGTTTGTCGATGACTCCGGCTTGCGATGCGCTGACAATATATTCCTGAGTCGGCGGAATCACCACTTTCGCCGGAGCGGACAACACCGGAATTTGCGTAACCGGCTCCGGTTTGCCCAATGTTACGCCGAGGTTTTCAAGATTTCCCTGGGAAATTTGAATAACGTTTTCAGCTGCATAACTGCCGAAACCGGCCAGACTCAATAACAACGCCATTGCAGAGCGGGTAAAAAACAGTCTCATGGCATAACTCCTATGACTTGATTATAAAGTGCAATATCACGCTGTAGCATGATTGCCCGTTGTTTGGCATTTAACACCGCTTGCTGGGTTCTGGACTGGATTTTTAACAAATCCATCAGATCGATTTCCCCGACCGAAAAGCTTAACTGGGTCATTTTTAAATGCTCTTCAGCAACTTGCTGTAACTCATTGGCAATACCCAATTCAGCCCGGTTGACCTCCAGGTTGTGTTCGGCCTCGTGATGCGCCTGTTCCAAATCGCGGGACAGTTGTTCGCGTTCCGCAATCAGTCTATTTAATTCGACATTAACCGCAGCAACCTGCCGCGCCATATGAGCGCTGCCGCCGAAAGGAACGGTAACGCCGATGTTGAAGCTTTCCGTTTGATTGCTTCGGGGATCATTAGTGAACCGGTCGCTGTTGATGCCGACCGCAAGATTGGTCTGGCCGGAGCCTATCAATTTAACCGCATTGAGTTCCGCCTGCTTGCGTTCGATCTGGTCGTTAATCGCCGCTAAGGCCGGATGATTTTGCTGAATTTCGGTTAGCTCAACCAGCTTTTCCTGGTACGCGCCTGGAATTCTGGTTATTTGCGTGATGCTGGTATAGCGTTTACGGGCATGCATTAATTCCGCTTCAGCCAGTGTTGCCGCTGAACGTTTTTGCAGCGATTCCGATTGCGCCAACAATAAATCGGCTCTGGGCAAATCGCCCAATTCGACGCGCCGCTGCACTTTAGCCAATAACTGATCGGTCAGCGTAAGCTCGGCTTTCGACTGTTCGTAACTTAAGTTTGCCAACGTCATATCCCAAAGGGCGGTTCTAATCAATCCTGCCACGCGTAATTTGACGGCCGCCGCTTGCGACATGGCACTGCTTTCCGCCAACTTTGCAGTCCTTTGTTCGGCATCGCGCTGGCCCAAATTCCATAACGGCACTTGCACCGTGCCGTCAATATAATGCAGGGTGCCGCTGGTCGCTTCCTGAAAACGCAGCCCCGCTTGCGACGCACCGGCAGTCCAACTGTCGCCGCGCCGCCCCATCGCCGCCGCCTCTTCTTCCAGCGATTTAAGCCAAGCCGTATCGGGATATTTCTCCAAGGTCAGATCAATGACTTTAGATAAACTCAAAGTCGCATCGCTTTCAATCGGGTCATGGTGCTCGACAACATGCGCCGCCTCGGCAAAGCTCAGCGCTATCGACGCAAAAAAAACAATATTCCCAAGCAGCAACTTAGGAATGAGCCTTCTGAAAAGGTTCAAAAAAAACATAGGTTAAACTCGATGCGGCGCTAACCGCGTTATAAAAATTTTATGAAAAACGGGTACATACGACTGCATGGATGCAGGTGGCAAAGGAATACCTGGCGTAGCGGTGGGCCAAGGTAACGTTTCGATACTTATAATTTAATACCATAACGCATCAATATTTGGGTCATTAAGAAATAGCATCCGGCCGTCACTGACATTGAAAGTCCCAGACTCAGATAAAAATTAACGCCATTCTTTAGCAAAATAGGTAAGCTGACAAAAAAAGCCAGGGAGGGAATAACCAGCCAAAAAACACCCGTTGCCAAATCAGACACTTTCGCAACATCCTTGGTATCAATGTAAAGCCAGAGTATCGCTAAAACAGATATGAGCGGCATTGAGGCAAATAAAGCGCCAATCAATGAACTTCGCTTCGATAGTTCCGATATCGCCACGATAAGCAGACTTGTAGCAATAACTTTGATTATTGTGTAGATCATTTTATGTCGCCGTTATTCTATTCCCGAATAATGGGAATAAGCTCAATGCAGTTTAGTGTAGAGACACAATAAATCACGCCTCCATGGAATAAAAGAAGGCTTATTGAGCGGGAGGCGCGCGAGGGGATAGCGAGGGGATAAGCAACCGGCAAACAAACTGCGCCGGTTGCGGAGAAAAATTAGTATCGAAAGGCGATAGCGCGGTTTTAAATAGTGCGCTCCGTTGATGCAGATAGTGATTGTCATCCAAATCTACCACGGCATTATCTTGTCCGTCTTTCATGCCGGCATCGACACCCACTATGATCCCGTCAGAATTGAAATCATAATTGACTGCCTGAGACATCAGGGCATCATGTTTAACGCCATACATTTCAAGGCCAGGGACATGCAGGCCCAAGTCTGAAACTTTCTCTCCGGCATGCGCATGCACCAACGGTGCAATCAATTGCAGTATTGCCAGAAAAATAAAGAGAAATTTGCGTAGTGCTGAAAACATACTCACAATGCTATGCTATTAAAAAGCAATTAACAACTTGTTGTTTAATTATCCACCCCAATAATACAAGAACCAGACTTGTTGCCTGAAGCAACAAACATCGCCCCGAAGCGTGCATGACAGGAATAGTCGGCATGATTCAACTTACTAAACTTGCGAGCATATGAACAAATATACCGGAATTATTGCTACTTTATTAATCGGTCTTTCCTTAACATTAGGCGGGATGTCGGACGCGGATGCCAAACGTTTCGGCGGCGGCAGCTCTTTTGGCGGCCGGTCCTCCTACAGCGCGCCGTATCAACGCTCGGTAACCCCACCCGCTCGCCCTGCCAACCAGCAACAAGCCGCTACGCCGAACCCGGCCGCCACACCTTCCAGAGCCAATCGTAGTGGCTTAATGGGCATGCTGGGCGGTTTGGCGCTGGGCGGGCTATTAGGCTCGCTGTTCTTTGGCGGCGGCTTTCAGGGCATCAACTTTACGGATATGCTGATTTTTGGCGGGATTGCCTTCTTGCTTTACAAATGGTTTGCCGCCAAAAAAGCGGGGGCTGCACAGCGGCCTGTCTATAACCGGACGGCTGATAACAGCTATCAGGATACGGCTTCAAGCGACCATGAGCCTGAACCGACTCAAGCTAATCCCGCCGGTTTTGACACCGACATCCTGTTCAAAAAAGACAACAACGCTACGCCGTCTTACGCCCAGCCGGTACAGCAGGATGCGGGATTCGCAAGCGCCGTTGTTCCCAAAGACTTCGACCAACAGGCTTTCCTTAGCGGAGCCAAGATAGCCTTTACCGAACTGCAAAAAGCCTGGGATGAACGCGATCTTGCCGAAATCCGCGGACTGACAACAGACAAAGTCTTTGCCGAAATCCAGGATCAGCTGAAGGCATCCGATGCGGCAAACCGCACTGAAATACTAAGACTGGAGGCGGAACTACTGGAAGTCAGGGAAGTCGGCTCGGAACTTGAAGCCGTGGTGCTGTTTGACACCATCATGCGCGAAGACGGCAATGCCCAAGCGGCGCAAGTCAGGGAAGTCTGGCATTTTATTAAACCGAAAGTCAGCATCCAGCCCAAATGGTACCTGGATGGTATTCAGCAATTGGAAGATTAATTATTGAGCGTAGCCAGGAATGAGCCGGTTCGAGCATCAGCAAGAACCGGCGTTTCCGGCAATCAGGCTGCCCGTTTTTTGTAACGAATCGATGAAATCACCGATAAGGCTATCAATACAGCCCCGGTCAAGCCGGTGATGACCTCAGGGATATGATGGGTCATGCTAACCAGCATAATGCCCGCCAGCACCCCGATCGCATAATGAGCGCCATGCTCCAGAAACACATATTCATCCAGCGTGCCTTTCCGCACCAGATAGACGGTCAGGCTTCGCACAAACATCGCGCCGATAGCCAAACCCAGCATGATAATGACCACATCCTGGGTAATCGCAAACGCGCCGATCACGCCGTCAAATGAAAACGACGCATCCAGCACTTCCAGATAAATAAAGCTCATCATGCCGCTTTTTTTAAGCACCGCGACAACCTCTTCGCCTTCTTCCTCATGCTCGAACAAGGCCGCTAAACTATCCACGATAACAAACAAGATAACCCCTGTGACGCCTGCAACCAGCGCATCCAAACGGATTTCCTGCGGCAGGTAGTTTTGGATGATTAACAGCGGCCCTAATGCCATGATAATTTCAATCGCTTCGAGCTTTCCGAATGAGGACATTTTTTCTTCTATGTAGCCCAGCCAATGCAACTCCTTGGTTTCATCAAAGATGAACGAATAAAACACCATCAGCAGGAACATGCCGCCGAATGCCGCAATTTGTACATGCGACGCGTCTAAATGTTTGGCATAAGTCGCAGTGTCTTTTAGCGCCATCTCGGTGACGCCCATAAAGTCGATACCGGTGGCCGCCGAAACAATCACGATAGGAAACAGCAGGCGCATGCCGAAAACGGCAATCAAAATCCCCCAGGTCAAAAAGTACTTCTGCCAGCGGTCATCCATACGCTTTAGAATTGATGCGTTAACAACCGCATTATCAAATGATAAACTGACTTCGAGAACTCCGAGAATAATGGCGATAAAAGCCCCCATTATTCCCCCCCAATAAAATGCTGCCGCTAAACAGACTGCGGTGACGAAAAAAGAAAGACGAAAATGTTGCATATATACTCTCTAAAGGTTGGTTATTTTTGTCAGGCAACTATAGGTGTATTTGATTTAAAATCAATATTTATAAAAGACTGAGGTCGGTTTTCATTGCTCGCAAACGGCATCAGAACCCAAATATAGGTTAAGCGCTGAATAGGGGTCGACAAACGCTTAAAAGTCTTTTATTTATCACGAAGAAAACAAAACTTCGTGTCCTTCGTGTCTTCGTGGCGATAAACTTTTATCGTAAGTGCTAAATTACAAACCTACATGCCGATGCCAAAATGCTAGAATTACACATTTTCACACACTGATGCTTATGCCCTTGTTCCGGTTGGCTGCTTTATTGTACCTGGCGCTCTGTTCATCACCTTTATTAGCGGAACTTGCACAGCCTTCCGAAAAAGTTTCATTGCAACTCAAGTGGCTACATTCATTCCAGTTTGCCGGCTACTACGCGGCAAAGGAAAAAGGCTTTTACGCTGAAGAAAAGCTGGATGTCACTATCCGTGAGCGTATTCCCGGCATCAATAACATTGAGCAAGTTCTAAAAGACCAGTCCCAATACGGCGTAGCCGATACCGGCCTGCTGGAACAACGGCTGGTCGGCAAGCCGGTCGTGGTTTTGGCCTCCATTTTCCAGCATAGCCCGCTGGTGTACCTTACCTTAAAAAATTCCGGCATCGTCAGCCCCTACGAGCTTAGAGGCAAACGGGTCATGGAGGACAGTTATGACAATGCTCCGCTGCTCGCCATGCTTTATGAAACGGGTATTTCTACCGATGAATTTACCCATTTGGATAACTCCTTCAACCCCGACGACCTGATCAACGGCAAAACCGATGCGATGGTCAGCTATCTCACCGACCAGATTGATTACTTCAAAAACAAAGGCGTCGAAATCAACATCATCGATCCTCGCAACTACGGCATCGATTTTCTGGGCGACAACCTGTTCACCACCGAACAGGAGATAAACCGGCATCCGGAAAGAGTTCGGCGTTTCCTGCGCGCTTCGCTCAAAGGCTGGGATTATGCGCTCAAACATCAGGACGAACTGATCAGGATCATTCTCAGTCAATACAATCCCGGCAACCGGCTTTCTGCCGAGCACTTGCGCTTTGAAGCGCAGGAAACGGTAAAGATGATTTTGCCGGAGACCGTCCCCATCGGCCACACCGACACCAAGCGTTTTCAACGCATCGCCGACACTTATCGGCAACTGGGCCTTATCAATTCAATAGATCATCTGGAAGGCTTTATTTACCTCCAGGAAAAGCACGGCAAGCTTGATTTCGCCCCGGAGGAACAGGCCTGGTTGCAGGCGCACCCGGTTATTCGCGTCGGCATAGACCGCGATTTTGCGCCGTACGAATGGATAGACGCCAACGGCAATTACGTCGGCCTGAGCGCCGACTATATTGCCTTGATCGAACAGCGGCTGGGCGTAAAACTTGACATAGTGAAGGATAAATCCTGGGCTGAAATGCTGGAAATGGCGCAACGCGGCGAGTTGGATATGATCGCCAACGCCAACAAAACGCCCGAACGTGAGCGCTATTTATTTTTCACGGAAGCCTATCTAAACACCCCCGCCATCATTATCAACGATAGTAATAACGGATTTATCGGTACGCTGGATCATCTCAACGGCAAGCAGGTGACGCTGGAAAGAGGCTACTTCATGCAAGAACTGCTCATGCATGACCATCCTGAAATACAACTGGTTCCGGCCGAAAATATTCACGATGCCTTGAATCTGGTCAGCAGCGGCAAAGCGGATGCCTATATTGGCGATGCCGCTTCAACCCACTACGCGATTAAAAGAGAGGGCATGCTTAATCTCGGTTTTTCCGGGGATACCACTTACAAAAGTTACCATCGCATGGCCGCCACCCGGCTTAATCCCGAGCTGGCATCCTTACTTGCCAAAGCACTGGCCGACATCCCCCAGGCTGAAAAAGACGCTATCCAGAATCGTTGGATGAGTTTGAAATATGAGCCCGGTGTAAAAACTGAAACCGTTCTGCTTTATGCCGCGGCGGCACTGTCGCTGCTTGCTTTTATTGTCACCTGGAATATGCGTTTACGACGCGACATCAGCAAACGGAAACAGGTTCAAGAAGAACAGCGTATGGCCGCCAGCGTTTTTGCCAGCACGCAGGAAGGCATCCTGATTACCGATGCACAGCGTAACATTATTGATATGAACCCGGCGTTCGGCAGCATAACGGGCTATTCGCGAGACGAAATATTGGGCAAAAAGCCAAGTTTGCTTAAATCGGGACTTCACGATACCAGCTTCTATGAAAACATGTGGCGGGCCATCAACCGGCAGGGCTACTGGCGCGGCGAAGTTTGGAACCGTAAGAAAGGCGGGGAAATCTTTGCCGAATGGCTCACCATTTCCGCGGTTGCCGATCAGCAGGGCAAAATAACCCATTACATCGGCACCTCTTCGGATATTACCCAGCTTAAAGAACAAGAACGGAAGCTGGAGCTCATGGCTCACTACGACCCGCTCACCGGTGTGCCCAACCGGATTCTATTGGCGGATCGTATGCATCTGGCCTTTGCCCAAACCAAACGCGATAATTGTTTAATGGCGGTGGGTTATCTGGACCTGGACGGTTTTAAACCGGTCAACGATAGACTGGGCCATGAAGCGGGCGACCAGCTGCTGATCGAAGTTGCCCTGCGCATTAAAAACGCGCTGCGCGAAGGCGATACCATCGCCCGTTTAGGCGGCGATGAATTCGTGTTTTTATTACTGGGTCTGGAAAAGGTTGAAGACTGCGAAACCACGTTGCACCGTCTGCTGGAAGTCATCAGCGAGCCTGTTTCCTTGAAAAACCAGGCCGTTTCGGTATCCGCCAGTATTGGCATCAGTATTTTCCCCGAAGATAACACCGACCCGGATACGCTGTTGCGGCATGCCGATCAGGCCATGTATCAGGCCAAACAAGAGGGCAAAAACTGTTTCCATATTTACAACCTGGAACTGGATCGTCAACTCCATTCGCATCGCGAGGCGCTAAACCGCATTGAACAAGCGTTTGAAAACGAGGAATTCGAACTTTTTTTCCAGCCCAAAGTCGACATGCAACAAGGCATCGTGTTTGGAGCGGAAGCGTTGATACGCTGGCGACATCCTGAACGCGGCCTGGTCATGCCGGGCGATTTTCTGCCGCTGCTTGAAAATCATGACATTATAACCCGGCTCGATGCCTGGGTTATCGACAAGGCCTTGCAGCACATGGAAAACTGGCAGAGTCAGGGGCTTCAACTCCAGATCAGCGTCAACGTCACCGCCAGATCGCTGCAAACCGACGATTTTATCCTGCAACTCTATTATGCATTTGAACGCCATCCCTCTATCAAACCGGCTCATTTTGAGCTGGAAATACTGGAAACCCAGGCGTTACTCGACTTATCTCTGACCTCCCAGGTTATTAAAGACTGTCAAACATTGGGCGTACAATTTGCGCTGGATGATTTCGGAACGGGCTATTCATCGCTGAGCTATCTCAAACATCTGCCTGCGGAAACACTTAAAATCGACCAAACTTTCGTGCGAAATATGCTGGAAAATGAGGATGATTTAGCTATCGTGCAAGGCGTTATCGGTTTGGCCGAATCTTTCCGGCGACAAGTCATCGCCGAGGGCGTGGAATCGATCGAACACGGCAGCGCTCTTTTGCAAATGGGCTGTCATCATGCGCAAGGCTACGGCATTGCCAAACCGATGCCCGCATCCGATCTTGCCGATTGGGTGAATGAATGGCGAGCGCCGACGGAGTGGAAAATATCCCATCCGCATCAGCTCAAAGCATAAAACGTTAGTAACTGCTCAACAGTCAAAAATAGAACGCTGATGACGCTGATAATTATGATTAAATAAGATTTTCTATGCCGGACGGGGTTTGCAACCCCGTCCGAAACGTTTAACTCCCACAACCATTAACCGACATGACGTATAACGAAGACTTTTTGATGCTGGCCAATCAGCTGATTGATGCCGGTCAATTTATCGACAGTAAAGGCTGGGTGCCTGCAACCAGCGGTAATTTTTCCGCACGCTTGCCTGACGGTACCATTGCCATTACCGTTTCCGGCAAGCACAAAGGTCGTTTGCAACTGGACGATATCATGCTAATCGATGCCGATGCCAACTCCCTGGATGGAAAAAAGCCATCAGCGGAAACGGCATTGCATACCTCACTCTATAAACGGTTTCCGGCCGTTCAGTCGGTATTGCACCCGCATTCGATTAATGCCACGCTGACCTCACGGCTGTTCAAATCCGAAATCGTGCTGGAAGATTATGAATTGTTAAAAGCCTTGGCCGGTATTGACACCCACGAAAGCCGGGTTGTTATACCTATTTTTGCCAACGACCAGAATATCCCCCGTCTGGCCGAACAAGTGGAACAGTATATGGACAAACACGGCGCCATTTATGCCTACATCATTGCCGGGCACGGGCTTTATACCTGGGGCAGTTCGGTACAGGAAACGTTGCGTCATCTTGAGGCGCTGGAATTTTTATTCGATTGTGAATTACGACTGCATGGAGTCAAAAGACGATGAGCGCATTAACCGTTTACCCCGACAATCAGCCTCAGTTAGGCGAAACAGCCACCGATTTTTCCGCCATCCAGGCCCGGCTGGGTGCCATCGGCGTACAGTTCGAACGCTGGACGGCCAACTGCGAACTAGCCGCCGATGCCGACCAGAACACCGTGCTTGCCGCCTACAGCGATTCCATCGAGCGCCTGAAACAGCAATACGCTTTTCAGTCTGTTGATGTGATCAGCTTAAATCCCGATCATCCCGACAAAGCCGTGTTCCGGCAGAAGTTTCTGTCCGAGCACATCCATGCCGATTTTGAAGTGCGCTTTTTTATCGAAGGTCGCGGCCTGTTTTACCTGCACGTCGCCGATAAAGTGTATGGCATATTATGCGAACAAGGCGATTTAATCAGCGTACCGGCCAACACCACGCACTGGTTTGATATGGGCGAAAATCCCCGGTTTAAATGCATCCGCTTATTCACCACGCCGGACGGCTGGGTGGCCGACTTTACCGGCAGCGACATTGCCAAATCCTTCCCTACCCTTGATCAATACGTTGCCGAGTTGTCATGATTAAAGCCATCGTCACCGACATCGAAGGCACGACCTCATCGATTTTATTTGTTAAGGATGTGCTGTTTCCCTATGCGCGGGCAAACCTGGCCGACTATGTCCGCAATCATGCAGACGACCCGCAAGTTAAGCCGCTGCTGGCAGATGTCTGTAAAGAAGCCGGTTCAGAATTATCTACCGAGCAAATCATAACCCAATTGATCCAGTGGCTGGACGAAGACAAAAAAGTCACGCCGTTAAAATCATTGCAAGGCCTGATCTGGGAAGCCGGTTACCGGCAAGGCGACTTCAAGGGTCATCTGTATCCCGATGCCGCAGCAAGCCTCAAAGCCTGGAAAACTGAAGGACTGGATTTATACATTTATTCTTCCGGTTCGGTTTACGCGCAAAAACTGCTGTTCGCGCATACCGAATACGGCGATTTAACGCCGTTATTTTCCGGTTATTTCGATACCCATATCGGCGGCAAGAAAGAACAACAATCCTATGACAACATAGCCGGACAGCTTGCCATACCGGCGAACCAGCTGTTGTTTTTATCGGATATTAAAGAAGAACTGGATGCGGCCAAAGCCGCCGGTTTTGAAACCATCTGGCTGACCCGAGACAGCTCACCAGACCCGCAAGCCGAGCACCGGCAGGTGAATAGTTTTGATCAAATCGGCGTAGGCCGGAATAAGACCACCCAAGCGTAGCGCGAGGTGGCGTTTCCGGCGGATCGAAGGTGTTTTCCGGAAACGCCGACTAGGTAGTACGTAGGATGTGCTGAACAAAGTGAAGCGCATCTTTCGCGATTGATGCGCTTCGTACCTCAGCACATCCTACTCACTACCTCCTGCGTATGTTGGCAAAGCACACACCTCGACGTCCGCCTTCCATAACTGAGCAAACAGCGGCAGCGCTTTATCCACTACACCGCTGGTCCAGCAGGATTCCCCCCCGACCCTGGCCCCATCCGCCAACAGATCGACAACTTCCAGCCGACGGCGAAGTTGCCGCGCAACGGCGGCAGCGGAATCTATGACAGTCACCCCGGGTCCGGCTATCTGCCGTATCAGCGGCGCCAAGAACGGATAATGCGTACAGCCCAGCACCAGCGTATCCGCCCCCCGCTCCAGCAATGGCAGCACATATCGCTCAAGCAATATCCGGGTCTTATCGCCCGACAGATCGCCCGCTTCCACTTGCTCAACCAGTCCGGGACACGCCTGACCCAATATCTCGACATCCGCGCCGTATCGCGCAAACAACTTCACAAAATTATCGCTAGCCAAGGTCCGGCTGGTCGCCAGAACACCGATAACGCCTGATTTGGAATTCTCTGACGCCGGTTTGACGGCAGGCTCCATCGCAATAATCGGCATGGAGAACCTTGAGCGCAACGTTGTTATCGCCGCGCCGGTTGCCGTGTTGCAGGCAACGACGATGGCCTTGGCGTTCCGGCTCACCAAAAACTCGGTAATGGCAATCGACCGATTCTCGATAAACTGCTGGGATTTATCGCCGTACGGCGCATGGGCCGAGTCCGCCACATACAACAAATCCTCCCCCGGCAGCGCCCTGCGAATCTCGTGCAGGACGGACAACCCGCCAACACCTGAATCGAAAACACCAATGGGATTTGCGGCATTCATGTTTTGCAACTTTACCGGGCAGTGAGAAACATTTTTACACCGGAAATGCCCGGAACCGACGCCGACAACTTTAGAATGGCCGTATTTGCCAACAGATAAATGAGCCTGAAAAAGGGGTCAATAAATCCCAATAACTCAGCCGATTTTTTAGTCTTGTTCATTAATGGTTCTAAATGATTTAGAGCGTTCTTTTTGCAATTGTTCAGCGGTCCTGTCATCGATCCGGTCCAATGGGTTTTGCATAAAACGGCATTATACCTTCATAAGGATAGATTTTCTTGTCCTTGCTGCCGGCAATCGGAAAGGCGAGTTCTTGACCAACGATTAAAATCCGTTCCACCTTGTTCTAAGGTATTTAGTTCGTTGATGTTAATGATTGGCTCCATTCTCTTATCATGAACAAGATTTAAACGTTTGCCAGACTCACTTTTTCCGTTAGAATGCAGCGCCCTTCCAGATTTACTTTGCATTGAAAGAGGCTAACATTTCACCCGAAGCGCATCATTCGGCTGGGCTAAAAGCCCTCTTGGAATTCCTATCATTCGTGAATCTTAAGTACCAAACAGGCTTTCATAGCGGCCAACTTGATAAAACCGCTCGACGAACCGCGACATAATTAAAGCGACACCCTTAATCTCCACCGCACACATAATAAAGAGGCTCACCTCACTATGCTCAACCTCAAAACTGTCATTCTAACGGTTACGCTTGCCCTGCTGATGGGAACAGCGATGGCCGATCCATCGCCAACCGCCACTGCAACGCCTCAAGGCACCGGTCACGCTTGCCCCACCGGTGAGTACGACGCGAATTATCCAGGCGTGCCGACGCAATGCGTAAAATGCGCCGCACCCGGTTGTCCTTCCTGCCACAACGAACGCACCAAAGAGACCGTTGCCGCTACTGATGCTGCTGAGCGTAATTGCCCACCCATCAAGCCTCACTGAATCAGGAGATAACCATGTTCTATTTCACAGCCACTCGCACCGCACTTATCGCCCTGATCGCCGGCCTACACTCAATGCCGATCCTGGCCGATACCACCGACACACCGTCCGACCCGGCCTGCATATACCAGGAAACCGACCTCAAAACTTACGGCGGCCAAGCCTACGCAGCACCTGAAGAAATCAAGTCGGTTAACGGCCAACTCACCGCCAAACTGAACGTCGTTTTTACCGAGCCTGCCAAAACCAAAATCGCCGGTTGCGGCGTTACCCTGCGTTCCTACAACGGCAAACTGGTTGGGCCGACCCTGCGCGTCAAACCCGGCGATACGCTGAACATCACCCTCAACAACGCCTTGGGCCAGACCGGCAAATTAACGCCGGAACAGCTTTGCAACAATCCCCACGATGCATTCGGCGGATCGCCGCTGCCCGATAAATTCAATTGCACCAACCTGCACACCCACGGCATGCACGTTTCGCCCAGCGGCGATGCCGACAATATTCTGGTCATGGTGCCGCCGGTTCCCTATAAGAATTCTAAAAATAGCAGCCTAAGCGCCAACCCCAGGCAAATCACCATTAACATCCCGAAAACCCATGGCCCCGGCACATATTGGTATCACCCCCATGTGCATGGTTCCACCGGCGTCCAAGTGGGCAGCGGCATGGAAGGCGCGATCATCGTCGAGGACGATCCCGTCAAAACGCCCGAATCGATCATGAAAGCCAACGCCAATGAAAAAATCTTCATGCTGCAAACCCTTCCCTACGACGACACCGGAAAGGTAAACGATTTCCTGGCCTTGGGCGATGACCGGGCTTTTGTACGAAACCGCTACCTGCTGGTCAACGGACAAATTGCGCCGACCATAAAAATGCGTCCCGGCGAAGTTCAACGCTGGCGTTTTATCGACAGCTCATTTAACCGCACCGCCCAACTCACTCTGGAAAAGCACGACTTGCACGAAATCGCCGTGGACGGTAATTACTTGAGCCAAGTGGACACCTGGGTGAACAACTGGGAACAAAAGGACTACTGCTGCACCGGCGATTGGGATCAGGAGAAAACCTTCAAGCTGAAAAGACAGGCCGTAGAGTTAATACCGGGCAGCCGCAGCGACATACTGGTGCAAGCGAACAAAACGCCCGGCCGTTACAAACTGGCCGCCGACACCTATATCAGCGGCCGCTTGGACCCGTCCACGGCGAGCTTTACCGACTATGTAGTCGCCTGGGTCGAAGTGGAAGGCGAACCGGTTGCAGACACCGGCCTGCCGACCAACGAAGAAATGGCTAAACTGTATCCTTATACCGACATCAAGGACAGCAATGTCAAATACAACCAAATCGCCACGTTTAACCGCGATCAACCGTTAGGCGGCAACGATGGCGGCATCGCCTGCAACCCGGACAGGGACAAAACCCCCTGCTATCCGATAGGATTCCAGGTGAACGGTCATGTTTTCGATGCCAACCAGCCGCGCGTTTTGGAGCTACGCCCCAATGCCGAAGAACTGGCAAAAGCGCCTGAAGACAGTAACGGCCCGCAAACCGGCACCGACAGCTGGATCGTCAGTTCCGCCGATCCGACCCGGAACCACGTCTTCCACATCCACACCAACGACTTCCAAACCACCCGCACCGACCCGCTCGGCAACACGGAAACCCTGTGGCGCGACAGCCTACTGGTGAAATACGGCCAGCCGCAAACCATCCTGACCCGTTATGAAGATTTCGACGGCAAAACGGTGTTGCATTGTCATTTGTTGTCTCATGAGGATATGGGGATGATGCAGGTGATTCAGTTTAAAAAGCGGGATACGGGGATGGCTGGGCATTAAGACAGGTTCGCATCGCCAACGCACATCATTCCCACGCTCCAGCGTGGGAATGCAGTCCGGGACGCTCCAGCGTCCCGTTTCAGTAAATATAAGAACTTACGACCATTATGGGAAGAAGCCGCTATACAATAACCGAACCCGACAGGCCACATTTCATGACCTGTACGGTATTGGAATGGTTGCCGGTTTTCACCCGCCCTGAAACCGTACAAATCATACTCGATTGTTGGCGTTACCAAAGAGAACACGAGGGCTTACGACTCTACGGCTACGTTATCCTTGAAAACCATTTACATTTTATAGCTCAAGCGAAAGACTTGAGCAAATGCGTGACTAGCTTCAAGTCATATACCGCCCGACAGATAATCGACCATTTGCAGGCAAAGCGCGTTGAACGATTATTAGCGCATTTACGTTTTTTTAAACGAGCGCATAAAGCAGACCGGGAATATCAGTTCTGGCAAGAAGGCGTTCATGCTGAACTGGTCTTTAGTGAAGCGATGATGCGGGAGAAATTGGATTATATTCATGGCAATCCTGTGAAGCGTGGTTACGTCAGCTTAGCGGAACATTGGCGTTATTCGAGTGCCGCTAATTATGCGGGGCTGGAGGGCTTGATAGATATGGATTTATGGTAAAGACGACGCTGGAGCGTGGGAATGATAAAAACAGCACGTCTTCATGGGTATGAATACCGCTTTCGGTGATGACCAAGCGGTCTGCGGGGATATCGGTTTTTAAATCCAAGATGGTCTGCAATGAGGTTTCAAAGGTACGCAGGTTGCGGTTGTTGATGCCGATCAGTTTGGTGTCCAGCGTTAGCGCTCTTTGCAGTTCTTCCGCATTGTGAACCTCCACCAATACATCCATGCCCAGTTTGGTTGCGGTGTCTGACAGCTCGTGCATTTGGCCGTCTTCCAATGCGGCGACGATAGTAATACGCAGTCGGCACCCAGGGCGCGGGCTTCATAGATTTGATAAGGGGCGATCATGAAGTCTTTCCTTAGCACCGACAACGGGCAGCGTTCCCTGACCATTTGCAGATAAACTTCCGAACCTTGGAAAAACTCCTTATAGATTAATACCGACAGACAGGCCGCGCCATTCATCGCGTAATCCTGGCCGATCGCGATCGGTTGGAAATCTTCCCTGATCACGCCTTTGCTAGGCGAAGCTTTTTTGATTTCCGCAATAATGGCCGGGGTTTAAAACCCCGGCCCTAACGTTTCTTTAACGACTGAACTATACAGTTGCACTGAACCAATACCAAACGTTTCGGACGGGGCAACATGCCCCGTCCGGCTTTGTAAAGCTGGATGCGTCGACGCATGCGCAAATATTTCCGGCCTCGCCGGCGAGGGCTGGTTAAAACCACTTGAAGCAAGCCAGCGACTCGCTTGGCGCAAAGCGCCCAGCTCCATATATTGCAAACCGTGTTAAACAATGCCCGACTGCGGCGTTGATGCTTATGGTTGCCAACGGATTTTGCAGCCGTTTAAGTCGCAGGTTTCAATCGCCGGATGCGAAAAACCGCATGTCCGGTAGTGTGGGAGAGGTAACGGGCGAAGTCCCGTCACCACGCCCGCTCGCCGCTCTGGCTCCTTTGATTCAGACGAAAGGCGTCCTGCGAGACGCTGTCGGCTGCCCGCAGGATCTTCTGAAACAAAATCGTCAATGGCTACCGTCGGTTACTTACTATGGATAAATCCAACTGGTCACCTGATTCTGCACACCCGGATTTTTCGGCAGGTTGATGTGATCAACGAATGCCGCCACATAGGTATTGCCGGCCTCGCCGTGGGTCCAGGTTGAGAACGACGCGCTCCAGTATGGTACGACCATGTCACCTTTCAAGTTGATCGTGCCCGGACGGGAAAGCTGCTGGCCCACTGGTTGGGTTCCATCGTAGTTATACGCAATAGTGGTGTCCAAGTCGTTGCCCCAAATCAGATAGAGATTGTTCGTCCAGATCGTTGGATTCTGGCTCAGCTTGCTGAAGAATCCTTCCGGCGCGGTAAAATCGGCAGCCCCCACTCCGTACCCGCTTTCGAGAGCACTGATGATCGTCGGATCAAACACGCTGTACGTAATGCTTGTTTTATTGACATCGGTAATAAAATTGTAGCCTGGGGGTGGCAACAGTTCGAAGGTGGACGGATAAGCGGTATCGTCGACAAACTCTTGAATCTGCGTACCCGGTATGCCGATCAGTGCCAGGATGAGTGACGGAATCTCATCTGTGATCGCAGCCAAGGCCAGCGGTGCGCCAAGATGCGGCGTCCCCAAGGTGATAAGATTCGGCGTGATCCCGGCAAAGTTTTGCGATGCTGCCAGCCCACTTTCCCAAACGTAGCGCGAAATCAGGCCGCCCATGCTGTGGGCGACGATCCAAAACTTGGGCGTATTGGCGCTATAGGTCGAAAAAAGCACACTCAACAGGGTGGCGAGAGATTGCGCAGAGGTATTATTGTTCTGCCGCCAGTCGTACCCGAAGCCAACCACCACATCCTCGGTAGTAGTGGGAAACGGGTTGGGATCGTATGTCGAATTGGAAGTCACGTAGATCGGTGGAATCGAGGTTCCGGACTTCGTCGCAAGCGCAGTGATAAGCGGCGTATAGGCCGCTGAGATGCTGCCTACGGTCAAGTCGGTCTGCTCCAGCAAACTGGCCGCCTCCTGCAGATTTTTGAACACTTCGGTCGTCCAGACCTCGTTTCCCGCGGGATCAAACAGCGTGCTTCCGGTTGTGCCTGGAATGACAATAATAATGTTCTGAGTCATGAAACTCTCCTTTACTTTAATAGATGTTTATTGTGGAGCTAACCCGACGGTCGTCAGGCCGGTCGGCTTGAGTGCAGGGTTAGATTTACTTTCCGATGTGCTGCGTTACTGTCGCCCCGGTGATCAACGCGGTCAGACTTGATTTCAAACGCAATCATTAAAAGCTCGTAGGATGCGGTGAGGTACGAACAGCATCAATCGCGAACGATGCGGTTCACTTCGTTTACCGCATCCTAAGAACTATATAGGCCATCGGAGATGGCCTAACGTGGACTATAACCAATCAAAAAAAAGAAACCCTACGAAAGCCTACAGAAAGTCGCCCATCCACCGGGTTTGCCGCAGCAATTCTTTTTATCGCAGCAAGCCAAGTACAGTTACGATGAAATCCTTTGAGAACTTTATATGAACGTTGTTTGAGGCATCTTTTTACCGTCGAACGAGAAAATGTTGCGTTATGCCACGGTCACTTTGATACATAACTGATAGCCCTGCCCACGTACAGCCTTGATGGGTTGATTGACGGCGCCCGCTTGCATGAGCTTTTTGCGCAAACGGACGATCTGGACTTCCAATGTGCTTTTACTGAAATCAGCCTCCGCTTTGCCTGATAATTCGATCAACTGCCAGGATTCCAGCCGGTGGCCCGGCGCGCGGGCTAAGACCGACAGCATCGCGGCTTCATGGGCGGAAAGGCTGACGCCGTCCTGAGGGCCTTGCAAAAACAAGGCGCCAAGATTCAGCAGAAAATCAGGCTGTGCCTGTTCGTGACGTTTCATCCGTCTTGCTAGGGCTTGTACGGCGGCGCCGAGCTCTTCCACCGAGGTAGGTTTGGTCAGGTAAAGGTCGGCGCCGCTTTCATAGCCGGACAGTTTTTCGTTGATCTGATTGCGTGCGGTCACCATGATGATGCCAATCCCAGGTTGTGCTGCACGAAGGCGGCGCGCGAGGCTGATGCCATCTTCGCCCGGCAGGTTGAGGTCGATCACCATCAGGTCAATGGGGAATGCGCCGACTTCGTCATTCAGGGCTTCTGCGCAATTTGCGCCAACCGCGTTATGTCCCATGTTGGATAACGCTTCGACGGTGACTTCACGTAGGGCATCGTGGTCTTCCACGACAACGATGTTTAGCAGGGTATCCATAATTCGAACCTTACTTCGTTTTCAGACGGGCAATAGCGGATCCAGCCGCCAAGCAATTCGGTCACGCTACGCACCAGGTACAGGCCAAGCCCGGAACCGGTCTTGCCTTGGGCGCCGGGACCTCGGTAATACTTGTCGAACACGCGCTGCGGGTCGGGCATGTCGGTCGTGCCGGGCGCATTGGCAATGCTGTTGAGAATGCCCTGTCGGCCTTGATGTTCAAGCAGGCTGGCATTGATATACACGGCGCTTTGCGGTTCGGCGTATTTGAGCGCGTTGTCGATCAGGTTACCCAAGGCAATGCGCAGCAGCTGAGGGTCGGTATCGACTGTCGGCAGTACTCCGAACTGAATCACCAGCCGTTGCGGCGTTGCGCTGGCTGTACGCAGTTCGGCGAGCATCGTGTCTACCCGGCAAGATTGTCGCTCAGGAATAAGCTGACGTTGCTCCAGTTGATCCGCTTGCAGGCAGCGCTCGATGACGGCATCCACATCCTGCACGGACTGCTGGGCGTGTTTCTTGACGGTGCCGCTGACTTCTTTCATTCCCAAAGTCATGCGGATGACCGACAACGGCATTTTGAGTTCATGGTTGAGCATGGACATGAAGCGGTTTTGCACCTCACGCTGGGTTCGTTCCATGTTAAGCTGCTGCCGGATTAATGCCAGCTTCAGCACAGCCTGTTCGCCATCGCGCAGCAGCTGGCGGGAGCGAAGATGCAGCAGCGCGAACATCAGACAGGCAGAGATGAATCCGTTCACCGACATGGTATGCAGATTCCACTCGATGGCTTTGACCCAACCCAGTAAAGGTAGTAGGCCTATGAGCATCGAAACGGCCAGCAAGCTGTATATCGTACGCAGGATGCGGCGACCGGGAGCAGCTTCCTGGCGGGCGCTAAAGGCCAGAACGACAAGCATGGGAGTAGCCAGGGTAACCATCAGGGCAATGATATGCAACGCAAGGCGTGTGTACCCGGAAACCATGATCGCCAATGCGCCCAAAATCACCAGAATAATGGCATCGAGTCCCCACATGGCGAGACGCAAAGGCGCAAAAGGAGTGAGCAGCATGCGATGGAATATCGCGGCGAAGAAGACGTTCGCCCATATGATAAGGCTGGTCAGTTTATCAACCGGACCGGAAGGATCGGCCGCGAGCAGCGGTGCGAGCCAACCCATCAGTGCAAAGCTATGGAAAAGATAGGTAACTTGGTGAAGGATGAACCAGGCTATCACGCGTTGACGGCTGGAAACATAGTTGTTGATAGCCCAGATCAGCAACGATAACATGAAGCCCAGGTATCCCGTTTGATACATGCTGAGCCACATATCCTTGATCTGGGCTTGATGCGGTTCAAGCGCTTCCACATTGAGAATCGATGAGCTGGTGGTTTTGAGCCGTAAGTAATAGACGCCTTCCGGCTTGACCGGTTTGATCGCAAAACCCAATACCACCGATGCCCTTTCACGCGCCAAGTAGGATGTGCGGTCGCCGGTGACGCGGGTTTTCCATCCGCCCGGAACAGCGGGTTCAGGTTCGTAAAGTTTTATTTCATCGAGAAAAGCGGGACGGATACGCAACACCAGTTCGCCGCCATCGGCGCATGGCCGCACCACGATGCGCAGCCAGTGGGCTGAATCGGTATAACCTTTGGATAGAATGGCGTCGAACGGTAGAAACGTTGCCTGGGCGGCTTCCGCTATGGACAATGTACCGTTGCGATCTTCGAGAACGGCGCGCGAAACAATGCAATCGCCGCCCCACGCCGCGGATGAGAGACTCCAACTCAAGACCAGGAACAAAAGAAAGGGAAATGAACGCATAATTCAATGATCGATGGTCAGACTCAAAGTTACCTGATTGGCAAGAGTGCGGTTAAACCTAGAAAAATCATTTTCGTCCACGAAAATCAACAGCAGGCGTCTCTAGGCGGCACAAAAAGCATATAATTTTTCAAAGAGATACGAAACTTTAGCCCGTCACCCAAAGAGTGAATGGCTAAATCAACAGTTGTTTCGTGGATTAACTGCGGTTTTCAGGTTAAAAGTGACGCTAGCTTATCGAACCGGTTAAATTTTCGATGGCTCCCAAACTCTATCTTGAGAACTCAGCCACCTGAAGCTCTAGCTTTCATCACATAAAGGCTGCAACGATACCCGTACTTTCCAACCACAAGCTGCGTTGTTTACCTACCCGGAAACCATGGGTTGGATACGTGCTAAAACTCTTGGTGTTTTTTACAACAGGACCCGGGCATTCGACTATACGGTTATTTCATCCTTGAAAACCCTCTGCATCTTATCGCCGCTTCGAAAAATTTAAGCCGCGATATACTCCTTCACGGCAAAGCAAGTCCTCGCGCATCTGGAAAAATGCCGCTCGGTAAAACTATTTGTCTCTCCAATGAGCTACGCCCGTCGTTATGCACCAGTATTATTAGATGCGTCACCCGGTATGAATCCCTGCCGGGGCATGACATGCTGTTAAAGATTTGTGTATAACGATGAGCGCACGGCGTTGGAACCAGGCAATCGGGGTTGCCTACAACCCAAACAACTCCCTCATCTTCTGCCCCGGACTTTCCGCCCGCATAAACACTTCGCCAACCAGGAAGGTATAGATGTCATTATCCAGCATCAGCTGTACGTCTTCATGGGTATGAATGCCGCTTTCGGTAATGATTAAACGGTCTGCGGGGACTTGCGTTTTTAAATCCAACGTAGTCTGCAATGACGTTTCAAAGGTGCGCAGGTTGCGGTTGTTGATCCCGATCAGTTTGGTGTCCAGCGTTAACGCTCTTTGCAGTTCTTCCGCATTATGAACTTCCACCAATACATCCATGCCCAGTTTGGTTGCGATGTCCGACAGCTCGTGCATTTGGCTGTCTTCCAGCGCGGCGACAATCAGCAATATGCAGTCGGCGCCCAAGGCGCGGGCTTCATAGATTTGATACGGGTCGATCATGAAGTCTTTTCTTAACACCGGCAGCGGGCAGCGTTCCCTGACCATTTGCAGGTAGACTTCCGAACCCTGAAAAAAATCCTTATCGGTTAATACCGACAGGCAGGTCGCGCCATTCATCGCGTAATCCTGGCCGATGGCGATCGGTTGGAAATCTTCCCTGATTACGCCTTTGCTCGGCGAGGCTTTTTTGATTTCTGCAATAATGGCCGGTTTCTTAGCCAATACCTTGCTTTGCAGGGCGTTATAAAATCCGCGTGGGCTTTCTACGCCTCCGGCAATTTCTTCCAGATTGGCGATGGTCATGCCCAGTCTGCGTCTGGCAACTTCTTCGGCTTTTTTATCGAGGATTTTTTTTAAGATGTCTGGCGTATCGGTCATGGTTTCTAGTCGTTTTATGAAGTTTTTGAATATGCGATCAACGCATCGAATTTGGCTTTTGCCGCGCCGTTGGCGATAAGCTCTTGGGCTTTTTCAATGCCGGCGCTTAAGGAATCGGTGATATTGGCCGCGTAAATTGCCGCGCCTGCATTGAGCGCCACGATGTCCCTGGCCGCTCCGGCTTTATTGTCCAGCACCGATTTTACCATCACTAAGCTGGAAGCGGCACCATCAACGGCCAATTCTGCCAGGCCGGCACGTTTAAAACCGAATTGCTCCGGCGTAATCGTGTAACAGGTCACTTCACCGTCTTTAAGCTCGGCAATGGTTGAAGGCGATGCAATGCTGATTTCATCCAAGCCATCGTCGGCGCTAACCACCAGCACATGTTTGCTGCCGAGTTTTTTTAACGCCTGCGCCAGCGGCTCCACCCACTGTTTGGCGAATACGCCGATCAACTGATTGGGCGCTCCGGCGGGATTGGATAACGGGCCCAACAGATTGAACAGGGTCCTGACGCCCATTTCTTTACGGGCATTGCTGGTATGTTTCATTGCACCGTGATGTTTGGGCGCAAATAAGAAGCCGACGCCGATTTCATTGACGCAGTGCGCGACTTGCTCGGCCGTTAAATCCAGGTTTACCCCGGCGGCTTCCAGCAAGTCGGCGCTGCCGCAACTGCTGGACACTGAGCGATTGCCGTGTTTGGCTACCTGTCCGCCCGCTGCGGCGACGACAAAGGCGCAGGTAGTGGAAATGTTAAAGGTGTTCGCGCCGTCGCCGCCGGTGCCGCAGGTGTCGATGACATGGTCGCCTGTTACAGCCACTTTGGCGGCCAGTTCGCGCATCACTTCGGCGGCGGCGGCGATTTCGTCGATGGTTTCGCCTTTGCAGCGCAAGGCGATTAAAAAGCCGCCGATTTGAGCATCGGTGGCGTTGCCGCTCATGATTTGCCGCATCACCTCGCGCATTTCATCGGAACTGAGATTTTGTTTATTCAGCAGGACTTGCAGGGCTTGTTGTATGTGCATGTTTTTGTTTGGGGTAATTATGTTTCACCACGAAGACACGAAGTTTATATTTTGATTTTCTCGGCAATTGCTCCTGCATTGCTCTACCTCCTGCATCCGTGCAGTCGTTCGTGCTCTTCGTGTCTTCGTGGTGAATCTTTTTATATGTTTAAAAGTTAATTCAATTCATCCTGCAAGCGCTGATAAATGCCGCCGAAGCTGCCATTGCTCATCAACACGAAATGCCCGCCGTAGCGCGCTTCGAATTTTAGCTTATTGATGATGTCATCCAGCGATGAACAGATTTCGATATTACCGGCGTATTTTTTCAGCTCGCCCAAGTCCCAGCCCATTGCTTCCGGCTGGTAGATGATAGCCATATCGGCATTGCCTAAGGATTCCGCCAGTGTTTTGGTATGTACGCCCAAGCGCATGGTATTCGAGCGCGGCTCGACGATGGCGATGATGCGCTCCTGCCCCACCTGTTTGCGCAAGCCGTCCAGCGTCGTTTGTATCGCGGTCGGGTGATGAGCGAAGTCATCGTATATAGTCACGCCGTTGATGCTGGCGATCACTTCCATGCGGCGCTTGACGTTTTTAAACCGCCCCAGCGCGGCTATCGCATCCTTGGGCAGGATGCCGACGTGTTTTGCAGCAACTATCGCAGACAGCGCGTTGTAGACATTATGCTCGCCGGTCAGCGACCACTCGACACAACCTTGCTCTTGGTTGTCCATCTGCACATTAAACCGGCTGCCGTCGCTGTTGATCAGTTGCGCGTTCCATTGAGCATCTGAATTAATCGAAGTCTTGGCAACCGGCGTCCAGCAGCCCATCGCCAGTACGTCATTGATATTGGCATCGCATTCGGGACTGATAATCAGGCCCTCGCCGGGCACCGTCCTGACCAGATGATGGAATTGTTTTTTGATCGCATCCAGGTCGGGAAAAATATCGGCATGGTCGTATTCCAGGTTATTCAGGATCGCGGTGCGGGGGCGGTAGTGGACGAACTTCGAGCGCTTGTCGAAAAACGCAGAATCGTACTCATCAGCTTCGATCACAAAAAAATCGGACTCGCCCAGCCGCGCCGAAATGCCGAAATTTAACGGGATGCCGCCGATTAAAAAGCCCGGATTAAAACCTTGGTGCTCCAGTATCCAGCTGAGCATGCTGGTCGTGGTGGTTTTACCGTGGGTTCCGGCAACGCCCAGCACCCATTTGTCCTGCAACACATGCTCCGCCAGCCATTGCGGACCCGATACGTATCTGAGCCCCCTGTTTAGCACCGCCTCGACTTCAGGATTGCCGCGCGACAAGGCATTGCCGATAATCACCAAGTCGGGTTTGCCGTCCAGGTTTTCCGCCCGATAGCCTTCCATCAACACGATGCCTTGCTGTTCCAACTGTGTGCTCATCGGCGGATAAACGTTTTGATCGGAACCGCTGACTTGGTGACCCAACTGCCGTGCAATCACGGCGAGTCCGCCCATGAATGTTCCGCAAATACCTAAGATGTGAATGTGCAATGTTTTGTCCTGAGTTAAATTATTTTTTGACCGGTGGTTTGGCATCCGGCTTTTCTGCCGGTTTGCCGCCTGCGCCGTCTTTGGCTGCTGCTGCCGCTTCTTCTATCGGCACTTCCGCCTCTTCTTTTGCCCCGGCTTTTTCCAGAATTTTAATGATTTTTTCGTGAGCGGTTTTTTTGGCTCTGGCCATGACCGTCACATTTTGTTTATCCAGTGCGTTAACATCGGCCCCGGCTGTAATCAGGGAATTTACGATGTCTACATTGCCGAAAACCAGCGCATCCATTAATGCGGTCGATCCTGAATTATCGGCGATGCTGACATCGGCCCCATACGCCAACAGGGCCTTAACAATCTGTACATTACCGTTGAAGCTCGCGGCCATCAGCGCGGTGCGACCGCTGGCTGTTTTACCGTTAACATCAATCCCTTGTGCCAGCAAAGCCTCTGTTCTTTCAATCTTGCCCATCATTGCCGCCGCAAATAAATCTTTGGCGTCTTCTGCCTGAGTCGCTTGGGATAAGGCCAACAGCAGGATTAAAAAGCAGTCTTTGTATTTCATACTGAATAGTTACTTGCGTTTAATGAAAAGTTACGATGAAATAATCAACACATAACCTATATGATCTAATAATGAACGAAAAAAACAAAATAATAGTTGAAGCCACGCCTCATTTCATAGAGGCGCAATCTTCTCCCGATGAGGATCGCTATGTCTTTGCCTACACCATCACTATCACCAACGTCGGCGAAATACCGGCAAAGCTGCTTCAGCGTCATTGGCTGATTACCGATTCCAATGGCAAAATTCAGGAAGTCAGAGGCGATGGCGTTATAGGCGAACATCCTTATCTTAAACCCGGCGAGTCTTTTCGTTACACCAGCGGTGCGATGATAGCCACTCCTGTCGGCACCATGCAGGGCGACTACACTATGCATTCGGATGATGGCGATCATTTTAGCGCAGACGTCCCCCGGTTTACCTTATCCATCCCAAGAACCCTGCATTAAAAATGTCTATTTATGCTATCGGCGATATTCAAGGCTGTTTTGATGAATTATTAAGACTCCTCGATACTATCTCTTTTAATGAACAGTCCGATCAACTGTGGTTTGCCGGCGATCTGGTCAATCGCGGCCCCAAGTCTTTGGAAACCCTACGCTTTGTCAAATCGCTGGGGGATTCTGCGATCACGGTGCTGGGCAATCATGATTTGCATTTGTTGGCCGCATCCTGCGCGCCCAAAATAGCCAATAAAAAAGACTCGCTGCTGCCGATACTTGAAGCGCCGGATAGGGATGAGTTAATCGATTGGCTGAGACATCGGCCGCTGTTTCATTTTAACGAGGATTTCTGCCTGGTTCATGCCGGTCTTCCGCCTCAATGGGATTTTAAAAGGACCCAAAAAATGGCTTTGCTGGCGGAACAGGCCTTAAGAGGTCCTGATTATCGGGCGTTTTTGAAACAAATGTACGGCAACAAGCCCAATATCTGGTCATCCAACTTGAAAGGTGTTGAGAAGCTGCGTTTCATCATCAATTGCTTTACCCGAATGCGTTATTGCGATGTTAACGGTCGACTGGATTTTGTTAATAGCGGACCTTTAGGCTCCCAACCCAAAAGTCTTGTTCCCTGGTTTGAAGCGCCTAAACGTAAAAACGCAGACCTGCGCATTATCTTCGGCCACTGGTCAGCCTTGGGATATTACGAAGGACCCAACTGTTACGCGATTGATACCGGTTGTCTTTGGGGCGGACAATTAACTGCATTAAAACTCGGTGAGTCCGTGCAGCGTTTCAGCATTGATTGCCCTGAATCCAAAAAACCCAATAAAAGTTATCTCGCTGTAGCGAGTTAAGTTGCTGCCTTTAAAAACAACGTAGGGCGCGCCCTACGTTGTTTTATCTGTCGAATCCGCGTTCTACTTTTTAACTTTTTCCAACTTCAAAAAACTGTAGCTGAACGACACATCGGGATCATCCTGAACATCTTCCCGTTCCACCTCAGTCCATTGATCTGCATCAATCTCGGGAAAAAACGTATCGCCGGGGAAATCCTGATGTATTTGCGTCAGGTAGAGCGTATCGGCAACCGGCAGCATCGACTTGTAAAAATCCGAGCCGCCGATGACAAAGATCTCATCGCTGTCGCCGCAACTTGCCAGCGCCTTGTCAATATCGTTAAAAACCAGACAGCCCGGTTGGCTGTATGACGGATTCCTGCTGATAATGATATTGGTGCGCCCCGGCAACGGCCTGCCTATCGACTCATAGGTTTTTCGGCCCATCAAAATGGGTGCGCCCATGGTTATTTTTTTAAATTTTTTAAGGTCGGCAGATAAATGCCAGGGCATCTGATTATTCAGGCCGATGGCCCGGTTGCTCGCCATCGCGACGATAAGTGATATTTTCATTTTAATGCAGTATTCTTTGAATAATTAAATTTTACCCAAGCATCATACTATGAAAAATATACTGGTTGTATTTACCGGGGGAACTATCGGCTCTATTGCAACTGGCGGCACCATCAATACATCCGACAGCACATCGTTCGAATTGATCCGGCAGTTTCAACAGCATGATGAAAATCACCGGCAAATCCATTTCGACACCATCCAGCCCCTACAGATCTTAAGCGAGAACCTGGCGCCCGGCGCCTGGAAAACCCTCATTGCAGCCATAGAAGCCGCCCGGCCCGATCAATATGACGGCATCATCATTACCCATGGCACCGATACCCTGGCTTATACCGCTTGCGCGTTGAGCTTTTATTTTAATGCCGCCAAGATTCCGATGCTGCTGGTTTCCAGCGATTATCCGCTGGAAAATCCAAAGGCCAACGGACTGGAAAACTTTATCTGCGCGGTCGAGTTTATCCTGCAAAAAATCGAGACTGGGGTTTTTGTACCCTATCGAAACCACCAACAAATTACGCAACTGCATCAAGGCACCCGATTGGCCTGCTCTTTACAGTTAAGCGGCGATTTTTTCAGCGTTCAGGGCAAGAGTTACATGCAATTCGAAAACCGACAGTTTTCATTATTGAATCCACCTGCGCAACAAACGCCGCCCCGGCGCATCCCGTTAAAAGCCTATTTTTCAGACCGCATCTTAATGATAAAGCCCTATCCCGGACTGGATTACGCGCGGTTTAACCTGGACCATGTCGATGCCGTTTTACATGATTTATATCACTCCGGTACCGCGTATGCATCGCCGCAATGGGGCGAAAACTATTCGTTAATTGAATTTATGAAACGCTGCGAAAAACAAGGAATCACCGTTTATCTGGCTCCGGCGATTAAATCGGCCGATGCCTACCAAAGCACTCAAGCCTTAATCGAACAAGGCGCTAAAATAATCTGGGATGTGTCGATTGAAGCGGCCTATGTAAAACTGCTGCTGGCTTATGGGAATTTTGACGACAAGCAGGAAATAATGGATTTTATGGTCGAGGATATTGCCGGGGAACATCTTTAATTACACTGAATGCCAACCAAAGGATTTGCACTGCGAAGAGCGCGAAGTTTTATGTTTCATCTTCGAACTCTTCGTGTTTCTGCACACCCCTACGCTGCCCGTGCAGTCGTTATTCGGCAATAAAACGACTTTGATAATCTTCCATGGCTCGCCTGATCACTTCATGCGCTTCTTCCCGCCCATAAACATTGGTTATTTCGCAGGAACTCTTTTCGCTCGGCAGCTGTTTATAAGTCAGGAAATAATGTTTCAGGCGGTTGATATACGACTCGGGGCAGTCTGACACGTCATTCCATTGCCGATAGAACTCGTCACCTTTCATGACGGCAATAATCTTGTCGTCGGCTTCGCCTCCATCCAGCAAACGAAAACCGCCGATCGGTATCGCCTGTAAAAGAATGTCGCCATGCGTCACACTTCGCTCGCTCAAAACGCAAATGTCCAGCGGGTCTCCATCGCCTTTCGCAACAAGTTTGCCTGATTTTAATGCGGCAAATTCGGCAACCCTGTCTGCACAATAGGTTTGCGGAATAAAGCCGTAAAGCGTCGGCACCGTGTTGGAAAACTTTTGCGGACGATCGATTTTCAGATACCCGGTTTCTTTATCGATTTCATATTTAACGGTATCCGACGGGACAATTTCGATAAAGGCCGTGACGATGTCCGGCGTATGGTCGCCCGGACTAATGCCGTGCCAAGGGTGCGCTTTGTATTGAATATTCATGTGTGAGGGTTCATTTTGCTTAAAAAAAGAAAAGTGCTGTTTTCGGTCTTGATCGCTAAATCGTTAAACAGAAATCGGCGCCTTGATATGTTCGTGTGCCTGATAATCAATGACTTCAAAATCTTCATATTGGTAATCGAATATCGATTCCGGCCTGCGTTTTATTCTTAATGTCGGCAGCGCGTAAGGCTTGCGAGTTAGTTGCAGGTTAGCCTGCTGCTGATGATTCAGGTAAAGATGCACATCGCCGCCGGTCCAGACAAAATCGCCGACTTCCAAATCGCACTGCTGAGCGACCATGTGCGTCAATAATGCATAACTGGCTATATTGAACGGCAAACCCAAAAACGTGTCGCAACTGCGCTGATAGAGCTGACAAGACAACTTGCCATCGGCCACATAGAACTGAAAAAACGCATGACAGGGAGCCAGCGCCATTTTTCCTAGCGCCACATTCTGTTGCGGACTGATGCTTTCATCGGGCAGATCCGCCACATTCCAGGCGGAAACGATAATCCGGCGACTGTTGGGGGTGTTTTTAAGTTGTTCGATAACTTGCTGAATCTGGTCGATATGCCGACCGTCGGGTGTCGGCCATGAACGCCATTGATGGCCGTAGACGGGTCCTAACTCGCCGTTTTGATCCGCCCATTCGTTCCAGATGTTGACATTATACTGATGCAAAAAACTCAGGTTGGTCTCGCCTTTTAAAAACCAAATTAATTCATAAATTATTGATTTTAAATGTATTTTCTTGGTCGTAACCAATGGAAAGCCTTCCGCCAGCGGAAACCGCATCTGATGCCCGAAAATGGACAACGTGCCGCTACCGGTTCTGTCGCCTTTTGGGCTGCCTTGTTGAATAATATTATCCAGTAATTGTAGATACGGCTTCATGCGGTTTTTCTCGGTAATTGCTCCTGCATTACTCCGACTCCTGCTTCCTTGCAGTCGTATGGGCAAAATAAAATAACGCAGCGCCGATTATTATCATCGGTGTTGACAGTATCTGTCCCATCGTCACCCAGTCCAAGGCCAAATAGCCTAATTGCACGTCCGGCATTCTGAAAAATTCGACAAAAAACCTGAAGCAACCGTAAAAAAACAATGCCATACCGGTCGTAGCCATAACTGGTCTTGGTTTGCTGGAATAAACCCAGAGTATGGCAAACAACACGACGCCCTCTAAAAAGGCTTCATACAATTGAGAAGGATGACGGGCTAGAGGACCGCCGGTAGGAAAGATCATGGCCCATGGCACATCGGTGGGTCTGCCCCACAATTCGGAATTGATAAAGTTGCCAATACGCCCTGCGCCTAAACCGATAGGCGCCAGCGGCGCGATAATATCGGTCAATTGCAGCATGCTGCATTGCTGCTTTTTGGCGAACAACCACATCGCGATAAACACGCCCAACATGCCGCCGTGAAAGGACATGCCGCCCTGCCATATTTTAAACAGGATAAGCGGATTACTGAGGAATCCTTCAAAATTATAAAACAGGATATAACCGATCCTGCCGCCCAGGATTACGCCGAACGCACCGTAAGTAACCAAGTCTTCTATGGCTTCCGGTTTGATCGGCGACCAAGGTTGCTCGGCGCGTTTTTGCCCCAAAAACCACACGGCAGCAAAACCGATCAGGTACATAAGGCCGTACCAGTGAATTTTTACCGGCCCTAGACTTAAAGCGATGGGATCAATTTGTGGAAAATTCAGCATAATTGTCGGATGAATAATTTATTGAAATGGTGATTATGATGGGTAAGCCCTTTTTCAACTTTAGTGTAATGCGGAGTTGTTATCCAAGCTCGTATAGTATTTGCCTTATTGTATCTTTAGGCACATCCGGCAGACTAGCATGTTTTGTCTATTGCGCTTAATGATCACCTGGCAAAGCATCGCCACCCCCACTAAAGTCGGCGAATACTTACCCACTTGATCATGGAATCATTAATCCAGGGCGAACAACTTTAGTACCCCACCATGCGTCTTAAACTCTGCTGCATGGCTGCTTTAAAGGCTGCATCATTGGCTAACAACTTATACAGATCCAGTTCATTGCGCCGATTTTTCAATATCACATCTTCGAATATCTTCTCGAACGCCAAATCCCGGTTATGCACATCCGGATTGTTTTGGTACTTTTCTTCGAAATCCGGATGGGCCTTGATGCCGTCGGCAATATTGATGAATTTGATACGCTGCTCTTCGGGAGTCGCTCCCCAGCCCTGAAACCAGCGCTCATTGAAACTGCGGATAATCTCGTCCAGCTGATCGTGCTCTTCTTCACCGCCATGAGCGCCGCGAGGATTAGGATTTTGCGGTTCCAGTTCGGTTTCGCTGTCATCCAAACCGATGCTGTGATTGAGTTTGACGCGCTCCAGGCCGTATGACGACAAATCGACCGAATTCAACAATTCGTCGATCTGATCCGCATCCGGGTCTTTAACGATCAGTTTGGGAATCAGGAATTTCAGGAACCAAAACAGCTTTTCCCAGACGGCAATTTCATACGGCATGATCGAAGCCATTTGTCCGTAGATTTTGACGAACTGTTTAGCCTTGATCTTGAAATCGACTTTGTCGTTGTCCTCCAGCTCCAATTCATAGTTAAAACGGGCTGCCGCCGTGTCGATGATCGGACTCAGTTGCTGGGCGTCGGCATTGTCAAAGTACAGTTTGACGAACTGCTCGACCTCATGCCATTCATAAACTCCGACATCGTCCAACGCGTCTTTCAGTTCGTGCAGTACGTTAATATCCGTGGCTTCCGATAAACGGGTTGCGGTATAAAAAGGATCGAAGGCCGTTTTAATATCGTCCACCGCATTAAAGAAATCGAGGATGAACAGGTCTTCGGTCTTTTTGCCCCACTTCGGCGCAGCGCGATTCAGGCGGGACAGCGCCTGCACTGCCAGCACCCATTGCAGCTTTTTATCGACATACATCGCACAAAGTTTGGGCTGGTCGAACCCGGTCAGGTATTTGTTGGCCACAATCAGCAAGCGGTACTCGTCCGTATCGAAATAATCGCGGGTATCGTTTTCGGCAAAGCCGTTTATCTGGGCTTCGCTGTACTCGATTCCGTCAACCTCCTTGACCCCTGAAAACGCAATAAGCGCCTTGAACGGCTTGCCGCGTTCATCCAGCAAACGGGTTATGGCTAGATAATAACGGATCGCAGTTTCGATGTTCTGGGTGATCACCATGCCCTTGGCTTTGCCTTTGAGCTTTTTGCTGTTCACCACCTGCGGAATAAAATGATCGAGGATGATTTCCGCTTTAATGTTGATGGTCTGCTGATGGCGTTCCACATAAGCGCGCAGTTTTTTCTGGGCTTTGCTACTGTCGAACAGCGGATTCTCGGCAATCGATTTTTGAATCTCGTAGTAGCTTTTATAAGTGGTGTAATTGGCCAGCACGTCGAGGATGAAACCTTCCTCGATGGCCTGTTTCATCGAATACAGATGGAACGGCTCGAAGCTGCCGTCCGGCTGTTTGCAGCCGAATTTCTCCAGCGTGGTGTTTTTGGGCGTTGCGGTAAAGGCCAGATAAGAAGCGTTACCGCGCATCTTGCGGGATTGCATGGCTTGCAGGATTTTATCCTGGGCGTCCAAACCTTCTTCCTCGCCATTCTTGGTTTTGCCCATCGCCTTATTCATGTTGTCGTGCGCGTCACCGCTTTGGGAACTGTGCGCCTCGTCGATGATCACCGCAAAGCGCTTGTCGCTCAGATCGGCAATGCCGTCGATGATGAAAGGGAATTTCTGAATGGTGGTGATGATAATCTTCTTGCCCTGCTCCAGGGCGCTTTTCAGTTCCGAGGATTTGAACGCCGGGGCAATGATGTTTTTGACTTCGGAAAACTCCTTGATGTTCTCGCGCAACTGCTTGTCCAGCAAGCGGCGGTCGGTGACGACAATCACCGAATCGAACAACGGCTTTTCCAAATCAGTAGTCCCCGGCGTATCAAGGCTGGCCGGATAGGTTTCGATCAGCTGATAGGCCGCCCAGGTGATGGAGTTGGATTTACCCGAACCGGCCGAATGCTGAATCAAATAGGTTTGCCCCACCCCGTTTTTAGCGGCATGCTCTACCAGCCTGCGCACGACATCCAATTGATGATAACGCGGAAAAAACAGCGCGCGCTTGGGCAGCGGCTCTTTACTGCTGCCGTCGAGCCGGACGAAATGCTGGATGATGTTGGCAACGCTGGCTCTACTGAATATCTCTTGCCACAGGTAAGCGGTTTTATGGCCCTCCGAATTGGTCGGGTTACCTGCGCCGAAGTTCTGTCCCTTATTGAACGGTAAAAAGAACGTGCTTTTACCCTCCAGCTTGGTGGTCATATAGACCTCATCGGTATCCACCGCCATATGCACCAGGCAGCGGCCGAATTGCAGCAAGGGCTGGTTAATGTCGCGGTCGTCGCGGTACTGTTTCTGGCCGTGGTAGCGGGCGGTTTGTCCTGTCCAGGGATTTTTCAGCTCCAGCGTGGCGAACGGCAGGCCGTTGATGAACAGCACCAGGTCGATTTCTTCCAACGTATTGGCCAGCGAATAGCGCACTTGCCGGGTGCTGCTGAAGATGTTTTCGGCAAAGTTCTGTTTGATCTTGTCCGAACTGCTGGCCAGCGGCGCCGGATACATCAATTGCAGGTTCGCGTCATCTACATTCAGGCCCTTTTTCAGCAAATGCAGCAGGCCGTATTTTTTGACCAGCCGGTCGAAGCGTTCCAGCACCTTCAGCTGCCAATCGCCGCCGTGTTTTTGCAGCTTTTCCAGTTCTTCGTGTTGGGTCTGCTCCAGAAAATCCCAGAACCGTTTGCTGTCGAGCGCATAACGGGCGTTGAAGTCCTGCGGCAAGCCGAGCTGGTAGCCGTGATTCTGGCTGAATGGCAGATCACCACCTTCTGCAATGGCCTTTTGCGCTTCCAGGCAGGTGCCGGTCAGATGTTTTTCGATTGCGATTTCCAGGGCTTGTTCGTTGGTTTGGCTGGCCATGCTCTCTCCTTACGCCACTTTGATCTTGCCGGTCACGGCGCTGTTGATCAGGGTGGCTTTGTATTCTTTCAGTTTGTCGATTTGCTGTTGTTGTATCGAAATGGCTTGGTCGATTTTGGCGGATTCGGTTTCGATGTGGGTGACGATGGCGGTTTGTTCTTCGACAGGAGGAACTACTGTCACCAATTGCTTAAATTCGTTCCAATACAATCTTTTTCGGAAATCGGTAATTCCTTTTGAATATCTATCCATTTGTTGAATAAATTCAGGACATCGATATTGATATTCGAAATAGGAAGAGACTATTTTTTCATTCGGCACGGCAACGATATATGCGGGACTTACCATTCCTTTGATTTTCACAGCGCCAATCGCTCCCTGCCAAGCACGCATCATATTGAAGGCTATATCGCCAATCTGCACCAAACTGTATTTGGTCTTGTCTTCAATTTTAATCCGTCCACGAATGTTTTCATCTTCAGATATTTCTTCCGATGAAACAGCCGTGTGAATCGAAACAGATAATAAAGGCAAACCGTCCTCACCGGGTTCGACTCTTTCTCTAAATATAACGCGATTTGCCAATATAGCCCAATGCGCCGGTATCTTACCAAGCCACTCCACGCCGGAGTCGCGCATCGGAGCGTCTGGGTTAAGACTGCGGGTGACGGCGTTTTGAATCAGGATTTGTTTGTGTTCTTTGAACAGGGTGATCTGTTTTTCCTTAATCGCTACGGCCTGGTCAAGCTGCGCGGTTTTGCGATCCAGAAAGGCGGCTATGGCGGTTTGTTCGGTAAAAGCGGGAAGTGGAATGTGAAAAGATTTGTACTTTGGTACAGAAATACAAGGAACAGCTCCTGGATTCGTAAACCAATCAAAATCAATTACTTTATGTAAATAGTAGTTAAACACTACACCAATGCTTACAGCTTCGAAAGCTATACAGTTATTATCAATTATTGAACTAGAAGTTGATATTTTCCTATGGTTTTTTCTAAGGGCTTCACCTATCTTAGCAGTGATTAGTGAGCCAGAAGGTATCAAATTCCACTTCAGTTTTTTTGCTGTTTTGAAGTTCACGTAGTTTGATGCATGACTGATATACATGCTGTCACCACCAATATCGCTCACTTTATAAAACGGCAACTCACCAGTGTGCTTTCCCTGCTCCTCTACAGGAAATCCATTACCAGAGTGTTCAGCAATGATAAATTTTAATCTTTTGATCTCCCAATGCTCCGGAATCTCCCCCAGCCATTCCACGCCAGAATCCTTATATATTTCATATTTCGGCATCGCCGCCAATTGCTCAATCATCGCCCACCCCATCCGTTTTATTCAGCAATTGCGCCTGCACTTTAATCCGTTCCATCTCCAGTTCGCGTTTCAGTTCGGCTTCGCTCGGCAGATAAGGCAGGTATTTGGCAGCGAACAGCTGTTCGCTGTCGGTCGGTACCGAGTATTTCACCACCGCTTCGCTTTTCCGGCTGCACAGGATCAGGCCGATGGTGGGGGTATCGTCTGCGGCCCGTTGCTGCCGGTCGAAAATGCGCACGTAGCTGTCCATCTGGCCGACGTCCTGATGCGTCAGTTTGCCCAGTTTCAGGTCGATCAGTAGAAAGCATTTCAGTTTGAAATGGTAAAACACCAGATCGATGTAAAAGTCCTGGTCTTCGGTGCGGATGCGCTGTTGCCGGGCGACGAACGCGAAACCTTTGCCCAGTTCCAGCAAGAACGCTTGCAGGTTGTCGAGCAGCCCTTGCTCCAGGTCGGATTCCAAAAGCTGTTGGCTGGGCAGGTTAAGAAAGTCCAGGATATAGGGATCGCGCAACACGTCGTGCGGCCGCAGTTGTTCCTGCTGTAGTAATGAGGCAATGTTTTGTTCCGCTTCGGCCCGAATCGGCGCCTTGTCCTGACTGGACAATAATCGTTCATAATAGAGTTTGTCGATTTGCCGTTCCAGTGCTCTGGCGCTCCAATGCTGTTCGGCTGCTTCCCGTTGATACCAGTCTCTGGCGACTGGGTTTTCGATGCGAATCAATTTTCTATAGTGCGTCCAACTCAAATTGTGACGCAGTGCGTCACAATTTGGAAAACAGAGGTAAAAGCTGCGCATATTACGCAAATTGCTGGCATCAAAGCCTTTGCCGAATTCCGCCGTCAATTGCTCCGAGAGCATCTGCAATTGTTGTTTGCCGTAAGCGGCGCGGGCTTGGCCCTGTTGTTCGTGTTCGACGATCAGTCGGCCGATCTGCCAGTAGCTTTGCACCATCGCGCTATTAACCGCCTGCCGAACCTGCTGGCGGGCTTGTTGGATAACGGCGGCGATATGAGTAAAAAGCGGTGCGACTTCTTCGCTAAGCGCCGAATTGAGGCTTAAGGGTTTTAATTGCTCAAAATCTTGCATGCTCGGCACCTATATCTGGCTCACATCAATGCCTAGAATATCGGCAATCAAGCCTTCCGCCCGCCGTTCCAGGGCGATAATGTCACTGGCCACTTCTTTCATGCTGCGCAACGGCTTGTGGCGGTAGAAGTATTTATTGAAACTGATCTCGTAGCCGATTTTGGTGGAGTCGAGATTGATCCAGGCTTCGGCAACATGCGGTTTGACCTCCGCCAGGAAATAACTGCGGATATCACCTTTTAGTGGTATCGATTCGCTATCGCGTAGATCGGTGTTGGTTTCGTAGCTCAGGTACTCGCCTTTTTTATCGGTCGAATAATAGCCGTAATCCGGCAGATCCTGTTCGGTGCAATCCAGGTGATGCAACAGCTGGTCGAGTTTGTCGCCACCGAGTTTAAGTTTTTGCGCGATAACTTTTTCGGCAGTCTCGTCGTACCAGCTGACGGCGTTGAGGATGGCTTTTTTGTCGCCGGCGCTCAATTTGATGCCCTGTGCCTTTAATGCTTCGTCCACCTGTCCCTTGAACTGATTGAAATCGCTGGACTCGGCTTCGCCTATCGCGGCCATCAATGCCTTTGCAGCCTGCACCAGATCCAGCTGTTTTTTCCAGGTATTCGGGCTGAGCAGTTTTTGGCGGTTTTTGGTGTTCAGGTTTAACTCATTCTCATCGCACCAGACGAGAATAGCCTTTTCCCGCTCATCCAAAGTACCGGGCTGATAAACAGCCTCGCCCCATTGGCTGTAAATCCACTGCATCGGCTCGCGTAAGGATTTGTCGAAACGCAGGGTTTCGATGCGCTCGTTGCTAAACTGGGCCTTGCGGCGATCGGGCCGCTCGATGTTGACCTTGTAGTAGCCAAAATCGCTGTTGTCGAACACCTGCGCCGCAATACCGGCATCATCGGCTTGGCGTTCCTTGGTTGCCAATTGCAAGTAAGCGGTGACGATTTCCCGGATATGTTCGTAGGCGAACTCGCAGTTTTTGTTGCCTAGGTTTTTGCGCAGCTTGCGATAAAGCTGACTGGCATCGATCAGTTGGACTTTGCCCTTGCGTGGCTGCGCTTTATTGTTGGACAGCAGCCAGATATAGGTGGTGATCCCGGTGTTATAAAACAGATTATTCGGTAACTGGATGATCGCTTCGAGCAGATCATTTTCGATAATATGGCGGCGGATGTTGCTTTCGCCGCCGCCAGCATCTCCGGTGAACAGGCTGGAGCCGTTATGTACCGAGGCGATGCGCGAACCGTACGGGCTGTTATCCAAGCTTTTCATCTTGCTGACCATTTCCATCAGGAACAACAGCTGGCCGTCGCTGGAACGCGGAGTGGCGTCTACGGTTTCCGGATTTCCCCAATAATCTTTCAGCGTCACCCGAAAGCGCGGGTCGATCACGTCGGCGCCGTCTTTGATGTATTTCTGCTCGCTGGCCCAGCTTTTGCCATAAGGCGGATTGGATAGCATGAAATCGAAGCGGGTTCCGGCAAATTCATCGGTAGACAGCGTGGAGCCGACCCGGATGTTGGACGGGTTGTTGCCTTTGATCATCATGTCGGATTTACAGATGGCGTAGGTCTCGTCGTTGATTTCTTTGCCGTACAGATAAACATCTCCGGTTGCACGAATAGCGCCTTCCTCATCCTTGATGAAGTTTTGCGATTCGGTCAGCATGCCGCCGGAACCACAGGCCGGATCGTAGATAGTCATGACCGGGGGTATCTTATCTTTAACCGGATCGAAAATCAGATGGGTCATCAGCTCGATCACTTCGCGGGGCGTGAAGTGTTCGCCAGCCTCTTCGTTGTTGTCTTCGTTGAATTTGCGGATCAGCTCTTCAAACACATAACCCATGCCCAAATTGGTAAGCGCAGGCAGGCGGTTGCCGTCCGGGTCTTCCACTTCATGCGGTGTGAGATTGATGTTCGGCGAGGTAAACTTTTCCAGCACATCCAGCAAGACATCCTTGCCGGCCATATGGCGCACTTGGGCTTTGAGGTTGAATTTGTCGATAATCTCTTTGACGTTGGCGCTGTAGCCGTTCAGGTATTCTTCGACATTGGCCAACAGGATTTGCTGGTTATTCGTGGCGGTTTTGAACAGCTGGTTGAGCGTCCATTTGCTGGTGTTGTAAAAAACATAACCGGAGGCATCTTTCAGGCCGTTATCGTCCAATTCGGTCAGACCCATATCGTTTCTCTGGAAAGCGAGTTCTTCCAGTACTTTGGCTTTGCTGGGTTCCAACAAGGTATCCAGGCGGCGCAAAACAACCATAGGCAGAATCACATCGCGGTATTTGCCGCGGACATAGACATCGCGCAGGCAATCGTCGGCGATAGACCATATGAATGAGACAAGTTTATTGTGCGCGGCGTGGTTCATTTGATTCCATTATTCAAAGCATTATTTAGAAAACTAAGCTGCTAATTCCTGATCGCGTTGATTGGTTTTGGCTCCATTGTTATCTTGAGGTTGTTTTCTAAGGAAGCGCTGATTTAATCCTTCGATAAGCTCAGGATGGACGGTAACGGACTCCGTCGTGGTGAGCCCTTCGGGGCTTCCTACAATCAGCCTTGTCGAACCATGAACAAAAAGGTTTATTCAGCGCTTCCTGTTAGATGGCATAATTAGTGAAATGATGACCATTGAAAAATAACTTCTTTTTCAACTTTAGTGTCACGCGAGAATATTGTTTTGTCATAATAAATGAAAACATCCGGAACCTATGCCATTAATTGTGAAAAATTTCTGTGTGCCAGCAGCACAGATGGGTGGTTGTTATCCAAACTCGTGTCAGATATGTTTATTATATCTTTAGCTCCATCTACCAACCTAATAAGATATCTCTTTAGCAAAGACAGATTGATATGCTGCATACATTCAATTTGCGCATGATGGTGAGATAGATAAGCCTCAGAGAAAATAGCGGCTTTTATTGCTAACCAAATAATTAATTTCAGGTAAAGAAACGAGGAGGTGTTCCGGTTCTAGGTGGCGATTGAGATCGATGGTTAATCTTTAGCATCACAGCAAATTTCAAAGGTTTTACCAAGAATTACACCAGGGTTTGATATTGTCTAAAAAACGAAGGTTTTTTAGACAATATCAAACAGCATAAAATCAATGCATTGTAAGACTAATAAATTTCTCTAAAAATGAAACCATAAAATACGGCTAAGGTTAGATGTACTTCACTGGGTTGGTTAATGCCGATGCTATACGGTATTAGGCTGGGCAAATGATCTTGAATCCGTAAATTTCTGCTTTTGGGGATTTTCCCATGTAGTTTAAGAAGCAGTTCTTTCCTGTATCAGTTTTGAATTCGAGCTTTCCTGCTGGTGGCAAATAGACTCCGCCCGCTTTCCCGTCTAACTCATAGGTAATCGAATTGCTTGTACCTGAGGTGACGCTGAATGGAGTAGTATTTCCGAGCATTACAGCAGAATTAGCATCCAACCAGAAATCAACCTCACCAGATGCTAAACCGTCACTTCTTTGCAGGCGAGAAACGTTCGCCTGGATTGCCTGTGCTTGTTGTTCGATTTCGACTAAGCGTTTTGAAATCTCAGGTGAAGGGTTGAAAGACATAACAATTTTTTGCAAATCCTTAACTTGCCCAAGCAAGGTATTTGATCCAATAACAGTTTTCTCTGGCGCATTCAGAAGATTAAAATTATATGTCGCGTATGCTCCTGAGACGGCAGCGACAATTGGAATAATAATTGATATGAAAATGCTAGTTCCTGAAGAGCTATGTACTATGACTTTTTGTGTGTGATTTCCACTGTGTTGAACACTGCCACCAGAGGCTATACCTGAATTCATGTTGGTTTTCGATGTTTTTGTAGCTTTATCTTCTTCATAGTCATTCATTAAAATTTACCCCTAGTTTTACATAAAAAAACAATGCTATTACAGTGTCAATATTTGTTTAGAAGACCACCATGATTTTTAATATAAAGTGATAAGTTATAAATTGGAATAATTTATTGTTTTATTGTGCCAAAATATATGTATCTACGCGATTGTAAATACAACTTGCTCTAAATGGTAAAATTTCAACAAGCGTCAACATAATCGGCTGTTGTGCCAAAAATCTTGATTTTTGGCACAACAGACCACACTTATATGTCAATCAGCGTCCAATATTTACCAGTAAACAGAGCCATAATTGACCATGAAAATTATTAGAAGATTGTTTTTTAAGGTTTATTTTATAGGGACTGGTAAAAATTGATGCTGAAAGTGGTAACTTTTGCACGCCGATTTCTAGCCAGCCAGGCTTTCATTTGCAATTAAAGTGAGCCCGCTACAATGGGATGCGAGCCGGCACTGATAAATGCAAGCTCATTTGCAGATAATGTGAGCCGGGCTACATTTTCATTTGCAATTAATTTGAGCGCAAAACTGCGTTAAATGCGAACCCAACCGATTTCAAACGCGAGCCGTTACAATTAGTCCTATGCCAACTATTTAGGAAAGATGTCTAATGGCAAGCATGCACACTCAAAATTAAGCTACCAATCCCCGCTGGAATTTGAGCGGGAATTCTATAAGAAGACTGCTTAAGAAAGTGTTCGGTTTTAGTTAACACTCACAGACTGGAGTAACCGACGGGATGGAGCAGGCCTCGCCCAATGCGATGCCAGCCCCGTCGGTATGCCGTTTAAGCGATCAGTGATCCATCATTGCCCTTCCTCATAGACTGACGCATTGGTTTGATATCCATATAACCTATAACTCGATGTTCAAGTTTTTTTAGCGTGACTGAGACGAGCCCAGATAAATCAAGGCTCTTTCGTCAATGTATTCAGGCGTCAAATCATAGCACTTATGGCTGTAAAGCCTGATTTGGCAGGATTCTTAAAAATCAACAATTAAAAACTTGAACATCGAGTATAAGAAGCCCCTTGTACCCTGAGGTTTGTAATCAACCCAAGGCTCGTTGGTCTTGTCGCCAATAACAAACTACTGCGGATTTGAAACACTGATTGCAGTCTTTAAGTTGTAAGCGACTTCCGTTGCGGTCAAGGCTCTATTGTAAATGCGCACCTCATCGATATAGCCATGGAAATACTCACCCCAAACGCTGTTGCCACCGATGCGCAACACCCCGCCTTGTTGAATCAGACCATTCTGCGCGCTCTTGGCGACCTCTGTGCCATTCACATAAAGTCGTTGATATTGTCCATCATAGGTTGACACAAGATGTGTCCACTGATTTACCGGTAATTGGTTGGGACCTGATATGACACGATAAGTTCCATCATTGAAAGAAGAAACAGGTGCACCGGCGTTCTCATAGGCATAGAGGTTGTAGACCGCACCCCCGGATTGTTCCTTAAAGAGTACAGTTCCGTTGTTTGCCAGGGACTGCGGGTATACCCATGCCTCAAGGGTCATGCTGGTTGAAAGATCCAGTGATGCGCTGTCTTGGACTGTGACCCAGGCATTTGTACCATTAAATTGCAGGGCATTGCCACTATGACCGTTGGTTATTCTAACGGCATTACTAATAGCGCCAAGGTTACTATTACCTGAAGCGTCGTTAACGGTCGTACCACTGGTTTCCTCAAAGCCGTAAGCCGCTACCAAGCCGGTATTACTGGTACCCGTAGATGTAGATGTAGCCGTAGTCGAACTAACTGCGGTCTTTAAGTTGTTGTTAACTTCCGTTGCGGTCAAGGCTCTATTGTAAATGCGCACCTCATCGATATAGCCTTGGAAATACTCACCCCAAACGCTGTTGCCACCGATGCGCAACACCCCGCCTTGTTGAATCAGACCATTCTGCGCGCTCTTGGCGACCTCTGTGCCATTCACATAAAGTCGTTGATATTGTCCATCATAGGTTGACACAAGATGTGTCCACTGATTTACCGGTAATTGGTTGGGACCTGATATGACACGATAAGTTCCATCATTGAAAGAAGAAACAGGTGCACCGGCGTTCTCATAGGCATAGAGGTTGTAGACCGCACCCCCGGATTGTTCCTTAAAGAGTACAGTTCCGTTGTTTGCCAGGGACTGCGGGTATACCCATGCCTCAAGGGTCATGCTGGTTGAAAGATCCAGTGATGCGCTGTCTTGGACTGTGACCCAGGCATTTGTACCGTTAAATTGCAGGGCATTGCCACTATGACCGTTGGTTATTCTAACGGCATTACTAATAGCGCCAAGGTTACTATTACCTGAAGCGTCGTTAACGGTCGTACCACTGGTTTCCTCAAAGCCGTAAGCCGCTACCAAGCCGGTATTACTGGTACCCGTAGATGTAGATGTAGCCGTAGTCGAACTAACTGCGGTCTTTAAGTTGTTGTTAACTTCCGTTGCGGTCAAGGCTCTATTGTAAATGCGCACCTCATCGATATAGCCTTGGAAATACTCACCCCAAACGCTGTTGCCACCGATGCGCAACACCCCGCCTTGTTGAATCAGACCATTCTGCGCGCTCTTGGCGACCTCTGTGCCATTCACATAAAGTCGTTGATATTGTCCATCATAGGTTGACACAAGATGTG
>NZ_JH109152.1:1958484-2111836 GCF_000190755.2 Methylobacter tundripaludum SV96 | reverse complement strand
GATAAACACTGCGTATTTCGTGTTAATAAAACAGGTGAATTAGGTGGTGATGGTGTCACTCAATTTGGAAGAGCCTTAACCGAATTGAACATTGATATTATTTGCGCCAATACGCCGCAGGCCAAAGGCCGCGTTGAACGTGTCAATAGAACCCTGCAAGATCGTTTGATTAAAGAAATGCGGCTTATGAATATTTCTGGTGCCGAACAAGGAAATCAATTCTTGCCGGAATTTATGGATAAATTTAACAAACAGTTTGGAGTGGAATCAGTTGATTCCAAGAATATGCACCGTGAATTGCTGCCTCATGAAGAATTAAATGAAATTTTTTCATGGCAGGAAAATAGAACTTTGTCTAAAAATCTAACCCTGCAATACGACAAGGCACTCTACCTGATTGAGGATTCAATTGATAACAGAAGCCTGGCCCGGAATAAAGTGACCGTTTATGAATACTTCGATGGCACAATAAAAATCAAATGTGACAATCGCGAGCTCCCCTACCGCATATTCGATAAAATCAAAAAAATCGATCAAGGGGAAATAGTAAGTAATAAGCGATTGGGAGCGGTTCTAAATTTCATCAAAGAAAAACAGGATAAAAATGATGAAAAACGCAGTGCGGGCGCTCCATCAAGACAACACTTGGGCGAAGTGAGCACCACAATAATTAGAAATGGATGAAAACCCCACCTCCTCCTGATCGTGAGTAAAATTGGGTAGTGGAAAAAGAAAACCAATACAGGGGACACTTCTACTTTGCAGCATAGAGGACATTTCTAAATTGCGTTTACAGAAAAAGCTGCTCGCGGCCGTTTTATTACTCGTGCAGTTCTTTTATGAGTTGCTGCCGCATATAGTGCGTTTAGATATAAAATAAATTCATTCACGCAAGAGGTGCAGCAATGCAAACAGAAATACAGGGCAAACAATTTAAACTTGCGGATTTACTTGCTGGTGTCACAGCCGAAAACACGCATACTTCAACGGATTGGAGCCGGCCTGTTGGTAAAGAGAGATTAATTGAACGGACAGACTGTGTTTATCCATGGTCGACACGAACCGGGGGCAGACAAAGCCCCCAGAGGCCGTAATGGCGATAGGTAATAAGGATAAGCTTCCAAGTGATGAAAAATAAACCTTCCGTGGTCTATTTTCGCTCTTCACCGTCGCGTGAATGTCTGCCTGCTGCCCTGGCCGTCCCCGTCACAGAAAGGCTGCGCTTCCTGCTCTCAGATGACTGGACACCCGGTCGGTATGCCTTGCAGTTCTCCTGATTGGATAACCGCCCGGCCCTCGGGTTACCAGGGACTATTCGGCTGGCGCTCGCTAATCGCATCACTCTCCGTGCCTCACAGCGTTTGTATCAACATTAATCATGTTATTAATCAACCCGTAATGCTTCGGAACATACATCGGAACGTCGAAAAAAATACTGTCTGCTCCCATCAATCAATGGTCCTGAAATCGGCGGTACATGAAGTTTCTTCAGTACCCATCGTGGAGCCCGTTGTAGAGATCGGGAAAATTCGGCCAATGAGATATAGGTGGCTTGAAAGTCTTCAAGACTTGTCCTCATAACTCGCCTGCCGGGCAATTTATCTTCGATCGTAACCAGCAATCCCCGCCGAACTAAATCATAGACCACCTGTTGTTTCAGGCAGAGTCGTTTTGCTGCCTCGTCCACTGACATACTTGACCCAACTTGAAACCGGACTTCCTCCAACCATTTTCGTGCCTCTTGCTCGTCAAGCGTGACATTTCCCAATGACACTGGTGTTGACTGTAAAGCCACCGGTACTAATCGACTTTCCGATAATGCCTGGACCAAAGCCATGAATTCACCATCGCGTAAATGCCAATACTTCAACAATCGTCTGACCGTTATCGCCGAAAATACGTTGCGCGGTTCGCTGCTGGTGAAGAATAGCCTCTGTACTTGTTGCTTCGCTATTAACCAAGCTGCTGATTTATCGTGAACTCGGGAAATAAGCGGCGTTATGATTCCGCTTGAAATTAATTCCCTTACTCGGCATTCAGGTAATGCAAGTAGCGTTGCAGCCTCACCAATTGCCATGCACCCATTCATAAGCGCCTTAATTTGAGCTAGATTACTTTTATGGATTGATCTCACTTTACGTCCAGAAGGTAAATCAACCAGGCCATATGGAATCAGTTCGGATTGCATGATATGACTCACGATTGCAGGGGCAACACCGGTTTTTTGGGCAGCCTGTTTCAAGGTAACCCTAGGATGTGTTGCAACAGTCTCAGGCTTGAATGCCTTATTACGCTTACTCACCACACCCCTCCAATACTCATGTAAATAACGCTCGAACTCGTCCCGTAGAAACTGAAAACACCCTTCCGCAAGATCAACATAAAGAACACGATACATTGATCCGAATGTCCGCCGGATGCTTAGCTTAGCCGCTTCCTTTCGTTGAATAGTCTCCAAAATGACGTGAAAATTCTCTGGCCAGCTATCAAGTAGCCACCCAATGTTGAACATCAAGGACATAGCGGTATCCAGTTGATGCGTATTCGCAATCTTGCCAGGTTTGGCAGGTTGGAATGTTTCAGAAAATTGACCGAGATAGCTTATCAATCTCAGCCACTCTTGCGCCGACAATGAAGGTAAGCTTGGCAACGCCACCTTATCGAAAATCGATGCCTCAAGAGTCTGGGTGATGCGTACTACTGATTCGACGTCCGTATCAACATATTGTGCGTTTGCAAACCATGCCCCGCAAATGCACCGATCAAAGTTAGCTCGCTCTAACCGCTGTGTACTTCCACAGATCGGACATCGATCAAGTAAGCGAATTGAGTGCCGACTGCACACGCAGCAGAGTTTCAGCATCCATTGCCCACGAAGATGGGCAGACTCCCGGAGACAGAGCGGACACCACCGCATCAGACTATGATTGAAATCAGCGGCGGTTAGACCATACTTAAAATCATTATGTCCCCAATAACTTGGAAACGGACCAAAAAGCGTATTTTCTTCCTCCGCCGATAAGCAAAGAGCCTTACATACTGCGTCAAAGGTCCTAAGTCCTATCCATAACTGCCGCGGCGTCTCATAACCATTAGCAAGCGCGACGCGCATGAGAAAACCGATGGTGGCTTCTCCCTGAACCGGACGAGGACGCACTGGCAATGAGTGGCTGTTTATTTCGCATATCATCATTGCTCACCTAGCCGCCCTTGTCGTATAAGGTCATGGACAAAGGCTAGTTCGGAAGTCGATACAACCGCGAGATGTAAACCAATCCGGCTCAAAACTTCGTTTGGATTCTTAAGCTCCCGCAACTCTCCCGGTATCCGCCACCAATATGAAAGTGCTCGAAAATCCTCCACGTCAACTCGCTGGAGTGCCGCATCGAGCAAGAGATTGAACATATCCACTATCTCCCGAACTCGCATGTCAAACAACATTAATTGTGAGAAAGTAGTTCGCTGATTGTTTTGCATGTCGGGATCAAGTTCGCCTATGCGCTTGGAAAGCATATCCCACCAGCTCATGAACTGCGTCAGGTATACGATGCGCCTCTCACTAGAAACCCGTGGGCTGTATAACACAACTGATGAAATAGGTAGTTTCACCCTGTATTCGGCAAGAATATACTCCACCGCCATACGGATTTTATTTTGGAAGACACTATTGTCCGCCCCCTTGATGAATAATATCGCCCGATTCAGGTTGGCGGATTCCGGGACAAAATACAGCTTAAATTTATTTGACCTGAAATGTTTTATTAGCACTCGCAATAGGCGATGTACCACTTGCTCAGGCGAATCAGCGAGCAGCTTGACTTCCCAAGTGCTAGGAGGCTGTCGGATTAATAGAGCGAGCCTCCCCACTTAATCACGATTAAAATTTAAAAAAGTGGTTTATTGGGATTTTTAATGCCCATAGTTCTGTTTTATGGGCAGCTCAATGCTCTTTTTCCTCTCTCACCCTCTTAATACATGCATTCTTTTTAAATTCCAGCCTATACAGACTAAATTCCATTCACTTTGGACGGATTCCAGGCCTCGAAGCTGGAATTGCCTGAATCCCTGGACGTGTTTAATGATGCCAAACACGGTTTCGACAGTAGATTTTCGCTTGCCGTAGAGTGCTTTGCCCGCTTTGGTTGTTAAGCGATGGGTCATGGCCTCAACCGGCGGTAAGGTGCTTTCGCCTATTTCCGGCTGATGCTGAAACCGGGCGTCAAGGGCTTGGTTATGGCTTTGCCGCTTTTGGGCGATGTACGGTTTTATCTTTGCATCAGCACACGCCTTTACATTGGCTTGGCTGAAGTAGCCGGTGTCGGCCAACAGGTTGTCAACACTCCCCAAGCATTCCGGGAGCTGTTCCAGTTTGGCTAAGGCCGGTTCGATTTCTTGTTTGTCGTTGGTGTGTTGGGTGATGTGATGAGCAACGATCAGGTGGGTGGCAATATCAACACTGGCTTGGGCGTTATAGGCTTGTTCAAAACCATTAGGGGTCGGCATGATGCGGGACTCTTCATCGGTCAGGCTGACTTGATCTTTACCTTGAGGCGCATCGGTAGGCGCTTGGGGGGCTTTGCCGCCCATTTTCTTGCCGGTTTCACTCAGGTGTTGTTCACGCTTAGCCTGCTTTTCGTCATACTCGGCCTTTTCTTGCGCGTAACGCGCCTTGGCACGGGCCTGGATTTCCTGTTTGGCTTTGGCAATCACTGCTAAACGGTCTTGGCGGCGTTTGAGTTCCTTGGGTACATCCATGTCTTCTGGAAGCGGGGAATTGTCGGCGGCTTCAGCCAGTTTCATCAAGGTTTCAACTTCCTGTTTGAACTGGGCTTCCAGTTGATTGGCGTAATCCCAGCTCAAGGCTTTATGCTTGCTGGCATTGGCTTTAATCTTGGTGCCGTCCAGGCTCACCGTACCCAGCTTAAGCAGCCCCAAGGTTTGTGCAAGTACCAATATCTCGACAAATAGGCTTTCGATCTCTTTGCCAAAGCGCTTGCGAAAGCTGTTGATGGTGTCGTGATCTGGGTTTTCGTTGGCGCAGATGTATTTAAAGGCCATCGAGTCATGAGTGGCTTTCTCCAGTTTGCGACTGGAAAATACGCCGGTCGCGTAACCGTAGAACAGCAACGCCAACAGCATCGCCGGATGATAGGGGCGCTTTCCTTTGCCCGCATAGACGGCTGATAGCGTCCGTAAATCCAGTTGATCGACAATCTCGACAACAAAACGGGCCATATGATCTTCAGGCAAATAATCCTGAACACACGGGGGCAGAATGTAGGGGGTATCGCGATCAATCAGGATGAATTGGGTAGCCATTTTTGTTTTTTGATTTGGTGTTTCGATAGGGTTATTTTAACACTTTTTGCACTGCTAAATCCGACAGTCTCCTAGGCCCTGACCAACGAGTTGGTCGTCGGCGACGGTAAGATAATTCACCAAAATTTGTAGTCAACATCAAAAAAATATCCCGAAGTTCACTGACCCATTCAAGACCTGCATAAACGTCGCTCAGACAATAACCGTCATAAGTCGGCTCTCCAAAATGCTCCTGAAAACTATCCGACGGCTCAACGTCGTCCGAGCCAGCAAATAATTGCGCGATAGTCACCGCACTCTGACTCGCTGATGCCGCTGGCATTGTTGCGATAGATTTGCCACAACAACAACTCCAGGCAGGAGACATCTTAGACCACGATAGGGTTTTCTGACACAGCGAACACTTACTGAGCAAAACGCACTTGTGGAGTGGGCATGCCTGCACCAGTGGCAGCTCCCATAAAGCAAAATGAAAACCATATTCACTCAGACAGGTGGGGCAAAAGCGTGCAGGATTGTAAATTAGTGTTAGCCAAGCTCGTTGATTCCCACCGGAAGGTCTCTTGATAAGCGTACTATCAAGCCACCATCTACGATCGAGTACGACTGAGTCACCGACCACGGATTGCGCAATATCAAATGCATTTGTAGCTTTCTCGGGTGTCCCGCGATATAACGCAGATAGCACCTTATGTATTGGGCGTGGCACCCAATACCCGTTCGCACCATAAAAGCGGCACATATAGCCAGCGAGACTTTCTCCCTTCTCAATTGAAGGCCGCACTGGAAAATTGATATGGGGAGTCAGCATATCGACTCCTTCCGGTACTTACGGATATTATTAAAGCTGCCGCACTCGAACGGCTCATTGCCGCGATCCAGACGCCGAAACTCGAATGCCGGGTTGAAAGGGTTAAGCTTGCCCACTCCCTCCCACCAAATTTCATCAGTAAACGCTTGTTCCAGCAATGGTGGCCCAATCTCTCCAGTTTCGGTTTCAAGAGCAAGTCTCAAAGCACTGGCCAACAGCTTTTTGATGTAGGCTACCCGACCATCGCTGGCGTAGTAAAGGCGCATGCCCAGTTCGTCCCAGCCATAACGACCGCACAAAAGCGGAATGGGGAGACATGAGCCAAGCGATCTGAAAAGCTGGAGGCATTCGCTATGGATCGAGTCCTTATCGCTCTGACCCAACGCCAGACGAATACGACGGGAAAACCGCCGGCGTAATTGTTCATTAACCTGTAGAAGTTGTTCGAGGCGTGGCAATCCCAGAAAAACTGTCGGCACACTGGTTTGGTCAATCAGTGATTTGAGCCAGTCCCCCACCATGTAATGGGTGGTAGCCTGCCCTCGGTCATGGATATGTTGGGCTTCATCGAACAAGATCATCTCAACCCGGCAGGCACGACACAAAGTGATAACACGCGACGTTTTAGCCGAAGCCGTTCCAGTGGCCGACACCGGGTCACCCAATTTTTCGAGCATGGCTGATGCCATACTGGCGATGGTTGCGGCAGGCGGAACCGGCACAATGAGAACCGGCAATATATCCCGATCAAGCAATGCAAATCGGGGATATTGCTGCTCGACCCAGCGGCAGAGGCTACTTTTTCCGGTGCCACTTTCACCCAGCACGAGCAAATGATGTGCTATCCCCGTCTCTCGAAAGAGTGCAATGTTGGCTTTGACCGTATCGACTGCAGCGACAAAAGGTGGAAATGGAATGTATTCCTCGTCGAAACGCTGCAACGCATCGAAAATCTCTTTGAAGTTCATCAATCCTCCTCCGTGTTACGCTTCAACTGAAAGGACTTTATTACGTCCGGTACCGTCTTATCGTCGTCCCGTTCCGTTTTGGAAGACTTTGTTGATTTCGAGGGGTTAAGTACACCATTGGGATCTGGTTTTTTGACTTTTTTGGTTTTTGTTCCGCTGGGTTTACTGCTGCTAATTCCGCGTAGGGCAGCACTGCGACGTCTGGCCACGTGTTTTCGGCTAGTCATTAACTCTTCGATAGAACGTGACAGATCATATCGTGCCTGCTCAAGGGCGGCACGGTCTTCATCTGCGGCACCTTGCTCACGCAATTGCTCGCGAATGAATTTGTTCTGTTTTACGGTCAGCCCCTGAGCAAATTCATAATCGAGCGCCTTAACCGTTACCGGTTCTGCATCATTGGGACCCCAAACTTGGATTTCCCCCAGATCCTCGGGGTCATAGACAATCCGGACTTTAACACCTTCACCAAAACCACGCAGAATGGAACCAACCTCATCACCGCTGTAGCGGATACCGTGTAAGAAAATTCCATCGCGACGTAAAGACCGCTCAGCCACTAGGCCAATGCGGCGCTGTAAAGTTTGCAGATCATCAGGAAGCACAGGCTCATAATGCGAAATGCCATCGTGCCAACGAGCCCATGGAGTGGTACCAATTCCTCGATGGAGGGTCTGAGCATAGACATCAACAACCCATTTCTCAAAGAGATGTTTGAACTCTGCAAAAGTCAGGAGCGCGCACTTCTGCGGGTCATAATCGCCGCGCAGGTAAAATTTGGCAAAACTGGTACCTGGCAGCTGATGGGCAAAGAAATAGTTGATAGTCTTTAGATACCGCTCGACCACCCCTTTGAACCGGGGGGTATGTTTCGGGCAATACTGAATCCGGACCCCAAGGTCGTAAGCCACACTTTCCAAGTCGTTACTTTGAAATTCCAGACCATTGTCGACCACCATGACTTCGGGTCGCCCGTAACAAGGCCAGGTATTCTCAGTTTTTAAGTTTGGCATCACAGCAGCAGCCGAATTTTTGGGCAAAATTGCATGCCGAAGCGAACCCATAACTGCCGCAGTAGAGGGGCTGTCAAAGCTCAGATAGTAACCAAGCAACATGCGGCTGTAATGGTCGATCACGATGGTCAACGTTGGCCTACCAAGTGGCAACCAGGTTCTTTCGTCAATCAGGAATAGGTCAAGAGGCGTATGATCAATCTCGACCCGCTCAAGGATACGGGATGTTTTTACACCGACTTTGCCAATCCTAAAGCGCCTATCGGCTGCCGCTTTGCCTTCCTTTAAGACAACGGTTTCGTAAGCCTCCGCACGTGCAATCAATCGATACAAGGTACGCAATGACGGTGGTTTGATTGGCTCAGTCCCGAGTGTTCGCTGATTCTCAATCTTAATTTTGCCGAGTAAACGCGTGTAAACGTTACGGCATGTCGCCTGCGGCGATGCTTTAAAGGCCTCCTCCAGAGCCTCTGCTACAAGTTGGAGAATATAATCATTTTGCCGTAGTTTCTTGGGTCCACGTAGATCAGTCCGTGGAATAATCGCTCGTGGGTCGCTACTTAATTTAAAACGCCGATACCATCTATATACTGTTATCACTCCCGGTGGATTTATATCCTCAATTTTCGCAGCTGCCAGCTCAATCAACGGCCTCAAATAGTCTGGTGTAAAAACCGGAACGCCATGCTCGAGGATAATATCAAGATAGTGTTTTCGACGGTTCACCGCTTTTCGGATACCCTCAGACAATTCATTAAGCGGTCGCGAAAACGTTGGTACCAGCGATTTATTTGAATAAGGCTCTGCCGTTTTCGCTGAAATTTTGCCTTCCCTATACTCAACAAGCAGTAGCTCTCGACTTACAATAGAAAGATGACCATCACTTATCCGTTCCAACAGCAACTCTCCATTAGGTTGGATACGATCAATTCGATATTCAGCACCATTCCAATCAAAAACCATGTTCTTGTGCAATGCAAAACCAGCCATTGTTAACCTCCAATTCAATATCTATAAGGGTTTCAAGAGAAATAGGCTGCTCCAAGGAACAGCGCAGCTGTCCGGCTAACAACAGACTATAGGGGTCAACGCCCCCGACATTTATCAAAGTTGATGCCACTGCAATCGATAACGGAAGGCAGTTGCGATATTTATTGATGGCAACCGTGATTGCTTCTGAGGTCGGTGGAACGCGGGAGGATCTATGATAAATCCAGCGAAGATTGGATAAGCGCGGTTCTTGTCGAATAACTTGATCGGTCAAGACGACGAAAGCGGTTTCCGAGCGGCGCATATACTCAGCTACACAATCGAGTTTATGCCGCACTTCGTCATGTTGGAGGCTACGAATCGGCTTGACCTCGATGTATACGATTTTGCCGGTGATTAATTCCAGCTCGAAATCAGGCGTATAACGCCGCAGCTTTGCATCATCGGGGTAGTTGATAGTGACGGGTTGTTCACGGTACCGAACGATTTTGGGGGAAGTCTCGAAAAGGTAAATGGCTTCTAATTCAAGTAACCCTTCGTGATGCACCATTCGCCCGTTCTTGCGACTGGGGAATTTGCCACGAACAATACCACCTGATGGACTGATTACATTTCTGGCTCGGCAATGCACATCGCCTGCTGGCGTCACTCCACGCCAAAGCCCATGCCATAGATTTGAGGACATATTTGTCTCCGTTAATCCTATTCACAGGACGCACGAATTCTGCGCCCTGTGAAATGCGTTGAAAAAAAGTTCGCAAAAACAGGCCGCAGACTTGACGCCAGCGATTTTTAGATTAACAATGAGATCGTCTAGAAGAGTTTCAAAAATCTCGACGCTCTCATAAAAGCTTAGGGTTGCCGCCCTAGGCTTTTTGTTTTTCTAAGCCCGTGTTTTCTGTTAGAGAACTATTGCTTAGGTCATTTGCTTGCTCCTTCTGGTTTATTTAGCTGGGAAATCGACAAACGCTGCTCTGCCAGCCAACGAGCAACATCTAATGTGAGAGCGAAGTGACCGCTCCGTCCTTTAATTTCGAATTCTGTCACCGGCACACGCTTTCTTAATCGTGCTTGCCGAAATGCCCCCGGACTGGCATACCCCAAAACTTTCCATAAGTCTCGGCTAGCCAGTAATGGCCCATACAGGCGTATTAAGGTATCTTGTAATTCCTGTGTTAATGGTTCTGTAGCGTTAGTTAACATAATGAAACATACAGTCACGTTAATAATAGTGCTAAGCATACACTGGACTAACTATTAAATGAAAAGGAACGATTTAGGCTTCAGTCATTTTATAATTCTTTATTTATCTATAACTTAGAACGAAATATTAATTTTAGCATCAATACAGGCTAAATTCTTATGCCCTCCTACCGATCAAAAAGAATTAGAGATCCCATTGATGTCCTCCGCGTACGCTTTTGGTATGAAGGGGTACGAAGTCAAATGGGCTGCTCTACGGCTAAACGGCTGGAACTTCATTTTTGGTCACAAGAAGATCCTGATTTCATGGAAAAGGATCCTCCTGGTAAATGGGCTCGTTATAAATTAGGCAAAAATACGCCAAGGCCTAGCTTGATAAACAAAGTAGAGAAAGAAGTCGCTGGTTCCGCTAAAGAACTTGATCATCCACTTTGGAAAGTGCTCGGATTTGAAGAAAAAGCCCTGGGCAATATTGACGAGTGGTTTAAAAAACTGGACCAAGAGGTTATGGAAATCGTTTTCAGATCAACTCGTCCAACTCCGCAGCTACTTCAATCCTTTTCTTTAACGCTTTGTCGACAACTTGTTAGGTTAGGTAATCTGGACAGTCTTACTGCATTGTTGCTGTACTGGCATAAATCGCGTCGGAAAGATAAGATAGACCAAACCCAAATTCTGGTTCGCCAGATATATAAAATATTACTGATAATTGGTATGGAATTCTACTTACGTGGATTAGCAGAAGCATTTTTTGAACTTTTTAGGGATAAAGTCTTTGAAAAAACCAATTGGGGTAATCAAACTTTTGCCATGGACTATCGGCATTATTTTCAAGGAATCCGTTTACTAACTCGCTTAGTGGATCACACTAATGGTCTGGGCATTTTAAATTCGTTGGAAGAGGAACAGGAATTAAAGTACCAACTTTTAGCTGGAAAACACGGGCTTCATATCCCACAAATCCTTGGCATCCAACTACAATCTAACAGGCAAGAAGAACCGCCGACAAAGTAACAATGGACCACTTGACGAAAGCCGCTGTCGATCCAAAGCCGACGATCGGATATTTATTTTTGAACCGTTACCGGGTGCCAAGAAGCGTAGCGCCATTTTCAAAACATAACAGCGATGCAACACAGCTAACATCTATTACACCCGACGAATTGCATCTTACCGCGTTTGTATTTCAATGGTTTTTTTCTGATGCGGGTATTCCGAGCTGCGAAAGAATCTCTGGGGGAAGCAAGAGAACCTCCGCAGCCAAGGCCTGCGCCGCATCCTGATCGCATGACTGAAGCTCAAACATCAGATTGGCGGCGGCCTTGCTCCATAGCTCCCACAAAGCGATCTCATCACGCACGGTCGCCATGCTGCGTATGTCGTTCAGCAAGGCCCGCCCCGCGTCAGGATCGCGTGATTGAAGGCCAAGCATCAGATTATGAGCGGCCTTGGCCCATTCCCGCCAGACGGTAGGCTCGTCACGCGCGGTTGCCACGCGGCGTAGGTCATCCAGCAAGGCTCGCGCCGCGTCCGGATCGCTGGATCCAAGATCAACCATCAGATTGACGGCGGCCACTGCCCAGAAGAACTGTGGCAGACCCTCGGATGTCGGTAATTTTCGCACCCAATTTAACATAGGGTGGGTCGGCAGATCGCGATGAGCGCGCAATATGAATTGCGCCATGCTATGCGAGCCGAGCTGCCATGCCAATCCACAGAGGCGGGAGCGGTCTTCATTGGAGAGATTAGTTTGCGCAAGGCATGCCAGCGCGAAATGCTCGCCGACGATGTCTGGCTCTAGGGGCGAGACACTCTCCCCCGACTCCCGACCTGTCATCGCCAGAAACACCTTTGGATGGAAGTCAACATTCCAAGAGGACAGTAACTCCTCCTTCATGCCCTTCACCGAGCTGACCGGTAGGCCTCCCGCCATTGTCGCTAAGGCGAGCAGCCGTTCCTCCTTGGCTGTCGCTCCGACCGGCTTCCAATATGCTTCGCGTCCGCGCTCGATGACCTGATCTAGCAGGCGAGCAGCATCGAAATGGCGTACGTCATGGCCGGCGGCAATGGCATCAGCCATAAAATAGGCGAACAGCGGTCGGCGCTCGGGGTCGATCGCGCCGAAGGTAGCCAGTGTTTCCGCTTTGTCAGGCACCGGCTTTTTCACCTTATTCAGAACGAACTCGAAGATTGGCCAGGAATCGGAAATGGTCGCCAATGGCAAGTTAGGTGCATGGGTCGCATTGACCTGAGCCTTTGTCGTTCCGGTTCCCACAATCTTGTTGAGCCAGTCTCCCTCGCCCGTGCGCTCAACGAGGATAACACGTAAGTAGTTACGCAAAAGTTATTTGGAATTTTTTACCGATGTCACTCAGGATTTCCAACACCCACTTTTTCAAGTGTCCGTAACTTTGATAGGCATCAAGCGGCAACCATTCGTACTTAACTTTACGCCAGAGTATTTCGATCAGGTTCAGCTCCGGGCTGTAAGGCGGAAGAAAATGTAAGTACACACCACGTTGTTGCCAGCCCGCCAGCTTTTCTTTGAATACGCCGCTACGATGAATGGAAGCATTATCCAACACCACACAGCACGGCACTTTAGTTTCTTCGTACTTGCCTGCATACGTTTCGACAAACGCATCAAAGGCATTGACAACCGTATCCGTTGTCACCGATTGTTCGGAGCTGTGGAAAAACAGATCATTGCTGCGAATCAAAAAACCTAACACATTCATGCGCTTGCTACGATAGCAGGGTATTTGTCGGGTCTCGCCAATCCGTTGCCATCCATAGGGTACACAGGGTGTCGTGCTAAATCCGGATTCGTCAAAGTAGTAAAGCTTCAATTCCCCATCATCCTCTTGCTGTTTCAAGGCCTTCAGATATGCCTTATCACGTTGGAAATCTGCTTCATTACGCTTTCCCTTCACTGATTGCCGACAACGTTTCCAGGCATAGGCACTTTTTTTAAAATTCGTTTAAAGGTGTCAAGGCTGGCTTCCTTGCCCGTCTCCTCCAGCAATCGTGCTGCGGCGGCCTTGGGCTGGTGTGGGTTTTTGTCAATATAGCCCAGAAAAACGGCTTGTTCCTCAACCGTGAAGCGCACAGGCCTACCGCTTCGTGGACAATCGTAAAGCCCTATTAATCCCTCTGTTTCCCATTTGTCTAACCATGAGCTGACAGTCTCATGCTGGGACTCAAACAATTCGCTCAGCCGTGCAATTACATACCTTCTATTATTCAATAAGATAGCATGTGCCCGTTGTCTAACCCGGAATAATGGGTGGTTACGATAGGCTTCGGTTAACGTTACTTCCTCTTCCGGGGTCAGTTTGGCGATGAATTTCAGGTGGACTCCTAATTTTTGTCTGTTATTGCAATCGTTTCCAGTTTGACACAATAAATTTACTTCCTAATAACTTTCGCATTACTACTTACCGGAGCAGCGAGCCGCAGGGTGCCATCGGCAGCCCCCCGACCCGCCAGCGCCCGTAGCAGTCGACCTGTGCGCTCTGTATCGCGCGCCGCATAATCGATGACGATCAACGTCGGCAATAGCGGCTGCCACCGGCCCCAGTCGGGTTCTTGCCCGTCCTGAGGCAGAAAGCCTGCATACCATTCGTTACGGACGGCCAGACAAAGCTCCAGCGCAAGTCGACTTTTGCCGACGCCACCCGAGCCGTGCATTACCATCCAGCGAAACGGTTGCTCAGGGCCGCCGAGAAAATCCGCTAAAATGTTGATGTCGGCGTCGCGCCCAATGAACGGCAAGACGCGGGCGCTGTATATGAAGCGCGTACTCTCCACAGAATTGACATAATTGAAACGCAGCAGCGGAACGCGATAGTCAGCATCCATTCCGCCCGGCCGCATGCCGTCTTCCAGCAGAAATTTCTTGGCGATGAGGAAACTGGTGTCGTCGGGCGTTCCTGGCTTGACGACGGCTATATGGCCAACGCCGCCAACCACCTCATAATCCGGATTCCATGACCCCATGGCGCTCACCTGCCCGACGATGGCGTCGTTTGCGGCCACGACATATTTGGTGAGGACGCGCCTGTCGGCGTTGGCCTGCCCCCACGCGACGCCAAGCGCTTGTAGGAATTGCGAATTCGGGTTCAGATCCTCGGACTGTTGGCTGGTGAAAGGCACGTGCTTCAGTAGACTGGCCCATCCCGATCCCTGATGCGGCGTGGCGAAGGTCAGCAGATGGCTCACTCGCAACGGCTGGCCGCTGATAAGCCTTTCCGCGATGTAATATCGCGCCACAAGTCCACCCTGGCTGTGGGCGATGAGGGCGATATCGGAATAGTCCAGGTAACGGCTTTCGATCTCAGTTTTCAGCATCACGGCGCAGGTTGCAAGCGACGGCTTCGACCCGACAGCCCCGGTATCATATTCAAACGTCTCCACGTCGTACAGCTCGGTAAGCTTGATATCCGCACGTATCAGCGCAGGAAATTTTTGCCACGTGCTGTCCGCCGTACCGCCAAGACCGTGGATAAATAGAACGAGTTTCTTCATGGATAACTGTCCGGGTACTGAATCAATGGGGTCAGTTTCTGAGGTATCCCCACGAATCTTTAATAATCATCATTTATAATCAGCAGGTTATAAAAAATTGAAGTGAGTGGCACATCCAGAGAACACATATTATTTTGAATATCCTATAACCATTTGATTATTTGATATTTTTTGTGGGGATACCTCAGGATCAGTTTGTATTGATTTTGTAAATTTCTGACCGTCTACTGTTGGCCGATACGCCTATTCACAACACCAATACATAATCATCATAAGCAGTCAGGCCACTTTAAAGTCTTCCATTAAGCCCTTTCCCTATTCATTGCGACCATTCAAGGATGGATGCATCAACCAACCAGGAAAATCATAAGGTTATCCTGGTTATTAAGGCATCGTTAAAATTTTAGATCTCAGTAAAACTGCCGGATTTTTTCACTATCCATGTCACTATTTTTTCACTAATTTGGCACACTTTTCACTTTTTGTGGCATCCGACAGGTATTGTCATATCTCATAATTATTGAAAACTTAATATATCAGTATATCAATTGATTACATTAATTATGAAATTTTATATTCGGCTATAAATCTCATAATTGATGTTAAAAAACCTAAAAAATCTCATAATTTATGAAATCCCAACAAGCCTGCCACGCTACCTACTCGAATTGAAAATCACCATCAGTTCCGATGCAAACTAGGACATCGATTTCGATACGATTATGGCAGTAGTGAATGTAGGGTTTTGAGAGTAGCGAACTGGTGCTATCGACCCCTTTGAGACATTCGGATATGGATTTAAGCTTCCCGATACCTAGGTAAGTAGCACTATCGACAAATCGGCCAGTCAAATGTGAGCTAATGCAGGACATTTCTAAATTGCATTAACATTGCGTTTACAAGATGTGTAAACGCAATTTAGAAATGTCCTCTATGCTGCAAAGTAGAAGTGTCCCCTGTATTGGTTTTCTTTTTCCACTACCCAATTTTACTCACGATCAGGAGGAGGTGGGGTTTTCATCCATTTCTAATTATTGTGGTGCTCACTTCGCCCAAGTGTTGTCTTGATGGAGCGCCCGCACTGCGTTTTTCATCATTTTTATCCTGTTTTTCTTTGATGAAATTTAGAACCGCTCCCAATCGCTTATTACTTACTATTTCCCCTTGATCGATTTTTTTGATTTTATCGAATATGCGGTAGGGGAGCTCGCGATTGTCACATTTGATTTTTATTGTGCCATCGAAGTATTCATAAACGGTCACTTTATTCCGGGCCAGGCTTCTGTTATCAATTGAATCCTCAATCAGGTAGAGTGCCTTGTCGTATTGCAGGGTTAGATTTTTAGACAAAGTTCTATTTTCCTGCCATGAAAAAATTTCATTTAATTCTTCATGAGGCAGCAATTCACGGTGCATATTCTTGGAATCAACTGATTCCACTCCAAACTGTTTGTTAAATTTATCCATAAATTCCGGCAAGAATTGATTTCCTTGTTCGGCACCAGAAATATTCATAAGCCGCATTTCTTTAATCAAACGATCTTGCAGGGTTCTATTGACACGTTCAACGCGGCCTTTGGCCTGCGGCGTATTGGCGCAAATAATATCAATGTTCAATTCGGTTAAGGCTCTTCCAAATTGAGTGACACCATCACCACCTAATTCACCTGTTTTATTAACACGAAATACGCAGTGTTTATCACTATAAAACGCAACGGGCTTGCCATGCTTCTCTAAATATCGGCGAGTGGAATCAAAATAAGTGAACGTTGACTCTGATTTTACAAATTGGCATTCCATGAGTTTCCCCGTTGCATCATCGATATAAACAAGAAGTGTGCATTTAGGCGCTCTGCCTTCAAACCAGTCATGTGGCGAGCCGTCAATCTGTATTAGCTCACCAAAGCATTCACGTCTATTACGAGGCTGGTGGACGCGTTTTAACCGACTACTTTGGGGTATCCATAATTCCGCATCAATCATCCATTTTCGTAACGTTTCCCGAGAAATAGTTAGCTCATGGTTTTCACTTAATTTTTCACAGGCAAAAGTTGGCTTAAAATCAACGTAGTATTGTTTGACATAAGCTATGGCCAATTCTTTAATCGAGTCTGGATACTTGTGATTACTTGGATTACCGCGTTTCTTGCTGACAACACCTATGGCTCCATTAGCTTTATACGCTTTTCTTAACCGCCTGATCTGGCGAACGCTCAAACCTAATTGCTTGGCAGCTTCATGTTCGAATAGCCGTTTATCAATCAATTTTTGTAGAATTTCTATGCGATGTAATTCTTTGTTGCTCATAGTAATGATGTCCTGCATAGCTGTCGTTATCCATGGTGTAAATTTACAAAAAACTGTAAATTTACACCGGAGAGGACATTTCTACTTTGCTAAAACAGGACATTACTATATTGCGCTTACAAGATGACCTCGAATAACGGCGGTTATGTCAAATTGTTTGAGATAACGATAAATGCCGTTAGAATATCAATATCGGTAAACGACCCAAAGCCGTCGCCGAAACTCTGAGTCAAATGAGCCAGTTATAAAAGCCTTACTGGACATACACTAAGGATCAGTATGGGTTGCATCTACCACCACAGTAGGCGGTAATAATGACATTTAACTATGAGGGAGGCAGTATTGGATACAGCGCATAACAGGCTCCAAAGCAACCCACTGGCTTCACCTCAACGTGAAACAGCAGGTCCAAGGACATTCGAAAAATACGAGTACCAATATCATTGGGCGCTATGCCGGATTCTTGGTGCTCATGAACTTTCAAATGACTATGTGGTGTTTATTGAACTTCACGAGGATGTAGTTTTGGCCACCTCCTCTGACGTCGCCCTTGCCGAATTCGAGTTCAACCAAGTAAAGAACGTCAGCACCCCTCCTTGGAATTGGAGGAAATTGACTTTGAGGCCGAAGGGCCGCACAAAAAAAGAAAAGAATTCGGTCCTTGGGAAAATGCTGCTAGGTGTTTGCGACAAGCCGTTTATTGATAAACTCAACTCAATAAATCTTGTCGCCACATGTGGATTTAACCTTCCGCCTAAAACAGAAGGCTTAAAGCTTTCAATAATTTCGATTGGCGAAATCCACGATGAATGTATAAATGATATTCAATCAGCAATCGATAAAGAGCTTGGGTCGCATCCTCTGCCAAAGATGTTAACGTTCATCACCCCGGACTTGCCCAGCACAGGATTTCAGGATGCCGCAATTGGACGCATATCGAAACTTGTCGAACTCTCAGTGCCAGGAGCAAAGTGCAGCGCACAATCAATTTATCGGGTTCTGATAGATGATCTCCATCGCAAAGGTAGTGTGGCGTTTGACTATACTCAGTGGAGCAACCTTGTGAAAAACAAGGGAATGACGTATCAGGATGTGGAGCGGGTAATCTCTGCCTATACGGAAAACAAGGGTATAGAGAGCTTCAGTTCTGACTTCGATAATATTACTGAAGAAATGGGCCTGAAGTTCAACAAGAAAGTTGGCCTAAGAAGAGCGCTTGAGCGATACCACAACGCAGTTCGCCTGGAGCGCTCGCTAATCGCCATGGACAAACAGCAAGCAGTGAAAGCGGCTGTTGAGAATAATTTTTCTGTGTTTGATGAACACGGCGCTGTATCTCTGATTGAGGCGGCTCTGGGAGCATTACCTGAAAACGTGAAAAAAAACCTCATTGATTTAGAATCAGCACAAGCTGCAATTATTTACGAGTTAATTTCCAAGTGCCATGAAAAATAAATCAACTATCGATCAATTCAAACTGCTAATAAGAAATCTAAGGACCAAGCAGCATGCCAAACTTAGTATTCAAACGTCTAACGATAGCGTCCGATACACTAAAGTCGGCAAATCAATACAACTTCAAACCACGATTCAATCTAATAACAGGGAACGACAATAGTATTGGCAAGTCGACGCTCGCCAAACTATTGTTCTGGACTCTAGGCGGAGACCCTAGCCTTGACTTTACTTGGCAGTCTTTCGATGTTCGTGCTCTTGTTGATTTCAGCATCGGAAATGCTGCATACCAAGTTGGCAGATACGGCAACACGATGTTTCTCAGACGCCCTGATGGTGACTGGGAGAGATTTCAAAAAATAACTGGTGAATATTCCGAGGTCTTTGCTGAGATTACAAAATTTAGTGCGCTATTACCAAACCGAAAAGAAACCACTACATTAGAAAGTCCGCCTCCTGCGTACTATTTTCTTCCTTTTTATGTAGACCAGCAGCGTAGTTGGTCGCAGACTTGGAACAGTTTCCCCAATCTTGCACAATACGCAAGATGGCAGAAAACCATTATTCAGTATCACACAGGTTATCTGCGGCCCGAGTTCTTTTCTATCGAGGAAAAGATTGCTCAAAGCACCCTTGAGAAAAAAAACGCAGAGTCTGAGGTCAAGAAGATTGAGACTGCCATCGAGGTAGTTAAAGCCTATATTCCAACGAACGAGAAGACTGTTGCTCTAACAAACAGCGAGTTCGATGAGCTCTCTGCTGAAGTCTGTATCGAAATATCAAAGCTACAAGCTACGCAAGAAGAGTTGTTTAGAATGATCGCTGAAATTCAAACTGAGCGAATCTATCTCCAAGGACAACTTGATCTTGCAAAACTAGCTTCTGCCGAACTCGAAAAGGACTACACCTTCTCAGTAGAGTGCGTGGCCGGTGAAACACTCATTTGCCCTCTGTGCGGCACGATTCACGACAATTCCTCGCCTAACAGAGCATCTATCCTTGCTGACAAGGATGAGGCAGACAACCAAGTGGAAACGCTCTCGGCGAAGATCTCCAGGCTAGACAAGAAATATATCCAAAGCCAGGAACGCTTGACAACGACACGCTCTGAAATTGGTGTCATCAACAGTAAATACAAGCAGGATGAGACCTCCTCCGAGGGAGAGGCAGAATCCAAGAGTGAGATGCACTCATTTTTGGATGGTCTTGCATCTCGTTCTGTTCAAAAGCATGTGCAACGGACAATGGAAACTAAGACGGCTCTTATCCGTAATATCAATCGTACAAATCGTGCGTTGAGAGACGATCAAAAAAAGTTGCTACCCAAAGAAGAGCGCGAAGAAATGGACGCTGCCTTCAAAGAAAATCTTGCCAAATATATCAACGTTTTGAAAGCGCAAGGGGTAAATCTATCGCCCATTGAGTCATCGCTAGATTACAAAAAACTTTATGGAAGTGGCGGAGCTGCTGAAAGCACACGAGGCATATTGGCTTATTACATGGCAGTTCTTCACCAAATTCACACCGCAAAGAACGAAGTTTTTTCAGCCGTGATAATTGATACGCCAAATCAGCAGGAACAAGCAGACTTTAACTATGAAAAAATTCTTCAATTCCTCATGAATACAATACCTTCTGACGCTCAGCTTATTTTGTGTGCGATGAATCGAAAGGAAATTGGGGCTTACAAACAGTCAGCATACGTAATTGCATTGGATGACGACAAGATTTTGAGTCGAACGAAATACAACGAGTTCAGGACAATGCTCAATTTTGATGACTCAATCTGACCTTGAGGAGAAAACGAAGGGGGTCTTTGCCGCCGTTGATTGATCACTGAATGCTTCAATTAATCGATACAAAGCCGCACGAGAAAGTGCACGCTCGGCTTCACTACCACGGTGTACGCCTGGTAACGCTTTCGCAACGGACGTCGGCTGAGCCTTGGTCGTGCTTTAATTATTGATAACGGATTTTATCGATAGTTGACGAACTAAAACCGGCTAAGGTAATGGTGTCACCTGACCGGATAGTTGATGCCGGACAGAGGTCATTGATCTGGAAAAAAGCGTCGAAATTTTGCCAGTTTTATACCGAAAAGCATTGAAACTTTCCAAAATCATTTTTTCTATCTTATTTGATAATGAAAGAGTGCATATTTATAGTGGATGGCAACTACATGCTCTTTAGTGGAAAAATTGAAAGCTGTTTTCCAGATATCAGTCAATGAGACTCCCTTGATCTGTAAAACTCTGAACTTGATCTGACATCTTCAAATATTAGTTTGGATTGAGTATGACATTGACTGTCGCAGTTCGGCCATTTAGAGACAGTCACGACCGGCTGCTTTATGGTGATGAAAAATGGCAGGCCATAGTTAAAGCTGTCTAAAACAAGCGTTGTCGCTACGGCTACAAGGGGGGCGTCGTACACCACTACACTAGCATTACGCTTCCTGTACTCCTTCAGAGTGGCGAGTTGTCGATGAGTGCCGAAAGAGTGAAAAATGGTACTTGAGATAATAGATTTAAGGTAGGATACTTCGGCTGAAGCGGTTGAATTTCCTATCCGTATCCGTCACTTAATCAAGGAGAAATAAATCATGGCATTCTTCAACAGAGAAGGAGAAAATCCATCGTTTGAGTTCGATGGATATCAAGTGAGATTGGCTTCAGGCACATCTTTCTTTCGCGGAGACACAATCCGCACTGAGGAACCACCTCAAGAAGGGATCTGGCTAGAGCTAGGTGAGGAAAACTACCGCTTAATAGGTAACACTCTATTCACTATAGATGCCGCAGAAAAGAAACATGGGCTTTTATCCGGCATTCCTCCAAGATTGCATATCGAACTTACGCTACAGAACCCAAAGCAATGGTATGTGAAAGGCTACATTGTGCTAATTCTGGATAATGATAGAACGTCACTGGTTGATTGGGCCGTTGCCAACCCTACCTTAGACACCAGTTCTTTTTTTGAGCCGAATCTAGGGAATGCGGCCATTTATTTCGACATCCCACTTGTTTCATCCACCAGAGAATTTACGCGAACTGAACTACTAATAACTACGCCCGATGGTCGGGTGAATTTTCTAGAGCAAATAAGTCAATGGGAAGATGGGCAACAACTGACCTTCGGTGTTTTTAGCTTTGAAGATAATAAGATTCTCCACCATCTTCGCCGCCCGTATCAGCTATGGCCTCTGCTTGGACTTCATCCCATGCTCCGCGATGAACTTTTCGGTCTGGCTGAGTACTTCGCCAAAAAGGCAGATCGCCGCTTAAAGCGTAATACAGGTGGAAATGAGCAGCTGCAGATCATACTCGCCGACGGCGATACACGAGAAGCAACCCCTCAAGATTTGCAACAGATGCAGGGGAATAGAGCGTTATTGCTATGCCATGGCATTCTCAGCTCTACCAAAGGCGCTTTTACAGGAATCCTGAATGACCCTGTGTTTATGACTCACCTGCATCAGAGATATGCTCAAAATATACTCGCATGGGATCACTACACATTATCCAAAACCACGTCCCAAAACGCTACGGATCTACTGGCTAATCTAAATAACCTGCATGATGTCGAACTGGACATCATTTGCCATAGCCGTGGGGCGGGTGTAGTTCGAAACTTCATTGAGAATCCCAGCAACCGGAGGCAGCTAGCCCAACAAGGGATACGCATCAATAAAATAGCCTTTGTTGCAGGGGCATGCTTGGGCTCCCAATTGGCGGAAGCGAAAAATACCAATCGCTTGTTCCGTCGTCTCAATATGCTCTTCTGGTGTTTTGGAGGTGCCCCAGCGGGCTTTACCAGTGGAATTTTGATAGTACTAAAATTACTGGCGACCGTTGCCCAGAAAATGCCGGGAGTCGAGGCAATGAATCCAACGGGCAGTGAGATAGCCACGTTAAACGGTTATGGTCAAACGGCAGCCATAGAGTATCACTACATCAGAGCCAATTACGATATTCGCTTCCTACCCCCCAAACTTATCGAGGAAATCTTATGGGATGCTGGCGTATTCGATGGGGCTGCGAATGATTTGGTAGTGCCTTATGAAGGTGCCAGCGCCAGCAGTAAATACCTTCATAGCTATCCAGGAATGCGCGATCACGACGCATTACCCTTCGGCTCACCCACTGGTAGCCAAGGTAAGGTTTGGCATATCAATTTCTTCGATCAAGATGAAACCAAAAATGAACTCATTTCATTTTTGCCATAAGGAATGCTTTGGTGCTACTTCATGAAATCCTAAAATGGACACAATCGCTCCCTGCATGGCAGAGCGACGCCGTTGCGCGATTGCTTGCAAAGCAAACTCTAACGCCAGATGACGAAGCCGATTTGTTCGCGCTGCTCAAGTCAGCGCACGGCATATCCGATTCTAAAGCTCGCACACCGAAACCGCTGACTGCCGACCAGATTCCTGCACCGGTACAGAATTCGACCCACGTCGAATTGCGTGCGATGAAGAATTTTCGGCACGTCAACGCGATTGCCGAAAACCAACATCTGTCATTCGGTGCCAGCGGACTGACCGTCATTTACGGCGATAACGGATCGGGCAAGTCAGGGTACTCGCGCGTGCTCAAGCGCGCTTGCCGTGCGCGCGACCAAATGGAAACAATTCATCCGAATGCAAACCTGCCTGCTGACAAAACTGCTGCTGCCGAAGCGGTCTTCGAGATCGCTATCAATGGTGTTGCACAAGATGATGTGTGCTGGACAAACGGCAAGACATCTCCTCCTGAACTGTCGTCGCTCGCGATATTCGATTCGCGCTGTGCTCGTGCCTATCTTGACAGCGAGGATGATTTTTCTTATGTGCCTTACGGGCTGGATGTTTTCGAGGGGTTGGCAAAGGTCTGTCGGCAACTGAAGACACTGATCGAGGCTGAACACGCGCAATCCGCCGCCGACCTCGCCACATTCGCGCCGCTGCAAGGCGACACGCCAGTCGGCAAATTTATTGCAAATCTGTCGACCAAGACAACGACAGCTCAAATTGATGTACTGGCTACGCTATCACCTGAAACACTCGCCAAGCATGTCGAATTGAACAAGAGCCTGAAGGAAAATAACCCGAAGGAAAAGGCCAGCCAGTTGCGTTTGCGCGCACGTCGCATCGCTGCCATTGCATCTAATGCAGCCGCCAAAGGTGCGTTGGTAGATCAGGCAGTGGTCGCCAGGCTATGCGGCTTGGCAGAAAGCTACCGCGTGGCACAAGCTGCGGCTACACTCGCAGCCAAGCAATTCAAGGAAGGCGAAAACTTGCTTCCGGGTACTGGCGGTGAAGCATGGCGCGAACTGTTCGATGCTGCCCGCAAATTCACGCTCGAATCCCACCCCGGCAAAACCTTTCCCAATCTTGGCGCGAATACGCCATGCCCGCTCTGCCAGCAGCCGCTCGCGGAGGGTGCGGCGCGCTTGCTGCGCTTTGAGGCATTCATCCAGCAGGAAGTGGAAAAAACTTCGCAGGCGCGCCGCATCGCCTTGTTCGCCGAATACCAGCAATTTGCTGCACTCGCCTTGACACTGAATATCGACGATGTGACCTATGGTGAAATTGCGGGCATGGATGCGAAGCTTGCCACGGACTCGCGAGCCTTCGAGCAGGCGCTGACTGCCCGGCAAGAGGCCATCAAGGCAGCCGTGATCTCGCATCAGTGGGATGGCACAGACGAAGCCTTGCCCAGCCCGGCAGCGCAGCTTCAGGCGCTGGCCGACAAACTAAATGTCGAAGCCGAAACGCTGGAGAAGGCTTCGGACGAAGTCGCCCGCTACGCGCTGCAAAAACAGTTTAATGAACTTGATGCACGGGTGCGGCTGAGTCAGGTAAAAGATGCTGTAGCCACTGCCGTGTCGCGACTCGGTCATCAGGCTAAACTCAAGCAATGCTTGTCGGCTGTTGATACACGATCTATTTCCCTGAAGGCATCGGAACTGGCGGCCAAGGCCGTCTCCAAGGAACTCGCCGATGCGCTTAACCGGGAATTCAAAGCATTGGGCGTAGGCTCGCTCTGCGTCATGTTGCAGACTCGCTCGGACAAGGGAAAGCCACTGCACAAGCTCAAACTGGAACTGCCGCAGAGCCGCAACCCCGGCGAAATCCTGAGCGAAGGCGAGCAGCGCGCCATTGCCATCGGCTCATTCCTCGCAGAGGTCGGCCTGAGCAATGGCAAAGGCGGCATCGTGTTTGATGACCCGGTATCCTCGCTCGACCATCGCCGACGCGAGCTTGTGGCAAAACGCTTGGCGGCAGAAGCCGCGCATCGCCAAGTCATCGTGTTCACTCACGACATTTACTTTCTCTGCATTCTTGATGAGGAAGCCAAGGCAGCAAGTATGCCCATCACCACCCAGAGCCTCACCCGTCGAGCAGAAGGTTTTGGCATAGCTGATCCGGGGCTTCCATTTGAAGGCCAAAAAACAAACCAGCGGATTGGCACGTTAAAAGCATGGCACCAAACCATCGCCAAGTTACACAGGGTCGGTGAAGAACAAGAACATCGCAAGCAAACAGTGGATGCCTATTCTCATTTGCGTATAACTTGGGAGCGTGCAGTCGAAGAAGTGCTCCTGCGCAATGTGGTTCTTCGTTTCCGCAAGGGCATTGAGACACTACGGTTGGCCGGGGTTGTCGTTGAGGATGACGACTTTACCCAAGTGTTTACCGGAATGAAGAAGTGTTCCAACCATGCTGCACACGACAAAGCGCTTATGGGAGGCGTTGCCGTGCCTGAACCGGATGAACTGCTGACTGACATCATGGCACTGGAGACTTGGCGGGATGCGGTTGAGCAGAGAAGCAAGGTGACGGAGAAACGGCGAAAATAATAACTGAAATAACTGGGGGCAGAGTAAAGTTAAATCCTTTGCTTTGCCGGGGATGATTTAACTCCATTAGATTATTATTTTTCGCCAATGTTCAGCAGCGGCTTTGTGTCGAAATTTCTACCTTACCAATGACCGGTATCGGGAAGCTTAAATCTATATCCGAATGACAGCAGTGGGTCGAGTCCTGTCTGTCGTGACTGGCAAGAGTCGGCCAATTTCTGCCGGTCGCGACTGGCCGCTTTATGATGATGAATATCGGCAATTTGCCGAAGAAGGTTAATCGTAAGACGGACAATGTATTGGCGCCGATTTGAAATTGACCATCCGTACCGATTGAATTTTGATCAGGGAAATGGACTGAAAAACTTGGATAATTAATAACTTGAACCAAAACTAATCTGGTCATACATGCGCAGACGTAACAAGCTATAAATTATCAAATTTTAACCGGCATCAACCATTAGACCGTCGAAATATCTAATATTCAACTTACTCACCAAAGGCAATCAGCCCTTCTTCAATAACGCCTCAAACTGCTCAATTGGCATTGGCCTACCGAACAGATAGCCCTGTATGGCAGGGCAGCCGAGTAACTCCAAAAATGCGCGCTGCTCTTCCGTTTCTACGCCCTCTGCAATGACTTCCATGCCCAGGCTCGTCGCCATGGCAATGATGGTTTGCACGATGATGGCATCATCGTGGTCGCTTGTAATATCGCGGATAAAACTTTGATCAATCTTAAGCTGGTTGATGGGCAGTTTCTTCAGGCTTGATAATGAAGAATAGCCCGTTCCAAAATCATCCATAGAAAAGCGGATACCGATTTCCCGTAGTTTACGCATCTTGAGTATGGTGTTGTTAATGTCGCCAAGCACCAGGCTTTCGGTTAATTCCAGTTTAAGATTGGCTGGGTTGATGTCATTATGGCTTAGAATGTGACTGACTTGCTCAACAAAGTCGGTCTGATGAAACTGACGTGCGCTTACGTTGACGGCAATTTGTAGATGTCGGGTATGTTCATTGTCTTCCCAACTTTTGATCTGAGCGCAAGCAGTTTCCAGCACCCACTGGCCAATCGGTAATATCAAGCCAGTTTCCTCGGCTAGCGGAATAAAATCAACAGGGGGAACCAATCCGCGTTGTGGATGATGCCAGCGGATCAATGCCTCAGCGCCAATAATTTTTTGGCTGTGCAAGACTTGCGGTTGGTAATAAAGCATAAATTGGTTTTCAGCCAGTGCCAATTTTAAGTCCTTTTCAAGCGCCACGCGGTTGGTAATGTTGGTCTGCATTTGCGGATCGAAAAAACACATGGCATTGCGGCCTGATGCCTTGGCTTGATACATGGCAATATCCGCTTGTTTCAATAACTCGTCTATGGTCAGATTTTGCCCCTTGAACAAAGTAATGCCGATGCTGGGAGTACAGTGGTAATTGTGCGTGGTAAGCTTGAATGACTGGCTGAAGACGCCCAAAACTTTATTGCCGATGACCTCAATTTGCACTATGGCTTCATTGGCATGCTCGCTCAAGTCTTCCAGCATTATCACAAATTCATCACCGCCAAGACGAGCAACGGTGTCACCTTCACGCACACAGGCCACCAAACGCTCGGCAACCTGCTGTAACAGCAAGTCGCCAATGTCATGACCGAGAGTATCGTTAAGTGTCTTGAAATTATCCAAATCGATAAACAGCAAGGCACCATTATGGTTGTTACGCTGGCTTAAGGCTAGTGCTGGCGTTAACCTATCCCGAAGCATCAGTCGGTTAGGCAGGTCGGTTAGGGTATCGTAGAATGCCTGATGCTCAATTTTATCAGCTGCCGCCCTGTTCATGGTGATGTCGGTCAATATGCCAACATAATGGGTGACGTTGGCATGTGTGTCTTTCACCGCAGAGACGGTGAGATCCTCCAGATAATACTCCCCATTCTTTTTTTGGTTCCAGACTTCCCCTTTCCATGCACCGTTGGTGTTGATGCTTTCCCACATTGCGGCATAAAAGGACGTATTCTGACGGCCTGAGCTAAGTATGCGCGGGTTCTTGTCCATAACATCTTCAGTGGTGTAGCCGGTAATGTGGGTAAATGCTCTATTCACCCGAACAATGACATTGTTGGTATCGGTGATCAGAATTCCTTCCTGAACGTCAAAGGCATGGGCGGAGATGCGAAGTTTGGCCTCGGCTTCCTTGGCCGACTTCAAGGAAGAAAGTAATTTCTCCCGAACTTCCATATGGAATAATCGAAGTATGTTACCAATCGCGATAGCAGCTAATACTGCGCTGGCGGCCCGAAACATTTGGACAGGAAAGTGAAATTTCTCAAGAAACCATTGGTCATTGAAAACAGACCCAGAGACGATATTAGCAGGATACGCCACAAAACAGCTCAGTACGCCATAAAAGAAGAAAGCTGCGGTAGCTAAAACAAAATATTTCGTTGACCACGAAAATACTGATTTCTCTATGTACATGGACGATTTTTTATTGATGGATAGTAAAAAACCTATACCCGTCAAAAATGAACCGATGCAGCCCAGAAAATATCTGGTAGCAATGGTCATTGCCAGCATCCGATCAGGAACTGTCAGTAATTCGAACAGGAAAGCCAGTGCAACCACGCCGTAAATAGGCGCTCCCAACATCCTTTTGACTAAATTCGGAATAGAGGGAATTTTGTCTAGAATGGATCGCGTCAAGCGGCGTCCGAATTCAAAAAGAAAAACATAAGACACCAACAGAAAAACAATATTCAACAGGGATAGCACCGCACTATCGCCATGGATTATCTTCCAAAGACTCAGCCACTCCAAGGTGCCATGAACCAACCCAAAGGAAGCCAACCATCCGGCTAATTGTGAGATTTCATAACGACTTTCTTCTTTGGGTTGAACCAGAATAGCCAAACCAAGGGCAAAAAATGCTAAGCCGTAAGTAAAAAACACCACATCCATATGTTGTTCTATCAATAACCGAAAATTATCCATAATGTAGTGGTTTATTTAAAGTAATAGCCTTTAGGCACTTTGCCAATTATAACCGCTTGGCTTTCGCCCCGCTTGCTTTGTCGGTAAAAATCTTTTCGCACCCCTCCGCTTTGAGTGTGTCAGTTTGTAGGCTCGAATTTTCCTCGTCCGTTGACACACGCGCATAGCCGGTTTTCATGGTCTTTTTGCCCCTGATTTATGACACAATTAAGTCGTTGTTTTATCAAAGGTGAAAAGTTGCGTCAAAGATCTTGATTTTTGGCACAACAAAAAGATTTATCCGTTTCAACTAATGCGGTTGTTAAATAGTCAAATTTCTACTGGTGCCAGCCCTGGGGCTTGGACACTTTAACCCGCAATCAACAGCCCGACGGTTACTATCAATGAGTGACCGCATCAGGTCGTTTTGGGGTAAGTCACGACTGTCCGGTTTAGTGAAGCGTAAAAAGTATAGTCGACCGGCAGTTGTGGGTCGTTGGACTAAACCGCTCACGCGGTATTGAGGCTGCGATCATAAGCTTGAGGGTGGTTGAAAGAGTGTGACTGTTTCCTATGTTAAGGAATGAGGCAATCCGCCTTGTTTCAAGATAGGAGCAGTGTCATGACTTCGACAAGTAAACCCATTACCCCGTTGCGCCAACGTATGATCGACGACATGCGGATGCGCAAACTTTCCCCCAAAACCCAGGCCAGTTATATCCGTGTTGTGAAACGATTCGCGGGTTTCCTGGGACGTTCGCCTGATACAGCCAGCGTCGAAGATTTACGCCGTTATCAATTGCACTTGGTTGATCACGGTATTTCGCCGATTTCATTGAATGCGACCCTCACCGGGCTCAAGTTTCTCTTTGAAACGACGCTAGACCGCCCTGAGTTGTTGACTAAGATGCACCCGGTGCATGTACCTCACAAACTGCCGGTGGTATTGAGTCGTGAAGAGGTGGCTCGCCTGATCGCCGCCGTTGACAATCTCAAGCACCAGACAGCGTTATCGGTGGCTTACGGCGCCGGCTTACGTGCCAGCGAGGTGGTGTCGCTGAAGGTCGGTGATATCGACAGCCAGCGTATGACGCTGCGCATCGAACAGGGTAAAGGCAGCAAGGATCGTTATGCCATGCTGTCGCCGGTGCTGTTGGAACGGTTGCGCGCCTGGTGGAAGTTTGCCCATGCACAAGGCAAAATGCTCCAAGGTGGCTGGCTATTTCCTGGCTTGGACCCCATCGATCCACTCAGCACCCGTCAACTCAACCGGGCCATCCATGCCGCTGCTGAGGCGGCGCGAATTGACAAGCGGGTATCGATGCATACGCTGAGGCACAGCTTTGCCACTCATTTGCTGGAACAGAAGGTGGATATTCGGGTGATCCAGGTGTTACTCGGTCACAAGAAGCTGGAGACCACGGCGCTCTATGCCCAGGTAGCCACCGATATCCTGCGTGAGGTGGTCAGTCCACTGGAGACATTGCAACCGGTGTAGACTAAGGTCATGGTGCGTCCCGCACTGGAGGTGGCGGATATCTTCCGCACCCACGGACCCGCTTGGCGACAAGCTCAGCAAACCCACTTAAGTCTGGGGCAACTGAAAGTCATGTCCGCCATCGAACAGTGTCGTACCTCGACCTTGGGTGGGCATGTGTTGCACTGCTCCGCCTGTGAGCATGACGAAATTGCCTACAACTCTTGCCGTAACCGGCACTGCCCAAAATGCCAGGCCAGTGCGGCTAAACGGTGGCTCGAAGCCCGGCAGGCCGATCTGTTACCGGTGGACTATTACCATCTGGTGTTCACCTTGCCCGCGCCGATCAGCGCCATCGCTTACACCAACAAGTCAGTGATCTATGGCTTGCTGTTTGAGGTTGCCGCCGAGACGCTGCGCACCATCGCCGCAGACCCTAAACATCTGGGCGCACGGATCGGAGCCACCTTGATTCTGCATACCTGGGGCTCGGCGTTAACTCATCATCCGCATGTGCACGGCATCGTTCCCGGCGGCGGCTTATCCGTAGACGGCAAGCGATGGGTGGCTTGCAAACCGGGCTTCTTTTTATCGGTACGCGTGCTGTCACGGCTGTTTCGACGGCGTTTTCTGGAAGAACTCAGCAAAGCGCAGGCGGCAGGACAATTGCAGTTCTTCGGTGAGCATGCCCATCTGGCTGACGCCTCGGCCTTTGCTGATTGGCTCGTGCCACTTAAAAAGTGCGAATGGGTGGTCTACGCCAAACGCCCGTTTGCAGGGCCTTCGGCGGTATTGGCTTATCTGTCGCGTTATACCCACCGGGTGGCAATCGCCAACTCACGCCTGATTGCCCTGGACGAGCGCGGCGTCACGTTCCGCTGGAAAGACTACCGAGCCAAGGGCAAGACGCGGCATAAAACCATGACGCTCACTACCGACGAGTTTATCCGCCGCTTCCTGTTGCATGTGTTGCCCAGTGGCTTCCATCGCATTCGTCATTATGGCTTGCTCGCCAATTGCGGCCGCCGTGAACAGCTTGCGCAGGTACGTAAACTACTGCAGGTTATGCCGACCGACAGTGAACTCAACGGTGGGGATACCGATGCGGTAGGACAATCGGCCCAGCCGACTTTCACCTGTCCCGACTGCGGTGCGGCCATGATCATCGTCGAAATCTTAGCGCGCAAACAGCCGATTCGAGCGCCACCTTGGCAACGAGGTACGGCATGAAAACAAGTGCCTGCCAAACGCCAAATCACCTGCCACTGGTTTATCGGCGGTTAGAGCCGATACGGGAAGGCTTGGCCTGGTGGCGTAAAATCCCTATTTTTTGCTCGCCACCGCCACGAAAAATCAGGCGCATAGACTGTGAGATGGACCTACTGGGCTATATCGGGCCTCGGCTGACCAACATGAGAGCCAGGTTAACCCGTACAGCCACCTGTTAAATCTCCATAGTCCATCCCCTGTTCTAGTCCACTGCTGCGTAGCCCGCGGTTTCCTCCCTCGAGGCTTGTCCGACGCCTGCCCACCCAGTTCTGTCGCGTCTTGCAGTCTTGCGCAGGAGGGCAGGCATCTGACAACCCTTAACAAACTCGGTCTTTCACGAATGACGCAGCAGTCCGGCCAGGATCGGTCTTACGGCCCTGTTGGTTGATACGGCGGTTCTAGCAGCAGTTATATCTTCCAACCAGCGCGTTCGCAGTTGGGGACATTTGCTTGCATCTAGGCTGCGTCAGCCGTCGAATAGAGATCCACTGTCGGAGAGTGCGGTTCAGTTGGTTGATAAAGTGGCTACGGCCGTCATTTACGTAATTAGCGGTTTTCTTATATTCGTCGCGTTACTCGTAGTCGCTATCTACGCCACAAAAAGCGGCAAAGAGCATGAATTACATTTCATTGAGGACGCCACCAAAAGCAAAGAGGGTTTCGTTACCCTCTATCTCCCTAATAACGCTGCTCCTGTCATAGGAAAGCCAATCTTCTGTAGTGCATCACATTGCGCATACTGGCTTGGTAACGAAGCGGTTCTATATAGAAATGAATCCGTTGAGAGAATTGTTATTCATAACACTGCGCTCAAGGGGACGCCTGCTGTCGCGCCCGCCTCTTGACTCCAAAGTTAATGACGTAGGGTTAACCTGAAATTGTTGATAGACCGGTTATGGCCGAACTCAAGAATTTAAAATTCAGCCAAGTTGTGTCGAAATTGGTGGCTGTTTTAAAATCGGAAAACCTAGTTGGTTTGCGAATGGAATCAGCTATGGATTTCATCAGAATACACAGCAATATCAGTAAAAATATGTAGTGAAAACCTTCTTTTTAACCAACTATGAAGTTGCATTGCATTAAGGCAAAAACCCGGACTGGTACCAGTTTTGCCTTAGTCATGGCTGTTATCTTGCTTTATGGCGGCTGTTTACATGACAATTATTCCGGTAAATGTTGAACAAAACGATAAAGTAAGCTTGTCTTCAGAATGTCAGCACGGGTATATAGCTTTTGCCTAAGCTTGTAAGAGTTATTGTGGTCAACGGGGAATATTTCGAGTGGCTCCAAGATTTCAACAATTTTTGCTGAACTGATTTCGGACTCTTCCGAGAGTTTGGATAAAATTACATACTCTTGTTTAAATCGCCTTATATGATCGGGAAAAATGACTTTAGCGTTTCTGGAGTCAATTTTATGATGGAGGTAGCCACGGTTTACCAGCTGATAGGTGAATTCTTCGTTCACGCCTAATAACTTAGACGCTTCGGTAACTGACACATACTCAGGAGTGGGACGCAGATTATTTAACCAGCGCATGAATTCTTCCCCATCAATGGATAATGCACGTATTTTTAGTATTTGAGGATCGGATTTTCTGACGACGAGCTGGCCTGATAGTATTGCTTTGATCAGTTGCAAAAAGGGCATTTCAATCCTGCCTTGGATCTGGTATTGCATGATTTGAGATATGGTTAGGCAAGCTGTGGTGATTGGTGCAGCTCCCCTGTTGATATTTTCGATGATGGCGCTGAGTTCAGGTTGTGAGTATTGCCATGTGGAACAATAGTCTCTACGCGGTGGTATTTCAAACTTAAAGCAACCACTGTTTTGCAACTGAGAAAACTGGGCTTTGGTTACTCCCAAAATTTGGGCGGCAAAACTTGCAGGGATTAACCTTTTTAGATGGGGCAAAATTTTTTCCAAGTCAGGACGATACACTGAGCTTTTGGTGTATTTCTCGGCATACTCGTGATGGACGTTGACCTGTTTATCCGTAATTGCTCTACTCAACACGGAGCTGGCAATACCATATTCTTTACAGGCTTTTTGGAATGAGTACCATAGCTGAACTTTTTTGGCGTTTGGAGTAAAAAGCGTGTGCTTTTCGGTTATATCCCGGATTAAGTTCATTACGGCATAATTCTCGACCACATATCTTAATGACTGAAACGACGGCGCTGAAAATTGTTTGAAGAATTCGCGGTAAAAATACACTAGCCTTTTCTGTTGGATGCCAATGTAGCTTGCATGAAACAAGTGTATCGTTTGTAAATAACGCCAGAAACCACTCTGATCGGAAAAAAGCGCTTCGGCACATTGAATAGCCTTATCCTGAAAACCACTGACATACTCGAATTTTTTCCTGGCAGGCTTGGCCAGGTCCTCTCCAACGCCCAGCCATTTCAACATGAATACCATCAGCTCACAGCGTTCCACCATTGTTGGCTGATTGTTAGCGTCGAATAATGGATTGTCTTGATTCAATAAGCCTTCTTCCAGAAATTGCTGCATCCGGAGGACGGATAATGGGACGGGAATCGCTTCTGCGTTTGCCAGTTGCTCAAGGCATTCAGATTGATTTTCATCAACTTTCAGAATGCTTTGATCCTTTTGGCAGTGTGGGCATAAGTCATGTAACCATACTTGGTGTCTGGCACAGGCTACAGACAGTTTTAGTTGCCAACCCATGCGCCAGTATGACTCTTCCTGAAGGCATAGTGGGCAATAGCGTAGCCGCGAGGAGTTGATATGGATATTGGGTAAAGCACATATTGCCTGAAGCTCAGGAACGGTTTGCTCATATCCAGCCCAATCTGTTGCCAACAGGGTGCGATATAACAGCTCATAATTGATTGTTCCCGCCCCTTTACCGGAGAGTAGCCATCGATAGACAGGATACTTGTTCAGGTTGGCAAGCCGAACCAGAAAGCTAATGGGATTTTCATCGGAGAAACAGTTGGTACGGACTGGTGGGCAGATGAGGGTTAATTGTGCGTCCGTCATAACTTTTTCTCCTGGCTCCGAATAACCTCTAACATAGGGGCCTTATAGAAGACCATACCGCGCTGATCCAACCTTTGACCAATAAACTGCGGGTGAAACGGGTTCATCTTACCCACACCTTCAACCCAGATTGAGTCGCTGAAAGCCTGTTCCAGACATTGCCGGTCTATTCCCGGTAAATGGCGATTTGTCGCGATTTGATAAGCGCCCAGCATCAGTTTGACCATGTAGTCCATAGTCCCGTTAGTGGCAAAGTGTAATTGCCTGACAATACCGTCTTGCTGTAAGTCCAGTGGGGACAACATGGCCAATGCCTCATCAATTCTTTTTATGACGCCGAGAAAGTGACTTCGGCTGGTCGGGCACTCTAAGTCGAAGGGTTTTAAATCGATGCGGCGACAAAAGCGACGACGTAGTTGCTCGTTGGCATCCAGAATGATTTGCGTACGCTCCAGCCCCATAATCACCGTTGATACCTGGGCTTTATCAATCAGGGTTTTAAGCCAGTCGGCTACTTCTGCCGGTGCTCTTTTATGGCCTCGGTCGACAAAATGTTGCATTTCATCAAACAAAATCAGTCTGACATTGCAGACTTTGATTAAATGCAAGATACGTATGGTTTTATCGATAGCCGACCCCCGATAAAAAATCGGATCGCCCAACTGAACAAGCATTTCTTCAGCCAGATTTTTGATGGTAGGCAAGGCAGGAATATTGATTGCCAATACGGGAATACTCTTACGATCTACGCGTTCGACTGGTGGAAACTCTTTAACCAGCATATCCATTAGGGTGGTTTTGCCGGTACCCGTTGGACCGACTACCCAATAATTTTTGGTTAACCCAGTTTGCTGATTAAATAGATAAGCCTCTTTAAGTAATTGATAGGCTTCATTAAACGCAGGATGCTTAATAATGAGTCTGGACACGACGGCCCATGTTTGATTGAGCATGCTTTGGTCAATCATGATCAGCCTCCTTGCTGTCCACGTCAAAGTCAGGTATGTCGACAGTACGATAATCTTCGTCAGACTGCTGACTGACTTTTTCCGGTAGCGTGTTAGACGAAAATGCCGCCTGTTGAAGCTCTTCGGTGTTGTAGCGAGCGGCCTTTTTGCGCTGACTGACTTTTTTGCTATTGCTGACCTCGACAATTAACTGGCGCAATTTTTCCTTTCCGCGTAGATATAAATCAATATCGACACGTGCCGCATTCGTTTGGTTGGTGTGTTGGCGTATGAGTAAATGCTGTGCCAGCGTGAGTTTGTTGGCGTACTCGGGGTAGGTGCAAGGAACTCTGAAGTAATCTCCCTGATGTTCATCAAACACCCAGACCTCGCCCAAATCCTCTGGATTAATTCGAATGTTGACCTTAGCAACCCCTCGTTTGCGCAAAGTGGCCAATTCCGCTGAGTTAAACATCAATCCTTGAAATTGCACACCTTCATGGTTTAATTTTCGGCTTTTCTGGATTGCCAAAATCAAATCCAGCTTTTCCTTGCTTTCCGGCAAAACCGGCTCAATGATTTCCAGCCCGTCTTTCCAGGCCAGCGCGGGTGTGATGCCAAGACTTTTATGCGGTGCCTGGATATACACGTCAATCAACCAAACATGCATCAGTTTTTTAAACTCAGCCAATGTTAAGCAGGCTAAATTTTCTGCATCATAATCACCCCTCTGCTTTATATTGGAAAATGTCGTTCCCGCCACTTTGTGGCTGACTTGCCGATTATATGTACCTAAAAATCGCTCAATAGCCCCCTTGTAATGCGGTTGTTTTTTCGGGCAGAAAGTCAGTTCGATATTTAATTCTGCGCACATGCGTCGCAATTGGTGAGCGTGGAACTCCAAGCCATTGTCACAAACAAGATTGACCTTAATCCCGTAAGCAAGCCATTCGTTTTCGACCTCCGGATATTCCTGCGACACATAGGTTTTCGGCATAATTGCGTGCCGGAGAGCACGCATCACGGCAAGTTCTGACGGTGGCTCAAATCCAATCTCGAACCCCAACGGAAGGCGTGAGTAGCGGTCAATAATGAATGTAACTGTGGGTCTGCCGATCGTTAAACCGGTCACGTCATCGATAATCAACAAATCCAGTGGCGTATGATCAACTTCGGCCCGCTCGAGGATGTATTTTGGTTCTGGCCCTTTACCGGCGGCTCGGAAATGTCTGTCAGCTGCTTGTTTGCCTTTTCTGGCCGCCATAACCAAGTATTCATCATAGGTTTCGACGTACCGATAAAATGTTGCTTTGCCTGGGATGGGGAGAGGTGTATTTCGATTGATGTTTAGAGCCTTAATTTTGTGTTTAAGCGCATCATAAACATCTTGGATACTCCCACCTTCTGACTTAAGATAAATCTCATCTATGAGTTGTTGTGCTAACTGCTCCAACTCTTTAACAATTTTTCGCTTATTTTTCGGCCCCTTTTTATATTTAATCAGGGCGGTGATAGACCTATCTGCTTTTATCCACAGCTTCCACCAGCGGTAAACAGTGAGAGCTGACGGCGGATCGGAATTGTTGGACTCTTCTGCGACCAACTTAATGACTCTCGATAACCTGTGGCAAGTAATCTCCTCGCCCAATAGCTCATCAGCCTTTTTCAGATATTTAAGCCGGTAATAGACTTGCTGTTGTATCGCCTCAGGATAGGTGGATAAATCGCTCTCTAACCGCTGATTATTTTCCGAAGTCGTTGTTACGGTCTGCTGCCCACATAAAATGAGTTCTCCCGTGCTCATAAAGCCCAAAAGTTCTTGCTTGGAATAACTGCTTAATGCCAAATCGCTTTTTCGCTCCAATTGACATTGACCGTCTTCAAGAATGCGAATCAGTCGGAATGGCACATTGTCTAAAATCAGGTCCTGTCCGGTATGTAAAGAGGCAAGTTTCATGATGATGGTCTCCATTAGCTGGGGTAAAAAGAGTGCTTGCTAAATTGAGCGGTTGATCGAGATCAATTCGGATATGCAACTGCGCAAGCAGTGCAAAGGCTATGGATTGCAAGCCAAAAAATTGGCTCAACGCCCCAAACGTTGGATCGTTGGCATTAGCCAGCCATGCCTTGGCTTGCTGCGAGATGTGAAAGGCGATCTCGAACCGCAGATAAGGACGCAGTATCGAAAAATTCCTGATTCGATTCGGAAAATTCAGTTCTTCATCAGTTATGACGATGAAGTTGTAGCCCTTTTCAGCCAGAAACTGGTTTGCTAGTTGTAGTCGTTCCAGTATTTGCGGTGAGCGCAGCTTGGACAATGGCTTTATTTCGACATAGATGATTTCGCCGTTATATAGGGTTAGCTCAAAATCCGGTGTATAACGACACATACGTTCCTGGTATGGAAAATAAAGAGTTTCCGGCTGCTCGCGGAATGCTATGACGGCAGGGGAAAATTCAAAGTGATAGCAGGCTTTTTGTTCCAGCTGGGATTCCCAAGCAATCATGCGCTTCATCTTCGTTGATGGGAATTGTCCCCGGACAAGCCCACGAGAGGGTGTAACCGGTTCTCTTGCCCGCTCGGCTTTGGGCTGTGGCGTAATATTCAGGCGCAAAGCGGCGCTCTGACCAGCGCTTTTACGCTCGCCATTAGAGTGTATAGACATAACTATTCCTTACCGAATACGGTAATAAAGTTTTCTGTTAGTGGTAATTTGGCCAGAGTTGGCTTGACGAGAGTTGTGAGCGGGGAGATACTATACTTTCTCACGGCGGAGTATCTACTTCGCTTGCAGCGCGGGGCAAGCCGACTGGTTTGTTCCGTGTTGCACTTTACATATTCATTCTCCTTGTTTTTGTTTGCTTGTTCGATGTGGTGTTTAATGCAAGAACATTTAGCATAATCGTGATTTGTTCTTGGCTTAATCTTCCCAATTGTTGTTTTAATCGGCTTATCAATTGATATTCAGCGAGTATCATGTTGCCAGGCAACTTAAATGACAATTCGGATTGTTCCACACTTTCCCACATTAAGCTTTGCTCTTCCTCATTTAGATCCAATGCAGCAATCAGCCTTTCAAGTACTTTTTTGGATGGCGGTGCTTTCCGACCTTTTTCCAACGAACTGATGTAACAGGCTTGAACACCAAGGTCTGCTGCCAATTGTTTTTGTTGTAGTTGACGACTACGCCTAATATTTTCTAAAAACAACCCGAACGGTGTCATGGAGAGGAGCCTTATTTCAGTAATTTTCTATAAGAATAATAGAATTATGAAAAATATTCAATTTGTTTTTATAATCAATTACTTATTCGATATATCGAAATAAATAAGCACTCTAATTAAGCAATTAACTTTATAAAAACAACCGGGGCGCCAAATATGTTTGTATTGATTGTTATGGTGGCCAGATTGAAGTAATTTGTCGTAATATTTTAGCCGCTAAAATTTCACGAAGTACACTAATCTACAAACAAACTCCTTGCCTGGCGTAAATCGCTTTAACCCATGTTCTTTTTCGGTATTCTGTTTTTTACATTAAGGATTTGTGGAGACGCGGTGCTTTTATCTAAAAGCGCGAATTTACCTGATGGAAAGAGAAAGAAATTAATTATCGTGTTTTTAATTTTTGGTGAACGTGCGAACACCAGCCGCATGTCCCTTTATGGCGTCAACTCGCTTGAAAATATTGCGTGGACTCACATTCGGAGTGGGCTGTTTTAGTCGAAAGCAGTCACCAGTCAACTCTTGCCAGCCTCATTTGTTCGTTGTGTGAGACTGCTTGTAAAGAGCGAGGACCTGTTCCCTTCGTCCCACATTGGGACTCAATAGAAGAAGCAAGACCATATCCACATCCAACTATCTCTGAAAAATAATGAAGCACTAGCTAACTGTACCTATTGACAAAGGAAAATGGTCAACTGACCGTCCAAAACGAAACTGGCAAACCGCTGAACAACAGTAGCAAACTCTGTAAACTGGGTTTCACTATCGCTCTACCCAGTCTACGCTTATTTTGGATGTGACCAACTGGTCACTCGTGGCCATTAGAGCTTATTTCATTAATTATGAGATTTCATTTCACAATTGTGAGATTTATTTCATAAATTATGAGATCCGACAGGTATAAATATTACACGTCCAGATTAGTAACATCCAACGCATTCTTAACAATGAAATCCCGACGCGGCTCTACGACATCGCCCATCAACGTGGTAAATATCTCATCGGCCGCAATCACGTCTTCGATTCTGACTTGCAGCAAGCGGCGGTTATTTGAATCCAACGTGGTTTCCCAAAGTTGTTCCGGGTTCATTTCGCCCAAACCTTTGTAACGCTGGATATGCTGGCCTTTTTTGATTTCCTTCATCATCCATTCAAAAGCCTGTTTAAAGTTGCTGACCGGCTGCTGTCTTTCACCCATTTGCATGAATGAGTCTTCGTTAAACATACCCGCCGTGTCTTTGGCGTATTGCGCGATTTTGTGATAATCCTTGCCATTGAAAAAGGTCGACGGCAATACAAAGGTTTTGGTTATTGCATGCAGTCGCTTATTAACCACGACAGAAAAATCATTGCTTGTTTTGTAGTCCAGTTCAACGATGTATATCGCCTTACTGTCACAGTCAGTCAACCGTTGCTCCATATCGACAAACCAGGCGGCAAGCTTTTGTTGATCCTGCTTGAGCTCATCGCTGATCACATCCATATAGGCAAACTGCTCCAGAAAAATTTCATCGTAACGTCTGGATAAACGATTATTGATACTGTCTACTTCGGTAAACAGTTTAGCCAGTTTTTCCAGGCCCTGCCCTTGAATTGGCGGTGCCGATACATCGGTAAACAGCTGGGCTTTATCCAAGGCGAGCTGAATCAGGTATTCATTCAACTGGGCATCGTCTTTAACGTAATGCTCTTGTTTGCCTTTTTTAACTTTATACAACGGCGGTTGGGCAATATAGATATAGCCTTTCTCGACGATCTCGGGTAATTGACGATAAAAGAACGTCAGCAACAAGGTTCTGATATGCGATCCATCGACGTCCGCATCGGTCATGATGATAATGCGGTGATAACGCAACTTAGCCAGATTATATTCGTCCTTGCCTATGCCGCAGCCTAACGCGGTAATTAACGTTCCAACTTCTTCCGAGGAAATCATTTTGTCGAATCGGGCTTTCTCCACGTTAAGAATTTTCCCCTTTAACGGTAGTATGGCTTGAGTACGACGATCCCTGCCCTGCTTTGCCGATCCGCCCGCAGAATCCCCTTCCACCAGGAACAGTTCGGATAACGCGGGATCTTTTTCCTGGCAATCCGCCAGCTTGCCCGGCAATCCGGCAATATCCAGCGTGGTCTTGCGACGCGTCAAATCACGCGCTTTACGGGCTGCTTCTCTGGCACGGGCGGCCTCGACAATCTTGCCGACGATGGCTTTGGCTATTTGCGGCTTTTCGAGCAAAAACTCCTGTAACTTCTCATTCATCGTCGATTCGACTATCGGTTTAATTTCCGAAGAAACCAGCTTGTCTTTGGTTTGAGATGAAAATTTAGGGTCAGGCACTTTAACCGAAAGAACCGCCGTCAAACCTTCTCGGGCATCATCGCCGGTCGTCTGTACTTTTTCTTTTTTAGCCAAACCGCTGGATTCAATGTATTGATTGATGGTCCGGGTCAAAGCGCCCCTGAAGCCGGCCAAATGGCTGCCGCCATCACGCTGGGGAATATTGTTGGTGTAGCAAAACACATTCTCCTGATAAGAATCATTCCACTGCATAGCTATTTCGACAACAACACCTTCTTTTTCCGCTACAAAGTGAAATACCTCCGGGAACAGCGGCGTTTTGTTTTTATTAAGATGCACAACAAAAGCGCCTATGCCGCCTTCAAACTCGAATACGTCTTGTCGATCAGACCGCTCATCTTCCAGGCTGATACGTACGCCGGAATTCAGGAAGGATAATTCTCTGAGCCTTTTTGCCAGGATGTCGTAGTGAAACTCGACATCGGTAAACGTTTCCGTACTGGGCTTGAAATTTATCAAGGTGCCGGAACCTTCGGCCGGACCTACTGCGGCCAATGGAGCAACCGGATTCCCCATACGGTACTGCTGTTTGTAAAGCTGACCATTCTTGCGCACCTCAAGATTCAACTCTTCGGATAAGGCATTAACAACCGATACACCTACACCGTGCAGACCGCCGCTTACCTTGTAGGCATTATCATCAAATTTACCGCCGGCATGCAGTACCGTCATGATAACTTCCGCCGCAGACACGCCCTCTTCTTTATGAATATCAACAGGAATGCCCCGTCCGTCATCAGAAACAGAGACTGAGCCATTGCTGTGAATAATCACCCTGACCTCTTTACAGTATCCTGCCAAGGCTTCATCAATCGAATTATCGACGACTTCAAAAACCATGTGATGCAACCCGGAACCGTCATCCGTATCACCGATATACATACCCGGTCTTTTTCTTACGGCATCTAACCCTTTTAACACTTGAATATTGGTACTGTCGTATTCAGGCGCGGCAGTTGTTATAGCGGCCGTTTGGCTTGACGTTTCGACAACTTGATCAACGGAGTTACTCATGATTGTTTTTTTCCTATTGGTTGTGAATGTTCCACGTGGAACATTACACGGGTTTTATGGTGCCATGTTCCACGTGGAACATTTTGTAATTTTTTATCTGGCTTAAATCGCCAAAATCTTGTGTTTCTGTAGCCGTTATAAACACTTGGCATGCCATCTCTGACAAGTAGTGCAATAATTTAGCACGATTAACTACATCGAGTTCAGCCGCAAAATCATCAATCAATATGCAGCCGGTCTGGCTTTGTTCGTTGGCAAGCAACTGGACCTGCGCCAATTTTAAGCTCATGACCAATAACTTTAATTGACCGCGTGAAACAAAATCCTTTGCTATCCGGTTATTGACCAATAATTGAAAATCCCCTCGATGCGGTCCGCTATGGGTAAATCCGTAGCGTAAGTCTTTATCCTGATCTTCAATTAAAACCCGGCTGAATTCTTTAGCCGTATCCCAACCGGAGACCAACCTAAGGTCGAGTCCATCAAGGGCGAGAAATCTGCCGATAATCTCGATAAAAACAGGCTTGAATTTTTCTAAATATTGCTGACGGTAGCTATCGACTATTGTACCGTAATAAACAAGTTCATTATCCCAAACATTGATTTGTTCAAGCCGTCTTGTTTTTAACAGCGCATTGCGTTGGGATAAGGCTTTTTTAAACTTGCGCCATGCAGGCAAAAAGTTTTGATCATTATTGAAAACGCCCCAATCTAAAAACTCTCTCCTGATTTGCGAACCGGCATCGAGTAATTCATAGCTTTTGGGATGAATCAGTTGCAACGGCAACGCATAGGCTAAATCCGAGCGTTTTTGTTTTGATTGTTGATTGATGCGAATTTCAATATTTTTACCATCCAGTTGTATGCCCAAATGCAGGTGACTGCCATTTTCCTGCACCGTTTGTGCTGAAACAACCAGATGATTTTGCGTAAAATTGATAACGGACTTGATGGCTGAAGAACGAAAAGATTTGGCTCGTCCCAAAATAAAAATGGCTTCAATGAGCGTACTTTTTCCACTGGCATTTTCTCCAATAATTAGATTAATTGCCGGAGAAGGGACGATGGATTCTTTTTGAATATTTCTAACCCCGTAAATATCCAGTTTCAACAAACTCATAACTGCAATATTACAGTCTCATCGGCATAACGATAAATTTATACCCGCAATCACCAGGTTCATCTATAAAACAACTGCTGGCATTGCTGGCAATAGTCAAAACTGCAAGCTCGGAATCCAGATTTGAAACAGCATCCAATAAATACTGGGCATTAAAAGCAATAGTTAACGGTTCACCGGTGTATTCAATAAACAGTTCTTCCTCGGCTTCATCATGCTCCGGGTTATGAGTGCTGATTTTCAGGCTGTCGGGTTTAATGTCAAAGGTCACGCCCTTGAATTTTTCATTCGACAAGATAGCGACACGGGTCAATGCTTCTTTTAGTATCTGCTTTTGAATATGGATTTGGTTAAAAAACTCTTGCTGGAAAACTTTGCCGAAATCAGGATATTTAGAATCCACCAGTTTCGCCGAGAAAATCAGGTTCTTGATAAAAATTCTAATATTGTTGCTGGAAAACTCCACTTTCAATTCAGCCTCAGGATCGTCGAGCAATCGATTCAGTTCGAGAACGCCTTTTCTGGGAAGAATAATTCGAGCTTCAAAACCGGTAGCCTGATCGAGGTTATCCTCATAAATGGACAAGCGATGCCCGTCCGATGCAACCAGTTTCAACTTACTGTTGGATACATTAAGCAATAAGCCGTTCAAATAATAACGAACATCCTGATTAGCCATGCAGAATACCGTTTTATCGAGCGCTTTTTTAAATTTTCCGGCATTAATGAATAAGTGATTCTCTAATTCAGATTCAGCAAATTCAGGATAATTATCTGCAGGCAAACAACTCAAGGAAAAACGGCTACGACTGGAGGCGATTTTTACTTTATCGTCCTGCAACTCAAACTTTATTTCAGCGCCATTCGGCAAAAGCCTGCAAATGTCCAAAAACTTTCTGGCCGGCACCGTAATCGAACCCGGCGTAGCTGTTGCGATATTGATTTTAGCGATGATCTGAATTTCCAGATCAGTACCGGTCAAAATAAGCTGATTTTCCTCGATAACCATCAAGACATTGGAAAGAATAGGCATTGTTTGCCTTTTCTCTATCACGCTGACTATTTGCTGCAAAGGGACCAGGATTTCTTCTCTATTAATAATAAATTTCATAAAAGAATATTTTTCTATTATTACTATTAGCTTAAAAGGAAACTGTTGAAAACAGCTTTTTATCCTTAATAATCAATTAGCTGGGTTGTTATAAATAATGTGTTTAAGGGTGCTGGTTTAACGTGTACGGATTGTAGTTAACTAAACGATGTTAGTAAAAGTACATTTTATCCACAGGTTGCTCCCGATCAATGTGACAGGGTTCTCAACAGGTTGGAGTAATCTTCGGCAATCTTGTTATCGGCTTCTTTTAACTCGGCAATCCGTTTGCAGGCATTCATTACCGTGGTGTGATCACGACCGCCAAACGCATCGCCGATTTCAGGAAAGCTGTGCGATGTCAGTTCCCTGGCCAGGCACATGGCCATTTGCCTTGGCCTGGTAATGGATTGCTTTCTGTTTTTTGATGACAAATCGGCAACGCGAATTTTAAAATATTCAGCAACCGTTTTCTGGATATTGTCGATATTAACGAGTTTATCCTGCAAGGAAATTAAATCATGCAGCGCTTCCTTGGTGAATTCGATGGTAATTTCACGGCCGGTAAACTGTGCATTGGCAATGACTCGCCTTAAAGCCCCTTCCAGATCACGAACGTTGGACGGAATTCTTTTGGCGATAAAAAAAGCCACATCCTGAGCCAGTTCAATATTAACCAAAGCCGCTTTTTTCATTAAGATAGCGGCCCGGGTTTCCATATCAGGCGGCTCGATTAACACAGGAAGTCCCCAGCCGAACCGTGATTTCAAGCGGTCTTCAAGACCTATAATTTCCTTAGGATATTTATCACAGGTCAAAATGACTTGGTGTTTCTTTTCCAGCAGCGTATTGAAAGTATGAAAAAACTCTTCCTGGGAACGTTCCTTTCCGGCAAAAAATTGAATATCGTCGATTAAAAGTACATCGACACCGCGATAAAATTCTTTAAAGGCGTTAATGGAGTTCTGCTGCAATGCCTTAACCATATCCTGGACGAATTTTTCAGAGTGCAGGTAAACGACGGTCGCTGAAGGATTTTTTTGTAAAACCGCATTGCCTATGGCATGCATCATATGGGTTTTACCCAAACCTGAACTGCCGTAAATAAGTAATGGGTTATAAGCTTTGCCGATGTTCTCGGAAACCTGCATTGAAGCGGCCCTTGCCAACTGATTGGATTTACCTTCGACAAAATTATCGAACGTAAACGCCTTATTGAGGAAGTTGGGGCTGCTTTTTTGGCTTCCGGCAGGCTTGGCTACTTTAGCTGCCGTTGCAACGGACGAATTTCTGGAACCGATTTCCAGGCTCAAATTTAATGTACCGTTGGAAAACTCATAAATAGTTTCTTCAATTTTTGCAAAATGGTGCTCTTTAACCCAGTCAAGTACAAAGCGGTTAGGAGCCAATAATTTTATTTGTTCGTCGCTTTCTATGGCCTGTAGAGGCCTTATCCATGTACTGAAGTCAGAACCTGAAATTTCATTTTCAAGTTTAGAGAGGCAGTTGTTCCAAATTGAGCTCATTGAAATAGTAAAAAGTTGATTATAATTAATAGTGTAATTTCGCTTCTTATCACTATACAGCAATAAAACATTGCGCTACAGAATTGACAGGTCAAGTGGTTTATTTTATCATCCGCTGTCTTTTTTATCTGTTTTTGTTAACACTCATCCGATCAGGCCTTAAGTACAATGAAAAGAACATACCAACCAAGTAAAATCAAACGCGTAAGAACCCACGGTTTTCGTGCAAGAATGGCAACAGTAGGTGGCCGTAAAGTTCTGAATGCTCGTAGAGCAAAAGGTCGCGCCCAGTTAACCGTTTAGTTGACGGTTGGTGGCTGAAGAAGTTTTTGGTTTCTCCCCGCAGTTACGGTTAAAAAAACCGGCTGAATATAAAAAGGTTTTTGCTAAGCCTGTAAAATCAAGTGACCAATATTTTACCCTATTAGCCATAAAGAATGATTTCGATCATCCGCGGCTAGGCTTGGCAATTGCTAAAAAAAATATAAGAAAGGCAGTACACAGGAATGTGATTAAGCGAACTGTCCGGGAAAACTTTAGAATAAAACAACACGATTTGGGGAATATTGATATTGTTGTTTTGGCTCGTAGAGAAGCCGTAGATGCTCCGCTGGATTTGTTAAGAAAATCATTGGAAAGGCATTGGCTTAAGCTGGTATCCCGATGCGATTCATACTCATAGCAATTATAAAGTTTTATAAATACTTTATTAGCCCTCTGCTAGGCGATAGATGTCGTTTCTATCCAAGTTGTTCAAGTTATTCTCTGGAAGCGCTTCAGCTCCACGGGGCCATTATCGGCTCTTATCTCTCCCTCAAAAGATTATTAAAATGCCATCCGTTCCATGAAGGTGGCATTGATCCCGTTCCAGAAAAATTTGGTAATAAGAATGGATAATATAAGATTTATACTGATCGTTACTTTTGCGATGCTTGTTTTTATGCTGCAACAAGCCTGGCAACTGGATTATGGCCCGAAACCTGAAGTTGCTGCGATTACAGAGCCCGTAGCAACCAATACCAAAGAAGATTTACCCTCTGCCACCGGCGCATCAGCCCAAACAGAAACGGCAGAACCCAATACCGCAGCCGTGCCATTGGCAACAATGTCATCCGCCAACATCATTACCGTTAAAACCGATGTGCTGGCGCTTCAAATTGATCTGAAAGGCGGCACCATCCAGAATCTGGATTTACTAACCTACCCGATAGAAAAATCCAACACCGTCGTAGACAAATTACGTGCGATGATCGGTTTATCCGTTGCGGAAAAAAATACCGCTCCGGTACGCTTGTTTAACAGCAGTCAGGAAAAATTATTTGTCGCACAAAGCGGTTTAATTGCCGACAGCGGTTTTGCAACTGCACCGAGTCATCACACCGTATTTAAAAACGAGCAGACCAATTATGATCTGCAACCAGGACAAGACAGTTTAACAGTGCCCTTAACATGGACTGATAATAACGGCCTGACTATTACCAAACTGTTTACCTTTAAACGCGGCAGTTATGACATCACGCTCGAACAAAAAGTCAAAAACGATTCCGCCAAGCCTTGGTCGGGCAGACAGTACAGCCAATTGCTTAAAGCGCCGGATACGACTAGCAAAGGTGGCATGCTGACCGGCGGTATGAGAGCTTATGACGGCGGCGTTATTTATACCGAAAAAGAAAAATATCAAAAAATAAGCTTTGATGACATGTCTGATGAAAATCTTGATGTTGCAACCAAAGGCGGTTGGACCGCATTGATTCAGCATTATTTTGCCTCCGCATGGATTCCGCCTGCCGATCAGGAAAATCACTTTTATACCAAAGTGCTGAATGACGGCCACTATGTTATCGGAACTTATTCTGCACCGGTTACCGTTAACGCAAACTCGGATGCGCAGTTTGTTGCCCAATTATTCGCCGGTCCTAAGATCCAGCCTATGATGGAAAAAATAGCGCCGGGGCTTGAGCTTACCGTTGATTACAGCTTTTTAACCTTTATCGGCAAACCCATCTATTGGTTGTTGAACCAGATCCACGATGCCGCCGGTAACTGGGGCGTAGCCATTATCGGCGTAACACTGTGTATTAAATTGCTGTTCTTTCCATTGTCGCAATCAAGTTACAAATCAATGGCCAAGATGCGCAAAATTCAGCCGCGTCTTAAAGAACTGCAAGAACGTTTTGCCGATGACAGACCGCGTTTCAATACTGAAATGATGGCGCTGTATAAAAAGGAAAAGGTCAATCCATTGGGCGGCTGTTTGCCCATCTTGGTGCAGATTCCGGTATTCATGTGTTTATATTGGGTACTGAGCGAAACCGTTGAATTTCGTCATGCGCCTTTTATATTATGGATACAGGACTTATCTTCACAGGATCCATTTTATGTATTGCCGGTTATCATGGGCATCACCATGAAAATCCAGCAAAGCTTAAACCCTGCGCCGATTGATCCGATACAGGCTAAAGTGATGAAGATGTTCCCGATCGTCTTTACCATCTTCTTCCTGTTTTTCCCGGCCGGTCTGGTTTTATACTGGGTAGTCAACAACACCCTGTCTATCATTCAACAGTCGTATATCACCAAGCAAATAGCTAAAATGCCATAGGCCTACGTGGATATAGAAAACCTAGATACCATTGCAGCCATTGCAACACCGCCAGGGAATGGCGGTGTCGGCATCATTCGAGTTTCGGGGGCATTGGTTCCCGAAATCGCCAAACACCTCGTCAATAAAGCATTAACTCCCCGACTGGCCCAGTATTCATCTTTTACCGATGACGACGGCTCGGTCATCGATTCCGGCATCATCCTGTATTTTCTTGCTCCCGCCTCATATACCGGCGAAGACATACTCGAACTCCAAGGTCACGGCGGCTCGGTTGTATTGGACATGCTGTTACGGCGGGTTTTATCGCTAGGCGCTCGCTTAGCCAACCCCGGCGAATTTACCGAACGCGCATTTCTTAATGACAAACTCGATTTAGCCCAGGCTGAAGCCGTCGCCGACTTGATTGAAAGCAGCACCGAACAATCGGTCCGGTCCGCGCAAAAATCGATGCAGGGCGTTTTTTCAGTACAGATCAATGAACTGGTCGAAGAACTGACCGAGCTCAGAATTTATGTCGAAGCGGCGATCGATTTTGTCGATGAAGAAATCGATTTCCTGACCGACGGCGTGGTCGAAAACCGGATCGTCAAAATACTGCACCGTATTGGAGAAATCCAAAAAACAGCGCAACAAGGCCGCCTGCTGCGCGACGGCATGACCGTCGTATTGGCGGGCAAACCGAACGCCGGAAAATCCAGCCTGCTCAATGCGCTGGCCGGACACGAAGCCGCGATAGTCACCGACATCGCCGGAACCACGCGCGACGTGTTGAAAGAGCGCATCCAGCTGGACGGCATGCCCCTGCATATCATCGATACCGCAGGCCTGCGCGAAAGCGACAATGCGATAGAACAGGAAGGCATCCGCAGGGCTCACGAAGAGATCAAAAACGCCGATAAAATTTTATTGCTGATCGATGCAAGGGAAGCGGAAACAGAGTCGCTGTTAAAAACCCTGCCGTCGGGCGGCAACATCACCCAAATCTACAATAAAATAGACCTGCTGGGCCTGAAACCGGAAATCAAACAAACCGAACTCGGCACCCAAATCTACCTGTCCATTAAAACCGGCGACGGTATGGAACTGTTAAAACAACACCTCAAACAGAGCGTCGGTTTTAACGAGGCGACCGACAATGTGTTCATCGCCCGAAGACGGCATATTGAAGCCTTAAACAAAGGCCATGAATTTGTTGAAAGCGCCTTAGACCAGTTAAGAGGCAGTCAGGCTGGAGAACTGGTCGCGGAAGATTTAAGACAAGCGCAAAACAGCCTTGCGGAAATTACCGGAAAATTCACCTCGGATGATTTGCTCGGGAAGATATTTTCCAGCTTTTGCATCGGCAAGTAACGACCGCCGCGACATACTCGGCGAATTGTAAAGCCGACGATTATTTCAATGGTGTACGCAAAATAACCCTTAGTTATCCCTATATATAACCCGTTGTCGGCCAAAGTGGACAACGGCTCAAAAGAAAAAAATCCATGTTCAAACAAGCCTTCAAAAATATCGACGACGTCATCTGGAAAGAGGCCGGTTGCGCCAGCGAACTGGACTACACCGAGCAAACCTCGTGGCTGCTGTTCCTGAAATTTCTGGACGGCCTGGAGCAGGACAAGGCCATGGAAGCCGAGCTGGAGGGGAAGAAATACGCTTTCATTCTTGACCTGCCGTACCGCTGGGAAAACTGGGCCGCGCCCAAGGACAACGATGGCAAGCCGGACCACAACAAGGCGCTGACCGGCGACGATCTGCGCGACTTCGTAGACCGCGAGCTGTTTCCCTACCTGCACGGCTTCAAGCAAAAAGCCGATGGCCCGAACACCATCGAATACAAGATTGGCGAGATATTCGGCGAGATCAAGAACAAGATCCACAGCGGTTACAACTTGCGCGAAATCATCGACCACATCGACGAACTGCGTTTCCGCTCGCAGACCGAAAAGCATGAGCTGTCGCACCTTTACGAAGCCAAGATCAAGAACATGGGCAACGCGGGGCGCAACGGCGGCGAGTATTACACACCGCGCCCGCTGATTCGCGCTATCGTGCAAGTGGTGCAACCCAAAATCGGCGAAAGCATTTATGACGGCGCGGTCGGTTCGGCGGGCTTCTTGTGCGAGGCATTCGATTATCTGACGGCCCAAGGCAACCTCACCACAGGCGACCACAATATCCTGCAAACGCGTACTTTCTACGGCAAGGAAAAGAAGTCGCTGGCTTACGTGATCGCCATCATGAACATGATTCTGCACGGCATTGAGACGCCGAACATCATCCACACCAATACCCTGGCCGAAAACCTTGCCGACATCCAGGACAAGGACCGCTACGACATAGTGCTGGCCAATCCGCCGTTCGGCGGTAAGGAGCGTAAGGAAGTGCAGCAGAATTTCCCGATCCGCACCGGCGAAACCGCGTTCCTGTTCCTCCAGCATTTCATCAAGATGCTCAGGGCTGGCGGACGCGGCGGCGTGGTCATCAAGAACACCTTCCTGTCCAACACTGATAACGCGTCGGTAAGCTTGAGGAAACTGCTGTTGGAAAGTTGCAACCTGCATACCATCCTCGACTGTCCCGGCGGCACCTTTCAGGGCGCGGGCGTAAAGACCGTGGTGCTGTTCTTCGAGAAAGGCGCGCCGACCCGCAAGACGTGGTACTACCAGCTCGAACCGGGCCGCAACATGGGCAAGACCAACCCGCTTAACGACGCCGATCTTGCCGAGTTTATCGAATTGCAACAAACTAACGCCGACTCGCCCAAAAGCTGGAGCGTGGATGCTGCCACCATCGACCCGGCAACCTTCGACCTTTCGGTAAAGAATCCCAACGGCGGCGAAGCAATTATCCATCGCAGCCCCCAGGACATCATGGACGAGATTGCAGCATTGGATGCAGAGAGGCCAATGTGCTTGGAAATATCAAAAAACTATTATCAGGAGCTGTTCATGACTGAGGATATTCGCTGGAAACAACGCTTTGAGAATTATAAGCTTGCCCTCTATCAGCTCACGTTGGCAGTTGAATTGTCGCGGCAGCGTCCGCTGTCCAACCTTGAAAAACAGGGGGTCATACAAGGATTCGAGTTTGTTCACGAATTGGCCTGGAATGTATTGAAAGATTATTTGGCTTACGAGGGCATTCAAGGCATCGTGGGCTCGCGTGGCGCCGTGCGCGAGGCATTCAAGCGTGGCCTGATTGAAGATGGCGAAACCTGGATGGATATGATCGAAAAACGCAATCTCTCCAGCCATACCTATAACCTGGAGATTGCGGAGGCTCTAATCGTTGCCATCATTAACACTTATCACCCCGAATTTCTTGCACTGCAAGAAGACATGCAGCACAAAGAATAGCCATGTCAAGTTTTGGACTTCCCGAGCAAACCCTGGCAATCATTCGCCGGATACTGGCCGACTACCCTGCGGTCGAACAGGCGATCCTCTATGGCTCGCGCGCCAAAGGCAATTACCGGAAAGGCTCCGACATCGACCTGACCCTAACCGGCGATAGCCTGGATCATCGCATATTGGGCGAAATTGCCGGTAGATTGGAAGACTCGCCTATCCCCTATCAGGTGGATTTGTCGATCCGGAATTACATCGACAGCCCAAGTTTGTTAGAGCATATCGAGCGGGTTGGTGTGGTGTTTTATCAACGACTTACATCTATTGACTCTGAACTTGTAAATAGAACCGAACACAAGGACAGTGAGTAATGGCTTTCTGGGTTTACATTCTCCGCTGTGCCGATAGCAGCTACTACACCGGCCACACAGACAATCTTGAAAAACGCATCCATGAACACCATCTGGGTGCGATAACCAGTTGTTACACCTTCAAACGGCGTCCCCTGCAACTGGCTTTTTCGCAGGACTTTCCAACCCGGATTGAAGCACTGACCTCTGAGCGGCAAATCAAAGGCTGGAGTCGTAAAAAGAAGGAAGCCATGATGCGCGGTGATTGGGTCGAGGTATCCCGTCTTGCCAAATCATCAAATACTTGCCGAACCAATAATACCGTCCGGACTGAGATCTTGGATGTCGTTCGGACTGAGCCTTTCGACACCGTTCGTCCTGAGCTTGTCGAAGGAATGAACGGTGTCGAAAGGCGGCAAGCAACACCAGCTATTTTCACTGAAACCACCAGCACCGTGCGCCCGGAGCCGAGAGCAAGTCGAATAGTCGAAGGCATCTCCCCATCCGATCATCCTTCGACAAGCTCAGGACGAACGGATGGGGAGAGCTCGCTATGAAAACCGGATGGAAGACAAAGCCTCTAGGCGAGGTGTGCGCCTTGCTGAACCGAGGAATCTCACCAAAGTATTTGGAAGAAGGTGGCGTATGTGTCGTCAACCAGAAGTGTATTCGAGATCATCGCGTTAGCTACGAACGGTCGCGAAGACATGACGTAGAAGCAAAGGCCGTCAATGCAGCGCGTTTCATTCAGCTTGGCGACGTGCTGGTTAATTCGACGGGAACCGGGACTTTAGGCCGTGTTGCTCAGGTTCGTGACATCCCGGCCGAACCGACTACGGTTGATTCGCACGTCACCATTGTTCGCCCAAAGTCGGGAAAATTCTTCCCGGATTTTTTTGGCTACATGCTTGTCGTTATTGAAGAAGCAATTATGGCAGCTGGCGAAGGGTGCGGTGGGCAAACTGAACTTGCGCGTTCCGTTTTAGCGGAGAGATTCGCGGTTAGCTATCCGACATCAATAGACGAATAGCAGCGGATTGTCGGTATCCTCGACAAAGCGTTTGACGGCATCGCCACCGCCAAAGCCAATGCCGAAGAGAACCTCAAAAATGCCAGCGCTCTGTTCGAAAGCCACCTACAATCAGTTTTCACTCAGCGCGGTGAAGGGTGGATTAATACGACACTGGGTGAAGTTTGCACGAGGGTTGAATATGGGTCATCTGCAAAATCTAAGGAGCAAGGAAAAATACCAGTACTTAGAATGGGTAATATTCAAAGTGGCCGATTTGTGTGGGACAAGCTAGTATATTCAGATGACGATTGCGAAATTGATAAATATTTTCTGAACAATAATGACGTTCTATTTAACCGAACCAATAGTCCAGAATTAGTAGGAAAAACAGCTATCTACAAAGCTGAAATGCCCGCAATTTTTGCAGGGTACTTGATAAGGATTCACAGAAAAGAGAACCTGCTTGATGCGGATTATTTGAACTATTTCCTTAATAGTAAAATTGCGAAGGAATATGGTAAAACTGTTGTGATTTCGAGTGTCAACCAGGCAAATATTAATGGGCAAAAGCTAAAAAGCTACCCAATTCCTCTTCCGCCTTTGAAAGAACAGCAGGCTATTGTCGTGAAAATTTCTGCACTTAGCGAAGAAACCCAACGCCTAGAATCCATATACCAACAAAAACTCGCCGCCCTCGACGAACTGAAAAAATCCCTGCTCCACCAAGCCTTCAGCGGTGAACTATGACCTGTATAAAAAACCGGTTTTTTAAACCTATCCGCCATAACGTGATAACAAAATTCTATTTTTTATACACGTTATCCTTAACATGATAAGATAATTTAAATTTCTTATCATGAGTTGCGGGTGAAGAAGGTGGTTGAATTAGAGATTCCAAGCCATGACAGCCTGGAAGTTAAAGCCGTTTGGCAAAGCCTGACTGAAGCGCATCGCTATTTAGCCGAGCTGAAAGGCTTGTGCGAAGCTTTACCTAACCGCGCGATTCTTCTGGATACACTGGCTATGCAGGAAGCGAAAGACAGTTCGGAAATTGAAAATATTATCACCACGCATGACGAGCTTTACGCTTACGAGCCCAACAGCGCTGCGTCGCCTGCCGCTAAAGAGGTGCAAAACTACATTGCCGGGCTAAGGGTGGGATTTTCCGACGTGCAGGAATCCGGCTTAATCCGCTTGAATACGATTTTGCGGGTGCAGGAAGCAGTCGAGCAAAACAACGCCGGTTTAAGAAAATTGCCGGGGACCATGCTTAAAAACCAGCATACCGGCGCAACAGTGTATGAGCCGCCGCAAGATGTGCGGGTGATAGAACAGCTGATGACCGAGCTGGTGAAATTTATTCATGCCGATGATGAACTGGACCCTTTATTGCGCATGGCCATCGCCCATCACCAGTTTGAAAGCATACATCCGTTTTATGACGGCAATGGCCGCACCGGGCGGATATTGAATCTGTTAATCCTTCAACGTGAAGGTTTGCTGGATTTGCCGGTGCTGTATTTAAGCCGTTACATCACCTCAACCAAAAACCAATATTACCGCTTGCTGCAATCGACTCGGGAAAGCCATGATTGGGTCGAGTGGTGCGTCTATATCGTTAAAGGCGTGGCCGTTACCGCCAAAAGCGAAATCAAGTTAATCAAAAATTTACGCGAGTTGATGCAGTCGACCAAACAACGCTTGCGCAGCGAGCTGCCGAAACTTTACAGCCAGGAGTTGCTGAATAATTTATTCCGTTATCCTTATACCAAGATTGAATTTGTAGAAAACGATTTAGGGATTTCGCGCATCACTGCGGCAAAGTATTTAGATGCGCTTGATGCCAATGGTTTTGTGCAAAAGAAAAAAATCGGCCGGACAAATTTTTATATTAACGCCCCGCTGTTTAACCTTTTAACCCGGATTACCTTAGACGATGAATGAAGCCGAAACCCGCGCCGAACATATCGACCCCGCTCTGAAAGCGGCAGGTTGGGGTGTCATCGAAGGCAGCCGCATCCGCCGCGAATATTCGATCACGCTGGGCCGCATTGAGGGCCACGGCAAGCGCGGCAAGGCGCTGACCGCCGATTACGTGCTGGAGTATCGCAACACCAAGTTAGCGGTGATTGAGGCCAAGGCATGGAATAAGCTGCTTACCGAGGGCGTTGGTCAGGCTAAGGATTATGCAGGCAAGTTGGCCGTTCGATTCACCTATGCGACCAACGGCCAGGGTATTTACGGCATCGACATGCATACCGGTGTCGAGGGTGAGCTGGCGCAATATCCGACGCCCGAGGAACTGTGGAGCCGCACCTTTGCCGTGTTGAATAGAGTGCGCGACCGCTTCGCGGCTGTACCTTATCCGGATAAAGGCGGCAGCTGGGCGATTCGCTTCTATCAGGAAATCGCGGTTAACCGTGTCCTGGAGGCTATCACCGAAGGCGGCGATCGAATCTTGCTGACGCTGGCTACCGGCACCGGCAAAACGTCGATTGCCTTTCAAATCGCTTGGAAGCTGTTTCAAACCCGCTGGAATCTGAGTGACGGGCCCTTCGACAGGCTCAGGATGATCGGTGAGCCGACCCGGCGGCCGCGCATCCTGTTTCTGGCCGATCGCAATACCCTCGCTGATCAGGCCTACAACGATTTCTCTTCGTTTGCCGCGTTTTCCGAAGACGCATTGGTGCGGATCGATCCTGCGGACATCCGCAAGAAGGGCAAGGTGCCTAAGAACGGCAGCATTTTCTTTACGATTTTTCAGACTTTTATGAGCGGGCCGGGTAGCAACACCGTTCGCCCTGAGCTTGTCGAAGGGTTTCATAATAATGGGCTTCGACAGGCTCAGCCCGAACGGTCTTTTTATTTCGGCGAATATCCGCCGGATTTTTTCGACTTCATCGTCATTGACGAATGCCACCGCGGCGGCGCGAATGACGAAGGCAACTGGCGCGGCATTCTCAACCACTTTACTCCCGCCGTGCAGCTCGGCCTGACCGCCACGCCCAAGCGCAAGGACAACGTGGACACCTACGCCTACTTCGGCGAGCCGGTGTTCGCCTACTCGCTAAAAGGCGGTATCAACGACGGCTTTCTAACCCCGTTCCGGGTGAGGCAGATTTCCACGACGCTGGACGAATACATCTACACCGCTGACGACTGCGTCATGGAAGGCGAGGTTGAATACGGCAAACTTTATAAGGAAGCCGATTTCAACAAGATCATCGAGATCAAGGAGCGGGAAAAGAAGCGTGTCGAAATTTTCATGTCGCAGATCGACCAGCGGCAGAAGACGCTGGTGTTTTGTGCCACTCAGGAACATGCGCTGGCGATGCGCGACCTGATCAACCAGATGACAACGAGCAGCAACCCGAACTATTGCCAACGGGTGACGGCCAACGACGGCGCATTGGGCGAGCAGTATCTACGCGATTTTCAGGACAACGAGAAAACCATTCCGACCATCCTGACCACCTCAAAAAAGCTCTCGACCGGCGTGGATGCCAGAAATATCCGCAACATCGTATTGATGCGGCCGGTGACCAACATGATCGAGTTCAAGCAGATCATCGGGCGCGGCACGCGGCTTTACGACGGCAAGGACTACTTCACGATCTACGATTTCGTGAAGGCGCACCATCACTTTTGCGACCCGGAGTGGGACGGTGAACCGGTTGAGCCGGAAACCTGCCCCAAATGCGGCGGCTATCCGTGTCTATGTGAAAAGCCGTTGCCGCAACCTTGTCTAGTCTGCAACCAGCGGCCTTGCGAATGCGAGCAAGAGCCTTGCCCAAAATGCGGCCGGCACCCGTGCGGATGCAAGAAGAAGGCGAAGGTGACGCTTGCCGACGGTAAGGAGCGAAGCATTCAGTACATGACCGTGACCAGTTTCTGGCATCCCGACGGCACACCGATGTCGGCGCAGCAATTTATGGAATCGCTGTTCGGCAAGTTGCCGGAGTTTTTCAAAAACGAAGCTGAGTTGCGCGATTTGTGGAGTTTACCGGATACGCGAGCCAAACTGTTGTTCGGGCTGGCCGAACAAGGCTTCGGCAAAGAGCAATTGCTTGAAATGCAAAAGATTATCGACGCCGAAAACAGCGATTTGTTCGATGTGTTGGCACATGTGGCTTATGCCTTGCCGCCACTGAGCCGCGAACAAAGAGCGGCAAGGGCAAAGGTGGAAATCCATGCTCATTTCAACAGCAAACAGCAGGCCTTTCTCGATTTTGTGCTGGCGCATTACGTCAAGGTCGGCGTCGAGGAGCTGGACAGGGAAAAGCTGACGCCGTTGTTGCGCATCAAGTATCACGGCGCGATTGCCGATGCCGTGGCGGATTTGGGCAGGCCTGAAGAAATTGGCAAGGTGTTTGCCGGTTTTCAGAAGTATTTATATCAACACCCTAAATAAGGCGGCTTCCAATAATGAATCTACCAAAAGAATCGTCCACGAAAGACACTAAAAGCACGAAAAACACTGTAGGGATGAAAATTAAATAACTCAACCATTTGAGCTCTAATTTAAAGAACCCAATTTACAGATAACATCCCTTAAAGGGATGTTATCTGTTCAAGTTATTTAGTTTTCATTCCTAACACAATTTTTTCGTGTCTTTCGTGTCTTTCGTGGACATGTTTTTAGATTTTTGGTGGGATACTCTTTCTCGTAAATCACCTTAAGCCAATAAAGTAAAAATCATTTTCAGGTTTCAGCTTTAACCGCCAGCCGTTTCAGCAAACGATGAAAGTTCCCCCGATCCAGCCCAAGCACTCGCGCCGTCGCAGCCATATTGCCCTGTTGCGCCGCTAATTGTTGTTGGATGAGTTGGCGCTGAAACTCGTCAACCGTGTTTTTAAAGTCTATCGGCGCGGATAAAGCTGTCGATGAACCCGGTACGGCGTCGACATGCAGAGCATTCAAAGGCTTCGGCACTATATCCAGATAGGCCAGGGAAATGGTGATGAAATCCGCTTGGCGATTTTCCGGGGTCGCCGATTTTAACGCCGCCCGGCTGAGTAAATGCTCCAGCTCGCGGATGTTGCCCGGCCAGTGGTAATCCAACAGGGCTTTCCTGGCGTCCTGATCCAGGCGCAACTTTTTAACGCCCAAACGCTGCTGGTTTTTTTCCAGAAAAGCGCCCGCCAGCAATAAAACGTCTTTTCCCCGCTCGCGCAAGGCCGGAACGTGCATCGGATAAACGGCCAGACGATGGTAAAGATCCGGGCGGAACTGTCCCGCGGCGACTTCCTGTTGCAAATTGCGGTTGGTTGCGGCAATAACCCGGACATTCACTTTGATTTGCTTATCGCTGCCGACGCGCTGTATCTCGCCGTTTTGCAAGGTGCGCAATAATTTGGCCTGCATGGAAAGCGGCAGTTCGCCGATTTCATCCAGAAAAATCGTGCCGCCGTTGGCCAGTTCAAACTTGCCGGTCCGGTCGCTGATTGCACCGGAAAACGCGCCTTTGCTGTGGCCGAATAATTCGCTCTCGGCAATATTCTCAGGCAATGCAGCGCAATTGACGTAGACCATGACCTGATCGGCGCGAGTCGATTCCAGATGGATGCGCAGGGCCACCAGTTCTTTGCCTACCCCCGTTTCGCCCAAAATCAACACCGCCAGTTCCGACGGGGCGACGATGGAAATTTCATTGCGCAATTTCCGCATGCAGTCGCTGTCGCCGATCATGTCGTGGTCGGTATTTTCCTTGAATAAGGTTTGGGTCGCATAACGCACCCTCTGCTCCAAAGAGGCAATCAGTCCCGCAGCCTTGACCGTGGCGGCAGTCAGGCTGATAAAGGTGTTGAGTTGCATCGGGTCGATATTGTCGAAAGTACCGGGGGCCAGCGCATCCATTGTCAAAACGCCCCAGGGCTCGCCATCGATAAACAGCGTAACCCCCATGCAGTCATGCACCAGCAGTTGATCGGTATCTGTTTCAATCAACCCGTCGTAGGGATCGGGCAGGTCGGAATCGGCGGCAAAGCGCACAGATTGATCGGAGGCCAAAATCTGCGCCAGACGCGGATGCTCGCTGACCATAAAACGCCGTCCCAAGGTATCTTCCGATAAGCCGTTAACCGCCAGCGGTATCAAACAATGGTTTTCAAACCTGAGCAATGCCGCCGCATCGCAAGGAAAAATCCGGCACAAATGCGCCAACAACCGTTGGTAGCGTTGTTCTGCCGACATGCGCGCGGACAGGTCGGCAACAATGGAAATTAACGAGGCGGAAAATGAGTTTGTCGTCATAGTGATAACGTTGATGTCAATTAAACAACTTTAAACTGATGTTAATTATACAACGATACTTTGGCAACACCTGAAAACATAAGGTTTTTTGCTTGGCATGGTAAGTGCTCTTACCTATGTATTGGAAAAATTCCAATCAACCTGAAAAAACGGTGACTGTTCATAGTCATTAACCCGATTCAATCTTGAGGAGAGTACCTGATGTTTTGTTACCAATGCGAACAAACCGACCGCTCCAATGCCGACAGCGGTTGCGCTACTGCCAAAGGCATGTGCGGCAAAGACGCCACGACTTCCGATTTGCAGGACTTGCTGATTCACGGCGTCAAGGGCATTGCCCAGTACGCCAAACGCGCTCGCGCCCTGAATGCCCCGGATAATGCAGCCGGCGAGTTCATGCTGTACGCGATGTTCACTACCTTGACCAACGTGAACTTCAACGCCACCCGCTTTGTTACCCTGATACAGGAAGCCGCCCAGGTACGGGATCGAGTCAAGGCGAGCTACATCACTGCGGCGCTTACATCAGGCCTTACGCCTGAACAACTCACCGGTCCAGCTGCCTGGCAGCCCGCTGCCGACATGGACGGAATGCTCAAACAGGCCGCCGATGTGGGCATCAATGCCGGACTCGACCAAGTCGGCGCGGACATTATCGGCCTGCGTTCGTTGGTGCTTTACGGCCTCAAAGGCGTTTGCGCCTATGCTCATCACGCCTACGTGTTGGGTGGGGAAAGCGATACTGTTTACGCCGGAATCGAAGATGCGCTGGATTTTCTAAGCAACGATCCCACCGATGCCGAAGCGTTGCTGAATCAGTCTATGGCGTTGGGTACTTTAAACCTTGAGGTGATGGCGTTATTGGATGAGGCCAACACCGGCACTTTCGGTGCGCAACAGCCGACTCAAGTGCGTATCACGCCGATCAAAGGCAAGGCCATTCTGGTCTCCGGCCACGATCTGGGCGATCTGGCCGCTTTGCTGGAGCAAACCAAGGATACGGGCATCAACATTTACACGCACGGCGAGATGCTGCCCGCCCACGCTTACCCGAAACTCAAGGCTTATCCGCATCTGGTCGGCAATTACGGCGGCGCATGGCAGGATCAACAAAAAGAGTTTGCCGCGTTTCCGGGTGCCATTTTGATGACCTCCAACTGCATCATCGAACCGCAAGCCCAATATCGTCAGCGCATTTTTACCGCAGGCCCGGTAGGCTGGCCCGGTGTGCGCCATATCAGCGACAAGAATTTTGCGCCGCTAATCCAGGCGGCCAGTGCATTGCCCGGTTTCAAAGAGGATGTCAGCGAAAAAGTCGTCACCGTCGGTTTCGGCCGCGATGCGGTGTTGGGTGTGGCCGACAAAGTGATCGACGCGGTCAAGTCCGGCGCTATCAAGCATTTCTTCCTGGTCGGCGGCTGCGACGGCGCTGCACCCGGTCGCAATTACTACACCGAGTTCGCCGAACAAGCTCCGCAGGACACCGTGGTCATGACGCTGGGCTGCGCCAAATACCGTTTTAACCAGCATGATTTCGGCGACATCGGCGGTATTCCGCGCCTGCTGGATTTAGGCCAATGCAATGACAGCTACTCGGCGATTAAAATTGCCACCGCGCTGGCGGGGGCTTTCGAATGCGGCGTCAACGAGCTGCCCTTGTCCCTGGTCGTATCATGGTTTGAGCAAAAAGCCGCTGCCGTATTGCTGACCTTGCTGGCGCTGGGCATCCGCAACATTCGCCTCGGCCCCACCCTGCCCGCCTTCCTGACGCCAAATTTGGTACAGGTTCTGGTCGATAAATACGGGCTGTTGCCGATTACCACCGCGCAGGCTGACATCGAAGCATCGCTGACGCGCAAAGCGGCTTAATCCTCTCTTGTTGCCGGAAACGTAAGTTTTTCCGGCAACATTTTTTATCTGGAGTCCAACCGAAATATGAACACTCACGCTATTGAACTGACTACCCGCGACGGGGAACAGCTCCGTTTCGAATGCGCCACAGACCAAAATCTGCTGGAAGCGGCCGCCGATGCGCATATCGTATTGCCCGCCCAGTGCGGACAGGGCAGTTGCGGCACTTGTTATGCCGATGTCACCCACGGCGACTTTACCTTGGGCAAACACAACCCCGCCGCGCTACCCGTAGACGATGAAGCAAAGGGCGGCACCCTGCTTTGTTGCACCTTTCCTCAAAGCGATTTGCGCATTTCCCTGCCCTTTGATCACGACCGTATCCTGATCGGTGAAATCAAGGTAAGGAATGCCGAAATCACCGCCGTCGATTCCGTCGGCGAAAATACCCTGCGTTTGGAACTACGCTTGGCGCCGGATGAAGACGACGGCAGCGTGGCCGAATTCGAGCCCGGCCAATTCATGGAACTGGAAGTGCCGGGACAAGACATCAAGCGCGCCTATTCGCTTGCCAATACCGGCAACTGGGAAGGTCGGCTGGAGTTTTTGATCCGTCTGCAACCCGGCGGACTTTTTTCCACCTGGTTACGGGAACAGGCGGCCGTCGGACAAACGTTGATCGTTCACGGCCCCAAAGGCGCGTTCGGCTTGCATGAAAGCGGCCTGAGACCGCGCTGGTTTGTAGCCGGCGGCACCGGTCTGGCACCCATGATGTCCATGTTAAGACGCATGGCCGAGTTTCAGGAACCGCATCCGGCGCGGCTCTATTTCGGCGCAAATCGGGCCGAAGATTTGTTTTGCCAGACCGAGTTGGAAGCGTTGCAAGCGGAACTGCCCCAGCTTCAGGTAATTTACTGCGTCTGGAAACCGGAAGATAACTGGCTGGGTTTTAGCGGTACGCCGGTGGATGCCCTGGCTCAAGACCTGGCCGGTGCAGTTGTGTTGCCCGACATCTACCTGTGCGGACCGCCCGCCCTGATCGACGCTGCCGAAGCGGCCGCGCGAGCCAAAGGCGTGCCGGATCAACAGGTGCTGAGCGAAAGATTCTTGCCTACGGTGTGACCGATAACCGTGATCCATCTTTAAACGGGGGTATCTATACAACGATAATAAAAATCACTTTTTAAACCGGCAAGGAAACGCCGTTAGACAAATTGAAATGTTATTGCTATGCTGATAGGGCATCAGTAAATGATTACACGCAATTTGGCTGTCAAGAGGAAGTAATGAGCCGGTTTTTCCACTCCCAAAAAAATTTACTCGTGATGAGTGAGAGCTGGCGTGATTTCAATTAAAGACTCTCAGTCAGTCAATCGTCTGCTCTTGGCATTGGCCGGTGCCATTTTTGTCGGCGAGACGCTGGTTATGTTGTTTATCGACATGTTGCCGCCGCTTTCGCGTTGGCACACCGCGCTGCTTGATGCCGTTTGGCTTTTGATGCTGCTCTTTCCGGCTATCTATTTTCTGGTATTTCGCCCGCTTAAGACTCAATTAATTCAGCAGGAACAAGCGGAAATAACGCGGCAAGAAGCGGTGGATCGACTCCAAAAAATTGCCAGTCAAGCGCCTGGAATTGTTTTTCAATTCCAACTGCGTCTCGACGGCAGTTGTTGCGTGCCTTACGCCAATGAAGGCCTATTCAAGATTTATCGGGTTAGTCCGGAGGATGTTCGTGAAGATGCGTCCTATGTATTTACTGTGGTACATCCCGATGATTTAGAAAATCATCGAGCCTCCATTCAAACCTCTGCACAAGACTTAACGCCTTGGATCCAGGAATATCGGTTGAAGTTCGGCGAAGAACCGGAATGTTGGTTACTCGGTAATGCGCTACCGCAACGACTGGCTGACGGCTCAACGCTCTGGCACGGTTTTATCACCGACATCACCGAGCGCAAACAGGTGGAAACCGAGCTTCAGATCGCCGCCACCGCTTTCGAGTCCCAGGAAGGCATGGTCATCACCGATATCAACAATGTCATTATCAAGGTTAATCAGGCCTTTATCAGGCTCACCGGTTATTCAAGCGAGGAGTTGCTTAATCGAAGGATGAACATATTAAAATCCGGGCGGCATGATGCGAAATTTTATGCCGCGATGTGGGACAGCATTACTCATACGGGGACATGGCAGGGCGAAATCTGGAATCAACTCAAAAATGCTGAGGTGCTTCCTACCTTTGTCACTATCACGGCAGTGAAAAACAATGAGGGCGAGGTTATCAATTATGTCGCTACTTATACCGATATTACCGAGCGCAAGGTTATAGAAGAAAAAATCAATAATCTGGCTTTCTACGACTCGCTTACCCAATTACCCAATCGGGTTTTATTGGCTGACCGCATGCACCAGACTTTGGCTCGCTGTCGTCGTAACCAGGAAATTGCCGCTGTTTGTATGCTTGACCTGGATGGCTTCAAACAAGTTAACGATACGCTAGGACATGCAGCAGGCGACCGGTTGCTACGGGATGTGGCCCAGCGTTTAAAAGAATGTATACGGCAAGAAGACACCGCCGCCCGCTTCGGGGGCGATGAGTTTGCCCTGCTCCTCGGCGGCTTCGCAACGGTCAGTGAATGCGAACAGACCCTGGCACGCATCGTGGCCGCCATAGCGGCGCCGTACCAAATCTTCGGACAGGTTGCGCATATTTCAGCGAGCATCGGCGTTACCCTGTTTCCCGAAGACAGTAGCGACCCGGATTTACTATTACGCCATGCCGATCAGGTCATGTATGAGGTCAAACAAGCCGGCAAAAATGGCTATAAACTGTTTAACTCCGTACACGAAGTGCGTAATCAGACGACTCAGGACTTTCTCAAGAAAATCGACGAAGCATTGGCTAAAGGGCAGTTCGAACTTTATTATCAACCCAAGGTTGATTGCCATTTGGGCAAGGTGGTGGGTGTTGAGGCCTCGGTATGCTGGAATCATCCTGTTCTTGGTATCTTAGCGCCGTCCGAATTCATCCCGGTGATCGAGCACGACGACCTGATTATCGCCTTGGGCGAATGGACAATACAAAGCGCCTTGCTGCAATTGAATGAATGGCGTGAGACGGGGTTTAACCTTCATATCAGCGTCAATATCTCCGCCTGTCAATTGCACAGTCAGGAGTTTTTACGGCGTTTGCAAGAATTGCTTGTCGGATATGACGCTGAACTCATTCAGCGATTGGAATTAGAAATTGTTGAAACGGCCGCATTAAAGGATGTGATTGCCGGAGGGGATGCCATTCGCAGATGCCGTGCCATGGGCGTCCGCGTTACGCTGGATGACTTTGGCACCGGGTTTTCATCGCTGGTGCAATCGCTGGTACGCTTGAATCATCTTGCCGTCGATGCCTTGAAAGTCGACTTGAGTTTTGTTTCCGACATGCTAACAGACCCGGAAGACCGGGCACTTGTTGAGGGCGTGGTCGGTTTGGCTGCATCCTCCCGGCTTCAAGTGATTGCTAAAGGTGTGAAGTACGTCGATCAGATAGTCATGCTGATGGAACTGGGATGCGATGTTATGCAGGGTTCCGGACTCGCCAGTCCGATGTCGGCAAAACGAATGCGCACATGGCTGGCAGTGTTTACGCCGGATCCATTGTGGGGTTTACCTGCCTCTGATTTAACTTCGCGGGATTATTTCGAGTTGCTGCTAACGGAAGCCAATCACCGCAGCTGGACTAATCGGGTTATCGCTAATCTTGAGGACCCGTGCGACGACACGACTCCGGAATCGCTGCTGGATCACCAGCAATGTCGTTTTGGCCAGTGGTATTCTGAGGAAGACGCCAGCCATTTTCGCAATATAAGCGAGTTTGATGCACTTGATGCCGTGCATCAAAATATCCATCAGATTAGCGCGCATCTGTGCGAGCATCGTCAGGCCGGTATGGACGTTGAGGCCGATGCAGACAAAGTTCAATTGCTGGCCGAGCAGCATAATATGACCAGTCTGGTACACCATTTTCTGGCTGATGAGTTACTCAAATAGCAAACCTATAAGGAAAGCAGGAGTGAGCGATTACGATCTTATCGTATGGCATGACAAGCTGGTCACCGGAATTGGTAAAATCGACGAACAACATCAAATTCTCGTCAACCTTCTTAATGAAGCCAATATCAAGCTGACCCCTAATAATAACGCCAAATTCCTGGAAGAAATTACCCGTAATTTGCTCAGCTACGCACTGTACCACTTTGAAACGGAAGAGGGATTGATGCAGAAATACGACTACATTGAGGATAGTGATGCCCACATCCGACAGCACCGCAGTTTCTCAGCCAAGGTAGTCGCCGTGCGCAATGATATTAAAACTGGAATTCCGATTTCGCGTGAAGATTTGCTGTCCTTCCTCAACAGCTGGCTAATCAATCATATCCTGAACACCGACAAGCAATTTGCGGCTTTCCTGTTGGCATCGGAGAAATACCGTTCTGACAATCAAGTCTAATAACGGGATGAATGTTGGGATTTTAAATAACGGAGTTACCGCTTTGACTTCCGACATAGCTATACAATTGTGCTATTCGGTTTTTTAGACGGGTAAAGCGGAAAGGGTCTTACACCATACCAGGAAACCGGACGGCATCCTGATATGGTTAGGCGGAGATTAGATTAAGCTTTTCAACGCTTCAAACTTTTTGGATGCATCTTTTAATGCTTCTTCGGCTTCTTTTGCCTTGCCTTCTTGAGCAAGTTTTCTGGCTGATTTCAGAACGTTATTGGCTTTTGAGCGAGCTATATCAACTTTATCATTAGCGTTGATTTCTTTACTTGCATCCGATGCATCTTTAATCAGATCGGCAAGTGCATCGCCTTGTGTACCGCTAGCCGTAGCATCAAGCGCTACTTTAATTTTTCCTACTACCATATCAATTGCATCAGCAGGAGCATATGTGACTCTGCCTTTATCCGTTTCAGCCAATACTGAAGTCGAAACAGCGCCCATAGAAGCTGCAATTAATAAAGAAAGTAAGATTTTTTTTAAAATTTTCATATTGCAATCGACCTCAAGTCATTGTTATTTTTTAATTAAATTGGCTGTGTAACTATTAATGATAATAGCCCTACACCGGGGAAGATTTTAACACAGTTCGAAACTTCTCAACCAGCTGTGGAGCAGTGAAAAGAGTGATTTTAGCGAGTTTTATTTTTGAATTTAAAAATCAGATTCAATCGCGGCGCTAAAATGATTGAATCTGACTTAACAGCAGTTTGTTATTTATGTGCTGCGTCGTAAGTTGTTTTCATTTCTTTGAATTGAGCTAAAGAAGCTTTTAATGTTTCTTCTGCTGATTTCACATCACCGCTTTCAAAAGCTTCACGAGCCACTCTCAATTTATCATTGGCTCTTTGACGAAGACGTTCAGTCAGTTCATAACGAAACTCTTTTTGTAATTGACGAGCTTCAGCAATGGCGGTTACCGTGTCTTCTTTGCTGCCGTTTTTTTCGATTAAGCTGATCGCTTCTTCGATTTTAGCAATCGTACCTTCAGCCGCTTCTCTAACTATGGCATTAGGATCTTTCTTTTCAGCAGCAAAAGCAGTTGATGAAATTGCAGCCACAGACATTGCCATAGCAAGAGAAATTACGATTTTTTTAAGTGTTTTCATTGATTATATAAACCTATATTGTTGATATTTTGTGTCAGCATAACGATTAAAATGAGAATTTAAGCAAAAAAGCAAGAATTCAACATAATGAAAGGCTGATGCCGATAAGCATTCTAGCATAGAAAAAATTAATAACCCTTTTTTTAAAATAACAAACCCTTTATAAATAAAGGGTTATAAGGTCTTCTAAAAGCGTCATTTTTGTCGCTTAAATCCAATGAGTGCGGAATTATTCATCATCCCTTTTGACGTCAATAACCATTTCTCCCGCATGATCTTCAGACAGGACAAATAAAATCGGGGCGCAGCAAACCGAACAGTCTTCGTAATATTGCTGAGGCCCGGAACTGGTGTCTACCAATACATCCAGGGATTCTCCGCAATAGGGGCAAACGATAATAATTTCATCGAGATCGTGCATTATTGAACCTTTCTGAGTAAAGCGTCCAACCAGGACATGGGCAGAATGCGTTTAAGAACGGCAAACAAATAGGTCGGAAAAGTGACGTAATAACGTATTTTAGGTTGCCGGGCTTCCAGCGCGTGAATAACTTTTTCGGTAACGGCTTCAGTAGAGAGCGTAAACGCGGCTGCCGCGCCTTCTTTTTGCAAGCGCGCTTCCATGATTTGATAGGTTTCTTTATGGTAGCTATGCGTCGGATCTATATTCTTCTTGTATAGGGCAAAAGCATTTTTTCTAAAGTTGCTCAGGATCGGCCCTGGTTCAATCAACGAAACATGAATATTAGTGCTGTGAAGCTCAAGGCGTAAGGTATCTGCCAAAGCCTCCAGCGCAAACTTGCTGGCATTATAAGCCCCCCGATAAGTCATGGCGACGAGTCCCAATATTGAACTGTTATAGATAATCCGGCCATGCCCCTGTTTGCGCATCAAGGGTATGATCAGGTTGGTCAGTTCATGGGTGCCGAACAGATTGGTTTCAAACTGAAACCTGAGTACATCGCGGGATAAATCCTCAACGGCGCCCGGTTGACCGAAGGCGCCATTGTTAAACAGCGCATCGATTTTTCCGTCGGTTAATTTAATCGCCGAATCGACCGCTTGTTGAATGCTGCTGCTGTCGGCTAAATCCAGTTGGATTGCGGTAAAACCTTCCTGTTGCAACCGGAGCACATCGTCCGGTTTTCTTGCCGTAGCAATAACGAAATGCCCGCGTTTTTTTAATTCAACGGCTGTAGTGTAGCCAATGCCGGTAGAGCAACCTGTAATTAATATTGTTTTTGATGAATTCATTTAGGCAATTACTTGGCTAATTCCTGCTCGGTAAAATAAAAACTTTTCCCGCTACTGCAACTGACTGAAAAGACCAACGCCGGCTTGGTGCTTTTACCATGTAATTCCGATGCTTCAACGCGAGTACATTGACCTGAAGCCAATGCTTTTTCTGCGGCTTGTCTTCTTAGACGTTCAATGTCGGGAAGTCTGGTTTGGTACTCTTTGACTAAGTCCGGCAACTGATCAAGCACATAAGGCGGGATAGAAAATGCTGAAAACCTCTCGGGATTATTTTTAATAAGAAACTGGTTTTTTGCGCTTTCACTCGTCGCATCTTGTTTTAACTGCGCCTGTTTTTTCAGTTTCTGCTCCTTCTCAAGATTTTCATCCTGTTCCTTTTTTGCCAAATCCTGTTTTTGTTTTTCTTCGTCCAGTTCGGCAGAGCTGCCTGTTTTAACATTAATTTGCACTGTTTTATGTTGCGGGTCGCAAGGCTTTGATTGGTAATCCGTCTTGCCGCTAATGTCCGTGCATTTATAAATGCCTGCAAAAGTACAGGTGGAAAAAAGGCTTCCTAAAATAAGCAGTGTAATTCTCATTTTTTTCCTCAGTTGCTCTATCGCAAACATAAACAGATCGAAAGAGTATAGGTGATTAGGGCTATCGGGCAGATTTTTTGTTCGGAATAATAGTAATAAATTGAAAATATTAAAAACCTATTATTACTATTACGTAAGCGAAAATCTGTTGATAAGTCATTTTTTATATATAAAATCAGTTATTTGAATCGCATGCTAAAATGCAGTTAAGCTTATCCGGATCTTGTGTACAGGATGTGGATAACTCAAGTGCCAATGTTATCCACATCTTCATCCACAACTTATTCAGAATTATTTAACAGTTTTACTCTATGTTGCCTTGAGCCATAACTGTATAAAATAGGCAAACTTCCGTTGAAAAGATGATTTGCGGACAATATTTTGAGCTAAAAAACCTGCCTGACGCTTAATGTGTAAGGCTTTCTTACTGTGTTTAAGATTAAACATCATCATGTCAGAACAACTAATGTTAGAAAAAAACGGCACTAAAAACACCGCCCAACCGGCATTAATGCGGTTGAAAAACTATATTAATCAGGAGATTATCGGACAGGATGTGCTGGTTGAACGGATGCTGATCGGCTTGTTGGCTGACGGCCATATCCTGGTTGAAGGGGCTCCCGGTCTTGCCAAGACTCGGGCGATCAACGTATTAAGCAAAGGCATACAAGGCGATTTTCACCGGGTGCAGTTTACCCCCGATTTATTGCCTGCCGATTTGACCGGCACTGAAATTTACCGTCCCCAGCAAGGTACGTTTGAATTCCAGAAAGGACCGTTGTTTCATAACCTGATCCTGGCCGATGAAATTAACCGGTCACCGGCGAAAGTTCAGGCGGCGTTACTGGAAGCGATGGCCGAGCGGCAAATAACCGTAGGCCAAGCGACTTACCCATTGCCAAAATTATTCATGGTTATGGCAACGCAAAACCCTATCGAGCAGGAAGGCACTTATCCGCTCCCGGAAGCGCAGCTGGATCGATTTTTACTGCATGTAAAAATCGATTATCCGAAAGCGGAACATGAAAAAAGCATTTTGCATTTGGCCAGAACCGAAGCGCGTTCCGGAGCAGTAAAAAACGGCGACCAGTTCCAGCCGCTTGAGCAAAAGACCTTGTTTGCCGCGCGCAATGAAGTGTTGGATTTGCACATGGCGGAAAGTCTTGAAAACTATTTGCTGCAAATAGTGCTGGCGACCCGTAACCCAGCAGTCTACGGAGAGGATTTGGCCACTTGGCTGCAATACGGCGCAAGCCCCAGAGCCAGCATAGCGCTGGATCGCTGTTCGCGAGCCAAAGCCTGGCTGGCACAACGCGACTTTGTCAGTCCGGAAGACATTCAGGATATGGCTTTCGACGTGTTGCGGCATCGTTTGATATTGTCTTACGAAGCCGAGGCGGAAGGCATCACGACCGATCATTTTATTAAAGAACTTATTTCCAGAGTTGCCGTACCTTGATGATTTTTGGGAAACAAGCGTCAACCACCAGTGAATTGGTTTCGGTGTCGTTAAAGACGCTGCTCGATTTGGCGAGACCGGCCGCCGGTTTAGACCTGAAACATTCAACCATACGTGCCGGGCAAAGCGGCGGTTATGTGTCTCGCTTTAAAGGCCGCGGCATGGAGTTTGAAGAAGCCAGAGGTTATCAACCGGGCGATGACATACGCAGCATCGATTGGCGGGTTACGGCGCGCACCGGCGAAACCCATACCAAGGTATTTCGCGAGGAACGTGAGCGGCCGGTGTTTATTTCTGTGGATAACCGCCCTGCCATGCATTTTGCTACGCGGGGTGTGTTTAAATCGGTACTCGCCGCCAAACTGGCCGGATTGTTGGCGTGGGCCGCCCAACATCATGGCGACAGAATTGGCGGACAGATATTTACGGGGAGCGTATGCCGTGAATTGAAACCGCAAAACGGCAAACATGCCGTACTGCGGTTTTTAAACGCAATCAGCAATCAAGATGACGATAATCTCTTAGAGCAAGCGACGATTACGCTGGAACATGTGTTGGCGAGGCTTATGCACCACGCCCGCCCCGGCAGTCTGGTTTATATTATCAGCGATTTTCGCGGCATTAACGATCAGGTTGAAGCGTATCTGGCAAAGCTGTCGCGACATTGCGAAGTGGTGCTGATTTTTGTGTATGACCCGCTGGAAAGCCATTTGCCGGAAAAAGGCCGCTACCGATTTACCGACGATAAACGGGATGTGGTTATCGATACCGGCGACCGGCAGCGGCTATTAAAATATCAACAACACTTTACCCGGCGGCTGAATCAGGCGGAGCAGATAGCCAAAAAAATGGGCCTAGCGTTTATTCAGTGCAGCACTATAGACGATCCGATACAACGTTTAAGATAAATGAATCCAACTCTCCTTGATTTAAAAGACATCCACGAACCCGAAGCCATAGGCTGGTGGCCCCCGGCTATCGGCTGGTGGGTGCTGGCGGTATCAATCCCGTTGCTGATTATTTTGCTGGTCTGGTTTTATAAAAGGCTGACTCGCAAGACTGCGCTTAAAACCGCCAAAAAAATGCTGGCCCAAATCAAACAGGGTGCAGCGAGGGATAACCTGCAGAAATTAGGTGAGTTATCGGTGCTGGTCAGGCGTGTAGCGATCAGCGTGTCGCCACGGACAAAGGCAGCCGGTTTAACGGGACGGCAATGGCTGGAATTTCTCGACACTTCGGTAAAAGGTACGCCGTTCAGTGAGGGCATTGGGCAACTTTTAGCTGACGCACCCTATCGAAAAACGCCGCCCACAGAACTGGAAATTTCCCAATTAATCGACCTATGCGAAGACTGGCTTAAATCCCAGACAAAATCATGATTCACTTTGAATGGCCCTGGCTGCTGGCCGCGTTACCTTTACCCTTGTTAATCCGCTGGCTGGTTCCGGCCAAGATGCCTGTGGAACAGGCGGCATTAAAAGTCCCGTTTTTGGACGATTTTTCCGATATTGAAACCCGAGCGGTCTCCAAAACCCAACAATGGCCGTTACTGTTGGCGGCGATTGCATGGCTGTTTCTGGTCATCGCCTGTACTAGGCCGCAATGGCTGGGCGAGCCGATTGAGCAGGCGGTCAGCGGCCGGGACTTAATGCTGGCGGTGGATTTGTCAGGCAGTATGGAAGAGCAGGATTTTGTGATCAACAAGCGGTCTGTAGACAGGCTGACCGCAGCCAAGATGGTTGCGGCCGATTTTATTAACCGGCGTGTCGGCGACAGGGTGGGTTTGATCCTGTTCGGAACCCAGGCCTATTTACAAACGCCGTTAACCTTCGACCGAAAAACGGTAATGACCTTATTGAATGAGGCGGTCATCGGTCTTGCCGGCGACAATACCGCGATAGGCGATGCCATAGGCTTGGCGGTCAAGCGTCTTAAAAGCGAGCAGGTCAACAGCCGGGTTTTGGTGTTGATGACCGACGGCGCCAATACCGCCGGTGAAGTTTCACCGTTAAAGGCCGCCGAATTGGCCGCAGCCAATCATTTGAAAATTTACACGATCGGCATAGGCGCGGATGAAATGATCGTGCGCAGTTTTTTCGGCAACCGCAAGATTAACCCGTCCGTCGACCTGGATGAAAAAACCTTGATCAAGATTGCCGAAAGCACCGGAGGTCAATACTACCGTGCCAGAAACACCGATGAGCTGAACAATATTTATATGAGGCTGGATGAGCTGGAACCGGTCGAAAAAGACAAACAATATTTCAGGCCCCGTAGTGAACTGTATTACTGGCCGTTGTCGCTGGCATTGGCTCTGGCTGCAGTCATTGCTTTGTCTAAAGTGAGGTTGTCATGAATCTGGCCGAATTCCATTTTATCAGGCCGTACTGGCTGCTGGCGGTTTTACCGTATCTGCCGATACTGGTGTTAATGCTAAGGAACAAGCTGAGTCAGGGCAACTGGTCTGCCGTATGCGATGCCGCATTATTGCCGTATCTGTTGCAGGAAAAGGCGGTCAACCAAAGCCGTTGGCCGATAACGGCCGGAGCCATCGCCGCGCTGCTGGCGATTATCGCGCTGGCCGGGCCAACCTGGGAACGGTTACCCTCGCCGGTATTCAGGAATGACTCGGCCCTGGTGATTGCGCTGGATTTGTCCCGGTCGATGGACGCCGCCGATATTAAGCCCAGCCGTTTGATTATGGCGCGCTACAAAATCGCCGACATACTCAAACAGCGCAAAGACGGCCAGACCGCATTGTTGGTTTATGCCGGCGACGCCTTTACCGTAACGCCGTTGACCGACGATACCGAGACCATAGACAGTCAGTTATCGGCATTGAATACCGACATTATGCCCAGCCAGGGCAGCAATACCGCGTCGGCATTGGAAAAAGCCGTGGAGTTGCTCAAGCAGGCAGGCCTGCAAAAAGGCCGGATCTTGTTGGTCACCGATGGCGTTGATATGGATAAAACCTTAGCCGCAGTCAAAACACTGGATAAGTATCAGCTATCCATATTGGGTGTCGGAACCGATGACGGCGCACCGATCGCGCTGCCGGAGGGCGGATTTCTTAAAGATGAGCGAGGCAATATCGTAGTGCCCAAATTAAATTCCAGCGATCTGGAAAAACTGGCGCAGGCTGGGAATGGCGTTTATCAAACCATAACGGCCAATGATGCGGATATTCAAACTGTGCTGGCCAGCATGGATAGATCGGCCCGGCAGCAGGGCAAGCAAAACGACAACCTGTTATTGGACCAGTGGGCGGACAAAGGTCCCTGGTTATTATTACTGGCCTTGCCTCTGGCCGCACTGACGTTCAGGAAAGGCCTGTTATGTTTTGCCTTATTGCTGATCTTGCCGCTGCCTAAAAATAGTTATGCGTTGGGCTGGCAGGACTTATGGCAGACCAAGGACCAGCAAGCGCAACAGGCTTATAAAAAACAGGATTATGCCAAGGCGGCTGAGCAATTTGGAAATCCGGATTGGAAAGCGGCGGCGCAGTACAAGGCGGGCGAGTATGACAAGGCGCTGGAAAGCCTGAAAAGCAGCAAGTCCGCCAGCGGCGCGTACAATCAGGGTAATGCGCTGGCGAAAGCCGGTCAGTTGGAAGAAGCTATAAAAGCCTATGAAAAGGCCCTGGCAATTAATCCCAACGATGCCGATGCCAAACACAACAAGGAGGTCGTAGAAAAGGAACTGGAAAAGCAAAAACAAGAGCAAAAGAAACAGGATCAGCAAAAAAAGGACGATAAACAACAATCCAAGGGCGATTCCGAGAAAAACAAGGAGGGTGAACAATCGGAAAAATCTGACGAACAAAAACAATCTGAGCAAAAGCCCGAGCAAAAACCGGAGCAGAAGCAATCGGACCAACAGCAGTCTGAAGAAAAGCAGCAGCAAGATAAAGCCGAGGAAAAGAAGCCGGAAGCCGAAAAACCCCAGCAAGCCGAGCAGGGCAAAGACGACGCGAAGAAACAAGACAAACAGCAAGCGCCAGGCAAGGCCGAGCCAACGGATGAACAACAGCAAGCCAACGAGCAATGGCTCAAAAGAATTCCCGACGATCCGGCCGGGTTGTTAAAACGTAAATTTAAATATCAATACGGGCAGCGTGGCCGTCAGGAAAGTGGTGATACCGGTGGTTGGTAGGCCAAATCGGCATGTGGGCGCGAATGAATTCGCGCCCACAATAGGAGCTTAAGTCGGTAAACATGTCACAAGATAAACAAACATGATCAATAATCAAATCGCCGTTTTCGGTGAAGCGCTGTTCGATCAATTCCCGGACGGCCAGCAAATATTAGGTGGCGCGCCTTTTAATGTGGCTTGGCATCTTCAGGCTTTTAATCAACACCCGTGTTTTATCAGCCGGGTAGGCAATGATGCCTTAAGCGATAAAATCAGGCAGGCCATGCTGGATTGGGGCATGGCTGTTGAAAACCTGCAAACCGATCCCGATTATCCTACCGGAACGGTGCAGGTCACTATCAACAACGGCGAGCCCGGCTATGATATTTTAGCCGATCAGGCTTACGATTTTATTGCCGCGCAGCAGCGGGATGTCGACCGGCGGTATAGCGTTATTTATCACGGCACTTTGGCCTTGCGTAACCGTACATCGGAACAGGCATTGCGGAATTTAACCGCGCGTCACCAAGGCAAGGTTTTTATCGATGTCAATTTGAGAGCGCCTTGGTGGCATAAAGAGACGGTCTATCAATGGCTCGATAAGGCACAATGGGTCAAGCTGAATGATGATGAGTTAATGCATCTATCGCCATTACAAAACACGCGGCGAGATACAATGCGTTTATTTCTGGCGCAACATGGGTTGGAGGTTCTGGTGGTCACTTGCGGCAGTCGAGGTGCAATGGCAATCAATCACGCCGGGGAATTTATTGAAGTTGTGCCGGTGGATGATTTAGCGATAGCCGATACCGTGGGTGCCGGTGATGCGTTTGCGGCGGTTCTGCTGCTGGGCATGCAGCATGGCTGGCCACTGCAACTGACTATGGAGCGAGCGCAGTCGTTCGCGTCCGCTTTAGTAACTAAAAGAGGCGCAACAGTTCAGGATTTGTGTTTTTACCGGCCGTTTATAGACGCCTGGAATCTTGATTAATCTAAATGATGAAGCTATGAATATTATAAAAAAGTTATTTTTTCTTCTGTTGCTGTTGAATTTGGTGCCCGGCAATGTATTCGCCGCACAAATCGGCGTGTCGTTCGACCGCAACCCGGTCAGCCTGGATGAATCTTTCCAGATCATTTTTACCGCCAACGACACGCCGGATAACGACCCGGATTTTGGCCCGCTGGAACAGGATTTCGAGATACTCGGCCAAAGCCAGAGCAGCAATTCGTCCTGGATTAACGGACAGTCCAGCAAGACCATACAGTGGACGGTTAACGTCATGGCCAAGCATCCCGGCAGCCTGGTTGTTCCTGCGGTGAAGTTTGGCGATGATGTCAGTCAGCCGGCGAGCATTCTGGTTACGCAGGCGACGGCCAATAAAGCCGTGGATACCGATGATGATTTGTTTCTGGAGGTTGAGGCGACGCCGCAGAGCCCTTATGTGCAATCCCAGGTTCTCTATACCGTGCGCTTATATAGAAGAGTCGAGATCGCCCAGGCCAGCTTGAATGAACCGGAACTGAGTGATGCAGTGATTGAAAAACTGGGCGATGACAGTAATTATAATACCCAGATCAACGGCGTGAATTATCTGGTTACCGAGCGTAAATATTCAATTTTTCCGCAAAAAAGCGGTTCTTTAACCATCAAACCCCTGATGTTAACGGCAGAGATCGTGGCTAATACGCGTCCGAATTTTAATGGCTTTTTTAATTCGCAGATGACCAAAACCAAAAAGATTTCATCCAAATCGGTGACGCTGGATGTAAAACCGGCTCCGGCAACGTTTACCGGGAAGCACTGGCTTTCTGCGGAACAACTGGTTTTAAAGGAAGAATGGTCGGGCGATAACCAGCAAATGAAAGTCGGCGAGCCTTTGACCCGGACCTTGACGCTGCTGGCAAAAGGCACAACAGTCGGCCAGTTGCCCGAGATAAATATCGGCAAAATTGATGATCGGTTGAAAACCTACCCTGATCAGCCGGTGTTGCAGGAACAGAAAAAACCGGAAGGCTTGATTGCTTTCAGGGAAGAAAAAATAGCCATCATTCCCTCAAAAGCGGGCTTCTATAAACTGCCGGCGATAGAAATTCCCTGGTTTAACAGCCAAAGCCAAAAAATGGAAATCGCCAAAATTCCGGAAACCGCCATCACGGCGCTCGATGCGGCGGGAACCCAACAAGCTCCTGTTACACCGGTGGCTCCGGCGGAGGTGCAACAACCGCAAAAATCTGAACAATCGACGCCGATTAGCATCCCGCCGCAACAACAAAATATCTGGTTGTGGGTTTCGGTGTTTCTGGCCTCAGGTTGGTTGGCGACACTGGCCTATTTCCTGATTAAGCGTTCGGCTAAAAGACCGGTTGCGGAAAAAAGTGAGCGGGAAATACGCTTGGAAGACAGCGTAAAAAGCCTGAAAAAAGCCTGCGCCGATAATAATGCCGTGGCCGCCAAAGATGCCTTGCTGGCATGGGGGCGGCAAAAGTATGGTGCGGCGAGTCTGGGCGCTATCGCCGAGCTAAGCGACGCAAGGTTAAGGGATGAAGTTCTGTATTTGAACCGGATTTTGTATAGTAGGGAACCCGATCAGTGGCAGGGCAAAAAGCTGTTCCAGGCGTTTGTGGAAAATAAAGCCAGGGAGAAAATAGCGGTTACGGACGATGATAAATTGGAACCGCTTTATCGATTGTAATGAGATTGCTAGCCCTTTCTTCATAGGTGTCTATAGAATTCTAATTCAAGTTCTTTGTCTTTTTCAGAATACCAATTGTTATAACGATATAAAGATACGCCTTCCTCTCTAGCGCATTTTTTGCACATTTTTTTGAAATTAGGAATTGTTCTAACCTCTTCAATATTTTGACGCGGAATCGTAACAGAACCAGAGAACACTCCACATCTAGAAGAAAAGTGATCACCATCTGATACCAAGCATAGATGAATAGTGTCCAAATGCTTATATTTTGCGAACCCTAAGCTGTACCTTGGATGTGAATGACCACAGTTAAGGCAAATGATCTTTAAATCACCCCATTTTTTTTGATGATTCGATGTTTGGACATCAAATCTACTCCATTCCCAGCATGTTCCAACTTTTTTTGGGCTTTCTCTTTCAAAACAATTGAAGCATTCTATAAAGGGAGTTCCATCTGCTTTTCGCTCAGTAATTTTAATCGTCATTTTCTATAAAACTCTTAAACTCAAATTGGCGTTTCCGGCCTACAGCGCTTTAAAGTATTCCACTGCCATAAACAGCGCGGCAATTGAACGGGCTTCGGTACATTCTCCAGTAGCCAACAATTCATTGATATTGCTTAATTTCCACGGAATGACTTCCAGCTCTTCCGGCTCGTCGCCTTCCAGTTTTTCGGCATACAAATCCTGGGCAATGACAATCTCGGTCATGTGTTCCAGATAGGAAGGTGCGATGGAAAAGGAGCTTAAGTGATACAGGCTTCTGGCGCCAAAGCCGACTTCTTCTTTAAGCTCACGGTTTGCGGCTTCCAGGAAGGACTCACCGGCGTCGGTCTTGCCTTTGGGCAAACCCAGTTCATAACGATGCACGCCGGCTGAATATTCCCTGATCAACAATACCGTCTCGGCATCCAGCATCGGCACAATCAGCACCGCCCCGCCCGAACCGCTTCGAGCCAAGCGTTCGTAGTTGCGCAGCTGGCCATTGCTAAACTCAATATCCAGCGATTCAATGCGGAATAATCGGCTGGTAGCGATAGTTGTTTTGTTACGGATGGTTGGTTTTTCAGCCATTGTGCTATTTTATTAAGTATTTTTTACAAATATAACGCACTCTGATGATTGATTGGAAAAAAATTGATACCGTTTTGCTGGATATGGATGGAACGCTGCTGGATTTGAATTTCGATAATCATTTCTGGAAGGAGTTCGTTCCGCTTAAATTTGCCGAAAGACAGGGCTTGTCGATTGATGCTGCAAAGTTGCAGTTGCAGCCGCGCTTTAAAAGCATGGAAGGCAAGTTGGAATGGTATTGCCTGGATTACTGGAGTGATGTTTTAGAGCTGGATATTGTCGGATTGAAAGCGGAAATTTCCGGGTTAATCGCGGTATTGCCGCATGTCACGGAGTTTCTGGAAAAAGCGCATCAATCGCCCAAAAAGGTGTATTTAGTCACCAATGCCCATCGGGGCAGCCTGGGCCTTAAGATGGAAAAAACCTGCTTGCAGGCGTTTTTCGACGACATTATCAGCTCCCATGATTTGGGGATTCCCAAGGAACACGCCGATTTTTGGCGGTTGCTGCAACAGCGCGTGCCGTTTGAAAAGCAAACCACGCTGTTGATCGATGACAGTCTGGCGGTACTCAATTCAGCCAGGCAGTTCGGTATAACGCATTTGATTTCGGTGAGCAGGCCCGATACCCAACTGCCTAAAAAAGAAATAACCGCTTATCCCGCTATTGAGGATTTTCGGGAGTTGATGGCTGGGCTTTAGGTTTCCAGCTTTTGTCTTGATTCGGACGTTTTCCCTGATACTCGGTTTTGATTTTTTCAGGTCTTCTTTCCGGCTTTACAACTTCAGCTAAAAGATCATCCGTAATCGGTAGGACCGGAATTTTCTGCTCAATGTACTCTTCGATATCGGGCATTGAATACGCATATTCCTCACAGATAAAACTGATCGCGACACCGCTGGCGCCAAAGCGCGCAGTGCGGCCGATCCGGTGTACATAATCCTCCACATCCTGCGGCAGATCGTAATTAATGACATGCGAAACATCGGCAATATGCAGGCCGCGGGCCGCAACATCGGTCGCAATCAATAAGGTGATTTTGTTTTCCTGAAAATCGCTCAACAAGCGCTGGCGTTTGTCTTGCGGCACATCACCGCTGAGCGCGGCAGTTTTGTAGCCGTTAGCGTTGAGGGTGTCGTCCAGTCGTTCGGCACAGCGTTTGGTGTTAACAAAAATAATGCTGCGTTGCGGTTGGTGCTGATTCAATATGCCGACCAACAACGGAATCTTTTGCTCGTTCGAGGGACAAAATGCGCTTTGCTGGATGGCTTTGGAGGTGACTTCTTCGGTTTCGATGCGAATCAAAACCGGGTTGTTCATGTGCTCATAAGCCAGCTCGGTCACTTTGTAGGACAAGGTTGCCGAGAACAACATATTCAGGCGCTGTTCCGGCGGCGGCATGCGCCGTAATAAAAAGCGGATGTCCTTAATAAAACCCAAATCGAACATGCGGTCGGCTTCGTCCATCACCGTGACTTTCACGTTATCCAGGGTGAACGCATTTTGCCGGTAAAAGTCGATGATGCGACCGGGTGTGCCGATGATAATATCGACATTGGACTTTAGGCTGTCTAGTTGCTTTTGGTAGTCGGTGCCGCCGTAAATAAGCGCCAATTTAAGATTAAGATGCTTGCCCAGTTGCAATGCATCCTTGTGGATCTGAATGGCCAGCTCGCGGGTTGGCGCAAGAATAATGGCCCTAGGATATTTGATTTGCTTGCTTTTGGCAACGACGTTTGGCGCGGTTTTTTCTGTCTCTATGTCAGCGTTGGTTTGTGCTTCTGCATCGTCCTCGGCATCATTAATCAAATGCTGAAAAGTGGCCAGCAAAAAAGTGGCGGTCTTGCCGGTCCCGGTTTGAGCCTGTCCCGCAATATCCTTGCCCCGTAACGATAAAGGTAGAGCTTGTCTTTGGATCGGGGTGCAGTGATTAAAGCCGGCATCTTTTAAGCTGCGTAAGATAGAGTCAGACAGTTCAAGATTGCTGAAGCGAATTTCTGTTAAATGTGTATTGTTCATAGGCTATAGCATAACGTAAAAATCAAAACAGCTGAAATTGATTGACTACCAGCTTTATCCCTCCTATAGTTTTGGTTTTAAATTTTTGGAGAAATAGTGTGAGCGATTCAGTCCTTCATGTAGGCGATAGTGAGTTTAACGAAACTGTTATTAAAGCTGCGGGTCCCGTACTGGTTGACTATTGGGCTGAATGGTGCGGACCGTGCAAAATGATTGCACCGATTCTGGATGATATTGCCAAAGAATATGCAGGCAAGCTGACCGTTGTAAAATTAAACATCGACGAAAATCCTGAAACTCCTCAACACTACGGTGTGCGCGGCATTCCAACATTGATGCTGTTTAAGGATGGCGAAGTGGAAGCGACTAAAGTAGGCGCATTGTCGAAATCGCAGCTTGCCGCTTTTCTCGATAGCAATATTTAAACTCATGACCTCCATGGGCAGATATTTGCTCCTGCAATATCTGCATTCCCCACTTCCCTGTGGGTTATGGAGCGAATGCAGAATGATTGCCCGGAGCAATCACTGCCCCAATTACTTAGATCAAGCTCAGATCCGGCTCAGGCCTGTCACAAAAGGTTGGACGGGGCTGAGTACTTGAGTTACACTTATGCGGTGCGATAATCATGCGCACCCAATCATATCGTCCGATAAACTACACCCCTGAATTATTCCTGTCCTAGTAGTTGCGGTTTAACACCGTATGTACTTTTCCTTGAGTTATCTTTTATATGAATCTAACTGAGTTAAAACTAAAACAAATAAGTGAAGTTATTGAAATCGCCGAGTCTCTCGGGCTTGAAAATGTAGCCAGATCACGAAAGCAGGATTTGATTTTTGCCATCTTGAAAAAACAGGCAAAGGCTGGCGACGATATATCAGGCGACGGCGTTCTGGAAATTTTACAGGATGGTTTTGGTTTTTTACGGACACCGGGTTGTTCTTATCTAGCGGGTCCTGACGACATTTATGTTTCACCCAGTCAAATCAGACGATTTTCTTTAAAGACCGGCGATACGATTAGCGGAAAGATTAGACCCCCCAAAGATAACGAACGCTATTTCGCAATGCTCAAGGTTGACCAGATCAATTTTGAACCCCCCGAAAATACCAAAAACAAAATCACCTTCTCAAACCTGACCCCCTTATTCGCTAAACAACGATTTGTCCTTGAACAGGGCAATGGCACCAGCGAAGATTTAACCGGCCGAATGATAGATTTGATAGCCCCTATCGGAAAAGGCCAGCGCGGTTTGATCGTATCGCCGCCTAAAGCCGGTAAAACCATGATTCTGCAAAGCTTGGCGCAGGCGATTGCGGAGCAAAATCCCGAGTGTTATCTCATTGTTTTACTGATAGATGAGCGTCCCGAAGAAGTCACGGAAATGGAGCGTTGCGTTCGCGGTGAAGTTATTTCCAGCACCTTCGACGAACCGGCAACCCGGCACGTACAAGTTGCAGAAATGGTCATCGAAAAAGCGCGTCGATTAGTCGAGCATAAACACGACGTGGTCATTTTGTTAGACTCGATTACACGTCTGGCCCGAGCTTATAACACTGTCGTACCTTCGTCAGGCAAGATCTTAACCGGTGGTGTCGATGCGAATGCGCTGGAAAAACCGAAACGCTTTTTCGGTGCGGCGCGGAATATAGAAGAGGGCGGCAGTTTGACTATTATAGCCACTGCGCTGGTTGATACCGGATCAAGAATGGACGAGGTCATCTACGAGGAATTCAAAGGTACCGGCAACATGGAGCTGCATCTGGATCGCAAAATTGCCGAGAAAAGAATTTATCCGGCGATTAACATCAACCGTTCCGGCACACGTCGGGAAGAGTATTTGGTTGATCCCGATACCTTGCAAAAAACCTGGATCTTACGCAAGATTCTTCAGCCCATGGATGAAACCGCAGCTTCAGAATTTCTGATCGGTAAGCTTAAAGACTTTAAAACCAACGCAGAATTTTTCGATTCGATGAAGCGGTAGGTTTTACAAGACAGATACACAAAGCGCAACATCATTTGGTGTTGCGCTTTGGGTCGTTAAAGGCTAATGATTAAGCCTTTGGCGGCACATAGCCTTCCGGCATTTCGTTGTTACCTTCAAACAGAAACTTGGTTCTTTCCTCGGCTAAAAATGCTCGGGCTTTCGGGTCAAAGCTGGCCAATTTTCCCTCATTAATCAGCATGGTTTGCTTGGCTAACCATTCCTTCCAGGCTTGTTTGGATACCTTTTCAAATATTTCCTGACCTTTGGGACCCGGAAAAGGCGGTGCATCCAAGCCTTCGGTTTCTATTCCCAATTTTACGCATTTAACCAGTCTCATCATTTTATTCTCTTGTGTGATTGTTGAAGCAGCAACTTAATCGGCGCGGCTAAGCCAAGCTTGTTAACCTGTTCAGCTTTATACCAGACAGATTGATCGGCTTCCATCACAAAATTTATAGGGTTATCCGATTGAATAAGCAGCGGAGTGTAATCCAAATGATAATGGGAAAAGGTGTGGCGCCGGGTTGCCAGCGTCTGTTGATCGGCAATATGAATACTCTTGGTTAAGCACCAGTCGTGTGCCGCCTTAATGCTGTCGAATTCGGGCAGGCTCCACAAACCGCCCCAGATACCGGTTGGGGGCCTTTTTTCAAGCAATATCCGGTTATCGGCATCACTCAGCAGTAAAAAGGTAAGTTGTTTGACCGGCAAGGTCTTGGCGGGTTTCGGCGTCGGGAATGCCGAACTATTACCGGCAAGTCTAGCTAAACAATCGGCATTAAGCGGACAGGCCGCACAAGCAGGCTTGCTGCGGGTGCAGAGGGTTGCGCCCAAATCCATCATGGCCTGGGTGTAATCCGCGACACGATCGATAGGGGTTAGTCTGGCGCTGATGGCCCACAGCTCCTTGTTGACTGCGCTATTGCCCGGCCAGCCGGAAACGGCTCTAAACCGGGTTAGCACCCTTTTGACATTGCCATCAAGAATCGGGTGCCTTTTATTAAAGGCGATGCTCAATATGGCTCCCGCCGTTGACAGGCCTATGCCGGGTAATGCAATCAGTTCATCCGGCGTATCGGGAAAACGGCCCCGTTCGGTAATAAGCTGCGCTGTTTTGTGTAGGTTGCGGGCGCGTGCGTAGTAGCCCAGCCCCGACCAAAGATGGAGAACTTCATCAACAGGCGCGTTCGCCAAACTCGCAATATCGGGAAACTTTTCTATAAAAGTATTGAAATAAGGAATAACGGTAGCGACCTGGGTTTGCTGCAACATGGTTTCGGAAAGCCACACGCGGTAAGGCGTAAGGTCTTTTTGCCAGGGCAGGTCTTTACGACCGTATTGATCGAACCAGGCGAGGATGTTCTGTTGAAAAGCGGATGGACTCATAAGGGGCAAAAGACGAAAGATGAAGGGCGAAGGGGCGCGTAATTTAAGGGCTGTTTTTTTCGCCCTGTGACTCTCGCCTTTTGTATGCTCCACCTCATTTCAACAGACCTTTCAACAGATTACCCAGGCCAGGGCCTATTTTTTTGTCGAGTTTATCGATTAGTTTTTCAACCTTGGCTTTGTTCTTATCGGTCAATAATGAAGCTATGTTTATCGTATAAGTCGGGTTACTGAGTGTTCCTGCAATATCAATGGCTACAGCGCCTTTAACTTGTTCCGGCTCAGCGCTAGCGGCGTCTGAATCCAGCAATTTGGCATCGATTTTATAGTCCAGCGCTTCAGAATTGAGGTTTACGTTGCCTTTGCCGTCGACACGCAATTTGGAGGACTTGGCCGCAAGGTCGTTATTCTGGATCAGGCCGTTAGTGATCGTGGCCGTGCCGCTCATTTCCGAAAATAGCGTCTGGTCGTTTTTATTGTCCGAGGGCAAAGCAGAACCTTTGATGATCGCCTTGCCTTCATCAATGATTTTTTGCAGATTAAAACCTTTGATCACGCCGTCTTTGAACAGGAAACTTAACTGGCCGTTGAGCGACGCTTTCAATTCGTCTGCTTTGCGCCCCTGTCCTTGCAGCTGTGCGGATGCGTCAACAATGCCGCTCATTTTAGCTTCACCCTTGTAATCTTTCAGCAAAGGTTCGATTTGTACATGGTCTATTTTTTCGGTTACAGCCAATGCCGGTTTGTCGCCATGCGTATCCATGCTGAGATTGCCGGAATAGCTCCCTTGGTAAAACTGTTTGACCGATTGTTGCGTGGTAACTATGCCGTTTTTACTGCTCAAGTTTATATGGATGTCCTGCATTGCCAAACTCTTGACTTTAAGTTTGCCGAGCGACACTGTGCCATCGGCATTGAGTTTTCTCAAGGTTTCAACAGGCAAAGCGGAAAGGCCGGCAGCCAATAAAACGGCTGGGCTGGCGATGGATTTGGATGATTTATCGGCAGGGGACAAATAACGATCGACATCAAGTGCATCAATGTCCAAGTTGAAGCTGATAACCGATTGGGCAAAGTCTTTAATATTGATAGCGCCTTTAATCTGGGTATCGTCCAGGGTTAGTCCCAGATTTTGCAGATCGGCCGAGTCGGCTGTCGCGGTCAAGTCAAAGTTGGCGGACAGCTTGCTTAGGGCATTGGCATCCTGCATTGCGGGCAGGGAGATCGCCAGTTGCTGCAATACTTTGGCAGGACTGAACGGCGCAACGGTCACAGGTCCCTGAAAAGAGGGTTTGTCCTTAATAGAAGTGCCGGTCATTTCGGCAGCAGCGAGCGTCACATCGCCCGATTTGAGCTGCAACCCGTAAATTTTGGCCGTTTGTTGGTTCATATCCAGCGCTGCGTCGGCGATGGTTAAGGCCGTTGTTAACGATTTTCCGGGAACGTTTTCGCCTGACGACGTTACTTGCAGATCGCTATGGCGTAGCGCAAAAGTATCGAGTTTTTCATTAACGGTTAATTCGGTATTTAGTTTGATGGCTTGGATCGACGTGGACCCGGCTTCCAAAGCGGTCATGGAAACGGCGATGCCTGCCGGTTCATCAAAGGTAAATTTATCGGTATTCAGGTTAAGGTCTTTTAGTTCGATGTGCTTTTCGGTTTTCAGGTCGTCCCAGTTAATCCGGGCATTTTCAATAGCCATGCCGCCGATGGTAAACATCACCGGTGTTGCTGTGGGGATGGGTTGTTCATCCTGTTTGTCGACGACAGCGACAGCGGGTACCACGGGTTTGGTGGTTAGGTCATCCCAGTTGGCGATGCCCTGTTTGTTTTTGGCAAGATTTAAAATCAGGCCTTTTAAAACAATGCGGCTGACTTCTATTTTTTTTGATAAAAGCGGCAGTAACAGCACTGTCACATTGCTTTCTTCGATGGTCGCAAAGGGCCGGTCTTGAAACCCCGGCGCATTGCTCAGGGCAATTTTTCCTGTTGAAATGCCGAACCAGGGGAACAGCGAGAGTTTTAATTCACCGTCCAATATCAGCTCCCGGCCGGTTTTGTCTTTAACGGCGGCGGCAATTTCAGGTTTAAAGTCATTGGGGTCGATGACGAATGGCAGGATGCAGGCGAGGACTATCAGCAGCAAAATCATTGCGGCAATTGTCGATAGGATGATTTTGAACGGTTTTCCCACACTATTCTCCTTGCGTAAAAAATGTAATGACGATCAATTATGGAATATGATTATCTACTTATAACAGCTGTTGCCAGTTAAACGCTAATTGGGTAGAGTCTAAATCAGTGTCTGTTTATTATAATTAAAAAATGAGGTGTAAAAATGTTGCATTTAGCTAGATTTGCTGCAATTGCGGTTCTGGTATGGTTTTATATGACCGCAAAGGAAAAGGGGGAATCACCCATTAACTGGGCTATCACAGGGCTGATTGGCTATTGGATTACCTGGTGGATGGTTAAGCTGACGGTGGTTTCTGCTTTATCGGGCATGGTTGCTAAAAATCCCACCGGCACTTTTTTGCTTGTGCAAATACCCGCTTTATGTGCGATCGGTGCGGCTTTTTTAATCAGAAAGAAGTTGTTGGCGGATGCTGCTGAAAAAGATTAAACAGGTAGGTAATACGCGGTCACTGCTTTATTCGTGGAATTAAGTTCCCTGTGTTTTTGATTAATAACGTTCAAAAAAGTATAACGCTGTAAGGCTCGGGATGGGGTGAAGCGGCGTTTTATTTGGTTCTAATGGGGAAGATAAATGGCTGCGGGACTAGCTCCCAAAGCTGATTTTGCCGTCAATAAGCCGAAAAACAGTTTTACCCCGATCCTCGTGGGCCTTCCATATCTGGGTGCCGATCCGGACTTCAATACCGTTACAGAGAGTCTGTTCCACAACAATTTTGGCATATTCCGCAAACGACATTTCGGCGAGAAGGCTTTCCTGATCGGCTTGGTGCGGGGCAATTTCGGTCGTCAGATTGGGCGGACCTTATCTAACAGTTCGTTTTTGTCTTTTTTGGGATTGTTTTCAATGAAGGTAATAATCTTTTTTATATCGTCCTGGTTTTTTTCATTAGAGCGGCTCAAGTCGGTTTATGACGTTCCGGATACTCCAAAGAGTGGACAAATACAGAAAATGACTAGTGTCAGCAGGATGGCATAACGCGGCATTCGTTGAAAAGTAAAAACCAGTTGTGCTCAGCTCGCGCGTTATACCGGTATCTTCATCAAGTTCCACCGTACCAAGAGTCGAAAAACGCTTTGCTTTGTTTTCAGACATATCTTGTTTCGTGCTTCGATTATGTTGAGAATAGCCGCACATTATCGAGTAACACCCAATATCACCATGAACCTAAAAAAACGCCTGGATATTTTTGACCGACTGGCCGCAGCCATACCTGAACCGACCACGGAACTGCACTACACCAGCACCTTTGAATTATTAATTGCGGTTGTTTTATCGGCTCAGGCGACCGATAAAGGCGTCAACAAAGCGACCGCCAAATTATTTCCCGTCGCCAATACGCCTGGCGATATTTTGGCGCTGGGCGAGACGGGCCTGAAAGAGTACATCAAGACCATCGGGCTGTTTAATAGCAAGGCCACCCATATCATCACGCTTTGCAGGCAGTTGCTTGATAAGCATGCAGGCGAGGTGCCGCAAACGCGGGAAGAGCTGGAGGCGCTGGCGGGAGTCGGTAGAAAAACCGCCAATGTTATATTGAATACCGCCTTTGGACGGCATACGATTGCGGTGGACACGCATATCTTCAGGGTTGCCAACCGTACCGGCATTGCGCCCGGTAAAAATGTGCTGGAGGTGGAGCGCAAACTGGATAAATGGGTGCCTAAACAACATAAGAAGGATGCGCATCATTTACTGATTTTGCATGGCCGGTACACCTGCATTGCCAGAAAGCCGCGCTGCGAAAGCTGTGTTATTGAAGATTTGTGTGAGTATGAGCATAAAACCGGACATCAAGATGACGACACGGCAAAAGGGGCAACCAGTCGATTTATTGAATAGAAGGATATTCATTCTTTATTCAGTCGATTTTGATATGATGAGCGGCATTCGATACGTTCTGCGTATCGATTCATCTTCCGGGTTAACAGCCGGGAACGAATTGAAGCTCGATGTTTTTATCTCAACACTCTGGAGTCAACATGAAAAAAATCAATAAAACACCTCTAGCTGCTGCAATGGGTGCTGCTTTTTTGTCTACTTTTGCTGCAACTGCGGTTAATGCCGAAGCCAATCCTTTCGGTATGACTGAAATGTCTGCCGGTTACATGCAAGTTGCTGCTGCCGATAAAGCGGCTGAAATGAAATGCGGCGCGGAAATGGGCGGCATGGAAAAACCTAAGGCGGCGGAAGGCGCATGTGCAGGCAACAAAAAACCTGATGCAGCTAAAGCGACTGAAGGAAAATGCGGCGAAAGCAAATGCGGCGCGATGATGCAAGGCGGCAAAATGAAACCCGGCATGGAAGCGGCTTGCGGCGCGATGATGAAAGGCAAAGAAGGCTCATGCGGCAACATGCCTAAAGACGCAACCGGCAAATAAACCTAAGCGTAGTACTCGGGAGGGCATGATCATCATGCCCTCCAATTCCCCCTCAAATCAAATCAAGGTGTTCTTATGGACACAACCCAAAATCTCGTTCACGGTGCCGGTTTAGGTCTTAGGCGGTCTTTTTTAAGCCGGATTGTCGAATCCCCGCCCGAAGCGGTCGGCTTTTACGAAGTCGCGCCGGAAAACTGGATCACCATCGGCGGAAAATACGCCAAACAATTTCGCGCGATGACCGAGCGCTTCGATTTTATCTGTCACGGATTATCGCTGTCGATAGGCAGCACCGACCCGCTCGATGAAAAATTCGTCCGTGAAGTCAAACAGTTCATGGCCGAGCATCAAATCAAATTTTACAGCGAACATCTAAGTTATTGCAGCAAAGACGGGCATTTATACGACCTGATGCCGATTCCGTTTACCTCGGAAGCGGTGACTCACGTCGCCGGTCGGATCAAGCGTGTCCAGGATATTCTGGAGCAAAAGATAGCCATCGAAAACGTGTCCTATTACGCCGCCCCCGGCCAGGAAATGGCTGAGATCGATTTTTTCAATGCCGTTATCGAGGAAGCGGATTGCGATGTGCTGATCGACATCAATAATATTTACGTGAACAGCGTTAACCACGGTTACGATGCCGAAGCTTTTTTAAAGGCCATGCCCGCGCACCGTATCGCTTATGCGCATATCGCCGGGCATTATGTCGAGGCTGAGGATTTTCTGGTCGATACCCACGGCGCTGACGTGGTCGACCCGGTTTGGAAGCTGCTAGGCAAAGCCTATGAGCTTTACGGCGTGTTTCCGACGCTGTTGGAGCGGGATTTTAATATCCCGGCCATGGAAGAATTAATCAAGGAAGTTAACACCATCAGCACTATACAAAAAGCCTGGGAAACCCAACATGCAAAGCAATTCGCTTGAATCTGGTATGAAAATCGATTTTAAAGCCAAACAGCTTGAGTTTGCGGCGTACATCAGGGATCCCGAAAACAATCCGCCGCCCTCCGATGTTCAGCCGCAACGCATGGCGATGTATCGCGAACTGTTTTTTAACAACATCGACAGTTTTTTGTCAGCGAACTTTCCGGTGTTGCGGACGCTACTGAATGACCGGCAATGGTTTGAGCTGGGGCAGGATTTTTTTGCCAAGCATGTCAGCCGCTCGCCGCATTTTTCGGAAATCCCGGAAGAGTTTCTGGATTATCTGCAAAACGAGCGGGACAGTTCTGAGGATTTTCCGTTTATGCTGGAGCTGGTGCATTACGAATGGGTGGAAATGGCCTTATCTATCGCCAAGGAAACCGTACCCGCCTATCGCCAGAACCCGGATAACCTGCAAAATTTGCGCATCCGGCTGTCGCCTTTGGCTTGGCCGCTAGCCTATCAATACCCCGTCCAGAAAATATCGCCCGCTTTTTTACCTGAAACGGCGCCGGAACCAGCCACCTTCCTGGTTGTTTATCGCAATCCGGATGACGAGGTTAATTTTATAGAAATCACCCCGATCACTTACCGGTTGTTGCAAATAATTCAGGAGCATGAAGAGATGTTGGCAGCGGATTGCCTAAAGCAGGTTGCCGAGGAATCGAATCATCCCAATCCTGAAATGATTATGGCAGGCGGCTTGCAAATACTAAAAGAACTGGCTGAGAAGACGGTTATTGCGGTTGTTGATCTGGGTAGGCCGGAATAAGGCCATTCAAGCGCGTAGCGCGAGATGGCGTTTCCGGCTTTTGGGAAGGTGTGTTGCCGGAAACGCCAGTTCTCGCTGTCACTCGAACCAGCTTATTCCGGCCTACTTCGAGATGTGTATAAAGACGAGCGCCGGAGCGTGGGAACAATAAAATGCCTCAAGCCAATCAGTTAGCCTGCTGCGGTGCCCTGGAAAAATCCGGACCTTTAGGATGAGCATTCTGTTGCAGGCAATGATAAGCCGCATTTTCATACTTGATGACTAAAGATTGGGCATTTTTATGCTCACCGATAAACTTCTCGGCTTCCTCGGCGGTCAAATCCTTCATCAAAAATTTGGCTATGCACATGCAAGGCGTGGCGTAGCGCACTTTATCGAACTCTTTATTGGTCGAGTTTTTCAATTCCCTGTCTACGCATTGGCTGGCGAAATCATGCTCAAACTTGTGCTTTTGTATATCGGTTACTTCGCCATCGTGGGAGTGATCGAATGGATTATGCACAACGTTGGCGGCTGCCGGTTTCGCCGCGGCGGTTTTTTGTTCATCATCCGAACAGCCGGTAACCGCCAGTGCGATAACCATGCTGGTCAGGGCGGCAAAAAAGAAATTCTTGGTAAAGGTAGGCGTTTTCATAAGTTTAAATCGTCAATAGTTTCAGAATTTAATAGTAAGGTTAATCGAACTTTATCATTTTATTAAGACTCGTTCTACTCATCTTCGTCGTTCATATCAAGATGTTTACAAATAGCGCTACTCGTTGCGCGTCTGTTTTCGTTATCATGGGGCTTTTCATTCGTGACCTTCACCCATGTCTTTTATTAAAAATCTCGAACCCGAATTTGCAGCGCTGCCTGATGAGCTAAGAGCGACGGTAATTGCTTCACTGACAAAATGGGATGAACGGGTTACGGAGCTTAAGCTCAATATCACGCAAACGCCGGAGTTTAGTGAGGCTATCGTCAAGGTCTGGTGTTCCAGCCTGTTTGTTGCCGAAAGCTGCATTCGCAAGCCCGAGTTGCTGGTCGATCTGGTCAATTCCGGCGATTTATCGGCTATTTATAATGACAACAGTTATACCGAAAAATTAGCGTGCAAACCGGTTGAGACGCAAGCCGAGTTATCGCCAGGGACGGTGTGTATGCCGCAAGCCTGCCGGGAGCAGGCGCGGTTAATGACAAAACTGCGAGACTTCCGGCGTAGGGAAATGGTCAGGATTGCCTGGCGGGATTTGGCCGGATGGGCCGAATTATCCGAAACGCTGACTAATCTATCGTGGCTGGCCGATGCCTGTATTCAATACGCGCTGGATTTTCTTTACCGAGAGGCCTGTGAGCTACGCGGCACGCCGTTATTATCCGACGGCAGCGCGCAGCAGATCGTGGTGTTGGGCATGGGCAAGTTGGGCGCCTATGAATTGAATTATTCTTCGGACATCGACCTGATTTTTGCCTACGCGGAAGACGGCGTGTTGCAGGACAGGAAAGAAACCACCTACGGCGAGTTTTTCACCAGGCTGTGCCGCAATCTGGTGAAAGTCCTGGACGAGATCACCGTAGACGGCTTCGTATTCCGCACCGATATACGCTTACGGCCTTATGGCGACAGCGGGCCGATCATCATGACTTTTGACGGTATGGAAAACTATTACCAGACCCAGGCTCGGGAATGGGAACGTTATGCGATGATCAAGGTGCGTCAGGTCGCCGGCGACTTTAAAACCGGCGCGCAGCTGATGGCTATGTTCAGGCCTTTTGTCTACCGGCGTTATCTCGATTACGGCGCGTTTGAGGAATTGCGTTCTTTAAAGGCGCAGATCACCCAGGAATTGCGGCGTAAAGACCGCATGGAAAATATCAAGCTCGGGCCCGGCGGCATACGCGAAATCGAGTTTATCGGGCAGGCTTTTCAACTGATACGCGGCGGCAACGACAAAGCCTTGCAAACCCGCCCCATTCTGGATGTGTTGCAACTATTGGGCGAGCGGGAGTTGCTGGCGCCAAAAGACGCAGACCAGCTAAACCAGTCATACCGTTTTCTGCGCCGGGTGGAAAACCATATCCAGCAATACCAGGACCAACAAACCCACGATTTGCCGACAGACCCCGCAGTGCAGCGAATATTGGCGTATTCGCTGGATTATTCCGACTGGACAGGCTTTAAACAGGACCTGGATCAGGTAAGAGCGCAGGTACACGAAGTATTCGACCAGGTTTTTTCGCTATCGAAACAGGATGGTTCGACAGGCTCACCACGAACGGGAATAATTTGGGCTTGCGTGGCGGATGAGTCGGAGTTGATGGGGCATCTAAAAGAATGCGGCATTCAAGACACCGGCAGCATACTCGCCGCGATCAAAGACTTTAAAAATTCCATAGCCGTCAGAAGGCTGACGGCCAAAGGCGCTGGCGTGCTTGATCGATTAATGCCGCAATTGATAGAGGCCATGCAGCAGGTCGATAACCCGGATGAAACCCTGATGCGGATACTCGGCTTGTTTGAGGCGGTCGCGGGCCGGAATGTGTATTTATCGTTATTGTCTGAAAACCCCGGAGCCTTGTCGCAATTGATCAAGCTGTCATCGGCCAGCCCATGGATTTGCGATTATTTATCGCAATGCCCGGTGTTGTTCGACGAACTGCTGGATACCCGCTCCCTGTACGAGCCGCTCAAAAAAGCCGATCTTGACGAACAGCTTAAGGTATTGCTGGCTCAAATTGAGGTACAGGATCTTGAGCAGCTGATGGTCGTACTTCGCCAGTTCAAGCAATTGAATGTGCTGAGAGTGGCCGCCGCCGACATTATGGGCGCAATCCCGCTGATGGTGGTCAGCGATTACCTGACCTATATCGCCGAAAGCATCGTCGGGCATGTTGTCGAACGTGCGTGGCTGATGCTGACCGACAAGCACGGCTTGCCGCCGGTGCCGAGCCAGTTCCCGACTGGCTTGCGGCATACACACCATCCCTGGCGATATACCGACAATGCCGCCATAGGCTTTGCGGTTATCGGTTTCGGCAAATTGGGCGGCATCGAGCTCGGTTACGGTTCCGACCTGGATCTGGTGTTTTTGTATGATTGCCTGGACGGCAATGCGATGACCGACGGAGGCAAGCCGATTTCCTGCGCCCAGTTTTACGGCCGATTGGGGCTGAAAGTCCGGCATATTCTCGATACCAAGATGTTGTCAGGCGTACTCTACGAAGTGGATATGCGTTTGCGGCCCAATGGCGATTCCGGCTTACTGGTCAGTCATATCAACGCCTATGAAGATTACCTGAAAAACCAGGCCTGGACCTGGGAGCTGCAAGCGCTGGTCAGGGGCCGGTTTATCGCCGGGGATGCGCAACTGAAAGCGCAGTATGAGGCTATACGCAGCCGGATTCTAAGCCTGCCCAGGGATACCGAGAGCTTGAAAAAAGAAGTCCGCGAGATGCGCGAGAAAATGCGCGAGGCCCTGTCTACCAAAGATAAGGACAAGTTTGACCTAAAACAAAGCAAAGGCGGTATTGCTGATATTGAGTTTATAGTACAATTTGGTGTATTGGATCAGGCGGCTCTTAATGTAGCGTTGACGACTTATACCGATAATGTAAGACTGCTTGAAGGCCTGCAACAGCAGGGATTTATGTCCAAAGCCGATGAGCAAACACTTAAAGCCGCTTACTGCACTTATCGGGATTTCGGGCATAAACAGGTTTTACAAGGCGATAAGGCTGTTATAGATGAGGCCGAGGTCGCCGAAATGAGCGCCGAAGTCGAGCGGATTTGGCATGAATACATGGAGTAGCGGGAGTTCATCAAATTAAGATGGAACGCGGATGACGCTGATAGTTATGATTACCGCGGATAATTATAACTATTTAGACGTTACTGAAAGTGAGTTGGGTCTTAAGACTTAGTAATAAATCTAAAGTTTAAACGCAAAAAATAAAAATCTTATTTAATCATAATGATCAGCGTCATCAGCGTTCTATTTTGGCTGCTGAGTAGTAACAAATAAATTTAATATTGGAGAATAAATGATGACAATGGACGATAGAGACGGCGTTATTTGGCTGGACGGACAATGGGTTGAGTGGCGCGAAGCTAAAGTCCATGTGTTGACGCATACCTTGCACTACGGATTGGGCGTGTTTGAAGGCATAAGAGCTTATCATGCGGAAAAAGGCACGGCGATTTTCAAGATGCAGGATCATACCGACCGGCTGTTCCGTTCCGCGCATATCATGAATATGAAAATGCCGTATGGCAAAGACGAGCTGAATCAAGTTCAGCGCGATGCGGTTGCCAAGAACAATTTGGACAGCGCCTATATCCGCAGCATGTGCTTTTTAGGTTCAGAAGGCATGGGCTTGAGAGCCGACAACCTGAAAGTGCATGTCATGGTTGCCGCATGGTCGTGGGGCGCGTATCTGGGCGCGGAAAGCATAGAGCAGGGCATCCGTATCCGTACCTCGTCTTATACCCGTAACCATCACAACAGCACCATGTGCAAAGCCAAAGCGAACGGCAATTACATCAATTCCATTTTGGCGTTACAAGAAGCGCGCGCCAATGGCTACGATGAAGCGTTGATGCTGGATCATGAAGGCTTTGCGGCGGAAGGCAGCGCCGAAAACCTGTTTATCGTGCGTAACGGCAAAATTTACACGCCTGAAACCACTTCCGCATTGGAAGGCATTACCCGCGATACGGTCATGACCGTTGCCAGAGAGCAGGGTTATGAAGTCATTGAAAAACGCATCACCCGTGACGAAATTTACGTGGCCGATGAAGCGTTCTTTACCGGCTCTGCGGCTGAAGTGACACCAATCAGGGAACTGGATAATCGCACAATCGGTTCCGGCAGCCGCGGGCCGGTCACCGAGAAATTGCAGTCGCTGTATTTCGACTATGTGCATGGACGTAGAGACGATCATGCCGATTGGTTGACTTACGTCGCCTAATAATTGGATTAAAAAATTTAACCACGAAGACACGAACGACTGCATGGACAGATTTTTGCTCCATGCAAAATCTGCATTTCCCACATCCTTGTGGGTTATGCAGGAGGTAGAGCAATGCAGGAGCAATTGCCGAGATCACGAAGTTTTATGTTTCTTTCTTCGTGATCTTCGTGGTTTATAAAATATATAGTCATTTAAGGTCTTGAAAAAATATCACAAGATTCTAGTCGTCGGCCCCTCCTGGGTCGGCGATATGGTGATGGCGCAAAGCCTGTTTATCGCCCTGAAAAACACCCACCCGGACTGCCGGATTGACGTGCTGGCTCCGTCATGGACATTATCCCTGCTGGAAAGAATGCCCGAAGTGAGCAAAGCCATCGCCATGCCATTGCCGCGCGGCAAGTTCGGCTTGATGGAGCGCATCAAACTGGGCTTGAGCCTGCGTTCGGAAGGCTACGATCAGGCCATCCTGTTGCCGAATTCCTGGAAATCCGCAATCCCCCCGTTTTTCGCCAATATTCCCATCCGTACCGGTTACATCGGTGAATGCCGTTGGGGGCTGCTTAACGATGCCAGAAAATTGGATAAAAACCTGCTGACCATGACCGTGCAGCGCTTTGTCGCTCTGGGTTTGCCAGCCGATGCGCCTATGCCGCCGGTATGTCCGCAGCCTGCGATAACGATCAGCAAAGACCGGCAACAGGCGGTTATCGATAAGTTCAGGCTAACACCATCAGCAAAAATCCTGGCCTTATGCCCCGGCGCCGAATACGGTCCGGCAAAGCGCTGGCCGACCGAGTATTACTCCGAAGTCGCCCGGCATAAAATCGACCAAGGCTGGCAGGTTTGGCTGTTCGGCTCCGATAAGGATAAAGCCGTCGCAGAACAAATCAACCGGGAAGCTTCCGGCTTCTGTACCGACTTTACCGGCAGGACATCCGTGGCCGAAGCGGTTGATTTAATGTCGCTGGCCAATACTGTGGTGAGCAATGATTCCGGCTTGATGCATGTCGCAGCTGCGTTGGACAAAAAAATCATCGCCATTTACGGCTCATCGGATCCGGGCTTTACCCCGCCGTTGAACGACAAGGCCCAGGTTATCTCGTTGAATCTCGATTGCGCGCCCTGCTTTAAGCGCGACTGTCCGCTAGGCCATACCCATTGCCTGACCGGCATTACGCCGGATCGGGTGCTTGAATATATAACGCTTACCCAATCAGGGCCTAAGTGAAGGTCGCCATCGTAAAGCTCTCGGCGCTGGGAGACATTGTCCATGCGATGGTGGCGTTACAGTTCATCAAGGCGGACTCCCACTCCCCGGAAATTCAGATCGACTGGATAGTTGAGGAGCGCTTTGCCGAGGTTTTAAAAAACAATCCCGACATCGATAATATTCTGACGGTTAACCTGAAAGCCTTAAAAACCAACAAGGCCGGGATTTTTGCGCAGCTCAAGAAAATTCGCGGCTATGCAAGTAACAATTATGACCTGGTTATCGACGCCCAAGGGCTGATCAAGTCGGCCGCCACCGCCAAGATTATAGGAAAGCGCATCGCCGGATTCGATGCCGATTCAATCCGAGAAAAAGCCGCGTCATGGTTTTATGACATCAAAGTCGCCTGTGCTTATGATGTCAACACCATCGACAGAAATGCCTTGATACTGTCCAGTCCCTTAGGCATCGACATCAGCACCGAGCAAATCCTCAACAAAAAGCCGTTTTTGTTTTTTAACAACGAAGACCCGCAAATTTATGACTACCTGTTAAAAGACCGGATCAATATTGTGCTGGTGATCGGTTCAACCTGGGACAGCCGCAACTATCCGGCCGCCAAGTTTGTAAAAATAGCAGAGGCGTTGCAGCAAAACTGCCTGGTCATCTGGGGTAGCGAGCAGGAAAAAGCCAGCGCGGAATGGATGGCGATGCAATCCGACCTGATTAAAGTCATGCCCAAGCTGGATTTGAACAGCCTGAAGGCATTGATTGCCAAGGCCGATTTACTGATCGGCAACGATACCGGGCCGACCCACATGGCTTGGGGATTAAACAGGCCATCAATCACCATTTTCGGCCCGACGCCGGTCAGCCGGGTTTACCAGACCGACATCAACAAAGCGGTTAAGTCCGCATCCATCGTTAATCCGTATAAACTCGACAAGCGGGATTATTCGATTAAGGATATTGATGAGCAGGAGATTATCAAGCAGGCGAAGTTTTTATTGTCGTTATGAAAACGTGGTTAGATCTAATGCTTTGCAGTTTCTATAATGAACCCAAACTTAAAGTATTGGGGTACTTCGATTGAGCTGAATGCCTCCTAAATACCGACAGGCCGTCGACCGTATCAATAGTGGATTCGCCGGAAATAAGACCTTGAGCTACGCTTGCGAGGTCTTATTCTGGTCTACACCACTAACAATAAGTCTACGGCTTTGCCGGGGCGATTTAACTCGATCGCTATAATAAATTTTAAGAGCGTTTAGCTCGATATTTTTCACTAGCTATCAATAAACTGCCAATTAATATGGCAATTGCATTAGTTCCTGATGATGCATTAATTTCTGGAGCTTGTGCTACACCACCATGACCTATTATATTATGGTCTCCTCCTGTGTTAGTGGCAGGGATATTGTTGTTAATAAAAGCTTCTATTGGGGGGCGTTGATCAGGGTGTTTAACAAAGTAAGCAACGCCACCGGCTGAAGCTAAAAAAACAGATAAAATAAGTGCTATTAAATAATTTGACATAATAATTACCTCACGTTAGCTATATTTATAACCTGAATTGGTATAAACAAAACCAGAATATAGGAAAAGATAATTTATACCATTCGTTGAAATACTTAATCTTAGAAAAACGTCAAATTAAATAACGGTGGACTGCTGCAAATGGGCGGAACTCAACGACCAAAATTATCATTCTGGTGAATCTATTGGTTCTTCTCGATTACGTGGGTAACGTTGCAAGGCGGATTGTTTGTGGGGTGACCCTACGTCATCCTATTTCTTAGTACTGTAGGTCGAAATAAGCTGGTTCGAGCGACAGAGAGAACTAGCGTTTCCGGCAAACACCCCAGATTCGCCGGAAAAGCTTCCGCTCCTTACCTACATCCATGTAGGCAACGCCACCTCGCGCTACGCGCTTGGATGGTCTTATTCCGGTCTACGCCATTTTGATCGGGGTTGGGGGACGGGATTGTACCCCCCCAACCCGACCGCTATCCTATTTTTTAGCCGCTTGCATCTTCAGAAATGCCTGTTTCTTCTTTTTCACACGCTCCGCTTTTTCAGCTTCTTCTTGTTCCTTGCGCGAACAGCGCGCATCGTAGCGCCGTTTTGCCTGGGCGGATTTTTGCGCCCGAGTTTTTTCGGCATTGTTTGGCGGCGCGGCTTGCATGATGATGCAATCGACCGGACAAGGCGCTATACACAATTCGCAACCGGTACATTCCGAGGCTATAACCGTGTGCATCAATTTTGCCGCGCCCACTATCGCATCGACAGGACAATCGGCGATACATTTAACGCAACCGATGCAGTCTTCCTCGATAATAAACGCGACGCTTGGGGGCTTGTGCAGACCGAATTCGGTATTCAGCGGCTTGGGAGAGACGCCTAATAAATCGGCCAGGTCCCGTATGCCCTCGTCACCGCCTGGCGGGCACTGGTTGATGTCCGCTACGCCCGAGGCGATGGCCTCGGCGTAGGGGCGGCAGCCTTGAAAGCTGCATTGTCCGCATTGGGTCTGCGGCAGTAATGCATTGATTCGGTCGATCAAAGTAGGATTTTCGAACATAGGCATCTACACAAGCCCTATAGCGGTCATTCCGGCAGGGATTGCCGGAAGTACGACCGCAAGGATAGGGGAGCTAGAATCGCGTCTGGAACAGCGATCGAGAGCAATATATGGGGCAATTGCCGAGAGCACAGGGATGTGAAGAATATACAAAAAAGGTTTCATACGACTAAAAAAATGATTATCGATCCCTGAGCATTGCCATCCATGGCGTCTGGATCCCGGCACAAATCTGTCTGGAACAGATTTGCATTAACCCGAAGGGCGTCAGGCAGGGAAAGCCTGACGTGAATCCCTGCCGCGATGACGTGCTTCGAAGATTCTTATGTTAATAGTTCCCAGGCCGGAGCGTGGTAACGATAACGAAGTTACTTAACCCGCATCCCCGGCTCGGCACCTTCATCGGGACTCAAAACCCAAATATCCTTGCCACCGGGACCTGCCGCCAGCACCATGCCTTCGGATAGGCCGAAACGCATTTTCCTCGGCGCAAGATTGGCGATGACCAGGGTCAGCTTTCCTTCCAGATCTTCCGGGCTATAGGCGGATTTAATCCCGGCAAAGATGTTGCGGGTTTCATCGCCGATATCCACGGTCAACTGCAGCAACTTGTCCGCGCCTTCGACGTGATCGGCCTTGATGATTCTGGCGATACGCAAATCGAGTTTGGCGAAATCGTCAAACTCAATGGTGTCGGCTATCGGTTCGAATTTTTTAGCTTTCACAGGCTCGGCGGTTTTTTCCAGGTTTTCTTTGGACGCTTCGATAATCGCCGCGATTTTATCGGCTTCAACCCGCGTCATCAGCGGTTTGAATTCGTTGATCGCGTGATTTAACAAAGGTTTGGCATCAACCGGCCAGGCTTGCGCTTCGATATTTAAAAAGCTTTCCGCATTACCTGCCAACACAGGAATAACCGGTTTCAAGTAAACGGCCAGCAGCCGGAACAGGTTGAGTCCCATGGTGCAGACTTCGTGCAGTTCTTGGTCCTTGCCTTCTTCCTTGGCGATCAGCCACGGTTTTTTCTCGTCGATATACTGATTGGCTTTATCGGCCAGCGCCATGATTTCGCGCATGGCTTTGCCGAATTCGCGGGCCTCGTAAAGTTCGGCAATTTGCGTGTTGGCGGTAACGAATTCATGGAACAGGGCTTGTTCCGAACATTGTTCCGACAACCTGTTATCAAAGCGTTTGGCGATAAAACCGCTGCAACGGCTGGCAATATTGACTACTTTGCCGACCAGGTCGGAATTAACCCGTTGGCTGAAATCGTCGAAATTCAAGTCCAGATCGTCGACCCCGGCGCTGAGCTTGGCGGCAAAATAATAACGCAGGTATTCAGGATTCAGGTGGTCCAGGTAGGTTCTGGCTTTGATAAAGGTGCCGCGCGATTTGGACATTTTTTCGCCGTTCACGGTTAAAAAACCGTGCGCGAAAATCGCACTGGGCGTCCTGAAATGCGCGCCGCTCAACATCGCAGGCCAGAATAAGGCATGGAAATAAATGATGTCTTTGCCGATGAAATGATACAGCTCGGCATCGCTGTTTTTGGACCAGAATTCATTGAAGTCCAGTCCCTGCTTATCGCACAGGTTTTTAAAGCTGGCCATGTAGCCGATCGGCGCATCCAGCCACACATAAAAATATTTGCCCGGCGCATCGGGGATTTCAAAGCCGAAATAGGGCGCGTCGCGGCTTATGTCCCATTGCTGCAAACCGCCATCCAGCCATTCGGCCAATTTGTTGCTGACTTCGGGCTGCAAGTGACCGGCATGGGTCCACTCGCGCAACATGTCGCTAAAGTTGGCCAGGTCGAAAAAATAATGCACGGAATCTTTATCGACGGGCTTTGCGCCTGAAATTGCCGAAACCGCGTTTTTCAGCTCGGTCGGCGCATAGGTTGTACCGCAGACTTCGCAGCCGTCGCCGTATTGATCGGCCGCGCCGCATTTGGGGCATTCGCCTTTGATAAAGCGGTCGGACAAAAACATGTTCTTAACCGGATCAAAAGCCTGGGTAATGGTGCGCGAGCTGATATGTCCGGCATCGCGTAAACGCTCGTAAACCAGCGATGACAAGGCCTTATTTTCTTCGGAATGGGTGCTGTGGTAATTATCGAACGCCACGCTGAACTCGGTAAAGTCGGCCAGATGCTCTTTGCCGACCTGGGCGATCAGTTGTTCCGGGGTAATGCCTTCGCGATCCGCCCTGAGCATGATCGGCGTGCCGTGGGTGTCGTCCGCGCAAACGTAATAGCAGAGGTTGCCGCGTTGTTTCTGGAAACGCACCCAAATGTCGGTTTGAATGTATTCAACCAGGTGACCGAGATGAATGGGGCCGTTGGCGTAAGGCAGTGCGCTGGTGACGAGGATTTTTCTATCTGACATAGTGTAAAAGCTCAAGCAATTCGAAGGCAAAATTAGCTGGTTATTATGGCATAAAATAAACGCAAGCTGCGATTATCGGGCATCTAAAAAGTGCAATATAACGGGGGAGTCGGTAAAATGTTTTGTATCTTGAGCTAAATGCTTGGTTATTGATCAGGCGCATTTTATTGACACCTATGGAGCATGGACATGGCAAGCATCGAAAAGGCTGATGTAGAAGATCTTCTGCAAACATTCATCGACCCCAACAATGGAACCGATCTGGTTTCGGCAAAATCGGTCAAAGCCATCGTTATCGATGGTAACAACGTCAGCGTTAAACTGGAGTTGGGCTATCCCGCCAAAAGCTATATCGCCGAACTCAAAGCCGCAGTTGAAGAGCATCTGAAAACATTGGCAGGCATCGGCGATGTCAGCGTTGAAGTCAGCGTAAAAATTCTTTCCCATGCCGTACAACAGGCATTAAAGCCGCTGCCCAACGTCAAAAACATTATCGCCGTGGCCTCCGGCAAAGGCGGCGTCGGTAAGTCGACGACGGCGGTCAACCTGGCACTGGCGCTGGCCGCAGAAGGCGCTAATGTCGGCATTCTGGATGCGGACATTTACGGACCCAGTATCCCGATGATGCTGGGACTTTCGGGCCTTCCTGAAAGCAAAGACCAAAAAACCATGATGCCCAAGATCGCTTACGGCGTGCAGACGATTTCTATCGGCTATCTGGTTGAGGCCGATCAAGCCATGATCTGGCGCGGCCCGATGGTTACCACGGCCTTGCAGCAACTGCTCAAAGACACCAACTGGGACAACCTGGATTACCTGGTTATCGATTTGCCGCCCGGCACCGGCGATATTCAGCTAACCTTGTCGCAGCAGATTCCGGTCAGTGGCGCGATTATCGTCACCACGCCGCAGGATATTGCCCTGATTGATGCCCAGCGCGGCTTGGGCATGTTCGAGAAAGTCAACGTGCCGGTATTGGGTCTGGTTGAAAACATGAGCATGCATATTTGCAGCAACTGCGGCCATGAAGAAGCCATATTCGGTGAAGGCGGCGGGCTTGCGATGGCCGAGCGTAACCGAATCGAGTTTCTCGGTTCCTTGCCTTTGGACATTAATATCCGGCAATTTGCCGATTCCGGCAGGCCGACCGTGGTTGCCGACCCGGACGGGCGGCCTGCGCAAATTTACAGGCAGATTGCACGTAAAACAGCGGCCAGACTGGCGTTGAAGGCTAAGGATTTCACCACGAAGTTTCCCAAGATCGTCGTGCAGAATACCTGATTGTATCGGTTCCGTAAAAACCTACTTAGCCATCGAATACAATGGAACGCAGATGACGCGGATGAATATGATGAACACGGATAATTCAATAAAAATCTTACATATCATAATTATCAGCGTCATCTGCGTTCTATTTTTCTAACTGCTGAGTAATTACGTTCTATGTTAAAATCCGCCTTTTTAAATCAATCAGGTAGTAATACTCCATGAGCATTAAGTCGGACAAGTGGATACGTCGCATGGCGGAACAACAGGGCATGATCGAACCGTTTGAAAGCGGCCAAGTCAGGGATTCGGAACGCGGCCGGGTCATTTCCTACGGCACATCCAGTTACGGCTACGATGTCCGGTGTTCGGACGAATTCAAGATTTTCACCAATATCAATTCCGCGATCGTCGATCCCAAAGACTTTGATTCAAACAGCTTTGTCGACGTTAAGTCCGATGTCTGCATTATCCCGCCGAACTCATTCGCCTTGGCCAGAACGGTTGAATACTTCCGCATTCCCCGCGATGTATTGACGATTTGCCTTGGAAAATCTACCTATGCCAGATGCGGCATTATCGTTAATGTCACCCCGCTGGAACCCGAATGGGAAGGCCATGTGACGCTGGAGTTTTCCAATACCACCACGCTGCCCGCAAAAATCTATGCCAATGAAGGCGTGGCGCAAATGCTGTTTTTCGGCGGCGACGAAATTTGTGAAACCTCTTACAAAGACCGGGGCGGCAAGTATCAGGGACAAACCGGCGTTACCTTGCCGAAAGCGTAAATAGATTGATTCACCACGAAGGCACGAAGAGCACGAAGTTTTTGCCTCAGCTTTTCTCCGTGCTCTTCGTGCCTTCGTGGTTTTATGCTTTTATCAAAATTACTGAATTGTTACCGGCGCAGGCAGATTGATCGGCGGTAGCTGCACAAAAAAGCCTTTCGCCTTCAGGCTATCAATCACTTTTCCGGCTTCTTCCTTGGCCAGTTTACGTTCCGGCGTCAGCTCCAAATCCATCACAAATTCCATTTTGCCAAAGCTGCTGAAAAGCGCTTCCGGTACCCTCGAAAAATCGTCTTTTTTATCAACATACAAATAAAGATGTTCTTTTTTCAAGCTTTTATAAATAAAACACAGCATAGTGTTAGTCGCAATAATGAATCAAAAACCACCATTTTAACCATTTTTGATTAGAATGACCTTTTCTTGCTGCTCAGTTAATAGAAATGGATAAACATCCTACCAACCACGATGGTTTTTTTAAAAAGGCTTGTGCTTTTGAAGCGGCCCTGATTTTGGTCGCGGTTTTTTTAGGTTGGATCGCGGACATCAATCCTTTCGCTGACCTGTATTTTTCAGAGTCGGCCATCGCTTACGGCGTGATAGGGACAATACCTTTATTTTTACTGTTCCTGACCCTGGAGCAAATGCAGACAGAGTCATTAATAAAGATTAAAAACATGCTGTTTGAGACCTTGGGCTCCAATTTGCATCGTTACCACTGGACTGATTTATTGATACTGGCGTCAATTGCCGGGCTATCGGAAGAGCTGTTGTTTCGCGGTGTTATCCAGCCCTGGATGGAGTCTTCCTGGGGTTTGACCGCAGGCTTGGTCGGCAGCAATATTATTTTCGGCCTGGCTCATGCCGTGACGCCGCTTTATGCGGTGCTGGCGGCTTTAGTAGGGATTTATTTGGGTTTATCTATGGATTATGGCGGTGACAGGAATTTACTACTTCCGATTGTTATTCACGGCTTATACGATTTCCTGGCGTTTATCGCGCTGCTGCGTGCGTACCGGGCAAGTCGCTTAACCGATTCAAAAGAGTAACATTAAAAATCTAACGCCCAATTACATTAAGCGACTTGACAAAAAAACCGCTGCCCCCACATATTTAATGAAGACAAGTAATCGTTTTCAAGTTTGTTATTGAATTAAGACATTAATCTTTAGGAGACAAGAAATGGCTATCGTACGTTATGAACCGTGGGGATTACTGAACCAATTACAAAGAGAACTGACGCTTTCGCGGGATGAAAAAGCGGGTGAAGGTTCGATTGCAACCGCAGAATGGGCTCCTGCGGTCGATATAAAAGAAGAAGTCGATAAATTCGTTATCCTTGCCGATATTCCAGGTGTTAAACCGGAAAACATCGAAGTCAGCATGGAAGCAGGCGTGTTGACGGTAAAAGGCGAAAAAGAAACCGAATCCAAAACTGAAAAAGAAGGCTATAAACGGGTCGAAAGAACCTCCGGTTCTTTTTATCGTCGATTCAGCCTGCCCGATTCTGCCGATGGCGATGCCATCAATGCAAAATGCAAACTCGGCGTACTGGAAATCATCATTCCCAAACGGGAAGCCATTAAACCAAAACGCATCAATGTCATGTCGGAGGAATAATTCCAGGCTCCCATTACGCCATTAATCCGGATTTTGTAAAAATAGAACAACCTGAGTGGTAGGCATACCCTAAAGGCAACCCAATAGGTGAATAAGATGCCAATGATCACTTTTACTCTGTTTGTAAAGCGCCTGCTGCTATGTTTAGCCATTCTGGTTGTTCATTATATTTTCGCGTTTGTCCCCATATCGGAGTTCTTTTTACTCTATATTATTTTTTTCAAGCCGAAATGGTTTGAGGTTTTTTAAGCTTGAATGATTGGCGGCCGGCCTGACAAGCTTGTCGCCTTGGCTGAATGCTTGAAGCTCACCATTAACTGATTTATGCTGGCATGGAAATACCAAATCTACCTGAATTTTTCAGGTTCTCAATTGTAATCGGACGGGCACAGCATGCAGTATAAAGATTACTACAAGATAATGGGGCTATCCAGAAACTCCACTCAGGACGAAGTCAAGCGCGCCTATCGTAAACTGGCGCGTAAATACCATCCCGATGTCAGCAAGGAAAAGGATGCCGAGGCAAAATTCAAGGAACTGGGCGAAGCTTACGAAGTACTCCAGGACCCTGAAAAAAGAGCCGCTTACGATAAATTGGGTACCAAGTGGAAAGCCGGTGAGGATTTCAGGCCGCCGCCAAACTGGGATGAAGGCTTCGAGTTCAAAGGTGGCGGTTTTACCGGTGGCGACGCCGGCGCCTTTAGTGATTTTTTTGAACAATTGTTCGGACGCGCCGGATCTCGTCCTACTGACCGTGGGCCGCACGGCTTTCATGTGCGGGGACAGGACAGCCATGCAAAAATTTATATCGACCTGGAAGACAGTATCCACGGCTCGACGCGCAATATTTCCCTGAGCACGCCGGAAATGGATGTGCAAGGTTATGTAAAGGTTAAACACCGAAGCCTGAACATCAAAATTCCCAAAGGCATTAAACCCGGACAACATATCCGGCTGGCAGGGCAGGGCGACCCCGGCTCAGGCGGCGGCAAAGCCGGCGACCTGCTGCTTGAAATAGCCTTTAACAGCCACCCGCTGTATCGGGTTTCCGAAACCGACATCTACCTGGAGCTGCCCGTTACGCCTTGGGAGGCGGCATTAGGCGCTAAAATAAAAGTGCCTACGCCGGAAGGAAGCGTTGACCTGAAAATACCGCCCAATTCCCGGCAAGGCAGCAAGCTGCGTTTAAAAGGCCGAGGGCTTCCAGCCAAAACGCAGGGCGATTTTTTCGTCGTACTGCAAATCGCACTGCCGCCTGCAAACACCGAGCGCGCCAAAGCGGTCTACCAAAAAATGCAGCAAGAACTTGATTTTAACCCGCGCTTATCTTTGGGGGTAAAAAGCCTATGAATTCACATGATTTATTGCCAGTGCATACCGGAACGGTCATTGAAGATGACAGTCTGACTCTGGAGCAACTGTGCCATGCTTGCGGCGTTCATGCTGACTGGGTTATCAGTCTGGTTGAAGAAAGCATTATCGAACCGGAAGGAGACGATATACATTTGTGGCGTTTTTCAGGAACATGTCTGGTGCGGGTACGCTCCGCGCTAAGGTTGCAGCATGATCTGGGCGTCAATCTGGCCGGTATCGCGCTGGCGCTGGATTTGATGGAGGAGCTTGAAAACCTGCGTACCCAATTAAAAATAATGGGGCATGATTGAGAATATTGGCCAGTTAAGGCAGGTGATTTATAGGATTGGCGACCATAAAAAAAGCCGCACTGAAGATTCAGTGCGGCTGTGTATTGGCTTTCGCCAGAGTCAATTTCGTTAAACTGCCTTAAGAGTAAGCACCAATCTAACGAGTCTTAACCCATCTTTACCAGTCAAGCTGAACGCGTGTTTCAATCGCGTCCAAATCGGCATTGTTAAATGCACGACTAGTCGTATTGGCAACTGCTCCGGTATTAATATCCAGCGCATGAACCCAGTTAGCCATTACACGCACATGCGAATTAGGATACCAGTTGACGCCAAACTTCGCAGTTGATGTTCTTCCGCCTTTTATGTTAAGAGTATTCAAATCGAGCGCATCGTAACCCGCTGCAAGCTCCCATGCACCCCAGCCGCCTTTCATATCAAAATTACGATTGGGTTTTAAGCGATCCCAGGCACCGGTCTTGGATTTATAATTACGCGACTCGCCAGTTAAGAAATAGGTTACATAGCCGTAGTAACCATCCAGAGTTTCATTGTCATAGCCTCTGCCGGTAACATTCGTCGCGATATATTCGCCTTGTGCTGAAAACGGCCCATAGACCAGAGCAGATTCTGCGCCAAAACGGGTCAGATGATTTGCCTGGTTCCCTGTACGGCTGTTGCCTGAAGTCAGATTCCCCGTATTTACTATATTGGTACGGTCTACGTTATTATTGAGGCCGTGGGCGTACGAAATACCACCGCTACGTAACGCACTACCGTCAGCCAAATAATTGTTATTAACATTGATATACGACCCCGATGTACCTACATGCAGGAACTTGGTTTTGCTTTCCATCCACGGCATGCCGGTCACTCGAGCGTTAACTTCCCAGTTAGTATCGCCACTGCTGCCGTTACGGTTAGCGTTTCCGTTAGTGCCGGTCGCGCTGTTGCTGGCGCCGTTTGCGCCAACAGGTTCTGTTTGTAACGATGTAGCCACCTGCCAGCGATCGGTCGCATAGTTAGCGCCGATACCCATTTTGTAAGTATTCAGGTCGTCGACGAAAGTGTCGACGGCTTGGTTACGTTGGATGAATGTGATATAGCGGTTGCTGGTGGCTTCTTCTAAGCTGAACGGCTCTTTGAAAGCACCGAATTTAATTGAAAACGGTTTGGAAAAATTATAACCAATGAAAGCATCGGTAACCCCGGCGCCTGTCGTGCCGTTACCGCGAGTGAAATCGTACTCAAATTTGTAAAAACTACTTTTAAAGAATGTACCTTCAACCCCCAGACGGGCACGACGAATCGACATGCCATCAGCCAATTGGTTATTCGGATTAGGTCCGGTAGCAGTGGCGACACGGTCGGTCACATTGGTCTGAGAATCCACTTGCAAACGACCGTTAATACCGGCGGTGAAATTGCCGTCGTTGGTCGCAAAATGGATACCGTCGTCGAGTTTAACATGAGCTTTTCCAGGAGCTGTTTCTTCTTTTGCATGTTCTTCCAGCGCTTTAATAGCATTGTCTTTTAAAGCCAAATCTTCACGAATCGCTTTAATTTCTGCCTGGTCTTCTGCTTTAACCGCTGGTTTGGCAGTAGCGCTCTGAACTTTTTCGAAAGACCCCATAAGTTCCCGGCCACGACCGGGTTCTGCATAAATCTGTTTGGTTTTGGTATCAACATAAAGATCCATGGCAAAAGCGCCGGATGTTGCGCCTGCACCTAAAACGGTAGCGATTGCCAATGTAAGTTTAGATATTTTCATATTTTGCTCTTGGTTGTTATCAAAAAAGTTTGAGCAAGAATATGGAAATTAAATGACAGCTTAATGACGGTTTTATTACAGTTTGATGACAGGGCAACAAATCGGCAAATAAGTTGTAAGTTTGCAAAAAAATAAATTTGTTGGCCGGGCTTGTTGCCATTTCTAATAAAAACCAACATGTTACCGATTGTCTTTTTAGCAACAAAAAACGCTATAGGTTCGGCGTTAATCATACTGTCACTTGCACGCTATGCGTTAAATAACCCTTTAAAAGCTGGTTTATGTGGCTACAAAGTTGCTACCATACTGAGGAGTCGCTACAATGAAGCTACTTTAAATATTCTTCGAGAGAATGGCGATGCAAACTCAAATCAAGAAGTGGGGCAATAGCGCGGTGGTGCGTTTACCGGCAACGATGCTCGCACAGTTAAATCTTAGCGTGGGGTCACCGGTAGACCTCAAAACAGAAGGCGACCGGCTTGTTATAGAGCCAAGCTTGAATCGCGAGTACAAATTATCTGATCTTTTGGAGGGCATTACCCCTGATAATTTGCACGAATCAATAGATTGGGGCGAGGCAGTCGGTCGGGAGGTTGCTGCCTGATGGCGACAAAATACGCTCCAGAGCGCGGTGACATCGTGTGGCTCACCTTTGATCCACAGGCTGGGCACGAACAGGCCGGTCGTCGACCAGCGTTGGTACTATCGCCAAAGGCCTACAACGCAAAGACAAGTTTGGCTCTAATTTGCCCTATCACTAGCCAGACGAAAGGATATCCATTCGAGGTGGCGCTACCCAATGGCCACGTAAACGGTGTGATTCTGGCTGATCAAGTGCGCAATCTCGATTGGACAGCGAGGCGTGCAGAGAAAATTTCTTCGGTTTCCGACGAGGTTCTATCTGAGGTGTTGGCGAAGCTATCGGCGTTAATGTAATTCAAGCCTCTAAACTCAAGCGGGACGAGGGTTTGTAACCCCGTCCCTAACGTTTTGCGGGTCGCTGAGCTAAGTGGCTATACTCCATCAACTCAAAACATTCCGAACGGGGCAACATGCCCCGTCCGGCACTGGGGTCCAAACTATCTGAAGAATAAACTCAATTCGGTCCGCAACAGTCAACGGGTTTATTTTCACGGTTCCTTAAAAAACAGCTCGATTTGAGTGCCGCCTACCGCACTAAGGCGGTGTAACTCAAGCCGCGCCTTATGCAAATCGGCAATTTCCTTGACGATTGCCAGTCCCAATCCGCAACCGTCGCCGGGGCTTCCGGGGATGCGATAAAATCGTTCGAAAACTTTGCCCATTTCAACCTCAGGTATACCGGGTCCATCATCTTCGACGATCAGGCAGGGCGATGGGTAAGATTGGACTTTAACTATTATATTGCCCTGGTCATGACCGTAACAAATGGCGTTATCCAACAAGTTAGCCAGCAATTCCCGCAGCAGAACTTCATCGCCGCGCACATACAATGCCCGCTTAGAGCCTTCAAAACTAAGCTCCATATGCCGCTGCAACGCTTTAGGCACCCAGTCCATGCAGGTTTCTTTTGCCAGTTTGCATAAATCGACCGGCCGCAATTCATAATCGCCATCAATGGGTTCCGACCGGGCTAATATCAATAATTGCGTGGTCAGATGCGACATCCGGTCGGCGCTGCCTTGGATCTGTATCAGCGCAGGCTTCATTGCCGACAAGTCCTGTTCGCGCTGGGCACGTTCGACTTGCAGTTTCAGGCCCGCCAGCGGGGTGCGCAATTGGTGCGCGGCATTGGCAATAAAACGTTGCTGGGTGGCGATAGCTAAGCCCAAGCGTTCCAATAAATCATTAATGGTATCGGTCAGCGTCCGCACTTCCAAAAAAACATGCTGTTCTGGAATGGGCCGCAAATCACGCGACGAGCGCTGGGCGATTTCATTGGCTAAAGTGTGCAAGGGCCGCAAGCCGCGTTTTACGCCAACGACCAGATAAATGCCGGCCAACAAAACCAGCACCATCTGCGGCACCAGGTCGGCCAACAAAATATCCATCATCATGTTGCGCCGTTTATTCAAGGTCTCGGCAACGTGGACGAATACCTTTTCCGAGCTATGCTCAGGCGTAATCAACATAGACACCACCCTGACCGGTTCGCCATACATTTCGTCGTCAAAATAAACAGGCCGCGTCCAATCGGTTTCCACATCAAACGGCTCGGGTACGAATTTGTCGCCCGCCAGCATGCCTTGTTCTTCCGAGATGATTTTAAAATAGGTTTTGTCCGATTCATCCCATTTAAAAATCTCAAGTGCGGCCGGAGGCAATTCGACGATCACTTTGCCGTCGCGCACCTTGATTTCCTGGGTTAGCGACCGAGCGGAATCGAGCAGCCAGCGGTCGTAAGCCACGTCGACATGGTGCAAGGTGACAAAATAAGACAGCACCGACTCGACGCTGATAAAAAAAATCAACGGAACGGCCAAGCGTAAAAGAATCTCGGTTTTGAGACTGCGCTGTTTATTCATCATCCGACCTCTCCAGCAAATAACCGAGTCCGCGCACCGTCCTGATCACCGCGCCATAAGGTTCGATGCGTTTGCGCAAGCGATGTACGTAGATTTCAACAGCATTATCGGTCAGCGCGTCGCCATCCACGGCCAGACGTTGCGCTATGCGGTCTTTACTGACGACTTTTCCGGCCTGAATCAGCAGGATTTCCAGTACGCCGTATTCCCGCGCCGACAGGTTGATCGTCTGGCCGTCGACCAAAACCTGATGGTTATGGGTGTCCAGTGCCAAACGGCCGATCACAATATCGTTGCTAAAGCCCCCGTAACAACGCCGAATCAGCGCGTGAACCCTGGCTTCCAATTCCCGGAGCTCAAAGGGTTTGGTCATATAGTCGTCAGCGCCCTGTTCAATGCCGTTGATCCTGTCGTTGACGCCGTCGCGCGCCGTCAAAATCAAAATCGGCAACGGAATTTTCCTGCTGCGCAGTTTGCGCAGCAGTTCCAGCCCGTCCATATCCGGCAGCCCCAAATCCAGCACGATCAAATCGAAGCCTTGCGCCTGAAGCAGCTGATCCGCATAACCGCCGGTCGTGGCGGAAGTCACCGAATAACCGCTGCCGCTCAAGGTGTGCGTCAAGCCGTCAGCCAGAACGGCGTCGTCTTCTATCAATAAAATGTTCATGCACTCATGGTGTTGCGAAAGGTTGTTGAAAGGTTAAGGGGCTAGGATAAGCGTTACCAATCTACACAGTGATATACAAAATCCGAAAAAATGAAAACGTTAACTAAAGAATTACAAGCCGCCATTACTCCGGCTATGGCCTTGGACTTATTAAAAGAAGGCAATAAGCGCTTTGTAAACAACCTTAAAGTAAACCGCAACCTGTTGCAACAGGCGAATGAAACCTCCGACGGCCAACACCCGTTTGCGGTTATTTTAAGCTGCATAGATTCCCGCACATCGGTCGAGTTGATTTTCGATCAGGGCTTGGGCGACGTGCTGAGCGTACGCATTGCCGGAAATGTCATCAATGAAGATATTTTAGGCAGCATGGAATTCAGCTGCAAAATATTAGGGGCTAAGATAATCGTGGTTTTGGGGCACAGCAAATGCGGAGCGATAAAAGGCGCTTGCGATCACCTGGAAATGGGCAATCTGACTGCGCTGTTAAGCAAAATACTACCCGCTGTCTACGCTGAAAAATCCGTGACCAAAAACCGCGATTCCGACAACGAGGAATTTGTCGAAAAAGTAGCCGCGATTAATGTAAAAAAAACAGTGCATGCCATTATCGAGCGCAGTCCCATTTTAAAAGAAATGATTCTAAGCCGCGCGATTGAGATTATCGGCGGCAATCATGATATTGCCAGCGGCGAAGTCCGTTTTTATGACGACACTTTGATTGTTGGCTGATGTTACAGCCATTAAATCTACAACTGAAAGATACATCAGGCTATAAATAAAGCATGCACCTAAAAAACAGCACACCCCATTCACGAGGAAATCACCCATGATTTTGCAACGATTAAAGCTTTTCAACACCTTGTTTGACAGTCGCTGGGAGGATTTAACCCGCGAAACCTGGATACAGACGACCTATCGGGACTTTAGCGCCGGATTGATCGTAGCGCTGACCGCAATTCCGATGGCCATGGGTTTTTCAATGGCGATGGGGCTTCGTCCTGAGCAAGGCATTATTGCCGGTGCTTTGGCCTGTGCGGTAGGCCGAACCTGGGGCGGCTCCAAATATCAGGTTTACGGCCCTACCGCAGCCTTTATTCCGTTAATTGCCGGGCTAATGGCCAAGTACGGCGAAGCAGGCGGCGGCACCTTTCCGGAAGCCCATGGGTTTCTGGTGTTGGTGTCGATCATAGCCGGTGTGATATTAATGCTGATGGGCGTATTCGGCCTCGGCAAATACGCCAAACTGGTGCCGAATTCGATCGTCGTCGGTTTTACCGTCGGCATTGCGGCCGTTATCGCGCTGACCAATGTCGAGGATATTCTGGGCTTGGAAAACTTCAAGGACTTACTGGGCCAGGATGAGGACATAAAAGGCGGTATTTTGCATAATATTACGCTCGCCTTCTCTAATCTGGACAAAATAAACGGCTGGTCGGTACTGATAGGCTTGGGCACCTTTGTCTTGACCAAGTATCTGTTGCGCGTTTCGGTATTTATTCCGGCTCCGCTGATCGCTATCGCAACATCGACGGTGGTGGCGGCAACATTATTGGGCGATAAGGGGATTATCGTCGTCGGCGATATTTACGGCTCAATCCCTAACCATTTTTTCGTCTTTACGCCGCCTGTTCTGCCGGGCATGACTTCGGGCGTTATCATCGATATTATCTATTTCGCCTTAGCCATCGTCTTCGTTTCCGGGGTCGAGAGCCTGCTTTGTTCGTCGATGGCCGACCGTCTTGCCGATAACCGTAAAACCCCGTTCAATCCCGACAAGGAATTTTGGGGCCAGGGCTTGGTGCAAATTATTGTACCGCTGGTCAACGGCTTTCCCTGCACCGGCGCTCTGGCCCGGACTGCAACCAGTATCAAGGCCGGAGCCGTCACTCCGCTGGCGGGTTATTTCAAGGCGATCCTCAAACTGGCTTTGGCTTATTATATAGCCAGCTATCTGGAACTTGTCCCGATGGCCTGTATCGGCGGCATTTTACTGTGGGTGGCGAGCAATATGTTTAAACCGGCTGAAATCAAAGAAGTCTTGAAACACAATAAATTTCATGCAAGCTTGATGCTTTATACCGCGATTATGGTGCCCATGACCGACTTTCTGACCGGCGTTCTTTCCGCGTTGATTCTTTATGCCGTGCTGTTTAAATTTCTGGATAAACCGGTTAAGCGCGAAGAACATCTCGTGGAAATTACTGGCGAAGCGCAAAAAATCATGGCTTCGCCCGGACAATTTAATTGCGTTACCGTTCCCTTGTCGATGACCGATGAAGATGCTGAGTTACTGCATTATGCCTCCACGCTTGCAGCGCGGGACATTGCCAAGGAATTCCGTTTCGTGCATGTGATTCCGCCGCAAAAGCAACCGATGCGGCCAAAACAGGAAGAGTCCATCAAACAGCGCATTTACGATGAAGTCGAAAAATATTTCGATGCGGCTGCTATAGAAGAGGTGACATTAAGCGCTCACGTCATGAGCGGTGCATCGCGTCTCGACAAGCTGATTGAATATACGGTTACCTCCAACTCAGACCTGATTCTGCTGGGTCATCGTAAAAGCCGCACAGGGCAACGCTCGTTGGGCCGCCGCTTAGCGATGGTCACCAACGCCTCGGTCTGGATGGTACCTGAGGACACCGCCCGCGACATCAAGCGGATTATGGTTCCCATCGATTTTTCCCAGCCTTCGGCAGACAGTTTATCGCAGGCGACTGCGCTGGCGAAACTGCACGGCTTGAGCGAGATAACGGCGGTACATGTCTATTTCGACGATTCGACGGTACGCTACGAGGAGCATATTAGCGAGATCAAATGGCATGAGGTGCATGCCTTTGAGGAGTTCTTGTCCAATATCGATACGCACGGCATAACCATCAAACCTGATTTTGTCGAGAGCAGCATCCCAGCCAAGGCGATTTTGCGCAGAGCCAAGGAACTTGAAGCCGATCTGATCGTAATGAGTACCCGCGGTCACAGCAACGCGGTGACTATTCTGCTCGGCAGTGTAACCTCGGAACTGATGGCGGATTCGCCGATTCCAATTGTTGCCATTAAACATTTCGGCGATAAACTGGGCCTGTTTGATACTTTAATCGCCAACCGGTTCTGGGAACATTCCGAACCTAAAACCAGCTAAATCTTCCTTCAGCAAATACCGGCCTGTGACTATCAGGCCGGTATTCTTTTTGGGATATTGACCACAAACAAGTTGCGCATCTGCCGATTGTTCAGCCATTTTGTGTATGAGGATCCCTGTCCTTTGTCAGCAAAGCCAAGTTTATCGAGCATGACACTCTGGAAACAGTCGAGGATTTTCGGCTAGGCGCAGGATGGCGACATGACTGATTTATGCGGCAAGGAAAAGATAAAAAAACATGAGGCTTTAGCGGTGCCGTATGACCCGGTTAATTTATCCTGAAAAAAGACATTCAGTTTGTGTGTTAGTGGCCGATAATTACAGTGTAAATGTTTATTTTCTTCTGACAAAAGAAACTGAATACTTGTAACGTTAGCACTCACTTTGATGAGGGGAATGTCGATGGAAATTAAATCAGAACAACCGTCAAGCTACACGGTCAATGCCGCTAAAACGACCAAACAGGCCGGCGTACCGTCCGATATCCACGTATCGGAACAGGCGCACACAAAAAAAGCCGACGATGTGCAGGACTCGGCGGCGGTCACGACCAAAAAACAATTAAACCAAAGCATTTTACAAGCCTCTATGGATGTGAGCCTGAGCGCCGGCAACCAACCGATGGTCTTATTATTTAAGACTGCGATTGAAGGCGTTAACAAGGCGTTAGAGGGGCAACTTGGCCCCAACGCCATTCAACATGCCTATGAAGACGGTCTCGATGTATCGCCGCAAGCCACTGCTGATCGGATTGTACAAATGAGTACGGCTTTTTTTGATAAGTATCAGGCTAGCCATCCGGACTTAAGCACCGAAGACGCCCTAAGCTCATTCACAAAGGTGATTAGCGGCGGAATCGATAAAGGTTTTAAAGATGCTCGGGATATTTTGGAGGGTCTTAACGTATTAAAGGAAGGCAATATCGCCAACAATATTGACGCTACTTACGACTTAGTGCAAAAAGGTCTACAAGCCTTTGTGGATAATTATAAAAAACCGGAACAGACGAAGTCTGACGCTTCGGCATAAGGTTTGTGGCTATGCCAATTGGTGTGTATTGCGCGCACAAGGTTGGGCATAAAAGGCATGCTCAACAGGAATGGATGACAGGGCTAAAGCATAAGATATAGCTTCCCGGGCAGTTCGTCGTATTTTGTCAGGGTCTTTACCTATTGAATGACGGCATTATCGCCAGTAGTATTGCGTCCTAAGCAAACTTCAAAATTCGTTATCGCATTGCGCGCAAACAAGGCAGTGAGCAGATATTAACTTTCTTATGTGGATAAAATCATGCAGCAATTAACCTTGAAAACAAGTCACATCCTACCCCTTGTCATCGCCGGAATGCTGGCGACCGGCCCGGCGCTCGCCGACAAGCCTTCATGGGGCGGTCACGATAAAGCCGAAAAACATGAGCGGCGGGACAAGCAAAGCCATGACAGGGATCGCGATGATCGGTCGTTTCATCAAAGAGACGAGCACGACTTTAGAGGGCAGCGTTATTTCGACGACCGGCATCGAGTCGTCATCAATGATTACTATGCCGAACAGTTTCGCACCGGCCATTGTCCGCCGGGCCTCGCCAAAAAGCATAACGGTTGTGTTCCGCCCGGACAGGCAAAAAAGTGGCAGATAGGTTATCCGCTGCCGCGTAACGTGATTTACTACGATTTGCCGCCGGCGATCGTCATGCAGCTGGGGCCGCCACAGCCCGGCTACCGTTACGCGCGCGTGGATTCCGATATACTGTTAATCGCGATAGGGACGGGGTTGGTTGTGGATGCTATTTTGGGTTTGAGCGGGAATTAAAAATCGTCGTATTTAAAGGAGGGGCATTGCGCCCTTTTCGAAGTCCTACTGCACTGGAAATCTTGATACCCGAAACGGTTTGCCCGTTGGTTAACTTCATAGGCCGGAATAAGACCACTCAAGCGTAGCGCGAGGTGGCGTTTCCGGCCTACATGGCTGAGAGAGCTGGGAAAGAAATATAGAAAACCGAATTTTGATGTGCGGTGTGTGTAATCAATCGCGAAGCCATTTTTGCATGATGGGAAAAGGCTCGATGCCTAATTCCGCGGCCTTATTGTTGGTATAAGCCATATCGGCATCTTCAATGCCTTTGAAACCAATATAGACACCCACCCGAAAATTGAACAGCAACGATTGAGATGCTCCTTTATAGCCGTTATTGTGGAAGAGTATTTCATGATCGATTCCAAGAGCAACAACGGCGGCCCAAGACCAGGCAATCGCTTCGACTTCGTAGGAATTGCCGATTTCATCGATCTTTCCGACATTACCGGTAGCATAATGTCTCAGGTGACTTGGAACCATTGCGATATGCCCGGCTTCGTGGAGCAAATCGCCGGGGTAGAGTAATTTCTCTTCGTCAACCAGCAATTTTCCCTTTTCAATATAAATGCCGGGAATGAATGTCTCTTCACTAAATGGTTTTTCAATGACTTCGATGCCAACTTCCCGGATGAAGTCCACCATCTTTGCCGTTACCGAATTACAGAATGCCATGCGTTTTCCTAAAAATGTTTAATAGCTGCAAAATGTCGTGATAGTCGTTTAAATCGTAGGGTAAGGTGAACACAGTGAACCGCATCAATCGAGAGTAACGTAAAAGGTGCGGTTCGTTCCTTACCACACCCTACGGCCCTATTGCACCGGAAACGCATTACCGCGTTGACTTCATTATCTCAACCACGGAAATGGTGCTTGGAACCAAGCACTCTCCGCTAAAGGGCAATACATCACAGCATCTCTCCGACTGCTTTACTCTATAAGTACCCGGAAAGACTTCTGGGCAAATTTCTTGCGAATCACGCTCGATAAATAATGTCTTTATTGAGCCTTTTCTCCACGAACTAGGAGTTTTGTATCCTGATTTTTTCTGTTCAAAGCCAGAGGACTTAATTTTACCGACAATTAACGTGCCGACTATTGTCTCGCCCTGCTGTTGGATGTATTCGGGTTTTCCAGGAAACCAATCGATTTTGGATTTTGAAGCATCAAATTTCACTCCTTGGCATTGCTCAAACTCTATTTCGGCGGTTACCAGTGGCATGAATAGACACTTTGCGTTACAAACTCCGAGGAAACCTATGAAGAAAACAAGACCGATGATTACTCGCATTTTTCTCTATTATTGCCTAACGTGGAGCTAAGGAGCGGCGTGCTTTTGCGCAGTCCCACTTGAGCGCAGGGTTAGTAGCCATGCTTCTTCTCTAGCGCAGACATGAAGTTGAAAAGCTGTTCAATTAACCAAGTAACGTCACCATACAGTTCATCCCATAAATCGTCTGAAATCTGAAGGTCGGTGGAACTCTTTGGGTGCATAAGAAGATGGCGCTTTTTAAGAACGCGTTGCGCGCGATGCCACTCAGAGCCGCCGAAGTTTGGCGCGGGCTGCAACTCAAATAGTTTGTACGCAACACGAAGAGTGAGCTTTATGCGCTCGTTCGCATCGAAGTTACGCTCTGAACGGAGGACTTCCGTCTCTTTTTGACCGATTTCAGGTGCAATGCACTCGAAGCTGACCGCGCACATTTCGCGAAGACAATGTACGTAGCCTTCAATAAGCGACGCACTGACGCGAATGTAGTTGCGGCGCCAATGCTGCGAGTCGGATTCACCATCAAGTAAGGCCAATAGGTCTTTCTGCAAGATGTCTGACAGCGCGAAGTAATTGTTAAACGCGGCATCCATTCGTTCTTGCGGCGAGAGTGGCGTATTCATGGCGGCTAACATAATATATACGACATAGATTGTCTTATAAAAAACCTATTTTGTCGTATATCCCTCATCATTCCATCCAATTGATTGTTTTGCTTGGGTCGAGTATAAAACAACAGAATATGGCATACAAACAAAAACAACCCAGCTTCCGCGCTTAAAAAGTTGATGGGCGGCGGGATTGAGGCTGATTTGTTTTTAATGCGTTGAATCCCAAACCGGCTGCAACAAACTTTGGCATTGCAACTCAAACGACTCACCCAGCACCGGCCCCAAGTCCGCCACATTGCCGTAAAGCCGCCTGAGTTCCGGCTCGTAGGGTTGCTCTACGGCTCTGGACAATTGCTCGATTGCGGCATCCAACGCCGACTTTGAGGCGCGGCTGCTGGCTTTCAGCTTGTGGGCCTGTTTGATGTAGGCCATGGCCGGTTCGACAAAAAACGCATCGGGCTGTTTTCGGCCTAGCCGGTATATTTCTATCAATGCGCTCAGCTGCTCCGGCTGGCAATGTTCGGGCATAAATTCCAAGTCCTCATCGGTGCTGAGCAAAAACGACGACTGCGGCTGAACTGCGTTAATGATGAGGTGATGCAGCAACGCACAGACAAAATCCTTGCCCTTAAGATCGGCGTAGCGATAAAACAGGCTGCCGTGTTGATAAAGGTTGCCGAGCTTGCCGACCAAGCGGTAGCCGTTGATGCTTATGTCTACCGGTAAATCGTCCAACGGCTCGCCCAGGTTTTTGGCTTTGATTCGTTCGACAAAGCCATTAATTACCTGCTGCTGTCGGTCGAACTCCAGCTCTCCCGGCACTCCCGCCAACCACCGACCTTGGGCCTGCAGTTTTTTTACCGCGACCGGTTTGCCGTTTAGCGCCTCGTGTATCCATTCATGATAAATAGCGTAACCCTCCAGCTTGGCGACAGAAAACGGCTCACGCTCTTCGGCATCGGCTTCCATGCCGCTAAAGCGTAAATCCATTTGTCGCTGCATGAAGTGACGTTGAGGATGCCGGAAGAAACTGAACAATTCGCTTAGCTCGATGACTTCGGTTTCCTCGGTTTCTGGGGGGAGGGCGCCTTGCCACCACAAGTCAGCTTGGGCGACCGGCCGGTCGCCCCTACGGGACAATGCCCTGGCGGTTTCGCAATCGGCTTCGGAAAAGCTGAATACATCCGAAGTTCCGTCGAAATAACGCCGACTGAATGGCTGTAGCGGGTGCCGGGTAATCAAGTCGCCGCCGCGCTGCAAAACCTCCAGCAATTCGCTGATCACCACCGACGGCGGAATGGCGTCGTTGTGGCTGATCGACTGGCCGATGTAGGTCATAATCAGCTGCTGTCTGGCCGACAACAGGATTTCCAGGAACTGATAGCGGTCATCGCTGCGGCGCGAGCGGTCGCCTTTGCGAAAGTGTTGGGCCAGCAAGTCAAAGGTCGGGTTACGGTCGATTTTGGGGAACTCGCCGTCATTCATGCCCAACAGCGCAATCACTTTGAACGGAATAGACCGCATCGGCAGCATCGAACAAAAGGTCAGCTGGCCGCGCAAAAAACCGTTGGATGATTTGCGCTCGGCGACCATGCCTTCCAGCCAGCTGATAATCACTTGCAGCTCGACATCGTCATTGTGCACGGCGGCCAGCTCGGCGGATAATTCCGCCAGCAGTTCGTTAAGCTGCTGGCGTTCGACCGGTTCCGCAGCCGCCAATAACTGGTCGGCGTAATAATAAAGCTGTGTGCTCCAGTTTTTTAGCGGTTTCGCCTGTTTGAGTTCCTTGCCGGCTTTAAACAACAGCTGCATAAAATCGCACAAGCCGCCCAAGGCCAGCGCCGAGGAGCCTTCAATATCCCGATAAGGCAATACGTCGGCAACAAAATCCTGATCGCTGCCTACCGCATAGCCCATCAGCAACCGGTCCAGCGTCGCCTGCCAGGTGTTTTCGCTCAGTTCGGGGAGGCCGAGTTCTTGCTTGTGTTGCGCCGACTTGCCCCAGCGCACATGGGTATCCTGAACCCAGTGATTGATCAGCTCCAGGTCGACCTCGGACAAGCCGAAACCCGGATACACCACCGGCTGCTCCAGTAAATCCAGCACTGTCTGCCAGCCGAAACGGCTTTGGCTTAAGTCCAAAAAGCGGATGAAGGCGTCCAGCGCGTTGTTGCTCAGGCGCAAGCTGCGGTCGGCGATGGCATGTTGGATGTCGTCGAACACGGCGGAAATAAACGGCTCGTACACCTGAATATCAGGCGCCATCACCACAATGTCGCGCAGCTCCAGCGTCGGGTCGTTTTCCAGTCCTTGCAGCAGCTGGTTTTTTAACACTTCCACCTCGCGCATTCGGGAGTGGCAGGCATGAATGCTGATCGAGTCGTCTTTTTGAAGCGGCTGTTCATCCAGGCTATTATTTAAAATACCGTTTTGCAGCCGTTGCAGATTATTTTGCGCCTCGCTCAGCTCAAAGCTTTCCGGTTCCAAATCGAATTGCGCCTGCTCCAGCAACATCTCCTGAAACTCGCGCCCCTGTTGGCCTAATGTCGATAACAAGGGATGGCCGGTAAAATTTTCGTCGTTCGCTCTCTGCCGTTTGCTGGCCAGATCGGCCCAAAAATCCTGTGCCGGATTGAGTAAATAAAGATGCAGTTGGCAATGTTTGGACAGGCCTTCCAAATAACTTAAAAATAACGGCGGCATGGTATTAAGTCCGAACACCGAAATCCGCTCCGGCAATTGCGCGCTAAACGCGCCTTCTTCTGCGGCATTCAACTTGGCGATTACATCCAGCCATAACGAGCCCCGGTGCTTGTTGCCGGTCTGCTCGGTTATTTGCAGCCACACTGCTTGTTGCCAGCGTTCGGTTGCCGTTTGATGCAGCAATTGGCCCTTTTGCCAGGCCGCCAGCATATCCGGCCGCATCATCTGGTATTGGTCGAAAATCTGCGCCAGCTGCTGGGCCAGCTGGTAGCGTTTTAAGGCGACATTTTCGCCGGACAGGTATTGCGTTAACGGCAAAAACACCTCGCCGTCCAATCGGTCGCATCGGTTCCCTACCGATTGCGACACTTCTGACCTCCAGGGAGGGAGGAAATGCCGAGGACTGCCGGGAGCAGTCTCGGCCGTCATCCCTGGCAGTCGACGCAGCAACGCTTCAATCCGCCAGAGCATTAAATTACGCTCGAAAGCCGCATCGCTTAAGCGGCTGTCGATGTTCTGCGCCAGAGAGCTGAAAAACTTGCCGGGAAATAAAAACTCGTAATTCCCCCAGACTTTAAATTGACTGGCTAACTGCTGCGATAACCACCGTTCCATGCCCTGGCTTTGAATCAAGAAGACTTCCTTGGCAAAAGGCGATGCCAGCGCCGAGTTCTCAATGACGGCGGTCAGGTGAAAGACCAGGTTTTCGGTTTTATTGGAGCTGTGCAGGATGAACATGAGGGCTTTAATTTATCGTAGCGGCATTTTTTAAAAATCAGCGGGGTAATCTTTGTATAGCGATCGAGATAAGTTTATCCTGTAAACGTAGGGTGCGCTGTGCGCACCTTAGCTCCCACGGTGCGCATGGCACGCGCTACAGCGGATGTCTTTCTGCCCGAGAGAACAAAACTTTTCCGGACAACTCTATCTGCTGTATTATCACACACCCTTTACATACCTATAACTAAAATCAGGATAACCTTATGACTCAAGATGAACTAAAGCAAAAAGTGGCTCAAGCCGCTTTACACTATATTAAAGATGTTGCCATTATCGGCGTAGGTACAGGTTCTACCGTTAATCACTTTATTGATTATTTGGTCGATTTCAGGGCGGATATTGAGGGCGCTGTTTCCAGCTCGATTGCAAGTACCGAACGCTTAAAGAAAATCGGCATCCCGGTGCTTGATTTGAATGCGGTGGGTACGCTGGACGTTTATGTGGACGGAGCAGACGAAGTCAATCCCCATAAACAGCTGGTCAAAGGCGGCGGCGGCGCGTTGACTCGCGAAAAGATTATCGCCGCAGCCAGCAAAAAATTCGTCTGTATTGCCGACGAGACCAAATGCGTCGATGTGCTGGGCAAATTCCCTTTGCCGGTTGAAGTCGTTCCGATGGCCAGAAGTTATGTTGCCCGAGAGCTTGTTAAATTAGGCGGTCAGCCGGTATGGCGGGAAAACTTTATTACCGATAACCACAATGTGATTCTCGATGTGCATAACCTGGATATTATCGAGCCGATCAAACTGGAACAAATCATCAACAATATTACCGGCGTAGTCACCGTCGGCATTTTTGCGATGCGCCCTGCGGATGTCGTGTTAATCGGCAAGGGTAATGAAGTAACTACGCTTTAAAATAGTTGGCAGCCGGCCGGGGCGCACTGCACCCGGCTTGCACCCCTGCATAACGCCATTTACCACAAAGTTTTTCTCATCGGCTATTCTACTGCCGGACTTCCTGGAGCAGCGGCTTTATACTCATAAATTCCGGTTAATTTGCGCTTGAATTCGTCAGAAATCAGCCTGGAATCCTGCTTGCTTTTTACTACGCGCGGTGTAATCAGAACAACGAGTTCATTTTTGATATTTTCTCTGTCCGTATTGCCGAATAATGGCCCTATCCATGGCAGCTCATTTAGCCAAGGAATTCCTCCAATTGCATTACTATTGTTATTGTCAATCAAACCGCCTAACACGATAGTTTCACTATCCTGTACAGCGACAGAACTCTCAATCTCTTTTTTCTGGATGGTGGGTGAAGTATTAACCCCTGTCTCCGTTTTGACAGCAGAGCTAACAGTTTGCTTTATGTCCATAATAACCATGCCGTTTGCATTGACCCTGGGAGTAACCTCCAGGGTAACGCCGGTATCCTTGTATTGTATTGAACTCTGTATAGCGGTGGTCGCTCCTGTGGTGCCACCACTACCGACGACGCTTCCTAACGTGCCTGTTTGTATCGGCACCTGATCGCCGACGTTGATTTTAGCTTCTTGATTATTCAGCACCATTAAAGAGGGTGATGAAATAATGTTGACATTGCCTTTATTAGCCTGGGCGCTTAACAAGGCATTAACTATGCCGGAGTTATAAATTGCGGTCAATCCGCCTGATGTAAAAGCCGCAGCACTTGCCGTGGCTATACTGCCTAGTGTAGCCGCGCCATTGCCGCTACTGATGCTACTGCCGCCATGATCTAAAAACCATTGTATTCCGTACTTTAATGAGTCTGTCAATTTCACGGAAACTATAGTCGCATCAATCAACACCTGTAACGGCAATAAGTCCAGCTGCTTGATAACAGGGAGAATAACTTCGTACTCCTGCGGCGTGGCGACAACAATGACCGAATTATTGGCCACGTCCGAAATAATTCTTACCTCGCCCACATTGGCAACCTCCGCCTCTCCGGTTGGCGTGGATGTTTTTGGAACGTTTTGTTTTTCAGGCGCTTTATTGGTTAATTCAGCCGCCTTTTCTCCAGGTGCAACTTTGGCGGATTTTTCTTTCTTGGCAGCACCGGTAAAAATCTCATTCAACGTTGCTGCCAGTTCTTCAGCATCGACATTTTGAACCCTATAAACATTCACTCCGCCGCCGGATGCAGTATTTGCCCGATCCAGGCGAAATATCCAGTTTTCAATATCCTTTAAATAGCCGGCCTGATGCGTAATCGCCATCACGGCATTCAATCTTTCAACCGGAATAAAACGAAAAAAGTTACTCTCTCCTTCCTTGCCCTCTTTACGAAAAATCTCCTCCAGTTCTTTAATAATAGTTTCCGGCTCAACATGGGCTAATGGAAACAGGCCAAAAGATTGTCCTTTCAACACATCGACATCAAAAACGCTGACCATGTCCATTACCCGTCCCAGTTCATTAGGGGTGCCGGATGCGATCAGGATATTGCGCGTACTATCGACATTGAGAATGGTCTTTTCCTGCACCAGTGGTTTGATCACATCGACAATATCTTGCACGGCGACATTTCTAACCGGAATAACCCTGACTTGAAAGCCGGACCTTCCGCCAGTATTGGGCGCTGCAAAACTGGAGCTGTACAGGGCTTCGCTGGCCGGTTCGATGTGGTAAATGCTGGCATCCTTAACCAGGACGGCATTGTTCATGCGCAGCAGCATTTCAAGGGTGGGAATCAGCTCCTCTTTACTTAAGGGATCGGTCGTTTGCAGGGTGACCTTGCCGGCCACCTTGGGACTGAGTACGTAGTTTTGTCCAAGGATGTCGCTTAAGATAACTTTGGCCACTTCACCCAAATCGGCTTCATCAAAATTGAGACTGTATGCACCCTCGCCGCGGCTTTGGGGTGTTCTATGCTGCGTTGCGGCTCCCGGTATAAACCGGTTGGTACCGGGAAACAACTCAGGCTTTTCCCGCGTTACCGCAGTAGCGGGCGCTTTGTTTTTCAGTTGTTCAATAGACACATCGGTTTGCTCTTTTCTCACCGGCGTCAACGGCAGTTTTGCCATAGGCTGAGGCCCGAGCGATTCACAACTTGACAGCGTTAAACCCAAGACCACCAAACAAGACGTTGTTGTTACTTTTTTGATATTAATCATTGTGGGTTTCCCTCCGGTGTATCTTCAGTATTATCTGTTGCAGGTTCTGGAATAGCTGCTGGAACAGGCGCTGGTGCAGGAGCAGTAGCAGGCGCGGGCGCCGGTGTACTCGGCGTTGGACTGTTTTCCCCCTGCGGTAATGCTTTTAATTTCGGCTTTCGAAGCAGTAGTTCCTTCTCGGTACTACCTTGTTTAAGCACGACCCGGTCATTTTTTATTTCAGTCAATTTCCAGCCGTCAATATCGTCGCCGACGGTTATTTTTCGAGTGTGATCTTTGACAAGCTTTGATTTAGGCCGACCGAATAAGGCCGAGACGGTTTTTTTTGTGCTGTAAATTCCGTTCAGTTGCCAATCAAAGCTCTCGGATTTAGAGGCGGCGCTTTGCGCTGTCTCCTGATTCGGCTCAGCTACCGGCCTTCTGTCTTTAATAAATAACGGCCTGGCAACCAGGTCAACGTAACTTTCTTCCGGCTGTTTGGTCAATTCTATTTCGGGCAACTCATCCGTTTTATAGTCTTGCGGTTTTTCCGAGGTAAGCGACGTCAGCAAACGGTGTCGCATATAGCTTGCATACAGCCACTCTCCGGTAATAATCAAGCACAGGCTAATGCAGGCGGATACCAGCAATTTCATGAGTTTATTATTCATTCCGGCAGCCTCCTCATAAAGCTGACCGCCTGAAAATTAATATTTAATTCGTTACTCGGTTCGATCTGGCGCGTTGTCCTGCTTCTTACGCCGCGCATCGGCCTGATCTCTATCTGATTGATAATAAGCAGCGGAGTCGATGTTTCCAGCTTGTACAGCACCGCCCGTAACACTTCGCTATTACCCGTCATCCTTACGCTGACGGTTATCCGGCTAAATTCATTTTTGGTGCTAAGGGGGAGCGCCTGAGTGCTGCTCAATTGCCCGCCTGCCTCCGTAATTACTTTTTTAATGAACTCCTGAACCTCGGCGGACGCTAAAGCGCCGGTACTCTGCCGGTTCAAAAGGCCACGATTTTGATACTGTTCTTTTATGGCGATCATGCTGGCAATGACAGCGTCTTTTCTTGCCAGAATCCGCTCATATTGCTGTATCCTGAAAACAAGATTATTTTTGGCGTCGAGCAGTTCCAATCCTTTGTTAGCCAGCGGCACTATAACGGCCAGACTGACAAGCAGTATTGCCGCAACCAATAGGGCGACGGCCAACCATCGCTGCATTTGCTTACTTCCGATGTCGATCACTTGCGTCTCCCGATAGCCAAGGACGGTGTGTATGCCAAAGCAGCCGGTGCGGCGTTCGATTGGGCGGGGGGAGCCGCAACCGCCGGGGTAACGTCAACGGTAACCTGGAAGCGCTCCTGCCCGCTGGCTTTATCCTGGGTGACCGGCGAGACAAACCGGGCGTTGGCAAACAATTCGGAGTCTTCCAAAACGCCGATCAATGCCGAAGCGGCGGGCGACTCGCCCTGTATTTGCAGATGCCCGTCCGAGTACTGTATGTAGGACAACCAGGTATTATCTTTGATTAGCGCACTTAAGGTATTCAACATCTCAATGACCGGTGGAGCCGCATTTTTCTCCGCTATCAATAGCCGTGTTTCGTCTATCATCGCATCGATCTCCAGCTGCAGGGCCTTAACTTCCTTGGCATCCTTTTCTATGGCATCGATTTTTTCCTGCAAGGCATTGACCGTTTGATATTCAAACAAGACCGGCAGCGCCAGCACCGCGCCCAACAATAAAAAGATCGCCGCAATCAGTGCCGTGTAAATCAGTCGCGGTGTATTTGCGGTTTTGTCCCTTAGGCTCTCCGGCAATAAATTGTAGCCGTCATAACGTTGCTCAAGATCATTCGGCGTCGCCTCGTAATCGACGAACAGCGGCGACATGTCCATGGCCTTGATGTCTTCATACAGCGCATCAAGCGTTTCCTTGGGCGTTAATACCAGCATGACCCTGATTTGTCCGGGTTCATGCTCGCCTTCCAGCGGCTTAACCGCAAAATAAACCTGTTCCGCCTTAAACGGCGTATAGCGGTCAAGTTCATAGGCGACAACTTGGGACAGGTTTTCTTTGACGGCAACCGGCAAGGCGAGTTCTTTTTGAATGGCCTCTTGCGCTGTTAGCCGAAGGATTAAATTCGCTTTAGCCAGCCGTTCATCGTTGGCTCGCAAGGCTTTATATTGCGCTATGCCCGAAGCGTTGCGCTCCAGTATTGCCAAAGGCTCGGCTTGCTCATTAAGTCTGTAGGTCAGCGCTAATTGATTGCCTTCGGGACGAACGATGATGAAGCCCCGTTTTTCATTAACCAACTGTCTGATCTTTTCAGGCACCAGAAAGTCAAGTTCGCGCAGCCACCAGCGGAAGAACTTTTTAACGTCCAGATCAATGGTTGAATTCAGGTTCGGCATACTGTCTCACAAGTAACTCATCTGTTTCATCTGTAAATAAGGAACCATCGACGGCGGCGTTACGCTGCCATTTCAGAACCTGAAACGGCGACGCCCCCGGAGGACTATCCGATTTTTTTATCACCGTATTGATGACGGCCGTTGTGCCATCATCCAACAGCGCTTCGGCAATAACCGCCATCACGCCTTGTTGCGCCGCGCCATTACCGGCAGCGACAGCTATTGCAGGCGCATTCTCACCCGTTTGTCCGGATACCCTATTAGAACCTACTACCGGAACTGTCGGCGCCGGTAGGCCGTTTATAGCACTTTCCCGCCTTGCTGCGATATATTCGTTTATCAATTCGGGATCCATTCCCGGCAGTACCTGCAAAACTTCTTGGGATGCCTGGGTCAAATCGACCTGCGGTTGTCCCGAATAGACTGTGACCCGGTTTTCAAGCCACTTGAAGACGGGATCATTCATACCCAATACCAGCTGTAATTCCTCAATAGACTGGAACGGCTTGTTGCGAGGCCCGTAGTTTAATCCTGCGTCTTTATATTCTTCTTTCTCCGCGCCCTCTATATGCATCAGGTCATCCGCATCACGCCAATCGAGAATCGCATTGACCAACCGGGTTTGCAACTGCTCATCAACTGGCGCGTGAACCATGAGCCCTTGTAACAGCGTCTGGTCCGCGCTGTTTAAATCCACCTTGCCTGCTTCAGAGAGTAGCCGAACTCTGACCTTCGAATCCGCGTAATCCAGTTGGTAAATGCTGCCATCGGTATGCCAGCGTTGTAGCGGGTCGGGATGCATTAGCATCAGTTCTGCAACGGCAAGCCCAGATTCCGCGATAGCCGCGGCCTGGGCATTATTACTGCTGCCGGTTACGATGCCCGCTTCCCGCCGCATACTCAGCGCAAAACTACCGGCCATAATGGTCAGCAGGCTCAACACCCACAAAACCAGAACCAGGGCGAAACCATCAGACCGGATCAATTGGGGGCCTCCGCCGGTGCGGCAACATTTGTCGGGTTGCCTTCAAGCGCTGTGCTGCCGGTTTCGCCTGTAACGTTAAGCGCTATAATCATTTCCGGCCAAAAAACGCCATTTGTCGTGTTGATGCTGATTTTGACCAATCGGGGGTGAACGCCTTTTTCCAGCCATTCATCCTGCCAGCTGCTTTTGCCCTCATCATCAGCGCCAAAATAAGCCAGCGTAAAATCGCTGACATGCCTTAACAAGACCTCCTCTTCCCGGTGCCACTCTTCACCTTCGGTTACCGGAAAAAACGGTGTTAGGGAAACCTTGATGACCTGTTCTTTATCTTCTTGCTGCGGCTGTATCGAAAACAGCTGCATACCCGCTCTACCGACACTTGCAGGAAAAACCGAGACAAACTGCAAGGACTTTTTTTTGCCTTGAAAAGAAAATGTTTTATTCTGGTTTTCCGTCGCGGTGCCCGATTCCGCCCGGCTTGCGGCAGACTCGCCATCCCCGGCGGAAAAATCATTCCATACAGGGAGGGCTGAGGATAAATGCCGCTGAAAAAAGTTATAGACTACGGCGACCTCATTGACTTCGGCTATTTTGTTTTCTCCCTGTTCCCAGCTTTGGGCGCAAATTCTCAAGCTGCTGAACAAGAGCACCACCATAATGCTTAATAGTGTCATTGCTATCAGAACCTCAATTAGCGTAAAGCCCGCCGCGGCGCTGGAAGAATGGCGCTTCGCCCTTCGCCCTTCGCCCTTCGCCTTGCTTGTACCGTTCATAACACCTTATTCACCAGTTTCAATGTTGTTAACTCAACCTGTCTACCGGCGGCACGGGCATCCTCCCCCCAGCTTACGACAACCTTAATCTTAAAAAGCACTGCCGTTATAGCCGTGACGTCTAAATTTTCAGCAGTGAACTGGAACGGGCTGACGGACACCCGCCAATGGTATTTTTCATTTTCCAGCCCGGTCGCTTCGCTTGGCTTTAAGGGCGCTTCAATGCCTGTTTGGGCCATTAGCGATTCAGCAATTTGGACGGCTGCGGTATATTCCTCGGCAACGCCTGCGGTATTAACACCGGCAGAAAATATCTTCAGCAAAATCCCCAAGGAAAGCGCCAGGATTGAAAACGCAATCAGGATTTCCAGTAAAGAAAAGCCGCATTGTCTATTCATTTTCAAGCTCAATTTGGCCGGTTAACCAATTTATATCGATTTTCCACGATGTCTGTCCCCGCTCCAGCGTGATTCTTCCTCCGGTAGAGGAACCATCGGCAAAAAAACGGATGTTCGCCGTGCCTTCCCCGGTTAATTCGGTTTGCGCAGTCACCACGGTGACATCAATACCCTTGGGTATTTGATAAAGCTTGTCCCGACCGCTGACCCTGTAACTGTTGTTACCAAGATCAAGGGCAACCGTGGTTTCTTGATGCGTCATTAAAGCCTGGCCTCTGGCATAACGCAGCGCCGATACCATATCTCGTGCCGCCGCCTTGATTTCTGTTGTGTCACTCCCTGATGACAGGTTAAGACCGATCACGGAAAAACCCAAAACAACGACAAAAAGCACTACGGTCAACTCCAGCAAGGTAAAGCCGCGCTGCGGCTTGCCTCCCACGTAGCGCGCAGGAACGAGACATCTTCCGCCTTTCGCCTTGCGCCTTTTGCCTTGCGCCTCAAAAATTATTCCCAACTAACAATATCCTGATCTTCGCCTTCGCCGCCTTCCTTGCCATCTGCCCCGTAGGTGAACAAATCAAATTTCCCGTGCTCGCCGGGAGCGACATAATGATATTCCTGCTGCCATGGATCCAACGGCATCTTGGCTTTGCGCAAATAAGGGCCATTCCAGCGTTTGGCGCTGTCGGGCGATTCAATGAGGGCCTTCAAGCCTTGCTCGGAACTCGGATAGTTGCCTAGATCCAGTTTGTACATATCCAGGGCGGCCGCCAGATCTTCAATCTGCACCTTGGCCGCTTTGGTTTTGGATTCGCCCATGTGCTTCATAACCTGCGGCCCGACTATCCCGGCCAGCATCGCAATAATGCCCAGCACCACCAATAATTCAAGCAGGGTAAAACCGCGGTGGCGAAGGGCTAAAGGCGAAAGGCGCAAAGAGCCTGCCTTTTTCGCCTCGTGCCTTAATATTTTTTTCATAATGTTTTCCTCTTAAAAAGCCAAATCATTAACACTCAGGATAGCCAGCAGAATCGATACGATGATGCCTGCAATCATCAATCCCAGTGAAATTATCAACGCCGGTTCCAGCAATGCCAGCATACGCTGTATTGCCACTCTAAGCTGTTTATCGTAAATCGTCGCCACCCGCAGCAGCATTTCTTCGAGACGTCCGGTCTCTTCGCCCATTTTTATCATTTGCATGGCCATCTTTGGGAATATGCCTTTCTCCAATAAGGCATCCGACATATTTCTACCCTGTTTCAACTGCTCTTCGGTGTCCTGAATGGCCGCCGCCAAAACCAGGTTGTCTACCGTTTCGCGAACGATAACCAGAGCCGCCAGTATCGAAACGCCATTACCCAGTAAAGTGCCCAGCGTGCGGCTGATGTTGGCGGTTTCCTTGTTCAGGATAATCGTCCCCGCCAGCGGCAGCTTCAAAAAACGCCCGTCCCAAATCTTCTTTTTTACCGGATCGGCCATCTGAAGGTTCATATAGCCGGTGATTAATATCACACCTAAAACCAGCATCCACCAATAGCTTTGCAGCCATTCGGCCAAGCCCACCACGATCTGGGTCGATACCGGCAGTGCCTTGCCTGCGCTTTCAAACATCTCGGAAAACTGCGGCACTACAAAAGTCAGCATCACAAACAGCGAGGCCAGCGACATGATCAACAAAATGGCCGGGTAGATCAATGCCGTACTGACCGTCTCTTTCAATTCACGGGAGCGCTCCAGATACTCGGACAAGCGCCCCAGTACTTCGCCCAGACTGCCGCCCGCCTCACCGGCGCGTATCATGTTCAGGTAAAACTTGCTGAAAATGCCGGACTGTTTTTCCAGCGCATCGGCCAAGGTTGCGCCGCCTTTTACTTTCTCCAGAACCCTGCCGATCAACTTGGTCACCCGCTCGTTGTCTTCAGTCAAGTCGATCAATACCAGCAAGGATTTATCCAAAGGCAAACCGGATTCCAGCAAGGTTGCCAATTCGCCGGTGAACAGGGCGATGTCCTTTTGCGATAATTTGGTCTGCTTGATGCCCAGCCTTAAACCCAGAAACGATTTGGCGCCGGCCGGGACTACGCGAATAGGAATGTAGCCTTCCGTCTGTAACGTTGCAATCAACTGCTGTTCATCAACCGCATCCCTGACGCCCTCTTCGGTTTCGCCCAGACTGTTAACCGCTTTATAGGCAAATAACATACGACTACTCAGCAGCAAAAGAATACGACTGCAGGGATGCAGGAGGTAGAGCAACGCAGGAGCGGTTGCCGAGAACACGGATGACGCGGATTTGACGGATTGTCGCTGATAAAGCTAAATCTTTGCTCCGTTTTTGCTAGTTCCCAAGCTCCAGCTTGGGAATTCGGTGCGGGAAGCTCCAGCTTTCCGTCTCGCGAAGCTGGAGCTTCGTCAACTGGGTTCCCAAGCTGGAGCTTGGGAACCAGCGTAACCACCCCCGTCATCTGTGTTCTATTAAAGTCGGCATATCCTAATAGCATTAGGTTTCCGACGTGACCCGTAGCACTTCTTCCAGCGTGGTAATGCCTTGCAGGGCTTTGACCAAGCCGTTTTCGTACATCGTTGTCATGCCTTCCTCAATGGCGAGTCTTTGAATGGCTCCGGCTTCTTCATGCGCCATAATCAATTTGCGGAGCGGATCGGTCATTTGCAGAAACTCGATAATCGCCAGCCGCCCGCGGTAACCTAAACCCCCGCATGACGGGCAACCTACAGGTTTGTATAAAACAATATCGCCTTCTGGCGTAAACCGCCTTAATCTCATGCCGTCGATAATGTCTTGGGATGGCGTATAGCGTTGCTTGCACGCAGGACACAGTTTTCTTACCAGGCGTTGCGCCAATATGCCGTTAACGGTGGAGGTGAGCAGGTATTCTTCCAGGCCCATATCCAGCAAGCGGGTTACACCGCCGGCCGCATCGTTAGTATGCAGCGTCGATAATACCAAATGCCCGGTCAGCGCCGATTGCACGGCGATTCTTGCGGTTTCCAGATCGCGCATCTCGCCGATCATGATTACGTCGGGATCTTGCCGCACGATAGAACGCAGCGCCGACGCAAAGGTTAGGCCTATTTGCGGTTTTGCCTGAATCTGATTGACCCCGTCCATCTGGTATTCGACCGGATCTTCAACGGTGATGATTTTTCGCTCGGAAGTGTTGAGTTGTTTTAACGCGGCATACATCGTGGTGGATTTTCCGCTACCGGTAGGGCCGGTAATCAGGATAATCCCGTGCGGTTGGGACAGTACCTCGATAAACTGCTGCAAATGTTTGCCGGAAAAGCCCAGTGCGGCAAAATCCAGTACCGTAGTTTCCTTGTCCAGCAAGCGGATCACCACGCTTTCGCCGTACATCGTCGGTATGGTCGAAACCCGTAAATCCAGTTCCTTGCCCAGCATTTGCACTTTGATGCGGCCATCCTGCGGCAGACGGCGCTCGGCGATGTTCAGCTTGGCCATGATCTTGACCCGCGAAATCACCGCTGCGGTGGATTTGACCGAAGGCGCGTCTATTTCCTTTAACACGCCATCGACACGCAGCCTGACTTTTAGCGATTGCTCAAAGGGCTCGATGTGAATATCCGAGGCCCTGCTTTCAATCGCCCGCTGCATGATCAAATTGACCATTTTGATCACCGGCGCTTCACTGGCCAAGTCTTTTAAATGCTCCAGATCTTCCTCGCCCAGATCATCGACGGCCAGATCGTCAACGAGTTTATCCATTTGCGAGCGGCCTTCGCCATACTGCACTTCCAGCGCCGCATCGATTTCCGAAAGCAGGCCGACTTTGGCGATGATGTTTTTTCCGGTCGCCAGCTTTAACGCGTCAATGACAAAGCGGTCTTCGGGGTCCATCAGTGCAACGGTGATGTCGTCATTGTGAGTCAAGCCGATGACATGGTAGTTTTTTAAAAACCGTAACGGTACGGTTTCCGGCAGCTGCATTTCCAGCGGATAGTGATCCGGTGTAACCTTTTCAAAGCGGCCCGATTCAACAAAAGCGTCGGCTACATCAAGCTCCGAACACAGCCCCAGTTTGACCAGCAACTGCGGCACACTTTCCGATACAGATGTCTTCTGTACGCGCTCGACTTTTTTTAATTCTGCGGCAGAAAGCTTCTGTCTATGCTGCAAAACGGTTAACAACGATTCATATGCCATTATCCAAAAAGACCGGTTGGTATTGTAGTTAGTGTCAGTAGGTTAGAGTGTTCGACTTGTTCAATCAATAAGTGCTATCACCTATCGAATGAACCTGCGATTTAGCTTAATGCTTTATATTAACAAAGTCTCAGGTAGTTTTTAATTCCAAGCGATTTTCTTGGGATTAAAATTTCTGCTTTTAAGTTGGGCTGTCTTGGTGCGGGGCTAAAAACCGGTTTTCGCTCATAACGACAATAAAAATTTTGCAGGCTCATTGATGTCCTTAATTATTTATATAGATTGACGATTAAAGCAGGCTTAAGCGCATTGATTGAATCAATGGAGGGCATACTTGAGTGATTTTTAAATTTTAGTGCGGCCTAAAATAAATTCAGATAGCTGCCTATAAAGCCACGAGGGTGTTTACTCACAACGGCCGTGGCTAATAAACCTAAACGCTAGATGCCGAAAACGCACATCTCCTCAACCGAAAATTCCGCAATTATGCAACAAATCATGGGTTTCGCTCGCGCTCTACCCATCCTACGATGTATAATGCGCGGTTATTTTTCACTGAGTTATAAGGTGTGGTTTATGCAAATTATTCAGGAAGCGCTCACGTTTGATGACGTTTTATTAGTGCCTGCGCACTCGACTGTGCTGCCACGCGACGTAGAAATGAAGACCCAGCTGACGCGGGGCATTACGCTCAATATCCCTCTGGTTGCGGCGGCGATGGATACGGTTACCGAAGCCCGGCTGGCGATTGCGATTGCCCAGGAAGGCGGTATCGGCATTATTCATAAGAATATGACGGCCGAGCAGCAGGCGCGTGAAGTCCGTAGCGTTAAAAAATACGAGAGCGGAGTGATTAAAGATCCGATCACCGTTACGCCGGATGTGAGCATACGGGACGTGATCACCTTAACCCGATCCAAAAATATTTCCGGCGTACCGGTGGTCAATGGCGATGAGTTGGTCGGTATTGTGACCAGCCGTGACTTGCGCTTTGAGACGCGCTTTGATGAGCCGGTTTCAAAAGTCATGACGCCCAAAGAGCGTTTGATTACGGTGGGTGAAAATGCCGATCGTAAAGAAGTGATTGCCTTGTTACATGAACATCGCATCGAAAAAGTGCTGGTGGTCAATGATGCTTTCCATTTGCGCGGCATGATTACGGTAAAAGATATACAAAAAGCCAAAGATTACCCGTTGGCCTGTAAAGACGAACAGGAACGGTTGCGGGTCGGCGCGGCAATCGGTACCGGGCAAGGTACGGAAGAGCGTGTCGCCGCCCTGGTTGCCGCCGGTGTGGACGTGATTATCGTCGATACCGCTCACGGACATTCTCAAGGCGTATTGGACAGGGTGCGTTGGGTAAAGCAGAACTATCCTGATGTGCAGGTTATCGGCGGCAACATTGCCACGGCGGCGGCAGCGCTGGCCTTGGTTGAGGCAGGCGCGGACGGCGTTAAAGTCGGCATCGGCCCCGGTTCTATCTGTACGACCCGTATTATTGCCGGTGTCGGTGTGCCGCAAATTACCGCAGTCAGCAATGTCGCCGATGCGCTAAAAGGAACCGGCGTGCCGTTGATTGCCGATGGCGGTATCCGTTATTCCGGCGATGTCGCCAAAGCGCTGGCTGCCGGTGCCTATGCGGTGATGTTGGGCGGTTTGTTTGCCGGAACCGAGGAAGCGCCGGGAGAGATCGAGTTGTTTCAGGGACGGTCTTATAAATCCTATCGCGGCATGGGTTCTTTGGGCGCGATGTCGCAACAGCAAGGTTCCAGCGATCGCTATTTTCAGGAAGAAACCGATTCGGCTGAAAAATTGGTGCCGGAAGGTATAGAAGGCCGGGTACCGTATAAAGGCAGTTTGCTGGCCGTTATTCATCAGTTACTGGGCGGTATTCGTGCCAGCATGGGTTACACGGGCAGCCAAACCATTGCGATGATGCATGAAAAAGCGCAGTTTGTGCGGGTGTCCAGTGCCGGTATGCGCGAAAGCCATGTGCATGACGTGACCATCACTAAAGAAGCGCCTAATTACCGGATGGAGTGAGTTTAGGCGAAAGACGAAAGGCGAAGGGCTAAAGGTTGACCTAATTTTGAAGCTCGGTTTTTTCGCCTTTCGTCCTTTGCCCTTCGCCCTTAACCTTTCGCCTGATCTAAAAGAGTTCTATCGTGAAACAACAATCCCCAAACATCCATACCCACAAAATCCTGATTCTGGATTTCGGCTCGCAATACACTCAACTGATCGCGCGTCGTATTCGTGAAATCGGCGTCTATTGCGAAATTTATTCCTGCGAATGCGACGCTGAACAAGTCAAAAAATTCGCACCCAACGGCATTATTTTATCCGGCGGCCCTGACACGGTAACCAGCGGCGATACGCCCAGAGCGCCGCAAATCGTTTTCGAGTTGGGCGTTCCGGTACTGGGCATCTGCTATGGTTTGCAAACCATGGCCGAGCAATTGGGCGGCAAGGTCGAAAGTTCCGATCATCGGGAGTTCGGCTATGCGCAAATCAGGGCGCGCGGCCATTCGAAATTGCTGACCGGCATTGAGGATCATTTGTCGTCCGAAGGCTATGGCCTGCTGGACGTCTGGATGAGCCACGGCGATCGCGTGGTTGATTTGCCGAGCGGTTTTAGTCTGATTGCCAGCTCGGACGGTGCGCCGATTGCCGGTATCGCTAATGAAGACAAGGGCTTTTACGGCTTGCAGTTTCATCCCGAAGTCACCCACACCAAACAAGGCGGACGGATATTGTCGCGGTTTGTGTTGGAGATTTGCGGCTGCGAAGCGTTGTGGACATCCAGCAATATTATCGAAGACAGCATCGAAGTCGTTAGGAAAACGGTCGGCACCGATCATGTGGTTTTGGGCTTGTCCGGCGGCGTTGATTCGTCGGTTGTTGCCGCGCTGCTGCACAAGGCCATTGAGGACCAGTTGACCTGCGTTTTTGTCGATACCGGCTTGCTGCGTCTGCACGAAGGCGATCAAGTGATGGCGACTTTTGCCGAGCACATGGGCGTCAAGGTTATCCGGGTGGACGCCGAGCAGCGCTATCTGGACGCCTTGAGCGGCATCACCGACCCGGAACAAAAACGCAAAATCATCGGCAGCCTGTTTATTGATATTTTTGACGAGGAAGCCGCGAAAATAGCCGATGCAAAATGGCTGGCGCAAGGCACGATTTATCCCGATGTGATCGAGTCGGCCGGTTCCAAAAGCGGCAAAGCGCATTTGATCAAGTCGCATCACAATGTCGGCGGTTTGCCGGAAAATATGCTGTTAAAACTGGTTGAGCCGTTGCGCGAACTGTTCAAGGACGAAGTCAGGAAGCTGGGCGTAGAGCTGGGTTTGCCTGCGGATATGGTTTATCGCCATCCGTTTCCCGGTCCCGGTTTGGGCGTCAGAATTTTAGGCGAAGTGAAAAAGGAATTTGCCGATTTATTGCGCCAGGCCGATGCCATTTTTATCGAAGAGCTGTATCGCCATGATCTGTATGACAAGGTCAGTCAGGCGTTTGCGGTATTTCTGCCGGTCAAGTCGGTCGGCGTGATGGGCGACGGTCGGCGTTACGATTATGTGATCGCCATCCGCGCCGTCGAAACCATCGATTTTATGACCGCTCGCTGGGCGCATTTGCCGTATGAGTTTCTGGATTTGATTTCCCGGCGCATTATCAATGAAGTCCCCGGCATTTCCCGTGTCGCTTACGACATCAGCGGCAAGCCTCCCGCAACGATTGAATGGGAATAAACCAGACCACGGATGAAGCATGGATGCGTCATGCCATCAGGCTGGCGCAACGGGCCGAGCAACAGGGTGAGGTCCCGGTCGGCGCTATCGTAGTCAGGGACAATCGATGTATCGCAGAAGGCTGGAATATTCCGATAACCAGCCATGATCCGACCGCCCACGCCGAAGTGGTGGCAATGCGAGGCGCCGGAGTTCACGTTCAAAATTATCGTTTGAATGATGCGACCTTGTACGTGACGTTGGAGCCTTGCGTGATGTGCATAGGGGCAATGAGTCATGCACGGATCAAGCGGCTGGTGTTCGGCGCGTACGATCCCAAACGAGGCGCGGTGTGCAATGCACTAAGCCTGACCGATGCGCCTTTTTTAAATCACCGGATCAGTTGGGATGGCGGCGTGCTGGAAACGGAATGCTCGGAAATGCTGAGGGATTTTTTTAAAGCCAGGCGGTAGGAATAAAAGGCTTTTAAAGCGCCGCCGGATCAATAGTGACCGCTTCATGCTCAGGATCTTCGCTATCGACTTCCATGGCATTTTTCTTGATTTGGTTTTCTTCGGTTAGCCAGACCAGTAAGTCGTAATAACTGCGGATATTTTCCACAAATTCAACCGGTTCCTGGCCTCGGGCGTAGCCGTGCTTGGTCTGTTGGTGCCATTTTTCCTGAGTCAGCAAGGGCAGTCGCTGTTTGACATCCATCCATTTATCGGGGTTGCCGCCTTGCTTTGTTGTCAATGCTCTGGCGTCTTCAAGATGGCCCAGCCCGACATTGTATGAGGCTAAGGCAAACCAGGTGCGATCCGGTTCCGGAATTTGTTCGGAGATAGTTTGGATTCTTTGCTGAAAATAGCGGGCGCCGCCGGCGATGCTTTGCGCCGGATCGGTGCGATTTTTGATGCCGAGTCCAGCGGCCGTGTCATTGGTTAACATCATAATGCCTTCGACGCCGGTCGGGGAAACGGCTTTATCCAGCCAGCGGGATTCCTGATAGCCGATTGCGGCCAATAAGCGCCAGTCTATGTTGTATTGCGCTGCCGCCGAATTAAAATATTTTTGATACAGCGGGAGCCTGCTTTTTTGTTGCTGGCGAAATTTACAGTTGCCGATATAGCTCAAGCTGCTGGTATGTCCGTAATGTTTTTCAAGGAGCTGGTCGAGCGTCTTGTCCTTTTTTATACGCTCGAAAAAACGCGTCACTTCATCGTATAAGCTGTTGTCGTCCGATGGGCTTAACGCCCAAGCCAGTTGACGGGGTTCGGAAATGTCGAACGCAATGTTAAGTTTGGGGTAAAAGCGGCGGATTAAAACGGTCTGGTTCGAGTCGGCTACGGTGTAATCGATAAGTCCTTCGTTAACCAGGTACAGCAAGCCATCGGTATCCAGCTCATCGTTAACATTCCAGGCCAGGTCAGGCGTATCCCTCTGTAGATAGATCAGGCTGTCGATGTGGCTGGTGCTTTTGGCAACTTCGATAATGCCGTGGGTCAGGCTGCTGATATTATTGGGGCGGCGAGTGCCCGACCGGTAAATGAGCTGTTCGGTTATTTCATGGTAGGCGGGAGCAAAGCGCATTTTTTTGTTACGCCGCTCGGTGACGGTCAGGCCTGCGGCTGCGATGTCGGCCTTGCCTTTGGTGATGCGGTTTAAAATATCATCAAAGGTATTGGGTGTTTCGAATTTTACTTTAACGCCTAACTGGTCGGCGAACAGCACAACCAGGTCATACTCAAGGCCGGTGTAGCCTTCCGGGCTTTCATAATAGGTTGTGGGATCGTTTCGGGTTAATACGTGTAAGACTCCTGTCCGCTTGATTTGTTCCAGTTTGTTGCGCGACAGGAATCCGTTATCGCAAGTCGTCAGCGTGGCTGCAAAAATAACGCCGATAATCAGTCTGGGCAGTCGAATCAAGGTTGCCGGTCGCATCGATTCCATACCGATTGCGACACTTCCGCTGTTTACGGCAGTCGTGATTGTTTGTAGGCATTAATCAATGCATTGGTTGAGCTATCGTGGCTGTCGATGATCTTGTCATTTTGAAGTTCCGGCAGGATGATTTTGGCTAAGGTTTTTCCTAATTCCACGCCCATCTGGTCAAATGAGTTGATATTCCAGATGACGCCCTGAACATAAATTTTATGTTCATAAAATGCAATCAGCGAGCCTAAGGTTTTGGGTGTCAGTTTGCTGAATAAAAACGAATTGGACGGTTTATTGCCGTCAAATATTTTGGAGGCGACCAATACGGCGTCGGCCTGATCTTCGGCTGATAATTCCTGTTTAACTTCTTCGGCTGTTTTGCCTTTCATCAAGGCTTCCGGTTGGGCGAGAAAGTTTGAAATCAAAATATCATGATGCTCGGGCAGCTTGTAGTGACTGTTTGCGGCGGCCAGAAAGTCGCAGGGTATGAGTTTGGTACCCTGATGGATCAGCTGGAAAAAAGCATGTTGGCCATTGGTGCCGGGTTGTCCCCAGATAATCTGGCCGGTGCTGTAATCTACTTTATCACCATTAAGATCTATGCTTTTACCATTGCTTTCCATGTCGCCTTGCTGAAAATAATCGGCGAAATAAAGCATGGACTGGTCGTAAGGCAACAGGGCGTGGGATTCGGCGTTATAAAAGTTGTTATACCAAATGCCGAGCAAGCCCATGATGACCGGGATATTTTTTTCAAAAGGCGTGGCGCGAAAATGCTCGTCGACTTCATAAGCGCCTTGTAAAAGCTCCTCGAAGTTATCCATGCCGACATATAAAGCGATAGACAGCCCTATGGCCGACCACAGCGAATAACGTCCGCCGACCCAATGCCTGAACTCGAACATATTATTGGTATCTATACCGAATTCGGCAACATTCCGGGTGCTTGTAGAAATGGCGACAAAATGCTTGGCAATGGCCTGTTGATCTTGCGCGCTGTCAAGGAACCAGCTTCTTGCCGATTTTGCATTGGTCATGGTTTCTTGCGTGGTAAATGTTTTAGACGCAATAAGAAAGAGTGTCGTTTCAGGAGATAAGTGCTTGAGGGTCTCAACAAGATCGGCCTGGTCGATATTGGAAACAAAGTGAACTTTTAATGTTTCTGAAGCATAGGGCGTAAGCGCCGTAGAAACCATTTTCGGTCCTAAATCGGAACCGCCTATGCCGATGTTAACGATGTCGGTAATTGCCTTGCCGGTATAGCCGCGCCATTCGCCTGAGCGCACGCGGGTGCTGAAAGTTCGCATTTTGGCAAGAACGCTGTTGATTTGCGGCATCACATCCTGCCCGTCGACATAAACAGGTTGATTGCTTCTGTTGCGTAAGGCGGTATGCAGGACGGATCTGTGTTCGGTCTTATTTATTTCCGCCCCGGAAAACATGGCTTTGATTTTTGCGTCCAGCCCGGCATGTTTAGCAAGATCAATCAGTAAAGGCAGGGTTTGATCGGTTATTCTGTTTTTGGAGTAATCAAATAAAATGTCGTTGAAATGGAGGGAGAACTTGGCATGGCGGGTATTGTCAGCGTTAAAGCTGTCGCGTAGGAGGATGTTTTTGGTTTCGTTGTGATGTGTTATTAAAGCTGTCCAGGCTGTAGAAGTGGTCAAAGATGACATGCGTAAAGCTCCGTTTGAATAAAGTTAACTTAAGTCTACGAAAAGCAGGGAAGGATAGCAATAGTATAGCGGTGCATTATCTTTTGCTTATATACTGGCGCTTGCGGGTTGCTCTTCCATCAATTCCTTTATTTGACCAAATCGATGTGCTAGAGTTAACCGCTGCTATTGCTCAAAAATACAGCAGAAGATGCTTATTTTCGATAGGTTTAAAATTGATAGCATTTACATCTTTCTCATAATAATAATTTTATCAAAACTGGAAGGCATTATGAACAGTACACACATTTTAAGAAAGGGTTTCCTGGTACTTCTGGGATTGTTATTTTCTGCATCGTTATGGGCGCACGGCGGAGCCGCAGGCACCGATACTGACCAATGTAAATTTGAATTGGAGCCTACTCATTGGCTGCATTATACCGCTTATCAACCTAACGCATTTCCCGCAGAAGATTTTTGCGCCAATCTTCCTCGCGCTAATGAAATGACTTTACTTGTATTCGACTATCAAGATATGAAATACAGGGATATGGCGGTTGAGTTTGAGGTGACAAAAGAGCCAGAAGGTACTCGCGTATTCTTCTTGCCAGCGGCAAAACATAAAAAAGGCACTGTTGAATTAAAACTGCCAAATGGTGTGCCTGAGCCAGGCAAATACCTGATTCATATTACTCTGGTTCCTGATGCGGGTAATAGATTAGATGCGCACATGGGTTTTAGTGCAGGCGGTGGTAAAGCAGTGAGCAAAAACAATCTACTCCTGTATGCATTTTTCGCATTGGCCGGTCTATATGTACTTTATCTGTCACACGCCGGTTTCAAAAGCAAGGTAGATGAAGCGATAGCGAAGCTTAAAAGCTAAGCAGACAGTTGTTGATGCCATTGCGCCGTTACGGGTAGCGTTCACCGCAACAGGGCAATGGCATCGCCTACAGGGATGTGGGTAAGATGGAGGAGCGGAAGCTTTGATTTTATTGAATAATAGAGGTAATGAATAATGGTGAAGTTATTATCGGCTGGGGTACTGATTTTTCTTTTTTCTGCGCCGGTATCGGCAGTGGAGTATGAAGATCATGATGGTATGCTCATGGATCACGGTGATGGCCATTTAATGGACATGGCCGGCGGTATGGTCATGGGTCAAAATTCCAGTACATTACCGGGTGGCTGCGACAGTATCGCTGAGACCAAGGAAATTACTGTGCATGCCGGTCATAAATATGCCGAGAAATTTCCCGGCAGAATGTTTGCATTCGATACTCAGGAATTTAATTTTAAGCCATGCACCAAGCTGACCGTTCATTTCATCAATGATGATAATGTCCGTCATCAATGGATGATGCACGGCTTGCCCAAGTATTTATACCCCAAAGGTATGTTCCATTTGGAAATATCAGGGCCTGCAAAAATCTCCGGAACATTGATCCTGCCTCCCGGCGATAAAACCTATCTGGTGCATTGCGACATCGCCCAGCATATGGAAAAAGGTATGAAAGCCCAGTTGAAAGTCGGTAAAGGCGATGGCGATCTGCCCAGTATTCCAGGAGTGACGGCTTATGTGATAGCCGATGATTACAAGGGAAGCCTGTCGACAGTGATGGCCGACGTTTCAGCCGCAGCTGAAGCCGCACCGACTGTTGTCGCCAATAAGCCTGCGCCGGTAATACAGCCGCCAAAAGAAGATTCCGTTATTTCAGGTGTTACTGTGATCGGTCTGGTGATCGGCTTGCTGTTTGCGCCATTTTTGGCGAAAAAATTTAAAGGTATGAGTGTATCAGAGGCGATCGCCACTATTTTTGATTGGGTGAGAGCGGGTATTGAGTTGGTTGTAAAGCTGTTGTCCCGTTTGGTGAAGCTGGTTATTTCCAATAAAAACAAGATATTGCCTGGCAGATGAGTCCAGGCAACATAAAAATCCCTGCGCTTTTTTGAGTGCAGGGATTTTTTTTGAGAGAAAAAAGTGCAAGACATAGGGTTTGAAATAGGCGGGCTGTTCCTCAGCGCATTTATATCGTCAACGATAGCGCCAGGGGGCTCGGAAGCCGTTTTGGCTTATATGGTAGCGGCAGGACATTATCAGGTTGGGCTTTTAGTCATCGTTGCAACAATAGGCAACACGCTGGGTGCCATGACCACATGGGGCTTGGGTGTGCTGGCGGCTAAAAAATTCCCGGTTGCCACGCTTTTATCGGAAAAAAAACAGAAAGCGTTGGATGTCGTTAGAAAAAAAGGTATCTGGACGCTGTTTTTTACCTGGTTGCCGGTGGTTGGGGATGCCTTGTGTTTTGCGGGCGGATGGCTAAAACTGCCATTCTTCCAGGCTTGTTTAATCATATTGCTGGGTAAGTTGGGTCGATATGCGGTGATAGCCTGGATGTTTGGCTAGTGTTGGATCGATCCGACCGGTTGTCCCTACAGGCCTGAGCACTGGTAGCGTTAAAAAATAAAATTCAAAAGAGGTCGTTGTGTTACGTCATTTTCCACCAGTTAACGTCGCTTACGCCCATAGAAAACGGGACTATTTTATAGCGGCGTTTACTTTTTTTTGCGTGGCGGTCTGCTTAGTGAGCGACGCGAATGCGAGTTTGGAAAAGCAAAATGCCCTCGGCGTTTGCGCCTGGGTGTTTGTGATCGGTTTGTTGCTCGGTGAAAATAGGGAAATCAGAGTGCAGGTTGCCATCGCTGTCATTTTTGCCACTATCGGCGAGCATTTTGCGTCGCCTTTTATGGGCGGATACACGTATCGGTTTGAGAATGTGCCCGCTTATGTGCCGCCCGGCCACGGCATGGTTTATTTAACCGCTGTCGCGCTGGGGCGTTCCGGATTATTCCAGCGTTATGCCAGAGAAATCGCTACTTCGGTGGTATTGGTGTGCGGCGCATGGTCAATTTGGGGTATCAGCGGTTATGCCGAACGGGGCGATTCAGTAGGCGCATTACTGTTTTGTGTTTTTCTGGGTTATCTTTTTAAAGGTCGCTCGCCAATGGTTTATCTGGCGGCCTTTTTTATTACCACATGGCTGGAGTTAATTGGCACTGCCGTCGAGACCTGGAAATGGGCGGCAATCGATCCGGTTCTGAGCCTGCCTCAGGGGAATCCTCCTAGCGGAGTTGCTGCCTGGTATTGTCTGGTCGATGCGGTAGCCATGGGCGGGGCCGCGCCGGTATTAAGAAGCGCGAAGAATGCTCGCGACTGGATAAAATCCGGCAAATTGCGGAAAAATGCATATCAAGGTGCGGAGAATGAATAAGGTGCTTAGATGAAATCGCGTCGATCGGATTTGCTAGTATAAGTAAAACCCCTCTGTGATAAACAGGGATAATCAGTAATCAAAAAAGAGTGAGTGTTATGGAACGTCGTGATTTTATTAGATTAAGTGTAGCGGGTGTGAGCGCCGGTATAATCGTGCCAACAATTGCGCTGGCTGACAGCGGCAAACAGGCAGCTACAGGAAACATCTATTATACAAAAGAGGCGCCCGGTCGCTGGAGCGATAAGGTTGCAACGCACTTGCCCAACATTGAAATAGAAAAAACGGGAGGAAATGTCGCTGTAAAAATCGTAACAGCGCATGAAATGAAAGGTTACGAGCACTATATTGTTAAACATGTTTTGCTGGATCAAAACTATAAGTTTATAGATGAATACCTTTTTAATCCTACTAAGGACACGGCAGCAATATCAACCTTTACACTGCATGACTACAGTGGACCGATTTACGCATTGAGTATGTGCAATAAGCATGACCTTTGGTTAAACGGCGCAGAAGTGTAAGGATGTTTTAGATTATTATTTTGGCGTTGATTTTATTGCAAGCAGCTCATTGAGTCGCGTTAACTTCAATGATCTGCTAGTAATCGCCGGAACATAATTCAATCAATGAAAAGCTACCCCTCTTTACAGCCAAAGCCAACAAAAATCCTGGTAATCGCAATGCGGTACCTAGGCGATGTGCTGCTGACAACACCCTTATTGCATTCGTTGCGGCAGGCTTATCCAGATGCTCAGCTTGATGTCTTGGTGTTTCGCAATACCGCCTCCATGCTCGAAGGCAATCCTGATATAAGTCATATCATTACTACGCCTAACCGCCCTAAGCTCCATGATTATTGGCAGTTATTACGGCAGTTGTTCAGGCGGTATGATCTTGCCATTGCGACGCAGGCCGGGGACCGCCCTTTTTTATATACATTACTTGCAGCACCATTACGGGTTGCCGTTGTGCCGCCGAAAAACACCACGGGCTGGTGGAAGCGTTTTTTTGTTCAACGCTGGACAGAATTTGACGACGACAATACGCATACGGTTCTGCAACACTTGAAGTTGCTGGAGTTGATCAATGTTCCGAAGTGTTTTTCACTGGTTCCTCCGCAAATCAATGATGCCAGCCAGTTGGTGCGGCAATTTCCTTTTTTAGCTGATAATGCCGGTTATGCCGTTTTGCACCCGCATCCACAGTGGACATACAAGCAATGGACTGTAGAAGGCTGGATAGAGATTGGCCTTTATCTTAAAAAACTGGGATTAAGACTGGTTCTTTCGGGAGGACCGGCCCGAGAGGAAGTTGATTATGTCGCCAATATCCAACGTCAACTTCCCGATGATACGATCAATCTGGCGGGCCAGGTTTCGTTGGCTCAGTTGGCAACTATTATTGCCCAGGCAAAACTATATATCGGCCCGGATACCGGTATCACTCACTTGGCGGTTGCAACAGGAATTCCGGTGATTGCGCTTTATGGGCCGACCAATCCGGTAAAGTGGGCGCCTTGGCCTGCCGGGTATAACCAAAACATAAATCCTTTTCATAAAACAGGCAGCCTGCAGCTTAACAATATCAGCTTGATTCAAGGTAAAGGGGACTGCGTCCCCTGTCATTTGGAAGGCTGTGATAAACATCGGCAAAGCCGAAGCCTGTGTCTTGATACGCTTAGCCCTGAACGGGTCAAAGACGCTATTCGGCGGGCGCTTGGAAAAGAGTAATCCTGTCGATTGAATAACGATAAATGGTGATTTGTCCGTAATTGATTTCGCTTTACTTGCGGTTTTTGGTAAAGTTTCCCGATATAGCCCCCCAAGTTTTTCAAGGTAACAGTCGGAATGCATTTAGCAACAAAACAACTGGATGGTCTTTACGTAATAAACGTAAAAGCATTCCATGAGCGTCGCGCGTTTATGGAGGCGCAGCTTTTAAGGAAAGATATGACGGCCGAGTTTGTTCTTGACGGCGACGCCGATGAGCTGACAGCCGAGATTATTAATAAGTATTTTATTGGCGACAACTTGTCGCCCAACCAAATGTCATGCGCTCTAAAACACATCATGACCCTGGAAAGCATTGTTGCAAACAAACAGCAACAGGCATTGGTTCTGGAAGATGATGCCATTTTTTCCCCAAGGTTTAACGAAGGCCTGCATTATGCGCTGGAAGAAAGCCCTCGCTTTGACGGGCCGAAAGTCATTTTTATTGGTTGCGGCGGCAACTTTTATACGCCGAAAAGCCTTAGAAAACCCGGTCAGCATTTGTACCTGGGTTCTCGCGGTCGATTTACCGATTCCTATATTATTGATTGCAACACGGCACAAAAACGGCTGGACTGGATTAGCCGCAACAAGGTTTCATTGCCGATAGACAATCAGTTTGAAAAAATCGATCGGGAACTGGGAATCAGCATGCTGTGGCTCGAAGAACCCGTGGTGGAGCAAGGCAGTAAGGCCGGCTTGTTTATGAGCGCTGTCGAAAAAGCCCCGCCTGTCTGGTTGCAGCGCCTGTTGTTCAATTGGGAAAAGCTTAAGCGAAAACACATTTATCAATTATGGCGCTAACAATTTATTCTTCTATCGATACGCCATGCTTAGTGTAGTCATCATTACAAAAAACGAAGCCGGGCATATCGCTCGTTGTCTGGAGTCAATTTCATGGGCCGACGAGATTGTCGTTCTGGATTCAGGTAGCGAGGATGATACGGTCGCGATCTGTCGTCGATACACCGATAATGTTTACCAAACAGACTGGCCCGGCTTCGGTATTCAGAAACAACGCGCTGTCGATAAAGCCAGCGGCGACTGGATTTTATCGGTAGATGCCGACGAAGTTGTAACGCCGGAATTAAGGTCGGAAATCGAAACAGCGCTCCGGCAGGAAGGCTATAACGGCTATGAGATTCCGCGTCTTTCCAGCTATTGCGGCAGGCAAATGCGCCATGGCGGCTGGTGGCCGGATCATGTGCTTAGGCTGTTTCGTCGTGATTGCGGTCAGTTTACTGATTCAGTCGTTCATGAGCGTATTATTGTTCAGGGGCAAATCGGGCAGTTAACCACTCCGTTGCTGCATGATGCTTTTATAAACCTGGATGAGGTTTTGCATAAAGTGAATTGCTATTCGACCTTGGGTGCTGAGTTGCTTTATCAACGGGGCGTTCGCTCATCTTTGAGCAAGGCCATCTTAAAAGCGTTTTGGACATTCATTCGCACCTATTGGCTTAAAGCCGCTATTCTGGACGGGCGGGAAGGGCTGATGCTGTCGATTTCCAATGCGGAAGGCGCTTATTATAAGTATCTTAAACTGCTGGAATTGCAAAACCGGCAGTCCCGTTAACAATGAATTTAATCTCTGTTATCGTAACCACCTATAACTGGCCGGCCGCATTAGAACTCTGTCTGGACAGCTTGTTTGCCCAGCGCGATCCGGCGTTTGAAATTATCATCGCTGATGATGGCTCCACACCGGTCAATCAGGCGCAGGCCCAAGCCTATAGCGCTAAAAGCCCGGTGCCCATTCAATATGTGCATCATGATGATCACGGATTCAGGGCGGGAACCATCAGGAATAAGGCGGTTGCGAGCAGTCAGGGTGAATATTTGCTGTTTATCGATGGCGACTGCATTCTTGGGCCTGATTTTATCGCACGGCACCGGCAGTTGGCGGAGTCCGGGTATTTTGTGCCGGGAAACAGGGTGCTGCTAAGCGAGTCGTTTACTCAGGAAGTTATTGAAAAACATATTCCATTGCACCAAAAACCGCTGAGTCATTTTATTTCCCTTTGGCTACAAAAAAAGATCAACCGGATTTCCGCCTTTATTCGGCTGCCCTTAGGGTTTTTAAGAAAATCGCAACCTGATAAGTGGCAAAAAGCCATGACCTGCAATTTGGCGCTCTGGAAAAGCGACTTTATACGGACTAATGGTTTTGATGAGCTTTTTGAAGGCTGGGGTTTTGAGGATTCCGACCTGGTTATTCGCTTGATACACGCCGGCATTAAACGCAAGGAAGGGCGATTTGCGGTGCCTGTGCTGCATTTATGGCACCCTCATAATGACAAAAGCAAACAAGACCTTAATTACCAACGATTGTTGGACCGCCTGAAGCAGTGGGATTTTATTGTCGCAACAAAAGGCGTCTCCCAGTATCTTTTGAGTAGCTCCTCGACTCAGCGCAAGATTAAATAGCTTTACCTGTTAATGAAATTTTCAAAAATATGAACAAAGCATCCAAAGCAAGCACTCAAATATATAAGCGGCTATTGACCTATGTAAAGCCGCATCGTGGTCTTTTTGCAATCAGTATTGTTGGCTTCCTGATGTATTCAGGCACCCAGACCTTATTTGCGGCATTGATCAAGCATATCATCGATACCTTGCAAACCGAGAGCCGGGAGGGAATGTATTATTTGCCGTTATTGTTTAGCGGTTTAATTGTAGTGCATGGGATTGGCGCATATTTGGGCAACTATTTTCTGGCTAAAGTATCCACCAATGTCGTACATGCCTTGCGCTGTGAAATTTTTAATCAGTATACGCGACTGCCGACAGCCTACTTTGACGCGAATAACAGCGGATACATGATTTCAAGGATAACCAATAATGTCGGGCAGGTTACCCAGGCCACCACGGACGCAGTGCGTACCTTTGTACGCGAAGGCTTTACTGCGATAGGCTTGTTAATCTATTTGTTTTATTCAAACTGGATGTTGTCGCTGGTTTTTATCGCTATAGCGCCGATTATTGTGGTGCTGGTGAGCTATGTGAGTAAGCGTCTCCGTGGAATCAGTAAAAAAATACAAGAATCGATTGGCGACATGACGCATATCACGTCGGAATTGGTGGGCGGACACCGGGTAGTGCGCAGTTACGGCGGCGAAGAATACGAGCGTCGGCGCTTTCTGGAAAGCAGTCTATACAACCGGAGGCAATCGCTAAAGCTGTCAACGACGATGGCGATACACAATCCGATCATGCAGTTTATTATCGCCATCGCATTGTCATTTCTGATGTATATGGCTTTGTTTTTCATGAAGCAAGCCAGTGTCGGCGAGTTTGTCGGCTACCTGACGGCGGCATTTTTATTGCCGAGGCCTATCAGGCAGTTGAGTGATGCAAATGGCGATATTCAAAAAGGCATCGCGGCGGCCGAATCGTTATTCGAAATTCTGGATGAGCCGGGAGAGTTGGATGAGGGCACGTATCAAGCCGAAAGATGCAAAGGCGCCCTAGAATTCAAAAATTTGACCTTTCAATATGCGGGCGCAAATGAGCCTGCGCTGATCGACATCAATTTTAAGGCCGAGCCGGGACAGACCATTGCGCTGGTAGGGGCTTCCGGCGGCGGTAAAAGTACGCTCGCCAATTTGGTTTCGCGTTTTTATCCGCATGATACCGGCGAGATATTGCTGGACGGTGTGGAAATTAATACGTATGAGTTGGCAAATTTGAGGAAACAGTTGGCGCTGGTCAACCAGCAAGTCACTTTATTCAATGACACGATAGCCAACAATATCGCCTACGGGTCGCTTGCGACCGCAACCCGAAGCGAAATAACTCAGGCTGCAACCGACGCTTATGCGATGGAATTTATCGCCAAGTATGAACAGGGGCTGGATACGGAAATAGGCGAGAATGGCGTCAAACTATCCGGCGGACAACGGCAAAGGTTAGCGTTGGCCAGGGCATTGCTGAAAGACGCCCCCATATTGATACTGGATGAGGCAACATCGGCGCTCGATACCGAATCGGAGCGGTTTATACAGGCGGCGCTGCAAAAAGTCATGAGCAATAGGACGACGCTGGTTATTGCCCATCGACTGTCGACCATTGAAAATGCAGATATAATTTTGGTTATGGATCACGGGCGCATCGTGGAAAGAGGCTCTCATCAGGAGCTGATTGCAAAAAATGGAGCCTATGCGCGTTTGCATTCCATGCAATTTAAGGAACATCGCAAGGGCGATCAACCGATCGCCGCTACTGAAGCATTACATTCAGACATTGCCTAGGGGGCATTATTTTGAAGACATTTATTTCCGAGCTTGAAGAGCATAAGGCCATGATGGAGCGCTTGGCTGATTGTTCCGGGGCTATTGAGGCGGCCGGAGCGTTGCTGATTGAAACATTAAGGCAGGGCGGGAAAATATTGTTGTGCGGCAATGGCGGCAGTGCGGCCGATTGTCAGCATATCGCTGCGGAGTTGGTGGTCAGATATGAAAAAAACCGGAAGGCTCTGGCTGCCATTGCGTTGACCACAGACAGCTCGATTTTAACGGCGCACAGCAATGATATAGGATTCGATACGGTCTATTCCAGGCAGATTGAAGCCATTGCCAATGAAAAAGATTGCCTGATTGCTATTTCCACATCAGGAACCAGCAAAAATATATTAAACGCGGTGGACGCTGCAAGGTTGAAAGGTATGGCTGTTATCGGGTTAACCGGGTGTGAAGGCGGCGAGTTGAGCAGGCAGGTTACGCATTCGGTGATCGTTCCCTCGGATGTGACTGCAAGAATTCAGGAGGCGCATATATTGATAGGCCACTGGTGGTGTGGCGCGATTGAGGGGGCTTATTGATGTTGGCAGCTGCACCTGAGTTTGGGCAAGCTCGGATCATAGTCATTGGCGATGTGATGCTGGATCGATACTGGTCCGGGCAGGCCGCGCGCATTTCGCCGGAAGCGCCGGTGCCGGTGGTCAGGGTTAAAACTATTGAAGATCGCGTCGGTGGCGCGGGCAATGTCGCGCTCAATATTGCCAAATTAGGCGGCAAGGTGACTCTGCTGGCCGTTGTCGGTGATGATGCCGAGGGCGATGCACTAAGGCGGCTGCTGGAAGCGGAAGGCGTGGTCTGCGATTTTGTGGTCGAGCAGGAAATTCGCAGCATCTGCAAGTTGCGGGTTATGGCGCAACATCAGCAGCTCATCCGTATTGATTTTGAAGAGACGTCCCTTAAGTTTGATTCGGATGCCTTGTTGTCGCGGCTGGTTAAGCATTTGCCTGAAAATAACACGGTTGTTTTCTCGGATTACGGCAAAGGAACCTTGGCGGATGTTTCAACATATATTATTGAAGCCAAGCAAGCCGGTATTAAGGTTTTGGTGGATCCGAAAGGTGCGGATTATCAGTGTTATGCGCATGCAGACCTGATAACGCCAAACCTGTCTGAATTGCAGACGGTGGTCGGCGTTGCTGGAAACGAAGATGATTTAATTGAAAAAGGGCGAGCGCTGTTAAAACAGTATCAAATCCCGACGCTTTTGCTGACTCGCGGCGAGGCGGGTATGACGTTGATACAGGATGCCCAAGTGCATTCATTGCCGGCTCAGGCCAAGGATGTTTTTGATGTTACCGGTGCCGGAGATACGGTTATTGCGGTGATGGCGTTGGCTGTGGCGCTGGATATGGCGTTGTATGACGCGATGTATCTGGCCAACCTGGCGGGCGGTATAGTGGTCGGAAAACTGGGTACATCGACAGTGTCGATGCAGGAGTTGACACGGGCCATGCACGGCGACCGGGATTCCCAATACGGTATCGTTTCGGAAGACGAACTGGCGCGGATAATGGTCGGCGCTAAAGCCCATGATGAACGGATCATCATGACCAACGGGTGCTTCGATTTATTGCACGCCGGGCATGTGACTTATTTGCAGCAGGCCAAGGCACTGGGCGAACGCTTGGTAGTGGCGGTAAATTCCGATGCGTCGGTCAGGCAGCTCAAGGGCGAGTCCCGGCCTATTAACGGCTTGCAGGAACGGATGACGGTTCTGGCGGCGTTAGCCTGCGTGGACTGGGTGGTTTCATTCGAAGAGGAAACGCCTGAAAGATTGTATTGCCGGCTGTTGCCGGACGTCATCGTCAAGGGTGGCGATTACAGCTCGGAGCAAGTCGCCGGTGGCGATTGCGTTATTCGGGCGGGTGGAGAAGTAAAGATTTTGCAATTTGTTGACGGGCAATCTACAACTGCGATGATTAAAAAAGCGAGGGGACTGGAATGATTGTTGTTACGGGTGGGGCTGGTTTTATTGGAAGTAATCTTATTCGAGCATTAAACCAGCGAGGCGAGCGAAATATATTGCTGGTTGATCATTTGGTTAATGGGCGAAAAATGCACAATATAGCCGATCTTGATGTCGCCGATTACATGGACAAGGAGGAGTTTATCGAGAAAATTGGCGTGGCTCATTTTTTTGATGGGGTACGGGCGGTTTTTCATCAGGGGGCCTGTTCTGCGACGACGGAGTGGGATGGAAAGTATGTGATGATGAATAATTATGATTATTCCAAGCGTTTATTGCATTGGTGCATCGCAAAGAACGTCGCATTTATGTACGCATCTTCCGCTTCGGTTTATGGGACTGGCGAGCATGGATTTCGGGTTGATCGTAGCTGCGAGCATCCTATCAATATGTACGCCTATTCAAAATTTCAATTCGATCAATATGTCCGTCCCTTATTAACTAAAACAAAAAGTCCGATTGTCGGTTTTCGCTATTTTAATGTTTACGGACCAAGAGAGCAGCATAAAGGCTCTATGAGTAGCACTGCATTTCATTTTAATCGGCAGGTTATTGAGCAAAAAAGAGCAAAGTTGTTTGAGGGTTGCGATGGCATGGCTAATGGCGAACAAAAGCGGGACTTTGTTCATGTTGATGATGTTGTGGATGTAAATTTGTGGTTTTTGGATCATCCGGAGCAACGCGGTATTTATAACGTAGGAACGGGGCGAGCGGAAACGTTTAATGTGGTCGCTCAGGCAGTGACTGATTGGCATAAAGAAGGGGAGATTGAGTATATCCCGTTTCCCGAGCATTTAAAGGGCGCGTATCAGAGCTATACCCAAGCGGATATTTCCGGGCTAAGAGAGGCTGGGTACACGAAGGACTTTTTGACCGTTAAGCAAGGCGTCGCAAGATATTTGGATTGGTTGAATGCATAAAGAGCGTTTATAAGAAAATAACTTCTTGACGCAGGCTGAAAAGGCTGTAGAATGCGCAGTTCTTTCAGGGCAGGCGCCTTGGCAGAGACAGCAACAAGAAATAAAGTTGGCAAGGATGTTGACAAGCGGACTGAGTAGGTTATAATGGTCGGCTTCATCGGGGTTCGGTAAATGGCTTCGGTGGTTCGGAATGAAAAATAAAGTTAACAGGGTGTTGACAAACTGAATTGGATCTGTATAATTGTCCAGCTCAACCGGGGTTTAACTCCACGCTCTTTAAAAACCTGATCAAAATAATTTGTGTGGGTGCTTGTGATGAACGATTTATGCTTGTAATAAATAGTCGACACAAGAACTACACGTAAAAAGTAATTTATACGTTTAATTCTGTAGTCGAGCCAAGATTGGCTACTCATCTTATTGAGTGGCAAAATGATATAAACTGAAGAGTTTGATCATGGCTCAGATTGAACGCTGGCGGTATGCTTAACACATGCAAGTCGAACGGTAACAGGCCTTCGGGCGCTGACGAGTGGCGGACGGGTGAGTAACGCGTAGGAATCTGCCTCATAGTGGGGGACAACGTGGGGAAACTCACGCTAATACCGCATACGCCCTACGGGGGAAAGCGGGGGAGTCTTCGGACCTCGCGCTATGAGATGAGCCTGCGTTAGATTAGCTAGTTGGTAGGGTAAAGGCCTACCAAGGCGACGATCTATAGCTGGTCTGAGAGGACGATCAGCCACACTGGGACTGAGACACGGCCCAGACTCCTACGGGAGGCAGCAGTGGGGAATATTGGACAATGGGCGAAAGCCTGATCCAGCAATACCG
>NZ_JH109152.1:1719773-1958384 GCF_000190755.2 Methylobacter tundripaludum SV96 | reverse complement strand
TGGTAAACGTGATGTGGCCTAGGGGACTTAAGCAAGAAACACTGGGGCTATAGCTCAGCTGGGAGAGCACCTGCCTTGCACGCAGGGGGTCAGCGGTTCGATCCCGCTTAGCTCCACCAATTCTATAACGTCTCGATTCTGAACGAAGAATCGTCAGAGACCTTATAGAATTGGTGCATTACATGCATTAATAGCTCTTTAACAATTTGGAAATCTGTAACAAAGTAACTTCATGGAATAAAACCATGAGCTTACTAAACGAGTTCAAGTGAACCGACACCGAGAAGGTCAAGCGAAACCGGCGTAAGCGGGTCTAGCCTAACACTCAACGTCAAGGTAAACAAGAATGAGTTCTCAAAAGCAGAAAAAAGCGATTAAGAAAGCTGATCGATATAACACAAAACAGCTCTTTATTAACTATTGTAACCAATAGCGAAAAAGCAGACTTATTGGGGTTATATGGTCAAGTGAATAAGCGCATACGGTGGATGCCTAGGCAGTGAGAGGCGATGAAGGACGTTGTAGCATGCGATAAGTCTCGGGGAGTTTGCAAACTAACTTTGATCCGAGAATTTCCGAATGGGGAAACCCGGCCCGCATCAGCGGGTCACAGTACAGTGAATACATAGCTGTATTGAGCGAACCTGGGGAACTGAAACATCTAAGTACCCAGAGGAAAAGAAATCAACCGAGATTCCCTTAGTAGCGGCGAGCGAACGGGGATTAGCCCTTAAGTTGTACAGTTGTTAGTGGAACAGTCTGGAAAGTCTGGCGATACAGGGTGATAGCCCCGTACACGAAAACGCTGTGCAGTGAAATCGAGTAGGTCGGAGCACGTGAAACTTTGACTGAACATGGGGGGACCATCCTCCAAGGCTAAATACTCCTTACTGACCGATAGTGAACCAGTACCGTGAGGGAAAGGCGAAAAGAACCCCGGAGAGGGGAGTGAAATAGATCCTGAAACCGTATGCGTACAAGCAGTAGGAGCGGACTTGTTCCGTGACTGCGTACCTTTTGTATAATGGGTCAGCGACTTAATCTCAGTGGCAAGCTTAACCGAATAGGGGAGGCGTAGCGAAAGCGAGTCTTAATAGGGCGTTTAGTCGCTGGGATTAGACCCGAAACCGGGCGATCTATCCATGGCCAGGCTGAAGGTGGGGTAATACTTACTGGAGGGCCGAACCCACGTATGTTGAAAAATGCGGGGATGAGCTGTGGATCGGAGTGAAAGGCTAATCAAGCTCGGAGATAGCTGGTTCTCCTCGAAAGCTATTTAGGTAGCGCCTCGTGTATAACTGTTGGGGGTAGAGCACTGTTTCGGCTAGGGGGTCATCTCGACTTACCAACCCGATGCAAACTCCGAATACCAACAAGTTTGAGCACGGGAGACACACGGCGGGTGATAAGGTCCGTCGTGGAAAGGGAAACAGCCCAGACCGTCAGCTAAGGTCCCAAAATCTATGCTCAGTGGGAAACGATGTGGGAAGGCACAGACAGCCAGGAGGTTGGCTTAGAAGCAGCCATCCTTTAAAGAAAGCGTAATAGCTCACTGGTCGAGTCGGCCTGCGCGGAAGATTTACCGGGGCTAAGCATAGTACCGAAGCTACGGGTCACACTTTTAGTGTGGCGGTAGAGGAGCGTTCTGTACGCCTGCGAAGGTGAACTGAGAAGTTTGCTGGAGGTATCAGAAGTGCGAATGCTGACATGAGTAACGATAATGGGGGTGAAAAACCCCCACGCCGAAAATCCAAGGTTTCCTGCGCAACGCTAATCGACGCAGGGTTAGTCGGTACCTAAGGCGAGGCCGAAAGGCGTAGTCGATGGAAAGCAGGTTAATATTCCTGCACCAGTTGTAACTGCGATGGGGTGACGGAGAAGGCTAGGTCAGCTGTCTGTTGGAATAGGCAGTTTAAGCGAGTAGGGAGGGTTCTTAGGCAAATCCGGGAACCTATATTCTGAGACGTGATGACGAGTTGCTCTTCGGAGCGACGAAGTGATTGATGCCATGCTTCCAAGAAAAACCTCTAAGCTTCAGGTTACAAGTGGCCGTACCCCAAACCGACACAGGTGGATGGGATGAGAATTCTAAGGCGCTTGAGAGAACTCGGCTGAAGGAACTAGGCAAAATGGTACCGTAACTTCGGGAGAAGGTACACCCCGAGTAGGTGAAGGCACTTGCTGCTGGAGTTGAAAGGGGTTGCAATAAATTGGTGGCTGCGACTGTTTAGCAAAAACATAGCACTCTGCAAACTCGAAAGAGGAAGTATAGGGTGTGACGCCTGCCCGGTGCTGGAAGGTTAATTGATGGGGTTATCTTCGGAGAAGCTCTTGATCGAAGCCCCAGTAAACGGCGGCCGTAACTATAACGGTCCTAAGGTAGCGAAATTCCTTGTCGGGTAAGTTCCGACCTGCACGAATGGCGTAACGATGGCCACACTGTCTCCAGCCGAGACTCAGTGAAATTGAAATTGCGGTGAAGATGCCGTATACCCGCGGCTAGACGGAAAGACCCCGTGAACCTTTACTATAGCTTTGCACTGGACTTTGAACCTATTTGTGTAGGATAGGTGGGAGGCTTCGAAGCAGGAACGCCAGTTCTTGTGGAGCCAACCTTGAAATACCACCCTGGTATGTTCGAAGTTCTAACCTAGGTCCGTTATCCGGATTGGGGACAGTGTATGGTGGGTAGTTTGACTGGGGCGGTCTCCTCCTAAAGAGTAACGGAGGAGCACGAAGGTACCCTCAGCCTGGTCGGAAATCAGGCGATGAGTGCAATGGCATAAGGGTGCTTGACTGCGAGACGGACAAGTCGAGCAGGTACGAAAGTAGGTCATAGTGATCCGGTGGTTCTGTATGGAAGGGCCATCGCTCAACGGATAAAAGGTACTCCGGGGATAACAGGCTGATACCGCCCAAGAGTTCATATCGACGGCGGTGTTTGGCACCTCGATGTCGGCTCATCACATCCTGGGGCTGAAGCAGGTCCCAAGGGTATGGCTGTTCGCCATTTAAAGTGGTACGCGAGCTGGGTTCAGAACGTCGTGAGACAGTTCGGTCCCTATCTGCCGTGGGCGTTTGAGATTTGAGGGAAGCTGCTCCTAGTACGAGAGGACCGGAGTGGACGAACCTCTGGTGTTCCGGTTGTCACGCCAGTGGCATTGCCGGGTAGCTATGTTCGGACAGGATAACCGCTGAAAGCATCTAAGCGGGAAGCCCCTCCCAAGATGAGATCTCACTGGGACTATAAGTCCCCTGAAGGGCCGTCGGAGACTACGACGTTGATAGGCACGGTGTGGAAGCGCAGTAATGTGTGAAGCTAACGTGTACTAATTGCCCGTGAGGCTTGACCATATAACACCCAATCAGTTTGAGGATGTGTTATAGCTAAGCGTAAAACTTAGTCACAGCTGAATAATCGCAAATGAACCGTAAAGATTAAAGAGAGACGTTACAGATTTCCAACACTCGGCAGCAAGCTGCCCAGTGAAGACGGTCGATTAAGCAACCCCAGCCAAACGCTGAAGAAGCCAACCGACCACACCAGTTTGCTTGGTGACCATAGCGAACGTGAACCACCCGATCCCATCCCGAACTCGGAAGTGAAACCGTTTAGCGCCGATGATAGTGTGGCAGTTTGCCATGCGAAAGTAGGGAATTGCCAAGCTCTTAAATTAAAAACCCAAGCCTAAACGCTTGGGTTTTTTTTTGCCTGAATTTAGGAAAATTATTTTAGTTAATTCTTGTGCGGACAATTAATCATATTAAAATTTAGAGCGTTCATAGATTTATCAGCTGTTGCCTATACACAGATTGATTTTGTAGTCATGCATGATAAGTCCGGTCACAGGGAGGTCGTACTTTTTAAAACTAACTAAATATAACGCATTGAATTCTAAGTTAATATTATTCCGTATAAAAATGCTACAATTTAACGGAAAGCAGGATTTATCCGCTCTTAACGGTGTTATTTATATCTTATACACAGAGTTATACACAGTAATTGTGGAAAAGATTGCAGGTGCTTGATTGTTAAATTTGAATGCTGAAGTCAATGGAAAAATTCCATTTTAGATTAAAGGAATAATACATCGTTAGGCTTGGACAATAACCTCTTTAATGGCAACGTTTACGCATGAAGACTAAGAATTTTGATCCGGTTCACACCGAGTTGCTAAAAGGCGTAAACCTGATTGAAGCCAGCGCCGGAACAGGGAAAACCTATGCCATAGCGATGCTGGTATTGCGTTTTGTGGTCGAGCAGGGCATTCCAATTGAGAAATTGCTGGTGGTTACCTTTACCAAAGCGGCAACAGAAGAGCTTAAAGACCGGGTGCGTTCCAGATTGGCTGAGGCTAGGCGGGCTTTGGACAGCCTCGATCGACAGGCTCAGGGCAGGCATACTGAAAACATCGATGACAATATTGTCGACTGGCTGGCTAAGCTGGATATTGAACCTGAGCTGGTCAAACAACGTCTTCAAATGGCATTGCTGGATATAGACCAAGCCGGAATTTTTACTATTCATGGTTTTTGTCAGCGAGTCTTAAGGGAGCATGCGCTGGAAAGCGGGCAATTATTCGATGCCGAATTAACTGGCGATTTGGCGGCGATTAAACAGGCCTGTGCGGATGATTTCTGGCGCAAGCAGATTTACCGACGTTCGGCCTGGGAAGTTGAGGTATTAACGGCGGACTTTAAAACCCCGGATGCGTTGCTTGCCAGCGTTGCCGCGTTTCCTGGTAACGGCTTGGAAACTAAAGTTTATCCGGTTTGCGAGAGTCTGGATGCCGCATTAAAAGAATTACAACGACTGGCGGGTTTGGCAAAAGATCAACTGGATAATTGCGCAAATGCTTTACGCAATTGCTTCGCTGACGAAAAATTCAAGACCGGTTATACGGATACTTTTGGCTATCACCATGACTCGCTAAGTGCATGGCTGCACGGCACTACTACACATATCCCCGACGCTGAAGCATTTGCCTTATTGACCGGAAACGGTTTGATGGAAGCTCTGCATGGCAACAAATTCAGAACCAATAAAACCCAGAGCGGCGCTCAGCGCAAAGCCGAATATCTAGCTGAATTAGCAATCGATACTGCTGCTTTCGATGCGCTGGCTTCGGCGTTTACACAAATCGCCTTGGTATTACGCAAAACCCTGCTGGACAGTTTGCGCGAGGAGCTGGATAAACGCTTGCAGCAACTGAATGTGTTGTCGTTCGATGACTTGATCAGTCGCTTGGCGGAGGCCTTGCAAAGCGAAAAATGCGAACTGCTGACGGCTGAATTGCAACAGCGATTTGAAGTGGCCCTGATCGATGAATTTCAGGATACCGATGACAGCCAGTGGTTTATTTTTTCCTCATTATTTGCCGCTCCCAGCCAGTATTTATATTTAATCGGCGACCCCAAACAAGCGATCTACAAATTTCGCGGTGCGGATATTTATTCGTATCTGGACGCACAAAAACAGGCCGAGCATCAATTTACCTTAGGCCTTAACTGGCGTTCGCATCCGCAGCTGGTCGATGCGGTGAATGCGTTGTTTCAACGAGACAGGGCATTTTTTCTGGAGGGTCTGGAGTTTATCAACGTAAAGCCCGCCTTGTCGGCAGATAACGGCGAATTGCATCACGAAGGACAAGCCGTTGCGCCGATGATGCTGTGGCAGTTGCCGGAAAGCGGCAGCAAAACGGGCTGCTGGACGGCGGGCAAGGCGGCCGAGGAAATCAGGGTCGCCGTTGTTAATGAAGTCGTCGATTTGCTGACTGGCGACTTCATCCTGCAACCGGCGAACCGGGTCTTACTGCCCAAAGACATCGCCATCCTGGTAAGAACCAATACCCAGGCCAGAGATTATCAGGCAGCATTGCGACTGGCGGGCGTGCCTTCCGTGTTAAACAGCACGGAGTCTGTTTTTGCCTCACAGGAGGCGGCCGATTTATACAGCCTGTTGCAGGCCGTGGCTCACCCCGGCGATAGCGGACTGCTCAAACAGGCTTTGACGCTGGACTGGTTTGATTTGGATGGGCAAACGCTGTATCGGCTGATCAATAACGAGATTGAGCTGGACGCCTGGATGTCACGCTTTCTCGGCTATTTTCAGGACTGGCAGCAAACCGGTTTGATGGCGATGATGCTGCATTTGCTGACTCAGGAAAAAATCAGGGCCGGTGTATCGAAAACACTGATGGCGGAAAGACAACTCACCAACCTGCATCATCTGATTGAGCTGGTACAACAGGCCGCTGTCGATGAACATCTGGGCATCAATAAAACCCTGGACTGGCTGCGTAGCGCGATCGCCAAAGCGAGCAGTGCGGAAGACCAGCAGTTGCGCCTTGAAAGCGACGACGATGCGGTCAAAATCGTCACCATGCACCGCTCCAAGGGGCTGGAATATTCAATCGTATTTTGCCCTTATCTTTGGCAGCGCAGTGATCGTTTAAACAGCGAACGGTTGTTGATTAGATGCCATGAAAACGGCCGGACCATAGTCGATTTGGGTTCCGATGATTTCGAACGGCACCGCGAAATGGCATTGAACGAAGAGCTGGCCGAGGATTTGCGGGTATTCTACGTGGCGGTTACCCGTGCCAAATACCGCTGTTATATTGCCTGGGGCGATGTGCGTTCTCAGGATACGGCGAATGATTCGTCGATGGCTTGGTTGCTTGAATTTGCGGCGGCCGATTTTTCCAAGCAACAGGCAAGACTGCAAGCCTTTCAGAATCAAGCCGGGCAGGCATTTGCTTACCGCTTGCTGGACGTGCCGGGTGAGTTAAACGGCAGCTATCAAAAAATGGTTGCGCATACCCAAATGCAGGCAAAAAAGCGTAAAAGATCGCTATATACCCGTTGGCAAATGAGCAGCTATACGGCCTTGTCGGCATTAAGCATGCACGATGCGCCGGAACTGCCGGAAGACAAGGCGGGAGAGCAAACGCTCATTGCCAAGTCGGAGCCCGGCAGCGCAGCGTTTGAATTGCCCAAAGGTGCGCATACCGGTAATGTCGTGCATGACCTGTTGGAAAATCATGCGTTCATCGACTTGGCCCAGCGCAAGGATATTGCCACGCAACGGGACAAGGCTTGTCAACGCTATGGCTTAAAACTGGAACGGCCGGAACTGCTTGATGAGCTGTTGCAGGCCGTGGTCGCAACGCCGCTGTCCGAGACGAATGTCGATTTTTGCCTGATGAATCTGGCGGAAAATCAGTGCCTAAAGGAAATGCCGTTTTATTTATCCATGCAAACGATGGACGCCGCACAGATCAATCATATTTTGCGCGACACTCCGGCTTTCCAGTCATTGACCGCCAAGCAGATGTGCGGTTATCTGACCGGATTTATCGATCTTATCTGCGCGATTTTGGATTCCGGAACGAGGCGTTATTATGTGATGGATTATAAAACCAACGGCCTGCAAGATTACAGCCCGGACAGCTTAACCCATGCCATGCGCGAACATAACTACGGTCTGCAATACTGGATTTACACGGTAGTGCTGCATCGTTACTTGCAAACGCGCTTGCCGGATTACGACTATGAAACGCATTTTGGCGGCGTGCGTTATTTGTTCGTGCGCGGCATGCAACCGGATCAGCCTATGAGCGGCGTTTATCAGGACCGGCCCGACTTGGAACGGGTTGAAGCGTTGGCGGCATTGTTTGGGGGGGCTCAGTGATAGAGGATTTGGAGGTACAAACCGAACCAAGATCATTCAGCCGCCTGGATGTCGCCTTTGCCCGATTCCTTAGCCAGCGCACCGGTTTCGATCCCCTGCAAAAACAGGCCTTCGAAACTATCGTGATGACGGGGTCTTACGAACAAAACCAAGGCCACAGCTGCATACAAATAGACGATAAAGCGCGAGCATTGCTACTTGCTTCCGGGTTGGTAGAGCCGAACCCCGAAAGCCAAGCCAATCCCTTACCGCTGGTTATCGAACAGGATCGTTTGTATCTGCACCGTTACTGGAATTATGAAAACCGGCTGGCGCTGCAGATCAAGGCAATGACCCAAGCCGAACACCCGATTGAAAAACTCGACGCCCTACTGGATCGCTATTTCGATATGCGTGATGAAACCGACGACCAGCGTGAAGCGGCAAAAATGGCGGCCAAACAGTCATTCAGCATCATCACCGGCGGACCGGGAACCGGAAAAACATTTACCGTCGTTAAAATCCTGGCGTTGTTGCAGGAATTGGCCGAACAACCGCTACATATTGCCTTGGCTGCGCCGACCGGAAAGGCCGCCATGCGCCTTCAGGAATCGATAGGTAAGAGCAAGGCGAAGCTGCCGTGTTCGGAGGCGATAAAAAATCGCATCCCGGAAACGGTAACCACCCTGCATCGCCTGCTGGGTGCGATACCGCCTTCACCGTATTTTCGGCATAATGCAGACAAGCCGCTGGTGTATGATCTGGTCGTGGTTGACGAAGCGTCCATGGTCGATCTGGCCTTGATGAGCAAGCTGCTTGACGCCTTAAAGCCCGGCGCACGCTTGATCTTGCTGGGCGACAAGGATCAGCTGGCTTCGGTGGAATCCGGCGCGGTGTTAGCCGATTTAGCAATGGCCGAGACTCTGCAAAACAATGTCTACACGTTGAAGAAATCGCACCGTTTCGGCGGCGCTATAAAAGAACTGGCCGAGGCGGTCAATTTTCAGCAGGATGAACTCGCCTGGCAGATTTTAAGCAATGGCGGAGACGGTGCGGTGCAATGTCTCGATGAAGATTTAATCGATTATGTAGCCGCACAGCAAGCGGATTATTTGCAGTTGGCTAAAGCAGGCGCGGAATTCGAGCGGATTTTCCAGGCGTTCAGCCGCTTTCAGGTGCTGTGTTCCAACCGGCAGGGAAAAAACAGCGTTGCCGACATCAATTATCGGGTTGAACAAAAACTGGCCGAGCAAAAGCGCATCGATTTGTCCGGTTTATGGTATCCGGGGCGGCCGGTCATGGTCACGCAAAACAACCCGGCGCTGCATCTTTATAATGGCGATATTGGCATTTGCATGCCGGATAGCATCCCTTCGACAAGCTCAGGACAGGTTTCTACAGGGAAACTGATGGTGTTTTTCCAACGCGCCGACGGCAGCGTCAAAAGATACCTGCCTGCGCGTGTGCCGCATTGCGAAACCGTTTTTGCGATGACCATCCATAAAAGCCAGGGGTCGGAATTCGAGGAAGTGTTAATCGTCCTGCCTGAAGCCATCAATCCCGTGTTAACCAAGGAATTACTGTATACCGCAATTACCCGAGCCAAGAAAACCATCAAGCTGGTTGCCGGGGAGGCGGTATTTACCGCGACAGTCAGGCAAAAAATCGAGAGAGTTACTGGGCTGGTTGATAAGTTTAAGATTTGAAATGGGCACCTCTTTTCATCACGAAGACAAGAAGAAAAATACCTAAAGTAGGGTGCTGCCATTTTTAAGTTAATTCTAAAATAGTTTTGGTTGTATATTACTTGAGCGCGAATTTATTCGCGCTGAGTCCGTAGGCTGGGATAATGTATGAATCTCAGCCTATGTTTTTTAAAACAAGGTCGGTTTGATGAGCAAGATTTGCATGACTGATTTTTATCCCATTATTCCGCTTGCGGACAACGCGCCTGAACTACCGGAGCAACAAGGCAATAAAACGAAATATTGGCTACATATAGATAATCGGCTTTTTTTATTTAAAATTGGTCGGCCGAACACCGGGGAAAACTGGGCAGAAAAAGTTGCTTGTGAGTTATGCGCATTATTAGGATTGCCCCACGCCCATTATGAGCTTGCCGTATGGATGAACCAAAAAGGGATTCTCTCGGAAACGATTGTGCCACATGGTGGCCGTCTGGTGATGGGCAATGAATTGTTAGCAGAAATTAACAGTACCTATCCAGAACAGCAACTATATAAAGTACAGGATCATACTTTTGGGCGAATTGTTGCCCTATTGAGTAGCCCGGATATTTTGTTGCCCATGAATTGGCAACCGCCAAGTGATGCCATACAAAATGCAGTTGATGTTTTTTCAGGGTATTTATTGCTGGATGCGTGGATTGCCAATCAAGATCGGCATCATGAAAACTGGGGCGTAATACGCTATGGTGAAATTTATTTAGCTCCGACTTACGACCATGCCGCTTCTATGGGACAAAATGAGAGTGATGTCAAACGCAAAGAGCTGTTAACAACGCGAGACCGAGGGCGGCATATCAGCAGCTATATAAAAAAAGCCCGTTCAGCGATTTATTTAAATAAATCTGAACAAAAACCATTGCATACCTTGGACGCTTTTTGGCAACTTGCGAGTAAAAGACCGGAATCGGCAAAACTATGGCTACAACGATTAGGCGACATCTCACCTGAACAGTGTCAAAATGTCTTTAACAAAATACCGCCGTCTGAAATCAGCGAAACGGCAATTGAATTCGCTATGAAATTATTAGAATTAAACAAAAAAAGATTACTGGAGGTAAAGCCATGAAAGCCCTGTATATTGCATGGCAAGACCCGGAGACGCGCCTTTGGCATACTGTGGGGGAATTGACACGGGAAAACGGTTTATACCGGTTCGCCTATACCCAAGGCGCGTTATCGCCACGTTTTAAATATTTGGGCAGGATGCTGGATTTACATAAAAACTACTATTCTCACGAGTTATTTCCGCTGTTTGCCAATCGTGTACTAAATAGTTCGCGTCCGGAGTACCCTGATTATGTGCGTTGGTTAGCCATGAACCCGGCTACAAAAAGTGACCCCATGCAATTGCTGGCCCGTTCCGGCGGGATTCGAGCGACCGATGAATTATGCGTTTATTCCCATCCTGAAATCAACGATCAAGGAGAAATGGAATTATTTTTTCTCAGTCACGGTTTGCGTCATCTTGAGCCGGCAAGCTTACATCGTATCGAACGGCTGCAAAGTGGCGACCGGATTGTATTAAGGCGGGAAGATAATAACGAACATGACTGTTTTGCTTTGGTGCTGGAAACCGGCGAGGCTGTCAAAGTTGGGTATTGTCCGCGTTATTTGAATCGGGATTTGCGCAGGGTGATGGAAAAAACCGCAGTACAACTGACAGTAGAGCGTTTAAACCATGATGCACCGGTTCAATTTCGTTTGCTGTGCAAGGCCATTTTTAAGCTGCCGCAAGGATTTCAGTTGTTTGCGGATGATGAATATCAGCCTTTAGATAAGGAAGCGGTTGCGGCGTAATTTTGGAAGTTTAATGTGCGATACGATTACGAACAAGCCGTTGAATTGTTGGTTCGCTATGCGACGGGTTAATGCAAATCCGTTTGGAATGGATTTGCATTAACCCGAAGGGATCCGGGCAGGATAGTCCTGAGTGAATCCCTGCCGGAATGACGATTCTGGGGCAAACTGGTGTAAACGTTGAGCGCTCCAGCGTGGTAACAATGCAATGCAAAACTTCGCGTCTTCGTGGTTTTAAATTGACGTGCGCCGGAAACGCCAGTTCTCCCTGTCGCTCGAACTGGCTTATTCCGGCCTACGATCCCCCTTACTCCTTCATCTTTCTTTCCAGTTCTTCCTGGGTCAAATGCCGCACATCTTCGCCTTTGACCATGTAAACCAAATGCTCGCAAACATTACAGGCATGATCGCCGATTCTTTCCAGCGAGCGGGCAATCCACAGCACATCCAGCATCCGGGTAATATTTCTCGGATCTTCCATCATTCGGGTAATCAGCTGCCGGATAATACTGGCGTATTCACGATCGACATTTTCATCCAAACCGGTAATCGTGGTTACGTCCTCTACATTCATCCGGGCAAATACGTCCAGAGCGCCATGCAGCATTTCCTGAACCAATTCCGCCATGTGTTCCAATTCAAAATACTGGTCATGTTTATTGTTGTCGGCACCCGACAATTGTATGGCCATCTCGGCGATGCGTTCGGCCAGGTCGCCGACGCGTTCAAGTTCATTGATAACCTTGATTACGGTGATTAACAATCTTAAATCGAATGCCGCAGGTTGTCTCAGCGCAAAAATCTGCATACATTCCTGGTCGATAGCCATTTCCAGCGCATCGACCTGATTATCCTGTTTGATGACCAGTTCGGCCATTTCCACGTCACCGGTCGAGAAAGCCGTTACAGCCAATTCTATCTGCTGCTCAACCAGTCCGCCCATGGTTAAAACTTTGTTACGCACATCTTCCAGCTCTTTATTGAACTGGCCTGATATGTGGTGTCCTATTTTGCTGTTGTCCATTGCTTGCTCCTGGTTAGCCGTACCGACCGGTAATGTAATCTTCGGTTTGTTTTTTTCGAGGATTGGTGAATAACTCGCTGGTTGTACCCATCTCAATCAATTCGCCCATATACATAAATGCAGTGTAGTCCGAAACCCGCGCGGCCTGCTGCATGTTGTGGGTTACGATAACTATAGTGTATTTTTCTTTAAGCTCGTTGATCAGTTCTTCAATTTTTAATGTTGAAATAGGATCCAGCGCTGACGCGGGTTCATCCAGCAACAGCACTTCAGGCTCTATCGCAATCGCCCTGGCAATAACCAGACGCTGCTGCTGTCCGCCCGACAAGCCCAAGGCGTTATCATTCAAGCGGTCTTTTACTTCATCCCACAACGCTGCGCCGCGTAAGGCGTTTTCAACGGTTTCTTCCAATATCCGTTTGTCATTAATGCCCTGAATCCTGAGGCCGTAAGTGACATTTTCAAAGATAGACTTGGGGAACGGATTAGGCTTTTGAAACACCATGCCGACGCGCCTGCGCAAAGCGGCTACGTTAACGGCTTTGTCATAGATATTTTCATTATCCAGCAGGATCTTGCCTTCGATGGTCACGTTATCAACCAGGTCATTCATCCGGTTAATACAGCGCAGCAGTGTCGATTTTCCGCAACCGCTGGGGCCGATATAGGCGGTTACCTTTTTCTTGGGCATCTCCATATTAACGCCATGCAAAGCCTGCTTTTCCGCGTAGAAAAGGTTTAAATTTTCTACTTTGATACAAGCCTCATTCTGTTCGCCAGTTGTTTTTTGGTCGCGTAAAATTGAACTTACATCGATGGTATGTGTACGTGTGTGTTGTGCTGTCATTTCTTTAACCTTCCAGTGCCCGGTATTTTTCTCGCAGATGATTTCTGATTAAAATGGCTGATAAATTCAGCCCAACAATGACCAGTACCAACAATAATGATGTCGCATAAACCAACGGTCTCGCCGCCTCAACATTGGGGCTTTGAAAGCCGACATCATAGATATGAAATCCTAAATGCATAAATTTTCTGTCTAAATGCAAAAACGGGTAATTGCCGTCCAGCGGCAAGGTCGGCGCGAGTTTAACCACGCCCACCAGCATTAACGGAGCCACTTCGCCCGCCGCCCGGGCCACAGCCAGAATCAATCCGGTCATCATAGCAGGGCTTGCCATCGGCAACACCGTCAGCCATAAAGTTTCCAGTTTGGTAGCGCCCAAGGCCAGACTGCCTTCGCGTATAGACCTGGGGATACGCGCCAAGCCTTCTTCGGTTGAAACAATGACCACCGGCAAGGTGAGTAAAGCCAGCGTGATTGAAGCCCATAACAAGCCCGGCGTACCGTAGACCGGCGCAGGAGCCGCTTCCGGGAAAAACAGCTGATCGATGTTGCCGCCCAGGATATAGACAAAAAAGCCCAAGCCGAATACGCCGTAAACAATGGAAGGCACGCCGGCCAGATTGTTGACCGAAATTCTGATTAACCGGGTGATAAAGCCCTGTTTTGCATATTCCCGCAAATACACCGCCGCAATGACGCCAAACGGGGTCACTATAATCGACATCATCATCACCATCATCACCGTACCGAAAATAGCCGGGAAAATCCCCCCTTCAGTATTGGCTTCGCGCGGCTCGTCGGTTAAAAATTCAACCACCTTAACGCCGTAATGCACGATTTTATCGAACACGCTCATGGTGTTCGGCTGGAAAATCCTGACTACTTTATTCAAGGGAATTTCAATTTCAGCGCCGCTTTCGGTTTTTGCAACCAGGCTGTCCCGTCTTATTTGTTGATACAGCTCGCTCAATTGCGCTTGATACTTTTTATATTCGACTTCCAGCTCGGCCTTTTCAGCGGCTACCCGTTGTTCTGCAGCCGTATCCCAGAGATTTTCCAGTTGCAGCTTCTTTTGCTTAAGCCTTAGTTTTTCCAGGCTGTAGTTTATCGCGCCGACTTCCTTTTTTTCCAGATGGGCTATTTTCTTAAAAACGGTTAAGGCCTCAGATATTTTAGTCTGAACGGCAGGCCAAGCCTCCGCGCCTTCGGCGATAATCTTGCCGCTTTCCTTGACTGCAACCAGTCGGCCGTAAAAATTACCCCATTCCCGGCGTTCCACCACCATCAGCTCGGCGGGAGATTGTTGCTGCTTAACATTGCGTTCCAATATCCAGCGAAAATCGGTGCCGGTAATATCCCGGTTGCCGGCTTTAATCAGGTATTGCACCAAGGTATCTTCATCATCGGCCATGGCATAGCCGGTTGATTTAGCCATCGCGGCCGGGGTAATGCTGGTATCGACATGTTCGCCGATAATTGTCTGGATTTGCCCGTTCGGTTCCTGATAGGTGAACTGTACAACTGGGGACGGCCAGAAGTGGCCGGCTCCCCGGACTAAAATCAAGCCCAACACGCCAACCACCATAATAAGGGAGGTACTGACCGCCGCCGCGTTGAGCCATACCCAGGGAGTACCGCTTTTAAACCATAATCTGATCATAATGAGCTATATTTTTCACGTAAGCGCTGACGAATGACTTCGGCCAGCGTATTAAAAACAAAGGTAAACATAAACAACACCAGAGCCGCCAAGAACAGGACCCGGTAATGTGTACTATCTACTTCCGATTCAGGCATTTCCACAGCGATGTTTGCAGCCAGGGTACGCAAGCCCTGAAAAACGCTTAAATCCATCACCGGGGTATTTCCTGTTGCCATTAACACAATCATGGTCTCCCCGACGGCCCGGCCGAAACCGATCATCACTGCGGAAAAAATGCCCGGACTCGCGGTTAACAGCACAACCCTAATCATGGTTTGCCAAGGCGTAGCCCCCAGTGCCAGAGAACCCACGGTCAAATGTTTCGGCACACTGAAAATGGCATCTTCGGCGATCGAAAAAATGGTCGGAATAACCGCAAAGCCCATCGCCACACCAACCACCAAGGCATTGCGCTGGTCATAGCCTATGCCTAGTTCAGTCTTAAACCAGTCGCGCAACGAGCCGTGAAACAAAAACGCTTCCAGGGGCACACTCACCTTAAAGGCAAACCAGCCGCTCAGTAAAATGATGGGAATCAATAAAGCGGCGTCCCAGCCTTCCGAAAGATTATGAGCAATGGCCTTAGGTACAAATTGCCAGGCAAAGGCAAACAGCATGACTCCGACAGGAATAATCATCAGCATCGCAAACAGTCCGGCCAGATGCTCTTCCATAAACGGCGCCAGCCAAAGACCGGCAAGAAAGCCCAAAATAACCGTCGGCAATGCGCCCATGATTTCAATGGAGGGTTTTACGTACTGCCGCATACGCGGAGCCATAAAATAAGCGGTATAAATCGCTCCCATCAGCGCCAGAGGCATGGCCACCAGCATGGCATAAAACGCCGCCTTCAGGGTGCCGAAAACCAACGGCGTTAAGCTGTATTTAGGCTCGAAATCACTATTTGCCGAAGAAGACTGCCAGATGTAATCGGGCTTTGGATAGCTCTCATACCAGACTTTCTGCCAAAGCGATTTGATAGAAACCTCGGGATGCTCATTATCGATATGCCAGAAATGCATTTTGCCGTCTGCCGACTGCACCAACAACGCATTCGCTCTCGGCGACAAAACCGCTGCTGTCGGCAAGGCATCGCTTACGCGTTCTTTAATCATTTGCCTTTCAGCGGTTGAATGATAAATGCCCACGATCCCGTCGGCATCGGTCGTCATAAAGCCTTTACGCCGCTGCTCGGCATTAATTGAAACGACCGCTTTATCAGAGACTTTAAACGACCGGGTTTTTTGCATGGCGGGACGGTTCAACTTGTCTTTAACCATGCTCCACTGTGAAACCAGGCCGCTGGAGTCGCCTATCATCAGCGAAAGGTCGCCGTTTAAAAAAGTCACGCTGGTGATTTTTTGTCCGGCATCGACCACATTCTGTTGCTGTCTGATAGCCGGACTGCTTTTGTCGCTAATATCGAAAAAGCCCAACTGTCCGTCATTGCTAATCAGGTACAGATTGGATTCGTCTTTGTCGATTAAAATACCTGCAATACCTGCCGCCGACTGTTCCAGCACTGAATCGGTACGCGTTAAGGCAGCCTCGTCGGCAAATAACGATTGTTCCTTTTGGAAGTTGATTAAGCGGATTTTACCGGGACCCTGCGGGGTGTCGGCTGTTTTTGCGACTATCGTCGTTGCATTCTCGCCCACTTTAACAGCGATTTTCTCCAACGCTGCGCCGGAATCATCCAGCACCAAAGGTTGTTCGCCTAATGGGTATTTAAGCGATGGCGTAATAACCCGCACATTGTTTGGATAAGTTACTTTATATTGATGTTTAGCGATGACCGCCCGGCCATCGGATAAACCGTAAATAACTGCGCCTTCATTGATAGGGCTGCCCTGAGCAAAGCTGGCGATATGTGTACCCTCAGGTATTGCTACGGCCTGTGTCAATATGGTTTTACCGGTAGCCGCCTCAAAAAACACCACTTGGCCGCTGTCGGTAAATCGAGCGCCCACCTCATTTTGTTCTTCCATCTCCAGCAGTAATGTATTGCCCAGCGCCTGCTCCGGTATTGCGTATTCGCTGACCGATTTTGCAGTAGCCGATATAAACAGGGGATAAACCACATACAGCAAATAAAAGAAAATCAGCACAATCGCGACGATCACGCCCAAGCCGCCAGCCACTACGCCATAGCGTGCCAATACATCTTTTATGAGTCGCCAGCGCTGATGATACTCACCGGAACTGATTCTTATGGAAGGGGGGGATTTTATGGATGTGTTTAATTCTGACATGCTGAAGATACTAGAAATTAAATGTGACTATGATATAACAAAAAACCAAAAAAAACGGCCAAGATTCACAAAGCAAATCTCAGCCGTATTTTTGTCCGATGCGCCTTTACTTTCTGAGGGGGAAGATAACAACACATTAAACCCAACGTCCCTGTTTGCGCATCCTTGCGCAACACTACTCCAATTCTAATCTTATTTAAGCGTAGCCAGTACTTTATCGACAACTTTCGCAGGCAGAGGGATATAGCCGTCTTTTATAACCACTTGCTGACCGGTTTTGGACAATACCATTTTGATAAATTCATTGTCTAACGGTGCCAGCGGTTGGTTTGGCTTCTTGTTAACATATATATACAAGTAGCGTGTCAAAGGATAAGTACCTGCGATTGCATTTTCAGGCGTTGCTTCAACAAAAGTCTTGCTGCCTTTCTTTGCCAAAGGCACCATCTTAACGCCCGATGTCGTATAACCCATGCCGGAGTAACCGATACCGTTAACTGATGAAGTAACTGATTGAACTACGGAAGCGGAACCGGGTTGCTCGTTTACATTGTTTTTGAAGTCGCCCTTGCATAAAGCGTGTTCTTTAAAATAACCGTAAGTACCGGAAACCGAGTTACGTCCGTATAACTGGATGCTTTTTGATCCCCAAGCGGCAACACCGGCGTCACCCCATGATTCAATGCTCTTTTCGCCGCCGCATTTATTTGTGGAAGAGAAAATCGAATCAACTTGTTCCATGGTTAAGCCCTTGACCGGGTTGTCCTTGTTGACAAGAACCGCCAACGCATCAACAGCTACCGGAATAGCGGTTGGTTTGTAGCCGTATTTGTCTTCGAAGGCTTCAAGTTCGTCATCCTTCATTTCGCGGCTCATAGGGCCCAGGTTCGATGTGCCTTCAGTCAGTGCAGGCGGTGCTGTAGAAGACCCCGCAGCTTGAATTTGAATGTTTACGTTAGGATAAGCGCGATTGAATTCTTCAGCCCATAATGTCATCAGGTTGGCCAGCGTATCGGAACCGACACTGGACAAATTGCCGGAAATACCACTGGCTTTTTGATACTCGGGAATACCTGCATCAACAGTTTGTACGGCACCTGCAACACCACTGACTAATGCGGTGATACCAAAACCCATCGCAGTCACTAACGATTTAGTTTTAAAAGATAGTTTCATCATGAACTCTCAAAATAATTTAAAGTGGGACTATTATGGAAATAGAATATGACAAGGATATTACAATACAGTTTTTTTTGCTATGCTTGGGCTTCAGCGCAAAATAGCGGCTGAGTTGGAATTTATTTCTGCCGCGCCATTCATATCCAAGTGTCATTAAATGTTAATACTAAGCTGTTACGCTTGAGGGCTTATCAATCAGATTACTCGTGAACTCACACTCTTTAATGAATATGTCCTTACAATTTGAATTTCCCGTGAATTTAACGGCTGAAAATTTTATCGTCAAATTAAGCCATGAGGTGAGCACGCGGCTGGCTTCAAGGCAGTCTTCCCGCAAAACCTATTACGACAGCTTTGACTGGCGCTTGTACTCAAACGACATCACTTGCGAGTTTAATCAAGCAAAATCCGCTTCATCCTTAACCTTAAGATCAATTAAAAACGGTTTGGTTATTGCCGACGCAGAGCTTAAGAAAGTTCCTTTATTCAGCAAAGCATTCGATCCCGGAATAATACGCGACACTTTGGCGCCGCTGTTGGAAATGCGCGCATTATTACCCGTTTGCACACTGGATTATGAAATCTATCATCTAAACATCATTAATAAAGATGAAAAAACTATACTCCGGCTGCTAATCGAAGAGTACAGTCAATTCAATAACCGCGTCTTGCTGCAACCGGTAAGAGGCTACGACAAGGCTGAGGAACATATTGTTGAAATATTAACCGCAACACTGGGATTAACAGTCACGGACAAACCCGTTCTGCTAACCGCTCTGCAAGTTCAGGGGCGCAAGCCTAAAGATTACTCATCAAAACTGAATATCAACCTGGATCCCGACATGCGCGCCGATATTGCCGGCAAGTACATTTACAGCCACCTGCTAAAAGCCATCAAAGCCAACGAGCAGGGCACGATTGCCGATACCGATAGCGAATTTTTGCACGATTTTAGAGTTGCGGTCAGGAGAACCCGCGCGGGACTCAGTCAGATTAAAGGCATACTGCCCGCTAACAGCAGCGCATACTATGCCGATTTTTTCTCCTGGCTGGGACAGATCACCGGGCCAACGCGGGATTTGGATGTTTATCTGCTGAATTTTGAGCGTTACAAAAGCAGCCTGCCCGTGTCAATCAGGGAAGATCTCAATCCCTTATATGATTTTTTGCTCGGCAAGCAGCAAAAATCCCAGAAGGAATTGGCAAAAAAACTGCAATCTCCCAAGTATCTGTCCACGCTGGCCGAATGGGAACAGTTCCTTAAAGAACCCTCGTACAAAAAACCGCTTGAGCAAAATGCCAAACTGACCATTAAAGAACTGGCGGACCGAAGAATATGGAAAATTTTTACCCGCGTGTTGGAGGAAGGCGAGGCAATTACCGACTTATCACCGGCGGAAGCATTACACGACTTAAGGAAATCCTGTAAAAAACTGCGCTATTTAATGGAATTCTTTCAAAGCCTTTATCCGGAGAATCAAATAAAGTGCCTGATTAAAAACCTGAAAGGACTTCAGGAAGTTTTGGGCGACTTCCAGGATTACGCCGTTCAAGAGCATAATCTAAAATTGTTCAGCGAAGAAATGATGGCGCTTAACATCCACGCCAATACCTTTTTGGCCATGGGCGTACTGGTTCAGGATCTTGATGCCCATAGATGTAATGCCCGCAAAGACTTCGCATCAAGATTTGAAGACTTTAAACAGGAAGAAAACCGGTCGGCCTTTACGTCGCTTTTCGCCCCGGCAAAGCCCCATAGTCATCGGCATTGAGCGTGTGGAATACATCTCTCCGATATTATTGTATTATTTATGAGTGGAGTTATTTCAGTATGGGTAAATCGGGAGCTGTATAGGGGCAGAGCTATTGCCGGGGCGATACACATAGCAGCGTAGCGGTGGGTCGAATATCTGAATCTAACACTAAAAAAATAATCGTTTTTTAAACTTACACCTAATTAAACTATAAGGGTTAAACATTATGAGTAAATTCAAGTTGATAATAGGGTTCTTATTGGCAATGTTGATTGCCGGTTGTGCAGGAGGCACTACACATGAAAGCACAGGAGAATATCTGGATGATTCTGTCCTGACTACCAAGGTTCAGACTTCAATATTGGGCGATTCCAGGCTTAAACTGTTACAAATCAACGTTGAAACTTTTAAGGGTGTTGTGCAGCTAAGCGGGTTTGTGGATTCCGCTAGTGCCGCTACCAGAGCGGTGGAACTCGCAAGAACGGTTAAAGGCGTCAAGACGGTTAATAACAGCTTAATTGTGAAGTAATCGCGACTGCATAATCCACAGGGATGTGGTGAAAGCTTTCGCTCCTCGAAACCGCTCCATGCGTTGCTCTATCTCCCTGCGTCCATGCAGTCGTAATTCGCTTACATCAGGCTAACGCCAGCTCATGCTCATCTAATGCAAATTGCACTATGGCGGTCGGGTTGACGTCTTCAGCCTGCCGGCCCTCCTCGGCAACTGCTCCTGAGTCACCTAATGTTGGCGCTCTATCCCTTGCATTCATGCAGGCGTCATTTTGCGCATACAACAAATTCATAATTTCAGGGCTTAATGCAAAGTCAAAGCTTAAATTAAGCTCGTCGAGTCCGGCTTCTTGTACCGGTAAAAATTGTTGTGCCTTCGTTGCCACCCAATTGATAATCATCAGAATGCCTTTTCGTTTTGTTAAATTCAGGTTGATTATGCAACATTACAATTAAATTTATATGACAGTTATAAGTCAATAAGATGACATTAAAGTTTCAGCTTCACGGCAACCGCTCCATGCGTTACTCTACCTCCCCATCCTTGGGGGCGTACCTCTTGCATAATTTTCATGGATGGCGAATAGAGTAACGCAGGGCAATTATCGATAAGCAAATATCTGTCCCGGCAGTTAAAACTATCGCCGCTGTTTTATGGTTTTGCGCCTCATGCCTCATTATGGGGATAATCGGACAATGCGGTAAAAAATGGTAGAATTGCCGTTTTTGCGCAATTCGAGAACTTCTCTTAACCATGTCTAATACCTTAAAGCTTCCCCTTGAATCACTGAAACTAAATGTCGATTTGACGGGCTTTGAGTTCCCAACCGCACCTAAATTGCCGGACACCATTTTGGGCCAGTCCAGAGCCCAATCCGCACTGGAGTTTGGTGTCGCCATGAGCAACCCCGGCTATAATATTTTTGTGATGGGCGAGCCGGGATTGGGTCGGTTGTCGATGATTACCAATCACCTGGATGCCCAGGCCAAAACGCTGCCCGCGCCGCCCTCCTATGCTTATGTCGATAATTTCGATAATCCGAGAGAGCCGGTGGCCGTTGAGCTGCCCGCAGAGTATGGACAAACGCTCAGCAAGGACATCGAAAAGCTGATCGATAACCTGCTGGCGACCTTTCCTGCCGCCTTTGAAAGCCCTACGTACCAGCAAAAAAAGAGTGCTATCGAACGCCATTTTAACCAGTACTATAACAACGCCATCGATCTGGTCGATAAAAAGGCTCAGTCCTTGGAGATTGCGTTGTTCAGGGAAGGCGAGACGATTTCTTTCGCGCCTATCCGGGACAACAAGGCGCTGAACGAAGACCAGTTCACCCAATTGCCGCTGACGGAACGGGAAGTCTTTCACAAGCATGTCGAGGAGCTGGAAGTATACCTGAGCGATGTCTTGCTGGAATTGCCCCAGTGGCGCAGGGCCATGGTTGAAAAAATCAAGCAACTGGATAACGACACCATTGATCTGGCGATAGAACCGTTGTTTGCCGAACTGAATGACAGTTATCAAAACATCGATGACGTCATCAGCTTTTTAGCGGAAATCAAAAAAAATCTCAGCAACACCATTACCGATTATTTAATGCCGAGCCGGACGCCGGAGCCGCAAGACAATACCGTAAAACGGCAGCTGCTGACCGAGTTGTACGCGCCGAATATCCTGGTCGATAACAAGCAGGAATGCGGTGCGCCGGTTATTTACGAGCCGCATCCGATTTATCAAAACCTGTTCGGGCGCATCGAATACGTCAGCGATCAGGGTACGCTGGTCACCAATTATCGCCGGATTTGCGCCGGTTCATTGCACAAGGCCAACGGCGGTTATCTGATTCTCGATGCCGAAAAACTGCTGAATTATCCGTTCGTCTGGGAAGGCCTAAAACGCGCCCTGCAATCCGGCCGCATTGAAATCGAATCGCCTTATTCGGATCTGGGCATTAACACCATTACCCTTAAGCCCGAAGTCATCCCGTTAAACGTTAAAGTGATACTGGTCGGTTCCAGGGATATTTATTATCTGCTGGAAGAGCTGGATGATGAATTTAACGAGATGTTCAAAATCCTTGCCGATTTTGACAGCTACATTCCGCGTAACGACGAATCGATGCAGCGCTTCATACTGCTGATGATCAGGCAGGCCGCAGATTCCGGCGCCAAGCCGCTGACGCGGACGGCCATTGAATGCCTGATCGAGCACAGCTGCCGACTGTCGGAAAACCAGCATCATTTTTCCGCCCGGATCAAAGACTCGCTGGAAATCATCGGCGAAGCCAACCTGTTTTGTAAGCGGGACAACCAGTCGGTTTGCGATCGGTCGCATATCGAACAGGCGCTGGCCGCAAGAGAGCATCGTAACGGCAGAATGCCCGAGAACATCCTCGAAGAAATGCTGGTCGGCACCATCCTGATCGATACCGAGGGCGAGGCGGTAGGCAAAGTCAACGGCTTAACCGTGCTGGAAGTCGGCGGCAGCAGCTTCGGCGCACCGGTGCGCATTACCGCCAGCGTTTACCCCGGTTCCCGAGGCATTGTCGATGTCGAGCGGGAGGTGGAACTGGGTCAGGCCATCCATTCCAAAGGCGTAATGATCTTGACCGGCTACCTGGGGCACACCTATGCCCAGCAATTTCCTTTTGCCATATCGGGCAGCATCGCCATTGAACAATCCTACGGTTATATCGACGGCGACAGCGCCGCGCTGGCCGAGCTTTGCTGTCTTATTTCCGCATTGACCCGGACGCCGATCAAGCAGACTTTTGCTGTGACAGGGTCAATCAACCAGTACGGCGAAGTGCAGGCGGTAGGCGGCGTTAACGAGAAAATAGAAGGCTTCTTCAGGCTATGTCAGGCGCGCGGCCTTAACGGACAACACGCTGCCATTATCCCCGCCGCCAACAAGCGCAACCTGATGCTGAAACAGGAAGTGATCGATGCGGTGGCGAAGGGGCTGTTTGCGGTTTATGCGGTTTCCAGCGTTGATGAAACGTTGGAATTATTGACCGGGGAATCGGCTGGTGTGTTAGATAGCGAAGGTATGTATCCGGAAGATAGTATTAATTTTAAAGCCATCTCGAGGTTGAAGGAGATTTCGGATATGGCTGGGGATGAGGATGATAATAAGGAGGAAGGGGCTTAATCCCTCCACATAAATTTAAAACATCTCACCACCCGTCTACATGGATGCAGGAGCTGCGTAAGCCGGAATAAGGTCACCCAAACAGTGAGAACTGACGTTTCCGGTCTACAGGACTTGCGAGTCAGTTCAATCTCATATCTTCATCTGTTTTAGATGAAAACTAAGTTAAATATCATTATTTTCATAATACTACGTATAAATCCCTATTTACTGATCATGCTTTAAAGCGTCTTATGCAACTAATTTCTGGAAAATTTCTTAAATTATCCGTGCTTTTATGTGACGCTATCTGAATTTATTTTAGGATGCACTAAATATGCACAACCAGATGAAATAACAATGAATTTTAATTTTAAAAAATATTTAGACATCAAAATGATGCAATGTTTTGCGTCTATTTAGGATGTCTAATATTAGTTAGGCAAAAGAAAATCAACCAGTTGCGTACATCATAAAATCCACAACCAAAAGGAGACGTGTATGTCTAGTAGTACAACAAAAACCATCAACCGTGATGAAGAAGGACGCGTCACTTCAGTAACTGTCGAAGTAACACGCGATGACGGCTCTAAAAAAATAACAACTTCCGAACCAAATCATACTCTATTTAATGGTACTCAACCTGGACGCACTATTAGCAAAACGGAAACAAAGCCAACGAAATAATGATTAAATTGTACCCCCATACAAATCCAATCTGACAATCCTAACTTCGTGTTAGGGTAAACTCAAAAAGGAGGAATCATGCTTGCATTTGCACAACCAATGAATTGGAATGACTTGCCCCACATAAAAAGCTGGGGTCAGGCCTTATATTTGACATTTTTAAAGCTGTAAGGCGAATCAAAAGGGTTGGACATCGATTGAAAAGTAGCAAATATATTTTTAATCACATCAATCGAGCCGACCCTTTTAATTCGGATGGCTCAGCCCATTACTTCACGATTTCTGCAGCAGCGGCCTTTAACTTGGCTTCATCGGTCTGGATGGGTTTCATCATGTCGTTTTTAGAGTTTTTAGCGCCTGCGACTAGGCGTCAGCGGTTTTGAATTTCCCAAGCGAGACGGGGTTTGCAACCCCGTCTCTAACGTTTTGGCGATGACTGAGTTAAATGGCTACAGGCAAAACGTTTCGAACGAGGCAACATGCCTCGTCCGGCTGTGAGAAGTACCTTATGGCTGCCAAAGGTCAATAATCAACCGGCAATCGTGTAGCTAATTCATCCCACCGAATCACAATATCCGGCAACACGCTGACCTGGGTTTCGCCATTTAATTCGTACAGCTCGGGCTTGCCGTATTCGCCGTCGATTAAGCGGTAAACGGTTAGCACCCGATCAATAGGATGAACCAACCAATATTCTTTTACGCCATGGCGTTCGTAAAGATTTTGTTTTTTGATTTGATCGTGCCCGGCCGTGGACGGTGACAATACTTCCACAATCCAGTCCGGCGCGCCACGCACTCCGCGCCGATCCAGTTTGCTGCTGTCGCAGACCACCAATACGTCCGGTTGTACGACGGTATCGATGCTTTCATCCGCTTCATTCTGTTTCGGCAGGCGAACATCGACCGGCGCAATGAAAGCGCGGCAAAATTTACCCTTAAGTGCCAGACGAGCTTGGAGATAAATTTCCCCTGCCACATCCTGATGTGCCAGGTCGGGAGCAGGAGCCATCGCATACGCGTTGCCATCGATCAGCTCATAGCGCATATCGTCAGGCCAAGCCAGATAATCGCTGTAGCAATGGTGCTGAGTATCTTTTAATGCTAAACCCATATCAGTTTCCCCGTGTATTCCATGTAGGCCGCTATTGATGGAAAAAAGCATAACACAGCGCACAGGCTCCGGGTACGATTTTGGGGCTTCAATATGTTCTTTCGGGTGGGAGCTTAAATGGAGTCTGACACGGAGCAATGCTGTCGGGTGTCTATGGAAACGAAGGGGAGGCAGGACTGGTGTTGCAAAATTACAGGAATGCCTGTAATGGACACTATTTATGATTCTCTAAAAATACCAAATAAATTAGTATGTTGAATCGATTAAACCCATCGGCATTTGAGTGGGAATTTACAGATTTGCATCTCTTTTGAATATTTTGGTGTCTTCCGTGGCTTGATCGCCGTTTGAGGATGAATGAACATCAAAAAGGCGTGCGATGCTTACAGTCTATTAATTGCCAATTTCCATAACGATCACGTCTATGCCGTTTTCCCTTAATCGGCCTCGAATGGTGCTAACGCTGGTCATTTGGGTATAAGGCCCCATTTTGACCCGGTTCCAGACGACATTACCGACTTTGGCTTTCTCAACTTTGGATTCAATGCCCATTAAAGCCAGCTTGGCTCTTAAGCTGTCGGCATCTTTAAATTCCCTGAACGAACCGGCCTGCAAAATATAACTGGCGGTTTTGGCCTGTCCCACCCGCTCTTCCCTGGCGCGCGTGTTAATTTCGTGATCCGGCACGATGACTTCTTTTTCAGGCAGGATGGTATAAAAATCAAATTGCGGCAATACCGGCCCCTCAGGCTTTTTCTCCGGCTTGGGGGCTTCAACTTTGGCCTCCTCGGGCTGGGTCGGTATAGCCGGCTGCTGGGTTATTTGTTTCGATCCGGTGCTGCGTAAATAAACCAGAAAGACTACAAACGAAATAATCAACGCCGTAATCAGCATCCATCGCCACAGACCAAGACTTTTTTGTTGGCCTGAGTTTTGTCTGTACGACGAGGTATTCTTACTCTGCGTTCTATGTTTGTAGTCTTTAGCCATTTTACATTGCTTCAGGTGTGTTGATATTCAGCAAGCTCAAGCCGTTTGCCAATATCTGTTTCACTGCGCAAATCAAATTGAGCCTTGCATTACGAATTTTTGCATCCTCAACAAGAAATTGATGCGCATTGTAGTAAGTATGGAACTCGTTTGCCAATTCGCGCAGGTATTGAATCAGCTGATGCGGCTCGTACTGTAACGCCGCGCGTTCCAGCACTTCAGGATAGCGTGCCAGTGTTCCCAGCAGATTGGTTTCGTGCTCTTCGGTTAATAGCGCCAGATTTTCCATGCCCAGCGGCAAATTCCGTTCCCAGTTTTTCTCGTCCAATTGGCGCAACACGCTGCATACTCTGGCGTAGGCATACTGCACGTAAAATACCGGATTCTCGTTGGATTTGGAGGTCGCCAGTTTCAGGTCGAAATCCATGTGCTGTTCCGACCTGCGCATCACGTAAAAGAAGCGCGCCGCGTCTTTGCCGACTTCGTTGCGCAATTGCCGCAATGTGACAAATTCGCCGGAGCGGGTCGACATTTGTACTTTTTCTTCGCCGCGATACAGTGAGGCAAACTGTACCAGCAGCACTTTTAACTTGGATTCATCTGCGCCCAGGGCCTGAATGGCCGCCCTGACGCGGGGAATGTAGCCATGATGATCGGCTCCCCAAATGTTGATAATCTGGTCAAAACCGCGATCCAGCTTGTTCATGTGGTAGGCAATATCGGACGCGAAATAGGTGGATTGACCATTCTCGCGGACGACCACCCGGTCTTTCTCGTCGCCTAAATCGGCGCAGGCAAACCAGGTCGCGCCATCCTTTTCATAAAGATGACCGGCCGCGCGTAAGCGTTCCAGCGCTTTTTCCACCGAACCGTCGTCCATCAGCCGGCGTTCTGAAAACCATTCCTGATAGTCAACGCCAAACTCGCTTAAGTCGATTTTGATGTCTTCCAGAATGTTGTTCAGGCCTATTTGAAAAAAGTCCTGATATAACGGCGCGCCCAGCAAGGTCTTGGCGCGGGCTATCAGCGCATCGATATGTTCTTCCTTGTCGCCGCCCGCAGGTTCATCGGGAGGAATGTCTTCAAACACCAGCTCTACCGGTCTGCGATATTCATTGTTGGCGTTTTTATGAATGTTCCAGGCAATTTCGCGTACGTATTCGCCCCGGTAAGCATTGCTGGGAAAATGCACCACTTCGCCGCATTCTTCCAGGTATCTGAGCCAGATACTGGTGGCGAGTATGTCCATCTGCCGACCGGCATCGTTGACATAATATTCGCGATGCACGTCAAAACCGGTTGCCTGTAATAAATCGGCAACCGCAGAACCATAGGCGGCGCCACGTCCATGACCGACATGCAAAGGGCCGGTTGGATTGGCGGAAACAAACTCGACCTGGACTTTTTTACCGGCGCCGACATTGCTTAAGCCAAATTTCGGGCCTTGGTCGTGAATTTGCTTGATAACCTGATATTGGGCGGTGGGATCGATAAAGAAATTGATAAAGCCGGGGCCCGCCAGTTCAACTTTAACTATTGCGGTATCTTGAGGCAGTGCGGCAATCAGTTTTTCTGCCAGTTGGCGCGGGTTTGTATTTACCTGTTTCGCCAGCATTAATGCCAGATTCGAAGCAAAATCGCCGTGTTGTGGGTCACGGGTGCGGTCAATCGTAATGTTCGGGGTGATTTCCTGAGCGAGAACACCGTTTGATTTTAGTGTTTCAACGGCTTGCAGGATAAGTTCCTCTATCTTTTTTTTCATTGCTTCACTGCGTAGGTTAGATCAAGTAAATAGACGTGCATTATCCATTAAAATCATTCGATTATCCATTCAAACAACATTGATGCCAATTCACAGGACAACAGAGTGACCAACAGGACTTTTTGCCGGCGCTGTTCGTCATTGAAACGAAGTGTGAGTGGTGTGCCGACAAGGAGGGTAGAGCAGCGCAGTAATGCAGGAGTATTTGTTGAGGCTTAATCGTCATGTTTATAACGCGTAAGCCTCGGAGACTGGGAGGAGGGAGCTTACTTCTTGGTAAAATACATGTAGGTTCCGTACTTGTTATCTTTAAGTACCATAGCCGTATCGGTTTTTTCCACTAACGAGTAAACATCGAATTTGCCCGCCCTGCCCAATATGCTGACTTTTAAAGTGCCGTCTTCAACAACATAGTCGACTGCCGGCGCGTCATAGGGATTGCCTCTAACTTGAGGAATATCTTTTTGGGTCAGCTGGCTATTATCAATCACCCAGGTCATGCCCATCGGTTTTTTTTCAGTATCTTCCGGCGATTTTTTTGTATATTCCAGAAACCAACTGCCGATGATGTCTTTATTAGAAGTTAGAGGAGCGGCAAATACAGCCGTGCTTGAAAAGCCAAACAACAAGGATAACGCAAGCAATAGACTTATTTTTTTCATTATTCTTTCCTGGGTTAAGAAACTGGATATAAACCACTATTATATTAGTGTAATGCTATTGTACAAGAAACTGAGTTGAGCAGTATTTAACTTTAATGTTTATAGGGTTTCTTCAGCGATACGATGTTTCCGGTTTATTAAAAAGGCAAAACAATATCGGGTTTGATCTTTTTCATCAGTTGTCTGAATTGCTCCTGAATGCCGCTCATTGCGGCTTCCGAATCGGCCTCAAAACGGATAACCAGTGACGGTGTGGTGTTTGATGCCCGTACCAGTCCCCAGCCGTCCGGGAAGTCGACGCGCATTCCGTCTATATCGGTGATTTTGCCGTCGCTAAAATGGGCGGCGGCAAGCAGGCCGTCCATAAAAGTGAAATTTTCACCTTCTTCCAGCACGACATTCAATTCCGGGGTGTTGATGCTATCGGGAAAATCGGCAAATACCTCGGCGCTGTTGCGCGTGTCGCGGGACAGTATTTCGAGCAAACGCGCGGCCGAATACAAGGCATCGTCAAAACCGAACCAGCGATCATTAAAGAAAATATGTCCGCTCATTTCACCGGCCAACTTGGCCCCGGTTTCCTTAAGCTTGGCTTTCATCAATGAATGCCCGGTCTTCCAGAGGGTCGGCTTACCGCCGTATTTTACGATTTGATCGGCCAGATGGCGGGTGCATTTCACATCGTAAATGATTTCCGATCCGGGTTTGCCGGCCAGCACATCTTTGGCAAACAGCATCATCTGCCGGTCCGGCCAGATGATTTTGCCGTTTGAGTCGACAACGCCCAAACGATCGCCGTCGCCGTCAAAAGCGATGCCGATGTCGGCTTTGTAATGCTTGACCGTTGCAATCAATTCGGACAGGTTCTTGGGATTGCTGGGGTCCGGATGGTGATTGGGAAAGGTGCCGTCGATGTCGCAAAATAGCTCCTTCACTTCACAGCCCAGCGTTTTCAGCAGCATCGGCCCCAGTTCACCGGCAACGCCGTTGCCGCAGTCCAGCACCACGGTCATGGGTCTGGCGATATGTATATCTTCGGAAATAATGCCGATGTATTCATTGCTGAATTGGCTGTTCTGTTCGATGCCGCCGGGCTTGCCGGTTGCATAGGCCTGATTATCAATGCAGGTTTTAAGCTGTTGGATTCTTTCGTCAGCCAACGTTTCGCCGTTGATGACCATTTTCAGGCCGTTATAATCGGCGGGGTTATGGCTGCCGGTAATCATCACCCCGGAACGTCCTTCGGTGTGTCTTGCCACAAAATAAAGCACCGGCGTGGGTATCATGCCTATATCCAGCACATTGAGGCCGGTTGTAATAATGCCCTTGGTCAGGGCTTCCGCTAGGGCAGGGCTGGAGGTTCTTCCATCCCGGCCGACCACGATGGTTTTACAACCAAGCTCTTTAGCCTGGGTGCCCAGTGCACGACCAATGTCGTAAACCACTTCTTTAGTCAGCGTTTTGCCGACGATACCTCGGATGTCGTAAGCCCTGAAAATAACGCCCGTGTCAGCCGTTTTTTTTGTGGAAAGGGGCATGTCAAAGAAGTCCGGCACGGTTTTTTCAACGGCTTCCGGTTTGCTGGTTGCGGCAGCCGGTTTATTAAAATTAACGCCGTCGGTTTGTGCTTTAGGTGACTGCTCCAGGCGTTGCTCTGCTTCGGCAACTGCTCTTGCGTCGATGCCGTCGTTCGCTGTCTTTGGCGGCGTAGCTTCTGATTTGATCTTCATGGCTGGAGGAAGTGCCGTAAGACTGCCGGGAGCAGTCGCGGTCAGGCCGTCGCCAAAGTCATCAAAAAAACCACGCATTCCAAAATCGGCAATATTATTATCGTCGGCTACATAGCTGTCCTGATTATCCATAACCCGTTTAAACTGCGATAACGTGGAAATAACGGCATGCATTTCCGGCAACTTAACAGGATAGTTACCCTGTAGTTTATTGGTCATCAGATCCTTAAAGGCTTTCAGCACGCTGCCCAGATCGTGCGTCAGCAGAGATGAAAGCTTCCGGTAGCCCATAAAAAAAGCCAGCAGCGCCAGCAGGGCGGAAAGGGCGGTTATGCTTGCAATGACAGTCAGTCCGGAGGAATTTACACTGTTGTCATACCGGTAATGCAGTTCCCAGCCGGTGTTGGCTACTTTTATCGGGACATCATCGCCTTGTTCTGCACCGACCGGTTGACCGGCAGCGCCTAACACCAGCGTTGCCTGTTTCAATTCAAGATACCCGTCTTTTAGCTCCGCTGCCTGTACGGTTTTGCTAATAAAGTCGTAGTTCAAGCTGGCCAGGATAACGCCGACCGCCTGATCATTCTGCATAATCCTCCGGGTTATCGCCAGATGCCGGTCAGGCCCGACATCGCCTTGTATTGCGGGTAGTTGGTTTTTGGTAAAGGTCTCCCGCACCATGTCCAGATCGGCATAACCCATTTTGGGCACGCTTTTGTCATCCAGCTCACTGATGCCCGGTAATAACAGCCTGACCTTTAGAACGCCGGGTAAATGCCGTTCAAGTTCTGCCGCCACCGTGTGTGTGCGAGCTGTATCTGCACTGGTAACCGCAGCCAATACCTCGGGGTCCTGCGCCATTTTTTCCAGCGTGTCGGTCAGCAGCTTTATCTGTGCCGTTATGCCTAACGCGACGCTTTTTGCAACGGCTGCCGTGGCGTCTTGCTTTGATTGCGCGATTTGAGTTGCACTGATCCAGTAAACGCCCGTACCGGCAGTCAGAATCATTAAAACGGCAAACGCTGACAGTAAAGAAAATAGTCGTACCATGTTTATGCCTCTATGAAAGAAAAACAGCTTAATGACGACCTGTATGACCAAAGCCGCCGGAGCCGCGCAAACTTTGGTCGAACTCGGCGACTTGTTCGAATTCCACCTGCACCACCGGTACAAAAACCATTTGTGCGATGCGCTCGCCGATATTAATGGTAAAAGCGGTGTCGCCCCGGTTCCAGCAGGAGACGAAGACCTGTCCTTGATAATCCGAATCGATCAGCCCGACCAGATTACCCAACACGATGCCGTGTTTGTGTCCCAGACCGGATCTGGGCAATAAAACTGCGGCCAGCTGATGATCGTCAATATGGATAGCCAGGCCGGTTGGAATTAGCAATGTTTCGCCCGGTTTTAACTCGACCGGCTCATCCAGGCAGGCGCGCAAGTCCAAACCCGCCGAACCTGATGTCGCATATTCAGGCAACGGAATGTCTTTGCCTAAACGGCTGTCCAGAATTTTAAGCTGTATTTTTGTGGCGCCTTTCATATTCCATTCTCTCTACGATTAAGCTGATTAGTTGTTCGGCCAAATGATTTTTGTCGGTCATTGCCAGGGATTTTTGACCGTTTTTCCAGAACACCAGCAATGCGTTTTGTTCGCTATCAAAGCCGCCCAAATCGCGCCCTACCCAGTTTGCCGCAATCATATCCAGATTCTTGCGCGTCAATTTGTCTTGGGCGTATTGTTCAAGGTCATGGGTTTCTGCGGCAAATCCGACCGTGAACGGGCGGTTAGCGAGTTGTGCGACTTCCGCCAGAATATCCCTGGTTTTTTGCAAGGTCAGCGTGGTTTGTTCGGCCTGTTTTTTTATTTTCTCTTTTTCCATCAGGGCAGGGCTGTAATCGGCAACAGCCGCCGCGCCGATGTAAATATCATGTTCCGCGGCTTTGGCGATAACCGCCGCATGCATTTGCGCCGCTGTTTCTACGCTTATAAGCTCCGCATTATCAGGGGCGGAAAGTGTAACCGGGCCGCTGACCAGCGTGACTTTGGCGCCGGCTTTTAATGCGGCATTGGCAAGCGCATAGCCCATTTTTCCTGAACTGCGATTGGTGATGTAGCGGACCGGATCTAAAGGTTCGCGGGTCGGTCCGGCGCTGATTAAAACCTTAAGCCCGCTTAAACACTGTGCGGTCGGTTCATCCATTAAACGGTTACAAATGTCCAGAGGCTCGGACATCCTGCCGAAGCCGGTTTCGCCGCAAGCCTGATCGCCTTGTTCGGGGCCGATCACAATAACGCCGTGGCTTTTGAGTTTTTGAATATTTTCCTGAGTGACTGTTTTATGCCACATGGCTTGATTCATGGCCGGGGCAACGTAAACAGGGCAGGTTGCCGCCAGGTAGAGCGTTGACAATAAGTCGTCAGCCAGACCGTGGCTGCATTTTGCAAGGGTGTTGGCCGTTGCCGGGGCGATAATCAATGCATCGGCCCAGCGCGCCAGATTGATATGGCCCATGGCATGCTCTTCATCCGCATCAAGCAATTCGCTATGCACCGGATTGCCGGAAAGCGCCTGAAAGGTGAGCGGACTAACAAACTGCATGGCTGATCGGGTCATCACCACGCGCACTTTGGCGCCCCGTTTTCGCAACAGCCTGACCAACTCGGCCGACTTGTACGCAGCAATGCCGCCGCTGACAGCCAATAAAATATGTTTGTTAATAGTAATGCCCGGAAAAGTTGAACAAATGGCGACATTATGGCAAGTATGAAGAAATTCTTCTATGCTTAAATCTCAATCGTATAGGAAGAGGCCTATGTCCATTAAAGATTGGTCGGTAGAAGATCGGCCCAGAGAAAAACTGTTGCGACGCGGCTCGGCCGCTTTAACCGACGCGGAACTGCTGGCTATTTTTCTGCGCACCGGCTCGCCGGGCAAATCCGCAGTTGACCTGGCTCGTGAGTTGCTCGTCGACTTCGGTTCCCTGAACGCCTTGTTAGGCGCCGACCAGCAACGTTTTTGCGAGGGCAAAGGCTTGGGCGAGGCCACTTATGCTCAGCTCCAGGCCGTATTGGAAATGGCCCGGCGACATTTTAAGGAAGCCCTGCAGCGCGGCAATGCGCTAACCAGTCCGGAAATCACCCGTTCCTACCTCAGCGCACAACTGCGCGGCTACAGCTATGAAGTGTTTGCCTGTTTATTTCTTGATAACCAGCACCGGGTTATACAACTGGATGAATTATTCAGGGGCACCATAGACGGTGCCAGCGTTTATCCGAGGGAAGTCGCCAAGCAGGCATTACGCCATAATGCGGCAGCGGTGATTTTTGCCCATAACCACCCGTCCGGTATTTCCGAACCCAGTCAGGCAGATAAACATATCACCGAGAAACTGAAGCAGGCCTTGGCCTTGTTCGATATACGGGTGCTGGATCATTTTATTATCGGCGACGGGCAGCCCTATTCCTTTGCAGAGCATGGTTTGTTGTGAGGCGGAGCGAATTATGGCGCTGCCGATAAAAATATCATGGAAACAAGGTTTGTTACTCGCCCATGCACCCCATGGAAACCTGCTTATGCATTGCCAAAATGGGCAAAATAATTCCCCCCGTCTTTAAAAATAGCCAATTTTTTTCGTGGTAAATATCAATAAAGAACTAACGTGCTGTTGTATAAGGAAATTAAATAAATGATATTTTTTATGCGTTAATCTTGAAGAATCATTTGGAATTAAAACGTTGGTTAAGGTAAGGCATTCAGCTCAATAGCGAGTTCACCTGATAAGTAATCACGCTTATTGATTGAAGACGCTGAGCGCTCTACCCTAAAGATGCCTGGACAACACCAACCTATTTTCGAGGAATACCGACATAAACCGGCAAAATGCAAAATCAACGCTTTTTTCGCTGCTGCGAAAACTTTCCAAAAAAAGGTGTTATTGGGCGATTACCGATTGATAGGGATTTTAACTTCAAGAATAAGAATGTCAGCCGATAACGACACCAAGAATGTTAGACCGACATTGTCGACATGACTGACGAAAGCATAATTTTAATAAATTCGCTTTGAGGAAATCATCATGAAAAACATAGCATGGATGTTTAACATCATTGTTCAACTCACATTAATGGTAGCGCTGCTCTTTAACCGCAGGATTTATTTACACTGTGTTGACCTTGACAGTTAATTGACAAGGTATGGAAGGTTTTATGAATGGAGCTCTGAGCCGGTCCCTGATTTTTTTCAGGGACTGGCAGTAAGCTTGCAAGTGTAGGTTTTCTATAAGGGGCGGTTTACCTCTGCGTGTTAGATTCGAATCTCAATAATGAAAAAAGAATACGGCAATCACAAAAGCAAAATAGCGCTATTCGCCAAGCTCACCTTTCTTTAATCTATCGGAGACTATTTGAATGAAAGACGCAAAAATAACGCCCCTCACCGTGCAGCAATACGCAGAAATCTCCGAAGATATTTACGACGAAATTGACAGAGTTGTCTACGCTGGAATGGTTGCGGCCAAGTGCATCAAACATCCTGAATACGGCGACATCATTCTTGTTTCATCCGATCATGGCGGTTGTTTAATGATCCACGCTTAAAGCCGGTAGTCGATGGGGCGTACAATCCATTTAACGGTGAAGTCTCTTGCGGATGGTTACCATCATTTGAAGATGTTGACAGCGTAACGCTTGCCTAGTCTATTATCTCCGTCTGATAGCGGTAAATCCGGATATTTTTAGACCAGTAGTCGGGCGGTAATCCTGCCTTTTGTTTTAAATGCCGTAAAAACTGCTCAGGTTCCGGCAATGATTCCCATACCGACGGCAAAAAAGTGCCGCGTCGGCGACCTTTTTCCAATATTAAACCGTCTATTCTCGGCGGCAGCTGTTCGCGCTTGTTCGCAGCGCTATAAATTTCCGGTTCTTCCAATATTAAGCCGTCTATACCGGGTTGCAGTTGAGATATTAAGTCCTGTTCAGAGGTAAATGTAATAGGTTCGGCCGGTGTGAGCAAGGACAGGTGTATTTCCAGGTCGTCGAGTTCGTCCGCTTGCAGTGGCGGAAAGCGAGGGTCTCTGAAGGCGGCGGAAAATGCATTTTCGGCAATATCTTCGGCCAGCGGCCTGACCGCTTCCAGCATGCCGATGCAGCCGCGCAGTTGATGGTTTATCTGCAAGGTAACAAAGGTGGCGCGCGTTTCCGTCAATTCTTCCGGATAATCGTCCAGGTTGATTTTCAGGGGGCGACCTGTTTGTAAACCATGCTGTATTGAGCGCTTCGCCAACTCCAGCAGGCGTTGCCGATTCACCTTATTCAATGACATAAGCACCGTAGCCGACCACGCTGGCTTTATCTCCAGCGGTGTCGCCGGAGTTGCGCAGGTCTATGGTTGTAACGGACAGCGACTTTTTCCTTGCCAGTTTTAACAGGCCGCTGACAGGCACTTTGCCGCAAGCGGATTCGGGGGCGAGCCGCTCATATTGCAGCTGCTCTATGGCCTGGCTGGTTGATTTATCCATCTGCTGAGCGGTGGCATAATCATGATAATGACTCAGGTCGGAACTGATCACAATCAGCGTTTCATCGCCGCCCCATAACGCATCAAGCACCTGACTGACTTGTTCAGGCGAAGCTTCGCCTGCAACAATGGGTACGATTTCAAAGCTATCCAGCATTTCCTGTAAAAAAGGCAGATGCACTTCCAGGCTGTGCTCATAGGTGTGCGCCTGCTCAATGTATTCGACAAAGGGCAGTTGGACTAGGGTTTGCACTGCCGCCTGATCCACAGGGACAGATCCCAACGGTGTGGTAAACGTTTCCGATCTGCTTACGGCAAGGCCCCTGAAAGCCACGCGATGAGAGGGGCCGATAAGCACCACGCGGGTTATCTTGTCATGGGCTTTTTTTAACCGGGCATAGGCGCTTGCGGCAATCGGGCCGGAATAAATATAACCGGCATGAGGCGCGATGATGGCTTTGGGAACTTTTTCATTGGTCGCCGCATCATTCAAAAACTGGTCCAGCATCAGATGAAGTTGTTCCGGATTTGCAGGATAAAAAGAACCTGCTACGGCGGGCTGTCTATTCATTAGCTTGTCCTTTTATTTAATCTATACAACGGCATGGCGCATGGGGATACTCTCTGCGGGGAGCGCTTGCTGAGGAAACTCAGTCCACAAGATAGTAACACTGAATTGTTACGCGTTTTTAACAATCGTTCAGCCGTGAAAAGCGAAACCTACACCCTATCGATGGAACGGATCATAGAATTAAAGCCATCCGACATCCATACGTGCCATTACTTAGGCATACGAAAATCATTTATTTTATTTCGCTGATAAGCCATGCTGGACAATGGAAATTTTATAACTTGAACAAAAATAACGCGTAATACCCACAGTTCGCCTTCTGAATAAAGGTTGAGTTATTGAAACAAGCCTTCACGCACTATTGTTGCATGAGCAAAGTGGCGTCTTTTTACTATTTATTAGTGGAAACAGGAGAATAACCATGACTGATTTTGTTACCAAAGATACCGTAAGAACCCGCTACTGGCATACGCTGGATGATGGTCGGGTGCAATGCGATCTCTGCCCCCGGTTTTGCAAGATGCACAAAGGCCAGCGCGGCCTGTGCTTTGTCAGGCAAAACCTGGATGACCAGATTGTCATGACCAGTTATGGTCGCTCCAGCGGTTTTGCCATTGACCCCATCGAAAAGAAACCGCTGAACCATTTTTTACCGGGCACCCCGGTATTTTCCTTCGGCACCGCCGGATGCAATCTGGCCTGCAATTTTTGCCAGAATTGGGACATCAGCAAATCGCGGGAAATGGATACCTTGATGAGCAAGGCATCTCCCGATGCCATTGCGCAGACGGCACTTGATTATGGCTGTGACAGCGTCGCTTACACCTATAACGATCCGGTCGTTTTTCATGAATATGCGATCGATACCGCCCAGGCTTGCCGGCGTCTGGGCATAAAATCAGTGGCGGTATCCGCAGGTTATGTTTGCGCTGAACCCAGAGTCGAGTTTTATCAATGGATGGATGCCGCCAATATTGATTTAAAAGCCTTCACCGAACATTTTTATCACAAAATTGCCGGGGGACATTTGGAACCGGTATTGGAAACGCTTAAGTACATCAAGCATGAAACATCGGTCTGGCTGGAGCTGACCACCTTGGTTATTCCGGGCGAGAACGATTCGGAAGTCGAGCTGGAAGCCATGACCCAATGGGTGGTCGAGAATCTGGGGCCGGATGTGCCGATACATTTCACCGCGTTTCATCCGGATTGGAAAATGCGCGATAAGCCGCCTACGCCGCTTTCATCCTTGTTGCAGGCGCGACGAATCGCTTTAAAAAACGGGATACATTATGCCTATGTGGGCAATGTGCATGATAAGGCGGAAGAAAGTACTTATTGTCACAAGTGCAGAGGGTTGCTGATAGGCCGAGACTGGTACGAATTGTCCGACTGGAATCTGGATGCGTCCGGAAATTGCCGTTTTTGCGGCGAGCGCTGTGCGGGAGTCTTCAATCCAAAGCCGGGGAACTGGGGGGCGAAGCGAAAAGCGGTTGTTATGGGGTGATTGGTATGGCCAATGTTAAATGAAACTGTCAATTGGGTTGCGAAAAGATGCAACCCAATTGACACAGCTTAAGTTAAAGCGAATCGCCAATATACCAAGCCGGACGGGGCATGTTGCCGCGTCCGAAACGTTTTGCGTTGAAAATAAGTGTAATCGCTTTGCTTGAGCACTGCTCAATGCGACGGATGCGACGATGATGATTTTGTTACATCGGTTCTGCGCAAAATATAGCGATCTGCAAGTTTGCCGGAGATACGATTGCCATTGTTATCGAGCTGAGTGAGCGTATTTTCGCCGACAAGATATTGCCGTGTAGTTGAATTGTCGCGTGGCGTTAAAACAATCGTATTGTTGTTATTACCCCCAGTAAATTTCCCTTTTTCCACAATTTCTCTTTCCGACTTGCCAACGTATTGGGTAATCAAGAGATAACTGTTGTTTTTGTTCAAGGCGAGTGTCGTTTTCACGCCCTTGCAATCATCGCAAGGCAGAAAGCCGTGATAAACGCCCGGCCAATCAAGGCTATTTTGCGCATGATGCGTATCGGTATCCGTTGTCTCAGTCGTTTCAGCAAAAACAGGGTTGCAGCCCGAAAAAATTGCGATGAACAGAGAAAAAGTCAGAATTTGTCTAAATGTTTGCATATTTGCTCCTCGGAAAAATGACGATAACAGTAAAGTAGCCGCGTAGGCCGGGTTAGCTTTAGGGTAACCCGGCCTGCACTTATTTCTACAGCGAATCGCCAATATACTTCTTATAAAAAGGCCAGGTTTTAACGTGCAGATGTTTCCTGATCGGGGATTTAATGACCGATACGCATAAAGCGATGGAAAACAGGCACCAAACCGCGGCATATTCGTTAGGATCGGTGGTGGTCACGTCGGAAATAAACGGGCCGATTAAATAATGAAAGGCCACAAAACGCCATGAACCGTACATAAGCGGCAGGTAAAAGGCGACCACGATATAAGTAAACGCATGCAAGCCCCAGTTAAAGCCGAACAGCCAGCCCACAGGGTCCGACATCAGGCCGTTCAACGGCATTTGCCAAGCGATGTGCCAAGAGCCGGAGGTAGAACAAACACTCGGTCCGCAAAAACCTTCCACGCCGATGTTGCAAGAGCCTGCCCAGACAAAAGGATACATCTTGATCAGCATGAACAGCGTACCGATGGCGCAGATAGTATAGACAGTCGTTCGAATTTTTAGCTTGACGCTTTCCGGGATGAAGTACATCGCGACCATGTTGACAAAAAACGGCTGGAACGAGACGTGTAAATAGCCCAGCAGCGTTAGTATCTGATTATTCGGATTGTCACATAAATCGATATAGACGTAAGTTACCGCCTGTAATAATTCCATTAAAGCAAAATAAGTTAACGGAACCCAGAGTTCTTTAGATTCCCCTTGTTTAATTGCAACATAAGCTGCGGTACTAAGACCTGCGACGGCTAAAACACCGGACGCTTCACCACTCCAACACATAGAACTGACACCTTTTTTAAATTATTAAATACTGTCTTCTCATGAACATCTCTGTGAGCCAGCAGTAATGTTTTATTGGCTATGCGGATTGTTAGAGCGGTATATCGCTATTGAAGTGAAGATCAATAGGTCATGTCGACAGCCAACATAGCTATAGCTTTGTTTTTATAACCCGCCGGCAGGAACATTTGGTGATCGAAACAAACGGTTGTAAACCCGCCCATTGTATTACAAATAGTCAGGAATTGAGAAAATGTAATCCACCCCTTAAAGACATTTCACCACGAAGACACGAAGTTCACGAAGGAAAAGACGCGAAGCCTATGAATGAATACGAGAGGTAATACGCAAACAGTAGAGGCTTTTGGCGATACAGGAGCGGTTGCCGAGAGGGGAGTACCGGCAATGGCAAGCAGTCACATAAAAACTTCGTGTCTTCGTGGTGAATCAATCTCTTGCATTTTATTGATTGAAGCTTAAGTTGATGCGAATGAGCGCTTGCCCTACTAAATGCCCTTATAGCCGGAAGTGATCGGGTAACGCCGGTCGCGGCCGAACGCCCTTGCCGTGATCCTGATTCCCGGCGGGGATTGTCTGCGCTTGTATTCGTTCCGGTCGACCAGGCTGATGGCTCTGGCTACATCTTCGCGCCTGAATCCGGCGGCGATGATTTCAGCGGCGGACTGGTCCTTTTCGATATAACGCTCCAGGATCGGGTCCAGTACGTCGTAGGGCGGCAAGGAGTCCGCGTCAACCTGGTCGGGCGCCAACTCAGCCGAAGGCGGACGGGTAATGACCCGTTCCGGTATCGCCGGAGATAAGGAATTGCGATAATGCGCCAATTGGTAAATCAGCAGCTTGGGCACGTCCTTGATCGGCGCAAAACCGCCGGACATATCGCCGTACAGGGTCGCGTAACCCACGCTCATTTCACTCTTGTTGCCGGTGGTTAATAACAGCTTGCCCTGTTTGTTCGACAGCGCCATTAACACCACGCCGCGGCAACGCGCCTGAATGTTTTCCTCGGTGGCGTCTTTAGCGGTACCGGCAAAAATATCGGCCAACATGCCGGTGAACGCATTAACGGCGGGTTCTATCGGGATAATATGATGCTTGACGCCCAAGGCTTCCGCTTCCAGCATCGCATCTTCGTTGCTCATGTCCTGCGTATAGCGTGACGGCAGCAGCACAGCTTCAACTTTGTCAGCGCCCAGCGCATCGACGGCCAGAGCCAGAACCAGCGCAGAATCGATGCCGCCGGACAAACCCAAAATGGCTCCCTGGAAACCGTTTTTGCGCACATAATCTTTAATGCCCAGCACCAGGGCCTGATATTCGCTGGAGACTTCATTGTAGGACGGCGCACAGGTAGTTTTTACGGGCTTATTGCCGTCAAACTCGACCACGCTGATCTGCTCTTTAAATTCCGCGGCACGGAAGACGATGCCGCCGTCTGCGTCAACGACGAAAGACGCGCCGTCGAAAATCAATTCATCCTGACCGCCGATCTGATTGACATACACCAACGGAATCTGCGCGGCTTTAACCTGGCTGCAAATAATGGCTTCGCGTTGATGGATTTTTCCCGAATTAAACGGCGAGGCGTTAAGGGTCAGCAGCAACTCCGCTCCCGCCTGTTTGTTGTCTTCAATAATGCCTTGTCTCCAGACATCTTCGCAAATGGTCAGCCCTATAAACGTGCCGTTGAACTCGAATACGCAAGGTTGGCTGCCTGCCGTAAAATAACGCTGCTCGTCAAACACGCCGTAATTGGGCAGCGCCCGTTTGCGGTAGCAGGCCAGTATCGCGCCCTGATGCAATACCGCCGCACTGTTGTAAAGCTTGTCGCCATCGTGTTCGGGAAAACCGACGACCAGCGCAATACCGGCAACGCGGTCGGCCAGTTGATAAAGCGCGTTATTGGCGGCGGTAATAAAATCGGCGCGCAATAACAGGTCTTCCGCCGGATAGCCGGTAATGGTCAGTTCGGGAAAGACGACCATATCCGCGCCCAATTCATCACGGGCATGAATGGCGGCTCTGGCGATGTTGTCAACATTGGCGGCGATGTCGCCGACCAGGAAGTTGGTTTGGGCTAAGGCTATTTTTAGGGTCATTGAAGTTGCAAAAATCAAAGGCAGAAAGCGAAGAAAGATAACACTTATGGTACTGAAAACAGTAGTTGTCCGGTTTTAATTTCCCAGTCTTTAAGAAGGTTGTAAAGATTTGTAGTAGCAAAATCTTCTTTGCGATAAGCGATGCGTAAAGCTTTACCAATATCAGTGTCTTTGAAATTTTTAGTTCCAGCGGTGTGATTTTTTACATGGTGTGCAAACGCTTTCTCGAAATCATGCCCATTACATAAGTTATAGTGATCGGAAATGTCAGCAATCTTCAGATCAATTTCATCCGGTTGAAGAGAGCGTTTTTTGTTTGGCGAACGAGCTTCAATTTCTTGAATACACATTATTTTATTAAGTGTTAATTCAATTGAGTCGTAGAACTTATCTAAATCAATGCCACTAAAATTCAACTTCAAGTCTTCGATATTGTTGAGCCAACGGATACCACCAAGAAATACCAAAGACGCTAAAAGCTCACGACGAAAATCTATAAAACGAGCGCGTTTAAGAGAGAGATATTCAGCCACAATTGATTCGAAAGCCGTATCACAAGATGACAGCATCATCTCCGCATCATGGACATCTGTTAAAAACAGACCATTTGTTGTTTCCTGTTTGTTATCCAAATGCAGAAAGTCTGCATCGCGAATTCCAAGAATTTGGTTGGTTTCTAAAATTAATATGGATAAGGTTTTGCGTAAGTTTTCGACACCGCCATGTACCATTTCAATTTTTGTGTTATTGCCATCAATCAATTTTGCATAGAGTTTTTGATCGGTTTCGCCTTCGACCAAAACCCAGAGATAGTTTTTCCCTATTGGATGTCTACGCGCTTGGCGAATTTCACCTACCGTATCAATCTCACTTAGATAGCGCTGCATCACGTAATTCCTCTAAATCAACAGTCAAATCCCAATGATTGTTTATGATCTGCGGGGAATGCGTGGCGACAACAATGTTTATTTTTTGTAGTTCGATGATTTTGAACAGGTCGTCGAGAAATTGTTTTTGCCAAACAACATGTAGCGAAAGTTCCGGCTCATCAATCAATACCAAAGTTCCTGGCTTAACTTTGAACAATAGTTCATAAAGCAACACTACTTCCTGTTGTTCACCTGAAGATAAGTCACCCAACGCTAATGGCTTTGCTAGGTCAGTACTGAATTTAAAACCATCTTCTTTGGAAATATCTATACGTTTAAAAGTAAACCGACGTTCGTTTAGTATTCCAGTAAATGCTTTTAGTTTGCCAAGAAGATCGGAAAATACCGCAAGTTTCTTTTCAGTATCATCAATATAAACATAAAGTGCCTTAGCATTTTCTGGTTTGTAAGTTGGATGGCTATCTTCTTTTATGTCGAAAAGCTCAAACTCACTTAATGATTTTTGTATTTCCCTAACTTTGTCAAAACGGTGTTTAAATTCTTCTTCAGAAATGTCTTGTTGTTGGTCGAAAAGACGACGAGGAAAACTGCTATCAAGCTCTTGATTAATTTGTGACGATTTTGCTAGTGTTTCTCTAATATTTTCACGAAGCTCTTTGGCATATTCTTCAATGGTTTTGCTAAAAGTATCAAATACTTCTTCTTCCATATAAGGACGACTGGAAAATTGTCTACGTCTAGGGCTAAGGACAGGAAGCAACAATCTTTGTTCACGAATAAAATATACTTCAGGAATTATTGGCAACCCTATTGCATGAATTGCAGCTGCAAATTCAGGAAAAATCGGTAGAAATTTCTGTAGCAGTGTTTCTGTGTTGTAAATATTATCAGTACGACGATCTAACCACTTATCAGCATCAAGGGGACGTAGAAAAGGCATATCCTTCAATATCTTTTGTAGCGCGCTATTAAATGACTTTCTATTCAAATGAACAGTTTTAGACTTACCTAATGTCTTTATCAAAACATCGTTATCATCTTCTTTTTGCAGCGTAATCACATTTCGATCAGAAAATTCCAAAACAATTTTCTTGAACAACAGCCCAATAAAAAAGGGGCCATTTTGTGTAGCTAACGCATCCAGTATTTTCAATACCGTGGTTTTACCGTAACCGTTCGGCCCAGTTAAAATGGTAATGCCTTCCTCTTTAAACTCGATGTCATAATCGAAAATATCAAATAACTTTTCGATTTTTATGCTTGTCAACATATTGATTCCAATATCAATTGAAGTGCCATTATCAAATTAAACGGCTATTTTTCGGACTAGCTGTAAAGCTAATCCGACATATTTTACTTTGAATTCTACAAACACCCCTTCATCGCCACGCCAATATCAGTCGGCGAACTCACCACTTCAATTCCCGCCGCTTTAAGTGCCGCCACTTTGCCTTCCGCCGTGCCTTTGCCGCCGGTGACTATCGCACCGGCATGGCCCATACGCTTTCCGGGAGGAGCGGTTTGTCCCGCAATATAAGCAACCACAGGCTTGGTGACATGGGCTTTGATATATTCTGCGGCCTCTTCCTCTTCGCCGCCGCCGATCTCGCCGACCATCACAATGCCTTTGGTCTGCTCGTCGGCTTGAAAACGGCTCAGCACATCGACGAAGTTCATGCCGTGTATCGGGTCGCCGCCGATGCCGACGCAGGTACTTTGTCCCAAGCCTTGCGCGGTGGTTTGATGTACCGATTCATAAGTCAATGTACCGGAGCGCGACACAATGCCGATCGATCCGGGCAGGTGAATATGTCCGGGCATGATGCCGATTTTGCATTCGCCCGGCGTGATCACGCCGGGGCAGTTGGGGCCGATCAGCAAAACGCCGGTGCCTTCCATCGCGGCCTTAACGCGTAGCATTTGCAAAATCGGAATACCTTCGGTGATGCAGACGATCAGTTTAATCCCGGCATCGACTGCTTCCAGAATCGCATCGGCAGCATAAAAAGGCGGTACGTAAATGACGCTGGCGGTTGCGCCGGTGCCGCTGACGGCATCCTGTACGGTGTTGAATACCGGCAAACCCAAATGGGTTTCGCCGCCGCGTTCCGGGGTTACGCCGCCGACTAATTGGGTGCCGTAGTCCAGCGCCTGCTGGGAATGAAAAGTGCCTTGTTTGCCGGTAAAGCCTTGGCAAATCACTTTAGTGTCTTTGTCGATTAAAATGCTCATGCGGCCTCCGCCAATGCTACGACTTGTTCTGCCGCGTGTGCCAAATCATCCGCCGCATAAAGATTCAATCCGGTGTTGCTTAGCAAGGCCCGGCCCTGTTCGGCATTGGTGCCTTCCAGACGTACCACCACCGGTACGGCGACATGAACCTGCTCGACAGCGGCTAAAATGCCCGCCGCGATAATATCGCACTGCACGATGCCGCCGAAAATATTCACCAATACCGCTTTGACGCTATGATCCGACAGGATCAGCTTGAACGCCTCGCAAACTTTTTCAACGCTGGTGCCGCCGCCGACATCAAGAAAATTGGCCGGTTGACCGCCTTTAAGCTTGACCAGATCCATGGTCGCCATGGCCAGCCCCGCACCGTTAACCATGCAGCCGATATTGCCTTCCAGGGTGATGTAATTCAGTCCGAATTGCTGGGCCTTGTTTTCTTTTTCATCTTCCTGATCGGCATCTTTCATCGCCCTTATATCGGGATGCACTTCGACCGCGTTATCGTCGAAATTGATCTTGGCATCCAGCGCTATCAGCTCGCCGTTGTCGGTTTCTATCAACGGATTAATTTCAATCTGGCTGGCATCCTTGGCTAAAAACAGGTCGTACAAGCCTTGCATGATTTTTCCCAGCGCTTTAATTTGCGAACCTTTAAGTCCCAATGCGTAAGCGACCTTCCGGCATTGATAGCCTTGTAAACCGGCGGCCGGATGGACGGGCACCGAGATAATCTGTTCAGGCGTTTCGTGGGCGACGGTTTCTATATCCATGCCGCCCGCAGACGAGGCAATAAAAATAATGCGCTCGCTGCCCCGGTCAACCAGTACGCTCAGATAGAGCTCGCGTTTGATCGGGTAGGTTTTTTCTATCAGTAATGAATTAATCGGCAAGCCTTCCGCGCCGGTCTGTTTGGTCACCAGCCGCTTTCCGAGCATGCCCCGGCTAAACTCGGCCACTTCAGCCGGCGTTTTGGCCAGCTTTACGCCGCCGACTTTGCCTCGCCCACCGGCATGAACCTGTGCTTTAACCACCCAACCGTCACCGCCCAGTTCTTTGGCAACCTGCTCGGCGCTTTCCGGCGTGGTCGCCTGCTTTCCATCAGGCACAGGTATGGAGTAATGCAAAAACAACTGTTTAGCCTGATATTCATGAATATTCATTAAATGACTCCTTGGATTAACCGGCAAAGTCCGGCGAGGGTATTTTTCACACACAGATGACAACTAAATGCTACGATTAAAGGCCTTATTGAGCATTTTAACGAAGTCCCTGCAAAACGCCATTTTAAAAATAAACATGCCGGCAAATACCCACGAGACCATCTTTCCCTGTCCTTTTTCCAAGGGTTACGGCATTCCCGCCCAACAAGCCTGGATATTGTTAAAGGTTTTTTTAGGCTATCGACTTGTCCTGGCCGGCCTATTTGTTACGTTGTTTTACAGTTACACGGATGCTTCATTACTCGGCGCTTACGACAGTAAATTATTCACTTACAGCAGCCAAAGCTACTTGATACTCTCGATCCTGTCCGGTATCTGCATAACCTGGCGACTGACCAGTTACGCCACCCAAGCGCAACTGCTTATTTTTAGCGATATACTCATCCTGACCTTGATTATGCACGCTTCCGGCGGCATTAACAGCGGCATGGGCACTTTGCTTGCCGTATCCATCGCCGCAGGCGGCTTATTGATTGGCGGTCGCTGCGCGATGTTATTTGCCGCACTGGCCAGTTTGGCCGTGTTGACCGAACAAGTCGTTGCCGATTACACGCACAGTTTTAATTCGACTTCTTATGCCAATGCCGGGATGCTGGGAGCTGCCTTTTTCACCATTGCCTTGCTGTCGTATATCCTCGCCAAACGTAGCGAACAGATATTTCAGCTTGCCGATCAACAAAAACAAACCATCATTAAGCTGGAAGACCTCAACAAGTATATTATCCAGCATCTGCAATCGGGCATCATTATCGCCAACAAGCAGCAAGCCATTCAGATGGCCAATGAAGCGGCATTGCGACTGGCAAATCTATCGACACTGCCGGTCAAGCTTGGCGATATTTCGGCATATTTAGCTGAAGCTTTTCAAACCTGGTTATCCGATCCCGAACAAAATCTTGTGCTGCTGCAACTGCCGAACCAGTCCGAAATCCATAGCCGATTCATGCCCCTGCCGACCGGTCATGAATTTTTTTACATGATTATTCTTGAGGATATTGCGCTTTATAACCAACAGGTGCAGCAAAGCAAGCTCGCATCGCTGGGACGGCTTACCGCCAGTATCGCCCACGAAATACGCAACCCGTTAGGCGCCATCAGTCACGCAGGACAATTACTCTCGGAAAATCCGCAGTTATCCGTCCAGGACCGGCGGCTGACGGAAATCATCCAGACCCACTCGGTCCGCGTCAACCATATCATTGAGGACATCTTACAGCTGTCCAGAAGAACCGATTCAAGGCGGGAAAAGATTCGGCTAAAGCCCTGGCTGGATAATTACCTGAAAAATTTCACGCTTGAGCATGCCGTTAATGTGGATGCATTCCAGCTTTTGTACCCTGATGAATCTTTATGCGCGTTTATAGACCCAGGTCATTTAAGGCAGATTACCGACAACCTGTGCCGGAATGCGCTGAAATACGGCAAGCCTGAGGCCGGGCCCATAATATTACGCGCTTTTGCCCTGCAACAGGCGCCTTGCATAGAGGTCATTGATAACGGTTCCGGCATCAGCCGCGAACACCAGAGCCACCTGTTTGAGCCCTTTTTTACCACCTCTTCCAGCGGTACGGGATTAGGACTTTATATCTCAAAAGAGTTAGCCGAATTAAATCAGGCAAAATTGAGCTATTATTTAACCGACGATAGCCGGAGCTGTTTCCGGCTCTGCTTGCTGAATGCGGAACAGACCTTAATTGACCTATGAATAAACCACTGGCATTGATTGTAGACGACGAACCCGATATCCGTGAGCTGTTGGAAATCACCCTTAACAGGATGAGTATCCGGACAGCCTGCGCTGAGAATATCGCTCAAGCCAAGGCATTATTGAAGCAAGAGTCCTGCGATCTTTGCCTGACCGATATGAAATTGCCGGACGGCAACGGTCTGGAACTGGTTGACTTTATACAAACGCTGTCCGCGCCGATACCGGTCGCCGTGATTACCGCGCACGGCAATATGGAGTCGGCCATTCTGGCGATGAAAAAAGGAGCTTTCGATTTCGTTTCCAAGCCGTTTGATTTACCCGGATTGAGGCTGCTCATTAACAATGCCTTAAAACTTTCCGATGCCGGCACCACCAAAGAAAGACGAACCCGGCACACGCTGCTGGGCGAATCGTTAATCATGCAGGAGATCAGGGCAAAAATAGGGAAACTCGCCCGCAGCCAAGCGCCGGTTTATATCAGCGGCGAGTCGGGCTCAGGCAAAGAGCTGGTTGCAAAGTTGATTCATCAGCAAAGCTCCCGTAGCGATCATGCTTTTGTAGCGATTAACTGCGGCGCGATCCCGCACGACCTGATGGAAAGTGAATTCTTCGGTCATAAAAAAGGCAGTTTTACCGGTGCCGTCAGCGACAAAAAAGGCTTATTCCAGGCCGCAGAAGGCGGCACTCTATTTCTTGATGAAGTTGCCGATTTGCCCCTGTCCCTGCAAGTCAAACTACTGCGCGCCATACAGGAAAAGAAAATTCGCCCGGTCGGCGACCAGCAGGAAATTCCGGTCGATATTCGTTTGCTCAGCGCCACGCATCGAAACCTTAACGACATGGTTCGGGATGGCAGCTTCAGGCAGGATTTATATTACCGGATCAATGTCATCGATCTTCATGTTCCACCCTTGCGAGAGCGGCCTGGCGATATACCCGCCCTTGTCGAGCATATATTGGCCAAACTGACGGGCGCCAACAAACAGGATAGGCCGGTCTTATCGGCATCCGCATTAGCGGCATTGCAGAAGTATCATTTTCCGGGCAATGTTCGGGAGCTTGAAAATATCATGGAAAGAGCCCTTGCGCTGTATGACGGCAACAACATAGAGAGTGATGATTTGAACCTACCGATAGATGCGCATAAAGCGGCTAAATCGCCGGAATATAGCCCGGTTTTGGGGTCATTGGAGGATCACCTGGAAGGCATTGAAAGAAAAGCCATTACCCTGGTGCTGGAAGAAAATGAAGGGGACAAAACAGCGGCTGCCAAACAGCTGGGGTTATCTTTCAGATCGTTACGCTATCGTTTGAAACAGCTGGATATGGATCATTAATAGCGGATCAAGGCAAAACTTCACCGATACTCCCACCCCTCTGAAAGTACGTTGGTAAATATTTCATTGCAACCCCCTGACACACAAAGGCAGTCAAAAATGTGAGCTGCTCGGCATTTTTGATCGGATAGCTACAGCAAAGTTCTGATTCATCATATTGTCATAAAAGTAATTTATCGTTGCCTAATTTCCAGCACAAAGGCAAATCAATGTTTGACCAATCCTTATTAAACCAATCGAAAGCGGGACTGTCCGAAATCGAGGCAGAATATATTGCCAGCAGTCTTCTAAAAGTCTGTTCCACGGTATCGCCCCAGCAAACCAATAGTGAAGTGACCGCGCTGTTGGACGAGCAGCGAGACCTGATTTCTGTTGCCGTGGTAGAAAATGGCAGGCCGATTGGTTTGATTAGTCGCAATATTTTTATGGAAGGCATGGCCAAACCTTTCCACCATGATTTGTTCGACCGAAAAAGCTGCATTGCGTTCATGGACAAAGATCCGCTCATTGTCGATCAAAACATGAGCATTCAAACGCTCAGTTTTAAGGTGTTGGGTTCCGGTCGCAAAACCATCAACGACGGGTTTGTTATCACCGATGAAAACGGCGATTACCTGGGGCTCGGCACCGGCGAAGATTTAATTAGGGTCGTTTCTTTTTTACAGGCGGAAAAAAACCGGCTGGTAACAGAAAGCATTAATTACGCAAGCATCATCCAAAAATCCTTCCTGCGTTCGTCAAGAGAAGACATGAGCGCTGTATTGCAAGACTACTTTATGCATTGGGAGCCGCGCGACAAAGTAGGCGGCGACTATTATTTCTGCAAAAAATTCGATGACGGTTTCTTTCTTGCGTTGATCGATTGCACCGGGCATGGCGTTCCCGGCGCCTTTATGACGCTGATTATGGCGTCTTTTCTCGATCATATCCTGCATGAAGATAATCGTCACGACCCTGCCGGCGCGCTGGCGATAATGAATAAAAAGGTCAAGATGGCGCTTGGCCAGATAAACGAGACGGCCACTGACGGCATTGACATCGACAGGTTTTCTTCAGCGCAGAGCGGGCAATCCGATGACGGCATGGACACGGCTTTCTGCTGGGTCAATACGCAAAACGGTACGCTTACTTATGCCGGGGCCAAAACCCCCTTGTTTTATATAGGCAACTCCTCATCCGAAGTGCAGTTGCTGGATCCGGATCGTAAAGGCGTCGGCTATATTGACACGCCGATGGATTATGAATGGACCAACCAGCAGCTCCCATTAACAAAAGGGATGTGCCTTTATCTGACCACCGACGGGATCATCGATCAGATTGGCGGGTTAAAAAAGATCGCGTTTGGCAAAAAACGCTTTTCGGCCCTACTTCAGGATAATTACCTCAAACCCATGCCGGAGCAGGAGTCTATTATCATGCAAGCCTATTATGACTATCAGGGAAAGCAGAAGCGGCGCGACGATGTATCTCTGATGGGATTCAGATTTTAATTAACCGGGGAATTTTATGCTTATCGATCTGTTTACCGTATTCCGCGAAGAGGCTGATGCTAACGGTATTGTTTTTTATTACAGCGGTATCCTTTCACAGAATGTCATCATAACCATGAGTGACTCTTTAAAACAAAAACTGCAAATTCAGGATGAAAAGGGAGCCAGATCCCGCAAGGTGTTCTCCACTTTTATCGAAATGATACAAAATGCGCTGCACTATTCACCCGGTGCGCCCGATTCTGACGACACCAAGGAAGGCTCTATCATTGTCGGCAAAAAAGAAGATAAATATTTTATTATCTGTGCAAATTTTATTCAAAAACAGCATGAAACGCGCATCCGCGAGAAAATTGATCCGATCCTGGAAATGAGCGCCGACGAAATCAGGCAAGCTTATCGTACGCAATTGAAAAATGATCAGCACAGTGACGACACGATCAGTAAAGGTGCGGGTCTTGGATTTTTAACACTGGCAAGAGATTCAATCGAACCTATCCAATACGCTATCAGAGATGCAATAGGGTATGAAAATGAACTGTCTTGCTTTTATCTCAAAGCTACTATTTAAGGAACTATCATGACCGACATCTACATTCCAGCCACTTCCGATACACCTGAAATCAACTTTAAATTTTCAAGCAACACGCTGAGTATGTCCGGTGAAGCATACCCTGAAAACGGCGTTGAATTTTTCCGTCCTATCCTTCGGCAATTGCAAAGTCATTTAACATCGCTCAACGGCGACGCTATTGAATTTAATTTTCAGCTCACTTATTTCAACAGTGTCAGCACTAAAATTTTTTTTAGCATGTTTGAATTATTAAACGAATACGCCAAAGCCCATCCCAATTGCGTTTTGTTAAACTGGCATCATGATGAAGACGACGACACGATTCTGGAATTAGGTCAGGACATACAGGAAGACTTTACCTGGATCGATTTCAACGCGGTCGTGCTAGCGTAATTATTCGGCCCGGCCTCGTTTCCAGGCCGAGTCATGATCTACGGTGATGACTGACTGGAATCGCAAAGCCCGCTTTTCGGTTCCAGTCATTGCGCTTGGTGACGCAGAGCGTCTAAGTCACGCGTAAGGAGGGGGGGGTTATGAGGCAGCTAAGATAACCGCGCTTTGCAGATCAATAAAAAAAGGGAGACCATCCTGCCTCCCTTTCATACACGGTCAATGACCTAAGTCTTATGCCTTATATTGATCCATGGCTTCCAGTTTTGCTATGGCCTCTTTTATTTTTGCGTCAATCTCGGCATTCAATTCACTAGCGGTATAGACTTTTTCCAATAAACCTTCGGTAACCAAGGCGTCTTTTATCCAGCGTTTGGTGAACCGGTAATTGCTATACGCCGTGACAACATCTCCTGTTTTTGGATCTTTTAATCCGGCGCTCTTTGCCGCGACAGCAGCGGGTTTTTTAGCTGTTGCGGATTTGGCTGGGGCCGCCTTTGTGGTTTTAGTCGCCGCAGGTTTGGCCGCTGCCTTGGTCGCAGTCGCTTTAGTTGCTGCCGGTTTGGCTGCTACAGGCGGCACTGCTTTAGTTGCCGCAGCCTTAGGTGCAACAGTTTTAGCTTCTGCCGGTTTAATTGCCGCCGGTTTTTCTTTGGTAACGGCAACTTGGGGCTTTGGCTGTTCCACGGCTGCTGCCTGTGGTTCAGGTTTTGCGGCCGGTGCTTTGGATTTAGCAGTTGCTTTCTGTTCGTCTATAATCGCATAAACAACATAGGCAACAAAAATAGTAGTTAATATAAACAACCCTTCAATCATAATGGCTCTCCACCTCTTTAAAAGTTAATTTTTTTATCACTGCTTTGAAATTAAGCGTCGCCGGTTAGCAGGTCAGCTTTCGTTCACACCCCTTACCTATAATTCAAGCAGGTAAACCGTACCGCTAGTGCCGGAATATACCAGAAGCCTGTGTGCAGGGAAAACTCTAATTCGAAAAAACGTAAATCTGTCCGATACTTAGGGATAAGCCCGGCGATTACCAGCATATTTGCCTTTGTGCCAGTTTAGGTAAATCGTCACGCAAGCCCATGGCGTAACGGTTAAAATAAGCCTTGACCCATGCCGAGTTATTAACCCTATTCATTCCCGCCGAGCGCAAGCCGACCAAGGGCTGCGCGGTTACGCCATAGGTCCTGTTCAGCACGTCCATGCTCGACATCATCATCAGGTTATCGCCTTTACGCCAGCGCTCATAACGACGCAGGAAGCGCGAGCTGGATAACGGTCTTTTTTCCTGTCGGGTCTGGATTACCAGCTCCGCAATCGCTGCGGCATCCAACAACCCGGCATTCACGCCTTGTCCGGCCAGAGGATGCATGGCATGGGCGGCATCGCCGCACAGCGCGAAACGTTGGTCGACATAGCGGTTTGCGTATTGAAAGCGTAAAGGAAATGCGGCGCGGGGGCCGACGTCCAGCATCTTGCCCAGAATACCGCCTGAAGCTTGTTCCAGAACTTGCAGGAAGTCTTGATCGGCAAGCGCCAGATGGCTTTTTGATGTTTCCGAGCTCAGGGTCCAAACTATCGAACACTGTCCGTTTTTCAGCGGCAAAAAAGCCAATGGCCCTTCATCCAGAAAACGTTGCCAGGCGGTGAACTGATGACTCTTCTCAGTGCTTACCGTAGCGACCAATCCATCCTGATGATAGTCCCAGCCGGTAACGTCGATACCTGCCATCGCTCTTAATGTGGAGTCGCGTCCGTCTGCTGCAATCACCAGATCGGCCTCAAGGATTCGGCCGTCTTCCAGTCGCAACTGCCTGCTACTTTCGTTAAGCTGCATATCGACGACTTTTGCAGGTGTAATGCAAGTGGCCGAGGGCAAGCTGTCCAGCACATCCCAAAGGGCGGCAACGGTAACCCGGTTTTCGACCAAATGGCCGAGTTCATTAAATTCGGTGTCGGCGCAATCAAAATGCAATTCCCCGTCGGCACGAGCATCCCATACCCGCATATCGCGGTAAGCGCAAACGCCGCGTTGCACCATGCCCGGCCAAGCGCCCACCATTTCAAGGATGTTCTGGGAGGCTTTGGTTAGTGCGGAGACGCGAATATCGATAGGTTCCGGCGGCCACTGCCGTTCCGGGTTAAACCGTTCCAACAGCGCAACCTTGATGCCACCATGCGCCAGAGCGCAAGCCGTTGCCGCGCCTACCATACCGCCGCCGCAGACGATGACTTCATAACGTTCGGTCATTGTTCTATCTCCTGCTACCCAGCCGGGGCAAGTGCCCGGCTAAGCCCATGGCATGGCGTGTAAGCAATGCTTTTGCGGCGGGAATATGATCCAGCACCGCCAGGCCGATATTCCTGGCGGCAGCCAATGCCAGCCAGTCATTGGAAAAAATCCGCACCACCGTATCGGTAAAGCCGATGGTTCGGTCATGATCTGTCTGCCTGGATTCGGCGTAAGCCGTTAAAAAATCGGCGGCGCCTATATCCTGACCCGTTTCATGTTGCTTGATGATCATCTCGGCCAGTTGCACAACGTCGCGCAGACCCAGGTTAAACCCTTGCCCTGCAACCGGATGCAGCTGATGCACCGCATTGCCGATGACCACGGTTCGGGCTGCGATCATTTTTTCGGCGCGAATCAGCGACAACGGGAACGCCCGCCGGGGAGCCGCCAAACCAAGCTCGCCCAGCCTATAACCGAAGCACTGCTGAAGTTCGGCTAAAAAATCCGTCTCGCTGCCGGACATCAATGCATCGGCATCTTCGCTGCTGCGCGTCCAGACCACGGCGCAATGATTGCTATCGACCGGCAACAAGGCCAGCGGCCCTGAAGCGGTAAAACGCTCGAACGCGGTATTCTTATGGGGCAGGGATGATTTAATCGTGGTGACCAGCGCGGTTTGTCCGTACTCGGTGATGTGTTGGTTTATTTCCAGCAACTTGCGGACCGAGGAGTTGCCGCCGTCCGCACCGACCAGCAGTTTGGCCGAAACATTTAGCGGTTCATCGCCGCGTTTCAGGCTGATATTGACGGCGTCATTACCGGCCATCAAACCGACCAGTCGGGCAGGGCAGATCAGTTCTATATCGGACTCGGCAACAAGCCTAGCGACATGTGTTTCAATGTCCCGCGCGGTAATGACGTAGCCCAGCGCCGCCACATTCTCTTTGTGCGCCGAAAGCCTGACTTTGCCGAAATGGCCTTGATCGGAAATATGGATGTCTTTGATTGCGGTGGCGGCCTGGCTGATGCCCTGCCAGATACCCAGCGACTCAAGCATTTTTACGGTACCGGCGGCTAAAGCCAAGGCCCGGTCGCCGGCGGGGGAGTCATGGTGTTGTTCGCGGGTACTGGCTTCAACTATCGCAATCTTCAGCCCGGTTTCTTTTAACGCCAGAGCCAGACAGTTACCTGCCAAGCCGCCGCCGGCAATTAATAAGTCGTAATCATGTTGCATCAGCTCGCCTGCATTAAGCTTTCAATTTCCGCAATGGTCTTGGGCGCGCCGCCGGTCAAAATCTCATGTCCTTCGGCGGTTACCAGAACATCGTCTTCAATGCGTATGCCTATGCCGCGCCATTGCTCGTCAACGGTCAGGCAATCCGCGGGGATATACAAGCCCGGTTCGATGGTTAGCACCATGCCGGGTTCCAGCAAGCGCCATTCCTTATCCAGTTTGTAGTCGCCGACATCATGCACATCCATGCCTAGCCAGTGGCCGATCCGGTGCATGTAAAACTGTTTGTATTTTTCATCCTTGATCAGCTTGGTTACTTTGCCTTTGAGCAGGCCCAGCGATACCAGTCCTTTGGTGAGCACCTCAACCGACGCGTCATGCGCCAGATGCCACGGCAGACCCGGCTTGATCTGTGCGATTGCCGCGGCCTGAGCATCCAGAACCAGTTGGTAAAGCTGTTTTTGCGGCTCGCTAAAACGCCCGGAAACCGGGAAAGTGCGGGTAATATCGGCGGCGTAATGGTCGCATTCCGCACCGGCATCAATCAACAGTAAATCGCCGCTTTTTAATTTATCGGCATTTTCAGTGTAATGCAGTACGCAGGCGTTTTTTCCTCCGGCGACAATCGAAGGATAAGCAACCGCGCGCAAGCCGTCCTGGATAAAGTTATAAATGATTTCGGCTTCTATCTGGTACTCATACAGACCGGCCTTGCATCTTTGCATGGCTTTGACATGAGCGTTGGCGGAAACGTCGGCGGCGCGACGCATCAGCTTGAGTTCTTCAGGGCTCTTGAACAGCCGCATTTCGTGCAGAATGTGCTCCAGCGAAGCCAGTTCGCCCGGCGCAGTAACGCCGCTTCTGGATTGGCTGCGGATATGATTTATCCAGACCAATAAGTTGTGATCGAGATCGGAATCGCGCCCGATCGGATAATAGACCTTGCCTTTGTCTTCCAATAAGCCCGGCAAAATATCATCCAGATCGTCGATCGGAAAGGAATCATCAGCCTTATAATGAACGGTAGCGCCTTCAAGACCTGCGTGCGCGCCCTCCCACAAGGCCTTTTTTTCATCGAATTCGCGGCAAAACAAGATGTATTCGCCTTGCTTGCGGCCGGGGATAAACACGGCCAGGGAATCCGGTTCATTAAAGCCGGTCAAATAATAAAAGTCGCTATCCTGCCGGAACGGGTAATTCACATCCCGGTTGCGAGCCCGGACTGCTGCGCTGCCTATCAGTGCAATATTGCCTTTGCCGATGTGCTGCATTAATTGCTTACGGCGTTTTTTAAATTCACTTTGTTTCATATTAAAATCAGGTTAAGGGCAAAAGACTAAGGGCCAAAGGTTCACGGAGATTTTTCGCCTTTCATCTTTCGCCTTTGTTATTCAATTCGCTCCGCAGCAGTAAAACAGCCGACCTCATGTATTCGGTAATTTCCATAAAATCACTCTCATCTTCTTCGCCTTCAGCCTCGGTATCCAGCTTGGTGAATTCGACAATGTCTTTTAGGATTTCGCCGGCTTCCCTGGATAAGTCGGAGGCGGCATGGGTAAAACCCACGCCCAATAAAAAGCCTTGGCACCAGTAGGTAAGCGCTTCAACCTGCTCACTCAATAATGCGTCATCACTGGGTAAAAGCAAGTCGAATTCAAAGTCATCGCTAACCAATAAGCTTCGCGTGTCCTCGAACAAGTGCATCAACGTCGCTCGGTCTTCATCGGTCAGCGGTGTCGCATGCTGAAACAACTCGGTTAACCACTGGGCACTTTGAGCCTGTTCGTTGGCGCACAACATGCCTGTCGCCATGCCGTGCGCTTGCCCCGCCGAAAGCTCGGCATCGCTTTGTACAACTATTGCATTAATTATTTGGTAAGTCATAAATTCCACATAATAATTTCACTATCGCGGACTAAAAATATCGCTTATGCTACCATGATCATTAACTTGGATAATATTTGTTAATCTTGAATCGCCCGGTAAATACGCAATATTTTACGTATCTCCTTGCAATAACCCAGTATCACCATGACACAATCAAATCAATCTTTAGAGTTAAAAGACCTCGAAGACAAGCTGGATCAGCTCATCGAGCAGTACACTCATGTAAAAAATGAAAACAGTTCGCTGAAAACCAAACAGGACTCATTAGTTCGGGAAAAAGCCAAGCTTTTGGAAAAAACCACGCTGGCCAGAACCCGGGTTGAAGCCATGATTACTCGTCTGAAAGCAATGGAGAACGGATCATGAACAAAAAACTCCAGCCGGTATCGCTGACCATCATGGGCAAAGAATACAAAATTGCCTGCGCACTTGACGAGCAAGGCGACCTGATCCAGTCGGCCCAACAGCTTGATACCCAAATGCGCCAAATGAGGGATTCCGGCAAGGTAGCCGGCGCCGACAGAATTGCAGTCATGGCGGCGCTCAATTTAGCTCACGAGTTGCAATTGATGAAAAGTCAAAATGCCATGCTCAACCAAACCTTGAGCGAATGCCTGGCGAAAATGGCACACAAGATAGAAAACGTTTTAGAAAATCAGTAAACACGCTAAACTATTAACTTGCATCTCCTGCGGCGTTCGAGAGTGTGCTGGGTGTTTCCTGAACCTGTTTTTACCCCGGGGGCGGATACCAGTATTGGTGAGCATGCCCGTTTTATACGGGAAGCCTGATTTACCGGCCATGTCCCCACTTGAACCTCCGGTTCAAGGACGAAAGCACATTACGGCGCAGGCGGGAGATGCACCATAACACTTCCCATAAAGAAATCCCCATGAACTACTGGCTAATGAAATCCGAACCCGATACGTTCGGGATTAATGATCTGTATAACAAACCTAACCAGACCGAACATTGGGACGGCGTGCGTAATTATCAGGCCAGGAATATGATGCGGGATGACATGAAGCTGGGCGACCGGGTTTTCTTCTATCATTCCAACTGCGAAATGCCGGGCATCGTCGGCATCATGGAAATCGTCAAAGAAGGCTATCCCGATTTTTCCGCGTTCGACCCGGATGACAAGCATTTTGATCCCAAAAGCGATCACGAACATCCCCGCTGGATGATGGTTGATGTTAAATACGTCAGAACCTTGTCCCGCACCATCACTCTCAAAGAATTAAAACACCAGGAAGAACTGGCAGGCCTCGCGCTGGTAAGACGCGGCAACCGATTATCCATAATGCCGGTGAGCAAAGGCGAGTGGGAGTTTATTCTTTCGCTGGAGTAAATCGGACGGAGTTTAAAGTTAAGTTCGGCGGCGGAAATATCTGAAAAGCTTCCGTTCCCTGTATTGCTTTACCTCCTACGTTCATGCGGGCAACGATGCGAGTAAATTTGCAATCCTCATCCTGAGTAGAGGAATTGTTGCGTTAATGAAGCTCGCGATGATACTGGTTTCAGGCCAGTCCAAGGGCGGTAAGGCCTAGCTAAATTGGCCTGTATATGAAACAATTAAATATTAATAGAGCTTGATAAAGACAAAATTATGCTTGTATGTGAGAGAACAGTTTTAAACGGCGTTTTAGTGATTCGAGTTACCCAATCGAAATTGTCGCGGTTGACCTTTCGACACTTCGCTAGTCTACTTCATGCGTTGTTCACAGCAACCGCTCCCTGCGTTGCTCTCCCTCCCTCATCTGGGGCATGCCTCCTGTATCCGTGTAGTCGGCATGTCTGAGAATAGTATGGGCAACAGTTATGCAATTATTCTTGCAGGTGGCAGCGGCAGTCGCCTCTGGCCGCTTTCGCGTACATTACGCCCAAAACAATTGCTTTCGCTCGATGGCGAGCAAACGTTGCTGCAACAAACGGCATGTCGTTTGCTCAAGCATGTGGGCGCTGGATGTTTGTTAACGGTGACGCATCAGGACCACAAGTTTGAGGTAAAAGGGCAGTTGGCCGAAATTGATGCCCTGCTTCCCGCGGCGGTATTAGCCGAACCTTGTGCCCGCAATACCCTGCCGGCGATTGCGTGGGCTGTTTGGGAAATTTTCAAGCAGGACCCGGAGGCGATGATTGGTGTTTTTCCTTCCGATCACGCGATTGGTGACGAACAAAGTTTTCTTTCGGCTTGGCGATCAGCCGAACTGGCGGCGGCGGAGGGTTATCTGGTATTGCTGGGCATCACGCCATCCGAACCGGCGACAGGTTACGGCTATATTCAGCCTGGCGCATCCCTAAAGCTTGATGTTGCAACTAACCCGATTTTGAACGTATCCAGTTTTGTTGAAAAACCGGATCTGGACAACGCCAAACGTTTTGTCGAAAGCGGCTATTTGTGGAACAGCGGCATGTTTGTATTCCGTGCAAATGATTTTATGCAACTACTGGAATGTCATCAGCCTGAAATTCACCTAGCAATGACCTCAATGCAGGGAGCTGCCGACGTCGAAGCCTCTTATGACCAGCTGCCGAACCTGTCTATCGATTACGGTTTGGCGGAAAAAGCTAAAAACGTGGCCGTAGTGCCTGTTTCCATGGACTGGAGCGATCTCGGCAGCTGGGAGTCGATTTATCAGCATCGCGCTAAAGATGAATCGGGAAATATAACGCAAGGGGATGTTCTGTCGCTGGATACGCAAGACAGTCTGCTATGGAGCTCGAATGGCCTGCTGGCTACGTTGGGCGTACGAAATATTGCCGTGATCCAAACGGCGGATGCAACGCTGATTTGTGATCGTAGCCGCACGGAAGACATTAAGCAACTGGTCGCGCAGGTGCAGAAAACTCATCCTCACCTGACTGAAACGCATTTGACGGTGCATCGTCCCTGGGGAATCTACAGGGTCTTGGAAGAAGGTCCCAATTTCAAGATCAAGTGCATCATCGTCAATCCCGGCGCCAAGCTCTCCATGCAAATGCATAAACACCGCTCCGAGCACTGGGTTGTGGTGTCAGGCACCGCTAAAATTACCAATGGTACGCAGGAAATCCAGTTGGAGGCGAACCAATCAACTTATATTCCCAAGACCCACCGACATCGTCTGGAAAATCCCGGTCGTCTTCCGTTGCAAATTATCGAGGTGCAATGCGGCGAGTATGTGGGAGAAGACGATATTGTGCGTTTCGACGACACCTACGACAGAACATAATCCAGATGAATAAAATAGCATTAATTACCGGCATTACCGGGCAGGATGGGGCCTATCTGGCCGAATTTTTACTTCAAAAAGGCTACATTGTGCATGGCATTAAGCGGCGCTCATCGCTGTTCAATACCGACCGTATCGATCACCTCTATCAGGATCCGCACGTCAAGAATGCGCGTTTCTTTTTGCATTTCGGCGACTTAACCGATGCGACCAACCTGATCCGCATCATCCAGCAAGTTCAACCGGATGAGATTTATAATCTCGCCGCCATGAGCCACGTTGCGGTGAGTTTTGATACTCCCGAATATACGGCCAATGCCGACGGTATCGGCACCTTACGACTACTTGAGGCTATCCGCATTCTCGGCCTGGAAAAGAAGACCCGTTTTTACCAGGCTTCTACTTCCGAGCTTTACGGCCTGGTTCAGGAAACTCCGCAGAAAGAGACTACGCCGTTTTATCCACGTTCTCCTTATGCCGTTGCCAAGCTTTATGCTTACTGGATCACCGTCAATTATCGCGAGGCTTATGGCATGTATGCCTGTAACGGCATCCTGTTTAATCATGAAAGTCCGATTCGCGGCGAGACCTTTGTTACCCGCAAAATTACCCGTGCTTTGGCGCGCATTAAACTTGGCTTGCAGGATTGTCTTTACCTTGGCAATCTTGATGCCCTGCGCGATTGGGGGCATGCTAAAGACTATGTCGAAATGCAATGGTTGATGCTCCAACAAGAGCAAGCAGAAGATTTTGTTATTGCGACAGGTGTGCAATACAGTGTACGCCAGTTTGTTGATATTGCGGCGAAAGAACTGGGTATAACCATCACTTGGCAAGGCAGCGGTGTAGAAGAAAAGGGTTATGATGCGCAAGGACGATGTATCGTACAGGTTGATGCTCGTTACTTTCGCCCTACGGAAGTCGAGACATTGCTGGGCGATCCGAGCAAAGCAAAAGAAAAACTCGGTTGGACACCGAAGATCACTTTCCATGAATTGGTAGCAGAAATGGTGCGAGAAGACCTTAAGAGTGCCGAGCGCGACGAGTTGGTCAAAAAGCACGGCTTCGCTGCTTACGATTATCACGAATAAGTAATCAGTAATGAATAAACACACCAAAATATATATTGCCGGACACCGGGGCTTAGCAGGTAGTGCCATTGTGCGTGAGTTGCAACGGCAAGGTTACACCAATCTGATAGGGCGCACCCATGGCGAACTTGATTTGGAAGATGCCACGTCCACACAACAATTTTTTGAGCAGGAGCGCCCCGAAATTGTATTTCTGGCAGCTGCCAAAGTCGGCGGCATACATGCCAACAACAGTTATCCGGTGGAATTCCTGATGAGCAATCTGTTGGTTGAATCTAATGTTTGCCGGGCTGCTTATGCCACAGGCGTGAATCGCTTGATATTTTTAGGTAGCTCCTGTATCTATCCGCGTGATTGTCCGCAACCTATCAAAGAAGAATATTTACTTACCGGGCCGCTCGAATCAACCAACCGCGCCTATGCACTGGCCAAGATTGCCGGTATTGAAATGTGTTGGTCGTACAATCGTCAATACGGCACCAAATGGCTGGCGGCCATGCCCACCAATTTGTACGGTCCTGGCGATAATTATGATCTGAATAATTCACATGTATTGCCGGCTTTGATACGTAAAATACACGAAGCAAAAGTTGCGGGTATTCCGGAAGTGGTGCTGTGGGGTAGCGGTACACCCCAGCGCGAGTTTTTATATGTGGATGATCTGGCGAATGCATTGGTATTTTTGGCGTCATTAGATGATGAGCGCTATAACATTTTGACCAATCCAGGCCAATGTCCATTGATCAACGTGGGTACCGGCGAAGATCTTACCATCCGAGCGCTCGCGGAAATGTGTGCCGAGGTGGTGGGTTACAATGGAAAATTCGTGCAAGACATATCCAAACCCGATGGCACCATGCGCAAGGTACTGGATGTATCCAAAATTAACAAATTGGAGTGGAGGGCAAGCACCCGCCTAAAAGAGGGAATTAACCTGACTTACAAAGCATTCGGAGATAATCAGGCATGAAAGCAATTATTCTTGCCGGCGGTCTAGGTACTCGAATTAGTGAAGAGACATCAATTCGTCCTAAGCCTATGGTTGAAATTGGCGGCAAGCCCATACTCTGGCATATCATGAAAACCTATTCAGCCCACGGCATACATGACTTTATTATTTGTTGCGGCTATAAAGGCTATGTGATTAAGGAGTATTTTGCCAACTACTTTTTGCATATGTCTGATGTGACATTCGACATGCAAAGCAACCAGATGGAGGTACATCAACGCAACGCTGAGCCATGGCGTGTCACGCTGGTAGATACCGGAGAAGAAACCATGACAGGCGGCCGCATTAAGCGCGTTGCCGACTATGTACAAGGCGAAAATTTTTGCTGTACTTATGGTGACGGCATTGGCGATGTCAATATTACTGAGCTGATTGAATTTCATCAGCAACATGGCAAGCTGGCTACGTTAACAGCAACACAGCCACCAGGACGATTTGGTGCGCTTAACTTGAATGGGAATAATGTAATTAGTTTTCAGGAAAAGCCACATGGAGATGGTGGTTGGGTTAACGGTGGTTTTTTTGTGCTTTCGCCGGAAGTGATCAATTACATCAAAGATGATCACACCGTGTGGGAGTTCGAACCTATGGAACAACTTGCCAAAGACGGGCAAATGGCCGCTCATTTTCATTCCGGCTTTTGGCAGCCGATGGATACTTTGCGCGATAAAAACCATCTTGAAGAGCTATGGGCAAGCGGAAAGGCGCCGTGGAAAATATGGTAGAGCCATCCTTCTGGGTCGATAAAGTAGTATTGCTGACCGGACATACCGGCTTCAAAGGCAGCTGGCTTTCCTTGTGGCTGCAAGCCATGGGTGCGCAAGTAATTGGCTATGCGCTGGCAGCGCCCACGAATCCCAGTTTATTTGATGCCGCCAATGTTGCTGAAGGCATGGTTAGCATCGAGTCGGATATACGTGATTTTGCGGCGCTTTCAGCCGTGTTTGAAAAATATCAACCTGAGATTGTCATACATATGGCGGCTCAACCTTTAGTGCGCTATTCCTACGCCAACCCCATAGAAACCTATTCCACCAATGTGATGGGCACCGTGCATTTGTTGGAAGCGGCAAGACTGACGGATAGTGTTCGGGCGATTGTCAATATTACCAGCGACAAGTGCTATGAAAATCGAGAGTGGGCATGGGGTTACCGGGAAAACGAACCCATGGGCGGCTTTGATCCTTACTCTAACAGCAAAGGCTGTGCTGAGCTGGTGGCATCCGCCTATCGGAGCTCTTATTTCAACCCCGGCAATTTTACCGATCATGGTGTGGCATTAGCCTCGGTCAGAGCCGGTAATGTGATCGGCGGCGGCGATTGGGCGGAAGACCGGCTTATTCCTGACATCATGCGTGCAATCATGCAAGGCAAACCGGTGAGTATTCGCAACCCGCATGCCATCCGTCCTTGGCAGCATGTGCTGGAGCCTTTGTCCGGTTATTTATTGCTGGCGCAAAAGCTTTATGAAGAAGGAGCGGTCTATGCAGAGGGTTGGAATTTCGGTCCGAGCGATGAAGATGCAAAGCCAGTGCAATGGATCGTGGAGAGGCTGATTAAGACTTGGGGCGAGGGTGCAACTTGGATGCTGGATGGCGGCGATCATCCGCACGAGGCGCATTATCTGAAACTGGATTGTTCCAAAGCGAAAGCACGGCTGGACTGGCATCCGAGATGGCATCTGGGGGATGCATTGCGAGCCATAGTGGATTGGCATCAGGCATACCATGCCGGTAAAGATATGCGTGCTTTTACGCTTGCCCAGATTTCCGAATATGAAGGCGATCAGGCTGATTGATATGAGATATTTGATTTGCGAGGCTATGCGAGGCAAACCGGAACATAGATGCATGGCATAGGTCGGGATTTATCCCGACACGGGAAGTCTCGAACGACTTGTAAAAGCGAATATAGATAATTTTGGAGTGAGGCATGAAACAGGCTGTGATTAGAGAAATATTGTGTGTTGACGCAAATCGTCAGCTACACATTAACGTACCCGCCGATATGGGGGATGAATTTGAAGTAATTGTGTTGCCAATTTGCGCCAATGCAGCAAACGAACTGAGCGAAGAAGACCAGTTTATGTTGGCTGCTTATTCGGCAGTAACTGAAAGCAGTTCTGAAGAAGACGCTGTGTGGGAGAAATATGTCCGCAACTAATCAATTTCAGCCAGGAACAATACACATCTATAAGGTTCCGCTTGTTGGGGCAAGTGGATCAAGTACCAGACCCGTGCTAATTACCTCCTTGCCGAACAGCAAAGGTGACGTAATGGGGATACCTGGAAGTTCGCAAATACATCAATGGAACGAGGCAAACCAGCTAATCATTAACCCGGAAGACCTGTTAACCGGGGGTCTGGATAAAGCGACAGTTTTTCCTGTAAGTAAACAGATGATTTTTTCTCCGCGTTTCTTTTGCGGCGAAGTTGGCACAGTCAAGACGGCGACACTGGAAAAAGCTATACGTTTAGTTGTAGGGCACCAAGTTGAGCAATTCCAGGCATCAGTCAAGCAACCCCAAATATTTACACCCGGCACCAGCGTCATTCCGCCTTCCGGCAAAGTGCTTGGAGCCAGCGAACTGAAAAACATGGTCGATGCCTCTCTGGATGGCTGGCTTACCACCGGACGTTTTAACAAGGCATTTGAACAGCGTTTCGCCGAGTTTGTCGGTGTGCCGTATGCACTAACGACCACTTCAGGTTCGGCAGCCAACCTGCTGGCGTTTACCGCGCTGACTTCGCATAGGCTGGGTGATCGCGCTTTAAAGCCGGGCGATGAAGTGATTACCGTCGCGGCAGGTTTTCCTACCACGGTTAATCCCATTTTGCAGAACGGCATGGTGCCGGTATTTGTGGATGTCGATATTCCTACCTACAATATTGATCCGCAAAAAATTGCAGCGGCGGTGACTGACCGCACTCGCGCCATCATGATTGCCCATACCCTGGGTAATCCGTATGATCTGGATGCAGTGATGGACATCGCACAAAAACATAATCTGTGGGTGATTGAAGATTGCTGTGACGCGCTAGGTTCACTCTACAAGGGGCAACATGTTGGCACCTTCGGGCATATTGCCACATGCAGTTTTTACCCGGCCCACCACATCACTATGGGTGAAGGCGGCATCGTTTTTACCAAAGATCGCAAACTGCGCAAAATCATCGAATCCTTCCGCGATTGGGGCCGTGATTGCTATTGCGCTCCCGGTTGCGACGACACCTGCCGCAAACGTTTTGGCTGGCAACTCGGAACCCTGCCGAAGGGCTACGATCACAAATACACCTACTCGCATTTGGGCTATAACCTCAACATCAGTGACATGCAAGCCGCTTGCGCCTTGGCGCAAATGGATCGCTTGCCGGAGTTTATCGTTGCGCGCAAACGCAACTTTGCCTTTCTTAAAAAGCGGTTGAAGTCTTGCGAAGGGCTCCTGATTCTTCCCGAGGCAACTGCGGATAGTGAACCATCCTGGTTTGGGTTTCCCATTACCATAAGGGAATCGGCGGGCATCGAGCGGGTCGAGCTGCTGAAATATCTAGATCAATACAAAATAGGCACACGTCTCTTATTCGCCGGTAACCTCACGCGCCAGCCGTATTTCAAAGACAGGAATTATCGTGTCAGCGGCGAACTGACTAACACCGATGACATCATGAACAATACCTTTTGGATAGGCGTTTACCCCGGTTTGAACGAACCGATGCTGAACTATGTCTGCGAACAGATTGAGGCGTTTTTGGGGCTAGATAGTTAGCTTGTCATGCAAACTTTATTAATTACCGGTGCTACAGGCTATCTCGGTAGTCATTTGGTTCGCACACTATTAGCGGCAGGACATAGGGTCGCCATATTAAAGCGCGCCACATCTAATTTTTCCCGGCTTGATGACTGCATGCCACGGCTTGCCGTGTTTAATATTGAAGACGGCCTGGATTTGCCCTTTAAGTCGTTAGGCCATATCAACGCAGTGATACACGCGGCAACCTGCTATGGTCGGAATGGCGAAAAGGCATCTGAGGTATTCGCAGCCAATACGGTATTCCCTTTGCAATTATTGGAAACCGCTGCTTTCTTTAATGCCGATAGTTTCTTTAATACCGATACCATTCTTTACAAGTATCTTAATGCTTACTCTCTGTCAAAGCATCACTTTGTGGAATGGGGAAAGAGTTTTGCTGATACCGGCAAGATAAGCTTTGTTAATATAAAACTTGAGCATATGTACGGCGCGGGCGATGATTCCAGCAAGTTCGCAACATATGTTATTCGCGCCTGTCTGAATAATATTGACGAGTTAAAGCTAACATTGGGTGAGCAACAGCGGGACTTTATACATATAGATGATGCGGCTAGTGCGTATCAATATTTACTCGAAAACGCCGATAAAATTGGGCAAGGATTTTCCGAATTTGATGTTGGTTCAGGACAAGCGGTTAGTATCCATGACTTTGTCAATACCGTTCATCGGTTGACGGCTTCGCAAACCAAGCTGGACTTCGGCGCCTATCCTTATAGAGAGCACGAACTCATGCATTCAGAGGCAAATTTGTCCGGCTTATTGGAACTGGGGTGGCGACGCCGTTATGACCTTGAAACGGGATTAAAACAAGTAATCGAGCTTGAAAGAAAATAATTATGAAACTTCTAATTACAGGCGGCTGCGGTTTCCTAGGTAGCAATCTGGCTGAAGACGCACTGTCTAACGGCAATGAATTGATCATATTTGACAGTCTTTATCGCGATGGCTCACGAGAAAATCTTGCTTGGTTGCAAGGTCAAGGCAACTTTCGGTTTGAACATGGCGATATTCGTAATCAAAATGACATTACCAGAGTAGTTCAGTTGTTTAAGCCGGATGTGATTTTTCATCTGGCTGGGCAGGTGGCGATGACTACATCAATAGCAAACCCGCGCATGGACTTTGAGGTAAACGTAATAGGTACGCATAACTTGCTGGAAGCGGTGCGCTTGTATGCGCCCGATGCGACCGTAGTTTATTCATCGACTAATAAAGTGTATGGCGATTTGGAGCAATACACTTATCAAGAAACCGATACACGCTATGAATGCATCGACAGGCCGAACGGTTTTGATGAAAAAACGCCGCTTGAGTTTCATTCCCCTTACGGGTGCTCAAAAGGAGCCGCTGATCAATACATGCTCGATTATGCACGTATTTTTGGTCTTAAAACCGTCGTTTTCCGACATTCATCCATGTACGGCGGTCGCCAATTTGCAACTTACGATCAAGGCTGGGTCGGTTGGTTTTGCCAGAAAACGATTGAAGCTAAACAGGCTGTAGCTAAGGAACCTTTCACCATATCCGGAACAGGCAAACAAGTGCGCGATGTGCTTCATGCGGATGATATGAAGCGCCTCTACATGGCAGCCGTTGGCAATATAGACCAAGTCAAAGGTCATGCTTTCAATATTGGCGGCGGCATCGAAAACAGCCTATCCCTGTTAGAACTGTTCTCATTGCTCGAAAAAATATCGAACATAAAATTGGACTATACCAACCTGCCTGTGCGCGAAAGCGACCAGCGTGTATTTGTTGCGGACTTCGCTAAAGCCAAACAACTGCTTAATTGGCAGCCAGTGATCTCAGCGCAAGAGGGAGTCGCGCGCATGGTTGAGTGGGTGAGTCAAGCACAATGAGTGAGGCTGTCTCAAAGGAGCGAACCCATAACTATGTGCGCCAGATAAAGGGTGCGGTCGTGTATAAAGCGGTCGCTATGGCGGCATCGTTCCTCGCTATCCCTTTGATGATTCGTTATCTTGGCCAAGAACAATTTGGTGTGTGGTCAACACTGCTGACAGTCATGTCGTGGATCGTATTTTTTGATCTAGGTGTCGGCAATGGTTTGCGTAACAAGGTGGCCGAAGCCTTGGCAAAAAATGATAAGGCGGAAGCCGCAAGTTACATTGCGTCCGGCTACAGCCTGATTGGGTTGATTGCTCTTATGCTGTGGGTATTGGTCACTGCTGCTTCATTTTTTGTACCTTGGCAAATAGTCTTTAATACTCACGCGATTCCGGAGGCGACATTGTGCCTGACGGTGCAGATTGCAACTTTCTTCGTGGTACTGAATTTCTGGATTGGCTTGATCGGTGCGCTACTTGGAGCGATGCAAAAAACCTCGCTGACTGCACTGGGCCAATTGATCTCAAACGTCCTAGCTTTGATGCTCGTTTTTGTTTTGACCAAAACAACTGATGCATCAATAAGTAATCTGGCCTTTGCCTATGGCATCTCGCTGGTAATCGCAAACGTTCTGTTGAGTCTGTGGCTCTACCAACGAAATCCAGAATTACGACCCAAAGCTTATTTGGACAAACAACATGTGCATCCATTGTTATCTGTAGGCATGCAGTTTTTTATCATCCAGATTGCCGTACTGATTATTTTTACAACCGACAAGATGTTAATCACGCAGTTATTTGGTCCGCAGTACGTCGCTCAATACGAGGTTGTATTCAAGCTCTTTAGTGTGATTACATTCGCGCACACACTCATCTCAGCGCCGCTCTGGTCTGCCTATACCGACGCCTATCATAGAAAAGACATCGTCTGGATTAAACGAATGCTTCACAAGCAGATAGCTATTTATTGTAGCGTTGTACTTGCCGTTATCTTCATGGGTCTATTGGCGAGATCCATAATTGCCGTGTGGGTAGGTCGTGAACTGGAAGTGACGTTGCCGTTGGTAATTACGATCGGGCTGTTTGTGTTGGTTTCTATTTGGAATAACATCTATGCCATGTTCGTGAATGGGATAGGTAGAATCAAAGCACAGCTCTATACAGCAGTGATTGCAATGCTGCTAAATATTCCCCTGGCTTTGCTTTTTACAAAACATTTTGGCTTCGGGTTAAGTGGCGTTGTGCTGGCGACTTGTGTAAGTTTGTTGATTGCAGCCGTAGTTCTTCCGATTCAAGTTCATTGTATAGTTCGTGACGGGATGAGAGGAATATTTAAGTGACAGAAGTTCAAGCATGCATGCCCAAAGTCAGCATCCTGATCCCGGTTTTCAATCGTAAGGACTACATCGCCGAATGCATTCAGTCCGCATTAGATCAAACATTTACAGATTTCGAAGTCGTGGTAGTGGATAACGCCAGTGAAGATGGGACATGGGAGATTTGCCAGCAGTTTGCCGCGAACGATCAACGGGTACGAATATTCCAAAACGACACTAATATCGGTCCGGTACGGAATTGGTTAGCCTGCGTGGAGAAGGCGCAAGGGGAGTTTGGAAAAATACTGTTTAGTGATGATTTGATGTTCCCCAGGTTTCTTGAGCACACGCTTCCGCATTTTGAATGTCCCGAAGTAGGTTTTGTTTCTACTGCGGCACTGATTGGAACGATCATCGAGAATGGGGTGATTAGATACTCAGATGCGAGCGAGGTACAACGCCTATCCAGTGAACGCTATTTTGAGTTGTTGCTGACAGCAAGAGTACCTTTTTCACCAGGAGCGGCTATTTTCCGCATGGCAGATATACGTGTAAATCTACGACCTTCATTTTCTACCTGTATGCCTCAAGATTTCACAAAAACCGGGGCGGGACCCGATGTGTTGTTGTATGCATTAACCGCGATAAATTACAAGTCCGTGGTCGTGCTTCCTATAGCTGATGTATTTTTTCGAGGACACGCTGATTCGTTCACTACAGCTAACAGCGACGAAGTCGCAAAAGGATACCGCGCCGCGCTTGCTTGGTTTTGTAAAACCAAATTAAGCAAAGATCATTGGACTAAATATGTTGCGCGAGCCTGGCTATCCAAAGCGATGAACACACATCGATTGACCTCTCTGACTAGGCACTGCTTAGCGCTTGAGGGAAGAGGAGACATCGTTGAAGCATCGGCGTTGTTAATGGCAATAGCGCGTATCGCCATCCTTGAATTATTTAAATTCGCATACAAAATCAAACGTAAGGGCGTTAAGAAATGAGCCTCTTTCGAACATTGAGATCATCTTCAGCCGCCCGCTCACGCACAACCAAAGATTTTCTGCATATAAACTCCACCATTTGCTCATTTTTTCCAGCGGTTCGTAAGATTCAAAAATTCAATATATAGTGTTTTCTTGGTTGGGAATAAAACAAGTCATCGCCCAGCGACAATTTGGTGTTAGAAACTTTAAATTCCCGGTCTAAAAAAATGATATACGAAACTGAGAATCGGCGTTTCCGGTCTGGTTTTTTCTATAAAACAGTATGAATCTATCGAATCGCTCTAAAAAATGAGACAGTCATGAGATAAACTGTAGCATTAAGACTCAATTGCCCTTAAAAACTTGTCCATCTCTCTTGCTGTCGGTTAAAATGAACGGCTATGTGGTCAGTCAGTGTGTCAATGTTTCTGTTCGCCAACAGGCATAGCGTTAACGTTGTTGATTGGCAGCAGGCTTCTCGGCAGGCCATAAAAAGGCGCAATTGCGCCATTAATATGTATTGTTTTGGCATGTATTATTGCTGAGAAAACAAATGTTTCAGGTATATTGAATGATTTTAGTAACGGGCGGTGCCGGGTTTATCGGTGCGAATTTTGTATTGGACTGGCTGGCACAATTCGACGAAACGGTCATTAATCTCGATGTGCTCACCTACGCAGGTAATCGCGAGAACCTTGCCTCAGTGGCAGGGGATGAGCGCCATCATTTCGTGCAGGGCGACATCGGTGATTCCACCCTGGTGGCCGGTCTCCTCGCCCAGTATCAGCCCCGTGCCATCATCAATTTCGCCGCAGAGAGCCATGTGGATCGTTCCATTCACGGCCCGGAAGATTTTATTCAAACCAACATCGTCGGCACTTTTCGACTGCTGGAAGCGGTGCGCGCCTACTGGGGCAATCTGCAAGGCGAAGCCAGGCAAAACTTTCGCTTCCTGCACGTTTCCACCGATGAAGTCTACGGCTCTCTCGCTAAAGACGATCCGGCTTTTACCGAAACCTACCGTTATGAGCCTAATAGTCCGTATTCGGCGAGTAAAGCCGCCAGCGATCACTTGGTGCGAGCTTATCACCATACCTATGGATTGCCTGTGCTCACCACTAACTGTTCCAACAACTACGGCCCTTATCACTTCCCGGAAAAGCTCATCCCGCTGATGATCGTCAATGCGCTTGCGGGCAAACCCCTGCCGGTATATGGCGATGGACAGCAAATCCGTGACTGGCTCTATGTCAAAGACCATTGCAGCGCCATTCGTCGGGTACTGGAAGCAGGCAAAGTCGGCGAGGTTTACAACATCGGCGGCTGGAACGAAAAACCCAATATCGACATCGTCCACACTGTTTGCACGCTGCTTGATGAACTCCGGTCTCAAGAAGACGGTAAGAGCTATCGCGAACAAATTACCTACGTTACCGATCGCCCCGGTCACGATCGCCGTTACGCTATTGACGCGAGCAAAATAGAGCGCGAGCTCGGCTGGAAGCCGGCCGAAACTTTCGACACCGGCATTCGCAAAACCGTCCAGTGGTATTTGGAAAACCAGAGTTGGGTTGCCAACGTCCAATCCGGCGCCTACCGCGAATGGGTGGAAAAAAACTATACAGGTCGTGCTGCATGATAAATATGCCGAGAGCGGGTTTGGTCGTATTCGCCGGAAAAATGTTGGGCATGGGTAGACTGGCATGACAAAAGCGTTGGGGCTGTATTTGCACGGAGTAGCCGCCCGAAGGGTGTCGAGCATGGATAGCCCGACATGAAAATCCTCCTGTTCGGTAAAGGCGGTCAAGTCGGTTGGGAATTGCAACGTAGCCTTGCGCCGTTGGGTGAGCTGGTGGCTTTGGGTACTGACAGTCAGACATTGTGCGGTGACTTCACCAATCCGGAAGGTATCGCTCAAGTCGTGCGCGCGGTCGCTCCGGATATCATCGTCAATGCCGCTGCGCATACTGCGGTCGATAAAGCCGAAAGCGAGTTAGAACTATGCCGAACCATCAATGCAACGACCCCCTGTGTGCTGGCTCAAGAAGCTAAACGTAGCGGGGCGTGGCTTGTTCATTACTCCACCGATTACGTGTTTGACGGCAGTGGCGACAAGCCATGGCTGGAAACCGACGCTACCGGCCCTCTGAGTGTATATGGTAAAACCAAGCTGGAAGGGGAAGAGGCCATTCGCGCTACAGGCTGCCAACACCTTATTTTCCGTACCAGCTGGGTTTATGCCGCGCGCGGCGGCAATTTTGCCAAAACCATGCTGCGGCTGGCGCGGGAGCGAGACAGCCTTACTGTCATCGACGACCAGATCGGCGCACCCACCGGTGCCGATTTGCTCGCGGATGTAACCGCCCACGCTATTCGCTCGGCTTTGCAGCGTCCTGATGTCAGTGGTTTGTATCATCTTGTGTCTGGAGGACAAACCTCTTGGTACGATTATGCCGGATTTGTAATTGAATCTGCTCGCCAAGCCGGTATCGACATCAAGGTTGCGCCGGAGGCAATTCAGCCCGTGCCTACCAGTGCATTCCCTTTGCCCGCTCCACGCCCCAAAAATTCGCGCCTGGATACCCGCAAATTGCAAAACACCTTCGGCTTGAATCTGCCCCATTGGCACAGCGGTATCACTCGAATGCTTACCGAAACTCTTGAAAGGCCATTATGACCCAACGCAAAGGCATTATTCTCGCAGGTGGCTCCGGCACCCGGCTCTACCCGGTGACCAAAGTAGTCTCCAAACAGCTGCTACCCATTTACGATAAGCCGATGATCTACTACCCGCTCAGCACCCTGATGCTGGCGGGTATTCGAGACATTCTCATCATCTCCACCCCGCAAGATACGCCGCGCTTTGAGCAGCTGCTTGGCGACGGCAGCGAGTGGGGTCTTAACCTGCAATACGCCGTGCAACCCAGTCCGGACGGCCTTGCCCAAGCCTTTATTATTGGCAAAGACTTCATTGGCAATGCCCCAAGCGCCTTGGTGCTGGGCGACAACATCTTCTACGGCCATGACCTGCAAACCCAGCTTGAGCAAGCCATGGTGCGCAAGCAAGGCGCAACCGTTTTTGCCTACCACGTGCAAGACCCCGAGCGATACGGCGTAGTCGCTTTCGACAAGCAAGGCCGTGCCACCAGCCTGGAAGAAAAGCCCTCCAATCCCAAGAGCAATTATGCGGTCACGGGCCTGTATTTCTACGACAACCAAGTCGTCGATATTACCGCCGATCTTAAGCCGTCTGCTCGGGGCGAGTTGGAGATTACCGACCTGAACCGCATTTACCTTGAGCGAGATCAACTCAATGTGGAAATCATGGGACGAGGTTACGCTTGGCTTGATACCGGCACTCATGAGAGTCTGATTGAAGCCAGCAATTTCATCGAAACCATCGAACACCGGCAGGGCTTGAAAGTGGCTTGCCCGGAAGAAATCGCCTACCGCAAAGGCTTCATCAATGCCGGTCAACTGGAAAAACTGGTGCAGCCGCTCGCTAAAAACGGCTATGGGCAATACCTGCAACGCTTGTTGACAGAAGGGGGGCAGTCGTGAAAGTTATCACCACAGCCATTCCCGACGTACTGATCATCGAACCCAACGTATTCGGCGACGAGCGCGGCTTCTTTTTTGAAAGCTTTAACCGCCGTCGATTCGCTGAGCTTACCGGGTGTGATGTCGATTTCGTGCAAGACAATCACAGCCGTTCGGTTAAAAATGTACTGCGCGGCCTGCATTACCAAATCCGGCAGCCGCAAGGCAAGCTGGTGCGCGTGGTGCAAGGCGCGGTCTTTGACGTGGCCGTGGACATACGGCGCAGCTCGCCCAGCTTCGGGCAATCTGTTGGGCTGGAACTGTCCGCCGAAAACAAACGCATGTTGTGGATACCTGAAGGCTTCGCGCATGGCTTTGTGGTTATTTCGGAAACCGCAGAGTTTCTCTACAAAACCACCGACTACTGGGCACCCGAATTCGAGCGCAGCATTGCCTGGAACGACCCCGCCATCGGCATCCAATGGCCCCTTCAAGGCGAGCCCGCGTTGTCCGTAAAAGATCAGCAAGCCACATCATTGGCGGAAGCGGAGCACTTCGCATGACCCACTCGGCAACAGCGATCAACCCCCACGCCGCCCACTCTATATCACTTGTGGTGCTATGCAAAAATTTCTGGCGCAACCGTCAACTTATCGTGCAAATGACCAAGCGCGAAGTGGTCGGTCGCTACAAAGGTTCTGTCATGGGCTTGGCTTGGTCGTTTTTCAATCCGGTGTTCATGCTGGTGGTATACACCTTCGTGTTTTCCGAGATTTTCAAATCTCGTTGGGGCGGGGTTGGTGGCGACGATAGCAAAACGCAATTTGCCGTGGTTCTTTTTGTGGGCATGATCGTGCTTAACCTGTTTAGCGAAGTACTTAACCGTGCCCCCGGATTGATTCTTTCCAACATCAATTATGTCAAGAAAGTGGTGTTTCCTATTGAAATACTGCCAGTCACTGCTATGGGGGCAGCGCTCTTCCACAGTCTCGTCAGTCTAGGTGTGCTGCTGGCGGCCTTTATGCTCTTTAACGGTTACTTGAACTGGACGGCAGTTTTTATTCCGCTTGTATTGCTGCCACTCGTCATTCTCACGCTTGGCTTGGCTTGGATGCTCGCATCCCTAGGCGTATTTCTGCGGGACGTCGGGCAAACCATCGGTATCATTACCACCGTGCTGATGTTCCTTTCCCCTGTCTTTTATCCGGTGACCGCAGTTCCGGAAAGGTTTCGTCCGTTTATCATGGCCAATCCGCTCACCTTCATTATTGAACAGGCGCGTGAAGTGCTGATCTGGGGATCCCAGCCCGATTGGGCGGGATTGGGCATTTACACTCTAGCTGCCACTGTGATCGCGTGGGTAGGCTATGCCTGGTTCCAAAAAACCAGAAAAGGTTTTGCCGATGTTCTCTAACGATATCGCTATCTGCGTCAACAATCGCAACAAATGTTAGGAAATCTACGACATTCCGTACGCTGGCTTAAGCCGTATGGTATAAAGTCCAGAAACGCTGTCTCAGCGAATTTGCTGCACCCAAAGATGTTTCGTTTGACGTCATAAAGGGACGGAATGCTGCATCATTGGGTGCAATGGTGAAGGCAAATCACTCGTGCAAAAATTTTCTGCGATACCTTGGTCTCAACCAGGGGAACGATCGAGGTCAATGGACGAGTGATAAGCCTTTCCCGAATTGGGCTGAAATATATCTATCCAAAAACATTGCTGTTTTTTCATCAATAAATATCGCATCACAATACTAAATATCCAAGGTTAAAAAAATGACAATCAAAGCTCAAGCCAGATCAGTATCTTTCTGTTGACTTACAACCATGAAAGTTATATTCGTCAAACTCTTAATGCTTTTTTTGGGCAAGTGATCTTTATGTCCAACTTTACTCATATTGCTGATTACCTACTTCCAATATTTTGGGGGGTAGCTAGTGCCTTGATTCCACTTAAACTCAAGCGTTTTATCGTCAGAGTTCTTCACCGAGATGCTGCATGAAATTGCCAACAGTTTCCGTCATTATGACGACTTACAATCATGCCGGTTTCGTCAAGCAAGCAATGGAGAGCGTGCTGGCGCAAAAGGAGGTGGATTTTGAGTTTTTGATTGCGGATGATGGATCTACTGATCGAACGAGAGAGATTGTTTCTTCAATTAAGGATGAAAGGATTCAGTTCTTTCCGAATATGAATAATCGGGGGGCATGTGTTGTCATAAACGAGTTAATTGAGCACGCTTTGGGCGAATTTATTGCATTAATTAACCCGGACGACTATTGGATCGATCAAGACAAACTAGCCTATCAGGTTCAGGTTATGCGAGAAAAGCCTAGTGTTGGCGCCTGCTTCGGCAGGGCAAGACTGGTCGATAAAGACGGACTGGATATTGATAAGGAATTACTTTCTCTCGCCTCTGTTGTTGATCAGGAAAACTGTTCGCAGGGGCAGTGGTTAAGACGATTTTTTGATTTAGGTCATTGTATTTACTATCCCGCAACGCTGATTCGTAAATCTTGCTATGTGGAGCTAGGTGGATATAACAATCGGCTTAAGCAATTAGCTGACTTTGATATGTGGATTCGCTTTGTTAAGCATTACGAAATCTTTATTTCCGATCGCGAGTTGATTAGCCTCAGATTTATACCAAGTGAAAACACAAGTAGAGAAACAAGAGCAAGCTGGATAAAAACTATTAACGAGCACTTTCTAATCGCAGAAAGCTTCTTTGAGAACGTCACTCGTGAGCAACTTATTGAAAGTTTTTCGGATTTGCTGGAGATTAAAGATATACCGAGCGAGCAGCATCTTGATATTGAAAAAGTGAGACTTCTTTTTGTTGAGAATCAGTATTTAGGAGCGGCCTATAAAATTGTCGGCTTGTTAAAGATGTATGAGTTATTACATAGCCCAATTCACCAAGATTTAATGATTAGTCAGTACGGGATAGATGACACCTGGTTTCAGCAGCAAATGAGTGAAGTTGATGTATGGATCCAAACTAAGGTCGAGCGCGATGGGCCGATTGCTGGATTGGTTCAAGCCGGGGGTGACAGGGAGGCCTATATTGGTAACCTCAAGCGTGTTTTAATTGAGCACGAAGAACAGATTGGCGGTCATATTCAGGCTTCCGAGATTCGTGGATCAAGCCGTTGGCGATTGACGAGTCCCATTAAATTCGTTGGCAGTCAGTTATTACGAATCAAGATAGTGCTAAGAGCCTCGCCTTATGCGTTGTCGACGTGCGGTGGGTATCGAGGATTAGTTAAGCATGCGTGGCGTACCTACAAAAGCGAAGGCATCAACGGTATCAAACGACGTATACTTTTCTCAGCTTCGCCTGGCGCAGCATCCCCCGTAATTGACTATGCGCAACCTAAGCACAACGATTATAGCGAGTGGGTGCGTCGTTACGACTTACTGACAGATCAAGATCGGAAGAAAATTAAAACTCAAATACGTCAGTTACACAAACCCCCGCTCATTTCGGTGGTGATGCCTGTGTATAACCCGCCCCTGAATATGCTTGAGGATGCAATTCGTTCAGTTCAAGGCCAGCTTTACCCGAACTGGGAGTTGTGCATTGCCGACGACGCATCGACCGATGTGGAAGTGCATAAGTTACTTCAGCGCTACATGGATAATGATTCGCGTATTAAAGTAGTGTTCAGGGAAAAAAATGGCCATATATCTGCGGCATCAAACTCTGCACTGGATCTGGTCAATGGTGAATATGTTGCGCTGCTTGATAATGATGACCTGTTGTGCGAACACGCTTTGTTTTGGGTTGCAGACGCGATTGTTACTAATCCTGATGCCGGGCTGATTTACTCCGACGAAGATAAGATAGATCAAGCAGGGCTGCGCTATGATCCGTATTTCAAGCCGGACTGGAACCCCGATCTGTTTCTTTCCCATAACATGATTTGCCATTTGGGTGCGTACCGCACTGATTTGGTCAAAAAGCTTGGCGGTTTTAGGGAGGGTTACGAAGGGGCTCAGGATTACGATTTGGCTTTGCGCTGTAGCGAACAACTTGCGCCACTGCAAATCGTGCATATTCCCAGAGTGCTTTATCACTGGCGCAGTCATCCGGGTAGCACCGCGCTAGCAGGAAACGAAAAGAACTATGCGCTGTTGGCCGGCGAGCACGCCTTGAACGATCATTTTGCGAGGACTCAAATTTCTGCAAAGATTGAGTTGCTGGATTTTGGCATGTACCGTGCGCGATATGCTATTCCAGAATCTGCTCCTTTGGTCAGTCTGATTATTCCCACACGTAATGGACTTAGTCTGGTTAAACAGTGTGTCGAAAGTCTGTTTGCCAAAACTACCTATAAGAATTTTGAAGTTCTTATAGTTGATAACAACTCAGACGATCCCAAGGCGTTGGACTATTTTGCCAGTCTTGCTAAAGATAATCGAATTCGGGTTCTTCGCGATGAACGTTCCTTTAATTACTCAGCTTTAAACAACATGGCTGTTCAGCAAGCACGAGGGGAATATATTGGACTAATCAACAATGACATCGAAGTGATTTCACCAGAGTGGCTGGACGAAATGATAGGCTTGGCTATCCAGCCTGGCATCGGAGCGGTGGGTGCTCGGCTTTGGTATCCAAACGATACTTTACAGCATGGTGGCTGCATTACCGGGGTCGGGGGAGTGGCTGGGCATTCCCATAAACATCTACCACGAGGTTGCTTCGGTTATTTTGCGCGTGCACAACTTATCCAAACTTTGTCCGTCGTTACGGCGGCATGCTTAGTCGTAAAGAAAAGCATCTTCCAAGAAGTGGGTGGGCTGGATGAAGTTAATCTGAAGGTGGCTTTCAATGATGTGGATTTTTGTCTGCGTGTTCGAGAAGCAGGCTACCGTAATGTCTGGACTCCCTATGCCGAGCTTTATCATCACGAATCTGCTACACGGGGGTATGAAGACACCCCGGAAAAACAATTGCGGTTCAGGAATGAGGTGCTTTACATGCAAAAGCGTTGGGGAAATTTGCTCAGGAATGATCCTGCTTACAGTCCTAACTTGTCATTGGATCACGAAGATTTTTCTTATGCATGGCCACCGCGAATTCCTAGAATTTAGCACGAATAATTTTTGTATATATTCAACATGATTTACCGAAAAAAATAAATCATAAGAGCCACTTGCAAAATACCACATGATGTAGGAATAAATTTGTAAACAACTATATATAGTGGTTTATCATTCAAAAAACCATGATATTGCAAGTTGCTCATAAGCTTTAAAATAATATAGGGCTACCAACATGACCAAAAACATACCAGCGCTTAAAGCCATCAACGACCTAAATCGACATATACAACCCTTACAATCTGAGCTGAATGCCGCCGTTTCTCGTGTTATTGCTAGTGGCTGGTTTGTGCTTGGTTCGGAAGTTAAAGCGTTTGAACAGGAATTTGCAAGCTATTGTGGAGTTCAGCATTGTGTGACATTAGCTAACGGTACGGATGCCTTAGAGCTTGCCTTACGCTCACTTAATATAAGCAAGAACAGCAAGGTGCTAACCGTTGCAAATGCAGGGATGTACAGTACAGCGGCGATACTAGCAACTAGGGCTACCCCAGTTTATGCCGATATAGACGCTGGCAGTTTATTGATAGATGTCGCTGATGCGACTCGTTTAATTACCAGTCAACACATTGATACCATCATTGTTACACATTTATATGGCTTATTGGCGGACGTGCAGCAACTTGTACAGCTAGCTAACAGTAAAAACATTCCTGTCATAGAAGATTGCGCCCAAGCACATGGTGCAATGTTTAATGAAAAAAAAGCAGGCTCATTTGGTGATATTGCTTGTTTTAGTTTTTACCCTACCAAAAATTTGGGTGCATTAGGCGATGGCGGAGCAGTTGTTACGCATCGTGATGATTTAGCACAACGGGTTCGCCAACTACGTCAATATGGCTGGGAATCTAAATACTGTGCCACCTTAGCGGGAGGACGTAATAGTCGCTTAGATGAAATGCAGGCAGCAATACTTAGGATTATGTTACCTTTATTGGATGGGTGGAATGCACGTCGGCGCGAGATTGCTACACAATATTCTAAGGGTATCAGTCATGAAAAAATCGTGACTCCAACTGTACACGGTGAAGAATATGTTGCACATTTGTACGTTATTAAAACAACGGATAGAGACAGTCTAAAACGGCATCTTTCTGAAGCGGGGATCCCAAGCGATATTCATTACCCCATTCCTGATTATCGTCAACCGGCTTATGCACATTTGTTTCCAGAGGTAAGCGAGCCAGTGACAGAACAGCAATGCACTCAGGTGTTAACTTTGCCCTGCTTTCCAGAAATGACAGATGCTGAGGTAGATATGGTTATCAACTGCATCAATACCTGGAAATAATAATGCTCTCTATCGTTATTCCTGTCTATCGCAACGCTGAATCCATCCCTGATTTACTTGCCGCATTGAGCAATATTGCAAACATCACACAGCGTGATTTTAATCAAGCAACAGAAGTAGTGTTTGTAGTGGATGGCAGTCCGGATAATTGTCATGACTTATTGAAACAAACATTACCTACTGCTTCATTTGCTTCCAAGTTGTTGCTACATTCGCGCAATTTTGGCTCTTTTGCGGCAATACGCACAGGGCTAATAGCGGCAACGGGCGATTATTTTGCTGTCATAGCGGCAGATTTGCAAGAACCACCAGAATTAGTATTACAGTTTCTTGAAAAATTGGTGTCTAGCGGTTGTGATGTGGTGGTTGGGCATCGTGAAGATCGTGATGACCCTGTGCTGTCACGGTTTGCTTCAAATACTTTTTGGAAGCTGTATAAAAAATTCGTCATTTCTGACATTCCTGAAAAAGGTGTGGATATATTCGGCTGTAATCAAGTGTTCCGTAATCAATTAGTTAGCCTTGAAGAAGCTAATTCTTCGCTGGTGGGGCTAATATTTTGGTTAGGTTTCAAGCGTGAAGAAGTTAGCTATACCAGAGTCGCTAGAAAACATGGTAAAAGTGCTTGGACATTTAAGAAGAAAATAAATTATTTGTTTGATAGTATTTTTTCTTTCACTGATTTACCTATTCGCTTGCTTACCTTATTCGGTTTTTTTGGGGTAGGTATTTCCATTTTGATGACCATCATTATTTTGCTGGCTAAGTTTTACGGCAGTATTGAGATACCAGGCTATGCGGCAACAGTTTTAACGGTTATTTTCTTTGGTGGAATTAATACGCTTGGACTGGGCATAGTAGGAGATTATGCGTGGCGTACCTATGAAAATACTAAGCGGAGACCATTAGCGGTAGTAATGAAAATACAGTCATTTGATGCTTTACCTGATTTTCAACTGGATAGAGGAAAATAGATGTTTGGCTTTAAACAATGTTGTGATGCGGGTGGTTATATTGAATTGGGAAAGCTTTGCAGTAGCAATTTGGATTATTGCTGGAATGCAATCAGACCAGTAGGTGCAATTCATCTCAGTGCAGCTATGCCGTATGGTCTCGCTCCCTTCAGTAATTTTTTACTGTTAATTTTATCCTTATTTTTAATTGCCTCTGAGTTAGATTTTAAACCAAGTCGCAAATCACTCATAGCCTTAATATTTAAAGCTTGTGGTTTGTTTGTTTGTTTTGCTTGAATTAATGTTCATCGGCTTGGCATCAGTAGATCTTACTGATGTTCCAGCGGGTGTTTTTGCGGCATTTTCTATACTGGGTTTTGCTAGAAAAAATGCTTTATTGTTTGCTCTTGCTGGTGGACTGAGTGCATTAATCAGGGCGGCTTATTTGTATCCAATGATAGTATTAGCCATCTATTTTTTAGTTGAATGTTTATATCAAAAACAGTATTGGAAGTCTCTGCTAACTAGTTTGTTTTTTGTCTGTATCGCACCACAATTTTTGTTGACATATCAACATACGGGTGTATTTTCTTTCTTTGAACCAACGCGTACAGCCTACTGGACAAACTATCATCTCACAACGCCTTGGTACGGTTACGACACTATTCTCATTCCTGAACTTGGATGGCATTATGCATCTCAACACCCCCACTACTTGACTTGGTAACCGCCTACAAACAAGAACAATGGGGAGACATCATTCATCTATTAATAGGTAAAATGGAATTTTATTTTTCCAGTTTTACCCTGTGGAGTAAGGCATATCTTGATTCCCCAAGTGAAAGGATATTTTCGCCTATAATATTTATTTTATATTTTGTGATGCTTGTTTTATCAAGTTTATGTTTGAGGCAGCGAAAAATATTATGGAGGGTAGGATTACCTTTGTGTTTAATTCTTGGACAAAGCTTGCTAATTATTCCTGAGCAAAGATTCGTTTTTATAATACAGTTATTTTTAATCGCATTTACTTATCTTTATTTTATTGAGATAGGAAATAATAAATTTATTTTTAAGCGTAAAAATATATGACAAAGCCCAAAGAAACAACACGTATTGTATTTTTAGATTATCTTCGTGTTTTTGCTTTTATCAGTGTATTGATTGGACATAAGTTTACTGTCGATATTGCTACTGCTATGGGAAATGACAAATTGCACGCAACACAAAATTATGGCTCTTCCCGATTTCGTGGGGTCATGACTGCATATAGATATTTAGATGCGGAGCTATAAAAGAAAGCGAGTCGCAATGCATTGACTTAATAACACAAAAAGTCATCTCAATGTCGTTTATGGTGACGCATGAAATCTACATATAGTGGCTACCCCACGAAATCGGGAAGAGCCAACAAATTGTGGCGAGTTATATCGTTAAAAGTAACTGAATTTAGGTTAGGGAAGTAAAAATGAAAAATTATTATGTTCATCCACAAGCTATTTGTGAATCTAATAATATTGGCACAAACACCCGTATTTGGGCTTTTGCACATATACTGCCTAACGCTAAAATTGGCGAAGAATGCAATATTTGTGATGGCGTCTTTGTAGAGAATGATGTTGTTGTTGGCAATCGAGTTACCATTAAGTGCGGCGTGCAATTATGGGATGGTGTTGAGCTTGAAGATGATGTTTTTGTCGGTCCCAATGTGACATTTACTAATGATAAATTTCCTAGAAGCAAAGTTTATCCTGAGAATTTTGCTCGTATTGTAATAAGTAAAGGGGCATCTATCGGTGCTAACGCAACTCTTTTGCCAAATATCACTGTAGGGGTAAATGCAATGATTGGTGCGGGTGCGGTAGTCACCCGATCTGTTCCGCCTAATGCGATTGTAGTGGGTAATCCAGCTAAAATCGTGGGTTATGTCGATGCAAAAAATGACAAAATTGCGAGTAGCGAAAAATTAAATCATCAAAAGCAGGGCAAGCTAGAAACAACAGTTTCTGGTGTGACGCTTCATAATTTCCGTGCAGTACCTGATATGCGCGGCAGCCTTTCTGTTGGTGAGTTTGAGCGAGAAATTCCTTTTAGACCACTGCGTTATTTTCTAGTCTTTGATGTCCCTACCGCTGAAACACGCGGTGAGCATGCCCATATAAAATGCCAGCAGTTTCTCATTGCGGTTAAGGGTTCAGTGCGGGTGGTTGCCGATGATGGTAAAAATCGTGAAGAGTTTTTGTTAGACCGCAATAATAGTGGACTCTATTTGCCAGCCATGACCTGGGGAATTCAATATCATTATTCCCCTGATGCAGTGTTGTTGGTATTTGCATCAGAATATTATGAATCAAGCGATTATATTCGAAATTATTCAGACTTTATTGAAGCGGCTAAAAATAATGAGCCTCTCTGAAAAGAAAGTAATAATACATCGATGGTTGCGATTTATTTTGGGTGGCGGCATTAATACGGCTTTTACCTATGGAATATATATAGCCTTAAATATGGTAATTAATTATCAATTGGCATATCTGATAGCTTATTCAACGGGGATTATATTCGCTTATTGGTTTAACGCGGTAATAGTATTTAAAACCCCTTTGTCATGGAAAGGGCTTTTTTTCTATCCGTTAGTCTATGTTATCCAGTATTTTGCATCTGCACTGATGTTAGGTGTTTTAGTGGAAACTTGGCATCTGAGCGAAGTTTTAGCACCTTTGATAGTAACAGTTGGAATGATTCCTATCACTTATGTGATGAGCAAGTTGATACTTACGCAAACGGGTCGTGGACATATTCTCTCAAAAATAATGAAAGCTTATTTTGATAAGTCCAAACAAAACCATAGGATAATAAAGTATATTATGTGTCATGAAAGCGAGTATTTGAATAACGCACCATTGAGTATTAATAGAGACAGGCCTCGCTCTGACAAGACCTGTCAGATTTTATTAGCTGTCACATATTTTTTTGTCGTAGCTATGTGGTCATCTATTATTAATTTTAACGGCGCACCTGATGAGTCCACTCATTTTTTTTTATTAGAGTATCTTCATGCGTTTAAAACAATGCCAACATCAGAACATCCATTGCTTGCCTTTACAGGATTGATATCTCACTATACATGGCCCCCTAAAATTTTTTGGTACTACGGCTTACCGTTTCCTCATGTAGTGGGTGGTCTTTTTACAGCATCTATAGGCTCGATGGTTTTACCTGAATCTTTTCTCTATATGGGGGTTCGTGCTTTCAATTGGATGCTGGCATCCTTGTTTGTGATTGCTCTGTTCCGCATAGCCCGTCAGGTAGGCCTGTCACAATCAACTTCGGTTATTTCAGTCATTATTGTTGCAATGATCCCTCAAGTATCTTTTATTTTTTCCTATTTTAATAGCGATGCCTATGGGCTAACCACTATCGCTTGGGCGTTGAGTTCTTTGCTACTCTATTGTGCATCGCCTACTTGTATGCGTTCAATTATTCTTGGTGCCAGCATTGGGCTTTTAATGCTTGCAAAAATATATTTTCTTCCAGCCTTAGTATTTTTAGGTGTCACTTTATTGATTGGTTCACTTACAGGGCGTATTAAATCACCTAGACATTACTTGGTGATGAGTGTCACTTGCACACTTTTTGCAGCTCCTATGCTTATTTTTATATACAGCCATTTTGGTGAAATATCAGGACTTTCTGGACAAATTGATTTTGTCAAACTGCACAAATCAAATCCCACTACCCTTTATGGAACCTGTTATTACTTATGTGAGCAAGGCTTAGTAGTCTGGGGTAATTTATCACCTTGGCTAGAAAGTACTGCGAAAAGTTATTTTTCAGTGACTGGTTGGATGAGTGTTTTGATTCCAAATTATTATTACTGGACAGCTTTATTATTAATATTAACCTTAATGATGTCATCTGTGATTTTGGCTATTTATATATGGAGAGCTGAAAGACGCTTTTCTTTTGACTATCATCTTCCGTTGATTATGATTTTAGGGCTTTTTCCATCAATTACTATGGTTTCTATTATGACTTCCCAAAATGGATTGCCACAAGCTCAAGGACGTTATCTTTTTGTAACGATTCCATTTGTACTGTATTTAATTGCTTTAGTTGTCAAAAGAGCAGAGATTGCTTTGAAAATTAAAATAAGTAATGATTAAGTTGATGGGAAAAATACATAAATTAATCTTATTACTAATTGCTATTTGGATGATTTTGACTAACTTTGTTTCATGGAAAACAACGTTTTTGGCAAGTTCTAATATAGAATCAACAATGCTGGTTCGTGCAGTTGATGATATATTTGACTCTACACTATTAACTTCGTATAGATTAAAAAATAGATTGAAAAAGGAAGATTTCATTCATCGTCTAACTATTCGTAAAGGTGAAGCATTATTAACAATTCCGTTAGATACAAAATCTGTACATTCAGCCATCGATATGGTTAGTCCTGTATTAGATGGGCTTTTAATTTCAGGTTGGGTTTTCATACCCTCAAAAATTGAAACAGTACAGTTTGTTGTTGCGATGTTAGGCGAGTCCATCGTGGGTGCTGGAGAAGTTGATAAATTACGTTCAGATGTTGCTGTTTCTTTAGGTGAGAAAAGAGCTGTATTGTCGGGTTTTTCTTTCTCCATTCCAGATATAACGGATTCACATAAATGTGATTTAAAGATATTTGCACTTACCCAGACAATGCACCTTTATCAGATTCCCTTTAATTGCGTGGTAACAAATACCGAAAAAGGGGGGAGACCCTTTTTAAAATAAGCATATTTACATTGATTCTGGTTTTTCTGTTAAGAGTCTATGGGGGGCAGGTCTTGCAATCATACATTTGATGCATCTGGACCAATGGTGGGTCAGGTTTGATTGAAAGCTCCTTCCTTGTAAGCGCAATATAGTAATGTCCTGTTTTAGCAAAGTAGAAATGTCCTCTCCGGTGTAAATTTACAGTTTTTTGTAAATTTACACCATGGATAACGACAGCTATGCAGGACATCATTACTATGAGCAACAAAGAATTACATCGCATAGAAATTCTACAAAAATTGATTGATAAACGGCTATTCGAACATGAAGCTGCCAAGCAATTAGGTTTGAGCGTTCGCCAGATCAGGCGGTTAAGAAAAGCGTATAAAGCTAATGGAGCCATAGGTGTTGTCAGCAAGAAACGCGGTAATCCAAGTAATCACAAGTATCCAGACTCGATTAAAGAATTGGCCATAGCTTATGTCAAACAATACTACGTTGATTTTAAGCCAACTTTTGCCTGTGAAAAATTAAGTGAAAACCATGAGCTAACTATTTCTCGGGAAACGTTACGAAAATGGATGATTGATGCGGAATTATGGATACCCCAAAGTAGTCGGTTAAAACGCGTCCACCAGCCTCGTAATAGACGTGAATGCTTTGGTGAGCTAATACAGATTGACGGCTCGCCACATGACTGGTTTGAAGGCAGAGCGCCTAAATGCACACTTCTTGTTTATATCGATGATGCAACGGGGAAACTCATGGAATGCCAATTTGTAAAATCAGAGTCAACGTTCACTTATTTTGATTCCACTCGCCGATATTTAGAGAAGCATGGCAAGCCCGTTGCGTTTTATAGTGATAAACACTGCGTATTTCGTGTTAATAAAACAGGTGAATTAGGTGGTGATGGTGTCACTCAATTTGGAAGAGCCTTAACCGAATTGAACATTGATATTATTTGCGCCAATACGCCGCAGGCCAAAGGCCGCGTTGAACGTGTCAATAGAACCCTGCAAGATCGTTTGATTAAAGAAATGCGGCTTATGAATATTTCTGGTGCCGAACAAGGAAATCAATTCTTGCCGGAATTTATGGATAAATTTAACAAACAGTTTGGAGTGGAATCAGTTGATTCCAAGAATATGCACCGTGAATTGCTGCCTCATGAAGAATTAAATGAAATTTTTTCATGGCAGGAAAATAGAACTTTGTCTAAAAATCTAACCCTGCAATACGACAAGGCACTCTACCTGATTGAGGATTCAATTGATAACAGAAGCCTGGCCCGGAATAAAGTGACCGTTTATGAATACTTCGATGGCACAATAAAAATCAAATGTGACAATCGCGAGCTCCCCTACCGCATATTCGATAAAATCAAAAAAATCGATCAAGGGGAAATAGTAAGTAATAAGCGATTGGGAGCGGTTCTAAATTTCATCAAAGAAAAACAGGATAAAAATGATGAAAAACGCAGTGCGGGCGCTCCATCAAGACAACACTTGGGCGAAGTGAGCACCACAATAATTAGAAATGGATGAAAACCCCACCTCCTCCTGATCGTGAGTAAAATTGGGTAGTGGAAAAAGAAAACCAATACAGGGGACACTTCTACTTTGCAGCATAGAGGACATTTCTAAATTGCGTTTACATGAAAGCTCCTTCCTCTTTCCACAATGGCTGGTTATGTTAAATCATGAAGACTTCTGTAGTTTCTCATTGATTTGAACTAAAATCGCAATTCTTAATTTGTTAGAGGTTCTCTATGCCAACTATCAGCATGTTTTACGGAATTCTTGTCTTGATGTACTTTCGAGATAATAGGCGTCACCATCTTCCACTCATTCATGTTCGCTACCAAGGCGAAGAGGCCGCAATATCCATTGCTGATGGCTCTGTCTTTGACGGACGTCTTCCTCCTAAGCAACTCAAAATGGTACAAGCGTGGATTGAGATTCATAAGGAAGATTTGAGGATACCTCAGAAGATACCTCAGGGTCTGACCCCTATTTAAAATAGACCCCTTTTAAAATAAACACATTTACATCAATTTTAATTCGATCATGTTTTGCCATTAAGTCACTTGTCTTGCAAAGAGGCTTTTGAAAAAGCGGGATTTATAGTCGAAGAAGTAATTCCCAAATTCGTTCCATTCTCAACGGCTAGTCAATTGCCGCAATGGCCTATTTTAGTGAGGCTTTATTTGACATTTCCACCAATATGGTGGTTTCTTGGAGGACAATTTGTAATTGTTGCGAGAAAAAATTAAATGCTTGGCAAGGATCGTGAGGTGAGGAACAAATCGCACCGATCGCGATGAGGTTTTGACATGGGCTATTTCGCCTTTTTTAAATTTTGAGAGGGTAATGATAAAAAAAAATTATTGCCACGATGTGTCGGCAGTGTTGGTTACCTATAATCCCGACACCGAAGCTCTTCGTGCTGCAATTCAAGCCGTTTCTGGTCAAGTATCTGATATTTTTATTGTAGATAATGCTTCGTCAAACTTTTCATCTGGCTGGTTCGATAAACTTGAAGATCAGGCAAATGCAAAATTTCACCTGCTCCGGCAGCAAGAAAATTTGGGAATCGGCGCTGCCCATAATATTGGGATTAGGCGCGCAATTGAGCAAGGCTCAAAATTTGTATTGTTGCTGGACCAGGACAGTCAGGTAGGGCCGGATATGGTGATTCGATTGCGATCCGCCTGTGCCGCATTGAATGAAAAAGGTTTTCAGGTAGCGGCAATTGGTCCTCAATACCGCGATGCAGAGAATGGTGTGTTATCTCGATTTGTAAAAGTCGGGATGTTTCGTTTTATTCATTGTGGATGCGAGAATAATACATCCTTTGTGGATGCGGATTTTTTAGTTTCTTCCGGGTCATTACTTTCAATTGCAGTGCTGGAAGTTGTTGGGCTAATGGATGAAAGCCTGTTTATTGATCATGTGGATACGGAATGGTGCTTTCGTGCAAAATCCAAAGGATTCCAAATATTCGGGCTATGTGGCGCGGTGATGATGCATGCGCTCGGAGAGCAGCGAAAGGAAGTTTGGTTTTTGCGTAAGCGGACGGTGCCTTTTCACAAGCCTTTTCGGTATTACTATATGTTTCGCAATAGCGTATTACTGTACCGTCGGAGGTATATGCCGTTGAGCTGGAAATTTGCCGATATTGCCAGATGTTTAAAAATCGCGGTTTTCTTTAGCTGGGCAGCAGAGAATCGTTTAACATGTCTTAAAATGATGTGCCTTGGTGTGATTGATGGCTTGAAGGGCAAAAACGGTATACGTAATGGCTTATGAATTACATAAGTATTGAGGCTTAGTTTTTGGATAACGGTCCCATTGCTTAACGGGTGAAAAAACTGGCCGGCTACAATTGCCAGAGAAGCCTGTTTTTCAGAAATCGCCGTTAGCATGAACCTCGCAATCTGGTGTAGAACTTTGCGAAAGACATGTCAAGTGTCTGTTTTGGTTGCTGTTGTTGAGGCAAGTGACGCAGAATCTGGCGAATACTATCTGCAAAGAAACGCCGATTTAATCAGCACCACCCCAATGAATACAACAAAACTTTGTAGAAAATATATATGAATGCCGTCATTTCGACAATCATCGTCAATTATAACGCTGGTGAGCTGTTGCGTAGCTGTGTCGATTCGTTGCTGAATTGTCCTTTGGAAATTGAAATTATCGTGGTTGATAACGCATCGACGGATGGCAGTTTGGATGCTTTGCAAGGCTTGCCATGCGTACAGATAATTAAAAATCCAACCAACGTTGGTTTTGCTGCGGCTTGTAATAGTGGGTCACGTGTTGCCTCTGCTCCGTTCCTGCTGTTTCTTAATCCGGACTGTTGCTTCAAACCGGGTACGTTGGCCAAGTTGTTGGAAGCTATACACGTGGATGAGCGCGTGGGTATGGTCGGGGGCTTGCTTGCTAATTCGGACGGAACCGAACAAGCAGGTGGCCGCCGGGCTATACCCACGCCTTGGCGTTCTTTTGTGCGCGCATTTTGGCTGGCACGTTTTTCGGATCATTGGCCGCATTTGTTCTTTGATTTTCACTTGCATAAACAACCGTTGCCGGATCACGCCATTGAGGTGGAGGCAATTTCTGGTGCCTGCATGATGGTCAGACGTGCGGCAATGCAGGATGTCGGAGAATGGGATGAGGGCTATTTTTTACATTGTGAAGATCTGGATTGGTGTATGCGCTTTGGACAACAAGGGTGGAGGATTCTGTTCGTTCCATCGGCGCAAATCACTCATGCGTTAGGAGTTTGCGGGAGAAGTCGGCCGGTGTTTGTCGAATGGCACAAGCATAAAGGGATGATTCGTTTTTACAAGAAGTTCTTTCGACACCAGTATCCGGGGGCGCTGATGGGGTTGGTTGTGGTAGGCGTGTGGCTGCGGTTTGGCCTCGTGGCTACTTACTATTCAGCCAAACGTGCCGGACAGGCGTTGGGGTTTGGGCATGGTTGATAATGCGACTCCCATGACCTCTCTCCCAGAGGGTGATGGATTACCGCTAAACCTTGTAGGTGTTCTTGGTGCGACCAGTTCGGTGGGGACCTGTTTGCTGCCGATGCTGACTGAGGCAGGGTGGCAGGTGACGGCGTTCTCGCGGTCGGCGGTCGGGCAGAGCGGAGATAGGGTGGCGTGGCGGCAGCTTGGCTTTTCTTCTCCAGCTCCCCTGATGGAATCATTAGCCATTCAGTCAGGCCATCAAGCGGCAACGACCCTGTCGCCGGCCCTTTCGCGTGCGGGTGAGGAGAGCATTTCGTTTTGGATTTGTGTCGCTCCTATTTGGGTGTTGCCGGATTATTTTGCCTTGCTTGATGCGCAGGGCGCGAAGCGTGTGGTGGTGCTGTCCTCCACCAGTCGGTTCACCAAGGAGGATTCCACCGACCCGGAGGAACAGGCCATAGCACTTCGGCTTACTGATGCGGAAGCGCGGGTGCGGGAGTGGGCGGAAAGCCGCGGGGTGGAATGGGTGATTCTGCGTCCTACGCTGATTTATGGCTTGGGGCGGGACAAAAATATTGCCGAGATTGCGCGATTCATCCGGCGGTTTGGCTTCTTTCCCTTGTTTGGCGAGGCAAACGGCCTGCGCCAGCCTATTCACGTAGCGGATGTAGCAGGTGCATGTCTGGCCGCTTTGCGGGCGCCTTGCGCAGCGAACAAGGCGTATAACATTTCCGGTGGCGAGACGCTCACTTATCGCAACATGGTCGCACGTGTGTTTTCTGCTCTCTGTCGTCGTCTGCGCTTGCTGACTGTCCCGCTCTGGACTTTCCGCTTGGCGGTGACTATGTTGCGCCGCTTGCGGCGTTATCGGCAGTGGTCGGCTGCCATGGCCGAGCGTATGAACCGTGATTTGGTGTTTGATCATGCTGACGCATCGCGAGACTTAGGATTCAAGCCCAGGGCGTTCGTGCTGTCGGCGGAGGATGTGGCACATGACACATTTTGAGGGTTACCATGTATAGAGATGTAGTGTCAGATTGTTGTGATTATGTGAACTCAGACCCCGCACTGTTTCGTTCGGTCGACCTGGTTTGGGGTAAGGGTGTGTTGACGATGCCTTCAGTAAATTAGTCTGACAGGCGAGTTTAAAATGCGTCATGTTGTGCGTAAAATGATAGAGTATACGCACATAGATTCTTTATTGCTAAATCCATGAGTCATAAGTCCGCATCTTTAATTTCCATTGTCGTTACCCCGTTTCCAAAAGCGCTAATATGATGTAAGAATGTATCGGTAGTGCCGTATAGCGGTATGGTACAGAAGGTATTGGTTAAAGCTGGCAATATTAAAATAAAAATCTTAAATTGCATGATGAAGTTAAGAAATGAACACTCTTCAAATATCCAAATCGATTTTAAACCATGGTGTTAAGTAGACGAAAATTTTCTACAGATGGCCGTCGGTTGGGCTTTCAACAAGGGAAAAGCATAAGTTCATTGAAAAGCGTGGTCGAATTGGTATGTGGCTTTTCAGTTTGTTATGGCTATAAAAATGCTTAGACATTTACTAAACTTTCTGCTGCTTATATTGCCGCCATCGCGGTGCTTTTGGTTTAGACGGCTATGCCTTAAATTAAGTCATGTTGAGATTGGCGAAAATGTCTCTGTATGTGGCCGAGGTTGGATATATGGTCGCGGCCAACTTCGTATTGGCCGTGATACGTGGCTGAGTCCTGGTGTGATTTTTTACACACACATGGAAGTTCCTATTTTGATCGGTGAGCGCTGTGACATAGGTCCGGCCGTTGAGTTTATTACGGGGGGGCATATCATTGGTACAGCATCGCGTCGGGCGGGTACTGGAACGGCAAAGCCTATAGTGATTAACAATGGCTGTTGGATTGGTGCGGGCTCCCGAATATTGGGAGGAGTCAATATCGGGCCTGGAGCGGTCGTTGCCGCCGGTTCGGTTGTAACACGTGATGTGCCGGCAGACGTACTCGTGGGTGGCGTGCCCGCCGTATTCAAAAAAAAGCTTACTTAAACGATGCGTAATCTTTTTTTTATTTGCAATGCTCTTGATGATGTAACGCGCCTCGAAAGAGGCATTGTAACGGATAGCCCCGCGGCCTCACGTAAGGTCTTTCTTTTATCTAAAGCTATGCGTAAAGCAGGGGTGCGTGCATTAGTCATTAGCTTGGGACGCGGCAAACAGAATAACTCTGGTCGTTATTTTCGCGGTAAGGTGTATCGGTTGGATGGTGTGCCTGTTATTTACTTACCTTTTTTTCATTTCCCGGTTCTTTCCGAGTTGCTGACATTATTTTCGTCCGTTCCAATACTCTGGGGTTTGCATAGAAAAAAGGTGAAGAAAACAGCTCTTTTTTATAATCGCATGTCGGCCTACTTGCCCATTTTGATTTTCGCAAAAATTTTTCGGATTGAGACGGCATTGGATTTGGAAGATGGCGCGATTGATTTAAACCTTTGGTCTGTATCCGGTATAAGGTCACGTATTTTAAGCCGGCTCTTCGATAAACTATGTTCACGAGGTGCGCTACTTGCGTGCCGGGCGCTTGAAAGCACGACCAAGCTGCGGCCCACCCAATGTTGTTACGGGACTACAGAAGCCCTGTCTACAATAGCAAGCTGGGATTTGTCGCCAATCACCGTTCTTTTGGGAGGAACAGTTTCATACGACACCGGCGCACCACTGCTAATCAACGCCATTAATATGTTGCGAGAGGAATCCCCGTCATGGGCGAAAAACATAAGCTTTAGGATTACCGGCAAGGGCGACTGTCTTGAGCAGTTTAAAGCGTTGGCGGACAGCCCCGGAGATCCCGAAGTCATTGTATACGGCCGCACAACAGACGAAGAATACAAGCAGATACTCGCGGGGACTCATGTTGGCCTTGCCCTTAAACCAAACTCAGGCGCACTTGCAGATACGACATTCCCATCGAAAGTCATTGAATTTGCCAGCCAAGGCATACTCGTCGTCACGACGGACATTAGCGATGTTCGAAAAGTGCTTGCTGAGGGCGCTATCTATTTGGAGGCTGACGATTCGGAACTGCTGATCGAGAAGCTGCGTTGGATTGTCGAGAATCGCGATGCCGCAAACGCTTTATCGCTAAGTGGTGTGCAGGCCGTATCGGCAGTATGCGCACCGGAAAGAGTGGGTCAAATGCTGAGCGAGTTCCTGTTTGAGTCTTCAACTGGAGCGCAACATTGAAAGTGGTCAGTTGGCATCCTATTTTAACGGATCATCAGTCATATACGTTGGAAGCGCTGCAACAGGCGGCAAAATGCCCTCTAACAGTGTATGTCGCCAAGACTGAACATCCATCGCGGCAATTACAAGGCTGGGTGAATCGACATGCGGCATCGCTTTCCCCCCAGCTGATTCCGCAAAAAGGGTGGGTCAAGTATATTATTCAGCAGCTTCTGGCGCATCGAGATGCTGTCCATCTTTTTGGCAGTCCATTTGAACAACCGAGGTTGATTGTTACGTTATTGCTGGCCATAGCAATGGGGCTAAGAGTGTTTCTAATCTCGGAGTCTTATTCTCCAATTTCTGCCGGTTATCTAACTGATAAGCATAAACTCATTAATTGGGCTAAAGCATTACTGCGCCCAATTTTATACCGTTTTTATGGTGCGATGCTGAGCCGCCGTATCGCCGGCGTCTTCGCTATTTCACCACTTGCGGCATCGCAATATCGAAGTATCGGCATAGCCAAGGAAAAAATCTTTCCCTTTGGGTACTTTGTGCCGCGTTCTGAACGCCTTCGTTCAGAACCGCCGGCGACCGATTCGAAAAAGACCGGTTTAAGACTGATTTTCATCGGGACATTGATTACAACCAAGGGATTGGATGTATTGATCGAGGCGGTTAGAAACCTGAATGGAAATGGAGCCGCGGTCACAGTTGATGCTTACGGTTATGGCGATTCCCATCAATTCGATTTCGACCAGTCTACCGTTCGGTATTGCGGCTTGATTCCTTTCGGAGAATCGCAAGCCGTTATTGCCGATTATGACGCTCTCGTGCTGCCGAGCCGATATGATGGTTGGGGAGTCGTCGTTAATGAGGCACTGATGGCGGGAGTTCCGGTTATTTGCAGCGACCGGGTGGGCGCGGGAGCAGTCATTGAAAAGTGGCGATGCGGCGTGATTTTCACCAGTGAAGATGTGTCTGATCTGGAGCATAAAGTGAATGCGTTTGCAAACGCACCAGAACATTTGGAAAAAATGCGTCTTGCGGCCCGGAATGCTGGTGCGGCGCTTGAGCCTGACGTGGCCGGTCGTTATATGTTCGATGTGCTCAGAGATGACTTGTCTAACGCAATGCAACCGAAGCCTTCTTGTCCTTGGTATGATTATGACTGAGCACGTCAGGGAAAGAAAGGCGGTTCGTCTTCATCTTACCAATATTGCAGGGCTTGGCGCTGTTCAATTAATTCAGTCCTTGCTGCCGAATTTTGAGCGGCTTTTGGATTATAAATTGGAAGCGGTTTACCTGCCGTCTCGGGGCGAGCTTTCCAATTACGAAACCGCTTGTCATGAAACCAAATTGATATGCTACAAACGATATTTACCCAATTCAATTTCAAGATTACTGGAATGTACGCTATTCGGCAGCAAGTTTGATGGCACTACTCCGTTGCTGGTGCTAGGCGATATACCTGTCAGGAGTAAAACGAAACAAACGGTCTTCGTTCAAACTCCCCTGCTGGCGCAAGGTGCAAGTACAGGCAGGCAACTTGGCGCTATCAAGTATTGGATAGCACGTTGGCTGTTCAAGCTCAACATAGGCTATGTTTCAACCTTCATTGTTCAAACTGAGGCCATGAAAGCGGCTCTTATTGATACCTACCCAGAAATAATAGGTCGCGTACATGTCATTGCGCAGCCCGCTCCACTCTGGCTACTTGAATCTCAACTTAAACGGACTCAAAGGAATATTCGGACAGACTCTGGTTTGCGGCTTTTTTATCCGGCTGCAGTTTACCCACACAAAAATCATCGCTTCTTAAGAGCGATTCAGGCTGATCGAGCAAACGTATGGCCTGTATCTGAATTATTACTTACAATTCCAGAAAACTTGAATCCAAACCCTGCAATAGCATGGATACATTGCGTCGATAGGCTTGCCCCGGATAAAGTTATAAAGGCATATGAAAATGCAGATGCACTTTTATTTCTTTCTCTTTCCGAGAGTTTCGGGTTTCCGCTTGTCGAAGCAATGTGGATAGGCCTGCCGATTATTTGCCCTGACCTGCCTTACGCTCGAACGCTTTGTGGGAATCAGGCGATTTACTTTAATCCTGAGGATTTGAATTCGCTGTATGTCGCTGTAGTAAATTTAAGCGAGCGTCTTGATTCAGGGTGGTGGCCGGAGTGGTCAGAAAACCTTAAGGTAATACCGCGAAACTGGGAAGAAGTTGCTGCTGCGATGTTGGGTCTTGCGACTGATGAAGGAGAGGCCGCTTGAAAGCAATAATTGCAGCCTCAGTGCATTCCGCGATAAAAAATGATCCTGACTGCAAACTTAACTGTTCATCCCAAACGCATAAGGTGGAGGGCGGATTACGTTCTCAAGGCATCTATAAGCATTCATTGCCGGGTAAGCCGTTAATCACGGTAATTACCGTAGTATTTAATGGTGCGGAAACAATACGGGACACAATAGAAAGCGTTATAAAGCAGAGTTATGAGAACATTGAACATATCATTGTTGACGGCGGCTCTAGCGATGCAACGGTTGATATTTTGAGACAGTACGATCATATCATCGATTATTGGAGTAGCGAAAAGGATGGCGGAATCTACGATGCGATGAACAAAGGTATATCCCTTTGTTCAGGAGAGTATGTTGGTATGTTAAATTCAGATGATATGTTTTCTGATGAAAATGTATTGCAAGACATAGCGGACAGGTTTTACATGGCGAAAGTAGATGCAGTTTTTTCCTGTCTCAATATTGTCGACAAAAATAATCTTAAAAAAATTCTACGGAAGTATCGGGTTGCCAAATTTAATTCTGCGTTACTGCGGATCGGAGTAATGCCCCCCCACCCTACCTTTTATTGCAAAAAATCTTGTTATGAAGAAGGTGGGATGTATAAAACGAATTATAAAATAGCTGCCGATTTTGAGATGCTGGTCAGGTTGCTGATCAGGCAAAAAATATCGTGGTCATTTATTGATAAGGTCACAGTGACTATGCGTTCCGGTGGATTGAGTAATAGCGGATTTATGTCGAGTGTTAAGCTGAATTGGGAAATTGTCAGGGCGTGCAAAGAGAATGGGTTATATACCAATATGTTATTTCTGGCGTTGAAACTCCCGATCCGCTTGTTTGAGTTAATACGGTGAGTTCGAGTATATGAAAATGTTGGTCTCGGGAGCTTCAGGTTTTATAGGTAAATCGCTCTGTGCTGAATTGTTTCGCCAAGGGCAATCCGTTCGTGCGGCATTGCGCCTTGAGAATTCACAAGTCGAAAATATTGAGACCGTGTCAATCGGCGAGATAAACGGCGAAACGGATTGGACGAATGCATTGCTCGGTATAAAAGTGGTTATTCATCTTGCTGCGCATGTGCATGTAATGAAGGATAGCGCAGCCGATCCGCTGGATGAGTTGCGTAAGATAAATATTGAGGGTGCCTGGAATCTTGCTCGACAGGCGGCCGATGCAGGCGTGCAGCGCTTCATTTTTATCAGTTCGATCAAGGTAAATGGTGAAGGTACGCTGTTGGGACGGCCTTATACCGTTGAGGATCAACCCGCACCAGTTGACCCTTACGGTATTTCCAAGCTCGAAGCCGAAGAGGCGTTACGACAATTGGCTGATGAAACCGGTATGGAAGTAGTGATCATTCGCCCGCCTCTGGTCTATGGGCCGGGCGTGAAGGCCAATTTTTACAGTATGATGCATTGGCTTGAGAAGGGTATCCCGTTACCTTTGGGCGCCATTCATAATAAGCGCAGTTTTGTTGCATTGGATAATTTGGTCGATTTGATCATAACCTGCATTGATCATCCGGCAGCGGCTAACCGGACATTTTTGGCGGCGGACGGTGAGGATCTGTCTACTACCGAACTGTTGCAACGCATGGGCAACGCATTGGGCAAGCCCGTCAAACTGTTTCCTATGCCTATCTGGATATTAAAAGCCGCCGCTATGTTGGTGGGTAAGCGTGATATGGCGCAGCGTTTGTGTAATTCACTTCAAGTTGATATTAGCGAAGCGCGTGATCTGCTGGGCTGGCAGCCTCCTGTGAGTGTGGATGATGCTTTGAAGAAAACGGCAACGGATTTTTTACAAAAATCATAGCCTGTTTGATTTTGGTAATATTCAAGTTAAGGCATTCGGTTTTTTACGCCGACGATTTTCTACGGGACCCGTTTTCAGTAAGTTCACGGAAATAATCTGCATTATCGGAGTTCTGGCTTCGGCAACTACTCCTGTGTCGCTCTACCTCCTCTATCCGTGGCGTCGTACCCCCCGCGTCCATATCCATACAGTCGTCAATGACTAAGTGAGGCACAAATGATTTTTTGGTGGTTTATTTTGCTAACGAGTGTAGCGTCTTGGGCGCTCACCGGTTTTTTGCGCCGGTACGCCTTGGCGAAGAACTTAATCGATATTCCCAATGAGCGCAGCTCGCACTCGGTGCCGACGCCCAGAGGCGGCGGTGTTGCTGTTGTGGTGTCGTTTCTGGCTGTTTTGCCCATTTTAAACACGTTTGATTTGCTTTCTACCCCTGTGTTTTTGGCTTTATGGGGCGCCGGGTTCGCCGTTGCGGTAACTGGTTTTCTGGATGATCACGGACACATTGCCGCGCGCTGGCGCTTATTGGTGCATTTCGGTGCGGCGGTTTGGGGGCTTTATTGGCTGGGCGGCTTTCCTCCGCTCGCGGCTTTTGGATATTCGCTGAATTTGGGATGGCTTGGGTATCTGTGTGCGGCGGTTTATATAGTTTGGTTGCTCAATCTTTACAATTTCATGGATGGCATCGATGGCCTTGCCGGTATTGAGGCGATTACGGTTTGTTGCAGCGGCGCGTTGATGGTCTGGCTTGTTGCGCCGGATTCAACGGCTTGGATGCTGACGGCCTTTCTGGCTACAGCCGTTTTGGGGTTTCTTTTTTGGAATCTTCCGCCCGCCCGTATTTTTATGGGGGATGCCGGTAGCGGTTTTTTGGGTATTATGCTGGCGCTGCTTTCGGTGCAAGCGGCGTGGATTGACCCCCGGTTATTTTGGGTATGGTTGATTTTGCTGGGCGTATTCATTGTTGATGCAACCGTTACCTTGTCTCGCCGCGTATTGCGGGGGGAGAAGTTTTATGAGGCGCATCGTAGCCATGCCTATCAATATGCATCACGCATCTTGGGCGCTCATCGCCCGGTTACGTTGGCAGTAGCCGCTATTAATGTTTTTTGGTTGATGCCTGCTGCCGGACTGGTTGCATTGGATAAATTGGACGGCATTGTGGGGCTCATGGTGGCGTATTTGCCGTTATTATTGTTGGCATATCGTTATAAAGCGGGTGATCGTCAGGCTCAAGCCAGGCAGGCCAAGTGAACTTATTTAATCGAGTATAATAAAACGGGTTATTGCGATAAATAAGTAGGACTAATTCATGAGATCACACACGCGCACTTGGTTTATTCTCCTTCCACGACAAAAGAAGGCCTTTATCCTCATTAGTGCTGATGTATTTTTTGCCATATTTGCTCTTTGGGCTGCTCTTTCTTTGCGCTGGGGAGAGCTGTATGTCCCCAAAAGCGACGAGTGGTATCTGTTTGCTGCTGCGCCTGTTATTGCTGTGCCTATTTTTATTAAGATGGGCTTGTACCGGGCGATTATTCGCTACATAGAGGTTAGGGCGTTATGGACCATTATTCAGGCGACTACGCTGTATGCACTGGTTTTTGCGTTTGTCCTGTATGAGTCCGGCATCAAGGGTGTTCCTCGGACGGTGTTGCCGTTAAATTGGTTGAATATGATGCTGCTGGTGGGTAGTAGTCGTTTTTTTGCACGTTGGTGGCTGGGAGAGCTTTATTTAAACTTGGGGGGAGGCCGGGGGGTAAAAAGTCATAGCAAAAAAAATGTAGTGATTTACGGCGCGGGAAACGCCGGGGTGCAGCTGGCTTCCGCATTAGGCTATGGGCGCGAATTCAGGCCCATAGCGTTCATTGACGATGACGTGTTGTTACAAAAACAAAAGGTCAACGGCCTGCGGATTTATCCGCTCAGTTCCTTAAGGTACTTGATAGAAAGGCATCAGGTTTCAGATATTCTGTTGGCTATGCCATCGGCTAACCGGGCGCGTAAAAGTGAAATTATTCGTTTATTAGAGCCTTTTGCCGTTCATGTCATGTCCATGCCTGGCTTGTCTGATATTGCCCAAGGCAAAGTCACCGTTGATGCGCTACAGGAGGTTGATATTGCCGATCTCTTGGGACGCGACGCAGTAGCGCCCGATCAGTCGCTACTGCATGCCAATATTGCCGGAAAAGTGGTGATGGTAACCGGCGCAGGCGGTTCTATCGGCTCCGAACTTTGTCGGCAAATTATCCGGTTGCAGCCGAATTCGCTGATTCTTTTTGAAATAAGCGAGTTTGCGCTTTATGCCATAGAAAAAGAGTTGCAGCATCTGTTAACCAAACGCCGCGCCGGTTCACGACTGGCCGACGGCACACCCGCCATCCCCGGCGATATAAACAATGCTGAGGAAATAAAGCTTATTCCCGTGTTGGGTTCGGTCACGAACGCCAAGCGCTGCGAAAAAATATGCAATACTTTCAAGGTGCAAACAATCTATCATGCGGCCGCTTATAAGCATGTGCCGATGGTCGAAAGAAATCCGGGCGAAGCGGTCTGGAACAATATCTTTGGCACTTTGCATGTGGCACAGGCAGCGATAAAGGCGGACGTTGAAACCTTTGTGCTTATTTCAACGGATAAGGCCGTCAGGCCAACTAATACCATGGGAGCGACCAAGCGCTTTGCTGAATTGATTTTGCAGGCGCTCAGTTTAAATGCCGTTAATAATCTTCGGACCCGTTTTACGATGGTGCGGTTTGGTAATGTATTAGGTTCTTCCGGATCCGTTGTGCCGTTGTTTAAAGAGCAGATCGCAAGAGGCGGGCCGGTAACGGTGACTGATGAAAGAATCATTCGCTATTTTATGACCATACCTGAAGCGTCGCAGTTGGTTATTCAGGCGGGTGCAATGGGCCATGGCGGCGATGTGTTTGTGCTGGATATGGGCGAGCCTATTCGTATTGTTGACTTAGCCAAGAGAATGATTCATTTGAGTGGTTTGGAAATCAAGGATGCTGAGCATCCCGACGGCGATATTGAGATTAGCTATACGGGTCTAAGGCCTGGAGAAAAACTGTATGAAGAGCTGTTGATTGGCGATAATGTTTCCAAGACCGATCACGCAAGAATTATGCGCGCACAAGAGCACGTTATTCCCTGGGCCGAGCTGGAGAAAATGCTGGCAACCTTGGAGCAGGCAACAGAAGACGATGATTTTGAGCGGGTCAGGGGCGTTTTGGCCGATGCCGTTACCGGTTTTATACCGCAGTGTGAAATTGAAGACGTGTTATGGAAAGAAGATAGGCGGCTGGTGAATGGATAAAAGCGATTTAGGCAGTCAACTATGCAAGGATATTTGTTGGATACAATATAACGTATAATGAAGCTATTATTTTGATTATAAGAAACAATTGGCTTTGTTAAACCGGTCACCCTTTTCAGGATTTAAAGAGATAACCCCATGGATAAATTAACCAGCATGAACGTTTTCGTTCGCGTGGCAAAGGCCGGAAGCTTTGCTGGTGGTGCGCGTGACCTGGATATTTCCAGGGCCATGGCAACCAAACATATCATGCATCTTGAGGGTGTGCTGGGTACGCGATTATTCAACCGGACCACACGCAGCTTAAGCCTGACCGACGTGGGCGCATCCTATCTGGAACGATGTCAGCAAGTGTTGCTTGAGGTTGAGGAAATGGAAGCCGCGGTAACGCATCTACAGACGGAGCCGAGAGGCGTTTTAAGGATCAGTGCGCCGCCGGTAATCGGCTCGACGCATATCGCTCATGCCGTATCTGAATTTCTGAAAATACACTCCGATTTAACCATTGAAATGATTATACAGAGCAGCCCCGGCGATTTGATAGATGAGGGGATCGATGTCGCTATTTTTCTGGGCGCTTTGGATGATACCAGTATGTTTGCCCGGAAATTAGCCAGTTCGTCGCTGGTTGTTTGCGGATCACCGGATTATTTTGAGCAATACGGTATCCCCGAGACGCCGGAAGATTTGGAAAATCACAGCTGTCTGGTTAATTGGGCCATTGCACCGAGAAATAAATGGCTCTTTAAAGGCGAAGCCGGATATACAGGAATCAATGTTTCCGGAAGAATGCAGGCCAATGTCGCCGATCCGATACGAATCGCTGCAATTAGCGGCTTGGGGCTGGTGATGTTACCCACTTATATTGTCGGTCGGGACATTGAAAAGGGCAGGTTGAAAGTTGTTCTGGAAGATTATACGTCGCCGCCTTTGGACGTTCATGCGGTATATCCGCATCGAAAGTATTTGTCAGCTAAAGTAAGAAGCTTTATGGACTTTTTGCAGGAATGGCTGGAGCATCGGGTGAGTGTTATCCCGCCGGTAATGGAATAAGAATGGTGATCAGCAGGGCATTTTGGCGGTGATTGCCTGATATTTTGTTTGTTGTGATGAGTTATATAGCGGCTTATGCGGATTAGCCAAAGCCTCTGCTGATGACCTAGCCGTATCCCTGTCGGTAAGGGCTAAACACTAATACTTGGCAAGAAAAACGTAGCCATTCTGAATGTATAAAGCGGCTTTGATGGCATTGTCATGAGTTGGTTTCTTGACCGTGGCCTAAGGGATGAGATAATAGGCAGTCATAAACCATGGATTTGGGCTTTTATGCGAGAAAAAGCAGTGGCGTAGGACAAACGTAGTGATGTTGAGCTTATTACAGCGATGCGCTTCGTGCCCGTAACCTGATAGCCCTGACGCATGGACGCAAAAAGTACGATTGCCGGGAGCAATTGCCGAGAGCGTCAAAAACGCACATAGAGATTAAACACGATGATAGAAAATTTAGATCCGCAACAGGCATGGGATTTGTTACAAAATAATTCCGATGCCGTGTTAGTGGATGTAAGAACAAAAGTTGAACATTCCTTTGTAGGACACCCTCCCGGCGCAATATCAATTCCCTGGAAGGAAGCGCCCGATTGGCAGGTTAACCCACAGTTTGTTGCCGAAGTTAAAAAAATTGTACTTGATCGCAATGCGCCGATTTTATTGCTTTGCCGTAGCGGCCAACGTTCGCTGGATGCGGCAAAAGCGTTGGAAGAGGCCGGTTATCAGTTGTTGATTAACATTGTCGACGGTTTTGAAGGCGCCTTGGATGAGCACAAGCATCGAGGCAATCTTGGCGGCTGGCGCTTTCAGGGCTTGCCTTGGGAGCAGAGTTAACCTTATCTCCAAATTGGACCAAGCAGGGTGCGTCCAACAAAATCTAAACAGCAGTCATGACGGCATGTCGTCCTTTCTTTCCCCGCAATTAACCCATTAGGGTGCTTCCGCACTCATCATGCTTAAAAGAATGCGCACAACGCCTTCTACATTTGTTTATTTAAACCTTAGAGACCATAAAAGTGATCGAAAAATTAAGAAATATTGCAATTATTGCGCACGTTGACCATGGTAAAACGACCCTGGTTGATAAATTATTGCAACAGTCCGGCACGTTTGCCGCTCATGCAAAAGTAACTGAGCGCATTATGGACTCTAACGATATTGAAAAAGAACGCGGTATCACCATTCTGGCCAAGAATACGGCGCTGGATTGGAACGGCTATCATATCAATATCGTCGACACCCCAGGCCATGCCGATTTTGGCGGCGAAGTAGAGCGGGTATTATCGATGGTCGACTCGGTATTGTTACTGGTTGATGCGGTGGACGGCCCAATGCCGCAAACCCGATTCGTTACCCAAAAAGCGTTTGCTTTGGGCCTGAAACCGATTGTGGTCATCAATAAAATCGACCGCCCGGGCGCACGTCCGGATTGGGTTGTCGATCAAACTTTCGATTTATTCGATCGCTTGGGCGCAACCGATGAACAATTGGATTTTCCTATTGTTTATGCTTCGGCAATCAATGGCTATGCCGGATTGGAACACACTATCACCGGCGGCGATATGACTCCGCTGTTTGAAACGATTATTTCCAAAGTTAGCCCTCCGCCGGTTGATATAGACGGACCTTTCCAAATGCAGGTTACCAGCCTGGATTACAACACTTACACCGGCGTTATCGGTATCGGTCGGATTCAGCGCGGCACTATCAAGCCGAACATGCCGTTGGTTATTGTTAATCGCGAAGGTGTTGAGCGTAAAGGTCGTATGCTGCAAGTCTACGGCTTTCATGGTTTGGATCGCGTTGAAGTTCAAGAGGCCCGCGCCGGCGATATTATTGCCTTTGCCGGTATCGAAAAGCTGGAAATATCGGACACCATCTGCCATCCCGATAGCGTAGAAGCCATGACACCCTTGTCGGTTGATGAACCGACGGTAACCATGACTTTTCAGGTCAATAACTCGCCGTTTGCCGGACGCGAAGGCAAATTTGTCACTACGCGCCAAATTCGCGACCGGTTAGACAAAGAACTGCAACATAACGTCGCGCTAAAAGTTGAAGATACCGGAGACCCGGATAAATTCAAAGTATCAGGTCGTGGTGAGTTGCATTTATCGGTATTGATTGAAAACATGCGCCGCGAAGGCTTTGAAATGGGCGTATCGCGTCCTGAAGTTATTCTGAAAGAAATTGACGGTAAAAAGTGCGAACCGTTCGAAATGGTCACCATTGAAGTGGAAGAAATCCACCAAGGTACGATCATGGAAAAATTGGGCGAGCGTAAAGGCGACTTAACCAATATGGTTCCTGACGGCAAGGGACGTATCCGTTTGGAATACATGATGCCGTCGCGTGGTTTGATCGGTTTCCAAACCGAGTTTATGACCGCTACTTCCGGTTCCGGTTTGCTGTACCATGTATTCGACCATTACGGTCCGATGAAACCGGGCGAAGTGGGCAGTCGTCAGCGTGGTGTGATGATTTCAATGGTTGCTGGTAAAGCCGTCACGTATTCATTGCATCCGCTACAGGAGCGTGGTGAGTTGTTGTTGGTGAATGGCGATGAAGTTTATGAAGGCATGTTAGTGGGCTTGCATTCACGCAGTAATGATCTAACCGTCAACCCCTGCAAACCGAAGCAATTAACCAATGTTCGCGCATCGGGTACGGATGAAAGTTTGGTGTTAGCCAGAATTCAGAAAATGACTTTAGAGCAAGCATTGGAATTTATTGCTGAAGATGAATTGGTTGAAGTCACGCCAAAATCAATACGCTTACGCAAGAAATACTTAACTGAAAATGAGCGCAAGAGAGCGTCCAAGGGATAAGTCAGGGAAATAATGTTGTTGGCTTGCTCGATCATCGGGCAAGCCAACGCTTAATTCTTGTATTAAAAACTATCGCTAAATCAGGAGTGCCCGGTCGGCGCACCCTTTATGCCTGCCTTTGATTGTAAAGGTAGTGTTGAATGCCAAATCAGCCTGAATTCTTTGGGCGAATTCAATCCATAAACCGTTGGGTTAATCCCGCCCTGCAAACGTTCAGTATAAACGTGCGAAGCTTTCGATTTTGCCCATTCCCGCTCCTCTATCCCTGCAAGCGCAGTATTTTGATAATTTTTAATGCTCAAAATCCATCAAAGCAGGAAGATTTCTGTCGTTACACGCATAACGAGCCGGTTCGCATAGGTATATAATCGCGTGGAATTATACGCATAAGGTTTTACACATGAATCGATACGATCAGGTTAAAGATAAAAAAATCGGCGGGGGCGTGATCTTGGTGGCGATTATTTTGATCGCTTTGACGGGGGGAGGATGGTTTTACTTTGAGCATCTGCAAAGCAATGCCGTAACAGGACCTGAAACACGAATTTTGGCGCTTCCTCCAGGTTCCAAAGAGACAGGGACGGTTGATCCGCTGTCGCTCAGTGAAGCGATAGACGGAGTGACTACGACAGAAGCGGTTCCCGGAGCAGCGACTGACACTCTTGTAGAGCTACAGCAGGATGCCTCGTTTATTTTGCCTGATCTTGATCACAGTGACGCGCTGTTGCGAGAGGAAATGACGGGTATTTCTCCCATGCTTTCCGGGTGGCTGAATACTGACCAGTTAGTCAGAAAATATGTGGTTATCGCAAACGATTTTTCGCAGGGATTGCGTCTTGAAAAGAATTTGCGCTTTCTTGAGTTGGATCAGCCGTTTGCAGTCGATCAGGATAATGAAAACCTGTTTATCGCCACGAAAAGTTATCAGCGCTATGACCGGCTGGCTGCGGCAATAAATGCGCTGGATGTACAGGCAACGTTGGCAGTGTATAAAAAATTCAGGCCGTTATTGGTGCAGGTTTTTAGGGAGTTTAGTTATCCGGACGAGTACAGTCTGGAAGATATTTTCACAAAAGCGGCGGCGGTAATCCTTGCCGCGCCGGCTAGAGACGGGCAAATTGCATTGGAAAGACAATCGGCACGCTATAAATTTGCCGATCAGCAACTTGAGGCATTAAACCCGGTACATAAACAGATGCTGCGCATGGGGCCTGATAATACCCGCATCATCCAAAATAAATTGCGCTTGTTTGTTGCAGGTTTGGCTAACTTAAAAGAATAGTTTTATCGTTCGGGTAGTTACGCCGTAAGGTGGATCGCCAGATACGATCCGGAAGGGCGGGAGAGCGCAATTCAGGCGAGATGAATGTGGGCTTGGCACTCCCGAGTACTGGCTGATTTCAGACGTTATCTCGTGCCAAACACCACAATGGTTTTGCCGTGCGCGGTAATCAGTTTTTTATTTTCCAGTTCTTTTAAAACGCGCCCGGCCATTTCTCTTGAGCAGCTGACCATGCGACCGATTTCTTGTCTGGAGATATGCAGTTGCATGCCGTCAGGGTGTGTTATCGCTTCGGGACTTTTACACAAATCAAGCAAGGTTCGGGCAATCCGCCCTTCTACATCCATAAACGCCAGATCACTTAAATTGCGGCTGGTGTTTAATAACCGTGTCGATAATTGCTCACCGAGCATGAACAATATGTCATGTCCATGCTCCATGAGATCTTTTTTCAAGACCTGTCGGAGTCGTTCGTAGCTTATTTCGGCCAAATGGCACTCGCCACGTGTTTTAACGCTGACTTTTCGCGTTTCGGCGACCTTAAAAATGCCGATTTCACCGATAAATTCATTTTTATTTAAGTAGGCGAGAATCAGTTCATGCCCGCCTTCGGCATCTTCCACGCAAACACTGACGGATCCGTCTATGATAAAATACAGCCGGTCGCCTGTGTCGCCAGGACGAATAATGGTAGTCTTGGGAGGGTATTTTTTTATATGGCAAAAACGAAGGAAATGTTCCAGCGCTTCTTTATAGGGGGTTTCTTGGTATTTCAGTATCATAGCAACAAGTTATCTATCATCAGTGCCGGGTTAAATTCCACTCACAATGCCGGATTTTAACAAAAAAATCAACATTGTTACTCTGGCAATAAGCGTTTTTATGCTACTCTATGCGTCATTTTTAACCGGGAAAAAAAATGCAAGTAACAGTTAAATGGGTCGATGGTGTGATGTTCGTCGGCGAAACCGGCAGCGGACATGCCGTAGTTATGGATGGCCCTCCCGACCACGGCGGTCGTAATATAGGCATGCGCCCCATGGAAATGCTTCTGCTGGGCGTGGGTGGTTGTTCGTCTTTTGATGTGGTGCAGATTTTGCAAAAAGGCAGGAATAACATTGTAAACTGTGTGACTGAGGTCACCGCCGAACGAGTTGATGCCATCCCGAGCGTGTTTAGCAAGATTCATCTGCATTTTATCGTCACCGGTCATGATTTAAAGGCGTCGGCTGTTGAAAGGGCGGTAAAATTATCCGCAGAAAAATATTGCTCCGCATCCATCATGCTCAGCAAAGTGGTGGAAATCACCCATGATTTTGAAGTTATCGAGGTTTAACTATTTTGAATAAATTGCAATTACACGGCTTTAATAATTTAACAAAGTCGCTCAGTTTCAATATCTATGACATCTGTTATGCGCCAGCTGAACAGCAACAGGCTTATATCGAGTATATCGACGAAGCTTATAATGCCGATAAACTGACCCAAATTCTTAAAGATGTTGCCGAAATCATCGGCGCACAAGTTCTTAATATCGCCCGCCAGGACTATGAGCCGCAAGGCGCCAGCGTTACCATGCTGATCTCCGAGGGCGAAGCGCCGCCGCCGCCGAGCATGAACAGCCAATCGCCCGGTCCCTTGCCTGAAACGGTGTTGGCGCATCTGGATAAAAGCCACATTACTGTGCATACTTATCCTGAAAGTCATCCCGATAACGGCATCAGCACCTTTCGCGCGGATATTGACGTTTCCACCTGCGGCAGGATTTCGCCGTTGAAAGCGCTCAATTACCTGATTCACAGCTTTGAGTCCGATGTGGTGACCATGGATTATAAAGTGCGCGGTTTTACCCGCGACATTTCAGGCAAAAAGCATTATATCGATCATAAGATCACGTCTATTCAGGACTATATTGCCATCGATACGCAAGAAAGTTATCAGATGATTGATGTGAATGTGTATCAGGAAAATATTTTTCATACCAAAATGATGCTCAAGGAAACCGAGCTGGAAAACTATTTGTTCGAAAAGGAATGCGACTTGTCCGCCGATCAAAAAGCGGCAATAGAAAGTAAGCTGCATAAGGAAGTGACTGAGATTTTTTACGGCCACAATTACCGTCAGCGTTATGAGGAAGTTAAGGCCTAACTCTTGGGACGGCCCGGATAGGCCGTCCTCTGTCTACCTTAGTTATTCGACACCTCGCAGGTTGGGCTAAAATCTGACCTGCGAGGGTTTCTTGGTCGGTTACTTTAATTGCCGCGCAATTAAAGTAACCGGATGAAGCACTTCCAGCGCAATTCCCCGTTCCCTGAGTCCCGCCGATATATGCAAAGCACAGCCTATATTGGAGCTGACCAGATATTCAGGCTGGTCTTTTAAAGCAACACCCAACAGGTCGCTTAACAACGCTTGCGCCATTTGCGGATGATCCAGCATATAACTGCCCGCCGAACCGCAGCATTGTATCGATGCAGGCAGCGGCGTCATTTTAATCTCAGGGATTTGTTGCAGCAGCTTTACCGCCCCTTGCTCCTCGCGCATGACGTTTTTTAACGAACACGGCGTATGCAGACATACCGATGCCGCCAATGGCTGTAGTTGCTCGCTGAGATCGCAGCCTGATTTGATTAAAAACTGGCTAATATCAACCACCTTTCCGGCAAACTCAGCCTGCTGGTATTCCTGCATCTGACTGCCGCAACCGCTGGCGATGGTGATTATCGCATCCAGGTTTTTATCCGCAAAAGCGCTGCAATTGGTTGCGGCCAACTGTCCCGACGTTTCATTATCGCCGTCATGCAAATCCAGTGCGCCGCAACAGGTCTGCTGTTCGGGTATGGATACATTGAATCCCGCCGCAGTTAACACCTTGATTGCCGCATTGACGGTCTCATGATCCAGCAAAGAACCCATGCAGCCGATAAACAAGCCTACATTGCCTCTCACTTCGGCAGTCGTCGGGTAATGCGGCGCCAACGGTGTTGAGTCATGATAATCGGGTAATAGGCGATCGATTTTATCGAGTCTTAATAATTCGGGTAATCTTAGGAATCGTGCTGTTTTTTGCAAGGCAGTGGTTTGATAAAACTTTAAACCCGATTGTGCCAAGCGACCGGCGGTTTTATTGTGGGACACTCTTTTCAGCAGCGACACCGACAGCGTAGTATCGCGCTCGCCCTTTATTTGTTCGCGGAAATCATTAATCAACCGCCCGTACGGCACTACCGCAGGACAAACCCGCTCGCAGGAGCGGCATAACAGGCAGTTGTCGATATGCTCAACCAGCTTTTTCGATGTTTCCAGGTGCTTGCCCGCCCAGGCTTGAATTAACGCAATACGGCCGCGGGGCGACTCATTTTCGTTTTGGGTTTTATTGTAGGTGGGGCAGTGCGGCAGACATAAACCGCATTTGACGCAGAGGTCAGCGTCGGCTAATAAGTTATTCATGGCTTTGTGCAGAGATTGCGTCAATTATTTCGGAGTATTCACTGACTTTCGGCTGGTATAAAAACAGCCCCAGCGCCGATAGCCCGGTGAATATGTACAAGGTGTTGAAACCATCGCCCAGCATGAACATGACCAGGCCGAAAATTCCGACAACTTCAACCAGCGACATCGAAACGATGACGGTCACCAGATAGCGGCTTTTTGCCGTAGCAACGGCTCCCTGTGTCGCCGGGGAACAAGGCATGGTTTGATTCAAGCGAAGCTGAATGTGCCGGATCAGGTTGGTCAGCGGAAAAGTTACGATAGCAATAACATAAAGTATTGTTCTGACCAGCACCCGCTGGGCTTCCGGCAACGGCTGTTGCAACTGCTCGCCCACGGTATGACAGATAATGATATAAGCCGCCAGCATCGCAAGCATCATGCCTACAATGACCCAAGGCAGGATAAGATCGGACTTTAAATGTTCGCGTTCAACCTGGTTTCCCATGTTGTTTCCTGTTAAGTGGATGTAGCTGGGTATGATACCAAAACCGGTTGCTATGGAGTTTGAATTTGTTGGTCTGCGAAAATATTCAAAAGAAATATCAAGTTGTCGGTTGTAACGTGAAAGACGAAAGACGAAAGACGAAAGACGAAAGACGAAAGGCGAAAGGCGAAAGGCGAAAGGCGAAAGGCGAAAGGCGAAAGGCGAAAGGCGAAAGGCGAAAGGCGAAAGGCGAAAGGCGAAAGGCGAAAAAAATCAGGCTTCAAATTCCGGCACCTTTAGCCCTGAGCCTATAGCCCCTTTTTTAAACATAAAACCTTTTGACAATATGAGACAACCGGTCGTATTATTTAGCCATGCATGAAACTACAAAAAAACAAATTAACCGGGAAAACCTGTTAAATCAGGGTGTAACCTTGCTTATGGAGCAGGGCTACCACGGCACTGGGCTGAAAGAGATTCTGGATGCGGTGCAGATTCCCAAAGGCTCTTTTTATAATTACTTCGGCAGCAAAGAAAATTTCGGCGCGGAAGTCATTCAGCACTATATCGAACCGTTTATTAAACAATTGACCGGGCACTTGCAACGGTCCGAAGGTGACGCGCTCGGCGCGCTACGGCGTTATTTTGATGAGGGAATTGCCGATCTTGAGAAGGCGGACTTTAAAGGCGGCTGTCTGTTGGGCAATTTAATCGGCGAAATCGGCGATACCAGCGATATTTGTCAAAAGTCCCTGCAATCCGCCCTCAATCGTTACCGGGATTTATTGCAATCAGGCCTTGCCAAAGCACAGCAACAAGGTACGGTAAGAACCGACAAATCGGCTGAAGATATGGCCGACCTGCTGGTGAACACTTGGCAGGGAGCCTTATTAAGAATGAAAATAGAAAAATCCTCCGCGCCGCTTAAACAGTGTTGCCAAGAGTTATTAGGGGATTTTTTTAAAGCGTAACATTGATTGCGCTTTAAAAAGCCACCCCATCGTTTTTACCATCAACCAGGAGACCAACATGCCAAAATATATTATCGAACGCGAAATTCCCGGCGCAGGTTCATTAGCTTATCGCGAGTTACAAGACATCTCGCAGAAATCATGCGGCATCCTTAGCGAAATGGGCCCCAAAATCCAGTGGGTGGAAAGCTATGTGACCGACGATAAAGTCTATTGCGTCTACATCGCACCGGATGAAGAAACGGTTAGAGAACACGCCGAAAAAGGCGGATTCCCGGCCAACCGTATTTCCCAAATCAGATCCATGATCGACCCCACCACTGGAGAATGATCCAATCCCTACCGTAACGCCTAGAAGACCGGCCGGACCGCACAGGTGTCCGGCTCGTCAGCTAATCAATAATCAGAGACACTACGATGAAAACAAGACAACTAATAAAAGCAGCTTGTTCCGTGCTTGCCTGCTCCGCACTGCTTAGCCCGGTGCCGGGATACGCAGAAATATTGGCGATGGTGAATTATGAAAGCAAACCGGGCCAAACCCCGAGACGCGAAGGCATCGCGATTATCGACGTCGATCCTGCATCGAAAAGCTTTGCCAAAATCCTCAATGACATCCCGCTGCCGGATGATTTAGTCGCCCATCATATCTTCTACAACAAAGACCTCAGCAAGGCTTACATCACCTCGTTGGGCAACGGCGCGCTGCATGTGATGGACATGACGCATGTTCCTTATCGCCCCAAAAAAGTCGATATGCCTGACTGTAAAGTTGCTGAAGACGTGGTCTTCTCCAAAGACAACAAGACTTGGTACATGACCTGCATGGGCTCAAGTAACGTGATTGTCGGCGATGCGCAAACCGACAAACAGATCAAAGTGATTGCCGCCGATTCGGAAAACGCTTTTATCCGTTATCCGCACGGCATCAGCATCAATGACGACATCGACCGCATCATGGTCACCAGCACAGTGCGTCCGTCGGACCTTGGCGATGCTGGAGAAACCGTAACCGTTATCGAAGCGTCGAGCGGCAAAGTGCTATCCAGCCATAAATTGTCCGATAAACCTTCTCCTTCCGGCGTGTCGCCCGTTGAGGCGGTTTTCCTGCCCGAATCGAATCCGCCGATGGCTTATATAGACACCATGTTTGGCGGCGCGCTTTGGACGGGTACATGGAATGCGGGTAACAAGAACTTTGATTTTCAGCAGGTGTTCGATTTTAATGCCGTTAAACAGGGCGTGCCGTTGGAAATCTACTTCAATGACAAGCATGACCGCATGTACATCACCACAGCCAACCCCGGTTATCTCAATATCTTCGACATCAGCCAATCCGCCCAGAAACCGGCCTTGATGAAAGCCATACCGACTGCGGGCGGCGCTCACCATGTGGTGCTTACACCCGATGAGCAGTATGCCATTGTGCAGAACAGTTTTTTAAACTTGCCGGATATGAGCGATGGTTCAATTACCGTGATCGACCTGAATAAACAGGAAGTGAAGGCCACTATCGATACGTTTAAGAAACAGGGACTTAACCCTAACTGTATTATCATGATGCCGAAATGGCATCATGATGTTGCGCATTAAAAACTGCGTAGGCCGGAATAAGGCTACCCAAGCGTAGCGCGAGGTCGCGTTTCCGGCTTGTTGAGCAGCGTATTGCCGGAAACGCCCGTTCTTGCTGACGCTCGAACAGGCTTATTCCGGCCTACATGACTGAATATTTTTCAGCGCGGTATCTTTGGCTTTTCCTTCGAGTTCTTCGTAGTAAAAACTCTTAACTTACAAATGCCGCTGCTTAATAGCCAGCGCCAACTGATGCACCGCCATCGCATACTTGTCGCTGTTATTGTATTTCTTGATCACCTTAAAATTGGGATGGACGCGCCAGTATTCACTGCCGTTAGTTGCGCCCAGTTCAATAGTCGATTCGCCGCTATAGCCTCTGGTCGGTTCCGCTACCGGCATGTTGCGTTGCCAACCGTTACGCGCAAAATAATGCGCTACGCTGCCGACCGCATCGCATTGATCCCAAAGGTTGCGATGGCCGTCGTTGTTGAAATCGACCGCCAAGCGGCGGAAACTGCTGGGCATGAACTGGCCTAAACCCATTGCGCCCGCCCAGGAGCCCACCGGTTGCAGCGGCTCGTAACCTTCTTCGCGGGTCATCAGCAAATAATTTTCCAGTTCTGTAGTAAAAAACTTGGCGCGCCGTTGGGTGTCGAATGCCAGCGTAGTCAGGGCATCTAAAATGCGCGTTTTCCCGACATTGCGGCCGAAAAAAGTTTCCACGCCGATAATCGCAACGATATATTCGGGATCGACGCCGTAAGTCACGCTGGCTTTTTGGATAGCGTCCGCATTGTTGCTCCAAAAGGCTACGCCATTATTGATATGCGCCTCGGTAATGAATTGCTGGCGGTAGCGCGTCCAGCCTCCCGACTTGGGGTGAGCAGGCTTGGGGCCGAAGTCTGGTGGTGGGTTTTCCAGACGGATGACGTAATCCAAACGCTTAGCCTTGGAAAACAAGCTGTTTAAATAGCTTTCCGAAAAGTGGTGTTCAAGCACCATGTGTCGGATAAAGTTCTGCACAGCCAACGAGTTGGCGTAAGTTCCGGTTAAACCTAAACTCTGTGTTTGATATTCAGGGGCATGATCGTGGATAGTGGCGGTATTATTGGGATACGGCGCGTCGGTTTTGACCGCCGGATTGCCGGCGCAGCCGGTAAGCGCTAATGCCAAAGCCAGTTTAAATAAGCGTTTATAGCCTGTGTTTTTCACGGTTGTCTCTTGTTATTAAACGTACATCGATTATTCGGAAGTTAATATGCGCTCTGCACCACGAGCATCTATTTCATTTGCATCTTTAAGCCTGCACTGCAAAAAAACACCTGATCGCAATGCCGGCCCATCAATTGAGCGGCTTTGCCGGACAGGTCGACAAACTGCCTAGCCAAGCGATTGTCGGCGATTACACTCAGACCGACTTCATTATGCACCAGCACCATGTCGCAAGATAACTGTAGCACCGCTTCCAGTTCTTGCAAAATGTCCGTTTCGGGGATTTGGTGATAAAGCTGGTTGTTTAGCCACATCGATATGCATTCAACCAATACCGGCCCCCGGCATTTCTGCAACGCTTCAAATAGTTTAACGGGTTCTTCGATAGTGACAAATAAATCTTGGCGGCGTTGTTGATGAATCAGGATGCGCGTCTGCATCTCGTCATCAAAAAACTCGGTAGTCGCCAGATAGTACGGCTTATCCGTTGCCGCTTGCTCTAAAATATACGCTTCCGCCAGCCGGGATTTGCCGCTTTTGATGCCGCCTATAAACAGTGTTTTCATGACAATACGGCTCCGATTGTTAATAGACCCAGAACGATCAGGTTAATGCCTGTTTTCATTTGCAATGCTCGGGTTAATGTCGATTTATCGACCGGATTGAGAGGCAAGCCCAGTGTCGGTTTATGTTTGATTTGTCCGTGGTAACTGGCGTCGCCGCCCAACGCAACGCCCAAGGCACCGGCCATTGCCGCAATCGGGAAGCCGGCGTTGGGGCTTTCCAGTTTATTACCGTCGCGCCATAGGCACTGCCAGGCGCGTTGCTTGTCTTTTGCCAATGCGACAATCAGCAAGGCGGTCAGTCGGGCAGGAATGTAATTGGCAATATCATCGACTATTGCAGCGGTTTTGCCGAAATAAAAATAGCGCTCGGTTTTATAGGCAATCATCGAATCCATGGTGTTGATGGCTTTATACACGGCAATCCCCGGCAAGCCGAACAGCAGCAGGTAAAACAGCGGCGCGATAACGCCGTCGCTGAGATTTTCCGCCCAGGTTTCAAGGCCTGCTTTATAGACTTCGGTTTCGGTCATGTCTTTGGTATCGCGGCTGACCAGATAGCTTAACGCCTGCTTGGGTTGCTCTGCGGTTAACAGTGCGGCGACGCTGTCGTGCAACATATTCATGGCCAGCCCGGTGGAAGCGAATATCGCCAAAACTATCAGCGACAGCCACGTCGGCAAAAGGCCGCACAGGTAAACCAGGGTGGTGCTGACCAATAAGGCCAATGTGATTAAACCGACCACCAATAGCGCGCCGGGCAATATCCGGTCGCTGTAAAACCGCCGTTCAAACCCATTAATGAAATCGCCCATCAATACTACCGGGTGTTTGCAGGGGAATTCGCCAAAAATCATATCGACAAGATATGCCAAAGCTGCCAATTCAAAAAACATTGTAACTATTCAGTCCTTCTCATGCTGTGTAGCTGTCCATACCGTTAAACCGTAAAGCCGGATTTAAACGACCAAAGCAAGCTTTGGACTCCAAAAAACACAGAGTCAGGAGTTCAAAGCTTGCTTTGAAGTTTGTGATTCTAAACATCAGCTCGCCTGTAACGCTTGCAAAATGGCGGCTATATCCAGATTTTCCGCGACCATATCGGCAAAGCCCTGAATTTCGGCTTCGCGATAATGCGCATAGGCATAGCCCTGATACTGCGGATTGATGGTTTTAAAGTAATCGGTGCGGAACTCATCGTGATCGAAAACCCCATGCACATGGGTTCCGGCGACTGCCAGGGATGGCGGAAGTGTCGCAATCGATAGGGAATCGATGCGACCGAACAGGCCGCCCTGATAATACAGCGGGTATTTGTCCATGCGGCCGCAATGGATTTCATAGCCGCTGATCCCGGCGTATGTAAACAGTTGGTAATGTCCTCGCGCCAGTATTTTTGGGCTTTGGTAAAGCACCGTATCGTCGATAAAACTCAAGCCGGTTTCCACAATCGCGGATTCATGTTCAATCGCATCAGGATCGTGCAAACTTTGGCAGAGCATTTGATAGCCGCCGCAGATACCGAACACCGGCTTGTTGAATTGCAAAATCTCCTCGAACAAGCCCTGATTTTTCAGCCATTGCAAATCGCGAATCACGGTCTTGCTGCCCGGCAACAGCACCATATCGAAGCTTTCCAGCGGACGGTAATCGTGGATCAGCTCGACATAAAGTTCGGGGTCGCCCATCAACACATCGAGGTCGTTATAATTGCTGAGGCCCGGATAGGCGATCACCGCAACGCGGATTTTGGCATCAATCAGTCGTTGCCGGTAATTGCGCAACGACTGGGAATCTTCCATGTCGATATTCAACGGCTTAAACGGCAGAACGCCTAAGACAGGAACGCCGAAACGCTCGGCGATGATTTTTTCGCCTTCGTCAAAAAAACGCCGGTCGCCGCGAAATTTGTTGATCACTACCCCGATCAGGTTGCTGCGCATGACCGGATCCATCAGTTCCAATGTGCCGTAAATCGATGCAAACACGCCGCCCCGCTCGATGTCCGCGACCAGGATATTTTTGGTATTGAAACTGTTGGCGACAAAGGTATTGGACAAATCCTTGTTCAGCAAATTCAACTCGACCGGCGAGCCTGCGCCTTCCGCAACTATCAGGTCATAGTCCTGTTGTAATAATGAAAACGCCTGTTTGACCTGCTGTTTCAACCGGTCGATTTCAGCGTAATAGACCGCAATCGACTGGTTTTGATAAACCAGCCCGTTCACAATCACCTGCACCGAACCGTTGCCATGCGATTTAAGCAATACCGGATTGAACAGGTAACTCGGCTCGACGCGCGCGGCTTCGGCTTGCAGGCATTGCGCCCTGGAAATCTCCCGGCCTTCTTTGGTGACCGCAGAATTATTGGAGACGTTTTGCGCCTTAAACGGTGCGACCTTCAAGCCTTGGTCGGCAAAAATCCGGCACAAGGCCATGACCAGCGTGGTTTTTCCGGCATCTGAACTGGTGCCGAATACGGCTAATGGTTTCATTTTTTTAGTTTCATTTAGATATATGCACCACGAAGGCACGAAGGACACGAAGAAAAGATATAAAAACTTCGTGTCCTTCGTGCCTTCGTGGTGAATTTTTTATTTTTTAACGTTTTTAAAGCTGTGAGCAAGTTGGGAAATGGTTAATTCATCCTTGACCGCAAAACGCACATGGCTTTTATCCAGGCCCTCGAAATTGTCGCAGACGCGGATTAAAATCCGCGACGGTTCCAATTGCGCTTGTAACCGGTAACCATCACCGCCGTTTGCCATGCGAGCCAGCAAAAAATTGGCCTGTCCCGGATAAATCTTATCGAACAAACCGGAACCTTGCAGCGATTGATACAGCAAATCGCGTAAATACGCGGTCTGCTCGAGGGTCTGTTCGATGAACGCGTTATTTGCCAACGCCTGCTGCATATAGGCCATGTCCAGGCTGGATAATTTCCATGCCGGTTCAAAACGATGCAGCTCCTTTATCGCCGCTGTTGCCGCCAGAATAAAGCCGATGCGGATACCGGCGCAGCCGTAAAACTTGCTTAACGATTTGATCACATAAAGTTTATCGTAATGCGCGATGCGTTCTGCAACCGAATCGGCTGAGCAGAAGTCCAGGAACGATTCATCGATGATAATAGTGCAATCTGCCGCCTGCCATGCTGCCAACAACTCTTGCAGGTCATAAAGCCGGCCGTCCGGCGTGGACGGATTAACAAAAACCACCGTGCTGCGTTCGGGAACATCCGCCAGTAAGTGATTAAACCGGTTGATGTTATGTACCGCGCAACCCAGCTCCCCGGCAATATGCGCATATTCGCCGTACAAAGGCGTATACAAAACCAGGTCTTTCGGCTGCAAGCCGCGCAACAGGGCGAAGATAGCCGCACTTGCACCATTAAACAGTTCAATATCAACGCCCGCAGGAATCGGGTAGCGCCGATCGAGCGCCTGTTTTAACAAGCCATAATCGGGATCGGCATACGGTGTAAGCTGAACGCCTTGCAGGCAATTTAAATCGACCGCCTGCTTCGGGTTGATGTTGGCCGAAAAATCCAGCACCTGTTCCGGCAGGCAGCCGAGCCGTCGGGCGAACTGGTAAATATTGCCGCCGTGGTTCATTTATAGATTGATGTATTCGATGTAAAGGTAATCGTCAGCCTGCCGCAGTTTATGCACGGAGCCTGAATCGATCCGCAGTTGAAACGAATTGGCTAAGGGCAGATTCAACGCACGCGCCAGCAAAGCGCGGATGACGCCTGCATGAGTTATCACCAAAACCTGCTCGGCTTCGGTAGCCAACAAGTCCTGCCAAAAATTGCCCGCACGCTGGTACAAATCCTCAAAATTTTCGCCTTTGGGCGGCGCGGCGGTCACAAAGTTGTTCGTCCAATGCTGCAAAACAGCGGCGTCGATGTCGTCAAAACGCTTGCCTTCCCACTCGCCGAAATCAAGTTCCTGCAAGCGGGTATCGGTAGTCACCGTGTCTGAAAAGGTCTCGGCCAATTGCAAACAGCGCGTTAACGGGCTGCTGAAAACGGTGCAGTCGTCGTCGAACTCGGGCAGTTTGTCGTGCAGGTTTGCCATCTCGTTGGGAAAACTGTCCGCCAGGGCAATATCGCTTTGCCCGTAACACAGCCCCGGATCGGTAGCGGTTTGGGTGTGGCGAATTAAATAAATATCCATAAGGCACTCACGCTTAAATAAAAAATAGTCTCGGCAACTTGCTGGCTTGCGCCCAGGCAATCGCCGGTATAGCCGTCGATACGGCGGTAAAAATAATGTCCCAGAAGCAGGGTTGCAACCAATACGGGGATGATTGCCAACATACACAAGGCGGGCAACAAGGCCAACGGCAACAACGCTATCACTGTAGCAAAAGCCAATTCCCGGAAACTGGGTTGATAAACCGCGCCCGAGGCTTTGCTGTCATTGCCACGCGCATAAGTATAGCGCTGCATCAGCAACAGCGGCGACAAGCGGCTGATGCTGTGCCCGGACAGTAACACTAAAGGTATGGCGGTAGGCATTTCGGCTAGCATGCTGATCTTCAACAACAGCATCAACAGCAGCCCGAGCAATCCGTAAACCCCGATATGGGAGTCTTTCATGATTTCCAGGATGCGCTGTTTATTCATGCCGCCGCCGAAACCGTCGCAGACATCGGCAAAGCCGTCTTCATGCAATGCGCCGGTCAGCAAAATGCCGGTGATTAGCGCGAGGATCACCGCCGTAGCCTGCGGCCAAACTAAATCCGCCAGATAAAATACTAAGGCGCAGATGCCGCCAACCAGCCAGCCGATCAACGGCAAATAGATAGCCGCCTGAGGCAACCGTTTGTAATCCAATGCTTGAGGGTGGGGCAGGCGGTCGCATCGGTTCCCTACCGCTTGCGACACTTCCGCCATCCCTGGCAGTCGGGTGTAAAAGCTGAGGGCTAGAAAAAATAGCATCTTATCGTTCCCACGCTCCGGCGTGGGAACGCATCCGGCAACGCTCCAGCGTTGCCAAACGCGACGCCGGAGCGTCGCTAACTGCATTCCCACGCTGGAGCGTGGGAACGATGGTATTTTCATTTTGCTCTCCCGAGCGAGACGGGGTTTGCACCCCCGTCCCTACTATTTTCGATAATTACTGCCATATCTTCATTCGTCAAACGTTTCGGACGGGGTTGCAAACCCCGTCCAGCCACAGAGAATGCACCACGAAGACACGAAGAAAAACAATCTGTTTAATTCAATACATTGAAAACTTCGTGTTCTTCGTGCCTTCGTGGTGAAAAATGTTTTTAGCCTAATTTGGATAATACTTTCACAGTCTCCGGAGCGTGGGAACGATGGTATTTTCATAGGTATTTTTGCATAACCGCTTCATAACTTACCGTTTTGAGTTCACCCGCCTTATAGGCTTGCCATCTTTCTTGCGCTTCTTCACGCCAGATGGCATCAATTCCAGGATTAGGTGTATCTAAATCGGCAAATGATTTTAAAGCAGGCGAAAGATTCAAGGTAAAAAGCCTTGCGTCTTTCGCCTTGAGCCCTTCGCCTGCTTTTTTAATGATCAACCCCAGCCTCAGCAAACGTAGCCATCTCGTTCAAAAACACGACTGCCGATTGCAGCAGCGGGTAGGCCAAGGCAATGCCCGAACCTTCGCCCAAGCGCAATTCCAGATTCAGCAAGGGTTTGGCGTTGAACTGGTTTAACAACGCCTGATGCCCCTGCTCGCTGGAAACATGGCTGAATACGCAATAATCCAGCACGTGAGGATGCAGTTTGCTAGCGACTAACAGTGCCGTGCCGGCAATAAAGCCGTCGACTAAAATAAGCATGCCCAGTTCGGCGGCTTTAAGATAAGCGCCGACCATCATCGCGATTTCAAAACCGCCGAATGTGGCCAGCACGTCTAAAGGCTCTGTTGCGTCTTTATGCTTATTTAGCGCCCGCTGCAATACGACCAGCTTATGTTGCAACTGCCCGTCATTTAAGCCGGTGCCGCGGCCTACGCAGCGGACTAACGACAGGCCGGTTAAACGATGCATCAGCATTGCTGCGGATGAGGTGTTACCGATACCCATTTCGCCAAAGCCGATGCAGTTACAGCCGCTTTCATATTGCCGAAAAACCTGATCTGCACCGGCTTGCATGGCTTTGGTGCATTCTTCGGCGGTCATCGCAGGCTGGGTTAAGAAGTTCCGAGTGCCTTTGTCGATCTTTGCATCAATCAGCTTTGGATGACTGCTCAAATCAGCGTTGACTCCCGCATCGACAATCAATAATTCTATGTCGTGTTGACGGGCGAAAACGCTGATCGCCGCGCCGCCATCCAAAAAATTGGCGACCATTTGCGCGGTCACGGTTTGCGGATAAGCGCTGACCCCGGATTCAACAATGCCGTGGTCTCCGGCAAAAATAAGGACGCACGGCTTGTTTAAACGCGGGGTCAGGCTGTTTTGGCACAATCCAACCTGTAAAGCCAGGGATTCCAATTGCCCCAGAGAACCCAGCGGCTTGGTTTTCTGGTCGATTTTGGTTTGTAAAGCAGCGCGGAGTGTTGAGTTGAGCTGAGGGATGACAAAATTTAGCGGCACGGTGTATTCCAAACGTTTTCAAATAACAAATCTTTAAGGTCTTTACGATCCGCCCATTGCTCTTGTTCCAGCATCGGCTTGTCGTAGAATTTATCGACATGTCCGAGACATAAAACCGCGAACGGCTGGCTATCTTCGGGCATGTTTAACAGGGTTTTCAAGGCTTCCGGCTCGAACATCGACACCCAGCCCAGGCCGATGCCTTCCGCTCTTGCCGCCAGCCACATGTTTTGTATCGCGCAGGCCAGTGAGGCCAAATCCATTTCCGGCAAGGTGCGACGGCCGAATATATACTGTTCCCGCTGCTCGCACAAGGCGGCAACCAGCACTTCCGGGCATTCCAGTATGCCTTCCACTTTCAGCTTCATAAACTCGTCTTTGCGTTCATCTAAAGCCTCGGCGGTGCGGATACGCTCCTGTTCGACCAACAGGTGTATGGCTTTGCGAAGATCCGGGCAGCTGATGCGCATAAATCGCCACGGCTGCATAAAGCCGACGCTGGGAGCGTGATGCGCGGCATTAAGCAGGCGGAGTAACAGCTCGGGATCGATGGGATCGGGCAAAAAATGGCGCATATCACGACGCTCAAAAATGGCGCGATAGACGGCGGCGCATTCCGCATCAGAGTAGCGATTTTGGGTCATGTTATAGATAAAAGGCGAAAGGCGAAGGGCAAAAAGCGTTTTTTTCGCCCTTCGCCTTTCGCCTGATGGTATCAAACATTATACGGATGAACAGCCTCAAAACCATGCACTTTGGCTTTGGTGGTAAAGACCGGCGGCGTCCAGCTGTCCTGTTTTTGTCCGGACAGGAATTCCGCCAGCCACAAGGCCTGATTACGTATCGGCAAAATGAAGGCGTACAGTTTTCCGTTCGGCAATTCGGCCACATCGCCCAGCGCGTAAATGGATTCGTCACTGGTCTGCAAATAGGGGTTAACCTTGATGCCGCGACCTATTTCGAGGCCGGCCAGTTCCGCCAACTCGGTGCGCGGTTTAAATCCGCAAGCGACTATCAGTCCGTCAAACTCGGCCGTCACTTCGGTTCTTACGCAAACCTTGTCCCCGGCAACTGCTCCCTGCGTTGCTCTACCTCCTGCATCCATGCAGTCGTCTTCCTTGATAAATTCCTGTACCGCCTGATTTAGCAGTACCTTAACGCCGGAGTCCTGCAATACCTTAAGCAACAAAGCCGAATCCTCGGCCACCAGTTGACGCTCCATTAACCGGTCCATGGCATGAAACAGGGTCACGTTATCGCCCGCCGCGGCTAAATCGGACGCTACTTCGCAACCGATTAAACCGCCGCCGACAATCGCCCAGTTAGGCTGTTGGTTTTGGCTTAAAAAATCTTGCCGAAATTGTCGCAAGGCTTTCAAATCGACAAGGCTGTTCAGACTAAAAAACAGCTTGTCATAGGGCCTGAAGGGCGGCGGAATGAACGCGGAAGAACCTTGTGCAATGATCAGTTTATCGTATTGCAGCTCTTTTTCCTGGCAGGAACCGTTGATCGCAATGGATTTGTCTGCACAATTAATAGCCGTTACTTCGGCGCCGCAGAGCACATTGATATTGTTTTCGCGCAGCTTATCAAAGGGCTTGAGGATGATGGATTGTTCAATATCGGTCTTGGTAAAACCGCGGGACAGCAGCGGCCGCGAATAATAGCCGTCATGTTCCCGAGTTACCAGCGTAATCTCGTCATCATCGGCCGATAATGCGCGGTATTTTTCGGCAAAGCTGACTCCGGCTATGCCTGAGCCGATTATAACAGTCTGCATATTGTTCCCCGGTAAGGATTGATTAAGCCATTAAATCATATTCGCTTTTTTCTACGCCGCACTCGGGGCAACGCCAATCATCGGGAATATCTTTCCATAAAGTGCCCGGCGCAATACCGGCATCCAGGTCGCCTTCCGCTTCATCATAAATATGGCCGCAAGTGCCGCACTGGTATTTTTTGTAATCAGGCATGATTATTCCTTATTTGGTGTTAAAAGCACGCCTGACTTTAACAGGTCTGGTTTTATTTTCAATCCGAATCTACAGCTTTCCGTCGATAGTTTTTAGTCGATAGCTTTCAATCTATATAGCGCCGAAATATCCTCATCGCCGTAACCTTCCGCCATTAACCGCTCGTAATCGGCAAGGGTCATGTCGATCAGCGTAGCCGATGCGCCGGATTGTTTCGCCATACGTTGGCAGATTTTCAGGTCCTTATGGTGCAGTGCAAGTTTAAAGCCCGGAGCAAAGACGCCTCCTGTCATCGTGGAGCCGCGATGCTGTAAAAACCAGTTGCCCGATGCGCCGCCGGAGATGACCTCGATCACCTTATCCATCGGCAAACCCTGGGCCTGTGCGAAAGCCAGCGCTTCAGTCACCGCCTGATTGATGCCCGCGCCCATGATTTGATTGACCGCCTTGGTGGCTTGACCTGAGCCGGTTGCGCCCATGTGCATGATGCAGCGGGTCATGGTTTCCAGCACCGGGCGGGCTTGTTCCAGTGCCGCTGAATTTCCACCGACCATCATCGCCAGCGTGCCGTTTTTAGCGCCCTCAATGCCGCCGGATACCGGGGCATCGAGAAAAGCGACCTGTTTTTCGGCCAATATAGCCGCGGCTTGCTTGGCGGTATCGCTGCTGACCGTGGACATATCGACGACGATGGAACCGGGCTTGATGGTAAGAGCTATCGCCTCAACCATTGCCAGCACATCCTGATCGGCGGAGACGCAAATCAGCACTATATCGACGTTCGCGGCGAGCTCTTCCGGCTGAGCGAAGGCTGTGACATTCAATTCTTCGGCCAGACTTTGCGCCTTTGCCGTCGTGCGGTTATAAACGCCGGTTAAGTATCCGGCCTTGGTGATATTGCTCGCCATGCCGATGCCCATTGCACCCAAACCGATCATGCCTGTTTTCATAATTATTTCTCCAAGGTTATTTAATACGATCAGTTTAACTGACTCGCATTACTTGGGGCATCCTTCCATTTTATAAATGGCGTAACCCTTCTTGTCGATGTCCGCTCTCATATCGGCCGGGGCTTCGAGGCTGTGATAGAAGTAACAGTTTTCCGGGGTCACGACGGCATCTTCCAGATCAATGCTGACCAGCCATTGTTTGGCACAGCTAAGCGCTTTTTGTTGGTCCTCTTCATCCAATATCACATTAAAATGCAGTTTTTTGCCTTGTGCGGTTTTTGCGTAAGTGTCGAATACATGTGAGAGGGGCATCAGTTTTCTCCCTTGTTGTTGGACCGGATAGGGTTGAGCAGGGCACGTTCGCGCAACATGTAAAAGTAAGAAATCTTCTATTTAGCCAAATAAGTATAAGACGTCAACCCCGCAATCAGCTCCTGCTCATAGTCCTGCCGCTGTTGCTCGCTAAGATCGCTGTTAGCCAGTTTTTCCCGGTAGGCGGTTTTCAAATCTTCGCTGTTGATATGCACATAGTCCAGCAGGTCATCGACATGTTCGCCTTCATGCAGGTCGTAAAAATGGTAGCCCTGATCGTCTAGCTCTATGTTGATCGAATGGGTGTCGCCGAACAGGTTGTGCATGTCGCCCAATATTTCCTGGTACGCGCCGAGCATAAAAAAGCCGATCAGATACGGCTCATTGCTGTCGATTTCATGCACCGGCAGGGTTTTTTCAATATTTTGCCCGTCGATATATTGGTCGATGCGGCCGTCGGAATCGCAGGTTAAATCCTGGATCACGGCGCGGCGCGTGGGCTGTTCGTCCAGCCGGTGTATCGGCATGATCGGGAAAATTTGATCGATGCCCCAGACGTCGGGCATGGACTGGAACAGCGAGAAATTGCAAAACACCTTGTCGGCCAGTTTCTCGTTCAGCTCCTGCAATATCGCGGCCTCGCTTTGATTGTTGGGATTCAGCTTAAGGACCAGCTGGCGGCACAGCAGCGCATAGTTATTCTCCGCCTCGGCCAGTCCGGTAATGCTCAGTTTGTCCTGGGTAAATTGAGCCCGTGCTTCCGATAAATCGAACTGCGCATCGTGGTAATGCTCGACCAGATTGTGCGGTTCCGGCAAGGCTTGCAGCTCGGCGTGGTTGGCGTAAACCGATTCAATATCGGTCACATTGGTGATCAATACCGCATGATGAGCGGTCAGCGCACGGCCCGATTCGGTGATGATGTCCGGCTGCGGAACCTGTTTTTCGGCGCAAATATCGGCAAAACTGCGCACGATATTCTGGGCGTATTCATCCAGGCTGTAGTTGATCGACGATTCGCGCCGCGAATGGCTGCCGTCGTAATCCACGCCCAGCCCGCCGCCGGCATCGACGATTTTCACGTTAGCGCCCAGACGATGCAGCTCGACGTAAAACTGCCCGGCTTCTTTTAATGCTATTTTGATGTCGTGAATGTTGGCGATTTGCGAGCCCATGTGAAAGTGCATCAGTTTCAAGGTATCCAGCAAACCGGCTTGCTTAAGGCGCTCGATTAATTGCAGCACTTCAGGGGCATGAAGACCGAATTTGGATTTTTCGCCGCCGCTGTTTTGCCATTTCCCGGCGCTGATGCTGGACAGCCTGATCCTGACGCCCAGTTGCGGCTTGATGTTAAGGCGCGCCGCTTCCTCGATAATCAGTTCCAGTTCCAAGGGCTTTTCAATGACCAGATACAGATTCAGCCCCATTTTCAGGCCGATCAGCGCCAGACGGATGTAAGCGCGATCCTTGTAGCCGTTGCAGACCACCACGCCTTTATTGGACAGGGCCATAATCGCCAGCAATTCCGGCTTGCTGCCCGCTTCGAGGCCGATGTTGTCGGCCGCCAGAATGCCTTCGACCACCTTGCGTTGCTGGTTAACCTTGATCGGATAAACCGGCGTGTAGTTGCCCTGATAATCGTTATTGACGCAGGCTTTTTGGAAAGCGTTGGATAGCTGGGTAACGCGGTCTTTTAAAATATCGGTAAAACGCACCAGCACCGGCAAGGATAGCTTTTTGTCGTTCAGCGATTGGGCGATTTCGTACAAATCCAGTTGCACATCCTTATCGGAACTGGGCTTTACGCTGACATGCCCGGCGGCGTTGATCGAAAAATAGCCTTGTCCCCAACTGTCTATCGCGTAGGTTTGGGCGGATTGACTGGTCGTCCAGGTATTATTCACTGCTTATCTCCGTTTGGGTAAATACTATGAAATTCACAAAAAACATCGGCTAAAAAATTAAAAGATCATCACCACGAAGAGCAAAACATAAACTTCGTGTCTTAATGTAGGGTCAAATTCCACGGACTTATGGAATTCAAACGAGAAAGTAAATGCCCGCGGCCAGCCATGTCAGCAGCAGTAGCAGCCAAGGAAGCCAGTGCTGTCGATAAACTATACTCTGTTGTATTTCAGTATCATCCGACTCTATCGATTGCTGCTTTTGAGTTGATACTTTCTTGAGCTTTCTGCTCAAGTCCCTGGCTTTTTCTTTTTGCTGTTTTTTATAGAGATCAATGCCTTTTTGAATGCCTTGAGCAATCAGCCTGGTTTGCTCTTTGGTTTGAGCGGGACGCTGAGTTCCTCGGGCTATTTTCAGCGCGTCCTCTTGAGTCTGCGGTGAGGGTTTTTGATAACTGTTTTTGGTCATGATGGTATTTTGATAATGAATGCTTCATTAAATTATACTGTGTACGGTCACGGATGAGGATAATCAAATTCCCCATGTCGCTGTTCAACGCGAAACACAACATTCCTTTCTAACAAGCTTCCAGCGATGCGTTGACTAACCCGCCTACAAAAGAAGCATTACTTCCTCGGCAGCGTAAATTTAATGGGACAATAGAACACATTTTCATTACCACAGTAAGTACAATGCTACAAACTCAAAGGACAACATGATAAGGGCGAACTTAGAAGCCAGGTTGATAAAATAGGGGGCAGTTAAGGTGATTAAGCTGATTGATGGGGTTAATCGGAATGCGTTGGTTGCTGGTAAAGCGGCTTAATGAGGGGCGTTGAAAAGCCGGAAACGGGGCAAGCTGCTAATCAACTACTTCACATTCATGTAACTTGATTCCGGCATAATGAAACATGGCGCTGTGAATATGCGCTGCGGCCAATAGCCGCAATCCGTTGTGCCGTGGCTTGCCAAATCTAATATAATGCCCAAATCTTTATTTTTCCAGGAACCTATACCATGAACCCAACCGAATGGTTTACCGAGCAACACGCAGACGCCGGCTCGGCCTTTTCGCTAAAAATTAAACAAAAGCTGCACGAGGAGCAATCCGAGTTTCAACACCTTGAAATCTATGAAACCGAAACCTTCGGTAATTTGATGATTATTGACGGTTGCACGATGGTATCAACCCGCGACAACTTTTTTTATCATGAAATGATGAGCCATCCGGCGTTATTCACTCACCCCGATCCAAAAAGGGTGTGGATTATCGGCGGCGGCGACTGCGGCACGTTAAGAGAGGTGTTAAAGCATCCATCGGTAGAACAAGCCGTGCAGATTGACATCGACGAGCGGGTCACGCGTCTGGCGGAAATTTATTTCCCCGAATTATGCGAATCCAACAACGACCCCAGAGCCGACTTGAAATTTATCGACGGCATTAAATGGGTAAAGGATGCCGAGCCGAATTCGGTGGATATTATCATCGTCGACAGCACCGACCCGGTCGGTCCGGCTTTAGGCTTGTTCAGCGAAGAGTTTTACCGCGACTGTTTTGCCTGTCTGTCTGAAAACGGCATGGTCGTGCAGCAAAGCGAGTCGCCTCTGTATCACATGAAACTGATCGGCGAAATGCGCGACGCGATGAGCAATGCCGGTTTAAGTCATCTGCAAACCTTGTTCTTCCCGCAATGCCTATATCCGTCAGGCTGGTGGAGCGCTACGATTGCCAGCAAAGGCGATCTGAGCAAGTTCAGGGAATCGGACAGTGCGAACAAGCCGTTCGACACGACTTACTACAACGTTGATATACACAAAGCAGCTTTGGCTCAGCCTGAGTTTGTTAAAAAAGCGTTTAATTTATAAGTAGATTTTTTCACCACGAAGAACACGGAGAAAAGCAAAGTAAAAAACTTCGTGTTCTTCGTGTCTTCGTGGTGATGCTTTTATTAGGTTACTCGGTTACCCCTTTTACTATGAGATTGCCATAATGTTTGATCCTAAATCCCTTGATGATATTGCCAACCGTTTGGCGGGCGCCATACCTCCCGGCTTGAGCAGCCTGAAAGACGATCTTGAAAAAAGTTTCCATGCCATTTTGCAGGGTGCGTTAAGCAAACTCGATTTGGTGACCCGCGAAGAGTTTGAAGTGCAAAAGCTGGTGTTGGCAAAAACCCGCTCAAAGCTCGAAGACCTGGAAAAGCGCGTCGCCGAGATGGAACAGCAGCAGATAAGCAAAGAAGATATGTAGGCTTTAGGATAAAGCCGCCATGTCTTCTTTAGCGGTTGTTTACAGCCGCGGTCGCTCCGGTATAGAAGCGCCTTTAGTGACCGTTGAGGTTCACATTTCCAATGGCTTGCCTGCACTCAATATTGTCGGCCTGCCGGAAACGGCGGTTAAGGAAAGCAAGGATCGCGTTCGCGGAGCGATATTAAACTCCAAGTTTGAGTTTCCGATGCAGCGCATCACCGTCAATCTGGCACCTGCTGACTTACCCAAAGAAGGCGGGCGATTCGATTTGGCTATCGCGTTGGGCATTTTGGCCGCATCCGGCCAGATTCCGATCGCTCACCTTCATCACTACGAGTGTGTCGGCGAGCTGTCGCTGGGCGGCGAACTGCGGTCTATCAACGGCGTTTTGCCGATCGCCATACAAGCCCGGAACAACCACCGAAAACTGATACTGCCCAAGGAAAATACCGCCGAAGCGGCGCTGGTCAAGGATATTGAAATCATCCCGGCCATGCATTTGCTGGAAGTCTGCGCCCATCTGACTGGCCAGCACCTGATACAGATCGAGTTTCAGCAGGAAGAGCAGGCCGTACCGATTGCCGATATAGACTTTGCCGATGTCCACGGCCAATATCACGTCAAACGGGCTTTCGAGATTGCCGCCGCCGGTGCGCATAACCTGATCATGCTGGGGCCGCCCGGCACCGGCAAATCGATGATTGCATCGCGCTTGCCGACCATCCTGCCGCAGTTGACCGAGCAACAGGCGCAGGAAACTGCCGCGATTGCATCGATCAGCGATCAGGGGCTGGATGTCGCCAATTGGCTCAAGCCGCCGTATCGCGCGCCGCATCATACCGCCTCGGCAGCGGCTCTGGTCGGTGGAGGCAGCAATCCAAGACCCGGCGAAATTTCGCTGGCGCATAACGGCACCCTGTTTCTCGACGAACTTCCGGAATTCGACCGTAAGGTTTTGGAAGTGTTAAGGGAACCGCTGGAGACCGGGCACATCACCATTTCCCGCGCTGCAAGGCAAGTTGATTTCCCGGCGCGCTTTCAGTTGATTGCTGCGATGAATCCATGCCCTTGCGGCTTTCTGGGCGATGCTTCGGGTCGTTGTCATTGCACGTCAGAGCAAGTGATGCGCTACCGGGCCAGAGTATCCGGGCCATTGCTGGACCGTATCGACATGCATCTGGAAGTACCCAGAATATCGCATGAAGTGTTGCGCAAAGGTTCGCCGGATGGCGAAGAAAGCAGCGAGCAAATCAGGGCGCGCGTGGTCGCGGCCCGCAACTTGGCCGTCGCGCGTAGCGGTAAGGCCAATTCGGCGTTGACGGCCAAGGAAGTTAAGCAGCTGTGCGTACTGTCCGAACCCAGCCATCAGATTTTAGAGCTGGCGATGGATAAATTCGGTTTGTCGCATCGGGCTTATCACCGGATTTTAAAACTGGCGCGCACCATTGCCGATCTTGCCCAATCGGAAAATATTGAAACCGCGCATTTAAGCGAAGCGATTAGTTATCGCAAGCTGGATCGTAGTGTTTAAAATACTCGCAGGGACTGTGGATTCGTACATAAAACTTTTCAGTTAGGCAGATATATAAATGACTATTGTCGTTGCTATGAAATTTGACGAACGCATCTTAGTGATGTCAGACACTATGATTTCTGATCCAACAGATCGTGCTGATAATATACTTCCGGGCAGACTTAAATCTATCGTAATCAATAAGTGGTTAACTATTTCGTATGCTGGACTGTCTAATCAAGCAATCCATATAATTCGAGGTATAAAAAAACTTTCTAATATCTCTACAGAATTAGTTGTAAACATACTTGCTGAGGCTTCTCGTAACCATGGCGATGATCTAGATTTTATACTTTGTTCCCATGAAAACGCCGCCAGACTAATTAAAATTTCCAGCGGGGAAATATTTGAAGGAGCAGAATTCCACTGGATTGGTAACCGACAAGCCGTTTCGGAGTTATCTAAATTAGAAATTCCAAAAGTGGAAATCAATGATCTGCCGGAATACATGAGTCAAAATGAAATTATTTTTACAAATACTTTTTTAAACTACATAAGGGATGGACGGTGCAAGGGTGTTGGTGGTGTGGTTATCAACTGTTTGTGTTCCGAGTTTGGGCATTGCTATCAAGATCATGCAGGGGCGTTTTCATGGGATACGATTATCATAGGACAAGATGACTATGTTAAACGGCAGGAACTGAATCAAACAGGAATGTATTGCTATACATACAATGTCTGCGCACCAGCTGAGCGAGGGCAAGCAATAATCGGTTTTTACCTCGCTCAATCTAATGTTGGTTATATATACGACCCATTGAATTATAATGACGCTCGGAAGATCAAAAACATGGATCTTCAAGCTTTCTCACAATTAGTGCAGGATGCAGGGGAAGTGCTGGCTCGTAGGGAACAGTGAGGTACCAACTAAATTCGCAAACTCCCAAGCGGGGTGGGGTTTGCAACCCCACCCCTAACGTTTCGCGATATTTCGGTACAGCAGTCTCACCTAGCCAACGAAAAACATCTAGGACGGGGGCAACATGCCCCGTCCAGCTTGGAGATAAAGGAAAATATAAAACTTCGTGCTCTTCGTGTCTTCGTGGTGAACTTTTTTATAGGCATCAATGTCCAAACTAAACCCCCAACAACAAGCCGCTGTTAAAGCGATTGATCATCCCTTATTGGTGCTGGCCGGAGCCGGCAGCGGCAAGACGCGGGTGATTACCGAAAAAATCGCCTACCTGGTTAAGCAAGGCCTGCCTGCGCGTCATATCGCGGCGGTGACTTTCACCAACAAAGCCGCGCGGGAAATGAAAAATCGGGTATCCAAACTATTGGATAACAATCAACAGCGCGGCCTACGAGTCTCTACCTTCCATTCGTTGGGCCTGGATATATTGCGGGCAGAGTCCAAGACGCTGGGCTACAAAGCCGGAATTACGCTGTTCGACGAGCAGGACAAGTACACGCTGCTGCGTAACCTGATCAGCCACGGCGCAAAAGATTGCGACATCGACAACATCGATAGCTATTCCCGGCAAATCGGGCAATGGAAAAATGCCTTTGTCACGCCGGAACAATCCATAGCGATTGCGGCAGCCACCGAATACCCGGCGGCGCATCTTTACGTGGACTACACCCGCAGCCTAAAAGCCTACAATGCCGTCGATTTCGACGACCTGATTCTGTTGCCGGTGCTGCTGTTTCAACAACATCCGGCCATTCTGGAAAAGTGGCAAAACAAGATCCGCTATTTACTGGTCGATGAATACCAGGACACCAATATCACCCAATACCAGCTGGTGCGCTTGATCGCCGGTAACCTGGGCCGGTTTACCGTGGTCGGCGACGACGACCAATCCATTTATGCCTGGCGCGGCGCACAGCCGGAAAACTTGGCGCAACTGCAAAAAGACTATGCCCGTCTGCAAGTCATCAAACTGGAGCAGAATTACCGCTCCACTGGGCGCATCCTGAAAGTCGCTAACCAGCTGATCGCCAACAATCCCCATGCCTTTGAAAAACGCCTGTGGAGCGAGCTGGGTTACGGCGATCCGCTCCGGGTTTTAAGCCATAAAGACGAGCAGATAGAAGCCCAGCAGATTGTGTCCGAGATCATCCATCACAAGTTCAAGACCGGCAGCAATTATCAGGACTATGCGATTTTATATCGCGGCAACCATCAGTCCCGGTTATTCGAGAAGGGCCTTCGGGAAAACAACATCCCGTATTTCATCAGCGGCAGCACCTCGTTTTTTGCCTATTCGGAAATCAAGGACATCCTCGGCTACCTGCGCCTGTTTGTTAACCAGGACGACGACGCGGCGTTTTTGCGCGTCATCAACACGCCCAAGCGCGAAATCGGCCCGAGCACTTTGGAAAAGCTCGGCGCGTATGCCAACGAGCGACATATCAGCCTGTTTGCGGCCAGCACCGAGTTCGGCCTGAGCCAAAAGCTGTCCGAAAAAGCCATGCACCGGCTGGAAAAATTCCGCGACTGGGTCATCGACACCGCAGACCGCATCGATCGGGGCGATACCTTCGCGGTCATCGAACAGTTCATCGATCAAATCGGTTATTCGCAGCATTTGCAGGAAGAAAGCAAAACCAAGGAATCCGCCGACCGCAAACTAAAAAATGTCTACGAACTGGTTGAATGGCTGAGACGCATCGCCGACAAGGAAACCGACGGTCAAAAACCGCTGGCGGAAATCGTCGCCAAAATCATGCTGATGGACATCATGGAACGCAACCAGGAAGACGAGGCCAGCGACCAGGTCAGCCTGATGACTCTGCATGCCGCCAAGGGACTGGAGTTTCCGCATGTGTTTTTGATCGGCATCGAAGAAAACATCCTGCCCCATCAAAACAGCATCGAAACCGACAACATCGAAGAAGAGCGCCGTCTGGCCTACGTCGGCATCACCCGCGCCCAGCGCACCTGCACGTTCAGCTACTGCACCCATCGCAAACGCTACGGTGAAGTCGCCGAATGCGAGCCCAGTCGGTTTTTAAGCGAACTGCCCGCCGATGATCTGGAATGGGTCAACAAAAAACAGCTGGACCCGGAAGTCATCAAAGAGCGCGGCAAGGCGAGCCTGGCGCACTTGAAAACAATGTTGTCGTAATTGCAGCGCCGATCGGTTAGAATACACCCCACGCGCCCGTAGCTCAGCTGGATAGAGTACAGCCCTCCGAAGGCTGTGGTCAGAGGTTCGAATCCCCTCGGGCGCACCATTCTTCCCCACTTCCCCCGCCTTATATTTGCCTAATCTAAGTTTGGTGACCAAGCGTTATTAGATGCATTTTCTTCAATGAAGAATCTGACCTCAGTCCTTGGCGACTAAAGACAGGCTTCATTTAGCTATTCTCTGTTCTTCAATTTTGCATTCAAAATAAGTACGCAACTTGTCCAAGTTGTCTGTCGCTGTGCAGTGTCCCCAATGATTAATCATTAGTTCCAGTTGAATCCGCTAATTCATTAATTGTGATTCGGCTGTTCTCACTAAACTCCTTTTTTTCTATCAATTCTTTAATCTTAAATCGCAACATTTCTTAAACTCTCAAAAGTATTTTTAATTTTGGATAGAGCATCCGGCACGTAAATTCCCGAAAAATCCTTAATTTAATGGCAGTGACGCGCTACGTGGGAGCGATATAATTTATCTTGAATTAGTGCTTCGCAATGGTAGATAGTAACAGCGCAGCAGTATGTAGATATGACGGGGAGTTCACATCATTTATTGGGCTCTGCTAATATTCTGAATTTGTACTCGATCTTGATTACAACCATTGTTAATGGAACTTTACCTTGAAAAATATCGTGCGTGTCCGTTTTTTGGTTTCTTTGCTGCTGTGGATGTGTGCAGCCGATGTTTACAGTGATGAAAATCACCTCATAGCGTGCGGCTCCTTCTATAGGACATTGGGCGACTTGAAGGTGCAGCAACCGCCGCGGCGAGTACTGCTTGTGCCTTTACTGAGCAGGGATCCGCATACGACGGAGAGCCCAAGGTGGTCTGAGCAACCCGCCCGTACTCTGGAAGCCTTTTACCGGAACCGGTTCAATGCGGACGTTACGCAACTGCGGGATGTCTGGAGCTGGACGGATTATTACCGGCAGGTCGATCAACTGGTGCGGCAGTCGCCCACTTTCGATCGGGTTATGTTTATCAGTCATGGCGGTTTCGACGGCCCGGTACTCAAAAATGCCGTGTTTTGGCAAAACTTTCGAGTAACGGGGAGCAAAGGCGAATTGCTTCAGTACTCCGAGGCGCAACCCGGACTCAAGAACGTGTTGTCCATCACCTATGATGTCGAAAAAAACCGCGTATTCAGCGGTTATATGGCCTCGCACTGGCCGGAGCTGACGCCGATGAAATCGGACGATATCAGGCATCTGCTTAAGGGGCTGGAAAAACAGATACAGCCGCTGGATCATGCTTGTTTTCAAAATTATTGTTCGCAGGAGAGTTTGGCTACCAGCCCTGAACAGCAGCGCGGATACCGGCTCGATCTCTGCGAACTCATTTGCCGCGAACCGCTGTTCGAGCAAAAGACATCGGTTGAGATCTCTGCGGAACGGTTCTTCCATTTCACAAAATCCCTGAGTTCGCTGGTAACGGCAGACGGCTTGATTTTTTTCGGCGCCTGCAATCCGGGCAGTGCGGCACCGGTAAAAACGCTGGAGAAGGATGAAACCGAGTTGTTAATCAACTCAACCCTTGCGGGCGGGCCGCACAATAGTTACGTGCATTTGGTTGGCGCAGTTACCGATCGGGTCACCGCCGGTCCGATAGGACAAAGCAGCGCCGATGACATTGTAAATCGAATTATCATGTTTGAGACCAGTCGTCCTCAGCACAATTTATGCGTGGTCGTCCCTGAAACGAAGTGATTTTGTAAGAAAGCCACAATCATTTGGGGAATGAATAGCTCTCTCAACCATGAACAAGGGGCGCTTTGCCAGTGGGCCTGAAGGATATGTTGTCCGGCTTATTCAAACAATAAGTGCTAATACCTAAAACGGCTTTATGTGCGCCACCGTACCGACTGCCTCTGGTTTTGTAGTTAGCCTAGACATTGGCGGATGAAAAAGCACAGCAATACCTTAAGATCAGCCGCCTAATCCTAGGGGAATATCATAAGCACACAGCCTATTCGCCGTTGCAATATCTTGCCGCGGCGTTTTTTTATATTGTCGGTCTCACTGCCGACAGATGCGCAACCTGCGGAAAAAGCGCTAATTAGGGATTTCATGACTACATCTCCAGTTAAGCGGCCGTTTCAGCAGGCTTCAGGGAAAACGTTCTACAGAGATAGGACTTAAATACAAAAAACAAGCCGACTAAGATTCCAAAAACCTCAAAGCTACTTTAGCCGCAAAATTTGCTGCAGGCCGGTACGGTAGAGCGCATGCTGGAAGTGAGGATACCTTAAGCTGTAACAGGGAACCCTGCTGAAAAACAGCATCGAATGTTTTCTACATTCAGCGTCAGTAATAAGATAAAAATAAGTGATGGAAACCTTTGGCGCCCTGTACTGACAAAACAGGCAAATTTTCAATGCTTTTTGATACTCTCGACTTCATTTTTGATGCGTAACAGCAGCGTCTCCAGATCTTTTTCCTTTTCGCTATACAAATAAGTTAGCGCTATCAGGCTCAGGCAATGTATGCCGATGGTTTGGGCAAGGGTCTGGAGTTTATCCAGCGTGGGACTTTTTTGACCTCTCTCCAGTGAACTCAGATAAGTCCGGCTGGAAACGCCGGAGAAGTCTTCTTGGGTTAATTCACGCGATTTTCTGGCGTTTTTCAATGCCTTGGCAAATGCAACTCTCATTATTATCGATCCTTCTTATTGTAAAGCGGCTGCATATCTAGCCAAAATGAACCCTATAAGGCTACAATCTATAGTATTCATTTTCATTTTTGAATTACAGAGTTAAGGGGTAGCTCATGCCGGAGATGCCCCTTAATCTGAAATCCAGAAGGTAACCGGCTGTGGGGTCAGAATCGCCGCAGACCCTATGTGGAGACGGTATACAGTCGGTTCAGTATAATCGCCGCTGTGGTTTTTTGCCGGAATCACCCTTATAACCGGTCACAGTGACCGACAAAGTGCCGCCTTCAAGCGGGATTAAAACATTTATTAATGCAGACAAGACTGAAACATTTATCGCGGCTAGGTGTTTGGGCTTTGATTGTCGCCGAGTCGGCGTCGTCATTTGCCCGAACTGATAATTCCGGCGTCGATGCGGAAACTGTCGCTCTCGATGACATTCTGGTCGTCGGCAAGCGCGCCAGCCTTGTCTCAGCACAAGAGATCAAGCGCGACAAGATGGAAATCGTCGATTCGGTGGTCGCCGACGACATCAACAAACTTCCCGACATTAACGTCACCGACGCACTGTCCCGGATTACCGGGGTACAGATTCTTCGCGACCGCGGCGAGGGCGCCGGTGTGGCGATTCGCGGCCTTACCCAGATGGAAACACTGTTGAACGGACGGGAAGTCTTTACCGCCGGTTCGGGGCGCACGCTCGATTTTGCCGACATCCCTTCCGAAATGCTGGGCGGCATTGATGTTTATAAAACCTCATCGGCCAACCACATCGAAGGCGGCGTCGGCGGCACCATCGATTTGCGGACGCACCGGCCTTTTGACTTTGACGGTCGTCAGCTACTAGGTTCCGCACGGGTAATCCACGGCGATCTGGTGGACAAAGAGGAACCGCAATTCTCTACCTTGCTGAGCGACCGCTGGAAAACGGAAAGCGTCGGCGAATTCGGTGCGCTGGTGAATTTTGCGTATCAGCGGCGCGCCTGGCGGGAAGATCAGAAAAGCGCGGGTAATCCCATTGCCCGTAGCAACATTATTCCCGGACAGTCTGTCATCGTGCCCAACGGCACCTCGGAAACGACCAGTCTCGGTCATCGCGAACGCAGCGCCGGCAGCCTGGTATTGCAATGGCGGCCGTCGGATGCGCTTGAGCTCTATGCCGAAGGCAACTATGCCGAGTTAAAGACCCTTCAGGATTCTTACCAGATTAACGTCACGCCGTCTTCGAGCTTTGTCGCCGGTAGCCCACGGTTGTTTCCGGGCACCAACGATCTGCAAAGCATCAGTTGGACCAACGCGCCTATCTCCATTCTCAGCTTTGCCCGCGACACGGTGGACAGGACCCAGCAGGCGGCGGTCGGCGGCAGCTGGAACAACGGCGCACTGACGCTTAAAACCGACCTGAGTTATACCAAAAGCTTTAACAGCCTGTTTTTCTCAGGACCGGTATTTAGCGGCAGAGCCGCGCAATTTAACCAGGATCTGTCCGGTCAGGTTCCGACTACCAGCGTTAGCGGAACCGATTTGCTCAATCCCGCCAATTTTCAATATGCGAGCATGGCTTACCGCACCCGGCCGTTTAACGGCGAATTGTCTACGGCCCGGCTCGACGGCGATTACCAACTGTCCAGTGGCTTCATCAAATCGGTTTCCGCCGGGTTCCGTTACGCCAAGCGTAGAGCGGGCAACGCTCCCGGCCTGATTTTTGCCGATGCCGCAGTGACCGGTATTTCGGCGGCAGACAGGCCAAGCTATATCATGGCCAATCCCGCCGATAATTTCCTGGGCGGGGAAGGCGGCAGCATCGGCAGCTATAGCGTCGGCAACCTCGATTCCGCCCGCGGCGCGGCCGGATTGCGCAATGCTTTCGGCATTACCGCGCCGATTCCCTCCGCCGGCAGCCCGCTGGGTATTTGGGGTATCAGCGAGGAAACCCAAGCCGGCTACTTGATGAGCAAATTCGAAGCTACAGGCTTTCCCCTGGACGGCAACATCGGCCTGCGCGCAGTGCAAACGTCGGAGTCGGTAACCGGCAGCCAGTCAGCGCCAAGCACCGGTGCGGTTCTTCCCATTAACATCGACAGCACCGACATCGACTATCTGCCCAGCCTGAATCTGCGTTATCAGCTGATGAAAGGCTTGTATCTGCGCGGCGGCATATCCAAATCCATCACTCGGCAGAATTTCGATCAGCTGTCGCCGTCGCTGACCTTGATCCGCAATACCGTCACCCCGTCGTTGAATCAGGGGGGCGCCGGTAATCCTCAGTTGAAGCCGATCCGCTCCGACAATTTCGATCTGGCGGTGGAAAAATACTTCAATCCGACTACCTCGGTTTATATCACCGGCTTTCTGAAACAGGTCGACGGTTTTGTCAGCAACGTCAGCAACGCGGAAGTCCACGACGGTTTTACCTATCAGGTCAGCCGCCCGCAAAACGACACGACCGCGACCATCAACGGCTTCGAGGTCGGCTACCAGCAGTTTTACGATTTCCTGCCGAGCTGGCTGAGCGGTTTCGGCACACAGGCCAATTACACCTATATCGACAGCGAAACGCCGAGCAGCATTTTGGGCCAGAAAGTCCCGCTGCAAAACCTCTCCAAACACAGCTACAACCTGATCGGCATGTACGAGAAAGGCCCATTTTCGGCCCGGGTCGCCTACAATTGGCGCGACACCTTCCTGAGCGGCGTTACCAATATCGTCGGGGTCGGCGCATTACCGATTTATACGAATAGCTACGGCTGGCTGGATGCCTCGGTGGGCTATCGCATCAACGAGCATTTTTCCTTCACGATTGAAGGCATGAATCTGCTAAATACGTTGCGAAGCTCCTATTACGGCGTGGAAACCCGGCCGCAGAGCGTTTGGGTCAACGATACCCAGGTCGGCGCGACGATGACAGTACGGTTGTGATGGCGACGGTGGGCAATTCTTATCGTTCCCACGCTCTGCGTGGGAATGCCGTGCAGGACGCTCCAGCGTCACGCAACGCTGGAGCGTTGCTGACTGAATTCCCACGCCGGAGCGTGGGAACTATAGTGATACTGATTTTCGCACTGTGCGGATTGGCGCATGCCGACAATGCACTGGAACAATGGCGCAGCAAAGCGGGCGAGATACGTATGCTGGCGGAAAATGATACGCAACGCGCCTATGCCGAAGCCGAGCGTTTGCAGGCCGATTTCCCCGCCTACGCTAGTCCTGCCGATCGGGCGCGGCTGTTGAATCTGTTGGCGCGCATCGAAATTTATCAGGCGCAAACCGAAAAAGCGGCAGCGCATATCCAGCATGCCATGGAGCTCGCCAAGCAACATAACGACCCGGTCGGGCAGGCCGAAGCCGACCTCAATACCACCTTAAACGCGATCAATCAGGCCCGGGTCGACGATGCCATCGCCGCCTCGATTCACGGTTTGGCCGTGCTGGACGGCGTGGACCGGCCGGATCTGCTCGGCGAAGCGCTGTTAAGAATGGCAATGATGTACCGCCGCACCGACCAGCTCGACGAATCGATCACCATGTCGATGCAATCGTTGGATATTGCCCGGCAAAGCAACAATCCGCTGGCGCTGGTCTACGCCTATCATGGCTTGGCAATTGCCTACGAACTGAGCGACCACTTTAGCGAAGCGGGCGAATATTATCAGCGAATGCTGGAGCAAGCCCGGATCGCCGGTTCCAGACTGATGGAAGCCTATGCGCTGTTAGGGCTTGGCTATACCCATAACAATCGTGGCGATTTGAAAAGCGCGGAGCCGTTGATTCGCGAGGCGGTTGCGGTGTTCCACGCCATCGACGTCCCTTTCAGCGTCAATTTTAGTCAGTTCGCTCTCGCCGATAACTTGCGCAAGCAGCAACGTTATGCCGAAACCTTGCCGATATTCGACGAAGTAATCGAGCGTTATCAGCGCTATCCCAACAAGATCGGCCTGTGGTGGGTGCTGAACGCTCGCAGCACCCACCAAATGGCGTTGGGTCATATTGCCGACGCGCACCGCGATGTCGAACAGGCTTATAAACTGGCCAAGGAAATCGGTGTTCCCTTGTATCTGACCGACAGTGCGAAACGGCTGGCGGAAATCGCCGCCGCCAAAGGCGATTACCGCCAAGCCTACCGGTTTATGTTCGATGCGAGCGACACGGCGGCCAAGGCGGCAAAAGACACCGCCGCCACGCGGATGTTGCAGCTGACGCGCCGCTACCAAACCGAAAGCAAGCAACGCGAGATCGATAAACTCAACCGCCGTAACCAGCAACAGGCTGCGGAACTGAAGCATCGCACCCTCGAACAACGGTGGCTATGGACCGTGCTTGGCGGCAGCGTCATCATGTTGACCGGCGCCGCTTTTTTCCTAGTGCGCCTGCGGCGTTCCCACCGACGGCTGGAAGCGCTCAATACGCAAGTGCTGCAAGCCAAGAACAAACTGCAAGCCACGCTGGATACGATCCCTGATCTATTGTTCGAAATAGGGTTGGACGGACGCTATTATGATTATCATTCGCCGTGTACCGAGCTATTATTAGTCCCAGCCGAAGACCTACTCGGCAAAACAGTGTCGGATGTAATGCCCGCCGAGGCGGCAAAAATCGTCATGTCAGCTTTGCGCGAAGCGCATGACCAAGGCATTTCAACCGGCAAACAGTTTCAATTGCCGCTACCGCACGGCGACTTCTGGTTTGAGCTTTCCGTAGCGATCAAGCCTACCCTCGATAAGGAAGAAGCACACCTTATCGTGCTGTCCCGCAATATCACCGAGCGCAAGCACATGGAAGCGCAAGTGCTGCAACGGGAACAGGAGTTTCGCGTGCTGGTCGAAAACTCGCCGGACTTGATCTTCCGTTACGACAAAGAGTGCCGCCGTATTTATACCAACCCGGCCGTGGCGCGGCTCGTTGGCCGGCGGGCTGACGCCCTGCTGAACATGTCGCCGTCGGAAGCGAAAATACTCAGCGCCGGTGAAGCCGACAAGCTGATGCAGATGATTCGGCAAGTGCAGGCGACAGGCCGGCCTGCCGAGAGCGAGGTGGAATGTCTGGGCGCCGACGGGCAGCTGCATTATTTCCATAACCGTTATGCGCCCGAGTTCAATGCGCATGGCGAAGTGGTTGGCGTGATTTCCATTGCCCGCGACGTCACCGAACGCAAGCAGGCCGCGGAAGCGCTGGCTGCCAGCGAGCGTGAATTCCGCACGCTCGCGGAAAGTTTACCGGACAATATTGTCCGTTACGACCTGGAGGGACGAGTCATTTACGTCAACCCGGTGCTCGAAAAAACCTTAGGCACCATCGTTTCAAAAATGCTGGGCACGACAGTCCGCGAACGGTTCCCCAATGGCGAGTACGACGATTATGCACAGCTTTTGGATGCCGTTCTCACCAGCGGGGAGATCGGCGAAATCGAAAAAATAGTCACACCTCCGTATAGCAACTTGCATTTGGTTCACAGCATCCGCATGATTGCCGAGTGCGATGAGAACGGCGAAGTCATTGGAGTGCTAGCTATCGGCCGCGACATCACCGAGCGCAAATTGGCGGAACAAGCCTTGCGGGAGAGTGAAGAGAAATACCGAACTTTGATCCAGAAGATCCAGGCCGCAGTGGTTGTGCATGGAGCCGATACGCAAATCCTCACATTCAATCTAGTGGCACAAGAAATACTTGGACTTTCGGAAGACCAATTGTATGGAAAAACGGCGATTGATCCGGTCTGGCATTTTTTCCACGAAAATGGCTGCGCTGCATCTCCGGACGAGTATCCGGTAAACAAAGTTTTGGCATCGGGCAAAGCGCTCAAAAATTATGTTTTAGGTGTGCATCGCCCCGGCCGTCAACAAGATGTATGGGTGCTGGTCAATGCCGACCCGGTGTTCGGAAAAGACGGCAAAATAACTCAGGTCATAATCACTTTTATCGATATTACCCAACGCAAACAAGCCGAGCAGCGCCTGTGGCTGGTGGATTTTGCGCTGAACCAGGTCCGCGAAGCGGTATATATCATCAACCTGCAAGATCATCGCTTCCTGAACGTCAACGCCGAAGCCAGCAGGGCTCTGGGTTACAGCACCGAAGAATTGCTGGATCTCACAATCTATGACATAGATCCCGATGCCGACTCCGAAGGCATGGAGAACCTCCAACGCGAGATAGACGCCGGCAGTCTGTCGGTGTTCGAGCGCCGCCATAAAACCAAGGACGGACGCATCTTCCCGGTGGAAATCAATGCCCAAGTTTTCGAATACGAAGGCCGACCGACCAGTATCGCGTTGGTTCGAGACATTACCGAACGCAAGCGTGTCGAGGATGAAGTTCGCGCACTCAATGCCGATCTGGAGCTACGGGTGCTGGAACGTACCGAAGCGCTACGGCTCCAGACGCGCTATCTGCGCACTCTCATCGACACGCTGCCGATGTTGGCTTGGCTCAAAGACAAGGAAAGCCGGTTCCTGGTCGTCAATCAGACGATGGCATTGGCTTGCACTCTTAGTGTGGACGAAATGGTCGGTAAGTCTGACCTGGATTGTTGGCCGCGCGAATATGCCGAGTCTTACCGTGCCGTCGATTCGGAGGTGATGGCTACCGGTCGGCGCAAGACCGTGGAAGGACCCTTTTTCGATGCGCATGACGGCGTCATCTGGGTAGAAACCTTCAAGGCGCCGGTCTTGGATGTGGACGGCAGCGTGTTGGGAACGGTGGGTATTGCCCTCGACATCAGCGATCGTAGAGCCCTGGAAATGGCACGGGAAGCGGCTTTGGCCGAGGCGGAACGGCTGGCTCGACTGCGTAGCGAATTTATGGCGCGGATGAGCCACGAACTGCGTACGCCGCTAAACGGCATTTTGGGTTACGCCCAGATATTGTTGGGAGAAAGCCGGGGGAACGAACGCCAGAGCGCGATGCTGAACGTCATACAGCAAAGCGGCGAATATTTGCTAAACCTGATCAACGATATTCTGGATTTTGCCAAGATTGAGGCGGGCAAGCAGGAATTGAGCTTGAGCGATATTCAGTTGCCGAGCTTCCTGCGTAATCTCGCCAGTATCATCACTATCAAGGCGGAACAGAAGGCGTTGGTTTTTGTTTGCGATATTGCAGCCGATGTGCCTGCGGGAATACGCGCCGACGAGACGCGGCTAAGGCAGGTACTGCTCAATTTACTGTCCAACGCCATCAAATACAGCGAACGAGGCCAGATTAGCCTGAAGGTAACCGTATTGGAACCGGGGCGATTACGCTTTGAAGTTCAGGATAGCGGTCTTGGTATCGATACCGGGCAGCTGGACACTATTTTCCAAGCTTTTGAGCAAGCCGGAGACTGGCAGCATCGCACCGGCGGCACCGGTCTTGGATTGCCGATCAGCCGCGAGCTTGTTCGAATGATGGATAGCGATATTCATGTCACCAGTCGAGTTGACGAGGGCAGTACCTTTTGGTTCGATCTTGATGTCACGGTTGTTGAAGTCTGTGACGACATCATGGTTGCCGAACAGCATATAGTCGGATACCAAGGCTTGCGACGGCGTGTGCTGGTGGTGGATGACGCCAATGAAAACAGGACATTGCTGATTGATATACTCGGTCGATTGGGCTTTGAAACCTTCGAGGCGGCAAACGGCAGGGCGTGTCTGGATAGCGTTGAGGCCCAAACGCCGGATCTTATTTTGCTGGATATGGTCATGCCCGAGATGGATGGATTGGAAACCACGCGCCGTCTGCGGTGTATGCAGGGGTTCGGGCAAACGCCGATTATCGCTGTTTCGGCCAGCGCCTCCGGTAGCGATGTTACCGAAGCCATGAAAGCCGGGGTCAACGTCTTTCTGTCCAAGCCTATCGATATAAAAAGACTGATGGTGCAAATCGCCGTTCTGTTAAAGCTCGACTGGATTTACGCGCTGCCTGAAGCCGATGCACCACTGCGACAGCGGCTTAACGAGGCTCTGGTTGTGCCGCCGCTTGAGGAAATGGCTATTTTGCATCGTCTGGCACAGGAAGGCAGTATGCGCGATATTATCCTCCAAACCACGTATCTGGAGGGGCTGGATCAGAGCTATCGCCCGTTTGCCGCGCAGTTACGCGCTTTAGCTCAAGACTATCAATCCAAAGCTATCCTGGATTTGGTGGAAGGTTATATCGACAGTATCGTAACTACTCAGCGTTCTCAATGGAACGCAGATGCCAAAAGTAGGCGCCTCTAGGCGACGCAGATGATTATGATAAACACGGATAATCCATTTATAGTTCCCACGCCGGAGCGTGGGAACGATGCAACGATTCAGCCGCAGATTGATACGGATGCACGCTGAGAGCAAAATTTTTTTAATCGATTTTTTATGGATATACCTGTGAGCAATGAAGCGTTACTCAATAACCCCACCATTTTAATTGTCGACGATACCCCGACCAACCTGGGCGTTGTCGTGGAAAGCCTGGAGAGCCGCGGCTACCGGTTGGTGGTTGCCCAGGACGGCATGGAAGGCCTGCAACGCGCCGCCTTCGTAAAGCCGGATTTAATCCTGCTGGATGTGATGATGCCGGGGATGGACGGCTTTGAAGTCTGCCGTCACTTAAAGGCTAATGCCGACACGGCCGAGATACCGGTGATTTTTATGACGGCCCTTGCGGAGACCGAACATAAAATCACCGGCTTCAAAGTAGGCGGCGTCGATTACATTACCAAACCCATGCAGATAGATGAAGTCATCGCGCGGGTGGGCACGCATCTCAACTTGAAAACCATGCAACGCCAACTGCAAGTACAGAACGCGCAATTGCAACAGCATCAGGCAGAACTGGAACAGCGGGTTATGCAGCGTACCGCCGAACTGAGCATCAGTAACCGCTTGCTGCACGAGGAAATCGACGAGCGCAAACGGACGGAAGAGGCGCTGGCGTTACGCGAGCGCGAATTTCGTACCCTGGCTGAAAATTCTCCTGACGTGATCGTGCGTTATGACCGGGAATACCGGCGGATTTACTTCAACCGGGCTTACATGAGAGCGGCGGGCATAGAGGCGGTCGATGCACTGGGCAAGACGCCGCAGGACTGCTGGTGGCTGGCATTGCCTTCCGCCGAGGAGTATATCGCGCGTTTACAGCAGGCGATGGATTCGGGCGAAACGGACGAACTGCTGACGGAAATGGTTGATCCAGAGGGTAAGCCGGTTTACCGCATCATGTTTCTGGTGCCGGAATTCGACAAGGATAACCGCGCAGTGAGCGTACTTTCGATCAGTCACGACGTTACCGGCATCAAGCGCATGGAGGCCATGCTGCGCAAAAGCGAACTGGAATTTCGCACGCTGGCGGAAAATTCGCCGGGTATGATCCTGCGTTACGACCGGGACTGTCGTCGTATCTATATCAACCCGGCCTACGAGCGTCAAACCGGGATCCCGCTGGAAACGGCATGGAACAAGAAGCCGAGCGAGATTTGGAAACCGCTGATGTCGTCCGATGAATATATGGCTCGCCTTAATCGCGTGATGGCGAGCGGAGAGCCGGATCGTATCCTGCTTGAATGGCATGATCCGGACGGCAACCTGGTCAGTCATGACATGCATGCGGTGGCGGAATACGACGAAGAGCGGCAAGTCATCGGCGCGCTGGTCATCGGCCACAACATTACCGAACTCAAGGCGACCGAACGGCGATTGGAAGAGTCGCGTGCCCAGTTGCGCACGCTGACCGCCAAGCGCGAAGAGGCCCGCGAAGAAGAGCGAAAACGCATCGCCCGTGAAATTCACGACGAGTTGGGCCAACTGCTTAACGTGCTGCGGCTTAACGTCACCACTCTCGATTTCCGCTTTGGCGACGCTAACGCCGATTTGCGCGATAAGACCCATAAAATGGTCGGCACCATAGATCAAGCTATCCTGATGGTACGCAACCTTGCCACCCGCCTGCGACCTGCGGTGTTGAGCGCCGGAATCGTTTATGCCCTGGAATGGTTGGTGCAGGAATATGCCGAAAGCACCGGCATTGTTTGCGATTTACATTTGCCTGTCGACGAAATTTCCCTTGATGAAGACCGGGCAATGATGGTATTCCGCATCGTTCAGGAATCGCTGACCAATGTACTGCGTCACTCCGGGGCGGATCGCGTCGATATTACCTTATGCAGTACAGCGGATAGCTGCGAAGTGGAAGTGCGCGATAACGGCAAGGGTTTTGATCCAGACCGTGTCGACAAGCCCAATTCCTTCGGTATTGTCGGCATGCGCGAACGCGCGCTGATATTGAAAGGGACTATGGATATTGAGAACGCGAAAGCGGGCGGTACGGTATTGAAATTGTGCATACCGATTGAATAAAAGCTAAAGGCCAAGAGCCGGGCGTAGGCCGGAATAAGACCATCCAAGCGCGTAGCGCGAGGTGGCGTTTCCGGCGAAATTGGATAATGTAGGTAGGAAACAGGCCGATAGGCAGACCTTCCAGGTTTTTAAAACCTGGAAGGTCTAATTTCATGCACGTTCCTTAGGCATTTTTTATAAACAAGAAAAACAGATGGAGCAAACAATTATGATACGGTTATTGATCGTCGACGATCATGCGCTGATGCGCGAAGGGCTTAAACAGCTTTTCGAGGGTGAAGGCGATATTGCGGTCAGCGCGGAGGCCGGTAACGGCGAAGAAGCGTTAACAATGCTGCAAAATGAAACGGTTGACTTGGTTTTGCTCGACATTACCATTCCCGGTATTCATGGCGTAGAGCTGATAACGAAAATCAGGGAGCGTCCAAGTAGTCCGCCGATTCTGGTGTTGAGTATGCACAATGAACCGCAGATCGCCAAACGCAAGCTCAAAGCAGGCGCTTCCGGCTACATCACCAAGGACAGCTCGCCAAAGAATCTGCTGGAGGCGATACGCAAGGTCGCTTCCGGGGGGCGATACATCGCGGCCGATATTGCCGAAAAAATCGCTTTTGAAGTCAGCACTGCTGCGCCGCTGGTTCTGCATGAACTATTGTCCGGCCGGGAACTGGTCATCCTGCGCATGCTGGCTAAAGGCAAAAAGGTCTGCGAAATTGCTTTGGAACTCGACATCAGCAGCAAGACCGTCAGTACCCACAAGGCGCGTTTAATGCAAAAAATGCATATCGACAGCGATGTCAAACTCATGAAATACACCATCGCCCATGGTATGACGGTATAAATTTTGTTGCCACAGATTCACATATTAACTTTATGAAATATTCAGAAGTAATAAAAAGAGTCATTTTTATAATATGTGAATCTGTGGCGTTTTATTTTTGCTGCTGAGTAGTTACATTTTTTCTATCATTTAATAACTTCACTCATATAATCCCTAAGCAAGCTATTTACCAATACCTGATATTTGATGTGTTTTTCACTCGCTTGTTTTTTTAAAAACAACAAAATATCGTTATCCAATTGTAGCGTCGTGCGAATTTTTTTGGGTTTGTAAAAACGCCCCCGAATGCCATCGCTAAAATCATAATTATCTTCTAGTTCATAATCATCAAATTCAGCTCTTTGTTCAACATTTTTCATAATTTGCCCTCTCTTTTGGATTCGCATATCGTGCTGAGATAATTCTGATTATTTCTTCGCCATCATCAGTAAAAAACAAATTAGCAACAACCAAAATGTGTGCATTTTGAGTTGCCCCAATGGTTATCCATCTTTCTTCAAAATAGCTAAATTTGTGATCTAATTTCGAGATTTGCAGTGGATCATCGAAGACGTTTTTGCATCTTCAAAAGCGACACCGTGCTTTTGTTGATTTAGCTTATTTTTATTTTCGTCCCATTCAAATTGCATGAACTTTTCCGTTGTAAATTCTTGGTCAAAAGTATATCACAATAAAAAATCGGCCCAGTTTCCCAAAGGCGGTTTGTTCAACCGATGTTTAACCGTGAAACGGTTGGCAAAAAAGCCTGCTTATCCTCCTGGGCTGGGACAATAAAATGTAAGTGTGCTTGACAGCCGGAAGGAGCACATTATTGTGTTCAAAAATGCAAAAATGCAAAAATGCAAAAATGCAAAAATGCAAAAATGCAAAAATGCAAAAATGCAAAAATGCAAAAATGCAAAAATGCAAAAATGCAAAAATGCAAAAATGCAAAAATGCAAAAATGCAAAAATGCAAAAATGCAAAAATGCAAAATGCAAAATGCCAAGACCTGGAACTTTTTGCGCTACACGTACGGGTTTTACACGGCGTAGCGCGCCATTCTAGCTATAAAAATCATCTTATTGTAGTCCATTCCTGATAAGCATTGAGGCGTTTCAATGTAGGCCAATCCTTATTCAAATTCGGTATCCGCCGATTGCGACTGCCGACGCTATCGTTCAAATTAAACGCGCCTAAATCGACCGGTTCAACCGGGAACGCTTTAGGTTTTGGGCGATAAGTGTTCGGGCAAATCGAACAGGGTTTAATGGATCTGCACATGATTGCATGTAGTGGGTTCGAATCCCCCTGTTCTGTTTTTCCTGCCCCTTGCTAAAGCATGGCACTGGCATCGTCCGGTTAATAATCCTTACTCGTCAGGAATTACCATGTGCATTTGTCTATGTTTTGATGTTTCCAAGTCAGAAATAAAAAAGGCCATTAGAGACGGTTACGATTCAATAGAAAAGCTGTCTGAACAACTACAGGTTGGCAGTCATTGCGGCGGCTGTATTGGGCGTATCGAGGAAATCCTGGAGAAGCAAAAAAACCGCAGTTTCTTGTGGTCATTACACACATTGTAATCAGCGCCTGGCAGCGTTAAAAAACTCCCCGGTAACCATCGAAGAAAATGTTTAATCGATCCGATTAGCAAGCTGTTTCACGGCGACATAAAGTCCGTTATTCCTGCTGGGAAGCCGGGCACATTAGAGCGTGAAGCAAATCCATCCGCAGGAATGAGCAAGCTTACAGGGGGCATCCGGCGTTTCGAATCCATGCGCCCACTGCAGCGGCCTGCTTGGGCTGTGCCTGAAAGTAAAGCGTAAGTTCCGGGTTCACTGCCCAACGCTTCGCTGTGCAAATTATTGCTTCAATGTAGTCCATTTCCTATAAGGCTCTCTGTCATTATTGTAGGGCAATTCCTATTCAAATTCGGGACGCGCCGATTGTGGGCTAAGCCTGATAAGTTCAGGCTTAGCTATCCATTGGATAGCTAAGCCGGATTGGCAGACCCGATAGGGGTGCTAGAATTTTTCTCAAGATTTCCGACTGGCGGCGGTTGTATCGACCGCTCATAAATGAACATTGTTAATCAAGGATCACTGAGAAAATTGCAATATGAAAGAACCGATAAAAATTAATCGGAATGACGATTGGTCGGCGTTTCCATTATGGGTATCCGGCCTGGCCGGCGTATTAGGCATCGTCATTTCCAGCGGCTTTGCACTGATTGGCTTGGTCATGGCGGCCGTCTTGAGCGTTGTGACTGCCGGATTGTATTTCTGGAACAGGAACCGCTATCGGATGTCGTTGCAGGCTATCGAACAGGGTTTAATTGAAGGATTGCAACAGAAAAACGAGGAAACCATCAAAGCCTTGCAGGATGCGCATCATGAAGCCGTTTTGCAGGCCGGTGCCCATCAAGTCGAGGCGGAGCGCAAGCATCTCAAGACCTTAATCACCGATCTGGCGCACCGTTTCGACGCATTACCCAAACGTCTCGGCGGGCAGGAAGAAACTAAGCCAGCCGAGACTATGTCTTTATCGGTCGAAGCGCAGATTACCGGTTTGGCGCAGCGTTTCGATGCCTTGCTCAACCATCTCGACCAGCAGCCGAGCGGCGATGAACAACAGGAACACGGCATCAATGGACTGGACTCGCTCTGCCAAAAAGTGCTGCCGATCTGGTCAAGCCAGGTCCAGATGGCCCGCGTGCATACCGAAGACTCCATCGCCGATCTGGCGCAGCGTTTCGACGCCCTGTCAAAGCGTCTCGATGCCGCCGTTATGGCGTCCCAAAACACCGTCGGCGGCGATAACGGATCGACGGGCGGCATCGTTGAGCTGTTGCGGGACAGCCAGCTGGAGTTGGGCAGCATCACCCAAGCGCTGGGCGCCTCGCTGGAAGAAAAGGAAAAACTGCTGCACGCCATCGAGGGCTTGTCCGGCTTTACCGAACAACTGGGCAAAATGGCCTCGGAAGTCAGCAGCATTGCCGCCCAGACCAACCTGCTGGCGCTGAACGCCGCCATCCAGTCGGCACGGGCCGGCGATGCCGGGCGCGGCTTTTCCGTGGTGGCCGACGAAGTGCGGAAATTATCGCGCTCGTCCGGCGATGTCGGCAAAAAGATTACCGAGACCATCGACTCGGTCAGCGAAGCGATTGAAGACACCCTAACCATCTCCCGGAAATTCGCCAAACAAGACGAACAGACCCTGAACAACGCCGAGCAGATCATCGCCTCGGTATTGAGACGCTTCAGCCGGGCCGCGTCCGGATTGTCCGACTCCGAAGAACTGCTGCGCACCGAAAACAACGCCATCAACTACGAAATATCCGACGTATTTGTCGCCCTGCAGTTTCAGGACCGGGTCAGCCAGATACTGGCGCTGGTCTGCGACGACTTGAACAAACTCGAACAGCATCTGAACGCACTTAACAACGAACAAAGCGACGAGGGGACGCCCCGCTCAGTCAATGTAGAGCAATGGCTGGAAGAACTGGCCATGACCTACACCATGGAAGAACAGCTTACCGCCCACGATGGCGCGAAGGCCGAGATCAAGACCCCGCAAACCAACATTACATTTTTTTGAGGAACACAACATGGCCAAAACAATATTATTTGTAGAAGACTCCGCCTCCGTCAGGCAAGTGATGAACAGCACCCTGACCCGCGAAGGCTACGACGTGGTCCTGGCCAGCGACGGCCAGGACGCCTTGAGCAAACTGGACGGCACCAAAATACACCTGATCATCAGCGACGTGAACATGCCCAACATGGACGGCCTCACCTTCGTCAAAAAGGCCAAACAACTGCCCGCCTACAAATTCACCCCGATCATCATGCTGACCACCGAAACCCAGGAAGACAAAATGAACGAAGGCAAAGCGGCCGGCGTCAAAGCCTGGATCGTCAAGCCCTTTCAGCCCGCGCAACTGCTGGCTGCGGTTTCGCAGCTTATCCAGGCGTAAACCTAAAAACAGCATAACGACTCAGCCGTTAAGAACCAGAAAAAATGGAACGCGGATAACGCAGATGAATAGGATGAACCTACTGCCGGACGGGGTTGCAAACCCCGTCCCGCTCGAATTGTAGAGCGACCAAAGCTTGCTTTGGAGTTCAAAACAGGGGGCGGGAACCTGCGAGAGTGAGTAGTTACGATTTTTTCAGCATAAACAACAGGAGCCATCGATGGCGAACGTGAAAAACAAAAAACAGCAGCCCGGCCGCATCGCCATAACCGGCGAACTGACCATCTATACCGCCCTGGAATTGAAAGACCAATTGCTTACAGGACTGGCGGAGGCCGAAGAGCTGGAGCTGGACTTATCCGAAGTGGGCGAAATCGATGCCGCCGGATTGCAACTGCTGGTGATGATCAAACAGCAGGCGGCAGTGTCCGGCAAAGCCCTCAGCTTCACCGGCCACAGCCCGGTGGTACTGGATCTGCTGGATTTGTCCGGCCTGGCCGGATTTTTCGGCGATCCGCTGCTGATCGTCCGCAAGCCCCTATAACCCGGTAACTCGACATGATCCCAGACGAATATCTACAAACCTTTGTTGTCGAATGCAAAGAACTGCTCGAACAAATGGAAGAAGCCCTGCTCATCGTAGAACAGGCCGAACAAGACCCGGAAATCATCAACGCCATCTTTCGGGCCGCGCATACTATCAAAGGCTCGGCGGGCATGTTCGGCCTCGACCCCGTCGTCGAATTCACCCATGCCGCGGAAAGCGTGCTGGACCGGGTGCGTAGCGGCGAGGTAGCAATGACTTCGGTATTGGCGGCCTTATTCATCGAAGCGCACGACCATTTGAAAGAATTGATCGGCCATGTTGCCGAAGGCAGCCACCCGGCCGAAGCAACCGACAACCACGGTAAAACCTTGATAGCCCGGCTGGAAGCCTATCTGGGCGAGACCCCGGCGGAGCAACCGGGCAACTCGGGAAGCTCGGACAACTCCGGCGAAATGCCCGTCATCCAGACCGCCAACGTCGAGCGCGAACACAGCGACGCCGTGGTCGGCACCGACCTGTGGCACCTATCGTTACGCTTTGGCCCCGAGGTGTTCAGGAACGGCATGGACCCGTTTTCGTTCGTACGCTGCCTGGCCTCGCTGGGCAGCATCGAAGAACTGGTGACCGTCATCGACGCCATCCCGGCCGCCGCACAGATGGACCCGGAATCCTGCTACCTGGGCTTTGAAATCAGCTTCAGCAGCGATGCCGACAAACTCGCCATCGACAGCCTCTTCAACTTCGTCCGCAGCGACTGCTTCATCCGCATCCTGCCGCCGCGCAGCAAAGCCTCCGAATACCAGCGCCTGATTCAGGAATTGCCGGAACAGGAAATGCGCCTCGGCGAAATCCTGGTCAAGTGCGGTACCTTAACTCCGGAAGAGCTGGACAACATCCTGCGCCTTCAATCCCAGCACGGCGACGCCCCGCAACGGCCGATCGGCGAAGTGCTGGTCGAACAGCAGATGGTCAGCTCGCCGGTGGTCGAAGCCGCACTGGCAAAACAACAACAGGTCAAAGACAACAAAAAAAGCGAAGCCAGCCTGATCCGCGTCGATGCCGAAAAACTCGACGAACTGATCAACTTGGTCGGCGAACTGATCATCGCCGGAGCCGGCACCAACCTGATCGCCCGGCGCGCGGGCATGGCCGAGCTGATGGAATCTACCGCCACGCTGTCCAGGCTGGTCGAAGACGTGCGCGATTCGGCACTGGCGTTGCGCATGGTGCAGATCGGCGGCACCTTCAACCGCTTCACCCGCGTGGTGCGCGACGTCAGCAAAGAACTGGGCAAAGACATCGACCTGGTGATCAGCGGCGGGGATACCGAACTCGACAAAACCGTCGTCGAAAAAATCGGCGACCCGCTGACCCACCTGGTGCGCAACTCCATGGACCACGGCATCGAAGCCGCCGAACTGCGTCTTGCCAGAGGCAAGTCCGCCAAAGGCACCCTCAGACTCAACGCCTACCACGACGCGGGCAGCATCGTGATCGAAGTCAGCGACGACGGCGGCGGCCTGAACAAAGAAAAAATCCTCAACAAAGCCATCGAACGCGGCTTGGTCGCCGAGGGCGCAAACCTGAGCGACAAAGAAATCTACAACCTGATCTTCGAAGCCGGCTTCTCCACCGCCGATGCGGTCAGCAACCTGTCCGGCCGGGGCGTCGGCATGGACGTGGTGAAACGCAACATCCAGGCCCTGCGCGGCAGCGTCGACCTGGACAGCATCGAAGGCCAGGGCAGCACCATCCGTATCCGCCTGCCGCTGACCCTGGCCATCATCGACGGCTTCATGGTCGGCGTCGGCAACGCATCTTACGTCATCCCGCTGGATATGGTGGTCGAATGCGTCGAATTAAACGCCTGGGCCAGCGACGAAGGGGATGGCCAATACCTGAACCTGCGCGGCGAAGTGCTGCCGTATCGACGTTTGCGTGACCACTTTGTCATAGACGGCGACATGGTGCAGCGCGAGAACGTCGTCGTAGTGCGCTACGGCGAGCACAAAGCCGGCTTGGTCGTGGACAAACTGATGGGCGAATTCCAAACCGTGATCAAACCGCTGGGCAAGTTGTTCAGCAGCGAAAAGAGCATCGGCGGATTTACTATTTTGGGTAGTGGAGAGGTCGCGCTGATTGTTGATGTGCCGGGGTTGATGGGTCAGATAGAACATGAAAGGGAGGCGGGGGAGGTCGTACCGTTCACACGCTCCGGCGTGGTAATGCATTAGTTCCGGGAACGCCAAGCCCTAGCTTGGCGCGAAACAATCAGAAAGTTGAAAATTAAAAGCCGAGCTGGGGCTCTGCGTTCCCAGGACTGGGGCGGGACGGGGTTTGCAACCCCCGTCCCGCTCGAGAATAAGCGTTGCTTACATGACTGAATTTGGAGAGATAAACTGAGATGACTTATTACTTTGTAGGCGATGAGCTTATCGCGCCCACGCCGGGGTGTCGGAATGATGGGCGCATTGCTCCTGCGGCACGAGAGGAGCCCATTCCGGGCAAGACTGTACGGCGATCTGTCATGACAAATCGATTTTTAGCCGTTGCCGGGCTGTTCATGGCGACAGGTGTTGCCGGAGCGGAAGAACCGCAAGTCACGCCTTACCGGTCAACCGTTTCCAATCCGGCGGTTTTGCCGGTACCGGGTATGCCGGAAATCGAATTGGGCGGGATGCATAGTGCCGGCGGCTCCGAGCAACAGCGCGATCCCGTGCCGTTTCTTGCCAAGTACGCGTTTAATTCCGATTGGGGCGTAATGGTCGGCGCCGATCTTTTATGCCCGCGCCATTTCGTTGGAGGACGGCATCGAAGCGAACGGCTTTGGCGACACCCTGCTGCGGTGAAAAATAGCGGTAAATTTTGAAAATCCATAAGAGGAATAAAAATGTTTAAAAATATGAAAGTCGGGATGCGTCTCGGATTAGGTTTTGGCGTGGTGTTGCTGTTAATGATTACCGTGATTTACAGCGGCATCAGTGCCATGTCGTCTCAGAATGACAAGATGGATCAAATCGTTAACGAAAACGCCTATAAAACCGCGTTAAGTAATACCATGTCCGAAAATGTCCACATTGTTTCACGTATTTTACGTACCATCACTTTGTTGGATGATCAGGCTGCCATGCAGGTGGAAAAGGCGAAGATGGATAAGGCGCGAGCCGCCTATAACAAGGCTTGGGACGATCTGGAAAAGACCCCGGCCAGTGAAAAAGGCAAGGCGATTCGCAAAGCTATCGAGGAAGGGGCGGCAGCAGCCCGTGATGTGAACAACAAGGTCCTCGAATTGGCGCTTGAGAACAAAGATGCAGAAGCTGTGCATTTGCTGATGGGCACGGCTGCGCCACTGGTGGCTAAATGGCAGGAGGCTCTTGATGAAAACCTGGAGCGTCAGGCGGAGAATAACAAAGATGATGCCAAGGATGCAGCGGAGGCTTATATCGAGTCGCGCAACTTGATGTTCACGCTGGGCGGAATAGCCATCGTTTTGGGGATAGGTATCGCTTTTTGGGTGACCCGCTCCATCACGCTACCGCTGAACATGGCGAGGGATGTCGCCCAAAAAATCGCCGAGGGCGACCTGACATCGAATATTCAGGTTGCCAGTACGGATGAAACCGGCCAATTGCTCGCTGCGATGAAAAACATGAGCGACACCCTGAAAGGCTTGCTGACAGACACAGACGTCCTGGTCAGGGCGGCGGCAGAAGGCGAGCTCGACGCCCGTGCCGATGCCAACAAATACCAAGGCGACTTCCGTAAGCTGGTGCAAGGCATCAACGACACGCTGGACGGCGTGGTTAATCCTGTCAACGAAGCGGTCGACGTCCTCAAGGAGATGGAACAAGGCAACCTGACCCAAACCGTCAACGGCGACTACAAAGGCCAGCTCAAGGACTTCAAGGACACCGTCAACAACACCATCGCCAAACTGTCGCAAGTCATCGGCGAAGTCAACGCTGCCGCCTCCAACATCGCCGGGGCCAGCGAGGAAGTCAGCGCCACCGCCCAGAGCATGAGCCAGGCAACCAGCGAGCAGGCCGCATCGGTTGAAGAAACCAGCGCTTCCGTCGAACAGATGTCGGCGTCGATCAACCAGAACACCGAAAACGCCAAAGTCACCGACGGCATGGCGGCCCAAGCCAGCGGTGAAGCGGTGCAAGGCGGCGAAGCGGTTAAAGAGACGGTCAGCGCGATGAAGAGCATCGCCGGAAAAATCGGTATCATCGACGACATCGCCTACCAAACCAATTTGCTGGCCTTGAACGCGGCGATTGAAGCGGCACGGGCGGGCGAGCACGGCCGGGGCTTTGCGGTGGTCGCCGCCGAAGTGCGGAAATTAGCCGAACGCAGCCAGATCGCCGCGCAGGAAATCGGCGAACTGGCCGAAAGCAGCGTCGATATGGCCGAAAGCGCCGGTAAGCTGCTGGATACCATCGTGCCATCAATCAAGAAAACCTCCGACTTGGTGCAGGAAATCGCTGCGGCCTCCGAAGAACAGTCGGCAGGCGTAGGTCAAATCAATACGGCGATGGATCAGCTCAACCAAATCACCCAGCAGAACGCCAGCTCGTCGGAAGAGTTGGCCGCCACCTCGGAAGAGATGAGCGGACAGGCCGCGCAACTACAGGAACTGATCGCGTTCTTTACCGTGAGTGGCGGCGGCGCTACATCGGCGTCTTTCACTGACAAGTCTTCCAAACCGGCGGTTAAAAAAACGGCGGCGGCAAAACGGGCGACTAACGAAGTCGAATTCGTCAGGTTTTAGGAGACGGACATGAATGCAATCGTACAAGCAGCACAGGCGCTCCCGGCTATGGACGGAAGTCAGGGACTTGAGGAACAGCAGCAATACCTGACCTTTATGTTGAGCGGTGAAACTTACGCGATCAGCATCCTGCGCATCAAGGAGATCATCCAATACGGCCAACTGACCGAAGTGCCGCGGATGCCGGATTTTATCCGCGGGGTTATCAACCTGAGAGGGGCGGTGGTGCCGGTGATCGACCTGAGCGCGCGTTTCGGCAAACAGCCCACGGCGATTGGGCGGCGCAACTGCATCATCATCATCGAAGTGGCGCTAGGGGCTGAAACCCAGAGTGTCGGGGTGATGGTGGATGCGGTCAACGCGGTGATGGAGATTCCGGCTAGCGAGATCGAACCGGCGCCCACGTTCGGCACCAACATCCGCGCCGACTTTATTGCCGGCATGGGCAAAATCAACGGCAAGTTCGTGATCATCCTGAACATCCAGCATGTGCTGTCGATGGACGACATGGCTGCATTGGCTACGGCGGGTTCTGCGCCGTCTGCCGAGCTGGTGCAGGCGGGGTGATGTCAACACGGTTGATTTGTGTCTACGCGGGTTCCCAAGCTTCAGCGCTTATCGTTATACTCATCTTGAGCCGGTTCCTAAATCTCCAGTCTGGGAATCAGCGCAAAGGGTTTGCGCTAGTTCCCAAGCAGGAGCTTGGGAACTAGCGTAAGGTCTAGCTTACGCCGGTTCTTGGAGCCGGACGGGGTCGCTCGCATTCCCACGGGCTCCGTGGGAATGAGAAAAAACGATGGGGACGGGGTGCAACTCCCGTCCTGCTCAGTTTCGATGCGTTCTTCATCGGCGGTTCCGGTTGCCGATTTGGTGTAGGCGGAGTAATTGTAGGGCGCGCCGAGCGACTTTTTTTGGGTTTTTATGCGTTGCGTAGAAACGAGGTAAATTAAATTAAATGACTGTAACAAAAAAGATGGCATTGTTGGTTTGTACGGCTTTATTCGGTTTAGCCGGGCTAACTGTTTTTAGTTATTCCCAGATAGAACGAGTATTCACGGCAGCTAATTTCGCCAGCGAAAACAGCGTTCCGGCTTTGATTGCTGTAGACAAGGCAGTAAAAAACTTCGGGCAAGTGCGAGTTCGGTTGTATCGGCACGTACTCAATTCGGACGCTACTAAAATTGCTTCGTATGAAAAAGAGCTTGATGCATCGCGCACTGCCTTAGCGGCAGCGTTGAAAGAGTATGAGCCGACCATTACAGATGCCGAGGACCGGCGTTTATTCAATGCAAACAAGGCAGCCTTGGCCGCTTACGAGCCGGGCATCGAGCCGGTGTTGGCGCTATCTCGCGCCAATAAGAAAGACCAAGCGAAGGATGCCTTGAATGGACTCACCGCTACCGGAAGAGTGCTGCAAGATGCACTGGATGCACAGGTGAAATACAACATTGATCTTGCCCGGAAGAGCGTCGACGATGCCGTTGAGATCAAACGCAAGGCCTTGATCCAATCGGCGGCGATTGCCGTAACTGCATTCTTGATGACTGCGGTAATGGGCTTTTTTATTACCCGCAACTTGATGAACCAGTTGGGCGGCGAACCGGATGAGGCCGCAGATATTGCCAATAAAATCGCAGTCGGCGACCTTTCTAGCCAAATCCACCTGAAACCCGGCGACACCGCCAGCGTATTTGCCGCAATGAAAAACATGAGCGACACCCTGAAAGGCTTGTTGGCCGACACCGACGTCCTGGTCAAGGCCGCAGCCGAGGGCGCGCTTGATACCCGTGCCGATGCAAGCAAATACCAAGGCGACTTCCGCAAACTGGTTCAAGGCATCAACGACACCCTGGACGGCGTGATCGACCCCGTCAACGAAGCGGTTGAAGTGCTGAAAGAAATGGAGCAGGGCAACCTGACCCAAACCGTCAACGGCGACTACAAAGGCCAGCTCAAAGACTTCAAGGACACCGTCAACAACACCATCGCCAAACTGTCGCAAGTCATCGGCGAAGTCAACGCTGCCGCCTCCAACATCGCCGGAGCCAGCGAGGAAGTCAGCGCCACCGCCCAAAACATGAGCCATGCAACCAGCGAGCAGGCCGCATCGGTTGAAGAAACCAGCGCTTCGGTCGAACAGATGTCGGCGTCGATCAACCAGAACACCGAAAACGCCAAAGTCACCGACGGCATGGCGACCCAAGCCAGTGGCGAAGCGGTGCAAGGCGGCGAAGCGGTAAGAGAAACCGTGGGCGCGATGAAGAGCATCGCCGGAAAAATCGGCATCATCGACGACATCGCCTACCAAACCAATTTGCTGGCCTTGAACGCGGCGATTGAAGCCGCCCGGGCCGGTGAACACGGCAGGGGCTTTGCGGTAGTCGCCGCCGAAGTGCGCAAACTGGCGGAACGCAGCCAAATAGCCGCCCAGGAAATCGGTGAGCTTGCGGAAAGCAGTGTCGATATGGCCGAAAGTGCCGGTAAGCTGCTGGATACTATCGTGCCTTCGATCAAGAAAACCTCCGACCTGGTGCAGGAAATTGCCGCGGCCTCTGAAGAGCAGTCGGCAGGTGTCGGCCAAATCAATACCGCGATGGATCAGCTCAACCAGATCACCCAGCAGAATGCCAGTTCATCGGAAGAGTTGGCCGCCACCTCGGAAGAGATGAGCGGACAAGCGGCGCAACTACAGGAGCTGATGGCGTTCTTTACCGTGGGCGATAGTGCCGGTGCGCTATTTAAGGCGCCCAATGTCAAGCCTTTCAAGCCTGCGATTAAAAAAGCAGTGATCGCAAAACAGGCGCCTAACGAAGCCGAATTCGTAAGATTCTAGGGGGCGGGCATGAAGGCAATCACACAAACGGCACAAACCTTGTCGGCCACGGCCGACAGTCAGGCGCTTGAGGAACAACAGCAATATCTCACCTTTATGTTGAGCGGTGAAACCTATGCTATCGGCATCCTGCGCATCAAGGAGATCATCCAATACGGCCAACTGACCGAAGTGCCGAGGATGCCGGATTTCATCCGCGGCGTCATTAACCTGAGGGGAGCGGTGGTGCCGGTGATCGACCTGAGCGCCCGTTTCGGCAAGCAGCCCACTGCGATAGGTCGGCGCAACTGCATCATCATTATCGAAGTAATGATGGGAGAGGAAACCCAGAATATCGGGGTGATGGTGGATGCTGTCAACGCAGTGCTGGAGATTCCGGCCGACGAGATCGAACCGGCCCCGACTTTCGGCACCAACATCCGCGCCGACTTTATTGCCGGCATGGGCAAAATCAACGGCAAGTTCGTGATCATCCTGAACATCCAGCATGTGCTGTCGATGGACGACATGGCTGCATTGGCTACGGCGGGTTCTGCGCCGTCTGCCGAGCTGGTGCAGGTGGGATGATGTCAACACGGTTGATTTGTGTCTACGCGGATTCCCAAGCTATAGCGCTCATCGTTATACACATCTTGCTCCGGTTCCTAAATCTCCAGTCTGGGAATCAGCACAAAGGATTGTCAAGGAAGTTGCCGAGCGTTGGAGTGCAGGCTTCGCCTGCAAGCGCAAGCAAAGCTTGCACTCCCGTTGCAATCAGTCGTAACGATGAACATAGGCTTACACAGGAACGGAGACGTCTCGGTCATTCTTACCGGATGACGGCATCCCATAGGCACTTATATATAAAGATGAGAGCTCCAGCGAGGGAACCCGGAAAACGAAGCTTCGGCTTCGCGAGACGGGAAGCCGAATTCCCGGCAACTAGCGCAAATCGATTTTTAATCGCTGCCGGACTGTTGATGGCGGCAGGTGTTGCCGGAGCCGAAGAACCGGAAGCCACGCCTTACCGGCCTACGGTTTCCAACCCGGCGGCCTTGCCGGTGCCGGGTATGCCGGAAATCGAACTGGGCGGGTTGCATACCAGCGGCGGCTCCGAACAGCAACGCGACGGCGTGCCGTTTCTTGCCAAGTACGCTTTTAATGCCGATTGGGGCGTCATGGCCGGAGCCGACCTTTACGATCGCGCCATTTCGTTGGACGGCATAGAAGCGAATGGCTTTGGCGACACCCTGCTGACCGTCAAACACCATCATGACGTGTTCGAAAATCTTGAGTTGGGGTTTGAAGCAAGCGTCAAACTGCCTTCTGCCAAGTATGCCTTGGGTAGCGGCAGAACCGATGAAACACTCAACGGCATCGTCAGTACGCGTTTAGGATCGGCGGCAGTGGATATTAACTTGGGCGTGACTCGGCTGGGAGCGTATGGCGAAGGCGAAAGCCGTTATCAAGTGACGTGGGCAGCCGCAATAGCGCAGCCGGTGACCGAACGCTGGACGGTGTCGGCCGAGATGTCGGGTGCGGATCGCCAGGGCACGCGCGGTACCGCGCAGTTTCTGGCCGCGCTGAGTTATGCGTTAAACACGCGAATCGTGCTGGATGGCGGCTTTGCGCTGGGCGTTGGCTCTACCGCGCAGAACTTGAGTTTGTTTACAGGGATGACGATGTTGTTGGGGGACTGAGTTTTTCGCTTCTGTATTCCTGCTGGGGAATACGGCCATTACCCATTGCCTGACGGCATTGCACAGGTTTTTTTACAGTGACGTTCAACTTACTTAAACATAAAGCGCCCATGAACGAATTAAAAGCTATCGCGGCAATCAATGAGGAAATCAAGAGCATTGTTTACGCGGCGGAAAACATCAGCCTGACTGCGACCAATGCAATGCTGGTCGCGAGGCAAGCGGGCACCAATGCCGTGGGCTTCAGCGTGGTCGCGCGCGAACTGCGAACGTTTAGCGAGAATATGGCGACGGCCATGCAAAGCCTATCCGGGTTGATTGACTGGCAGGTAGAAGTAAGCGCAGGCTCGGAGCGGAATAAGGATTTTTTCGCTCCGGCATGTGTTGACGCCCAGGCTGATAGAGATGAAATCGAGCAACTTATTGTGAGTCAAGTGTGCGAGTTGCAGATCAGGGTGATGCGCACCGCAAAGCAATGCGCAACCGGCTTGCTGATTGCGCAATCGGTCGACATGGAGACATCTCCCGGCGGCACGATGACACTGGAATTGCGCCGGATTACGCAAGAGGTGGAAGAGCGCGTCGGGAATATTGCCCTGAGTGTCAGGAAGCTTGAATCGCGACTGGCAGAGGCGGGGTTATGGAAAAACAACGATTATTTATTAATCCGGTTAACGCCGATGAATACCGGATGATCGACGGTACTGCGGCGTTGTTGACTGACCCTCTGGATGGCTAGGAAGTTTTTGCAGATATTACCGCAATCTGTGAGGCGTTCGATGTTGACGCAGGAGGGGCGTATCGTTTTGCAGACATTGCTGATGTTATGTGGGAATGAACGGGGCTATTACAAATTACCTGAGGGCATTAAACCGGTGTTTTTACAGTGATATTTTTAAATTAAATCGTTAAGTGGACATATGAACGAATTAAAAGCTATTGCGGCAATCAATGAGGAAATCAAGAGCATTGTTTACGCGGCGGAAAACATCAGCCTGACTGCGACCAATGGAATGCTGGTCGCGAGGCAAGCGGGTATCAATGCCGTGGGCTTCAGCGTGGTCGCGCGCGAACTGAGGATGTTCAGCGAGAAGATGGCGGCCGCCATGCAAGAGCTAGCGAAGCTGATTTACCGGCAGGTGGTGGTCACCGCAAGCAAGCGTCACCGCTCGCGCAGCGTGGTTCTGTTCGCCCGGACCGGAGCTTATGGCGAGTTGGCGCAGGCCCGTATCGCCCCGGCCTATGCACGCAGCCAAGCCGATGTGGATGAAATGGAGCGACTTATCGCGGGCATGCTGCGCGAGTTGCAGATTACGATGAGGCGCACCGCAAAGCAATGCGCAACCGGCTTGGTGATCGCCCGTTCGGCCGGTATTGAGGCGGCTCACGGCGGCGCCATGACGCCGGTGTTACGCCAGATTGCGCAGGGTGTGGAGGACGTTGTCGGCAATATCGCCGAGCGCGTAAGGAAACTTGAATCACGACTGACAGAGACCTGATTATGAAAAAAGCGACGATTATTTATCAATCAGGGCAACACCAGTGGATTGCCGTAGCGCGGGACCCGGAGCGGCCTAATTATTTGATCGACACCAACGAATACCTGATTACCGACGGCAATACCGCACTGTTGACCGATCCGGGCGGTTCGGAAATCTTTTCAATGGTGTTTGCAGCTATTTGTGAAGCGTTCGATCCGGCGGACATCGGCGTGCTGTTTGCGTCCCATCAGGACCCGGACATTATCTCATCGCTGTCGCTGTGGCTGGATTTTAATCCGGAACTCAAATGTCATCTCAGTCGTTTGTGGACAACCTTTGTCCCGCATTTTGGCGGCACTGACGAAACCTTTATAGGGATTCCTGACGAGGGCTCGACGATTGCGGTCGGCAAGTTGAAGTTGCAAGCCGTGCCTGCGCATTACCTGCATTCTTCCGGAAATTTTCATCTATATGATGAAGCCGCGCGGCTATTGTTCTCGGGCGATATTGGCGCGGCGATGCTGCCGGACGACATGAATGATTTATTCGTTAAGGATTTTGATCGACACATTCAGTATGCGGAGGGCTTTCATCGCCGCTTTATGGGCTCGCCGGAAGCCAAGCGCCTGTGGTGCGAGCGCGCCGCCGCCATGGAAATCGACATGCTCTGCCCGCAGCACGGCGCGGTTTATCAGGGCGCGGATGTCGAGCGTTTCATCAATTGGTTTTCGGAGTTGCAAGTGGGTTCCGGGTTGATATGAAGCAACGCAACGGTGATTTCGCCTTGTTCCTACGTGCCATTAATTAGTGAGTGCTAGTTCCCAAGCTCCAGCTTGGGAATTCGGTGTGGGAAGCTCCAGCTTCCCGTCTCGCGAAGCTGGAGCCTGGGAACCAGAGCGAAGAATTTTTAAGGAAGTCGCCGACAGCGGGAGTGCAGGCACCCAAAGTAGGCGCTTTAGGCGAAGCTTGCACTCCCGTTGCAATAAGTCGTCTTCAATACATAACGATGAACATAAGCTTGCACTTGATGAGCGCCGCAGCGCGGGAACGATAAAAGGAGTGAACAAAATGACTGGATACGCAAGTAACAAACCCAATCTTCTCGCCGTGGTGTTGCACGAAAAGGAATTCGCACAGTTCCGCGACCTGATCTACCGCATCGCCGGCATCAGCATGTCGCCCGCCAAGAAGCCGCTGGTGACCAGTCGCTTGGCGAAACGCCTTAAACATCATGGCTTGGGAAGCTACGGCGAGTATTTCCAGATGATTACCGCAGCCAACGGCAAAACGGAATTGCAAATGGCGGTGGATTTGCTGACCACCAACGAAACGCACTTCTTCCGGGAACCCAAGCATTTCGAGTTCCTGCGCCAAAGCGTTTTGTCGGCGCGGAAACCCGGCAAACCCCTGCGCATTTGGAGCGCCGCCTGCTCCAGCGGCGAGGAACCCTACAGCATTGCGATGCTGCTGGATGAGGTGTTAGGCACAGCGCCGTGGGAAATCGTTGCCTCCGACCTCAGCACGCGGGTGTTGGAAAAGGCGCGCACCGGCCTTTATCCTATCGGGCGGATGCCGGAAATCCCCCGGCATTACTTGTCAAACTACTGCCTTAAAGGCACCGGCACCCAGGAAGGAACGTTGCTGATCGAGCGCAAGCTGCGCGAACGGGTGCAGTTCATGCACTATAACCTCACCGAAGCGCCGCCGAAACTGGGCGAATTCGATGTGATATTCCTGCGCAACGTCATGATCTATTTCGACCTGGATACCAAACGCCAGGTAGTCTCACGCCTGCTGTCGCTGCTGCGCCCCGGCGGACATTTCCTGGTCGGCCATTCCGAGACGCTGAACGGCATAAGCGAAGACGTACGCCTGGTGCAACCGGCGGTTTACCGGAAACCCTGAAATGATAAGGCCTTTGCATCCTGTAGAGATATTTCTCCAGCCCGGCGATCATTATTTTGCCGACCGGGATACTCGTATCCGCACCGTACTGGGATCTTGTGTGTCAATGACCTTTTGGCATCCTCAACTTCTGGTCGGGGGGATGTGTCACTACATGCTGCCGGAACGTGGCGGCGAACGCAGGGAAGGCGACTGGCCTGCGCCGGACGGGCGTTATGCCGATGAGGCGATTGCCTTGTTGATGAAGAAAATGGATGCGGTCGGCGCTTCCCATAAGGAATATCAGGTTAAGTTATTTGGCGGCGGCAATATGTTTCCCGAAACGAATAAAAATATGAATGTGATGTCCCAAGTCGGCAGCAGGAATGTGCAAGCGGCGCGGCGACTGGCGAAACAACACGGTTTTACCTGCGTGGCCGAGCACTTGGGCGACATCGGACATCGCAACGTGATTTTTGAGGTGTGGAGCGGCGAGGTTTGGGTTAAGCACACTAATGTGGTGTCCATAGCCGGGCTTGAACCGCTAAACAGGAGGTTAGGATGACCAGGATCAAGGTGCTGATCGTGGATGATTCCGCCGTGGTGCGCCAGGTGTTGACCGCAAACCTGTCGCAAGATCCGGGTATTGAAGTGATCGGGGCCGCTTCCGACCCGGTGTTCGCCATGGCCAAGATGGCGGCGCAATGGCCGGATGTGATCGTGTTGGACGTGGAAATGCCGCGCATGGACGGCATCACCTTTTTGAAAAAGCTGATGGCCGAACGGCCCACGCCGGTGGTCATCTGTTCCACGCTGACCGAGAAAGGCGCGGAAACCACCATGCAGGCGCTGGCGGCGGGCGCGGTAAGCATCGTCACCAAGCCCAAGGTAGGGCTCAAGCAATTTTTGCAGGACGACTCGGAAAGCCTGGTTAACGCCGTCAAAGCCGCCGCCCGCGCCAACCTGCGTCGACTGGGCGTATCAGCCGTTGCCGTGCCGGTGCAGGCCAAATTAACCGCCGATGCGATCCTCCCTGCCGGTAGCCATGCGATGGCCGAAACCACCGACCGGGTTGTCGCCATCGGCACCTCCACCGGCGGCACGCAGGCGCTGGAAGTGGTGCTGACCGCCTTGCCGCGCGTCTGCCCCGGCATCGTTATCGTGCAGCATATGCCGGAAAAGTTTACCGGGGCTTTCGCCGATCGTTTGAACAACTTGTGCCAAATTGAAGTGCGCGAAGCCGTTAATGGCGACCGGGTGTTGCCGGGACTCGCACTGATTGCGCAAGGCGGGCGGCACATGTTACTCAAGCGCAGCGGCGCGCACTACCGTGTCGAGATCGTGGACGGGCCGCCGGTCAGTCGCCATCGTCCGTCGGTCGATGTGTTGTTTCGGTCTGTCGCCAAATGCGCAGGCAAGAATGCACTGGGCATCATCATGACCGGGATGGGCGATGACGGTGCCAAAGGCCTGAAGGAAATGCACGACATGGGCGCGCGCACCGTGGGGCAGGATGAAGACAGCTGTGTGGTGTACGGCATGCCGAAAGAGGCGGCAAAGCTAGGTTCCGTGGATAGGGAGCTGCCGCTGGGCCGGATTGCTTATGAGATTGTGGCCTATGGCGGCGGACGATAGTTTGTCCTACAGCGGGCGGGGCGCGATATGCAGGACGTAGGCCGGAATAAGCCCGCCCGGCGTAAGCAAGGGCGGGTGTTTCCGGCGAAACTGCGGAACAAGCCGGAAACGCCACCTCGCGCTACGCTTGGGTGGCCTTATTCCGGCCTACGTCGAGATGTGTATAACGACGAGCGTAGCGGATGGGAACGAGAGGTAAAAAATAAAAAATGGGACAACAATTAATCAATGTACAAAAACAGGACGTAGGCCGGAATAAGCCCGCCTGGCGTAAGCAAGGGTGGGTGTTTCCGGCGAAACTGCGGAACAAGCCGGAAACGCCACCTCGCGCTACGCTTGGGTGGCCTTATTCCGGCCTACGTCGAGATGTGTATAACGACGAGCGTAGCGGGTGAGAACGAGAGGTAAAAAATAAAAAATGGGACAACAATCAATCAATGTACAAAAACAGTCTTAAAACCTGCATTTTAGCGCTGGCGCCAATGTCGGTGTTGGCGGAAACCCTGCCGCTCGACACCCTGGTGGTTACCAGTACTGCCAATCCGCTCTCCAGCATACGCTCCAGCGTTGCGGTCAGCACGCTGGACTGGGAGCAAATACAGCAATCCGCGCCGAGCAGCGCCGCCGATATTTTGCGCAATGTGCCCGGCGTCATTTCCCAGGCTTCCGGCGGCGAAGGCAACGCCAATGTTTCGGTGCGCGGCCTGCCGATCGGCGGCGGCGCCAAGTTCGTGCAATTTCAGGAAGACGGTTTGCCGGTGTTCGATTTCGGCGATATCGACTTTGCCACCGCCGATACCTTTCTCAGATCCGACTATAACCTGGAGCGGCTGGAAGTGATACGCGGGGGCGCGGCGGCGACTTTTGCCAGCAATGCGCCGGGCGGGGTGTTCAACTTTATCAGCAAGACCGGCGCAACCAAGGGCGGCAGTGTTGGCGTCAGTCGCGGCCTGGACTTCGATCATACCCGCGCCGACTTCGATTACGGCAGTCCGATCAATGATCAATGGCGCTTCCATGTCGGCGGTTTTTACCGGGGCGGGGAGGGGCCGAGGACGGTCGGCTACGACGCCGAAGACGGCGGACAGATCAAGAGCAACATCACCCGCGATTTCGACAAGGGCTTCATCCGCCTCAACTTCAAGGTGCTGGAGGATAGGGCACCTGTTTATCTGCCGGTACCGGTCTCGATCACCGGAACCAACAGCAATCCGCAGGTTGCATCCTTGCCCGGTTTTGATATACGCAACGGCGCGATGCAGTCGAAATATTTCCGTACCGATTTGGCGGTCAACAAAGACGGCCAAGTCGTGAAGACTAATATTGACGACGGTTATTACTCGTCGAGCAAGGTTATCGGCGGCGAGGCGATGTTCGAGCCTGCGGACAATTGGAAGATTAACGACAAGTTCAGGATTGCCGCAACCTCCGGGCGTTTTGTCGGGCCGTATCCGGCGCAAGTCGATACCGCGGCAGCGCTGGCGACATCAATCGGCGGAACCGGCGCGACCTTGCGCTATGCCAACGGGCCGTTGTCTGGACAAGCCCTTAGCGATCCCAACGCCTTGGCGGTCGGCACGCATTTGTTCAATACCGAACTCAACGATCTCGGCAATTTCGCCAACGACCTGAACCTGACCCGAACCTTCGACAGCGAAAATTTCGGCGCCACCCGCGTCACCGCCGGTTATTTCAAGTCGGGGCAGGCTATCGTCCAGGACTGGCACTGGAATACCTACTTGCAGGAAGTTAAGGGCAAGGATTCGGCATTGCTCGATGTGATCGACGCGAACGGCAATAAGGTCACCCAAAACGGCCTGAGTGCCTATGGCGAATCGTATTGGGGCAACTGTTGCGTGCGTTCCTATGACCTGTATTACGACACCGATGCGCCTTACCTGGCGTTGGGCTGGCAAAAAGGCGACTTCAATTTCGACGGCAGTTTGCGCTACGACATTGCCCACGCTTCGGGCAGCTATGCCGGTTCGACCGGCACGCAAACGCTGGATGTCAACGGCAACGGCGTGATCGAAACGCCGGAAAAGACGGTGCCGGCGGTTAACAATAATTCGGCATTGCCGGTCGATTACACGGTGCGTTATTTGTCGTATTCGTTCGGCGGTAATTACTTGCTGAATCCGAATCTGGCGCTGTTCGCGCGCGTCAGCGAGGGCGGCCACGCCAATGCCGAACGCATGTTGTTCGGCGGCGGCATCAGAACCGACGGCAGCATCGCCGCCAAGGTCGCGGTCAACAAGGTTCAGCAGGTTGAGGGCGGCCTGAAGTGGCGGGGCAATGATTTTAGCGTGTTCGCTACCCTGTTCCATGTCACCACTGCGGAAGTCAACCAGGACATTACCGCCGGTTCCGGGGGGTACAGGTTTACCAACCGCAACTTCGAGGCTCAGGGCGTGGAGCTGGAAACGGCTTATTATTTGGGCGATTTCAGTCTCAACGGCGGCGTGACCTATACCCGCAGCAAAATCGTCAAGGATGAGATCAACCCGGCCAATGTCGGCGACCCGATCAGCCCCGAATTCATATACCAGTTTACGCCTGCTTACCAAATCAGGCATTTCAACGCCGGGCTGAATTTTATCGGCAACAGCGATGCGCCGACCGGCAAGATGGTCAATCCCGGTTATGTCCAGGTCAATGCCTTTACCGGTTATGAAGCGGTCAAAGGGCTTTGGCTGTCGGTCAACGGCAATAACCTGTTCGACACTATCGGTTTGACTGAAATATCCAATAGCGGCGGCATTTCCGCCAACGGCTTGAATGCGGCACGGTCGATTAACGGCCGGACTGTTATCGCTACGGTCAGGTACTCGTTTTAACTATTCAGATACAGATGCGCACTGATAAACCGAAATCACTTTTACCTTGTTCCCACGCGCTGCGTGGGAATGCAGTCAAGGCGCGCTGCGCCGCGAGTCACACTCAACGTCTTGTGTATACAGGACGCGGCGCGTCCAGCACTACATTCCCACGCAACGCGTGGGAACGAGGGGTAACGTCTCGCCTGTGCGCTAGTTCCCAAGCTCCGGCTTGGGAATTCAGTGAGGGAAGCTCTAGCTTCCCGTCTCGCAAAGCTAGAGCTTCGTTAAGTGGGTTCCCAAGCTGGAGCTTGGGAACCAGCGTAACGCTAGGTAAGGGACTGTCGGAATGACGACAGCCAGTAGACACTTGTGTATAACGATGAGCGCGCCGCGTGGGAATGAGGTCAAGGCCTGTCCTGAGCTGTGCCGAAGGGCGCGCTACGGCATGAGTCATGAACAATGTTTTGCGTATACAGGACGCAGCGCGTCCAGCACTGCATTCCCACGCAGCGCGTGGGAACGAGGGGGGCGCATAACAAGCAGGCAAAGCCTGCACTCCATCCTTATTTTCAGTCTGATCTTGATTGTGTTCGCCTTGGGTATTGACGATGCGTATAGCGCTAATGAAAAACGCTCCGTAGCGGATAGCGGCGTAAAAACCGTCAGCCTATGGTCGTATTCAGGAAGCAATACCGCCGAATACTTGGCCCTCAAAGCATCGGTAGACCGTTACAACGCCGGTCGGCACGGCTATCGCATCGAAGCGCTACCTACCACCTTCAAACGCTACGACGAGCATATTGACGACGCGGCGGAGACCGGGGCGCTGCCTTGTCTGCTGCAAGCCGACGCGTCGCTTTTGTATGCCATGGCCTGGAGCGGCTATTTGCAGCCTATCGAGCAATTGATGCCGAAGCCGCTGCTGGACGATGTGCTGCCGTCGATTCTGGCTCAGGGCCGTTACGACGGCCGACTGTATAGTCTTGGCCAGTTCGACTCCGGTCTGGCGCTGTGGGGCAATCGCCGCTTGTTGGTTAAAGCCGGGGTTCGTATCCCGACTTTGCAAGCGCCGTGGACGCTGGCGGAATTCGAGCAGGTTCTCGACAAGCTCAGCAAGCTGCCGGGCGCGGTCGCGGCGATTGATATGGGGGCTTTTTCGGGTAGCGGCGAGTTTTACTCTTATGCCTATTCGCCGATCCTGCAAGGTTTCGGCGGCGATTTGATCGAGCGTAACAGTTACCGTTCGGCAAAAGGCGTGCTTGACGGCCCGCAATCGGTGGCGGCTATGACCCATTTTCAGCAGTGGCTGAAAAAAGGTTGGTTTAGGAGCGAGGTGGTAGCCGACGATTTCGTCAACGGCAAGGTGGCTTTGGCCTGGTTTGGGCATTGGCAATATCCCTGGTACAGTGCGGAACTGGGCAAGGATCTGGTACTGCTGCCGATGCCGGATTTCGGCCACGGCATCAAGACCGGCATGGGCTCGTGGAGTTGGGCTATTTCCAGCACTTGTAAAGAACCTGAGGGCGCAGCGGATTTTTTGGGCTATTTAATGTCGGAACGGGAAATTCTGCGTATGACCGCTGCCAACGGAGCCGTTCCGGGGCGGCGTTCGGTTTTGGCGAAATCGCCGCTGTACGGCGAGCGCGGGCCGTTAAGATTGTATGCGCAGCAACTGAATGCCGGTCTGGCGATACCTCGCCCCCAAACCCCGGCTTACAGAATGATCAGTAAGGTGTTTTCCATCGCTGCCATAGCGATTATCGCCGGGGCCGATGTGCAAACCGAATTGAGCCGGGCGGCGGCGCTGATCGACCAGGATATTATCGAAAATAGGGGTTATTCGAATGATTGAGTCATGTAGGGTACGCTGTGCGTACCCTTTTTTATCGTCACTTCTTAGACAAAAGGTACGCACGGTGTACTCTACGCGGCTTATCCATATTCGCGGTATTTTCAGCCTAATGTTGGCTGTGCTTGTTTTGAACGTTGACGCTGCCTACAGCGCTAATGAAAAACGTCCGGCGAAAGCTGCCGTAAAAACCATCACCCTCTGGACGCATTCCGACACCACTATCGGCGAACATACCGTCCTTGAGGCCTCGGCGGCCCGATACAACGCAGATCGACACGGTTATCGCATCGAGATTCAGGCATTCGATAAAACTGATTATGACGGCCAGGTCAACAAAGCGGCGGCGAACGGTTCGTTGCCTTGTTTGCTGGAAGCCGACGGGCCGTACCTGTATACGCTGGCATGGCGCGGTTATTTGCAACCTATCGAACAATGGCTGCCGAAATCGTTATTGGACGATGTGCTGCCGTCGATCCTGGCTCAGGGACATTACGAAGGCCGTCTTTATAGCCTTGGGCAGTTCGATTCGGGTCTGGCGCTGTGGGGTAATCGTCGCTTGCTGAATAATGCCGGTGTACGTATCCCTACATTGCAAGCGCCGTGGAAGTTGGCCGAATTCGAGCAGGTTCTCGACAAGCTCAGCAAACTGCCGGGCCTCGTCGCGTCGATTGAAATGGGCACGTACTCCAGTTCCAGCGAGTTTTATGCTTACGCTTTTTCGCCGATTCTGCAAGGTTTCGGCGGCGACCTGATCGAGCGCAGTCACTATCGTTCGGCAAAAGGCATGCTTGACAGCCCGCAGTCGGTGCAGGCATTGACGCATTTCCAGCAATGGTTCAAGAACGGCTGGGCCAAGCAGGATATCGTATTAACAGAGGTTAACGGCCAACGCAAAGTCGTTTTGAGTCGATTCGATCAGCTGGCTACCGACTATTTCGCCAACGGCAAGACAGCCTTGTCCTGGATGGGGCATTGGCGGTATCGCGGATATAGCCTGGAGCTGGGCAAGGATTTGATACTACTGCCGATGCCGGATTTCGGGCACGGCATTAAAACCGGCATGGGCTCGTGGAGCTTTGTTGTTTCCAGCACCTGTAGCGATCCTGCGGCGGCTGCGGATTTTTTGAGTTTTTTGATGTCGGAGCAGGAGATAAGGCGTATGACCGATGTCAACGGAGCCGTTCCGGGGCGGCGTTCGGTTTTGGCGAAGTCGCCGTTGTACGGTGAGCGCGGGCCGTTAAGGCTGTATACGCAACAGCTCAATGCCGGTTTGGCGGTGCCGCGTCCCCAAACCCCGGCTTACAGCACGATCAGTAAAGCGTTCTCCAACGCCGCCGTGGCAATCATTGCCGGTGCCGATGTGCAAACCGAATTGAGCCGGGCGGCGGTGTTAATCGATCAAGATATTGCCAAAAACCTCGGTTATCCGGAGTATTAGAAAAGATGGTATTTCAGTTCGTTATCGTTCCCACGCAGCGCGTGGGAACGAGGGGTAAGTTAAGCAGCACAAGAGACCGTAGGAGCGGGCCGCGCCCGCGACATTGTTCTCGTTCCCACGCGCTGCGTGGGAATGCGGTTCCTGAGCGGGACGGGGTTTGCAACCCCGTTCCTAACGTTTCAGTAACTATTGCAACTGCTTCGTCCGTTAAACGTTTCGGACGGGGTTGCAAACCCCGTCCGGCATGTGGAGTACGCGGTGCGTACCATTTTCTACCGCCGCTCCCTAGTACGAGACTAATTGCTGGAGTGCAGGCTTTGCCTGCCGGCGCAAGCAAAGCTTGCACTCCTCATTTTAATCTTCCCGGCAAGGCAAAATCATGAAGCTGGGTTTAAAGCGCAAAATAGTATTAGTCTTCATCGGCGTACTGGTCGCGGTGACCGTGCTGGATGCATTGCTGGCCTCTTATTTCACCAACCGGCAAAATCAGGATGCCGCTTTTGCCACGCTCAAGCGCGATCTTCTGACTTGGCAGGATGAATTGCAGGATACAACGGTGCATATGCGCACGGTGGCGCTATCTGCGATCGGCGAAACGGTGGCCTTGAATCAGTTATCCGTACTCACGGCACTGGAATATAAACTGGCCGATGCCTTGGACAAGAACAAGGAGGTTAAAGAAGCGGCAAGAACCCTGGCTTTCAGCAAGTCGGTTTCGCTGAATCGGTTGCATCTGGTGTTGCGTACCGGCGGTTTTTCGGCGATTGCGGTTTATATCGACGGTAAGCTGAGCCACCAGGTTTCGGTATCCGAAGTGGGGATGTTCGTGCAGCGGAGCAATGGCGCGCGGGTGTGGGTTAAGGCGGCCGCAGACGGCAACGGTAATCTGCCGCTCCGCAGTTGGCCGGCTTGGGAAGAAGGGGTGCCGCCCGCTGTTGTCGACTCGTTAGCGTCGGTCGATAGGCCGCAGGTCGCCTTTACTTACCCTTCGGCGGACAGCATGTTAATCGAAGTGGCGGTGCCGGTTGAAGGCGTTATCGAACAGTCGCTGCAGCAAGGTGAAGGGCAGCCGCCGGAGCTCTCGGTGATCGATCCCGGTATTGCCGGTTCGGCAAGCGATCCTTCCCTATTCGCCACAAACCGGCCGCCCTCGCCGTTCGCGGTGGTGGTTTTCCAAAAACGGGTCGATCAGGACTTTTTGCAGGCAGTTGAACGGAAAACCGGCATGTGGCCGCTGCTGTTCTCGCCGGACGGCCAACACAGCCGGCAGATGGGGCCGTTAAATTTAAGCTTGCAGGAATTGTTGCCGGACCTTGCAAAGGCTTCAGCCGGGATTAAAGCGAAGACCGTATCCACCGGACAAGGTTCGTTTTATGCTGCGGCATTGCCTTGGCAATTCGAGCAGCAGCCGGGTTTTGTACTGGCTTTGGTGGCTTCGCAGGACAGCACCTTGCAAAACATCCGGCAAACGGTGGCTGCTATTTTGACGGTTACCAGTCTGATATTGGCGCTTAGCATCGGTATCGGCATATTTTGGGTCGGACGTTTTATCGATCCGATTATCGCACTGACGAATGCGGTGAAGGCGATCGGACTGGTGAGCCGATTGGAGCGAGACAGGCAGTCCGATTACCGGTTGACGGCTGAAAATTTGCGCCCGCTGGCTATCCAGGCGCCCGGCGAAATCGGCGATTTGGCCTGGGCGTTCGATGTCATGATCGGCGAGCTGCACCATTCGTTCGATTCATTGGAACAGCGCGTAGAAGAGCGTACTGCGGAATTGCGCGCCTTGCACCAAGTGCTGGAAGAGCAAAACCTGCAACTGGAGGAACAGAGTTTTGAGCTGGGTGCCAGCAATAGCTCGTTGCTGGAAGAAATCGGCGAGCGCAAATTAATAGAAGATTTGCTGCGCCTGCGGGAACAGGAGTTTCGCAGCCTAGCGGAAAACTCGCCGGACAATATCGCCCGTTATGATCGGGACGGCCGGATAAAATATATGAATTCGCAATTGCATGCCGCGCTGGGCCTCGACGAGGCGACCGCCAGGGCGGCTATCGGCAAGAAATCAACTGAGCTGTATCCCGACGGCGACTTCGATGCCTATGAACAAACCATTAAGAGCGTGATCGAAAGCGGGCAGGTGAGCGAACTTGAAGTGGTGTTGCCGGATACCGGCGACGGCATCCGCTATCACTGGGTGCGGATGGTCGCCGAGCGGGAGCCGTTTGGCGAGGTGATCGGGGTGCTTGCCTTGGGGCGGGACATCACGGAAACGCGCGCGTTGCAACAGCGGCAGACGCAATATTTTGCGATGGCTCCCGGTTTGTTTTCGACGATAGAACATCGGGCGGATGGCTGCTACGCCATGCCTTTCGTCAGCGACGGTGTCCGCGAGCTGTTCGGCCTTGAGCCGGAGGAGGTGATGCGGGACATTGGGACGCTAGTGGCGCGGGCACACCCAGACGATATAGAGATGACTTTCCGCAAGACCGAGGAATCGGAACGAGATCTGACGCCCTTCCATGTCGAATACCGTATTATTCATCCGAGCAATGGGCTGCGCTGGATCGAGTGTAATTCCATGCCGCAACGCCTGCCGGATGGCGGTACGCGCTGGATGGGTTTTTATCATGACGTCACCGAGCGCAAGGCCATAGAAAACGCGCTTCAAGACAGCGAGCAAATGCTGCAAGAAGCCCAGCGTATCGCCCATGTCGGCAGTTGGGATGTGGATATGGTGAACGATAAGCTGGTCTGGTCGGATGAGATCTTCCGTATCTGGGAAATCGACAAGACGAAATTCAAAGCGGACTTCGTGGCGTTCCTCGAAACGGTGCACCCGGAGGATAGGGATCGAGTATCGCAGGCCTACAACGAAGCCGTTATTAACCGCTCGCTCTACGAGGTCGAGCACCGCCTGCTGTTCCCGGATGGACGGGTTAAACATGTTCTGGAGCGGGGCGAGCCGCAATACGACGCGCAGGGAAAACCGGTGCGTTTCATCGGCACCTCGCTGGATATTACCGAGCGTAAGGCCATCGAAAAGCAGCTCGCCCTGTTGAACTATGCTCTCGACCATGTCAAAGATACGGTCTTGCTGACAGGCGAAGATGCGCATTTTTATTATGTCAATAAAGAAGCCTGCACTACTCTGGGATACAGTTACGATGAAATGCTCGGTTTAGGCGTTCCTAATATCGATCCCGTCTATCAGCAGGACCATTGGCCCGACCATTGGCGCGACCTTAAGGCAAACGGTTCGCTGACCTTTGAGAGCCGCCACAGGACAAAAGACGGCCGTATCTTTCCTGTAGAGATCAACGCCAATTACTTCGAATTCGACGGGCAGGGCTACAATTTGGCCTTGGCCCGCGACATCAGCGAGCGCAAGCAAATGGAAGACGCCTTGCGCAAAAACCGGCAAATTCTGACCGAGGCTCAGCGCATCGCTCATGTCGGAAGTTGGGAGATGGATCATGTGGATAATGTCCTCAGTTGGTCGGATGAGATTTTCCGCATCTTCGAGGTTGACCCGGAGCAGTTCGGCGCAACCTATGAGGCCTTTCTCAATGCCGTTCATCCCTATGACCGTGCGGCGGTAGAGCGCGCCTATACCGAGTCGCTGAAAAGTCGGGAGCCTTACGAAATCGAGCACCGTCTGCTGATGGCGGACGGGCGGGTCAAATATGTCCTCGAACGCTGCGAAACCGCTTATGCCGACGACGGCAAGCCTCTGAACTCGCTGGGCACCGTGCAGGACATCACCGAGCGCAAGCGCATGGAGGCCGAACTGATTAGCCAGACGGATTTCCAGCAAACCATTCTGAACGCCGTAGCCGATGCCGGTATGCAGGTGATGATGATCGAAGAGGGCCGCATTATCCATGTCGGCAATCGCAAGCTGGCCTACGAGTTTGGGTTTACCGATGAAGACATCGACACTCACCCTGCACTCGCCGACATTATCCATCCCGACGACCGGGATCGGATAATTGATTACCACGTTCGCAGGATGGCTGGCGAAGCGGTTTCCGCCAGCTATGAACTGGGCTTGGTCACACGCAACGGCGAGCGGCGCGAATACGAAACTTCCGTTGCTATCGTACCGGGCACCGATCCTGTCCGAGTAATCACTGTCGGCAAAGACATCAGCGAGCGCAAGCGCATGGAGACCGAACTGCTTAGCCAGGCCGATTTCCAGAAAACAATAATAAATGCTGTATGCGATGTCGGCATGCAACTGATAGTGATCGAGAATGGCCGCATGATCCATTTCGGCAATCAGCTATTGGCACGGAAGTTCGGTTTTACCGACGAAGACATTGATGGGTATCCCTCGTTCATCGATTTCGTTCATCCTGACGACCGGGCGCGGGTGATAGGCTACCATGTCAGCCGGATGAAGGGTGAAGCGGCGCCCAACAATTATGAGCTGGGCTTGGTTGCCGGTAACGGCGAACGGCGCGAATACGAGACTTCCGTCGCTGTTGTGCCGGATACCGATCCTGTCCGCTTGATCGCGATCTTCAGGGATATTACCGAACGCAAACGCATGGAGGAAGCGCTGGCCAACCGCGAGCAGGAACTTTGCGCCCTCAATGCCAGCCTTGAGCTGCGGGTGTTGGAACGTACCGAAGAGCTACGCCAGCAGACGCGCTATTTGAGGACAATGATCGATACGCTGCCGATGTTTGCCTGGCTTAAAGATACGGACAGCCGATTTCTGGTCGTCAATCAGGCCTTGGCAGCTGCTTGCTCCCATAACGTGGACGAGTTGGTCGGCAAGTCCGACCTGGATGTCTGGCCGCGCGAACATGCCGAGACCTACCGCGCCGACGACGCGGAGGTGATGGCGACCGGTCAGCGCAAGGCCGTGGAAGAACCTTTTGTCGATGCGCGCGACGGCGCTATTTGGGTTGAAACCTTCAAGGCTCCCGTGGTGGATGAGGATGGCCGCGTACTGGGAACGGTGGGCGTCTCCCGCGACATCAGCGAGCGTAAGGCAGTGGAGGCGGCGCGGGAAGCAGCTTTAGTCGAGGCCGAAAGGTTGGCGAGACTGCGTAGCGAATTTATGGCGCGGATGAGCCACGAACTGCGTACGCCATTGAACGGCATTTTGGGTTACTCTCAGATATTGCTGGGAGAAAACAGGCTGAACGAGCGCCAACATGTGATGGTGAACGTTATGCAGCAAAGCGGCGAACATTTACTGAGCCTGATCAACGATATTCTGGATTTTGCCAAAATTGAGGCGGGCAAGCAGGAGCTGAGCTTGAGCGACATTCATCTGCCGAGCTTCCTGCACAATCTCGCCGACATCGTCAGCGTCAAGGCCGAACAAAAGCAGCTGGCTTTTATCTGCGACATTGCAGCGGCTGTGCCTGAGGGGATACGCGCCGATGATATGCGGCTAAAACAGGTGCTGCTCAATCTGTTGTCCAATGCCGTTAAATACAGTGAACAAGGCCAAATCAGCCTGCGGGTGACGGTGTTGAAAAAGCCCTTTTCAGAGGGAGCGCCTGTCGAATTGGGCCGTTTGCGTTTTGAAATACAGGATAGCGGTATCGGTATCGAGGCAGGGCAACTGGAAAGCATTTTCAAGCCTTTCGAGCAGGCGGCTGACATACAGTACAGCGGCGGCGGCACCGGCCTGGGATTGGTGATCAGCCGTGAGCTGGTCAGGCTGATGGGCAGTGAAATTTTCGTCAGCAGTCGGGTTGGCGAGGGCAGCACCTTTTGGTTCGATCTTGACGCCCCGGTTGTTGATGTCAATGGGGATATTATGCGGGTCGAACAACATATCACGGGGTATTTGGGGCCGCGTCAGCGGGTGCTGGTGGTGGACGATGCCGAGGTAAACAGGGCGTTGTTGATTGATATGCTCTGTCGCTTAGGTTTCGAAACCGACGAGGCAGCCAACGGCAGGGTGTGTCTGGACAGCGTCGAAACCCGGAAGCCGGATCTGATTCTGCTGGATATGGTCATGCCGGAAATGGGCGGTCTGGAAACCGCTCGTCGTCTTCGACAAATGCCGGGGTTCGGGCAAACGCCGATTGTCGCTGTTTCGGCCGGCGCTTCCGGCATAGATGTTGCGGAAGCCATGGCAGCCGGGGTTAACGTCTTTTTGACCAAGCCTATCGAGATAAAAAGGCTAATGGGGCAAATCGCCGGGCTTTTAAAGCTCGACTGGGTTTATGCGTTGCCTAAAACCGAACCATCACCGAAACATAAGCCTGACGACTGGCTGGATGCGCCGCCGCTGGAGGAAATGAGGGTTTTGCGTCAACTGGCAGCGGAAGGCAGTATGCGGGATATTATCATCCAGGCCGATTATCTGGATGAACTTGATGCAAGCTATCGCCCGTTTGCCGAGCAGTTACGCAGTTTGGCTAAAGGCTACCAATCCAAAGCCGTTCTGGATTTGGTGGAACGATATATCGACAGGAATTGTAATTATTCAGCCCCGGGTTTTACAGATGAACACTGATAAATTGAAATATTTCTCGTTCCCACGCGCTGCGTGGGAATGCAGTATCGGCGCGCTGCGCCGCGAGTCACGACCAACGGCCAAGGTATTGCGTATACGGGACGCAGCGCGTCCAGCACCGCATTCCCACGCAGCGCGTGGGAACGAGGTAAAAACAATCTGTTTAATCTATGTTGATATGCGGCTGAATAGTTACAAACTTTGGATCGGGAGTGAATCATGAACAGCGCAACAGCCACAGCCGATATGCCCACCATTTTGATTGTCGATGACACGCCGGTCAATCTGGGCGTGGTGGTGGAAAGCCTGGAAAATCGGGGCTACCGCTTACTGATAGCCCAGGACGGTACAGAAGGGCTGAAACGCGCCGCTTTCGTAAAACCGGACCTGATTCTGCTGGATGTGCTGATGCCGGGGTTGGACGGCTTCGAAGTTTGCCGACGTTTAAAGGGTGATGCCGACACAGCCGATATACCGGTAATTTTTATGACTGCTCTGGGAGATAGCGACCATAAAATCACCGGATTCAAGGTGGGCGGCGTCGATTACCTTAGCAAGCCCATGCAGATTGACGAAGTCATTGCGCGGGTCGGTGCGCATTTGAACTTGAGAGCTATGCAGCGGCAACTGCAACTGCAGAATGAGCAATTGCAAAGGCATCAGGAGGAGCTGGAGCAGAAAGTTGCCCAGCGCACCGCTGAGCTGAGTATCGGCAACCGCTTGCTGCGCGAGGAAATCGAGGAACGCAAGCGGGTCGAGAATATGCTTAAATTCATCGCTCAGCGCGGCTGGATGGAAGGCGGCGAGACGTTCCTGACCTCGCTGTCCCGGTATTTGGGGCGGTTGCTGGAGGTGGATTATGTGATTATCGACAAACTGTCCGCAGAGCCGAGCCACGCCGAAACGGTTGCCATCTACGCCAAGGGCGAAGTGCTCCCTAACCTGCGATACAGTCTCGAACACACGCCTTGCGAGAATGTTATGGCGGGTGGGCTGTGCTGTTATCCGGGGGATGTGCAACAGCAGTTTCCCGAAGATACTCTGCTGGCGGATATGCAGGTCGAAAGCTATATCGGCCTTCCGCTTTGTGATTCCACCGGCAAGGTCATCGGCCTGATTGCGGTGATGGACGGCAAGCCGATGTGCAATGAGCTTGCCGTCACATCAATGCTGCAACTGGTGGCGACCAGCGCTGCGGCGGAACTGGAGCGTCGACAGTCGGAGCAGGCGATATTTGAGTCGCGGCAGTTCCTGGTCAGGGTCATCGACGCCATTGCCGACCCGGTGTTTGTCAAGGACAGGGAACATCGCTGGCTTTTGCTTAACCAAGCGTGTTGCGAGCTTATCGGTCATTCCCGCGCCGAACTGCTGGGCAAATCCGATTCGGATTATTTCCCGGAGCACGAGGCGCGCGCATTACAGGAGGGTGACGATGCGGTGTTCGACAGCGGGCTGGAAAACGGCAGTGAAAACGAAATTACCGATGGACAGGGCGTAAAGAGGACGATTTCTACCACGAAAAGCTGTTTTTTGGATAATAACGGACAACCTGTTCTGGTCGGTATCATCAGGGATATTACCGAGCGCAAGCAGTATGAATTGAATCTGCTCAAACGCGCGCAACTCGAAGAACAACTTTCCTGTCTGGCAGACAGTGTGCCTGGCTTCATCTACACTATTCGCCTGAGCCTGGATGGACACGCCAGCTTCCCGTTTGCCAGCGCAGGCATCGAAGCGCTGTTCGGGTTGAGCCCCGAAGATATTCGTGACGACGCAGAAGTGCTACGTGCGCGCTACCACCCTGAGGACTTGCCGCGCGTGATTGCTCAACTGGAAAAGTCAGGGCGGAAGCTGTCGCCGTACCGTATCGAAATCCGAATTCTTCACCCCCACAAGGGCTTGCGCTGGATAGAAATCCGTTCTACACCGCAACGGCAGCCGGATGGCAGTACCGAGTGGCATGGGCTGATGATCGACATCACCGAGCGTAAAGCAAGCGATGAGCAACTTGCTTTGCTGGATTACGCGCTCGATCATGTCGGCGAAGCCGTCTACCTGACCGATGAAGATTCCCGCATTCTTCAGGTTAACGAAGAAGCGAGCCGGATGCTGGGGTATACGCGGGCTGAATTGCTGGAGATGCGGATAGTCGACATCGATCTTGATTTAGGCCCGGAACGGTGGCGGCAGCATTGGGGCGAGTTGATCTCAGGAATGAGCACGATCACGTTGGAAACCCGGCATCAAACGAAAGAGGGCGGTATTATTCTGCTGGAAGTCAACGCCAATCCTATCGTCTATCAGGGCCGATACTACAATTTTGCCTTGGTGCGCGACATCACCGAACGCAAGCAGATGGAAACGGAACTACGGCAACGGGAACTGGAATTTCGTGTATTGGTGGAAAACTCGCCCGACCCCATCTTTCGTTACGACAGGGATTGTCGCCGTATTTACGCTAACCCGGCGGTGGAAAAGCTGGTCGGATGCCCCGCCTCTCAACTGATAAACAGGATGCCGTCGGATGCGTCGGTGGTCAGTGCATACGAAGGAGAAAAGCTGGTGCAGGCGATCCGGCAAGTGCTGGAAACCGGCTTGACTGCCGAGAGTGAGGTGGAGTTTATCGCTGACGATGGACAGCGGCATTATTTCCATAACCGCTATGCACCGGAGTTCGGCCCGCAGGGCGAGGTGGCAGGGGTGATCTCAATTGCCCGCGACATCACCGAACGCAAGCAGGCAGAAAATCTACGACATCAACGTGAGCGGGAATTGCGGACGCTGGTGGAAAATCTGCCGACCATGGTGGTGCGCTACGACCGTAACTTCCAGCGCATTTACGTCAATCCGGCTTATTCGCAAATCATCGGCCGCACCGAAGCGGAAATGTTCGGCAGTCCGCTCAAAAAATCATGGCGGGCTACTAATATTTCTGCGGAATCCTACCAAGCTATTCTGTCCGGCGTGATGCGTAGCGGCAAAAAAGCCGAGGTATCGTTGGAATGGACAGACGGCGACGGTCGCCTGATCAGCCACGTAATGAAAATAGTGCCGGAATGCGATGCCGATGGCAAAATCGATAGTGTGCTGGCGTTGGGTTTCGATTTAAGCGATCGCCGCCAGCAACAAGTTGTTGAGGCCAACCGCCAGCGGGTGTTCGAGAAAATGGCGCACGGCGACAATATTAACGGTATTTTGGAACAGGTGGCTTTGTATGTCGAATCCTCAAAGTCCGGGCGGTATTGCGCTATTTTGTTGCTGGATGAGGAGCAAAAACACTTGCAAACCGTGGCCGCGCCTTCGTTTCCCGCATCGTATAAGGCAAAGCTTAATCCGCAGATGCTGGACGAGGAGAGCGGGAATTGCCACGGCTGGGTTGCATCGGCGTTGAGTGGCGAAAGGATAATCGTGGCCGATATGACAAAGCACCCGTGCTGGTCGCTTTGCCAGTCGTTTATCCGCGAAATCGGTGCGGTCGCCTGCTGGTCGGAGCCGATTTTTTCCTCATCGAACCAATTGCTGGGGGTTGTGACCCTGTACCTTAACCAGAGCGGTGTGCCCGATGAGGCTGATTTGAGCCTGCTGCTGCAAGCCGGGCATTTAAGTTCCATCGCCATTGAGCGCAAGCGTATCGAACAGCAAATGTACCGCCAAGCCAGTTATGACCAGCTGACCGGCTTGCCTAACCGGCGCTTGTTCGGTAACCGCCTGCGCGAGGAAATCGTCAAGGCCGAACGCGGCGCTTATAGTCTGGCGGTGCTGTTTATCGACCTGGATCGTTTCAAGGAAGTCAACGATACCTTGGGCCATGATGCTGGCGACGATTTGCTGGTGGAAGCGGCGCAACGCATTCGCTTATGTGTCCGGGAATCGGATACCGTAGCGCGCTTGGGCGGCGACGAATTTGTGGTGATTTTGCCTAAAGTCGACGAAATCGTTCCGCAGGATCGGGTGGCGCAATGTATCGTTGATGCCATGGTACGGCCGTTCCTGCTTGGCGAGCAGAATGCTTATGTCTCCGCCAGCATCGGCATTGCCGGTTATCCGCAGGATGCAGATAACGCTGAAGTCTTGATCGGCTGTGCCGACCAGGCCATGTATGTCGCCAAAAGCATGGGTCGCAACTGTTTCAGTTTCTTCACTCACGGCATGCTGGAGCAGGCCCGGCATCGTCTGGAGCTGGTCAACGATTTGCGCGGCGCGCTTGATGCAGGCCAACTTGAGGTGTACTACCAGCCGATAATCGAAGTGGTTAGCGGCAAGGCGGTCAAGGCCGAAGCGCTGTTGCGTTGGCACCATCCCGAACTGGGCATGGTGCCGCCCGACCGGTTTATTCCCATCGCCGAAGAAACCGATCTGATTCAGGAGATCGGTGCTTGGGTATTTCGCGAGGCTGCGGATACCGCTAAACGCTGGCATGGCCTGAGCGAAGAGGATGGGGTAGGGCAGATTAGCGTCAACATGTCGCCGCGCCAGTTCACCAAAGATAGCGGCGTTCAAACTTTCATTGATTATTTGCAGGAAGCTGCTATCGATCCGTCCTATCTCGTTGTCGAAATCACCGAAGGCCTGTTACTGGATGATTGTTCGGCTGTTACCGAGAAATTGGAGTTGTTGCGCGCGGCGGGGATTCAACTTTCTCTGGATGACTTCGGCACCGGTTATTCGGCGATGGCCTATTTGAAAAAATTCAACATCGATTACCTGAAAATCGACCGCTCCTTCGTCCGCGATCTGGAAACCGATCCCGGCGACCGGGCGATCGCGGAAGCCATTGTAGTGATGGCGCACCGGTTGGGCTTGAAGGTGATAGCGGAAGGCGTGGAAACCGAAGGCCAGCGGGCGTTGCTGATGGCGGTCGGCTGCGAGTACGTGCAGGGTTATCTGTATGCCAAACCGATGCCGGTCGAGGCGTTTTTAGCGTATGTCGCAGGGTAATCTTGCCAAGCCATGCGCATATTCCGGCCCAGTCTGAACGATGATTAATTCAAGAGGTAATGGTTTGCATTGGGTTAGCTGATTACTTAAACGGCATTGGCCGAAAAACCTGAAAGCATCACCGAATCGGTGGATAAATCAAAATCTGAATTATAATTGACGCAATTTTTTGGTGAACTGGATATAACGATGCGGCAAACAATAAAGGCAAAACACGAGCTTCGCTTGTACGAGCTTAAAAAAGCGGTGAACGATTTTCTTGAGTTCACTGAAAATTTAACGCTGCTTCAGGCAGTTAATGAAAAAGCGCAGGAGATGGCTCAGGCGGTTGACATGCTGCAACAGTTGTTACAGCAGGGCTCGGCTGCAAATAAGCTGGTTAAGGCTATTAATGCTTCCGAGGCAGCGACTCTGCTTGATGAGATTGTCGATGTCGATGCGGTTGGCGAGTTGGAAGCTTATATGTTGTCGGCGGCAGAAGGTATTGAAGATGCCGAGGTAACGCAGTTTTTAACCGAGGTAATGGACAAGGTTGAGCGTAAATATAATCTGCTGCTTGAAAAAGCGCATGCTTATAATGCGCTACTTAAAGGCTAAACAAGCGCGGTTCTAGTAATTGCGTTGGACAGAAAACATCGCCAATAACGTCAACGCTTGTTTGTATTCGGAATCAGGCAGAACGCTTAATGCGGATATCGCTTTCTGGGCTTCCTCGTCGGCGCGCTGTTCTGTGTAATCAATGGCTTTAGTGCTTTGCACGATGGCGTAAACTTCGTTAAAGACATCACGGTCACCATTTTTGATCGCATCAATAATGATTTTGGCCTCGCTTTCGCTGCCGTTTTGAATGGCGTAAATCAGCGGTAAGGTCGGCTTGCCTTCGGCAAGGTCGTCGCCGAGATTTTTGCCCAGTTCGTCTTTGCTGGCTTTGTAATCGAGTGCGTCGTCAATCAGTTGAAAAGCGATGCCCAGATGCTGTCCGTATAGTGACAGGCCTTGTTCGGTTTCGGTTGACGCTCCGGCGATAACGGCGGCCAATTTGGTCGCGGCGCTGAATAAGATAGCGGTTTTTCTGGCAATAACTTCGAGGTATTTTTGTTCTGTCGTCTCGGGATTATTGCAGTTTAAAAGTTGCAGTACCTCGCCTTCGGCAATGGCTGTGGTGGTTTTTGACAGGATTTCCATGACTCGCATATTACCGGTACGCACCATCATTTCAAATGCGCTGGAATAAAGATAATCGCCTACCAGGATGCTGGCCGCGTTGCCCCAGACGGCATTAGCGGATTCTTTACCGCGTCTGAGGTCGGAGTCGTCCACAACGTCGTCATGCAGCAGTGTGGCGGTGTGGATAAATTCAATGACCGCCGCCATCAGCAGGTGGTTATCGTTGGCTCCTCCCAGGGCCTTGGCCGCCAGTAACAGCAGCATTGGGCGTAATCGTTTGCCGCCGCTGCCGACTATATAATGGCCCATCTGGTTAATGAGGACAACATCGGAACTTAACTCGTTAATAATGAGCTGATCGACAGCTTTTGCCTCGGCTGTAGTTAATTTTTTGATTGAATCAAAATCAATGGGTGCAGTAGTGTTAGCGGGGGATTGTGAGTGCGATGCCATTATGTTGTGCTGCGTATAAGTTTGGGTTATTTTTCATGGTGATAGCTATGAAAATCAAATTCTGTTAAGCTATTATAACTTAATAGAACATTAATCGCCCATGCTATTGATTGGGGGGTTGAGGGTAATAGCTTTTTTGTGCTATTTTGGTAAGATATTCAGGCCGTCGATTTAATTTAGATTGACTTGGTCCTGTTTTAAAAATATAATTTTTTGTTCACTTTAAACAGATTAATGCTTGATGGAGCTTGCGCCGATGTATGCGGTAATTCAAACAGGTGGTAAACAGTACCGCGTAGAAGAAGGTACTTACTTAAAAATAGAAAAACTGGAGCTAGGCGAAGGCGACAGCATTGAATTCGATAAAGTACTGATGATTCAGTCAGACGATGCTGTTAAGGTCGGCATGCCTTTTATCGAAGGCGGCAAAGTTACAGCGACTGTCTTGTCTCAAGGTAGACATGCAAAAGTCAAAATTATTAAATTCAGAAGACGTAAGCACCATATGAAACAAATGGGGCATCGTCAGTACTATACAGAAATCCAGATTACTGGCATTTCTGCTTAAGATATTAGGAGTTACAGATGGCTCATAAGAAAGCTGGTGGTAGTACGCGTAACGGACGTGACTCTAATGCGAAAAGATTAGGTGTTAAGCGTTACGGTGGAGAGAGTGTGACGGCGGGCAATATCATCGTTCGTCAACGTGGAACCAAGTTTCACGCTGGTGATAACGTAGGTTGCGGAAAAGATCATACCTTGTTTGCAACGGCTGATGGTAAAGTGGTTTTTCAGGTTAAAGGACCTAATAACCGCAAATTTATCAGTATTGTTGCTGCATAAGACATACGGCTGTATCGCGCCATAGCATGGCGAGACAGTTAGGTCGGGTTTGTGTACCCCGGCAACTTTAAAAAAGCTCCGCCGTTCATGGTGGGGCTTTTTTTGTTTTTATCGGTTGAGTTTGAAGTTTGGCGGCATGTGATTTATGAGATTTGTTGACGAAGCGGAAGTTCGTGTAGAAGCGGGCGATGGCGGCAATGGTACTATCGGTTTTCGGCGCGAGAAATACATTCCTATGGGTGGTCCGGATGGCGGTGATGGCGGCGATGGCGGCAGTGTTTATCTGATTGCGGCAGAGAATGTAAATACTCTGGTGGATTTTCGGTATCATGCGGTACATCGGGCTCAGCGCGGACAGAACGGCATGAGCCGTAATTGTACCGGCAGGAAAGGCGATGATTGCTATGTGCCGGTGCCGCTTGGAACGCAGGTTTCGGACGCGGAAACGGGTGAGGTTATCGGTGATTTAACCGAAATCGGTCAAACCTTGCTGGTTGCCCAGGGCGGGTTTCATGGTCTGGGTAATACGCGCTTCAAAAGTAGTGTTAACAGGGCGCCGCAAAAAGCCAGTAAAGGCAGTGAGGGCGAGCATCGCAGGCTTAATCTGGAGTTGACGCTGATTGCCGATGTCGGTCTGCTGGGTATGCCTAACGCCGGAAAATCCAGCTTGATTCGCTCGGTATCGGCGGCAACACCCAAGGTTGCCGACTATCCATTTACGACCTTGCACCCCAATCTGGGTGTGGTTAGCGTTGATGATTTGCGCAGTTTCGTTATTGCCGATATTCCCGGTGTTATTGAAGGTGCGGCGGAAGGTGCGGGCCTCGGCTTGCAATTCTTAAAGCATTTGCTGCGTACCGGCTTGCTGTTGCATCTTATTGATGTGGAACCCTACGAAAGCATGGAATCGCCGGTTCAGGCGGCTAAAAAGATCATTCACGAAGTCGAAAAATGGAGTGATGAGTTGGCCGCCAAGCCGCGCTGGCTGGTGTTGAACAAGATAGACCGTCTGCCTGTTGATGAAGTTGACGAGCGATGCCAGGCTATTGTCGATGAGCTGGAATGGACAGGGCCGGTCTTTAAAATTGCGGCGATTAATGGCGATGGTACGAGAGAGTTGATGTTTGCCATCATGAACTTTTTGGAACAGCAGCGGCAGGAAAAAAGTGAACAGGACTGATTTTGCCAAAGTTAAGCGGGTTGTCGTCAAGATAGGCAGTTCTTTATTGACCAAGGGTGGCCAGGGCCTTGATAAGGTTGCCATCGCTGCCTGGGTTGAGCAGATGGCAGGCTTAAGGCAGCAATCTATCGACGTGATACTGGTTTCTTCGGGCTCCGTGGCAGAAGGCATGTGTCGTTTGGGTATGAAGGTGCGCCCCAAGACATTGCACGAGCTACAGGCGGCCGCATCTGTCGGTCAAATGGGCTTGGTGCGCGTATTTGACGATAATTTTCAGCGGCATCGCTTGCATGCGGCGCAGGTGTTATTAACTCATGACGATTTATCGGACAGGCAGCGCTATTTAAACGCCAGAAGCACGCTGCTGACCTTGCTCAAGTTTGGCGTAGTGCCGGTTATTAATGAAAACGATGCGGTGGCAACCGAAGAAATCCGCTTTGGCGATAATGATACGCTGGCGGCATTGGTCGCCAATCTGGTCGAGGCCGATTTACTGATTATTTTGACCGATCAGCAGGGCCTGTTCACGGGAGATCCCGGTTTGCATCCCGATGCGAAATTAATTTCCGAGATCAGTGTTAACGATGATCGGCTGGATGTAATGGCTGGCGATAGTCGCAGTGGATTAGGGCGGGGCGGCATGTGTACCAAAGTACGGGCGGCGCGGCTGGCCTCCAGGTCCGGCGCTGCGACAGTGATTGCTGCGGGCGCTGTTGACAATGTTATTGCCTCCGTAATCTCCGGGGCTGATTTGGGTACCTATCTATTGCCGGACATAGAGCCGTTGGTGGCTAGAAAGCGCTGGCTCGCCGGACAGCTACAGGTTAAGGGGCAATTGGTTTTGGATGCGGGTGCGGTCAGGATGTTGCAGAATGAGGGCAAAAGCCTTTTGGCTGTCGGTGTTAAGTCGGCATCAGGCAGATTTGAGCGCGGCGAGTTGGTTTCCTGCGTCGATGAAAGCGGCTTGGAAATCGCGCGCGGACTGATTAACTACGGCAATGTCGACGCCCAATTAATAGCGGGCAAAAACAGTTCGGAATTCGAAAATATTCTGGGTTATTTCGACGATTCAGAGCTGATACATCGGGATAATCTGGTGATTATTTAACGCGATTAGCGCGCAATAAAAAAGGCCGTAACTCGATGAGTCCGGCCTTTTTTATTGAGTAAGACTACAGCGATTAAGCGATAGCTTTTACTTTTGCATTCAGTCTGCTTTTACCGCGTGCGGCTTTATTTTTGTGAATAATGCCTTTGGTAACTGCTGAATCGATAATCGGAACGGCAGTGTTGTAGGCGGCTTGCGCTTTTTCTTTGTCGCCAAGCTTTACTGCGGCAATGATTTTTTTGATGAATGTGCGTAAGTTGCTACGTTGTCCTGCGTTGCGAATACGGCTTTTTTCCGCTTGTCGCGCACGCTTTTTAGCTTGTGCTGTATTAGCCATAGTGTCTCGATTCTTGTGGTAAGTTAATTAAACCGTGTATTATCATTACAAGTGATATTATTGTCAAACTTTTTAACGCATCATAACAGGAGCAGCGTTGAGCAGGCAGCTTTTTAAATCGACCTTAGTTGTCGGCGGCATGACTTTGATCTCTCGTGTTCTAGGGTTTATCCGGGATATGTTGATTGCACATATTTTCGGTGTGAATTCGGCAACCGATGCGTTTTTTGTAGCATTTAAAATTCCCAATTTTTTGCGTCGTTTATTTGCCGAGGGCGCTTTTGCACATGCCTTTGTCCCGGTGCTGTCCGATTACAAAGAGCGGGGCAGCAAGGCCGCGTTAAAACAGTTTATCGATAAAACCGCCGGAACGCTGTCCGTGTTTTTACTGTTGATTACGGTGGTCGGTGTAGTGGCCGCCCCGGTGCTGATCATGTTGCTGGCTCCCGGTTTTATGTGGCAGGGAAGCCAGTACGAGCTGTCCGTGCAACTGTTGCAAATTACCTTTCCTTACCTGTTTTTTATTGCTTTGGTGGCCTTTGCCGGAGGTATTTTAAATGCGCACGGGCAATTTGCGATTCCCGCTTTAACGCCGGTTTTTCTGAATATCTGCATGATTGCCGCCGCGATCTGGCTGGCGCCATTGATGGACGAGCCGGTCACGGCCCTAGCGTGGGGCGTTTTTGCGGCGGGCATCGTGCAGCTGTTGTTTCAGCTTCCCGCGTTGATGCGCTTGGGACTGATGCCGAGATTAAGACTGGGTTTTGATGACTCGGGCGTTAAACGGATTATAAGCCTGATGCTACCGGCCATTTTTAGCGTTTCAGTGACGCAGATCAATTTGTTGTTGGATACCTTGATTGCCTCCTTTTTAACCGTCGGCAGCGTGTCCTGGCTGTATTATTCCGATCGTTTGGTGGAGTTTCCGCTGGGTATTTTGGGTCTTGCGTTGGGGACGGTTATTTTGCCGAATTTAGCCAAAAGCCATGCTGCGGAAGACACGGCCGCTTTTTCAAATGCGCTGGATTGGGGCTTGCGGCTGGTGGTTTTGGTAGGATTGCCCGCTACCATCGGTTTGGTATTGCTGGCCGAACCGATGCTGTCGACGCTGTTTCAATACAATGAATTCGGCGTCAGCGATGTACATTTTGCAGGATTGAGCTTGAAGGCGTATTCGCTGGGTTTGCTGGGATTTATTCTGATTAAAGTGTTGGTGCCGGGCTTTACCTCGCGCGGCGACATGAAAACGCCGGTACGCTACGGGGTTTACGCGATGATCGTCAGCTTGGGCCTGAACTTGGCGCTGGTTTTCCCGCTGGCGCATGCGGGACTGGCTTTAGCGACGTCCTTGGGCGCTTTTTTTAACGCCGTTTTGTTGCTGAGAAAATTACATAAGGACAAGGTGTACCAACCGGCAAGCGGCTGGTGGCTGTTTTTGGTCAGAGTATCGCTGGCCGGTGGAGTCATGGCGGCAAGCCTGTATTATTTTGTCGATGCCACTTGGTGGAATGACTGGAGTTCCACGGTGCGCGTGATCAATCTGGTTAAATGGATAGGGCTAGGCTTGGCGATTTACGCGGTAACGTTGCTGGTAACGGGCTTAAGGTTAAAGCATTTGACTGGTCGGATGCGCTGAAGAGCGGTTGGGATATAGCGATCATATGCCAGTTACGTTTACAGTTAACTCCTAAATAGGAATAGAGAAATGTCACAGAAAAAAGGTGGTGAGTTTTCAAGATTTATCAAACCACTAATAGAAATTCTAAGGGAAATTGGTGGCTCTGGTAGCTCTAGAGAGGTTACTGATGCCGTCATTGACAAAATGAATTTATCAGAAGAGGAACTCTCTGAAACATTAAAAAATGGTGCTTCCAGGGTTCGAAATCAAGTTGCGTGGGCTCGGCAATATTGCGTAAGTGCTGACCTAATTGATTCTTCGAAGCGTGGAGTTTGGTCTTTAACTGAGCAGGGTTTTAAACATCCTTTAGAAGCTGATGATATTTACAATATCGTAAAAGCTGTTCGTTTTACTAAGCCCAATACAACAAATACAAATTATGAAGAGTTAATAGATACGGAACCTCATGAGACAGAGCTTTTAGAAATCTTAAAATCTCTCTCACCAGCAGGTTTTGAGCGCATTTGCCAAAGGTTGCTTCGCGAATCTGGATTTGAACAGGTGGTCGTTACTGGTAAAACTAATGATGGTGGAATTGATGGCCATGGAGTTCTAAAGTTAAATCCATTAGTAAGTTTCAATGTCATCTTCCAATGTAAAAGGTATAAAGATTCTGTATCCTCACCTCAGATCAGAGATTTTCGAGGTGCAATGGCGGGGCGAGCCGACAAAGGAATTTTTATAACTACGGGGCGCTTCACACAAGAAGCAAAGAAGGAAGCACGGAGAGACGGAGTTCCCCCAATTGAGTTAGTTGATGGTGAAATGTTAGTAAATATGTTCGAGCAATATGAGTTAGGTGTCAAACCAGTAACAACCTATGAAATCGAGCATAAGTTTTTTAACGAGTACATGAGTTAGCAAGGCGTTGCATCGGACAAGTCGGAGAACGCCATTGAGCTAGCCCAGTAGGCCGGAATAAGCCGATTCGAGCGACAGCGAGAGCAGGCGTTTCCTGCAAAAACAACAAATTAATGCACCAGACTTGTCGGATTAAAATTTAGCACTATAATGTCATTTTTTGTAAAAATGACTTGGGTTAAACATTTGCCATGAATCAACAAGCAGCCAAAATTTCAGCGGGCGGTCGCATTGTGCTTCCCGCCCAAATGCGCGCCAGCCTTGGCATCCATGAAGGAGACGAATTACTTATCTCGGTCGTCAACGGCGAAATCCATATCACCCCTAAAGCCTTGGCTTTGCAAAACGCGCTGGCAATCGCCCGCAAACATTTAGTTGGCAGCCCTGATTTGAGCGATGCACTTATCGCAGATCGACGTGCAGAAGCCGCTAATGAATAGTACCGTGGTGCTCGATGCATCGGCTCTGTTGGTACTTATTCAAAATGAGGCGGGCGCGGAGCTGGTCAGTGCAGCCATCACCCAAGGCAAGGCGATAATTTCCACGGTTAACTTAAGTGAAGTCATTGGGAAGTTGGCTGAAACCGGAATGCCCAAAACTGCGATTGAAGCTTTTCAAGCCGAGCTGCCGATTGAGGTTGCCGATTTTAGTGAAACGATGGCGTTGGAAGCTGGCATGTTGCGGCTAACAACACGCCAGCTGGGTTTGTCGCTAGGCGACAGAGCCTGCTTGGCTACTGCACGAGTGCTTGGGAATTTACCCGTCCTGACAGCAGACCGCGCATGGGCCGACTTGAATATCAATTTAAAGATTACCCTTGTCCGCCCTTAAATCAACCTTGCGTTAACCTGACTTCCGCTTCGCGGTATTTTGCCGCGCAGTATTCCGCCACTTCAGCGGGTAAATGCGGCCCCGGCGCGGTTTTATCCCAGTCCAGCGTTTCTAGGTAATCACGGATATATTGTTTGTCGAAACTGGGCGGGCTGATGCCGACCTGATATTGATCGGCAGGCCAGAATCTTGATGAGTCGGGGGTTAACGCCTCATCAATCAAATATAAAACGCCGTCATCGTCGACGCCGAATTCAAATTTGGTATCGGCAATGATAATACCCCGCTCTTTGGCGTAGGCGGCGGCTTCCTTGTATAGTTTCAGGCTGGCGTCGCGCACTTTTTCGGCCAATTCCTGTCCCATCAATTCAACGGTTTTATCAAAAGAGACATTCTCGTCATGCTGGTCCACTTCGGCTTTGGTGGACGGCGTATAAATCGGCTCAGGCAATTGCTGCGCCTGCTGCAAACCTTCGGGCAATTTAATGCAGCAGACCGCGCCGGATTTTTGGTAATCTTTCCAGCCTGAACCGATCAAATAACCGCGCACAATCGCTTCGACCGGCAGCGGTTTTAACAATTTGACGACGATGGCGCGGCCTTCAATCTGCGCACGTTCGGCGGCATCGGGCACGACTTGTTCCAGCGGAATGTCGGACAGGTGATTGGGCATCACGTGCTTCATTTTTTCAAACCAGAAGTTGGATACGCTGGTTAAAACGCGGCCTTTGCCGGGAATCGGATCGGGCAAGATTACGTCGAATGCAGACAGCCGGTCGGTGGTTACAATCAGCATGTGCTTGTCGTCAATGTCGTAAATATCCCGCACTTTGCCGCGAGCGCGGAGCTTTAAAGACGACAGTGTTGATTGGTATAGAGCTTCTGGAGCGGTCATAAGTTCTCGCTGAGTGTCAAATAGGGTGATTTTACCAGTTATTAATCTTGGAGTCCGCATCATTCCATAAACCGCAGTTGGATCGTGTGGACGCCGCGCCACTGCGGTTTTCAGGCTGAAATTCCTAGCGGAACATATCCTTATTAACCGCTTTTTCCATAGCCATTTTTGCAGTGATAAGGCCTTTATCGACCATTTCTTTCATATTCTGATCCAGCGTCTGCATGCCGTCCTTGCGCCCGGTTTGAATCGCCGAATACATTTGCGCCACCTTGGCTTCACGAATCAGGTTCCTGATAGCGGCGGTACCGACCATGATTTCATGTGCGGCAATGCGGCCGCCGCCGATTTTTTTGAGCAAGGTTTGCGAAATAACCGCCTGCAACGATTCGGAAAGCATGGCCCGGATCATGTCTTTTTCCGCGGCAGGAAATACGTCGATGATACGGTCGATGGTTTTGGCGGCAGAGGTCGTATGCAATGTTCCGAACACAAGGTGACCGGTTTCCGCCGCCGTCATTGCCAGACGGATGGTTTCCAGGTCGCGCATTTCGCCGACCAGAATAATATCGGGATCTTCCCGCAGGGCAGAACGCAACGCTTCGGAAAAGCCGTGAGTATCGCGATGGACTTCCCGTTGGTTAATCAACGATTTTTGGCTTTCATGAACGAACTCGATAGGGTCCTCTACGGTGAGGATGTGCGCGTAATCGTTGCAGTTAATATGATTAATCATCGCCGCCAGCGTAGTCGACTTGCCGGAGCCGGTAGGGCCGGTCACCAGAACCAGGCCGCGCGGTTTTTGGCATAATTCTTCAAAAAACCTGGGGGCCTTCAAGTCTTCAAGGCTCAATATTACCGAGGGAATCGTCCTGAATACAGCGGCTGCACCGCGCTCCTGGTTAAACGCGTTAACCCGAAACCGGGCAACGCCGGGCAATTCAAACGAAAAATCGGTTTCCAGAAATTCCTCATAATCTTTGCGCTGCTTGTCATTCATGATGTCATAAATCAGCGCATGCACTTCCTTATGGTCCAATGCGGGAATATTGATTCGCCGAATATCGCCGTCAACCCTGATCATAGGCGGGAGTCCCGCCGACAAATGCAAATCCGACGCTTTGTTTTTAGCTGAGAAAGCCAGCAATTCGGCAATATCCATAACATCCTCTTGAAGACAAAAATAAAATTGTCCTTATACCATAGTTCATATTTTCATTTTTTAAATGTGTGTTGTCTAATAACCGGTAACTAACTGACAACGGACACCCAATGACAACCATAACTGAAAGACTCAAACACATACGTTCGCAGATCAGCGATGCGGAACTTGCCTGCAACCGTCAGCCCGGATCGGTACTGTTATTAGCCGTCAGCAAAACCAAGCCAAGCGAAGATATTGCCGCCGCCTATCAATCCGGGCAACGCCATTTCGGCGAAAATTATTTGCAGGAAGCCTTGAGAAAACAGCAGGAACTGGGCGCCTACGCTATTACCTGGCACTTTATCGGCCCCATCCAATCCAATAAAACCAGGCCGCTGGCGACGCATTTCGATTGGGTACACAGCGTGGACAGTTTAAAAATAGCCAAACGTCTGAGCGAACAGCGCCCGGCCCATTTGCCGCCGTTAAATATTTGCCTACAAGTCAATATCAGCAACGAACCGAGCAAGTCCGGCATTACCCTGGCCGAATTGCCGCAACTGTGCGAACAGATTGCCAAACTGCCTAACCTGAAGCTGCGCGGCGTCATGGCCATTCCGGCCCCGCAAGACGATTTTGAGCAACAACGCCAGCCCTATAAAGCACTGTATCAGGCCGTCGCAAAATTGGGACAAGCCGAGCTGGATACCTTCTCGTTCGGCATGACCGGGGATTTAAAGGCCGCAATTGCCGAAGGCTCCACTATTGTCAGAATCGGCACCGCGTTGTTTGGCGAGCGGAATTACGGCTGACAAAATCTTCGCCGTGCAGCGTTTAATCGGCCGCTGATGTTTACAGCTGCAAGACATAAATGACGCTATAGGTTCATTTTCAGCTTTGGCTTACATACGCCTACAATTTTTTACGCCACAATTGCGCGCCACATCGCCAACGAAAGCCAAGACCGCCATCCTGCGTTATGTTTGGATAGAGTCGGTTGGCCGCTGGGTGACGCGTTTAACACGATAGGATGAACCGGAAATCGGCGAAACGGCATTGTCGTAATAACTCTTGTAACGAATGACTAGCGGAGAAAAGCATGGGAAATCTTGGCGGAAAAATCGAACATGTCGTGGTACTGATGATGGAAAACCGGTCCTTCGATAGTATCCTGGGACAGCTTTATCCCGAAAATCCCGAATTTGACGGACTCACGGGCAATGAAACCAACCCGAACCACGGCAAGGATGACGTCAAGGTGTGGAACAGCGGAAACATCGACCAGAAATCCATGTCGATTCCCGATCCGGATCCCGGCGAACTCTGGAACGACATCAACATGCAGCTGTTCGGGCTCGACGGTAAACCGGGCAGCGAAACTCCGGCGATGAACGGTTTCGTCAACAACTATGTCAGGCAAACCGCCGACGCTTCCGGAAACTATTCGCCGGAATCGATCATGCATTACTACACGCCGGAGCAGCTTCCGGTCATCAGCACGCTAGCGAAGCAATTCGCAGTGTGCGACAACTGGTTCGCCTCCGCGCCCTGCCAGACCTGGCCGAACCGCTTCTTCCTGCATTGCGCCACCGCGGAGGGATATGAAAACAATTCGCCCGCGCGTTTTCCTTACCTGATGGAGACGGTCTTCAACCGATTCAGCAATCCTGATGCATGGAAAATCTATTTTCACGATTTCCCACAGACTCTCACCCTCAGCCGTTTGTGGCCGCATATAGATCGGTTCAGGCTTTTCGAGACGGAATTCGCGAAGGACGCCGCTGCCGGCAAATTACCTTCCTATACCTTTATCGAGCCGCGCTATTTTCCGGACGTGAAATTGCCCAACGACCAGCATCCCCCGCACCACGTGGGAATGGGCGAGGACCTGATCGCAGAGGTTTACAATGCGTTAAGGAGCGCGCCGACTTGGGAAAAGACATTGCTCGTCATCGTCTACGACGAGCACGGAGGAAACTACGATCATGTCCCGCCGCCGAAAGCCGTTCCTCCCGATAACAGCCATTCCCAGCCATTCGGCTTCGACCGCTACGGAGTTCGGGTTCCGGCGGTGCTTGTCTCCCCCTATATCAAGGCCGGAACCATCCTGAAGACACCGGTAGGATCATCTTTTCCCTTCGATCATACCTCGGTCATCGCTACCCTCAGGAAATGCTTTGCTCTCGGCGCGCCTATCAGCCATCGCGACGCGGTCGCCCCTGATCTTGAATGCGTGCTGAACCTCGATACCCCGAGCAATCTCGGCCCGGATAAAGTCGTGCCCTTGCCCTACGCAGTCAGTCCCGACGAACTTGTAAAAGCATTGAACGCGCCCTTGAACGACTTCCAGAAGGCGATGCACGAAGCGGCTGCCCACCTCCCGATTCGCGGGGGAATAAATATTCTCGACGACATCGAGAATCATGTCGAGAATCTGGTGAAGGGGATAATGCCTGAAGTTCCCGATCACAGGACCGCTGTCGCTGCGATGCCATTCATCAGCGAAAAAGTGCGCACCTTTTTGGGCAATGTCGTCAAGTAACCGATTATTTGTCACCGGTACTTTGGGAGCGGTGACATGATCAAAAAAACATTCAAACCGATGGGCCGAAAACTCGGGCGAAGTACCGGGGAAAAATCAAAAGAAGGAGAAATCTATGTTTAACAGCACCACCTTGGAAGTCGCAATCGGATTCGTCTTCTGTTACGCCTCCGTCGCGCTTATTGTCAGTTCAATTAACGAAGCCATTGCATCAGCTCTTAAGCTGCGATCCAACTCGCTGTTGGAGGGCGTCAAATCCCTGCTCAATGATCCAAAGTTTGAGGGGCTTGCTCTCAATGTATACAACCACGGTTTGGTGAGTCATCTAGGCCAAGGAAATGCCGAAAATGCACAAGACCTCAAAAACAAACCCTCTTATATCGATCCAAAGCATTTTGCTATCGCCCTTATCGACAATATACAAACCATACCCGGCGATTTTGCACAGCTAGGCAAGGACATCGACGCAATGAAAGATCCCCAGTTAAAACGACTGCTGCAAGGGATATACGGACGAGCCTCAGGACAGATTGAAAATGTCCATGCTGAAGTGGCAGCATGGTTTGACGCCGGGATGGACCGGTTATCAGGCAACTACAAGCGCCGCTCGCAGCTGTATTGCTTGATAATCGCCTTGGTCATTGCAGCCCTTTTCAACATCGATAGCTTTCACCTCTTCACGACACTTTGGCAACATCCGGCAATTGCGGCGGGAATCAGCGCGTCGACCCCTTCGGCGGATATCTCATGGAAAGAATTCATGTCCTTACCCATAGGCTGGACAGCCGACACGCCACCGCTAAGCGGCACCCAATTAGCGGGTTGGCTAGTGACCGCATCGACAACTCTTTTCGGAGCGCCGTTTTGGTTCGATCTTTTGCAAAAACTGGTTCGCCTGCGGGGCACCGGCAACAAACCGGGAGCCGACGGCAAATAAACTGCATAAAAATGGCGACAGAGCCTGAGTCAACATTCAAACAAAAGGAAAAATAATGTCGTATACAAAAACAATCGGCAAAACGGCCTTGGCATTGATTCTATGTTTAAGCCTTCCGGTTTATGCGGACGGCCAGCCTGGGCAATTCGACTATTACCTCTTGACCCTGTCCTGGTCGCCGGAGCATTGCGCCGAAGTGCCGAGCGACAAGCTCCAGTGCGATGGAGGAAAGCAATACGGATTCGTCGTGCATGGATTATGGCCGCAATATAATAAAGGTTACCCCGATTCCTGCTCGACGACTCCCGCCGTTCCCGAAGCGGTCGTGCAGGAAATGCTTCCCATCATGCCCAGCGAGAAGCTGATCCAGCACGAATGGGAAAAACACGGCACATGCAGCGGCGAAAAGGTCGGCGAATACTTCGGCCTGATCAAGAGCGCTTTCCAGACCATAAAAATCCCGGACGCTTTCGCCAATCCCGGCCGTCAGGTCAATATTTCGGCTGCCCAAATCCGTAAACAGTTTCAGGATTCGAATCCAAATGTGCAGATGGCCGTTGCCTGTAAAGGCGAATATCTGCAAGAAGTTCGTCTCTGTTTCGATAAAGCCATGCATCCCAAGACATGCAGCTCAGGCGTTAGAGACCATTGCCCCGCTTCGACCGTGATCATGCGTCCGGTCAATTAACAGATCAACAGGGTTGTCGCGGTGTTATCGAAACAGGGCGCTCAGTTTTGGTCGGCTAAAATCAACGCCATCGAGTCGGTCACGGTATTAGCTATGGCCAGGCGTTATCGGGAGGACAGTGAAGAGGGCTATCAGGCGCGGTGCAAGGTGGAGCAATGGGAGCTGCCGTTAGTTGAGGTTGTTTTTGGTGATACTTGCATTGGATGAGGATGTGGGCTGGTTTTTATCTGCATCTGCTAAAGCGGCAGTTGGGGTGCCGCTTTTTAGTAATCCAGCGTGTACAGTTACAGTACGTTGCAAAAAAATGGCATTCCCTTGAATTCTTTAAGTTGTAACTCCTTGAAATGTAATACACCTGCAACTATTAAGAAGCCACATCATCTATTTCTATTAACTTATTGTTTAAATAAATATTTTTTTATGGAAAAATAGCGGAAATTTTAATTTATGCCTTGCTCCACTTAAAAAGAAAGGGAAAAGAATGAAAGAGTTAAAGTTCTCAGAAATAAGCTTAGATAATTTCGCTAAAATCTACGAAGAAATGACCAACTTGGTGCGCAAAGACTTGGTCGGAGAAGTGTTCTTTTCAGGTAGCCATGCTGAATTCGGAGAAATTACGTTATATCAGCCTAAAGGCAGTAATAACGCGATTATGCTCCAACATGACAAACCGATCAGCGAAACTCGCTTTGACATCCCTGAGTTTTGCATTTCCCTTATAGCCTAAAACAAAAACGCTTCATTTCAGATCGGGACTTTAAAATAGCGGCTTCTAAGGGCGTTGATGTGACAATCAGCGTCCTTAAGCGGTTTGCACCTCCAGCCATGCAGATTCTACAATTCAACATCCGATCATCGGTAAAGAGTCATCTTTAAGAATGAGATGGGTGTTAGCCGTATTACGTCATTTTTACCCGATCCCCAATTAATGATTGCCGCTGGTAAAAGGCCCCTTTGGCGTGCCTGAACCAGTCGGCTATTAACTCGAAATTCAGCTCCTTGTAAATCCATGCTTAGTAAAATCGGTCATTAAGAGGTTGATTCGATATAATGCTAGCGTGCAGAAAAATAATGTTTTTTGAGGGGGGTAACAATGACTGATAAGAATAATGAAAAACACAAGATAGTGATTGTTGGCGGCGGGGCGGCGGGTCTTGAGCTTGCTACCAGTCTGGGTAAAAAATTAGGCAAAAAAGGCTTGGCCGAGGTGATGTTGCTGGACGCTTCGCCGACGCATATCTGGAAGCCGTTGTTGCATGAGGTTGCAGCCGGTACGTTGGACGAATCCGAGCAGATTGAATATCTGGCCCAGGCGCATCGGAATCATTTTCGCTTCAGGTTGGGTAAGATGGAAGGCTTGAACCGGCAGAAAAAGGAAGTTTATGTCAGTCCCACGCTGAGCGACAGCGGCGAGGAATTAATCCCCAGACGCACTTTCAGTTACGATACGCTGGTGATGTCGGTCGGCAGCATTAGTAACACCTTTAATATCAAGGGCGTGGCGGAACATTGCCTGTTTCTGGATACCACCGCTCAGGCATTCAAGTTCCAAAAGCAATTGGTTGAATCGTATATCAAAAGCCATGCCGGTAAAAACAATGCCGACGATAAGACTTTGTCTATCGTTATCATCGGCGCGGGAGCCACCGGCGTCGAGCTGTCGGCGCAATTGCACGAGGTGACCGATCTGCTGGCGGTTTACGGTCTGGATGAGTCCAGCGATGTGAAATTGACCATTATCGAAGCGGCTAATCAATTATTGCCCGCATTGCCCGTCAAATTAGCCAATGCGACACAGCAACAGCTGGTCAAGCTGGGCATCGACCTTAAGCTGGGTCGCCGGGTGATTGAGGTAACCAAAGAGGGCGTTCATACCCATGATGGCGAAATGGTGCCTGCGGATCTTAAAGTCTGGTCGGCGGGCATTAAAGCGCCGGATTGGATGAAAGACCTGGACGGCCTGGAAGTTAACCGGATCAACCAGTTGGTGGTCGATGAAACCTTGAAAACCAGTGACGATAATATTTTTGCGATAGGCGATTGCGCGGCCTGTCCCTGGCCGGGGCATGACGGCAATGTGCCGCCGCGAGCGCAGGCTGCGCATCAGCAGGCATCGACGTTAAGCAAATCGATAGTCAACCGCTTACACGGCGGCAAGTTGGTGAAATACACTTATCTCGATTACGGGTCGCTGGTGGCGCTTGGTAAATACACCACCGTCGGCAATCTGATGGGTAATCTGATGGGATCGGTCAGCATCGGCGGATTTATTGCCAGAGTGGTTTATCTGTCCTTGTATAAAATGCATCAGGTGGCCGTACACGGTTATTTCAGGACGGCAATGTTGACGCTTTCCAATCTATTCAGGCGTAGCGCTCATGCAAAAATAAAAATGCATTAGAATTTTTTATGTACCTACGCCTGCGTAGTGACTTTTTTATAATTATTTACAAAGATCAAAAACATGTTTGAAATTGAATACGAATTCCGCGAAGAAGATTTAATCCATTTTAATGAAATACAGTTCATGAGAAATGAAGATATACAAAACAATATCAGGAAAAACCGCTGGATAGTGCCGGGCATCATGGGGCTTATCGGATCGTTTTATTATTTTTATTACGGCGATATAAAGTCGTCAGGATATGTCGTTGCTATTGCGATACTTTGGGCATTGTTGTCTCCAAAAATTATGATGCTGGATTTGCGTAGGCAGATACTTAAAAACTATACCAATAAAGAAAAGATCAATATGTTCGGCTCTTATACGCTGAGCATTGATCCTGCTAACCCCAATTATTTGTTGGAAAAATCACCCAGCGGCAAACATAAAATGGCCTGGAGCGAGCTGGTCAGGGTGGAATACGGTAAACGCTATGTTTATATTTATATCAGTTTGAATACCGCACTGGTTATTCCGGTAGAAACGGTAAAAAAAGGCAATCTTGAGCAATTTGCCGAACAGGCGGAAAAGATGATTGAGCGGTTTGCGTAGAAAATACACGGCATTGTGTAGCAGGGTGGATTTTTATCCTGCTGAACGCCATTTCGAATCTCCCTTGTGGGTTAAAAAGCCATGATTACATCAATATACGCATCACTCGCAGCCTTGTTAATAGTGAGGCTTACGCTTTCGGTAATAAAACTGCGTAGGAAAAATCGGGTCAGTGTTGGCGACGGCGGAAATGAGGGGCTACAGCTGGCAATTCGCGCTCATGCAAACGCAGTGGAATATATTCCCATCGCACTGATGCTCTTATTAACGCTGGAATTAAATGGAGCGCCGAAAATACTTATCCATATATTGGGTACTACATTGATAATCGGGCGGATATTGCATGCGATGGGACTTCCCGCAAAGGATTTCAAGAAAAGAGTTTTGGGCATGCAGATAACCATTTATCTGTTAATCGGCTTGGCAGTGCTGAATATTTTATTTTTTGTGTTTGCCGGGACGCTTAAATTTTAGCGCGTAGGAATGGGTTAGAGCGTAGCGACTTGTAAAGCACGAAGTGAAACCCATCATAGACAAATCACCTTGCGATGGTTAGAGGCTATAGCTTCTAGCCATCCTACAACCCACGAACCAGCATAATCTCCTTCACCTTGAGCCTTTTATTTAAATGCTAAATTTTAAAAATATAGCCCTTCGCCGTGGCGTACGGGTTTTGTTTGACCACGCCTCCTTCACCATTCATAAAGGCCAAAAAGTAGGCTTTACCGGGGCTAATGGCGCGGGTAAGTCCAGTTTATTTGCGTTGGTTAGAGGTGAACTGCATTTGGATGAGGGTGATTTTTCCATGCCGCCGGGGCTGGAAATCGCTCACGTTGCACAGGAAACGCCCGCCACCGACTGCTCTGCGATCGATTATGTCATTGACGGCGATCAGGAATTGAGACGTTTGCAAAAGCAATTGTTTATTGCCGAACAGAATGATGACGGTTTGAAACAGGCCGAATTGCATGCGGCCCTGGAAACCATCGGCGGTTATACCGCACAGGCCAGAGCCTCGCGGTTAATGAGCGGTTTGGGTTTTACCGCCGATCAGGAAACCAATGCCGTCAATTCGTTTTCCGGCGGCTGGCGGATGCGGCTTAACTTGGCTCAGGCCCTGATGTGCCGCTCGGACGTACTATTGCTTGATGAGCCCACCAACCATTTGGATTTGGATGCGGTTATCTGGTTGCAGGACTGGTTATGCAAATATCCCGGCACCTTGTTGCTGATTTCCCATGACCGGGATTTTCTGGATACCATTACCGATCACATTGTGCATATCGAGCAGAATAAGGCCGAAATTTATACCGGCAATTATTCGGCTTTTGAACGCATGCGTGCAGAAAAGCTCGCGCAACAGCAGTCGTCCTATCTAAAGCAGCAGCGGGAAATCGCCCATATGCAGAGTTTTGTCGACCGCTTTAAGGCGCAAGCCACTAAAGCGAGACAAGCGCAAAGCCGGATCAAAGCCCTGGAGCGCATGGAGCTGATTGCACAGGCGCATGTCGATTCTCCGTTCGACTTTAGCTTCGCCAAGCCGGGAAAAATGCCCAATCCGCTATTAACGCTGGATAAGGTTGATATTGGCTACGATCAAACCTGCGTGATCAAACAGGCCGGACTGTCCATATCGCCGGGCGACCGTATCGGTTTGCTCGGGCCGAATGGCGCGGGTAAATCCAGCTTGATTAAGGTGCTGGCAGGCGATATGCAGCCGTTATCCGGTAAAAGAAATGAAGCGGAAGCGTTAAAAATCGGTTATTTCGCCCAGCATCAACTGGAGCAGTTACGCATTGATGAAAGTCCCTTGTGGCACTTGCAACAATTGGACAAGCAGGCGACCGAGAAAGATTTACGCAATTTTCTGGGCGGTTTCGATTTTCGCGGCGACAAGGTGATGGAAGCCGTCAAACCCTTTTCCGGCGGTGAAAAAGCGCGTCTGGTATTGGCGCTGTTGGTTTATCAAAATCCCAATCTTTTATTATTGGATGAGCCGACCAACCATCTGGACCTGGAAATGCGGCATGCTTTGAGCGTGGCCTTGCAGGACTATGAAGGCGCGATAGTGGTGGTCTCGCATGACCGGCATTTATTGCGCTCGGTGACCGATCAGCTATTATTGGTGTCAGGCGGCAAGGTGCAGCCTTTCGATGGCGATCTTGACGATTACCGCGTGTGGCTGACGGAGCAGAAAAAAGGCGAGGAAAAAACCGTTGTTGACAGTGCGCAGACAGTATCGCGGAAAGATCAAAGAAAGTTGGATGCAGAACGCAGACTAAAACATAAGCCTTTATTTGACGCCCTGAAAAAAGCTGAAATCGCCGTTGAAAAATATCATAATGAACAGCGGCAACTGGAACATCAATTGGCCGATCCTGCCATTTATGCGGAATCGGAAAAGGAGCAATTAAAAAAGCTGATGGAACGGAAAGTAAAAGTCGATAAGGCGTTGGATGATGCGGAAGCGGCCTGGATGGAGGCTGAGGAAAAGATCGAAGCGGTTAAATAGGCGTAGGGGCGACCGGCCGGTCGCCCGCTAACAGGGAAAAATCATGTTTGAAGTCATAAAACTATTATTTGATATTTGCCTGTTTAAAAAAGGGCCGCAGGATTTACCGCCTTCCGTATGGTTGTTGCGGCTGTTGATCGTTATTGATGTTATCGTCAGTTTTTTAATGGTAAGTATCCGTACGGACTGGCTTAACTCGCTGTTGCAGGCTATTGTCGGAGCCTTGTTGATCGTCGGATTTAGCTGGCTGATGTTATATGTAAGTCGAAAGCGGGAGCGATTTTATCAAACGAGCTGCGCCATACTGGGTACCGATGCGTTGATTAGTTTTTTCGCCCTGCCGGGAATGGCCTCAATGATGATAGGAAGAGGCGCTGTACTGGCATTTATTCTAACAATAGCTTTAATGATTTGGCATTGGGCGGTTACCGGGCATATTTTTCGCAATGCGCTGGGACAAACCTGGACTTTTAGTTTAGGCTTGGCGTTTTTATACATACTGGGATCTTATCAGGTGATGGCTTTATTGTTTCCTGAAGTTGCCGGTGTTAAATAGGAGGCATCATGGAAAGCTATAAACATATATTACTGGCGGCCGACTTTTCCGAGCACGGCGAGGCCGTTGCCGATAGAGCGAAGGATTTATCCGAGAAATATCAGGCAAAACTGAGCATTGTGCATGTGATGGACAATTTGTTGATTACCGATGCGGCTTATGGATCGACCATTCCTTTTGATCTCGATTTAACCGCCGAGTTAATGGCGGCGGCAAAAAAGAGACTGGCCAATTTGGCTGACAAACTCAATATTGCTGAAGACTGTCGGTGGATGGAAACGGGCAGCCCTAAATTGGAAATAATCAGGGTTGCTGAAGAAAACAAGGTAGATTTAATCGTAGTGGGCTCGCACGGTCGGCATGGTTTCGCCCTGTTGCTGGGTTCGACCGCAAACGGCGTGTTGCATCATGCGCTGTGCGATGTTTTAGCCGTACGTTTACGCGACGATAATTGATCTTGATTGAGACTGGCTGTGGCGGTATTGTAGGGGCCTCAGAGAATAAAGGGCGACCGATGGGCGTCCACTTTTAAAAGGTAGATGATAAATGATTGGACAGATTGAAACTTATGATCCCGATTCGCAAGCCGGGGTGATAAAAACCGAAGGAGCGTTGTTTACGTTTCATTTAGATGATTGGGTTGCGGACGTATCGCCGGATGAAGGCGATGATGTTAACTTTGATGTTAATGGAACAATTGCGAGCAACATTACTCTGGTGGGCGCGTATTTGGAACCGCCTAAAGCCGTAAAATATAAATACCTGGCTGCTGTGCTGGCGTTATTTTTGGGTTGGACAGGGGCGCACCGGTTTTATCTGGGCTTTTACCGGATGGCCTTTATACAGTTAACGCTGACGGTGATACTTTACGTAACCGGATTGCCCGGATTTGCGGCGCTCTGGGGGTTTATAGAAAGCATTTTGCTGTTTGGCGGACAGATCAACAAAGATGCTAAAGGTCGTCCTTTAAAATAGCTTTCTTAAAGCAGTAAGACAAAAAAAAGCCCTTGCGATGTGAATCGCAAGGGCTTTTTTTAAAGCTGTCTATTCCTTATTTGGAATAAACATTAGCAGCAGTTAAGCCTTTTGGACCTGATTCGATGTCAAAAGTGACCGTGTCGCCTTCAGTCAAAGTTTTGAAGCCTTCGCCCTGAATAACTGAATGGTGAACAAAAACATCTTCGCCGCCATCAGCAGGTGCAATAAAACCAAAACCCTTCGTGTTGTTAAACCACTTTACAGTGCCTGTTGCCATTTTGAAACTCCTAAAATAAAAACTTACGGTTAACACAGAACTACAACATTGATAACCGGACAACCTAACAATTTAGGAATCCCTTAACTCAACATCTGTTTTCTGACGCAGGGTATTGTACTGTTTTTTTGATGATACTGTCATCAGCAGATTGTATAAAAAGCCGTCCGGCGTTAAAGATTCGGGATTGCTTGGCAGGTGATTATTACTTACGGCGGGAGAAAGTGTGACGCTGTCATTCATTCGCAAGCTGTCGGTTGTGTGGGGCGATAGGTTAATACCCAAATTTTAGCAATCATTGGTTGAACACCTGAGAACCGGGACTTGCCCAAGCGCTTTTAATAAGTGCTCACGGCTTCGGTATGTGCCTTAATTACTCGTCTTCCTGCCGTTCAATCTTATCCAGTCTGGCTTCCATTTCGGCATCATCGGGCGATTGATAATCGCCATCAGGCTTGGGTGCAAAAAGTCGGGAGCAGACCAAGCCCAGCTCAAACAGCATCCACATCGGTACCGCTAATAATGTTTGCGAGATGGCATCGGGAGGCGTTAAAACAGCCCCTACGATAAACGCGCCGACGATGACATAAGGGCGTTTATCGGCGAGGTCGGCGGGGGTTACCAGTCCGGTCCAGACCAATACGATGGTGAATATCGGCACCTCGAAGCAAACGCCAAACGCAAAAAACAGGGCCAGAACAAAATCGAGATACTTGGCAATATCGGTCATTACCGCTACACCTTCGGGTGCGGCGGCGGTCAAGAAGCCGAAAACCAGCGGGAAAACCACGAAGTAGGCAAAGGCCACGCCCATATAAAACAGCAGGGTGCTGGCAATCAGCAACGGCAAAATCATGCGCCGCTCCCGTTTATACAAGCCTGGTGCGACAAACGCCCAGAACTGATAAAGGATATAGGGAACGGAAATAAAGACCGAGACTACCAGCACCAGTTTAAATGGTGTGAAAAACGGGGAGGCCACATCAATAGCGATCATGGTGCTGTTTTTCGGCATGTGCTGTAGCAGGGGGCCGGCCAGGAAGCTGTAGATTTCATTGGAGAATGAAGCCAGCCCTAAAAATACGACTAATACGCATAAAACCATTCGCAACAAGCGGTTGCGCAATTCAATCAGGTGACTGATAAAAGGCTGCTCTCCAGTCTCATTAAAATTACTTTGGCTCATGTTGTCCGGTTGTTATATCTGTCGGCAACTGCTCCTTGTATTGCTCTGGTTCGGGAACGGTTCCTGCATCCAGGTCATCCTGCGCCCTTGAAGTCGTCGGCAACGGGTCAATCGTGGATTTGAGCGTGTCGGAAGTTTCGTCAATAATTTGCTGAACCTCTGCCATGCCGGACTGCTCCTTGAATATCTGGCGCAATTCTTCGGCTTGCAGTTCCAGCTTGATTTCTTCCTTGACGGAAGCCACCATGCTGCGTGTTTTACCCAGCCAGAACCCTGCAAGCCTGGCCACCTTGGGCAATCTTTCAGGACCTATCACCAATAAGCTGACCAGACCGATCAGACAAAGTTCCGAGAATCCTACATCAAACATAGGAATTAATCTTTATCGGTTTTTTTGGAAGTGACTTCGCCCTCAATGGCTTCACCTTTATCTGCGGCCGGCTTGTCTTCCTCGCCTTCTTTGATGGCCGTGCGAAAGCCTTTGATGGCTCCGCCCAAATCGGTGCCGATATTGCGTAAACGCTTGGTGCCGAAAACAACAATGACGATGGCTAATACAACTAATAAGTGAGTAACGCTGAGACCCATTTTTTAACTCCAATGGAGACGTTGCAAGGCAACGCCTTATTTGCTGGAGACCTTGCAAGGCAAAGTCTTTACTTGTTACGTTGCGCCTTTTCTTCCAGACCGGACAAGCCGAAACGACGTTGCAGTTCCTGCAATACATCATCCGGCCCCAGTCCCTGATCGGCCAGCAACACCATGCAATGAAACCACAAATCGGCAGTTTCATAAATAATCTGTTTTTTATCGCCGCCTTTAGCTGCGATGACGGTTTCCGTCGCTTCTTCGCCGATTTTTTTCAGTATGCTGTCCAGTCCTTTGGCATACAGACTGGCTACGTATGATTTATCGGCAGTTTCCAGTTTACGCTGTTCCAGAATTTGCGCCAGTTGTTGTAATACGTCGCTCATGATTTTTTATAAATAGTTTCGGGATCTTTCAAAACCGGCTCGACGGCTTGCCATTGCCCGTCAACCAAGCTGCGATAAAAACAGCTTTCACGACCGGTGTGGCAGGCAATGCCGCCCTCTTGTTCAATTTTAAGCAGAATTACGTCTTCATCGCAATCCTGAAATATACCTAATATTTTCTGCCTGTTTCCGGATTCTTCGCCTTTGCGCCATAATCTTCCGCGCGACCTCGACCAGTAAACCGCATAACCTTCGGCAACGGTTAACGCTAATGACTCACGATTCATCCAGGCGAACATCAATACTTTTCCGGTTTCCGCCTGTTGCGCAATAACCGGCACCAGACCGTCCTCGGTCCAGCGTATCTCGTCCAGCCAAGATGCACTCACAGGCGCACCTCTATACCGCGTGAGGCCATATGCCGTTTTGCCTGTTCAATGGTGTATTCGGCAAAATGGAAAATACTGGCAGCCAACACCGCATCCGCCTTGCCTTCAATAATGCCGTCAGCCAGGTGATCGAGATTGCCTACGCCGCCGGATGCAATCACCGGCACGGGTACCGCCTCGCTAATGGCGCGGGTCAACGGCAAATCGAAACCTTCGCGGGTTCCGTCCCTGTCCATGCTGGTCAGCAGGATTTCCCCGGCGCCGTAGTCGACCATTTTTTTTGCCCAGGCAATGGCGTCAATACCTGTCGGCTTGCGGCCGCCGTGGGTAAAAATCTCCCATCGACTGGGTTCGCCTGCTTGACTGACTTTTTTGGCGTCTATGGCGACCACGATGCATTGCGAGCCGAAACGCTCCGCCGCCTCGCGGACAAATTCCGGGTTTGCAACCGCCGCGCTGTTAATGCCGACTTTATCGGCTCCCGCATTCAACATGCGGCGAATATCGTCCAGTGTCCTAATGCCGCCGCCGACCGTCAGCGGAATAAAAACCTCGCTGGCCACCTGCTCAACGACATGAACAATGGTGTCCCGATTGTCATGGGTGGCGGTAATGTCCAGAAAAGTGATTTCATCCGCGCCTTCGCGGTCATAGCGTCTGGCGATTTCTACCGGGTCGCCGGCATCGCGAATATCGACAAATTTTACGCCTTTAACGACGCGGCCATTATCGACATCCAGGCAGGGAATAATGCGTTTGGCTAAACTCATGGCTATTCAAATGATTCTGCTAATTTTTCGGCCGCTTCAAAATCCAGGGTGCCTTCGTAAATCGCCCTGCCGGTGATGGCGCCCATAATGCCGTCACTTGCAACAGCGCCCAAGGCCCTGATGTCATCCATATTGGTAATGCCGCCGGAAGCGATAACCGGAATCCGAATCGCGCGGGCTAATTTCGCTGTCGCCTCGACATTAACGCCGGACATCATGCCGTCCCTGGAAATATCGGTGTAGATAATGGCCTCGACGCCGTATTCCTCAAAGTGCTGGGCCATATCGATCACATCATGTTTGGACAGTTTGGACCAGCCGTCAATGGCTACCTTGCCGTCTTTTGCATCCAGCCCGACGATGATGTGACGCGGATATTCCAGCGCCATATCCCTGACAAAATGCGGCTCGTTAACCGCCTTGGTGCCGATAATGACGTATTCCACGCCGGCATTAAGATAAGCCTGGATAGTTTCTTCATCGCGAATGCCGCCGCCTATCTGCACCGGCACATTGGGGTAGGCTTCGACGATGGCATGAATCACGTCGGCATTTCTTGGTTTTCCGGCAAACGCGCCATCCAGGTCAACCAAATGGATTCTTTTTGCGCCCGCGGCAACCCATTTGCCTGCTACAGCGACCGGGTCATCGGAAAAAATCGTATTATCATCCATTCGTCCCTGACGCAAACGAACACATTTTCCTTCTTTTAAATCGATTGCAGGTATTAGCAACATAACTTATAAAATCCTCAGCGGCGTGTAATTATTATAGGGGCGGATTTATCTGCCCAAAGACGAAATACCCAGAGGGTACAAGTGAATTCATCCCTATGCTTGCCCATCCCAATGCATAAAATTCTCCAACAGTTGCAAACCAACTGCCTGGCTTTTTTCAGGGTGAAATTGTACGGCAAAAACATTATCTTGTGCCAAAGCGCAGGTAAATGCATCCGGGTATTGCGTAGTCGCCGCCATTATCGCTGCATCATTCGGCTGGGCATAATAACTATGCACGAAATAAAAGCGACTGTCTTGGGGAATATTTTCCCATAGCGGATGTTGTTGCAGCTGATGAACTTCATTCCAGCCCATGTGCGGAATTTTCAGGGAATTTCCGTCGCTGTCTTTTAATGATTCGGGGAAATGTACGACATGCCCGGAAAAAACGTCCAGGCATTTTATGCCGCCGTTTTCTTCGCTGTCGCTCAATAAGGCTTGCATGCCTAAGCAAATTCCCAGTAAAGGCTTGCTTTTGGCAACCTGTTGGATAACATCGGATAAGCCCAATTGATTGAGCGCCTGCATACAATCCCGTATCGCGCCGACACCGGGAAAAACCACCCGGTCAGCGCGAAGGATCGAATCGGCATCGGACACACAAACAACATCGACTTCAGGCGCTGCATGTTGCAGGGCCTTCACGATTGAATGCAGATTACCCATTCCATAATCAATTACAGCGACAGAAGACATAAGAAATACGGGAAGGTTAAAGGCTGCCTTTGGTTGACGGCATCATGCCCGCCATGCGCGGGTCGGCGGTAATCGCCATGCGGATGGCGCGGCCCATGGCTTTAAAAATGGTTTCGGCGACGTGATGGGCGTTTGCGCCTTTCAAGTTGTCGATATGCAACGTTACGCCGGCATGGTTGACAAAGCCTTGAAAAAACTCGCGGAACAAATCAACGTCAAAACGGCCGATCATGGCTTTCGGGTATTTAACCTCATAAAACAAGCCGGGGCGTCCGGAAAAATCGATGACGACTCGCGACAATGCTTCATCCAACGGTACGTAGGCATGTCCGTAACGAACAATGCCTTTTTTGTCTTGCATGGCTTTAGCAAACGCCTGGCCTAAGGTAATGCCGATGTCTTCAACAGTGTGGTGGTCATCAATATCCAAATCGCCTTTGGCTACAATATCCATGTCAATCAAGCCGTGTCTGGCAATTTGATCGAGCATGTGCTCAAGAAAGGGTACGCCCGTCGAAAATGAGGTTTTACCCGATCCATCCAGGTTGATTTTAATTTTGATTTGAGTTTCAAGCGTATTTCGCTCTATTTCTGCAGTACGTTGATCCATGTTTGCATTATGTATATTAAAGTCTGTCGGCATTTTACTATGACAAGCAAGATTTTGCAGTGTTTGTTATTTGTAAATGTGCAGTTTATAAAACGGTTCATGGACGCTGGTCCGGTTACGGAGAAGACGATGTTTTTGATGAGCAATTGGACAGACCCGCGCAATGGCCGAGCCTGCTCAGGCCGCGATGTCGATGTAATTTTGAGCGTACATTATCTTCAGCTTTGACTGGCTTTTTTTGTGGTTATTTTTTGAGACAATAGCCATGTCGCCAAAATAGGAGACGGATTTTAAGAAAGTTCAATAGGATGTTGCCAAGGATGGAACGAAATGCCAACCAAACCGGCGATTTTTAGTCCCAGCACACCCCCGTGTTCTGGGACTTTTTTTTGAAATCAGCACCGTGTACTCACACTGTAATCGACCATTCGCACATCCCGATGCGGATAAACCTGCCCCTTGGTTTTCCTGCCATTAAGTGGTTTTTTAATAATGTGCTACCCTTCAAACTAGATTATCTTGTTAATTAAACATTGCTTTCGTTTTTCGCCTACTGTTGGTGATGATGTTCGGATTGATAAAAAATGGCTGGTTTTTCAATATTTTTATTCTTGATAGGCCGCAATAATTCTCCAAGGAGCAAGCTGTGAATGATGCGTCACCTACAGATGGACTGACATTTAAGCTGAGCGATGACGGCAAGTTGCTCGCAACATTTGAAGCGAGTGAGTGCAAACCTCTGCTGGATGAAGCAACAATCAAAGCGACATTGGCTAAGCAAGGCTTGTCCAATCTGTTTCTGCATGAAAACGCACTCTCAAACCTGGTAAAACGGTACAACAGTCCTGGCGAGGGTTTTGTGCTGGAAATTGGCGAGCGCCGGGATGGCGGATGTACACTCAAAATTGACGACGACAAAATGACCGCCAGGCTTACTTTAATCCCTCCATACGGGGGCGCCCCCGTCGCTTTATTTCAAATCCAGCTGGCTTTGCAGGAAAAAGGGGTCGTCAGAGGCGTCATGATAAAAGAAATCGAGGCGGCCTTAAAGGAAGGCTACGCCACAGAACGTATCATCGCTCAAGGGTTGCGCCCCGTACGGGGCATTGACGCGCGGTTTCAAAGCCTGATACCGCAAATAAGAGAACGGAAACCCCAGGTCAACGAGCGCGGTATCGCTAACTACCGCGATCTTGGGCAGCTTATTGTGGTAAAGCCCGGCGATCCGCTGATGTGCCGTACCCCGCCCACCGAAGGTAAAAAAGGCTGGGACATTACCGGGCAAGCGCTTATGCCTCAACCTGGGCAGGACGTACAGTTTGCCCCGGGGCTACAAGGCGTAGAATTGGATACTGATGCCGAACTCGACCCGGATAATAACTCCCTACTGTTGGCTGCGATCGCCGGTCAACCCAAGTTGGTTCCTAATGGCGTTGTGGTGGAACCTACCATCGCGCTGTCGCTGGTGGATATTTCAACCGGAAACATGAGTTTCGATGGCACGATCAATATCAAAGGCGACGTCAAGGACGGGATGAAAATCCACGCGACTGGAGATGTGTTCGTGGGAGGGACCGTCGAAGCGGCAGAAATTGAAGCGGGTGGAAATATCGTTATAAAAGGCGGCGTGATCGGTCATAGCGAACATAGCGGCGATCCAAACGAAGTGTCTACCTTTAACGCGATAATTATCAGCAAAGGTTCAATCAGCGCGCACTTTGCCGAAAACGCCTGTATGGAAGCGGGCGTAGATATTATTATTGAAGAATTCTCCATGCATAACCATTTGACCGCACTTAATCGGGTGTTGGTGGGGAAATCCGTCGGAAAAAAAGGCCGCATCATCGGCGGCATTACCAGTGCATCGGACCTGGTAAAAACAGCCATAATCGGTTCGAGCGCGGGTTTTGTAACCAAGGTCAGGGCAGGTTTTAACCCTTACCTTCAGGCTGAACAGGACCGGCTTAAGCTTGAGATTGAGGCTCTTGAAAAGGAACAGGAGGACCTGAAGAAGATTATCGCCTTTGTTCTGGCGCATCCTGAAAAAGACAAAAACGGCTTATTAAACAAAGCCCTCCACACCAGGGAAAAAATTGAAATGGATTGCACCCGGCTTCATGTCGACCGAACCCATCTTCTGTCGGAAATGACTCTTGCCGAGCATGTCCAGGTTATTGTCGAAGAGGCTGTTCATGCCGGCGCCGAAATCCAGATTGGAAATGCAGTTTGGAAAAATAACGAAGAACGAGGTAAAGGTGTTTTTCAAATCGTCGAGAATGAAATTGTTTTTGGAAACATCATGTTGAGCGTCAATGAATCACACTGAAACGGGCAAACGCTATCTCCTGGTTTGATTATTGACAAGGATAGATGTGATAAAATCGCTCTCGGGATAACACAAACGGGGGATATTATGTATTCCCGCTATCCTCCATCCTTTACCTGCATAAAGCCAGGGATGGAGTGTCGTAGAGCTTGCCGGAGCCTATCTTGACAACGTTCGTGGCTTTAAAAATGAGCAAGACAAAAAAACATTAATAAATACTGAGAAAATACTATGAAATTTAATCCATGTACTGATAACTGCACTTACGAAGGAACTCGTTGCGAAGGGTGCGGCCGAACGCACGAAGAAATAGCCGAAACTAAAAAGCTGGTCATGGCGGCAGTGGATTTTGCCCAAACGCAGGGTTATGAAAATATTGAGGATTTTGCAAACGCTATCGGACAGAGCATACTTAAAAAACTAAAGAAATCCGCTGCAAAAAAATAGTGGAGTTAGCCAAAACACCTATGACAATCGCCCCTGAAATTATCGGCTATTTAGCCGCGACACTCACTACCGCCTCCTTTGTACCTCAGGCAATATTGACGATAAAAACCAAAGATACCGAATCCCTTTCTTTGGGCATGTACAGCACCTTTACGCTGGGCGTATTGTGTTGGCTTATTTACGGGATTTATCTTGATGATAAGGCCATTATTTTTGCAAATGCAATAACACTGCTGCTGGCCGCGTCGATACTGTTTTTCAAGATATACAACGTAGTGTACAAGAAAAAAGCATAATCAAATTTATGCCCGCTGGAGAATCTCCAGCGCATTTCCGTCCGGATCACGGCAAAACAGCGCTTGTCGACCCGACTTGCTCAAGGTGTAGGCGATACCGTTTTTATCCAGTACCTCCCGAACCGGCGCCAGTTCCTGCACACTTAAGGCGATATGTCGGTCACGACCGCCGTGCTCGGGGCGGCCGGTTGCCGGGTCGGGATTTTCCAGTTCCAGCAAATGAATCTGCTGCGCGCCCAACTGCAACCATGCGCCCGGAAAGCCCAGATCGGGCCGGTCGGTTTGTTGCATGCCGAGCACATCGCAATAAAATGTCAGCGAAGCGACGGTATCAGCAACAATGAGACTGGCATGATGCAGGGTAAAATTAAAATTTGGCATTAGGCTATCTGGAAAATCTATTTGAATTACAAGTGTTTTACTTTGTCCAATACGTCCTGGGCATGTCCCTCGGGCGTGACGCCATACGCGGCATCGACCAATACGCCTTCTTTATTAATAAGGAAGGTGGAACGAAGAATCGCCATGCTTTTAACGCCATTTTTTTCCCGTTCCTGCCATACGCCATAACTTTCACAAAGTTCGCCATCGACGTCGGCCAGTAAATCCACTTTCAGGTCGAATTTCTTAATGAAATCGGTATGACTGGCGCAAGAATCCTTGCTCACACCGATAATCACGGTATCTGCCTTGGCAAATTCCCCGGCGAGCTGGGTGAATTGGTTGGCTTCTATGGTGCAGCCCGGCGTGTCATCCTTGGGATAAAAATACAACACGACATTCTTTTTCCCTAAGTAGTCGGACAAATTAACCGTTTCATTAAATTGATTTTTTGAGCTGAACAGGGGGGCTTTTTGGTGTTTTTCTAACATGGGAATCTCCTTGCGAGTTCACGGATTGTTAAAACCTGAAACCGCAGTGTAAGCGCAATCAAAGTTTCACTGCAAGCCCCATAAAACCCGGAGGTATGTGCGTTAATTAGTCTTGGACGTGAAAAAAAGCTTCTTTTATTCACCACGAACGACTGCAAGGACAGATTTTTGCTCCTGCAAAATCTGCATTCCCCACATCCCTGTGGGTTATGCAGGAGGTAGGGTAATGCAGGAGCAATTGCCGAGGCCCGAAGGACACGAAGTTGTATTTCTTCGTGTCCTTCGGGCCTTCGTGGCGATAATCTTTTAATTAGTTATCTGATTATCAATCAGAAATTACGATTACGCCTTATTCTCGCCGCCGAACAGCTCCAGCAAACGCGGCAGGAAATTGGCCAGTTCCAGCGACATAATCGAGAAATCCACATCAAACTGCTCTGCTTCAGAGTCGGTATTAATGTCGGACACCTGATCCTGAATCAGGTCAAGAAACTTAAGGCGTTTAACGGCCAGATTTTCATCGATAATGAAAGAAATACGATCAGCCCAATTTACCGCCAGTTTGATGACTTCTTTGCCGGTATCCAGATGGTTCTTGATTTCCGGCAGACTCAGGTCATGGCGCTTGCAACGGATAATGCCGCCTTCCTCTTCAGGTGAGCGCAATTCGCATTCGTCTTCGATAGTGATGTCGTCCGGCGCTTGATTATTGACCAGCCACTCGGTCATGACTTTGACCGGTTTTTCGATGGTATTAAGCGGAACGGCCGGTAACGAACCCAGGCATTTGCGCAAACTGCTCAGCAAATCTTCGGCTTTTTTGGCCGAAGCCGCATCGACAATCAGCCAGCCGCCTTTAGGGTCGATATAAGCGTAAGTCTTGTTTGAGAAGGTGAAGGCTCTGGGCAACAACTCAAAGATCAACTCGTCCTTGATCGCGGTGCGTTCTTTTTTGGATAATTTACGGCCTTGCTGTTCTTCGGTTTCAAGAATCTTGTCCTGCATCATTTCATTGACGACGGACGCGGGCAGGACACGTTCTTCTTTTTTTCCGCACAGCATCAAAAAGCCGTTCGCGCTATGCACCAGCTGTTCGGACGATTTTCCCAGCGGTGAAGTCCAGCCGAAAGTAAATTCTTCATGACTGCCGCAGGGGCGAAAAGCCATTTGTTCAAGTTTTAGTTCCAGGTCTGCTGGAGCCAAAGTGAAATCTTCAGTAAGACGAAAAATGCTCAGATTTTTAAACCACATGTGCAACGGAACCTTTGTAAATAAAATGACTGTGCATTATCGCAAATTTGGCGGAGTAAAAATAAAGTAAATTTCGGACAAACGGCGAGTATTTGTTGGTGTCATGGTAAATGCGCTTCGGCAAAAGCCAGAATGGCCTTCGATTGGTAGCCATTGGCCAACTGACGCAAGTACGTAGCGAAAGCTTGATAGCTGGGGTCGATTCCGGCAATGTGCTCAGCATACTGCAAGATGTCGCGCATGTTGCCGGTTAGCGCCAGTCGGTGCAATTCCTGCATCTCTGCGGCAGGCGGTAGTGCCATTCGGGTCAGGCCTTACAATTTACACTAGAGGTGTCAAAACGTAAGGCCTGACCCCATGCTTTGTTCTCACCGCACCCTACGGCCCTTTCAGGACAGTCTCTTGTCGGCTTATACACACGTATTTATGAGAGACCGTTGTTCCTGCTGGGATGCCGGAACCCAGGCTCAGGGAGGTGAGACTTCGTGTTAAAGATGGGCGCCGGAGCGTCACTGCCATTAAGTTAAGCTTTAAAAGGCAATTGTCGCAGGGTGGATAAGCGTAGCGCCTCCACCATTGATACTCAGCCTTAAGTCTTCATGTCTTTTATGGTAATAGCTTAAATTAATTTATGCATGTTGCTTAGAAGTCTGGTTGGTGAAAAAGCTTCATTTATATTACTATGTTCTAATATGCCAGTTCGAATAAGAACATATCTAAATTTCTATAGGAGATTCTTCCATGTTATTCCCTAGCCAGCCACTTTCCATCTTCGCCAGCGTTATAATCGGATTAACGCTAACCCAACCGGTTCTTGCGCAAACAGCGAGTCCCGAGCGTTTGAAAGAAGTTACCCAGCGCGGTATGCACGTCATGCCTTTCGATCTTAAACAAACCCAACACATTTTTAATAAAACAGAGGCTGGCGGCTTACAACAGGTTATCGTCAGAAACCCGCCCAATACGCAACAAGTCGAATTGATCCGTCAACATCTCAGCAAGATTGCACAGGAGTTTACCCGTGGAGACTTCTCTAATCCGGCGAAAATCCACGGTCAGGATATGCCCGGCCTGGCGGAATTGCGCAAGGCCGAACCTGGACAGCTGCGCGTTGAATATAAAGAGCTTGAGACTGGCGCCGAGATTACTTACTCTTCGAAGGAACCCGGCGTGCTCAATGCCATTCATCGCTGGTTCGATGCCCAACTGGCAGATCACGGCCCGGATGCCGTACCAGGACATGCTCACGGCGCCATGCATGATATGCATGACATGCACAAGCAATAATCTAACCGCCTCAGGAAATTCATGCCCCTTCAGACCCGAACATTTAGCGTAACAGGAATGCACTGTCGCGGCTGTGAAGCCGCGATCGAATCGGCGGTCAATGAACTCGAGGGCATACGCTCCGTGCGAGCAGATTTTGCCAAGGAAAAGGTCAAGGTTACCTGGGAAGATTCAAAGACGAGTCTTGCTAAGATTTTCCAGGCCATCGAGGACAAAGGCTACGCCTGCGCACCGATGTCTTCGCCTGAACCCAGGCGGGAAAAACTGAAGACAGTTTTCATAGTGTCTTTGGGTTTGGCCGGGATAGCCGCACTTCTTGTGGTCGGCGCACTGCTCACCCAAGGTCGGCCCCATATACCTCGTTTCGAGCAGGGTGTCAGTTACGGGTTGCTGTTCGTCACCGGCCTATTGACTGGATTTCATTGCATCGGCATGTGCGGCGGCTTCGTGATTGGTTATACAGCACGGGAATCCGAGCAAACAAGCCCTTCCTATGTAATGGCCCATCTGAAGTACGGTATCGGCAAAACGCTATCCTATACCGCCATGGGAGCGGCATTTGGATTGCTGGGATCGATCGTGACCTTTACGCCGTATCTGCGAGGCATTGCCCAACTCGTAGCGGGTGTATTCCTGATTCTGTTCGGGTTGAACAATCTCACTCACTTCCGGTTTTTCAGGATGTTCAGCCTACGTATGCCGTCTTTCCTGTCACGGTTCGTTTTTGTTAAGTCCGGAAAAACCAGCAATCCATTTGTGATTGGTTTGTTGACCGGTTTAATGATCGGTTGCGGTCCCTTGCAAGCTATCTATGTGCTGGCGGCGGGGACTGGCAGCATAGTGGAAGGCGCCAAGATGTTATTTGTCTTTGGTACCGGAACCTTGCCGGTCTTGTTGAGTTTCGGGGCGATGACCAGCTTGATCTCCCACAAGGTCAGCCAACGGCTGATCGCCTTATCCGGTGTCATCGTCATCGCCCTGGGTTTGATGATGTTCAACCGAGGGTTGAAGTTGACCGGTTCAGGGTATGATTTTCAATCGCTGATCCATGGGTTTTCCAGTATTCACTTATAAAAAATTATCCCTCCGTTCTATCTCCTGGTTGATCGTATCGTTTATTGTCCTGATCTTTGCTGTGTATTAGCTGAAATTCAGGCCGGTTCCAGAATAACCATCTCTCGTCGCGCTTAGGAACATGCACAAAATAACTTGAGCAAGTTGCCAATAGCCGGAGTGCAAGCAAAGCTTGCACTCCGGCTGAAAACTTACGGCGCGAGTTGTTCAAATTATTTCATGCTTATTCCTTAATAAAGAATAAAGCTCGGCATTTAACGCAATAAAGTGCGCTAAATAACATAGTTTTTTTATTCAGAGCTATAAGTTAATTATTATTCTCTAATATTATAACATCTTACAATTCGGTATGATTTTTGCGTTAACTTTCCTTGGCCCCTGGAATTTTCCAGCTCTTTTTTCCAACTTTATAAAAAATAAAAAATGAAAGCCTTCAATTCGTTCACTCATCCCTGCTTTCCTCTTAAGCCCATTGCCAATGCAGTTAGCGCGCAAGCCCGTTATGGCGGAATTATCGGCGTGTTGCCGTTGTGCCTGGCGACTTCGGTAATGGCGGCCGAAAATCCTCAGGATCAACCCACGGAACAAAACGCCGTCGTATTAGAAAAACTGATCGTCACCGGCAAGTTCCCTAGCATGAAAAATTTGGGCACTTCCGAAATGGAGGCCGATATTCTCGACAGTAAACGCGCGGCGATCAGCGATACCGCCAAATTACTGGAAGATACGCCGGGCGTCAGCTTATACGGTGCGGGCGGTGTGTCCAGCCTTCCTGTGATTCACGGCCTGAACGACGACCGTGTCAAAATCGACATCAACGGTATGACCCTGACCTCGGCCTGTGCCAACCACATGAACCCGCCACTGTCTTATATCGACCGCAGCAATATCGGTAAGATCACCATTTTGTCCGGGGTAACACCGGTGAGTTTGGGGGGCGACAGTATCGGCGGAACAATCTCGATACAAACGCCTGATCCAGTGTTTGCCGAGCCAGGCAAGGATATTTTACTGGATGGCAGCGCGTCATCGTTTTACCGTAGCAACGGCGATGCGTTTGGCGGCAGTATCGCCGCCGGTGTGGCCAACCGGAACGTGCGGCTGGAGTATGCCGGCTCGCATACCGAAAGCAGGAATTACAGAGACGGCAACGGCCAAGCCGTACAATCCAGCGCTTACGAGAATCAAAACCACTCGGCAGCCTTGTCGTTCAAAACTGACGACCATCTCGTGGTGATCCGAGGCGGTCAACAGCACATGCCTTTCCAAGGCTTCCCGAACCAACGGATGGACTTGACCAACAACGACAGCATCTTTGGCAATATCCTGCACAAAGGCACATTCGACTGGGGTAACTTGGAGAGCAAGTTTTATATTGAAAGTACCCAGCACAGCATGGATATGGGTCAGGACAAGCATAAGCAGTTCCTGGACGGCTCAGTTACCGGAGGAGGCTTTGCGCCGCCTAACGATCAAATGCCGATGGAGACCCGTGGCCGTAACCTGGGTTACAAAATCCAGGCGGAAATACCTTTTTCTGAGCGAGATACCTTCCGTATCGGTAACGAGTATCACAACAACCGTCTCAATGATTTTTGGCCGGCGGTGCATAGCAATCTTACAGGGCCAACCCCGCCCGGCGCTTATTGGATGATGGCGCCGGAAACCTACATCAACATCAATAATGGCGAGCGGGAACGGATCGGTTTCTTCGGGGAATGGGAAGCCAACTGGACAGCGCAGTGGAAAAGCCAGCTGGGCTTGCGTTACGATCACACCAGCACCGATACCGGCAATGTCCAGCCTTACAATCCCAACCTCTTAGGCACTAGCATAGCGGCGCCTGATGCAGCCGGCGCTCGAACCGATTTGAATGCAGCCAATGCATTCAATGCACGCGATCACAAGCGTAATAACGATACCTTCGATGTCACGGCATTGGTGCAGTATACCCCCAACGATCTGAGCCAGTATGAATTGGGCTATGCGCGCAAAAACCGTGCGCCCAATCTGTACGAACGCTACACTTGGGGAGCGCGCAATATGGACATGGCGATGATTGGCTGGCATGGCGATGGCAACGGCTATATCGGCAACATGGATTTGACCGAAGAAACCGCGCATACCGTCAGTTTTACCGCGGCGTTTCACGAACCGAAAAGCAGTCTTTGGGAATTCAGCGCCACGCCCTATTTCACCTATGTGAATAATTTCATTGATGCGGATCGTTGCCGGAGTACATCGACAGCTGCTGCCAGTGGTTGTAAAGCAACCCCTCAAACCGCAACCAACAGCTTTGTCTATTTGCAATACGCCAATCACGATGCACGGCTGTGGGGCGCCGATGTCTCAGGCCGAGCCCAGCTGTATAAGGACAAAAAGCTGGGAGAATTCGCCACGCATACCACGATGAGTTACGTGCGGGGAGAACGTATGGATGGCGGCAATCTCTACCACATGATGCCGTTCAACATGAAACTCAGCCTGGATCATCGCTTGAGCAACTGGCAAAGTGCGCTGGAAATGCAGTTCGTCGATAGCAAAAGCGATGTTCAGGCAATCCGCAACGAAACCCAAACGCCGTCCTACGTTCTGCTGAATGCCAGAACCGGCTACGAATGGGGCAAAGTGCGTTTGGATGTCGGCTTGGATAACGTACTGGACAAACAGTATTACCAGCCGCTGGCCGGGGCTTATCTAGGCGACCGTTACGGCATGAACCCAACGGCGGCGGCAAATGTCACCGTGCCTTGGGGGAGAAACATAGCCGGCATGGGGCGCTCAGCCTTTGTCGGTATTACTATCAAATATTGATAGTTGTTTAATCGCGGATGCAGCACACTTGCTGTGTTGCATCCCTTCTTCACCCGCAAATAACGTCATCTGTTTTCGCTAGCTCCCAAGCTCCTGAAGCTGTGAAAATATTCGTTTTTAGAACAATTAAAGAATTCACCACGAAGGCACGAACGACTGTACGGATACAGGAGGTAGGCAGAAAACCGCTCCTGCGTTTTCTGCATTCGCCACATCCCTGTGGTTTAGCAATGCAGGGCAGAAAAATGCTCCTGCATTTTCTGCATTCATTACATCCATGTAACTTAGCAATTGCCGAGAACACGAAGTTTTCAATGCATTGAATTAAAACGACTGTTTTTCTCCGTGGCCTTCGTGTTTTCGAGGAAAAGGGGGGCAGGTTACATTATTGTGTGTTATCACATACATAACCATTATGCCGCGTCTTCCTCGCCTTAACTTGCCGAATATCCCGCAACATATTGTGCAACGGGGCAATAACCGTCAGCCCATTTTCTTTCATGAAGGCGATTATTGCACCTACCTTGAATACCTGCGTGAAGCTTTGGTGAAGAATAACTGCAAGCTTTATGCGTTTGTACAGATGACTAATTATGTTCACTTGTTGGCGCCAGGTGAAATGCAGGGTGGGGTTTCCGGTTTAATGCAATCGGTTGGTCGACGTTATGTGCACTATATCAACAGGATGTATCGGCATTCTGGAACTTTCTGGTTCGGGCAAGTTTCAGGATGAAGTCGAAGCCGCTTTGGGGCGGCGCACTAAAATTAAACCACAGGGACGGCCAAGAAAGTCACAAGAGGGTGGAAAAAAGTAACTTGCCTCCTTTTTTTCACCTGTTTTGCTCTAATTAGGCTAAAAATATCCCTTGCTGTCATGTTAAATGCGCTTCAGCAAAAGCCAAAATAGCCTTCGATTGGTAGCCGTTGGCCAACTGACGCAAGTGCGTAGCGAAAGCTTGATAGCTGGGGTCGATTCCGGCAATGCGCTCAGCATACTGCAAGATGTCGCGCATGTTGCCGGTCAGCGCCAGCCGGTATAACTCCTGCATCTCTGCGGCAGGCGGCAGAATCAGCATTTCGGCGAGCTCCCCTGGGTTCGGAGTAAGCTCTGTTCGCGGCACGGTGATCCATTCAAGTTGCATCAGCGCCGCCATCTGCGCGAGCAGTTCGTCCTGATCGACAGGTTTAGGCAGAAAGGCATTGGCTCCGGCTTGCAGGCATTTCGTCTCATCGGCGTTTGAGGCGCTGGCGGACAGCGCGATAATAGGCACCTGCGCCAGAGCCGGTAACTGGCGCAGAAGATGCGTCACTTCCTCGCCATCCATCTTCGGCATGACGATATCCATCAGGATGAGGTCAGGTATCGCGGCTTGGGCCAGCTCCAGTGCCTCAATGCCGTCACATGCCTCGATAATTCCGAAACCCAATGGGCTAAGCAGGTCAACCAGGACGGCGCGGTTCGAAGCGACATCATCGACAATCAGCACTTTGCGGTGCGGCCCCTTGTATCCGGTGATAACCTGCATCGGGTTCAGCAATACCGGTGTGGAACTACTCGCCGCCTGGAGTTCAACTTCAAATCTGAAGGTGCTGCCCTTGCCGACGCGGCTTTCAACCACGATATCGCTGCCCAGATAGCGCATCAGTTGACGGCTGATGGCAAGACCCAAACCGGTGCCGCCAAGCCGCCGCTGCAAGTCGCCGACCTGTTCGAAGGGCCGGAAGATAAGTTCCAGTTCGTTTTGCTCGATACCGATGCCGGTGTCCTCAACAGCAAAGGAGAACCGGGACGGCCCGACCCGGCCGACACGCAACACAACCTGCCCGCTGTCGGTAAATTTGACCGCATTGGTCAATAGGTTGAGCAACACCTGCCGCAACCGCCGCTCGTCGCAACGGATGCCCGCGGGTAAATCGGCTGCCAGCTCGCAGGAAAACTCCAGCCCCTTTTGCCGCGCCCTGAGGCCGACTATATCGGTGACGCCGCGCAGGAACTTAGCCAGAGAGATGTTGCTCAAGACGAAATCAAGCCTGCCGGTTTCGATACGGGACAAATCGAGAATATCGTCAATCAGCGCCCGCAGGTATTCGCTGCTTTGGCGAATGATATTGAGAGCGGCAGCCTTGCGCTCGCCAACGAGCTCATCCCGCTGCAATATCTGCGCATAGCCGAGAATGCCGTTCAACGGCGTGCGCAGTTCGTGGCTCATATGAGCCAGAAACAGGCCTTTGGCCTTGTTGGCCGCTTCGGCCGCGTCCCTGGCAAGAAGCAAGTCCGCCGTGCGTTGCTGTACCGTTTCCTCCAGTTGATCCTTGTGCCGCCTAAGTTCATTCTCCGCTTGCTTGCGTTCGGTAAGATCATAAGTCAGGCCGACAAAACCGGTGATTTGCCCACTCTCCGTTCGTAGTGCGGTCACGGACAACAGCACCGGCACGCGCGCGCCATTCTTGCGAATGAATGTCCACTCTTTTTCCTCGGTCAGGTTGCGCCGGGGGCGGGCCGAAAACACTGCGAATCCCGGCAATATCGTTTCGCCCAGTTCTTCGGACAAGTGCAGGGCGTACTGTGCAACTTCTTCCGTATCGTGCCAGAGCGCCGGCGTTTGTTTGCCTATCACTTCATCGGCCGTGTAACCCAGCAATGACTCGGCGGCACGATTGAAGCTGGTCACCGTGCCGTCGGGCGCCGTTGAGATAATGCCATGGGCCACATTATCCAAAAGCGTCCGTTGGAACAGCATGAGTCGACGCAAATCGTCTTCACGTTCCTGTATCGCGTCCATCATGGCGTTGAAGCTTTGGCTCAGCCGGGCGACCTCGTCGGTACCGGAAGTCAACACGCGTTGGCTGTAATCCGCGTGGGAATGCACCTGTTCGACAGTCTCGGCCAGCGTGGAGATGGGACCGACGATGCTTTTTTGGAGAGCGGCCAGCAGGCCCAGGGCAACGGTCGCCAGCAGCACGATCACGCCTATAGCAAACACCCGCAGGGTGTTACGGGTTTGACGGTTAAGTTCGTCCAGATTCATGGCAAGATACAAATACGCGTTATCTTGCAGACGCTGCACCAAAACCGCGGTGTTTCGATCCAGGTAAATACCGTTAGCTGTAGGTAGAGGCTGGGGTAATGTTGTGTTGGAGCGAATGCTGTAGCGGGCCAGCATTCGTCCGTCACGCAAATTGATTTGCGCTTCAAGAATTTGCGGATTGGCCCGTAAGGTATCGAGAATTTCCTGGGAGCGTCCCGAGTCCTCAAAAGCAACCGCCGCTTCCGCACTAACGGAAACCAGTTGAGCGTATGGCTCCATGACCTGCCGGGCGCGGCTTTCCAGCGAAAGATGCTCAAACAGCATAAACGCCGCGCTCGCCGCCGCAAAGGCCAGCAGCGCCGCGATAAACAATGCGAGGATGAGCTTTTTGCGAAAGCTCTGTTGCCGAAAGTTGATTAACGCCATCTTCTCACCTCCCCGTTTTCGACCACTTCTCGAGAGACTTCCAGCATCTTGGTCTGTATCGTCAACGATGCGGAACGCGACTGATCGAGGTTAATGCTCATTTCCACGCGATCCCCGACATGAAACTGGATGATTCCACCCTCCTGCAAAAACTCGGGGGCATCGCTGACCGTCAGGATCGGCCGGTTTTTCAATGCCGCGAGCGCTGCGCGGCGTTTCGCGGCATCTTGATAGGCGACAAAGACAATCTGGCAATTCGGCAATTCATTCAGGGTATCCGCACGAACAATTTCAAATGAGCGCTCCTGCTCAGCGCGCCCCGTCAGCGTGTTATCCAACACATCGCCAAACGGATCGTTGCCCAGGATGCAGATACGCCAGGATGAACGGTCGTCAGCGAATACACCGGGGGGCCAAGTCACGTAGCGGGCGAAATTGCGCAGGAAAGCGGCTTCGACCTTGTTCGGGTTCTCTGCCGCCAACTCCTGGCCTACGCTCAGACTTGGCCAATAAAGCATGAGCAACAGAACGGCTGCCCAGCGAATAAAATAAATGCCTTTCATGAATTCGCGCGGATTCAGAATCTGAGCGAGAAACTGAGCAGAAATTCGCGGGGACGGCTGCGCGTGCTTTGCGAGGGCCGGTAGTGTTCATCGGCGAGGTTCTTGCCCATCAGGTTGACGTTCATGCCGTGGCCGCCCATTTTCCACGAGTAGCCTATCATCGCGTTAAGCAGCGCATAAGTCTGATGGGCGAATTTGGGGCTGTCGGGCAGCAGCGTCTGGTCGTAGACGAAGTTGACGCCGCCGCCGAGGTAAAGCCCCTTAAGTTTCTCCGTGCCGAAGTCGTAGCGTGTCCATAGGTTGGCGAGATGCGGCGCGCTCATTTGCAGCGGGGCGTTATGAAAACGTTTTACGTTCTTGTAATTGGCCTGTCCGGTGGCGTCCAGCGTCAACGGGTCTTGGGCGAGAACGGCGGCGTCGTTGCCGCTGAATTCCGTGATACGTGCGTCCATGTAACTGTAAGAAAGGTAGGCCTGCCAATTATCGGTCACCTTGGCGGTGGCGTCCCACTCGATGCCTTGGGAGCGTTGCTCGCCGCTTTGGACGTTGGAGACCACTACCGAACCGGCGGCGTTGGTCGTAGCGAGATCGTTGACGATATTTTTGTTAACAATATCGAAGTAAGTCAGCGTGCTGGAAACGCGACCGCCGAACAAATCGGCCTTGATGCCGATATCGTAGCCTTGGCCTTCGGTTGGGGCCGCGGGCGTGCTGGTTCCATCGGGATTATTCAGCATTTGCGAACCGGGAACGAACGACTCGGCATAGGTGGCAAATGCCGAGAGTCCGGGCGTGAGCTTGTAGAGCACGCCGTATTGAGGCGTGACCGCGGACGCCGTGATTTCGGGTTGGGACTGGCTGGTCAGGCGGTTGGTCAGCCGGCTTTGCGTCGAGGTTAGGCGCCCACCGGCAAGCACCAGCAAGCGGTTGTCGAAGAAGCCTAACGTCGTGCCGCTGTAAACGGACTTGTCCACATACTCGCTGGTCTGATCGGTAGCATTTGCGGTCAGCGCGGAAACAGGTACCGTTACATCGCGGTTCCAAGTGTTAGGGTCGCCGAGGTTCCACAGCGGCAGCGGCGACGCGGTGGGATTGCTGCCGAGTGCTGGGTCATTGGCAGCCTGCGCGGCCCTGTTGTCGAAACGGCGGATGACATACTGGCCGCCGAACAGCAGGTGCAGGCTGGTCCAACCGAAGTTGTAGTTGCCGACGGACTGAATTTCGACGGTATCGTCGCGGTTGGTGTAGGTCTGTTTCCTGACGCGGCGGCCCTGCATCAGGGTTTGATTGTTGGCCATGCCGAGGTTGCCGGAAAATAGCGCGTCGACTTCGTATTCAAGGTGCGAATAGCCGGTACGCAGGTTCCAGTGGTCGTCGGCCTTGAAATCGATCCAGGTGCTCAGGTTATGCGTTTGGCTGTCGCGAAAATCCGCGTTGGACATGCTGTTCCAATGGTCGGGCAGATTGGGAACATCGACACCCGAGAGGTTGGGGTCGGACGGAGTCGGCACCACGCCGGCTTGAGTGCCGTAGCCGGGTTTTTGCATCAGCTGCGGTTGTTCCTCCTTGCGGAAGTTTTCGTACTTAAGCGAAACGCTCAGGCGCTCGCTGGGTTGCCAGAGCAAAGACGGCGAGACGTCCCAAGAATGCGCGTCGTAAGGATTCCAATAATCGATGTCATGGTCGTAGGAGGAGGCAAGCCGGTAAAACAGGGTGTTCGAGGCAGGTCCCGTCACGTCGGTATCGAAACGATATTGGCCGTATGCGCCGTAACGGGCATCGGCGGTGGCGGCGAACTTGGATTGGGGGTTCTTGGTGATGATATTGACGACACCGCCGGGAGCGACCTGGCCGTAAAGAAACGAGGCGGGGCCCTTGACCACCTCGACGCGGGAGATGTTGGTGAAATCGAAGATCGAGGGGCCGTGGACCCCGTCGCGCAAAATTTGGACGTTGCCGGGGGTGGCACTGACGGCGAAGCCGCGGATGGCGAGGTTTGCGTTACCCTCGGTGAAATCGTTGCTGCGGTAGGTGACGCCCGGCGAGTAGCGGGCGACATCGAAGATATTCACCGGCTTTTGGTCTTTGATGAAGGAATCGGTGAAGGCCTGAATGGCAAACGGAAGATTTTGGATTGGCGTGTCGAATCGGGAGCCGGACACCGAGTTCGAGGCGCGGTAGCCGGTGTCCATACGCGTGGAAACCTCGAAAGGGGAGACTCTGACCTTGACCAGTTCATCAAGATCCATATCTGCCACGTCTTTCAGAACCGTCGAGGATTTGGCTGTGTCGGTACGAGCGAATCCGATCGCGGCGGCCGGCGTGTCGGCTTTTGTTTTGGATTGCTTGGAGATGGTGGGCTTGATGCCGGCGAGCTGATCCGGGCTCTGAGCGCCAAACCCCTTCGATTCGCTGTTTGCAGCATAAATAGGCTCGTCCGCCCTTGCAAAAGGCAGGAGCAACAAACTAAATGCAAAAACGATTAAAACAGACGCACCCACCCTAAATTCAGATAAGTAGCCTTTCATTGGAATCTCACGAAGATTTAGTGTTGGCACCGATAGAAAATTGAGCAGGGGGGAAATGCCGCATAGCTTACTATAGAGCATTGGATATAGTTATTAGTTTTGCCTCCTTCGCCCCTTTTTTCTTTTTCACCGGGAGGGTCGAGTTCTGATGGTATTTGTGCATCCCTTGGTATCCCGAATCGGCTAACAGCAAGGTACCGGGATGCAACACCGTCCTTAAAGACCGAAAAATTATGCGGTTGCCCTTTAGCTACCCCTACGGAGAGAATGGCTAGCGGCGATACGCAGATTACGAGCTGGGTTCTTGATCGTGTGGCGTTTTTTTTCCTGCGTAGTAGGCTTTTTGGGCCTTTGACAGGGCGTTCGATGGGGTGCTCAGAAACATCAATGGCCAAGGTAGTAGCGAGATCAAGTAAGCCTCAAGCGTTTACTGGGTTGTCGCCGCGCATTGCCGAATACGTGGTGGTGCATGAGCTTGCACATTTGCATCATCCCTGCGTTCCGGCCGCGCGTAGAACGTGCAATGTCGGACTTCGGAAGAAGAAAAACCTGGCTTGCCGAGCACGGCACGAACGTAGAAGGGCTTTAAAACACTGACACAGTGAACATCTTCAAAACCATATCAACTTGGCCGCCATCACAAACAGTAGTAACGAAAAATAGCGTTTCAATTTCTCCGCAGGAAGCTTATGCGCCAGCTTTGCGCCAATCGGGGCGGTATAGGTGCTGGTCAGCACTATGCCCAGAAAAGAAGGCACGTAAATATAGCCTAAACTCCACTCCGGTAACTGCGATGCATCCTTGCCCAGCAGGGCATAGCCCACCGTTCCCACCAAAGCTAGCGGCAAGCCGCAGGCGCTGGCTATGGCTACGGCATTGCGCATCGGCGTTTGGAAATGGACTAAAAAAGGCACAGTGAGTGTGCCTCCGCCTATTCCGAGTAGTGACGACAGCAGCCCCATGATGCCGGCCACACCAAAATCCAACTCTTTGGAGGGTTGCTGCTGCCCAGGTTTCGGCTTGAATTGCAACGCCATTTGCACACCTACGGATAATAGATAGATGATAAAAATAAAGCGTAATACGTCACCGGCTATATGGTCCGCGACCACGGCTCCGACAGCCGCGCCGATCATAATCCCCGGCCCCATGGCCAGTACTTTATCCCACAACACGGAATTCAAACGATGATGTGCCAGCACCGAAGAGATCGAGGTGAAAATAATGGTCGCCAGTGAGGTTGCCACCGACATGATCATGACCAGTTCTGTGGGAAATCCTTGCCCGGCAAACAATACCGCTAAAACCGGCACAATAATCAGGCCGCCGCCTATCCCGAAAAGCCCTGCCATTAATCCTGAAACGGTGCCTAATAAAAGACTGGCTAAAAAAATTGCGATCACTTTATTCCCCTGATGATGTGTTGCTCAGCTGTACGGCCATTATGCCTTTTTTTGAATGCGGCTGTGCTATTCTAGGCGCATTATTAAACGGCTTGAGTAACTGAGTGGAAATATACCTTGTTGGCGGTGCGGTGCGCGATAAATTGCTTGAACTTCCGGTCAAGGAACGGGACTGGGTAGTGATCGGCGAGACGCCTGAGTCCATGGTGCGACAGGGGTTCAGGCCGGTAGGCAAGGATTTTCCGGTATTCTTGCATCCGAAAACGCATGAAGAATATGCATTAGCCAGAACCGAAAGAAAAACCGCGCCCGGTTATAAAGGCTTTACCGTACACGCATCGCCCGATGTCAGTCTGGAACAGGATTTGATCCGCCGCGACCTGACCATCAATGCGATGGCAATGACGCCAGAAGGGCAGCTTGTTGATCCTTACGGCGGGCAACGTGATCTTGAAAAACGTATTTTCCGGCATATTTCACCGGCCTTTGCCGAAGACCCGGTGCGGATCTTGCGTATCGCCCGCTTTGCCGCCCGATACGGTCATCTCGGCTTCACGCTGGCTGAGGAAACCCGGATTTTGATGCGGTCCATGGTGACGGCGGGGGAGGTCGATCATCTGGTTCCCGAACGGGTCTGGGCGGAATTGTTTAAAGCGTTGGGTGAGAAATCGCCCAGCGCTTTTTTCTATACCTTAAAAGATTGTGCGGCACTGGATAAAATTTTCCCGGAAATAAATGGTTTATTCGGCGTGCCGCAGCCGGAAAAATATCACCCGGAAATCGATACCGGCATTCATGTCATGCTCTGTTTGGAGCAGGCGGCGCGGTTGTCATCCAGCCTCGAAGTCCGGTTTGCGGCATTAGTCCACGATTTGGGCAAGGGCATGTCGCCTAAAGAACACTGGCCGCATCATTACGGGCATGAAGCCCAGGGACTGCCCATTTTGGAATGCATGTGCAGCCGTTTGCGGGTGCCTAACTCGTTTAAAGCGCTGGCCTTGCAAGTCATGCAATACCATACTCACTGCCACCGGGCTTTTGAATTACGCGCCTCAACAATAACCGATATGCTGGCCGCTTTGGGAGCCTTTAAGCCGGTTAATAAATTGCCCGAATTTTTGCTGGCCTGCGAGGCGGACGCTAGAGGCAGAACCGGGCTTGAAAACATTGCCTACCCTCAAGCCGCGCTGTTGAGCGGCGCAGCCAGGGCGGCGGCATCCGTTGACACCTCGGCTATCCTGAATGGCGAACTTAAAGGGGCGCATATCGGCGAGGCGATTCGCCGCTTGCGAATCAAGGCCGTCGCCGAGTTTATCAAAGCGGAATAAAAGCCCCGGCACCGGGAAGGGTGTTGAATAATGCCGCAAAGATCATTATAGTTAAATTCCTTTTTTACCTTATGTTGTAATCATAACCATGCCTTCTTTCGACATCATTTCCGAATTCGACAAACACGAGCTTACTAACGCGGTTGACCAAGCCAATAAGGAAGTCAGCACGCGCTTTGATTTTAAGGGCACCGACTCAAGCTTTGAATTGAATGACGATAAAGTGATCATGACGTCTCAATCGACGTTCCAGTTACAGCAAATGTTCAGTGTTATTTGCGCAAAACTTACGCGACGCGGCATTGATATAGCTTGCATGGAGACGGGCGATGCAAAGCCAAGCGGCAAGGGAATGCGTCAGGAAATTACCATGAAGCAGGGGCTAGATAAGGAAGTAGCCAAAAAAATCGTTAAATTGATTAAGGACAAAAAACTGAAAGTCCAGGCCGCCATACAGGGCGATCAGGTCAGGGTGACCGGCAAAAACAGGGATGATCTACAGGATGTGATTAAGATGCTGAGAGAAGAAAAGCTGGAAATGCCGTTGCAGTTTGAGAATTTCAGGGATTAGAAGCAAAGCTCAATGAATCTAAATGTCGCTAAAAATAACGACCTCTTAGGATTCCCACGTTCCGCGCTCGTCGTTATACACAAGTATTTTTAAAGCGCGTCATCCCGGCAGGGATTCATGTCAGGCTATCCTGCCTGACACCCTTTGGGTTAATGCAAATCCGTTCCAGACGGATTTGTGCGGGGATCCAGGCTACATGGACATGCATAGTTCGCCTCCATGGCGCTGGATACCCGCTTCTTTACCCGCGTTCCCACGAGCTGCGCTGCGAGGCACGACCAGCCTCTTGGGTATACGGGACGCAGCGCGTCCAGCACTGCATTCCCACGCGGCGCGTGGGAACGAGGGTAATATCCGCTATAGGGCGTGCTCATCAGTTATGAACGAAAGCCAATATGATAATTTAATCGGAAAAATCTACGATGCTGCGGTCATGCCGGAGTTATGGCCGGTTTTTTTGGAGCAGCTGTCAGAGGTTTTCGGAAGCAGGGGCACCGTCATTTATCTGATGGATTTTGCCAGCCGCAGTCCCACTTGCCGTAGCGATGAAGTTTCTTTTATTCAATCCGCCCGTACCGACCCTGAAACCATTGTGTCTTACGAACGTTATTATTCCAAGGTCAATGTCTGGCTTGAAAACTCCAAGGATTTACCTGAAGGCGAATTGATAACAACTGATCGCTTGTTTCCCGTGCGGGAACTTGTCAGGACTGAATGGTATAACGATTGGCTTAAACCTCAGGGTTATTTTCATGCGATGATCGGTCATCTTCTCAAGCAGGATACGCTGGCGGTGCGGCTGTCGATTTTCAGATCCAAGCAACAACCGTTTTCCGCCGACGAAACGGCAGGGTTCGCGCGCTTGGTGCCGCATTTGCGCCGTTCTTGCATGATCCACAAAAATTTTTCCGAAGTTAAACGGGTGCTGGCTACGGACACCAGCCTCTTGAACCGCTTGCCGGTCGGATTAGTCTTGTTCGATAAGGGCGGCCAAGCCGTATTTGTCAATCAGACGGCCGAAAATTTAGCCCGCTGTTCAGACGGCTTTTGCCTCAATGCCGCAGGTCGCTGCCTGGCCGGTAACGCTAACGAAACCCGCGCTTTGCGCCAGTTAATCGGCAATGCCGCAGAGCGGGGGCAAGGCAACGCGATGAGCTTGCATCGGAACCACTCAAACCGTCCGTTATCGGCCATCGTCGTCTCTCTACAAAACCAGCCGGTACCTTTTATCGGATCGGGGCCATCCGTTGCCCTATTTATTTATGACCCGGATAGACCGCTTGATTTAGACGACAGCCTGTTGACGCAATGCTACGGACTGTCTCCGGCCGAAGCCAGACTCGCGACCGCGTTACTGCGCGGACAAATGCCAAGCGATTATGCCCAAACGCGAGCCATCAGCAATAACACGGTAAAAACGCAGCTAAAGCAGGTGCTGGCAAAAACGGGAACGCATCGACAATCCGAACTCATACAATTGCTGACAACGGGTTTCGGCATGCTGGCAGCTCCGACCAAGGCTGCCGTAATAAAAGATTGATCTTCGGTTGCTTATATTCGTTGGGCGAAATGGCATTCCAAAATTCACCTTAATAACTGATGTTACGCACGGATGGTATTTCTCCCGTTTGCCGCGCCGAGCATCGGAGCTTTTATCGAGAACAGCCCGTTAGGGGCGCGGCAGGGATGCCGCGCGTCAGCAGAGGGGCAGGAGCCCCTTCTGCTGACCCTCGATAAAAGCGAGGAGCGCAGGAAGTAAGCGGCAACCGGGTCGCCTTTTCTTTGGTTACTTTCTTTTCGACTGCATGGATGCAGGAGGTAGAGCAACGCAGGAGCAGTTGCCGAGGCGAAGCAAAAGAAAGTAACTCGCCTTCGGGTGCGACAACCCGATTCAATCAAGTGTCGCGCTAGCGACTCCTTAATGTTAAAGCGGTCGAAATTCAACTAACTGCGTAACATCAGTTAATAATTTTCCTTTTTCACCCGAACGGGTGACGCGCTGTTAAATCGATTGGTTTAAATTGTTGACTCATAGGGCATTACAGCCGGTTCAATCTGTTTTGAACGCGATTGGTTTGTCTAATAAAAAGTTTTTCCTGAGTAGCCAAATTAAACTGGAGTACAGATGAATTTCCGCAATTTCTGCCGCTATTTAGTCGGCAGCTGCCGATTAGCGATTCACTCCCAACTTAGAATTTTAGCAAAAATAACTTCCGCTTATGGTTACCGCGTTTTGCTTGGGAATGATGAGTCCAGGACTCACCTTGCCCCAACGTGCTACGTCACAGCCATTAAGTTAAGAGATACGCTGGTTCCCAAGCTTCAGCTTGGGAACCCGGATGACGAAGCTCCAGCTTCGCGAGACGGGAAGCTGGAGCTTCCCGCACTGAATTCCCAAGCTGGAGCTTGGGAACTAGCAACAATAACATTCACTTATGGTTCCCAAGCTCTGCGTGGGAACGATGAGTTAGTCATTGCCGATCCTATCCTTGCCGCTATCAACCCATTGATAGGCTTGCTGCTTTTGATGCTGGCGGGATGCAGCCATCAAGACCAAGACCGGCAAACACTCCGTCCGGTCAACGTTATCCGGATAACGAGCCAACAGACACAGAACGACAGGCCGTTTCCCGGCGAGGTTCGGGCGCGATTTGAGACGACTTTATCGTTCCGCGTGGCTGGAAAACTGATAAACCGCTCGGTCGATATGGGGGATCGGGTGCGCAAAGGACAGATGCTGGCAAGGCTTGATCCCAGCGATTACCGGTTGGCCTCGCAAAGTATCAAAGCCCAGCTTATAGCCGCTAAAGCCGACCGCAAATATAGCCAGGACGACTTAAGCCGGTACCGGGAATTGTTCAATCAAAACATTATCAGCCGGCCTGAATTGGATCATCACCAAACGCTCGACATTACCGCACAGCAAAAGGTTGCAGCGCTCGAAGCCCAGCTCGGAGAGGCAGGCAACCAATTGGCTTATACCGATTTACGGGCCGATCGCGACGGCGTGGTGACGGCGCTGGAAGTCGAGGCGGGGCAAGTCGTTACCCCCGGCCAGCCGGTTATCAGGATAGCCCAACTCAATGAAAAGGAAATCCCTATCGACATCCCCGAGCATCGCGTTACCGGAATCGATCTACAGCAGGAAGTCGCCGTGACGCTGTGGGCCGACGGCGACAAGCGAATCAAGGCGCGTATCCGAGAGATCGCAGCGGCAGCCGATTCGGCCAGCCGCACCTATCGTGTCAAGGTGACTCTGTTGGAAGGCCAAGACGATGCACGGCTCGGCATGACGGCGACGGTTTGGATACCTTCAAACACGCCTTCAAACCCCACCGTTCCGCTCTCGGCCGTTTTTACTCCCCAGAATCAGCCTGAACAGCCTAGCGTCTGGCTGGTTGACGAGCGCAGCTCAACCGTCAACGCCGTGCCGGTACGGATCGGCGACACACTGAGCGGCGAACGGGTTGCCATCACCGGACTTGCAGCTGGGCAACTGATCGTCAGCGCCGGTGCAAGCCGTCTGGTCGAGGGTCAACCCGTACGCTTGCCGCACCCCGTTAAACCCGCCATTGACGCAAACGAGGAAGCCCGTCCATGAGAGAATTCAACCTGAGCGCCTGGGTGCTGGAGCACCGCGCTTTCACCGGTTTCATCATGGCGCTGTTGCTGTTCGGCGGGATTTTTGCCTATTTCCGTCTCGGCCAACGGGAAGACCCCGAGTTTACCTTTCGGGTCATGGTGGTCAAAACCCTCTATCCGGGCGCGACCGCGCAGGAGGTCGAACAACAGCTGACCGACCGCCTGGAAAAGAAAATCCAGGAATTGCCGAACCTGAATATTTTGCGCAGCTACTCCAAACCGGGCGAGTCGGTCATTTTCGTGACCCCGCGTGAAGATACGCCGCCCAAGGAAATCCCCGATCTGTGGTATCAGGTGCGCAAAAAGGTTGACGACATTCGCCTGACTTTGCCGCCCGGCAGCATCGGGCCGTTTTTCAACGACGAATTCGGAGATACCTACAGCCTGATCTATGCCTTCTCGGGAGACGGTTTTAGTTACGCCGCGCTGAAACAAGCCGCCGACTCAGCCCGCCAACAACTGCTGAGGGTCAAGGATGTCGAAAAAGTCGACCTGATCGGCACCCAGGATGAAAAAATTTACATCGAATTTTCCGACAAAAAATTGGCTGAATTGGGATTGGATGCCAACGCGGTCGCCGAGGCCTTGCAAGCGCAAAACAGCATGACATCGGCGGGAACGGTGTACACCGCCCAGCGTAATTTGCCGATCCGACTCACCGGCCAATTCGATTCGGTGGACAGCATCGCCAAATTGCCGGTGCATATTCAAGGCCGCACCTTACGCGTCGCCGATTTCGCCCACGTTAAGCGCGGATACCTTGACCCGCCGGAACTCAAAATGCGCATCAACGGCAAGGAAGCCGTCGGCCTGGGCATCACCATGAACAAACGCGGCGATGTGCTGGAACTGGGCAAGGCGCTGGAAGCCGCCAAGATTCAAATCGAGGGCGAACTCCCGGTCGGGATGGACGTCGATCAGATCGCCGACCAACCGCGCGTAGTCAACAAAGCCATCGGGGAATTCCTGTCCACCTTCTTTGAAGCCTTGGCCGCGGTGCTGCTGGTCAGCTTTTTGAGCCTCGGTTTCCGCACCGGCTCCGTGGTCGCGCTGACGGTGCCGCTGGTGCTGTCAGGCACACTGCTGTGCATGTTGCTGTTCGGCATGGAAATCCACCGCATTTCATTAGGCGCTTTGATTCTGGCGCTCGGCTTATTGGTCGACGACGCGATGATCTCCATCGAGATGATGGCGCGCAAGCTGGAAGAGGGTTGGGACAGGATCGATGCGGCGACTTATGCTTATCGCGCCACCGCTTTTCCGATGCTGACCGGCACCTTGGTCACGATTGTCGGCTTCCTGCCGGTGGGTTTGGCTAAATCGCAAGCCGGCGAGTACACCGTTTCGATATTTCAGGTGATGGGCATCTCGCTGTTGCTGTCGTGGATCGGCGCAGTCGTTTTTAAGTAGTTACGCAAAAGTTATTTGGAATTTTTTACCGATGTCACTCAGAATTTCCAACACCCACTTTTTCAAGTGTCCGTAACTTTGATAGGCATCAAGCGGCAACCATTCGTACTTAACTTTACGCCAGAGTATTTCGATCAGGTTCAGCTCCGGGCTGTAAGGCGGAAGAAAATGTAAGCACACACCACGTTGTTGCCAGCCCGCCAGCTTTTCTTTGAATACGCCGCTACGATGAATGGAAGCATTATCCAACACCACACAGCACGGCACTTTAGTTTCTTCGTACTTGCCTGCATACGTTTCGACAAACGCATCAAAGGCATTGACAACCGTATCCGTTGTCACCGATTGTTCGGAGCTGTGGAAAAACAGATCATTGCTGCGACTCAAAAAACCTAACACATTCATGCGCTTGCTACGATAGCAGGGTATTTGTCGGGTCTCGCCAATCCGTTGCCATCCATAGGGTACACAGGGTGTCGTGCTAAATCCGGATTCGTCAAAGTAGTAAAGCTTCAATTCCCCATCATCCTCTTGCTGTTTCAAGGCCTTCAGATATGCCTTATCACGTTGGAAATCTGCTTCATTACGCTTTCCCTTCACTGATTGCCGACAACGTTTCCAGGCATAGGCACTTTTTTAAAATTCGTTTAAAGGTGTCAAGGCTGGCTTCCTTGCCCGTCTCCTCCAGCAATCGTGCTGCGGCGGCCTTGGGCTGGTGGGGGTTTTTTTGTCAATTATACCCCAAAAAAAACGGCTTGGTTCCCTCAACCCGTGAAGCGCACAGGCCCTCCCGCTTCGTGGAAAAATCTAAAAGCCCTATTAATCCCTCTGTTTCCCATTTGTCTAACCATGAACTGACAGTCTCATGCTGGGACTCAAACAATTCGCTCAGCCGTGCAATTACATACCTTCTATTATTCAATAAGATAGCATGTGCCCGTTGTCTAACCCGGAATAATGAGTGGTTACGATAGGCTTCGGTTAACGTTACTTCCTCTTCCGGGGTCAGTTTGGCGATGAATTTCAGGTGGACTCCTAATTTTTGTCTGTTATTGCAATCGTTTCCAGTTTGACACAATAAATTTACTTCCTAATAACTTTCGCATTACTACTTATCCCACTCCGGACAAAAGGTTCGGAGCGCGCTTGAAATAACTATGAAAAAAAAATCAACTGATATTAGCTGCACTCGGCTCAGTCGCGTTGTTCCTGCCGCTATCCAACATGCTTGGTTTAAATAGCAAGAATGAGCCGATAGCTCCTGTGGCTGGCACTTCGGCTAACTTTGCCCAAGTTTCGCAAATTTTTCAAAATAAATGTGTTGATTGCCATTCGCCAGGTATGCTGCGTAGACCAATTTATGCCGAACTGCCTATCGCCAAACAACTCATGGCGCATGATATTGAAAATGCCTCTGCACGCTTGGTTATTTCTAAGTCCATGTATAGTGGCGAAACCCTTTTTACTCCCTTGATGTTGGCCAGAATTGAAGGCGCACTCCGCAATAACTCCATGCCACCGGCTTTATACCTGTCGATGCATTGGACCGATAGCCTAAATGATAACGAAAAGACCACCATCTTGGCTTGGATTACCGAAGAACGCGCTAAATTGGCTTGGAGTGCGGACACCGTGCCGACCCTAAAAGGTGAGCCAATCCATCCGCTACCCTTGCAAGTCACGCTAGACCCGAAAAAAGTAGAGCTAGGCCGGAAACTGTTTTTTGATCGCCGGTTATCGGGCGACAACAGCATGAATTGTGCGTCCTGCCATAGTCTCGTCAAGGGCGGCACCGATCATGCTAAAGTCGCCACCGGTATTCGTGGACAACAGGGGCCGATCAACTCGCCTACTGTTTATAATGCGATGTACAACATCGCCCAGTTTTGGGATGGCCGCGCAAAGAATTTGATTGAACAAGCAGCTGGACCTGTCGCCAATCCTGGCGAAATGGGTGCCGAGTGGGAGCATGTGATCGAAACGCTAAATCAAGTCGAAACTTATCGAGCCGCGTTTGCTGAGTTATATCCAACAGAAGGCTTAACCAAAGCGACAGTAACCCAGTCTATTGCTACTTTTGAAGAATCTCTAGGAGACTGTCGGATTTAGCAGTGCAAAAAGTGTTAAAATAACCCTATCGAAACACCAAATCAAAAAACAAAAATGGCTACCCAATTCATCCTGATTGATCGCGATACCCCCTACATTCTGCCCCCGTGTGTTCAGGATTATTTGCCTGAAGATCATATGGCCCGTTTTGTTGTCGAGATTGTCGATCAACTGGATTTACGGACGCTATCAGCCGTCTATGCGGGCAAAGGAAAGCGCCCCTATCATCCGGCGATGCTGTTGGCGTTGCTGTTCTACGGTTACGCGACCGGCGTATTTTCCAGTCGCAAACTGGAGAAAGCCACTCATGACTCGATGGCCTTTAAATACATCTGCGCCAACGAAAACCCAGATCACGACACCATCAACAGCTTTCGCAAGCGCTTTGGCAAAGAGATCGAAAGCCTATTTGTCGAGATATTGGTACTTGCACAAACCTTGGGGCTGCTTAAGCTGGGTACGGTGAGCCTGGACGGCACCAAGATTAAAGCCAATGCCAGCAAGCATAAAGCCTTGAGCTGGGATTACGCCAATCAACTGGAAGCCCAGTTCAAACAGGAAGTTGAAACCTTGATGAAACTGGCTGAAGCCGCCGACAATTCCCCGCTTCCAGAAGACATGGATGTACC
>NZ_JH109152.1:1156166-1719673 GCF_000190755.2 Methylobacter tundripaludum SV96 | reverse complement strand
AGTGTAGCCACTTCATGGAAGCATTTCGACAAACGCATCAAAGGCATTGACGACCGTATCCGTTGTCACCGATTGTTCGGAGCTGTGGAAAAACAGATCATTGCTGCGACTCAAAAACCTAACACATTCATGCGCTTGCTACGATAGCAGGGTATTTGTCGGGTCTCGCCAATCCGTTGCCATCCATAGGGTACACAGGGTGTCGTGCTAAATCCGTTTTCGTCAAAGTAGTAAAGCTTCAATTCCCCCATCATCCTCTTGCTGTTTCAAGGCCTTCAGATATGCCTTATCACGTTGGAAATCTGCTTCATTACGCTTTCCCTTCACTGATTGCCGACAACGTTTCCAGGCATAGGCACTTTTTTTAAAATTCGTTTAAAGGTGTCAAGGCTGGCTTCCTTGCCCGTCTCCTCCAGCAATCGTGCTGCTGCGGCCTTGGGTTGGTGTGGGTTTTTGTCAATATAGCCCAGAAAAACGGCTTGTTCCTCAACCGTGAAGCGCACAGGCCTACCGCTTCGTGGACAATCGTAAAGCCCTATTAATCCCTCTGTTTCCCATTTGTCTAACCATGAGCTGACAGTCTCATGCTGGGACTCAAACAATTCGCTCAGCCGTGCAATTACATACCTTCTATTATTCAATAAGATAGCATGTGCCCGTTGTCTAACCCGGAATAATGGGTGGTTACGATAGGCTTCGGTTAACGTTACTTCCTCTTCCGGGGTCAGTTTGGCGATGAATTTCAGGTGGACTCCTAATTTTTGTCTGTTATTGCAATCGTTTCCAGTTTGACACAATAAATTTACTTCCTAATAACTTTCGCATTACTACTTATGCGCTCGGTTCGGGATTGACCGCGCCGATATTCAATGCCGGACGCATCCAGGCCCACATAACCGCCGCAGACGCCAGGCTGGATCAAGTTGCGGCGAACTACGAGAAAGCCTTCCTGCTCGCCCTGGAAGACGTGGAAAACGCTTTCGTTGCGCATGCGGCTTCGCTGGAGCGCCGCGACCGGATGGCCGAGGCCGAAACGGCGGCAGAGCAAGCCTACCGGCTCGCCAATGCGTTATATCAACGCGGGGCCAATGATTATTTGTCCGCGCTGGACGCCCAGCGCAGCAAACTCGTCGTCGCCGATGACCGCGCCAAGGCCGAAACTGCGATGCGTGTCGCCCTGGTTTCAATCTACCGGGCTTTGGGTGGCGGATGGTCAGCCGAAGAGGCTCATCAATAGTCGTAACTATTCAGCGCGAAGCACAGTCAGCTGTTCCGGGTAAGGATTTGGTTGAAAATAACTTCCCGAAACCACTATTTTCGATCGTCGAGCCGTTCGTGCTGAGCTTGTCGAAGCATGATCGGCTTGACGCGGTAGGCCGAAATTTTCCCGCTCACCCTTCGACAAGCTCAGGGCGAACGGAAAAATTTCACTCAATCCATATCGGGAAGTTATTACTGACCATATCCTAAGAAAACCCAGTCTGTTTTTGATAGATAGGACAGTTAACTCTGAACCGCCTGCCAGACTCAGTCAAAACAAGCCTATGATGAATTTAGGATATACGGCGGTAAGTTTTTATCAGACAATTGATGTATGTATCACGTTAGGCGTTCTGAAACAAAGGGTGAATTCTTGATCAAACTAGCACAAAACGACAACGAAATAGCCGACTGCTTCCACGTCATGAAGCAGCTGCGCACGGAGCTTGAGGAAGCCTCTTTTGTTCCTCTTGTTCGAGAGCTAATGAGCGACGGCTACCAGCTCGCATACCTCCGGGATGAAACTCAGGTGGTGTGCGTTGCCGGATTTAAAATTTCAAAAAATTTATTTTTCGGTAAGCATCTCTACGTCGAAGACTTGTCAACATTGGACAGTGAACGATCGAAAAGCTATGGCAAGCAAACGATGGTTTGGCTTCGTAATTTAGCGGCGGCTGAAGGGTGTAGCGCCATCCATCTCGATTCCGGCGTGCAACGTCATCGGGCGCACAAGTTCTACCTGAATCGAGATATGAACATTGTCTGCTATCACTTTGCAGAAAAAATTACCTGACCCGGCAGTCCGGCGCGACGCGTTAAATGTTAAGTTCACAAATCCATGAAAATAGACAGTCTTGACCATCTCGTATTAACCGTTAAAAATATCGAAGCCACCTCGGTCTTCTACTCAAAAGTCTTGGGCATGGAGGTCGTTACCTTTGGTAGCGGCCGCAAAGCTTTGTTATTCGGTTCGCAAAAAATTAACCTACATGAACACGGGAATGAACTCGAACCCAAAGCATGGCTGCCTGCCCCTGGCTCTGCCGATTTGTGCTTTATCACTTCGGTTCCGCTATCCGAAGTAATAAAGCATCTGTCTTCATGCGGGGTAGCTGTGATTGATGGGCCGGTGCAACGCACTGGGGCGACAGGTCCCATTATGTCAGTCTATTTACGCGATCCGGACATGAATTTAATTGAGGTTTCGAATCGTGTTTCCGACTTTTTTTTCGAGGAATTATGAGCACTATCACCGTTCGTCAAGCCGTTCTGTCCGATCTTGAGGCGCTCACGCCGCTTTTTGATAATTACCGCCAATTTTACGGTCGGCCAAGCGATTTGCAGGCGGCGACAGACTTTTTGTCGGCTCGTTTCAATCATGGCGAGTCGGTGTTGTTCATTGGGCATGAGGGCAATAAAGCGATTGGCTTTACCCAGCTCTATCCGAGCTTTTCATCGGTATCGCTGGCCCGGACGTTCGTGCTTAACGATCTGTTCGTTGACGAGCATGCCCGCAGAAAAGGCGTGGCCTCAAAACTGATGGCCGCCGCGGTTGACTACGCGAGCACCTTAGGCGCTGTTCGCGTTTCGCTGTCAACCGCGATAACCAACGAAGTAGCGCAAACGCTTTATCAATCGGCCGGATGGCAGCGCGATGAGCAGTTTTGGGTTTATCATTTTGCCATTCCGTCCACGCTGGTCAGCTAAACGGCATGATCCAGTCAATTGCTTTGCTCGGAGAATACACATCGACATTCCCGCTTAGAAAGCTGCCAACTATCAGGGTAGACGAGCATCGACTGTCTTATTTAGAAGGAACGATTAGCATGGCTGTGCCGTTTTCATTGACGGGAAGCCCCGTCGCGTTTCGGCGGCCGGTTGCATCAAACAGTAGAGCGAAGGGGGAAACATGGCGTATTTTATCGGCATTGTGATTGCGTTAGCCGTATCGCTGTCGGCTACATTTATCGGATTCGACAAAGACCGTGCCTTCTACCCAACCGTATTGGCCGTCATTGCCTCGTACTATGTCCTGTTTGCGGTTATGGGCGGATCTATCGAAACGGTCTTACTTGAGCTCGCAGGCATGTTCGTTTTTATGGGTGTCGCCGCTTTAGGCTTCAAGCGCAACCTATGGTTTGTTGTTGCCGCATTATTCGTGCATGGCATTTTCGATGTCTTTCATGGGCATTTCATTTCCAATCCAGGCGTGCCTATCTGGTGGCCTATGTTTTGCCTTAGCTACGATTTTGCAGCCGCTGTTTATCTGTCTTGGCTACTGTATCAATCACGAATAGCAGTGAATTTCTAATCAGCACTGTATTTTAAATTATGCATCAACTGGAGCAGCCAATGAAATTCAGTCAGTTCGGTTCCGATAATGGAAAAACAGTGATTTACTTTCACGGCGCGCCCGGCGCACCGGAAGAATGCGCAATTTTCGATCTTTATGCTAAAGAACAGGGCTTGACGTTTATTTGCTTCGACCGGTTTTCCGGCGATTATTCGATAGCCGGTGACGCGTATTATCAGTTCCTGGCCCGGCAGATTTCAAAGCAAGCTGCCGGGAAAAAAGTGGATGTCATCGGTTTTTCAATCGGTGCGTTTATTGCTCTACAGACCTGTCGCTATCTGGGCAACGAAGTCCGGAGTTTGCATTTAATCTCGGCTGCCGCACCGCTGGATGCGAGCGGTTTTCTTGAAACCATGGCCGGGAAGCAGGTTTTTCAGTTAGCAAAGACATTCCCGACTTTATTTGTTCTGTTATCTTACTGGCAAGGTTTATTAGCTTTGCTTTTTCCGAATGCCTTATTTAGCTTGTTGTTTGCCAGTGCTGCCGGTGATGACAAAGCATTGTCCGTCGACCGCACGTTTCAGTCCGGCATCACCCAAGTATTGAGATCGTGCTTTATTGGCCGCGTCCAAGGCTATGTTAGAGACGTCAGGGCTTATGTCCGGCCCTGGAAAGACACGCTTTCCGACATCGGCGTCAATACGCACATCTGGCACGGAGCAGAGGACAACTGGTCGCCGGTTGCTATGGCGGAATATTTGGCATCGACGATTCCCGGCTATACTTCGACCGAGATATTTAACGGCTTGTCGCATTACTCATGCCTTTACCGGGCGGCACCTGAAATATGCCGTCAGCTAGGTGCGGCCTCTGATGACCTGCGTTCACGGCCCGTCACTTCAACAACATTAAGTTCTCTACGATGAAAATCATCCTCATGCGGCACGGAAAGCCTGTCTTGGCACAAACGGGCCGGATTACGCCAGCCGAAATGGAGCGCTGGATTGAGCATTACAATCTCTCCGAGGTGGAAGCCGACAGCGCTCCCATCGCCGGATTGCAGTGGCTCGATTCCACTACCTGCATCGTCGCAAGCACTGCGCCCCGGGCGTTGTCATCTGTTCAGGCGCTGGGGCATACCGCATCCGTTGTCGACGCCGTGTTCTGCGAGGCGCAACTGCCTTTTGCTCTTTGGCGCTTTCCTTGTTTGTCGCCTTTCGTTTGGGCGGCATTCTTCCGCCTGCTTTGGTTTTTGGGCTACTCTCGAGGTTCCGAGTCAGTTCAGGCGACTAAAGCCCGCGCCAAGACGGCTGCCCGGAAACTTATTGCTCTTGCCGAGCAAGGCCCTGTTTTACTGGTAGGGCACGGCATTATGAATCGCCTTATTGCCAAAGAGCTTATCGCTTTGGGCTGGGTAGCTCCTGCCAAGCATCAGGGTAAATACTGGAGTGCCGGTGTTTATCGGTTTTAAACTTAACCCTAGTCCAACGAGCGCATAACAATGGGCTCAATCAGGGCGTGCCGAAAGGCCGTCCCTTATCTTTAGTTACTGGAGCGACAGTGCGTTTACATCATATGACGTTGGCAATAGTGGTAGTTGCAATTTGGGGAGTCAACTTTGTTGTAATCAAAGTCGGCCTTAAAGAAATTCCGCCGATTCTGCTTTGCGCACTCAGGTTCTTTCTCGCCGCGTTTCCGGCGGTCTTTTTCATCAAGCGCCCGGCCGCTTCGTGGCGCATGGTGGTCGGTTTCGGGTTGGTAATGTTTTCTCTACAGTTCGCATTGCTGTTTTCCGGCATGTACGCCGGGACAACGGCAGGGCTGGCGTCTTTGGTGCTTCAGATGCAGGTGTTTTTCACGATTTTACTGGCTGTGGTATTTTTGGCCGAAAAACCATCCGTTTGGCAAATTGTCGGGGCCTTGGTTTCCTTTTCCGGAATCGGGCTGGTCGCTGCGAATATTGGCGGCGACGTTTCGAGTTATGGTTTGCTTCTAATCGTCGCCGCCGCTGCATCGTGGGGAGTCGGCAGCCTGATTTCCAAGAAGCTCGGCAAAGTCGATATGCTGGCGCTGGTCGTTTGGGCAAGCCTTGTTGCGTGGCCGCCGCTGTTAGTTTTGTCGTTTTTTCTGGAACAAGGCAGTTGGCGTGTTGAGCTCATTTCGCATATTTCGTGGCTCACTATCGGCGCGATCGGCTATATGGTGTATCCGGTGACCTTGCTTGGCTTTGCCGCATGGAGCTGGCTATTTAGCCGCTATCCGGCCGCGACAGTAGCCCCGTTTACTTTGCTGGTGCCGGTATTCGGGTTCGCGGCTTCAACGTTAGCCTTGGGGGAGCCTCTTTTCGCCTGGAAGATAAACGCCGCCGCTCTGGTTATTGCGGGTTTATGCATCAATCTGTTTGGGCCGCGTATTGCCGTTCGCATCCGGCCGGGTTAGGCGCATCTTCATTGATCATCATTTTGCCATCCGTCCACGTAGGAAAATAAACGATATGATTAAGTCTATAGCGCTACTCGGTGAATACACGCCGACATTTCCGCCGCACGTTTCGACTAATGCAGCCATCAACCATGCTCAACAGCTGTTGGATGTCGATATAACGGCGAACTGGGTTTCAACTGAAGACATCGGTTCAAGGTTGTTTGAGCATTATTCAGGCATATGGGTTGCGCCGGGAAGCCCGTATAAAAGCATGGAGCTTACCTTGTGGGCCATTCGCTATGCCAGGGAAAACAAAATTCCCTGCTTCGGCACCTGCGGCGGTTTTCAGCATATGGTGATCGAGTATGCCCGCAATGTCTTGGGGTTTAAGGGCGCGCAACATGCCGAGTACGATCCGTCCGCTTCAAGTCTGTTTATTTCGCAATTGGCTTGTTCGCTGGCCGGGCGTGAGATGCAGCTTAGTTTTGAGCCGGGGTCTCGGGTAGCCGCAATCTACGGCGGCTTGTCAGCGAAAGAGCGCTATTACTGCAATTTCGGAGTCAATCCGGATTGCATTGATGAGTTGAAGCAAGGGCCGTTGAAGGTCTCAGGTTCCGATACCGAGGGCGAGATTCGCGTCATTGAGCATCCGGATCATCCGTTTTTTATCGGGACGCTGTTCGTGCCGCAAATGCGCTCTATTCCTGAACGGCCGCATCCGTTGGTTACTGCTTTTTTGCGAGCTGTGGTGTTATAAGTAGCGGTATTAATTGCGCATTAGCGATGTCGTATGTGTAACTTCAAGTCCGGCACATTAGCCGAACAATTTGGCTAATGTATTAGCCGTGATTGAAAGCCGTGAATATTTACGCCCGGATTTTTTTGTAAACAAAATAGCCGATGATGGCGAGGCTGAGCCAAACGGTAACCAGCGGTCCGACGACATAATTGTAGCTGCTGACCAGATAAAGATATTCGGAGTTATAGTCGGTATTGAACAAGCTGCCGTTCATTTTTATTTGCCATACCCAACCGGCATGACAGCCCATACAGAGACCTAAGCTTTCTTTTACCTGTGTCCTGAGCACGGCGAGAAAAGCGCCGACCGCCAGCAATGAAAGGAACGCCGAGGCGTTTTTCGGATTCAGTACATTGGCAAATGCTTCACCTAACAGGATAAAGCCGCTTGATAGATGAAAATTCTGTTGGGATATTTCGGTTTTGCTATCCAGAAAATGCAGCGCCGCAAAATAAGCCGAGCTGATCAAAATGGCCGCAACAACCGGCATGTTCTTTTGTAAGCCGGCCAACAGCATGCCTCGAAAAATCGATTCCTCAACGACGGCAATCAGCAGGGACAACAATAAGGAAAGTATCGTTTTTTCAGCGATGAAACCGACAGTCCACGGCTGCGAGTTATCAACAACGTCGAGGCCGAGAACATACAAAACAATAAATACCGGCATCAGGGTAACCAATCCGATTCCGAATCCTTGCGGTAACTGCTTCAAAAATGTCGGTCTTGCGCTAAATCCCAAGTCTTCTTTTTTAAATTTCAGGTAAGCCATTGCCGGAAAAATACTCAGCAGCAGGAGTATCTGCGTTAAGCGGGTGATCAGTTTTCGTAATGCAGACGGATCATCCAGGCCCAGTGCGATCAAATAACCCAACAGACAAGCCGTTGATGTTGCCGCCAGCAAAACCAGCAAGGGCACTATTGAATAAGCAAGGTATCGTTTCATCGTTGACTCTCAATTTCCGGATTTGTAATGTTGCCAAAGTCGCCCCACAACATCTGGACGGCGGCTAAGGCGGCAAGCGATGCGGTTTCGGTTCTTAATATGCGGCTGCCTAAACGGACTGGAATAAAGCCGGAGGCTTTGGCCGCGTCTCGTTCCTGATTGGAAAAACCGCCTTCGGGGCCGGTGAGTAGAGTCACTTTCATGGTTTCAGGTTTTAACTCCGATAATGTCGTTTCTGCATAAGGGTCGAGAAACACTTTCAAACCCTGTTGGTTGCCTAGCCAGTTTTGTAGTTGTTCAACTTCCAGCAAAGGGGGCAGGCTGGTTCTGCCGCTTTGTTCGGCGGCATGTTGAACTATTTTTTGCCAATGCAATAAGCGCTGCGGTTTTTTTTCGCCTTTGAATTGCACCACACAGCGTTCGGTTAATAACGGTGTAATGTGATTAACGCCCAGCTCCACGGCTTTTTGTACCGTCAGATCCATTCGGTCGCCCCGCGAGATGCCCAGGCCTAAGGTTATCTGCAACGGCGATTCGACACTGCGGTCACTCCATTGCCCGACATCAATCAGTACGGCTTTTCGGCTGACTTCGGCCACGGTGCATAAATATTCTCCGCCGTGGCCGTTAAATAAAATGATGTGGGCGTCTTTTTTTAACCGCAACACCGTTCTGACATAATGGCCGTTGTCATCGTCCAGTTCGATAAGTTTGCCTGTAGCCAGTGGGGCCGATGTATATAATCTGGAGACTCGCATAATCAGTCCTTAACTGCTTGTTGTATGCCTTGCCAAGCGACCTCGGCGATTAACAAAAGCTCATCCTCGGTCGCAATGTAGGGCGGCATGAAATAAATGACGTTGCCCAAGGGCCGCAATAAGACACCTTTGGACAGCGCGTATTGATAGACTCTAAGCCCGCGCCGTTCCTGCCAGGGATAAGGTTCGCGGGTGTGTTTGTTTTTGACCATTTCAATCGCCAGGATCATGCCGGTTTGCCGGACTTCGGCGACATTGGGATGGTCATGGAAACGCAGCGCCGCCTTCGCCATCATAGCAGCCAAAGAGCGGTTTTTTTCGATGATATTGTGTTGCCGGAAAATATCGATGGTGGCGAGTGCGGCCCGGCACGCCAGCGCATTGCCGGTATAGCTGTGCGAATGCAAAAATGCGTTCAACGATTGATAATCGGCATAGAACGCTTGGTACACCTGATCGGTGGTCAATACCGCCGACAACGGCAAATAGCCGCCGGTTAAGCCTTTGGACAGGCACATGAAGTCGGGGCTGATTGTTGCTTGTTCGCAGGCAAATAAGGTTCCGGTACGCCCGAAACCGACCGCGATTTCATCGGCGATTAAATGCACATGGTATTTATCGCAGGCGGCGCGCAGCAATTTCAAATAGATCGGATCATACATGCGCATATTGCCGGCGCATTGCACCAAAGGCTCGATGATGACCGCGCAAACCGTGTCGCTGTGTTGTTGCAGCGTCTGTTCCATCAGCGTGAAGCGGCGGCTGGAATAGTTCGCCCACGATTCGCCGGGTTCTCGGTGATAACAGTCCGGGCCGGGCACGGTGATGACGTCCATTAATAACGGCGCGTAGGTTTCTTTATACAGCGGCACATTGCCGACCGCCAGTGCGCCTAGGGTTTCGCCGTGATAACTGTTTTCCAGGGTGATGAATTTGGTTTTTTGAGTTTGTCCGAGGTTGCGCCAATAGTGAAAACTCATTTTGAGCGCGACTTCCACCGCAGAGGAGCCATTGTCGGCATAAAAACAACGGTTCAACCCTTGCGGCGTAATTTCAACCAGTTGTTCCGCCAGTTTGACGGCGGACTCATGGGTGAATCCGGCAAAAATTACATGCTCCAGGGTATCGAGTTGGTCTTTTAATGCCGCATTGATGGCAGGATTGGCATGTCCGAATAAATTGACCCACCATGAGCTGATCGCATCAAGATAGCGGTTGCCGTCAAAATCTTCCAGCCAAATGCCTTGGCCTTTTTTGATTGGGATAACCGGGAAAGTCTCGTGATCTTTCATTTGCGTGCAGGGATGCCACAAAACGGAAAGATCTCGATTGGAAAGGGATTGGTTGGACGACATAAGCTAAAGGCTCAGGTTGATAGTCGTTCCCAATAGGGCTTGGGAACGCGTGTAATACGTACTGCAAATGTGGATTTGGAACGCGGCCCTGTCTGATTGATACCTTTAGCCTTGAGGCCTGATTTGCAAATTCTCCAAAATCGCCAAGGTAGGCGCGGCCTGATTCATGGTGTAAAAATGCAGCCCCGGCGCACCGCCTTCCAGCAAACGTTGACAAAGGTTGCTGACCACATCCAGGCCGAACGCTTGTACGGATTCTCTGTCATCGCCGAAACTTTCCAGGCGTTTTCTGAGCCAACGAGGAATATCCGCGCCGCACATTTCCGAAAAACGGAATAATTGCGTATATTGGGTAATCGGCATAATGCCGGGTACGATGGGGATTGTTATGCCGTTTTTCTCACAAGCGTCGACAAAATGAAAATACGCTTCGGCATTGTAAAAATATTGGGTAATGACCGCATTGGCGCCCGCAGCCACTTTACGTTTGAAGTTTTTAAAATCTTCCACGCCGCTGGCGGCTTGCGGATGTACTTCGGGGTAGGCGGCAACATGAATCTGGAAATGGTCGCCGGTTTCCTGGCGAATAAACTCGACCAGTTCATTGGCGTAGCGGAATTCTCCCGCCGACATCATGCCGGAAGGCAAATCGCCTCTTAAAGCGACAATTTTAGTGATGCCATTGTCTTGATAGTCTTTCAGAATCGCGCGAATATTGGCTTTGGTCGAGGCAACGCAGGATAAATGCGGGGCGGCGGAGATACCTTTGGATTGAATATCAACGACCGTAGTGAAGGTTTTATCGCGGGTCGAACCTCCGGCACCAAAGGTAACGGAAAAAAAATCGGGATTGAGTTTTGCCAGTTTGCTATGAACAACTTGTAAACTTGCCGCGCCTTCTTCTGTTTTTGGCGGGTAAAATTCGAAACTGAACAGTTTGGGATGTGTTTTTTGTGATTGCATTTTATGATCTCACTGACGGGAATCTGACGACTGCATGGCCGTAGGAGGTGCAGCAATGCAGGAGCAGCATAGCGGTGTGCCGGAATGTATCGTTTCCACGGTTTGCCGGGATACCGCTATGGACGCGTTGCGTCCCGTGCCGCAAGAGCGGCACGGACTGCATTCCCACGGAGTCGTGGGAACGGTGATTAATCAATAACGATAATGATCAGCTTTAAACGGTCCTTCAACCGGAACGTTGATGTATTTGGCTTGCGCATCAGTTAGCACGGTCAAATTCACGCCCAATTGTTTAAGGTGAGATCTTGCGACTTTTTCGTCCAGTTTTTTAGGCAGTATGTAAACCTTGTTTTCATACTGTGCCGCATTTTTCCAAAGTTCCATTTGCGCAAGAACCTGGTTACAGAATGAGTTAGACATTACAAAGCTTGGATGTCCGGTGCCGCAACCCAGATTAACCAAACGACCTTCCGCTAAAATAATCAGGCGTTTTCCGTCAGGGAAAATCACATGATCAACTTGAGGTTTGATGTTTTCCCATGTGTATTGACGTAATGAGGCAATGTCGATTTCCGCATCAAAATGGCCGATATTGCAAACAATCGCCTGATCTCTCATGGCAACCATGTGCTGATGGGTAATGATATTAAAGTTGCCGGTTGCGGTAACAAAAATATTGGCCAGCGGTGCCGCTTCTTCCATGGTTACTACGCGATAACCTTCCATAGCCGCTTGCAATGCGCAAATCGGGTCGATTTCGGTAATCAATACTGTTGCACCAAGACCGCGTAACGATTGCGCACAACCTTTGCCGACATCGCCGTAACCGCAGACTACGGCGATTTTACCGGCAATCATCACGTCGGTGGCGCGCTTGATGCCGTCAACCAGCGATTCGCGGCAACCGTACAGATTATCGAATTTTGATTTTGTGACTGAATCGTTAACGTTAAAGGCAGGAACTTTTAACGTGCCTTTGGCGACCATTTCATACAGACGTAATACGCCTGTAGTGGTTTCTTCGGACAAGCCTTTAATGTCGGCCATCAATTCGGGATATTTTTCATGCATCATGACGGTTAAGTCGCCGCCGTCATCCAGAATCATGTTCGGACGCCAGCCGTCAAGACCGTCGATTGTTTGCGCGATACACCATTCGGCTTCTTCTTCGGTTTCGCCTTTCCAGGCAAAAACAGGGATGCCTGCCGCCGCTATTGCCGCCGCGGCATGATCTTGCGTAGAAAAAATATTGCAAGAAGACCAACGCACGGTTGCGCCTAATGCAGTCAGGGTTTCAATCAATACCGCTGTCTGAATAGTCATGTGCAAACAACCGGCGATACGCGCGCCTTTTAAGGGTTGTTCCGCACCGAATTCTTCACGCAGAGCCATTAAGCCCGGCATTTCTGTTTCGGCGATATTGATTTCCTTACGACCCCATTCTGCCAGGGCAATATCGGCAATTTTATAATCTTGTTGGCTCATTACGTTTCCCGTGTTTAATATTTATTTAAAGGCCGGCAGCATCTTTTAATGCGTCAACTTTATCTGTTTTTTCCCAGCTAAAGGAGTCTTCGGTACGACCGAAATGACCATACGCCGCTGTTGTTTGGTAGATAGGCTTCAATAAGCCCAGCATTGCAATCAAGCCTTTGGGTCTTAAGTCAAAAGTATCTCTGATAATTTGTACCAGTCTTTCTTCACTGATTTTTCCGGTACCAAAGGTTTCAACCGTGATAGAGGTAGGTTCTGCAACGCCGATCGCGTAAGAAACCTGAATTTCACAACGCTCGGCTAATCCGGCTGCAACAATGTTTTTTGCTACATAACGGGCCATGTAGGCTGCAGAACGGTCAACTTTTGAAGGATCCTTGCCTGAAAACGCACCGCCGCCATGTCTTGCCATGCCGCCGTAAGTATCAACAATAATTTTACGTCCGGTTAGGCCGCAGTCGCCGACGGGGCCGCCGATAACGAATTGACCGGTTGGGTTAATGAAGTATTTGGTATCTTTATGCAGCCATTCTTTAGGTAGAACCGGCAGGATAATTTCGTCCATTACCGCTTCATGCAATGCTTTGGTAGCAATTTCAGGCGAATGTTGGGTAGACAAAACAACCGCGTCAATCGCTACGGGCTTGTTATTTTCGTAGCGGAAAGTAATTTGGCTTTTTGCATCGGGACGCAGCCAAGGCAAGGTTTTATTTTTACGTACTTCAGCCTGACGTTTAACCAGCAAGTGAGAATAGGTAATAGGGGCAGGCATCAGTACATCGGTTTCATTGCTGGCATAACCAAACATTAAACCTTGATCGCCTGCGCCTTGCTCGTGGTCGTCGCCCTCATCGACGCCCATCGCAATATCAGCCGACTGTTTGCCGATAGCGTTTAAAACCGCGCAACTTTGGCCGTCGAAACCTATGTCGCCGTGATCATAGCCAATGTCACAAACGACTTTCCGGACCAGGGCTTCAAGGTCAACCCAGGCATTGGTGGTTACTTCGCCCGCCAAAACGACCATGCCGGTTTTTACCAGCGTCTCGCAAGCGACACGTGAGCGAGGGTCTTGTGCCAATAAGGCATCAAGTACCGCATCCGAAATTTGATCTGCAACCTTATCAGGATGCCCTTCTGAAACTGATTCTGATGTGAAAGTATAATTATTGCTCACGATACCACCTTGTTAAAATGTAAAACCCAGATGTACAAAAGGCTGCCGAGGCAGCCTTCTTGTGTATGGTGGGCCCTGTAGGACTTGAACCTACGACCTGCCGATTATGAGTCGGACGCTCTAACCAACTGAGCTAAGGGCCCTTTGTGTTATTTACTCGCCATCCAGAAAGCATCTTAACTGCTCTGATCTTGAAGGATGTCTAAGTTTTCTCAATGCTTTGGCTTCAATTTGACGGATTCTTTCACGCGTCACATCGAACTGCTTGCCCACTTCTTCCAGCGTATGGTCGGTATTCATGTTGATACCAAAGCGCATGCGCAGAACTTTTGCCTCTCTCGCTGTTAATCCCGCCAATACGTTTTGTGTTGACTCACGCAAACCGGCAATCGTTGCAGCTTCAACCGGGGACAATACTTTAGCATCTTCTATGAAATCTCCCAAATGAGAATCTTCATCGTCACCGATAGGTGTTTCCATTGAAATAGGTTCTTTGGCTATTTTCAATACCTTGCGAACTTTATCTTCCGGCATTTCCATGCGTTCCGCCAGTTCTTCCGGTGTTGCTTCCCGTCCCAATTCCTGGAGTATCTGCCTGGAAATTCGGTTCAATTTATTGATCGTTTCGATCATATGCACCGGTATGCGAATAGTTCTGGCCTGATCCGCAATGGACCGGGTGATGGCCTGTCTGATCCACCATGTCGCATAGGTTGAAAACTTGTAGCCGCGGCGATATTCAAATTTATCGACTGCTTTCATTAAGCCGATATTGCCTTCCTGGATCAAATCCAGAAATTGTAAACCGCGATTAGTATATTTTTTAGCGATTGAAATGACCAGCCTTAAATTGGCCTCGATCATTTCTTTTTTCGCGCGTCTTGCCTTGGCTTCGCCGATAGACATGCGCCGATTAATGTCTTTTAGCCCGCTAATGGTCAGGCCATACTCGGCTTCTATATCGGCCAATATTTTTTGGGCTTTCCTGACTTCTTTTTCGCGCTCTTTCAATGTTTCCGAATACTTGCTTCCTGCATTCAAATACTGATCAAACCATTCGGAACTGGTCTCGTGCTCAGGGAAAGAGGCAATAAACTCTTTGCGTGGCATCTTTGCATAATTGATGCAAATATCCATAATGAGCTTTTCCTGTTCACGCACAGCGGTAACGCCATTAGGAATAATAGCCGTTAATTTCTTTAAATATTGTGGAGTCCATTTAAACTCCATGAACAAATCAGCTAATGCCTCAAACTCTTTGTCCGTTTTGTCATTCGAATAGCCGTGCTTTTTGATGGCTGCGGCAGCCGTTTTCAACTGCTTCCTGAGCGCTTCAACTTTCTCTTTGACTTCTTCGTAATTTAGCCCTTTCGGCTCTTCTTCTGCCGGAGTCTCTTCGACATCCTCGCTCACGGGCAGGGCGGTGACAAAGTCCTCGGGCTCGCTTAAATCGACAAAGCCGGAGATTAAATCTGTAAGGCGGATGCCGCCTTCTTCGCCGGAAATATTGTCAAATGATTGCAAGAAATCTTCGACGACGATACAGGAGCGAGCAATGGCTTTAACCAGTTGCTGTTGTCCTTCTTCGATGCGTTTGGCAATTTTCAATTCGTCTGCGCGAGTCAGTAATTCCACCGAACCCATTTCCCGCATGTACATGCGTACTGGATCCGTGGTTCTGCCGAACTCGCTATCAACAGAAGCTAAAGCCGCGACTTCTTCCGCATCTTCATCGTCCGTAGTAACAGCCGCTGAGTCAGTAATAAGGGAGTCTTCATCGGGCGCAACTTCGTAAACCTGAATCCCCATATCATTGATCATGCCAATAATATCTTCAATTTGCTCAGGATCAACAATATCGCTGGGCAAGTGATCGTTAACCTCAGCATAAGTCAGGTAACCCTGTACTTTGCCTTTGGCTATCAATTGTTTAAGTTGGGACTGCTGTTGTTCTTGATTCATCATTTACTCACTGAAGACTCTGCTCGACCTGACTTCGCCGAACCGAGAATTATACTACGAATTCCTATTATTTGGCACCAAAATTTTGGCTGTCAGCATTTTCCGCAGCAGCTCTTTCTCCTGTGCATCCAGTCCTTCTGTCTTGCCTTTATTCAGTAATCCGGTTAAAGCAGTCTCTCTGGCTTGAGTTAATAATCTGTCCAGAGAATCGCAAAATACCGCCTCTATCTTGTCATCTGCAACCTGTGAATCCAATAAAGCTAATGCTTTTATTGGTTTTTCTTCGGCGGTATCTCGATAACACTCCATTAAAACGGCTGCATTTGCCGGATTTTTGTCTGCAATCATTTGCAGGATATTTTTAAACAGGGCTGCGCCTGAAAATTCCAGTCCGCTCCAGTCAATCTCTCGCTGCTCAATCAGTTCCGCCAGTCTGGGATTCTGAACCAGCAAGGCGATTGCAACCCGCGCCGACGATAACCTGCCGCCATCCTGAGGGCGATTTCTGGCTATCTTCCGATCTTGTTTCGAGCCTTGTTTAGCAACAAGTGTAGTTGCATTCTCCAAAACATCCAGATTGGCCCAGCCGGATAATTCTTTTAGTCGTGCAAACATCATCTCTTTAAAAATGCTTTCCGGCAATTTCTCCAGATACGGTTTGGCTTTGTTTACCAGTTGTGCTCGCCCTTCCATTTCGGATAGATTCAGCTCGTTCGAGAAATGTCCGAAAAAATACTCCGACAGGGTTTCGGCGGTCTGCATGCGACCAATAAATCCATCAAGCCCTTCCTCTCGCACCAGCGAATCAGGATCATGATTTTGCGGTAACAGCATGATGCGAATCTGCCGGCCATCTTTTAGGCTGGAAAAAGCCGATTCCATAGCTCTCCATGCTGCTTCCCGTCCCGCCTTGTCGCCATCAAAACAAAACACCAGTTCCGAGGAGAACCGGAATAATAAATCAAGGTGCGCTTGCGATGCTGCCGTTCCCAGGGCTGCAACCGCATAATGAATGCCAAACTGAGCCAATGCGATAACATCCATATAACCTTCAACGATCAAAATCCTTTGAGGTTTGGGATTCTTTTCAAGAAGTTCATATAAGCCGTAAACTTCTTTGCCTTTGTGAAATAGGGACGTTTCCGGAGAATTCAAGTATTTGGGTAAAGAATCGTCGAGAACTCTTCCTCCAAAGCCTATAATGCGGGCGCGTTTGTCCCGGATGGGAAACATGATTCGGCCGCGAAAGCGGTCGTAGGGCTGGCCGCTCTCTTTGCTGACCAACAATCCGGCGTCGAGTAGTAATTTCTGGTCAAAGCGGCTCGCCAAGGCTTTCCATTCGTCAGGCGCGTAGCCCAGCATGAAATCGCCGGCACAATCGCCGCTGACACCCCTGTTTTTTAAATACTCAACCGCCTTTTTCCCTTCGTCGCTAGTTCGCAGTTGTTCGGCATAAAAGGCGGCTGCCTGTTCCATCAGTGCATACAGGCTGTTTAGGTCGTCCTTCTTTTGCTTGGGCTGATATTCGGTTGACTCCCGGGGAACGTCGACCCCGACAAATCCTGCCAGATCTTCAATCGCCTCGACAAAATCAAGGTGACTAAAATCCATCAGGAAGCTAATGGCGTTACCGCTGGCGCCGCAGCCAAAGCAATGAAAGAATTGTTTTTTTCGGTTTACGGAAAAGCTGGGGGTTTTTTCGGCATGAAAAGGACAGCGGGCGACAAAGTTGTTACCCGTTTTTTTTAGAGGGACGTGCGAATCGATTAAATCGACAATATCAACCCGCACTAACAGCTCATCAATAAATTCGCGAGGGATTCTACCGGACACGCAGTGCTCCGACGACTGCACGAATGCAGGAGATAGGGCAATGCGAAAACAATTGCCAGGGAAAACCAGTAAAAAAACTATCCAGCTAGTGTAGCCTTTATTTTAATACTTACGGCCGACATATCGGCGCGCCCTTGCATTTTTGTTTTAAGCAAAGCCATGACCTTGCCCATATCTTTAACCGATTCTGCGCCGGATTCCGCAACAGCGTCTTTAACCATTGAATCAATTTCGGTTTCGGTCAGGGCTTGAGGCAGGAAATCCTGAATCACCGGAATTTCAGCCTCTTCAATGGCGACCAAGTCATGTCGACCGGCGTCCGCAAACTGTCTGATAGATTCGCGGCGCTGCTTGAGCATCTTGTCGAGAACCAAAATAACCCGCTCATTATCCAACACAATGCGCTCGTCGACCTCGACCTGCTTAATGGCGGCCAAAATCAAACGAATCACACCCAGTCGTGCTTTATTGCCGCCTTTCATGGCGGCTTTCATATCTTCCTTGATACGATCTGTTAACAAATCCATCGTATTAACCTTGCTTTTACAGTGCAGGACGTCCGCGACGTAAGTTTTTCAACGCATAACGTTCGCGCGCTAATTTTTTCAAGTGACGCTTAACAGCAGCAGCGCCTTTGCGTTTGCGTTCTGCAGTTGGTTTTTCATAAAATTCGCGACGACGCACTTCTGCCAATACACCTGCTTTTTCACAAGCGCGTTTAAAACGGCGAATCGCAATATCAAAAGGTTCGTTTTCTTTGATTTTTACTGACGGCATTATAATGACCCGAATATGTTAATATTTAAAAAGTTAGGATTGTTACATCCACTGAACAAACAGAACCCTTAATTATACCTTTACTTTTATAAATTTCAAAAACTCAATGTACGTTTTAGGCATAGAAACATCTTGTGACGAAACCGGCGTCGCGATTTATCACTCTGAACAAGGCCTGTGTAGCCATATTTTATACAGCCAGATTGCAATGCATAGCGAATATGGCGGCGTTGTTCCCGAGCTGGCATCACGCGACCACATTAGGAAATTAGTGCCGTTGATCAAGCAATGCTTGCAGGAAAGTCAGCTGCCCGGCAGCGATATTAACGGCATTGCTTATACGGCAGGGCCCGGCCTGATGGGGGCGTTATTGGTTGGCGCGGCAACGGCCAGAAGCCTGGCTTGGGCCTGGCAAGTTCCGGCGATTGCCGTTCATCACATGGAAGGGCACCTGTTGGCGCCGATGCTGGAAGAAAACCCGCCAGAATTTCCTTTTGTTGCATTGCTGATTTCCGGGGGACATACCCTGCTGGTACAGGTTGAAGGTATCGGTCGCTATCAATTATTAGGTGAATCTCTTGATGATGCCGCCGGTGAAGCTTTTGATAAAACCGCGAAAATGCTGGGCTTGGGATACCCCGGAGGGCCGAAACTGTCCGCATTGGCAGAACAGGGTATAGCGCAGATTAAATTTCCTCGTCCGATGACCGACCGGCCCGGATTGGACTTTAGCTTTAGCGGCTTAAAAACATTCACCATGAATACCATCAACGCCTCCGGCAAAACCGATCAGGATAAAGCCGACGTCGCCGCCGCATTCCAGCAGGCGGTTGCGGAGACGCTGAGTATCAAATGCAAACGGGCCTTGCAACAGACCGGCCTGAAAAGACTGGTTATTGCCGGAGGCGTCAGTGCCAACAAGCAAATTCGCGCAAGCTTGACCCAAATGGTTGCCAAGGAAAACGCCCAGCTTTATTTTCCACGACTCGAATTTTGTACCGATAATGGCGCAATGATCGCTTATGCGGGTTGTCAGCGTTTAATGGCGGGTCAGCAGCAAGGGCTGGAGATTTATGCACGGCCTCGCTGGCCGATTAGTGAGTTGGATTAAATCAGGCGAAAGTTCGTAGTTCGTAGGGCGGTTTCGCGCCAGCAAACCGCCAATCAACGCACAACGCCGATGACAATCTGTCGTAATTGGGCGGATTGCTTGTAGGCGAATCCACCCTACAATAATCCGCCTTACAGCTTTACGTTAAGGGACGCATGGATTCATTGCGTCGAGCCATAAAGCGCATTGTTAGGAATCCTTGCTTTTCAGATGCTCCAGTTCATGGGCAATTTCCTCTTCATGTCTTAAGAGAGCACTCCTGATCGATTTGAGAACATGGCGGTAATCATCATGGCCAATAATCTGTGTTGAATACGAAGAAGCTTGAAAGAGAATGCTGTATCTATTTAATATTCTTATAGCTTCCTTCAGCAACTGATCGACCTGTATCATATTAAACGGGTATTGATCCGCAAGACTCTTATTTGCCACAACATATCCTGCACTTCTATGCGCAAAGAACTTGTGTCGCCACATTACCAAAGTATTTACGAGCGGATTGGATTTCATATTCACAAACGCTATATCTTTCTGCAACTGAATTAGATCTGGCTTTTTTAAACTAGAGGCTAATGAGTCTACGAATGGATTTCCCTTGAGGCGCTCGCGAAAGTTACCTTCATCAAAAAACTTAGCATTCTCTTTGATTATGTTTAGGAGGTTTGGCAGATTTAGGGATTCGGGGTGCGGTTCGTATATTTTGCAAAGCCGAAACAGCGTAGTATCCAAGTGTGACTGAAAGGTAAGCCACCAAAATGTCCACGACTCGTTGAACTCAACGGCGTAGGTGGGTCGAGCAGCTTCAAGATCAGAATACAATCTAAAATGAATGCATGCAGTGACCGTTTCGTTTGTAAGTACTTCCAGTAGCCTACTGAACTCTTCCGAATTGGTGATTTTGATCTTCATAGGGCGCTGTGTACCATTGGATCCTAAAGGAACGGGCAGTATGCCCTATAAGGTGGAATATTAACCAAGATCCAGAAGGATTAGTTGTCGTTAGTTTGTTTAGCCTTTAGCCTTACTCGACTCTTCCCCAGCCAGCAGCCGCTGAATATTACTCTTATGCCGCCATAGCAAAAAAACCGTCATCACTGCGGACGCAGCAACGATAGCTTCGTCTCCGACTATGAACCAGGCAAAAACTGGCGACAGGGTCGATGCGACTAACGCGGACAAGGATGAAATCTTGCCCAGCTTATAAACCAGGTACCAGGTTGCCATGAACGCAAGACCAAGCGCCCAGAAAAACCCGAGCAACACGCCGACCGATGTTGCAACCCCCTTACCGCCCTTAAAGCTGAAGAATATCGGATAAAGGTGGCCTATAAACGCCGCCAAACCGGTCGCAGCAACTAACTCAGCAGGCAGTCCCAGCACATTCGCGGCATAGACCGGAATTAACCCTTTCAGCGAATCGCCCAGCAGGGTAATCGCCGCCGCTTTTTTTCCGCCAATACGCATTACATTGGTCGCACCGGGATTGCCCGAACCCTGTTCGCGAGGATCGGGCAATCCCATCAGGCGGCAAATAATAATTGCACTGGAAATTGAACCTATCAGATAGGCAGCCGGAACAAACAACCATTCAACCATTGAGTAACCTTTTCATCATCAGAACTTGTAAGCAAAGGGCGTTTCCCTGATACTTACCGCTTTTAAAAAAACACGCATCATAACCGGAAAACACAATGGACATCATATTTTTAGGCGGGTTGGAAATTGAAACTATCATCGGTATTTATGACTGGGAAAGAGTGACCAAGCAAACCGTCATTCTTGATATTGAGATGGCTTTCGATATTCAAAAAGCCGCTGAAACCGATGATATTCAATACACGCTTGATTACAAAACCGTTTCTCACCGCATTATTTCTTTTGTTGAGGCCAGCCAGTTTTTGCTGGTTGAAAAATTAATTTCAGAAATAGCCGACATTATCCGTAACGAATTTAATGTGCCTTGGGTGAAAATAACCCTGAATAAAAAAGGCGCGATCCGCGGCGCCAGTGATGTCGGCATTATCATTGAGCGTGGAGAAAGAACATCGTGACCAGAGGCTACATCAGCATCGGTAGCAACATAAACAAGGATGAACATATCCCAGCCAGCCTGCGGGCGCTTGAACAAACTTTTGGCGAACTGACGGTTTCAAGTATTTATGAATCAGAACCGGTCGGCTTTACAGGCGATGTTTTCTACAATCTTGTGGTCGGTTTCGATTCCGATTTGGAAGTGAAAGCGGTTGCCAAGCAACTTAGGCAAATTGAGCTGGATAATGGCCGCACGCGCGACAGCCGGAAATTTGCTGCGCGCACCCTCGATCTGGACCTGATTCTATACGGCGACCTGATTGTCAATGATGGCCGCTTGCAAATACCAAGGGATGAAATTGAACATTACGCCTTTGTGCTTGAGCCTTTGGCCGAAATTGCCCCGAGTTTGCAACATCCTGTCAGTCACATCAGCTACGCCGAGCTTTGGGAACAATTCGACAGGAGCGATCTCAGGCAAAAGCGCGTCACACCGTCTTGGGCTTCAACAAAATAGGGTGCGTCCGCCATCGACGGTCAGTATCTGGCCGGTGATGTAACCGGCATCCTTAATCAAAAAAAGTACGGCTTTGGCAATATCAAGCGGTTCACCGCTACGCTTTAAAGCCACCCGTTGCAGTATTTCCAGTTTGGCCTGTTCGGATAGATCGTTATCAGGCCAGAGTATCGCTCCCGGAGCCACGCCATTGACTCTGACAGCCGGTCCCAGCTCTTTGGCTAAAACCTTGGTCATGGCGGCCAGTCCGGCTTTTGAAATACTGTACACGGGATAACCGCTTAAGCCCCGTTCGGCATGGATGTCGATAATATTGACGATGCAGCCCTTATTGTCGGCCAAGGTTTTCGCCAGGGCTTTCGCCAGGAAAAACGGCGCTTTTAAATTACCTCCCAATAATTCATCCCATTGTCGTTCGGTCACATCGGATATAGCCGTCGGATAAAAGGAGGAGGCATTGTTGACCAGTACATCGATACCGCCCCAAGCCAGACAAGCTTCCCTGGCAACAGCCTCCAGCTCGGCCATGTTCAGCAAATCGGCCTGCATGATTTTTGCCGAACCGGGGCGCTGTTGATTCAATTCATCGCAAAGCTGCTGCGCTTCCGCTGCCGAAGACCGGTAATGCAGAAAAATATTACAGCCCTCGCTATGCAGTAGCCGCGCACAGGCTGCGCCTATCCGTTTAGAGGCGCCGGTAATCAACACATTTTTTGCATGACTGTTCATCGTGTTTTCAATCGGCTTTGTAGATCAAGCTTTTACTTGCGACTTCGTAAACATCTTTGGAAATCGCTTCGGTGGTTATAATCCGTTCCAGTTGCGCTTTCATCAGCGCTTGCCTGCCTTCGTCATATCTGCGCCACGCCGTTAATGCGCCGACCATGCGCGAGGCAATCTGCGGATTCAAGGTGTTCAGCGCGATAATCTGGTCGGTGAGAAATTGATAACCTTGTCCGTTGGACGCGTGAAAATGCAGCGGGTTAGATTGGCTGAATGCGCCGATCAATGACCTGACCCGGTTTGGATTTTTTAGATCGAACGCAGGATGCTGCATTAACGCCTGCACGGTCGCAAAGGTGTCGGGCATGCTGTTGGAGGCTTGCAGCGTAAACCATTTGTCTATAACCAGCGCTTCCGCTTGCCATTGGCGGTAAAAGCTGTCCAAACACTGCTGTTTGGCGGGATGCGGGTTATTGACAATGACCGTCAGCGCCGCCATTTGGTCGGTCATGTTCTTGGCGGTGTTGAATTGCTGCTGGGACAAATGATGAATGTCTTTGTTTTCCAGCTTGCTTAGATAACTTAAGCAAGTGTTTTTGATGCGTCTGCGACCGATTGCGCCGGCGTCGAATTTTCCGGACTCATCCCGATGATTATTCAGGTATAAAGCCTGGAGCTGTGTTTGCAGCTGCTCGGCCAAAGCCAGCGTGACAAATTCGCGGGCGGCATGGATGGCTTCTACATCGACAACCTGCATTTGTTCGGCCAGATAGGTTTCCGAAGGCAGGTTTAACAGCAAAGAAAAATACGACAAGTCGTCCCACGGTTGTTCCAGCACTTGCTTAAAGGCATTAATCATAATGGGATTGACGTGCATGCCCCTGCCGTTTTGCAGGTCGGCAATCAGTCCCATAATAATCTGCCCGGCCAATTGCTGCCCGGCTTCCCAGCGATTAAAGGTGTCGCTGTCGTAGCTTAACAAGAACGCCGACTCTTCCAGACTGCGTTCCATCACCAGTTTAACCGGCGCTGAAAAGCCTCTTAAGATAGAAACCACCGGCTGTTCGGCTAAACCTTCAAAGATAAAGGCTTGTTCGGACTGGGTGAGTTGCAGTATGACTTCATCGCAGGCTTGATCGCCGTCTTGCAGCTTGCAAGGCGCGACGGAGCCGTCTTTATTAAGCAAACCCACAGTGACCGGAATGTGCAGCGGTTCTTTGACCGCTTGTCCAGGCGTCGGCGGGCAGCTTTGGCTGATGGTTAAGGTCAGGGTTTGTGCGGATGGATCATAGTGCTGCCGGGCCGTTAATAGCGGCGTTCCGGCCTGGGCATACCAACGGCGGAATTGGGTCAAATCGATGTCGTTGGCGGCTTCCATGGCGCTGACGAAATCATCGCAAGTCACTGCCTGTCCGTCATGACGCTCAAAATACAAATCGCTGCCTTTGCGAAAGCCTTCCGCGCCGACCAGCGTACGGATCATGCGCACCACTTCCGCGCCTTTTTCATACACGGTCAAGGTGTAAAAATTGTTGATTTCAATATAGGCGTCAGGGCGTATCGGATGCGCCAACGGTCCTGCGTCTTCGGCAAACTGACGGGTGCGCAGCATGTTGACATCTTCGATGCGTTTGACGGCCTTGGAGGTGCGGTCGCCGGTAAATTCCTGGTCGCGGAATACCGTAAAGCCCTCTTTCAGGCTGAGCTGGAACCAGTCCCGGCAGGTGATGCGGTTGCCGGTCCAGTTATGGAAATATTCATGGCCGATGACGGCTTCGATATGTTCATAATCAAAGTCAGTCGCGGTATCGGGTCGTGCCAGCACGAATTTGGTGTTGAATACGTTAAGCCCTTTGTTTTCCATCGCACCCATGTTGAAGTGGCTGACGGCGACGATCATGTATAAATCCAGATCGTATTCGCGGCCATAGACCTGTTCATCCCAGTGCATGGCGTTTTTCAGCGATTCCATGGCATGGTCGCATTTATCGATGTCGTGTTTTTCGACAAAGATTTGCAAATCGATGTCGCGGCCGGATTGCGTGGTAAAGCGGTCTGCGATGCATTCGAGTTGTCCGGCAACCAGCGCAAACAAATAGCACGGCTTGTTGAACGGGTCTTCCCAAGTTACCCAGTGGCGATTATCCGATAATTCGCCCTGAGCGATTTTGTTGCCGTTGGATAATAAAACCGGATAACGGTCTTTGTCGCCGACCAAGGTTGTGGTGAATAGCGTCATCACATCGGGGCGATCCAGAAAATAGGTGATTTTCCTGAAGCCTTCCGCCTCGCACTGGGTGCAGAGCATGCCGTTGGAGAGATACAGACCTTCCAGGGCGGTGTTGGCTTTCGGGTTAATCGCGTTTTCGATGCTCAGCACAAAGCGTTGTTGTTGCGGAACAGCATTAATGATTAGCGAGTCCTGGGTTTGCAGGTATTGATCTTTGCTTAAGTCATTGCCGTCGTCCAGATTAATGCGCATCAGTTTCAGGTTTTCGCCTGATAAGGTCAGCGATGTGTCGCGAGACTGGCTGGCCGGATTGCGGCTCAGGGTGAGTCGCGAGCTAACCAGGGTGTTTTCGTCATCCAGGGTAAAATTCAAGGCGACGCTGTGAATCAGGTATTCGGGGACGGTGTAGTCTTTTAGATAGATGGTTTGTGGATTAGGGTCGCGCATTATTTATACCTGCTGTTGTGATCGGAAGATCTGATGTTTGGGGTGGCGAACAGCGCGATTAACAGCCAGGCTGCCAAAAAGCAAACGCCGCCGAAGGGGGTGATCATGCCTAGCCAGGTATGATTGAGTAGTGCCAGAGCGTACAAGCTGCCGGAAAACAGCAATATGCCCGCGAACATCAGCCATCCTGCCCAGTGTAATAATTTGGAGTCGGGCGCTTGCCGGTGGATCAGGGCAACGCCGATCAGGCCCAGCGCGTGGTACATTTGATAGGTCACGCCGGTCTGGTAGACGGTCAACATCTCCGGACTGATGATGGTTTTTAAGCCGTGAGCGCCGAATGCGCCCATGCCGACGCCGATTAATGCGCTTAACGCGCCGAGCGATAAAAAGATCGACTTCATCATTTTTCCATCAGTCTGGGCATCAGCTGTACCAGATTACAGGGGCGGGTGCGGTGATCCAATTGTTCCTTGATCAGCGCATCCCAAGCGGTGCGACAGGCTCCCGATGAGCCGGGCAGGCAGAAGATATAGGTCGCATTGGCGACTCCGGCAATCGCTCGGGACTGAATGGTTGAGGTTTTAATGTCCTGATAGGACAGCATCCTGAAGATTTCGCCGAAACCGTCCAGCAGCTTGTCCAGCAACGGTGCAACCGCCTCAGGCGTGCCGTCCCGGCCGGTGACGCCGGTACCGCCGGTGCTGATCACGACATTAACATCATCTGCGGCAATCCAGTTTGAAACAGCCGCCCTGATTTGATAAATGTCGTCAGGCACTATTTTCTTTTCGATAACCTGATGACCTGCTTCGGTTGCGCGTTCCGCCAGGGTTTTGCCGGATACGTCGTCGGCATCGGTGCGGCTGTCGGAAACGACCAGTATCGCAATGTTAAGGGGGATGAAGTTTCTATCTGTAGTCATGTTTTTTAAAGGCGAAGGGCGAAGGGCTAAAGGCGAAGGCGTAAGGTTCGAAAGTATGCCTCTTTCGCCTTTTGCCCTTCGCCTTTCATCTGATTACTTTAACACAACAAAGAATCCTTCCTGTCCTCGCTGGATGTTAATCAGCAAAGCGCCATTCGGATCAACCACTTGTTGTAACTCCTCAAGATTGCGGACGCGATAGCGATTTGCCGACACGATGACGTCGCCGGGACGCAAGCCTGCACGCCAGGCATTAGACGCCGTGTCGATTTTTTCCATCAAAACGCCTTCGATCTGGTTTTTTAGCGGCGTGCTTAACAGCGTACCTTGCAAGGTACGATGCAGCTTTTCTCCCGCCAGTTGCGGCATTTCCTGCTTGCCGATCGTTGCGGTAACCTCTTTCTTTTCGTTGTCGCGGAAGTATTCCAGCTCAACTTTATCGCCAATTTGCATCAGGCCGACGATATTGCGTATGTCATGGCTGCTTTTAATGGGTCGGCCATTCGCCGCAACAATAATGTCGCCCGGCTCAAGTCCTGCTTTTGCTGCGGGTGAGTTACTTTCTATCCGGCTGATCGCGGCTCCCTGTTTGTTTTTTAAATTAAACGCATTGACCAGCTCGGGCGTCAGGTCCTGTGTGGTTACGCCCAGCAAGCCGCGCCGAACTTCGCCGTGCTTGACCAGCGACTCCTTGATGGTCATGATCATGTTGGCCGGAATCGCAAAGCCGATACCGACGTTACCCCCGTTGGGAGCGAGGATTGCGGTGTTCATGCCAACCAGTTCCCCGCGCAGATTCACCAGCGCTCCGCCTGAATTGCCGGGGTTGATCGAGGCGTCGGTCTGGATAAAATCTTCATAGCCCTCTATACCCAGGCCGGAACGCCCCAAGGCGCTGACTATGCCGGAGGTTACGGTCTGCCCCAAGCCGAACGGGTTGCCGATAGCGACAACAAAGTCGCCGACTCTCAGTTGGCTGGAATCGGCAATCGGCAGCATGGTTAGGTTCTCGGCAGCAATCTGGATGATAGCGACATCCGCTTCAGGGTCGGTGCCGATTAATTTAGCTGAAAGCTGGCGGCCGTCATTCAATGTCACCGTAATTTTGTCCGCCTTATCAATCACATGGTTGTTGGTCAGGACCAGTCCTTGATGGCTGTCGATAATGACGCCGGAGCCCAAGCTGTTTTTTTGCTGTTGCCGCTGCTGCTGTTGGTTGGGAACATTAAAAAACTGGCGGAAAACCGGGTCCTGCATCAGTGGATTTTCACTGACCAGAATATTGGTCGAGGTTGAAATATTGACCACCGCCGGCATGCTGCGCTCAAGCATGGGGGCCAGAGACGGCAATGCCTGTCCGTCGGCATAGGGCGGCAAACCCGCTTGTGCAATTGGGGCGATGCAAAAGTACACGGGTAATAAAGTTATAAAGAACAACTGTTTTACTGATTTAGTATTCATCATGGTTTTCCGGTGTTTGTGAAACATGCACAATCTATAATATATGAGTAAAAATGTTTAATACAAGGTATGTTAAAGTAGATTTTTTTAAACAATCAGCACTGTCATTTAACCGTTATCTTGCTTAAAATATTTAAATGACCGTAGATGTCAATTCTGAAGATGGGCTGATTATTCGTAAACTAATTCCGCTCGCAACATTGCCGGGCGCTCGGTTTAATGCGCTATGCGCTGAAATGACGGTCGAAGAAATACAAGACGGTTTTTTGTTTAAAAAAGGCGATGTATCCCCCCAGCTTGTTTATCTGATAAGTGGTGAGGTTACTCTTCAGGCGGTTGGACTGGTTGTTGAAGTCATTGCCGCCGGCAGTGATTCCGCCAAGTTTGCGTTGGCGCACCAGATCCCAAGAAAAATTGATGCAGTCGCGAACGGAAGAGTGCGTTTTTTGCGGCTGAATGCTGATATTGTTAATAATCCACTCTCCCTTGCTTATAAAGAGGACAACAGTTACATGGTCATTGACGAGACTGAGGGCGATCCAGACGACTGGATGACAGCGTTATTGAGATCGCCTATTTTTCAACGTCTTCCCCCCGCTAATTTACAAAAAATCTTAATGAGTTTGGAAGTCGTTCATTTTAAATCGGGCGAAACCATACTCGAACAAGGCGGCATAGGGGATTATTATTACCTGATTAAAAATGGGCAATGCCTGTTAACGCGTAAGCCGTCACCCAACGCAAAAGAAATTAAATTGGCTCAGCTGGCAAACGGCGATACGTTTGGCGAAGATTCATTGCTTTCCGGCGCGCCCAGAAACGTGACTATTACGGCGTTGACGGATATTGTTTTATTGCGCTTGGACAAAAAGCAATTTATATCCTTAATTAAAGAGCCTTCTTTAAAGTTTGTCGATTATGAGGGCATGCAGGAAGCGATAAAACAGGGCGCGGTTTTGCTGGATGTCCGTTCGCAGGATGATTATGAACACCAGCATCTTGATGGCAGTATTAGTGCGCCTTTTTTCTCCTTAAGGATGCAGCTTAAGGCAATAAGCCATGAAAGGCCTGTCGTTGTCGTTTGTCAGGATGGTAAGGTCAGTGAAGCTGCTGCATTTTTATTGCTCAGGCATAAAATTGACGCGATGATTTTGAGCGGTGGGATGGAAAGTCTTGCGGCATACGCACCGTCCCCAGAGATAAAGCCGAATATTACGACTGAGTCGGAAAATGAAGCGCTTCTTTCCGGTGAAGGTCACGTTGAAAGTGATGGCAGGAAGCAGTCCGCCAATATCTTGGAAGATCAGGTAAGCGCCCTTAAGCTTGAAAATGAAGCGCTCAAAAGTGTCAACCAACAGCTCAATGATAAGTGCATAAAACTGGAATTTGACAAACAACATGCCGAAAAGCAATGTCGAATATTGCACAAGCAGATGGAGAAGCTAACCCAGGTACTGGATAAGCTAAAAGGAGGTTAGGTCGGGTTGCCCTCAGGGCATGAAAGCGGCAGGGTAGCCCGGCAGTCAGATTGCAGATGCCGGGTTACGATATGCTGGGTTTGTGCCTATGGGGCAGTTGCCGAGAGCGCCAAAAGCAGGCGCTTCAGGAACGCAAACCGAAAAGAAGTTTTTAAAGCCAAATAATTATTTGATTTTTGCTTCTTTGTAAATAACGTGTTTACGAACAACAGGATCAAATTTTTTGATCTCCATTTTTTCGGGCATAGTCCGTTTGTTTTTTGTTGTTGTATAAAAGTGTCCGGTTCCTTCGGTCGAAATCAGTTTAATTTTATCGCGCATTTTTTTATCCTCTTAAGAAATGTCGCCGGCTTTACGCAAATCCGCAAGAACGGCATCAATACCTTTCTTGTCGATGATACGCATGCCTTTGGTGGAAATTCTGAGGCGAACCCAGCGGTTTTCGCTCTCTACCCAGAATCTGTGGTGTTGCAGATTCGGACAAAAGCGTCTTTTAGTTCTGTTGTTAGCGTGTGAAACGTTGTTACCTGTAACTGGGCGTTTGCCTGTTACTTGACATACTCTGGACATGATTAACCCCTAATGCGTGCCTAAATTCAAAAGTTAGCCGAGCTTTATACCAAAAAATCTTTTCAAGGTAAATAACAATCTATAAAATAAGACGAAAGGTGAAGGGCAAAAGGCAAAAGAAGCGGCCTTTCGCCTTGAATCTTTTGCCTTTCGCCTAAAGTACTTATCAGGAAAAAATAATGCCCATTAAGCTCGGCATGGTCATGGATTCCATCGACCATATCAACATCAAGAAAGATACCAGTTTTGCCATGTTACTCGAAGCGCAATCCCGAGGCTGGGAGCTGCATTACATGGAGTTGAACGACTTGTTCCTCCGAAACGGCAGAGCGTATGCCAGAACGCGGACGATTAAAGTTCAGCGGGATGAAAAAAAATGGCACGAGTTTACGGCGGAGCAGGACATTCCTCTGGACGAGCTGGATGTGATCATGATGCGCAAGGATCCGCCTTTCGACCAGGAATATATTTACGCAACCTACTTGCTGGAACGTGCGGAAAGCATGGGCGTTTATGTGATCAACAAACCGCAGTCTTTGCGGGATGCCAACGAAAAGCTTTTTACCGCATGGTTTCCGCAGTGCTGCGCGGAAACTCTGGTTGCCAGGGAGCCTGCCAGAATCAGGAGCTTTTTGCTGGAGCAGGGCGAAATCATTTTAAAACCGCTGGACGGCATGGGCGGCACCTCTATTTTTCATCTGCGCCAGGGCGATCCCAATCTCAGCGTGATTCTGGAAACCATGACCCAGTACAACAGCCGCTACGTGATGGCGCAAAAGTATCTGCCGCAAATTGTCGACGGCGATAAGCGTATCTTGCTGGTTAACGGCGAAGTCATACCCTATGCCCTGGCGCGTATCCCCGCCCAAGGCGAAACCCGGGGCAATCTGGCGGCGGGCGGACGAGCCGAAGGCCGACCATTAACCGATCGGGATCGCTGGATTGCCGAGCAGGTCGGACCTACATTACGGGACAAAGGCCTGGTTTTTGTCGGCATTGATGTGATTGGCGATACGCTCACCGAAATTAATGTCACCAGCCCTACGTGCGTTCAGGAATTGGATCGCCAGTTTGGCTTGAATATTTGCGGTCAATTAATGGATCATATTGAAACGACCCTGCAATGAGAGAAAATCAGGTAATGTTTGATCCGCCTGCGCCGCTGTCTAATAACGATTCGTTATTGGTCGCCTTATTTTTAGCGGCCGTCATTCATGTTGTGATCGGGCTGGGGATAAATTTCACCGCGCCGCAACCGGAGCAAGTCAGCCGGTCTATTGATATTACCTTAGTCAATATGCCGACCCAAAAAGCCCCTGAAAAAGCGCAATTATTGGCTCAGGAAAATCAGCTTGGAGCGGGCGAACAAAGCAAGAAGCCGGAGCCGCCTCCGCAACAACTGCCCAGCCAAGGCAATAACCCGGCCAAGCAGGTAAAAAAGAGCGAGCCCGAACACAGCGAGCCCAAAGCGGCGAAAAAGCTGATCACCCAGAAAAAGGCGGAAAAAAAGATCGTGACCGCAAGCAAACCGGATACCGGCCAGCATACTGAAAAACACCCGCAATTGACGGCGGAAATGCTACAGCAACAAATTGCGCAATTGGGCACCGAAATCAGGCTCAACCAGCAAACTGCCGAGCAAACCAAGATAAAATTTGTTGACTCGGTCAGCGCCCATAAATACGTCGCCGCCCAATACATGAAAGATTGGGAAGACAAAGTGGAGCGTACCGGCAATCTTAACTACCCGGAAGTGGCGGCCAAGAAAAACTTTTCCGGCACTTTGACCATGGATGTCGGAATTAAAGCAGACGGCAGTATCTACAGCATACGCATCAACCAATCTTCGGGAAATCCGGCATTGGATGAGGCGGCTAAAAAAATTGTCCGGATGAGTGCGCCCTTTGCGCCATTACCCGTAGAGCTGCAGAAAGAACTGGATGTTCTGGTGATTACCCGGGTTTGGAAGTTTTCTGATGAATCGGGCATGACCTCGCGATAATGCAGTAACGTAGGTCGGAATAAGACCACCCAAGCGGAAGCGAAAACAGGCTTATTCCGGCCTACGGGGTTGGTAATTGCCAGGATTTAGAAGATTTCGGATGAATCAGGCATGACCACGCTATAAACATTTGCTTAAGTTATCATAAACTTTGATACTAATATCCATGAACCAAGCTACTTACTTAACCGACCAGTTTATTATCGCCATGCCCAATCTGGCGGATCCCAATTTCTTTCATACGGTTGCCTACTTGTGTCAGCACAATAAGGACGGTGCCTTAGGCATTGTCATCAACCGGCCGACCGACATGAAGTTGGGTGAGATTTTCAAACAGATGGATATAAAAGTCACGGCGCCCGCTGCGGCTGAAACGCCCGTTTTTGCAGGCGGCCCGGTGCAACAGGAACGCGGCTTCGTGGTGCATACTTCAGGAGGAGACTGGCATGCGACCATGGCGGTTTCAGAGACTATTTCCCTGACGACGTCCCGAGACGTGCTTGAAGCCATTGCCGCAGGCGAAGGCCCGGAGCAGTATCTGATCGCTTTGGGCTATGCCGGTTGGAGCGCAGGGCAATTGGAAAAAGAAATCATGGATAATTCATGGCTTAACACGCCTTCCGGCAAGCAGGTTCTGTTTGATACGCCGGTCAACTTGCGCTGGAGCGCAGCAGCCGACCAAATCGGCATTGATATTAATCAGTTGACCGCTCCGGCAGGACATGGCTGATTTCAGGCTAGATTCGTTTGAACGCAAACCAGACACCGCACCTGCTCCCGTCAGGTTTGCGGCATGCACACCATCTCTGGCGATATAAACCATGCAAGACCCTTTACTAGCCAAAACTAACGCCGATACCTATTTAGGTTTTGATTTCGGCACTAAAAAGATAGGCACCGCCGTCGGTCAAACCACCACCGCTACCGCAAGTCCGCTGCAAACCATTCGTTCGATTAATCAAAACCCCAATTGGGAAATAATCGGCAAGCTGATACAGGAATGGCGCCCGGCCGGTCTGGTGGTCGGCATCTCGAAGCAGGCCGACGGTTCGGACAACCCGGTAACACCCCGCATGCTAAAATTTTGCAGACAGCTGGAAGGGCGTTATCAACTACCGGTTTTTCAGCAGGATGAGACCCTGTCGACATTCGAAGCCAAACAACTGTTGTTTGATGAAGTCAGCGTCAGCGCAAGCAAGCTTTGGGAAGTGCAAGACCAACTCGCCGCCCAGCTTATCTTGCAAACCTGGCTGAATGAGCATGCCCATATAGGGTAGTTAGAAAAATACGATTGCATGGATGCAGGAGGTAGAGCAACGCAGGAGCAGTTGCCGAGAACGCTGATGACGCTGATAATTATGATCCAATAAGATTTTTCTGGTTTGAAAAAGCTTTATGCTTAAACGCCGGCTTCAGTAATTTCTGAATATTTATAATTATCTGTGTTCATCATATTCATCCGCGTCATCTGCGTTCCATTTGATTTGGTAACGCTGAGTAGTTACAAAAAAGGACCATTAAGTGTTAAAAATCTCCGAATTATTAGATAACCTGGAAGCCGAGCTAAAACGCATTATCGACGAGCGGCAGCTGGTTAATCCGTTGATGATAGGCATCCGTACCGGCGGCGTGTGGATTGCCGAGCAAATGCACCGGCGTTTAAATATCAGCGAACCGTTGGGGCTGCTGGATATTTCATTTTACCGGGACGACTTTTCGCAAATCGGCGTCAATCCCAATGTAAAGCCCAGCCAGTTGCCGCCGCACATTGAAGGCCGCGATATTATCCTAATCGATGATGTTTTTTATACCGGCAGAACCATCCGTGCGGCAATGAATGAAATTTTCGATTACGGCAGGCCGAACCAGATCGTTTTGGCGGTGTTGATAGAACGCGACGGCAGGCAAATCCCGCTTAACCCTGATTGCGTCGGCGCAAGGATCACCTTAAATGCCGATCAGCGGATCAAGCTGACCGGGCCGGAACCTTTGGCCGTTCACCTGGAAACTATTGAAGCGGTGGCATAAGCAATGACTGATAACCTGCAATTAAATGCGGAAGGCAAACTTAAACACTTCCTGACCATTGAAGGCCTGAGCAAGAGCTTATTGACGGAAATTCTCGATACCGCCGAGTCGTTCGCCGGTATGTCCGAGCACCAGGTTAAAAAAGTGCCCCTGTTGCGCGGCAAAACCATCGTCAACCTGTTTTTTGAAAACAGCACCCGCACCCGCACGACCTTCGAACTGGCCGCCACGCGCCTGTCCGCCGACGTAATCAACATGAATATCGCGACCTCGGCAACCTCAAAAGGCGAAAGCCTGCTCGACACCATACGCAACCTGGAGTCCATGTTTGTCGACATGTTTGTGGTGCGTCATGCGCTCAGCGGCGCGGCGCACTTTATCGCCCAACAGACCGCACCGCATATCAGCGTCATCAACGCTGGAGACGGACAGCACGCCCATCCGACCCAGGCGATGCTGGACATGTTTACCATACGCCAGATCAAGCCGGATTTTTCCAGCCTCAGGGTGGCCATTATCGGCGATATATTGCATTCCAGGGTGGCGCGCTCGGAGATTCAGGCCTTAAATACCTTGGGCGCGGCCGAAGTCAGGGTGATTGCGCCCAAAACCTTGCTGCCTGCGCATGTGGAAAGTCTAGGCGTGACTGTGTCGCATAATTTGACCGAAGGGCTGAAAGATATTGATGTGGTGATGATGTTGCGCTTGCAGAAAGAACGCATGACTTCAGCATTATTGCCCAGCGAAAGCGAATACTTCAAATGCTTCGGACTCACCGAAGAGAAACTGAAAATCGCCAAACCCGATGCCATCGTCATGCATCCCGGCCCTATCAACCGTGGCGTGGAAATCGATTCCAAAGTCGCAGACGGCCCGCAGTCGGTGATACTCAAGCAAGTCAGCAACGGCATCGCCGTGCGCATGGCGGTCATGGCGATGGCGATGCAAAAGCAGGGAGTGACAGCATGATGTTACGCATAGATCAGGGGAGAATCATCGACCCTGCAAACAACATAGATCGCATCGGTTCCGTTTATATCGCAGACGGCAAGATTGTTTCCGTGACTGACGAACCTGTTGGTTTCAAGCCGGATACCGTCATCGATGCCGAGAATCAAATCGTTTGCCCCGGTTTTATCGATTTAAGCACCCGCCTGCGGGACATGGGCCACAGCCGCAAAGCGACCTTTAAAAGCGAAGTGCTTGCCGCAGCCGCAGCCGGTATCACCACCCTGTGCCTGCAACCGGATACCGTACCGGTCATCGATACGCCTGCCGTTGTCGAGCTGATCAAGGAGCTGGCGGAAAAAGCCGATTATCCGCAAATCTATGCAGTCGGCGGGCTCACCCAAAAACTGGACGGCGCGGAACTGAGTTCCATGTTGTCGCTTAAACAGGCGGGCTGCATTGCCGTCGGTAATGCCAATCAGCCGGTGAAAAACCTGTTGATATTAAGACGGGCCATGGAATATGCGGCCAGCCATGATTTATTGCTGATGTTTCGACCCAATGATTTTTGGCTGAGTAATAACGGTTGCGCGCATGAAGGCGCAGTCGCCACCCGCTACGGCTTGCCCAGCACGCCGGAAGCCGCCGAAACCATCGCCCTGGCGCAATGTCTGGAATTGGCCGAGCTGACCGGTTGCCGCGTGCATTTCGGCCAGTTAAGCTGCAAGCGCTCGGTGATTAAAATCCACCAAGCCAAAAAATACGGCTTGAAGGTCAGCGCCGATGTCGCCATTCATCAGCTGCACCTGACCGAAAACGACATGACGCCTTTTGACAGCGCCTATCATGTATTGCCGCCATTACGTACCGAGGCGGATAAACAGTATTTAAGAAAAGGCCTGGCCGGAAGCACCCTGAACAGCATCTGTTCCGATCATCAGCCGCATGACCTGGATGCCAAACTGGGTGCGTTCCCGGAGACCGAGCCGGGCATGTCATCGCTGGAAACCCTGTTGCCGTTAATGCTCAAACTGGTCACGCAACACGCCATCACGCTGGAACAGGGCATCGCCTGCTTAAGCGCTAATCCGGCGCGGGTGCTGCGCTTAAATAGCGGCGCGTTAACGCCGGGCTTTTCGGCCGACGTGTGTATTTTCGACCCGGAACGCGAGTGGCAGGTGAATTCGGAAAACTGGAAAAGCCAGGGCGTCAACACGCCGTTCTGGGGGCAAACCCTGAAAGGACGGGTAACCCATACCTTACAGGCCGGCAGGATTATTCACCGGTTGTAGAATCCAGCATAACTTCAGGTGATTAACAATTTTTTATTCACCACGAAGACACGAAGAGCACGAAGTTTTATTTCTTCGTGCTCTTCGTGTCTTCGTGGTGATAATCTTTTTTTAAGTAACGGAAAGACCACAACATGATGCAAAAAAGAACAGCTCACCAGATCGCCGATGTGCTGATTGAGGCTCTGCCCTATATCCAGCGTTTTAAAGGCAAAACCATCGTGGTTAAATTCGGCGGCAACGCCATGGTTGATGAAGAACTCAAACACAGCTTCGCACGGGACATCGTGCTGATGAAACTGGTCGGCTTAAACCCGATCGTGGTTCACGGCGGCGGGCCGCAAATCGGCCAGTTGCTGGAAAAACTCGGCAAAACCACCGGCTTTGTCGACGGTATGCGCATCACCGACAGCGAAACCATGGACGTGGTTGAGATGGTGCTGGGCGGGTTGGTCAACAAAGAAATTGTCAATTTAATCAATATGCATGGCGGCAAAGCGGTCGGCTTGACCGGCAAGGACGGCAATTTCATCCGTGCCAAAAAGCTGCATCTTACCCCCCGTGACAAGCTTGCCCCGGAGATTATCGATCTAGGCCATGTCGGCGAAGTAAGCAGCATAGATCCGGCGGTTCTCGATATGCTCGGAGCCAGTGATTTTATTCCGGTTATCGCACCGATCGGGGTTGGCGAAGATGGACATTCCTACAACATTAATGCCGATCTGGTCGCCGGAAAAATCGCCGAGCAATTGAAAGCCGAGAAACTGATTTTACTGACCAATATACCGGGCATACTGGACAAGCAGGGCGCGCTGTTGACCGGATTGTCGATCAAAAAGACCGAGGAGCTTATTAGCGACGGCACCATTTCCGGTGGCATGATCCCTAAAACCCGTTGCGCCACCGATGCGATCAAAGGCGGGGTTACCAGCGTGCATATCATTGACGGACGTGTCGATCATGCGGTGCTGCTGGAGCTGTTTACCGATCAGGGGGTTGGGACTTTGCTGCTTAAGGGGTAGTTTTTAAGGTTTTTATTCACCACGAAGGCACGAAGAACACGAAGGAAAAGCTAAAGTAAAACTTCGTGTTTTAATGCTGGAGTGTGGGATGTGCTGAACGCAGTGAAGCGCATCAATATCAATCATTCCATCGCGAGCGGTGCGCTTCGTGCCTCAGTACATCGTACGGCCCTGATTGCCCGTTCTGTTCGGGGATTGCATTGTGGATCCGTGCGATGCTCGACAAGAAGGTCGCTAAACTTACCGAGGTTTAGTTTCAATTATATAGCAAGCCCTTATGAGGCTTACCTAATATGGGATTTATTGGCCCCTATACCCTATTTATCTGCCATATAATTGTAAATAACCCATTTTAGCTTCGGCCTTTTTAGGAAGAACGGATTTATGAATAGCTCAATTAACAGAACGTTTGAATACTTAAACGGTCTACTGCGTGAATTTATTGCATTACCTAATGAAACCGAGTGTGTTGAATTTAAACAGAACAATACAGATCCAGAGCAAATTGGCGAATATATTTCTGCTTTAAGTAATTCCGCTGCTTTATCCGGCAAGGCTAACGCTTATTTGGTATGGGGCGTTGATGATGCAACGCATGCGATAGTCGGAACCAATTTTAGTCTTTCTGCTGAGAAAAAAGGCAATGAAGAGCTTGAAAGTTGGCTGTTAAGGCTTCTTAGTCCCAAACTACACTTTCATTTCTATTCGTTGGATATTGATGAAAAACAAGTGGTTATTCTGGAAATTGCAAGAGCGGCACATAATCCGGTTCAATTTCAAGGAAAAGAATTTATTCGCGTGGGTTCCTATAAAAAGCAATTGAAAGACTACCCTGATAAAGAACGTGCTCTTTGGCGCATATTCGATGAAATCCCTTTTGAAGAAATAATGGCATTGGAGCGTGTTACGGATGAAGACGTTCTAAAGATACTGGATTATCCGGCTTATTTTGATTTACTTGGACTGGCGTTGCCAGAAAATCGCCAGAGCATTATTAGCCGATTGAAAGACGATGATTTAATTGCGCCTTGTGATGCGGGTGGTTGGAATATTACTAATTTAGCCGCAATTCTGTTTGCTAACCAGTTGGCAGATTTTAAGAAACTGAAAAGAAAGACAGTCCGTGTCATTGTTTACAAAGGTAACAACCGCGTTGAGACTATTCGTGAACATGAGGAAAAAAAGGGCTATGCTTGCGGCTTTGAAAGAATTGTAGGTTTCATAAATGATTTATTGCCTCGAAACGAAGTGATTAAAGCTTTTAGAAAAGAGTCGCCCATGTATCCTGAGCTAGCGGTCCGTGAGCTGGTTGCTAATGCGCTTATTCATCAAGATTTTTTCGCCAGGGGAACAGGGCCGATGGTAGAGATTTTTTCTGATCGTTTAGAAATAACCAATCCTGGCATACCCCTCGTCGCTCCTAATCGCTTTTTAGATAGTCCGCCCAAGTCTCGCAACGAATCAGTAGCGTCAATGATGCGACGCGTTGGAGTGTGTGAAGAACGGGGCAGCGGCATTGATAAAGTCGTTTTTCAAACCGAGCGTCATCAATTACCTGCCCCGTTATTTGAAGTGACGGATGAGCATACGCGCTCCATTCTTTTTGCATATAAGCCATTAAATGATATGGGTAAAGAAGACCGTGTTCGTGCTTGCTATCTGCATTGCTGTCTGAAATGGGTTGAACGAAAGCCTATGAATAATGCTTCTGTTCGTGAGCGATTTGGCATTGAAAACCAGAATAAGGCTTTGGCATCAAGAATCATTGCACTGACTATAGATTCGGGTTTAATAAAACCTCACGATGCTGATGCTGGCGTACGAAACAGGCGTTACATTCCTTCTTGGAGCTGATGAAGTATTTAGTTGATGGTTTTGTTTTTGTTGAGGTAGAAGATTTTTATTAGCTAATAGAGTCTGCAACTACCTGAAAACTATCAGTAGCACTTTGTTGATGGTTTGTTGATGTAGAAGTGTTCCATTAGCTAATAGAGTCTGCAACCACCTGAAACTACCAGTAGCACTTTGTTGATGGTTTGTTGATGTAGAAGTGCTTCATTAGCTAATAGAGTCTGCAATTACCTGAAACTACCAGTAGCACTTTGTTGATCGTTTGTTGATGTAGACATGTTTCATTAGCTAATAGAGTCTGCAACTACCAGTAGTACTTTGTTAATCGTTAATCGCCGAGAAGGTACCAGTCAAGTAGGTACCTTCTCGGCGACTATGGTATGCAAAGCATACTTACCAGCCAACCCCGTTACTTACCCATCGCAGCCTCAATAAACGGCCTGAACGCCGACCTTATATCACGTACTTTCTGACTGGCGCAAAGCTCAGTGCCCAGCGATGATTCCCGGCAGTGAATATCGAGAAAAAGCTGCTGTTTTTTGTTCTCATCCTCTATTTTTGAAACCGACAAGCTCAGGTCGCTGTCGTTTGCGGGCGCGCGGCCCATAATCAATTTGTCGGTATCGGTGTCAATCGGTGTCGTGGCATTGGCTTTGATAAAGTCATGTGCGTTAGTCCAGGCCTTTACGCATAGCGCATCGGTTTCGCAGGCATACAGGCCGATCTCATCGGCGACTTTAGCTTGTGCTGTTTTGTCAGTCGCTTTCGATGGATCTGTATTTTCCTGGGTTAAGAATTTAAAGCGTTCAATGTTGGCTTCGAATTCGGCTTTGGCACGATTCTTTTTTTCGATTTGCTTGTTTATTTCGGCATAAGCGACTTGTATCTGTTCTTCTGTTTGCTTGATCTCGTCCAGCAAGTTTTTTGGCACTTTTTTGCCGTTTCGTTCGAGTTCTGCGGCTTTCTTTTGTTGGGATGCCAGTTGATCTTCCACGCGTTTTAAATTGCCTTGAGCCATATTCCGCTGGGCATCCAGAGACTGTAAGGTTGCGTAAAGGCTCGCTTCCATGTCCGTCACATTACGAAAAGTACTGAGCAGCACTTTGTCGTTGGCCGCTTGCTGGGCGATGATTTTTTCCTGGGCTTTTTTCAGGGCGTTCAGCCGGTTATCGATAGCCTGCTGTTCTTTGGTTTTTTCCTTTTCGGTGACTTCAACAACCCGGCCTTTTTCGTTTAGCGACTCCCTGCGCAATTGAGACTGTTCCGGCGGCACTTGGTCGGAGAAAATGGTTTCTCCATTCTCATTGACCCATCGGTACATCTTTTTGGCAAATGCGGACTGGCTGCTTAGACAAAGGAAACAAACTAGAAAAAAACTGACTGAAAAAGTGCGTGCTTGCATGGCTGAGGTGTGATTTTTTCAAGAAAAATAAATTATAAAGATAGCAGATACTGAAGAGTAGGCGAAGGGCAAAAGGCGCAAGGCGAAAAAACAAGCCGTTCTTTAGTCTTGAACCTTCTCGTATTTATGCAAAACGCAACCGTTACAAAGAAATATCAAAGTGCAGGGAATCCGGCAGGGAGGGGAGCTTCTTTGGCGAATTAATGGCGATACGCTTTTCCCGCCCGGATTCGCCCGTTATGAGCTTGCAGGCCGATTTGCTGACGCCAAACTCATCGGCTATGAATGCAATCAGGTGCTGGTTGGCTTTGCCGTCGACCGGCGCGGCTTTGACTCTCAACTTCAAGCGCTCGCCGTGCAGCCCCGCCCATTCATCCTTGCTGGCTTTGGGCTGAACATGGAGATTCAAGGTTAAAACTCCATGTTCCCAATGGTACCAGTTCAACCGATCAAGCTGGCTAATTGATGCAACGGCGGCAGTATGACCATTTTCGCCAGCTGCAACAGCATTAACGCGGCCAACGGCGACAAGTCTATGCCGCCCAAGTCGGGAATGAATCTGCGGCAGAGGTTGAGCACAGGCTCGGTCAGGCTGTACAAGATAGACGACGCGGCATTAAACGAGCCGGGATTCATCCAGCTGAGGATGGCTCTGGCAAATACCGCATAGATGAAGATGTTGATCAGCAGCGACACCAGTTGGGTCAGCGATAAAATGGTCAATGCGCCGATACTGATCGCGACGCCTTTCAGCAGCAATATGGAAAAATCGGCCAGTGTTTGCAGGGCGAATACCAGCACCAGCGAGGACGTATCGATCTTGCCGATAGACGGCACAAAGCGGCGCAGCAGTTTTAACGGCGGATGCGTCGCCTTGACCAGGAATTGGGAGATAGGATTGTAAAAATCGGCGCCGCACCATTGCAATAAAAAGCGCAGCAGCACCGCCAGGATATACAGCGAAAACAGCGAATCGATTACAAAAATAGCCGGGTCGGTCATGTAGCTCGAATCCATTATGAATTCTCCATTTGTTTAGACATTTCAATAGAGCGGTCTCGTGCCGCGTGTAACGCTTTTGAAACCAGTTCGGTAAAGCCACCTTGCTCAAAAGTCTCTATGGCCCGTTGCGTGGTGCCGCCGGGCGAGGTGACGCGTTTGCGTAACTGCTCCGGCGATTCGGCTGATTCCAGCGCTATTTTGGCTGCGCCCAATGCGGTTTGTTGCACCAGCAAACGGGCTGTCTCTTGACTTAAGCCCAGTTCCAACGCGGCTTTTTCCATGGCTTCCATCAGCAGGAAATAATAGGCGGGGCCGCTGCCGGAAACGGCGGTTACCGCGTCCAACTCGGCTTCATCTTCAACCCACAACGCAATGCCGACCGAACGTAAAATATTTTCCGCCAGATCGCGTTGTTCGCCTGTCACCTTGTCGTTGGCATGCAATGCGGTAGCGCCGGTCAACACCAGCGCCGGGGTGTTGGGCATGCAGCGCACGATGGCGGTATCCGCGCCCAGCCAGCGGCTCAAACTGTTCTGGTTAATACCGGCAGCGATCGATACCACCAGCGATTTTTTTTGCTGAACCTGCGCGGCGATGCTTTGCGCCACAGCACTCAGTGTCTGCGGCTTGACCGCGAGGACCACGACATCGACCGCATTAATGATGTCGTCATTGTTTACCGACGTGTTCACGTTTAGCTGTGTTTTCAGGGCGGTTAGCGTGTCCGGGCTAATATCCGACACCCAAATCTGTTCCGGGACATGGCCGCTGGCAATCAATCCGCTGATCAGGCTGGATGCCATATTGCCGCCGCCGATAAAACCTATCTTGTTTGTTTTCATGGTTGATAATGTGTTGGTTGAGTTGAAAGTATTTTACCCTATATAAGGTCGGTGTGATAAATCACAAGCCTTTTGATGGGGCAAGCTGTGCTACATTACGCGCATCAAACGATAAACCCATATAAATTGCTGGATAACTATTAAAATAGAACGCAGATGACGCTGATAGTTATGATTAAGTAAGATTTTTCTTGAATTGTCTGCGTTCATCATAGTTATCGGCGTCATCTGAGTTCCATTGTGCCTATATGATTGAAACCATTTACATCGAAGAAGCCATCCTGCAACACCCGCGTGTGTTGGACATCGTGGCGCGCTTCCCGCAAGCCAGGAAAATAACCTGCGGCCGTTACGGCGAAGTGTTTAACCCCAAAGCGCAAAACTTCCGCCTGCAAAAGCAACAGCCCGCCTTGATACTGGCGGAAAAATATAAAAACTATGCGCTGCCTGCGCCCTTGGGTTACGGCATCGGGGCGACAAGGAATTACTACTTCTCGCACATGCTCAATTGCCTGTACGACTGCCGCTACTGTTTTTTGCAGGGCATGTACCAGTCGGCCAACTATGTGCTGTTTGTCAATTACGAGGATTTTCAGCAAGACATCCGGCAACTGTGCGTTGAGTCGCCTGATGAAAACCTGCATTTTTTTTCCGGCTACGATTGCGACAGTCTGGCTTTGGAGCCGGTAACCGGCTTTGCCGAGCAGTTCTTGCCGTTTTTTGCAACGTTGCCCAATGCCTGGCTGGAGCTAAGAACCAAAAGCACCCAGGTCAGAAGTCTGTTAAATCGCGAACCGCTGCCGCGCTGCATCGTGGCGTTCAGCCTGTCGCCGGATGAAATCGCCGCAAAAGTCGAGGATAAAGCGCCGTCGGTTGAGCGCCGTCTGGATGCGCTGTGCAAATTGCAGGAACAAGGCTGGCAAATCGGGTTGCGTTTCGATCCGCTGATTTATCAAGTCGGCTACCGAGAGCAGTATCTGCAGTTGTTCGAGCAGGTTTTTTTCCGTATCGATTTAAACCGGCTGCATTCGGTCAGCCTTGGCGTGTTCAGATTGCCGGAGAACTTCTTTAAAAAAGTGCATAAACTTTATCCTGAAGAAAAACTCTTTGCCGGGCCATTGGTTAGTCAGCAAGGCATGGTGTCCTACAAGCAGGAACTGGAGCAGGAGATGATGCACTACTGCACCGAACAACTCTTAAATTACATTCCAGCCGCCAAATTTTTTCCATGCACGTAACTTTGTTCGGCATGATGGTAAATAGACGACTAAAAAAGCTTTTATTCACCACGAAGACACGAAGAACACGAAGTTTTATTTCTTCGTGTCTCGGCAATTGCTCCTGCATTGCTCTACCTCCTGCATCCTTGCAGTCGTTCGTGGTGAACATTTTTTACTGAGAAGTTACTTATGAACTCTATTAAACGCACCGTTCTGGTGACCGGAGCCAGCTCCGGCATCGGCCGCGCCATCGCCAGGAATTTATTGCAACAGGGCCATCATGTCATCGGCGTGTCCCGTGATAGCACCAAGTTTATCCGGCAGATGGAGAGCTTCACTCCCGTGCAACTGGATTTAAGCCGGTTAAATGACATACCGCAAAAAATCCGCGAACTGGAGCTAGCCTTCCCCGGAATCGATGCGGTGGTCCTGTGTGCCGGGCGGGGGCAGTTCGGCTCGGTGGAAGAGTTTTCTTATGCTCAAATTGAAGACTTGATGACCCTGAACTTTACCAGTCAAGCCTTTTTAGTTAAGGCGCTGCTGCCCGCCTTAAAGCGCAAAGATCACGGCGATTTGATTTTTATCGGGTCGGAAGCTGCTCTGAAAGGCAGTCGCAAAGGTGCGATGTATTGCGCCGCCAAGTTTGCGCTGCGGGGCTTTACCCAAGCCTTGCGCGAAGAATGCGGCAAAAGCAATGTGCGGGTCTGCCTGATTAATCCCGGCATGGTCAAAACCGCATTTTTTGAGCAACTGTCTTTCGAGCCGGGCGATGAGCCAAGCAATTTTATCGAGCCGGAAGATGTCGCCGAGGCGGTGTCTTACGTGCTTAATTCACGGGCGCAGATAGTGATCGATGAAATCAACCTGAGTCCTTTGAACAAGGTTGTGAAGTTTAAAAAGCCATGATTAAACAAGAATTGCAAGAATCCAATCGTATCGAACTCAAATGCGAATTGACCGACACGCTTGAAAAAGAGTTGATTGGCTCTAACCATTCCCGACAAACCTTCCAGTCCTAAACAACGTTACCTTACCGCCAAGCCGGAAATTAGTAAGCCTCATGAATAAATTACATCGGCAAGAGATGCCATGCTTTCGGGATGATTTGAACTGCAACGAAGTCCATACCGTCACACAATCGTTAACCATTGAAGAAGGCTTGCCGGCAGAAATATGCTCACACGACTGATTGTTTATTTTGCTTACTTCCTGAAAGCATCGAAGCGTTACCAACGCACCAAGCTGTTTTTCTATGACCTGCTGGAGAATGCCGGCAGCCCGCTTAAATCATATTTCGATGTGTTTATGATTTGCCTAGTGATGCTCAGCGTTTTTCTGCTGATTTACGAGGTGGATCATAAATTGGGCGAAAGCGAGGTGTTGTTCGAGCGTTGCGTAATCAGTCTGTTTATCGCCGAGTATTTGTTGCGGGGCTGGCTGTACAGCGACAATCACAAAATCATTCTTGAACATTATGAAAAGGCCGAATATTTGAATGTTCCTTTTCGTCTGGGCAAGGTTACCGGAATCATTCTTGCCAAGAAAATAAAGTATATTTTTACCCCGCTGGCCTTGATCGATTTGCTCGCTATTTTGCCTACCTACAGGCCGTTGCGGGTCATGCGGATATTTCTTCTTTTTCGCCTGTTTAAGCTGTTCCGCTATTTTAATAGCATCAAAGTATTTGCCAGGATCTTGGTCAGCAGGCGCTTCGAGCTCGTTACGCTGGGCATTTTTTTGGGTTTTCTGGTGTTTATCGGCAGCACGGCCATTTATTTGTTTGAAAACCCCGCTAATGGCGGGCAGGTTAAAAACCTGTTCGAGGGGTTTTACTGGGCGGTCGTTACTGTGGCAACCGTCGGCTACGGCGATATATCGCCGCAGACGACCGGCGGACGAATCATTGCAATGGTATTGATTCTGGTGGGTCTGGGCGTCTTGTCTTTTCTGGTTTCCATCATCGTTACGGCATTTAATGAGGAGATGGACGAGTTGCGCGAAAACAGTACTTACGCCGCACTGAACCGCTTTGATGACTTTATTATTATTTGCGGATTTGGCCGGGTAGGGCAGCATATCGCCAGGCAACTTGAAAAAGACCAGCTGAATTTTGTTATTATCGATCCCAAAGAAGCTAACGTCTTAAAAGCAAAGCGCTTGGGCTATCTGGTTATCCATGAGGATGCCAGCAAAAACGGAGTGATACAGAACGCGGGTATTAATAACGGTGCAACGGCGGTTATCTGTACGACCGGCGATGATGTTATCAATGTTTATATCACGCTGACCAGTCGGCATTTAAACCCGGGTATCAAGATTATTTCCCGCGCCAACAATCAGGATAATGTAAAAAAACTCTATCAGGCGGGCGCAAGCAATGTTATCCAGCCGTTTGAAATAGCCGGAATGGTGGTCGCCGAATATATCGGTCAGCCGGTGGCTTTTGAGGCGATTTTGGGCATCATCCGTGAGGAAAGCCACATCATCATGGAAACATTGTGCGTGCATCCCGGTTCATTCATTGAGCGGATGAGCATCGCCGAGATTGACTTTGAAAAAAGGAAACTGATGTTGCTGGGGATAATCAGCGCCAATCCGGTGCATCAAAAACATAAGAACAGCTATCCGATAAAAAATCAGCATTTTTATTTTAATCCGGAGTCATTCTTTGTATTACGGGACGGTGACTTGCTGGTCGTTATAGGCAGGGAATACTCTATCGACTATTTCCGTGATCAAATTGAAAAAAGCCGGTTAAAACGCGGGAGAAAACGATGAAACGCATTGCCGTATTTGGCTACAGTGTGATGTCTTTGGAAGCGATGAGCCGATTGAATCCGGAGCAATGCAGCATTATTTTTATCGGGAAAGACGAGGCCGAAGCCGCGCTGGTCGCAGAAAAAGGCTTTGACACCAAAGTCATTGATTTTCGCAATGACGATGCGCTTCGATCGATAGGCATAGGTACTGATGTCGATACCCTGTTTTGTTTTTATCCCAGGGATTTCGACAATGTGTTTTTAACTATTTCAGCGCGGGCGATTGATAAAAATATTACCATTGTCGCTATTGTCGACGACCCTGAATCCGCTGAAAAATTATTGGCCGCAGGCGCTAATAAGATCATCGATCCCTATGAGATTTGCGGCAGGAAAACCCACGAAATGTTAACCAAACCGGATATTACCAATATTCTGGATAATACTGTTTTCGGCCGGTATGACTTGAACATGGCGCAAGTAGAAATCCCTAAAGGCTCCTGTCTGGAAAACACCAAAGCCAGCGACTTAAAACTGAGTGAAAAACATAATCTCATTCTGATCGGCGTTGTCGATAGGGAATTAGGCGATCAATTGCATTTTGCAATCGGCGAAAAAGAGCACCGTCTGGATGCGGGAGATATTCTGGTGGTGATGGGGCCTTCACGGGAAATAAAAGCGTTTAAAAAAGAGGTCGAGCAATGTTGAGCTTGGCGAATTCAACCCGGATAAAGGACCTGGATGTTTAAAAATCCTTTTATTAAACAACTGTTCGGCAGTTTTCTGGACTTGGCGCCTATCCTTGCGGTTGTTTTGGTGTTCCAGGTTTTGGTTATCCGACAATCTATTCCCGATGTCGGTAATTTAATCGCAGGCACTCTTTTCGTTGTTCTCGGCCTTACCCTGTTTGTTCACGGGCTTGAGCAAAGCCTGTTCCCAATCGGCGAATCGATGGCTTATGCGCTCGCCCGCAAAGGCAGTTTGTTCTGGCTGCTGACGTTTGCTTTTTGTTTGGGCTTTGGCACTACGGTGGCGGAACCGGCGCTGATCGCCATTGCCCAGGAGGCGGCGAGCATTGCCAGTAAGGCCGGTATTATCGGGCAAACCGAGGACGCTAAAGACAGTTATGCGTTCGGCTTGCGCATTACCGTTGCGCTGTCGGTCGGCTTTGCCATTTTGGTCGGCGTATTGAGAATTATCCGGGGCTGGCCGTTGTATTACCTGATTATCGGCGGTTATTGCGGGGTGATTATCATGACGCCTTTTGCGCCCCCTGAAATCATCGGCATCGCCTACGATTCCGGCGGCGTCACCACCTCGACCATTACCGTTCCGCTGGTCACTGCGCTGGGCGTCGGCTTGGCTACAGCCATTAAAGGGGCGTAATCCGATGGTGGACGATTGGCTTGTCATTAACGCCGATGGTGTTTGTGATGGCTTACGGGGTACCGAGATGACCGACTGGCTCTGTCAATTTGCGCTGTTCCCGTTGGGCAAGTTAATGGCGGCCCAGCTGACTACGCCTAGAGTTTTTAGGTATAAATCCCGGTCAGATTCAGATTGAAAAGGTGCGCACGGCATGTCCTACCAACCGCTTTCCCTGATCAATATCGCCACCGCCGAACGCACCAGACGCCCGGCCAGACTTTCCGGCGGCGTGCTCAACGCCAGTCGGCCGCGAACGGTAATGGGCTGCGCGGATACGGTATTTCCGGTTTGCAGCAGCAAGCGGTAAACGCCTTGCTCAGGAATCAACCGGTGCTGCTCATCCTCGCGGACCGCGATGGCTCCCCCATAACGGGAGGCGAGTTCCACCAGCGTCAGTTGCCGGGCGCCGGTCCGGTCAATGCTCAGCACCTGCGCCGGGAATGCCGGTAGGTCAGCCCCGTCCGGGTAAAACAGGCCTTCCGCGCCCGGCTGCAAGCGGCTCAAGTCGGCTTCTTCGGCATAAGCCACGGCCAGATTGCCGGCGCCGACAACCATTCCCAGCGGTTCATCCTTAGCCAGCCACTCGCCTAGGCGTAACGAATCCGATAAGTCCCGGATATAGCCGTCGAACGTCGCGCGCAAAGTCAGTTGCTCGTGCGCGCCACGCAGGCCTTCCAGTTCGGCCAATGTTGATTGCAAGGCTTCCAGGTCCATCGGGTTATGCCGCGCCAAGGCCAGGTCGAGGCTTTGCGATGCCAGCTGTTGGGTTAATTCCATCCAATGCCGCTCGGCGCTGGCAATGCGAAAATCAAGATCGGGCGAAGCCAGTTCGGCCAGGATTTGTCCGGCCTTAACGTTTTGCCCTTCATGCACCAGCACGCGCTCGACCCGTGCCGGTTGCGTGCTGTACAAGGTAAATTCGGCTTCGGCGCGCAGCAGTCCCGGAATCAGCAAATGCGCTTGCCAGGGAATGAACAGCAAGGCCAGAACGATGACGGGCAACAGCCAAGCCAGACAAGGCCGCATGGCTTTGCCGTGGCTGGCGAACAGCTCTCGCCAGACCGCAACTTCCTTGGTCATCGGGCGCAGGATGAACCAGATGATTTCCACCGCGAACAGCGCCAAGCCCAGTGCCTTGAAAAAAAAGTGATAAACCGCCCAGGCGATACCGGCAAACAGCAGCAAGCGATAAATCCAAGTTGCGTAAGCGTAGGCAATCAGCAGACGGCGGCGGTTTTGCGGCCAGACTTCCGGCGGCGGCAGTTCGAAGCGAAACAGGCTTTCGCGCAGATGCCAGCGCGCCAGCGCAAAAGAGCGGTCTTGCAGGTTGGCGACATCCAGGTAATCGGCAAACAAATAATAGCCGTCGAAGCGCATGAACGGATTGAGATTAATCGCCAGCGTTATCAGCCAAGTCGTGCTGGCCAGCACATAAACGCCGCTGCGCAATGCCCCGTCCGGCAGCACTACCCATAGCAGCGTTGCCAGCACGGCCAGCGCCAGTTCGGCGAGCATCCCGGCGGCATCGATCAGCAGGCGGTCGTGGCGGCGTGGCAGACGCCAGGCATCAGTCACATCAGTCCACAGCACCGGCAACCCCATCATCAGCGCGATGCCCATGCAGGGCACCCGGCATCCGGCTCGGCTGGCGGTGAAAGCGTGCCCCAGTTCGTGGAGCAGTTTGGACGAGGACAGCATCGCCGCCGAGATCAGTATTCCCTCCGGCGTTAATACGTAGAGAAAACTATGGCTGAATGAACTCCATTGCTGGGCGACCAGGTAGACTGCCACGCAGGCCATGACCAGCAACAATACAATAGACCGCCGTTGAAACAACCAGCTTAGCGAAGGCAGAGCTTTCTTCAAATAAGGATCGGGGCGCAGCAACGGAACGCGCATAAACAGGTAATTGTGCAATAGCCAGAGCCAGAATCCGGTATGCGAAGCTTTCTTGATCTCTGCCAGACGGCGGCTCGCTGCCGGGCCGCGCGGCTTGGCTAATTGGTGTTTGTCCAGGAACAGGGCGAATTCCGCGATCTCGGCGGCTTCGGTATTGAGCGGCGTATTGTGCTCAATGGCCTCTGCAATGGCTTGCGCATCGGCCAAGCCCCAATGTTGCAGGCATTCGAACTCCAGCCAGCCCAGCCGGTAATACCGGTGCGCAGCCGGATCATGCAAGGTCCAGGTCGGCGCGCCGTCGGACGCCCTGGGGCCGGGAGAAAGCGCCAAATCTTCACGCAGTTCCGGCCAGTCGGTTTTTCCGGGTTCTACCACGGCAGCCATAACCGTGCGGTGCGTAACGGCTTACGCAGCAACCAAAGCAGGAACGGCCGCCGCGTACCGTAGAGCTTGGCGGTGCCGTGGTAGCCCAGGCGCGGCAGATTGGCGGTATCCGAAAAACCGGCTTTGAGCCGGTAGGCCATCACCTCGGCCGGGGTGGGGCTAGTGCGATAGCTGAAATAAGTCAGGCTGGCCGGCAACGGGCGATGCGGGGCAACATTGGGGAAAAACAGCACCTCGTCGCCCGCTTTCAGCGCGATTAAATCATCCATCGGCAGGCGGATTTCCAGTTCGACGGTTTGCGGATTGGCGACAGCGAGGATTTTTTCGCCCTGCGTGACCGGCCGACCCAACCAATCGTTCGGATCGTCGAATACCGTCACCCCGGCCTGATTAGCCGTGACCACGCAACGTTCGAGCAAGGTGCGCACATAATCGACTTCCGCCGCCTGTTGATCCCATTTGCTTTTCAGGCCGGCCAGCTTGGCTTTTACCGTAGGGTCCAGCAGCGCCTGTTGTGTCATTTGCAGGTATTCGGTTTGGGCGATGTCGCGGGTTTCCTCGGCCACTTTGAGGCGGCTTTGCAATTGGGTCGTATCCAGCGAGAACAACTTTTGCCCGGCACTGACTTCTTCGTTCGGTTGGACGTAGAAATTTTCTACCACGCCTTCCAGCGGCGCGCGCACCAGGTTGGGCTGGTGCGGAATCACTTCCGCTTCGGCCAGGACCGATTGCCGAACCGGGAAAAAAGCGGCGGCCAGCACCAGGCCGCCGATAATAAACGGCCGCTTGCGGTCCTGAATCCGTTCTTTCCAAGGCTTGTGCGGTTTGGCTGCTTCAGACAAGGCCAGTGCATAACCGTAGGTTTCGGTCAGGTAAGAGAGTAAATGGATCTCGGCTTCGTTCCAGGGCGTTTCCCTGAAAAACGCCAGTATATGAGTTCCACCCGACGGCGTCGGCAACGGCACCCACAAGCCAAATTCGGGCGCCCATTCATGCCAGTCGCGGGCCAGTTCAGGCGGCAGGTCGTCAGCGCCGAAAGCAGAAATTAACTCGGCGCGCGGATCCCTGGAAAAATGCTGCATCATCGGCATTGCCCAGAGTGCGTAAGGACTGTTTTTTTCCAGGCCGGCGACCCCGGACGCCGCAATCAGGCTAGCCGGCTCCTTGCGCCAAAGCAACGCCTGCCGGTAAGGAAACAGCTCGCTGGTCTCATTGACCATTACATAAGGCAATTCCTCGGCCGGGGCCAGCCGGGCGCGGGATTCCAGTTGCAGTAAGAGCGTGAGCCGGAGTAGATGCTGGCCGGGATATTCGTTCACTGACTTGCCGGGAACTCGATAGCGCCGCTCATGCCGGGTAACAACTCGTCGGCCTTGTCGATAATGCGGCCGTATACTTTAACCGTTTGGCTGACCGGATCGACTTTGCCGCCGATCCGGGTTATTTCGGCCTGGTAAGATTTGGCGACCTCATCCAGCGTAACCCGGAAACGCTTGCCGGGAGCCAGGTTAGGCATGGAGCGCGAGGATGCCATGAATTCAACCTCCAGATCCTTGTCGTCAAGAATTTCCAGCAGCGGATCGCCGGGACGGACCGATTGGTAAGGGCGGGCGATCACTTCCGATACTTTGCCGGAAAACGGCGCATGAATAACGCAGCGATCCACCATAGCCTGGGCAATGCGCAGGTCGGCTTTGGCTTCTTCCGACTCGGCCTTGGACACCGCAAGCTCCAGCGCGCCGATCGAGCGCCGGGTTTCCAGTTGCTGATTCACCTCGTAAGTTCTAATTTTTTTCCCCAGCGTTGCTTGAGCTTTACTTAACTGCGCTTCCTCAAGCGTACAGTGAAAACCGATCAGCACTTGTCCGGCCGAAAAGCGCTCGCCGTCATGCAGCTTAAGCTGGCTGATCCGGGCGCTTATTTCGCTGGCAATCATCGTGCTTTGCCGGGCTTTGAGCTGGGCGCGAAGGTGCAGTTCGGCTGGAGCAGGCGGCTCAGCCAAGGCCGGAGCCTGCGCCAACGCAAGCGCCAGGATCATCGTTGAACGTCTCATTGCTTGTTCAGCCCGGTTTGGAGCGGCGCGGCTTCATTCGGCAATTTTGGCAAGTCGCCGGCATACCAGCGGCTTAAGGTTTTTTCCAATTGAACGGACAGGGCGCGCACGGTTACATGGTCGATCTGACCGGTCGCAGGGTCCAGACCGATTGAAGAGTAGATATTGCCGAGCGCCGCGTAAACTTCCGACATGCTTTGCTCTTTTTCCAGCTGCGAGGCAAGCGCGGCGGTGGCCGCGTGGATGCGGTCAAGTTCGGAGCCGGCATCGACCTCGGTATTATCGGTCACGGCCTTGAACAGGCTTTCGTCGATCTTGCTCAATTCAGTGGCGCTTTGATAACCGTCCAGCGCTTTAAGATATTGCTGGTAGCCGATATTAATCTGCACCAGAGCGGCGACGCTCAGCGCTTTGCGGCGGGTCCGGGCAACTTCGACCTGGGTTTCGGCCGTTCTCCACACTTTAGGCGCCGCCAGCAGGTTAACCAGGTTGAACGTGGTGCGGGCGCCGGCCTCCAGCCACATCGAATGAACCAGGAAAGAGTTGCTGTCCCAGTTTGCCGATATTGGGATAGTCAGGCCAGGCAGCACTTTCAGCATTTCTTTCCAGACTTCGTTGCGGCTGATACGCTCCTGGTAAATTTCCTCGCGTAATTCCGGCCGGTAAAACAGTCCCAGGTTTTCCAGTTCGGCCGGCGTTGCTTTCAGTTTCGGTGGTTCCGGGGTTTGCTCCGGTTTTGCCAGCGTAAAGCCCGTGTTCATCGGCGCATTGATTAAACCGGCCAGCTTGGGCTTGGCGATGGACAGATCGGCTTTCAGCTTTTTCAATTGCGCGATAGTGCGCAACAGGCTGCGCTGGTATTCGAGCGTACCGACCACCGGTTGCAGCCGGTCTTCGCCGATGGTTTTGCTCAGCGCCAGCGCTTTTTCGGCATCGGCCAGCACCGGCACCAGTTTGGGCAGCAAGCGGTCGGCGATATTGGCGCTCCAATAAGCCGACAAAACTTCTTTGATCAGGTTGTTGATGACCTTGCGGCGGCGTTCTTGCGCAATCAATATCCGGTCGGCTTGTTGTTTGGCCTGGAAATAACTGACACCGAAGTCGAGCAGGTTCCAGGTAAAGGACAGGTCGGCGACGCCGCGCGAGGTGTCCTGGGAGGTTGAAGCTTCCAGCGATTGCCTGCGGGTAAGAACCGATTGGCTGCTGGACGCCAGCTCATCCTGGCGGCCTTGATAACCGGCATTGATAGCCAGACGCGGCAGCATATTGATGGTAGCGACCTCAAGCTGGCTATCCTGTAACACCACCTCCATCACGGTCAGGCGGTGATCGAAATTATATTTTAGCGCCCGCGCCAGCGCATCGTAGAAAGTCAGGGGTTGGTTGATAGGTTCCTGCTGGCGGTACATTTCAGCACGGTCACTGATCATGCTGGACAGGCGATCTTGAGGATTAACCGGCTCAGGAACGATGGCGCAGCTATTTAACGTGGCCGTTGCAATCAGGGTAAGGCCAAGGGTTTTGTAATAATGCATATTAAAGTTTATCTAAAAGGGAATGGTTATAATTGTTTTAAGCTGTCCAGCAAGGCTCGGCTTTCCTGCAATCGGCTCAACCTGCCGACCGCATGCACTTGTTCGGTTAGGCCGGGTTTACCTGAGATCGTATCGAAGTTGCTTATGCGGGCCTGCGGTTTGATTATTTTAGGTTTACTATCGGCTTGTCTTAATGGGCTAGTCTGGGTGCTGTCTTCCTTATTAACCCCGATAGTGAAGTTGGCGCTGACTTCCTTGCCATTGCTGTCTTTCACGATGACTAGCACCGTCTCAGTCTTTGAACCTACGGGGGGAACGCCGGAAAAGGTCTTGGTGTTGGGATCGAAATGGATCCAGGAGGGTAAAGCACCACCGGAGGGGGAGGTCGCCTTAAAACTCAGGTGTTCGTTCGGATTGGTATGGGTGAATACTCCGTTTGGAATTCTGAATGAAAATTCTTTGTTTTCCAGTACCAATTGGTTTTTTAAAGAGCCGGTCAACTCCAGTTCATAATGGATCGAATCTCCTGTCTTTGTGGACTGTCTGCCTTCCGACGGTGACTTGTCTTCGCCATCAGTGACAGTGGCTCCTGAATTTTGTGAATTGGAGCTGCCGGTCGAGGTAAAAGTGGGATTGGCCGTACTGCTGTCTTGAACCGTATCGGAAGCTGAAGATGAAGACGGGCTATTGGCTAGCTGGATTACCGAACCTTCAGGCGCATTGGGCGCCTTACCGGTACCGGTAACGCTAATGACCAAGGTGGTGAACGAGATGCCTCCGTTACCGTCGGAAATCGCATAGCTAAAAGTATCGGTAACGATAGCGCTGACATCGACCGCATTAGCCTGGTAGGTATAACTGCCGTCGGCGGCCAGAGTCAGCGTACCATATGTGCCACGCACGGCCGATCCGACATTGGAAGTACCCACGGCGGCAGCGTTAGCGGCAGTGCCGGATTTAACGCCGATGACGGTTAGGGTATCGCCATCCGCATCGGTATCGGTGCCGGTTGGCGCGCCGCCGCTTCGGATGACGCCATTGGCGGCATTAACCGTCAGCGTCGAGCTTTCATTAACCGCGTTGGTATCAGGATTAGCCACAGGAGCCGGGTTAGTGACGGTGAAGCTGAATGTTTGGCTAACAGGCACGCCTTGGCTGTCAGTGACGGTGACAACCACGGTATGCACCCCGTCCACTCCACCTTGGCTGGCATCATGGGCCAAGGTCCCGCTAATCATACCGGTATTTGCATCGATTGACAGGCCCGCAGGCAAGCCGCTAGCCGAATAAGTGAAGATGTTGTTGCTATCGGGATCGGCAAACCCACCGGCCGTAGTTAAGCTAACCATAGTGCTGTCCGCCTGCGTAACCGGAGGCAACAGGCCGACAGTGGTTGGCGCGTCGTTGGTGCCGGTAACGGTAATAACCAACGTGGTAAATGCAGTACCGCCGTTACCGTCGGAAATGGCGTAACTAAAGGTGTCGGTGGCGGTCACGCCCAAACCCAAGCGATCAGTGACAGCCTGGTCGGCAGCATAAACGTAGCTGCCGTTGGCGGCCAGCGTCAGTGTACCGTAAGTACCGGTAAGCGTGCCGGCGATATTGGCGGTGCCGACTGCTGCAACGTCGGCGACAATTCCTGTTTTAACACCGATGACGGTTAGTGTATCGCTTTCAACATCGGTGTCGACACCGGTCAATACAGTGCCGCTCTGAATGACGCCATTGGCTGTAATAACCGTGAGTATGGCGTTTTCATTGACGGTATTAGTATCCGGTTTTGCCACCGGAGCATCATTTATGCCGTTAATAGTGATAACGAGGTTGGTGCTGCTGGTGTCGCCGTCTGCGTCGGTAATGGTGTAGGTAAAGGTTTCGGTCAGGGTTTGGCCGTTCTTTAATGCATTGACCGTGACGTTGGCATTGTCCAGAGAGTAGCTGTAGCTGCCGTCGGCATTCAGTGTCAGGCTGCCGTAGGCGCTGTTGAACACGGTTCCGACAGTCTTGGCGTTGCCGCCGAAACTCACTGCCGTTACCGGTGTCGCCGTGTTATCCGCGCCGATCCGGTCGGCGACATCGCCTGCCGTAGCGCCGGTCGCGCCAAACACATTGCCGGTAGTCGCGGTCGCTGCCAAGGTCGTGCCTTCGTTGACACTGTTGGCGTCGGCATTGGCTGTAGGAACGTCATCAACGATTCTGACGGTCAGCGTACCGTTAGCGCTGCCGCCGCCCGCATCGGCGATGGTCAGGGCGATGGCGTCGCTGTTCCCGGTCGCCGCCGGCGTGGTTTGTACTTGGGACAGCGTGTAACTGTATGCCAGTGTGCCGCCGGTCGAGACGCCGCCTACATTCGAGGTTGACGTGTAGCCGGTCAGCGTGATCGCGCCTTTCGGCGTATTGATAACGACCGGTGTGCTGCCCAGCGCATTCAATTGCGCCAATGTGACTGTAGTGCCGCCGACATTGATGCTGGTCAATCCGTCCGCTGCCGACAAGGTGATCGAGCCGGTATGGGTTTCAGTCGTGTCGCCGACGCTGGTCAGGCCGGATTCATTGACCGTCACTTGACCTGTGGCTGCGCCGTTGCCGTCCACTGGAACGATTGATGGTGCGCCGTCGGTGACGCCGTTGATAGTGATAACGAGGGTAGTGCTGCCTGTGTCGCCGTCTGCGTCGGTAATGGTGTAGGTAAAGGTTTCGGTCAGGGTTTGGCCGTTCCTTAATGCATTGACCGTAACGTTGGCATTGTCGAGTGCATAGCTGTAGCTGCCGTCGGCATTCAGTATCAGGCTGCCGTAGGTGCTGTTGAACACGGTTCCGACAGTCTTGGCGTTGCCGCCGAAACTCACTGCCGTTACCGGTGTCGCCGTGTTATCCGCGCCGATCCGGTCGGCGACATCGCCGGCCGTAGCGCCGGTTGCGCCAAACACATTGCCGGTAGTCGTGGTCGCGGCCAAGGTCGTGCCTTCGTTGACACTGTTGGCGTCGGCATTGGCTGTAGGAACGTCATCAACGATTCTGACGGTCAGCGTACCGTTAGCGCTGCCGCCGCCCGCATCGGTGATGGTCAGGGCAATTGCGTCGCTGTTCCCGGTCGCCGCCGGTGTGGTTTGTACTTGGGACAGCGTGTAGCGGTATGCCAGTGTGCCGCCGGTCGAGACGCCGCCTACATTCGAGGTTGAAGTGTAGCCGGTCAGTGTGATCGCGCCTTTCGACGTATTGATAACGACCGGTGTGCTGCCCAGCGCATTCAATTGCGCCAATGTGACTGTAGTGCCGCCGACATTGATGCTGGTCAATCCGTCCGCTGCCGACAAGGTGACCGAGCCAGTGTTGGTTTCAGTCGTGTCGCCGATGCCGGTCAGGCCGGATTCATTGACCGTCACTTGACCTATGGCTGCGCCGTTACCGTCCACTGGAACGATTGATGGTGCGCCGTCTGAGTTACCGGAAATAGTGATGGTTATCTGTGCGGTATCGGTGCCGCTGTGTCCGTCGCTGAGGGTGTAGGTAAAGGTTTCGGTCAGGGTTTGGCCGTTCCTTAATGCATTGACCGTGACGTTGGCATTGTCGAGTGCATAGCTGTAGCTGCCGTCGGCGCCGAGCGTGATGGAACCGTAGCTGCCCGCGAGCAGCGTACCGTTGGCGCTGGTCGTGCCGCTGGTGACGGCCGTAGTGCTTCCTCCGGCTCCTTCGGCGCCGGTGCGCAATGCGGTAATGGTTAGCGTGTCGTTTTCGGGGTCGCTGTCTGCGCTGGTATTTGGAGAACCGATCCCGGTGATGACATTGCCTGTCGTAGTGTTTGGCATTGCATCTTCGGTAATGGCGTTGGTGTCGTCCACTGCCAGCGGTATGTCGTTTTGGGCGGTGATGCCGACCGTGATGGTGGCGTCACCGGTCAGGCTGCCGCCGCTGCCTTGGGCGGCGGCCTGATTGTCATCGTTGAAGCGATAGCGCAATGTGACGTTGGCGGGCGGTGTATCAGAATTGAGCGCATAGGTTACTGCGCTGACCACTGTGTTTACCTGGGCGCTGGTTGCCGCTGAGCGGAAAGTAATGAGCAGTTGGCCGCCGCTATTGCTGGTGATGTCGGCCATCGCGGTGCCGCTGACGGAAATCACAGTTCCGGCAATGCTGACGGTGCCGGTTGTGTCCAGGCCGAAAATATCCTGGGCGTTGGCCGAGAAACTGCCGCTGCCGTTGTCGCGGGCAATGGTCAGTGTCGTACCGCTAAAATTGTCGACAGCTTGGGTGACGATTTCGATGTCGCCGATAGTAACGCTGGAATCGAGAATGATCGGGGTGCCGATGACTGTACGGTTACCGGCGGTATCGATACCTTCGACAAAGGTCGGCGTGGCGTTTAGGCCGCTAACGGTCGGTGCATCGTTCAATGCATTAACGGTGATGCCTAGTGTCCCTGTGCCGCTTGACCAAGCGCCGGTGCCGCCGACTGCGGCGTTGATGTTTTGTATTCCGGTCGCGCTGTTCCAGGACCCGTCGGCTACGCGCAGTGTTAATACGCCAGGCGTACCGTTATAGTCGGTTGCCGGAACGAAGCGGATCTGGTGATTGGTATTGCCAAGGTCGAGCACGACTGCGGTGGTGTTGCCGATTGTAGTCGATATAGTATTCCAACTGCTGCCGTCGGTCGTATATTGCCAGACGCCTTGGCCCGCTGTCGCCGCATTGCCGACAATGGCCAGCGCCGTCCGCGCCGTGGCGGTAGAGTTGCCGCCGTTGCCGGTCTGGTCGTCAGCGGCGTCGCCATAGGTCAATGCGCCTGCGATGGTTGCAGCGGTGGCGGATGACGTTGTGTCTTCATTGGTGGCAGCCAGCGTGGTGCTGCCGCTGAGTGTAGGAGCGTCGTTGATAGGGGTGATTGTTAGATCAACGCTATCCGTCGCTGTAGAAAAAGCGGTCGTGCCGCCGGTGCTGGAACCTGCATTGCTCAGGCCTGCTGTGCTCCCGTTACTGCCGCTGGTAGTATCCCAAGCGCGGATAGTAAGCGCTCCGGTGATGCTGCCGTGCCAGTCACCTGTCGGCTTGAAATAGATGCGGGTGTTGGCGTCGGCGGCCAGCAGCAGTGCGCTGTTGCCGGTGGCGGTAAACGCTGTCCAGCTTGGCGCGGCGGTAGTGCTGTAATACCAAGTGCCATGCGTGCTGTCGGTGGCCGTGATGGCGATGCCCTTGGGATTGCCGGCGTCGAGATCGGCAATGTTGCTGCCGCCGGCGAGCGCGGAAACCAGGGTGCCGGCCGTGCCGCTGCCTGGAATGCCGTCGTCTTCAGCCTGGGTGACGGTGAGCGCCGTATCACTCAGCACCGGTGCGTCGTTGGTGCCGTTGATGGTGATGGTCAGCGTGGTGGTGGAGGTGCCGCCTCTGCCGTCGCTGATCGTATAGGAGAACGTGTCGGTTTTGGTTTCGCCGATTGCAAGGTGCTGGATCGCGGCGTTGGTGTTGTCGACCGCGTAGGTGTAGCTGCCGTCGGCGGCGATATTGACCGATCCATAGCTGCCGTTGACGGCGGTGTTCACGCTGCCGGTCAATGGTCCGCTCTGCGTACCTGCCTGCACTCCCTGCACGGTCAGTGTGTCCCCGTCCTGGTCGGTGTCCAGGACGTTGCCGCCGGCTGTGCCGGCCGGCGTCACGTCTCCCGATACGGTGGTGGCGTCCGAGGTCAAGACGCCTTCGCTGACCGAACCGGTATCCGCATTCGCGATCGGGCGCCTATTGATGTTTACGACAATGTCCTGCGTTGCGGTCTTCAGGCCGCCGCTGCCCTGTTTTTGAGCTCCGGTTGCCGTCCCCGCCGTGCCGCCGCCCGTGGTGTCGGTGTTCTGGTCGTCGATGCCGACGCGCAGGATAACGCTGTTGTAGCCAAGGCTGCCCGCCGTCGTAATTGCGTTGGCGTAGGTGATGCCTTGCAGCGCTTTGTTGACAAGGGCGGTGGTAGCCGTTGCGCCGAAAGTCATGGTCAGGGTGCCGCCGCTATTGGTATAGGTTCCAACGGTAGTGCCATCGACCTGAATATTGCCGGCATTCAGGTACAGCCCGGACGAGCTGGTGCCGGAAGCGCCGAGAACGTCATCGGTGCTGGCGCCGGTTGACCGTGCGATGGTGAGTTTTGCTCCGGCCCAGTTGTCGCGGACGGCCAGTTCGTAATCGCCGAGTGTTGCATTGCTGTCGATGATGACAGCCGCGCCGCCCTGTACATAGGTATTGGCCGAAGTTGCGTCCAGCTCGGAAATGATGGGTGCATCATTGACCGGATACAGTGTTACGGTGCTGGTCGTGGTGCCGGTTGCGCCGCTGCCGCCGATATTATTCGAGTTGGCATCGGTAACCGACCAAGTGAGGGTGCGCGTACCGGTCAGGTTGTTGCCGGCCGGGTCTTCATTGCTGTTGCTGAAAGTGACCGTGCGCAGGGCGGCCTGGTAATTGGCCAGTGTATCGGTGCCGCTGAGGGTCAGTGTGCCTGTGCTGGAATCGTAACCGGTCACGGTGATGTTAGTGCCGCCGATCGTGTTGCCTAAAACCGTACCCGCTACCGCCAGGCTATCGTAAGCCGTTTGCAGGTTGGCGCTGATTTGCACGGTCGCTCCGGTGGCCTGGGTATCGTCCGCGTCGGTGAGCGTCAGTGCTGGGGAAAGTGTCACTGCGCTGCCGCCTTCGGTGAAGATCGCGTTGCTTGCCCCGATCACTGGCGCGTCGGCCGTCGGGGTGACGGTGATGGTGCCGCTCAGTGTCGCCGTCAGCGCCCCGGGAACATCGGCGGCCGCATCGTGGGTATTGGCGCCATCGTTAAGGGTGATAGTGAAATTGCGCGTGGGAGCCGCACCGTAATGGGTCGGGTTATCGTTGGCGGTGTTGCTGTAACGTAATTGGGCGAGCAGGGCTTGCACCGCCGCCGGGGCGGCGGTGGAGTTGAAGGTAATGACCAGATCGTTGCCGTTGCCGCCGCTGGTGCCGGCGAAACTGACATTGCCAAAGCTGACAGTGTTGCCGGAAACGCTGATATGCCCCGCCGCCGTGCTGTCGTTGAGGACGCTTAACGTATCGCCGGTCTGGTAGCCGGATAACGAGACCGTCAGCGATCCGCCGTTGAAATTGGTGGGGCTGTCAGGGTCGGAAACCAGGATCGTGCTGCCGACCGTGCCGTTGACCAACTGTAGCCCAGTCGCGCTTCGCTCCGTGTAGGTGCCGCCGAGCGAGGCTGCGCTCATTACAGGCGCGTCATTATCCCGGATGATGGTCACGCCGAGGGTGGCGCCGAGGACGCTGCCGCCCGCGCTGCCGTCATTGACCGTATAGGTCAACGTACGCGTGGTGGCCGGCGCATCGGAGGTGTTCCTGAACGTCAGGTTCTCGATGATGCGCTGGGCAATGGCGGGCGTGGCGCTGCTGTTGAGCGTGACCACAAAGTTGCCTGCCGTGCCGCCGGTCGCGGTACCCACCGTGACCCAACTGCTGCCGTCATGGTACTGGACATTGCCGCCGTTCACGCCGGTCCACTGGACGTTGCCCAGTGTTGCCGAGGGCGCTGACGGTAGCGAAACGATGTCCGCCGCTGCAAGACCGCTGATGGTGATGGTGCCGTTGTTGTAGTTGGCGCCGTCCAGTTCAGTCAGCGTAACGCTTTGGTCGAGCCAGTCCGCGCCGGCCTGAAGGGCATTTTCATGGAACGAAACCGAGGAACTCAGATTGGTAAGGCGCGGCTGGTCGTTGGCCGGAACGACGGTAAGGGTCGTCCTGGGCAGATTGCTGTCGAGTTTGGTGGCGGCGTTTCCTGCATCGTCGACCCCGGCATCCGTTACTTGGACGTCGAAAGTGCGGGCTCCGGCCGTTGGGGTGTCGGTCAGGGTGTCGTAGGTGATTCCCCGTAACAACGTCTGGAAATTGGCGACAGAATCGATAGCGGCGCCATTCTTGGTGATCGTGAAGATCCCGCCGGCATAGGCTATGTCGAAATGGCTGGTGGAGTTTGTCACCGTCCGGTCGGTTGCCAATTGGAACTGGGTACCGTCAATGTTCAGGACTTCGTTGTTGCCGTCCAGCAGGCCGCCCACCGTTATCACCATCTGGGTCAGATTGGCGTTGTCCACGTCGCTCAGCAGGGTTCCGCTGGCGGCGGCTATATATGCCGGCGTGTTGGCGGTATTGGCGCCTTCGGTAAAGGTCACGGTGTTGTCATTGCCCGCCGAGCCTCCATTCAAGTCGACTATCGGCGCGTCATTGGTAGGCGAAATGGTCAGGACGCCGTCGATATTTGCCGACGATTTGGCCGGTCCGCCGGCATTGCCGCCCGCCTGGACGTTGTTGCCGTCATTGACAACGATGCGGTAATGGCGGTCCGTATTGGTCTGACTGACTGTCGGGTTATCTCCGGTATTCTTGTAAGCGATGTTTTCGAGAATAGTCTTCACTTCCGCCAGTGTCGTACCGTTGGCCAGCGTAATCGTCAGGTCGCCGGCCGTACCGCCGGAAGTCGTGACGCCGCTGGGCAGGGTGCCGGCCACGAAAAGCACGTCGCCGGTAACGTAGTCGCTGGCGGTGTAGCCGGAATTATGCAGACTGACCGTAATGGTGCCGTGTCCGAAGATCGTGCTGGTAAGGTTGGCATTGGTTGCTAGGTCAACATCCGCAACCGTAACGCCTGAATTTAGCAGCAGAACCGGGTCGATACTGAGGCCGCTGGCAGTGGAACTGTTCTCGTTGAGATTCGGGTTGGTAGCCGTAGCCGTCACTACCGGCGCGTCATTGATCGGCGTAATCTGTACGTCGATGTTGACGCTGGCAGCGGACACCCGCGCTTCCAGGGTGTCTGCCGTGGTGTCGTAGGTTACAAGCGTGCCGGCGGCTGTCGAGAAGGTTATCGCCGGCGCATTGACGGCGGACGCCCCCACCGGGATGCCGTCTTCAACCGCAAATACGGTCAGCCTGGGCGGAGTGGCGAGTCCGGCGGTATTGGCGTTCGCATCCGGCACAAACTGGACCATGGTGTTTGCGGACAGCAGCAGGGCCTTGGATGCGGAGATGCCGCCGGCTGTGGTACTGAGATCCGACAAGTTGGTCCATGTCGTACCTGAATCGAAGGAAACCTGCCACGAACCGAGGATCTGGGCATTGTTGCTCTTGTCCGAGTAAGCGCTGACGGCTACGCCGGCAAGATTGCCGCCGCCGTCAGGATCGGTAAAATTGGCGCCGCCAAGCAGCGAGCCAAGCGTGCTTTGCACTAGCGGCAACGGTGTGACATCCTCATTGTCTGAAATCGTGGCACCGGCGGTAAACGACGGCGCGTCGTTGGACGGCGAGAGGGTGATATGCACCGTGGCAGTGGTCGATAATTCGCCGCCTGAGCCCTGGACATTGTTCGCCTGGGTAGCGTTGCCGTCCTTAAAGATGATATCGATATCCTTAGTGCCCGCCGTCAACGCGTCTTTGTTGTTGGAGTAGGCAAGGTTATGCAGGATCGCATCAACCGCAGCTCCCGTGGCGTTGGCGTTAAAGGTGAGTACAAGCGTGCCGGTACTGCTGTTGTTGGTGATGGCGGCGACGCTTACGCCGTTGTAGTTGATCGACGAGCCGCTATTGAACAGCTTCAGACCGGAAGGCGTGGTAAAGCCGCCGCTGATCGAGATGTTGTTGACGCCGGTCTGTATCACGAAGAAATCATTGGAATCGGCGCCAAGGTGATCTCGTACGGTGAGCGTGGCGCCATTGAACGTGGTCTCAGTGCGGGTGATCAGATCGATATCCCCCAGCGAGGCATTGCCGCCGTTGTCGATATAGACCGCGATGCCCGCCACGTTGACGCCGACTGCTTCGACGAAAGCAACGTTGTCGCCGTCCAGGTTGGAAATGATCGGTGCGTCATTGACTTGAGTCACGCTGGTGGTCAGGGATATGGCGTTTGACCAACCATCCGTGATCCCGGTGGCAAGCAGCTTGAGATCTAAAGCATTTGTGCTGGTAACAAAGCTTTTGCCGTCCGACAAACGCACCGTCAGAGCGCCTGGGGTGCCGTTGTAATCGGCGGTGTCCGGGTTGAAGCGGATCATGTTGTTAGCGGCGCTGCCGATAACCAGGGCGGCGGTATCGCTCAAACCGGCGGTTGGGATCTGGGTCCAGCTTGCTCCGCTATCGGTGGAGTACTCCCAATGTCCATGAGTCCCGTCCTCCGCATTACCGGTAATCGCGATGCCGGAAAAAGTGTGAGAGCTGCTGGTGGTGTCAACGTCGCTAAACTTAGCGTTGAACAGGCTGCTGACGGTGGCGCCGGTTGCGGCGGCAAGATTGCCGTAGTTGGGAATGTTGGCGGCCGCCCCCGCATCCTCGTTAACTGCCGTAAGGGTGGCGTTGCCCGTTGCCGTCGGTGCGTCGTTGATCTGCGCGATGTTGGTGATGGTGATGGTCTGAGTCGCGGTCAGCTTGCTGCCGGCAGTCGTCGTTGTGCCGCTGTTGCCGAGGTCGTCGACAGTCACGGTAACGTCTTCCGAGGTGTTCGCGTTGTCGCCGGGCGTGAAGCTCAGTCCGTCAAGCGCGGCGTTAATGTCGGACAGCAGGCCCTTGATGGTCACCGTGTTGGAATTGTCGGCGCCGGCGGTAATGGTTACATTGCCGGTCGAACCTAATGTGATCTTGCCGTGGGTAAGGCCGTTGGCGACGGCTACCGTGACGCTGACTTTGCCCTTATCGGCGCCGCCTTCTCCACCGGCAATGCGCGTGGCTTCAATGTCAGCCACCACGGAGGGAATGGTGCCGGCACTGGAAATGACGATAGGGCTGCTTTCGGTGACGCCGTCGCTGACGGTTTTGTTGCCAGAGATTGTCGGCGCGTCATTGACCGCTGTTACCGTTGCGTTAAGCGTCACGGCGTTGCTGCTGTTGCTGTATTGCGTGGCGCCGCCCGATTTGGCGGCGTCGTCGGAAACGTCGACAAACGAAGCGCTGGCGACTGTCGCGGAATTGTCGATCAGGCGTAGCGTCAGGCTGCCGGGCGTGCCGTTGTAATTCGAAGCATCCGGCAGAAAACGGATTTTGTCTGTCGCTGACAGCACCAGGGCATTAGCCGTGGTAATGCTGCCGTTGTTGGCTATTTGGGTCCAGCTTGCGCCATTATTGGTGGAATACTCCCAATGTCCTTCGCTTGCTACGGATGAGTTGGCGGTGATGGCTATGCCCCCCAAGCTGTTCGAGGCATCGGAATCGCTGTACTTAGCAGTAAACAGGTTGGCGACCGTATCGCCGGCGACGCCGGCGGTGACGTCTTCAGTCGCGGTCAGCGAGGCCGGTGTTATGGAGGCAACGCCGCTTCCGGTCGGCGCGTCATTGACGCCGGTCAGGGTGATGGTCTGGTTGACACTCACGAAAAGGTGACCGCCCGTACCCTGTCCGTTATTGGCGCGGTCAGGATCGGTGTCCCCGTCATCGAGTACCCAAGCCAAGGCGACTGATGCGGTTTGCCCTGCGGCAAGCGACTGGCGGCTGTTGCTGTAGGCGATCTGCTGTAGCACGGATTGTACTTCCGCGGTGGTTACGCCGTCGGCAAAGGTTAATTTTAAGGTGCCGTTGCTGTTGGTGGTAACCGTGCCTTTCGTTACGCCGCCCAAGGTCAGGTTGCCGCCCTGTGTCAGTGTTCCCAGCGTGCCGCTGTTGCTGAACAGGTCTTCGGCATTAGCGCCGCCGCTACGGGAAAGCGTCAGCGTGGCGCTACCCCAGTTGCCGTTCAAGCTATTGAACGCATCCAGGTCGATATCCGCCGGATTCGCCAGCGAAGCAAGCACGATTGCCGCTGCGTCCTCTGTATAGGCGTTGGCCGATATGCCGCTCAAGGTCGGCGCGTCGTTGACCGGCGTTACCGTGATCGCCACGGTTTTTACGTCGAACAGGTTGTCCACGCCGGGCGCTGCCGCCGTTCCTATGGTTACCGTTGCGTCACGATTGACGTCCCCATAATGGCCAAGATCGTCAGTCCTGACCGTTAGCGTATCGCTGCCGATGTAATTGGCATTACCCTGATAGGTCAACGTCCCTAAGGCGGTGTTGAGTGCTCCCAGTGTGCCCGTGACGGCAATGGTGGCGGCGCCGTTTGCGGTGCCGTTAACAAAAGTCAGGCCGGTGGTGGTGCCGAAGGTGAGGACGCCGTGATCGGCGGAGAGCGTTACCAATAGGGGGCCGAAATTGTTATCAATGGCCAGGGCCCGGTTCACGCTGTCCGGGTCGGCGATGCTGATGCCGGTGATGGTAACGGTTTGTTCTTCAGCCACGGTCCGCGCGCCGGGCACGGTGACGACCGGCGCATCGTTGACCGGGATGATGTCGATATTGAAAGTGCCGGGCGGTTCGACCAGATCGGCACTGTCGATACCGTTGCCGCCGCTGCCGTCGGACAGCCTAAAGCTAAAGGAGTCGGTTGTCCCTTCGAGTCCGTCGTGTTTGTAGCTAACCCGGTTGTTGTTGAGGTCATCCTGGGTGAAGGCGCTGCCCACGCCGAGTATCTGCCCATTCAAAAGCAGTTGGCCGTATTGGACGTTGCTGGTGATGCGGAACTGAATCTGGGTATCGGTGTTGTCCGGGTCGGTTCCCATCAGGTCGGCGGCGTGAATGATAGCGGTATCGCCTTCATAAATCGCTTTACCGTTGGCGACGGTCAGGCCGGTATCGTTCAGGATGACCGGATATAGGTTCGCCGGCACCACGTTGAGGCTCACCGTCACAGGAGCGCCGACGCTTAGTTGGCCTGCCGTGAGCACGCCCTTGCTGTCGTCCGGGGTGATTTGGAAGCTGTCGTGGAAGTTATTGGTGCCGTCCTGGATGTAGCGGAAGTAGCCGTTAGTCAGGTCGGTTTTGCCGATCGGCGTGGACGCCATGTTTCCGGCTGTGATCGCGACCCAGGCGGAGCCGTTGTAATACTGAAGCGTGCCGTGGGCCGCCAGCGTGGTGACGCGGAAGCCCAGTTCGGCGTTCGTGGACTGGAACGCCGTAGCGCCGGTCTTGTCGCCGCTGCCGTCAACGTCGGCGAGGGCGATGGCGACATTGCTCCCGGAGTTGAATACATAGGTTGCGCCCAAGCCCAGGGTGCCGGCGCCGCTCACGCCGATGGCGGGGGTATCGTTGACCGGGGTTGCGTCGATGTTGAAGATGGACTTGGCCAGCACATTGCCGCTGCCGTCGGTAAGCGTGAAGTTGAAGCCGGAGATGAAATCTTCGCTGCCGTTGTGGGCGAATTTGACCTTGCCCGCATCAATATCGGCTTGGGTAAAAGTATCGCCAAATCCTAACTTGGTGGCGTTGCCGATGCCGTCGCCCGGCGTGCTGTCCAAATAGAGGTAGCCGTTGCTGGGCAATGTGCTGCCGAGGGTGAATACGCAATCGGCAGTCGGAGCCTGGAGGATGGTATTGGTTATGGCCGCAACGGAACCTTCGTCGAGCACCAATGGCAGATTCTTGTTGAGCGGGTCGTTGACGCCAAGCACATGAACAGTCACCGTGGCGGTGGCTGTTTTGTTTTCCGCATCCGTAAATGTGTAAGTGAAGCTGCCGTCGCCGGCAAAAGCGGTTTCCGGGGTAAATGTTATGGTGCCGTCGCCATTAATCGCCACGATGCCGTGATCGCTGCCCGGAACGGCATTCACGCCGGTAATGGCAAGCGTTCCGGCGCCGTTATCGTTATTCAGCAGCAAGGACGGATAAACCGTTACCGGCGTATTTTGGCTGGTATACAAAACGTCATTGACAGCCGTTGCCGGAGTACCCGCGCCGCCGCCGGTGACGGTAGTGGTGCCGATGCCATAGCCGTCGACGGCCCCGGTCGCGCCGCCTCCGCCGGTGCTGCCGTTGCCGCCGGGCGCACCGGTTTGGGAGGTTATATTGACGGTCACATGAAGCTGTTGAATGGTATTGCCTGAGTAGACCCCGCCCGGCCGGTTCAACTGCACATTATATTCGCCGTCGCGCGCCGTGACATTGAAACCGTCGGTGCCGCTGTTGTTGTAGTAGTTTTGATAAGTCAGCTTGCCGCTGTTTATATCGGCCTGGGTAAAAATGGAACCGGTGCCAAGCGGGGTGCCGTTCAGCAGCAGCCAGCCATAGGTCGGCCTGGATTCGAGGCGATAGGTGATGGTATCGCCTTCCACGTCGGTAGCGGACAGCTGCGACGTGGTCACTGTCGCTGTATAGACGCCCGATCCCAGATCCAGTGAATTGATCGTTGCCATTACCGGATCGTCGTTTACGGCGGTGACGGTAATGCCGAGCGTATTGGCGTTGCCGGATATGGCCGTCGTTCCGCCCCGGTTGGTGACGTCAAGCGTTACGCGCGTTTCTGAGCCATTGCTAACCGAGGTGCCGCCGGTATAGGTGTTGTCGAGCGCGCGGACGGAAAGCGCGCCGGGATCGCCGTTATAGTTGGACACCGGGACAAACCGCACCAGGGTGTCGGGAGACAGGACGAGCGCGCTGGTGGTGTCGTTGACTGAGCCAATGTCCGCCCAGTGAGAGCCGTCCGTTGAATACTGCCATGTTCCCTGTGCGGCCGGATTGGCGGTGTTGCCGCCGACAATGGCGACGCCTTTTATCGTAGCGCCGGTGTCGGCATCGGAGAAGCTGTAGCCCGGAAAGTTTTTTATCGCCATGCCATTATTGGCAGCCGGATCCTCGAAAATACTCGCGCTCAGGTTGCCGATGCCGGTGGGCGCGGTATTGAAGATGCCGATAGCGAGGTCGATGGTGCGCGCGCTCACTACGCCGCCTGCACCGTCTCTCAGCGTGACGCTGAAAGCGTCGCTTGATGTACTGTCGTTGTTATGAGTGTACTTCAGCCCGCTCAGGTTGGCGTAGTTAAAGATCGTGCCGATAGCCACCGCATTGCCGTTATAGGTCAGAATGCCGTGAGTGGGAAGGCTTTCGAGGCGGAAGACCAGTTGTTCATTGGTGTTGTCGGGATCGACCGCCTGGATATTGCCAGTCGAAAACGTCAGCCAACTTCCCTTCTGAACGTTTGCGCTAAGAACGGTAGTATCCGGAGCGGTGTCTCCCGGCGTATAGAGCACCGGGATGTCGTTGACCGGGGAAATCTTGATGGTCAGCGTGCGGTTCGCCGAGGTGCCGCCTTCGGCAACGTTGTACGACAGCGTCTGGTCGGCGGCGTAGGCCGGTTCGCTGCCGTCATGGACGTAGCGCAGATGACCGTTGTCTATATCGTCCTGCGTGAAGGTGGTGCCGTTGCCGACGACAGTCGTCCAGGTTCCGTTATGAGCGCTGTCTAATTGCATTACCCCGTGGCTGAACGTGTTGCCGGTGACCGTATAGACGATTTGGGCGGCGCTTGCCTCAACGTTGGTGATCTTGAGGATGCTGCTGTCGAGCACGGAGGTGCCGCCTTCGTCCACTCTGAGGTAGCTGTCATTCACGTAGACGAAAGGGTCCGCTACCGAGGTAATGCTGGTGCCCAGGCTGTTGCCCGTGGCGTCGATGTCGGTGTTGCCGCTGACATTGACGGTCTGCCTGCTGGCGGTGCTGGTGTATGTCCGGCTGCCGCTGTTGTCGACGGCATGGATGGTCAGGTTACCGGGCGTGCCGTTCCAGTTGGCGGCAGGTACAAAGCGGAGCAAGGCTGTGGCGTCCAGCAGTAGGGCCGAACCCGCACTGACGTCGCCCACGGCCTGCCAGGAGCTGCCGTTGTTGGCGGAATACTGCCAGACGCCTTGGCTGGCGGAGGTGGCGTCGGCGCTAATGGCGATACCGGCCAGGGTATTGCCGTCGACATCGGTGAAATGTCCGCTCATCAGGCTGGAAACGGAAGCGCCGGCAGGATCGAGGGTGTCTTCATTTACCGCAGCCAAGGTGGCGGCGCCGGTGACCGGGGCATCCGCGACCGGGTTGACGGTCACAGTGATGGTTTTGGTATCGGTCTGAGCTCCGCCGCCGGTGTTGCCCAGGTCGTTTGCGACAATGGTAATGGTGTCGGTGGCGGCGGCAGTGGCGTTCGGGTAATTGGCGTCAGGAGTGTAGCGTAGATTTGAACTTCCCAATGCCGTATTGATGTCGTTAATTGTGCCTTGCACGGTAATGCTGTGGCTGTTGTTTGCGCCTGCGGTGACGGTCAGTCCCGTGGTGCTGACGAAATTGATGTTCCCATGGGAGGCGCTGAGGGTAGCCTGGACAACGGCGCTGCCGGCGTCAGGGTCGGAAAGAGAGAGGCCGGACAGGGTCAAGCTGGTATCTTCATTAACGGATTGCGCGGCCGGTATCGTGATGATAGGCGGCTGGTTGACCGAGTTGACGGTAATGCTCACGGTGCTGGCGTTACTATGGAGTCCAGCCGAGTCTATCGCTTCGAAGGTAAAAGAGGTCGAGCCTGTGTAATTGGTGGTCGGGGTGAAGGTCATATTGGTGGCTGCGGCCACTGTAATGATGCTTCCGGCGGACAAGGTGTTACCGCTGCTGTCTTTGAGGATGCCGTTAGCCGAAACGGTATCTATCTTGTACTGGTTTACTGCGGCGTCGGTCGTACTGTTGGTGCCGCCGTCCACGTCCGACGAGGCCAGGGAAAAGGTGAGCGTTGCATTCTTGTTCACCGAGAGAGAAGCATTGGTGGTGGTCGGGGTGTCGTTGACCGCCGTGACGTCGATGGTCATGGTTTTGGCCGATGGATCGGTGTCCGCGCCGCCGTTTAAGGTGCCGCCGTTATCCTGAACCTGGAATGTAAAGTTGCCGTAGCCGGTTCCGTTTGCATTGGCTATCGGCGTATAGACCAGATAGCCTGCATTGATATCCGCCACGCTGACGGATTGGCCGGCCGTCAGCGTCGTGCCGTTATTTTTGAGTGTTCCGTGCAGTGGTGTTGTGGTGATCTTTACTGCGCTCAGTGTGTTCGAGTCTATCGTGTCGGTAAAACCGAAGTCGGCCGCGCTGAAGACTTTTGAACCGTCCTCGGAAATGCTTATGGTTTTGTTGGTTCCCGCCGGGGCATCGTTGACCGGGTTGACGGTAACATTGAAATTAGCGCTGTTGGTTGCGGCAAGGTTCCCGGCAGAGTAGTTGCCGTTATAGACATTAATGGTGACATCGATGTTGGCAGCGCCGTTCCAGTTCGAGGCATCCTGGAATTGCAGCCCGTTCAAAAAGGCGTTAATGGCGGCGAGGCTGCCTTGAGACGCAAGCTGGGTGTCGGAGACGACGCCGTCCACCAAATTTCCGCTGCCTGCCGTGGTGACTGTAACCACCGCTTCAAAATTAGTTTCGGCGCCGGCATAAGTGACATTAAAGCCGGAGAAGGCGTAGCTCGCGTCCTCATTGATCGACAGGGCGGACGGCGTAGTGATGGCGGGACTCACCAGCAAGGCGCTATAGGCCGCCATCGCCTGATCCGTCAACGGCGAGTTGGCCTCAATCGTTCCTGTCTGCTGTTCCAATATCCAGTTGCCGCCCAGCATGGCGTAACCGGTGGGGTCAGTGGATGCCGCCACATCCGCGCCGGTCGCCTGCGCCAAATGGCCGATGAAATTGACGCCGGCATATCCTTGGCCAATGTCGCAGCCATAGAGCAGCAGGTCTCCGCCCGTCGCAAGGGAGGCGCGGATAGCGGCGAGGTCGGCGCTGTGAGATTGCAGGGCGGCATCATTGAGGGCCATGCCACCCAGTTGCAACGCGCCTTGGCTGCCGTGGCTGATGATGTGGATAGCGCTGAGGTCGGTTTTTCCGCTTAATGCCTCGGCTATCTGGTCGAGACCGTCGCGTGCAGGATCGAGGATGATCGCCTGGACTCCCGGGCGCACTCCGGTAGCGAGCAGTTGCAGTTGGCTTATATTGCCCTCGATGAAGACAATCTCGCGCGCAGTCGCGTTGACCGAGGATTCGTCCGTCGTCACTATCGGGGTATCGGTGATGCCGTCGATGGTGATGGTTAGTGTGGCGGAAGATGTGGCATTGGCCGCATCTTTCATCGTGTAAGTAAAGGTTTCGGTCAAGGAATGACCGGCGCCCAGCGCTTTTACGGCGGCATTCGTATTATCCAGTTTGTAGGTGTAGCTGCCGTCGGCATTGAGCGTGAGGTTGCCGTAGGTGCCGGTCATCGGACTACCAACCTCGCCACCGGTGATGGCGGTGACAGTTTTGATGTCGCCGGTGTCGACATCGGTATCATTGCTCAGTACATTGCTGGTAATGCTGACGGCGTCTTCGGCGATACTGTTGGTATCCGCTATGGCGGATGGTGCATCATTTGCACCTGTTACGGTGACTGTCAATGTCGAGGTGAACGGAGTGTTAGCTCCGTTCTTCGTCGTGTAAGTGAAGGTGTCGGTTGCCGTCTGTCCGGCTGCGAGCGCCTGTACTGTTGATGACGCATTGTTCAATGCGTAGTCGTAGCTGCCATTGGCCTGGACCGTCAAGCTGCCGTATGTGCCGGCCACTGCGCCGGCTACATTGCCTGCCAGTGGGCCTGCCGGTGTTCCGTCTGCAACGCCTTGTACCGTCAGTCCCGCACCGGTGTCGTTGGTGAGAACATCGCCAGTGACGTTGGCAATGTCCTCGACAATGCTTGCAGTATCCGCCACTGCTGCATCAAACACCATGCGCGGCTCCAGTACCAGGCGCAATGAACGTGAGGCGCTTTGACGCGCAGCTTTTAGCCAGGGGCGGGAGTGATGTTTCATGGTATGTCTCTCAAGCGGACAAGATAATGATAAGGCATGGAGTAGGTATATGCCTACATAAACTACGTATATTTACTTACATGCTCACTGATTAGGCCAGTAATTGTCAAATAACAAGGTTGACTGAATTCTCACAAAAATTATCAAAATCTCACAATTTTGTTTGTGTATCACGAATTTGAATTTACTTAAGAGCTTGCAGGTTATAATTTGATTGAGAAAATAGGTCTTTTTGCTTAGCCCTGTACGGTTAAGTCTGGTGTAGCAATTTTGCATCATGGAATGGGCAAAATAGTGGTTAACGAAAGGTGTTATTAGATGAAAAGTCAGCGAAGTTATTCGCTTTGGATGCGGGTTTTACTAACCTGTTACTGCTTGTCCGGCCTGATCTATGCTTCATTGGCGGCCGGCGATACGTCGCCGGGGTTAAGGCAGGTAATGTTGGGCGAAGATGTGTCGGCCAAGGCCGGTCTTGACCAGGTATTGGCCGGGCAGTTGGCTTTTCATCCTATAGCCGCAGGTTCACCTATTAACTTAGGTTCTACCGACTCGGCGTTTTGGCTGCGCATTCGCTTGGAAAATACCGGAGACCAATTGGTTACGCGCTGGCTGGTGGTAGGACCGGCGAGGCTGCGTCATATCAGCCTGTTTGAGTCCAAAGATGGACGCTGGCAAGAAATCCGGGGCGGCATGGCGGAACCGTTTTCAAAGCGTGCAATTCCAACCTTGAGCCAAACCTTTGAGCTTGAGTTGCCGCCGCATTCGACTCGGGAGGTGCTGGCACGGGTGGTCAGTGAAACGACGATAATGCTCGAGCCCGGTTTGTGGAAAGCTGAGCAGTTTATGCTGATGGAACAAAGAAATGAGCGAATAGTCTATTTTATTTCCGGAATGATGCTGCTGACGCTATTGTTCGGGCTGTTACTGGCCTTGTTCGCACACGAGTCGGCTTTTCTTGTGTTTGGCCTGTCGGCACTATGCTATACGCTGTTTTTCTGGGGATTCAGCGGTTTGGCCTATCGTGAGCTGTGGCCGGATTCGCCGGAATGGGCGTTGCATTCGATCGGCTTTTTCGAGGCGCTCAGTGCGGCTCTACTGTTGGTTTTGCACCGCATATTGCTGAAAACGCCGCGTTATCTGCCGCGCCTGGATGGTGTCGTCGTGCTGCTGATAGCTTGCTTCCTGTTGCTGGCGGCATTGACGGTATTTACTCCTTATTATAGAGCCTTGGTGTTGCTGATGAAGTTGGCCGGGCTTGCGATAGCTATCGGCAGTCCGGTGCTGGGATACTATGCTTCGCGGCAGGGGGCGCCGCTCCGCGGTTATGGCTATGCTATATATACGCTGCCTTGGCAGGTATCCTCGGTGTATTATTTCGCTTCGATCAACTGGTTGCCGCCGCTTCCCCGATGGCCGGGTCTTTACGGAGTGCCCTCTGCGCTGCTGCTGAGCACGGTATTCATACTTTACGGGCTGGCGGATCAGCTGAATCAGGCGCGGCGCGCGCATGACCGGCTGGAACAGGGGCAACGGGAACGGCTTGAAGGGTTGGTCATGGAACGGACTCTTGAACTGCAACAGGCTAAAACGATGGCAGAACAAACCTTGGAAGACCAGCACCAGTTCCTGAGCATGGTGTCGCATGAGGTGCGTTCGCCTCTTGCCAGCATCAAAACGGCCACCCAGTTACTCGAACTACAGGCGAAGGATGACGATTCCGCGGCCATTTTGCAGCGCATCTTGCGGGGCGCTCATCGATTGACGCAATTTTTCGACAATTATCTTACTTTCGACAGGCTAAATTCGATGCAATGGGTGCTATGTCAGATGTCTGTCGATTTGCCGGCGTTATTGCAAACGCTGCGTGATCATTATACTTCGATTGCGACCCACGAGATACGCCTTTCGTTGGCTCCCGCCGTGCTCCAAAAGCGTTGGTTGTACGCAGACGCACAGCTGTTACCGGTGCTGCTGGATAACCTGCTGGAAAATGCGCTCAAGTACTCGCCGTCTGGCAGTGAGGTCGAACTGTCGGCCTATATCGGGAAAGACGGCGGTCTGTGCTTGTCTGTGTCCGATCAAGGCGTAGGTATTGCCGCCGATGAATTGGATTTGGTGTTTAATAAGTTTTTCCGTAGCGCTCAAGTAGGCCGTGTAGTTGGCGCCGGATTGGGGTTGTATCTGGTCAGGCAGATTGCCGGTTTGCATGGCGGTTCCGTTCAGATGCAAAGCCGGCCGGGTCAGGGAACAACGGCTACTCTGACATTGCCGCAACAAAGGTGGATAGATGAGCAATGAAATGAATATAACAATGCCGCGAATTGCCGTGGTGGAGGATGAGGAAGATTTGCGCCTTTCGCTGATCGGCTATCTCGCTTCCAGCGGCTATAGAGTGTGGGGCGCGGAAAGCGCCGAGGCTTTTTATAAGCAATTGCTGGTTGCTCCGGTCGAGGTGGTGATCCTGGATGTGGGGCTGCCGGGCGAAAGCGGGCTGCAAGTGGCGCGTCATCTGCGCGAATTAGGCGGTATCAAAACCATTATGTTAAGCGGGCGCGGCTCAGTGGATGACCGGGTGGAAGGCTTGAATCAAGGCGCGAGCCGCTATCTGGTTAAACCTGTCGATATGCGTGAGCTGGTCGCTAATATTCAGTCTGCCGTTCGTGCCCAGAAACAGCTTGCGGCTGTAGCCGGCAGCGCCAGTGCGGCAAGTTGGACGCTGTTACGCGTCGAGTGGATTTTACTGGCGCCCGACGGTACGCAAATCGCTTTGACCACCCGCGAGTTTGCCTTTATGGACTGTTTGTTAAGGGGCAGCCGGCAGGCAGCGAGCCGGGTTGAACTGGCGCTTGCGTTGACCGGCGGCAATATGGAGGGCTTCGATTTTCACCGTATCGATATGGTAGTGGCCCGTTTGCGGCAGAAGATTGCAGTCGTGACGGCTAATGCTCCGATCAAGACCGAGCAAGGCGTCGGTTTTGTTTTTACTGCGAAATGCAAGATGCAATAAGGCATGGGCGCTGCATTAACGAAAGTATGATTAAATAGCGGTCGCGGGGCAGAAATAATCCCATGTAAAAATCAGACAATAGAGCTTGAATGTTTAACAACCCTTTTATTAAACAACTGTTCAACAGTTTTTTGGATTTAGCGCCTATTCTCGCTGTTGTACTGGTATTCCAGGTTTTAATTATCCGGCAACCGATTCCCGATGTCGGCAGTTTAATTGCCGGCACTCTATTTGTTATTCTCGGTCTAACCTTATTTGTTCAAGGGCTTGAGCAAAGCCTGTTCCCGATTGGCGAGGCGATGGCGCATGCGTTTGCCCGTAAAGGCAGTTTATTCTGGCTGTTGACCTTTGCTTTTTGTCTGGGATTCGGCACCACGGTGGCGGAACCGGCACTGATCGCGATCGCCCAGGAAGCTTCAAGCATTGCCGCTAAAGCCGGAGTTATCGGGCAAAGCGACGAGGCTAAAAACAGTTATGCGCTGGGTCTGCGCATTACTGTCGCGTTGTCGGTCGGCTTTGCTATCTTGGTCGGCGTATTGAGGATTATCCGGGGCTGGCCTTTGTATTACCTGATTATCGGCGGTTATTGCGGGGTGATTATCATGACGCCGTTTGCGCCGCCTGAAATCATCGGCATCGCCTACGATTCCGGCGGCGTCACCACCTCGACCATTACCGTTCCGCTGGTAACGGCCTTGGGTGTCGGCTTGGCTACAGCCATCAAGGGGCGTAATCCGATGGTTGACGGCTTTGGTCTGATCGCCTTTGCCTCATTAACACCAATGGTTTTCGTCATGGCCTACGGGATGCTGAGATGATTGCCTGGATCAGCCAATTTGCGCTGGCTTTGTTGTCTACCTGTCGGGATATTTTGCCGATTGCCGCGATTATCATCGGTTTTCAATTGCTGGTTATTCGCAAACCTCTGGCGCATCCTAAAAAAATGCTGACCGGGTTTGTCTATGTGTTGCTCGGCATTGCATTTTTTCTGAAAGGCCTGGAAATGGCGCTGTTCCCATTGGGGAAGCTAATGGCGGCGCAGCTGACTACGCCGGAGTTTTTAGGCATTAATCCCGGTGAACAGAACGTAAGTTGGCAAGCCTATTATTGGGTGTATGTGTTTGCCGCCAGCATCGGTTTTGCGACCACGCTGGCCGAGCCGTCCTTGCTGGCGGTTGCCTGGAAAGCCGAACAGATTTCCGGCGGCGCTATCCGCGCTTGGGGGCTGCGCATCGCGGTTTCCATCGGCGTGGCTTTCGGCATTGCTCTGGGCGCTTATCGGATTGTGACCGGAACGGAGCTTTACTATTATATTGTTGCCGGCTATATCGTCGTGCTGATCCAAACCCTGTTTGCTCCCAAACTGATTATCGGTTTGGCCTACGACTCGGGCGGGGTCACGACGTCAACAGTCACCGTGCCGTTGGTGACCGCATTAGGCTTGGGGCTGGCCTCTACGGTTCCCGGCCGCAATCCGCTGCTGGACGGCTTCGGCTTGATTGCCTTTGCCAGTTTATTTCCGATCATCGCTGTCCTGGGTTACGCGCAAATTGCGCAATGGCTTAGCAAAGGCGGTCTTTCATCCAAACCTTGAGGAACACCATGCATTTCAAATTAATTATCGCATTTGTCGAAGACGACAAGACTGACCTGGTGCTTGAGACGGCGCGTGAAAACGGCGCTAAAGGTGCAACCGTCGTCAGTAATGCTCGCGGCGAAGGCATGAAACAATCGAAAACCTTTTTCGGCCTGACCCTGGAGACCCAGCGCGATGTCTTGATGATGCTGGTCGAAGAACATCTTAGTCGGCATATACTGGAAGCCATTGCCAAAGTTGCTCAATTCGATAATAAACCCGGCACCGGCATTGCCATTCAGATCGATGTTGAAGATGCCGTTGGCGTCATGCATCAGGTTGAACAGTTAACCCATGAACTTGAGGACAAAATATGATTGAGCCACGCATTGTAATCCGCGTCAAAGATGTAATGAAAACCGACTTTGCCACCATCGACGGCGTTGCTACCATAGAAGATGCCCTGAAAAAGATGAAATCGCTTAAGACTTCAGTGCTTATTGTTAATAAACGCCATGAGGATGACGAATACGGCATGATTAATTCCGGCGATATTGCCCGTCATGTGTTGGCGAAAGACCGTGCGCCGGATCGGGTCAACGTCTATGAAATCATGAGTAAACCGGTGATTTCGGTATCTCCCGATATGGATATCCGCTATTGTTCGCGTTTATTTGCCAACTATAATCTGGTCAGGGCGCCGGTTATTGAAAATAACAAGATTATCGGTGTGGTCAGTCCGAATTCATTGGTGTTGGATGGAATGTATAGGGCTTGTACGTAAGGTTCAAGGCGAAAGGCGAAGGGCGAAGGGCGAAGGGCGAAGGGCGAAGGGCGAAGGGCGAAGGGCGAAATTTACGCGGGTTCCCAAGCTCCAGCTTGGGAACCCGGATAGCGAAGCTCCAGCTTCGCGAGACGGGGCTTCCGGCACCGAATTCCCAAGCTGGAGCTTGGGAACTAGCAAATCCGTCTGATCAGTGTCGCCTGGAGGCGCCTACTTTTGGCATCCGCGTTCTATTATTAGCGGAGTAGTTACAATAAACTCTTTATTAAGGCAGTGTATCATGTTGAAATTGTTAAGATTTAATTCGAGAATCTGGTTTTTTCTGGGCTTCCTCGGTTGTGTGTTTTTGCTGTCGATGGGCGCTTATTTCCAGTTTGTTCAAGGCCTGGATCCCTGTCCCTTGTGCATTTCCCAGCGCATTGCCATTTTGCTGACCGGTCTGGTTTTTTTAAGCGCCGCACTCCATAATCCGGGACAAACCGGCGTCACCGCTTATGCCATATCGGGCGCGGTAACGGCTTTGTGCGGCGCGGCTATTTCAACCCGGCATGTCTGGATACAACACTTACCGGCCGATAAGGTGCCGGAATGCGGCCCCGGTCTGGAGTATGTGCTGCAAAACTTCCCGTTGTTTGAAACGGTCAAGTTAATGCTGAGCGGCACCGGAGATTGCGCCAAGGTGGATTGGACCCTGTTGGGTTTCAGTATGCCTGAATGGACATTGCTGGCTTTTGTAATGCTGGCAACCCTGAGCCTGCTGCAAATCTGGAATTATAAAGGGTCGGATGATCGCTAGGGCATTGGCTTTAAAACATGTTTTAGATACCAGTCTTCTATGACAGTACACAGGATTTAAGCTGATCCTGACAATCCCCATTTCATCCTGTACCTGACACATGCAATCACTGATTGATCTTTTCGGTCTTAAAGACCTCATTCCTCATGGCTATTGCCTGTCGTGGAGCCCGGTATTACTTTGGCTGAACGTCGTCTCGGATTTGCTGATTACGCTCTCGTATTATTCCATTCCCCTGATGCTGGTTTATTTTATCCGGCGGCGTAAAGATTTGCCCTATGCGTGGTTGGTTGCCCTGTTTGCCTGCTTTATTGTTGCCTGCGGCACCACGCATTTACTGTCGGCTATCACGATCTGGATACCTTTATATTGGCTGGACGGCTTGCTTAAAGGCTTTACTGCGATTATTTCGGTTGCCACCGCCGTGTTGATGCTGCGGGTTATTCCCGGCGCCTTGTCTGTGCCCAGTGCCGCACAACTGCAAGCCGAGATACAGCAAAGGAAAACAGCGGAACATGCCTTGCGCGAAAGCGAAAATAAACTCGCCACCATTCTCGACAGTGTCGAAGCCTTTATTTATATCAAGGATTGCAACTATCAATACCAGTACGCCAATCAGCCGGTGCAGCAAGTATTTGGCAAAGCGCTGGAAGACATCATCGGAAAATCAGACGATGCTTTTTTTGATGAGGCTACCACGGCAAAATTGCGCGAAAATGATCGCCGTGTCCTTGGGTTGGGTGAGCGTACAGCGGCCGAGAATATTTATATCCACAAGGATAGTAGCGCCACTACCCGCACCTATTTTACCGTTAAGCAACCGCTACGCCGGGAGGATGGCAGTATTTACGGTTTGTGCGGAATTTCTACCGACATCACCGAGCGCAAGCAGATGGAAGAGGCGCGGAAAGAGGCGTTGAGCCGACTTCAGAAAATCGCCGGCCGGGTGCCGGGCGTTGTCTATCAATATCGTTTGCGGCCCGATGGCAGTTCCTGCTTCCCTTTCGCCAGTGAAGCCATCCATGATATATACCGGGTCAGTCCGGAGGAAGTTCGCGAGGATGGGGCCAAAGTGCTTGCCATTTTTCACCCGGACGACTACGACGGCATTGGCGCCTCCATCCAGCAATCGGCGCGAGACCTGACTCCGTGGTGCTATGAATATCGGGTCAAGTTCGACGATGGCACGGTGCGCTGGCTGTTTGGCAACGCGCTACCGCAGAAAGAAGCGGACGGTTCCACGCTCTGGCACGGATTCATTACCGACATCACCGAGCGCAAGCAGATGGAGGAGAAGCTGCGCGACAGCGATGCTTTTAATGTCAGCGTACTTAATTCGCTGACCTCGCACATCGCCGTGCTGGATGCGCAAGGTGTTATTGTTGCCGCCAACAACGCATGGCGACAATTTGCGCAAGAAAACGGGTTATTGAAATCCAGCCAGGATATGCTGGGATTTAGCTATCTGGATGCGTGTAACAATGCCTTTAATCAACCTTATGGCGATGAGGCAAGTGTTGTTCGGGAGGGCATCACGGCGGTGCTGGATGGCGAGCGGGAAACATTTCACTTAGAGTACCTGTGTCATTCGCCCAATCAGCAACACTGGTTTTATATGAATGTATTGCCATTGCACGGCTCATGTCGCGGGGTTGTGGTCAGTCACAAAAATATCACCGAGCGCAAAAAGGCGGAAGAAGTGGCACTGGCCGCTTCTCAATACGCCCGCAGCCTGATTGAAGCGAGTTTGGATCCCTTGGTGACGATCAGCGCAGAGGGCAAGATTACCGATGTCAACACCGCCACGGAACAGGTGACCGGCGCGGGTCGAGACAACTTGATCGGCAGCGATTTCGCGGACTATTTCACCGACCCCGGGAAAGCGCGGGAGGGCTATCAGCGGGTGTTTTCTCAGGGATTTGTGACCGATTACCCGCTGGCTATTCGCCATGTGTCGGGCAAAGTTACCGACGTGCTTTATAACGCCAGCGTGTACCGTGACGGCAATGGCAACGTGCTTGGCGCGTTCGCCGCAGCGCGCGACATCACCGAGCGCAAGGTAATGGAAGATGAGCTAAAGAACAGTGAGGCAAAATTCCGTTCGATTATCGAAGTTTCACCGGTGCCGATGGCGTTGAATGATGAGCTGTTGAACATTACCTTCCTGAATCCGGCGTTTGTGCAAACCTTCGGTTACACACTAGATGATATTCCCACGGTGGCGGACTGGTGGCTGAAAGCTTACCCTGATCCGGATTACCGGCGCTGGGCCGAGTCTACCTGGCAAACGACACTGGAAAAAGCCAAACAGGAACAGACCGGCTTCTCGCCCATGGAAGTGGCTGTTCGCTGCAAGAACAACAGCGTTAAAATCGTGTTGGTGACTGCTGCCGAGGTGATTCATAACGATGTTGCCGGTATGCATTTGGTGGTGCTGTACGACATTACTGAGCGTAAACAAATCGAAGCCGAACTGACCCGCTCCAACGCCGAGCTGGAGCAATTCGCCTATGCGGTATCCCACGATATGCGCCAGCCGTTACGCATGGTGACCAGTTATTTATCCCTGATTGAAAATGCATTGACCGGCCAGCTGAATGAAGAAACGCAACAGTTTATCGATTTTGCGGTGAACGGCGCAAAACGCATGGATGCGATGATTTTGTCGTTGCTGGAGTATTCACGGATAGGCCGTGTTTTTGAAGCTAAAACACGGCTTAGCAGTCAGGCCTCTTTAGATGAAGCGCTGGCTTTTCTTAACCCTGAACTCAGCGCTTGCGGCGGCGCAATCAAAGTGACCGGCGATTGGCCTGAATTGTTTGCCAGCCGTGATGAATTAACGCGCCTGCTGCAAAACCTGATCGGCAATGCGCTTAAATATCACGACGAAAATCAACCGCCGCAGGTTGATGTTCATGGAACGATTAGCGCCGGATCGTTACGGGTGGAAGTGCGCGATCAGGGTATCGGTATCGAGCCGAGTCAAAGGGATCGATTGTTTAAGGTGTTCTCGCGTCTACAGGCGCGCAGCCGCTTTGACGGCACCGGCGTAGGCTTGGCTTTGTGTCGCAAAATCGTCGAACATCACGGCGGTACCCTTGGCGTAGAATCGGCGGGCGAAGGGCAGGGCTGTGTGTTCTGGTTTGAGTTGCCTATTATGAATACTGTAATTTCGGAATAGAAATGCGATCAATCGTGTCTCTGCAACGCTTCCCGTCACGCGAATCAGGAGCTTGGAAACAAGCGTAAAAAACAATAATGAAATTATTTGCCAAGCGTTATCTGCGCTTCATGCTGCCCTGGCTGGTGTTGTTGATGGGGCTTTTCGGTACAGGGCTTGCGGGCTATTGGGGAAAACTCGACATAGAGCGGGATGAGTATCGCAAGTTTGCTTTTTATTGCGATGAAGTCCGCTTAAAAATAGAGGCAAGGCTTGATGCTCATAAGCAGACATTGTTGGGCGGCGCTGCGCTATTCGATTCATCGGATACTGTGACGCGTAAAGAATGGCGCCATTATGTTCAGCGTTTACGCAGTGATGAACACTTTAACGGCATTCAGGGTCTGGGTTTTTCAATTTGGATTCCGGCCGGGCAATTGGCCGCGCATCAGGCGCAGCTACGCGCTGAAGGTTTTCCTGAGTACGCGGTACGTCCTGAAGGTAAACGCGATGTTTATACCGCCATCATTTTTTTGGAACCGTTTAACGGGCTTAATTTACGCGCCTTTGGCTATGATATGTATTCCGAACCGGTGCGTCGCGCGGCAATGGAACAGGCGCGGGATAATAATGAAATCATCCTGTCGGGCAAGGTGACTTTGGTACAGGAATCAACTGAAAATGTGCAGGCGGGTACCTTGATGTATGTGCCTGTTTATCAAAGAAACCGGCCTGTCGATACCGTTGAACAGCGTCGGGCCGCATTATTCGGTTGGGTATACAGCCCTTTTCGCATGGAGGATTTACTGGATAAGCTGGTGCCGAATGTTGAAGGTAAAACGATGGCGCATGTACATTTTCGCGTTTATGACGGGCGCACTGTGCAAGCGGACAAGTTACTGTATAACAATGCAGAACCGTCTTATGTCGAGACCGCCCAACCTTCGTCCATTATAGAAATAGAGACCGGTTTCAATGGTACGGTGTGGACATTGCAGTTCGAAAAGATTGCCGGTACGCAGGGCGGTATTGATTACAGCAAAATGTGGGTTATTTTGGGAGCGGGATTCCTCAGTAGTTTTCTGCTGTTTTTGCTGTTGCGCTCCTATATGGGTATGCATGTTAATGCCGCTAAAATGGCCGCTGAACTGACGACGCAGTTGCGCGAGAGCGAACAGCGTTTCCGGCTGTTGGCGGATTCGGCGCCGGTGCTGATCTGGCAGGCGGGTACGGACAAGCAGTGTTACTATTTTAATAAAGGCTGGCTGGAATTTACCGGTCGTACCCTGGAGCAGGAACAGGGCAACGGTTGGGCAGAATGTGTGCATCCTGGTGATTATCAGCGCTGTCTTGATACTTATATAACGGCCTTTGACCGGCGGAAACCCTTTTCGATGGAATACCGTTTGCGGCATCATGACGGCGAATATCGCTGGCTGATTGATACCGGCGTTCCCCGCTATACTGACGACAAAACTTTTCTCGGCTATATCGGTTCGTGTGTGGACATTACTGAGCGGAAGCAAATTGAGGATAAGCTGGCGCGCGCCCATGCCGAATTGGAACAGTTTACGCGTATTGCCGCACATCATTTGCAGGAACCGGCGCGGCGTCTGGTGAGTTTTGCGCAACGCTTGCAATCACGCCTACCTACAGAACAGCTAAACGAGGACGCTATAGCCTCGTTGCATTTTATTGAACAAGGCGCAGCACGGCAAAGCGCTCTGGTGCGCGATATTCAATTGTATCTTGCCGCCGATCAGCCGCGCAGTACGATGGAAACGGTTGCCGTTAAGGCTGTTATTGCCGGCCTGCTGGAGCATAGAGCGACGCTAATGCGTGAAACGGGTGCGCAGGTCGATTACAATGACGCGCCTTCCGTTCATATCGATCGTCCCCGGCTGAAAGATATTTTCAGTATTTTGCTGGACAATGCCCTGTGCTATCGTCATCCTAAGCTTACGCCGCAGATACGGATTAGTGGCGAAGCGAAGGCAGGCCGGGTCATTTATCGCGTAGCAGATAATGGCGTCGGCATTCCGGCGGAGTACCGGGAGCGCGTTTTCGGAGTATTTGAGCGTTTGCAGGTCAATGACGATCAAAATTCCACGGGCATCGGCTTGGCCATCGTCCGGCGCATTATTGAAAGCTGCGGCGGCTCGGTAACGATACAGGAAACACCGGGCGGCGGCACGACCGTGTTATTTGATTTACCTGCGTAAATGTCGGCTTATGCTAACCCAATCTAGACAAGAGATTTTATAATGACCGAAACCGGCAACTCCCACTTCGTTGAAATTTTACTGTTGGAAGATGAACCCTCTGATGCCTATTTAGTGAAAATGGCGTTAAAGGAAGGCAAAGTATTGGCGCATTTGCATCATGTGGTTGACGGGCGTGAAGGACTGGATTTTTTAAACAGGACGGAAAAATATGCCGATGCGCCGCGTCCTGATTTGATTTTTCTTGATCTTAATATGCCGCGTATGAACGGCAGCGAATTTCTAACCGTTATCAAGGCGGACGATCGTTTTAAAGGCATTCCGGTGGTGGTGTTGACGACTTCCGATGTGGAAAAAGACGTCATCTGTTCTTATCAGCTCGGCGCCACCAGTTATATCACCAAGCCTATGGATATGTCGCAGTTTATCAAGGCCATTCAGCAGATTGGCGAGTATTGGTTTAGCCTGGTGCGTTTGCCGCAAGGTTATAAGCTATGAGCCGAGGCCAAGCGATTCGGGTATTGCTGGTAGAAGACGAAGACGGTGATGCGCATCTGGTAAAAATGAAACTGGGACAAACGCAGAGCGGGCATTTTGAGGTAACCTGGACTCAATCGCTTACTGATGCGCAACGCTGTTTGGCGGCGTCGTCTTTCGATGTAATTCTGCTGGACTTGTCATTACCCGATTCGGAAGGCTTGGCGACCGTTCACAGTGCGCGAGTCATGGCGATCGATATGCCTATTGTGGTGCTCAGCGGACGCGGCGACACCGATTTTGCACTGACCACCCTGGAGGCGGGCGCTGTAGATTACATGGTCAAGGGTGATTACGGTTATGATGGCTTGGCGCGGGTGATTCGTTACGCATTGTTACGAACCGAGATGGAGGCGCGCAACAACTTGCTGATCGCGGCATTGGAGGCGGCGGCAAATGGTGTTGTTATTACCGATAAAGATGCAGTTGTTATATGGGCTAATTCGGCTTTTGGTCGATTAACCGGTTACAGCCCTGAAGAAGCGGTGGGGAAAAATCCGAATCAATTGACCAAATCAGGCTTACAGAATGCAGACTTTTACAAGGATATGTGGACAGTTCTTCTGGATGGTCAAAATTGGCGCGGCGAGCTTGTTAATAAGCGCAAAAATGGCAGTCTTTATCACGAAGAACTAAGCATTGCCCCGGTAAAAAACGGTACCGGCGAAATTACCCATTTTGTCGGCATTAAAGAAGATATTACCGAGCGCAAGGAGATGGAAGCGCAATTGCAAAAATTGGCCAGTACCGATCCTTTGACCGGACTCTTTAACCGCCGCGTATTTCTGGAGAAACTGGAGCTGGAAAGAGCGAAAGTGGCGCGATTGCCTCATTATTCAGCGGTGTTGCTAATGCTGGATTTGGATTTTTTTAAGCGCGTCAATGACGCTTACGGCCATGCCACCGGCGATATAGTGTTAAAGGTGTTTGCCGAAATAGCGCGTAATACCTCGCGCGCCATTGATATAGCTGCGCGTCTGGGCGGCGAGGAGTTTGCTATTTTGCTGTCCGGGGCTGACAAGAACGACGCCCTGATCATGGCGGAACGCTTGCGCGAGCAAGTTGCAAAGACCGTTATCGATCATGACGCAGGCCCGGTGCAGATTACCGTCAGCATCGGCGCGGCTACGCTATCGGTTGATGATATTAATGGCGAAGCGGTGTTGCACCGCGCCGATGTGGCTTTGTATGAAGCTAAAGACCGGGGACGTAATCAAACCTGCTGGTTTGGCTTTTAGCAAGACCCGCTGGATAGCAGTTTCATTGCTCGCGCCGCGGCCGTGCGAAGGGTCTCCTCTACAAAAAATATGGATTGGAATAAATAGCATGAAAAGTATTTTATTGGCACTTTTGCTGGCAAGCAGTTTTTCATCGTCGCACGCTGCAGAAAAGCCAAGTTCTTTGCACCAGGCAATCGACGGAAAGCAGCGTTCAGCAGAGCATAAGCAGCGGGATAAATACCGGCATCCGCAGCAAACGTTGGCGTTTTTTGACGTAAAGGACAATATGACCGTCGTCGAAGTCTGGCCGGGCGAAGGCTGGTACACGGAAATTCTTGCACCTTATCTAAAAGATCACGGCAAACTGTATGCTGCGCATTTTTCAGCCGATGCCGACGAGCCTTATTTTAAAAAGAACCTGCATGAATTTGTTAAAAAGATAAAAAGCCAGCCGAAAGTTTACGGCAAAGTTGAGTTAAGCGTATTGCAGCCGCCGAAATTTTTGCAAATCGCCCCTGAGGCTTCAGTTGACCGGGTTTTAACGTTTCGCAATGTGCATAATTGGATGAAAAACGATCAGGCCGCGGCGGTATTCAATGCGATGTACAAGGCATTAAAGCCCGGTGGAATTTTAGGTGTCGTGGAGCATAGAAATTCAACGTTAAAACCGCAGGATACCAAAGCGCTATCCGGCTACGTCACTGAAGACTATGTGATTGCGCTGGCAAGAAACGCGGGCTTTGAGTTTCTGGATAAATCCGAAATCAATGCCAATAGTAAAGATACCAAGGATTATCCCGAAGGCGTCTGGACTTTGCCGCCCGCTTTAAAGCTTAAGGATAAAGACAGGAAGAAATATCAGGCTATCGGCGAAAGCGACCGGATGACGATTAAATTTATCAAGCCGCATTAAAATTGAGAGCGCTCAGTTTTAGCTCGGCGCTTTTACACAGTAAACAAACATTAGTATACCGGTTGTACCGCTTCATATGGTTGCATTAGAACAAAAAAAATACGCTCTTGATGGTAACTATATTGATGGATTTCGCACAGGCCTCGACTCTATCTGCATATTAGCGTGGAGTTAAAGTTAAGAATGGGGGCGAAAGCTTTTTACTGACAAGTGTTATTTGTTAAGTAGCTGAAAAGTAAGTAGAAATAATTGTCGGCTTAAAAGTGTTCAATGTAACAAAACTGTAATAAAAACCGCTAGTAAGCGTTGTTAAAAACTATTTTTACACAGAGTTATCCACAGATTCTGTGGGTAACTCAAATAGTCTAAATCGTATAGAGACTTAGCCTTAAAACATCAAAAATACTTCAAACATTATGGCCAAGTTGCAAAACGGGAATGAGCTGATTTTCAGGGTTGCCATTGCCGTTCCTGTTTATCGATTATTTGATTATCTCGCCCCGGAACAGTTTGAGTCGGCCCATATCAAACCGGGCATTCGCCTGGAAGTGCCGTTTGGGAAAGCTAAAAAAATCGCCTTTCTGGTCGAGTGCGTTCAGCATAGCGATGTAGCAATCGGTAAGTTAAAACGTGTCGAACGGATACTGGACGAAAAGCCGTTATTATCAACAAAAGACTTGGCGCTGCTGCATTGGGCCAGTCGGTATTACCATCATCCGTTAGGCGAAGTTTTCAGCGCGGCTTTCCCGGTGGCGCTACGCCAAGGAAAATCAGTCGTTATTCAAGCAGAAAAACGCTATGCCTTGACTGACGCGGGCAAAGCTATTGATAGCGAGCTGTTGAAGCGGACGCCCAAACAAAAAAGCGTACTGGAAAAATTTCAGGCACACCAACACAGTTTGTCCGAAGCGGAACTGTCCGAATGGAATGAAAACTGGCGCACTTCGGTAAAGCAGCTGGTAGACAGGCAATTACTACAGCTTGCCGCATCATCAGAGTTCGGGGCAAGTGCTTCGGAATCAATCATCAGAAACACGGCCTTGCAGTGCAACCCGCAGCAGCAAGCGGCGATAACTGCGGTATGCGATAGTCTGGGGCAATTTGGCGTTTTTTTGCTGGAGGGCGTGACCGGCAGCGGCAAAACCGAAGTGTATATGCAGATTATCCGTACCGTGCTGGAACGGGGTCAGCAGGTTTTGGTGTTGTTGCCGGAAATTACCCTGACGCCCCAGCTTGAGGAACGGTTCAGGCAACGATTTACCGTCAGCATTGCCATTTCGCATTCCAAATTGACCGACCGGCAGCGCGCTTGTGCCTGGCTTACCATGCAGCGGGGTGAATGTTCCATTTTATTGGGGACCCGATCCGCCTTGTTTACGCCGCTAAAAAATCCCGGCTTGATCATTCTCGATGAAGAGCATGATGCCTCGTTCAAACAACAGGAAGGCTTTCGTTTTTCCGCCCGCGACGTCGCCGTGGTGCGCGGCAAGCTGTTAAATATTCCGGTATTGCTGGGCTCCGCGACGCCTGCGCTGGAAAGTCTGCATAACGTCGATAACAAGCGTTACCGCTTGCTGCATCTGCCGGAAAGGGCGGGAGATGCAACTGCGCCGGTCTTGCAGTTGTTGGACATCCGGAACAAAAGAATGCAGGAGGGGCTGTCCGAAGCGCTGGTTGCGGAGATACACAAAACCCTGGCAAGAAATGAGCAGGTATTGTTGTTCCTAAACCGGCGCGGCTTTGCGCCCACCCTGATATGTCATGGTTGCGGCTGGGTTGCGCGTTGCGGGCGTTGCGATGCCAATCTGGTGATTCATTATGATGAAGGGATATTGCGTTGCCATCATTGCGGGCAGGAACAACGCCTGATTAAGCACTGTCCCGCCTGCAAAACCGGGGAATTGACGCCGTTGGGACTGGGCACTGAGCGGGTGGAAAAAGTGCTGGCGGAATTATTCGCCGGTAAAACGATTGTTCGCCTGGACCGGGATTCCACTCAGCGCAAAGGCGCATTGGAAAATTATTTGCAGCAAATCAATCAGGGTTCGGTGGATATTATTCTGGGTACGCAAATGTTGGCGAAAGGCCATCATTTCCCCAATGTGACGCTGGTGGCGATACTGGATGTGGACAGCGGCTTGTTCAGCATTGATTTTCATGCCCCGGAAAAGCTGGCGCAAATGATCGTACAGGTCTCAGGCCGCGCGGGACGAGCGGAAAAACCCGGTCGAGTGATTATGCAAACCCGGCAGCCGGAGCATCCTCTATTAACAACGCTGATCAGGCAGGGTTACAACAGTTTTGCCAAGACCGCGTTGGCGGAGCGCAAGGATGCGTCATTGCCGCCGTTCAGTTATCAGGCGTTATTAAGGGCCCAGGCCCTGGATGCCGAGATGCCGAAGCTGTTTCTGCATGCGGTTGCTGAACTGGCGCGGGAATACACCAAAGGTCATACCGATATTTTGGGGCCGGTTGCCGCGCCCATGGCCAGACGTGCGGGACTTTACCGCTACCAATTACTGTTTCAGAGCGGCAAGCGACCGGAGCTGCATGCGTTGCTTAATGTGCTGATGCCGAAAATTGAAAAGCTCAAACAGGCAAAAAAAGTGCGCTGGTCGCTGGATGTCGATCCGGTGGATTTGTATTGAAGATTAAAAAGCTTTACCAAGAAGGCACGAAGAACACGAAGTCTCTTATTTTTCCTTCGTGTTCTTCGTGCCTTCGTGGTGTATAAAAAATAAAGTCTATTTTTCCAAACCGATAAAATCCCAAACCTTGTGCGAAAAGGTCGAGTCTTTATGCTCGGGCACCGGCGGGCCGTTCGGGTAGTTTAACTCGTAGACTCGGGTGGTATCTTTGGCAAGATCCGGCAGTTCAAGTTTAGTGTAGGCTTCCTGCATAATTTGCAACGCATAGGGAACGGCAGGCGTGCGCTGGTATTTATCAACGACAGTAGAGGCCCTGTTGATGGCGGCAACATAAGCTTTGCGTTTCATATAAAAACGGGCGACATGGACTTCATACATCGCCAGATTGTTTTTAAGCTCAATCATGCGTTGTTGGGCATCGGCTATGTATTTGCTGTTGGGGAACCTGCGAGTCAGTTCGGCAAAATTGTCATAGGCGTCACGGGCCGTTCCAGGGTCGCGTTGCGAAGTATCGGTAGGCAGGAAGCGATCGATAAAGCCTATGCCGCGATTGTAATTAACCAGGCCTTTTAAATAATAAGCATAATCGACGCTGGAACTGCGCGGATTGATTTTGATAAAGCGGTCGGCGGCGGCGATGGCGGCCTCAGGATCGCTGTTTTTGTAATAAGCGTAAGCAATGTCCAGCTGTGTCTGAGCGGATTCATCGCCAAAAGGATAGCGGGATTCAAGCGCTTCGTAGAGCTTGATGGCCTTGTCATAATTGCCTGCATCCAGCGCCGTTTTGGCTTGGCCTCGAAACTTCTCGGCATTCCAGTCGGCATATTCGTCTTCGGTGTCGGAATCGCCGGAACCGAGGCTTTTAAGCGTCTCGCAGCCCTGAAGAGACAGGCCTAAACAACAGATAAATAAAAATTTAATTAAAATTAATCGCATAGTGCTAACGACACGCTGTAATATAAGGGGTTTTTCTCGCTGGATTTAACTGCGATACTTGAGATGACTTGGGTATCCGGCGAGTATAACTTAACAATGGGTTAATCAGAAGAACTTGTTATGACAAGATTAACGGAAGAAGTGCCATTTGAAATGGCCGGCATGCGATTAGATCAGGTGCTTGCGGAACTGTTTGCGGATTATTCGCGTAGTAAACTGCAAAGCTGGGTTAAATCAGGACGAGTGCAGGTCAACGGGCTGACACTCAAGCCCAGAGACAAACTGGTCGGGGGCGAAACGATAGCGTTGGATGCCGAGGCGGAAATAGTAATAACCGCCGAACCGGAGCCAATTCCGCTGGAAATTATTTTTGAAGATGAAAGCCTGCTGATTGTGAATAAACCGGCAGGCTTGGTGGTGCATCCGGCGATAGGAAACTGGAACGGTACGCTGTTAAACGCTTTGCTGAATCATGATTCCAGCCTGGAGACCTTGCCCAGAGCGGGTATTGTGCACAGGATCGATAAGGAAACCAGCGGACTGTTGATGGTTGCAAAAACTTTGCAAGCCCATAACAGTCTGACGCAACAGCTACAGGACCGGGACATTACCCGCGAATATCTGGCGATTACCCGTGGCCGCATGACGGCAGGCGGTACGGTGGACGAACCTATCGGCAGGCATCCTACCGATCGTAAGCGCTATGCGGTCAGGGAAAATGGCAAGCATGCCGTGACCCATTATCGAGTTGGTCAGCGTTTTACCCGCCATACTTTGGTTCAGGTTAAGCTGGAAACCGGCCGTACCCACCAGATCAGGGTGCATATGGCGCATATTCGTTTTCCGCTGCTGGGAGACCAGGTTTATGGCGGACGCTTTCAAATGCCGCCCGATTGCAGCGAACAGTTGGAAAAAGAATTGCGCAGTTTCAAGCGGCAGGCCTTGCATGCGGCAAAGTTGGGTTTGCAGCATCCGGTTACCGATGAATATCTTGAATGGGAACAACCGCTGCCGGAGGATATGATTCGGTTGTTGGAAGCGTTGGCGGAAAATGAGCGGGACTAAACACTGGCTGACCCCGGACTGGCCTGCCCCGGCCAATATTCACGCGGCGACTACGTTACGTACCGGGGGGGGCAGTTGCGGCGTTTACGCCAGCCTTAATCCGGCGATGCATGTGGGCGATGACGCTCAGCGGGTTAAGCAAAACCGGCAGCTTATTAAAGAGTTGCTGGGTTTGCCTGGCGATCCGGTTTGGCTGGATCAAATACACAGCAATCGAGCGGTACAGGTTGCAAATCCCCCCGCCCCCCCTTTGCAAAAGGGGGGTGGCGGGGGTTTGCAACAAGCCGATGCCAGTTATACGGCTGAGCCGGAGGTTGTATGTGCGGTGCTGACGGCGGACTGTTTACCGCTACTGGTTTGCGCGACAGACGGAAGCCAAGTGGCCGCCATTCATGCCGGTTGGCGGGGCTTGCTGGCAGGCGTGATCGGCAATACGATCACCTCAATGCAAATCCCCCTCGATCCCCCTTTTGCAAAGGGGGAGGCTGGTCAGTTCGACGCTGCCGATTCCAATTCCTCCCTTTGCAAAAGGGGGGGCAGGGGGGATTTTCTGGTATGGCTGGGGCCTGCAATCGGCCCTGACCGCTTTGAAGTAGGAGCAGAAGTGCGGGATGCTTTTCTGGAAAAATCACCAGCATTCATAACGGCTTTTAAACAGCAAAGCAGCGACAAGTGGCTGGCGGATATTTATCAGCTGGCCCGAATTGATCTGGCTACGTTGGGCATCGATAAGATTTACGGAGGCGGTTTTTGTACCGTCACCGAACAGGAACGGTTTTATTCCTACCGCCGGGATAAACAAACAGGGCGTATGGCTACGCTGATTTGGAGAGAATAAAGAGTGAGTTTACTGATATTAATTATCATCTTTACGGCGGTTGGCGGCGTGTTAAGCGTTATGGCGGCCGCCGTTTTTCTATTGTTGCCTGATCATCGCAGGGCCGCGGTGTTGCCGCACGGGATCAGTTTTGCGATTGGCGCGTTATTGGCGGTCGCCTTTTGGGGCTTGATTCCCGAGGCCTTTGCACAAATTAAACCTGAGCAGTTTCAAGCGTTATCCGGGACAATTTTAGCGGGCGTGCTCGGTTTTTTTGTACTGGAAAAGTTACTGATCTGGCGGCATTGTCATTCCGGCGATTGCGAGGCGCACGGCGATGAAGATGAGCACGAACATGACCGCGGGCATAGTCACAGTCACGGCATGGCCAAGTCAGCCGGGGCGTTGATTATTCTCGGCGACGGCATCCACAATTTTGTCGATGGCGTTTTAATCGCTGCGGCGTTTTTGACTGATGTGCATCTGGGGATCGTTACCAGCCTGGCTGTTGCCGCGCACGAAATTCCTCAGGAGGTGGGGGATTTTGCAATTTTGTTGCACAGCGGCTATTCCAAAAGCAAAGCGCTTTTCTACAATATGCTCGCCAGTTTAACCACGGTTTTGGGCGGCGTGTTGGCGTACTTCGGGTTGGAAGATTTGCATGACAGCTTGCCGTACTTTCTGGCGCTGGCGGCCTCAAGCTTTATTTATATTGCGGTAGCCGATTTGATACCGTCGTTGCATAAAAAGACCGATATGAAGACATCGTTGCAGCAGATCGCGTTGATTGCGATGGGTGTATTGTTGATTTGTTCATTGCACGGCATTGCGCATAATATGGAAGTTTAAGACGAAAGGTAAAAGGCGAAAGACAAACGCTGCGCCTTTCGCCTTGTGCCTTTCATCTGCTTTTTTTAAGTCACCACATCAGGCTCAGTCCTGCCGGTGCGTTTTTTGACTTCGCAAAACTGCTCGGCAAGGCCGATCAACTCCGCCAAGGCCACTTGGGCATCCTGATCATGCTTGGATGCATCCGCCTCAAAGCGTTCCAGATAGATTCTTAAGGTTGCGCCGACGGTTCCGGTTCCCGATAAACGGAAAATAATGCGGGAGCCGTTTTCAAAGCCGATGCGTATACCTTGATTGCTGCTGACGCTGCCGTCTACCGAGTCCTCATAACTGAATTCATCGGCATATTTAACCGTATATTCGCCGAAGGTTTGTCCCGGCAATGCGGGCAACTGGGACCGTAAGTGCTCAACAATGCCGTTGGCGATATCCATTTCTACGGCTTCGTAGTCGTGTCTGCAATAAATATCCCGGCCGAATTTTTGCCAGTGCTCATGCACGATGTCGGCAACAGATTGGCGTTTTCTGGCGATTAAATTCAGCCAGAATAATACCGCCCATAGACCGTCTTTTTCCCTTACATGATCCGAGCCTGTGCCGAAGCTTTCTTCGCCGCACAGGGTGATTTTCCCTGCGTCCAGCAGATTGCCGAAAAATTTCCAGCCGGTCGGCGTTTCGTAGCAGGGGATGTTGTAACAGGCGGCGACGCGGTCAACCGCTTGGCTGGTGGGCATGGAGCGGGCCACGCCGCGCAAGCCTTGAGCATAAGCCGGAATTAAATGCGCGTTGGCCGCCATAATGGCCAAGCTGTCGCTGGGCGTTACGAAAATGTTGCTGCCGGTAATCATGTTGCGGTCGCCGTCGCCGTCGGATGCCGCGCCGAAAACAGGCGCTGCCGGGCTGAACATGCGTTCGGCCAATTCCTGGGCATGCGCCAAATTGGGATCGGGGTGATGGCCGCCGAAATCTTCCAGCGGTTCGGCATTAATGACTGAATCAGGTATTGCGCCCAAGATGTCTATCAGTATTCTTTTTGCATAAGGGCCGGTAATGGCATGCATCGCATCAAAGAGCAGGGTGATGTAACCTGAGCTGATGCTTTGTTTGAGTAAGTTGAAGTCGAAAATAGACTGCATGAGTTCCGCGTAATCAGTCACCGGATCAACGATAGTAATGTTAAGGCCCTCTATTTGCTGAGTGCCGATGCGATCCAGGTCTATGTCTTCGAGTTGGGCGGTTTTGTAGCTGTCGATAGTAAGACTGCGCTGATAAAATGCGTTGGTATATTTTTCCGGGGCAGGGCCGCCATTGCCGACATTGTATTTAATGCCGAAATCTTCGTCAGGGCCGCCCGGATTGTGGCTGGCGGAAAGAATCAGGCCGCCGAATGCGTTATTTTTTCTAATAATATGTGAAGCCGCCGGGGTAGACAGTAGCCCGCCTTGACCTATAATAAGTTTACCGAAACCGTTGGCTGCTGCCATCTTGATGATGATTTGTATGGCCGGTCTGTTAAAATATCGCCCATCTCCACCCAGTACCAGCGTTTTTCCGGTAAAGCCATGCAACGAGTCGAAAATTGATTGAACAAAATTTTCCAGGTAACCGGGCTGTTGAAATACTTTAACTTTTTTTCTAAGTCCGGATGTGCCTGGATTTTGGTCGTTGTATGGATGCGTTGTGATAGTTTCTATTTGCATGCTGGATCCTTAATTCGACAATTAACATGGTGACTAAAGTACACCAAAATTCTTATCTAGTGTAGAGCATTTATGTTGCGAATTTATTTATTGCTGTGTTGTAGTTTGTTTTCTTTTGCAGTAATTGCGGATGATGATGTCTGGCTTTTAGTGGACACGAAAGCGCTCACTATTGAGGTAAAAAAAGGCATGCAGACGCTTGAGACCATAAATGATATTGCTATTGGTCGAGGAGGTGCCGGGTTTAAAAGTCATCAGGGTGATAACGTTACGCCTTTTGGAAGTTACAGGATCGGCTGGGTTGGCGAGAGCAGTTCTTTTCGAAAATTTTTCGGCTTAACTTATCCGTCCGCAGAGGATGCCCAAAAGGCCTTGGAAGAGGGAGTTATTAATCAAGTGGCTTATAACAGCATTATAACCGCTCATCGGTTTCATCAAGTGCCGCCGCAAAACACGCCTTTGGGTGGGCGAATCGGCATTCATGGGTTGGGGCGGGCGGATGAAAAAATTCATAAATCGATGAATTGGACACATGGATGTATCGCGTTGACTAACGGTCAGATTGATCATTTAAGCCAATGGCTGGACAAAGGAACCGTAGTAAAAATAAAATAAAACTGGAAAATAATTTAAAAACAGTGCAAAATTAAAGCTAGTAAGCGTTTTTTTGTTGTAATAACTTTAAGAAGGAAAAATAATATGAAAAAAGTAATGAAATTATCAATGGTTGCTCTGGTTGCTAGCTTGGTTGTTGGTTGCGCAAGCACTTCAGACATTGAAAACTTACAATCACAAGTTGATGGTTTGAAAACTTCAGTTGCACAAGCATCTGCTGACGCTGCTAGTGCAAAAAGCGCTGCTGATTCAGCTTCTTCACAAGCTGCTTCTGCTGAAGCTGCTGCTAACCGTGCAGCTCAGTATGCTCAAGACACAAACAGCAAACTGGACAGCATGTTCAAAAAATCAATGATGAAATAAATCATTGCTGATTTGAAAATATAAAGCCCGGTGGGATTCCACCGGGCTTTTTTTTTGAGTGCATGATTCAGTTATTATGATTTGAATCCAAGCAATACCGACACATGGTAGAATAAAGCTTTTTTTAATTCACCACATTCATGCGTCTAATTAGAGGATTATCTCATTTAGAACCGTTAAAAAACGGTTGTGTATTGACGATTGGAAATTTTGACGGTCTGCATTTGGGGCATAGAGCCGTGATAAAAAAGCTGGCTGAGCGAGGCGCGGCATTGGATTTGCCTGTCATTGTTATGACCTTTGAACCGCAGCCGCTGGAGTATTTTCTGGGGGAAAATGCGCCGTCACGGTTGATGCGCTTGCGGGAAAAAGTAATCCAGTTTTCTAAATTGCCCGTTGATGATTTGTTGATATTGCGATTTAATCAATATTTTGCCGACTGTGATGCCGAACAGTTTATTGAAGATGTTTTAGTAAAAAAATTGAATATAAAGCATCTGGTTGTCGGGGATGATTTTCACTTTGGCAAGGCCAGGCGCGGAAATTTTGCCATGCTCAAGGATAAGGGCAAGCTATTCGGTTTTGATGTCGAAGATACCGGCTCTTATCAAGTAACCGGGCTTCGAGTCAGCAGTACCCTGATCAGGGACGCGTTGGGCGAGGGTAATTTGGCTTTGGCTGAGAAATTGCTCGGTTGCTGTTATTCTGTTTGCGGACGTGTGGCGCATGGCGACAAACGCGGACGAACCATCGGCTATCCCACCGCCAATATACAAATGTTTAGAAAAAACACCCCCGTTAACGGCGTGTTTGCCGTGACCATGACCGGTATTGATGGATGCGAGTTTGACGGTGTTGCGAATGTAGGCACCCGGCCCACGGTTGATGGCGGTTCAAAGGTAATATTGGAAGCGCATTTGTTCGATTTTGATAGAGAAATTTACGGACGTTATGTGGAAGTGCATTTCAAACAAAAGATCAGGGATGAAATGCGTTTTCAGTCATTGGATGAGCTTAAAGTCCAGATTGTGAAAGATGTGGCTGAGGCCAAAGCCGCGCTTAGCTCCCTGCACGCTTGCAGTATATCCCCCCTCCCTGGTGATAAAGATTTTTGCCGAGTTTAATTGTTATGACGATGGATTATAAAAAAACACTGAATTTACCCAACACTGCGTTTCCGATGAAAGGCAACCTGGCTCAACGTGAGCCGGAACGTCTAAAAAAATGGAACGAAGCCGACTTGTATAACAAAATCAGGCAGGAATTTGCCGGAAGGCCCAAATTCATTCTGCATGACGGCCCTCCCTACGCCAATGGCGAAATTCATATCGGCCATGCGGTCAACAAGGTGTTAAAAGACATCATCGTTAAATCTAAATCGTTAAGCGGTTTCGATGCGCCTTATGTGCCGGGCTGGGATTGTCACGGTTTGCCGATTGAATTACAGGTAGAGAAGAAAATCGGTAAAGCGGGCGTTAAAGTATCCCCCGCCGTTTTCCGAAAAGCCTGCCGCGAATATGCGGGAAAGCAGGTCAACATACAAAAAGAGGCCTTTATCCGGCTGGGTATTTTAGGCGATTGGGAGCATCCGTATTTAACCATGGACTTTGCTTTTGAAGCCGACATCGTGCGCTCGCTAGGCAAAATCAGCCAGAACGGCCACATAGCAAAAGGCGCCAAACCCGTACACTGGTGTACCGATTGCGGTTCTGCGTTGGCTGAAGCGGAAGTCGAGTACGAAGACAAACATTCACCTGCGGTCGATGTACGTTTTCAGGTCGTTGATGAAGACGGATTTTTGAGCCGGTGCCATCATGTGCCTGAGCATGAAGGATCCGGGCCGTTATCGGTGGTCATCTGGACGACCACGCCGTGGACCTTGCCGGCAAACCAGGGCGTTGCGTTAAATCCCGACCTTGAATACGCCGTGGTGCAATGCGAAAAAGACGGCAACAAAGAGCGTCTGGTCGTTGCAGAAGCCCTGCTTAAAGATGCGATGCTGCGTTACGACATCGAAAACTACCATGTAGTCGCTTACTGCAAAGGCGCAGAGCTGGAGCATCAGTTATTGCAACATCCTTTTTATGATCGGCAAGTGCCTGTCATTCTGGGCGATCATGTCACCACCGAGGCCGGTACCGGTGCGGTGCATACGGCGCCGGGACATGGACAGGACGATTATGTGGTCGGTTTGAAATACGGCTTGCCGGTTGATAACCCGGTCGGCAACGACGGCGTTTTCCTGCCGAACACGGAAATCTTTGCCGGTGAACATGTGTTCAACGCCAATGCCCATGTCCTGGAAGTGCTCGAACAACAAGGTAAATTGGTGCATCACGTAGCGATACTGCATAGCTACCCGCATTGCTGGCGGCATAAAACCCCGATTATCTTCCGGGCCACGCCGCAGTGGTTCATCTCGATGGATAAAAACAAACTGCGCGAACAGGCGCTTGATGAAGTCAAGCGCGTCGCCTGGATTCCTGAATGGGGTCAAGCGCGCATTGAAAGCATGATGGAAGGCCGTCCTGACTGGTGTATCTCCCGTCAGCGCACCTGGGGCGTACCGATTACGTTTTTTGTCCACAAAGAAACCGGGGAATTACACCCGCGCACCGCTGAATTGATTGAGCAGGTGGCTCAGCGCATCGAACAACAAGGCATAGAAGCCTGGTTTGAACTGGAAGCGGCTGAACTGTTGGGAGCTGAAGCCGAGCAGTACGACAAAATGACCGATACGTTGGATGTCTGGTTCGACTCCGGCGTAACCCACGCCTGCGTGTTGGAAAAGCGCGAACAGCTGAGCTTTCCGGCCGATTTGTATCTGGAAGGCTCCGATCAGCATCGCGGCTGGTTCCAGTCATCGTTGCTGGCTTCGGTCGCGATGAATGAGGTTGCACCGTACAAGGCTGTGTTGACGCACGGCTTTACCGTCGATGCCGACGGCAAGAAAATGTCCAAATCAAAGGGCAATGTAGTCGCTCCGCAATCGGTGATGAAAAATTTGGGCGCGGATGTATTGCGTTTATGGGTTGCCGCAACCGATTATCGCGGCGAGATGACTGTATCGGATGAAATTCTTAATCGCACCTCGGATGGCTATCGACGCTTGAGGAATACCGCGCGCTTTTTGCTGTCCAATCTCGATGATTTCGACCCGGCGCAACATGCGGTCGAAGATAAGGATTTACTGGCGTTGGATCGCTGGGTTGTGGATAGGGCGTATACGTTGCAGGAAGAAGTCAAAATGGCTTACGACACTTATCAATTTCAGCATATCTTTCAGAAAGTGCATCATTTTTGCGTGATCGATCTGGGCGGTTTTTACCTGGACATCATCAAGGATCGTCAATACACAGCAAAAGCCGACGGCTTGGCGCGGCGTTCGGCGCAAACCGCGATGTACCATGTGCTTGAAGCGCTGACCCGCTGGTTGGCGCCGATCATCAGTTATACCGCCGATGAAATCTGGCAATACCTGCCGGGCGAGCGTAGCGAATCAGTGTTTTTGGAAACCTGGTATCAGGGTCTGGTTGAACTGGATGACGATTCCGCTTTTAACCGCGAGTTCTGGCAAAAAGTCATGGCCGTTCGAGCCGCTGTCGGCAAGGAACTGGAAAAAAGCAGAGCCAAAGGCGACATCGGTTCCTCGCTGAATGCGGAACTTGAACTGTACTGTAATGCCGAGTTTTTTGATGTCTTAAAGCAGTTGTCGAATGAGCTGCATTTTATCTTTATTACCTCCAATGCTTCGGTCATCGCTGAACACAATGCGCCTGAAGAGGCTATTCAGACTGAAATTGAAGGTATTAAATTAAAAGTTGTCGTTTCCGAACATGACAAATGTGTGCGTTGCTGGCACCAGCGGCCTGACGTGGGCAAGCAAGCGGAACACCCGGAACTGTGCGGCCGTTGCGTGGAAAACGTAGCGGGTGATGGCGAACACCGGCACTATGCGTGATTTCATTATGTTGAAATGGTTGTGGTTGTCGTTGCTGGCATTAGTTCTGGATCAAGGGAGCAAGCTTGCCATTGCGGGTTCCATGAAGCTGTATGAATCCATTCCGATCATGCCGTTTTTTAAGCTGACCTATGTACACAATACCGGCGCGGCTTTCAGTTTCCTCAGTGAAGCCGGTGGCTGGCAGCGCTGGTTTTTTGCCGGATTGGCCTTGATGATCAGCGTGGTCATAGCGGTTTGGCTGACCCGCTTGAAAAAACACGAGACCTTGCTGGCGGTGGCTTTGGCGCTGGTTTTAGGCGGCGCGGTCGGCAATTTGATTGATCGCTTGGCTTACGGCTATGTGATCGATTTTCTTGATGTTTATTACGAGTCCTGGCATTGGCCCGCTTTTAATATCGCAGACTCCGCCATTACCTTGGGCGTGGTGTTAATGCTGGCGGAGTCGTTCGGCTTAGTGCATCCGAAAGAGCCGGATTTATAATAGAACGCGGATGCCAAAAGTAGGCGCCTTTAGGCGACGCAGATGATTATGATTGAGTAAGATTTTTTTGAATTATTCTGAAAAATCAGCTGATCGTTAATTTGAGGTTATCCGCGGTCATCATAAATATCTGCGTCATCCGCGTTCCATTTTTCGGTTACTTCAATAGTCCTAAAAGTCTTTGCCAGTCAAAAGATGCGCCAGGATCGGTTTTTCGTCCAGGCGCAATATCACTATGCCCTGTAATGCGTTGTGTCGATAGCTTGGGGTAAGTTTCAAGCAAAGTGCGAATGACCGTAGCAAGTTGCACATATTGCCGGTCGGTATAATCGACAAGTTCGGTGCCTTCAAGTTCTATACCGATAGAAAAATCATTACACCGTTCCCGGCCTTCATATATAGATTTCCCCGCATGCCACGCGCGTTTGTCAAACGGTACGTACTGAACGCATACGCCATCGCGCTTAATCAGTAGATGAGCCGATACGGTGAGTTGATAAACGTCTTTAAAATAAGGGTGATCGTCAGGATCAAGCTGATTGCAAAACAGCCGGTCTATATAATGATTGTCGAATTCGCCGGGCGGTAGGCTGATGCAGTGAATCACCAGTAATGAAATATCCGCAGGGTCAGACCTTTCATCAAAGTTGGGTGAAGGAGTCCGGGTAATGTCGGTTAACCAGTGCTGGTTTATATTCATGGGCTAGTTAAGAAGTGAAAAACGGAAATAAAGCACAGTATTCAGGATCAATACGCATATTATTAGTCAAAACACTATTGGGGGACTAGGTGATGACTAATTTATTTTTAAATGACAGTAGAACTGTTGCTATGAGCAACCGGCAGCAAGTAAATTCAGATTTGAGTAATGTGAGTAGAGCCGGGATATTAGGCAAAATTAAGCCGATTTTTTTTCAGCATTTTGAGCAAGCGGTTGAGGATTGCTGTATGCGAATCGATCTTGAATTCGGTTTGCAGTTAGGCAGAAATCGCGAAAAAATGGGCAAAGATCAATATACAAAGCTGCTGGAATATCTTCGTTTAATTCGAAGAGACATTAAGCAAAACTATTTGTCCAAAGTTAGCGATCTTTTCGACGACCATCATCAAAAAGCGGATGATGGCGAAGGCGGACAGTTGGATTTTTCTAAAATTTCGCTAATCGGAGATGATGCGGTAAAAGAAAATCATGCAATTACCCAGATCATCCGTCAGTGTGAGCGTTTATATTATGAAGAATTGACCGCTCTTAATAAGCATCTTACGCTCCAACGGGGCAAACAAGCTATTGCGGACGGTCAAAATCCGATATTCCCGGAAAAGTTGGTTCGCGCCTTGGTTGAGGTCGTTAAGCCTCTGAAGTTAAATACGGATGCACGGATTGCGCTGTATAAGGCATTTGAAGCCAATGTCTTTAGTCAGCTGGGATTTATTTATGGCGAGCTAATGACACGGTGCGAAACCGCTGCGACTGCACGGATGCAGGAAGTAGCACAGCGTAGCGGCGTGCCGAGTCCGACGCCGTTATACTTGGTAGGCGAGATCCGGGAAGCGGTTGAGCCGGTTGCTGCGAACGCTGAACAGCCCAGTGCGGAGTTTAGGCTATTACAGGAAAAACTGGAGTTATGGCGATTGGCTCATTTTCCTTCCGCTTACGATCTGATTTCAGCTACCGGAAACCTATGTTACCAGCAGTTTGAAATAAAAAATGCATTGCAAGTCCTTCAGCTGGTTAATGACGACTCAGAGCCGGGTGAAAAAAAGCAGCCGTTAAAATGGCGGGTGCTCAAAAAACTGGAGGAGCTGAGTTTTAGCGTCGATGTCAGGGTTTTGGCCAAACACGATGAAGACGTGTTGGATTTGGTGGCTTTAATTTTTAGCGAAATAGAGCAGGATAAACTGCTCGAAGATTCTGTAAAAACAGCTATTTTACGGTTGGAAATTCCGCTGGCAGCGGCCTCTGTGGGACAATACAGCATTTTTACAAGCGAAGGTAATTCTGTCCGGCTGTTACTGGATAACTTGTTTGCGGCTGGGATGTTTTTAAATGCGGATGAGGATGACGATCGGTTAATTCAGGCGCGTATCGCAAGCGCGGTTAAAAAGATGACCAGGCATAGTGGATTTGAACTTTTCGGCTGGATGGCGGAGGCGGAAGAATTTGCCGGCTACCTGAACAAGCAAAAACAGCGCAGTCAGAATATCGAACAGAACGCCAGACAGTTTATGATAAATAAACAAGCATTGGACTCAAGCAGGAAAATAGTCGCTACAGCCATTGAAAACAGCATGAAGGGCAAAAAGCTGCCGACAGCGATAGTCGAATTTCTACGGGGTGTTTGGGCCGATGTTTTGCTGGATGCTTATACGCATAAAGACGAGCAGCCGGAACAGTGGGAAAAATCGGTGCAGGCCATGGATGAGCTGATTGTAAGCGTCATTGCTCCGGCAAATGATAATGAAAGAAAGCAGATATTAAAATTGTTGCCGGGACTGATTGCGGAATTAAGGCACGGCTTGAAGAAAATTTCATACGATAAATCCGCACAGTCGCGTTTTTTTAAAGATCTTGCCGTATGGCATATTATCTTAATGGATAAAAAAGAAGCTAAAAAAACGCTAGGCGATATTGATAAAGCCGGTACGGCGTCTGTCGAAGGCGGGCAAATAAAAGCCGAAACGATAGCGGACCATAGTTCGGCGCAGGCCAACATTCTTGCCGAGGGAAGTTGGGTCGTATTCACTTCGGAATCGGGACGGCAATGGGGCAAGTTGCTTTGGAAAAATGCCGAAAATATGCTGTTTGTCGGAAAAAGCGGAGCAAAAATATTTGAAATTCAAGTGGCCGAGTTGGCGGAAAAGCTGCGCTTAGGGCAGGCCGCCCTTGTTAAGGCTAGTGAAGAAAAAATCACCGAAAGAGTACTTTCAAAATTAATGAGCTTATGACAGAACAATCGAAAATGGTAGACATAAAACGCTTCCTCGAAGAAGACATCGGTTCCGGCGATATAACCGCAGCCATCATTCCTGAAGCGATGACGGCTGAAGCCGAAGTCGTTACCCGTGAAGACATGGTGCTTTGCGGTCAGGCATGGTTTGATGCGGTATTCAAATCTCTGGATGGAAGCGTTAAGATCAACTGGCTGGTCGCTGAAGGCGAGTCGGTCGGTAAAAATACGCTTTTATGCACACTCAGCGGAGCGGCGAGAGGATTACTGACCGGCGAACGCACCGCGCTGAATCTGTTGCAAACCTTGTCTGCGACAGCAACGGTTGCCAGACAATATGCCGACGAGGTTTCCGGCACGGGCTGTAAAGTGCTGGATACCCGTAAAACCATTCCGGGTCTCCGAAATGCGCAAAAATATGCGGTCGCCTGCGGCGGTTGTTATAACCATCGGATCGGGTTGTATGACGGGGTCCTGATCAAGGAAAACCACATCATAGCGGCAGGTTCCATAGCCCAGGCAATCCGGTCGGCGCGTGAATTGACCTCGGTTCCTGTGGAGGTGGAGGTCGAATCCATGCAGGAATTTTTGGAGGCTGTCGCGGCAAAGCCTGACCGGATCATGCTCGATAATTTCAGCTTCGATGATATGGTTGCGGCGGTAAAATTGAATGCCGGAGCCATAGAACTTGAGGCTTCCGGCAATATCGGCCTGGACAATATCAGGGTTGTTGCCGAAACAGGCGTCGATTATATTTCCATCGGCGCCTTAACCAAGCATGTCAGGGCGGTCGATTTGTCCATGCGCATCAAGCTGGTTCACTAACATGATTGAAAATGCGGAGACATTGGTTAAACAGATCAATCACGGTGTTTATGTGATCGGTGTCGGCGTTGGCGAGCGGCAAAACGCCTTTACAGCGGCCTGGGTGATGCAGGTGTCTTTCGATCCTCTGTTGCTGGCGATCAGCATTAATCCCGAGCATTACTCCTATCAATTGATGAAGGAAAGCGGCGTTTGTACGGTCAATGTGCTGGGGCGGGAGCAGTATGCGCTGGCGGAGCATTTTGGCCGGTCCGCTCCAGATAAAATGGCAGGATTTCAATGGCAACAAGCCGAAACCGGTGCGCCGGTTTTATCCGAAAGTTTGGCTTATTTCGACTGCCAGGTGAGTCATTACACCGATGCGGGCGACCATAAAATCGCCGTTTGCAAAGTGGTCGCTGCGGCAACGCTTAATCAGGGGCGGCCGTTGCTATACAGCCAGACCGGCGACATGGACGGCAGCAGCGAGTTATATGGATAAACTGTGCGTATTCAGGTCTGTTATTCACCACGAACGACTTGCATGGATGCAGGAGGTAGAGCAATGAAGGAGCAATTGCCGAGACACGAAGAGCACGAAGAAAAAAACATAAACTTCGTGCTCTTCGTGTCTTCGTGGTGAAAATTATTAAACCAGCGGAAACATCTTATCCGGATTGAGTATGCCGTTCGGATCGAATTGGCGCTTGATGTCCCGCATCAGTTCCAGAGAATTCGCATCCAGTTCCCGATCGACAAAATCCCGCTTTTCCAGACCTACGCCATGCTCGCCGGACAGTGTGCCGTTTAGCGCCAGCACCAACGAAAAGATCTCATCCAGGCACGCGTGGGCTTTTTTGCCTTGTTCGGGCTGATCAGGATCGAGCAATAAATTCACATGGATATTGCCGTTGCCCGCATGACCGAAGTTGATAATGGGCAGGTTGTATTTCTTTGAAAGCTCGCCCAATCCCGCTATCAACGCAGGCATTTCGGTAACCGGGACCACCACATCTTCATTGATTTTTTTCGGAGCCACCTTGCGCAACGCCGGAGACAGCGCTTTCCGTGTTTGCCAGAGCGCTTTGACTTCGGCGTCAGTCTGAGCCAGTCTAATATCCAACAGTCCGTCATTTTTGGCGGCAGCGGCCACCTTTTCAGCGGCCCTGTCCAACCCTTCCAGCTGTCCATCGACTTCGATCATTAACATCGCGCCCGCATGTTCGGGCAGATCGGATTCCGAATATTGCCGAATCATGTTGATCGCATTACCGTCGATAAATTCCAGCGCACAGGGAATCACCGGTTGCGACATGATCGCGGAAACCGCTTTGGCTGCATCGAAAACCGAATTGTAGATGGCTCGGAGCGTTTTGGTCGCTTCCGGCAGCGGCGTCAGTTTTAAGGTGGCTTGGGTAATAATCGCCAGCGTTCCTTCCGAACCGAGGATCAGCCGGGTCAGGTCATAACCGACCACGCCTTTGCTGGTATGGACGCCGACGCGGATTTCCTTGCCCGCACCGGTGACGGCGCGCAGTCCTAAGGTATTTTCCCTGGGCGTGCCGTATTTTACCGCTCTGGGACCTGCGGAGTTATAGGCCAGATTGCCGCCGACGCTACAGAAGGCGGCGCTGGTCGGATCGGGCGGCCAGAAAAAGCCCCGCTCTTTGGCGATGTCCTGCACCTGCTGGTTGGTCATGCCCGGTTCCACGATGATGTAGCGATTATCGGGAGAAAATTCGACCAGTTTGTTCATGCGTTCCAGCGACACAATCAGCCCGCCTTTAAGCGGAGTGGTCGCGCCGGTGGTGCCGGTGCCGCGTCCCCTGGCGGTCAGCGCAACATGGAACCGGTTGCAGGCGTTAACGACGCTGACGACCTGTTCATGCGTGGTCGGAAAAACTACGGCTTGAGGCAGCACATGGCGACGGCTGTTGTCATAGCCGTAAGTCCAGCAATCTTCAGGCGCAGTCAGAATATCTTCGGCAGCAAAAATCTCAGCTAACAGATTTAAGAAACCGGCAGGTAAGGGGGCTATATTAGTCAATGTATTCAAAAACCGTAATGATTTGGTTGACGTCGGATTGGTGTCTGGCCGCGTCTATGGCGGCAGCACCCTCGTTTCTATGCACCAGTCCCATCAGGTAAACCGTGCTTTTTTCAGTGATGACTTTTACCCAGGATGCATCGAATCCGGGTATTTGAGTTAACGCGGTTTTGACTCTGCCGGTAATCAGCGTGTCGTTGGCGCGGAAATTAAAAGGGCTGGGCTGGGCAATAGTCAGCTTGTTGTGTACCAGTTTCACGTTGGGAATGACGCGAACGATGTCGATAATCCGGCTGCGAAATTCTTCCTTGGGCGCCTCGCCGGTGACCAGCACCGCGCCGTTGTAGGCGGTTATATTAAAGTGGCATTTGTCGCGCAAGTCGTAATAGGCATTCAGCTTGGCGCCGGCATTATCTTCGATAGCCTCGTCAGCCAAGATGGCATCGCGGCTGCGGCGGTCGTTTAATAACGACAGCCCGGTAATTTCGGCTCCGCCCGCCGTAATCGTTGAACAGCCGGAAATAAAAAGGCTGTGTGCCAGCAGCAGTAATAACAGCGTTTTCATGATTCAGCCGCCAAATAATTGATGGTCGATTAAGTCGCACAAGCAATGGGTAATCAATGCATGTACTTCCTGAATATGTATGCTGGAGTCTGACGGTACGCGAATTTCTATGTCGATTTCATGGAGCAACGGCGCAATCATGCCGCCGTTATTGCCGGTCAGGGCGATGACGGTGATGTCTTTATCGTGGGCTGCGCTAATGGCTTTGGCGATATTGGCCGAATTGTTGCCGTCGGTATAAGCAACCAATATATCGCCGCTTTGCCCCAAGGCTCTCAGCTGCTTGGCGAAAATATCGTCAAAATGATAGTCGTTGGCGATGGCGGTGATGGTGGTTGTGTCGGTGGTCAAGGCAATGGCGGGTAGCGAAGGCCGGTCGCGTTCGTACTGGTTAAGCATGGCCGATGACAGCAACTGGGCGACGGCCGCCGAACGGCCATTGCCGCAAGTGATTATTTTTTTATCATTCAGTAAGGTTGCGACCAGTCGTTGCGAGGCGAACTCGATGAGTTCGCCGAGGCTGGTCATCGTATCCTGCTGGGCTTGAATGCTGTTTGTGAAATGGTTGATTATGCGATTTTGTAGGCTCATGGCGAACGATTATAAAGACTATCATTCGAGCCTGCGATATTTTTTAAGTTCAACAGCTTGAAGGTTTTTTGACTGCTTCAGCAGTTAGAAAAACGGAACGCTGATGACGCAGATGAATATGATGATCACAGATCATTCAATGAAAATCCTATTTCATCATAATTATCAGCGTCATCTGCGATCCAACACAAACACTGTGCCGAATCGATACTAAAAAAAATCAATAAATAGTGTCCAGTTTGGAAATGCTGAAACGTCGTTAGGGAGTCACATTAAAAATTTACCAAGGACTCCCCCAACATGAAACAACTCGCTTTACCGTTAATCGCCGGTCTGTTCTATTGCCAGAATGTACTGGCCGAACAGAAACTGCGCGTCGACATTCCCTCTCAACCGTTGGCAACCGCACTGGAGCAGTTCGAGCAACAAACCGGCGTACAAATTCTCTACGCCGCCGATGCGATGTCGGGAAAAACATCGCCGCCGCTTGCCGGGCAATACACGGCGCAACAGGCGCTGAAAATCCTGCTGGATAAATCGGGGCTTGCCTACCGGTTTACCGACGATCATACCGTTGCGGTCAAGCGTGTCGAACCGGCCGGCGCCAATGACGTTGCCGAGGATAAAAAAAACGCCGTCCATAAATTGGATACGATCGTGGTGACCGCCACCAAAACCGAGCGCCCTATATCGGAGGTGACCGCCACCACGGCGGTTATCGACGAAAAACAGATCGCCAACATGTACAGCCGCGATACCACCGATGTGCTGACGCGGGCGGCCGGCGTCGATATCGCCCGTAGCGGCACGAGCGGCATTGCGACGCTTAATATTCGCGGCACCGGCTCGCGCCGTTCCTCGGTTTTGGTCAACGGCCAATATGCGGAGTTCCTGGACACCGGTATCGGCAACCGCAATACCTTGCAGACTGTCGACTGGGACGATGTCGAACGGGTCGAAGTCGTTCGCGGCGCCGGTTCGGCGCTGTACGGCCCCAATGCGATGGGCGGCATGGTCAACGTCATTACCAAGGAAGCGCCCAAGGAAAAGAATGTGACGCGGCCGTTCTTTGTCTTCGACAGCTTGCCCACTTATGGCGGCGGCGCATCGACGGGCGGCACCTTGGACGACTTCAGTTACCAGCTCAACGTCAAACACCTGAGTTCGGAAGGCTATAAAAGCACACCGGCCCCCGCCTTTTTTCCCGGCTCTACCGGGACGGTATCGCATTCGCTGCAAAACGGCGGCTGGGACAAAACCATGCTCGGCGGACGCCTGGGCTACCGGTTGTCCGAACAATCGAAGCTGAAGTTTGCGTTCAATTATATGGACGAATCCGACCTGGCGTTCGACCGGGTCAATACGCCGCAAAACGGCCAATACGGTCAGTACAGCCTGGAGTTCAAACACGATTTTTCCGACCGCTTCGATGTGACCAGCACGGTCAGCCATCGCAGCCATGTCGCCGACCTGACCTTCGACAATTATTTTTATCCGTCGACGACCACGAATATCACGCCGAGTACGACCTTATTCGAAGATGCGCAGAAGCTCACCGGAGAAGTGCGGGCCCGCTGGATGCCTGCGCAAGGCCATACCCTGCTGTTCGGCTATAACGCAGCCCAGGATTGGACCAAGGTTCGTAACATTACCACCCTGACCGGCGTTGAAACAGATCGCCGCAATGCGGAAATTCAGAACCACGGCTTGTATCTGCAATACGAACTGGAGCTTTCCAAAAAGCTGTTCGTATCGATAGGCGGCCGTTACGACTGGTTCAACTACGACATCAACGCCAATATTGCCACGCCCAACACACAGCGGCTCAGCAAAACCACGTTCGAAACCTTTAATCCCAGGGGCGGCATCCGCTATAAATTCAACGACGATATTTCGGTTCACGGCAGTATCGGCACCGGTTTCCGTGCGCCCGAACCCAGCGCCGTGGTCGGCGGCGTGAACAGCGCATTTGTTGAATTACAACCCAATGCCGGTCTGAAACCGGAAACCTCGGACAGTTACGATCTGGGTATCGATTTTGACACCCCGTTCGGTCTGCATGCCGCCGCGACCGGTTTTTTCAACGATATTTCCGACTATATTCTGTCATCGCGTACCCGCGCCGGCAATAAAACCATCCTTCAATCCCAAAACCTCGCCAAGGTGCATACCTACGGTGCGGAACTGGAGTTGACGCAGCAGATCACCGATCGCTTCAGCCTGTTTACCAACTACACCCACACCATTGCCCGAACCGCAGCGCCGCTGTCGGCCACAGCCAGCGGGCTGCCGCAAGAAGGTTATCAATTGCCCAATGTTCCAGAACATAAAGCGGCTTTCGGCCTGCTGTTCGACTCCTCGCGTATCAGCGGCCGTCTGGAAGGCCGTTATGCGAGCAGGCGTTTCATCAGCGGCGACAGTTTTAATCAATCTAGTTACGCCTTGGGGTCTTATGTCGTGGCCGACATCAACGCCACCTACCGGCATCCGATCGGCAACAAGAAGACGCTGGATTTGACCGCCGGTATTAACAACATCCTCGATCGGCAGTACGAATCTCGCGGCCAAGGCGTCTATAACGAACCGCGGATCGGTTTCATCAAACTAGGGCTTGAGTTCTAAAAACTGTTTGCGGCGCTGGGGTAACCCGGTGCCTCCGATACCCGGACGGTATCGGTTTGTTTCCAAATGTTTCATCGTTTGGAAGTAACGGAGCGTCGGTCAACATAACCGGCGCTCCAGCGGACGGCGTCAAAGAGGATTCTGTCCGCATTTCGCCCTTAAGGGCAGCATTAATAATGAGGTATCAACCATGTTAAATGAAATCAAAATCGACGATCTGAGTGTCGCTATCAAAAACAGCATCCATACGGCAATGTGCTGTCATGGACCTATGTGCGATACGGATTGCGCACACTAACCTTGCCATTCGATCGGGAAGTCTTCGGGTTTCCCGATCCCCTCTTATGTTGGAGTTTGTTGATGGAAAAATTACTGAAGGAATTTCATGTATTAGGCACACGGATCGGTCCTGTCGGCTTCCATGGCCCGTCTGCCAAGTTTTTCGAGCTGTCGCCCGACATTGCCGCGACCGTGTTGTCGTTGGAAAAAGACGAACAATCCTGGTACGCGCTGCCGCCGATGGAACGCGAACGCATTGCGCTGGCTTTGCAGGCGGCGTTACCGGACGAGCCCGACTCAAGAACCAACCTGTTAGGCGAGAGCAGCCGGTTGACCGGTTTTTATTTGTTCGTCAGCCAGGAATGCAACTTGGCTTGCAGCTATTGCTACGGCGACGGCGGCGGCGAATATCGCAAAGGCAAAATGATTATGGACGAACGCACTGCCGACAATTTTATCGATAAATTCATTACCGATCAGAACCCCGGTTACCTGATCAATTTTTTCGGCGGCGAGCCCTTGCTTAACCTGCCGCTGATCCAAAAAATCATCGATCGCGTCCGGGCCAAGACCGAACCGCTCGGCATCCGCACGGTGTTTAACATGACCACCAACGGCACTGTCTGGAGCAGCAAAATTGCCGATTTTGTTAGCAAAAACATCGATACCCTGACCGTCAGCCTCGACGGTCCCAAGGACATTAACGATGCGCAACGGCCTGCATGCGGCAATTTCTCGGCGTACGACAAGACCGTGCGCACTATCGGCGATCTCCAGAAACAAGGCTCGCGTTATACCATCCGCACCATCATGACCAAAAACAGCTTCGGCCGGTTAAAAGAAATCTATAGCCATAATTCCGAACTGGCCGGCAAAGGCGGTGTCGGCTTGAGCACCGTCGATGTCGACGATAATCATGCGCTGGGCTTCACCGATCATGAACACCAAACGCTGGTCGATGAGATCGTCGAAATTAACTCGGAAAGCTTGCGTTCGCTGGCGGATAGCGCCAACCCTCAATTCAACGAATACACCAGCGAACTGTGCAAGTTGCTGTTCGGCCGCCAATACCGGCCGCGGCCCTGCAACGCAGGACAAACCGTGCTGGCGGTCGCCGCCGACGGCGAGCTATATCCCTGCCACCGCTTTGTCGGCTACCAGGAGTTTTGCGTCGGCAACGTCAACGACGACCAGCCGCTCAACGCCAATTACAGCGAACTTTGCCGCTCGTTCAAGGAAACTTCGGTCGATAAAAACCCGCATTGCAGCGGTTGCTGGGCGAAGCAGCTATGCGGCGGCAGCTGCTATGTGATCTCCCATTTGCGCGAAGGCGACGTGTTCAAGCCGCCCGCCCGCTATTGCCACCTGAAAAAAACGGTTTACGACCGCCTGTTGAGCGAGTTTGCCGAGATCATGGCCGATCCGGCCAGAAAAACCCGGTTTGTCGATAATGTTACCAGCTACTTTCACTGAGCAAGGGGCTCTATTATGAAAAAGATACTTTATTGGCTGTCGGCCGCTCTGCTGGCAGTATTGACGCAAAACTGTTTCGCCGCCGCCTGCGGGCCGGTCTATGGCGCGGACAGTATCGCCGAGGATAAGGACGGCAATATCTGGGTTGCCCATTATGAGGATGTCCGGCTGGGCCGGCTTGAGCCGAACAGCGGTCGTTTCGAGGAATATTTGCCCACCACCCAGGCCAATTCGGCGGTATTGAACCGGAATAACCAAGACGGCTTTAGCTACAAATTCGATTTCGGTTTCAACGGCTTGGCGCTGGACGATAAACGCGGCCTGGTTTGGTCGCTGATCTTCAATTCGGACAAGGTTGTCCGTTTTTCGCGTAGCGACCGCCTGTTTACCGAGGTCGAGCTGCCCGGCCGCAGCTTTGGCCGTTTCGTCTTGCCTATCGACGGCGAGGGCAATCTGTGGATATTGGCCGGGCCGTGCTGCGGCCAGGAAGGCGCTATGCAGCTGGTGAAAATCAGCCCGGATGCTTCGAAGCAGATTTTTCCTCTGGAAGTGACGCGCGCCGTTGCACCCAACGTGGCGTTTGCCAACAACGGGCAGGGCTGGGTGTCGCTGACCCAGGACGATGAAAAGCAGGCCGCGCTGTATGCGTTCCGCGATCAGCGTTTCGAGCGCATTACTCTTCCGTCCGAGATAGGCCGAATCATTACCCGCCTGCATGTCGATGCGCAGGGCGATTTGTGGCTGGCCGAGGGCGACGCTATCTGGCTGCTGCACGATAAGGAATTCAAGCGCTATACCATCCCGACTCCCGGCGCTCATCCGTCGGTTCTAGCCGACGACGGCCAAGGCAATCTGTGGTTTACCGAATGGCACGGCAATAAAATCGGCCGGATTGCCGCCAACGGCGAAATCACTGAGTTCCCTATCCCCGCCGAGGAGGAGTCGCCGTTGGCGTTGACCGTTGCGGCTGACGGCAAGGTCTGGTTTTCGACGATGTTCAATTACGAGCTGTTCCGGCTCGATCCGGCTACCGGCAATATCCAGAGCTTTCCGCTGCCGACACCGAGCAACTGGTCGAAAAATGCGGCCGCCGGATTGAGCGCTTGTGTGATCAAGCCTAAGGATGCGTTAACCATAGCTTCAGCTAAAGCGTCCCCTGTTGCCGTGGCACCGGGTGGGACTACTCCGCCGTTACGTCATCCCAAAGGTTACCCGGATGAACCCGGCGCGGCGGCATTCGAGCAGAATTGCCACACCGCTTGCCACAGTTGGTATCGGATGGATAAGGCGGCGAACCGGCGTAGCGATTGGCGGCCGACCGTGGAACGAATGATCGATTTCAACAAGGCCGCTATCCCGGCCGAACAGCGCGATGTGATCGTCGATTACCTGAACCGGCATTACACGATGGTCAAGCATTGATGCTTAGGATTTGGCAAAAAATAACTTCCTCTTATGGTTCCCACGCTCTGCGTGGGAACCCAGTGAGGGACGCTCCGGCGTCCCGAACCCGAACCGCAGAGCGGTTCAGACTGCATTCCCACGCGGAGCGTGGGAACGATAAGTTCAAGTTTCGGGAAGTTATTGTGGCCCAAATCCTTAGACGGATGTTTCGGGCTTGCCTGCTGCTATGTTGCTTGGGGACAGCCTTGGCCGATAACAGCCGGGAAATCATCAGTGCTGCGGAGATCGAGCGGGAAAAACCGGCCAGTCTGATGGAGCTGTTGCGCAAGCGCGGCGGTCTCGGCGACAGCTCCGGGGCGCTGAGTTTGCGCGGCGTACCCAAGATAGCGCTATACGTCGACGGCTTTTCGCGTGGCGGCGCGGTAACTGAACTGGAAAAAATCAAACCGCAGGATGTCGCCACTATCGAAATTATCCGCGGCGCCGCCTCCAACCGCTACGGCGCAGACGCGTTGGGCGGGGCGATCATCATCACCACGTTGCAGGCCAAACCGCAGTGGGAGCTGGGGCTGGTACAAGGCTACGACAGCCTGGACAGTCATTACAGCCGGGCCATTGGCTCAGGCGCTGTCGGCGGCATTGATGTTCGTGCCAGCTTTGAAGACAGCCTCAGCAACCGTTGGATGATCCAGCGCGATAACAGTCCGCTACTGTCGATGGCGCAAACCCAGCATAGCGGGTTCGCCAAGCGCGGCGGCGACATCAAGGCCGGCTATCGCAACGACTGGCTGACCGTCGGCGCGGAACTCAACTACCTGGAACAGACCCGCAATTACGGCCGCCCCAATAATTACAACGAATACACCACGGTGCGGCCGAAATTGTTCTCGGAAATGCGCTTCGGCGAGCTGAAACTGAACGGCAAGCTGATGTACGAAGACAACCGTACCGATGTGTTTCGCGACGTCGGCGGCACGGAAAATTTGGCGCTGTATATGCAAGGCCCCGAAACCGAAAACAGCGTCAACCTGGAAGTGCAGGCCGATTACCGCAATTTCAACGCCGGGCTGGTTTACGCGGTCAATCAGGCCGGTATCGAGCAACGTCTGGCAAGCAACGGCCAGCGTTTATTCGCGATGGACAGCACGGTGAACCGGATCGGCCTGTTCGGCGGCTACGGGCTGGATTTTTGGGACGACTGGCATCTGGATGCCAGCGGCCGCTACGATCAATACGATTATTCCGGCATATCGATTTACGATGCGGGTCTGGACAGCCGCGAGCCCGATGCGTTCAAGAAAGCCTTCAATCCCAAGCTGGCGCTGTCCTGGAAAACCTTGCCCTGGCTGACCTTGCGCAGTTCGGCAGCCACCGGCTTCATGCCGCCCGATCCGGCCACGCTGTATTTCCGGCAGACGCGGCCTAATTACGTCGTTCTGCCGAACCCCACATTGAAGCCCGAGCAATCGACCACGTTGGATTTCGGCACCGAAGCCAGTTGGCAGGGCGGCAAGGCGGAATTAACCTGGTTCTACACCCGCTGGACCGACAAGATGGAAAGCCTGGTGACTTCCGGTACGCCGAACATCAAGCAGACCGTCAATCTCGGCGCATCGGAATCGAAAGGGCTGGAATTGAGCATCAATCAGAGCCTGGTGGATGCTTGGAATCTGGCGCTTAATTACACCTTGACCACGACCAAAATCACCGAGAGTCTGAACAGCGCGATTATCGGCAACGAACTGGCGTTCCAGCCGCGCCACCGGATTAATGCGGTATTGACGTACACCGGCATTCCCGGCCTGACAACCCGGCTTAATCTGCATCACGAATCGGAGCAATACATGGATTTTCGCAATCTGGGCCGCGACGCCAACGGCTATGCCTGGCTTAACAAGGCTTATACGACGCTGGACTTTTTGGTCACCAAGAAAATCGGCATCGACAAGCACAGCGTCAACCTGACGCTGGCGGTCAACAACCTGCTCGACAACCGTTTTGAAAAAAGCCTGTTCCAAAGTGATCCCGGCCGTATCGTGCGCGGCGAAATAGGAGTCAATTTTTGAGAACGTCGACGAGCAGCTGGGACATCGATGCCGACAACATAACCAAGCGCTACCCTAACGGCCATCTCGCCCTCGACGGCATCAATCTGCAAGTGGCTTGCGGCGAAGTGCTGGGATTGCTGGGGCAGAACGGCGCGGGCAAAACCACGTTGCTGAAGATACTCTGCGGACTGCTGCAACCCAGCCGGGGGCGTTTGACGGTGCTGGGCATAGACGGTCGCAGCAAAGCTCATGAGATCAAGCGCTATCTGGGCGTTGTTTCTCAGGACATCAACCTCGATCAGCCGTTGACGGTGCGCAAAAATCTGGAACGCCATTGCAGCTATTTTTCCGTTCCGCGCCGCCAAGCCAAGCGGCGCATCGACGAATGGCTGGCGGTGCTCCAGCTTGAACAAGCCGCGCAGCAAAAGATCCACCAGTTATCCGGCGGCAACAAACGCAAAGTGATGATTGCCAGAGCCTTTATCACCGAACCTAAAGTGTTGATTCTGGACGAGCCGACCAATGCGCTCGATCCGTCGGTTCGAGCCGTGGTTTGGGACAGGATTCGCGCCTTTTCGCTGGCCGGCGGCACGACGCTGTTGTCTACGCATCATTTTGAAGAAGCCGAGCGTCTGTGCGACCGCGTCGAATTAATCCATCAAGGCCGGCTGTTGAAGCTGGACGGCGAGGAATCTTTGGAAAGCCGTTTCCATGCATTGACCTCCGAGGCCGGGCAATGAGCGGCTTTTGGGCGTTTGTCGGCCGCGCCTTGGGCGAATCTTTGGATAACTGGCGTTCTGCGCTGTTCCGGATGTTGTTCCAACCGCTGATTTACCTGCTCGTTTTCGGCAAAATCCTGGGCCGGGCGTTACCGGATAGCGATTATTCGCTGGTTGTCGCGCCCGGCATCGTCTCGATGCTGGTGATGAGCGCGGCGCTGAGCAATATCGGCGGGATCTTGACCCGGGGCTATTATTTTCGCAGCATGGAAGGCTGGCTGCTGGCGCCGTTGACGCTCAGAAGCCTGATGCTGGCGTGGATTACCGGCACGGTGGTGACTGCAACCGCCGCAGGTCTGATCGGCAATCTGCTGATTTACGGACTATTGGGCTACGTGCCGGTATCGTTGTCTGCCGATCTGGTTTGCCTGATTTACGGTGCGACGGTTTTCTCTCTGCTCGGCTGCATCGGATACACGTTGCCGCAGACACCTGCCAAGGCACAGGATTTCATCGCTTTCTTGCTGATGCCGATGATGTTTCTGGGCTGTACTTTCTTCAGTTACGCGATGCTGCCCGAGCCCTGGAATATCGTGGCGTTGCTGCTGCCGACCACCTATCTCAGCGAAGCTTTGCGCATCGTCTACGGCAGCCAGCCGTCCGCTCTCGATCCGGCAAGCATCGCCATCGGCGGGATGTGTGTGCTGCTGTTGTTATTCGCAATTGCCGACTGGTCGTTCAGGCGCAGGTTCCGCAATTTCCTCTGGTAACCGGCAAGAGGTCTGTCTGGCGCTGCTGAAAATAGGCCATATCACCTGTTTTGTGTTTTTTCACGCAACAAAATGCTCAACAAAAACAATAACCAATTGAATTGCAAGGATTGCAATGTTGGCGCGCATCCTGCTTGTCTAGCTTGAATAATATGCTGACAAAGGGCGCCCGATTATGACAGAAAAAATATCCCGCAATATTTTGCAGGGTTGGTTTCAGCATTACTCATCCGATCTGCTGGTATTTTTTTGCCGAAAGGTGGGCGAACCGGACGCCGACGATCTGGTTCAGGAAGTTTATTTGCGTGCGCTGACCTATCCGCTGTCGGCCACCATTATCAAGCCTCGCGCCTTTTTATTCAGGATCGCCACCAATCTGGTCGTCGACCATGTCCGCAAACAAAGTTACCGCCAATGCGACAATTATGAAGAGATTGAAGACAGGACGATTACCAGTCTACTGGGACCGGAGGACAGTTTGTGCGGGACGGAGCGGTTGAAAAAATTTCGCGATGCGCTGGCGCAATTGCCTGCGGATCACCGTCAGGCATTCCTGCTGAATCGTTTCGACGGCCTGTCGCATATGGAAATCGCTCAATTCATGGGGATTTCCGACAAGACAGTACAACGTTATATCGCTAAAGCCTTCGATCATTGCCTGAGCTGTCTTGAGTTTTAATGGTTAGGCGATTTATGGCGCTTGTGCCTGGCATCAAGAACCTGACAAAATAACCGTTGTTTCTTGAAAGCGTCGGGGAACCGCCGTTATAAAGTTTTTTAAACGGTTCCCGGCAAGTATTATGTGGACTTATCGAATAATAATGACAATTTATGATAGAACAACCTCATTCCAGCACCGTCCGGCAGCAGGCCATTGACTGGTTGGTGCGCAAGCAGTCCGGGGCTTTTGCCGTTGCCGAGCGGCAGAGATTTGAGCAGTGGCTTGCCGCCGATCCTAGGCACCGCCGTATCTATGAGCAAGTAGAGCGCGCTTGGGGAGGATTGCCTTGTCCGCAGGCCGAATTGTCCATCGCGCGTAAAAAAACAAGTCGCTTGCGATTGTTGTACCGCCCTTTGATGTTGGCTAGCGCCGCTAGTCTGCTGTTTGCCGTCGGGCTCGGCATCAAGGAAGGTTGGCCTTTAGTCGACGACAGCGTGTTTCAGACCGCAAAAGGCGAGTTGCGGCAAATAACTCTGGCCGACGGTTCGCTGGTTGAACTTAACTCGGATACCGAGCTTGCCGTTCATTACAGTTGGCTAGGCCGGTCGCTGGAGTTGGTGCGCGGCGAAGCCTTGTTCAGTGTGGCTCCCGGCAAGTGGCGTCCTTTTGAAGTATCGGCCGGAGGCGGCAAGCTTCGCGACATCGGCACCCGCTTCGATGTCGCAATCGGCCCGTCGGCAAACCGGATTTCGGTATTGGAAGGCGCGATTGATCTTCGTTTACCGGCGACAGGCGAGCAACGCCAAACCGAGGCCGGGCGGATGATGACCTACAATGCCGCCACCGTCCTTTCCGAACCCGCAGCCGCCGATGTCAAAACCTTTGCCGTTTGGCGAAACCGCAAGCTGATTTTTCGCAATACGCTGTTGTCGGAAGTGGCCAGGGAGCTGGAGCGTTATCATCCGGTGCATGTCCGTCTTGTCGACCCGTCCCTGAACGGTTTGACGCTTGGCGGGGTTTTCGACAATAACGATCTTGAGCGTTTTCTTTCCACCCTGGAAGCGGTTTTACCGGTTGATATTAAGCGCGGCAAAAACGGCGATGTGTTGATCGATCGCCGCCGGTCATGATCCTGCAAGCGCTTGGCTGGTCGCGTGGCGATTTAAAACGCATTTTGTACCCAGTCGATGTTGCCATTGCCGGAAATGGCAACCACGTCAAAGCGGATAGGACCGTCTGTTTTGTGGGATGACAGGTAAATATGCGTTGCCGCTATGATACGGGATTGTTTGGCGCGGGTGATGCTCTCAACGGCGCTGCCGTATTTATCGGTTTTACGAAACCGGACTTCGATGATAACCAGTGTCAGTTTGTCGGTCATTATTAAATCGAGTTCGCCTTGTTTGCAGCGGAAATTCCGGCACACCGGCTTGAGTCCTTTGTCGATCAGGAAATCGTGGGCTTGTTCCTCGGCGCTTTCGCCGCGAAGTAAATGCGCCGCTTTGGTCTTGAGCTTAGTAAACAGCATGGTTGATCGGGGTTTTTGGCTCGGGTATCGCTCCGGTATTTTCGGTGCTAAAGCCGCTTATTTCAGGTTGTCCGTCCATGAACTTGGCGCAGATCAGTTGGCGCTTGATGCGTTGATCGGCGGTCAGCGATAGATTTCCGGTTGCGCCGGGATAGGGATCGGTTTCCAGGTTATCCAATCGTGTAGCCAGATTATAGGCATCGATACCCATTGCAATCAGGCGTAAATAAGCGCTGGGAAATTGCTTCCAGGTTTCTTTTAGTGCGTCCATGTTGAGTTCTCCCTGATAGGCTTTGTTGAATAACCAAGGGGTGTCGCAAAAAGTTATTTTATTGAGGTCGGTATCCAGCGATGCGTTGACTTGTCCGGTGTAAACGGTAGGCATTGCATAAACGGGAAGGTCGCCCGCTTGATAAAATTGGAGTTGGGGATTGATGGAGCGTGCTTCTGCGCTATAGGCGCTTAACAATATGGCATCGGCATCCTGCCGTCTTCTCGGCGTGTATTTTACGCCGGGTATCAACGCAAGGATTTTATTGTAACGTTGTTCGCTTTCATCCAGGTTAAGCAGCTTTTGAATAGGCGCAGAAAAGTCGGTTTCCTTGGGGTTATAGGTTTGTGTTTCCAGGACGGTGCCGCCCCGATCTTGCCAGTCTTCTGTCAGATAGTTGGCGATACGTTTGCCCGGCGCGTTTTCAGGAACAAGCATCAGTGCTCTTTGATGGCCGTCCTCCCACGCTTTATGGGTGATTTGATCGGTATCATCCAGCGGGCTGAGGCTGAACTGGTAGAGCCGGTTTTTTTGCAGGCCCGGAATATGATTTAATGCCAGCACGGGGATGTTAAAGGTAACGGTATCGGCCAGGCTTTGGATCTGTTCTTTGGCCAGAGGGCCGATGATCAGTTGGGCGCCTTCTGCGACAGCTTGGGTATATAAGGTTTGCGGGGACGATTGTTCGCTGTCGTAAAATCGAAGGGTAGGTTTGGTCGAGTTATCCGCATGGTTGTAGGCTGCCATAAACCCAGCACGGATGGCTTTACCGGCTTGGACGAAAGTCCCCGATCCGGGCAACAAGAGCGCGATTGCTTTGGCTTGGGGCGCATTTTTCGGCGAGTCCTGAGGACGATCCAGGAAGCTTAAGTCGGCAGGATGTGTCGGAAAGGTTGCGCGCCATTGGCTTATTTGAGTATCAAAATCAGGCTGGTTTATATTTTTTAAAATGATGGTCAAAGACATCCAACCGGCTAAGGCGTCTGTTTGGTTGGTCTGTAAGGCGGTGTCAGGCAGCAGGCGCAATGTTTCAAGAATGGATGCCTGATTTTTTTCAAGTTCAGCGGGAGGCGTTATTAGCCGGTGCAGCTCAATTCTGGATTTGGCGCTGTCCAGCAGGTTTCCGGTTAATGAGTAGGCAAAGGCCTGCGATTGAAAGTATTTAACCTGATTGTCCCGGTTCAGCTGTTGCGGTTGAATCAGGGCCAAGCTTTCAATGGCTTGTTCAGCCTCGCCAAAGCTGAGCTGGATCTGGGCATAAAGAAGACGCAGCTGAGCATGTTGTTCGGGCGACAGCTCGGTAGGGTTAATGGCGTCGGCACCCTGTTTTGCGGAATTGCCGTCCCCGGCCTGGATTAAGGATTCGACGGACTGTAAGCGCTGCTGATTTTGTTCCAGAGACGATGGCGTTGAGGGATGCTGGTATAATTCAACCATTTGACCCGGCTGGTCGTTCCTTATTAAGGGTTGTGTTACCAATGCTTCGTGCTCAGGCAGTCGCTCCTGCATTGCCATATTTTCTGCATCTGTGGGATTCGTGGCAGCGCAACCGGAAAAAAACAAGAGGCCGGGAAGCAGGGCGCACAATAATGGCGGCTTATATTTTGGTCGCATCTTTTTAGAGATTTTCAAGTGAGTGTATCGAATGTCAAGTGAATGCGGCAAATTATACGTTGTTGCTACTCCGATAGGTAATTTAGCGGATATTAGTTTCAGGGCGGTTGAAATATTAAAACAGGTTGATTTGATTGCTGCGGAAGACACTCGGCATGTAAAAATGCTGCTACAGCATTATGGCATCAGCAATAAACTGATTTCGTTGCATCAACATAATGAAGATAAGGCCTCCGCCGGATTGCTGGAAAAGCTGCGCGAGGGTTTGTCTATTGCGCTGGTTTCTGATGCGGGAACGCCGCTGTTAAGCGATCCGGGTATGCCGCTGGTGAAAATGGTCAAGGATGCGGGTGTCGATGTTGTGCCTGTGCCGGGCGCCTGCGCGTTGATCGCTGCATTGTCCGCTGCGGGATTGCCGGTTACTCAGTTTGTATTTGAAGGCTTTTCGCCGAGAACCTCGTCGGCGCGAAAAGCGTTTTTTAGTGAACGGTTACTGTGTCCGATAACCTGGGTATTTTATGAGTCCAGTCATCGAATTCTGGCTTCATTAAAGGATATGGCGGAGATACTGCCGTTGGATCGGCAGATTGTTATTGCCAGGGAATTGACCAAGCTGCACGAAACTATCGTGAAAACCAGTTTGGGCGAAGCGCTTAAGTTGGTTGAAGATGATGCCAATATGAGGAAAGGTGAGTTTGTGGTTATTGTCGATGGCGCTGCCATCGATAAAAAAGAGCAGATCATTACGCCTGAACAGGAAAAAATATTGAGGGTGTTGCTGGGCGAGTGCTCGATTAAGACCGCAGTTGCACTAGCCGTGGAGATTACCGGCGTCAGGAAGAAATTGTTGTATCAGGCCGCATTGGATATGGAGAAGGCGAAAGAGGCTTAGAAGTTCCGTTAATGCTGAGTGAGGCATATTTCTGGTCTGTTTTTTGCTTATTAATATAGCCATCGCATATCGCATTAATGTGAATGTGTGATACACTAGGCGCTGAAAGAGTCGGCTGGACAGTCGCTGTTTTATCGCAAGATAAGATGGAGGAAAGTCCGGGCTCCATTGGGCAGGGTGCCAGGTAACGCCTGGGAGGCGTGAGCCTACGGAAAGTGCCGCAGAAAATATACCGCCTGTCACTTGTGACCGGTAAGGGTGAAAAGGTGCGGTAAGAGCGCACCGCGCAACTGGTAACAGAAGTGGCATGGTAAACCCCACCCGGAGCAAGATCAAATAGAGGGACAGACGCGTGGCCCGCGCGGTTCCTGGGTAGATTGCTTGAGCTGCAGGGTGACTTGCAGCCTAGATGAATGACTGTTCTCGACAGAACCCGGCTTATAGGCCGACTCTTTCTTCCTTTTTCCGAGCATTTCTGCTCGGGATTCATGGCGCTGCTAAAGGCGCAAAAACTGCCCGATAATTATTGCGGCAGTATCTTTGATTCAGTCCTCATTTTTTATCAAAAAAGCTGGAAATTTTCGATAGCTTTACACTTAAAGTACTTTCTCACCAATATTACACATTTTATTGATAAAGAATGGGAATTATTTTTCCATTTTTTGTGTGGTTATAGTCCATTCTGATGGTGATGTAAGTCATTGTCGAAAAAGAAAGAATCCAACATGAAATCGTCCTTGACTAGGGGTTATTTGAAATCTATAGTGGACACAAGTGGAGAAAAATGGGAAAAAATGGTTTTTTTTGGGTATCCGGGGTAAATCTTGTTTCGAGGCATTAGTTCAATCAACTTAGATGGCAAGGGGCGTCTTGCTATTCCTACCCGTTACCGGGAGGAGTTGCAGGATTGTTGCGAGTGTCAGATGGTTGTTACGGTCGCTGTAAATGAACGATGTGTTGGAGAGAATGGTTGCTTGTGGCTTTATCCGATGCCTGAGTGGGAAAAGCTTGAGCAAACGATCAGTAAATTGCCTACCTTAAATAAAATGGCCGGTAAGTTAAGACGGTTTGTTATCGGTAATGCATCTGAATGTGAAATGGATGGTCAGGGGCGTCTGCTGCTGCCGGAAAAGTTGAGAACATTTGCAAATGTGGACAAGAAAATTGTCCTGGTTGGTCAACTCAATAAATTTGAACTCTGGAATGAAGAAGCCTGGGGTGCAAAGGAAAGTGAATGGCTGGATGGTGACGATAATGAAGGGTTGGAAGATTTAGGTTCATTATCATTTTAATGCGGGAGACTTGTTAGTGGAACATTTGCCCGTTATGTTTGCAGAAGCTTTGCAGCAGTTGGCTATTAAAGAAGACGGCGTTTATCTGGACTGTACTTTTGGTCGGGGTGGTCATAGTCAGGGGATTTTAAATCTACTGGGTCCATCGGGGCGATTGCTGGCTTTTGATCGGGACTTGGATGCGATTAACTCCGATTATGCGCAGGCCATGCTGGAAGATAAACGGTTTAAGCTGAAACACACACATTTTTCTGCGCTGGAAAATATAGTTGTAAGTGAAGGTTTAGCTGGAAAAGTTGACGGTATATTGATGGACCTGGGGGTGTCGTCGCCTCAATTGGATAATCCGGAAAGAGGCTTTAGCTTTTTGCGCGACGGACCCTTGGATATGCGGATGGATGGCAATTCAGGTGTTACGGCGGAACAGTGGCTGGCCGGTGTTGATGAAAAAGCGCTGGTTAAGGTTTTATTTGAATACGGCGAGGAGCGGTTCGCACGGCGCATTGCTCGCGCGATTGTTGAAAAAAGAGCCGTATCGCCAATTACAACAACCAGAGAATTGGCAAAGTTAATTGAAGACGTAGTGCCGGGCAAAGAGAAACACAAGCATCCGGCAACCCGCAGTTTTCAGGCAATCCGTATCGAAATCAATAGCGAGTTGGATGAGTTAAAGGCTGTTTTGCAACAGTCCGCCCGGATTTTGAAACCCGGTGGGCGATTGGTAGTTATCTCTTTCCATTCATTGGAAGACCGAATCGTTAAACGCTTTATCAGGGCCGAGTCCGGAGCTAAATATAACCCCGGCAAATTACCCATTAAAGAAATCGATATAGCTAAGGGTATCTTGAAGATAACAGGTAAAGCCTTAAAAGCAGGCGCGCAAGAAATTGCTCAGAATCCAAGGGCACGAAGCGCAGTCATGCGCGTAGCCGAGAGAGTCTGAGTGGCAACAAGTCGCTATTTAGGGATGGCCGGGTTGATATTGGTGTTGTTGGTATCCGCTTTGGTCGTAATTTACAGCAAATATCAGTCGCGATTAATTTTTATTGAGATCCAAAAGCAAGAAAGAGCGCTGGATCAGTATGAAGTGGAATGGGGGCAGCTGCAATTGGAGCTGACAACCTTGGCAGAACAGAATCGGGTAGAACAAGTGGCGCGGGAACAATTGAAACTGGTTATGCCATTGCGGGAAAAAATCATTTATATAAAACCGTAAATGATACATTTTCAAGGCAGAAACAGGGTAAACAAGCCGGTCGGCAATTTTTCAGGGCGGTCGCATCGGTTCTCTACCGATGGCGATGCTTCCACCATCCATGGCGGTCGCAGGAAAATAGTAGTCGTTTTTATAATGGCTTGTATGGCGGTGCTGGTTGGTCGGGCTGTCGATTTGCAGGTGTTGAATAAACAGTTTCTTAAAGATCAGGGAGATATGCGTCATGTCAGCGATGTGCCGGTTTCGGCATACAGGGGCATGATAAAGGATAGAAATGGAGCGCCGTTGGCAATCAGTACGCCCGTCGAGTCCATTTGGATGAATCCGCAAGAGGTGGAATCGACAAAAGAAAACGAAATCAGGCAAATGGAAAAGTTGTTGAATTTGCCGAAGGGAAAAGTCAATGAACTGGTTAAGGGCGATGCGCACAGGCAGTTTGCGTATATTGCCCGCCAGATCAGTCCGGTGGTTGCTGACCAGGTCAAGGTATTAAAGCTTGCGGGCATTTATTTCGAGCGCGAATTCAAGCGTTTTTATCCGGCAGGAGAGGTTTCCGCGCACTTAGTCGGTTTTACCGATATTGATGATATTGGTCAGGCGGGACTTGAATCGGGATATGAAAAATCATTAAAGGGAATTCCAGGCAGCAAGCGGGTTATCAGGGATGGACAGCGTCGAATTATTGAAGATGTAGAAAATATAAAGGAGCCGGTTGCAGGCCGGAGTCTGGAGCTAAGCATTGATCAACGCATCCAGTACTTGGCGTATCGGGAATTGCAGCTGGCCGTTAACCTTAACAAGGCAAAATCAGCGGCGCTGGTGGTATTGGATGCAAAGAGCGGGGAAATTCTGGCGGCAGTGAATCAGCCGTCATTTAACCCGAATAGCAGGAAGAGTTTAAAGGAAAGCCTGTACAGGAACAGATCGTTAACCGATGTATTCGAACCTGGATCGACGGTCAAGCCATTCGTTGTCGCGGCTGCCCTGGACGGGGGATATGTCAAGCCAAATGAGGTTTTTGAAACCCACGGTTTTTATCAGGTTGGGAATCATCTGGTTAAGGATGTGCATAATTACGGAACGCTGGATTTGACAGGCGTGCTGAAAAAATCCAGCAATGTTGCGGTCAGTCAAATGGCATTGCGAATGCCGCCGGAATATTTTTGGGGGATTTACAATAAGCTCGGTTTTGGCGTTGCCGCCGGTTCCGGCTTTCCCGGAGAAGCCAGCGGAAGCTTGCTTGATTACCAAAGCTGGCACGAATTTGATAGGGCGACTTTGTCATTCGGCTATGGAGTAAGTACCTCTGCACTCCAGTTGGCAAGAGCCTATACGGCATTGGCAGACGACGGCATCTTACACTCGGTTAGCCTGTTAAGGCGGGATGAAGATGTTGATCAACAGCGGGTGTTTTCAGCCAAAACGGCCAAGAGAGTCAGAGCCATGCTGGAAACGGTGCTTATGAAAGACGGTACCGCTTACGAGGGCAGGGTCGATGGCTACAGCGCAGCCGGTAAAACCGGGACGGTAAAAAAAGCCGGTGCGGGCGGGTATGTCGAGAAAAGTTATTTTTCTGTTTTTGCGGGCATGGCACCTGCCAAGAACCCGCGATTGATTATCGTGGTCATGGTTGATGAGCCTTCTGCAGGCCAATACTACGGGGGGATAGTCTCAGCCCCGGTATTTTCCAAAGTGATGGCGGGGGCTTTGAGAGTGTTGGAGGTTGCTCCTGATCAGCAGGACAATATGCCCATCTTGTTGACACGAAAAGGCCAATAATATGACTACAGGGCTGAATGATCAGCGTAGCGGTGTGCTGCGGCTGAAAGACTTATTAACCGGACTGGCCACATTTTTAGATCAGGACGATATACCGGTCGCCGGCTTGGTTTTGGATAGTCGTGAGTTGGTTTGCGGTGATGTCTTTGTTGCGCTGGCCGGTGCCAAACAGCATGGCTTGGCTCATGTTGAACAGGCTGTTAATAATGGCGCCTGTGCAGTCATTTTTGATCCTGCCGGGAATGGTCGGCAGCTGGCGGAAGCTTTTCGGTGCGACAGCTCTACGCCGGTACCGATGATTGCTGTGGAAAATCTGGGTTTAAAACTGGGCGAACTGGCCGCACGTTTTTACTGCGATCCATCGCAGTTTATGACAGTTATCGGCATTACCGGCACTAACGGAAAAACGTCTTGCAGTCAGTTTTTAAGCCAAATGCTGGATGACTGCGGGATTATAGGCACGCTCGGCTGGGGCGAGTGGGACAAGCTTAACAAGACGTTGAACACCACGCCCGACGCTTTGGCAATTCAGAAAATACTGGCTGAATTATTAAAGGATAAAAAGCGCACCGTGGCGATGGAAGTTTCATCGCATGGTTTGGAGCAAGGCCGGGTCAACGGCGTGACATTTAAAGGTGCGGTATTTACCAATATCAGTCGCGATCATCTGGATTATCACGGCACGATGGACGCTTATGTACAAGCCAAGCTGGCGTTATTAAAACAGCCGGGCTTGGCTTTCGCGGCGGTGAATTTGGATGACGGGTACAGCGAGCGGGTTATCGCCGCCGTACCCGAATCGGTGCAGTTATGGCAATTTAGCGTTAAGGGAAAAACAGCGGATTCAGGCGAGTGTGTTAGTGCGGAAAATATACTGCACAAAACGGACGGCATCGAATTTGACGTGCGTTTTCGGGATGAACTTCAGCGGGTGCAAGTGCCTCTGTTCGGCGACTTTAATGTAGAGAACGTCCTGGCCGTTTTGACCGTCATGCTGGCCATGGAGGTTTCGTTGCAGGAGGCCGTTAAAAAACTTGCCGGTATAAAGCCGGTTAATGGCCGCATGGAGCGATTTGGCGCGGAAACCGATCCAATGATTTTTGTGGATTACGCCCATACCCCCGATGCCTTGGACAAGGTTTTATCCAGTTTGCGCAAGCATTGCAAACAGGCTTTATGGGTGGTTTTCGGTTGTGGCGGAAACAGGGATACGGGCAAACGTCCGCAAATGGGAAAAATTGCCGAACAATGGGCGGATCATGTGGTGATTACCGATGACAACCCGCGTTACGAAAACGGACTGGATATAGTTAATGATATTTTGGCTGGTTGCAGTTCGACTGCCAAGGATGGCGGGAGTGTCGCAACCGATATGGAACCGGTGCGACCAGCTAAGGTTGAAGTTATTCAAAACAGAGAACAGGCGATACAAAAAGTGGTGGCAAGCGCGGCTAAAAACGATTGCATAGTGATTGCGGGTAAAGGCCATGAGCAATACCAGGAAAGCAATGGCGTGTGCGTACCTTTTAGCGACAGACAGGTTGTGATCGATGCGTTGGATAGGCGCAAGGTTCTCGGTAATTGCTCCTGCATCCATGCAATCGAAGGCGAACGATGAATATGATGCTGAGTGAAATTGCGGCATGTGTGCAGGGAAAATTGGTCGGGGAGGATGTTGCCATCTCATCGGTCAGTATCGATACAAGAGCGATAAAGCCGGGACAGCTTTACGTGGCGATTAAAGGCCATAACTTCGACGGCAATGAGTTTGTGGCCGAAGCTGAACAGGCAGGGGCTGTGGCGGCCATCGTACATCAAGGCATTACCGCGACCGCCATCGATGGTGGCCACGACTGCTCCCGGCAGTCGTCGGCATTTCCTCCATCCATGGAGGTCAGAAGTGTCGCAATCAGTACGACTGCATGGAAGCAGGACGACTGCAAGGATGCAGGAGGTAGAGCAACGCAGGGAGCGGTTGCCGAGGTAGAGCAACGCATGGAGCAGTTGCCGAGGGAACTGATGCGACCAACGATACCACACATTGTTGTTGACGATACGCGGTTGGCCTTGGCTGAATTGGCAGGCGTTTGGCGGAAAAAAGCGGCAGTGTCTGTCGTCGGCATTACCGGCAGCAACGGCAAAACCACCGTCAAGGAAATGGTGGCGGCAATATTGAGTGTGAATGCTGACACGCTGTTTACACAAGGCAACCTGAATAACGATATTGGTGTGCCCTTAACCTTGTTGCGCTTGAACGAACAACACCGGTATGCAGTCATCGAGATGGGCGCAAACCATCCCGGCGAAATTGAGTACACCAGTCAATATGCACAGGCTGATGTTGCCATTATTACCAATGTGGGAGCCGCGCATATAGAAGGTTTCGGCAGCATTGACGGTGTCGCCAAAGCGAAAGGGGAAATAATCCAGACGCTTAAGCAGGACGGCGTGGCGGTGCTTAATCGCGATGATGCCTATTTCGACTACTGGAAATCGATAGCCGGAACAAGAAAGGTCATTTCGTTTGGGATAGATGAACGGGCCGACGTGACGGCGCATTCCGTTAAAACGGAAATTATAAATCATGCATTCGCCACTACCTTTGAATTGGTGACTGCAAAGGGCGAGTTGACGGTAAAGCTAAAGCTCGCAGGACGGCATAATGTCGTGAACGCATTGGCGGCCGCTACGGCATGCCTGGCGCTGGACACGGATCTGCAACAGATTAAACAGGGGCTGGAAAGCGTAAAACCGGTCACAGGGCGATTGCAGCCGCTGGTAAGTCGCTTAGGCAATATCGTTATAGATGATACCTACAACGCCAATTCGGCCTCACTGAAAGCGGGGCTGGATGTGTTGGCTAACTGTGACGGGAAACGCTGGCTGGTTTTAGGGGCTTTTGGCGAATTGGGGCCGGATAGCCCGAAAATACATGAACAAATGGGTGAACTCATTAAATCAAGCGGTGTCGTGCGTCTTCTGGCTGTAGGTTCCGATGCCGGAAATACGGTAAAGATTTTTGGCGAAGGAGCCACTTTTTTTGACACCCAAAATGATTTAATTGAAATGTTAAAGCAAGAACTCAAAGGTGATGAAGCGATTTTGATCAAGGGGTCAAGGGCTCAGCGCATGGAGAATGTAGTGGCCGCATTGGTTGAGAACTTCAGGAAATAAATAATGTTACTTTATTTTGCAGATTATTTGATGACCTTTGATGGGGGGTTCAGGGTATTTCATTACCTGACCTTTCGCGCCATTCTTGGTGCCTTAACTTCGCTGGTCATCTCTTTTATTATCGGGCCGGTAATGATCAGGAAGCTAAGCCGCAACAAGATCGGGCAAAGCATCCGCGAGTTGGGTCCTCAATCGCATTACGAGAAAGCCGGTACGCCTACCATGGGCGGAGCCTTGATATTGGTTGCAATTGCGATCAGTACGCTGTTGTGGGCTGATCTGGGCAATCGCTATATCTGGGTTATTTTGCTGGTGACTATGGGTTACGGCATTATCGGTTTTGTCGATGATTATAGAAAAGTCATCAAGGGCAACAGTGACGGTTTGTCGGCTAAAGCCAAATATTCCTGGCAATCCGTTATAGGTCTAATGGCGGCTGTTTTTCTGTACAAAACCGCAATACTGCCGGCGGAAACGCAATTGATTGTCCCGTTCTTTAAAGACGTCATGCTGAATATGGGCTGGATATATATCGTTCTGACTTATTTTGTCATTGTTGGAACCAGCAACGCAGTTAACTTGACCGATGGACTGGACGGACTGGCGATTATGCCGACCGTGATGGTTGCAGCCGGCTTGGGGATTTTTGCCTATTTATCAGGCCATGTGACTTTTTCGCAATATCTGGCAATACCCTATTTGCCTAATGCAGGAGAACTCATCGTATTTTGTGCCGCATTGGTCGGTGCCGGGTTGGGTTTTTTGTGGTTTAACGCCTATCCCGCGATGGTATTCATGGGCGATGTCGGCGCGCTGGCGCTGGGCGCAGCTTTAGGCGTATTGGCGGTGCTGGTCAGGCAGGAAATCGTACTGATGATCATGGGCGGTGTATTTGTCATGGAAACGGTATCGGTGATTATTCAGGTGGCCTCGTTCAAAATGACCGGAAAGCGTGTTTTTCGTATGGCGCCGATACATCATCATTTTGAATTGAAAGGCTGGCCGGAACCTCGGGTTATCGTGCGATTCTGGATTATTACCGTCATTCTGGTGCTGATCGGTTTGGCTACCTTGAAGCTGAGATAAGCAATGAATAAAGCTCACGCCTCTGTCCATGATTCTGTAAGCAACGCAGCCATTACCGCATTGTTAAAAAAGAATTTTGCTTTGGACCCGGAAACGGCCAAGGTTTTGGTTGTGGGGCTTGGCAATACGGGAATTTCGGTTGCGCATTATTTGCAAGGTTTAAACTTTAACTTCGCCATCATTGATAGTCGCGGCAAGCCGCCGATGATGGATGAGTTTTTTCAGCAAATGCCCGATACGCCGGTGTTTACCGGCGGATTTGACGAGGCCGCGTTTAAAGTGGCGACGCATCTGGTGGTCAGTCCCGGCGTATCGCTGAATGAGCAAGCGATAATGAAAGCCATTGCCAACGGCTCGAAAATAGTCAGCGACATTGACCTGTTCGCCTGTTCTGTCGATGCCCCCATCGTCGCCATCAGCGGCTCCAATGGTAAAAGCACGGTGACCACCATGCTGGGTGAAATGGCAAAAGCGACGGGGATGAAAGTGGGCGTAGGCGGAAATCTGGGCACGCCGGCCTTGGATTTATTGGCGTTAAATGCCCAACTCTACGTGCTGGAACTGTCAAGCTTTCAACTGGAGCGAACTTCAGCCTTGAATGCCGTTGCAGCGACCGTACTCAATGTCAGTGCCGATCATCTGGACAGGCATGTTGATATGGCCGAATACGCACGGGAAAAACAAAGAGTTTTCAGGGGCGATGGGGTTATGGTCATCAATGCCGATGATCCTGTTGTCTATGCCATGCGGGACGACGGCAGAAAGGTATTTACCTTTTCGATTAACAAAAAAGCCGATTTCTATCTTGGCTACAAGGACGATACTGAATACCTGATGCACGATGAAGCGTGCCTGATGCCGCTGGCCGAATTGCCGCTTGAAGGCAGGCATAACGCGGCCAATGCCCTGGCGGCATTGGCCTTGGGCGTGGCTGTCGGATTGGATGAACAGATTATGTGCGATGCCTTGCGCATATTTAAAGGGCTAAGCCACAGGATGCAGCGGGTTGCGGAAATACGCGGCGTTACCTGGGTTAATGATTCAAAAGCGACCAATATCGGCGCCTGCGTTGCGGCATTACAGGGTTATGCGCGCAAGGTGATTTTGATTGCCGGTGGTGACGCGAAAGGCGCAGACATGAATGAATTGACGCCTGCAATCAAAGAAAAAGCAAAAAGCGTGGTGTTGATGGGTAAGGACGCGGGCCTGATAAAGCAGGCCCTGAATGGTTGCGTCCCTGTTTATTCGGCAGACAATATGGCGCAAGCGGTAGAGATTGCAGCGGGTCTTGCCGATGTCGGCGAAAGCGTCTTACTGTCTCCTGCATGCGCCAGTCTTGATCAATATAAAAATTATCAGGATAGGGGAGAGAAGTTTACCAAAGCAGTATTGGCGTTGGTTGACCGCTCCGGTGGTTTTCCTCCATCCGTGGCAGTCATATGAGCGAGCAGCTATCCGGAGGGTGGTCGCATCTGTTTCTTACCGATTGCGACACTTCCGCTACTCTTGGAGGTCGGTCACATTTGTTCCAGACAAATTGTGACACTTCCTCCATCCATGGAGGTCGGCCGCATTTGTTCCTGACAAATTGCGACACTCCCTCCTTCCTTGGAGGTCGTAAATGAGATTATCGCGAGCACGGATCGGTCGATTTCATTTTGATCCGGTGTTGCTGATCGTGACTACCAGTTTATTGTTGATCGGCTATGTGATGGTGGCATCCGCATCATTGCATCTGGGTATCAAAATGACCGGTAACGGTTTGTATTATCCTGTCAGGCAGTTGCTGCACATAGGTTTGGGACTGGTTTTCGGCGTGATCGTGGCGGCAGTTCCAATGCGGATCTGGGAAGAGAATGGCCCCCGGTTGTTTTTAGCGGGATTGCTGCTGCTGATTATTGTGCTGATCCCCGGTCTCGGCGTAAAGGTTAACGGCAGTGTGCGTTGGCTGTCGATAGGCGGAATGAGGATACAAGTATCCGAAGTGGTCAAGTTTTTTTCCGTCATCTATATGGCCGGGTATGTCACTCGATATCAGGAGTCGGTGCAGAACGCGGCTTTCGGGTTGGTTAAACCGCTGGGACTGTTTTCGGTGGCCAGCTTCTTGTTGTTGCTGGAACCGGATTTCGGTTCAGCCGTCGTTATTATCATGATCGCCATGGGCATCATGTTTTTAGCCGGAGCCAGATTATCGCAATTCATAGTGCTGCTGTTGATCATTGGCATGCTGGCAATGTTGTTGGTTTATTTTTCGCCTTATCGTCTGGTTCGGGTCACCAGTTTTATGGATCCATGGGCTGATCCTTTGAAAACCGGATTTCAATTAGTCCAGGCGCTTATTTCGTTCGGGCGCGGGGAATGGTTGGGGGTGGGCTTGGGTAGCGGTGTGCAAAAATTGTTTTATTTACCCGAAGCGCACACGGATTTTTTGTTCTCAGTGATCGCGGAAGAATTGGGTTTGTTGGGCGTGGTTACTGTGATTGGTCTGTTTTCGTTATTGGTCTGGCGCACTTTTGCAATAGCAGTGGCCGCCGAACAGGCAGGCCTACGGTTTTCCGCATTTATTGCCTATGGATTGGGGATTTGGTTCGGCTTTCAGTCATTCGTCAACATGGGCGTCAATATGGGGATTTTGCCAACTAAGGGCCTGACATTGCCGTTGATGAGTTATGGCGGCGGCAGCATGATGATCATGTGCTGTGCGGTTGCATTGTTATTCCGGGTGCAAAGTGAAGTCGCAGAAATAAATGCCGGTACGCCAAAGAGAAATCGGCATGGCTAAGCGCATCGTAATTATGGCTGGAGGAACCGGCGGACATGTTTTTCCTGCGTTGGCGGTGGCTCAAACGTTGATCGAAAAAGGCTGGCAGGTCAGTTGGTTGGGTACGCAGAAGGGTTTGGAAGGCCGAGTGATTCCCGAACAGGGTATAGAGATCGACTGGTTGTCGGTTGCCGGTGTACGGGGCAAAGGCTGGTTGTCGAAAATAACAGCCGTATTGTTGTTGATAAAGGCCTGCATCCAGGCGGCGAAAATATTACGGAAGCGCAAACCCGATGTGGTATTGGGGATGGGTGGATTTGTAGCGGGGCCTGGCGGATTGATGGCAAAACTATTAGGCATACCGCTGATCATTCATGAGCAGAACCGGGTGCCCGGTACCACTAACCGGTTGCTGGCAGGTATGGCTAATCAGGTATTGGAAGCGTTTCCGGACAGTTTTAATAAAAAGCTGAATGCCAGATTTACCGGCAATCCGTTAAGAAAACAATTTGTAGAATGCGCTTCACGCAGAGAAACGCATCCGGGCATTAACATATTAGTTGTCGGCGGCAGTCAGGGCGCCCAGATATTGAATGAAGTTGTGCCTGACGCTCTGGTCGAATTAAACGGTGTAGAAGTAAGGCACCAAACCGGCACGGCAATGCAGGAGCAAGTCGAGAGCCGGTATAAAGAATTAGGCGTGAAGGCGGAAGTGAATGCCTTTATTGAAGATATGGTGTCGGCCTATCAATGGGCGGATCTGGTGATTTGCAGGTCCGGCGCAATGACCGTCAGTGAAGTGGCCGCAGCAGGGATTCCGGCCATATTTATACCGTTGCCTAACGCAATTGACGATCATCAAACGGCCAATGCCCGGTATTTAGCCGATGCCGGTGCGGGGCTGATATTGAGGCAAAAAGATTTGAATGCAGCAACGCTGGTAGAACATATAACAAAGGTACTTAAGCAATTGGATGTCATGAGTAAAACTGCAAAAGAACACGCACGTTTGGATGCGACGGAAGTTGTTGCCGGTGTCTGCATGACCGAGGCGGGGCTATGAACCTTCCTAACAGTCAGATGCCGACCAAAGCATTAGGCAGCATCGATCGGGTACATTTTGTCGGCATAGGCGGAACCGGCATGAGCGGCATTGCCGAGGTGTTATCGAACCTCGGTTATCAAGTCTCAGGTTCGGACATCAAAGAAAGCGTGGTGACAGAAAGGTTGGCCGGTTTGGGCGTGACCATCAACATCGGGCATAAACGGGAAAATATTGCTGATGTGGATGTCGTGGTGGCTTCCAGCGCGATCGACCGCAGCAATGAAGAAATTGACGAAGCTTATATTCAAAGAATACCGGTAATCCCGCGCGCGGAAATGCTGGCTGAGTTGATGCGTTTCAGGTTCGGCATAGCTGTTGCCGGAACCCATGGCAAAACCACAACCACCAGTTTGACCGCAAGTATTCTGGCCGAAGGTGGGCTTGATCCGACCTTTGTGATCGGCGGACGCTTAAACAGCGCAGGCAGCAATGCCAAATTAGGTTTAGGGCATTATCTGGTTGCCGAAGCCGATGAAAGCGACGCTTCATTTTTATATTTGCAGCCGATGATGGCGATAGTCACCAATATTGACCAGGATCATATGGCGACCTATGAAGGCAGTTATCAGCGCTTAAAAGACACGTTTAAAGAGTTTTTACATCATCTTCCTTTCTACGGGTTGGCGGTGATGTGTCTCGATGACGAAGGCGTCAGGGCGGTCCTGCCGGAAATATCCAAGCCGGTCACGACTTACGGCGTCCATGAAGATGCCGATGTACGTGCGGTCAATATTAAACAAGAAGGCATGCATACTTCTTTTGATGTGATACGAAGAGGCGACTATCCGCCGTTGCAGGTTACGCTGAATATGCCGGGCTGGCATAACATGCTCAATGCGCTGGCGGCTATTAGTGTCGCAACCAAACTGGCGGTGGGTGATGCCGCCATTATCAAGAGTTTGGGGGCATTTAAAGGCATAGGTAGGCGTTTTCAACTTAACGGTGACTTGCCGATGGGTGAGGGCAAACTGACACTGGTTGACGACTATGGACATCATCCGCGCGAGATCGCTGCGACGCTTGAAGCCTTGCGTCAGGCTTGGCCGGATCGGCGCTCAGTCATTGTGTTCCAGCCGCACCGGTATACCCGGACCAGGGACTTATTCGAAGATTTCGTGCAAGTGCTGTCCACCGTTGATGTGTTGATCCTGATGGACGTTTATGCCGCAGGTGAAACGGCGATTCCAGGCGCGGACGGCCGGGCATTAAGCAGGGCCATCCGTGTGCGCGGACAAGTTGATCCGGTCTTTGTCGAAAACTGGGAAGAATTGCCGCAAATATTGGCGGGTATCGTCTTAGCAGATGATGTGATCTTGACCATGGGTGCAGGCAATGTCGGGCAGATTGCCGCACAGTTACCGCAGTTGTTGGCAGCTACTCTCGATTTGGCATGTTAAATAAGTAAAAGCAACTTACTTTTCAATTTGGAAGGCGTTGTTTTGTAATGTCTTCTATTGGGATGTCAGCATGGCCTAGGTGGTTTTGCGTATATATTTCTGCTGGTTAATGCCATACATTAATATCGCTAAATCTTAAAATGGGGGAGTGTTGTCATACATTATTGGCAATCCCCTTAAAAATAGACAGATCGTACTAATATTTTGTCGATATTTACCAATTAAATCGATTACTTAATAAATTATGCAAGTGCTAATAAGTTATTGTTTTAAAATGATGTTTTATGAAATATCAACTACGCCTTGTAGAGGCATTGTAGAGCAGGGTCTCTACAAGAAATGACCATTGAAATGACGACTTCATCGACGCAGGAGCAATTACCGAAAGGCCGTTTGCTAAAGCGTGAAAAACTGGCGAAGTATACCAGTTGGCGAGTCGGTGGCCCGGTGGATCAGCTGTACATCCCGGCAGACCGGCAGGACTTGATCGCATTTATAAAGACGCTGCCTGAATCCGAACCAGTGTTTTGGATGGGGCTAGGCAGTAATTTATTAGTCAGGGATGGCGGTATACGCGGTACGGTGATTAATACCAAGGGACGGTTAAAAGAGATGAGCTTGACCGCTGACGGCTCGGTTTATGTTGAAGCGGGGGTTCCCTGCGCACATGTGGCGCGCTTTTGTGGAGAGCGGGGCTTAACCGGAGCAGAGTTTTTGGCGGGCATACCCGGAACCATGGGCGGAGCCTTAAAAATGAATGCCGGAGCCTTTGGCGGGGAAACCTGGGCTATCGTTAAAAGCGTGGAAATGCTGGGTGCAGTAGGTAACGTAACGTACAGAAAGTCAGAAGATTTCAAGGTAAGTTACAGATCTGTGAAGGGTTTTGACAATGAATGGTTTCTATCCTGTTTGTTGACTTTACAGCAAGGCGATACCGTAGTGAGCCAGCAGAAAATAAAAGGTTTATTGGAAAAACGGGGGGCGACGCAACCGACCAATCAGCCCAGTTGCGGGTCGGTATTTAAAAACCCGGAAGGCGATTATGCGGCAAGGTTGATAGAGCAGACCGGTTTAAAAGGCTACGCAATTGGCGGTGCTTGTGTGTCGGAAAAACATGCGAATTTTATTGTCAATACCGGCAATGCAACGGCAGCGGATATCGAAGCCCTCATTCATTATGTACAGGATAAAGTGGAACAGCAGCAGGGGATAGTCTTGCAGACTGAAGTTTGTATGGTAGGTGACGCAATATGAAAGCATTGGAGTTAAACAAGCCTGAGCAATTCGGCCGTGTCGCGGTAATGATGGGCGGTTCGGCGGCGGAAAGGGAGGTCTCGTTAAGAAGCGGGGCGGCTGTTTACGAAGCTTTGAAACGTAAAGGTGTGGATGCGATTGCCATTGATGTAACGGGCAGCCCGATTGAAGCGTTGGCAGGACAGAAGTTTGACCGGGTATTCAACATTATCCACGGCCGCGGCGGTGAGGATGGTGTGCTGCAAGGGGTTCTGGAAGTATTGGATATTCCCTATACCGGCAGTGGCGTGATGGCATCGGCATTGACCATGGATAAGCTTCGAACCAAGTTGTGCTGGCAGGGTTACGGCTTGGTTACGCCTAAATGGTGTTTATTGATAGACGAATCTGATCTTGACGGCTGCATTGAAAAGCTGGGATTTCCGGTTATCGTCAAACCGGCACAGGAAGGTTCCAGCATCGGCATGAGCAAGGCAAGCAATCGGGATGAGTTGTTGGCGGCCCTGAGCGTTGCGGCGAAATATCGCTGTGATGTCTATGCGGAGGCCTGGGTTACCGGTAAGGAATATACCGTTGCGGTGTTGGATGGCGAGGCATTGCCGGTTATTCGTCTGGAAACGCCCAATACATTTTATGATTACGAAGCAAAATATCAGGCAACGACAACGCAATATCATTGTCCTTGCGGCCTGAGTCAGGACCAGGAACTGTTTATAAGGGATTTGGCGGTAACGGCCTGCAAGGTAGTTGGTGTTAAAGGTTGGGGAAGAGTGGATGTATTTATCGACGACTTGGGGCAATACCAGTTGATTGAAGTTAATACCGTCCCCGGCATGACCGACCACAGCTTGGTGCCGATGGCGGCCAGGCAGGCGGGTATGGATTTTGAAGAATTGGTTTGGCGTATTTTGGAAACCAGTTGCGGGTAATGGGTCATGCATAGCTATTCCCGCCATACCCCCTTACGGGTAAGTGCAAAGCAGCTTCAGGCAGATTTGTGATGGCCGCTGTAAAAATCATGATGGCCGTATTGCTGTTGACAGGTCTGGTTTGGATGACCGGTTACGGCGTTAAGCGCATCCCGATTAAATATGTGCGTACCGAAGGAGTTTTTCAATACCTTAGTAAGGACGAGATAAAGACGGCTTTGCAGCCTTTGGTGATGACCGGTTTTTTCGATGCCGATATGCAGGCTATTCATCAAGCTGTTTCGCAATTGACCTGGGTCGATACCGTTACGGTTAAACGAGTCTGGCCTGATGCGATAGACATAAAGATACGCGAAAAGAAGCCTTATGTGCGGTGGGGGCAACAAAGCCTGGTCAGCGCACGGGGCGAGATAATTACACCGAAGAATATAGACCAATTTAAAACCTTGCCCATATTGCAAGGGCCTGAGCTGCAGCAGGTGAAGACGCTGGAAATAATGAAGGGCGTTAACACGGCATTAGCGGATCAGTCCATGAAAATGGCGGAGTTTACTATTAATGATCGGTGGGCATGGAAGATTAAATTAACAACGGGCTTGGAAATACTGTTGGGACGAAATGAACAGTTAAAGAAATTACAACGGTTTTTGAAAACGCTGGACGTACTGGGGCAAGAACAGGTTGAAAAAATAGCAATAGTGGATTTGAGATATCCCAACGGATATGCGGTTTCATGGAAACCTGGAACTGAAGAAATTGACTGGTCGCATCGGTTCCTTACCGATCGCGACACTTCCGCCATCCTTGGCGGTCGGAAGAAAATTGCCAATCCGCAACATGAAATAGATGGCTAATCTTATAAAAGTGACACAGAGTAAACAAAATGGCGAAAAAAACAGAGCGTAATTTAATAGTCGGGCTGGACATCGGTACGTCAAAGGTCGCGGCTATTGTTGGTGAACTTACCAGTGATGGCAATATAGAAATAATAGGCATTGGGTCAACACCATCGCGCGGTCTGAAAAAAGGGGTTGTGGTAAATCTGGAATCGACGGTGCAATCGATACAGCGCGCTATTGAAGAAGCTGAATTAATGGCGGGATGCCAGATCAGGTCGGTTTATGCGGGCATTGCGGGCAGTCATATCAGAAGCCTTAATTCTCACGGTATCGTGGCCATTAAGGACAAGGAAGTGACCCAGTATGATATAGACAGGGTGATTGATTCCGCTCGCGCGGTGGCAATTCCTGCGGATCAGAAAATCCTGCATATTTTGCCACAGGAGTTTGTGATCGATCTTCAGGAAGGTATCAAGGAGCCTATCGGGATGTCGGGCATTCGTCTGGAGGCCAAGGTTCACATGGTCACCGGCAGTGTCAGCGCTTCGCAAAATATCGTCAAATGCATTCGGCGCTGCGGCCTGGAAGTTGATGACATCGTGTTGGAGCAATTGGCATCCTGCAATTCGGTGCTGACCGATGATGAAAAAGAATTGGGTGTTTGCCTGATCGATATTGGCGGCGGCACCACGGATATTGCGATTTTTGTAGAAGGCGCGATAAAACATACCGCGGTGATCCCCATAGCGGGCGATCAGGTGACCAATGATATTGCTGTCGCGTTGCGTACGCCGACGCTTAATGCCGAGGATATTAAGCGAAAATATGCCTGTGCTTTAACGCAGTTGGCGAATGTGGATGAAATTATCGAGGTGCCTAGTATCGGCGATAGAGCGCCGCGCAAGATCTCAACGCAAAATCTGGCAGAGATTATTGAGCCTCGCTATGAAGAATTAATGCTGCTGGTTCAGTCGGAATTAAGGCGTAGCGGGTATGAAGAATTAATTGCCGCCGGGATAGTGTTAACGGGCGGCAGTTCAAAAGTAATGGGATTGATCGATTTGGCGGAAGAAATTTTCCATATGCCGGTGCGTATGGGCGGTCCGCAAAATGTGACAGGGTTAACCGAGGTGGTAAAAAATCCGATTCACTCTACAGGGGTCGGCTTATTAATGTACGGAAAAGAACACCAGGGTGTTGGCAGGAGCATTGATTCTGACGGCCCCAGCGTGTTCTCAAGAATGAAAAATTGGTTTCAGGGTAATTTCTAATAGTTTTGTAAATAATTAAGGGGCAGCGGCAATGGCAATGAAATATGAATTAATGGATATGAGCAATGAACATGCGGTCATCAAAGTTATTGGTGTCGGCGGTGGCGGTGGCAATGCGGTTAGCCACATGGTTGGCAGTCTTGTGGAGGGCGTTGAGTTTATCTGTGCAAATACCGATGCGCAGGCATTAAGAAAGTTAAATATTGATACGATTATCCAGTTAGGCGTTGAATTAACCAAGGGTCTGGGCGCAGGTACCAATCCGGAAGTTGGAAGAATGGCCGCAGACGAAAACAAAGAACGTATCAGGGAAGTTTTACAGGGCGCCGATATGGTTTTCCTGACTGCGGGTATGGGCGGCGGCACCGGTACCGGTGCGATTCCTGTGATTGCCGAAATTGCCAGAGGTATGGGTATTTTGACGGTTGCCGTGGTGACCAAACCGTTTTCATTTGAAGGCAAAAAGAAATTGGCAACTGCGGAGCAAGGTATAGCGGAGCTTGAACGGTTTGTCGATTCATTGATTATCATTCCAAATCAGAAATTATTGCCGGTACTGGGCAACGATGTATCGTTGGTTAATGCATTTAAAGCAGCTAACGATGTGTTATTGGATGCTGTGCAGGGCATTACCGAGCTTATCGTTCATCCCGGTATGATTAACGTCGATTTTGCGGATGTCAGAACGGTCATGTCCGGTATGGGCGCTGCAATTATGGGTACAGGCTCGGCAAAAGGCGAATATCGGGCGCGTGAAGCGGCTGAGAAAGCTATTGCCTGTCCATTGTTGGAAGACATCAATTTACAAGGTGCGCGCGGCATTTTGGTTAATATTTCCGCCGCCGATATGGGCATTGCAGAGTTCGATGAGGTGGGTAATATTGTTCACGAATTTGCTTCTGAGGACGCGGTTATCAAAATCGGCATGTCGATTAATCCCGAGTTAGGCGATGAGATTAAAGTGACTGTTGTTGCAACAGGAATGGGCTTGCCGTCCCGAGTGGTTAAGCTTGCGCCGAAAGCGACAGCCGGATACGTTAATCAAAATGTGGCTGGTGAAGTCAGTTATGAAGGCCTGGATAAGCCCACGGTGATGCGTCAAAACAAAACTGAAGGCAGAGAAACCCGTTTTGGAGCACAACCTAAAAAAGACATGGATTTAGATTATCTGGATATTCCGGCTTTTTTAAGGCGTCAAGCTGACTAACGAGTGCGGGTAACAATGGAATCAGTCTCCATTTTGGAGGCTGATTGTGATAAGATTTGCGCTTTTTGCCCTCTTTACTTAGCGTTATTGATTTTATGATTAAACAGCGAACTTTAAAAAACACAATCAGGGCAACAGGTGTAGGGCTACACACGGGCGATAAAGTCTATTTAACTTTACGCCCGGCTGAAGCGAATACGGGGATCCGGTTTCGCAGAGTCGATTTGGAAACTCCGGTGACTATTGAAGCAACGCCGGAAAATGTTGGCGAAACTATGCTCTCGACAACCCTGGTTGCGGGCGATGTGAAAATTTCAACCATAGAACATTTGCTTTCGGCTTTTGCCGGATTAGGTATAGACAATGCGATTATCGATGTCAGCGCCGCAGAGGTTCCGATTATGGATGGCAGTGCCGGGCCTTTTGTATTTTTGCTCCAGTCTGCCGGGGTCGAAGAACAGGACAGCCCGAAACAGTATATCCGCATAAAGCGTAGCGTAAGAGTTGAAGACGGTGATAAATGGGCTGCTTTTGAACCATTTGAAGGATTCAAGGTCACTTTTACGATTGATTTTGAACACCCGGCTTTTGAAGAGCATGTGAAAACCGCCACTATGGATTTTTCATCGACTACTTTTGTCAAGGAAGTGAGTCGAGCCAGAACTTTCGGCTTCATGAAAGACATTGAGATGCTGCGGCAAAATAACCTGGCTTTGGGTGGAAGTCTTGATAATGCCATTGTGGTCGATGATGATAAAGTCATCAATGAAGACGGTCTGCGCTATGCAGACGAATTTGTTAAGCATAAAATTCTTGATGCGATAGGCGACTTATACCTTCTGGGGCACAGCTTGATTGGCGAGTTTACCGGTTATAAATCGGGCCACGGCTTGAACAATAAATTACTCCGCGCTTTATTAAATGATAAAGATGCCTGGGAAATGGTTACCTTTGACGATGAAGAAAACGCCCCGATTTCTTTCATGCGTTCTGCAGAGTCACCCAGACCTGCTGCATAAGGCGGCTGCGAGCGCCAAGCGCCTGGCTGATTTATCAGGCCGGGGCTTGATGCTTCGACAGTTTTGCCAGCGTTGTACTTAATCTCAGCAACGCCAACTTCAATTGCTCGTCCGAAACAGTCAGGCTGTGGTTATGGATGAACTCTATTTTTTCTGCCGAAGGAATGTTCGGTTTCCTGCTCGGAGACGCTGTTTGCAACGTCTCTACTCTAACTTTAATCTGCATAATCGAGACCGAATCCCGGGTTACCGGAGCGATAGCGGCGAGAATCGCGCTGTTATAAAAGCGCAGTTGCGACGCCCAGGCAGCCGTATCGGTGTAAACCAGCAGTTTCTTGCCATTAACAACACAGTGCAGTGCATGCTGGGCTATCGTCGCCGGCAATACCTCATGAATACGCTGTAGTACCTGTTTTTGCTGCTCAATCTGGCTGTAAAAGTGAGCGATAGTACGGCTTGGGAATGATAATGCCGCTTTAAAAGAAGTCGGTTTTTTGGCCATGAGTATTCGTCCGTCAATCAGCGTAGAAAAGTCTTCACCGAGTTATTGGTTTATCCAGGATAGTGGGATATAGTTAGACTTTGTAAGGGAATAGCCGCTTTAATGTAATAATCCACTAGTATCATATCCACAAACATCCAGAAAGATAAGGCCAGGGAGATAAAGTGAGACAGTTTATTCAGGGTATAGCAGAAAACAGCCATTATCAGGCAACGCATTTGTTGCAGATTCTAAGACAGATCCAATCCCGTTATCATTATATACCGGAGGCAGCGATAGAACAGCTGTCCGGCTTGCTAAACATTCCCCGGACGCAAATCATCGGCGTCGTTGAATTCTACAGTTTTTTTCATCTGGCCCCCAGAGGGCAATATGAGCTATTGATCAGCGATTCAATAACGGATCATATGTTGGGCAAGAAAGACTTGTTCGACTATCTGGCAAAGAAGTTGGATGTTGCCGTTGGCGAGGTCCGGGAAGATGGCGTGGTCAGCCTGGATAATACCTCATGTACCGGCATGTGCGACCAGGGTCCGGCCGGTTTGGTTAACGGCCTTGCATTGACCCGCCTGGACCAGTCCGGAATTGATAAAATCGCAGAGCTGATTAATCAACAAAAACCCTTGGACGAATGGCCTGAGGAGTTATTTCAGGTAGATGACAATATTTATAAATCCGGCTTACTGCTGAATCAACAGATTGAACAAGGTGCAGCGCTTAGATCGGCTTTTAAACGAGGCATCAAGGAAACGCTGAAAGAAATTGACTACTCGGGTTTGAGAGGCCGGGGCGGCGCCGGATTTAAAACGGCGATCAAGTGGCAATTCTGTTCGGAAGAGCAGCAGACTGAGCGCTACGTGGTTTGCAATGCGGATGAGGGCGAGCCCGGTACGTTTAAGGACAGGGTGTTGCTAAACGCTTATGCAGATCAGGTTTTTGAAGGCATGACGGTGTGTGCCGCGATTATCGGAGCCAAACAGGGATTTTTGTATTTGCGCGGCGAGTATTTACATCTTTACGACAAGCTGCAAAGTATTTTGGAGCAACGTCGTCAGAACAGTTTACTAGGCAACAATATTCTGGACACAGGTTTGGATTTCGATATTGAAATCTGCTTGGGTGCGGGCGCTTATATTTGCGGTGAAGAATCGGCGTTGATCGAGTCGCTGGAAGGCAAAGCCGGTATTCCACGCAATCGCCCGCCTTATCCCGTCACTCAGGGCTATTTGGGTAAACCGACCGTAGTCAATAACGTGGAAACGTTTCTGGCGGCGGCCGGCATTGCGGTCAATGGCAGCGACTGGTTTGCAAATATCGGCACTGAAAAATCTAAAGGCACCAAGATACTCAGTATCAGCGGCGATTGTGCGCGTCCCGGCATCTATGAATATCCGTTTGGCACGACAATCCAAACCATCTTAAATGATTGCGGGGCGGACGATGTGCTCGGTGTGCAGGTCGGCGGACCATCGGGAACCTTTATTTCCAATCAGGAGTTCGACCGCAAGCTGGCTTTTGAAGATTTGGCCACCGGTGGGTCATTCATTATTTTCAACTCCAGTCGTAATATTCTCGACATGGTTCATAACTTCGCGCATTTTTTTGCGCATGAAAGCTGTGGATTTTGTACGCCTTGTCGGGTAGGTACTTCGTTGCTGCAAAAACAGATCGACAAGATAGTCGAAGGTCACGGTTCGGCGGGCGATGTGGTAGCGCTTGAAGAATTGTGCCAGCTGGTCAAAAACTATAGTCATTGCGGTCTCGGCCAAACGGCTGCGAATCCGATATTAACAACACTGGAGCGCTACCCTGATTTGTACCAAAGCCGATTAAAAGAAATCAGCTTTGAACCGGGATTCGATTTGGACGGCGCGCTGGAAACGGCGCGGCGTATGGCAAATCGGAATGATGCCGGCGCGCATTTGGCTCAGACGGACGCATCCGGTTCCCGACCAGTTGCGTCACTTCCACCATCCATGGCAGTCGGAGAATGAACATGAGTAAGACAATTACCATCGACGGAAAAGTCATCCCTTTTGAAGACGGTCAGACCATCATGGATGCCGCGATGGCGGCCGGAGTCTATATTCCGCACTTATGCCATCAGCCGGAATTTACCCCACACGGCAGCTGCAAGCTGTGTACGGTAAAAGTAAACGGGCGCAACTGTTCGGCTTGCACCTATCCGGCAATGGACGGTCAGGAGGTGCTGAATGAAACCCAGGAGCTGATCGACGACCGGAAAAGAATTACCCAGATGCTGTTTGTGGAAGGCAACCATTTGTGCCCAGGCTGCGAAAAAACCGGTAACTGCCAGCTGCAAGCTGTCGCCTATCATTTGAACATGCTCGACAACCACTTTCCGGCGTTTTACCCGGAGCGGGAAGTGGATGCCTCTCATCCCGAGGTGATGATCGACCATAACCGCTGCATTTTTTGCACGCTGTGCGTTCGCGCCAGCCACGAAAAAGACGGCAAGGACGTGTTTGCGATCAGCGGGCGAGGCATCCACAAGCATTTGATCGTAAATGCAGAAAGCGGCTTGTTGAAAGATACCGACATGGCAGCGACGGATCACGCGGCGCACATTTGTCCGACCGGCGCAATTTTGATTAAGCGTACCGGGTATCAGGTGCCGATTGGCGAGCGTATTTATGATCATAAAGAAATCGACCAAGTGAGTTTGGCTACGGAGCATCTTAAACATGGCGAATAAAATTAGAGTAGCAACAACATCGCTGGCAGGCTGCTTCGGTTGTCACATGTCGTTTTTAGATATAGACGAGCGGATGCTGCAACTGGTTGAAGTTGTCGAGTTCGACCGCTCGCCGATTACCGATATAGAACACTGCACGAACTGCGACATAGGCTTGATTGAAGGCGGCGTATGCAATTCCGAAAACGTGCATGTGTTGCGGGAGTTTCGTAATAACTGCAAAATCCTGGTTGCGGTTGGGGCCTGTGCAATTAACGGCGGACTGCCCGCAATGCGTAATCACATTCCGCTCGAAGAATGTCTGAATGAGGCATATTTGGACGGTATTGGCGTGGAAAATCCGCAGATTCCCAGTGATATAGAATTACCGTTGCTGTTGAATCAGGTACACCCGATACATGAAATCGTCAAAATCGATTATTACCTGCCCGGCTGTCCGCCATCAGCGGACGTGTTCTGGAAATTTCTGACCGATTTAATTGAAGGGCGCGAACCATCCTTGCCTTATGAGTTGGTTCATTACGATTGAACGATTTTGATAGTAGGCCGGAATAAGCTGGTTCGAGCGAGAACTGGCGTTTCCGGCAAACACCGTTCGGCTTCGCCGGAAACGCCACCTCGCGCTACTCGCTTGGATGGTCTTATTCCGGCCTACTGGGCTGTGTTCCCATAAAGCCAGCATCTATACAAATACGGGAATTATTATGTACGAACATTTAGAAACAGCTGAAAACAGGGACAGTTTAAAACGTGTTGTCGTAGATCCTGTCTCGCGCGTTGAAGGACACGGCAAAGTCACGTTATTGCTGGATGCAGATAACAAAGTCCAGCAAGCCAGATTGCATATCGTTGAGTTTCGAGGTTTTGAGCGTTTTATTCAAGGCAGGCCGTATTGGGAGTTGCCGGTTTTGGTGCAGCGTTTGTGCGGTATCTGCCCGGTCAGTCATCATTTAGCCGCCGCCAAAGCCATAGACCAACTGGTCGGCATCGATCCTGAAAACTTGCCCGTCTCAGCGGACAAGTTAAGACGCCTGTTGCATTTCGGGCAAGTGCTGCAATCCCACGCCCTGCATTTTTTTCATTTATCCAGCCCGGATTTATTATTCGGTTTTGAAAGCGACATCAGCAAGCGTTCGATTGTTGCGGTATTGAGCGAATATCCCGAAATCGGCGTACAGGGCGTAAAACTGCGCAAATACGGCCAGGAAGTCATCCGCATGGTGTCGGGCAAACGCATTCACGGCACCGGCGCGATTGCCGGGGGCATGAATAAATCACTGACTAAAGCCGAGCGCGATTATCTGTTGGAAGATATAGACCAAATGATAACCTGGGCGGAAGGTTCGGTTGCGCTGATAAAAAAAGTGCATTGCTCCAACCTGCCTTATTACGATGATTTTGCCACTATACGCACCAATTACCTGGGGTTGACCAAACCTGACGGCGCACTGGAGCTTTATCATGGCGGCATCCGCGCCAAGAATGAGCACGGCGAAACCATTATGGATCATATCGATTATTGCAAATATAACGATTATATCCATGAAGAAGTCCGCTCATGGACCTACATGAAATTTCCGTACCTGCTGTCACTGGGGCAGGAACAAGGCTGGTATCGGGTCGGGCCTTTGGCGCGGGTCAATAACTGCGACTATATCGACACGCCGTTGGCGGAAGCCGCCCGCGTCGAGTTTAAAGCGCACAGCGGCGAGGCGATGGTGCATAGCACCCTGGCATTTCACTGGACGCGTTTGATTGAAGTCCTGCATTGCGCCGAAAGCATTAAACAGTTGCTCAATGACCCGGACATCATGGGGTCTGATCTGGTCGCGCAAGGCGAAAAGCGTTATGAAGGCGTGGGTGTGATTGAAGCACCGCGCGGCACCTTGTTCCATCACTATCAAGTTGATGAAAACGACATCGTCACCAAAGCCAACCTGATCGTCTCGACCACCAGTAACAACATGGCGATGAATGAATCGGTGCGGCAAGTGGCGGCGGAATATTTGTCAGGCCGGGAGCTGACCGAACCGTTGTTGAACAACCTGGAAGTGGCGATACGCGCTTACGATCCCTGTTTGTCCTGCGCGACCCATGCTGTCGGTAAAATGCCGCTGCAACTTGAGTTGGTCGATGCCGAAGGCAATTTGATCGATAAATTGGTCAAGCACAGCGACGGTCAAATTGAGCGGAATAATGCTTAAACCGGTATTGCTGTTCGGCTATGGTAACCTCAGTCGCGGCGACGATGCGCTGGGGCCGCTGCTGCTGGAATATGCCGAAAGCCATTGCGGTTTGGGCGAGGTTGAAGTCTTGACCGACTTCCAGTTGCAAATCGAACATGCGCTGGATCTGGAAAATAGGCGCTTGGTGTTGTTTGTCGATGCATCCGTAGCCTGCGTCGACGCGTTTGATTTTACCGTGCTGGAACCCGCCAGGGATAAAAGCTACACAACTCACGCGATGAGTCCTGCCGCGGTTTTAGACGTGTATCAATCGATAAAAAACCAAACGCCGCCGCCGTGTTTTCTGTTGAGCATCAAAGCCGAGCAATTTGAACTGGGCGATGGATTGAGCGCGAATGCCGAAACTAATTTAGTTGAAGCGTGCTCATTTGCAGGGCGGTTATTAAGCAATCCCGACCTTGGTTTCTGGCTGACACAGGCGAATGCAGTATGATGGCAGATTCATACCTGCACGAATGGTACATGTCAATCTGACTACAAACGATTGATTGAATATAGGGGTTTTTTGCTGAGATTGATGGGTGGCTGGTGGGCACTTTTATCGCAAGATGCCTAATTATTAAGATCGTCGGGGCGAATTGCATCCGCCCCGAAAAGTGAGCTCAGAGTGAAATATTATTTTCTTTCCTTGAGCAAGTCCCTGATTTCAGTCAATAGCAGTTCTTCTCTGGATGGTTCTGTCGGTGCTGCCGGAGCCGCGGCTTCTTTTTTCTTAAGGCTGTTGATGAATTTCACCGCCATAAAAATAACAAAGGCGATAATCGTAAAATCAACCAGGGCTTGAATAAAATTGCCATAATTAAGCGTCACGGCAGGCGCGTTTCCAGCTGCTTCTTTTAGGGGGAATGCCAGCTTGGTAAAATCTACACCCCCGATTAATACGCCAATCGGCGGCATGAATACGTCGGCAACAAGGGATGAAATAATTTTGCCGAAAGCGGCGCCGATTATGATGCCCACGGCCATGTCAATAGCATTGCCCTTGACGGCGAATTCTTTAAATTCTTGTAACATGCTCATAATCGGTATCCTTCATTTTTGGGTTGTATTAACGAAGTGACGCTTTGTCTTCGCCCCTGGCAGAAAGCTTAGGGCAAGTGGGCGGATGGACGATTTCGGGTTGAAGCCCCCCGTTTTCTCCTTCCTGATACATTTACTTTTTATGTTCCTGCATCTTTTGTTGGCGATGCTCCATCATTTGAGCATGATGTGCCTTCATAAGCTCCAATTGCTGTTTTTTTAACGCTTCTTTTTTTGCGGCATCTTTCTCTGACAAAATCTGATTTGACAGGTCATGCATCTGTAGCATGTGTTCCTGCATGGAGCGCATATGTTCATTTTTTTGTTCTTCAGACTGGCAACACTTCATGTCCATGCCTCCCATGCCCTGATGCGCGCCCATTTCTTTCATTGGCTCGTCGGCTTTTTGCGGTTCAGCCGCGTAACTGATCATGCTTATGGGTAACAACAGTAATAGGACGGCAGTTGATTTATATAAATGTTTCATCGGGATTACCTTTTGGAGTTGGGTTGATGGGGAGTCAATTGTATGTAAAATCAGAATCCTGCAGAAGTAGAATGTCCGCTATTGGCGGACGAATAAACAACACAGGTCATTTTAGATTTATTTGATTGTACTTCAATAAGTTAAAACACCTAGAAAAACTGTCTCAATAGAATTTTATGACTGAGCAATGTTCATTTTTTTACCAGAAAGCGCTTTGCCAAAGTCCATCACAGCCAGTGAATCAAGCTGAAAAACAGTGAGGTGTCATCGCGATCAAAATCGTGTTGCACCCTAAAGCTGGATTCAATGTTGTCGATGCGTTTGTGATAGCCCAGCAGGCCGCTGACGCCGTTTTGCCCCGGATTCGGGCTGGTTATGCCAACCCCCACAAACAGGGCGCTGATCAGGCTGTCAGTGCCGAGCAATTGGCCGGGATAAAGGGCGGTTTCCAGTGTTTCTTCACGGATGCTGTTAGGCAGGGTTTTGTGAATAAAGCGGAAATTGACAAAATCGCCGACTTCCCACGCGGTAAGGCGACGGTTGAAATTGGGATTCAGGAAGCCCAGCGGATTGGCAAACTCCACGCCGGTCGGTCCCATGGCGCGGCCCAGCCGGGATTCATGCCCCAAAAAACCTTTGCGAAACCCCAGGCTGCCGGTCACCATCATATCTTTGGAGCCGTTAACTTTGCCAATGGTGTTATCAACATAAAACATTTCGATGGCCGGGCGCAGTTTGTTTGCACCTTGGTCGGGCGCGACATAACCCACGGTGCTGCGCCATTGTTCGCCATCGCTTCCCCAACTCGCCATTAATTGCTTGTTGTACAGGGCGAGGTAGCCGCCGGGGGCATCTTGTCCTTGAAAGCTCTGCCATTGCGTGGACACAATATATTTAATGGACTGCCACTCGTTCCGGTAAGAAATTTTGGCGAATTTAATGTCCTGATTGCTGAGATTCCTATCGACAAATCCGCCGCCAAAGCCCAAGCCGGACGGTAAGCGGTATTCGCCTTGTACCTCGGTTTGTTTGCTATCGCCCTGCAGAACTTCCTGTGCGCCCAGAATTAAATCGCCGAGTTCGGGGCGCGTCAGCAAGGGACGGGCAAAGCCGCCAAAGTAGTTAATGTCCTGTCCGCCTGTTTCAGATACCTGTACTCCGTGACCGCCTTTAAAAATCGGAGTCCATAAGATACTGTTGACCTGAAAATCGCCGTTATCCTTACGGTCGTAGAAAGCGTCAAGCTTGCCGCCTTTGAAGTAGGGAGAATCGATGCCGCCTGCGTAAAGGCAAGGCTGAGCGGCCATCAACAAGGTAAAAAGCAGGATCTTGGGCGGCACGGCAAAGTTTTTCCTTGCGCTGAATGGAATGAAGTTATGAGGTTGGTGGCCCCTTATTTATATAGGCATATCGTCCCGAAGCGCCTGCTTTTTGTACCCTACTGCACTCCGTCCAGGGCGTTATGCATTGATGGTTTTTTCGCTTGTCCCACCAATAGGCTCTGTTTGAAGGCGTCCGCAGGAACCGGTCGGCCGAATAAATATCCCTGGAATTTCTGACATCCGTAACGTGTCAGAAGCTCACGTTGAATCGTCGTTTCTACCCCTTCGGCAATGACGTTAATATCAAGATTTTTTCCCAGTGCCAGAATGGTCCGGATGATAGCGGAATCATGGTTGTTAAAAGCCATATTCCTGACGAATGATTGGTCTATTTTTAACTGCTCCAAGGGCAGTTTTTGCAGATAAGACAGCGAGGAATAACCGGTGCCGAAATCATCCATTGAAAAATTGACGCCCAAATCCCTGACAGCATGCATTTTAGCGATAGTGTCATCCACATTATCCAATATCACCGACTCGGTAATTTCCAATTTGAGCAAAGCGGGGTTGGCGCCGGTTTCCGCTAACATGGCACACACGCGCTCAACAAAATCAGCCTGACTAAGCTGTCGGCTACTGATATTTACCGCCAATTTCAGCTCGCGGGTTTCAGGATGTTTTGCCCAGTCGACCAAGGTTTCGCAGCCTTGTTTCAATATCCAATAACCGATAGACAGGATCAGGCCGGTTTCTTCGGCAAGCGGAATAAATTCGGCTGGCGAAATCATGCCGCGCTCGGCCTGATTCCACCGAATCAGCGCCTCCGCACCGACCGGCCGCCCTGATGCATCGACCTGCACCTGGTAATGTAAACTCAATTCGCCGCGATCCAACGCATTGCGTAAATCGGTCTCCAAAGATGCCCGTAAATTTAAAGCTTCCTGCATTTCAGGAATAAAAGCGCGTATCACATTCCGTCCGGCTTGTTTGGCCTGATACATGGCCAAATCGGCGCGTTTAAGCAGTTCTTCGCTGCTGGTTTCGTGGCCCAGGAACAGTACAAAACCGATGCTTCCCGTGGAATAATGTTCGACAAATGGTTGCAGTTTATTGTCGATATTACTCTTCAACAGGTAGAATTCAGCCAGATTGCTGCGGATTTTTTCGGCAACGGTGTGGGCCTGAACGGCCGCCTCAATCTCCTGTTCGTCGAGGCACTCCAGCATCACCACAAACTCATCGCCGCCCAGTCTGGCCACGGTGTCGACTTCCCGTACACAGCTTTGCAAGCGTCGTCCCACTTCAATCAGCAATTGATCGCCGCGATCATGGCCCAATGTATCGTTAAGCGTTTTGAAGTTGTCAAGATCGAGGAACATCAACGCGCCGTGAGTCTTGTTACGGTTGCTGGCGTTGAGCGCCAGGTTGAGTCGATCGAAGAGTAAAGTGCGGTTGGGAAGCTTGGTCAGGGAATCGTAGTAAGCCAGATCCTTGATGCGCTCTTCATCGGCTTTACGCTGACTAATGTCGGTGAAGGTGCCGACATAGTTGGTAACCGCCCCTTCCGGATTGGTAATCGCGGTTATGCACAGCCATTCAGGATAGATGTTGCCATTTTTTCTTTTATTCCAGATTTCGCCTTGCCAGTATTTATCACGGTTGATGCTTTCCCACATGGCCGCATAAAATTCAGGGGCCTGCCGACCGGATTTAAGTATGCCTGCGGATTTGCCGATCACCTCATCAGCACTGTAACCGGTTAACTGGGTAAATGATTTATTGACGCGCAAGATATTATTATCGGCATCGGTAACGAGTATGCCTTCCTGGGATTCAAACGCCGCTGCCGCAATGCGCAGTTCATGCTCGGCTTTGAGTCGCAGCTTTTCGCGGTCGAAATTATCCAGCGCATAGGAAAGATCCTCAGTTAGGCCGCGCATCAGGTCGATCAGGTCGGGGGTAAAATAGTCTTGTTCAGCTGAATAGACGGCAATCGCTCCGATGCAGTGGCCGCCACGCATCAGCGGGAATGCCGCCGACGCGTTAATGTTTTCCGCAGCGGCCATGGGTTGCCAGGGCTTGGTACTGGGCTCATTGAGAAAGTTGTTGAAAATTTTCGGTACGCCTTCCCGGATTGCCGTTCCCATCGGTCCTCGCCCTTCCGGCAATGTCTCATCCACCGAGACTTTGATATTCAGGAGGAGGGGCGAATCGGGATGACTGGCGGCTACTGTACGCACCCAGCCATCCGGTTCAAGCATGCCCACCCAAACCAGCTTAAAGGCGACATGATCGGCTATGATTCGGCATACCTCATTCAGCAACTTAACTTCGTCCGACTCGCGCACAATAATGTCGGCGCTTTGAGTCCATGCTGCATACAGGTGGTTGATTCGCTCTCGCTGCCGTTCGGAATTGCACAGGGCGTCCAGCATTTGATTAAAGCCGTGCGCCAGTATACCAACCTCATCATTGCCCGAGATATGTGCGCGCACGTTAAGGCTTCCTTTCTCGACCTCGGCGGCTACCCGCATCAGGTGATGCAATCTTCTCGTAAGCCTTCGCGCGAGCAGTATTGCTGCGGTCAGTACGGTCAGCGCCGCGAACACTATAAAGTTTACGCCCATGGTCACAACGGAACGAAGATTGGCATTGACCCCGTTCATGGTCATTTCTATCCGCGCCCATCCAACATGGCGCAGTCCGGCCATTACCGGTGCGGCAACATCGATTTGCCGGGTATTGGCCAGCAACACTTGAGTTTGGGGAGGCGCGCTTAACAATTTTTGATTTTGTGCGTCAGTAACGAATAGCCCGGCCTCGTCAGGACGCGAGGAACTCAACACTTCGCCGCTCAACGATAAAATATAGGCCCGTTCGAGATCGGGTAAGTCGACAAAGCCCTGCAACACTTCCTTTAATCCGGCAATATCATTGGCCAATACCCATGAAGAGCTGCTGTTGGCTAGCGATGTCGTCAGCGATTTACTCTGCTGCATGGCGGCGCTATAAAGAAAATTACGTTGCAGCTCGAATAACAGGCCTGCAAGTCCTATCATCATGACCAGCGCAACACCGCCAAATGACCATGCTAATTGATGTCGAATGGAGCCGCTAAAAAGAATCCGCTGCATTTTGCCTCGATCACGGGCGGTCGTTTTTATGTCCATTTATTCTAAAGGCCGTACTGTTTTGATAAAGGTTGCAATAAATGCCTGCACCGGTTCATAACTGTCGTCATTAGCCGGTTCAAAACGGGTAACCGGAATACGTGCCAACATAGCTCGGCCTTGCTCATGTTTGGCAAGATCAAACAGCAGTGCGGCAAATTTGTCTATCACTGCAGTCGGCAGGTCTTTACGCACTACCCAGCCGTTGTTTTGTAACGGCTCGGTTTGCCATTTGACTTCGAGCTGATCGGCTAACTGGGGATTCTCTTTGCTGAATGTTTTCCACGGCACCGGCCAGGTTGCTCCAGCCGCGACATGTCCGCGCAAGACGTTGATGATGGAAGATTCCTGCGAACCGACATAACGGTTTTCGATGTCGCGGTTAATGTCAATGCCGTGGGTATGCAGATAATACTGAGGCATCATGGTTGCAGCCAGCGCAGTCGGCGCAGGGTAGGATACGGCTTTGCCCTTGAGGTCGGCGACGGTGTTAATGCCGCTGTCGCGACGTACCAGAATAATACCGCGAAAATCATCGTCATCGGCCATCTTGCCAAATACGCGGTAGCCATGCTTAAGCGAGTTAACGGTTTGATAAGGATTGGGCATGGCAAAATCAAAATGTCCGCTGTAGAGTTTCCGGTCGAATTCTTCATAATTGCGCGACGCTTCCAGGGTAAAATCCGCTTCAGGCATGTTCGCATTAAGAAAATCGACGATGGGACCGTAAACTTCAAATAGCCGTTTAGGATTATGCAATGGATGGATACCTATTATATATTTGGGCGCCTTGGATTTGCTTTGCGTGCTGAAGCTGGGTTCGTAAATATCGTCGGACTGCTTGTTCCAACCCGCAAGCAACGGTAAATCCAGTAATAATTTCCACCATTTCATGATGACGGTTTCTTGGTGTTGTTCGGAACCCTCTTTCGATATTTGGGCGGTCTTGGCTTTGTCCGTTACGGATTCCAAGGGGGAGGCGGCGGCAGAAACAGTGAAGTTAAAGATCACCAGCAGCGTTATGAGACTATATCGGCGTAAAATTTCAATCATTATATTAAGGTCGAAGCTCTGCGGCAGCGGTCATCAAGTTACGCTACGTTAATCTGCAAAATAGGTATTATTACGTAAGCGAGGCCAATGAAATGATACTCGTAATGAATAAGTTTTGGAATTTTTTTGAACCGCTCTTGTGCAGGGCGGGCCTTAACTTCACCATGACAATAAGCAAATCCTGATTGTCATAAAAGGGTAATATGTAGTTTGTTAAAATGTTCCGTTTATTCTTATTTCAATTTAATTATGCCTAATTTAAATATTCTCGTTGTTGAAGATGAAGATGCCATCAGGGAGATGTTGATGATGGTGCTTGAGCAGGCCGGCTTTAGGTCGATTGCGGCGGCGGATGCCGAAGACGCACAAAAAGCCCTGGACGAGGCCTTGCCGGACTTGATTCTGCTGGACTGGATGTTGCCGGGCGTCAGCGGTGTCGAATGGGCAAGGCGCTTAAAGAAAGATCCCATGTACCGGGAACTGCCTATTATTTTGCTGACGGCGCGAGGCGAGGAAGAGGATAAGGTGAGAGGTCTTGAAATCGGCGCGGACGATTACATGACCAAGCCCTTTTCCCCCAAAGAGCTAGTGGCGCGTATCCGTGCCGTTTTACGCAGAAGCGGAAAAATAAACGACCTGGCGCAGATCACCTTGGGCGACCTGGTGCTGGATACCGAACAGCACCGGCTCAGCATCGGCGATAAACAACTGGAAGTGAGCCCGACCGAGTTCCGTTTAATGCAGTTTTTTATGACCCATCCCGACAAAGTATTCAATCGCACCCAATTACTGGATCAGGTCTGGGGGCGTAGCGTATACATCGAAGAACGCACCGTTGACGTGCATATACGAAGGTTACGAAAAATTCTGGGCGAACACGGCCGGGAGGATTTGGTTCAAACCGTGCGCGGTTTCGGCTACCGGTTTTCAGTAACGGATTCGGCAACCCCTTTTGCATCCCTGTCGTCGTAATCAATATGGATGTTTGGCAAAAAGAACTTATTACCGCATTACTGCTGTTTTTAGCAGTGTCGATAGTCGGTGGAATGACCGGGCTTTTTATGCCCTTGGCGCTGTTGCTGACGCTGGGCATTTTAATGCGCCAGCTGTTCCAGATTAGCCGCTTTGAAAAATGGATACGAACCGGGGGCCGAGCCAAATACCCCAAGACCAGCGGCATCTGGGAAGAAATTTATTACCACGTGTACCGCATCAAAAAGAACGAAAAAAAACGTAAAAAGAAACTGGGCAAAATGGTTGACCAATTTCGCCAGTCCACCGAAGCGTTACCGGATGCAGCCGTCGTTTTAGGCGCCAATGACGAGATTGAGTGGGCGAATAAAGCGGCCAGGGAAGTTTTCGGCTTGCAGCAATCGGATAAAGGCCAGCGCATCCCCAATCTTATTCGATTCCCTGAATTTATCCGCTACCTCAAATCCGGAAATTATAACGAACCGGTCATATTGCCTTCCCCGGTAAACCATCGCATAACGCTGGCGGTGCGGATTATCACTTATGGCGCAGGCTTGCGCCTGTTATTGGCTCAGGACGTTACGGAGCTGAAAAAGATGGAAAGGATGCGCAAGGATTTTGTGGCCAATGTGTCGCATGAACTCAGGACGCCTTTGACCGTACTAAAAGGTTATCTGGAAACCTTGCAGGACATGGATGACGGAGAGTCGCCCTTGTTGACCACCTCGTTTCAGCAAATGCAGGGACAGACTGATCGTATGCAGCATCTGGTCGATGATTTGCTGTTGTTGACACGACTGGAAACCCGGCAGAAGAAAACCGAGTGCGTTAATATCCCCGCTTTATTAATCCAGATCTGCAAGGAAGCGGAGAGGTTGCACGGCAACGTTTCTTCCCGGATCGAATTAACGCTGGAAACGGATAAACATATCGCCGGCGAAGAGCATGAATTGCGTAGCGCTTTCACCAATTTGTTGGGCAATGCACTTAAATATTCGCCGGAAGATTCGGCGGTAAAAGTGCGCTGGTATCGGTCCAACGATAGTATCGTGCTGGATGTTGAGGATCAGGGCGAAGGTATTGCGGCGACCGATATTCCCCGCGTGACCGAACGATTTTACCGGTCTGAAGTCAAGCGCGTTAAGAAAGTGGGCGGCACCGGGTTGGGCTTGGCTATCGTCAAACATGTGTTGATGCGGCATGACGCCAAGTTAAATATAGTCAGTGAATTGGGCAAGGGCAGTTGTTTCAGTTGTTATTTTCCGGTTAAGCGGGTTTGCAATTAACCGAGTCATGCCCGACACGTTATGACAGCAGTGCGCCGCATACCTTACCCGATCGAACTGTAGACATCCTCACGATTCGCTATTTACCCCGCCTAAACAGTCCGCTTGAAAACAAGCGGACTACCCCCCATGTTAGCAGTAACTTAAAAAACTCCCAGATGAGGCAAATATTATGCGTATGGACAAATTAACCAGCATGTTTCAAACGGCATTGGCGGATGCACAGAGTATGGCCTTGGGCAAAGACCATCAATTCATCGAGCCGATTCATCTGATGATGGCCTTGCTGGACCAGCAGGGCGGCAGCATCAGGCCGTTGCTGGCCCAGATGGGCATCAACACGCAATTGCTGCGCACCGAGCTGGTTAGGGAACTGGATCGTCTTGCAACGGTCAGCGGCTCCGGCGGTGACGTGCAGATTTCCAATGAATTATCGCGACTGCTGAATTTAACCGACAAACTGGCCCAAAAGCGCAACGACAAATTCATCTCCAGCGAGCTGTTTTTATTGGCGGCTTTTGATGAAAAAGGCTTGCTCCAGGACTTGCTCAAAAAAGCCGGAGTCACCAAGCAGGCGGTGGAAAAAGCCATCGATGCGATGCGCGGCGGCCAGCCGGTCGATGATCCTAATGCCGAAGAGCAGCGTCAGGCCTTGAAAAAATACACCATTGACCTGACCGAACGCGCGGAACAGGGCAAGCTTGATCCTGTTATTGGACGGGATGATGAAATCCGCCGCACCATTCAGGTTTTGCAGCGGCGCACCAAAAACAATCCGGTGTTAATCGGCGAGCCGGGCGTGGGCAAGACGGCGATTGTTGAAGGTCTGGCGCAACGCATCGTCAACGGCGAAGTGCCTGAAGGCATCAAGGGCAAGCGGGTATTGGCTTTGGATATGGCGGCATTGATTGCCGGCGCCAAGTTTCGCGGTGAATTTGAAGAACGCCTGAAAGCGGTGTTAAACGATCTGGCAAAGCAGGAAGGTCAGGTGATTTTGTTTATCGACGAGTTGCACACCATGGTTGGCGCGGGTAAGGCCGAAGGCGCAATGGATGCGGGCAATATGCTGAAACCGGCGCTGGCGCGCGGCGAATTGCATTGCGTGGGCGCTACGACGCTGGATGAATACCGCAAATACGTCGAAAAAGATGCGGCCTTGGAGCGCCGTTTCCAAAAGGTGCTGGTTGATGAACCGTCAGTTGAAGACACTATCGCCATCCTGCGCGGCTTGAAGGAAAAATACGAAGTGCATCACGGCGTCGATATTACCGACCCGGCCATTATTGCAGCGGCAAACCTGTCCTACCGTTACATCGCCGACCGGCAATTGCCGGACAAGGCTATCGACTTGATCGACGAAGCGGCCAGCCGTATCCGCATGGAAATCGACTCCAAACCGGAGGAAATGGACAAGCTGTACCGGCGATTGATTCAATTAAAGATTGAGCAGGTGGCGCTTAAAAAAGAAAAAGATGCCGCCTCCAAAAAACGCCTGGAAATTTTGGAAGAGGAAATCGCCGATCTGGAAAAAGAATATTCCGATCTGGAAGAAATCTGGAAGGCCGAAAAAGCTTCGTTGCAGGGTTCGGCATCGATCAAGGAAAAGCTGGAGCAGGCCAAAACCGAACTGGAAGCGGCCAGCCGCGCCGGTGATCTGGCCAAGATGTCCGAGTTGCAATACGGCATTATTCCGGCGCTGGAAAAACAGCTGCATTCAGACGTACCGGCTGAAGCACAGAAAATGACCCTGTTGCGTAACAAAGTCACCGAAGAAGAAATCGCCGAAGTGGTGTCGAAATGGACCGGTATTCCGGTGTCGAAAATGATGGAGGGCGAGCGAGACAAACTGTTGCGGATGGAAGAGCAGCTCGGCAAGCGGGTGATCGGTCAGGAAGAAGCGCTGAAAGCGGTCAGCAATGCGATCCGCCGTTCCAGGGCGGGGTTATCCGATCCGAACCGTCCGAATGGCTCGTTCCTGTTTTTGGGGCCGACCGGCGTCGGTAAAACCGAGCTGTGCAAGGCGCTGGCCGAGTTCATGTTCGACACGCCCGATGCGATGGTGCGTATCGACATGTCCGAGTTTATGGAAAAGCATTCGGTGGCGCGTCTGATCGGTGCGCCTCCGGGTTATGTCGGTTATGAAGAAGGCGGTTATCTGACCGAACTGGTTCGGCGCAAACCGTATTCGGTCATCTTGCTGGACGAAATCGAAAAAGCCCATCCCGATGTGTTCAATATCCTGTTGCAGGTGCTGGATGACGGCCGCTTGACCGACGGGCAGGGCAGAACGGTCGATTTCAGGAATACCATCATCGTGATGACTTCTAACCTCGGTTCGGATGTGATTCAATCGCTGTCCGGCGAGGCGCTGTATTCGGTGATGAAAAACGCGGTCATGGACATCGTCAGCACCAAGTTCCGGCCTGAATTTATCAACCGGATCGATGAGGCGGTGGTGTTTCATTCCTTGGGCCGAGGACAGATTCGCGCTATTTCCGGCATTCAAATCGATTACTTGCGTAAACGTTTGCAGGATCGCGAAATCGGCTTTGAGATTTCAGAAGAAGCGCTGGATTTGTTAGGCGAGGCGGGCTTTGATCCGGTTTACGGCGCAAGGCCGATGAAACGCGCTATACAGCAACAGCTTGAAAATCCGCTGGCTCAGAAGATACTGGCAGGCGATTTTGTCGCCGGAGATACCATCAAAGTCGATGTTGAGCATGAGACGTTGCGGTTTTTGAAGGGTTAAGACGTAATGCTTTGATGCGTCGAAGCCGGACGGGGCATGTTACCCCGTCCGAAACCTAAGGCGTTGATTAAGTGTCAGAGTATTGCGGAAACGTTAGGATCGAGGTTGCAAACCCCGCTCCGCTTGAGAAAATAAACTTAAATTACCTTAAAACTTCAAAACACATTGGTACAGGATTCCCTAACTTCCTTAAGCTCTACAGCAATTTCCCGACGCATACGGAAATCCCGCCTCGTATGAGCAATGTTGTAAGGAATATTAGGGTTTTTTTCATACTTTACGGCGGTACGGATAATACCTATCCATTGCCGGTCATTATCTTCCATTTCTTTAAAGCGATTACGAATGCGCTCCAGTTCCTGATTACAATAGGTGATAAAGCCGGCCGCATAAAATACGCTGTTTTTCAGGTAATCCAGCAAAGCCGTCAAATCGCCATTAATTTCGGCAACAACCGCTTCAAAATTGTCCGGCTCATTGACTGACATATTTTCCGGTTCTTCGGCAGCTTTTTTGGCTGGGGGCATCGCTTCAGCAGCAACCGCATTAACAATATCTTGTATCACCTGACTTTTGGCAGGCGGCTTTTCCGCCGCTTTGGCGCGGCTGCCGGCTCCGCTGCTTTGGGTTAATTTTGTCCACAATCCGTAACGTAAATAATGCGTCAGGCCGCCTTCGTGCTTAGCTTTGTCGTCGCCCTGATAAAATGCTTCCAGGGTTTTGATTTCGGCAGCCCGCTCATTTAACAACCGTTCCCTTGCGTGCAAGGGTTTGGCGATAAATGCTTCAACGGCAACTCGGCTAAAGCGTAAAAACAGCACTTGAAAACCGTGACGGATACGCGCTTGCTCAAGGTTTTCATCAACATCGGAATGCAGCAGGGTTTTGCGTACTTCTTCGGTTTCCCATAGCAGGCTTTGAGTTTTAAACGCAATTTGGTCGATAAGCGCCTGTAGCGCTTGCGCCAACTGATCGGTCAGCTCCGTCTCAAATTTTTTCTGGATTTCCCGAAATAATTCCTCGCGAATTTTGTAATTGCCCTCGCGCGGGTCAGGCATGGAGATCGTACCGCCTGCCGTGTAAATACGTTTTAATTCATCCGGCTGGGCTGTGGTCAGATTGGTGAGCAAAAATTCGATTTTTTCATCGTAAGCGACATGCAGAGCGGCCAGTTCAAAATGTTCCGAACCCAACGCATCGGCTTCTTTGCGGCCCTGGATAACCTCGGCATACCAGGTGTCGAAGTCTTTTTTGATGCGTTGCCATTCGCGGCCCCACCACTGATTAAAATCTTTGCCGAGCAAATCGTCTTCTTGGATTTCGGTTTCATCAAATACACCGTAAATCGGTTCAAGCTTAAACAACACTTCGTTGGCAATTTGTCGAATACCGCTAACCAGCGCATCGCAACGCCTTTCCAAAACGCCCGAACGCTCGTGGTCGATGTAGTAATTGATTGATTCTTTTAAAGCAACCATGCCGTCGTTAATGCCAAGCTTTTTCATTTTAGCTTTATCGTCAGCGTTTTTAGTGCGTCTTAGGGTGTCTTCGGAAGGGATACCGAACTCGACCAAATGGGCGCGTGCGCAAACCGGGATCAATCGGCGCTCAGGCACTGATGGCCAATAGCTGCGGTGCTTGGTATAAGTCTCCTTGAAATCGATCTGGTCATCCATGGCGTCGGCTTGGGTCAGCACCACAAACACCTTGTCAGACACTTTTACACTGGGGTCTTCGGAATCGGCAATGACCAGCATTTCTTTTTCAGGGCCGGTGATGGACGGCTGCTTCATTTCCTTGGCGTAAATAATGGCATCGCAGTTTTTTAGCCGCTCGGTCGCTTGCTCGGCATGCATTAAAATGCCTGAGTTAAAGCCCGGCACATCATGGAAAATAATGTCTCGGTCGCTGCGCAAACGCACGGTTTTTAACTGAATGCGCTTAATAGCCAGGGATTGGGCCCGGTTTTTAAACACGGCCGACTGCAATTGCTCGCTGATTTCGCCAATATCGACAAAGTGTTGGCTAAAGCCGCTCTTCTGTTTTGAAAACACCGAAATCTCGCTAAGATGTTTTTCCGTATCATCAAAGTCTTCTTGTATTTCTTTGCGCTCGCGTTCGCTTAAAATGCCTAACAGCGCATCGCGCCGCTGCATTTGAAGTTTGCCGATTTCTTCTTTACTGTAATATTGTATAAACAGCAGTTGATCTTCTTCGGTTTGGGCGGACCATATTTCTGTACTGGTGAAGGTGCAGCGCTCACGCGCAGACGGCAAAATTTCCTGCCCTAACCAAGCATTCAGTAACGCGCTTTTACCTGCCTTTTCTAAGCCAATCACGGCGACCTCGAAACGGTTGGTATGCAGGCGCTCCAATTGCCTGTTTAATCGCGGCCGCTCAATATTGAGTCGTCTTAGCAGATCAGGAGGAATATCCACGCCGGTCTTATTGCTCAAAGTAATCAGTTTATCTGCCAATACCGATGTTTTTTCGAGTCTGGCCAATTGTTTTTGACAGGTTTCTAACCAAGTAGTCATAAATATTCCGAAATTACCAAAGAGATGAGACGAATTAAATTACCATAGTTTACCGCATTGCGAATTGCCTCAAATAAAAAACCGGTAAAACGCAATCTGCAGGGCGTCAATAGCCTAGCGTATGCGGGCTCAAGGCATGACAAGGCTGATTGTTCGGCGCATTGCCCTACACCAACATCAACTCCTGCAACACCTTAATCTCGTCCCTGATCTTCGCCGCCTGCTCGAATTCAAGATTTTTTGCATGCTGATACATGGTGTCTTCCAGTTGTTTCAGTTTTTTGCTCGCCTGCTTGGGGGTCATGGCTGCTTTATAGTCGGCCGGGAATTCAGCTACCTTGTCTAGCAGTTTATTGGCGCTGGTCATGCCTGCACCGGGTATCGAGACTTGCATAATATCGGTGACCGACTTGAAAATGGTCTTCGGTTCTATATGATGCTCGATATTAAACTGGTGCTGTTTCTCGCGGCGGCGGTCGGTTTCGTCTATCGCCTGCTGCATCGATTTGGTGATTTTATCGCCGTACAAAATGGCCTTGCCGTTGACGTTTCTCGCCGCCCGGCCGATGGTTTGCACCAGCGATACGACCGAACGCAGGAAGCCTTCCTTGTCGGCATCGAGTATCGCAACCAGCGACACTTCCGGTATATCAAGCCCTTCGCGCAGCAGGTTGATGCCCACTAGCACATCGAACTGTCCCAGCCGCAAATCCCGGATGATTTCGACCCGTTCCACGGTATCGATGTCGGAATGCAGATAACGCACCCGTACCCCGTGTTCCATCAAATATTCGGTCAAGTCTTCCGACATTCGTTTGGTGAGCGTGGTGACCAGCACCCGCTCTTTTACGACAACGCGTTTGTTGATTTCCGATAACAAATCATCGACCTGGGTGGTGGCCGGGCGCACTTCCACGACCGGGTCAAGCAAGCCGGTCGGCCTGACCACCTGCTCGGCAAACACGCCTGAATGCTCCCTTTCGTAGGGCCCCGGCGTTGCCGATACGTAAATCCGTTGCGGCGCTTTCAGCTCAAACTCATTAAACATCAATGGGCGGTTATCCAGCGCGGAAGGCAGCCTGAAGCCGTATTCGACCAGCGTTTCCTTGCGCGACCGGTCGCCTTTGTACATCGCGCCGATCTGCGGCACGGCGACGTGACTTTCATCAATAATCACCAGCGCATTGTCGCGCAAATAATCGAACATCGTAGGCGGCGATTCGCCCGCGCTTCTGCCGGACAGGTAGCGGGAATAGTTTTCGATGCCGGAGCAATAGCCGACTTCCAGAATCATTTCAATATCGAACAGCGTCCGCTGTTCCAGCCGCTGGGCTTCGACCAGTTTATCCAGCGAGCGTAATTGCTCTAGGCGCTCCTTGAGTTCCACCTTGATGGCTTCAACCGCTTCCAACAGCTGCTCTCGCGGCGTGACGTAATGGCTTTTCGGGTAAATCGTATAGCGCGCCAGCCGCCGGATGATTTCGCCGGTCAGCGGGTCGAATAACGACAGGCGTTCCACTTCGTCATCGAACAACTCTATCCTTAACGCTTCGCTGTCCGACTCGGCCGGGAACACATCGATGACCTCGCCGCGCACCCGATAAGTCGCACGGCGTAGGTCGATGTCGTTGCGGGTGTATTGCATTTCCGCCAGCCGCCGCAGGATGTCGCGCTGGTTAATCATGTCGCCCTTGACCAGATGCAACACCATTTTGAAATACGATTCCGGCTCGCCCAAGCCGTAAATCGCCGAAACCGTGGCGACGACTATGGTATCGTCCCGTTCGATCAGCGCCTTGGTCGCTGACAAGCGCATCTGTTCGATATGCTCATTGATTGCCGCATCTTTGTCGATGAAGGTGTCTGAGGCCGGGACATACGCTTCCGGTTGGTAATAGTCGTAATACGAGACGAAATATTCGACGCTGTTTTCCGGGAAAAACTCCTTCATCTCGCCGTAGAGTTGCGCGGCCAGGGTTTTATTGGGCGCCATAATCATGGCCGGGCGTTGAACCTGGTTAATCACATTGGCGATGGTGAAGGTTTTGCCGGAACCGGTCACGCCCAGCAAAGTTTGGTGTACTTCGCCGTCACTCAAGCCCTCGACCAAGGCTTGTATTGCGGTAGGCTGGTCACCGGCAGGCTGGAATCGGCTGTGGAGTTTGAACTTCTTTTTCACTTGGATTTCTCAATGAACATAACTACTTTAATTGTTCCCATGCCGGAGCGTCACTAGCTGCATTACCGCAGCGGGGCGTGAAACCGAGGTAATTCACAAAAATTGGTTAAAAAAATTAAAAGATTATCACCACGAAGACACGAAGGACACGAAGTTTTATTTCTTCGTGTCTTCGTGGTGAATAATAAACTTTTAACGCCGGATTGTTAGTAAGCCATTATACATAGGGTATAATTCGCTTCACCTTTGACATTGATTTTACACGGGGAAACATGAGCATCAAACTTTCTAACAGAGTCCAGGCAGTAAAACCATCACCTACGTTGGCGATTACCGCCAGAGCCGCGCAAATGCGTGCTGCGGGCAAAGACATTATCGGCCTTGGCGCCGGTGAACCGGATTTTGATACCCCGGATCATATCAAGGCTGCGGCAATTAAGGCTATTGACAGTGGTTACACCAAATACACCGCGGTTGACGGTATACCCAGCCTGAAAAAAGCCATTATCGCCAAGTACAAGAACGATAACGGTCTTGATTACCAGGCCAACCAGATCCTGGTTTCCTGCGGCGGCAAGCAAAGCTCATTCAACCTGACCCAGGCTCTGCTTAACTCCGGTGATGAAGTTATCATTCCCGCGCCATTCTGGGTTTCTTATCCTGATATGGTGTTACTGGCTGACGGCGTACCGGTTATTATTGAAACCACTCAGGCGCAGAATTTTAAAATATCGCCGGAGCAATTGCGCGCCGCCATCACCGATAAAACCCGGTTGATCTTTATCAATAGTCCGTCCAACCCTTCCGGCGTTGCGTATAGTTTGGAAGAGCTTAAAGCGCTGGGCGACGTGTTGAAGGATTTCCCCAACATCATTATCGCAACCGACGATATGTACGAACACATCCTTTGGAAGAAAGGCACATTCGTTAATATCTTAAATGCGCATCCCGAGTTTTATGACCGCACGGTAGTTATGAATGGCGTATCCAAAGCCTATTCGATGACCGGCTGGCGTATCGGTTATGCCGCAGGCCCTGCGGATTTGATTGAAGCGATGACCACTATCCAGTCGCAAAGCACCTCCAATCCGACCTCGATTTCACAACATGCCGCCGAAGCCGCGTTAATCGGCGACCAAAGTTTTATTGACAATATGTGCGTTGAATTTAAAAAGCGCCATGATTATGTCGTTGCCGAACTGAACAGCATTGACGGCGTTGAATGTCTTGAAACCGACGGTACCTTTTACGTGTTCCCTAACGTGGAAAAGCTGATTGCCAGGTTGGACAACATCGATGATGATCTTGGCTTCTCTGAATATTTGATCAAGGAAGCAGGCGTTGCGTTAGTGCCGGGTTCAGCGTTCGGCACACCTGGTCATATCAGAATTTCGATAGCCACCAGCATGGCGAATCTGCAAAATGCTTTGGAGCGGATTAAGAAGGCGATTTAAGCTTTCGTAAAAAAGCAGCTTGGTAGGATGGGTACGACTGCAAGGATGCAGGAGGTGGAGCAACGCATGGAGCAGTTGCCGAGAGGCGTTAGCCGAAACCCATCCTAATCAATCGACGATGCGATGGTTTTCGCGTTGATCTACCCATCCTACGCGCTAAACAAATATAATAGCCCTGTTGAGCAACGAAAAGCTGTTGCCCGATCTACCCTGACCAAATTGGTTCAGAAGAGTTCTTCACAACAAACGAGGTCACATCAATGGCTGGAAAACGACGCTGGAAACTTTGGCCTTCACGCATTGCCAGCAAGCTCAATGGTATTTCAGGTGTAGCAGGTGTTGGCGGTACGGCAATGGGGATTGCAGGTTGGACAGCGTTGGCTGGCACTGCCATAGCAACCTCGTTGATGGCTGGTGGAGCTATTCTGGCTGGCGGTGCGATGGTGCATGCAGTTTACAAAGCAATTCCTCCACGTCTAAAGCGGCCAGAAGACTTTGTAGGTGAAACGATAGATATTTCTGAACTGGAAAATATAGACCCACCGGTTCTCACGCTGGCAATTGTTGGACCTACACGCGCAGGTAAAACCACTTTAAAGAATCGTCTATCGATTAAGAGAAAAGCTGTTGGACGAACCCAGTCCGCGACAGCGTCCATAGTATCTATACCGATGACGCCGCCCAAATATGTGGCAATTCTTGACGGAGGTGGAGAGCAGTTTGTTCAGCAGTTTCGAATATCAGAAGCTGCGAACTGTCTGTGTCTCGTACTCGATCACAATGCTTCCGACATTGAAACGGCAATCGATCAAGAGCGTTTAGACGATCATGCAAATTTCTTAGCCCAAGTCCGTTACCACTTAATAGAGACCAAATGCGCACGTAAGAAATGGATCGAGATCCTCATAAACAAAAGAGATCTATGGGAAAAAACTACTCCGCAAGAAAAAACATATTTCGAAGCCTTCTGTAATAAGGAAGTCGAGAAATGGAAATCTGGAAATTTTGCTGACAGTGTGACGACCACTTCACACTCTAACGAGATCGGCGACGATATTGCCCAACTCATGCCCAAAATAGCAACTGCGGTAAGACCATGACAGATCAATCACAATTCACTCATATGATAATTATAGAAAATTCGCCGATCGAGTTTCTCATCGTAGGTCCTCACGATGGACGTGACAAGGTGATCGTGCGAAGTGCTAATGCTGGCCTTGATCTTTTGGGGCTCGCAGTAGAATCCTCAAGTAGTTCTGCTAAATCGGATATGCCATCATCCACAATATCTAGTTTGATAGGAAGTTCACGTCAGTTAAACGTCGTCAATAGTTACCCTGTTGATGATCTCAAGCCTCGATCGGATGCTCGCAAATCGAAAATGAAATTTGCATGGGTAGGCGATTGCGGATCTATTCGACGAGAACAAATTCAGCAATCATTCGAAAGATCGTTATCTGATTTGCGAAATGCACTTAATGATACCAACGAAACATTAGTAGAATGGAGTATTGCCCCCGTAGTTTTTCAGTGCTCTATGGCAAAAGAACAACGTTTGAGCTTCCGTCGTTTTTTTTACGTAACGTTAGCGATATACGGAATTGCTGGACTATTTGCACTCGGCTATTTGGTTGCCCGCAACTTATTTATTTTTTGACTAAAAAGGTTCTGCGATAAGTTTTGTGGTTGCCTATGGGACTAGGCAAAGGTAAAGAAAACATTACGAACGGGGTGAATATCTCGCCCGGCCTTCGATGTCTAATATGGCATTGGTTTCATCCATGTGTTGCTGCTCGGCAATATCCTGCTCGTTAGTGGAATCCAAACGGTTGAAATCCACTCGACCTTCAGGCAGAGATGCCGGGTTTTCTGGATCAATGCTTATTTTTACTGTTTTCATGGTGATTCATCCCACATTGATTAGTCTTGCTCATTTGAGAGCGCGCAATTTGTGTGTAACGTTTTTTTTCATTTTCTACATTATCAATGCTTACGGCGCTATCGCTTTCAACGTATACGGCAATGGCTTTTTCTTCGGCAGAAAATTTAGCTGTTATGCTTGGCTCCTTCCAAGGATTTCTCTTGGTTTTAGATAAGTCCAAGGCATTTTGAATGTCATCGCCTTCATCAAAATTCTTGTCAAATTCATTAGCTTTCATATAAGGCTACCTTTTCTTTTTGTGATCTGCGGACGGATATAATTCTGAAGCTAAGCAAACGGGCATGAGCCGCTTAGATTCTTACCAACTCCCCGTATTTTCCATAGAACCCCACGGTTCCGCAGGTGCCAGCGCCGCACCTTTTTGCAACAGCTCGATAGAAATCATATCCGGCGAACGTATAAACGCCATATGCCCGTCACGCGGAGGGCGGTTGATGACCACTCCTGCATCCATCAGTTTTTGGCAGGTTTCGTAAATATTATCGACTTCATAAGCCAGGTGCCCGAAGTTGCGGCCGCCCTGATAATCTTCGGTATCCCAGTTATAAGTCAGCTCCAGCAACGGCGCATGCATCTTTTTCGCCTGACCGGCATCCTGCGGCGCATGCAGGTAGACCAGCGTAAAACGCCCGGCTTCGCTGTCCATTCTGTGGCTTTCGGCCAGCCCCAGTTTGTTGCAATAAAAATCGAGGGATTCGTTCAGGTCACGGACCCGAACCATAGTGTGTAAATAACGCATAGCGATGAACTCCTTCAAGATAGAATTAAATAACGCCAGCCGTGCCGGTTAATCCTCCAAGGCATGGCCGCAGTGTTTGCAATAATCGGCATCGAAATCATGCCCGGTCTGGCCGCAAGCGGGACAGGCGTCATTCCTGACTTTTCCCGCCGTGTACGTCCTGATCAACTCGGCGCTATAGATGCCGGTGGGCACCGCGATAATGCCATAGCCCATAATCATGATCGCCGAAGCGAGCAGTTGGCCCAGCGGCGTTTGCGGCGAAATATCGCCATACCCGACCGTGGTCAGCGTCACAATAGCCCAGTAGACCGATCTCGGAATACTGGTAAAACCGGCTTCCCTGCTTTCCACGACATACACTAGCGAGCCGAACACAATCACGAGCATGAATACCGCATAAAGAAACACCATGATTTTACGCGAGCTTTTATGCAATGCCGCCATCATAACCTCAGCTTCGTCCATGTAAGCCGACAGTTTAAGAATACGAAAAACCCGCAGCAGCCGTAAAATGCGTATCGCGAGCATAGCCTGGGTGCCGGGAAACAGCAGAATCAGGTAGCTGGGCAGTATCGAGATCAAATCGACCAGGCCAAAGAAGCTTTTGAAATACAGCCCGGGCCGGCGAACGCTGATCAAGCGCAAGCCGTACTCCAGTGTAAACAGCAGCGTAAATAGCCATTCAATAATATATAAGGCTTGCGCGTACCGGTTTTGAATCGCTTCGACGCTATCGAGCATGATCACAATCACGCTGAGCACGATGCTGATGCTCAAAACGACATCGAACGCCTTGCCCATCGGCGTCTCGGAGCCGAAAATAACGGTATTGAGCGATTCCCGCCACGGCGATAGCGTTTCGCCGTCGTTATAATAAGGGTCTGTCGTTGTTGGCGCTTCTTGTGTACGCATGACTTTTTAGATTTGCCCATATCTGAAACAATCGACCGTATGATCATTAACCATGCCGGTCGCCTGCATGTAAGCATAACAAATGGTGCTGCCGACAAATTTAAAGCCGCGTTGTTTAAGGTCTTTACTCATCGCATCGGATTCCGGCGTAGAGGCGGGAATATCTGCGTGAGTTTTGCGTGCATTGCATAGCGGCTTGCCGCCGACAAACTGCCAGATATAGCTATCGAAATGCGCAAATTCCCGCTGAACTTTTAAAAAAGCCTGTGCGTTGGTGACGGCCGCATTGACCTTCAACTTGTTTCTTACGATGGCCGGATTAGCCAGCAGCGCGTTGATTTTTTGGTCATCGTAACCTGCAACCGTTTCGGCATCAAAATTATCGAAGGCTTGTTTGTAGCCGTCGCGTTTGTTCAAAATGGTTGACCAGCTTAAACCCGCCTGTGCGCCTTCAAGAATAAGGAACTCAAACAGCAGCCGGTCGTCATGCACCGGTACGCCCCATTCAAGATCGTGATATTGCTCTTCAGACGGACTGGACAGCGCCCATGTGCATTTTTTCATTGGTGACTCTGATGTTAAAGTTTAAGTGCTTGTTCCCAATCTCCAGATTGGGAATCCCGAAGACTGCTCCTGCGTTGCTCTACCTCCTGCATCCATGCAGTCGCAGTTTCGCGACACGGGAAGCTGGAGCTTCCCAAACTGAGTTCCCAAGCTTGAGCTTGGGAACTAGCGTAAACTTCGTGGTTTTATGCTTTATGGCCCGTTGATAGCTGCATTGTTGACAATACCCACCTCAAACCGCATCATCAATCCACGTTATCTGCCGACTATTTTAACCTATGAGTAATGACACCCTGCAAATTCGCCGTATCGCTATCGATACCTATCATGAAAACGTCGCTTACCTGCATCGCGAGTGCGGCATTTACCGGGCCGAGGGTTTTCAGGCGCTGTCTAAAATTCTGGTTAGTACCAACGGTTCCAAGGTGCTCGCGGTTCTTAACGTAGTCGATGACAGCTCCATCGTTCAGCCGGGAGAACTGGGCCTGTCCGAACAGGCATTCGCGCAGCTCAATGTCGCTGAAGGCTGTCTGGTCACGGTCAATCATGCGGAAGCGCCGAAGTCGATGGATGCGGTGCGCCGCAAAATCAACGGCGAACGTCTCGATCAGGATGACTTTATCAGTATAACCACCGATATTGTCGAAACCCGTTATTCCAAAATGGAAATGGCTGCGTTTTTGGTCGCGACCGGGCAAAACAATCTGGATCGTGACGAACTGTTTTTTCTTACCCGCGCCATGCTGCAATCTGGCGACACCATGAATTGGCATGAATCGCTGGTCGCCGACAAACATTGCATCGGCGGCATCCCCGGCAACCGTACTTCGATGCTGGTGGTGCCTATCGTTGCCGCGCACGGCATGTTGATACCGAAAACCTCCAGCCGCGCGATCACCTCGCCGGCGGGGACGGCCGACACCATGGAAGTGCTGGCCGAAGTCAATCTGACGCCGGACCGGCTGCACGACATCGTGCGCAAGGAACGCGGTTGTTTGGCCTGGGGCGGCACGGCCAGACTTGCACCGGTCGATGACATGCTGATTTCTGTTGAGCGCCCGCTGGGCATCGATTCGCAGGGGCAAATGGTGGCGTCGATTCTGTCCAAAAAGCTGGCCGCCGGTTCCACGCATCTGCTTATCGATATTCCGGTCGGCCCCACCGCCAAGGTGCGGCACATGAATCAGGCGCTGGCCTTGCGTAAACTGTTTGAGTTTGTCGGCGACCGGCTCAACATTCATCTGGAAGTGATGATTACCGACGGCCGCCAGCCGATAGGGCGGGGCATAGGTCCGATACTGGAAGCTCGGGACATAATGCAGGTATTGCAAAACGATCCTGATGCGCCGTTCGACTTGCGCCAGAAGTCTTTGCAGCTGGCAGGACGAATCATTGAGTTCGATCCCGATGTGCGCGGCGGACAAGGTTATGCCATTGCCCGCGACATACTCGAATCGGGCCGGGCCGGCGCTAAAATGAATGCATTGATTCAGGCGCAAGGCGCAAAAACGATAGACCTGCACCCCGGCAGTCGTTGTCATGAGGTTGTTGCCTGTTGCGACGGCGTAGTTACCAGTATCGACAACTTTCAAATGGCCAGAATAGCCCGGCTTGCCGGTGCGCCGATGATGAAAAAAGCGGGCGTCGATTTGTTAAAGAAGCTGGGCAATCCGGTAAAGAAGGGTGAAATCTTATATCGCATCTATGCCGAATTCCCCGCCGATTTTAAATTCGCCCAGGATTTAGCCGCACAAAATAATGGCTACACGATAGGCAGCGAAGAACAGATTATCAAGTCGCTGATTGCCTTTTAACTTAGTCCATGTTGATACTTGCCTTCCCCGACTATATAAGCCAGGCACAACGCCTGGCGGCCCGGCTTGATGCACCGCTGGCGGAGGTCGTCCTGCATCATTTTCCCGACGGCGAAAGCCTGATCCGCTTGCCGCCATCATTGCCGGAACACGTTATTGTTTGCCGCAGCCTTAATCAACCCAACGACAAATTGATCGAACTGTTGCTGTGCGCCACCACCGCGCGGGAATTAGGCGCTAAACGGCTTACGCTGATTACGCCTTATTTAAGCTATATGCGCCAGGACATCGCCAACCAGCCGGGCGAGGCGGTTAGCCAGCGCATCGTCGGCAAATTGCTCGCCGACCTGTTTGATGACGTACTCACCGTAGATCCGCATTTGCACCGTATCTCGGCATTGACTCAGGCGATTCCGATAAAAAACGCGATCAGCCTGACCGCCGCCGATGAAATCGGAACGTTTCTGAAACAACAATTCAACCATGCGCTACTGTTGGGGCCGGACAGCGAATCGAAACAATGGGTTGCCGCTATCGCCGAAAATATCGGTTTCGATTACGCCATTGCCAAAAAAAACCGGCTCGGCGACAAACAGGTTGAAATGAGTTTGCCGGATGGCGATTACCGAAACAGACCAGTGATCATCATCGATGACATGGCCAGCACCGGCAGGACGCTGGCTAAAGCGGCCGAACTGCTGCAAGCCGCAGGCAGCAAGGACATTTACGCGGTCGTCACCCACGCCCTGTTTTGCGGCGATGCTTACGCCCACATCCTTAAATCCGGCATCAAAACCATCTGGAGCACCGACAGCATCGATCATCCGAGCTCCTGCATCAAGCTCGACGCTCTGCTGGCGGACGCGATTAAGGCAATTACTCGATAAAGCGTTGACTGCTGAGTCGGGCGTGCCGTGCGCGCCTGCTCCGTCTAAATCTAACGCCCTATGGCGCGCGCGGCACGCCCTACATGAAGTAACATGCACGGTACTTTTAATCACAGCTATAAGTTGGATAAAGCGTTGACAGACCTAAGGCCAGTTAATAGACTGAGGCCTTTTTTACAGCAACGATAGACTGCAAGCTTGCCGAACATTGTTCACCCCGATTTAACAACTTTAACAGGATTCATTTATGCGCATTAAAAACTGGCTGATTGCCGCCTTATTTCTCGTATCACCCTCGCTCTATGCTCATACCGGAGGCCATATCGAGCACAGCTTGATGAACGGTTTACTGCATCCTTTAACCGGCATCGACCATTTGCTGGTATTGCTGGCGGTTGGCCTGATCGCGGCCAAGCAGGGCGGTAAGGCCTTGTTTGCATTTCCCGCTGTTTTTCTGGCATTGATGGCTGCCGGAGCCTTGCTTAACGCTTATGCAGTGCAAATTCCGTTTGTTGAATCGTTAATCGCCTTATCGCTGGTGGCGTTTGGCTTGCTGGTCACTATCAGTCAAAAACAACGCGCTAAAATACTCTTTCTGGGCGTATCGTTTTTCGCCGTATTCCACGGCTATGCGCATGCCGCAGAAATTCCGGCCGATTCCAGCGCCGTCATGTACTTCTCGTCGTTAATGTTGATGAGTCTGGCCATTTGCCTGATCGGTTGTGTAATCGGACTGAGCACGGGTAAACGTATGAACACCCTGTTTTCATTGATATGCTTAAGCAGCGGCCTGTATTATTTAGCAGCCGGTTAGTAAGCCGGTTACGAACAAGATTGTGCCCCGCTAAATAAAGAATCCTTTAAAATAGCCAAGCCGGTAAAAAGCTATTTTCCAAATACAGTCGAAAAAACTAACACCGCGTAAAATCGGGGCTACTTGTAGCCCCGCCATTTCCTAAAGCAGGATAAGTCACCTTGTGTAACACCCATAAAGAAGTTGTACCGGCAAGAATCGATTATATTGATGCTTGGCGGTTTCTGGCCGTTGTCATGGTCATTCAGTCGCATATTTTCGTTTACAGCGGCTTAAAAGTCCCCCTATTAACACCTTATTTAGACCAGCTGGACCGGCTCGGCGAGCTGGGGGTTTTGGTGTTTTTTGTGATCAGCGGTTTTGTGATTTGTTCCGGCCTGGTCGCGGAGAAAGGCCGGACGGGGACGATTTGCTTGCCCGCATTCTATGTGCGCCGGTTTTATCGGATTATTCCGCCGCTTTGGCTGTATCTATCCTGTCTTTTGCTGCTTAACGCAACGGACATGATTGAAATATCGCCGCAACAAGCGCTGACCTCAGCCTCGTTTTTATGCAATATGCCGTTTCCTGACGGCTGCTCGTGGTTTGCAGGACACACCTGGACGCTGGCTTACGAGGAGCAGTTCTACCTGATTTTTCCGCTGCTGATCCTGTTCGTACCCCTGATCAATAACAGTTTGCGCTTTGCTTTGGCAATAGCCGGTCTGACTATCGCCTCGGTGTTATTGAACAGGGCAGGGCATCTGTTTTTTGGCGAATATTTCATGTACTTTATTTTTCTGCTCATCGGCTGCTGCTCCGCACTGTTGCCTGAAAATATGATCAGCCGCATTCGTCAGATGCATATTGCCGTCTGGTTAATCGTTATTGCGCTGTTGCTGATTTGTATAGGCTATGTGCCGGATGGCATCGAAAAACAGGTGAAGGTGATTTGTTACCCGGTGTTGATTCTGCTGACGGTGCTGGGTACGCCCACGCAGATTAAAGCGATTACCCTTGTTTTTAAAAACAAACAGTTATGCTATTTAGGGCGGATTTCTTATACGGTGTATTTGTGGCAGGAATTAGTGACGGGGAATTACGTCGGCTGGTTAACTTTTGTTTACATCGCCGTTGTTTTTGGGTTCGCAATGATTTCGTATCGGTATATTGAATCTCCGTTTCAAAAAATGGCCACTTCGATGTCCAATGATTTGAAGGCCGCCGCTGTCGCCGCATCGTTAACCGGGTATAAACAAGATCGACAATACTAAACCCTCGCCCGGAAAGGCCGAGGGTTTTATGCGCTTAGCTACTCCGCTTGAACCGCAAAACTATGCACCCATACCAGAGCGTCGGCTTCCCAGGTCATCCCGGCGTGCATTTTCAAGATAATATCCCGGTACATGTCAAGACTGGGATAGCCTTCCGCCTTGGCATCGGCATCGGTCATGTCACCTAAGCGCTGACGTTTTAAATCGGTAACAACAAAAGTCATCCCGTCCAGGTCGAAAGTTTCGCCGGGCAAGCCATATATGCCATCACGGCGTTGCTGCGTTTTCATTCCGGCTTTTGTCGCTTCTACCAATTTCGCATGAGTGACCAGGCGGTCTATGGAACAGGTTTTCTCTGGGTAAGCTTCCATTGTTGATCCTATCTAAATAAAAAAGTTCTATTGTACACCAAGCAATCCAGGCCTGTAGCGGCGGGCATCCGCCATTGTTCATATTGCCTAAACTAATTTCGGTACGAGCCGATAATAAAATATGAGTAATTTTTATTTCAGGGGCCAAAGCTAATGATCATAAAAAGTTCCGCAATCCAGTTAAATAGCCAACATCAATTGTTGAAGAGTTCTCAGGAGTCCGAGTCGCTTCGATTTTGGAAAACCCAGGCGCAGCCGACAGGCAGAAATGGGACGAGCCAAAAACAGCCGCTGACAGATGCAGTCAGTCTGAGTAAAACGGCCCAAACGCTTAAACCCGAAAAACAATCGCTCGATCTGAGTGAGGCGCCTGATGCCGAGCATGGGGTCATGATGCTGATTATAAAACAGATGGTTAGAGAGTTAACCGGCAAGGAGTTCAAGCTCTTTTCGCCGAGTGAACTGACGGCCAATGCTGATAATGTAGCGGCAACCGACGCTAAAAACGTGGAAATAGCAACAACGCCTCCGCCTGCAAGGCAGCCGCCCTCTGCGGGTTTCGGCCTTGTTTATGAGCATCATGCTTCTTACCAGGAGTCTGAAAGCGCAAGCTTTTCCGCCACAGGTTCGATCAAAACCCAGGACGGAAAAAGCATCGAGTTTTCCGTTCAATTGAATATGAGTCGCGAATTTATGATGGAAACAAATACTTCCATCACGGCCGGCGATCCCGAAAAGAAAGTCGATCCTCTCGTTATCAATTTTGCCGGCAATGCGGCGGAATTATCGCAAACCCACTTTGAATTCGATATTGATGCCAACGGCACCGCTGAACAAATCGCCGCATTAAGGCCGGGCAGCGGTTTTCTGGCGCTGGATAAAAATAAGGATGGCGTTATCAATAATGGCTCTGAGCTGTTCGGGCCGAATTCCGGCAACGGATTTTCAGAACTGGCCCAATATGACAGCGACAGTAACGGTTTTATTGACGAAGCCGACCCCATCTATAAAAGTCTAAGAATCTGGCAACGACACGAGGACGGCAGTCAGCAGCTTATTGCGCTGGGCGATAAAAACATCGGCGCCATCTATCTGGGACACGCCACCACGCCATTTCAATTACGCAGCGCCGATAACCAATCGCTGGGGGAAATTACCGATACCGGCGTTTATTTAACGGAAGACGGCAAAACCGGAACCGTTCAGGAGATTAACTTGACGGTATAACAAGGAAATGCGGGATAGTGATTGTTGATATAGGTATTCGTACCGATAAATTTCATCGGCCTATTTTGTTAATCTATAAGTGACAAAGAAGGGCGGGACGCCCTGTTTTTGTCGCATTATCTCTCTTACAAAGACCACCCCCTTTTCTCTCTGGGGTGGTCTTTTTTTTGATCGGCATTGTAATCTTCCATCGTCCTGAGCGGATGTATCATTCCTGAACAATCCTTAACGACCTGATCCTGTTGATAGCGGCAGCCAGTTCATACTTGCGCGGCATGGAAAGGGTGCCCGGATAATCAGGCTTCAATATGTCTAATCCGTGTTTGTTTATTTGGTCCTCCAGCCAGTCTATCCAGAAACGGATAGTCTCAGGTTTATCGCCCAACCGCTTTAGTTGAGCCCGTAGCGCCAACAGGCAATAGCCGATAGCTAGAATTTGCGGCGCTTCCGCGATTTGCGCCACCGTATCCAGATTGATCAGATCCATGCCGTATTCCAGTTGCCTCGGTGCGTTGCGTAAGTCTTTTATGCGTTTGGCTAGGGTCTTGTTCAGGCGCCGATTGATATAGGCGGGGTCGAAATTATCGATTGCCAGGCGGCGCGACGCGGAAAAATCGGGGAACGGTGTATCTTCCTCCGCTATCGCCCCAAGTTTGTCGCGCACCTTGGCGGTAATATCGTCGCAACGGTAATTGTCCATCAGCAAGCAGGTATCGGCTTTCTGCAAAAAATAACCCAGGCCGCCGACTACAAAAATCATCGAGACACGCTGTTTTTTCCACAGCGACCGCACCGTCGAATAAAGCGGCTTGATGGGCTCTTGCGTCGCATCCAGGATTTTTTTGATCAACTCATCGCGCACCAGAAAATTGGTTGCGCAGGTATCTTCATCAAATAGCAGCAACCGGCTGCCGCTCTCAATGGCTTCGACAATATTGGCCGCTTGCGAGGTGCTGCCGCTGGCGTTGTCGGATGAAAAACAATCGGTTTTAAGGCCATTCGGTAAGTCGCTGATAAAAGGGCTGATGTCGACATCCCGAATGCTGCGCCCCTCTTCGGCCCTGATAAAAAAGGCATCCTCCCGAGTCACTGCATATTCCCGTCCGTCGCCCGGAATATGCGCGTAAACCCCGGCTAAAATCGCCTGCATCAAGGTCGACTTGCCGTGATAGCCGCCGCCGGTAATGCAGGTGATGCCATCTTTAATGCCCATGCCGGTTATGCTGCGGCCATTCGATAAAGGAATTGTTATTTGTAGCGATGCGGGGGATTGAAAGGTTTTAACAAGCCCGGATAGAGAAGGCCGGTCATCGACGCCGCTATGCCGCGGCAGTTTGGCATCATTGGCGATAAAAGCGACCAGAGCCTGCTGCTGTATAAACTGAATGATTTCGGCGCGTGTTTTTTGCACATCGACAAACTGCTGAAGCAGCGCTCTAGTTTGCTCGTCGTAGTGTTGGTAGAAAAATGTCGCGTCAACAATTGCAGTCAGTTCCCGGCTCAACATGATCCACGCCTGCTCGGCATCAAAAACCCCGCCGCCTTGCCCTTTAGCAGGGAGGCTGATGATAAAGCGCAAATAAACGGCATCGTCATCAAACAAAACGCTATCCCTGTTCAGCATCTTTTGGCTCAAGGCAATGGTGTTAAAGGAACCGCTGCCGTCTTTGCCGCGGTTTTGCTGCGCAAATCGGTCAATGCCGTAACGAAAGCGCCGAATCAAAAAATCGGCTACCGCCAGTTTGTACTCGGCGGTCTGCAAAAAATGCTCGGGGAGTTGACTGTCCGATAGCGCTATTTTTACGGATGCAATGGAAGCAGGGTTAGCGCCGGGGCTACCCTGCATTTTGATAAAGCTGAGTTCAAATCGGGGGAAATGATAGGAACCGCGCAGCTTCCGGATGTTCTGGAAAGACTGGTCGGCGAGAGAAGAGAGTAGCGGTTGTAATTTGTTCACATTCCCTCCTGTCTTGTGGTTTTAAAAACCGGAGAAGTTAATGCGCTTTAACATCCTTTACCTGAAAGTCCAAAGCAGCAATCAACTTCATTTTCACTAAATTATCATCGATACCTAATGTTTTAAAAGCGGCTTTTATATTCATGGTTTTTAAGGCATCAACAGAACCGAACCTCAAACTAAACAGCCTGTTTTTCTTGCCTTCAGGAAAGCTACGCATTATTTCATTAATGCGATCATCGATAAGCTTCCTTGCTTTATTCAACTCCGTGGCGACTTCCGGTTTCAGCCCGGCTGATAATTGCTTGCCCGGCAATGCCCCGGCTTCAACCGGAAAATCCGGCTGAAGCTTTTTGCGCATATCCGCCAATTTTTTACTTTGCCCATGAGCCACCAACAGATTACGCTCAGTAATGCTCACTTTTTGCCGGTCTGTTGCAGGGTTATCGGATATTTTTTTCATCGATTAGAACGGGATGTCGTCATCATACGGCGCATCGAAATTGTCATGGCTAGGGCCTTGTGGGGCGGATGGCTGGCCTTGACCGGAAGATTGATAATTTTGTTGCGGCGGCTGGTTGGACTCGTTTCTTTTGCCGACCAAATCGATAATGTTGGCGTTAAGCTCCAGGCTGGTTTTAGTCGAACCGTCTTGCGCCCGATATTCACTTTGGCTCAGTTCGCCGGAGACAAATACCTGTTGGCCTTTTTTCAAATAATTTTGCAACTGTCCTTCTGCGCGCTTGCCCCACACCGCACACCTGATCCATAGCGTTTGCTGCTTATCGCCAAAGCCGATATTGTTGGCTACGGTAACGTTCAATACCGCTTGGCCTGACGGCAAATACCGGACTTCTGCATCGCGGCCCACAGTGCCGGTAAAACTAAATACGTTGCTCATTTTTTTCTCATTGCTAGTTAAATTAATAATGCGGCTATTATCGACTGGTTCCATCAAAAAGAAAAATGCAAAAGCTCGGATCGGTTTTGATTATTCCCCGATAAAGTCCTATTGCTTAATCGAAGCACTGGAAAGCCAGGCTAATTTAAGAGGGTTGATTCAAAGATACTGTAAACGAAACTGGATGCATGCCAGCTAAAGATTGTTTCGGGTTATGACGCAAAATGGCTCAAACCCAGAGTAATGATTTTTTTTGCTAATTTAATCAATGGATTGTCGAGCTATGCTTTCTTTTTTAGAAAGTTAAGCATTACGCACACTCATGCTTTTACAACAATCCAAGCATTGCAGCTTTTATCGTAGCTGAAGTTTTGTTGGCAGCATTCAACTTAGTGACGACATTATTGATATGAAAGTTGACAGTACGCTCCGCAATATTGAGGATGCACGAGATCTCGCTAGATGTTTTGCCATCAGCCGTCCACCGAAGCACCTCTATCTCGCGGTTTGACAATGTCACATTAACTTCCTGCATCAATTTCGGCGTCAAGCACCGCGACATGCCTAAATGCGCTACTTGGGTCAGCCAGGCCATTTTGAATTTGTTGGCATCAAGCTCTATTTCAGTGATCGGCTCATTTGAGCGCGCAAGCGTTAACATGCCGACAAACCCGTTGAAATCACGGCTGGATTGCGCCCAGCCAACGCGCAGTCCAAATGAGCACGCTTCCTCCCATAGATCACTCGCTGGACTGAATAAGTCATCTGTCCATATAATTGGCAAAAGTGAGCGCATGGCGTGTTGCACCGTGGGGTCAATTGCAAGGTAATTTTTGGCTTGATATTGGGCTTGCCAAGCTGTTGGGTAATTATTAAACATCAATGTCTTTGGGTTCGTTAAGGGAAGTGGCATACGCAGGCCATAGGCGCAATGGTCAAAGCCAAGTTCCTTACTAAACGAAAGAATCGTTTGAAAAAGCTGGTGTGCGCATTGAATAGACTGCAATGCCTGAAGTTGAGTTTCTTGCCAAGCCTTCATAGATTCCTTTGCGTACGAATATCGGGTTTTGCTAGTGCGTAGGTTATGTCGCCTTCGGCCGAAAGATGCTCGGCGAAAGCGTAAGTCTGTCAGATTTGACACTATCGACAAGTATTGACTTTGTGTAGTGTGTTTTGTTTTATCTTGTTCTTAGCTTAGTTGAGAAAAACATGCATCCTGAAAATATAACTGGAGTAGATATCATCACTATTTCCCCTGATGGCTATATACGCCTAACTTTTGAAGAGTTTCAGCAAGTTTCACTTGTACATTTAATGTCTGGTCTTGATGAGGGGGATAATCTTCCTTTGGTACAGGAAGGAGCAACCTTTGCTGAGTTTACAGGCTACACGACTGGGTCAGTGCCACCAGTCCAGCCATTAGCATTGGGTGGGACTGGATGAATCAGTTTTCTCAGGTGGGGGGAGTCTACTATAAAAGGGTGAGTAAATCGAGAAGTAATCTCATGCTGGTTGACGCGAAACAACGCGACCTAGGACCTGACAAGACTGCCGCACTGATTGAAACAGTAGTTGATGGGATTGTCTGGCAAATCGTAGTTCAAAACTATATAAGCACACGATACGCGTCATAAGCTGTAAATATTGACAGTTGTTTCTAGCGGCAAAAGTCATTCAAACGTGCCTTAAGAAAAATTTTTTCGGAGAGACGTACGTTGTTACGGGTAGACCGGAAGAACTCTCGCAAGGCTATACTCGAAACTCGCCTGCTACCGCCACAAAGTATTTGTGGCACGATTTGGCCGGCAACTTCAAACATTTAATTATACGGAACAGGACCTATTCGGCCGTTTTGCAGTAACCGTAGTGAGAAAGAAAGTTTTCGTCAAACACCGACGCACATCTTGAGCAGTTGCATGGAAGTGGGTCTGTTGTTGATCGTTGCCGACAGCACGCCCTATACGGCGAAAATACTGCAAGACCTTGGCGATTTGCCTTGGATAACGCGTGTCCCGGAAACGATCGGCGGTACCCGTGAATTAATTCTAGCGGTATCTGATGAGTGGATGAATACTCAGCCGGAACGAGCTTACACCGCTTTAGGGGCTACTTATGCCTGTGTCGCAGATGCCGAGGCTGCCTTGGCGCCGTTGTAAAAAACGCCAAAGGTCACTGCCTTACATGATCCGCGCATCGTCGAAATTGAACATTTCAAAGGCAAGGGGCGACCTTGTAAAGGCCGCACGCCCGATGCCGTCACCTATTGCATTGGCGCAGGCATAGCCCCGTATTTGAAGCGCAGCACCGCAAGATTCAGCAGAAAGCTGCTTTATTCTCGCCGGCAACCAATTGGATAAAGTCCAGCTTAGGATTTGGCTAAAAATAACTTCCCGAAATCAGTAATCTTTAGGGATGGCTCGGTAGTTCCAACGAGGAAGATAGTCATCAAACGCAATAGTCATGGTTTTGAGGAAATCAGTGGCGCATTTTTTACCCGTCGCATAGACCCCTGTCAAAATATCAACCGTCACGTTCAATCCCGTGTTAGTTTTCGCCTTCTCCATAAATTGCTTGGCGATGGTGAGCGAATGAAAAACAACACCCCGACAAGCACGCGTAATATGCGGAAACAACCGATGTTCGATGGGATTGTGTTTCGAGCAGTACGGTGGATAGTGCGCTATACGTATGTCCAGTCCCAGCCGGTCGGCCAGCTTTTGTAACGCTTCCTTGAAGACATGCCGATTACTGGCGTTGCTACCGCCACCATCACAAAGCAGCAACAAACGGCGGGCATTAGGATAATGCGTGCAGCCATGCTGCTGCCACCCATGTGCAACACTGTCACAGCAAAACTCACTGGTGTCGTGGCTGGTATTGAGGTGGACATAGCCCTCGTTTCGCGCCAAATCATAAAGGCCATGCGGAATCACTTTGCCTTCGCCGGCACTGGGAAAATCATGGTCCAGCGTATCCACCTGAGTCTGCGTATAGGTGTGGCCTTCGCGGGCAAAATTTCCGATTAGCTCTTTCTTCTTGGTGTCCATGCTGATGACCGGATCACCTGCATTCTGATACGCCGCCTTGAGTTTGGCAATATTTTGAAACTGCGCATCTCGGTCAGGGTGATTGCCCAGAGACTTTTTCTTACGCGCTTTACGCTGTCCTAAGCCGTGCTTTTTCAATAGCTTGCGAACCGTGTGCCGACTCGCTGGCGACCCCATCTCAGCCAGTCGTCGGCTGATCTCCCGCCGCGACAAGTTCGTCCATAACACGCCTTCACGCATCGGATCGCCCGCTGTGAACTCGCCAAGCAGCTTGAGAAAGTTGCTTTCCAGCGACTCACTTTGCCCGTTTATGCCTTTCCGTCCGCCCCTTTTTTTCGGATCCGGTTGGGTGCGGGATCCTCCGCTACATCCAATTCGGACAATCCACGTCGCACCGTTTTGGGATCAATGCCAAACAGCCCGGACACATATTCAATGCCACCATGCCCTAACTTGACTGACTCAATCGCCGCATAACTTCGCTTATCTTTTTCTGACAGCCTCGCAAACAACCGTTGCATTTTTAGTTCAATGTCCTTTGGGTATGCTGTCACTCTATAACTTTTTTCAGTGTGAATTTTCCAATAATTATCACTTAACTGGTTTCGGTATGCCAACTCGATTTCGGGAAGTAATAGTTAGCCATATCCTAACATCATCAATACGGACAGTAAAAAGCGCCACCATCTTTGACGATTTCCAAAATATCGCAGTGATGAGTAATGCGATCTAAAAAAGCCATCGTCATCTTGGCATCTCCGAAAACCTCAACTCACTCGGCAAAATTGAGACTGGTGGATCGCGGGACGAGATATATTAAAGAATATTCGCCAGAGACATGAGCCTCATGGCCTACATAAAAACGCCACCTGATTTCGGCAATATACGCCACTGAGCCGCCCGAACGTAATATCCACAAAAAGGCACTAACAAACTGCCTACAGATATCCGGTAGACCTATGCGAACTCCAGGCAATTTTTAATTGCCGGCCAAAATACAAGCCCACTCTTTATCGCTTACTTTTATCCGGTTCATTCCCTACAAAACGCTCTATTCTGACTGATTGGTAAAGCGTCAACAGAACCTGGAATTCCTATGAGTCAGGTTAACTTCAGGTATTCGGTGAGGGTGCTTTTTCTCTGTCACGTCTAATATCTAATTTAATACTGTGGCTCATCCGCAATATCAATCCAACAAGCAAAAATCGGATGCCCATCAACAACCATTGGCGGCCCCGCTCGATGTGAGTGAAACCCGGTACGCTTTAGCAACCGCTCGACACCAACCGGGGACACCGTGATTACACGCTTTGCGCCTTGTGAAGCAGCATAGGCGATAGCCTCCTGAAGTAACGTTATTGTAATGGGCGAAGAAAATTGCCCTAATGCGCATGATGTTTTCGCATTAAAATCCACGGCGGCAAAACGTGATAACTCCCAAACATCCGGTGAATTTGGCGGAGGCATTCCATTGAGGAGCTGTGGAAAAACGTCCCCAAGAAGATAAGGTTGAGTGGTAGGCAGTAGGCGAGCACATCCGGAAATATTTCCCCGCTCGTCGCGCGATATAACGTAGACCGTATCGAAACGATCGAATTGGTCTTGTTCCGCATAATTAAATGTTTGAAGTTGCCAACCAAGTCGCTCCACAAACACTTTGTGGCGGTAGTGGGCGACTTTCGAGTAAAGCCCATGTGGGAGTTCTTCTTGTCTACCTGTAACAACGTGAATCATCATGCCTCCTAAAAAGTGTTTCTTAAGGCGTATTTGACTGATTTTGGTTACTAGAAACAACTGTCAACATTGACAGGTCGAGCCTGGTCTTCGTTATCGGTACAGATCGAACCGCACTATCCCGGCACCGATCGCCGCGGTCGACAGCCAATGCCATTCTGCGTATACACTATTCGTAACAGTGATTCAGTTGCTCGGTCGGCAAATAGAAGATGCCTTGCATGAGATCGACAGCGTCTGCCGTTTTGCGGCTTTGGCCGCGTTACCGATCGATGTTTTGCCGGACGAAACCACGATTCTCAAGTTTCGCCATTGGCTCGAAAAACACAACCTGACCGCCATACCGCTCAACACTACAAACATCCGCTCTAAATTTTGAAGGGGCTTTTGCCAATGACTTTAATTTGCGCATCAACGCCCAATGAACTTTCAAGGATTACATCCATAATTAATCCGACCTGTATTTTTTAGTGCGATTTACTGTATAGTTACCGCGTAATTTTGAGGGAACGCTTTTATTCTTCCGGGAACTCGAATATTTCAGTATTTCAGGCCCCATAATCTTGTGGAAAGAAACCGATTAATCATTTCTAATTTAGAGTTAACTGAATGAATACGGTAGCAATTATCGACTACGGAATGGGTAACCTCCATTCTATCTCCAAAGCCATTAAGCATGTCGCTTCTTATTCCGGGCTTGAAAATACAAAAGTACTGGTCACTTCTGATGCGGCAACGATTCGGGAAGCTGACCGGGTTGTTTTGCCTGGCGTCGGAGCAATTCGGGATTGTATGTCCGAGATTCGCCGCTTAGGATTTGAAGAGCTGATAAAAGAAGTTTCCCAAGACCGTCCTTTTCTGGGAATCTGTGTTGGCATGCAGGCGTTGATGACCCATAGTGAAGAAAATAACGGTGTGGATTGCATCGATCTATTCTCCGGTCATGTGCGCTTTTTTGGCACCCCTTTAATGGAGAAAGGCGTAAAGCTAAAGGTTCCTCACATGGGGTGGAATCAGGTCAAACAAACGCGAAATCACCCCTTGTGGCATAGCATAGACGATGAAGAAAGGTTCTATTTCGTACATAGCTTTTTTGTAGAAAAAGAATCTAATGATGATAGCGGCTATGTGATGGGTGAAGCCCATTATGGAAAAGAAATTTCCGCTGCAATCGGCAAAAACAATATCTTTGCTGTGCAGTTTCACCCAGAAAAAAGCCAGCATGCAGGATTGGCGCTACTGAATAACTTTGTCCGATGGGACGGTAAGCCGTAAGATGCTCTTGCCCGGATTTCACGGACACTTAACTAAGCGACTTTTTTAGCTTGAAAAATTTCTGAGCTGACATAGCCCAATTTGGAGTGAAGCCGTTTGCGGTTGCAATAAGTAGTAATGCGAAAGTTATTAGGAAGTAAATTTATTGTGTCAAACTGGAAACGATTGCAATAACAGACAAAAATTAGGAGTCCACCTGAAATTCATCGCCAAACTGACCCCGGAAGAGGAAGTAACGTTAACCGAAGCCTATCGTAACCACCCATTATTCCGGGTTAGACAACGGGCACATGCTATCTTATTGAATAATAGAAGGTATGTAATTGCACGGCTGAGCGAATTGTTTGAGTCCCAGCATGAGACTGTCAGCTCATGGTTAGACAAATGGGAAACAGAGGGATTAATAGGGCTTTACGATTGTCCACGAAGCGGTAGGCCTGTGCGCTTCACGGTTGAGGAACAAGCCGTTTTTCTGGGCTATATTGACAAAAACCCACACCAGCCCAAGGCCGCCGCAGCACGATTGCTGGAGGAGACGGGCAAGGAAGCCAGCCTTGACACCTTTAAACGAATTTTAAAAAAAGTGCCTATGCCTGGAAACGTTGTCGGCAATCAGTGAAGGGAAAGCGTAATGAAGCAGATTTCCAACGTGATAAGGCATATCTGAAGGCCTTGAAACAGCAAGAGGATGATGGGGAATTGAAGCTTTACTACTTTGACGAATCCGGATTTAGCACGACACCCTGTGTACCCTATGGATGGCAACGGATTGGCGAGACCCGACAAATACCCTGCTATCGTAGCAAGCGCATGAATGTGTTAGGTTTTTTGAGTCGCAGCAATGATCTGATTTTCCACAGCTCCGAACAATCGGTGACAACGGATACGGTTGTCAATGCCTTTGATGCGTTTGTCGAAACGTATGCAGGCAAGTACGAAGAAACTAAAGTGCCGTGCTGTGTGGTGTTGGATAATGCTTCCATTCATCGTAGCGGCGTATTCAAAGAAAAGCTGGCGGGCTGGCAACAACGTGGTGTGTACTTACATTTTCTTCCGCCTTACAGCCCGGAGCTGAACCTGATCGAAATACTCTGGCGTAAAGTTAAGTACGAATGGTTGCCGCTTGATGCGTATCAAAGTTACGGACACTTGAAAAAGTGGGTGTTGGAAATCCTGAGTGACATCGGTAAAAAATTCCAAATAACTTTTGCGTAACTACTTACACTTCAAACTATTCGAACACTTGATACTTGGCTTCCGAACGCGTCAAAAACCGTTCGCCATGAACCGCTTCGACCTTAAAGCTATGGTTCCAGCTTTTCATTGCCGCATTATCGTAACAGTCGCCTTTCTTACTCATGCTACAAACCAATTGATGTTGCTTAAAAAGTTTCTGATAAGCGGCAGAACAATACTGGCTATACCCCCGATCTGAATGCACAATGCCCTCCTTCGGTATGGGCCGACGCCACAATGCCATTACACCAAAGCGGCTGTCATACGCTCGCCGATAGCCCAACCAATTATCCTGCGGGAATAAAGCTCAAGCACCACCGCCAAATATAAAGTATTCGTCCAACCCGACCATCTAGATTGAAATATCCAAATCGAACATCCTTATGCTTTTTGACGAGGATAAGAAATGGCGCTAACGATCAAGTGGATAAATCATATTGAAGCCTGGCAGCATAGTGGTCTAAAACAATCTGAGTATTGTCGGCAGCAGGGTTTAAATGACAATACCTTTGGAGCCCGATTAAGTGATTATCGAAAAGAGCAAAAAGGCACGCTGCCGGCGTTGATTTCCGTTCAGTTACAAGCATCAGTGACAGGGAATATCGTCTTGAAACATGCCAAAGGCCATCAAGTCGATATGCCCACATCGACTTCTGCCCCCTGGCTGGCGGAACTGCTGCGATGCCTGGATTAATTGCCAGCCCACCTCAGATTTGGTTAGTTGTTGCCCCCGTTGATATGAGACGCGGTATTGATGGATTATCGTCTATTGTCCAACAAGTGCTAGGTGAATCACCGTGCGCAGGTTCGGCATTCGTGTTTCGCAATCGGGCGGGCAATCGCTTGCGGCTGTTAGTGTGGGATGGCAATGGCGTTTGGTTGTGTCAACGCCGTTTACATCAAGGTGGTTTTGTTTGGCCCAAGGTGCTGGACGCCGGTTTTGCTATCAGTCAGGCGCAATGGGATTGGCTGGTAACCGGCGTGGATTGGCAGCGTTTATCGGCGATGCCCCAAGCACATTGGCAGGTCTAAATAGAGTGATTTTTTCGCCTAAAAAACAGAGAAAAATCAGAGATAAATCCAGTAAACATAAGGCTTTTAGGCGAAATTTCTTGTATAATATCGCCCATGCAATTACTCGCTGAGCTTGATCATTTAGACCTTGATCCGACCGCTAAATCTCAAGTAGCGGCCTTGATTCAATCGCTCCTTGATCAAGCAGAACGCGACGCCGCTCTATTACAAGCCAAAGACGCCATCATCAAAGCCAAAGACTTAAAAATCGAAGCTTTGACGCATGAAGTGGCCTATTACCGGCGTATACGCTTTAGCGTGAAAAGTGAAACGCTATCGCCTTTACAACGCGATGTGTTTGAAGAAACCTGGAATACGGATGTTTCCGCGATTGAAACGGAACTTGAACAGCTCAAAGACAATGAACCCGGCGAGACGGTTGTTAAACCTAAACGCCCACGCGCAGGTCGACAACCCTTGCCGACGCATTTGCCGCGCATCGAACACCATCATGAACCCGAGTCATGCGCTTGTGGGAAATGCGGCCAAGACTTGGTCAGAATCGGTGAAGACGTCACCGAACAATTGGATGTCGAACCTGCTAAGTTTACTGTCCATCGTCACATTCGCCCTCAATATGCATGCAAAAACTGCGAAACCATCACCGCCGCGCCGATTCCACCTGCTGTGATTGATGGCGGCATGGCCGCCGTGGGTTTGCTGACCTGGGTGATCATCAGCAAATACCAGGATCATCTGCCGCTCTATCGCCTGGAGCAGATCGCCGCCCGCGATAATGTTATCCTGTCTCGTTCAACCTTAGCCGAATGGGTGGGGCGAGTGGGCGTGGCGTTACAACCACTTGTGGATCGCCTGGTTTGGCATTTGCTGCAAGGTAATACCTTGCATGCCGATGAAACGCCGGTGGCGCAGCTTGACCCTGGCAAGGGCAAAACCCGCAAAGCCTATTTGTGGGCCTACCGCAGTAATGATCTTCAAGAAGATCAGCCGCGACTCATCGTCTTCGACTACCAACAGGGACGAAGCGGTGAGCATGCCCGCCAATTTCTGGGAAACTGGAGCGGCCATCTGCTCGTGGACGATTATGTCGGCTACAAAGCGTTGTTCACAAACGCCGGCAATCGGCAAGGCTGTATCGAGCTGGCTTGTCTCGCGCATGCGCGGCGTAAGTTCTTCGACCTGCATCAGGCTAATCAAAGCCCAATGGCGCTAGGAGGCTGTCGGATTAATAGAGCGAGCCTCCCCACTTAATCACGATTAAAATTTAAAAAAGTGGTTTATTGGGATTTTTTAATGCCCATAGTTCTGTTTTATGGGCAGCTCAATGCTCTTTTTCCTCTCTCACCCTCTTAATACATGCATTCTTTTTAAATTCCAGCCTATACAGACTAAATTCCATTCACTTTGGACGGATTCCAGGCCTCGAAGCTGGAATTGCCTGAATCCCTGGACGTGTTTAATGATGCCAAACACGGTTTCGACAGTAGATTTTCGCTTGCCGTAGAGTGCTTTGCCCGCTTTGGTTGTTAAGCGATGGGTCATGGCCTCAACCGGCGGTAAGGTGCTTTCGCCTATTTCCGGCTGATGCTGAAACCGGGCGTCAAGGGCTTGGTTATGGCTTTGCCGCTTTTGGGCGATGTACGGTTTTATCTTTGCATCAGCACACGCCTTTACATTGGCTTGGCTGAAGTAGCCGGTGTCGGCCAACAGGTTGTCAACACTCCCCAAGCATTCCGGGAGCTGTTCCAGTTTGGCTAAGGCCGGTTCGATTTCTTGTTTGTCGTTGGTGTGTTGGGTGATGTGATGAGCAACGATCAGGTGGGTGGCAATATCAACACTGGCTTGGGCGTTATAGGCTTGTTCAAAACCATTAGGGGTCGGCATGATGCGGGACTCTTCATCGGTCAGGCTGACTTGATCTTTACCTTGAGGCGCATCGGTAGGCGCTTGGGGGGCTTTGCCGCCCATTTTCTTGCCGGTTTCACTCAGGTGTTGTTCACGCTTAGCCTGCTTTTCGTCATACTCGGCCTTTTCTTGCGCGTAACGCGCCTTGGCACGGGCCTGGATTTCCTGTTTGGCTTTGGCAATCACTGCTAAACGGTCTTGGCGGCGTTTGAGTTCCTTGGGTACATCCATGTCTTCTGGAAGCGGGGAATTGTCGGCGGCTTCAGCCAGTTTCATCAAGGTTTCAACTTCCTGTTTGAACTGGGCTTCCAGTTGATTGGCGTAATCCCAGCTCAAGGCTTTATGCTTGCTGGCATTGGCTTTAATCTTGGTGCCGTCCAGGCTCACCGTACCCAGCTTAAGCAGCCCCAAGGTTTGTGCAAGTACCAATATCTCGACAAATAGGCTTTCGATCTCTTTGCCAAAGCGCTTGCGAAAGCTGTTGATGGTGTCGTGATCTGGGTTTTCGTTGGCGCAGATGTATTTAAAGGCCATCGAGTCATGAGTGGCTTTCTCCAGTTTGCGACTGGAAAATACGCCGGTCGCGTAACCGTAGAACAGCAACGCCAACAGCATCGCCGGATGATAGGGGCGCTTTCCTTTGCCCGCATAGACGGCTGATAGCGTCCGTAAATCCAGTTGATCGACAATCTCGACAACAAAACGGGCCATATGATCTTCAGGCAAATAATCCTGAACACACGGGGGCAGAATGTAGGGGGTATCGCGATCAATCAGGATGAATTGGGTAGCCATTTTTGTTTTTTGATTTGGTGTTTCGATAGGGTTATTTTAACACTTTTTGCACTGCTAAATCCGACAGTCTCCTAGAAGCCTTGCAACGCATTGCGACGCTATATGCCATCGAAGCAGAAAGCCAGGCATTGAGCATCGACGCGCGTCAGCAGCTACGCGCAGAAAAAACCCTGCCACAGCTTCAAGCCTTCCATGGCTGGCTAATCAAAACCCGTGTCGGCATTGCCAACGGCAGCGCGTTGGCCAAGGCTATGGACTATACCCTAAAGCGCTGGCCCGCCATAATCCGCTATGCTGAAACTGGGCATTTACCCATCGATAATAATCCGGTGGAAAACTGTATTCGGCCCATTGCTCTTGGAAAAAAGAACTGGCTATTCGCCGGTTCCGAGCGTGCCGGTAAACGGGCGGCTGCTATACAGACCTTGCTGGGCACGGCTAAGCTCAATGGCATTAATCCAGCCGATTGGTTAAGGGATACGCTCGAAAAACTGCCTACTTGGCCTAATCGACGTATTGATGAATTACTACCCTTGATGCCAGAGTGGATTGATACGGTTAAACAGAACGCTCCTGAAAAATCTACCTGGTAGCGACTGACGCATACAATATAACCAGCCTTCTTCCATCCAAACATAAGTAATGTCCGACACCCACTTTGGGTCATGCATATCCGCCGTAAAATTTTGTTACAACAGGTTGGGCGCGACAGGCAAGGAGTGGTTGCCGTTGGTTGCGGCTTTATATTTCTTGGCCGCTTTCGCACACAAGCCATTGTCCCTCATCAATAGCCACACGATGCCGGCTGGCCGGTTTGCCTTCTTCTTGAAGCCGCCTGGAGATTCTGGGTGAACCCGGCTGGCCTTTTTCGTCATCAAACACACGTTAGATTTCAGCCACCAGCTTTTGGTTGGCTTAATCCCTGCCGGAAAGTGGCCGATTTTTCCAACTGTAGTAACTACTGCGTGAAACCGATAGCATGCGGCACATCATGCCCACGGAAAAATGATCTTCGTTGCCCTTAATCATGGCGCACTTCTCGGCAACTACTCCTGCGTTGCTCTACCTCCTGCATCCATGCAGTCGACTTGGGCATTTTTGCAAAGTACGCTGCCGCCTTTTTTAAAAAGGCCACCTCTGGGCGTTTTCTCGTTTAAGACGCGCCAGTTCAGCTTGTTGGAGCTTTTGCTCTTCAAAAGGCTGACTTGTCTGACGGCGTTTTGACCGCCATGAATAGGGTATTGATTCGGCAAGTCCCAAATCCTGGGCTACCTTGGGAATACCATCACACTCGGCACGAACCAATGCCTGTTCTTTAAACTGAACAGTGTATTTGTTGCGGACAACTGAAGTTGTTGATTCTTTTTTTGGTTTCATCATTGACCTCAGTTTTAGAGATTACTCTCTTAGCCGAGTGTCTGCTGGATCGGGGCAAGATCAGACTACCGCGTTGTTGGATCGCATTACATGCCAGTGCGATATTTTGAAAACTGGCAACGATTCTTATAAATTTAAACAGCGGAAAAAGACAGTAGAAAATCAATAACCTTACAAGCTAACCGGAAACTTTTCGACGATCTTTCCTGGAAAATCATGGAAACTTTTTAAAGCCGTTTGACAGCGAGGTATCGATTCTGACCTTCGATTACCTTTTCCATGTGGAAATGACTATATAAAAATCGATGCGCATCTTGACCTGTCATTGTTGACAGTTGCTTAGAATACCGAAACGATGTGAAATACCTTCAATACAGCAACTTATTTGGAACGTTAATACGTACGTTGTTAAAGGCAGACAAGAAGACCTTCCAGATGAACTCTACTCACAAGCAGCAAACTATCGCCACAAAATCTTTGGTGAGCGACTTGGTTGGCAACTTCAAACATTTAATTATGCGGAACAAGACCAATTCGACCGTTTCAATACGGTCTACGTTATATCACGCGGCGAGCAGGGAAATATTTCCGAATGTGCTCGTTTGTTGACGAGCACTCAGCCTCATCTTCCATGAGAAATCTTTCCTCAATTACTCAACAGTATGCCTATACCAAGTTAATCAGATGTTTGGGAAATATCACGTTTTGCAGCAGTAGACTTCAAGGCGAGAAGCTCCACTGAATCGGGGCAATTCTCTTCACCCATTAGTGTAATGCTGCTTCATGAGGCTATTGCTTTCGCCGCTGAACATGGCGCGAAACGTTTAATTACCGTGTCACCGGTGAGTTGAGCGCTTATTGACGTGTATTGATGGACAGCCGAATTTGCGTGTTGGATTGAAATTTGTGTTCTGTAATTATTTTTTATTAGCCGTAAAAGCGAGTTGTTTTTATGCAAATAAAACGCAATCTGAATTAAAACGCTCAATATTAATAAATTCTAGGCCATATTTAATAAATACAAACAAAGGGACTATATGTGGCGTTTAAAAAATAAAGTTTATGTTAAGTAAGAGTATGGAAGTCTGTGCATTTTTTGATGTAGATGAAACCATTTGGAATGAAAAAAGTGTAATAACATTTTATCAATTTTACTTGGATATTACTAAAGGTGATAAAGCTGATTTTTTTTGGGAACAGTTCAATAAAAATGTAAAAAATACTATTAGTGCAGGTATATCAAGAGAAGAGCTAAATGCATGGTTCTATCTTGAACACTTTAGTGGAGTGTCAGTATCACACTTACGCGAAATTGCAGAACAATGGAGTATAAAAAAGTTTAATCAGCCAAGCTTTTGGCAAGATAAAGTTATTGAAAGAATCGAATATCACAAAAATAAAGGGCACGCAATTGTATTGGTTAGTGGATCCTTCAGAGAAGTTCTAGCGCCTCTTGCAAAGCGTTTGGGCGTAACAGATATTCTTTGTTCGCCCTTGGAAGAAAAGGATGGATGCTATACAGGGAATATGCTTGGCTCTCCTATGATTGGATATGGAAAAGCAAATGCAGTTTCAGATTATCTGCGTGAGCATCATATTGATCCAGTTCATTGCTACGGATATGGAGATGATACTACCGATATCCCTTTTATTGGCACAGTGGGAAACTCTTACATCGTTATAAATAATAACCACGATGAACTAAGTGTCTTAGCTGAGATTATGGGCTATCAAACACTGAACGTTTAAATATATCTATTTTAATTTTGAAATTATGACTAATAGGAGTCACGTAAAATGATGAGTTTAGAAAATCTACTTGGAGATGATAATGCAGCAAGTATTAAAAGACAGCTCGACCATGCCCCATTTAGACGTTTGTCTGAAAAGAATGAGACTTATATTAAGCCAGAGTGGCTTTGCCAAGCTTTTCATATCAATCGACTAACAGGTGAGCCTAAGTTAATACTTGGCGATCAAGTCGGCGGTTATTACATGCACTCGATCGAATCCATTAAGTCAAGCGTTGACAAAATGCTTAATCAGAACATTAAACGAGTATATTTAGGAACCGATGCTGTTATTGGAGAAGAAGGTAGCTACCTTGCCAAGCTAAATGATTTTGCAAACATATTAGTATCCTTGCGTACAATTGTAGGGCCTGATGTAGAAATTATTGTAGATCCTGCGGGACTTTGTTTACGTAAGGATTTGCGCTGGGGAGTTACTGCCGAGGGTGGAGACATCAACGCCCAAGAAACGCTTGCTTTGTTAGCTCAGGCCGCAGTCACATTTGAAGAGACTGGAGCAAATGCGCTTTTGACTATTGGCAGATCAAATTGCGAAGTAGCTGCTGTAAAGCAAGCGTTGCAGTCTAAAAATAAGGACATGAGAGTTCTTTCTTTTTCTACCAATTCAGAAACCACCTCGGCTTATTTTGAAGTAACTCAACATGACATTCTTAGATCAAGAACGGGGCAAAAAATATTTGTTGGTAATATTGAAGAAATGTTGGTTCGGGCAATTTGTGATTTTGGCGAAGGCAGCGATGTTATCGTACAAAAACCGGTCGAGTCGTTTCACTTACCCGCTATTTTACGACTACTATCGGAAGGCCTAATCTCATTTGAGTCCTTAATGGATAACTCAGAAACCATAGATATATTATTGAATAATAATCCTCATATCCGTCCTGCTTTTAATGCCGGTGTAGAACTGCTTAAATCTAAAAAGCGCATTCTTAAAACAGGTACGTACGAGGTTTCCGGTACCTATAGCACTATTCAGCTGATAATTAATCGTTATAGCGAACAATTAGGCTGGTCTATGCTTGACGAAATACTACTTAACGCAGCCAGCGCAGCGGGTAAATCGTTGGATATAATGATTTCGCGTAATGCGACATGGTACCTGGAAAAGCGCGGACTATACAGTATCAAGGAATCTTAACTAAGTTATTTGGGCAACTTAAATTAGGATAAAGGAAAGTTCATGTCTAAAAAAATGATACTCGTAGGCGATCAATTTAAAGAATTTGCTAATGAAGAGAGCGTTCTGACATTAACACACTTCCGATCGGCATACCAACAAGATAAGAACATTAACTCAAGAATAGTTGTGGGACAGGGTCTGAGTCACGATGAGGTCAATCACTGGCGTAATTCAGGGTTGAATGTGGAAGCGCCATCCAACCCTGCATCGCTAAAAGTGACACACAAGCATCATTTAGATCACGTAATGATTAGCGAACCCAAAAAAGGTGGAGCATTTAACTACCAGATGGATTTAATGCTAAATGATGAAACAGATCGTCTCCTTGACCATATCACCAGTTTGCATGTTAGTGGCATGGTTTTGATAGAGGCGGCTAGACAGGCTTCTATAGCATGTACAGAAATTGAGTACGATTTTCTTAATAGGGAAAAACCATCCGGTTATACATGGACAAACATGAATGTTAGGTTTTCACAATTCATATTCCCTGTTCCTACAAGAATTGAATTGGAAATAGTTGAACGGGAGAACAACGAAAAAAGATTCACCTTATCATCAAAAGTAAATTTTATTCAAGGGGATAATGCAGTTTGCGATATGGAAATGATGTTTGATGTATTACCTTTAAAGCTTATTAATCAGATTGAAAGGCGTTCTTCGGCAAAGATAATTAGGAATTTAACTTTAACGGATTAAGATGAAAATAGGCACTCATATTGTGAAAGTTCTAATTGTCGGAGCCGGCCCGACGGGCTTGACTTTAGCGGCATGCTTGGAAAAGTTTGGTATTTCCCCTGATATTGTCGATTTTAAAAATTGTCCTAATAATCAGAGCAAGGCGCTGGCAATCAATCCGGTAGCCCAAGCTCAATTAGGAATTATTTTTGGAAAAAACAATGTTGGCAAAAATTCAAATATAGTCACAAAGCTAAAGGTCATATTTAACACCGATAAACGATTAACGACTATCGATTTAAAGCATCTTGGATGGCCTTGCAACTCTATGTTAGTGCAAAGTCAATATGATACCGAAAAGGACCTTATTGAACTTGCTAAAAATAATAGCGTCAATGTGCGATGGGGAACTCGGGTTGTAGAGGTCATCGAACATGATGATGCGATTCAAGTAGTATTTGAAGGCCCCGACAATCAAACCATCAAGCAACAATATGATTATGTAATTGGCTGCGAAGGCAAGCAAAGCTTGGTGCGCGAAGCTATCGGTGCGACTATGACACCGCTGCCTTATTCAATGTACTTGGCGCTTGCCGATTTCAAGTTAGATATCGATTTGAGCGAAGACAGTGCATATTATTTTGTATATGAGGACACTTTTTTTGTCTTCGTGCCATTAGGTAAAAGTATTTGGCGTATTGTTGTAAAGCATAATGGCGACCCCAAGAGAGGGGAATACATTAATCTTGTAACCGACCCCGTAATGGAAAAATTTGGCCGCAATATTTTTTGCGGCGAATGCCTGTGGTTTTCGCAAGCGCCACTTTATGTAAGTTACGCCAATAAATTACAAAGCAAACGCTTGTTTATTGCAGGCGACTCTGCCCACCTGTTCAGTCCTATTAGTGGAACAGGTATGAACACGGGTATAGTCGATGCCGTAAACCTGGCTTGGAAGATTGCTTTTACTATAAAAGGAAATGCCTGCGGCAATACCCTTATTCAGTCATATCAGGAAGAAAGAATCCCTGCTATTAAAGAAAATGCTATGGCGACGGACCGCTTAACAAAATTGATATCCAGGCAAGAAGAACATACCGATCAATTTATGCCGAAAATGTCTAATAGGGCTTACATACGGAATTTGTTTCCCTTGAGTGTTTCTGGATTCGGTTTTTCCTACCCGTCAAACCCGGTTTTATTTGGCAAGACCGATGATCCTAGTATTGGACGTATGGATTCAAAACTGACTAAGCTGTTGATGTCTTCATCTGAATTTATTCCAGACCTTAGTTTATACATTAGTGTATTGCATTTTTTGGATCAAGACCTTAATAAAACAGCTCTACCGTGTCCAAAACAAACAAGACTCAAAGGTGTGAGGGATGTTGTCGTTCAGTGGATTAATAACGACGAAGTTGCAGATTCTTCTTGTATGCAAGTGCAACAATCACCAAATATCATAAATATTGCGTTACTTAAAAAAGATTGGCAGGAGCTACGCCAGTTAGGCGATCTTCAAGTATTAAGGCCGGATGGAATTGTAGTATTTCGCGGTCCAATTGAAGAGCATGGCGAGGTAGTTATAAATTTGTCGGAATATTTAAATTTACAATAAGGGATATTTAGTAATGAACAATAAAAATATTTTATCTAATGCCATCCGTATAGGTTTAGGATGTATGGGCATGAGCGAATTTTACGGTGAAACAGATGATGACAATTCCTTTGATATATTACATGCAGCTTATGACTTAGGTTATCGTCATTTCGATACAGCAGATATGTATGGTAAAGGTCACAACGAACGTCTAATTGGTACTTTTGTTAAAGAGCTCGGTAGTCGAGGCAAGGATATTTTAATTGCAACAAAAGTTGGTATTAAGCGGGATGTGAATGGACCTGGCACTCTAGTAATTGACTCAACGCCGGAATATATTCTTCAGGCCTGCGAGCAATCCCTGAATCGACTTGGAGTAGAGCAAATCGATTTGTATTATCTTCATCGTCGTAACCCCGATGTTCCTATTGAAGAAACAATGGGAGCAATGAAGCAGTTACTAGATGAAGGAAAAATTGCCGCAGTTGGTTTGAGTGAAGTTTCTACAGAAACGCTCAAACAAGCAAATAGTATAGTGAAAGTTAGCGCACTACAAAGCGAATACAGTTTATGGTCACGCGATATTGAAGACAGTATTTTACCCGCATGTAACGAACTCAATATCAACTTAGTGGCCTATTCTCCGATAGGGAGAGGTTTTTTATCAGGCACACTCAAAAAAGAGCAAGTTCATAATGAGGGAGATTTGCGTGGCAAATTACCCCGATTTCAACAAGAATCCTTCGAAAACAATCAAAAATTATTAGATGCAGTGAAACATGTTGCCGACGAAAAAAATTGCTCGTTGGCTCAAGTCGCTTTGTCATGGTTGTTGGGACAAAATCCATTGGTGACGGTTATTCCTGGCGCTCGAAAATTAAATCATTTAATAGATAATTTTGCCAGCCAGGATATTCATCTCTCAAAAGAACAAATCTCATATTTATCGGAAGCGTTCAAGCCCGATAATGTGTCTGGTTATCGCTACCCTGAACCGCTTTTAAAAACTACCAATACTTAATATATAAAATTAATGTATGCCAAGGCAGAAAACAAATGGTTGGTGGCGGCATCTGTAACTACTGGCGCTGTTATGGCTGCAGTGGACACTTCTATTCTCAACATTGCAACCCCTCATTTACGCGGGGTTTTTTCAGCCACAACAGCAGAAATCAGTTGGATCAGCACTGGATATTTGTTAGCTGTGGTAATTGGTATGCCGCTTACAGGCTGGTTATGCAGTCAATTTGATCGTAAAAATGTATGCCTTGGAGGATTGGCTGTTTTTATTTTTGCGTCGATTTTATGTGGTTTCGCAACGGAGCTTGGTTTGCTTGTCGCTGCACGTGTTTTACAGGGATTGGGAGCGGGCGTGTTATTGCCAGTGGAGCAAGTCATTCTTCGGCAAGCTTTTCCTCCAAAAGAGCATGGCTTGGCTATGGGATTATATGGTGTGACGGTTATGATCGGTCCAACAATAGCTCCATTATTGGGCGGCTTAATTATTGATAATTATCACTGGTCGTTGATTTTTTTTGTCAATGTCCCTGTTGGTCTGGCAGGTGTTTTTATGGTGCATCGATTTGTTCAAAACAAACCGGTGCAGGGTGACCCAGTTGTTTGCATTAAGCCAGACTGGATAGGAATAATTTTGTTGGCTATGGCATTGTTTTTTTGTTATGGCTATTAGAAAGAGGCGAAAGGTTAAATTGGTTTGAAACACGATCCAATGTCTGGTTATTAGTTGTTTCAATTTCCTCATTTACCCTGTTTTGTGCGCACGAATTAATAACGAAAAAACCTGCTGTAGATTTGCGTATTTTGAATAATCGGGCTTTTTCTTCAGCTGTATTTATGAGTTTCGTCCTTGGTTTTGTGGTTTCTGCAACCCTTTTTGTTTTACCGATTTACATGCAAGATGTCCTTGGTTTTTCTGCTACTCATGCAGGCGAGGCTCTTGTCCCTCGTGCTTTGGTTATGATGATTGCATTTCCGCTTATAGGTCGCTTGTATAACCATGTTTCGACAAAGCTATTAATGGGTATCGGACTAGCGCTTGGTTTTTTCAGCGCTATATTGATGAGCAAGTTTACTAAAGTAACCGGCATACACGATATTATCTTGCCTCAAATACTACAAGGAGTCGCAGTATCATGCATTTTAACGCCGTTATCGACAGTTGCTTTACTTCACGTTGCTGCCGACCGCTTAGCCGCAGCAGCCGGTTTAAATGCATTTTCCAGACAACTGGGCAGTAGTATTGGCATTGCTATTTGTTCAAGCTTAATCAGTCACTTTGAGTTAGTCGTCAGAGGGGCTCTTATCCATCATATCAATTGGGCTAATCCAGTTCTCCGCGACAGATTTACGGGGGTAATTAAATATTTTTATACAAAGAGTATTAATGACTATACAACAGCGATGCACCAAGGGTTTTCACAGCTAAATAGCAATGTGACCAAGCAAGTAGTGGTTATTTCCTATCAAAAAACTTTTGAATGGCTGGCCGTTGCCTTTATCGTCATGTTCATTTGTTTGTTTTTTATGAAAACAAAACGTCATGAGTATATATAGATTCTTTCGCATGAGGAAAAAGAGAGATTCTCCTACCTACATACTCAACCCGCTGCTTAAAGAAGCTCTAGTATAGCTATGATTAATAAATTGAAAACGGATTATCGGATCTGGGCAGGGAGTATAGTTATTATTTTCTGCTCTTTGTTAGCTGGCTGGCAGAGTATAAATTTCGACAAAGAGTCCACTGATAATGCAATTGTTAGGTGCGATGTGGTCGATGTGACATCTCAAGTCAGCGGCATAATACAATCAGTTCATTTTCACGATGACCAGCTTGTGAATGTGGACGATGACTTAATTAATATAGATCCTGATTTATATCGTGCCCGCTTAGATAGAGCGGAAGCTCGACTCAATATCGCCGAACTTTCTTATAGTGCTGCGCTTAAAGATGAGTTGCTTTCAGAAATTAATGCCAAAAGCGACTTCGAACGCTCAAAAGATTCTTTAGATGCGGCTTTAGCAAACTTGGAGGTCATAAAGAGTCAAATGGATGAAGCAAAAGCATCCTCTCGTTCAGCCAAAGTAGACTTAAAATTGGCGGAAGCAAATTATCAAAGGGTTCTCAGTATTTTTCAAAAAGGGATGACTTCAAAAGCGAGTTTCGATAACGCAGAAAGTAATATGGATTCGAAAAAAGCACTTCTTGCTGCCTCTCAAGCTAATGTTGAAGCACAAGAAAATCAATTTGGCGCAGAAAAGGCGCGGGTGGCTGAAATTAGAAAACGTTCTAACGTTTATGGGCAATCAGAGGGAAGCCTTATATCAAAAGCTCAGGCTAACACCGAAATTTCCAGCGGTAATGTAAAGGTGGCGCGTGCCGAGCGTGACTTGGCAGCGCTGGATTATTCCAGAACAAAAATAAAGGCTTTTCGGTCTGGAATTATTACCAACCGGAAAGTGGCTCTTGGTCATTTTGTTGAAGCCAACCAGCCGATTGGCAGCATTGTAACATGTACGGAAAAAGCATGGATTGAAGCGAATTATAAAGAAACGCAAGTAGGAAGGATGAAACCTGGGCAGCCTGTTAAGTTTACTGTAGATGCCTATCCTGATGTCGAATTTTTGGGTGAGGTTGAAAGTATATCCGGTGGTTCCGGTGCAATTTTCAGTTTATTGCCTCCTGAAAATGCAACGGGAAACTTCACTAAGGTGGTTCAAAGAATTCCTGTCCGCATAAAAATAAACCAAGAGCAAAATGTGAAAATGCGCGTGGGAATGTCCGTCGTTGCAACTGTCATAACCGAATAACTTCTATAGGATATATGTTTGTGGAAATTGAAAAAAATCTTTTAAATGCGCTTAGACAATCAATGCCTAAGCCAATAGCAGACCGGGTTATTGAAGCGGATTCAAATCTTTCATTTGATTTAGGCATTGATTCTCTTGGCTTGATGACACTATCTGTAAACATTGAAAACGCTTATGCAATAAATTTGGTTGATCATGTGGAAGCATTAATGACGGTCAAATCAGTTTCTGAACTTCAAACGCTTATTCACAGCGTTTTATAGAGTTTGATATGGAAAAAATTCGTGAATTGGGTTTTGGTGAGCTGAGAATGCACTTACTGCATTCCCTAGGGGATGGTACAACCCAAGGGGCCTTGCATGTCAGAATCGAAGGGGAGCTTGATGATAAATATTTAGAATCAGTCGTTGAATCTCTATTAATTAAATTACCGGTATTAAGAGCGACAATTCAAAAAATTGATGGGCGGTATTATTTTTGTTTAGCTGACAGAAATCATCATAGGAATGGTTTTTTAGATATTACCGTAGATAAGAACTCCCCAAACCTTTGGCAAGCTAGGCTTGAGGCGGAAAATAATTTGCTTCTCAATTCTGAAGAGCAGCTTTGGAGGCTGGTAGCGGTGAATTATCAGTCAGTAAATTGTTGGGATCTTATATTGGTTATGCATCATGCGCTCATGGATGCAGCAGGTAGTGAATTTTTGCTTGATCAAATCTTGGGCTGTCTTGGTAATTTATATGAAATTGGATCGCTAGAAAGCACAGATAATGTTTTTCCTTCTCTAGAAGAGGATGCTGTAACAGCTTGCGAATGGGAAAAATATGTTGGTATTCAAAATAATATAAAAATTAAATTGGCATCATTAAATCTGCAAAAGCATCTGAGTTCAGTTGGTCTCAACGAGCGGAATACAAAGTCTCAATACTTCCAGGTCAACCAAGACCTAGTTGCGCAACTAGAGGACTTCTGCGAGATTAATCAGATTTCCCTCAATTCATTATTTTCCGCCGCCCTATTGTCATCAATCGCCTTATGTACGCCAGATAGAAAATCATTTGCACTCTTTTCTGCCGTTTCATTGCGCCCATTGTGTCAGAACGTAAAAGAAAGAAGTTTGGGGTGTTACCTAAATGTTATGCCCACGGTTCATTCATTCTCAGATGACAGTGTTTCTAGCATTATATCCCTTAGCCGTGAACATAAAATTGAAGTTCAGCGAGCGTTTCTTAATACTGGACGTTGGATACCGAGAAATTATGATGTTGCGATAGTCGAGAATATGATTTCAACTCTCGCTAATTCGAATACATTTGGCAATGATATTGGTATCACCTATGCAGAGTCAGGATTAGCTCCACAGTACGGTAAGCTTAAAGTCAAGCATCAATATGTTACCGCAAGACGCAATATAGGCAATGTAGCTTTAATCCTCCATGGTTTAAAGTCCGATCGAGATATATATTTTTCTTTAAGTCATGTTGAGCCTTTGCAATCAAGAGAATGGGCTATTTTGGTAAAAAACAAATTCCTTGACTTGCTACTTATGATTAATAAGTCCTCATTTGATACCGTTAAAATTTAAAGACATATGTTATGGAACAATACACTATTTTAGATTTACATAAACGCATAGCGACAAACTCGACTAACTGCTTAACATTTTTCAATAAGCAGGGCGAACTTATTTCAAAACCTTATACCGAGGTTTTTCGCGACATTCGCAAAACGCTTATCCATATGCGCGAATTTGATATTGCAAATTCAGGGACTAGATTTGTAGTCTGCGGTGAACCTAGTTATCACTGGATTTGCGCTGCTTTAGCTGCCATTTTTAATGGCGCACAGTTAGTCGCTTTGCCCGAGAGTATGTCAGAAGAAGAAATACTTGCCTCTATTGATGGATTAAGTATTGAATCAGCATTGGTAGCAGATAAATATAAGGCCAGTAAAGCATTTGCTTCCGTAAAAACATTCGAATTGTCTAATTTCTGCGCGCAGATAAGCTCTATTGATTGTGATGACGATATAGTACTTAGTTTTATGGTATCTGAAAAAGTAATAGCATTTACTTCCGGCTCTACTGCCGAAGCTAAATTCAAGGCATTTGAGGTGCCATTACAGACCTCCATTGCTTTTACAAACAGATTCCGAAAATTATATTCAATTAATAAAGAAGATAATTGGCTAATTTGCCATTCATTTTCTCATATTGTACATTTCGAGTATTTATTAGGAGGGCTTTATTGGGGATACAACGTAACTATTGCTACGGCTTTTCAGATACTAATGAAGGGGGCTTCTTTTAGTCCTTCCGTATTAGTTACCGTTCCAAGTGTTTACGAGCAGATTGCCAGCCAAATTCGCAATAAATTCCGCTTAGCCGACGACGGGGAAAACAGACTACATGCTTTGGAATCCAGGCCAATATCAAATGAAAATGGAGATGTTATTAGGTATCCTCTTTGCGAGGAAGCAAAGCTCGTTTTAGGCGACAAATTGAAGATGCTATTGATAGGAGCGTCTCCAAGTTCTTTGGAGTTACAAACCTTCTTGCTGCAAACCGGATTGCCATTGTATGAAGGATATGGCATGACAGAGCTTAACATGATAAGTTGCAATACGCCTGAAAAATCAAAACTTTCAACTGTTGGGCCTGCTTGGCCCGGTATAGAAATAAAGTTAGATGATGACAACTGCATACTTGCTCGGGCTACACCGGAGAGAGCTTGTTTTTATTTAAATGCCAATCAAGAAACCAATCAATCAACATTTTTAGATAACGGCTGGGTTAATACTCAGGATCTGGGTAGAATCGACGATGGCGTGTTGCGTATTGTCGGTAGAAAAAAAGATATTATCGTTAACGCCGGCGGTAAAAATATTAGCCCTTCTTCGATAGAAACAAAATTAACTTCTATTCCAACTGTCAATCATGCAGTAGTTTATGGCGATATGAAACCTTATTTAGTCGCTGTCCTTTCCTCAACAGAGAAAGATCGTTTTTTATTAGAAGATATTCGGTGTTCTTTGGACAGGATCAATACGTCGTTACCACTGCATGAAAGGATTATGGGTTTTATTTTATCTGAGGAACCTTTCACTGTAGAGAGTGGAACATTAACGAGGTTAGGTAAAGTTAGAAGGACAAAAGTCATTGAACGATATCAGGCTGAATTAGAAAAACTTTATGCCTAACTATTCAGTTATAAAAAGCGAATTAAACGGACAAGTACTTATTTAAAAGTGCATAACAAACTTGGCTTAATAATCCGCGTAAATCAGTCCAGTCCGCACTCTATTAATCATGGTTAGCATTCACCTTTATGCTTGATAAGGTTTTATTATGAAAAGATCACTTATAGAAATTAATAATTTATTTATTGATGTGGTGATGACTGAAGGCCATGGCGATGCAATTATTTTATTACACGGTAATTCCAGTTCATGGCGCAGTTTTGAATTCTTATTCTCGTCAAAATTAGCGGAAAAGTACCAGATAATAGCTATTAATTTACCTGGACATAGTAACTCAAATTTGCCAATTGACTTTTATTTGTCTATTCCAAGTCTTGCTGATCTTATTGTTGAAGTAGTTCATGCCATTTCGCCCAGGCGTTACTTGTTGGTTGGTCATAGTGTTGGGGGACACATCTTCAGCCATTCCATTCAGCGTATGACGGACTGTAATGGATTGATATTAATTAGCGCCCCGCCTGTTTCCATGAAAACTTTATCTGCTGCCTTCAAAAGCGATCCATGCGAAGGTGCGATTTTTACCTCTGAATTAACATCAGAGAAAAAAGAACTCATGGTGAAGGCTCTGCTGGGTGATATTGCTGGCGATAGCAAAGCATTCAATCAATTATATGAATCTATCACGGGAACGGATGGTCTTTTTAGGCAAAAATTGGGTGAGAGTCTGATGCAAGGAAAATTGCTAGATGAATACGAAGCCATTCAGAGTTCGAAAACACCAACGGCTTTAATGTGGGGTGGGCAGGATTCTTTTATTCAACCTGATTTTTGCACAGGCATAGCATTTAACAATCCCCTTGGTTTAGGCGCCTATTTATTCAAAAATGCAGGACACAGCCCACACTTATCTGACTCATTGATGTTTGAGAAGATATTAGGCGAACTTGCAAAGGAAAGCATGTCTTGAAACAGTGGGGTAATGAAATAGTTGCATTCCGATATCGTAATTGATGTGCGAGGCACCTTGAGTTTCTGGTTTGCACAGTTGAGTTTTTTATAAAATTTATATCACATGAACACAGGTTTAATGCCGTATCAACAGTTAGCTCTTATTATTTCGATTGTTTGTGTAATGACTACATTGACGACTAAAGCATTCGCTGAAGACAAACCACAATCTCTGGTGGAGATCTATAGTAAAGCGCTGGCGTATGACCCAACACTGGCATCTGCGCTAACGGCTAATAAGGCAATACAAGAAATTATCGAACAAGCCAAGGCACTTTATCGACCGATGGTTAATTTTACAGCTGGCGCAAACGTCTCTCGTTCTAATATTAAATTCATCGGAACGGAAATCCCGTTTAATGGTGGCGTACAATCTTTTGAGGGCTACAATTATGGGGTCGAGGTACGTCAGCCCCTATATCGCAAACAAAACCTTGTGCAGATAGATCAAGCCAAAACGCAAGTAAGCCAAGCAGATAAACAATTACACCTAAGCCAGCAAGAGCTTATCTTACGCACTACACAAACTTATTTTGATGTGCTAATTACGCAAGATAAAGTGGATTTAATTGCTGCACAAAAAGAATCTATTTTAAGTCAGTTAAATCAGGCTAAAACGAATTTCGAGGCGGGCACCGTAACGATCACCGATGTGAATGAAGCGCAAGCACGCTACGATTTGATTGTGGCGCAAGAAATAGCCGCCATTAACGAACATCAAATCGCCATGCGTACGATGCAGGCTATTACGGGAGAAACGCCACAACAATTAGCAACGGTAAAAGCCGACATTAAAACCAATGCCTTAGAACAAGGCATGGAAAAATGGCTAGACGTCGCATTACAAAATAATTTGAGCATCAAAGTTCAAGAAGATCTAGTTCAGTTGTCAGATCAGGAGTCTGAACGCGCACAGGCAGGACATTTGCCCACTTTAGATGCGGTGGCTAGCTATAACGATAGCTATGCAAATGGTGGTTTTTATGGTTTTGGCAATGAACTTAAAAATGCCACGATTGGAGTACAGTTACAGATTCCCTTGTATGAAGGCGGTTCCACTAGTTCGCGCGCCAGGCAAGCGGTGCTCGGTAAACAAAAAGCACGAAATGATTTAGATATTGCACGTCGCAAAATTGAGCTGGATACACAACGTGCTTATTTGAACTTGAGCACAAGTATCGCTCAGGTAAAAGCCTATGAACAAGCGTTAACAAGTAGTCAAAGCCAGATTGACTCAACAAAAATAGGCTATGAAGTTGGCGTACGCACCATCGTTGATGTGCTAAATGCACAACAACAGTTCTTTGGAGCCAAACGCGATTTGCTTCAAGCTCGCTACAGTTATTTGGTGAGCATCATCCGCTTAAAGTTTATATCCGGCATTGTAGCGGAGATAGACTTAATTGATATTAATCAACAATTGGCAGTTAATTAACTGAAGGTAAATTGACAGATTTACTGTTGAACTTACAAAGTTTAACGATCACGGAAATCATTGAGAGTCGCCCTATCAGTGAATAGCCCCAGGCTCTGAAGAGAAGGGAACACCACTTTGCACGAAGCCGCCTCAGTAGCACCTTCGTGATTGCATCATAAAGCACACTTAACCTTAGGCATGAACATGACCATAAATTCCCGAAGTTACCGCTTTGCCAGATCAGGTGGAGCAAGCAATCTTGTCCGCTGCAATAATACTATGCTCAGTCCCGGCCCTCGCGAGGTACTGATTCGGGTTAGCGCAGCCAGCCTCAACTACCGAGACCTGCTTACCCTGCAGGACATAAACTCAAATCACGAAGGGCTGATTCCGCTGTCTGATTGTGCGGGCACCATCGTGGACGTGGGTACTGAGGTGGCGCGTTGGAAAGAAGGCGACCGCGTTAGCCTCAATTTTTTCCCCGATTGGCATGACGGTGCTTGCTCGCTCGCATACCTTCAAAGGTCCCTAGGTGGCGGCCAGACCAATGGTGTGCTGAGTGACTTCATCGTTGCCGAAGAAACATCTTTGGTCGAAATTACATCGCACCTGACGCTGTCCGAAGCGGCTACTTTACCCTGTGCAGGCTTGACGGCTTGGCAAGCACTATTCGAGCGTGGTGCGTTGAAAGCCGGTGAAACTGTTCTCGTTCAGGGCACTGGAGGAGTCGCCTTGTTTGGCTTACAGTTGGCCGCAGCACAGGGCGCGCAAGTGATAGTGATCTCATCGTCAGACGCCAAGCTGGAACGAGCGCGAACACTCGGTGCTTGGCAGACCATCAACTACTGCACTCAACCCGAGTGGGACAAAGTCGCACTTGAACTAACCGATGGCAAGGGTATGGATCACATTCTTGAGCTCGGCGGGCCTGAAACCTATGACCGCTCCATCGCTGCGATCGCTGCCGGTGGACGAATCGCTCAAATTGGTGTGCTGACCGGCTTCGCTTCGCAGCCTAATATTTTGCCGCTACAGTTCAAGAACGCCAGTATTAACGGCATCTGCGTGGGCTCAGTCGAGCACTTTAAACGGCTCAATGACTTTCTCTCCGACCAACAGATCCACCCCGTGATCGACCAGGTCTTTGACTTCGATGAGGTGCCGGCGGCCTATGAACGCATGAAGTCCGCCGTACATTTCGGCAAGATTGTGTTCGATCTTGCCTGAGCTGACGTACGGACGCCAGATGGCTTATGCCAATCCACATGACAACACTGTTTCAGCTCACCTGACTCACTGTCAGAGCCGACGAATTAAACAACATTTACTTTTGCCGCTGCGGGTAGTCGACGGCAAATTGGAACAAACGTTTCGGAGTGGCATCCCGGCTTTCGAGCTGCGAATGCTGAAAAACTCAAAAAAGTTGCTTCGCTGCCCCCTGTTTTCAAACTCTCTATTTGCAATAGCTTATAGCGCGTACTACAATACTAGTACATGAATACACAGAAACAATATCGACGGCAATTAGTGAATTTGCTTTGCGGCATATCCGACCCGAAGCTTATGGGGGCTGCATTAGAAGCTATTTTGACGTCCCAAGAACTGGAAGACATCGAGAATCGCTTGCAAATTTTTCAGATGCTTACAGAAAACACCCCTCAGCGACAAATTGCCGCCAAATTAAAAGTTGGTATTGCAACTGTTACTCGAGGAGCTAGAGCATACCGTAACGGCAAATTTTTTGAACTGGAACGGAATGCCTTACAACATATTCGCAGCAATCCTGATATAAATAAATCTAATATGGACAGCCAACACATCCCCAAAATACAACTACCCGGAAAATCCAACTATATAAAGCTTTCCGAAGACGATTGTTTTTTCGAATTATTTAGAAAAATTGAAAAAAAATATCAACACTGTTTTTTATTCGAATCCCTTGGAGAGGAGAGCGGGGTTTCCCGTAATCATATTATAGGATTTGACCCCGCTCAAATTGTATACGCGGAAGACAAGCATACGCTCTGTATTACCGACACCCGCACAGAAAAAACTGAAAAATATCAGTGTGAAAATTCTTATTATGCGCTTAGAGAAATTGTTCCTCAGGACATTATATCGCGCCGGTATGCGGGCGGATTAGTTGGCTATTTAGGATACGACACTATAAATTTTTTTGAGCCGACACTTAATCTTCAAACAAGTGAATCGTTCGAGCCTTTTAAATTTGGAGTATATCTTGATGGGCTAGTTTACGATCAGATGACAGGTGAAATATTTTACTATTACTATAATAAAAACCGTATTGAAGAAATAAAGGCCTTACTTCATCAAGAAGAAGAGGATTTTGGAGAAACCGAATGCACTTGCCTTGGAGACTCGATGTCTCGTGAAGAACATGAACAAGCAGTGTTAAAAGTTAAAGAATATATCCGATCAGGGTTAATTTTTCAATGTGAGGTAGGCTTCAAAACTCGCTACAAGATCATTGGTGATACAACCCATATTTATTCCAAATTACGGGAAGTAAACCCTTCTCCGCACATGTTTTACCTTAAGTTTGATCGGCAAAAAATTATTGGAGCATCGCCCGAACTTTTGTTTCGTTTACGTGATGGCGAAATGGAAACTTTTCCGCTTGCAGGCACCGCAAGACGAGGTGCGGATGCCATTGAAGACATGCAACTGGCAAGGGAATTATTAAACGACCCTAAAGAAATAGCAGAGCACAATATGTTAGTGGATTTGCACCGTAACGACCTAGGTCGGGTAGCGCGCTATGGTACTGTCAAAGTCCGTAGTTTAATGGATATAAAACGCTTCTCTCATGTACAGCATATTTCTTCAGAAATTGTTGGCATTCTGAATGAAAAGGAAGATATGTTTTCTGCCCTGGCTTCAAATTTCCCAGCCGGAACTCTATCCGGGGCACCTAAAATTGAAGCCATTAAAATTATAAACGAGCTAGAATCTGATCCTCGCGGTCCGTATGGTGGCGCCGTTGGCCAATTTGGTTTTAATGGCGATTGCACGTTTGCTATTCCCATTCGCTCGGTGTTTATCAATGGTGAAGACGGCTATGTGCAAACGTGTGGAGGCAATGTCTATGACTCTAACCCGGCTGACGAGTATCAGGAAATTGAACGCAAGCTTTCCGCAATGCGCAGTGTTCTTGCCAGCTTTGAAAAGGAACAATAATCATGCGCGTGTTAATTATAGATAATTACGATTCTTTTACTTATAACCTGTACCAGTACGTTGGCGAAATTCTATCGGCAAAACTGGGGTTCGCTGGTTTTGATGTGAGTGTCAAACGCAACGATGAGATAACTATCAATCAAGTTATTGATTTTAACCCTGACCGTATCATTATCTCACCGGGGCCAGGAACCCCCAGCGATAAACATTATTTTGGGATCTGTAGTGATGTCATATTAGAACTAGGTAAATCAACTCCATTGCTGGGGGTTTGCCTTGGTATGCAAGGTATTGCGTATTGTTTTGGTGGGAAAGTTGTGAGTGCTCCAGTACCCATGCATGGAAAAATATCACTGGTGCAACACGACGAACGTGGATTGTATCGCTCCATGCCACAAAACTTTGAAGTAATGCGTTACCACTCGCTAATGGTAGATGCGGCTAGTTTGCCCAACTGCCTGGAAATTACATCAGTTGTCGCAGATGAAGTAACCGGGCAAAAACAAAACTTAGTCGACGCCGCTTTAAATGGCAGTGTAATTATGGGAGTTCGCCACAAGAAATATCCCATCGAAGGTATTCAATATCATCCCGAATCTTTCGCAACTGAAGGTGGTAAAAAGTTATTAGCAAACTTTCTTCTATAAAACATATTCTTGAAAAATATTTACAACTTTTAGTAACCACCGAAAAAAGCAGTAAATTACAGCATTCTTTTTACTATTACGGAAATCATTATGATTAATTTATGCGGCTTAGCAGTCAGTAATTATTACAGTAAAATAAAACTGGTTCTACTTGAAAAAGGCATTGAATTTAAAGAGGAAATAGTGATTCCTTCTCAAGATTCTGCTCTGCTAAAACGATCTCCATTGGGCAAAATACCATTTATTGAAACCGAACAAGGCAATTTAAGTGAATCGCAAGTAATTCTCGAATATTTGGAAGAGATATATTCTGAGCAGCCGCTCTATCCCGCAGATAACTATCAACGAGCCAAGTGTAGAGAATTAATTCAGCATTTGGAGCTCAATATTGAATTGAATGCTCGCCGATTGTATACAGAATCATTTTTTGGTGGCACTGTCTCTGTAGAAACTAAGGATCAAGTTAAAGATCTATTAGAGCGCGGCTTAAAAGGCTTAGCACGTTTAGCAAAATTCTCCCCGTATATAGCTGGCAATTCTTACACTGCGGCAGATTGTGTTGCCTGGTCTCATTTTTTCGCGGTGAGGTTAGCAACGCAAAAAATTTATGGGGTTGATATGGTTGCTGAATATTTACCCGGTGTGAACGAGTATATGTTGCTTATTGAAACACGTCCTTGTGTACAAAAAGTTATCGCCGACAGGGCGGCAGCAATGACACAGTTTTTAAATGGTTAGTCGTTTCTTCCACGGACGGATAGTAACTTTGATGTGTCAACACTTTTCCGGACACAAAGTTAAGCAGATTTTAGCTGCATTTCGTAGTCCACTGGCGACACATAGTGATTTGCGGAATGAAGTCGCTCACGGTTGTAAAACACCTCGATATATTCAAATATATCCTGCTTAGCCTCAGCTCTGGTTTGATAACGCTGATGATGAACCAGTTCTGTTTTCAAGGTATGAAAGAAGCTTTCTGAGACGGCATTATCCCAGCAGTTGCCTTTGCGACTCATGCTTTGGATAATGCCATGCTCCTGCAATAGCGCTCGATGACTGTCAGAGGCGTACTGACTGCCTCTATCGGTATGCCATCAAGCCTTTACCGGGTTTACGCTGCCAAACGGCCATCAATAACGCATCGTTCACCCGTTTGGCTCGCATGTGCTCAGCCATTGACCAGCCGACCACTTGCCGCGAGTACAGGTCAATCACGACAGCCAAATACAGCCAACCTTCCAGTGTATGAATATAGGTGATGTCGCCGACATAGGTTTGATTCGGTTGCGCCACCGTGAATTGCCGATCCAAGTGATTGGGGGCAATGGGCAAATTATGCTTGGAATTCGTGGTCGCTTTGAATTTGCGCTTGGTTTTACAGGCTAAACCCGCAGCAGCCATTAACCGGCCGATACGACGTCGACTGACCTGCCGATCCCGGTTGATTAAGGCCTCCTTGAGGCGACGCGTACCGTAGTTTTTCCGACTCTTCTGGAACAGGGTCTTTATGACCTCAACCAGCTCGGCATCGTCTTTTTCAATGGCTGTCTGAGGGCGCTCCTGCCAAGCATAGTAAGCGCTACGAGAAACGCTCAGGAACCGGCACATCGATTTAACCGAAAATTCGCTCTCATGTTGTTTGACCCAGGCGTACTTCTCGGCAACTGCTCCTGCGTTGCTCTACCTCCTGCATCCATGCAGTCGACCGTTGCTCCTTGGCAAAGTACGCCGCTGCTTTTTTTAACAGGTCACGTTCCTCTATTAATCGGGCGTTTTCCTTCTTCAGCCGCTTCAATTCTTCGTATAGATGCTCATCGGTTCGCACGGTTTTGCTGTACTCCTTCGGCTGGCTATATTTGTTGATCCAGGTATGGAGCGTATTGGCATTGACTCCTAAATCCCTGGCTGTTTGGGTAATCGGCTTATCAGAACCTATCGCCAGCTTCACCGAGGATTCTCTAAATTCGGCGCTATATATTTTTACTTTTTGTTTTTCTTGATCCATTTTCGACACACTCTCTATTTTCAGATTATTTTAGATTGTGTGTCCGGTTTAGTGTAGCCACTTCAGTTGTTCTATGGAGATCATTATGACGACACCTTCAATCACAACCAACCTTGCTCCTGCCATTGATGTCCTGGCTAAATGTCTGGTGCAAACCTGTGAAAATTATCAGCAGCTGTTGAATCAGCCCGAGTTCTATGATGCCTGTCTTGAGGCGGGTCGCAGTATGCGGCGACTGTCCAAGTGTTATACCGAGGTGGTGCTGGCGGCATTGCCTTACCAGTCGGTATTAGAGGGGGACAGCGAAGAGTGGGATGACGACAACGAGTTACCTTTTGGGGAGGATCTGGATTAAATCGATACCTATTGGCGACTGATTTTCAGTGCTAGTTAGGCTACTGTGTCCAGTTGTTTATCGAATCGTCCTCGTGTTTTTTTGATGTCAAACCCTTTAACCACAGGAGAACCTTATGGAATCTACCATCACAGGCACGTCCACACAGGCCGCACCCCGTTTCGAGCTCGGCCAGTTGTGTTACACGCCAGGAGCACAGGAGGTCATGCAACGCTACCAAGTGAGTCCTTTTCAATTAATCGCCCGCCATGTGACAGGCGACTGGGGCGATGCTTGTCCCGAGGATGCGCAAACCAACGAGGAAGCCCTTCAGCAGGGCTCACGCATTTTTTCGGTATATGTGCTGCCACCGCCGTTGTCCGAAAGCAAAACCTTGGCAGCAGCCAAGGTCTGGATCATCACGGAAGCAGACCGAAGTGTGACCACTATTTTGTTGCCTGAGGAATATTGATCGGGGCAACTCAATAGTTAACCATCGAGCAAGACCGCTCTTGTTCATTCATATTTTATTTAATCCATTTGGAGATGTACCCATGACGCAAAAGAACGAAATCCCAGCCGAATCAAAAGCAGTTACTGAAGCCAAAAACGGTTCGGCAAAACCGACAGAAACCCTGAGTACTTCGCCTGAGCAGGAGAAACCATCAGCCAGCGCTGGTCGAGGCGTCACAGGTAACCTGTCCCCGGAGCTAATGGAATTGGTGACGGAGTTGCGCGATACGGTGAAGCGTATTGATCCTCGTAGACATACAGAAAAGACCTTGCGCCGTTCGTTAGTCAATGTAAGCGATATTCTTGCCGACATCGATAAGCTCTATCCTCAGAATTGATGGGCTTCATTCCCAGTAATTCTTTCTTGTCTATTGTCAGCCTTCGGGTTGATTAATAGGCCTCAATAAAACCAGACGTGACGACTTGATGGGCAATCCTGCTCAGGGTTAGTCACGTCCATTGATTGGAGAATTCCCATGCCTATCATAGGAGTTAAGTTTTTATGATTATTCAAAACGCCGATTACCCCTTAGTGATCAGCGACCAGTTGGCATTGATCCTCATTCATGAAATTGAGCAACACAGCGAGGTCGATATTTCATCAGGTTGCATCATCAATTTTCGAGACCCCGATTTCAGCGTTGAACGTAATGGCTATCACCCGGTAGAGATTCGCCTTAATAAATTAGGCCGAGTTCAATACATCGCAAACTTTGCCTATGTGGGTGATGGACATGAGGATGAATTAGTTAAAGAGTTAGACTTTAATTTTGACTATTGCAAATTTCAACATAGGGGCCGCGAATACCCCATCTCTTTATGTGCAGAGCTGTTCAATGTCTGGCAAAGCAATTTTTGCGCCTATTATCTATGTAAGGTTTTTAACGTCACCATTCAAGCGATAGCAAACTGCCAACATCAGCAAAGGCCTTGTCAGCTTGTCGGCTTAGTTGGGAGTAAGCGCAGCTGCGACCAAGCCTAAGTGAATCGAACAAACCATCGACTGATAACCACCTATAAATCCCAAGGAGCACACTATGAACACAACACATTGCAGACACGCCAAACAACAGATACAAGACAAATTCATCTCTTACTATCGGCAGAATCGCGATCAGAAAACCGGCACAGTTAGCCTATATCTAAGAAGCTTGGCGCCTGTGACTTGTCGTTTAATCAAAAGCGAGTATCACCAGTCGTACAGGCCTAAAACGTTAATATACATTAACATGCCTGCGCTGACGTTGCGGTACTGCGAGGAGACTGCGGTATGAACAACAAATTAACGTCATGCATAACACAACATCAACAGTCACCGTCTTGCGTCGCATTGACGCTCTATCTCGGTAATTTGGCACCCAGTGGTCGCCGGTCAATGCGTTCATTATTGCAACAGGTGGCAACGTTGAACAAATGGTCAGGCCCTTTGGAGCAAATGCCGTGGCTGACATTGCGTTATGAGCACGTGGCTAAAATTCGTGCGGTATTAAGACAGGTCCAAAAATCGCCGAATACCATCAATACCACCCTGGCGGCAATTCGTGGCGTTTTGAAAGCGGGCTTTTTATCAGGCCAGTTTCCGGCGCAGGAATGGCAACGCATTCAGTCTATTGATCGCGTTAATGGTAAACACTTGCCAGCCGGTCGCCAATTACGCGCGGTGGAAATTAGCCGCTTATTCAAAGCTTGTCAGCGCGACCCTGCTCACGGTATCCGCGATGCGGCTATTTTGGCGCTATTGGCATACGCCGGATTAAGGCGCAGCGAGGTCGCTGGCTTGAATGTGAATGATTACACCCGTCGTAACGGCCAGCTCATCGTCCGTGAAGGCAAAGGTCAACGTCAGCGTGAATTGATATTGCCAACGGTCGCCCGTTCATATGTACGGCAATGGTTGCAATGTCGTGGTAATGAGCCGGGAGCGATGTTTTGCCAATTGGCGAAAAATGGCAATTATCTGCCAGCTCAACGAATAAACGCGCAACGCGTCTATGGCATTTTGAAACGTCGGGCCAGGGATGCCGGTATTGAGCATTGTTCACCGCATGATCTTCGTCGAACGTTTGTCACCCGATTACTGGAGCAAGGCGTTGACTTTAACACCGCCCGGCAATTAGCGGGTCATGAGCAGATTCAGACCACTGCGTTGTATGACCGGCGACACATCAAAACACAACGGCAAGCCATGGCGAATTTTTACTTATAAATGTAAATCGTACCGGAAAAGTTTTTATAAAAAAGCATCCGGCAAAATCGGCAAATCGAAATGATTTTTTAAATCAGAACACAAACAAAAATAAGCAAAAAACAATCGGAAAAACACTGCGAAAAATGCAAAACATAACACAGTAAAAACTAAATGTTTTTTATTTGAAAAATAGTTGTTATCAAAAAACACCGTAAAAACGCGGGAAAAATCGCATTTTTAAAAACTGTAAATGAACTGCACCTCAACTTTATGCGGTGCAATTTATGTCAGCAAAAACACCTGAAACATTCAATTACATCCTCCCAAGGATCATCCGTATTCGTGATGCACCTTTCTATCTTGGGATGGATAAAAATCGTTTTAACGCAGAGGTCAGACCTTCGCTAACCGAGATGAAAATCGGTACGCAAGGTATTGCCTTTGATCGCCTCGAATTAGACGCCTGGGTTGATGATTTGAAAAGTCGTATCGGCAAACCCGGCACCAAAAAACTGGAGAAAAAAACATGTCCAAAAAAATCCCCGGCCTCGTCAAAAGGGGCGAGTGTTGGCACATCGACAAAGTTATCAAAGGCAGACGCGTTTGCCAAAGCACTGGCACAAGCGACCTCGAAGAAGCGCAATGCTACCTAGCGCGTTTGATGGAAGAGCATCGTCAAGCAACAGTGTATGGCGTTCGTCCGAAAAGAATTTTTAAGGAGGCAGCGACTAAATATTTATTGGAGTCGCAGAAGGCCAGTCTTAAAGACGCGGCTCTTCATCTCAAATTACTGGATGAGTACATCGGCGACCTGCCGTTAGAATCGATCCATATGGGAACCTTGCAAAGTTACATACAAGATCGGAGAACGCAGGGTGTTAAAAACAGAACGATCAACTATGCCTTACAGACCGTGAGACACATTCTGAATCTTGCCGCCATGGAATGGATTGATGAGCATGGCCTGACTTGGCTGGCAACCGCTCCCAAGATAAAGTTGTTGTCTCAACTGGACGCCAGGAAGCCCAGTCCATTGTCCTGGGAACAGCAGGCGAGGTTATTTGGTGAGCTGCCTGAGCACTTGGCTAAGATGGCACTGTTTAAGGTTAACACCGGTTGCCGGGAGCAAGAGGTCTGTTCATTGCGTTGGGAATGGGAAGAGTATATCCCGGAGCTTAAGGCCAGTGTGTTTGTTATTCCTGCCCATGTTGTCAAAAACCGGATGGCACGGGTGGTGGTTCTAAACAGCGAGGCTAGGGCAGTGATTGATCAGTTGCGAGGTCAGCATTCTGAGTATGTGTTCACTTACAAAGGTAATCGTGTTTTGACCATGAATAACACGGCCTGGCAGAAGGCAAGAAAACGCGTGGGTTTAACGCAGGTGAGGATTCATGATTTAAAGCATACCTTTGGTCGTCGCTTAAGGGCAGCAAGTGTATCGTTCGAGGACAGGCAGGATTTGTTGGGCCACAAATCGAGCAGGATCACAGATCATTATTCGTCAGCCGAATTAGGAAATTTGATTGCGGCTGCCGAAAAGGTCTGCGTAAGTGAGTCACGCAAAAGTCACGCAACGATTTAGAGCGGACATAAAAAAAGGGAATCAAGACGTTATATGTCATTGATTCCCTTTACTTTATTTGGAGCTGGCGATGGGAATCGAACCCGCGACCGGCTGATTACAAATCAGCTGCTCTACCGACTGAGCTACACCAGCAAAGAAGCGCGTATTATACACAACAAATCTTCTTTGGCTAGTGCTTTTGTGGATTATTTTGGCTTTCTTTTCGTTTTATTTTTGTTTGCAGAATACGGTTTGCTTTTTCCGGAACGGGGATTGTCCAGTCCGGTGTATTTGGTTTTAAAGCGTTGAATTTTGTCGGGCGTTTCAACCGTGCCTTTGGGCTGAAAGGTGGGGATCAAATGCTGCTTGCCGTTGCCGATTAAATCGCTGCGACCCATGTCTTTTAAGGCTTCGCGGAGCAATGGCCAGTTCTTGGGGTCGTGATAACGCAGGAAGGCTTTGTGCAGACGACGCTGTTTGAAGCTTTTGGGTATGGCAATGTCTTCAGCAGTTCGGCTGACTTTACGCAAAGTATCTTTGCCGGAGTGATACATGGCGGTGGCGATGGACATTGGTGATGGCAGGAATGCCTGCACCTGGTCGGCCCTGAAACCGTTGCGTTTTAGCCATAATGCCAGATTAAGCATGTCGTTATCGGTGGTGCCGGGATGCGCGGCGATAAAGTACGGGATCAGGTATTGCTCTTTACCGGCTTCCTTGGAGTATTTGTCGAACATCTCTTTAAAGCGGTCATAAGTGCCCATGCCCGGCTTCATCATTTTGGATAATACGCCTTGCTCGGTATGTTCCGGGGCGATTTTAAGGTAGCCGCCGACATGGTGGGTAACCAGTTCCTTGACGTATTCCGGCGATTCCACGGCCAGATCGTAACGCAAACCGGAGGCGATAAAGATTTTCTTGATACCGGGCAAGGCGCGGGCTCTGCGGTAGAGCTTAATCAGCGGCGTATGATCGGTGTTCAGGTTAGGGCAAATACCGGGGTAAACGCAGGACGGCTTACGGCAAGCGGCTTCGATTTCCGGGTCTTTGCAGGCCAGCCTGTACATGTTGGCGGTTGGGCCGCCCAAGTCGGAAATATGGCCGGTAAAGGCGGGCGAGGTGTCGCGGATGGCTTCGATTTCCTTGATGATCGAATCTTCCGAGCGGCTTTGGATGATGCGGCCTTCATGCTCGGTGATCGAGCAGAAGGTACAGCCGCCGAAACAGCCGCGCATGATGTTGACCGAATGCTGGATCATTTCAAAGGCGGGCACGTTGGCGCTGCCGTATTCTTTATGCGGTACGCGGGAGTAGGGCAGGTCGAACACGCCGTCCATTTCTTTGGTGGTCAACGGAATCGGCGGCGGATTGATCCAGACCTGCCGCGTACCGTGCAGTTGAATCAATGCGCGCGCGTTGCCGGGGTTGGTTTCGCCATGCATGACGCGCGAGGCGTGAGCGTACAGTATCGGGTCGTCTTTTACCGCTTCATAAGCGGGCAGGCGGATGACGGTTTGTGAGCGCCGGTTTCTGATCTGCAATTTATCAAAATGAATGACTTTTTCGTCCGCATTGCTCGGTTCCGGTTTTTTATCGCACGCAGGCTGTTCCTGGTACGGGTCGATAGGCGTCATCGTCGCACCCGGTTTATCCACATCGGTGGAATCTTTAACCGCCCAGCCTTCCGGTATTTGTTTGACGAAATGCACCGTGCCGCGTATGCCTTTCAGCTCCGATATGGCTTCGCCGTTAGCCAGGCGATGAGCGATTTCTACGACTTGGCGTTCGGCATTGCCGTAAACCAGCAGGTCGGCTTTGGAGTCCAGCAGCACGGATTTCCTGACCTTGTCCGACCAGTAATCATAATGCGCGATGCGGCGCAAGCTGGCTTCGATGCCGCCGATGATAATCGGCACGTCCTTGTAAGCTTCGCGGCAGCGGTGCGAGTAAACGTTGACGGCGCGATCAGGGCGTTTGCCGGCCGCGCCGTTCGGCGTGTAGGCATCGTTGGAGCGGATTTTCTTGTCCGAAGTATAACGATTGACCATGGAATCCATATTGCCGCCGGTCACGCCGAAAAACAGGTTCGGGCGGCCAAGCTTCATGAAATCTTTGGCGCTGGTCCAGTCGGGCTGGGAGATGATGCCGACCCTGAATCCCTGCGCTTCAAGCAGTCGTCCAATCAGCGCCATGCCGAAGCTGGGGTGATCGATATAGGCATCGCCGGTTACCAGGATCACATCGCAGGCATCCCAGCCCAGTTCGTCCATTTCAGCCTTGCTCATCGGCAAAACAGGGGCAACGCCAAAGCGCTGCGCCCAGTATAAGCGGTAACTAAAAAGGTTGGGTTCGGTTTGTAAGGCGCTAGACATTATTTTTGTATCGAGTTGCTGAGGACGCTGGCATTGTGTTTGGCAATCTCTTTTAAATAAGAGATAAATTCAATCTGGTAAATCTGTTCAAGGATGATGGCTCTGGTTCTCAAGTCTTTCATGGAATGGATAGGGGCTTCTTCATTAAAGGCCAGGCCGATAATATTGCCGCGGTCCGGAACGGGAAGAAACAGGATTCTCCAGTCAAAAGTACGCCCTAGCCACAGGGCAACCTGCTTGAATAGGGGGTTGCCGGCACCGCCCCAAAGATTGATGACCAGCATGCCGTCTTTTTTTAACAGCATTTTGCAGGCATCGAAAAACGCATGGTTACTGATTGATGGGGCCATGCCTTCATGGTCGAACGCATCAACAAACATCAGGCTGTATTGCTCGCTTTGGCTCTCGGTCCGTTGGCGTACATATTTCGCGCCGTCGTCGATAATAACCTTCAGGCGCGGGTCGAGCGGCAGGCCGAAATGACTGCGTGCGATTTTGACCACGCTTTCCCGGTATTCCACGACTTTCAAGCGGCAGTCCGGGAAATGATGCAGTAAATGCTTGGTTAATGAGCCGCCGCCCAAGCCGATAATCAAGGCCTCGTCATCCAGCGTGGGTTTGAATAATAGCCAGCTGGTCATGGCCCGCACATAATTCAGGTACAGCTTATCCGGCTCGGCCAGCAGCATACTGCTCTGCCGGGGAAACGAGCCGAAGTGCAGCGACCTTACGCCGTCACTCTCGACAACTTCTAAAATGCCGTCATCATCGTGGCTTTCGTGGATAACGCGGCCTTCATATCTATACATAAACGCGGTAAGTTCTTAAAAGATTGGCTAAACATTATACAGGAGAATAAGGTTTAACTTGTGAGTGTTGATTCGGTTACTGCGGGAAATCAGCGAATGTAGCGGAATGGAAAGAATTTATTGGCCGTAAAGTCGGACCGGTTTTTAAGCGGGAATACTGATGAGCGAACGCAAAATATGCCCTTTTGACATAGGGCAGGGTGACGATGTTGTCGCGGTCGTTAATATCGATAATGCTATTCTGGACGAAGATAAGGCCGGGGTTCAAGAGATTGAACCCCGGCTTGAGGCTAAAACAATCCGGTGATTTTACCGTTATCATCAATATCGATTCTTTCCGCCGCAGGAACCTTTGGCAAGCCGGGCATCGTCATCATGTCGCCGGCAATCGCGACGATAAAGCCTGCGCCGTTTGCCAGCCGGACATCGCTGATTTCAACGACATGCCCGGAAGGCGCGCCCTTGGCGTTCGGGTTAGTTGTAAACGACATTTGGGTTTTCGCCATGCAAATCGGGAACTTGCCGTAATCCGCATTCCATGCGGCCAGTTGCGCTTTGACTTTAGGATTTGCGGTGACGCTGCCGGCCCCGTACAGCTTGGTAGCGATGGCTTCGATTTTTTCCCAGAGACTCAGGTTTTCGTCGTAGACATAGTTAAACTCAGGTTCGCGGTTGTCAACGATGTCGCTGACTGCGTGGGCCAGTTCTTCCGCACCGGCGCCGCCGTTCGCCCAATGCTTGGAAACCACGCATTTTGCGCCCAAGGCTTCGCATTTGTTCTTCAGCAAGGCGATTTCCGCATCGGTGTCGAACGTAAAGTGGTTGATGCACACGACGCAAGGCAAGCCGTAATGATGGGTGATGTTGTGCAAGTGGCGCTCAAGGTTTTCAAAACCTTGTTCCAGTGCCGCCAGATTCTCCTGGTTTAATTCTTCCTTAACCACGCCCCCATGGAATTTAAGCGCTCTTACCGTAGCCACCAGTACCACGGCAGACGGTTTGAGTCCGGCCATGCGGCATTTGATGTCGATAAACTTTTCAGCGCCCAAGTCGGCCCCGAAACCCGCTTCGGTTACCACATAATCGGCCAGTTTCAGCGCGGTTTTGGTGGCGCTTACGGTGTTGCAGCCGTGAGCGATATTGGCAAACGGCCCGCCGTGGATAATCGCGATATTGTTTTCAAGCGTTTGCACCAGATTCGGTTTGATCGCGTCTTTTAACAGCGCCGCCATCGAGCCTTGCGCGTTCAAGTCGCGGGCGTAAACCGGCGTTACCCGATCGGATTTATAGCCGATCACGATACGGCCCAGACGTTCTTTAAGATCCGCGCGGCTGGTCGCCAGGCATAAAATCGCCATGACTTCGGACGCGACCACGATGTCGTAACCGTCTTCACGCAAATAGCCGTTGGCCGGGCCGCCCATGCCGACCACAATGTTGCGCAAGGCGCGGTCGTTCATGTCGACAACGCGTTTCCATTGGATGCGCCGTGGGTCGATATCCAGATCGTTGCCGTGATTTATATGGTTGTCGATCAACGCCGACAGCAGGTTATGCGCCACGCCGATAGCATGAAAATCGCCGGTAAAATGCAGGTTGATGTCTTCCATCGGCACCACTTGCGAGTACCCGCCGCCCGCCGCACCGCCTTTTACGCCAAAGCACGGGCCTAATGAAGGCTCACGCAGGCACATCATGGTCTTTTTGCCGATGCGGTTCATTGCATCGCCGAGGCCCACCGTGGTGGTGGTCTTGCCTTCGCCGGCCGGAGTAGGGCTGATCGCGGTGACCAGAATCAGCTTGCCGTCTTCCTTATCGGACAGGCTGTTGACGTATTCCAACGACATCTTGGCTTTGTAATGACCGTAAGGGTCAAGGTGTTCGGCGTCGATGCCGTATTGTTCTTTAACCAAGCCGATGATCGGTTTCATGTTGGCTTGTTGGGCGATTTCTATGTCTGACATGTTTATATTTCAAAAAAGGAGTTAGTTGAATTTTTGCTATTGGCCATTTTTGAGCATTTGTAAAATGGCGCTTATTACTTTTTCATGTGAAGCATTTGTAAGCGTGGCTACGTTTTTATTGATCAGCGCTATATTGGCAGTGAATAGTTTGCCGGGTCGAACAAAGCTGACCACGTTCAGGCCACCGTTTTTATAATCGGCCTCATCAATCCGTATAGCCTTGTCGTCGTTATATGAGTTACTGGTGATTTGACACAATATCCAATCGTTTCGTTGAGCATAGGCTAGCACTAACGCAGGTCTTAACTTCGCGTGGCTTAAATCCGAGAATGGGAATGAGACAAAAACAATATCGGCTACTGATAACTCGACCATGCTTCATCCTCTTCAGGCCGATTCCAGTCAGTGGCTAATGCTTGCTCGCTTAACAAGGCAGATTCATACTTGGACTGCAATGCTTGGCGAGCAACTTTGGCCTGTATGAACTCAATAAAATCGAACACTTCTTGTTGCATAGGTTCAGGAAGTGCGCTAATTTTTGCGGTTATTTCTTGGATAGAATGTGTCATCAGTTTATCCCCGTTTAAATCTTTGGACATGGAAGCTTAGGTTAGCGATTGTTGGTTCAATAAACATAAACTTACACACCCTTGTTGGGGTTCGCAAGCTCAACTATAAACCGGAAACCGCGCGCACAGATTGCTGACTTTTTCGCGCACTGCGGCGATTACGCTTTCGTCTTCCATGTTTTCCATCACGTCGCACATCATATTGGCGATTTCGATCATTTCCGGCTCCTTGAAGCCGCGTGTAGTCGGCGCAGGCGTACCGACACGAATGCCGCTGGTGACGAATGGCGATTGCGGGTCGTTAGGCACGGCGTTTTTGTTAACGGTGATGTGCGCTTTGCTCAATGCCGCATCGGCCGCTTTGCCGGTGATGCCTTTGGCAATCAGCGAAACCAGCATTAAATGATCGTCCGTGCCGCCGGAAACCACATCGAAGCCGCGTTTCATGAATACTGCGGCCATAGCTTGGGCATTTTTAATAACCTGTTGCTGATAAATGCGGAATTCAGGCTGCATGGCTTCTTTAAAGGCCACGGCTTTGGCCGCAATCACATGCATCAACGGGCCGCCCTGAATGCCGGGGAAGATGTTGGAGTCGAATTTTTTCTCCAGTTCCGGGTTGCTTTTGCACAAAATCAAACCGCCGCGCGGGCCGCGCAAGGATTTGTGCGTGGTGCTGGTGACTACGTCGGCAATCGGCACGGGGTTGGGGTATAAACCTGCTGCAACCAAACCGGCGACGTGCGCCATGTCGACAAACAGGTAAGCGCCTACTTTATCGGCGATGTCGCGGAATCGTTGCCAGTCCCAGATGCGTGAGTAGGCGGAAAACCCGGCAACAATCACTTTAGGTTTGTGTTCCAGCGCCAAGGCTTCAACTTGTTCATAATCGATTTCGCCGGTTTCAGGGTGCAAACCGTATTGAATTGCGTTGTAGATTTTGCCCGAGAAGTTGGGTTTGGCTCCGTGCGTTAAGTGGCCGCCATCGGCGAGGCTTAAGCCCAGAATGGTGTCGCCCGGTTGAATCAAGGCCATGAACACCGCCATGTTGGCTTGCGAGCCGGAATGCGGTTGGACGTTGGCGTAATCGGCGCCGAACAAGGCTTTGGCGCGGTCGATGGCTAATTGCTCGGCTTTATCGACGAATTCGCAGCCGCCGTAGTAACGTTTGCCGGGGTAGCCTTCGGCGTATTTGTTGGTTAACTGCGAGCCTTGCGCTTCCATAACCCGTGGGCTGCAATAGTTTTCAGAGGCGATCAGTTCGATGTGATCTTCCTGGCGTTGACGTTCTTCTTCGATGGCCTGGAATAATTCGTCATCGAAGCCTTTGATGGTCATTGATTTTTTAAACATGGTGTTCTCCTGGATTAATATTTTTTGTTTAGGGTGCGGGCTGGATCAACAGTATTTGCAGATCGGCGACATTGGTGCCTGTCGTGCCGGTATTCACTAAGTCGTCAGACGTTTTTAAAGCGGTGTACGAATCGTTATTCTCAAGTAGTTCTGTCGGATTTGCGCCTGCTTGAACCATACGTTGTATCGTGTTTCGGTCAACGATGCCTCCGGCCGCATCGGTGGGGCCGTCGCGGCCGTCGGTGCCGCCGCTAAGGAATGCCCAGTTGCCGGTTAGGCCTTGTTGTTCTGCGGCAATCGCAAAAGCCAGCGCCATTTCCTGATTGCGACCGCCGCGTCCATTACCTTTTAAGGTGACCGTGGTTTCGCCGCCCGCCAACAGGGCCATGGGCTTGTTTTGTAGGGTTATTTCGCCTAAAGCACCTGCTTTTTGTAGTCGCCCTTCAATACACTGGGCGACTAAAGTCGGCCCTACAGTTCTGGCCTCGCCGCATAAATGATCGCTGTACAGTTTCGTCTCGTAGCCCAGATTCTTAGCCGCTTGCAGCATTGCGTTGACGCTGATGGCATTGCTGCCGATCAGGGTATGCCCGGTGTTTTTAAATACATCATCGCCCGGCTTGGGTGTTTCTTCAATATTGCCCAGCATACCCTGTTCCAGATGCTGGCGAACATTGATCGGCACCTGATCCCAAACGCCCTTGGCTTTCAAAATATCGATGGCATCAGCATAAGTGGTGCTGTCGGCTACAGTGGGGCCGCTGGCAATGGAGCTTAGATCATCGCCCAACACATCGGACAAAATCAATGCATGCAAACGGGCAGGCGCAGCCATCCGGGCCAGGCCGCCGCCTTTTAGTCGCGACAAATGTTTGCGTACACAGTTAACCTGGTTGATGGTCGCACCGGAGGCCAACAATAAATCGGTGGTGGCAATTTTTTCCTGCAAGGTAATTTGATCGGCAGGGTAGGGGATCAGCGCCGAGCCGCCGCCGCTCACCAGTACCAGAACCAGTTCATTCTGTTGAGCATTACGCACTCGCTCGGCAATGATCTTCGCGGCGTTAAGCCCGGCCGCATCGGGCAGCGGATGCGATGCGCCGATCACGTCAACATTATCGATGCCGGTTACATTCTCGTAATTGGTAACGGCTATGCCTCTGTCCGCCAGCATTCCGGCAGGAATGATTTCCGAAGCGGCCTGCGCCATTGCGCAAGCCGCCTTGCCGAACGCGATAAGATGGACTTTTGAGCAAGAGCCAAACAGCTCCGGGACAAGGTGGCGTTTAACCGCCTGATAAGGATCGGCCGCCGCTATGCCTGCCTGAAAAATGTTGAAGGCATCTTGTCTTATCGATGCCATGTCGGCTTGATCTGCTAAAAGGCTCATGTCAGGTTATATGAAGGCAATGGGTGCTGTTTATGCCATTTCCTTAGCCAGCGCGAAGATATTCTCGGCATCGAAAACCTGTTTATTGTCTTCAAATAGCTTTGCGATACAGGCGCGGTGTAAGGCCAGTTTTAACGATCCAAAACCTATGGCGCCCCAGATGATTTTGCCGTTGCGCAGGTTGCCTTTGTCCATCACGTCAGTGCCGCCTATCCCCAAAGGAGGCGTGGCGTTGGCATCGGCGATCATCTCAATGTTGGCATTATGTTGCCATTGGTCAGCCGAGAGCAGTTCTACCCCAGCCGCACCGGTTGCAAACACGATATTTGCATGTTCGATGGCCTTGGCGCGGGCATCGTTATCGAATGCTTCAACAGGGGTCAGGTCTACGCCAAAGCGCGCTTTCATGTTATCGCAAGCTTGAACGGCGCGCTCCATTTTACGAGCGGTCAATGATACCTCTGCGCCTTCCTTTGCCAGCATCGCCGCAGCGCGTTGACCTACCGGGCCGGTACCGGCCAGTACCACCGCTTTTTTACCGGCCAAAGCGCCGCTGGATGCAAGTTTTGCAACAGCGGCGGCGGCTGTGGTGTTGCTGCCGTTACTGTCGAGCATGACCGACACTTGAAAGCCTGGGAAAAAGTGTTTTTGCACGGCAGTAAATAGCGCCTGACCGGCGATCATGTCGCTGCCGCCAACAAAAATAGCGGTATTTTTCTTGTCTTTGGGCGCACGGGTAAAGATCGTGCCTTCTACCAGAGCCGTGATATTTTCAGGCGTCAATCCTCCGTGTCCGATGACATGATCTGCACCGCCGTCATAGGCTACAACAGTATCGAAAACTGAAGGGTGAGTGTCTGTATCGAATTGGAATAACAGTTTTTTCATTAACTTACTCGTGGTGGGTTTGGCTAGTACGCATGAATACGATTATTAAACCGGCATATTATACTCAATAAACTCAACAGTGCCTTATTTAGCCTGCTTCCTGTTTGGGCGCGGCTTGAATCTCGGGCATGTTTTTTTGATATGCTTGCTTGTAGAGGCTTATCTTCGTTATTATCTGTAAGAATGGATTAATGCTGCGGTTGTTGTGCGTTATCGGGAATGGATTTAGTGGCAATATTTTCCGATTATCTTGGTAGCTTTATCGAATAAGCTTAGGAAAAAATATAAAAATCAAAGGAAAAACAGATGAAAACACCCGTTCACATTGCTGTAACCGGCGCCGCAGGCCAAATCAGTTATTCTTTGTTGTTTCGATTGGCTGCCGGCGCGTTATTGGGCTACGATCAGCCGATCGTATTGCATTTGCTTGAAATAACCCCGGGAATGAGCGCCTTGCAAGGCGTGGTCATGGAGTTAAAAGATTGCGCTTTCCCCTTACTGCATCGCATTGAAGTCACCGACGATCCCAAAGTGGCATTCAAGAATGTTGACTATGCATTTTTGGTTGGCGCGCGGCCAAGAGGGCCGGGCATGGAACGCAAGGATTTATTGGAGGTCAACGCAGAGATTTTTGCGGTTCAAGGTAAAGCCTTGAATGACGTCGCAAGCAGAAAGGTAAAGGTCTTGGTGACCGGTAACCCGGCCAATACCAACGCCCTGATTGCGTTGAGCAATGCACCGGACTTAAAGCCGGAGAATTTTTCCGCAATGACACGGTTGGATCATAATCGGGCGCTAAGCCAATTGGCTGAAAAATGCGGCGTTTTGCCGGTCGATGTAAAGAACATGACAGTTTGGGGCAACCACTCGACGACGCAATATCCCGACATTCATCATGCCAAGGTCAAAGGCCAGGATGCCTTGTCGTTGGTTGATAATGATTGGTATGTCAATGAGTTTATCCCCGTCGTTCAGCAGCGGGGCGCGGAAATCATTAAAGCCAGAGGGCAATCCAGCGCCGCATCGGCTGCCAATGCGGCGATAGGCCAGATGAAAACCTGGGCTTTGGGCACCGAGCCGGGCGACTGGGTGAGCATGGCGGTGTTATCGGACGGCCATTACGGCATTGAATCCGGGTTGGTTTACTCTTTCCCGGTAACGGTAGTTGACGGCGAAGTTAATGTTGTAAGAGGCCTCGAAATTAACGATTTCAGCCGACAAAGAATGCGCATTACCGAGGCTGAATTAAAAGAAGAAAGGGATGCGGTTAAACATTTGTTGAGATAAACAATGGTTTAACTCAAGCCTCTTTTAATGGCTTCGCGGTGGAATAAAAAATCAGATTTGCAGGACTATTATTTACCGGACATGGTCTTGTCAGCTTTTCAGGCAGCCGTCATTAAAGGGCACATGACTGAAGATTGTAGTCATCTGGAAACGTACAATAGCTTCATGGTTTCGCCACGGTGAATTCAATTTTAATGTCCCCTATCATTCGATTCGACCGCGTCTCGGTCATTGTCCACGAAAAAACGATTCTATCCGACATTAGCTTCACGCTATTTCCCGGAGAAAAAGCCGTGTTATGCGGTAAATCCGGCTCCGGTAAAAGCAGTGTGCTGAGAACTTTATTGGGACTCCATCCTATAAAGTCAGGCACGGTTTACTTTCAGGAACAACCGCTAACGCCATCATCCGTTCAGACCGTTCGAAGCTGCACCGCTTACATTGGGCAAGAACCGATGTTGGGCGCTGAAAGCGTGCGAGAAGCACTGCTGCTGCCTTTTCAATTCAAAACGCATCGCGATCATAAACCTACGGAAGCGCAACTGATTGAGGTCTTGCAACGACTGCACTTGCCCGCGGACATTTTACGTCAGGAAAGCAGCCGTATTTCCGGCGGCGAAAAACAGCGGATTGCGCTGGCTCGAGGCCTGTTATTGGGCAAAAAACTGTATCTGCTGGACGAGGTGACCAGCGCATTGGACGCGGAAAGCAAACAAGCCGTGTTCGATGTTTTTTCCGATCCGCAGCTGACGGTCCTTTCAGTGGCTCACGATCCTGAGTGGTTGGAACGTTGCGGCATTGTTTTTGAACTTGAAGCGGGTCGATTGACTCAGGTGAAGCGTAATGGAAACACTTGATATTGCGCTGCCGCGGATGGCGCTGCTCTACGGCCTCTGTTTACTGCCCTGGCTGCTGCTCTGGCTGATCGGTTTGCGCTTGAGCCGGGATATCGGCATCAGCATCCTGCGCATGAGCATCCAGTTAGCGCTGGTTGGGATCTACCTGAAAATGCTGTTCGATCTCAACCATCCCTGGCTCAACGGCTTATGGATATTGGTGATGTTGTTAGTCGCGGATTTAAGCATTCTGCGCCGCGCCGGACTTAAAGCTCGCTATTTCGTACTGGCTACCTTTATGGCCATTGCTTCCAGCATACTGTTCTCCACCGCTTACCTGGTGATTCTGGTCATCCAGCCGACGCACTTTTACGACGCCCGATATATCGTGCCTTTGGCGGGCATGATCCTCGGCAACTGCCTGCAAGGCAACGTCATCGCGTTGGAGCGCTTTTATTCGGCGCTCCGCAAGAACGAAAACGAATACGCGACCTTTCTAATGCTGGGCGCGACGCGATGGGAAGCGGTGCGTCCGTACTTTCGGGATGCCGTCAAAGCCGCGATCAATCCGACCATCGCCGGAATGGCTACCATGGGACTGGTCTCCTTGCCCGGCATGATGACCGGTCAAATACTGGGCGGCAGCGAACCGTGGCTGGCGGTGAAGTACCAAATCGCCATCATGATCTGTATCTTCACCAGTACCACCATCGCCTGCATCATCAACTTGAAACTCAGCCTGAATATTGCCTTCAATGAATTCGATGTGTTGAGGGATGAAGTGATTGATAAGCCTTGATCCTAAAAAACGCAGTTGAAGATTCCAAATGGGTGAGCGCATGTGAAAGCTGCGGTTTTTTAGCTATCCCTTCTGTTTAGCCGTGAAATGAAGCGTGACGACAGTGCCTTGGTTGGGTTCGCTGTTAATGACCACCGATCCGCCATGCAGATCCATGATGGATTTGACGATGGCGAGACCCAGCCCGGTTCCTTCCGCCGAGCGAGCAGGATCGACGCGATAAAACCGGTCGAACAGCTTGGGCAGGTGTTCCGCCGCGATACCGCAGCCTGTGTCCTGCACGCTGACGCTTGCCGAACCGTCGCCAGCCGAATACAGCGATAAGCGAATCTCTCCACCGTGCGGAGTATGCTGGAGGGCATTAAGCAACAGGTTGCTGAGGACGCGTTTGAACAGTTGCGCATCGGCATAAAGAACTCCCTGGCCCTGACAACAGATCAGGCGAACGCCTTTTTCCTCGGCCAAGGCTTCATGGTAACTGCAAACCGCTTCCAATTCCGCTCGGCCGTCCAGACACGTCGTACGCAACGGAATCCCGGTGTTTTCGGCCCGCGCTAGAAACAGCAGGATTCCAACCGTTCGCGACAGTCGTCCGTATTCTTCGAGGTTGGATTCGAGAATCTCACGGTATTCGTCGGCGTTCCGTGGTCTGGACAAGGCTACCTCGGTTTCGCCCATCAGGTTATTGATCGGGGTGCGCAGTTCGTGCGCGAGATCGGCGGAAAACTGGTTCAGTTGCGCAAAGGATTTGGACAGGCGCAGCAGCATCGCATTAAAGGCTGCTGCCAGGTTGGACAGCTCTCTGGGGGTGGCGGCCGGGTCTAGCTGTTCATCCAGTTGAGCTGCGCTGATGCCTTCTATATGCCGCGTCATTTCGGCAACAGGACTCAAGCCGCGTCGGGCGACAAAAATAGCAGTCAGCGTTGAAAACAGCAGGCCGAAAAACAGCGCCCCAATAAGGTTACGTCGGTATTTGGCAAGAAGCGCCGCTTCGTGTGAAATGTCGAGGGCGATTTGAATGGTTTGCTGTGAGGGGGATTTGCTCCGCGCCGTCATCAGCATTAGCGTTCGTCCGTCGGCAATTTTCTGAGCTACCGCATTTTCGGTAACTACCGGAAACTGCGTTGCAGTCGGCAAGGTTTCCATGCCCGGCGTTTCGCTCAAGCTGTGTCCGCTTTCATCCAGAATTCTGGAATAATAACGGCCTGCCGGTAAGTCCATGCCTTCGCTTTGTTCATCCGCCAGTCTTTCCAGATTCGGCGGTTGTTCCAGCAGCACGGTGCGCAATAGCTGAATCTCTTTTAACAGGAACTGCCTGTTGTCCTGCGCCAGGGTTTCGGCCAGCGTCTGATGCAGATACCAGCCGATGGCCAATAGAATCACCGAGGCCGAAACGATGTAAAGCAGCGTGAGCCGGGCGGTAATCGACCAGGGTTTAGCGCTGTTCAAGGACATAGCCGACTCCTCGAACGGTGTGCAACAGTTTTTGCGGAAACGGGTCGTCGATCTTCTGCCGCAGGCGGCGTATCGCCACGTCCACGATATTGGTGTCGCTGTCGAAATGGACGTCCCAAACCTGCTCGGCGATCAGCGTTCGCGACAGCACTTCCGCAGGCCGTTGCAGGAACAGCGACAGCAAGGCGAACTCCTTGGGCGACAAATCCAGCCGCTGACCGTTACGAAACGCCTTGTGCCGAATGGGATCGAGCGCAAGATCGGCTAAAGCCAAATGTTCCGCTTGTCGTGCCGGGCCGCGCCGGAGAATCGAGCGAATGCGGGCCAGCAATTCGACGAAGGCGAAAGGCTTGACCAGATAGTCGTCGGCGCCCAGTTCCAGGCCTTTTACCCGGTCGTCGATAGCATCGCGCGCCGTCAAAAACAGCACCGGGGTCTGCTTGCCGCCGCGCCGCAGTTCCCTAAGTACAGACCAGCCATCGCGCAACGGCACCATCACATCGAGAATGATCAGGTCGTAAGCGATTGTCGTGGCGAGCAGCAAGCCCTCTTCGCCGTCAATGCCGACATCGACGATAAAGCCTTGCTCGGTCAGCCCTTTGTGTAAATAGGCGGCGGTTTTCTTTTCGTCTTCGACAATCAGGATGCGCATGGCAGGACGCTGTTGAGGATGCCAAATAGGACTATGATTTTCATGTTGACTTGCTAGGGTTACAAAAGTGCAGCGGCGAAACCCAAACACGCAGCAACAACGCGGCGAACAAAGCGCAGCCCGCGGAAAATCCGAAAGCGGCCAGCGGACTCGTCGCTTGCCACAGCCAGCCGAAGATGATCGAGGCCGGCAGCAACATGATGCCGGCCGTCAGGTTAAACCAGCCGTAGGCCGTGCCCAACACTTCGTTCGATACCATATCGGCGACCAGCGCCTTCTCCGCACCTTCGGTTGCGGCCATGAATAATCCATAGAAGGCGAACAGCGGCCATACCAGCGAGGGCTGGCCGTTGAGTCCGAGCAACAGGTAAAACACACTATAAACCACCCAGCCGCCGACGATCAGGCGGACGCGTCCGACTTTGTCGGACAGCGCGGACAATGGCGCTGAAAACAGCGCCGCAGTCAATGACACCAACGCCCACAGCAGCGGCACCTGATATTCGGGCAAGCCCATATCTTTTGCCCGCAGCAGCAGGAACATGTTGGAGGCGTTGCCCAGCGTGAACAGCGCCACTACCAGCAGATAACGCTTGAACGGCGCGGGCAGCGCTTTGACGCTCCAGCTGAAACGCTGGACAGGTGTGTCGATGTCGCGTTTAGGCTCCTTTACGGACAAAGCCAGGAGCACCGCTATCACTCCGCCCAAGGAAGCCCAAAGGAAAACGTCTTTCAACGGTACATGCTCGACCAGCAGCCAGGCCGCCAGCAGCGGTCCGACGACGGCACCGGCGTTGTCCATAGCCCGATGCAAGCCGAAAGCCAGCCCGCGATGTTCCTTGGTTACCGTTAGAGCCAGCAGCGCATCCCGTGGCGAAGTACGCAAGCCTTTGCCCACGCGATCGGCAAAGCGCAGCACCAAAACCATCGGCCAAGCTGTGGTAAAAGCCAGTAGCGGGCGAGCGATGGCCGCCACGGTATAGCCGCCGACCACCCAATGCTTGGTGGATTGCAAACGATCCGACATCACGCCGGAAAACAGCTTTAACAGGCTGCCTGTCGCCTCGGCGATGCCCTCGATCAGACCCAAGGCTTTGGGGCCTGCCATCAGCACCGAGGCGAGATAAATGGGCACCAGAGGATAGACCAGCTCGCTGGCGGCATCGTTGAAAAAACTGACCAGTCCAAGCAGCCAGACGGTGCGGGGTAATGCGAAAAGAGGCTTTAACATTGACTCAGCATATTGGACTTAATGGCGGTGCTGTACGGACGCGGTTGCGGTCAGTGAACAGGCATGATTGGTTGTCCCTTGTTCAACTTGCAAGGTGCTGTGATGAACGGAAAACTGTTCTTTCAGTGTTTGCGCGATGTCATCCATGAATGCATCGCCAGGGTAGCCGCCGGGCATGACCAAATGAACCGTTAACGCAGTTTCGGTGGTGCTCAAGCCCCAAATATGTAAATCATGAACGTCCGTTACACCGACCAATTGACGCAGGTACAGGTCGATTGCAGGCGCATTTATCTGCCCGGGCACGGCGGTCAAGGCCAATTGCAGCGCATCACGCAACAAGCTCCAGGTGCCGATCACGATCACGACCACAATCGCTAAACTGATGGCCGGGTCGAGCCAATACCAGCCGAAATGAAACATTGCCAGACCGGTTAGTACCACGGCGAGCGATACCGCAGTATCCGCCACCATGTGCAGGTAAGCGCCTCGAATATTCAAATCATCCTTGCTGCCTCGCCTCAACAGCCACGCGGACAGTCCATTGATGACGATACCAATCGCCGCGACACTCGATACCGTTAGGCTGGCTACCGCGGGCGGTTGTGCAAAGCGTTGACTGGCTTCCAATGCAATCGCTCCGCATGCCACCAAGAGCAATGTGGCATTAGCGAGTGCCGCCAGAATGGAGGTGCTGCGCAGTCCGTAGGTATAGCGTTGACTGGGCTGCTTGCGCGCCAACATAACCGCACCCCATGCCAACAGCAGGCAGAGCACGTCGGATGCATTATGCCCCGCATCGGCCATTAATGCCGTGGAATTGGCGATGAAGCCGTAGGCGAACTCAATCGCTACAAAGACCAGATTCAGCAATATGGTGAAGATGAAAGTGCGGCCTTGGTTGTTGAGGGTGCCGTGATGGTGTGCAGCCGAATGATCGTGCTGGTGATGATGCCCTGATGAATGATCGTCGTGTATGTGATGATGTGCCATTACTTATAAGTCCTCGTTCGAGAAAATAACTGGTGATCTTGGAACGGCATAGCCCTTTCCCGTTTTTCGCTTAGATGTGTCCTAAGTTCGTATCGTATAACTTTATATCTGATGTTACGCATTGTCCGCAAGAACTGCAAAAAGGCGGTTTGATAATAGATAACGGGCTGTGCCCTACAGCGAATATTCCCATGCAGGGGATAACCTATCTGTTAGCTATTTTTTTACGGCTGTAATGGATGGTGCGTAGCATCAGTTTATATCTAAATACCCACCCGGTCGATCATGCTAGTTCTTTGCACCGCCGGTCGTTCCTGCGTTTAGAGGGTGTCATCGAACTTTTTTCCGAGCCTTCGCATCGCAAAATAAACTGTCGGCGTGGCGACCAGGGACAATAACACGGAAAGCGTCAGTGCTCCAATCACCGCAATAGCCAATGGTTTCAGCATGTCCGATCCGGCGCCGATGCCGTAAGCCAAGGGTACAAGCCCCAACGCCGCCGCCAGCGAAGTCATTAATACCGGTCGCAAACGCCGCCGCCCCGATTCTACCAGCGCATTTTCCAGAGTGACACCCTGTGACTCGAACCGGTGTACCGAATCGAGCATCAGGATACCGTTTTTCGCTACCACGCCGATACCGATGATCGCGCCCAGCAAGGAAACAATATTGACCGAAGTGCCGGTCAAGTACCAAGCCAGGACGGTGCCGCACAACGCCAGCACGGAACCGAACACAATGGCGATGGCTTCGTAAAATGAGCCGAACTCGACCAGCAGTACGGTGAACACCAGGAAGATGGAGGCCAACAGCACCAACAGCAAGTTATGGAAAGACTCCTGCTGTTGCTGATAGAGTCCGCCGAATTCCAACACGCCCGGCGGCAGGGTTTGGTCCCGGCCGAGCTTGGCCTTGATTTCCGTTATGGCGCTGCCGAGGTCGCGGTTTTCCAGCCGGGCGGAAACAGCTACCAATTGGCGCAGGTCTTCGCGGTGCAGTTCCAATTGTCCCGGTTCTGTCACCACGTCCGCCACTTGCGATAGTTTTACGGTTCTACCGTCCAAAGACCGTAGCGGTAATTCGCGCAGGCTGGCGATCTGGCCGGTCGTGCCGGTGTTCATCCTGACGCGGATGTTAACGACCCGGTCGCCTTCCAAGACATGGGAGGCTTTTTGTCCGAGCATCGCGGTGCCGACCGCCAAGGCCACATCGTTGACGGTCAGGCCGAAGCGTTGTGCGTCGCTGTCACGCACGTGCAAACTCAACGACGGGCCGGTGGTTTCCAGGCCGTCGAAAGTGTCGACAACGCCGTCGATTTTCTTAAGTTCGGCTTCGACTTGCGGGGCTTTTTGCTTGAGCCATTCGACATCGGTGGAGAAAAGTTTGATCTCGATGGGCCGGGGCGACCAGGTCAGATCGCCGATCAGGTCGTTAAGAATGCCTGCAAATTCCCACTCGATTCCGGGCACGGCAACATGAAGTTGCTTACGCAGATCGGCAACGACCTCGTCGGTTTTCCGTTGCCGGTCCGGTTTTAATTTAACCAAAAAATCGCCCATGTGCGCTTGCGAAATACCCAAGGCCAGCCGCGCGCCGGTGCGCCGCGAATAGCTTTCCAACTCCGGCATGGCGCGCAGGAGGGTTTCGGCCTGACGCAATTGCCGGTCGGTTTCTGCCAAGCTGGTGCCCCACGGCGCGCGGTAATCGAGCACGAAGCCGCCTTCATCCATAAACGGCAGGAATTCGCTTTCCAGTCGTCCGTACAGCCAGACTCCCAACGCCAAAATCAACACGCAGCCGGTCAAAACTTTCCCCGCCTGTTTGAGTGCCGTGCGTAACACCTTTTCGTAGTTTTGAATCAGGCGTTCCAGCCAATTTGCTTTAGCGCTGGACGGTGACTGCCTGTCAGTCGGCATCCACCAAACTGCGAGCGATGGAATCAGCGTGACGGCCAGTACCAGCGAGGTCAGCAGCGACACCACCATCGTCAAGGCCAAAGCCCTGAAAAAGCAGCCTGCAACACCGTCCAGAAACGCCAGCGGTATGAACACCACCACCGGCGTCAGCGTCGAAGCCAGCAACGGCCGGAAAATGTCCGTCAAGGCCTGCTGTACCGCTGCCAGGCGTTGTTCGCCTGCGGTGATTTTGGTATGAACGGCTTCCACCACCACAATGGCGTCATCGATAATCAAGCCGATGGCCGCAGCGATGCCGCCCAGCGTCATTAAGTTAAAACCCAGTCCCATGATGCGTAGCATCAGCAGGGTGATCAAAACCGTGGCTGGAATCACCATGGCGGCAATCAACGTGGCTCCCCAATTTTTCAGGAACACGTAAAGTATGATGACGGAAAGTATCAGCCCCAATAGAATGGCCTCCCAAACGCTCCGGATGGAATCGCCCACCAGTAGCGATTGGTCGTAGAAAACTGACGCCTGCATACCCGGCGGCAAGGCTTTTTTTAGCGATTCCAGTTCTTGTTTCAGTTGCTTGGCGATGTCGAGGGTGCTGCCGTCCGGCTGGCTGTAGACATTGAGCAAGACGGCATTAACGCCGTTCGCGGTGACGATGTTGAAGGCCGGTTCCTGGCTGCGCTCAACCCGTGCAAAATCCTTGATGCGGATAGGATGCGCGCCGCTTGCAACCGCTTGTGCGGCTCCGGCAATCGGCGTGTTGCCGGTAACCGAGACGGTCAGGTTTTGTATGTCTTCGACAGTATGGACGCGACCGTCCACCACCGTCAGATAGAGCTTGTAATCTTCCTCCAGCATGCCGGTCGGTGCGATCAGGTTGTTCCTGACCAATGCATCGGTGACTTGAGCTAAACTCAGATTTACGGCTTGCAAGCGTAACGGATCGACAATAACGTGATATTCCGGCGCCCGTCCGCCGACGATACCGGTGCGGGCCACGCCGGGTATGCGCAGCAAGCGGGGCCCAATAGTGTAACGCGCCGTTTCCCATAGCTCGGTCAGCGAATGTGCGGGGCCGGTCAGGCTCAGGCCGACCACCGGAAAGGCGGCAAAAGTGAGCCGCCAAACCGCCGAGCTTGCGGTCGCCGGTAGCGTTTTTTGCACGACCGCGAGCCGACCCTGCACGAACAGCTCCGCCTGCACCATATCCGTTTGCCAGGTGAAAAATACGTTGATTTCCGCCGAGCCGCGCCCGGTTTTCGAACGCACGGTGCGCACGCCGGGAATGTCCTTCATGGCTTCCTCGACCGGGCGGGTGATGGTCGCCATCATCTCGTTGGCGGGCATCACGCCGTTGTCGATCAGGATGACTACCCGCGGGAAATTGGTCTGGGGGAAGATTGATGAAGGCATGCCCAGCGCCGCGTAGGCACCGGCCAAGCACAGTGCGACACAAAGGAAGGCAATGACTAGGCCGTGGCGAGTCGCAAAGGAGCCGAGGGCAGAGCTACGCATTATTTCAGCACCCGGATGCGCGTCTCAGGCGGCAGGCCGTAAACGCCTTGGGTCACGATAGCCATGCCTTCCTGCAAACCCTCGCCCGATATTTCGATCAGATTGCCGTCGCGCAAACCCGGTTTGATGACCTTTTGTTTGGCCCTGTCGCCGCCAATCACGGCAATCAGACTGACTCCGTCCCTGGTCACTACGCTTTCGACAGGAACCGCCAAGCGCTCAGGACGCTCTTCGACGACGATGCGCACCTTGACGAATTGGCCGGGCCGGAAGCCGGAGGCCTTGCTTAGAGTGGCCCGAACCAATACGGTATCGGTGAGCGGATCGACCTGAGCGCCGATAAAGGCCAGTTTTCCCTGTTGAATCGGGTCGCTTCCTGCCGAGCCGATGCTGATTTCCGCCGCTTGTCCCAAACGAAGCGCAAAGGCTTCCAGGCTGGGCACACGGATAGTGATGTCCAGGCGATCCAGGTCAATCAAGTCCGCTAATACCGTAGTCAAGCTCACCGCCTCGCCGACTTTAAAATGAATGGCCGTCACAGTACCGGACAGAGGCGCTTTGATCTGCAATAACTCGCGTTGGGTCTTGGCGTTGAGCAAATCCTGGCGGGCGGTTTGCAGCAGTAGTTCCGCTTCGTCATAAAGCTTGCGCGAGATGTTATCGGTAACATTCAGTTGCTGTTTGCGCGCAAAATTCTTTTGCGCGAATTCGACGGCCACTTCGGCTTTGGCAATTAGCGCATCGGCGCTACGCGTATCCAGCTCGAATAATAAGGCTCCTTTTTTTACTTGTTGGCCTTCTTCGCAGTAGGTTTGCGTGAGAATGCCTGTCATCGGCGCGGCGATTTTCGAACCGGCCGCCGGTTTGTCATCGATCTCAGGCTCCGGTTCGACCATGCCGTAAGCCATGACATAGCGATGCAAAGTGGCCTTGGTGATTTTGCCTGTCTGCACGGCCACTTCTGTGGCAAGCTCCGGCTCATCAGCCGAAACAGCTGTGTTACTCCAGATGATGCAGGCGGTTAGTATTGCGATTTTGTAACTGTTCATTAATTACAGGTAAATCCACAAAAAAATCGTTTAGAAAATTAAAAGATTATCACCACGAAGACACGAAGAGTACGAAGTTCTATTTCTTCGTGCTCTTCGTGTCTTCGTGGTGAATCGGTTTGATCTGATGCCGCCTGTATGTAATGGGAAGCTACCGCGATTTTCAGCCAATAAGCCGGTTTCATTGGGGCGTTTTCCTGATGGCGGAATCGGAGATTAATGTCGCAGTGAGCGTGGAGGCAATGGGATAGCGCAAGGTATCTTCCAGTGCATTAAGTGCTTGTTGGGCCTCGACCAGCATATCCAGCCGGGCACGTTCGGCGGCAGCGCGTTCCAGTTTCGCGCCGAGCAGAGCCAGAGGGTCGGTTTCCCCCGCTTGAAACAGGGCTTGGGCTGATTGCAGGTTCTCTTGCTGAAGTCGCATTTGCTTTTCGGCGTCGGCCCATTTGGCGAGTACCGCGCCCAAGCCTGCATGAGTGCGGTCAATGTCACCGAGGATGCGCATTTGTAAGGCTTCGAAACGCACAGCAAGCTCACGCCGTTTGGCCTCGGCTTCGGCAATGGGGCCTTGATTTTGATGTAATATCGGTAACTGCAGTGCAGTCGCGCCCAAGGTCCAGTAATTGGCTCCTAGATCAAACGTATAGCCGGGGTTGGCTTGAATATTGGGATACTGGTTGGCAATTTCCAGTTGTAAAGCGGATTGTGCAGCTGCGTAATCTGCCAGCGCAGCCAACACATCGGGGCGCTTCTGCAAGGCGGTTTCTCTCAATTTGGTTACGGGAATAAAGCGTAAATCAGTTGGCTGGACAAACTTGCTAAAATCGAACTCAATCCCTGCCAGCGCATCAACCGGTACACCGACAGCGGTGGCTAGCAACACCCGGCTTTCAGCGTTTCTTTTTCGTGCCGCGCTGACATTGAGTTGCATTTGGTTCAATGCGAGATGTGAGCGCATGACTTCGAGCCGGGTTATTTCGCCGATTGACAGTTGTTGTTCCAGTCGTTCGGTCATCGCCTGTTGAATGACGAGTTGCTGTTGCAGCAATCGCTCGGCTTCTTGTGCCGCGTAAACTTCCAGCATCGCCAGACGCAACCGACCGCGTACCAGCCAAGCCGCATCGGTTATTCGCAAGCGAGCCGCATCGGTGAGGTGCTGAGTTTTGTCTAAACGAAAACCGCGTTTTCCGGCTGTTTCGATGGGAATGCTGATAGAACTCCCGATAATCCAAGGAGCTGCTACCATGGCAATATTTGTTACCCAAGTCGGTGAAAGCGTGATATTGGGATTGGGGCGTTGGCCTGCCGTCGTGATAGCGGCATCCATCGTTTCAGCTTGGGCGCGGGCCAGAGCGAGATCGGGATGGTAGTAAATAGCCGCCAGCGTTAGCCGGTCAATATCCCAGGCTTTGGGAGGCTGTCCGGTTTTGTTTGCGAGCACGCTATCGATATAGTCCCTCAGTCCAACGCTAGACAGCGCGCGGGCTTCGATGCGAGCCGCAGAGTCGACAGGATTTAGCGGACGATCCTCAAAGCGGGCGCAACCGGTGAGCGAAAGGCTCAACAGGGTAAAGAGGAGTGTCGGATGGATGAGTCGTTGCATGTTTGGAATGGTAACAGTCCATTCCAAACAGCAGCATGACAAGCAGATTACAATCTTGTCAGAATTGAAAGGTTATCTGTCAAAATGAACGAAGTCATGCAGGGTAGGCTGCGCATGCCATTTTCATGAGCGGAAAAAACAGGCGGTAGCATTCTAGGCTGCCGGGAAGCCCATTATTCAGATTATGTTTTCCCCTTGTCCTGTTTCGGTTCGGCCTTTTTAACGCGGATTTTGTTGCCCGCGACATCCTTGTCGTTGAGGATATTCATTGCCGCCTTGGCCTCGCCTTGCTTGGGCATTTCAACAAAGCCAAAACCCTTGCTGTCGCCGGTTTCGTTATCCATTACCAGGGTGCAGGACTGCACTGTGCCGTGGGCTTCGAACATAGCCCGAAGCTCTGCTTCTGTTGTGGTGCGGGCTAGATTGCGTATCAGTAGTTTCATAGGATTGCGTAAGTATCTATTAATAGAGGTAGTTATGTAGTGTACGCTATGCGTGCCCTTTCAATATAAACTTAACTAAGGCACATGCAACGCATAGGCTTTTTACGGCCTTGTTAGGCAAAATAACCCATCCAATATGCGATGCCGGTGCCTAAGAATAGACATGAAAGACAGTCGGCTGGCAATACCAGTAAAAAGCTGATGCGAAAAAATCATGAAGGTACAAAGCATCGCAGTTCCTCGCATCCCATGATCATTTATGCTTCAACAGCCAAGCGTGGCTAGAAATAACCACACGCCAGATTGGTTGATGTTTACGTTGTAGATTTTTACTTTATTGAGCAAATTGTTCTGATATTGCCTCAAACTCATTGTATTTAGGCATGGGGATTTCCTTCGTACAGGTAACGATTGAATTCATCGGATTACATGCAGTTTGCAACCCGATATTAATTCGTTCTCAGCAACCTCGGCTCTTAAACAACCCGATCAGGCAGATGGTCCCCGGCAAAGAATGCGGCCAGATTGGCTAACACTTTTTCGCCCATGGCTGTGCGTGTCCCTAAGGTGGCGCTGCCTAAATGCGGCAGCAGCGATACATTATCGAGGGTCAGGAAGCCTTCGTGGACATTAGGTTCCCCTTCATAAACATCAAGACCTGCTCCGGCAATCCGTTTGTTTTTGAGCGCTTCAATCAGCGCGGCGCTGTCAACCACATCGCCTCGGGCGGTGTTGATTAAGTGCGCGGACGGTTTCATCAGGTTGAGCATGTCGGCATTGATTAAATGCCGGGTTGCCTCGCCGCCGGGGCAGTGCAAGGACACGTAGTCGGCTATTTGCAGCAGCTCTTCTATGGACTCGCAACGGGTCGCGTTAAGGTCGTCGGTGACATATTCGTCGGCCGGGCTGGGTTTGAAATAGACGATTTTCATGCCGAAGCCGTGATGGGCTTTTCTTGCCATGGCTTGTGCGATACGGCCGAAGCCGATCAGGCCCAAGGTTGCGCCGGTTACATCGCTGCTCAGCATGTGCGTCGGGCACCAGCCTTGCCATTGTTTGGCGCGAACCAGACGGTCGCCTTCCGCGCCGCGACGCGCGGACATTAACAATAAGGTCATCGCAATATCGGCGGTGCTGTGCGTCAACACGCCGGGGGTGTTGCTCACAACCAAGCCTTGCGCCTTGGCGGCGTTAATGTCGATATGGTTGTAGCCGACGCCGAAGTTGCCGAGGATTTTGCAGCGTTTGTTGTCGACGTTGATCACGTCGGCAGGGAATGAATCGCAAACGGTGGGACAAACGGCGTCGTAATTTTGCAGCGCGGATTTGAATTCGTCTGCGCTTAAAGGCCGGTCATCTTCGTTTAAAGTGACATCGTAAAGGGCTTTGAGTTTGGCTTCGACTGAGGCAGGCCACTTGCGGGTAACAAAGACTTTGGGTTTGCTCATGGGGTATCCTCATAAGGGCAATGCCGTTAAGTAAAGGATTCAGCATTTGTTAAATGTGTAATGGAACGCGGATGACGCGGATAATTATGATTAAATAAGATTTTTTCTTGAATTATCTGCGTTCATCATACTCATCTGCGTCATCAGCGTTCTATTTTTTATCTTTTAATTTGCAGTTGAACGGTAGTATTCAATTGCGGCAGCAACGCCGACGCCCGGCTTGAAATCAAAGCCATTGTCCAACATCGCCATTTCAACGCCTGCGATAGCGCCCAGCATGGAAACGTCGTTCATATCGCCGACATGGCCAATACGGAAAGCTTTACCGGCCAATTCGGATAAACCGGCACCTAAAGAAATGTCGTACCGGCTAAAAGCGGTGCTGATCACATCTCTGGCATCTTTGTCCGCAGGGACAATAATCGCAGTCACGGTGTCCGATGCGAAACCGGGTTGAGCGCAGGTTGTTAATCCCCAAGCGGCAACGGCTTTACGAACGCCTTCGGCCAAACGGTGGTGACGGGCATAAACATTTTCCAAGCCCTCTTCCTGCAACAAGTCTAACGCTTTGCGCAAGCCGTATAGAATAGGCAATGCCGGTGTGTAAGGCGTGTAGCCGTCCTTGTTGGTGTTCATCTGGTCTTTTAAGTCCAGGAAGCAACGCGGATAGGTTGATGTTTCAACGGCGGCTAAGGCTTTCTGGCTGAATGCCAGGAACGCGCCGCCGGCGGGCATCATGAAGCCTTTTTGTGAGCCGCTGATGGCTCCGTCAACGCCCCATTCGTCCATGCGAAAGTCGAGACTTGCAATAGAGCTGACGCCGTCAACGAATAACAGTGCAGGGTGATTGGCCGCGTTCAGGGCTTTACGAACGCCGCCGATGTCGCTGGTAACGCCGGTAGCGGTTTCGTTATGCGTCGCCAAAACGGCCTTGATTTCGTGGTTGGTGTCTTCTTTTAGACGCGCTTCCATTCTGTCCAAAGGAATGCCTTTGCCCCAGACTTCTTGATGAATTTCGACGTCGAAGCCCAGGCGTTTCGCCATTTCAGCCCATAAATGGCTGAATTGACCGAAGCGATAGATTAAAACCTTGTCGCCCGGATTTAAGGTGTTGGTCAAAGCAACTTCCCAGCCTGCGGTGCCGGTCGCGGGGAAAATAAAGGCTTGTCCGGTTTCTGTTTTAAAGATTTTTTTCAGATCTTGTAAAAGAGGTGTCAGCAGTTTTGGGAACACAGGAGAGCGGTGGTCTTCCATGTTGACATGCATAGCGTTAAGAATTTCATTTGGCACATTGGTAGGGCCAGGAATATATAGGTGGTTACGACCAGCCATTGCATTGCCTCTTTGTAGTAGTTGAGTGATTGAAATGCAGCTTGGGCATTGAAAAAGCTAATGTCCAAAAACTGGCAATAATGACATAGCCGCTAAAAATCGGCAAGGTTAGATTAGGGCTTGAGCTGGGAAATAAGCTTTAAAAATTGACTTTGAGACCTCTGAAAGTAAAATGTGCGGTTGATTTAAGATCGGCTTAAGCCGCGTATGTCGGGATTACCTAGCGTAACCGACACTGGCAATGGTAGCCGAAAAATGTCGGGTTATGCCAACCTGAACGGATTTACAACATTGAAATTAGGAAAGCACAAATGAGCCACACCTTATATGCAGCGTCAGTTCAACGAGTTCAACGCTGTGAATTAGCCGTTCCGGGTTCTAGCCCTGAAATGTTTGAAAAAGCGATGAGAAGTGGCGCTGATTTTATTTTTCTGGATCTTGAGGATGCGGTAGCGCCTGATGACAAGTTACAAGCCAGAAAGAACATTATTGAAGCGATTAACGACCTGGACTGGAAAGGACACGGCGTCACCATTTCAGTACGCATCAACGGTCTGGATACCCAGTACATGGTGCGTGACGTGGTGGACCTGGTCGAGCAGTGCGGCGCAAAGCTGGACACGGTTTTGATTCCTAAAGTGGGTGTTTATGCCGATGTTTATATGGTTGAAGCGATGCTGAACCAGCTGGAAATGCAGCAGGGCCTGAAAAACAAGATCGGCATTGAAGCCTTGATTGAAACGGCATTGGGCATGGCGAATGTTGAAGACATTGCACGCAATGGCGCATCGGGTCGTCTTGAGGCCTTGCATTTCGGTGTGGCGGATTACGCCGCAAGCAACCGTGCCAGAACCACTAACATCGGCGGTTTAAATCCTGATTATCCCGGAGACCAATGGCATTTTGCGATCAGCCGAATGACGGTTGCGTGCCGAGCTTATGGCTTGCGTCCTATTGACGGTCCTTTTGGCGATATTAAAGATCCCGAAGGCTACAAAATGGCCGGAAGACGGGCGGCGGCTTTAGGCTGTGAGGGTAAATGGGCGATACATCCGTCACAAGTGGAATTAGCCAACGAAATATTTACCCCGCCTGCGTCTGAAGTTGATAAGGCAAAACGCATACTGGCTGCTTTGAAGGAAGCGGCAGCGCAAGGTAAAGGCGCGGCAGCATTAGACGGTCGTTTAATCGATGCCGCATCGGAAAAAATGGCCAATAACGTGGTCAGAGCTGCCGAAGCTATCGCAGCAAAAAAATAAACAATTTTGTAGATCGGGTTTGCTCTAGGACATAAGAGGGCAACGTAATCCGATAATCGAAGCCGAAAATGCCGGGTTAAGTTGCGTTAACCCGACCTACACAACACACAAATAGGAGATGCTGTGGATATTCATGAGTATCAGGCGAAAGAAATTTTAAGCGGTTACGGCGTTAAAATCGCCGAAGGCGGCATGGCCTACAGCCCGGAAGAAGCCGTGCAACGCGCCAGAGATATTGGCGGGCACATTTGGGCGGTCAAAGCGCAGATTCATTCCGGCGCGCGCGGCAAAGCGGGCGGCATTAAAATCTGCAAGACCCACGATGAAGTTGAAGCGGCGGCGGAAGCGTTGCTGGGCAAAAGACTGGTCACTCATCAAACCGGTCCTGTCGGTAAAGTGTGCGGCAGATTGTATGTCGAAGCAGGAACCGACATCGTCAAAGAAATGTATTTCTGTTTTCTGGTTGACCGCAGCTCGGAGCGCATTGTGATGGTCGGCTCCGCTCAAGGCGGCATGGAAATCGAGGAATTGGCCGAAAACAATCCCGATGCCATTACCAAAATTTACATCGAACCTGCCGTAGGTCTGCAGGATTATCAGGCGCGTGAAATGGCCTTTGCCTTGGGCCTGGAGCCTGAGTTATTGAGCCATGCGGTTAAAACCATCAGGGGCTGTTATCGCGCCCTGCGTGAGCTTGATGCCGGCATGCTGGAAATCAATCCGCTGGTGGTTACTCGCAGTAACGAGTTGGTCGCTTTGGACGCCAAAATGGGCTTTGACGACAACGCCTTGTTCCGTCAGCAAAAAATTTCCGAATTGCGCGATAAAACCCAGGAAGATCCACGCGAAATGGCGGCTGCCGATCGCGGTTTAAGCTATGTCGGCCTGGATGGCGACATCGGCTGCATGATTAACGGCGCCGGTTTGGCGATGGCGACCATGGACATGATTAAACTGGCTGGCGGCGAGCCTGCCAATTTCCTCGACGTAGGCGGCGGCGCATCGGCTGAGCGTACCGAAAAAGCCTTTCGCTTAGTGTTGGCCGACAAGGGCGTCAAAGCCATGCTGGTTAATATTTTTGCCGGTATCAATCGTTGCGATTGGATTGCCGAAGGCGTTGTTGAGGCGGTCAAGAAAATCGATATGAAAATACCGTTGATCGTCAGATTGTCAGGCACCAATGTTGAAGAAGGCCGCCGGATTATCGCAGAAAGCGGTTTGCCTATTATTACCGCAGAGACCTTGGCCGAAGCGGCTGAAAAAGCGGTGCAAGCGCGCAATGAAGCGGTTGCAAAAGAAGCGGCTCAGGGAGCATAAAGATGGCTATTTTAATTGACGAAACAACACGCATTATTGTCCAGGGCTTTACCGGAAAAATCGGCAGTTTTCACGCTCAGGACATGATTAACTATGGTTCTAACGTCGTCGGCGGTATCACTCCCGGCAAAGGCGGCCAAACCCACTTGGGCTTGCCGGTTTTTAATACCGTCAAAGAAGCCGTACGCGAAGTTGGAGCGGAAGCCAGCATTATCTTTGTTCCTCCTGCCTTTGCCGCCGATTCCATCATGGAAGCCGCCGATGCAGGCATTAAATATTGTGTGGCGATTACCGACGGTATTCCTACCCAGGACATGATGACGGTTAAAAACTTCCTGCGTCGTTTTCCCGTAGAGAAAAGAATGATCCTGACCGGTCCCAACTGCGCGGGCACTATCAGTCCGGGCCGCGCCATGCTGGGCATTATGCCTGGGCATATTTACATGCAAGGCAATGTCGGCATCGTCGGTCGGTCAGGCACCTTGGGCTATGAAGCGGCTGACCAGATGAAACGTTTGGGTATCGGCATTTCGACCTCTGTCGGTATCGGCGGCGACCCGATCAACGGCAGTTCGCACCGCGATATTTTGGAAAAATTTGAAGCCGATCCGGAAACCAAAGTGGTTGTCATGATTGGAGAAATCGGTGGTCCGCAAGAAGTTGAAGCCGGGATGTTTGCCAAAGAACACATGACCAAGCCGGTAATCGCTTATATCGCCGGCTTAACGGCGCCGGAAGGTCGGCGCATGGGTCATGCCGGTGCGATTATTTCATCAGCGGGTGAAAGCGCTGCCGAAAAAGTAGCTATACTGAAAGAGTTGGGAGTCACCATCTGTCCGACACCTGCGGCTATGGGTGAAACGGTGGCGGCAGTGCTGGCCCGGTTGTAAGGAAAAGATACGAAAAGGCGAAGGGCGCAAGGTTTTTTACCTTTTGTCTTTCGCCCTTCGCCTGCTTTTATTTTTAATACCCATAGAGCGCAAATGAAAATACTTATTCTTGGAGCCGGTGTTACCGGTTCATCGGTTGCTGGGGCGCTGGCAAGCGAGGAGAACGATATTGTCGTCGTTGATTTCAGGACGGAGTTGCTCGACGCGCTAAAAGAGCGTTTCGATATTGCCACGGTTGCCGGTAACGCGGCGCATCCGAGGGTGCTCGAACAGGCGGGAGCCCGGACTGCCGATATGATTATCGCGGTTACCGACAGCGACGAGACCAATATGCTGGCGTGTGTGATCATCAATGCGCTTTACAGTCGGCCGAAAACGATTGCGCGGGTGCGTGCTGTCGATTATCTGAAAAATCCGCAATTATTCGGCCCCAACGGTATTCCGGTAGATATTGTTATCAGCCCGGAACAAATCGTTATGGAGGCTATCCGTAATTTGATCGAATTCCCCGGCGTTCAGCATATTTCCGATTTTGCCGATGGGTTAGTGCGCCTTTTTTCGGTCAAGGTGGTGGCGGACGGTTCCTTAACGGGTAAAAAAATAAAAAGCCTGAAAGATCGTTTGGTTGGCGGGAAAATTCGCGTGGTGGCTATTTTTCGGCAAGGTATTCCGCTGACAGTGAATGGCGAAGCCGTTATCGAAACGGGCGATGAAGTTTTTTTCGTGGCGCCTCGTGAAGAGGTGCGGCGAATATTGAAAGAATTGAACAAACTGGAAGCTCCGATAAGGCGAATTATCATTGCCGGTGGGGGCCATGTCGGCAAGCGTTTGGAGCTGGCGCTGGAAAAAGATCATCAAGTAAAAATCATTGAAAAAGATCCCATACGAGCCAAAAAAATCTCCAATGATCTTGATCATACCGTGGTGCTTTTAGCTGATTGCGCCGATGAAGCGCTGTTGCTTGACGAGTCTATCGACAGTACTGATTTGTTTTGTGCGATTACCGAAAATGACGGCGTCAACATCGTTTCCGCCTCGTTGGCAAAAAGTTTGGGCGCGCGCAAGGCTATCTGTTTACTCAACCATGTTTCGTATAGCAAACTTTTGCCTGGGACAGGAATTGACGTTGCCGTGCTGCCCAATCAGGAGACGCTCGGCAGTATTCTAAAGCATGTGCGCCGCGGTGACGTGGCGCAAGTCAGTTCGCTATGCGGCGGTACCGCTGAGGCCATCGAGGCTATTGCGCACCAAAGTAACGATCTGAATTCTGTCGTTGGATTTCGGGTGGATTCTATTAATTTTCCTGAAGGCATTGTGATGGGAGCGCTGATTCGCAACCAGCAAGTCATTTCGATTCACCATGAGACAGTGTTTGAAGAAGGCGATCATGTGGTGATGTTTGCGATGGATAAAAAACTGGTCGTAAACATCGAGAAAAAATTCCAGCCTCTTTAATTAAGGGCAGGCAAAAGGCTAAGGGCTAAAAGCAAAAAAATCTTAGCCCTTAATCTTTCGTCTTTAGTCTTGAACCTTTCGCCTTGAATCTAATCCCATGCATGTCATCTTTACTATCATCAATATTTTCGGTTTAGTCACCATAGGGTTCAGCGGCTTAATGGCCACTTGTTGGCTGACCTCTTTCATAGCTAATGACGGCGCCACCAGTGCTTTTTATCAGGGTTCGGTGATTACCGTGTTGATGGGTGCGTTGATGTTTATTCCGACGCTACGCATACCCAAAAAGGTGACGCGGCAAACAGGTTTTTTGTTGGTAGCGATTACTTGGTCGATAACGCCGGTGTTTTGCACCTTGCCGCTGATGATGTATCTACCTGAGCTCAGCTTTATCGACGCTTATTTCGAGACTGTTTCCGGCCTCACTACGACCGGCGCAACCATATTCAGCGGTATTGATCAGTTGCCTATGTCGATTAATTTGTGGAGACATGAATTATGCTGGATAGCGGGGATGGGTATCATTATTTTTGCGGTAGCTATTTTGCCGATTCTGGGCATCGGCGGGATGCAATTATATATTGCGGAATCGCCGGGAACCGTCAAGGAATCGGACTTGCCGCCGCGCATAGCGCAAACCGCGAAAGCATTGTGGCTGGTTTATGCGGGCATTACCTTGGCTTGCATTATTGCCTTGCGCTTGGCCGGTATGGATTGGTTTGATGCCGTTTGCCATGCCTTTTCCGCGATGAGTTTAGGCGGATTTTCCACGCATGACAGTAGTGTCGGATTTTTCAATTCCCTCTCTATCGAGATGGTGTTAACCATCTTTCAATTGCTGGCGGCGATCAATTTCGCCACCCATTTTGTGGTTCTCCGGAAACTCTCATTCAGTCCTTATGTCGATGACAGGGAGGCAAGAGCTTTTCTCGCTTTGGTGCTGGGGAGCTGCGTCATGACAGCTGCGGTGCTGTGGCAAGCAGGCACCTATCCGGATTTTTTTTCCGCGTTACGCCATGCAACGTTTAATTTGGTCACCATCGCTACCGATTGCGGTTTTTCCACGCAGGACTTTAATCAGTGGCCTATTTTTGTGCCGATGTGGATGTTGTTTTTAAGTTGTATTTCAGCTTCTTCCGGTTCCACCGGCGGCGGTATTCGGATGATTCGTACCATCATCCTGATGAAGCAGGCGCGTCTGGAGTTGTTTAAGTTCATTCACCCTTTTGCGGTTAAATCCATGAAAATCGGCGACACCGTGGTGAGTAATAAAATTGTCGCTTCTGTGACCGGATTTATTTTTCTGTATTTCATCAGCATTGTCATTCTGGTATTCATGCTGTTGTTGAGCGGCATGGATTTTATAAGCGCTTTTTCGGCGATTATTGCCTGTTTTAACAACGCAGGACCGGGTCTCAATCAGGTGGGGCCTGCAACCAATTACGCCAGTTTGAGCGATGTTCAAACGGGTATCTGCATCTTTGCAATGCTTCTGGGGCGGGTGCAAATATTTTCCATTGTTATTTTATTTGTACCGGAATTCTGGAGAAAATAATTTACGTCGCTTGTTAAGTAGTAATGCGAAAGTTATTAGGAAGTAAATTTATTGTGTCAAACTGGAAACGATTGCAATAACAGACAAAAATTAGGAGTCCACCTGAAATTCATCGCCAAACTGACCCCGGAAGAGGAAGTAACGTTAACCGAAGCCTATCGTAACCACCCATTATTCCGGGTTAGACAACGGGCACATGCTATCTTATTGAATAATAGAAGGTATGTAATTGCACGGCTGAGCGAATTGTTTGAGTCCCAGCATGAGACTGTCAGCTCATGGTTAGACAAATGGGAAACAGAGGGATTAATAGGGCTTTACGATTGTCCACGAAGCGGTAGGCCTGTGCGCTTCACGGTTGAGGAACAAGCCGTTTTTCTGGGCTATATTGACAAAAACCCACACCAGCCCAAGGCCGCCGCAGCACGATTGCTGGAGGAGACGGGCAAGGAAGCCAGCCTTGACACCTTTAAACGAATTTTAAAAAAAGTGCCTATGCCTGGAAACGTTGTCGGCAATCAGTGAAGGGAAAGCGTAATGAAGCAGATTTCCAACGTGATAAGGCATATCTGAAGGCCTTGAAACAGCAAGAGGATGATGGGGAATTGAAGCTTTACTACTTTGACGAATCCGGATTTAGCACGACACCCTGTGTACCCTATGGATGGCAACGGATTGGCGAGACCCGACAAATACCCTGCTATCGTAGCAAGCGCATGAATGTGTTAGGTTTTTTGAGTCGCAGCAATGATCTGTTTTTCCACAGCTCCGAACAATCGGTGACAACGGATACGGTTGTCAATGCCTTTGATGCGTTTGTCGAAACGTATGCAGGCAAGTACGAAGAAACTAAAGTGCCGTGCTGTGTGGTGTTGGATAATGCTTCCATTCATCGTAGCGGCGTATTCAAAGAAAAGCTGGCGGGCTGGCAACAACGTGGTGTGTGCTTACATTTTCTTCCGCCTTACAGCCCGGAGCTGAACCTGATCGAAATACTCTGGCGTAAAGTTAAGTACGAATGGTTGCCGCTTGATGCCTATCAAAGTTACGGACACTTGAAAAAGTGGGTGTTGGAAATCCTGAGTGACATCGGTAAAAAATTCCAAATAACTTTTGCGTAACTACTTAAGTGCGGCGGAGATTTTTGCTTTAAGGGTAGCAGTGTGAACGCTATAACGAGTTACAGTGAAGACGGTTCGATCAAGGGGAATACGGCGATAAGGCGAGGCTGGTATAGTAATTTCGAGCTTGTCTTTGGCAAGCAAGTTGAAAGCTTGTAAAAACAAAAAGCCCGGCTTATGCCGGGCTTTTTGGTACTGCTAAGCGCTCTATTTACAGTTGAATAGAGCTAGAAACTTTTTGTTTAGAATCATCTGGGTTGTCGATGCAGCCAGTCAATCCAACAATCATTAATGCCATAGCTATAAGAGATAAAATTTTATTCATAAGAATATCCTCCAAAGGGGTTTCAATTATTTTTATTAATTTGCGCCGTTAAATTAAAGCACATGCATTTTATATCATGACTGGAATGATGATGCAATAATAAAAAATCAATAATCATCGGCATAATTAAAGTTCGTTGATATTGTCAGGCAGATCAAAAGAAATTCGGTTGCCAGTCCATTTTGCCGTTCCGATAGTGGTCCACGGAGATGTGAAATTTTTGTGCAATTGGTCTTTAACCCAGTAAGAAGGGGCGCTGATTTTTTTAAGTTTTATGTTGAAAACGACGTTATCAAGGTTCAAGCCGATTTTCTGTCCCCAAAAAGCAGTGACTTTCATAATAAATTTATGCAAGCGTTTGTTGTCAATGTTTGGCGTAACGGCGATGTTGGCCCACATGGAGTGAACTCGACCCCAGTTGGGAGCAAGAAGACGACCTTGTTCATTGACAAAAGGCAGCCAGCGTTCAGCGCCATCTTGGTCGGTGTAAGTGATCGCTAAAATATGATCGTACCCTGCAAAATGATCGTGCAGATAAAGCGCGTGCGGGGTAATGCCTAAGAAGGTCTGTGAGATCATTAAAACAGCGTTACTGGCTTGTGAGATGGGATTTTGAGGGTTATCGGCATTGAGTCTGTAAATAAGCCCGTAATGGATGGAGCTGTTTAATTGCAAAACGAGTAGCGCTAGTAATATTTTTGAAAGCTTTCTGGAAAATGCCTGCGGTTTTTGTGCGGCAACGCTTTCAAAAAATTGATGATAGAGAGTGGTGTCCGGCAAGACTTGTGGTATCGGGCAAGCGGATGAGCAAGGGATGCGATTGCGTGTGTCGGCAATGGAGCGGTATTTTTTTAAGGCAAATTGATGAATTCCCGGAAGGTTCAAAATAATACCGATAGGAAATAAATAACGCATTTTTATAAAGATCCGGGCATAAGTGTCAACGCCCGAATAAATGCGGTTAGTGCGATCCAGTGCGTATAAATCGGTTAAAAGTGTTTCATTATTGATGGAAGCAAGCGCTGGGTAGTGTGCTGCGTGTTCCTGAGCGCTTTTAAAGTCTATGCAGCTGAATAGGTCGAAATGATTAAGGATCAGGACGGTACGATTGCACAAAGGGCATAGCTGGTCATAAAATACTGTAAGAGACGGCTGCTTTGCGGTAACCAGTCGGCCAATGCAACGCCACCACTTAAAAGGGACGAGTAAGGTATAAAAGCTGAGCATCCCCAAGCCAAAAGGGTAAATATTAAAAGATAAGGTAATGCCAAGATGCAGTCCGAGGCCGACTAATAAATAGATTATGCGTAACCGGCGCTGGGTAAAAAAGAAGATAAAGGTAAATTGGAAGATTAAAATCGTGTAGCCGAGAATGTTTTGCAGTAGTGTGTTATTCAGCAAGGACGACATGTCGATGGCTGAAACATAATAAGGCTGTGTCGCGGGTAGCCAAGTACCGAGGCCATTACGCCAGTGTTCGGCAAACATTTTGTGTATGGCTGAGTCAAAGTAGAGAAAGCCGAGGCAAATAGCAACGGGCAGGGTGTAGGCAAGGGTTGAAACGGTTGGTTTCGGATAGGCGCTGTAATGAGTAAAAGGGGTGCTAAGCTTATATCGAAGGTTGTCTATTGAAAATGCCCGATCTCCCGGCATAAACAGCAGGAAAAATCCCGCTCCGATCATGAATAAATCAAAGCCGCCATCAAAATCCCGTTGCATGGGGGTGAAGTTAACAAAAATAATCCAGATAATGTAATTGCAGGTCATTGCAAATTGGTAGCGGTAACCTGCCACAATAAAAGTCGCAATAACGCCCCAAAGGCACAAGAAAAAAGGGATCATCGGGAATTCGACATCTATATAGGGTATAGGGTCGAAAATTAAATGATTAAAATACAGCAGGAAAATAATTTCCTGTAGAGTGATTAGACCGTAAAAAATCCGGAATAAGCCTATGCCAGAGGCAGGAGCCTGCTTGGAATGAAGTTCTAGAATTTTGCTGGATATAAGTTTATACATTTCATGATTCGAAAAATCGAGAGGATGTATAAATTATATAAGAAATGTGGGGTTTATGTATTGAAATGTGCAGACAAAACAAAGGCCGCACTCAACTCGTAAAGAGTTGAAGTGAGCGGCCTAAGTTAAGATTAAATCGGTAAACGACTTATTTTTCGTCGTCTGGGTGCTCGGCGAATACCCACTTTACGAGGAAGTAGCCAGCAGCTATAACTACAACCGCGCCGACCATACCAGCTGGTTCTTTTAACATTTCGGTGATATCTAAGATCGCTCCCATGGGATGTCCTACCTATAATTTTGTATTTTTAGAAATATTGCTAATTACATAGCAAACGGAATGAGCATAATACTTTAGGGAAAGTTAAAGTCAAGGCTTATTGTTGTGTGTTTTTGTTGATGAGATGTAACTATTGTTTCCGGTTGAAATTTATTGCTCGATAGCCAGTGTGGTATAGTTTAAAATCTGTTTTTGAGTGCTGATACATTTTGAGATAAGGAATTATGATGAATAGATGCGTTAAAATATTACCACTGGTCGCAATTTTCTTTACGTTATCGGCGAATGCTGACGTTCAACTAAAAGATAATTCTGAAATTTTAGGGAAATGGAATCTTCATGATGAAGCGGTTTCGTTAACGAGTCCCAAAAAAGCTGTGACTCAGGAATGGGAGTTTAAGGCAGATGGAACTCTTATTTCATCTGCATCCGATGTCGCTGGGCGGATCAGCGCGTTAAAAATTGCGTTAAAATATTCCATCGAAAATGGGGAAATCAGAAAACAATCCTCTCCTGGACGAGAAAAATATGAATCCTGCAAAGTGGTTGAAAAAGAGGGTTCAAACATGATATTAAAGTGTACATACTTTTTCTTTCTAACAAAAAAATAATTTAAAAAAGGATATAGCTATGATAGGTGGCATTGTAATGATTTTGGTAGCCCTCTGGATTTACCAGTCGGCTATGAGAGCAAAGACGAGTAATGTAATGATGTGGGTCGCGATTGGTGCGGTTGCCTTTTTTGTAGTGCAGCTGGGATTTATCGATGTCAATCTTTATATTTTAGAGGCAATACGAGGTGGTGAGGGTGGTAGCGACTACGAGCGCGATTTAACCAGTATTGGCGATAGGAAAAATGAAGGCGGTTTTCAGGGGTTTGGGGGTGTTCTGCTTTCATTGTACTTGGAACTGATGCCGTCAATCGTCGGCGTTTTAGCGGCGGCGCTGATTCGGGTAAAATTTATTACCAAGGAGCCAATTACAGTCGGCAATTTATTTGGCGACATTAAAGAAATGTTTCAAAGCATAAAACAAAGCTTCAAAACGTCGTCTGAAAAGTAAGGCATAAAGCTGGTTATAAAAAAAAGCCCAAGTGATGCTTGGGCTTTTTTTATGGCTGCATTGTTTCCTGGATTAGAGGTTCTGCTATCTAAATGCTATTTACCTAAAATAGTAGAAACAAGAAAGACGAGACCGGAAACGAAAAGCACAGTAAAAATTAATCCTGCAATAACATACGTTACGAGAGATCCCTGTGTGAAGTCCTGTTGCCTGTTATCGTCGCTTTGCACGCCAATGGCTGCAGCTAGAACGCTCTTTATGACTTGAGTAATCGTTGGTTTTGACATGCTCATCTCCGGCAAAAATAGTGAAAAATAATAGTGCTTGATGATGTTTTAAGCAATGATTATATCCAAATTAAATAACCCCCCTGGACCGTTCCTATGAGCAAAACAGAATTATTAAAGCAGCAATTATCCCAGCGCATTTTATTTCTTGATGGTGCGATGGGCACGATGATCCAAAGCTACAAATTGGAAGAAAAAGATTATCGTGGCGAGCGTTTTGCCCAGTGGGAGGTTGATCTTAAGGGAAATAACGATCTTTTATCGCTGACCCAGCCGGACATTATTAAAGCCATTCATAGCGCGTATTTTGAAGTCGGCTCCGACATCGTTGAGACCAATACCTTCAACGCGACCAGCATCGCCATGGCCGATTATAAAATGGAATCGCTGGCCTATGAAATGAATGTCGCGGCGGCGCGTGTGGCTAGAGAAGCGGCTGATGAATACACCCAAAAGACACCGGAAAAGCCGCGTTTTGTTGCCGGCGTTTTAGGCCCTACCAACCGCACGGCCTCCATGTCACCCGATGTTAACGATCCGGGCTTTCGCAATATCTTTTTCGACGACTTGGTTCTTGCCTACACAGAAGCCACTCAAGGCCTGATTGATGGCGGTGCGGATATTATCCTGATTGAAACCGTTTTCGATACCCTGAATGCCAAAGCCGCCATTTTTGCGGTTGAACAATATTTTGAAAAGATCGGCTACAAATTGCCGGTAATGATTTCCGGCACCATTACCGATGCATCGGGCAGGACGCTGTCCGGACAAACTGTTGCCGCTTTCTGGAATTCACTGAAGCATGTAGAGCCGATCTCGTTCGGTTTTAACTGCGCGTTAGGTGCAACAGAATTACGCCAGTATATCGCCGAATTATCGAGTATTGCCGACACGCATATTTCCGCCCACCCCAATGCGGGCTTGCCTAACGAGTTCGGAGAATACGACGAAACGCCCGAAGCGATGGCCGAAGAGCTGGCCGATTGGGCGAAAAACGGCTACCTGAATATTATCGGCGGATGTTGCGGAACCTCGCCTGCGAATATCAAAGCGATCGTTGAAGCTGTGCAACAATACAGTCCAAGAATGGTTCCGGAGATACCCAAACAGTGTCGATTATCAGGACTCGAACCCCTGAACATCGGGCCGGATTCATTATTCGTCAATGTCGGCGAGCGCACCAACGTGACCGGTTCGGCGGCGTTCAAACGACTGGTTATTGAAGGCGATTTTGAAGCGGCGCTGGACGTAGCCGAACAGCAAGTTGAAAACGGCGCGCAAATTATCGACATCAATATGGACGAAGGCATGCTGGAGTCCAAGGAAGCGATGGTACGCTTTTTGATGCTGATCGCGTCCGAGCCTGACATTGCCAAAGTGCCGATCATGCTGGATTCGTCCAAATGGGAAATTCTGGAAGCCGGACTTAAATGCATTCAGGGCAAAGGCGTGGTGAATTCCATCTCGCTGAAAGAAGGCGAAGCGGCGTTTATCGAACATGCCAAACTGGTACGTCGCTATGGTGCGGCGGTTATCGTCATGGCTTTTGATGAAGAAGGGCAGGCGGATACCAAGGCCCGGAAAGTCGAAATATGCCAACGGGCTTACAAGATTCTCACCGAACAAGTCGGTTTTCCGCCCGAAGATATTATTTTCGATCCCAACATATTCGCCGTCGCCACCGGCATTGACGAACACAACAATTACGGCCTGGATTTTATTGAAGCCACCCAAGAGATCAAACGCACCTTGCCTTACGCGCTGATTTCCGGCGGCGTGTCCAACGTATCGTTTTCGTTTCGGGGCAATAATCCGGTACGGGAAGCGATCCATGCGGTGTTTTTATATCATGCCATTCAGGCCGGCATGGATATGGGCATCGTCAATGCCGGTCAATTGGCGATTTATGAAGATATTCCCCGAGATCTGCGCGATGCGGTTGAAGATGTTATTTTAAACCGGCACGACGGCAGCGGTACCGATAAATTGCTGGAACTTGCCGACAAATATCGCGGCGACGGCAGCAGCAGCGCCGGAAAAGAGCAGGACCTGGAATGGCGCAGCTGGCCGGTCACCAAGCGTCTGGAACATGCGCTGGTTAAAGGCATCACCGATTACATCGACGAAGACACCGAACAGGCAAGACTGGAGGCCGAAAGACCGTTGCATGTCATTGAAGGCGCGTTAATGGACGGCATGAATGTAGTCGGCGACTTGTTCGGCGCGGGCAAAATGTTCCTGCCGCAAGTGGTCAAATCGGCGCGGGTCATGAAAAAGGCTGTGGCTTATTTGATGCCGTTTATGGAAGCCGATAAAGCGGCAGGTGAACGGCAAACCAACGGCAAAATCCTGATGGCGACGGTAAAAGGCGATGTGCATGACATCGGCAAGAATATCGTCGGCGTGGTCTTGCAATGTAATAACTATGACGTGATTGATATGGGCGTGATGGTGCCCGCCGAAAATATTTTACAAACCGCGCGTTTGGAAAACGTCGACATTATCGGCTTAAGCGGCCTGATTACGCCGTCGCTCGATGAAATGGTGCATGTCGCCAAAGAAATGCAGCGCCAGGGCTTTACCATTCCGTTAATGATAGGCGGAGCGACAACTTCGCGTGCGCATACCGCAGTCAAAATCGCCCCGAATTACGACGGCCCGATTGTTTACGTGACCGATGCGTCGCGCGGCGTCGGCGTCGCCAGCAACTTGCTCAGCGCCGATTTAAAAGACGAGTTCGTCAACAGCGTCCGGGAAGAATACGAGGAAGTCAGGGAACGGCACAAAGGCCGGGAAGCCAAAACCAAGCAACATCCTTTAGAAGACGCCCGGCGCAATAAATTCAACTGGGGCAACTACGAGCCGGTTAAACCGTCGTTCCTGGGCATAAAAGTCATCGATCATTTTCCGTTGGATACGCTGGTCTGGTACATCGACTGGTCGCCGTTTTTCCAAACCTGGGAAATGGCCGGAAGCTACCCCAAAATACTCGACGACAAAGTCATCGGCGTTGAAGCCAGAAAGCTGTTTCAAGACGCACAGGACATGCTGAAAAAAATCATCAGCGAAGAATGGGTGACCGCCCGCGCCGTAGTCGGATTCTTCCCGGCCAACAGCGACGGCGATGATGTCGTGGTGTACACCGATGATACCCGCAGCCAGAAAAAGGAAACCCTGCATCATTTGCGTCAACAGAACGTCAAAGCGCCGGGCAGACCCAATTATTGCCTGTCCGATTTTATCGCCCCGGTTGACAGCGGCAAAGCCGACTATATCGGCGCTTTTGCGGTCACGACCGGCATCGGCATAGAGCAAAAACTGCAAGAGTTTGAGCAGGACAATGACGATTACAGCTCAATCATGCTCAAAGCGCTGGCCGACAGATTGGCCGAAGCGTTTGCAGAATACATGCACCAAGTGGTCAGAAAAGAGTATTGGGGCTATGCCAAAGATGAAGCTCATGAGGCCGATCAGTTAATCAACGAAGCCTATCAAGGCATACGGCCTGCGCCCGGTTATCCTGCGTGTCCCGATCATACCGAAAAGGGCAAGCTGTTTGAATTACTCAATGTGACCGAACATACCACCATAGAGCTGACCGAGAGTTATGCAATGTACCCCGCCTCAGCGGTAAGCGGCTGGTATTTTTCCCATCCCGAGTCGCAGTATTTTAACGTCGGCAAGATAGATAAAGACCAGCTGCAAGATTACGCCATACGCAAAGGCATCGCCGAAGAAGTCGCCGAACGCTGGCTGGCTGCGCATTTGCATCATTAATATGCGCTTAATGCTGTTTGGCACCTCCGGTTGCCATCTTTGCGAACAGGCGGAGATTATTGTTAATGCCTGTGTGCCGGATGGCGTTGAGACTGTGGATATTGCCGAACAGGAGCAATGGCAGGAGCTATATGCTCTGCGCATTCCGGTTTTATATGATCCCGAGACCAAACAGGAGTTGGGTTGGCCATTTGATCAAGTTGAGGTTGAAGATTTTATTGATCGCGTAGCCTGTATGTAGAGTTGGCTCTATCCGATACAGGCAGCACGGTAGGCCGGAATAAGGCCATCCAAGCGCGTAGCGCGAGGTGGCGTTTCCGGCGAGTTCCGGTGGTATTTGCCGGAAACACCAATTCTCGCTGTCGCTCGAATCGGCTTATTCCGGCCTACAGGACTGAGTTCCAGATAATAACTTGTTAGACAATCATAAGGAAAATCTGTTATGAAAAGAGGAGTAGTTATCGGGAGCCGAATAAACTTAGAAAATGGATTATTTTCAATAAATGGCAATGTTGATACAGAAGATTTAGCAAAATGGCTGCTTTATTGGGATCACATAACTTATGCTGGTGTTGGATTAAACGGTCACTCTTTTTCTGGAACTCCCACTCAAGATATTTTATTTCTCGAATCGGAAGGTTTATTTAAGACTGAGATTATTGACATTCAATCTCTTGATCTTCAGTCTCTACCACCACCAGAGCTAGAAGCTCATTTTTGGGGACTTTCCGGAAATCAATTTCACATTGTATCGTCAGCCGCACGGATTAAGCTTTCTAAACAACTATCAGAAACAACTGGAAATATTTGGAGTGTAGGTCAAGCTGGTGGCGAAAAGCTTTTACTTCCGGGGACACACGAACAAAAAGAATTAATCGATGTACAGCTTGTCAATTGTCTTCCTGTTCCGGCAAAACTAACCCCCTTTGAAGATATTTTAGATTTTAAGGCTAAGTATCAAGGAGAACTGATACGCCTTAGGAGAGCGCTTGATGCATTAAGAGAAAAAATTCTTAGTTCATCAGACGAACGAAGAGCAACAGATGCTGCTATTCATGAAATATCATCATCACTAACGGATATTTATTCAGCTTTAGACGGCTCAGGGATTAAAACCATTAGTGAATCTATTGCTTTATATACTAAAAATCCTGATCTTGTTTTTTGGGCAAGTTTAGGCGAGCAAGCTGCTGATTCACAGGGAATACCTATTGAGTTAGGTAGATACACAGGAGCGGCATTAGCTACAGTGATCAAGTTTTTAAAGAGAAATGTGCCAGGTGGACAAAACCTACCAAATTCTAATTCAGATTTTACATACGCATTTGAAGCTATACAGCAATTGAAATAAAGCTGTAAGGCAAAGGGATGGATCTCTCTAAGCGGGACGGGGTTTGTAACCCCGTCCCTAACGTTTCTGAGATGTTCGAAGTACTGTTACATTGAACCAACGCCAAACGTTTCGATCGGGGCAGCATGCCCCGATCGGCTTTCAGTTATGTTTACCGAGATATAAACAAGAAAAACACCCTATGAAAAACTGTGTATTGCTATTTACTGTCTTGGCCGTAGGATGTGCTGAACACAGTGAAGCGTATCAATCGCGAACGATGCGGTTCCTATCGTCACCACATCCTATCCACTCCGCACATCTTACGGTCTTGATGTATTAGAGGCGGCCTAACCAGTAGTCGGGTCTGCGCCGCTTGTGTGCAATGGCAAGGACTTGAACGACACCCTCGACATCTCGAAAAATAACATTGAATGGAAACCGTTTGAGAAAAATACGCCGAATGTTGGGTTTGCGTTCAATACGGTAACGATGCGGCGCATGGACAACGTTTGCCATAAGTTCCTCTAGCTCAGCAAGATACGCAACGCCAAGACCCGGCTGTCGAGATTCAAAGAACGCGATGGCTTCAAAATGTTCTGCTTCAGCGCCGGGATGAAAGTAATAACTCACCGCAATAATGCCCGCGCTTTGCGGCTAACTTCTTCGGCGGGGATAAGCTGTACAAGCCCCTGATCTATTTCTGCCGCCCTACGCTCCGCCTCGTCAAGCCATGCCTGCTCAATTTCAGGTTCAGACATATCTTCAAGGCTTAACAATAGTTTATGAGCGAGCTTGGCTCTATCCGATACAGGCAGGTGCAAAGCTTCGCGTTCAATTGTGGTTGGGTCCATAGTTCGCAATCGTTTGATTAAGAATGGCACTAAAGCTATCAGAGCTCGGTAAGGTATGCAACTGAAAACAGAAAAGTCGGGCTTATGCCCGACTTTTCTAAGCTTTATTTAACTGCATTCCCCATCTGAGAGCTGGAACAGATTTGTATTAACCCGAAGGGCGTTAGGCGATATAGCCTGACGTGAATCCATGCCGTATTAGTAGCGATAAGCATTGTTCAGTCGTAAATAGCTGTGTCCGTCACTCCTGAATGACAGATTTAGCCTGAAGATCTGCATGGTAGGACGACCGAACCATCGGTGCGCTGGCGACTTGTTTAAACCCCAGGGCCTTGGCAACTGCGCCGTATTCATCGAATTGTTCGGGGGTGATGTAGCTTTGAACCGGCAAATGGGCTTTGCTGGGTTGCAGGTATTGGCCTATGGTCAGCATTGAGCAGCCGTGGGCTAATAAATCTTTCATGACTTGATGGACTTCGTCCTGATGTTCGCCTACGCCGAGCATCAGACCCGATTTGGTGGGGACTTGCGGCTGGGCTTGGTGGAATTGTTGCAACAAATTCAGCGAGCCTTGGTAGTCGGAACCGGGGCGGACTTGTTTGTACAGCCGGGGGACGGTTTCCAGGTTGTGGTTGAATACGTCGCAGGGATGTTCGGCTAATAGGGCTACGGCTTTTTCGATGCGTCCGCGAAAGTCGGGCACCAGAATTTCTATTTTGGTGGAGGGCGTTTGCCGGCGGATTTTTTCGATACACTCGGCAAAATGTCCGGCACCGCCGTCTCTTAAATCATCGCGGTCTACCGAAGTGATGACTACGTACTTCAAGGCCATGACCTGTATCGCATCGGCCAGGTGCTGTGGCTCGTCTTTGTCCAGCGCCAGCGGTTTGCCATGTGCGACATCGCAAAAAGGGCAGCGGCGGGTGCATAAATCGCCCATGATCATGAACGTGGCGGTGCCGTGCTGAAAACACTCTCCCAGATTGGGGCAGGCGGCTTCTTCGCAAACGGTATGCAGGTTGTTTTCGCGCAGCAGTTGTTTGATGCGGGTGACTTCATCGCTGGCCGATATTTTTATGCGTATCCATTCGGGTTTGCGCAAAGTGGTTTCGGCTGGTTCCACTTTGATCGGGATTCTTGCCAGCTTTTCGGTGTTGCGCTGGTGAGATTCGGGCGTGGAACGAGAGGGCGCTTGATAAGTCATTGTTGTAATGCCGTAATGATAGCTTGGGTAACAGGAATGGCGAGTTCAGCATTGCTGACAGTCACGCCCAGATCGGCCAGTTGGGTAACTTCAAGTTCTGAATAACCGCAGGTATTGATATGGTCGAAAGGGCGCAAATCCATGTGGTTGTTGATACTCAGGCCATGATAGCTGCAATTTCTTTTAATGCGCAGGCCGATGGAACCGATTTTTTTGTTATCTACGTAAACGCCGGGGGCGTCGGCTCTGGCTACGGCGATAATGCCGTGTTGCGCCAAGGCGAAGATCATGGCTTGTTCCAGGGTTGTGACCAGTTGGCGGACGCCGAAATTCAGACGTTTAATATCGACCAGGGTGTAAATAATCAGCTGGCCGGGGCCGTGATAGGTCACTTGTCCGCCACGGTCGGAATTAATGACCGGAATCGCGCCGGTATTCAGCAGATGCTCACGCTTGCCGTTTAAGCCCAGCGTATAAACGGGAGGGTGTTCGGTGATCCAGATTTCATCGGCGGTTTCTGCCTCGCGATTTTGGGTAAATCGCTGCATGTCTTGCCAGGTGGATTCATAGGGCTGAATGCCCAGGTTACGGATGGTTATCGGCATGAGGCGACGTTGCGCTGCAACGACTCTACAAAGCCATCAAGACATGCGGATGGTCGGTTAAATCCTGATAAATAGCATCCAGTTGCTGCTTGCTGGATGCTTCTATGATTACGGTGACGGCGATGTAATTGCCGTCTTTGCTGGGGCGTGTGGTCACGGCGTTTTCGTTAATGTCGGTAACATGGCGACGCACGATTTCTATAACCAGCAGGTCGAGTTCCAGATCGGTTTTGCCCATTGCCTTGATCGGGAATTGGCAGGGAAATTCTAATAGGGTTTCTTCGCTCATGGTCGTGATTGCTTGTAAGCCTGGAATAATTGATTCATGATTCGCCATATGGGGCCGGGTTTGCCGTTTGCAATGGTTTCATTATCAAGTTGAACAACCGGTACGATTTCCCGTGTAGAGCTGGTTAACCAAATTTCGCTGGCTGTTTTTAAGGCATCCAGTGAAATGATGTCTTCACTATAGGGGATGTTGTTTTTCCTGGCGATTTCCAGAATGACATCGCGGGTTATGCCCGGCAATATTTCGGAGCCTTGCGGCGGTGTAATCAGGATGCCGTCGATGACGGCAAATATATTACTGGCGGCGCCTTCAGTCACATAGCCGTCTTTAACCAGGATGGCTTCGGCACACCCTTTTTCTACAGCCTGTTGTCTGAGCAAAATATTGGCCAGCAGCGTGGTGGCTTTAACGTTGCACAATTCCCAGCGGCTGTCATCGACGCTGATGGCTTTTACTCCGGAATCCAGATTTGCAAGCGGCACGATGTTTGAGCACATCGCGAACACGGTAGGCGTAACGTTTTCCGGAAAAGAGTGGTCTCTTTTGGAATCGATGCCACGGGTAATTTGCAGGTAAATATATTGATCCAGGCTGGTATCCAGCAAGGGCGTCAGGATTTCCAGCCATTGCGCCCGGTCATGCGGGTTTGCTAAACGTATCGAAGACAGGCTGTTTTCCAGCCGTTCCATGTGTTCCTGAAAGTGAAACAACGAACCCGAGTAGGACGGGATTACTTCATAAATCCCGTCGCCAAACAAAAAGCCGCGATCCATGACCGATACTTTTGCATCGGCTAACGGCAAATACTGGCCGTTTAAATAGACGGTTTTATTGTCCATCCGGTTTCTCCAGCATCATCATGGCACTGTCATAGATCCGCTGGAAAATATTACCTTGTTCTACCGATTTCAGGGCGATCAGGTCTTTGTTGGCGACCACTTCATTTTTAAGTGTGACGTTGACCGTACCCAGTTTTGTGCCTTCTTTAACCGGCGCGGTAATTTTTTTATCAATGTTGATAACGGCTTTTAGGTCGTTGTAATGGCCACGGGGAATCGTGGCATAAAGATCTTCGGCCAAGCCAAGTTGCAGGTTTTTAGTGTCGCCTTTCCAAACTCTCGCTTCGGCCAGGGAGGTTTTTCCTTGATACAGTTTGTGCGCCTCAAAAAAACGAAAGCCGTAGTTGAGCAGGTTCTGGTTTTCGTTAGCTCTGGCGTTGGGGCTGCTGGCGCCCATCACCACGGAAATCAGGCGCATGTCGTTTCTTAACGCGGAAGCGACCAGGCAATAGCCGGCGGCATCGGTAAAACCGGTTTTAATACCATCCACTGTCTCATCACGAGAAAGCAGTTGGTTGCGGTTGTGCTGAACGATGTTGTTGAAGGTGAATTCTTTTTGTGAAAACCAACGATAGTAGTCAGGAAATTCCTTGATTAAAGCCTGGCTGAGTATGGCCAGATCGCGGGCGGTGGTGTAGTGGTTGTCGATGGGTAAGCCATTGCTATCCTGGAAATGGCTGTTTTTCATGCCCAGACGTTCGGCATGTTGATTCATCATGTCGGCAAAAGTGGTTTCATCACCGGCGATATGTTCCGCCAAAGCAACGCTGGCATCGTTGCCGGATTGAATGATGACGCCCTTTAACAGGTCTTCAACTTTAACCTGATTGCCGACTTCAATAAACATACGCGAACCGGGTGTTTCCCAGGCTTTTTGGCTGATAGTGACCAGGTCGTTTAAATGTAGGTGGCCATTGCTGATTTCCCGAAACACCACATAAACAGACATAATCTTGGTGAGACTGGCGGGGGCAAGCTTAACATCGGCGTTGTTTTCTGCCAGTACTTTGCCGGTGTCATAGTTCATTAATATGTAGCCGCTGGCAGCAATGGTGGGCGCTGCCGGGGTCGTGATTTCGGCGTCTTCTGCGTTTGCCGCGGTCGTGGCAATCAACAAACTAAAAAATAATAAAACGGGAAGATTTTTAAAAAGGATCATCGCTCTCTAATGGGGGTGGACTCAGAAAAACATGAGTTTATTGTATCATGGAGATTTGTTTTTGATCGGTTTCAGTAACAAATTGAGTCGCTGTTATACCCAGTTTTGCCAGCTGTATATTCAGTTTGTGGACACTCTCCGGTGATTTGATAGGTCCCATTTGGACCTTGTAGAGCGTAGCGCCTTGGTGTGTTGATGGTAGTATTTCAGGCTGAGGTAATTGATGTGCGGCAATTTTGTTTTGCAATTTCAGCGCCTTATTTTTGTTGCCGAAGGTGCCTACTTGTAAATAGACGCTCTTGTCTTGTTGTTCCGCTGCATTTTGCAGCTGCGCTAACGCTTGTTCGGGGGCTATCGCCTTGATTTCAACGGCTCCTGTTCCCGCCTGTTCAAGGTCCAGTTTTTGGGCGGCAGCGTAAGACAGGTCCATTACGCGGTTACCATGATAAGGGCCCCGGTCATTGATACGGACAATAACGCTACGCTGGTTTTCCAGGTTGGTGACGCGAGCGTAAGATGAAATCGGCAGTGTTTTGTGAGCGGCGGTCATCGCATACATGTCGTATATTTCGCCGGATGCGGTTTTTTTGCCGTGAAAATCGGGGCCGTACCATGAGGCTACGCCTTGTTTCAGGTAACGGACAATGCGGGGTAATAGATTTTCTTCTTCGTCGGAGGTGGGGCTGGTATCGGAACTACCGATGTTTAATCTTGAATGATGCCTGGAGGGGGCAGTTGTAACCGATGTTGGGCTTGAGATGTCGCTGGTTCTTACTTGTTCGGTGGTACAACTGCATAAAACAAAAATTAGGAGTAACGGTATGATCTTGTTCATGGGAATGAGCCTTTTTTATTTAAAATAGATAGGCTTAACTGATAAACGGCCATGGCATATAAAGGACTGTGGTTGTAACGGGTAATGACATAAAAATTGTCTAATGCCGCCCAGAGTTCTTTGCCTTGTTCTTGCTGTTCAAAGCTAAGCAGTTTCACTTTACTGTCTAAAGGTAATTGCCTCGATGTAATTAAGTTGAGTGATTCTAACTCGGCAACCCTTAAATCAGGCTTAAGGTTATTGTTGAGAACTGGTTCATAGTTTTTGTATTTAGCTGTAACGGGAACAGCAATAGCTTGGCCGGTTTGCCAATGATGTTTGGCAAAATAATTGGCGACGCTGGCTATGACGTCGCTGTTGTCGTGCCAGATGTCGCGGCGATTATCGTTGTCGAAATCAACAGCATAAGCCCTGAAACTGCTGGGCATAAATTGCGGCAGCCCCATGGCGCCTGCGTATGAACCTACTGGATCGGCGGGGTTAATATGTTCGTCGCGGCAGAGCAGCAGGAAGCTTTCAAGTTCACCGAGAAAGAATTTGCTGCGCGGCGGATAGGCAAAACCCAGGGTAGACAGGGCGTCGATGACGCGATGGTTGCCGGTGTTTTTTCCGAACAGGGTTTCAACGCCGATAATGGCGACAATGATTTCGGCCGGAACGCCGTATTGTTTTTCCGCAGCCGCCAGCGCGGGGGCATTGTCCCGCCAGAATTGCACGCCTGCGTCGATACGCGCTTCGGTCAGGAATATTTTGCGGTATTTATACCAGGGCAAGCCTTCCGAGGGTGAGGAGATTCTTTTGAGTATGTCTTGCTTAATCTCGACTGTTTCAAACAAATCATCAAGTTCTGCTTCATCGAACTGGTGCTTTGTGACCATTTGCTCGATAAAGGTATGAACTGATTCGGTGTCTTTTATGTTGCCGGTACAGGAGGCGAGTAAGAGGCACAAGGCGAAGGGCGCAAGGCGCAAGGCGCAAGGGATGCTTCTGAGCCGGTATATAAGGTTGTATTTGTGCATCTTTTTAGCCTTGTGTTTGAGCTTGTGTGGGATTCATAAGTGAGACAGAAATGTTAAGGTATCAATCGAAGACACAAAGGCCCACAATTTTTAGCCTTTAGCCTTTAGCCTTTAGCCTTTAGCCTTTAGCCTTTAGCCTTTAGCCTTTAGCCTTTAGCCTTTAGCCCTTCGTCTTTCGCCTGCTTTTCCATTCATGAGTGTGGCAGGAATTTTTTATGGGTATGAATCGACATAAGAATGCCGAAACCGGCCAGCAACGTTACTATCGAGGTGCCGCCGTAACTGACTAAGGGTAACGGAACGCCGACCACAGGCAGTACGCCGATGACCATGCCGATGTTGACAAAAACATAAACAAAAAAGGTAAAAGCCAGGCTGCTGGCTAGTAACCGGCTGTAAGTGTCCTGAGCCTGCGAGGCAATATACAGGCAGCGGCTGATGATAAGCAGGTACAAGGTCAGCAAGCCTAAGCAGCCGAATAGTCCGAACTCTTCAGCGAAGACTGCAAAAATAAAGTCGGTGGAGCTTTCCGGTAAAAAGTCCAGTTCCGACTGGGTGCTGCCCAGCCAGCCTTTGCCATAGATGCCGCCGGAACCGATAGCGATTTTCGATTGGATAATATGGTAGCCCCTGCCCAGCGGGTCAGCTTCCGGGTTTAGAAAGGTGAGCACCCGGTCGCGTTGATAAGGGCGCATAAAATGCCAGAGTATCGGTGTCAGTCCTGCCAGTGTGGCGGAGATTGCCAGTATGAACCGCCAGGAGAGACCGGCAAAAAACAGTACGGCGGCGCCGGAGCTGGCAACCAGTAACGCGGTGCCCAAGTCAGGTTGTTTGGCGATCAATAAGGTCGGAACAACGATCAGTATGCTGGCTATCAGCAATTGTTTGGGTTTGGGCGGCAATGCGTGTTCCGCCAAATACCAGGCGACCATCATCGGCGTGGTGATTTTGATCATTTCCGAGGGCTGGAAACGAAAAACGCCAAGGTCCAGCCAGCGTTGCGCACCTTTTCCGAATTGACCCATAACCAGTACCGCAACGAGCAGCAAGATTCCCAAGCCGAACAGCAGTGCGGAATAGCGCTTAAACTGGTAAGGATCGACATGAGCCAGTACTGTCATCAAAAGAAAAGCCAATCCGACGCGCGCCGCTTGGCGCAGTAGCACGTCCATGTCCTGACTGCCGGCACTGTAAAGAATAATAAAGCTCAATAGGGAAATAAGCGACAAACCGATAAATAAGGGGATGTCTATATGCAGTTTTCTGAGGATATTGCCGAGAACTGACGGCGGATGAAATTGTTCGCTACGGGTTTCAGCTTTCATTGTTGCTCCCTTAAAAATTGCTTGATAACTTGCCCCGCGATGGGTGCCGCGACTGAACCGCCGTGACCGCCGTTCTCAACGATGACGGCAACTGCAATTTTGGGATCATCAGCCGGGGCGAAAGAAATAAATAAGGCATGGTCGCGTAATTTGAAGTCGATGTCGTTTTCGTTGTATTTGGCATCCTGCTTGATATTAAAAACCTGCGCGGTCCCGGTTTTACCGGCGATTTGATAATTAATGTCTTTGCTGATGCCCTTGGCTGTGCCGTGTGGATCATGAATAACATTGACCATGGCTGAGATGATGCTATTAATATTTTCGGGTTTAATCGTAATGTTGCTCGGTGGATTTTCCACGTCAGGCTCGGTGGGGTCGGGGCCGACAGTGTTTTTCACCAGAAAGGGCGTGACGACTTTGCCTTTATTCGCCAAGGTCGCGGTGGCTTTGGCCAGCTGTATCGGCGTAACCTGGAGATACCCTTGGCCTATTCCGGTGATCAGCGTTTCTCCCGGATACCAGGACTGATTGCGTTGACTGCGTTTCCATTCGCGCGAGGGCATTAATCCCGGCTTTTCCCCGGACAGATCAATGCCGGTTTTTTCGCCAAAGCCAAAATGCTGTAAAAAATCATGCATACGGTCTATGCCCAGCATGGATGCCAGACTGTAAAAATACACGTCGCAGGACTGAGTAATGGCCTCGGTCATATTAACCGAACCATGGCCGCCTTTTTTCCAATCCCGATAGTGGTGGCTGACATTCGGCAGCTGATAATAACCGGGACAGAACAGTTTGTGCTCGGCGTTGATCGCATTGTATTCAAGTCCGGCCAGTCCGATGAACGGCTTAATGGTTGATCCCGGCGGATATAAACCGCGCAACGCCCGATTATAGAGCGGTTGATTCTCGGAGGATTGCAGGGCCTGATAGGCGTCGTTGGCGATGCCGATAACAAAAGGATTGGGGTCGAAGCCGGGGCGGCTGGCGAAGACCAGTACGCCGCCGGTTTTAATGTCAATGGCGACCACTGCGCCGTTGAAGCCGTCCAATGCATCATAAGCGGTTTTTTGTAAATCTATATCCAGGGTCAGATAAAGATTTTCACCCGGCGTTGGGGGAACTGAGTTCACCGTATTGATGGCGCGAGCCTGTACATTGGTTTCTATTTCCGCATAGCCGGTCTTGCCGTGCAGTTCGGCTTCATAGGTGTTTTCTATGCCTATTTTGCCGACATGGGTTGAGCCCCGGTATTCGGCGATGGGCAGGGATTTCATTTCCGCTTCGTTGATGCGGCCTACGTAGCCGACCACATGAGAGGCCAGCTCGGCGTAGGGGTAGTGTCGAACCAGGCGGGCCTGAATGTCAACGCCGGGAAAATAAGGCCTGACTACGGCAAATTTGGCGAGTTCTTCGTCGGTCATGCTGATTAACAAAGGCGTGCTGACGAAGCGTTTTTGCCGTTTGCGTTGTTTCTGGTATTGGTCGATTTTTTCGTCAGAGATGTTGAGTAGTTTTTGCAAGCGCAGCAGCGTGTCATCAAGATCAGCGATTTGCTCGGGAATTAACTCAAGGCTGAAAGACTGTGTGTTGTCGGCCAGGACTTTACCGTGCCGGTCGTAAATAATGCCTCTTGTCGGTACCAGGGGTTCGATTTTAATGCTGTTGTCTTTTGCCAGTGTTGCGTAATGTTCGTGCCCGACAATTTGCAGGTAAACCAGTCGCACGATCAGCCCGGAAGTTAATAACAGTATGAGAGCAAAGGCGGAAATAATACGGTTGAGAAAAAGACGACTCTCTACTAACTTATTTTTAATAGTATAGATACGGGACATAACAGCTACGGAGTGTTTTATTTAGTGCGGCGCGACAAACGGACGCGGCGCAGTGCTGTATAAATCAGGGGCCAGCATAGCGTACCGGTAAAAACAGGCAGCCAGAAAGAAGTATGCAGTTGAGCGGGGTGTTGAATGTTTTTTAGCCAGAAAAGCAGTATTTGGGAAAACAGCAGGCAAAAGAAAATAAACAAGCCCTGTTGGGGTAATGGAAATTGGCGCAAACGTTTATGCAGTATCAGGCAAAAATAGATAATTAAAGTATAGGCCAGTGCATATTGGCCGAATACTCTGCCGGTCAATACATCGGTCAGTAACCCGACTGTCCATGCATGAAAGATACCGATACGTTCCGGTACGGCAATGGTCCAATAGATAAGCACCAGAAGCACCCAGTCCGGATTTATACCGGACAAGAAACCCGGCCAAGGTGCAATTCTTAAGCACATCGCCATGACAACGGTCAACATAATGCGGCCAAAGCCGGAATAGCTATTCATCATTGTCCGCCCCTGTCTGTGCCGCGGCGGGCACTTTGCGCGTCAATCCGCTCCCGGCGGATTGGTCATTACGGCCTGTCCCTGCCGGTGCCCCTGTGGATTTATCATCACGGGCTGTTCTTGCCCGTTTCCCTTTGGGTGCTTCGCGTATTAATCCGTTTTCGGTGGCTTGGCCGCTGGGGGGGGGCGTCTCGGGCGCTTTTTCGTGTGATGTGGGCGGTGAGCTGAGTGAAACGGGGGATGAGTCGCTCCAGACGATCAGCAGCTCCCTGTTTCGGTCCAGCATGGCTTTGGGGGTGGCGGTAATGTTGACGAAAGGTTTGTTGGTTATCGGGGTAAAATCATCGACGATGGCAACCGGATAACCCGATGGAAAAGTGCCGCCTAAACCCGATGTGATCAGTAAATCGCCGGGGCGAATGTCCGCATTATTGGGTAAAAAAGGTAAGTTAAGGCGGTTCAACTGGCCGCTGCCTACCGCAATGGTCAGCAGGCCGTTACGATTAACCTGTACCGGGATGGCATGGTTAGGGTCGGTAATTAACATGATTTCGGAGCTGAACGGCAACGCACGAAAGACCTGGCCGACAACTCCGTTCGCATCCAGTACCGGCTGTTGGGGGTGGACGCCGAAGCGGGTGCCTTTGTTGACTACCACGATGTTTTCGTAAGGCGCGGTATTGATCGACAATAATTCCGCGATCAACAGTTGTTCGCCGAGTTTAAAGGAGTTTTCCAATAAGGCTCGCAGACGAATATTTTCTTTTTCCAAAGAGTCGAATTTAAGCAATCGGGTTTTGTCGATGAATTGTTCTTCGCGTAATTGGGTATTTTCTTTTTTTAAGGTCGAGTATGAGCTGACAGAATCGGCGGTTTGCTCGATCAGTACGGTCGGTAAATCGACCAAATATTTCAGCGGGTCGACAATAACTGATAATGTGGCGCGAAGTGCGTCCAGTTGATGGCTTTGGTGTTCAGTGATCAGTAAAGCAACTGAAGCAATTATCGCCACAAGCAGACGGGTATTGATAGAAGGACCAGTAGCAAATAAAAGTTTTATAGCGGGATGCCTCTTTATCCAGTTAAAAAATGTTGGTAACGCGTAGATCGAGTTAGCGTAGCGTAGGTAACTCGACAAACCATTGCCGCATCTGTTGAGTTACGGCGCAAAAAGATGCGCTTCGGGACACCGCTGCGCGGTTCCTGCATAACCCGCAAGGATGCGGGCAATACAGGTTTTGCAGGGAGCAAAACATCTGCCCGTGCCGTTGTAACTCAACCTGCGGACTTTGTTGCTACCAAAATAAATGATTTTAAAGAATAAACATCATTACTCTAAGGAAAAAGTAGAGACTCCTTTTTTATCCAGCATTTCCAGAACCATGCCGCCGCCTCGTGCAACACAGGTTAGCGGGTCGTCAGCGATATAGACCGGCAGACCTGTTTCTTCAGCTATCAGTCTGTCTATATCCTTCAATAATGCGCCGCCGCCGGTTAAGAATATGCCGCGAGTCGCCACATCCGAACCGAGTTCAGGCGGAGTTTGTTCCAAGGCCAATTTTACCGCACCGACAATACCGGATAGCGGCTCTTGCAGCGCTTCCAGGATTTCATTGCTGTTCAAGGAGAAGCTGCGCGGCACGCCTTCGGCCAGATTACGGCCTTTAACTTCTATTTCCCTGACTTCGCTGCCGGGGTAAGCTGTGCCGATTTCATGTTTAATTCTTTCTGCGGTGGCCTCACCAATCAAGGTGCCGTAGTTTCTGCGCACATAATTGATAATGGCTTCGTCAAAGCGATCGCCGCCGATACGGACAGACGAGGAATAGACGATGCCGTTTATTGAGATGACTGCCACTTCAGAGGTGCCGCCGCCAATATCCAAAACCATCGAGCCGCACGCCTCATCAACAGGCAAGCCCGCGCCGATAGCTGCCGACATGGGTTCTTCAATCAAATAAACTTCGCGCGCACCGGCCATTGCTGCTGACTCTCGAATAGCACGACGTTCAACCTGAGTTGAGCCGCAAGGAACACAGATTAAAATGCGTGGGCTGGGGCGCAGTAATTTGCTTTGGTGGACTTTTTCGATAAAAAATCTCAGCATCCGCTCGGTGACGGCAAAATCGGCGATTACTCCGTCTTTTAATGGGCGGATTGCAGTAATATTGCCCGGTGTACGTCCCAGCATGAGTTTTGCATCAAGGCCGACAGCGGCAATGGTTTTATTACCCCTGATTCTGTCTTCTTTGATAGCCACCACCGATGGCTCATTAAGTACAATTCCCTGGCCGGGAATGTAGATCAATGTATTGGCGGTTCCTAAGTCAATAGCGAGATCGTTGGAGAAAAGGCCGCGAATTCTTTTGAACATTTTTAGCTGTATCCTTTGGGGGAATAAAAATTGTATTACTTTATCAATCAAGCGAGTGTTTGAGCAAGATATAAAGTATTATAAACACAATAATATTTAGAATCGCTGAAATTTTATTGGGAGTTAAAAATGTCTTTAACGGCGGATGATGTGAAGAAGATTGCGCATTTAGCGCGACTGGGAATCGAGGAGCAAGATGTTGCTTCTTATGCAAAAGACTTGTCCGGGATGCTGGATTTGATGACGCGGATGAGCGATCTTGACACTGACGGCGTCGAGCCTATGGCTCACCCGATGGATCAAGTGCAAAGATTACGAGCCGATGCGGTCACCGAGCAGGACAATCGCGAAAAATTCCAAGCCATTGCGCCCCAAGTAGAAGCGGGACTTTATCTAGTGCCCAAAGTAATTGAGTAAAGGGAAAGTAATAACTATGCATAACAAAACAATTGCGGAATTAGCCAAGGGCCTGCGTTCCGGCGAGTTTTCAAGCGTGGAATTGACCACGGCTTTTTTAGGCAGACTCAAGCAGCACAGCTCACTTAATTCTTATATCACGGTCACCGAAGACTTGGCCTTGCAGGCAGCCGAAGCAGCCGACGCCAGGTTGGCAAAGGGCGATGCGGAACTGTTAACCGGCATCCCGGTTGCACAAAAAGACATTTTTTGCACAGAGGGCGTTAAAACAACCTGCGGTTCAAAAATCCTGGATAATTTTATTGCACCCTACAATGCAACGGTGGTGGATAAGTTTAATAACGCCGGGGCGGTGATGCTGGGCAAATTGAACATGGACGAGTTTGCGATGGGCTCATCCAACGAAACCAGCTATTACGGCGTAGTCAGAAATCCCTGGGATGTTAATACCGTTCCCGGCGGTTCGTCAGGCGGCACGGCGGCGGCTGTTGCCGCGCGGCTGGCAGTCTGCGCGACCGGCACCGATACCGGCGGTTCGATACGCCAGCCTGCAGCTCTTTGCGGCATTACCGGATTAAAACCGACCTACGGCCGGGTGTCCCGTTACGGCATGATTGCTTATGCCTCCAGTCTGGATCAAGGCGGACCGATGACCCGTAGCGCCGAAGATGCGGCTATCATGCTGCAAACCATGGCCGGTTTCGATGAAAAGGATTCAACCAGCGTCGATTTGCCGGTTCCTGATTATAGGGCCGGGTTAAACAACAGCCTCGAAGGTTTAAAAATCGGCCTGCCCAAAGAGTTTTTCGGCGAAGGACTGAACAGCGATGTGGCGACAGCGCTTGAAGCGGCTATCAACGAATGCCGGAAATTGGGCGCCCAAGTAACGGAAATATCCATGCCCACGCTTAAGCTGGCCATTCCCGCTTATTACGTCATTGCTCCTGCCGAGTGCTCCGCGAACTTGTCGCGTTTTGACGGCGTACGGTTCGGCTACCGCTGCGAAAATCCGGCGGACTTAACCGATCTGTACACCCGTTCGCGCGGCGAAGGCTTCGGCAAGGAAGTTAAGCGTCGCATTTTGATGGGCACCTATGCGCTGTCGGCAGGCTATTACGACGCTTATTATATTAAGGCGCAAAAAATCCGCCGCCTGATCAGCGAAGACTTTAAAAGAGCGCTGTCGGAAGTCGATGTGATTATGGGGCCGGTAACGCCGTCAACCGCGTTCGGTATTGGCGAAAAAATAGGCAATCCGATTGAAATGTATTTATCCGATATTTACACGATTGCGATAAATCTTGCCGGGGTTCCTGCCATGTCGGTTCCCGCAGGGTTTGCAAACGGCATGCCCGTGGGCTTGCAAATCATCGGCAACTACTTTGCGGAAGACCGGTTGTTGAATATCGCCCATCAGTATCAACAAGTCACCGATTGGCACCAACAAACGCCAAAAGGCTTTGAATAAGGAGACGCTCTCATGACGAAAATCACAGAACTCTCGCAATTGGATTTAAACGGTACCTACAGCTATGCCGATTACTTGACGTGGCGGCTGGAAGAAACGGTCGAGCTGATCAAGGGCAAGATTATGGCAATGTCCCCCGCGCCTAGCCTGAAGCATCAGAGCGTTATTACCAATCTGGGTGGCAGTCTTTATCAGTATTTCCACAAAAGACCCTGCAAACTTTTTTACGCGCCATTCGATGTCAAACTCTACAACAGCAAAAAATCAAAACTAACCGACCAGGAGGTTTTCAGTGTCGTCCAGCCCGATTTATGCATAATCTGCGATAAAGAAAAACTCACCGAACAAGGTTGCAATGGCGCGCCGGACTGGATTATCGAAGTACTCTCACCCGGTAACAGCAAGAAAGAAATGCGCCTTAAATACGACCTTTATCAGGAAAACGGCGTCACCGAGTACTGGTTGGTTTATCCCTACGAACAAGCGGTCTATCAGTTTCTGCTGGATAAGGACACCGAAAAATACCAACTATTCGCCATGCATGCCGGTGACGACATCGCAAAACCCTATCTTTTTCCTGGGCTGGATATTGATCTGGCCGATGTTTTTGCCGAATAACACGGAACTACTAAAATGAATACACAATGGGAAACAGTAATCGGCTTGGAAATTCACGCCCAACTCGCCACAAAATCAAAAATCTTTTCCGGGGCGTCCACCGCTTACGGCGCGGAACCCAACACCCAGGCCTGCGCGGTCGATTTAGGCTTGCCGGGCGTGTTGCCGGTATTGAATGAAGAGGCCGTGCGCATGGCGGTCATCTTCGGCATGGCCATCGAAGCGCATATCGCGCCGTATTCGGTTTTCGCCAGGAAAAATTATTTTTACCCGGACTTGCCCAAGGGCTATCAAATCAGCCAGATGGATTTGCCTATCGTCGGTGTCGGCCATCTGGATATTGACGTTGACGGCGTAAGCAAGCGCATCGGCATCACTCGCGCTCATCTGGAAGAAGACGCGGGCAAATCGTTGCATGGCAGTTTTCACGGCTTGACCGGGATCGATTTAAACCGTGCCGGTACGCCGTTGCTGGAGATCGTTTCCGAGCCGGAAATGAGTTCGGCTAAAGAAGCCGTGGCTTACATGAGGAAAATGCACGAACTGGTGCGCTATCTGGGTATTTGCGACGGTAATATGCAGGAAGGCTCGTTCCGCTGCGATGCCAACGTATCGGTGCGTCCCAAAGGCCAAAAAGAATTCGGCACCCGGGCTGAAATCAAAAATATCAACTCGTTCAAGTTTGTCGAAAAAGCCATCAATCACGAAATCGAGCGGCAAATCGAGGTGATAGAAAGCGGCGGTACCGTAGTTCAGGAAACCCGATTGTACGATTCCGACAAGGATGAAACTCGCTCCATGCGCAGCAAGGAAGAGGCCAATGATTACCGGTATTTTCCCGATCCCGATCTGTTGCCGGTATTGATTGATGAAGACTTTAAAGCGCAAATAAAAGCCCAATTGCCGGAATTGCCGCAAGCGAAAAAACAGCGCTTTAAGGATGATTATGTTTTGGATGAAGAGAACGCTACGATCCTGACATCTTCTCGTTCGCTGGCTGATTATTTCGAAACCGTGGTTAAAGAGTCGGGCTGCGAAGCGAAAATGTGCGCCAACTGGGTGACCGGCGATCTCTTAGCCGCGCTTAATAGAGCCGACCTGGAAATTACCGATTCGCCGGTTAGCCACGAGCGTCTGGCGGGATTGTTAAAGCGCATCAGCGACGACACCATTTCCGGCAAGATTGCCAAACAGGTGTTCGAAGAACTGTGGCAGAGCACCGCTACAGCCGATGAAATTATCGAAGCCAAAGGCTTGAAACAAATCACCGATACTGGCGCTATTGAGGCTATTATCGATAAAATCATTGCCGACAACCAGGATCAGGTTGAGCAATACCGTAGCGGTAAAGATAAAGTTTTCGGTTTTTTTGTCGGGCAGGTGATGAAGGAAATGCAGGGCAAGGCAAATCCCGGCGAAGTGAACAAAATGCTTAAGGCTAAGTTACAGTAAGCAGATCTTTTACCGAACAACCGCCCATTGTGGTCAGCGGTTGTTCGGTATCAACAAATCTCAGAATCCCTGAAATAGAAAATCCAACGCCGCAGTAATTTCGAATTGCCTGGATGCAAGTGATGCGATTGGCGTTTTCAGCAAGCGAAGCGGCACGGCTGCTAGGTTGGGTGTTTCCAGCAGGCATTCGACACCTTCTATCTCAAATGTCGGCGTAAGATTGGCGGGAAGATTAACGGCGGCAAAACGATCGCGTCTGCGTAGCGGTATGACGATGCGGGTCTCCAGTCTTTGTAACAAATCACTTTGAACATCCAGAAAATACGGCGTCATTTAAGCCTATTCACCACTGTTGCGAGAGGCATCAAAACGCGGTATGTCAGAACCAGCGCCATGAGTCTAATGGCAAACCTTCATCCGCCACGGTCTGATTATAAGCGGCGATAAAATCGGCGTTATCCTGCTGCCAGCGCCGTTCGCGTTCATTGCGCACCAGTTCGCGTAAGAATTGCTCGCAAGACTGGGAAATGTTGATTCCTAACGCCTTCGCTTCAGTCAATACAGCGGATGAGAGGGTAATGTTGGTTGCTTTCTTGGGGGTGTTGGCTAGAGTCGTCATCGTATGGATCCTTTTGATGCTGTATAGGTATGCTATAGCAATATATAGTATGTTGCACTATGTAAGCCTTTATTTTGTAACTATTCATCAAGTAGCTTGGATGAGGCATCGTGGAATCAATTTGCAGCGAATGACTTGCTGTTCAGCATACTCACGGTACGTACACCGCAACTTTTAAGTCAGGCGTATCGACTGAATCTGCGCGAGCGCTATCGGGTGACCCAGCGAGGCCGCTTTGGCAATCCACATAAGGGCAAGATTATTGTCTTTAGGTAAGCCGTTACCCTCCAAATAACAACAGCCCAGCAAATGCATCGCATCGGTGCAATGTTGCTTTGCCGCCAATTCCAGCCAATACACCGCGCTTTTCAGCTTGTTATGTTCTAAAAAAAGTAACGCCAAATCATTTTGTGCCTTTGCATCGCCGGAATCGGCACTTTTAATCAGTTCAATATCATCGGAATTAAGGGGGAGGCAAATGTCGTGTTTGATCGAATCGAAACAGATCATAGTCTTGTAATAGGCCTCATTATCGGCGGCGCACTGTATGCTGCCGTCGGCAAGGCGGCGTCTTATGGTGCGCTCGCTCCATTCGGTCAAGGTGGTGGCGGCGTGTAGGCTGACGTGTTGCATGTGACATCCCTTGTTATAAATGAGCGCAATGGTTTTGGTTTTGGCAGGGCTTTTTGAAGGGCATTTTATCATGGCAGGGCTTTTTGCCGGGCATTTTTGCCGCAGCCGGTTGTTCGCGCGGCTTGTTTTTGTAATATAAAAACTGTTTCCCTGTTTTAACCGCGATGACAGGCCAAGAGTAACTATTTGGCATGGCTTCTGCTTATGTCTTGTTGTAGTTTATTTTTTCACTTAACGAGGCTTGTCTGATGAACACATTATCTATGAAAAAACCACAACAAGGTTTTACCTTAATCGAATTAATGATCGTGGTTGCGATTATTGGTATTCTAGCGGCGGTGGCGATTCCGGCTTATCAGGATTACATCAAGAAGGCAACTTACACTGAACTCACATCATCAATGGCACCCTTTAAAACAGGTGTTGACGCATGCTGGAGTGATCAGGGCGCACCTACCGGCACCATCACTGGCTGCGGAGCGGGATCAAATGGGGTTCCAAGTGCAATTTCTGGTGTCACTGGAAAATTATTAGCTTCAGTTGCTGTGAGTGATGCAGGGGTTATTTTAGCAACTCCAAATGCTTACAAAGGTATTGCTGCCGCAGATACATGTACTATGACACCAACAGGAAACGCGACTGCACACCGATTAGATTGGGTTTATAGCGGTCAGTGCTTAACCCTGGGTTATGTTAAGAACTAATCATTAAGTGTTTCAAGGGTGGGCGGTGTTTTTATACCCACCTGCATAACGCATAAGCTGATTTAATCATATTCAATTAAACCATCCAATCCTGAACGGGGTTGGGTGGTTTTTTTATGTTTACCGGTCACACCCCAAACGGGATGGGCTTGTGGTAAAAAATTTTCATATCGTTTGATTTTAAACTATAGTTACGATTTTTTAGAAAAATGTGGAGTATATTTTGGAATCAAGAATAGTCATTAGTGTCGTTCTTCTTGGTTTAGTCCTATTGATTAAGTCTATATTTTTTCATCAAAAGGTTCCAGGAAGTAAGACCTTTAGATGTGCACGTTGCTCAACTGTATCTCCACATTCAAAGCGTACGATTAAGGCATGGCGTAGAGGAATAACTAAATTCTACTGTGCAAAGTGTCACTGGCTAGAGATGTTAGCTGAGTCACGTAAGTAACCTTCCTCAGCGGGGCGGGGTTTGCAACCCCGTCCGACGGTGATGGACATTGATCCCCTCCCCCGCGCGGTAACGCACCGGACTTAAGGCAACACCATGAGAACTTTTTTTTCCTTACTCGCTTTATGCTTGCCGGTCACACTGCTCTATGGGCAATTTTTCTGGAATCCCGTCGTCTTTGATGACATCTATTTTTTCGATGGCTCGGTGCATGATCAATATCTGGGTAAGCTATTCAGCTTTGATTTGCGCTGGCTGCCTTATGCTACCTTGGAGTGGACTCGTTCGTTGTTTGGTTTGGATCTGATCGGGTTTCGTCTGGGTAATCTGGCTTTGCATCTTGCCACGACCATCACCCTGTTTTTATTTTTGCGCCGATTGTTTGAACGGGTTCTTCCCAATAGTGACGAAAGTAACGAGGCCCTGTCACCGCACTGGCTGGCCTGGTTTGGCGCATTGATCTTTGCTTTGCACCCGGCCTCTGTTTATGCGGCCGCCTATTTAGTTCAGCGTTCCACGCTGATGGCAACATTGTTCGCCTTGCTAACCTGGCGTTTGTTTCTGGAGGGCTTGATTAGAGATAACTACCGTTGGTTATTGGCTTCCGCCGTTACGTATTTTCTGGCCGTGCTGTCGAAAGAACACGCCATCATGACCCCTGCGGTAACGATAGCCTTGTTGTTGCTGGTCAATAACCAGCCCAACCGTCAACGATTGATGCTGATTTGGCCAGCCTTCATGCTCTATGGCTTGATTGGCGGATTCGTAGTTCTCCAGATCAAGTCGGCACATATTTTGGGACAGGCTTATGAGCTAACAGCCGAAAATTCAATGTCTTTGCTGGGACCGGACTTTGATGTGCATCTAGCTTATCCCTTGTCGATGCTGACACAGTGCTTCCTGTTTTTTAAATACCTGTGGGTATGGATCGCTCCAAGCCCGGCGTGGATGTCTGTCGATATGCCGCAAGCCTTTGCCTTGAGCCTGTGGTCTTGGCCGGAAATTTTCGGGTTGATCGGGTTTATAGTTTACCCGATCATTGCAACTCGCCCGCTGCTGCAAAGAGGGATAAAAGGTTTGCTGGGTTTTGCGCTACTTTGCCCGTGGCTGTTATTTGCCACTGAGCTTTCAACCATCAGGATTCAGGAGTCTTTTGTGCTTTACCGCAGTTATCTGTGGATGGCTGGCGCTTTCGCTGCGTTGCCTTTTTTGTGCCAAAAACTGAACGCAAAACAGGCGGCTATTACCCTGACTTTTGTTGCACTGCTCATGATGCCTTTATCCTGGCTGCGCCTTACAACCTTTTCCCACCCACTACTGCTTTGGGACGATGCGGCTCGACTGGTCGAGAATGCAGATGAAAAACGCTTGGGCATAGATAGAATATTGTACAACCGAGGCACAGAATTAATCAGGGTAAAACACTATGCCGAAGCGATAGCAGATTTAAGCAAAGTAATCGAGCTAAAAGGCTACTACGTCGGCTATGCCTATCAGAATCGCGGTTCGGCCTATTTGGAAAGTCGACAATATCTGCCTGCCCTAAACGACATTAACAAAGCCATCGAACTGCTGCCGACGAATAAAGCAAAACTTTATCTGGGTAAAGCGCGTACCTTGGAAGGGCTTAATGATTCTACGGCCGCCATGCAGGCCTATAAGCAAGCCTGTTTGCTGGGGCTGCCAACTGCCTGCCAAAAAACGGGACAATCCGAGGCCCCGCTCAAGCCATTGACCGAATACCTTTTGAATCCATAGAGCAAAAGGCGATTTTATTTCAGCGGGGTAAGGTGGGCTGCGTTTTTCTGTCCACGCGATTAAACGCATAACCTGTATTTAATCGCACCCCACCAAACACAAACTACCCAATCCTTCACGGAGTTGGATGGTTTTTTGCGGAGTTAAAATATTTTTATGCTATATTCTTTGCATGAAACTAAAATTTGATCGTGAAGTCAGAAAATCAATTGCTGACGAATTAAAAAAGATTTCTAATTTCGGCGGTGTCGGATTGGGTTTCATAGGCTATTCAAGTAACAGCCCGGTAATCCTGTTGGGTGCGTTTATCTGGTGGATAGTTTGCCAAACCATCTCGCATCTGCTCATGTCTATTCAAGACGAAGAAGGGGAATAAAATGACCATTGAAATTGCTGCACTTTTAGGAATGGGGCTTGTTGCTTTATGGGGTTTGATTGCTTTGCTGTTTGCCATCAAGTCAGCCAAAATTAACCATCACATTGATACTGGTGCGATTCATTCTAACTAATCAGGTTTTTCTGCCCAAGCACACAGCTCATGACCTGTATTTAATCGCACCTTAATTCCAACCAAGCCATCCAATCCTTCGCGGGGTTGGGTGGTTTTTTATGGGTGGTCTTTTTGTGTTTTGGGAAGGCAGAAAAATGTCTACTTTTGGAGCCCACCCTGCGAAAGGGATTCATTGCCGGATTCCAGCGCATAATAGTAAATCGCCGGATATTACATCAGCGGAAGCAGTTGGTTAAGAATTTTCCCGTTGGTTACCAGGATCTGCTTTGGAAAGAGGCCTTTATTACCTTGAAAGTCTGTAACTGTAGCGCCAGCTTCGGCAGCAATCAATGCGCCGGCTGCTACGTCATACAGGTTCAACTCCTGTTCCCAAAAAGCGTCAACTTGGCCATCTGCAACCAGGCATAGATCGATTGCCGCAGAGCCAAAACGGCGCTGCCCGGTGGTTATCTCAGCGATCCTGCAAAACCGTTGCAGGTTGTTTTCTTTTAAGTACGAGCGCAAGCAGGCGAATCCGGTTGCAACCATCGCATCGGCAAGGTTGCTTTCATTGGAGACGGTAATGGGGTGGCCGTTTTTCCAGGCTCCCTTGCCCTTTTCGGCGGCATAGTAATCATCCAGTGCGGGCGCGTAGACCGCTCCGAAGATAAGTTCCTGATCAATTTCCAGTGCAACGCTGATGCCCCAAAAGTACTGGCCTCTTGAAAATGAGTGGGTTCCGTCAATCGGATCGACGATCCAGCGGCTGGATTGATTTGCGCTTTGCCCGCTCTCTTCCCCCCAAAAACCGAATTGCGGGTAATGCTTGGCCAGTGATTCCTGTAAAAAAGCTTCAACCGCCACGTCGGCATCGGTGACTAAGTCCCGGGGGCTTTTTTTAGTGACTTCTAAATTTTTCAAGTCCTTAAAATGAGTCATGGCAATCGATCCGGCTTCACGGATCACATTTTCAAGAACGGCAAGCGAAATGGGCATTTATAGTAACCTTGTAGGTAAGAGGGTGGCGTTTGATGGATTTAGGTACATAACCGGACTTCAACGCGAAGCCCGAGTGGTTGTGTGCGCCAAAGAAATCAATTATCCGAAGTCGGGCATGTTAAGGATGCTGTGATCAGGGGATAAGGAACTTGAATGTAATGCGCTGTTATTTCGCGCGAACCATATCTTTTGTTGATGATTTTTTCAAGACATATCTTGATCGGCAAAATAGATTAAGCAGTGATAAAGATTCGTCATCCCTTCGGGGAAATTTTATACGCAATTTTTTTGGGGAGGGGGCATATCGGCATGAGGTCGGTTTCCAATGCTGATTATCTTGAGGCTATTGTCTCTAGCGCTCGGCTGAGGCGTAATGCCAATCTGTGTCTTCACGTCCATGTGGCTGGATACCGGCTATGGTTTGCCGGCTGAGGTTTTTTGCTCATATAGTTAGTTAGCGGGCAAATACGGTCTTATATACGAATAAGAAAAATAATGATGACTACGAATAATAGGGATGTTGCAAATTCCTCCAGTCGTTCAACAAATGGCGGTTTGCCGTCTCCCATAATTATTTCAACTCGATTGGTCACTTGGTCTCGCATGTGTATCCGTTGTTGCAACATGATATTTCTCCTAATGATTTTTAGTATAGCTACGCATTTGGCCCACTAATACGCCTTGAATTTCCACTTGTTCCGGGGTGTAACGCATCGCTTCCATGGTTGAATTAGCGGGGATAAGTAATGTTTCGTGCGGGTATTGCTCGATAAATTTCAACGTGGCTTCGGCTTTATTGATCAAGGCCACCACAATTTCGCCATTACGGGCGTGGCAGCGTTGTTCGATAATTACCCAGTCGCCATCATAGATGCCTTGCTCAAGCATAGAATCGCCTTTTACTTTAAGAACATAGCAGGGGTTTTGTGTTTTCAGTTGCTCGGGGATGGACATATAAGTAATGTTTTCGACGGCTTCGATGGGTTTTCCGGCGGCAATAAATCCGACAAAAGGCAGAGCGCTTTGATCATTGGAATAGCCGATCATTTCTTTGGCGTATTCTGTCAGGCGAATACCTCGCTGCTTGCGTTCCGGTGCTTCGACCAGGTTTTCGTTAATCAAGGCTTTAATGTGGTTATGTAAGGAGCCGCGAGACTTTAAGCCCATGCCCGCGCAAAGCTCTTCCAGCGTGGGCGGATGGGGGAAGTTGTTCTGGTTTTGCAGTAAGAAATCGAAAACCTCCTGCTGCTTTCTGGTAAGTGATTTAATCATAATCCGTTCTCTATTCGTTTTTTAAAAATATAACATCAGAACAAATAAAGAACAAGTGAGAATTAAAGTTATTTTTAGCTTAACTTATGAGGTGTTGCTTGGGGTATGATTCGCCAAACGGGTGAATTGCACATCACCCTAATTACTTTTTGAATTGGAGGAATACCATGCAATTTGCTCCCGCGTTATTACCCAGCCTGATTCAGGTAATAGACAAAACAATCGAAACAAACGCCGAAGAGGTGACGGCTTTGGATCAAGCTATCGGTGATGGCGATCATGTGACTAATCTGCAACGCGGTATTAAAGCGCTGATAGCGCAGAGCGGTGAATTGGCAACGCTCGATTGGGTGGCGGCCTGGCAGAAAATCGGTATGACCATGATGACGGCGGTGGGCGGCGCATCGGGTTCTTTATACGGTACCTTGTTTGTTGCGATGAGCAAAGCGGCTCGCGAACGGCCTTTGGATTTACAGGTTTTTGCCGAGATTTTTACCAGCGGTGTGGATGCAGTAAAACAGCGCGGCAAGGCCGATGCAGGCGAGAAAACGATGCTGGATGTACTGATTCCGGTCGCGGCAAGCTTGCGGCAGGCGGCAGCGGATTCGGTTGCGTTACCTGTAGCATTGGACAATGTCGCGCGGACAGCAATCGCGGGTATGGAGTCTACCCGGGACATGCTGGCGACTAAGGGACGCGCTTCTTTTCTGGAGGAGCGCAGCCGGGGGCATATCGATGCGGGGGCTAAAACCAGTCAGTTAATGATTTGTGCGCTGGTCGATGTGCTGGCGAAGCATTTAACAGCCCCAGCGTAAGGCCGCGGTATGGACGGGCGCATCCCACAGGCGGAGCAGTTCTTCGTCAAGCAGGCTGAGGGTGATCGAGCAGCCCGCCATATCGAGCGAGGTGGTGTAGTTGCCGACCAGGGAGCGGCAGATGTTAACGCCGCGTTTTTCCCAGAACCGGGAAGCCAGCTCATAAATAAGATGCAGTTCCATTAACGGCGTGGCGCCGAAGCCGTTGATATGCAGTAACGCCGATTGACCTTTTTGCGGTTTCAAATCGTCATCAATAATGCCGGACAGGTAGTCGACAATTTCGGTGGCGCTGCGCATGGTTAAACGCTCACGTCCGCGCTCACCATGAATACCTACGCCCATTTCGATTTCATTTTCACCAATGTCGAAAGTGGGTTTACCCAGAGCGGGTACTGTGCAGCTGGTCAAAGCTACGCCCATGGACGCGGTGGCAATGTTGACTCTATCGCCCAAAGCTTTGCAGGCCGCCAAATCTGCGCCCGATTCTGCCGCCGCGCCGATAATTTTTTCCACAATCAGGGTGCCTGCAACGCCGCGTCGCCCGGTGCTGTGGGTTTTGGGGAAGGCAACATCATCGCAGGCCAGGACGGTGTCATGCGGGCAATCGAGCATTTCGGCGGCGATTTCGAAGTTCATCACGTCGCCTGCATAGTTCTTGACGATGAATAACACGCCGCCGCCATTTTCCATAGCTTGCGCCGCAGCCAGCATTTGATCGGGAGTGGGGGAGGTGAATACTTGGCCCGGACAGGCCGCATCCAGCATGCCTGAGCCGACAAAGCCGCTGTGCAAAGGTTCATGGCCTGAGCCGCCGCCTGAAATCAGTGCAACTTTGCCGGGTGCGGTGGGCTTATTGCGCCTCACAAAGTGCGGCTGGGTGTTGAGTTGAATTATATCTGCATGGGCTTTGGCAAAGCCGCTCAGGCTTTCGTCAAGCAGGTTATCAATGCTATTGATGAATTTTTTCATTGCAGCGGCTCCGATGAGGGCAGGTTTTTTAATGATAGCGCGGGCAGTGAGCCTGATCTATTAGCTTTAATGCGTAGCTGTCAGTTTTTTAATGCTTGCGTCACTGCGCGGATGTCCGGCATAACCCAGGTTGGTCGATAGTCTGTTGTTTTAAAATCGTCTTCGGTGGACACGCCCGATAAAACCATAAGGCTGCGTATCCCGGTGCGAACTGCGCCAAGAATATCAGTTTCCAATCGATCGCCGATAGCCACTGTTTGACCCGGATCGACGCACAGCAACGCTAGCGCTTGCTGGTATATGATAGGTTCTGGTTTACCGATGATGATAGGCGTTACGCCGGTGGCTGCCTGTAATGCGGCCAGAATTGCGCCATTGCCGTGGGTGAGTCCTCGTTCTGTCGGTAGCGTGGTGTCGGCATTAGTGCCGATGAATTGGGCGCCGGCGCGAATATTCAGGGTAGCGGTTGCCAGTTTGTCCCAGGATAAGTTTCTATCCATGCCGCAGACAACAATGTCGGCACCCATGTTGGGATTGTCTTTGTCATCATTCAATTCATACAGTTCGGTCAAGGTAAAGCCTCGTTCAATAAGCGGCTGCTTAGCGCCATCTTCGCCGATAACATAGACGCGGCTCTCGGCCGGATTGGTGTGCTCGGTCAAGTATAGCGCCGTTGCCATGCTGGAGGTCAGTATCTCATCACGGCTTACCTCTACGCCCATTTGCGCCAGTTTGATGACATACTGCTCTTGAGTTAGCCGGGCGTTGTTGGTCGCCAGGATGAAAGGAATTTGTTGCTCGCGTATGGTTTGAAAGAAGTCGGTCAAACCGGGCATTGGCTGGTCGCCGTGCCATAAAACGCCATCCATGTCGATGATGAGTGCGCGTATATTGATAAATGGTTCCATCAGGTTATTTCTCTCTTAATTGGGATTGTTATTATAATTTATATCGAATTACAAGATGTATGCATTCCGTTGGGGGGCATAGTTACCGGTTTTGGGTGTAAGGCAACGGATGAGCGAATTGAATGATCAGTTTTGCGTTTTTTGTTGACCCTGTCTTAGTGTTTCTAAGTCACTTGGTTATCGATATGCAAAATTTTGATCGTTAGGTTGTTTAATTACTGGGCCGTAAGGGGGGCGTTGAATTTTGTTCGAAGCTTGACACAAAGAGCTTTATTTTGTCCACATGCACACCATAATGATATATGAACCGATTCAGCGGTGTGGATGGCTGTATTTAAGAGTGGGGTGCTGAAAGCTGCATTGTAAAAGGGAAGGGGGCTGCTGCTGCATAAGTATATGCAGGGCAAAAACACCTTGTTGGTGCTTGCGATTGTTTGAATAAGAAGGTTGGACGTGTTGTTTTGGAGTCGTTAAGAAGTATTTTAATCGGCAGGAAGAGACGGAATGCCTAGCGTTATGGAGGAAGTCGGATTGTCTCGGATGTATAAAATAAAGCTTATAACATTTTGCTTGTATATTTCCCTCATTCAGCTGTTATCGGTGTGCCAACGCAGAACATTGAGCATTGGGCATTGACATCGGTCCCCTTTCTACTTTAAAGTTGCATTCGCATAAAGAGTAAGTAACTAAAATTATAACTATTACTATAACCCATCGGAGCACGCATCATGGCAAAACCATTAATACAAATGGCATTAGATTCATTGGATTTCGACCAAACAGTAGGCCTTGCTACCTTAGTAGCTCCTTACGTTGATATTTTTGAAATCGGAACTCCATGCATCAAATATAATGGACTTAACCTGGTTAAAGAATTAAGAGCAAGATTCCCAGAAAAACTGCTTTTAGTTGACCTTAAAACTATGGACGCAGGCGAGTACGAAGCAACACCTTTCTATGCGGCAGGTGCTGACATTTGTACAGTTTTAGGCGTATCCGGCCTTGCAACTTGCGCAGGCGTTATCAAAGCAGCCAATGCATACGGTGCAGAAGCTCAAATCGATTTAATTAATGTTGAAGATAAAGTTGCATGCGCACGTGCAACTGCCGACATGGGTGCTCATATCATGGGTATTCATACAGGTCTTGATGCTCAAGCTGCAGGTCATACTCCTTTTGCTGATTTGAACGACATCGCAAGACTGGGCTTAAACGTCAGAATTTCTGTTGCCGGTGGTATTAAACCGTCTACTGTTCAAGATGTAGTTCGCGCAGGCGCAAACATCATCGTGGTTGGTGCAGCAATCTATGGTGCAGCTTCACCTGCTGATGCAGCGCGTGAGATTCGCGAATTGGTTGACGCGGTATAATTATGCATCAGCAACTTATCATAGAAAAGATTTCAGGTGTTCTTGAAGCTACAGATGATACGTATGATGTAAAGTTGACCCAATTGCTTGATAACGCCAAGCGTATATTTATTGCAGGCGCGGGGCGATCCAAGCTGGTTGGTAATTTCTTTGCGATGAGGCTGGTTCACGGCGGTTACGATGTCAGTGTCGTAGGTGAAATTGTGACACCGAGCATTAAAAACGGTGATTTGTTGATCATTATTTCCGGATCCGGAGAGACTGAGCAATTAATAGCATTCACTAAAAGTGCAAAAAAAATAGGTGCTAACATCGTTTTGATCTCTGCGAAAAGCAGCTCAACCATCGGCGATCTGGCCGATGCGGTATTTCAAATCGGTAACCCGGAACAATATGGTAAGGTTTTAGGGATGCCCATGGGGACTGTGTTTGAACTGTCTACCTTGTTGTTTTTGGAAGCAACCATTTCCCATATCATTCATGATAAGGGAATTGCTGAAGAAGTAATGAGAGAAAGGCACGCTAATTTAGAATAGCGGCACAGGAACGAGTGGCTATGACCACTCGTTCTGATCCTTGCGCAGGGTAAGCGCCGAAAGAACATGTTGTGACAGAGTCGATCAGGCTGAAAATTCACCATTTAGTAATCTAATAATAGTAAGGAGAAGAATATGACTTCGCGTCGAGAATTAGCGAACGCCATACGCGCTTTGAGCATGGATGCCGTGCAGAAAGCAAACTCTGGGCATCCAGGCGCACCTATGGGCATGGCGGACATTGCCGAGGTGTTGTGGAATGATCACCTGCGCCACAATCCGTCCAATCCGAAATGGTCAGATCGTGACCGTTTTGTTCTTTCCAACGGTCACGGATCAATGCTGATTTATTCGCTATTGCATTTGAGTGGCTATGATTTGCCTATGAGTGAATTAGCTTCTTTCCGTCAACTACATTCAAAATGTGCGGGACATCCTGAATACGGTTATGCACCAGGCGTTGAAACAACGACCGGACCGTTAGGACAAGGTATTGCCAATGGTGTAGGTTTTGCGATGGCTGAAAAGCTGCTTGCAGACCAATTCAACCGTCCAGGTCATAAAATCGTTGATCACCATACCTATGTATTCATGGGCGATGGCTGTTTGATGGAAGGCATTTCTCATGAAGCCTGTGCATTAGCGGGTACTTGGGGTTTAGGCAACTTAATTGCTTTTTGGGATGATAACGGTATTTCTATCGATGGTCATATTGAAGGCTGGTACACGGACGATACGGTAAAACGTTTTGAAGCCTACGGTTGGCACGTTCTGTCAGTAGACGGACATAATCCTGAAGAGATTAATAAGGCAATTGCCACGGCTAAATCAATGACTGATATGCCATCATTAATCTGCTGCAAAACAACTATTGGTTTTGGATCGCCAAACAAAGCGGGTACTCATGAATGTCATGGTGCGGCTTTAGGCGAGCCGGAAATCAATCTGACAAAGGCTGCTCTGGGTTGGGATCATGGCCCGTTTGAGATTCCTGCCGATGTTTATGCTGGCTGGGATGCTAAAGCAAAAGGCGCTAGAACCGAAGCGGCATGGGATACAAAATTCGCAGCCTATGCGGCAGAATACCCAGAATTAGCAGCAGAATTCAAACGTCGTATGGCTGGTGAATTGCCGGCTAATTGGAAGGCAGCGGCTGACGCATTGATTGCAGAAACCAACGCAAAAGCAGAAAATCTTGCCACACGTCAATCTTCACAAAAAGTAATTGGCGGATTAGCTCCCACATTACCTGAATTTTTAGGTGGTTCTGCGGACTTAACAGGCTCTAACTTAACCAGTTGCAGCAGCTTTAAGCATGTCAGCGGTAAAGAAATGGGGAATTACATCTCCTATGGTGTGCGTGAGTTTGGCATGTTCACAATTATGAACGGTATGTCGTTACATGGCGGCTTATTGCCTTTCGGCGGAACATTCCACATGTTCTCTGATTATGCGAAAAGTGCTTTGCGTATGTCAGCGTTAATGAAAATTCGCACCATTGCTGTTTTAACTCATGACTCTATTGGTCAAGGGGAAGACGGTCCAACGCATCAGCCGATTGAGAATACTTCTGCTATGCGTTACATCCCAAATATGGATGTCTGGCGACCTGCCGATACCACAGAAACAGCGGTTTCCTGGGTAATGGCAATTGAACGTATGACAGGGCCTTCAAGCTTGGTGTTAAGTCGTCAAGGTTTGCCTTTCATAGCGCGTACTGATGAACAAATAGCAGCTATCCGTAAAGGGGCATATGTTATTTCAGAAGCAGCAGGCAATGCTCAAGTTATCCTCATTGCAACCGGTTCAGAAGTTGATTTAGCAATAAAATCACAAGCAGCCTTAGCAGAAAAAGGGATCCAAGCGCGTGTTGTTTCAATGCCATCAACAAATGTATTTGATCGTCAAGACCAAGCTTATAAAGACAGCGTATTAACACCCGGTGTAAAACGTGTGGCGATTGAAGCAGGTATTACTGATTTTTGGCGTAAATATGTTGGTTTAGAAGGCGCAGTTGTCGGTATCGATACGTTCGGCGAATCTGCACCTGGCGGCGTGTTGATGAAACACTTCGGCTTTACTGTTGAAAACGTTGTCAAAAACGTAGAAGCGGTACTTTAATTTTAAAGGCCATGTTTGCGTTGTTGCTCATTGAGAAGATTTAAAAACTGACCGAATTGAGTGAGTCCCTGTTTAACTCATTAATTCAGTATTTATAGATCAAAGGCGCAACAACGCTGATATGGCTACTCTAAAAACAACGCATAGAGGGGGATTCACACGTGAAAATGAATAATTTAACGAATGGTTTAGTTGCTACGCTGTTATTAGCCAGTCCCATAGTAGGGGCAGAAACAGAATATCCGGCAGCAGACTTCAAGCCAAAAGTAATTTATCAAGATATTGACAGCAGCAAATCTGCGTCGGCACCGGCCAAACAGACTAAGTCTGTTGAGTCGACTGAGTCGGATTCAAAATACCCAGCGGCAGATTTTGAGCCAAAGGTTCTATACAAGGATGCTGACTATAAGCCTAGCAAGTTTGCCGGAACATCGTCGACGTCCGAACGGGCTACGACAAGTGAAGTGGCGGTAAGCGAAGCGGTAAAGGTCGAAGAAGAGTCAATGATGACTTACTTGCTGGGGTTAGTTGCTTTTGCTGTGGCTGGGTATCTGTTCTTTACTAGGCGCGAAACAAAAGCCAAAGCTAGTGATTCAAGAGCATATTCCAGTCATGCCAGTGGACTTTCCGGTGTCGCTCGATATCTGAGAAAACATAATATGGGAGCGGTAACCGGTGTTGCCAGATATTTGGAAAGCCAAGTTGTAGCTGAGAAAAGTTCAGCGGTAACAAGTAGCGTTGAAAAGTACCTTGAAAAACAAGCTAAATCTGCAAAAGAAAAATCAGCACAAGCGGGAACCGGAGTTGAAAAATACATGCGCGACCGGGGGTGATAAATGGATCAAAACTATTTGATCAATTTAGTGTTCGGACTGTTTGGTTCAAAAAAGGAAGTTGAACCTCGAATCAGTCGTCCTCGCGCACATGTAAGTGAGCTCGGCGGACTTACCGGCGTTGCCAGGTATTTGAAAAGCCAGGAAGTTGTGCCGGTACTAAGTGGAGTTACCAGGTATCTGAAAAACTTGGAAGAATTGTCGGCAGCCAATGAGGTTGCTGATTCTCTTGAAAGTCAGAAAGAAGTATCAACAGCCCAGGAGGTTGTTGATCACCTTGAAAATTATGAAGAAGCGTTAACGGCAGACGTTGGTCAGGAGCAAGAAACAGTATCCAGTGTTACCAAGTACTTGGAAAAACTGGATCAGATTCCTGTGAGCAGCGTCGCCAAGTATATGGCAAGACAGGCCATATTCGCAAAAAATGCGCCGAAAATAAGCAGTGTTGCGAAGTACGTGACAAAGCAGGCTTCTGTTACAAAAAAAGCACCCACAGTAAGCAGCGTTGCGAAATATGTGGAAAAACAAGCGAAGTCGCCTGTTATCAGCAGCGTTTCTAAGTATTTAATTAAGCAGTCTATATCTGCCAGAAATACAGCAGCGGTAACGAAGGTCGGTAAATATCTTGAAGACGAGTCCATCGCCGCGAGAAAGGCCGCCGCCGCCGCTATAGTTGCCAGGTATTTGGAAGAACAGCGCCTACTTGCTAAAGAGCAAGAAAAAGAAGAAGAAAGAGAACAGCAGTTGGCGAGAGAAAAAGAGATGCAAAAGGCACAGGAAAGAGCCGCAGCAGTGGCTGCCGCAGCAACCGGAGTAGCTAGGTATTTGGAAGAGCAGGCAATTTTGGAGAAAGAAAAACCACCAGTAAGTGGTGTTGCCAAGTATGTAGCAAAACAAATTATTTCTAGAAAAGACGCGCCTATTTTAAGTGGAGTTGCAAAGTACGTAGCAAGACAGGCAATTCATGTAAAAGAAGCCCCAATTGTCAGTGGGGTTGCAAAGTATGTGGAAAGAGAGTCGATGACCGCAAAGAAAACGCCTAAAGCGAGCGGAGTTGCCAAATATATGGAAAAGAAGGCTGTATCTCCGGCTGCAAGTAGCGTCTCTAAATACATGGCTAGGCAAAATATTGCTGCAAAAGCAAGCGCCGAAAAAGCGTAATTTGTCTGTAAAGAATTGGGTTTCTGTGTGCGTGAGCGAGAGACCTCTATGCTAGATAGCCACTATCATGTGTGGCTTCCAAAATTATACGGATGTGTAGTCTTGGGCTTCTGAGAAACATGACTCATTAAAAGCAATCGTTTTCTCCCCAGGTTAGGTAGAGCGATTGCTTTTTGATGATTAATCACAGCTACTCACTGTATAATCCTACCCCTGCAATTATATTGGATGTCATACGCGTATATTCTGAATAAATTTGGAAATGGCGAGTGTATGTCTTGAATTTTTTTAAATCTTAAAATAAAGGAGCCTCTAATGGCAAAGACTTTACTTGAACAACTGAGAGAAATGACCGTGGTTGTAGCCGATACTGGTGATATCCAGGCTATTGAAACTTTCAAACCTCGTGATGCGACGACTAATCCTTCGCTGATTACCGCTGCTGCTCAAATGCCGCAATATCAAGGTATCGTTGATGATACCCTAAAAGGCGCCAGAGAGACTTTAGGTAAAGATGCATCTGCAGCACAAGTGGCTACCCTTGCTTTTGAGCGTTTGGCCGTTTCTTTCGGACGCAAGATTCTTGACGTTATTCCAGGGCGTGTTTCAACTGAAGTTGATGCTCGCCTTTCATTTGATACCGATGCCAGCGTCCGCGTAGGCCGTGAACTGATTGCGATGTACGAAGCGCAAGGCGTTTCGCGTGAACGGATTCTGATCAAAATTGCTGCAACTTGGGAAGGTATACAAGCTGCGTCTATTCTTGAAAAAGAAGGCATTCACACTAACCTGACTTTGTTATTTGGCCTGCATCAGGCAATCGCCTGCGCCGAGAACGGAATCACCCTGATTTCACCTTTCGTTGGACGCATTCTGGATTGGTACAAAAAAGATACCGGTCGTGATTCTTATGCTCCAGCTGAAGATCCAGGCGTATTGTCAGTCACCGAAATCTATAACTACTATAAAAAATTCGGCTATAAAACCGAAGTTATGGGTGCCAGCTTCCGTAACGTGGGCGAGATAGTTGAATTGGCAGGTTGCGATTTATTGACTATTGCGCCGTCTTTATTAGCTGAACTTCAGTCTACCGAAGGTGAGCTGGTACGCAAACTGGATCCTGCAAATGCAGCCAACGCTGCAATTGAAAAAATAACCATTGATAAAGCGACTTTTGATCGCATGCATGCTGAAAACCGTATGGCTTCGGATAAGCTTGCAGAAGGTATCGAGGGCTTCACCAAAGCGTTAGAGTCGTTAGAAGGAATTCTCGCGGCACGATTGGCGACTCTGGAAGGTTAAGACGTTTTAGTCACCCGGCGGAGAATCTTCCGTATTTATAAGCCGGGTGGCGACGGCTGTTATCATCTACAAAGTAGCTCGTAGCGGCAGTATCCCCGCTACGTTAAAAAAATTGTGATTATCACGGAATAAACTGTTAATCGCCGGTTGAAGTTATTGTCAATCGACTCTCTAGTGCGATATCAACGGTAAAGCAAGTCTAATCGGACGATTTTTGCTTATACATTTGATAAATCAGAACTGTCAGTTGCTATATTGGATCTCAATATGTCCATGTTTGCCTGATAAGGGATGTTGCGCTATCCTGTTTACCGAAAAGATCCTTGTTTTCCGGACGTAGCTTATGCTCAAACATTGTCTACTCTTTATGGCAACGTCAAGTTTCTATCTGCGTTTAAGGCTCAATAATTTTTAAACTTGATCTCTTATTTGTCGTGAGTGTTCAATTGAGCGGCCTTATGAATCTCCCTGTATTTTAAAATCAATCTAGTAAACAGTGGGTAGATCGCATTGATGAACCAGCGGTGTGGATTTTTTATAACTAAGCCAAATTGTGGCTTTAATTCATACTTGTATTAATTGTGTTTTATGCGGATATTTCTCTGCGGAGCATCAAAAATACTGCATACCTTAATTTATAATGTAATTATCATTGGTAACGTGTTCATTTAGTAGAGCAAGAATTTGTAATAGTATTGTTCCCGGTATTTAAATGAGGCGTATTGATTTAGCCAAGATTAAGAGTTTTGAATGCTGGTGTTTATTGCGAAAATAATATCTGCTAATATTCGAACCGAACTGGTTTTAGTTTGGCTGCCGGTTAACTGAAAGTGTTATGTTTCGTAGAACCACCTCAATGCGAAATCTAACTAAACAATAAGTGAGGTGAATTTTGGAAATATATTATGAACAATCTTACAGCGCTTTCAATAAGCATTGCCGTTTTGGCTGGCTTAGCAACGTTTTTGGCAGTGGGGCCTCTTAGCGGTATATTCTTTATATGGGCTGCAACCATTGCCTGGGCAGCTTACTTTTTTCTGGGCGCCACTCAAGAAGCATTAAAAAACACCATCGTGTGTGGAATTTTCGGCGTATTTATGGCTTGGTTAGCGGCTATTCAAATCACTAATATTCCTTCCTCAGCAATTCTCGGCTTCCCATTTTGGGCCGCTGTTACTGTAACTTGTTCCGTCGTCGTTATGTGTCTTGCTGCGAATATTCCAGCTCTTGCGACTATACCTGCCAGCGTACTTGGATATTCATCCACATTTGCATATTTGCTACAAACTCCCGGCAAGTTGACTAAAGATATTCTCCTGAGCGCTTCTTTGGATAATCCGTTAATTGTGATTTCTATTTCTATTGTAGTCGGAACGTACTTTGGTCTGTGGTCAGGACAGTTGAGTGCAAAATTAACCAAATAATTTAACGGGAGACTGTGAGTTTAAGTCGACTGGTAAGTTGTTTCTAATAGTATTTTGTCTTTCTGGCCGTCTCTCATCATTGTATTTAATGTGTGATCATTTTTTACGGTACGAGGCGGCTAGTCTTCTAACAAGGATAGACCAGATATAAGGGTAATCCGCGTCAAGTGCACTGAAAAAAACATCAGCAAAGTGGTTTTTTGAGTATGCGTCAAACTTCACACCAAAAAATTAAAGCGTTCATAGTATTAGTTTTTTCTTTCGCTTCTATTATCGATTTGGGCTTTGTCACGCATTACGCCCTTGTCCCGCTAACTTCATTTCCTCTTCGCATACTTTTTATCGATAAGAATGTCTACTTATGTGGGGCGTCGATTCAACCTCATTAAGCATTTCATCCTTGGTAGAGCACAAAATTTATCTAAGCTCGGTTAGTCGTTGTTTAATATAGCTCGTAATGGATTCTTTCAGAGTATTTTTGTTTAGCGCTTGCTGGTAGGCTTCGCGGGTAAGTTTTGGATTGTCGAGTTTTTCTTGTGATAGGGCTAGACCCAGCCAGTTTTCGGCTTTTTCCGGGTTGACGGTTACCAGCCTTTGATAGACTTTAGCCGCATTAGCAAAGGATTGCAGCTGTTGATAGGTCGCCGCTAATAAAGATAAATAGGTTTCATTAGAGCTGTTTGTTAAGTCAACGTGCTGTAGCGTTTTAAGCGCACCGTTGGGATTTTTTTGTTGCAGATATAGCTGCGCACGGGTGTTGATAAATTGTAGGTTATCAGGAAACAGCGCTAGGCTTTGATCCAGAAACTCGGCAGTTTTGCCAACTTGTCCTTGATTGTGCAATGTTTTAGCCAATAATAATCGAGCCCTGAGATGTCGCGGATCAAGTTTAAGAGCTTGTTCCAGTTTATAAGTTACCGAGTAATCTTCAGAATTATTTTCTGCCTGACGATAGAGTAAATCCGCTTGTTGTTTAGCGGATGTTGATTCGATCAGCGCCGGTTTAGAGGCGATGGGCATTTTTTTAATAGGTGGTTCGGCGACAATCTGAGGTGCTGCCTGAACTGCTGGAGCCGTCTGGGCCGAGGGTTTTGGTTGAATCGTGGGTGCTGTCTGGACTGCCGGTACGGGTTGAGTAATTGAGACGGGCTGAATTGTTATATTTTCCGATGGCTTAAGTTCGATTTTGGGTGCAGGGGCGGTAATGGCGTTTGGCGCCGCCAATACCTTTTCATAGGGTGCAATAGGCTTCGGATCTTTTTTAATGTTGTCGGCAATAATTCCTGAAGGAGTTTTAGTCAGCGTTTTACTGTATTGGTAAGCCGAATAAGTGCCGCCCGTCGCAATAATAGCCAATAAGCTCCAGAGCAGGATGGGCATTTTCGACGGCGAAGGTTGCGTTGCCTGAATATTGTGTTGCAGTGTTGGTGGTGTATTATTTGAAGTGTTGCGACTTTCCAGGTCGCGCAGCATTTGATTGATCAGGCTCATAATATGGATGCCATGGGTATCCATAGGTAACCGGCAATCGCGAGTAACAATAGCAGTAAGTAACGCTTACGGAAGCCAAAAAGTTTAAATTTTGTATTGGTGTCTTCGGTATCCATAGCGGCTAGATAAACCTGCTTTACGCCTACTGACGAATGGCCTTTGCCATAAGCCGACAGCATCGCTTTATTGGCCAAAATATTAACCAGTCTGGGTATGCCCCGGCTATAGTGGTGCATGGCTTGGATAGCTAATCCGGAGAAAATACTTAGATTGCCCATGCCTGCAATACGCAATCGGTGTCTAATGTAATCGGCAACGTTTTGTGGCGTGAGTGGTTTAAGTGCGTAACTAAAAGTGATGCGCTGTCTGAGTTGCCGGATGGCTTTGTTATGCAGTTGTTCATCAAGTTCAGGTTGGCCGAATAACACGATTTGCAGCAGTTTTTGTTTTTCGGTTTCCAGATTGGTGATAAGCCGTAACGCTTCTAATGTCTCAATCGACATGGACTGAGCTTCATCGATAATCAACACCGGTTTTTTACCGTTAACAGCGCTATTGATTAGAAAGTCATTAATTAGCTTCATCAGACCGTTTTGTCCGATATGCCGGGAGTACTCGATACTCATTTCATCGGCAATTGCCATGAGCAGGCCCACCGGCGGCAAGTGCGGATTGGGAATGTATGCAGTCTCGAAAGGTTCGGGCAATTCATTGAGCAATTTGCGGCAGAGCATGGTTTTACCGGTACCGACATCGCCGGTAATTTTGATAAACCCTTCGCCGTTATGTAAAGCAATCAGCAACACATTGAGTGCTTCTAAATGAGAGGGTAGCTCACAAAAAAACTGTGTGTCCGGCGTTAAACCAAAGGGCTGACTATTGAGGCCAAAGTGTGTTTTATACATAAATAATTTTAAAAATATTTTTTATGAAGATATTGCCGCTATTTTAGCTCGGGTTATATTACGCTTGGCTGGTGTTACTGCATAACGCCATGGGGCGCATGTAGGCAATGCAGGAGCGATATATCTGTCCATGCCGCTTGCCCAGGTTACATAACTTATTTCCAGCGCGGTTGTGAGTCAAGTCTTTCAAAGCGCTGTTTACTGGAATTTATGTCCTTTTGCCAGTCCGCATCGCTGCCGATAAAAGAGGCTTTAAGCAATATAATCAGTTCCGATTTTTGGGTTGTGCCGGTGTTGACTCTAAACAGGTTACCGATATAAGGAATCGCTGCTAACCCGGTGACGCCTTGTTTCTTTTCATTATCATTCTCCTGCATCAGCCCACCCAGCACAATAATCTGGCCGTTTTTAGCCTTGACTATGCTGTCCGATTCCCTGACCGTGGTGAGTGCCAGCGGTAAAGTTATGTCAAGACCGAAATCCTTGGTGTCTTTTTTTACTTGGCTAATGGATGGGTGGATATGCAGGGTGATGTCCTCATTGTCATCTATCTGTGGAGTAACATCCAGCGAAATGCCGGAAAAGAAAACATCGATAAGGACAGTAGGCGCGGTGGGAGCAACGCCTGTCGCACCAGGCGTTCCACCATTAAAACCGGTAGCGAAATATTCATCCTGGCCGACTTTAATGATGGCTGATTGATTATTTAAAGTCGAAATTCTCGGACTGGATAACACGTTGGTTTTCCCTTGAGTTTCCATAAGTTCGACAAAGGCACGAAAATCGCCGGAATGAGCGCCCAAGGTAAAAACAGAAGCAAATGTATTAGGGTCCATGACTCCGCCTATGCCGGTCAACAATGGCGCTTTGTTGATACCTTCTTTGACGATGCTCTCCCAGTTAACGCCATCTTGATGATTATCATCAAGAGTAACTTCCAGTATTTTAGCTTCAAGGATGACTTGTCTGCTGATTTGGGTTTGGGTGGCAGACAGGAAGCTTTCTATTTCCCGTAACTGCATGGGTTTTGCTCGGACAATCACGATGCCCGATTGCTGGTTAATATCCACGGTTGCTTGAGGGTCGACGGCAATAATGTGGGTTAAAGACTCTTTCATTTCTTGCCAGAAGTCTGTTTTTGTAATGGTGCGGACGGAGCTGCTTGATGAGTTGGAATATGATTGGGTATTGTTCCCCGTCGGGTTATTACCCTGCGGATTGCTGCCTTGAGTGGTGTTGCCTTGTTGACCGCTGCTTCCTTGTTGGTTGCTGCTTCCTTGCGAATTATTTTGACCGGCTTGTCTACCGGACGACACCGTGGTATTTGAGTTACCTATCCGCTGCAAATCGAGCCGGTCTATTTTGAAGGTTTTGGTTTGCAAGGTTGCAGGATAGATGATGTACCCCATATCGTTTTTTTTGTAATCATAGCCATAGACTTTTTGTACGGCATCAAGGACCTGCGCAATGGTTACATTCTTTAGTTCCAGTGAAATAGTGCCGGTTACTTCAGGATGTACCAGCATGTTTTCTTCGGTATCTACAACCAGGCCCATAAAAAATTCACGGGCATCGACTTCATTAACGGAAATATTAAGGCGCGTTTGCTGCATCGAGTTTTGTGAGGTGGCCAGGGTTTGATTAAAATCAGGGACCAGGGCATCGGTAATGGCTGTCGGCGTTTTGGTATTACTACGGGCTTGCGGTGCGACACCAGAAAAAGCATTGGCAACATTGGATGACTTGGTCGGTTGAAGCGAGGTGCAGGCTACCAGCAGTAATGTCAATGCTATGGCAATGGCTCGATGGGTGTTATTCATTTTATAAAATGTACTTGGGCTTTATTGTGTTTTATAGGGACGTTGCACCAGTTGCAAGGTCTTGAGTTCGCCATTTTGGTCGACGACGACCGAGTTTTTGTGAATACTGATGATTTTAATCGTACTCGAAGGTGCCGGAATATGGACCGTTTTCGGGCGTTGAGCGGTATTCGCTTGTTGCCGCGTGGTTGGCGGGTTCATGGCGATTTGTTCCTGAAGCTGGGGGATGTCCATGCTTTTGGCCGCGGTTGCAAGTAACGGGGCAAGCTGCATTGGAGCTATTGCTGTCAATTTATCGAGCAACCCAGGATCCATAGCGGTAGGAGTACCGCCGCCACTGCTGTTGCCGCTATTAGAGCGGGTATTCGTCGCAGGGGTATTTGCCGGAGTTGCCGGTTCAGGATTTAAAGGTAAAGCTTGTTCGATGACAATGGTCTGGCCTTGTTTGCCGGAGACGCCGTTGATGGTCGCTCGTCTGGAATGCGATGAAATCCAGATGGCCGATAAAACCAACTCATTGTCGCTGCCAGCGGGATTAGCGGCTGCTGGCAGCGGATAGGCCGGTTGAGTCGGATCGCGGAATTCTGCATGGCATGGCATGGATGCCAGTCCGGTGAACAGTAGTGTTATCATCGATCTAAACACCAAGCCAGCTCTCCTTAAAACTGAGTGTGTACACTTTGATTGTAGTTTCTGCTGTCGGGTAATCTATAACCTGATAATCAATGCTTTCCCAGACAAAATGCCACGGCAATGATTCCAGTGCTTTTAAATAATTGAGCGTGTCTAAATAACTGCCGGAAAAAGTGATCGCCAGGCCGTGTTTGTATATCGAGTTTGGTTGCGGTTGTTTGGATTCCAGTAAGGTGGTTACCGGCAGCGTGTCCAGTTTTATCAAGCTCAATTGGTTATTCCGGTTGAGTATATCGCTTAACGCAACGGCCATTAATTGCGGCGGGACAAGGCTTTTGTCATGCATCATAAGTTCTTGCATCCGGTTATGTTCGGCTTTTAACGCGGCCAGTTTGTTCCGGTTGTTTAGGTTAGGGTCTGTGTGGGGACTGTTTTCGAGTTTGATTGCTATCAGTTGCTGATCGGTTGTCTGCTGTTTAAGGCTGGTTAACTTCTGCTGAAGCACGTGTTGTTTTTTTTGGATCGATTGATAGAAAAAGTTATCCCAGGCGAGCCATATGCCGGCCAATATTGCAAAGACTACGATGATTTTTTCCCGTTGGGTCAGGGCTTCAAATTTTTCTTGAAGGTTATTGGGCATGGCTTTTTTTATCCGGAGCTTCTAGTGTCGTGCTGAGTTTAAAATCTATTTGATTAGGTATCTCTTCTGATTGCTGCATAATGAGTTTTGCGAAGGTGTGCCCGTTGAATATGGGTTCTTTTTGCAGTTGTTGCAGAAAGTAAGGGATTTTTTCGGGTTTAAAGGTGCTGCCCTCGATGTTGATAATCTGCTCTTGCCCGTTAATGTATAGTGCTCTAAGCCAGACATCAGGAATCGACTGGTTGGACAGTGCCTGGAAGTGGTTTGAAAAGCCGGGCGATTGATCGGTAATTTTACCTGATAACAATTGCATGGCATGCGTTAATTCGTCCAGCGTGATTTGCCACTGTGCGACTTCTGCGACAAGTTGCGTGTCGATTTCCTGTTTGGGGATTTTGGACGCGATGAGATTGACCCGTCCGCGTTCAACTTCCAGATTCTGAAGGAGTTGTTGCACATGAGTCTCGGTGTTTTTGGTATTCCACGTTAAGAACACACTGAAGCCGACAAGCAGCAGGATTATCGCCGACAGACCGATCAAGTAGGGATTAATGCCCGATTTCTTCCGCCCTTGATTAAGGATGTCCTGATATAAATTGACTTGTTGTATCATGCGGCTTCTATTGCATAACGCAATGTTGCGCCGATAACCGGAGCGCAAAGCGATTGAGTCCGGGCATCCACTAAAATGTCGCAATCGATAATAGCGGATAGATCTATCATACGTGCGGCAATGCCAAGATTGCGGCTTAGACTATCAAGCAGGTTATGGGTGTTTTCCGCTAAGGGGATGACGGCTAAAGCTGAAATGGGCGGAATTCCGTAATAACTTTCTACATAATCGAGTGAGCGTTGTATTTCAAGGGCCAAGTTGTTATGGGCATTTACGGTCAGGCTCTCGCTGGAAAATTGATCATCTAATCCCAGTTTTTTATAACCTATTTCAAATTTACGGGATACATAAATAGTCGCCTCTTTTTGTATCAACAGGGTGCCGGAAAATTCCAGCAGGTACAAAAGAGCGATGCCGCGTTGGTTTTCCGGTGTATGCGCTGCCAGATTACGCAGGGATGTTTCTTGAATATCGATTACTTTGAGTTGCAGTCCGGCCTTGGCGCATTTTTCGATCTGTTCGCGGAGGACGTCAATAGGGCTGGCGATGACTTCCAGCATTATGCTGCTGTTGGCGCGAACGGGCATGGGAGTCTGGTAATAATCAATGACAGCCTTGTCAATGGGGAAGTCAATGAGTTCATTGATTTTCCAGCGTATGGCTTCAATGAGTTCGTTGTCAGCGACTGCGGGAGTCTCAACGTTGACGCGACGGTAGCTATCGCTAGTCAGTACCAGATGGCAGTCATACTCGGCAAGATCATGCTCGGTAGCCAGTTCGCTAAGCATGTTCTGTTGATTCGCAGGTTTTTCCGCATCAATGAACTCGCAGTGTATGAGTGTTAATTTATTGTTTTCTGTAAATTCGGATACAGCAACAGCGATGCCGTTCTGCAAAAAACTGATGCCGACAATACCTTTGCAAACGGTTTTTTTTCTAAAGAGCTTTTTTAACAGTTGCACGATAGGTAATCCGAATCGATTTTTTGAAAAGTGCTATAAACATCACAGTCTACATAAAATTAACTGATATTTGTTATTTTGTTTTTAAGTTGCCATTTTTTTTAGACAGCGATTAAGCAAGTGAAAGTTACCCCTCTTCGCTCAGAGACAGTACTATTTCCCGGGCCGATTTATGGTCTATTTTAAAACCGCGCATTTCCAGAATACCTTTGGTATTGAGTGAAATGATCAGGTAAAGCGCTTCGGGGTAAGATGCCTGTTCTAGATCGACGGCTGACGGCGTGGCTGGTGCGGTCGGGTGAGAATGGTAGATTGCAAATAGCTTTTCCCCCTGATCGCGCATTTCAGCCATGGCTGAAATTTGTTGGCCGGGATCAAGCTGAAAACGCTGCTGAGGCTGTTCGGCAGTGTTTTTAATGGGGTAGCAACTGCTGGGCAGGTCATTTTTACCGCCGATAAGTCCGCATATTTCAAAGTCCGGCGAGATTTGAGCAAGATGCAGTAGTTGATTGGCTAATCTGCGGGGAATTTGGAAGTGTTCTAGGGTCATGATGTTAAACCTCACGTTGACAAATTTGTCTGGAACTGACTTGCATTAACTCGAAGGGTGTCAGACAGGATAACCTGACATGAATTGTCCATAAGTCACCCGGGGTTGTCCGGATAAGTCTGTATAGGTTTGTACGTTATCATAATGCAAGTCTTTAAATAGGGTTTGGACTTGTTGCTGCTGGTCGTAACCATGTTCAATCAGCAAATGTCCGCGGGGCTCCAAATAGTTGCGTGCGGCGTCGGCGATGATTTTAATATCGCCAAGCCCCTGCTCTGCGGCGCACAGGGCGGTTTGCGGCTCAAACCGGACATCGCCTTGCTGTAGATGGCTGTCATCTTCCGCAATATAAGGCGGATTGCTGATAACAAGGTTGAATTGGGTGGCGGGAACATCGGCAAACCAGTTGCTTTGATAAAACTGAATGGTGTTGATGTGGTGCTTGTCGGCATTGAGTCGGGCGATGCGCAACGCGGCCAAGCTGAAATCGGTGGCGCTGATCTGTGCATGCGGCCGTTCGGCGGCCAGCGTGATGGCAATAATGCCTGAGCCGGTGCCCAGATCAATAATTTTGACGGGGTCATCTGCCGGGATCAATTTTAAGCTGAGCTCGATAAGCAGTTCGGTGTCGGGTCTAGGAATCAGTACGTCAGGGCTGACCTGAAAGTCCCGCGACCAGAACTCCCGGTTGCCGGTGATATAGGCGATAGGTATGCCTTGTTGGCGTTGTTCAAGCAACGCCCTAAAAGCGGCCAAGTGTTCGGGCAGCAGTGGTTTGTCCGGCCAGGCGCGAAGATGGGAGCGCGGTTGGTTAAGCGCCTGGCACAGTAAAATTTCTGCATCCAGTAAAGCAGAGTCGGAGACTAGAGTCAGCGCGTCGCTGGCCTCGGCCAGTATCGATTTTATGCAATGCATTTAACTTAGTCTTCGCCCAATTGGGTCAACAATTCGGCCTGATGCTCGCTGATCAACGGCTGAATGACTTGCTCCAATCCGCCTTGCATGATGTCGTCCAGTTTGTACAAGGTCAGGTTGATGCGGTGGTCGGTTAAGCGGCCTTGCGGATAATTGTAGGTGCGGATGCGCTCGGAACGGTCGCCGCTGCCGACTTGCAGCTTTCGGGTGGCCGATTGTTCGGCATGGTGTTTTTCCTGTTCGGCGGATAGCAGTCGCGAGGCCAATAAAGACATGGCTCTGGCGCGGTTTTTATGTTGCGAGCGCTCGTCCTGGCATTCCACGACCACGCCGGTCGGCACATGGGTAATGCGTATCGCGGATTCGGTTTTATTGATGTGCTGCCCGCCGGCTCCCGAGGCACGGAAGGTGTCGACTTTAAGGTCGGCTGGGTTGATGTCGATGGCGTCAACCTCGTCGACTTCCGGCATGATCGCGACGGTGCAGGCCGAAGTGTGGATACGGCCTTGCGACTCGGTTTCAGGCACGCGTTGCACCCGGTGTGCGCCGGATTCGAATTTTAATTGGGAATAAACATCCTTGCCGGCAACGCGCAGGATGACTTCTTTATAACCGCCGTGGTCGCCGTGACTTTCGTTGATGATTTCTGTTTGCCAGCCTTTGCGCTCGGCATAGCGTTGATACATGCGGGCAAGATCGCCGGAGAAAATCGCCGCTTCATCGCCGCCTGTTCCGGCGCGTATTTCTATGAAAATGTTGCGGTTATCGTTGGGATCTTTGGGCAGTAACAATACTTGCAATTCATGCTCGATTGCTTCGAGTTGATTTTCTGCGTCATTGACTTCTTCCTTGGCCATTTCCCTTAACTCGGGGTCGCTGTCATTGGCCATTTCTTTGGCCGAAGCCAGGCTTTCCAAGGTTTGTTGATAGCGTTTGTAGCAATCAACCAGCGGGTTGATTTGGGCGTACTCCTGGCTCAGGGAACGGAATTTGTTTTGATTGCCTTGTACTTCGGGTTCCGAAAGTAAGGCGGCAATTTCATCATAGCGTTCGCACAGATTTTCGAGTTTATGTTGTATGGATTGTTTCATTGAGAGTTGGTTAATTTAAAAATTTCGCGGGCGGCGGCAATCAAATCGTGGCGTTCGTTTTCGGCGGCGGCTCTGATTTGGGCGCTGGGCGTATGGATGAGTTTGTTGGTCAGGCTGTGGGCCAGTCGGTTAAGGGCTTGTTCTGCGGGAACTCCGCTTTTTAATAAAGCCATGGCCTTTTGCAAGGCTTCGTCACGGGATTGTTCGGCTTGATGGCGATAATCCTGAATAGTCGATTGTGCACCTTGAGCGCGTAGCCACGCTAAAAAATAGTCGACTTGGGTGTCGATTATTTCTTCGGCCTGTTCTGCGGCCAGACGGCGGGAATTCATGTTTTGATCGATGGTATTTTGCAGATCGTCAATGGTGTAAAGATACACGTCCCTGAGTTGCTCGACTTCCGCCTCAATATCCCGAGGTACCGCAAGGTCCACCATGAACATCGGTTTGTGTTTGCGTTTTTTTAGCGCGCTTTCAACGCGACCTTTACCCAGTATCGGCAGTTGGCTGGCGGTTGATGAGATAACGATGTCGGCTTCGGCCAGATGCGCAGGCAGTTCGGACAAGGCGATCGCATAGCCGTTAAACTGCATGGCCAGGGCGTGGGCTTTATCATAAGTACGGTTGGCGATAATGATCCGGCCTATGCCTTGCTGCGACAAATGTCGGGCGGTCAGCTCTATGGTTTCGCCGGCACCTATTAGAAGGGCGGTCTGCTCGCTGAGTTTATCGAAGATTTGCTGCGCCAGCTGAACGGCGGCAAAGGCAACCGATACGGGGCTGGAGCCAATGGCGGTATCGGTGCGTACTTTTTTGGCTGCGGTAAAGGTGTGCTGAAAAAGTTTGCCCAGGCGCTTGCCTAGAGTCCCTGCTTCGTAGGCGGCCTGATAAGCCGTTTTCATTTGTCCCAGAATTTGCGGTTCACCCAGAATCATGGAATCCAGGCCGCAAGCTACTCGAAACATGTGGCGGATGAGGTCGCTATCGGTATGACAGTAAAGATAAGGCGTAAAGTCGGCGGCACTGATTTGTTTGCTTTGAGACACCCAGTCAATCAGGATTTGTTTATTCGCTGTGGTTGCTGTGCAGTAAAACTCGGTGCGGTTACAGGTTGACAGTATGGCGGCTTCATTGATTTCTTTGATGTGCCACAGTTCCTGCAACGAGGATTCCATGATTTCGGCAGGGAATGACAGGCGCTCACGGATCGAGACCGGTGCGGTATTGTAATTAATCCCAACTGCAATAAGTGTCATGTGATTTAGGTTCAAGGTAAAAGGTTTTTTTAAGGTATAAAAGTAAGTGATGCAAGGTAAAAGGCCGTTTTTTTAAATCACGAACCTTGAATCTTGCGCCTTTTACCTTGAACCTTAATGCCTGTATTATGTCAGTGTATTCTAAGAAATATAATGGCTTTATCCAAATGGAATAAATCAGCTATCCGACTCGACTGGTTTTTCTGATAATCTATGGCAACAATATTTGTAGGCAATAAATAGGACGATTGTGTGTTAATTTTTAGATTGTTTTCAGTGATAATCCTCGTTTTTCTTAATGGTTGCGCCAGTTCGCCTGAAAAGCCGAGCGCACAGGAAGAAGTGGTTGAGCCTGTTAAAATAGCCGAACCCAAGAAAAAAACGGAACAAAGCGAAGTAAAAACAGCGATAGATCCGGATGTGATGTATATGCTGATGGCGGCAGAGCTTGCGGGACAAAGAGGGCAATATGCCATTGCTCTGGAGGGTTACATGGAAGCGGCCAAGCGTGTTAGTGATCCCAGATTTGCAGAAAGGGCGGCAAAAATTGCCATGTATATGAGGGATAGCAATAAAACGGACGAGGCTATTTCTTTGTGGTTGAAACAAGATCCTAACAATCCTACGGCAAGAAAAATTGCTGCATTATCAGCATTGAGAGCCGGTAATAAGCAGGCGGCTGTTGATCACTTAAGTGCGGTATTGAAGACAGATCCGGCCGGATTTGAAAAGAGCGCGCTTGAATTGGCGAGTGTGCTGCAAAGGGATGGCAAGTCGGACTTTTTTTATGAGGTGCTGGATTCCGTGGGAGAGAAGAATCCTGATCAAGCGGTGGTTTATTTTGTGCAGTCATTATTGGCTGCGGAAATGAAAAATAATGCGCTGGCGGAAAAGAAAGTGCAGCAGGCTTTGAATATTCAGCCCGACTGGGATAAGGCTTTGGTATTTCAGGCCCAAATAGCAGTGTTTTCTGGGGATTTGAATAAGGCAAAAACGTTGCTGAGAAATGCATCCCTTAAATATCCTGAAAATGACAAGTTTAAAAAACTGCTGGCGCAGGTGTTAATAAAAGCAACGGAATATGAGGCTGCAAGTGAGGTTTATCAGGGCATTATTTTGTCCAATCCGAAAGATGCTGAGAGTCAGATTGCGCTGGCATTGGTCTATTTGCAATTAAATCGTGATGGAAAGGCGGAAGACATCTTTAAGCAATTGCTTGATCAGCCTGAATGGCAAAATCAGGCCAATTTTTATTTAGGGAAAATAGAAGAAAAACGTGAGCATACGCAAAAGGCGTTGGCATGGTTTGATAAGGTAACTGAAGGGCCGTTAGTTTTTGAGTCGGCGATTTCAGCGGTTTCATTGCTGGTAAAAGACAAGAAATTTGATGAGGCCGATGTTAGGTTGAATCTGTTATCGGAGCAATTTCCAAAACAAAAGCTGCGCATTATTCTGATGCGAGCCGGATTGTACGGTCAGCAGGGGCAATATGAAAAAGCTTTTAAGTTGTTGACTGAAGCGATGGCTGGTCAGCCGGATCAAAGAGACTTGTTATACACGCGTGCGTTGATGGCGGAACGGCTTAATAAGCTGGATGTGCTGGAAGCTGACCTGAAAAAAATATTAGCCAAATATCCCGATGACGCAGAGGCTTTAAATGCATTGGGCTATAGCTTGTTGGGTAATGCCGGGCGATATGCCGATGCAGAAAAATACCTGCAACAGGCGCTCAATTTACAGCCGAATGAGGCTGTAATTATGGATAGTTTTGGGTGGCTGCAATATAAGCTGGGCAGGCTTCAGCAAGCCTTGGGTTATCTTGAACGGGCCTATGCAAAACAACAGGAAGGTGAAATAGCGGCTCATCTTGCCGAGGTGTTGTGGGCCTTAGGCAGAAAAGAGGAGGCCAGGAAGGTATTTAGTAAGGCCATTAAAAAGGCTCCAGAAGATGAGTATTTGTTGGATTTCAAAAATCGACTATTGAGCGGCGAAGAATAGAGTGTTGCGTTTTAAAGTAGGGTTGTTGGTCGGGGGGGCGCTGATCCTTTTGTTGTCGGCTTGTTCGGTTGTTCCTGTTGAGCCAAGTGTTCATTATTCAAGGGTTGCAATGCTTCATCTTTATGAGCTGGAGCGCTGGTCGTTTGAAGGTCGATTGGCATTAACGGGGCAAAATGATTCCTGGTCGGCCAATATAAGCTGGGAGCATAGTCCTGATGTCGAGAAGATAAAATTATCCGGCCCCTTAGGTCAGGGGGCGGTTGTTATTTCGCTCAAAGGAAATGTCGTTACTATCGATCGAGGTGGGGATGATGTGCAGTCATCAACACAGCCGGAAGAGTTTATTAATCAGCAACTGGGCATGTTTGTTCCTGTGCGGTCACTGCGGTATTGGGTGGTGGGGTTGCCGGAGCCCTCGCGCTCGTATAAAGATACCGATATCGGCTTTAATCAGGCGGGGTGGCTGAGTGAATACAAGCAAATGCAGTCCGTTGATGATGGCGCTATGCCGCTCAAAATGATGGTTATGAATAAGCAGGTCAAATTAAAGTTAATCATCGATCACTGGGTTTTAAATGACACAAAATCAAATTAATCAGTCCGCATGGGCGGAAAAATGGCCTGCACCGGCAAAATTGAATTTAATGTTACGGATAACCGGGCAAAGAAGCGATGGTTATCATTTGTTGCAGACAGTATTTCAATTCATAGAATTATGCGATTGGATAACATTTCATCCGGTTGATGATGGGCGGGTTAGCTTGCAAAAACCTATTCCTGGCGTTCCTGAAGCGGATGATTTGATTATTAGAGCAGCGAAGCTGTTAAAAGCAGAAACGGGCTGTGAGCAAGGGGTGCGCATTGAGGTCGAAAAAAACCTGCCTATGGGTGGAGGGCTTGGTGGCGGCAGTTCTGATGCGGCAACGACCCTGGTTGTGCTGAACGCGCTATGGGGATTGCAATTATCAATGGAAAAATTGATGGAGTTGGGTTTGACCCTGGGCGCAGACGTGCCCGTGTTCGTATACGGCTATTCATCATGGGCAGAAGGCGTTGGTGAAAAACTTGAGAGAATAGATATTCCAGAACAATGGTTTGTGGTGATAAAGCCGAACTGTCATGTGGATACGAAAGAAGTATTTTTATCTAAAGATTTGACACGGAATAGTAAATCGATCAGAATAGCCGACTTTATAGCGGGTCAACACCAAAACGATTGTCTTGGGGTGGTTCGCGAACGTTACCAGTCTGTTAAAGATGCTTTGGTTGATTTGTCTGAATTTTCTGAGGCAAGGTTAACCGGGACAGGGGCTTGTGTTTTTGCACAGTTTGATTCAGAAGAAGCTGCAGTCAGTGCTTATCGGTCACTTCAGAAGAAGTGGCAGGTGTATCTGGTGAAGGGTGTAAATGAGTCGCCTTTGTTTTCAAAGCTGAAGAGTGGTAATATATCTTGATTATTGGGCCGTCGCCAAGCGGTAAGGCACGGGGTTTTGATCTCCGCATACCAAGGTTCGAATCCTTGCGGCCCAGCCATTTACCTCCGCTAAGTTAAATTCTATTTGGGAGTGCTTGATGAGTGACACCTCTGTGATGGTGTTTTCTGGAAATGCTAACTTGGCTTTGTCAGAGGGTATAGTAAAGAAACTCAATATGCGCCTCGGAATGGCGACCGTCGGCAGATTCAGTGACGGGGAAATCGCTGTAGAGATTGAAGAAAATGTTCGCGGTAAGGATGTTTTCGTTATTCAGCCGACTTGTTCTCCAACAAATGAAAATTTAATGGAGTTGCTGGTGATGATAGATGCTCTTCATCGGGCTTCGGCATCACGAATAACTGCGGTAATGCCATATTATGGATATGCGCGGCAGGACAGGAGGTCACGATCGGCGCGGGTGCCAATTAGCGCGAAGTTGGTTGCGAAAATGATTGAGCAGGCAGGTGCGGATCGAGTTTTGACGGTTGATTTGCATGCGGATCAGATTCAGGGTTTTTTCGATATACCTGTAGATAATGTTTACTCGTCGCCTATTCTTCTCGGAGATGTCTGGCGGCAAAAATATAAAGACTTGATTGTCGTTTCGCCGGATGTTGGCGGTGTTGTAAGGGCTAGGGCTCTTGCAAAGCGTTTGGATGATGCTGATCTTGCGATTATCGATAAGCGCCGGCCCAAGGCTAATGTTGCAGAGATTATGCATATAATTGGGGATGTTGAAGGGCGGAGCTGCGTATTGATCGATGATTTGGTTGATACGGCGGGAACCTTATGTCATGCTGCGGGAGCGCTAAAAAAACATGGTGCGATCAAGGTGGTTGCGTATTGTACTCATGCGGTGTTGTCGGGTTCTGCTTTAAAAAATATAAATAACTCAGAGCTTGATGAGTTGGTTGTTACTGATACCATCCCATTGAGTCATGAAGCTGCTGAATCAGGTAAAATAAGGCAGCTAAGTGTCGCAGAGATGCTAGCTGAAACCATAAGACGTATAGCTGTCGGTGAGTCGGTTAGTTCGCTCTATGTGGATTGATGATTGTGGATTGTAAAATTTAATTTGTTGTGCTTGATAGCACGGGGTTGAGAGGAAAATGTCTAACGTATTTGAGTTTGTTGCCGAAAGTCGTGGGCAATCAGGTAAAAGCGCAGCCAGAAGAGCGCGTCGCGCGGGTAATGTGCCTGCGGTAATATACGGTGGGCATGGTGAGCCTCAAATGCTTTTGCTGAACCACAATGAGGTGATTAAACATCTTGCGCATGAGGCGGTTTATTCGCATGTTTTGGGTGTTAATATTGATGGCAAGACAGAGCGAGTGGTTCTGAAGGGCGTTCAGCGTCATCCTGCTAAATTTCAAGTCCTGCACATGGACTTTCTTCGAGTGACTATGTCGGAAGCATTAAAAGTGCATGTGCCATTGCATTTTGTCAATGAGCAAACATCTGTCGGTGGAAAGAAGGGGGGTATTGTTACCCATGCTATGATCGATGTTGAAGTCTCCTGTTTGCCGGCTGCTTTGCCTGATTATATTGAAGTGGATCTGGGTGGTTTGGATATTGGTGAATCGGCTCATCTTTCGGATATTGTTTTGCCGGCGGGTGTTGAAATCGTAGCTTTGGCTCAAGGTTCTGAGCATGATCATCCTGTTGCGTCAATGATGGCTTCAAAGGCAAGTAAAGACGACGCTGCCTGAGAGTTTAATAAAATAACGCATGATTAAGCTTATAGTTGGCTTGGGTAATCCTGGCCGGCAGTACGAAAAAACCCGGCATAATGCCGGGTTTTTGTTTTTAGATAGATTGGTATCTGATTCGAATTGTGATTGGGTCAGGGAGTCTAGGTTTGATGGGCTGTTGGCTGAGATTGGGGGTGCGGGCGGTAAGGTGCTGCTGTTGAAGCCGGGTACGTTCATGAATCGAAGTGGTCAGGTTGTGGGCAAGGTTGCTCGATACTATAAATTGGCACCGGATGAGATTCTCGTTGTTCATGATGAGCTTGATTTCGATGTTGGTGTGGTAAAGCTAAAAAAAGACGGTGGGCATGCCGGGCATAATGGCTTACGAGATATTATTGCGCATCTGGGGGCGAAAGAGTTTTATCGCTTAAGGATAGGAATTGGCCGGCCTCCGGCTGGAGAGGCTGTTGCAGATTTTGTGTTGTCAGGTCCTTCTAAGAGTGAATGGATCTTGATGTCGTCGGCTTTTGATCTTGCTGCTAGTTATGTGGATCAAGTGATTACAGGTGATATGGCGGCGGTAATGAATAAATTGAATTCGAAGTGAATGATTCGTTGACAATGTGAGTTTGATGATAGATAATAACTGGGTTATCCGATAACGGAGGGGTTCCCGAGCGGCCAAAGGGATCAGACTGTAAATCTGCCGGCTCTGCCTTCGGAGGTTCGAATCCTCCCCCCTCCACCATCCAATTAAAAAATATCCGCGGGTGTAGTTCAATGGTAGAACTCCAGCCTTCCAAGCTGATCACGTGGGTTCGATTCCCATCACCCGCTCCAAATTCAAAAAAAATTAAGCTCATATAGCTCAGTAGGTAGAGCACTTCCTTGGTAAGGAAGAGGTCACCGGTTCAAATCCGGTTATGAGCTCCATGTGTTGTGTTGATTATTAGAGGTGTATTTTAATGGCCAAAGAAAAATTTTCACGTAGCAAGCCCCACGTCAACGTCGGCACAATCGGTCACGTCGATCATGGTAAAACTACTTTAACTGCTGCTTTAACAAAAGTAATGGCTGAGCTCCAAGGTGGAGAAGTTAAAGCCTTTGATCAGATTGATAATGCACCTGAAGAGCGTGCGCGTGGTATCACTATATCAACATCACACGTCGAATATGAATCAGCAACACGCCATTATGCGCACGTTGACTGCCCGGGCCATGCTGATTACGTAAAAAACATGATTACCGGTGCGGCGCAAATGGATGGCGCTATTTTGGTATGTTCGGCAGCTGATGGCCCAATGCCGCAAACAAGAGAGCATATCCTGTTGTCAAGACAGGTGGGCGTGCCTTACGTCGTGGTGTTCCTGAATAAAGCGGACATGGTTGACGATGCAGAGCTGATCGAATTGGTCGAGATGGAAATTCGCGAGCTGCTGGATATGTACGAATTTCCGGGTGATGACACGCCAATTATCGTAGGTTCGGCTTTGCTTGCATTGCAAGGCGATACCAGCGAAATCGGTGTTCCTTCGGTGGTCAGATTGGTGGAGGCTTTGGATACTTACATTCCTTTGCCGGAAAGAGCGGTAGATGGTGCATTCCTGATGCCGATTGAAGACGTATTCTCGATTTCCGGTCGTGGCACCGTAGTGACCGGTCGTATTGAGCGTGGCATTGTTAAAGTTGGGCAGGAAATTGAAATTGTCGGTATTAAGCCTACCGTATCAACAACCTGTACCGGTGTGGAAATGTTCCGTAAATTGCTGGATCAGGGTCAGGCTGGCGACAATGTCGGTATCCTTCTGAGAGGAACAAAAAGAGATGATGTCGAGCGTGGTCAGGTATTGGCGCACAAGGGTACTATTAAGCCGCATTCATACTTCAACTCAGAAATTTATATCTTGTCTAAAGATGAAGGTGGTCGTCATACTCCATTCTTCAATGGCTATCGTCCGCAGTTCTATTTCAGAACAACTGACGTGACCGGTGCTGTCGAGTTGCCGGAAGGCGTTGAAATGGTTATGCCTGGCGATAATATTTCAGTCAAAGTAAAGCTGATTTCACCGATCGCCATGGAAGATGGTTTGCGTTTTGCAATCCGTGAAGGTGGTCGTACAGTAGGTGCGGGCGTTGTTGCATCAATACTTGAATAATAATATTATTTAGTATAATATAGCAGTTTATGTAAGGCTTGTCTGAATAGGTCAGTAGTTCAATTGGTAGAATAGCGGTCTCCAAAACCGCGGGTTGGGGGTTCGAGACCCTCCTGGCCTGCCATTCAGATTAAAGCATATCAAATCTATTTTCATAGTAAATAACACATGAATACTCAAGTAGAAGCATCGACATCGGTTTTTGATGTTGTTAAGCAAGTATTTTCCGTTGTCTTTGTAGTTGCTGGTGTAGCTGCATTCTATTATTTCTCAGAAGTTCCGCTTTTATACCGCGTCCTTGGTTTGGTTGTTGTGGCGCTGATTGTGGTGGGTATGATGCTCACTACGGGAGTAGGGCGAAATATTTGGGGTTTCGTGCTGGAGTCTAAGCAAGAAGTCAGAAAGGTTGTTTGGCCGACTCGAGAAGAGACTTTTCGTACCACATTGTTGGTGTTTGGAATGGTTTTTATCGTTGGCTTGATCCTGTGGTTGCTGGATATGTTCCTGTTTTGGGGTGTGCGTCTTTTGACTGGTCAAGGAGGGTAGGAAGATGGCGCTACGTTGGTATGTTGTGCACGCCTACTCAAATTTCGAGAATAAAGTTAAGCAAGCCTTAGAGGAAAGAATCAAAAGAGAAGGTTTGGAGCAGTATTTCGGCAAGATTTTGGTGCCTACTGAAGAAGTTGTAGAGATGCGCATGGGACAGCAGAGAAAAAGCGAAAGAAAATTCTTTCCTGGATATGTCCTGGTGCAGATGGATTTGACTGATGAAACTTGGCATTTGGTAAAAGATGTGCCGAGGGTGTTGGGTTTTATAGGTGGGACTTCCGATCGTCCTGCGCCAATATCCGAAAAAGAAGCGATGGCTATTCTCAATAGAGTCGAAGATGGAGTGAACAAGCCTCGACCTAAGACGATGTTTGAGGCTGGTGAGGTAATTAGGGTTATTGATGGGCCATTTAAGGATTTTAATGGTGTTGTTGAGGAAGTTAATTACGAGAAAAGTAAAATAAAAATATCAGTGCTCATTTTTGGTCGCTCAACGTCTGTTGAGCTTGGCTTTGGGCAGGTAGAAAAAAGCTAATTAGGTTTAGGTGTTTGGTGTTTTCAAAATCACTGTCTGAATAAGGCAGTGATTTTTTGTGTCTAGGGGAGCTGAAAAGCGTTTGTACCCATATTTGGAGTAAATAATGGCTAAAAAAATAACCGCGTATATTAAATTGCAGGTTAAAGCGGGCGAAGCAAATCCAAGTCCACCGGTAGGTCCAGCATTGGGTCAACGCGGTGTTAATATCATGGAATTTTGTAAAGCGTTTAATGCTAAAACACAAGATACAGAAAAAGGATTGCCTTTGCCTGTGGTTATCACTGTTTATAGTGATCGTAGTTTTACTTTTATTACAAAAACCCCGCCAGCTTCAATTCTTTTGAAGAAAGCAACTGGCATTAAAAGCGGCAGCAGTAATCCTAATACCAAGAAAGTTGGTACGGTAACTCGTGCGCAATTGGAAGAAATTGCTAAAACAAAAATGGAAGATTTGAATGCGGCAAATCTGGAAGCGGCAGTAAAAACGATTGCGGGCAGTGCGTACAGCATGGGTCTGAATGTGGAGGGATTATAATGGCTAAGTTGTCAAAAAAAGCAAAAATTATCAAAGGGAAAGTTGATAAGACTAAGCAATATTCAATTACTGAAGCGGTTCAGTTGTTGAAAGAGCTGGGGACTGCAAAGTTTAGTGAAGCTATTGATGTTAGTGTCAATTTGGGTGTGGACCCTCGCAAGTCCGATCAAAATGTTCGCGGCGCAACGGTGTTGCCAAATGGCACGGGTAAAACAGTTAGAGTTGCGGTTTTTACTCAGGGTCCTAACGCTGATGCGGCGAGAGAAGCCGGAGCAGATATAGTGGGTATGGATGACTTGGGCGAGCTGGTAAAAAAAGGTGAAATGAATTTTGACGTGGTCATTGCCTCTCCAGATGCCATGAGAGTAGTTGGTCAGTTGGGTCAGATATTGGGACCTAGAGGCTTGATGCCTAACCCTAAGGTTGGAACTGTGACTGCTGATGTTGCCACTGCAGTAAAAAATGCAAAATCAGGACAAGTGCGTTACCGGACTGATAAGTCAGGAATTATTCATTGCACGCTTGGTAAAGTTGCATTCGATGCGGCTGCTATTCAAGGTAATTTGGAAGCGTTGCTTGCAGATTTAAGAAAGTTAAAACCGACCGCAGCTAAAGGTATTTACATTAAGAAGATAACCTTATCTTCGACTATGGGCCCTGGTTTGTGGCTGGATCAAAGCAGTATTTCAATTTAACGTTATAAAAGACTTTGGGTTGCCGACCCGTTCGGCAACCGTCAAAGACCGCAGGTGTTGTAAAACTTAATTATTCCTGCGTAGACGGAAGCTGGACCTAAAAGCTGGGGAAAGGGACCGTAAGGGGCGTTCAGCTGAATGCTTTTTATTAATTCTGGGGATAAATTCCGGAGGTAAGCTGTGGCACTAAATTTAGATAGCAAAAAAGCTGTCGTAGAAGAAGTCGCTGTATTCGCCGCTAAAGCTCATTCTGCAATTGCAGCAGAATACCGTGGGTTAACAGTTACGGAATTAACCGAGCTGCGTAAAACTGCGAGAGAGACAGGCGTATATCTGCGTGTGGTAAAAAATACACTGGCAAAACGAGCGATAGCCGGGACTGAATTTGAATGTATGCAAAGTGGACTGGTAGGTCCGTTATTGATCGCATTTTCTATGGAAGATCCAGGTTCTGCAGCGCGATTAATCAGCAATTTTGCCAAAACTCACGACAAGTTAATTACCAAGATAGTTGCTATTGGCGGACAGTCATTTGGTGGATCTGAGCTTGCTCGACTAGCCAGTCTACCTACTCGCGATCAAGGTATTGGTATGTTGATGTCAGTAATGAAGGCGCCTACAGAGAAATTTGTGCGTACTCTTGCTGCAATTAGAGACCAAAAAGAAGCGGCATAGTAGCGAGCGTTGCAGTGTAACGTTTCCACCACAACCAGTTTAAAACTTATTATTTTAGAGGAATACACAATGGCAATTTCGCAAGAAGATATCTTGGAAGCGGTCTCAAACATGACCGTTATGGAAATCGTTGACTTGATTTCAGCGATGGAAGAAAAATTTGGCGTATCTGCAGCGGTTGCTGTAGCAGCTGCGCCAGCGGCTTCAGCGGCTGCTGTTGAAGAACAAACTGAATTTGATGTTATTATGACGTCTTTCGGTGAGAACAAAGTTGCGGTTATTAAAGCAGTTCGCGGCATCACTGGATTGGGCTTGAAAGAAGCTAAGGACGCTGTTGAAGGCGTTCCAACAACCGTGAAAGAAGCTGTTTCTAAAGCCGAAGCAGAAGATGTTAAAAAGCAGCTTGTCGATGCAGGCGCTACTGTCGAAATAAAATAAATTTTGACTCAATTGCAGGGACGTTGAAATAGACGTCCCTGCCAAGTACGGCTGGTGGCAACCTTGTCATCGGCCTTTTACTGTTTGCAATAACCGCACGGTAGAAAATTATCTATGACGAAAAGGTTTGGAAGCGATATGTCCTACTCTTTTACAGAAAAAAAGCGTATTCGAAATAACTTTGGGAAAGGTACTGAGGTACTTGATGTTCCCTATCTTCTGGCAACGCAAATTAATTCATATGCGGGCTTTTTGCAATCAGGTGTTACAGCTGAAAAGCGTGAAGACAGTGGATTGCATGCTGCATTCTCCAGTGTTTTTCCAATTGAAAGCCATTCCGGATATGCGGTGCTGGAGTATGTGAAATATAGATTGGGGGAGCCTGTTTTTGATGTAAGAGAGTGTCAACAAAGAGGCGCGACTTATGCGGCCCCCTTAAGGGTATTGGTTCGCTTGGTTATCTATGATAAAGAAGCCTCTGCGAATGCTAAAGTAGTTAAGGATATCCGTGAGCAGGAAGTTTACATGGGTGAGTTGCCTTTAATGACTGACAATGGAACATTTGTCATTAATGGGACGGAGCGGGTCATTGTCTCCCAGTTACATCGTTCACCAGGTGTTTTCTTTGATCATGATAAAGGAAAGACCCATTCGTCAGGAAAGTTGTTATTTAATGCGCGGGTTATCCCTTATCGTGGTTCGTGGTTAGATTTTGAATTTGATCATAAAGATTGCGTTTTTGTTCGAATTGATCGGCGTAGAAAAATCCCCGCAACTATCTTGCTTAGGGGATTAGGGTACGATAACGAAGAAATGTTAAAGATTTTCTTCGAAATGAATAAATTTACTGTTGATGCTCAAAAATGCATTTTCCATATCGTGCCTGAACGCATGCGTGGAGAAATTGCAGCCTTTGATATTAAGAGTAAAAAAGGTGAAGTATTGGTTGAAGAAGGACGTCGGATTACGGCTAAGCATATCCGTGAAATGATAAAGTCCGGGTTAACCGAAGTAGAAGTGCCCAAGGATTACTTGGTTGGCAAGATATTAGGACATAACCTGATTGACCGATCTACAGGCGAGCTGGTCGCTAATGTGAACGACGAACTGACTGTAGCAATAATAGATCGATGCATTGAAAGCGGCATTACCGATCTGAATACCTTGTTCGTCAATGACTTGGATAAAGGTCCGTACATGTCTAATGCCATGAGACTGGATACCACTACCAATAGTCTTGAAGCATTGGTTGAAATATACCGGATGATGCGTCCTGGCGAACCACCGACTAAAGACTCTGCTGAGAATTTGTTTCAAAACTTGTTCTTTACCGATGAAAGATATGATTTGTCTACGGTTGGACGAATGAAGTTTAATCGTCGTTTAGGTCGCCAAGAAACGACAGGTTCGGGCACTTTAACTAAAGACGACATCATTGATGTACTTAAAGAATTAATAGATATTCGTAACGGCAACGGCAATGTTGACGATATTGATCATCTAGGTAACAGGCGGGTTCGTTCTGTTGGTGAAATGATCGAGAACCAATTCCGTGTAGGCTTGGTTCGCGTTGAAAGAGCGGTTAAAGAACGCTTAACATTGGCTGATTCAGAAGGCTTGATGCCTCAGGAAATTATCAATGCGAAACCAGTTTCTGCCGCGGTAAAGGAATTTTTCGGCTCCAGCCAGCTGTCGCAATTTATGGATCAAAATAATCCATTATCCCAAGTGACGCATAAACGCCGCGTATCGGCTCTAGGGCCTGGCGGTTTGGCAAGAGAACGCGCCGGATTCGAGGTTCGTGACGTACATGCAACGCATTATGGTCGCGTATGTCCAATTGAAACACCTGAAGGACCCAACATCGGCTTGATAAATTCGTTATCGGTCTATGCGCGTACCAATAATTATGGTTTTCTGGAAACGCCTTATAGAAAAGTAATCGATGGCAAGGTAACCGACCATGTCGATTATTTGTCAGCTATTGAAGAAGGCGAGTTTGTTATTGCTCAGGCCAGTGTTGCTGTCGATGCAAGCGGAAAGCTGGTTGAAGGGTTGGTATCATGTCGCCATAAAGATGAATTTACTTTGGCTATGTCAGACACCGTGCAATACATGGATGTGTCATCCAAGCAGATTGTATCGGTGGCGGCTTCCATTATTCCGTTCCTGGAGCATGATGATGCTAACCGTGCGTTGATGGGTTCAAACATGCAGCGTCAGGCTGTTCCTACGCTAAGGGCTGAAAAGCCATTGGTAGGTACAGGCATGGAAAGAACGGTTGCAAAAGATTCAGGCGTAACCGTGGTTGCAGCGCGTGGCGGCAAGATTGAAGCAGTTGACGCGGCCAGAATCGTAGTGCGAGTAAATGATACTGAGACTGAAACAGGTACGCCAGGTGTTGATATTTACAACCTGATTAAATATACCCGTTCGAATCAGAATACCTGCATCAACCAAAAACCATTGGTGAAACCGGGTGACATCGTTAATGCCGGCGACATTATGGCAGACGGTCCATCTACCGATATTGGCGAGTTAGCTTTAGGGCAAAACATGCTGGTTGCGTTTATGCCTTGGAATGGATACAACTTTGAAGATTCGATTCTGGTTTCGGAGCGTGTCGTCAAGGAAGATCGTTTCACTACGATTCATATTGAAGAGAAAACTTGCGTAGCGCGTGATACCAAACATAGCCCGGAAGAAATTACTGCGGATATTCCTAATGTCAGTGAAGAAGCGTTGTCCAAACTCGACGAGTCCGGAATAGTTTATGTCGGCGCCGAAGTAAAAGGCGGTGACATTCTGGTAGGTAAGGTAACGCCAAAAGGCGAGACCCAATTAACACCGGAAGAAAAGCTACTGCGAGCAATTTTCGGCGAGAAAGCGGCCGATGTGAAAGATACATCGTTACGTGTACCTGGAAGCATTGAGGGTACGGTTATTGATGTCCAGGTATTTACCCGTGATGGAGTCAAGAAAGACAAGCGTGCTCTGGATATTGAGCAGGAAGAAATCAAGCGTTACAGAAAAGACCTTGATGATCAGCTGAAAATTCTTGAAGAAGATATTTTTGCTCGTGTTGCCAGGCTTTTGGTTGGAAAAGTTGCCCAATCAGGTCCCGGTCAGTTAAAAGCGGGAACTGAGATAACGCAAGCTTACCTTAATGGCTTGAAGCATTCAGAGTGGCTGAAAATTCGCATGAAGGATGAAGATATCAATCTTCAGCTGGAAACGGTTGTCACCCAGGTAGAGCAGCAAAGAAAAGACTTTGATGAAAAATTCGAAGTCAAGCGCAAGAAAATCACCATGGGTGATGATTTGGCGCCAGGTGTTCTGAAGATGGTCAAGGTTTATTTAGCGGTTAAAAGGCGTATTCAGCCCGGTGATAAAATGGCTGGTCGTCATGGAAATAAAGGTGTTATTTCTATGATTAGGCCGATTGAGGATATGCCGTATACCGCTGATGGCAATCCGGTTGATATTGTCCTTAATCCATTAGGCGTACCTTCGCGGATGAACGTCGGACAGGTGTTGGAGACACATTTAGGCTGGGCAGCAAAAGGTTTAGGCATCAAGATAGGTAAAATGCTTGAGGCTAAATATGATGCTGAGAAAGCTAAAGTTACCGCTATCAGAGAATATCTGGACAAAATTTATAACAGTAGCGGCCATAAAGAAGATTTGGATTCATTTACCGATCAAGAGATCTTGGAAATGGCTGAAAATCTTGTCGGCGGTGTGCCTATGGCGACTCCTGTATTTGACGGTGCAAGCGAAGAAGAAATTCGCACCATGTTGAAGTTGGCTGATTTGCCAGAACATGGACAGGTTACGCTTTATGACGGCTTGACAGGCGAACCGTTTGAGCGTGAAGTTACGGTTGGTTATATGTATATGCTGAAGTTGAACCATTTGGTTGATGACAAGATGCATGCGCGGTCAACAGGGCCTTATAGCTTGGTTACGCAGCAACCATTAGGCGGTAAAGCGCAATTCGGCGGACAGCGTTTCGGGGAAATGGAGGTCTGGGCGCTTGAAGCTTATGGTGCCGCCTATACCTTGCAGGAAATGTTGACGGTTAAATCTGATGACGTGACCGGTAGAACGCGCATGTATAAAAACATTGTCGATGGCGATCATAAAATGGAAGCCGGTATGCCGGAATCATTTAATGTTTTAATTAAAGAAATCCGCTCATTGGCTGTCAATATAGAATTGCAGCGGGATTAGGTGTGTATGTCGGGTCTCCTAAAGCGCCTGCTGTTGGTAGTGAGGCGCAACCCGGCAAAGCAATGCCGTACCCGTTGGGTTGCGATGCAAAAAGACGTGCCTAACCCAACCTATAGCCTGTTCTGGTATACGCCAGAAAGCATTTAAAGAGGACAAGCTCTTGAAAGATTTAATGAATTTCTTAAAACGTCAAGGTCGTGCCGATGATTTTGACGGAATTAGCATTGGTTTGGCATCACCGGATATGATTCGTTCCTGGTCATATGGCGAAGTAAAAAAACCGGAAACGATTAACTATCGGACGTTTAAGCCTGAGCGGGATGGTTTGTTTTGTGCCAAGATTTTTGGCCCGGTCAGTGATTATGAGTGCCTTTGCGGTAAATATAAAAGACTGAAACATCGTGGCGTTATTTGCGAAAAATGTGGCGTTGAAGTTACGTTGTCCAAGGTTCGTCGTGAAAGAATGGGGCATATTGATTTAGCCAGTCCTGTTGCTCATATTTGGTTCTTAAAATCACTGCCTTCCAGAATTGCGTTGTTGTTGGATATGACGCTACGCGAAATTGAACGCGTATTATATTTTGAATCGTTCGTCGTTTTAGATCCAGGCATGACGCCTTTAGATAAAGGCCAGCTGCTTACTGATGATGATTACCTGGATGCGGTTGAATTGCATGGAGATGATTTTGTCGCAAAAATGGGTGCGGAAGCGATCTATGATTTGCTCAAATCAATCGATTTAAAAGAGCAAGTTGAGATTCTGCGCGAAGAAATTAACTCGACCAATTCAGAAACCAAGATCAAGAAGTACTCAAAACGCCTGAAAGTTATGGATGCGTTATTGAGTTCAAAAAATCGCCCGGAATGGATGATTTTGAAAGTGTTGCCGGTATTGCCACCTGAATTACGGCCACTTGTGCCACTGGATGGCGGTCGATTCGCAACCTCTGATTTGAATGATCTTTATCGTCGCGTTATCAACAGAAACAACCGTTTAAATCGGCTGTTGGATTTGAATGCGCCAGACATTATCGTTCGTAACGAAAAACGTATGCTGCAGGAATCTGTTGATGCGTTGCTGGATAACGGTCGTCGTGGTCGTGCGATTACCGGTACTAACAGAAGACCGCTTAAATCATTAGCGGATATGATCAAAGGCAAGCAAGGGCGTTTTAGACAAAACCTCTTGGGCAAGCGCGTTGACTATTCAGGTCGATCAGTCATTGTTGTGGGCCCTACGTTAAGGCTGCATCAATGCGGACTTCCGAAAAAAATGGCATTGGAGTTATTCAAGCCATTTATATTTAGCAAGCTGCAATTTCGCGGTCTGGCCACAACCATTAAAGCTGCGAAAAAAATGGTTGAAAGGGAAGGCGCTGAAGTCTGGGATATTCTTGAAGAAGTTATCCGCGAACATCCTATTTTGTTAAACCGCGCACCTACATTGCACAGACTTGGCATTCAGGCGTTTGAGCCCACGTTGATTGAAGGTAAAGCGATCCAGTTGCACCCGTTGGTCTGTAGCGCGTTTAACGCCGACTTTGACGGCGATCAGATGGCCGTGCATATTCCGTTGTCTATTGAAGCGCAACTGGAAGCCAGAACGTTAATGATGGCGACAAATAACATCTTGTCTCCGGCAAACGGTGAACCTGTTATCAATCCATCTCAAGACGTGGTATTGGGGCTTTATTACATAAGCCGTGAAAAAATTAATGCAAAAGGCGATGGCAATATATTTGTCAGTGTCGGCGAAATTCATAAGGCGCTGTTAACTAAGACGGTTGAATTACAATCTAAAATTCAATTGCGTATCACGGAAAAAGTGGTAAATGAAAATGGCGAAACTGAAGATAAAACTCATCGCGTAGAAACTACCGTGGGCCGTGCGCTAATCTGGGAAGTGGTTCCAGACCGTACGCCATTCGAGTTGGTTAACTGCGATATGACCAAAAAGAACATATCGCGGTTAATTAATTACAGTTATCGCTATTTGGGTAACAAAGACACCGTCATACTTGCCGATCAGTTGATGTATCTGGGTTTTAGATATGCAACGATTTCCGGAGTTTCGTTCGGTATCGAAGATATGGTAATACCGGCCAAAAAAGTCGATATTATTAAGGCTTCCGATGCTGAAGTTAACGAAATTCAAAGTCAGTATGCTTCCGGTTTGGTAACTGATGGTGAACGATACAACAAGGTTGTCGATATCTGGTCGCATGCCAATGACCAAATAGCTAAGGTAATGATGGACGGGCTTGGTGAAGAGTCGGTTGTTAATGCTGAAGGTAAGACGGTAAAACAAAAATCATTCAACTCTATCTTTATGATGGCCGAGTCAGGGGCGCGGGGTTCTGCTGCTCAGATTCGTCAGTTAGCCGGTATGCGTGGTTTGATGGCAAAGCCTGACGGCTCCATTATTGAAACGCCTATCACCGCTAATTTTAGAGAAGGCTTGGACGTATTGCAGTACTTTATTTCTACGCATGGTGCTCGTAAAGGTCTGGCGGATACTGCGTTGAAAACTGCGAACTCCGGGTACTTGACGCGTAGGCTGGTCGACGTGGCGCAGGATCTGGTAATTAATGGTGATGATTGCGGTACATCTAATGGTTTGATCATGACTCCAATTATTGAGGGTGGTGATGTTGTAGAGCCTTTATCGGAGCGCGTATTAGGTCGTGTTGCAGTCAATGACATCATGGATCCTGCCGGTGACATTATAGTAGCACCTAGAGGCACGTTATTAGATGAACACTGGGTGTCTGTCCTCGAAGCGCATAGTATTGATCAGGTTCTGGTCCGTTCAATTATTACCTGTGAAAACAGACACGGTGTTTGTGCCGCCTGTTATGGGCGTGATTTAGGGCGCGGTCATCTGGTTAATATTGGTGAGGCGGTAGGGGTTATTGCTGCGCAATCAATCGGTGAGCCAGGTACGCAGTTGACTATGCGGACTTTCCATATCGGTGGTGCTGCATCCAGATCTGCTGCAATCAGTAATGTTCAGGTTAAATCTGCGGGTACTGTGCGCCTTAATAATCTGAAATCAGTGGTTAATCGCGAAGGTAATCTGGTTGCAGTTTCAAGATCAGGTGAAGTTGGCGTAGTTGATGATTATGGTCGGGAGAAGGAGCGTTATAAAATCCCTTATGGAGCGGTGCTTTCCGTGCAGGAAGGTTCGCGAATTAATGCGGGTGATATAATTGTTAACTGGGATCCGCACACGCATCCTGTTATCACTGAGGTTGATGGTGTGGTCGAGTTAATCGATTTTGTCGATGGCGTTACCGTACAAAAGCAATCCGACGAAGTTACCGGTTTGAGTTCATTAGTTGTCACTGATCCGAAACAGCGGGGAAGTGCGGGTAAGGAATTGCGTCCAATGGTTAGGCTTTTTGATAGCGAAGGAAATGCAATTTATTTGCCGGGGACTGAGATACCAGCGCAATATTTCTTGCCTGCAGGGGCGATTGCCGGAATCAAAGACGGTGGGGAAGTAAAGGTTGGTGACGTTTTAGCGAGAATTCCGCAGGAGTCTAGTAAAACAAGAGATATTACCGGTGGTTTGCCGCGGGTTGCAGATTTATTTGAAGCGCGAAAAACAAAAGATCCGGCAATTCTTGCAGAAACTAGTGGCACCATCTCCTTTGGAAAAGAAACAAAAGGTAAGCAACGGGTCATAATTACAGATCCTGCTGGCGAGCAAATTGAAACATTGATCCCCAAATGGCGCCATATTACGGTCTTTGAGGGGGAGTATGTAGAAAAGGGAGAAACCATAGCAGAAGGTGAGTTAACGCCGCACGATATCCTTAGGTTAAGAGGAATTGAGGAGTTAGCGAACTATTTGGTTAAGGAAATTCAGGATGTATATCGTTTGCAGGGTGTGAAAATTAATGATAAGCATATTGAAGCTATCATTCGTCAAATGCTCAGGAAGGTCGAGATTACTGCATCCGGCGATACAGGATTCCTGAAAGGAGATCAGGTTGAGCGTGCGGCAATGAGGGAAGAAAATGACAAGGTTGAGGCTGAGGGGAAGATTCCTGCGAGCTACAATTCGGTGCTGCTTGGTATTACTAAGGCATCGTTGGCGACAGAGTCATTTATTTCGGCGGCGTCATTCCAGGAAACAACCCGTGTATTGACGGATGCAGCGGTTCGCGGATTAAGCGATAGTTTGCAAGGGTTAAAAGAGAACGTTATCGTTGGTCGGTTAATCCCGGCAGGCACGGGGTTGGCTTATCATGAAAGCAGAAAGAACAGATTTGCTCAGAATGAGATAGTAGAAAACGAAGCGCCTCTAGCTGTAGATGCGGGAGATGTGGAAGAAGCCCTTAAGCAGGCTTTGAATATTTAGGGATTTATTATATAGATCATTTTTAAATATGGACTTGACCTAAGGGGTATTAGCAAGTATTATACTCTGCTCAAATGAGCTAACGTGCTTGGGTCGGGTCGAGTTGCAATTAACCGTCGACGTTTAATATGTGCGACGGTTAATTTATTATCTGACAGTTTAATTGTATATCGGAGTAAACAAGTTATGGCCACGATCAACCAATTGGTTCGTAAGCCTCGTGCTAAAAAAATAGAAAAAAGCAATGTTCCTGCATTGGAGGCTTGTCCTCAGCGTAGGGGTGTATGTACTCGTGTTTATACGACAACACCTAAAAAACCAAACTCCGCGTTACGAAAAGTGGCTAGGGTTAGGTTGACGAATGGAGCTGAGGTTAGTAGCTACATTGGTGGTGAGGGACACAATCTTCAGGAGCATTCCGTGGTTCTGATAAGGGGCGGTCGTGTTAAGGATTTGCCTGGTGTGAGATATCACGTTGTTCGTGGTAGCTTGGATGCCTCAGGTGTGACTAACAGAAAATGTGGTCGCTCTAAATATGGAACAAAACGGCCTAAAGGCTAAACGTTGGTTGGTGAGATAAATGTCTAGAAGAAGAGTCGCTACAAAAAGAGAAATCATTCCAGATCCAAGATTTGGTAGCATAATGCTAACTAAGTTCATGAATATGATCATGGAGAGTGGCAAAAAATCTATCGCGGAAGGAATTGTCTATGGCGCTTTGGATGTGATTGAGAGCAAAGGTCATAGCGAGCCATTGGAAGTACTGTCTAAGGCTTTGGAAAATGTTCAGCCCAGGGTTGAGGTTAAGTCTCGCCGTGTTGGTGGTGCAACATACCAGGTGCCTGTTGAAGTTCGACCTTCAAGGCGTATGGCTTTAGCGATGCGTTGGTTGATTGATGCTTCGCGTAAGAGAAATGAAAGAAATATGCCTGCTAAGTTGGCTGGTGAGTTGATGGATGCTTTTGAAAGCAGAGGTTCTGCGGCCAAAAAACGTGAAGATACTCATAGAATGGCAGAGGCAAATAAGGCTTTCTCTCATTATCGTTGGTAATTAACGAATTGTATAGAAGACTGTATAGTTGTGGCACGTAAAACTCCCATAGGGTTTTATCGAAATATCGGCATCATGGCGCACATTGATGCGGGCAAGACCACGACTACAGAGCGCATTCTTTATTATACCGGCGTTTCTCACAAAATAGGTGAGGTTCATGACGGTGCTGCAACAATGGATTGGATGGAGCAGGAGCAGGAGCGGGGAATAACCATTACCTCGGCCGCAACAACCTGTTTTTGGGCTGGAATGGAAGGTCAATTCCCTTTGCATCGTATAAATATCATAGATACGCCTGGGCATGTGGACTTTACTATAGAGGTTGAGCGCTCATTACGGGTTTTGGATGGGGCGTGTGCGGTGTTTTGCGCTGTTGGTGGGGTTGAGCCGCAATCTGAAACGGTCTGGCGTCAAGCGGATAAGTACGGTGTGCCGCGATTGGTTTTTGTGAATAAAATGGATCGCTCTGGTGCTGACTTTTTTCGGGTAATTGAGCAGATTAAGGCGCGATTGGGTGGCAAGGCTGTTCCAATGCAGTTGCCGATTGGTGCAGAGGATGGTTTTGAGGGTGTTGTTGATCTTATTAAAATGAAGGCCATATATTGGGATGACGCCAATATGGGTATGACTTTTAAAGAAAAGGAAATTCCGGCTGGTATGTTAGGTCTCTGTGAGAAATGGAGAGAGCATATGGTTGAAGCCTCTGCGGAGGCAGGCGAAGATTTATTGGAGAAATACCTTGAAGATGGGTGTTTGTCAGACGAAGAGATTAGGCTGGGAATTCGTTCTCGGACAATAGCGAATGAGATCGTTCCTGCATTTTGTGGTTCAGCCTTTAAGAACAAGGGTGTTCAGGCTATGCTGGATGCGATTGTTGAATATATGCCGGCTCCCACTGATGTCGAAGCTATAAAAGGGCATCTTGAGGATGATGTTATTGAAGCGGTTCGTCCTGCTGATGATGGCGCTCCTTTTTCGGCATTGGCATTTAAGATTGCTACGGATCCTTTTGTAGGGACGTTGACTTTTTTTAGGGTCTACTCAGGTGTGCTTAATTCTGGGGATAGTGTTTATAACCCGGTAAAAAAGAAAAAAGAGCGCATTGGGCGAATAGTGCAAATGCATGCCAATAGTCGCGAAGAAGTTAAGGAGGTATGTGCTGGGGATATAGCGGCTGCAATTGGTCTCAAGGATGTGACGACGGGCGATACACTATGTGATCTCAAAGAAGTTATTGTACTTGAGCGCATGGAGTTTCCTGATCCGGTGATTTCGGTTGCGGTGGAGCCAAAAACGAAAGCCGACCAAGAAAAGATGGGGGTGGCATTGGGTAAATTGGCCCAAGAGGATCCATCTTTTAGGGTGCATACGGATGAGGAGTCAGGTCAGATAATTATTTCCGGAATGGGGGAATTGCATCTCGAGATAATTGTCGATCGCATGAAGAGGGAATTTAATGTTGAGGCTAATATTGGGGCTCCGCAGGTTGCATACAGGGAAACAATCCGAAAGACAGTAGAGCAAGAGAGCAAGTTTATAAGGCAGTCCGGTGGGCGCGGGCAGTATGGGCATGTCTGGTTGCGCATTGAGCCGCAAGAAATTGGTGCCGGTTATGAGTTTGTTAATGAGATTGTTGGTGGGGTTGTTCCAAAAGAATTTATACCCGCTGTAGATAAAGGTATCCAAGAGCAGTTGAAGAGTGGTATCCTAGCTGGCTATCCTGTATTGGATGTAAAGGTGTCTTTATTTGATGGTTCGTATCATGATGTTGATTCGAGTGAAATAGCTTTCAAAATTGCTGGCTCCATGTGTTTTAGGGAGGGGGCTAGGAAAGCAAGCCCCGTATTGCTTGAGCCTATAATGAAAGTTGAAATTGCTACGCCTGAAGAGTACATGGGTGATGTGGTTGGCGATATCAATAGGCGGCGTGGAATAATTCAGGGAATGGAGGATACTCCGTCAGGAAAGGCGCTTAGCTGCGAAGTACCGTTGGCGGAAATGTTTGGTTATGCAACTGATTTGCGTTCGGCAACACAGGGGCGAGCTACATACAGTATGCAGTTTGAAAAATATAATGAAGCACCTGCGAATATTGCAGAAGCGATTATTAAAAAATCTTCATAAAAAAATTGAATATAATTTAAAGGTATTAACTCATGGCCAAAGAAAAATTTTCACGTAGCAAGCCCCACGTAAACGTCGGCACAATCGGTCACGTCGATCATGGTAAAACTACTTTAACTGCTGCTTTAACAAAAGTAATGGCTGAGCTCCAAGGTGGAGAAGTTAAAGCCTTTGATCAGATTGATAATGCACCTGAAGAGCGTGCGCGTGGTATTACTATATCAACATCGCACGTCGAATATGAATCAGCAACACGCCATTATGCGCACGTTGACTGCCCGGGCCATGCTGATTACGTAAAAAATATGATTACCGGTGCGGCGCAAATGGATGGCGCTATTTTGGTATGTTCGGCAGCTGATGGCCCAATGCCGCAAACAAGAGAGCATATCCTGTTATCAAGACAGGTGGGTGTGCCTTACGTTGTGGTGTTCCTGAATAAAGCGGACATGGTTGATGATGCAGAGCTGATCGAATTGGTTGAAATGGAAATTCGTGAGCTGCTGGATATGTATGAATTTCCAGGTGATGATACGCCTATTATTGTTGGTTCGGCTTTAAAAGCATTGGAAGGTGATACCAGTGAAATCGGCGTTCCTTCAGTAATCAGATTGGTTGATGCATTAGATAGTTACATTCCTTTGCCGGAAAGAGCGGTAGATGGTGCATTCCTGATGCCGATTGAAGATGTATTCTCAATTTCCGGTCGTGGCACCGTAGTGACCGGTCGTATTGAGCGAGGCATTGTTAAAGTTGGCCAGGAAATTGAAATTGTCGGCATTAAGCCTACCGTATCAACAACCTGTACCGGTGTAGAAATGTTCCGTAAATTACTGGATCAGGGTCAGGCTGGCGACAATGTCGGTATCCTTCTGAGAGGAACAAAAAGAGATGATGTCGAGCGTGGTCAGGTATTGGCGCACAAGGGCACGATTAAGCCGCATTCATACTTCAACTCAGAAATTTATATCTTGTCTAAAGATGAAGGTGGTCGTCATACTCCATTCTTCAATGGCTATCGTCCGCAGTTCTATTTCAGAACAACTGACGTGACAGGTGCTGTCGAGTTGCCGGAAGGTGTTGAAATGGTTATGCCTGGCGATAATATTTCAGTCAAAGTAAAGCTGATTTCACCGATCGCCATGGAAGATGGTTTGCGTTTTGCAATCCGTGAAGGTGGTCGTACAGTAGGTGCGGGCGTCGTTGCATCAATAATCGAGTAATATATATGTCTAATCAAACTATCAGAATCCGTTTGAAATCATTTGATCATAAATTGATTGATCAATCGGCTGGTGAGATAGTAGAAACAGCAAGAAGAACGGGTGCTCAAGTTAAGGGTCCTATTCCATTGCCTACTAAAAAAGAGCGTTTCACTATTTTGATTTCTCCGCATGTTAATAAAGATGCGAGAGATCAATATGAGTTGAGAACGTATAAAAGATTATTGGATATCGTTGAACCAACAGAAAAAACCGTAGATGCATTGATGAAGTTGGATCTTGCAGCTGGTGTTGATGTTCAAATAAAATTGAATTAAGAAGCAGGGGAATTGGCAGATGTCAATAGGTCTTATAGGTCGTAAATGTGGTATGACCAGAGTTTTTTGTGAAGATGGTTCGTCAGTACCAGTTACTGTACTCCAGATTGACTCAAACAGAGTTACTCAGGTTAAAGGTATTGAAGTTGATGGGTATCGTTCGATTCAAGTAGCAGCGGGCGATAAAAAATCTTCTAGAGTCAATAAAGCAATGGCAGGTCATTACGCAGCAGCTAATGTGACAGCTGGACGTGGCCTGTGGGAGTTTAGGCTCGAAGATGGTGAGGGTGAGGATTTATCTGTTGGCTCTCAATTGTCTTTAGATGTTTTTTCTGCCGGTCAAGTTGTTGATGTTCAGGGTAAAAGTATTGGTAAAGGTTTTGCTGGTGGCATAAAGCGTCACAATTTCAGTATGCAAGATGCAACTCATGGTAACTCACGTTCACATAGGGTTTTGGGTTCTATCGGTATGTGTCAAACGCCTGGACGTGTATTTAAAGGCAAGAAAATGGAGGGTCATATGGGGGCTGAAAAAGTTACAGTTCAGAATCTGACTATTCATTCAATTGATACAGCAAGAAATTTAATTTTAGTAAAAGGCGCTGTGCCTGGTGCTAAAGGCGGTGATGTAGTTATTACGCCCGCTATGAAAATGCGGAATAAAGGTTAGGCTATGAGTTTGCAAATACCTGCTTTAAACGAACAAGACTCTTCTGGAAGCTTAGAAGTAGCAGAGGCTATTTTTGGGCAGTCATTTAATGAAACTTTAGTTCACCAATTAGTTGTTAGGCATCTGGCAGGCGCTCGTGCCGGAACTAAAGCTCAGAAGACGCGCTCTGATGTGAGCGGTGGTGGTGCAAAGCCATGGAGACAAAAAGGAACGGGTCGAGCAAGATCTGGTACAACACGTAGCCCGGTATGGAGAACGGGTGGTGTTGCTTTTGCTGCAAGGCCAAGAAATTATGAGCAAAAGCTAAATAAAAAAATGTTTCGGGTTGGTGTTCGGTCAATTTTGTCTGAGTTACTTAGGCAGAATCGGTTGGTGGTTAGTAATGATATTTTGCCTTCCAGTCCCAAAACCAAAGAATTAAATGCAAGAATAAAAAATATTGACGCAAAACGCATTCTGATTGTAGTCGAGAATGTGGATGCAAATTTAGCTTTGGCGTCAAGAAACATACCTTATGTAGAGGTGATTGAGGCTATTAATTTAAGCCCAGTTTTATTGGTTTCGGCCGATAAAGTTATTGCTACACCTGGTGCGTTGAAGCAAATAGAGGAGCGCTTGGCGTGAGTTTAAATAAATACCACTTAGCAGGTGTGCTACAGGCTCCGATTGTGTCTGAGAAGAGCACTATTGCTGCAGAAAAAAATAATCAATTTGTTTTTAAAGTGCAGAAACATGCAACTAAAAAACAAGTAAAGAGTGCAGTGGAACTAATGTTTAGCGTTGAGGTTGATTCAGTTCAAGTTTTAAACGTTAAAGGCAAACAGAAAAGATTTGGCGGCTCATTGGGACAGCGATCTGATTGGAAAAAGGCTTATGTAAAACTAAAGCCCGGTCATGATATAGATTTCTCTGCTGCTTAATAATTTAAGTTTTAAAAGATCAATAGGAAACGGTAGAAAGCATGGCTATTGTAAAGTCTAAACCGACGTCACCGGGTTCACGGTTTGTAGTGCGGATCAAAAATGATGATTTGCATAAAGGCAAGCCATATGCGCCTTTGCTTAGTAAAAAGAGCAAAAGTGGCGGGCGTAATAATAATGGGCGTATAACAACGCGCCATATAGGTGGTGGTCATAAGCAGCACTACCGGATCATTGATTTTAAAAGAAATAAAGTCGATATTCCTGCTGTTGTTGAGCGTCTTGAATATGACCCAAACAGAACCGCTAATATCGCTTTGATCTTATTTAAAGATGGTGAGAGAAAATACATCATTGCCCCTAAGGGTCTTGAAGTTGGGCAGGAAGTTCTTTCTTCGGAAACTACGGCTATTAAGCCGGGTAACTGTATGCCGTTGAGAAACATACCAATGGGTACGACGGTTCATTGCGTGGAATTGAAACCGGGCAAAGGTGCTCAAGTTGCGCGAAGTGCCGGTACATCTGTACAATTGGTAGCTAAAGATGGCGCTCATGCAACCCTTAGATTACGATCTGGTGAAATGCGTAAAGTTATGGCTGATTGTCGCGCCGTAATTGGTGAGGTTTCAAATTCAGAACATAGCTTGATATCTCTTGGAAAGGCTGGTGCTTCAAGATGGCGAGGTGTTCGACCTACTGTGCGTGGTGTTGTAATGAATCCGGTTGACCATCCGCATGGTGGTGGTGAAGGCCGAACATCTGGCGGTAGACATCCGGTATCACCCTGGGGCATGCCAACCAAAGGCTATAAAACCAGAAATAACAAACGTACTGATAATATGATTATCAGGCGTCGTAAGCTTAAATAGAGAGGAATTAGCGTGCCGCGTTCAATTAAAAAAGGTCCTTTTATTGATCATCATCTGCTGAAAAAAGTTGAAGATGCTGTAAGTACTAATAATCGGAAACCGATTAAAACATGGTCAAGAAGATCAATGATTATTCCTGATATGCTGGGTTTGACTATAGCAATCCATAATGGACGCCTGCACATACCTGTTCTTATTTCTGAGAATATGGTCGGGCATAAATTAGGTGAGTTTTCGCCAACTCGCACATATAAAGGCCACGTGGCTGATAAGAAATCTAGATAGGTTGTGTTATGGAAGTTTCAGCAAAATTAAAAAATGCTCCGCTGTCTGCGCAAAAGGCGCGGTTAGTAGGCGATCAGATTCGTGGCTTGCCAGTTGAAAAGGCGCTAAACTTATTGAAGTTTAGCTCAAAAAAAGCTGCTGCGATTATAAAAAAAATTCTTGAATCTGCTATCGCTAATGCGGAACATAATGAAAGTGCAGATATTGACGAATTAAAAGTGTCAACCGTTTATGTAAATGAAGGGGCGACCATGAAAAGATTCAAGGCAAGAGCTAAAGGACGTGCAAATCATATCCTTAAAAGAACCTGCCATATTACAGTTAAAGTCGCAGAATACGAGTAGGGGCAGAAAATGGGTCAAAAGGTACATCCAACAGGTATACGCCTTGGTATTGTAAAAGATTGGAATTCAAGATGGTATGCGAGTAGTCAGGATTATTCTGTTTTCCTGCACCAAGACTTGACAGTCAGAGACTATATCAAGAAAAAATTAGCTCATGCTTCTGTAAGTCGTATTCAGATTAACCGTCCACCGAATAATGCGCATATTACAATACATACGGCAAGGCCAGGTATTGTAATTGGTAAAAAGGGCGAAGATATTGAAGCGTTAAGACAGGCAGTGTCGAAGATAATGGGCATTCCTGTGCAGCTTAATGTTGAAGAGATTAGAAAGCCTGAGCTGGATGCCCAGTTAGTTGCTGAAGGTGTTGCTCAGCAACTCGAAAAAAGAATTATGTATCGTCGAGCAATGAAGCGCGCTGTAACTAATACAATGCGATTAGGTGCTGAAGGTATAAAGATCAATGTTGGCGGTCGGTTAAATGGCGCTGAAATTGCTAGAAGCGAATGGTATAGGGAGGGACGGGTTCCTCTGCATACATTACGGGCAGACATTGATTACGCAACCGCTGAAGCACATACTACCTACGGAATTATCGGCATTAAGGTGTGGATATTCAAAGGTGAGGTATTCGATATGGATGCTCATATAGCCTCCATTAATTCAGAATCTAAAAAATAGTTGAAGGGATAGAGAAAATGCTTCAACCTAAAAGAACCAAGTTCCGTAAACAACATAAAGGCAGAAATAACGGTACTGCCGTACGTGGCTCATCAGTAAGTTTTGGTGATTTTGGCCTTAAATCAGTCGAGCGTGGCAGACTTACTGCTCGTCAAATTGAATCAGCCCGTAGAACTATTACCCGGCATGTCAAGCGTGGCGGTAAAATATGGATTAGAATCTTCCCAGACAAGCCAATTACCAAAAAACCATTAGAAGTTCGTATGGGAAAAGGAAAAGGTAGTGTAGAATACTGGGTTGCTCAGGTTAAGCCTGGAACTATGTTGTATGAAATACAGGGTGTTTCTGAGGAGTTGGCTCGTGAAGCATTTGCTTTAGGTGCTGCCAAGTTACCTTTGAAAACACTTTTTACTGCTCGGACAATAATGTAATGAAAGTAAGTGAATTACGCCAAAAATCTAAAGACGAATTAGGATCAATGTTGCTCGAATTGTCGCGTGAACAATTTAATCTTAAAATGCAAAAAGGTACAGGTCAGCTGTCTAAACCGGATCAAGTGAAAAAGGTTAGGCGTGATGTGGCACGTATCCATACCATATTAAACGAAATGGCGAGCGCATAAAATGAGTGAAAATGTACCTAAATTGCGGACTATCACTGGTCGGGTTGTTAGTAATAAAATGAACAAAACCATTACAGTTTTGGTTGAGCGAGTTGTAAAGCACCCTGTTTACGGTAAATACATTAAGCGTTCAACTAAAATGATGGCTCATGATGAACAAAATATTTGCCATGAAGGCGACGTAGTATCGATTACATCATGCAGACCTATGTCTAAGAATAAAACCTTCATGTTGGTTCAGGTCTTAGAAAGCGCCAACAAATAGCATCACTAGGCTATTTAATAAACAGATAATTAGGAATAAATCATGATTCAGATGCAAACTAACCTTGACGTCGCCGATAATAGCGGTGCAAAAAGGGTCATGTGTATCAAAGTGTTGGGTGGGTCTCATAGGCGCTATGCAGGCATTGGTGATATCATCAAGGTCAGTATTAAAGACGCTATACCACGAGGAAGGGTTAAAAAAGGCGAAGTTTATAACGCATTGGTTGTTAGGACTCGTAAAGGCGTTCGCAGACCGGATGGTTCAGTTATCCGCTTTGATGGTAACGCAGCAGTTATTCTGAATAATAATTTACAGCCACTTGGTACACGCATTTTCGGCCCTGTAACACGTGAGCTCAGAGGCGAGAGATTTATGAAAATCATCTCGTTAGCTCCTGAAGTTTTATAAGGTAGGGTTTAAAAATGCAAAGAATTAAGCAAGGCGATGAAGTTATCGTTCGTACCGGTAAGGATAAAGGTAAAAGTGGTAGGGTAAGCAAGGTTTTAAAGGATAATAAGGTTTTAGTTGAGGGAATCAACCAGGTTAAAAAGAACCAAAAACCAAATCCAAATGCTGGTGTTTCAGGTGGAATTATTGTCAAGGATATGCCGATTAATATTTCCAATATAGGATTATATAATCCTGAGACCAAGAAAGCGGATCGTGTCGGCTTTAAGTTTCTAGAAGATGGAAAAAAAGTCAGATATTTTAAGTCAACAAATGAAGTTGTTGATGTATAGGTGTAGATAAAAATCATGGCTAGACTAGAAACCGTATATAAAGAAAAAATCCTTCCAGCATTAGTAGAGCAATTTGCTTATAACTCTGTTATGCAGGCGCCGCGAATTACAAAAATAACACTCAATATGGGTGTTGGTGGTGCCGTTGCTGATAAAAAAGTCTTGCAATCCGCAGTTAGCGACATGGAAAAAATTTCCGGTCAAAAACCAGTTGTTACGCTGGCAAGAAAATCAATCGCGGGTTTTAAAATTCGTGACGATATGCCAATAGGTTGCAAGGTTACTTTGCGTAGCGATAGGATGTATGAATTTTTAGATCGTTTAATAAGTATTTCTATTCCTCGAATCCGTGATTTTAGAGGATTGAGCCCTAAAAGCTTTGATGGGCGTGGTAATTATTCTATGGGTGTTAAAGAGCAAATCATTTTCCCGGAAATTGATTATGACAAAATTGACACGTTGCGCGGCATGGATATAACTATCACAACAACGGCTCAAACTAACGAAGAAGGTTTGGCTTTGTTGAAGCTTTTTAATTTTCCATTTAAGAACTAAAGGGCGCGTTAAAATGGCAAAAAAATCAATGATTGCGCGAGAAGACAAGCGTAAAAAATTAGTACAAAAATATGATGTCAAACGTAAATCTTTGAAAGAAATTATCAGAGATCCGAGTGCCACATTTGAAGATAAAGAATCTGCTCATTTACAACTTCAAAAATTACCGAGAGACTCTAGTGCATCAAGAGTTCGTAACCGTTGTAATTTAACCGGACGTCCGCATGGTTATTACCGTAAGTTTGGCCTTAGTCGAAATAAGCTAAGAGAAGCAACAATGCGTGGCGATGTGCCAGGCTTGGTAAAGGCAAGTTGGTAAGATCTTTTAGATCAAGTTTAGAGAGATTATAAGATGAGTATGACAGACCCAGTCGCAGATATGCTGACCCGAATCAGAAACGGTCAATCTGCTGGCAAAAAAATCGTTAAGCAGCCTTCGTCAAAATTGAAAGTGTCTATTGCCAAGGTGTTAAAAGAAGAAGGTTTTATAACAGGTTATTCTATGGAAACAGTCGGCAGTCATACAGAAATGACTATTGAGTTGAAGTACTATAAGGGAGCTCCTGTAATTGAAAATATTAAAAGAATTAGTAAACCTGGTTTACGTATTTATAAATCTAAGGATGAATTGCCAAAAGTTCTTGGCGGGCTAGGGATTGCTATCGTATCAACATCGAATGGTGTTATGACCGATAGAGCTGCTCGTTCAATTGGACATGGCGGTGAAGTCATTTGTACTGTTTGTTAAAGTGTAGGTCAGGTTATGTCAAGAATTGCTAAGGCTCCAGTAATTATCCCAAGTGGTGTGGATATAAAGCTAGAGGGTAATAATGTGACCGTAAAAGGAAGCAATGGTCAATTATCTTATGATATTAATTCAGCTGTTAGTCTTGGTATTACGGATAACGTAATTCAGGTTCAGTGGGATAAAGATGATAAAAAAGCTACTGCTCAAGCTGGAACAGCTAGAGCAATCGTAAGCAACATGGTTATTGGTGTCTCCGCAGGTTTTGAAAAGAAATTAACCCTGATTGGCGTGGGCTATAGAGCGCAGGCTAAGGGAAATATACTCAATCTAGCCCTTGGTTTTTCCCATCCAGTTGATTTTGAAGTTCCGGCTGGCGTTTTTGTTGAAACGCCTAGTCAAACGGAAATATTAATTAAGGGAAGCGACAAGCAGTTGGTAGGTGAAGTTGCTGCGAAAATTAGAGCATATCGTCCACCTGAGCCATACAAAGGTAAGGGTGTCAGATACGCTGATGAACATGTTGCAAGAAAAGAAGCTAAGAAGAAGTAAGGTAGCGAAATGGATAAGAAACAAGCTCGTATGAAGCGCGCATTAAAATTGCGTAGCAAAATTAAGAAATTAAGCACAACACGATTGTCAATTCACAAAACTTCGCAACATATTTACGCTCAAGTTATTAGTGCTGATGGAACGACGACTTTAGCAAGTGCATCAACAACTCAGGCTGAAATTAAATCGACATTAAAAAACACTGGAAATGTAATCGCTGCAGCTGAGGTAGGGAAATTTATTGCACAAAAAGCAATTGCTGCTGGGGTTTCCGAAGTTGCTTTTGATCGTTCAGGATTTAAATATCATGGTCGCGTTAAGGCATTGGCTGATGCGGCACGTGAAGCCGGTTTGAAATTTTAGGGGAATAAAATGTCTACAGCACCTTCTCAGGTTAGTGCAGATGGTTTGCAAGAAAAGTTAGTTAATGTAAGGCGTGTTGCAAAAGTTGTAAAAGGCGGTAGGGTTTTTGGCTTCACAGCGCTAACAGTAGTTGGTGATGGTGAGGGTCGAGTTGGATACGGTGTTAGCAAAGCCCGCGAAGTGCCTATTGCAATCCAGAAGTCTTTGGAGCAAGCGCGTAAAAATATGCGTAAAGTTTCTTTGAAAGGCGACACGTTGCAATATCCTATTATGAATACAACTGGAGCTGCTAAAGTTTATATGCAGCCCGCTTCGGAAGGTACAGGCATTATTGCTGGTGGGGCAATGAGAGCGGTATTTGAAGTAGTTGGAGTTCATAACGTATTAGCTAAATGCATCGGAACTAGTAATCCTATTAATGTCGTTAGGGCAACTATTAATGGTCTTACGGGAATGCATAGTGCTAACCAAATAGCTGCAAAACGCGGCTTATCAGTTGAACAGATTATTGGGTAGTAGTAATGGCTAGCAATGAAATAAGTGTTACGATGATAAAAAGCAGATTTGGACGTTTACCACGTCACCAAGCCTGTCTAAAAGGTTTGGGATTGCGTAAAATCAACCAGACGGTTGTGGTGCTCAATACGCCTGAAAACCGCGGTATGATAAACAAAGTATCGTACATGCTAAAATTCGAGGAAGTGTAATGTTTTTAAATACAATCCGTTCAAGTGAAGGGGCTCGAAAAAAATCTAAACGAGTAGGTCGGGGTATTGGCTGCACGCTTGGTAAGACTTGTGGAAGAGGGCATAAAGGGCAAAAGGCTCGTAGTGGCGGCTTTCATAAAGTTGGTTTCGAAGGTGGTCAGATGCCTTTGCAGCGTCGATTACCTAAGATTGGATTCACTTCATTAATTAGCAAATATTCGGCCGAGGTTAGGCTGAACGAGCTCGATGGTTTAAATGCTGATGTAATTGATCTTAAGACGCTGATTGACGCCAATATTGTTCCTGCGTTTACAAAGAAAGCTAAAATAATAAAGTCTGGTGTGTTGAGTAAGGCTGTTACGATTAAAGGAATAAAAGTAACCGGTGGTGCCAAAGAATCTATTGAAGCTGCTGGCGGCAAAGTAGAGGTTTAAGTGAGTACATCAAGAGCGCAGGTGTCTGGGAAGGTCGGCGGTTTTTCAGAGCTTAAAGCTAGGTTGCTTTTTGTTTTGGGAGCTTTTTTTGTATACAGAGTCGGTGCCCATATTCCTGTGCCTGGAATAGATCCTAAGGCACTTGCTGTAATGTTTGAGCAGCAAAGCGGATCAATCTTGGATATGTTTAACATGTTCTCGGGTGGTGCTTTGATGCGTTTAAGCTTATTTGCATTGGGCATAATGCCTTATATTTCAGCATCAATTATTATGCAATTGATGACAGTTGTTATTCCTGCAATGGAGCAGCTAAAAAAAGAGGGGGAGTCGGGTCGGCGTAAGATTTCACAGTACACTCGATTTGGTACTGTCGTTTTAGCGACTTTTCAGGCGATTGGTATTTCTCTAGCATTGCAAAATCAAACGGCTGGTGGGCTTTCTGTGGTCTTGAGTCCAGGTATGAGTTTTATCGTTATTACAACCGTTACTTTGGTTGCCGGTACTGTTTTTTTGATGTGGCTGGGTGAGCAAGTTACAGAGCGGGGAATTGGTAATGGTATTTCTCTCATCATCTTTGCGGGTATAGTTTCTGGCTTGCCAAAAGCAATTGGCGGTACTTTAGAGTTGGCAAGAACCGGTGAAATGAATGGGGCATTTATCATATTATTGTTTTTGTTATCAATTTCCGTAACCGCGTTGGTGGTTTTTGTTGAGAGAGGGCAGAGAAGGATTCTTATTAATTACCCTAAAAGGCAACAAGGCCGTAAGATGTATGCTGGGCAAAGTAGTTTTTTGCCTTTAAAGCTTAATATGGCTGGTGTAATACCGCCTATCTTTGCATCCAGTATAATTTTATTTCCTGCGACTATTGCCGGATGGTTTGGAAATAGCGAAGGCTTTACTTGGCTTCAGGACGTCGCCACCATGTTGTCTCCTGGTCAGCCTGTTTACGTTATTTTTTATGCGACGGCTATTGTTTTCTTTTGTTTCTTTTATACCGCTTTGGTGTTTAATTCAAAAGAAACTGCTGAAAATTTAAAGAAATCGGGTGCATTTTTACCTGGAATAAGGCCTGGTCTTCAAACGAGTTCTTATATCGATAAAGTGATGACCCGACTAACATTAACTGGCGCATTTTATATTACACTTGTATGTTTATTGCCTGAGTTTTTGATTGTTTACTGGAATGTTCCATTTTATTTTGGAGGAACATCTTTATTGATTATTGTAGTGGTTGTAATGGATTTCATCTCTCAGATGCAAACTCATGTTATGTCCCAGCAGTATGATGGCTTAATGAAAAAAGCCAATCTAAAAAAATAAATTATTGCACAAGAGCAGTCTAGGAGTTAGTTGTGAAAGTTCGTGCCTCTGTAAAAAAGATTTGTAGAAAATGTAAAGTTGTAAAAAGAAATGGTGTTGTCAGGGTTATCTGTGAAGACGGAAAACATAAGCAACGACAAGGATAATAATTGTTGCGTCATTTTTTATACATGTTATAATTTGGCGCTTAACTTTAGAGCAATATCAAGGGGAGTATCTAGATGGCGCGTATTGCCGGGATAAATATACCAGATCATAAACATGCGGTGATTGCGTTGACTGCTATTTATGGTGTTGGTCGTCAAACTGCAAGTGAAATTTGTGTTGAAGTGGGTATAACGCCTTCGATTAAAATAAAAGAGCTGACTGAAGAGCAATTAGAAGCCATTCGTAATGTGGTTTCGAAGATGACAGTGGAAGGTGATCTGCGTCGTGAAGTTTCAATGAATATCAAGCGTTTGATGGATCTGGGTTGCTATCGCGGAATAAGACATCGTAGAGGATTGCCTTTAAGAGGGCAGAGAACGAGAACTAATGCTCGTACTCGAAAAGGCCCGCGTAAGGCAATTAGAAAATAAGATATTCCTTTAAGAGGTTGAAGTAAATGGCGAGTCAAAATCGTTCTAGAAAACGTATAAAAAAAGAAGTTGCTGATGGCATAGTGCATGTACATGCTTCTTTTAATAATACGATCATAACTATCACAGATAGAAAAGGTAATGCTCTTTCTTGGGCAACATCAGGAGGATCTGGTTTTCGTGGGTCCAGAAAAAGCACGCCATTCGCTGCGCAAGTCGCGGCTGAAAAGGCGGGTTCTGTTGCTTTGGAGTTTGGCATGAAAAACCTTGATGTCATGATTAAAGGTCCTGGTCCGGGGCGCGAATCTGCAGTGCGTTCTCTGAATAATTTGGGATTCAAAATAAATAATATTGTTGATGTGACGCCAATTCCTCATAATGGATGTCGTCCGCCGAAAAAACGCCGCGTATAAAAATCTGGAGTAGTTTGTTATGGCAAGATATCTTGGGCCTACCTGTAAATTAAGTCGAAGAGAAGGCACCGATCTGTTTTTAAAAAGCAGAGGGAAGTCTTTAGAAAATAAGTGTAAATTAGATCAGCGCCCTGGTCAGCATGGTACTAAGCGCGCAAGAAGTTCGGATTACGCTATTCAGTTGAGAGCTAAGCAGCGCTTACGCAGAATATACGGCATTTTAGAAAAACAATTCAGAAACTACTATAAAACGGCAGATTTGAAGAAAGGTGCAACAGGTCAGAATTTGTTAAATCTTTTAGAGTCAAGATTAGATAACGTTGTGTACCGTATGGGTTTTGCTTCGACTCGGGCAGAAGCTCGTCAGTTGGTTAGTCATAAATCTATTCAGGTGAATAATGTTTTGATCAACGTCCCTTCTTATCAGGTTTCTCCAGGTGATGTTCTTACCGTTAGAGAGAAAGCGAAAAAGCAACAAAGAATTGTTGATGCTTTAGTTGTAACTGAGCAGTATGGATTCCCTTCTTGGGTTGAAGTTAATTCTAAATCAATGTCAGGTACTTTTAGCTCTCTGCCAGATCGTGTAGATTTGGGTAGTGATATAAATGAGCAGTTGGTAGTTGAGCTTTACTCTAAATAATCGTAGTTTTGAGGGATATAAATGCAGAATTCTATTTCTGGCTTGCTGAAGCCCCGATTAGTTGAGGTTGTAAGCAAAACACCTAATCATTCTAAGATTGTTATTGAACCTCTTGAAAGAGGATTTGGTCATTCTATTGGTAATGCATTGCGCCGAGTGTTGTTGTCTACAATTCCTGGATGCGCAGTTACAGACGTTGAAATTGAAGGCGTTCTTCATGAGTACACCACTATAGAGGGTGTTCAAGAAGATGTGATTGATATTTTGCTGAATCTTAAAAAATTAGCGGTTGTGCTTCATTCTAAAGATGAAGTTGAACTTACTCTTTCAAAGCATGGGGCGGGTTGTGTTACCGCCGCCGATATTATACTTCCGCATGATGTGGAAATTATTAATCCTGATTTGGTAATCGCTAATCTGACACAGGTTGGCGTTTTAAATATGAAGATCAGGGTGCGTCGCGGAAGAGGTTACGAACCAGTAAGTGTTCGTAAATTAAATTCCGAGCATAGCCTTGTTGTTGGAGCGCTTCAGCTTGATGCTTCATATAGCCCGATAGTCAAAGTTGCTTATCAGGTTGAAAGTACTCGTGTTGAGCAGCGTACTAATTTAGACAAATTAGTAATCGAACTGGAAACAAACGGAACAGTTGACCCAGAAGAGACTATTAAGCTTGCTGCCACGATACTTCATGATCAGTTATCTGTATTCGTTGATTTTGAAAAAGTAAATGATCAGCTTGCTGAGGAAGAAGTTGAAGTCGAAGAAATATTCGATCCCGTTCTTCTTCGCCCAGTAGATGATCTTGAGTTAACAGTACGTTCTGCTAACTGCTTAAAAGCCGAGAATATTTTTTATATTGGAGACTTAATTCAACGTACTGAAGTTGAGTTATTAAAAACTCCGAATCTTGGCAAAAAGTCCTTAACAGAAATAAAAGACATTCTTGCTTTAAAAGGTTTATCTTTAGGTATGCGGTTGGAAAACTGGCCTCCTGAAAACCTTGCAGATCAAACTCACGCAATAACACACTAACATTAGGTCTTCTTACAATGAGACATCGTAAATCCGGAAGAAAATTCAATATGAATAGCAGCCATCGCAAGGCGCTATTTAGTAACATGGTTAGTTCATTATTCAAACATGAATTAATAAAAACAACTTTACCAAAAGCCAAAGAATTAAGAAGCTATGCTGAGCCATTAATTACTTTGTCTAAAGAAGATAGCGTCGCTAAAAGACGTCTTGCTTTCGCTCGGTTGCGTGATCGTGACGTAGTCACTAAGCTTTTCAATGAGCTAGGTCCTCGCTACAAGAATAGAGCGGGTGGATATTTGCGTATTATGAAGTGCGGATTTAGACCCGGTGATGATGCGCCGATGGCTTATGTAGAGCTTGTTGATAGACCTACCGCTACGATAGAAGATTAATTCAGTTTTTCGACTGCAAAAAATAATTTTAAATATTATAATCAGCCTCTAAAACCTGAAATATTGCGTTTATGATTAGGGGCTGAATTTATAAAATTCAAATCCTAATCTTAAATACATAACTCCAGATTTTAATCTGGATTATAGTCATTATAAAAAATCATGTAGACTGTGATAGAGAGGCTAAACGTTTTCTTATATCCATCTATTCAATTTGGCGGGCTACTATAAGACCTTGCCAACTCAATGTTTATCGATTTCTCCATTCAGTAACAAAATATTCAGCAATACAACTACTAAAGCCTAGTGGGAGGTATTTTTATGTCTCCATAACTGCGTATTATAGAATATTACTGCGTTATCCATGCCTAATAATCTTTGTATAGTGGCAGTGCTTATGACCTGCGTGTTCTGGGTCGGGTCGGCTAGATTAGTTCTTTTTATGGGCTGTAAGTGACCGCTCATAAAAATCTTTTGATGTGCAGTCAATTTTTTCGGTCATCAAAATAGGTATTTTGCCTGCCATTTTTCGTTCAAAAATATTGGAAGGTAGATAGCGAGTTTGAAAGACAGATGCTGAATGAGGTAAATAATCCTGTTCAATAATTGTTTGGATGGCGATATGGTAAAAAATAGCGGTGGTATGTCTGCTTTTATGTTTTCTACAATGAGTGCGGATAAGTTATCGGGCATTGTATTTTGGAATATGTGATAAATAAACAAGGCTGGTAGTCAATTAAGTCAATGTACAGACCATATCTCCGGGTGAGGATGGATGGACCCACTTTGATGTAACCGGTACTGACAATATCATATATTTGTTCCATGCTAAGCGAGTAACTTGGTCCTATTGCTGTGAGATACATAGGACTGTTAGGTAGTTTGCATGCATCGATACTCAATGGCGCTATGCTGTTTGTCCACAATAAAACTCTTATTCAAATCACTTTTGCGTCAAGCCTGGGTATCCCCCCCTGTCAAAAAACATGCCTTCTATATAGTTTGTCATAATCTGTTCGATGAATAAAGAAACAGGAATGTTGGGTAGTGGCTGGTTGCTTGTATGAGATGATCGGCGCTATATGTTGTCTTTCATCTGAAATGCCATTCCTCTTAGTAATGCGGGGGAAACAGTTTAGCTACTTGGCATTAAAATGTGATCTTGAGGGAAGTAAGGAAACGGCTGGCGGAGTGTTAAAAAAGTGCCGGTCAAGAAGCGCCCCAAAGAGGCGAAAAAAATATTGTTTCGCGCGGTTAATCTTGCTTTTTAATGGTATCAAAAATGGCTTTCTCCTGGTTTGGCAAGTTGGGTGTAAGGCAATCTCGAAAGCTATATTAATCGTATATAAAAATTTAGTAGCCGCCTTCAGCGTTGAATTTGCATGTAAGGTAAGTCTAATGGTTTATGGTTCCAACCAACCGGATACTTTATCATTTGCGTCGAAATCAACCTCGCCACCTTTAGAATTCGGGAAGTACCATGCCTCGCCTGTTTTCCACTTATGAATTTTACCGGGTTTTCCGAGTAGTGAAGTGACCTCAGCTTTTGATATGTTTACTTGTAACGCATGCCATGGATTACCGGTGACTTTTTTTGTTTTTACGTTAGGGGCTTTGACGGGGTTGGTTGATTGTAATTCTTGCACCCGTTTTTTAAGCGCTTCAACTTCCAACCTCAATTCTTGAATTTCAGTTGCCTGAGCCAGTGCATTACCTGAATAGCAAACCAAACTGATTGTAGACATTAAAAAAACGTGGCGAGCTAATCCGGCTACATGGTGATATAAAAAAATATTCATTTAATTCCAGATTCGAAGGTCGTTGCATTTAAAATCAGTAGGTTAGTAGTTTGTCGGTAATAAAAACGAGGAAAAATACGCATTCTACCGTCAACTGGACGCAGTTTGATTCTACTATTGCTGGGAATTTTTGAATAGAGTGAGCCACATCTGATTATGGAATAATCAGATGTGGCTCTTGTAAGGCAAGGCTATCCCACGGCGCGAAAATTAACGGATATTATATTTCCGCTGATTTATTTGTTGATAAGAGTATCGAGATTAGTGGGCGTAAGTTAGTTTATAATCTTACACGGTATTCTATAGTTATTGTGCAACAGGGTTGATGTCGCTCAATAAATGTTGAATCATATTGATTAGATTATAATAATTCGCCTGCATGCAGAGTGCAATCAATTCAGATGCTTGACACCGTTCCTCACATTACTCCCCTTGTGTTGTATCTTCTTTAATAATCTTGCTGGACTTTTTTGGAAGTATTTTATGATTAATGTCTTTATCACTGTGAACTATGTCTGAAAATTATTCGTTTGATCGTGATTATTCGCTGGATTCTTTAAAAATTCCTCCCAACTCCATTCAGGCCGAACAATCGGTTTTGGGCGGATTAATGCTGGATAATCAAACCTGGGATTCCGTGTCAGACAAGGTGGTGGAAAGCGATTTTTATCGAAGAGATCACCGACTGATTTTCAAGACGATTGAGCAACTCGCCGAAAAACAGATTCCTTTCGATGTGATTACCATATCGGAAGCGCTGGAAGCGATAGGGGAGCTGGAAAATTCCGGCGGACTATCTTATTTAGGCATGCTGGCAAAAGACACGCCCAGCGCCGCGAATATCGTCACTTACGCCAATATCGTCAGAGATCGATCGGTGCTGCGGCAATTGATTCATGTCGGCACCGAGATTTCGGATTCTGCGTTCAATACAGAAGGCCGCGAGACCGCCGATTTGCTTGAAAACGCCGAGCGTGAAGTATTTAAAATCGCCGAACAAAGGCAGCGGGGGCAGGGTGGTTTTTCAACCATCAAGTCCCTGCTGGCACGCGCCGTCGATAAGATTGAAACGCTGTTTGAACAGGAGGGCTCTATAACCGGAGCGGCCACAGGATTTACTGATTTTGATGAATTGACCTCCGGCCTGCAACCGGCCGACTTAATTATCGTGGCCGGTCGACCTTCGATGGGCAAAACCACTATTGCGATGAATATGGCGGAAAATATCGCGATTAAAGGCGATAAACCGGTCGCGGTATTCAGTATGGAAATGCCGGGAGACTCGCTGGCGATGCGGATGATGTCGTCGCTAGGTCGTATCGACCAACATAAAATCAGAACCGGCAAGCTGGAGGATGATGAGTGGCCGCGCTTGACCTCGGCCATCAATTTGCTGGCCGAAACCAAATTATTCATCGACGATACCCCGGCATTAACACCGACCGAAGTGCGTTCAAGAGCCCGGCGATTGGCGCGTGAGCACGGCCAGCTGGGCCTGATCGTATTGGATTATTTGCAACTCATGCAATCGCCTTCCAGCGGTGAAAACAGGGTACAGCAGATTTCCGATATTTCCAGGGGCTTAAAGGCGCTGGCCAAGGAGTTGAACGTCCCCGTGGTGGCATTATCCCAGCTTAACCGTAATCTTGAACAACGCCCCAATAAACGCCCGATGATGTCCGACTTACGGGAATCCGGCGCTATCGAGCAGGACGCCGATTTGATCGTGTTCGTGTATCGGGACGAAGTGTATAACGAAGACAGCCCGGACAAAGGCATCGCCGAGGTCATCATCGGCAAGCAGCGTAACGGCCCGCTGGGAACCGTCAGGCTCACCTTTCTGGGGCAATATACCCGGTTTGAGAATTTTGCGGGAACCTATACCGGCGGGGATTATGAATGACCCCGGCAGCTTATGCGGTAGTCAATCTGGATGCGGTTCAGCATAACTTATCCAAAGTACGCAGCTGTGCGCCGGATGCCAAGGTTATGGCGGTCATCAAGGCCAACGGTTACGGACATGGCATGCTGCGTATTGCCGAAGCCTTGCAACAGGCCGATGCCTTTGCCGTCGCCAGAGTTGATGAAGGCATTCGGTTGCGTAAAGCGGGATTCAAACACAGGATTGCCGTGTTAGAAGGATTTACCTGCGCCGAAGAGTTAGACGAATTGCTGCATTACCAACTGGATGCCGTGGTGCACTCCTTAACCCAGTTGGAAATTTTTGAAGCCGAAACAAAATCCGGGACTTGTGCGGTTTGGTTAAAGCTCGACTCCGGCATGAACCGGCTGGGTTTTAAGGCAAAAGAGTTTGATTCTGTCTATCAGCGTTTAACGCAGTGCGCTTTAGTAAAACAGCCGATCAGTCTGATGACGCATTTTGCCAGTGCCGACGACATCAATGACGATAAAACCTTAAGGCAAATCAATCTATTCAATGAAACGATTAGCGGGTATTCCGGTGAGCGGAGCATGGCTAACTCGGCAGGTATATTGGGTTGGGAACAATCGTTAACCGATTGGGTGCGCCCCGGTGTTATGCTGCACGGCATATCGCCATTTCCTGATTCAACAGGCCGACAGCTGGGGCTGAGGCCGGTTATGGAACTGCATTCACGGTTAATTGCGGTCAAGCAAATCGAAGTGGGCGATACAGTCGGTTACGGCGGCAGCTGGATCTGTGAGAAGCCTACAACACTGGGCGTTGTGGCGATAGGTTATGGCGACGGTTATCCCCGTTATGCCAAAGTCGGAACGCCGGTGCTGGTTAATGGCCGCCGCGTCCCGCTTATTGGCAGGGTTTCAATGGATATGATTACAGTCGATCTGGAAACTGAGGGGCATGCAAAGCCCGGTGACTTGGTGACCTTGTGGGGCGAGGGCTTGCCGGTTGAAGAAATTGCCCGATGTGCCGATACCATACCGTATACTTTGGTGTGTGGTGTTACTCAGAGAGTTCAAGTCATTGAAAAAGCATCAGAAAGGTAAGTTTTACGATGTTTCTTTGTAATGAGCAGAGTTTGAAATAAGCAATCAGGCTTCAGTCCTGCATTGACCCGGGTTAGAGACCTATGCCCCGAAAGTAGTGAGAAGTTATGAAGGTTCATTGTAAGAGTTCGATAAAATAAACTTTTTAAATTTAGAGTTACTGAAAACGACAAAAACATGGCAGATAATTACGGCGTAGACAGCCACAAACTGGTGTATCACCCGCAGCGAGTGGCGCAGTGGTTGGACAGTAAGCACGACTGGCAGCACGCCAAAGCCGTGTATCCCATCTATATGGAGGTATCGCCGGTCGGCGCCTGCAATCACCGTTGCACATTTTGCGCGGTCGATTATATCGGCTACAAGGCGCAACGGCTGGACGTAAAAATTCTGGCCGATCGTCTGGCCGAAATGGGCCGGTTGGGCGTTAAGAGCATCATGTACGCCGGTGAAGGCGAACCGATGTTGCATAAGGAGATCAACGAGATCGTCAGGCTGACCGTCGACGCCGGCATTGACGTCTCCTTCACCACTAACGGCACCTTGATGAACTCGCGTTTTGTCGAGCAGTCGCTGCCGTTGGTGTCGTGGATCAAGGTGTCCTTGAATGCCGGCAGCGCCGAGAATTATGCCGCGATTCATCAGACCAAAGCTTCGGACTTCGATTTGGTGCTGAACAATCTGCGCCGGGCCGTCGCTCATAAAAAAGCCGAGCAATTGTCATGCACTCTGGGCGCGCAAATCCTGCTGCTCCCGGAAAACCGGGAGGAAGTGACGGCGCTGGCGGCCATCTGCCGCGACATCGGCCTGGATTATCTGGTGGTCAAACCCTATTCCCAGCATCTGTCCAGCGAAACCCGCCGCTACGAAAGCCTGCGTTACGACAATCTGCTGGGTATGGCCGAAGAGCTGGAAACATTCAACAGCGACAGCTTTAACGTGATTTTTCGCGAACAGAGTATGAAAAACTATTCCACATCCGAGACTGAACGCTATAAAACCTGTCACGCCACCCCGTATTTCTGGGCCTACATTATGGCCGACGGCGAAGTTTACGGTTGCAGCGCCTATCTGACCGATAAACGCTTCGCTTACGGCAATATCCATCAACAGTCGTTCCAAGAAATCTGGGAAGGCGAGAAAAGACAGCAAAACTGGCAATACATCACCCAGGAACTGGACATAGGCCAATGCCGTAAAAATTGCCGGATGGAAGCGGTCAATCAATATCTCGACAAATTAACGGCGCAGCAACCTGCCCATATCAACTTTATCTAGGTGGGGAACATGAAAGTACTGGTTACAGGCGGTGCGGGCTTTATCGGCAGCCATTTAAGTCGCGAATTGTGGCGGCAAGGTCACGAAATAAAGGTGATCGATAATCTTTCAGGAGGCCGCAAGGAGACTATCGCCGACCTGCTCGATCAGCCCAACTTTGAGTTTCACCAACTCGACATCCGCGATGCCGAAGCGATCATGCCGTTATTCGCCGATGTCGATTGGGTGTTTCATCTGGCCGGTTTGGCCGACATCGTGCCGTCTATCGAGCGACCGCGCGCCTATTACGAAACCAATGTCAGCGGCACGTTTAACGTGCTGGAAGCGGCACGGGACGCTAACGTCAAGCGCTTCGTCTATGCCGCATCGTCGTCCTGCTATGGACTGGCCGAGCAATTTCCTACGCCTGAAACCGCCGCCATCAAACCGCAATATCCTTATGCGCTGACCAAATATCTGGGCGAGGAATTGGTGATGCATTGGGCGCAGCTGTATCAACTGCCGGTCGTGTCGCTGCGGTTGTTCAACGTCTATGGCCCTCATGCGCGCACTACCGGGGCTTATGGTGCAGTGTTCGGGGTGTTTTTGGCGCAAAAGATCAACAACAAGCCGTTTACCGTGGTGGGTGACGGCACGCAAACCCGCGACTTTACCTACGTTACCGATGTCGCCAATGCGTTTATCGCAGCGGCCAACTCGGATATTTGCGGCGAAATCATGAACGTCGGCAGCGGCGGCACTTACAGCGTTAACCATCTGGTCGGACTTCTGGGCGGCGCTATCGAATACATTCCCAAGCGGCCAGGCGAGCCGGATTGCACCTTTGCCGATACCGGCAAGATCAAGGAAAAATTGGACTGGCAACCGCAAGTCAGTTTCGAGCAGGGCGTCGCTAACATGATGGCCCATATCGATTACTGGGAAAACGCGCCGCTGTGGACTTCGGCTTCGATCGCCGATGCCACGGCCGATTGGTTTAAATATCTCGACAAATAAGGAGGCGGCAGATGGCTATAGGACAAGCGGCGTCACAATTCGCACAGTTGCTGACGAACAGCATTTTTACCGATCACCAGGGACAAACGCTGGACGGCGAAGCGGTGATTCAACAGATGCTGGCCGAGTTAGCCAGAGTGCGCGAACAGCAGGCCAAGATTATGGTACTGGGTAACGGCGGCAGCGCGGCGATTGCCAGTCATGTGATTACCGACCTGCGCAATGTCGGCGGTTTGTGCGCATTGACCTTGCACGAAGCAGCGCCGTTGACCTGTTTTACCAACGATTTCGGTTACGAGCAGGCCTTCGCCAAACAAATCGCCGCCTTTGCCAATGCCGACGATTTACTGATTGCTATCAGCAGCTCCGGGCAATCGCTGAACATTATCAATGCCGTGCAGGCCGCCAATGCCAAAGGTCTGGCGGTTATGACGCTGAGCGGTTTTAAGGCCGATAATCCGCTCCGCAAGTTGGGGCGTTGGAACTGCTGGCTGGACAGCGACCATTACGGCATGGTCGAGCTGGGGCATTTGTTCGTGTTGCACCATATTACCGATCATCTCATCAGGAACTAATGTTAAATGTCCACGGAAAAAATCGTATCTATTGATCAACTGGCGCAACGTTCCGCCGAGTTAAAAGCCCAAGGCAAAACCGTGGCCTTGTGTCACGGCACTTTCGATCTGTTGCACATCGGCCATATCCGCCATTTGCAAAGCGGATCCAGGCAGGCAGACAGCTTGCTGGTCAGCGTTACCGCCGACGAGTTCGTCAACAAAGGGCCGGGACGACCGGTGTTCAACGAACATCTGCGCGCCGAAAACATCGCCGCGTTGGCCTGTGTCGACCGAGTGGCGATTAATCATGCAGTGACTGCGGTCGAGGTGCTGGATCAGGTCAAACCCGATCTGTATGTGAAAGGCAGCGACTACAAAAGCACCAGCGACGACATCACCGGCAATATCCAGCATGAAAAAGACGCCGTTGAACGTCACGGAGGCCGGATTTTATTTACCGATGAGCTGACCTCCAGCTCGACCCGCCTGCTGAACGAATATTTCGAGGTGTTTTCGCCGGAAATTTCCGCCTATCTCGATCAATTCAAGGGAACGGTTGGGGGTGCGGACATTATCGGCAAGTTGAAAGGCTTAAGCGGACTCAAGGTGCTGGTGGTCGGCGAAGCGATCATCGACGAATATCATTACACCTCGCCGCTGGGCCAGACCGGCAAGGGCAATGTGTTCGCAGTCAAATACAACGATTATGAACGTTTTGCCGGCGGCGCAATTGCGGTGGCCAATCATGTCGCCGAATTTGCCGGTAATGTGACTTTGCTGACCGGCTTGGGTGCGACCCAAAGTCATGAGGATTTTATCCGCAGCAATCTGAACCCGGCCATCGAACCGGTATTTTTCTTCAGCCAGGATCGACCAACCATCGTCAAGCGCCGCTATGTCGATGCCGACATCGCCAAGCTGTTTGAAGTGTATTTCTATAACGATGCGCCGCTACCCGAGGAAACCAACGGCAAGATCGTCGCTTGGCTGGATCGGCATCTTGGCGACTACGACGCGGTGATCGTGCCCGATTTCGGCAACGGCTTCATCTCTAATGAAATGGTGGAGGCGCTGGCTAAAGGCGCGAAATACCTGGCGGTGAATGCCCAGGTCAATAGCGGCAATCGCGGTTACCATCTGATTACCCGTTACCCCAATGCCGATTTCTTATCGCTAAACGAGCCGGAATTACGGCTGGCGGTGCATGACAGAAACGGCGCGATTGAGGAACTTGCCGGGCAATTGGCCGACAAGCTGCAAGCCAAGCATGTCGCGATTACCCGAGGCACCAAAGGCGCATTGATGCTGGATAATGACAAAACCGCTTATAAAATTCCGGCGCTGTCCTCGCAAGTGGTGGACAGAATAGGGGCCGGCGATGCGTTTTTATCGGTAGCCGGACTGTGTCTGGCCGGCGGTTTGGAGCCGGAGCAGGCCTTGTTTGCCGGTAGCGTTGCCGCGGCGCTGGATGTGCAGATTGTCTGCAACCGCGAGCCGGTCAGGGCGGTCGCCTTGTTCAAATACATCACCACCTTGTTGAAATGACTGCCATGAACTCAGCCGGTGCCGATTTAAAGCAACTCTACTACCAAATGCTCCGTATTCGCCGAGTCGAACAGGCGATTGCCGAACGTTATCAGCAGCAGGAAATGCGCTGCCCGACTCATCTTTGTATCGGCGAAGAAGCCATCGCGGTCGGCATCAGCGCGCATTTGACGACGCAAGACAAAGTGTTCAGCAACCATCGGGGGCATGGTCATTATTTGGCCAAGGGCGGCGATTTGCGTCGATTGCTTGCCGAGTTGTACGGTTTTGCCGAGGGTTGCTGCGGCGGTCGCGGAGGCTCGATGCATTTGACCGATTTGGCCGCCGGGTTTATCGCATCCACGCCGATAGTCGGCGGTACCGTGCCATTGGCGGGCGGTTATGCCTGGGCCGAACAGATGAAAAAATCCGGCGCCGCACAGGGATGTGCCAGTGTCGCGGGAGGCACGACTCCATGGATGGAGGAGGTAGAGCGAAGCAGGAGGCCAGAGCCGAGGACGCCGGAAGCGACCAATGTGGTGGTGATTTTTTTCGGCGACGGCTGTTTTGAAGAAGGCGTGATGCACGAAACCATGAATTTTGCAGCGTTGAAAAAATTGCCGTTGCTGTTTGTTTGCGAAAACAATCAATATTCGGTGATGACGCCGTTAGCGGAACGCCAGCCCGAGCGCGACATTTATAAGATAGCGGCCGCTCACGGCTTACAGGCTGCCAGTGGCGACGGCAACAGCGTTGAACAGGTGTATGCACTGGCGCAAGCCGCCGTTGCCAATGCCCGTACCGGGCAAGGGCCGCAGTTCCTGGAATTGCACACGCACCGCTGGCCGGAACATTGCGGACCCAACGAAGACGATGAGCTGGGCTATCGCAGTCCGGGCGAACTGGCGGACTGGAAGCTGCGTTGTCCCTTGTTGCAAACGAGGCAGGCTTTGCTGGATAAGCGGTTAAGCGACGAGTCGGAGCTGACGGCAATGGAAGCGTCGCTTGCCGATGAAATTGAACAGGCTTTTCAGTGGGCGCTGCGAGGCAGTCGTCCATCTATCGACAGCATGGGGCTGCATCTGTATGCGTGATGTTACGGTAATGAGTTATGGCGAGGCGATACGCGAAGCTTTGGATGATGGCTTGACCCAATATCCTGAGATGATCCTGATCGGCGAAGGCGTACCGGACCCGAAAACCATTTTTGCCACCACCCAGGGTTTGCGCGAGAAGTACGGCGCGGAGCGGGTATTGGACATGCCGTTGGCCGAAAACGGCATGACCGGTATCTGCATCGGTGCGGCGCTGGCCGGTATGCGGCCGGTGCTGGTGCATCAGCGCATCGATTTTGCCTTGCTGTCGGTCGATCAATTGGTTAACAACGCCGCCAAGTGGCGTTACATGTTCGACGGACAGCAGCAGGTGCCGCTAGTGATCAGAGTCATCGTCGGTCGCGGTTGGGGGCAGGGACCGCAGCATTCGCAGAGTTTGCAAGCCATGTTTGCGCAAGTGCCGGGCTTAAAAGTGGTGATGCCGACTACAGCGGGCGATGCTTATCACTTCATGCTGGACGCTATCGCCGATAATAATCCGGTACTGTATATTGAGCATCGCTGGTTACACCATATCCAAGGCGAGGTCGATAAAAATAGCCCGCGCACTGCGTTGACCGGCGCGGCGCTGTTGCGGCAAGGCGGCGATATTACCCTGGCGGCGTTTTCGCACATGAGTATAGAAGCGCTGAAAGCGGCGACCGTGTTGGCAAAACACGGCGTCGATGCCGAGGTGGTAGACATGCGCTGTCTGACGCCGCTGGATGTCGATAGCGTTGCCCGGTCAATCAGCAAGACCGGTTTGTTGCTGGTGGCGGATTGTGCGCCGGAAACAGCGTCGATGGCGCATAAGCTGCTCTCCGAACTGTTTCAGTCGCATGGACAACATTTGCGACAACCGCCGCGGTTGATCGCCTATCCCAATCACCCGGTGCCGACCTCACACTTTATGGCCAATCATTATTATCCCGGTGCGGAAGAAATCGCGGCTGCGGTGCTGGAGATGTTGGATAAACAGCCGCTAAAACAGATAGTAACAATGGAATTGCAATCCGATTTGGCAAAAGACTTGCCTGACCGCAGTTTCGCCGGTCCTTTTTAACTAACAGAGAAAAATATTAGATCATGGCTAAAGACGACCCAACCAACCGTTTCGGCAACTCCGTTGTAACCTCAATACCCGATAACGTTCCAATGTTCAGCCAGCCTGGGCACAAGTTACGCACCTCCAACCGGATTGTTGACCGCAGTGCCTTGCCGAACAGCCAATACCAGGTGATCGACACCAGTCAGCTGACTAAGCTGCCGGGTCAGAAGCTGGAAACCGTTGTGCATGATGACCAGCAGGGCATTGTTAGACTGGAAGAAAATAGTGAGTATGATAAATCGGTGCCGAATCAATTTACCGGGCCCAGCTTCCGAACCCAGAAGGAACGTTTCCGTTTCGACGGTCATAAAATGCTTCATCACCTGGATCGAATTCAGGCCTGGCAAAACGGTCAGCGTTTCGCGCCTGTGCATATCGACATGGGGTTGACCAAATTCTGCAATACGGCCTGTCTGTACTGCTATGCAGTCGTGCAGAACATGACCAAAGGCACCATGATCGGCCGCGAAGCGCTACTGCAATTCATTGAGGATTGCGGCAAGCTCGGGGTTAAGTCGCTGGGCTTTATCGGTGATGGCGAACCCACGCTCAATCCCGCTCTTTACGATGCCACGGTGCTGGCCGCCGAGTTCGGTATCGATACCTCGATGGCCACCAACGGCCTGTTGTTGGATATGGACAGGGCGCACGATTTGCTGAAAAACATGAGCTATATTCGTTTCAATCTGTCCGCAGGTACACCGGAAGGCTTTCGCCGCGTGCATCAGTCCAGCGAAAACAACTTCCGCTTGTTGATCGATAACATCCGGGAGCTGGTGAAAATTAAAAAGGCAAATAACTACAAATGCACGCTGGGCTTGCAAATGGTGCTGATCCCCGAATGTTTCGATGAGGTATTGGCGGAAGCCGAATTGGGCGCCGAATTGGGTGTGGATTATTTCGTGATCAAGCAGTGCTCGGATTCCGAATACAAGGAAATAGGCATCGATTATGACGCTTATTTGAAAATCGGCGATGTTTTGAAACAGGCCGAAAAATTCAGCAACGACAATTATGTTGTGCAGGTGAAATGGAACAAAATCAACGCTGCCGGTGAAACCAATCTGTATAAAGACGGTTACCGAAAATACGATCAATGTTTCGGTACGCCGTTTTTATTGCAAATTTCCGGCAATGGCAAAATCTATCCCTGTGGGCCTTTCTTTAATAAAGAACGCTTTTATATCGGCGATTTACATCAGGATTCCTTATACGATTTGATTACCCATGGCGAGCGTTACTGGCAGGTGCATAAGGATGTCTCCGAATCGGTGGATGTGCATAAGGATTGCGCGATTGGCTGTCGGCAGGATTATGTCAACAAATTCCTGTGGGATTTAAAAAACCCGCCTGAGCACATTAATTTCATTTAATGGTTTTAAGCGATGACTCAGGGAAGCGAAGAAAATCGGCAAGTCAACTTAGTTAAGGACATCTTTTTCCTTAATATAGAAGACGCTTATTCGGAAGCGGCAAAACAAAATAAAATCGTCGATGAACAAGGCGGCGAGCGCTTACAGTATTGCTATTATGACGGATTGTTAACCGATATAGTGCTGGATAATTTTATTCAGGTGCCGGCTGACGATTTTATTAAGTTTTTTTCGCATAACCGGTTGCCGGTACCGCAAATCATTGCCATTTCCCAGGATGGTGTAGTGCATTTTAATGAGATGCCTGCCGATGTTATCGAGGAAGTTAAACAATATCGAACTAAATACTTAGCCGGATATATTCATTTCGATACTTATTTTGTCGATCCTTTATTGGCACTTAATGTCGCAAAGCAAAGAAACCGGGTTTATTGCAAGCATCCGACCATAGACGGCCTGCAACTGTGTTATTACCGGGGCGAGTTGCCGGAGCATAGTATCAAAAACTTGGTTCACGTCGAATTACATGATCTGGTCGAGTTTTTTATCCTATCCAAACTTCGGTTGCCTGAAATGCTTGAAATACCCGATGAATTGGAAGACGAGTTAAAACGCGCTGTGCGGGAGGATGTGGCGAATGCCCTGAATGACATCATTAAAAAGCGGGCGGCACTTATTGAGCAATTAACTCAAAAGGCAAAAGCGCAAAAACCGGTTATTGTTGACGGCGAACCGATACGGATAGTTATTCATACCAGCCGTTTCACAACAGTTATGCAGTACTGTTCCCGAGGTGTGGCGAAAGCATTTGAAAAAAGAGGCTGCCAAGTTCTCTTTTATATCGAAGCGAATGACATGGAAATCAATAATCATATTGATTGTCTTAGTCAGTTTATCGACTTCAATCCGCATGCTGTATTTTGTGTTAATGCCTTGTTTAACAATTTTTTTCATGACGATGTTATCAATATTATTTGGTGGCAGGATTCGATGCCGCAAATAAAAAACCAAGTTTTGTTAAACTGGCGGCAGAATGATTTTAATTTTTCTATCTCGCCGATTTATGATCAGTATCTTAAGCAGTGCGGGGCAGGCACGGTGGAACGCCAACTTTTTGTCATTGATGAAGAAGTCTTTTATTCGGATGATAATCGGCAACGGCAACAGAAAATTATTTTTGTCGGTACTTCCTATTTGATGCGGATTGATTTTTCTGATGATTGGGTACAGCAAGTCATTGCAGAATTGGTTGGAATATTAAATCGGGGCGGACGTTTTGATGAGCAGACGGTAACAAGTGTCGCCGAACGTTCATCTTTGACTTATGAGTTTGTGTTTTGGGAGTTGTTGCATTACGTGGTCAGGGATTATTCGATAAAGTGGCTGTGTCGGAATTCCGCCTTGCCGGTGGAGATTTACGGACGTTATTGGGATCAGGATCCGCTAGTTGCACCCTTTTTTAGGGGGGAGCTAGTGCATGGCGTTGAAGTAGCTGAGGCCTATCGTTCTGCGACTTATGCGGTTGTTTCCCACCCGTGTGAAATCAATTCCCAGCGTCTTGCCGAGGTTGCCGCCTGCGGCTGTATTCCGGTGGTTTACGATTGCCGGGATGTCGCGGAAAAGCCGCATTGGGACGATTATTGCCTGTTTTTCAAAACCGAGGATGATTTAAAAAATATTATCGATAACCGCTTGCGGCCCGCTAAATCGCCAATAGTGCTGGCGAAAAATTTTACTTACGATGCCGCTGTCGACCATTTTATTGAGAAATCGGCGCTAAAGGCCTTACTCGGTAAACCAGCGTTCGGCGACTGTCAAGTCTCGGCATGACCCAACAAATCAAAATACCTATTTTTATAGGCGATTACACAATATTTCTTATACGACGAACAGCGGGTGTTAATCTTGAAAAAAGTAGTTATTGAGCATTCCAAAATTCCGTTCGACTTGAGCGTGATCGAAGGACTCCGCACGAACGGTTTTCTGAGGGATGTTAAAAATCCGCCGGAACATATTAATTTTATTTGATGCGGTTGTAACGCGAGACAAGCGATGGTTCAAGCGGACAGAGAAGATCGGCAAGATAATTCAGTTAAGGATATTTTTTTCCTTAATATAGAAGACGCTTATTTGGCAGCGGCAAAACAAAATAAAATCGTCGATAAACAAGGCGGCGAGCGCTTACCGTATTGTTATTACGATGGGCCGTTAACCGATATAGTGCTGGATAATTTTGTCCAGGTGCCGGCTGATGATTTTGTGATGTTTTTTTCGCATAACCGGTTGCCGATACCGCAAGTCATTGCCATTTCCCAGGATGGCATAGTGCATTTCAATGAGATGCCTGCCGATGTTATTGAAGAAATTAAACAATATCGCAGTAAATACAGGATAGACGAATCTATTCATGTCGATACCTATTTTATCGACCCTTTATTGGCGCTCAATGCCGCAAAGCAAAGAAACCGGGTTTATTGCAAGCATCCGACCATAGACGGCCTGCAAGTGTGTTATTACCGGGGCGAGTTGCCGGAGCATGGCATTGAAAATCTGGTTCACGTCGAATTACATGATCTGGTCGAGTTTTTTACCCTATCCAAACTGCGGCTGCCTGAAATGGTTGAAATGCCCGATGATTTGGAAGACGAGTTAAAACGCGCTGTACGAGAGGATATGGCGAATGCTCTGGATGCGATCACTAAAAAGCGGGTCGCGCTTATTGAGCAATTAACTCAAAAGGCAAAAGCGCAAAAACCGGTCGTTGTTGACGGCGAACCGATACGGATAGCCATTCCTAGTCGTCGCTTAACAACTGTCATGCAATATTGTTCCCAGGGTGTGGCGAAAGCATTTGAAAAAAGAGGCTGCCAAGTTCTCTTTTATATCGAAGCGAATGATATGGAAGTCCATAATTACATCGACTTTCTGAATAGATTTATCGATTTCAATCCGCATGTCGTCGTCTATATCAACAGCTTGCGTAACACTTTTTATCATGACGATGTCATCAATATTATTTGGTGGCAGGATCCGATCTCGGAAATAAAAAACCAACAGTTGTTAAACTGGCGGCAGAATGATTTTAATTTTTCTGTTTCGCCGATTTTTGATCGGTATCTTAAGCAGTGCGGCGCCGAAAACGTGGAACGCCAGCACTTTGTTATCGATGAAGACATTTTTTATTCGGATGATAATCGGCAACGGCAGCAGAAAATTGTTTTTGTCGGCACTTCTTATTTGACGCAAGTTGACTTCGATAACAATCAGCAACAGCAAGCCATTGCACAGTTGGTTGAAATATTAAATCGGGGCGGGTGTTTTGATCAACAGACGGTAACGCGTATTGCTGAGCGCTCATCTTTGACTTATGAGTTTGTGTTTTGGAAGTTGCTATTTTATGTGATCAGGGATTATCCGGTAAGGTGGCTTTGTCAGCATTCAACATTGCCGGTAGAAATTTACGGTCGTTATTGGGGGCAGGATTCATTGGTTGCGCTTTTTTTTCGGGGTGAGCTACAACATGGTGATAAAGTTGCCGATGTGTATCGTTCGGCGACTTATGCGATTGTTTCCCATGCGTTTGAAATTAACTCCCAGCGTCTTGCCGAGGTTGCCGCCTGCGGCTGTATTCCGGTGGTTTACGATTGCCGGGATGTCGCGGAAAAGCCGCATTGGGACGATTATTGCCTGTTTTTCAAAACCGAAGACGATTTAAAAAATATTATCGATAACCGTTCGCGGCCCGCTAAATCGCCAATAGCGCTGGCGAAAAATTTTACTTACGACGCGGCTGTCGACCATTTTATTGAGAAATCGGCGCTAAAGTCCTTACTCGGTAAATCAGCGTTCGGCGACTGTCAAGTTTCGGCATGACCAAACTAATCAAAATACCTATTTTTATAGGCGATTACACAATATTTCTTATACGACGAACAGCGGGTGTTAATCTTGAAAAAAGTAGTTATTGAGCATTCCAAAATTCCGTTCGACTTGAGCGTGATCGAAGGACTCCGCACGAACGGTTTTCTGAGGGATGTTAAAAATCCGCAGGAACATATTAATTTTATTTGATGCGGTTGTAACGCGAGACAAGCGATGGTTCAAGCAGGCAGAGAAGATCGGCAAGATAATTCAGTTAAGGACATTTTTTTCCTTAATATAGAAGACGCTTATTCGGCAGCGGCAAAACAAAATAAAATCGTCGATGAACAAGGCGGCGAGCGCTTAGCGTATTGTTATTACGATGGGCCGTTAAGCGATATAGTGCTGGATAATTTTGTTCAGGTACCGGCTGACGATTTTGTGATGTTTTTTTCGCATAACCGGTTGCCGATACCGCAAGTCATTGCCATTTCCCAGGATGGCATAGTGCATTTCAATGAGATGCCTGCCGATGTTATTGAAGAAATTAAACAATATCGCAGTAAATACAGGATAGACGAATCTATTCATGTCGATACCTATTTTATCGACCCTTTATTGGCGCTCAATGCCGCAAAGCAAAAAAACCGGGTTTATTGCAAGCATCCAACCATAGACGGCCTGCAAGTGTGTTATTACCGGGGCGAGTTGCCGGAGCATGGCATTGAAAACCTGGTTCACGTCGAGTTACATGATTTTGTCGACTTTTTTACCCTATCCAAACTGCGGCTGCCTGAAAAGGTTGAAATGCCCTATGATTTGGAAGAAGAGTTGAAACTCGCTTTGCAGGAGGATGTGACCAATGCTATGGATGCCATCAATAAAAAACGGCGGGAGATTACCGAGCTATTAACGCTAAAAGTAAAAGCGCAAAAACCGGTCGTTGTTGATGGCGAACCGATACGGATAGCCATTCCTAGTCGTCGCTTAACAACTGTCATGCAGTATTGTTCCCAGGGCTTGGCGAAAGCATTTGAAAAAAGAGGCTATCAAGTTTTCTTGTATATCGAAGCGAATGATATGGAAGTCCATAATTACATCGACTTCCTGAATAGATTTATCGATTTCAATCCGCATGTCGTCGTCTACATTAATAGCTTGCGTAACACGTTTTATCATGACGATGTCATCAATATTGTTTGGTGGCAGGATCCGATGCCGGAAATAAAAAATCAACAGTTGTTAAGCTGGCGGGAGAATGATTTTAATTTTTCCATTTCGCCGATTTTCGATCAGTATCTTAAGCAGTGCGGCGCCGAAAACGTGGAACGCCAACATTTTGTCATCGACGAAGACATCTTTTATTCGGATGATAATCGGCAACGGCAGCAGAAAATTATTTTTGTCGGCACTTCCTACTTGTCGAATGTTGATGTTGCTGACGATCAGCAACGGCAAGCCATTGCACAGTTGGTTGAAATATTAAATCGGGGCGGATGTTTTGATGAGCAGACGGTAACGCGTATTGCTGAGCGCTCATCTTTGACTTATGAATTTGTATTTTGGAAGCTGTTGCATTATGTGATCAGGGATTATTCGATACAGTGGCTTTGTCAACATTCAACATTGCCGGTGGAGATTTACGGGCGTTATTGGGATCAGGAACCGCTGGTTGCGCCTTTTTTTCGGGGTGAGCTAGTGCATGGCGTCGAGGTTGCCGACGTGTATCGTTCTGCGACCTATGCGATTGTTTCCCATCCGTTTGAAATTAACTCACAGCGTCTTGCCGAGGTTGCTGCATGCGGCTGTATTCCGGTGGTTTACGATTGCCGGGATGTCGCGGAAAAGCCGCATTGGGACGATTATTGCCTGTTCTTCAAAACCGAAGACGATTTAAAAAATATTATCGATAACCGCTTGCGGCCAGCTAAATCGCCAATAGCGCTGGCGCAGCATTTTACCTACGATGCTGCAATCGATCATTTTATTGAGAAATCGGCGATAAAGACGTTAATCAGTTCCCCTGCCGTCGACGCGGTTGCAACCCAAACTGAGTCGGTTTTATTTGAGTTGTTTGGCGATAACGTGATTTTGCATAGTCGAACGCCAAACACAATACAGACATGCCGGGATAGATTACTAAAAAACATGGCGATTTTAAAAAATAATCGTCATGAATTATATAACCGACTAATTGAGGGAATACAAGGTAAAAAGATCGACATTGCGATCGACAAATTAATCGAATCGGAATATTGGGAAGTATCCTTAGTTATAAACGGCAACAATTATTACCAATTGGATAATGTTGCGTTACTGGGTAATTGCTGGCTTATTCGTGATAATTCAACTTACTATCAGCGGGAAAATACCAGTTGTTATGTATTGCTAAGCCTGGGTTCCGGTTATGAATTATTAGCGGCTTTTAACAATACCGAGCGGCCAATCCCGGAGATGGCGGAATTCGAGGTGCCTGTTTATATAATAGAGCAGGAATTCGGACTATTTGTGTTGAATATGCTGCTTCATGATTGGGAACAGATAATCACGTCAAAACGCATTCAGTTTTTTTATGATAACGCTATAGATCGATTTTATCTGGAGCTACAAAAAAACCAAGCGGCATTGCCCACCGTTTTGCTGGATATGAAAGCGCAGGGTGATTTAAAGGCCGGGCAAGTGCTTGAGTTTGTTAATCGGGCCGAGCTGCAGCGCAATCAACGTCATGCCGCCAATTTACAGGAAATCAATAAATATTATGGCCGAATAACCGACTCCGAATGGCGGGATAAATTCAAGGCCGAAAATATTGCTTCGCTACGGGTAATGGGGTTTATATCCCGGTTTTCGAGTTTTCTGAAATATTGTATGCGTGATTTGATGGACGGCTTTGATAGAAGCGGCGCTATGACTACCGTCTGCATTGAAGAAGAAAATTATTACCTGAGTAGTATTGAGCATTTTATCGATGAGATAAATCGTTTTAAACCGGATATTATCTTAACGATTGACCATTTTCGTCATGAATTTGATGGCGTGCCTGAATCTGTTCCTTTTGTAAATTGGATTCAGGATATGTTGCCTAATATAACCGGCAATAAACAAGCTTTAAAGGCTAAAGACTTTACTTTTGTTTTTGCCAAAGCATGGTTGGGTTTGAATGAGTTTCCGACATATAAAAACAGCCCCATCGAGTTTTTGCCGCTTGGCTATAATGACAAAATTTATTTCCCTCTTGAAGAGAAAAATTACGATTGCGATGTGTTGGTGATAACGCATTTGCAAGAACCCGAGAGAACGTTCGATCCAATTAGAAACCCGAAACAGTTTCAATTGCTATTAAATGAAAGCGAGACGAAGCTTATTAATACGGGAGCAATATCTGAAGTCGATCTGGTTGGACTCTATCATATTTTGGATGAGCACTTATCTTCTCTGAATATGAACGAATTTAATAAGTTTTGCACAATGCGCGGTGGAAATTCCGTATATGACGTTAGTGACATCACTGTAGATGACTTTAATGCTGTTTTTTATAAAAAGAACATTGTATTAGAGCCACAGGTTATGGAGGTTTTGTTTCCTTTGACTGGAAGTCGACTGCATTGCGAATGCCTTAGCAAAATGAAAACCTGGCCGGTTTCCTTGCTAATTGAGTCGCAATTGGATATCAATATTCATTTGTATGGAAAAAACTGGGATCGTTACCCTGCGTTTAAAAAATTCGCCAGAGGCGTAGCTGATAATGGGGAATATATTAACAGAATAATGAATAATGCCAGGATATGTTTGAATGTTAGCCCAGGGGTTACTTTGCATATGAGAGCCTTAGAGATCATGGCATCGGGTTCGTTTATATTGTCGCGTAAAAATGAGTATGATTGTTCGCCGCTTTCCAGTTATTTTTCTGACGAACAGGCCGTACTTTACGATGACGAAGATGATTTTCTATATAAAACTAAATTTTATCTTGAGAATGAAAATGAGCGTAATAAGGTTGCTCAAAAAGCACTAAGCCAGTTACAGAAAATATTCTCATATAAAGCCATTTCTACAACCATACTCTCCTCGATCAGGGGGAGGTTATTGGGATAGGCAATGAAAATTACTCATATATCAATTTTTCTACCCAATGATACCAATCTTTATCGCACGTTATTTAGTTGTTTGGAAAAATCGTTTGTTAAGGCGGGTATTAAGGTGTCTGGTTGCCTCAGATTATTGGCCGAATCGGAAATGTATTTATGGATTCAGCAGAATAAACCTGACGCTGTTTTTGAGATGAATCGTGTTAAAGATGAAATTCCAATATTACATGATCTCGGCATTCCACATATTACCTGGGTAGTTGATTTTCAAGGTAGAACCCAAAATCATCTTAAAGGCAGCGACATTACCTATTTTTTTGACCCGAACGCGGATGCAAATTTTGATGCTGGGGGTATACAAGACTGGCTACCGCCAGGCACATGTACTAAGACGTTTTCTCCGCTTCAGTTAAATCTTGGTAATTATACGGAATTTAATTTTATTGGACATATTCCAAAGCCATGGTCTGATGAAGAATTGAACAGGAAGATAGACCTGGAGTCTGAATCGACATTCGAGATGCTGCTGAATGGTTATGAGGAACATTTGGCGAATACGAAATTTGAAATGAAAACGCTTGAAGATCTCGAAAATATTATTAAAAATATTTGTAAAAAAATATCTATTAATGAAAGTTATGTTGAAAGGAATGTATATTACGATTTAATGGAAAAGACAAAACGACTAAACAACAGAGCGGAGTTATTGGGCATTGCATTAAAAAGATCAGATTCCATTGCTATTTATGGCTCTCTAAACTGGAAAGAATGGCCTGCTTATCGAAAATATTATAAATATTTTATAAATTGTCCATCCGAAATGAATATTGCCCATCAATCATCAGCAATTAATTTGCATGATGGTGTTAGTTTTCATTTTCGGGCTATCGATTGCATGGCTTCCGGTGGGGTTATTTTTTGGTATGATAATACTGTCGTCTATAAAGAGCAAAAAAGGGTGAGAGGCTTATATGATTTTTTTGATGATCAATGTCATTTTTATACGTTCCGGGAAGATAACTTTGATGAAGCTTATGAGAATTTTAAACGTAATAGTGGGTCTGTAAATAAAATAAAAAATGACATTATAAGTATAATAAACTCCCATCATACGTGGGATCATAGAGTTAATAAGATTATTAATGATATTAAACTTATTTGAACTTAGATGTTTTTCATAAGTATATTTTATATATTACCCGGTTATTTTTAGGAAGTGAATGTTTTCTATTTTTCGTTAGGTTGGCTTATGTTTATTTCTTTATGATGATATGTATTGCTCAGGGATTTTTATCAAGGAAAAATATTAGGCATTCTGCTGTATGTTGAGTATAAGACATGGCATGACAGGAATGCTAAAAGATCAAGTTTTAATGCCAATGCGGACTGTTTGTCAATGGCATAATAAACAATTTTTTATAAGTAATAGTATTCTAGATCATTTTATTTTACTCAGTAATGAACTTATTAATACCATCCAACAAGGCTTACATTTTATTATTAGAAATAAGCGTTATATAATTATAAAATAAAGGTGAATAGAAATTATGCAAGATAAAGCTCCTTCTCTAATAGAGCCAATACCTGGGTCATTATCCAATTTAGATACGAAACTCTTCTGTGAGCAGGGATTTGTTGCCATTGAAAACTATTTTGATACTAATTTGCTCGCTCGCATAGCAGATGAATGCTTACAGTTTACTCAAAGCACTATAACTTCATTTTTGCCGGAAGATAAGCCCGCAGCTGTGTTTTGGAGGCATGTGCGGGGTGATACGAAGCGTATTAGGCCACTTGAGGAATTCGATACGCTTTCTGAATTTGCTTTGGGTGAGCAAGCAAGTCATCTTGCTAGGCAGTTTGCTCATGTTAGTCTGGGTGAAACAGAACTAAGGCTTCTTGAAACTATTATGTTTTCAAAGCCGCCGGGTGAAGGTGAAATGCTGAGTTGGCATCAAGATGCTGCATTTTTTCCATTTGAGCCTCAAAATCAGATTGCGCTGTGGATTCCGCTTGATGATGTGGATTCTTTGAATGGCGGTCTTGAGTATGCGGTGGGTAGTCATAAGTCTGGTATTATTGGCGGTCCTTATGATCTTCATTCAGGAAAAGATTTGAGTGATGGGAGTAGCTGTTTGTCACCTTTAGATTTTGTTAATAAAAGTTTTGAGGTTTGTGGTATTAAGCTTCGCGTTGGTGGAGTGGCTGCTCATGATGGTCGAACTTGGCATCGTTCATTGCCCAATAATTCGATGGATCGACAACGTCGCGCCATCTCTTTGCGTTACCTTGTGGGGCAGACTCGATATGCGCCTCGGCAAGGTACAGCCTCAAGTATGAATATTCAAGTTGGAGTCGCTCCTGGCGAGATTATTAATAGTCCCTCATTTCCCCTTGTTTAACATTGTATATTTTAAATATGTTTTCATTTATGCGAAAAGAACTATCAGGAAGCTCATAATGGCATCTACACAACCTATACATAAGTGTCACTCATGTGAATTCGAGGGGCTTCGCAGTTTTGAGAAAGCGGGAAATCTTCTGGCAGTGACTTCGGATTGTCGGTCATGGGAAGATAAATTCTTAGTAGGGGTTTGTCCTCAATGCGGTTTAGTTCAAAAAGTCGTAGATGAATCCTGGAGTAAATCCACTAAACGTATTTATTCATCCTATGATCTTTATCACCAAAGTGTAGATCGGAGTGAGCAACTAATATTTGACCAAGATATAGGCGTTGCATTACCTAGATCGGAAGTTATGTTTCGCAATTTTTTCGGGAAATTTACGATACCCGAGAGTGGACGTTTCTTGGATTTAGGTTGTGGGACAGGACCCACATTGAAGGCGTTTTCAGCGCAAGTACAAAATTGGAGTTTATTTGGTTTCGATCCCCATCTTCCCGACCGGGAACGCGTCCTAAAAATTCCGAATGTTTGCGATGTGTATGAAGGGGAGTTGGCTGACATCGAAAATACTTTTGACCTTATAACAGCCGTTCATGTGCTTGAACACGTAACTAACCCGCTTTCTTTTTTGAGAAGTATGCGTGATCGTATGCATGAGAACAGTCTTGCGATACTACAGGTTCCGCATTTTCCAGATTCGCCTTTTGATATTTCCATTTTTGATCATTGCTCTCACTTCTCGAAACAGAGTATTGAAATATTATTGGCGCGTGCAGGCTTGCAAATTGAATACCTGGATACGCAATTACTCCCAAAGGAAATTAGTATTGTTGCGCGTCGAACTGAGGATGTAATACAAAGAAATCAAGATAATAACTTGCTTTCACAGCAAAGTGCCATTGTTGAAGCTAGTATTGCCTGGCTTTCAGCTCTTCAGGAGCAAGCTCTTACCACAAAAACTGATGTACTTGGGGTTTTTGGAACGTCGATAGGTGCTAATTGGCTTTATGGAATCTTACATGATCGTATTGCATTTTTTGTGGATGAAGATCCTTTGCGCTATGGGCGAGAGTATCGAGGGCGTTATGTTTATAGCCCGAAAGATATACCGCAAGGAAGTAAAGTTTTAATGCCGCTCCCTAGAGATATTGCATGTCAAATCCGAGAGCGTTTAAATCCACATCAATGTGAGTTTATATTGCCGCCAGAAGATGCATTAAATAACTAACATGGCTATGCAGTTGACAGCCCAAACCACTAAATGTAGTGCTTTCTCGTATGGAGATATATTTTGTGAGCATGATAGATTTTTCGGACAGAAAAACGCGTATGGAGTATTTAAGCTGATGCGTCAGGTGAAACCTTGAAAAAGGCAGCGTTACAAATGTTCGAGCACGGAACCACGATACGTAAGTACGAAGGGGTTGAAGGCAATGTGTTGACGCAACACGGCTATAGGTATCAGCCTAGCATCCAAATGTCGAATCAGGAGATGCCATCCTGCCGGTATATTGTGTCGTTTATTGCTTGTTGGAATAGTAAAAAGTTATTTGGAGATGGTTTTGGGACAGCATGATTCATTTCAAGTGCCCTACGTTGGATTGAAACAAGAATTTGGGCAGCGACAAGAAGAACTACTGGCCGCGTTCAGCACAGTTGCCGCTAACGCCAGTTACATTTTGCGGGAAGATGTCGAGCTGTTTGAAGAATCGATTGCCAAAATGTTGGGGGTGCGATATGCCATCGGCGTAAATAGCGGCACCGATGCACTGTTTTTAGCGCTGAAAGCCTTGGATATTGGTAAAGGCGACGAAGTAATAACCGTTGCCCATACGTTTGTTGCCACTGTGTCCACGATAGTGCATTGCGGTGCGAAACCGGTTTTAATCGATATAGCCGATGATTTTAATTTGGCGGTTGAAAAACTGGAGCAAGCCGTTACTGCTTCGACACGGGCGATTATTCCGGTACATATGAATGGTCGTTGTTGCAATATGGACGCATTATTGGCAATTGCCGGCAAATATCGTTTACATGTTATTGAAGACGCCGCGCAATCGCTGGGCGCGCATATTAATGGCGTATATGCCGGGAATTTTGGGATTATTAATGCGTTCAGCCTGCATCCAATGAAAAGTCTGCATTGTTATGGCGATGGGGGGCTTGTTACTACCAATGACCGGTGTTTGGCTGAGCAAGTCAGGTTATTAAGAAATCATGGACAGAACCAAAATAAAGAGCTGGTGGCTTTTGGCTTTAATTCCAGGCTGGATAATTTACAGGCGGCTTTATTAAACGTTAATTTAAAATACTTCGAAAGCGATATAAAACGGCGAAGGCAAATTGCCTTGCGCTACCATACAGGCTTAATGAATTGTGTTGATCTAAAATTGCCACAGCCACCGAAAGATAGTGGCTATTTCGATACATTTAGCTCCTATCCGATTCGTTGTCTAAAAAGGGATCAATTACTTCGTCATCTCCGGCAGAAGAATATTGAATGCTTCATTCATTGGGAAAAGCCATTGCACCTCAACGAGTCTATTAAGCTTGGTAATTTTGATTTGCCGGTTACCGAGCAAGTATCGAGAGAGGTATTATCCTTACCGATACACCCGTTTCTTGATGACGAGCAGTGTGAATATGTGATTGCCGCTATTAAGGAGTTTTTTAATGGCTGCTAAGTATTTCATCACCGGCATATCGGGTTTTGTCGGTAGCGAATTGGCAATTGCCTTGGCCAAATTAGGCCATATTGTCGTCGGCGTGGACAGGGTTTATCCGCATGACGATACGGTTGGAGATTTTGCCGAATTGGGCATCGAATATGTCAATCTGGATCTGCTGGATAAAGAACGATTAACTCCGTTATTACATGATGTCGATATCATTATTCATGCGGCTGGGGTTTCACGGGTTAGCGATGCGAGAGCCAACCCCTTAGAGTGTATAAATTCTACGATTTTGGCGACAACCAATCTGATTGAAATTGTGGCTAGCCAAACGGAATCTGCTACGGCAAGAAAACCGCTGTTTATTTATTTGAGTACTAGGGAAGTCTCTTTTTACGACAGATTGGACGACAGTCAAATATCTATCGATCATATTTACGCGATTTCCAAAAAAAGCGCTGAGCAGTTGATACTGGCTTTTTCAAACAGTTTTAATATTCCGTTGGCTATTTGTCGCCTATCCGATGTTTATGGTGGCAAGCGCGACCATGTTAACAAGTTATTGCCGACTTTCGTAAAACGAGCCAAGCAAAACAAGCTGGTTCGGGTTCTTGATAGCGAAACCCGCTTTCACTTTACCCATATTCAAGATGTCATTGTTTCGATACTGGAAATTGCCGAATTATTGAAAAAGTCCGGCAATATGAAGAAATTTTTTGAAATATGGTCCGAAGAATCTTATACCGCCGAAGAGCTGGCGACTTTGGTAGTATCGAGTTTTAAATCGAATTCAATAATTGATTATGTGCCTCGCGAATCCGATGAAACCATGCAGCAAATAAACTTCAGTTATCAGGAGTGGAAGTTCTCGCCTAAAGTCAGTCTCAGGGAGGAATTGTGCAGATTATCGGGAATTTAAGCTTGTAACAAAAAGCTATTTTATTATGAATTAAATCCTTTGTTAGTCTTTCAGACTTTTGAAGTTTAATAATGTATCGGGATTTGTTATCGAACCCAATACTTTACTGGGTTCGATAACAACTTCTAATTGGGTATTTGATAATCGTTGCGTTGCTTTATTCTGTAGATCAATCCGTCTAAACCGCTGACCGCGATGTTTTTAGTGTCGCTGTAAGCTTGCATTTCAGTGAATTTACTGATCAATGTTGCTGGGTCAAACAAGGGGTAAAGAAAAATATTTTCTTCGGGAAACTCACCTTGTAATGCCGCAAAATTTAAATCTACCTTTAGATTTGAAGCTAAATCGATGGCGTCATACATTTCGTCTAGCGTGCAGCTCATTACTACATAATTCCAGCATACCAATATTCGATTTGTCTCGGACTTGGCTTGGATTTCAGCCAGCGTAAATAAGCACTCCATGACTCGTTCATAATTTAATCCGACCCGAATTTTTTCAAAAGTCTGTTTTGTTACGCCGTCTATTGAAACTAAAAAATAGACCGGGTTTTCAACGTTTGTAAGCGCCTTAATTCTCTCTTTAGTTAGTAAGCTGCCATTGGTAATTACATATTTGATTAGGTCAGGATTGATGCTTGAATCGAATTTTTCCAGGTAATTGAAAAACCGTTTACTGCTGAAAATTTCACCGCCTTGCCATCTAAAAACTTTTGCGGTCGCTTTTAAAGGTTCAATTTTATTGAGTACGTCGTCAGAATGTTCTAAATTGCTGAGGTGCTCTTGATTGCACATAAAGCAATCGGAATTGCATCGAAGTATCGGTTGGGAATCCACATAAATAGGGAGGCCGGAAACTTGCAGTTGCTTGTTCTTATATTCACTGATGACGGTTTCAATGTTTTTTGCCAGTGCAGATGAGTCTACGGGAATTGTAAAGTCCAGATTGATACGCTCTTTGGCGGGGGGTTGCACGGCGTCTTCTGATTTTGCGCCACGCAAAAAAGGACACTCGGGTGCGCAACCGGCGGCCATATAATTATTTTCGCCTATGAGTTTTCGAACCGATTGAGCGGCCTCGGAATTCCACATATCCTCCAAGCTGTCTTCGTGAATATTCCCGAGTCGAGTTCTATTTTGAGTGCAGCAAGTCACCTTGCCGACTGCATTGATCAAAACATACGCCCAAGGATGCACACAATGGCTATCAAGTAATTCGGAAAAGTTAGGTGGCTTTTTCATAAAAGTGTCTTTTGTGATTTATTTAAGAATAAATTAGGGGGGCTAAATACCAAGTCAACCGCATTTTTCTCAAGTGCGCGGATTATATCGTGGACACTGTTAACAATAGGTTCTTCATGAATATTGAATGAGGTATTCAGCAGACACAATCCCCCGGTTTTTTCGTGCCAAGCGATTAATAAGTCATAAAAGAAGGGGTTACTTTTTCGGGTAACGATATGCGGTCTGACGGTATTATCAACATGTATCGCTGCCGGCGAGTTTAATGCAAATTCTTCGGTAACAGGGAAACTTAGGGTCATAAAGTTAGCGGATACACAGGACGATTGGTAATTTTTTAGGCAATGCCCGGCAAAATCTTCTGCAATACTGGGAGCAAACGGCATGAAGTCATCGCGTTGCAGTTTACGGTTAATTTGTGCGGTGATGTTTTTATCAAACGCCGAAGCGATAATGCTTCTATTGCCCAGCGCGCGGGGGCCGAACTCGCTCCGGCCTGATACTAAGCCCACAATGGCTTGTTTCTCAAGCAAAGTTATTAATTTATCAATAGGTTGTGATTCGACAGTGGTCTGAATGCAATGCCGTTGAAAATCGTCGGCAGCTGCTGTGTATAATTCGCAGGTCGGTCCAAGATACACATGGTCGATCACAGCAACCTGTTCAGCCTTGCTCAGCTGATAATGATAAACGCTGCCAATACAGATGCCGCCATCGCTCATCGCCGGATAGACAAAAACCTCGTCTACGCAATCAAGCTGACGTATTTTCTGGTTAAGCTTGACGTTGCTGAACACGCCGCCAGCCAAGCAAATCTGGCGCAATCCTGTTTCTGTAGCGTGTTTTTCAATTAAATTGCACACAATATTTTCTAACTGCTGTTGAGCGGCGGCGGATAGATCGTTGCGTGAATAGATTTCGGACTGTTCGGTTAATGCAGTCGAGTAGTTGGTGAAAAATGGGGTATAGAATTCACCAAAGGCCGGGCAAATCAAGCCGTTTTCCAAGTGGATGATTTTCTCGATTAAGGTTTGTGCCGCTTCGGGATTGCCGTAAGCTGCCAATCCGGTGATTTTGCCTTCGTGGCGGTTGGGGGTAAAACCACATAAATGGGTGATGCGACCATAAAAATAACCGAGGCTACGCCAGCTGGGGCTGGCATAAAGTTCTTGAATTCCGGAGGTTTTACCCGCGCGACTGATGGTCAATGATTTGAAATCGCCACGACCGTCTGCGGTGATAATCAGCGCGTCCTGAAAGGGTGAGGGGGCAAAAGCCGCAGCTTGATGCGACTGATGGTGACTGCAATTGTAAATTATCTTGTCTGGAAATCGTTGGCGGATAGCGTCGAAGAACTCCCGGCGTTTTGCGCCGTCAATTTCTCGCTCAGTATCGATGCGCTGTTCAATGATAGCACTGGCTGTCGCATTCAGGGCCGGTTCTGCTGACAATAAGGCGTTGATATAGGCTTGTTCGGCGGCGCTGTCGGTAAAATCCTGACTGAATCCATAGCAGATCAGATCAATATCACCAGCTGATAAATTGCTTTCCTTAAGAATCCAGTTAATCGATTGTGTCGGAAATGCGTCGTCGAATTTTTTCCGGCTTAAACGCTCTTCGCTGACGGCCAGTTTTATTTGGCTGTTTTGAAATAGGCAGGCACCGCTTTCACTGCCGGAGGTAATGCCTAAGATATTCATTGGCTTAACCAGTCGCGGAAATGAATTACCGATTTTCTAAGATGCTCGATACGCCAAGCGGCGAGATTCCGGTTTGGCGTTGCATGTAAAATTTGACCGTTAAATACATCAATGTTGGTATGTTTCCTGACTAAAAAATATAGCGATACGATAACCAGTGCCGCATCGCGGTCAGCATGGTCGTGAAGGCTTTTAAGCAGATCGATTAATTGTCGGCGCAGATCGATTATTTCCGGGGATGTATCAAATATTTCAGCAACATGAGCTTGGCCGGTTGCCAGCGGCTGATGTAGACAATCCAAGTCAACATAATCGGTGATATGCCATTTCACCCGAAAATTTTCATCCTGACTGGAAAAGTCGATTGCAAAAGGTTCTGCCGAGCACTGACATTGCAGTTTGAGCTGTTCGGCATCGGCGATGAATTCGCGAGGATGAAACGCCAGCCACTGAGGGGTCAACAAATCGTCGATCATGTCGCCGACAAACTGATTGTCCAAACCATACGGATGCAGCAGCCGGTAAGCGACGAGCAGTTGCGCCGGGGTTAGTCTATCAATGGTAGCGATTCTTAAAGCTGAAACCAGCCAGCGGCTCCATGTGCCTGAACGATAAACTCTAAATAAAATGTCGCTGTTTGCTGTCATGTTGGGCAGCAAATTTTTAATAAAGTCTTCGCGGTTCTGCAAATGGTGATAAACCCCGGCGATGAAAGCCAGGTCGATGTGCTTGGCGGAGCCCAGAGATTGGCTGATATCAACTTGTTCGCTTTTGATATTGTCAATCTGGTTTTCAGTGATGTAATGATTTAAAAACTCGACATGTTTGCGATTGATGTCCAGATGATAAACCTGTCGACAGCCCAGTTCCTGAAACACGATAGCTTGCCATCCTGAGCCGACGTCAAGAATGGTTTTGTCGTGTAACTGGTTTTCGGAGATACCGAATTTCGCCAGTTCTGCCTGAATTCTGTTGCGATATTTTTGTAAGGTTTGCTGATGGTCGGTGTGAATATGGCTGTGAACATGTTCGGCATAAAACGTGGTCATAGGCAAAGCTTGGGGCGCGATACGGTCAGACGACACTGTAGTAATCCCGAATGATTTTCTCTGCGCGGTGGGCCCAGGTGTGATGGGCGCGCACATGCTCGGCTGCTGTTGTCACGATTTTTTGTCTTACCGTATCATCGCCAAGATATTTGTCGGCAAGTTCTGCAAAATCATTTTCTAAAAATGGAACGTAATGGACGAAAGGTTCAAAAATTTCCAACATACCGCCTTCTGTGTGGTCATCCGGTGTCCGTTTCGCGAATATCAGCCCACCTGCGGACATGGCGTCAAATACCCGAAAGTGCGGGCCGACTCCTTCGTGCAGGTTAAGTTTTGTCGACTGGTAAATCTGTTTCAACTCCTGGGGATGATCTACAAAATGATGGTAATGGGGGCGGTATTGTTCCCAGTTTTTCCAATTTTTGGAGCCGTAGATTCGTAACGAGTCGGAGCTTTCGAGCACCGGAGAAATGAGTTGATGACGGTTCCTCAGTCGCACCATCCGGCAGCCCAGATCGTAGCGTAGCTGCTGGTCTTGGATTTCTATTTTTTGCGCATAACGCTCTTCAATCAGCTCGTAGACCGAGTTAAGGTAGGTAAAGTTTTCAAAATTTTCGAAACTGAAGGCTTTCCAGTAGTCTAACAGTTCGTCATGCAACCGGCCGAAGGTGATTGTCTGGCCTTGGTATTGGCAAATCTCACGAGACAGCTCTTTCTCCGTCCATGGCGCAGGAATATGGCCGACAAAGGAGAAATCAGATATCGCCTGTTGGGATTTGAAGTCATAAGCGGTTTCGCAGGCGCCGGGCGGTAGCCAGTCGACCAGTCCGCCGTTTGCGGTAAAAGCGCGTTTCCAGGGACCCCCGAAAAAATAGGTAATATCGCTGCCGTGATAATAATCGACGGGCTGTCCCAGTGAGTCGACGATCCAGGCGATATGCATAATGTGTTTCGGCAGATTAGGCAGTTGGCTGCGCGAACGGTTCAATTCAAAAATCAGATCGGGTTTGAACTGCTGGCAAAACGCCAGCAGGCAGGTTTCATCGTAGTGACTGACTGAGGCAAATACCTCGACATTGTGTTTTTCAAAGCCTCTTTTTAATCCAAACAGTATAGATAAATAAACTGTGTTGGCGTGTGGCATGAATATCGCGACGCGTAATGGTTGTGAAGTCATAAATGAGGCGTTTCAATCCCTATTTTGATATAGTCGTGTGTAATTTGTATGGCGACCAAAAAAGCAGGCCGTATCTGTTTATCGGTATATATTTGAATAACTATAAATAAAATTCTGTACTAAATTCGGGTGGGAAGTCTAGCACGTTGTTACTTTACAAAGTTGAATTTACTATTTTAAAGAAGATAATGCCAATTCAAACATTAATTATTGTTCCGGCCAGAAGCGGTTCAAAAGGAATACCCGACAAAAACATAAAATTGCTGGGTGATAAGTCTTTGATTGCTTGGACGGCTCAGGCAATACAAAAAGCAGATTTGAATAACTATATTGCTGTTTTATCGACAGATTCCGATCACTATGCAAAAGTTGGATGTGATGCCGGTTTGCGCGTTCCTTTTATTCGTCCAGTTGAATGCTCAAATGACAAGGCTTCAGCGCTTGCTGTTGTAGAACATGCTCTGCACTGGTTTGAGGACGAATATCATTATTTGCCTGAACAAGTGATGTGGTTGCAGCCAACTTCCCCTTTTCGGTCATCTGCTATAATTGAGCAGGCTTTAGAATTGATGGAAAGGCGGCAAGCGGATGGGGTGATCGGTTGTAAAGAAATACACCGGGACCTGACTACCTTGTTTAAAAGTAATGATGGTTTTTTAACGGCTCTTTCCAATGACAAAGCTATTCAAACCCGACGGCAGGAAGTAGAGCCGTTACTGACACCCAATGGCGCCATGTATCTTTGCAAGACATCGGTTTTACAGGAAAAGAAATCGTTTTATTCCGAACGTACCGTACCGCTGGTGATGGATGCTGTTATGAGTCTGGATATTGATACATTAACCGATTGGGCAATGGCCGAAGCTTTTATAAAAGCAAAATTAGTCGAATGATGACACCGTAAAGTTATGGCAAATATATTAGTGACAGGGGCTGATGGTTTTATCGGCTCGCATCTTACAGAAATGCTTGCCAAACAAGGGCATCAAATCAAAGCATTGTCTCAATACAATTCGTTTAACCATTGGGGTTGGCTGGAAGAAGTCGATTGCCTGGATCAGATAGAAGTACTGAATGGCGATGTAAGAGACCCGCATTACTGCAAACATATTACCAAAGGTATCGATGTCATTTATCATCTGGCGGCGCTGATAGCGATTCCGTATTCCTATGTAGCCCCCGACAGCTATGTCGATACCAATATCAAAGGCACCTTAAATATTTGCCAGGCCGCTTTGGATAATCAGGTTCAGCGGGTGATACACACCTCAACCAGCGAAGTCTATGGCACTGCCCAGTATGTGCCTATCGATGAAAAACACCCCATGCAGCCGCAATCGCCGTATAGCGCCAGTAAAATTGCCGCCGATGCGATGGCGATGAGTTTTTACAATGCCTTTGAATTACCGCTGACTATAGCGCGCCCTTTTAATACTTACGGGCCGAGGCAATCGGCAAGAGCCGTCATTCCTACTATCATTACCCAGATTGCCGGCGGCAAAAAACAAATCCAATTAGGCGATGTATCGCCGACGCGGGATTTTAATTATGTGGAAGATACCTGTCGCGGCTTTATTGCGCTTGCCGAGTCGGATAAAACCCTTGGCGAGACGGTGAACATCGGCTCCAATTCTGAAATATCGATAGGCGATACCCTTAATATCATTAAAAACATCATGCATAGCGATGTGGAGTTTATTGTCGATGAGCAGCGTTTACGACCTGAAAAGTCCGAAGTGAACCGGCTCTGGTGTGATAATAAAAAAATTAAAGCGCTAACCGGTTTTGAATCAAGGATTGATATAACAGAGGGCTTGCGGTTAACGGTGGACTGGTTTTTAAATCCGGAAAACCTGAAAAAATACAAATCCGGTATCTACAATGTATGACGACTGCAAGGACGCAGGAGGTAGAACAATGCATGGAGCGATTGTCGAGGATTTCATTCGTTGTGTCAGGGAAATTTATCAGACTGATGAATTAATACCCTTACATGAGCCCCGGTTTCAGGGTAGGGAAAAAGAATACCTGATTGATGCCATAGACAGTACTTTTGTGTCCAGTGTCGGGCAATACGTTGACCGGTTTGAAGCGGATTGCGCCAGATATACCGGGGCAAAATATGCAGTGGCTACGGTTAACGGCACCGCGGCTTTGCATGCGGCATTGTTGCTGGTCGGTGTTAAGCGGGATGAAGAAGTGATTACCCAGGCATTAACCTTTGTCGCAACCTGCAATGCCATTCATTATTGCGGCGCCGAGCCGGTTTTTGTCGATGTGGACAGAACGACCTTGGGGCTTTCCGCTCAGGCTTTGGAAGATTATTTGGGTGAGTTTGCCGAAGACCGCAACGGTGAGGCCTGGAATAAACAAACCGGCAAACGGATTGCCGCCTGTCTGCCCATGCATACGTTCGGGCATCCTGCCGACATGGGCAGGATTGTCGAAGTGTGTGGAAAATATCATATCCCGGTGGTTGAAGATGCCGCAGAAGCGCTGGGCAGCACGTTGAATAAACAGCATTGCGGAACCTTCGGTCGAGTAGGCGTTTTAAGTTTTAACGGTAATAAAATCATGACTACCGGCGGCGGCGGAATGATTTTGACCGACGATGAAACCTTGGCCAAACAGGCCAAGCATTTGACCACGACAGCAAAACAACCGCACTCATGGCAATTCATACATGATCAAGTGGGCTTTAATTACCGGATGCCCAATCTTAATGCCGCATTAGGCGTGGCGCAGCTTGAATGTGTGCCGCTGTTCGTCACCAAAAAGCGCGAGTTGGCGGCACGGTACATTGAGTGGAGTCAACAAAATGGATTTCAGTGCTTTATTGAGCCGGAAGCCGCATATTCGAATTACTGGTTAAATGCGGTAGTGCTTGAGAATCTCTCCGAGCGGGATGCTTTTTTAAAGGCAACCAATGAACAGGGCATAATGACCCGGCCAATTTGGGAACCCATGCACCGATTACCTATGTATCGGCATTGCCGGAAAGGTGCGTTAGTCAACACGGAATGGGCGGCTGAGCGGATTGTGAATATTCCGAGCAGTGTAATCTGATGCAGCAGCAGGCAAAGCGTAAAATTTGCGCAGTCACCGGTTCCCGCGCTGAATATGGTCTGTTGTACTGGCTGATGAAGGAGATCCAGGACGATTCGGCTTTGGAATTGCAGATTATCGTTACCGGTATGCATCTTTCGCCGGAATTCGGCTTAACCTGGAAGCAGGTAGAGCAGGATGGTTTTATTATCCATCGCAAAGTGGAGATGCTGCTGTCATCGGATACGCCGGTCGGCATCAGTAAATCGATAGGCTTGGGCGTCATCGGCTTTGCCGATGCGCTGGAATGTTTGCAGCCGGATGTGCTGGTGGTTTTAGGCGATCGTTTCGAGATTTTTGCGGCGTGTCAGGCGGCTATGACGCATCGCATTCCGATTGCTCATATTCACGGCGGCGAAATAACAGAAGGCGCGGTTGACGATGCCATCCGCCATGCCATTACCAAAATGTCCCATTTGCATTTTACTGCAACGGAAAGTTATCGGCGGCGGGTCATTCAGTTGGGCGAGCAGCCGCAACGTGTTTTTAATGCGGGTGCGCCGGGTCTGGATAATATTTTTCGTTTGCAACTGCTGGATAAACCGCAGCTTGAACAAGCCATTGGTTTCAAGCTGGGCAAGCGTAATTTGCTGGTCACTTTTCATCCTGTCACCTTGGAAAATGCCACGGCGGCATCGCAATTTGGCAATCTTCTGAAAGCCCTGGATTGCTTTGACGATAGCCACATTATTTTTACTCAGCCAAATGCGGATGCTGATGGTCGCGTGATTATCGATATGATTGAACAATACCGGCAGCGCTTTCCCGAACGAATAGCGTCTTTTGTATCGCTAGGGTCGTTACGTTATCTTTCCGCGCTGAAATATATGGATGCTGTCGTAGGCAATTCATCCAGCGGCTTGATAGAAGCCCCGGCTTTCAAAATTGGCACGATCAATATCGGCGACAGGCAAAAAGGGCGGCTTTGCGCGGACAGCGTGATTCATTGCGAGCCTGAAGTTGATGCGATTGTGCAGGCATTCAACCGGCTTTTTTCCGAGAAATTTCAAGAATCATTGAAGACGGTCGAAAACCCTTATGGCAACAGTGGCGCATCGGCAAAAATAAAAGAGCTATTGAAGTCTCAATCTTTGGACGGCTTATTAAAAAAGAGCTTTTATGATCTTGGTAATGGGGAATAAGCGATGAGTACTTTTATTATTGCCGAAGCCGGCGTCAACCATAACGGCAATCTGGAAACAGCGCGCCAACTGATTGACGCCGCTGTTGCAGCGGGCGCGGATGCAGTCAAATTTCAGACGTTTAAGGCTGAAAACCTGGTTACCCAGCATGCCGGGAAAGCGGCGTATCAAAAAATCACCACGGATGCCGATGAAAATCAGCTGACGATGTTAAAGCGGCTGGAATTGAAATATGAGCTGCATTTTCAGTTATTAGCCTATTGCCAGAAGCTGGGGATTGAATTTTTATCGACAGCATTTGACTTTGAAAGTCTTGATTTTCTTGTACGCAAGCTTGGCGTCGAAACGCTTAAAGTTCCTTCAGGGGAGATCACTAACGGACCTTTTTTGTTGGCGCATGCGCAAACCGGTAAACCCATTATTTTATCGACAGGTATGGCGACTTTGGGCGAGGTTGAAACAGCCTTGGGCGTGCTGGCATTCGGCTATCTTGCGATCGCCGGCGATATTGGAAGTGTGGGATCGCTGCAACAGCGGCAACCCTCCAGTAGCGCTTTTCAGCAAGCCTATAGCTCGGCGCAAGGTCAGGCTGTGTTGCGGGAAAAAGTAACTTTATTGCACTGTACTTCCGAATATCCAACGCCTATGGAAAATATTAATCTGAAAGCAATGGATGTTTTACAGCAGGCTTTTGGCCTGAGGGTAGGTTATTCGGATCACAGTGTAGGTTTGGTTGTGCCTGTTGCGGCGGTAGCCCGAGGCGCGACAGTCATCGAAAAGCATTTTACGCTGGATAGAACCCAACAAGGCCCCGATCATAAGGTGTCTCTTGAACCTGATGAGCTTAAAGCGATGGTTCAGGGCATCAGGGATGTTGAAAAAGCTTTGGGGCAAGGGCTTAAAGGTCCTCAGCCGATGGAGCTGGAGAACCAAAAGGTCGTTCGTAAAAGTCTGGTTGCAAGATGCCCTATTTCTTCAGGGGAATGCTTTACTGAAACAAATTTGACCATAAAGCGTCCCGGAACAGGAAAAAGTCCAATGGATTATTGGGTGCTGTTGGGTGAGTCGAGCAATCGTAATTACGATGCAGACGAATTGATTTAAAGGATGTAATGACTAAACCTATCATTATCTTGGGCGGCGGCGGGCATGCTAAAGTCCTGGTAGATATTCTTCATCGGCTAAATTGTCGACTATTGGGTATTGTTGATCCAAATCAATCTATAGGATGCGTGTTGCTGGGACTCAATGTTCTGGGCTCGGATAATGTGGTATTTGATTATTCGGCGGCAGAAATTGAACTGGTTAACGGCGTGGGTTCGCTCCCGAAAGATAAAGGTTTGCGAGCCAGATTATTTAATACGTTTAATGCCAAAGGCTACCGCTTTAAAACCCTGGTTGATCCAACCGCGTTCATCGCGGCCGACGTTGAATTAAGCGATGGTGTGCAGGTGATGGCAGGTGTCATTATTCAGGTAGGCACAAAAATTGCTAAGAATACTATTGTGAATAGCGGCGCAATTGTCGAGCATGATTGTCGAATCGGGCGACATGTTCATATTGCGCCGGGAGCCGTGCTTAGCGGTACCGTTGATGTAGGCGACGCTGTTCATGTTGGAACGGGGGCAACAATTATTCAAGGCATCAGCATTGGCGCAGGCAGCATTATTGGCGCCGGTAGTGTGGTAACGCAGGATATTGCTTGCAACCGGATTGTATATCCGCCTCGTTCGCAAATAAAGTCTATTAATAGAGATTAAGGTATGAAACATAACTGGCGCAATGCACTGATTAATCCCCAAACCAGCTTGCAGGAAGCTATTCGCGTTATAGATGCAGCTGCGCTACAGATTGCATTAGTTAGTGATGACCTTGGGAGACTATCCGGCGTGGTCACTGACGGCGATATAAGGCGGGCCTTGATGCGGGGGCTTTCTTTGGATCATGCTGTCGCGGAAGTCATGAATGCGAATCCTAAAGTCGCTTCGATCAATGATTCCAAAACCAAGATGTGCGCCGTTATGGAGGCGCACAATTTAATTCATTTGCCGATTTTGGATGCCGATCGCAAAGTGGTTGGGCTGGAGACTTTGCAGGGATTGTATAAGCAACCGCATTTCCAAAATCCGGTGTTCTTGATGGCGGGCGGCTTTGGTAGACGCTTGCGGCCTTTGACGGATGTGTGCCCTAAGCCTTTGTTGGAAATCGGCGGTAAGCCGATTCTCGAAACCATTATTGAAAGTTTTGTGAGTTCGGGATTCAGGGATTTTTATATCGCGGTCCATTATTTGGCGGATCAGATTAAAGATTATTTTGGCGATGGGCAGCGTTGGGGAGTGCAAATCAGTTACATTGAGGAACATGAACCGCTAGGAACGGCGGGAGCATTGGGTCTATTGCCCGCTGATCTGCCCGATTTGCCGATGATTGTCATGAACGGCGATATTTTGACACAGATCAATTTTCCCCGTTTGCTGACCTATCATAATGAGCATCAAGGGGTAGCGACGCTGTGTGTTCGTCAATATGAATACCAGATTCCTTATGGTGTTGTAAGTATGAATGGTCAACGTATTACCAATATCGTTGAAAAACCTGTTCACAGCTGTTTTTCCAATGCCGGGGTTTATGTGCTTAATCAATCGTTGGTGCAAACCATTGCCAAGCAGCAACAGATCGATATGCCGGAGTTTTTAAATCAGCAAATTAAGGCGGGGGAATTGGTTTCAATGTTTCCAGTTCATGAATATTGGTTGGATATAGGCAAAGAGTCCGATTTCTTACAGGCTCAAGGAGAGTTTTCCAAATATTTCTGAAAAAATATTAAAGTAATTTAAATGCACGTCGATAACATTATCGAGACGAAGGTTTAACAGGTTTTTTGAATACATAAATTAATTTTTTCTCTTGGGTAAGCCGAGGGATTTTTGGGAGATACGATCATGGTCATGCAAATTAATACAAACCTTGGGGCATTAGGCGTTCAAGGAAGTTTGAATAAAAACTCAATGAGTCTCAGCACTTCAATGGAGCGGCTGTCCACAGGTTTACGGGTCAACTCTGCAAAAGACGACGCAGCCGGTTTGGCGATCGGGGACAGGATGAACTCGCAAATTCGCGGCATGACAGTAGCGATAAGAAATGCTAATGACGGCATATCTATGGCTCAAACAGCTGAATTTGCAATGGGTACGATTACCGACACCCTGCAACGGATGCGTGATTTGGGCGTCCAAGCGGCTAACATGGGGGCAGTGGGTTCTGGTGACAGACAAAAATTGCAACTGGAATTTAAGCAATTGGGCTTGGAAATTAAGCGGATTGTTGATAATACTACATTCAACGATAAGAAAATTTTAGCAGGGTCAATGAAGGGTGCTAATTTTCAGGTCGGTGCGGGAACAGCCACAAACAATCAGATTTCCATTACTGTTTCTAATTTAATGTCAGTCGGTGGTGTAAAAGCCGTGGCGTCAGCTACTCCTGGGGTATCTATCGGGTCAACGGCGGGTTCAGCAAAAATAAGATCAGCAATAGACAGTATTGATTTGGCGATTAAAAATGTCGATAACTTCCGGGCTACTTTGGGTGCGGTTCAGAATCGATTTACTACGACCATTGCAAATTTACAGTCATCTGTTGAAAATCAATCCGCTGCTAAATCACGGATTATGGATGCTGATTTTGCCGCAGAAACGGCTTCTTTAAGTCGCTCTCAGATTCTGCAACAAGCCGGCACAGCCATGTTGGCACAGGCGAACCAATCTGGGCAGGGAGTGCTGAGTTTACTCAGATAAGGTTTTAAGGAAACGGTCAGGGAAGGCTGAGGCTGTAGTGGTACTACAGCCTTTTCCATTTGGAAAATAGGGTTAACTGAAGGTTAGTAATATGAACAGTGAAATTACAAATGTATCGAAGCTTGTTCCGGCTACAGTTGTGAAAAATAAGCGACAAAATGAAGACTCAGCCTCTTTGAAAACGGATGCGGTAATTGATAAGAAAGTTGAATCCGAACCAGCCTTGTCACCTGATGGTTTAAAGGAAAAGGAGTTTGATTCTAACGTAACATCTCTGGATAAGCTAAAGTCAGCAGCAGTTGAGGGTAATTCAATACTTCAAGCTGCAAACCGTAACTTAGAGTTTAAGATTGATGAATCAACAAAAAAAGTTGTGGTTAAAATTGTTGATAATCAGACCGGTGAGACAGTGCGTCAAATTCCGTCGGAAGATATGCTGGCATTCATAAAAAAGATGCAGGAACTGGACGGTAAAAAAGGCTCTGTTATTCAGAGTAGAGCTTAATTTTTTAAGTGACTTTAATTGCGAGGAGGTAAGTTATGTCTATTTCATCCTCAACCGGGATTGGTAGCGGCATGGATATCAATGGCATTGTCAGTCAGCTGGTTCAAGCTGAAGGACAGCCTCAGTTTAATGCTATCACCCGTCAGCAGACGGCTGCTAACGCCCGGTTAAGTGGGCTTGGCTCATTAAAAAGTGCGTTATCAAGTTTCCAAACAGCGGTGCAAAAACTTAAGGATGCAAATTTATTTAAAGCCACTCAGGCCGTTTCTGCGAATACGGCTATCTTTACAACCACAGCCGGGGCTGGCGCGGTGCCGGGAAGCCATACTGTGGAAGTAACTCAGTTGGCTAAGTCGAAGCAATCGATTACAACTACCGAATATGCTAATACTGCTTCAGTTGCTACAGCAACAGGAGGTGCTCTTAATTTTACATATCCGGCAGGTTCCACAAAAACAGCGTTTGCCGTAACTATTGGAGCTGGTGCTACATTGGCGAATGTTCGCGATGCGATTAACGGTGCGACGGGTAATAATGGTGTGACAGCCAGTATTATTAATGTGGATTCTACAGTGACACCCGGTACAACCATTTCAAAATTAGTGCTGACATCCAAAGATGCGGGGACTGCTAATGCGTTTAGCTTGGCGGTTACGGGCGGCGATGCAGGATTGAATGCTCTTGATACGGCAACTCCCGCAAACTACAGTACAGTGGCCGCTACGGATGCCACGATCAAGATTGATGGATTAGCGGCGACTCGCAGCACTAATACAATCACCGATGTGCTTCCCGGTGTGACCTTGAATTTGCAATCCGCTGCAGTTGGAACGGTTGTTAATTTGGGTGTTACTTTGGATACAACGGCGATCAGCAAAACGATTACCGATTTTGTAACGGCATACAATAGCCTTCATTCAACTACCAGTGGATTAGGTAAGTATGCGGGAACTTCAGGTTCGTCAAATGGTTCGCTGCTGGGCGATGCAACATTACGTAACATAAGCAATCAGTTAAGGCAGGATACCAGTAGCACTGTAACCTCAGCGACCAGTAGTTATAATTCATTGGCGATGATTGGTATTTCGATTAATAAAGACGGGGTTATGGCATTGGACAGTACCAAGCTTACTACGGCTTTGACCGCCAATCTTTCGGCTGTGAGCGATGTATTCTCATCGACTGATGGCGTTGCTACCCGATTAGATTCAAAATTGACACAGTATTTGCAGTCGGGTGGGCCTTTGGATTCGCAACAAACATCACTGAACAAACAATTGACGTCTTTTACTGCAAAGAGAGCTGATGTCCAGAGCCGTATGGACAGCTTGCAGGCAAGCATGATCAAGCAGTTTACAGCAATGGATGTAATCGTCGGCAAATTGAAGTCGACATCCACGTACCTTGCTCAGGCATTGGCATAATAAAGGAAGGCTGATATGTACCCAAGTGCTTACAAAAGAGGCGTAAATCAATACGCTAATGTGCATAATGAAAGCGGGTTAGCGGATGCTTCGCCGCATTATTTGATACAAATGTTAATGGATGGTTTTTTGGCTAGGGTGAATGCCGCGAAAGGGGCGATGGATCGCTCCGATTTAGAGTTAAAGAGCGTTTATATATCTAGAGCGGTAGCAATAGTCGGCGGCTTAAACGAAGCAGTTGATTTAGAAAAAGGCGGCGAAATTGCAGCCAATCTTAGTCGATTATATAACTATATGACTACTCGTTTATTGCAAGCCAGTCGCGAAAATGACGAAGCAATACTTGATGAAGTCGCTTCGTTAATGAGGGAAATAAAAGGAGCCTGGGATGCCATCAAAAACTGAGGAGTGCTCTGCTGACCAGCATCCTCAGTTTCAATTGGAAGAGTTGGCGGCACTGTCTAATCAAGTGTCTGAATGTGCTGCCGCAGAGGCATGGGAGCAATTAGCCGTAGTGCTGGATTTGCGGCAGCACTGTTTGGAAAAATTGTTTTCAGAAGCTGTTATGGCGTCCGAGGCTCTAAAATCGTTGGCAAGCTCAATTATTGAGGAAGATGCGGTTTTAATTGAAAGAATACAAGAGCAAAAAAAAATACTGGAAAAACAAATAGTCGCTTTCGATAAGGGGCGACAAGCTACACAGGCATACACATCTGTCGGATAACCCTGCTTTCCCTTTCACATAAAGTTATAAATTTCAATTTAAAGTCTTCAAATAAGTCAGTTGCTTTTTTAAGTCGATTGCCGCTTTCGAATCCGGCGTTTTTGTCAGGATATAATCAAACATCAGCTCTGCGGCGTCATAAATCTTATTTTCCATATAAAGTGTTGCTAGTTTTATTTGCCCCAAAGTGTCTTCAGGAAACTGGCTGATATAGTGGTTATAAACATCTATGGCCGCGAATGCGTCGCCTCGTAGGCGGACTATTTCCGCATAGAAGGGCAGATAAACGGGATTGATCTGAGATAAGCATTGTAGAGACAGGTAAGCGTTAGTATTGTCAACGTTGTTTGTGTTGATGCTGATGGACGCTATTCTTAACAATGCTTCTTGCAGTAATGGAGAGTCTTCGCTATCTATAATATTGTGGTAGGCGGTTATGGCTGTTTCAGTGTCATTTTGCAATTCAGCCAAGTAGCCATTAAGTAAATAGACATAGGGAACCGCAGCAGTTTGATCTTGATGCTTATGTAACCCCGATAGCAGGTCTTTTAATTCCTGTGTTTTTTGATGTTTGAATAGTAGACCTGAGCGTTTTTTCAACATGGGAAAGCTGGCGTGATTTTTTGCTTGCGCCATGTGCCCAGTGTTTTTATTGGATAAGATGGAAGTAAACAGGTCTTCCAGTTCATTAAACTCTGTTTGTACCGACTCCGGAATATTGGCATGGGGATGGTTTTGTCGCCATAATCCGGCTCGACCGAAGCTACGATCTTTGCGCCATTGACCGAATAGTTGAGAGAAGTCCGGTTCGTCGCGAGTTTCCTCGTGGCGTGACTGAGCCCGCTCTATGGCATCGCTGATTAATTTAAGTAGTGCGATTGCGCCGTCACGATAGGCCTCGTAATAGGCATTGCCCATTTCTTTAGCTTCTTCCGCGCTCCAATCCTCATCAGTAAAGGGTTTAGTGATTTTTATAAAGTTACGAATACCGAATCGTTTAACAAGCTTGCTGTATTGGCGATGGTCTCGGTTGAGCTTTTTTTCAATTTTGTCGAGTTTTCTTTTGTCTTTGTAGTTTTCGATGGCGCCCTGAGCGCTATACATACTCTCGTTTATTGTTAAAGCGTCTTTAGCCAGACGCAAGATAGCGTTTATTTGAAACTGAGCGCGCTTAAGTTCGCCGATGATTACCGGGTCGTTATAAGAACGATGGCTTGACGCTGCTATTTGTTTGGCAACAATGGCCGTGACATCGATCGGATTATCGTCCAGCTGAATATCTGCCAGAGGCATGTAGGTTACATTGTCGACTTTGGCGGCATTGGCGGAAGGATTGATTATTTGACAACCTGTTGCGGTAATGGCCTTGGCCTGTATTGCCAGCGTATTGATTGCGGCGACCAAATCGCAGCTGGTTGGCGCCATGAAATCGCCATTGGTTTCTGTTTGTAAGGAGGTCAAGTTAAAGCGGGGGCCGGCAATATGTTCATCGCTGCCGGCGGCATGGGTGTAGCCGTCCCGTGTAAAGCAAAGATCGACACCGGCCAGGATAATGCGATTAAAGCCGAATTTATGCGCTACGCTCAAAGCGGTATTGGTGACGGTTGGACCTACCCCGTCAAAATTGGCCTGGTTTAACGTTGATTTCCAGGGAACTTGGCTGCCCAAATAGAGACCGGTTCCTCGCCACTGGCTGACTAGGGTCGGAACGGTGTGATAAGAGTAAATAAAAATGGGGCGGTCGCTGAAAGTGAGCATTTCTTTGCTGATGTCGAAGCTTAATTCGGTGGGATCGACGGAGAAAATAAAATCAGGTTCAAGGTTGATATTTTTTAGCTGTCTGGAAATGCGCGAGACTGCAAAAATAATGAGCTGTTGGCGGTGTTTCTGCACCCAGGGCAACGCTTCGTCCAGAGACGGCCCTCCTGCCAGTAACACTGCGGTCTTTCCCTGAAAGGCGTTAGTAAGTAATTTAGCCGGTAATATGTTGTCCGCTAAATTGGCAAGCTGACGTATGGTAAACGCTTCGTTGCCGAGAGACACATTGTAATGCCAATGGCCTTGGGCCAACATTTCGGTAATGTGCCAGCTGAGCTCTGCATAGGCATTGTAATTATCGTCTTCAGCGCAAAGTGAATTAAAGGATCGAACTGAGTTAATATAAAAATAGTCTTGTATTTTAAATAACTTAGCCGATTCTTCCCATTCGTCGAGCGTTACGCAGACTATAGCCGGATCTAATTCTTCAAGCAGTTGATGGTTTATCAGCTGTTCAAGCACAGACTCAGGTTCGATAAAAATATATCGGGAGCCGTTAGGCAAGCCTTTTTGTTGCAGGTATAGGGGTAATAAACCGGAATCGGTACCGATAATGATATTTAGCGAATTAGATTGAAAGAGTGTGTTGCCGAATTTTGCCTCGAATAGCGCCTGGGAACTGATTTTGCCGAAGCTATCCCTATTAAGGTTGTAAAAGAATTTTTCCCCAAAAACATTGGTTTTAATAGGGCCGACATCATTCGTGGCTATGAAGCTGCTGTTTTCATCCATTGATCTATCGCTAATTCAGTATTTTGATGTTTTTGTAAGGCAATGCGGGCGCAGCCAATAAGTCTTCTGCGGTACACAAAGCGGGGATTTTTATAATATACACTTTATATAGTCTAACTAAAATTAACTTAATGTGAAGTAATTGATGAAGACTTAATTTTGTCCAAGTAGAATGCAATGGCGCATTGAAGTTATTCAGCTTCAGGATTTAATAACGTAGTGAAATATTTTCATCCGTTGCGTGAATGGTAATAATCAATAATTATGTCTATGCTTCACGGCAATGGCTTGATGCGTAGTTATTTGCAATGAACTTGATAGTTAACCTTAAGAGGATAAAGATGAGCGAATTAATGAAAGGAAATTTTGAAGTCAAGCGCAAACTCGATGTGCCCGATGTGAGCGACGATTCTGCCGATTTCAAAAATGAATTTAAGAAAAAAGCGCTCGAATCTATCGGGGGCAGCATGGTGTTCGTTGAGCGTGAAATGCTCTTCTGGGAAAGCACTGAAAGCGCTGACGGTGAATAATGATGAGTCATCATGGCGTTAGTCCGGAATTTCAGGGAATTATGGATGAGATCACCTCGATTGGGCTCGATTGGCACTCGGAAACATTAGTCGAAAACTCAAAGAGAAATAAGCCGTTTATCGCAAAGTCGATCAAGGATATTGCATCGCCTCAGCAGAAAAAAGCGGAGTCCGCGATTATTATCAGTGCGGGTCCCAGCTTGTATAAAAACAATATATTGGCCCGTATTAAAGACTCTGGATACGAGGGAAGTATCGTTGCGATTGACGGTTCTTATGTGCGTTGTCTCAAGGCCGGATTGATACCTGATTACGTGTTGACGCTGGATCCCCATCCCACAAGAATCGTACGCTGGTTTGGCGATCCCGATTTTGAAAGTAACCTGAAAGGGGATGATTATTTTTCAAGACAGGATCTGGATATTGCCTTCCGCAACAATTCAAACGAGGAGAATCGTCGCAATATCGAATTGGTCAACCGGCATGGTAAAGACCAGAAACTGGTTATTTGTTCCTCGGCCCCGATGAATGTGGTTGAGCGCACTGAAGCGGTCGGCTTTGATGCCTATTGGTGGGCGCCGTTGGTGGATAACCCGGGAAGTCCTGGAAGTTTGACCAGAGCCATGGTTAACGAAACAAAGCTGCCTGCGATGAATACCGGGGGCACTGTAGGGACGGCGGCATGGGTGTTTGCCTTGACGGCGCTGAAAATCCCCAGAATCGCCGTTGTGGGCATGGATCTTGGTTATTACAAGGCCGATACCGGTTATCAATTAACCCAAACCTACGGCCCTCTTAAAGACAAGGTAGGCGAAGATAATCTCAAAGACGTTTTCCCCGAATTTACCTACCCGGATACCGATGAGGTTTTTTATACCGATCCGACCTATTATTGGTATCGATGCAATATTTTGGACTTGCTCGCCGCCTCTAAATCCACGCTGTACAACTGCACCGGGGGAGGTACTTTGTTCGGGGATGGGGTGGTATGTGTTGGAATTGATGAGTTCTGTGCGGGCTTTTAGAGATAGAGTTGATGGCGAAAATACTTTTTGTAAATCCAGTGGTGCGTGAAGAAGATGTCCCACGGCATATCCCTTACGGCATCGCGTTGCTGGCGGCTATTGCCATGAACAACGGCCATTTGGTTCAAATTTATGATGCCAATGCGTGGCGCAAGGGTTTTGGCGTTTTGCCGGATGTCTACCTGGCCGATGACTGGGATGTGATTGCCATCGGTGGTCTTACAACGACCTACAGTTTTATCAAAGAAGCCTGCCGGATTGCCAAGGAGGTTGCTCCCGATGCCTTCCTGGTTGCGGGCGGCGGCTTCCTGACGAGCATGCCTCAGGATATTATGGAATGGATACCGCAGATCGATCTTGGCATTGTCGGCGAAGCGTTCGTCACATGGCCGGAAGTTCTGGAAAAGATCGACAACAAAGATACCGATTTTAGCGCCACGTTAGGCGTGATATGCCGGGATGGCGACGGCAAGCCGATCCTGAATAATACACGACCGATTATTCGTGACCTGAATACACTACCCGCTCCTGCGTGGGATTTGTTTCCTCTTGAAGAGGTGTATTTCAAGAATTCCGCGTCACTTTTTAGTGAGGATGCCTACCGTATCAAACGGCGCATCGATATTAACGCGAGTTACGGATGCAGCTTGATATGTCGCTATTGCTGGCACTTGGGTACGACAGGCGACATGCTTATTGAAAAGGACAGTAACGGCAACAACGATGTCGTGTTCACCTACGGGCGCAATATTCGCTATCACTCGCCCGACTATATTATCGATATGGTCAAGGAGCTGAAAAAAAACTTCAACATTGATTTCGTCAATTTTCTGGACGAAAACCTGATGACAATGGATGCCTCAAGCAAGCGTACATGGCTGAAGGAGATTTGCGAGAAATGGATCGCAGCAGGTCTTCAGCCATCCTCGCGGCGTCCGGGCGGGAAAGCCGCTGCTCCGGGAGAAGAACCCGGCGTTTATTGGAGCGGAACCAGTCATGCGTCACTGCACCGGCCTGAAATCCTGAAGCTTATGTACGAAGCCGGTTGTACGCATCTGGTTTACGGTTTGGAGTCATTCGATCCCGGCATTCTTAAAAATCTTGGCAAGGGCACGACAGCGCAAAAGAATATCGATTCCGTGGGGGAATGCATGCGCTCTGGAATTATGCCGATTCCCAATATTATTATCGGCTTCCCGGAGGAGGATTTTCAGAGTGTTCGTAACACGATCAACGCATTGATCAAGCTTGGCATTCATGCGCGCCCGCATTTTGCCACGGCCTATCCTGGCTCGGAGTGGTATTACACCTATAAGGAGTCGATAAAAGAACAGTATGATGGCGATTTGGAGCGGTATGTCGCCGACTTGGGCGACGCCACGAAGATAACCGCAGTTATTTCCCATAATTTTACCGGCTTGGAGTTGCTAGGCTTACAAGAAATTGTCGCGCAAAGAAATCTTCGGGTACTTGATCAAGCCGAGAAGTACTGGGGGCGCCCTGGAGTAACCAATGTCGCTGCTCCCCAAGAGTCCTTCAACTTTCGGCGTAAGAAAATAGACGGTCCCATTGACGGTTCCAAATAAAATTTAGGCAGGCCGAGGATAAGTTTTTTGGCATTTTTGACGCACTGGATTGCCGGAGAACATTAAAAATCCATTGGGCGATGAGCATACGTATCTATACAAGTGCCGGCCCCTTCTCCCTTGAGGGAGAAAGTTGGGATGAGGGGGATATAAATGGTTGTTTTTATTCTCCTCTCCCCAACCCTCTCCAACAGGAGAGGGGGCTAGATAGACTTGCAACCCATTGTATTTATAATACAAAAAATTGTGTAGATACCTATGGCTATGAGGGTAAGCAGGCCCTACAACGAGCGTTACCCGCTTGACTGGATTAGTAACGCTGTTTTGTCTAAAGCCATCAGCGCGTTTTTAATTATTGCCATACCCTTGTCGTCGCTCACTGTGGCTTCGACAATCAGCCGTGAGCTGATGCATAAACGCAAGGCGCTTACCGCTATGCCGTTACGGGTGCCGCAGGCAACGGGCTGGCCAAGTTGGCAGCGTATTGACGACTGCATGGATGCAGGAGGTAGAGCAATGCATGGAGCGATTGCCGACGACTGCATGGATGCATCCGGCAGTCGTTGATAAACATGCCGGGTCTCTTCGCGACTTAACGGTATCCGTCCGACAGACTGGGGATGATAAAGCAGAAAAGGAAAGATGGTTTGGAGATGATCCCAGCTATTTGCCTCTACTAAGGGGCGACGGTCGAGCAGAGGTACGGGCAAGGGTTCGAAGTGCGGGTCGGATAGCAGGCGTTGATGGATCGCTCCCGCAAAGTTTAGCAGGAAGTCGATGGTGGCTGTTTGCGGCGCCATCCGAAATCTGCGCAGTTCTTCCAAAGCCACTTCACAGCGCAACAGCAGTCCGAAATTGGCGTCATGATTTAGAGATCCAGCCCCGGCCCAGTTGATCGGCCAATTTGCTCTGGCTGGACACGTCAACAAACCGCGTGGCAATGCGCGCTTTTGCAGGCGCTCCGCTACTGTCGAAGGCAGCAGTAGTGCAGCGGAAAAAGACGGGGCGGTAAGAAATTTCGATCCGGTCAGCGCGACCATGAAGCCCTGCTCCAGATAGGCACGTAACGTCGGCATCGCGATGCGGAACTGGCAGGCGTCGACCAGTACCTCAATGTTATCGGGAAAGCGATGGTGTAGCGCCATGACGCAGGCGGGGCTCGGCGCGATTAATCCGGTTTTGGATTGATCGACAAGAATCAGCAGGACTCGCCGATCCGATGCAGCGGCTTTGCTTGCCAAGGCTTCTACCTCGGCATCGATTTTAGCCAACGGTCTGGACGTCCCATCCTCCAGTCGAATGGGTACTTGCACCACTTCGACGGCATTATTGACGGTGAATGAGTTTTCGTCACGATCTTGCTTATCCGCTAGGGCTGAGGCCACTCCGCTTCCGGTTTCATTAGCCTCCACCATTATTATCAACGCCGGTATCGACACGCCGCTGCCCGTATATTGAGCGGCAATGGCATGTGCGTCGGTACCTGAGGCGGCGAATATAAGCTCCAGCCCGGTAATGTCGGACAGCCCGCATAATTGCAGCCATTCCAAGCGAATCCGCTGGATTTCGAGGGCATAGGCGGCAGAGTGTGATTCGGCGCTGATGGCTTCCAGTAATTTCTGGCGTAGCCGATTTGCGGCGGCGAATCCTTCCGTGGAAATAACGGAAGCCGTAGAGGAGCCGAATGCCAGTATCTGGGCGTCGGGAAGCGGTTGGCAGCCGTATTTGTTCAGTCCGCTGAGCGGATCGAGCGCGAGGCGGGCATCGCCGCCTGCCAGCAGGAGTTGCTCGGTGGAGGGCAGGCTGTCGGGTATTGGGGGATGTTTTTCCACAATATTTAAGCAGAGTCGCGTTGCATGGCGTCCTGTAACATCTGGCGAAAGGCGTCGAATACTTTGTTCATTTGCGGTTGTTTGTAGGGAAAGACATCGACCGGATCGATGGCATGGACAATCATGCAGCTGTCAACTTCGAAAATCAGCAACTTGCCGTCAGCGGTTTCGCCGCAATCGATGCCCAGATAGTCCAGTCCAACCCGTTCGTTGATGGCGTGGAAGGCTTCGGCGTGTTTACGGGCAAAGGCGTTGTCGAAATCGATCATAAAGCGCTCTTCTTCGGCGCGTTTTTCGGCGCTTTCGGTCATGCCGGCATTCAGGTAATGGATCATCCAGTGCTCGGATATGCCTACATGACAGACAAAGGGCTTGCCATTGATCAGGACGATGCGATATTTTCTGAACAAGCCATCCTGCCGACGATAGTCGACAAAACGGGATACATAGAATTCATTGTTGGGCATGTTTTGCAGATAGCTAACCAGAGCGCCAGTATTATCTATTTTGTCCAAGTCTTTCCCGGCGTGGGAGTCGACGGGACGGATAATGATCGGGAATGCGCCGTCTTCAAGAATGTCGGTGAGTGGCCGCTTTTTATCGGCGACTTGTTCCAGCGTCTGCCGGGCTATGCGCACCGTGATCGGCATTTCCACGCCCGGAGCGGATTTTAGCAATGTGCAAGCCTCATTGCGCGACAGCAATGCAATGCGATCCGGTCTGTTAAGTACCGGGCGCGGCCATGATGCTATGGCGGTATCGATCTCTTTCAATAACGGCATATTCAGGTCGGATTGGGCAATGGCAACGAATAGCACATCGTGATCCGGGAGATTGGCCGGTAACGGCAAGTCCTGGGTCACATAGACTATATCGAGGGCAACATCGGAGTCTTCCAGCAGAAATTCCAGAGGCGTATTTGCCATTAAATCGCCCGGTCCCATGATTGCAAGCAGCCGAATATTAACTTGGCTGGTCGCAGTGGGCGGAGCGTATATTTGCTGACTTTCGATGGCCTGGGCTTGCATGGTCAAGGCTAATTCGCGATTACCCCTGAGTTGTAAAACCGTGGATAAATCCATTAAGGCATGTCCACCGGTATCGGTTTCGGCGCGTTCGATTAATTGCGTGCCCAGGGGGGTAAGGTCGCAGTCGGAGTAGGCCATTCGCATCAGCTTTGCCAGGCCGATCAGCGGTTCGGTAAGTTTGTTGGTGTGCATTGGTTTTTCCTAAGGTTGCGCCTGTGGGGTATTTTTGGAGGCAATTTTACCCAGTTCTAGCGCGGCATTGATCAAGGCGTCAATGTCGTTTGCGGTGGTGCGATGATTAACGATGGCGGCTCGAATGGCTAGCTGTCCATTGAGAGTCGTCGTTGAGGGTGCGGCAATTCCTGATTCCTGTAGTGCGATCACAATGTCGGCATTGATCCGGTTGGCGTCGGCGCTACGATAGCGGAAGCAGACGATATTCAAGGCAACGGGCGCAAGCAGTTCCAGCAGCGGTTCGGCTTCGATACGCCGCTTCATGTGTTGGGCCAGGGTGCAGGTATTTGAGATAACTTGGCCTAATTTTTCCGCGCCGTAAACTTTTAGGGTGAACCATGTTTTGAGCGCCCTAAACCCGCGTGAAAGATCGGGGCCGAAGTCGCACGGCCACGGCGAACCTGCCGCCATGCCCCGGGATTCGCGTTTCAGGTAATCGGCGGGCGAGGCGAATGCGCTTTGATGCAGCTCACCGTCTCGCACTAATATAAATCCCGCATCGTAAGGAACTTGTCCCCATTTATGGAAATCAAAGGCAATGGAATCGGCGCGTTCGATGCCTTGCAAGCGCGGTGCAATATCCGGCGCCAGCATGGCCAGCGCGCCGTATGCGCCGTCGACGTGGAACCAGATGTTTTCTCGTTCGCAAAGCTCGGCAATAGAATGAAGGTTATCAATGGCGCCTACGCCTACGGTACCTACCGTTCCGGCAATGAAAAACGGCGTCATTCCTGCCTTTCGGTCTTCGGCGACGGCAAGCTCAAGCGCCGCTATATCCATTTGGTATCGCTCATCGACGGGTATCGTGCGTAGGGCGTTGCTGCCGAAACCGGCAATATCCATGGCCTGGACAATGCTGACATGGGCGTTGGCCGAGGTGTAGGCAATCAACTGCCGATTGCCGGCAGTAATGCCCTCATGGCGGACGCCGACGCCTAACAGGGCGGTGCGTGCGATCAATACGCCAATCAGGTTGGCCATTGACGTTCCGGTTACAAACAGGCCGCTGGCGGTTTCCGGGAACTTAAACAATTCCCGAGTCCACTGCACGACCTGTCGTTCGATTTCTATCGGAGCCTGATCGCGTCCGCCAAGATTGGCGTTTAGTCCTGCCGCCAACATTTCAGCCAGCATTCCGATCGGGGTTCCTCCGCCATGAACCCAACCCATAAAACCGGGATGGACGTTGCCTAAGGCGTAGGGGAGCACATCTTTCATGAATAGTTGATGCGCGCTTTCGAGATCATGTTGTCCGTCATCCAATGCTTGCCGAAATGAAAGTCGTACTTCTTCAGGCATCGGCTGCCAGACCGGTTGGTCGCGCTGATGTTCAAGGTAGTCCATCATGTCGTCCAGCATTCGATGGCCTTGCAACCGAAAGGCATTCCAATCGGACGGATCCAGTGTGTTTTTAGAGGTTTCCAGCATCGTTATTCAGGACCAAAATACGGCAAAGCTTTGCTGAAAAATTACGTAAGTATCGGGAGTTGCGTGTAAATAGCGTAATAATGGATTCAAGGGTGAGCTAGTCCTGATTTTGATTTAATATGTGAAGAAGTGTTTTATGGTTTGATAAAAAGACAATTAATCACTTGGGTTTATATTAAGTTAAAGTATTGTATACACAGGACGATAATACCTTAGGACGTTTAAATTTTGGAGGTTTTTATGATAAGTTCAGTAGGTGGTTCAAACGCGCCGGGATTAGCAACGGCTCTTATGAAAGAGAAGACCGCGATGCAAGATGTGGCGGTGGCTGTCGTTAAGAAAGGTCAGGATATTGAAAGAGCTCAAGGGGAGTCGGCTTTAAAATTAATAGATTCGGCTACTGGCGTAGCAGGTCCCGGTCGAATTGATGTGCATGCATAAGGCACAGGTTCGAGTCGATAAAACTTCATAATAATGAAGTTGATAAAAAAAGAGCGACTTGGAGTCGCTCTTTTTTTATCAGGTCTTCTTTAAAATTAATTCAAGCACCAGTTTGCTGCCAAAGTAAGCCAGCAGCAGCAAAACAAAGCCGGTTAAAGTCCAGCGGACTGCGGTTTTTCCTCGCCATCCGTAACGCAATCGGCCTATTAACAGGCTGGAAAAAATGATCCAGGCGATAATCGATAAAACAGTTTTGTGCGCTAAATGCTGTGCAAATAAATCTTCAATAAAAATAAAGCCGCTGATCAATGAAATGGTCAGGAAAAAAAGCCCTGTGCCAAGCATTTGAAATAACAATGATTCCATGGTTTGCAAGGAAGGTAATGACTGGATCAAGCGTTTGGGCGGATGGCTTTTAAGTTGCTGGTCTTGAATGGCGAGCAACACGGCTTGCAGGGCGGCAATGTTTAGCAGGCTGAACGCGATAATCGAGGTTAATATGTGGACACTCATCTGCCAATTGTGGGTGTGCAGTAGATGCGGTTTTTCGGGCAGGTTCAGCTCCAGCGCCAGCATGATGGCGGCAATGGGGAAAATGACGACGCCCAGTTTTTCGACAGGTTTGGTCAGTGTCGCCATGAGTAGCAGCAGGGCGACAATCAGTGAAATCAGGGATGCTGTGCTGATAAAGCTAAAGTTGAAGCTGTTGTTTTGCTGGAAAGCGATGGCGGTATATAAAAGGTGGGCGCATGCTGCTGCCCAGGCCAGATAAAGCGGTGTGTGCTGTCTCCTGTTCTGATGCGTGTCTCGGGCAATAAACAGCGTGCTTGCCAGATAAGTACAAATTGAAAAGGTAGCGAGAGTGGTGTTCATTAGAATCGTTTTATTGGTATGTGAACAATAGATAATGTGTGGACTTATTGCCGGTATGGATGTGGGTGGGCGGCATCAGCTTCCGCATAGGGCGATAAGTCGCTTCCCCAGCGCACCACAAATTCCCTTGAGTTTAATGCAAAGGCCTTAATGGCTATGTTAATATATCCTATTAAATAGTCCTAACGCATTTGCGTTAGTGAATGGTTTCCTTAAGATTTAATAAAGACACTGATATGTTTGATAATTTAACCGATCGATTAAGTAGCACGCTTAAAAAAATTAAAGGTCAGGGGCGCTTGACTGAAGACAATATCAAGGACACCCTGCGCGAAGTGCGTATGGCTTTACTTGAGGCTGATGTCGCTTTGCCGGTGGTTACGGACTTTATTGAGCGTATCAAAATAGGCGCGTTAGGTCAGGAAGTTCAGTCCAGTCTTTCGCCCGGCCAGTCGCTGATTAAGCTGGTTCAGGCTGAGCTGGTTGCCGTGATGGGCGAGGCAAACGAAAAGCTGAATCTTAATGCTGTTCCGCCGGCGATCATCTTAATGGCCGGTTTGCAGGGGGCAGGTAAAACCACGACGGTCGCCAAATTAGGTCGCTGGCTGAAAGAAAATCAAAAGAAAAAAGTCGGTGTAGTCAGTGCCGACGTTTATCGTCCGGCGGCTATTAAGCAGTTGCAGATGCTTGCAAATGAGCTTTCTTTGGATTTTTTTGAAAGCGACATTTCACAAAAGCCAGTTGATATTGCTAAAAATGCCATTGAAGCGGCGAAGAAAAAATTTCTTGATGTCATTATTATCGATACCGCCGGTCGTCTTCATATTGATGATGAAATGATGGGCGAGATTAAAGAATTGCATGCGGCAATCAATCCTGTCGAAACCTTGTTTGTTGTTGACAGCATGACCGGGCAGGATGCCGCGATTACTGCAAAAGCCTTTAATGATGCCTTGCCGTTGACCGGGATTATCCTGACCAAGGCAGATGGCGATGCGCGAGGTGGTGCGGCGTTGTCTATACGTCACATTACCGGCAAGCCGATCAAGTTCATCGGTATGGGCGAGAAAACCGATGCTTTGGAACCCTTCTATCCCGACCGTATCGCGTCCCGTATTTTGGGTATGGGCGATGTGCTGGGCTTGATTGAAGAGATCGAGCAGAAAGTTGATAAGGAGAAGGCCGAGAAGCTTGTCAAAAAACTGCAAAAAGGCAAGGCTTTTGATCTGGAGGATTTTCGTGAGCAATTGCAGCAAATGCAAAATATGGGTGGAGTCGGCTCTATGCTGGATAAATTGCCGGGTATGAGCAGCATTCCCCAGGAAATGAAAGATAAGGTTAATGACAAGGAATTATCGCGTCAGATTGCGGTGATTAATTCCATGACCATGAAAGAAAGGCGCTATCCTGATTTGATTAAAGGCAACCGGAAGAAGCGTATCGCTGACGGTTGCGGGCAGCAGTTATCGGATGTTAATCGCATCTTGAAGCAGTTTATGATGATGCAGAAGATGATGAAACGCTTCAAAGCGGGCAATATGGCGAATATGATGCGGGGCATAAAAAATAATGTGCGCGGCATGGGTATGAGAAGGTAATTATTGTTGCGTTAATGACGACTTATTCGATGGCTAAAGTGAATGAACTTGATGGGATGTGCGTTGTTCTTTACTTATAGAAAAAATTGAGTAAAATAAGTCGATTAAATTTTGACTAAATGTTTTTGAGGAACTTAGATGGTAACTATTCGTCTTTCTAGAGGCGGCGCGAAAAATCGTCCTTTCTATCACGTTGTTGTAACCGATAGCAGAAGCGGCCGTGACGGTCGATATATTGAACGTCTTGGTTTTTTTAACCCCTTGGCGCGCGGCAATGAAGAAAAATTGCGTTTAGATTGTGATCGTGTCGATCATTGGAAAGCCAATGGCGCACAACCTTCTGATCGCGTTGCAAAATTGATTAAAGACGCACGTAAAGCGGCGGCATAAACTGAGTTGTCAGAGCAACAGCATATAAGCGTTGGAAAGATTTCCGGCGTTTTTGGCATAAAAGGATGGGTTAAGGTATTTTCCTTCACTGATCCGAGGGAAAATATTTTAACCTATTCTCCTTGGTTGTTGAAAAAAGGCGACGAGACAAAAACAGTTAATGTTGTTGATGGGCAGCTACAAGGTAAGACGATAGTCGCTCAGCTGACCGACGTTAATGATAGGGATCAAGCAGCAAGCCTGATGGGCTGGGATATTTTTATAACCCAGGATCAATTGCCGAAAGCGGCTAAAGGTGAGTATTACTGGTCCGATTTGATCGGTTTGAATGTTGAAACCATTGATGGCGTTCAGTTAGGCGTGGTTGATAGCCTTTTGGAAACAGGCGCTAATGATGTGATCATTGTTCAGGGCGAGCGAGAGCGGGTCATTCCGTTTTTACAGGGACAAACGATAATTAATGTTGATCTGGATGCCGGTAAAATTGTTGTCGATTGGGATCCTGAGTTTTAATTAACAGCATGCGTTTTGACGTTGTAACATTATTCCCGGAAATGGTGGCAGCGGCTGCGAGTTACGGTGTAACGGGAAGAGCAATCGAACGCAAGATAGTCAGTTTGTCGGTATGGAACCCTCGGGATTATACCCACGACAGACATAGAACTGTTGACGATCGTCCTTATGGCGGCGGCCCAGGCATGGTCATGAAGTATCAGCCGTTGCATGATGCGGTTAGTGATGCCAAGAAGGCAGGCGCTGGGACCAGCAAAGTGGTTTATTTGAGTCCGCAAGGCAAACCGATTACACAGGCTTTGTTAGCCGAAGCTTGTAAAGTATCGCAATTGATTTTAGTTGCGGGGCGTTACGAGGGCATTGATGAGCGCTTTGTCGAGTTGGATTGCGATGATGAATGGTCTATCGGTGACTATGTTATCAGTGGCGGCGAGCTTGCAGCATTGGTCGTCATTGATGCGGTGACCCGGTTGCTGCCGGGTGTGCTTGGTGATGAGGATTCAGCCCAGCAGGACTCTCACAGCGATGGTTTACTGGATTGTCCGCACTTTACCAGGCCTGAACAGATTGAAGGACATTCGGTGCCGGAGGTTTTATTAGGCGGCAATCATGCGGATATAGACCGCTGGCGAATGAAGCAGGCTTTGGGAAGAACCTGGCAGAGACGACCGGATTTGTTGGAAAAAAAGAATTTGAGTGCAGAGCAGGAAAATTTGCTTAGAGAATTTATTGTGGAGTTGGTTTAAATTAAGGTGTGGTAATGAGCAATATTATTGATGAATTGGAAGCGGAACAACTGAGACAGATTCCTGACTTTGGTCCAGGTGACACAGTTGTTGTACAAGTTAAGGTAAAAGAAGGCGAGCGTGAAAGAATTCAGGCTTTTGAAGGTATCGTAATTGCAAAACGTAATCGCGGATTAAACTCAGCTTTCACAGTAAGAAAAATTTCTCACGGTACTGGTGTTGAGCGTGTTTTTCAGACTCACAGCCCTATCATTAGCGAGATCAACGTTAAGCGTCGCGGCGATGTACGTCGTGCCAAGTTGTATTACTTGCGTGACCTGACTGGTAAAGCAGCGCGTATTAAAGAAAAACTTTAATCAAGCTGATTTACGTGAAATAAAAAAGGCAGCTTAAGCTGCCTTTTTTTATGGCTAATGATTTAGCTTTACTTTGCCAGATTATGCGTGGGCTCGTCATACCCGCCGGGAGCGGGTATCCAGTGCCGTGGATGGTAAGCCGGAATCTATCCATGGAGCCTAAGATTCCGGCAATCCCTGCCGGAATGACGACCTGGATGTGTAATCATGAAATCTGACAAAGTAGAGTTAGTCTGGTTGCATTTTTATACTTAGAATTGTAAATTTCTTTATTGCTTGTCTTTTTGTCAATAATTAACATCAGTTAGGACTTGTTTAATGCCATTTATAATAGAGTGGGTGGAAAACTGCTCGGGAGCCGAGGACGCTGTAAGGGTTCAGACTCCTGCTGGACAGTTTGTTTTAACTAGCCGGCAAGGCGTGATTAGCAAAACAGACTGGGAGCCGGGTGCTGGCTCGAGTTCGCCTGCAGAACACGAATTAAACCTCTATTGGCAGAATCCCGATAAACTTATTAACATCAAGCTGCTAAAACAAGGCAGTATTTACAGAAACCAGGTCTGGACTGCGCTTTGCCAGATACCCTTTGGCGAAACCATGACTTATTCTGCATTGGCCAAGAAAATAGGTTCATCAGCGCGAGCAGTCGGCAATGCGTGCAGGGATAATCCTTATGCTTTATTTATTCCCTGTCACCGGGTGGTTTCCGTTTCCGGCATGGGCGGTTATTGCGGGCAAACCGAAGGTGATTTAATGGCAATAAAATACAAATTACTGGAATTTGAAGCCAGCCATAAGAAATGAATGCAACCGTTTTAATCGACCAATTTCTCGATGCAGTTTGGGTAGAGCAGGGCTTGAGCGAAAATACACTTTCGGCTTACGGCAGCGATTTGAGGATTTTTGCCAAATGGCTGAAGGATAAGCCGATACTGGAAGTGGACGGGGGGCAGCTGTCAGACTTTCTTGAGGGACGCCATAAAGAAGGCATTGGCAACCGGTCTACTGCGCGTATTTTGTCCAGTCTGCGTCGCTTCTACGGTTATTACATCCGGGAAAACAGCATCAAAATCGATCCGACCGCCTTGATAGAATCGCCCCATATCGGCCAGCCGTTGCCCAAATCGTTATCTGAATTAGATGTCGAGTTGTTGCTGGACGCGCCTGAAGTCACCAATGCTCTGGGTTTCAGGGATAGAACCATGCTGGAAATGCTCTATGCCACAGGGCTTAGGGTGTCGGAACTGGTCAATTTAAAATTTGAGCAGATCAGCTTTAGGCAAGGCGTGGTCAGGATTATCGGCAAAGGCAACAAAGAACGCTTGGTGCCGGTTGGCGAAGTAGCCATGGGCTGGCTGGAAGAATATATGGTCCAGGCCAGAAAGACTATTCTTGGTGAGCGGCAATGCGATTACCTGTTTGTTACCAACCGGGCGGACAGCATGACAAGGCAGGCTTTTTGGCATATTATCAAGCGTCACGCGAAAAAAGCTCAAATTAACAAGGAGTTGTCGCCGCATACCTTAAGACACGCGTTCGCCACGCATTTGTTAAACCATGGCGCGGATTTGCGGGTCGTGCAGTTATTGCTCGGGCATTCGGATTTATCGACCACGCAAATCTACACCCATATTGCCCGCGAAAGACTCAAAGAATTACACTCAAAATATCATCCAAGAGGATAAAAGATGGCTCAAAATATTCACCCGACCGCCTATATAGCAGAGGATGTATCGCTGGGAGACAATGTTACGGTAGGGCCTTTTGCCGTTATTGAAACAGGTGCACAATTGGGGGCTAACTGTCAGGTGGGCGCTCATGCCGTGGTGCATAGCCATGTGAAAATGGGTGACGGCAATATTTTACACCCGCACGCCGTATTGGGCGGATTGCCGCAAGACACCGGTTTTAAAGCCGAAACGGTTTCCTGGCTGATTTGCGGCGATAACAATGTCTTTAGAGAGGGCTTTACGGCGCACCGAGCCTCTAAGGAAAACGGCGAAACGCGCATCGGCTCAGGTTGTTTTTTTATGAACAACAGTCATGTCGCGCACGATTGCACGGTCGGGAATAACACCATATTTGCCAATAATGTCGCCATTGGCGGTCATGTTGAAGTCGGCAATAATGTTTTCATCGGCGGTGCGGTGGTTGCGCACCAGTTTTGCAGAATCGGCTCGTATGCGATAGTGCAGGGCACAACCGGTCTTAATATGGATGTCATTCCCTTTATGCTGATTGGCGGGCGCCCCGCCCGGCATTACAAGTTAAACACCGTAGGTTTAAGACGCGCAGGGATTACCGGCGAGCGCTATAAAGTGTTGTCGGCGGCATTTCGCCTGTTAAAAAACAAACAAAGCCTGGATGGATTGGAAGAAACCGAAGAATTAAAACAATTGAAAGACTGGTTGGCTGTTAAGTCTAAACGCGGCTTGCACGGGTTTGTTGATGTGTCGAGCTAGCTTGGTATCATTAAAGTAATTGTTGTGTTTTGTTCCCATGCTTCGGCCTCATCTTTATACATAAATAGTTAAACGCGCGTCATCCCGGCAGGGATTGCCGGGATCCAGGGCGTAGGGATGTGAAACTTTGCGTTACTCAAGTATTTGTGGAACCGCCAAGCTACCCTGACTTATTTATAAAGATGAGTGCTTCGGAGTGGGAGCGTCGATCATTGCGTCCGCAGATTGAATTTATACTGAAAAATCAACCTTGTCCGGCTTAACCCTCCGGTATCTGGTATCATTACCATTCGAATTACGGCACTTCGCCGCCATTCACGTCAATATAAAGAGTCCTTAGTGAGTACTGCCAAATTTTCATCCCTAGCTTTAAAACCCGCCTTGCTTGAAAACATTGAATCCCTGGGTTATACCCACTTAACGCCCATTCAAGCGGAGAGTCTGCCGCATATTCTTGAGGGCAGGGATGTGATTGCGCAGGCTAAAACCGGCAGCGGTAAAACCGCCGCGTTTGGTATCGGCCTGTTATCCAAGTTGGACCTGAACAGTTTTAGAGTCCAGGCGATGGTTGTTTGTCCAACTCGGGAGCTTGCCGATCAGGTCTGCAAGGAGATTCGGCGCTTGGCCCGATTTACGCAAAATATCAAGGTGCTGACCTTGTGCGGCGGCGTGCCTTTTGGGCCGCAGCGGGCTTCGCTGGAGCATGGCGTTCATGTGGTGGTCGGTACGCCGGGACGGTTGCAGGAACATCTGGGTAAACGCAGTTTACGTTTGAGCAACCTCAAGGTGCTGGTGTTGGATGAGGCCGACCGGATGCTGGATATGGGCTTTGAAGAGGCCATTACTGACGTGATTTCATATGCACCGACGCATCGGCAAACGCTGCTTTTTTCAGCAACTTATACCGATCCTATTCGGGAAATAAGCCAGAAATTCCAGTTTAAGCCGGTTTCCGTCAGTATTGAAACCAGTCATCACGACAGCGATATTGAACAGCGTTTTTATCAGGTGGAAAAGTCGAAAAGGACGAACGCACTGGGTTATCTTTTATCGTACTATCGGCCTGAATCGACCGTGGTTTTTTGCAACACCAAAAGAGATTGTCAGGATGTGGCGAGTTCGCTTGAAAACAGCGGTTTTACCGTTCAGGCACTGCATGGCGATTTGGAGCAAAAGGATCGGGACCAGGTATTAGTGCGATTTTCCAATAAGAGCTGCTCCGTTCTGGTTGCCACCGACGTCGCTGCGCGGGGTCTGGATATCAAGGATATGCAGGCGGTGATTAATTATGACTTACCGTGGGACCCCGAAATCTACGTACACAGAATCGGGCGTACCGGTCGCGCCGGTAAAAAAGGCCTGGCGTTAAGTTTATGCACGGAGCAGGAATTAAACCGGGTTAAAGCTATTGAGGAGTATCAAAATACTCCCGCCAAATGGGACGAAGTGGCGCCTTTTCAAATGAGCCACGAGCAGCGCTTCGAGCCGCCGATGGTGACCTTGTGGATAGATGGCGGGCGCAAAAATAAAGTGCGTCCTGGGGATATACTGGGCGCTTTAACCGGTGACGCAGGAATCGCAGGTAGTGAAGTAGGCAAAATTGATATTTTTGATGCTCATGCTTACGTGGCTATCAAGCGCGACAGTGTTGATAAAGCCCTGGCTTGCTTGAGAAACGGCAAAATAAAAGGTCGCAATTTTAATGTCCGTAAATCCCAATGGGGATGAGGGGGCGGGTAACCTCAGAGGCATTAATTTAAGAACATATCACCACGAAGAGCACGAAGTTATTACCTTGGTTTTTCTTCGTGAACTTCGTGTCTTCGTGGTGAATTAATCAATCTGCTTAAGTTGGTGCGAATGAGGTTTAGCGCAACGTAATCCGACCTGAAAAGCTAAACGCTTTTTGCTCTAGGCTTGTTTCTTGGCTGGTTGGCGCTGGGCTTGCGGGCCTGATTTGAGTTTCTGGCGGGGCGCGGGCCTCGTGGCGGCTCTGGTGGCATTGGCGGAGCAACTGCGGCGGCCTCAAAGCCGGTAATTTGTTCTCGTTTAATCTCCTTGCCGATCAACTTTTCAACCAAGCGCAAAAAACTGTATTCATCATGGGAGACCAGCGATATGGCTTGGCCTTCCTCGCCTGCACGTCCGGTGCGGCCTATTCTATGAACATAATCTTCAGGTGCGCGGGGTAGTTCAAAATTGACCACGTGCGGCAACAGGTTGATATCAATGCCGCGCGCCGCCACATCGGTTGCTACCAGCACTCTGATTTCACCGGCTTTAAAACCTGACAATGCGCTGGTTCTGGCGCCCTGGCTTTTGTTGCCGTGTATCGCGGCGGCCTTGATGTCAACCTTGTTGAGTTTTTCGGTGAGCCGATTCGCGCCGTGTTTGGTGGTCGTGAATACCAGAACCTGCTGCCAATCATGTTCTTTTATCAGGTGGCAGAGTAGTTCTGTTTTATTCGCTTTATTCACCAGATAAGCAACTTGTTCAACCAATTCTGCAGCGGTATTGCGCGGAGCGACTTCTATTTTTATAGGATTAACCAGAAGTCCGGTTGTGAGTTTGCGGATATCTTCTGAAAAGGTCGCCGAAAATAACAGGTTTTGACGCTTCTTTGGGAGAAAGGCGATAATTTTTCGAATATCCCGTATAAATCCCATATCCAGCATGCGGTCCGCTTCGTCAAGTATCAGTGTTTCTACTTGATCGAGTTTTACCGCATTCTGATTGACTAGGTCTAAAAGACGGCCTGGTGTGGCGACCAATATATCTACGCCGCCTCTTAATCTCATCATTTGCGGGTTGATTTTTACTCCGCCAAAGACAACTTCGGATTTTAAACGCGGATGCAGGTGCGCCCCATACTTGTTTACCGATTCGCCTATTTGCGCTGCAAGTTCTCTGGTTGGGGTTAGGATTAATACCCTGACCGGCCGGTTATTGCCGTAAGCCTTTTGTGATAAGCGGTGCAAGATGGGTAGGGTAAATCCTGCCGTTTTACCTGTTCCGGTCTGCGCGGCAGCCAGAACATCATGGCCGCCTAAAACGGCTGGAATAGCTTGTGACTGGATGGGGGACGGCGTGGTATAGCCGGCATCAGCAATGGCGCGCAGAAGTGGGTCAGATAAACCGAGGGTGGTAAATGGCATATTAGTTAGAGTCTCAATAAAAGGTTGCTGTTGACAAGCGTCTTACAGCATTGTGAAAAGGGTGTAGAAAGTTAAATAAAAAACGCGGCAAGGAACGGGGGTAGTTGATTGCAGTAATATGGCGTTTTGACAGGTGTGGACTCTTGTCGCGGGTAGGCGGGGAGCAAGAGTGTTGTAAGTTGTTGATATAAATGGTGCCCCGAGGCGGATTTGAACCACCGGCCTGTCCCTTAGGAGGGGACCGCTCTATCCAGCTGAGCTATCGGGGCAGAAACAAAAAAAATTGTACCACAGATAGGTATTTAATTCATTCGTTCTCTTCGGAGTGCAGTCAATCGAAAGAAAGTATTTTTGCTGTCTGATAATGAGGACGGAAAGATTTATTTGAATTAATGCGCGTAGCTGAACGCAAGAGCGGCTGTTCCATGCAAAATCAGCGCTATCAAAAGTATGAGCTTTATTGCTAATAACGGATAACCGTGGGGATGAAAAGAATGCTATGAATGTTACCGAGTGTGAAACGTAACTATACCGAAATCAGGGTATGGCTATGTCGGTCGCTTTGGGTTGAACCGTCAGCGCCGTATGTGTTTGCAAACGCCGGCTTGCCTTTTAAAATGTCCAGCGAGCGTTTGGTGTGGCGAGACAAAAGATCGATGCCTGCGCCGTTTTGTTCATTCAGGTTTCTGCATTCTGCGCAGACGAGCATGAGCTGCGCCCAGTTACCTATCGATTCGTCGGTTAACAGGCCGGCTGTTTCAGCCCGTTTAAAATATTCCCTGATACTGTCCTGATCGTTAGGCAGTTTTTCGGTTGCCAATACTTGAGTGATTTGCGTGTTGAACTGCTCCAGCTGTACAACCAGCTGCTTTTTATTGGCGGCGATATTGTTGATCAGTTCAGTTTGCTGCGTTTTTTTTAAGGCGTCCGCTTCTTGGGAGAGTTCCTGATGAAGCTGCTGCGCCAATTTTAGTGCGTTGAGGATCAACTGTTCTGTAATCGGAAATGTTTTTATTATCATAGCTATGGACTATTTTTTTGGGGCATTAACTGTTCAAATTGGATCATTTTCTGCGCAACATTTTCAGTATTTATCTGATAACTTCCGTCAGCAATCGCTTTTTTAACGGAGTTAACCCGGTCAATATCCACGGGCGATGCAGAGGATGAGCCAAAGGTCTTTTTTATTTCCTGCGCTGTGCTTGTAAGGGCAACGCTGTCGGCTTCTTCTGTATTTTTAGCAACAACTTTACTTCCACCATCGACTTCAGCTTTTGGGCTCGTTTTGATGGGCGTTGGACTATTTGTTCTGCCGGTTATTTCGATAGCCATGTCAAATTCCTCAATATCTTTTTCATTTGAAATATTTATCGGCAGTACGACGAAAAGCTTTAACTGTTTATTTAACGGGTGTGTGGGTGAGTTTAATAATTAACGGAGACCAATCCAGGTTCGATAACTGTAGCGTTAATGATGCGTCCCGAGTTCTGGTTTTTAACACTGATAAGCTGTCCTTTAGTGCCATCCATCATGGCCACCCCGTTCATTTTGATAGAAAAGTCCGATTTTGTCGTACTGATCACAACTTTATCTCCTCTTTTGATAAGTTTGGGTTCGGCAATATTTCTCAGGCTAAGAATGGTTCCGGCATCCAGCTGACGCGTGACCTGTTTATTTTCAACTTGTTCCATTTGAATGACAAAATCTTCCCTGAGTTTAGATACCTCTCTTTTCTCAATAGCAAGATGTTGCCGGGTAATGATTTCACCGCGGCGTATCGGTTGAGATAAGACGACGACCATTTGATAAGTCTTGATGATGACTGAAGTAAAAATCGACCATTTCTTTTCCGCATTACAGCGCACACCTATCGTCGTTCTGCCGGCCTTAATTAAATCGGTTGTTGTGAAGACCTCCAGCGGTTCGGCGCATTGAGGTAGATTTAAGCGGCTGTCCAATGGAGTTAGGCTCATTTCGTATTCGCCCGACAGGTTTATATTCTGCTCAACATAATTTTTTACGGCCTCAGCGATAGATTCGTGCGATTGCGAATTTTGTTCCGCATGAGCCGTGGTGAAAAAAACAAAGGCCAATGCCAAAATGAGTGGGGTGTTTTTTATCATCGTTAAGGTCTGCTTTATGACGCGTGCAAATAACCAAGCATGATTGATGCCAGTCAATTTATTGACATGTGATCTTTGTTTGCCTGCGGATCTATTTATTGGCGGCTGATTTTTGCCGAATTATTAGGAACATTCTAAGCATAATCAACGGTAGAGTAGAGGTAAAAAATCATAAAATAAATATCTAATTGATTTAAATGGATTTATAGGTCTATGGCATATGCCGTGCTTTTGTTTTTGTACAAGTAATCAGGAGGCAACTATCATGGCTATTAATTTTGACACAGCACTTGGCATCGAGCCTAAAGCTCTGGCCTTTCGAGAAAAACGGGGCGAGATACTGGCGGCTAATTTAGCAAACGCAGATACACCGAACTTTAAAGCGCGAGACGTGGACTTTAAGTCGGTTCTTAAGCAGAGCATGACTTCAGGCGTGGCTATGGAACGCACTCATGCGGGACATATTGCGCCACAGCAGCAAGTCGTTGGCGCTAACGTCATGTATCGGAATCCCTATCAGGTTTCATTGGATGGCAACACCGTCGAAGCTCATGTCGAACAAGCTAAATACGCTGAAAACGCGGTGCAGTATCAGGCCAGTTTACAGTTCATTAGTAACAAGTTTTCCGGTCTGATGACCGCAGTGAGAGGACAATAGTCATGGCTTCTTCAAGTATATTCGATATTGCCGGCAGCGGCATGAATGCCCAGTCGTTAAGACTTAATCTGGTCGCGAGTAATATCTCCAACGCGAACAGCGTCAGCAGCAGTGCCGCCGATGTTTACAAATCCAGACAGCCGGTGTTCGCTGCTGAATTGGATAAGGTCATAAATAAGCAGAATGCGACCAGTAAGGTCAATGTGCTGGGCGTGGTTGAAGGTCAAGACGCTCCTGTTATGGAATATGCGCCGAATCATCCTATGGCCAATAGTGACGGTTACATCTTTAAATCGAACGTTAATACGGTTGAAGAAATGGCCAATATGATGTCTGCATCACGCTCTTATCAAAATAATGTAGACGTATTGAATACGGCAAAGCAGATGATGCTTCAGACTTTAAAAATGGGACAGTAAGGAGATAAAGATGGCTATTCAAGGCGCAACAAATGATTACAGCTACTTAACCGCTACAACCAAAAACGACTCGGCGGCAACAACCAAAAAAACGTCATTAGGGCAGGATGATTTTTTAAAGTTAATGACCACACAAATGACTCATCAAGATCCGACAAAGCCCATGGAAAACGGCCAGTTTATAACGCAAATAGCGCAGTTCGGGACCGTATCGGGAATTCAGGACTTGCAAAAGTCATTTGGCGATTTTGCCGGTTCAATTAACTCCAGTCAGGCATTGCAGGCAACCAGCCTGGTCGGGCGGTACGTATCTGCACCGGGAACGAAAGGGGTGTTGGAGGCCGGAGGCGATATAACGGGGAATATTAATTTAACCGCCAGCGCACCCAGCGTTAAGGTTGCAGTAACCGATGCGACTACGGGTGAAGTTGTCCAAAGTTTAGATCTGGGCGAGCACGGTGCGGGGAAAGTAGCCTTTTCCTGGGACGGTATGAATTCGAACGGCACCATGGCCAGTCCGGGCGTATATAAAATTGAAGCGACGGCCTATGTCGATGGAGAAAATACCGTATTGGAAACGGACATTAATTCGAAAGTTGATAGCGTCAGTATGGGCACTGGCGCCAACGGGGTAAAAGTCAATTTGACCGGGTTAGACAGTGTCGACTTTAGTAAGATTAAACAAATTCTTGGGGGTGTACTATGAGTTTTGCAACGGCATTAAGCGGCTTACAAGCGGCGTCAACAAATTTACAAGTGACCGGTAATAATATTGCCAATTCGCAAACCGTCGGATTTAAAGAATCGCGGGCGGAATTTGCGGATGTCTATGCCAGCAGTATCGGCGGCGTCAGCAAGACTCAGCCAGGTTCGGGTGTGAAAGTCACGGAAGTGGCGCAGCAATTCAAGGATGGCACTATCGATCCTACCTCAAACAGTCTCGATCTTGCGCTCAGCGGCAATGGTTTTTTTGTCTTGGCTGATACCGTGAATCTTCCCGATCCGGCTAATCCAACAGCGCCGGTAGATCCTTCGGTACCCACCTCATATACCCGCAATGGCGCTTTCAAGTTAGACAGCTCGGGTAATGTTGTTAACAGTCAGGGAAAGTATTTACTGGCTTTTGCCGCTAACGGCACGACCGTCGCGGAGGGTTTTAGTGTCGGTGTTTTTCGGCCGTTGACGATCGATACCTCCCAAGGCTTGCCCAACTCTACCGAAAATATCAATCTGGCATTGACTATCAACGGGGGAGCCACCGCACCGACAACTACAGTGTTTGATCCTACCAACGCTTTATCCTATAACAATACGACATCAATCACTACCTATGACAGTCAAGGCAATGCGCATATCGCATCAACCTATTATGTAAAAACACCGGTGGCTAATGTCTGGGACGCTTATTTATTTCTCGATGATTATGGCATCACAACGGGGGGGCAGGCTGTGCCGCCCGCTGCGGCGGCAGCATCGACGGTGTCTGCAACAGTCAATACGCCCGGATTGCCCATACCGATGTCTTTCACCTCGTCAGGATTGCTCTCTGAAGTGGGTACTCGTGCAGCGGCCGTTATTTCTGCGGCGACCGTAACGGCGGCGAATACGGCGGTGACCGATACTACGGCTGCGGATACTGCAGCTACGGCGACCGCCGGTGGCTCATATACCGCCGCTCTTGCCGCAACCGCCCTTACCAAGGCCCAGACGGCAGCTGCATCCGCCGCTACTTTGGCTGCGGATGCAGCTGCCGCTAATAGTACTCTCGGCGCCGCTGTCGCAGCTCTTGCCGCTACCGCTAAAACAACTGCCGCCACCGCCGCAACAGCTGCTGCGGCTTATGCTACATCTGCCGCTCTTGTTGTTGACGGCGCTACGGGTACTACGGCGGCGGCTCTTGCCGCTACGGCTAAAACAGCTGCCGCTACTGCGCAAACTGCGGTTGTTGCTTATAACACGGCTGTTGCCGCTGCCGCTGCGGGCGCTACGCAAGCGACCAAAGTGGATTTTGGATCGATTGATCTATCGCTTATTAATCCTAATATAAGCGTCGATCCGATGGCGTTTGATATAGATTTTGCAAAGACAGCTCAGACCACCGCAACTTTTAGTGTTAATAACTCAAGTCAAGATGGTTTGCCCGCCGGTAATTTAACCGGCATTGATGTTGACGACGCCGGGGTGGTGTTTGCAAGGTACAGTAATGGTGGTTCCAAGACGTTAGGGCAGGTGGCGTTGGCGCGGTTTCAAAGCAATCAATCTTTGGCTAAATTAGGGGATACGGCTTGGGCCAAGACTTCAAGCTCTGGAGCGCCTATTTACGGTGCGGCCGGCGATAATAATTTTGGGACTATTCAATCGTCAGCCCTGGAAAGTTCTACGGTGGATTTATCCGCGCAGTTGGTTAAATTGATTATTGCGCAGCAAGCTTATCAGGCTAATTCCCAAACCATCACCACCGAAAAAACCTTGGTGGAAACTATCCTGCGTGCGTAGTTTACTATTTTGAGATAATTGGAACGATGTTTGCTTGTATTTTGATTTAAGATGCTGGTTTAAAGGTAAAGGGGAGCTGTTATGGATCGTAGTTTATATATCGCAATGAGCGGGGCCAAGCAGACGCTGTTGGCTCAAACGGCAAATGCCAATAATTTGGCGAATACCCAGACTAGCGGTTTTAAATCAGACTTGGAGCAATTTCGCAGCCGACCGGTGTCCGGTGCCGGTTTTCCTACCCGGGTTTATGCGATGAACGAAAAGCCCGGGGTCGATCTTTCCACCGGCGCCATGCAGACGACAGGCGGTGACCTGGATGTGGCTATTAACGGCGAGGGGTATCTCGCCGTTCAGGGGGCTGACGGTAAGGAGGCTTATACGCGTGCCGGTGATTTGCGCGTGACCCCGGAAGGTTTCTTGCAGACCGGTGCGGGTTTGAAAGTGTTGGGACAGGATGGGCCGATCAATATTCCCCCTTCAGAAAAACTGAGCATAGGCAGTGACGGTACTATCAGCATTATTCCGCTGGGTTCCGGTAATGCGACAACTCAGGTCGAGATTGGCCGAATTAAAATGGTGAAACTGGAAGCTGGTAATCTGGAAAAATCCAATGACGGGTTGCTGCATGCAAAAGATGGCAAACCGGTGGTCGCCAATGCTGACGTCAAGCTGGCGCAAGGCGTTTTGGAAGGTAGTAATGTGAATGCGATTTCCGCCATGGTGGACATGATTGAGCTGGCAAGAAATTTCGAGCTGCAAACCAAGGTGATGAAAAGTTTCGATGAAAACGCAGCAGTGGGCGCCAAGCTGATGCAAATGTAATAGGAAGTACGCAGCAGGATTTATTTTCAAGAATGCCGAGCCTAGCTCGGCTTTTTTTTGGGTAATCGAATTGGAATTTGAGGGCTCACGTAGATATGGCATGGATCATGCTGCGAGTTTAAGTAAGACAATAAATTGGCACTAAGGAGTTTATCATGACAGAACGCGCATTATGGGTAGCTAAATCCGGTCTGGATGCCCAGCAAACAAGAATGGCGGTTATTTCCAATAACTTGGCCAACGTCAATACCACAGGGTTTAAAAGAGGCCGGGCTGTTTTTGAAGACCTTATGTATCAGAATATTCGTCAGGTCGGCGCACAATCCACGCAAAATACCCAATTACCGACGGGCTTGCAGTTAGGAACCGGGGTAAGAACGGTTGCCACCGAAAAGTTGCATACGCAGGGCAATGTTCAGCCGACCGAGAATGCCTTGGACGTGGCAATAAATGGCCGGGGGTTCCTGCAAATTTTAATGCCGAATGGCGATACCAATTATACCCGTGACGGTTCCTTAAAATTAGACGCAACGGGCCAGTTGGTCACCTCAGGCGGGTTAACGTTGAATCCGGCGATCACCGTGCCTCAAGATGCGCTGAGCGTCACTATCGGCACTGACGGCACGGTATCTGCGTTGCAACCGGGGGTTGCTGCGCCGACTGTGTTGGGGCAAATCCAGACCGCCAATTTCATCAATCCTACCGGCTTGGAAGCGGTTGGCGAAAACCTCTATCGGGAATCCGCCGCCAGTGGCGCGCCAATAGTGGGAACGCCGGGACAAGCAGAATACGGGACTTTGACTCAAGGTTCATTGGAAACCTCCAATGTCAATGTCGTCGAGGAGTTGGTCAATATGATTGAAACGCAACGGGCTTACGAGATGAATTCCAAGGCGATTTCAACAACCGATCAGATGCTGTCCTTTGTGACGCAGCAATTATAAGTTAGGAGCGATGGCATGATGACTCAAAAACTTGGTTTTACGGTGAAGACTATCAGCCGTTCAATTACCTGTATCCTTGTAGTCGAGCTGTCGCTGTTACAGGCTTGTACGCCTATACCGCAAAGGGATCCTGCATTTGCTCCGGTTGCACCGGCCGATTTAAGACCGCCGGTACAAAACAGCGGATCCATCTATCAGTCCGGCTACGATACCCGCCTGTTTGAAGATCAAACGGCAAAAAGGGTTGGGGATATCCTGACCATTACGCTGTTGGAGAAAACCCAGGCGAAAAAGGCTGACGATCTTAATACGAAAAAAGAAAACAAGATGACCGCTGAGGTTCCTTCGATGTTTGGCATTGCGGCATCTGCCTTGACGGGGCAGAGTCTTCAAACCTCATTGCAATCATCAAAAGAATTTAAAGGGACGGGCGCTGCCGATCAAAGCAATAGTTTAAGCGGCAATATTTCCGTTACGGTTGTCGACGTGTTACCGAACGGCAATCTAAATGTACGGGGCGAGAAAAGAGTGACCTTAAATCAGGGCGATGAATTCATCAGGTTATCCGGCATCGTCAGGCCGGTCGATATAACCTCATCGAATATTATCACTTCAGACAAGGTGGCCGATGTAACCATTATGTATGTAGGCGAGGGGGCGATGGCCGATGCCAGTAAAATGGGCTGGTTGGCAAGAATTCTTAATAGCCCATGGTTCCCATTTTAAAATAAGGATAAGGATATGAACACAATACATAAGAACGTTATTTTGTTATTGCTGCTGGGTATTGCCGTCAGCGGGCCGGTGTGTGCCGAGCGTATCAAGGATATTGCCTCCATTGAAGGCGTACGCAGTAACCAGCTGGTAGGCTACGGCCTGGTCGTCGGTTTGGATAAATCCGGCGATAAAACGACATTTACCGGACAAAGCTTACGCAGTATGTTGACGCGCCTTGGCATTACCTTACCTCCCGGTCTTGATCCTAAATCAAAAAACATTGCGGCGGTTTCCGTTCAAGCCGAACTGCCGCCCTTTGCCAAATCGGGTCAGGCGATTGATGTCACCGTCTCTTCGCTTGGCGATGCCAAAAGTTTACGGGGCGGATCATTATTGATGAGTCCGTTGAAAGGGGCTGACGGACAGGTTTATGCCATTGCTCAAGGTAGTCTGGTGGTGAGCGGACTGAGTGCTTCAGGTCAGGACGGTTCAAGCGTTACCGTCAATAATCCCAACGTGGGCCGTATTCCCAACGGCGCCATCGTCGAGCGCACTGTTAGCACGTCTTTTTCTGAAGGCGATGCGTTGGTTTTTAATCTGCACAGTCCGGATTTCACTACCGCCAATCGCATGGCGGAATCTATTAATAGGGTGTTGGGAACGAATACGGCAAAGGCGATCGATGCGACTTCGGTCAGGGTTAATGCGCCTGTTGATCCCAATCAAAAAGTGACTTTTGCCTCAGTGGTAGAAAACATGATGGTGACCCCGGATGATGCGCCTGCGCGTGTCATTGTCAACTCCCGCACCGGAACTGTCGTTGTTAACGGTAAGGTCAGGGTGCAGCCTGCGGCGGTGTCTCATGGCAGTTTAACAGTCACTATTACCGAAAACCCCCAGGTTAGTCAGCCAAACGCATTATCCAACGGTCAGACGGTGGTTACGCCGAAATCCAACATAAAGGTTGAAGAAGAAAAAAATCACATGTTTGTGTTTAATCCCGGCGTCTCTCTGGATGAAATTGTTCAGGCGGTCAACAACGTAGGCGCCGCACCCAGCGATTTGGTGGCTATTCTTGAAGCACTGAAATCAGCTGGCTCTTTACATGCCGAATTAATTGTTATTTAAAGTTGTAGGGTGGATTCGCGGAGGTTGTTATGTTAACGGGTACTCAAAATGCCGATGTTTATACCGACTTTAACGGTTTGGCCAAACTAAAAGGCCAAGCCAGAAAAGAGTCGCCGGAAGCGTTGAAAGAAGTTGCCAAGCAATTTGAATCAATTTTTCTCAATAACGTGCTTAAAAGTATGCGTGCCGCCAAGCTGGCAGATGGCGCTATGGATAACGATCAAAGTAAATTTTATAACGATATGTATGATCAGCAGTTGGCTGTGCATTTGTCGGGTTCTCCCGGCGTTGGTTTGGCTGACTTAATCGTTAAGCAACTGAGCCCCGATAAGCCTAAAAATGAGAAGCAGGATGTTGAAGATTACCTGAATAAATCGGGCGGCATATCACGCGGTTCTGAACCGGCTCATGCCGTTAACCGGCAGGTAAGCGGCAAAACCGACAGCCCTGCCGCCAGCTTTGCAGACGGCCAAGTTAGTGTCACTCCTTATGTTCAGGATACGACTGCAAGGATGCAGGAGGTAGAGCAACGCATGGAGCGGTTGCCGAGAAGTCCGTTGGATGAGATGACTGAATTCCCGTTCAATAGCGGCAACACTTTGCCGATGCTAAAGGATGGTCAGGCGCAGCCGATACAGTCGGCAGAAGAGTTTGTCAGGCGCTTGCATCCTTATGCCGAGCAGGCCGCTAAGGAATTGGGCGTGGAGCCTAAAGTTATTTTGGCGCAAGCCGCTTTGGAAACTGGCTGGGGGCGCTCTTTAATAAAAAACAGCAACGGCAGCAACAGTTTCAACTTATTTAACATTAAAGCCGATAAGGCTTGGCAGGGTAAACAAGCGCAAGTAGCTACACTGGAATTTGATCAGGGTATTCCTAAAAAAGTTAATGCAGGCTTTAGATCCTATGATTCATTCAAGGAAAGTTTCAGGGATTATGTCGACTTTATTAAAAGTAATCCACGTTATGGCGATGCCTTAAAAAAAGCGGGCAATGCGGAACAATATATGCATGAATTACAACGGGCGGGTTATGCAACCGACCCGAAATATGCCGACAAGGTAATGAGCATTTATCAAGGCAATACGATGGCCGAATTTGAGCCTGATGTCATTATGGCGATGAATCAATGATCAAAATAAGTCCGGCACCTAATTCTCGTAACAGGACGCTATCATGAGTGGATTATTAGCAACATCATTGTCAGGTCTGCTGGTTGCTCAGCGCTCATTGGAAACTACGCAGAATAATATTTCCAATATACATACAGAGGGTTATAGTCGTCAGCGGGTGGAGCAGGGCACTAAGCCCGCACAATTTACCGGTGACGGCTATGTCGGTCAGGGCGTAAACGTCACTAATATTACGCGCAGTTACGACCAGTTTATTAATAAGCAATTGAGCTCCAGTCTTTCAGCATTCGGGGACGCGGATCGTTATCATCAACTTGCTACCAGCGTTGATAATATAATGGCCGACTCCAGTACGGGTATGGCTCCTGTACTGAATCGTTTTTTTAATGCCTTGAGTAGCGTGTCGTCTGATCCTTCATCCATTCCTTCCCGGCAGGTATTATTGTCCGAGGCGGACGCTTTAGCGCAAAACTTCAATACGATAGGCGGTAAATTTGAAGAGATACGTAACCTGAATAATAGCGATATAGGCGCCAAGGTTAACGAGATTAATACCCTAGCTGCGGCAATAGCCGATCTTAATGTAAAAATCATCGCAAACGTAGGTAAAACACAAGGCTTGAAGCAGCCGAATGACTTGCTGGATAAACAGGATGCTTTGCTTTCAAGGTTGTCCGAAATGGTCAATGTCTCCGTTGTCCCTCAGAAAAACGGTACATCAAGCGTTTTTATCGGCAACGGGCAGGCGCTGGTCCTTAATGGCGGGGCGGCAACATTTACCACCCTTGAGTCTGAACTTGCTCCAGGTAAACTGGAAATTGGGATTCAGACAGCTAATGGCACTATCGATGTAACCAATCAGATCAGCGGCGGTTCGTTAGGGGGGGCTTTAAGATTTCGGGATGAAGTGCTGGATCCTGCACAGCAAAAGTTGGGTCAGGTTGCCGCCAGTCTGGCAATGGAGTTTAATGCCATGCATCAAAAGGGATTTGACCTGAATGGCACGGCAGGATCGGACTTATTTAAGTTTGCCGGTGATGAGGTTCCTGTTATTCAAAGTTCGCTTAATACGGGCAATGCCGCCGTAACGGCTTCATTTCAGGATGTCAATGTCAATCCATCGGCAACTGCAAACCTGGATTTTAGCGATTATAAATTGAAGTATGTTGGCGGAACTGATTACACCCTGACCAGGACCCGGGATAATCAGGTGATTAATCTTACGGCCACCGATACTGTTCCGGCTACGGGCGTTTTTACCCTGTCGTTTGCAGCGACTCAACCGGCAAAAACCGATGTCACTGCTTTGCCGGGCATCGACATAAAAGTCGATGCCAGCGGAGGGAAAACCATCGCAGTGGGGGATGAATCTGTCATCAGACCGACCTACAATGCGGCCCAGAAAATTGGGGTCAATATTACCGACCCGAAAAAAATTGCGGCAGCCACTAATATTGAAGTCGACCCTGTGACCAAATTACCCGTACAAAAACTTGCCGGAGGGGTTCCGGTTGTAGACGCATTGGGTAATCCCGTTTATGTCACTATCAACGGCGCGATGCCCGGCGATAATAGAAATGCATTACAGCTGGCAGATCTTAAGGATAAATTGAGTATGTTAGGGGGGAAGGCCTCATTTAATGATGCCTATGCTCAAATTGTTTCCGGTGTCGGAACGTTGACGCAGTCGGCTCAATTCAGTTCTTCAGCACAAGAGACATTATTAAATCAGGCAAAGGGAGCCAGAGAGAGTCTGGCAGGTGTGAATTTAGATGAAGAAGCCGCTAACTTAATAAAGTTTCAACAAGCTTATCAGGCATCGGCTCAGTCGATTTCGGTGGCCAGATCCTTATTTGATACTTTGTTAGGCGCAGTTAGATAGGAGCGATAGCGATGAGAATTTCAACAGCTTGGGCACAACAGCTTAGTGTTACCGCGATGTCCAATCAGCAAAGCAAATTGGCTAATCTGCAACAACAATTAAGCACCGGAGTTAAAGTGTCGGTGCCTGCGGACGACCCCGGGGCGGCGGCAAGGATACTGGATTTAGATAAAACAATCGATAAAACAAAGCAGTATCAAAATAATATTGCTACTACGCGAGGACGTTTGAATATCGAGGAGTCTGCGTTGGCAACTTCAGGCGGTATATTAGATCGCGCCAGAGACCTGACTATTCAAGCTATGAACGACACTTTAAATAGCAATGACAGGCTGGGGATCAAGACTGAAGTGGATCAGTTGATTCAACAATTGGCCGGCGTAGCAAATACCCAAAATGCCAATGGCGAGTTTATTTTTTCAGGCGATCTTTCGAATGTCCCCGCTTTTACGAAAAATGCTACAACCGGCAACTATGTTTATCAAGGCGGTCCGGAGCAGAGGGCTTTGCAAATCGGTCCTACAAGGCAGGTTGCCGATGGCGACTTAGGCGTCAATGTATTTGAGAATGTAAAATCGAGCAGTCCGGCGGCTGACGAGAATGGTAACCGTAGCATTTTTAATATCTTAAAGGCGTTGTCTGACGGGTTGAGCTCCACTTTCAATGCTACCCCCGCTGAAATTACCGGCGACAGGTTTTTACGATATGGTTTGGATTATACTGCGGCTACAACTAAATTCGATTTGGTTGCCAATGGCCCTGTTACAGCGCCAATAGACTTGACGGGCAAAACGTTTGCAGGCGTGGATAGTCTTGTCACCGAGATTAATACGCAACTTGGGGCAGGCGGTTTTAGCGGCGCTATTCAAGCACGAAGCAATGGTAATAGAGTCGAGTTTGTTTCAGTAGCCACAGGCGCCGCCTCCAGCATACAAATTAATAATACTTCAGGTACATTTTTAACGGATGCCGGTTTTACTAACGGGCAAAACAAGACAGGGACTGCTGCACAGGCCTTGCAAGGCCAACTTACCGATGTTTTAAGCGATCTTGATGCGGCCAAGAATAGTGTTTTGGAGGCGAGAACCAGTGTCGGAGGGAGGTTGAACGCTTTGAGCGATCAAGAAACTCAAAATGAGAAATTTATATTAGACACCAAGACAACGCTTTCTCAGACTCAAGATCTTGACTATGCCGATGCATACAGCAAGTTTCAAATGCAAACTACTGCTTTACAAGCTGCTCAACAGGCTTTTTCCAAGGTAAAAGGATTATCGTTGTTTAATTATCTCTAAGGTAGGGATTGCGTCCAACCAGTATTGAGACTTTAAAGCGGGGATTGATTGCATATCAGTCCCCTTTTTTTGCCTGAAAGCCGGGGCAGGTCGGTGCCGGTAAGAGGTGAACCCGGATTAAGGCTCACCTTTTAAAAAGCCGGGTTATGGATAAATGACTTTGGGGGTAAAGTTGGCGGCCGGATATTTAGGGTCAAACTCGGTTGCCTTTTCTGCGGTTTTTTGGTCCGGACATTTGGGTGAAGATTTGACTGCCTCTTTGTCGATATAAACGACTTTAGGCTGAAAATTTGCAGCAGGGTATTGGGCATCACTGCCGGCCGACGCAGTAAACGAAGCTAATGCAATAACGGCAGTCGTCAATCCTAAGATAATTATTTTTTTCATATGATAGTAACCTTGGGTAGTTTGTGCAGCAAGCCCCGCTGGACAAATCGGCAGGATAGCCTGACGTGAATCCCCTATAACAAGGCTTGACGGCCCAAGAGTATCGGGTATTTTGGGCGAATCCGCAACTGTTTTCCGAGCTAAAAAGCTGTCACAAAAGCTGTTTGATTTCGGGATGATTTTGCAACAACTGTTGTCTGAATGATTCAATAGCCAACTCGTTTCCGCGATCGCTTCGAGCGATAGGTACAATGATTTCGCTAACGGCCTGCATCGGCGATGCCGACAAAAATATCAGCCGGTCGGCCAGCGCAATGGCCTCGCGCAGATCATGGGTGACAAATAAAACCGTGTGCGGACGTTGTTGCCACAGTTTAACTAACAGTTCCCTGACTTGCCTTGCGGTCGGGGCATCCAGCGACACAAACGGTTCATCCATCAGCAACACCTCAGGATCGATGGCAAACGCCCGGATGATGGAGACTCGGCGGCTCATGCCTAATGACAGCCGTTCAGGATAAACCTGTTGCGCTTGCGTTAATTGCATGACCTCAAGCAAGGCATCAATAACATCGGGCGACTGATGCTCACCCAGTACCAGCTCAATATTTTCCCTAACCGTCCGCCAAGGCAGCAGGCGCGGATTCTGGAAAATGTAGCCGATCTTGGGATGCGTGTGTTGCTGTCCGACTAGAATTTCGCCGTCGTAGTCATTATCCAAACCGGCAATAATATTTAACAGCGTGGTTTTGCCGCAGCCGGACGGACCGACTAGGCAAATAAATTCATTCGAATTCAGCGACAGCTTAAGATTGGCGATACTCGGCTGCGTCGCTGTCGGATAGGTTTTGTTGTTGATATTGATTTGGATGTCGGTCATCTGCGCCACCGCAAGGCTTTCTTATCCAGCGGTTTTAAAATCAGCAGTTCTATCAGCTGAATGACGGCAACAAAAGCGACGGTATAAGCCAGAATACTTGCGACATCGAACAGTTGAAAGAACAAATGCAGTTGATAACCCATGCCGTTGCTGCGGCCTAATAGCTCAACCACCAGAATGATTTTCCAGATCAAGGCCAAGCCCGAGCGAGTTGCGCCCATCACAAACGGATGCAGTTGCGGCCAGATCACATGAATCAGGGTTTTACGCTTGCCGAAATGGTAACAGCGCGCCATGTCCAGTAAATCCTGATCCAGCGCACGCGTGCCTTCGCGGATGGTGACAATGACATTGGGCAGTTTGTTGATAACCACGGCGAGTATTGCCGCCGATTCGACCAGACCGAACCAGACATAGCACAGGATAATGGTGACCAGCGCCGGGATATTCAAGAAAATAACCAACCAGTTGTCGAAGAACGCATCAAGCTTTTTATTGCGCCCCAGCACGATGCCGATCGCGCAACCCAGCAGCATCGCAACGCTAAAACTGACCACCAGTCGGAGCAAGGTAACGCCGAGGTGAAAAGGCAGTTGCCCCGACACGCAGCCCAGCCAAAAAACCTTGGCTACCGCCTCGGGAGTCGGCAAGGTGTTGCTGTTTAAATAAACAGCAACACCTTGCCATATGCCTAAAAAAACCAGCAATGATAAGGTCGATAAAAAACGCTTAAGATTAATCAAAACGAATCTTTGTTATTCAGCTGACCAGAATGTACCGGGTTGCAGGGCATCGGCATTGCCGGTTAACTGCTTGTTGCTCAGGGTATGGAGTATCGCATAAATGCGCCCGGCCGCTTGTTGCTCCTGCTTTCCCCAGTGCTCAATATTACCCTCGCAATAACGCTGGCGAAGTTTGGATTGGGTGGGTAAATCATCTACCTTGGTCAAAGGGATTATTTTTTGCCAAGCCGCATCCGATGTACACAGTTGGTTTTTGGCTTGCTTGCTGGCCTTGAAGAAATCGTTAAGCGCTTGTTTGTGGCTGTTTGCCCAACTTTCTTTAAAAACATAACCCAGGCTGGGAACAGCCTCTTGAATGCCTAAACCTTTTAAGATGCCTCTGCCGTCAATTATCTGGCGATAGCCTTGAGCCTCGAGCCTGGCGGCAAAATGCCAATAGGTGAGTGCCGCATCGACGCGGTTTTGCTTGATTTGCTCGTTGATCAGCGGGGGTGCCCCGAAGACTTTTTCCACCGAGGCATTCAGGTCCAGTTGTTCTTGCTGTGCCAAAGCCTGTAGCAACAGCCAGTTTTTGTCCAGTTCGCCTCCGGCAATCCCCAAGCGTTTGCCGTTGAGATCTTTTATGGAATGGATAGGACTGTTTTCTGCTACAACCAGAGCGCCAGAGGTATCCGAATAGGGATAAAAAGTAAAATCGGAGCCGGTGGCGCGCAGGCTGGAAACCCAGATCCAGTCAGACACAATCATATCGACAGCGCCGGACTGTAGCGCAATCTTGCCGGCTTCCGCATTGGCTAAATGCTGTATTTCCAGTTGAAAATCAGTCTGCGGATTTTCCTGAAAAGCCGACAATTCCCAATCGACGGTGCCCGAAGCCTGAACGCCAATGCGAATAACCGTTTTTTCCGCAGCATAACTGTTGTATGAGGCAAACAGGCACAGGCTGATAACAAGAAGGGTACTCAATTTCATGAAAGCTATCTCAATGGCTGGGGTGAAAACTGCCTATTCTATCCGTACGCAGGGTTTGGTGCGAGGATGATTGTATCTTTAGCCGATCTATGTGACGACTTTCCGCTTATGCAGGCGCGAATTCGGTTATTTGAAGCTGGTGAGTGTTTGGTTGCTGATAGTCGAAATGAAGTAACGGTACTGTCAATTTAATGCCATTGCAGGTTTTGCGATTCACTGGCGCGGAGCATTGCCGATTGTTCGGTCGGAGCGACTGACGATCAACTCTTGATGTCTGGGATCTTTGTCGTCTAGCCATTTAACTTGCAATGGCCTATCCTTATAAGGAATTTCTACTGGGTCTATTAAATAGGTTATGAATTTGTGAACACGTTCGACACTAAACACTATAGCTGTTTTTTTATCCGAGGTGTTTTACTCACTGCGATCGTTTTGTTTTCCGGTTGCGCCAGCGTCCCGGAAACCAGGCCCACTGCGAATTATTCGCCAATGGTCAGTTATGCGCTGAGCTTGCAGGGTGTGCCTTATCATTACGGTAAAAGTTCGCCCGAGGAAGGTTTCGATTGCAGCGGATTTGTTAAACATGTTTACGAGCGGCAGGGTATATCGTTACCGCGTACGGTTCAGGGGATGGCCCAGTCGCTGACGCAAGTCCCGAAAAATGATCTTCATTCCGGTGATTTGGTTTTTTTCAATACCAACGGCAAGCCGTTCTCCCATGTCGGTATTTATGTCAGTAATGATGAGTTTGTTCACGCGCCTAGTCAGCGCACGGGGAAGGTGCTGGTCTCCAGTCTCAAAAATCGTTATTGGGGAGAACGGTTCAGTTGCGCACGCCGTCCGTAACGGTATTGCTGTAGTTATAAATTCGGGGGGATAGGCATCAACTTAAGACATATGGACACGAAGAAAAACTTCGCGTTCTTCGTGTCTTCGTGGTGAATGAATCAATATGTTTAAGTTGATGTCTATGAAGATAGTATTTTTAGGCCGCAAGCTTGGTGATGGCCGCTTTAACCAAGCCGCTTAATTCAGAACCGTCTTCCTGGCAATAGGCGATAATCGCTTTACGCATCCTTGGGTCCCATGATCTTAAAATGTGATTTTTTATGCCTTCCGCTGCGATTTCTTTGTCGGTTTCCGAGTTAAAGAAATTACCTATATCGTTGGCCATTTTGACGAGTCGTTCTATTTTCATTATTAATCACACAGATAGTTGCTATGGGTTAAGCGTTGCGGATGGGTATAAATCACATGCTGATCATCACGGGCAAAACCGATTAAGGTGAGACCGGCCTCATTAGCCAGGCGTATGGCTAATCCGGTAGGTGCTGAAATGGCCGCAAGTAGCGTAATGCCGACCCATGCGGTTTTTTGTACCATTTCATAGCTGGCGCGGCTGGTAACGATGACAAAACCGGCGGATAAATCTTTGCCGGTGCGCAGTAAAAAACCGATCAATTTGTCCAGCGCGTTATGCCGTCCTACATCTTCCCTGATGTCTAAAATGCCTTGGCCGGGGACGGCCCAAGCGGCTGCATGAACGGCACCGGTTAATTGATTTAGTTTCTGGTGCTGTTTGATGTCGGTTAAAGCGGAACGCAACTCGGCAGCAGACAGGGTCAAGCCACCGTTAACCGGGTTGGGTTGGCGGATGGCTTGTTTTAAGGTACTTGCTCCGCATAGACCGCAACCGGTGCGTCCGGTTAAATTGCGGCCTTTATCGGACATACATTGAAAACGTTGCTCCGGAATTTTTATCTGGACTTCAATGCCGTTTGATCGGTTATAAACCCGAGCCGATAACAACTCTTTCGGGCTTTTAATAATGCCTTCGGTAATGCTGAAACCCAGCGCAAATTCTTCAAGATTGGTCGGGGTTGCCAGCATGACGACATGCGGCACCCCGTTGTAAATCAGGGAAATAGGCACTTCTTCGGCAATATAGTCTTGTACCTGAGAATACTGCTCACCTCGCCAGCGATCAACGGTGGTTTGTTGATAGCTGGGCCAACCTAATTCTAATGATAACGGCAGCGTAGCGGCACTGCCGTTAGTCATGGCTTATTCCCTGCTCCAGAAGATCGAGTTGTTTTTCTGAAAATGCGTGGTATTCCTGTTGCCATTCCGAAGGTTGACTGACTTTGGTGATCTGCACGGCCGTCACCTTGTATTCCGGGCAGTTGGTCGCCCAATCGGAGTTGTCGGTCGTGATCACGTTGGCGCCGGACTCAGGGAAATGGAACGTGGTGTAGACCACGCCTGGCTGCACACGATCACTTACCAAGGCGCGTAACACAGTCTCACCGGCACGGCTTTTAATGCCCACCCAGTCGCCGGTTTTTACGCCACGGTCTTCGGCATCGTGCGGATGAATTTCCAGACGATCTTCCGAATGCCAAGCGACATTTTCAGTGCGGCGTGTTTGCGCGCCGACATTGTATTGCGACAAAATACGCCCGGTGGTCAGGATTAGCGGATATTTGCCGGTTACGCGCTCTGCCGTTGGGACAAATTCGGTCAGCATGAACAAGCCTTTGCCGTTATCGCGCAGGAAATGCTCGGTATGCATAATAGGCGTGCCTTCCGGCGCTTCGTCATTACAAGGCCATTGCACGCTGCCGAGGCGGTCGATCTTTTCATAGCTGACGCCGGAAAAGCTGGGCGTCAGTCGCGCAATTTCATCCATGATTTCTGACGGATGGCTGTAGCTCATCGGGTAACCCATCGCGTTGGCCAGCATCTGGGTAACTTCCCAATCCTGATAGCCGGCTAACGGCGACATGACTTTGCGCACCGGTGAAATACGCCGTTCGGCATTGGTAAAGGTGCCGTTCTTTTCCAGGAAGGACGAGCCTGGGAGGAAGACATGGGCAAACTTGGCGGTTTCGTTGAGGAATATATCCTGAACGATTACGCATTCCATGGCCCGTAATGCGGCATGAACGTGTTTAATATCCGGATCGGATTGGGCAATGTCCTCGCCTTCGCAGTACAGACCCATAAAGCTTTTGTCCAGCGCTGCCTCGAACATGTTGGGAATGCGCAGGCCCGGTTCGGCACTGAGTTCGGCTTGCCATGCATTTTCAAACAGCTGGTGCGTTACAGGATCGGATACATGGCGATAACCGGGGAACTCATGCGGAAATGAACCCATGTCGCAAGAACCTTGTACGTTATTTTGCCCGCGTAACGGATTCACGCCGACACCGTCATGACCCAGGTTGCCGGTCGCCATGGCCAGATTGGCAATGCCGATGACCATGGTGGAACCTTGGCTGTGTTCCGTGACCCCTAAACCATAATAAATAGCGGCATTGTCAGCCGTGGCGTAAAGCCGTGCGGCGGCTCTAAGCTCGGCTGCCGGCACGCCGGTAATGGACTCGGAAGCTTCCGGCGAATTATGCTCCTGCGCAACAAAGGTTTTCCATTTGGCGAAAGAGGCTACATCGCAACGCTCATTAACAAAGGCTTCGTCAAGCAGATTTTCGGTAACAACGACATGCCCGAGCGCATTGATCAAAGCGACATTAGTGCTGGGGCGCAACTTTAAATGATGGCTGGCTTTGACGTGCGGCGATTTGATCAGGTCGATTTCGCGCGGATCAATCACGATCAGCTTTGCGCCCTGACGCAGGCGTTTTTTCATTTGCGAACCGAATACGGGATGCCCGTCAGTAGGATTCGCGCCGATCACCATAATGACATCGGCTTTCATGACCGAGTCAAAATCCTGGGTGCCGGATGACTCACCAAAGGTTTGTTTCAATCCGTAACCGGTAGGCGAATGGCAAACCCGTGCGCAGGTATCGACATTATTATTGCCGAAACCGGCGCGGATCAGTTTTTGCATGATGTAGACTTCTTCATTGGTGCAACGAGAAGAAGTGATGCCGCCGATCGAGTCTTTGCCGTATTTTGCCTGGATGCGTTTTAATTCCGACGCGGCATGGTTAATGGCTTCTTCCCAGCTGACTTCCCGCCATGCATCTTTAATGCTGGCGCGGATCATCGGTTTGGTGATGCGGTCTTTGTGCGTGGCGTAACCGAATGCAAAACGGCCCTTTACGCAGGAATGGCCGTGGTTGGCTTTGCCGTCTTTATGCGGCACCATGCGGATGACTTGTTCGCCTTTCATTTCCGCCCTGAATGAACAGCCGACGCCGCAATAAGCGCAGGTTGTTACGATCGCATGTTCCGGCTGGCCGTTGTCGATGACCGATTTTTCCATCAGCGTTGCGGTTGGGCAGGCTTGTACGCAAGCGCCGCAGGATACGCATTCCGAATCCATGAACGGCTGGTTCTGGCTGGGCGATACTTTGGAATCAAAACCGCGACCGTCAATGGTTAACGCAAAGGTGCCTTGGGTTTCTTCACAGGCCCGTACGCAACGCGAGCAAACGATACATTTACTGGGATCGAAACTGAAGTAGGGGTTGCTGTGGTCTTTTTCGGCGTTCAGGTGCGTCTCAATCGGGTTGTAACGCACTTCGCGCAAACCGACGACGCCTGCCATGTCTTGCAGTTCGCAATCGCCATTGGCCGAACAGGTCAAACAGTCCAGCGGATGATCGGAAATATACAGTTCCATGATGCCGCGGCGCACATCGGCCAGCTTTTTATTCTGGGTGACGATTTTCAAGCCTTCCGCGACCGGCGTCGTACATGAAGCCGGCATGCCTCTGCCGCCTTCGATCTGCACCACGCAAAGCCGACAGGAACCGAAGGGTTCTATGCTGTCGGTTGCGCATAATTTGGGAATTTCAATACCGATGCTTGCTGCCGCTCGCATGACTGAAGTTCCTGCCGGTGCCGTTACCTGAAAACCATCAATCTCCAGTGTGACTAAGTTATCGCTGGTGCTGGCTGGTGTGCCAAAATCTTTTTCTTTATTGATCGACATTGTAATATCCTCTAAATCATTATCAGGCGGCAGTAGCTTTTGCATTTATCCCGAAATCTTCGGGGAAATGATTTAAAGCGCTCAGTACAGGGTAGGGCGTCATACCGCCTAATGCACAGAGGGAGCCGTTGAGTAAGGTGTCGCAAAGATCACGTAACAAGGGGATGTTTTTATCGAGGTTGCGACCATTAATAATGTCGTCCATGACTTCTACGCCACGGGTGGAGCCAATGCGGCAAGGTGTGCATTTGCCGCAAGATTCAATTTTACAAAATTCCATGCTATAGCGCGCCATTTCGGCCATATTGACCGTGTCATCAAAAACGACAATGCCGCCATGTCCCACTACCGCCCAGATGGCGGCAAAGGCTTCGTAATCCAGAGGGGTATCGAATTGCGATTCGGGCAGATAAGCGCCGAGCGGGCCGCCTACCTGAACGGCACGAATCGGTCTGCCGGAAGCTGCGCCGCCGCCGAAATCATAAAGCAATTCGCGTAAGGTCAAGCCAAAACCCAGTTCGACTAAACCGGGACGCTTGATGTTGCCGGCCAATTGCACCGGCAGGGTGCCGCGCGAGCGTCCCATGCCGAAATCGCGGTAATAATCGCCGCCTTTATTCAGAATGACCGGGATTGAAGCCAGGGAAATAACGTTGTTGACTACAGTAGGTTGACCGAACAAGCCGCTGATGGCTGGTAAGGGGGGTTTAAAACGCACCAAGCCGCGTTTTCCTTCCAGGCTTTCCATTAATGACGTTTCTTCGCCGCAGACATAAGCGCCCGCGCCCAGCCTTACTTCCAGGTTAAAGGTTTTGCCGCTGCCCTGAATGTTCTCACCCAGGTAACCTTCCTGATAAGCGGTTGCAATCGCGGCATTAAGCACTTCAAAAGCGTGAGGGTATTCTATGCGCAGATAGATATAGCCTTGTGTCGCATCGACGGCCAAACCCGCAATCGTCATGCCTTCGATCAATACGAACGGGTCGCCTTCCATAACCATGCGGTCGGAAAATGTGCCGGAATCGCCTTCGTCGGCATTGCAGATAATGTATTTTTGCAGCGATGCGGTGTTGAGCACCGTTTTCCATTTAATGCCGGTTGGAAAGGCAGCGCCGCCGCGACCGCGTAAACCCGAGTCGGTTACCGCTTGGACGATTTGCTCCTGAGTCATGGCTAGCGCATTTTTCAAGCCGCGATAGCCGTCATTGTCGATATAGTCAGTCAAGCTGGAGGGATCGGTTTTGCCGATGCGGGCAAAGGTCAGACGTTGCTGTTTTTTGAAGTAATCAAGTTCTTCAGTTAGGCCCAAACCTAAAGTATGCGCGCCGCCTTCCGTAAAACCTGCATCGAACAAGCCGGATACGTCGCCGGTCTGAACAGGTCCATAGGCTATGCGTCCTTTAGCCGTTGCCACTTCAACCAGCGGTTCCAGCCAGTACATGCCTCTTGAACCGTTGCGGATCAGATTAATATCAAGGCCGCGTTTTGCCGCTTCCTGAGCGATAGCTGTAGCAACGCGATCTGCACCCAATGAAACGGCGCTGGAATCGCATGGCACATAAATAGTGATACTCATGCTGATGCCTCTGTATTGTTGATGACCGCATCAAAACTGTCCGCTGACACGCGACCGTAAATCTCCTTGCCGATTTGCATGGCCGGTGAACAGGCGCAATTACCCAAGCAGTAAACAGGCTCAAGGGAGAATTTGCCGTCTGCGGTCGTTTCATGGAAATCAATACCGAGCTTGCTTTTAACGTGTTCTTCCAGTTTTCTTCCGCCCATGGATTGGCAGGATTCCGCCCGGCAAAGATGAATGGTTTGTACGCCCGGCGGTGTGTCCCTGAAATAGTGGTAAAAGCTGATGACGCCGTGTACTTCGGCACGAGACAGGCTAAGAGCCGTTGCAATGTAGGGAACGCTTTCGGCAGGGATATATCCCATAGCATCTTGTATGCCATGCAGAATAGGTAAAAGTGCGCCGGGCTTGTCTTTGAGTGCGGCGATTATTTCTTGCACGGTTGATTGCGTGGAGCCTGATTCTGTCATGGTCGTCTCAATATGGAGAATCCATCCTGATTAAAACAACGGCTGTTCCTGACTGTTGCATATTTAAGTGTGCCGGGTAGCATAGCACAAGATATTTTGGGTGTAAAAATGCTATAAAATAGACAAAAATATAAGTGTTTTGAAAGTATCGGTTATGTCTCTATTTATAATGGATATTTTTTGAACACAGTACGCTAAAAAGATTTATCCGTTTTTAAGCAATGCACTGTTCACGCATAGACGCATATTGATGATATTTTTCGATAGGTTTTTTTGCGGAATATAATTAAGGGTGACCGAGGTCACCCTTTTTATCGTCTCGGCACAACCGCTATGCAGATTTCGCATGGAGTAAAAAAATCTGTCCATGCCGTCGTAAAGCGAGTCTTTCTATTTCACAAAGCAGGTTTTTTCCGCATATTGCTCAGCTTCTTTAAGCCGTTTTCTCAAATCTTTGGATTGAGCCGGGTCGCGCATGGCCGCCGCGGCATCGCCGGTTTGGCCTTTGGTTAAATAGGTAAAGGTTTTCGCGGCTTCGTATTCGGCGAAGTTCAGTTTTTCAGCTATTTTGTCGATTTTACAGCCGCAGGCATATTGGGTGATATAAGTCAGGCCTCCATGTTGTGCAACGCAATTTAAAACATATTCAACGCGGTCGCGGGTAGGGTAGTCGCTGACAAACGGTGCAGGCTCGGCTTGTTCAACCGGTTTTTCCGGTGCCGTGGCGCAGCCTGGAATAACGACAACTAACGCAAAACCGAGAATGGCGGGTGTGTATTTAATTTTCATTGATGATTTTTTAGTCCCATAAGTCAGTAAAGTGAAAAAGGTTGCGTAGCTTGCAATAAACAACAGGCTTGCGAGAATAGCCGTTCGGTTGAACGATTTTGACCATTACCCACGATATTCAAAGCTTACCATTATGAACAGTCAAACAAAAGTAGCAGGCGTGATTCTTGCCGGAGGCCGTGCCCGGCGCATGAATAATCAGGATAAAGGCCTGATGAACTTTAATGGCCGCCCGATGGTCAGTTACGCCATTGCCGCGCTGGCTCCCGCTGTGGACGGTGTGTTTATAAATGCCAACCGGAATATTGATCAATACCGGCAATTCGGGTGGCCGGTTATTAGCGATCAAACCGACAGTTTTGACGGTCCTTTGGCGGGCATATTAACTGCAATGATTCATGCCGATGCCGATGCCGATGCCGATGTCTTGGTGGTTATTCCTTGTGATTCGCCGTTAATTAAAACGGAACACCTGCAGAAACTGTTATTAACCCGTGCGGAACATAATGCTGATGTTGCCGTCGCTTTTGATGGAACAAGGTTGCATCCGGTTTTCTTGGCGATAAAGACCGCATTGCAAACCAGCCTGCAAGAGTATTTAGCGGATGGTCAGCGTAAAGTCGAGGTTTGGCTGGCTCAGCAGAACTTGGTTCGGGTGGATTTTAGTAACGAAACGGAAATATTCAGCAACATTAATACCATGACGGAGTTATCTGTGCTGGAGGAAACTAAGCGTTTCAGTTAGAATCGGGCATCGTTATCCTGCGTAAGTGCTCGATAAAAATATTTGCTCACCGACTCAATTTAAAACAGTAACGGGATGTTCAATCAGGAAGAATGTGTCATCAGTCCCATGTTTACAATGGATTTGGCTTTTTGCCGCCATATCATGTTCAGATGTCGTGAATTAAGGAAATAAAGAACAATGAATAAGTTGTTTTCCCCTGCTATTGCCCTGATGAACCGGCTGGATTACACCAGAAAATTCATGGTGCTGGGGCTGATATATCTCGTCGCGATTACCGTGGTCGTGTACAGTCTTTACGCGAGCCTTAATCAGGTTGCCCGTACCTCGCAACGACAATTGGAAGGCCTTGAATTGATCAAGCCCATTTCCAGCAGCGTGCAATTTATGCAACAGCACCGTGGGTTGTCGACAGGCGTTCTCGGCGGCAATGAAGCGATGCGCAATCAATGCGATGCCAAGGAAATTGAAACAGCTGCGGCTTTTGACGCGATAGAACGGGGGCTATCTACCAGCCTGGTTTTAAGCGAAGACTGGGTGCGACTTAAAGCCGATTGGAATAGTTTACAAAAAGGTTGGTCTCACTGGACGGTGGACGAAAACTTCAGCACACATACCGACTTGATCGACCGGATGCTGGTATTTGAGGTGCGCGTCGCTGATGACTATGCGCTGACCTTTGACTCGGATGCCGATGCGTTTTACTTGATCGATACGACCATCAATAAACTGCCGCTGGCACTTGAGAGGCTCGGACGGATACGCGCCTTCGGCACCGGTATTTTGACCCAAAAGCAAATCTCGGCCTATCAGCAAGCCGAGATGATTGCCCTGATTGCCGAACTTCGTCACGCGCTTAAGTTTCTTGCGATCAATCTTGAGAAGACCGGTCAATTCAATCCTGAAATACAAAATCCGCTGCTGGCGGCAACCGAAGATATAGTCGATTCGGCGCGTCAGATTGTCGATCTTGTGCAGTCGGATATTATCACCGAGCATTTTGTCACGAGTCCTGAAGACTTCTTTAAGATGGCCACGGCAGCTATCGACAAAGGTTATCGGCAGATGGATCAGACCTTGCTGCCAAAGACGGAAGCGTTGATTACTGCGCGCATTCAACATACAAAAAATAAATTGCACGTTAGTATCGGTATTGCCGTCCTGTTGTTACTGGTGGTGCATTATTTTCTGATAGGTATTTATTACGCCATGATCGGCAGTATTCAGTCGCTTACCCGTTCGGCGCGCGTGTTCGCCGGTGGTGATATGCGCGAACGTATTAATCTGGGTACGCGCGACGAACTTCGTCAGGTTGGCGACAGCTTCAACGAAATGGCCGATGGTTTTAATGCGCTGCTTGCGGCTCGCCTTGAAGACAAGGCCAGCGAAACAAGGCTGCGCTCAATCATTGATGCTTCTCCGGTTCCTATGGTGCTGAATGACGACCAGCAAAACATCACCTTCCTGAATCCTGCGTTTATTCAAACCTTCGGTTACACGTTGGAGGATATTCCAACCCTGACTGATTGGTGGGCAAAGGCAAGCCCGGATCCGGAATACCGGGAATGGATGGCGGCTACCTGGCAAACAACGCTGGAAACAGTGTTGCATGATGACAGTCAATTCAATCCTGTAGAGCTCAATATACGGTGTCATAGCGGATCGACTAAAACCGTGCTGGCGAATGCCTCGTCCATCAAGCAGTCCTTGGGGAGCGTTCATCTGGTTGTGTTATATGACATCAATGAGCGCAAGAAGGCCGAGCAGAAGGTGCTGGAGCGCGAGGCGCGATACCGGGCGGTGACCTATTCCGCCAGCGATGCCATTATTACAACTAATAGTGCGGGAAATATTACCGGCTGGAACCGGGGCGCAGAGACTATTTTTGGTTATACGGAAACCGAAGTTAGCGGTCAGCCGTTGACCTTACTGATGCCGCCTCGATACCATGATCCGCATCTTATCGGTATGGAGCGGGTGTTATCGGGCGGAGTGTCGCACATTAACGACAAGACAGTCGAATTGGCAGGGCTGCGTAAGGATGGGAGCGAATTTCCGCTGGAACTTTCGCTGGCAAAGTGGGAGGCTTCTGAAGGTTGGTTCGTCACTGGTATCATTCGCGACATAACCGAGCGCAAACAAGCTGAAGCCGATCTTCGTATTGCCGCTATCGCCTTCGAGACTCAGGAGGCCATGATGATCACTGATACCCATCAGGTTATTCTCAAGGTCAATCAGGCATTTGTCCGGATCACCGGGTACAGCGCCGAAGAAGCCATCGGCCAGACGCCTGCATTGCTCAAGTCCGGTTATCAGGATGCGAAGTTTTATCAAACCATGTGGGAAAGCTTGGTTCGTGACGGATACTGGCAGTCCGAAATCTGGAACCGACGCAAGTGCGGTGATGTCTATCCCGAACGGATTACCATTACCGCCGTGACCAATGCTGAGGGCAATGTGGTCAATTACGTTGGGACTTTTGATGACATTTCCCAGCATAAAAAGGCGGAGGAAACTATTCACGACCTGGTTTTCTATGACTCGCTGACCAAGTTGCCTAACCGCCGTCTGCTGCTGGAGCGATTGAAACACAGCATCGAAGTGGAGCGACGCGACGGCAAACAACTTGCGTTGATGATGCTGGATTTGGATCGATTCAAAGTGATTAACGACAGTTTGGGGTATCTGGCCGGTGACGAACTGCTGCAGCAAGTCGCTACACGAATAGCGACCCGGTTGCGTAAAGTAGACATAGTTGCCAGATTACGTAAAGTGGACTTGCTTGCCCACCTGGGTGGCGATGAGTTTATCATGCTGCTGGAAGACATTACGCACACGGAAGATGCTGCGCGGGTGGCTGAACAGGTTATCGCTATTTTGAGCAAGCCTTTCTATTTAAGCCAAGGCGATGAGATACACATTACTGCCAGCGTTGGTATAAGCCTGTATCCTCAGCACGGCGACAACCCCGACACGTTGATCAGTTACGCCGATGCGGCGCTGAATAAAGCCAAGGCGGAAGGACGCGGCTGTTTTGCCTATTATTCCGAAGACCTGACCTTGGCGGCCCGTCAGCGCATCGCGCTGGAAGCCCGGTTACGCAAAGCCATTGAGCAGCAGGAATTGCGGGTTTTCTACCAGCCGCAGGTTGATATTGTCACAGGACGCATCATCGGAGCGGAAGCGTTAGTGCGCTGGCTGGACCCGATTGAGGGACTGATTGCGCCGATCCACTTTATTCCCCTGGCCGAAGAAACCGGCCTGATTCTGGAGATTGGCGCATGGGTATTACGGGAAACCTGTCGCCAAGGCAGGCAATGGCTGGATGCGGGTTTACCGCCGTTAACCTTGGCAGTCAATGTATCCGCTCACCAATTCCGTCGGTCTGATATTGGTGCTTTGGTTACTACGGTACTGAATGAAACCGGTTTTCCGGCAGAGCAGCTGGAGCTGGAAATGACCGAAAGCGGACTGATGGAGAGCCAAAGTAAGGTTATGGGACTCCTGAATGATTTACGTTCCCAGGGTGTGCGTTTCGCTATTGACGACTTCGGCACCGGTTATTCGTCATTGGCTTATCTCAAGCATTTTCCTTTGGACTCGTTGAAAATAGACAAGAGCTTTATCGATGATATTCCCCATCTTCAAGATGATATGGAAATTGCCGCCACTATTATCGCTATGGGACATATGCTGGGCTTTAAAGTCCTGGCGGAAGGCGTGGAGACGGTCGAGCAATTGGCATTCTTGCAGGACAAAGGCTGCGACGCTTACCAAGGCTATCTCAAAAGCAAACCTGTACCGGCTGACGAGTTTGTCAGGTTATTGCTGGAATAATAGTTCGAATAAGGCGCAGATTGTTGATGCAAATTTTTTTGCATCAGTTGCAATGAACTCCCCGTACTTTTAATCACGCCTGTGTTACTGCCGAAACCTGTATTTTCAGGTATAATTTGCAACATTTTTAACTCAGGGTATAGGTGTTATGTCGGAAATCAATAAAGTTGTATTAGCTTATTCCGGAGGTCTGGATACTTCCGTTATTCTTAAGTGGTTGCAGGATGTTTATGACTGTGAAGTGGTTACTTTTACAGCTGATTTGGGGCAGGGCGAAGAAGTGGAACCTGCGCGAGCCAAAGCGCAAGCGATGGGTATTAAAGATATTTACATTGAAGATTTGCGCGAAGACTTTGCGCGCGATTATGTTTTTCCGATGTTTCGCGCCAATACGGTTTACGAGGGCGAATATTTACTGGGCACATCAATTGCCCGTCCTTTAATCGCCAAGCGGCTCATCGAAATCGCCAATGAAACCGGTGCGAATGCCATTTCTCACGGCGCAACAGGCAAAGGTAACGACCAGGTACGCTTTGAGCTGGGCGCTTACGCACTGCGTCCCGATATACAGATTATTGCGCCTTGGCGGGAATGGGATTTAACCTCCCGTCAAACGTTGCTGGACTATGCCGAAAAACATAAAATTCCGGTGGAAATGAAGAAAGGTAAAACCTCGCCTTATTCGATGGATGCCAATTTACTGCATATTTCTTACGAGGGCCGGGTTCTGGAAGATCCTTGGGCGGAGCCTGAAGAGGATATGTGGCGCTGGACGGTTTCGCCTGAATCCGCACCCGACAAACCGACTTACATTGAGCTGACTTACCGTCAGGGCGATATTGTCGCCATTGATGACGTACCTTGCTCGCCTGCGACAGTGATGGAGCAATTAAACAAGGTTGCCGGCGCAAACGGCATCGGTCGATTGGATATCGTGGAAAACCGCTATGTCGGCATGAAATCGCGCGGCTGTTATGAAACACCGGCCGGTACGGTGATGCTCAAAGCGCATCGTGCGATTGAATCATTAACGCTGGACAGGGAAGTGGCGCATTTAAAGGACGAGCTGATGCCGCGCTATGCTTCTTTAGTCTATAACGGTTACTGGTGGAGTCCTGAGCGGGAAATGATGCAAACCATGATAGATGCGTCTCAGGCGAACGTTAACGGCAAAGTCAGGCTCAAGCTTTATAAGGGCAATGTAGTCGTTGTCGGTCGCGCTTCCGATACCGACAGCCTGTTTGATGAAAGTATTGCGACGTTTGAAGATGATGGCGGCGCATATAATCAAAAAGATGCCGAGGGCTTTATCAAGTTAAACGCGCTGAGAATGAGAATAGCCGCTGCCAAGCGATTACGTTAATGCGACAGGCAGCATAAGGTTTGAAATCTTATGCTGCCTTTGTATTTAAATAAAATGCAGAATTTGTCGATTAAACTTGTATAATCGCGAGTCAGGTAAGCACTACTGCCGACAGGGTTTGTTATAAAAATAATAATTGTTCGGGCAGGATGGTTGGTTGCCATGGGTTCCTGGTTCGAGAGGAAGTAATTAATGAGTGATAAAGATAAGATAAATTCAGTCGTAGAGGGATTGCCAGGCAATGCTTCTACGGTTCTGCAAAGAATACCTTCGCATCATGCATTAATGAAAGTTAACAGATTGTTGCTGACTATAATCTGTTCCTTGATGGTTGTTGTTTTGATAGGGGGCTTTTTATTGTTCCCAACCGATAACTTCTTAAATCGCTATAAAAACGCCACGGCTACCGAGACCTATGCGGCTGAGATGAATCCCGTGATGTCAGCGGAAGTTAACGCCCTGAAAGGACAGCTTGTCGGCTTGGTCAGCGGTTCAATTGAAAGTAAATTGAACGCGTTGGAAGAGAGTCTCCGGGTGGGTTCCGTTTCCAGTTCTATAGGGACCATAGAAGATTTGAAGAATGACCTTAAAGTTCTCCGTTCCTATTCAGAGTCCACCAAGAAGGGAAAGGCGGTCGTTTCCAATGAGCAGCTAATGCAGGAAATGTCCCAATTAAAACGTCTGATCTATTTGACTATTGCTTCTTGCGGGTTGATGCTGGCGGCAGTTGCGGGTATCTGGATTAAAAATCGTAACCGGTTACCTTATAAAGAAAGCAAAACAAGTTATTTGGGTAAGGATTGATTTTCGGTTTTTCGGACACAAAAAAAAGCCGCCCCGGTTTGTATATTGGGGCGGCTTTTTTATGGTCTGTCGATCCGGGTTTTAGTTGCCGCCCAGATATTTGTACAGAGCATCAACAGCTTGGTCTTCGCCGTATCCAGCTTTAACAACGGCTGGATTTTTCATGATTTCAGCGATAGCTTTCGGCATGCCGCCTTTACCTTCTTTCAGAACGGTTTCGAATTTCGCTCTGTCCAATTGGCCGGCTTTAATTAAAGCAGTTAACTGTGGATTTGAAGCGATATCGTGGCAAGTGCCGCAACCGCGACCGAAAGCGCGTTCATAAATTTTCTTACCCACATCGCTAGCTTCGTCGGCAAATACTTGTCCACTTAAAGCGAGTAAAGCGATACCAGCTAGTGTACCTAATGTTTTTTTCATGTTGACCTCTCCTCTTGGTAGTAAAAAAAGAACTGCTGTTTATTGTTGAAGAAAATAACAGTTCGATTAAAAGTTAAACCGTGAAAGCATAGGGAATTTGGCGGGAAAATTCAATTGTTTTATTTATTTATTTTCCCTGAGTTATATTATCGACAACGGCTATGAATGATAACTGAATCGTTTAATCGGCCTTTAAGTTAAGGTATGACAAACAATAGTTAATCAAGTCGGCGGGTCTGAAACCAGCTCAGCTTGTCATGAAGGGTTACTACCGTGCCGATAATAATCAAAGTGGGCGGCTTGATGTCCTGACCGGCAACTTTGTCCGGTAATGTCTCCAGGGTGCCGGTAATCACCCGCTGGTTGGACGTGGTGCCTTGTTGAACAAGGGCAATAGGTAAATCTTTGGGGCTGCCGTGCGCAATTAAAGACTGGCAGATTTTTTCCAGACCAGCCAGCCCCATATAGATGACGATGGTTTGATTAGGCGCTGCAAGTTGCGTCCAGTTTAAATTGACGGAATTATCCTTCAGGTGGCCGGTGACAAAGGTGCAGGATTGGGCATGATCCCGATGGGTTAGCGGGATGCCCGAGTAGGTTGCACAGCCGGAAGCGGCGGTAATGCCGGGAACGACCTGAAAATTAATGCCTTGCTGCATCAAGGTTTCAATTTCTTCGCCGCCGCGGCCGAATATGAACGGATCGCCGCCTTTTAAGCGCACCACCCGTTTTCCTGCTTTAGCCAAATCAGCCAGCAGGGTATTGATGGATTCCTGCGGAAGCGCATGATATTGCCGTTGTTTGCCGACATAAATCTTTTCGGCATCCCGGCGGGCCAAATCGAGAATTTCCGGCGAAACCAGTCGGTCATAGACAACGACATCGGCCTGTTGCATCAACCGTAGTGCGCGGAAAGTCAACAAGTCAGGTGCGCCGGGGCCGGCGCCAACCAGATAGACTTCGCCGAGGTTTGGGTTTTCTTTTTGCTTGAGCAGGGTCTGCTCTAATTGCTGTTCGGCCTCCTGTTCCTTGCCGGAGAAGACCAGTTCAGCGATCGAACCCTGCAAGACATTTTCCCAGAAGATCCTGCGTTGTGCGGGTTGCTTAATATGCTGTTTGACCTTATCCCTGAACTTGTCAGCCAGACCGGCAAGCCGACCATAGGCGGGAGGAATCACGGTTTCTATTTTAGCCCTGAGCAAACGGGCTAATACCGGTGCGGCACCGCCGGAGGATACCGCGGCAATAATCGGCGAGCGGTCGATAATGGCCGGAAAAATGAAGCTGCACAGCTCGGGATTATCGACCACGTTGACAGGGATATTTTGGTCCGTCGCCGTTTTGGCAACCAGGCAATTGGTCTCCGTATTATCGGTTGCCGATACCACCAGCCTGAATTCGCCAAGATCGGCAGGGGAGAATGACTTTTGCAGCAGCGTTAAGTTATGCGTCGCTTGCAGGCTTAATACCGTGGGACTTATCTCCCTGGCTATCACGGTGATTTTTGCGCCGGCTCGTGCCAACAATTCAATTTTCCGGGCGGCGATTTCGCCCGCACCAACAACCAGGCAAGGCTGGTCTTTAAGCTTTAAAAATACAGGGAAATAATCCATTTAGTTATGATGATTCTTGGATTTAAAAGAGGATGGTATTATAAGCGCACCAAACTTAGTTGAGAAAACTTAAAATAAACCTATGATCGAATTTAACCTGGAAGTAGATGCCAGCGGTTTGACTTGTCCATTACCCTTGTTGCGCCTGAAAAAAGCCTTGATGGACATGGCCAGCGGCGATGTCGTCAAAGTGATCGCAACCGATCCGGCTGCGCACTTGGATTTTGGCGTTTATGCCGACCAGACCGGGCATCAAATTATTCAATTGATAAGAGAATCCAATAAGCAGGTTTTTTATTTCAAAAAGAAATAGCATAGGCCGGGGATAAGTTCATTCACTTCGCGCTGCCGCTTAAACAGGCTTATTCCGGTCGACAGCGTTCAACGCTGTCCTCCATACATGAAGCTTTTGTTCATAGGAAAGAGAGGCATGCGCCGGGCTGGTCGATGGGAGACGCATGTAGCTGACTGAAGCGGTGCTGACGGTAGGCAAAACATACTGCCGGTACGCCGACTCCGCCTTTGCCCCGTTGAAGAACACCGCACGGATCTTGTCGTGCGTATGAAAGAAGCTCTGAAAGTCATTTACAGTGATGGAGCCGCTGTCAATTTTTGCGTCCAAGCTGCCGACTCGCGTACAGGATTGCATCACATCCCAGAGTGCGATGCGGGCTGTTTTCAGCGCGTGTAGCCGATCTTCATATGTAGCGTCCGGATCAAACCCAAGCAATTGCGCCATGATTTTCCAGAAGGCATTGCGTCGATTCGCATAATACTGACTCGCCGCCAAAGACTCCTGTCCCGGCATGCTGCCCAGAATCAATATCTCGGCATTGGAATCTGCGATCGGTTCGAAGCACAATAAAAGTGGTTTTGTCATTTCGGTCTACGGGGCTTAAAGCATAAAACCACGAAGCATGCGAAGAAAAATCAAGATAAAAACTTCGTGTCTTCGAGAGATTTATTAAATGGCTGACAGAATAACCGAAACGGTGCAATTAATCAGGCTGCTTTTAAAGTTGGATTTATAATGCCGTCAGAAGTAAGCGCAAGTAATCAAAATAAATCCCCCCAATACAATCTTGAGTTTAAGCAAAATGGTTAAACGTAGTATTTTTAGAAAGCTGCTCGTTACGATGGTGGGTTTAATTATCGCCTTATTGATGCTGTTAACCTTCATTCAGATTGAGTTTCAAAAAGATGTGTTCGAGAAGGAACTGGAAAAGCGCATTACGCTGATGAAAGGACGGCTAATCGATAGAGGGCAGATTTTATCCGGTAATTTATCCGGTCAAGTTAAGAATGGCATCGCTTCCGTCAACCTTTCCCTGGTTGCCGACCAGTTAAGAAATGCGGTGCAGGAAAATAAAGAGCTTCGTTACATCATATTAATGCAAGCCTCAGGGAGGGCGTATATTCATACGCTAAAGCCGCAGTTGGAAATGGGGATTTTATCCGAAAAAGAGGACTTGTTTGCGGCGGGTCAAAAGACGGCAACGGTTAATGAGTATGTAAGCAACGGTGAATCCTTTATGGAATTTATCATGCCGATTCAAGTGAGTGCGAGGCCTTGGGGCGTTCTCCGGTTGGGTTTTTCCCTGGATCTTCTTAATCAGGAGATTGTTAATTCCCGAGAGGAGAGTATTAGTCAAATCGGCGAAATGATAACGCGGTTATTAATAACCGCAGCCATTTTTATCCTGATTGGCGCGTGTATCGTATTGTTCGTGTCTGAACGTCTTTCCAGGCCGCTAATGCACTTGACCCGATTGGCAAATGAGTTGGCTCAAGGTAATTTTGCGGTCAGCGACAATGTTAAAAAGATTCACCCGGATGGCGAAATCGGGGCGCTAACGACAGCGTTTTCTCAAATGGCCCGGAACCTGAAGATTTCTTACGATAAGCTTGAAGAATACAGTCGGACGTTAGAGCAAAAAGTAATAAACCGCACCTCCGAATTGGCCGAGGCGCGAGATCAGGCCATTGCGGCCGATAAAAGCAAATCAGAGTTTCTTTCGATGATGAGTCATGAAATCCGGACGCCGATGAATGCGATCATCGGTATGACCCGGTTAGCTTTGCAGACGGACCTGACTGCAAAACAGCAGGATTATTTGACTAAGGTTCAGATTTCTTCACGCGCATTACTCGGGATCATTAACGATATTCTGGATTTCTCCAAAATCGAAGCCGGGAAGCTGGAGCTGGAAACGATCGCATTTAATCTGGATGACGTGCTGAACGATCTTTTCAGTTTGATGAGTGGCAAAGCGGAAGAAAAAGGCCTGAAGATACGATTTATTACCGCCGACGATGTGCCTTCGGATTTGATAGGCGATCCGCTAAGGCTGGGCCAAGTGTTACTTAATTTAGTCAACAACGCGGTAAAATTTACCAGCCGCGGCGGCGATGTCGATATTAAAGTCGCGTTAGCGGAAGGCGCCGAACAAGTAAAAAGTGCGGATCAAATTAGGCTTGAGTTTTCTGTTAAGGATACCGGCATAGGCTTGACCACAGAACAAATAGGCGGGCTATTTCAGTCCTTTAATCAAGCCGATAAATCTACCACCCGCAAATACGGCGGAACCGGTCTGGGCCTGGCCATTTGCAAGCGAATGGTGGATATGATGGGTGGTGTCATTACGGTAAACAGTGAAATAGGGCAGGGGAGTACTTTTATTTTTACCGCCATCTTTGAGCAACCCTATGAGGTAAGTCAAAAATACTCGGCATCGCACGATGCTTTTCGCGGCGTAAAAGCATTAGTGGTGGATAGCGACGAGACATCGCGGAATGCCTTGTGCTTGCATTTGAAAAGCCTTTTTTTTCAAGTGACGTCCGTCAGCACGGGTGAGCAAGCCATTCAGCTGTTGGAAAACGCCTGCGCTGAAGATCCTTATCGGCTTGTACTCATGGACTGGAATTTACCCAAAATGGACGGTATTTCGGTTGCGCGGCATATTAAAAATAGTCTTGAAATCGCCTGTATTCCTCACATTATCATAGTAACCACGCATAGCAGGGAGGATGTTGTACATGTACAGCGATCAAAAGATCTTAATCTGGATGGCTTTCTTGCTAAACCGGTGCATGCGTCGGCGCTGTTCAGCGCGGTTGTTGAAGCGTTTAATCAAACTGATTTTGACGAATATCCGCCCTCGCAAGTCCGCCGTCCAGGGACGGGAAACGAAAAGCTGCATCAAATTAAAGGGGCAAAGTTGCTGTTGGTGGAAGATAATCATATTAATCAGCAGATTGCGAAAGAAACGCTGGAGCAGGAAGGTTTTGAGGTCAGCATTGCCTCGGATGGTCGGGATGCGGTGCAAAAAATACGAACATGCTATTTTGATGCGGTATTAATGGACTTGGAAATGCCGATCATGGATGGCTATGAGGCAACCCGCATCATACGTTCTGAAGCGCAATTTAGTGATTTGCCGATTATTGCGATGACGGCCCACGCCATGAACGATGTTAGGGAAAAGTGTCTGCACATAGGTATGAACGGGTATGTGACCAAGCCTATAGACGTTGATGAGCTATTGGCAAACTTGATTGATTTAATCAAGCCGGAATTACGGAAGACACCGGCTTCCTGTTTGGCGAAGGCAAGCCAACAAAAAACAGCATTACTGCCGGAATGTTTGCCCGGCATTGATATACAACAGGGCTTAAAAAATGTTGTAGGAAACGAGCGACTGCTGCATGACTTACTGCTGAAGTTTTATGAGGGCTTTAGCGATGCACAGATCCGTGTGGATGCTTTTTTACAAGCGGGCGATGTGGATTCGGCATTGAGATTTCTCCATGCAATGAAAGGTGTGGCGGCCAATCTAGCCATGTCGGAATTGAAAGTATGCATAGAAGCGTTGGAGCAGACGCTTAATAAATCATGGGAATATGGGCCTGAATTATTAACTGACTTTGCGAGCGCACAGAGCAGGGTGCTTGAGTCTGTGGGGCGGTTACGCAGTAATAATAACCGCCTTCATCAGTAACTGAAATGATAATGACGCTCTATTCTTTTTTCTGGACTAGCCAGTAAGTGATACCTAGCGCCACCAAAACCAAGGCCGATGCGCTCACATATTCCGCCGGTAAGTGCTTGTAATCGAACACGATGACTTTCCGGGAAATAGCCATCAGCGCGGTAGCTACAACCAGTTTTACGGGGATTACGTCACTTCGGATATACAAGGTAATGTTCAGGAAAATTTCAATGGCGATTAACACTGCCAAAAAAGCCCCAAATGTTTCCAGCATGTCATTAATAGTCAATAGCATAAACGGCGGTTGGGTGATTTTTTCAAAGATCACATAAACGACGTCAATAATGCCGAATAAAATAACCATTACCATCAGTAACGCGAGAAACTTGACCCCCAAGCGAATGGTGCGGTGCAGAAGTTGGATGAACGGGTCTTCGTGCTGCATGGGCAGTTCTTCGTGACTTTCCACGGTGACCTGTTTTACCAGCTTGCTACGAAGATGGGCTAATAACGGGCCGATAATATGTTTATGTGCGGCAAAACCGGCGGGCGTAAAGTCGTTTTCAAAAAAATTATTCAAGCCTTCCATTTCACTCAGCTCTTTGCTCCCCAGCTTTTCAAAGCCCATGCTCCAGTAGGGAAATGCCCGTTCTGTTATGGGCAGCTTTTCGATCAAGGTTACGTCCTTGTGGCGTTTATCTTTTTTTATGCTTTCAAATGTACTTTCAACGGTCGCTTCGTCGCCCTCCAATACCTGAAAAAAAGTGTCGTGCGAATAAAGCAGTATTCCGGTTATATTTTTGACGCCGTTATTTGTTCGACAGGTTTTTAACAGCGCTAACAGATTTTCCGGACTAAATTCCTTGATTGCTGTGCTGGCGTAACTCAGTCTGATCATTGTGGCCTTCCTCGTAGTTGATTACTGAATTTGCATGTATTCATTACTGGGGTTGATAAAAGGCAGTATAAGTCTGCAATACTGTGAAACTATTGTTTAGACTTAGATACATCGGGTAACAGCTTATACCAATAATCCAAAATTTGGCATCTTTGAGGGTGGCATTGGAAGTCGGCTTAAGCAATTTTAAGGATTTGTCGTCTTCCCGCTTGTGCTATCGCTTTATTTAATTGGCGAGCAATGCTAAAGTAATTGTTTATAAAAACACTTGGTATTTTTTTGTTGCCGGCTGTTTGCACTCAACACCTTATGACAACTTTGATTTAGGAGAATCCCATGGCTTTCGAACTTCCTGCTTTACCTTATGCTAAAGATGCATTAGCGCCCCATATTTCTGCAGAAACCCTGGAGTATCATTATGGCAAGCATCATCAAACTTATGTAACAAACCTGAATAACCTGGTCCCAGGAACTGAATTTGAAGGTTTGTCGCTGGAAGAAATCATCATGAAATCTTCAGGCGGTATTTTTAATAACGCTGCGCAAGTCTGGAATCACACTTTTTACTGGAATAGCTTGGCGCCCAATGCGGGTGGCGAACCTAGCGGCGCTTTAGCCGATGCGATCAACACAACTTTCGGTTCATTTGCAAAATTTAAAGAAGAATTCACCAAATGCGCGGTCACCACATTCGGTTCAGGCTGGGCTTGGCTGGTGCAAAACGCCGACGGCAGTTTGGCGTTGGTTAGCACCAGCAATGCAGGTTGCCCGTTAACGACCGGTCAAAAGCCTTTGTTGACTTGCGATGTTTGGGAACACGCTTACTACATCGATTACCGTAATGCGCGTCCGGCCTATCTGGAAGCATTTTGGGCATTGGTTAACTGGGATTTTGCTGCAAAAAACTTTTCAGCTTGATTTTGTAGGCTGGGTTAGCGGCTTCGCATAACCCAACATTTATGCTGATTTCGTGTGTTCGTAGTGAGGTTTTTTACCTATTGCGTAACATCAGTTTTTAAGTAGTATAAGAAACCTCCTGCATCTACCGATACAGGAGGTTTTTTTATGGGAGAAATAAAATGGCTACAGTTTTAATTACCGGCGCTAATCGCGGCTTGGGTCTGGAGTTTTGCCGTCAATATGCTGAACAGGACTGGCATGTCATTGCTTGCTCCCGTAATCCGGATGATGCGTTTGATTTAAATAATCTCGCCACGCATCATAATGTTCAGATAGAAGCGTTGGATGTTGCAGAGTTTGAACAAATTGATGCGCTATCCAAAAAATTAGCGGATCTGCCGATTGATGTTTTGATTAACAATGCCGGCGTTTATACGGATAACAGCACTAACGGTTTTGGTCATCTTGATTATCAAGCATGGACTAAATCGCTGGTGGTTAATACCGAAGCGCCGTTAAAAATGACTGAAGCGTTTTTACCGCAAATCAAGCGAGGCAATAAAAAACTGATTGTTAATATCAGCAGTCTGATGGGCAGTATTGCGGATAATGACAGTGGCGGCAGTATTTTTTACCGGTCCAGCAAAGCGGCGCTGAATGCTGCAATGAAGAGTCTGGCGATAGCGCTTAAAGATCAGTCTGTCGGTGTGCTTATTTTTCATCCCGGCTGGGTTAAGACCGATATGGGCGGGCCTAACGGGCTGATTAATGCCGATCAAAGCATTACCGGCATGCGGGCTTTGATAGAGAACTTTTCATTGGATCAATCCGGCAGTTTCGTTAAGTACGACGGAACGCCAATGCCATGGTGAATGCTATGATTAAAAAGATATTGATTTTATGGGTGATGTCGCAAGGCGCGGCTTATGCAGAGGTTTCAATTCCCGAGCAGATTAAAGTGCCTGCGGGCTATAGTCCTGTTCTGACCGTGCATGCTAAGGGTGACCAGATTTACCAATGCTCAGCCAATAAAGGCGAGTACGCATGGGAAACGCAAGCGCCCGATGCCAAGTTGTTCGATGCGCAGGGTAAGATCGTCGGGAATCATACGGCCGGTCCCCTTTGGGAATATAAAGAGGGCAGTCGCGTAGTCGGGCGGGTGGTCAAGAAAATCGATATGGCACCGGGTTCGGCTATTGCCTGGTTGCTGGTCGAGGTGGTCTCCCATAAGGGCGACGGTCTGTTTTCGAACGTCAGCTATATTAACCGGATTAATACGCACGGCGGCCTGCCGCCTTCGTCGGGATGCGATGCTAATCATTTGGGTGGTGAAAAGCGGATTGCCTATACGGCGGATTATGTTTTTTATGCCAAATAACGTAAATTCTCGACAATAGTTGATGTTACGCAATGGCTAAAAAATTTTCACCACGAACGACTGCATGGACAGATATTTGCTCCTGCAATATCTGCATTCACCACATCCCTGTGGATTATGCAGGAGGTAGAGCAATGCAGGAGCAATTGCCGAGACACGAAGAGCACGAAGAAAAAATATAAAACTTCGTGCCCTTCGTGTCTTCGTGGTGAATAAAAGTCTTTTGTTTTGATGTCGCTTGTAGTTACTAAATAATCTAGTGCTGCACTAGCTTCAATTCCCTGAGCTTCATTAACGCGTAGACCGATTCCAGATGAGGCGCGGCTACGCCTAGCCGCTGAGCGGCGCGCAGTGCATTGCCCAGGATGGCTTCCGTCTCCATCGGCTGGCCGCTTTCATAATCCAGCAGCATGCTGGTTTTATAAGGCGGCATGGCATAAGTGTTTTCGATATTGATGTTAACAATATCGTCGGGCAGCGGATGCCCGGAGGCCGCCGCAATGTCGCAAATTTCCTGCATAATGCTGCGCACGAAAAACTCCTGGGTTTGCAGGATATCCAGCGTCAGCAAACCTCCTGACAATACCGATAGCGGATTAAACGGCGCGTTCCAGACGCATTTTTGCCAGCGTCCGGTCACAATGTTGTCGACTGCCCCGCAGTCAATGCCGGATTGATTAAAGAGTTCGCAAAGCTGTACGGTTTTGCGGCTGATGCCGTTCGGCAAATTACCTAAAGCCAGGCGACCGTAAGCCAGATGCAATATCTCGCCGGGCCCTGTCCGATTGCAGCAAATAAACGCCAGACCGCTGATCAGTTCATTATGGGGGAAGGCATTCAGCATTTCCTGCTCGATTTCTACGCCATTCTGGATAAAGACTATCGCGGTATTTCGACCGACAGCGGGACGAATCAGGGCGACTCGGTCCAATGTCGGGATGACTTTGGTGCAGAGTAAAATATAGTCAGGCGTTCCTTTAAAATCGGCAACATTTTTTAACACCTGCGCCGGGGTAAAATTCCAGCGGCCGAGCGCTTGGCTGTTGATGATAAAGTCGTGTTGCTTGACCTGATCGTAATCGGAACGGCACACGACCGAAACCTCGGCCCCGGCCTGTGCCAATAGCGAGCCGTAAAAAGCGCCGACGGCCCCCGCTCCAATAACAAGCACTTTAATCATGGCTATCTTCGTTCAGAATCTGCTTTAAAAAAGGGAGGGTTAACTTACGTTTGGCGGCCAATGATGCCCTGTCCAGTTTTTCCAGTAAAGCCCATAGAGAGGCCAGATCCCTGTCGTAATGCGTCAGCAGAAAACGTCCGGCTTGCGGGGCGATTTCGAAACCCATTTGATCGGCTTTAAAGATTAATGCCGCAATGCGGTCGCTATCGGTTAAGGGCTGTATTTTTAAGCTCAGTCCCCAATTAAGGCGGGTTTTTAGGTCGGGTAGTTGAATGGCAATCTCATTGGGCGCAGAGGAGGCCGAGACGATCAGTTTGTGGCCGCGATCGCGATGCTGATTAAAGAAATTAAAAAAAGCCAGTTCCCAGGTCGCGTTACCGGCTATGCGCTCGATATTGTCGAAACAAACGACATCGTACTCGTCAAGCCCGTTTAGCAGAGAGGGATCAGGTAATTCGGCTTGCGACAAATCAAAATAGAATGAACTGAGATTTTGATTCTGTGCCCGATGACAGCAGGCTTGCAGCAGATGCGTTTTACCTTGCCCCGATTTACCCCAGAGGAAAATTTGCTGTTCGCCCAGACCCGCGATGCATTGTTGTAAGTGAGTGATGATTTCGTGATTGGCGCCGGGGAAAAAATCGTCGAAAGTTTGATTGGCCCTGAATTCAAAATGTAATGGAAGTTGCTCCGCCATTGTCAGTTCTGTTTTCCCGCAAGGCGTACATAAAATGCGGTGCCGAAAAAAAGCATCAGGCTCAGCATGACTTCAAGCGATGCATAGAGTCGTTCGTCAGGGTTGACGTAGGCTTCGGCAGTGCCGTGGAGAAAATAGATCAGGCTGACGTAGGCTGCCCACGCGCAACTTCTAGGGTTGCGATCCAGCAAGCCGCGCATCGGCAGCAATAACGGCGTGACGGCGACCAGCAACACCAGTGCCACCGGAAAGCGGGTGGATGGTGAGAGTATGGTATTCCACAGCATCAACAAGGCGAACAGCCCGAAAAAACCGGCCAGGGCAGTGATGTAACAATAAATCGGTTTTATGGTCATGCAGCTTTTTTCAGTTGAAGTGCGGTTTTAGCCAAGCGTGTGCCGAGCGCTTTACATAAGGCTTTTTCGTGATCGCTCAGCCCTGAGTGATCGGTCGATACGTGACTGGGGCCGTAAGGAGTGCCACCTGAGGTGGTTTCGCGCAATGCATGTTCGGTGCTGGGCAAGCCCAGTATCAGCATGCCGTGGTGCAACAGCGGCAACATCATCGATAACAAGGTGCTTTCCTGTCCGCCGTGCATGCTGCCGGTTGAGGTAAACACGCCTGCGGGCTTGCCGGACAGTGCGCCTGAAAACCAGATTTCGGTGGTGCTGTCGATGAAGTATTTTAGCGGAGCGGCCATATTGCCGAAATGGGTCGGGCTGCCCAAAGCCAAGCCGTCGCAGGATTTTAAGTCGTCAATCGTAGCGTAAAGCGCGCCGTGGGCCGGGATGCTTTCTGCGGTTTTTTCACAGACGGTTGACACATCGGGGACGGTTCTAAGCACCGCTTCAACGCCGTCAACCGATGCTACGCCGCGAGCGATATGATTGGCCATGTCTGCGGTGGTCCCATTACGGGAGAAATACAGAACCAGAATCTTTGTCATAAGCCGGGTAATTATAAAATAGCCAGCACAGCTTCAGGCGGGCGACCAATCGCCGCCTTGCCATTAGCGATAACAATAGGCCGCTCAATTAAAATAGGGCTGTTTACCATGCCGGTTATCAGCGCCTGCCGATCCAGTGATGCATCGTCAAGACCGTTGGCTTTATATTCGGCTTCTTTTTTGCGCATTAACTCGCGCGGCTCCATGCCCAGCTTTTGCAAAATATCATCCAGCTCCTGAGCGCTGGGAGGCGTTTTAAGATACTCGATAACCTCCGGCTCGATACCTTGCTCTTTTAACAGCTGCAAGGTTTGACGCGATTTGCCGCAACGCGGATTGTGATAAATCTTTACGCTCATGGTTCGCCCGCCCATTAAAATAAAAAAGCTATAATAGCATTTTTAACAAAATTAACGCTTTGAAAAAGGCAATAACGATGATGAACACAGCAATGGATCGAATTAAGCAGTATTGGTTATTAGCGCGATTTGATAAGCCTATCGGCATCCTGATTTTATTGTGGCCCGCACTATGGGCGCTGTGGGTTGCCAGTGACGGCAAACCGGACTTGCTGGTTTTAACCGTTATTTGTCTGGGCGTCGTGTTGATGCGAGCCGCCGGTTGCGTGATTAACGATTACGCCGACCGCGACTTCGATCCGCATGTGGAACGCACCAAGCAGCGGCCTATCGCCGCAGGCAAGGTAAGCCCCAAGGAAGCGCTGACGGTTTTTGTGGTGTTGTGTTTGTGTTCTTTCGGCCTGGTGTTATTGCTGAATATTTACACCATCATGCTGTCGTTTATCGCCGCATTTCTGGCCGCCAGCTATCCGTTCATGAAGCGTTATACCCAGTTGCCCCAAGCCTATTTGGGCATCGCTTTTGGCTGGGCGGTGCCGATGGCTTTTTCCGCGCAGATCAACAGCATGCCGCCCGTGGCCTGGGTGATGTATTTGGCCGTCGTATTATGGGCGCTGGTTTATGACACCATGTATGCGATGGTCGATAAGGATGATGATTTGAAAATAGGCGTTAAATCGACTGCGATATTGTTCGGCGCTTACGACCGCCAGATTATGGGCGGATTGCAGATCGTCATACTGGGCCTGCTGATTACCGTAGGGCAAATGGCGCATGCCGGTTGGCCTTATTACGACGGTATTTTAATTGCGGCAGGCTTGTCGGTTTATCAGCAAAAGTTGATTTTTCACCGGGAAAAAGCGCTTTGCTTTAAGGCGTTTTTAAACAATAACTGGTTCGGCTTGGCCGTATTTGCAGGCTTGGTAGCGGATTATTGGCTTCGGTGAATAAATGCCTTGGCAGGGTTATTGCCTTGTTAACGGCTTACCTATCGTTTTTATATTCAAGTGCGTCAAATTCTTGCAAGAAAGTGATGCTTCCTTTATAAATATAATATCAGGCTGATGCTAATCAGCGTCATAACAGGCTTTAACGCGGACTTCAACCTAAAAGACCGCAAACTGAATTCACCCCGGCCCATGCAAAATACTTTTGTATTTTCTTTAGCATTGTTAGTAATATCACTTACCTTTGTAAGATATTTTGTATCGAAACATTCTAGCTAAGCATTGAGGAATAATCATGACAACCATAGCAGACCCGATCATCGGCAGTTGGTACAAGGACGTAGAAAACAACCTGAAATTTAAAGTCATCGCCATTGACGATAGCGATGACTCCATTGAAGTCCAATACCTTAACGGCGATATTGGCGAATACGATCATGACAGTTGGTATACCTCAACCTTCGACTATATCGAGGATCCTGAAGACTGGACCGCGCCTTTTGACGATCTTGAAACCGATGATCTGGGCTATACCGACCCCGACGAACACCGGCCAAATCCTGAAGACATGGACATCGAAGATTATCTGGATTAATTAGGAAGTATCACATGAAAATGAGTCCTCAGGAATTTCTGGACTGGAAAACAAAACGCATTACCCTGTTGGCTATGTCCGGTGCGGGAAAAACCACGCTGGCCAATAAATTGCCTAAAGCCAATTGGTTTCACTATTCAGGCGATTACCGGATAGGTACAAAATACCTGGAAGAGCCTATTCTGGATAATATTAAGCGCCAGGCCATGCGCGTTCCTTTTTTGCGCGAGTTGCTGCTTTCCGACTCCATCCATATCAGCAATAAAATAACCGTTGATAATCTGGCCCCGGTTTCCAGCTTTCTTGGCAAACTCGGCAATCCTGAGTTGGGCGGACTGTCTTTGCAGGAATTCAAGCGCCGTCAAAAGCTGCATCATCAGGCTGAAATTGCCGCGATGAATGATGTGCCGGATTTTATTGATAAAGCGGTGGATATTTATGGCTATAAGTATTTTGTCAATGATGCGGGCGGCAGCGTTTGCGAGCTGGACAGTCCCGAGGTGTTGGAAACACTGGCACAGAACACGCTGATTGTTTATATCAAAATACCGCCGGCGCTGGAGCAAACCATTATTGAACGTGCTAAATCCGATCCCAAGCCGCTTTATTATCGGGAAGCGTTTCTTGATGAAAAACTTGCTGAATTCATGCAGCTTAAAAATTACGCTTCCACGAATGTTATGCCGCCGGATGATTTTGTCTCCTGGGTTTTTCCCGAACTATTCAAATCCCGACTGCCCCGCTACCAAGCTATCGCCGATCAATACGGCTATACGGTCGATGCGAATGATGTGGCCACTGTTAAAGGCGAGGATGACTTTATCCGGCTGATCGCTGATGCGCTGGGTTCCCAGCAATAATATGGACGGAGTCCGGTTATGCCTTTAGTTGCTCATACTGATTTACCCACTTTTCAACGTCTTCGTGAAGAAGGGGAGGAAATACTAGACCCTGATCGCGCCAGTAATCAGGATATACGGGAAATGCATATCGGGCTGCTCAACATGATGCCCGATGCGGCGCTGGAAGCGACAGAAAGACAGTTTTTCCGGCTGGTGGGGGCGTGTAATCAGATTGTGCAATTCCATGTGCATCCTTTTACCATTGAAGGACTGAAAAGAAGCCCGGAAGCGCAAGCCCATATCGCTAAATATTACGAATCCTTTGAGCAAATCAAACGGGACGGGCTGGACGCGCTGATTATCAGCGGCGCTAATGTCAGCCATCCTCGGTTGCCCGAAGAAGACTTTTGGCAACCGCTGAGTGAGGTTTTTTTCTGGGCCAAGGAAAATGTCACTTCGATACTGTGTTCGTGCCTTGCTACTCATGCCCTCATTCAATACTGTTACGGCATTGAACGCACCCGTTTACCGGCCAAACGTTGGGGCGTGTTTTCGCATAAGTTAACCGACCGCACTCATCCGTTGGTTGCGGAAATCAACACCCGTTTCGATGTGCCCCATTCCCGTTTTAATGAAATATTTCAAAGCGATATGGAGCGACACGGACTCAAGGTTTTGGCGGTCAGCAAAGAAGCCGGTGTGCATCTTGCAGTTAGCCCGGATGGGTTTCGCATTGTGTTTTTTCAGGGGCATCCTGAATATGATGACATCAGCCTGTTGAAAGAATACAAGCGTGAAATCTTGCGCTTTTATCGCGCCGAACGGGATGACTATCCGCCGTTCCCCGAAAATTATTTTAACGATGTCGTTCAGCAGATTCTGGTCGATTATGAACAGCGGGTCAGATCAGCCAAACAGAGCGGACAAAGGCTGGAAGAATTCCCGGAAAGCCTGATTCTGGAGCATATTGACAATACCTGGAGCGACACCGCAAAAGCGGTATTCAACAACTGGTTGGGCAAGATATATCAACTGACTCATCAGGAGCGAGGTCTGCCTTTTATGGATGGCGTAGACCCCAACAATCCGTTAGGTTTATAGATGCATAAGGTGTTTTTGCAGCAGGCTGTCGATCTGGCGGCGGAGAATGCCAGGTCAGGGCAGGGCGGCCCTTATGGGGCGATTATCGTAAAAGATAATCAACTTGTTGCCGCGAGCGGCAACAAGGTCACCAGTACTATCGACCCTACCGCTCATGCGGAAGTGATGGCGATACGCTTGGCCTGCAAGAAGCTGAATGACTTCCAGTTGCAGGGCTGCATTCTCTACTCCAGCTGCGAGCCCTGTCCTATGTGCCTCGGTGCAATCTACTGGGCGAGGCTTGCAAAAGTCTATTTTGCCTGTAGTCGGCATGATGCGGCTGCCGCCAATTTTGACGACAGCTTCATTTACGATGAGATTTCTGTTTTGCCGCATGAGCGCCGCATCGCCATGCTGCATTTAAACCTGCCGAGTGCCATGGAGCCCTTTAATATTTGGGCTGAAAAGAGCGATAAGGTGCTTTATTAGAAAAGCACAGGCAAAAGGCGAAAGGCGAAGAACGATCCTGTATAGCGTAGGTTTTTTCGCCTTTCGCCCTTAGTCTTTCACCTATGTCATTTATCAGCGATTTTAATCAACCAGCCATTTTTATCGTAGCATCCCAACTCGGCTTTGGCCGTGACATTGATCCTGACATATTGACCATTGAAAGCCGCGGGCAACTTTGCTTTAACCCGGTGAAAACTGCTGTTGCTTTCAACGGTAAATTCGAGATTTTGATTTTTGGCGGTCAATTTGATGGTGTCTGGCTTGGCCCAAGGCGAGACCATGAAAGAAAGCGTTGATTCAGGCGGAACCTCGGTTTTCTCGGGTTCTTGATAGACAGGAAGATTGAAGTCTCTAAATTGAGGCTTTTTGCAAACCTCTTCAGTCATACCCGGATCGTAGGCACTTGCCGTGCCGCTAAATAATACCGCGGCAATAAATAGTAGGGGGCTAAACATTTTTGTTACTTTCATATCCACTCCTCAAAAAAGCGTTGTGTTGCCATTGATAGTTTTAGTCGGATCCACTGTATTTAACAGGGCGCCACGTTAATTATTCTTTTAATAAAATTCAACTTGCCGCAACATTCATACAAGCGCTACGCGAATACCTGATAAAAAAATACGCATTCATATCCTTCAGACAAAACCGATGATGTCTTGTACAATATCGGAAGTTTAAATTTTAGCAAGAGAACACCACATTGAGCGAACAAAATCAAGAAAGCTTGAATTATAAAAGTGCCGGCGTTGACATTGAGGCCGGTAATGCATTAGTTGAGCGCATCAAGCCTATTGCTGCCAGAACCCGGACGGCAGGCGTCATGGCAGGTTTAGGCGGTTTCGGTTCGATGTTTGAACTGCCGTTGGATCGTTATCAGCAGCCGATTCTGGTTTCCGGTACCGATGGCGTAGGCACCAAGCTGAAACTGGCCAATGAACTGAATATTCATGACACCATCGGCATCGATCTGGTTGCGATGTGCGTTAATGATATTATCGTTCAAGGCGCCGAGCCTTTGTTTTTTCTTGATTATTTTGCTACCGGCAAGCTGGATGTCGATACTGCCGCAGCGGTCGTAGACGGCATTGGCAAAGGCTGCGAACTGGCAGGCGCGGCGCTGGTCGGCGGCGAAACAGCGGAAATGCCGGGCATGTATGCGGACGGCGAGTATGATCTGGCGGGTTTTTGCGTCGGTATCGTGGAAAAAAGCAAAGTGCTCGACGGCAGCAAAGTCAAAGTGGGCGACAAGCTGATTGGTATCGCATCATCCGGTCCGCACTCCAATGGCTACTCATTAATCAGGAAAATCATTACCCATAGTAATGCAGCGCTCACCGATGCCTTCAACGGCAAAACCTTGGGTGAGGCCTTACTGGAACCGACCCGAATCTACGTTAAGTCGTTGTTGGCGTTGCTGGATAAAGTGCCGGTACACGCGTTTGCGCATATTACCGGCGGCGGCTTGACCGAGAATCTGCCGCGCGTACTTCCGCAAGGCGCCAACGCCCATATCGATCTTGCTTCCTGGGAGTTTCCCGAGATCTTCAAGTGGTTGCAGGAAAAGGGTAATGTCGCTCAAGCAGATATGCTGATCACCTTTAATTGCGGCATCGGCATGATAGTTTGTGTTGCCGCCGAAGATGAGCGTGCGACGCTGCAAGCCCTCAGCCAACTGGGCGAGAAGGCTTTTACTATCGGCGAACTGGTTAAGTCTGATGGCAAGCCCGAAGTTATTTATCTGTAACTTGGCAGCACCACACACGAGAGAAATAGAACGCTGATGACGCTGATATTCATGATTGAATAAGATTTCTTGAATAATTAGCCATGTAGGCCGGAATAAGCCGGTTCGGGCGATAGCGAGAACGGGTGTTTCCGGCACATTATCTAAATTCGCCGGAAACGCCACCTCGCGCTACGCGCCCTTCGGCTTCGCTCAGGAGAGCCTTGGATGGCCTTATTCCGGCCTACACCTAGGGTTTATTCCTAATGGGATTTAGCTTTTTAAATAATCCGTTTAATCAGTGTTGTCCGCGTTTATCATAATCATCTGCGTTCCATTGTCTTTGAGTTACTCAAATCCTTGCTCCCGTAACAACAGGGCAAACGCTTCCGCCGGTACCGGCGGGCTTTTGATGTAACCTTGGTACGAATCGCACTTTTTTTCCCGCAAGAACGCCAGTTGCTCAGGTGTTTCAACACCTTCCGCCAGTACTTTAAACCCCAGAATATGTCCCATGGCGATAATAGTGGCGGCAATTTCCATATCGTCTTGCAAGTTAGGAATATCGTCGATAAAACTTTTGTCGATTTTTAGCACATCCAGCGGAAAGTGCTTGAGATAAGCCAGCGACGAAAAACCGGTGCCGAAGTCGTCAATGGCAAGTCGGATGCCCTGAGAACGTAGCTTGTTCAGGAGCGCCATCACATTATCCTGATTTTCCAGCAGTCCGCTTTCAGTCATTTCCAACTCCAGGTATTCGGCCGGAAAGCCTGTTTCATTCAGCGCCGTAGCTACTAACGCGCTAATATCGCCGCGACGAAACTGTTGTGGGGAAACGTTGACCGCCAAGGTGAGCGGAGGCAAACCCGCATCCAGCCAAAGACGGCCTTGTCGGCAGGTTTCCCGCAATACCCAGGCGCCAATTTCCAGGATCAGTCCCGTTTCTTCGGCGATGGGGATAAAACGTAGCGGTGGAATCAATTCTTCTATCGGGTCTTGCCAGCGTACCAACGCTTCGGCGCCGACTATGCGGCCACTTTCAATATCCATCTGCGGCTGGTAGAAAACACGCAGCTCCCCTTGCTCGATGGCCCGGCGCAGCCGCGTTTCCAATGCAATCCGCTCGCGGGCGGCGAGCGTCTGGTCTTCGGAAAAATAGGCATAACAGCCGCGGCCTTGATCCTTGGCTTGATACAGTGCGGCATCGGCATGATCCATGAGCATTTCATAGCTCGCGCCGTGTTCAGGATACAGGCTGATGCCGATGCTGGCGCCAATCTGTACATCGCTGCTTTGAGTTAGCTGAAAAGGTTTGCCTAACACGAAGATGATTTCTGCCGCCACCCGTGCGGCATCTTCGGCATGGGCAATATCTTCCAGCAACACGACAAACTCATCGCCGCCCAGACGCGCCACCATGTCTACGTCACGCAACCTGGCCGAGATACGCACAGCGACCTGTTGCAGCAACTCGTCGCCCGCTAAATGCCCCAAGCTGTCGTTGACCGCTTTAAAGCGATCAAGATCAAGCATCAGTAATGCCAGGCGCTTGCCATCGCGTCGTTCCACGTCGATGCTGTGTTTAAGCCGTTCCTGCAACAGTCGGCGATTGGGCAGTTGGGTGAGCGGGTCATAAAAGGCCAGTTGCTTGATTTCCTCTTCGGCGGCCTTGCGCGAGGTAATATCGGAGAAGGATGCAACATAATTATTGACGTGTTCATTCTTTTCGTCAGGCTCCTTCACCGCTGTGATAATGAGCCATTCGGGGAACATCTCGCCGTTTTTGCGCCGATTCCATATTTCGCCCTGCCAGGCGTCGGTGCGATTGATGCTCTCCCACATTGAACTATAAAAAGTTTTGTCATGCTGTCCCGAGCTGAGTAAATTGGGCGTTTTACCAATGACTTCCTCGGCGCTGTAACCAGTGATCCGGGTAAATGCCTGATTAACTTTGAGGATGACATTATTGGCATCGGTGACCAGCATGGCGTCTTGTAATTCAAAAGCGGTGGCGGCGATACGCAGTTCTACTTCAGTCTGCTTGTGCTTGGTGATGTCGGTAATGAAGCCGTGCCAAAGTACGGAACCGTCCGCCTGCCGCTGCGGTAACGCATTGCCGAATAGCCAACAGACGGGGGCGTCGTCAAACTTCAAGCGATATTCCTGACGCCAGGGTGTTAAGTCCCGCGCCGATACCTTAAAGGAAGTTTTGAAGTTTTCCAGGTCATCAGGATGCAAGGCAGCAAGCACCTTGGCCGCATCTTCGCTGACCTCCTCCGGGCTAACCCGATAGAGGCTGCGAATGGCTTCGTTGGCGTAAGGAATGCGGGAGCTGCCGTCAGGAAACAGCTGAAACTGGAACACCAGCCCAGGTACTTGGCTGGCGATTTTCTGGAGACGGTCCAGGGCATCCTGGCTGGCCTGCTCGGCCTTCTGGCGTTCAACAACCTCCTTGGCCAGCTGCATGGTGCGCGAAGAGAGCGCGTCGAACATGGACAGCATGGTCTCTATCAGCACTTTCATCGCCCCGCTCATTTCCTGATCGGCTTGCTCCTTGGCTTGGTTTAACGGTACGCCCGACTGTACGGCCAGCACAACCTTGGCCATGCGCATGTCGGTATCCAGAATATGAAAGGCCAGCCATTGGGTCAGAAAGGTGAGAATCTCCTCAATCACTTCATCCAACGGCCTGGCGGTTTTTCCGGCCATTATCCTGTTGACTGTAGTCAGAAAGCGCCTGTGATCATCTTTATGCTTTGTTTCCCAGGCATCTTCCGGGAAGAATGAATGCCATATACGTTCTTCCGCCTGAAAATGGTAAATAGCGTATTCCGCCAAGTCATTGAAAACATTGTTCAAGGTGGGTATATCGGATTGATAGGCTAGATGTCCGGCCAGTACATTCAATAGTTCGACCAGCTTTTGGTGCTGTTCGTCAATCAGCGGCACTCCAACTTCGAAATTTTTATTCCATGGAAAAACTTCAACTGAATACATAGTGCTCTCGTCCAACCTAAAGATTTAGTTGGGGATTTGGTGATAAGGATTAGAAATATTGTACGCTTATAAAACTGTTTAATGAGTATGGTTTTAAGGGGGTGCTGTTTTTGAAGTCGCTTTATTTAATAAACGGGGCAAGTGCTTTTGCGCGCATTGCCGGTATAGCTTTGTTTTCTGACGTGATTGAGTTTAGTGATAAAATAAGAAATATAAATAACAGATTATTTTTGTCGCCCAGAAAGAGCGAATGCTTTTAGTGGATGCAAAAAGCTATGGGCGGCAGCAAAAACTAAACGTTATCTCAATCATCACAGCAACGGAAACTCAGAGCCATGAACACCCATCCAGTCGATGCAGCCTCTTCTACCGACATCTTTTCTTCGACCTTTTTACTTGGCAATGTCGGCGCACCGTTTGCTATCGGACTGGCGGTCGGTTATTTCGCCAAGAAAATGTTGCGTACAGCGTTATTCATGGGAGGGGCTGCAATCACACTGCTGTTTGTCGCGGAATATTACGACATCATCGATATAACCGATGAAAAGCTGCAACATGCCGCCAGCGCCGCCACGGAAGCCGCAAAAAATTCCGGCGGGTTTCTGGTTGACCGCCTGACCAGTATTACCAGCAAGGGCGCCAGCGGGGTTGGCGGTTTTTTTGTCGGGTTCAAGCTCGGCTAATTTTCCTGACGCACTCATCATGATGACGCCCACCACACTATTTAAATGCCTGGCCGATGAGACCCGCTTGCGCTGCGTGGTTTTGCTGCATAAAGAAGGCAGGCTCTGCGTTTGCGAGTTAACCCATGCGCTGGATTTATTGCAGCCCAAAATCTCGCGCCACCTCGCGCAATTGCGGCAAAGCAACCTGCTGCTGGACAGCCGCGAAGGGCAGTGGGTGTATTATCAAATTAACCCTGAATTACCGGCCTGGGTTGTTGAGATTCTGGACATTACCGTCAAACAGTTTGCTGTCAATGCCAAGCAGCAAAAAGACAGCGGCCGGTTGCAGGCCATGGACGGTCGTCCCGAGATGACGAAGTATTGCGGCTGAGTTTTTTTGCCTTATAATATTCGTTTATTCGAATATATAAATATCAGGGGAAAGCCATGTTAAAAGTTTTGATTTTGTGTACCGGAAATTCTTGCCGAAGCGTGTTGGGCGAGGCGCTTATTAATCATTTGGGCGGCGACCGGTTTCAGGCTTTTTCAGCCGGCAGTCATCCGACCGGCAAGGTAAACGCCAACGCGCTGGCGACATTGGCGCGTCACGGCATCTCAACCGAGGGATTTTCCAGTCAATCCTGGGATGAATTCGACGATAAAGACATCGATATTGCCATTACCGTTTGCGACAGCGCTGCCGGAGAAGTCTGCCCCGTCTATCTTAATAATGTGGTCCGGGCGCATTGGGGCTTGCCCGACCCAGCCCATGTCACCGGCAGCCCTGAAGTGATTGAGTCGGCTTTCGAAGCGACCTACGCAGCCCTGGAAAAGCGAATACATCAGCTATTGGCGCTGCCGGTTGAGACAATGTCCAAGCCGGAATTGACCGAGGCGTTGAACAAGATCGGCGCAGAAACCCTTTAAGGCTGCTTCCATCCAAGATCATCCTACTGTTACGCATTGTTTCTCACCACGAAGAACACGAAGAAAAAATATAGACTTCGTGCTCTTCGTGCCTTCGTGGTGAATAAAAGAATCGGATATACAGGGTCTATTTTTTACTGACATTCCCCCCAACTATTGGGAAGAGACAACTATGAATACACAATTCGACCACGCTCCAAAGCGTTTGGGCTTCGTAGAGCGGTTTCTGACGCTATGGATATTTACGGCTATGGCGGGCGGGATCGCGCTGGGCTATTTCATTCCCAGTTTCACCCAATGGCTGACCCGCTTCCAGGTGGGGACTACTTCCATGCCCATCGCTATCGGCCTGATCCTGATGATGTACCCGCCGTTGGCCAAGGTGCGCTACGAGGAATTACCCCAGGTTTTCAAAAATACCAAGGTTTTGTTGCTGTCGCTGGTCCAGAACTGGATTATCGGCCCGGTGCTGATGTTTACGCTGGCCATCATCTTTCTTCGGGACTACCCGGAGTATATGGTCGGCCTGATCATCATCGGACTGGCTCGCTGCATCGCCATGGTGCTGGTCTGGAACGAGTTAGGCGAGGGCGATAGCGAATACTGCGCAGGCTTGGTAGCGTTCAACTCCATCTTCCAGATGCTGTTCTTTTCCGTGTATGCCTACGTTTTCGTCACCGTCCTGCCGGACTGGCTGGGCATCGCTTCCGGCCTTGAAGTTCAGGTGACCATGATCCAGGTCGCCAAAAGCGTGCTGATTTATCTGGGTATCCCCTTTTTCGGCGGCATGTTCACGCGTTTTTTCCTGGTGCGACGCAAGGGTTTGCAGTGGTATGAGGAAACGTTCATGCCCAAAATCAGCCCTATTACCCTGATTGCGCTGCTGTTCACGATTCTGGTCATGTTCTCCCTCAAGGGCGAATATATCGTGCAACTGCCGATGGATGTGGCGCGCATCGCCGTACCGTTGATCATTTACTTCCTGATCATGTTTCTGGTCACGTTTTATATGTCGGCCAAGGCGGGGGCAGGCTATCGCATCAGCGCCACGCTGTCGTTTACCGCCGCCGGCAATAATTTCGAATTGGCCATCGCGGTCGCCGTAGCGGTTTTCGGGCTGCAATCCGGGCAAGCTTTTGCAGCAGTCATCGGGCCGTTAGTCGAAGTTCCGGTGCTGATCGGGTTGGTCAAGGTGGCGCTTTACTTCAGGCAAAAATTCTTTTCGCCTTCGGAGGCGATTAGTGGCGAAATTCCGGAGTAGATGCCCGGATGATGTCTGTCCATGCGCCCTTTAAGCCCATTTCCATGAAAGAACATACTTAAGTTACGCATTTTTCTCACCACGAAGACACGAAGAGCGCGAAGAAAAAACATAAACTTCGTGTCTTCGTGGTAAATAAGAGGGGCAAATGTTTTTTATTTTGGTTACTTACGATTCATGCAGGCAAAAAAAATGCGGCTGATTAGGCCGCATTAGATAAGGATATAAAACTCTGAATTCCGAGGAGGAAGTTTGCATCTCAAGAGTTGCAGCTATATTAGCGATAAATGATAGATAATGGAATGTGACATATTGTCGCGTGTCGGAATGTCGCAGAGGTTTGGGCGGAACAAACCATCCATGCTTTTCGATGTACTCAGAAGCAGTCAAGTCCTGGAAAACTGCTTTTATACTCCCCAAGACCGTGCCAATTGTCATCATTCCCACGACGGAGCGCGGGAATGATAATATGACCGATTTGGCGACTCGCCCCAAGCCAACAAAATAACAATACCAACCTGTACTCAGTCGACGGAGATTATTTGCCTTATTTCCCTGCAACTGAATACAGTCTGTAATCAATCGATAGAAAATAAAATGTACTCATTAAACCGCTTGATCCTCATTGATTCATACAAACCCGGTGAATTGGTGGAAGTTCGCCTGGATGGACATACCAATCTTAATGGTGTTAATGGCGCCGGTAAAACCACATTATTGCGCTTAGTGCCGCTGTTTTTCGGCGAACGGCCAGGGCGGTTAGTTCCGAAAAGCCGGGTTACCGACAGTTTCGCCAAGCATTACCTGCCTAACGAGTCTTCTTATATTATTTTTGAATATCAGCGACATGAGCAAACCTGTATGGCGCTGATGTATGCCTCCCCCAATGAAGAAGGGCTGTGTTATCGCTTTGTCGATAAGGGATTCGATAAGGACGACTTTATTGAAACCCACCGGGATGGATCGCATTATCCGGTTTCTTGCCGGGGTCTGCGTACGCATTTCCTTAAGCGGCATATCAATTGTAGCGACCAGATTACCGCCTGCAGCGATTACCGCACGGTGATCCAGAATTTGCCGCACAAGAAAGGCCAGGAATTACGCCAATTGGTCGCGCGCTACAGTTTCTGTAACGGCAGTGCCGGGCATAGGCTGAAAGATATAGAAAAAATCGTTACCGGAATGTTTATGCGTTCCACCGATTTTGCCGACTTGCGCGAAATGCTGGTGAACTGTATTGATGAAAACCGCGATTCCCTGGCTTTGGAATTGAAAATGGAAACGCTGGATGATTGGTATAAGGAATACCGCGCTTATCAGGAAACCGAATTGGAGCGGGATAAAATAGAGCGGCTCAACCGGTTGGAGAATGAGTTACTTCACATTGAGCAAAGCTTGGGCGAACTTCAATATCGCTTGCAGCGTTTACGCAATCAAAACGAACAAAACCTGCAACAAGAGCAGGATGCCGGGAACGCGTGCAATAAGCAATTGGAGCAGCTCAAAAAAGACTGGGAAGCTCGGGAGCAGACGCTTGCAACCGAGTTAGCGGCGATCAGGGCCGATTTGGCGCAGACGCAGCGACAACAAAAATCGTTGGAGGATGAAAAAGCCGACTGGGAAAAACAGGACGTACAGGGTAAAAAACAGTTGGTTGTCCGCCTTACGCAAATAAAGAATAGCCTGGATAGAGAGCGGGATAATCATAAGCAGTTGATGTCAGATGTGCAGGACATCGAAGCCGAGTTTAAACGCTTGAAGGCGGAAAAAGAACGGTATTTTGCCGAGCAACAGCATGGCTATGAAATCGGCATAAAAGACATACAAAATAAAGCGGCTGAAAGTAAGTCCGTTGCTAATAAAGATGTTGAGCAGCAAAAAGAATCGCTTAGGCTGGAAAATCAAAAGCAACAAGATAACCTGCATGTTGAGCAATTAAAATTGCAGGGCGAGTTGGGCGCGTTGAACAGTCAGATTGCCCAAATTCAACCGGATCCCGCCTTGATTGAAAACAGGGAAGCTAAGTTGGAACTGCTTCATGCCATTCAGCAGCAAAAGGAGGAGGCGGGAAAGACGGTTAAAGCAATTGAAGCGGAATCCAAGAAAAATCAGGCGCAGATCGATACGGTTGTTAGCGAAAAGCGTAAACAGGATGAAGATAAACAGCGCATACAGCATGCGAGCGAACAACTGCAAAAACAACTGGATGCCAACCCGGACACCTTGCTGGGCTTTTTGCGCGAACATCAGCCGGATTGGATAAGCAACATAGCCAAAGTGATTAACCCGGATCTGTTATTAAGAGACGATTTGGAGCCGGCATCGCAAGCATTGGAACAGAGCTTTTATGGCCTGAGCTTGAATCTGGATAATTTGCAGGCCGACTATACCGCCGATGAAGAACAAATCCGCGCACTGCTGAGCGATGCCCGGAGTCAATTAAGTCAACTGAAAGCCGCCGAGGCCAACAGCGATGAACAGTTGCAGGCGTTAAAAAAGGTCGCATCCGGCCTGGAAAAACAAGGCAAAGACGCTGCTTTTAGCGCCGGGCAATTGCAAACGCAGTTAAATGGGCTCAATGAAGAATTAAACTCGTTAAAACAGCAAATTGAACGCAGCAAGAAAGAGCGCAAGGCCAAACTGGAGCAGGAAAAAACCAATCTGGACGAGCAAATCAAGTTAAGCAATAGTCGCCTGCAAGCGTTCAAACAACAGCTGGAAACCGAAATACAGCGATTAAACCAGGAACTGGCTGCCAAAATCCGGCAGATTACCGAGGATGCGTTGTTACAAGTCGAGCAAATGCAACAGCTTATTAATAACGTCAATCAACAAAAAGACAGCGAGTTGGCGCAATTGGAGCGGCAACGGATTCAGAGCTTGCAGGACAGAAAAGTCGATACCGCCACCTTAAAGGATCTTGAAACCAAAATCGGCCAATTGGCAGATGAACTAAAAGCCGCAGAACAGGCGGAACAACTGGTTAAGGAATATCAACGCTGGCTGGATAAAGACTGGTCTTTATATGATAGCCAGGTGGTTAAAGCCAGGGAAACGGAGGCGGAACTCAAGCAGCAACAAGCGCGATACGAGACGGAAACAGCAGACATGCAGCAAAGGCGCGCTGCCTTAAAAAAGGAACTGGAGCAAATAGCCGCCAAGCTGCAAAGGCTTGACAAGGAAATCAAAGCGATTAATAACCTGCTGGCTGAATTAGCGGGTTATGTTAAGCGCATCCCGGAACCCGTCGGTTTTGATAATGCCCATACCTTATCGTTACTGCAGACCGATTGCCGCAAGTTAACCGAGCAACACAAGACGCTACGCAAGGATTTAGCCGGTCTGATCCGTCATTTGAAACAGGTGTTGGCGCGTTTTCCAGGCACACATCCGGGCCGCTATTATGCGCGTGTCGAAGATGAATTAGGCTTTGATAGCGATGAAATGGCTTGGCTGAGTCGAATTCAGGCTTGGTATGCGACAGAATCCGGTTCTGCCAGAAGTTGGTTAATGAGTCAGGCAAAACTTTTTGGCTACGCGATCAAAAATTATCAGCAGGCATTGGAGTGTTTTGACCGCGGCATTGATTCCTTGTCGCGTCGCTTGGCGGCGCATATCGACGGCAATATCCGTTTTGAAAAAATCGAGCGCATCGAAGGGCGGTTAACGTCCAAGGTTACGACACTGGGTTACTGGGAGCAAATAGTCCGCTTCACCAAAAATTATGATGACTGGAGTCGAACTAATGACGAACAGTTGCCGTCCCCGGAATTTGCCGACATCGTCAGACTGGTGTCTGAACAATTGAAAGGTAAAGGCCGGGTAGAAATGAAGCTGGTTAATTTGCTGGAGCTGGAAATCATTGTGACCGAAAATGGTCGCAGCAAACGGGCGACCCATGCCGAGGAATTGCGGCAGATTTCCAGCCATGGCTTATCGTACCTGATTTTATGCGTATTTTTTATTGCGCTGGTGAATATGATTCGTAAAGATCAGCCCTTGAATATCATCTGGCCGATGGATGAGCTCAAGGAATTGCATCAGATGAATATTGAAGTGTTGGTGGAAATGCTGACTAAAAACCGGATTACTTTATTCTCGGCTTTTCCCGATCCTGATCCCGAAGTTTTAAGGCTGTTTAAAAACCGTTATCAGGTATTCGGCTATCGGGAGCTGATCGAAATGGACGTGGACGAGGATTATTTATCAGCACTTGAACCTCTGATAACGGCGGATGAACATGTTTGATCAATTATTAAAACGTTTGCTGCAAGGTGAATTTATTTGCGAAGTCAGTGATGAAGCCGGTTTTCGTTATTTGCAAGACCCTGAAAATGCGGCGCAGGTGGATGAGTTTTTAACCCGCCTTGATTATCGCTTGTCCAGTACTCAGAACCGGCTGGCCTTTTTTGCGGCTTACCGGACGATAGACAGCAGCGCACGTAGCGACATCCGTAAAGTTTTTTATCAATTTCGCATCGAGTTGCAGCCGGTGGTTGAGTGGCTGGATATGATGATGTCCTGCTTAAACCAGGATACCGCCTTATCGCCCGGCGACACGCTGAGTTTTTCCGGTTTGTTGCAAGTCATCGAACACAATCAGGCCCTGGCTGATCGTTTGCAGACCTTTGCAAAATTCAAGGACTTTACCAGCGGCGATGATTCGGTAAAAGGGCGGCTGGAGAAGCTGTTGCTTACACTGTGCAAATGGGGATATTTGACTTTAGCCAATAAAGATACGCTTATTTATCAGGTGAACGGCAAGCTGGATTATTTTTATCAGGCCTTGCAGTTTATTCAGGAGCACGAACAAATCCCGGTCGAGCAGGGCGAAACCGATACGATTCAGGGGAGTCTGTTTTGAGCCAGTCGCAACAAGGCTTGGAGCGCTTACTGAGAACATTAGCCGGCCATAGCGAGTTGATTGCGGAGGCTTATTTTACCGGCGTGGTCTACAAGGACAATCAAAACCAGCGCGCGCTAAACCAGCTCAAACAATTGAAGGTGCTGGTTAATCATGACGCGGAGGGCTACCGTATCGCCGGGCGTTTGACTCAGTTTTTAGACAGCGCCTTGAGCAGCGACCGGGTTCGGCGACTGGATACCGATCTAGCCGACTGGATTGATACGTTGAAGCTGCAAATCAGCCTGTATCAGGATGCCGAAGTTGAAAACCGGCTGGGCGATTGCGACAATTATTTTGCCGAAATCGAACGTCTGGTTTTCGATTTGTCCGATACCCTGGAAGAAAACACCCGCTATTTATCGATGCTGGTTAACAGCCGCTTCGCCAATGTGCGCACCCTGGCGGAAAAACAAAAACAGAATACCTTTTACATTTCCAGGCTGGAAAAACTGGTGAATGCCATCACCGCGCTGCAACCTGAATCTTTATTGGAAATGGTTGAAGATCAGCCGCTTATTTACGACTTACTGGATCATCAGCTGATTCGTAAGCTGCCTATCTACCAGCAGCGTTTGCAGGATATTCTCGACAAGTTAAAAGTCTTTTTATTTGAGCTCAGGCAAATAGAGGCTAGAGCGCAATTAGTGCAAGGCTTTGCCTTTTTTCTACAGCAAAACCAGAATTATCAACCGCAGGACTGGAGCGAGCGCGACAGCATTCCCGAGCACTGGAACCAGATCAAGCCTTTGGCATTGTTTGCCTATGCCGATCCGCTGGATCATGCGTTGGAAGAAGACTTAATCGAGATTGCGCAAAAAATCCGTATCGATACGGAAGTCATGTTGGCAAAACAAAAACAGCGCTCGTTAAGCGCGGTGTCTTTAAGTCCGCAAAACAAAACAACCTTGGATTTGCCGCTGTATCGAAAACAGTTAAGAGTGTATTTCGACAGGGTGCTGAAAAATGAGGGGCAGTCCATTTCAGCCGTAGCTTTTCAACAGGCTTTCGTGGATGACATCGAACCTTCAATCTGGTTGAGTTGCGTGCTGAATGAATGGTTAAGGCGGCAGCAACGCAATAAACGCTTGCAGATGGAATTGATTCAGGCCGATGTCGGTCGGCATTTTTCCGGTAACAAAAAGGTGAGGGATATTGTTCTTCAGTTTCGGAGCGCTGACAATTGAACAAGCAATTGTTAAGCGTTATAGAGCGGGCGATCCGGTCTGACAACCAGCTTTTTCCGCTTAATCAGAGCTGGGAATATCTGCATCGGCAATACAATATCGGTCAAACACAAGGCAATAAGCTGAAAGTCACGCAGCAGGATAAGGATGACTTGATTGCGGTGGTTAGACATGAAGACGGCATCGATCTTGAGCAAATCTCGGTTGCTGATTTTGCGGCAATGAATCGCGAAGCGGCTTTAGCTTTTGCGTTGGATGAGAAAATAGCCGGGCAGTCCGTTAAAAAAGACCGGTTAGCGATTAAAGCGTTAACCGGCAGGGCGTTGAAAATCAACGGACTATCGTATTCATTACCGGGCAGCGGTTATCTGGATATGGCGTTGGCGGATATAACCGGCACCGCGCATAACTGCATCCTGCTGATTGAAAACTATCGCTGTTTTGATCGTCTGGAAAACATGCAGCTAAATTTACCGGCTCAATATGTCGATCCATTGGTGTTATATCGAGGCGATAACGACTACAGTGAAAAGACGGTACGGCAACTGTTAGCGCAGCTCAACTTACCGGTACTGGCTATGGCTGATCTTGACCCCCAAGGCTTGAGAATTGCCCAATCCTTTCCTCACATTGTCGGTTTAATAGCGCCTTGTTTGGCCGATTTGGAGGCTTTGCTTGAAGATAAGCAAAAAGCCAATTCCAAGCTATATGACAAGCAGCTGGCGGGTTGCCAAAACTTATCAACCAGCCCCCATAGCTTGATTAGACAGCTTTGGGGAATGATGAAAAAACATCAGGCGGGCATAGTGCAGGAATATTGGTTACAGGCGGGCTGTGCGCTGGTCGTGCATGGTTTGGATTCAGCAGAGCATCGGTAATCCTTGCCGGGGGAGAAACGAACTGCATCGACGGAATACCGGATTTAACCGGGTGCCGGTTTAAAGGCTGGTTTGTCAAAACGACACTCAAATATCTGTCCATGCAGAATCCTGCAGGCAAAAAAAATGCGGCCGGTTAGGCCGCATTAGAGAAGGATATAAAACTCTGAATTCCGAGGAGGAAGTTTGCATCTCAAGAGTTGCATATATCTTAGTAAAAATACCTAGACGATGGAATGTGGCAAATTGACGCGTGTCAGAATGTCGCAGAGTCATGGTTGTTTAACCTAACGAATCAAGCGCCGTATTCGAGCTAAAAATCATCTCGGCGTAAAAATGCATTCACCATAATGATTGTTACTGATAGGCGGATTTAACTCGGAAGTTATAAAAAGCTTATGCGCCCTTGGCAGGCCGGTGAAATGGCGAATTTATTTAACAGATCAGCGCGCCAAGGTTTTCGCGAAAGCTAAAATAGATCCATCCGATTTTAGCAGCGATAAATCCTAGCACACATGCCTTCCGCACCGTGCATTCGTCCTCCGCCAGTCCACGACGCACAATTTCGTCAAAACGCCCGGCCGCTACGGCTACGCGGGGGGGCATCGTACACAGCTCCACTGGCGTTACGCTTCCCGCACTCCTTTCGATGGATTGACTAACAACAAGGTTCTTGCAAAGACGACAGGGAGGTACACCTGCCTGATTCGCAACCGATAATAATGTGGCCACATTATGTGCATTAAATTTCCTCATTAACGTGGCACGATGCGTCTCTACAGTTTTTAAACTGATGCAAAGGCTGTCGGCGATTTCTTTATTCTTGTAGCCTGCGGCAATCAGTTTCAACAGCTGCGCCTCCCTGCTGGTCAGATTCCAGTTTAAGTTATTATCGAGGCATGATTTTTCTACCTTAAGATAGCCATTGATAATCTGCGGCAAGATCTCGGGACAAACATAATACTGGCCTGCCAAAATGCTTTTTATAGCCACAATCAATTCAGAAAGCGTCGTGCCTTTGAGTATATAACCATCGGCACCGGCACGAAATGCAGCGCAGATATTCTCTTCGGTATCCTTCAGAGTAAAAATCAGAATCTTGGTCGGTAGCCAGCGTTTTTTTATTTCTTTTATAACTTCGATGCCGTAGTTTTTCGGCATCATCATGTCCAATAAAATCAGGTTAGGAGGGGTAATCCAAGCCTGCCGAAAAAGCGCCGCTGGGGCGGAAGACTGGAAATCGACAGTAAAACCGGATTCCTTGGATATAAGAACACTCAGCCCTTCCCTGATAATCGATTCACTCTCAATTATTGCAATTTTGTACATAATTAATCCCCCACATAGCCTCGCTGAATGTTTTCTTAAACAGCCTGAGAGCTCTTCACGCTTTTTTCGACGCAAATTCTGGTCGATCAAAACCACCTCAGGCAGATGACCCGTTTTCATAATTAAGGGTTATTTAAGGCATGCACACTATAATATGTTTGCATTAAAATATAATCGGGTTCCGGCTGCGCAACCCATGACTACACTTGCCTTTCGTGCCTGATGGTAGCTTCAATAGATTGATAAATATATAAGTATCAGTACTAGTTCTCGCAAAAATGAGGGGACGATAACTGGACTATTTGCCTACTTTGTTCAGACAAAAAAAAGACTGGCCCGGAAGGTGTTTCCGGGCCAGTCCAAATAGCGTCCTACCCATCAGATATTGCACTTACAGCTGCCGATATACCGGCATCAACCGTTTAGTTTAACCATCGCGGAGGGTATGGCACCGGTTTCCATATAGTTAACCAGGGCCTCTACATCAACGTCGGTTAGCCTGAGGTTCGGCATCGACAGTTTCCTGTATCGGTTAAAAAGCCCGGTAGCGACGGGGTCTTTTTCCGCCGGCATTTGATCCGGCGCTTTATCCATGGCGCTAAACCGACGTCTTCTCTGTTATTGCGGATTTCAGCCCATCATTTCTGACAACTTCGGTCTCTGCCCACTAGGTTCCATCCAGTAAACATATTCGGCGATGTATTTGGGGTTACCCAAGGCGGGACACGTTCCCCATCGCTCCAACGGCTCGATGCCGTATTTGACGACGCCGATGTGCTGGGTCTTGTCCTGATCCAGCACCGGATCCGAGAAAGTAAAACCCAGTTGCCTGCGCAGCAGCTCGATGTCACTTTTTTTGCCTGTCAGAAACTTCCAGCCCGTCCTGACTCTAAAGAGATCGGCATAAGCTTTCAGCGCCGCCGGCGTGTCGTATTCCGGCTCAAGCGTGATCGAATACATAAATATGTCGCGCCCCATTCGCTCACCCAGCTCTTTTTGCACCCGCTTCAGATTCGCCGTCATGCCAGGGCAAATATCGGCGCAACGCGCATACATAAAATTGATGAGCACGGTCTTGTCTTTGATCAGGTCATCATAGAACCGCACGGTCTCGCCCTCATGCGTTACCAGCGGGACATTCGGGAAGGATTTTTTGCGGCGCTCGTCCCGATTGCTCGGCTTGATTAAAAGGGAACGCTCCCCTGCAGTTGATATGGAGGGCATTGCACCCAATACCACTGCGCCAAGAGAAGCAGCGGTTGCGCTTTTGATAAACTCTCTTTTGTTCATGGCTGTATCCTCGTTCGATTGATTACTTGCCGGCTTTCGAGTCATCGGGCGGCACGATGCGGAAGCGGATCATCATGGCGTGGTCTTCATGCACGACATTGTGGCAGTGCAATGGATAGTCCCCATACCAGTCGCGGTATTGCATGTAGTAGCTGACCGACCCCGTTCCCGACGTGCCAACGGCCCCATCGCCGATCCGGACCACGTCCTTGCGCGATTTGTCATCGATCGCCAGATTCTCGGCTTTGCCGTTGCGGGTGAGCAGTTGGAATTCCTCGTGATGCGAATGCACCGGATGCGACCAGCCGCCGCCCGACTCCAGCGTCCATTGTTCCGCCGACCCCTCTGCCGGATAAGCGCTGATTTTGGAGGGATCGAATAACTGGCCATTGACCGTCCAGGCCCCATTGCTGGTATCGAACTTGAACCGGCGCTGGACCTTGATCGGATTGGTCCGAGCAGGCATCGGCACCATGACCTGGGACTGGAGCGTGCTCAACGATGCACTGTCATCTGCAACCGGATCGCCGGATACGACGAATTTGAGCAATTGGGTCTTGCTGCTGGAAGGAAGAATCTTGCCCGTGGTGCCCTTGCCGGTGAGCTGCTCCAGCCGGTTTTCCAGGTAAATCACAGTGCCTGGCGCGTATTGGCTGAAATCGATGATCACATCCGCTCTTTCGGCCACGCCCAGCCGTACACTGGAGACAACTTGCGCCCTAGGCAACAGATTACCGCAATTGGCGATGCGCGTGAACTTGGCGCCGTTACTCATAAATAATTCGATAAACCGCGAGGGTCCGCCATCCAGGAAGCGGAAACGGTATTTACGCCGCTTGACATCCATAACGGGCTTGATCTTGAAGTTGACCGTTTGCTGGTCGCCGACGATGCCTTCCAGGTTGAAGGTGTCGAAGAACATCTGTCCGCTTTGGTCGAACACCTTGTCGGTGAATAGCAGCGGGACATCGTATTCACCGCTGGGCAACCTGAGGCCGGTCGCTTCATCACCGGTATCGAGGTTAATATCGTTGCTGAACAACGTATAGAACGAGGCCATGCCTTTGTAGACATTGGCGGCGGTGAAGTCGAACCGATGGTCGTGAAACCACAGCGTGCTTTGGGTTTCCTGCCAGTCGCCCGGACACCATGATCCGTTGTACCAAGTTCCGTTCTTGTGCGTGCTGGCAAAGCCTGCCCGAACATTGGGATACCAGTAGTCCCACCACTTGCCGGAGTCGTAGAACCGGGTCGGTCCGCCATCGGATTCCGGGGGGTTATGGGCATTATGCAGGTGCGGCGTGCACTGGTTGATGCCAAACCCTTGGTTGTCCTTACTATCCTTGGGCAAGCCGTTATACATGCGCATGAGGACCGGCGCACCGTAATGGGCATTGATACGCAGTACGCCGACGGCATCCGAGTTCATATCGACATAGGTCCAGACCTTGGAGTTGAAGGACGGATATTCTTCCGTCGAGTAAAAATTCCAGTCAATTTCCCTGGCCATCAGCTCATATTTCGTGCAGGCATCCAGGCCGCCCAGTTCGGTCCAGCGCTGATGATTCTCGTCGCGCGCTTCCTCGAAGTCGTCAAAAGCATTTGCGCCCGGATTCCAAAGCGTCTGCTTTTCGCCGCATTGGCCTTCTTCCGGCGTAGGGCCGGTGTAAAATCCGACCGATTGGCAGGATTTGGGAATCGGCAGCGGCTCCGTCCAGGGCTTGTTGCAGGGCGGACTGATCAAACCAGTATCCGCCGCTTCAGCCAGATTGGGCAGAAAGTTACGACCGCCAATCGCGGTCAGGCCGCCAACACCGGCTGTCAAACCCATTTTGAATAATTCGCGCCGGGTGATGCCGGCCTTTTGAATGTCGTTAACTTCCTGCATATAGCGAGCTATGGTTTTCTCGCGTTGGCTGAAGTTCGTTACCTTGATTATTTTCTTAAACATGGCACACCTCTGTTTTTAGAGGATTTAGAGAAGCACCGGTCCCTTGCGGAACCGGTGTGTTGTTTTCCAACGCTTTCTCTGCGTTTACTTACCTGATGGTAATGGCGATATTTGCCCTCGTTGCGCCCGTCGCTGATGACCGCAAGCTGATCGGCGTCTTGCAGGCAGGTCCTGGTTTTGCCCTGAAGTCCCACGCACCGGCGACGACTGGAGTTGCCGCGCCCAGTTTATTGGTATTCAGGTCGGTCGGCACAGAGGCTGTCAGGTACAACTGGATATTGTTGTTGGTTTGCACTGTACTGGTTCCAGCGACCCGCCATTCGCCCGAAGTGGCATTGATGGGTTTACACTGCGTACTGGTTATCTGGATAACTTCAGCATTAACGACCGTTACCGTGACATGCGCAAGCGGTGAAACCTGACCATTGTCATTGGTTACGGTGTAATCGAAGCCGAAAGTGCCTGCCGTGGCGCCAGCCGCGAAAGTCACCTTGCCGGTCGCATCAGGCGTTGCCGTGCCGCCGGTGACGTTGGATACCAATACCGACGCCGGATTCAGCGCAGCGCCATTGCCAGAGTCGTTGGCCAGCACATCAATCACTACCGACTGGCTGACGGCCACATTGACCGGCCCATCGGGGTTAACAATCGGTGCAGGCCCTGCTGCGGACGGCGCGACCGTGACGATCACTGTCGCCACATTGGACTGACCGATGCTGTTGGATGCCGTATATTGGAAAGTCACATCGCCGTTTACGGAACCCGGCGTGTACGTGATGGCAACGCCATTAACGGATGCCGAGCCGGAACCCGCCGGAATCGCCTGTCCGACCAATTGCACAGAGGTGATCAGAGCCGCCGGGTTAGCGACATCGTTAGCGGTAACCGGAATATCGACGGCCAAACCTCCCGCTTCTGCGACTGCGCTATCATCCAGGGCAAGCGGTACGCCAGCTCCGGGCGCACCGGCCCCTGTTACCTGATTGCGCGCCACGGGGAATGTCCCGCTGCCGCCGGCAGTCGATTTCACGGTAACGGTATCCGGCGGCGTGACGACACCGGCCACCTTTAGGGTCACTTCAGCCGGATCGTTGGCGTTATTGGTTGACACGGCTGTGTCGCCGTAGCCCTCCAGCGTCAATGTAGGCGGTAGTTGGTCGACTCCGAAGCCCCCCTTATCGCTGCTGGTCGCAACTACGGTCAGCGTTTGGTTAGCGTAATTTGCCGAAGCCGCGGTCACGACATCGACCGCATGCATCGTAAATAGGCTGGGCGGAGTATCGGCGCTGTTGATGACCGATATGGGGCCCGGCAAATTGCCGAGAGGATCCACCATGCCCTGGGTATAGTACTGCCCGAGCGCGGCGGGGCCGAACGGGATCATCTTGACAGGCGCTATGTTTGTTGCAGCCGCCGTCAACGAAGGATTAGGCTGTGAGGCCAGTACCTTAATGTCTTTGGCATACACATCAACCTGCGTGCCGGCAGCATCGCGTTTGTAGAAGCCGTTGTAGATCTCCAGCGGACTGGGGATCGGGCTGGCCACAAAATCGTGCAGGCGGCCCATCAGGCTGAATTGCTCGGAGCGAATACAGGTACCGTTGGCCCCTTGGGTTCCGAGTAAAATGGGAGCGCCGGCGGCTGTTTCACCGCAGATCTCGAGGTAGTTGGTGCCGAAGGGGCTGCCGGTAACGAATTCCGTAGCAACTCCGTCCGACAGGAATTGAGCGCCATTAAGGGTGACCGGTGCGAGTGGAACCCCGCCGCTGCTGGCGGAACGTTGCAGGAAAGGGCCTACACGGCTATGAAGCGCGCCGTCAAACACGCCGCGCGCCACGCCGACGTCTTCGCTGAACACGATATCGCGGTTGCCGGTGGCAGAAACCGCATCAACCGGGAATGTCTCGACGCCGTAAGGATGCGTCACGGTGTAAGTTCCCGGTTCCGGCACGCCCGCAAACAAGCGGATGCGCGTGAATGTGATTTGATCGCCCACAACTACAGGCCCTACAGAGAAGGCCGCTTCCAGCGCCAGAACCAGCGTGGCCTTCTTGCCTGCCGGCATGTCCATCACGGACGTGGCATTAAAGTAAAAGGCTTCATCGGGGAAGTTGGTTGGGAAGCTGTAAGGCGGATCGGGCAAGCCGGGCCCGACCAGCAAACAGGCATTCTGTTGCAAGGCGCCGGTATCGCTGGCATTAGGCAAGCATAAATCGAAGACGGTTCCGTTCAAATCCTGATACCAGTTCGGAAAACCGTGCCCCGCCGGTGAAGGTAAGTTAGTCGGTCCGACCCGTGCCAGGTCGGCATGTACGGATAGACTCAACGCTGTAAGTGCTATCGCAGCTAATGTATGTTTGGTTTTCATTTGAAGTACCTCATTTTCTTTTTTCAAAGAACAAAAGCCCGATATGTCTTGATGTTGACAGCAACATCAAGACATATCGGTCAAGTACTTGCATCCATTCCTCGACTGGAAATACATCTGGATTTTTGGCATGAATGCCTATGATTCGACATCTCTTTGACATCCCTTTGCGTGGGACGAAACGAACTGAACTATATCGGCAGCCAGTCTGAGGGTTTACTCCGTTGAGACTGAATGTATCGGAAAGGTAGAGTAAATGAACTCGGGTGAAACCCTGATTCGGACTCAGGTTAAAACCTGATTTAGGGGGAACTTAACGGGCAAACCTTGGTATCCACCCTATAGGCAAAGCTTCCGCTTATCTACAGGCAAAAAAAATGCGGCCGAGTGGGCCGCATTAGAGAAGGATATAAAACTCTGAATTCCGAGGAGGAAATTTGCATCTCAAGAGTTGTATATATATTAGTAAAAATACGTAGGCGATGGAATGTGACATATTGTCGCAGAATTTTAGTAGGTTTTTCTTGGCGATTATTCCCTCGCTGTGAAGCGCTACTTCAACGCACTGCGTAACGACCCATCATATCCCCAACTCCTGAATTTTTCGGGTCAAGGTGTTTCGACCGTAGCCCAATAAAATAGCCGCTTCATGCCGTTTTCCGTGGGTAAAGTTTAACGCCGCCTTTATTAAAATGCTTTCAACGGTGGGGATGATTTGTTTGGCGATTTCGGCCTCGTTCCCACGCAACAGCTGCTGGTCTATCCAGTTCCTCAGCAATGCTTCCCAGCCGGTTTCGGCCGCGTTTTTTTCTGATGTGGTATTAAGCAACTCGGGCGGCAGATCGTGCAGATGAATTTCCCGGCCCGACGCCATTACGGTCAGCCAGCGACAGCTGTTTTCCAACTGTCTTACATTGCCCGGCCAGTCCAGCGTGCTTAAAAAAGCCTCAGCCTCGGGTTTTAAGACTTTAATTTCGGTATTGAGTTCGACAGCCGCCTGATTTAAAAAGTGGCGCAGCAGCAAGGGGATGTCCTGTTTGCGTTCGCGCAGGGGCGGGATGTGGATGCGGATCACGTTTAAGCGGTGGAATAAATCTTCCCGAAAGCGGCCTTGCTCTACCAGCGTTTCAAGGTTCTGATGGGTGGCGGCGATAATGCGCACATCGACTTTAACCGATGAGTACGAGCCGACCGGATAGAACTCGCCATCGGCCAGCACCCGTAATAAACGGGTTTGCAGTTCGGCGGGCATGTCGCCGATTTCATCAAGAAACAGGGTGCCGCCATCGGCTTGTTCAAAGCGTCCGGCGCGGCGCGATTGTGCGCCGGTAAAGGCGCCTTTTTCATGACCGAATAGTTCCGATTCCATCAGGTCTTTGGGAATGGCGGCCATATTCAGGGCGATGAACGGGCTGGCGGCTCTGGGGCTGTGGCGATGCAAGGCTTTGGCCACCAACTCCTTGCCGGTTCCCGATTCGCCGTTGATGAGCACGGTGATATGCGACCTTGCCAGTCTGCCTATAGCGCGGAATACCTCTTGCATCGAAGGCGCTTCGCCGATAATTTCCGGCGTAGATTCATCGGCCGTGTGGGCATCTGAAGCCGATCCCTCAAGTTGCTGCTGTCGGCTATGAATGCAGGCTCTATGAGCCAGATCGACGACTTCTTTAATGTCAAAGGGCTTGGGCAAGTACTCAAAAGCGCCGCCGTGGAACGCCGAGACCGCGCTTTCCAGGTCGGAATGCGCAGTCATCACAATAACCGGCAGGTTCGGGTGGCTCAATTGAATTTTGTTCAAAAGTTCCAGCCCGTCCATGCCGGGCATGCGAATATCGGTAATCAGGGCGTCGGGTAAATCGTTCTGCAATGCGTTTATCAAATCGGCCGCACCGGAAAAACTGCGGGTGTTGATGTCTGCTTTTTGCAGCGCTTTTTCTACGACCCAGCGTATGGATTTGTCGTCGTCGATGATCCAGACAGTTTCGGACTTAGTCATTGCCGGTCTCCCGTAGCGCAATAATGGGTAAGAAGATTGAAAACACCGTGTTTCCAGGTTCGCTGCTACATTCAATCAAGCCGTTATGCTGATTGATCAGCGCTTGAGCTATCGACAAACCCAGTCCCGTGCCGTCCGCGCGCCCGGTAATCATCGGATAAAATATTTGATTCATCATGTCGGCGTCGATTCCCGGTCCGTTATCGATAATGTCGCACTTCACCGCCAATTTATAGCGCTTGCGGCCAATGGTCACTTGCCGGTGAATTCGGGTTTTGATGGTGATGTTGCCTTCGCCGTTCAGCGCCTGAACGGCATTCTTGGCGATATTTAAAATAGCCTGAATGAGCTGGTCTTTATCCGCCAGTATGTTAGGGATACTGGGGTCGTAGTCGGATTTAATGGTCAGGCTGGACTCGGCTTGAACCAGCTGCCTGACTCGCTCCAGCACTTCATGAATATTGATGGCTTTTTTATTGGGCAGCTTGTTGGGGCCCAGCATTTTATCCATCAAGCCTTGCAGGCGGTCGGATTCGGCAATGATAATCCGGGTGTACTCCTTGAGTTCCGGGTCATTCAATTCCAGGTCCAGTAACTGTGCCGCGCCGCGCAAGCCGCCCAACGGGTTTTTGATTTCATGCGCCAAGCCTCGGACCAGTAATCTGGCGGTGTTCTGCTGGGTTAATAAGCGCTCTTCCTTGGATATGCGCAGGTGATTGTCCACTTGTTGGAATTCAACCAGAATCTCGTTGACCCGCTCATTTTTCAATAACGGCGTTGCGCTAAAGTTGATGGTGACGCTGTGGCTCATACGATCCAGGATAAGCTCCCGGTCTACCAGGGGTTCCGCCATGGTTAAGCATTGCTGTAAATTCATCAGCAGGGCGGGATCGGAAGATTTGAACAACTCCTGAGCGCCGAGACCTACCAAGTGGCGCGAGCTGTCGGCAAGCAGGATTTCTCCGGCAGAATTAATGTAAGTGAGGGCTAGATTGCGATCGAATAACAAGATTGCGGCGTTGAGGTGGTCAAGTATACGTTTATGCATAGTTTGCTTTAAAGTCTTTTAAAGTAAGGGCGTTATAGTTTTCATAGCAATTTGCAGGCCGACAATGGGAACAGGCGCAAGCTTGGATGTTTATCGGTTACTGCGCACTGTTATTGTTCGATTAACTGAGGCTTTAGATTATTTACGCACCATTTTAGCGCATAAATTTTTTATTTTTAGGGATTATCTTCGGGAAAGCACCAACGCCGGTATGCGGCATGTAGTTTGCTATTGAATTGCAAACAGCGTGTAAGCGAATACCCACCGGGTGCCCGTAAATTTGCGTACATAGCTTGATTTGATAGCTTTAACCATAAGGAATACCGGATGAAACAACGCTTGGTCGTCATCGGCAACGGCATGGCGGGTATGCGAACCGTAGAGGAACTGCTAACCGCCGCGCCGGATAAATACGACATTACCGTGTTCGGCGCTGAGCCTTACGGCAACTACAATCGCATCATGCTGTCCTCGGTGCTGTGCGGCGAAAAAACCATTGAGGACATTGTCATCAATAACCGTCAATGGTACATCGACAACGGCATAACGCTCTATGCGGGCGAAGATAAAGCCGTGGCGCGGATAGACCGGATAAACAAAAAAATCTATGCGCTGGACGGCACATTTGCCGGGTATGACCGGCTGTTGATCGCTACCGGCTCCAAAGCCGTCATACCGCCGATTTCGGGCAATGACCTGGAAGGCGTAATCAGCTTTCGGGACATCGTCGATGTCAACAAAATGCTGGCTTACAGCCGTAGCTATAACAAGGCCGTGGTCTTGGGCGGCGGGCTGTTAGGTTTGGAAGCCGCCAACGGTCTGGTTTCAAGAGGCATGGACGTCACGGTGATTCATAATCATGAAGTATTGCTGAACCGGCAAATGGACAGGCCTGCAGCAAAAATGCTGCAAACGGAACTGGAGCAACGCGGCCTGAAATTTAAAATGGCCGCCAAACTCAAGCAATTGTCGGGCGATGAACAGGGGCATATTACGACGGTAAGTTTCGAAGACGGCAGCCAACTCGAATGCGATCTGTTTATTACGGCAATCGGCGTACGTCCCAACATGGCGCTGGCCCAGGAAGCGGGGATTTACTGCGAGCGCGGCATCGTCGTTAACGATACCTTGCAAAGTTACGACCCCAGCATTTATGCGGTCGGAGAATGTATCCAGCATCGCGGCGCTACCTTCGGCCTGGTTGCTCCGCTGTTTGAGCAGGCCAAAGTCTGCGCCAATCATCTCAGTGCGCATGGCGCGGCGGAATATATCACCTTGCCGACTGCGACCAAGCTTAAAGTAACGGGTATCAACCTGTTTTCGATCGGCGATTTTCAAGGTGATGTAAACTGTGAATACATCCATTTTACCGATCCCGCTGTAGGCATTTACAAGAAGTTGGTCATTAAGGCCAATAAGCTGATTGGCGCGGTGCTGTACGGTGATACGGCCGATGGCAGCTGGTATCAGGAATTGCTGGAGAAGGAAGACAATATTTCCGACATAAGAGATATGCTGATTTTCGGTAAAGCTTATGCCGTCGCGTAGGGTACGCTGTGCGTATCTTTACTTGAATTTCGTGGCGGTTGATAAGGTACGCACAGCGTACCCTACGCGATTTCATGGCGAATTAACCTACTTACTTCAAACTGTTTTTAATGAATAAAACGATACAAACCACTTGCCCCTATTGCGGCGTAGGCTGCGGAATCAGCGCGAAGGTCGATGATGCGCATCATCGCCTTAAAATCAGCGGCGACACTTCGCATCCGGCTAATTTCGGTCGGCTTTGCTCTAAAGGCTCGGCGCTCGGCGAAACCATCGAACTCAAAGGCAGGCTATTGCAGCCCAAAGTCTATGGGCGTGAAACCAGCTGGACGGAAGCGCTGGATCTGGTGGCCGATTCCTTTATCAGCGTTATCGATAAATACGGCGCGGATGCGGTGGCGATTTACGGCTCCGGGCAATTGTTGACTGAAGATTATTATGTCGCCAACAAGCTGATGAAAGGTTTTATCGGCAGCGGCAATATGGATACCAACAGCCGTTTGTGCATGTCGTCGTCGGTCGCCGGGCATAAGCGCGCCTTCGGCTCCGATACCGTGCCGGGCTGTTATGAGGATTTCGAGCAGGCCGAGATGATCGTACTGATCGGCTCGAATGCGGCGTGGTGTCATCCGGTCAGTTTCCAGCGGATACGCGCGGCCAAGGAAGCCAATCCGGCCTTGAAAATCGTGGTGATCGACCCGCGCCGCACCGTCAGTTGCGACATCGCCGATTTGCATTTACCGCTGGCGAGCGGCACTGATGCCGTCTTGTTTAACGGTCTGCTGCATTTTTTGAGCGAGCAAAACGCGCTGGATTCGGCTTATATCGAAGCGCATACCGAAGGTTTTGTTGAAGCCCTGAATACTGCCAATGTCGATATTGAACAGGTCGCAAAGGCGTGTCGGCTAAATAAAGACGACCTGCACCGTTTTTATCAATGGTTTGCCGGACATGAAAAAGTCATGAGCCTGTATAGCCAGGGCATCAATCAATCGTCATCCGGCACCGACAAGGTTAATGCCATTATCAACTGCCACTTGGCGACCGGCAGCATCGGCAAGCCGGGGATGGGGCCGTTTTCGCTAACCGGACAACCCAATGCGATGGGCGGGCGCGAAGTCGGCGGCTTGTCGCATCAGCTGGCTGCGCACATGGATTTTTCCAGCGCCGACGATATAGAGCGGGTCGCACGGTTTTGGAATACCTCAAACATTGCCCAAAAGCCGGGTTATCCGGCCGTGGAATTATTCGACGCCATTTACGACGGCAAAGTCAAAGCCGTGTGGATTATGGGCACCAACCCCGTGGTCAGCTTGCCCAATGCCGATAAAGTCAAACAAGCCTTGCAGGGCTGCGAGTTTGTGGTGGTGTCCGATTGCATCGCCGACACCGATACCACCGCCTTGGCGCATGTGCTGTTACCCGCGCAAGGCTGGAGCGAAAAAGACGGCACGGTCACCAATTCCGAGCGGCGCATTTCGCGGCAACGGGCGTTATTTAAACCGGCGGGCGGCGCAAAACCCGATTGGTGGATTATCACCCAAGTGGCGCGGCGCATGGGTTTTGAACAGGCGTTCCATTATCAAAGTCCGGTAGAGATTTTTCGCGAACACGCCGCGCTGTCCGGCTTTGAAAATAACGGCCTGCGCGATTTCGACATATCGGCGTTTGCGAATATGTCCCGGCATGATTACGACCGATTGCAACCGACCCAATGGCCGGTTAATCAGGCTTATCCGCAGGGCAGGGCAAGGCTGTTTGATGATGGGAAGTTTTTTACCGAGTCGGGCAAAGCCAAGTTTATTGCGGTCACGCCGCGATTGCCGGTCAATCCGCCGGATCAGGATTATCCATTAATTTTAAATACCGGCCGATTGCGCGACCAGTGGCATACCATGACCCGCACGGCTATTGCGGCGAAATTAAACCAGCACAAAGCCGAGCCTTTTGTGGAGGTGCATCCGGTTGATGCCCAAAGTTACGGCTTGGTGGGAAACAGTCTGGCAACCATTGAAAGCCATTGGGGATCAATGATTGCACGGGTGCAGATTACCGACAGCCAACTTCCAGGCAACGTTTTTGTGCCGATGCACTGGACCGAACAATACGCCAGCCGTGGACGGATGGGCGCGTTGGTCAACTCGATAGTCGACCCGATTTCCAACCAACCGGAAAGCAAGCATACGCCGGTGCGCATCAAAGCGTATCAACCCGCCTGGCAAGGTTTTATCCTGTCCCGCGGCGAGTTAAGCATGGTTGCACCGGACTATTGGGTGAAAGTTAAAGGCGAACAGGTTTATCGTTATGAACTGGCCGGGCTTAGCTTGCCTGAAAACTGGCAGGAATGGGCGCAAAAAAACCTCAGCGATAATGACGGCGCAACGCCGCAGTGGCAGGAATATCAAGATCCCGCTCAAGGTAATTACAGAGCCGCGCGTATCGTGAACAATCAGCTGGAAAGCGTGGTTTTTATCGCCGCCGCCGGGTCCGCGTTGCCGGCGACTGCATGGATGCAGGAGGTAGAGCAACGCAGGGAGCGGTTGCCGGAGCGTAACTGGTTGACCGGCCTGTTTGCAAAAACAGAATTGGAAAAAGCCGAGCGCATGGCGTTATTGACCGGCAAGCCGCCCGTAGGCGTCGCCGATGTCGGCACCATCGTCTGCGCCTGCTTTAATGTCGGGGAAAAAACCATCCAAGCCGCGATCAGGGAAAAAGGACTCAAAACCCATCAGGAAGTCGGTCGTTGCCTTAAAGCCGGAACCAACTGCGGCTCCTGTGTGCCGGAGATTAAAGCGCTGTTGTGAACGAAACGGATGAGGCGGTGTAGGGCGTGCCGTGCGCGCCTTTGAAACCCAGGCGCGCACGGCACGTCCTACAGAGGATAGTTCCGGGCAGTGATAAGGAAAATCAAATCCGAGTCATCTGCGGCCTATCTTTTCCGCGGCGGTAATGGACAACGCGTAGTAACATCAGCGCTTAAATCGGAATACACGCTCGGCAATCGCTCTACTTCCCCCATCTTGGAGTTGCATACCTTCTCCCGAATGCGCATCAGATAAATACACTTCCGTGGACTACATGGCTTACTATGCAAGCCGTTTATTAGCGGTTATCATGGCGACCGGCACCTGTCGACATATTATGGAAATTTAAAGTCGTAGCTCACAGTGGTACTCAGGCGGATTGGCGGCTTTGACTTGCCGATACGGGATTAATTCCAGCGTATAACAAAAAACTTCCATTAGTCGCTGAGCGGCTTTAACGGTGGTAATCCACTATAAACTTCAATAACAATCAGGAGAGAATCATGGCAGTATCACTTACGAAAGGCGGTAACGTTAATCTCAGTAAAGAATCCCCAGGATTGAATAAAATCGCAGTGGGATTAGGCTGGGACGCCCGTGCAACCGATGGCGCGGCGTTTGATTTAGATGCGAGTGCCTTTCTGGTTAAAATGGACGGTAAAGTCCGCTCAGACAGCGATTTTTGTTTTTACAATAACAAAGTGGTCGGCGATGGCGCGGTTCAGCACATGGGTGACAATACCACCGGCGCAGGCGACGGCGATGATGAAACCGTCAAGGTTGAATTATCCAAAGTCCCCGCCGACCTCGACAAAATCGTGTTTGCCGTAACCATTCATGAGGCCGACGCGCGTAAGCAGAATTTCGGTCAAGTTAACCATGCCTATATTCGTATTACCAACCAGGACGGCGGCGCAGAAATTGCCCGTTACGATTTGAGTGAAGACGCCTCAATCGAGACTGCGATGATTTTCGGCGAAATCTACCGCGTCGGCGCAGACTGGAAGTTTAAAGCCGTCGGCCAAGGTTTTGCCGGTGGACTTGGACCTTTAGCCGCTTCTTTTGGGGTTAATGTTTAATTGCTCCATATTGGTAAATAAGCAATTAAAGAATTTATTCACCACGAAGACACGAAGACACGAAGAACACGAAGATATAAAGCTTCGTGTTCTTCGTGTCTTCGTGGTGATTTATTAATATCTACTGCAAAAAAAACATGGGGCAATGTATATGGCTATTAATCTACAAAAAGGACAAAAAATTTCCTTGTCCAAAGAATCCGGCGGCGCGCTGAGCAAGGTCGTCATGGGCTTGGGCTGGGACGCTAAAAAAGTCCCCGTCAGCATGTTAAAAGGCTTGTTTGGCGGCGGAAAAAGCGAAGACTCCATTGATTTGGATGCTTCTTGCGTATTGTTTGACGATCAAAACAAGGTCGTCGATATTATTTATTTCGGTCAGCTGAAAAGCAAAGACGGCAGCATTGTGCATACCGGCGACAACCGTTCCGGCGCAGGCGACGGCGATGACGAGCAAATCAAGGTTGATCTGGATAAAGTGCCTGCCAATGTTAAATCGCTGGTGTTTACCGTTAACTCCTTTTCAGGCCAGACTTTCGATGAAGTTGAAAATGCGTATTGCCGCATCGTCGACAGCAGCAATAATGCGGAAGTTGCCCGTTATACCTTGAGTTCGCAAGGCCCCCATACCGCACAAATCATGGCGAAAGTGTACCGGCATAACGGCGAATGGAAAATGCATGCGATAGGCGAAAATGGCGTAGGTCGAACCATTGACGCGTTGTTGCCGCAAATTATCATTCATTTGTAGGCATCAATGAGAATTTGGTTTAACAAGACATTTTCGACCATACACGCCGTATTTAGAAATCTTCGCCAGTCGGTTCCGGCCGGCGAAATCACCCTGATTTGCACTCACACCCATGCCCATGCCGCCGCCTTTCTGGCTGCGGATGAAAGTTATCTTGAACCCACAGAGCTCACCGGGCAAGAGTATCTTGAGTGGTGCGTGGGTTTTTGTCGGCAACACAATATCCGGTTATTTTGGCCCGGCAAAGAAGCGGCGTTTATCAGCAAGCACCATGAATTTTTTCAGGCGATTGGCGTGCAGGTGCTGTCGGTTGCCGATGTCGACACGCTGACTTTATTGCATAACAAAGCGGATTTTTATTCCGAGTTGAGTGCAGAGGTTGCACAGACCATGGATTTTATCGCCGTTAATGACCGTGATGCGTTCGATAGCGCGGTTGCTGAATTATCGACAAGGCATCAAAGACTGTGCGTTAAGCCTGCGGTTTCGGTGTTCGGCCTGGGCTTTCGGGTTTTGGATACTGAGCGCGACAGTATCACCCAGATACTTAAAGGCGTTGAATACCAGATTCCGATGCAAGAATTGCGCTCGGGCATGGTTAACACCCCGGAATTTGCCACCCTGTTGGTCATGGAACATCTGGGCGGCCCCGAATGGAGCGTCGATTGCGCCGGGCGGCACGGCGAATTGCTGTGCGCCGTACAACGCAAAAAATCGCAACTGGCAGGCGGCGGGCAAATGATCGATAACAATGTCGAGATTGACGGCATGGTGACAAGATTAACCGCCCACTATCGGCTCAACGGTTTGTTCAATATCCAGTTCAAGGAAGGCGTTCACGGCGTGCGTTTGTTGGAAATCAACCCGCGTCCTTCGGGCGGTTTCGGCATGGCGTGTTTATCCGGCGCAAACCTGGCGCATATTGCGTTGCAGGGTATTAAAGGCGAACCCTTCCAGCCGCCGACCATTCGATATGGACTCAGGGTGACCGAGATTAATACGCCGGTGGTGATGCAGGAATTGTTGTGAGCTTTTGGTTGATTTACCGTTCCCGCGCTCCAGCGACTGTGAAACTATTATCCTAATCCGTTTAAAAGCATATTCACCACGAAGGCACGAAGAGCACGGAGAAAAAATAATTGTTTAATTCAATGTCTTGAAAACTTCGCATCCTTCGTGCCTTCGTGGTGAAGTCTTTGATTTTGTTTTAAAACGAATACTTTCACAGTCTCCAGAGCGCAGGAACGATGCAACTTACGAAATGATTCCACAACAAACTATGTCAAAAACAGTAACCGTAACATTAGACACCGGAACCCTGCATCTCGATCTGGAACCCGGACACATCCCGCTTAACCGATTGCTGGGTTTTGCAGCCAGGGTCAGCAGCAAGCGCAAGTTTTTGCTGGTCAGCAAGGTATTGGGCAAGCATTACCCGGTATCGCCGAAGTTCATGAGTTGGTCGTATCGCTCCTTGGCACGGGCGGTATTAAAAAGCGATATAGGGGCGGGATCGCTGTGGATCGGCATGGCGGAAACCGCAACCGGCTTGGGTTACGGCGTATTTGAGGCGGCCTGCCGCGAAGGTGCGGAGCAAGCCTTGTTTATCCAAACGACCCGTTATCATCTGGACGGCATCGAACGGCTTGAGTTTGAAGAAGCCCATAGTCATGCTACTGACTTCTTCTTGTATTATCCTGAGCAGACGAAACACCGTGAGCAGTTTTTAACGGCCGAAACGCTGGTCTTAATCGACGACGAAATCAGTACCGGGCTTACCTTTTTACGCCTGATTAAAGCCTATCAACGGGTTAACCCCGGTTTGCGTAAAGTGTTTATTGTCAGTCTGGTCAATTTCGCCCATCCCGATGATCGCGCCGCTTTGGAAGATCAAGCCGGTGTGGCGGTGGAATGGGTGTGTTTCAGGCAGGGACGTTTGCGTTTTGAGGACAAGCGAAACGCCGCCATCGACAGCATCACCGTCAATGTCTCGGGCAATGGCGCGTGTAAAAAAGCGCTGTTGGCCTGGCCGGGCCGGTTGGGTTTGGATGCCCCGATCAGCTTGGAAAAGGATGTGCTCGAGCAGCTATGCCGAAGCGGATTTAGCCGCGATGAGCGCCCGATTCTGGTCTTGGGCACCGGCGAATGCAACGCCCCCGCCTATTTGTTGGGGCGGGAATTGGAAAGCCAGGGCTTTAAGGTCAAGGTGCAAAGCACCACGCGCTCGCCGATTCATCAGGGTAACGATATTGGCCGGGTGTGCCGATTTGAAGATAACTACGACGACGGCATTCCCAATTTTATTTACAACCTGAACCCGGACGATTACGGCGACATTATTCTTTGCCATGAAACGCCGCTGTGCGACGCATTAAATGACCGGCTGCACGCATGGCGAGCCATCAGCGCAAGATTCGAACTTCAACCAGACAGCCCAAACCATGCAAAGCTACATTTTTTTAGACCTTGACGACACGTTGTTCCAGACCTTGAGGAAATGCGCTCCAGGTGTGGATGATCGCACCTTGCAAGTACGGGCCTTTTTGCCCGACGGTTCGGCCAATTCGTTCGCCACGCAAAAGCAGCAATGGCTATGGCACTGGCTAGCCAAAGGCTTCAAAATCGTACCGGTGACGGCGCGCGATGTACATGCCTTTGAACGCGTCAACCTGCCTTTTCAGGAAGAAGTGGTGTTGAACCACGGCGCGGTGATTTTGGACAAACAGCGCGCTGTCGATAAGGTGTGGATGGACAACATCATGCAAGCCTTGCCCGCGTACCATGGAAAGTTGCTGGAAGTGTGGGCGGAAGTCGAGCTTTATGCCAAACGCCGGCCCGGTTTTAAGCCCCGGCTGGTCGACGATTTCGGCATAACCTGGTATGGCGTGATCAAACACAGCGACGGCACCGAAGCGATCTTGAAAACGCTGCTGGATGAGGTGATCAAGTCGCATCCGCACGTTGTCGACGGCAGTTTGTATTGGCATTTGAACGGCAACAATCTCGCGGTATTACCGAAAATCATCAACAAGGAAAGCGCGGTGAGCTATTTGCTGGAAGGCTATAGACGGCAGCATCCCCAATTATTAACCTTTGGCGCGGGCGACAGCAAGACCGATGCGGCGTTTATGGCGTTGTGCGATTACGCGTTAATTCCCAAGAATACCCAGCTGTTTCAAACGCTGGCTTGTGTTGAGACACTATAAATGATGTTATTCGAGTCGTATAAAAATACCTCGAATAGTGCAAGGAAAAAACTTTTCACCACGAAGACACGAAGAACACGAAGTTATGCTAGTTCCCAAGCTCCAGCTTGGGAATTCGGTGTGGGAAGTTCCAGCTTCCCGTTTCGCGAAGCTGGAACTTCGTCATCCGGGTTCCCAAGCTGGATTGGGAACCCGCGTAAATACGTGTGTGCATCAATAAATTGCCGAGAAATCACTAAATGACAATTCCTTTCACCGGCAGTTATAGCTTAGACGACGTACAGTTCCTGTTAAAACCGATGGCGATGCAGGATACGCCGGTTCATATTAAGGAAGCCCTGATTCAATCCGGCAAAAAACATTATTCCCAGATGCTGACGCATGAGTCCTTGCCGCCGGAACATTATTTGCCGCTGTTTTATCAGGCGATGGACTTGAATCAACAGCGCATGGCCGGACATTTGCTGGCCTTGGCGAAGCGCATCTTGGCCACCCGTCCGCACGGCATTACCCTGGTTTCACTGGCGAGAGCCGGAACACCGGTCGGCGTGCTGCTCAAGCATGTGCTCAAACGCCATTTCAACACCGAAGCAAACCATTATTCCATTTCCATACTGCGGGATGTCGGTATCGATCAAAATGCCTTGCGCCGTATTTTGCAAAATCATGCGCCGGAATCGTTGGTTTTTGTCGACGGTTGGACCGGGAAGGGCGTTATTGCGCGACAATTGGCCGCCAGCTTACAGGCTTTTGCGGTCACCGATGGCGTGACTATTCCGGCTGAATTGTATGTGCTGACCGATTTGTCAGGCAGCGCAACGGTTGCCGCTGCTTCGGAGGATTATCTGATCCCTTCGTGCATCCTGAATGCCACCGTATCCGGATTGGTCAGCCGTTCGGTTTACGACCCGAATACAGCCGCCCCAGCCGATTTCCATGGTTGCGTTTATTACCGGCAGTTTGAGCAACACGATTTATCCCGTTATTTCATTGACACGATGCTGGCTTGCGTTGACCATGCGCGGCAAGAATGCGCGAGCGACTTTGAAATCGGCTCTCATGACCGGCTACAATTACAAAGTGTTTCCCAAGCGCTATTGAGCTGGATTAGCGAACGTTACGGCGTTAAACAGCATAATTACATCAAGCCCGGTATCGGTGAGGCGACGCGGGTTTTATTGCGCCGCGAAGCACAGGTGTTGATATTACAGGATTCGGATTGCGAGGCTACCCGGCATTTGCGCTGGCTGGCCGAATCCCTGTCTATTCCGATAGATATTGTTACCGACCTGCCGTATCGGGCGGTGGCGCTAATCAGAGAGATGCAATGATGAATACACCGCCAAAATCTTTTTCACCGTGGTGTTTAGGTGCCTCACTGTATATGCCCGCGCATCGCCTGGACCTGATGGATTGCGCCAATGGCGAAAAATTGGAAGCCTTGCGGTCGATGATTTTTTGCACCGAAGACGCCGTCTCTCATGCCGAGGTCGACAGCAGCCTACGTCATTTAGGGCTTTGCTTGCAGGGCTTCAGGGACACGCCGACCCGGTTCCGTTTTATTCGCGCCAGAAATCCGGAAATCCTGGCCCGCCTGCTGGATCTGCCCGATATTGACAAAGTCGACGGCTTTGTGTTGCCGAAATTTAACGAGGCTAATTTTCACGCTTATTTCGATCAATTGCAGGGCACGCCGTTTAAGGTTATGCCGACGCTGGAAACCAAGGAGGTTTTCGATGTCGGCGCGATGAACGAATTGCGTCAGGGCTTACTACAGGACGCTGTTTTTGCGCGGATATTAATGCTGCGCATTGGCGGCAACGACTTGATGAATCTTTTAGGTATCAGGCGGCCAAGGGCTATGACCGTGTATGAAACGCCGCTGGGTCATGTGATAGCGCAGCTGGTTACGGTGTTTAAGCCTTACGGCTTTTCGTTGGCCGCGCCGGTGTTCGAATACCTGGATGATGCCGTTACCCTACAAAAAGAGATTCGACTGGATTTGGCGCATGGCTTGATCGGTAAAACCGCCATTCATCCAACCCAGGTGCCTGTCATCGAAGCCATGTACAGCGTCGATAGCGGAGATTACGAAATGGCGTTGGCCTTGAGTCAAAGTTCTTCGCCCGCGGTGTTCAGGATGCACGACGCGATGTGCGAAGTGGAGACGCATAAGCAATGGGGACGGGATATTATAGACAGACAGCTGTACTATGGTGACAGGGAGTCAGTTGCTTTGCCGGAGTATACTGAGCTGTCTGTTAAATAACCGAACAGTATTTAAGAAATTTTTCACCACGAAGACACGAAGGACGGCTTTGTTGGGTTACATCTTTTCGCAGCTAGAGCACCCAGACCTGGCAGGTTTTAAAAACCTGCCAGGTCTAACTTGTGAAGTTATTTCATGCACACACCCCTAAGCTGACTTTATGCTTTAAATCTTCGTGTCCTTCGTGTCTTCGTGGTAAAAGCTTTACAGTCGTAACCCGCTACATGTCTACATAACCAACAACCTATTTAACATCAGGAGAAAACAATGAGTTTCGATAATTTTCTAAGTCAATTAAAAAGCAAAGCCAACGAGTTAAAAACAGAGGCTTTAAAATTCAAGAACAAGGATTTTTTGAATGCAGCGATGGCAGGCTCCGCATTGGTTGCGATGGCCGATGGCAGCATCAGTTCTGACGAAAAGCAAAAAATGGTCAAATTTATCGAAAGCCATGATGCGCTGTCGATTTTTACCACCAGCGATGTGATCAAGGCCTTTCAGGACTTTGTAGGCCAGCTTGAATTCGATAAGGACATCGGCGAAGCCAAAGCTTATGAAGCGCTAGGCAAGATGAAGTCGAATGCCCAAGCCTCGCGCCTGTTGGTTCGCATGATTATAGCCATTGCTTCTTCAGACGGAGTTTTTGATTTCGATGAAAAAAAGGTGGCTACCAGAATAGCCAAGGAATTAGGGATCGATCCCGCGGAATTTGAATTGTAAGCGCGTAATAAAGCCGTCATAAGTTTCGATGGGCGACCGACCGGTCGCCTGTTATTACCCTCGTTAACTGCCATGCACCAACAAATACATCAAGACCAGATTGGTAAACAGCAGCATTATCGACAAGCCTTTCCAGAATAATAACGGATTGCGCTGTATTAACGGTATGGCTTCTTCAGCGCTCAAAAACTTGCGGTTGGGTGTCGACAGGTCATAGAGAAACTCCGATAAATCGTCATAGCGAAATTGCGGGGTGATTGCGGTGGCTTTTTTTAATGCGCCGTCAATCCAGATAGGAACCATGGCATTGTGATGAAAACTGGGCACATAATGGAGCTTTCCCAGATTCATTTTGTTGGGTTTTTCAGGCATGTCCTGGCCGAAAGGCAAGGCACTGTTAAGCATTTCATAGGTGATGACGCCCAGTGAGAACAGGTCGGATTTTACCGTGCCGTGCTGTCCCAGATGATATTCAGGCGCCGTGTAATTCAAGGTGCCGAGTATGTTGTCCGCCCCGCTGTGTTCCAGCGGCGTAATTTCCGCGATACCGGCGATTTTAACCGAGCCGAAATCGATGATTTTAACGATGCCGTTGTTATCGAACATGATGTTTTCGGGTTTCAAGTCCTGATGCAGCATTTCCATACGATGAAAAGCACGCAAGCCCTTGGCAATCTGTTCGACTATTTTCCTGGCTTGTTTAATTTCAGGCTTGGGATTAGCGGTTATCCATTGCCTCAGCGTCGGCCCTTCGAGAAATTCGGTGACGTAATAAAGGCAGCTTTTTTCCCGGTTAGTGCTGAGGACTTTTAGCACATTTTCGTGACGAATGCGTTTTCCGGCCCATTCTTCATGCAGAAAATGTTCTATGTAATGGGGATCGTCATCATAAAGGATAGACGGGGTCTTCAAAATAACCTGGGTATCGGTTTTGGTATCGAAGGCCCGATAAATCTGGGTGCGCTTGCTGGCATGCAACTCCGCTTCAATCCGGTAACCGTCGATGATCATGCCGGGTTCCAACGGTGGCGGGAAGGGCAGCTTGGTGTGACGACGAATAATCTCGTCTTCTTTGGCTTCGGGCAGTTCATCGACCCTGACCAGCTGGCAGGTCAGATTGTCATCGCTGTGATTATCTGCGGCTTGCTGCATGATTTTTTCGGCAAGCAGGGTTAAATCCGCATTATCCTGGACCAGCAGTTTTTTCAGGGTTTTTTCATCGATAAAGTCGTGTACCCCGTCAGTGGTCATTAAAAACAGGTCGCCTGTTTCTAAAGACAGAGTCCGGTAATCGACTTCCAGATGCGGTTCTATGCCCATTGCCCGGTTAAGGTAGTTTTTTTCCTTAACCCAGATGCGATGATCGCGGGTTATCTGCTCAAAATTACCTTGGCGTAAACGATAAATGCGTGAATCGCCGATATGAAAAATATGCGCAGTGGTTGATTTCAGGACAATAATGCTGAGCGTGCTGACCATGCCCTTGGTCGATTCATAGCGGCTTTGTCCCTGACTGTATAACCAGGAATTGGTCGCGGAAAGAATTTTTTGTCCGGCATGTTTGACTGACCAGGAGTCGGGGGTGCTGTAATAATCGCTTAGAAAGCTGATGACGCAGCAGTGACTGGCCTGTTTCCCGGCGTCGCTGCCGCTCATGCCGTCGGCAATGGCAACGGCTATGCCTTTATGAGTCAGTTGCGGGCCTTCCGGTATTAACGAACCGAAAAAGTCCTCATTATCCGGCTTGATCCCTTTATCGCTGGCATAGCCAATGCTGACTTTGAGTGTTGGTTTGGACATGGTTAGTATCTAGGAATGGTTTATTTTAGCAGTTAAAAATAGAACGCTGATGACGCAGATGAATATGATGAGCACAGAGTGTTCAAGAAAAATCTTATTGCATCATAACTATCGGCGTCATCTGCGTTCCATTTTATTTGTTGGTGCTGAGGCTTTTTTGTCTTTCGCCTTTTACCCTTCGCCTGATTTCATTCAATTCAACTCAATCATTTCCACGGTACCGTCTTCCTGAACTTCGGCCATGTGACCTTTGGGTTCATCGATAAACTGTACGGCAATCAACACCGATAACGCCACCGCCGCGATAACCACAAAAAATACCGCCGGTGTAACAAACGATAATATGGTCAGGAACAACACGCCGCCGACATTGCCGTAAGCGCCGACCATGCCTGCGATCTGTCCGGTCATGCGCCGTTTAATCAACGGAACGATTGCATATACCGCACCGCAGCCGCCGGATACAAAGCAAGAGCAGGACATTGTTACTAAAACCGCCAACGCAATAGGCCATTCCGAATCAATCATCGACATGCAGAAATAACCTACCGACAGGCCCAGGACAAAAATGCTTAAGGACAATTTACGGCCGAATTTATCGCTAATCCAGCCGCCGATTGGCCGCGCAACCAGGTTAATAAAGGCAAAACTGCCGCCCAGCAAACCGGCTTCGACCATGGTAATGCCATGCGACTCATGGAAGGTGTCGAAGAAAAACAGCGGCAACATCGAAACTACGGCTAATTCCGAACCGAAGGTAATGAAATACGCCAGGTCCAGAATGGCAACCTGTTTGAATTTGTATTTATGGATTTCCTCTATCGGGTGTTGCAGATGCTCTTCATTGACGTGGATAATTTTATAGACGTTATAAAGGAATAAAACCCAAATGCCGGTATAAATACTAAGGGCTGCACCATTCGATAACAGGTTGGCGCCGGTTGGCGATAATTTCCAGGTTAGCAGGCTCAAGGTGGCATACAAAGGGACGCTCATCAGAATATAGAAGAACAAGTCCCAGATACTGGTGACTTCCATCGCCCCGGCTTTTTTAGGCTTAAAGTAAGTCGAACCTTTGGGGGTGTCGGACACACTGAAGAAATAAACGACTGAATAAATCAGGGCAATAACGCCTGTGGTTGCAATCGCATAGCGCCAGCCTTCGTCACCGCCATAGATCAGCGCGAGAGCGGGCAAAGCACCGGCCGCCGCAGCTGAGCCGAAGTTTCCCCAGCCGCCGTAAATACCTTCGGCAATACCCACTTGTTTGGCCGGAAACCATTCTCCGACCATGCGGATGCCGATCACAAAACCGGCGCCTATGAAGCCCAATAAGAAACGGGCCAGGGCCAGTTGCTCAAAACTGGTGGCAAAGGCGAACATAAAACAGGGAACGCTGCCTGCCGCGAGCAGTGTTGAATACGTGCGCTTAGGACCGAACTTATCGACCAGAATACCGATCACAATGCGTGCCGGAATGGTCAGGGCGACGTTTAAGATCAGGATGGTTTTTATTTCCGAGTTGTTCATGCCCAGTGTTTTAGCGATCACCATCATTAACGGTGCATGGTTAAACCACACCACAAAGCTGATAAAAAAAGCCATCCACGTCATGTGGAGAATTTTGGTTTTTCCCGAAAAGGAGAGCAGGTTAAGGCGTTGAGAGGACATGATAGATTTCCAGTTATAAAGATGACTGGATTAGCAAAAGCATGTTGCATGCCACATATACTGGGACAGTTGTAATGCTGGTTTATTTAAGGTGCGGACCGCCGAAAATGCAGGAAATAGAGCACCAAAAGCGGGCGCTTTAGACAAGCTTTCGTTCCCCGGTATTTACTCACCTACTGTATTCCTGTCGTCGTGCTCATATTTATTGCCTGAATCCATATCGGTAATATAGAGAGTAGAACAGCAATGTGTCGAACGATATAAAGTTGAAGGGGAAGGGCGAATAGGCACCATAATAATGCGTCGCGCATTATCATGGTGCAATAGAAGGTGCATTATTTTGGTGCAGAGAAATCAATAACTGATGTTACGCACGAATGGTATTTCTCCCGTTTGCCGCGCCGAGCACCGGAGCTTTTATCGAGAACAGCCCGTTAGGGGGGCGGCAGGGATGCCGCACGTCAGCAGAGGGGCAGGAGCCCCTTCTGCTGACCCTCGATAAAAGCGAGGAGCGCAGGAAGTAAGCGGCAACCGGGTCGCCTTTTCTTTGGTTACTTTCTTTTGGCGAAGCAAAAGAAAGTAACTCGCCTTCGGGTGCGACAACCCGATTTAATCAAGTGTCGCGCTAGCGACTCCTTAATGTTAAAGCGGCCGAAATTCGACTAACTGCGTAACATCAGTCAATAAGTTTTAGAAACTTATATTCCCTTGTAACCAGATTTTTTGGGTATCCGTATTAGTAAAGGTATCGGCGGCATTATAGTTGTCTGCGCTGTAATACGCATATTTCGCTAATACCGAATAATGCTTGCCGAATTTCTTAAGCGCCGAAAAATCCCACTCATCGCCATACTTAAGTTGCCCGGTATCGTCGGTAAAATTATGGTAAGTGCCGGTTAATATGACTTCGCCACGGTCAAAAGTGGAAATCATCGTGCCGAATACGTCGCGAATACCGTTTCTGGGCGTAACCAGGAATATATCCGCCCAGCCCTGGAAGGCATGGTTGGTGCCCAGCGGCGTATCAAACGTTTTATTGAGGCCTTTGCCGTCAAGCTGCTCTATGGCGCCTTGAAAGGTGAGGTTATAGGCTGTTAAGCCGCCCATCAGGTTAAGGCGGTCAACCGAGTACTTGGTCGGGCCGTGTCCGTAATCTTCCTGATGTCCCCATTCGGCGGTATAAACCACGCCGTAGTTGTCGCTCAGTTTCAGTGTGTCTCCCGGCTTTTGAAAATTGGTCATACGCAAGCCATAGGTTTCGCTGGACTTTTCATAGTTTTCCCGCTCGGTATAATTCAGCCAGTAGCCGTAACCGACCAGATTGCCGTAATCGCCGACTTTGTAATTGACGTTTAGAATAGGAGCTTCGATACGCTCGTTGGTGGCTGTAAATGTTTGTACATTACCGATATAGCCCGCATTAACGGTCAGGCCGAAAAGCTGTTGATTGTTGTGGGTGACCAGTACCGAGTCAAAGGTGGTTTCCATCTGCCGCCAGCCGACATTGCCGATAAACCGGTCGTCATCAAACTTGATGCGTTGCCGTCCGCCTTTAATCAAGGTATCGGGAATGCCGGCATAACTGAGCCATAATTGGTTGAGTTCGCTTTTTTCAGGGTCGGCAATCGTTGAGTAACGGGTATTATTGTTGCGGGTACTATTGTAATCATCCACCATCGCCAAGTTGCCCTCATATTCGGCATAACCTTGAATACCATGAAATACCGGCGACAGTAAACCGGCGCGTAAGCGGCTGGTGACAGCATTGGCTGTTTTTTGCGTGCCTCGGTCTTGATCTACGTTTTCCCAGCGCGTGTTTAGGTCGAACTTGACCGCACCGTTTTTGCCGTAATGATAGAAATTAAGCGCATCCTCAACATCCTGTGTAACGCCCGCCAAGGCTGAGCCGCTCACTACCGATAGGGCCAGTAGTGATGCAGATAAGGGGGTTTTTCTTTGTTGCTGCGGCATAAAGCCTCCTAATTGTATTTAATGTGTGGTGTTGCAAGTTGTCCGCGAAAAGCACGAAAGGGACGAAATAAAGTAGGCCGAAATGAGATCACCCAAGCGTAGCGCGGGGTGGCGTTTCCGGCTTGCCGGTTGTTCGCTGGTTGCAAAGCTGGAGCTTGGGAACTCGCATAAGTTGCCCAACGAAGCGCTTATTAATGCGTATGATCGCACTCGGTTAGAAAGCTCAAGATGCTTTCCCGGTATTTGTAATAGTCGGGATGTTCCAGCAGGGCTTTGCGGCTACGCGGCCTGGGCAAATCGATGTCTTCTATCTTGCCGATTTTAGCGTGCGGGCCGTTGGTCATCATGACCACCCGGTCTGCCAGCAGGATGGCCTCGTCGACATCATGAGTGACCACAATGGCGGTAACGTGGGTTCTTTCCCAGACTTCCATCAACACTTCCTGCAATTCCCAGCGGGTCAGCGAATCCAGCATGCCGAACGGTTCATCCAGTAACAGCAGTTTGGGCGACAAGGCAAAGGCGCGGGCAATGCCGACACGCTGACGCATGCCGTTGGACAGGTCGGCGGCTTTTTTACGGAGCGAGTCGCCCAAACCGACGCGGGTCAGATAATATTCAACAATATCGTCGCGTTCCGATTTGGAGGCGTGCGGGTAGACTTTATCTACGCCCAGCATGACGTTTTCAAACGCGGTCAACCAGGGAAACAGGCTGGGCGCCTGAAATACTACGCCACGATCAGGGCCCGCACTATCAATTTCTTTGTTGTCCAGAATAATAACGCCTTCGGAAACGCTGTTCAGACCGGCGGTCATCGATAATACGGTTGATTTACCGCAGCCGGAATGGCCGATGATCGATATGAATTCGCCTTTTTTCATTTTCAGGTCGAAGCCGTCCACGACTTTAACCGAGCTGTTGCCGTCGGGCGTCGGGTAGATTTTTGACAGCTGTGAAAACTCCAGGTAACGGGGACGGCCTAAATCGCCCAGCGCGGGTTTTATCGCCAGGGATGGTGTGTATGCCGCAGGTCCGTCGGGAACGGACGCGGCGATCGCCAGGGAGGGTGTGGATGCCGCAGGCCTGCCGGGAGCAGGCGCGGCAAAGGCCGAGTGATCACGATCCCAGTCATTGCTGGTATTGGGTTTAACATTGGGCAGGACGATTTGATCGGCGCTTGAACCCAGGTTTTTTTCGATGCCGATGTCCATTAAATAACGGGTTATTTCGGCGCGTAATCGTTTAAATTCGGCGTTATGGTTTAACGCAGTCCGGTCTCTGGGACGGTCGATATTGATATGAAAATCCGGGCCGAAGGTCGCATCGGGGCCGGGGTTAAGCGGGATAACCCGGTCCGCCATGTAAATCGCTTCATCGACATCGTTGGTAATCAGGATGACGGTTTTCTTTTCCTGTGCCCAGATTTGCAAAATCTCATCCTGCAAGTTGCCGCGTGTCAACGCATCCAGCGCGCTGAGCGGTTCGTCGAGCAGCAAAATATCGGGGTTGGCGGCCAAAGCTCTGGCGACATTGACCCGTTGCCGCATGCCGCCGGACAGTTCGGCGGGTTTTTTATCCATGGCCGCGCCGAGATTGACCATCCTGACGTATTTTTCGGTATGCGCTTTACGTTGTTCGGCAGACCAGTCTTTAAAAATCTCATCGACCGCCAACGCCACGTTTTCAAACACCGTCAGCCACGGCATCAGCGAGTAGTTTTGGAACACGACGCCGCGGTCCGGTCCCGGTGCGGTAATCGGCCGGCCTTGTTTTAGCACTTCGCCGCTATCGGCCTGAATTAACCCCGCAATAGCTGAAATCAGCGTGGTTTTTCCGCTGCCGGAAAAACCGACAATGGCAACGAATTCGCCTTCTTTAATGCTCAGGTTGATGTTGTTGAGTATGGATGTCGCTCCATAGCTCTTGCACACGGCCTTTAATTCCAACAAAGGCTGGTGGGCGTCATTCGATGGCGCAGGCGACTTGCTCTGGGTGCGCTTAGCCTGTCCTGAGCTTGTCGAAGGGTTCACAATATTAAGATTTACGACGGACATCACCGACTCCTTGATTAAAGCGCTCTACCGAAAGAGAATATGTTTTGTAAAGACTGCATGATGCGGTCCAAGGCAAAGCCGATCAGGCCGATGGTAAATACCGCAACCATGATTCTGCCCAGGGAGTTGGAACTGCCGTTCTGGAATTCATCCCAGACGAATTTGCCCAGCCCCGGATTTTGCGCCAGCATTTCCGCAGCGATCAGCACCATCCAGCCCACGCCCAGCGACAAACGCATGCCGGTGAAAATGTAAGGCAACGCAGACGGCAAAATGATTTTCTTGATTTGGGTGCTCCAGCTAAGACGCAATACTTTGCCGACATTGATCAGATCCTTGTCTATCGATGACACGCCAACGGCGGTATTGATAAGGGTCGGCCACAGCGAACACAGCGTGACGGTAATCGCGGACGTCAGGAACGATTTTTCAAACCAGGAATCATCGGTAGTCACATACACGGCACTGACCACCAGCGTGACGATGGGCAGCCAGGCCAATGGCGATACCGGCTTGAAAATCTGCACCAGCGGGTTGATCGCGGAGTTAAAGATCGGACTCATGCCGCAGAACAGGCCGAGCGGCACGGCGATCAGCGTGGCAATCACAAAGCCTGCAAAAACCGTGTAAAGGCTGGTGAAAATCTTGTCCAGGTAAGTGGCCTGGCCGTTATAGGGGCGGACTTTGATTTCAGCGGCCGGATCTTCCGCGTGTTTTTGATCGTTGCGGGTTTGCTGGCGTTGGTAGTACTCGGCTTCTTTGGCCCGTTCGGCGTAATGATCGTCCAGTAATCCGGCGGCTTCGTGCCATACCGCGACCGGGCCGGGAATTGCGCCCAGGCTGGTGTTGACTTTGGATGCGGAAAAGCTCCACAGTCCAAGGAAGACCATGAACGCGAGTATGGGGACGCCCATAATCAGCCAAAGTTGCCGGATTTGCAGGGATGGATTTTCTCCGGCGGCTATTTTTACCAAAGGGACAAACCAGGTGAGCCCGGTTATGTTTAAAAACTTTATCAGTTGGTTGTGCATTGTCGGTACCTCTAAAAGCAGGTGAAAGGCAAAAGGTTAAAGGCAAAAAAGGCGCGTCCCTGCACTAAGTCAACGTCCATTGTTTAGGTCGGCACTCACACTTTTTTTCGGGCGGGTTCCCAAGCTCTAGCTTGGGAACCCCGTGTTGGAAGCTCCAGCTTCCCGTTTCGCGACGCTGGAGCGTCTCTACTGCGTTCCCATTTATGCCCCAGAGGGTACGCCGTAGCGTGGGAACGATGGCGTTACTCAACAACCTTGCCGCTCACTACTTTTTGTTTGCCTTTAAGCCCGATAGGAAACTTGCTCAGATAATCATTGGGCTTGGTGGCGTCGAAACTGATGCCGTCAATGAAGTCGGCGCTGGGCGGCTTGATACCGGTTTCGCTGTCGGCAGGAAAATCGCCTGCTTTCGCTTTGCCTTCGGCAACCAGCGCCTTGGCCGCGGCCATGTATATATCCGGGCGATACACTTTTTTAGCGGTTTCCAGGTACCAGGCATCGGTTTTGTATTCGTTGATTTGTCCCCAACGGCGCATTTGCGTCAGACTCCAGACTGCATCGCTGTAATAAGGGTAAGAACCGTTATGACGGAAGAAGACGTTGAAATCGGGCAAGTCGCGTTTGTCGCCTTTTTCATACTCGAACGTGCCGTTCATGCTGTTGGCAAGAACCTCGTAATCAGCCCCGACATATTGTTTTTGCGACAACATTTCCACGCCTTCATTACGATTTTTATTGTTTTCCGCATCCAGCCACATCGATGCGCGAATCAAGGCTTTTATCACTGCTTTATGGGTATTGGGGTTTTTATCCGCCCATTCTTTGTTTACGCCGAAGATTTTTTCTGCGCTGTTTTTCATCAGTTCGTAATCGCTGATGACCGGTACGCCGATGCCTTTGAACACCGCTTGCTGGTTCCACGGTTCGCCGACGCAGTAGCCGACAATCGTGCCTGAATCCATGGTGGCCGGCATTTGCGGCGGCGGCGTTACAGACAGCATGGCTTCGGCGTCGATCTGGCCGGATGTGTCTTCAGGCGGCGCGTAAAAACCGGGCTTAATGCCACCGGCCGCCAGCCAGTAACGCAGTTTCATATTGTGCGTGCCGACCGGGAAAGTCATCGCCATGTTGAAAGGTTTGCCCGCGGCTTTGTATTTTTCCAGCACCGGTTTCAAGGTATCGGCCTTGATAGGATGTACCGGCTTGCCGTCTTTCATCGGAATCTGCGGCTTCATTTGTTTCCAGACATCGTTGGATACGGTAATCGCATCGCCGTTTAAGGTCAGGGTGAAGGCGCTGACTATATCGGCTTTGGTGCCATAGCCGATGGCGGTGCCAAAGGGTAGGGTTGCCAGCATGTGCGCGCCGTCCAGTTCGCCGCTGACGACACGGTCTAATAATACTTTCCAGTTGGCTTGTGCTTCCAATTGCACGGAAAGACCTTCATCTTCGAAATAGCCTTTTTCCAGGGCAACCGCCAACGGCGCCATATCGGTCAGTTTGATGAAACCGAGTTTTAAGCTTTCCTTTTCCAGCTTTTCAGCTGCGTAGGCACTGGTTGCAAAGGAAAAGGTTGATACCGCAGCCACGGCAACCAGCGCCGTAACCAGTTTTTTGATAGTAAATCGTCCGGTTTGTTTCATATTGACCTCAGCAGGTTTGAAAAAATCAGCAAAAAAAAAGCGTCACCTAACGGAATACGTACTGTATTCAGTCTGGTAGACGCCTTTGTCTGTTTGGGTTCGCCGTTGAACCCGTATTTTTTAGTGCCCCGTCGTTGGAGCTCCTGTAATGTTTAAAGCAATCGTTGTGCCAAAATGGGTGGATGCTTATTTTATGGATTTAAGTTAATGAATATCAGCGGTTATAGTTCGTATTGAGGAGGGCAAGGTGAGAGGGGTGTATGTCTGTAATGCATCAATTTTGTGCATTCACCTATTCGTTTGCACCAACTATGACGAATGCGCTTCCATATCTTCCAACTCGATATTGAGCGCTTTTGTTGAAAGCAATAACTCGCTTATTGATGCTAACAACGATAAAACAATAAACACCATGCTGAAGCCGAAAGTCATGTTGCCGTAATACTGTAGTCCGTAAAAGATCAGCCCCATAGCGAGTGTGCAGCAGATAATGCCAACGACGCCCAGCACTTGCATCGCCACAATAAAGCGGATGCGGAGCCTTAAGCTGTCGATCTGTTTTTTGGCAACCGGGCTTTGGGTTTTGTTAAACAGGTTATGCTGTTCTCTAATCCGGCTGGCAATCGCCAGAAAACGGTTGGAATAGGCCAAAAATAAAACTGAAATGGCGGGAAATAACAGGGCGGGTGTGGTGATGGTGATGTCCATGGCTATTGATAGGGCGAATAAGGGGCAAAATAGATCGTTTTTAGATAATAAAGGGGGATTAAAACTCATCCCACTCATCATTACCAGCAAGTTGTAACTGTAACTTCCTACCGGCAACTGCTCTGGGTAGCGCTATTTCTTTTTTCGCAGGCGGTAAATGAAAGTAGCTGTTTGACGTGCCCGAGCTATCTACCACTTTAAAACTGCTCACTGTGATCACCAGGTTTTGCGCTTGTTCTTCCAGCAATTCCGCGGCCGCAGCGGCTTGTTCTACCAGAGCGGCATTTTGTTGGGTTACGTCATCCATTTGGGTGATGGCCTGATTGACTTGTTCGATGCCGGCGCTTTGTTCGGCGGAGGCGGCGGTGATTTCAGACATCATGTCGGTAACGCCGCGGATGGAGGTGACAATGTCTTCCATGGTCAGCCCGGCTTGGGCAACCAGCTTACTGCCGTCCGAGACTTTATCGACCGAATCGCTAATCAGCTCTTTAATTTCCCCGGCAGCCGTCGCGGCGCGTTGCGCGAGGTTGCGCACTTCTACGGCAACAACGGCAAAGCCCCGGCCTTGTTCACCGGCGCGGGCGGCTTCTACCGCAGCGTTGAGGGCAAGAATGTTGGTCTGGAAAGCAATATCGTCGATCACCGAGATAATGTCCCCGATTTTACGTGACGATTCATTGATTTCATTCATGGTCATGACGACCTGGCCGACCACTTCAACGCCTTTGCCCGCGATGTCGGATGCGTCAACGGCGAGCCGGTTGGCCTGTTGGGCGTTGACGGCATTATGCTGCACGGCGGAGGTCAGCTCTTCCATGCTGGCGGCGGTTTGTTCCAGGCTGGCGGCTTGCTCCTCGGTGCGATGCGATAAGTCATTGTTACCGGTGGCGATTTCGTTAGCCGCTGTGTGAATGTTGTCGGTGGAATCCTTGATATTGCCGACCAGGCCTTTGAGGTTTCCTACAATACTATTCATGCCGACAATCACTTCGCCAAAGGTGCCGGGATAGTCTTTGTCGATGGTTTGGGTCAAGTCGCCTTGAGCCAGGGCATCGGCGACATGCAGCACGTCGTTGAAGCCGACATCGCAGGTTTCCATCAGGTGATTGAGATTGGCCAAAATCCCCTTGAACATGAACTCAAATTTATCCGGATCGCTACGCTTTGAGAAATCGCCTTGAGCGCCTGCTTCCGCAAGCATTTTGATTTCGTTGTTAACGGCGAGAAAGGTCTTTTTGGCATTGTCCATAATCTCGGTAATGACAATGGTTTCTCCCGGCAAAACGTCCATGTCGAGAGAGAAATCACCTTTTGAATATTGGGAGACGATGCCGATCAGCTTTCTGTTGATCAGGATACGCGATTGAATCAAGTCATTAACTTCATAGGCTATCTTGCCGTAGATACCGGAGAATGTTGAACTGTCGAGTTGCTCTTTGACCCAGCCCTGTGCGTGCTTTTGCGCCATATCGTCCAGGCCGGTAACGAAGAAGTTGATCGAATCCTGCATGGTTTTCATGGAGCGCAACAGATCCCCGATTTCATCTTTTTGATGCGTGTCAATGCTGGAGTGCAGGTCTCCATTGGCAATGGCTCCTGCAACCTGTTGGACGGTCTTGAGCGATCGTATGATGCTGCGACTGATCAGTACGGTCAACACGACTGCCATAGCAACGCTGAAGATAAAAATGCCGACCAGGAGGATTTCGTACCCGTGTATTGTATTTTGCGCGTGTGCCTCATCTTCCAGGTTGCGGGCTGTTGTAAGTTTCACTACGTCATTAATAGCATTACGATGCTCTTCATAAGCGCGACGCATTTTCAGGAGGCTGGCGAGTGAGCCGTCACGGTCGCCCGCCTGGATGCTCGGCAAAAACCGCTGGCCGGCTTCATTGTAAAAGGTTTGCGCCGCCCGGTAAGAACGTTCAAGTAAAGAAACCTGGAGTCCCTGTTCCAAAGATTGGCCTGTCCAATAACGATGACGGGACTCGTATTCCGTTTTTAGCGATTGAAAGTGCGTCACCAAGGTGCTGATTTCAGCCGGGTCGGTGGTTTGGGTTAATTGCAGCGTCACCAGATAGGATTCGATAATGTATTCAGGCGGAGGCAGGACATCGGCAATAATATCTTTACCCTGAACTATGCGTTGATAAATGGGGCCATTAACATTCAGTGTATTCATGGCCTTGAATGTTGCGAAACCGAACAGTGAAAAACCGATGACCAACGTACTTACAATGATCGTAAAACGCATTTTGATAGTTAACTGTCCGGAGTTTTTCAAGTTATTTAGCATGATGCAATCTCCTGTTTCTATAGTTATGATTGGGATTGTTAAATAGTAAATATTTTCGATTAGATCCATGTTCCGGCCGATCGTTACGATTGATGTGCCGACGCTATTAAATCCAGAATGTATCGAATGCTTGCAATGTAATGGGAGCTTAAATTGCTGCGGACATTTATTAATCCATTGTTAGGTTTTTCTATCCTTAAAGAAGGACAAAAAAAAGCGTCTTCAAGCGGAATGCTACTGCATTCAGTCTGTTAGACGCCTTTGTCAATATGGTTCGCCGTTAAACCAAGATCTTTCAGTGCCCCGCTATCAGGGCTTCTGTCGTGTTTAACGCAAGCGTTGTGCCAAAATGGTTATATGATATTTTTCCATAGATCTTATTTAATAATTACAATTGGTTACCGATTACCTTTCATATCGCAAGGATAATGAGGGTTTCGAGAACAATGCATCGAATGAGTGCAATCTTTCGATGTGGTGCACCAATTGAGTTCTCTTGAGATGCGGTATAGGAATGGCTGCACCAAAAGCAGGCGTTTTACGGCAGCATGGACAGATATAGGCTCCTCGGTACACCGCTATACGGCTCCTGCATTGATGCTGTTGTCCAAGCCGTTTCTCCAATTCGGCATAAAATCTGCTACTACTTGGAGAATCATTATTAATTCTCAGGTATTCCGATTATGTCCAAGATAAGCCATCTTAATGTTTTTGAAAAATATGAAGAACATCGATCGGCGACTCATAAGCGGCTTTCTTCCATAAAGCAAACGGCTTGATATGAAAACATTTATTAAGGTAACGGAAATATGGATACCCACAAAAGATCGTACCCGCTTGGGCTTTAGCGCCGGACTGTATGGTTCTTTGCATGAATTCCGGGTTGCCAGTGAAAAGGAATCCTTCGCTTATGATGAAGGTTTGCCCGGTAAAGCATGGGCAGCCGGTCATCCTGTCGTGTTAACCGAATTTGACCACTCTTATTTCAAGCGGACAAAATCAGCCAAAAAAGCAGGGTTAACCTGCGGTATTGCGATACCTGTTTTTTCAGGTGAATTTATAATGGCCGTGGTGGTTTTTTTGTGTGGGGACGATCAGCATCATGCCGGCGCGATAGAAGTATGGAGCAACAGCGCGGAGAAAAATACTGAGCTGGCGGTTATTGACGGATATTACGGTACGTTGGATGAATTTGAAAACATCTCCAGAGGAACGAGCTTCATCAAGGGTTCCGGTTTACCCGGACAGGTATGGGCAACAGGCATGCCCGTACTCATAGAGGATCTGGGGCAAGCCTCCGCTTTTATCAGAAGTTCGGATGCCAGAAAAGCCGGGATAACGACGGCGCTGGGTATTCCGGTTTCGGTGGTTGCAAACCAGGTTTATATCATGACATTTCTGTCGGCTAAAGCGACGCCGATTGCCAAACGCATACAGATCTGGGTGCCGGATGAACGCGGTCAACGGCTGGTGTGTCAGTCGGGATACAGTAAACAAAATGATGAGCTGGCAGAAATGTTTGAAACCATCTCCGTGCGCAAAGGCGAGGGACTATTGGGCAGGGTATGGCTAACCGGCGTTCCGGCCATCAGAAATAACGCGGAAGTTGTGCCGGTAGAAGGACGCTTGAATTCCATGCTTGCAATGCCCGTCATCGATGACGGAAAGTTGAAAGCGGTGGTCACTTTTCTGTTTTAGTTGGCTATTGCGTCCGCCTCAAAGTGGTGCGAGACACAAAAAAGCCTTCCTTGTTTGGCGATTGCATCGTTATGTACGAATCTCAGGATATAGTGAATGTCTAAAGGCGACGGACGATTAAATCGCTTCGAAGGTTAAACATCATAGCCATTCGGCAGCAATATCGATTAATAAAATACGCTCGTCGTCCAGTCTGAGCGATAGGGTTTTGCACAGCATATCGTTATTAAAATCCCGATAGCGTTCAGAAGTTACCAGGCGGTAACTGTCTTTTGCCGACTCAAGCGCCAGCAATTGATAAAAATAAGGTCGCCATGCCCAGTTAAAGCCGATTTGAGTCGGGTCCTCGAACCAGTTGCCATCGGCAAAATTAAAATTCGATGAGATCTGATCGCCTTCGTTATTGCATAAATAGAACCGTAAAATGCCGCTCGTTTCAAACGGGTGCGCGGATAATTTTTTGAGGTTGAAGTCGGTTTCCAGCGCTATTTTCAGGCATTCGATCAAGCCCTTAATATTGGCGATAAACTGTATCTTGTGTTCTTCTTTGGCCAAGGTTTTTTTCAGGAAGGTCTTTCTCAGTGAACTGATTTGTTTTTGATAATGCAGCGGTTCTTTAAATTCCGCTGTGGCGGGTGAAAACAGATAGCCCTGCATATATTGAGCGCCGCAACTTAAGCCGAAATGGAAGTCGTCAATGGTTTCCACTCCCTCGCAAACGATACGGCAACCGGTGCGTTTCGCCAGGCGGGATATTAAATGCACCACATCGCTGGCTATGCCGCCTTTGGCGGCATTCTGGAATAATTGCATGTCCAGTTTGATGATGTCGGGTTGTATGGCCATGACTCTTTCCAGCTGAGAAAACCCGGCGCCAAAATCATCAATCGCTATTTTTAAGCCGTGTTGGCGATACAGGTCGGCAATTTCAACAAGTTTATCCAAGTCGCCTTTTGATTCGGTTATTTCAATAATGACGCGGTTTCTGTCAACATTAAACTCGTCCAGCATGAGCAGTGTCGGCAATGAAGTAAAGTCAGCGAGGTGGTCGATCCAGGCGGCTGAAATATTGATGGTTAAATATCCCTTGTAATTTGATCGACTGAATTGCTCCAGAGCTTGACGTCGAACCATGCGATCCCAGGCTATCAGTTGGTCGGGGGCAATGTCCGGCGAAGAGAATAATTCACCGGCCGAAATAACCCGGCCATTGGCGTCATGTTGCCGGGCTAATGCTTCGTAACCGATGATAGTGCCGCTGGCAGCGCCAATAATAGGTTGGAAATAGGGGAATAGTATCTTTTCTTGATTCATAGGTTTGTTTTGTTTGGCTAATGCTTCATGGCTGCTGATAGAGCCGCCGACAGTGCTAACAATAGGTTCAAAATAAGAGAATAGTTTTTTTTCCGTATTCATAATAGAAATGTTTGTTTAATGAGTTCAGCCATGGAAATAACATTTTTTGCCATTTCCCCGATTACTAGAGTGCTGTTCATCCCGGTTTTTTGGAGGGTAAATGTCGTCTTTAGTTGATCTACCCGTTTCCATTGTTCAAATTCGTCTTAATTCGTTTTTTACATGCCCGCAAGAAACTGCTGTTGTTCAGTTCTAAGGTGTCTCAGAAATAGCCCTGTTTATGTTTGATGCGCAAATATCAAAATATCGGCAAATACATAAAGTGATTTAACTCATGGAAATAGCGGCCTGGATCAGGCAAAAAAAAGCGTCTCTCAGCGGAATGCTCAATGCATTCAGTCTGATAGACGCCTTTGTCAATAGAGTTCGCCATTAAACCAATATTTCTTTAATGCTCCGCCATTGGAGTCTCTGCAGTGTTAAAAGCAATCGTTGTGCCAAAATTTCTATATGGGTTATTTATGTTAATTATTTAACAAATATAAGTGCTATAAGCGACCTGTTGTAGAACAAGAGTGGTCGGAGCCCTTAAAATAACGCACTTAATAGGTGCAAATTCCCTGTGCATTGCACCAATTAGGTTGTTTTGGTGTGTGATTTCTGCGCACAGGAAGGGTTGTTGACTGTTTTGATCGTCTGGCACAAAACCTGCTGGAGCCTGGAGAGTTATCATGAATTCTCGGGATCGAAAGCATGTCTAAAATGAGTCATATCAATGTTATTGAGAAATACGAGGAACATCGCGTCGCTATTCATAACCTGCTTTCTTCCATTTTGAGTTGTTTTGCCGATGACAAAATGTTCGAGAAAAGTGATGAGGAACTTGCCGAGTTTCTCAATTCCCTGTGTTCTTATTACCCGTTTGTCAGTCTTCTTTACCTGCTTGACGCAAAAGGCAAGCAAATCTGCATGAACGTGCCGGGCAGTCAGTTTAAGCATCATCCTAAAATCGGCCTGGATGCGGACCGTAGTAACCGGCCCTACTATTTGGCGGCGATGAAGGCTGACGGGGTAGCGGTAACTGAGCCTTATTTGTCCAGCGTCAGACGGGAGCTATGCCTGTCCGCCAGCATGAAAGTTAACAATGATGACAGCACCATAAAGGGTGTCGTTGTGCTGGATATTGATCTTAGCTCCATGCTGGCGATATTGACCGGCGATAGCAGGCGCATTCATTTCGAACCCTATTTTAAAGCCATGTATACGCTGATCGTGCTCGGTTTGTTTACGGTCGCGTTGATGTTGCTTTATGCGGCCGGGGTTGAGTGTTTGGATGTGATATATGCGATGATGACGCCGGAAAAGCGGCTGGAGATGCCGTTGGGCGTGGTTATTTACCTGACCTTGAGCCTGGCTATTTTTGATCTGGGCAAGACAACGCTGGAAGAAGAAGTGCTGTTGTACAAGGATGTGCTCAGGCATAGCTCGACCCGGCGCACGATTACCCGTTTTATTGCGGTGATTATTATCGCAGTGTCCATTGAGTCGCTGTTGATGATTTTTAAATTCGCATTAAAGGGCGATGGCGAACATATCATTGAAGCGGTCTGGATCATTATTGCGGTGGCGTCGCTGCTGGTGTCGCTGGGTATTTATGTTTACTTGGGCAGCAAGGCGGAGGGGATGCTGCTGAATAACCGCGATAAGCAGAAAGCGGGTTGAAGAATGGCAATAATAACGTAATCAAGACAACGTATAATCTTGTTGAGCGCTGTAGTTCGGTCATTGACTCGTGCCGGGCGCTAGACATGAAATCATGGGTTCATGATTGGACCTGGAACGCAACACATTATCAATCGACATTATGACAACAAAATATACTCCCCTAAAAGATCACGATACCCCTATCAAGGTACTGTTTACCGGTTATCTGTGTACGGTTGGCATAGGCTATCTCTTTGCATTAATTCAAATATTGTTTACCCACGGTATGGCGGACGGTAAATTCGGCTTGTCCGTTGATGATATTGTTTACAGTTATTACGGCAATCGGTCAGGCACGGTTTTGGAGCAGAAACTGAATGGTTCGATGAAGGATAATGCCCCGGAACAGGAACGATTTAAGATCATGGAATGGGTTAGGGATGGCGCGAACAGCGATGATTATAAGGCGGACGGCATCGACAAAATAATCGAGAGCCGTTGCGTGATGTGCCATAACAAGGAAGCGTCCGGGATACCGGATTTTACCCAATTCGAGGCGCTAAAAGCCTTAACCACAGAGGATACGGGGGCTACATTCGCGTCATTAACGCGGGTTTCGCATGTGCATATGTTCGGCATCAGCTTCATCTTTATGTTCGTGGGGCTTATCTTTAGTTTTGCGGAGACCACGACAACGCAATATAAGTGCATTGCTATCGGCATGCCTTATGCGTTTCTTGTAGCCGATATATTGTCATGGTGGCTGACCAAGATTCACCCGATGTTTGCCTGGTTGGTTATTTTTGCCGGTATGGGCATGGGCGTTTCATTCATGTTTATGTGGGTAACGTCTATTCTGGAAATGTGGCTGTTTAAACCGGTGTTTATTGATGGCTTGGGTTCGCGTTATTTACAGATGCGCGATAGTACTGACGCGTCATTTGCGGACAGGTTATGGTTTTATGCCAAGACGCTAGGGAAGAAGATTAAACCTGCGGCGGCTTTTGTAACAGAACAATGGCTCACACGCGGCTGGCCTGTTGTTAAAGAGTGGTTGAAAAAAATAGCATAGCCAGGTGGAGTTACGGGCTGCCGCAGTGCAGTTCGGGTGCCTGTTTAGACAAACAACCGACTGATTATCGTCGTATCTACATTTCAGGTTCAGCCTGATTCTTCATTGACCGCGCCGTTTTTATCGTCACGATAGAAACGGCCGCGTCTTCAATTTCCCGGCTAATGCCGGTCAAGACTTTGCCACTTACGACAGGGAACGCGAAAGGACGCTGGTTTTTTCTGTCGCGTTAAAGTCCCGTGATTTGATAAGTCAAAGGCGAGGGCAATACAGAGTCAGTGCTGTATGCCGGTCGGATAACGTTCTCCATTCGTGCAGAGTTTGTCGAAGCGCCGGATGTTCATGAGTTCTCTTGAATACTCGTCTTACTACTTAAGTGTTTATACCTATCTTACTGATTTTTAATGTTTTGTTGATTTTGTCTCTATGGAAATTTAAGGGGCTGTTAAGGATACTGTAATTGTGATAACCGGCTAGCTCACAGAAATGGCGAGAGAGGCGGTTGTTGCAATTGCATCAGATATTTTTAGTGAACGACATCTGATTATATTTAAATATATTCATGGAGTAATAACAATGAAACAATTTAACAAAAAAATATTAACTGCAAGTATTCTTCTTGCACTGGGCGTAGCTTCTAGTGCATGGGCACAGGACCCAATAACTGTAGCAGCAAGCTTAGGTCAAGGAAACTCTTCAATTGAGGGGGGCGGTACTTCTACAATCGGTGCTATTACTGATACCAATACTAAAACCCTCACCGATACAAACAACAGCGTAAAAACGGTGGATAGTAATAACACCAGCACCAAAACTAATACCGACACTACAACGCTCACAAAAACTGATAACAGTATTGGTTCCGATAGCAAAGTGAAGGTTGACGATCAAGGTGCTTCTTCAATCGGTAGCGGTTCTGCAAGTACTACTGATACCAAGACTACAACTATCACAAAAACTGATAGCAGTAGTGGTCAAGATGGCTATGCCAAAGCTAAAGATAACAGCGCGGCTGTCAATGGCACTGGCAATGCTTCTACTACCAAAACTGTCACTCAAACCGATAACAGTACTGGTGCCGACGGCAAAGTAAAGGCTCAGGATCAAGCTGCTGCTGTAAACGGTACTGGAGATGCCACTTCTACTAACAATAAATCATATGCAAAAGATGGTTCAGCGTCATCCGATACAGGAACCGCTACTGCTACTAACAATAAATCAGATGCGAAAGATGGTTCAGCATCATCCAATACAGGAACCGCTACGGCTACTAACAACAAATCAGACGCCAAGGGCGACGGTTCAGCATCAGCCAATGTCGGAAACGCCACCTCGCAATATTTCGAGTTGAAAGCTCATGGCAATGGCAATGCAGTTGCCGGTATCGGTAACGCCACCAGCACTTACAAAGCCAACAATCAAGATTTGTACGGTTCAGTCACTGGTAGCCCTGCCGGTTTACCATCCGATACTACGGTATTGGCTTCTATACCATTCGGCAATCATATCGATCATTCGATTGTCGGCAACGCCGGTATTACCCAAACCTTTCAAAACTCAGGTAGCGGTTTAGCGCAACAATCGGTATTGGTTGACGGCACTGTAACGGTTACCCAAGGCACTGCAACTGTTGCACCTTAAGGTTTATTAACGGTATTGGTTAATAAACTGCAGTTTGCCGGTGAGTGAGCAATCGCTCACCGGTTCTTAACTGGCATATCGTCAAATATGTGAGGAGGGTGCTATGGGAACTATTGTAAAGAACTGCGTTTTAACGCTACTTGTAGTTATTGCGCAAAGTCAGGCGGCGCAAGCCGGAGCTGATCAAAATCAGGACAAGTTACTTTTTTCTTCGACCGAAACAGCGTTATTGGAAGAGCTGGATAATGCGCGGGGGCGCGAAGGAGTCGATATATTTACCCTTAATAACATGAACGTACGCGCTACGCTGGCGGACAACCAGGCAAACAATAATGTGAATGGCGCCAACATAATTGACGGCGGTTCATTTACACAGGCAAGCGGTTTTACCAGTGTTATTCAAAACAGCGGTAACAACGTCATCATTCAGGATTCGACTATCGTGAATGTAACGATCGCCCCTTAATAAATTTTTATTTAGTGGAAGTGCGACATGATGCGATTTTTTGTTAAATGTGTTCTTCTCATGCTACCCACATTGTGTAGCAATGCGGGCGATATTAATTTTAATGGCGTTGCGGGCGCCGGAAACTATGACGTTCCCGTGACCAGTTTTTTAGAACGGCGATTCAAGACCGTATACAAGCAACAGTACGACTTCAGTTGCGGTTCGGCCACTTTGGCCAGCTTGCTGACCTACCATTATGACGATGCGGTAGACGAGCAAAGCGTATTTGTTGATATGTATCAAAACGGTGATCGGCAGAAGATTCAAAAACAGGGTTTTTCGTTACTGGATATAAAACTTTATCTGGAAAGGCACGGCTACCGCTCCGATGGTTTCAAGATCAAATTGGATCAATTGGTTACAGCCAATGTTCCGGCAATCACCATTATCAATAATAACGGTTACTTGCATTTCGTTATTATTAAAGGCGTTAGTGACCAGGAAGTTCTGGTGGGAGATCCCGCTGTAGGCATAAAGGTAATACCCCGCGATGAGTTTGAAGAAATGTGGGGGAACCGTATTTTATTTTTAATCCATGATAAACAGGATGTCGCGGCAGGGCATTTTCAGGATCAGCAAGAGTGGGCGCTTCGGGTCAAGGCGCCGCTGGGTTCCGCCGCCGATCGAGCCAGTTTAGGGGCATTCAATATGTTGCAACCCGGACGTTGGGATTTTTAATTAAGCGGAGTGTTTAAGATGAAAACATATAAATTTAACGTCTACCGAAAACTCATGAAGGTTGCACTCTGGATAGCGGTTTTGGGCGGTTTCGCCTGTCAGGTATCAGCGGATGAGATGTCAAGCATTGCCGCTCAACGGTTTGATAATTGGGATCGTGCGTCCGACAGTGAGTTGGATCAACTAAGAGGCGGGTTTGCGCTGCCAAACGGAACGAACATCGATTTTAGTTTGGATAGAATCACTTCGTTGAACGGTTCGGTAGTTTCTTCCTCATTTTTTCAATTACCGGAGAATGCATCACTGTTTCAGAACGGAACCCTGAATCAAGCTCCGGAGTTGGCAATGACGGGGTTGGGTTCGGTTATTCAGAATAACGTTGACAACCAGGTTATTAGAACTGTTACCGATATTAATATAGCGGTTAGTAACTTAAAAGGTTTGGATTTGAATAATAACGGTGCGGTCTTTAATAACCTGATTATGCCCAATGTGCATTAATCCAATTAAAGGGTGTCGTGGTCGATCATTATCCACTCTGTAGCGGTGTTAAATAAATCCCGATAGTCGCTGAGTCGTTTTGGACTAAAACGAGCATCTTAAAACGAGCATCTTAAAACGTATAGCCTTACAACCAACCTGCGTTCCGGTTTTTATGGAACTGATGGGTACCGCTGTGTATGGAGTAATGATGTAGAAAATGCCATCATTCACCCAATTAATAACCTATCTGCTACGTATTCATACTAATTGTCCTGATGGGCTTAATAATTTATAAAGTTAACGGGATGGCTTGTTTATCCGCGCTTATCTTTTTCCGGAGCTTTTATTTATCTATAAAAGTCCAAGTAATAAATACTAAAATTGATGTTTAAAAAACAATTAATAAGTCCGTTATGCTTATTAATTGCTACAGCTAAATTCAATTCTAAATGACAACGTAGGGAATTTAATTGCTGCTAATCTAATACCTAAAAAATGGAAATAATAATATGAAGATGAAATTTAGGAGCGGAAAATTTCCTCTATTTTTGGCTATTAAGGGGGGTATCTTTATCTGTTGTGTTTTTTTTGTAAACAGGAGTTATGCAGAAACAGCTAAGCAAAATAATTCTGCGGCGCAATACAAGAAATTAATTGCCGAACAGCAAAAAGAATTCCAAATACAACGGCAGATCATTGCCGAGCAAGGCAAAGAACTGGAGCAACTTAAGTTGCGTCTTGATGCCTTGACCAATCAAGCCGTAGAGAATAAAGCGGCACCGGTTCAGCAGGCAGCAAACAAGCCTCAAATCGTTGCGGCAAAAGATAATAATGAGCCGTCAATATCGCCTAATAAACTTCCGTCCAAGCCTGTCGGTCAAGCGCCTCCCGGAGCAACGGAAAAACCAAGGCCGCCCGAAATACCCAGATTAAGCGAAACCGTAGGCGGCGTGTTAACCAGAAAAGGGAAAATTGTTGTCGAACCGTCGATGTATTACGCTTACACCAGTAATGACCGGGTGTTTCTTGATGCATTTACCTTTCTTCCCGCTATTGCTATCGGCCTTATCGATCTTCGCTCAGTTAAACGACACAGTTTTATCGGCGCTCTGGGAGCCCGTTACGGCATAACGGATAGGCTGGAGGTGGAGTTCAGGGTTCCTTACGTCTATCGTGATGATACTCAACGCTCACGACCGGTCAGTATTGGTGCGGGCGTTGATGAAACCTTTAATGCAACCGGAAGCGGCATTGGCGACCTTGAATTTGCCAGTCGTTATCAGCTTAACAGTGGAGCCGGCGGTTGGCCGATTTTTGTCGGCAATATCGTTGCAACGGCACCCACAGGAAAAAGCCCTTTCGACGTTGTGTCTGTACAAGCTCAAGGCGTTCCCGGAGCAACATTTCCAACCGAATTGCCGACGGGTGCCGGATACTACAGTTTTCAGCCCAGTGTTACAGCGCTTTATCCAACCGATCCAGCGGTTTTTTTCGGCAATCTTAGCTACAGTTATAATGCCGAAACCAGTACGAACTTCGGGAAGATTGATCCGGGTGATACGCTAGGATTAAGTTTTGGTATGGGGTTCGGCATTAATGAACGGTCATCGTACAGTTTAGGGTACTCGCACAAGCATGTTTTAGATTCTCAAATTGATGGAAGAACGATTCCGGGAAGTACGCTGGATATAGGGCAGCTTTTAGTTGGCTATTCCTTCAAATATTCCAAACGAACTACCTTCAATTTATCTTTAGGCATCGGCACTACGACAGATTCGCAAGACGTTACGCTTAATTTCAGGCTGCCAATGACGTTTGGTTTATTCGATAGCTAAGGCGTTTTACCACGAAGTTTTATCCGGCTTCGTGGTATTTTTGATGCCGGCTACTTAAGCAGTTCAGCCATGGCGATAATGTTTTTCGCCATTTCGCCGATCGCTATATTGCGATCCATCGCCAGTTTTCTCAGGGTGTGATAAGCATCGTCTTCGGTAAAGCCGCGGGTTTTGATTAAGATGCCTTTTGCCCGGTCGATCAGTTTCCTTTCTTCAAGCCTGGATTTCGTTTTTTCCAACTCATTGGTAAGCCGTTGTTGTTCCTTAAATCTCGCCACGGCGATATTGATAATGCTGTTAATGCGGCTGGTTTCCAAACCGTTGACAACATAAGCGCTGACTCCGGCCTTAACGATTTGCTTGATGGTGTCGGAGGTATCGTCAGCTGCAAAGATAATGATGGGGAGGGGCTGGTTCCGGTTGAGGTAATGGATGTGCGGAAAATACTTTTTGGGACTGTCGATATTAAAAATAACAAGGTCGGTTTTGTTGGTCATCGCTAAGGATGGAATGTTTGTTTCAGAGGGTACCGTGTTGGTGACTGAATAGCCTTTAGCAATCAGTGTCTTTTCTAATAACTGATCTGTCGTTTCATCTTCAATAAGTAATATATTTAAGGTGTTCATTCTCAAACGATTAGCACAAACTACGCCATTTATTGACGGTGATTGTATTAATCGCCTAAGTCGCCAGCCCAATAAATAAAGTCCCATTGATTTCTATAGTTGTGCCGAATAATGCGGAGGCGTGTCGGGTCGCTAGTAAACGCGCCTGCGGCAATGAAAATGTAATTGTTGTTGCACTTATAATGAGCGTTACTTGTTTACACGCACCATCTTGGCTCATTGCAGTACTTTATTTTTCAGGCTGATGGTTCAATAAGTAATTAAAATCACTGGCTTGTTTATTGTGGCACAGGCATTGCTCTACAACTCCAAACAGGAAACATCGTTATCGAGGTTGTATATGAGCGTCAAACAAACATTAGTCGTCATTGGTAATGGCATGGTCGGACAGTCTTTTTTGGCAAGTCTGGTTGAAAGCCCCATTAAAGAACACTATGAAATTATTACTTTCTGCGAAGAACCCAGAGCAGCCTATGACCGGGTGCATTTATCGGCATTTTTTACCGGCACAACGGCGCAAGAACTGTCTTTAGTCGAAGACGGCTTTTTTGAACAGCATGGCATTACCATTCATCTAGGCGACAAAGTCGCAACGATTAACAGAGCCGACAAAACCGTCACTTCGGCAAAAGGCTTGACCATAGCTTACGACAAGTTGGTTTTGGCGACAGGTTCGTATCCATTCGTGCCGCCCGTTCCCGGGCATGATCGCGCGCAATGTCTGGTTTATCGGACGATTGAAGATCTTGAAGCCATTGCCGCCGCTGCCAAAACAGGCAAGGTCGGCACCGTCGTCGGCGGTGGCTTGTTGGGTTTGGAGGCGGCCAAGGCGTTAATGGATCTAGGCTTGGAAACCCATGTGGTCGAGTTCGCTCCGCGCTTGATGGCGGTGCAGCTCGATGACGCGGGCGGTGCGATGTTAAGGCTGAAAATTGAGAATTTAGGCGTCATCGTGCATACCGGCAAAAACACCAGCATCATTACCGATGGCGAACAATGCATTAATAAAATGTGTTTTGCCGACGGCGAAGAGCTGGAAACCGACATCGTGCTGTTTTCGGCAGGGATTCGCCCGCGAGACGATCTTGCCAGAGCTTCCGGGCTGGAAGTCGGCCAGCGCGGCGGCATCGTCATCGATAACCAATGCCGCACCTCCGATCCTAGCATTTATGCGATTGGCGAGTGCGCGTTGTGGAATGGCATGATTTACGGATTGGTCGCTCCGGGGTATGCGATGGCGCGCACGGTGGTGGCCGATTTGGCGGGCGATGCCGCCAGCTTTACCGGCGCGGATATGAGCACCAAGTTGAAACTGATGGGTGTTGATGTCGCCAGTATCGGTGACGCTCATGCCAAAACCCAAGGCGCGATGGTTTACACTTACCAAAATGGTGCAAGCGAAGTTTATAAACGCCTGGTGGTCAGTCAGGATAAAAAACAATTGCTGGGCGCGGTGCTGGTCGGCGATGCGTCGGGTTACGGAACCTTATTGCAATATTGCCTGAACGGTATCGAACTGCCGGAGAATCCCGATGCGCTGATTTTACCGCACCGCTCCGACGAGTCGGTCGGTTTGGGCCCGGATGCGTTGCCGGCTTCGGCGCAAATCTGCTCCTGCTACGACGTGACCAAAGGCACGATTTGCTCGGCGATTGAGGGCGGCTGCATGACGATGGGCGCGTTAAAAGCGGAAACCAAAGCCGCGACCGGTTGCGGCGGCTGTTCTGCGTTGCTTAAATCGGTTCTGGATTCGGAATTGTCGAAACAGGGATTTGAAGTCAATACCGATCTTTGCGAGCATTTTGCCTATACCCGGCAGGATCTCCACAACCTGATTCGGGTCGAACAAATCAAAACCTTTGCCGATTTGCTGCATAAACACGGCAAGGGCAAAGGCTGTGAAATTTGCAGGCCGACTGTCGGCAATATTTTGGCTTCGCAGTGGAATGAGCATATCCTGGAAAAAGATCATTTGGGGCTACAGGACACCAACGACACCTTTTTAGCCAACATGCAAAAAGACGGCACTTATTCGGTGGTGCCGCGCATCACCGGCGGCGAAATCAGCCCCGACATGCTGATTGCGTTAGGGCAGGTCGGTAAAAAATACAAACTCTATACCAAAATCACCGGCGGGCAGCGCGTGGATATGTTCGGCGCGCGGGTCGATCAATTGCCGCATATCTGGAAAGAATTGATCGATGCCGGTTTTGAATCGGGGCACGCTTACGGAAAGTCCTTACGTACGGTTAAATCCTGCGTCGGCAGCACCTGGTGTCGTTACGGCGTCGATGACAGCGTGGGGCTGGCGATAGAATTGGAAAACCGCTACAAAGGCTTGCGTTCACCGCATAAAATCAAATTCGCGGTGTCCGGCTGTACCCGAGAATGCGCCGAAGCGCAGGGCAAAGATGTCGGCATTATTGCCACCGAAAACGGCTGGAACCTGTATGTCTGCGGAAACGGCGGCATGAAACCGCGCCATGCGGATTTATTCGCCACCGGTTTGGACAAGGAAACCCTGATTAAATACATCGACCGCTTCTTGAGTTTTTATGTGCGCACCGCCGACCGTCTGCAACGCACCTCGGTGTGGATGGAAAACATGGAAGGCGGTCTGGATTACCTGAAATCGGTAGTGCTTGAAGACAAGCTGGGACTGTGCGATCAACTGGAGCAGCAAATGCAGTATGTGATCGATACTTATCAATGCGAGTGGAAAGCCGCGATTGAAGATGAAGCCAAGCTCAAACGCTTCCGGCATTTCATCAACAGCGACCAGTCCGATGATAATGTCATCTTTGTTGAAGAACGCGGCCAGATTCGTCCTGCCGATGAAAACGAGCGCAAGCATTTTAAATTGGTGGAGGTAGCCTAATGGTTCAGTGGATAGATGTTTGCAGTGTTGATGACTTGCAGCCTGATTCGGGGGTTTGCGCACTGGTTGAAGGGGAGCAAGTGGCGATTTTCTGGATGCCGGAGCCCGATGCAAAAGTTTATGCGGTTGGCAATTACGACCCGTTCGGCAACGCCAATGTCCTGTCGCGCGGCTTAATCGGCGATATTGGCGGGCAACCGGTGGTCGCTTCGCCCTTATACAAACAACACTTTAACCTGCAAACCGGCGTTTGTCTGGAAGATGAAACCGTGAAAATCCCCGTTTATGCGATCCGCATTGAAAACGGCAGCGTTCAAGTCAACCTTTCAGCATTGCCGCATGACGGAGAGCCAGCGTTATGAAATACAACTATTACATCGCCGATGTATTTACCAAACAGATTTTCAGCGGCGCGCAAATAGCCGTTTTCCCCAATGCCGAAGGCTTAAGCAAAGAGCAAATGCAGCTGGTGGCCAGGGAGTTGAACCTATCGGAAACGGTGTTTGTATTTCATCCCGATAAACAAATCACCAACCGCGTGATGCGGATTTTTTCACCGCTGGGCGAAGTCGATTTTGCCGGACATCCGATTATCGCCACCGCTTTTGTGCTGGCAAGTTGCGGCGACATTCAGTTGAATGCAGTGGTTACGCCGATGGTTTTCGAGCAAAATACCGGCCCGGTCAACGTCAATATTTCTGCTGAAGACGGCAAACCCAGTTTTGTGCAGTTCACCCGTAAAGTGACATCGGTCATTGATTACTTCACGCCCAGCGATGACGAGTTGGCGAGTTTTTTGACCATACAGCCGTCGGAACTTGACCATAAAAAATACGCTATGCGTCTGGTGTCTTGCGGCGTTCCGTATCTGATCGTTCCGGTTTGGCGCTACGAAAGCGTAAGAAACGCAAAATTCAATTATGCGGCCTGGAGCCAATCGATTGCTCCGCAAACCGCCGCCCAGGAAATCCTGCTGTTTTCCCCGAAAACGCCGTATGCGGATGCCGATTTTAATGCCCGTCTGCTGGGGCCAAGAATCGGCATTCACGACGATCCGCCGGTCGGTAGCGCTATGCCTGCGTTTGCTTCGTATCTGTGCTCGTTTGATTTTATGCAGAAAGGGACTTATACATTTACCGTGGATCGGGGGGAGCAGAGTAATCGGCGTAGTGTGTTGAATTTGGAGATGGATCATAAGGGGGAGAGTATGTTGACTATTCGGGTTGGTGGTGCGGCGGTTATGGTGGCTGAGGGGGTTATGAATATTCCGGGTTAGGAATACGCATGGGATTCGCGAGTTTTGTAGGTGTGTTTTTGAGTTGCCGAAACGGGACGCTATCAATCATTCAATAGTTATAGTATCTTGTCTAACGGATTGCAGGAGTTGCGTTATGCGCCTGCGATTGAAAAAATTAATATACGCCTGAAAAAGTGTCTACTTCACTTTAGGACTTCCATTACTAACAATCTGATTAACCTTAGGGGATATTTGTGACATCCGATGAAAAAAACAATCCATTCAGTCCATCATCCATTGATGCTGCATATTCATTTCTACAGAGCATAATCAATTTCGATGTTAGTAAGATCCTATCGACAATTCTTCTCTTGTGTGCATCAGCGGCGTACACATTCTCTGCTATGCCATCAACAGTCAATTTTTATAGAACTATTATTCCGCCGCTGGAAACGCTATCTAAACCCAATATTGCTCTGAGTCAGAACTCTGCCACCGCTGATGCTGTTCGAAAAACAAGTGAGTTAATAAACGTATCTCAAGTGTACGCGGTTCCCTCATTACTGTTGATACTGGAGGTTATTAGTATATTTCTTTCGATTGAATTCTGGCGTCTGAACTCCCTGAACAAATCCCCGCTTCCAGTCTTAATACTATTCTGCATTTGTCAATCGTATCCATTTATCTCTGTGGTATTTCAAATTGCAGATACCCACAGAGCCGCTCAACTGCACTCCCATGAAGCCACTTCTAAAAGCGAATCGACCGGAATTACAAATTTACAAGAGGACGCAAAATTAGAAAATGAACAACTCAAGGAGCTATACAAGTCCAATACTGACTTACTTAAACTTAAGTCTACGGCAGAGCGACGGAAAGCCATCGAGGCTAACAATGCTCGGATTTTGATACTGGTAAACAAGATTGATAAAACACAAGAGAAGCGCAACACTACTCAAGAATCAGTCACAGCAAGGAATTCATCAGTAGGTGACCATTCGGGCATTGCGTATTGGTTAGATAACGCGCTTTCTCGTGAAATGTTGATCGCCTATTTTCTTGCAGCCATATTTCCAGTCATGCTCATGTCTCTTGGCTACTATAGAGTAAGAATTGCCCCCATATGATACTTGGTGCCATACAAAAACGCTGTACGGTGGATCATATGTAGCCAGGGCCGTAGGCTGGGTAGAGCAACGCGAACCCCAGCTTCTGATGTCGACCAATGCTGGGTTTCATTGCATTCAACCCAGCCTACGACCCGGTGTCACACGCTACTTTCAGGATTGATCAAGAAAATAACTGGGGTCAGGGTAAAATTAAATCTCTGTATCCCAGCCTCTCAAGAAGCTCATTTTAACTAGTTGATATAATTTGTATTTTTAAACGCCTTCGGGTACAGGAATCAATTGAAAACCAAATTTCTCTGCGTGTTTGGTTAAGTTTTTAATGACCCGTTGACGATATTTTTCTTCATAATGTTCTTGTCCTTGATCCACATAGTCTTCCCCTTTGGTGAGCATCGCATAAATCAACCGAGCCAGTTTATGGGCGCAAGCGGTGACGGCTTTGGCTTTGTCCATGCGGCCACAAAGTCTTCGGTAGTACGCGCCTAAAGCCGATTGGCTGGCGCGTAAATTTACCGCAGCCATTTTGAGTGCTTGCGCAGCACGGTTGGTGGTGCGACTCGTTGCGGCCGAGATTTTTTTACCCCCGGATATTTTTGTTCCAGGACACAATCCCAACCACGGGGCAAAATGCTTGGCATCTTTAAATCGTGATAAGTCAGCACCGATTTCTGCCAATACTTTAAACGCGGTCGTCACTTTCAAGCGGGACGGGGTTTGCAACCCCGTCCCTAATGTTTTGGCGATGTCTGAACACTGTAAGGTGGATCATTCGTAGGGTTTCGCCGTTAGGCAATCCGCCATGATCGGGATGATCTATTTAATCCCCGTTTGGACTTTTCCAAGCGGGGATTTTTTATGTCCGATTGTATTGGATATTGTGCGTCGATTGGCGGTTTGCTGGCGCGAAACCGCCCTAAAACGTTACAATTAAAACTTATCGTTTGGAGGGAATGTCATGTCAACACAATTTGAAATTCTGGAAGCTGAGGTATTAAAACTTGTACCCGCTGAGCGTGCGTTGTTAGCGGAACACATCATCGCCAGTCTTGATGAAGATAACGAAATCGAATCCGCTTGGGCCGTTGAAGTTTAAAGGCGTGTTGCCGAGATCGAGAGTGGAGCGGTTGCCGGCATGGCGTTCGAAGAAGTGATCGCACAAGCTCGTGCAACTTTGAAGTGAAAATAATCGTTCACCCGTCTGCTACGGCCGACCTGAATAATGCGGCGGCTTTTTATTCTGAGCAGGCAAATAAACAGCTTGGCTTGGCATTCATCACAGAGTTTGAAAAAGCAACCTCGCTTTTGTCGGGAAATCCGGAGTTAGGTACACCATGGGTTTCCGGTACACGTCGCTTTGTTTTGCGTTGGTTCCCTTTTAACATTGTGTAAGTAGTAATGCGAAAGTTATTAGGAAGTAAATTTATTGTGTCAAACTGGAAACGATTGCAATAACAGACAAAAATTAGGAGTCCACCTGAAATTCATCGCCAAACTGACCCCGGAAGAGGAAGTAACGTTAACCGAAGCCTATCGTAACCACCCCTTATTCCGGGTTAGACAACGGGCACATGCTATCTTATTGAATAATAGAAGGTATGTAATTGCACGGCTGAGCGAATTGTTTGAGTCCCAGCATGAGACTGTCAGCTCATGGTTAGACAAATGGGAAACAGAGGGATTAATAGGGCTTTACGATTGTCCACGAAGCGGTAGGCCTGTGCGCTTCACGGTTGAGGAACAAGCCGTTTTTCTGGGCTATATTGACAAAAACCCCCACCAGCCCAAGGCCGCCGCAGCACGATTGCTGGAGGAGACGGGCAAGGAAGCCAGCCTTGACACCTTTAAACGAATTTTAAAAAAAGTGCCTATGCCTGGAAACGTTGTCGGCAATCAGTGAAGGGAAAGCGTAATGAAGCAGATTTCCAACGTGATAAGGCATATCTGAAGGCCTTGAAACAGCAAGAGGATGATGGGGAATTGAAGCTTTACTACTTTGACGAAAACGGATTTAGCACGACACCCTGTGTACCCTATGGATGGCAACGGATTGGCGAGACCCGACAAATACCCTGCTATCGTAGCAAGCGCATGAATGTGTTAGGTTTTTTGAGTCGCAGCAATGATCTGTTTTTCCACAGCTCCGAACAATCGGTGACAACGGATACGGTTGTCAATGCCTTTGATGCGTTTGTCGAAACGTATGCCGGCAAGTACGAAGAAACTAAAGTGCCGTGCTGTGTGGTGTTGGATAATGCTTCCATTCATCGTAGCGGCGTATTCAAAGAAAAGCTGGCGGGCTGGCAACAACGTGGTGTGTGCTTACATTTTCTTCCGCCTTACAGCCCGGAGCTGAACCTGATCGAAATACTCTGGCGTAAAGTTAAGTACGAATGGTTGCCGCTTGATGCCTATCAAAGTTACGGACACTTGAAAAAGTGGGTGTTGGAAATCCTGAGTGACATCGGCGAAAGCCGGGGTCAGGCCTTACATTTGACATTGATAGCAAAACACGGGGTCAAGTCTTACATTGTGCATTAGATAGAGACGCGCCTACTTTTGGCGCCCTGCCTTCGAAACTATCCCAACCCATCCTGTTCGAACCCTCCTCATTGCTTTTACAAATTCTCTGGCGAATTGATCTCGCCAAGGCTTGTCATTTGTTTTGAAGCCGATTCAGGCGATAATGCCGGTCGCTATAAGACACGCGAGCTCTTATGTTCACTCAAAGTAAGGAATAACGGTTATGAAATCCAGAGATAGACGACGGGGACTGGTTTTGGTCAATACCGGTTCGGGCAAGGGAAAATCTTCCAGCGCCTTGGGCATGGTTTTTCGTGCTGCAGGCTGGGATATGAAGGTTTGCGTCATCCAATATATTAAGGGGAAATGGCAAACCGGCGAACAAAAAGCCGCCGAACGTTTTGACAATATCGAATGGCATGTTTTGGGTGATGGCTTTACCTGGGATACTAAAAATCCCGAACAGGATATTAAAACCAGCCGGGAAATTTGGGAATTCAGTAAGGCCAAGATTATGTCTGAAGAATTCGATGTAGTGCTGCTGGATGAGATCAATTACTGCTGTGGCTATAATTGGATTTCCGGTCAGGAAATAGCCGATTTTATCCGCGATGAAAAACCGGCTTGGCTGCATTTAATCTTGACCGGCCGCAATGCTGCACCCGAAGTGATAGACGTTGCCGATACCGTGACCGAGATGACTAAAATAAAACACGCTTATGAACAGGGAATCAAGGCTGAGCAAGGTATTGAATTTTAAAAAGTATTGCGTTTAATGGATGATGTAGGGCTCAGGATTTTTAACTCGTGCGACATAAGTTGTTGAGGATAAATGGAGCGTAGAGAATTTTAAGGTAAATACCTTGACCAACCTGTAAAATGGTTAGCGATTGTCACAACGAGGAGAAGAAAATGTCTGAAGTACAAAAAATCATGTTAGCTGTTGCTGCCGTTTTTGTAATGGGCTTTGTTTTGGTCGGCCTAAGTAAAGAAGACCAGCCTGTTGAACAAGTGGAAGCCGCCGCAAGGATTAGAAACAATGTTGCTATGCAAACCATGGCAAGTGAAAAATGTCCGCCGAAAATCAAGGAAGAAACAGGAGAGCAAGTATTTTTTCCTAGTGCAGTCGAGAGTGACAAGGAAACTTATGTCACTTTGAAGTGGGTGGGTGAAAATGCCAATAAGGGCGGATTCAAAAATGCGTCGTGTACATTGCACGCCTCTCTGGGCGGAATCTCGGAGCTGATTATTGATGATAAGGTCATCATAAAGAAAAAAATCTAGGTTAATGGGATTCTCTGGCCGGATCATCTGTTTTGCAAGCCACTAGATTGATCCGGCGATAGGACGGTTTTTTATTGCGTGATTATCATCACTCTGGAATACGCCTTGTTTATTTAACCTGAAAACTTAGACGCCACAAGGCTAACGCCCCTTAATCTGCATTCGCGCAGGTAAGGTTAAAATAACAAAAAAGAAATTTTTATGACAAAAACAATGATTAAAGGAGTTTTAAAAACATGGAAAGAAGATCGGGGATTCGGCTTCATCAGTCCTGATGACGGTGGAAAAGATATTTTTATACATATCTCGGCGCTCAAGGGAACGAGTCGCCGCCCGGTAACTGGCGATGTTATTTATTACCAGGTTGCAAGAGATAATCGGGGCAAGTACAAAGCGATTAATGCGCATATCGAAGGCGTGGAAATTCTGGAAGACAAAGCCCCGGGCTTTCTTAACACCAGGCAGGGCATTGTACTGGTAGCACTGGCTTTGGTGGCTATTGTCGCAGCGATTATTGCACTCAACTTGGCGCCTTAATCGTAGCGGACGTTTTTTATAAGCCGATGTGACGCCGCTTACTATGGGTGCGCTACATCGGCTTGTTTATAGACGGTGGGATACACCGTGATGCGGTAAATGAGCTTATACCTTCTTCTTATCTGTCTTGCTACCCAGGGTCTTATTGTTTTCCGATCAAGACCCATAAAGTCAGGTGACTTAACTATTCAAATAATTACTTTCAATAAAGGCATAGCAACGGTTCGGGCGATTCGTCAGACTACAGCGGCGATGACTGAGCGGTAACTAATCCACTACCATAGATATAAATCACATTAAGGATTCGTAATGACCGATTCACAAAAATGGCTGGTCTTTGCTTTTATCTCAGGTTCAGCCTGGCTGGTTTATCTGTTAGCGCCGGTGTTGATGCCGTTTGCATTTGCGGCGATGCTGGCTTACCTCGGCGATCCGCTAACCGATAAGCTGGAAACCTATCAATTATCCAGAACCAAGGCCGTGCTGGTAGTTTTTTCTGTGATGACGCTGGTTTTTGTGCTGGTTTTACTGCTGCTCGTCCCCCTTTTGGAGTATCAGGTCGAGCATTTTGTGAGCAATCTGCCTGCCTATGTCGCGTGGTTGAATGAGACCGTCATTCCCTGGACGCAGCGGCGATTTCATCTGGGCATCAGGCCGGTTAATCTCAATCAGATTATTAATCTTGTTAAAAGTCACTGGGAGCAAGCGGGCGGCATTGCTGCAACGTTAATGAGCTCGGTTTCGCATTCCGGCGGAGTGATAGCCGAATGGCTGATGAATCTGCTGTTAATTCCCGTGGTCACTTTCTATTTATTGCGCGATTGGGATGGCCTGATTGCCAAAGTCCATGATTTATTGCCCCGCCGTGTAGCGCCGACCGCTACCAAACTTGCCGGTGAAGTTGATACGGTATTGGCGGCTTTTGTCCGGGGGCAGTTCTATGTCATGCTGGCCTTGGGCGGTATTTACAGTATTGGTTTGTGGATGACCGGTCTCGATGTGGCTTTGTTGATAGGCATGCTGGCCGGGCTGGTCAGTTTTGTACCTTATCTGGGGTCAATCGTCGGCATTGTTATGGCCTGTGTGGCGGCGCTGGTGCAATTTCATGAATTAATACAACTGGTGCCGGTCGCTATCGTTTTTATCATCGGCCAATCTCTGGAAGGCATGGTGCTAACGCCGATGCTGGTAGGCGATAAAATCGGCTTGCATCCGGTTGCGGTCATGTTTGCGGTATTGGCCGGTGGCCAATTATTCGGCTTTCTGGGTATCCTGCTGGCATTGCCTGTCGCTTCGGTCATTATGGTGTTGTTGCGGCATGTGCATGATTTATATCGATACAGCGATTTTTACGGTCGGCAATGAGCCTCAGGTTTATCGTTTTCGTGCTTTGCCTGGCGGGTGGCGTTTGCTTGGCCGGCGATGAAAAGCGGGAAGCCGATTTTGCCGACGGCATTAACAAAACCCTGACGATAGGCAAGGCGGTCTGGCTGGAGGCTGAAGGGAGAAAATTTCTCGGCCTTTATACGGAAACGGAAAAAGCCGCCGGCAAGGGCGTCGTTATTATTCTTCATGACATGGATGGGCATCCCGATCAGAAACAACTGATTTACGATTTGAGAGTCTTTTTACCCGAACATAACTGGACAACGCTTTCGCTGCAAATGCCGCTCAGAGAAGTAGGTGTTGAAAAGGAAGACTATTATGCGTTGTTTCCTGAGGCGGCGGCGCGGATTCAGTCCGGAATTGGCTATGCAAAGAGCAATGGTGCAGAAAATATTGTTGTGGTCGGTTATGGTTTAGGAGGCTTGATGGGCATTTATGCCCTGAGTGAGCAGGTGGCGGATATTAAAGCATTGGTGACCATTAGTTTGCCGGTGCCGACCACCGAGAACAAAACGGCCCAAACGCTGGAACTTATCAAGAAAATCAAGATGCCGATGCTGGATATTTATGGTGCAGTAGACGTACCTGATGTTACGGAAAGCGCCAGGGATCGGCGCTTGGCGGCAAAAGAAAATACGGGCTACCGGCAGGTTAAAATCAATGATGAAGGCCACGCTTACCTGCATGATGAAGGCTTGCTGGTTAAGCGGATATACAGTTGGCTGGGGGTAACGGTGGAGGCGGCTCCCGTTGCCCAATGACTTGATTTGTCGAATGGGGCTGAATCAAGAAAGCTTCACGGCGAGCAATCATCCCCTTGAGATTGATGGTGAAAGTAGGCTTTGAGTAGGTCTAGATCTGTTACAATGTCCAGCTAAATTTAAGGTGTGCAAATACGGATAAAGGCAAGGCTTAAGTCTTGGCAATGTTAGGCACAATGCGTTAACACTATACATAACAAGTTGAAATACAAGTGGATTTAAAACATATAAGAAATTTTTCCATTATCGCGCATATCGATCATGGTAAATCGACGCTGGCGGATCGTTTTATTCAAATCTGCGGCGGCTTAAGCGCCAGGGAAATGTCCGCGCAAGTGCTTGATTCGATGGATATTGAGAAAGAGCGCGGCATCACCATTAAAGCGCAGAGCGTCACGCTGGATTTTAAGGCGAAAGACGGCGAGACTTACCAGCTTAATTTCATCGATACCCCCGGGCATGTTGATTTTTCTTATGAAGTTTCCAGGTCGTTAGCGGCTTGCGAAGGCGCGCTGCTGGTTGTCGATGCGGCTCAGGGCGTTGAGGCGCAAAGCGTCGCCAACTGCTATACGGCGATAGAGCAGGGTCTGGAAGTGGTGCCGGTGCTGAACAAAATCGATTTGCCTTCTGCCGAACCGGAGCGGGTGCAGGCTGAGATTGAAGAAGTGATCGGTATCCCTGCCGACGAGGCGCTGATGATCAGCGCTAAAACAGGTTTGGGCGTTGAAGATGTGCTGGAACAACTGGTGCTTAAAGTTCCGCCGCCTGAAGGCAATACTGCCGGTCCGTTACAGGCGTTAATTATCGATTCCTGGTTTGACAGCTATCTGGGCGTGGTGTCGCTGGTCAGGATTATGCATGGCAGTATCCGCAGAAAGCAAAAGATCACCATCATGTCCACCGGCAAGTCGTTTATCGCCGAGAAAGTCGGGGTTTTTACGCCAAAACGGCTGGAAAAAGAAATTTTAAATACCGGCGAAGTCGGCTATGTCGTGGCCGGTATTAAAGATATTTTCGGCGCGCCGGTCGGCGATACTATTACCTGGACGGATAATCCGGCTGCCGAACAGCTTACTGGATTTCAAAAAGTTCAACCGCGCGTTTTTGCCGGGTTGTATCCGGTCAGTTCGGATCATTACGAAGATTTGCGCGAGGCGCTCAACAAGTTGAATCTCAATGATGCTTCCTTGCACTTTGAGCCGGAAACGTCGCAGGCTTTGGGTTTTGGTTTCCGTTGCGGTTTTCTCGGTATGCTACACATGGAGATCGTGCAGGAGCGTTTGGAAAGGGAATACGATGTTGACCTGATTACCACAGCGCCTACCGTTATCTACGAAGTCATTACCCATAACGATCAGGTTCTGATGATTGATAATCCGGCCAAATTGCCGGATATGGGCACCATCAAGGAAGTCAGAGAACCTATTATTCGCGCTAATATTCTGGTTCCGCAAGCTTATCTGGGCGGGGTCATCACGCTGTGTATAGAAAAGCGCGGCGTGCAGAAAGATATGCAATATGTCGGCAGACAGGTATCGTTGCATTATGAAATGCCGTTGAGCGAAGTGGTACTGGATTTCTTCGATCGCTTGAAGTCGGTGAGTCGGGGCTTTGCATCGTTTGATTATGAGTTCCTGCGTTTTCAACCGGCCGAGCTGGTCAAGCTGGATGTGTTGATTAATGCCGAAAAGGTGGATGCTTTATCGATCATCGTGCATCGCGACCTGAGTAACAACCGGGGGCGGGATTTGGTGGAAAAGATGAAAGACCTGATCCCGCGGCAAATGTACGAGGTTGCGATACAGGCGGCCATCGGCTCCAAGGTCATTGCCCGCTCCACCGTTAAAGCGATGCGGAAAAACGTGATTGCCAAATGTTACGGCGGCGATATTAGCCGTAAGAAAAAATTGCTGGAAAAACAAAAAGCCGGTAAAAAACGCATGAAACAGGTCGGTAATATTGAGATTCCTCAAGAGGCATTCCTGGCCGTTTTGCAGCTTAACAAGGAATAATCGTAACTATTCAGCAGTTAAAAAAATAGAACGCAGATGACGCTGATGTTTATGATGAAATAAGATTTTTCTTGAATTATCTGTGTTGATCATATTCATCAGCGTCATCAGCGTTCCATTGTGTTTGGTGGCGCTGGGCAGTTACGAATAATCTTACAGTTTTTAATCTTTCATTTGACTATATAACCATGGACTACGATTTTTCCTTTTTTCTTGCCGTCGCCACGCTGGTTACCGGTGTAATCTGGGGCGGGTATTTGCTGGTACTCAAATCAACAGGGGAGGTTTTTGATGAAGAAAAAGAACCCTTACTGGTCGAGTATGCGCGTTCTTTTTTCCCGGTCGTGTTGATTGTGTTATTGCTGCGCTCATTCATAGCCGAGCCTTTTCGCATACCTTCCGCATCGATGATGCCGACTTTGCTGATAGGCGATTTTATTCTGGTTAATAAATTTACCTACGGAATACGGTTGCCGGTTATCAATAAAAAAGTCATTGAGTTGAATGAGCCTCAGCGCGGGGATATTGTCGTTTTTCGTTATCCTAAAGATCCGGCTGTCGATTATATCAAGCGCGTGATTGGCTTGCCGGGCGACCGGGTCGCTTATCACGATAAAAAACTGCATATCAATGGCGTTCCCATCAATCAGGTTTCTTTAGGTCGCTATCAGGGCGTGGGGCAAGGCGAGGATATGACCGGGAATGAGCATTTGTCGGAAGATTTGACCGGCGTTGAACACAGTATTCTGATCAGAAATGGCGCAGCTTCCGCCGAAGGTGTTTATATCGTGCCGAAAGGGAGCTATTTTGTGATGGGCGATAACCGCGACAACAGCAACGATAGTCGTTACTGGGGTACGGTTCCTGAAGAAAATCTGGTTGGAAAAGCATTTTTTATCTGGATGAGTTGGGACTGGCAACATGAAGGTGTAGGTCTTGATCGGATTGGCACCGTGTTGAAATAACTGCTCTATACTTATTTCTTTTAATAAATCATCTGGAGAAAAAATGAATTTATCGCCTAAACGTCAGCAAGGTTTGACCTTGATTTCGATTATTTTTATCCTGGGACTCATCGGATTTTTTGTCTTATTGACACTTAAGATAGTTCCTATTTATTTGGATCACGGCAAGGTAAAGAGTGCGTTGGAGGCGTTAAAAGCAACCCCTGAGCTTGCGACGAAAAGCGAATTCGAGATCAGGGACAGCTTAACCAAGCGTTTTAGCATTAATTATGTTTATGACGTCAAACAAGAGGATATTAAAGTTATCAAGCATGGCAATTATGTGAAAGTGGACATCGAGTATGAGACGGTCGTGAAATTGGTCGGTAACCTGAGTGCATTAGCCGAGTTTCATGACACTATCGAGGCCGGTCAAGAGTGATAAGGAAGCCTGAAGAATTATGTAAAAAGCTGGGTTTGAAATTTAATAATCCTCAGCTTTTTACCATGGCTTTAACGCATCGAAGCGCAAGTTCGAACAATAATGAACGGTTGGAGTTTTTGGGGGATTCTATTTTGGGTTTTGTTATCGCCCAGAAGTTGTTTGAGTTATTTCCCGGCGCCTGTGAAGGCGTTTTAAGCCGGTTAAGAGCGAGTTTGGTCAATCAGGGGTCGCTGGCAGAGCTGGCCAGGAAACATCAGTTGGGCGATTATTTGTTGCTGGGTTCGGGGGAGTTGAAGAGCGGCGGCTTTCGTCGCGATTCCATTCTGTCCGATGCAGTGGAAGCCATTATAGGCGCGTTGTACAACGATCAGGGCATGGATGCTAGTCAGCAATGGATCTTGCAGCTATTTGCGGAAAAACTGAAAAGTTTGTCGCTGGATAATTGGCAGAAAGATCCTAAAACTCAATTGCAGGAGTTAATGCAGTCCAGAAAAATGGAGCTGCCGGATTATACCTTAATGACCATGTCCGGACTTGCGCATGAACAAACTTTCAAAGTGAAATGTACGACGCCGTTAACAGCGGAGCCTTGCATCGGCACCGGAAATTCCAGAAAAAAAGCCGAGCAGTCGGCGGCAGAGCTTATGCTCGAATTATTAAATAAGGACACTAAATGAATTGTGGTTTCGTCGCCCTGATTGGGCGCCCCAATGTTGGCAAATCAACATTGATGAATCATTTGTTGAAGCAAAAAATCAGCATTACTTCGCGCAAGCCGCAAACAACCCGGCATCGCATTCTCGGCATTAACACCACTGACGCGGGGCAGGCCATTTATATGGATACGCCGGGCATGCATAACAGTGAAAAGCGGGCGTTGAATCGTTATTTAAACCGGACGGCGGAGACAACCTTGCTGGGTGTCGATGTGATCGTCTGGTTGATTGACGGCTTGTCCTGGCATGAATATGACGAGGTTATCTTCAAAAAGCTGGAACAGGCGGGTTTGCCGGTTATTCTGGCGGTTAACAAGGTTGATAAGGTAGCGGACAAGGAAGCCATTTTGACTTTCTTTAACGACGCCCAACATCGTTTTCCGTTCAAGCATCTGGTGCCCATTTCCGCGTTAAAAAGAACCAATCTCGACCAGCTGGAAGATTTGATCATGGCGCTGTTGCCTGAACGGGATTTGATTTATCCAGAGGACCAGGTGACCGACCGGTCCGAGCGGTTTTTAGCGGCTGAAATTGTCCGGGAAAAGCTGACCCGGCGCTTAGGCGATGAGTTGCCTTATGCGCTTACGGTAGAAATTGAGCGCTACGAAGAGAAGCCCGGCATCACCAAAATATATGCGATTATCTGGGTGGAACGGTTGACCCAGAAGAACATCGTTATCGGCAAGGACGGCGACATGCTGAAAAAAGTCGGTACCGACGCCCGGATGGATATAGAAAAACTGCTCGGGCAGAAAGTTTATTTGCAGCTTTGGGTGAAAGTTAAAAAAGGCTGGTCGGATAGTGAACGAGCCTTGCAAAGCCTGGGCTTTAATGACTGAATCCGCAGTTTATTTGCAACCTGCCTTTATCCTGCGGCATCGCAAATACCGGGAAACCAGCCTGATTATTGATGTGTTGACCCGGGATTTCGGCCGGATTTCCCTGCTGGCCAAAGGCGTAAGAAAAGCCAAGTCAAAAACAGCAGGGATGCTGCAACCCTTTATCCCGTTACTCGTTTCCTATTTTGGCAAGGCAGAGTTAAAAACGCTGACCGATGTCGAAATGATTCAGCCGTTTAGCGAAATAAAGGGACTTGCACTTTATTGCGGTTTTTACATTAATGAGTTGGTCGGATATTTTTTACACAAATACGACCCTCATCCTGAAGTGTTCGGTCATTACGGCGAATGTTTATCGTGTCTCTCGGACGGGCCTAACGTGGAAGCCGCATTGCGGCAATTTGAGCTTAACCTGATGGAGTGCGCAGGTTATGGTTTGCAGCTGGAATACGATGACAATGAAAGCCCCATTGAGTCATTAAAAAAATATGAATTCAATGCCGGCAAGGGGGCGGTTGAGGTCGTTGATGGTCCGTTTTCAGGTAAAACTTTACTGGCACTCAGTTCCGGGGAGTTGACTGACCCGCAAGTTTTAAGCGAAGCAAAAACACTGATGAGGACGGTCATTGATGTTTATTTGCAGGGCAGGCAACTTAAAAGCCGGGCGGTAATTAATAAAGTCTTCGCAACTGCTCAGCGTTTAGATCAATAGAACGCGGATTAGGCCGATAAACGCGGATAAATCTAAATAAATTGTGTAACTATCCAGCTATCAAATACAACAGCACGCAGATGTTGCAGATGACTATGATGAATGCCATTTAGAATGGCGAGCAACTGATTTTTCCGCGATAATCCAAAAATCTTATTCAATCATAAATATCAGCGTCATCCGCGTTCCATTACAGTTCATTATAAAATATCAAACACTAAAATGAATAAAACACAGATCCTATTAGGCGTGAATATCGATCACGTCGCTACCTTGAGGCAGGCCAGAGGCACGCTTTATCCTGAACCGGTTCAAGCAGCATTAGTTGCAGAGCAGGCCGGCGCTGATGGCATTACCGCGCATTTGCGGGAAGACCGTCGGCATATCCAGGACCGGGACATCTATTTATTAAAAGAGATGCTGCACACCCGGCTGAATATGGAAATGGCGGTGACCGATGAGATGGTCGGTATTGCTGTGAAAGTACAGCCTTATGCTTGCTGTTTGGTGCCGGAGAAACGCGAAGAATTGACCACCGAGGGCGGGTTGGATGTCGCCGGCAACTTGCATCGCTTGCAATGGGCTTGCGATAAATTGGCTGGCGCAGGTGCTGAAGTGTCGCTGTTTATCGATCCCGATGAAATGCAGATTGATGCGGCGGTAAAAGCCGGTGCGCCGGTTGTCGAATTGCACACCGGGTGTTATGCCGAAGCGGGCAATCGCTTACAGCAAGCCGAAGAGCTGGCGCGTATCAGGAGAGCCGCCGTTTATGCGCACAGTGCGGGACTGCAAGTTAATGCCGGGCATGGTTTGAATTTTTATAATGTTGAGGCAATATGCGCGATACCGGAGATAGTGGAGCTTAATATCGGTCATTCGATTATCGCGCAGGCAGTGTTTTCCGGTTTGGCCCAGACGGTTAAGGATTTGAAACAGATCATGCGGAATGCAAGATTGCAGAGCGTATAGCTCAAGGAAAATCAGTGGCGCTGGAGTTTTATCAATTAACTTCGAGAGGCGATCGGGAGATTAACCAGGACTTCATGGCGCATGTTATTAATGATAGCTATGCGTTGTTTGTCGTTGCCGATGGTTTGGGCGGTCATCATGCCGGAGAAAAAGCGTCCTGTTTTTTCTGTCAGGGCTTGCTCAGGTTTGCAGATACTTACGCTAAACAGATGGTGCGGAATCCAGTCGATACCTTTTCGATCTGGATTGCTGCGGCTGTCAACGAAATGAGAAGGCTGTTTGCCTTCGATAAATTCGGTGATGATGCGCATACCACCTGCGCCATTCTTTACCTGGATGAGCAGCGGGTATTGACCGCACATTGCGGCGATTCGCGGATATACAGGATGAATCCGCAACAGGTCTTGTGGCGAACCAGGGATCATTCCATCCCGCAGCAATTATTGAATGAAGGCATGATTACCGAGCAGGAGATGGCGCGGCATCCGGAGCAAAATAAGTTAACACGCAGCATCAATATCTTGAAAGCGGATGAGGTAGAGATTAATTTGTATCCCGCCATGAAAAAAGGCGAGACTTTTATGCTTTGCAGCGATGGTTTCTGGGAGTATGTAAAACAAGCGGAACTTTTGCAGTTGGCTCAGCCTGACGGCGGCAAGGATGAGCTAGCCAAATTGGTGCAATTAGCGATATTTCGCGCTCACGGGAAAAGTGACAACGTTACCGCTCAGTGGGTAAGAAGACCCTAAATAATATTAGCTTGCAAAGCCGTGTTTCTGCATACGGTAAAGCAAGGTGTCACGAGAAATGCCCAGTAGTTTTGCGGACTTGCTGCGATTGCCTTTGGTGCGGTTCAGGGCCTGATGGATTAAATCGGCTTCTAGCGTATCCAGCTGTAGACCGTTTTCAGGCAGGGTGAAATCGGTTGTTGCAGGCGTATTGCTGATGTATTTGGTTGTGAATTCAGACGGGAGATTTTCCGGCTCGATGACTCTGCCGGCCAATAAAATGCTGAGTCTTTCGCATAAGTTACGCAATTCGCGGATATTGCCCGGCCATGAGTAGGCTTTCAGCGCTTTTAAAGCCTGCTTGCTGAATTTGGGCGCGGTCAGTGTATGGGCATTTTCAAATAAGGCCAGAAAGTGCTTGATCAGCGATTCAATGTCTTCTGTGCGTTGGGCCAACGGCGGTAGTTCTAAAGGCACAACATTCAAGCGGAAATACAAATCCGACCTGAATTGGCCGGTTTCGATTTGCTTGTTCAGATCGGCGTTAGTTGCAGAAATAACGCGGACATCGACTTTGTAAGGCTTGATTTCGCCGACGGCAAGACATTCACCGGATTCAAGAAAACGCAATAACTTTGCCTGAATCGACAGCGGCAAGGAATTGATCTCATCGAGAAACAAGGTGCCGCCATCAGCTGCCTGGAAAAGGCCTTGCTTATCGGTTGTCGCACCAGTAAACGAACCCTTTTTGTGACCGAACAATTCCGATTCGATCAGGCTTTCAGGTAATGCCGCACAATTCAAGGTAATAAAGGCCTTGTTGGCACGAGCGCCGGCTTGCTGAATGGCCGTAGCAAGTACTTCCTTGCCGGTGCCCGTTTCACCCTTAAGCAATACAGTAACATCGGTAGCGGCAACGATTCTGGCGCTACGGATTAAGGAATCCAATGCAGGAGATTGACCAATGATCGCGTTAAAATGATCCATAGAAGCCTCTTAATGTAGTGCCGAATGTGATGTGATCGCCATGGGATTAAGCCAGGGCAGGGCGGCCAGCAGAGCCAGTGCAATCATGAACAGGCCGATAGCCTGCTTGAAGCGTTGCATTCTGGATAACCTTGTTAATATGCCGGTCATTATACCGACTCCCATGACCGCAGGTAAAGTTCCCAATCCGAAAAACAACATGGTCAGTGCGCTTTGGCTGATGTCGCCTGCGGTTGCGGCGAGCGCCAACGCTGAATAAACCAAGCCGCACGGCAGCCATCCCCACACCATGCCGAAAAGATAAGCTTGGCTGCGATTTTTTACCGGGATCAGTTTGCGGCCGAAAGGTTCGATCATCTTCCAGAAACGCAGGCCGATTTTTTCAATATAGGCAAAACGGGGGAACCATCCGGCTATATAAAGCCCCGCGCCGGTCATAATCGCAGCGGAAAGCAATTGCAACAGTCTATGACCGCTGATTTCGCCCATCGGCATGGTGATCAATGCTTCAATAACGCCCGCCAATGCACCGGCTATTGTGTAGCTGGTAATGCGGCCGATGTTGTAATTAAGTACAAAAGGGAATAGCCGGTTTTTTTGGTTCCGTATTTCCGGGCTGAGGCTTAAGGTCAAGGTTCCGATAATGGAACCGCACATGCCGATACAATGCATGCTGCTGAACAATCCCATCGTAAAGGCGACCAGATATGAGGTGGTAAAGGCTAGATCAAATTCCATAGTCGCAAGGCATTATTATAAAAAAGGGTAGGGCGAGCGGACGGTCGCCCTTTTTTGATTCGAATTTATTGAAACTGCGAAAGAATTTGCCCCTGAATCTTCTCAGCCATCGCTTTGCGATTTTCAGCGTCGCGTATAGGTCTGCCGACGACGATATAATCAGCGCCATTCTGGAAAGCCATTTCCACACTGACAACCCGTTTTTGATCGTCCTCTTCGCGGTTATCGACAGGCCGGATGCCCGGCGTGATGACCAGCAGCTTATGATCCAGCTCTTTTCTCAGCATGGCGACTTCAAGCCCGGATGAGACAATACCGTCGCAGCCGATTTGCAGGGCGCGTTTGGCGCGGGATAAAACCAACTCGCGCACATCGCAGGCAAAGCCTAAATCATCAAGATCGCCTCGATCCAGACTGGTTAACGCAGTTACGGCCAACACTTTAAGGTCGCCTTTTTCCTTGGCGGCGGCTTCCATAATCGCATCGTTGCCGTGAATGGTGGCAAGATCGACGCCTTTGCTGCTCAAGGCTTTAATGGCCCGGCCCACGGTGGCGGGAACATCGAAAAACTTCAGATCGACAAAGATTTTTTTATCGCGCTGTTTTAACCATTCAATAAAATCGAAATAATCGCCGGACATAAACAGTTCCATGCCGACTTTGTAAAAGATCACCGAATCGCCGAGCTCCTCCACTAAAGCTTGCGCTTCGGGAATGCTGGGGACATCCAGCGCCATGATTAAACGTTCACGGACGGGGATGGGTTTGGTTGAGATAAATGATTGAGGCATATTAGATATTAAGGTCAAAAATAAAAAAATTCTATAGGATGAGGGGCGCGTAAGCCCATCGATGATTGATGGGCTACGGCTTATTCAGTCACCAAGCCTTGTTCATGCCAAGCCTGAATTCCGCCGTTCATTAAGTAAGTCTTGGCAAATCCGGCCGATTTCAATATCAGCTGGGCTTGTGCGGAACGTAGGCCGGCTTGGCATTGGGTGATGACCGGGCGGTTTTTATAAGGTTCAAGTTCCTGTAGCCGTTCATTTAGTTGGCTCAGCGGAATATGAATGGCGCCGTGAATACGGTGTTCATTCCAGTCGCCATTTTCACGTACATCGACAATGATTGCCTGGCGCTTGGCATACATCGCTGCGGCTTCTTTAGGCGAGACAACATCGGTTTCCCCCATCGCAAAAGGGCTGGCGATCAATAAAAAAACACCGAGTCGGCAATACTTTGAAAACAGGCGCATGCAAACGCTCCCAAATAATAAGTCGATATATATTACCGGAACTTGTTTTAACGGTGAATGTTAAAATTCACTATTGCCACAATAGACCTTAAATTATGAACTTAACATTGATACAAATGACCTTGATAATGGCTTGCGGCGCAGTTTGGCGTTTTGCAAGACCGGCGGGGTTGCCCGCTGAGCAAACCCGGTTGGTGTTGACCACGGTGGTCTATTATTTGCTGTTACCGGCTATGGTCCTGGAGGTCTTGTGGTCTGCGGATCTAGGCTTGCATTCGTTTCAGTACGCCTTGCTGGGGATGAGTAGCATTGCTTTTGCGATGTTTTGTATCTGGACAGTAGGCGCATTGTTTAAGTTTGAAGACAGGCGTTTGGGGGCGATGATACTGGCGGCAGCCTTTCCCAATGTGACTTATCTGGGCTTGCCTGTTTTGGAGCAAGCCTTTGGCGGCTGGGCCAGGTCGGTGGTTATACAGCTGGATTTGTTTGCAGTCTCACCGTTATTGTTTACCGTCGGTATTATGGTGGCGCGGTATTACGGCGAAGAGGTCGTAGAAAAACCGAGGCCGCTTTGGCTGTTTTTTAATGCACCGCCGTTCTGGGCGGCGGTCATTGCGGTTATTCTTAACGTTAACGGCTTCGTTGCCCCGGTTTGGCTTCTCGGCGTATTGCAAAAATTATCCGTCGCAGTCGTGCCGTTGATGTTGTTTTCTCTGGGGTTGGCCTTGAGTTGGAAGGCGCTAACCGTCCGTAATATCCCCTACGTTATCCCCGTTATCGTTATCAAAATGGTACTGATGCCATTGTTTGCCATGGCTATGATCGGATTTTTACCGATAAACGGCGAATACCGGGCGGCGGCAGTGCTTGATCTGGCCATGCCGTGCATGGTGCTGGGTATTGTTGTTTGCGATCGTTACCGGCTGGATAGTTCGCTGTATGCGATGGCGGTAACGGTAACGACGGCAATAAGCCTGATTACATTGCCGTTCTGGCATAGCGTGCTGATGAACTAAAGTCGACATGCTGAAAATTATTAAATCGATCTTTTAACCGAAGAATTTTTCAATATGAATCCAACGCTAGAAATCTTTTCGCAAGGCGAAGAAGTTGTTACCGGTCAAACCGTCGATACCAATGCGGCTTGGCTGTCGGAGCACGTCGTCGCTATGGGCTTTACCGTAACCCGGCATACCGCGGTGGGCGACAAGCTTGATGATCTGGTAACCTTGTTGCGGGAAATTTCAGTGCGCGCAGATTGCTGTATTTGCACCGGCGGACTGGGACCTACCAGCGACGATTTGACCGCTGAGGCCGTCGCCAAAGCGTTCGACCTGCCGCTGGAATTCGACGACGTTGCCTTTGAGCAGATCAAACGGTTTTTTATGCTCAGAAACCGGTCCATGCCTGAGTCAAACCGCAAGCAGGCGATGTTTCCGAAGGGCGCCGAGCGCATTGACAATGCCTGGGGCACTGCTCCGGGTTTTTCCCTGCAAGTCGGCCGCTGCTGGTTTGCCTTTGTACCCGGTGTGCCTTTTGAAATGCGGCATTTATTTTCGGAATCCATTCAGACAACGTTGGCAAGCCGGTTTTTATTGCGACCCGGAAAGTTAATCACCATCAAAACGCTAGGCATAGGCGAGTCGGCCATTCAGGAGCGCATCAGTGCGATTGAAATCCCGCCCCAAGTGCAGCTGGGATTTCGTGCCAGCCCGGATGATGTGCAGACCAAATTGCTGTTTCCGCATGATTATCCTGAAACAGCGGTGGCCGCGTTGGCGTCCAAAGTTGCGGAAGAGCTGGGCGATTCTGTTTTCGCCATTGACGGTTTCGGGCGGGCAAGCGGCGATCTGGTGTTTGTGATTGATCAGCTGATGACCGTCGGCGGGCACACCTTGGCCGTCGTGGAAACAGCCAGCCAAGGCTTGCTGGCGGCCAAGTGCATAGGCTTGCCATGGCTGCTGGAAACGCGCTATGAGCAATCTCTGGAAAGGCTGAGGCAAAAACTCGCGGTTACGGTTAACGGCAACGATTTGATCGCAACTGCACAGGCCGTCGCCGGCGCAATAAAAAAGACCGGTGCCGCCGATTTTGTACTGGTTCAGCTCTATGCCGGGGACAATAAAACATTTCACGATAAAGACCAGTCCATTATTCTATATAATACGCTGCTGACTGGAGATGGATTTCATCAAACCACCCATTCAGTGGCAGGCCCTATCAAACGCAAGCAAAATCAGGCGGCGTTACTGGCACTGGATTTATTACGACGCTATTTACAACATAAAGAACTTTAAAATGCCCTTATTACGATTGACCAACGTTTCCATCGCTTTTGGAACTCACGCTTTATTGAAAAATTCCGACTTTCAGCTGGATGCCGGGGAACGGGTAGGCTTGTTAGGCCGCAACGGCGAGGGTAAATCAACCTTAATGAAGATCATTGCCGGGAATATTCAGCCCGATCACGGCGACATCTGGCGGCAACCGGAATTAAAGCTGGCATGGCTGGAGCAAACGCCCGATTTGCCGGATGATGCGACCATCTACGACGCGGTTGCCGGTGGCTTGGGCGAGCTGGGCGAGTGGATTACCCGTTATCACGCGCTGTCTTTAACCATGGATTACGATGACGACAAAGCCTTGAATGAGTTGGGCGATTTGCAGCACAAACTCGAAGTGCATAACGGCTGGCATTTTCAACAACGGGTTGAAACCACCTTAAGCAAGCTGGATTTGCCCGGCGAATTAAAGATCAGCGGCTTGTCAGGCGGCTGGAAGCGGCGCGTAGCCTTGGCCAGAGCCTTGGTGATAGAGCCGGAAGTGTTATTGCTGGATGAACCGACCAACCATCTGGATTTTGAAAGCATTACCTGGTTGGAAGACCAGCTGCTGAATTTTCAGGGGGCCGTGTTATTTGTGACCCATGACCGGTCGTTTTTGCAAAAACTGGCGACCCGGATTATCGATCTGGATCGCGGCAATCTGGTGTCCTGGCAGGGCAGTTATGACGATTATCTGGCCCGCAAAGCCGCCGCTCTGGAAGACGAAGCCAATCAAAATGCCGAGTTCGACAAGAAACTGGCCGATGAAGAAGTCTGGATCAGACAGGGCGTAAAAGCCAGGCGCACACGCAATGAAGGCCGGGTCAGGGCGCTGGAGAAGTTGCGTAACGAACGCTCCCAACGCCGCAACACCCAAGGCACCAGCAAGATGTCTCTGGATAGGGGCGATGCTTCCGGTAAAAAAGTAATCGAAGTTAACGATATTAGCTTTGGTTACGAGGACAGGCCGATTGTTAAGCATTTTTCCACGCTGATTCAGCGCGGCGATAAAATCGGCCTGATCGGCCCTAACGGCGCCGGTAAATCGACCTTGTTAAAATTGCTGTTAAAGCAGTTGGAGCCTGACAGCGGCACGGTAGAGCAGGGCACCCGGCTCGAAATCGCCTACTTTGACCAGTTGCGTGATCAACTCGACCCGAACATGACCGTTGCCGATACCGTCGCCGACGGTAATGATTTTGTCGAAATCGCCGGTAACCAGCGGCATGTCATGTCGTATCTGGGCGACTTCCTGTTTGCTCCGGCCAGGGCTCGTTCTCCGGTAAAGAGTTTATCGGGCGGCGAGAAAAACCGCTTGTTACTGGCGAGGTTATTTACCAAGCCTTCCAACCTGATCATTATGGATGAACCGACCAATGACCTGGATTTGGAAACCCTGGAACTGTTGGAAGAAAAACTGGTCGACTTTGACGGCACTTTGCTGCTGGTGAGTCATGATAGGGCTTTTCTGGACAACGTAGTGACCAGTGTCTTTGTGCTTGACGGCTCAGGCGAAGTCGATGAATTTGTCGGCGGCTATACCGATTGGATGGATCATGTTAAGCAGGTGAAGCAGGCCGAAACTGTCAAGGTAACCAAGCAGGAAAAGCCGGCGGCCCAAGCTCCCGCGCGCGCCGTAACGAAAAAAAAACTAAGCTTTAAGGAACAGCAGGAGCTGGATAAACTGCCGGAACTGATCGGTGAGCTTGAAACCGAACAAGCGGAATTAAACCGCCAAATCAGTGCGCCTGAGTTCTACAAAAAAGATCAAGCCGTCGTTGCCAAGACCCTGGATGAACTGAAGCAGGTCGATGCAAAGCTGGAGCAAGTTTACAAGCGATGGGATGAACTGGAAGCGCAGACCGAAGAGAGTGGTGGCGGTCACCAAAAATAAACGCTTCCGGCAACGGGCTCCGTATGTCGCCTAAAGCGCCTGCTGTTGATGCTCTATCTCCTGCATCTGTGCGATCGTAAGCAAAGGGCATTGCGCTAAAACGCAATATCGATTATTCTAATTGGCTTCCCGTGATCTACGGGAAGCAAAATAATAGGAGAGATGGCCGAGTGGTCGAAGGCGCACGCCTGGAAAGTGTGTATACGGCAACGTATCGAGGGTTCGAACCCCTCTCTCTCCGCCAAACAACGATTTACTGAGGTTCAGTAAAGTACAAAAACCCGCAAGTCACAAGGCTTAGCGGGTTTTTTATTGCCCAACGAAGTGCAGTAAGATACATTGACATACCGCCACAAATGGCGGTATAAGTGGCGGTATACCGTTAAACCTTGGAGCATATACCGCCATGTCGCTATCAGATACCGCCATAAAGAACGCCAAACCAGCCGCCAAGCCTTATAAAATGCAGGATGAAAAGGGCATGTACTTGCTTGTACATCCCAACGGCGGCAAATACTTTCGGTACAACTACAGATTCAACAATAAGCGTTTAACCTTATCCCTTGGTGTTTATCCGGCAACTTCACTTAAAGAAGCCAGAGATAAACGAGATACCGCCATAAAACAAATTGCTGGCGGTATAAATCCAGGCATTACCCGCAAAATAGAAAAAGCTGGTAGCATTGAAAATACCTTTAAGGCGATTGCCGAAGATTTTTTAATGACCAAGCAGCAAGAATGGAGCGCATCTCACCATAAGCATATTAAAGAATGTTTCGAGCGTGATGTGTATCCCTGGATAGGTAGCAGGCCGCTAAAGGAATTATCAGCAGTCGAAGTTTTAACAACATTAAGACGGATTACAGCGCGTGGAGCTATAGAAACAGCAACAAGAACCAAGCAGTTTATAGGGCAAGCTATTCGGTACGGTATCGCCACAGGCCGAGCAGAGCGAGACGTAACGCAAGATTTGCGCGGCGCTTTACCTTCACCCGTTAAAGGACATTACCCCGCCATTACCGAGCCTAAGCCATTGGGGCAACTATTAAGAGACATTGAAGCTTATGGCGGTAATTTTGTAGTGAGAACAGCGCTACAGCTCCAGCCGTTGATATTTGCCAGACCTGCAAACCTTGCACAAGCCGAATGGGACGAATTCGACCTTGACGCGGCAGAGTGGCGCATTGCCGCCGACAAAATGAAAATGAAGGACGCGCACATAGTCCCGCTTAGCACACAGGCTGTGGCATTGCTTAGGGATATTCACCCGCTCACCGGCAATCAAAGGTATGTATTTGCCAGCAACCAAGGTAAAAACGGCGAGAAACATATCAGCCGTGAATCTATCGGCGCAGCAATCCGGCGTATGGGTTACCAGGGCCAGCACACCGCGCATGGATTCAGAACCACCGCCAGCACCCTTCTACATGAGCACGGTTTTCATTCGGATATGATCGAGCGACAGCTTTCACACGCCTAACGCAATCAAGTTAAAGCTGCCTATAACCGGGCGCAACACTTACCGGAACGGCGGCAGATGATGCAACAATGGTCTGATTACCTGGATGGCTTGAAGAATGGGGCGCAAGTGATACCGTTTAAGAAGATCGGGTAAAACATGCTGACATTGGCGCAATGCTAAAACAAACACCTGATATAATTCTAACAACCGGATAGGCTTAGCGGCTAAAAAGTGGAACTCGTCCTTTCATTTCCGGTTATCCCCTTTCAGGACTGCTTACACTTTGACGAGGTGTTATTAGTGACAATTTCTAGTTATTGGAAAAATCGAGATAAATATTCGCTGCTTGCAGTTGCCTATATCGCAATTGGAGAAGAGCCGCAACTTTCTGAAAAAGCAAGGCAAAGTGAGTCAGCAAAACTTACAAACATTTTTGAGGAATTGAACGGCCTCTATATAGATTTAGGTCATGCAAAGGAAGGCGAATTTTTCCCGGTTTCGGATTTTTACGTTGAGTGGCAGGGGGCTACTGAAATAATTGACTGGCTTAACGTGCCTGGTGTGCCTAATTTCCTCACAGAGCCTGACGAACAGCTAACCATTTTGACCAATACGCCGCCGGCATATCTTGACCCAAAGCACCCCGCGTTTAGTGATGAATTAAGCATTGCAATTCAAGCGTGGAATGCGGTTCTTGACCACAACCCCGACAGGCCAAAGCAGGGCAGCCGAAAGAAGTTGATAGAAGAATGGCTAGAAACCCATTACCAGAAGACATTAAGCAGAGAAGCGAGGATTCGTATTGCTACCTTGTTGAATCCAGATAAAAATGGTGGCGCTCCTTCTTCGGATTAAAAAACCTACCCACCCCATAAAGCTATATGACACGCGGCCTGTAGAGAACCTACCCACCCTTAAAGCTGCAATTCCCTAGAACTGTTCTACCTGCACAAGGCTGTTTTCTGTCTGTCTAATACAACCTCGCTTAATTATCAATCAACGAGGCTCTACCAATGACAACCGAAACCGCCCCGCGCAAACCGCGTAAAAAAATAACTTACATTCCTGCACCATTACCCGCTGAGGGGTATGTCCGCTTACTTTCCATTCTTGCAGTTCTGGGTATATCTAAAACCAGCTTTCTTAACGGCGTAAAAGCCGGAAAGTATCCAGCAGGAAAACTATTATCCCCACGCTGTAGAGTTTGGCCTGTTGCTGAGATTCGCGCTTTGCTGGATTCACCTGAAAAGCCTGATGAAGCCGCTGGGGGTGTTAAATGATCGATTCAACAACTAACCAGTCCATAAAAACCACAATGCGAGTCGACATAAGCGAGCCTGTGATTTCACGAGAAATGCAGCTCGACCTTTTGGGTGTTGTGAGTACTCAAATTATGGTGACTGGAAGAGCGTTGTCTCGTGCAACTGCTCTAATATCAAGTGACACACTGGCTGGTGAAGCAAACAAAAAAGCACTGGAGGTTTTATTGGCAGACACACATAAACAAATTATGGGAATTGGCGAGCTGGTCGGAGTTGTGTTGATTTGTTCAGATCAGCATATTGTTGAGAGTTTGATAGAGTCATCACGGACGCGCCTTAAAGCTATTTGCCGCCTCGCGATAGAATCCAGCAAAAAGTCAGGTGGTGAATAATGAGCGTTCAATCTATTGAAGGTGCTTGCCGTACTGCCTGCGAAGCCATTGGCGTTGATTACAAGTCCGTTCCGGCTGACGGTGCTTGGCACCGTGCCGACCTGGCCGACGACCACCGGGGCAAAAATGATGCAGTGATTAAGATTTTCACAGATCGGCAAGGCGGTCTGGTTGAAAACCACAAGAGCGGTGAAAGGCAAACCTTTTTTGTTAATGACAGTCGCGGCGGGTCGGGCGAACCTATATCACAAGCCGAGCGCGAACGTATTCAACGTGAACAGCAGCGGCGCCAAGCCGAGCAGCAGCGAAAACAAGACAAAGCAGCAGGTAAGGCGCGGACAATCTGGCAGACAGTCAAACCTGCGCCGCCGGATCATCCGTATTTAGCGCGTAAGCAGATCAAACCGCACGGCTTGAGGGAGGGGCGTTGGGAGCGAAGCATTGAGACCGGACCCGGCAAGTTTAAAAAAATCGTGGTCGAAAATTGCCTAATTCTGCCGATGTAAGTAGTAATGCGAAAGTTATTAGGAAGTAAATTTATTGTGTCAAACTGGAAACGATTGCAATAACAGACAAAAATTAGGAGTCCACCTGAAATTCATCGCCAAACTGACCCCGGAAGAGGAAGTAACGTTAACCGAAGCCTATCGTAACCACCCCTTATTCCGGGTTAGACAACGGGCACATGCTATCTTATTGAATAATAGAAGGTATGTAATTGCACGGCTGAGCGAATTGTTTGAGTCCCAGCATGAGACTGTCAGCTCATGGTTAGACAAATGGGAAACAGAGGGATTAATAGGGCTTTACGATTGTCCACGAAGCGGTAGGCCTGTGCGCTTCACGGTTGAGGAACAAGCCGTTTTTCTGGGCTATATTGACAAAAACCCACACCAGCCCAAGGCCGCCGCAGCACGATTGCTGGAGGAGACGGGCAAGGAAGCCAGCCTTGACACCTTTAAACGAATTTTAAAAAAAGTGCCTATGCCTGGAAACGTTGTCGGCAATCAGTGAAGGGAAAGCGTAATGAAGCAGATTTCCAACGTGATAAGGCATATCTGAAGGCCTTGAAACAGCAAGAGGATGATGGGGAATTGAAGCTTTACTACTTTGACGAAAACGGATTTAGCACGACACCCTGTGTACCCTATGGATGGCAACGGATTGGCGAGACCCGACAAATACCCTGCTATCGTAGCAAGCGCATGAATGTGTTAGGTTTTTTGAGTCGCAGCAATGATCTGTTTTTCCACAGCTCCGAACAATCGGTGACAACGGATACGGTTGTCAATGCCTTTGATGCGTTTGTCGAAACGTATGCCGGCAAGTACGAAGAAACTAAAGTGCCGTGCTGTGTGGTGTTGGATAATGCTTCCATTCATCGTAGCGGCGTATTCAAAGAAAAGCTGGCGGGCTGGCAACAACGTGGTGTGTGCTTACATTTTCTTCCGCCTTACAGCCCGGAGCTGAACCTGATCGAAATACTCTGGCGTAAAGTTAAGTACGAATGGTTGCCGCTCGATGCCTATCAAAGTTACGGACACTTGAAAAAGTGGGTGTTGGAAATCCTGAGTGACATCGGTAAAAAATTCCAAATAACTTTTGCGTAACTACTTATGACCAAACCGGCGTAATCAGAAGCCTTCAGGGCATACTTGCCGAGAAGCACCCGGAGCTGGAGCGGGACAAGGACTTTTTGCCGGGTGGCGGTCTGGCCGGTTTGTTTTGGTGGATCGGGGCGAAAACTGAAAAGGTACTGATTGCTGAAGGCTTCGCCACTGCCGCAACACTCCACGAAGAAAGCGGCTACCGCGTCTATGTGGCTTTCACAGCGAATAACCTAATGGCGGTCGGGCGCATCGTTCGAGAGAAACTCCCTGATGCAGAGATTGTTTTTTGTGCAGACAATGACACTCAAACGCCAGGCAATCCCGGCCTGACCAAAGCCACCGGAGCGGCGGAAGCTGTAGGCGGTAGTGTCACGGTGCCGCCGATTCATGGCGACTTTAACGACTACAGCGCTTACTTGAAGGGGTTGGATCATGACGCAGAAGAATAACCGTCACGTTTTGGAAGTGGTCAATTCAGCCCAAAAACCGACCGGCAAGAATACCGGCAACACGGGCGGCAGTGGGGGCAATGGTTCCAGTAAAACGCAGAAGTTCGGAGAATACGTCATCAAGAATGGCGCGTTTCATCGGGTCAAAACCGTTAAGGCCGGGCCGGATGGAAGTAGCGGAGTTATTGAATTTCCCTTGTGTGATTTTACTTGCCGGATTGTAGAAGAGGTTACTCAAGACGATGGTTTGGCCGATGCCACCTTTTTACGCATTGAAGGCCGCCGGGCTAGTGGGTCGCTGTTGCCGTTGGTCGATGTTCCGGCCAAAAGCTTCTATTCTTCGCAAGGCAATTGGGCAAATGAGCATTGGGGGACGTTGCCCTTTATTTACCCTGGAGCCGCCAAAAAGGATAATTTACGCGCCGCCATTCATTTATTTTCAGCACTTAGCGGGGATGTGCCGCGCCGTACCGTCTTTAAGTTTACCGGATGGAAAAAGATAGGTGATCGGTGGCATTATCTGACCGGATCGGGCGCTATTGCTGGCAGTGGTTTAGTTGATGGCGTTGAGGTTGATTTGGGCGCTGGACACATGAGCCGTTACCAATTACCCGCGCCATTGACCGGCGAACAGATGAAAATAGCTGTAACTGATACCCTGGCGTTGTTGGATGTTTGCCCGAGTAAGCCTCATATTGGCGTGGCGTTATTAGCAGCTGTCGCCCGTGCGCCGTTGGGAGAGTGCCACCCCACGGATTTTGCAATCTGGATGCACGGTTTAACCGGATCGAAAAAAAGTGCTGTCGCCGCTATTGCCTTAGCCTTTTACGGCAACTTCACCGCCCGTAGCTTTCCGGGTAACTGGTCTGATTCCGTCAACGATGCCGAAGCCAAGAGTCACCAAGCCAAGGATGCAATATTCGTGATGGATGACTTTAAGCCGAGCGTAAGCCAAACCGAGGCCGCCAAGTTACACGCAATGGCCGAACGCTTGATAAGGAACACCGGCAACCAAGCCGGACGCGGCAGGCGCGATTCCACCATGCAAGCCAAAGCCGCGCCTTATAACCGGTCGATGATGCTGGTAACAGCCGAAGACTTACCACGCGGGCAATCCCTGCTTGGCCGCCTATTGATTTTGGAATTAACCAGGACAGATGTTGATAACACTGTATTAACCCGATTACAGGAGGCGGCACAGGCTGGAAGCCTAGCCGGGTTAATGTCGGCTTACCTGCAATGGTTAGCGCCACGTCTTGATCAACTTAAAAAAGAGTTTCCCAAAAATGTAGAGGTCTTTCGCAATGCGGCCTTGCGTGACGGTCTTGCTTCCTCGCACCCCAGAGCGCCCGAGATTTACGCCAATTTGGCAGCAGGTGCGGAAACCTTTTTAGAGTTCTTGGAAGATTCCTGCATGATTACCAGCGAACAAAGCAACGTGCTGTTATCGACTGTCGAGACAGAGCTACAACAGGCATTTAGTGAACAAGGCGCTTATCAGACCGACCAAGACGAAACCGAGCGCTTCCTTCAACTGTTACGCGCGGCGTTCAGCTCAGGTACTGCCCATATAGCCTGCCGACTGAATCAAGGGCCACCGCCTTCAAGGCCGTTTTCTTGGGGTTGGCGTGATGCTGGAGCGGTTAATCTGGCAGGGAATAAAGACTACAGCCCAATGGGTGATTGCATGGGCTGGTTTTGCGATGCCAGCGGCACCACTCCCGCCGAGGTTTGGCTACAGCAGGACACCGCCTTTAAGATCGTTCAACAATTCGCCCGTAATCAGGGCGATTCATTCTTGATAAGCGCATCAAGCCTTTGGCGGCGGATGCATGAAAAGGGTTTGATAGTGAAGACCGAGCCGGATAAAGAGCGCAACAGGCCGCGCTTAGCTGTAAAAAGGATAGTGGCCGGACAAAATAAGCGCGTCATGGTCTTGTCTGCCGATTTGATCGAGTCTGGCTAAAACATTTAATGGTCGCTTATCCCCGCGCCCCAATGGACACGCCAATAAGGTAGTTATGACCGCTTATTTTCCGCCTCGTGATTTTGGCAGCCGGTCTGGTTGAAATAATATATAAGGGGTATGTATATTTTTTGTGGGGAATGAGGGGAGATATAACTGTAAGCCTTATACAGCATGGCTTTCAAGCTCCCCACAGGGATATTTTTCGTGGGGATATTCCCCGCAAATATGGGGAGCTGTAGAACACCAGACCAAGCGAAAAGCATCCGCCGATTGATCGAAAAACCCCAAAAAAGGCCATTTTGTGGGGATATTGAGAGGTGTTTGTGGGAGGAATCCCCGCTTTTTTGGAAGTCGTGGGGAGCTTGAAAGCCTCGCCCCGCATGGGCTAAAGGCCTATCTTCCCACGTTCCCCACGTTTTCCAAGCATAGGGGCGTATATGTTTTTATTTGTGGCAATAAATGAGTGATCGGCAACGACCGAAATCAAGGCAAAATTGATCGTATGCCGAGACGATGAAACCACCATCAGCACATGCAATCAAAACGACATGATGCCCGCGGTCCGGTTTTGTGGTCTTGGTCGCCTTGGCATTTGTTCAAGTCGTGGCGATAGGCTACCCGGCCATACATTGGGCAAGGTGGGTAGGGGGGGGGGTGAATTCCCTGGAGCGTCCAAGCCCTAGACCGCTTGCAGTTACTTTCTTGCAAGCGAGGGAATTTCGGAGGGGGGGTATAGCGCAGGGATAGGGGTGTGTAAATCCTCCAGCAAGCCCTTTTCGTGACCGTGTTCAGAGCTAAACTTTTAATTGATAAGTTTTTCAAATACAAAAAACCACCGGGTACATGTGGCGCAGGCGCACATGACGGATGCTTACAAGGTCAACACTTGCCCGCTACCTTATGGCGTGTTTGTCTTGGGGCAAGGGGGAGGAAGTATTATTGATGCTACAGGCTCCATCAAATTCTAATTAGCCGGCAATGAAGTGAGATTATCCCGCATCACTTCCGCCGCCTTACCCATAGCCGCTATCATTTTTGCCCCGGTTATCTTCCACCACTGGTGGCTCTCGAAGTGGAGTTTTTCCACTATGGGAATTCCCATAGCGAGATTTGCACACTTGGCTTTTAAAGATGGACCACCAAGCGCTTATCTCAGACGTACACGGCATTGCTTGAATTTCTTTATGATGCTCCATTGGAGGAAGACCTACCTTCAGACGAACACAACATAAAACATTGAAACATGCCACCACCTCATGGTGTCTCGGTTCGGGGCGCGGGGGGAGATAGTAAGTTTAGAGGTAATGGCAATCGAATACAGACAAGCAACAAGCGCAAGGCATTAAACTATTGACCTCCATTACTATCGGGCTTATGCTTTCCACGCCCTGCAACAGCAAGGCCGGGATTGGCGTTCCGAAATTTCAAGGCGCACCGCCGCTTTATGCGGTTTTTTTGTGCGCAGCATTCAGCGCTTCATTATGTCGGGCTGGGCAGGCAGTCGCAAGACTGGCCGGTTTCTTGAATCCGGTACGCCAACCTGTTCAGTCCGGCACCAGCTTAAAATCATGGTGTCGGCTTATAAATTTATAAGCGAGAGATAATATGAACGCAACTACCGAGCAAACCGACACCCAAGCCACACCCAAAATCATTAGCGCCTTTGATACGAAGTTTCCCCACCGCGTTAATGCTGGTATCGATAATACGTTTTTTAATTTGATCGACACGGTAAACCCATCACTGGCACGTGCCAGAGCATTGGCTGATTTGCTTGAAATTGCCGGTGAAGTAGCAGACAAGGACAGTTTTGAGGATGGGACAATTTGGCATGTGGCTCAAACCATCCGCTTTGAAATCTTGGATGCTCAAACCTTGCTTAAAGCCTATGTTGACGAGAAACGCGTTTAAGACATTAGATCGATATTAACTATATATGCAAGGGATCACCGCCATGAATCACAATAAACTAGGGCAGTTAAGAGAAAAACAGCAATACAAACCACCAATAGTACACATACATCGTGGGGACGTGAGCGAAGACCACGAGAGTTATGTGCTGGATATTAACGAATATTTGTTTAAGGGGAGCGTTCGACCAGGACAAAGCTTGATGATGAAAAAACGCAATCATTCAGCGACTAGGGCTGGTTGTATCGTAATGCTTGAACATGATGGGTCTGATTACGTGCGGCTTGACCTATACGAAGATGGGATGCAATACATAGCGGTTGGTACAAGCATCAGCATGCCAATCGAAACGGAAAATCGACAGCCGAGGGACTATTATCATGTCGTGTACATATTGAACGATGTTGAACACTATAGCCCTTGGTTCAGATCATTCGGCCGCGCATCTATAGCTAAGAATATCTTGGTTTCTAAATACGGTTGTAAAGCCGGTGTTTTTCACCGCAACGAGTTCAGCTCACCAGACCCTAATCAAAACCGATTTGTTTTTTCTTAACTCTCAGACAAAACGTTTGTGCCAACGTAAAATAATAAGCCTAACGAACTCGTAATAGTGAGTAAGCGGTTATTTGCTCGCCCATTTGGGCGGGCAAACCTATCGAATTTGTACGCACTAAGCAAGCCTGATTGATCGTGTTATAAGCACCGGCTAACCGTGCCGGTTTTTTGCTTCCCCAAATGGGGGAGCAAAGTTATAAGGGCACTCAAATCGGGAATTCCCGACTTAAGGCTTTAATCTTTGGCGTTAGCGGTTGTTCGGCCTAGACCACAAATAAACCGCACCCCTTGCGCTTAATAGTGTAATACATTATTTAACATAATGTCCGTTATTCGAAGTTATTAATGTATTACAATAATAACTTGACTTCTTGAATCCTACGCACAGCGCGGGCTGTAGCGTGTTTTGCCTTATTGCCCATAAAGTTGACATTATTTGTTATTTATGTATTACAATATTATTCAATACAGCCCGCAGCGCTTGCGGCGGGGTATCGATGCATTACTTTTAATGCTTTTCTGAGGGACACCGACAATGGAACAAAAGAAAACACGCGCCAAAGGGGCAGGCCGTAAACCTTTACCGCCTGAAGATCGAGCCAAGGTTATATCTTGCCGTTTAACCGAGGCTCAGCATAAAAGATTTATCGAACTGGGCGGCGTTGTTTGGCTAAGGCAGCAGATCGATAAAGCTTAGTTCGTCTACTGGGAATTTATGAGGGCTATTTGATGTGGGTTTTTGCGGCAAAAACAGGGGCAGCATTGGCCGCGTGGCGGTATATTTGGCGGTATATTTAAAAAACAACAATCTTAATGTCTTTAAAATAGTGGCCTGTAGAGAATCGTTCTATTGCCTCTCTCAAAAATAAAATTTGGTGATAATTGGCGGTTGATAGGCGGTATAAGTCGCCGGATCAATTCAATGCTCGCCATTTCTAATCTCAGGTTCTACGAGTTCGACGCTTAGCAATTTTGCTACTTCAGCACAAATCCTTGTTTCAATATTTATTTCACTGCAAATTTTTTCGCAAAAGCCGGGCGGGTGAAGATGAAGGGTTTTGGGTGGGGACTTGGCTATAGGTCTGAAATAGTCGACATTGAATAGCGGGATGATTTCTGCGGCAGTTACCGTGGAAAACAAACTATTTACTGGTAACGGTCAAGCTGATTATGTGGCTTTTCAGGTCTATAAAGGTATTCCAGTCGGCGATTATCATCCTGGCTATGGACGACGAATGATCAAGACTGATTTTAGTTTTGGTTGAAGCTGATGGTGATGTAACGGAGTAAATTCTAACTGTAGTGGCAATAATTCGGTGCCAGCGTCTTTAATCGAGACATCCAAAAAAAGAAGCATAAAAAACTTCCAAGGCCGTTAAGCCTTGAAAGTCTTCAAATTGCGTGGTTAAAGTCATTCGCATGATAATTGTCCAGCTTTACCTCTTTTACGGTTCAGGTTAACGTTACTGGCAATAGCGGCAGCGGCGAATAGGGCGGATGAGATGATGAATTCACCGGAAATAAAGCCCAGCAGGCCGATTATAAATACCGTTCCGGTTAAAATGTCTTTGTAAAAGTCGTTCATGAGTAAATCCTCTTATAACGTTGAAAGGTTTTTTAGACTACGGCTCAACTATAGTAAAGGCCTCTATTGTTGACAATAATACTAGGAGTAGATGGATTGTTTCCTTATTTGATGCATTAAATTCATAAAGTATTCATATAAGTAATGTAAAAGGTTAGAAATTTAGAGTTGAGCCGTCATTAGGTGTCCAGAGAACAGCGTTAATTCTGAATAGGACGTGTTGCTCATAAACTTGGGTTCTTAAAATCATATGGCATTCATGCCAAGACATCGGGAAACTGAAAGAGCAGGCTTGACATTGTCGGGGGGCGACTATAGAATGCGCTCAGCTTGAAATAGTTTTACCGTTATGCTTATCTCTACGAAGTTCTTCATGTAATTGTTCGTCCTGTTATCATTAAGTAATTCTCTAATTTCCCAGCTCCATTAGTCTTTATAAGGCTTCAATTACTACAAATAGGATTACACTAAATGACTACAGGTACAGTTAAATGGTTTAACGCTGAAAAAGGCTTCGGTTTCATTCAGCAAGAAAACGGCCCAGATGTTTTTGTTCACTTTCGTAACATTAACAGCTCAGGCTTTAAATCTCTTGATGAAGGGCAGAAAGTACAGTTTACTGTCACTCAAGGACAAAAAGGCCCGCAAGCAGAAGAAGTAACAATCATCTAATTGCGGACAAAGAAACCGTAGCTCTTTCGGGAGCTACGGTTTTTTTATGCCTGTCAATAAGTAAAGCCGCTAACTTTTTCCGTTATATTTCAAGAGGAGTTATTGATGATGCCATCGCTAAAACATGTTACCCCGTCACCAAACAATCAGGATATAGAAAACCTCAACAGGATTGCGCAAGATATTCTCGATCCTGAGAAAACGATAGTGGACTTAATTCCGCATATTGGCGACTTAAGAGCTTTGCTTGAGCGGCATACTCTTTTAAAGTTGACGACGGAGGTAAATTTGGCCGAGGACAGGACCATGCTCGATAGCGGCATGGCGGTTTCGCCTCTGATGGCAGCTTTCTGCGCGCGCGAAGTATTACGCAGCGCTGCTTTTATTAAAGGTGCTGGAGCAGCAGTGCAGGATGCGGCGCGCGAAGATCGTCCGGTACAAGTCCTGTATGCCGGTTGCGGTCCTTTTGCATTGTTGGCTTTACCGTTGATGGCGGTATTTTCAGCGCAACAGGTGGTATTCACACTGATTGATATTCACCCGGAATCTTTGCGTTGTGCGCAACATTTGATTGATGCTTTTGGCTTTTCCAGTCATGTGCTTGAGCATGTGTGCGCAGACGCAACCCGCTACCAAATCCCTCTTGATTCGATACCCGATGTGATCGTCAGTGAAACGATGAATGTCTGTTTGGGCAAAGAACCGCAAGTATCTATTGCCCGCCATTTGCTGGCGCAGGCGCCGGATGCGCTGATGGTGCCGCAAGCCGTCAGCGTTGAGGCCTGTCTGCTGGACCGGTCGAAAGAGTATGTGCCGGTCGCGGAGCAGCAAGACAAGCTTGTTGAGCCGGTGCGCGACAGGATTTATCTGGGTAAAATTTTTGAACTGAATGCAGAAAATATCAGGCAGTGGGCTGATATAACCGAGGAGCGGCTGCCTGCCGGAAGCATCACAATTCCAACGCCTCTGCTGCAACGTTATCAGCTGCGCCTTCTGACCCGGATCACGGTCTATGGCCAAACCTGTTTGCAAGATTACGACAGTAGCCTGAACTTACCGCAAGCCTTGCCTGGAAAACCGACGTTTGCGGGCGGCGAAACTTTGCAATTCCATTATCAGTTGGGAGTGCGTCCGGGTTTGTGTTATGAAACAATAGGCTAAGGGTTGGCTGGCTACATTCGGCGGCGCTCGCTACGCGCTCCTACGGAGTGTCCAATGGAAATAACGGTTTGCTTGACAGGTTTATCGCGTCGTCTAAGCGCAACTGTTCAAGCAGTCGGTACGGTTTATCCAGCCAACGGTCAGTCAGCTCCAAAATATGCGTATCGGCGACGGCGCGTTTTTCGGCGGCATCGGGTTTAAACTCGGCATGGCGATGTTTTGAGTGCCGCCCGGCTACCGCGCGGAGAGTTTCGGCGTCCTGAGTGCTTAAATCCAGGCCGAAATGAATGGCCAGCTTATTTTCCAGCGCTTCCGGCAGTTCCGAATAGTTTAACAACAGGCCGTTGCTGTGGCGCTTCGTGGCTTGTCCGGCTTGGTCCAGAATAGCAGATAAAATCCATGCGCCGTTGCCTAGAGGATTATTCCATAGTTCATCGGGTGGATGCAGGCCGTGGCCGGTCATGGTGCCGGGCACCATGTGCCAGCCGGGCATTCGCTGTTGTGACACCAGTACTTCCACCGGATTGCGGTACAGGAATACCCACGGCGTATCGGGGAAGGCTGTCAGCAAGCGGTCGATGTGGGCCGTATGCCAGCAGTCGGTTTTCAGGAAAAGACGGCGGTCGCTTTCCCGGCGCGGCTGGCCCAAGGCGGCGAGCAATGTTTGTATCGTTTCTGTATTGCTATAGGGGCCGGGCCACTGCAATAAAGTGTCTAACGGTTCCGGCTCCGACAGCACCACGCTGTCCGGCAAGGCTGCCAGCCACTGAGCGGCCAACGTGGAGCCGCAACGGCTCATGTGGAATACGATGCCTTTCAGCGGTAAGCCGGGGTGGGATTGCGCCCGTTCCAGCAGTAAATCCAGTCCGCTTTGTTGGCGGAATAAATGATTGAATTGCCGGTATAGCAGGCGTTGCAAGGTATCCAGAAAGAACGGCTCGGTAAACCGTTCCCGGCCCATGTAGCCCCATTCCACTTGCCTTTGGCCGTTATGGGCTGTGAGAAAAAAGGGCAGCCAACCGGCCATGGCATCCGTATTGTTCATTACCGGTTCCTGTTATGCCAAGCGCGGCGTCCGGCCAATGTGGCTTCAAACAGGTCGGCTTTTTCCAACGTATATCCTAACTCTTCGGCCAATGCCTGGACAGCGGCAAGAAAATCCTTGGGATCGGTTAATTCAAACAAACGCGCTTGCAAAGCGTGGTCTCCATGCATTCGCTGCCGTAGCAAGTGAAATAAATGCGTATCCATAATAAAAGACTTTCGGTAAATATTTTATTTAGACGGCCGATTCACGGGCGATACCCGCTTCCAAATAAGCCAGAACCCGGTCGCGTATCGAACCGATTTGTTTCACATAGGCGCCGTGCTGTATGTCTATGGCTGCGATTTGTTCGGACGCGGCCAAAAGCGCAGCTTCGGAGGGTTGCATGGCAGGGTTGTTCAGCTGTTCGTGCAAGATTGCATAATGTTTTTCCGCGGTGCCTTTGCGATGATCCATGAATTGGATTTCATTGCCCGCCGAATCCAATAACTGCTCCAATGACGTAGAATCTTCTGCTGTCATTATGTCGCTGTTGCCCAATGCCCGGATAATATCCTGTAACTGGTAGCGCACCATCGTATGCGCACATCCAAGTTGATGATCGCGGATTTCCCGGCTGCAGAACCCGATGCGGCAGAAACCGTCTTCCGCGCTGGTGTTGCGAGCGGGTACGCCGTTTTCCGATTTAATGCGTTCGTGAGCAAGACAGCATTTTTCCGCCCGCATCAGCGCAACACGCTCTTTCAACATAATCCAATCGTCTAACGTTTCGATTTGCTTGGGTATGGTTAAAGGGGCGGGCTTGATCAGCGGCATCCTGGGTAGCGACGCTTCCCCTAGTTGTGTCAGCAGCCCCCGTAACCAATCGTTCACCTTGCAATCCAATACCATATGGACACGTTCGGTATCGCCCCGATTGACGAAACTGTGCGTACAACTGAAATCGGCATACCAGCATTCCCCGGCCGCCCAATGATAGGGCCGTCCTTGAAGGCGGCATTCGACATTCGGGTTGGTGGCGATAACCACATGAATGCGTACCTCGCCGTAATCCACCCCCAGCATGGGATCGCGGTGCTCCTCGATAATAGCGCCCGGCCCCAGCCGCAATAGTCGAACGGACGTCAGTGGACAAGCGAAACTTTCCAGAACCTCCTTGAAAGCGGGGCATTGCTCCAGCAAAGCCGTATCCGCCCAAGTATCCGCGGCGGGGTCCGAATAAAGAGCCATATGGCCGCCAGGTGCGGCGCGCAAGGCTACTCCGCTCCAATCCCCCCGGTAAATGCTGTTGTTGAAATGGGCTTGCCAATCTGCGCTATTGATGCGGGCAAGATCTTCCTCAAGCCGGGCCGGATCGAATTGAAAAGGCAGGCGAAGGGCGGTTTCGATGATAGCATCGGGATGAGATGCGGTTGACGGCATGAGAGCGGCTCCTTGCTTGGTGAAAAGACTGGATTTGTAGGTTTATCGGGAAAACAGTTTTAAAATGGCGATATTTTTACCAAAGCGCTTTTTGATTGTAATCGGTAACGCCCCTGCAACTCAATACTGCGATTAAGTTAGGAGTATGCATGAAATAACTTGAACAACTCGCGCCGATAAACTTTCAGCGGGAGTGCAGGCTTCGCTTGCGCTTGCAGGCGAAGCCTACACTCCGGCTATTAGCAACTTGCCCAAGTTATTTCGTATACATTCCCTAATGGCAGTGCAGCAACTCAAGGAAACATCATGCCGCCAAATACTATACCCGTTCCCGACGGCTTGAACCTGCGTCCGGCTCAGCCGGAGGACCGCGATTTTTTGGAAGCGCTGTACAGCTCGACCCGGGATGACCTTAGGCAGATCGATGCCGAAAACGACTTTATCGAAGAGCTGATCAGAATGCAGCACGCTTTGCAAATGCAAGGGAACGCGGCTCATTATCCCAACGCCCTCCAACTGGTGGTGGAGAAACTTGGCGAGCGTATCGGCCGGATCATAGTGGATTTTGGCTGCAACGAAGTTAAAATATTGAGCATTGCCTTTATGGGCGCGGCGCGCGGCAACGGTTACGGCAGCGGCATCCTGCGTGGGTTGCAGCAGGCGGCAGCCGGCATGCAAACTCCGTTGGTATTGGACGTGATGCGCAGCAATTTAAAGGCGAAGCAACTTTACCAGCGGCTGGGGTTCAGCGTAGAGCAAACCGGCCCGATAGAGGATCGTATGGTTTGGCGTCCCGGCACAGATTTTTTACGTTAACGTTTAGGTTTAAGAGGAAATAGTATGGAAATGATGGCAATAGACGATTTCGCCCCGAATAAGGACAAAGTTTACACGGCTCCTTTGATCGACGGTTCCGCACTGGAGTTGCGTTTGACTGCCGTGGAAGCGTTACCCGCTGTGGAAAAACCGGGCAATTGGCCGCAATCGCTGCCGTTCCGCGATGCACCGTTTCGCCTTACTTTTGTAGGGCCTGCGGAGATCCGCTTAGCCGATGGCATGGTGTCGATGTTGGACGGCAATGGCGGAGTATTGCAAATCGGCTTGGCGGCGTTCGCCCAAGACGAAAACGGTATTTATTACCGCGCTACCTTCAATTGACGGGGCGATTTTACTTACCGTTTGCCATAAAAAAAGCCCCGTCCCGGACAGCGGGGCAGGGCTTTAGTCTCAGCAGTCTATGGACGGCCTAGTTGCGCGGCGGAAACAGCCCCTCGATGGCGATGATAAAATTTAATGCTTGATACGGAGGGTGCATATCGAAAGCTAGGCCCGAGCCGGTGTTGCCGATGGCGACAGAGCCGCCGGTGATGCCGCCAGTGCCGCCGGTGACCGTGGTATTGGCGGGGATTTTGGCAATGCTGCCGGTCGCTGGAGCGGTCGTTGTGTAAAGGCCTTTAAGACTAGCTGCGGCTGTTCCTGCCGCAGCATTGGCAAGATAAGCCGTATTGCCGTTAGCAAGTGTCGGCGTGGCGGTTGAGGCTGTCGCAGTACTCACCGATAGGTCTGTGGTTACGCTAAGCGGTGTCACTGTCCCGCCGCCCGTTGGGGTAAAAACTGCCGTATGGCTATGCGCCGGTAGGTTGTTTGCTGATAATGCGGTTGCTGCATTTCCGCCAACTTGGCCAGGTTGGGCAATAGGATATGTGGCGTTAGTTGTATTTACACCGAGCGGAAACCGCCCGCGCAAATCCGGCAGATTGAAAGTGGTCGAGCCATTGCCTCCGTAGTATGTTCCCAGTATGGCAAAGAGCGCTGCGTTCTGTTGAACCTGCATGACTGACCCATCGCAGAAACGGTAGCCCTGTGGTGCAAAGCTTCCTGCCCAGATAAAAATAGCTCCAATAAATGGTGCATCCATAAATCGTTACTCCTAAGTTTTATTATTAATGATGTGAATGTGGATCGCGATAGTGTGAAAAGAATGTGGCTTCATTCCCTGGTCGCAAGCCCCGCTTGCCCGTATAGCCGAGTTCATGGATATGTACTTTGATCATTCGGTAAACATCCACGACATCAGGTCGTGATTAAACCTCTTGATGGCTCGTCTAACGGCAAGACAGTGTATAACGAAATAACCGGTAGCGACAACCCAAGGTCGACGCTTGGTTGAAAAACGATTATTGCGGTTCTATCCGACCGGCGTCTATTTGGGGTTATTGGTCTATTGTTTAGGAAAGCCGTTGTGGGCTAAGTAATATGTAGAGCGATAGATCTTAAAATGCCCGTTTGCGGTATTCATCCATATGTTTTTTACGAGTATGCCGGAATAATGCAGTTTTTTAATTGGGTGGTAATGAGCATGTAGAGCGGGATAAGCATGCCTCATCCATCCGGGTTGCATCAGGTTTAAGCGGGGTATATCCAATAGCAACAACGTTAAAATCCAAAATCTATGGTGTAGATTGCAAGTGTTAGACTAATAAATTGCGTTGATATATTGAACTAGGTATTATTACTTATCTTAGGATGGGTATTCATAATTCAATTATGCGTTTTTAAGGTCTTACCATGCATAGGAGGACGTTAAATTGCAGGTTTTTTCTTGGATTGATTGTTTTCCCAAAAAGTAATACCATTAAAGTATTACCAATAAATCCGAGGGCAACCATGCGTGTAACCAGCAAAGGTCAAGTGACCATTCCACAAAATGTACGGGAGAATATGGGCATTCTACCCTCTGAAACCGAGATCGAGTTTATGCAGGACGAAAGCGGTCGTTGGTACATCGTCAAGGCCAAAACAGCTAAAAAGCGGGACAGCCGTTTTCGCACTGCCCATCAGACGGGCAAATTAACCATGAGCACCGATGACATCATGGCATTGACACGGGGCGAATCGTGGCGGTCATCCTAGTCGACAGTTGCATTATCACTGATCTGGCCTCTCCTGAAAGTGATTGGTTCGAATGGAGCGCTGGAACCTTGGAGAGACTGGACCCAATCCACACCCTGGTTATTAACCCGATCATTTACACAGAGTGCTCGGTCGGCTATGAGCGCATAGAAGAGGTGGAGGCATTATTCGAACATCTGGGCTTTACAATGAAGCTCATCCCTAAAGAAGCGTTATTCTTGGCGGGAAAAGCGTTTTTGCAGTACAGGAAGAATCAAGGACAAAAAGGCAATGTGTTGCCGGATTTTTTTATCGGCGCTCATGCGGCAGTGTCCGGGTATCAACTCATCACCCGAGACCGGGGCCGGTTCAGTAGCTATTTTCCGAGCGTTGAGTTGATTATGCCTAACTCAACCAGTGGATTAAATTGAAGGTTATTCACAGCTGATTTGTTTGCTACTCCTAAAATACGTAATTATACTTAGCTAATAGCCCCTTATCATTAATGCAGAGAGTACCCATGAACTTTATCAAATCACTGTTCAAAGAAAAATCAGGCCAAACAAACCTGTCCGCCTCCTTTGGTTCCCAAGCTGGAGCTTGGGAACCAGCAAGCTGTCTTCCATAATTGAATCACGCCCATTACCCGTAAAATTTCAAGCTAGACCTACGCGCTAGCTCATTACCATCAATGCAGGGAGTATCGACATGCAATTTATCAAAACCATGCTTAAAGAAAAAACCGGCAAAGTAAATTCAAGCTTGTCGGCTCCCGCATTATCTAAACATCGCCGGACCATGATAGCGCTGGAGCCGCGCATCATGTTCGACGGCGCGGCGGTGGAAACAGCCGTAGATGCCACGGCAGATTCCAGCCCTGTTGCACAGGATACTGCTGCTATTGATGCCGACAAACTTGTCCAAGCAGCAGCCGATGTGGCGCCGCCTGCGGTTCAAGTTGATCCGACGTCGCAACTGCAACGCATAGAGGTCGTCTTTATCGAAAGCAACGTGAGCGATTATCAGACCCTGATCAACGGCGTCAGTCCTAATGCGGAAGTACACGTGCTGGATGCCTCACAGGACGGCTTGACGCAGATGGCGGAAATCCTCAATGGGCGTAGCGGTATCGACGCTATCCATATCGTTTCCCACGGCTATGATGCGTCGGTGGGTTTGGGGTCGCTACAATTGACCGCGCAAAACCTGCAAGACCATACTGCCGATTTGGCAACCATTGGCAATGCGTTAACCCAGAATGGCGATATTTTACTGTACGGCTGCGATGTGGCGGCGGGCTCGAGTGGTGCGGCGTTGGTAGCTGCATTGTCGAAATCGACCGGCGCAGACGTGGCGGCGTCTACCGATGCTACAGGTTCCGCGGCATTGGGGGGCGACTGGACGTTTGAGTCGGTTACCGGTTCGGTGGAAACCTCGCTTGCGTTCCGTGACGGATCTCTGGCTTCCTACGATCATTTACTCGCGGCACTGGGATCTACGGTTACGTCAAACTTCAATGCACAGGCTGCTAATAGTGATCTTGGCTCCACATCAATCACTGACAATGGCTTTACCTTTACCTATGGGGGGGCTGGGGCAGTAAATATTTGGACGCAGGCCAGCGGACCTACGGGAAGTCAGAGTATCGACTTGGGCGGTGCGAATGGTGCAAATGTCGACACTCTTACGATAGTTAGTTCAACCGCAGGTACTACATTCAAGTTTTCCAGTGTTTATGTAAATGGTGATGGCTGGGGACATGGTACGTTGACGGTCGAAGGATTTTTAAACAGTGTTTCAACAGGTACCCAGACTATCAATACAGGAGCCAACGGCGTTGCTGGTGGAATAAATGCCAACCAAGTTCTAAGTGCCAGCACCAACTTGCAAAATGTTGACACCATTGTTATTTCGTCTGTTGCGGGTGGCTTCAATACTATCGATTTCGACAATTTTGTTTTCGATCCGCCGGTTCTTCCCGGCCCTACCGTCACCTCCGCCACTTACGACGCCAGTAGCAACTCTCTCGTAGTAACCGGCACGCTCATGACCGTTACAGGTGGTGTTACCAACGATATCAACGTCAGCAAACTGACCCTGACCGGCCAGGGGGGCGCAACCTACACTCTGACCTCGTCGAACGTTGAAATCGATTCGGCAACCCAGTTTACCGTTGCGCTGAACGCCGCCGACCAGATTAACGTGGAAGGCTTGCTGAACAAGAACGGCACCTCTTCCGTTGGCGGAACGACTTTTAATATCGCCGCCGCTGCCGATTGGAATGTTGCCAATACCGGTAACGCCGACCTGACCGGTAACGCAATCACTGTTAGCAACGTACAGACGCCGACCATCACTTCGTCCACTTACGATGCCAACACCGGCAGTCTGGTGGTGACCGGTACCCATCTGGTGAAAGCCGACGGCGCGACCAACGATATTACTGCCAATAAACTCACGTTTACCGGTGAAGGCGGTGCGACCTATACACTGACCGATACCTCGAACGTCGAAATTACCTCCGGCACTGAGTTTACGATCACCTTGAGTGCGACCGACAAAGCGGCGATCAACCAGATGCTCAACAAGGACGGCACCAGTTCCACCGGCGCCACCACTTACAATCTCGCCGCAGCCGATGACTGGAATACCGTCATTACCAATGGCGACATTTCCGATGCCACCGGCAACGGCATCACCGCCAGCAATGTCGCGGTGCCGGCCATTACCTCGTCCACCTACGATGCCAACACCGGCGCATTGGTGGTGACCGGCACCGGCTTCCTGAAATTGAATGGCGCGACCAACGACATCGTCGCGAACAAATTCACCTTCACCGGCGAAGGCGGCGCGACCTATACCCTGACCGATACCTCGAACGTCGAAATCACTTCCGGCACCGCGTTCACGATCACCTTGAGCGCGACCGACAAAGCCGCGATCAACCAGATGATCAACAAAAACGGCACGGCCTCAACCAGCGGCACCACCTATAACCTCGCCGCGGCCGAAGACTGGACCGCCGGGGCGGCGGCCGGGGTTACCGATGCCGACCTGACCGGCAACGGCATTACCGTCAGTAACGTCGCGGTACCGGCCATTACCTCGTCCACCTACGATGCCAACACCGGCGCATTGGTGGTGACCGGCACCGGCTTCCTGAAATTGAACGGCGCGACCAACGACATCGTCGCGAACAAATTCACTTTTACCGGCGAAGGCGGCGCGACCTATACCCTGACCGATACCTCGAACGTTGAGATTACCTCCGGCACCGCGTTCACTATTACCTTGAGCGCGACCGACAAGGCCGCGATCAACCAGATGATCAACAAAAACGGCACGGCCTCAACCAGCGGCACCACTTACAACCTGGCTGCGGCAGAAGACTGGACCGCCGGAGCGGCGGCCGGGGTTACCGATGCCGACCTGACCGGCAACGGCATCACCGTCAGCAATGTCGCGGTACCGGCCATTACCTCGTCCACCTACGATGCGACCACCGGCGCATTGGTGGTGACCGGCACCGGCTTCCTGTCGAAGTCCGGCGCAACCAATGACATCGTCGCGAACAAATTCACTTTTACCGGCGAAGGCGGCGCGACCTATACCCTGACCGATACCTCGAACATCGAAATTACCTCCGGCACCGCGTTCACGATCACCTTGAGCGCGACCGACAAGGCCGCGATCAACCAGATCGTTAACAAAAACGGCACGTCGTCGACCGGCGCCACCACCTATAACCTCGCCGCGGCCGAGGACTGGACCGCCGGGGCGGCGGCCGGGGTCACCGATGCCGACCTGACCGGCAACGGCATCACCGTCAGCAACGTGGCGGTGCCGGCCATTACCTCGTCCACCTACGATGCCACCACCGGCGCGTTGGTCGTGACCGGCACCGGCTTCCTGAAATTGAACGGCGCGAGCAACGACATCGTCGCCAATAAATTCACCTTTAAGGGGGAGGGCAACGCAACTTACACCTTGACCGATACCGCCAACGTCGAGATCACCTCGGGCACCTCGTTCACCATCACCCTGAGCGCCACCGACAAGGCGGCAGTCAACCAGTTCATTAACAAAAACGGCACGTCGTCGACCAGCGGCACCACGTATAACCTGGCCGCGGCCGAAGACTGGACCGCCGGAGCAGCGGCCGGGGTCACCGATGCCGACCTGACCGGCAACGGCATCACCGCCAGCAACGTGGCGGTGCCGGCGATTACCTCGTCCACCTACGATGCCACCACCGGCGCGTTAGTGGTGACCGGTACCGGCTTCCTGTCGAAGTCCGGCGCGACCAACGACATCGTCGCGAACAAATTTACCTTCACCGGCGAAGGTGGCGCGACCTATACCCTGACCGATACCTCGAACGTCGAAATTACCTCCGGCACCGCGTTCACGATCACCTTGAGCGCGACCGACAAAGCGGCAATCAACCAGATCATTAACAAAAACGGCACCTCGTCAACCGGCGCTACGACCTATAACTTGGCCGCGGCTGAAGACTGGACCGCCGGAGCGGCGGCCGGGGTCACCGATGCCGACCTGACCGGCAACGGCATCACCGTGAGTAACGTGGCGGTGCCGGCCATCACCAGCGCCACCTACGATTACAATACCAACATCCTGGTGGTCACCGGTACGGACTTCCTGTCAAGGTCCGGTGCGACCAACGATATTGATCTCACTAAACTGACGTTTACCGGCGAAGGCGGAGCGACTTATACGCTCACCAATGCCACCGGCGTGGAGATTACTTCGGCAACCTCGTTCTCGGTGACGCTCAGCGGAGCCGACCTGACTAATGTGGAAGCCCTGCTGAACAAGGACGGAACCTCAGCGGTGAGTACCGCGACGTATAACCTGTCGGCGGCG
>NZ_JH109152.1:1155361-1156066 GCF_000190755.2 Methylobacter tundripaludum SV96 | reverse complement strand
GCGAAGGCGGCGCGACCTATACCCTGACCGATACCTCGAACATCGAAATTACCTCCGGCACCGCGTTCACGATCACCTTGAGCGCGACCGACAAGGCCGCGATCAACCAGATCGTTAACAAAAACGGCACGTCGTCGACCGGCGCCACCACCTATAACCTCGCCGCGGCCGAGGACTGGACCGCCGGGGCGGCGGCCGGGGTCACCGATGCCGACCTGACCGGCAACGGCATCACCGTCAGCAACGTGGCGGTGCCGGCCATTACCTCGTCCACCTACGATGCCACCACCGGCGCGTTGGTCGTGACCGGCACCGGCTTCCTGAAATTGAACGGCGCGAGCAACGACATCGTCGCCAATAAATTCACCTTTAAGGGGGAGGGCAACGCAACTTACACCTTGACCGATACCGCCAACGTCGAGATCACCTCGGGCACCTCGTTCACCATCACCCTGAGCGCCACCGACAAGGCGGCAGTCAACCAGTTCATTAACAAAAACGGCACGTCGTCGACCAGCGGCACCACTTATAACCTGGCTGCGGCAGAAGACTGGACCGCCGGAGCGGCGGCCGGGGTCACCGATGCCGACCTGACCGGCAACGGCATCACCGTCAGCAATGTGGCGGTACCGGCCATTACCTCGTCCACCTACGATGCCACCACCGGCGCATTAGTGGTGACCGGCACCGGCTCCTGTCGAAGTC
>NZ_JH109152.1:1150654-1155351 GCF_000190755.2 Methylobacter tundripaludum SV96 | reverse complement strand
ATGCCGATCTGACCGGCAACGGCATCACCGCCAGCAACGTGGCGGTGCCGGCGATTACCTCGTCCACCTACGATGCCACCACCGGCGCATTGGTCGTGACCGGTACCGGCTTCCTGAAATTAAACGGCGCGGCCAACGACATCGTCGCCAACAAATTCACTTTCACCGGCGAAGGCGGCGCGACTTATACCCTGACCGATACCTCGAACGTCGAAATCACTTCCGGCACCGCGTTCACGATCACCTTGAGCGCAACCGACAAAGCCGCGATCAACCAGATGCTCAACAAAAACGGCACGGCCTCAACCGGCGGTACCACTTATAACTTGGCTGCGGCTGAAGACTGGACCGCCGGAGCGGCGGCCGGGGTCACCGATGCCGACCTGACCGGCAACGGCATCACCGTCAGTAACGTGGCGGTGCCGGCCATTACCTCCTCCACCTACGATGCCACCACCGGCGTCTTGGTGGTGACCGGTACCGGCTTCCTGTCAAAGTCCGGCGCGACCAATGACATCGATCTCAATAAATTCACTTTTACCGGCGAAGGCGGAGCGACTTATACCCTGACCGATACCTCCAACATCGAGATTACCTCCGGCACCTCGTTCACGATCACCTTGAGCGCAACCGACAAAGCCGCGATCAACCAGATGCTCAACAAAAACGGCACGGCCTCAACCAGCGCCACCACCTATAACCTGGCCGCGGCCGAAGACTGGACCGCCGGGGCATGCCCACTGAGTCACGAATTACCCTACATGACCGGCAACGGCATCACCGTCAGCAACGTGGCGGTGCCGGCCATTACCTCGTCCACCTACGATGCCACCACCGGCGCGTTGGTGGTGACCGGCACCGGCTTCCTGAAATTGAACGGCGCGAGCAACGACATCGTCGCCAATAAATTCACCTTTAAGGGGGAGGGCAACGCAACTTACACCTTGACCGATACCGCCAACGTCGAGATCACCTCGGGCACCTCGTTCACCATCACCCTGAGCGCCACCGACAAGGCGGCAGTCAACCAGTTCATTAACAAAAACGGCACGTCGTCGACCAGCGGCACCACGTATAACCTGGCCGCGGCCGAAGACTGGACCGCCGGAGCGGCGGCCGGGGTCACCGATGCCGACCTGACCGGCAACGGCATCACCGCCAGCAACGTGGCGGTGCCGGCGATTACCTCGTCCACCTACGATGCCACCACCGGCGCGTTGGTGGTGACCGGTACCGGCTTCCTGTCGAAGTCCGGCGCGACCAACGACATCGTCGCGAACAAATTCACCTTCACCGGCGAAGGCGGCGCGACCTATACCCTGACCGATACCTCGAACGTCGAAATTACCTCCGGCACCGCGTTCACGATCACCTTGAGCGCGACCGACAAAGCGGCAATCAACCAGATCATTAACAAAAACGGCACCTCGTCAACCGGCGCTACGACCTATAACTTGGCCGCGGCTGAAGACTGGACCGCCGGAGCGGCGGCCGGGGTCACCGATGCCGACCTGACCGGCAACGGCATCACCGTGAGTAACGTGGCGGTGCCGGCCATCACCAGCGCCACCTACGATTACAATACCAACATCCTGGTGGTCACCGGTACGGACTTCCTGTCAAGGTCCGGTGCGACCAACGATATTGATCTCACTAAACTGACGTTTACCGGCGAAGGCGGAGCGACTTATACGCTCACCAATGCCACCGGCGTGGAGATTACTTCGGCAACCTCGTTCTCGGTGACGCTCAGCGGAGCCGACCTGACTAATGTGGAAGCCCTGCTGAACAAGGACGGAACCTCAGCGGTGAGTACCGCGACGTATAACCTGTCGGCGGCGGCCAGTTGGAACCGGGGCGATGCCACTAACGGCAGCGACACTACCAATGCGATCACGGTGAGCAACTACGCAGCTCCGACCGTGACCTCAGCCACCTATGACGCCGGCACCAACGTGCTGACGGTGACCGGCACTAATCTGGTCTCCAAATCCGGTGCAACCAACGATGTTGCGGTGTCCCTGCTTACGCTGACGGGCGAGGGCGGAACTTATACGCTGACTTCATCTGATGTCGAAATTACCGACGCTACCACGTTCTCGGTAACATTGAACGCCGCGGACCAAATCGTGGTACGCGGTTTGCTGAATAAAAACGGTACTTCGTCATCAGGCGCCACCACCTACAATTTAGCCGCTGCCGAGGATTGGATGGCGGGTACCGCCGTCGCTACGGTTGTGGCAGACCTTACCGGCAACGGCATAACGGTCAGCAATTTCCCGACGCCGACGATTACGTCGTCTACCTACGATTCGGATACCGGCGTATTGATGGTGACCGGCACCAACTTGTTTAGCAAAGTGGGCGCCAATAACGATATTGACCTCACCAAGTTGACTTTCACCGGCGGCATCGCCAATGCTACATACACCCTGACCAGCGCGTCGAATGTGGACATCACCTCGGCAACGGCGATCACTGTCACTCTGACAGGCGCCGATAAAACCAGTGTCGATGCGTTGCTGGATAATATCGGCACAACCTCCTCCGGCGGCTCCACCTACAATCTGGCCGCCGCCGATGGCTGGCTGGCGGGGGCGAATTCGGCAGTCAACATTGCCGATGCCGTTAATGCCGTCACCGTGTCTATTGCTCCAAAAATCACTTCAGCGACGTATGACGCAGCGACCGGCAGCCTGGTGGTGACCGGCACCAATATGCAGGCCAAAGCGGGTGCAACCAACGACATCACCGCTACGAAGCTGACTTTTACCGGTGAAGGCGGCGTGACTTATACCCTGACCGATACGGTGGATGTCGAACTCACCAGCGCAACATCGTTCACATTGGCCTTAAGCGCGACCGACCAGGCCGCGCTCAACCAGATCGTCAACAAGAACGGCACAAGCTCGACCGGTGCGACGACCTATAACTTGGCCGCGGCCGATGATTGGGACGCTCAAGTGACTGCGGGCGATACTTCGGATCTGACCGGTAACGGCATTACCGCCAGCAATGTGGCAGTACCGGCCATTACCTCGTCCACCTACGATGCGACCACCGGCGCGTTGGTGGTGACCGGTACCGGCTTCCTGAAATTGAACGGCGCGACCAACGACATCGTCGCCAACAAATTCACTTTCACCGGCGAAGGCGGCGCGACCTATACCCTGACCGATACCTCGAACGTCGAAATTACCTCCGGTACCGCGTTCACGATCACCTTGAGCGCGACCGACAAGGCTGCGATCAACCAGATGATCAACAAAAACGGTACCGCATCGACCAGCGGCACCACCTATAACCTGGCCGCGGCCGAAGACTGGACCGCCGGAGCGGCGGCCGGGGTCACCGATGCCGATTTGACCGGCAACGGCATTACCGCCAGCAATGTCGCGGTGCCGGTGATTACCTCGTCCACCTACGATGCCAACACCGGCGCATTGGTGGTGACCGGCACCGGCTTCCTGTCGAAGTCCGGCGCGAGCAACGACATCGTCGCCAACAAATTCACCTTCACCGGCGAAGGCGGCGCGACTTATACCCTGACCGATACCTCGAACGTCGAGATTACCTCCGGCACCGCGTTCACGATTACCTTGAGTGCGACCGACAAGGCCGCGATCAACCAGATGATCAACAAAAACGGCACTTCGTCGACCGGCGCAACCACCTATAACCTGGCTGCGGCCGAAGACTGGACCGCCGGAGCGGCGGCCGGGGTCACCGATGTGGATGCCACTAACGGCATTACCGTCAGCAATGTGGCGGTACCGGCCATTACCTCGTCCACCTACGATGTCACCACCGGTGCATTGGTGGTGACCGGCACCGGCTTCCTGTCGAAGTCCGGCGCAACCAACGACATTGTCGCCAACAAATTCACCTTCACTGGCGAAGGCGGCGCGACTTATACCCTGACCGATACCTCGAACGCCGAAATCACTTCCGGCACCGCGTTCACGATTACCTTGAGTGCGACCGACAAGGCCGCGATCAATCTGATCATTAACAAAAACGGCACCGCCTCAACCAGCGCCACCACCTATAACCTGGCCGCGGCCGAAGACTGGACCGCCGGAGCGGCGGCCGGGGTCACCGATGCCGATCTGACCGGCAACGGCATCACCGTCAGCAATGTGGCGGTGCCGGTTATTACCTCGTCCACCTACGATGCCACCACCGGCTCATTGGTGGTGACCGGCACCGGCTTCCTGAAATTGAACGGCGCGACCAACGACATCGTCGCCAACAAATTCACTTTTACCGGCGAAGGCGGCGCGACTTATACCCTGACCGATACCTCCAACGTCGAAATTACCTCCGGCACCGCGTTCACCATCACCTTGAGCGCGACCGACAAGGCGGCGATCAACCAGATGATCAACAAAAACGGCACGGCATCGACCAGCGGCACCACCTATAACCTGGCCGCGGCCGAAGACTGGACCGCCGGAGCGGCGGCCGGGGTCACCGATGCCGATCTGACCGGCAACGGCATCACCGTCAGCAATGTGGCGGTGCCGGCCATTACCTCGTCCACCTACGATGCCACCACCGGCGCATTGGTGGTGACCGGCACCGGCTTCCTGTCGAAGTCCGGCGCGACCAACGACATCGTCGCCAACAAATTCACCTTCACCGGAGAAGGCGGCGCGACTTATACCCTGACCGATACCTCCAACGTCGAGATTACC
>NZ_JH109152.1:0-1150554 GCF_000190755.2 Methylobacter tundripaludum SV96 | reverse complement strand
GGCCTCAACCAGCGCCACCACCTATAACCTGGCCGCGGCCGAAGACTGGACCGCCGGAGCGGCGGCCGGGGTCACCGACGCCGATCTGACCGGCAACGGCATCACCACCGGCAATGTCGCGGTACCTACCATTACCTCCGCCACTTATGCCAATAACACAGGCGTACTGGTAGTGACTGGCGCCAATTTTTTGAAAAAGGCAGGGGCTACCAACGACATTGATGCTTCCAAATTGACTTTTACCGGTGAAGGCGGCGCGACCTATACCCTGACCGATACCTCGAACGTCGAAATTACCTCCGGCACCGCGTTCACGATTACCTTGAGCGCGACCGACAAAGCCGCGATCAACCAGATGCTCAACAAAAACGGCACGGCCTCAACCAGCGCCACCACCTATAACCTGGCTGCGGCCGAAGACTGGACCGCCGGAGCGGCGGCCGGGGTCACCGATGTGGATGCCACTAACGGCATTACCGTCAGCAACGTGGCGGTACCGGCCATTACCTCGTCCACCTACGATGTCACCACCGGCGCATTGGTGGTGACCGGCACCGGCTTTCTGAAATTGAATGGCGCGACCAATGATATTGTCGCCAACAAATTCACCTTTACCGGCGAAGGCGGAGTGACTTATACCTTGACCGATACCTCAAACGTCGAGATTACCTCCGGCACCGCCTTTACCATCACCTTGAGCGCCACCGACAAGGCGGCGATCAACCAGATGATCAACAAAAACGGCACTTCGTCGACCGGCGCAACAACCTATAACCTCGCCGCCGCCGAAGACTGGACCGCCGGAGCGGCTGCCGGGGTCACCGATGTGGATGGCACTAACGGCATCACCGCCAGCAACGTGGCGGTTCCGGCCATTACCTCGTCCACCTATGATGCTTCCACCGGCGCGTTGGTGGTGACCGGCACCGGCTTCCTGAAATTGACTGGCGCGACCAATGATATTGTCGCCAACAAATTCACCTTTACCGGCGAAGGCGGAGTGACTTATACCTTGACCGATACCTCAAACGTCGAGATTACCTCCGGTACCGCCTTTACCATCACCTTGAGCGCCACCGACAAGGCGGCCATCAACCAGATGATCAACAAAAACGGCACGGCGTCGACCGGCGCAACAACCTATAACCTCGCCGCTGCCGAAGACTGGACAGCCGGAGCGGCTGCCGGTGTCACCGATGCGGACCTGACCGGCAACGGCATCACCGCCGGCAATGTCGCGGTACCTACCATTACCTCCGCTACTTATGCCAATAACACAGGCGTACTGGTAGTGACTGGCGCCAATTTTTTGAAAAAGGCAGGGGCTACCAACGACATTGATGCTTCCAAATTGACTTTTACCGGTCAGGGTGGAGCTACTTACACCTTAACAGGCACTGCAAGCGTTGAAATCACCTCGGCTACTGAGTTTACGCTGACGCTGACGGGCGCGGACAAGACCGGTGTCAACGCCTTGTTCAACAAGACCGGTCTCAACGCTAACGATAACACGGTCTACAATCTGGCCGCCGCAGAAGACTGGGCCGCAGGCGCGGATGCAGCGGTGGTAGTAGCCGACCTCACCAACAATGGCATTACGGTGACGGCCAACGTAGCGCCCACCGCCAGCAATGGCGCAATAACCGTCAATGAAGATACAAGCTATACCTTCGTGGCGGGTGACTTCAATTTCAGCGATGTGGATCCCGGCAATGTCTTGACTCAGGTGCAGATTACCTCGCTGCCGTCCACCGGCACTCTGGCTCTGAATGGGACAGCAGTTACCGCCAACCAGGTAATAACCAAGGCTGATATTGACGCAGGTAAGCTTACTATCAGAGGCGCGACAGACGCTTTCGGTACCGCGAATACCAGCGTCCAGTTCAAGGTTCACGACGGAACGGAGTACAGCAGTACGTCTTATACCGAAACCGTGAATATCACCGCAGTCAATGATGCTCCCTCGTTTACCAAGGGCGCAGATCAGACCGTTAATGAAGATGCCGGAGCGCAAACGGTGAATGGCTGGGCGACGGGGCTCAGCAAAGGCCCTGCCAACGAAGCTGACCAAACCTTGAGCTTTACTACCACCAATAACAACAACGCTTTGTTTAGCGTACAGCCGACTATCGACAGCAACGGCAACTTGACTTACACCCCGGCGGCCAATGCCAACGGTACGGCGACAGTCACGGTGTCGATCAAGGATAGCGGCGGAACGGCTAATGGCGGTGTCGATACCAGCATCACTCAAACCTTTACCATTACGGTGAACCCGGTTAACGATTTACCTACCGGCACGGTAACTATCAGCGGAACGCCCTCTGTTGGAATCACCCTGTCTGCCGCCAACACGCTGGCAGATGTTGACGGCTTGGGCACGATCAGTTATCAGTGGCAAGCTGACGGTGTCGATATCCCCGGCGGCACAGGCCGAAGCTTTACTCTGACAGACGCTCAGGCAGGCAAAAAAATCACTGTAGTCGTCAGTTACTCTGACGCGCAAGGTGGTGCGGAAAGTGTAGCCAGCGTGGCAACGGCTCAAGTAGAGGCTTTAGCACCTATCAACCTCACGCAACAAACCGGAAATGGGGATGACAAGCCCAGTTCGGATACCGGCACGGGCAATAACACCAATACCAATGCCAATACAGGTAACAACACGGGTACGGGTAATAACTCCGGCACCGGCAATAGTATCGGCGCTGACAGGAACAACAATGCGAGTGATACGCATGGTTCGGAAAACAGCGGCACGAATACCAATAGCTTCGGTGATAACAGCTCGGGCAATAACAACAACAGCAATTCCGGTTCCAGTCCTAACCAGACCATCGTTGTGGATATGAAGCTGACTGTCGATTCGCACGGAAACGGTACATCCGGCGGCACCATTAACCTGCCGTCCAACGTCTTTGCCGGGTTGAACACGTTCGGGACGATAACGATTACCGGCACGCAGTCTAGCGGGCAAAGTTTGCCGTCGTTTATCAGTGTTAATCCCAGTACCGGCGCTGTTACGGTAAAAGAGGGCGCTGTGGTAACTAGTCCGATAACGGTGAAGGTCACTATCAGGGATGCTCAAGGCAAGCAGGTGGTGGTTTTAGTCAAGGTGCAGCCGCAGAAAAATCAAGGTCGAGGTCAGGGTCAGGGTCAGGGTCAGGGTCAGGGTCAGGGTCAAGGTGAACAGCCCGATGATGGCAATGGAGATAATTCGCAGGAACAGGGAAGAGGGCAAAACCGGCAAAGCCAACTGGAGCAGACCGATAAGCAACTGGCTCACGCTGGCAGGCCCGGCCTGACTCAGCAGTTGCAAATGGTGGGCAGTAAAGGCTTTGAGCTTCAGCGGCAAACATTGCTGGATAGTCTGGCAAGCCTGGTTGGCGAGGATAAGGATGCCGCCTGAGATATACTATAAAAAACGGGAGCTTAAATAACGCATACCTTTCGCGTAAGGGCAGCCGGTCGGTTGGTCCCTTATCGAGGGTATGTTTTAACCTGATGGCAGTAAAACAAGGCGGAGAGAACCGCCTGTAATTCTTTCAACATAATATTAATAAAAAATCATCATTATGAACTATCCAGCCCCTCAGTTTATCGCCGGTCTTTCCGGTATTGTTTTGTTAGCCGGTTGCGCCATCATGCCGGAACCCATTACTCAAGTTGAACAAAAGACATCGCTTGATGCCGATAAACAGGTCATTTTTGCTAAACAGGAACCTATTGTAGGGCCACTTAGCGTCTATGACGCGATGGCCAGAGCGCTAAAATACAACCTTAATCATCGCGTCAAGATGATGGAGCATGCCGTGGCCGACGGGCAGTCCGATTTGGCAAAATACAGTTTATTGCCCGACCTGATTGCTTCGGCGGGTTATCGGGGACGCGATAATTTCAGCGCTTCCAGCAGCCGTTCAACCTCTACCGGCCGCCAGTCGCTGGAAACATCGACCTCTCAAGACCGGTCGCGCAAGGTTTACGATTTTACCTTCAGCTGGAACGTGCTGGATTTCGGTGTCAGCTACTTCCAGGCCAAGCAGGATGCCAACCGGGTTCTGGTTGCCGAAGAAAGCCGTCGTAAAACCGCTCAATTATTGATGCAGGATGTGCGCACCGCATTTTGGCGCATGGCCGGTACCCAGCAACTCGAAGGCGAAATTGATAAAATCCTGGGTAGCGCCAGACAAGCGTTGAAGGACGCCCAAGGCATTGAAAGCGAACGACTGGCCGCACCGCTGGCGATACTGCAATATCAAAAAGATCTGCTGGAAATCATTCGCAAACTGGAGGAACTCTCGGAAACGCTCCGTCTTGCCAAAACCGAACTGGCTTCTTTGCTGGGCGTATCGCCCAGCCAGAAATTTCAGTTGAAATTGCCTGAAAATAGCGCGCTACAAGCGCCGGAATTTTCATTGGCGATCGACAAAATGGAAGAAATGGCGCTGCAATTGCGCCCTGAATTGCGGGAAGAAATCTACAATAACCGTATTACGACGGAAGAGACCCATAAAGCCATGTTGCGCTTACTGCCCGGTATTGAATTCAAGACCGGTTATAACCATGACAGCAACTCTTATCTGTTAAACAACAACTGGCTGGAGTTAAGCGGCATCATCAGCCAGAACTTGATGGAGTTGATCTCGGCCCCAGCGCGTTTTAGCCAGATAGACGCACAGGAAAAGTTAGGGGACACTCGCCGGTTATCGGTTTACATGGCGGTGTTGACGCAGGTTCACTTGTCTTATCAGCAGTTTTTAGTGGCGGACCAGCAGTACAAGCGCACCTTGGAACTGGACGGCATCAACCAGAAAATTTCAAAACATATCACTACAGATGCGGAGAATGACGCCAAAACCGAGTTGGAACGTATCCGTGCGACGACCAATGCGCTGATGTCGCGGTTACAAACGCTTGAAGCCTATGCCAGTATTCAAAGTTCGCTGGGCAGGGTTTATGTCTCGCTGGGCCTTGATCCTTTGCCGGTCTTTATTGAAAATTACGACATTAATACCCTGGCGAGTTCGATTGAAGCAGTGGATAAAAACTGGCAAGCAGGGCGGTTCCCGTCGGCAACTAAACCGGAAGCAGACAAGTTATCGGCTGTTGACTCTGTGGTTAAGAAAAATTAGTCCTGTTTTAGGGCACAACCGAGTAGGTCGGGTTAGCGCAGCGTAACCCGACATTTGCCGCTTCAAGGTGTCGGGTTACGTTGCGCTAACCCGGCCTACCTGGCTTTTCAGATACAACCCTCAGCAAACAACCAAGACTTATTATGCGTACTTTTTTAAGATTGCTCATCTGCGCCACCGGTTTTAGCGTTTTCAACACAGCCTATGCCGCCGAGTCGGCTGAAATTCGCGCTCAACTTAATGCCCAGCATTCTTCTATTTTATCCAGTGAAATGGCGGCAAAAATTATTCAACTCAATGTTCAGGAAGGAGAGCGATTTAAGCAAGGAGATTTGCTGGTTGCTTTCAATTGTGCCGAACAGCAGGCGCAATTGAAAAAAGCGCAGGCTGTTGTACAAGCCGCCGAAAAAACCTATGAGGTTAATTCGCGTTTGACCAAGCTCAATTCGATGAGTCCGCTGGAGCTTGAAATGGCGGCTGCCGAAGTCGCTAAGGCCAAAGCCGATATTGCTTTGATGGGAGCGGTGTTACAAAAATGCGCGATTGCCGCGCCTTTTTCGGGGCGCGTGGCCGAGCGGATGGTGCAGCGTTATCAATATGTTAAAGCCGGCGATCCGATTCTGGATATTCTGGATGATAGCCAGCTTGAAGTCACTGTGCTGGTGCCGTCAAGTTGGCTGAAGTGGTTGAAGCCGGGCTACGAGTTTAAGGTTTTTCTTGAAGAAACGCAGCGCGAATATCCGGCAAAGGTCAAGATGCTGGGCGCGCGTATCGATGCGGTCAGCCAATCCATTAAAATTACCGGAGTCATTACCGGTAAGGCTGATGATCTTCTTGCCGGTATGAGCGGTCGCGCCATTTTTCCAGCTGCTGCGACTGCCAAGGACGGCGGAAGTGTCGCAAGCGGTATGGAACCGATGCGACCGACTGCCAAGGACGGCGGAAGTGTCGCAACCGGTACGGAACCGACTGCCAAGCATGACTGAGACGATGGCCGCGTCCCAGCGGCAGCTGACGGCGCTGGCGACGCTGCTGCAACTGGAAAAATCCTTCCGTAACGCCGATACCGCTGAGGCGCTGGCCTATACGCTGGTTAACGACAGCCGCGGCCTGATTGAATTCCGTCAGGCGGCGTTATGGCAAATAGACGGTGCGCAAGTGGTTGCAGTCTCCGGTCTGGCTGTCGTCGACGCTAATGCTCCCTATATAAGCTGGCTGAAACAGCTGTCCAAACAGTTGTCTGCGGATACTTCTGGAGCCATTCGCCCCTTAACAGCGGGAGACCTGAAAGGCGATTGTGCCGATGACTGGCCGCAATGGTTGCCTGCCCATGCGGTATGGCTGCCGGTATCGGCCTATGGCGCCACGCCGCAAGCCGGACTGTTGCTGGCTAGGGAGTCTGCCTGGACGGGGGGGGAGCTGTATTTACTGGAGCATGTGGCGGACACCTTCGGCCATGCCTGGGCGGCGTTGTCGCCCAAGCCGCCTTTCTGGAAACAGGACTGGCTGACTAAAAAACGCCTGATGATCAGCCTGGCTATGCTGTTTTGTCTGTTATGGGTTCCGGTGCGGCAGACGGCGTTGGCTCCGGCCAGCGTTATTCCGGCTCATCCGACTATAATCAGGGCCGCTATTGACGGTGTTGTCGATCGGTTTTATGTACAGCCCAATGATCAGGTGACCAAAGACCAGCCGTTGTTAAGCCTTGAAGAAGAGACCATCAAAAATAAGTTGACCGTGACCCGCAAGGCTTTGGCGGTTGCCGAAGCCGAATATCGTAAAACCGCGCAGCAGGCAATGTTCGATATGGACAGTAAAGCGCAGGTCAATATTCTTAAAAGCCGAACCGAACAGCAGGAAGCCGAGGTACGCAGCATGGAAGATTGGCTGGCGCGTATCGACATTAAAGCGCCTCATGCCGGTATAGCGGTGTTCTCCGATGTTAACGACTGGATAGGCAAGCCGGTTACCGTCGGCGAACGCATCTTGATGGTTGCCGATCCCGCCGATGTCGAGTTGGAAGTGCAGTTGCCGATTGCCGATGCGATTAATCTGGAGCCCGATTCCAAGGTGCAGTTTTTTTTAAATGTCGATCCGACCACGCCGGTTTCGGCAGTCCTTTATTTTTCCGCCTATCAAGCTGAGGTTACGCCTGACGAGGCCTTGGCTTATCGTTTGAAAGCGCGGTTCAAGCAAGCGGACGTATTGCCCAGAATCGGCCTGAAAGGGACGGCCAAGGTCTTCGGTTCGCGCGTTCCTTTTGTTTATTACGTGTTAAGAAGACCTTTGGCGGCATTGAGACAATGGATGGGAATGTAATTAACCTGCCGCCGTTGCGTGAAGAGCTGGATTTGTTTCCAGGGCCTTGCGCTTTCGACGGTTCCCCCACCTGGACGCTTTATGACCCGGTCAATCAGCACTTCTACCGTATCGGACAATTTGAAAACGAGATTCTGGCGCATTGGGAGTTAAGTTCACCCGAGGCCATCAGCGAACAAGTATCGCAGTACGGATTGTTCACCGTCAGCGTTGACGATATTCTACAGTTATTGCAGTTTTTAGCCGGTCATAACCTGCTCCAGGTCAGGGGCAAAGAGGCGGTGCAGCGCCTGGTCGGTCAAGCCAAGGCGGCGCATCATAACTGGTTTGTCTGGCTGATACACCATTACCTGTTTTTTAAAATTCCGCTGATCCGCCCGGATCGCTTGCTGGCGCTTACCTATCCGGCGCTGCGTTGGATCTATCGGCCGATGGTGCTGTACGTGCTGATGGCGCTGGTGCTGGTTAATCTGTATTTGCTGATCGATCGCTGGGACATGTTCAGCCGAACTTTCCTGCATTTTTTTTCGACTGAGGGTTTTGTGTATTATGCCGTTGCGCTGACCTTGACCAAAACTCTGCATGAATTGGGGCACGCCTACACCGCGCATCGTTACGGTTGCCGGGTTTCCGCGATGGGCGTGGCTTTTCTGGTGATGATGCCGGTGTTGTATACCGATGCCAGCGAGGCATGGAAATTGACCTCGCGGCGGCAACGGCTGGCGATTGGTTTCGGCGGTATTGCCGCCGAATTGGGGCTGGCCGTTTTGTGTACCTCGCTGTGGCATTTTTTGCCCGACGGTCCATTGCGCAGCAGCGTATTTCTGATGGCGACAACCACCTGGATCATGACGCTGTTTATCAATCTAAACCCGCTAATGCGTTTTGACGGCTATTTCTTACTGTCGGATTATTGGGGCATTGAGAACCTGCAAAACAGAGCATTTGCGCTGGGACGCTGGCAACTGCGGCGGATCTTGTTCGGTTTTTTCGATGAAGCGCCGGAGCGGTTTCCTCCGCATACGCAACGACTGCTGTTGATTTATGCCTGGGGTACCTGGATTTATCGCTTTTTCCTGTTTCTGGGGATCGCCTTGCTGGTGTATCACTATTTCTTTAAATTACTCGGCCTGTTTTTAATGATGGTCGAAGTCGGCTGGTTTATCATGCTCCCTATCGTCAAAGAAATTAAGCACTGGATTGAACGCCGGCAACACATGGAATGGAATCGCAATACGCTGACGACCTTGTCGGCAGTCCTGATCGCAATCGGCATTTTGTTTATTCCCTGGCAGAGCCGCATTGAAGCGCCCGGCCTGTTGAAAATAGCCGCCCATACCGAGCTTTTTATGCCGTTGCCCGCTAAGCTGGATAAGATTTTGGTCGTAAAAGGCGAAGCCGTTAAGTCAGGGCAAGCGCTGGTTCAATTCAGCTCTCCCGACCTTGAATCAAAACTTGAGCAAAGCAAAATAAAGATTGATTCATTGCGCTGGGAACAGTCTTTTCATGGACAGGAAAGAAGCCTGAGTGACCGGCATCTGGTGGTAATGAGCGAACTGGAAAGCGCGCTCAGCGAGTATGACGGCCTGATGGATGAGCGTAAACGCTTGACCGTTGTGGCGCCTTTCGACGGTGAAATCATCGAAATAAACGATCAATTGAACGTCGGGGAATGGATCGCCAAAGATGAGCCACTGTTAACGGTGGGGCAATTTAATGCTTACCTGATAGAAGCCTTTTTGGCCGAGGATCATCTGGGGCAGATTCAACCCGGCGCTAAAGCGGACTTTTATCCCGAGCAACTGGATTGGCCGGGTATGCCGTGCCGGATTGTACGGATCGACAATGCCGCAGCGATGCAGTTGCCGCCGGTTTTCACTTCCCGTTACAACGGAAGCATTGCCATTCGGGGTAACAACAAGGAAGTGTTGGTTCCCGAAACATCGGTTTACCGGGTCTGGCTTCAGCCCATGGAAACCGGTGAGCCTATCCATCGAGCCATCAAGGGTAATGTACTGATTGATGGAAAGCCCGAAAGCGTGGCCTCGTTTTTATGGCGACAAGTTGCAGCCGTCTTGATCAGGGAGTCCGGTTTTTAGGTGTATAGCACAGGGGGGCACCGCTGTTGGTGTTGCCTGGCAATGCCTGTTGTCGAGGGGGTAAAGCGTGTTTTTAACTGTCACTAAAATAGTAGACGGTATATAATCCTACGGTTTTATTCAATCATTTACTAAATTCATACCGGAAAAAAACATGCTGGGTAAGTTGGTTAGATTAGTTATAGGGAGCCGTAATGACAGGCTGATAAAGAAGAAAAGGTCGTTGGTCAAAAAGATCAATGCTCTGGCTTCTGACTACGAAAAGTTGTCTGATGATGCGTTAAAAGCAAAAACGCAGGAATTTCGTGATCGCCTGGCGCAAGGTGAAAAACTGGACAATCTGCTTCCAGAAGCGTTTGCGACAGTCAGGGAAGCGTCGACCAGAGTCTTCGGTATGCGCCATTTCGATGTGCAATTGATCGGCGGCATGATACTTCATGACGGCAAAATCTCCGAAATGAAAACCGGTGAGGGTAAAACCCTGATGGCGACCTTGGCGGCCTATTTGAACGCCTTGCCGGGACGCGGCGTACACGTTGTTACGGTTAACGACTACTTGGCCAAGCGCGATTCCGAATGGATGGGCAGGCTTTACGGTTTTCTAGGCTTGACGACCGGCGTGATTATCAGCCAGATGGACAGCGACGCACGGCGCGAAGCTTATGCGTCAGACATCACTTACGGCACCAATAACGAATTCGGTTTCGATTATCTGCGCGACAATATGGCTTTTAGCCTGGAGCAGAAAGTCCAGAGGGATTTAAGTTTTGCTATTGTCGATGAGGTGGATTCGATCCTGATCGATGAGGCGAGAACGCCGCTGATTATTTCAGGGCCTACCGAAGAAAGTACAGAAATATATATTAAGGTCAACAAGATCATTCCTTTCCTGACCAAGCAGGAAAAAGAAGGCGAGCCGGGCGATTATTCGGTCGATGAAAAAGTTCGCCAGTTGTACCTGACCGAAGAAGGCCATGAGCGTGTTGAAAACTTGATGGTCGAACATGGCCTGATGGCGGAAGGCAGCAGCTTGTATGACGCGACCAATATTCGCCTGATGCATTATCTGACGGCTTCATTGCGTGGTCATGTTTTATTCAAAAAAGACGTTGATTATATCGTCGCCAATAATGAAGTGATTATCGTCGACGAGTTTACCGGCCGGATCATGCCGGGACGGCGTTGGTCGGAAGGCTTGCATCAGGCTATTGAAGCCAAAGAGCACGCGACCATTCAAAATGAAAACCAGACGCTGGCATCGATTACTTTCCAGAACTATTTCCGTTTATACGAAAAACTGTCCGGCATGACCGGTACTGCGGATACCGAAGCGTTCGAACTGAACAAGATTTACGGCCTTGAAGTGGTCGTCATTCCTACGCATCGCAACATGATTCGTAAGGATTTGGGTGATGTGGTCTTCCTGACCACCGACGAGAAATATGTCGCCGTTGCCGATGATATTAAAGAGTGCGTTAGCCGTGGACAGCCGGTGTTGGTGGGAACTACGTCGATTGAAAACTCCGAGCGGCTATCCGCGTTATTGAACAAGCAGGGCATTAAACACGAAGTGCTTAATGCCAAACAACACGAACGCGAAGCCCATATCATTGAACAGGCCGGTATGCCGGGAGCGGTTACTATCGCGACCAACATGGCCGGACGGGGTACCGATATTGTGCTCGGCGGTAATCTAGAAGCGGAATTGGCGGCGCTGGGCGAAGATGTCGGCGAGGCCGATAGGGAACGAGTCCGTGGTGCGTGGCTAGACAGGCACGAGCAAGTCATCGCTACCGGCGGTTTGCATGTGATTGGTTCCGAGCGTCATGAATCGCGCCGTATCGACAATCAGTTAAGAGGCCGCTCGGGTCGTCAGGGCGATCCCGGATCAACCCGGTTCTACCTGTCGCTGCAAGATGATTTAATGCGTATCTTTGCATCGGATCGCGTTGCAAGTTTAATGCAGAAATTAGGCATGGGTAATGGTGAAGCCATTGAGCATCCTTGGGTAACCCGCTCGATTGAAAGCGCTCAGCGCAAGGTTGAAGGGCGCAATTTCGATGTGCGTAAAGAAATTCTTGCTTATGACGATGTGGCCAATGATCAACGCAAGGTTGTCTATGCGCAGCGTAATGAGCTGATGGCGGCCGAGGAAATATCCGACATTATCACTGCGATACGTGAAGATGTGGTCAATAATGTGATTACCCAGTATATCCCGCCAAAAACCATGGTTGAGCAGTGGGATACCAAAGGTCTGGAAGAACATTTGCATCAGGAATTTAACGTTGAAATTCCTGTGCGTAAGATGCTGTCCGAAGACCACTCGCTGCAGGAAGAGTCTTTACGTAAGCGTATTATCGAAATTCTGGAACAAAACCATAAAGACAAAGAACAGCAGATGTCCAAGGAAGTGTTACGGCATTTTGAGAAATCAGTGATGCTGCAAGTGCTGGATAACAGCTGGAAAGAGCATCTGGCGGCGATGGACTACTTGCGTCAGGGCATCCATTTTAGAGGTTATGCGCAAAAAGATCCCAAACAGGAATACAAGCGTGAAGCGTTTGAAATGTTTACTAACCTGCTTGAGCATATCAAGTATGAAGTGATAGGGATTCTGTTTAAAGTTCAGGTCAGGCAGGAAGAAGACGTTCATGCTATTGATGAGCAAATGCAGGCGCCCAGGGAAATGCATTTTGAGCATGCACAGGCACCCGCTTTGGATGCTTACGAAGAGTCGTTACTTGCACCTGCTGAACAGGAAGAAGGCGCTACTGCAGAACAGCCATTTATCAGAGATGGCAATAAAGTGGGTCGTAATGATCCGTGTCCTTGCGGTTCAGGCAAGAAATTTAAGCAGTGTCACGGTCAGTTAAGCTGATTTGATGGGTAGGAGCGGGTTCTAAACTCGCTCCGTGTACTCTTTCAAAACAGATTTTCAGTAGGTTTCTCATCAGACTGACCGGCATCAGTTGCCGAGTCGCCGGATGCGAATCTGGTCGGTACACGGTCCGCTTGGAAGTACTCCCATATCCCGCCTTTATTTGTGGCCGCTGTTAACAGACCTGTCTCAGGACTTATAAACGCTTTGACTATGCCCTCCGGCATTTCAAGAGGGGTTTCCGGGGTGTCTTTTAGGGCTACCCGCATAAACTCTATCCACATCGGTAATGCGGCTACGCCGCCCGTTTCAGAATTCCCCAGCGGCGAAAAGTCGTCAAAGCCGATCCATGCGGTAGCGACATTCGACTGCGTATAGCCATTAAACCAGGCATCCCTTTGTTCATTCGTGGTTCCTGTTTTTCCGGCAAGATCTTGTCTGCCCAGTATTTTAGCGCCTGTTGCCGTGCCGTGTTGAACGACATCTCTTAATAACGAATTCATCAGAAAACAAATTTGCGGCGTAATAATCCGGGGGGCGTAGTTGCGGTTTAATTCCTGGCTACTGTCGCAGGTAGGGCAAGCAATTTTAGGTTTGGCCTGATAAATAATTTCGCCCTCGTTGGATTCAATGCGTTCAATAAAATAGGGTTTGACCAGGAAGCCGCCGTTGGCAAATGTGGCATAAACCCGTGCCATTTGCAGCGGGGTTGCATAACCGCTGCCCAATGCCAAAGAGAGGGTCTTGGGTATTTGTTCTTCGGTAAAGCCGAAGCGCAATGCCGTTGCGACGGCTTTTTCAACGCCCATTTCCTTCAATAAGCGTATCGAGATGATGTTTCTTGAATGGGTTATCGCCGATCTGATGCTGGTAGGGCCATAGAATTTCTTGTTGTAGTTTTCCGGTCGCCACTCGTTTTCCTGGCCTGGGTTGTCGATGACAATGGGGGCATCGTTAATAAGGCTGGCGGCGGTGTAGCCTTGTTCCAGGGCGGTGGTGTAAATGATAGGTTTAAAGCCGGATCCCGGCTGTCTTTTTGATTGGGTCGCGCGGTTGTATTTATTGCGGTAAAAATCGAAACCGCCGGTTAACGCCAAAATGGCGCCATTGACCGGATTTAACGAAACAAATGCTCCCTCTGCTTCCGGTACTTGCGTTAAAGCCCAGGTATTATTGGGCAGTTGGCGAACACGGATAATTTCGCCAGTTCTTAGGGTCGTGTTACCGGCCCATTTACTATTTTCCCACGGTATTTCAATGAGGAGAGTGCTGTCTTGAAGTTTGGCTGTTACGAGATTATTTTTTACGCGCAGAACAATGGCGGGCAATGTATCGCCGATGACAGGGAGTTCGCCTACAGGAAGTTGGCGAGGGGCGTGAGCAGGACTGAAATCACTGGTTTTGTTAATGCGTGAGTGACGATATCCGTGGCGTTCATCATAGGCATGCAAGGTATCGGTAAGCGCCTGGTTTGCCGTTGTTTGCAGCGTTCCGTTTATTGTTGTATAGACCTTGAATCCAGAGGTGTAGGCTTGCTCGCCATAGAGCTCGAAAATTTTTTGTCGCACCATTTCGGCTAAATAAAGCGCTGAAATCTCAGGTGTGACCGATTGCAGCTTTGCGGTAGAGGGTTGCCGGGATGCATCCGCATATTCTTGCTGTGTAATGTGGTTAAGCTCAAGCATGCGGTGCAAGACATAATTGCGCCTTTCTATTGCGCGAGCTTGATTAGTGATGGGGTTATATATAGAAGGTGCTTTAGGCAAACCGGCAATCATGGCGTGTTCGGCCAAACTCAGCTCGGATAAGGATTTGCCGTAATAGACCTGAGCGGCTGCGGCAACACCATAGGCTCTGTGTCCCATGAAAATCTGGTTTAAATAAAGTTCCATGATTTTGTTTTTCGGGTATTCATGCTCTATTTTTAATGCCAGCATGATTTCCTTTAGCTTACGGGTGTAAGTTTTTTCGTTGCTAAGCAGGAAGTTACGGGTAACCTGCATGGTGATAGTGCTGCCGCCCTGTTTTTTCTTGCCGGTTAAGGCGAGTTGCAGGCCTGCTCGTATCAGGCCTTTAAAGTCGACGCCGGGGTGTTCGTAAAAACTGTCATCTTCTGCGGCAATGAAGGCATTAATGAGTTGTTGGGGGACTTCTTCTATATTAACCGGTGTCCGTTTCTTCTCGCCGAATTGAGCAATCAGCAGGTTATCTTTGCTGTAAATACTTAAAGGCGTCTGGTATTGAACATTATGCAGGGTCTTAACATCAGGCAGGTCGGCTGAAAGCTTGTTGTATAAAAAATAGCCTGAAGTTGCTGAGCCCAACGTTATGGTCGTAAAAAAAATAGCAAACCATTTTAGAATTTGTCCGCTTAATGTTTTTTTAGCCACAAGTGATCCTGGGAAACAGTACGATAGAGATAAAAATCTAGGCTTTAAGAATAACAGATACGTTTTTTGTTAAATGTCGGCTGGAATATTCCCTCTGGAGATAAAAACAGCTGGTTGAGCAAATAAATTGAACATTTTAAGCATCAAAATAAAAAAGGCTACTATACTTTCGCCAGTAAATAAGTTTTGTGATCGGTGGTTGTAGCGGAACGACGGCATGAATGCCGCAGATAGAGCGCCGAAAAACAGGCGCTTTACGACTGCATGGACTATTGCCGAGGCGAAGTTCCGGTTCCTACCTAATATATCAAATGCAGGAGGTAGAGTAATGCCGGAGCAGTGTAGCGAAAGGCCGGTATTGCAATTGAACGATCACATTATTCATCAAGTTTTTCAAGGGTTAGTTCATGAGTTGGTTTAGTCAGAAACAGAGCGCGGTTCTTGGTATTGATATCAGTACAGCGGCTATAAAGTTACTCGAATTGAGCAAGGTCGGCGCTCGTTATCGGGTCGAGAGTTATGCCGTAGCACCCTTGCCGCAAGACGCCGTTATTGATAAAAATATAGCCAACATTGAAGTGATAGCTGATGCCATAAAAATCGCTTTAAAGCAATCCGGGTCAAAGTTAAAGCAAGCATCTGTCGCTGTTGCCGGATCTTCAGTGATGACCAAGGTTATACCGATGCCTGCTTCATTAACTGACGATGAAATGGAAGAGCAAATCATGGTTGAAGCCGACCAATACGTGCCTTATTCGCTCGATGAGGTTAATTTCGATTTTGAAGTACAGGGCGAAAATGAAAACAACCCTGAAATGGTCAACGTCCTGCTCGCGGCATCGAGAAAAGAAATTATTGAGGATCGCGTGGAGGTGCTGGCAAAGGCGGGCTTAAAGGCCAAAATTGTCGATGTCGAAGCCTTTGCGATGGAAAATGCATTTAGCTTGTTGATTGACCAATTGCCGGATGCCGTAGAAGGCCAAACGGTTGCCATCGTGGATATCGGGGCAACCATGACTGCCTTAAATGTTTTATATAATTGCCGTACCGTATATACAAGAGAGCAGGGCTTTGGCGGCAAGCAGTTGACCGAAGAGATTCAGCGCCGCTACGGATTAACTTATGAAGAGGCCGGCTTGGCAAAAAAGCTGGGCGGATTGCCGGACAATTATACCGTTGATGTGCTTGAGCCGTTTAAACGGGCAATGGTTCAGCAAATTCAGCGGTCGATACAGTTTTTTGTTTCATCAAGCGCGAATAGACGTATCGATAGTCTTATTCTGGCGGGTGGTTGCGCATCAATACCCGGCATCGATAAATTGGTTCAACAAGCTATAGGGGTGCCTACCGTTATAGCGAACCCTTTTATCAATATGGCCTTATCCAATAAAGTAAAACCTCAGTCATTGAGCAATGATGCTTCGGCAATGATGATTGCATGCGGTTTGGCATTGAGGAGCTTTGACTAATGGCAAAAATCAATTTACTCCCTTGGCGTGAAGAACTGCGTGCGCAGAAAAAGCAGGATTTTATCAATGCTATCGGCGTGGCCGTTTTGGTTACAGCGATTATTTTTGTCGGGGTTCATCTGTATGTTGAGGGACTTAAAGCGTATCAGGAACAAAGAAACAAAATAATACAGGACGAAATAGCGTTATTGGATATAAAAATTGCCAAAATAAAGACTATTGAGGAACAAAAAAGCAAGTTGTTGACCAAAATAGAATTGATTCAGAAGCTACAGGAAAGTCGTCCGGAGATTGTGCATTTGTTTGATGAGCTTCCCAGAGTTACACCGGATGGGGTTTTTTTGACGAAATTTACTCAGCTGGGTGCAGAACTGCATTTTGAGGGCAAGTCACAATCAAATGCACGCATTTCCGCCTTTATGAGAGCTATTGAAGCCTCGGCTTGGCTGAAAGTACCGGCGCTTGATGTGATTCATACAGCAAGCAAAGCGACTTCTGAGCAGTTAAGCGATTTCACTATGCATGCAAAGCAGGGCAATAAAGATGCGCAAGCTGCGCCAGGAGGGGGCAAATGAATCTGTCGGAAATTAACTGGGATCCTAATGCGGCCGGGACTTGGCCATTACCCATTAAAGCGGCAACAATTTCAATTATATGTGCCCTGGTTTTCGGTGCAGGTGTTTACTATGACACGCTTGACCAGTTAGCGGCGCTCGATGCTTCTGAGAAAAAAGAGCTGGAATTAAAACAGTCATTTGAGACGAAGCAAAAAAAATCAATCAATCTTCCGGATTATGAGCAGCAATTGGCGCAAATTGAAACGGAACTGGAGGATATGATTCGTCAAATGCCTACGCAAGAAGAGCTTGCAAGCCTGTTGATCGATATTTCTCAGACAGGGTTGGCCAGCGGTTTGGAATTCAGGTTGTTTAAGCCCGGCGCTCCGGTTCGTAAAGATTTCTATTCAGAGCTGCCAATCAGTATTGAGGTCATTGGGAAATATGAGGAGCTGGGTTTGTTTGTGAGTGGTTTAGCTTCGTTGCCTCGAATTGTTACCGTACACGATGTAAACATAATTCCCGAAGGTAAGGAAGGGGAAATGAGGATGAATGCAACGGTAAAGACCTATAACGAAGGTACGGATGGAACTGCGACTACAGTTGTCAAAAAGAAAAGAGGGCAAAAGTAATGGAATACAATAAATCGCTGTCATCCAGCTGTATACGGACAGACTTGCAAAGTTGTGCCAGCTCCCCCTCTGTTGCGACACTTCCATCATCCTTGGCGGTCGGTCGCATCGGTTTCCTACCGGTTGCGACACTCCCGTCATCCCTGGCGGTCGTATGTTGCGTGGTTGTTATGGCTTTGTTGGCAGGTTGTAGCAATGATGATTTTTCAGATTTAACTCGCTATCTCTCAGAAGTTAAGGCTAGGCCTAAAGAACCTATTAAACCGTTGCCTGAAATCAAGGTGATTGAGCCTTTTATGTTTAAACCGGACGGTTTGCGTGATCCCTTTAAGCCGCTGGAGCAACCGGAACAGGCTCAGGGTATAGATGTTTCAGCGGGTAGCGGTATAAAGCCGGATACCTCCCGGCGTAAAGAAGAGCTGGAAGCATTTCCCTTGGATGGCCTAAGAATGGTGGGTACTATAGATATGAAGTCGAGTTTGTGGGGATTGGTAAAAGCGAGCGACGGCACAATTTATCGGGTCAAGGTTGGGAACTATGTGGGGAAAAATTATGGAAAAGTTATACGGATAGTCAGCGATAAAATTGAATTGATGGAAATAGTCCCTGATAAGCCGGGAACATGGCGTGAACAACCCGCTTCAATAGTATTGACAGAGTGATTTTGAGGATAAAAAATGAATTATAAACAAGGCGGCATTATGGTGAATACCCACAGGGCACAAGATAAAACGTGGCGACCATTATGTGCGCACATTGGGATAGCTTTATTCTTATTTATCTTCCAAATTGCATCTGTTAAAGCCGGCGAGCTGGCGTTATCAGGCATAGACTTCGCGACACAGTCAGGCGACAAGCTGCAAATTGAAATGGAAATGACGGGTCCTGCCATTACCCCCCAGATATTTAAAACTGACAATCCTGCACGTATCGCCCTGGACTTTCCCGGTGTAAAAAGCGCGCTGGCAAAAAAAATGTATCCGATAAATCAGGGGGCGGCGAGCAGCGTTTATGTGGTCGAGGCAGCCGGCAGGGTTCGGGTTGTTGTTAACCTGATTGAGGCAACGCCGTTTGAAACCAAGGTAGTCGGCAATAAAGTGCAGCTGACCTTGACTCGTGCAAAGGCTGTGATGCCTGCAAAGCCTGCTATTGCAAAGCCTGCAATGCCCGCAACACCTGTTCCAACAAAGACGACTAATTCGGTGGTTGCAGCGTTAATACCCGCGCAAGATATTAGCGGCTTTGATTTTAAGCGTGGAGATAAAGGCGAAGGACGCATACTGGTTTCACTGGCTAATCCCAATACCATTGTTAATTCCAAGGAACAAGGCGGGAAAGTTATCATCAGTTTTTTAAACACCCGATTGCCTGAAAGCCTGGCTAAACGGCTGGATGTTTCCGAGTTTGCAACGCCTGTTAAGTTTATTGATACGGTCTCGTCTGATCAGCAGACCACAATTACCGTGGCCATGCAAAATGAACTTTACGATTATTCCGTGTTTCAAGCGGACGGGTTGTTGACTGTGGAGTTTCGTCCTTTAAGCAATGAAGAGAAAGATGCGCTGGACAGATCGCGTACCAAATATACTGGCGACAGGTTGTCTTTAAATTTTCAGGAGATTGAAATACGTAGCGTTATTGCCATTCTGGCCGAGTTTACCGGACAGAATGTAGTTGCCGGTGATGATGTGACGGGCACGATTACTTTAAAACTGGATGATGTGCCTTGGGATGAAGCCTTAGACTTTATCATGATGACCAAGGATTTGGGCAAGTATGAGACCGGTAATGTTACGTTGATTTCACCCTTGGATAAAATCAAGGACTATAAGAAGAAACAACAGGAAACGGAGAAAGTCGTTGAACAATTAGATCCACTGGTGACCGAGTATATTAAAATCAATTATGCCAAGGCCGAGAACTTTAGAAATCTGTTGAATGGGCAAGATACCGGCGCTTTCGGTAGTTGCGGGGTAACCGGTACAACTGGAACCGCTTCATCCGGTGGCTCATCTGCCAGTACCGCTTCCGCCGGCGGTTCTTCGGGTGCGGGGCCGGCAAGCCAAGGTCAGGGGACTGGAGCCAGCGGTACAGAGGGCGGTAATGACAAGTTTGGCTTGCTTTCTCCTCGTGGATCGGCCGTTGTCGATGCCAGAACCAATACCTTGATTGTTCGAGAAACGACAAAACGTTTGGACGAGGTAAAGAAACTGATACGTAAGCTTGATGTCCCTGTGCGGCAGGTAATGATTGAGGCGCGGGTGGTTATTGCGGATGATAGTTTTACTGAAAATTTAGGTGTCAAGTTTGGTGCAGCAAAAGCGGCTAGTCTTGGAAGTGGCAAAAGTTTTGCTGTGGGTGGGTCAGGAACCAAAGGTAACGGTAACCTTCAGCCTGATGCAAATGGGAATATCGGTACGCTGAATGATACGCTGGTTGATTTGGGTGTGGCAGGACTGACAGCGACTCCTCCAGGCGCTTTGGGTATGACGCTTGCCCGAGGAGCCGATTATGTGTTGAATCTTGAGCTTCAGGCATTACAAATTGAAGGAAAAGGCGAAATAGTATCCAACCCAAGAGTAATGACCATGGATCGCTGCACTGCAGTTATGATGCAAGGTGTGCAGATTCCGGTTACGACGCCTGGGACGGCAAATACACCGCCAACAACTACTTATATCGATGCGGTTCTTAAATTAAATGCAACGCCGCAGATTACCCCCAGCGGATCGGTTATCATGAACCTGTTGATTACGAAGGACAATGCGAACACTACCAGTAATCCGGTATCGGGTAATCCCGGGATCGATAAAAGAGAGATTAAAACCTCGGTGCTTGTTGAAGATGGAGAGACGGTTGTTTTAGGCGGGGTTTATGAGGGCGCTGAATCGTATGGCAAGAATAAAATCCCATTTTTCGCCGATTTACCGGGTATTGGGTTTTTATTTACAAATTCAACAACCAACAAAACGAAGAAAGAATTGTTGATTTTTGTCACCCCAAAAATAATGAAAGATAATGTAGCCAGCGATTGATTGCTTCTACTTGAAGCAAAAAGGGGGCATAATGCCCCCTTTTTTAATGGTTTAACCCGCAAATAAGGCAGGTCATGACGCGATCAGAGAATATATATTTAGTTGGCCTCATGGGTGCAGGAAAAACTACGATAGGACGGCAGTTAGCCAGGGCGCTTAAGTTGCCTTTTTATGACAGTGACAAAGCGATTGAGGAAAGAACCGGCGTAGATATTCCGACCATATTCGAATTCGAGGGGGAAGAAGGATTCAGGGATAGGGAGCAGAAAATGATTCAGCAATTGACGCAAATGGAAGGTATCGTACTGGCCACCGGTGGTGGTGCGATTTTGCGCGAAGAAAATCGTAGGCTATTGAAAGAAAATGGCTTTATAGTTTATCTGCAATGTTCGGTAGAAAGGATTCTGGAGCGGACGCGCAGAGATACTCAACGCCCCTTGCTGAAAACAGATAACCCCAGAGATCGGATAGAAAGTTTATTCGCGCAACGTGAGCCGCTGTATTTGTCTTGCGCCGACTTTAAAATTGACACGGGCGTCATGCAAAGCAAAGAAGTCGTTAGCCACATTTTAGAAGAATACAACTCAGTTAATCGTTAATAAACAAAATCTCGGCACGCCGCTACGCTGCTCCTGCAGTGCTCTACCTCTTGCGTCCATGCGGTCGTATGTAGGTCGGGTTAGCGTAGCGTAACCCGACACATCGAAGCGGCAAATGTCAGGTTACACTATCTAACCCGATCTACAAGCATTAATAAATATGAAAAAATTACTGGTTGAATTAGGTGACCGTAGTTACCCGATCTATATAGGCTCTGATTTACTGAGCCAGTCTGAACTGTTCATAAAGCATATAAAGTCCAAGCAGGTTGTTGTGGTTACCAATGAAACCATTGCCCCCCTCTATCTGAATGCAGTTTTAAAGAATTTGCAGGGCTATACTGTCGAAACAGTGATACTGCCCGATGGCGAACAATTCAAGACTTTAGATTTTGTAACTCAAATTTTTGATAAACTGCTGGCCAGCAAGTTTAGCCGCAATGCCACCTTGATTGCTTTAGGCGGCGGTGTTATTGGCGACATGGGCGGCTTTGCGGCGGCCTGTTATCAACGAGGCATCCCGTTCCTGCAAATACCCACCACATTGCTGGCGCAGGTTGATTCTTCGGTGGGAGGCAAAACCGGCGTTAATCATCCGCTGGGCAAAAACATGATCGGCGCTTTTTATCAGCCGCAATGTGTTATCGCCGATGCCGATGTTTTGGATACGCTGGATGACCGTCAATTAGCCGCAGGTCTGGCCGAAGTGATTAAGTACGGCCTGATCAGGGACGCTGAATTCTTTGAATGGCTGGAAAACAACATTGGTGCGTTACTGGCCAGAGATAAGCAGGCATTGGCTTATGCCATTGAACAGTCGTGCATTAATAAAGCAGAAATTGTCGGCGAAGATGAAACCGAAACCGGCGTCAGGGCGACGTTAAATTTAGGTCACACTTTTGGGCATGCGATAGAAACCGGCGCCGGTTACGGTAAATATCTTCATGGCGAGGCGGTAGCCATCGGCACCTGTCAGGCCGCCGATCTTTCCAGAAGAAAAGGCTGGCTGAACGATGAAGATGTCGCAAGAATTATTGCACTATTTAAAAAAGCAAAGCTGCCCATCGTTCCGCCGGAACAAATTGATTCAGACCGGTTTTTGGAGTTAATGGCGGTAGACAAAAAGAATGTAGACGGTCAAATAAGACTGATCCTTTTACAAAAAATCGGCATGGCAACATTGCCCGTAGACGTAGACCAAGACCTATTGGAGATGACACTTAAAACCTATGGTAGAAGATGATACTTTTACTTATCATGTGAAACAGCAGCCGACCGATCAGGTAAATAAGGCCGCTCAATCCTTGATAACGAAGGAACGAACACAGAAGCTTGATTTATTAATTCACCTGCTTTCAAACCTGACACAAGCCCTTGTTGTCTGCGGTCCGGAAGGCATCGGTAAAACGACGTTGCTTAAGATTTTGCAGGAGCGCAAGACTGAATCATGGCGGTATTGCCTTATACAGGGTAATGCCGACGTAAGTTTTGAGGCGATTCAGGGGCAGCTGTTTAAGGCTCAGTCAAGCAAATCTGTTCACTATGCAGGTCAATATAAACAAGTCGTATTGGTTATTGATAATGCGGGCGAATTAGTTCCCGGCCTGATCGCGGCAATCATTCAATATGCAGCGGCAAATCCCGTTTTAAGAGTGATTTTCGCTTTAACGCATGATGAGTTGCAGGTGAAACGAGGCTCGGATCGAGCGATTGATGATTGCCATATCGTTGAAATCCCTCCCTTATCAGAAAAACAGTGCGGCGATTTTTTACAGCATTTGTCAACAAAACCTTACGCAAACTTGTCGCTTAAAGCAATCGGCGACAACATGATAGCGCATATCTACCGGGAGACGCATGGCGTTCCGGGCAGGATTATCGCCGAAATATCCGGATTGTCCACCGGCGTTAAGCCAGGCGGAAAATTGAAATGGATACTTGTCCTTGCTGTTGCGGCGGCAATTGTTATAGCGTTAGGCGTTCAGTGGTTAATATCATCAAAAAATAATGATAAAAAAGTAACAGCACCTGTTGCTGTCGAACAGAAAGCGGACAATATCGAAGTTGCTCCTCCACGGCCGGAGTCTCAGATAATGCTCGCGCTGCCGCCCGTTCAGCCGGTTATCCCGCAGCAATCAGTACCGGGACATGAAGCGAAAGACGCGTTAGAGTCTTCAGTCGAAGGCAATGTAAGCAAGGACTATCAACAGGCTGTTACTCCCACGGTAAAACCTGAGGCAGCAAGTACGGCTGTTGATAAGCAGCTAACAACTGAAACCAGCCCTGTAGCGCCTAAACCGTCTACTTTGAGTGCTCTGCCTCCTGATTCGACCTCCCGGGATGGAGGAAGTGCCGGAGCAGTCGCGGCCATGCCGTCGTCAGCGCATCCTGTACCGCTTGGGGCCGAGCAAGAAAAACCCAAGCAAGCGGAGCTAAGTAAAGCGTCTAATAACGCCGAATCGCCCGTCGCTCAGAATTCGGAAATTAAAGCCCAATCAGAGCCGGTAAAGGCCGTTGAAGTGGACCAGAAGCCGGATAAGAAGCAACCTGATGTCGCGCCGCAGAAAATGGCTGAGCGACTTTGGGCATCGCGAGAAAAATTAAAACAAGCGGAATTGAAGAAAACGGTTAATAGTGCGGAGCCGTTTACGCCCAATAGTCTGGAAACAACCCAGATACCGCCAAAGCCGGTAGACGTTGTGGCAGTTCCTGAACAGCGAGTCATGGAAACTCCCGCACCTCAGCAAGTGGAACCTGGTCGCATCGATTCCCTACCGATTGCGACACTTCCGGCATCCCCGGCAGTCGGTCGCACTGGTTCCCTACCCGTTGCGACACTTCCGCCATCCCTGGCAGTCGAAGCGCCATCGGCACCGTCAGCAAATAATTTTACGTTGCAGCTTATGGTGTTATCAAAGCAATCGTCTGCGGACGACATGTTCAAAAAATACCCGGCGTTGGCACCGGATATTAGAGTGATTAGAACGATAGCCAAAGGCAAAGAAAAATTTATTTTAGAGTACGGCTCATATTCCGATACCGAATCAGCCAATAAAGCCAAGCAGTCCTTGCCCTTTGAGTTCCACAGAGCGTTGGTAAGAAAAATAGCTCAATAGAACATAAGTAGCAGCAACCGATTGATCGCTCATACGATAAAACATCCTAATTTTAAACCCGACGAATTAAATCCATGACCGCATTAAAAAACGATACCTTTATTAGAGCGCTGTTAAAACAACCTGTGGACTACACACCGATTTGGATGATGCGCCAAGCGGGGCGTTATCTGCCGGAATACCGGAAAGTCAGGGAGCAGGCCGGCAGTTTTTTGGATCTGTGTACCAATCCTGAGCTGGCCTGTGAAGTCACCTTACAGCCGTTACGACGCTTTGATTTTGATGCGGCCATTCTGTTTTCGGATATATTGACCATTCCCGATGCCATGGGTTTGGGGCTTTATTTTACCGAAGGCGAGGGGCCTAAGTTTAGCAACCCGGTCAGGACGGCGGCGGACGTGAATAAGCTGCCGATTCCCGACCCGGAAACGGATTTACGTTACGTGGTTGATGCGGTTCGACTGATAAGAAAAAACCTGCAAGGCAGCGTGCCGTTAATCGGATTTTCCGGCAGTCCCTGGACGTTGGCGACGTATATGGTTGAGGGCGGCAGCAGCAAGAGCTTTCAAAAAGTTAAAAGCATGATGTACGAGCAGCCCAAGTTGATGCATGTCATGCTGGATAAACTGGCGCAATCGGTCGCGGCTTACTTGAATGCCCAAATCGAAGCGGGCGCTCAGGCGGTTATGTTGTTCGATACCTGGGGCGGCATGCTAACGACCGAAGATTATGTCGAATTTTCCTTATACTACGCCAAGCAAGTCAGAGCATTGCTTAAAACAACTGTAGACGGGCAGCAGATCCCCACTATCCTGTTCACCAAAGGCGGTGGGCTTTGGCTGGAAGCCATGGCCGATTCCGGCTATGATGCGCTGGGGCTGGATTGGCAGACCGATATGCAACAGGCTCGCGCCAGAGTCGGTCATCAGGTCGCACTGCAGGGCAATATGGACCCGGTTGCGCTGTATGCCAGTCCTGAAGTCATCACCGAAAAAGTAAAAACCATTTTACATAAATACGGCTCGGGTTCAGGGCATGTGTTCAACCTGGGACACGGCATTTTGCCGGATATGAATCCCGATCATGTTAAAGCGATGGTTGACGCCGTGCATGAGCACAGCCGGGTTTATCATCAGGCCTAAGCAATTAATCTAATCAATAAAGAGGTTACGACGATGAGAATATCGAAAACTTTTTTGGCAATCAGTTTGCTGGTTGCCAATATGGCCGTCAGTGCCGAGAGCAAGCCTATTGATATCGTGGTTCATAGGAGTCCGACTTGTACCTGTTGCGGCAAGTGGCTGGAGCATTTGAAAGAAAATAATTTCAATGTAGAAGATATCGTCACCAATGACGTGCAGTCCATAAAGGATAAATACGGCGTTACCCGGGAAATGGCGTCCTGCCATACCGCCATCGTCGACGGTTATGTTGTTGAAGGTCATGTGCCCGCAAATGACATAAAAACATTGTTGAAAGCCAAACCTAAAGTTGTCGGAATCGCCGTCCCCGGCATGGTTAACGGCAGTCCGGGCATGGAAATGGGCGAAACAAAAGATCCGTATAAAGTGATGAGTTTCGATCGTGAAAATCATGCCAAAGTGTTTAACAGCTACGAAGGCACTCAATGATTCATGCCGGGCTGTCCATGGCCGCCCCCCTTCCGGCGCTTCGCGTACAAATCCGCTCCAGGCGGATTTGTCTGGCCGGTGACGTAGGAGGTACAAAAACCATCCTGGCACTGTTTGAGATCGAAGGCGATGATGTAAAGTGCCTAAAAAAAGAGCAATTTTCCAGTACCAACTATCAAACGTTTACCGAGTTATTAGCAGCATTTTTGGCTGACACAGATTGCTCGCAGATAGCGGCTGTTTGCATCGGAGTGGCCGGCGTTATTGCCGACGGCCGTTGCGAAACAACCAATTTACCGTGGGTGCTCAGCAGTAAAGAAATTGGCGAGCGGGTCAATACTCAGAATGTCTGGTTGTTGAATGACCTGGAAGCTACCGCATGGGGCTTGTTGGACTTGCCGGAGCATAATTTCGTCGAGCTGAATCCCGATGAACAACGGCAGCAAGGCAACATTGCCGTAATTGCCGCCGGAACCGGCTTGGGCGAAGCAATAATCGCATGGGATGGTGCTAAATATCACATTATTGCCAGTGAAGGCGGGCACGCCGATTTTTCGCCGACTAATGAGCGGGAAATAGCATTGCTCAGGCACTTACTGGAAAAATACCCTGAGCACATCAGCTGTGAACGCCTCATCTCCGGTGAAGGCTTGGTTAATATTTATCAATTTCTCAAACATATCAACTGCGCACAAACCAACCCGGAAACCGAGCAGCAAATGACCGAGCGAGATCCGGCCGCAGTCATAGGCGAGGCAGGCGTTGCCGGAAGCGATGCGTTGTGTGTTGAAGCGTTAAGCTTGTTTTGCAGGTTATATGGCGCGGAATCGGGAAACCTGGCGCTAAAGTGCCTGCCTTATGGCGGTGTTTATCTGGCCGGAGGCATAGGTGCAAAAATCTTGCCCGTGCTGCAACAGGGCGAGTTTATGCAGGGCTTTTTGGCAAAGGGACGTTGTCGGGCCGTCTTGCAGAAAATATCGGTTAAAGTATGCACCAATCCTGAGGTTGCTTTGCTGGGCGCGTTAAGTTACGCCAAAAAAACGGCTAAGTTAGAACTATGAAAATTGGCGGTCCTAAAGAAATAAAAGATCAGGATAACTGTCAGTCGATAGCTCAGTTTTAAATAGTCTTACAGGGGTACTCTAAGGTACGATAGACGCTAATGCCGATGTAGCTCAGTTGGTAGAGCAACTGATTCGTAATCAGTAGGTCGCGAGTTCGATTCTCGCCATTGGCTCCATATAATCAAAGCCTTGCGAAGCTTCAATGTTTATCTTTTATTGAGGTGTCCATAAAGTGTCCAGTTGCAAATATTGTTTTGCTCCTCTTGAGCGTATTGCTATAGGTCGAGCACCTGTTTATTGTTCTAATGCTTGTAAGCAAGCGAGTTATCGCCTAATTTAAATGTGAATTAAGAGCTAAATAGAAGCCAGATCACCGGTTGGGCTAGAATATTGGGAAAGACACGACTCCCCCCAATCCTCTAAGTAAGCGATGAACTGGCAAGAACAATTAATAACAATTTACCTGTATGTATGCAAGCGCTATCAGGATAACCTTTGGGTTTATAGTCAGCGAATGTCGAATTACGCAGACTTGAGTTTTACAGATGAAGAAGTCATAGCGATCTATCTATTCGGTGTCATTGATAAAAATAGAGAGCTAAAAAAGATCTATGGTTATGCCGATCGCCATTTGCGGCATTGGTTTCCAAGGCTACCCAGTTACACAGCCTTTGTTCAGCGACTGAATAAGGTAGCTGATGTTTTCGCGCCGTTGCTGGAAATCATTCAGCAAGAGCAAGAAGAAAAAAATCAAGGGCAAGTCTGGTTGATGGATTCTTTCCCTGTGGCGCTAGCCAAGCAAGGTCACCGGTTTAAAGCACGCGTTGCAAGGGAGTTAGCGGATGCGGGCTATTGTTCAACCAAGAAACTGTACTATTACGGTGTTCGGGTTCATATCGTCGGGCGTCGTCAAGCGGGCACGTTGCCGAATCCTGAATACATTGGTGTAACCGGAGCAAGTTGCCATGATGGAACAGTATTTGATCAGATTAGGCCTGAATTAACTCACAATGAGCTCTATGGCGATAAAGCCTATCACCGATCAGATGCAAAAGAAGTGAAAGAAACTCAAAACCTGACGGTATTAACGCCGGTAAAAAAACAAAAAGGCCAAAGGTATTTAGAGCCCCAGGATCAATGGTTATCGACTGCCGTTTCTCGTATCAGGCAGCCGATTGAAACTTTATTCGGCTGGATTGAACAACAAACAGGCATTGAATGCGCGGGTAAGGTTCGATCATACAGCGGTCTGATGGTGCATGTATTCGGCAAGTTGGCCGCCGCCATGTTTTTTTGGAATTATTTACGCGTTAGCTCTTAATTCACATTAAAGTGGGATCTCATTTTGTGGCAGAACGTAATCGTCTTCAGTTACGTAGGGAATCGTTACGAATTGCCGGCGGTGCTGATTTTTTTAACCAGGTTAAACCGTTATGAAATGTCGGCATTGATTAATGATTAAGATTTGAATCAATCGGATTGAATTTAATTGCTTCTTCGAGGTGTTCGGGTGCTAAGTGAGCATAGCGCATTGTCATTAATAAGCTGCCATGTCCTAGAATTTTTTGGAGTACCAAAATATTCCCTCCGTTTTGAATAAAGTGGCTCGCAAATGTATGGCGTAGAACGTGGCTCATTTGTCCGGGTGGTAGGGTAAAGGATAGATTTTTGATTCGGCGCTTAAGTGTTGAGTAGGCATATTTAAAAACTTTGCCTTCTCTGATCGGTAATGACCTAAAAAAGTCTAAAGAAATGGGAACCGTCCTGTTTTTTCCGTTCTTGGTGGCTCGGTATGTGATTGAGTTAGGCTTTATGTCCGTATCAAGTAAATTCTCTGCCTCGCTCCATCTTGCACCGGTTGCAAGTCATATCCGGGTGATGTGGTAACAATCACTTTCTTTGCTTAATTTAAGCTCTTCTAACAATTCAAGGATCTGGCTGGATGTTAAAAAGGTTAGTTCTTGTTCATCAAGTTTCAGTTTCCGGATTTTTGCCACTGGGTTTTCTTTTTTCCATTCGCCGATGCGGGTTAGTTCGTTAAAAATTGCCGATAGGTAGGTGTGTTCATGATTGATCGTATTGGCTCCGACTCCGGTTTTTAAGCACTCATTTCGGTAGTTGGTAAAGTCTGAGCTTTTGATATTTTCAGCTCGCGGGTTTTTCATTCGGCCGCAAAGATTTTTCATCATTAAGTGTCTGTTTTTGCCTTTTGGCCGTGTGCCGAATACCATAGCTCAATTAAGTCTGATAGCTTGCGTTTGTCGGTATCTGAGGTGGGTTCCCAGTCGGGTGATTTTGTCTTGTTGGTTTTTATCCAAGCTTCCCAGCGAAGGGCATCGGCTTTGGTGGGTATCTTTTACCGTTGGCGCCGTTCGGCCTGATGTCAACGTCCAAGCTTCCTGAATCGTTTTTTTTAATCATGATGTTTAATCATAGTTTTTACATGTTTTTTCTTTAGTCGTTGAGTTGGTTATACATGCGGTTCCTTTAATTTTTTTCTTGGTTCTATATTGCGGTTTTCTTGTAATTGATTTGTGTATTGTTCATAGGGGTTATGCATTTGATTTATTCCTTTTTTATGTGCATTTTGTATTTGTTTTATATCTTCATTTGATTGGTTTATGAAATGTTGCATCATTTTTTCTTCTTTTTCTCTTTCTTTATCTATGTATTTTGATGCTTCATTTGCAATATTTTTTAATTGAATTTCTTCTATTTTTGCTGTTGTTGCTTTCCATATTATTAATAAAGTTAATAATATAGCTAATATTGATATTGCATTTCCTATTGTCATATTCTCTATAACATCTTTTAACTTTTTGTTTTTTATGTCGTTTACCTGCTTTCTATCGCTGCGAGACAGGAGTCGAGTAGTCCCCAGAAGCGATAGCGCATGTGTTTTCACGAAGTGCTTTTTGCGTAGTGAAAATGCAGGCTTTCCGACATCGCGTCGAGTCATTGCGAGAATGATGTTGGATACCCCTTGCTGGGTATCCAACGAATGAAGCAGGATGGCTGGGGCAGCCGAAGGCATTAGCGGTCGCGTAGCTTTTGCCGCTTGTTGGGCAAGGATGCCCATAAAAGCTTTCGCAAAAATAGCGACTCCCCGGTGCCCGTGTCACGTTCTGGGGCATGTTATCGATGGGCATTACTGCCAGTGTCGGCTTACTTTTCGGAACGGTGAGCGGATGACATTTTGCTAATCTGAGTACAAGCAAAACTAAATTCGGTCTGTGCGATAAGGCACATAGGTTAATTAATATGGGCTCTTAGCAAAGTGTCCGGAAAATCGGGGCAAGATCTTCTTTTGGTTAATTAACTCCTTAACCGTTACAATTTTGATTCCCAATAAAGCTTGTTGTTCTCCTAATCTCAGATTGAGACTGTCAAATATCTACAAAATTCGGTTTGATTCACTTACACTTACTCTTTCATAACTATGATGTGTCAACACTTTTCCGGACACAAAGTTAAGCAGATTTTAGCTGCATTTCGTAGTCCACTGGCGACACATAGTGATTTGCGGAATGAAGTCGCTCACGGTTGTAAAACACCTCGATATATTCAAATATATCCTGCTTAGCCTCAGCTCTGGTTTGATAACGCTGATGATGAACCAGTTCTGTTTTCAAGGTATGAAAGAAGCTTTCTGAGACGGCATTATCCCAGCAGTTGCCTTTGCGACTCATGCTTTGGATAATGCCATGCTCCTGCAATAGCGTTCGATGACTGTCAGAGGCGTACTGACTGCCTCTATCGGTATGCCATATCAAGCCTTTACCGGGTTTACGCTGCCAAACGGCCATCAATAACGCATCGTTCACCAGTTTGGCCCGCATGTGCTCAGCCATTGACCAGCCGACCACTTGCCGCGAGTACAGGTCAATCACGACAGCCAAATACAGCCAACCTTCCAGTGTATGAATATAGGTGATGTCGCCGACATAGGTTTGATTCGGTTGCGCCACCGTGAATTGCCGATCCAAGTGATTGGGGGCAATGGGCAAATTATGCTTGGAATTCGTGGTCGCTTTGAATTTGCGCTTGGTTTTACAGGCTAAACCCGCAGCAGCCATTAACCGGCCGATACGACGTCGACTGACCTGCCGATCCCGGTTGATTAAGGCCTCCCCTTGAGGCGACGCGTACCGTAGTTTTTCCGACTCTTCTGGAACAGGGTCTTTATGACCTCAACCAGCTCGGCATCGTCTTTTTCAATGGCTGTCTGAGGGCGCTCCTGCCAAGCCTAGTAAGCGCTACGAGAAACGCTCATGAACCGGCACATCGATTTAACCGAAAATTCGCTCTCATGTTGTTTGACCCAGGCGTACTTCTCGGCAACTGCTCCTGCGTTGCTCTACCTCCTGCATCCATGCAGTCGACCGTTGCTCCTTGGCAAAGTACGCCGCTGCTTTTTTTAACAGGTCACGTTCCTCTATTAATCGGGCGTTTTCCTTCTTCAGCCGCTTCAATTCTTCGTATAGATGCTCATCGGTTCGCACGGTTTTGCTGTACTCCTTCGGCTGGCTATATTTGTTGATCCAGGTATGGAGCGTATTGGCATTGACTCCTAAATCCCTGGCTGTTTGGGTAATCGGCTTATCAGAACCTATCGCCAGCTTCACCGAGGATTCTCTAAATTCGGCGCTATATATTTTTACTTTTTGTTTTTCTTGATCCATTTTCGACACACTCTCTATTTTCAGATTATTTTAGATTGTGTGTCCGGTTTAGTGTAGCCACTTCACTATTCAGTATTTTCCATGTCCATGCAACGTAATGTTATTGAACGCATCCTCATCTTCAACCAAGGGCGAGATCCCGATCGGCTGATAATGAAATACTGTGCGATGCGCACCGACGCCTTTGCTTTTTTGCGCGGCACATGTCACCTATTCTATCAAGACTGGCCTGCTAATTCGCCTCTCAATGACGCCCCTTCCGCCTGGATTTGCGGTGATCTGCATCTGGAAAATTTTGGTAGCTTCAAGGGTGAAAACCGACTGACCTATTTCGATATCAACGATTTCGACGAAGCTGCGCTTGCTCCCGCCACTTGGGAACTAGGAGACTGTCGGATTTAGCAGTGCAAAAAGTGTTAAAATAACCCTATCGAAACACCAAATCAAAAAACAAAAATGGCTACCCAATTCATCCTGATTGATCGCGATACCCCCTACATTCTGCCCCCGTGTGTTCAGGATTATTTGCCTGAAGATCATATGGCCCGTTTTGTTGTCGAGATTGTCGATCAACTGGATTTACGGACGCTATCAGCCGTCTATGCGGGCAAAGGAAAGCGCCCCTATCATCCGGCGATGCTGTTGGCGTTGCTGTTCTACGGTTACGCGACCGGCGTATTTTCCAGTCGCAAACTGGAGAAAGCCACTCATGACTCGATGGCCTTTAAATACATCTGCGCCAACGAAAACCCAGATCACGACACCATCAACAGCTTTCGCAAGCGCTTTGGCAAAGAGATCGAAAGCCTATTTGTCGAGATATTGGTACTTGCACAAACCTTGGGGCTGCTTAAGCTGGGTACGGTGAGCCTGGACGGCACCAAGATTAAAGCCAATGCCAGCAAGCATAAAGCCTTGAGCTGGGATTACGCCAATCAACTGGAAGCCCAGTTCAAACAGGAAGTTGAAACCTTGATGAAACTGGCTGAAGCCGCCGACAATTCCCCGCTTCCAGAAGACATGGATGTACCCAAGGAACTCAAACGCCGCCAAGACCGTTTAGCAGTGATTGCCAAAGCCAAACAGGAAATCCAGGCCCGTGCCAAGGCGCGTTACGCGCAAGAAAAGGCCGAGTATGACGAAAAGCAGGCTAAGCGTGAACAACACCTGAGTGAAACCGGCAAGAAAATGGGCGGCAAAGCCCCCCAAGCGCCTACCGATGCGCCTCAAGGTAAAGATCAAGTCAGCCTGACCGATGAAGAGTCCCGCATCATGCCGACCCCTAATGGTTTTGAACAAGCCTATAACGCCCAAGCCAGTGTTGATATTGCCACCCACCTGATCGTTGCTCATCACATCACCCAACACACCAACGACAAACAAGAAATCGAACCGGCCTTAGCCAAACTGGAACAGCTCCCGGAATGCTTGGGGAGTGTTGACAACCTGTTGGCCGACACCGGCTACTTCAGCCAAGCCAATGTAAAGGCGTGTGCTGATGCAAAGATAAAACCGTACATCGCCCAAAAGCGGCAAAGCCATAACCAAGCCCTTGACGCCCGGTTTCAGCATCAGCCGGAAATAGGCGAAAGCACCTTACCGCCGGTTGAGGCCATGACCCATCGCTTAACAACCAAAGCGGGCAAAGCACTCTACGGCAAGCGAAAATCTACTGTCGAAACCGTGTTTGGCATCATTAAACACGTCCAGGGATTCAGGCAATTCCAGCTTCGAGGCCTGGAATCCGTCCAAAGTGAATGGAATTTAGTCTGTATAGGCTGGAATTTAAAAAGAATGCATGTATTAAGAGGGTGAGAGAGGAAAAAGAGCATTGAGCTGCCCATAAAACAGAACTATGGGCATTAAAAATCCCAATAAACCACTTTTTTAAATTTTAATCGTGATTAAGTGGGGAGGCTCGCTCTATTAATCCGACAGCCTCCTAGACTCCTTCGCGGCTCGAGCTCCCATTGAGCTAATGGTGGCAGCACTCGACACAAAGCCTGAAGCAAGACCGGTGATGGGAAGACCGATACGTGGCCCCATTACTCGCAGTGAGATGTATCCTGTGGCGCTGATTGACATGATGAGGATAACAATTTTCCAGATTGTCCGAGGGTTCAAGGCATTGAAAGGACCCAGGTACTGGTCTGGTGCGAGGGGTAACAGAACCAGCGCCGCAGCGGCGAGAATCAGCGCATCATTGAGTTCGGCCTCACTCAGGATTGTGCTGACAAAACGGTGAAGGACGGTTCGTGCGGTCAGTAATAGGGCCAGAAGGACAGCCACTCCTGACGCCAAAGCAGGCTCGCGCATCGCCAAGCCGCCGAGTAGCAGTGTTAGTAACAGTGCCACTTCAGTCGTCAAACCTGGGTCTTTCTCATGGCTGAGCCGAAACGCCATCAAGGAAAGCCCTGCAATAGCCAGTGCCATCACAGCAAGCAGCATCGCATCGCCAAGCGTTAGGCTCACGGCACCCAGAAGAGAAGCCGTGGCGAAGGTCCAACCCCCATCGATGAACGAGTTGGGCCAGTTCCTTTGCGCCGTTCGCGTTCGGCACCGATTAGCAGACCGATTCCTAGCGCAATGCCATAATCAAAAATGGGTTGATCAGTCAGATGTATTGAGTTCATGTGCCGCCCGCGTATTATTTCCAGTTTTAAAAAACACCGAACAAGTTGATTCCATTCATGGTTCGGAAAACTCAGGACGCACTGACTCAACTAGTAACGTTCGTCCTGAGCTTGCCGAAAGGCATAATCAGAATTTCCTTTAGAGATTGATTGTCTTCGCGTTACTGAGCCGGGGAGTCGCTATTTTTGCGAAAGCTTTTATGGGCATCCGTGCCCAACAAGCGGCAAAAGCTACGCGACCGCTAATGCCTGCGGCTGCCCCAGCCGTCCTGCTTCATTCGTTGGATACCCAGCGAGGGGATATCCAGCTTCATTCTCGCAATGACTCGACGCGACTTCGGAAAGCCTGCATTTTCACTACGCAAAAAACGCTTCGTGAAAACACATGCGCTATCGCTTCTGGGGACTACTCGACTCCTGTCTCGCAGCGAAGGTGTCCTATCCCCCCGGGAAGTCATCTTCATCGCCTTGAAACAGGAAAAAAAACTGGAACTATGGGCCAGGGACAGCGGTGAGTTCCGCTTCATTCGCGACTATTACATCTAGGCCGCCAGCGGCGTGGCCGGCCCCAAATTGCGCCAAGGCGACAGGCAAGTACCTGAAGGCATTTAGGATATGGTCAGTAATAACTTCCCGATATGGATTGAGTGAAATTTTTCCGTTCGCCCTGAGCTTGTCGAAGGGTGAGCGGGAAAATTTCGGCCTACCGCGTCAAGCCGATCATGCTTCGACAAGCTCAGCACGAACGGCTCGACGATGGAAAATAGTGGTTTCGGGAAGTTATTTTCAACCAAATCCTTACCGCATCGTGGAGCTGAATCCCAATAGCCATTACCACTTGTCAATGAAACTAAATTACCCCAACGGATTCGACCTCTTACATGCCAGGCAGGGGGGGGGCGCACCGCTCCGGGTTCTGATATTTTAATCTATGGCAAAGCCGTCTCCATCGGTTGCCTAGCCATCTCGCCTCGGCACAAGGTCGCGAATACACCGACCTGACAGTTCGCCGACCATTCCACTGCCGAGCCACACCCGCCGATGCCGTGCCTTTCTTGGCAAAGGCGCTTTCATCAAAGATCAATACCGACTCCGACCCACCCAACAAAGCATCGCTTGATGCGTCGACCTCGTTAACTTCGCGCATACGCAGCATATTGGCTCGTTCGGATTGGAACAGTCCGCGCATATGGCCTCAAACGTGGCTGTGGCATCGCGGGTGCAAGACACGAAAAAAGATGAAAAAGACGCCAAATGGACATTACGAGTTTCTGGAAGCCCTTGTAGGACATCGCTGAGGGTATTTGTTGTATTTTCACGGCGCCATCGTTATTAGGCTATATGAAACAATAAGTTATTATACATTAAACCTTCTATTTTGGCCAGATGGGTTAATCTGACAAAGTAGAATTAAGAAGGACGGATATACCGGCGGTTATCCTTGTCATCCAGTATCACATCACCGGCTTCGTCGCCTTTCCCTTTAGCTTCCTTGACTTTCCTTTTAGCTGCCTTAACTTCACTTTTGGCTTCCTTGACTTTCCCTTTAGCTTCTTTGACGTTACTTTTGGCTTCCTTGACTTTCCCTTTAGCTTCCTTGACTTTAGTTTTGGCTTCTTCGACCCTACCTTTTAATTGATTTTTGTTCATGAGTATCTCCTGATTATTATTTAGCCATTACTAGATAGCCATGTTTAAAGTACGGAATTATGTTTCCCATCACTTAACGAAAATACTACATGCAAAACTGAATTTTATCTGTGCGCTAACGAACATGATCAACTGTTGGGTGCGTTTTGATCTTGCCCCGATCTAGCGGACACTCGGCTGAGAGAGTAATCTCTAAAACCGAGGTCAATAATGAAAACAAAAAAAGAATCAATCTCCCCCGCTGTTCGCCACAAATATACAGCCCAGTTTAAAGAACAGGCATTGGTACGTGCCGATCGTGATGGTATCCCCAAGGTAGCCCAGGATTTGGGAGTTGCCGAATCAATGCTATATTCATGGCGGTCAATACGCCGTCAGACAGGCCAGCCTTTTGAAGAGCAAAAGCTCCAACAAGCTGAACTGGCGCGCCTGAAACGAGAAAACGCTCGTCTTGAGGAAGAGGTGGCCTTTTTAAAAAAGGCGGCAGCGTACTTTGCAAAAATGCCCAAGTCGACTGCATGGATGCAGGAGGTAGAGCAACGCAGGAGCAGTTGCCGAGAAGTACGCCATGATTAAGGGCAACGAAGATCATTATCCCGTGGGTATGATGTGCCGCCTGCTATCGGTTTCACGCAGTGATTACTACAGTTGGAAAAATCGACCACTCTCCGGCAGAGATCAAGCCAACCAAAAGCTTCTGACTGAAATCAAACGTGTCTTTGATGACGAAAAAGGCCGACCGGGCTCACCCAGAATCACCCTGCGGCTTCAAGAAGAAGGCAAACCGGCCAGCCGGCACCGTGTAGCTAAACTGATGCGGGACAATGGTTGGCGTGCGAAAGCCGCCAAGAAATACAAAGCCACACCCAACAGCAAGCACTCCTTGCCTGTTGCGCCCAACCTGTTGGAACAAAATTTTACTGCGGATGTGCCTGACCAAAAGTGGGTGTCGGACATCACTTATATTTGGACCGAAGAAGGCTGGTTGTATTTGGCGGTGGTGCTTGAGCTTTATTCCCGCCGGGTGGATTGGTTGGGCTGTCGGAGAACGTATGACAGCCGCGTTGGTTTGTGATGCTTTGATAATGGCATTGTGGCGTCGTCACATGCCGAAGGGTGTCATTGTGCATTCAGACCGGGGCAGCCAGTATTGTTCTGCGCTTATCAGAAACTTTTTAAGCAACATCAATTGGTTTGTAGCATGAGCAAGAAAGGTGATTGTTACAATAATGCGGCAATGGAAAGCTGGAACCATAGCTTTAAGGTCGAAGCGGTGCATGGCGAACGGTTTTTGACGCGTTCGGAAGCCAAGTATCAAGTATTCGAATAGTTTGAAGTGTATTACAATCGCAAACGGCTTCACTCCAAATTGGGCTATGTCAGCCCAGAAACTTTTGAAGCTAAAAAAGTCGCTTAGTTAAGTGTTCGTGAAATTCGGGCAAGATCAATCAGCATAATAAAGCTTGATCGTTCTTTTGCAGCCACTGTGCCGTTGTTGAGGTGCGAGGAATAACTATTTATTACCGTTACGACGGTTTTCCATACGACGCAAGAATTCAGCCATAATGAGATGATACAACTCATCACCCAGATATAGGTCTTCAACACCCCGGTCGATACTGGGATTGTCATTGACTTCAATCACAAAGCCTTTGCCATCTTTTTCTTTGATATCGACACCGTACAAGCCGTTGCCGATTGGCTGCGTGGCCTTTAAGGCTGCTTCTAAAACTGCTTTAGGGACTTCAAAGGTCGGCAAGGTATCAAATTTACCCATATCCACTTTACTGCCGCCGTAGCGATAAATTTGCCAATGGTTTTTTACCATGTAGTAACGGCAAGCATACAGGGCTTGATTGTTAAGAATACCAATACGCCAGTCGAAATCGGTGTATAAAAATTCCTGCGCCAGTAACAATGCAGATTGTTTAAATAACTCGGCAACTTTTACTTCTAGCTCTTGACGGTTTTGAACCTTGACTACGCCGCGTGAAAAAGAGCCGTCGGGAATTTTAATGACAATGGGGAAGTTTGTAGATTTTTCGAGATTATCCAAATGCGAGGCGTTATCTTTATGCAGCAGCCACGTTTTAGGAGCAGGTACCCGATGGGTACGAAATAAGTCCGCCAGATAAATTTTATTGGTGCAACGGAGCATGGAGGTGGGATCATCAATCACTGCTAAGCCTTCGGCTTCGGCTTTTTTAGAAAAACGATAGGTATGATGGTTAATACCGGTGGTTTCGCGAATAAAGAGACCATCAAATTCCGGTAAGCGCACGTAATGTTGCGGCGAAATGAGCTCAACGTCGATGCCAAGTTGTCTTCCAGCGGTAATGAATTTTTTAAGGGCGCCGCGGTTACTGGGCGGTATTTTTTCTTCAGGGTTGATGAGCATGGCAAGGTCGAAGCGAGAGGATTTCTTCGGCCGATCTTTGCGCCAGACTTTTTTGCTGAATTTATCCAGGGCTGCCGCAAAATGAGTTTCGGCGACTTCATCTAAACTATGATGCGAGATAGCCTGTAATTCGCTAATTTCCCACTTATTTACGGAGGGAAAATGCTGTAGGGTGATTTCCAACACCGGGCATGAGAAGCGTTCAAACAGGATACGCGTCAGCTCTTGAAAAGCGGGTTCCGGAGGGATGCCAAAATAGCTGTGGAGGGTAATTTTAGTTTGTTGATCCTGGCTTTTAACGGCTTTTGACAAGGCTTGGGATAAATCTTCTAAATGCAGCCGATACAGTTCATTCCGGTCTAAATCGCTGATAACTTTAACTGAGGGTATGACATTATGACCTCTTGCTTCCGCCAGTAATGAGCAAAAATAGCCGTCGGACAGGTAACAATAACTGCGGCACAAATTGATAACTCGTACGCGCTGATCGGATGCAACCTGCTCGGTCGCGAGATAGTCTTCAAAGGTTATCAACTGTTCACTTGGGTAATATGGAGCCCAGTCAGATAGATTGTCAACCACCAGAAGGGTGTGTGCCATAGTTAAGCTTGTCCTGTTAAAAAACTGTTTAAGGGGGCGTAATAGACACTCTGAAAAAAACGTCGCTAAGGAATAAAGGGACTAAATGGCTCTGTTGCGTAATGCAGAGTTAGCCTTATGAGAGTACTTAACCGATACGGGGGGTATTCAAAACCGATAGCCATAAATTGGCTAATAATGCGACCTGTGGCGTCTTGTTCGATTTCGGGTAAGTGGGTCGGAACTCAACGGCCAAGTTATCATGCTGGCGATTCAAACCTAATCATACCGTGCTTGTTGACATCATCGGAGGACATACGCGTAAGATACAACAACGGCGCAAAGATGCTCCGTATTTGGCTGTTTGCAAGCATTGATTTGGTTTTAACCGAAACAAAAGTAAAGGCTTTTCAAGCCCTCTACGCCGCTTTGTTGATACAACTGAAAGTAATCACACAAAGTACTTTCATAAATGCCCACCAATAAGGCAATCCTATTATTAGATAGACCGCGGCTTTTTAGCCATAATGCTTCTAAGCGCCGCCGAACTAAAGGGACTGGGTGAGTATGCCTTTCCTTTTTTAAGATTCCTAATGTTTCTGAAGTAAATTCAATGTGTGTTGTCATAGTAATTCTATTGCCAAAAAGCTTTAGCAACCAGATGAACCGATTAAATTAAAATACAGAAAAGAGGGGAATGAGATTGCTTTGTTCCCCATGAGGGACTCTAAATATCATCAATGGATAATAGTGTAGATTAAGCATTAATTTAGTGATTTGCTATATGTACGAATACTTATAGCACCAGCTTTCTTACCCATATAGCGAGGTTTTTTTGCCTATATGAATTTTATCGGCTGTGTATGAATTATTATGTCTGTTACCGTACGGACATCTTCTGATCCAGATGCTAGATTGTTTTTGAGTTTATAGTGGAATGTGCAACTGTTCGCCTCTAAGCTTAGCTTGCCTGTTAGGGGAAGTTTATTTTTTTATAAACAATTTAGGAGAATAGATATGAACTGGGATCAAGTAGCTGGTAACTGGAAACAATTCACAGGTAAGGTCAAAGAAAAATGGGGCGATTTGACTGATGATGAACTCGATCAAATCGCAGGAAAACGCGACATTCTCGTTGGTAAGGTCCAAGAGAAATATGGGATCGCAAAAGAGGAAGCCGAAAAGCAGGTCAAGGACTGGGAGAAGACTCAAAGTTGATCGTTGGTTTCATTTTATGATTCTGACTTAACGCTGTTGTCAAGGGCTCCGGCGGTACGGCTATACTATTTACCGCCGGACATCCCAAGATGGACCTGATGTCCCAAATGTTAAAACATACAAGGGCGTCGTGTGCAGTTGAAGGGCTTTGTCAACTCCAGGTGGCTTCAATCAGGGCCGAAGAACTGGTGCAAAAATTCGATATTGCCTTCCTAATAGATGGCTCAATATCCTCCATAACTTTTTTGTAAACTGCGGATTCTCTCGAACAAGAGCGATAAATCGTTCAAGTGGAATTTGTGCCTGTAAAAAAACGTCCGATATTTGCCCCTTCAGCATCCGTTTTTCCAGGCAAGCCAGGAACTAGTGTTAAGCGCCTTGTAAAAAGTTCGCATGTATTGATTCCTCTGACGGTTCCAGCAAATATGCCGTCAGAAAAATTACCTTTACCGGCTAACTTGTTGCTAAGAGCTTATAAAGAACAATAAGAAAGATAACACTACTGCCCAATTTGGGCACAGGCTACTGTTGAAGTAGCCATGGTGCATCAGCATAAGTAATGACACTTATATTCTAATTGTAAATTCACAGCATAAAATACACTTATCACTTTCTGAGGAGGAATGGTCCCTAAGGATTTGGCTAAAAATAACTTCCCGAAATCAGTAATCTTTAGGGATGGCTCGGTAGTTCCAACGAGGAAGATAGTCATCAAACGCAATAGTCATGGTTTTGAGGAAATCAGTGGCGCATTTTTTACCCGTCGCATAGACCGCTGTCAAAATATCAACCGTCACGTTCAATCCCGTGTTAGTTTTCGCCTTCTCCATAAATTGCTTGGCGATGGTGAGCGAATGAAAAACAACACCCCGACAAGCACGCGTAATATGCGGAAACAACCGATGTTCGATGGGATTGTGTTTCGAGCAGTACGGTGGATAGTGCGCTATACGTATGTCCAGTCCCAGCCGGTCGGCCAGCTTTTGTAACGCTTCCTTGAAGACATGCCGATTACTGGCGTTGCTACCGCCACCATCACAAAGCAGCAACAAACGGCGGGCATTAGGATAATGCGTGCAGCCATGCTGCTGCCACCCATGTGCAACACTGTCACAGCAAAACTCACTGGTGTCGTGGCTGGTATTGAGGTGGACATAGCCCTCGTTTCGCGCCAAATCATAAAGGCCATGCGGAATCACTTTGCCTTCGCCGGCACTGGGAAAATCATGGTCCAGCGTATCCACCTGAGTCTGCGTATAGGTGTGGCCTTCGCGGGCAAAATTTCCGAAACTCTTTCTTCTTGGTGTCCATGCTGATGACCGGATCACCTGCATTCTGATACGCCGCCTTGAGTTTGGCAATATTTTGAAACTGCGCATCTCGGTCAGGGTGATTGCCCAGCGACTTTTTCTTACGCGCTTTACGCTGTCCTAAGCCGTGCTTTTTCAATAGCTTGCGAACCGTGCGCCGACTCGCTGGCGACCCCATTTCAGCCAGTCGTCGGCTGATCTCGCTCCGCGACAAGTTCGTCCATAACACGCCTTCACGCATCGGATCGCCCGCTGTGAACTCGCCAAGCAGTTTGAGAAAGTTGCTTTCCAGCGACTCACTTTGCCCGTTTATGCCTTTCCGTCCGCCCCTTTTTTTCGGATCCGGTTGGGTGCGGGATCCTCCGCTACATCCAATTCGGACAATCCACGTCGCACCGTTTTGGGATCAATGCCAAACAGCCCGGACACATATTCAATGCCACCATGCCCTAACTTGACTGACTCAATCGCCGCATAACTTCGCTTATCTTTTTCTGACAGCCTCGCAAACAACCGTTGCATTTTTAGTTCAATGTCCTTTGGGTATGCTGTCACTCTATAACTTTTTTCAGTGTGAATTTTCCAGTAATTATCACTTAACTGGTTTCGGTATGCCAACTCGATTTCGGGAAGTAATAGTTAGCCATATCCTAAGGACCTGCCTGTCCATCGAACCGGTCTTGCAACTAACAAGTGTCTTTTTCTGGGCGCTTGAAGCCATTCGCTGTCAGTACCTGTGTCATATTACCAAATCAAATCTGAACATTTAAAACTGATCACTGTGTTTTGTTTATATCAATGAGAAATTTGATAGCGTAATGCTTAATCATTAGTCCTTAATGCCGCATTGATATGGCGCTGCATTCACTGCGGTCTTCGGTCGAGAAGGTTGTAAGTTCGTGCGTATGAAAAGGTAAAGCACTACCCTCACCTTAAAAGCCGACATCATACAAAATCAGAAAGGTGCGGCTTATGGGTAAACACACAGATTTGCAGATTGAAAAAAATGGCCCTCATCCATTCGGCGGATTGTAGTTATACATAATCTGAGACACCGATTGTTAAAGATCGCCTATCTCAATTAAGATCATGTACCTAACACACTAATGGTATGCATAAAATGAACGGAACAGAAGACCTAAGCGAAAGGACAATTGAATTGCAGGAACTGCTTACCTCGCAGCAAACGCTGTTGCTATCGACGGCTTCGGCAAGCTGTATTCCTGATCTTAGCTACGCTCCGTTTGTACGGGACCAGGCAGGGTGTTTCTATATCTTTGTCAGCGAACTCGCTAGTCATACTGCCAATTTATTGAATCATCCGCAAGCCTCGGTCATGTTTATTCGCCCGGAATCCGAAACTCGCAATCTTTTTGCGCGCGAACGTGCGGTATTCAACTGTACAGTCAAAGAGCTGGATCGTGATGAGCCAATTTATACGGCACAGCTAATGGCGTTGCAGGATAAATTCGGCGAAGTTGTCAGTGTATTAAGGTCGTTATCCGATTTTCACTTATTTGCTTTATGCCCGCAAAGCGGCCGATATGTTGCGGGTTTTGGCCGGGCCTACACAATTAATGTTGAGGATGATACCTTGTCCTCGTTGACTAAAAAGCAGTGACTGCGTGCCTGTTCCTATCCGTCAAGACTTACCTGCTCTCCTTTCTATCTCATTGTTTTTAAAATAACCGCCGTCTTACTTGCCTGGAAAATGGATGCTGATTTACAGGGATGACAGAAATCCGAGTAGTGGCTGGATTGATACTCTAATTCCGTTCATACTGGATCCCGTATTCTCAAGCTGAATCCGATGCCATGCCGTTAACATCGTTCCATCCTATCGTCGCCCAGTGGTTCAATACCCATTTCGACGCCCCCTCGGACGTTCAACGCCAGGCTTGGCCTGCGATTCGTGCGGGCGAATCCACGCTGATCGCTGCCCCTACCGGCTCGGGTAAAACCCTGGCGGCATTTCTTGCGGCCATCGACCAGTTAGTGCAACAGGGACTGGAATCGCCGTTGCCGGATGAAACCCGGATTCTCTATATATCGCCGCTCAAAGCGCTGTCTAACGACATTCACAAAAACCTGGAACTGCCGCTGAACGGCATTCGCCTTGCACTACTGGAAAACGGTCTGCCCGATGTCGCCATCCGGGCTCAAACCCGCACCGGCGATACCTCGACGGCAGAACGCGCGGCAATGAAGCGCCATCCTCCGCATATTCTGGTCACCACGCCGGAATCGCTTTATATTTTGCTCACCTCGGATTCAGGACGCGAGATGTTGAGCTCGGTGCGTAGCGTTATAGTCGATGAGATTCATGCGCTGGCAGGCAACAAGCGTGGCGCGCATCTTTCGCTTTCCCTGGAACGTCTGGCGCAGCTGACAGCAACGCCGCCGGTGCGCATCGGTTTATCCGCCACCCAAAAACCGGTCGAATTGATGGCGCATTTTCTGACCGGAACCCAGACAACGCACTGCACGATTATCGATACCGGCCATAAACGGCAACGCGATTTGCAGATAGAAGTCACCGGCTCGCCGCTGGAAGCGGTCATGGCGGCGGAAGTCTGGGGCGAAATCTACAATCGTCTTGAACAGTTGATCGAGCAACACCGCACGACCTTGATTTTTGTGAATACCCGCCGTCTGGCCGAACGCGTGGCTGCGGCGCTGGCCGAACGCTTGGGCGAAGAATTTGTCACTTCCCATCATGGCAGTCTGGCCAAGGAACACCGGCTGGCAGCGGAACAGCGCTTAAAACAAGGTACGCTCAAAGCCCTGGTGGCGACGGCTTCACTTGAGCTCGGCATCGATATCGGCGAAGTGGACTTGGTTTGCCAGCTGGCCTCGCCGCATGCGATATCAACCTTTCTGCAACGGGTCGGGCGCTCCGGTCACCAACTTGGCGCTACGCCGAAAGGCCGCTTGTTTCCGTTGTCGCGCGATGATCTGGTGGAATGCACGGCCATGATGGCGGCGATTCAACGGGATGAACTGGACCACATCTCGATTCCCGATCATCCGCTGGACGTACTGGCGCAGCAAATCGTCGCCGAGATTGCCTGCCGCGAGTGGCACGAAAACGAACTTTATCAGGCTTTTTCCGCTGCCTGGCCGTATCGGGAACTGACCCACGAGCAGTTTATAGACGTCGTCAAAATGCTCAGCGACGGCTTTCACACACGGCGCGGTAGGCGTGGCGCCTATCTGCACAGGGATGCCGTTCACGGCATGCTGCGTCCACGCAAAGGTGCGGGACTGACTGCGTTGCTTAACGGTGGCGCGATACCCGACCAATTCGATTACGATGTGATATTGCAACCGGAAGGTATTTTTGTCGGTACCTTGAATGAAGACTTCGCGTTTGAAAGTCTGCCGGGCGATATATTTCAACTGGGCAACAGCTCGTATCGAATGCTCAAGATCGAACAGGGCCGGGTATTTGTTGAAGATGCCCACGGACAGCCGCCCAATATCCCGTTCTGGATGGGTGAAGCACCCGGCCGTAGCGATGAACTGTCGCTTGCGGTATCGAATTTACGCGCAACCGTGAATGCCAAGCTCGAACAGGGAGAAGATGCGGCTTACCATTATCTGAAAGAGGACTTGCAGCTTCCCCATGCCGCCGCGGAACAACTGGCGCAATATCTAGCCGCGGCCAAGGCGGCTTTGACGGTATTGCCTACCCAACAGCAAATCGTGTTCGAACGCTTTTTCGATGAAACCGGCGACATGCATTTCGTCATCCACTCGCCTTTCGGTTCCCGGATTAACAGGGCCTGGGGTCTGGCATTGCGAAAACGCTTCTGCCGCCGCTTCAACTTCGAACTACAGGCCGCCGCCGGCGAAGACAGCATTGTGTTGTCGCTAGGTCCAACCCACAGTTTTCCATTGGATGAACCGGCCAATTATCTTAAAGCGGCTACGGTCAGAGGCATCCTGATCCAGGCGCTTTTAGCCGCCCCGATGTTTCCGTCGCGCTGGCGCTGGGTTGCCAACACCGCGCTGGCCGTGCCGCGCAACCGCGCAGGCAAGAAAGTTCCCGCCTATTTTCAACGCAACGACGCCGAAGACCTTATCGCCCTGGTCTTTCCGGACCAGCTCGCCTGCCAGGAAAACATCGCCGGAGACAGGGAGATCCCCGATCACCCGCTGGTCAATCAGACCTTGTCCGACTGTTTGCACGAGTTGATGGACATCGACGGCCTGGAACGGCTGTTGACAGGCATCGAACGGGGAACGATCACCGTCATCGCCAGGGATTTGGCCAGCCCTTCACCGTTGGCCCTGGAAATACTGAACGCCCGGCCCTATGCCTTTTTAGACGATGCCCCTGCCGAGGAACGCAGGACGCTGGCTGTGCAGCAACGGCGCTTCATGGACCCGCAAAGCGCAGCCGACATCGGCCACTTGAATCCCGAAGCCATCGAAAGAGTACGCATCGAAGCCTGGCCGGAAGCCCATACCCCGGATGAACTTCACGATGCGTTGGTGGTTCTGGGATTTCTGACCGAAGCCGAGGGAGAACGCGGCCCGCTTTCGAACCTGCACGACAATCTTGCCCACGGCTGGACCAACCTAATGGAAAGCCTGCAAAAGAGCAAGCGCGCAACCGTCATGACTCTTGTCGATGACACGCGCCTGTGGATTGCGGCCGAACGATTGGAGGTTTTGCAACTGCTGTTTCCGCGGGCTCCGATTCATCCCGCCATCGAAGCGGTTGCCGCTGATGAAGCAATCGATCCGGACAGCGCCGTCAGGGAAATCGTTCGCAGCCGCCTGGAAGGATTGGGACCGGTCACCGTAGCGCAGCTGGCTGCCCCGCTGACGTTGGACATCGCCACTATTGACCGCGCCTTAATCGCGTTGCAACAGGAAGGCTTCGTGATTCAAGGAAGATTTACCCAGGAAAACACTGCGACCGAATGGTGCGAACGCGGCTTATTGGCGCGTATTCATCGCTATACGCTCAAACAATTGCGCACTGAAATCGAGCCGGTTGCTCCGGCGGATTTCATGCGTTTCCTGTTTCGCTGGCACGGTCTGGATCATCCGGGTGAAGGAGAAGCCGCCTTGCAACAGCGATTATTGCAACTGGAAGGCCTCTGTCTTCCGGCCGTATGCTGGGAAGCCGATATTCTGCCGGCCAGAATGCGTTTCTATCTGTCTTCCGATCTGGATAAATTGTGCAGCTCCGGCAAAATCACCTGGCTGCGTCTGCAAGCTCCTAGCGGGACTGCGTTGAACAAACGCAAAAACCCGGCCGGAAAATCCACCTCAATCAGCTTTATCAGTCGGCCTAATCTTCCTCACTGGCGCGCCTATGCGCCGCTGCCGGACAATGAGGCGCTGGATTTATCGGGCAAGGGGCAAAAAGTCTACGATGCGCTGAAGCAATGGGGCGCCAGCTTCTTCGAAGACCTGCTGGCAGAAACCGGCCTGCTCAAATCGCAACTGGAAGAAGCGCTGGCGGAACTGGCGGCCTGGGGACTGGTTACGGCTGACAGTTTCCAGGGTTTGCGCACACTGATCACGCCGCAGAAAGTCCAGCAACGCCGCAGCAAAAAATATCCGCATCATGATCCGTTCGCCGCCTCCGGCCGCTGGTCGTTAAACCGGTCGAATCAGCCGGTCGAAACCGACCGCTATCAACACTGCGAACACATCGCCCGAGTCCTGCTGCGTCGTTACGGCATTATCTTTCGTAAGCTGCTGGATGAGGAAGACATTCTGCCCCCGTGGCGGGAATTGTTATATGTGTTCCGGCGCATGGAGGCGCGGGGCGAGCTGCGCGGCGGCCGCTTCGTGCAGGGCTTCGCCGGGGAGCAATATGCCTTGCCGGAAGCGGTTAGCGCCCTGAGAGAAATCCGCAAACAATCCAGACAGGGCGATCTCATTGCCATCAGCGCTGCCGATCCGTTGAATTTAACCGGCCTGGTTACGCCGGGACAACGCGTACCGGGGCAGCCGGGTCAGCGCATTTTATACCGTGACGGAATTCCGATTGCCCATAGCGCGCAAAGTAAAATCAATTTCCTTGTACAACTTGAACTGCAGGATGAATGGCGGATTAAAAATGCGTTGCTGCGTAAACCGAACTTAACCGCTTACCAACATACTGCTCGCCTGCCGATTTGATCTGCTTTTTTAAAGGATTATATCGCCAATATTCAAAGCCTTAAGCCCTCCATTTTGTGGACAAAATTACCCCGCTCCTCAATTGGCCGCTTCCAGCGCAGCTTTATAGAGTGAATTGACCGGTTTGGTAAAAACTCGCCTCAGCATGGATTCGAATTCGCTGATGGGTAAGGTTTCGGCATGAGCGTCAAAGGCCGGGCTATCGTACAACTCACAAAACTCGGCTGTGCGCTCAAAGTGAACATGGTCGCGGAATTGCTCACGCATGTTGCGATCCATGCCGATATGGTGGAAGAAATAGTAGCCCTGGAAAATGTTATGGTGTTGGATCATCCAAAGATTGGCTTCACTGACAAAGGGCTTGAGAATGGCAGCCGCGATGTCGGGATGATTGTACGTTCCCAGCGTATCGCCAATATCGTGCAGCAGAGCGCAGACAACATATTCATCATCCCGGCCATCACGCAGCGCGCGGGTGGCTGTTTGCAGTGAGTGGATGTAACGGTCTACCGGAAAACCGCCAAAGTCACCCTCCAGAAGTTTAAGGTGGGCCATCACCCGGTCAGGAAGCCCTTTGGCAAATCGACTGAATTCGCTAAAAATCAGTTGCCAATCTTCCTTGGTGCCCTCCTGTAAGGACTTGAAGTTCGCACGTGTGTTCATGATTTCGATCTCCTCATGCATATAAGGAAAAAAAGGGGCTGCTCTATTTCAGGGAAATAAATGAAAAAGGGAATTGCCCGCCGTTTGTGAGTATCTTACAAGAGGCTTCTGATGGCAATTCCAAGTGTTAGCTTTGGGGGAAATCGCCAAAGGCAGCTTTTGGCCGAAGGCGATTAACCCACGCAGATTAATAATCGCCGGTGTAATCCTTTTTTCCAATTGCCACGCCATTATGCCGCAGTATGGCGTAAGTGGTGGTGAGGTGGAAATGGAAATTGGGCAACACAAAATCAAGCAAGTAAGCTTGTCCCAAAAAACTGAGCTCTTTGCTGCCAAATTTCAGCGTGATTTTGCGCTCTTCACTGCCGTCAACTTGCGACGCGCTGACGCTTTCTATAAACGCCTTGGTCTTGGCGATACGCGCTTGCAACTCGGAAAAAGTGCTTTCATTATCTTCATAACTGGGCACTTCAATGCCAGCCAGTCGAGCGGCGCAACCTTTGACCATATCAGTCGCAATTTGTACTTGGCGGCTCAGCGGAAACATATCGGGTGCCAGACGCGCGTTTACAAAAATGGCTGGATCGATTTTCTTTGCTTCGGCATGGGCGGCAGCTTTGTCGAGTATCCCGGATAAATTATCCAACATACGCACAAAAACGGGGATGGATGCTTGGTACATAGTCAATGACATAAAGGTTTCTCCAGTGAATGATGGGGGATTGTTGTAAATTCTATACGAATAGCCAGTACATATTATTTTATAAGCTGAAAAATCTCTAATGCATTACTGTCTAGGGCACGACAAAATAGCGGTCCCTTTAAATTTTATTCATTCCCGTATATTCATGACCAGCCCGGTAGCCGCTAAGGCAAAAAGACCGGAGGTCATAAAGGCCAAGGTGTAATTCCCGAACAAGCCATGTAAATAGCCTGCCCCGTAACTGGCTAACGCTGCGCCGACCTGATGGGCAAAACAGATCCAGCCAAAAACGACTCCGACATTTTGTTTGCCGAACAGATCCGCTGTGAGTGCTGAGGTTGCCGGAACCGTCGACAACCAATTCAGCCCATAGACAACGGAAAAGGCCATCAGTTGCCCGGTCGATTCGACATAAGGCAGCAACAATAATGAAACGCCCCGCAGCGCGTAATAAATCGCCAGCGGCCAGCACTTACCAAAACGATCGCATAACCAGCCGGAGAAAACGGTACCTGCAATATCGGTCGCGCCCATTACGCCTAATGACACGGCCATCGTCATTTCCGGAAAACCGTGTTCGATGCCGTGACTAATCAAGTGCGTCTGAAACAGGCCTGAGGTGGTAAAACCGCAGATACCGAAGCTGAAAGCCAGCAACCAGAACTGAGGATTGGCCATTGCCGAACGCATCGGGTTCGGGTCAGGACGAACTTCAGGTGCAGCGTCCCCATTGTCGCCATAAGGCTGCAATCCCTTTATGCCGGGATTATTAGTCATAAACATCATAACCAGTGGTAATACGACCAAGCCCAGCATCAACGCTATAAACAGCGTTACCGCCCGCCAGCCGAACTGCATGTTCAGGTTCATTATAATAGGCGTAAAAATTAACTGGCCCGATGAAAAGGCGGCGCCCAAAATCCCCAAAGCCAGACCGCGCCGTTGCCGAAACCAGCGATTGACAACGGTCGATCCCATCACTATTGAGGTGCCTCCCGAACCTGCGCCGATGATCACGCCCCAAAACAAATACAGTTGCCAGGGCTCCTGCATGAAGATGCTGCCGCCCGCCCCTAAAGTGACCAGGGTAAGCATGATCACGGTGATGGCTTTAGTTCCGTATAAATCCATCAATCTGCCTAAAAAAGGACCGGCCAGCCCAAATAAAAGCAGATTGACCGAAACGGCGCCACTTATTGTTTCTCTACTCCAATTAAATTCATGCTCCAGCGACAGCATAATGATGCCCGGAACGGACCGAAGCGTTGATGCAACAAACAAACAGATAAAGGTAACAGCGAGTACGATCCATGCATAATGAATGCCGGTGCGTTTAATGGTTGTCATGATTAGCGACGTATTCGAAATGGTTAAAATAATTATCTCGTTCCCACGCGTTGCGCTCGTCGTTATACATAAGTATTGAAAAGCACGTCATCCCGGCAGGGATTGCCGGGATCCAGGCTACATGGACGTACACAGTTTGCCATCCATGGCACTGGATACCCGCTTCCCGGCGAGTATGACGCGTTACTTAGAGACTTGTGTATAAAGACGAGCGCAGCGCGTGGGAACGAGGGTGGTAACATCTATGCTCGGAGGGAGAGAGGATTCTGTGTCGCTTTGACCACTCCGTTATCCATAAATCATGGCGCGTCTTCCAACTCATCAAGCAATTCAATCAAACGGGTTACGCCCTGAAGCAATATGCCGCCTACGCCCAACGCAAACCAGACGCCGATCACAAAGCCCCAATGAATAGGCGCGGCGAAAAATTCCTCCCTGAACCAAAAGGTATGTCCCCACTCATTAAAGCCAACGCTAACCAATATCATAAACGGCCCGAATACGGCCAACGTCAACGGCAGCGAAATGCCCTTGGCATAGAGCGGCAACCGGGTTCTGGCGTATAGCCAGGCGCAACCGCCTAAAATCACATACAGCGGAAAATTAAAATAAAACTCGATAATATGATTGGCCGTAAAAGGCGTGTCGCGGATTGCGACCTGATGCCAGGAATTATCCTGTTCGGCAAAATAGCTACCGGCCCAATACACCGCAAAGGTGTAAATACTGATCCACATGGTCAGGGTGAAATAGCGGCTGATTTCCTCCTTCGGTTCCAGCTTGTCCAGGTTACGATCACGCGAAAGCCATAAATAGCCCCATACACCGGTCACGAATACAGCAAGAATGCCTAATTCAACGTAAAACAGCTGCATCCAGTACTGTTCAAACGCCGGTTCGGACGAGTCCAATCCCGACGCAACGGCAAAAGCGCCTTGATATAAGCGTAGCCCGATATAGATAACCGTCAGCATGGCAAAGCCTTTCAGGTACATCGGTAAATCCTTGATATACCAGGGTTCTGCGTTTTTATTTTCTACCACTAAAGGTAATTGTTCGGATGTTGTAGCCATGATGTAAGCCTCTTAACGGTTTAATTGAATTTCGGAATCACTGCGGCGGTTATGCTGGAGATATAACGCGCGGCTGTTACCGAATCGTACAAAAACAGCAGGCCGCCGATCCGGCTGTCGGCATCCCGAATCAGCCCGTTCAGTTTTTCGGATTCCCAAAACCCATCCCTCGCGGTTATCGTCATCGTGCGCTGTTCGCCGGGTTGTATCGGTGCAGGATTCTCCAGGCTCAAGCCTTCAAACGCTGTCATGCTTGTTGAATCGCCTTGATACGCCGCTTGCAGATCCTTGTTCAAAAAATGCACATTAGCGGTAGAAAACTCGCCTATTTGAACAGGATTTTCGCTGCGATTATTGACCTTTACAGTGAACTCCATTGAACGTTCCGGTATCCGGTATTCGGCTTTCAAAGTCTCGACATCGACCACGCCGGCATTGACCTGGGCGGATAGCGGCAAAATCTGGTCCAGCGAAGCCTGCAACGGTATGGCATTTGGATATTCGCTTATCGTCATTGCATTGACGGCCAACACCAACAAGGGCACGCCGACCAGCATCGCTTTTGCAATTAAACGGTCGTTCGGCGTGACCAGTTCATCTTCCAAACCACCGGCTTGCAGCATTCTGTAGCGTGGAATAAACAACGGCCGCCGCAGCCACCAAAGCAGCCAGGCCGTTGCCAATAAGCCCCAGAACAGATGCCAGAATATACCGTTGCCCAGGCCATAGGTTTCCATATCGATTACCTCGCCGTTGATGGTTTTGACCTTATTGGAAAAATCCGACGGACTGCCGGTAATTTCCAGCCATACGCCCGGCCCCATCACCTGTCCGGCATCTTTCAGGTTAAAGAACGGATGGATGTGGTAACGGCCCGGCAATCGCCCTTTGAGCACAATCTTGAAGTTGTAATCGCCTCCGGGCTGCAAGGCCACCGAATTCATGAACGGTTTACCGTTCAGATAGCGTTCGGTCCTGATCAGCACCGGGCCGGGCGTCGATATATTCAAAAACGCCGCTTCAGGTTTGGGCACGCTGACCGGCCAATCCTCGGCGACATGGAATTTGCCGCTAACGCTGACTTCCTCATTAACATTAAATTTTTGTTTGTCCCATTGCACGTCGTACCACTGTATCGTGCGCATTCTGATAAACGGCTCTAAAGCCTTTTCCCCATGCGCCATCACAGTTGCGATATTCAGCGTGTACAGCGAAAGGATAAACCCGAGAGATGCCATGCACTTGATTAATAGCTGTTTCATAAATTGCCCTCCCCTCAGATTTTATTAAGGTAACGAACGGTTGCGAACCACTTCCCGATAAACCACCATAAGGTGTACATCAGGATGCATAACAGCGCCGAACAAAATGCCGCTAACGGCGCTGCGTATTGGCCGTAAGTGCGTAAGGTACCCCGCTCGATGATGCGTAAATATTCCGGCATGCCGGTGCGTATGTATTCGAAGCCGAACAAATCGGCGACCGTCAATTGGCCGTTGCCGTACTCGACAGGCACATGAAACATGCCGAACAGGGGCCAGTTGCTGGGGTAGAACAGCAACGCAAAAGACGCGCCCCCTAAAACCGCAGTGACGGTCAGGCTGTTGCTCAACATCAGGATCGCGTCCAGCACCAGCGCACCGGGCAACATGGTGGCGGGCAAGACCATGTTAATGGGGAAATAATTCCAATAATGATAGGCGAATATGCGGGTGATCCAGGTACCTATCAATAACGCAGCCACGCACAAGGTAGCGCCCATCGGCAGGCGAAACTTCGTCCACATGACCGACTGCACCGCCGCCGGGAAAGTAATGCCCATCAGCGGCGTCACCAGCGGCCACCATTGTCTGTCTTTCCAGTCCACCCAGAAATCCCAGTCGCCGACAGTCAGCGCAAAATGAAGATGGAAAGAACCGATAAACAGAAAAAGAGCCAATACCAGGATCAGGTAATCGTAAGCGCGGGTAATCCGCGCTTTTTCTCCTGTGTAAGGTCGAAATGACCGGTTTGAAATATTTACTGACATAATTGCTTCTCCTACCAAATAGCGATAGATAAGGCTGATTCGCTTATCCAAAAGAGTCAGCGTGTCGTAAGTTTTATCGGCAGCTCATTGAGGGGGAACTGAGCCGACTCAAGCTAAACAACACGCTTGAGTGATACAGTAGGTTGAAAGAACGGCTTTGTTAAATGTTTATATTTCATCCCGTCATTGACACAATTCATGGTCGAGGCATGCTGTGTTTTTGTTATCCTGACCCGAACCAACATTGAAAAGTACTCCTATGTCTAATTTAAGAACCTTTGACTTGAACTTATTGGTGGCCTTCGATGTACTGATGCGAGAGTTGAACGTTACCCGTGCTGCGGAACAGATGTTTATCACGCAATCGGCGATGAGCCATATTTTGCAGAGACTACGGCAACAGCTGGATGATCCTCTGCTGGTTAAAACGCCGTCCGGAATGAAACCCACTGAAAGAGCGCTGACCTTGATTGAGCCGATCAGGAGCTTACTGAATGAGATGGAGCAACTGATTCAGCCGCCGTTGGAATTTGAAGCCGGAACGAGTCAGCGGCGCTTTGTACTTGCTGCCACGGATTATATGGAATTGCTGTTAATACCCGAGCTGTTGGGATTGATCGGCCAAATCGCCCCCGGTATTGATATCCACCTTAAACGCACCGAATCGTCATTCCCGGCCGCACAATTGGAAAACGGCAGTCTTGATGTCGTGCTCGGTTTCGAATCGGTACTCAATCCACCTCCACATTTACACTGCGAACATTTATTTAGCGACCAGATGGCCTGCGTGGTCAGGCAGGATCATCCGCTGATAACAAAACCGCCTTCGTTGGAAGAGTATTTGGCAGTTCCCCATATGTTGATTTCCCGAACAGGCAGCAACGTCGGCTTAATCGATCAAAAACTGGCTGAACGGGGATTGGAGCGGCGCATCAAGCTGATCGTCCCTCACTTTCTTTCCGCACCGCTGATCGTTGCCGAAACCGATATGATATTGTCGCTACCTTATCGAATTGCCGAGCAGTTTAAAAAATTTGCGCCGCTGGAAATATTTCCCGTGCCTATCGAGCTTCCTTCTTACCAGTTAGTCATGATTTGGCATCCGTTACATGACAAAGATCCGGCCCATCTTTGGCTGCGGGACAAAATAATAGCGATAGGCCGGAACATTACTGGTTCATGAGCTTAAAGCTTAAAATAATTCACCACGAAGGCACGAAGAACACGAAAAAAATAAAACTTCGTGTTCTTCGTGCCTTCGTGGTGAATAAAAGATTTGTGATTAATGAGAAATTGTTTACCGTCCGGGCAATCCGGCAGCCAGGGCTTTTATCTGTAACAGGTAATACGGCGGTTTTGATGCCGCTACGCCGCCATTAAGCGTACTTGACTGATGCAGTCGATTGACTACCGCAAGCAGTTGCCCATTTGGCCCAAAGCTGAACGAATCCACCCACGAAAGGCGCGGGCACTGAGCCAGTCGTTGATACTTTTTATCGGCCGAAATAACGCCGATCGCATTGGCCGCCAACTCGCCCAGATAGATGTTGTTATCCTTGTCGATTGTGATGCCGTCTGAAATCGGCTTATCGCTGTAGCGTTGAACGCGATTTGCCAACATCCCGGCATCCAGGCTTTCATCGACCAGATCGTCCGCCTTTATCCGATAAAGGCTGAATCCATGCATCGGGCCAAAATAAACCCATTCGTTGCTCAGGTCTTCGGTGATCGGGTTGACTCCGATATGAGGCCTAACCCATTTTCCGGCTTTATCTTTAACTTGAACCGGTACATTATCAATAATCAAATCGACCTCTTCGGGAATAACGCTGTGATGACCTTCCAGTACGCGTCTTGCCGTTCCTGTGCCTAGGTTGACGACAATCAGCGCCGCATTTGCGCCACCGGCCGGATCGCTGATAAAAATATGATTGTGCCGAATATCGACCGCGAAATCGTTAACAAAAGCATCCTTGGGCGCTACCGGTGTCGGTAAATGGATAACCTGATGCAGTTTATTGCTGCGAGTGTCCCATCCCACCAGCTTAGGCGTGACGCTGCTGCGCATGCCGTTATCCAGCATCCACACGATGCCGTAGGCATCCGCTCGGATGCCCAGCACGGAATCCAGCTTCAGATTCGATATTGAATCGGAATCCGCCAGTTCTTTGTTGGGAAACGGCAGCAGCGCATTATTTTTATATTCAACCACCGTGTATTTAGGCTGATAAAACTGATGCATGCTCATGATGATGCGGCCATTATCGGTAACGGTAACATTGCCCGGACCGGTATCGAGATTGGCGATGACGTCGAATTTTGAATCGGGTTGTGCCGCCGCTTCAAATGCGAACATCAATAAAAGGGCGGTGACTTTAACGAGGGTATTCATAAATAGCTCCATTGGAAAAAGATTCATTGAAAACATTACTCCGTCGAGTCAAGGCTGTTAAATGATCTTTATTCATGGCGGTATTTATAAATTTTGTGAGGCCGGGGGCGACAGCGGATATTCAAATAAAATCATGTCAGTCCGGTCTTGGCGTATTGCCGAACTTCATTCCGCCATATTCATCGCCATAAAGCAGTCAGTCGCGACCGTCAGCAAATGGCTCAGAATGTGTCAGCCAATGCCAAATTGTAACGGCGGATGGAAGAAATTGCGTCGATCAGCAGTATCTAACCGCATTCTCACAATGACTCGACGCAATTTCGGAAAGCCTCATTTTCACTACGCAAAAAGACGGTTCGTGAAAACACATGCACTATCGCTTCTGGGGACTACTCGACTCTTGTCTCGCAGCCGAAGTTAAATAAATGCTGTGTCTATTATTATGCTGTACCAAGGTGGCATGGGGCTATGCTAGACTTGTTGCGTCTTTAGCGGTGCTTTGTCATAAATGTCACTGAATAACTGATGTTACGCAGTTAGCCGAATTTCGACCGCTTTAACATTCGGGCTGTTCTCGATAAAAGCTCCGGTGCTCGGCGCGGCATACCATCCGTGCGTAACATCAGTGAATAAATCTGAAAAGCTGCACTTCATAAGTCTAAGACCAACTTATTTAAATTATTTTAATGAAAAATATAATATTTATATTAGTTATAGCTTTTTTTATTTCAGATTGTGGCGCTGACGCTAGAGTTTTGGCGGAAATAATATCCCAAGCAAACGCCAAGTCCAAGGCTTTGAAAAACAAGAAAGCGAAGAAAAAAGTTAAGGCTGAAAGCACTATTTCAAAACATATAAAGCCAAAAAAAATAGCCCCGAATAAAAGCAACGTTTTACAAGATACAAAACCTAAAGAAATAGTGACCTCAGAAGAACTGGAAATTAGAAATGATCTTGCTTATATGCCTAATGAGGATAAACCATTCACCGGCAAACATGAGAAATATCATTCAAATAAAAAGAAATATATTGAAACAAATTATAAAGATGGGAAGAAAAATGGATTACTTATTATGTGGGATGAAAACGAGCATGAAATAGGTCAATTAAGCTTTATAAACGGGAATCAGCAAGAAAATTAAGCGTTATTGCCCCCTTACCTTCCCGTTTTTATTCTATCGTTTCAACCCACCGACAACGGTCATTCACAACATTGGCTGTATTCTTGTTGCCAATGCCTTTAGCGATGAGCGCAACCACTCGATCATCGGTATCATAACCTACGTGCGCGTCAATAGGATTGGCGAATTTACCCAAGCCGAATGCGTCAAGGATGGTCGCAACATTGATATTGATATTAGTCACATCAATGCAGAGTCTTGAGTCCAGATACTTTTCTACAAAACCATGTGGAATCGCATAACTTAATAAATCGTTTGGATCGCTAAAGGCAATGATGGGCGTTTTAGCCAACATGCGTTGATTATATTTTTCGCCATTCGGTTGACAATACGCAGATTTTTGATTGCTTACATCGGGTAATTTACGGCCTAACTGCAACATGGGCAGTTGGTTGGACATCATATAAATGGGGATTTCTTTAGTCTTTAATGCCTCTGAGAAATCGACATCGCGCTTATCCAGTAAAGAAGCAATGCGCTGCATTCCATCGATAATTATGCGGCTGCCCAGGCTGTGCGAAATAAAGGCATACTGATCGATATGAGTATTAGCCGCTGCTGTGTCGTCATTAAATGAACAGGCTTGCGTCACATCATCAGGCAAATCATCCCAGCTGCTTTTGGTCATCCAACAGAAAGATTGGCCGAATGAAACCTGTATATCTTCCCTGCTCTCTCCCAGATAGATAATTGGGTCAGGACCGGTATCATTGGAGAACCTCTTCATCAGGTTATTGACTTCAGCCCTGCGAAAGGAATATTCCCCCGAATTATCATAGGCCAGCACTTCTTTTTGCTTGGCGGTAATGACCGACCAGCTTAATTCATAAAACAGTAATTCCTTGCTTCTGTCTTTGCTTAGCAACCGGTTGATTCTTAAGTTGCCCAGATTTTTGCTTGAATCAAGTCGACTGGTCAGGGTAATGTTTTTGTACTGCGTTGACATCACCGGCAGATTCAGCTCTTTGGCCAGCTTTTCGACAAATTGCGTGGAATATCCCGGTAAATGATCGCCCACCCCATGCACCATGAGCACCTTCATTTTGCCTTGCTTACTGTTCAGAAACGGCGAAAGCCCTTTAAAAGATTTTCCCCATATTTCGCAAAGACGGGTATCGGCCAATTGCTGTTTTTCCAGAAAGGCTTCAGCCATACCCTTACCCAGGCTCGCACAGCCGCTTAGTTGGGCTGTGACAATAAGCAGCCAGGAAATGTTAACGATGTGTTTCATGGGTGATTTTATAAACCGGGCTTTGTGGCTGTAACCAACGCATTGACTTCAAGTCTGTGGCTAAGGGTGATGTCTGAAAATCCGCTATCACGTAGTTGATCTAACGCCACCGATTCGCGCATGACATGATTTTCCGATTCATCGCTAAACAAATGCACTATCCAGTGTTCCAGCACGTCCAGTTTATTGATCCGGGTCAGCACCTTGAAATAACCGCTGACTTCCTGCTGTATGGTGCGCGTATGTTGGGAAACATCATCCAAGCCGTAACGGTCGCCGTTAATGAATTGACCGCCGGGTTTTAAAATCCTGAAAATCTCTTGTATGACTTCCTTGCGATAAGTATCGAGAAAATTGTGTAAGGTATACGCCGAAGCCACCATATCGACGCTGTCGCTTGCAATGTTTGTTAACGCCGTCAAGGCATCATCGCCGCAAAAAGCCAGTTTGCCTTCTAGCGCCCATTTGTTCAGATGCGTTTTGGCCTGTTCCTGCATAACCGGTTCGTTATCGATACTTAGGATATTGAGCTTATCTGACGCGGTTAATAGCGATAAGGTGGTAATGCCGGTGCCGCCGCCCAGTTCTACAACAGTCAGGTTATCGCTTGCCTGCGCGGAATACTCTGCGGCTGCAACACCTACCAAGCGGCTCATTTGGGTTGCTAAGGGACAGATTAAGTTGAGCAGTTCATAATCCTGCCCGATCACGCCGGAAAATAGGGCGTCGTATTGTGATTTGTCGGTCATTATAATTTAGCTTGTTGTTTGCGGTCGAAAGCGGCCAATTGTTCGTCCGTCGCTTCGGTTTGGAATTTATCTTTCCACTCTTTATAAGGCATGCCGTAGACCACTTCCCTGGCCTGCTCATAATCCATCGCTATGCCCTGCTCTGCTGCCTCCGCCATATACCATTTAGCCAGGCAGTTTCTGCAAAAATCCGCCAATATCATTAACTCGATGTTTTGAACCTCGGTGTGCTTTTGTAAATGACTGACTAAGCGTCTGAATGCAGCCGCTTCTAATTCTGTTTGTGTGCTTTTATCCACTGATTTACTCCAAAAATAATCGATATTCTAGCAGAAACGACTATTCAAGCATGTACATTCCTCAGTAAAGATTTTACAATGAACTGTGTTAAATTTGTGTAGCAACTCGCTTTAAATATGAGAGTTCATAATTCATCATTAACTTTTTCGCCCATCGGCCATAACCAGAAAGTTGGCAGGACCGATAGTGCGAAAAATAAAGACGAAAATGAACTATCCGCCGCCACAAAAGACACTCAAAACAAAAAATTTAATCAGCCTTCTTCACCTGAAGAGATTAAAAAAACACTGGATAATGTTAGCTTAGCCATTGATTTATCAGGCCAAGATAACATCATTAAACCAACCGACTCACGAACCTTAAGAGCGCTTTCTGCCTATAATCAGGCATTCAATGCACCGCTGCGAGACCAACGTGCTCAATTGATAACAGGAATAGATGCTTACGCCTGATCACCCCTACCTTCAGTTACTATGAAACAGCTTTTCGAATTTTTCCCTATCCTTTTATTTTTTATTGCGTTTAAAATTTACGATATTTATGTCGCCACCGCCGTTGTTATTGTGGCAACCATTATCCAGGTAGCTTATGCCTGGTTTAAACACCGCAAGGTTGAAACCATGCAATGGATTACGCTGGGGTTGATTCTGGTGATGGGTGGCGCAACGCTTTATTTGCAGGATGAGCAATTTATCAAATGGAAACTCTCCATCATAGAATGGCTATTTGGCACTGCCTTTTTGGGTAGCCAGTTTGTCGGTAAAAAAACCTTCATTGAAAAAATGCTGTCGGGCAATTTAACCTTGCCCGCATTGATCTGGAAACGATTAAATACCTTATGGGGCTGCTTTTTTATCAGTGTAGGCTTTATCAATCTTTATGTGATGTACAATTACAATACCGATGATTGGGTTACCTTTAAAACATTTGGCGTACCGGCTTTAATGGTTGTTTTTATTTTGCTGCAAATGGTTTTTTTATATAAACACATCCCCGATACAGAGGAATAAGCAGTGCTATACGCCATTATCAGTGAAGATGTAGCGGATAGTCTTGAGAAAAGGTTATCCGTACGCCCGGCGCACCTTAAGCGACTGCAAGAGCTCCAGGATGCCGGACGTCTGATATTAGCAGGCCCTCATCCCTCAATTGACAGTGACAATCCCGGTGCAGCGGGTTTTACAGGCAGCTTGGTGGTTGCTGAATTTGACAGTCTGACAGATGCCCAACAATGGGCGGACGTTGATCCTTACATCGATGCCGGGGTTTATGCCAAGGTTACCGTTAAACCATTTAAAAAGGTCTTTCCACAATGACATCCGAACTCATTAAACAACTGTTAAATGATGCTTTTAAACCGGAGCTTCTAGAAATTATTGATAACAGTACGGCTCATGCCGGACATGCCGGCGCGCGTAGCGGCGGCGGACACTATCATGTTTCTATTGTCGCTGAAATTTTTGAAGGCAGATCTTTAGTTCAACGACATCAGCTTATTTATAATGCGTTGGGCGACATGATGAAACAACAAATTCATGCCTTAGGCATTAATGCTCTCTCACCCTCTGAAGAAACCAAAGGAAGATTATAAATGAAAAAAAAATTCATCCCTCTACTTGTTGTCGGCACAGCATTGATTGCCGGTTGTAATCAAGAAAAAGCCACTAATGTCGGCAGCGCTCCAGCTGCAACCGCCACACCTGCGGTTGATAAAGCCGATGCTGTTGCTGTTGTTAATGGCCAGTATATCGCCAAATCAACGCTTGAGACCTTGGAAAAAGAAATCGCCGAACGTAGCCACGGACAAACATTTCCTAAAGAAAAACTGGTTGAAGAACTCATTCAACGTGAGTTGCTGGTTCAGGATGCTACGCAAAAACAACTGGACAAGTCACCTGAACTTGTAGCGCAGCTTGAAGCCGCTAAAAAAGCATTACTGACCCAAGCCGATCTGCAAAACTTCATTAAAGCCAATCCGGTAACTGATGCAGAAATCAAAGCCGAATACGACAGCAAAGTTGCCGCTGAAAAGGGCACCGAATATAAAGCGCGTCATATCCTGGTTAAAACCGAAACCGAAGCTAAAAAACTGATTACCGAATTGGATAAGGGGGCGGATTTTGCCAAATTAGCCAACAAGAATTCATTAGACGCTAAAGAATCGCAAAATGGCGGTGATTTAGGCTGGTTTTCTGCCGCACAAATGGTTGCACCTTTCTCTGAAGCAGTGGCCGCACTGGAAAAAGGCAAATACACCAAAGAACCCGTTAAGACCCAGTTTGGCTTTCATGTGATTTTGAAAGAAGATTCCCGCCCGGTAACACCTCCACCCTTGGAAGCGGTTAAAGAGCAATTGACGCCTTTCCTGCAACGCAAAAAAGTTCAAGAGATGATCGAAACATTGCGCAAACAGGCAAAAGTGGAAATATTGGTGCCACTGACTGACGAAACACCAAAAGCGGAAACGGCTCCGGCAGAACCTGCAACGCCAACTGCTGAGGAAGCACCAGCAGCGGCTGAACCTGCCAAGGCTATTGAAAAAGCTCCGGCAGCAGCCGAAGAGAAACCGGCTACTCCTGCGGCAGAACCTGCACCCGCAGCCCCGGCAGAAACAAAAAAATAAGCGTTACGTTATACAAAAAAGGGCGGTTTATCCGCCCTTTTTTTATGTAATTTTTTCCAGATACTGCACTATAAACTGCACGCTGCGATTGCCCCTGAACTCATTGATGTCCAGTTTATAAGCCGCCTTAATGTGCCGCAAACCCAGCCAGCTCTCCGGCTTATCCACATAAAAAGCAATCGCATCGATCAACAAATCGCCGAACGGTTTTCTCAGCACTAATTTAAGATGGCGCTGTCCGACTATGCGCGATTGAATAACATCGAAAACCCCATCAAAAACAGGTTCGGGAAATTCCTGCCCCCAAGTGCCTGCGTTTTGGAGCAAATCGGCAAACTCAATAGTCATCTCCTGTTCGGTCAACTCGCCATCGGAATAGATTTTCTGCTCCAAGTCGATAGTCACCAGACGCTTTCTGACCAAAGCATCAAAAGCCAACGCAAAAGGCGGATAATCGTGCATTTTTAAACTCATGCCTGCGGCCATCGCATGTCCGCCGAACTTACTCAGCAATTTAGGGTGTGCCGCGGCAATATCGCTCAATACATCACGAATGTGAACGCCGGGAATTGAGCGCGCCGAACCTTTTATCTCATCTTTCCCGGCAGGCGCAAAAGCGATAACGGGACGATGCAATTGATCTTTAATCCGCGATGCCAAAATGCCGATAACACCTTGATGCCAGCTTGAGTCGAACAAGCAGACGCCCGCAGGCAAATGGTGCTCATCAAGCTTTTTCATTTCACCTAACAAAGCCATCGCTTCGTTCTTCATTTGACCTTCAACTTCCCGGCGGTCATTGTTCAGCTCGTCGAGTTGCAAGGCCATTTCTTTTGCCAGAAGCGGATCTTCGGTTAGCAGACACTGAATCCCTAATGACATATCATCCATGCGTCCGGCTGCATTAAGCCTTGGCCCCAGCGCAAAGCCCAAATCGGAGGCAAAAATCGATTCAGGCTTTCTGCCCGACACCTCGATAAGCGCATTTATCCCCGGATGCGAGCGCCTCGTGCGTATTCTCAATAAGCCCTGATGCACCAAAACCCGGTTGATCTGATCGAGCGCCACCACGTCGGCGACCGTACCCAGTGCGACATAATCAAGCAACTGCGCGAGATTGGGTTCCTGAAGCTGATTCTTCTCGAACCAGTTCTTTTCTCTTAACCGGCTCCTTAAAGCCATTAATACATAAAAAATAACGCCGACACCGGCCAATGCGCCGCTGGGGAATTTATCATCGACCAGATTGGGATTTACAATGGCATCGGCAATAGGTAATTCATGAGCAGGTAAATGATGATCGGTAATCAGGACTTTTATGCCCAGGTCTTTGGCCACCCTAACCCCCTCCATGCTCGATATGCCGTTATCAACGGTAATAATGACATCAGGGTTTTGCAGCTTAACCAAATCGACAATTTCAGGTGTCAAACCGTAACCGTATTCAAAGCGGTTGGGCACGACAAATGTTACCTCCCCTGCCCCCAGTAACTTCAAGCCCTTGATAGCCACCGCACAGCTGGTTGCGCCATCGGCATCGAAATCGGCCACAATGCAAATCCGTTGTTGCTCATTGATGGCAGTGATCAAATGACCGACCATCTCTTCCATGCCCGATAACAGCCATGGCGACGGAAGTTTCGCCAGCGTCCGGTCCAATTCGGCTGTAGACGTTAAGCCCCTGGCTAAAAAGATACGTTCCAATACGGGATGCATTTCTCCCAGATTGGCGCGTTTTTTAGCGACCGGACGGGGAACGATGGTTTTTTTTACGCCTTGATAATACATGGGTTTCCAATAAAAAAGCCGACTGTTGTCGGCTTTAAATTATTTGATTGTTCGCTGGTTCCCAAGCTCCGGCTTGGGAATTCGGTTTTGGAAGCTCCAGCTTCCCGTCTCGCGAAGCTGGAGCTTCGCTTACTGGGTTCCCAAGCCGGAGCTTGGGAGGAACCAGCGACACATAAAACTTCGCGGTGAAAATTTATTATAAACAATCCAAAATAGCCCGCTTAACCGCATCCAAACTAGCTTCAATCGTCACAGGATGCTCAGCGGCACATTGCGAGATAGCGGTATCGGGATCTTTCAAGCCGTTACCGGTCAAGGTACAGACAATCTTGCTGCCTTCGGGGATTTTACCGGAACCGATGTCATGCAAGGCACCGGCTAATGAAGTTGCCGATGCCGGTTCACAAAAAATGCCTTCATACTGGGACAGCATTTTTTGCGCGGCTAGAATCTGTTCGTCGGTGAATTTGTCGAACCAGCCGCCGGATTCTTTTTGCGCGGCCCAGGCAAAATCCCAGGATTGCGGATGACCGATGCGTATCGCGGTGGCAATGGTTTCCGGCTCATCGATCATGTGACCGGCGACGAACGGTGCAGCTCCTGCCGCCTGATAACCGCACATAACCGGCCGAGTACTGCACACACGATCGGTAGCGTATTCGGTATAACCTTTCCAGTAGGCGGTGATATTTCCGGCATTGCCAACCGGCAGACAGTGATAGTCAGGCGCGAAACCGAGGTCGTCGACGATTTCAAAGGCGGCGGTTTTTTGTCCGTCAATCCTGAACGGGTTGATCGAGTTAACGATAGTGACCGGCGCATGTTCGGCGACTTCTTTAACCAATGCCATGCCTTTATCGAAGTTGCCGTTAATCTGGATGATTTCAGCGCCGTACATCAGGGTTTGCGCCAGCTTGCCTTGGGCAATCTTGCCGTCGGGAATCAACACGAAGGCTTTGATACCGGCGCGCGCCGCATACGCTGCTGCCGCGGCCGAGGTGTTACCGGTCGAGGCGCAGATGATGGCTTGACTGCCTTCTTCCACGGCCTTGGTGACCGCCATGGTCATGCCGCGATCCTTAAATGAACCGGTCGGGTTCAGGCCTTCAAACTTGACGTAAATATCAACCGACTTACCGATCAAGCGGGGGATATTTTGCAGTTGGATCAGCGGCGTATTGCCTTCGTTCAAGCTGATGATGCGGGTGCTTGCGCTGACCGGCAGACGGTCTCTGTAGCGTTCAATCAAGCCGGTGTAGTGTTTTTGCGTAGACATGTTTTTTTATCCCAAAGTTTCCAGACGGATGCGGTTGACTTTACCGGTAACGGTTTTTAACGCTTCAATTTCAGCGATAGCCGCGTTCATTTCTTTTTCAAGCGTGATCTGAGTCAGCATGATAATCGGTACCGACGTTTCATTGTTCAGCGGTACTTTTTGGCTGATAGCTTCAATGCTGATTTGATGATCGGCCAGAATCCGGGTCACTTCAGCCAAAACCCCCGGCTTGTCTTCTGCATTAAGCCGCAAATAATAAGAAGTCCTGAACATATCAGACGACAAAACCGGAATGTCGGCTAAGGCATCGGCTTGGAAGGCTAAATGCGGTACGCGGTTTTCAGGGTCGCTGGTTAAGGCTCTGACCACATCGATCACATCGGCAACAACAGAGGATGCAGTAGGCTCGGCTCCGGCTCCGGCGCCGTAATAAAGCGTAGGGCCGACGGCATCGCCTTTAATCAAAACGGCATTCATCACGCCGTCTACGTTGGCAATCAGACGACGCTCGGGAATCAGCGTCGGATGCACTCTTAACTCGATACCTTCGGGCGTTTTGCGGGCGATGCCCAAATGCTTGATGCGGTAACCCAGCTGCTCCGCGTACTCGACATCGGCGCGGGTGATTTTGGTAATGCCCTCGGTATAGACCTTGTCAAACTGCAACGGGATGCCAAAAGCAATGGAAGCCAGTATGGTTAATTTATGGCCGGCATCGATGCCTTCCACATCAAAGGTAGGATCGGCTTCTGCGTAGCCCAGAGCTTGAGCTTCGGCTAATACGTCGGCAAAATCGCGGCCCTTATCGCGCATTTCGGTCAGAATGAAATTACCGGTGCCGTTGATGATGCCCGCCAGCCACTCGATTTGGTTGCCGCTTAAGCCTTCGCGTATGGCTTTGATAATAGGAATGCCACCGGCGACAGCGGCTTCGAAGGCGACGATGACGCCTTTTTCGCTGGCTTTGGCGAAAATTTCGTTGCCGTGCAACGCAATCAGCGACTTATTGGCGGTAACGACATGCTTGCCGTTTTCGATGGCTTTCAACACCATGTCTTTGACCGGTCCGGCCCCGCCGATTAATTCCAGAATGATTTCAATTTCGGGATCATTGATGATTTCATAGGGATCGGTCGTTAAGGCGATGCCTTGCGTGTCGCAAATACGCGGCTTGTTTAAATCTTTGGCTGAGGCGCGGGTGATAATAATTTCACGACCTGCCCTGCGGGCGATTTCCGCCGCATTCCGCTTCAACACATTGACGGTACCGCCACCGACAGTACCTAATCCTAATACACCTACTTTTACCGGTTTCAAATCAAACTCCAGCTAAAAAATTATTATATGACCTTGTCTTTCTTCATCATATTGCGTATGCCGCGAACCGCCTGACGGGTACGGTGTTCATTCTCAATCAGGCCGAACCTGACATGATCATCGCCATGCTGGCCGAAACCAATGCCCGGCGAAACCGCAACTTTGGCCTCCGCCAGCAGTTTTTTGGAAAACTCAAGCGACCCCATGTGTTGATACGCTTCGGGAATACGCGCCCAAACGAACATCGTGGCTTTGGGTTTTTCAACCGGCCATCCTGCTGCCGCTAAGCCGTCGCACAGCACGTCGCGTCTTTTGCGGTACATCTCGGCAATTTCGGCAACGCATTCCTGCGGGCCTTCAAGCGCTGCAATCGCGGCAATCTGGATCGGCGTAAAGGTGCCGTAATCCAGATAAGATTTAATGCGTGCCAACGCGGAAACCAGCTCCTTGTTGCCGCACATGAAACCAACACGCCAGCCCGGCATGTTGTAGCTTTTCGACAGCGAGAAAAACTCGACTGCGATGTCTTTTGCGCCTTCGACTTGAAGAATCGACGGCGCCTTGTAGCCGTCGAAAACGATGTCCGCATAAGCAATATCCTGTACCACCCAGATGTTATGCTCTTTAGCGACGGCGATAATTTTCTCGAAAAAATCCAACTCCACGCACTGAGTAGTCGGATTGCCCGGAAAATTAAGGATCAGCATTTTCGGCTTGGGCCATGAATCGATAATGGCTTTGTGCAATTCTTCGAAGAAATCGCCGCCAGGAATCATCGGCACATGCCTAAGATCGGCACCGGCAATCACCACGCCGTAAGGATGGATCGGATAAGCGGGGTTCGGCACCAGCACCACATCCCCAGGCCCTAAAGTCGCCAACGCCAAATGCGCCAAACCTTCTTTTGAACCTATGGTAACAATCGCCTCGGTATCCGGGTCCAAATCGACATCAAAGCGGTTTTTATACCAGGTGCAGATGGCTTTTCTTAACCGGGGTATGCCTTTGGAAACCGAATAACGATGCGTGTCGGGACGTTGGGCAGATTCGATCAATTTAGTCACGATATGGTCGGGTGTGGCCTGATCGGGATTACCCATACCGAAATCGATAATATCTTCGCCCGCCGCTCGAGCTTTGGCTTTCAGATCAGTAACAATATTAAAAACGTAGGGAGGTAAACGACTTATTCTTTGAAATTGTTCCATTGACTGCTCTTGAAAAAACCGGTGTTTAAGTTAAAGTTAAAAAATGTTGCCCAAGGTACTGTTATTAATAAGCTATGTCAAACCGAAACAGCCTTGGAGGCCGGAATAAGGCTATCCAAGCGAAACGCCATGCCAAATAAAAACAGTATCCGGACAGGCTAATGATTCAAGCGTAATACTTGCTCCACACGTAGCAAATCTTCTTGGGTGTCGACACCGGCAGCCGGTGTTTGATCTACGATTTCCACCCGAATAGCTTCGCCGTGCCACAGTATTCTCAGCTGCTCCAGGGATTCGACCGACTCCAGCGTCGATGCATCCCATAGACAATACCGATTTAAAAAATCGACCGTGTAAGCGTACATGCCGATATGCCTGAGATGAGGCAGTTTCCCCGAGGGCAACCCACCGGACCGGGTAAACGCATCCCTTTCCCAAGGAATCGGCGCGCGACTAAAATAAAGCGCGTAACCGGCATGGTTCAAAACCACTTTGACGGCGTTGGGATTAAAAATTTCTTCGGGATCGGTGATTTTGGCCGCCAGTGTGGCGATACCCGCCTGCTTTTGACCGGCTAAAGCCGCAGCGACATCACGGATATAGGCAGGCGGAATAAGGGGTTCATCGCCTTGCAGATTCACGATGATTTCATCACCGGCCCAGCCGCAAAGCCTTGCGACCTCGGCAATTCTTTCCGTGCCGCTTTGATGGTCGGCGCGGGTCATGACCGCTTTAATGCCCAAATCAGTGACGGCCTGAAAAATCCGCTCATCATCGGTGGCGACAATGATTTCATCGGCATCGGCTTCCTGCGCGCGTTCGCAGACATGCGCAATCATCGGCTTGCCTGCAATCTTCAGCAGCGGTTTCCCCGGCAATCTTGTCGACCCGTATCTTGCCGGGATGACGACTTTAAAACGCACACTCATTTTTTTAATGCGTCGATTTCGTCGCTGGTTAATTCGCGGGCTTCATCTTCCAACATGACCGGAATATCGTCACGGATAGGGAAAGCAATACGGTCGGCTTTGCAGATAAGTTCCTGCTTGGACTTGTCATAAATCAACGGGCTCTTGCATAAAGGACAGGCCAGAATATCAAGCAGTTTTTTATCTATCATGGTTTTCTCGTAGTTGAAGTAAGTGGCAAAACTCGCCTTTCAGGCATTTTACAGCATTTTACAGCATTTTTAAGCCGCCTGTTTTATGCGCGAACCAGTCCGTCATCAAGCGCGGCAATCGGCGGAGAAATTACCCGTAACCTGAATCGACAGTGTTTGTTAATCTATGGTCAAATAAGATCAGCTTTTCCAGGCAACCGAGGATTCAGCATGACTGCGCTATCGCTGTGTTTATATTGCATGATCCAGGCTATTGCATTGCTCGTTGCGGCGAACGGTGCGCCGGTGCTGATCAACAAAGCACTGGGCAAGCGCTGGGCATGGCCGGTGGATAATAAGTTAAAACTGCGCGACGGCCGGCGCTTGTTTGGCAACACTAAAACCTGGCGCGGCTTATGCTCGGCTGTTTGTTTTGCAACCCTGGTAGCCTTTTTAAGCGGAATAGAACCGTTGACGGGTGTATTATTCGGCGCTTTGACAATGGCCGGCGATTTGCTGGCAAGCTTTATCAAACGCCGAATGGGCTGCAGTGAAAGCAGTCGAGCGCGCGGTCTTGACACGGTGCCCGAGTCATTGTTACCGATCTTACTGTTAAAAGAGCCGCTAGCACTGAGCCTGATCGACATCATATTGATTGTGGCGCTTTTTTTCCTGATTGAGGAATTGATCTCGCCGGTTCTTTACCGGTTACATATCCGCAAGCGGCCTTATTAATTGAATCAGAGCTTTTATTCACCACGAAGACACGAAGTTTTATTTCTTCGTGTCCTTCGTGTCTTCGTGGTGATAAGATTTTAAAGTTTTTAACTGAAACAACATCATCAAAGCGTGCATGAATAAACAAGGATTACGGGTATTAACTTACAACATCCATAAAGGTTTTAATGTCGGCAATCGGCGGTTTGTGCTGCACCAGATTCGGGATGCCTTGATAGCCGCCGATGCCGATTTGATGTTTTTGCAGGAAATGCAGGGTGAGCACCTGCGCCATGAGAAAAAAATCGCCGATTGGCCGGTTTTGTCCCAGCTTGAGTTTCTCGCTGAAAACATCTGGCCTTACCATGCCTACGGCAAGAATGCGATTTACAATGCCGGTCATCACGGCAATGCTATCCTCAGCAAACATCCGTTCGAGCGCTGGGAAAACATTAACGTATCGCCTTTTCCCTGGGCCAGTCGCAGCCTGTTGCATGGCGTTATCCGACTGCCAAGGATGGCGGCCGAGACTGCTCCCGGCAGTCCTCGGCATTCCCTCCCTCCCTGGAAGTCAGAAGTGTCGCAAGCGGTAGGGAACCGATGCGACCGATTGTCGGGAAGCAGTCAGGATGTGCATATTGTGTGCATTCATTTCGGCTTGACGGGCAAAGAGCGCCGCCTTCAGATTAGCAAGCTATGTGCGCGTATCGACAGTCATGTGCCGCATGATGCGCCGCTAATCATAGCCGGTGACTTTAACGACTGGCTGGGACAGGCCGATCGGCTTTTCCATGATCATCTGGGGTTGCAGGAGGTTTTTCGCGAAACCCATGGCCGCTATGCGCGCAGCTTTCCGGCCTGGATGCCTTTTTTACCGATGGACCGCATTTATTATCGCGGCTTAACCCCGGTATCCTGCGAACGCTTAAGCCACGCGCCTTGGCATGTGCTTTCAGACCATGCGCCATTAACCGCCTCATTTACCTTATGAACAACACAACCTCCAAACTGACCTTACCCAATCTGCTGACGGGATTTCGCTTTGTAGCAGCGCCGGTATTGCTGTGGTTAGCATGGCATGGGCACGGCATTGCCTTTATGGAACTGTTAGCGATTACCTTTCTTACCGACTTGCTCGACGGCATGGCGGCCCGGTTGACCGGACAAGTTACCCAGTTTGGCGCTACTCTTGACAGCTGGGCGGATGTCATCACCTATCTGACCATCGCCTTGTGTTGCTGGTGGCTGTGGCCTGATGTCGTGAGTAGAGAATTGCTTTATGTCGGCCTGATTGTCGCGAGTTGCCTGTTGCCTGCCCTTGCCGGCATGCTCAAATTCGGCTGTTTTACCAGCTATCACACCTGGGCAGTCAAAATCGCCGCGGTCGCTATGGGCTTGACCTTGTATGTGCTGTTTCTGGGCGGCCCGGCATGGCCGTTTCGAGCGGCTGCCGTGGTGTGCATACTTGCAGCCGTTGAAGAGATCGCAATCACCCTGCTGTTGCCTGAACCTGAATCCAATCTGCGTTCGGTTTGGGATGTGTTAAAGCGTTCTGTACGGCATGATCGCCAACCATAGCCGCCCCAAATTCCTACAGACGAGTACAATTACCCGCCAATCATCATTTGTCATTTAATGTCTACACAATTGCTAAACCAACGCCCGCCACTCGCTGACCCAAAAGAGCAGCAAGAGGCTAAATTAACGCTTGAGCAGGTATTGCTTTGGTTGCAAGAAGACGGGGTGATTTCGGACGCGGACCTTGAAAAGTGCCGGGTATACGGAAAATCTTCTACCAGCCAAGTCAAACACCCGCTCAATATTCTTATCGAATGCGATGTAACAGACCAAACTCAGCTTGGAAAACCTTTAACGCTTGAGAATTTAACCCAGTGGTTGGCAAAAAAAGTCGACCTGCCCTATTACTACATCGACCCGTTAAAAATCGACATCCCTTCGGTGACTTTAATTTACAGTCACGCTTATGCTGCAAATTACAACATCCTGCCGATCAAAGTGAGTAAAGATGAAGCCGTCATTGCGACCGCGGAACCTTATATTCGGGCTTGGGAGGCGGACCTTAAAAAAATCCAACCGGGCCAAATAACTCGTGTGTTGGCTAATCCGGATGAGATTAAACGTTATTTGGGCGAGTTTTACGCGTTTGCAAAATCATTAAAAGGGGCGACCGATAATTCAGCCAATCAGCCAACCAGCACCCTTTATAATTTTGAACAATTGGTTGAACTGGGGCAAATCAGTAATCTCGATGCGGAAAATCAGCACATTGTTAATTTGGTCAACTGGTTAATGCAATACGCGTTCGATCAGCGTGCCAGCGATATTCATATCGAACCTCGCCGTAATCAAGGCAATGTGCGCTTTAGAATCGACGGCATTTTGCATGATGTGTATCAGTTACCCGCAGCCGTTATGAATCCGGTGATGAGCCGGTTAAAAATTCTGGGTAGGATGAACATTGCTGAAAAAAGATTGCCGCAAGACGGCCGCATTAAAACGCATCTATCCGGAAAAAAAGAAATTGAATTACGACTTTCCACGATGCCCAGCGCTTTCGGCGAAAAAATGGTCATGCGCGTGTTCGACCCCGAAGTACTGACACGCGATTATAAACAACTGGGTTTTAACAACCACGAAAAGGTAACCTGGAATAGATTGATTCAACATTCGCACGGCATCATCCTGGTCACAGGACCTACAGGCTCAGGAAAAACCACCACGCTGTACTCAACCCTGAAACATCTGGCTACCCCCGAAGTCAACCTGTGTACCGTGGAAGACCCGATTGAACAGATCGAACCCAGCTTTAACCAGTTGCAAGTTAAAGCCAATATCGGGCTGACTTTTGCCAGCGGCATTCGCGCTTTAATGCGCCAGGACCCCGATATTATTATGGTCGGCGAAATCCGCGACCTGGAAACAGCGGAAATGGCGATTCAGGCCTCGCTTACCGGGCATTTGGTGTTTTCCACCTTGCATACCAATAATGCGCCCTCGGCAGTGGTTCGTTTGCTGGATATTGGCGTGCCCGCTTACTTGATTCAACTGACTTTATTAGGCGTGATGGCGCAACGCCTGGTACGGGTTTTATGCAGAAACTGTAAAAAACAGGTCGGCATAGACGATGAACAGTGGTCCCGATTAATTACGCCCTATAAAGCGGCAACCCCTTCTTATATATACGAAGCAGTAGGCTGTAAAGAATGCAGATACACAGGATATTCGGGCAGAATCGGCATTTATGAAATATTCAGTAACTCACCGGTGCTGAAAAAATTAATGGTCAGCGGTTGCGACAGTGCCGTGCTGCAAAAACAAGCCATGCTTGAAGGCATGAGACCCTTACGCCTCAGTGCGGCTGAAAAAGTAGCTTCGGGGATAACCAGTGTTGATGAAATGTTAAGAGTTACGCCAGAGAACATCGAGGATTGATGTTCTAGTCAACTTACCCGTCAAACCCCTTTTCGCATTCGCAAAAGTGTCTGCGGGACACCAAAAGATCGTTACTCCGGCATGGGTGGCAAGGCCCAGCGTAGCGCGCCAGAAAAATACGGAGAAGGCCTGCCCTATTCGACCGCCACGCCTTGCGCATTGCCGCCCTACTTTGGGCTAGAACCATATTGATTGTCGCCGGACGTGCTGTCCTGAACCATAAAGATAAAAAGCACGATCCCGCCGATAACCGGGATCAGCGGAATCAACAACCACCAACCGCTACGGTCAGTGTCATGAAGCCTCCGAACCGTTACCGCTATGCCGGGAATCAGGACGGCCACTGAGTAAAGACCACTTAACAGGCCGACGCCGGTTTCAACATTAAAAGAGCCGCCAAAAAAGTCAATGGTTGCAAGAAAGGCGCTGATAAGAATATTGAACAACATAAAGAACCAATACTCTTGTCGGCTGGCTCTCCCGTTGAACTCCGCGTACTTTTTTAAAACTTCCAGATACCAATTCATGATCTATTCCTTCCAGTTTGCCCCGTTGAGTTTGTTAGCTGACTGCCGGGGTGATGCAGTCAGCTAAGATATTGATGTTGTCTCAGCTATGACCAGACGTAGGCCGGAATAAGACCATCCAAGCGCGTAGCGCGAGGTGGCGTTTCCGGCGGGTTTGGCAGGTGTTTGCCGGAAACACCAGTTCTCACTACCGCTCGAACCGGCTTATTCCGGCCTACTCTAACCATCCTACCGCATTTTTCCTGGATTACTACTCGTGTTCATCGGGAGGCGCAACATCGCCCCAACCGCTTGAATACCAACCAAGCGCGATGAAACGTGCAAAAGAGCTATGCGGCCATTCGCCGGGTATGGAAACCAAACCATGCTTGACCGGATTATAATGGATGTAATCCAAATGTTTATGGAAGTCGTTTTCATCGCGGATGCAATGATCATAAAAGCGCGGTTGCCAAACCGTTTTTGCGCCGTTTTTTCGGGTTTTCTCGGGAACATGCCGCGAAAAATCCGCCTTCACCATTTGCCAACGGGTGGAAAAATCGACGTCACCCTCCGGCAAGCGCCATAAGCAATGCAGATGATCCGGTAAAACCACCGCCGCCAACAAATCAAAAGGGCGTTTCGCCTTTACCTCACGAAAAGACCGGCGGAGTTGATCCACCCGTATGCTATCGGCAAAGATCGGTTTGCGGCGATAACTTACCAAGGTAAAGAAATACATCCCGCCGGGAATATATAAGCGTCGATAATCCCTCATAGGCAGGCCCTCAAAACATTTAGGCGTAGGCCGGAATAAGACCATCCAAGCGCGTAGCGCGAGGTGGCGTTTCCGGCGAGTTTGGCAGGTGTTTGCCGGAAACACCAGTTCTCGCTACCGCTCGAACCGGCTTATTCCGGCCTATGGGGTTGTCAGCAAAGATCGGTTTGCGGTGATAACCTACCAAGGTAAAGAAATACATCCCGCCGGGAATATATAAGCGTCGATAATCGCTCATAGGCAGACCCTAAAAATATTAGACGTAGGCCGGAATAAGGCCGTCCAAGCGCGTAGCGCGAGGTGGCGTTTCCGGCGAGTTTGGATGGTGCTTGCCGGAAACACCAGTTCTCGCTACCGCTCGAACCGGCTTATTCCGGCCTACGGGACTAGGCTACGGCCCTACCGTAATTCCCATTTAAAATGGGCAATCTTCATTTTCATATTCGGCAAGCAATAGCTCTCCCTGTGTTTTTTCTGGGTATTTTATATCACCGTTTTTTCTTGACCAGCCAATGCTATATCGGGACGTATAACCATGCTCAGAATACTGAATGCTAAATACGCCGAGTAGAATCCATCCTAATGTAAGATGTCGATTTATCTTGTCATAACTTTCAAATTCAAGAACCGACACTATATCTGTAAACATCACTTCTCGTTCTTTCATGATTTAAATCTCGTTTTCCTAACGTTAAATAGACAGTATATTCAAAGCCTTGAATGGCACATAACCGACTTATTCTTTATTCTTTGCCACGACCTAAGTATAAACACTTAAACCTAGATAAAAAACTAATTACACAAAACCTATCCCAGCAAATTTGCTTTATCCCCCCCACCCCTTATAATCATTTCTGCTTTCAGGTTCCAAAGGGTTTTTCAAACCCAATGGTTAAACGGGAAGTCGGTAAGGTTCACGCCAAATCCGACGCTGCCCCCGCAACGGTATATAAGTAAAAGTTTCATCGAGATGCCACTGTGTTCACGCATGGGAAGGTGATGATTCAGGTTAACGCCACTTATAAGCCCGGAGACCGGCCCGAAAGTTTAATTCGGTACAGCGGAGGGCTGTCTGCGAAAGTGACAGTACAGCTCCGCGTCATCTCTCGTTTTCTTTTGTCCTCTGTTGTGTAAAACAACTTTCCATGCGCGGGCGGCGCGGAGGACACACATGCAAAAACTCATCTTCAGCTCATTAATCATTGCCGGATTTATCCAGACTCAACCCTCGCAAGCCTCATCCACCGATGAAGCAAAAACCGTTACGCTGGACGCGATGGAGGTCAAAGGCCGGGCAACCGATTTGTTGGGCATAGCCGCATCGGCATCGCAAGGCGTAGTCGGACAACGTGAGTTCGCTTACCGACCCTTGGCGCGAGCCGGCGAGTTGGTTGAAGTAGTACCCGGTGCGCTGGCAACGCAGCACAGCGGTTCGGGCAAGGCCAATCAGTTTTATTTGCGCGGCTTTAATCTGGATCACGGCACCGACTTTTCGGTAATGGTCGACGGCGTACCGATGAACATGCCCAGCCATGCTCACGGGCAAGGTTATCTGGACTTGAACAGCGTCATTCCCGAACTGGTTGACCATATTGAATACGGCAAAGGGCCTTATTATGCCGATGCCGGGGATTTTTCTTCCGCCGGTTATTCGCGGATGCACACGATGCGCAGTTTACCCAAAGGTCTATTCAAATTTACCGGCGGCGAGTTTGGCTATTACCGTGCGCTATTGGCGGATTCCAAAAAAATCGGCGCCGGCGATTTGCTGGCTGCGGGCGAATTCAATGCTTATAACGGCGTATGGAAACAGCCGGAAGATTTGGGCAAATACAACGGCATGTTGCGCTACACGCTGGACAACAAGGATTGGGGCTTGTCGGTCAACGCCAAAGCCTACCACTCCAGCTGGAACGCAACTAACCAGATTCCGGAGCGGGCTATCGATAGCGGTATGCTTGACCTGTACGGCAGCATGGACCCTTCCGATGGCGGCGACAGCAGCCGTTACAGCTTGTCGAGCAACGTTTGGAGCAGGGGCGACAGCTACAAAAACGACTTTAATGCCTATCTTGCTTATTACGACCTGAATCTTTATTCCAACCCTACCGGTTTTCTTGACAACCCCAAGCAAGGCGATCAAGTGCATCAAACCGAGCGCCGCGTGGTCACCGGCGGCAACGGCGAACAAACCTGGTTTGCCAAATGGTTCGGGATGGACGTCGACAACAGTGTAGGCATGCAAATCCGCCATGACGAGGTCATCGGAGCGGCGTTAAACCGCACTGAGCAACGCCGGATTTTCCAGACGGTGCGCCAGGATGACATTAGCGAAACCAGCGTAGCGGTTTACCTGAAAAATCAAGTTCAGTGGTTGGAAAAGTTCCGCACTATTTCCGGATTACGTGCCGACTTTTTGGATATGAATGTTAACAGCAGGACACTCGCAGCCAATTCAGGCCAACGAAACGCATCTCTGCTGAGCCCCAAACTCAGCCTGATTTTCGGCCCTTGGGTTGATAACGAAGTGTTTATCAATTTGGGCTACGGTCATCACTCCAATGACGCACGCGGCGCTACCTTGCGGGTTAACCCGGTCAGCGGCGATCCAGCCGATTCCGTATCGCCGTTGGTACGGTCGCGCGGCGGTGAAATCGGCGTGCGTAACCAGTTTATTCCGGGGCTGAATTCCACGGTGGCGCTGTGGTGGATGCAGGTCAATTCCGAACTGATTTTCGTCGGCGATGCGAGCAGCACCGAGCCCAGCGGACGTAGCGAACGTCACGGCGTGGAATGGAGCAACTATTACCAAGTCAACGATACCCTGACCCTGGATGCGGACCTGTCTTTTTCAAAAGCGCGTTATGTCGGCGTGCCGCGCGAGGTTAACCATATTACCAATTCGGTAGGCCGGGTCATCAGCGCCGGAGCGGTGGTACAACTTCCCTTTCATACCTTTACATCGTTACGCCTGCGCCACTTTGGCGACATTCCGCTTAATGACACAGGCAGCCTGACCGCAGGCGATACGACGCTGGTTAACTGGGGATTTGGCTATCAGCATAAGGACTTGAAATTTGAACTCGATCTGTTCAACTTGCTGGGTTCAAAGAGCAACGACACGGCTTATGCCTATACGTCGCGTTTGCCGGGAGAAGCCGCCGAAGGAGTGGATGGCATACTCAAGCATCCGGTGGAACCGCGTATGTTAAGGCTGACGGCTTCGGTAAGGTTTTAATCTTGTTTACGGCAGCCGTAAATTTGCTTTATCGATTTAACTCCCTATAATTGCGCCTTGCTTTCAGGTTCCGGAGGGTTTTTCAAACCCAATGGTTAAACGGGAAGTCGGTAAGGTTAATACCAAATCCGACGCTGCCCCCGCAACGGTATATAAGTAAAAGTTTCATCGAGATGCCACTGTGCTTACGCATGGGAAGGTGATGATTCAGGTTAACGCCACTTATAAGCCCGGAGACCGGCCCGAAAGTGTAATTCGGTACAGCGGAGGGCTGTCAGCGAAAATGACAGTCTAGCTCCGCGTCATCTCTCGTTTTCCATTGTCCTCTGTTGTGTACTCACAACCATTATGCGCGGGCGGCGCAGAGGACAACCATGCAAAAACTCATCTTCGGCTCATTATTAATCACGGGCTTTAATACCCAGCTATATGCGCAGGAAACTCCGCAAAATCTTCCCGATCTGGTTGTCACCGCAACCCGGACAGAAACGGCTAAAAACCAGCTGGCGGCTGCGGCCACCGTCTATACCCGAAAGGATATTGAACGCCTTCAGGCTAAAACCTTACCGGAACTGTTAAGCGGCACGACCGGCATCGACATGGCGCAAAGCGGCGGCTACGGCAAGGACACCAATATTTACATGCGCGGAACCAATTCCGATCATGTACTGGTGTTGATTGACGGCATTAAAGTCGGTTCTGTCACCTCCGGCACCACACCCTTTCAACTAATTCCGCTCGATCAGGTCGAGCGGGTGGAAATTATTCGCGGCCCTCAATCGAGCCTTTACGGTTCGGAAGCAATCGGCGGGGTTATCCAGATTTTTACCCGCAAAGGCGGGCGCGAGGACAAGCCCAGCGTCACCCTGGATGCAGGCGGCGGCTCCTATGACACTTACCGCGCTTCCGGTTCTGTCAGCGGTCAATGGAAAAACAGCTGGTATACCTTGGGTTCATCGCAGTTTGGTTCTCAAGGTTTTAATGCCCGGTCGCCTGTCAGAGGTTTAAACCAACCCGACAAGGACGGTTACCTGAATACGGCGCTGAATGCCCGCATAGGCCACCGTTTTGATAACAATGCCGAAGTTGAGACGTTTTTTATGCGGGCTGAGGGAAAAAACGAATACGATGGTACTGCCCAAAATAAAACCGAATTTGTAGAGCAGACTGTCGGCACGACAGCCGGCATGAACATTGTTGAAAACTGGCGCTCAATACTGCGCTTGGGGCAAAGCCGCGACGACGGCGACAACTTTGCGCCTAATGGGACATTCTCCAGCAGCTTTAACAGCACCCGCTGGAATGCCAGCTGGCTGAATGAAGTTGCCTTGTCTGACGATCACCAGTTGGTTATCGGCTCAGATTACCGCCTGGATCAGGTCGACGGCTCAACCGCCTACAACGAAAGTTCCCGTTATGATGCCGGTATTTTTACCGAGTTGCACAGTCGCATTCTGGACAATCACTTTATCAACGCATCGGTACGCGGGGATAAAAACGCAGCCTTTGGCGAACAGCTGACCGGCAATTTCGGTTGGCGTTATAACGGGGGCTACGGCATCAGCCCGTTTGCCAGTTTCGGTAATGCGTTCAAAGCGCCGACCTTTAACCAGCTTTATTTTCCCGGATTCGGCAATCCCGCTCTGAGAGCCGAACAATCAACATCTTTCGAAACGGGATTGGCCGGTGACCATGATTGGCTGCAATGGGAAGTTCGCGCTTACCATACCAACATCGACAACTTGATCGTGACGGTAACCAATCCAGTAACCTTTCTATCCAGCGCGGAAAACGTCGGCAAAGCACAAATTGACGGCATTGAAGCCGAAATCGGAACTCAGTTGATGGGCTGGAACAGCAAGTTGAACATGAACCTGCTGAGTCCTAAAAACCGGGAGACTAATGCGCGACTGCCGCGCCGTGCGGAAAAAACCTTGTCTTACGATTTATCGCGCTCATTCGGACAGTTTGATCTGGGCGCTAATGTGCTGGCTCAAGCCGACCGTTTTGATGATGCACTGAACAAAACCAAGGTTGCCGGTTACGTAACCGTTGATTTACGTACCGCCTACCATTTAAATAAAAACTGGATGTTGAGCGCAAAGCTGAACAACCTGCTGGATAAACAGTATCAAACCATCAATACCTACAATACCGCAAACCGGAATTTCTTTCTTTCAATCCACTACAACAACTAACCATTTGGAGAAACACCATGAACATAAAACAATGGCTGCAAGTCGAGTATTTACCGATTCCGTTAATCGCGCTGATGACGCTGACGCGCTTTCACCACTTTGGCGACGTCCTGCATCTGCCCGATGCGTCGTTGGCGGTTTTTTTCTTTGCCGGTTTTTACCGCAAAAAGGCTTTGTTTCCCTTCTTGCTGGTTCTGGCTGGATTGATTGACACTATCGCCATATCAAACGGCACCAGCAGCTGGTGCGTGTCGCCCGCCTATGTTTTCCTGATCCCTACTTATGCGGTTATGTGGTTTGCAGGACGCTACTGCTCGGTATTTAAATCATTGAAACCGACTGAACTTTTAATGCAGTTTGGTGTGATAGCGCTGGCGACATCGGCGGCATTTGTCATTTCAAACGGCAGTTTCTATGTGCTTTCAGGCCGTTATCCGGATTTATCCTGGGGTCAGTATTTTTCACGGGTAGCCATGTATTACCCGCCTTATGTCAGTTCCGCCCTGATTTATATGATTTTGGGATATGGAGTTATGAAGCTGGTCAAGTCATTGCCAGCTTTGGCGGCTAGTCATAAAGAAGTTTAAAGAAGTCGCCTCGGGTTAACGGCTGTTGCGTCCCAGAGGGTATTGTCGTTAACCCAACATCAGCCTAAAAAGTTTGCGGAGTCTAGGACCTAGGAGGCTGTCGGATTAATAGAGCGAGCCTCCCCACTTAATCACGATTAAAATTTAAAAAAGTGGTTTATTGGGATTTTTAATGCCCATAGTTCTGTTTTATGGGCAGCTCAATGCTCTTTTTCCTCTCTCACCCTCTTAATACATGCATTCTTTTTAAATTCCAGCCTATACAGACTAAATTCCATTCACTTTGGACGGATTCCAGGCCTCGAAGCTGGAATTGCCTGAATCCCTGGACGTGTTTAATGATGCCAAACACGGTTTCGACAGTAGATTTTCGCTTGCCGTAGAGTGCTTTGCCCGCTTTGGTTGTTAAGCGATGGGTCATGGCCTCAACCGGCGGTAAGGTGCTTTCGCCTATTTCCGGCTGATGCTGAAACCGGGCGTCAAGGGCTTGGTTATGGCTTTGCCGCTTTTGGGCGATGTACGGTTTTATCTTTGCATCAGCACACGCCTTTACATTGGCTTGGCTGAAGTAGCCGGTGTCGGCCAACAGGTTGTCAACACTCCCCAAGCATTCCGGGAGCTGTTCCAGTTTGGCTAAGGCCGGTTCGATTTCTTGTTTGTCGTTGGTGTGTTGGGTGATGTGATGAGCAACGATCAGGTGGGTGGCAATATCAACACTGGCTTGGGCGTTATAGGCTTGTTCAAAACCATTAGGGGTCGGCATGATGCGGGACTCTTCATCGGTCAGGCTGACTTGATCTTTACCTTGAGGCGCATCGGTAGGCGCTTGGGGGGCTTTGCCGCCCATTTTCTTGCCGGTTTCACTCAGGTGTTGTTCACGCTTAGCCTGCTTTTCGTCATACTCGGCCTTTTCTTGCGCGTAACGCGCCTTGGCACGGGCCTGGATTTCCTGTTTGGCTTTGGCAATCACTGCTAAACGGTCTTGGCGGCGTTTGAGTTCCTTGGGTACATCCATGTCTTCTGGAAGCGGGGAATTGTCGGCGGCTTCAGCCAGTTTCATCAAGGTTTCAACTTCCTGTTTGAACTGGGCTTCCAGTTGATTGGCGTAATCCCAGCTCAAGGCTTTATGCTTGCTGGCATTGGCTTTAATCTTGGTGCCGTCCAGGCTCACCGTACCCAGCTTAAGCAGCCCCAAGGTTTGTGCAAGTACCAATATCTCGACAAATAGGCTTTCGATCTCTTTGCCAAAGCGCTTGCGAAAGCTGTTGATGGTGTCGTGATCTGGGTTTTCGTTGGCGCAGATGTATTTAAAGGCCATCGAGTCATGAGTGGCTTTCTCCAGTTTGCGACTGGAAAATACGCCGGTCGCGTAACCGTAGAACAGCAACGCCAACAGCATCGCCGGATGATAGGGGCGCTTTCCTTTGCCCGCATAGACGGCTGATAGCGTCCGTAAATCCAGTTGATCGACAATCTCGACAACAAAACGGGCCATATGATCTTCAGGCAAATAATCCTGAACACACGGGGGCAGAATGTAGGGGGTATCGCGATCAATCAGGATGAATTGGGTAGCCATTTTTGTTTTTTGATTTGGTGTTTCGATAGGGTTATTTTAACACTTTTTGCACTGCTAAATCCGACAGTCTCCTAGGTTATTACCATTGTTTGTTGTGAGTATTCATGATTCAATTACCCGTGCTTTTTTGTTGTACTACCTGAATTTATTTTGGACATACTAAAATTTACGCAATTTAATTTTTTAAATTATCAGGCAAACAAATGACGCAATGTCTTGCATCTATTAAGATGTCTAATATTAGTTAGGCCCATAGGAATTAAGTATCGTGGCAAAAGGAAAACCTAAAAAAGAGTTTCAAGAGTATATTTCTGAGCCAACCAATGCTCATGTGGGGCATGAAGATTATTTATCATCTCCCGGTACGGCCTTTTTGAAATATACAGTTGAAGCAAAAAGCGCTGTTGATCTATGTGCCAGAAAATTTCCCACAAAAGGAAATGGCGATTATCAAAAAGATGCGCATGATAGTTTACAGCACATTGTTTCTGCTTTACTTCCAGCAATAATGGGGCATTTTGAAACATATCAGCGTTACCTATTTGCGGGAATGTTTGATGCTTCTGCTTATTTAGAAAAATTCGATATAGACGCATTTTTTAAAAAGATTTCAAAAACGACTGAAATTGTTATTGATCCAGTGAGGTTATCAGCTCATCGTGGTTTAGGTGCTGAGTCTGTCGGGCTTGTAATGGCTGATTGTTTAACCGGATGGCATAACCCAGATCGAGTTAATCAGTATTTTGATGCCTACGGATTGAAACGTCAGTTATTTTCCTCTGATGACTGTGCTCGCTTAAAGGTGTTATGGCAATTGCGTCATTCCATAGTTCATACTGGTGGGACGCTTACTCTTCCGGATTCACAAAAGGTATCTGAACTAACGCCACATGGAGATAAAAAGGTCGTGTTTGAAAATAACTTCATTTATGAAGTTTCAAGAAAGCTCCATCCGCTGGTTAAGCATTCTACTGAGGGTGTGGGGACACCATTCAAGGCGCGTTTGATACTGGGCGCCCCAGCAGAAATTATGAAAAAGGTAACGGACTTGTTCTCCGTTACATCATCGGTATCGGCGTGGTTAAGGACTTAACAAACGCAATTAAAGCTGTAAGGCGGATTCGCCCTTAAACGCTGTAAGCCTGATTATTTTTGCAACACTGTAGTAAGGCAGGAAAGCTGTAAGGCGGATGATTTGTAGGGTGGATTCGCCGCTAGGCAATCCACCGCAACTGCGAACGACTGTCATCGGCGTTGTGCGTCGATCGGCGGTTTGCTGGCGCGAAACCGCCCTACAGCTATTAACCCGCTTGCTGCTCGCCTTCTTTAGAACCCTCAACCGACCATAATTTCTCAAGCTGATAAAACCCACGCGCCTGGGCGTTCATCGCATGGACAATCACGTCCCCCACGTCCAGCAACACCCAGTCTGAACCCAGATCGCCTTCCATGCCTAAAGGTTTAACGCCGTTTTCTTTTAGCTTTTCCGATACGTACTCACATAACGATTTCAGGTGACGATCCGAAGTACCGGTTACTACGACCATATAGTCGGTAAAACTTGTTTTGCCCCGAACATCGAGTGTCGTTATGTTTTGTCCTTTGCGTTCATCCAAAACTTCCTGGACAATTTTCAATATATCTTCTGCTTGCATTCAAATTCCTAGTGTAAATAATGAGATCAATGTGTCTCGTAAAGCTTGTGTTGCTTGATGTATTCTATGACAGCATCGGGCAATAAAAAACCCGGATTCTGTTTTCTTGCAATTATGTCCCTGATCGCCGTCGCCGAAATATCCAGCTGGGTGACTTGCTGGAAGCATAATTTTCCTGCGGTAGCCTGAGCCAACTCATTTACTCCGGCCAGTCGGGCTTTAAAAAAATCGTCGAGCGTCTGTGTTTCAAAGCCCGGCCTAGTCATCACTACAATATGCGCAAAGTCGAATAACCGCTGCCATTGATGCCAGCCGGTTAAATGTGTAAACGCGTCACTTCCGATAAACAACAATAAGGGTTCGCTTGGAAACTCCTGTCTTAAAGACTCCAGCGTGTCGACCATATACGACGGCACTTGATACAAATCGTACCTGTCCAATTCCCTGGTATCGATCTTTAACCCCGGCTGGTTTTTTATCGCCAGCTCCAGCATCTGCAAGCGCATTTCGGCGGTTACGGCGGGCTGTTCGCGATGAGGCGGATTAGCGCAGGGAATTAACCGGACTTCACCCAGCCCGAAGATGTCCTTAACTTCGAGCGCCGAACGTAAATGTCCGTAATGAACCGGGTCGAAGGTGCCTCCGAAGATGCCGATCATTTATTGCCTGATATGGCCGTCACCCAGAACGATGTATTTCAACGATGTCAGACCCTTTAAACCCACGGGGCCGCGCGCATGCAGCTTGTCGGTGCTGATGCCGATTTCAGCGCCCAGACCGTATTCAAAGCCGTCGGCAAAGCGGGTCGAGGCATTCACCATCACCGAGCTGGAATCCACTTCCCGCAGAAAACGGCGAGCCAAAGTGTAATCCTCGGTCACAATCGCTTCGGTATGCCCGGAACTGTGCCGATTGATATGCTCCATCGCTTGATCGATGCCGTCGACAATCCTGATCGATAAAATCGGCGCCAGATATTCGGTGTCCCAGTCTTCCTCTGTCGCTCTGATACAGCTCGGAATCAGGGAGCAGGTTTTAAGACAGCCGCGTAATTCAACGCCTTTTTCTCTGTATTTTTCAGCCAGCAGCGGCAATACTTTGGCGGCAATGCTTTCGGCAACCAGCAAGGTTTCCATCGCATTGCAAACACCGTAGCGATGGGTTTTGGCGTTGACGGCAATCCTGATCGCCTTGTCTATGTCGGCTGTATCGTCAATATAAACATGGCAGATGCCGTCCAGATGCTTGATGACTGGAATTGTTGCGTCCTTGGAAATACGCTCGATCAAGCTTTTGCCGCCGCGCGGAACGATCACATCGACGTATTGATCCATCGTAATTAATTCGCCAACCGCTGCACGATCCGCCGTTGCCACGATTTGTACGGCTTCCACCGGCAAACCGGCCGCTTCCAGACCTTGAGAAATACAGGCTGCAATCGCCTGATTGGAATGGATGGCTTCCGAGCCGCCCCTTAAAATACAGGCATTGCCGGATTTAAGGCACAGAGCTGCCGCATCGACCGTCACATTGGGGCGGGATTCGTAAATAATGCCGATCACGCCCAACGGTACGCGCATTTGGCCTACCTGTATGCCGCTGGGCCGATAGCTTAAATCGCTGATTTCGCCGACAGGATCAGGTAACGCAGCAACCTGCTTTAAACCTTCAACCATCGTTTGAATACCGACTGGCTTTAATTCCAGCCTGTCCAGCAAAGCCGCATCCAGGCCGTTTTTCTTGCCGGCATCTAAATCCTTACGATTTTCCGCTATTAACAGTTCATGACTGTTCTCAATCGCTTCGGCGATTTTCAGCAAAGCCAGATTTTTTTTGCCCGACTCGGTACGGCTTATTTCCCGTCCCGCTTTCCTGGCCTGCTGACCCAGCGTTTTCATGTATTCTTTAATATCCACTCTATTCTCATTAACTGGATGAATGTTATGCGCAATTATATAGTTTAATGCGGCTTTTTGACAGTCTTTAAGTGTAACAACTATCGGATATTAAACAGTTTTATGAGCTAGCTTGACCGTAACAGGAGCGTTTAGCTTAAGTTGCTGCGAATTAACCGGCGGTATTTTCAGCATTTCGACTATTCAAGAGATAGCAGAATTCAAAGCAAAAAAAAGGGCGGAATACTCCGCCCTTTTCATAATATATTGAAACTATTTGCTGCTGGTGGCGGCTTTTATATGCTCTACTGCTGCCTCAGCATGTGTCGTGGCCACATCGGCGTGCCCCAAATTACCATGATCAATGGTGTCTTGCAGTTCCTTGGCGGCAGCATCCAGATGGCCTTTTGGTATGCTCTTGGCTGTTATGGCGGCGGCTAACGTATGTTCCATTGCCAATTTTGCGTGTTCGACCAAAGTTTCAGACTTACCGGCTTTACCCGCATCTACCGCCGCACTGGCGTGTTCCAGAGCTGCCTTAGTATGATCTTCAGCGAAAACCGCAGTACTTAGAAATGTTCCTAGCAATAACAATAAACCTGCAAATGCAAATATTGATTTTTTCATGATTTTGTCCTCATTAAAGTGTAGGTGATAATCTTTCTAAAAAAGAAACCAACCGACAAAAGCATGGAAGCCCAAACCTCTTGTCAATTGCATGCCAAACCCGTCCAACCAAAAAATTTAGTTGTATGTTTAAAGCAATTACAGGATAGAGGTGACTGGTTTTTTATACAATTAGTAGAATTACCTAATGTTACACAATACCTAAGGCTTTGATAGTGTAAGGTGTTCAGCTCAAAAACGGGTTCATCGGATAGGTAACAAGGTTTATTGATCGAAGAAATTGGATTTTTGATCCTGCAAACATGCACTTGTTTAATTCAAAGAAAATTTCAGCAACTATCAACAAAATAGAAACAATCTATTAATTTACAGCCCTATTGTGAGCATACAGTTACATACGTATAATCTTTAGTCATCGGAGAATAATCCCCATGACTGATTTATAAAGATATTCTCAGGAATATTGATCTTTATTTTTTACGCGATCGTTTTCTTGCTATTTTTTAGCATTGTGCCACGAGATCAAAGCTTAACAGCTTATCTCCAATAGTTTCATATACCTCCTCGTAGTGTGAAAGTTCAGAACTATCCAGTATCTGTACACCTTTCCTCCCTTTGCCTTTGGCACTGGGAGGTTTTTTTTGCCTACAGGCAAGCACACCCTGCTTCCATGCAGTTATAAAGCGCCTATTCCTGATGATCCGGTAATCCTGCAACCCAATCCCGAATATTCTCAACAGCTTCATGGACTAAATCAATAAAGCCACTGATTGCGCCAGCCGCATCCGGCGTTTGAGTGGGCCGTTGCAGATAAAATTCCTGCGTACCGATCTTCTGTTTATTGTTATCAGCATAAGCTTCCACCGAAAAACGCAACACCACACGAGCTCGGTCAGGCGCATCAAATTGCTGTTCAAAATCCTGAAACCGAATTATCAATGCGTAATCCTTAGTCTTGCCGCTTAAATTCAGCAACTGCTCAAACATCTCGGGCGGCGAGGCAATCCAGCGATCCAAACCGTAGAACCTGACTTGCGAGGGAGAGGAAAACAACAATCGATAGCGAATACGATTATCCCAAAGCCAGGTCGGCGCATTGATGCTAACCGATGCTTTACTCTGCTGAGTCGCTGTTGACACAGATACGCCAAAATCATGCAGCACTGGCTGCCTGACAGTAACGCTGCAACCTGCGCTTAAAAAAACCAGCCAGCCGATTAATAAACATCTCATTGCTGTTCCTTATAGCCTGGCTCACCCGGCCCTGCATCTCGTTGAGTTGGCCCCAGCAGTAATTCCTGCGGATTATTTTCCAGCATCGTGGCAACTCTTTTTACCTGTTGAGTTGTCGATTGTAATTCAGTCAGCAGCTTGTTCACTTTCGGTAACGTCGTCTGCGCCAAAGCATCGCCGGTATTTTTTCCGCTATCGACAAGGTTCCCCGCTTTTGCGCTGAGGTTTTTCACTTCCCTGGTTAAGCCCTGTAACTCGTTAGCCAACGCATCGATATTGCTCATGGTTTTGCGAGCGTCAGTGGTCAACTCAGGAACACCGGCAAGCGCCTTATCCACACTTTTTTGCAACTCGGAAAGCTTGTCGGTTAATGTTTTGAGATTACTTAAAATACCGCCGATATTCTTTTCATTTTCATCATTTAATAACGAACTAAGCCGTTGCATTAAATGGTCGGCTTTATGCAAAAGCTCTTCTCCTGAATCCATCAACTTGTCAGTCAACGACGGCACCAAAGGAATACGGGTCATGGGGTTATCGCCCGGCGGCAATTCCTCGGAAATAGTACCGGAATCTTCCAGCTGAATCTGGGTTAATCCGGTGACGCCCTTTAAGCGCAAGGTTGCGTAAACTCCCTTACTCAGCACGATTTTCTTGTCGACTTCAATCGGAACAAGGATGGTGCCGGAATCCAAAGGGTCGAATTGAACATTGAGCACCTTCCCTACCGCAATGCCCCGGTAAAAGACCGTAGATTCAGGATTAAGACCGGAAACTGAGGCTCGAGTTGAAATAGCATAGAGATTGCGTTCCTGATTCATGGTGCCAATCCAGAAAATAATCGCCGTCGATGCCGTCACCAAAGCAATCAGAAACAGCCCGGTAATCAGTGCATGATTTTCTCTACCCATGAGCAGTTTCCTTATATTTAAATACCCGTTCAGCGCGCCTATTGTGAAAAAATTCTTCTACAAAAGGATGCTTGCAGTCTAAAACAGAAGCCAGCGGTCCAAAAGCAACTAGCTTATTATCAGCCAGCACTGCAACCTTGGTACACAAATCTCTCAATATATCCAAATCATGGGTCACCATGACTACGGTAAAATGAAGATCCTTATGCATCTCGGATAACAGTTTGACAAGATCTTCGCTGGAAATTGGATCAAGGCCCGAGGTCGGCTCATCGAGCAACAACAGCGCCGGTTCCAGAACCATAGTGCGGGCAAGCGCTACCCGCTTGATCATACCGCCCGACAAAGCAGCCGGCTTTAACCAGGCATCACTACCAGCTAAGCCCACCATTTCTAGCTTCATGAACACAATGCGTGCAATCAATTCTTCATCTTGGAAACCCAACTCCCGCAGTGGAAAGGCAATGTTATCAAAAACATTTAAAACGCTAAATAACGCGCCTTTCTGAAACAGCACGCCGCAATTGTTACGCAGCCGCTGGTCGTGATCAGAATTAACATTTTTCAAAGACTGTCCCATCACAAAAATCTCGCCTTGGCTGGGCGTTTGCAAACCGATAATTTCGCGCAGTAAAGTCGTCTTGCCGCAACCGGATGCGCCAACCAGCCCCAAAATCTCGCCATGTTCCAGGCAAAGATTAATATCCTGATGAACAACTTTATCGGTACCCTTTTTAGGATCACCAAAGCTTGTCCAGACGTGCTCCAGTCGTATTGCGTAGGGATCGTTCATGGCATCCCCACATTCATAAACAGAATGGCGAATACCGCATCGACCATAATCACCACGGTAATGGCTGCCACCACGGAGTTAGTGGTTTCATTGCCCAGGCTTTCGGTATTGGGCTTGATCCTAAAACCAAAGTGACAGGCAATCAGCGCAATCATCAAGCCGAAAACCGCGCTTTTCCCCAAACCGATAAAAACGTTAGTCAACGGCACCACGTCAGGCAGTTTAAGAAAAAATTGCTGATAACTGATGTCCAGCGTATTTTGCGCCGAAACCATCCCGCCTATCAGCGCCAGCGCGCTGGTCCATACGCCTATCAGCGGCAGGACGATGGTCAATGCCATCACCTTGGGCAGCGTCAGGCGCAAGGAATGGGATATGCCCATTGCCGACAATGCATCGAGTTCCTCAGTCACTCGCATGATGCCGATTTGCGCGGTCATTGCCGAACCGGAGCGCCCCGCAACCAGAATAGCTGCCAGCAAGGGTCCTAACTCTCGAATAACGCTCAAACCCAGAATATCGATGATATAAATCTCCGCCCCGAAAATCTTCAATTGCAAGGCCGACAAATAACTGAGCACGATGCCGATCAAAAAGCCCACCAGCGCCGTAATACCTAAAGCCCGAACGCCCGATTCATAAATCGTAATGGAAATTTCCGACCAGGGAATGTCGCCCGGATGCAGCAACAGATAGCCTATATCCAAAAACAGCTGTCCCAATAAGGTCACCAGTTGCAGCAGTTGTCCCCAAAAATTGGCAAACAATTGATAGCCGTATTTAATAATCAGGCTTGAACTGGATCCGACCGGTTCAGGTTCGGGGATTTTCTGGGCTTGCCAGCGGTCAAATAATCGCTGATGTTCAGGCTTCAACTGCAACGCAACCGGCAGTTTTTTTCCCCAGGCTTTCCAGAGAATCAAGGAGCTGGCGCTGTCGAGCACCTCAATCGAGCTCAAATCCCACTGAATGTTTTTATTAGCTGCGTGCGAGCTGATTTTCCGGTTCAGTTCGGTTGCTGTTACCAGGCTGCGAAGATTCCAGCTGCCTGTCAGTTTGACACAACTCTGCCCGTCGCTCTGTTCAACGACTTCCACTGTAGGCGGTGTATCCTGAATGGTTGAGGTATCAGTCATAGGGATAATTGTATTGCTTTCACCTTGAAGGCTGACGCCATTAGCATTCCAGCCAATCTATCTCGGCATCCGAAAAACCGGCCACTTTGCGCAATTCCCTGTTAAACGGTCCTTTCGGTTTGCCGCCAACATAGTATCGATCGATTAACTCCCGGTATTTGGCTTCGGCTTCAAAACTGCGTTGCTGACACACAAACTTGAACCAGTAAGACCCCAGTTCTACATGCCCTACTTCATCAGTCAAAATACGCGTTAAAATTGCCACGCTTGCATCATCACCCAGTATCTTGAACTTTTCAATCAGAGCAGGCGTTACATCCAATCCCCGCGCTTCCATACAGCGAGGAACCATCGCCAATCTGCCCGGCAAATCATCGGCTGTATCTTTGGCATGGTCCCATAAGCCGCTGTGCGCGGGTAAATCGCCGTAATCAACCTGCATAGCCAGTAAATGCGTCCTGATTAATGCGAAATGCTGCGCTTCTTCATCGGCAACACGTAGCCAATCCTGATAGAATTGCTCGGGCATACCGCGAAAACGATACAAAATATCCCAAGCCAGATAAATAGCGACAAACTCAACATGGGCAATAGCATGAAAAAAAGCCGCAATACCGTCAGGCGTGGTCAGTTTTCGCCGGGGCATCTGGCGGGGCGCCAATAACTCCGGCTTCTCGGGAAACGTTACCCGCTCTATCGGCAATACAGGCCGGTCCGAGGTAAACGTTAATTCCCCGGCAATGCAAGTTTGCCAAGCCTGATGGGTCAGCGCCAACTTTTCATCGACATTGACTTGACCAAAAAATGCCTCGGCAAATTCAAATAAATTTTTCATTATTGTAAAACCATGACCAAGATTTTAGATTTCACGTCGCTGTTCCTCTATTGCCTATTTATTTTCTGGCTTTCCGACCATCCTACCCTGCCGGTTCCGGATTTGTTTCCGGTGCAAGATAAAGTTCTCCACGCCGGAGCCTATTTTATAATGGGCGTGTTGGCATGGCGCAGTTTTAAACACCTGCTCAATCGGCCTATTATACTTGCTTTGCTCAGCATTACCTTTTGCAGCCTGTACGGCCTATCCGATGAATGGCATCAGTCTTTTGTCGAAGGTCGCTGTTCTGACATTGTCGATTGGCTTGCCGATACCGGCGGTGCGAGTCTAGCGGTATTTTTGCTGTATAAGCTGCGTTGGTAGCAACCACGTCACTTTACCCGCATGTCAATCCTATAAAAACATATCGCCACGAAGACACGAAGAACATGAAGGTAAAAACTTCGTGTTCTTCGGGGTGAGTTTATCAATCGGCTATTTTCAGGTTATATTTCCGCACCCGATAGCGTAGCGTTTCGCGGGTAGCTCCCAGCGCCCTGGCTGCTGCTGTCAGGTTATTATCCGCCCGCTCCAGAGCGGTCTTGATAATAAAGCAATCCATGTCATCCAGCGCCATGCTGCCATCCAAGGGCAACCAAATACCTTGTTCGGTTTGTAGTGCCTCGACGGAAGGCTGTCCCGGCAATTGCAGCCATTGTCCGGGGAATGTCGACCCATCGGAGAATAATACGCAGCGTTCAATGACATTACGCAATTCCCTGACGTTGCCCGGCCAATAATGCGCTTTCAGCTTGCTCCATACCGCGTCGGGAATGTCTTTAACCTGGCGTCCGGCTTTGGCGTTGTATTCGGCAACAAATAACGGCACCAGTTCGTCCAGGTCCTCTACCGCCTCGCGCAGCGGCGGCAAGATCAGCTTGAACACGCTTAAACGGTGGTATAAATCGGCGCGAAAGCTGCCGTCCTGGGCCATTTTTTCCAGATCGCGGTTGCTGGCGGCAACGATCTGCACATCGACCTGAATTTCCTTTTCCCCGCCCAAGCGCCTAACTTTATGATCTTCAATCACTTTGAGCAACTTGGCCTGCAAATCCAGCGGCATTTCGCCGATTTCGTCCATAAACAAGGTGCCGCCATCGGCCTGTTCGAGCAGGCCGCGATGTCGTCCTGCCGCGCCGGTAAAGGCGCCGGGTTCATGACCGAATAATTCCGATTCCAGCAATTCCCGGGGTAACGCCGCGCAGTTCACTTCAATCATCGGCTGCTGGGCGCGGGAGCCGCCGTAGTGTAATATGCGTGCAGCCAAGCCTTTGCCGGTGCCGCTCTCGCCGCCGATAATCAGGGCGCTGAACGGTACTTGCGTCAATTTTGCCAATAACTGCCGTATGCCCTGCGCTTGCTGACTATGGCCGACATAAGCATCCGGCGAATAACGCCGGTGCCGGTGCTTGGTTTGATCGGCAACCCGTCGCTGAATGGAGGCGCTACGTGCGGCGCTGGCGACCAACAGATCAAGACGCTCCAAATCGCAGGGTTTTTCCAGGAAATCATAAGCGCCCAGCCGTAATGCCCTGACCGAATCCGGCACATTGCCGTAGCCGGTTAAAAACAGCCATTCGGCATAGGCTCCCGGCATTGTTCTAGGCAACTGTTCCCGGCGCTCTACATTCCTCCCTGAGGTCATGCCTCCTCTATCCTTGGAGTCGTCGGTATAGCTAATATCCTTCCTGACCTTTTCCATGAAATCCAGTGCATTACCGTCGGGCAAATTCATATCCGACAGAATCAGTAACGGCTCTATTTTTTTCTTTAGCAATAACTCCCTGGCCTCACTCAGATTGGTAGCCAGCGCCACTTCCCAACCGGACTGTCGATAATGACGTGATAACTCGGAACCTAACAATTTTTCATCTTCAATGATGAGCAGGGTTTCTATCATAATTTATCTCTAACAATGCAGTCATAGGGCAGCAGTATGGACACGCATGCGCCATGAGTCGGTTGATTGGTGAGGCTGATTGTACCACCGACGTCTTTTACAAAGCGTTGCACCATAGCCAATCCCAAGCCGGTGCCGCGTTGACGGCTGGTGCGAAATGGGCGGATACCATGCTCCAGCATATCCTGGGAAAATCCGATACCGTCATCCTGCACGTCGATGCGCAACCCCTGTTTGTCAGTTCGAGCCCTGATACGGATAGTTCCGGGATTGCCTTCAAGCGCATCGGCCGCATTCAGTATCAGGTTCAACAAAGCTTGCCGTACCCCGCTTTCAGGCAGATGCACCGGCAACGCACAGGGAGCTTCTATTTCCAGATGTATCGATTCGGCAATCTGGTAGCGTGTTAACGCCACCAAGTCCCGAATTAACGTCCGCACATCAAAAGCCGTAGCCACTTCCGGCGAATGACGGCTTTGATCGAGCATATCGTTAAGCAATCTCGCCATCCGTTTCAGTTCGGCATTAATCAAATCCAGTCGCTCCAGCTGGTCTATATCATCAATTTCGCGACGTAAATTATTAAATGCCATTTGGATTCCGGCCAATGGATTACGTATCTCATGCGCTAATTCCGCTGCCACTTCGCCGATTGCCGCCAACCGGTCGGCTCTAGCCAGGCTGTATTGCTGCTCCAGTAAGGCTTGCGTGGCTAACCTGACTTCATGCTGCAATGATTGGGCGTGTAAACGATTGGCATCTTCCAGTTCCGCCAGGTGCTTAACCATCTCGTTGTAACTGTTAAACACCGGCAACAGCAGCGGATCAAGATGATCCGTGGTGATCGGAGTGAAGTTTTCTTCGGTCAAGCGCTGTAACAGTTCCCTCAAATCATTAAGCGGGTGCAGGATTCTGAGGCGTAAAAATAATACCGCCACAACCAATATCGCCGTGAATATTGCCAAGGCCATATACAATTCGGTTTGGGTATCCCGACTAATGTCCTCAAGCAATTCCTCTCGTTGCAGCGCCTCGTTATCCAGCGTTTCGCTCATTAATTTAAGCGCCGTTAACAGACGATTGTACTTTTCTTCTTTTTTCAACAAGGGCAAATCAATCAGCATGCTTTTGACCGTTTCCAGGCTTGTTCGGGTCGCTGCTGACAAATAGCGGTTATCCATCATTAACGCATCCATCTCACCCAGCGTTTTGGTCAGCGCCTCGGGACGCGAACCCGATACCGTTTCGGTCAGATATTCAATCAGCGATTGCTGTAAGCCCACCGATACATTCTGGATTCGATGCGAATAATTCACATAAGAAAAAACCGTTTCAAAGTGATGCACATTTCGCCAGATCATGCCGCCGAGTATGGCGAGAGCGGACAACAACAAACCTAGAAAGGCCAAGCCACGCAGCTGGGCAGGACGGTAAAAAATCGGCTTCATTTAAAATTCATATAGGTAACTTAAAAAGTGCAGGAAACTTTACTGTTTCCAAAATTCTTCCGGGCGGCGCCTTTATATCCTAATGCTATCATCTTCCCGGACGATCAGCTAAGCCCATATTATCTGAAATAAAGCGTTGTTAACACGATCCTATCTTGGCCGCATTCGATTCCAAAAAAAATGCGTTATCTTTCATATTACCGCCGGTGTTAGTTCTTGTTATATATCTTTACGACCAACTCATAAAACCATAACGGACGAAACAATACGACGTAAATTAACAATATCGGGGTGATGGGAATGGGACTGATCTCAAGAACCGAGAGGATCGCAAGGGCAAGAATACAGAGAATACGCATGAGTTATTTCCGTGTTCGATGATTTTAAAGTGAATTAGGGTGACTGGACCATTATAGATTAATTGGCTGTTAACGAATTTAAATAAGCAATAAACCTTTTTCTTGCGAACGTTCCGGAATGGATTATGGCTATTAAGGCACCATCCTGATATTGGCTAACTGAAGAGGTTATACGCACAGCATGGCAGTTTCTCTGATTTTATCGATGGGTGCCGCTCTTGCTAAAGAGACGCGTGATGTCATCAGGCGCTGACACGGTTATCGCCCGCTTGGCGTCGATCATCGTTAGACTTTTAATTAGGATGGAATGGCCGCTTTCTTCCCCTGCGCGAGAATATTGTTGTACCGTTCGTGGCTTGGCAATCATGCCTTTCGCGCTTGAGGTGAAGACGCAAAAAAGACGAGATCACGCGTAACTAATATTTTTAAATAAGCGGCCTTATTAAAACAGTAGGCGAGACATTTACTCATCAACCCATTCATAAATCTCTGTCAAGGTAGTGTCGCACTGGCAACAGCTGGTACCGCAAGAAGCAGTCAAAGGCAGCTTACGCACCTTACCTTTGCTGATCCATTTATCCAGCATACCCCGCAAGGCATCGGCATCCATATCGAAATGAATAATTAAATCCGCCAAGGCAATGCGGTGTTGTTCCTTTAAATAAGCTCTCAAATCAGACAGGATCACTTAAAGACTCTCCGCTTGGTTTTACGCCTGCCGCATCAGTATTTTTGCCGAGCAGCCACAGCCCGAACAATACCGCTAAAAACGCAAAGATTAATGCTGTTATCCAAACCAAAGAATAGTCGGGATGTCGGCTATAGGTCATCGATTGATAAAAAATCGTTGCGGTCATGTAGGCAATGCCGGTTGTCCAGAACACCACAAACAGTGTCCAGTTAAAATTGGTTTCCCGGTAGATTGCGGCGGTTGCCGCGACGCAAGGCGCATACAGCAAAATAAATAACAAATAGGCGAAAGCGCCGGCTTTGCCGTCAAAACTTTGCTGCATGGCGGCAAAGGTACCGGCATTGACTTCCTGCTCGCTGGCTGCTGCGGCCACATCATCGACTGTGCCGATATTCAAACCCAATGGATCTAACAGGTTATCCGCAACGTCCTGCAGATTTTTAGGTACGGTTAAACAGGCGTCAATCAAAGCCTGCTCAAGATTAAACGGCGCTTTTTCGACGCTTGCGTCTGCTGTTGCCATCTGGCTGTATAAAGCATCCAGCGTTCCGACCACCGCTTCTTTGGCTAAAACGCCGGTAAAAATACCTACCGTTGCAGGCCAGTTGTCTTTTTCTATGCCCATCGGTTTAAACGCCGGTGTCAGGCCGCGGCCGATCTCGCTTAATACCGATTTATTGCTGTTTTCCTGTCCGAAGGTGCCATCCGTACCCAGTGCATTAAGAAAGTTCAGCACTAATACCATCGGCACGATGACTTTACCGGCATTGAACAAGAACGATTTGAGCCGGTCCCAGGTTCTGATAAAGACACCCCGCACTGTGGGCATGTGGTAGGCAGGCAGTTCCATAATAAAGGGGGCCGATTCGCCTTTAAACAGGGTGTGGCGCATGATCAAGCCGGTCAATACCGCGATTGCAATACCCAACAAATACAGGCCGAACACCAGATTCTGGCCGCCGACCGGGAAAAATGCGGCGGCAAATAAGGCGTAAACCGGCAATCTGGCGCCGCAGGACATGAACGGATTCATCAGGTTGGTCAATATCCGGTCGCGCTGGCTTTCCAGCGTCCGCGTCGCCATAATCGCCGGGACGTTACAGCCGAAACCGACGATCATCGGCACGAAGGATTTGCCGGGCAAGCCGATCATGCGCATGAACCTATCCATCACGAACGCCGCCCTGGACATGTAGCCGGAGTCTTCCAGCGCCGACAGGAACATGAACAGAAAGCCGACAATGGGGATAAAGGTAGCGACAACCTGAATGCCGCCGCCTACGCCATTGGTGATTAATACAATCAGCCATTGCGGCCAATTCAGGCCGGTAAGTGTCTGCCTCAGGCCGTCGATCAATAAAGCGCCCACGGATTGATCGAAAAAATCGACGAAGGCGCTGCCGATATTGATGGTAAACATGAACATCGCATACATGACTAACAGGAAAACCGGGATGCCCAAAAAACGATTCAAGACGATGTTGTCGATTTTATCGGTAATGTGCCGACCCACTTCGGTGAGTTTGCAGACTGCGCCATGGGTTAATTCATTAACGAAGCCGTAGCGGGCGTCTGCCGCAAGAATGTCTATTTCATCATCCGTTTCCGCTTCTACCCGGCGCTGTAATTGGCTGACTGTCGGTAACAAGCGAGTTCCGGCAAACTGTTGGGCCAGCGTATCGTCTTCCAACAAGCGGACGGCCAGCCAGCGCAGGTCGCACCGATTCTGTTGCGCGCTCTCAAGCAATAACGGTGAAATGTCATTGATAGCTTGCTCCAGCGCAGGTGTATAAGTGATTTTCACCGAAGGTATCGGCTTGACGATAGCGGCGCTATTGATTGCCGACTTTAATGTGCCGATGCCGCCCTTGATGGAGGCGGTAATCGGTATAACCGGGCAGCCTAAAAACTGTTCAAGAAAATCAACATCAATTTTAATGCCGCGTTGCTTGACGGCATCCATCATATTGAGCACTAAAATCATCGGCACCCGCATCTCGATCAGTTGCGCGGTCAAATACAAATTTCGTTCCAAATTGGAGGCGTCGACAATGTTAATGATTAAATCGGCCTGCTTGGAGGCGACATAATCACGGGCGACTTTTTCATCCAAGGAAACCTGGTCGTCCGCGGCTTCTAAAGAATAGGTGCCGGGCAGATCGACTAATTCGATCAGTTTATGATCGAAGCTGTATGCACCGGTTTTTTTCTCGACCGTAACCCCAGGCCAATTACCGACATGCTGCCTTGCGCCGGTGAGCGCATTAAATAATGTCGTCTTGCCACAATTTGGATTACCAACAACGCCAACCGTAAAATCAGTTTTCATTAGAGTTTCTCTATCAACAATATGGCTGCTTCATCCTTGCGCAGGGTTAATGAAAATCCACGCAATTTAATTTCAACCGGATCTCCCATTGGTGCAAAACGGGTAACGCTAAACTCGGTTCCAGGCGTCAAGCCCATGGCCAGCAAGCGTTTTCGATAAGCCTTGCCCGACTGTTCAAAGCCGACTATCTTTCCCGAATCGCCCACAGCCAGGTTTTTTAAGCTTATTGTCATAAATTAACCATTGAAATAAAGTGCATTAAAAATCAACCGCTCCAGAAGTTATCAACAATCATTCTCATTAAAGAAACTATATCACAATAATCCGTGTAATTTCCGTATTTTTAAGCGGGTGTTTTTATGGGTGGGGGAAAAGGGGCGCGTAAACAATTGCCCTTGCTTTGATCTTAAAGACAGAAGGATGATGCATTCATGGAAATCGAAGTCTTTTTATAAATGCAACGTGTAACACGGCGACTTAACAAAGTTTAACGCGGGGCGGGCAAAAGCCCGAAGATGGAGACATGTGTTAAAAATCCAGCGCACCAAAATTGAAAAGCACTGGAATCGTGGAAACGATGAAAGTTCAGCGTTTCCACATACGTATCATTGAATATACACTAATCTTTATACTTCAAATTCAGAACGATTACACCCGGCGTTCAGCAATTCCTGCATCCATTTTGGTGCCACTCCGCGACCTGTCCATGTTTTATTATGATCATCAGGATGACGATATTTAATAGCAACCTTGGCGCCCTTGCGAACAGGCTTCTTCTCAGGCTCATGAATCTCCACAATGACATCAATAGAAGCTGCCAATTCTTTAATTTGCGCTATAACTTCTTTGCGCTTATTAGCCTGTTTATTTTTTAATGCTTTTTCTGCATTTTCAATAACAGCCTGCAATTCACGTTCGGAAAGATTTTGATATTCAGTCATTTTGAGTCCTTAAAATAAGAAAAGTTATATTAACTATATCATCAATCTAATTATAAATATATTAGAGATATGGCGTACAAAGTTATTCAACCTTAAAATTCTTTTCATTTAATAACTGGCCGTGCTCATCAACCAGTCTTACAGACCAGTTACCTTTTGTAGAATCGGTGAATAACTTGCGACTGGATGTGCGCCATGAATCACCCGATATAATCAGCTCTTGCTTGGAAACAAGCACACCATTTTTCACCCACTCATGATAAACCCTTCTACCATTCATTGATTTTAACTCAGTAAAATAATAGATCCATGTCGGATTTTTTCCGCTAACATTCACGGTCCGCGTTATTTCACCTGCGGGTTCTTTATTATTAAGATCGTAAGTTAACACTGCCCTTGACACATTATGATTAACCTTCGAATGCCCGGGATCTTTAATGACTTTTTCATTGGGTGGTTTTTTTACAGTTTTCTTAACCGTAATGTCGGAAGCCGGTTTACTTTTCTTATTGGATTCTTTTGTCGGCTTAATTAGGGAGTTAGTTTTTGCGGCTACCTGTTTGGAACTATCCGATTTTTTTACCTCGACCTCCTTAATCTCAACCTGCGGCACTACCTTTTCTTCTACAGTATTAACTACCACCGTCGCATTATCTGCATCGTTTTTTTGCGTATCTTTATTAATAACATAAAACAACGTTGCTAAAATTAAAACCAGTACACCAGCGGCAAGCAATATCCTTTTAAAATCCCATTCGGTTGTCATTTTAGGCTGAAAATTCTCCGTCGCTTTTCCACGTGCCGGATAGCTAACTTTAATTACAATATTTCTTTTGTCTGTCATAAAATCATATCGACCATACTTATAGGTGAAAACAATGGGTTGTTTTTCTTGGCTCGGCATCGCATATTTTAGTCAGCGAATGCGTTAAACCTTGGTAATATACTACTTAAGAGTTCAGACAAAGACAAAATCCTTACAGAATAAATTGGACATTCATAATGAGTAAGCTGCTTAAACTTTTTCAAGATTCTTCCTCCCTCTATGGCAGCAACGCCGGCTTTGTTGAGAACTTGTATGAACGATTCCTGGAAGACCCCGACTCGGTTGAACCCAGCTGGCAAAAGAAATTCAGCGAAATTCACAACGGCGCTGATTATGAGACGCCTCATAGCCCTGTCGTAGAACGCTTTGCGCAGCTTGCGCTTAAATCCCAAGGCCGATTGGCGAAATTACAAGGCTTTACCGAAGAAAGCGTCAAAAAACAATCGGCTGTTGCCCGCCTTATTAATCATTACCGGGTTCGCGGCCATCAGATTGCCGCCAACAACCCGCTGGGCAGAACCTTGCCGCCGCCTCCCGATATGGACCCCTCTTATTACGGTCTCTCCGAGCCTGATATGGACACCTTATTCGACACGGGCGCGCTTTACGGTATTGACCGGCTGCCTTTACGCGACATCATTGCCAATCTGCAAGAGATTTACTGCGGCAGCATCGGCTCTGAATACATGCACATCGTCGACACCCAAATCAGGCGCTGGATAATAAACCGTCTGGAAAGCGCTAAAGCCAACTTGGAGCTGGAGCCTGAAAAAAAACTCTGGACGCTTAAGCTATTGACCGCCGCTGAAGGCATAGAAAGCCATTTGCATAACCGATTTGTCGGTCAAAAGCGTTTTTCTCTGGAAGGCGGCGAATCGCTGATTCCGATTCTGGATGAATTAACGCAAGGGTTTGGCGAAAAAGGCGTTAATGAGATTGTGATCGGTATGGCCCACCGAGGCCGCTTGAATGTACTGGTCAACATCCTGGGCAAAAGCCCTGCGAGCCTGTTTAACGAATTTGCCGGCACTTCGCCGCTTTCTCCGGGTGTCAGTACCGGCGACGTAAAATATCACATGGGCTTTTCATCGGACATCAGTACGCCCGGCGGCCGCCCGGTTCATATAACGCTGGCATTCAACCCATCGCATTTGGAGATCATCAACCCGGTGGTCGAAGGCTCGGTCAAGGCCCGTCAGGACAGGGCGGGAATAAACGGCAGCAATACGGTAATTCCCATTTTAATCCACGGCGATGCGGCCTTTTCCGGGCAAGGCATCATCATGGAAACCCTGAACATGTCGCAAACCCGCGCTTTTTCCACCGGCGGAACCGTGCATATCGTCATCAACAATCAAATCGGCTTTACTACCAGCAACCCGCTGGATGCGCGCTCCACGCTTTATTGCACCGATGTAGCCAGCATGATCCAGGCGCCGGTTTTTCACGTCAACGGCGATGATCCCGACGCCGTTATCTTTGTAACCCAATTGGCAATGGACTACCGGATGACCTTTAATAAAGATGTGGTCATCGATCTTATTTGCTATCGCCGCCTTGGGCATAATGAAGCCGATGAGCCTTCAACCACCCAGCCCTTGATGTATAAAAAAATCCGCAAGCTCAAGACGACGCGGAAGCTTTACGCCGAAAAACTCATCAAAACCGGGCTCATCACCCATGAACAAGCCACCGAGTTGGAGCAAAATTACCAAAAACTGCTCGAAGCCGGTGAAGTGGTGTCCCGGCCCGTCCTGACCGACGGCCCCTACCCTTACACCAACCAATGGAATAAATTCCTGGGCAGCGACTGGAAATCAGCTTGTAATACAGCCGTTTCCATGGATCGCCTGCGCTTTTGTAACGACAGGATGCAGCGCTTGCCGACCGGTTTTGAAATGCACCCCAGAGTCGCCAAAGTCATGGACAACCGCCGTAAAATGGCGGCGGGAGCCATGCCGCTGGACTGGGGTTTTGCCGAAAACATGGCCTATGCGACGCTGTTAACGGAAAAATACCACGTTCGTCTGACCGGGCAGGATGTCGGTCGCGGCACTTTTGTGCATCGGCATGCTGTTTTGCATAATCAACTGCATAATAAAACCTACACGCCGCTTAAACACCTGGACAAAGATCAAGGCAATGCGCAGATTTTCGACTCGCTGCTTTCCGAAGCGGGCGTGTTGGGTTTCGAATACGGCTACAGCACCACGATGCCGAATACCCTGGTTATTTGGGAAGCGCAGTTCGGCGATTTTGCCAATGGCGCGCAAGTGGTTATCGACCAGTTTATCAGTTCCGGCGAAACCAAATGGGGCCGCATGTGCAATCTGGTGATGCTGCTTCCGCACGGCTTTGAAGGCCAGGGACCGGAACATTCCTCGGCTAGGCTGGAACGCTATCTGCAACTGTGTGCCGAACATAACATGCAGGTTTGCAGCCCGACTACGCCCGCGCAAATATTTCATTTGCTGCGTCGCCAGATGCTGCGACCGTATCGGAAACCCTTAATAATTATGAGCCCCAAGAGTTTGCTGCGTCACAAGCTTGCGGTCTCCACACTGGAAGATTTGACGAACGGTCAATTCCTGCCGGTCATCGGCGAGCAGGACGACATCAATCCCAAAAAGGTAACTCGCCTGGTCATGTGCGCAGGCAAAGTCTATTACGACCTGCTGGAAACACGGCGCCAGGACGACCTTAAGCATGTCGCCATTGCCCGCATAGAACAGCTCTACCCTTTTCCCGATGAGTTATTCAAAGCGGAAGTCGGCAAATACCCGCAGCTTAAAGAGTTCATCTGGTGTCAGGAAGAGCCCCAAAATCAAGGCGCCTGGTATCAATCCCGGCATCACTTTACCGATAATCTCGGCGCCAAAATCAGCATGACTTATGCCGGTCGAGAGGCATCGGCGGCGCCCGCTGTCGGCAATTTCCGCGTCCATATAGAACAACAAAAAGCGGTCGTTCAATCGGCCCTTTACGGCAAACTTTCAGGAAAATAACATGAGCATTGAAGTCCTAGTTCCCAACCTACCCGAATCCGTCTCCGATGCAACGTTGATCACCTGGCATAAGCAACCCGGCGATACCGTTATCAAGAACGAAAACCTCGTTGATCTTGAAACGGACAAGGTGGTGCTTGAAGTTCCTGCGCCGGAATCCGGCATCCTTGGCAAAATACTCAAGGAAGACGGCTCCATTGTGGTCGGCGGCGAAGTACTGGCTTTGCTGGAACCGCAAGCCGTGGAAGAAGGCCAAAAAACAGCGGCGACCGCTCCCGAACCTGAGGACGAGGATGAATCGGACATCCCGCTAAGCCCGTCGGTACGCCGGTTGATTGCTGAAAATGCGCTGGACCCTTCCATTATCAAAGGTTCAGGAAAAGACGGCCGTCTTACTAAAACCGATGTTTTGGATTACCTCCATAAAAAAACCCTGCAGGAAGCTCAACTGATAGTTCCGACCGCCAAGGCCGAAATTCCCCTCAGCCCCCCTTTGACAAAGGAGGAGACAGCTACCGCCATCAGTCACCCTGCGCCTAAAGAGGAAACAGGCCGGGTGATTTCAAATCTGCGTCCGGAGCAGCGTGTCCCTATGACCCGGCTAAGGGCCAAAGTTGCCGAACGCCTGTTACAGGCGCAGCAAAATGCGGCGATGCTGACCACATTTAATGAAGTTAACATGCAAAACGTGATTGATCTTCGCAACCAGTACAAAGAACGCTTTGAAAAAAAGCACCATGTCAAACTGGGCTTTATGTCTTTCTTTGTCAAGGCGTCTATCGAGGCTTTAAAGCGCTTCCCGGCCATCAATGCTTCCATCGACGATAACGATATTATCTATCACGGCTACTATGACATAGGCATTGCGGTCAGCACCGAGCGCGGCTTGATCGTGCCGGTATTGCGCGATGCGGACCAACTCGATTTTGCCGGCATCGAACAAAGCATCGTCGATTTCGGCGCAAAAACCCGGTCCGGCACCTTGACTTACGACGATTTGAAAGGCGGTACCTTCACCATTACCAACGGCGGCATTTTCGGTTCGATGCTGTCCACGCCGATACTCAATCCACCGCAGTGCGCCATCTTGGGCATGCATGCCATCAAAGAGCGCCCCGTGGTTGAAAACGGACAGATTGTTATCAGGCCGATCATGTATCTGGCTTTATCGTACGATCATCGATTGGTTGACGGGCGCGAGGCCGTGCAATTTCTAGTCACCATCAAAGAATGCCTGGAAGCGCCCGCCCACCTATTGCTTAACATATAAGACCATGTCAAAAAAACAAGTAAAGTCGTTTGATGTCATCGTCATCGGCGCAGGACCGGCAGGCTATTCCAGCGCCATCCGATGCGCCCAGCTCGGCTTAAAAACCGCCTGTATCGATAACTGGCATGATGAAGAAGGCCAAAGCAGTCTGGGCGGCACATACCTGAACGCCGGTTGCGTTGCGTCTATCGCCCTGCTGGAATCGGCGAAAATTTATCAATCGATCAACCACAACCTGAAAGAACACGGTATTCAGGCAGAGGCCGTTTCGGTGGATATTGCGCTGATGATGCAGCGCAAAAACAATATTATTGACGCACTCAGCCGACAAATCGCCGACTCGTTCGCCCATTACAAAATCGACTGCATTCAGGCGGAGGCCAAGCTGCTCAATGAGCGGCGGGTGGAAATCACGCCGACCGATCATTCCGCTGTATCGATAATCGAAGCCAAGCATATTGTCCTGGCCACCGGCTCCTCCCCGGTCGATTTATCCTGCGCACCGATTGATAATGAATTTATTATTGACACCGCCATGGCTTTGAATCTCGACGCGGTACCCAAGAGATTGGCCATTATCGGTGCAGGCATCATAGGCCTCGAATTAGCAGGCATCTGGAACAGACTCGGCGCCGAAACCATTCTGCTGGAAGCGCAGGAATCATTTTTAGGCTTGGCCGACCAGCAAATTGCGCGGGAGGCCTATCGTATATACACCGAACAAGGACTGGAACTGCGTCTGGGCGCACGGGTTATTTCAGCCAAAAAAGGCAGTAAAAAAGTCACCGTAGAATACCAGGATAGTGAGGGCACCCATGCCCTGCGCGTCGATAAACTGATTGTTGCATCCGGTCGAAAACCCAATACCGAAAACCTGGCCGCTGCGGAAGCCAATTTACTGCTCGACGAAAACGGCTATGTTCACGTCGATGAAAACTGCCGCACCACCCTGCCCGGCGTTTACGCGATAGGCGACCTGACCTTGCTCGGCCCGATGATTGCCCATAAAGGCATAGAAGAAGGATTATTCGTTGCCGAACAAATCGCCGGTCTCCACAACCCCGTCAACTACGACCTCCTGCCCAGCGTTGTTTTTACCGACCCCGAGATTGCCTGGGTGGGCCAAACCGAACAAGCCTTAAGGGCGATGGGCGAACCCATCAAAATCGGCACCTTTCCGTTAAAAGCCACCGCTCGCGCCCAAGCCATGGGCCAGACTGAGGGTATGGTTAAAATCATCGCACACGCAGAAACCGATGCCCTGCTCGGCATTCATATCATTGGCACGCAAGCCTCCGAAATGATTGCAGAAGCCGTGCTGGCCATGGAGTTCTCCGCCAGCAGCGAAGACCTGGCCAGAACCATACACGCCCACCCTACCCTCGCCAAAGCTCTGCATGGCGCGGCGCTTACGCTTAAAAACAAAAAGTAACAATTCGACCTATTGCCCAAACATGATTTTTAACTCTGTTTAGTCGCACAAACTTGGGCTGGATATACAGCAGTTAAGTGATGGGGCTGCGCTACTTCAATAGTGAAACCGTACACGTTCCTTCTAGTGTCCCATTTCTAAAGCATCCTGCCTTATTTCGTGTCAAAATATGCCTTTACCTTAAATGTATAAATCGAGAACTTAAGTCTTTATGAAAATAGCTATTTTGTCCCGTAACCCCAAACTGTATTCGACCTCTCGATTGGTCAAAGCCGCAGAAGCCAGGGGTCATAAGGTACGGGTTTTGGATGTGTTGCGTTGCTATATGAATATTACCTCGCATAATCCTTCTATCCATTATCGAGGTGAAGACTTAACGGGATTCGATGCCGTTATTCCCCGGATTGGCGCTTCAGTCACTTTCTACGGAACTGCGGTATTAAGGCAGTTTGAAATGATGAATGTTTTTCCTTTGAATGAGTCGGTGGCCATCTCGCGGTCACGCGATAAATTAAGATCGACCCAGTTACTGGCCAGAAAAGGTATCGGCCTGCCGGTAACCGGCTTTGCCAATAATCCCGATGATATTGAGGACTTGATTGCTCAAGTCGGCGGCGCTCCGCTGGTGATTAAACTGCTGGAAGGCACGCAAGGCATTGGTGTGGTCCTGGCGGAAACCCATAACGCCGCAGAGAGCGTTATTCAGGCTTTCATGGGACTCAAAGCCAACATCATGGTGCAGGAGTTTATCAAGGAAGCCGGCGGCAGTGACATTCGCTGCTTTGTGGTGGACGGCAAAGTCGTTGCCGCGATGAAACGCCAAGCAACGGCCGGTGAATTTCGGTCAAATTTACATCGCGGCGGTTCTGCAACTTTAGTGCGATTAACGCCAGAAGAACGTTCTACCGCAGTGCGAGCTGCAAAAATCATGGGGCTGAACGTGTGCGGCGTCGATATGCTGCGTTCCAATCACGGCCCGGTCATTATGGAGGTTAACTCATCGCCCGGATTGGAAGGTATCGAAGCTGCCAGCGGCAAGGATATTGCAGATTTAATCATCCAGTTTATTGAAAAACGCTTTGAGACACTGGAAATCTGTAAAGACAGATCCCCTACCAGCACCAACACCAGAACCCGTACTCGCGGTAAAGGTTAACCGTGCAACCGGTTTTCAAGACGCGTAGACTACCCTTTCAATTATCTTAAGTAGGCAGAGCATGTCAGATTTTAAAAAGTATCATTGTTTGGAATGCGAGCACATCTATGATGAAGCCAAAGGCGACCCTGATAGCGGTATTGCGCCGGGAACCCGCTGGGCGGACATTCCCGATAGCTGGGATTGCCCGATATGCGGCGCTCCAAAAAGCTTTTTTAAGTTGGTGGAATAATCGAGTGCTTTGGGATTAGGGCATTAAAAATGAAACTTAACTTTCTTCCGGCAATGACTCCCGGCAATTGCTCCATGCAATCGCCGACAATTCCCCTATTCGACAAATCCGCAAAACCACTCATTTTGGCGCTGCTGCTTTTTTGTCCCTTATCCGCATTCGCTGCCAACACTTGGAGCTATCACCAGGAAAGCGACCGGTTAAGTAATCGAACCTTTAGCTTTGCCCAATCACCTTTGCCGCCTCGCGGTCTTTACGACAACCTCAGACTGGACATTATCTGCAAGGACAATACCTTGCAAGTGGCTGTTGAGGCCGACAGCTTGATCGCCTCGCAAGGCAGCGCCTTTGGTTTTGAATACCAAATCGACAAGAATCCCCCCGTTACGCTTCAAATGAAGACCTTTAAGGACACCAAGCGCAGAGGCTATACCGAAGAATCCGCCAAACGCATCGTCGATGACCTATTAACCGGGCAGTCCATTTTTATCCGCATCAACACCATGATACGCACGGTCTTGTCCGCCGCAATGCCGTTAGAAAATGCCGCCGAACCCATTAAACACGTCGTTACCGATTGCGGCCTTAACTTATCCGATAACGCTGCAGGTGAATCCGCCTACAGCCTAACCGAATTTGAACAAGCATTTGGCAAACTGCCTTCAGAGCAGCAACAGCAAGTATTGAGTAAAATAAAAAAAATCATCATGGAAACACAAAAGGCTCTTTTGATAGAGAAATGAGTATAATTACAAACATTCTCGAACGCTGAGCTGAACTGGCCGGAAACAACGCAATGAAATCACAACCTATTTTTGATTACCCTCTATTTGCACTTGGATTTAGAGCTTTTTTTGCGTTGGCAGGCCTCGCGGCGTTGATCCTGATTGTGTTTTGGAATGCCATATTCAACGGCACGTTAACGTCGGAACATTATTATCCCAATAACTACTGGCATGCGCACGAAATGCTGCTGGGCTATGCCGTAGCCGTCATTGCAGGTTTTTTATTAACAGCGGTTAAAAACTGGACCGGCAAACCGACCTCAACCGGCGACCAATTGGCAAGCCTGTGCCTGTTATGGCTTTATGGACGTATCCTGCCGTTTTATGCAGGCCTGTTGCCTGACGCCTTGATTGCACTGGTGGATTTTGCATTTTTGCCCGCCCTGGCTTATCAAGTCAGCAAACCGATCATTGAGGCCAAACAGTATAGAAATCTCTTTTTTATAGGGCTGATAATGTTATTGGCCTTGGGTAACGGATTGATCCATGCTGAAATGCTGGGCCTGCAAGAAAACACTGCAACAATAGGAATTCAGCTGGTCGTTGCGACTATCATTATTTTGATTTTGATTATAGCCGGGCGGGTATTTCCTTTTTTTACCGAGCGCGGCATACCGGGAACGTTGATCATCAGAAATCCATTACTGGATAACGCATCGGTAGCTTCAGCCGTTATCGTATTTGCCCTGCAAATATTCGGTATTTCAGGAACCTTGCTGGCCTTGGCGGCGATTGTTGCCGTTGCCGTTAACGTCGCCAGACTATCCGACTGGTATGTGCAACGCGTCATGTACGTACCCTTGTTATGGGTGCTTTATGCCGGTTACGGCTGGATCATTCTGGGTTTTATGTTGACGGTATTATCGGCCTATTCCGTAGTGCTGCCGTCATTGGCGCTGCATGCTTTTACGCTGGGAGGTATCGGCGTATTAACACTGGGCATGATGGCGCGGGTATCGCTAGGCCATACCGGTCGGGCGATGAAGGCTTCCAATACGATGGCTATCGCGTTTGTGCTGATTAATGTTGCCGCATTGTTTCGGGTTTTGTTGCCGATAGCGATGCCGCACTGGTACGAAAATTTAATCTACGTATCGACACTGTCCTGGCTGGCGGCATTCTCCTTGTTCGTCTTTGTCTACGCCCCCATATTAAGCAGTGCCAGAATTGACGGCCAGGATGGTTAATGCTTGCCAAACTAGACGGCATTGTTGAACTGATAACCAGCTCACTGGTTTTGTTTTCCAGTATCGGTATTTTTGTACTGACCTTGAATGCCCGTTATACCCATGCCATCGGGCGGGTAAGAGACATTTACACTGAGCTGAAAACCAGCAACGAAGCGGAAAAACTGGAAATAGAACTCAACACCATGGTGTACCGGTGCCATGTGCTCAAGTGGAGTTTCGGCCTGCTGCTGTGCAGTGCGATCAGCAGCGGCGTGTTTATGCTCGGCTCAATAGCTTTGCGGTTTACTAATCAAATCAACGCTGAAGTTTTGATCTTGTTTGTCGTGTTCAGCGTGTTATTTATTTTCAGCTCAATGGTTTGTTTGTTTATCGACGTGCTGACTTCTTTACGGGCGACCATGATTCATATTGAGAGAGTGAAATAACAGAACAAACAAATCTTGTGTTAAAAATCTTATAGAGGCTAAATTTATGACAACTAATCTTGCTATTGATGATGATTTAATTAATGAGGCGTTAACACTAGGACACTTTAAAACCAAGGAAGATACGGTTGTTACGGCGTTAAGAGAATTTATTAATCACCGTAAGCAAGCGGAAGTTATCGATCTGTTCGGCAAATTCGACCCTGACCCTGATTACGATTACAAGCAAGGGCGACATTCTTGAAAGTATTGGTCGATACCTGCATCTGGTCACACGCGCTCCGTTCTAAAAAACCGGAGTTTGAATCGCAGGTAAAGAGTCTGGAAACACTCATAGCCGACCAGCGCGTGTTGATTATTGGTGCTATTCGACAAGAGATTTTATCCGGCTACAGCGATTTGAATAAATTCGAACTGCTAAAAACCAAACTGAGTTATTTTGAAAACACGCCCATTCTGGATGAAGATTATATTATTGCGGCCAAGTTCTATAATGAATGCCGCCAAAAAGGCGTTCAGGGATCGCACATTGATTTATTGATTTGTGCTGTTGCGGTGCGGTTAAACATCCCAATATTTACTAGCGACAAGGACTTTGGTTTTTATCAACAACACCTACCCATCAAGCTTTACCCTGCAACAACATAATGCGGCACTTTTTTGCATAGGCCGCATTATGCGAGGTCTTTGTTTTCTAAGTAATTGATATAGTTTTCAATAAAAAAGCGCGCTACGCTACGGGCTTCTTGCAACTCTTCTTCGGTCGCATCTCTTAATGGCCCCTTGTTTTTTCCAGTGTGTCGCCCTTGCCTTATTTCAGGGTGGTTGCAGAGTTTTCCTAAAGCACTCCATTTATTTCCCCATTCTGTTTTGCTGATAGTATTTCTGGAGCCTTCTTCACCACCAAGTGTCGCTATAGCGTCTCGAATATCATATAGATGAACAAATTCTTTGCTGATGTCACGTACCGCCTCATCGTAGTGCATAATCATTTTGACAAGTAGACTATCCGAAGAATGCTTGCTAACCAATCCTATGAAATTATTTTGCTCTTCAATTCGTTCTTTTTTTGAATCACCAACCACATTTCCAGATTTATCGTATTGGATAAGGTCAATGTTACTAACTGATGTTACGCAGCCTGCAGAATCTGAAGTTCTGCATAGGCTTGACGGGTTGCTTTAATAAAGAGCTTAGCTCGCAACGCAAAATGGTTCGTTTTGTGTTTTAACTTCAGGCATTCCAGCTTGAATACCGCGTAAATCGCCATAAACACATGATTGTTTTGCGTGGTAACCCTGCGGGTCGGCGACTTTGCCAATGCGGCATTGGATTTCAAGGATTTATGAAACACTTCAACTTTCCATCGTTTTTGATAGATTGTCGCGATCATGTCGCCGTTGCACGTCAAATCGCTGCAGACCAGATTCAACAACCCCGTGCTGCCGTCTTTGTTTGTAAAGACTTGCCGAACTAAAAGGACCTCATCTGCATACCCTTTTAGCCAGCCGCGCACGACCTGTTTATCCGATAATTCCAGGGTATCGATCCGTACAAAGCGACCTTGCTTCTTATCGGCTGCGCTTAAAGCGACCAGACGGTTGTCTTTGAGCGCAGCGATAAAATGCTTTTTCTTTTTCACAATAAACTCGAAGTTTTCCACGGAAGCGAACCAGCTATCCATCAACACATAACGAAATTTCAAGGCGTTATTCACGCAGGTGGCTATCATGCACCGCATCAATTCGTTTTTGGTGACTTCACTGGCCCGCTTCACCTGTCGCGTTTTCACATCGCAAAATTGCAGCGGCTTTCGCACCAGCTCAAACGCAACCGGAATCGATACCTCACCGCTGTAATACAGGGCATTCAGCAAGTTGATTCCCCGTACCGAACGCCCGCTGCAATGATCGAAATGCCAGCACATCACCTCATTTTCGTCCGTCCAGGCCTTCTCCTGGATCGTGTCGTCGAAAATCAACACGCCATCTTCCCGCTCTATCTGGCGAACTGTCGATTTTACCTGGCGCCATAAGTCTCGAGACGTGTATTCGCGTTCTGACAGAAAACGCGTCACTCGGTCATGGCTCACATCTCCATCCACCATCGACGATAATCCCGTGGCTGTCGCCGCTCCAAACGTGCTTATCAAATAATCTGTGTATAACTCTAATTCTGCTTTTTTCATTCGCACAGAATAACCAAATTTAGGGATGACTGCGTAACATCAGTTACTAATTTTTGTTCTACAAAATAATCCTTCTATTGCTACTGTGATGTTATTGCCTTGCAAAATGCTGGGGTTGTTCAATGTGTAGGGTTGATGGTTAAGAATTTGTACAGCAAGAAACTTAAGATTAAGTTCTTTATGCAGCTGGTCGCATATGCTGTGATCGGGAGCGTATCTATCAGGGGGAATGCGTGATTCTGCGCACCCTTTGTCTATGCGTATCGTTTCATTTCTGCAACGGAATTCCACAGGTTCTTCAAAGTAGTTGATTGGGCTAAACGTCCATTCGATTAAGAATTCCTCAGTCATATTTTTTTATATCCTTAAGATGATTTTTTAGGCTTTTGACGACTGTTGTGAGTTTTTTGCGTTGGTTCTTTTTTACTTAAGAACGATTAGCAACACCGCCAGGAGAGGGGTAAGTAGTCCCGTAGGCTGGATTGAATACAATGAACCCCAGCAATCGACTCATAAATCTGGTTTTCGCATCGCCTAAAGCGCCTTCTTTTGGTGCTCTCTGCACACCGCTACGCTGCTCCTGTATTGCTCTACCTGCTGCATAACCCACAGGGATGTGGAGGATGGAGCAATATATCTGTCCATGCAATCGTACCCATCGAACGACTCTGTTACGGGCAATCAATGATCACCACGATTGATATTGTGTTGATGCTCAATACCTTCGGTTAAATTATAACCTTCGTAATTGAATAGATCATTGGTAAAAAACAAACGCATATCTATAATCCAAGCAATTTTTCTTTGCTGATTGTTTTCTATAATAATGCTTGAAAGTTTCTGATTGTTATCAATAATCTGAACCACAATTGTTTTTGGGTTCATAGGGTCTTCTTTTAGCGCACCTGACACAATACGCTGAGCAGATTCCATTGTCAGCACTTGATGCGTAATGAGTTGCTCAGCGTTTTTATCATCTTTAAGTGACTGCGCATTAAAATAACCAATATCATAGACGACCTTAAATAACAGACCAATGATAATCACGACACCATAAACAGAAAGGCCAATTTTTAATCGCCTTCTAATACGAGGATTTGATAGTTTTTTTATAATAACGGAAATTTTCATACTCATTTTTATTGCGGTTCCATGGCTTTATTTGTCATGGTGGACTCAACTTTGAAAAGCTTGCTCTCAATGACCGGTTTTGGCCGAAAACCGATAGTCAGTTTCAACTAAAAACCAGTACACTCTTGGAAGGGTTTAGAAATAACAGCTACTACCTTGTTTTAGATTTTTCTTGCAATAAGACTAATAATCGCTCAGAAAAGCCCTCTTCAGGAACAGCTTTTACCGGGATGTACCAATGCTGCTCTCCTGCAAAACTCATGCATTTGACCGCGTCCTTCTCGGTCATCAATACCGGTTCGGGGCCTGGGAACGAGATATCGCCAACCAGGAATTTATAATGATCCGGAAAGCTGCGCGTTTTACAGCTCAAACCGGCTGATTCCAGCAGTTTAAAAAATCGGTCGGGATTGCCTATACCCGCCAAGGCGTGACAGCCGGTTGCATTGAATTCCCGCAACGGTTTGTGTTGTCCGGTGACCAAATTGATAGCGGTATTGCCGGTGATTTGCATCGAAAACTCATTGTCTTCCGATTTTTCCCCGTTCACGACGATAAAATCGACGCTCTGCAAACGTTCTATCGGTTCGCGCAGCGGCCCTGCCGGCAGGCAATAGCCGTTGCCAAAGCGCCTTTCCCCGTCGATCACGGCGATCTCAATGCCCCGGTTCAGCGCGTAATGTTGCAGGCCGTCGTCGGATAAAATGACATTGCAGTCTGATTTTTCAAGCAGCAGTCTGGCGGCATCTACCCGTATCGGACTTACGGCCATTGGGCAACCGGTTTGCTTGGCTATCAACAGGGCCTCATCGCCAACATTTTCCGCAGTGCTGCCTGCATCTACCCACTGCGGCCAGGCTTCGGCTTGTCCGCCGTAACCTCTGCTGATAATGCCGGGCTTAAAACCCTCACTTTCAAGCAACTCGGCCAACCAGATAATCAACGGCGTTTTGCCGGTGCCGCCCACGGTAATATTGCCTATCACGATAACCGGAACCGGCAGGGTGTGCTTTTTTAACACGCCGATACGGTACAAAAATTTCCTGAATTTAACGAAATCGCTGAATAAAAAACCCAATGGCATCAAGAACACGCCGATAAACGGGTCTTTATACCAAATGTCCACCAGCCATCGGGATAAGGTTTTTTTCATGGTTATTCGGTCGGATGCAGCGTTGCAAAAGTAATATGACTGAATCCCACTTGACCGGCAATATCCAACGCAGTCATGACCGCTTTGTTGGGCGTTTTGTCATCGGCGTTGATGATAAAAGGGACATCCTTTGAATTTTCCGCGAGTTTACTCAATTCCTGTTTCAAGCCTGCCCGGCTTTGGTCGATTAGTTGATGAGACAAGCCGTCCTCGCCGACCAGGGAGTAAATACCGTCTGCATCAATCATCAGGGAGACTGTTTTAGGATGCTCCTCGGCCGCCGATCCTTCCGCTTCGGGAAGCTTGATATTGACTTCCGTATGTTGATTAAAGGATGTGGAAACCATGAAAAAAAGCAACAACACAAAAAGCACGTCGATCATTGAGATCAACGTAATATCGACATTTTCCCTTTTTTTACGCTGAAACTTCATCAGGACTCTTTCCGGTCTTCATGCAAAATATCAACCAGTTTTAACGCTTCCTCTTCCATGGTGACTACATATTCGTCAACCAATCTTTCAAAATAGCGATGAAAAACCAAACTGGGGATAGCCACCGTCAAACCCGACGCCGTAGTAATCAGCGCGACCGAAATACCGCCGGCCAAAACGGCGGGATTGCCTGAGCCATGCTGCAAAAGCGAGGCAAAAATATCAATCATGCCGAATACGGTACCCAATAAACCCAGTAACGGGCTGACCGCGGCAATCGTACCCAGTGTGTTGAGAAAGCGTTCCAGGTCATGCACGACCCTGCGACCGGCTTCTTCAATGCATTCCTTCATGAATTTTCTGCCGTGATGACTATTAGCAAGACCTGCGGCCAAAATACAGCCGAGCGGCGAGCTGCTTCTCAAGTGCCGCAAGGTAACATCATCCAGCTTTTTTTCGCGGGATAACCGCCATACCTGCGCGACAAGCTCAGGCGGCAAAATCTTCTTTCTTCGTAAGGACCAAAAACGTTCCGCGATAATGCCCATGGCACCAATGGAACTCAGTATGATCGGCAACATCATCCAGCCGCCGCTTTTTATGATTTCAAACACATTATTTCCCAAGAAAATTGCAGGTGGGTTAGACGCAACCCGATACTTTGCTGTTTGCACATCATTGTCCGCTTTTAAACAGGGGGAAGAAGCTGACTTTATGACGTGCGTTGGATATATTTTAACTCAAGACAGCGCTATTTTGAGAACTTTCCCGCCCCACCCAGATATAGGCAATGACAAAAGCAATACTACAAAATACTGCCGCCATTGAATAGACGAACTCCGCGCCCAACGACTCCCAATAATAACCGCTATAGTAACTGCCCAGCATGCCTCCCAAGCCGAAAGTCAAGCTGGTGTATAGCGCTTGACCTTTGCCCTGATGCCGGTCGCCAAAATACAGATGCACCAAATGAATAGCGGCAACATGAGCGCCCGCAAAGGTTGCCGCGTGTAATACTTGAGCAAAAAGCAGCAGCCAGAAATAGTCGACACACCAGGCGATCATCAGCCAACGAACAACCGACAGCAGAATACTGGACAATAAAATCGTTCTTAGGGAAAAACGCTTCAACACACGGCGCATGTAGATGAATAAAACGATCTCGGCAAATACGGCCAGCGCCCACAAAAATCCGGTCAGGCTTGCCGTGTATTGATAATGCTTAAGATAGATCGAGTAAAAAACGTAGTAAGGCGCGTGCGCAAGCTGTAACAGCATATAAACGACCAGAAAGGCCCACAGCTCCGGCCTTTTCATAATTTGCATCATGCCGACGGCGGCGACATGATGAGAGGCTTGTATGGTCGGCGTCATTAGACTGACCACCCAGATTAGCGTCATCAATAGGGTAATCGCCGTAGGGATAATCTGCGCGGACTGATAATCCAGCAACCGCCCTACGCCTAGCACCGCAACAATAAAACCGATAGATCCCCATAGTCTTATTTGGCTGTAACGATGTGCTTCATTTTTTAAATGATACAAGGTTACCGCTTCAAATTGCGGCAAAGCGGCATTCCAAAAAAAACTAAAGCCAATCGTTATCCAGGCAACCCAGAAATAACCATGAACATATAAAAAACCGGCAAATAATAAAGCGGTTAAAAATGCGGCTATACGAATAATGCGTAAATTCTTTCCGGTACGGTCGGCAATCCAGCCCCATAAAATTGGAGCAATAATTCGTGTGCCGCTTAGCATTGCGGAAAGCTCGCCGATTTCAACGGGATTAAAGCCGCTTTCTTTTAAATAGAGGCCCCAATAAGGGATAAAAACCCCTACTGTTGCAAAATAAAAGAAGTAAAAGCCCGACAGCCGCCAGTATGGGATAGACATTGAATTATTCATTTTCGCTAGTTCCCACGCGTTGCGCTCGTCTTTATATACAAGTTCCCACGTAACTCGTCATACCGGCCGGGAAGCGAGTATCCAGTGCCCTGAATGACGAGCTTAAATACGTCCATGTAATCTGGATTTCGGCAATCCCTGCCGGAATGACGGTCTTCCCATAGACTTGTGTATAACGGCGAACGCGTTGCGTGAAAATGCCTTGGTGGACGCGTTGGGTCCCATGTTTTTGCCATCTGCGTTTCGGATATTTGCGTTATTCGCGGCGCCGCATGTCACTGCCATTAAGCTAAGGAAAAAATCTCCCTCTCCTGTTGGAGAGGGTCGGGGTGAGGAGAGTAAAAACAAGTAAATGCTTTATTTGATCCCCTCATCCTAACCTTCTCCCGGTGGGAGAATGGACTGGTCTCTTAACTTAATGGCAGTAACGCAGGGCGTGGGAGTGAAATAATATACTTATCTTAAAACAGGCAATCCCGATTGCACGTTGATGTTTTGCGCCCGATGACGCAACAAATGATCCATGATCACTATCGCCATCATCGCTTCGGCAATCGGCGTTGCGCGTATGCCTACGCAGGGATCGTGACGGCCTTCGGTGACCACATCAATAGCCTCGCCTTGCAGGTTGATGCTTCTACCCGGCAGGCGCAAGCTGGAAGTTGGTTTTAAAGCGATACTGGCAGTGATATTTTGGCCGCTGGAAATGCCGCCCAAAATACCGCCGGCATGATTGCTTAAAAAACCGCCCGGAGTGATTTCATCGCGAAACTGGGTACCTTTGCTGTTGACGCAATCAAAACCGTCGCCGATTTCCACGCCTTTTACCGCATTAATGCTCATCAAGGCATGAGCCAAGTCGGCATCAAGACGATCAAAAACAGGCTCACCCAACCCCGGCGGAACATTCGTTGCCACGACTTCAATTCTTGCGCCGATGGACTCGCCTTCCTTGCGCAACGCATCCATATAAGCTTCCATTTCAGCCACTTTATCCACATCCGGGCAGAAAAAAGGATTGCTGTCGATAATCGTCCAATCGACTTTCTCGATTTTTATCGGTCCCAGTTGCGATAAATAACCGCGTATTTCTATGCCCGCCTGTTCCTTGAGGTATTTTTTGGCGATACCGCCCGCCGCAACACGCATGGCTGTTTCACGGGCCGATGAACGCCCTCCGCCGCGATAATCCCTGATGCCGTATTTGTGCTGATAGGTATAGTCTGCATGACCCGGCCTGAAGGTATCGGCGATCTTGGAATAATCCTTGGAGCGTTGATCGGTATTTTCAATTAACAGCCCAATCGACGTACCGGTGGTTTTGCCTTCAAACACGCCGGACAGGATTTTGACTTCATCGGCTTCACGCCGCTGGGTGGTGTGCCGTGAGGTGCCGGGCTTTCTGCGATCCAGGTCTTCTTGCAAGTCGGCTTCGGTCAAGGCCATTCCCGGAGGACAGCCATCAACGATGCAACCTATAGCCGGGCCGTGACTTTCGCCATACGAGGTGACGGTAAATAATTTTCCTATTGAATTTCCAGACATATCTAATCTAAAGCCGCTAAAAATAATTCGTTATATTGACTGACCTGTTCGGCCGTCAGCAAAAATACGCCATCGCCGCCGCGCTCAAAACTCAGCCAGTAAAAAGGCACATCGGGGAAAGCGTTCTGCAACGTTTCGGCGCTGCTGCCCACTTCCACAACCAGAATCCCCTGATCTGCCAGATATTGGTCGGCATCGACCAGAATGCGCAAAACAATGTCCAGCCCAGTGTGTCCGCCTTTAAAGCCCATATCAGGCTCGGCGCGAAATTCTGCGGGTAATTGTTCCCATTCTTCAAGACACACGTAAGGGGGATTGCTGACGATGATGTCGTAGCGCGTATCGGGCAGTTCTTTAAACAAATCCGACTGGTAAAGCGTTACCGCGTCGGCCAGCTGATGCTTGGCGACATTCAGCTCCGCTACGGCCAGCGCATCCGCCGATAGATCCACTGCATCAACGTAAGCGTCGGCAAAGGCATAAGCGCAGGCTATGGCGATGCAGGCGCTGCCGGTACACAAATCCAGAATGCGGACGACCTGCTCTTCATCCACCCAAGGCGCAAAACGCTGTTCGATTAATTCGGCAATAGGCGATCTCGGTACCAGCACCCGCTCGTCAACATAAAATGACAAGCCCGCAAAAATAGCTTCGTGGGTCAAATAAGCGGCCGGTATGCGTTCGTTGATGCGTCTGTCGATCATATCGATCACAGCCTGACGTTCAGTCAGCGTTAAAACGCTTTCCAGATACGCATCGGCCAGATTATAGGGCTGATGAATGGTATGTAAAACCAGGGCCGCCGCTTCATCCAGCGCAGTTGTAGTCCCATGACCGAAACTCACTTTGGCCTCGGTAAAACGACTGGCGGCCCAGCGAATGTAGTCGCGAATGGTTGATAAAGTTGTTAAAACTTCAGATGGCGTTGTTTTCATTGCTGTACAAAGTAAGATAGCTGTAATACGGTTCGACGAATAGACGGATTTTAAACTAAACTTTGCGAGCTTGTTTGAATATTAAGTAGACACAACATGGGCCAAACCAACACCAACCTTAACAATGTCACCGCAAGTTTGGCTAAAAACAAACTTTTGACGGACTGTTATCGGCATATGCAATCCGATGACCTGATGCTGCCGACTATCCCGGATGTTGCTTTTAAAATTCGCCGCGCCATTAATGACGATAAATCCAGCACCTCCTCAATAGCCCGCATAGTCCAAATTGATCCGTCAATCACCGCCAGACTGATACAAATCGCCAACAGCCCTTTATATAGGGGGCGAAAAAAAATTGAAAGTTGCCCCGAAGCGCTAACCCGATTGGGATTGAAAACGGCCCAGGACATTATCACTGCGTTTGCGATGAAATCGGTATTTAACGCCAAGTCCCACGTTATCCGTCAAAAAATGGCCGAGTTATGGGCGCACAGCAGTTACATTGCCTCCATCAGCGCCGTTTTCGCCCATAAAATTCCCGGATTCGACCCGGACCGAGCCATGCTGGCCGGACTGATTCATGATATTGGCATCGTACCCATTTTGACTTATGCCGATAACCATCCCGATATTCTTGCTAATCCAAAAGACCTTGTAGAAACGGTCAAGGAATTGCGAGCAGATATTGGCGTGCAAATCATTCGTCACTGGGATTTTCCTGAGGATTTTGAAGAGGTGGTGATTAATGCCGAAAATTGGTTTCGCAATAACAATAACCAGGCCAATTACGCAGACATTGTGATGATTTCGCAGTTGCACAGTTTTATCGGGAAAGTTGATATAAAAAAAATACCCAAAATAGATGCCCTGCCCGCTTATAAAAAGCTGGCAGGGCATTTGGATGCAAACGACAGCATCAATATACTGGATACTGCCAAAGATGAAATCGAGCACATTCGGCAAATGCTGGCTTAATGGACATTAACTCGCTAATAAACACCCAGTCCCTGTCAGCTCCTGGCAGACTGTTGGAAAACACCTTAAACCTGAAAGTCGGGCAACAGCTTGACGTAAAAGTGATCAACGCCGAGATACAAGCGGCAAAAAATGCGATTACCTTATCATTGGGCGGCAAGGACGTCAGCGTACAAAGCAACCAGCCGATTACGTTAAGCCCAGGGCAGGATTTGAAAATTCAGGTGACCCAAATAGCGCCTTCCATCGAATTTAAGGTTCTCGATCCGTTACCCGAACTAAAAAACCAAGCCATTGAATTGCGCTTAAAGTTAATACCGACTGCCAGGGATGGTGGGAGTGCCGCAAGTGGTAGGGAACCGATGCGGCCGACTGCAAAAGATGTCGCAACCGGTCGACTGACAATCACCGAAAAACAGGATAACGCCGCCTCCCCATCGTCCGTAAAGCAGCTTTTGGACGCAAAGATAATCAGCCTCATCGGCAATAAAATTCAGCTACAGGTTTCTAACCCATCGACAGCGAATACCGGCAATAAACAAGTTGCTGTTATCACTATCGATCGAACTCAACTGACCAATGCGCCTTCGGATTTAAAAATCGGGCAAAACCTGAACCTGGAAATCGTCAAAACAGGAACCACGCCGGAATTTAAGATTATTCCTGCCGCCCCCCATATTCCCGAGGCCAAGGTAGCCGAATTTATAAAGCAGTTTCTACCGCGACATGAAGCTTCGCCCCTCTTTTTAAATCAGTTAATAAAAGATTTGCCGCAACTGATGAAGAACGAAAGCGTTCCCCAGGTCTTAAAGGATATTGCCGCAAAAATAGTCCAAAACCTGCCGCCAAAAGAGCAGTTGATTACTAGCCAGGGCCTTAAGCTGGCAATTATTAATTCAGGGCTGTTTCTTGAGGCTAAACTACCGGCTCAAGCCGAGTTAATTAAAGAACTACCGCAGCTGATAAAAAATGAAAGCGTGCCCCAATCATTACAGCGCATAGCCGCTGAAATATTACAGAATCTGACGCAAAAACAGCCATTGCCTAACGGACCGGATACTAATTCGAAGCCTATTCATGGAGCTGAATTAGTACCTTCAAAATTAAATCCGACAGATGACGCCATGGATGCAGGGAGTAACACACCCAAAGCAGGCGCTTTAGGCGATACCGGTTTGATTGCCGAGGATTTTAAAGCCAATTTGCTTAAATTTATTCAAGCCTTAAAGCAGGAAATCACTCATCAAGACGAACAGTCATTAAATCAAGTTGATCTTGACCTGCTCAAGAATCTGCAACATAAAACCGAAAACACCGTTGCCAAGTTAGTACTGGATCAATTAATGTCCTTGCCCAAGGAAGACAACCCAAAGCAACTGTGGATTATCGACATTCCTTTTATTGACCGGCAACAGGCGGAATCGGTCAGGATTGAAGTGCAGCAGGACAAGGAAAACAAACAACAATCCGGCAGCGGCGACTGGTCGGTTAATATCACCATTACGCCGCCGGGGCTGGGTACTATTCATTGCATAGTTTCCTACCGGAACGATGTTATCAATACCTTTTTCAAAAGCCAAAACACGCAAACGACAGAACTTATCAAACACAACCTTGATTACCTGAAAAACCAGCTTGAAGAATCAGGATTAAAAACGGGGCACATGGACGCCCACGACGGCGCTCAAAAAACGCAAGCGGCGCATCCACAGCAACTGGCAGGGAAAAAATTGTTTGATGATAAGGCGTAGGCGTGTTGAGTTAAACGACCCTTAGTTGTCGTTCAAAGGCGCATTAAAATAGCGATAGATTCTTCATCATGATCCGCTCATACGTAAAAATTGAATTTATAACGTAGCAACCAAGATCAAATAACTCCAGTTTTTGTATCAACTGCATATTATGTGCTTATTAAAAAATAACAGGCAATAAAAAAGGGCCTTAGATTTTATTATATCCCCTTGATTCATACGCAGAAAATGATTGTTACCGAACACACGACCTACTGATTACGAATATTAAATTCTCCATTAAAAGCAAATTAAATTAATACCTTGCAATGATAGCTACCACCAAAAACAGCCTCAAAAAGCCTAGAGCAAGCTATTAACCATCATGCGTAGTTATACGGATATAGCTAAAGCAGCAAACGCTGCAGAGCCGCTGATCTAATGCGTTTCCTCTAGAAATCTCATTATGGCAATCCGATCGCTTTGTGACGGTACACCCGCAAAATCCATGGTAGTGCCGGAAGCGAAGGCGGCGGGACTCGAAATGAACTGGTCGAGCCTTTCACGCGACCATTTGCCGCCCTTAGCTTTCAAGGATACCGAATAGTCTGTGTAGCCTGGCAGAGATGCCACTGGTCGATTGATAATCCCAACGAGGTTAGGACCGATTCTATTCCCGCTGACAAGTTGCGATTGGTGACAGCCACTGCACCACTCATTGAACAGGGACTCTCCCGTCTTGATTGCCTGAGGCTGTAATAACACGAGCCCGCAACTGTCGGACCAGATCACCAGCTTACCGTCGCTTGCTTCTACGAAATCACGCACCGAGCAGCCCAGCGGGATAGGTTCTGTATAAATTACGCGGTCGGATCGGATGCGGATCCGAAACAGTGTCGCCTCCCTCAGCGAACTTACAAGGAGGTCGTGTCTCCAGGCAGGGAACAAGCCTTCCTGTACTTCGATGACAGCTGACGTGCCGATCGAAGGAACCCATGAAAACATCGGCAACCTATACCCGGTGTGCTCTCCTTCTACCGTTGCTCTTGGCCAATGGTATGAACCATAGTCGGTGCCGTATGTCGCATTAGGCCAGCCATAATTACTGCCTTCCAAGAGGGCGTTCAACTCATCCCCGCCTTTAGGACCATGCTCGGTCGACCAGATGCGTCCGTCCGAGCCAACGAACAGTCCCTGCTGATTGCGATGTCCCGATGTGAAGATCTTGGACGCCCCGTCCTTGATGTCTATTTTCAGGGTTTTCCCGTAAGAATTTGTCAGGTCCTGAGATACGGCCCAAGGAGATGCCACCCCGTCGAAACCGAAATCCCCCACCGTCAGAAGGAGATGCTCGTCGTCCAAGAGGGCCATACGTCCGCCGCCCATGTAACCGACAACGGGTATCCCGTGTCGCCGATTCGGACCCTTAGCCGACAGGCAAGGAGTCGATTCGAAGAGCGTCTTCCAATGCTCTGTCCCACTACCTTCGGTCAATGCCTGTTGATATCCCTCCAGCAGCGACACGCGCTCGACCCAACAGGAGTCTTTCGCGTACCAGAACAGGTGGGAGGCGAAGATGCGGATTCGCTGGCCGAGTTCTTGGACCAGCAGGTCGCTAACCCGAAACCACTCGGGATGCAGCCGTTCTATTTCCGCGTTGCCCTCCACCGGCGTCGTGTCGACCGGCGGGGATGATACCCCCGTTTGTCCGTCCGCGCGTGCAAAAGCATCCCCGTTGATCGGCACATGATACGGCAACAACCTGACGCGCGGCTGTGCGCTGTCACCGGCCAATTCAACATAATACAATTGACCATCACCGGTCGATACTATAACGTCTGCACCGATCCGCGCGAGGCCGCCTCCTTTGATGCGTGGCTTCGGAATTAGCTCTCGGTCGATCCGTTCCTCAAGAATATAGTATTCGGTCTTTATCGACCGAGTCTGCGATGTGGCTGCCAGTTTGATCGGAATCAACGAACCCAGTCGCTCACTTATTGATACAGCACCGGCGCACAATAGCACAACCATGATTGTGACCAATGCCGACGGCTGGAACGGCCGAGGAATGAAATACGGGGCCGGGGCTAGGAAAATGGTGGACGCAAATGCAACGCCTACCGCGAACCGCGAGGCATCGATGCGCAGGAGAAACAGTCCGAGCAGGACCAAGCCACATAGCGCGAGGGATACGATCCAGAAATCCAGCGGCCCCGCATGGTCATTCACTGTGGCTCGGAGTTTCGCAAGGACGGCTCCGGTTATATAGATAGCTGCCAAAACGGCGACATGTAAGATTATGCGCCGTGCCCCGGGGTGAAATAACTGATCCAACTGCCACAATTGAATGTCTTTCTGCAAAACAATGGCGAGGCATATGCCGACAAGAATGAGGATGTGCCAAGCAAACAGAAAGATAACAGACGGCCTTTGATGTCTCAACATGGCCGAGCTACGACATTTATTACAGGCTGGTTCCGATCCATTGGTAAGTCATTTGTAGAAATCGGCGTGCAAAAGTTACCACTTTCAGCATCAATTTTTACCAGCCCTATAAAATAAACCTTAAAAAACAATCTTCTAATAATTTTCATGGTCAATTATGGCTCTGTTTACTGGTAAATATTGGACGCTGATTGACATACTTTTACATATCATTGCATAAGTTACCGAAAAGTATAGATATTTAATTGAATCCTAATCTAATATTAAAAAAATATGAAATTGGGGGATAACTTGGGAAGTAAGTTCTGAATCTATGGCTAAAGACCGCTTATGGCCGAATCCTGTCATTATCAGCTGCACGTGTAATCCAGCTTATATCGATATAAACTGTCCTGATGTAACAAAAAATCCATGGAGTGTAAAAATGAAAGCGTCAAAGTTAATCCTAATCGCTACAATGCTGATGCCAATCTCAGTTAACGCTGGTTTCAATGCTTTTATAAATGGCCAGAAGCTTCACGACAAGTCAACCGCCTATAAAAACGGTGATATAGACAATGCGGAGCTCTATGATGCCGGGGCTTATGTTTATTATGTAATGGGGGTTGTTGACGCAACTATTGGGTCGGGTTTATTTTGTCCACAAAATATCACTTCAGATCAAGCTGCAAATGTTGTGTCTAAATACCTAAATGAGCATCCAGAATTATGGAGTTCAAGTGCCGAATCACTTGTTAAAGCTGCACTCATGAAAGAATGGCCTTGCCCGAAGTAATCGTAGATGTAAAAAAGACAAGATTGACGTGAGTACTTAGCTCATCACTAATCATATTTAGGTATATCTAAAGAGGGGAATGACACAAATTGGCCGAACTGCGTCATTCGCGAACTAACAAGTCCCGCCCCGTGAATTGATCATTTTTTGAACTGCAACAACGGTTCCAACGCGGTAAGAATTTAATCCGCAAAGTGTATTATTCCCTTCCATCCAAGAATTAAACTTGTCGCACCGGCCCTGGGTACTTCGCCACTAAAGCATCCGCTGTTAGCAAGATGATCCCTTCAACAGTCGCCTGCGCAACAAGGATACGGTCGAACGGGTCTTTATGAATGGGTGGTAAACTGTCGATAGAAACGGTGTGCTCACTGGTAATTGCCAACTCCTGATAACCGTTGTCCAACAGGCCACGACGTAGCACTCTTGCATCCACCTGAAAATCGGAACGCCCAAGGCCGCGTTTGATGACAATCTCCCAAAGGCTGGCCGCACTAAAAAGCAGTTCGTTCTGCGGATCTTCCAGTAATGAACGCGCCGCTACAGGCAACCGGTCAGGCGAACCGGCCGCCCATAGCAACAAGTGGGTATCCAGTAACAGCTTCATTCTTCACCACTGAAAAGCAGCTCGATTTCCTTGCTGCCCATGCGATCGAAATCATCAGGGGCGGTGATCTGCCCCGCCATGAAACCCAGTCTTCTGACTTGGCCGGCTGATGGCGCGTCCAAACGAGTCACTTTGACCAGCGGCTTTCCGGCTTTAGCGATGATAAAGGAATCACCCTTTACCGCTTGCTCTATCAACCGCGACAATTGGGTTTTGGCTTCGTGAATATTGACCGTCTGCATGATAAACCTCATTGAATTAAGTTAAGTTAGTTTAGTTTAACATATGAGCTGCAAAAACCAGACGGTGATAACACCTTTGTATATCACCTACTTTGCTACAATTCCCGCGTCGCACTGAATTTAATATCCGGCCAGCGCTCTTCGGTCAGTTGCAGGTTAACCCGACTGTTGGCGACATAAACCAGGTAACCGCCGCCATCTTCGGCCAGGTTATCAAAGGCTTTGTTCTTGAACTCTTCCAGCTTGGCCGGTTTGTCTGAGCTTACCCAACGCACGGCTGAGATGGGGACGGCGTCATAAACGCATTCGACGTTGTATTCGCTTTTAAGCCTGAATGCGGTCACATCAAACTGCAAGACACCGACCGCGCCCAGAATCAGGTCGTTATTTTTTAACGGTTTGAACAACTGGGTCGCGCCTTCTTCGGTCAACTGCACCAGTCCTTTTTGCAGGGCTTTGGCTCTTAACGGATCTTTTAACACCACGCGGCGGAATAGTTCCGGCGCGAAATAAGGAATGCCGCCGTATTTAAGCGTTTCTCCCTGGGTAAAGGTATCTCCGACCTGAATGGTGCCGTGGTTATGCAGACCGATGATGTCGCCGGGGTACGCTTCTTCGACGCTTTTCCGGCTGTCGGCCTGGAAGGTAATGGCGTTGGCAACCTGGATATTTTTACCGATACGCACATGATGAACTTTCATGCCCTTGTCGAATTTACCGGAACATACTCTTAAAAAGGCAATCCGGTCTCTGTGAGACGGGTCCATGTTGGCCTGGACTTTAAACACAAAGCCGCTAAACGCCGGTTCATCCGGTAACACCGTGCGCTGCTCTGCCTCTCGGGGTCTGGGTGACGGCGCATATTCAGCGAACGCATCCAGCAATTCGATAATCCCGAAATTGTTGATCGCCGAGCCGAAAAATACCGGCGTTAGCTTGCCCGCCAGATACTCTTCAAGATCGAATTCATGGCTTGCGCCTTTGACCAAATCGATTTCATCCCTGAGTTCTTCGGCTTGGTCGTCCAGCAGTTCGTCCAGCTTCGGGTTATCCAGGCCTTTGATGATTTCAGCCTGGGCAATCTTGCCGCCATGTTGGGCGCTGAACAGGTGAATTTCATCCTTATACAGATGATAAACCCCCTTAAAGCGTTTGCCCATGCCGATAGGCCAGGTCATCGGCGCACATTTGATGTTCAGGACATTCTCGACCTCGTCCATCAATTCGATAGGTTCGCGCCCTTCCCTGTCCAGTTTGTTGATAAAGGTCAGAATCGGCGTGGTGCGCAAGCGGCACACTTCCATCAGGTTGATGGTGCGGTCTTCAACACCTTTGGCAACGTCGATTACCATGAGTGCCGAATCGACCGCGGTCAAGGTGCGGTAGGTATCCTCGGAAAAATCCTCATGGCCTGGGGTATCGAGCAGGTTAATAATGCAGTCTTTATGCTCGAACTGCATCACCGAGGTGGTTACCGAAATGCCCCGCTCCTTTTCCATTTCCATCCAGTCGGAAGTCGCGTGACGCGCCGCTTTTCGGCCTTTTACCGAGCCTGCCAGCTGAATTGCGCCTCCGAACAGCAATAGTTTTTCGGTGATGGTGGTTTTACCCGCATCAGGATGGGAGATGATAGCAAAAGTCCTGCGTCGCCTTGTTTCCCTGACTTGCAGAGAATTTAATAATTCATTCATTCGGTTTATGTACTCGAATATGTACTTAATTGTAAACTTACCTGCATCGCAGGAATAACCAATTTATAATTATACGCATTTTAGAGAATGACTGACCTACAAGATTATTGATGTATCGGTCGATGTCATGAAGCCGATGGCCATGCGCGCTTGCTTTTAAAATAAGCGGGGTGGACGGTTAGCTCCACCTACTACAACATGTAGTAATTACCGCCAAGCGCCTCCCGCCCATAAGATCAGGCAAAATAGCCATCTGGAGATGCCGTTAGATGCTCTAACCACAACATGTAGACACAGGTGGAGCTAACCGTCCACCCCGTTAAAATAATTATTTTTCACCCATTCACTTTATCTCCCCATTAATCTGAGTAGTAAACCCCGCCTTACTAAACGAATGTTCAACCCGCGTTGCCGTCCAGCTCGGTCCAGTGATACCCGATCTAAATCCCGTCAATATCAATGGCGACTCAGCGAACAGATCAGCATTACCAACCGATAAACTAAGGTCTACGGTAGCCGTTCCTTGATCCAGCGCTGATTTTTTTGCCTGCGCCGCCTCAATCGCTTGCTGCTGATTATCGTAGGTGTGCCGTAAGGTATAAGCGGGTTTTTCGGTGCTAGTGCTGACTGCAATATTCTGGCCAGTCGCCTTATCGTGATAAGTAGCCGTTACGGAGGCGTATTTACCACGGTCGGTAATGCTGCAATGGTAGCCAGGCAACACCTGTGTTTTATCAATATAAATCGGCAACAAGCTGGCACCGCCGACGCTTTTCGATTCGCCAGCCTTGGCCAGGATCAAATGGTCATTGGTGACTTTGGCGACGCCGCCGTATTGTTTCGCCAACCGGGTCAGTAAATGCAAATCTGATTCTTGCGTTTGATCCACATGTCCCAGCTGAATAACAGCCAGATCGGCGGAGGCTTTGCCTACAAGTCCGTTATCACCGGCCAGCGTTTTTACCAGATCACCCAGAGTGATGTTATCGAAGTGCCGGGTTTTCTGCGATTTAAGTTCGCCCTGCATATCGGCAGCTTTGCCACTGATACTCAGCGTTTCAGGGAATCCCGTTAAAGAGATCTCATCGACCGTATAAACACCAACCTTGCTGATCCCGGCTTCTTCATAGCCCAGGTAAATGTCTAGTTTTGCGCCTTTTCTCGGTAAGGCAATCAACCCATCACGGTCGTCTAAATCAATAGTGCAGGTATCGGATTTAAAACCGGCCTCATCAGTGGTTTTGATGCTGATTAAGCGCTGGTTGATACGTGCGGTGATGTCTGCACCGTCGGCTAATACTTTAAAGATAGGCTTCATTTCAATCCCACAATCTAACCGTTTTCACCGTTTCTGCTACAGGCATTTCCGGCAGTTCAATCACCAAGCCTGACGGCAACACAGGTCCATAGTCGGCCAAGCATCGGTTAGCCTCGTAGACCCGCTCAACGGCGCCAGACTGACTGCCGTAATATCGGTGGCAAATCGCATCGATCATATCACCGGTTTTGGTACGGTATTGGGTCATGCGTCCTCACCGTATTGGGTCATTTTCAGGGTAAAGGACATTTTACGGGCCACGCCATTAGATAAAAAAGTGTCCTTATTCTCTTCAATTGACTGAATGCACCATTTTTTCCAGACATAACCGTTGCCATCAACCAATATCAAAGGCTGGCCCTTTCCCGCTTCTGAGCGCATATCGTCGATCTGGTGCAGGCCGCCAGCATAATCGGGGTAGATGTCGCCCGATAGCGTGATTGAATCTTCGCCGGGGCCTGTGTATTGTTGCGCAGGTAATTTCCCATAGCGCTCTACTGCCTGCCATCGATAAGCGGTTGACCGGCTAAATGCCTGATACGCAGCAGTGTTTATGGAGAAATTAAACGCCCCCAGGCGCATCATAATGTTAGTCATGTAAAGCGCCCCTGGCGTCTGCAGCCTGCTGCTTCTTCAAATGCTTTGCTACCCGTTCGGCTAGAGCATTTGAATCCTCGCCTGGCTGTTGAACTATGGTGATAGGCGCATGGGTAGTTTGTGTTACTGCCCCTTGTCCTGCTGAACCCGCCGCAGGCGGCATCGTAGGCAATGGCGTCGCCATGGCAGGAGCGGCGACCGTTGCGGCCATTGCCGCACCTAATACGGGACCTTTAGCTGCCGACGAGACAGCCCCTCCAATCGAGCTACCTATTCCCTTCACCCACTCGACTGATTGACCAATCCATGCGAACTTTTCAGCAAGCCAGCTCATCACCGGCTCCCAAACTGCACGTACGGATGATGCGGCAGTAAAAAAAGCGGCTCCAATGGCGCTTCCTACTGTGGTTACTACACCGCCGATAGCCGTAAATACACCGCCGAACCACGCCGTGATTGGTTTCCAATTATCATAAATAAGATAGGCAGCAGCGCCCAATAGAGCCACGCCGGCAACCACCAAACCAATAGGATTTGCGGACAATGCCGCGTTCCACAACCACTGGGCTGTGGTAACCGTACCCGTCCATACCGCCATCGCCTTTTGCTGTATAGTCGCACCAAGCATAACAGCCTTTTGCCATACCAGTGCGGCATTGGATCTCAATGTAGATAAGCGAAAAAAATCCATGACACCCCTAGCAATAATCCAACCATCCGAAAGAATAGTGGCGGCATATCCAGTTGCCAACGCCACGACTTTTAGACCGACCAATCCGACGGCTGCACCTACAATAACAGCGGTTACAGCAGGGAACTTTTCAGATAGCCCAGTTACTACATTAATCCCATCACCCATGGCACCGAAGACGGTGTTTAGTGTAGGCAAAAGCACAGTACCTAGATTAACCCCCAGACGCGTGGCTTTATTGCCCAGCAGTGTCAGGTTATTAGCTGTTGTTTGCGACCGTATGTCATATTCTTTTTGCATTGACCCGGCGTAACTACTGGCATCGGCGACTGAATTAAATGCCTGATCCAGCGCTTTTATGTTGACCAGTAGCGGCATAATTGCGCCTTTGGCCTCTTCACCGAATAAATCACCTACCAATGCACCACGATTTTCAGCAGGAGCCTTCGCCAATTCCGCAAACACTTTTTTAATGGTGCCTTCAGCATCCTTTTGCATGGAAGTAGTCACCTCTTCCGAGGTCATGCCCAGCTGCTTAAAGACTTCAACCTGATCTTTGGTAGCGGATCCACCCTTAGTCAGCGCATTAGTCAGGTTTTTTAATGCAGTCGCGGCAATCTCAGGCGCAGCGCCAGAATTCAACAGCGACGCACTTAAGGCGGCAATTTGTATCTCAGTAAGCCCGGCGGCTTTTGCAACAGCACCTTGCCGGGTAACAACCTCGGAAATATTCTTCGCCGAGGCGTTCATATTAGAATCCAAATAGTTAACGGCATCCGCTAGTGATTCTGCCTGTTTCTGGTTAATTGCCATGCCAGCCCGCCAGCTCGCCATAGTCTGCCCAGCTTCCTCGCCGGTCATATCAAAAGCTACGCCCATCTTAACGGCGGCGGTTGTAAAGCCCAACAATTCTTCTTTGGCTACGCCAGATTGCCCGGCAGCGGAAACGATAGCGCCAATGCCGCTGGCGGCCATCGGCATGGTGGCCGACATATCAAGTATGGACTTGCCCAAGCCCTTAAATTCTGCGTCAGACACATCAACGACTTTACGCACATCAGCCATAACCGATTCAAATTCAATCGCGTCTTTAATGGGCGCTGCGGCTGCGTAGGACATGCCCACCGTGCCGATCATTTGGCCGCCCAACTCACTGCGGCGGTCACGGTTGGCTCGTAATCTATTGGTGCGTTCGAGCTGTCGGGACACCGACTGCTCTGACTGTAGCAGTCTACGGTTTTCATTGACGATGTCGCCGATATTAAGCCCGTATCTCTCGGCTCTTTGCGAGGCAGTGCGGAGCGATGCCTCGGTACGCGCAATCTGCCCCCATAAGTTGGTATTGCTGGCCCCGAATTGATGCTGAGTCGCTATGAGGTTATCCAGCCTGGTCCGATACCGGATGACGTCATCGGCAGCGTTGCGCCCCATGTGTACGTTTTGCAGACTCCGCCCCAACCCGGTCGCTCTCGCATCCAGTGATTGGAATGCGCGCCCCACGGTACTGGATAGCGATGCGCCGATAACGATGCCTAATGCTATATTATTTGCCATGACAAAACTTAACCTGATTGACTATACTTAACACATTCCAGAAGGAGGATTTATGCCTAAATCTATTTTTGACCGCATCGTCGATTGGCCTTATCACCCGCAAACGATTCTTGGCATCGCTTTTGTTGGCTGCTTTATCGCTACGATGCAAGGCGATGGGCTGATATGGGCGGCGCTGGTTGTTGCAGCTGTTACCGCGCCCTTTGCCGCCCTGTTGTTGTTCTTGCCGTATCTCGCCACAATCATGCTATTAGCTGTCGTGCTTTCGCTTCCTTCACTGATTCGAGCCATTCAAGCAGCTCTTCACACGTCAGCTCCAGCAACTCACTGAGCTGCCAGCCGGTATTGGATGCTAAGACGATGCAGCCGATTTTGATGTCTTCTTGCCGTATCTCGCCACAATCATGCTATTAGCTGTCGTGCTTTCGCTTCCTTCACTGATTCGAGCCATTCAAGCAGCTCTTCACACGTCAGCTCCAGCAACTCACTGAGCTGCCAGCCGGTATTGGATGCTAAGACGATGCAGCCGATTTTGATGTCTTCTTGCGAGGGGACAAAAAACTTGCATACGTCTTCTGAAGCTCCCCATAATCCGCCATATCCATACTATCTATATCGTCAGGCGATACTTCGCATAGATTAGAAAACATACTCACCTCTACCTCAGCAGGGCCTCCCTTGATTTTATCTGCAGCACGTAAATCCCTGACTTTTGGACGGCGCATGACCAGCTTGGTTATGCCATTATCTAGCGGAAACAGCAGATCGATAGATGTGACGATCGGTAATGGTTGTGTAGATGCTGAACTCATTTATTTAACCTCAGTTTTAGGCTTTTCAGCCGATTTCAATTTAATATGCCCGGACAACAGCAGGTATTTTGCCTGTCTGCTGTTTAGTAGGATGACATCACCCACGGCATGCCCTTCAAAGGCTTTTTTTACAATGTATTCGTTCATTTCGATCATCCTTATTGTTTGATTTAATTTGCGCCGCAAATGCTTCAAGCTCATTATCCGGTATCCCTGCACATGCATTAACACACAGCTGGGCGCGTCTATAATCGATTTCAGTTAAATGCGAGTTACCGCCGCCCTTTATAGCATCAGGCCATGGTTCGGGTTTATGCGAAATAGGATCAAGATTGCATCTGGTCATTTACATCCCCAGGTTCTTGCGGGTAACTGCCAGCTGATCCACGCCATTAACGATGCGGATCATGTTCGGCACATCGATCTCATGAACGACTTCGCCGTTAATCGTGTGCTTGTAATAGCGCAGCGCGACCGTCGCCTTAAGGTTGGCTTTGTCGCCCGGCTTCCAGCTGCCGGGATCCATTTCTTTTAGCATGCCGGTCATTTGGATGATGACCGGTTTTTCGACGCCATCCTCGCCGCTGAGTGAGCCGCGAAAGGTCAGCGGCTTGGTGTTGCCGGGCGCAAGGCCGAAAATCTTCAATACATCGGCATCGTATTTGGTCAAAGAGAATGAAGCCTCCAATTTATCCATGCCCATTTCAACTTCCACCGGCGCATCCATGCCGCCGTTGCGGAACTCTTCGGTCTTCATGGTCAGCTTGGGCGGGTTCAATTCCTCGACGTTACCGGCATAGCCGCGACCGTCAACAAACAGGTTTAAATTCTTTAAAATATCATTCAACATTAGAATAATTCCTTAATGTAATCGTTGACCAAATGGCTGCGGAACGTAATGTGCTCAGCCGGATAAGGCGGGGTAAAGTCGAAGTCGAAATAGACCCTGCCCTGACTGATCTGATCAGGCGTGTTCAGGTCTTGATCGGCCCAGCAGTGGCCGCCCAGAACGGCCCCGACAGCTACCAGGTGCCGCAGGTAGCTATTCACACCTTCTACAACATCTTCAAGGTAGGTTTTGGTGATGTTGCGGTCTACGGCCCACATGTGCGCAGCCAGCAGCGACTCATGAATCATGTCCGCCGTCCTGACCACCGATAAAAATGCCCACTTTTGATCTACCGAGCAGGTGCGGTTGCCCCACAGGCGATAGCCGTCCTTTTGAATGATGGTGGCGACTTCGTTTTCGTTCAGATAATTAGCGCGTGCATTGACATCGCCCAGCGCAAAGTCGATTTGTCGGCTTGTTCCGGTAATGCCGTAAATATCCCGGTTGGATGGACTCCACCAGAAGCCGCGCTCGTTGTCTGACTTGGCGATTATGCCAGCCACCCGTGCCGATGCAGGACGGTTGACTTCGGAATTACTGACGGTATCCCAGACCTTAACCTGCGGATCGATGACATAAACGCGCTTGCTGCCGAAGTTCTCACGAAAACTGATGGCGGCGGCATCGTCGGTATTTGGCCCGTCAGCCAAAATAACCGCCTTCAACCGATCGGCAATGCCCAGCAGCTCTGACACTACCGCGACTTCGTGCGAAAACCCTGGCGCAATCAGAATGCGCGGCTTTACTTTAACAATCGACTCGGCGTTTAAAAATACCTGTACACCCGCATTGATGCCGCCAATGATATTGGACTGGGTGGCGGCAAAATCGATGCCTTCGGCCACCCTGATAACCACAACCATAGCGCCGCACTGGTCGAAAATATCATCCATGGCATCAGGCAGCGTACCCAACTTATCGCCTACCGTATCCAGACCTGCGGCGCCATTACGACTCCCCGTTACCAACACCGGGATATTGAGCGGAAAGGCTTCATTAGCGCCGCCCGACAGGGCTTGCGCTTTTACCGAGGCTCCCACGGCAACAGCGCCGGTTGATACGCCAGTATTGGCAGCCGCAACCAATAAAGCCGCGGCGGTGCTGGCGGCAATCGCCGCTATCACTTGCGCAGCGGTTGATGTAATGGTTCCGGTAACACCGGTAGCCAGATTAACGGTAATCGCCGTGCCGCTGACCGCAACACTCAGCGCTTGGCTGTTGGCTTTGGGGTCTTTCAAATGCACAGTGATGTCGTTGCCTGGCTTACCCGGTGTTACGGCGGTATAAGTGATAGCATTATTACTGGCGACTACGCCGGTCAACAGACTTGCGGTCGCTGCCGGGGCGCTGTTCGGTGCGGTGCCGATCAACCCGATAACGGATGATTTGACAGTGCTGATGGGGCGTGCTCCATCGTCTATTTCAACGATTTCGACGCCGTGTAAAAATTGTTCGGGCATGGTTAACTCCAGGTGATTAAATCAATGTCAGTTTTTGAGCGTATTTATCTTAAGCATCAAACATGTTCAGGCTGCGGCAATAATGCGGCTGTTATCGTCGCTGTGGTTGTTGATATATCGAACATAAACTACTCCGTGATTTCCAAGGCGATAGAAAAAACCGCATCGACTTCTTCAGGCGTTTTATTTAATGCGGCAGCAGCCGACATAATAAACGGACTTATGCGCTTAAAATTAGCTGCGCTTGCCCACATGTCTCTGGTATCCTGATCTGCAGACGATATCAGCGTCTCAACCGCCGAGCGTAAATTTAGTTGAGTCAATGCGCGTTTGAATTGCCAACTCGCACATTGCGTTAAAGCTCTAAGATCGTCAATTGTCGGTGCAGACGGAGCTCGCAACGCGTCTGCCTCAGCTTCTGTAATTTCAATAAGGTCATTAGGAATGAACGCATCTTGAGAGCCATCAGACTCATAAGCAAAAACAGTTCCTGCAATATTTTTATAAAGTTTCATCTTAATTCATTCCATTCTGCAAGAGTTGTTACGCCTGATACCATCGCCGCACTGTAGGTCTCGCCGTGCAAGACAATTAAGCCAACGCTGGTACTAAAATTAACAGCTGATTCCGACGCGCTCGAATACGTTATAACAGCACCCGCAGTAGTCGTTAACGTGACGACTAACCAAGAGCTTGTTGCGCTCGATGAAGCTCTTATGTGGACACCAATAGGTCCACCGGTCGAGTTTGTGTAAGTAGTTGACGGGGCGCGACTTGCCAGCATATTTTGATTGGTTTGGTTATATCCCAGCGGGAGCATGGTGGAGTAGACATTTGTGCCATCACACCACAACGTGATGGACGTTCCTGGTAAAACCACAACGCCAGTCCCAGCGGGCGTTTTAATAGTTAGCGCAAATGCCCCGGTCGTATCGTTCTTTACAACCCATGATCTGGTTGGTGATACCGGCACGATAACAGCGACATTCCCGGTCAAAATACCAGTAAATTGCAAAATACCGTGGCCAGCCTCAACCGCTGTAAGCGTTACATTAGAGCCACCGGCAACTGATTTGCTCAATACGCCGCCAACAGTTTTCTGCACGAATTCGTCAGTAGCGATCTTCGTCGAGACATCACCAAGAGCCTGAGTTGGTGCAGTTGGGTTTCCGGTCAGCGGCGGTGATGCAAGAGGCGCTTTGGTAGCCACAAGCACATCTACCTGCTGCTTTAAGTATGCGGTGCGATTAGCCAGGTTTCTGGCACCCTCATTAGCCTTTCCGTCAGGACCACCCAATGCAATATCGGTAGTTTCCTTTTGATAAACACCTGCATCATAGATGGGCGTTTCTGGTAAATTAGCCATTACAATACCCCGCCGTTATATTTCTTAGACCCATCATAAGCCCACGTCCCGTCATAAAATAAATTCATAAAAATTAGGTTACGCAATACCGAGCGTTTATTTTTATAGCGCTCAATACTGTCTCGGATTCTCTGAACCATGGCGTCATCTGGGAATGCGCCAATATTCAAAATAACATCAAACATCGGCCATGCACTGTCGGCGCCATAAGTCCAGCTGCCGTCATAGGTGTGCGCGCCGTTATAGTAATTAACAGCACCTTCCTTGATGGCAATGTTGTCATAACCCAGCGCCGACAATGCCGCGCGGATTGCATGAGGCGTGCCCTTATGACTATGCACGTCATAACTGGCAGCACACGTATTGCGTTTTTGCGCTTCGGTCCAGTTTTCATCCCATTCATCGACCGATAGCGCCCAAGCCAGCCAGGGAAGAAATGCCACGGGACAGGTTTGCGGATTCCACAGCTTAACAATATCCACCGGAACAGCGCCGAGCCTCGATATGGCGTCATCAAGCGCATGCTCATGCACATTGGCATTGGGCGGCAGCAAACTAGACATTGACGCCCCCATTGGTCAGGGTCACGCCGGTGCAATAGCCGACTTGATAATTGCCGATAACAATGTCGGCAACAGGGCTCGCCAGAATGACGTTTTGCACGCCCGGTTGTTTGAGTGCCGCATAAATACCGGCCAGCGTAATGTCCTCGCCAATTTTATGCGCGGCGGCGATATATATATCAAGCGCCCCAGCAGCAGCCTGCAATGCAGTCGCGCTGCTGGGGCCGTCGTAAAAATACAGGGTAGCGTCTGCGGTGTAGCCAATAACCTCTACAGAGCGCACAGTCAGCCTGTCAGTCAAGGGGCGCACTTTGTCTGCCCTTAACGCCGTATCAACCAAGGACAACAGCGGCGCATCGGCAGCGCCATTGCCTATCCTTGATAACACGGTAATCGCTACCATGCCCGGCTCAGGTGTGAGTAAATTGGCACCGTAATCGATCACCACAGCACCGCTTTCATTCAAATGAAACTCTACAGAATCAACAGCAATATCTGCGACATCACCGCTGGCGCTTAAGCCATGGAAGATATAACTGCCTTCACTGCCGGCAGTAGTCAACCCCTCAAAAGCGAGCTGGATACGACGCTTGAATGGCTCATCCTGCTCAAAAACAGCAGCAACCGGTGGAATGGCGGTCGGATCGGCCGGTGTTATCAATAATCGCTCGACGTTGTAATTAGCGCCAATCTGATCTAAATCAGTGCGTCTAGCCGTAGCCAGCATCACACCGCGCGCCGCATCGTTAACGCGCTGGCGCAAAACAAGCTCGCGGTAGGCGGCAACTTCTAAAACCTTATAGGCTGGGTCTGACTCAAGCAGCGCGGTAAAGGTGTTGTCACGCGACTGCAAATCGGCCAGCATTTCCGCAAATATCGTCTCGAAACTCAACGCCTCGACAATGTTGGGTGCGGGTATCTGCGATAAATCAATCTGCGTAAAACTCATAGCAGTATGCCATCCAATTTAATCTGTTTGCCGTCCGGGCGATATTTGCCGAAAATTGCCAATGCAAAATGCCCGGTACTGTCAGCGGACTCAATAACTACACGCTCCAACACAATGCGCGGCTCCCATTTATCCAGCGCCTCGGCGGTTGCTGCGACCATATCAATAATCGTGGCGCCGTTCATCGGCGCGGCGATCAATTCGAACAGGCGCGAGCCGTAATCGCGGCGCATAACCCGTGTGCCGATAGGCGTAGTCAGAATATCGCGGATGGACTGTTTCAGGTGGTCAATGCCTGCCAACGCCTTTCCGGTAGAATTATCTATACCGATCATACTGGCATACCAGATTGTCCTGAGCCTGGTTGCACCAAGCTGGTTTTATGATTTTTCAAACTGATGCCGTCGGCGATAACATCAACACTGGCAGTCAGTTTGCCGGTCAGGGTAATATCGCCGGTAATTGCAATGCCGCCGTCGGCTATCAGCTCGGCGGTAGCGCCCGCAGGCAAAACCGCTTTTAAATGATGAGCCTGACGGTCGTATTCGATCACCGCGCCGTCTTTATAGGTTGTGTTGCGTTTGTCGGGCGAAGTGACTGGATAAGGGTGTGCCGCCTGGAATATGCCAGCTAAGACAACGCCTTGATTCAACTCTCCGCAAGGAGAGAAAATCATAACCTGCTCGCCTATATCGAGCGGGTCGCAACTCCTATCCTCGCCTGCGCTAAGACCAAACCACGGCAGCCAGTCTGTTAAAATGCCAAGCTGTTTAGACGCGTCACCTATCCAAATCCGGGCCTTGGGCGGGCTAATGCCATAATCAACCTGATCCACCTTACCAATGCGGATCAGGTTGCTTAAGCGCCGGTCAAGCTCAGTCAAATCGAAACTCATGGCGTTTCCTTGATATATTTATCGACATAAGGTATGCCGATTTCAGGCGACAGGCCCAACCAGACTTCGGTTGGAGTTATGCCGGTTGGGGCCCAAACATCATTCCCCAGATAAAATGTTTGGCCCCATGTCACGAACCATGATTCGTAGCCGTTTTTTTCAGGATCAAACTTGCCCGGCCCCGCTGTAAAACCGCTAGGAAAACTCGCATCATGCGCAAGACCCCATTTATTATTTCTGGCGTTTGCCAAAAACTGCGCGGCAAAGTTGCTCGTCTGTATTTGCAAATTGGGGGTTGACCGCCCGAGGATACAATTTGCTGTGATTTGGCAGTCCAACGGAGTTCTGCCATCACCAATATCATCGCCAGGGATAAATGATTCCAACTCCAGAATAATAGCCGGCGTTTTTATGGGCCTAGGCCGACTATCAGGATCTTCGCCTTGCTCATACCACTCAACCGTGTTCACGTTAGCGCCGAAAAACGCGGCTATTTGGTCTTTGATAGCGGCGTGGAACGCTTCAAATGTGGTCGCAGTCATCGTGTCGCCCTTTCTAATTCATAGCTGACTAAGCGCTGCGTTCGCCTGGCCAGCTCTCGCTCAGCTTGCGGCATTAAGCGCCGCACAACTTCATTGAACGGACTATCAATCTTGATATTTTGCCGTTCGACAGGAAGTCTCGCGCGGGATGTACGCGCAAAAATTGCCGTTGCGCCTGATCTCATCTTGGCTTTAAAACCGCCTTCAAAATAATAATCACCTGCCATATAACCGCTATTAACCGCACCGCCATCGTTTAACGCCATGGCATCAATTGGGTTTATGCCCAGCCAAACCTTGCCGCTGATAACGTCGGCCAAGCTGGCTTGCGCCTTGCGTTGCTTAATTCTGCGAGCCAATACTTTTCTGGGGATGCCGGTCGCAGAAGGCAGTTCTCGCAGCAACCGGCTTTTAACCCATGCCGTAGTTTCATTGATTGCCCGTGACTGGACGCGCTTTATCGCAGCCGGAGACAAAACGGTCTGGACAAGACGCTCAATATCATCCTGCTCAACCGTTAGGCTCAAGAACCCCGTATCAACGCCGCCGGTTATTGCCATGTAACTATCTCCACCCGTTTGCAACAGCCGTGGTATTGCCGGGCTGATTTAAAATAACAACTAATACGCCATCGCCTTTGGGCAATACTTCCGAAACGTCATAGGCTTTACCAAAATACACCGCCGACCATCCTTTACCGAGGTCAGGCACATCACTTTCAAGCAGATTCACAACCACACTACTGATGTCTACCTTGGCAATGATGTTGTCGATCCATTCAATTCTGCCCACACCTTTTTTTCCGCCAGGCGCATCTAAAACGCACTTAGGCGTTATCGCTGAACCTGTTGGCGGCGTCAGCGTGATGTCATCACCTACGGCCTGCATAATGACATTGTCAATAGCACTAAACATCCGACTAAATCCGTCCACGACTGCCCCTTTTTTCATACTTATGACGGCACGGCACGCATGCGCCGTCTACCAATCGACCAAACCATTCCCCGCAAAAGTCGCAGTCGCCCGGCTTGCCGGCATCCAGCGTAAACGGGAGTCGGTTGGCTATGGCGATTTGGCGCTCTTTCTCGGCGTAGTCGTTGGCTTGATCGATGATGTCTGTCATAGCTTTTCAACATTAACAAACCGCTGAAATGCCTTATCAGCCGCGGTTTCAAATATAAAGATTGCCCGGCTGCCCATATGAGAAGCGATGCCGATTAAAGCGGCGGCCAATGGACCCGGTATATCGGCCCACTCGCACAAATAAAAGGTCATTACGCCAACAAAGGCGCTTATAAACATCTCACCAACCAACTCAATCAATGAAAACCGGCTGATCAATCCACTTTTTACTTTACGAAAATATCCGGCAAGACCACCGAATAGCGATATTCCGAACACCCAGGCATAGGTGATTAGCGAGTATGAAAGCGGATCTTTTTCAGGCATCATCTTTTCCATAGGTGACTATGCGTTTTCATTGCTGCGGTACTGATATTCCGCAGTTAGCTTCTACAAATTGGTAACAGGCCGCTGCATACGCGGCTATGGTGTCGGCCCGGTAGGCTTGATCGACAAGAAATCCTGTAAGCTCTGTTGAAAGTTCGGCGCTATCGGCTTCGCCTTTAGACTTTCCGGCACCTGCACTTGCTGGCACGGGGCAATCACTACCTTGCCGACGTCCGGGGTCGCGCAACCTGACAGCAGCAAAAGAGTCATGCAAAGTGTTGATACTGTTAATCGCTGTTTCATGGGACTTATCCAGTTGTTGGTTGGCAAAAATAGCGTTTTTTTCGGACTCGGCAATGCGGGACTGTGCGCTGGACAGAAGGGCTTGTGCCTCAGATTTTTGTACTTGAAGCGCAAGCTCTATGCGGTCTATTTTGGCACTATCTATCTTATGCACAGAAAAACCGCCGATCCCCAGCCCGGAAATAAAAGCCGCTACTATGAAAACCAGAATAGGCGGCATCAGTCTTTCACCGCTAAACCAAGCGCCCCAGCAACGGTGCTGGCTAAACCTGTAACAGCAACTGCTTTTTCAAGCTGACCCAGACAGATAAACACCAAAGCAAAGGCAGCGCCGGTTAAGGTCACTGCGCCAAGCCTTGTGGTGCGCTGAGTCCAGTCGATACCGATTTTGCTAAACATGATTAAGCCGCAATAACCGAGTGAATCAATACCCATGCCGCGCCGGTAGACACGAACTGGCCTAAATCATTCGCCGCATCAATCGTTGCGAAAGTTGCGCCGCCTGCAATTGTTTCAGCTCCGGCAGGATCAAGCGTTACCGCAAAAGCATCGGCAGAGGTTTTTTTAACTGTCAATTTAGAGCCAGGCGGGATGGCCGCTACGCTGGCAAGGCTGACAGTCTGTGCAGCTGTGTTCGGGGCCAGCACTGTTAAGTCGCCGCTGCCGAAGTCACCCGCATTCAAAGCTTCTGCGCCTATTGCTGCCAGCGTCAATGTCCGGGGGCCTTCTTCGATAAATTCTTCAAGATCAACATGCACGGTTGCAGTTGCCGCCAGTTCGGCTTTGTCCGCATAGCCGATAAAGTAGGCATTAAGCGCCGGGGCGTTGATGACTTCTTTTGCCGTTGGGTCCCACCAGAGTTTCTGGCCTTGAGTGACGGCATCGCTGGTATTTTTAGGCAGCGAAAAAACGCCTTCCTTTTTTACCGTACCGGTTGCGCCGATGGCGATATTAACCAAGGCAATACCGATTTGCGCATTGCCGATAACGACTGGATCGCCACTTTTAATGATGGCACCGGTGCCATTGACGTAATCAATGTTTTCACCGGAATGTTTAAAATTTATAGCCATGTTGTTGCCTACTATTCTGTTGGGTTGAGTTGAGCAGGCGACTTGCTACCGCACAGCCGCCCAGCTTAATTAAGCGCCGGCGTTTTTATATGCGCCGCGATAATCGATCGCTGCAACGCCGTAATCGAGGCGAACTTTCCATTGCAAACCGTCAACTTCAAAGCCTTGCTCGCTTTCCAAGAATGGCTCTTGTTCGCCGTTCAGGAACCCGACTTCAATGACCGGTGCTTCGCTTGGATCGGCAAAGGCGTACCATTCATTTCCAGAAATGCGCGGTGAGTCGATTACATCTCTAAACAATCCGCGCACCCTGTTAGGGCTTTGCAGCTTGTTTGCGGTATCAGGATCATATTGCGCCTCATTGACAACGCGGGCGCCGCCGCCTGCACCCATTCCGCCTAGCCATAATGCTGGGCGCAAATCAAGGAAGTCATTGCCGCTTACGTCCATTTGTTTCGCCATTGCGACCCGCGCGGCCTCAATGGCGGTAACAGAAACAACCGCCGCAGTGCCTGCAAGGTTATCGTGTGCGGCATCGAATAAGGCGATGCCGTCATACATGACCGGGTTACTCGCCAGCAAGGCATATACATCCGCTTCGATAGTCCTGCGCGCCGCACGTCCCAGCATTTGCGAGAGACCGATAAAAGCGGACAAGTCGTCATTGATGATGGTTTGGCGGCTGATATTGATCACATTGCCTTTGGTAGTGGCGGTGATGGTTGATTTTTCGCCGTCTGGAATTGATTTATTCTTGAACTCTGAGTTCTCACCCAGCGCATCAAGATTGCCAAACGAACCCATTCGATAGCGACTATGTGCGCGAAAATCTGTCACCGAACCGACATGACAAAAACGGCTCCAGGTGTCGGCAGCTGTTGCATAAGCCTGTTGCAAGGTTTTGTGCATGGCGTTTTCCAGTAATACCGGGAAGTCGCTGGTGCTGGTGGTGAATGCACGCTTGACCATTTCCAATTCGCCCATACCTCGTGACGATACGCCTGCACGATCAAGGCACAGCTTGGCAATTTCGGTCATGCGCATACCACGGAATTCGTTGCCGGCATCCATCTTATCGACACCGGCACGGCCACGGATGGCGTTAACCCCTGCTTCGATAAATTTGTCTTTTTCGTCGGTGGTTACGGATGCATCGCCGCGCGTTGCTTCTGAATCAACTTTTTCAGACCATCTTTTAAGCATTTGCTCTTTTGCAACCTCAAAGCTATCGCCGCGCTCAATGAAGCCGTTAACAACAGCATCATCAGCACGGGACATCTGGCCAAATTTACGGATGTCTACCTGACGCTGACGCTCTTGCTTTGCTGCATCGGCACGGATAGCGGATTCGTCAATTCTGGTTTCTGGTTTAACCGATACGGTCGGAGCGTTATCCGCCCGTGTTTCGGTCGTTTTTTCTTCGACTGTTCTAGGCATTGCCTTAACCTCTTTGTTAACAATTGTTACTGAATGGGTGTCGCCTTCGCTACGCACTTGTGCGCCTGCGTCAGCGGGAATTGTTACTAACGATATTTCCATCGGCTCCCAGTCGATTGCCAGATAAATAGGCAGGCCGTCTTGCAGGTCTGGCTGTCTTTCCAGCTTATTGATCGTGTAGCCGACGCTGATATTTCTTAAAATTCCGCCTTTTACATCGGCGATGATTGGCGCTACTTCGGCACGTTCACTGAACTTAACCAATGCACGACCTTCGCCGTCCTGAATCCATGCCTTTTCAACGACACCCAATACATCAGTCAGGCTCCAGTTGCTGTGATTAGCCAGCAGCGGAGCGCCGGAATTTAAGCGGTCAAGATTGACATGCGCAGGATTAAGGCTTAATTCTTCAATCCAGGTTGTTTCGTCCCAGTAATCAATCCGCCGGACTTGTGCGCCGGTTGACCAGGTTAGCTCTACCGTGCGGGCTTCTTCATTCAGCGTTGCCGGGACAAATGACGCCCTCGTATGTAGCTTAGGCAGCTGTCTTGTTTGTTTTGGCATCATTGGCCCCTATTGTTTGTATTTGGCCTAATCCGGCGGTTTTTCGTGGGTCGCTGTCAAGAATCAGACCCAACTGATCCAGATAATCGTTACTGAGTTTTATCTCATCCATCGTGGCATGAAAATCGTAGCCCAAGGACCTGATCGCCTCCGGCAATGGGCAGAGCCCCGCCCTGACCATGGCAATAATTGGCGGAATCTCGCGGGCAGGATCAACCATCATTCTTGCCGGCGGCGTCCATTCTTGCGATAAGTCGGGAATGCCGCAGTAATCGGAAAACCAGCGGGCGACACCGCCGCAGACGCGCGGAATAAACAATTGCCAGCGCCAGCCATCAATGCTGCGGCCAAATTCTTGCCAACCCATGCGAGCGGACGAAAAATTAACTTCGGATAAGTTTCCGGTTAATGACTCGAAAGTAATACCAAGCCCAGCAGCAACACCGCGCTGCACCTCAACCGTATAAGGGCCGTAATCGTCTGCCTTGGGCGGAGTGGTAAATTCGATGCGACGGTTTGGCTTCATGGTGTACATGGATCCGGGGGTTAATTCTGAAACGTCGCTGAATTCTTCTTCTGTCTCGGCAGGCTCGTCGGTATAGATGAATGCCGCAAACAGGTTGGCTAATTTTTGGCGATTTAAATAGGCGTCCTCGTAAATGTCCAACTCGCGCAAGCGGATCATCACCGGAGCCAGCCACGATACGCCGCGCTCTTGCCCTGGTCGGTCGCTACGGAATAAATGGATGACCTCATAAGCCGGGACGCGGGAATAACCGAAGCTGAAGGTGCCGTAAAAACGGCCTGTTGCGCCGGGATGGGCTTTATATAACAGATAGGCAACACGTCGACCGATAGCGTCGTATTCGATTCCGCGCTGGACATAGCCGCCGTTTTGCAAAGGCCCATCGGCAAACTCATAAAGATAGTCGGCTTCAAGCAACTGCAACTGAAACGGCACAGCCAATCCGTCAGAAGCAAGACGAGGACGCAGCCGGATAAAGCATTCGCCAGACTCAACCATCGCCCGCATCGCTAATTGCTGGATGCCGTAGAAGTCGGTCAGCCCGTAAGCGTCGCACTGGGTTGATTCAGCCCAAGCCTTCCATAAATCCTGAGCGCGTTTGGTGTTGCTTTTGGTTTTTGCTTTCCACTGCGCCAGGATGCCGTAGCCGACCACGTTGTTAGTGATGACGGACACGCCTTTATTGGCCCACGGGTTGTTGCGAACTAAATCGCGCGCCCGGTTGCGGATAATGGAGGGGTTGGAGATTGCCGAATTGGCGTCTGTCGCTGGCGTTAGCCAGTTGCTGGTGCGCGTAGTTTTGCTGGCGGCATCGTAGCGGCGTTTAAAAGGGACGACGTTGGTCATAGCCCCTTCCCTGTCGGAATATTGATAATGCGCGCTCTTGCGGCGGCAGGTGTTGCCACACCCAGCTCTGAACGCATAGTGTTGCGCAACCGTTCCATCTCTGCGAGAGAATGATAGGTGATTTTGCGCTCGCCGAATTGCACGGACAAAGCGCCCTGTGCGATTGCGGTTTCTAATGCGTCGAGTTGAGTTTGTGTGTATGCCATGGTGCTATCATGGCGGTTTTAATTCTCACAAAATAGGCAAAAAATGAGAATTTTGGAAAAGTCTATAGGTAGGATTACGGATTTTTTTGTAGGTTGGGTTAGCGTAGCGTAACCCAACATTTTGCACGATTATGCTGTGTTTCGGCTAATTCCTAACCCAACCTGCTGATTTATTAAGCCCTCGTATTCCATAGTTGACGGGCGTCATCAATAGATATTCCCTTGATTTGCCCATTGCAGCGAGTGCAGCGAATAGAGGCGGAGTGTATCGGCGTTTGCGAGGGGATACAGCCGATCTTATCACCAAATACATCGAATGTTTCTGTCGTCAAGCAGTGGGCGTAGCTATCACTATCTAGGGCAGGTTCTTGCAGTCCGCAAAATGGACATGGCAGCAATCTACCCGTATGACTCAACTCCTGTCCAGTTTCATTAATGCAATCATTTCCACTCATATCACCCACCCTTATTAATTTTGTAGGTAAGATTAATATTATGTATTTTCTTAAGCAAGCAAAAGCCAGTCTTAAATCCAATCCCAAAAAATCGTAATTTAAAAATATCAAGAACATATCTGTTTTTAACCCATATTATATGCACAAAATCAGTTCCAATAACTCCGCGCCTATACTCTTTTTCAATGCTACAAATCATTTCGCTTTACTCCATATCTAGTTATTGCTGTATTGTGTTGGGTTACGCCTAACCTAAAATCCTATAAATCGTCTTAGGCGACAGCCGGTAACGCCTAGCCAGCTGTTCAACCGTAGCGCCGGAATCATGCAGGTCTTTTATTTCCTGATTGCGTTTATCGTAATCATTGGCGGGCATGGTTAAGCGTTCGCCGCCGAAGTTTGTGATCAGTGCATAAACCACATCGCTGGCTTTTTGGTCATCACCCACCACGCTGGCAACCACGCGGCGCATTTCTTGTATTATTCCGGTCATAATAGTTGACTGTTCCGTTTAGGTTTTTTGGTTATGGTTGCCTTGGGCAATATCGGCAATAGCGGTTGCTGCGCGGCTTTTGCCGCCTCTGCTTGTAGCCGCCTATATTCATCACTCGACACCACGGCCAGTTTTGCCCCCAACTCATCCCATTTGGCAGCGGTATGCAGATGCAGACGCAATTCGTGATGATGGGCGGCGGCGTAGGCGTAAACCAGTGTGTCCAGTGATTCGTTACGTGCGCCGCGCTTGGTCTCGAAGCGGTTGGTGCGCGGGTTGAAAGTTTCCGAGACGATGCCGGTGAAGTATTCGCGCGGTAAATCTTCAGAAAAGTGCAGCAGCCGGGAAGCATTGTCTTTGTCGCCGTCGGTGGACATGCGCCCGAACAGGACGTTTTTGACCGCTACGGTGCCGACGTGCTGAATCATCACGCCGCGTTTGTTGTATTGGCCTTTCCAGTTGACGTCTTGCGCTTTGGGACGAGACAGCACCGGGGCGTTGTTGGGCACTGCGCCGAAGATGACCATCGGGCGGCGAATCATACGGCGGCGCACGAAGTCTTTTACCGCTTCGGTACGGTGTCCGCCTGCGTCGATGGCAGTGGCTTGGATCGGCAGGGCGTGGCCGTTGATGTGCTCGATGGGCCGGTTGAGCAGGTCGGTTAAGGCGATCCAAACGGCATCATCGGCGGGGTCGCCCATCAGTTCAATGTAATCCAGTACCCAGCAAGCCATGCCCTTGCCCCAGCCGACGATTTGCACGGCCAAGCGGTTGTCTTGGGTATCGACACCGGCGGTAACGGCGCAAACACCCAGCGGGGCGACGCGCAGGCGGTAGGGTTCGGCGCGGTCGGCGATAACGTTGAGCTTTACCGCGCGCATGGAGGGGTCTTCCCAGGCTTCGGCTAGGCGGCTGTTGACAAAGGTTTTTAATTTAGCCGGGTCGTTTTGAACACCTAACCACATTTCTACCAGCTTTTCCCAGCGCGGGCCTAGGCCGATTTGGTAATACAGGCAATTAACGGTATAGCCGCGTATTTTTGATTCCGGGTTTTTCGGTATCCAGCGCCCCGCTTTGATCATGTCTGTTTTTTGATGCTCTTCGATTTCACAGCCGCATTCCGGGCAGACGTAGCGGACACGGACACCGCCTTTGTCCCAGTGTAGACCGGACCACTCGAAGGTTATTTCTTCCAGGCAATGCGGGCATGGCATGTAATAATGGCGCTGGTCCGATAACTCATATCGTTCATCGATACGGCAGATGCCTTTTGTGCCGGGCGATGATATGTCCAGTCGCTTATAGGTCGAGGTAAAAGCCGAATAACGGTCTTCCAGCATGACCATGGGGTCATCGCCGGTTTTCAGCGAATTGGCAAATTCGGTTAATTCGTCGACAACAAGATATTTGACCGATGTTGACTTCAATCTGGCCGGCGCTCCGGCATGCTCGACATAGAGCTGGCCGCCCAAAAAGTCCTTAAACTCTTTGGTATTGGCGGCATTGCGGCTGTTGGTGGATACCATGACGTTTTTTACCGCCGGCGAGTCATCCAGCATGGGATTAAGCTTTTGGTTAATCCATTTTTGCATACTGACATCTGCCGGGAAGCAGGCCATGATGGGGCCGGGAGCTTCACCCATCCAGTAGCCGATAGCGTTGCGGCCAATCTCGCTTTTGCCGATCTGGATGGGGAATTTGATAACGACTTCGTGTATCGTCGAGCGGGCCGATAGGCAATCCATCGGCTCACGCAGGATCGGGTTTCTGTCAGTTCGCCACGGCCCTGGCTCAGGACTGGTTTTGCGCGACAGGACGATATTTTTATCCGACCATTCGGACACGGTCTGAGTTTTGCGCGGGGCGTAGGCGCGGGCGCGGGTGGTGTTGATAACCTCCCTAGCGTTGCTGTATTGTGATTGTGCCTGCATAGCTTAATAAACCTCACAACTTTCAGAGCAGCCGCCAGCCGAATCAAGCTCATAATTAAATAAGTCGAAATTGACCGCAGCAGGCTTCCATCTTTCAAAGGGCAATTTTGATTCTTCCAGCAATTGTTTCGTGCTGGTATTTTTTCTGAAAAAAAGCCGTCCAACTCCACTTGGATCTTGCCAAGGCCCAGCAAATCGATACTGATCTTCCATCCGCATTGGAAATTCAAATACTTCAGGCGTATCAACAGCTAGGGTTAGCAACTTCCGCTTACTTTTCTTCCAGCACCATGCACAATTCCCTTGGTGCTCCATGATATTTAGATTAAATGACTGACGTCCCCACCAGAGATTAATCATCTCTTTTGTTGCCTTTGTATATTCAATCAATGGGTAGATAAGATTTTCTTTTTCCATGTTCGAACTTACGCGATCCATTTCATCAATCCTGATTCCAATCGCGGTTTTATAGGTTCCATTTTTCCAACCCAATGACCGTAAATATGAACGCATGGGAGCAAGCTTCAGCTCAGACGTACATTTCGGGAATGCTTGATTCGGAATACCATGTTTTTTTATATACTCCTCAAATGGCTCACCATTGCGTGATGCTGTTTCAAATGTCACGCGTCGAAACTTGGTTCCATTTCCTTTCACTGGATCGACAAGAGCCTCTAGCCAGACCACTCCTAAATTCCATTCCTTGTCACAGCGATTTACAAACTCTAATGTTTCCTCAAGTTCCTGCCCTGTGTTTGCAAATGTAATAACAACGTTGTCGAAATCGTTTAATTTATTATCAAGCAGCCACTTAGTCATATATGCCGACGTTTTTCCACCACTAAATGAGATAGATAAGTTCATGTTTTCTCTACTTTGCTAAGGTGTAAAAAACTGCGCGACAAGTCGCCGAGCAGGGATTCAATGTGATCCATCAACATGGAGCGGATTTTCTGTTCGTCGGTTTCTGCGGCCAGTTGCGGCGCTAGGATGTCGGGCAGGGATTCGAGCCGGTTGCGGATGATGGTGTCGCCATCGGCTACGCAGGCTCTGGCTTCGTCGGCTACCAGCAATTGACCGCGACGCGTTTTCAGATCGATTTCAGTTAATTCGGCGTTAGCTTCTTCTCGTCTGGCTTTGGCTGATTGATAGCGACTGCCTGAGCCACTAACCGCAGAACTCTCTTTTCCTGCATCCTGTTCTTTACGCTCACGCTCCTGCTCATGCCGCTTGGTCACACCTTCTTTGGACGGGTCTTTGGTTTCGGCTATACGCTGGATTGAGGCTTCGACGTTTACTTTTCCGTCTTCCATAACTAAGCGGTCAGCGTTTTTCAGCTGGGTGACGTGGCTACGGTTGACGCCGATGTGGTCAGCGAAGGCGGTTTGGCTCATGAAGGTCATGCGGTCGCCCCTTGTTTAGTGCATTCCAACGGGATATGCCAGTGTCCGCATTCTTTGCAATATTGCGCCGCTTTCGGCTGCTCTGCTATTGTTTGTTCAGTAAACGGGGGTAATTCGAGCGTAGCGCCGCGTAGGCCGTTAATTAAGCCAGCGGCGTGGAGCTGCTTAGCCAGCGCGTGAAATTCAGGCACCAGCTCTTTCATTTGCCCGTTAAAGGCTTTTACGTTCTCTGGTCCACAAACTATCTTTTTCATTTTTTTAATAAAATAAAGGTTGTGCAGGGTGTGCAGGAGCGAGTGCAGGGCGCGAAAAAACGCGAGGCGTTATCATTCGTGGTCTGTGCAGGGTGTGCAGGGTGTGCAGGATACCCATATACGCGAGGGCGGTTTTATTTTTGGCAGTGGTGGCGGTTTGTTTCTCGCGCGTCACGTAAAGTGAAGTACTGCACACCCTGCACAGGCCACGCGCGGCGCGGCTTTGACTCTGCACAATACCCTGCACAACTGCCTGCACACCCTGCACAATATTAAGCGCGGCTATCTTCTTTGTACGCATCGACTGAATCCTTGAAATTATTGATGTTAAAACCAAGCCAACCGGCTTCTGAATTACCGGGCGACATTTCTTCGGCGTTGGCGGGAGTGATGATAGTTTTCGGGTTTTCAACCATAGACACTCCGTTTAGGTACCGCTTTCGTTCTTTTTTTACGCCAGGGCGCTTGGCTATGGCATCGATCGCTTTATTTTTTGGGGCGGCTCTGACGCCTTCCCGTCGGCACCAGTGGGTGTATAGGGTGTAGATGTCTTCCGACAGCGCCGGAATAGGCGGGACGCCGCTGATTTCCTTGGTGTTCCATTCGTCGTAAAAACGGATGATGCTGTCTTTGCTGAGGTCTTGCAGGTCTTGTTTGGCGGCGGTCATCAACGGTTTGGTATGCGGGTTGAAGTCGCCCAGCGGCAGGTTGACCAGGTAATAATGCAGGGCTTCCGCGCCGCCGTTGTCGATTTCCAGGGCTATTTCTTTGTAAAAGTCGGGGCCTAGTTTGGCGGGCGTCCAGATGACTTGGTGCCGCCGATCGTCTTGGTCGAGGACGACGGGCATTCGCTCGTTCGATAGGAAAACAAGGTTGACGTGGTTGGCCTCTTCGTAGGCGGCCATATTTTTCGGGTTGATGCGGATGCGGTCGCCGGTGATCAGGCCTTTGAGCTTGTTCTTGATATGGTATAGATCGGATCGCGCCACGACTTCATCGGCAAGCATGAACAGTTTTCCGCCGAAGCAGTCGTTAAATTTATCTTCGATAGCGGACTGGTCGATGATGCGGCCGTATTTGCCGTATATACCGAGAATGACGTCGAAAAATAGGTTTTTTCCGGTGCCTTGCGGACCGTGGATGACGATGGTGGTCTTCATCTTGGCGCCGGGATGTTGTAGTGGATAGGCCAGCCAGCGCAGTACCCAGTTGTAAACGGCGTCGCTGTTTTTCTCGTCGGCGCACATATACATGAGCAGGTCTAGCAGGCGATCGCAGTTACCATCAATCGGTGTGGTCGGGAAGCCGTCCCAGACGTTGCAGGTGATGTTCTTGTCTTTTTCGGTCGGGTCGAAGCCGACCTCATCGGGCCTGACGATCCGCCGCTGTTTGCTTTCTTGCCAGCGCTTGGGTATGTCGGAGTGGACGCAGGCTTGCTTGAAGTCGTTGAGCGCTATGCGCATGTGCTCTTGGGCATCGAATAGCATACCCCCCATAGCATAGACGAGGCTGAATCGACCCAGGGCGTGGTCGTAGCAGTCGATGGGTTTTAGTGCGGCTTTTGTAGCTTCCCCTCCCCCCTGTGGTTGCGCTTCCCGCGCTTTGGCGGTGACGGTGAATCCTGCTTGCTTGATGGCTTCCTCGATCTGAATCCTTACCGTGTGTAGGCCGTCGGTCAGGTGTAGGTCGTTGAAGTCGGTCAGTTTGCCTTGGTTGCGGCAATAGTGGTCGAACCGGGCTTCCGGATCGGCAAATTTTGGCGATACGACGCGGCCATTGACGGCCAGCGCGGCCAGTTCTGCGCATTCTTTGCCAGCGTTTTTCTTGCCGTGGGGTTCGTTGCAGTGTGGGCAGGTCGCGGATAGGTTGACTTGTACCGGTTTCTGGCAATGTTGGCAGCGGGCAAAGGCGTCATCATCGGCTAAGATTAGGATTTGCGCTTCGCGGTAGTATTTTTTTAGCGCCTGGGCGACTGCTTGAAGGTTACCAGCATCGAATGCGATCGCAACCGGGAAACCGGTGGCTTCGTATGCGGTAGCGCCGGTGGCATAGCCTTCGGCAACCAGTATCAGTGTGGTTGGGCTATCGATCAGGTGGAAGTGGGCTTTTTTTACTGCACCGGCTGGCCAGTATTGTTTGTCGCGGCCGTTGTGTTTTGCGATCAGGTCTTTTTGTTTGTCTTTGTCCAGGATGAATTGCAGGCCGTGGATGCGGCCTTGGGTGTCGAGCATAGGCACGGCCAATGCGCCTTTTTCGGTGAATCTTACGCCGTGAGGGATGATGCCTTTGCGGTGTAGGTAATCGCAATCGCCGTCTATTTCAAGGTTGCGCCAGGCGGCACTGGCTTTGGCAGCGGACTGTTCAGCTTTGCGTTTTTGCTCCGCGTCCACGCGCTTTTTGTCGTCGGCAATGCGCTGTTTGATGGCGGCTTTTTGCTCGGCGCTGAGGTCGGTTCGGGTGATCTCTATTTTTTGCGCATTGTTGTCCGCGCCCTGCCAGATGCCATACGAGCCGACAAAGACGATGTCGCCGCCGGTCAGGGTGATTTCATGCAGGATATACCAGCCGCGTTTCTCTCGGTCACCTTCAACCCGGCAGCGGATCATGCGCCCAGTTGTCAGTCGATCGACCTGAAGGCCAAACCCAACCAGCTGTAATTTTACATCATCATAATTCGAAGACATTGTTTAGTAACTCACAACGCCACTACCTACAAACAAATCGAGCCCCTTCGTACCCGCAAGGGGGGATGCTGGGAAGTACCTTTTACCCGGCATCAGACATTCAATCGCTAACTTAACAAGCAATAACATTAAATTTAAAAATGCTTTAATTAATAAAGGGGAGCGGGGATAGATCATGGGGCATCCTGCTCATCCAGTGAGTTCAAAACGCAACGCATCACTGCATAATTAGCGGCGGCAATATCTGGGCGATTCCGATTAACATCAGCCATCTGCTTGGCGGCACCTAACGACATTGCAGGCTCAGTAACAATCAGCCGCTTGTCGGCCGTGTAATACTCGACCCTATAATCACCTAAACCCACATCCATACCCGTCATAATTTCTATATTCCTTAAATGCATCGGCTTCCATTCCGGATCAGCCTCCTGCATGTACTCTGTGTAATAAACCAATTGGGACAACGGCCGTCCTTGCAATGCCGCGCAGCGACATAAAATACCCTTGTAAAGAATCACATGAGCATTGTGCAAACCAACCATCACCAATCCCCAAACTGAGCATCGAACTTACGATTAATCATGAGTGCAACCCATGCCCATAAACCATCAACAACCGTCATCACTGCATTAGCAACAACAAATGTAAACAAAACCAGCAACCCGACCAAAAGCCAAAACAGCCCACGGGCAATCTTAAGCATCGCCAACCCTGCTGCGCAGTCGAGACACATGCGCATGCGCCCTACCCCGGCCGTTACGCACCCGCACCGCACTGTCATCATCAACCAGCGTCGCGTTAAAAATAAGAACCATCACAATCGACTTAATCGACACACTGATCATGCCCTTGGCGATCATCACCGCCACCGCATAACACCGGTTATTAATGACCGCCGTACTGACGCCAATAGATTCAGAATGCAACTCCAACTTCTCATAGATATTGCCGACATGCGCATTAACCGTGCGAATACTGACCGCCAGTAAACGCGCGATAACCTTATCCGCATGACCCTCAGCCATCAGCATTGCCACATCAGCTTCCCGCGCCGTCAGCCTACCCTGATTAACCATTTTCGCCTTAATAGTCATAAATACCCTTTACTGCTATGCTTAAAAATTTAACCAACCACATCAGATCCGCCATGACCTACCTTCACAAAACCCAAGCAGGAACATTCTTTATCAAACAAAAAGGCAACCGATGGCATGTGATCTATCAAGACGACAGCCTTGGTAGATCACATGCCGCAACATGCCCTTGACGACTTAGTAGGCGGTCATACATTTTCACCATCAAATGACATTGATACATCAACACTTGGACTACCGGATGAACTAGGCGAATGGACAATACTCAGTGACTGAATCAACGTCTCAGCCAAATCCTTTGCTCCATCCAATGACAAAGCCAGCCTCATAATGCTGCCGTCTAACAAATTAAAGCCGACACCAATTTGCTGGTTGTCCGCGTCCGCGCTCGTCGTATTACGCCAATCTGCCGGTTGATAACTATCTGGAATCATAGGTAAACCTACCTAGGTAATCAGCCCTATTACTAGACAGGGCTGAGGGGGTTAAAATTATTTTTGCTCTTTAAACAACATGCCTAACCTATAGGGCGGCAACTCAAACAAATCAGACCTCACACCAAAAGACCCCACTACTCCGAGCCAATCTCATGATTAAAAAACGACTCCACCTTAGCGATGTTCTTGATCGTCGGATTTGGCATATGCCCAGCGGCAAACTTGGAAAGCCAATGAAAGCTAACCCCGGCCTTGCTAGAAAGGCCCCTATAATCCCCGTGCTTTGCCACCTGCTCTTGGAGGCTTTCGACATGCTTCATAATTTTCATACACAACAATTTAGCAATTTATTGCTAGTTAAACAAGCAAAGAATTGCTTAATTAAAAATAAACCATTGCTAGGCCGTGGATTTATCATTGAACACATGATTAATACTAAGAAAATAGTTGCAGGGAACGTCAAAACTTTACTAGACCATAGAGCCAGGGAAACCGGCCGCAAAATGAGCCAAGCTGAGTTCGGAAAACTGGTTGGATTATCACAACGCACCGTCAGCTATTTATTTGATGAAGAAAATGTGGAAAGTATCCGCTCAGATACCATCGATAAACTAGCCGAGCACTTTGGCTTGCAAGCATTTCACTTGATGATCCCTAACCAACCAATTGAAGAATTGCTCAGCAATCGCATCGAAAAACTGGTAGAAAATTATTTACACAGCGACAACAGCGGCAAACACGCGACAATGGTTGTCTCTGAGACACGCGCTCACTATCAAGGTGAGGAATACATAAATAAAGTCGTTAACGGATCTACATAACTATTACGATAAATAAACCGTAGCTGCTTTGCTTTTGTCGCATCAGCTACGGCGTAAGCAATTGCCTATATACAAACCATAAAAAAAGGGAGCATAAAGATATGAGTAGTCTGGTTGAATGCAAATCCTGCAAACACCAAGTTGATAGAAGTGCAAAAACCTGTCCGAATTGCGGCGCGGCAAATCCAGGAGTTAAGGCATGGACAGGCTGTTTAGTCGTTTTCATATTAATTGCGGCAGTAGGTTCCCTTGTCGGAATCATTAAAGATAACAATACCGTAACCACCGATGGAAGCCCCACCCAACCAAAATCCGAGACGGCTAAGCCGATTAAGAAAGAAAATCTCGGCATGGGCTTTACCACTACCGAATTTATAAGTGCTTATAAAAATGCCGCTAAGGAAATGAACCTAACCATCAATCCAAATAACCTAACGGTTAATGATAGCGATAACGGCGAAGAACAAATAACGAATGCAGCACTATCCAATAACCTCGCACTGATAATTACGGCAAATAAGATTTCCGGCGATGTAACTGACATCATATTTATAGGAACGGGAGACGGAACTCTGAAGTCGGGAGCTAACGTGCTCGAAGGCATACTTTCCGCTGTGATTGCAACGAATCCCAAGCTATCAAAGGCCGATAGAGGGAGTGTAATAAACTCACTCGGCTTTGGTTCTAAAAGAGGACAGCTTGGTGGAACCGCCATTCGTAACGGCATTAAATACACACTGACCCAGACTGAAACCATGGGGACATGGCTAACAATCAGCAGCACCAAAGACGAGCAAATAGAATGAACCGTTACCATAACAACCAACTACCGCCCGGCTTCCACGCCGCAAGCAACGAGATCAAGGCTATCAATACCCTGTATGGCCTCATTATGGGCATTACCGCAGACCAGGTTATCAATGACAACGAAATTCACTTCCTCAATCTATGGCTAAAAGACAACGAGGCCTATACTCGATCATTCCCGCTCAACGTTGTTAAACAACGTATTGACGACATCTTGGCCGACAACATCATCACCCAGGAAGAGCGGGAAGACTTCTACCAAACCTTATCTAAACTTATAGGTGGAACTTTTCAAGAGACCGGTGCAGCGGGCGGCTTTAGCACCAGCTTCGGCAACCAAGAGCCTGACGAACTCATTGTTAATGGCTCAACATTTTGCTTAACCGGCGCATTTATCACCGGAACCCGTGATAAATGCGAACAAATCATCACCGAGCTGGGCGGCATACCGGCCAAATCCGTCACTAAAAAGCTTGATTATCTAGTCATCGGCGCACTCGCCAGCCGCGACTGGATAGCCACCAGCCACGGCAGAAAAATAGAAAAAGCCTTACTTTACCAAGAGCAAGGCAGCCCCGTGACAATACTATGTGAGGAATCCTGGGCAAAATTTATCAACATCACCAACTAACACTTCAATCAAAAATAGGATCAATTATGACAATAAAGAAAAAAAGCCCATTACAATCTAACGCCAACATTATTGGTGCGATTGCCTCTTGCTTGTATTTAATTTCCGGATATAGCCAAGCGGATGCTTTGCAAGATACCTATTACAAAGCCATTAGCGACTCCCTTGAACGATACGAAATAGTCAAGCGCAGTGGAACACCAATGGATATTTGCGTACAGGCTACCGTAATTACGTCAAGCTATCTTAACGCAAAAGATGAGCCTAACTTTATACAATGGAAAAAGATTAAAAAAGACGATTGCAGCCGAGCCGGCGTACCTGAGTAATTAAAATAAACTTTAATAAAAACAATAAAAAACCGCAGTGACCTGCACTGTAAATTCATAGATCGGGAACAATTTTTCAATGCTCGACACTTTGAGGCCTGTGAGTGTAGGCCATAAGCAGCTTTCCCGACTTCCATGATTACGAACTGGTTTAGCGTAACGTGCATTACGATAAATAAGGCGTTAAAATGATTGACATGAAGCCAGCTAAATTCCAAGTAATCTATGACGGACCTGCTCTCGATAACCACGAGATGGATGTGCATGACCTTGCACCCGCTCTAATGGCTATCGGAAGCCTTATGGAAGAGGTTGGAAACTCGCTATATGGCGATAAATTTAAAATAGGCGTCAGCGTAAAGGGATCATTTAAAACAGGTTGCTTTGGCGTCGAAATGGTTGCTACCGCTAAAAGCCTAATCTTAGACGCTATTGACATATTTAATCATGGCAATACAACGGCTGTTTTAAATGCAGCCGGTATTATTGGCCTTGCTAACTATACTGGCGGCACATTAATAGGTTTTTTGCGTTGGGTTCGGAATAGGAAAATCACTAAAACAGAAGTTGCTGACAATGGAATCGTTAGAGTTTATATTGATGATGATCATTATGATATTGAAAAGACCGCCCTTGCCCTTCTGCAAAACCATAAAATAAGACAAGCATTCGAAAACATCATAACCAAGCCCCTGCTGCGTGATGGTATTGAGTCATTCGCAATCGTTGATCCTGATGCACCCGGAAAACCGCTCTTAATGATAGATAAGAGGGAGTCAATTTATTTTGTCGCCCCCGATCCTGGCGATGAAAAAATAAACGACCAAACGACGATCGTCAGCTTGCAAATCATCAATGCGTCATTTGCAGATGGAAATAAATGGCGCTTTACCGACGGTATTCAAACATTTTATGCTGAAATACTGGATGAAGACTTTTTAGCTCGCGTTAATGCAAGCGAAGAAGTTTTTGCCAAAAACGACATCTTAAAAGCCAAGGTTCAGCTCCTACAATGGCTCACCATGAAAGGAATGAAGTCAGAGTATTCGATACTTGAAGTGATAGAACACCGCTCAGCAAACCGTCAGATCGATCTATTTAATCCATAGTCAACAACACCATTACAAAACCCGCCCTGAGCGGGTTTTTTATTGCCTAAAATTTTAGTTAAGCAATAAATTGCTTGACATGAAACCATATTAGCAATAAATTGCTAACCACTGAGACAAAATAGCCACGTAGGTCGAGTTAACGACAACGTAACCCGACATTAAAAACAATAAAAAACAGGAGCGTAACCATGGCCAAAAAAACACTTGATTGGCTGGCACTGCAAATCATCGCCGTATTTGAAGAGCGCGGACTTAATGCGGCCTACATCGAAGATACCCAAAAGACTCTAACAGGCCGAGACCGCTTGTCCGTGCTGCTCTGGTGCAACAACCTGGACAGCGACAACAAAGCCGCGCTGGCAAACCGGCTGCACGTCAACGAAACCGACTTAGCGACAACATTAAGAACCCTGCAAAAAATATAAGGGTTCGAAAACCGATTTACCAAGCAGCCTACCTTCAGCCCGGCTTACATAGCGGGCATTTTTTAGGACTGCAACAGAATGGCGGGAGTCCACCGGCTCCCAAAAAAGACCGGTGCAGTTATACAGCCATAACCTTGCCCGTTTCGGCGGGCTTTTTTTAAAACCGGTGTGTTTACCGGGTGCAACCAGAATCCTCTCTCTGGGCAGTAAAGAGAGGACACAGAAAAGAGCGCGAGCGTTAAAAACTGTAACGGGTACGCAACCGGATTGATTGTGGGGATAGCCGAGCACTTGATGCATAAAAGACTCGGGGAAGGAAGCATGGCACATAAGCACGGTATGGGTTGCAAAGTGCGCGTGGCCCGCTCTTTTTTCTGTGCAGCGGCGTTGAAAGTAGAAACGCGCAAGACGACATGAATAGGCTAGTCGATAACAACCTGGCTGATGACCCAATCATCATATCCTGAGTAACGTCAGGACTGCACATAACATCAAACGAGTAGCCCGACTCGTCTCAAGCTGGGCAAAAACGCGGAAACGCCAACAACAGAGCCGCAAGGATGCGGCCTTAACCCAGGACATTAATTTATGTGGTTTAAAAATCTAATCATCTTCCGGCTGGACGAACGCTTTATGCTTACTCCAGAAGACCTGCAAGAAAAACTTATCCCAATGGCGTTCAGGCCTTGCGGAAATCAAGAAGCATCGACCTTTGGCTGGACACCCCCACTGGGCAAATCATCAGAACAACTGGTACATAGCTCGAACGGATTTATGATGCTGTGTGGCAAAAATGAAGAACGAGTGCTGCCTACGGCCGTCGTCAATGATATGACGAATGAAAAAATTCTTGAAACTGAAGAACAACAGGGCCGTAAGTTATCCAAAAAAGAAAGAAACGCCATCAAAGACGAACTAATCTTTGAGTTGTTACCCAGGGCGTTCACCTTCCAAACCAAAACCTTCGCCTATATCGATCCCCAGAACGGCTGGCTGATTGTTGATTCAGCGTCTACCAGTAAAGCCGAAGGCTTGCTCAGCAGTTTGCGTAAATGCCTGGGCTCGTTACCGGCTACGCCAATCAATCGCATAACCGTCGACAGCCCCGTCAGCGTTATGACTGGTTGGCTGGCTAATGATCAAGGCCCGCATGAAGATGCTGAAATCACCATTGATGACGAATGCGAGCTACGCGCACCCGAAGAGGAAGGCGGCATTATCCGTTGCAAACGCCACGACTTGAGCCTGCCGGAAATAAAAAACCACCTGGATACCGGCAAACAAGTTTTTAAGGTAGCCCTGACCTGGTCTGATCGACTCTCTTTCATTATCGATGACAATCTGGCTATCAAACGCCTGAAGTTTTTAGACTTGATTCAGAGCCAAGCGGCTGATACTGAAACAGAATCCGAAGCCGACCGGTTCGATGTCGATTTTTCGATCATGTCGCTGGAACTGGCCAACTTCCTGCCTCGCCTGGTTGAGCTGTTCGGCGGCGAAGTCAAAACCCATACGCCGGACAATTAACCATGGATAAGCAGAGTTTAAACGCATGGTGGGACTACAGCGCCGCTGTAATGGCCAGAGACGCCGCGCAATTCGACCTTGACCAAAAATATGATGAGTATTTTGCACAACGCATTTTATACCTTTGCCATACCGGCAAATAACGAGGGTTATGACCATGCAAACACCTTTAGAACAATACCAATCAAACCTAATCCGGATTAGCGCCTACCGCGCAAAACAAACCGACGAGCAGCGGCGACGCGCGGATCTTGCCGAACAGGTTAACGTGTACTGCAAAAAACTGGGACTTAATATGCCGCAGTCCATAACAGCTATCCGCATTGCCCTTGAACAGCTGCGGCATGGGTGTAGCGATGATCTGGCGTATGAATTCGGGACCAATACCGCCAGGATAATCGCCTTAGTCAGCGCCAACCAAAAACTAAGCAGCATCATTCGGCGCAAAGTCCGCGTACTGCACTAAGGGGTCTGTCATGTGCATAAAAATATCCGACTATACCGTAGCTGAAACCATCAAATTTATCCTGGCCAGCCATACCCGGAAGCTTAAGCAATTCATTACCGATGTACAAAATGCCGATCATGCCGACTATAAAAAATACAACCTCTGCCGACCGCGATTATCTGCCGCATACCGAGAGGCCGATGCACAGCTGCATGGCATACGACTATTGGTGTTAGATCATAAAAAGGTTATCGCCGACATTAAAACCGCTCGCGAAGCGCTGCATGACGAATGGCAGTTGCATGATTTCCAGATCGTTGCACTGCAACGGCCAGGCACTAAGCCGCCGTTTTACATCCAAGAAGCGGCATAAAGCTATGGTCACCACAAAAGTAGATCATATCCGATCACGCGGACGCCAGCGCCAACTCAGCGCGTTGCAAAATACGGTTGATCAATGGAATACCAAACACCCGACAGGCACAGTGGTGAGGATTACCAATGGCGTAGGCGTTGCAACTCAAGCACCGACATCGGCGCCTGCCATGCTTCTGGCAAAGAGTACGCCGGTCGTATGGCTTAAGGGCATCCATAACTATGTAGCATTATCCAGAGTAGTGGTGATTTAGATGCCTACAAAAAGAAAAGGTGGGATTTGGTATCAACGCGGCTTTGACAGCGCTGATAGGGATAATCTAGTAAGAGGTGAAGAGACGCCAAAGCAAAAAGCTGCATCGGCAGGTTATAAATACGGATTTCCTATGCACAGATTCCCCCTAAAAGAGAATGAATTTATACGCGGATACTGGGATTCAATTGAAGTACAACAAAATAAAAATGCATTGAAAATGGAAGTGCAGAATGCGACCCGAAGTACCGTATCAACAGGCGAGATATTATCTGGAAAAGAAAATATGAGGTAGGCATTGCAAAAACTTTACGCAAAAATCAAAAAGAACAGCAAATACTTCCATCAAAACGCATGGTGTATTAACGAGCCTGAGCGATGGGGCTGGCCGTTTGCCGTAACCATAGAACCGGCTTGCATAGACTACACAGTGCAAGGCGGACCGGGTGGGCAATACCGCCTCAGCGATGTCAATTTATTCGTCGTCGAAGACGACAAAGAACTCCGCATTTCATAAAGGAAAAATTAACATGACCACACATAATTTTAACGATTATCCATTACCGGAGTGGGCCGAGAAGCTCAGTGATGGAGCCTACATGGAAATCGGCGCACAACTAGCAACCAGAGACGGACGTCGATGCGGGAACGCCTACGTGGACGAGATAGCATCGCATAAAACGCTTGGAGAAGTGGCGACCGTGATCACCGATATGGGCAACAGGATAACTATGACTGAAAGCGAAATGGAATCGGCGTTTTACCCGCCGACTTATGTGATGAAAATTATTGAAGCGCGGCGTTGGCGTAACGCTGAACTACTGACCGCCGCACGGCTAGCCCTTCCATTGATGGAAAGTTTTTTTAGGGATCATGAGGGCAAAGGAACAATTAAGCGGCTTAAACAAGCTATCAACAATCTGGAAGAAAAAATATGACTATCAAAGAAATAATCGCCGCCATAATCGCGAAAGAAGGCGGCTATGTAAACCACCCCAACGACAAAGGTGGCCCGACACAATACGGCATCACCGCCAAGAGTTACGCCGAGTATTTCAAGCTGCATGCAGACAGCGTCACCGTTGACAATATCAAATCCGTAACCCAACAGCTTGCCGAGAAAATCTATTACACCTTGTATTACGTCCGGCCCGGCATCGACCTACTGCCGGAACTGATTCAACCGATCATGCTCGACATGTCAGTTAATCATGGCCGTAGTGGATCAATAAAAATCCTGCAAACGGCGCTAGGCAAAGCGGGAATAAATGTAGGCGTACCCGATGGCATTATCGGCCAAAAAACCTTAACCGCAGCGACCGAAGCGGTCAGGCAACTTGGCAAACATTTTATTAATGACCTGGTCAATTGCCGGATCAGCGTTTATGAAGAAATTATCAAGACCGACCCAAGGCAAGCGGTTTTTAAAACCGGATGGTTTGCCAGAGCCGAATCATTTAGACCTCAGGCAGCGTGATGAACCTAAATTCGACAACCGCCAAAATCTCAACAAAACAACCGCTGAAAAAATATTTTCATTGCCGGTCTTGCGGCCATGACCGACCAATAGAACAGCTGGGTAAGATAACTCCTGGCAACAACTCAAAGCGCTGCCAATTTTGCTGCGATAAAGCTGATGCAGCGAGATTATTGATTGCCCAGCCATCAAAGGTTTGAAGATATGAAACCATCACCTAATATACTAACCGCTGATGAACCATTTGAACTAACAAGATCCAGAACAGCAATTAAAACATCAGGATACTGGACAACAAACGATTTGAGGCTGCGCTTCAAAGTATCGAAAATGACGCTATGGCGCTGGATGAGCCGCGAAGAAAACCCATTACCACAGCCAAAATTTAAAGGAAAGGGAAGTCAAAACAGGTGGGCAATAGAAGTTATTACCGCGTGGGAAGATAATCAAGAAACGGTATGACCACAAAACGTCTAGCAACGCATGAATTAACCAGCCCGCCAGCTGGACTTTAAACAACAAACCGACTCGCGGCGGCGGGTCTGGTTGAATGACGGGTTAGAGCCCGTTGCATGCACATGTATGTCGTGGTGCCGAGATTTTAGAGAAACACAGGGCGGAAAATACCCGATTAGCGATCACGCCCCAGGATGCGACAAATACAAACACTAACTGTTAGGCTTGGAGATAAAATATGACTAACTGGATAAAAGTGGCTATGTACAACGCATGGCTGCTAGAAATGAACAACAAAGGATACGGAAGCTGTGACCAGATTGACAGGCGTGTTAGCAAGGGCGAATTAACACCCGGAAAAGAATATGCTGCAATCAGCAAAGCGCAAGAAGCAAGTGCCTAACGCGTCGAGCTAACAGGGCGCGGCCCTGAAAGCTGAACAAACACAACCGCACTGATTCCGCGCTCCTGTTGAGCGACGGGTTATAACGCAATAGCTAACAGGGCGCGGCCCTGAATTTTAACAAACACAACCGTATTATGCCCGCGCTCCTGTTGAGCGACGGGTTAGGCTTTGAGAACACACAATGTTGACAACCGCAATCAAACAAGACTATCCTTTTCCCGTCGCCCCACATTGGGCGGCCGGGATTGGCATCCTGAAATGTCGCGGCACAGCCGCAACCTTGCGGTTTTTTTGTGCCCAGCGCACAGCTACGTCTATGGCGGGCTGGGCGGAGCGCCCGCAAGGGCGGCCGGTTGCGACACCGGTATGCCAACTTCGTTCAGTCCGTCTCCCTATGATTGGCATCGTTTGGAGATGGGTTTTAAACCTGTTTTCAGGAGTCGCAATCATGAATAATAACAAACGCAATCCGTCCGTCGTCCACGTCGATAATATCGACATCCCGGTTACCGAGTATCAAAACCAGCGCGTCATCACCACTGAGTTGATGGCACAGGCCTACGGCACCGAACTAAACAACATCCAAGCCAACTTTATCCGCAATAAAGGCCGTTTTGAAGAAGGCACACATTACTTCAAGCTCGAAGGCAAGCGACTGACTGACTTAAAGTCAGTCAGTCCGCAAATCAACAAACGCACCCGCAACCTGATCCTATGGACAGAACGCGGCGCAGCACGTCACGCCAAAATGCTCGATACCGACCAAGCCTGGGATGTCTTCGACAAACTGGAGTCCGACTACTTTGAACCGCCACAACAGCCAAAACCCGCGCGACGTGCAGCCTTGCCAACGCCGACCGACGAATTCACACCCGAAGTGCTGGCCGCGATTGATGCTCGTGCAATGGCGATGAGCCTGCGGCAATACGAACACAACAAAAACCAACTTCGCGAAGCCATCAAGCGCTGGGGCTATGGCCTGAAAGGGCAGCAGTTAGTTGACCTGGTAAAAAACATCGACCAGAAAGACAGCCGCCTATTCCTGATCCACCGCGACGAACTTTGGAAACTGACCAGCAGCGTTGCATCCATGACAATTATGCACCGACTGGCTTTGGATAACGTCCACGAACTGGAAGCCAGAACCGGCACGGAATGGTACGGACGACCGGATAACAGCCATTAAACTTACAGCAATACCCCCGCTGCTTCGGTGGCGGGGCCTAACGCGATATAGACACCTTTTAGGGGGCTATATCGCGCTAATGACTGAAATGCACCGATTTAGGTGTATAACACCAGAATCAAGAATCAGCTTGAACTATACTATTTAGTCGCTCTACCCACTTAATAAGGCAGTCCGCCTGCTCAACTAAATAGAGGTGCTGGTCATAAACCTCCCATTCACCAGGCAGCTTATGGCCCAGCATGATTTCGGCTATATGCGGCTGGGTCAGGGTTGAAAAATTTGTTCTAGCTGTTTTCCTCAGCGCCTTAATCGACCAGTGCGCCATTTCATAGCCGTTATTCTTCCTTAGCCATTGCATGACATTGTAAGGCAAGGAAAGCGGCGCACCAACACCCATGACCGCATCGCTGCCTTCGTTAGTGAACAAGTATTCACTGGAGCCGGATAGGGCGATGCACTCTTCAAACAGATTTTTAGTGTATGGGGTAATTGGCCTGGTCAGGGGCTTGCCTGATAATTTTCCGGTTTTGTGATCTTCAGGTGGAGTCTCCCAAGTCATTTTGCAAAAATCCAAATACTGCTTTTTAGCTACTCTAAGCTCGGTATTACGACATCCATAGATAAGACATAGCCGCACAAACAAACGATTCTTTGCCGACATCCTCGACCCATCCAGCGCCATAAGCAACATGCGGATTTCTTCAGCATCAAGCGATCGCGTACTTTTCTTTTTGGTAATACTCAGATCAGCTTTTGCACTAATCTGGTAAATCTCATTACTTGCAACAAGCTTGCGGCGGACAGCCCACGACAGCATTTGCTTGGCATTTATCAGTAATCGAGCCGCTATGGCCGGGAACCTTTTCTTAACCCCTTCAAGCAGCGTCACCCAGTTATCGGTTGATATTCTGTCCGGAGGGATGCCTCCAAACTCAGGAAAAACATATATCTCGAACGATCGCTTTATCTGACGATGAATCTTTTTATTGTGTATGCAGTATGCCTCATACCATTTCTCAAAAACATCTTCCAAGCTTAACACTTCAATATTCTTGAGCTTATCAGTCTTTTTGATGATGCGTGGATCATGACCTTTTTCAAGCTCAGCCTTGAGCTTTAGGGCTTCCTCCCTAGCCTGTTTTAACGTAATCAACGGATAAGTCCCGAGATCTAACCTAGACTGCCTGCCGTCATGCCGAAAGCGCAACTGGAATACGATCTTGCCTTTTTTTGAAACTCGGGCGCTTAAGCCGTCACGGTCTGTTTTTTCCTCAACGACATCCCTGCCCTTGCCGCTATTCGCCTTTAGCCATGCGTCAGTAATCGCCATTTTATCAGCCTTGAGTACATAATTTCTAAACAACAAAAAACACGCAGTTTATGTACTCAATTATGTACATAAAAAGCGCGTCTCAACTTGATATTATATGTTATAGCTTGATATTAGGAAGAAATCAAATAATGCCGGGATTCCGCATTTTTAATGCATTTTAGAGAAATTTTGTTATAACATGTTACCCGTTGATATTTACGCTATCATCCGGATGGGAAATAATGGCAAAGGTTCTACGACGCTTGGTTTCGGAGCTTATTTCAGTAATCGACATGTTTTATGCAAAAAATAGGTACGCACACGGTACACAACAAAAAGAGTGCCCATTTGTTAATGGGGGACGAATGAATGATTGAAGGCTTCCCTTGTGATGATGTAAAAAATCCTGTTGGTGAATGGTATTACCGGTACCTTTTTCAAAATACCAGGATAGCTTCAGCTGATTGATTTTACCTAATTCGCATAAAATAAGTAAGTCTCAGTCTCTTTACAATACAGGATGAGTCTGGCTCAAGCGAAAAAACGGATTCAGTTTGAAGAATTCACCCTGAACGGCGGTTTTGTCGATCGTTTCAAACGGGTGCCGACGGCATCTTTTGGATGCCCTGTTCAACGATCCGGATTTTCACGCCGTCGACCGGCAGTTTTTCGGCAACCTTAAATACAACACAGCGCTGACAGATAAAGCATCGCTTCAGCTAAAAGGCTTTTCCCAAGGTTACGTGTACTCTGCCGACGAAGCTAATGAGAATGGCAGCCGGGTTATCAATTGCCATCGACGGCCCGGGTGCCGGATATTCTTCTCTCAGCGAGATTAGATACTTTTTCTATAGACAAGCTCAAGATCGATCAATCATTTGTCAGCGATTTATCTCAAGGGCGACGGGAAAATAAAGCCATTATTCAGGCAATTATCCCGCTGAGACGGACATTGAGCATTCAAGACCCACTTCAACAACTCGATGCTTAGCCCAATATCGGCGATAAATTGAATAATAGCTTCACCTGATAAGTAATAGCGCTTATTGATTAAATAAGCGGCATTCCCTATCCTACAAACACGTGTACAGCACCAAAACAATACCATTGTCTTGTAAATAAAAAGAGTCTAATATCCGCAGAAATTTTGGGTTGGGTTTCTTCCGGGCACGATTACATTGACAAGTAGGGCTAATTTATCGCTTCCTTGCATTATGAGTCCGACACCCTACCCAACATAATCATCAAGTGGAACGAGATATGAATAACAACAAAGAAAATCGATTAGCCGGGCGCTATCCTACCTTTTGCACCGTTGAACTTGATTCAGGTACGGGCGTAACACGCAACCTGAGCACTACTGGAGTTTGCTTTACGACGGATAATGCGCTTGAGCCTAATTTAATGCTGCGATGCTTCATTCTCATGCAAAAAATGGGCAGGAATATAATCCGTGTTCGCTGTGAAGGCAGGGTGGTGCGCGCAGATAAATCAGGCGACGGTTGGGAGGTCGCCATTAACTTTACGACATTAGAATGGTGATTGATCGATGTGGCTGTCGTCCACCAAATCGGGTATCAATGAAATAATAGCGCTTTTGATAGCTGTCGCCGCAGTTCGCAGGGTTTGCTGTTCGCTGTCGTTCAGCTCAGGGTGCAAATGGCGGATAATGCCGCTACGCCCTACCACCACCGGAATGCTAAAGCAGTTATCCCGAATGCCCATCCAGTCGTCAAACCAGGTGGCAAGAGGCATGGTGCGGTATTCGTCGAAAACGACAGCTTCAATAACCATGCATGTTGCTGTGGCGATGGCGTGATTGGTATAACCTTTGAGGCGGTAAACCTCAAAACCGGCTTCGGTAACCTGGGCGAATAACTGTCGATGAATGGGTGTGTCGCCGAGGGGTTCGCCCCCCGCTTCCGCGCTACTCAGTATAGGTAATTGGTTGGAGCCGTGCTCGCCCAGAATATAGGCGCGAAGATCGTCAGGATGAATATGCTCTTCCTGCGATAGCAAGGCACGAAATCGGGCGGAATCCACCAGCGTTCCGACGCCCATCACTCGATTGGCCGCAAAACCGGATAATTTGCAGGCCGCATAAGTCATTACATCGACCGGATTGGTCACGATGACGAATACGGCATTGGGATTATTGGCGGCCAATACGGGAATCAGCTCCCTGAACAATGATGTGTTTTTTTCGCCCAACTGGAGACGGGAGGTCAAAACCTCCTCATCAGCCGCAACCGATGCCGTAACGACGACAATATCGGCATCCTTTACCTGCTCGTTAGTACACCCTTCGATGCGCATGGGACGTGAGCAAAAAGCCAATGTGTGCTGCAAATCCAAAGCATCTCCTCTGGCTTTTTCATAGGTACGACCGGCAATCACCAGATGGTCGCAAACCTGTTTTATTACCAAGGCATAAGCAAGAGTGGAACCGACACGACCTGTTCCGATGATGGCAATTTTCATAAGCAGCTGACCGTAAATTCTTTAATAAGGCATTAAGGTATGTTGATTGTAAAGAGTTTTGATGACTTTACTTCAAACAAAACCAGTAATAATATTTTTGTCCGGTTTCAATTATCCACCCTAACAAAGCAACAACACAAACAAAATACGTGGTAATACTTATCAAGTAGTAAAAATTATTAGCCTGTAATAACACGATTTTTAAACGAATTATCAGGAATCAATACTACTGACTTAAACTGTAATTAATTATCAGATAACTTTCTATCTAAATTAATTAATTCTTCGGTACGTAGTATTACTAATACCGAGTACCTTGGAATAATCAACCTTGTATATCACGTAAATTCTGTGATAATGCTTATCGTAACATGCTAATTTATTGTAACTTTTAATTTTTAAGACTTGTATTTTATTTTATCGTTTGTAAATAAATTATTTTTATTTTCCGTCCATTCAGACCCTGTGTCTGTTCACTTTAACGGATTTACGAGGACTCATATGAATACAGATTTTCGGATTGGACTGATTAGTGATGACCCCTATCATTCGGGCTTATTAAAAGGGTATTGCCAGGCACATCGCTATAAGATTTTTGAAACAGCCGCCGACACGGAATCAATTAATACAATGATTCAGATGCAGCCGAATATAATTATTCTTGCTATTGGTTTGGCCCAAGATCGAGCCCAAAAAAATAACTTCGACTTGATTCGTCAAATGAGTATTAACCATAAAATTCCGGTATGTTATTTACGTGACGTTAATAACGCGGCCAATTCAGGAGAGGACCCGGCTTGCTGGGTTGACACAACTTTAGCTGCCCCTCTTGATATCAATCAACTGAAAGATTATCTGCACAACAAATTCAAGCACCATCATCTTTTTATCCAGGAAAAAAGAAATCATGAGAGGCGGACTGCTAATGATCGCAGGCTGTTAATGCTTGATCAGCAAAACAAGGTCCCCGGCAATAATCATCCCGCTAATAACAACATGCCGAATAATGATGACACCGACTGCTTTACGGTCGAACCTTTTCAGATTGACCAACGCTCCAAATCTGTCTTTTTTAACGGGAAGTTATTGAATTTAACACGTAAAGAATTCGAACTTTTCGAATTGCTGGCGAAGGATATTGACCGCGTATTTATGACCGACGAAATTATCAACCATCTCTGGCCTGATAATAACCGGGCAACCAAATCGGATCTTTATCAGTACATGCACCTATTAAGAAAAAAAATTGAAAACGACCCGAATAACCCGCAATGGATTTTGACTGTAAAAGGCTTTGGATACAAACTGAATATGGCTGAACCTGTTAAAATGAATTAGCCAGGCATTTAGAGTTGGCTCATCTTAAATAGCGGCAACACCCCACGATAATGCCTATTTTTTTACTGGAAGACTCTACAGCGAGGCTTTTTTGAGGACACTTTATTACAGTCACCCTGATTTCCTTTTTCATGAAACAGGCATTGGACACCCTGAATGCCCTGACCGGCTCAGAAGTATAGAAAAGGCATTATCAGCACCGGAGTTCTCAGGTTTAATCCGGCAATCTCCGCCACTCGGTACGGAGCGGCAAATCCGGCTGATTCATCCCCAGTTCCATATTGACGCCATTCTTGAAGCCATCCCCGAACAAGGCGAACACTATCTGGATCATGATACGGTGCTGTCGCCCGGATCAAAACAAGCTGCTTTTCGCGCGGTTGGCGCTGTTTGCGATGCCGTTGATAAAGTCTTGACCGGCAAAGCGGACAATGCATTTTGCGCCGTACGCCCACCGGGCCATCACGCAGAACCCCAACTGGCAATGGGATTTTGCCTGTTTAACAATATAGCGATTGCGGCTAATTATGCGCGTCAACAGTATCAACTGGAACGTATCGCCATTGTTGACTTTGATGTCCATCACGGTAACGGCACGCAGGCGGCTTTTTACAATCAGCCCAATGTGCTCTATGCGTCCAGTCATGAAATGCCGCATTATCCCGGCACCGGACATCCCGCAGAAACGGGTGTCGGCAACATTATCAATGTGCCGCTGGCTGCGGGCGACTCCGGCATTGAGTTCAGACAAAAATACGCCCACATTATTTTGCCCGCACTGAAAATCTTCAAACCTGAGCTATTGCTGGTTTCAGCCGGTTTCGATGCCCATAAAGATGATCCGTTAGCGTCCATCATGCTGGTTGAAGATGATTTTAAATGGGTTACTCAAGAACTAATGAGCGTTGCCGACCACTGCTGCAAAGGCCGGGTTATTTCGGCGTTGGAAGGCGGCTATAATCTCAAGGCGTTAGCGGCCAGTGTTGCCATTCATATTAAGACACTAATGACTGATATTGAATAATCGACTGGATAAGTCTATGTCATTACTCCTGCAAGCTTCGTAAAAACCCTTACCCTTTTGACGCAACGTCAAAGACCGGTCATGGTTAATCCATTCACTTTAAAAAGCCTTCCAACTTAAATTGAAAAACGACAATCTATTTTTGCGTCGTTAACACACATGATCTATAGTTGAATGAACACTCCCTAAAACCGCAGTACTTAGTACATGACTACGCAAAAGATCATCACCCCGTTTGAAAAAATTGCCACTACAGGTAACGGACTTTCCGCCGATTTACAAAAAATCATTGGTCAAGTTGAAAAGTTAACTGACATCGGTATTGCACTTTCATCCGAAAAAGATACGGCGCAGTTATTGGAAAAAATCCTGCTGGGAGCAAAATCCATTACCAACTCCGATGGAGGAACACTATACCGGGTTGATGGTAACACCATTAAAATAGAAATCATCCGTTCCGATAGTCTGGGTATTTCTCTGGGAGGCGAAGGAAATACCATAAATATCCCGAATATTCCGTTATACGGAGAAAATGGGGAGCCCAACCTTAAGAATGTCGTCTGCTATTCGTATCACAACAATAAAACCATCAACATTGATGATGCCTACGATGCGGTCCATTTCGATTTTGCGGGAACCAAGGCATTCGACAAAAAAAATAATTACCGCTCAAAATCTTTTCTTTCCATTCCCTTGACCAATCACCAAGGTGAGATCATCGGCATCCTGCAACTGATTAATGCTACTGATCCTGAAACCCAAGAAATCATCACGTTCGATTCAGTGTCACAACGTTTTGCCGAAGCCTTGGCTTCACAAGCGGCAACCGTCTTAACAAAACAACAGCTCATTACCGACCTGGAAAACATGTTTGAGTCGCTGGTCAAATTAATAGCGACTGCGGTCGATGAAAAATCGCCTTATACCGGCGGACATTGTCGCCGCGTCCCGGAATTGACCTTAATGCTGACAGAGGCGGCGCATGATACCGACCATGGTTATTTGCAGGATTTCAGACTGACCGAGGCGGATCGTTACGAACTCACTATCGCGAGCTGGTTACATGACTGCGGCAAAATCATCACGCCCGAGTATGTCATTGACAAGGCGACAAAGCTGGAAACCATTTTCGACCGCATTCATTTACTGGAAACACGCTTTGAAGTGCTAAAACGCGATCGTGAAATTGCGTTTCTCAAACAGCAGCTTGCTGAATTGCAAGACAACATGACCTCATCATCGGCACTGGAACACACTTACCAAGCCGATATTGCCCGCTTGGATGATGATTTAGCGTTTATCCGTCTTTGTAATACCGGCGGCGAAGCGATGTCGGGTGAAGACATTAGCCGCCTTCAGTCGTTACAAAAGCTGACCTGGTCGCTAAACAATGTCGATGTCCCCTTGTTAACTGATGAAGAGGTCTACAATTTGAGCATATTCCGAGGTACGTTAACCTCGGAAGAACGAAACGTCATCAACAACCATATCAACGTTACCATTTCCATGCTGGAAGCCATTAAATTCCCCAAACACTTACAAAACGTTGTTGAGTATGCAGGCGGTCATCATGAGCGTATGGACGGCAAGGGCTATCCCAAGGGATTGAGTCGCGAGGAAATGTCCATCCCGGCACGGGCAATGGCGATAGCGGATGTATTCGAGGCATTGACAGCAAAAGACAGGCCCTACAAAAAAGGTAAAAAGCTTTCTGAAGCGTTGTTTATCTTAAAGAAGCTGAAAGAAGACAAGCACATTGACCCTGATCTGTATGATGCATTTATCAAACAGAAAATCTATAAAAAATATGCTGAAAAATTTTTGGATGATGTCCAAATCGACATCGACTAAGGATTTGGTTGAAAATAACTTCCCGAAACCACTATTTTCGATCATCGTGCTGAGCTTGTCGAAGCATGATCGGCTTGACGCGGTAGGCCGAAATTTTCCCGCTCACCCTTCGACAAGCTCAGGGCGAACGGAAAAATTTCACTTAATCCATATCGGGAAGTTATTACTGACCATATCCTAAGTAGATAGTCTTGTAAGGTGCGCATGCGCACCCTTTTCTAAAACCCTCCCCAAATCAATAAAAGCGCGCGGCGCGCCCCCTAGGTTTCTTTGATGAAATTCAGTAATAAATGGCTTAAATCTTATCGTTTTCTGGCATGCGCCCTAATCACGCTGTTATTCATGGCGCACACCGCGCATTGGCTGCACATTCCAACCCTGCAGCGCATGGAAAATATTTTATACGACTTGCGCTTGCGGACGACCGTTGTTAACACCGTCGATCCGCGCATTGTCATTATCGATATAAACGAGGAAAGCCTGGCCAAAGAAGGCCGTTGGCCCTGGCGCAGAGATAAACTGGCCTATTTGGTCGACATACTGTTCGATTATTACAACGTTAAGTTGTTGGGCTTCGACGTGGTTTTTTCCGAGCCGGATACCAGCGCAGGAGTCGAATTGTTGGAAAAACTGGCATCCGGCCCATTGCAAAAGGATGCCGATTTTTTATCGACGCTGGAAACAATGCGCCCGCAATTGTCTTACGATGACATGTTTGCCAAAAGCCTGGAAAACCGGCCTGTCGTCCTGGGTTATTTCACCAGCCATATAACCGAAAAAACGCCGGAAGTGGGCCTGTTGCCGCCTCCTGTGGCAGCGACCGATGAACACCCCTTCAGCCCTTTACTGTTCAAAGAAAAAAGCTACGCCGCTAACCTGCCGAAATTGCAAACAGCGGCCCTGTCCGGCGGTTTTTTTAACAATCCCAATGTCGACGAGGATGGCGTTTATAGAAGACTGCCGCTATTAATCAATTACAACCATCAGGTTTATGAAGCATTGTCGCTGGCGTTATTCAAAACCTTGCTGGGCAAGCCGGAAGTTAAATTTATTACCGGTGAGGGCTATGGCAAAAGCAATATCGACAGCCACCTGGAAGGTCTTGAAATTGAAGGCTTTCATATTCCTGTCGATCAAAGCGGCACCCTGTTGGTACCTTATCGCGGCCGGCAAGGCAGTTTTCCTTATGTTTCGGCAACCGATGTGCTGAACGGCGTTACCGACGTAGAGAAGTTAAAAGACAAGATTGTTATTGTCGGCACCTCGGCGGCGGGCTTACTCGACTTACGGGTAACACCGGTACAAAACGTCTATGCAGGCGTTGAGGTGCATGCCAATATTCTCAGCGGCTTGCTCGACCAATCGATTAAATCCAGGCCCAGCTATATTCTGGCCGTTGAATTGGCTGAATTACTGTCGATCTGCCTGCTGGCTGTCTTTATGTTCCCCCGCTTACCGGTGTTTTTATCCGCCATAATCTTCAGCGCGTTACTTATCGGCGGCATAGCTTTCAATTTTTACTGCTGGGCGATTTGGAACATCGATACCGTGCTGGCAAGCCCCATCACCTTATTGGCCTTGCTGTACGGCATCCAACTATTTTTCGGTTTTTTCTTTGAAAGCCGAAAGAAAAAACAAATGGGCAACATGTTCGGCCAATATATTCCGCCCGAATTGGTAGAACAAATGAGCCAATCGGATGAAGAATTTTCGTTAAAGGGCGAAAGCCGGGAAATGACCGTATTATTTTCCGATGTCCGGGGCTTTACTACCATTTCCGAAGGCATGGAACCGCAGGAACTGTGCGAACTGATCAACGACATTTTAACGCCGGTAACCCGCGTCATACATGAATCCAAAGGCACTATCGACAAATACATCGGCGATGCGATCATGGCGTTTTGGGGCGCTCCGATGCACAACCCGCAACATGCCGCCTACGCCGTCAGGGCGGGCTTGGCAATCTTGCAAGCTTTAACGGCCATTCAAAAAGATTTTAAAGCCAAAGGCTGGCCGGAAATCGACATAGGCATAGGCATTAATACCGGAAAAATGAGTGTGGGCAATATGGGATCGCAATTTCGCATTGCTTACACGGTGATGGGCGACGCGGTCAATTTGGGTTCACGTTTGGAAGGACTCACCAAGCAATATGGCGTAAGAATGATTGTCAGTGAAAGCACCCTGCTGGCGGCTCCGGAGTTCACCTACCGGGAACTCGACAAAGTACGCGTCAAGGGCAAGCATAAGCCTATCACCATTTATGAACCGCTGGGCGTAACAGAGGGCATCAGCCACGAACAATTGCAGATTCTCGACTTATTGAATCAGGGCCTGCACGGCTATCGACAACAACAATGGGCCACCGCCCAAACTATTTTCGAGCAATTAGCGGAGCGGTATCCGCAGGATAAGTTGTACCCGATTTATCTGGAACGGATAGCCTACTACCTTGAATCGCCCCCCGAAATCGATTGGGATGGCGCGTTTACCCATACCCGTAAGTAACACTTTGGCAATTGGTTCTCATTTTTCACCGTTGCCCTTAAAGAATTGGCTTAACACCCGATATAATGTAATAAAATAATTACAAATTAAAGTGCATTAATCACGATGAAAACCTATCGGAAAAAACAGTCTACGCGTCACCGGTCATTGTTTGACGCAAGCTTGCCGCTACGTCGTGCGCTGAATCTGGCTATTTTAACGGTGCTCTACCCGTCTTTTTCTCATGCCAATCCGGACGGCGCGCAAATCGTTAGCGGACAAGTCAGCATTGATACCGCCACGCCGGGCGTGACCACCGTCACCAACAGCCCCAATGCGATTATCCAATGGCAAAATTTCAGCATCGCCCAAAACGAACTCACCCAGTTTATTCAGCAAAACGGCCAAAGTGCGGTACTCAACCGCATTATCGGCCAAAACCCCAGTGAAATTCTGGGACAATTAACCTCCAACGGTAAAGTCTTTTTAATCAACCCTAACGGCATCGTGTTCGGCGCAGGCTCTGCGATTGACACCCAAGGCCTGATTGCCTCCAGCCTTAACCTGAGCGACCAGGATTTCCTTAGCGGCAACTACCATTTTATAGCCGGTTCCAGCGCCGGAAACATTGTTAATGAAGGCATCATCCGGGCAGGAAAAGACGGCAACGTTCTTCTTATTGCCCCAAAAATAGAAAACAGCGGCATTATCAAGAGCGAGGGCGGTTCCATAACCTTGGCAGCCGGACAGGAACTGACCATTACCAACCTGGATTCACCTGATATTCGTTTTCAAATCCAGGCCCCCGCCGATAGCGTCCTTAATCTGGGTAAGCTGCTAACCGAAGGCGGCGCAATTAATGTGTTTGCAGGCACCATCAAACACAGCGGCGAAATCAATGCCGACAGTGTCCAAATGGACAAACAAGGCAATATCCAACTGGTCGCGCAGCAGGATATAACCTTAGCCGCGGGCAGCAAAATATCGGCCAATAACAGTCAGGGCAATGCGGGGACTATCCATATTGAAAGCAAAACCGGCACAACTCTGGCTCAAGGCTCAATCGAGGCCCAAGCCACCCAAACCGGCAAAGGCGGCAACATAGCATTGCTCGGCGAGCGCGTCGGCGTACTGACTCAGGCGCGTATTGACGCCAGCGGTGAAAACGGCGGTGGGCAAGTTTTAATAGGCGGTGATTATCAGGGCAAAAAACCCAACCTCCACAATGCCAAAGCTACCTATGTAGGCCAGGGCTCGACCATTAAAGCCGACGCCAAAACCAAGGGTGACGGCGGTAAGGTCATCGTCTGGTCGGATGAGGTCACCCGCGCTTACGGCAACATCAGCACCAAAGGCGGTAGCTTGAGCGGCAACGGCGGTTTTATCGAAACATCCGGACACCAATATCTGGATGTCGAGGGCATTCGCGTTAACGCTTCGGCTACCAACGGCACCACCGGTAGTTGGCTACTTGATCCTAATAATATTAGGATTATTCATGCCACCAGCGCGTCGTCAGACGTATACATGAATGGAGCTAACCCCTTTGCGCCGCCCTCGGATGCGACAAACTCTACCCTATCCGATTACACTCTTAATCAAGCGCTTAGCGGCTATACCAGTGTTTCGCTGACCACGGCAAGTACCGGTACAGCCGGAACCGGTGATATTTTATTTGACGGGTCTAATGGCTCGATTGTACTAAGCAAAAATTCCGCCGATACGTTTTCGACCACACTGACTTTTAATGCTTTCAATAATATTAAGTTTCTTTCTTCCAGCAATACGACCATAGAAACCACTGCGACTGCCGGTACAGGCGGCCTTATCGTAGTGTTCAATCCCGGCACCGGAAAGGTAACCGTTGAGAGTGGAGCAACCTTGAACCTGAATGGTCAAGGAGGCGATTTGGAAGCTCAAATAAGCGGCGGAAAAACCTGGGAAAATAGCGGAACCATCAATATGCTGGGCAAGTCAGTTATCCGCCCCTACCTGTCCTCATTATCAACCTTCGACAATCTTGCCGGAGGTGTATTAAACATCGGCACTACGGGCGGTTGGTCATTCCTCAGCAATTCAGGCAACCAGGAAGGTATTGTCAATAATGCCGGGACAATTAATGTCAATCAAAGTACCTCGTGGGAAGCCAAGTTCTCGCAAGTCGCCGGCGGGATACTCAACCTGCACGCCGGTTTGTCCATGCAGCATCTTAATGTCGCTGCTGGCACTATCAATATTGACAGCGGTATAACGCTGTGGATTCCGGAGAATCATTCAGGCTTAAACAAGTTTGACGGTACATCCATCAATGGACCGGGACGACTCCAGATTGGTTATGCGGTTTCAAGCTACTCGCCTACCGTGAATTTCAATAATGTTAGCACCAGCGGACTTACCCTATTAAGAGAAGAAAAAGGCTCTTTGGCATTTTCCGGCACGAATACATTTGCCAATACTAAATTCTTCGCTAATGGAACCAGCAACACCGATTGGATAATACCCACTGCAACCTATACGGGCAATACGGAATGGTGGGCCAAGGGTAACATTACGCTGAACAGTAATCTGAGCACTGCCGGCAATATGACATTGGGCGCCGGGTGGAACGCCAACATTGCCACGCCTGCGAGCACATCGACCGGCATGATCACCCATAGCGCCGCCTTAAGCGCCGCCAATGTTATTTTCAAGGCCGGTAAAATGGCACTGACCGGCGGCACAATCAATGGCAGCAGCTCTGTCAGTCTCTTAAGCAGCAACGCCATTGACCTTGGCGCAGGCCCCACCGACGCGTTGAGCACACTTGAACTCAGCAACGCCGAGTTAAATACCATCACGACCCCTATTTTGCGTATAGGCGATACCGGCAGCGGCGCCATTGACATCAAATCGGCACTGACATTAGCGAATATTACGACCGCACTGAACCTGACATCCGGCGGCGCCATCACCCAACAGGCCGGTGCAACAATCGCCGCCGTACCCGGACTGAATTTATCAGGAACTTCAGTGACATTAACCGAAGCCAATTCGGCCGGGGTAATTTCCGGTTCGGCCTCAGCAGGTGATTTTCGATACCGCTCTTCCAGTTTGCTGACCATTGCCACGGTGGATGGTGTCAGTGGTATTACAGTACCTTCTGCCAATAATATCGCTTTGGAGTCCGGCGTGGGTATTGGCCAACAAACAGGCGCAAACCTTAATGGCGGCGGCCTGGCGCTAAAAACCATTGGATCGGTGAATCTGCTCAATAGCGGCAACAACATAGGCAGGCTTGCCGCCGATTTGACTTCGGGTACAGGTAGTTTCGATCTTTTTACGGGCAGCAACCTTGTCGTAACCAATATGCTATCGGCCGATGGCTCCACAACACTGAATGGCATTACCACTAATAACCAATCCATACGCCTTACTTCCAATGCCTTAAGCATCAATCGCCCCATAAATGCCGGTAGCTCCAGCGTGGACCTGACCACAGATACGCTGATATGGGATGCCGCAGGCTATGGTAGCGTGGTTGGCAGTCAAGCAGACATTCGCCCCTATACGGCGGGTCGTCCTATCACTGTCGGTGCCGCATGCATTGGCGGTTCCGGAACTTGTCTGAGCATAACCGATCTGTGGAAAGTATCCGCCCCCGTTATCGGCATCGGTAAAAATAATGCGGGGGCCATTTTTGTTAGCGGCATCACCTATGGCGGCACAACCCTCACTGACAGAAACTCAATAACTACCCGCATCGGCTTAATCAGTAACGGTGGCGTCACACAAGGCGCTACAGGCATTAACGTACAGGATCTTGGCATTGACGCAAACGGTACGGTGTTACTCAATGCAGTCAATAACATCACCAATCTTGCCGCTAAAACCTTAGGGCAAAACTTTACCTTTAATAACGGCCAGGGTTTCACCGTCACCCAAATGAGCGGCGGCACTACAAATTCCACTTACAATTTAAACGGCATTGACACCTGTTCGACGCCGGGCGGCTGTAATAATGCCGCATCGACCGGCGATGTATCTTTGACCGCCGGCGGCCCATTAACTATCGACACCGGGGGCGTCAGAGCCGGTGGCGATATAACATTGGTTGCGAGTGGCAATATTATCCAGAATGGGGCGCTTTCGGCTGGATTAAACGAAAACTTGACACTCGCTACCACGGGCGGCAATTACATTAACACTGTCGGTAGCGGCGCTCTCAATGTTTTCGGTACCGGTCGCTGGTTGGTCTATTCAACCAACCCAACCAGCAACACTTTGGGCGGATTAACCCCATCATTCAAACATTATGGCTGCCAATACGCGACCGGTTGTACTGATTACAGCATTCCCACCACCGGCAATGGCTTGCTTTACAGTATTACGCCCGTACTGAGTGTTACACCTGGGGCTGCCGGTAGCGTCTACGGAAGTCCGATCAGTCTAACCGGACTAGGCTATACATTAACGGGTTACATTGACGGTGATACCGTTGCCGGCTCTGGTGTCGAGGGCACAGTCGCCTTCTCGACCGATGCCACGGCGAGCTCATCTACGGGCAGTTACAACATCACCTATAATGCAGGATTAAGTAATAATCTGGGGTATGTCATTTCCGATAATACGGTGAGCCTGGCTGAATACACTATCACGCCAAGTTCAACGATTATTACTGAAGATCCGAGCAAGACCTTGATTAATAATGAAGAGTCGAACAAAACTCTGATTATTGACGAAGAACTGAGCAAGACCTTGATTAATAATAAAGAGTCGAACAAAACCTTGATTATTAATGAAGAACTGAGCAAAACCTTAACCGATTCCACAAAAAAAACTGACGCCGGTGTATTGGGAACAACGCCTCAATCAGGGCAGCCATTAGCCGATGAATCGGGTAGTAGCGCCGGCGGATTTTCCGGTTCCACAGAGGAAAAAGATAAAAAACCTCAACTGTGTACCAAATGATAATTCATCCTCTTTCTATAAAACCGCCATGCCTATTCAAATAACTCAACTCGTTAAAAGTTATGGCTTATGGCTGTTCTTATTAACTGTTGCCCTACCCGTTTATGCGGCGCCTCTAGTCGTTGGTCACATTAGCTTTGTGAAGGGCAGCAATGCCGCCCAGCAACCCGGGGGGACGCCTCGAATTCTCGGTAAGGACACGGAAATTTTCCAGGGCGACAATATCCAGACCACCGAACGCAGTTTTGTGATTGTCGAATTTACCGACGGCGCCAAGATTACCGTGCGTCCAAACAGTAACTTTAGCATTGACCATTATGACAGCCAATCTGCCAATAAAACGGCACAGTTGGTGTTGCATCAAGGCGGCGTTAACACCAGCACCGGCGATATTGCCAAGGCCCATCCGGAAAACTTTCAAATAAAAACACCGACATCCACTGTTAAACCCGAATCCGAAAAAGCGGAGTTTACTGTGCGTATTTGCGACAAAGATTGCGAAGATAAGGGAAAAGAAGCCGCCGCCAATGCGGTAAGAACCGAGCAAAGCGTAGTAGCTCGCGTGGTCGATATTAAAGGTGAAGTGAGCGCCATCAACCGTGCCGACAAAAATGCAAAGGAGCGCCCCCTGTCACTGGGCAAACCGGTATATAACGCCGATTCCATTCATAGCGAAAAGGATAGTTATGCGCTTCTGGTCTTTCCCGATGGAGAAAAAGTCACTCTGCAAGCCAATAGCGAACTGGATATTAAACAATATAACTATCAGATTAAAGACAAAAAAGACCAGGTTTTATTGCGCTTAACGACGGGAGGGCTGCGCGCACTAACCGGCAGTATCGGAAAAAACAACCATGATGCCTTTGCCCTGGATACGCCGGTCGCCACTATCGGTATAAGAGGCACAGGCACAGACACCTCTACAGACGGAGTAAACCTTGATCATTCTACCTGGCAAGGGCTCTCCTTTTTGCACAATGAAGCGGGAGAATTTGATGTACCGGAGGGTAGCAGCAGCTCCACTTTCGGTCAAAACGGCATACCTCAGATATATCCTACGCCGCCGAATGCCCCACAGCCTTCCGAGCCTCGACCGGATACTAATAAATCCGATCCCAAGAAAGTGTTTGAGGAAAAATCTGCCACCAAAGGCGATACAGTCGTTAAGTCTACGAGTGGAAATACGGCCGTTGAGAATAACAAAGGTGAAAAAAACACGGTAAACGAAGGCGAAACCGGTTCTGCAAACTCGAACGGTGAAATCACATCCGAGCAATCGGATAATACGACAGCTGACAATCCGTCTGGCAGTGGAAGTTCATTCGACGATGCCGACAACTCACTCGAAGGCTGTACAATATAATGTAACTTTAGAGGCGCTGCAGTACTCCGTCTCTACACAGGTAATGCTGAAAATGATTCAGCGACACAACTTGAAACATCATGAAAAAACAACAACAAGCGGATAAAAAAAATCATTGGTTTACTGTCCGCCTAGCCAGATCGACCTTACTCACCGCCAGTTTATACCTGATACCCCAAGCATTTTGTTTGGCAGCGGCCGCGCCGCAGGAATTCAAGTTTAACATTAAGCATTTTTCGGTTGAGGGTTTGTCGCCGCTGTCTCAATCCTTTATTGACGACTATTTTAAACCGCTACAAAACCGGTTATATACGCTCAAAGAGCTACAGGAAGTCAGTAAGGCGCTTGAGTTGATTATTCGTGAACAGGGCTATCCCTTTTATCGAGTTATAGTGCCGCCGCAAACCCTGGCTACCGGCGATGTAAAACTGCAAGTTATCTCTTTTACCTTGGGTGAAATCGAAGTAACCGGCAATAATTACTTTCCCCGGAACAATATTATTGCCAGTTTGCCGGTTCTTAATAAGCTCGAATCGCCCAATACACAAGCGTTGGCAGAAGCTATTAAAGTGGCCAACAAACACCCTTCAAAACAAGTACAACTGACCTTTAAACCCAGCAAAATCCCCGATAAATTAGACGCCGATATTACCGTGTCCGAACACCGTCCTTACCAGGCGTCTTTAATTGCCAATAATTACGGCACGGCCAGCTCGGGCGATTACCGGCTGACCGGCACACTGCAATACAGCAACTTATGGGGCTTGGATCATATCGTCAACGGCAGTTATTCAACCGCTCCCGATCACGCCGATACGGTCAAACAATACGGCGCCAGCTACAGTCTGCCTATCTATCGACTCAAAGGCTGGCTGAGCGCCTATTATGCCAATTCCTCGGTCAATACGGGCACCATCGCGACCGATTTAACGGTGACCGGATCGGGCGAAATGTACGGTATCCACTATCAGCAGTATTTACCCAAATGGGGCCAATACGAACATAGCCTGGATTTAGGCATTGATAATCGCTATTTCATCAATGACATTCAATTTCAAAATATCCAGTTGGGCGCCAATGTCCGCAGCGCACCTTTTAGTGTGCTTTATAAAGGCGAATATCCCTGGCTAAATACCCACACCGGCTATTATGTGCAGTGGGTGGGCAATACCGACTTCGGCGGACACAATACCCAGGCTCATTATCAAGCAGCTCGCCTTAATGCCAAGCAAAACTGGGATTTGTTGCGCTATGGCAGTAGTTTTTCAGTCAATGTTAATGAATGGCTGATGCAAACCAGTCTTACCGGACAGCATAGCCACAGTCCGCTCATTGCCGGAGAACAGCTCGGCATTGGCGGCAGTTTTGATGTGCGAGGCTATGATCAACGCGAAACCGGCGCGGATAGCGGTGAAATTGTAAAATTTGAAGTGACCACTCCCGCCTGGTCTGCCCTGAGCGTCGTCGAGGGACAAAAAACCAATTTATTTGTATTCTATGATTATGGACATGGCCGTCTGCAAAGCACCACGCCGGGACAAGTCAAAGACTGGAATCTGAGCGGTACGGGAATTGGTGCGCGCTTTCAATGGCGGGAGTATTTTCAAGGCAATATTACCTTTGCCAATGCCCTGGACACTGTTGAGGTAGGAACTACCCAAGCGGGCAACAATCGTATCCATGCCAATATTGTGTTCAAATACTGAAGATTGAGTCATACTCTACGCGGAACCTTATCGCGCTGTCTTGCAAGATGAACTCAGCGCGTTGCACGTAAAAACACTTATTACAAGCTGAAAAACATGCATCAGTTCGCACCCCATATCATTGTCATTGAGCTGGTTCGTCCAGATGACGTCGCGCCTCGTATTAAGCAGCTTACCCCCTCCGCCGCTACGTTGTTAGGCTATGGCGAGCAAGAACTTATCGGCAAGCCTGTTGACCTTATCTACGCGGCCGGAAACGACAAGGCACTATGGCAAGAAGCCCTTGCCGATGCAACTGATAAAAACACCCGCCAAAGCCCTTCGGCTCGGCTCAGGACAGGCTTTGCCTGTGAAATAGTCACCAAGGCAAATGACAAAATCCAGGTATTAATATCGCTTTCTGTCTTATCCAACCCAACGCCCAATAAAACCGACATTGCTTTACTGATTCAGGACAAGCCTGTCCTGAGCGAAGTCGAAGATTTCAGTGTTGAATCGGCGTTTACCGAAAGTGAAGAACGTTTTCGACAGATGGCGGAAATGGCCGGCGAATGGTTATGGGAGCAAGATCCTGAAGGTTACTACAGCTATAGCAGTGCCGCTGTTAGCCAAATACTGGGTTATAGCCCGGATGAAGTGCAAGGCAAACACTATACCGAGTTTTTAACCCCCCAGGATAAAGCCACCCAGCAGCACTACGCGACCAGTCACCGGCCTTTTTATGCGCTGCTGTCCCACTATCGGCACAAAGACGGTCGCCAGATACTGACCGAATCGACCGGCTTACCGATAATCAATGCAGCAGGAAAGCTGCTTAAATGGCGCGGTGTTGATCGGGACATTACCGCAAGAATGCATTTTCAGGATGCGCTTATCGAAAGCGAAAAACGTATCCGTTTGATTATTGAAAGTTCCTTGAGCGCTATCGTGATTATGGACTCTTACGGCATCGTTACCGACTGGAATCACCCGGCAGAAAAAATATTCGGCTGGACTAAGGATGAAGCCATCGGCCGACGTCTTGATGAGTTAGTTATCCCTCCCCGACTTCACGCGGCGCATCGACGGGGCTTGGAACACTTTCTGCACACAGGTTCCGGCCCGTTGTTAAATCGATTGATTGAGCAGACCGCCATTCGACGCGACGGTACTGAATTCCCCGTTGAACTGAGCATCTCACCCTTAAAACTGGGTAATGCCTACATATTCAGCGGCTTTATCCACGACATCACCGAGCGTAAGCGCCTGGAGCATCGGTTTCGACAAGCAGTGGAATCGGCGCCCAATGCGATTGTTATGGTAAACAAGTCAGGAACGATAGTGATGGTCAATGCGCAAACAGAGGCATTTTTCGGTTACTCACGCGCTGAATTAATTGGGCAACCGGTTGAAATATTAGTGCCGAAGCGCTTTCGCAATGCGCATGTCGGCGTTCGCCAAGCGTACCTCGCCACCCCTGTGTCCAGGCCTATGGGAGCGGGTCAAGACCTCTACGGGTTACGCAAAGACGGGACTGAATTTCCCGTTGAAATAGGCCTCAGTCTGATAGACAGTAAAGAAGAAACATTGGTACTGAGTACCATCGTCGACATTACAACGCGAAAAGCCACGGAAGCGGCCATTCGCCAAGCGCAAATCAATCTGGCCATTGCTCAAAGCGAAATCAAGATTGCCCAACGCATTCAGGCCTCTCTCTCGCCCTCGGCGCCGATCAAGTCCAATCATTTTGAAGTCACCGGTTATTGCTTACCGGCCGATCAAGTCGGCGGCGACTATTTTGATTATTTTTACCGCAATGAAGACCATTTGGACATGATTATTGCCGATGTTTCCGGTCACTCAATCGGCCCCGCCCTGTTTATGGTGGAGACCCGTAGCGCCATTCGCACTCAGGCAAATGGTTCGGGTACGCCCGCAGAAACGCTAAAAGTCCTCAATAATTTTCTCTTTGAAGATTTGGACAGGTCCGACTACTTTATTACACTATTTTATTTGCAATATAACATCACCAACCACCAATTGAGTTTTGCCAACGCAGGCCATCCTCCCCCTTTGCTACTGAGTCTTTTCCAATCCGAATGCAGGGAACTGGATGCTGACGGCTTAATACTGGGAGTCAACAAAAATGTAGTGTTTGAAGAAAAAACCACGACGCTATCCCAAGGCGACTTAATTTTGCTGTATACCGACGGCTTAACCGAAGCGGAAAATGCCGATGGCGAGTTTTTCGGCCTAAAGCGCGTCAATGACATCCTCGTTCAACATGCACTGAAATCTCCTCAAGCCATCATTGAGGCACTGTTGGAACAGCTAAAACAATTTTGTCGCAGTGAATCCTTTAACGATGATATTACGCTAATGATTTTTAAGCGGCATTAATAACCGACAGGATCAATTGCTCGCATCAACTCAGGGCAATTTACGAAAAATAGGTTATTTATCGAATACTTGCCATTACCAACCGTCTCTCCGCAACACCGTGGTTCCTCTAGCCGGGCGGCTTGGCGCTTTTCATTCTCCGCTTTTTGTCTCCACTATAGGGGATTGCTTACATTTATATGTGTTACCTTTAAAATTACACCAAAGAGCCTTATAGGCTCATAGTGCCGTTTTTGGCTTAGATTAAGGAACAATAATGCTTGGGAAATTAACAGAAGAGGCATGGGTTCTGTATCTGAAAATCCTGGATATTGAACGCATATCAGGCTTTTCAATAAAGCGGGATGAACGGGTTTACAGATTAACAGATCAAATTTATTACCGATACAAACGGCGACGGACTGCCTTGGAGCTTCAGACGATTAGAGAGAAACGATGATCAGCAGAGAGGGGATAAGGACGCTTATACTGAACCGCGCCCCACCTGAGAAGTTTTATTGCTAAAGAACCTGGTTTAGAAATAGCTTGAAAAGCCTAGCAACAAGCCGCCGGCAAACACGCCCGCCAGCACATCATCCAGCATAATCCCCAGGCCGCCATGCACCTGCCGGTCAATCCACTTAATCGGCCACGGTTTGAGTATGTCGAAGAACCTGAACAGGACAAAGCCCAGCACCATAGCCTGCCAGCTAAAAGGAACCAACCACATCGTTATCAGGTAACCGGCAATCTCATCCCAAACGATGCCGCCAAAATCATGCTCATCAAGCTTTTTTGCGGCGATGTCGCAAATCCGGATTCCGGCAACCGTCACGATTAGCGTCAACAGGCTATAAACGAACAGATTGGTTTGCGCAAATAACCAGTAAACCGGAATCGCAGCTAAGGTACCCATGGTGCCGGGAGCTTTTTTTGCCAGACCGGAGCCGAAACCGAAGGCTAGAAACAGGATGGGATCGGACAGTATCTGCTTGGGTGTCAGCTTGTTTTTACCCAACTGGGTATTAAGAAAAATGCTCAAAGCCTTTGACCTCTAATGGTTGGATATGACCCGATTTATTCAACCGCAAACCAGGCTTGGATTCAATGATGCCGATTTTAGTCGCCGCTATGGTCAACTGCGCCGCCTGCTCAGGGCTTACGGTAAAGCACAACTCGTAGTCGTCCCCGGCGGTCAGCGGCATAGACCAATCGCCGGTATCGTTGATGTAGTCCTGCACCGCTTTGGACAACGGCAACGCGTCCCAATCAAGGCACGCGCCTACCCTGCTTTGTTCCAGAATATGACCCAGATCTCCCGCCAAACCATCCGATAAATCGATGCAGGCATTGGCAATGCCGAGTAAGGCCAGCCCTGCTTCGATTTGCGGCTCCGGCCGGTTAAATCGCGCTAAAGTGGCCTCGGAATCGGCACAGATATAACCTTGCTTTATCTTTAAGCCCAATCCCGCATCACCCAAAAAACCGGTCATATAAATAAAATCGCCGGGCCGTGCCGCTGAGCGCCTGAGCGCTTGGCCTTTCGGAACTAAACCCATAGCCTGAACGGTCAAGGTCAATGGACCGGACGTGGTATCGCCGCCAATCAAATCCACTGAATAGCGTTCGGCCAAGTTTAAAAAACCTTGGGCAAACGCCGTCAACCAGTTTTCATCAACCTTAGGCAGGGTTAAGGCCAGTGTTACGGAAACGGGCTTTGCGCCCATCGCGGCAAGATCGCTCAAATTGACTGCCAGCAGCTTATGTCCCAGCAGTTCCGGGTCGGTCCCGGCAAAAAAATGCACGTTTTCCACCATGGTATCGGTGGTCACGGCTAACTCGAAACCCTCGGGGATGGACAACAACGCGCAGTCGTCGCCTATGCCCAAGTGCGTTGAAGGATTTTTGATCCGCTGCTGAGTGAAGAAGCGCTGGATTAAGGCGAATTCGGAAAGTGGCATGAGATTGGATTAAAGACTAAAGGTATATGCCCTTCACCTTGCGCCTTTTGCCTTAATTTCCCCCGCCCTTGTTTGCTGAGCGACCTTATCCAGTATGCCGTTAACGTACTTGTGACTACCGTCGGCGCCAAAGTCTTTGGCGAGATTGATGCCTTCATTTAAAACAACCCGGTACGGCATATTTAACCGGTACAACAACTCGTACACACCGATTCTTAAAATAGCCCTTTCGACCGGATCAATCGTATCGACAGGACGATCTACAAATTCCGACAAAACCTGATCGATCGCATCCAGGTTTTTAGGCACGCCGTAAAACAACTCGACAAAATAACTTTTCTGAGCGTCTTTCAAGCGCTCTTCTTCCAGAAACTGCCGTTCAATCTCACTAAGATTCTGGCCGGCCATTTGCCATTGATACAATGCCTGTACAGCAGCCTTTCGGGCATTGGTTCGAGCTTGACTCATTATATTTCCAGGTTATTAAATAAACTTACCATTTCAATGGCGGATAGTGCCGCTTCCGCGCCTTTATTACCGGCTTTGGTGCCCGCACGCTCTATCGCCTGCTCAATACTGTCAACGGTTAGTACCCCAAAACTGACCGGCACATTGTATTGCAGGGAAACCTGCGCCAGGCCCTTAACGCATTCACCGGCGACATATTCAAAATGCGGCGTGCCGCCTCGGATTACTGCGCCTACGGCGATAATCGCATCGTATTTTTTAGCCGCCGCCACGCGTTGAACCACCATCGGCAACTCAAACGCACCGGGAGCCTTAACCAGATGAATATCCGCTTTATTGGCACCGTGGCGAACCAGCGCGTCAATCGCACCCGCTTCCAGTTGTTCAACGATGAAACTGTTAAACCGCGAAGCTACGATGCAGAATTTTCCGCCTTGAGCGAGTAAATTCCCTTCAAAGGTTTTTAATGTTGACATGATGTTTCTCTATTGTGTGATTAACGTGTAATGTTGTTGAAGTCGCGTAGGGAGTGATTAATTCACCACGAAGGCACGAAGAACACGAAGTTTTATTGGTTTCTCTTCCTGTTCTTCGTGCCTTCGTGGTGTTATTTTTTAGTTAATACCTAATGTGGCAAATAATCTTCAACCCACATGCTCGGCGACTTCCAAATCAAACCCGGACAATGCGACATATTTCTTCTGGGTGCCTAGTACCTTCAGCTTATGCACACCCAGATCGGCCAGTATTCTGGCGCCGGTTCCGGTGGTGCGCCAATCTGCGGCGCCGACAGCCGGAGTCGGACTCACAATGCCGTTATCTTCCAGCTGATAGTGATGTATCAGTTCCGCCAGCGATTTATTGTCTTCGCTTTGCCTGATGACGACCAATACCCCGCGTCCTTCCTCCGCTATTTTTTGCATAGCCGAACGCAATGGCACGCTGCAATCGCTACGCTTGGATGCAAACAGGTCATCCAGCAAATTTCTTGCATGAACCCTGACTAAAACAGGCTCTTCGCCGGAAACCTGGCCCATGACCAGCGCCAAGTGCAGGTTATTGTCATTCCGGTCCTGATAGGCATAAAGCCTGAACTCGCCGAATTCGGTGGGATAAGCGCACTCGCTGATGCGTTCCAGCGTATTTTCGTGCTGAATGCGATAATGGATCAGATCGGCGATAGTGCCGATTTTAAGGTCGTGCTGCTTGGCAAACACTTCCAGATCAGGCCGTCTTGCCATCGAACCGTCTTCATTGAGTATCTCAACGATAACTGCCGCCGGTTCCACGCCTGCCAATCGTGCCAAATCGCAGCCCGCTTCGGTGTGTCCGGCACGGTTTAATACGCCGCCGGATTGCGCCATTAACGGGAAGATGTGCCCCGGCTGCACCAAGTCATCGGCTTTTGCATCCGCCGCTACTGCACATTGAATGGTACGCGCCCGGTCGGCTGCTGAAATGCCGGTGGTTACGCCGGTTGCCGCTTCGATGGACACGGTGAAATTGGTTGAATGGGCGGTTTTGTTTTCATTGACCATCAACGGCAAACGTAATTGCTGACAACGCTCACTGGTCAAGGTCAAGCAAATCAGGCCGCGGCCGTAACGGGCCATAAAATTTACATCTTCCGGGCGAGTGCATGAAGCCGCCATCACCAGGTCGCCTTCATTCTCACGGTCTTCATCATCCATAATGATGACCATTTTGCCTAAGCGCAAATCTTCTATAATTTCTTCGATTGTATTCATTTTACCTTTAGGCCGTTAGCCGAAAAAACCGCTTTTTTGCAATAATTCTTCTGTGATGCCGCCATGGCTTTTAGCCGCCGCATCACCCTTGATGAGCCGTTCCAGATAGCGAGCCAGCAAATCCACTTCCAGGTTGACTTTAGTTCCGACCACCGCATCGCCCAGCGTGGTCTCTTTGAGCGTATGCGGCACAATATTCACGCTGAACACGGCGCCATCGACGTCATTGACGGTCAGACTGATGCCGTTAATGCAAATAGAGCCTTTTTCGGCAATGTATTTGGCTAAGTTGTCAGGCGCTTTAAATTTAAAGCGAAAAGAGCGTCCGTCTGCCCGCTTTTCCATAACCGTGCCAATGCCATCGACATGGCCGCTGACGATATGCCCGCCCAACCGGGTCGTCGGCGTTAGGGCCAGCTCCAGATTAACCGGCGTACCCACGGTTGCGGCATTTAATAGGGTTCTGGACAAGGTTTCATTGGACACATCGGCGCAAAAATAATCTTTACCTAACTCCACTGCGGTCAGGCACACGCCGTTAACGGCAATGCTGTCGCCAAGCACGACGTCATTTAATGGTAATTTTCCGGTCGCTATAGTCAATCGGCAGTCGCCGGATTTCCGCTCGATTGCCGATATTTTGCCCACTGCCAAGATAATGCCTGTAAACATGGATGCCCTGTTAAGTTGTAGGGGCGAATTTATTCGCCCAGGGCGACTGAAGTCGCCCCTACAATGGTGTATAAGTTAATTTCAAATCCTGGCCGACCTGCCGGACATCGCGCAATTTTAACTGCTTTTTATCCGCCATTTGTTGTAAACCCGGCAGGTTAAATAATCCGCGCCCCTGGTCGCCTAAAATGCACGGAGCCATGTAGATCACATACTCATCGACCCAATCTTCGTCCAGTAACGCACCATTCAGCACGGAACCTGCCTCAACCAGCAGCTCGTTGATTTGCTGTTGGCCTAAAAAATCCATCACGGCCTGCAAATCAAGTCGCCCGTTTTTACAGGGCAGTTGATAGACTTCAAAACCCACCTGTTGCAACGCGCCTTGTTTTTGTTCATCCTGCGCACAGGTTAAGATTAGGCTGCGTCCCGGCAGTTTAGCCATCTGCGCGGTAACCGGCATGTTCAGATGCGTATCCAGCACTACCCTGACCGGTTGCAAGACATCTCCATCTACACGGGCATTCAGCGCAGGATCATCCGCCAACACGGTATTGATGCCGGTTAAAATCGCCGAGCTTTCCGCTCTTAATCGATGCACATCGGCTCTGGCCTCATTTGAGGTAATCCATTTGCTTTCACCCGATGCCATGGCGGTGCGTCCATCCAGGCTCATCGCCAGCTTGCTGCGCACAAACGGGCGGCTATCAGTCATGCGCTTGATAAAACCGCGATTTAACGCCAGCGCGTCTTCCTGCAATACGCCGCAAATAACCTCAATTCCTGCCACTTTAAGCTTTTTCAATCCGCTGCCCGACACCTGAGGGTTCGGATCCTGCATCGCCGCAACAACCCGGCTGACTCCGGCTTTTATCAACGCATCGCAACACGGCGGGGTTCTGCCCTGATGACTGCAAGGTTCCAGCGTTACATAGGCGGTTGCGCCTTTAGCATCCGGTACATTTTTTAACGCTTCAACTTCTGCATGTCCCTGGCCCGCTTTCACATGCCAGCCCTGCCCGATCACTTCACCGTCCCTGACTAAAACACAGCCTACACGGGGGTTCGGATCGGTTGTATAACGGCCTTTTTTAGCCAGGGAAATGGCTTGCGCCATATAAAAAGCATCGCGTACCGAAGACATTATTTTTGTCGCCCCGGTTCCGTACCGGTTGCGACACTTCCACCATCCCTGGCGGTCGTTTGTAGATCTTCAATCATGTCGGTGAATTCACTGACATCCTGAAAACTGCGATAAACCGAGGCAAAGCGCACAAAAGCCACATGATCCAGTAAACTTAATTCTTTCATGACTTTTTCGCCCAACTCCTGTGCCGATATTTCCCGCTCGCCCGACGCCCGCAACTCCTTTTTTATTCTATTGATCGCGGCTTCAATATCGTCACTGCCTACCGGGCGCTTTTCCAGAGCCCTGAGCATGCCTGAACGCAGCTTATTTTCCTCGAAAGGCTCACTTATCCCGTCGCGCTTAACAATCCGGGGCAGCGTTAATTCAGCCACCTCGTGTGTAGTAAATCGTTCCTTACAAGCATTGCATTCACGCCGACGGCGAACCTGATCGCCTTCATTTGCCAATCTGGAATCAAGAACCCGCGTATCTTGCGCCCCACAAAACGGACATCGCATAGTTAAGTCACTGTTTTATATATACCGATTACCTCCATGGATGGAGGAAATGCCGATGACTGCCGGAAGCGGTCGCGGCAAAATAGGCCTTCAAACTCGAAAACCGTTAATTTTATAACACTCTGCATTTTATCTGTATTTTATTTTCTAAACTATACTGTAGCCGTATTCCTGCCTACTCAACCACACCGCCCAAGATCCTGCCACATGAAAGAACAAGAAGGTGTAATAAAATACCAGTTAAATCATACGCAACGGTCGATTAGCTCCCCGTTATCATTGACCGAAATCAACGCCTGGCGCACTATTGCCGTGCGACTTGACCTTATCGGACAAATTCCTGAACGATACGACAACATCGGATTCGGCAATATCAGCCAAAGAATCGATCCTCGTAGTGATCAATTCATCATCAGCGGAACTCAAACCGGACACATTAAACAACTTAGCCCCGAACATTATTGCCTTATCGTCAAAGCGGAACCCCATCAAAACCGGCTTCAGTCCTGCGGCCTGCGCAAACCGTCTTCCGAATCCCTGACCCACGCCAGTATTTACGCCCAGGACAATACTATTCAAGCCGTTATTCATGCCCACAGTCCTGAAATCTGGAAGCATACCTTGGCGCTTGGACTGCCTCACACTAGCGCCGATGTCCCTTACGGCACGGTTGAAATGGCGACGGCTGTTGAGCAATTATTTCAATCCGGCAACCTATCGCAGACTTCATTATTTACCATGCTGGGACACGAAGACGGCGTAGTTGCTTTCGGCAGAAACATGCAGGAAGCGGCCTGGGAACTGATCAAATATTTATCACTGGCCATCGGAATTGAACAACAGCGCATTAACCGATAAAATGCTTGATCCTATATTAGCAACCCTTAATAAAATATGCCGGAAATACAAATCTACACGACCAATATTTGCCCTTACTGTATGATGGCTAAGCGCCTGCTCGACAAAAAAGGCGCTTCCTATACAGAAATCAATGTGGACGCCAAGCCCGGTTTAAGGGAAGAAATGATGCTCAAAACAAAGCGTCGAACGGTTCCCCAAATCTATATAGGCGATTATCATGTCGGCGGGTTTGACGAGTTGTATGCGCTGGATCAACAAAAAAAACTGGATGATTTACTGAAAGCTGCGTAGGTATTAAATTTAAATAAATTTTCACCACGAAGACACGAAGATTTATGTTTCATTCTTCGCCTCTTCGTGATGTCTTTGTGTGACTTGCGTAGGCGGGGTAACGGCTTTTCGTTGCCCAACCTTTCAGTGTTCAATGAGGGAATTCGCCTCGCATTGAAGCAGAAAAATATCGGGCATAAACGGCATGCCCGATCTACAAACCTCTTGAAATATCCTTTTTAATATCTTCAACATTTTCCAATCCTACTGAAATTCTTACCAAACCGTCTTTAATACCGGCGGCCACTCTGACTTCCGGCGTTAACCGACCATGCGTGGTAGTAGCAGGATGGGTGATGGTGGTTTTAACATCGCCCAGATTTGCGGTAATCGACAGCATTTCAGTGGCGTCGATCAACTTCCAGGCGTGCTCCTTGCCGCCGGTCAATTCAAAACTGACTATACCGCCGAAATGGCTTTGCTGGCGCTTGGCCAGTTCATGCTGAGCGTGCGATTGCAAACCGGGATAATGAACCTTGGCGACACTAGGTTGCTGCTCCAGCCAAAGAGCCAGTTCAAAGGCGCTGTCGCAATGCGCTTTCATTCTGACTGCCAGCGTTTCCAACCCGGACAAAAACACCCAGGCGTTAAAAGGGCTCATGGTCGAGCCGCCGGTGCGAAGATAGGGGTAAATATACTTTTCTATGATCTCTTCACTGGCAACGACGGCGCCGCCGACACAACGTCCCTGCCCGTCTATATATTTGGTTGCCGAATGAACGACGATGTCCGCGCCTAATTCCAGAGGTTTTTGCAACACCGGCGTACAAAAACAATTGTCAACAATCAGCAAGCAGTCGTGTTTATGAGCGATGTCTGCAAGCACCGAAATATCGGCAATTTCAGTCAAAGGGTTGGAAGGTGTTTCCAGAAACAAAAAGCGGGTATTCGGTTTAATCGCCGCTTCCCAAGCCGCGGTATCGATTAAATCGACAAAGTCCGTTTCAACCCCGAATTTGCTGAAATAATTCTGGAACATCAATACAGTGTTGCCGAACACACCCCGTGAACACACCACGTGATCGCCCGCTTTAAGCAAGCCCATACCGACCGCCATAATGGCCGCCATGCCGGAGGAAAACGCCAGGCAGCGTTCGCCTTTCTCCATTAACGCCAGTCTCTCCTGAAAGGCGCTAACCGTTGGATTAGTAAAACGAGAGTAGATATTACCGGGTTTCTGCCCGGTAAAACGTAAAGCGGCCTCTTCGGCACTCTTGAACACATAACTGGATGTGGCAAAAATCGGGATGCTGTGCTCATCTTCATGAGTGCGCTTATGTCCGGCTCTTATCGCCTGAGTTTCCAGAGAGTAGTTGTTCCAGTTAATGTCTTTCATTTGTTTTTAAACGTATTTATTTGTTAAAAAGATCAGGCAAAAGGCTAAGGGCGAAAGGCAAACAACAGGCTTCAATACGGCCGATCTTTACCCTTAGACCTTCGCCTTTAGTCTTGCTCCTCAATCACCGTTTTGCATTCCGATAATGAAATTTTCCGAGTTTCTTTCCGCTTGCGCGCCGTCATTGCGCAAAGCCTCAGTCCGCTCCAGATACTCATCGTCAATGTCGCCGGTGATGTATTCTTTACTGAAACAGGAGGTATCAAAATGCTGGATGTCCTGATTACCTTTACGAACCGCATCGATCAGGTCATTCAGTTCCTGATAAATCACCCGATCTGCGCCGATTGCTACACGCACCTCGTCTTCGGTGCGATCATGGGCAATCAATTCATGGGCGGCCGGCATATCAATGCCGTAAACATTGGGGTAACGCACCGGTGGCGCAGCAGAGGCAAAATACACTTTTTTGGCCCCGGCATCCCTGGCCATCTGGATAATCTGTTCGGACGTTGTGCCTCTAACAATCGAATCATCGACCAGCAACACATTCTTGCCTTCAAACTCAAGACTGATCGCGTTTAACTTTTGCTTGACCGATTTTTCGCGCATTTTTTGACCGGGCATGATAAACGTCCGGCCGATATAGCGATTCTTTATAAAACCTTCACGGTACTTTACGCCCAGAATGTTAGCCATCTGCAACGCCGCCGTCCTGCTGGTATCGGGAATAGGAATAACTACATCAATATCATGATCAGGCCAGTCTCTGAGCACTTTTTTGGCCAGCTTTTCACCCATACGCAGACGCGCTTTATAGACCGAAATACGATCAATAATAGAATCCGGTCTGGCAAAATATACATATTCGAAAATACACGGACAATGATCTACTTCATCTGAACACTGCTTGGTATGCAATACGCCTGATTCTTCTATAAACACCGCTTCGCCCGGTTCTATGTCCCTGATAAGCTCAAAGCCCAGCACATCCAGAGCGACACTTTCAGATGCGATCATAAATTCCGAACCTTGCTCGGATTTTCTTTCGCCAAACACTATCGGTCGAATACCGTGAGGATCCCTAAACCCTAAAATCCCGAATCCCGCAATCATAATTACAACTGCATAAGCGCCCCGACAACGGCGATGTACACCGGATACCGCCTGAAAAACATCGTCCACGCTTAATTGCAATTTACCCAAACTCTGCAATTCGTGAGCAAAAACATTCAACAAAACTTCGGAGTCGGAATCGGTATTGATATGCCGCTGATCTTCCACGAACAAGGCTTTTTTTAATTCTTCGGTGTTGGTTAAATTACCGTTATGCGCAAGCGTCAAACCGAAAGGAGAGTTTACGTAGAAAGGCTGCGCTTCCGCAGAACTGGTGCAACCCGCTGTTGGATAACGTACGTGAGCGATACCCATATTGCCTTTCAATCTCAACATCTGGGCATTGGTAAAAACATCACGGGTCAACCCGTTTTCCTTGCGTAGATGTAACCGCCCGGCCTCACAAGTCACAATGCCCGCAGCATCCTGACCTCTATGTTGCAAAACTGTCAGAGCATCATATAACTCTTGATTAACAGTTTGATGTGAAACGATAGCAGCAATACCACACATTATTTTTTAACCTGATTGTTTTGTAGAGATTAGCGAAAGAAATTAACGATAACTGATGTATTCCGCCATGCCTGACGAAAGGTGATCTCGCAACCATACGGCGAGCAACTGAAAAGGTGGAATCAATGTTGACTCTGTCCACCATGAATCCTTGGGCAAGGGCGTCAATCCCGCCAGTATGACAACGACAGTAACGACAATCATGCCGCGAACAACGCCAAAAACCATCCCGCCGAAACGATCCATAAAGGTTAACCCGGTTTTCTTAGCCAATACGCTCAATAGAAAACCGATTAAACCGCCGAGACTCAACGTGATTGCAAATAAAGCCACAAAAGAAGCAACCATTCTGGCTGACGGGTGGCTGATAGTCGATTCCAGAAAACCGGAAAACTCACGACTGAACATCAAGCTCACCCAAATTGCCAGCATCCAGAATACTAATGAAAAAACTTCCTTAGTAAATCCACGCAGCAACCCGCTGACAAAGAAAATAAAAATAAGCCCGATAAGGGTAAAATCGATCCAAATCATGCTGTTACTAAGCGCGTCACTCGGAAATCAGGATTGCCTTTATGTTCTGCTTATCCAGTCTTGCTTTCATTGCGGCCGCCTTTTTTCCGTCAAGTTCCGGGCCTACCCGGAGCCGATATGAAGTTCCTTTATCTGTTTGAACGGTATCCAATGAGGCGGGCAAACCTTGTTCATGCAAACTTTCCCAAAGAGACATTGCATTTTCTTTTTTACTAAAACTGCCTAATTGAATGTACCAACGCACCAATTTCGGAGTCGCTTTGGGCGGTACAACTACCGGTTTTTTCGCTTCCGCTACAGCGGCAGCCAAGCTCTTCGCGCTACTAGGCTGTTTAAGAATCGGTTGCCGTGCAGCATCACCCACAGCTGCTTTGGGTGCATCCATTGACGGTTCAATTTCAGGCTTTTTAACCGTTAATTTTATCGGCTCTACGACTTTTTTAACCTTTACTGGCTCTTTTGTTTCTACATGAGATTCTCTGGCCTGCATTTTGGGAGCCATGCTTTTGCGGATGCCATCCGCAGTAGCGTCTGTAGATAAAGGCTGCTCAGCGGGAGTCTGTTTTAGCCGCGATTTTGGCTGGCTGTCTTCAGGCTCAACGACTTCTTCCGCACCGGCATCCTCTTTGGTATAGCCTTCAGATTCGGTATACAAAGACTCTTCGGAACGCCCCTGTTTCGGCTGACCGGCTACAGGTTCATCGATAACTTCCTCTGCTGCACCGGTACTCTCAAGCGTATCGCCGGAGGCTTCAGTAGATAAAGGCTCCGGGTCCGGCAACTTTGAAATCTGTTCGGCACTGGTCGGCAACTTACCGGCTGTGTTTGCGCCTGAATCAGCTGGAGCGGGAATACTCAACTCACTGACTAACTGACCGCTATTATCGACGGGATCATCGAACAGCATGGGGATAAAAATAGCACAGAGTGCCGTAACAACGACGGCACCAATCAAACGTTGTTTTAATTCATGATCCATTTCGTCTACTCACTTTTTCTCAAATTCAACCAAGCACTCAGATACCAAAAAAAAAGATCCAAAAACCAATAACAGATCACCTTGTTGCGACTGGTTCTTTGCAGCAGAAAATGCTTCAGTAAAGTCGGCAAAACCAAAAGAAACATTGGACACCGAACTTTGTGAAAAAATCTCACGCATAACGGACTCCGAAGCGGCTCTAGGGTTTGCCAACGGTGCAAAAAACCAGTCGTAAACCACAAAATTCATAATTTCAAGGACACCGGCAATATCCTTGTCTTTCATCATTGAAAAAACAGCATGGATGCGCCTGCCTGGGAAAACAGTCGTCACATAATCGGCCAGCGTCCTGACTGCCTGGGGATTATGCCCCACGTCCAGCAGTACTGGAATTTCGCCATCAATCAGTTGAAAGCGCCCGGCTAACCGGACATTTGCCAGTCCCTGTCTAATCGATGCTTCAGTTACCGGTAAGATTTCAGCCATCTTCGTCACCGCTAAAATGACCGCGGACGCATTATGATACTGATGCTCCCCTTTTAGACCCGGCTCCGGCAATTGTAGCATTTTCCGGTCAGCAAAAAACCAATCCCACCCTGTTGCCCGCTTTTTATAACTAAAATCTTTATCAATACAATACAGCAAGGCATGCTGTTCAACAGCACTCTGCATCAATGATTCCGGGGGATCGGGATCACCCGTGATAGCGGGAATTGCGGCCCGGAAAATACCGGCCTTTTCCCGTCCTATCGCTTCTCGTGTACCGCCCAGCCACTCAATATGATCGATACTGATGCTGGTGATCAATGCCACGTCGGGATCGACAATATTGACAGCATCCAGTCGCCCGCCCAAACCGACTTCAAGCAATTGCACATCGACTCCGGCACGCTGGAATATATCAAGCGCCGCCAGTGTGCCGAATTCAAAATAGCTTAATGAGGTATTGCCCCGTACCGACTCTATTCTTGCAAATGCCTCGCAGATTTTGTCATCCGATACCGGTTTACCGTCTATTTTTATTCTTTCATTATATTTCAGAATATGCGGCGACGTATAAGACCCTACCCGATAGCCTTGCGCCGTATAAATGGATTCAAGATAAGCGACGGACGAGCCTTTGCCGTTGGTTCCGGCAACAGTAATGGTCGGGGGTTTGACATAATTGGGATTAAGCGCATGAAAAACCTGTGCCGCCCGCTCCAAACCTAAATCAATTACTAAAGGATGTAAGCTTTCCTGCCACTTCAGCCAACCCTGTAGTGAATCAAAACGTATCATTAACCGATATTTGTCAGTCTTCCTGATCCGGGTGATGTTCAACATCATCCGCTTCAACTTGAAATCCCCCTGCGCCTTCGGCCTCCCCCTTTGTCAAAGGGGGACTGAGGGGGATTTTGTCTCTACCCGCCATCAACATAGCTAAGATACCGGCTATTTTATCGCGCATTTCACGTCTGTCGATAATCATATCGATAGCGCCATGTTCCTGTAAAAACTCGCTACGCTGAAAACCTTCCGGCAGCTTTTCCCGGACGGTTTGTTCGATTACACGGGGACCGGCAAAGCCGATCAAGGCATTGGGTTCTGCAACATTAATATCGCCCAGCATCGCCAAACTGGCTGAAACGCCGCCCATGGTCGGGTCGGTCATAAACGAAATATACGGAAGACCCGCCTCGGACAACTTGGTTAATGCCGCGCTGGTTTTCGCCATCTGGAACAAGGAAAACAGCGACTCCTGCATACGCGCGCCGCCACTGGCCGTAAACACAATAAACGGCACGCCCAGTTCCAGGCTCTTGTTGACGCCACGAACAAACTTTTCGCCGACCACCGAACCCATTGATCCGCCCATGAAGCCGAAATCAAAAGCGGCTGCAACAATATCACGGCCTTTTAGCTGACCTTTCATCACCACCAGCGCGTCGCTTTCTTTAGTCTGTTTTTGCGCCTGAGCGATTCGGTCTTTATATCTCTTACTGTCTTTGAATTTTAACGGATCGACAGGCTTAATATTTTTGCCTATTTCTTCATGGTCGCCTTCATCCAAAAACATATTCAACCGCGTCCTGGCCGAGATGCGCATGTGATGCTCGCATTTTGGGCAAACGCTAAAATTTCTTTCCAACTCCGTGTTATAAAGAATTGCATTACAGCTAGGGCATTTATTCCACAATCCTTCGGGCACAGCGCCTTTTTTATTCGACCCTTCGGTTCTAATTGTTGAAGGGATTAACTTCTCAAACCAACTCATTCGTATGCCCCATCGTATTTCATCATCGTATTCCAAACCCTGTCTTTTAGCTATCCATTGCCTGGCGCATGGCGACCAATAACTCGATTATTTCTCTTTTAGCGCGTTCCGGATCATCCGGGTTTGCTTCGACTTTACTGATCAGAGCGCTGCCGATAACCACGCCGTCACCCAAACCTGCAACCGTCTTGGCTGTTTGTGCGTCTTTGACGCCAAAACCGATCGCCACAGGCAATCGCGTATTCGCCCTGATTTGCTTGAGCTTGGTTTCGACGTCCGCCGTATCCAAATGCCCGGCGCCGGTTACGCCCTTCAACGAAACGTAATAAAGGTAACCGCTACCGGCAGCATCCATCTTTTTAATACGCTCATCCGTACTATTGGGAGCCAACAGAAAAATCGGGTCAATATCACGCGCCTTTAACAAAGCAACGCATTCTTCCGCTTCTTCCGGCGGCAAATCAACGGTTAAAACACCATCGATCTCAGCGCGTTGTGCGGCATTGGCAAAATCTTCATAACCCATGGCTTCAATAGGATTCACATAACCCATTAACACCACCGGCGTTTGTTGATTGGTTTTTCTGAATTCTGCCGCAATAGCCAATGTGCGTCTTAAGCTCATTTTATGCTCTAAAGCGCGCTCACTGGCTCGCTGAATAACCGGGCCGTCCGCCATAGGATCGGAAAACGGCACACCCAATTCGATAACATCAGCACCGGCCTCAACCATGGCATGCATCAACGGCAAGGTGAAATCAGGCCTGGGGTCGCCTGCAGTAACGAATGGGATTAACGCCTTACGGCCTGTTTTGGATAACTGTTCAAATGTAGCGGCTAATCGACTCACAGCTCTATCCCCTCGCGTTGCGCCATCGTTTGCATGTCTTTATCGCCACGACCGGACAGACAGACAATGATAATTTCATCTTTTTTCATGGTAGGTGCAAGCTTCATCGTGTAAGCCATAGCGTGACTCGATTCCAATGCAGGAATAATACCTTCCATCCGGGTCAAAGCATGGAAACCTTCCAATGCTTCGGTGTCGGTAATATTGACATATTCCGCTCTGCCGGTATCTTTCAGCCATGCATGTTCAGGACCGACACCCGGATAATCCAGACCGGCTGAAATGGAGTGCGTCTCGATGATTTCACCATCGTCATCTTCCATCAGATAAGTCCGGTTGCCATGCAGTACGCCGGGACGACCTGCGCATAGAGGCGCGGAATGACGACCTGTTTCAATGCCGTCGCCGGCCGCTTCAACACCGATCATTTTTACTGAACTATCGTCAATAAAGGGGTAAAACAAACCGATTGCATTCGATCCGCCGCCAACACAGGCAACCAGCGCATCCGGCAAGCGTCCGGCCTGATCCAGGCATTGCTGTCTTGCCTCACGGCCGATGATCGCCTGAAAATCCCTGACCATCGCAGGATAAGGATGCGGACCTGCAACCGTACCGATAATATAAAAGGTATTGTCGACGTTGGTCACCCAGTCTCTGAGCGCTTCGTTTAACGCATCTTTTAAAGTTTTTGACCCGGATTCAACGGCGACAACTTTCGCGCCCAGTAACTTCATCCGATATACATTCAAAGACTGCCGTGCAACATCAACAGCGCCCATGTAAACCACGCACTCCAATCCCAGCCGCGCTGCAACCGTCGCCGTCGCCACACCATGCTGGCCGGCTCCGGTTTCAGCAATAATACGGGTCTTACCCATGCGTTTAGCCAATAAAGCCTGACCAACCGTATTGTTTATTTTATGTGCGCCGGTATGATTCAGGTCTTCGCGCTTTAAATAAATCTGCGCGCCGCCAAGCTCTCGACTCCAGCGTTCGGCATGATATAGAGGCGAAGGTCGACCTACGTAATGCTTTAAATCAGCATCCAGTTCCGCCATAAATTCAGGATCGTTTAAATACCGCTGATAAGCGGCATTCAATTCCTGAATCGGTGGAATCAATGTTTCCGCGACGAACATTCCGCCATACGGGCCAAAGTGTCCCCGCTCATCGGGCATATTATATTTTTCTGTCATATTATTATTCTGTCACCCTCATTAACTTCACGTATGAATGCCGCCATTTTCAGCGCATCCTTAACACCTTTTTCCGTTTCCACACCGCTGCTGACATCCAGAGCATAGGGTCTTACTGTCTGCACCGCCTGCCTGGCGTTACTCTCATCCAAACCGCCCGCCAGTACAATAGGCAAGGCGCACTGTTCAGGAATCCTGTTCCAGTCAAACCGGCTGCCCGTACCGCCTTTCGCTCCCGGATGATAGGCATCCAGCAGCAACCCTGCCGCATCATGATATTGCCGGGCCAAGCCTGAAATATCGATGCCTTCCTGCATTCTCACCGCCTTCATATAACGTTTGCCGTAAAGCCTGCAAGCTTCAGCGGGTTCATCGCCATGAAATTGCAGGCAATCTATCGATACCCGCTCCAGAACCTCGCGTATCCGTGCTTCCCGCTCATCAACAAATAAAGCGATGACTGAAACAAACGCAGGTAAAGCATTAACAATTTCAATAGCTTGATCAATACCCACATTTCTTGGACTGGGCGGATAAAACACCAAACCAATTGCGTCTACGCCTAATCGAGCAGCGCAAACAGCATCTTCAACACGGGTAAAACCGCAAATTTTAACGCGAGTTCGCATAAAGTGATATGAGAAATTTAACCAAAAAAAGCTAGCCGCCTAGAATAACATAAAATGACATTATGATTTGCCTGTAATCGTCATTAATTTAGCTCATAAAAAACAACCGCACCAACAAAAAAGGCCGATGCAATATCGGCCTTGTGCTTAATAACACTAAAAAATGCAGTGAGACTGAGTTTGCAATACAACCCAGAAATTTCAAAATGCCTTTAAATTTAAGCGAAAAAACTACTCTTTAATTAATGCTCATGTTCATGATGCTCGTGGTCATGAACATGCTCATGACCACCAACATTCGGAACTTGAACCGCTTTAACAGCCACGCCATATTTGTAAACCATCAATCCGCCTAAATCAGCGCCCAGCATCATTAGCATACAAAGCAACCCCGCTAATATAAGGAAAAAACCGTTAGCTCCGCCCTGAATTATTCCACCGCTTTTCAAGCGCCAGGCCGACAATAAAATCGCCAAAGACAGTACGGATACGCCAAAATGTTCATGCCGTTCCATGATCGCATGAACATCGTCCCCATGCGCTACGGAACCTGCGGCAATAAAACCGGCGGTTACCGTAAATACGGCCGCTACGGTACCAAAATAAAGCAGCCACCCGGCGACGTTACGCCAGTGTTGTTTTTTAGCCAGCGTCCCGACCACGTCCAAAGCAAAAAAAACCGATAGGAATGCAATGGGAAAATGCACCAGCAATGGATGAATATTATCCATATTGGCAATGCCGGGCATTAAAGCCGAAAAAATACCTTTAGAATCAAGAGCCGAAAGCTCTTCAAAAAAAGCCAGCAGACTTGCAATGCTGTCGGCAATGCCGTCACCGTGCTCGGCTCCGCCATGAATTTGAAAAGACATAAAGTTATTCATATTAACCATCACTATTATTTATAAGGAAAACAATCTACTTGATATTTGGACAATTGCAAATAAGTAAGAAGCATTGCAATGCAGTTAATTCCGGAAAAATTAATTTATCCACGAAAGCCAAAAGCAGGCGACACAAAAAGCACGAAAGAAAGAAGCGGAAAGGCGAAAGTAATTAAACTACCAAGTTACTTGAGACTCATCGACAGACGTTACGAGCGCTATGGTGCGACCCTTTGCCCTTCGCCTTTTTTCGTGTCTTTCGTATTTTTTGTGGACTCATCATTAATCATGCCGCTTGGCACCAACCGGCAATTTATCAAACACAGCATGCTTGGCAATGCCGTAATGCTCGGGATAATAAACCGCGCCCAGATACAAGCCATAAGGAGGTGCCGTGACACCGCCCAGTTTGCGGTTTTTAACCTCAAGCAACTCTTGCGTCCAGCTTTCATCCTGCTTTCCAGCCCCTATGTCCATTAATACCCCGGCAATATTCCTGACCATATGGTGCAAAAAAGCGTTGGCGGAAATATCGATAATGACTTTATCGTCGTCCCGATAAACATCAATAAAATACATCTCCCGGCAAGGACTTTTGGACTGGCAACCTTGCGCCCTGAACGTGGAAAAATCATGCTTGCCGATCAGATGTTGCGCAGCCCGGTGCATTTTATCGGCATCCAACGGATTGTGATGCCAAGTCGCCTGATTACGTAATAACGCCGATTTGATCGGCCGGTTAAGAATGACATAGCGATAAAAACGCGCAATGGCGCTGTATCTGGCATGAAAATCGCCCACCGCCGGTTTTACCCAGGTGATCCTGACATCATCCGGCAGATTGCTGTTACCGCCCAGCACCCAGGTGTGCAGTTCGCGCTCTACTTTTGCGTCAAAATGCACGACCTGCTCAAGCGCATGCACACCGGTATCGGTTCTTCCGGCGCACTGCACGGTAACCGGATGATTGGCGACTTTCGATAAGGCCTGTTCAAGCACCTGTTGGACACTGCGCTGATGAGTTTGCCATTGCCAGCCTGAAAATCCGCTGCCATCGTATTCAATGCCTAAAACGATACGCGTCATCCAAGTCCCTTTACGCTTACAAAAAAACAGCTACTCATGAATATAAACCTTAACTCCAACCTCAATCCTATTAAACAAATCCAGCACATCGGCATTTTTCATCCGAATACAGCCATGCGATTCAGGACTGCCGTTCATCAACTCATCAGGACAACCGTGGATATAAATATACCGCCAAGCGCTATCGACGTTGCCGTAACGATTCTTACCCGGCTCCAGCCCGCCCAACCACAAGATCCGGGTCAAAATCCAGTCGCGTTGCGGATGCTGCCTACCCAAATCGGCACTGTAAATTTCACCGGTGGCGCGCCTGCCGACAAAAACCGAGTTTAACGACCGACCCTCGCCGATTTTGGCCCTGATCTTATGCCAGCCGGTAGGCGTGCATTCACTACCCATCAGTTCGCCAGCGCCATTTTTGGCGGTGGAAACGGCATAACACTGCACCGGATGTCCATCCGCATAAACCGTCAGTTGCTGGCTGGCAATACAAATATCCAGATAATTCTGCATATCGCCTGGCTGATTATTTTTCATTTAGCGCCCAAGCCCTATCCGAATCAGAACGTCATATTTCGATTTAACAAAAATGAGTCATTACGTTGTTTATTTTTCAAATAAAGCCATCGACTCGACATGCCCGGTCTGCGGAAACATATCCATCACCCCGGCTTTAACCAGTTTATAGCCCAGCTCATTAACCAGAATTCCCGCATCACGGGCGAGCGTTGACGGATTACAGGACACATAAACAATCTGCTCGGGCTGCCATTTTTTAAAATGATGCAAAACATCGGACGCACCGGCCCTGGAAGGATCGAGCATGATTTTGTTGTATTTCCGGTTAGCCCAGGGCTGATCGCTAATATCCTTGCTTAAGTCGGCCGCGTAAAACTCGACGTTTTCGATGCCGTTATGACGGGCATTTTCCTTGGCGTGATTGACCAAGGGCTGGTCACCTTCCACGCCGACCACATGACCTGCAAATTTAGCCATCGGCAAAGTGAAGTTGCCCAGGCCGCAAAATAAATCCAGCACCGAGTCGTTTTCATTCAACGCCAAAGTCTCCAGCACCCGGTTGATCATTTGCTTGTTAATTTCATAATTAACCTGGGTGAACATGGCCGGTTTGAATTTAAACTCCAAGCCTTGATCCGGCAGCGCATAAGTCGGTATCAGTTCCGGCTCGCCATCCAACGGCACGATGGTATCAGGACCTTTGGATTGCAAACACAGAGATATGTCATGCTCATGAGCGAACTCACGCATCCGTTCCTTATCGGCATCGGTCGGCGGCTCCAGCACCCGAAAAGACAACACGCATTGCTGATCGCCGATGGCCACTTCGATCTGCGGAATTTTATCCTTGATGGTCAAACCACCGATCATTTCCGACAAGGCCATCAGTTTAGTGCCGACGACAGGATGCATGACGATGCAGCTTTCAATTTCGGCCAAATACGGATGCCGTCTTTCCCTGAACCCCACCAGCACCCGGTTTTTTTTCTCGACATATTTAACGCCCATCCGCGCTTTGCTGCGATAACCCCAATGCGGGCCTACCAACGGTTGCCAAAGCTCCGGTATTTCAGTCTTGCCGATGCGCTTGAACTGATCGACCAGCAAATCCTGCTTGATCCGGATTTGCGCAGACGCTTCGACATGCTGAAAACTGCAACCGCCGCATACGCCGTAATGCGCACATAACGCATCAACCCGATCGGCCGCGCGACTTAACAGCGTGACGACCTTGCCTTCCGCATAATCCTTGCGGCTTTCGGTATAAATAAACTCCACTTCCTCGCCCGGCAACGCCTCATCGATAAATATCACCTTACCATCGACGTGCGCCACCCCTCGCCCATCATGGGCCAACGATTCTATAGTGACTTTAACCGGCGTTTCCGGTAACTGCTTTCTCGCTCTTCTTCTATTTGCCATGTCTATTTTTGTTTCCAGCTTCCTGAGGATTGATACCACCAGCCCGCTTGAGCATTACTCACCCAGCGACCGGCAAAAGTTGATTTGATTTGCGCCGCCCAATCGGGATGGCCGTTGGCATTGGCAATCGCCTGATAAAGATTTTGCCGGTCGGCATTTTCTGCGGCGACCAGTTTATTGACCTGATTCCTGTCTTTAAGCGGCACGCTTTCAGCATCCCTGACCGCCAACAGGCCGTCCGCCTGAATGCCGATAAAACCCGCCGCATACAAAGGTTGCAGACTGGCAAAGCGGCTTTCCATGGCGGCGCGCAACTGTCTGATTTCAGCGCTATCGATTGCCAAGTCCGCCTCATCGGCCTGCGCTGGCGACACCACCACATTGATTGCACTATCAATCACCTGATAAATACTCGCCTGCCAATCCGGCAAACTGGCCTTAGGCTTGGGTTCCGCTTTCTGTGGGACGACATTTTGAATGTCTTTGATGATTTCATCCGCCGCTTTTTCAGCAGCGGCAGCGGGAAAATAAATGTTGATGGTGACACAGGCAGTCAACAATAACGCGCTTAATACGGATATTTTTCTCATAACGCTCTCCAAATTATTCAATGCTTACTTGATCTGATGTCGAAACACGCAGTAATCGCGCCATTAATACACCCCAGTCACGGCGAGGATTATAGCCGATCACATCAATCCGTGGCAGACCGCCGCCGGTAATAAACCGGAAAAAGGGGGATGGTGTCGGATATTCTACAGAAGGATATGCGGATAAAACCGAAAGTTATCGCCTGCGAAAAAAAGCTGGACGATTTTTCCCGCACTGAATCGTGGTCGCGGAACACCGGCATGTCTTACATCGGATATGCGGGACATTTTTTTCCGCCGCCTAGATCAGGATAAGTTCAGGGCTAAACCGCATGGTTACCCGGCATCGAGGGGATTGTAGAAATGGTAGCGGTTCTTGCCCGATTGCTTGGCGGCATACATGGCTTGATCGGCATGGCCTAGCAGCACGTCCGGGTCATTATCATCGTTAGGGAAAATGCTTACACCGATGCTGGACGTAAGCGAAAACGATTGATCCTGAATGCAAATCGGCAAGGCAATGACCTCATGTAGTCGCTTCAGGGTGGCTATACATTCCTCCTCGTGATTTAAATTCGGCAGCAATACCACGAACTCATCGCCGCCCAGACGGGCGACGGTATCCCCTTCACGAAGGATGTTGCCCATCCGCCGCGCCATTTCGATCAACACCTGGTCACCGGCTTGATGCCCCAAAGTATCGTTAACGGATTTGAAACCATCAAGATCCAGATAACAAATACCCAATATTTTTCGCTCACGTTTGGTTTGACTGACCGCCTGTTTCAGGCGATCAGCCAACAACACCCGGTTGGGGATACCTGTCAAGGCGTCATAATGGGCAATGCGCTTCAATTCCTTTTTATGCCGCTTGATCAACAGCTGGTTATGCACCCGCATTAAAGTAATGCCGGGACTGATGGGTTTACTGATGTAATCCGCCGCTCCCAGTTGTAGACCATAGGTTTCGGATTCCTGATCGAACGCGGCAGTCACAAAAATCACCGGAATATCACAGGTAAGCGGATTTTCCTGTAAGCGTTGGCATACCTCGTAACCATCCATCACCGGCATTCTGACATCAAGCAGAATGAGATCGGGATGAGGGGCACACTGCGCTATATCCAGTGCCCTCTGCCCATTGCCGGACACCTTGACTTGGTAATCCTGAGTTAGCAGTAAAGCCAGTACTTCCAGATTAACGCGCGTATCGTCGACGATCAGGATAGTGGGGCGCGGGTCTTGAGCTGATGTTTCAATTTCCTCATTTGGCACGTCCATGAGTGCGTTCAGCACAGATTTGGCCTTAGGATAATCGGTATTCAGAATGTATTGGACCAGGGTATTGTATTCCGCCTGTTTGTCATCCGAAAAAAGCATTTTGAGCCGGGCGAGCAGCTCGTCGTTGATAAATCTGTCATTGGCAAGCAGAGCGTCCAGTTCGACCATAAGTTGCCGATAAGTCGATACATCCCCGGCCGGAAACGCAACGGATGCCGATTCAGGATGCCTAAAATCCGGATTGAGCTCAGCATCCCGGCTCTGCAATGCTGGAACAGCGGGTTTGACCCAGCGAGTCAACGTCGGAAAAAACTGCTCCCAATCAATCGGCTTGCAAATATGATCGGTCATACCATTGGCTAGACAACGTTTTCGATCTTCCGCCATCACGTTGCCCGTCATGGCGATGATCGGCAGATCAGCAAAACGCGGATCGGCACGAATAATACGGCTGGCTTCAAAACCGTCCATTACCGGCATCTGGCAATCCATTAACACCATTGCATAATCGTTCTTGTCGATCATGGCAATCGCTTCAGCTCCGTTAGTGGCGAGATCGACCCGAATGCCTTCATAACCCAGTATATCCGGCATCATTTCCCGGATGGCCAAATCATCCTCCACGAACAGCAGATACACATTGTTCAGCTCCGGGTACTTATTCGACTTAACCGTTTGCAAAGCTGACTGATTAAACTCGCTCACGGCCTGCAAGCCGAGAGTGACTATAAAATAAAAGGTACTGCCAAACCCCAAACGGCTTTCGATGTTGATAGTGCCGCCCATGGCTTCGACCAGCTCCTTGCTGATGCTCAGCCCCAGCCCGGTACCGCCGTACTTGCGAGTGGTCGAGTCATCGGCTTGATTGAAAGCAGCGAACAAGTGGCTTTGTTGCTCTTCGTTCAGGCCGATGCCGGTATCGATAACACTGAAGCACAAACAGGCCTCTTTAGCATCAGAAGCCTGTAACTGCACCTGTAGTGTGACGCTGCCCTTCTCGGTAAACTTGATGGCATTGCTCAACAGATTGAGCAGCACCTGCCCCAGCCTTAGCGGATCGCCGATCAAGGTGGTTGGCACATCCGGGTCAACCTCAAAGCGCAGCGCCAATTGTTTACTGTTTAGCAGTGACGACGTTACGTCATCCAAATACTGCATGACCGTCTCAAGCCTGAATTCGGTGTATTCCAACTTGAGTTTACCGGCTTCGAGTTTGGAAAAATCCAAAATATCGTTGAGTATGCCCAGCAACCATTTAGCTGAGGAGTTGATTTTATAGAGATAATTGCGCTGCTTTGCCGTTAAATCGGTTAGCAAAACCAAATGGGTCATGCCCATGATGGCGTTCATCGGAGTGCGAATTTCATGGCTCATGTTGGCTAAAAACGCGCTTTTGACTTGTACCGCGGCCAACGCCTGCAAGGTCATGTCTTGAAGCTCCTCCGTGCGTTTGGCAACCTGATCTTCAAGATTAGCCTGAATCCGCTGGAGTTGGCGAACACGCCATAAATAGGCAGCCAGCAACAGACTTAATAATAAGCCGACCACGAATGTCCGGAACCACGCTGTTTGCCAATAATCTGGAGTAATAGTGATGGGCAAGCTGACCCCCGTTTCATTCCAAATTCCAGTGTTATTACTGGCTTTGACGCGGAACAGATACTGCCCTGGATCAAGATTGGTATAGGTTGCAACACGGTTGCTGCTATCGGTTTCCATCCAGTCCTGATCAAAACCTTCGAGCTTGTAAGCGTAACGGTTGTGCTTGGGATCGGCGTAATGCAGCGCCGAAAAGCGCAGGGAGAACATCGACGTCTGCCGTGACAACGTCAAAGCCTTAGGTTCGGTCACGCTGCCTTCCAGATTAACATCGGCATTCTTAAAGTCATCGGCAAGCGAACGGTTGAGCACACTGATGTCGGTTATTGCAGCAGACGGTGGCGTCTGGTTGTACCGAATTCGCTCAGGGTGAACAATGCCCAAGCCATTGCTGTTTGCAAAATACAGCGTACCGTCCCGGTGCAGTATCTTCGATGACACGCCGGCCTTACCCGCCGCATAATCCCCTTCGGTAAGATAGTGATTACTAAACTGCATTTTTGTTTGGTCAAAATACGACAATCCCGCAACGGTACTGAGCCAAAGCTTTCCTAAATCATCAACACCGATCGATAATACATTGTCGGAACCTAAACCATTATGGCTATCGTAATTGCGAAAGCTTATGCTGCCGTCTGCCGCAACTATTGCCTGGCTAATACCGTTGGTTGTGGCCATCCACACGACGCCATGACCGTCCTCCTGCAAATCTCTTATAAAGTTACTCGCTAGGCTGGCAGGGTTGGCAGGATCGAAATGAAAATTTTGGAATTGCCCGGTGGCGGGATCAAGCACCCCCAATCCTCCGCCTGATATTTCACCGCCCCCCACCCAGACCTTCCCGGAACGGTCAACTAGAAGCGCTACAATGGAATTGTCAGCAAGACTGTGAGGATCAAGCGGATCGTGATGAAACTCTCGAACAACGCCTGAAGTTGAATTATATTCAATCAAGCCGCCGCCAGTACCCAACCATAGTGTGCCATGAAGGCCCGGGGCAATTGTATTCACGAAATTATTGGCAATACTACCCAGCGGTATTGTTTGAGCTCGCTCCTGCCGGAGATCATAACGAATTAAGCCATTACGGGTGCCTATCCACAGCGGCCCCTGAGGTTGTTGATACAAACTATAAATAGTACCGCTGGGCAATCCGTGTTCAGAGGTATTCTTGGCGACCAGTTGTTTGACAATCTGCCGGGTTTTAGGTTCGATCAACAACAATCCAGACCGATTACCTAACCATAGTTGCCCCGAATCAGCAGCGGCCATCCCTGTTAATACGTTATCGGCTTTGTCGTCTATGCCTTTCATTGTTCTTGGAACCAGTTGTTCAAATCCGTCAAAGGACAAATCAACGCGGCTAATTCCATCCGCAGTGCTAACCCAAAACGCCCCAGAGCGATCCAACAATAATGAAAAAGCCTGATTGCCAATAAGGCTGTTTGGATCTTGGTATTGATGTTGGTAACTGTCGAATTGTTGTCGAGCCTCATCCCAACGCAGTAAGCCGTTTAAAGTTGCTATCCAGATAGTTCCCGAGCTGTCTTCGACAAAATCGTAAGCCCTAAAATTTCCAGAGATTCCGGGGATCGGCAACTTCTTTTTCTGTGTCCAATCCTGCCCGGATTTCCAGAGCTCAATCCCGGCCTCAGACCCCATCCACAAGCGTTGCTGACTATCAACAAACAAAGCTCTGATATTATTTGCGCGCGGAGCATTGTCATGAGAGTCGACTTGATAATGTTGAAATTGGGTACTACCCGCAGGCAGATAATCTATGCCTCCAGGCCAAGTTGCAATCCATAGACCACCCTGCTTATCAAGTACCAGCGTGTCGACGTTATCCCTGGCCAGGCTATCGGACTGAGCAGACTCATGCCGATAAATGCGAAATTGTCCCGTGTCGGGATCAAAGTGCTGTAGTCCCTGCCGTGTGGCTAGCCATAATCCGCTTTTGCCATCCGAAACGATTTTGCGAATTTGACGATTTTCCAGCGGATCGCCCTGTTCGGCCTGTGGCTGGTATGTTTTAAAAGTATTGGTTTCGGCTTCAAAAAGTGCCAGGCCATCGAGAGTGCCAAGCCACAACCGGTGTTGTTGATCCTCAAACAAGCTAGTAACTGTATCGTGGGGCAAGCTGCCTTTAGTGTTCGGAACATGTTGAAAATATCTGGATTGATAGCCGTCGTAACGATACAGGCCTGAGTTCGTACCCATCCAGATAAAGCCCTGATGGTCCTGAATCATAATCGATGGTGGACTGTACTTTATAACACCGTTTAAGGTAACGAAATGCAACTCAGGTGCTGTCGCATAAGCTACAGGAATCAATATCGACAGCCAAACCACCAACAAAGATAGTAGCAAAATGGGCATTTTTTTTCTCGATAGTGGTGGTATTAACATAGTGTTTAAAAAACAGGTTCCATCAACTTAAAAATCAGTAGATAACATGACACTGAAACTACGAGGTGCACCGACATAGTAAGACGGAGCGCTGCCGCCCACGCCCAATGCACGGTTAGTAAAGCCGCTGCCGCTACCGGCATTCAGATTGAGGTAATTCTGATCCAGCAGGTTGTAAACATTAAGACGCATGGTCGGGTCGCGGAACCATCCCGTCGAAGGCAGACGATAGCCTGCATCAAAACTGACCAGCGTATAGCCGTTGATCGATTCATCGTTGACCAGCGTCGAATAGCGTGCGCCGGTGTACTTGGCCGACACACTGCCCGACCACGGCCCATCGCGATATTGCAGCGCCGCGCCCGCCATATAGCTTGGCACGTCGGGAAACGCCTTGCCGGCAGTCGCTTCAACCGTATTGGCGGCGGTTTGTAGATTTTGTCCGATGCGGCTGTCGGTATACGTGAAGGAGCCGTACACGCTCCAATTCGGCAAAAAACGCCAGGCTGACTCCAATTCAACACCTTGGGTCGTGGAATCCCCGACATTGTAGTTAGTGCTGATATTATTGATGGGGTCGAAGGCCGAAGCAATACGGTTGCGGTAATCGATGTAAAACAGTGTGCCGGAGAATGACACATCCTTGCCGGTATAGCGGTAGCCCAAGTCCCAGTTGGTTGCCAATTCCTCGCCGACATTTACGGTGTTTAGCGTGTAACCGGTTAATTTGCCCTGATTGTTAAAACTGCCGCCGTTAATCAAGCCGTAAAACACCGAGTCCGGCGGTGCCTTGAAGTTTTCGGCGCGGTTGACAAACACTTGCTGGGTATCGGTGAACTGGTAACGAACGCCGACACTCGGGAGCGGTCTGGCGTAAGTTTGTTTAATGTTGTAATCGGCACCGCCGCCTTCAGAAGCATAATTGGTAAAATCGCGCTGAATTTGGGTGTAGCGTAGTCCCAGTGACAGGGTGAGTTTGTCGTTCAGGAAACCGATGTCGTCCTGACCGAAGAACGATTGCGACGTATTGAGGGTCAGGAAGTCGCGGCCCTGATAAGGTGAGCTACTCTGTCGAAGCAGGTAAAGTGAGGAATTATCCAGCCAAGGATCAATGCTCTGACCTGCGGCGTCGAATGGCACAGCCGGTTGCGTGCGACAGTGGTGCGCATACTCGAACCAGTAGCCGGCCATTAAGTGGTGATTACTGATTTGACTGTGCATTCGCGCGGTAACTCCGGGCCGCTCGGTTTCTGTCACGGCACCGCTGTAAACCATTATGGTATCCCGTGTATCGCCATCTCGGTTGATGTCACGAATGCCACCACCAAGTTTGTTAGCGACGTTGCTTTCCGCCAGTGTTCTTAGTTGATTGCCACCCGTGCCATAACCGTAGCTGTAATAAGGGTCAACATCGAGCTTAAGATTTGGCAGCAGTTGGAACCGGCCTTGTAGCGTGGCCAAATAATTGCGGTACGGATTGAGATTGAGGTTGTAATAGAGGTCTGACGGTATTTTTTCGACTTGTGCGCTGCCATTGATCCCAGCCAGATGTTGCGGGGCTTGGCCGCCGAAATCGGCATCGCGGCCCAACGTTTGAATTTCGGCTAAGGTTAAAGTGCGCAGATTGTTGTTGAGCATCTCGTTATACAACAAGCCGCCGGTAATACTGCTGCCGGGCGCCAGGTTGAGCACGCCTTTAAAATCCAGATGTTCGCGATCGGCGCCGCCGTAGCCTTTCCACTTTTCAGCCTCGGCTTTGGAAACCGAAATAAAAGCCTTAAAACGGTTGTCGCCCAGATAACCGGTATCGGCTCGCAAAAAGGTCTTGTAAGCATTATAAGCGCCGTAACTCTGTTGCACCCGGAAGCGTGAGTGATCGCTGGGATCGGAAGTGACAAAGCCTATCGAACCGCCGGTTGCCCCGACCATAGGCGCATCAGTTGCACTCGAACCCTGGGTGACTGAAATCTCTTCCAGGTTTTCAAGATCGACCAGTTCGGAAGGATAGACGGCATAGTTGCCTGCATCGTTGATTGGCGCGCCATCAATGCTGACACCAATTTGATCGCTGTTGAAACCGCGCATCCGCAAACCACCGCCAAATAAGCCGGTGGCGTCGTAGCTGTAAGTGTTAACCCCCGGCAGTAAATCCATGGCCTGGTAGGCGTTATTAAGCGTGTTTTTCTGCTCGATGGCGGCGCGTGATACGACACTGTGCGAGCGCGCCGCGTTCTGCGGATTCATCAGGCCATTGCCGGGCGGAGCAACGCCTTCGACCACCATAGGTTCAAGCGTTATACTATTATCCGCCTGTACCGTAGCTCCAGCCAAAATGGCGGTCATAAAGACAATGTGTCTAGTTCTGCGTAGCACTTTGAGGAATATCCCTCTCCTAAGTCGATTAACTTACAAGAGTATAGTATAAATGCTTACGTAAAAGTTGTTATTTGCTTACACTGAAAAAAGCCTGATTGAGCACTTTATTTTCCTTGGAAGATGGGACCATCAAAGGCTTAGGATATGGTCAGTAATAACTTCCCGATATGGATTGAGTGAAATTTTTCCGTTCGCCCTGAGCTTGTCGAAGGGTGAGCGGGAAAATTTCGGCCTACCGCGTCAAGCCGATCATGCTTCGACAAGCTCAGCACGAACGGCTCGACGATCGAAAATAGTGGTTTCGGGAAGTTATTTTCAACCAAATCCTTAGCTCGTTCATTCCAGTCAATGACAGCGGCTACTCTCTTAAAAGTTTGTCGGGGTGCATCGATAACAATTCCGGCTGATTGCCCATATCCGTTAGCACTGGGTCGGCATGATTTATCCCGAGCAACACCTCGGCGAATTCATCAGGCCGCAAAACGAGATACGCATTCCACGCGGCAAGCTTCGCATCTGCCAACAATTCATCGGTAGCCTCCTGCTCCTTGGACAAACTGATTTGCGCCTGGGACACGGCATCAAGATCCGCATAGCCATCTTTAAATAACTGGCTCGTTTGCTGAAAAGTTAAGCGCGTTTGGGCTGTCTGTAATTGGCTGGATTTTGCGGAAAGCTCTGTTTGGATTTTGGCATCCAACACCGTTCTAAGCTTGGTCTCGGCATCGATCAGTGCCTGTCGATAGAGCGCATCGGTTTTCAGCACATCGGCATGCGCTGTCTCGACTGCCGCATATTCCGAAGTAAAGGGCCCCAAGGGTTGCTGAAGCACGACGCCGAAACGGTAACTATTTGGCGAAGTCGAACTGACAGCCGCATCGACACTATTCGGATCCTGCCCCAGCCAATCATAGCGTCCGATCATGGCAACAGTGGGATAAAAACCTGCGCGGGTCTGGTCAAGTTTATGCTGTGCCATCACCGCCCGTTCTTTTGCGGCTTTTACGCCCGGATCGTCCTGGACAATCAGCTCAAGATCGTCATCATTCAAGTTCATTTGTTCCACATCGGGAATGGGAGCATCAAGCCGGAACACATGTCCGGCGGGAAGGCGCAATCCCAGCGACCTTGCCAATACAGCAGACTTATCATACAAGGCCTGACAAACCTGAAACATGCCCTGCTCGCTTTTGGCGAACGTTACTTTCTCCTTACTCAATGCAATTTGATTATCAACGCCTTCCTCAAACCTCTTTTCGGTACGCTGCAACACACCGCGCAACAATTTGCTCGTCTCGGCCTGGTGCAAAAGCGCCGTCTGCGCTTTGAATAAATCGTTATAGGCAATCAGTACTGTACTTAACGTTTCATTAGTCTGCCTGACAAGATCGTAAGCGCTAGCCTGAACACCTGCTTTTGCACTGCGGTATCCGGCCAAATCTTTACCGCCGTTAAAGAGATTCCAATTGGCATTCAACGAGGCGTAACTGGAATACTGGCTTCGCTGCCCGCCGACAACAGTTGACCCAACCGAGGTGGATTGAGCCGCCGGGTTTTGGGTGACAAATCGCTCCCCTTGCATAGAAACACTTGCCGACGGCAAAAACGGCGTCACTGCGGCCAACACCTGCGTATTGGCTTTTTTTAGCTCCAGTTGGGCTATCAAAACCTGAGGATGCTCAGACATCGCAACGACAACAGCTTCCGCCAGGGACAGCGGCTTAAATATCGTCCCCGAACGACACGCCGACTCTTCGCCAATCTGCGCTTTAGGCAGTTGACCGTCCGCTGAAAACACCGGAACGGAGACACCGGCCCACACGACACAAACAAAACAGCGTAATACTTTATTGATCATATTTGATTATTTTTATTAGTTACTGATGTCGCACACTGTCGAAGCCCGCATAGGCATATCCGCCGTAGGGCGTGCCGTGCGCACCCTAGTCACTACCAGATCATCTGTTACAAACACCACGAAGGCACGAAGAACACGAAGTTATTGAGCGATTCCAGAACTCAGTTTGGGCATATCGGCTAATCGCAGGAGTGCAGGCTTCGCCTGCTCTTGCTCTGGCAAGCAAAGCTTGCACTCCAGACACTCGCAACTTTAGTCATTAACTGAATTTTAAAATGCTGTTACTCGGCTGAAAGCCATATGTCATCAGAAAATATTTGATTCTTTAGACCTTCGTGTTCTTCGCGTCTTCGTGGTGAAAGTCTCTTTACTATTGTTAGTCATACTTAAGCTAACCGCACCACCTCATCCACCTTCAAACTCTCAGGCAGTTGATGGGTGATGAACAGCATGGTGACCTTGCCCTTCAGTTGATTGACGGTGGCTGCAAAGTGTTCTGCTGTGGCGCTATCCAGGCTGCTAGTCGCCTCGTCGAACAACAAAATTTTAGGCTGCTTGAGCAAAGCGCGAGCAATCGCCAGCCGTTGTTTCTGCCCGCCCGACAGCCCTACCCCGCGTTCGCCGATAACGGTCTGGTAGCCTTCCGGCAGCTTCTCAATGGCCTCGTGAATTTCCGCCAATTTGCAAGCTTGCACTACTTGTTCGAAGGTGGTGTGCGGATTGGAGAAAATCAGGTTTTCATAGAGAGTGCCGGAGAACAGCACGGTTTCCTGCGGCACCACGCCAAAGTGGTGCCGCAGCTCATTGGCAGAAAAGTGACGGATGTCGTGGTCGTCAATATGAATACTGCCCTCGCTGGGTAGATAAAAACCCAGCATCAGTTTAGCAAGCGTACTTTTGCCGGAACCGGACGGCCCCATCAGGGCAATGCATTGTCCCGGTGAAATGCTCATATTGAAGTTTTGGTACAAGTAAGGAAGATTATCCGCATAACGGAAACCCAAGTTACGAATCTCCACCTTGCCGTGTCCGCCGCCTTCCCTTGCAGGCTTCAACGAATACGGCTCGGTGGGGGCATGCATCACATCGCCCAAGCGCTTGACCGCAATATTGGCCTGCTGAAATTGCTGCCATAATCCCACCATACGCAGCACCGGCTGCGAGAGCCGTCCGGCAAACATCTGAAAGGCTACCAGCATGCCGATGGTGAAATCCTGAGTGGTCATCGCCAACCAAGCGCCAAGACAGAGGATTGTCATCGTCATCATCTGCTCCAAGGTATTGGCGGCCACGTTGTAGCTATTGGACAGTTGCCGTGCATTAAATCCGGCTTCCAGATAACCGGCTAAATATTCGCCATAGCGCGACACCACCTGCGGCTCCATTTGCAGGGATTTGACCGTTTCCATACCGGACAAATACTCGGTAACGAACGATTGATTGCGCGCACCGAGCAGAAACTGTTGATTCAACCGCTCGCGCATCAAAGGAGTAATGGCCAGACTCAACAGCACAATCAGCAGCAACATGGACAGTGCCGCAACCGAAAGCAGCCAGCTGTAATAGAACATGATCGCCAAATAGAATATCAGGAACGGCACATCCAGAATCAGCGTAACGGCGGCTCCGCTCAGGAACTCGCGAATGCTTTCTATGCCTTGCAAGCGCGCAACCAACGTACCGGTAGAACGATGCTCAAAATAGCGTAGCGGCAACCTGAACAAATGGGCGAACACCTGCGCACCCAACACAGCATCAATGCGGTTGCCGGTATGCGTCACCAGATACTGCCGCACCCAGCTCATCACCGCATTGAACACCATGAAGATAGCCATGCCGACTGCAATAACCACCAGCGTACTCATCGAATGGTGGACTATCACCTTATCGATAATGGTTTGAGTGAACAACGGCGTAGCCAAGCCGACCAATTGTAAAGCCAGCGATGCCAGCAGCACATCGCGCCAAACCTTCTTGTGTTTAAGCAATTCCGGCACGAACCAGCGAAAGCCGAACTCCTTGCCTTCATCTTCATCCACAGCCTTACTTTTAGGTGCGGCGAACTGCAACACATGTCCGGCGCAACGAGCAGTGAATTCAGTCAAAGGAAGATGTTGCGGCTCCTGGCTGCCCGGTTCAAAAAACAGAATTGTGCCTTTTTCCAGTCGCACCAACAGGGCGAGGCCGTGCGCTTCCAATTGTTGTTCAACTTGCGCATCGGGCTCACGTGGCTCTTTGACAAGCTCTGGACCATCTGGCGGATTGAGTGCTGCAAAGCACGGAAAGTTGAGATGTTCCATATCCGCATCCTTCACCTTGCGCCAGCGGCCTTTAAGTCCCAGCTCATGCAGGGCATGTTGCAAGAGTGCCGAATTATAGGGCGAAGGGAACTGGCGCAACGCCATTGCCGCATCAAACGGCACACGATGCACCTGACAGGCACATTGCAATGCCCAAATAAAAGTTTCGGTACTGATCGGCAAGAGATGCTTCTTACCGTTCACCATACGGTGCAGTGCATCCTTCATCGTTCATGCCCTGCTTCAAGTTTATACGCCATCGTTTAGCTTAACCTCGTTATGCCTTCGCCCAACCCGGACAGGTCGCGCAAGAGCTGCGGATTTGTACCGAAGGAGGGATTGCTCAGCACGTCTTGGGCCGCAGTCTGGCTAAAGCCGCTAAAGTCGCCGTTTTTGCCATACTGGTTAGCCAGGTCACCGCCCAAGGCTTCGCTGTCGCTGGCAGACAAGTGTGCGGTAAGCAGGCTGTCGGTAGCGCTCCAGTGCATGAAATTGGCGCTGCCGCCGTTCGCTTGGTCAAAGGCATTGACGATAGCGGTGAAGTCGAAGTTCTGGATCGATTTGTTCAGTAGCGGATCGCTTGAAGCGCGGTCGAATCCGGCTATGGCATCGGCCATTACTTGAAGATTGAGGACGCTCTTGTGGTTGGCATTTGTGTTATACCAACCACTCAGGGTGACCTGATCGCCATTTCCCGCCTCCACAATCAGGTCTTTACCTGATTTGGACAAGGCAAGGTCGGCATACTGGATGCCGCCTCCCAAGCTTAAGGTGTTGTCGGTTCCAACGCCGCCATTGACGACATCCATGCCGTCACCGCGGTTGAAGGCGATGATGTCTGCGCCGTTGCCGGTGGTGATGGTGTCGTTGCCTGTACCGCCAACGAACATTTCATTGGCGGCGTTTCCGCTCAGTGTGTCGGCGCCTGAGCCGCCATCCAACAGGTTGGTTCCTGCTGTGTCGGACAGGCTGTCGTTATCCGCGCCACCTTGCAGGATGTCATTGCCCGCATTACCTTTGAGGGTGTCGTTGCCAAGATCGCCGTTCAACAGATCGCTGCCCTTACCGCCAGTCAATACGTTATCCCCGCTGTTACCGATCAATTGGTTGTTCAAGCTGTTGCCGGTGCCGTTGATTGCGGCGGCACCGGTCAGGATGAGATTTTCGACGTTGGAGCCCAAGGTATAGCTGACGGAGGACTGCACCGTGTCGATTTCTGTGCTCAGTGTGGAGGTTTCTTTTACGACGTCGCTTGCATTGTCCACGACGTAGGTGTCGTTGCCTAAGCCGCCGATCAGGATGTCGGCACCGGTACTGCCGTCCAGTATATTGGCTGCCTCATTGCCGGTCAGGGTGTTGTTGAGTGCATTGCCTATGCCGTCGATAGCATCCGTCCCGATGAGTGTGAGTTTCTCGACGTTTTCACCCAAAGTGTAGGTGATGAAACTTTGTACGGTGTCGGTGCCTTCGTTTGCGTTCTCCGTCACCACATCGCCGGTGTTGTCCACGACGTAGGTGTCGTTGCCTGCGCCACCGGTCATGGCGTCCGATCCCTCACCGCCATTCAACACGTTCTTTCCGGCATTGCCGATCAAGATGTTATCCAGATCATTGCCTGTGCCGTTGATTGGGGATGCACCTGTGAGCGTGAGGTTCTCGATGTTGTCTGACAATGTGTAGGTCACGGAGGATTGGACTGTATCGATGCCTTCGTCATCGCCCTCTGTGACGGCATCGTTTACGTTGCTCACTACGTAAGTGTCGTTGCCCAAGCCGCCTATTAAATGGTCGGCTCCGGCGCCGCCATTTAATATATTATCCCCACTGTTACCGGTCAGTGTGTTGTTCAAGCTGTTGCCGGTGCCGTTGATCGCGGAGGTACCGGTCAGGGTGAGGTTTTCCAGCTTTGAACCCAAGGTATAGGTGATGGAGGACTGCACTGTGTCGATTTCTGTTTTCAGTGCGGAGGTTTCTTTTACCACATCGCCTAAGTCGTCCACGACATAGGTGTCGTTGCCTAAGCCGCCGATCAGGGTGTCGGCACCTGAACCGCCATCCAAGGTATCGTTACCTAAGCCACCGGTCAATGTGTTCGCGGCGCTGTTGCCGATGAGCACGTTGTCCAACCCATTGCCTGTGCCGTTGATGGCGGCCGTCCCGGTCAGTGCGAGATTTTCGACATTTGCATTCAGGGTATAACTGATCGAGGATTGCACGGTGTCCGTGCCTTCGTCCGCGTTCTCGGCAATAACATCGCCTAGACTGTCGATGATGTAGGTGTCGTTACCCGAACCGCCGCTCAAGTAATCATTGCCGGCTCCGCCATCCAATAAATCGTTACCGTTATTTCCGTAAAGATCGTCGTTACCGCCTAAACCCTGAAGCGTTGCGTTTTCATCTACCCATGCTTCCAGGAAATCGGCTTGTTCCGTCCCTGAATTAGAAACAGCAGACACCAGCGCTTGTAACTGAGCTACATACCATTCCGTACCATCAGCAAACTCTACTCGCTTGATGTGATAGGCCTCTCCATATCTCCAGTTCCGTATCGTTAGTTGATCGCTCGTGCCGTTGATACCCAGCACCAGATCCTCGCCAGTCCGGGTGAAGCTGATGTCGCCGGCCGCTATCCCGACGCCAAAGCGGAGGGTATCCACATTGCCTGCTATATCGGGGCCAGTCCAATTTTCAATGGCATCCTGCCCATCTCCTAATCCAAACATATAAACATCATTCCCCAATCCACCACTCAAATAGTCATTGTCTGCACCGCCATAAAGCACATCATCACCCTCGCCGCCTATCAGCATGTCGGAACCTGACAGCCCGACCAATGCGTCCGCAGCCGCGGTACCCAGCAAGGTATCGTTGTCCGTGGTACCCTCTATCAAATTGATGGGGTTTACCGTTAAGGTGAAGGTGTCACTGACCGACGCGCCAAATTGATCTGTTGCGGTCACGGTGATGTCGATCGGGTAAATAGCGTTGGCATCCGGGGTGCCGCTAAAGGTACGGGTCTCGGGATCGAAGCTTAACCATTCGCTCCAGGCATTTTGGCTGTAACTCAAGACGTCTCCGGCATCTTGATCGATAAAGGCGTTCGCCGGAAGGGTGTACGAGAAGGGGAGGTATTCCGTGGCAATTTGATCTTTCAAAGCGGTGGTAATGACAGGGGCATGCTCAGGAGACGGGCCGGCCAATGCCAGCATTTGCGCCATTGTCATGCGGCTGCCGTCGGCAAATTCAAAAAACTGTATACCGGTCTTGACGTAGTATCCGTCTTCATCCGCGCGCGGCATGACTATTCTCACTACCGAATCGGCTTGCCAACTCATATCCAGTGTTTGAAACAGCTTGATATTGTTGTAATCGTACGATCCCCAGTTGGATGCCGGTAACGACTCACTCCCCCATGAAAAGTTGAAACTGGAAAGATTGATTCCCTTGTCAAAAACGACGGTGTTGCTATCAATGCCTCCCCCATATCCTCCGCTAAAACCGGTATCGTAAATTAAATCGGTTCCTGTATCGTCCGCCATGACATAGTACCGATCATTGCCGGCCCCTCCTTCTAACAGGTCATTGCCTGAGCCACCGAAGATTATGTCATCATAATAGCTGCCTATAATCAGGTCGTCGCCGGAACCGCCATCCAATAATGCAGCCCTCGCGTAACTCTGAATCGTGTCATTGCCTCCGCCGGCATGCACGATGCCAAAGTCGTCAGACAGGGTAATGGTGTTATCGCCCTCGCCTCCGTTAATAATGTCAACGCCTGCATCGGAGTAATATCCCGTTACCGCAAGGGTGACAGGTAAAATGCCCAGCTGGGAAAAGCTAACCGGATCGGCACCTTGAATGTCATAGCCTGTGCCGTCGGCAGGGGTGACCGACAAAGCCGTTGCAACTTGATGGGTGGTTGTGGAGGTATGAGTAAAAATAGGCGATTCGGTATAAATATAAGGATTTTGTAAGTTATTTGTCCCGTAGAATTCCGTCAGCGCATGCATTTCCTGATCAGTGTATAAATAATGCACTGACAGTGTTTTGTATGTATTTGAATTTGAAAAGGTTTGCAGTGCGCCCCACTCGACCTGTACGTTCTTTGCGATAGCGGATGATCCCATGCGGCTGTAGTTTATTTCCGCCGCATCGCTCGAATAGGTCGAAACACTGAACTGGCCGATCGTTAAACCCGTGGCACTTAAAGAATAATAGTTTGAGTCGGCCGGAACATTGCCATTATATCCCGGCGAGCGGACATAGTTGTCTGTCCGGTGGCTGAGTGTAACCTGCAAGGGCGTCCACCAGCTTCCGTCCGCTTGCAGCACCATGCCTTGCGCTTGGTAGGCTTGAATGACGGTGTCTTGAATGCCGGCAATAAAGCTTTCCTGCACGCGATCCATTTCACTGCGATTGGCCCGGTAGGCGGCATTTTCCGCCAGCAACGCGCTCAGCTCGCGGAGCGAACCTGTTTGATCCTTGACTTGCCAGTCATGATTCAGGGTATAGAAATTCTTCAATGTCAGGCTGTCGCCGGCCTCGGTAACGCCCAGCAGCAGATCCTCGCCCACGCGGGTTCCGGTCAGGCGGGATAGGTTGTAGGCGCTGACTTCGATCATTGAGGTTTCGCCTTCGACTTCGAACACTTGATCGGCTCCGCCGCCACGGGATAAGCGATAGGTGTCGGTGCCGGTTTCGCCATGCAGGTCGTCGTTGCCGCCGTTGCCGATCAACAGGTCGTCGCCGGCTCCGGCCAGGATGATGTCGCGGTAATCGGTACCGCTGAGTGGGTTGTTTCCGGCGCTGCCTTGCAGGGGCGTGACGTCCAGTGCGGCCAAGGTGTCGGCAGTGACTTGCAGGCCGTCCGCAAATTCAAACGCTTCCACGCGTTTTGCGGGGTCTGTGTACCAGCCGGTCACGGTGATGGCATCGGCCAAGCCTGAGACGGTCACCGACAGATCACCGTTGGCCTGATGCTTGAAGGTGACATCGCTCAGGGCAATACCTGCGCCGAATATCACCCGGTCTTGCGAGCTTTGGCCGGAACCGGGCATGTCGGTTTCTTGGATGACATCCTGCCCGTCGCCCGGACGGTAGTGATAGTCGTCCGAACCCAGGCCGCCATCTAACAGGTCGTCTCCTGCGCCGCCCCATAGGCTGTCGTTGCCGTCTTGGCCGTAAAGGGTATCACCGGCTTGGCCGCCATACAGGGTATTGTCGGTACCGTTACCGTAAACGGTCTGCGGCTCGGCCCGGAAGTTCAGCAGGAATTCCGCCGAGGTCATGCGACTGCCGTCGGCAAATTCGAAACTGTAGTGGTCAACGCCGCTGGTGATCGTTGCGGCCTCCACGCCGTTCACTTTCATCCGCAGTGCGGGCTGCCCGGCCATGGTTAGGGTGCTGACTGTCAAGTTGGCGGCGCTTATATCGGCGGCAAAGCGGATGATATTTTGGCCTTCCGTATCGGTAATCAGGTCGGCACCGGAGGTCGCGCTCAGCTGATAGGCATCATTACCGGCTCCGCCCAGCAGCAGGTCGCGGCCCGCGCCGCCGATCAGGGTGTCGTTACCGGCTCCGCCACTGAGGGTGTCGTCACCCCATGCGCCGCTGAGCATGTCGTCACCGCTACCGCCGTGTAAGCTATCGGCGCCGGCACCGCCGTAGAGTTTGCCGCCGCTATTATCCAGTTGCAGGTTAAGGGCGGTGGTCAGCGAGGCACCCACCAGGGTTTCCAGGTCCAGTTGGTTGCCCTTAGCAAATTGGAGGGTGGCATCGGTGCCGAAAAAGGCATCCTGGATTTTGAGGATGTCGCCGTTATCCAGGGCGATGTCCAGGCGGAGGTATTGGCTCTGGTTGCCATAATGAGTCGCTTTTAATCCGCCGGCGCCGAGGCCGTTGGCTTGCGCCAGTTGGAGGGTGTTGTGGCCTTCGGTGTCGGCGAGGGTGTCTTCGCCGGTGACGTTGAGGTAGGTATCGTCGCCTGCCCCGCCCATCAGGATGTCGGCTCCGGCGCCACCATCTAGGCTGTCGTTTCCGGCACCACCGATCAAGGTATCGTTGCCGCCCAATCCGTTGATGCGGTCGGTGGTGTTGGTGCCGGTGAGTGTGTCGTCCCCGCTGCTGCCATCCAGGTCGAAGCCGCGCGCCAGCAGTTGGTTGATGCTCAGCTCGGTGCCGTCGGCGAAGCGGAAGGTGCTGACTGAGGAGCTGTTGAAGACGTCGTTGGGGTCGAATCCGTCGATGTGTACTTGATCGCCGTTGCCCAGATCAAGTTCCAGAGAACCGAGCCGCAAGGTGATGTCGCCGGCGCTGATGCCTTCGCCGAACAGGAGGTTGCTGTCTTTGTCGGGGTCGATGACGGTATCGCGGCCGTCGCCCCGGTTGAAGATGTAGGTGTCGTTGCCGGCACCGCCAACCAGCGTGTCATTACCGGTGCCGCCGATCAGTACGTCGTCGCCTTGTTGGCCACCGATAATGTCGACACCCGCACCGCCCACAATAACGTCGTTGCCTTCTTGACCGTTGAGGCTGTCGTTGCCGTCTTCGCCGAAGAGGACGTCGTTACCTTGGCCTGCCCAGACGTAATCATCGCCTGCTCCTGCATAGATCACATCGGCACCAAAATCCGCCGGGGCCGGGTCGCCGACCACCGGCGAATACTGGCGTATGCCGTTGGTGGTGGCGATCGTCCAGTTGAAGTCGGTTGCGACATAGTCGGCGTCGCCGCTGATGTCGTCATCGCCCGCGCCGCCGATCAAGAGGTCATTGCCTCCGCCTCCGGTGAGGACATCGTTGCCGACTCCGCCGATCAGGGTGTCGTCGCCGGATTCGCCAGCCAGCCATTCGCCTTTCTGGCCGCTGCCGGTTTGGCTGTTGCCGGCGGCGATGGCGTCGGCAACGCTGATGGGTGCATCCGCGTAAAGTCGGTCGTCATTGGCGCCGCCTGCCAGGATGTCGTTATCCGCGCCGCCTATGATGACGTCGTTGCCCGCACCGCCGTTGACTTTGTCTTGGCCCGCGCCCGCTTCGATCAGGTCGTTGCCGCCGCGTAGCGCGGTGACGATGTCGTTGCCGCCACCGCTGAGGATGTGGTCGTTGCCGGGGCTGTCGTAAAGGGTGTCTTCCCGGTTGGCTTCGGCTTGGCTGGGGTCGGTTATGATGTTGCCGAGGGCGTCGGCACCGGTATTCAAGGACGCGAGGTCACCGGCGATGTCCAGGGTGGTTTGCGGAGTGGTCGCGGCAACCGCGCCGGTCATGGTTAGATTAAGGTTGCCGGGCTGGTAGTCCTTGATCAGGATGTTGCCGTCGATCACCAGCCCCTGACCAACGTCCACGTAGAGGTGCTTATCGGCGTCACGGTGGACGCGGGCATCGCCGTATTGGCTGCCGCCTGACAGCGTAATGTCGTTGTAGAGAATGCGGCCTTGGCCGTCGCTGTCTAAGATAGTATCAAAGCCGTCGCCGGAGGTGTAGACGTAAGTGTCGAAGCCATCTTCACCCACTAATCGGTCATTGCCTTTGCCGCCTTCAAGGTAATCGTTGCCGCTCAATCCATCGAGAAGATCATTGTCATCGCCGCCCAGCAATTTGTCATCGTAATCAGTGCCAACCAAGGTGTCATTTCCAGCACCGCCGATGTATCTGATGCCGTTCTGTACCCAACCGTTCAGTGGATGGTTGTCAGCGCCAATATCAACAAATGTTCTTGACTGCGTTCCGAAAATACGGTCATCTTGATCTGTTCCGTAGAGAATGGGTTTGTTGTCGGCATCAAGAAATTTAGTGACGCCACTTTCAAATAGGTCAGTGGTTAAAGAAGATGAATCAATTGCAAATTTCGCTTCGCCTATAATCGGATCCCGATAAAAGACATTTTTCGCAATGTCAAGGGCGTACTCGGCTTGCGTATAATCCCTCATGCTACTGAGACGATAGGCTTCTTTGCTGTCCTTGTCATAGATCATATTTACCGTCTTTCCTAAGAGGGAGGGATCAATTTTATTTTGTAGAAAGAAGTCATCTATCGTGTTCAACCATGGCGAAGTATCAAAATCGAAATCATCAATACCCGGTAATAGAGCAAAGTTTTCAATATGCCTAGTCCCGTCCGCCTCGACGATAAACTTAGCGCCCTTAGCAATCGCAAAATCTGTATGCCCAAAAATGTAAGCCCTCAGATCAAAATCAGCGGATGTCACATCATATTCAACTTGGGAAATATTGAAAAAACGAGGGTCGTCAGGTATTAAATTTACTAATAAAAGACTCTCTATATCTTCAATTGCTACCTCTTGCCTAACACCAGTACCAAGCATAATTGCACCTGACATGAACAAGTTAACGAGTGCGGATTGGGCGCCATTGGCCAGTCTTCCTGGACCGTCCGTCATAAAGGAAGCGACATCTGTCAGGGTAATTTCAATAGGGCTAGCAGATGCTCGGTGCGTCAAGTCTTCATCCTGTAAATTGGCAGGGGTAGACAAATCGCCATATAAGTACAGGTTGGTTATTTCGTTAATGCCTAATGCGTTCCAATTAATAGTGGTCATGATGTGTTCCGTTTTAGTTTATTGAGGTTTTTTTGTTGCCAGGTGTTGTAGATGCCATCCCTGTAGAATGGTAAGGTCTACCACAGGCCGTCATATAGGTAATGCTTTCGTAGTAAGTAAGGGTTTTATATTTACCAGTTGTGTTAATTTCTTTTACTCTTTGATCGCTCATTTCATAATTAATATAGACATTGATGTCAAAGCCCATCACAAAGCCAAAAAGATTATTGCCATAAACCTGACAACAATTGGGATGATGAGCTAAATAAGTTTCTGCCGTATTATCATAATCCTGTATTTTCATATCTCCTGTTTTGAGCAATTCGTTAAAAACAATCGTAAAAAACTCTTTATCGGTTAATTTTCGGTGTTGCTCAAAGCAAAAACCTATATGGGAAACATATACCAGCCAAATCGCACTTAGAACTAATAAAGGATGACCTTTATTGGATTTAGATTTTTTCATTTCTGGGTGTTTTGTATCTTCATTAACAATTTTCATATTCCACCTTTCGTAATCTATTTAATATCATCCACATCTGTCGCCTATCGGCCCTTTCCGGCCGCTCACACTTGCCGTACAGCACCGTAGCTAAAATGGCGGATTACGACGACGCGCGGAAAGTCTTTACATGCGTAATAGGGGACGGGAAAAAATGGGGACGTAGCCCAATATTCTGAGCCTGATATTCTGTTCGACATTTCTGTTCCTGTTCATCACCATACTCATTTTTTCCTCAACCCAAAAGATAAAGCGACGTGCCACGATTCTTTTTCATGCTACTTTTCTCCGCACTTCATCATGAGTAATTCCGCTCGTCAGCGTGTCGTTGCCGGTACCCGTCCGCAGTGTGTTGATCGACAACATCATTGTGACTCAATAAGTTGCTGATGTATGCCCGCTAAAGCTGACGCTCTTGTAGGTCTATCTCTATAAATAACCTAAACGTGTGTGGTTTCTGTATTCTCAACGAGAATATTATCGAAAAAATTTTCCCCTTGCAGCACCATGCCTTGCGCTTGGTAGGCTTGGATGACGGTGTCTTGAATGCCGGCAATAAAGCTGTCCTGCACGCGATCCATTTCGCTGCGATTGGCTCGATATGCGGCATTTTCCGCCAGCAACGCGGTCAGTTCCCGGGACGCGCCCGTTTGATCCTTGACTTGCCAGTCATGATGCAGGGTATAGAAATTTTTCAGGGTCAGGCTGTCGCCGGCCTCGGTAACGCCCAGCAGCAGATCCTCGCCCACGCGGGTTCCGGTCAGGCGGGATAGGTTGTAGGCGCTTACTTCGATCATTGAGGTTTCGCCTTCGACTTCGAACACTTGATCGGCTCCGCCGCCACGGGATAACCGATAGGTGTCGGTGCCGGTTTCGCCATGCAGGTCGTCGTTGCCGCCGTTGCCGATCAACTGGTCGTCGCCGGCTCCGGCCAGGATGATGTCGCGGTAATCGGTGCCGCTGAGTGGGTCGTTTCCGGCGCTGCCTTGCAAGGGGGTGACGTCTAGTGCGGCCAAGGTGTCGGCGGTGATTTGCCGGCCGTCCGCAAATTCAAACGCTTCCACGCGTTTTGCGGGATCTGTGTACCAGCCGGTCACGGTGATGGCATCGGCCAGGCCGGCGACGGTCACCGATAGGTCGCCGTTGGGCTGATGGTTGAAGGTGACGTCGCTCAGGGCAATACCTGCGCCGAATATCACCCGGTCTTGCGAGCTTTGGCCGGAACCGGGCATGTCGGTTTCTTGGATGACATCCTGCCCGTCGCCCGGACGGTAGTGATAGTCGTCCGAACCCAGGCCGCCATCTAACAGGTCGTCTCCTGCGCCGCCCCATAGGCTGTCGTTGCCCTCTTGGCCGTAAAGGGTATCGGCGGCTTGGCCGCCATACAGGGTGTCGCCGGTGTCGTTACCGTAAACGGTCTGCGGCTCGGCCCGGAAGTTCAGCAGGAATTCCGCCGAGGTCATGCGACTGCCGTCGGCAAATTCGAAACTGTAGTGGTCAACGCCGCTGGTGATCGTTGCGTCCTCCACGCCGTTCACTTTCATCCGCAGTGCGGGCTGCCCGGCCATGGTCGTGGTGCTGACCGTCAAGTTGGCGGCGCTTATATCGGCGGCAAAGCGGATGATATTTTGGCCTTCCGTATCGGTGATCAAGTCGGCACCGGAGGTCGCACTCAGCTCATAGATGTCATTACCGGCACCGCCCAGCAGCAGGTCGCGATCCGCGCCGCCGATCAGGGTGTCGTTACCGGCTCCGCCACTGAGGGTGTCGTCACCCCATGCGCCGCTGAGTCTGTCACCGCCGCTGCCGCCGTATAAGCGATCATTGCCTGCACCGCCGTAGAGTTTGCCGCCGCTATTATCCAGTTGCAGGTTAAGGGCGGTGGTCAGCGAGGTGCCCACCAGGGTTTCCAGGTCCAGTTGGTTGCCGTTGGCGAACTGGAGGGTGGCGTCGGTGCCGTAAAAGGCATCCTGGATTTTGAGGATGCCGCTGTTGTCCAGGGCGATGTCCAGGCGGAGGTATTGGTTCTGGCTGCCATAATGAGTCGCTTTTAAGCCGCCGGCGCCGAGGCCGTTGGCTTGCGCCAGTTGAAGGATGTTGTGGCCTTCGGTGTCGATGAGGGTGTCTTCGCCGGTGACGGCGAGGTAGGTATCGTCGCCTGCCCCGCCCATCAGGATGTCGGCTCCGGCGCCACCGTCTAGGCTGTCGTTTCCGGCGCCACCGATCAAGGTATCGTTGCCGCCCAATCCGTTGATGCGGTCGGTGGTGTTGGTGCCGGTGATAGTGTCGTCCCCGCTGGTGCCGTCCAGGTCGAAACCGCGCGCCAGCAGTTGGTTGATGCTCAGCTCGGTGCCGTCGGCAAAGACAAAGGTGCTGACTGAGGAGCTGTTGAAGACGTCGTTGGGGTCGAATCCTTCAATATGGACTTCGTTACCGTTGCCCAGGTCAAGTTCCAGCGAACCGAGCCGCAGGATAATATCGCTATGGTTAACGCCAGTGCCGAAAATAATTTTACTGTTTTTTTGAGGATCGATAATAGACATCTTTCCTAAATAGTCGGTATAGGACTAATCTTGCCAGGGTTATAATAGCGGCCCGACCGCTGAAAACACGGATAGCCATGAAACCTTATGCCCAATTACCCACAGACAACCCCGAAGAATTCATGCGGACTGTCGGCTTATCAAAAGAAGGTTTCCATGTCCTTAACGACAAATTAACAGCTTATATTGCCACACAAAAAGCCCTCAACCCACTGACAATGCGCGGACGGAAAGACACCAAGTTAGTCTTAGAAGACCGATTGCTATTGACCCTCTATTACCTTCGCCATTATCCGACCCTGATAAACTTGGGGGCGATCTTTGATATCAGCGAATCTTACTGTCATAAGATTTATACCCGCACCGCGAGGATGATAGCCAAGGTCGAAAAACTCCCCAACCGTAAAACGTTGCTGGAGGATTCCACGACCACTTTAGCCATTGATGTTTCTGAGCAACCCATCGAGCGCCCTGTCAAAAATCAGAAAGCCTACTACTCAGGAAAAAAAACGCCACACGATCAAGGCCCAGCTCGTGATCTGCGTATTGACGCTGACCATTCTCTCCGTGGTAATGGGTAAAGGTCAACAGCATGATTTTTTGGTCTTTAAAAACAACCGCTTATTGTTACATTCCGGTGCCTTGTTATTAGCAGATTCTGGATATCAAGGGATACACAAACACCATCAGAATTCGACCCTGCCGGTTAAAAAGAAAAAAGGCCAGCCCTTATCGGCAGAAGACAAAGCTCATAATAAGGCGCTAGCAAAACGACGCATCTACATTGAGCATGTCAATCGTCGATGCAAGGTTTTCAGGATTGTCAAAGATGTTTATCGGGGCAAGCACAAAAATTACTCGCTAACATGGCGTTTAGTGGCAGCTCTTGTTAACTTGCGCTACGACGGTATTTAGGAAAGATGTCTAATGGCGTCGCGGCCTTCGTTGGCGTTGATGAGGTAGGTGTCATTGCCTTCGCCACCGTACATAATGTCATTACCGGTGCCGCCAATCAGTATGTCGTTGCCGCTATCACCGTACAGGGTATCGTTTTCACTGCCTCCCAGCAGCGTGTCATTGCCGTCGCCACCGTAGAGCTTGTCATCGCCTGCCCCGCCATCCAGGTCGTCGTTGCCGTGATATGGCAATGCCAGATTGTTTTCATTGTCATCACCCAGCAGCGTGTCATTACCAATGCCGCCGATCAAGGTGTCGTCATTGCCGCCACCGATTAACAGGTCATCACCTGCACCGCCGTCGAGGTAGTCCTTGCCGTGATATTGGCCTGACAATAACGTTTCGCTTTTGTCATCGCCCCAGAGAAAATCGTTTCCCGTCCCACCTAACAGGACATCGTTCTTGCCGCCGCCAATGATCCAGTCTCTGCCTTCGCCCGCGTCCAGAAAATCATTGCCTTGAATGAATGCCGGAGTTGTTTGGTAGAAACCTGAGCCGATAACACCATCGCCATAGATGTTGTCGTCGCCGGTACCGCCGTCGATGAGGTCGTTGCCGCCGTTACCCCATAGCACGTCATTGTCGGCGCCGCCGTCGATATAGTCGTCGCCATGCCCGCCGGTTATATGATCGTCTCCGGCATCGCCGTAGATGGTATCCGGGGCATTATCCAGCGCCAATGATCCGCCGCCATAGATGGTGTAAGTGTTGTTTGGGTTATTCGCAATGCCCCAGGTGCTACCTTGCGCCCAGACCGTTTTTCCTGCCGGTACTTGCCATGTGTCATCCGGGGCTTTGCGTTGCGGGACGTTTAACCCGGTGGCGCTTAAGATTTCGTCGTTGCCTGCACCGCCATGAATGATGTCGGAGCCCGCGCCACCGGCTATCAAATCGTTGCCTTCGCCGCCGTCGATCTGGTCGTTACCGGCTCCGCCGTCAAGGGCGTCGTTGCCGCCCAGGCCGTTGATTTTGTCGGCTTGAGCAGAGCCGGTGATGACGTCGTTGAAATTCTGTTCGGCAACACCGCCGGTGAGCGTGCCGTCAGCCGCCCAACTGGTGGCTGACCAGTCATAAGTATCCATGCCATTGTTCACGGTAACGGGCGCTCGCTGGTCGCCGTTATAGGTGTGGAGCGGAGCCAGCGGTTGCGCCCCCGCGCCCAAGCTAATGCCCAGATCGCCCGGCTGCCAATTGTCGACTTTAAGGACATCGCCGTTTTTGATGATATATAGGGTTTGGCTGCCGTCGGTCTCGGTTTGCAGATTGTAGCTGATGGGGTCTTGTGGGTTTTTCTGGTCTTGCCAGACGTGGGTATTAAACTTTTTCCATTTGTCGGACAGGGCGTTTGCATCGCCTTGGATATTGACCAAATCCCAGACGATCTGCCCGCTGCCGTCACTATCGATAAGGGTGTCAACGCCGTCGCCTTGGCTGTAGATGTAGGTGTCGGAGTCTTGACCGCCGATGAGCGTGTCGTTGCCGGTGCCGCCATTCAGGGTGTCGTTGCCTGCACCCCCAACCAGTATGTCGTTGCCGCCTAAGCCGTTGAGAATATTGTTTTGATCATTACCAATCAGTAGGTCGTTTTGTTCTTGCCCGGTGTTGTTTTGATAACCGTCGCGCTTACCTCCCGATAGATCAGTTTGCTGGTCGCTAGCAAGCTGAATATCCAGTGGATTGATGGTGCTCCGTAAGGCTTCCGGGACATAGAGTTGCTTTAACAAGTCGGCCGCTTTTTGCAGACTGTTTTCCAGGGTTTGAACTTTTGAGCTATTGTCAGTTAAGTGATAATCCGAATTGGCTTTGCCAATCTGACTACTGAATGTTGATTCGTAGTCCAAGATAGCGTCATGGTGTCGGTTATACATGGCGTAAATTTGTTTCGCCTGAACCTCGTCTAATACGGCAGCTTCATAAAGACCGAAAAGCTCGGATTCGTAATAACGGCGCTTGGCTATGCCATCGGCATATGTTGGATTTGTAGTTTGTGCCTTATACCGAATCTGAAACCAGGCTTCTGCCCTATCACCTGTCTCGATAGCCGAATAAAAATCTTGCATTTTGCTATGAACGGCTGGTTCACCACGATTATAAGTTACCGATACGAGAGCTACACGCTCCCAAGACAGTGGCATAGCGAGCTCATCAGCAGGTGATTCATATTTTTGGTATGTCTGCTCCAGTAACGCTTTCGCTTCCGAATGAGTCAGTGTTTTGCCGAACTGGGTGAGCGCAATTACGGTTTTTTGCGCTGAGCTTGCTGAATCAATCTGCTGTAGTATTGTCCATTCACCCGTAGTGAGCGTAATACCGGCAGCCTGCCATAGGGCGATATTATCGTTGCGTTCAAACGTGTACCCATAACCAATCGTTGACATCCCATCTTTGAGATTAGTAACTTGGGAAAGGTAACCTTCTGCTTTGCTGATCACATCAACCACGGTGTTGACATATTGTTGTGTAGTTAAAGTTCTGTAAGTAAACATAAGATTTTCCTCTAATTAAAAGTGTGGACAAATTAACTTTATCGTTTGATTGGTTATTTGATAGGCTCGTCGCTTTCCTAATTTAGCCATCTCCGGTTGCGATAAGCTTTCACCCAAAACCACATAAATATTGGACTTCACTCGTGCCAAGAAAAACTTTTCTTCTTCCAATTCAAATTCTTTGCCACTAGAAAGTTTGACGAATAAAAAACAAAGACCATCTATACCCGCCCCGCAGCTTCTTACAATAGAATCATCGATCCCATCACCATCGATGTCCAACTTTGGATAAATATCACCGCCTCCTCCATGTTCGAGAGATTCAACAAAAAAATCATCAGGAGCACGGCCTTGTTGTCTTAGGATTAAAAGTTTATGAATCTCTGAGCAAATTTGAGGTTGTTGATTTGCATTGGAATTTGATGTAAACATAAAAAAACTAACAACTACCAAACAAAAACTATTAGTCAAGACATTACGATGTTTAGTTTGAAACATATTTATTTCTCCTAATTACTGCAATTAAGGTTTTGGTAGCATACAAAAACGAAAAATGGGGACGGAGCCCGATATTCTTGGCTTCATCCATAATTGTGGCCCCCGCTGCTTTTAGGTCATCAATACTTTGCTTTGTACCATTCGCTGCAAAAATCATAACCATAGCCTATCGCCAGATTTTGTTTCCCATCAATGTGCGGGTGAAGGCCGGAAGTATTGGTTCCCATAGCCAGCGGTGCGTTTTCCGCGATCTTCAACAGAAAAGTTACGTCATCTGTGTACGAGCCTTTTAGATAATTGGTATTGAATGTGGTCAGTGACATGGTTATTCTCCTTTGGATGGTTGATGTACTTCAGTCATGCGAAAACGGCAGATGGTCTCAAATTCTAATGGCGGCTGATTGCGTCCTTTTCTGAAGCTTGATCCCTTGATGTATTTCAATACGTCCATATAGTCTTTGTATATGTGATTAGGCTTAAAGTCGTCATACGGTGATTCATAGCGAGCACCACTCAGGTAGGTAACGCCATCCAGAATAAAAGGGCGAAGCGAACGCCATGTATCAACACCAACCAAGGCTTCTCCCATGCCGTCTACTTCTCTAAAACTTTGCACATCCCTGACTTTAACAACTGATTCACCCACTAGGTCCTTCAAATCTACTGTGCCCGCAGAATAGACGGAAAATGAATCGATACCGTAGACCATGCCTTCAAAAAATCCACCCTGAATCACGGTGTCCATCTTGCCATCGTTGTCAATATCAAAATCTGCCACTAATAAGGGGTTTATTATTGTCCCTGTAAATACGACTTCACCACCGCTCTTAGTGTCTGTCGTCTGATATTTGTATCTTCCTTCACGCCATTGAATGGCCTCAAATTCCGGGCTGCTGGGGAATCTGGCACGGCTCATCAACCCCGCAAGATTGGCATTAAATTCAACTCCAGGCAGTCTAGTGAACACGTTTTTGGCGCGGTTTTCATCACTCCAAACATCGGCACGATAAGCCCATGGAGTGCGAAAATATTTCTTATAAACCTTCTCCATGTGGCGACACACCTTATCATCCTTGCTCATTTCCAATTTGTAGCGGTAGGTAGAGCCGAACGATGTCAGTGCGATTGCATTGCCACTGATCAAAAAGGTAAGAGTCAAACCGAAAAATAAACCGCTAAACCCGATAACCTGCGCCAAATAACTCGATAAAGCCCGGTAGGATTTGCCGACAATAACCCGATAAGGTACGCCAAATAGGATGTGCTGAACAAAGTGAAGCGCATCTGTCGAGTTTTTACATTCCTTCAATCGTTGTTGTTTCATTGTTTCCAGCCTTTTTTAAATTCAAACTTAATAGTCAAACCCCACGTAATAGGGGACGCGTAATAGGGGACGTAGCCCGATATTCTGTTCGACGTTTCTGTTCATATTTATCAGCACACTCATTTCCTCCTCAAACCAAAACCACACTATTTCGATATTCACTCATCGATCCCCTGTTTCCTCGGACGCCCCGGCATTCCGCGAAAAATGGGGACCGAAAAATGGGGACGGAGCCCGATATTCTGTTCGACATTTCTATTCCTGTTCATCACCATGCTCATTTTTTCCTCAACCCAAAGATAAAGCGGCGTGCCACGATTCTTTTTCATGCTACTTTTCCCATACTTCATCATTAATAATTCCGCTTATCAGTGTGTCGTTGCCAGTACCCGTCAGCAGGGTGTTGATCGACAACATCATTGTGACTCAATAAGTTGCTGATGTATGCCCGCTAAAGCCGACACTCTTGTAAGCCTATCTCTATAAATAACCTAAACATGTGTAGATTCTGTATTCTCAACGAGAATATTATCGAAAAAATTTTCCGCTTGCAGCACCATGCCTTGCGCTTGGTAGGCTTGAATGACGGTGTCTTGAATGCCGGCAATAAAGCTTTCCTGCACGCGATCCATTTCACTGCGATTGGCCCGGTAGGCGGCATTCTCGGCCAGCAACGCGCTCAGTTCGCGGGGCACGCCCGTTTGATCCTTGACTTGCCAGTCATGATTCAGGGTATAGAAATTCTTCAATGTCAGGCTGTCGCCGGCATCGGTAACGCCCAGCAGCAGATCCTCGCCCACGCGGGTTCCGGTCAGGCGGGTTACGTTGTAGGCGCTGACTTCGATCATTGAGGTTTCGCCTTCGACTTCGAACACTTGGTCGGCACCGCCGCCACGGGATAAGCGATAGGTGTCGGTGCTGGTTTCGCCGTGCAGGTCGTCGTTGCCGCCGTTGCCGATCAACAGGTCGTCGCCGGCTCCGGCCAGGATGATGTTGCGGTAATCGGTGCCGCTGAGTGGGTCGTTTCCGGCGCTGCCTTGCAGGGGCGTGACGTCCAGTGCGGCCAGGGTTTCGGCGGTGACTTGCAGGCCGTCCGCAAATTCAAACGCTTCCACGCGTTTTGCGGGGGCTGTGTACCAGCCGGTTACGATGATGGCATCGGCCAAGCCGGCGACGGTCACCGACAGGTCACCGACAGGTCACCGACAGGTCACCGACAGGTCGCCGTTGGCCCGATGCTTGAAGGTGACGTCGCTCAGGGCAATACCTGCGCCGAATATCACCCGGTCTTGCGAGCTTTGGCCGGCGTCGGGGTTGTCGTTCTCTTGGATGACATCCTGCCCGTCACCCGGACGATAGTGATAGTCATCCGAACCCAGGCCGCCATCTAACAGGTCGTCTCCTGCGCCGCCCCATAGGCTGTCGTTGCCGCCTTGGCCGTAAAGGGTATCGCCGGCTTGCCCGCCATACAGGGTGTTGTCGGTGTCGTTACCGTAAACGGTCTGCGGCTCGGCCCGGAAGTTCAGCAGGAATTCCGCCGAGGTCATGCGACTGCCGTCGGCAAATTCGAAACTGTAGTGGTCAACGCCGCTGGTGATCGTTGCGGCCTCCACGCCGTTCACTTTCATCCGCAGTGCGGGCTGCCCGGCCATGGTTAGGGTGCTGACTGTCAAGTTGGCGGCGCTTATATCGGCGGCAAAGCGGATGATATTTTGGCCTTCCGTGTCGGTAATCAGGTCGGCACCGGAGGTCGCGCTCAGCTGATAGGCATCATTACCGGCTCCGCCCAGCAGCAGGTCGCGGCCCGCGCCGCCGATCAGGGTGTCGTTACCGGCTCCGCCACTGAGGGTGTCGTCACCCCATGCGCCGCTGAGCATGTCGTCACCGCTACCGCCGTGTAAGCTATCGGCGCCGGCACCGCCGTAGAGTTTGCCGCCGCTATTATCCAGTTGCAGGTTAAGGGCGGTGGTCAGCGAGGCACCCACCAGGGTTTCCAGGTCCAGTTGGTTGCCCTTAGCAAATTGGAGGGTGGCATCGGTGCCGAAAAAGGCATCCTGGATTTTGAGGATGTCGCCGTTATCCAGGGCGATGTCCAGGCGGAGGTATTGGCTCTGGTTGCCATAATGAGTCGCTTTTAATCCGCCGGCGCCGAGGCCGTTGGCTTGCGCCAGTTGGAGGGTGTTGTGGCCTTCGGTGTCGGCGAGGGTGTCTTCGCCGGTGACGTTGAGGTAGGTATCGTCGCCTGCCCCGCCCATCAGGATGTCGGCTCCGGCGCCACCATCTAGGCTGTCGTTACCGGCACCGCCAATCAAGGTATCGTTGCCGGCCAGTCCGCTGATACGGTCGGTGGTGTTGGTGCCGGTGATGGTGTCATCCTGGCCGGTGCCGTCCAGGTCGAAGCCGCGCGCCAGCAGTTGTTCGATACTGAGTTCGGTGCCGTCGGCAAAGTCAAAGCTGCTGACCGATGAGCTGTTGAAGACGTCGTTCGGGTCGAATCCGTCGATGTGTACCTGATCGCCGTTGCCCAGATCAAGTGCCAATGAACCGAGCCGCAGGGTGATGTCGTCGGCACTGATACCTTCGCCGAAGATGAGGTTGCTGTCCTTTTCCGTGTCAATGACGGTATCGCGACCGTCGCCCCGGTTGAAGATGTAGGTGTCTTGGCCGGTGCCACCAATCAGGGTATCGTTGCCGATACCGCCGATCAGTATGTCGTCGCCTTGTTGCCCGCCGATAATGTCGTTACCCGCGCCGCCCATCAGTGTGTCGTTGCCTTCTTGACCGTTGAGGCTGTCGTTGCCGTCTTCGCCGAAGAGGACGTCGTTGCCTTGCCCGGCCCAGACGTAATCGTTGCCTGCCCCCGCATAGATCACATCGGCTCCGGCATCCGCCGGGGTCATATCGCCAACTACCGGTGAATACTGTCGTACGCCATTGGTAGTGCTGATCGTCCAGTTGAGATCGCTCGCCACATAGTTGGCGTCGCCGCTGATGTCGTCATCGCCCGCGCCGCCGATCAAGAGGTCGTTGCCTCCGCCCCCGGTGAGGACATCGTTGCCGACTCCGCCGATCAGGGTGTCGTCGCCGGATTCACCGGCCAGCCATTCGCCTTTCAAGCCGCTACCGGTTTGGCTGTTACCGGCGGCGATAGCATCGGCAACGCTGATTTGTGCATTCGCGTAAAGTCGGTCGTCATTTGCGCCGCCTGCCAGTATGTCGTTATCTGCACCGCCGATGATGACATCGTTACCCGCTCCGCCGTTGACTTTGTCTTGGCCTGCGCCTGCTTCGATCAGGTCGTTGCCGCCGCGTAGGGCGGTGATGATGTCGTTGCCGCCGCCGCTGAGGATGCGGTCGTTGCCGGGGCTGTCGTAAAGGGTGTCTTTCCGGTTGGCTTCGGCTTGGCTGGGGTCGGTTTTGATGTTGCCGAGGGCGTCGGCACCGGTATTCAGGGACGCGAGGTCTCCGACGATGTCCAGGGTGGTTTGCGGGTTGGTCTCGGCAACCGCGCCGGTCATGGTTAGATTGAGGTTTCCGCTTTGGTAGTCCTTGATCATGATGTTGCCGTCTATCACCAGCCCCTGACCGACGTCCACGTAGAGGCGCTTGTTGGCATCGCGATGAACGCGAGCATCGCCGTATTGACTGCCGCCTGACAGCGTAATGTCGTTGTAGATGATGCTGCCTTGGCCGTCGCTGTCTAAGAGGGTGTCGAAGCCATCGCCTTGGGTGTAGATGTAGGTGTCGTTACCTTGACCGCCGATGAGCGTGTCGTTGCCGGTACCGCCGTTCAGGGTATCGTCACCACCTTCACCCAATAGAATATCGTTGCCTGATTGGCCTAGCAGCGTGTTGCCGTTTGCGTCACCTATCAATAAATCATCTGTGTAGCCGGTGCGGGTGGTGGTGTCTTCTCCCGTTAGATTGGGGGTACCATCGTAGCTGATCTGGATGTTGAGCGGATTTATAGAGCCAAGCGTCAGGTTATTGGGCTGAAGATACTCGGTTTCGATTGTATCTGCGGCTCGGCGAAGCTCGAGTTCTAATTTTTGGGTCGTCCCTGGAATACCTGCTGTTGATAAAAAAAATACCATTTGCAGGAGCAATTAATGATGCATGAGTTTTATCATCGGCAACTATTGTATCGTGATGCTTTGTGTACATTTTATAAACACTGAGCGCTTCATCTTTAGTGATATTACCTGACTCATATAGCCCAAAAATAGTTCCCTGCGCATAGTCACGCGTAATGTTAGTGGTTGATGTATTAAAGCGAATTTCATACCAAGCTTCAGCTCTGTTGCCATTAATTATCGCCTTATGCAAACTGGGACTTTTACCCGCGCCGAAAAATCCATTATAAGCCAGTGATTCAAGCACCAGCATTTCTCGACTGCCCAGCAAGCTGTTATAAATTGCATCATCCCCCAGCCATGTTTTAACAGTAGTATCGTATTGGGGAATAATAGTATTAAATAAAGCTAAGGCTTGCGGTTCAGCAGTGATGTCCCAGTCCAGCACATTTTCGTCATGTCTAAAAGGGTTTACTACCCCTGCAATACCATTGAGTGAGTCAGCGGCATTTTGCAAACTGGTCTGAAGTACATTTAGTTGAGATGCTGTTAAATGATTGATACCGCTGGCAGCGAACTCCGCTTGATAATTGGCTCTTACATGTCAATGCCCTGGAGAACCAGTGACCAGTGCATAACCTACACCTAAGGTAGGGATGTTGCGGCTATCTGTGTAGACAAATGGTTCAAAACCTTCAACATTTTTAGTTTTAAGAAAATTGAATAATGCGGTGTTGAAGTCCCCAGCAAGAGGGGTTGCGGTAATTGTAGTCATAGCAATTTATCTCATAAATTAAGGGTTGGGGTTTTTGGCAGACCAGTCACATTTTGCCTTGGTGTTATCAATTGGGCTTATTGTCAATTTATAAAGTTTTCCTCTATCTAATCCTAAAAAATAGTATTTATCTTTGATGTTAATAATGTTTCTATAAACATGCCAGGAGGGTGGCCAAAGATGTGTCGCTTTACAATGATTAGCATCCAGATCGAAAAAACCTGCATCCCCACTGCCACCTGCTTCGCTACCAGCATCTTCTACATCTGGCGTAACATGACCCGCATCCATGTAAAACAAATATCGTTGTTTATCGGTTTTATCGATGGGTATTTCAAAAATTTTAAAGGGCGGCTGACCGTATGTTGGGAACCAACAATCATCTGATTCTGTTGCATGTCCTGATACCGCTTTGGGACACATGGAGAGATCAGGATAAATAACAAGCGATTGACCGATGTTACAATGTTGTTTCCAAGGGTCTAAAGCAGTATCCTCATAACTCATAACGCTTATCTTCGGTTTAACAAGATCAATCGCTTTCGCTTGCTTTAAACCATCCAAAATTTCCTGGCACATCATTGCTGTTATATTGTCATTGGCCGTGCTATAAAAGTTTGCTGTACTGAGTATTTGTTTTAGATCACCGTCACTCTTCTTATATAGCCTTACAACTGAAAATGAACCTAATTCAATTGACTTCGACCAATAGGCGCGTCTAACGCATTTGGCATCCTCGCATCGGTTACGGGTAAATTTAAGCCAATGTTTTTGATGTTTAATCAAATTAGTTTTTTCTTCATCTGAGGCTTTCTCAATTTCCTCTCGAAAATTAATATTTAATCGGTCATCTAATTTTGATATAAAAGTGTCTGAGCAAATTATTTTTTCAACATCGATGGCTGCTTTTGTACAATCAAAGCTGGCGGCATTTACTGTTGATGCTGCACAAAATAACGCAAAAATGGGAACGGAGCCCAATATTCTGGTAATAGGGAATGTACTACAATTCTTTTTCATTCTTGCTTTCCTCCACATTTCATCATTCGTAATTCTGTCCGTAAGCGTGTCATTGCCGATGCCATCCAGCATGATGTTAAGCGACAACATCATTGTGACTCAAAAATCTGCCGATGTATTGCCAGCCAAAACTGATCCCGTGTAGGCCTATATCTACATATGCCTATAAAATTGTGTATAGGTGACTGAGTTTACTACGATAATTTTAATCAAAAAATTTCCCTCTCTATGCTTGGCACAACGCAAAAATGGAGACGGAGGTACGAAGCTCATCAATCGCAAACGATGGGCTTCCTATGGCACTGTAGTTTATTTCCGCCGCATCGCTCGAATAGGTCGAAACACTGAACTGGCCGATCGTTAAACCCGTGGCACTTAAAGAATAATAGTTTGAGTCGGCCGGAACATTGCCATTATATCCCGGCGAGCGGACATAGTTGTCTGTCCGGTGGCTGAGTGTAACCTGCAAGGGCGTCCACCAGCTTCCATCCGCTTGCAGCACCATGCCTTGCGCTTGGTAGGCTTGGATGACGGTGTCTTGAATGCCGGCAATAAAACTTTCCTGCACGCGATTTATTTCGCTGCGATTGGCTCGATATACGGCATTTTCTGCCAGCAACGCGGTCAGTTCGCGGGGCACGCCCGTCTGATCCTTGACTTGCCAGTCATGATTCAGGGTGTAGAAATTTTTCAGGGTCAGGCTGTCGTCGGCATCGGTAACGCCCAGCAGCAGATCCTCGCCCACGCGGGTTCCGGTCAGGCGGGATAGGTTGTAGGCGCTGACTTCGATCATTGAGGTTTCGCCTTCGACTTCGAACACTTGGTCGGCACCGCCGCCACGGGATAACCGATAGGTGTCGGTGCCGGTTTCGCCGTGCAGGTCGTCGTTGCCGCCGTTGCCGATCAACAGGTCGTCGCCGGCTCCGGCCAGGATGATGTCGCGGTAATCGGTACCGCTGAGTGGGTCGTTTCCGGCGCTGCCTTGCAAGGGGGTGACGTCTAGTGCGGCCAAGGTGTCGGCGGTGATTTGCAGGCCGTCCGCAAATTCAAACGCTGCCACGCGTTTTGCGGGGTCTGTGTACCAGCCGGTCACGGTGATGGTATCGGCCAAGCCTGAGACGGTCACCGACAGATCACCGTTGGCCTGATGCTTGAAGGTGACATCGCTCAGGGCAATACCTGCGCCGAATATCACCCGGTCTTGCGAGCTTTGGCCGGAACCGGGCATGTCGGTTTCTTGGATGACATCCTGCCCGTCGCCCGGACGGTAGTGATAGTCGTCCGAACCCAGGCCGTCATCTAACAGGTCGTCTCCTGCGCCGCCCCATAGGCTGTCGTTACCGCCTTGGCCGTAAAGGGTATCGGCGGCTTGGCCGCCATACAGGGTGTCGCCGGTGTCGTTACCGTAAACGGTCTGCGGCTCGGCCCGGAAGTTCAGCAGGAATTCCGCCGAGGTCATGCGACTGCCGTCGGCAAATTCGAAACTGTAGTGGTCAACGCCGCTGGTGATCGTTGCGTCCTCCACGCCGTTCACTTTCATCCGCAGTGCGGGCTGCCCGGCCATGGTTAGGGTGCTGACCGTCAAGTTGGCGGCGCTGATGTCGGCGGCAAAGCGGATGATGTTGTCGCCTTCCGTATCGGTGATCAAGTCGGCACCGGAGGTCGCACTCAGCTCATAGATGTCATTACCGGCACCGCCCAGCAGCAGGTCGCGATCCGCGCCGCCGATCAGGGTGTCGTTACCGGCTCCGCCACTGAGGGTGTCGTCACCCCATGCGCCGCTGAGTCTGTCACCGCCGCTGCCGCCGTATAAGCGATCATTGCCTGCACCGCCGTAGAGTTTGCCGCCGCTATTATCCAGTTGCAGGTTAAGGGCGGTGGTCAGCGAGGCACCCACCAGGGTTTCCAGGTCCAGTTGATGGCCGTTGGCGAATAGGAGGGTGGCGTCGGTGCCGTAAAAGGCATCCTGGATTTTGAGGGTTTCGCCGTTATCCAGGGCGATGTCCACGCGGAGGTATTGGCTCTGGTTGCCGTAATGAGTCGCTTTTAATCCGCCGGCCCCCACGCCGTTGGCTTGCGCCAGTTGGATAGTATTGTGGCCTTGGGTGTCGGTGAGGGTGTCTTCGCCGGTGACGGCGAGGTAAGTATCGTCGCCTGCGCCGCCCATCAGGATGTCGGCTCCGGCGCCGCCGTCGAGGCTGTCGTTTCCGGCACCGCCGCTCAAGGTATCGTTGCCGTCAAAACCCCGGATACGGTCGGTGGTGTTGGTGCCGGTGATAGTGTCGTCCCCGCTGGTGCCGTCCAGGTCGAAACCGCGCGCCAGCAGTTGGTTGATGCTCAGCTCGGTGCCGTCGGCAAAGCGAAAGGTGCTGACTGAGGAGCTGTTGAAGACGTCGTTGGGGTCGAATCCGTCGATGTGTACTTGATCGCCGTTGCCCAGATCAAGTTCCAGAGAACCGAGCCGCAAGGTGATGTCGCCGGCGCTGATGCCTTCGCCGAACAGGAGGTTGCTGTCTTTTTCCGTGTCAATGACGGTATCGCGGCCGTCGCCCCGGTTGAAAAGGTAGGTGTCTTTGCCGGTGCCGCCGATCAGTACGTCGTCGCCTTGTTGCCCGCCGATAATGTCGTTACCCGCGCCGCCCATAATAATGTCATTGCCGTCTTCGCCGAAGAGGACGTCGTTGCCTTGCCCGGCCCAGACGTAATCGTTGCCTGCTCCCGCATAGATCACATCGGCACCGGCATCCGCCGGGGCCATATCGCCAACCACCGGCGAATACTGTCGTACGCCGTTGGTGGTGGTGATTGTCCAGTTGAGATCGCTCGCGACATAGTTGGCGTCGCCGCTGATGTCGTCATCGCCCGCGCCGCCGATCAAGAGGTCATTGCCTCCGCCCCCGGTGATGACATCGTTGCCGACTCCGCCGATCAGAGTGTCGTCGCCGGATTCGCCGGCCAGCCATTCGCCTTTCTGGCCGCTGCCGGTTTGGCTGTTGCCGGCGGCGATGGCGTCGGCAACGCTGATGGGTGCATCCGCGTAAAGTCGGTCGTCATTTGCGCCGCCTGCCAGGATGTCGTTATCTGCGCAGCCTATGATGACGTCGTTGCCCGCACCGCCGTTGAATTTGTCTTGGCCCGCGCCCGCTTCGATCAGGTCGTTGCCGCCGCGTAGGGCGGTGACGATGTCGTTGCCGCTGAGGATGCGGTCGTTGCCGGGGCTGTCGTAAAGGGTGTCTTCCCGGTTGGCTTCGGCTTGGCTGGGGTCGGTTATGATGTTGCCGAGGGCGTCGGCACCGGTATTCAGGGACGCGAGGTCGCCGGCGATGTCCAGGGTGGTTTGCGGGTTGGTCTCGGCAATAGCGCCGGTCATGGTTAGATTAAGGTTGCCGCTTTGGTAGTCCTTGATCAGGATGTTGCCGTCTATCACCAGCCCTTGGCCAACGTCCACGTAGAGGCGCTTATCGGCGTCGCGGTGGACGCGGGCATCGCCGTATTGGCTGCCGCCTGACAGCGTAACGTCGTTGTAGACAATGTTGCCTTGACCGTCGCTGTCTACAATGGTGTCGAAGCCGTCGCCTTGGTTGTAGATGTAGGTGTCGGTGCCAGCGCCGCCTTGGAGAATGTCATTCCCGTTTAAGCCATAAAGAAAATCGTTGTCGTCTCCACCGTAGAGTTTGTCATCGTATACCGTCCCTGTTAATGTGTCGTTACCTCCACCACCATAAATTGCGTTAGCGCCGATTTGGCTGTGAATATCAATGCTGATTACTCCTTGAATATCCTCATCATTCCCACTGCCGTAAATTGCATTAAATCCTCCTTGGCTTGCCCAATCCGAGTTCCAACCTGTTAAGCCTTTAAATAAATAGGTGTAGAGTACCCTATCTATATCGTCAGCATTCCACGATGACCAGGGATCTCCTTCAAATCCGCTTGAATGTGAATTAAGAGCTAAATAGAAGCCAGATCACCGGTTGGGCTAGACTATTGGGAAAGACACGACTCCCCCCAATCCTCTAAGTAAGCGATGAACTGGCAAGAACAATTAATAACAATTTACCTGTATGTATGCAAGCGCTATCAGGATAACCTTTGGGTTTATAGTCAGCGAATGTCGAATTACGCAGACTTGAGTTTTACAGATGAAGAAGTCATAGCGATCTATCTATTCGGTGTCATTGATAAAAATAGAGAGCTAAAAAAGATCTATGGTTATGCCGATCGCCATTTGCGGCATTGGTTTCCAAGGCTACCCAGTTACACAGCCTTTGTTCAGCGACTGAATAAGGTAGCTGATGTTTTCGCGCCGTTGCTGGAAATCATTCAGCAAGAGCAAGAAGAAAAAATCAAGGGCAAGTCTGGTTGATGGATTCTTTCCCTGTGGCGCTAGCCAAGCAAGGTCACCGGTTTAAAGCACGCGTTGCAAGGGAGTTAGCGGATGCGGGCTATTGTTCAACCAAGAAACTGTACTATTACGGTGTTCGGGTTCATATCGTCGGGCGTCGTCAAGCGGGCACGTTGCCGAATCCTGAATACATTGGTGTAACCGGAGCAAGTTGCCATGATGGAACAGTATTTGATCAGATTAGGCCTGAATTAACTCACAATGAGCTCTATGGCGATAAAGCCTATCACCGATCAGATGCAAAAGAAGTGAAAGAAACTCAAAACCTGACGGTATTAACGCCGGTAAAAAAACAAAAAGGCCAAAGGTATTTAGGCCCCCAGGATCAATGGTTATCGACTGCCGTTTCTCGTATCAGGCAGCCGATTGAAACTTTATTCGGCTGGATTGAACAACAAACAGGCATTGAATGCGCGGGTAAGGTTCGATCATACAGCGGTCTGATGGTGCATGTATTCGGCAAGTTGGCCGCCGCCATGTTTTTTTGGAATTATTTACGCGTTAGCTCTTAATTCACATTTGAGTTCAACCCAATGACTTCTAATCCTTTCCAAGCAAAATCAATGCAGCTATTAGTCAGTACGTTATAAAAGGTGCTGAATCCATAACTTTCTGGCGAGTTTGCAAAAGCGACTAGTTGGCTATATTGGCTGTCACTGATGACAATTGTTCCGGTGTAATACGTTTCAAGATATTTCTGATCATCATCAGGATGAACGTCTCCTGCGGCAAAAGGCTTGCCCTGCTCATCTGTCCTTGGAGCGAACCCCATTGAAACGGCAGGTGCCGAGCCAGTGCCGTCGATATCAGCAGAAAGCCATACATGCCCGGCCAGAGAATTTCCGGTGAAATCGTATGTTGTGCCGCTCTGAGAAATTTTTACCGTAAGTGTTGCCATTTTTAAGTTTCCTGTGGTTTACATAATGGGGGGGCGAATGTAGTACATACCAAATTCGACTTTGGTATTGGACAATTCAGGAAATTCCTCAATAGTTTCTAGCCTTATCCGATATTTTCCCGATTTAATAGTTAAATCATCAATTAGTCGATTTAATTCTTTTGCTCCATAACCAGCTAATTTAGTAGCAGGATAAGTTTTTTCGAGTATAGCCAAGTCTTCTTTAGGGGATATATGTTTCGTAATCCGCACTTTTATTGGGATGGATGTTTTTGTTTCACCAAATCCTCCCAGAAATGCCAGCAAGCGCTTTCGATCATCTGGTTGGTCATTCACAAAAAACCTTAACTGAAGGGTTACCCTGTCATCCTGCGCTATTTCGAAATCTGCTTCCGCCACGCTACCTGCTTGATGCAGGGCTATGGGCATTTTTATTATGGTGTTATCAAAAAATGTACATCCCGTTAAACACATCAATAACCCCGATAACATAAAAGTCCTTTTGTGAGCCGCACGTTGGAGGGCTCGGTAAAAGTATTGCCTAACAGCTTTTACGGTCAGTGTTGCCATTTTTACTTCTCCTGTGGTTTACATGATCGGGGGGCGAATGTAATAAACTCCAAACTCGACTTTTGTGTCGGACAATTCAGGAAATTCCTCAATAGTTTCTAGCCTTATCCGATATTTTCCCGATTTGATAGTTAAGTCATCTATTTTTATATCAAAAAAATTTTCCGCAATTCCGAATAACCCTGGTACTGAGTATATTCTTTCAAGAATCGACACATTTTTAGAGCCAATATGTTGTGTAATTTGTATTTTTAGCGGCACAGAAATTTTGTTTTTCTCTGGGCTATCCAAAAAAAACAGTAGGCGATCTCGATGGCCTTGGTCATTCACAAAAAACCTTAAACGAAGCGTTATCCTATCATCCTGCGCTATATTAAAATCGGCTTCCGTTACGCTACCTGCTTGGTGCAAGGCGATAGGCATTTTTATTATTGTGTTATTAAAAGATGAACATCCCGTTAAATACATAAATAAACCCCATAGCATAAGAACATTTTTATTAAGTACACGCTGAATACGCTGGTTAAAAACCTGTTGCATAGCTATTTCTACGGTAAGCATTGCCATTTTTAATACTCCTATGATTTACATGATGGGGGGACGAATGTAGTACATACCAAATTCGACTTTTGTGTCGGACAATTGGGGAAATGCCTCAATAGTTTCTAGCCGTATTCGATATTTTTCTGATTTAATAATTAAATCATCAATTAGTTGATTTAACTCTGTTGACCCAGAACTTACTATTCCATTAGTAGCATAAACTTTGTCTAATATTACTGATTCTTTAAAATTCGTATATTTTATAATCCGCAACTTTAATGGAACGGAAATGCTTAATGGGACAAGAACTCCGATTTTTTTTGAGCGCCCCAAAAAATCCAGTAGACGATCTAGGTGTCCTGGTTGGTTGTTGGGCAAAAATAGGGGACGGAGCCCGATATTCTGTTCGACATTTCTGTTTCCGTTCATCACCGCACTCATTTTCTTCTCAAATCAATAGTATATAAGAGGGCGTACCATGATTCTTTTTCATTCCTGCTTTCCTGTCTATTTCATCATTTGTAATCCCGCTCGTCAGTGCGTATTACGTACAGCCCGCATGATATTTAGCAACGATGCCATTGTGGCTTATTAAGTTGCTGTTATATGCAAGCCTATGCTGAACTTTTTAAGCAGTAAAAGGGGCATATATGCTAAAAATATATCTAGCTTTCTAAATAGGTTGACTTGGGCGTGAGTTTGCCTAGTTACATGTCCAATATCCATATTTTTGTGATGGTAATCTCATTTATGTCGCACCCAGCAGAAAATATAAGCAGGGGTAAATTTTTCGTGGACATCTTTTGGTTTTCTTGGCCGTCCCTATGGTTTGATTTTAATACGACGCCCAAATTGGCTTCGATTTCATCCCGAAACCCAGCACACAGTTTTTGTTCAAGTGTGTCCGTATGGCTTCAATAAGTAGTTACGCAAAAGTTATTTGGAATTTTTTACCGATGTCACTCAGGATTTCCAACACCCACTTTTTCAAGTGTCCGTAACTTTGATAGGCATCAAGCGGCAACCATTCGTACTTAACTTTACGCCAGAGTATTTCGATCAGGTTCAGCTCTGGGCTGTAAGGCGGAAGAAAATGTAAGCACACACCACGTTGTTGCCAGCCCGCCAGCTTTTCTTTGAATACGCCGCTACGATGAATGGAAGCATTATCCAACACCACACAGCACGGCACTTTAGTTTCTTCGTACTTGCCTGCATACGTTTCGACAAACGCATCAAAGGCATTGATAACCGTATCCGTTGTCACCGATTGTTCGGAGCTGTGGAAAAACAGATCATTGCTGCGAATCAAAAAACCTAACACATTCATGCGCTTGCTACGATAGCAGGGTATTTGTCGGGTCTCGCCAATCCGTTGCCATCCATAGGGTACACAGGGTGTCGTGCTAAATCCGGATTCGTCAAAGTAGTAAAGCTTCAATTCCCCATCATCCTCTTGCTGTTTCAAGGCCTTCAGATATGCCTTATCACGTTGGAAATCTGCTTCATTACGCTTTCCCTTCACTGATTGCCGACAACGTTTCCAGGCATAGGCACTTTTTTTAAAATTCGTTTAAAGGTGTCAAGGCTGGCTTCCTTGCCCGTCTCCTCCAGCAATCGTGCTGCGGCGGCCTTGGGCTGGTGTGGGTTTTTGTCAATATAGCCCAGAAAAACGGCTTGTTCCTCAACCGTGAAGCGCACAGGCCTACCGCTTCGTGGACAATCGTAAAGCCCTATTAATCCCTCTGTTTCCCATTTGTCTAACCATGAGCTGACAGTCTCATGCTGGGACTCAAACAATTCGCTCAGCCGTGCAATTACATACCTTCTATTATTCAATAAGATAGCATGTGCCCGTTGTCTAACCCGGAATAATGGGTGGTTACGATAGGCTTCGGTTAACGTTACTTCCTCTTCCGGGGTCAGTTTGGCGATGAATTTCAGGTGGACTCCTAATTTTTGTCTGTTATTGCAATCGTTTCCAGTTTGACACAATAAATTTACTTCCTAATAACTTTCGCATTACTACTTATCATGGCTTACCAACGGTTGCTGAAAAGCGCACGATAAACCGGTGCATGACTCTGGAATCGTGGCGCAACGCAAAATTCATCGTATCGATGGTTTTGATTATCGTCTCTGCCCATCACCTGATGACTTAAACGGTATAGGCAATTTGAACCTCTCCGGATTGGCCGGACACATGCCGCAAAACGCTTCCTCCTCACGCTGAAAGAATTCCACTAGCTGCTCGTCGGTGCAATTTGACTCTAACGGTTGATATTGCAAGTACGGTTTCCAACTGTCGGAAAGACGATACTTGGCATCTTGCAGCTTCAAATAGGCTAACGATGCGCACTTCCATATTTCCCCTTCAAACAGTTACGGATAATGTTTGGCCGGGCAACGCTCCCAACTTTGCCTCGGCAGCCCATTTTTCAACGGCTCCATAGCACTTCGGCTGCCTCGATACACACGAGTCCAGTGCTTGAACGACAGGTAGATATTGACTCGAATCCGGTAATTGCGAACCCAGCTTTTCAATAGCTCCATGACAGGCCGGAGTTTTTCTGCATATTCCGGCCCGTCGTGATGAATCGACAGATAAATACTGGTGTTGTGATCGCGTTGCAGAATGGCGGGCAAGGCTGGGTGCCGGTGCAGAAAGAAGCCATTGGTTACCAGACGCAGATGTGCACTCGGCCAGATTCTGCGGGCCAGCAAAACGAACTCCGGCAGGTCGGGATGAATACTGGGTTCGCCTCCCAACAAGGAGAAAGTGTGTGGGACCAGCCGCCGATGCCACAGTTTCATCGAGTGCTCCGCTTCGGCTAATGAAAGAATGCCTTTGTGCCCTTGGTTGGAATAGTGGGAGCAGCTCTCGCAAGCAAGATTGCAAGCATGGGCAAGGTGAATTTCCAAGTGGGGGATGCTTTTCATGCTACTTGCTACGACTGATGACTTAAAACCGTCTCGATCACTCGTACCGCATAGCTAACCGCCTGATCGGGATGAAAACCGCTATGCTGTGCTGCAAATGCTTTCGCCGCTGCTCGAAAACGATCTTCATCCAGCAACTGTTGCAGGGAAATCCGAAAATCCGCTTCGCTACGGTTTGTCCCCATCACTAATCCAGCCCCCAGTGCGTCAACCCGGCAGCTAAACATATATTGCTCGACATTCTGAGGCACCAACAATAAGGGCACGCCTGCCAAAAGCGCGCAACAGACCATACCCGATCCGGCATAAGACACCACAAGATCGGCCGATGAAATAATATTGTCCAGCCGGACGGGGTTAACATAGACTCGCAAGCGGTTCGCAATAGCGCGATTCAAACGCTTGAGACCGGGCACCACACAGATGACTTCGGCATCGAGTTCGGCTAACGCTTTTAGCAGGTTGCCTATACCCGGCACGCTGGGACGAAGGTAAGCGATTACCTTCCACCGATGCGTACTTTGCCATTGTACGGCTTGCCCGCCTGCATTCGAAAAAACAGGACCGGCGTATTCCGTTTCGTTGCGACAGCCATAATGATCCAACTCCGCAAACGTGGTCAAGACCGTTCCTTCGGTGTTAAACAAATCAACTAATCGTTCTAATTCTAAACCTCCGAAGGCACGGCAAACAAAGTTGATGCTACGTAAAACCGTTTCTTCGGCATGTTGCAGGCGTTGTTCGGTTATCGATTCCCAAGCGCGGATCGACGGTAGTGGTGCAATGTTGGGCGGCAATCCGAAGCCATTGTCAATGCAAACGGCTGGAATTTTGGCGATACGAGCGGCCAATAATGCTGTAGGCGAATAATCGGCTACCACGACATCGGGCTGAAAAAGTTGGAACAAACTCAGCCAACTGCGCAACATGCCGGATAGACCGTCTTGCTGACAATAACCTTCGGCGATCAATAGTTCGGCATAGTTAATCGGTGGCGCCGATAAGCAGGCTCGCCCGTGCCAAAACGGTGCCTGAGTGAATGGGAATTCTTGCGGCTCCAGCAGTGCGGCGGCAACTTCAGTGTCGCGCACGGCAAAAAACAGCTCATGTCCCAACTGACGCAATTGCTCTGCGATGGGCATGAGCCTGGTAAGGTGGCCGAAATTGGCTCCGAGCTCCCAGCTTACAAATATTCTACTCATGTCTTATTGTTCGGAAAGTTTTGTAGATACTCAGAAAACGATGACGAAGCCCGATATTCTGTTCGACATTTCTATTCATTCCCAGGCTCATCGTTCATGCCCTGCCTCAAATACCGCTTTTTGTACCGGAGATAGCAGATACTCCAGCACACTGCGATTGCCCAGGTTGATTTCCGCAGTCACCTGCATACCGGGCGTGAGCCGATAGCGCTTTCCGGCGTTTTCCAGAAAGGCGCTGGGCAGGCGAATCACGGCGCGGTAACCCGGTTCATCGCGTTGGCCTTTATCCGGCTCAGTCGCATCGGGGCTTACTTGGCTGACTTCGCCGTTGACCATGCCGTATTTCTGGAACGGATACGCCGCCAGCTTCACTTGCGCATGTTGCTGGGATTGCACAAAGCCTGCATCCAGGTGGGTGATCCAGACTTCCGCTTCGATCGGGTCGTTCTTGGGCACAACGGTCATCACTACCGTGCCGGGCGAAACCACGGTGCCGGGGGTGTGGGTGGCGATGTCTTTGACGATGCCGTCCTGCGGCGCTTTGAGTTCCAACAGTTCGTGGTGGTGCGCCTGTTTCTGGTTTTCCTGTTGCAATTTTCGGTATTCGCCTTCGGCCTGCACCCGTTCGTTCTGTAACTCCTGCCGATAGTTGGAGGTGATCTGGGCGATCTGTTGTTCGGTTTGGCGGATCGTTGAGCGCAAGCTATCCACGGTGTAGCTTTGCGCGCGCAGCTCTTGTTCCTTTTCGATATGATCGCGGGATTTTTCGTTGGCCATAAATTTGGAAACCGAACCGTCTTTAACCAGACGCTGAAACGCCTCGTCATGTGCCTTGTAAATCGGCACGGTCTGTTTTAGCTTGGTCTCGATTTCCAGCGCACTTTGCAGTTCTTGTTGGGCTTTGCTGCGCTGAGCGTGCGCCGTACCGAGGGCATCGGCGTAGGCTTTCTGGCGGGCAATATATTGAGAGTTGACTTGGGCGAACAGTTCCGGCAGATCATCGCTATTCGGCTGGAGCGAAACGTCCGCAAGTTGCGCATCGGCACGGCGCAATTGCAGGCTTTTAAGATGCAGCTCGCTTTCCAGCGAGCGCCCGTCGGCATCGGAGAACTGCGTATCCATGCGCGCCAGCACCTGCCCGGCGTGTACTTCATCGCCTTCGCTGACCAGTATCTCCTTGACGATACCGGCATCGGCCGGTTGCACGATCTTGACCGAGCTTTGCGGCACCAGTTTGCCTTGGGCGACCGCGATAATATCCAGCCTGCCGAAGATCGACCACAGCAGCATGGATAGCAACAACGCCAACAGACACCACAGCACCGCACGCGGCAACGGCGAAGGCGGCTGGTGCTGCAAGCGCTGGATGTCCGGGGCAAAGTCGTAAGCGTCGGCCTGTAGTTTGTTGCGCCATTTCTCCGCCATTGTTTAGCTTAACCTCACCATGCCGTCACTCAACCCGTGGGTAATAGAGGACGTACCACAATTCTTTTTCATCATGCCGCTTTCCTCCATATTCATTATTCGTAATTCCGCGAGTCGGCGTGTCGTTGCGCGTATCGTCGGCATGGTGTTGAACTACATTATTATTGTGCCGCAAAAAATTGTCGACGTATGCCCGCCAAAGCTGACACTCTTGTGAGTCTATATCTATAAATGACCTAAACGTGTGCAGGTGCTGTATTGTCAACGAGAATATTTATCGAAAAATTTTCCTCTATGCTTTGCAGAAGGTATTTTGTGTGAACTAATCCCTGCAAGTCGTTCGTGACTTTCTTGGTAAAAATCCCTTAGAAGCTGTTTAAAAACCTAAGCACTCGATTAAGCTACAACATTTTTGGCTTAGGAGGGCTGACGGTTGTACTTGACGAATTTAACTGGCTAGCAATGACGGTTATTATGTCCGGTACTTGAAATTGCACGCATCCCAAAAACAGGGGGTAGACCGCGAAGCTATCCATTTCGCGAAATCGTTAACGGCATTCTCTACCTCACCAAGACAGGTTGCCAATGGCGGATACTATATGTGGCAAGCCTGTCGTACTGCCTCACAGATGGATTGCTGAACGCTCTTTTGCCTAGCTTGGATACTCCAGACGGCTTTCCATGGATTATCAGTGACCGAGTATTCATCAAAACTACTGAAATACACTGTCTTTACACGGAATTTATTAGGTTTTTAAACAGCTTCTTAGCTACTGGGTAATCATTTATTCAACAATCACTTCATCCGATGTCGAAATACGCTTCAATCGATCCATCAACACATTCCAGTCAACGCGGGGGTTATAGCCGATCACATCAATCCGTGGTAGGCCGCCGCCGGTAATAATGGCATAGCCGGATTCTCTAGCCTCTACGCCCATCAATTGACACACGCCGTCATGCAAGTAACAACCCAGACCCAGCTTGTCGTAGCCAAAGGTTTCAAAAAAACGTAAAAAACTTTTGGACAGTAGATCAGCTGCACCACCGCCACCAATGTTGGCGATGTTTTGTACCGCTTTTTGACTGATCCTGTGCCGCGAATCATCGTTTTCCGGCGTGCCCAGCCACGCGAAAAAAGTGACCGGATGCCAGTTTTCCATGTACAACTGTCGGACATAACCCGATAACTTGCCGGTGATGCCGCCGAATTTAAACTTGCCGGTTAACTGATCCAGATCCAGGTTTTCGATTTCCAGATCGCTGTGAAATTTGGGGAAATCGGTAAATAATCCCGAAGAGGCAAGATTGCTGATTTTAACTTCACCGTCGAAAACCTTGACGATCAGTTCGCCGCCCAGACTCAGGGTTTTGTTGCTGTACTCGACGCGGGGAATATGACCGCTGATGGTGCCGGATAACGGTGTCCAGTTTAGGACCAGAGACAGTTGCTCAAGCGACACATTACTGACATCGCCTTCAAAGGACAGCTCGGGGTCTTGCTGCTTTTTGGCCTGCCAGTTGAATTGGTTGATAGCGATTGCGCCGCCCAAAAAAGGCAGTTGGGTCTTTTTTAACAGCCGGATGCTGTCAGCTCTGCTCAGCAGTGAAAGCTCGGCAGGACCTATGGGCACGGCGCGCACCTGCAATTGCCGCCAGGCAAATTTCGACGGCAGGCTAAAGGTTTCATCGTTCGCCCAGTTGAGCTGACCTACGCCGCCCTGAATTTCGCCGCGCCCGGCTGCATCTTTAACATCAAGATTATTAAAGCTTGCCGCCAACGCGGTTAAGAATTGGTCGTTAATAGAAAAATCGGCTTTTAAATGGCCTGCGAGCGTAACGCCTTGCAATACGGTCTGCTCAAAAAACGGTTTCAGGTAGATTGCAGACAAGTCCTGCAAATTGTCACTGTTCAACGAAAGTTGAGCTTTTTCAAGGCTTGCGCCATCCTTGTATTGAACGGTTGCACTGCCGCTTAATTCTCCGACTTTTGAATGCCGGTAACTTGCAGACTTTATTTCGACTCGTTTGTCTGATGCGTTCCAGTCGCCTTGTGCATCCAAAATGATATTTTGCCCGGCCGCTTCCAGGTACAAAGGCTCCGCATACAACGCGCCGCCGTTAATTTCGATATGACTTTGCCATTGCCACAAGCCGTTATTGTGTTGGGCGTTCAGGGTTGATTCCAGTACTAATGCCTCGGTAGCCAACCGCCCGTCTTTGGTCTGGCCGGTCAGGCCGTTAAGCCCGGCGGTTAAGGTAAATTCATTAACCCGCGCATAACTGCCGGACGCATTTAACTTAACATTGATTTTGCCGCCTTTCAGTTTGAACCGATCCTGCGGCAATAGCTGTTGAATCGACTTGCCATCCACCGCTTTGGCGTCGATCTGTAACTGCCATAGCTCGCCCTGCTCTTCGCCGTCAATCGCAATGATTCCACCGGCCAGATGTAAAGCGGTTAATTTGAATGAGCTGCGCTTTTCCGTGACATGAAAAGAAAAATTGGCGGTTGGCGATTGCCATTGCTTTGAACGCATCTCCGCCCTGCCCTGTTCGCACATCAGCTCCTTGTTTTGCCAAGTGAAAGCAGTGCAGCGGATATTGACCAGATTGAGGTCGTTGAAAGGTTTGGGCAGGCTTAACTTTGCGATCGTTAAGGCCAGTTTTTGCGGGTTTTGCGACAGGTCGGTCAAGGCGATATTGACGCCTTCCAGCTTCCATTGGCTTCCTGCAATGGTTCCTACATTAAGCGATACGTTATCCAATGCATGGGCGGTGGGTGTTGTTAAAGTAACGATGATGACCAAGATCATCACTGCAAAACGCGCCCACATTATCTAGGCTCAAGACGACGCTGGAGCGTCAAATACTGCATTCCCACGCAGGAGCGCTCATCGTGATACACAAGTGTCTGCGAAACACCGTCACTACTCCTCGTTCCCACGCGCTGCGTGGGAATGCTGTGCCGGACGCGCTGCGTCCCGTATACGCAAGACGCTGTTCGTAACTCGCGGCGCAGCGCGCCTTGACTGCATTCCCACGCAGCGCGTGGGAACGAGGGCATTCCTACCTGTATGACGACTTTCGGGCGGAGTTGTGTATAACGATGAGCCCCGGAGCTTGGGAACGATAATAAGGACGACCGGTTGGTCGTCCCTACAAACCCTTCAACAGGGCTTTCATTAGCCAGGAAAAACACCCGTAGATAAATACCGGTCACCCCGGTCGCAGATAATGACCACAATCACCGCATTTTCAACTTCTTCAGACAATTTCAAGGCAGCATGAACAGCGCCGCCGGATGAAATACCGGCAAAAATACCCTCTTGGGCCGCCAAAGCGCGGGTGACGTTTTCAGCTGAAATTTGGTCAACATCGATAATCCGGTCAACCCGATCAGCCATGTAGATCTTCGGCAAATATTCCTGGGGCCAGCGCCTGATGCCGGGGATTTTAGACTCGCCTTCCGGCTGTACGCCAATCACCTGAATATCGCTGTTTTGTTCCTTCAGGAATTTTGACGTGCCCATAATCGTACCGGTCGTACCCATGGAGCTGACAAAATGGGTTACTTTGCCCTGCGTATCGCGCCAGATTTCAGGCCCGGTGCCTTCATAATGCGCACGCGGATTGTCGGGATTGGAAAACTGATCCAGCACCTTGCCCTTGCCTGCTGCTTCCATTTCCCTGGATAAATCAATCGCCGCCTCCATGCTGCCTGCGGCAGGCGTCAGGATGATCTCGGCGCCGTAAGCTTTCATCGAAGCCCGGCGTTCTTCGCTCATGTTATCCGGCATGATCAAGGTCATTTTATAACCCTTGATCGCCGCCGCCATCGCCAGGGCAATGCCGGTGTTACCGCTGGTCGCTTCAATCAGCCGGTCGCCGGGCTTAATCTCGCCTCTTTCCTCGGCATGTTTAATCATACTGAGCGCCGGACGGTCTTTTACCGAACCGGCCGGATTATTGCCTTCCAGCTTAACCAGGATAGTGTTGCCGGTATTGCCGGGTAAGCGTTGCAGTCTGACAAGAGGTGTATTGCCGACAAAAGATTCTATGGTTGGGAAAGTCATAATCGTCATTGTGGTACCAGGCAGTAATTTAGGAACGGGCAACACACATCTATGTTGCCGTGTTTTCTATTTATGAAAATGATGCGTCGGACATTGGCCGTTTCTCAGGCTGATGACCGGCCAGTTGGCGGCGTCGGCGAATTCGGTCAGCTTTTCGTCTGGATCGACAGCGACCGGATGGTCTACCAGCTTGAGCAGCGGCAAATCATTGTGGGAATCGCTGTAAAACCAGCTACCTTGCATGGTTTCGGTTGAGCCCTTTAACCAGTCTTCCAGCAACCTAACTTTGCCTTCCTGAAAACAAGGGATGCCGTTAAAGCCGCCGGTATATCGGCCATCGATAAATTCCGGCGTGGTCGCCAGTAAATTTTCAATGCCGTACAGCTGGACTATCGGCTCGGTAACAAAGCGGTTGGTTGCGGTAATGACCAGCAAGGTATCGCCCCGGTCTCTATGTTTGGCGATCAGCTGCTGCGCAGGTTTTAACAACAGCGGTTTGATGGCTTCTTCTATAAATTGCGCCCGCCACTGATAAAGTTGATCGGGGTCGTTGTCCGCCAAAGGTTGTAGTGAAAAGCGGAGAAACTCGACAATATCCAGAGTGCCGTGTTTATAGTCATCGTAGAATTTGGCGTTGGCGCTTTCATAGTAACTTTTATCAACGATGCCCTGGTCTACAAGAAACTGTCCCCATAAATAGTCGCTGTCATCGGCAATCAGCGTGTTATCCAAATCAAAAATCGCTAAGCTCACGGTTAATCCTGTCTTGAGTAATTAAAAAGAGCTGTGCGCTATGGCATCTGCACTTTATTTATGGAACAATGCTGTCATTAATTTAAATTACTGACCTCTCTTTAATAATTTTACCATCAGCAAGATTAAAGAACTAGGAAAGGTAAAAACACAGGTTTTAACATGATTGACTCTAAAGGATACCGGCCCAATGTCGGGATCATCCTTTGCAATGACGAGGGTCGCGTGTTTTGGGCAAAACGAATGGGTGTAAACTCATGGCAATTCCCGCAAGGCGGGATAAATCCGAATGAAGACCCAGAAGCGGCGATGTATCGAGAGTTGTGCGAAGAAACGGGACTGCAACAGCAGCATGTCCAGGTGCTTGGGCGTACCCGCTATTGGCTGAGATACCAGCTGCCCGAGCGCTATATACGCAAGAATTCCCTCCCGTTATGCATAGGCCAAAAGCAAATCTGGTATATGTTGCGCTTGATTACGCATGAATCCAATGTGCGTTTTGATCAGTGCGCCAAACCGGAATTTGACGACTGGCGCTGGGTGGATTACTGGGAACCCCTTAAAGACGTGGTGTATTTTAAGCGCAAGGTTTATCTCAAAGCGATGAGCGAGTTAGGTGCTATTTTGACCGCCGATACTATCCCGGTTAATGCCTCAGGGTATTTGGCCAAGGAAATTGAAAAGGCAAAAGACAAAAGGCGTAAAAAGTAAGAACGCCCCCCTTCCCACGGTGTCATAAACAAGCCGTGGGAAGATCACTCCACTGCCGTTTAAATACGGCAACTCCAATATCCATGCTTTTTCCCCAGCTTGTCTTTGCTGCTGGAATTCGGCCTGCCCGCACTCGAAGTGCCGGTTATTGCAAAATCCTACTATTTAAAGGATGCCATTGATAAAAACGGACAGTTGGTTTTATTGTCTGCGAAGCAAGGTCGTTGAAATCCGGCATTGTTATCTTTAACCACCGTACGGTTTTCAAACGAAGTGTTCTATAAATATTTGCAGGAAAACAGCGTGACCTGCATCTTGCGTGGCGGCATACGATCTTCGCCCCATTTTTATGGCACGCTTGAGTTGATTGCATTGTTGTAGATACCAGTGATGTAAACCGATTCATCTCCGAAGCGCAATCATCTTAAAAAAATCCGTCGTTATATCTAACTACAGGAATGCCGGGCATAAAAACATACGCGGCCTACGCGGCTGAGAGCGTCAATTTGCTCAGCTCGGATGCTTAGAGGCGATAGCCCACTCATACACATTAATGATGTATTGCCAACAGGCAAGCAAAGCTTGCACTCCTGGAATACGACAAACATTAATGAGACGTCCAGAAACATATTTTTAGACGCCGATATTTATGAAAAAACCTGCCATGGTTAGCTTAACCAAAACACCACCCAATCAATCACCCATGTAATGTATTTCGCGTTGCACTACCCATCAGCGCTGACGCCATAAACAAACTTAATGGCATTACAAACCGCTTTTGGCTGGGCTGGCAAATAACCGCCACTTGATCGGCAGTACAATTATCTACATCGATGCGCCATTTGATGTCGGACGAAGATTCGCACTGATTAACCATATTAATGACCAAATTCTTAAGCTGATCATAGGTGAAAAAATCGTCTTCAAATTCAGATAGCCCAATCGTACACAAGTCAATAAAGCGGCTGCGCTGCTTGAGTAGATGATCATTGTTTTTATAAATATAAGTTTCAATCGCACCCAGTATTTGGGCCATTTTTTTAATTATTCCAAATTGATCCGACATGGTTCTATCCTCTATTGACGTTGAATATGTGCCAGCCGAACAACTGGTACATGGGCGATGATCTAACAGATCGTTTTATCAAAACAATTACAAGAGACCGTTCGGTCTGAGCTTGGCGAAGGCTGGTAAAACGATCGACTGGATATGTGTTGCATAGTATTGGCCAGTATTATTTCTACAAGCCCTCATGTTGCAAGCTATTAATACGATCCCTCAGAAGCTGCGTACACTGAATCTACGAAAAATACTCTCTCTTATATTTTGGCGATAATCCGTAGAAACCCTGAAAAGGCGTACGACAATTTCTATGTTGCAGTCTATACCTAAGGTTTTCAGTAAACGGCCCTTATCAATAATCTTGATGTTAATTCGCTGCATTTTGAATTAAAACACGTATTTTAACGAGATGAGTTATTAGCGATAATTCAAAACCATTTCTCAGGGAATCGCTAATCAACTAGCGATACGATTAGTTATTCCTGAACGATTTGATTATTCCGTATATCCAAGTTGTACATGGCTTTAAGCCCGGCATTGAAAATATTGCGGTACATGGTGCTTGGGAGCAGGTTGTTTTCGGCAGCTTTTGCATCAACAAAAGCCTTAACTTCAGCACTGTGGCGCAAATTCATCACGACCTTTTTATTTCCTGCCGAGATTGATTCTATCTGCATGATGATTCCTTGTATAATAAAAGAAAACTTATGAGACAAAAGAAAACTTATGAATCAAAAGAAACTTTATGAATACGATAACACGTAAAATAGGGAGATCAAAAAATAAAACTCCTGAAATTACGAGATTTCTTCTGGTTATGGACACACTCGGCTTAAAAGCCGCTGATATTGCAAGTAAAACAAAAATATCAGAACGGACAATTACTAATTTTATTTGGAACGATACGCCGATTGGTGCGCAGTTATTGCGGGAGTTGCACGCTAAATATGGGATTTCAATCGATTGGCTGTTGTCAGGATCGGGATCTATGCTGTTGGGCCAAACAAATGAGCCTGCGGGCACCTATGATGTCACGCCCAGCAGTGATCTCCGTGTCCAGCGCATGTGTACGCTTGTCCAAGAACTTATGAGTTCAGCCTCGCCTGACGAGCAGGCATTACTGGAGACACACTTCAAATTCTCCATGCGTCAATATCAGCAAATGTTATCGACGACGAATCAAGAATAGAACGTGGATTTTCGGGTAATTTCATTCAATTCCCGAGTCATCCGGGGCTGTCATTGATGCCGTTACGTCCTGTTTGTTGACCGCACAATCCCAAACTTTATCCCTGCCGGACGGGATATATTGCCTCATCAGATATGCTTTGCGGAGATTTCGTCACATTGCCTTTAGCCTATCCTATCGTGCTAAACTAGCAAAAAAACACCAGGAGCATCTATGTCGACCATCACATTCGATACCCACGAGTTTATCAAGGAACTGAAAAATGCAGGGTTCAGCGAAGAGCAGGCTGAAATTATTACCAAGCTCCAAAAAACGGCGGTAGCGTCGACACTTGAGCAAGCGCGGCATGATTATGATCTTGATAACCTGGTCACCAATCAATCGCTTGATAGCCGGTTCAGGGAGTCTGAATTAAAAAGCGAAGTCAAACTGGCAGAAACTAAAAGCGAACTTATTCGCTGGATTATCAGCGTTGGTCTATTACAAACAGCGCTGATTACGGCGTTGTTGATTAAATTGAGCGCAGTTGTTTAATTAATTTTTTGATCCAGGCGTTATTGGAGATAGTTCATCGATCTTATAGGCGCAATAGCGGTAGCGTATTACGCCATTTTCAAACCAACATGCGGTTGCAATACGACTAACGCCTATTGCAACCTACGAATTGCGGCTTACCGCGTTGGGATTGGTCGGGTTGCCGTAGAACCGTAGCAATTGCGGTGGATTGCCTACAAATAATCAACCTTACAGCGTTTAGCTTGGACATCATAAAAACGTTAGAAACGGGGACTGCAAACCTCGTCCCGCTTAGGAGCGACAGCGAAAAAAGCGTTTCCGGCCAGCAACCAAGCTACCAGAAACACCACATCGTGCTACGCTTTGGCGGTCTTACTCAGACCTACCCAGCAACGCCAAATAATCCTCTTCACTAATAACCCGCACACCCTTTTCCGTGGCGGCAGCGATTTTTGCCGCGCCCACATCGGAACCGGTAACCAGAAAATCGGTTTTTCCGGTGACTGAACTGCCCACCTTTGCACCCAAGCGTTTGGCTTCCTTACTCATGTCATCACGTTTACCGTGGATCATGGCGCCGGTAAAGACGATGGTCTTGCCGGAAATCGGGCTGATGTTTTGCTGCTGCTCGGCGATTAACGGCGTTTGGATTAAATTAAAACCCAGCTGGTGGATTTGCATGAAATCGGTTTTTATTTTTGCCAGGCATTCAACCACGGCGGCACTGGTTTTCTCGGCAAAGCCTTCGATATTAATCACGTCTTCAACGGTCAGCTTAAAAATATCCATCAGGTGATGGTGTTGCAGCAGGCGTTCGCAATTGCCCAGTCCCATTCTATGTATGCCGAAAGCGCCCAGGAACCGCCAGTCTTCTATGGATTCGGAACGGCTGCGCTGCAGTTGATCCATCAGGTTTTGCGCGGTTTTGTCGCCAAAACCCATGTCTTGCAATTGCTCCATATCCAGCTGATAAACGGCATAAACCGAGTTGATGCCGCAAGCGTGGAGTTTTTCTACGGTTTTTTGCCCGAAACCGTCGACATTTGCCAGGGTTCTGAAAAAATGCTCGATGGTGTTTTCAATTTGCGCGGGGCATTTCGTGGTGTTCAGGCAATAAAGGTAATCGCTGTCCCAAACCAGTTCGCTGCCGCAACTGGGGCAATGTTCGGGAATTTGCGGTTCTTTTGGGATAATGACCCGCTCGATTTTGGGTATCACCAAGCCTGAACGCGTTAACTCGATCAGTGTGCCGACGCCGATACCCAGCTCCTTGACCATGCCGTAATGATGCGCCGTCGCCCTCGAAATCACCGCACCGCTGAGTTTGGTAGGCGTTAGCTCTGCAACCGGATTAACCCGGCCGGAACGGGAGGTTTGCGGGGTGACTTTAATCACGATCACTTCGGCGGTTTCGACATTGCTTTTATAGGCGATCTGCCAGCGGTGGTGGTGCCGCGTTGCGCCCAGATATTTTTTTATCTGTTCATTGCCGACCAACTCGAAAACGACGCCGTCCACGTCGTAATCGACCAATGAGTACACTTTTTCGATAACCTGATCGAAATCGGCCAGCACTTCGGCGGCCGTGCCTTTCCAATCAGGCAGCTGTGAGAATGGAAAAAAAACTGCAGCATGGTTTTGGATGGCTTCCAAAGCATGTTGTTCCAGGTCTTTTTCTTTGATGATGCTGGCCTGGAAGTTTCGGGAGTTTTCAAAATAATCGGCCAGATGATTGTTGAAATAAGTCTGACTGACCACGATTTCGCCTGCGCCCTGTCCTCTTTTGCCGTTGCCGCCGACTTTCAAGCCGCGCTCGAAAACCCGACTAATATCAGTGCCTTTTCGGCCATCGCCGCGCGTGTACAGCAGTTTTCCGTCGTCGTAAGCCGCATAGCCGTCCAGCTTGGGGGTGGCGCGGATCATCAGCGTGGAAAAATCCACATCACAATCATCGGCGGCTTTTTCCAGACGGGACAGCCATTTTTCGATGCCGCTTTGGCTATAGGTTTTTTCGGTCGAGAGCATAGGCTCCGGCAGAGTGACGGTCTTGCCGACAGCGACGACTTCCGGTTCGACGGTCTCTAAATAGGGATGGTGCGGATGGCGTTTTTGCAATTCCGCCAGGAAAACAAAGTCGTAATCCGCATCGGAAATAAATGGTTCGCCGCCTCGATACAGCGCGTTGCAAACTTGCAAAAACTCAAGCAGCTGCTCATTGGTCAGTTCTTTAGGACTGGCCTGTTTTGCGATTTGAGCGATTAGCTCAGGGGATAAATGGGTTGATTCAATGTCAGCTTCCTTAAGAAGCTCTATCTGCGTTTTGCTGAGGGATGGCATTTAGATAGTCTAGGCAGGAAAACCACTTTTTGATTTGATTTTTTACATCCATGTATTCTGGATTCCGGCAATCCCTGCCGGAATGACGACAATATAATCTGGGTGATACCTATAAGCTTTAACGCAACCCAATCTACGAGGTCATTAAAATCACAAACTCTGCCGAATGGATTGCACAGTCGCGTCGGTCAACGGCTGTCTTCTATGATCAAGCACTACACCGTCCAATTTCTCGGCCAGCAGGTTGATTGTTTCTATATAGTCGTCAAAAACGGCCGGTGCATCATCCAATGCTTCGGGCTGCATAAAAAACACGATGCCGGGGCAGTAAAAGTTTTCTAAATCCTTATCCGGAAACGTGCCCGGCTCTACAATACAGGCCACGCCAAAATCGACCAGCCGGTTAGCGTCCAAGCGCTCGAATATTTTCAAACTGCCGTATTCAAGCCCGACCATTTTAAAAGCTTCAACCAAATCAGCGCCGTTAAAATCTTCGTCCGCCTTGGTGATAATGCTGAACTGAATAATCGCCGGTGCGGCGGCGCGTGGCGGCGGCTCTACGTCGTCATCCTGTTCATAGTAATCTTCGTCTTCGTTTTCATCATAATATCGGTCCGCTTTGTCATGGGCCTGATGACCGCCGACATTACCTTTAGCCGCTCCCAGCGGGATAATATCAAAGTCGTCCTCTGTGTCAACGGAGGTATCCGCCGCCAATGATTCATCCGAATCGTCATCGTAAAATTCCAGGTCTTCCCGTGCTTTTTTATCTTTTATATAAGCCCAGACCAACATACCGATAACTACAACCATACCGGTCGCAATAATTACAATTCTTAATATTTCTTTATCCATTAGATTTCCGCCAGACTCACTGCTTCTTCAATATCAACTGCGACCATCCGGGACACGCCCGGCTCTTTCATAGTAACACCTGCCAGCTGTTTTGCAATTTCCATTGTCACTTTGTTGTGGGAAATATACAAAAACTGCACAGATGCAGACATCTCTTCAACCATTTTTGAAAACCGCCCAACGTTAGCATCATCCAGCGGCGCATCGACTTCGTCCAGCAAACAAAAAGGCGCCGGATTAAGTTCGAAAATCGAGAACACCAAGGCGACCGCCGTTAATGCTTTCTCTCCACCCGACAACAAATGAATGGAGCTATTCTTCTTACCGGGAGGTCTGGCAATAATGTTTACGCCCGATTCCAGCTCGTCTTGTTCAGTCAATTCCAGATAAGCATGGCCGCCCCCGAATAATTTCGGGAACTTTTCCTGCAAACCGGTGTTTATTTTATCGAATGTTTCTTTAAAGCGCAGCCGACTTTCTTTATCGATCTTGCTGATCGCCTGATCCAGAGTCTGCAACGCCTCTATTAAATCGGCATGTTGCTCGTTAAGAAAATTCATCCGCTCGGACTGCGCCTTGTATTCCTCAATGGCGGTCAGGTTTATGGTACCTAATCTTTCGATTTGAGCCAATAAGTCGTCGACCGTTCTTTTCCAGCTGTTTTCTTCCGCCTGTTCCGGCAAGCTTTGCAATACCTGCTCGACATCCGCATCGATTTCTTTAAGCTGCTCGTTGACGGTTTGCTGGCGCACTTTGCTTTCCTGCAATTCAAAACGAATCGTATCCAGCGCTTCTTTTTGCTTTTCCAAGGCTCGCTGCACCCGGATGTGTTCCTCGGATAAGCGGGTTATTTCCGCTTCGAGGTCTTCCTGAAGCCGGCGTTGTTTCTTCAAACGCGTCTCTAGTTGTTCCTTGTCCACAACCATCTGCTCCAGCTGCTTTTTTTCCTCGTCCATCGGGGTCAGCGTTTGGTGCAGATTAAGCTCCAGATCGGCAATGCGTTCGACCGATTGTTGATGTTGCAGCCGCAAACGCTCCAGCTGTTTACCCGTTAAGGTTTCGGAAGAACGTAACGATTCAATTTGCGCCTTGATGCTGTAAACCTGCTGTCTGGCTTCATTGGCGGATTGGTCGACACGCTGTTGCTCGGATTGCAGCTCCTGATTTAACGCCTCCAGACTGTGCTTGTTTTGCTCTTGCTGTTCCATGCTCTGCTCGGCCTGTTCCAACAACAACTGGTATTCGGCGATAGTCTCGGCATTATCGGCGGTCTCGCGGCTTAACTCATCAATATCGTTACAGACCTGCTCCAGACGGCGTTGCTGATGTTCCAGCCGGGCCGAATGCGCACTGAATTCGGCGCTTTTTACCGACAGCTCACTTCCCAGGCTATTATCCTGTTGCTGAATCGATTCGCGCGTGACTTCCGCATCTTTCAAGCCGGTTTCGGCAGTTTCCAACTGGTCTTCAAACGCTTCGATTTCGATATGCAGCTCTTCCTGACGCTGCTTTAACAGGCGCAATTCTTTTTCGCGCTGCAACACGCCGGTTTTACTGTCTTTGGCGCGGATTATTTTTATCCAGCCGGAACCGAACCAGGTGCCGTCGGGGGTAATTACCGATTCATGCGGTTTTAATTGGGAGGATAAAGTTCTTGCCGTTTCGGCATCATCGACGCAGTAAACACCGGACAGTAGGTTGCTTAAATCCCACGGCGCTTTTACCTTATCCAGCAAAACCGCCCCTTCTCCCTCAGGGAGAAGGCTGGGATGAGGGGATCTAAATAAACTTTTTTCCTGCTGATTTCCCCTCACCCAACCCTCTCCCTCTGGAGAGGGCTTTGCACCGGCTAAGTCTCCAGTTTCAACCAACATTAACGACTCGTCGGTCAAACGCTGCAAGCCCGGAATAATCTGGTCGGCGCTTTCTATGCAAATCGCCTCAAGGTAACTGCCCAACACCGTTTCAACCGCCGTATCCCAGCCAGCCTGCACGTCCAGAAACTCGGCAAGTCGCTGGTTTTCGACCAAATCCACGGACTCCAGCCATGCGCGCAGGTGTTTATTATCTTTACCCATCGCATGCTGCTGCAATAATTCCAGCGAGGTGATTTTGCCTTTGACGCTTTGCATTTCCGAGCGGTGCGTATGCAACCCGTCATGATACTGCTTGATCTGTTGCCGCTGCTCGCGTATCTGCTGATGCAAATCTTCAAGCTGCTGATGAAGATCGGCGCGCTGCGTTTCAATGATTTCGATGCCCGTATCCAGCGATTCAATCTCGCTTTGCAAGTCGCTGGACTCCAGCTCACTGCGCTCGCCGTGCAACTTATCCAGACGAACCTGCAACTGGCGATTCTGGTTTTCCAGCTGCACGGTTTTGACCCGCTGCACCTCGGCCTGTTCTTTATAGCTTGAACTGGTCGTGCGATAGGTTTCCCACTGCTCCTGCCACGCGCTTTTTTGCTGCTGGACTTCCTGCTGGTTATATAAAACGTCTTCCTGCCTTTCCTCGGCGACAATCAACGCTTCTTCCGCTTCAAACAAAGCGGCTTTAATTTCTTCCAGCTGCTGCACATCGGCTTCGAGTTCTGCTAACGACTGGTCGGCCTGCTGGCGCAAACGATTAATTTCGACGCTGGTTTGTTCGCGGCTGCTTTCGCTGTGCTTGATAGTCTGCTCAAGACCGCTGACTTCGGCGACGATCTGGTAATAATCGCCCTGAGAGCTATTGGTCTGCTGTTGCTGGGCTTTATGGTCGGCGCGTTTGGCTTCAATGCTGTTATCAATGTCGCGCAATTCTACAAACAAGCGGTTATGCTCGTGAGCCACTTCCTGCAATTTTGCATCCAGTTGTTTCGCGGCCTGATGATAGGTATTCCAACGCATCGCCAGCAACTCTAATCGATATTGGCGTTCCTGTTTTTTAAGCTCGGTATATTTTTCGGCTTTTTCGGCCTGTTTTTGCAGATGCTTGATTTGCTTTTCAACTTCGTCGCGCAGATCATCAAGCCGCTCCAGGTTCTCGCGGGTATGTTTCATCCGGGTTTCGGTTTCGCTGCGACGTTCCTTGTATTTGGACACGCCCGCCGCTTCCTCGATATGAACCCTTAACTCATCCGGCTTGGCTTCGACCATGCGGGAAATAGTGCCCTGCTCAATGATCGCATAACTTCTCGATCCCAGACCGGTGCCCAAAAATATGTCGGTGATGTCTTTACGGCGGCAACGCGAACCGTTCAGCATGAACACCGAGGTACCGTCGCGACTGACTTGACGCTTGATCGCAATGGTATCGTATTGCGAATATTCGCCGCCCAACTTGCTGTCGGTATTATTAAAAACCAGCTCGACCGAAGCCGTGCTGACCGGTTTGCGTCCCGACGAGCCGTTAAAAATCACATCAGCCATACTGCCGCCGCGCAAATGTTTGGCGGAACTTTCGCCCATCACCCAGCGCACAGCATCGATAATGTTGGATTTACCGCAACCGTTAGGCCCGACAATGGCGGTCAAATTACCGCTAATCGGTATGACCGTTGAATCAACAAAGGATTTAAAACCCGAAAGTTTGATTTTTTCAAGTTTCATAGTACTGGTATGAATATCCCAACAGTTGAATTAAAATAACTGACTATTATTAACGATAATTAGCCGAGTATCGAATTTTTTCGCCTAAAGCCTACTTTCGATATACACACCACCTTTAATATAAGCAGAAGATGACAACACAACCAAGCAAAGATCTGGAAACTTTCGACAACCCGCAACCGGGTCGTGATTACACTATCCGCATTGATGTACCCGAGTTCACCTGCCTGTGTCCGAAAACAGGCCAACCGGATTTTGCCACCATCCAGATCGAATACGTACCCGGCGCGCTGTGCGTGGAACTCAAAGCGCTTAAACTGTACATGTGGGCATTCAGAGATCAAGGCGCGTTCCATGAAGCGGTCACCAATGAAATCCTTGATGACATCGTAAAAGCCACAGCGCCCAATTTCATGCGCATCCGCGCTGAATTCAATGTGCGCGGCGGCATCTACACCACCGTCGTCGTGGAACACAGAAATCCCGATTGGCAAGCACCGGAACTGGTTACGCTGCCGTAAGGCATCATGGCTAAGACCTATTACACCTCGGACATTGCCATCGCATTAAAATACGACGGCAAAAATGCGCCCAAGGTTACCGCCAAAGGCTCGGGCCTTACCGCAGAACAAATCCTGCAAATCGCCGAACTCCACGGAATACCGCTACAAACCGAGCCGGAATTGGCAAGAATTCTGGCTCAAATTCCGTTAGGCGATGAAATCCCCAATGAACTCTATGTTGCCGTCGCGGAAATTATCGCGTTTGCGTATTTCTTAAGCGGCAAAACACCCGACAATTACCAGCCATGAATTTTAAAGAAGCCCTGACCACCCTGCCCCAATACGTTTTACCTCATCACGCCCTGTCCAGCCTGATGAGCAAACTGACCCACTGCGAAAACAAGACCTGGAAGAACCTGTTTATCAAGCAGATCATCAAGCATTACGGGGTCAACATGGATGAAGCGCGGGAACCGGACATCAATGCCTACAAGAGCTTTAACCACTTTTTTACCCGCGAACTAAAACCCGGCGTTAGACCGCTCAGCAGCGAAAGAAACGCGATCGTCTGCCCAGCCGACGGCGCAGTCAGCCAAGCCGGAGACATCACCGACGGCCAAATCTTCCAGGCCAAAGGCAAAAGCTTTACCGCGACCGACTTGCTGGGCGGCGATGCAGCCCGCGCCGAACCGTTTAATAACGGCATATTTACCACTATTTACCTGTCACCCAAAGACTATCACCGCCTGCACATGCCGTTGACCGGCACCTTAAAGGAAATGGTGCATATCCCCGGCCGCTTGTTCAGCGTCAATGAGGCCACCGTCAATTCCGTCCCCGGATTATTCGCCAGGAACGAGCGCGTCGCCGCCATATTCGACACGGATTCAGGCCCGATGGCCTTGATCCTGGTCGGCGCAATCTTCGTGTCCAGCGTGGAGACAGTTTGGCACGGCGTAGTCACGCCGCCTAGCATTACTTCAGTGCAAAATTGGCAGTATGACGATGATGCGCCTACGCTGAAAATCGGCGAAGAAATGGGGCGGTTTAATATGGGATCTACGATTATTGTTTTGTTTGGCAAAGATAAGGCGGAGTGGGATGCCGAGTTTAAAGCGGAAAAAACGGTTAAGTTGGGGGAGTTGATTGGTAGGACTGTCAGTTAATTCCGTAGGCCGGAATAAGCTGGTTTGAGCGGCAGCGAGAACTGGCGTTTCCGGCAAACACCACTTTACGTTATCCGTCCAGGTCAACTTGGAGCAAGACCATGCCCTTGATAGATTTTAAGCAAGTCGAAGCCCAGTTCGCCGAGGCAATTTGTACTGCTCTCAAGAACTCTCCATTCACACCATTGGCAGGGCCTCTCTAAGTAGTAATGCGAAAGTTATTAGGAAGTAAATTTATTGTGTCAAACTGGAAACGATTGCAATAACAGACAAAAATTAGGAGTCCACCTGAAATTCATCGCCAAACTGACCCCGGAAGAGGAAGTAACGTTAACCGAAGCCTATCGTAACCACCCATTATTCCGGGTTAGACAACGGGCACATGCTATCTTATTGAATAATAGAAGGTATGTAATTGCACGGCTGAGCGAATTGTTTGAGCCCCAGCATGAGACTGTCAGCTCATGGTTAGACAAATGGGAAACAGAGGGATTAATAGGGCTTTACGATTGTCCACGAAGCGGTAGGCCTGTGCGCTTCACGGTTGAGGAACAAGCCGTTTTTCTGGGCTATATTGACAAAAACCCACACCAGCCCAAGGCCGCCGCAGCACGATTGCTGGAGGAGACGGGCAAGGAAGCCAGCCTTGACACCTTTAAACGAATTTTAAAAAAAGTGCCTATGCCTGGAAACGTTGTCGGCAATCAGTGAAGGGAAAGCGTAATGAAGCAGATTTCCAACGTGATAAGGCATATCTGAAGGCCTTGAAACAGCAAGAGGATGATGGGGAATTGAAGCTTTACTACTTTGACGAATCCGGATTTAGCACGACACCCTGTGTACCCTATGGATGGCAACGGATTGGCGAGACCCGACAAATACCCTGCTATCGTAGCAAGCGCATGAATGTGTTAGGTTTTTTGAGTCGCAGCAATGATCTGTTTTTCCACAGCTCCGAACAATCGGTGACAACGGATACGGTTGTCAATGCCTTTGATGCGTTTGTCGAAACGTATGCAGGCAAGTACGAAGAAACTAAAGTGCCGTGCTGTGTGGTGTTGGATAATGCTTCCATTCATCGTAGCGGCGTATTCAAAGAAAAGCTGGCGGGCTGGCAACAACGTGGTGTGTGCTTGCATTTTCTTCCGCCTTACAGCCCGGAGCTGAACCTGATCGAAATACTCTGGCGTAAAGTTAAGTACGAATGGTTGCCGCTTGATGCCTATCAAAGTTACGGACACTTGAAAAAGTGGGTGTTGGAAATCCTGAGTGACATCGGTAAAAAATTCCAAATAACTTTTGCGTAACTACTTATCACTTCACCGATCTAAATGGGATCCTGCAAACGCGATCATTGTGGGCTAGTCTCGCTACGGCTTTAGAGGATCAATCAGAGATGCGGTACGCGCTCACAAGAGCAACGCAGCTCATTGAGTCAGGTCAAATCGAAGGTGATGCCTCATTCTTGGGCGATATTGTTCCATGCCTCAATTCAGCGACATCTCCAACAGCCGCCATCTTGGGTCTGAAGACATACGTGACATCGTTTCGCACGAACACAGACGCGAGCACACACTGGAAAACTTACGCGAGTGCTGGCACCGGCTTTGCATTGGCGTTCAACCCGAAGCTACTTGAGATCCCGGGAACGCTCTTACATCCTGTAATCTACGACATTGAGGAGCAAGACAAGCTTCTTCGCGCCTTCATTGAATCAACTGATCTTCTTTTTAAGCGGATCTCAGTGCTGGGGCATAATAACGACACAGCCTTTCGCCTGCGGCAACGCGCCATCCATTGGACGGCACTTGGGTTATGGACTTTGGCACCCCTCGTCAAGGAGCATCGATTTCGCGAGGAGAATGAATGGCGACTGATCGTCATTGAGCCAGTGTCTGCTGAAGTGAAGAACGGTGAAGGCATCTCACAGGAAGTTCGTCTGCGCAGTTCCAATGGTCGAGACATTCCGTACAAAGTTCTTGGGTACAACCCGTTGCCAGTCGTCGAACTTGAGCTGGGAAAGCACACCGCTGTTGCCCTTGATGACCTCGGCTTAAAAGAACAACTGCAGCATGCGACATCTAGCTCCGATGTATCAATAACACGGTCCGTGGTGTGTCCAAAAAAGTCCCGTAGGCCGGAATAAGCCGGTTCAAGCGGCAGCGAGAACTGGTGTTTCCGGCAAACACCACCCAAACTCGCCGGAAACGCCACCGCGCGCTACGCTTGGGTGGTCTTATTCCGGCCTACGATAATTGAAGACTGTGCAAGTTTGAATAATCGATAAAAATTTTCAGTCGATGTTTCTGCAATTTTATTGATCGTCGTTCCGCGCAACTCTGCCAGTTTTTCTGCAACGTAGCGTACGTAGGTTGGATAGTTGGGTCTGCCGCGGAAGGGTACGGGTGCCAGATAGGGCGAGTCGGTTTCGATAAGGAAGCGGTCTGCGGGTACTTTTTTGGCGACTTCCTGGATTTCCTTGGCGCTGTTGAAGGTGACGATGCCGGAAAAGGAAATATAAAAATTCAAATCCAAGGCTTTTTTGGCGAACTCCCAGTCTTCGGTAAAACAGTGAATAATCCCACCTACTTCGCTAGCACCCTCTTCTTCCAGCATGCGTAGCGTATCGTGTTTGGCTTCGCGGGTGTGGATAATCAACGGTTTTTTCAACGCTTTTGCGGCGTTAATATGATTTCTGAAACGTTGGTGTTGCCAGCTTAAATCGCCTTCGCTACGAAAATAATCCAGGCCGGTTTCGCCTATGCCGATAACTTTGTCGGATTGGCCTAAAGCGATGAGTTCTTCAACGCTGGGATCTTGACCATCCTGAACATTGGGATGCACACCCACGGTTACCGATATTTGCGGATAAGGAGTCACCAAATCCAGCATTGCCGGATAAGCTTCCAAATCTATCGCGATACATAACAGGTGTTCAATTTGGCTGTTTGCCGCTTCGTGCATGAAACAGGCAAAATCATTTTGATAGGGAGCCAGATCGATACGATCCAGGTGACAATGGGAGTCTATTAACATGAAAGTTTTTTATAAAAGCAGGCGAAAGGCTAAGGGCTAAAGGCGAAAAAACCTGGGCGTCAACGTCTGCCCTTAGCCTTTCGCCTTTTGTCTTGTTTACATTGTATGCGTCGAACGGTCACCCTCTAAAGCACCGGCCAGATAGTTTTCTATTTTGTTGCGTGACACGCCGCCGTCCTGGTCGCTAAATTGTACGCCAACGCCACTGGCTCTATAGCCTTCCGAGCCAGGCGGCGTTATCCAGATTATTTTTCCGGCTATCGGCAACCGTTCGGTTTCTTCCATTAAATTGAGCAGCATAAAGACTTCCTGCCCCATTTCATATTCACGATTGGTCGGAATAAACAACCCGCCGTTAGTGACAAAAGGCATGTAGGCTGCATACAAAGCGTTTTTATCTTTAATTGAAAGGGACAATATGCCTTGTCCGGGCCCTGCATCTGCCATGGTCATTTACTCCGGTTAAGTTCGTGCCATTGTATTAAAATTTCTTCAAACAATAACTGCTTGTTGATCTGGGTATCCAGTCGTTGCCGACTCGCCAATAATAGATCATACAACTTATATAGTCCTTTTAATTCTAGTCGTTGGGACAGTCCTTGCAACGGCTCACTTAAGTCCGGATTATATAAATTTTCGACCTTGGTGTGATATGAACACTTAATCAAGTCGATAATCCAGGATGTAATCCAGAATATTAACGGCGATGCGGGTAGCTTGTGCCAGTCTTCGGCAATAATGACCGGGGATTTAAGCTGTTTTGCTATTGCCATCCAGGCATTGAAACTTTCATTACGCAAGGTTAATGTCTCATCATTGGCATAATCCAGCGCCAGTAAAGGCGCTCCCTGCGCTAAAGAGACATTGCAAAGCAAATCCCCCCTTTGTAAAAGGGGGGATTTGCTTTGCAATGTCTTGTCCAGCCACTCGACTACAGTTTCTTTATCCGGTGTCACTACGGCCAGTTTCTGGCAACGACTGATGATAGTCGCAGGCAATTTGGCCGGTTTTTCGGTGATTAAGATGATGACAGTGCGCTCGGTCGGCTCTTCCAGGCATTTTAAGAATGCATTAGCCGCAGCATTGTTCATCTTGTCGGCCGGATTGACAATAACAACGCGATACGTCTCAAACTGGGGCTTTAAGGTTAACCGGGTAATCAGGCTGCGTATCTGTCCGATACCGATGCCTTTGCCGGGTTCCTCGGGCTGTACCTGAATAAAATCGGGGTGAGTTTCGGCATTAACCAGCAAACAGCTGCTGCAAACACCGCAAGCCATGCCGTTGGCCTGCGGTGTTGCGCAAAGCAGAGCGACGGCGAACTGATTGGCCAGCTGCTGTTTTCCCAGCCCCTTATTGCCGGTAATGAGTAACGCTTGGGGAATGCGTTCCTGCGCAATATAACTGCACAGATGCTCCCACTGATGTTGTTGCCAGGGCAATAACCGGTTAGGCACAGTCACTTTACGATGCCATGCCTGGAGGACGTAGGACAATTCAGGGCGCACAGACCGAGTAAAGTGCGAATGACATCGGTAATGGCTCTTTGCACATCGATTAACGGTTGGTTGGCTTTGATCAGTTTGATGCGCTCGGGGTATAGTTCGGCCTGCAACAAATAAGCCCGCCTGACGTTTTCGAAAAAACTGATTTTTTCTAATTCAAAACGATCAAGCGCTCCGCGTTCCCTGACTCGCGCTATGCCTATTTCAATCGGCGCATCCAGCAACAGCGTCAAATCAGGTCTCAATGTGCCTTGCACCAGGTTTTCCAGCCATTTTATGGTGCTGATTTTCATGTTCCGGCCGCCGCCCTGATAGGCGTATGTGGCATCGGTAAATCGATCGCAAAGCACCCATTTTCCTTGCGCCAACGCCGGTTCAATAACATGTTTGATATGCTGGGCTCTGGCCGCAAACATCATCAATAATTCGGCCTGCTCTGAAATGGTCTCGCTTTTGTTGTCCAGCAATAATTGGCGTATTTTTTCGGCAAGCTTGGTGCCGCCGGGTTCGCGCGTGACAACAACAGAAATGTTATGTTGCTCTAAGTAGTCTTTGATAAAAGCCATATTGGTGGTCTTGCCAACGCCTTCACAGCCTTCCAGTGTAATAAACTTCCCTCGGATCATTTCTTATTCCTTTGAAATTTGTCAACGGCTACATTATGGTCTTTTAAGGACGCTGAAAACACATGCGTTCCGTCGCCGCGAGCGACAAAATAAAGGCTGTCGCCCTTATCGGGATGCAGGACGGCATAAAGTGCATCGCGTCCCGGCATGGCAATCGGCGTGGGCGGCAAGCCGCTAATAACGTAAGTGTTGTACGGTGTAGCGGTGGTTAAATCTTTGGTTTTAATATCACCCTGATAACTTTCGCCCATCCCGTAAATGACGGTAGGATCGGTTTGCAACAACATGTTCTGCTCCAGCCTGCGAATAAACACGCCGGCTATTAAAGGCCTTTCAGCAGCCGCCCCGGTTTCTTTTTCTACAATCGAAGCAAGAATCAGGGCTTCATAAGGCGTTTTAAACGGCAGGTCTTCCGCTTTGTTGAGCCATTCCTGTTGCAATACCTGCTGCATTTTGTCGTAGGCTCTTTTTAACAAAGACGTATCGGAGGTATGCTTTTCAAAAAAATAGGTGTCGGGGAAAAGCAAACCTTCAGGCGACGGCATGTCGGACTTGAATTTGGCCATCACGCTTCCAAAACCGGCACCGTTTAAAGTATGCTCAATATCGGGATTTTTCTCAATTTCATGCAGTATTTCCTTAAAGCTCCAGCCTTCCGGAAAAGTAATGGCGTGTTGCTTGGTTTTTCCCTGCACGAATAACGCTAATATTTGCGGCACAGTTAAGCCGGAAGTTAATTCGTACTCCCCTGTTTTAAGTTTTTTGAGCGCATTTTCCTGAAAGGCAATGACTTTAAACCAGAAGGGTTTAACAGCCAGTTGTTGGGTTACCAGCTTATCGATAATGCGATCCAGCGAATCGCCCTTTTCAATTTCTACATATATCGTTTTATTGACCAGCGCCGGCTGGTGCAACGCGCTTTGGTAATCCATCCACAGCCAGCCGCCTGCGCCGCCCGCAAAGCTTAAGACCAATAAGGTAAAGCCAATGATTTTATTGGTCCTTGTTAAGCGCCCAGACAACCACGCTCGGTATTGGCCTACCTTTTTCATCCCGCCTCCATGCAGTCATCGCTGGTAAATTTGTCCAGCCAGACTTGAATGCTCTGTGTTAGCGGGCCGACTGAAAAACGCGTAGTTTCGATTTGCTTAATGGGCCAGATACCGATAATCGAGTTGCAGAGGAAGATTTCATCAGCCGATAACAACGCATCTTTGGTAAATGCATGCTCAATTACCGGAAGGCCATGCTCAGCTGAGAGCTTCATTATAATGCCGCGCATAATACCGGCCACGCCCGATTGAGCCAGCGCTGACGTATAAAGGCTGTTATTTTTAATGTAGAACAGATTAGTCATTGTTCCTTCAATAACGTGATCGTTGACATCCAGCATAAGTCCTTCCTGAATGGCCGGGTCGTTCCATTCAGCTCTCGCCATGACCTGTTCAAGCCGGTTCAGGTGTTTAATGCCTGCCAAAGTGGGATTCAAACCTAAACGGGTAGCGCATAGACGAGCGACTATGCCCTGCTCTCGGTATATTTCCGGGTAATCCGGATAGGGATGGAGACTTAATACGCGAGTAGGTTGAATGACATCGGGTTGGCGATAACCTCGCCCACCCGAGCCGCGCGTGACTATGACTTTAAGCACGGCTCGAACGGAGTGCCTGCCGCCAGCCGATCGGCGACAAAGCTCTCCAGCTTCAAAGCTTAATAATTCCGCGCCTGGAAAAGGAATGTAAAGCCGTTGACAACCTGAGTTTAACCGTTCCAAATGGCGTTCGAGAAAAACAGCCTGTCCGTCTCTAACTTCAATGGTTTCGAATAATCCATCGCCGTATTGAAAACCGCGATCGGCTATTTCGATATGTTCCTTGCTTTCACCATTGATGAGAATCATTTTTTTGATTCACGGTTTTCAGTTTTTTAACTGAAAACTAATTACTCATACCGTTTAAAAATTAACGAGCCATTAGTTCCGCCAAAACCGAATGAATTGGACATGGCTACATCAATCTTCATGTTTCTTGCGATATTCGGCACAAAATCCAGATCACATTCCGGATCTTGGTTTTCCAGATTGATGGTTGGCGGAGCAATTTGATTTTTGATGCTTAATGCGGTCAGCACCGCTTCAATACCGCCCGCAGCGCCTAATAAATGACCGATCATCGACTTTGTCGAGCTGACGGCAACTTTATAGGCATGGTCGCCCAATGCGGCTTTCATCGCTTGAGTTTCACCCACATCGCCGGCCGGTGTTGATGTGCCATGCGCATTGATGTAATCGACAGCATCGGCATTTAGACCGGCATCACGCAAGGCATTTTTCATGCAACGCGCAGCGCCTTCGCCACCGGGTGAAGGTGTAGTCATGTGATAAGCGTCACCGCTCATGCCAAAGCCTACCAATTCAGCATAAATTTTTGCGCCACGCGCTTTGGCATGTTCCAGTTCTTCAAGAACCACAACACCGGCGCCATCGCTTAACACAAAACCGTCACGGTCTTTGTCCCAGGGACGACTGGCGGCTTGCGGATCATCATTGCGACGGGACAAGGCTTTTGCCGAAGCAAAACCGCCCATTGCCGTCGGTGATGTCGTGCAGCGTTCAGCGCCGCCCGCAATCATGACATCGGCATCGCCGTATTTAATTAAACGTGCTGCATCGCCAATGTTATGCGTGCCTGTTGAACAGGCGGTAACAATGGCGTAATTTGGACCTTTTAATCCGTATTTGATTGAAAGGTTGCCTGAAATCATATTAATGATATTACCTGGAACAAAAAATGGCGAGATACGTCGTGGGCCACTCTTGTCATAAACGGCATAACATTCTTCAATACCGGTAATACCACCGATACCCGATCCGATAGCAACGCCAATACGTTCGGCATTAGCTTCGGTTACTTCAATACCTGAATCTTCAATCGCCTGACAGCCCGCTGCAATACCGTAATGGATAAATCCATCCATACGTTTGGCATCTTTTTCGGGAATATATTGGCTAATATCAAAATTCCTTATGACGCCGCCAAAGGTGGTGGCAAAAGAAGAAATATCGAAGGAATCAATTGGGCTGATGCCGCTTTTACCGTTAATAATACCGTCCCATGTTTCTGAGACCGTGTTAGCTAAAGGCGTGATTGCGCCTAATCCAGTTATTACAACTCGACGTTTGCTCAATGTGATTTACCGTAAGAAAAATAAAGGAGGGGAATAAAGAGTTGGTTATGTAGGCCGGTGTGCATGTGATACGTCATCAAAGCACTAAGTATGGGTTACGCTACGTTTGGCAATCGCTCCGTGCGTTGCTTTACCTTCTGCATCCGTGCAGTCGTCGGCAATTGCTCCTGCTTTGCTCTACTTTCTGCATCCATGCAGTCGTAACCCAACCTACAAGTTCATCAACTAAAGATCAGTTTTAAGCGTTTTTTACTACGTAATCGATAGCTTGCTGAACAGTTGTTATTTTCTCAGCTTCATCGTCTGGAATTTCGCATTCGAATTCTTCTTCAAGAGCCATGACGAGTTCGACTGTATCAAGAGAATCAGCACCAAGATCATCTACGAATGAAGCATCAGTAGCGATATCTTCTTTAACACCCAATTGTTCTGCAACAATCTTTTTTACTCGTTCTTCAATGTTACTCATAATTATTGTCCTCAAACAATGTAGTTTCCCAGTGTCTAATCTGAGACCTACAATAGTATTGTTATTAATTTTATTTGAAATCCCGTCTCCGGAAATTCCAGACGGCGGGGGAATTATACTTTATATTGCGACAATGTCACAATATTAAGGCATGAACATACTGATACGGCCTATAGGCAACACCTCTTACGGCATGAACATGCCACCATTTACATGAATGTTTTCACCAGTGATATAGGCTGCACCATTGGAAGCCAGAAATGAAACCGTATGCGCGATTTCTTCCGCCTTACCCAAACGAGACAGGGGAATAGACGACAGCAAGGTATTTTTAATATCATCACTCAGCTCTTTGGTCATATCAGTATCGATAAATCCAGGCGACACTGTATTGATGGTGATATTACGTGAACCCACTTCTTTGGCCATGGATTTGGCAAAGCCAACCATTCCGGCTTTTGCTGCGGCATAATTTGCCTGCCCCGCATTACCGGTTGAACCTACTACAGATGAAATATTGATAATACGACCTGTTTTGGCTTTCATCATGCCGCGCAGTACTGCTTTGCTCATACGAAAAACCGAAGTCAGGTTGGTGTTGATAATATCATCCCACTCTTCGTCCTTCATGCGCATCAACAAATTATCACGGGTGATACCGGCGTTATTGACCAGTACGATCGGCGCCCCAATCTCGTCATTAATACTTTTCATGACTTCTGCAATGGAGTCCGGATTGGCGACATCAAGCTTTAAGCCCTTGCCATGCTCGCCCAGATAGGCGGAAATTGAATCGGCGCCGTTATCCGTAGTAGCGGTGCCGATAACAAAAAAACCATCTTGAGCCAATCTTTCTGCTATTGCCCGACCAATGCCACGACTGGCACCCGTTACTAAAGCTACTTGTTTATCCATTGAGTTGCTCCAATACTTTATTTAATGTTTCCGGATCATAAATAGACAGTTGCTCGGCATCCTTGGCGATACGCTTGTTCAGCCCGATTAACACCTTGCCCGGACCGCATTCAACAAAACAGGTAACGCCCTGATCATGCATAAACTTGATACTGTCGGCCCAGCGCACCGGCTTATAGAGTTGTTCTTTTAATGCGTTACGAATGACTTCGGGGGCGCTGTGCGATGCAACATCTACATTATGGATCAGCGTCATTTTTGGCGTATCAATCGCCGTGCGCTGTAATTGCTCATCCAGCTTTTTGGCAGCCGGTCCCATTAACGCACAATGCGAAGGCACACTGACCGGCAACAATACAACTCGTTTGGCGCCTGCCGCTTTTGCCGCAAGCATTGCTCTTTCAACAGCAGCAACGTTACCCGCAATGACCACCTGCCCCGGCGAATTGAAGTTGACTGCCGAAACTATTTCGTCCTCAGCCGCATCAGCACAAACCTGAACAACTTGATGATCCTCAAGACCCAAAATTGCCGCCATTGCACCGACGCCGGGAGGCACAGCCTCCTGCATCAGTCGCCCTCTTGCTGCAACCAGTTTTATGCCATCTTCAAACGACAGAGCATCCGAACACACCAAGGCGGTATATTCGCCTAAGCTGTGCCCTGCCATCCATGCGGGACGAACATTACTGTGTTTACACCAGACCTCCCAAACGGCCACACCGGCGGCCAGCATTGCAGGCTGTGTATTATGCGTTTGATTAAGCTCGTCTTCCGGACCTTTTGCGACAATAGACCATAAGTCTTTGCCCAGCGCATCGGATGCTCGTTCAAAAGTATGCTTTACCTCAGGATAGCTGGCAGCCAAATCAGTTAACATACCGACAGATTGCGAACCTTGTCCTGGAAAAACAAAAGCTAAGTTATAAATTTGGTTATTCATTTCCATACGCTTTTAGTATTTAATTAACGCAGAACCCCAAGTGAATCCTGCCCCAAATGCTTCAAGCAGAACAACTTGTCCCCGCTGAATGCGACCGTCCCGAACACCTTCATTGAGAGCGAGCAGAACCGATGCGGATGAGGTATTACCTTGATTTTCCAGGGTCAAAATAACATGATCCATGGACATTTTTAATTTTTTTGCTGTCGCCGCAATAATCCTCGTGTTCGCCTGATGAGGAACCAACCAGTCAACATCGGATTGCAACATGTTATTTGCAGCCAAGGTTTCATCGACTATGCGACCCAGCGTATTGACGGCCACCTTGAACACTTCGTTACCGCGCATGTTGATGTAACCGGCCTCATCTTTGTTCGCCTCGGTAGCCGCCTGAGGGTTTGGACAGTACAGTAGATCTTCATATTCGCCGTCAGAATGAATATGCGTCGATAAAATACCGGCCTCATCCGATGCGCCCAGCAGTACCGCGCCTGCGCCATCACCGAACAAGATGCAAGTACCCCGATCAGTCCAGTCAACAACGCGCGAACAGATTTCAGACCCCACAACAAGAACCTTCTTGGCTGCACCCGACTTTATATATTGATCGGCAATACTCAACGCAAAAATCGAACCTGAACAGGCGGCCTGAACATCAAAGGCGACGCAGTTTTTAATACCCAAGCGCCGCTGCAATAAACAGCCTGTACTAGGGTAAACACGATCAGGCGTTCCGGTCGCAACAATAATCAAATCAATTTCTTCGGGATCGCAAGCTGCGGCTTCTATAGCCTGTCTTGCCGCAATTTCAGCCATACTTGAAGCTGTTTCTTCAGCTCCTGCGATACGACGACTTTTAATGCCGGTTCGCTCAAAAATCCAACTATCGGAGGTATCAACAGTTTGTGATATCTGTTCATTGGTGCGAACTTCTTCCGGCAAATAACCGCCGGTACCGATTACTCTTGAATAACGAGTCATGCATTCTCTCTCAGAGCCAAAGTCTTTTCGACTTGCTCACTTATTTTTCTAATAACATCTTTTTTGACTTCAATTTCAGCAAGATGAATAGCCGTTTTGAACGCCAGCACGTCAGCGCCGCCATGGCTCTTAATAACCAGACCACGTAACCCTAAAAAGCTTGCGCCATTATACAAACGCGGGTCGATACGCTTTTTAAATGATTTGAGTACCGGATAGGCCAGCAATCCCGCCAACCTGGTTACAATATTCCTGCCAAAAGCCTCTTTCAATGCAGTGCCGATCATTTTAGCCGCGCCTTCAATGGATTTGAGTGCGACATTGCCGACAAAACCATCGGCAACAATCAAATCAACTTCGATATGACCTGCATTTAAAGAATCGCCTTCGACATAGCCTATGTAGTTTAACGATGAATTCTCCAGTAATTTTGCAGCTGCTTTAACCTGCTCATTACCTTTCATATCTTCTTCGCCGATATTTAACAACCCCACCTTGGGATTATCAATATTCTCAACCGCTTTAACCAGCTCGGCACCCATCACTGCAAATTGAAAAAGATGCTCCGCAGTGCAATCCACATTTGCCCCCAAATCAAGTGCATGAGTATGTCCGTTAATTGACGGTAACGTGGAAATAATGGCGGGTCGATCAATACCGGGGATCATTTTAAGTACAAAACGGGCAGTAGCCATTAAAGCCCCGGTATTGCCGGCACTAACACAAGCATCTGCGCGCCCGTCATGAACCAGGTTGATGGCAACCCGCATTGATGAGTCTTTTTTATTTTTTAGCGCTTTAGACGGTGATTCATCCATTCCAACACACTGAGAGGCGTGCTGAATAGTGAGTCTATCCTGAAAATCAATTAAGGCTTGGGCCAGCTGCGGATTAAGGACAGCTTCATCGCCCACTAAGATCAGTTTTAAGTCTGGATTGTTTTTTAAACAATCCAATGATGCCGGAATGGTGACTTCAGGACCGTAATCCCCGCCCATTGCATCAATCGAAATTGTTAGGCTCACGCTTACGGATGACTCCTGAGTTATTATAAAAAAGCCGAACCTGACCTGATTTGATCAACTTCGGCATTCATCATGCTGCAAGGTGGAAAGATTTATTAATCTTCGTCGCCGTTGCTTACGATTTGGCGGCCTTTAAAGAAGCCATCCGGAGTAACATGGTGACGAATATGAGTTTCACCTGTCATTGGATCTTGAGACAAGGTTCTACCTGTTAACGCGTCGTGTGAACGACGTTGACCACGTCTTGAACGCGATACTTTACTTTTTTGTACGGCCATTATAAATCTCCAGTGTTTTTTAATTTGGCTAAGATGGAAAAAGGGTTTTTGGTGGGCGACTGCTGTTCATTCGGTAAAAAATCCACTTTATTGTTACCCTGCTTATGGGCGAGACAATTGTGCTTGTGCTTGGGGAATGCAGGCAAAATAAGTAACAACTCGTCTTCAATAATGCTTTTTAGAAGGATTTTTTCTTCATCAACCAACAACGGCTCATAATCCTCGGGCAATCTGTCTGCTTGATCTAATGAAGTAACAATACCCAGCTTGACGGCACTTTTGACCGGCCACTGCACTGCTTGCAGACAGTTTTGGCATTTAAGCTCCAGAACCGCTTCTATTTGCCCTTCAACTTTGGCCAATCTTCCTTCCCGACCAAAAAAAAGATCCACAGCTACAGCTCCCGTCTCGTTGAACAGCACATCGGCCAAACGATCCAAGCTACTTATGGGTATTTGCCCCTTCAATTCACCACGCTTATCAGCAAGGTGCAAGGGATCTATATATTCAGGTAATCGAGCTAACATAACCGCGCAATGGTATATGGAAACAACAAATTCGTCAAATCCGCGTGAGGTATTTATAAAAAGATTATCACCACGAAGACACAAAGGACACGAAGTTTTTACTCTATATGAACTGAGTGCTTCGTGGCAAAAGGATATTTATAATAAACTGCTTACAAGCGCCGCACGTGCGCCTTCTATGTAGTTTTGGATTCCCCCTCTATCTATCTTTTCTTCGTGTCTTCGTGGTAAATAAAATCCCATTACTTAACGATAACAGGCTTATTGGAAAGCTCATTGGGATTATCTGCACCGGGTGGAAAATAAGTAGCCAGCAACACCGTAATGCGCTCGATGCCTTGCAACGACCCGTGCAGAAAGTCGCCACGCCGGTATTCTTTCTGCATCGCTTCAGCTACCACATCCCACTCGGCTTGCGCTACGCACTTGGCAATACCCCGGTCTGCGACAATATGGACTTCACGGTCCGCCAGCAACACATAAATCAAAACACCGCTGTTTTGTTCAGTATCCCAGACCCGCAAATTTGAAAACACCTCTATCGCCCGCTGACGAGCCGATATGCCCTGCCAAACCTGACCCAGTGCAAGTGCATTTTCAACGGCAAAACGTAGCTCCCCGCCATGCTGATACTCGGAATGTTTTACCGCTTTTTCAATGCCTCCAAGCACCGTTTGGGGAAACAATATGCGCCACCGCCACGGCGGCATAAAGGCATGACGAAACCAACGTTTAATATTTACCATGATCCTGATGCGCCTCCTCCGCCAAAGCGGCCGCCACCACCGCCCCATGAACCGCCGCCACTACTCCCGCCAAAGCCTCCACCGCTAGACCAACCGCGTCCGCCCGTTGAACGAACCCCAACGATAAAAAAAACCATTAACCCGACAAATGTCGCTGCCGAAAAAGCCACCCCAAAAATCAGTGCGGCCAGCAGGCCACTACCCAATCCCGCCAGCATACCGCCCATGACCCGCCCCAGCATGGCTGACAGCACAAAACCTGCGATTAAGCCGCCCATCAAAATAAACATAAAAGCCCCCTCGCCCTGTCCTTCACTCGAACTTTCAGACGGTGCGGGCAAGGCCTCTCCTCCGATCAACGCCATTAGCTGCGTAATTCCTGCATCAATACCGCCGGCGTAGTCGCCCTCCTTGAAATGCGGCGTAATGGTCTCGGCAATCACCCGCTTGGCAACTGCATCGGGAATAACACCTTCCAGCCCATAGCCGACTTCCAGACGCAGTTTTCGGTCATCTTTTGCCACTATCAAAATGACGCCGTCATCGACCCCCTTCCGACCGACTTGCCATAAATCGGCAACCTCTATGCCGAACTCAGCTATATCTTTGGGCTGAGTAGTCGGCACGATCAATATTGCGATCTGACTGCCTTTTTTGGCTTCGAATGCGGCCAACTTATTTTCCAATGCCGTGGCCTGTTCGGCGCTGAGTGTGGCGGTAAGATCGGTGACGCGACTTGATAACTCGGGAACGCCAACCACTGCCCAAGCCGTCATGCAAAACAGCAACAGGGCAACGCCAAATCCGTAACGGACGCGGGGAAATATCGCAGACAACATATTACTGGCCGCCAACTTTTGCAGGTGCGCCAAAATCCACTTTGGGCGGCACCGCAATGGCCTGTTCATTTTCAACAGTAAAGCTCGGCTTAGTCTGGTAACCGAACATCATCGCGGTAAGATTGGAAGGAAAAGAGCGCACGGTAATATTGTATCCCTTGACCGCAGCAATATAGCGATTGCGCGCCACAGTGATACGATTTTCCGTGCCTTCCAGCTGCGCCTGTAAATCACGGAACAGACCGTCGGCTTTCAGTTGCGGATAATTTTCCGCCACCGCCAGCAGCCGTGAAATCGCACTGGTCATTTGCCCCTGAGCGGCAATAAACTTCTGGAACGCCTGCTCATCATTAACCAATTCCGGCGTAGCCTGCAACGCGCCTACTTTGGCACGAGCCTCGGTCACTTCGGTCAGCACATCCTTTTCGTGAGCCGCGTAGCCTTTCACCACATTCACCAGATTAGGCACCAGATCGGCGCGGCGCTGATACTGGTTCAGCACCTCCGCCCAGGTCGCTTTAATGTCCTCGTCACTGGACTGCAAGGTGTTATAACCACAGCCGGACAAAACCATCATCAACAACAAAACAATCAACCGTTTAAACATATCAACCTCGTAACTTGGATTTTAGTGACCGCATGTATCAATATAAGTATATTTAAAGATTATCACCACGAAGGCACGAAGAGCACGAAGTTTTATTTCCGTCCTCAACAATTACCCCGGCATTGTTACACCTCATGCATCCTTGCAGTCCTTCGTGGCTTTATACCAATACAGATACGCTTTTAAAAATTAAACCACCCCGAACCGAATGAATTGGCAAACACAAGACTGACGATAGTCATCAGTTTGATCAAAATATTCAAAGACGGACCGCTGGTGTCTTTAAACGGATCACCTACCGTGTCGCCGACCACCGCCGCCTTGTGGGAGTCGGAACCCTTGCCGCCGTATTGCCCCGTTTCAATCCACTTTTTCGCATTGTCCCAGGCACCGCCCGCATTAGCCATCATCACCGCCAGCAGGAAGCCGGAAGACATAGTGCCAACCAGCATGCCCGCAAGCGCTTCCTTACCCAAGACATGCCCCACAACCAGCGGCACCACAACCGCCAATGCCCCGGGCAATATCATTTCACGCAACGCGCTTTCGGTGCTGATACCGACGCAAGTTGCGTAATCAGGCTGTCCCGTGCCTTCCATCAAACCCGGAATTTCGTGAAACTGACGACGCACCTCGACAACAATCTCATGTGCCGCTTTACCCACCGCCATCATGGTCAGTGCGGAAAACAGATAAGGCATCATCGCGCCAATCAGGATGCCCGGCAGCATGGTAGGTCCCAGGATATTCAAATTATCGATTTTTGCCGCCGTCACATAAGCGGCCAATAAAGCCAGCGCGGTCAATACCGCCGAACCGATCGCAAAACCTTTGCCGGTAGCGGCAGTAGTATTGCCCAAGCTATCCAGCGCGTCGGTGCGATGGCGCACCTCACTGGGCAAATGGCTCATCTCGGCAATGCCGCCCGCATTATCGGCGACCGGGCCATAAGCATCAGTCGCCAGCGTAACGCCCAGCGTGCTTAACATCCCCACACCCGCCAGAGCCACCGCATAGAGACCTGCGGCCATAGTACCGTCGGCTTTATGACCCAGCCAGATACTCAGCAAGATAGCCGCCGCGACAATCAATACCGGAAATACGGTACTCATCATACCCACGGCCAAACCCTGGATAATGGTTGTTGCCGCACCCGTTTGCGTCGCGTGGGCAATGGCCTGCGTGGGTTTGTCCGTATAGGACGTGTAATATTCAGTCACATAAGCGATAGCATTTCCCGTCACCAAACCGACCAGAATAACCAGCCAATAATTGAAACTGACACCCGAAATCAATACAGCCATTAAAGAAAGCCCCAGAATGATCACTGAAGCACCCCAAACGGAATGGCGCAACGCTTTCAACAAATCATCCAGACTGGCATTTTCATCAATTTTTATCACATATTGCCCGATAAACCGGGCGATGCGGGCGAGTATAGAATCATTGCCGTTTTCCGACTGTTTTGGCTCTTCGCCGGTCACCATATAAATACCGAAAAGGCTGGCAATTATACCGACGGCGGCAACCAGAAAAGGCAAGCCGATAAAAGCCGGCGACTTTGCACCCAATGCCGCACCCAACGTTGCAGCAGCAATGATAGAACCGCTATAACTTTCAAATAAGTCGGCACCCATGCCCGCGACATCACCCACATTATCGCCCACATTGTCAGCAATGACGGCGGGATTGCGCGGATCGTCCTCAGGAATGCCTTGTTCGACCTTACCCACCAAGTCAGCGCCCACATCGGCGGCTTTGGTATAAATGCCGCCGCCGACCCTTGCAAACAGCGCAATACTGCTCGCGCCAAACCCGAAGCCGGTAATATAGGTCAGCTGGTTCGGGTTGCCGTTAAACATCAAAAACAGTACCGTCATGCCGATCAGACTAAAACTGACCACCGCCATACCCATAATCGAGCCGCTGCCAAAGGCAACGCGCAACCCTTCATGCAGATTGCGCCCGGCCGCTGCCGCAGTTCGGACGTTGGCGCGAACCGCCACATACATCCCCAAATAGCCCGCGCCTGCCGACGCAATCGCCCCCACCACAAAACAAAGCGCGGTCTGCCAATGTAAAAATGTGGAAATAACCGTAGCGACTATGACGACAAAAATCGCAATGACACGATACTCACGCGACAAAAAAGCCGCCGATCCCTCTTGAATAGCCTTTGCAATGGCTTGCATGGTTTCATTACCGGGGTCATAGCCAAGAACGCGTCGCAATTCCCAAATCACGAATGCGCCCCCTACAATACCCATCAATAATGCGATAACAACTGATGCAGATGTTGGAAACATCATAACTACCTCTCCTCTTTGGTTGGTTTAGCTCTAAGCCCGTAAGCTCACGCTATTTTTTTATTATTTATTTAGCTATCGCACGCAATTGGACAGCCATGACTATTAGAAGCGGCATTTACGCGAGACGCAACTGTTTAAGTCCGGCGCAAGCCTCACCGCCACCGATGTCTGGCATTATTCTTAACTCCAACACCTTTAATTGATTAAGCCTGACCTCATAATGCTCGATTTCGCGCGTGGTGCCCGGAGGAGAAAAGTGGTATTGCTGGCGTAAAATTTCCCGGTATGCATCCTCATTATCCATCAACCAAAGTAGGATAAATTCCTGGGTGCGCGACTGTTGCTGCTCATCGAACATCAGAAAAATGTGTTCTATGGTGAGGGGTTGATCGAAAACAAGACGGATCGTTTGCTCACCGGCGCTTGCCGCCTGCCATCCTGCGCCCGAATCCCCCGTCAGTAACAAGGCGGACTCAACCGGGTGCTCCGGACACTCCGAGGTAAACTCTACTTGGGCCAGATGCTCCAGATCCAGAAAATTCAGATCGGAAGATGGGGCATGTTCAGCGGCTTGGTTGATCATTATTTTGCGCATTATTAATCTCCTGTTGCAGCGTAACGTTCATAGTAAAAAGGGAGCGTCAAACAGGGACAAGACAAAAGAACGCTGCCTTTTCACTTAGCGATATGACGCTTTATGGCTACTCATCTCCTCGCGTTTGCGCTGGCTTACCGTGTAAAAACACCCAGCCGAAGATTAACCAACGGTGCAAACCACCGTGGGCTAGTAATAACACGAATTTGACTGATAAACACTGATAAAATCCGTTTCAACCCGTCAATCAGTGTCGCCTAGAGGCGCCTGCTTTTGGTATCCGTGTTCTATTATTCATAGCCGGAAACCGTTGAATAGCTACGCTTTATTGAATATTTCAATCGTAGGGTAGTAGCCCGGCCGATCACCATGCTAAACAAAACAGGAAAAAATCAAATGGACCGTTTCGACAGAATATATCGATTACACAACCTCTTAACCAACCGCCGCACCCCGATACCGTTAACAGACATCATGAAAGAACTCGAATGCGCCAAGGCAACAGCGGCACGCTATATTGAAGACATGCGTCTTTATCTTGATGCGCCGCTGGAATACGACCGGAAACTCAACGGCTATTACTACGACCAACAACATGCAGACAAGCCCTACCAACTGCCCGGACTCTGGTTCAGCGCCGAAGAACTGAACGGCCTGCTGATCTGCCATCAAATCCTGCAAAACATCAGCCCCGGCATACTCAGCCAGCAAATCACCCTACTTCAACAAAGAATCAACCAGCTGTTCAAGTTACAACCGCACTCCCCGGCCAACATCTCACAGAAAATAAACATCCTCTCCATCGGTCGGCGCTTAAAAGACGATGCCCAGTTCAAAAAAATAGCCGCCGCCTTGTTCAACGACAAACGAATCGACATTCACTATACCGCCAGGGGTGAAAATGCTGCCCAAACCCAACGAACAATCTCGCCGCAACAACTCATCTACTATCGCGACAACTGGTATATAGCCGCCCACTGCCATCATCGGGATCAACTGCGGGTGTTTGCCGTAGATAACATCGGCGCAGCAAAAATACTAGATCAAATTGCCCTGTCGACCGACCCGAAACAGCTGGAACAATTCCTCACCTCGTCCTACGGCATCTTCAGCGGCGATGCAGAACACATCGCCGTATTGGAATTTAGCAAAACCAGAGCTAAATGGGTCGCCGATGAAAACTGGCATCCCAACCAGCAAGGACAATGGTTGGACAACGGGAATTACCAGCTGAGCATCCCGTTCAACGACAGCCGCGAATTGATCATGGACATCCTCAAACACGGCGCTGAAGTGGAGGTTAAATCGCCGCAGTTTTTGGTTGATGGAGTCAGGGAGCAAGTAGAAGCTATGCAAAAAATTTATAAAAAATAAAGTTCAACCTCACCGAATGAGGTTGTCGTTTGATAATGTAGTACTTGGTTTTTAATTGATTTTAGAGATTCATGAGCAGACTTATCCCGTTTTTAACGAGTCGGGATGTAATCTGCACTAACCAGCGTAGCTGAATTTTTTTATAGACAACGAGGAAATACCAATGAAACTTAAAGTCATAATTCATGAAGCTGAAGAAGGTGGATATTGGGCTGAAGTACCTTCGATACCGGGTTGTGTTACTCAAGGCGACACCTTTGATGAGTTACTGAGCAATTTTTACGAAGTTGTGGAAGGCTGTTTAGCCGTCGATATGGAAAATTTTATCGTTACAGAGAAAGATAGGGTAATGGAGATCGCCGTGTGAAACCGATCACCGGAAAACGATTAAATCAAGGAATTGAATAGCATCAACGGGCAGCCGCGAGTTGACGATGGTCATCCTCAAACAGGGCGCAGAAATGGAAGTTAAATTGTCCCACTATTGCTTGACTGTATCGGTGAGCAAATAGAAAACCATGCAAAAAAATTATTAAAAAATAAAGCACAACCTCACCGGATGAGGTTGTAACCGTGGATAATGGGAATCAAAGCAAGCGTTAGGGCGGAAACATGACGGAAAAGTTGTATTACACATTTTGGGGAAAGGCGCATGAACCACTTAAAGCGGCTTATTGTTCGGGGCATGATAAAGAAAAAATATTAGCTAATTTTAAGGAACAGCTTGCCAAGCAATTGAAAAAATCCAAGAGTGAATTAAACACGGCTGATCTGGACAAGTTCGCAGAAAAAGAAAAGTGGCAATATAAACAAGATAACTACGCGCCTTATCATTTACTGCCTTACCATTGTTTGGATGTGGCGGCAGTGGCAGATCAGTGGTGGCAACATAGTTCGGCATTACGTCAGCAGTTTAAACAGTCCATGCAAGTGAATGAGAATTCAGCCTATGCCTGGTTGATGTTTTTTATAGCTCTGCATGACTTAGGCAAGCTGGATATTAGGTTTCAGATGAAATCACCCACCACAATGCAACAATTACAGGCCGATATTTATGCGGCTCTTAAAAGCACAGTAGATACCAAATACGATCACGGCAGTAATGGCTATGGCTGGTTTGAAAATGAATTGCCCGATTATGGTTTTGATTGTCTCAATGAAAATGAGGCAATGGACTGGATGCAGCAAGTGGCAGGTCATCATGGGCGTATTCCTGAAAATAGTTCGTTGGTAGAACCTGCATTTATTAGCGATGCCATTAAACAACAAGACAAACAGGCGCGTATTGAGTGGGTACAAAACCTTAAACAGATTTTCTTGGAGCCTGTGGGCTTGGAGTTGAGTGACATTCCGGAAACTTTACCATCCATGCTTGCAGGATTTTGTAGCGTCTGTGATTGGATAGGTTCATCAACTGATTATTTCTCGTATCAAACATCAGAACAAGCTGATTTAAAAGCCTATTTCAATTCACGCTTACCATTTGCTGAAAAAGCTCTTAAGGCGTTCGGCGTGTTGTCGAAAGTGAAAGGAAAAGGCGGTATGGCCGCGTTATTCCCACAATATGAGCCACAAGGACTACAAACGGTTGTCGATATTTTTCCGCTTGCACAAGGTTTAACGCTTATTGAAGCCCCCACTGGTTCAGGCAAAACCGAAGCTGCGTTAGCGTACGCTTCAAAGTTATTAACGTCTGATCCAAGTTTAGGAAGCAGCATTATCTTTGCATTACCCACCCAAGCTACAGCCAACGCAATGTTGAAGCGTTTAAAAGACGTTGCCGATAAATTGTTTGAAGGCGGTGCAAACGTAGTCTTGGCACATGGCAAAAGAGACTTGAATCATGATTTCAAAAATATCCTGGCAAACAGCCGATTGACTGCTCAAGGCGCAGAAGAAGCGGGGGTGCAATGCTCCGAATGGTTGGGGGCGAGTAAAAAGCGGGCATTTTTAGGGCAGATTGGCGTGTGTACGATTGACCAAGTTTTATTGTCAGTGTTGCCTGTGCGGCATCAATTTGTACGCGGCTTTGGAATTCAAAAAAGCATTTTGATCATTGACGAGGTTCATGCCTATGACAGTTATATGTATGGGCTATTGACTGAGGTTCTTAAACGTCAAAAACAAGCTGCCGGCAGTGTCATTTTATTATCCGCGACATTGCCACATCATCAAAAAGCCAAATTATTACAAAGCTGGGGCGTTCAATCGGAACAGAAAAATCCGGCATATCCGCTAGTGACTCATGCTTCGGCTAATCTGGTTCTTCCTTTTGAATTGCCGGACTCCGAACAAACTGCCGAGCGCATGGTAAATGTTGAAACATGGCAAGCCGAACAGCTTGTTTTATCACCAGAGCAATTGGAGAAAATTGTTCAAGCCGCTGAGCAAGGTGCGAAAGTTGCCGTGATCTGCAATCTGGTTGCCGATGCCCAAAATATCGTTCAACAATTAGCCGGATTAACGACGATACCGGTTGATTTGTTCCATTCACGGTTTCGATTTGTTGACCGTCAGAAGATAGAACAAGACATTACCGGCTATTACGGCAAGCATGAACAAGACCGCGCATCAGGAGGCCGGATTTTGGTCGCAACGCAAGTGGTTGAACAAAGTCTTGATTTGGATTTTGACTGGATGCTCACCCAACTTTGCCCGGTCGATTTATTATTTCAACGTTTGGGGCGATTACATCGGCATCAGCGCGACAACAGACCGCAAAGATTTGAGCAGCCGCGTTGCGTGGTGATTGTGCCGACGACGGAAGCGGTCTATGGTGATACGCTCTATGTTTACCAAAACCTAAGGGCATTGTGGCGGACAGAACAATTTCTGAAAAACAAAGAGATTATCTTTAAATCGAATCAAGAAGACTTGAAAAAATACACTGCCTATCGGGATTGGATAGAAAAGGTTTATTGTGAAGAAGCATGGGGCGATGAGCCTGAGGTCATAGAAAAAGCCTATCAGAAATATTCAGATGAAGTGGTTGATGTTCAACGCATGATTGCAAATATGATAATTAAGCGAAAGGTTGAAGAAATTAAAAGCGATGAAAGTGATAAGGCCGGATCATTAACGCGTGATGGCGAAATGAGCATAACTGTTATTCTGGTTGTTAAAAAACAAGGCAAGCTTTTTACTTTAGATGATGTTGATTTGGATAGCTTGGAAAAATGGCAGTACTGGGAAACGATCAGTTTAAATTCGATTTCAGTCACTCAACGCTGGCAAGATCAGCTCCCTAAGGCAGATGCTAGAGGGCTACGTTTTTTGCCGATGGTTTTTGAAAAAGAACAATGGGTTAGTCAGCTGGAAAAAGTGACGTTTATTTATTGTAAAGAGGTGGGGTTGACGATAACGAAAGCGTAAGAAACGGTTGTGGTAGCTGTCCTTTACAAATCCCCAGAGGTGTGGGGATTTACTTTGCATCGTTCTTTTCAATTTTAATGTAAGGCGCATAAAGACTGCCCTTGTGTACGTGCCTAAATTTTAGGCTGGAGAAAAATGAATTTACTAATTGATAAGTGGATACCCGTGTCATTCAACGGTGAGTCGCAGCGGATTTCCTTAAAAAAACTGCTGTGCGATAAGCAAGAGCAAGACTGGCATATAGCAGTTTTGCGTGACGATATGGATCTCGCCGCATTGCAATTACTTGTTTGCTTGGTGCAAGTGGTGTTGATGCCGGAAGATGCAAAAGCCCTGAAAAAACGCTGGTCTGAACCGATGTCCGAAACAGATTACGAGCAAGCCATACAGTCGTTTATTGACTGGTTTGATTTGTTGCATCCTGAAACACCGTTCATGCAAACCGCCAGCGTGACACCCGAAAAAGGCAATAAAAATTGGGCGTCATTACAGAAGATGTTTGTGGGTTTGCCTGAAAAAACCAGCACCAGTGCATCATCTAACGGATTTTTCAATACACCTAATGAAATTCAGGCTGTTCATTTGGGCGATGCAGCCATTGCTTTATTTCAGCAAGCGACTAATGGCTTTAGTTTGGGCGGAGCAGCGTTTTCGGTGGGATTAAAAGGTTCTATGCCGCTAACAACCTTGGTTTTAAGTGAGAATTTAAGAAAAACCATCTGGACAAATGTATTGAGTAAAGCGTTTTTGATGGAGAAAGCGCCCGAATTATTAAATGCAGAAATACAGAAGCCGACATGGGTTATTGCACCGCATTCAAACAAACAAGAAGGTGCGCTACATATCGGCTTGTTGCGTGGTTTATTTTGGCAACCTGCAAAAATAAAGCTAGCAGTTAAAGATGGCTTAGCCACTGGATTTTTCAAAAATACCGGAATGTGCAGTATTGCCGGTTTTTGGCAACATCCGCATACACCGATTGACATGCTACGGCTGCATACAGGTAACGCTAAAGAAAAACCCTTTCTTTCAGCGCGTAACGATTTGCCCTTGTGGGGACAAATGTTGAGTTTTTTTTATACTCAATCGCAAGTAAAGTTGGTTGATACACAGCAAGAAGGCACTAGTTGCGCTTTGGTTGTGCAGCAATATCAAGACAACAGCACTTGGCGAGGCCGTGATATTAAACTTGCCATAGGTGGTTATGTAAAGGGAGGGAGTGCTGAAAGCCTAGCCGGGCGTAGGCATGAAACCTATAGCCTTTCTACCGACTGGGAAAACAAAAGCGCTGAAATGCTTCATCTAATCAATATCGGACTTGAGGTTTATAAAAAGTTGAATGCGGCAATGAATAAGTTTGCCTTAATCGCAATTGATAAAGGCACACTCAAAGCTAAAGAATCGAGTTTTAAAAAAGCAGTAAAAGGCAAAGCCAGACAAGCGTATTTTGATAATTCAGAAAGTTTAATGCACAGTATTTTAAGAAAATTGGTCTGGGATGATATAGCGTCTTATCAAAAACAATTTGCTGATTTAGCGCGAACCATTTTTGAACAAATCATGATGCCTTATGAACATGAACCAAAAATGCTACAGGCCATTATTGAAAGTCGAGCCATGTTAAACAACATGCTGAATAAAATGGGAGCAGTACATGAATAAACCACAAAATGACTATTTAAAACTAGTTGAACGCTATCAACAACTGGATAACGGGCAGAAAGCCATGTTACGTCGTGCAACCAGTCCTGATGACATGACAGGTATTGCTGCGTTCTATCAATTGATCAGCGCGACAAAATTTCAATTGAAGCAAGATGAAAAACAAGCGGCCCAACTGGTTTATTTTTTGCCTTGGGTTCAACAGCGAGCTAACGGAAAGCCATTAGGTAGATCATTACATGAGCATGGCATTAGCGAGAAACGCCTATTTTTAGTGGTGCGCCGCGAATCCCCTGATGACTTGATTCAGTTAAGGCGTGTTGTACAACAAATAAAGCCTATCGCTTATGCCGATTGGTCCGATCTGGGCAATCTTTTATTTTACTGGGGTAAAAAGAACAAGCATCAATTAATGCGTGATTTTTACATTTCCGCATCGCCACACCTCCAAGAACCACCAGAGGATTGATCATGCCTATCGTCAGCCGCTTTTTGGGCATCATTATTACCATGTATTGGTCTGATCACAGTCCACCACATTTCCATGCAAAATACGGTGAATATGAAATTATCGTCACTATTGATGGCGGTGTCGTTGAAGGGAAATTCCCAAAACGGGCATTAAAACATGTGTTGGAATGGCTGGACTTACACCAGGAAGAATTATTGGAAAACTGGCGTTGCTGCCAACGACGCGAACCTTTAAAAGAAATAGCACCTTTGGAGTAGCCGCAATGATATTACACGTTACCGATGCCAAGCATCTTCAAGATTACCAGATATGGCTCAAATTTAACGATGATGCAGAAGGCGTCGTCGATTTAAGCAAAGAGTTATGGGGAGGCATGTTTGAACCGCTTAAAGACTTAAGTTTGTTCAGTCAGGTTAAATTGGATACAGAGCTCGATACTATTGTTTGGCCTAACGGGGCTGATTTAGCACCTGAATTTTTACATGAATTATTACAACAATCGCAAGGAACACAGCATGTCTGATAAAAATTTCGTCAATTACCATATCCTGATTTCCCATAACTCCTCATGCCTAAACCGTGATGATATGGGCATGCAAAAAACCGCTGTTTTTGGCGGCACACGGCGGGTGCGTATTTCCAGCCAGAGTTTGAAGCGGGAAATGAGGAAGCCCCGATTGGAGGAACATGCCAACAACTATTGGAAGCAGCATTTTGGTGAGCCGTCTATTCGTACCCGCGACTTAACAAAATTAAACGAGAAATTTATTAAAGAACTCGGCGATGAATTTGAATCGGCTTTTGTTACCGAAGCGATTGACCGTTTTGTTAAAACCGCTAAATCGACTGCAAATGAAGTGGAAGAAGATACAGTCGACGAAGAAGGCGATGATTCGGCAGAAAAAAGTGAAGCTAAAAAAACAGCAAAAAAAATTGCCGTTGCACCTTGGGTAGTTAATGAGATACGTGAAATCTGCCGCGTCATTAAAGCAGTTAAAGAAGAAGGTCTATCGGATGATGAGTTGAAAAAGATTGACGAGTCGTTCAACAAACAAAAAAAGAAGAAAAAAAGCAAGGAAGAGTTAATTGATGAAGCTATCGGCAAAAAAATTGAAAAGCAGCTAAAGGAAAAAGCCGAAGCAGTTAAGAATGCACTGGCTTCCGCTGTGGACATAGCCCTTTTCGGGCGTATGGCAACCAGCGGACTTATGACCAGCGTTGACGGTGCAATGGCGATGGCGCATTCCATTACTACGCATACCGTTGATGGCGATATTGATTGGTTTACGGCAGTTGATGATTTAATCCAAGACTCCGGCGAAACGGGTTCAGGACATTTAGATACCCAGGAATTTAGTGCGGGCGTCTTTTACCGTTACGCAAGCCTTAACCTGTCGCTATTGCAAAGAAACCTGGGCGTTGATAGGGCTGGTGCGTTGGATATAGCCAAACATTTTTTACACTTGCTGGCGACCACCATCCCATCTGCAAAACAAAACAGCTTTGCCGCGTTTAACCCTACTGATTTTGCCTGTGTATCGCTGAGCGACATGCCTATTTCCTTAGCCAATGCCTTTGAAGAACCTGTAAGCAGAGGTAAAAACGGAGGCTTCCGTAAACCGTCAATTAGCGCATTTTGCGACTATAAACAAAGAATATATGACGGTTACGACTTGCAAGATGCGGTTGGTTTTTTCAGTATAGAAGACTGCACCCTACAAGATAAGCGCATGAAAACCTTAGTCGAGCTGGAACAATGGTTACAAAATAACGGCAAGGCATAAGCTATGCAAGATTACCTGATCATTAAACTACAAGGAGCGATGCAGGCTTGGGGCGGTCACACTTATGAGGACTATCGGCCCAGCTTAATCTTTCCAACACGTAGCGGGATAGTCGGCTTGTTAGGTGCGTGTCTTGGTATCGAGCGCGAGGATATAAAAGCGTTAAAAGCACTGGATAAGAGTTTTCAACTGACAGTTCGGACTAATAAACGCAAAATTTCCCAGCGGGAAAGTACAGAAGATAAATTTGTGTCAATGCAAAAAATCACCGATTTTCATACCGTACAACATGCCAGAAAAGTGGATGGTAAACCAAGGCCAGAAGCGATTGTTTCAAGGCGCGAATATCTTTGTGATGCTGAATTTACACTGGCAATGGCATTTGTAAAAGATGCTGATTACGGCTTGGAACAGGTTAAACAGGCGATCCAAAAACCGGTTTACACGCCGTTTTTAGGGCGGCGTTCTTGTCCGATACAAAGCCGTTTATATGAAGCCATCGTAAACGCAGAAAACGCACAAGCCGCATTAATTAAGGTTGAGCCTTATCATGGTACGCTTTACAGTGAAATTGAATTGGATGGTGGCACACCGATGATGACGCGCGATCAACCTTTATTTGCCACTAAAGTACGGCAATTTAATAACAGGAAGATTTACATTTTGGGTTCTGGAGGTGAGCATGTACCTGAGTAAAATCCATATTCCCTGGCATCAAGCTCAAAATCCCTATCAGCTCCATCAAGCCTTATGGCGGTTGTTTCCTGGCTTTGAAGATGCGGATCGGGAGTTCCTGTTTCGCGTTGAACAGCTGCAAAAAGGCATTGGCGCTCAGGTATTATTGCAATCAGCCATACAGCCGCAAAGCGGCGAACAAAGCCCGGCATTACTGGCCCAGCGCGAATACATTTTGAATATTCAAAACGATCAGCGCCTACGCTTCAGGCTACGCGCCAATCCCATAAAAACCATCAAAGACAGCAGTAAAGGCACCGTCGAGAAAAAAGGTAAAACCTTTAACAAAACTGTGCGTGTTCCTTTGTTGCACGAAGAGCAGCAACAGGCTTGGCTGGAGCGCAAGCTGCAAGCTTTTGCCCAACTGGAAACGCTGATTATGCAATCGGAACCGATTTTGTATTTTCGTAAAGCTAAAGAAGGCCGAAGCGGAAAAATCCAGACGGTGATGTTTGATGGCGTACTGACAGTTACCGATGTCGAGGCTTTCAATGACCAGGTAATTAAAGGCATAGGCCCCGCCAAAGCCTTCGGCTGCGGCCTGCTTTCTTTAGCAAGGATTTAAAATAAACTGAATTTAGTTTATATTTAGGTATTTGCAAAACGCGCGAGAACACTATGAATCTATCAAAAAACATTAAACCCATTAGCTATCTCAAGGCTAATGCCGCGCAGGTCGCTTTGGAATTAAAAGATTCCGGCCAAGCGATGATTATTACTCAAAACGGCGAAGCCACTATGGTGGTTCAGTCCGTTGCCGAGTATGAGCGCATGCAGGAAACCTTGGCATTGTTGAAAATGCTGGCGCAAAGCCAGCAAGCGGTCAGTTTAGGGAAAACCGTCACCAGTGTGGATGCTTTTAGCCAATTGCGGGCGCGGCGCGGGCTGGCATGACGCTGGAGGTTGTTCTATCGGAACCGGCGCTGGCTGATTTGCTGGATATTAATGATTATTACCTTGTGGAAGTTAGCGATCATGTCGCGGGTAAGATCATCGATAGCCTGGGAACAGCGGTAAACAATTTAGCTGACTTTCCCGATAGAGGCAGCATCCCCAAGGAGTTGTTGTCTTTGGGGATTCGGCAGTATCGGCAGGTGATTGAAAAACCTTATCGGATTATTTATGAAACATTTGCCGACAAAATTGTAGTCCATGCAATACTCGATGGACGGCGCGATATGCAAACCCTGCTTATGCAGCGTATTTTGCGTGTTTGAGTAGGATAGGTGAGTCCCTTGTTCGCGCTCTTAAGCCTCGCAAAGTACGGCATTTAGAATCATAAGTTCAAAGCCAGCTTTGAATTCCTGTATTCACGTTTTCTGGAGTCCAAAGCTGGCTTTGGCCGTATTTTCGCTCGTTCCCAAGCTCCTGCTTGGGAATGCAGTACCGGAAGCTCTAGCTTCCATCTACGCGAAGCTGGAGCTTCGCCGACTTCGTTCCCAAGCAGGAGCTTAGGAACGAGCAAACCCTTGGATTAAAATCATGCTGCCACCCCTAAGACCCATCACCATGAAAGAACGCGTCTCCATGGCTTTTATCGAAAAAGGCCAAGTCGACGTTAAAGACGGCGCTTTCGTCGTCATCGACGAAACCGGCATCAGAACTCATATCCCGGTCGGCAGTATCGCTTGCCTGATGCTCGAACCGGGGACGCGGGTTTCCCATCAGGCCGTCAGCTTGGCCGCCAGAGCCGGAACCTTGCTGGTTTGGGTCGGCGAGGCCGGGGTTCGGCTTTATGCGTCCGGCCAGCCGGGCGGCGCGCGCTCGGATCGCTTGCTATATCAGGCCAAACTGGCATTGGACGATGTGGCGCGGTTAAAAGTGGTGCGCAAAATGTATGAAATCCGTTTCGGCGAAAAGCCGCCGGAACGGCGTAGCGTCGAACAACTGCGCGGCATAGAAGGCGCTCGCGTTAAAAAAATCTACCAGCTGTTAGCCAAACAGGCCGGTGTGGAATGGAAAGGCCGCAGATACGACCAGACCGACTGGGATAACGGCGATATGCCGAACCGTTGCATCAGTTCGGCAACGGCCTGTTTGTACGGCATCAGCGAAGCGGCGGTGCTGGCGGCAGGTTACGCGCCCGCCATCGGCTTTATTCATACCGGCAAACCCTTGTCGTTCGTCTACGACATCGCCGATTTATTCAAATTTGACGACATTATTCCCCATGCGTTTAAAATCGCCGCCAAAAATTATCACAACCCGGAACGGGAAGTGCGCTTGATGTGTCGCGATATTTTCCGGCAAAGTAAAATTCTCAGAAAAATCATTCCCACCATAGAAGAAGTGCTGGCCGCCGGTGAACTTGAACTGCCCCAACCTGCTGAAGAGAATATCGCTCCGGCCATTCCTAATCCTGAGAGTATCGGCGATGTTGGTCATCGTAGTTGAAAACGTCCCGCACCGATTAAGAGGGCGATTAGCCGTTTGGCTGATCGAGATTCGGGCGGGCGTTTATGTCGGCGATTTATCGGCTAAAGTCAGGGAGATGATCTGGGCGCAAATTGTAGACGGTATTGAAGAAGGCAATGCAATTATGACCTGGAGCACCAATACCGAATCGGGTTTTGATTTTGTTACTTTGGGTAAAAACCGTCGTCTGCCGGTCGAGTTTGACGGACTCAAACTGGTTTCTTTTTATCCGCTTGAAGACCAAAAGGATAATGATGCTCTTTAACAATTTAATGGTAAAAAACGGCTGTTTTTTCGGTGGAAAAATCGGAGTGGTTATTTCGGTTGATTAACAATATGTTATGATCAGTGTGTTCCCCACACCCGTGGGGATGAACCGCTACCATCGGCAGCGGCCAGCAGGCTGATGAAGTGTTCCCCACACCCGTGGGGATGAACCGACCGTTGCCACGTCCGGACGTGTGATGCTAGTGTGTTCCCCACACCCGTGGGGATGAACCGGCTAATAAAAATATTCGAGGAGGCTGGGATGAGTGTTCCCCACACCCGTGGGGATGAACCGCCAACATATAACCAGTACAATTCGCCTCAGTCGTGTTCCCCACACCCGTGGGGATGAACCGTGGTGTTTTTCCATCCCATAAATCGAATTCGCGTGTTCCCCACACCCGTGGGGATGAACCGCCTTAGGCATCGTAAACTCGTCATCGGACGGCGTGTTCCCCACACCCGTGGGGATGAACCGCGCCTTGTTCCTCTTTTTGAGACTGGACTGATGTGTTCCCCACACCCGTGGGGATGAACCGAACAACCCAGTCCAATGGATCAGTCTGAAACTGTGTTCCCCACACCCGTGGGGATGAACCGCGCAATTAATAACCAAGCAACCCCGTTGATCGGTGTTCCCCACACCCGTGGGGATGAACCGACAATATCAGTGATCAGCACAATAACAAATGCGTGTTCCCCACACCCGTGGGGATGAACCGAACTGTTCTCGGACGACAAGCCAGATCCTGGGGTGTTCCCCACACCCGTGGGGATGAACCGAACCTGTTGGCATTGGGGCCAATGGTGCTCGGGTGTTCCCCACACCCGTGGGGATGAACCGCGCCTTGTTCCTCTTTTTGAGACTGGACTGATGTGTTCCCCACACCCGTGGGGATGAACCGCGCGGATGGCAATTATTACGCCGTTCCAGAGGGTGTTCCCCACACCCGTGGGGATGAACCGCGCTTGTGCGCCTGCTCGACAATCTTTTTATCGTGTTCCCCACACCCGTGGGGATGAACCGTTGACGAATTTACACAGCGTATTTTTGATAAAGTGTTCCCCACACCCGTGGGGATGAACCGCACCCCTTCAACTTCGCAAATCCTAGCCAGAGGTGTTCCCCACACCCGTGGGGATGAACCGCATTGTTGAGATTGATCCAGGATGCCCGGTATGTGTTCCCCACACCCGTGGGGATGAACCGATTGAGATAGCTTTTATGATCGCCTTGGCGTGGTGTTCCCCACACCCGTGGGGATGAACCGCAAAAAAATACAATCCCATTGGCAACCAATCCGTGTTCCCCACACCCGTGGGGATGAACCGCCCCTAATGCTCCTTGTAGTCGCTGCAATAAAGTGTTCCCCACACCCGTGGGGATGAACCGGTTTTAGGCGTTGCTCGTTTGGAGTGTAGTGCGTGTTCCCCACACCCGTGGGGATGAACCGCCGGTCGGCTACTCATACGAATGTCTTAATACGTGTTCCCCACACCCGTGGGGATGAACCGCCACGGCCCAAACGGCGACAACCAACCACGAAGTGTTCCCCACACCCGTGGGGATGAACCGCTCGTCACCGGTTTTGTTTCTCATGTTTTTATGTGTTCCCCACACCCGTGGGGATGAACCGATGATCTAAAACCTGATCTTGATAAAGCGACGGTGTTCCCCACACCCGTGGGGATGAACCGCCGGTTGTTGAAGGCGAATTAATGGAGAATGTGTGTTCCCCACACCCGTGGGGATGAACCGCATCAGCGTGCCGTCAGGAAGCTCAGACCACTGTGTTCCCCACACCCGTGGGGATGAACCGTTCTAAATCTTCTTTCAAATACCGCTTCCCATGTGTTCCCCACACCCGTGGGGATGAACCGTTCCGTGGCATTGGCAACATCGACGGCCATAGGTGTTCCCCACACCCGTGGGGATGAACCGGGAAACCCGCTGCGAGGCAATCCACTCGTCCAGTGTTCCCCACACCCGTGGGGATGAACCGGCACATATCACATTCGTCTTCAGTTTCGCAGTGTGTTCCCCACACCCGTGGGGATGAACCGCGCTTCCAATCGTTCCCGTGGCGTTCCTTTATGTGTTCCCCACACCCGTGGGGATGAACCGGATTATCCGCAGTTACCCTACCATCGCAATAAGTGTTCCCCACACCCGTGGGGATGAACCGACATTCTTCCCGTTCTGCCAGTGAAAAAAATCGTGTTCCCCACACCCGTGGGGATGAACCGGTTTTTGCCCTTCGTCGCCCTATGCCGGAACTGTGTTCCCCACACCCGTGGGGATGAACCGTTCAGTGGTGGTTCAATCGTTCGGGCTTCGTTGTGTTCCCCACACCCGTGGGGATGAACCGTTAACACTATCCATTATTTAACGGTGAATCCAGTGTTCCCCACACCCGTGGGGATGAACCGCGCCTGTACTCATCAATAATCCGAGAACACGCGTGTTCCCCACACCCGTGGGGATGAACCGACCCGGCAACGCATAGCCTGCTAGGCGCCGAGGTGTTCCCCACACCCGTGGGGATGAACCGGACATGTCTGGTCATGTGCGGATACCTATTGTGTGTTCCCCACACCCGTGGGGATGAACCGCGATACTCCACTTGAAATGAGTAGCCGTTTTTGTGTTCCCCACACCCGTGGGGATGAACCGCCTGCGCCGAGCAAAAGGTCATCGGGTGAGCAGTGTTCCCCACACCCGTGGGGATGAACCGGTATCTCTTAAATGCTCGACTGTTTCAGCAGCGTGTTCCCCACACCCGTGGGGATGAACCGTTCATGGTGCTTCGCTTTCCACTCCTTCTCGAGTGTTCCCCACACCCGTGGGGATGAACCGGTCATGCTGATACTGATACCATTTGGTGCATGGTGTTCCCCACACCCGTGGGGATGAACCGCGATTGACGCCATTGCAGCCAACCGGATGGAAATGTTCCCCACACCCGTATAATGAATAACCCCCATTTCATCCGCATTGATCAGTCGAATCCGTATCCTCCGCGTTCTATTTTTCATTGCCGAATAGTTGCGATAGTGCCGCGCGAAATCAATTTTTTCATCATCATACGGTCAATCTGATCGCTACTTTGAGCCGTTTAAAGACGGTAAGGGAAATTTGGTTGTACCTTGTCCGCTTCATATCTTACAATCCCACCGGGTGTGCAGTAAGGTTACTGGGCGTGTAGGTTCCCCACACATTAATAATATTAAGAAATATTTTGGAGGATAGTATGTTTAAAATTCGTTCGCTGGTTACAGCGTTGGCGTTGGCAAGTTCGGTTTCGGTGGCTTCGGCTTGGGAAACTTTGCCCACAGAAGCACCGGCACCGGCCGATAATGCTACAACGCCTGCTAAGGTTGAGTTGGGGCAAATGCTCTATCACGACCCGCGCCTGTCTTCTACAGGTACGGTTTCCTGCTCTTCCTGCCATAACACCATGCTGGGCGGTGAAGATAACAGGCCGAATTCTATGGGCGTTAACGGTCAAACAGGCGGACGTAGTGCGCCGACCGTTTGGAATGCCGCGTTTAATAAAGTCCAGTTCTGGGACGGCAGAGCAGCAAGCCTGGAAGCACAGGCCGCTGGCCCCGTGACCAACCCCATTGAAATGGGCATGAAAAACTGGGATGATGTAGTGACTCGTTTGCAGGCGATTGCGGGTTATCAAAAAGCCTTCGAGGAAGCTTTCGGTAAGGATTCGATTTCCAAAGACAATGCCACCAAAGCGATCGCGGCTTACGAAAGAACGTTGATTACGCCTAACAGTCCTTATGACAAGTATGTTTCCGGCGATAAGTCGGCTTTATCGGCACAACAGGTTCGCGGCATGGAAAAAGTTGCGGAACTGGGTTGTACCACTTGTCATAGCGGGCCGGCGTTTAACGGTCCGGGCATGTTCCAGAAGTTTCCTGTAACTCCCAACGGCTATTGGGAAGCACAACATCATTTCAGCAAGGATAAAGGTTTAGCGGAAGTCAGCAAAAATGCGGCTGATGAGCATTTATTTAAAGTGCCGACTTTACGCAACATCGCTTTGACTGCGCCTTATTTCCACAACGGTTCGGTTAAAACGCTGGATAGCGCGGTAACCTTGATGGCAAAACTGCAATTGGGCAAAGATTTAAGCAAAGAAGAAGTTGCGGATATTGTGGCCTTTTTGAATGGTTTGACCGGCGAATTCCCTAAACAGAAAATGCCTGTATTACCTGCCACACTCGGTTCTACTTTTAATTAAAGGTAACTACGCTGATGAATATGATGAAGATAGGGTGTTGAATAAAAATCTTATTTAATCATAATTATCAGCGTCGCCTAAAGGCGCCTACTTTTGACATCAGCGTTCTATTTTTGGCTGCTGAGTAACTTACAAATTGAGGGAGCTTTAAGCTCCCTTTTTTTATTCTGCGTTGTAAATAGGTGTTGCTGAAATACGGGCATCAATCTGCTTTGAAATTTCCTGGTAAACGGGACTGTTTACGGATTCAAAGCGCTGTTTAAAGTCGACCTCATTCATGTGCTCGGGAAGGTCTCTGGGGTCAGGCATAAAATCGCTGTAATCTTTTATTCCGGACATGGCTTTTTGCATTTTTCGTGCATTTTCCGGTGATGAGGTTGCCATTTCACCAAAGCGCGTACCGGCTTTGTCGGCTGCCAAGTCAATAAAACTGAAGCCGCTACCGCCGTGTGCATCGCTTAATTCTTTTTCTTCACCGGCAATCTGGGCCGCTTGCTTGTTTACCGATGCGGTAAGCGCCGCTGAACCTATGAAATGTTGGGCCAGATCGATGCGTTTGTATAAAAAAGCAGCGTATTGTTGTCCGGTTACAGGCGTAGATTCAGGCGTAGACAGGAGTTTTTTGGTCTCCTGTTTATTGACATAATCGTTGATCGCGGAAATAACCACCCTGTTCTCTTCTATGGCAGTTTCCAGTGTAGAGCGCTGGTAAGCCAGTTCAAACAGTGGACGTAACAAGTCCGCCAGCGATAAACGCCATTCAGGATTATGTTTGGCAACGATGTCGGCCAGTTTTTGCTGGTAAATATTCAACGCAGAATTGTCGCCGGTGTGAGTCAGGAAGTTTCGCGCCTGAATCAAGGTATCCTTGTTCGGATAATAGGTAATGGTGAGTTTTTCCGCGTCAATTTTAACCGCCTTGAGAGGCCGGGTTGCCAGAATGAAATATTCATTCAATGATGAATGCTGAATAATGGCGTCGATAACAAAGGTGGCCAATTTTGCCGGTAACAACAGTTTTCCGGCTTTGAATTTGGTTATTACGGGAAGATCATTGCCGGTAACGTTGCCTAATCTAAAGCTGATGTTTAAATACTTGCCCAGGCTGTTTTCGGGCAACGCCATGGTGACTTTAAATCTCAGCTCATCGTTTTTAAAATCCAAATCAGCGGCACTTTTTCTATAGCGGTTTAACAAATAATTGCCGGCAAGATTGAGATCGGCTTCGGTTAATTCAATGATGCCGATCTCATCAGGTTTGGTTTTAGAACCTTCATGCAGGATTTTTTTTGCCCTGACCAAGTCGTCACGGGTAGGCGACCATCCCACAGCAAGCTCGGGTTTGTCGCCAACGCCGAAAAAAACCAGCATCGCGCATAAAATTATTAGAGCACTAAAACAATATAACAAAATGCGTAATAAGATTTTCATGAGCCGACTATTAAGAAAATTCCAATTTGAATCCTGCCGATTTTAAATAATCGGCTTCCTGAATTAAATCGGCATGGGTCAGCGGCGCCTGAGCCAACCAATCGTCTGGAAACTGCAGGCGGATTTTGGATTTTGTTAGCGATATTTTGAAATCGGGTTTGTCATGTTCTTGGCGATTGCGGTGCAACAATACCGACAGCCGCAAAATAAGGGTTAGAGTGGGCGCGTCAATATTCCAGGGAGAGGGTAATTCATTGAAAAGGGAGCGGGGAAATTTACGTCGATGAGACTTTACAACGGTTGATAATAAAATCTGATCCTGCCTGGAAAAACCGGCAAAGTCGCCATTCTCGATGATATAAGCGCTGTGTTTATGATACTGACTGTGGGCGATGTCCTGACCGATCTCATGCAGGTCTGCCGCCCAGTTTAAAAACTGCACAACGTCTTCGTGGTTAGGCCCGCAAAAATCTTCGCCCAATTGCTCCAGGATATAGCCGATCGTCTGTTTAACGCGAGCGGCGTGTTCTTTATCGATATGGTAACGATCGGCCAAGGCCTGCACGGTTGCCGAGCGAATATCATGATCATAGAGTCGCCCCAGCAAATCCTGAATGAGCCCTTCCCTCAGCGCGCCATCGGAAACGGTCATTTGCTCGATGCCCAAGCTTTTGAAAGTGGCGTAGACGATGGCGACACCGCCTGGAAATACCGGGAGGCGTTCAGGATCGAGTTCGGGCAAATTAAGCTCGTTGACATGGTTGCACTGAGTGAGATGGGCAACCAGATGTTCCAGACCTTCCATTGTTATGCCGTTATTGCTCCAGTTTTTGGCTTCAAGGACTTTATCGATGGCCTTTAAACTGCCCGATGCGCCGATGGCTTCGTCCCAGTTCTTGCGCTGAAATTGTTTTTGGATCGGCTCAAGCTGCTGCGCGGCAAACAAGGTTGCCTGAGTAAAGGCATCTTTGGATAGCTTGCCGTCTTTAAAAAAGGCGTTACTTACCAACACGCAACCCATGGGCGTGCTTTCTTTTACTCGGGGGGTGTCGCCGGAGCCTATGATGTATTCGGTGCTGCCGCCGCCTATGTCCATAACCAGACGCAAGTTAGCGTTGCTGCCCAGACTGTGCGCGACTCCCTGATAGATCAAGCGGGCTTCTTCTATACCGGAAATAATGTGGATAGGATGATTTAAGGCTTTTTCGGCCTTGTCCAAAAACTGCTGGGAGTTTTTAGCTTGGCGCAAGGTGCTGGTGCCGACCACGCGGACGCTTTCCGGCGGAAAGTTACGGATTCTTTGACCAAACCGTTCCAGGCACTCTAAAGCCCTTTCCTGGGTATTGCTATCGAGGTAATTCTTTTTGTCCAGACCGGACGCAAGCCTTACCATTTCTTTAAGACGATCGAGAGTTTGTAAATTACCATTAGCTAAACTGCACACAATCATGTGAAAGCTGTTAGACCCCAAGTCTACAGCGGCAACGGTTTCGGGAGGTTTCTTCAGCACGAGTTATCCAGTTTTGTCTATGAAGCGCGTTAATATCTGATAAAATCACACGGTTTTAGTCATCCAACTATCTGGATGTAGCGCGTAATTCAGCTTACGTAATTTAACTTATTTAAAGGCTTCCGTTAAGTGTTAGTTTCAGCATGAATGCATTATCTCTGCGTAATCTCAGAAAAACCTATAATAATGGCTTTGAAGCCTTAAAAGGCATCGATCTCGATGTTGAAGCCGGTGATTTTTTTGCTTTGCTGGGGCCGAATGGCGCCGGCAAGTCAACGGCTATAGGCATTATCAGTTCACTGGTCAATGAATCCAGCGGCTCAGTCAGTATCTTCGGGCATGACTTAAGACGTGAGCGGGCAAAAGCCAAAAGCTGTATCGGCCTGGTTCCGCAGGAAGTCAATTTTAATCAGTTCGACACCGTCAAGAGTATTTTGCTCAATCAGGCCGGTTATTACGGTACGCCGCGCAAACTTGCGCTGCAACGCACCGAATACTGCCTTAAGCAAATGGATTTATGGGACAAGCGCGATACCGTTTCCAGACGTTTGTCGGGCGGCATGAAACGCCGGGTCATGATCGCCCGCGCCTTGGTGCATGCGCCCAAGTTATTGATTCTTGATGAGCCGACCGCAGGCGTCGATATAGAAATACGCCGTTCCATGTGGCAAATGATGCAGGAAGTGAATCAGCAAGGCACGACTATCATTTTAACCACGCACTATCTGGAAGAGGCGGAAAGTCTGTGCCGAAACATCGCCATCATTAATCACGGAAAAATTGTCGAAAATTCAGATATGGCAAGTTTGCTGGCGAGGCTGCATATCGAACATTTCGTGCTGGATCTGGCTCGCCCCATTGCTGCGGCACCGGTGATTGAAGGCTGTCAAATTGAGCGCGTGACTGACAAGACGCTTAATGTTGCCGTACCCAAAGAGCACAGCCTTAACACGCTATTCAGCCAATTAAGCGCACAGAATATCGAAGTCACCAGTTTGAAAAACAAGACTAACCGGCTGGAACAGTTATTTATGGATTTGATTGACTCGAACCCCACCGGCTCAAAAGCGACAGGTGATAAATCATGAATTACTCTATTGCCTTTAGAACCATCGTTACCAAGGAAATACTCCGGTTTATCAGGATCTGGCCGCAAACCCTGCTGCCTCCGGCTATCACCACAGCACTGTATTTCCTGATTTTCGGCAAGTTGATTGGCGACCGCATCGGCACTATCAGCGGCGCCAGTTACATGGACTATATCGTCCCCGGCATTATTTTAATGTCGGTTATCAGTCATTCCTACGCCAATGTCGTATCTTCGTTTTACTCGACCAAATTCCAGCGCAATATTGAAGAGTTGCTGGTTGCCCCGATACCCAACTGGGTCATTCTGGGCGGCTATGTAAGCGGCGGTATTATCCGCGGCTTACTGGTAGGCGTTGTTGTGGCTTTAATCTCTTTACTGTTTACCGATATTACGGTTAACAATATCGCCATTACCCTGTCAATCGCCGCGCTGACAGCCACTGTATTTTCCTTGGCGGGCTTTATCAATGCGATACTCGCGGAGAGTTTCGACGATATTTCGATTATCCCCAACTTTGTGCTGACTCCGTTAAGCTATCTGGGCGGCGTTTTCTATTCGGTAAACATGCTGCCCGATTTTTGGCAGATCATCTCGAAGGGAAATCCCATTTTGTACATGATCAATGCCTTTCGTTATGGCTTGATAGGTGTGACGGATGTTGATATTCAGATGACCTTTATCATTACCGGCGGATTTATTCTTACCCTGACCTTATTTAGCCTTTACCTTTTACATAAAGGCATTGGGATTAAGAACTGATGTTACGCAGCTAGTCGAATTTCGACCGCTTTAACATTAAGGAGTCGCTAGCGCGACACTTGATTGGATCGGGTTGTCGCACCCGAAGGCGAGTTACTTTCTTTTGCTTCGCCAAAAGAAAGTAACCAAAGAAAAGGCGACCCGGTTACCGCTTGCTTCCTGCGCTCCTCGCTTTTATCGAGGGTCAGCAGAAGGGGCTCCTGCCCCTCTGCTGACGCGCGGCATCCCTGCCGCGCCCCTAACGGGCTATTCTCGATAAAAGCTCCGGTGCTCGGCGCGGCAAACGGGAGAAATATCATCCGTGCGTGACATCAGTTAAGATCTAATAAAGCAGCCACCCTAACCAGACACTTTAGGAGTTTCCAGTGCCGTCAACAGGCTTTAATCCAGAGAACCTTAAAGGGTATGTTCCTGATGAAGTTATTGCCCAGATACCTTCTGTAGCCGCTATAACCAATGCGTTAAGATTAGCCCACTTCCTGGCGCAGTGCGCTCACGAGAGTGACGGCTTCAAGGTGGTTTATGAAAATTTGAATTATTCGGCCGATGGCTTGAAAGCAACATTCCCCAAATACTTTCCTGAGCCGTTAAACGAATCTTATGCGAGAAATCCAGCCAAAATTGGCGCTAGAGTCTATGCCGACAGAATGGGCAATGGCGATGAAGCAAGCGGCGACGGTTACACATTCAGGGGGCGTGGTTATATTCAATTAACGGGTAAGTCGAATTACGCTAATTTTGGTAAAGCTGTCAATGAAGATACCGTTGCCAGTCCTGACTTAGTGGCCACCCACTATCCGCTGACTTCTGCCGGTTTTTTCTTTGATTCCAATAACATATGGACTGTCTGCGACGGTGGCTCAACGGATGCCGTGATAACAGCCGTCACCAAGAAAGTTAATGGCGGAACGAATGGCTTGGCTGAGCGTGCCCAGCTTTTTAAAGAGTACTATGCGTTATTAAGTTAGCGCATTGCAGCCGCAGCCTTCAGGCCGGCAATATGATAAAAATGCGTTTCCAGCTGCTAGTCTTGTATGCCCGGCCCAATCTTTTTTTCCGGAGGGAAAATGATTAAATATGTCACGCTGATCTTATTTCTTGTTACATCGGGATTTGCATCCGCCGAACCTGTGCATCATTGTTCGACAGAAGCCTCCATTCAAGCCAAAAAGCTACTGGATTTTCACTTTGGATTAGATGACAGAACCGAAATTGATGAGCATGTTACCGCGCTTAAACCGATAAAAAATCCTGCCGGAAAAGGCAAGTTCGACGTTCTGGAAGTCTATGGCCACATCTACAGAGGGACTTATCGGATGCGTTTTATTTACGCTCAAATGGAGAATCAGTGTCTACTCGTCGGACAGGAAATCCTGGAGATTACTAATTTGTAAGCTGTTTTCAATATCCATGCTTATTCGCTTGCAACTCAGTCAATGGCTCCGGCAAGCGGATAACTTCGGATTCGACCCGGCCATCTGCATACAGCTCTATTAATCGATAACCCGGAGCCGTATCGCTGACACTGAATTCAGGGGTTTCGGGTGCAAATTGAAAGCAGGTAGAAGGTGCGCCCAATACCCGAAAGGTCGCTATTTTTATATCCATGACTTGGTGGATATGACCGGTGGTTATGACTTTTACTTGAGGGTATTGGTCTACTACTGCCAATAATTCCTGACTGTTTTCTATGATCATGGTATCCATCCACGGACTTTTAGTTTCCAGAAAATGATGATGGACTGCGATAAGCGCGTGACGATCCGGGTTCTCAGTTAAACAGTTTTCAAGAAAGTCCAATTCCTCTTTTGACACACGGCCGCCGGGTTCTCCAAGTATTTGGCTGTTCAGGCTAATCAGCTGCCAACTACCCAGCTTAACCTGTTTGCGGCAGTTAATCCTGTCGGTATTAAATACCTGTTGCATGAGTTCATAATCGTCATGATTGCCGGGCAGGCAGATGCATGGCGTTTCATGAGCTTCAAGGCTGGTTAAGATGCGCCGGTAGCTGGCAGGACAAGGATTCTGAGCCAAGTCGCCGGTCAGCATAATCAAATCGAAATGATGTTTTTCAGTAAAAGCCTGTTCAAGGCAGGCATTGAAATAATGCTCGGTATTAATCCCCATCATTTTATCTTCCGGAGCCGCCAGAATATGCAAATCGGATAGTTGCAGGATTGATATACAGGCGGTGTTATTCGTCATGGGAAGTTGTTATGAAATGTCTTTACAGAGAACTTTGGAGTTTCTTTGCGGGTTATACAGCGCCTTGAGCTGATCGGGAAGATCGGTAATATTCGACGATAAAAATCCCCGTTCAATAAACCAGTGCATGGTTTGCGTAGACAACACGAATAATTTTTTAAGCCTGAGTTCCCCTGCCCTGCGATAAACATATTCAAGCATGCGATTGCCTCTGGCCGATCCCTGATAATCGGGATGTACGGCAAGGCAGGCAATCGCGCCGAACCGGTTTTGCACATCGGGGTGCAACGCGGTGCAGCCGATGATCAGGCCGTCGCGCTCGATAACAATATAGTCGGCAATTTCCATTTCAATTTTTTCTCGGGAGCGCTTGGCCAGCTTGCCTTGCTGCTCCAGCGGCTTGATCAACTCCAGAATGCCGCCAATGTCGTTCAGTGTCGCCGGGCGCAATTCTTCAAACGCCGTGGAGCTGATCAGCGTGCCGATGCCGTCACGGCTGAATAATTCCAGCAATAACGCGCCGTCGATGGTTCTATCAATCAAATGCACACGGTCGATGCCGGATTGACAGCTTTGCATCGCCGCTTTGAGCGGCAAGCTGATGCTGGTGGATATGCCCGGATGTTGTTGTAAGAATGTGTCGGCTTCAGCGGTGGTCATTTGCTGAATTTGTTCGCCGTTATCGGGATTGCAGCAGCTTTGTTCTGTTAACAAAACCAGTTTTTCGGCTTTCAACGCAATCGAAACCGCCGTGGCGACTTGCTCGGCCGACAGATTGAAGACTTCGCCGCTCGGCGAATAGCCAACCGGCGAGATTAACACCACATTGTCCTGGTCAAGCTGCTGATGAATGGCCGCGCTGTCGATACGACGAACTTCGCCGGTATGACAGTAATCAATACCGTCAATCACGCCTATCGGTTTGGCGACAACAAAATTACCTGAGGCCACCTTGATCTTGGCCCCCGCCATAGGCGAGTTAGCCAGCCCCATCGATAACAAGGCTTCAATTTCCACGCGAACCAATCCGGCAGCTTCCTTAACGCATTGCAAAGCTACATCGTCGGTAATGCGCAAGTTGTTATGAAAGCGGGCGGGAACGTCCAGTTTGGCAAGTCGCTGGTCGATCTGCGGACGTATGCCGTGGACCAAAACCAGGCGTATGCCCAGGCTGTTGAGTAAGGCAAAATCGTGAACATGGTGATCGAAATCATCAGCCAGCACCGCCTCGCCACCAAAGAAAATAACAAAGGTTTTGTTACGGTGGGCGTGAATGTAAGGGGATGAGTCTCTAAACCAGCTGACGAAAGATTTTTGTGGTTCCATGATTATTTTATTAGTGTGTGGTGAGTTTCCTTACTAAACCCCTACGGTTCTTACCGCGTTATCATGCTAGAGCTTAATTACACAGTCGCCAACCTGAACACCCTCTAGCTCCTTGAGGTATGATGTACCAGGTTTGATAGATTCAGTTACTGTATTTTGACCTAGTATCCCACTCATGCCATATCCACCAGTAACCTTCGTTATTTCTTTTACATCTGATGATTTTTCATATTCATAAGATTTAAGAGTTGAAATTTTATTTTGTACATTAATAACGGATGCTTTCCCTCGAACAATTTCAAGTTGTTCAAGTGCTTCCTGAGTATCGGGATCAACGATTTCTTCACCAAGACCAATAATTAAAAATTTGTCACCTTCCACAACCCCCTTTTCTGAACCCATATTTATAACTACCGTAAATTCGTCCCTAACCTGGCTAACTTTTCCAACGTATCGAACACTCATTTTAATTCTCCAAGTTACTGAACTGCTCTAATGCTGTCATTGGTACGACAGGGCGCACAGTGATGTTTTTTAGTTGCTCGCTTGTAAATAACATTTTTTCAACAATTCCAAAATCGAATCGTATTTTTATTTGAATAACTGTGTCTTGAACATGATGCACAACACCAAGATAAGCTAATCTGTCACGTTCGTCCTGTTGCGCATAACAACCAACCACAATACTGTTTATAAAATTATCGTTCTTCTTGATAATAAAAATTTGATCTTCTGGGTAATACTTAATTGGATGCTCAAAAGGTAGTGATGGTTTTGTCTCTTGTGACAAATCATAAATAACCTTTAGTAAGATTAGTATGACCGTTGTTGAAATTACTAGGCTGAATATCAGCCATTTGATTGATAGCTGGTCGTTTATGTTTATAAACATTGTGACTAGGCTAGATGAAAATCCCACCACACCTATTAAGTACGGAAAGCCAGATGAGCTGAATGTTTTTGTAATTTTATCTTTCATTCTAAGAATTCCATTTACACATAATCAATGTTGTAAAGCGTAAATTTACTGTTAATCGGCAACATTCTCCGGCTGTAGGATACAGGTCTGATATATGATAACTACTAAGTACCGTAGGATGTGCTGACGACTGCATGGATGCAGGAGGTAGAGCAACGCAGGAGCAGTTGCCGAGGTACGAAGCGCATCGTTCGAGTTACAAACTTAAAGCAATTTAACCAACGTAGCGACAACTGCAATAGATACCGCCATCAAACCACCCAACTTGATGATAATCCTATATTCCAGTTCACGCATGTCCCGACGTAAATTGTTTTCCAGTTCGATCAAATCATTTTTGGTTGCTAGTTTGTCTTCAATCAGGCGCGCTTGTTCACTGGCGAATACTTCGGCCTGCTCTTCGGTAAAGCCTACCGCTTTGAGCTTTTTCACAAAACTGTGCGTATCGAAAGTAATGGTGGTCATGGCTCTCTCCTGATTGAAACTTAATCGCCCGCATACATGTAGGGTAGAGCGATAGCGAAATCTATCATCAATGGAAACAATGGACTTCCTTATGTTAGCCCATTCTACGGATCTTTTCTTCGCGTTCTTCGTGTCTTCGTGGTGAATTTCTAAAAGGTACGCACAGCGTACCCTACATCAATCCAAATTATCGGTCACTGCACCTAATGAAGCCGAACTCACCAACTTGGCATATTTCGCCAACACTCCACGGGTATAACGCGGCGCAGGTTGCGTCCACTTTTCGAGGCGACGGGCGATTTCATGTTCGTTGACATGCAGTTTCAGTTCGTTGTTTTCCGCGTCGATGGTGATGGTATCGCCATTCTCGACTATCGCCAACGCGCCGCCGACATAGGCTTCAGGCGTGATGTGCCCAACCACGAAACCGTGGGTGCCGCCGGAAAACCGGCCGTCGGTAATTAACGCGACTTCCTTGCCCAAACCTTTACCCATGACCGCCGAAGTAGGTGACAGCATTTCCCGCATGCCGGGGCCGCCTTTGGGGCCTTCGTAGCGGATAACAATCACGTCGCCTTTGACGATATCGCCGTTCAAAATGCTTTGCAGCGCTTGTTCTTCGGCTTCAAACACTTTGGCTGTGCCGGTAAATACCAGCCCTTCCTTGCCGGTGATTTTGGCGACCGAACCGCCGGAGGCCAGATTGCCGTACAACACGACCAAATGACTGTCTTTCTTGATCGGATTTTCCAAGGAGTGAATCACTTCCTGATTTTCAGGATACGGTAAGACATCAGCCAGATTTTCGGCCAGCGTAAGGCCGGTCACGGTTAAACAATCACCGTGCAGTAAACCTTTATCCAACAGAATTTTCATCAACGGTTGAATACCGCCGATTTCGATCAATTCGGTCATCAGATAACGGCCGCTGGGTTTCAAGTCGGCCAGCATCGGTACATGTTTGCCGATACGGGTGAAGTCGTCCAGGGTAATATCGACGCCGGTTGCGTTAGCCATCGCCAGGAGATGCAATACTGCATTGGTCGAGCCGCCGAGTGCAATGACCACGGTAATGGCATTCTCGAATGCCGCTTTGGTCATGATGTCGCGAGGCTTGATGTCTTTTTTCAGCAGTTCCAAAACGGCAGCGCCGGCGCGTTCGCAATCCAGGCGTTTGTCGTTTGAAATGGCGGCCTGGGCTGAGCTGTTGGGCAAGCTCATACCCAGCGCTTCAATGGCTGAGGCCATGGTATTAGCTGTATACATGCCGCCGCAGGAACCCGCGCCCGGAATGGCTTTAGCTTCGATTTCGGCCAGTTCGGCATCGTCGATCTGGTTGTTGGCTCTGGCGCCGACCGCCTCGAATACCGAAACCACATCCAGCTTTTTGTCTTTGTGGCAGCCGGGCATAATCGTTCCGCCGTAAACAAACACAGCTGGACGGTTTAAACGTGCCAAAGCCATCATGCAGCCGGGCATGTTCTTGTCGCAGCCGCCGATCGCGACGACACCGTCAAAACCCTGGCAACCGACCACGGTTTCAATCGAGTCGGCAATCACTTCGCGGGATACCAGCGAATATTTCATGCCCTCGGTGCCCATCGAAATGCCGTCGGAAATAGTGATGGTGTTAAAGATGACGGCTTTACCGTCGGCATTGTTAACGCCAAGCGCTGCCGCATCGGCCAGCTTGTTGATATGCATATTGCAAGGCGTGACCATGCTCCAGGTTGAAGCAATGCCTATTTGCGGTTTTTTGAAGTCTTCATTGTTAAAACCAACAGCATGCAACATGGCGCGGCTCGGTGCGCGCTCCATGCCGTCAACAACCAAAGAAGAGAAGGTGCGGGTGTTTTTGTCACTCATAATAAAAATTAAAGTCTAAGGGCGAAGGAGCCGGGCTTTTTTGCCTTAATTAATACGAATCCCAGCTGCTTCTGCTACGACGCCAGCTGAGCTTAGGCAAAATAAATCCTAAAATAACACCGATAAGCGCGAGTATGCCGCCGTATAAAAACCAGTCTTGATTGGCGGTGTCTTGCAAGGCCTGATTTTCAAGCTTGAATTGTTGCAGTTCCCGTTCAACATTAACCACGCGTTCTTGAAGTTCATCGCGCTGGTTCTTTAATTCCACGGTGCTGGCGGCGGTTTTTTTCAGTTCGCTGAGTTCTCTGCTTAGCTGATCCCGTTCTGTCGCCAAGGACTGTTCAAGTGACGTTCCCGGCGTGATAGATTCTTTTATTGTGGCTAACTCGGCTTTAAGCGTGGCGTTTTCAGACTGTATCGCTGCCAGGTTTTTGTTGGCAACGTCCAGTTGGGAACGACTGGGCGGTTCCTTCATGGTATTACGGATCGGCATGTAGCCCTCTGTGCCGTCATTCAGGCGGACGTGGGCAAATCCGGTGCTTTTGTTTTCATCTATTATCGTCAGCGGGGTGCCGGTCGGAAGCAGCTTTACAACTTTACTGGTGTTATTTTCTTCGCTCCTGAGTGATAAATTCAGATTATCGGTAACATAGACGGTTTCAGCCTGGGCTGAACCCAAAGTTACCAGTAGGATAAAAAACGAGTTTAGTATTTTTTTCACTTGAATCTCTATGGTTGTTCACCTGACGACTGCCAGGGATGGCGGAAGTGTCGCAATCGGTAAGGAACCTATGCGACCGACTGCCGGGAATGGTGGATATGTCGCAATCGATAGGGGGCCGATGCGATTAAGGTTAATTCTAACGTGATTTTTTGCACAGGAGAAATTCCAGCAATGCCTTTTGTGCATGCAGGCGATTTTCAGCTTCATCAAAGATAACGCTTTGAGCGCCGTCAATCACGTCGGCGCTGACTTCCTCCCCCCGATGGGCGGGCAAACAGTGCATAAACAGCGCATCGTTATGTGCAACTTTCATAACCTCGGCGTTGACCTGATAATTCTTAAAGGCCATTTCGCGTTGTTTTTGTTCTTCTTCCTGCCCCATGCTGGCCCAAACATCGGTGACGACCAGGTCTGAATTTTGGGCGGCGGCCAGCGGCGTGTCAAAGAACCGGACGCGTTCTCCGGCAGCTTCGACGATGTCTTGTAAGGGCTGGTAATCTTTTGGGCAGGCGATATTCAAAGTGAAGTCCAGCACCGTTGCCGCATGGATATAAGAGTGACACATATTATTGCCGTCGCCGATCCAGGTCACCGTTTTGCCTTTGATGTCGCCGCGATGTTCAAAATAAGTCTGCATGTCGGCCAGTAATTGGCAGGGATGCTGCAAGTCGGTCAAGCCGTTGATCACCGGGACGCTTGAATATTGGGCGAAGGTGGTCACCGTTTCGTGCTTATCGGTCCTGAGCATGATGCAATCGACCATGCTGGAGATGACTCTGGCGCTGTCTTGCAACGGCTCGCCCCGACCCAGCTGTGTATCTCTGGGCGATAAAAACAATGCGCTGCCGCCAAAATGACTCATGCCGGATTCAAATGAAATACGGGTGCGCGTCGATGATTTTTCAAAAATCATCGCCAAGACCTGTCCCTTTAACGGTTGGTAATCAGGATCGCGGTTATTTTTTAGGACGATGCCTCGGTTGATCAAGCTACGAAGTTCGTCGCCGGATAAGTCAAGCAGGCTGATGAAATGTCTAGGATTCATAGGGAGTGTCTGTATGCTTATGAATAAGTGTCGATAAGGTTTCTACGAGTTGAGCGATTTGTTGCTGATTAATAATCAACGGCGGCAGCAACCGAATGGTTTTTTCACTGGTGACATTAATCAACAGGTTATTTTGCAACGCTGCATGTACTAACTCAGTGCATGGACTGTCGAGCTCAATGCCGATCATCATGCCTTTGTGGCGAATATCGACAACATGCGCATTGCCCTGTAACCGGTCTTTAAACGCTGAGCAGATAGCATCGCCTTTTTGCGTGGCCTGCTCGATCAGGTTTTCAGCATCCAATGTCGCCAATACCGCTAAGGCCGCGCTACAGGCTAACGGATTGCCGCCAAAGGTAGAGCCGTGATTGCCTGCGGTGAATATCTTCGCCGCTTTGCCTCGAGCAAGACAAGCGCCGATGGGTACGCCGTTGCCCAACGCTTTGGCCAAGGTACACACATCAGGCAGTATCCCGTTATGCTGGAAAGCGAGAAACTTGCCGGTACGACCTACCCCGGTCTGGATTTCATCAAGCATCATCAGCAGGTTATGCTGGTCGCACAGACTGCGGATTTGGTTAAGATAATCGGCGGCGGGAATGTTGACGCCGCCCTCCCCCTGTATCGGTTCAACCAAGACGGCGACGACATTCTTGTGCAGCTCAACCGCTTGCTCGATGGCGTTGACGTCGTTGTACGGTACGCGAATAAAACCTTCAACCAACGGCGCAAAGCCTTGTTGGATTTTAGCGTTGCCGGTAGCGCTCAGCGTTGCCAGCGTGCGGCCGTGGAAACTTTTTTCCATGACGATAATCGCCGGGTTTTCTATACCCTGCTCGTGACCGTATTTACGCGCCAATTTGATCGCCGCTTCATTAGCTTCCGCACCGGAATTGCAAAAAAAGACATTATCCATGCCGCTTTTTTCGGCCAGCTTGTCGGCCAGCTGTTCCTGAACGGCGATACCGTACAAATTCGACGTGTGCAGCAGTTTTTCACTTTGTTTGCAGATAGCTTGATGCACGGCAGGATGGGCATGACCCAAGCTGCACACCGCTATGCCGGATACCGCATCCAGGTAGCGATTATTGTTTTGATCAAACAACCATGCGCCCTCTCCCCGTTCGAAGGTTATGGGCAAGCGTCCGTAAGTTGGCATAATGTGGCTAGTCATCGCTTCCGTCTGTAATTAAAGGAAAAATAGGCCGCAACCTGCCGCCCATTACAAAAATGCTCGATTATAGGTTTCAATTTAGTCTCAGGCAAGTTCTAATGATTAAGCAGGAAGTATTAAACATATCACCACGAAGACACGAAGGACACGAAGTTTTTGCTTTGTTTTTTCTTCGTGTTCTTCGTGTCTCCGTGGTAAAAATTTTTTAATTTTCGTATATTTTTTTATTACCTACTCAAGCACCCAGCCAATTTTGCGGCTTTAAATATTCATCATAAAGCACGGCTTCTGCACTGCCCGGCTCGGGTTGCCAGTTGTATTTCCAGTGAGCTACCGGCGGCATGGACATTAAAATCGATTCGGTACGCCCTCCGGATTGCAGACCGAACAAGGTGCCGCGATCGTAAACCAGGTTAAATTCGACATAACGCCCACGGCGGTATAGCTGAAAATCGCGTTCCTTGTCGCTATAAGGCGTGTCCTTGCGTTTTTGTATGATAGGCAGATAAGCGTCGATATAATGATTGCCCACGCTTTGCATAAAAGCGAAAGACTTCTCAAAACCCCATTCGTTCAAATCATCAAAAAACAGCCCGCCTACGCCACGGGTTTCATTCCGGTGTTTTAGGAAAAAATACTCGTCGCACCATTTTTTATAAGTCGGGTAAATATCATCGCCGAACGGCTGGCAAGCAGCGCGGGCGGTTTGATGCCAGTGCAGCACATCTTCTTTAAACGGGTAAAACGGCGTCAAATCGAAACCGCCGCCGAACCACCAGATAGTCGGTTCACCCGGTTTTTCCGCGATTAAAAACCGCACATTGGCGTGCGATGTCGGCACGTAAGGATTGTTGGGATGAATGACCAGCGACACCCCCATCGCCTGAAATTGCCGGTCTGCAAGTTCCGGGCGTTTAGCCGTTGCCGAAGGGGGCAGTTTAAAACCGGATACATGCGAAAAATTAACGCCGCCCTGTTCGATAACCCGACCATCGGCCAATACGCGGGTTCGGCCGCCGCCACCTTCAGCCCTGTCCCAAAGCTCTTCAATAAACCGAGCTTCAGGTTCTACAGATTCCAGCGCCGTACAAATTTGGTCTTGCAGATTAAGCAGGTAGTTTTTTACTTGAGTGATGTTGTCAATATTCATGCGCAGGTCGATGTTGTGTTTTAAATGCCGGTCATTAAAAAATCCAGAGCCGCAATAGTCTCGTCTCCTGATTCGGTAAGTCGGTCAAAGCGTTATAATAATGCGCATATTCTGTGTGCATTTAAAGAATTTAACAAATAGAAAAAAACAGGCCGTAGCGTATACTTTTTCTTTAAGCTGCTTTAACAAAGCTATAAGATGAATTTATTAAATAATAGAAAAACAGTTAACCATCATAAAATCGAGAGGCCGATAGATGTTAAAAATACCAACCATCAAATCAACAGGATTTATTCTGGCAACGCTTACAGCGTTATTCTTGAGCGGCATACAGGCTGTCTCAGCCCAAGAGAAAACCGGCCTGAATAGAACCGTTTTATTAGAAAAAAAACTGGAGCTTTCCAGCCCGAACATCAATACCAAAATGATACGGGTCGCGTTTCCACCCGCATTTAAAACACCTTGGCATACCCATGAAGGACCGGGGCCTCGCTATGTGGTTAAAGGCACATTAAAAGTCATCGAGGGCGGCAAAGCCAACACCTACGCTGCTGGTGAAGTTTTTTGGGAAACGGGCGAGCTGATGTCGGTAGAAAATGTCGGCGACGATGCCGCCGAACTCATTATTTTTGAATTAGCCCCGGTCAAGTAAGTCATCTATTGATGAGCGGCACTATCGAAAAGCGGTGCCGGCATCTTTCTTTACACCACCCGATTTAAATTAATGCGCATATATCTAGCCTACATCAGTATTGTTTTGCTTTGGGCGACGACACCGCTGGCCATCAAATGGAGTGGCGAAGGTCCGGGGTTTCTGTTCGGGGTAACCGGACGAATGGCGATTGGTACGCTATGCATTTTATTGATGCTGGGCCTGTCCGGACAACGCCTAGCCTGGCATCGTAAAGCGCTGCTGACTTACCTTGCCGTGGCCGTACAAATTTACGGGTCGATGCTGGTGGTTTATTGGGCGGCGCAATTTATTCCTTCCGGCTGGATTTCGGTGATATTCGGCCTTTTACCGTTGATGACGGCTTTATTGGCGGCGGTCTGGTTAGGGGAACGGAGCCTGACTCTGGGCAACCTGCTGGCCTATGTGCTGGGAATTAGCGGCTTGTGGGTCATGTTCGGCTCGGCCTTGCAATTGGGGCATGACGCAGTGTTGGGTATCATCGGCGTACTGGTATCTACCTTTTTGCAGGCTGTCAGTTCGGTTTGGGTCAAACGCATTGACGGAAAAATACCGGCGTTATCCCAGGTAACGGGCGGCCTGTTGTTGTCTCTGCCTGCTTATCTGATTACCTGGGCAAAGTTTGACGGTCATTGGCCGACTGAAATTTCACCCATCAGTCTGGCATCTATTGTCTACTTGGGGATGATAGCCACGACGATCGGCTTTGTGCTTTATTACTATTTACTGATCCACCAGAGCGCCACCAAGGTTGCGCTGATTACTTTAATTTCACCGGTCATGGCTTTGCTGTTGGGTCATGCCGTTAATCATGAACCGCTGACCATGAAAGTGGCAACAGGCACGCTACTCATACTCGGCGCATTGCTGATGCATGAGTTCTTTGATCGGTTATTGGGTTCAAAGCAAGCTAAACTCCCCGATAATATGCCGAATTAGGGCATATTTGCAGGCTTGGCTACTCACATTGCAATGAGACAACTCGCATCGGCTTTGACTCTGAAAGCGAACTAGATTTTGTCTAATAAGATAATCAGCACCAGCCCAAGCCCTCCGCTGGGTCCGTAGCCCCACCCCCGGCTATGTGGCCAAGTTGGAATGACGCCAACAAGCATCAGGATAATAAATTGTACTAAGGATATGGTCAGTAATAACTTCCCGATATGGATTGAGTGAAATTTTTCCGTTCGCCCTGAGCTTGTCGAAGGGTGAGCGGGAAAATTTCGGCCTACCGCGTCAAGCCGATCATGCTTCGACAAGCTCAGCACGAACGGCTCGACGATCGAAAATAGTGGTTTCGGGAAGTTATTTTCAACCAAATCCTAAGCGACATGACAGCACTCCTCTTGAAGAAAAACACTTAACTCAAAACCATTCCCAAACGGCGTGACATTGACCTTTAGGATCATCCTCTCACGTGAGGCCATGGTGCATTAGCCCCAAGACACCCACGGCAATCAAATACGCGGCCACGAAAATCTCGGCACCAACAAGATCAATATCCCCATCACAAGTGCCAGTAGAGTTTCGATTGCAATATTCATAGTCATTATCCTTGAGTAAAAAACAACTTAACGACAATATCTGATGCAGCCCCGGTATCGCACATAAAATCGCCGTCGGCGATGATAGGCTCTGATTTTGCCGAGCCGGGTCAGTCGCCTTAGTTCGTCCATCGAATAGACTGCCGCTAGTGGTGCGAGTGGTTACAATCACGTTTCAAGCCCGATCCCGCACCTCATTCTGGAAAAGTTTTCGGCGATTCAGGGGGCAATCCCCCTACGACCGCCACCTGGTTCAGCCCCGCTTTATCCAAACCAATCCTGAGCAGTAATTTGAAGCTAAAGCATCTCCTATACTATAAAATATAAGCAGTATTTTTATCCTGTGCCCCTTGGATTTTCCACCAAGCCTAAACCTCATGGGTGGAACCATTCAATCTTGACCCACAAATATGGATATTGCTTATGCATGATCTACATAACCCTAGACAAAACAATCTCCTTGATGCCCTGACCTCAGATGGATGCGAGCGTCTTTCCTCTCAACTTGAACTGATCCAGATGCCGCTCGGCAAAGTCCTTTACGAGTCGGGGGACGAGCTGTCTCACGCCTATTTCCCCACGACCAGCATCGTATCGCTACTTTATGTCATGGAGAATGGCGCATCGGCTGAGATCGCCGTGGTCGGTAACGATGGCATCATTGGCGTCGCACTCTTCATGGGAGGAGGAACCATGCCTAATCGAGCCGTCGTGCAGAGCGCAGGCTACGCCTACCGGATGCCGGCGAATTTACTTATGCAGGAATTCGACCGCTTTGGAGGGCGCCGCTACGGAACGTTACACCATTTATTGTTGCGCTATACTCAGGCGTTGATTACCCAGATGGCACAAACGGCGGTCTGTAACCGGCATCACTCTGTGGACCAACAACTCTGCCGCTGGCTGCTGCTAAGCCTTGACCGGCTCTCTTCAAGCGAGTTGACGATGACTCAGGAATTAATCGCCAATATGCTCGGCGTACGCCGCGAAGGCGTCACGGAAGCCGCCGGAAAATTGCAGCGAGCGGGACTGATTGATTACAGCCGCGGCCGTATCACTGTGCTTGATCGACCGGGACTGGAAGAACGGGTCTGCGAGTGTTACCAAGTAGTCAAAACAGAATTCGATCGTTTGCTCCCCTCGCCCCGGCATGGCCCATTGACAGCAAACCTTCCCGCCGAGTCAGAATAGCCGCCAGAACCCACCTGAGATGAAAATCGTATCCGAGGAATATCACAGACATGCTCAAAGGAAGGCGAAATGCCGATCTAGTCTCCCTGCTCTTGGGGCCAAGTGAACGACAATGAAAGTTCGCTGTTTGACCGTTACCGCTTTATGGATTACCTGATGACCCTCTCGTTCTACGCTAACGATGTAACGACCAGGCTTGAGTTTGGCGAATAGCATAGGGCCGTCAGACACGGATTCCATGAGTATATTACCGCGTGAATCGGTGATACGAACCTTGACGTCACTGACATATTCTCCTGTACCCCTTACCGAAAATAGCAGGTTCAAGTTGTAGTCAGCCCGCATGGCTTCCATCGCATTCCGTTCATCCTCCCCCACCCCACCAGTGACAAACGTAACCTCACCTTGAGTTTGCGGCTTGATAATAAGCTGTTCCTCCGCAGCTACAGAAAAACCGCTCAGCATGCAGAGAAAAATAAGCGCTAAACATAAACGTTTCATAAAAATTGCTCCTTGTGGGCCGTAAGGGATAACGATGGCACATACAGGATTATCACCACCATTATTTGGATTTTTGAGCGCCCCTTAGCCTTCCATTAACGCAGTTACGCCTCTGAATTGTTTTTTTATACAATGGTCTTTAATTTAGAGGCTATTAAGCAAAGCCCTATTTACCCGTCATAATATTAACAACCAGGCTGCTTTCAACCGAAAGCACATTCTTCTGGCTCTTGGCCACTTCTATCGCTTTGCTGATGCTGGGCTCGGAATCAACCGTACCGCTCAACTTCACTACGCCTTTGTCGGTGGTTACTTCGATATGGGATGCATTAAGCAGAGGGTCATTTAAAATTGCCGCCTTAACCTTTGTGGTAATAACCGAGTCATCGATGTATTCTCCCGCTGTTCCGGTTTTTTCGGTTACCGACTCCTTTGCGCCTTCAATTTCCTTTTTTGCTTTTTCTGTCGTTTGATCAATCTTTTGCTCAGCCTTTTCAGCCGCACGATCGATTTTTTTCCCTGCCTTTTCTGCAGAGCCTTCTTGTTGGCAACCCGCCAGTCCTAAAACAACTGATAGACAGGTAACCACAAGAACGCTATCGATTAAAACCTTTTGCTTATCTTTATTTGTCGTTTTCATGAGCTATTCCTTAAAGTGTTGTATTTTTAAAAGTGTGCCAAGTGACATAAGACCGTCCTCATTAAAAAATCGTCAGAGAAAAAAACACTTTCTTATAAATCACTCACAGCGAGCTAAAAACTCATTTTAAGTCTAGCGGCAGTATCGATTGCAGTCTGTACGGTATCGAACATAAGAACTCTATGGTTGATTAGTCATGGCCAAACAACCTGACAAAAAAAACCCGCCTTGAAAGCGGGTTTTAGTGTTTACAGCATTTAAGAAGATTCCGGCCGACTGTTCGGCCTTAAATCCTTATTAATTTTCAATCCAAATCAACTCAACACGACGGTTTTCAGCCTTACCCGCTTCCGTGCTGTTATCGGCAATAGGTTGAGTTTCGCCATAGCCTTTTGCAGTCAGTCTGTTGGTAACGCCTTTCAGTTTAAGATAATCAACAACTGATTGTGCGCGCCGTTGTGATAGCTTCAGGTTATATTTATTGGTTCCTTCGCTGCTGGTGTGTCCCTGAACCTCAATATCATTTTTCTGAGGATAGGAAACAAGATTTCCAGCGACACCATCAAGTATTTCCTTGGCATTCAACGTCAACTCAGCAGAATTATATTTGAAGTGCTGACCGGTGAGCACAAGCTTGATCGGGCATCCGTTGTTATCAATTTTGCTGCCTTTGATAGTTCCTGGACATTTATCCAGGCAATCGTTAACACCGTCAAAATCCGAATCGCGGGTGGAACAACTTTCAGCTGCGGCAACCGGAGCAACGGCAATTGGGGCCTCAGCCTTTGCAGCAGGCTTTGGCTTGTCGCCGAACGGAATGACAAATCCAACGTTAACCGTCATATCATGAAATTCATCTGTACCGGGCTGTACATGCGCATTGAGGTTGTTGTTGTAACGATAACGCACATCACTGCGGAGCAACAAGTTGTCGTGTAACTCATAGGTAAAACCTACGCCAGCTTCGCCAATGACGCTGGCACCGCAATTAGCGGAAGCACAACTGTTCATGCCACCTACGCCGACAACCGTATAAGGCGAGAATTTATCGCGGGTGAAATAATACTGTAGATCAGCCGTGCCGCCAGTCAGACTCCAGGGGCCATTATCACCGCCAAACTCTTCATAAAACCCTTTCACTTCAACGTTGAAATGCTTATCGAGGATCTTACCGATGCCCATACCGCCACCCCAGCCATCGCTTGCTCTACGATCGCCACCGGTTTTCACAAATGAAGCGAAAGGCGCTACGTACCACCGATCATCCTGAATTTGATCGGCCGCATGTGCCAGCGGCAGGAAACCTACACTGATTAGTGAGGCAATAGTGAGTAATTTATTTTTCAGCATAATATTTTCCTTATCTATATGTTTATATTTACTTTTCATGAACTGTTCCTTTTAATTGATCTCGTTATTTCATTTCGATTTACACTATGTTTGAACGACGATTACGTTAATGCCATCCTTACAGAAAACGTTCCTTATTATAACAGTTTGTTGTTAAAAAATCTCAAAAGTAGCTTAACCGCAACAATGGCAACTCGTCTGTGCGCTACCGCACATAACTGCCTTACGAGCAAAACAATTACGTAATTTTTTAAAGTGGGTGACAGTTCGCCACACATCATGCCCTAACCTATTTTCTGACGCGCTTTGAGTCCTGCGGGTAACGGAATTAAACCCGTCCTTTCTTCCGCAACAAGTTGCATGACGTCAGTAAAATAACCACATTCCCTCAACAGCACTTTTCACTGTTTGCGCCCTTATTTGCCGCCGGTTTCCTGATAATTGCTTTCTAACTACCTTGGCTTTCCCATTTTTATCCGCCCATGCGATAAACACAGTACCGACCGGTTTCTCCGGCGTCCCCCCATCCGGCCCGGCTATGCCGGTCACCGCAACCGCAACATCGGCATCGCTGTGTGCTAAGGCTCCCGCCGCCATTTCCGTTGCGGTTTCGGCACTCACCGCACCGTAGTTTTCCAATGTTTGCGGACTGACACCCAACATCTGCACTTTTGCCATATTGCTATAAGTGACAAACCCCCGGTCAAACCAGGCTGAACTGCCTGGCACTTCGGTAATCGTTTGGGCAATCCAGCCGCCGGTACAGGATTCGACGGTGGCTATTGATTTACCGTTTGCTTTTAATAAGCGACCCAGTTGTTCGGCCAGCTCAAATAATTCAGACTCCATGATGTGACCTCGTGCGACTTCGGCTAAAATAGACGCATGAGTATAAAACAAAAAACCACCGACCAGCACACGCCGATGATGATGCAATTTCACCGCATCAAAGCCGAACACCCCGATACCTTGTTGTTTTACCGTATGGGGGACTTTTACGAACTGTTTTTCGATGACGCCAAAAAAGCCTCGCAACTGCTGGATATTACGCTGACCAGCCGGGGACAATCGGCGGGCCTGCCGATTCCTATGGCCGGCATTCCTTATCACGCGGCCGAAGGCTATCTTGCCAAGCTGTTAAAGCACGGCGAATCCATCGCGATATGCGAGCAAATCGGCGATCCTGCAACGTCCAAAGGCCCGGTCGATCGCAAGGTAGTGCGTATCGTCACCCCCGGCACCGTCACCGACGAAGCCTTGCTGGAAGACCGGAAAGATAATCTCTTGGTCGCAGTGTGCTCGTTCCCCAATGCACAGCACGGCATCGCCAGCCTGGATTTAACCAGCGGCCGTTTTGTATTGCAACAGGTTGAATCCATCGATCAGTTATTAAGCGAAATCGGCCGCCTTAACCCTGCCGAATTGCTGTTTAACGAAGACTGGCCGCTACCCGCAAGCTTAAAGCAGCGTGGCGGTTTGTGCCGGAGACCACCCTGGCATTTTGAAGCTGAAAGCGCCAGGCAACTGGTGTTAAAACAGTTCAACACGCTTGATTTAAAAGGTTACGGATGCGAGAACATGCCCGCCGCCATCGCTGCGGCAGGCGGTTTGCTGCAATATGTTAAAGACACCCAGCAAAGCGCGCTGCCGCATATTCAGGGCATCCGCACCGAAAACAGCGATGACAGTATTTTGCTGGATGCGTCCAGCCGCCGTAATCTTGAACTGGATTTTCACCCCTCCGGACAGCTGCAATACACACTGTTCGGGGTGCTGGATAAAACCGCAACAGCAATGGGCAGCCGCTGTTTGCGGCGTTGGATCAACCGCCCTCTGCGCGATCACGACATCCTGAACAACCGCTATGCCTGTATCGATACCCTGCTGAATGTCCTGTTGTACCGCGATATTCAAAGCCATCTGCGCCAAGTGGGCGATATTGAACGGATCAGCTCCCGCATTGCGTTAAAATCGGCGCGCCCCCGAGACTTGCTGGTACTGCGCAATACCCTGGCGGTTCTGCCCGCGCTGCAACATGCGCTTTCCGACGGCGATAACCCGCAGCTTGCGCAGTTATGCGGGCAGATCGGCGAACATCCTGAGATGCTAAAGCTGCTGCAAAGCGCCATCATCGATAATCCACCGGTGTTGATCCGCGACGGCGGCGTAATTGCGCCCGGCTATCATCCTGAACTGGATGAGCTGCGCAACTTAAGCCAGAACGCCGACCAGTTTCTGATTGATATGGAGAACCGGGAAAAGGCGACGACCGGCATCAGTACGCTGAAGGTCAATTATAACCGTGTGCATGGCTACTATATCGAGATTTCCAACCTGCACTCGGAAAAAGTCCCCACACATTACACCCGCAAGCAGACCTTAAAAGGCGCCGAGCGTTACATTACCGAGGAACTGAAATCGTTTGAAGACAAGGTGCTCAGCGCCAAGGAAAAATCGCTATCTTTTGAAAAAGCCTTGTACGAAGAATTGCTGAATATCATCGGCGCTTCGTTAATTCCGTTGCAACAGTGCGCCGCCGCGCTGGCCGAGCTGGATGTACTGGTCAATTTTGCCGAACGCGCCGAAACTTTGAATTTATCGCAACCGAAGCTGGTCGATCAACCCGGTATAACCATTGAAGCCGGTCGTCATCTGGTTGTCGAGCAGGTTTCGGACATTCCGTTTGTGCCCAATGACTTGTCGTTTTCCAGCAATCGCCGGATGCTGGTCATTACCGGCCCGAACATGGGCGGTAAATCGACTTACATGCGCCAAGCGGCGCTGATCGTCTTAATCGCCCATATCGGCTGCTATGTTCCGGCCAAGTCGCTGGCCTGCGGCCCTGTCGACAAGATTTTCACCCGTATCGGCGCGTCCGACGACCTGTCCAGCGGTCGCTCCACGTTTATGGTGGAAATGTCGGAAACCGCCAATATCCTGCATAACGCGACCTCGAAAAGCCTGATCTTGATGGACGAAATCGGCCGCGGCACCAGTACCTTTGACGGCCTGTCTCTGGCTTGGGCCTGCGCCGATCATCTGGCTAAAGAAACCCAAGCGTTTACGCTGTTTGCGACGCATTATTTTGAGCTGACCACGCTGCCCGAAGAACAAAAAACCATCCATAACGTGCATTTGGATGCGATGGAGCATGGCGACAAGATTATTTTCTTACATGCTGTGAAAGACGGCCCGGCCAGCCAAAGTTACGGTTTGCAGGTGGCGTCGTTAGCCGGTGTGCCGCGCTCGGTGATCGATAAGGCCAAAGCCAAATTACGGCACCTGGAAGACCATGCCTATATTGAACAGCAGGCGGAAACCGGGGTTAATCAGTTGGATTTGTTTTCATCGAAAGAATGTCATCCGGCAGTTGGGTTGCTGGAAGACATGAGCCCGGATGAACTTAGCCCGAGACAGGCTTTGGAGTTGCTTTATCGGCTTAAGGGGATGGTTTAGCTTTATTGAATGACAAGCAAGGGCGACTCATCAAGCCGCCCTTGCTTTACCGGTAATCTGCTTATTTTTGACCTTTTTCGTCTGCCAGCGCTTCAGCCAGCTGCTTTGCGGGCAGGTAACCCGGAAATATATTACCTTTTTCGGTAACGATCATCGGCGTTCCCTTCACTTCGAAATCCTCAGCCAATTGCATGTGCTCGTCAATCGGGTTGACACAAGTTTTAGCCGGCGGTGTATCGCCTTTTTTTGCTGCGGTTAAAGCTGCTTTGCGGTCATCTGCGCACCAGACCGATACGGCTTTGTGGTATGAGTCGGAACCTTTGCCAGCTCTTGGGAAGAACAAATACTGGATAGTAATGCCTTGAGCCATGTATTGATCGATTTCCGAATGCAATTTACGGCAATAACCGCAGTCAATATCGGTAAAGATACTAACCGTATATTTGCTTTCTTTGGGTTTGAACACGATCATTTTATCCAGACCGAGTTTCTCGATGGCCTGCTTGCGAACACCGCTCAATTTCTCTTCGGTTAAGTCTACACGCGCAGCAACATCGACCAAGTGACCTTGAACCAGATACTTACCATCGTCGGAAACATAAAATATATTGCCGCCCACTGTAACTTCATAAAGTCCGCTAATTTCAGAGGGTTTAACCGACCCCACTTTTACCGACGGCATGGATTTGGTCAGCGCTTGCCTGATAGCATTTTCATCAGCATGCGCGACGGATAAAGTCAGGCCGAGTAATGATAATGCGGCAATCTTAATAACTTTTTTCATAATGTTATAGTGTTCCTGTGTGAGTTTATAGGGCGTAGGATCGACTCTTCACTTAAGTAAACCGCCTTAGTTCCAACCTTAGTATCTTATTGCTGAATTATTGAAATAAGCGCTCAACATCCAAAAACATGGCCAATGCCATCAATGACACAAGCAATGCAATGCCGATTTGTTGAAAGAAGATTTGCGCCCGCTCTGAAACAGGACTGCCTTTAATGCCTTCTATCGCAAAAAACAGCAAGTGTCCGCCATCCAGCACCGGTATCGGCAATAAATTCAATACGCCTAAACTGACGCTGATCAAGGCCAAATATTTTATAAAGGGAACCAAACCCATCGTGGCAGACTGTCCCGCATATTGGGCAATGCTGATAGGACCGCTTAAGTTGTCTACGGAAGCCTTGCCAACCAGCATTTTTCCCATCATTTTCAAGCTGGTAATGGAATAATAATAGGTGGTTTCGAAGGCAACAGGTATCGCTGCCAGCGGCGACAATGAATATTCAACACTCACCGACTTCATCAGTTCTTCCGGTATATAAACTGAAGCGCCGACTTTACCTTCGGTATTCTTGCCCACAACCACGCTTTTGGGGGTAATGGTTGCGGGTAAACGTACGCCGTCGCGCTCGATTTCCAGCTTTATTGCGACATCGGCGTGACTTTTTACATAAGTCACCCATTGCATCCAGTCGGTTATGATTGTACCGTCGGCACTCACAATCAGGTCGCCTTGTTTTAAACCGGAAGCGAGAGCGGCGCTATCGGGAAGGACTTTCCCTATGATGGGCTGTAATTTCGGAGACCAGAGTTTAAAACCTAATCGTTGATATAGTACATCAGGATTTTCACTGTCTTTATCAGTAAGTTTAAGCGTCCTGATAGCTTGCTGATCATCAAAGCTTTTTACCGTAACCTTTATGTTCTGTTCCCCATCAAGCGCTGAGGATACTAACACGCTCATTGCCTCAGTCCAGGTGGGCGTCACCTTGTCGTTAACCGAGATAATCTCATCGCCTTCGACAAAGCCTGCCGCCGCGGCTAATGTACCCTGCTCTACCGAGCCGAGTATCGGTTTTATACCCATTTCGCCAATAACCAGCGCCCCCCAGAACAGCGCAACGGCGAGTACCAGGTTAAACACGGGACCTGCGGCGACTATAGCCGTTCTGGCCAATACCGATTGGCGGTTAAAGGCATACGGCAAGTCCGCTTCCTTAACTTGGCCTTCCCGCTCATCGACCATCTTGACATAGCCGCCCAGTGGAATTGCCGATATTACGTATGCTGTCGCATCAGGACTTTTTTGATACGCCCATAAAACCTTGCCGAAACCGACCGAAAACCGGAGTACTTTTACCCCGGCTTTACGCGCGACCCAGAAGTGCCCGAATTCATGAAATGAAACCAGGACACTGATGGCGACTATGAAATAAAACAGCGTATGCAGAAAATCCATCAATTATTAAGCTCTCCAATAATCTGTGCAGATGCCAATCTGGCTTGTTGATCTGCGTCTAAAATAATTTCCAAGGTATCGGCGGCCTTAACCTCGAATTTTTTCATGCAGCGTTCGATAATAACCGGAATATCGGTAAACCGAACCTGTTCGTTTAAAAATGCTTCGACCGCAATTTCATTGGCCGCATTTAACACCGTCGGCATGATGCCGCCTGCATCAATAGCCTCATAGGCCAGACGCAAACAGGGAAACCGCTCCAAATTAGGCTCATGGAAATCCATGCGCCCAACATCAAAAATATTCAGAGGGGCAACGCCCGAATCAAACCGTTCCGGCCAAGCCATTGAATAGGCGATAGGTATGCGCATATCGGGATTGCCCATTTGCGCCAAAACCGTTCCATCCACATAATCCACCATCGAATGGATAACGCTTTGCGGATGAATGACCACTTGTATCTGATCTGGGGTCATATCAAATAAAATACAAGCCTCGATCATCTCAAGACCCTTATTCATCATCGTTGCCGAATCCACGGAAATTTTTCTGCCCATATCCCAGTTGGGATGAGCGACCGCTTGATCCGGCGTTACATTGATCAATTGATCAACCGGCATTTCCCGAAAAGGACCGCCCGAAGCCGTCAATAAAATACGCCTCGCTTGTTTCGCCGGCATACCGGTTTTGTAACCGGCAGGCATGCACTGGAATATCGCATTATGCTCGCTATCAATAGGCAGCAATTGCGCTCCCGACTCAGTAACGGCCTGCATAAAAATCGAACCCGACATCACCAGGGCTTCTTTATTGGCCAGCAATATGGTTTTACCCGCTTTTGCCGCAGCAAGACTCGGCAATAAACCCGCCGCGCCTACGATGGCCGCCATGACTGAATCGACATTGTCCAACGTTGCAACATGCTCCAGCGCCTTGGCGCCGGACAACACCTTTATATCGGCAATGGCCGAATTTTTAAGTTTTTCTTCAAAGATTTTAGCCTTTTGCTCATCCACTACGACGACAACTTCAGGATGGTGTTCCAGACATTGTTCATAGAGGGTATCAATATTGGTATTGGCCGTTAACGCAATAACTTTATATAGACTGGAATGTCTGGCTACCACATCTAAAGTGCTGACGCCGATTGAGCCTGTCGCTCCGAGTATGCAAATACCTTTCATGACATAAGCCCAATCACGGCTATACCCGCATAAAAAAATGGAACGGCGGCAATCAAGCTGTCAATTCTATCCAGAATACCGCCGTGACCGGGCAGTACTGAACCGGTGTCTTTGACGCCACGCTGGCGTTTGACCACACTGAAAAACAAATCACCATAAATAGAAATCAACACCGTCAGCACAGACAACAGTATAAAATCGGTTACCCTCATCCAGACAAAACCATCACGATAGCCATAATAGCCAATAAAAGCAGCCGCCCAAACGGCTCCGGCTATTAAAGCGCCGTACATACCTTGAACCGTTTTACCTGGGCTGATTTCGGGTGACAACTTGGTTTTACCGAATTTCTTGCCGGCAAAATAAGCTGCAATATCCGCTGTCCAGATTAAAACCAGAAAATACAAGGTCATTTCCGAACCGTAAAAAGCTCTTAATCTACTCAAAAATAACCACGTTGCAAATAAAACAAGCCAGCCTATCAATGCCTTATAGCGAGTTTTCATTTCCAGCTTTAAAACACCGGCAGGCGTGTTTCTGATTAATATCATAGCCAATATCCAGAACAGCACCGGCGCTATAACCAGCCATTCCAGAGCGCCTGAATAATCCCTCACATCAGGCCAATCCAATGCTTGCGCAGTCAGTTCCAGAAATTGCGTCCAAAAATGCAGCCATAACATGGGCAGAATCAACGCAACTAAAAATAATCCGCGTTTAAACGGCGAATTAATGCCGATAAGGTTAGTCCATTCCCATGCCGCTAAAAGCGTAATTAGCCCTATGAGCAATGAAAAATACTCCGACTGCAGCTGGAAAACGGCAAGTACAACCAGAGGAACCAGAATTAATGCAGTAATAATTCGCTGTAGTAACATTTTTATAATTATTAGATGAAGTTGGAAGTAAGTGTTAGTTTTCAGTAAAAAACCAGCAGGTTATTTTAATGTAATCGATTTATCAAGCAGTTGCTCTCCGGTATGACCAAAGCGTCTTTGTCGGCTCTTAAAACTATTGATAGCTTCTTCAAGTGAGTTCTGGTCAAAATCCGGCCATAGCGTCGCTGTAAAATACAGCTCTGTATAAGCGAGTTGCCATAACAAAAAATTACTAACGCGTTGCTCGCCGCCAGTCCTGATAAACAAGTCGGGTTCGGGCAGGTCTGCGGTTGATAAATACTGATTGATCAGCTGCTCATTGATATCCTGATCTTTCAATTCTCCGGACGCTATTTTTCCCGCCACCGTCCGAAACGCCTGACACAGGTCCCAGCGCCCACCATAATTTGCCGCAATAACCAGCGTTAAAGCATTATTGTCTTTGGTTTGCGCCTCGCCTTCGGCCATTTTGGTCTGCAACTTGTCAGAGAATGCCGTTCTGTCGCCAATAAATCGCAAGCGGATATTATTACGATCAAGCTTGTTGATTTCCCGTTGCAAAGTCGCCATAAACAGCCCCATCAACAATGACACCTCTTCATCCGGGCGACGCCAGTTTTCACTGCTAAAAGCGAATAAGGTCAAGACTTCAACTTCTTGTTTGGCGCAATACTCTACAATTTTTCGAACTGCTTTAACCCCGGCCTGATGACCGATAGCTCGCGGCATAAATCTTTTCTGCGCCCAGCGGCCATTACCGTCCATGATAATGGCGATATGGCGCGGGTTGTTATTTATACCGGTGAGGGTACTTGTTGATTCCAAACTGTTACAGTCATCCGTAGACATTGTTTAAATCCCAATTACATTGACAGTAAATCAGCTTCTTTTGCTTCCAGCAATTTCTCAACGTCTTTTACATACTGATCAGTCAATTTTTGAATCTTTTCTTCAGCTGCACGCGCCTCGTCTTCGGAAATCATTTTTTCCTTCAAGGCCTCTTTTATGGCTGAATTCGCATCGCGACGAATGTTTCTGATCGCAACACGGCCATTTTCCGCTTCATTCTTGACGACTTTAACCAGGCTACGACGACGCTCTTCAGTCAGCGGCGGCAATGGAATACGAATAACCATCCCATTGGTAGCAGGATTCAAACCCAGGTCCGATTTCATGATGGCTTTTTCAATGGCCTGTACCATACCCTTTTCCCACGGCGTAATCGTCAAAGTACGTGCGTCTTCGACGGCAATATTGGCAACTTGGGATAACGAGGACTCGGTACCGTAGTATGAAACGTTAATCTGATCCAGTAAGCTGGGATGAGCCCGGCCCGTTCTTATTTTTGAGAATTCATGCTTTAAGGCTTCAATGCTTTTGCTCATGCGAGTTGAAGCGTCCTGTTGAATATCACTAATCATTATCTGTTCCTCGTTCAATAAGGGAGCCTATTTCTTCGCCCATCATCAGTTTCATTACTGCGCCTTTCTCGAAAACATTCATCACCCGCATGGGTACATTGTTATCCCGGCATAATACCAGCGCAGTGGTGTCCATGACATTGAGACGCTGATCCAGCGCTTCATCATAAGTTAATCGCGGATAGAATTTTGCATTTGGATCTTTTTGGGGATCGGCGGAATAAACGCCTTTGACTTTAGTAGCCTTAATCATCAATTCGGCATTGATTTCAATGGCCCTAAGACTGGCTGCCGAATCGGTGGTGAAAAAAGGATTTCCGGTCCCTGCTGCAAAAATAACAACCCGGCCTTTTTCCAAATGCCGGATTGCACGGCGGCGAATATAATCTTCACAGACCTGATTGATTTTCAGTGCGGACATCACCCTGACCGGCTGACCGTGTGCTTCCAAAGCATCCTGCATGGCCAGGGCATTTATTACAGTAGCCAGCATCCCCATCTGGTCGCTGGTTACTCGATCCAATCCTTCCGAAGCTTTTTCAGCGCCGCGCAATATATTACCGCCGCCGATAACCAAACCAACCTGAAGACCAACATCGCATAACTCTTTAATTTCAGTTGCAAGACGTTTAACAATATCCGCATCAATACTACCACCGGTCTCACTCATTAAAGCTTCACCGCTTAACTTAAGCAAAATTCTCTGGCAAATTGTTTTAGTCATTTTAATTATCAGGGCTGGTATTTATCATTGATGAATAAACAGGTGTTAGGCGAAAGATCAAGGTTTTTTCGCCTTGAATCTTCCGCCTTTCGCCTAAATTAATTGCCTCTAACTTGTGCCATAACCTCTTCGGCAAAGTTTTCTTCTTTCTTCTCAATTCCCTCACCCACTTCCAGGCGGGCAAAACGAATAACACTGTTACCTTTTGAGGCAAGCAGTTTGGCGACAGTAACTTTATCGTCCTTAATAAAAGGCTGGCCCAACAAAGTGATTTCAGCCAAAAATTTACTGATCCGGCCTACAACCATTTTCTCAATAATTTCCGCAGGTTTTCCGCTTTCTGCAGCTTGAGCCGAGAAAATCTCTTTCTCTTTTTCAATCAGTTCTGCAGGCACTTGTTCGTCAGAAACACAAGTCGGTTTGCTTGCTGCAATATGCATGGCGATGTCTTTACCTAATTCAGCATCAGCCTTGGCCAATTCAACGATCACGCCGATTTTTTTACCGTGTAAATAGCAAGCTGTACCGCCGGTAGCAGTCTGGTATTTTTGGAAACGTCTGACAGTAATATTTTCGCCCAACTTGGCAATCAGGCCGCGACGAACTTCGTCCACAATCGTGCCGTCAGCCAATTTCATTGCCAACAGTTGTTCATCTGTTTCAATATCGGAATTCAACAAAGCTTCTGTGACATTATTGACGAAATTTACGAAATCATCCGCTTTGGCAACAAAATCAGTTTCACAGTTAACATCAACAATCGCCACAGTTTTTCCGTCATCACTGACTTTAGCGCCGATGATGCCTTCAGCAGCAATGCGGTCGGATTTTTTATCGGCCTTGGCTAAACCGGATTTGCGCATATTTTCAATGGCCAGTTCCATGTCGCCATTGGCTTCAACTAATGCTTTTTTGCACTCCATCATACCGGAGGCAGTTCTTTCACGCAGTTCCTTAACCATTGCTGCACTAATAGTAATACTCATTCTTTGTCTTTCCTCATTATTCATAACTGTAAAAACGCCCCCGTGAGGAGGCGTTTTTGCCTAACTTTAAGTACTCATTTCACAGGAAACGCCTGTGAAGATAAGATCGTACTTATTCTGCCGCCTCTTCAACAAAATCATCAGCTTTTGCTGACAATCCCAAACCTGCCGATTTAGCTTCCATTACTGCCGCGGAAACACTTTCGCAATACAGTTTAACTGCACGAATTGAGTCATCATTACCAGGAATAATGTAATCAATTTTTTCCGGTGAATTGTTGGAATCTACAATACCAACAACCGGAATACCTAATTTTTTAGCTTCACTGATCGCATTTTTTTCATAACCGACATCCAGAATGAAAATCACATCAGGAACGCCTTTCATGTCTTTAATTCCACCCAGACTGCGCTCCAGTTTTTCAAGTTCGCGTTCCATACCTAACGCTTCTTTCTTGGCAAAACGTTGATAAAGCGTACCGTCAGCTTTCATCGCTTCCAGTTCTTTAAGGCGATTGATTGACTTCTTGATGGTTTTGAAATTTGTCAGCATGCCGCCTAACCAGCGATGGTTGACATAAGGCATGCCGCAGCGTGCGGCTTCTTCAGCAACCACTTTTCGCGCTGCTTTCTTGGTACCAACAAACAGGACTGTGCCTTTGTTTGCTGTCATCTGACCCAGATAATTCATTGCGTCATTAAACATTGGAAGCGTTTTTTCCAAATCGATAATATGGATCTTGTTACGTGAACCGAACAGGTACGTAGCCATTTTCGGGTTCCAATAACGAGTTTGATGTCCAAAATGAACACCCGCTTCAAGCATTTGACGCATAGATACTGCTGCCATTAATTTCTCCTAAGATAAAAAATTCGAAACATCTGTTCCGAGTTGGGTTACGCCTCCACCTATCCCGCCTGGAAACCAGTAACAACCCTCCTCTTTCGAGGTCAGGTTACACCGGCACCCTTCCAAACGTGACGATAGGTGTGAGTATTAGTTCAAAAACGAACTTCCCTTTATACCATAATTACTTTTTCACAACAAGCCGATCTCTGTTAAAATAATCTCATCACACAGCCGCAAAGTAGAAAACACAAGCTTAAAAAACTTATCGTTTGCGCTTGTTAAACCCTTATTCTTATCAGCCTTGTACCTGTTTTTATGAGCATAACTATTAAAACCGAAAGTGAAATCGAAAAAATGCGGATTGCCGGAAAACTGGCGGCCGAAGTTTTAGAAATGATTGCACCCTATGTTGTTCCCGGCGTCACCACCGACGAACTCAATCAGATTTGCCACGACTATATTGTTGACGTACAACAAGCCATCCCTGCACCGCTCAATTATCACGGCTTTCCAAAATCCATCTGCACTTCGATTAACCAGCAGATCTGCCACGGCATTCCCAGCGATAAAAAACTTAAATCAGGCGATATTGTCAATATCGACATTACCGTCATCAAAGACGACTACCACGGCGACACCAGTAAAATGTTTTGCGTCGGCGAAGTCAGTCCGCACGCAAAACGCCTGGTTAAAATAACTCAGGAAGCCATGTTTTTGGGTATTAACCAGGTAAGACCGGGGGCCACATTAGGCGATGTTGGTCACGTCATACAAAAACACGCAGAATCCAATCGTTATTCCGTAGTCAGGGAGTTTTGCGGCCACGGCATCGGCAAAAAATTCCATGAAGAACCGCAAGTATTGCATTACGGTAAAGCCGGTGAAGGCGAGGTTCTTGAGGCGGGCATGATATTAACTATTGAACCCATGATTAATCTAGGCAAACGACACATGAAAGTATTGGCCGACGGCTGGACCGCAGTAACCAAAGATCGAAGCCTATCTGCACAATGGGAACACACCATTTTGGTAACCCAAAGCGGCTATGAAATTCTGACTTTGCGCCAAGAAGAAATGTGACCGCCTTGAACAAAAACATTAATGCCGCAATTTTTGCCGAAAAAGACAGCCTACAACAATTTAAACAACTACTAAAACAAAAAGACGCCGAACTGCGACAAAAATTCAACCCTCACAAATCGGTTTCCAAATTACTTAAAGAAAAATCCGATTTTATCGATGAAATCTTAAGCTGCTGCTGGCAACATTTCCTTGGCGAACACGCAGGCCAACTGATGTTGTGTGCCGTTGGCGGTTACGGCAGAAGAGAGTTATTCCCTTATTCCGATATCGATATTGTCGTTTTACTGGATTCTGACGACACGTCCGCTTACCAGGAAACACTAGCAAACTTCTTCACTTTCCTCTGGGATATCGGCTTAAAACCGGGACAAAGCGTACGCACCATCAAACAGTGCGTCGAAGCGGCAATCAGTGATCAAACGATCATCACCAGTCTCATGGAAAACCGGTTGATTACCGGCAACACCGCCCTGCATAAAGCGCTGAATCAACAAATCACGCCGGATAAGATCTGGCCATCGGATCAGTTTTTTGCCGCCAAAATGGAAGAACAGCGACAGCGCTATGCCAAATTTCATGACACTGCCTACAATCTCGAACCCAACATCAAAGAAGGCCCCGGCGGACTCCGCGACAGACAGGTTATCGCCTGGGTGTTCAAGCGTCACTACAACTCATCAACACTCAAGGAACTGATTAAATACGGCTTCTTGCCCGAATCCGAATATTTCGAGCTGGTTGCCGCACTTGAGGTGCTATGGCGAATTCGCTACGCATTGCATCTTTTAACCAACCGATGCGAAGATCGACTTATTTTTGATTATCAACGCGATCTTGCCCGGCAATTCGGCTTCAGCACAGAGCATCAGGAATACAATCAGGATGTCGAACAATTCATGCAGTTTTATTTTAAAACGGTACTTGGACTTGAGCGCCTCAATGAAATGCTGCTGCAATTATTTAATGAGCGCTTCGTTTCCGGAGAAGTTATTTACAAATCAATCCCGCTTAACGACAAATTCGTCGCCATCAACGGCTACCTTGAAGCCATTGACGACACGCTTTTCGAACGGCACCCGCTGGCCTTGCTGGAACTCTTTTTAGTTCTGGAGCAAAATTCATCAATCAAAGGCGTCAGGGCAACAACCATACGCTTGATTCGTAAAAGCCTGCATTTAATCGACGACGCATTTCGCAAGAACAAAGACGCCAACCGTCTTTTCATAGAAGCATTCCGTCAACCGCGAGGCATTACCGATCAATTAAGGCGCATGAATCGCTACGGGATTTTAGCCGCCTACATCCCTTGCTTTGCCAATATTGTCGCCCGCATGCAGTATGATTTGTTTCACATATATACCGTGGACGAACACACGCTTTTTGTTATCCGCAACTTACGCCGCTTTGCCTTGGAAAAACACCTTGATGAACTGCCTTTCTGCAACGATATTTTTCTGCTGATCCCAAAACCCGAAATACTGTATCTTGCCGGTCTATTTCATGACATCGCCAAAGGCAGGAGCGGCGACCATTCCGCCATTGGCGAAGAAATCGCCAGGGAGTTCTGCGTTCAGCACGATCTTTCCCAGCATGATACCAACCTGATTTGCTGGCTGGTTCGCAATCATTTGGTCATGTCGATGACTGCACAACGAAAAGACATCAGCGATCCTGACGTCATTCATCAATTTGCCCAGACCGTTGGCAGCATTGAATACCTGAACCACCTATACCTGCTGACCGTAGCGGATATTCGCGCCACCAATCCCGAACTGTGGAACGCATGGAAAGATGCTCTGCTCAAAGAGCTTTACTCGGTGACCTATAGCGCCTTGCACAGGGGCTTGCAAAATCCCGTGGCGCTGGCGGACCGCCTGCTCGAAAACAAAAAAGAAGCAAAAGACGAACTTATTAAACTGGGCATATCCGAAGCGGTTATCCTCAAATCCTGGCAGCATGCCGGTGATGATTATTTTTTAAGATATTCAGCCGATGAAATAGCCTGGCATACCATTGCCATCGCCTCCTCCAGGGAAGATGACTTGCCTCTGGTCCTGCTCCGCCCGCAAACTCAACGCGGCAGCGCGGAAGTTTTTGTCTATACAAAAAATGAAGAAGCTATTTTTTCGCTGAGCACAGCCACTCTCGACCAACTGGGACTCACCATTCTTGACGCCCGGATCATGACCACGACCGATGACTATGTGCTGAATAGCTTCTTGGTCCTCGAACAATCGGGAGAACCCATCAACGAACTGTTCAGAGAAGTGCATATTTGCACCGCCCTTCGCAATAATCTGCTCCTTCGCGAAGTCAAAAAACACAAAAATATTCATCGCCAGTCAAGACAGGCCAAACATTTTCCCATCCCCACCAGCATTCAATTTCACGCCGACCCTTTAAACAGGCATACGATTATTGAGCTCATCACCACGGATCATGCCGGACTTTTATCAAAAATAGGTCGCGCATTTGTAAAAAAAGACATCCATCTGCACAGCGCAAAAATAACCACCATCGGCAGCCGGGCTGAAGACATGTTTTACATCACGGACAACCAGTCACAACCCATCACAGACCCTGCCACACAGGAACAAATACGCGAAGAAATTTTGAAAATGCTGGGTACTACAGGTTAATACTGAGTTTAATATAGCGAAGACACAACGCCTGTAGGGGCAGACTAAAGCCTAACGCATCAACCACTTAGGAACGCACATAAAGTTGCTACTAATAGCCGGCGCGCAGGCTTTGCCTGCACACGCAAGCAAAGCTTGCACTCCCGCTACAGACTTACGGCGCGAGTTGTTCAAATTATTTCCTTAGTTAGGCGCCAGCCTTTTCTCAATAAACCGAACAAGCCATTCATGGCCATTACTCTCAATATCAGCATAACGCAGTCCGATTTTACATTGATCGCTGGATATACGCCGCGAAAAAGCCACATGGCATTTCGCGACTATTTTGGATGGATGACCATCCCGCTCAGACAGATCCAGATCGACAAACACCGATACCGGCTTACCGTCGCGAACAAAACTCCCTCCCGGGGTAATCATGTTCCGTTGCTTGATATTACATTCGATACCTAGCCCATCGCTGGATACATCTACTGCACTCACCTTAATGCGCACACCATCTTCGGTAGTGACAATAGCGGAAACTTGTACTGGAATCCTTTGATAAAGCCTTCTTTCCATAACCGTTTACACTCACTATCAAAATCACTTAAAAACTCAAGTTTAAAAAATTACTTATTCCAATGCAACCGATGCGGCTGACCGCCTGTCAACTATCAAGAATATTGCCGGAAATGCAGCACATCCAAAACAATATCCTCTTGATTAAATAATCGACTCACCCCGTGCAAGCTTGGGCAAGTTACCGTCCAACCCCATAGCGCTACGCATCACTTTATTTTTAGCGGGCAAAATGCGCTCGGCCAAGCCCAAGCCCAAATTGCGTAAAAACTTGACCGGCAGGACCTGATTACTGAACACTCGATAAAAAACATCCATTACCGTCATCATTTTCAGATTTTCATTACGGCGCATTTTTTCATAGCGCCTTAAAACCGCCAAATCACCCGGATCCAGCCCCTGCTTGCTCGCATCAATCAACACCTCGGCCAATGCCGCAGCATCCAGCAAACCGATATTAACCCCCTGCCCCGCCAGCGGATTAATCATATGCGCCGCATCGCCAACCAAAACCACACCGGGCTTAACATAGCTTTGCGCGTGCTGCCGTTTCAATGGAAAGCTTGCCGTACCCAAAATAGCATTAACCTTACCCAGACAATCGGGAAAAGTTGCCGTCAATTCGCGCAACAAATCTTCGCTGAACAAGGTTTTCAAGCGGGCCACTTCATCCGGCGAGTTATACCAGACTATAGACCCGTAATGGCCGGTTAACGGCAAAAACGCCTGCGGTCCGCTGGGTACAAAGCGCTGCCAGGTTATATCCTGCTGACCGTAATCCGTATCAATATAAATCACCAGTGCATGCTGACTGTAATCCCAGCTGGTTACGCCCAACCCCACTGCCTGCCTGACTCTGGATTGGCCGCCATCTGCAGCAACCAGCACTTTTGCCGACAAAATCCGACCATCGCCCAGCTCCACTTCGGGTGATTGGCCCGCCGAATAGTTAATTTTATTAATGGTAGCCGGACACATCAGCTCGACATTGGCAAAATCCTGCAACCGCTCCAATAACGCCAACTGGGTCACCCTGTTTTCAACGATAAAACCCAATTCAGGATAGTTAATATCGTCACTACAAAATTCAGTATCCCCCGCCGTCTCCCAAACCCGCATCCTGCGAAACGGGCAAAGCCTGCGATTAACAACGCCGCTCCATGCACCCACGGTTTCAAGTATATTTTTTGATGCAATACTGAGCGCAGAAACCCTTAAATCATGCGGCTGATCAGGAGCAAAAGCCTGTGGCGGCGCGCTCTCTATCACCGCCACCTTCAACGAACTCCCACCAAGACCGCAGGCAACAGCCGCCCCAACCATACCCCCACCCACAACCACAACATCAAAATTTTCTTTCATAATTAACCAATAATATGATATGAATTGACTTAAATAATTGCACCGACTCTTAAAGAAACAAGAGTCCGCCTACAAAAACAGAAGAAATATTCAACGAGAACAATCAATCATTAAAACAGAGCGGAAAGATACCACATCCATTTAAAGAATAAGCAAAATACCGCCATCAACTGCGTGACAAAAGACCACCGCCTAGCCTATATCAGCGAACAATATCCCAACTGATTAGTGGCGCAGACAACAAAAGACTGCGTGACAGAATCGCCTGTCATCCGTATAATTAACTGGTTTTGCCGTACCGTGGCCTCTGATGCAGGCATCAAAACAGGTGCGCAATGAGGGTTGATAAGTTAGAGGACTACAACCCTTTTGTAATATTTTTTAGAGGTGACAATGAGTCAAAGTACGCTACCGACCAGACAGGGTTTATATGATCCACGCAATGAACATGATGCATGCGGCGTGGGTTTTATCGTTCATATAAAGGGCCAAAAAAGCCATGAAATCGTACGTCAGGGTCTGGAATTACTTAAAAACCTGACCCATCGTGGCGCGGTTGGCGCCGATATCTATGCGGGCGATGGTGCGGGAATTCTGATTCAAATGCCTGATGCTTTTTTGCGCGCAGAGTGCGACAAGATAAGCATCACCCTTCCGAAAGCAGACGATTATGCCGCAGGCATGGTATTTTTACCGCGCGACGCCTCCAATCGAGCCACTTGCGAGAAATTGCTAACCGACATCATTGCACAAGAAAAACTCGTACTATTAGGTTGGCGCGATGTGCCTGTCGATAATCATACCTTGGGCGAGTCAGTCAAACTGGTTGAACCGTTTATTCGGCAGATTTTTATTGCACGCAGCGAAGACTGCGCCGATCAAGACGCTTTCGAGCGTAAACTGTTTGTGATTCGCAAACAAGTTGAAAACGCCGTCCGCGATTTGAAGCTGGATCATGGCCACTCTTTTTATATCCCGTCCTTATCGTCACGCACCATCGTTTACAAAGGCATGTTGCTGGCAGATCAGGTCGGTGCGTTTTATGCCGACTTAAGCGATGAACGCATGGTCAGCGCTTTAGCGTTAGTGCATCAACGTTTTTCCACCAACACTTTCCCGACCTGGGATCTGGCACATCCTTTCCGCCTGATCGCCCATAACGGCGAAATCAACACCTTGCGCGGCAATGTTAACGGCATGGCGGCGCGTCGCCATTCCATAGCGTCCAGCGTATTGGGCGACGACATGCACAAATTGTGGCCGCTAATCAACGAAGAACAATCGGATTCGGCCTGTTTCGACAATGCACTGGAACTATTGGTTGCAGGCGGCTATTCACTGGCCCACGCCATGATGTTACTGATTCCCGAAGCATGGGCCGGCAATGTCTTAATGGATGAAAAACTGCGCGCGTTTTATGAATACAACGCAGCCCTGATGGAACCTTGGGATGGCCCCGCAGCCATTGCTTTCACCGATGGCCGTCAAATCGGCGCAACCCTGGATCGCAACGGCTTACGTCCTGCGCGTTACTTGGTCACCGATGACGATTTCGTCATCATGGCGTCGGAAATGGGCGTACTGGAAATTCCCCAGCACAAGATCATCAAAAAATGGCGCTTGCAACCGGGCAAAATGCTGCTGATCGACACCGAACAAGGCCGCATTATTGATGATGCGGAATTGAAAGCCAATTTGTCGGCGTGCCACCCTTATTCCGAATGGCTGAGCAAAACTCAAATCCTGCTGTCCGAACTGCCTGCCGAAATTTCCGCAATGGCACCGGATGCGCACACCCTTCTGGATAGACAGCAAGCATTCGGTTATACCCGAGAAGATATTGAATTCATCCTGAAACCGATTGCGCAAACCGGACAGGAACCGATCAGCTCAATGGGCATCGATACAGCGTTGGCAGTGTTATCGCAACGTTCGCGTATGCTGTACGATTACTTCAAGCAAGGCTTTGCCCAAGTCACCAATCCGGCTATCGACCCTATTCGCGAAGAACTGGTCATGTCGCTGGTTTCCCTGATCGGTCCGCGCCCCAATTTATTGGGCCTGGACGAAGGCGGAACCCACATGCGCCTGGAAGTGGAACAGCCCATTTTGACCAATCAGGATTTGGAAAAAATTCGTCGCATCGAAACGCGCACCGGTGGTGTATTCAAGACCAAAACTCTGACGCTTTGCTATCCATCCGATTTGGGAGCATGCGGCATGGAAGCGGCGCTCGATAAACTGTGCCTTGCAGCAAAACAGGCTGTTGAAGAAGGCAACAATATCCTGGCGCTATCCGACCGCGACCTGGATATTGCGCATATTGCGATACCCGCCTTGCTGGCGACTTCCGCAGTGCATCACTACCTGACCCGCGAAGGCCTGCGTACCAAAGTAGGCCTAGTTGTCGAAACCGGCGAAGCGCGCGAAGTCCATCATTTTGCGCTGTTGGCCGCCTACGGTGCGGAAGCGGTTAACCCTTACCTGGCTTTCGACACGCTTTCCGGGTTATGCCAAGACATCGCTGACCTCAGCGAATATGAAGCGCACAAACGTTATATCAAAGCGATCTCCAAAGGCCTGCTTAAAGTCATGTCCAAAATGGGCATTTCGACTTATCAGTCTTATTGCGGCGCGCAAATTTTTAATGCCATCGGTTTGGCTGAACCGTTCCTGGATCGCTATTTCACCGGCACAACCAGCACTGTAGAAGGCGTCGGTTTAGCGGAAATCAGCGAAGAAACCAGTCGTCGTCACCGAATTGCTTTCGGCAATGCGCCGTTATACCGCGACGCTCTGGATATCGGCGGGGAATATGCGTATCGTCTGCGCGGCGAAGCGCATACCTGGACGCCCGCCACCATCAGCACCTTGCAACACGCGACGCGCAGCAACAGCTATGAAAAATACGCTGAATTTTGCCGCTTGATCGATGAGCAAAACGAAGCCTTGCTGACCTTGCGCGGCTTGATGTCGTTCAAGGAAGATGCGACGCCTGTGCCGTTGGACGAAGTGGAGTCCGCAGCAGACATCGTCAAGCGTTTTGCCACGGGAGCGATGTCGTTCGGCTCGATTTCCTACGAAGCGCATACCAATCTGGCTATTGCGATGAACCGCATCGGCGGCAAATCCAACACCGGCGAAGGCGGAGAACTTCCGGAACGCTTCAAGACCTTGCCCAACGGCGATTCGATGCGTTCGGCGATTAAACAAGTCGCTTCAGGCCGTTTTGGCGTGACCACCGAATATCTGGTCAATGCCGACGACATTCAGATAAAAGTCAGCCAGGGCGCGAAACCCGGCGAAGGCGGACAGCTGCCCGGACATAAAGTCGATGCGGTTATTGCCCGAGTGCGTCATTCAACTCGAGGCGTTGGCTTAATATCGCCGCCGCCGCACCATGACATTTATTCGATTGAAGATTTGGCGCAGTTGATCCATGACTTGAAAAACGTCAATCCCGAAGCGCGGATCAGCGTCAAGCTGGTGTCGGAACACGGTGTCGGTACTGTTGCAGCGGGCGTTTCCAAAGCCCACGCCGATCATGTGACCATTTCCGGCTATGACGGCGGCACCGGCGCAAGCCCGATGACTTCGATCAAACACGCCGGTTTGCCGTGGGAAATCGGCCTTGCAGAAACTCATCAAACATTGGTATTGAACAAACTGCGCGGTCGTATTGCCGTGCAAGTCGATGGCGGTCTGCGTACCGGTCGCGACGTGATCATCGGCGCATTATTAGGCGCGGATGAATTCGGCTTTGCCACTGCGCCATTGATCGTTTCGGGTTGTTTGATGATGCGCAAGTGCCATCTGAATACCTGCCCGGTCGGCGTAGCAACGCAAGACCCTGAACTGCGCAAACGTTTTACCGGGCAGCCTGAACATGTGGTCAATTATTTCTTCATGGTCGCGGAAGATGTGCGCCAGTGGATGGCGAAACTGGGCTTCCGAAGCTTCAACGAAATGATCGGACGCTCGGACAAACTGGACATGCAGCGCTCACTGAACCATTGGAAAACCGAAGGCTTGGATTTCAGCCGGGTTTTCTATAAACCCGAAATTGACAGTACGACCGCTGTTTATAACACCGAACGCCAAGATCACGGCTTGGATCAGGCATTGGATCATACCTTGATTGCAGCCGCTCAACCTGCACTGCAAAACGGACAACCGGTGATCATTAATACGCCGATCCGCAATATTAACCGTACTTTCGGTGCGATGCTGTCCGGCGAAGTCGCCAAGCGTTATGGTCATAAAGGTTTGCCTGAAGACACCATCGCTATTAATGTCAAAGGTACCGCCGGTCAAAGTTTCGGCGCGTTTTTAGCGCAAGGCATCAGCATCGAGCTTGAAGGCGAAGGCAATGATTATGTAGGCAAAGGCATGAGCGGCGGCCGTATCGCCATTTACCAGCCTAAAGACTGCCCTATTACGCCTGCGGAAAATATTATCGTCGGCAACACCGTGCTGTACGGCGCTGTCAGCGGCGAATGTTATTTCAGCGGCGTTGCGGGCGAACGTTTTGCGGTGCGCAATTCGGGCGCTGTCGCGGTTGTCGAAGGCGTGGGCGACCATGGCTGCGAATACATGACCGGCGGCGTTGTGATCGTACTCGGACAAACCGGTCGCAATTTTGCGGCGGGTATGTCCGGCGGTGTGGCTTATGTGCTCGATGAAGACCGCAGCTTTGAAAAGCGTTGCAATTTGGCGATGGTGGAACTCGAACCGATCCCCGAGGAAGACGACACGTTGGAAGCCATTGCACACCAAGGCGGCGACATGGAAACACACGGACGCGTCCACATCATGTCCGATATGACCCGTTATGATGCGCAACGCTTAAAGCATTTCATTGAAAATCATAAGCGTTATACCAACAGCGCCAGAGCGCAGCATATTTTAGATAACTGGCAGGATTATTTGCCGCGTTTTGTTAAAGTCATGCCGGTCGATTACCGCGAAGCGCTCAAACAAATTCAGGCTGAACAAGCTACCGCGTCCTGCTAACGCCCCTCGCCTACGTCCTGTAGGCGAAGCATCTGCGACCGCATAATCGTTGCGACACTATTTAAGTAGAAGGTATTAAAAATGGGTAAACCAACCGGGTTTATGGAACTACCACGCACTGAGCGGCATTACGCATCGCCGAGTGATCGTATCCAGCATTATCGCGAATTCACGCTAGCCCCCAGCGAAGCCGAAGTGGCTGAGCAGGGTTCGAGATGCATGGATTGCGGCATCCCTTTTTGCCATAACGGCTGTCCTGTCAATAACATTATCCCCGACTGGAATGACGGGGTTTATCGAGGCGATTGGCAACAGGCACTGGAGATTTTACACAGCACCAACAATTTCCCCGAATTTACCGGACGCATCTGCCCTGCGCCCTGCGAAGCGGCTTGCACACTCAATCTGCAAGATCAGCCCGTGACCATTAAGTCGATAGAATGCGCAATTATCGATAAAGGCTGGGCAATGGGCTGGGTAAAACCGCAAATCCCAACGCAACGCACCGGCAAGCGCGTGGCCGTAATAGGCTCAGGACCTTCAGGACTGGCCTGTGCTCAACAGCTGGCTCGTGCAGGACATGAAGTCACCGTCTATGAAAAAAATGACCGTATCGGCGGCTTATTGCGCTACGGTATTCCCGATTTCAAGATGGAAAAGCATTTAATCGACCGACGCATTGCGCAAATGCAGGCGGAAGGCGTCAGATTCAGGCCCAACAGCCATATCGGTACAGACATTTCCGCGCAAAAAATACTCGCCGAGTACGATGCCGTAGTTTTAGCGGTAGGCTCCGAAAAACCGCGTGACCTGGAAGTCGAAGGACGCAATGAATATCAAGGCGTTTATTATGCGATGGACTTTTTGCGCCAGCAAAACAAGCGCAACGCAGGCGATACCATCGCCGAAGATGTCGCCATTACCGCGACAGACAAGCATGTTATCGTGATCGGCGGCGGCGATACCGGCTCCGATTGCATCGGCACATCGATCCGTCAGGGCGCAGCCTCCGTGGTGCAGCTCGAAATCTTGCCGCAACCGCCTGAAAAAGAAAATAAATTGCTGACTTGGCCGCTGTGGCCCAACAAGCTGCGCACCACTTCTTCGCATGATGAAGGCATCAAAAAGCGTTACTTTAGCGTCAACACCCAAAGCGTTACCGGCAAGGACGGCAAAATAACCCATCTGAACGCAGTCGAAGTGGAGTGGAAGCAAGAAGGCGGACAGTGGAAAATGAGCGAGAAACAGGGCAGCGCTTTCACGCTGGAAGCGGACATCGTGTTTTTAGCGATGGGTTTCGTTCACCCGGTACACGAAGGCTTGTTAAAAGAGCTGGGCGTTGAGCTGGAGCGCAACAACATCAAAGCCACTGACAAACAGTATCAAACGTCGGTCGATAAAGTGTTTGCCGCAGGCGACGGACGGCGCGGACAATCGCTGGTGGTGTGGGCGATACGTGAAGGCAGGCAAGCTGCCAGAGCGGTTGACGAATACCTGATGGGATCATCGGACCTGCCGCGTTAATAATCTAGCTATATAAAAAAAGCGCTTTAGCGACAATCGCCGCTAAAGCGCTTTTGATTTTGTTTTCGAACACCGTTTACATTGATAAACGGTGATCAACTTCCCTTGTTTCACATCAAACTGCTTTTCGTTTAAAATTTCCCATTTATGAAAACCGCTACGGCATAGGGTATTGCCTTTATGCAGTTGCGATGGTTTGGGGCGTTTAAATTGAACTACCTCACCCATGTTTTCCCTCCAGACCTAAATAAAATCCGTAGCATTTAATCACCCCAATGCGCATTGGTTTAAAGCATAAAGCCAAGGCAAAAACTTCGTGTCTATGAAGATAAGCAACTGCCAAGCCGCATCACTTTTTGACGATTGTATTCCACGCCGTAAGCCAGGTCTGTGATTGATAGGAGTCGGCTTTCCTGTCAAGAAACCCGGTCAATGCCAATCGCAAAGTGTTATCAATAACACCAAAGAAATGGGCATAACCTAGCTGCGGGGTCGTATTGCGGATCTCGCCTGCTTTAATACCGGCTTCAATGATCCTGATGATTTTTATGATCGCCGCAGTTTCATGCAGCGGCTTTGCTTCCGGAAAAAACTCCTTGACGTTCAAAATCAACAGAAACCGCATTACATCGGGTGCGTCATCTGTTAACTTGAATAACAAGTCGACTATGGCTCGTAATTGCTCGGATGGCTTTTCATTCTTGCGCCTTATGTCATCAATGGAGATGCTTAAGCTGTCGAGAATATTTGCGTGCAACTGCACTGCAATCATCTGTTTGGTTTTGAAGTGCTGATAGATTGTACCGGCATTTTTTAGCCCGACCGCTTCTTTAATGTCGATTAACGATGTATTGAAATAACCTTTTTCGACAAACAGCTTTAAGGCCGCCAGCAATATCTCATCCTGCACTTCAGATTTTATCTGAATATTTTCTATTTCCTGATCCATGTTCTTCTTTCACAGCTGATTCAATGCGCTGTATTATTGGTATGTGAGTGAAAATTAAAAGGGTCTACACGTTGTAGACTCACAAGTATAAAAATTTATTTTGCGGTCAACACCGCCAGTGCCGCGCTTAAGTAATGGACCATCGACCATAAGGTCAATATGGCCGCAATGTACAACAAACCGTAACCGCAATAATTTATCGGTAGGCCCAGTAAATCTTCGCGATATAACAACATGCCGATCGCCAGCATTTGCGCCGTGGTTTTCCATTTACCCAATTGAGACACTTTAACCTGCGCCCGCTGGCCGATCTCCGCCATCCATTCTCGCAGTGAGGCAATGGTTATTTCCCTGCCGATAATGACGGCCGCGGGAATAGCCAAATACGGACTGCCCTGCTGCTGCACGATCAACACCAAAACCATGGCCACCATCAGTTTATCCGCCACGGGATCTAAAAAAGCCCCGAAAGGCGTTTCCAAACTCATTTTCCTGGCAAGGTAGCCGTCCAGCCAGTCGGTAATCCCCGCCGCTAAAAAAATCAGCATGCAGGCAACATTGGAATAGGCCCAAGGCAGGTAAAAAACCACGGTTAATAACGGAATTAACGCGATCCTTAACAGCGTGAGATTTGTCGGTAAATTAAATTCAATTATCATCTTGATGATGAAATAGTTCGTAAATCCGTTGTGCCAAATGACGGCTTATGCCATCCACACTGCAAAGTGCATCCACACCAGCCTGTGAAATACCTTGCAGCCCCCCAAATTGTTTCAATAAAATCTGTCGCCGTTTAGGCCCCAATCCCGGAATAGCTTCCATTGCCGATTGTTTTTTAGCCTTGCCCCGGCGTTGCCTGTGTCCTGTTATCGCAAACCGGTGCGCTTCATCGCGAATATGCTGAATCAACAGCAAACCGCTGGCTCCGGGCTTTATATCTATCGGCTGCTCCTGATCCACCAGTATCAGCTTTTCCATGCCGGGCTTTCTATCCGGCCCCTTGGAAACGCCGACTATCATAACATTGTTTATGTCTAATTCCGCCAATGCCTTTTGCGCTTCATGCACCTGGCCTTTACCGCCGTCGATCAGCAATATATCCGGCGCGGTATGTTCGCCCTGTTTCAGTCGCTTGAAACGCCTGAACACCGCCTGGTGTATGGCCGCATAATCATCGCCGCCGGTTATGCCTTCGATATTAAAGCGACGATAAGCCGATTTTACCGGCCCTTCCCGGTCAAATACAACACAGGACGCAACGGTCTGATCGCCCTGGGTATGGCTAATATCAAAGCATTCCAGGCGTTTCGGCAGCTCCGTGCAACCCAACTCTTCCTGCAAACTGAGGAACCGGGCATAAATCCCCTGTTTATCCGATAACTTGCTCAGCAGCGAATTTTCGGCGTTGGTGCAGGCCATTTGCAGCCATTTTAAACGCTCGCCCCTGACATTGTGAGAAATAGCCACCGCATGTTTTGCCTGGACCGCCAACACTTCCATCAACAACTCGGCTTCTTCCGGCTGATGGCTGACAATCAATTCATGAGGCACTTGTTTATCCAGATAATATTGCGGAATAAACGCCTGAACGATAGCCGCAGGATCATGTTCATCGGTGATCTTGGGGAAGAACACCTTGTTACCCAGATGCTGCCCGTTGCGGATGAAAAACACCTGCACACAGGCGACACCGGCCTTGGTCGCACAGGCAATAATATCGACATCGCCCCGTTCGCCGTGAACAAAATGTTTTTCCAACACCGAGCGCAATTTTAAGATTTGGTCCCTGAAACCGGCGGCCCGCTCATATTCAAGCTTGGCCGCCGCCTGCTCCATCTTGACTATCAACTGATCGATCAGCAGACCGCCCTTGCCTTCCAAAAACAGCACCGTGCTGTCGACATCCTGTGCATAGGCGGCTTTATCGATTAAACCGACGCACGGCGCAGTGCAGCGTTCTATCTGATGCTGCAAACAGGGCCTGGAACGGTTGTTGTAGATGGAATCATCGCACTGCCGGATCGGGAAAATCCGTTGCAGTAACTTAAGGCTTTCCTTGATTGCGCCGATGCCCGGATAAGGGCCGAAATATTTGCCCTTACGCTTTTTTGCGCCGCGATGCAGGGTGATCTGGGGAAAATCATGCTCGCTGGACAGGAAGATATACGGATAGGATCTATCATCCCTTAAGCAGATATTGTAGCGGGGCTTATGGCGTTTGATCTGCTGACATTCCAGCAATAAGGCCTCGCCCTCGGTATGCGTGACCGTGACTTCAATGTTGGCAATCCTGGCGACCATCGCCTGTTGCTTGGTCGAAGCAGTTTGCTTTTTAAAATAACTGGAAACGCGGTTTTTAAGATTCTTGGCCTTACCGATATAAATAATCTCGCCCTGATCATTAAACATCTTGTAAATGCCGGGGCGCGTGGTCAGGTTTTTTAAAAACGCTTTAACGTCAAAACTGTTTTCTGGTAACTCGGAGCTCACTCTTTATCCTGATAGCATACGGCGTAATTCAATAAATCCGTTGTGCAAATATTTTAACAGCAACAAGGAGCGCTATCTGCATAATATACTTTATCGGACGACCCTTAACGACGCGACGTCCAGCACCAGATTTTCGGCGTAGAATAAATGCAGGACTGCATTAACAACATCCGTGTGGATTATGCAGGAGCAATTGCCGAGGCACGAAGTTTAGATTTGTCTTCGTGTTCTCGGCAACTGCTCCTGCGTTGCTCTACCTCCTGCATCCATGCAGTCGTTCGTGCCTTCACGGTGCATTTATACAAGCTAATTAACGCATTGCATCAAGCTATATCCGCCAGATTTCCCTTGGTTTCCAGCCAGACTTTCCTATCTTGCGAGCGTTTTTTAGCCAGCAATAAATCCAGCTGACCGTTGGTGTCATCGTCTTCGAGCACCGTTAACTGTACCAATCTGCGAGTATCCGGATTCATCGTGGTTTCCCGAAGCTGGCTGGGATTCATTTCGCCCAGACCTTTAAAGCGCTGCACATTGATTTGGCCTTTAAGTTTTTCGGCGGTAATACGATCAAGCACACCCTGACGTTCGGCCTCATCCAGCGCGTAAAACACCCGTTTGCCGACATCGATACGATATAAAGGCGGCATCGCGACAAAAACATGACCGGCCACCACCAGTGCATTGAAATGTTGATAAAACAAGGCGCAGATCAGAGTGGCAATATGGTTACCGTCAGAATCGGCATCGGCCAGGATGCACACCTTGCCGTAACGCAAGTTCTGCAAATCGCTGGAACCCGGCTCTATGCCCAGAGCAACGGCAATATCATGAACTTCCTGCGAAGCCATCACCTGATTGGACTCAACTTCCCAAGTATTCAAAATCTTGCCGCGCAACGGCATAATCGCCTGAAAATCCCGCTCCCGCGCCTGTTTGGCCGAACCGCCGGCCGAATCCCCTTCGACCAGGAACAATTCAGTCCGGGCTATATCCTGCGCCGAACAGTCGGCCAGTTTGCCCGGTAATGCGGGGCCCGAGGTGATTTTTTTGCGGATGATTTTTTTATTGGAACGCAATCGCTTTTGCGCGCTGGAAATAATAATTTCGGCGATTTTCTCGCCTTCGGCAGGATTCTGGTTTAACCACAAACTAAAGCTGTCTTTAGCCACGCCGGACACAAAAGCCACGCATTCGCGGGAACTGAGCCGCTCCTTGGTTTGCCCTGAAAACTGCGGATCTTCCAATTTTACCGACAATACGAAATGGCAGTTTTCCCAGACATCTTCCGGGGCGACTTTAACGCCGCGCGGCAGGATATTCCTGATGTCGCAAAACTCGCGCATCGCTTCGGTCAGGCCTGCCCGCAAGCCATTGACATGGGTTCCGCCTTGCGCCGTCGGCACCAGATTCACGTAGCTTTCGGCCAGCACTTCCGCCGGATTTTCAATCGCCCAGACGATGCCCCATTCAACGGCTTCATGATTGGCGGCCATGTTGCCCATAAACGGCTGTTCAGGACAATAGTCAATATCGCCGATGCGATCGAGCAAATATTCCTTGAGGCCGTCCTGATAACACCAAAAATATTCTTCGTCGGTTTGATCGACTTTCAGGGATATTTTCAAGCCCGGACATAAAACCGCCTTAGCGCGCAACACGTGCTTCAGCTTTAAAACCGATATTTTATTGGAATCGAAATATTTTTCATTCGGCCAGAATCGGATAGACGTGCCGGTATTATTCTTGCCGACCGTGCCGGTCTCCACCAGTTCAGTTTGTTTTTCGCCATCGGCATAGTCCATTCGGTAAATCTTGCCATTCCTTTTGACTTCCACTTCCAGCTTTGCCGACAAGGCGTTAACGACCGAGACGCCGACGCCATGCAAACCGCCGGAAAACTGGTAATTCTTATTGGAAAATTTTCCGCCCGCATGCAGCTGGGTCAAAATCACCTCAACACCGGGAATGCCTTGCTCGGGATGTATATCGACCGGCATGCCCCGGCCATTATCGCTGACCAGCACCGAGCCGTCCTTATACAAGACCACGTCAATTGCCGTGGCATGGCCCGCCATCGCCTCATCGACGCTGTTATCAACGACTTCCTGTACCAGATGGTTGGGCCTTGTGGTGTCCGTGTACATGCCGGGACGCTTTCGTACCGGCTCCAATCCGCTTAAAACTTCAATTGCCGCCGCGTTATATTCGTTACTCATACTTCCTAATCACTCACAATTCAATTTCATATATAATGCAGAACGAAAGGCAAAAGGCGAAAGGCACAAATTTTTCGCCTTTTGCCTTTTGCCCTTCGCCTTAATAATACATCGTACCATTAAATTTTTTTTTACCTCATGCCGAAAAAGAAAACCGCGACTTTATTCGAAGACTCTCTCGCCGAACTTGAGCAGCTGGTTAGCCAGCTTGAACAAGGCGATATTTCGCTCGAAGAATCATTAAAGTCATTTGAGCGCGGGGTCAACCTGACTCGCACCTGTCAAAAAGCCCTGCAAGAGGCCGAACAGAAAGTTCAAATCCTAATTGAAAAAAACGGCACTCAAACCCTGGAGCCATTTACCGATGAGTAATGCGTTAAAAGACTATCTTGATTTTTGTCAAAACCGCGTAGAAAGAGCTTTAGACGCTCGCCTTCCCAGCGAAAGCATATTGCCGCAAAAGCTGCATCGGGCGATGCGCTACAGCACATTGGACGGCGGCAAGCGCATGCGTCCGATGCTGACCTATTGCACCGGGAAAACGCTGGGCATAGCCCCCGAAGCATTGGACGGCCCGGCTTGCGCTGTCGAGTTCATCCACGTTTATTCATTGATACATGACGATCTACCGGCGATGGACGATGACGATCTTCGCCGCGGCAAAGCCACCTGCCATGTCGCTTTCGATGAAGCGACCGCTATTTTAACCGGCGACGCGCTGCAGGCTTTGGCTTTTGAAATACTGGCCAATGATCCCAGCATTACAGCAACCGCTGAAGGCCGCCTGAAAATGATTATCGCTTTAACCAAAGCCAGCGGTTCCCAAGGCATGGTGGGCGGTCAGGCTATCGACCTGGAATCGGTAGGCACAAAATTGACCTTGCCTGAACTTGAAAACATGCATATCCATAAAACCGGCGCGTTGATTCGTGCCAGCGTCAATATGGCGACGCTGGCGAAAGCGGATATAGACCCGGATGTGGCCAAAAAACTGGATAATTACGCCAAGTGCATCGGCTTATCGTTCCAGGTTAAGGATGACATTCTCGACGAAGAAAGCGATACCGCAACATTGGGAAAAACTCAAGGCAAAGACCAGGATAACGACAAACCCACCTACCCTGCCCTGTTAGGACTGGCCGGAGCCAAACAAAAAGCGCAGGAACTGCATGAGCAAGCGCTGGACAACCTGAATATTTTCGGCAGCGAAGCCGATTTATTGCGCGATTTATCGCTTTATATTATTCAACGGGATCATTAAGTTTTTACCCTGTATCGTTCCCGTATTCCAACGCGGGAACGATACCATCCCTTCAAAAAAATCTACCCTGCTGACAAGAAACCAGGGAAAGTTATTGCCGGTTTATTGTCATACTGCCCAAAAAACAATGTACAGCAATCCCTAACACAATGTCATATAAAGCTATTTTTAATTCGGCACTCTTTATGCTAGATACCTGATGAATTTAATTTAGTCTTTTTAGAGGTACGGTCATGACAACGCAAAACACAGCTACAGCAGATTCATCCTGGACAATATTTATTGAAATATTAAGCGACGAATTCACCTCGAAAACAGGATTCGGGGTATATGCCCATATCACGCCAACCGATGTCAATCAGGCTTACCAACAATATCAGCTACGCAATGCGCCAATGCGACTATTCGTTCGCGAATATGTCAGGCACTATGTCTAAAGCTATTTATGCTCAACAAATTTCATCCAGCGCAAACGGTTGGCATTGGTAACCACGGTCACTGAAGACATGGCCATAGCCGCACCGGCAATCATCGGGTTTAACAAAATGCCGAATAGAGGATACAACAGACCCGCCGCAACCGGAATGCTGATCGTGTTATAGAAAAACGCACCGAGCAGATTTTGTTTGATATTGATGACCGTCGCTTTGGATAATTCAATGGCTTCAGGCACTTTGAGCAAGGAACCTTGCAAAATAACCACATCGGCGCTTTCAATAGCGACATCGGTTCCTGTACCGATCGCAAAACCGACATCAGCCTGAGCCAATGCAGGTGCGTCGTTGATACCGTCGCCGACCATGCCGACGATTTCACCCGCTTGCTGCAACTCTTTAACTACCGTCGCTTTATCCTGTGGCAACACCTGCGCCCGCACTTCTGAAATACCTGCCTGTTCGGCAATGGCATGAGCGGTTATTTGATTGTCCCCGGTCACCATGATGATGCGCACGCCCTGATTTTTCAACAATTGCACGGCATGTGCCGAATCCTTTTTAATCGGATCGGAAACGGCAATAATGCCGGTTATTTTGTTATCTACGGCAAGCAGCATCGGCGTTTGGCCCAAAGCCGACAGTTGTTCCAGCCGGTCGTTAAAGCGTGTAAAGCTAACGCCTTGCTCATCCATCAGCGCCTTGTTGCCGAACAACACGCGCCGCTCGTTAATTGTCGCCATTACCCCGTGACCCGCGACGGCGGCAAACTGTTTAACTTTTTCCAATTTGATTTGTTTATCTTCCGCTGCCGACAAAATAGCCGCCGCCAACGGGTGTTCCGAGCCTGATTCGATACTCGCCGCCCAGTGCAGCACCTGCTCTTCGCTAATGTCGCCAATGGCTTCAACAGTAGAAACTGTCGGTTTGCCTTCGGTTACCGTGCCGGTTTTATCGAGTATTAAGCAAGTCAGTTTTCCCGCCGTTTGCAAGGCTTCGCCCTTCCGAATCAAAATCCCCGATTGGGCGGCGCGGCCCACCGCGACCATCACCGAAATAGGCGTCGCCAAGCCCAAAGCACAAGGGCAAGCGATCACCAGAACGGTCATTGAAGTAACAAAGGCGTAACCCAATGAAGGTTCAGGCCCGAAAGCGTACCAAATCAAAAAAGTCAGCACGGAAATCACGACCACAGCCGGTACGAAAACGCTGGAAATTTTATCCGCCAGACGGGCGATTTCGGGCTTGCTGCTTTGCGCTTGCCGTACGCTTTTAATAATCTGCGCCAGCGCTGTATCGCGGCCGATCCGGGTTGCAGTAAACAAAAAACTGCCGGTCTGGTTCATGGTTCCGGCAACCACTTCCGCACCTGCGGTTTTTTCTACCGGCAGAGACTCGCCGGTCAGCATCGACTCGTCAACCGTGGAATGCCCTTCCAGCAACACGCCGTCAACGGCGATTTTCTCGCCGGGCCTGACTCTTAACGTTTCGCCCAAACCGACTTGCTCGATAGCAACATCCATTTCTTCGCCGTTTCTGATCACGCGCGCGGTACGCGGCTGCAAACCGATCAGTTGCCGAATGGCGCTGGAGGTCTTGCCTCTGGCCAGAGTCTCCAAACCGGAGCCCAGATTTATGAAGGCCAGAATCATTACGGCAGCTTCAAAATAGGCATGTTTCGCCAGGGACGGCAAGGTATCGTAATAATCGATAACAATGCAGGAATACAGCCACGCCGAACCTGTACCCAAGGCAATCAGGGTGTCCATGTTCGCCTGCCCCAGCGTTAATGACTTGTACGCACCACTGTAAAAATGCCAGCCTGAATAGATCAGCACGCTTACGGTGATCAGGGCGATTTCCGGCCACACCCATAGACCTGTCGATGAACCGATTTCCGGCAACCAGCCAAAATGTTCGGCTACCATCAGCGATAGTCCGAAAGCTCCTGCCACCGCCGCTTTTTTCATCAGCTGACGGTAGCGTTGCAACTCTTGTGCTTCCTGTTCGGCAGGATCCTCAAACCCCTCCATCACCGCAGCATCATAACCGGCCGCTTTAACGGCCTGCTTTAATAATTCAGGATCGGCCTGGCCTTTAACCACGGCGGAATGATCGGCAAAGTTGACGCTAACTGAAGTTACTCCCTCTACCGCCGCCAAGGCGCCCTCAACGGCGCTGACGCAGCCAGCGCAACGCATGCCTAAAACGGATAGCCGCAATTCGTCGGAAGTCTTTGTATTCATAAAATCACCTTTCCCATTACGATGTTTCTACGGTAAAACCCGCATCGACAATAGCGTTAGCAATAACATCCAAGCTGGTTTTTTCAGCATCGAATTCAACGTTGACCTCGTTGTTTTTGCTTGATGCATTAACAGACAACACACCATCGATAGCTTCCAATTTACTCGTCACATTGGCTTCACAACCGCCGCATTTCATGCCGGTAACGGTTAACGATACAGATTCAGTCATTTCAGTCTCCTTAATGTGGGTAGAGAAGCTGTATTGCAACGTCTCTACAGTAATAGCTTTATATCATACTCGACTGATAGCCGGTAATCATGGTATAAATCCGGGCATATATGAGGTTGCGCGACAAATTTTTGTACCCTTTGGGTAAGCCCGATCTACAAGTATTTAAATTTAACACCTTAAGTAATTCAAATGGCAGACATTATAATTGGGCGGCAACAGATTTTTGACCAAAAGCTGAATATTTACGCCTATGAACTCCTTTTCAGAGGCAATGATTTTGACCTGAATCATAGCGACGGCGCTACCCAAGCAACCAACCAGGTCATTACCGATACCATTTTGGAACTTGGACTCAACGCCATAGTAGGCCCTCACAAAGCCTTCATTAACTTTACGACGCAAAACATTCTGGATAAAACACCTTTACACCTTCCTAAAGATAGGATCGTTATCGAAGTGCTCGAAAATGTTGAAATTGACTCAAGAGTCGTCGCCAACTTAAAAGAACTGTCAACGCTAGGCTACATCATTGCCCTGGATGATTTTGTCTTTTCCGAGGAATGGACGCCGCTGGTGGAATTTGCCGACATTATCAAGCTGGACATTCTGGAAATGGGCGAGTCTAAAACTCGGGCACTCATTAATCAACTCAAGCCCTACAATGTACAACTGCTCGCAGAAAAAGTAGAAACATATTCTGAGTATCAATATCTTGTCGAATTAGGCTGTGATTATTTCCAGGGTTTCTTTTTTAACAAACCCAATATCGTTTCCGGCAAACGCGTCAGCGTCAATCAAACAGCCGCCATTCAACTGTTAAACACCGTTAACAACCCGGATGTTGAATTTGAAGACCTGACCAAGATAATATCCCTGGATGTCGGACTCAGCTATAAACTGCTGCATTATATAAATTCCGCATTTTTCTCCTTACCCAATAAAGTTTCGTCCATTAATCATGCCATTTCCTATCTGGGGCTAAAGGAAATAAAACGCTGGATAAACATATTGACGCTGGCGTCCTTATCCAACAAGCCGGAAGCGGTCATGCAAAACGCATTGATCCGCGGCAAAATGTGTGAGGAACTGGCTGCCCTGAGCGACAATAAATCAGACAATTTTTTCCTGATCGGCATCTTATCCAACCTGGACAGCTTACTGGATATGCCCTTGGATGAAGCGCTCAGCCAATTGCCTTTGGCCGACGATATTGTTGCCGCCATATTGCATAAAAAAGGATTGGGCGGCGAAGCGCTTAAGTGTGTCATCAGTTATGAACATTGGGATATTTCATCAATAGCCTTTAAGGATATCGATCAATCCATTATTGGCGACGCTTATATTCGCAGTATAAACTGGGCAAAAGACGTTATGGGCAATATAAACTAATGCCGCTAAATACAATTACCAACCAAACTATCGCGCTTGCCGGCATCGCCCAGGCAGCAGCACTGGTTCAGCAACTGGCAACAACCGGCAGCGCCGATTCGTCCGCCCTTGAGGCCAGCATTGCCAGTCTTTTTGTTAATGATGAACAGGGCGTGGAAAACGTATACGGCGGATTATCAGGCCTTAAGCTGGGACTTGAACAGCTTAACGATCAAATGACCGGCCTCAAAATAGCCAATCCCGAACAGGCTCGCTATGCCGCCTCGCTGGTTTTCCTGGAGAACCAACTATCCAGGCAACCGGCCATGCTTAAAACCATTTTTACCGGAATTGAGCGCGCCCAGACACAATCGGAACATTTCGGCCAACTACATGAGAATGTACTGGCGAATCTCGGCGATATTTATCACACCACCATCAGCACCCTGCAACCGAGAATCATGGTCAATGGTGATCAGGAATATTTATCCAGACCAGACATCGTCAATAAAATACGCGCCTGTCTGCTGGCCGGGATACGTTCGGCTATTCTTTGGAAACAATGCGGCGGCACCCGCTGGAAGTTCCTTTTTTACCGTAAAAAAATCCAGGCTGAATTGCAAAAACTGCTGCAACAGCGTTAGCCCCGGCATGACTACCCTTATCGAAGCCGAGCACCTGACCCGTTATTACGGCAAACATTGCGCTGTTAACGATGTCAGTTTTACCTTAGCCAAAGGCGAAGTACTCGGTTTTTTAGGCGCCAACGGCGCAGGCAAAACCACCACCATGCAGATGCTGTGCGGCAATCTCGCACCCAGCGCCGGACAAATCAAAATCAACGGTTTCGATCTGCTGGATCAGCCCAAAGCCGCCAAACTGAACCTGGGTTACTTGCCCGATACACCGCCGCTCTACAAAGAATTAACCGTTCAGGAATTCCTGCTTTATTGCGCTCGGCTGCACGGCATCGACAAAAACGCCATCACTCATGCCATTGAACGAGCCAAAGAGCGATGTGGCTTAACCGATGTCGCCGACCGCCTGATCGCCAATCTGTCCAAAGGCTTTCAACAGCGGGTCGGCATTGCCCAGGCAATCTTGCACAATCCCGAAGTAATCGTGCTTGATGAGCCGACGGTCGGCCTTGATCCCATTCAAATCAGGGAAATACGCGCATTAATCAGGGAGTTGGGGCAGGATCACGGCGTCATTTTGTCCACCCACATACTCACCGAAGTGCAGGAATCCTGCACACACGTACAAATCATTGATCAAGGGCAGCTGATCCTGAATGAAACTATCGCCGGACTCAACCGGCAAATGGATACCGGCACCCTGCAAGTCAGCACCCGGCTAACGCCCGACATTAACAGCTTATTGACCATCCCCGGCATCAGTTCTATCGAAAGCATTACTGAAAACAGGATCATCATTCACCACAGCGTAACCGCCAACCCGGCCGAACAAATTGCCGCGCTTGTCATTGCCGCCGGATGGGGACTACAGGAATTGACCCCGGTAAAAAGGTCGATGGAAGATATTTTTATCAGCTTAACCAAAGAACATCGCGAGTTATGAGTATGTATTCAGAGCCATCAAATATAATGGAACGCAGATGACGCAGATGATTATGATAAACACAGATAAATCCTATTCAATCATAATCATCTGCGTTCCATTTCTCTAACTGGGTAATTGCCATGATTTTAACGATTGCTTCCCGCGAATTCAGATCCCTGTTTTTATCGCCGATGGCCTGGACGATATTAGCCATCCTGCAATTCATCCTGGCGTTCTTGTTTTTAACCCAGGTTGAAGCCTTCACCACGCTCCAGCCCAAACTGGCTTCCATTGAAGGCGCGCCCGGCTTGACCGACATTATCGTGCCGCCATTATTCGGCAACGCCGGCATTATTCTTTTGTTGGTCACGCCGTTATTAACCATGCGCCTGATCTGCGAAGAACGCCGCAATAAAACCTTGTCTTTGCTGCTTTCCGCACCTGTTTCCAATATCGACATTATCCTCGGCAAGTACCTAGGCATACTCGGGCTGATGCTGCTGATCATTGCGCTGATCACCCTGATGCCGCTATCTTTGCTGTTCGGAGCCGAGCTGGATTTGGGCAAACTGTTTGCCAATATCTTAGGCTTACTGCTGCTGGTCAACGCGTTTGCCGCGATCGGCCTGTTTATGTCCTGCATCGCCGGACACCCCACCGTTGCCGCGATGGGTACTTTCGGTATGTTGCTGCTGCTGTGGATTTTGGACTGGTCGGTCGGCATGAACGACCAACGTAGCGAACTGTTTGAATACTTGTCGATCCTCAGGCACTTCCAGAATATCCAAAGCGGCCTGATCAGCACAGTCGATGTCAGCTATTTTTTGCTGTTTACCGCCACCTTCATCGCGCTGAGCATCCGCAGCCTCGATAATGACCGGTTGCAGAAATGAAAATATCGCCGCATAAACACCAGCAAATCCGCTTAAAAAACGGGCTCATCACCCTGGTTTTGTTGTGCCTGCTCGGCACTTTAGCCTGGTTAAGCACCCGCTACAGCGCAGAAACCGACATAACCGGAAACAGCAGCAACAGCCTGTCCCAAGCCTCGCAAAAACTGCTGGGATCGCTGCCCGACAAGATACAACTCACCGCCTATATAAAAAAAGACCCGTCGCTAAGAAGCCAGATAGCCCAATTGATAGCCCGCTATAAACGCCATAAAGCCGATCTGGCGCTGACCTTTATAGATCCCGACTCCCAGCCGGAAAAAACCCGCGAACTGAATATAGATGCGGCAGGCGTTATTATTGTCGAATATCAGGGCCGTAGCGAAAAACTGAACTTTATCGACGAATCATCGCTGACCAATGCCCTGCTGCAACTGGCGAATGCCGATGAGCGCTGGGTCACCTTCCTGACCGGCCACGGCGAACGCGCTCCTGACGGCATCGCCAATTTCGATTTAGGCCAATTCGGCAAGGAACTGGATCGACGTAAAATCAAAGCTCAAACCATCAACCTTGCAACCCTGCCCGCCATTCCCGATAACTCCGCGTTGTTGGTGATTACCGCTCCCGCCGTGCCGTTGTTGGTAGGCGAAATTGAACTGATCAAACGTTATATCCGGCAAGGCGGTAATCTGCTGTTGCTGACCGATCCAGGTAACCGGCACCTAGACGCATTGCAACAGTCGCTGGGCTTACGCCAGCTGCCGGGAACCATCGTAGATAACAGTTCCAAACTATACGGCATTAACGACCCCAGTTTCGTGCTCGCCAGCGATTATCCGCCTCATCCGATCACTCAGGGCTTTCAGACCATAACCGTTTATCCCGTTACCGCCGCGCTGGAAATCAGCGAAGAAACGGATTTCAAAACCGTCGCCTTACTCAAAAGCGCAATGCAGTCATGGACGGAAACCGGCCCGATAGCAGGAAAAATTGTTTTTGATGCAGATGGCGACGAAAAACAAGGTCCGCTCACCTTCGCTTATGCCCTGACCCGAGATCTTGATAAAAACCCTTCGACAGGCTCAGGACAGGCTCAAGGCGGGACCTTCGAGCAGCGCATCGTCGTTGTCGGTGACGGCGATTTTCTATCCAACTCCTATATCGGCAATGTCGGCAATCTGGACATGGGCTTAAGAATGATCAACTGGCTGATTCACGATGACCGGTTTATCGACATCCCCGCCAAAATAGCAACCGATAAAAGCCTGCAACTAAGCCAGATCAGCGTCGCCGTTATCGGCTTTGGTTTTTTGGTGGTCATACCGCTGCTGTTGATGGGTACGGGCTTTTACATCTGGCGCAAACGCAAGCAACGTTAAGATTTCACTGCGTTATTGCCATTAAGTGTGTGAGCTGGAGGCCTATCGCCAAATCGACTTCATAGGCATGGGCTTTCCCAGTACGGCCTGATCAAGCCGTTTTACCGACATCAACAGCGTCTCCTATCCTGTCATCGGTTTTTGACGCTTTCTTAGCGGCATACATTTGCTCATCGGCTTTCCGGATCAAGGTATCGGGCTCCCCGTATTTATCCGGCCCGGTTTGCACGATGCCGACGCTCAGCGTTACATTTTTAAAGCACTGGCTAATTTCAGCGCTGAGGCGATTGACGTATCTCTCCCGAGCCTGCTCTTCTTGGCAGTTGGGCAGTATTAAACAAAATTCGTCGCCGCCGTAACGAAAACAGCAATCTTCTTCACGGGAAATTTTCTTGATCGCAGCACCCACCGCACGCAAGATATGGTCGCCATGCGGATGGCCGTGGTTGTCATTGATGGTCTTGAATTCGTTAATGTCCATATAAACAATAGACACCGGCTCATGGCGCCGTTGAGCGATCCGCAGTGTTCGGGTCAGGGTTTCGTTCAAGTAGCGCACGCTTAGCAAGCCTGTCAGCGAATCGACGCGGGTTAACTCTTCGAGCTGTTGAGTACGCTCCCTGACCTTTTCTTCCAGTGCGCAGGCATAACGCTCGGACTTTTCCTTGGAAATTTCGATTTCCGAAACCAGACTGCGGATATAGGTTTCAAACACCAGCGTTATGTCGAACAACAGCAATTTGTCGAGCGCTGTAAGCATGCCCTGACGTTCCGACTTATCGGTGAGCGTTTCGAAAATAATTTCAAGCAGCAGGCTTTTGAGCGTGTTGATGGCAGAAAGATACAACTTCGGCTCGACGCCCATAGTGGACGAGATTGATTTTAGTGCGGAAAACCGGATGTTTGAGATGTTACATTAGGCTTTAGGGTATGCTCAGCGTACCCTACCGTGCTGTTGATCTGAGTCACATTATTCTCTAACTATCTTCCTCCCCGATTTTATGGTGTATTTCTTGAACTGCTGAAATTTCCTTTTCCGTCAGGTCTTCCACATTGATTAGTCGATTATCGGCATGCTTCGTGACTGCTATCAGTTCATTGAGTTTGACCTGCAATATGGAAAGCTCCTTATTTTGGCCGCGCTGTATTAGAAATACCATTAGAAAAGTAATGACGCCAATATAGATCGTTAATCCACGTTCCCAGCCCTGAGAAAATCCATAGACTAATCCCACTACAAACCAGACAAAAATAGACAGCAGGGCTGCGACAAACCCGCTTGCGCTACCTGTCCATTTTGCGAAACGGTGTGTAAAAATTTCAAGTCGGTCAGATATCATTTCCTTTTGGTCAGAATCATCTGAGAGCAGTTCGGCGACAAACCCACTTGCGCTATCCGCCCATTTTGAGAAACGACTTATTAAAATTTCAAGTTGTTCTGATTTCATCATTATTGTTATTTCCTTTTGGTCAAAAACTAGCTGAGTTTAATGGAAAATTAAAGGGCCGCATGGGGCAATAGATATTGGTTTAACTTTGCCTGGAATCCCCACAGCAAGACATCATTCAAGTCATCAAAAGGGCGCTTACCCGCTAAGAGTTGTGCCCTCTTGAAGTTCGTCACTTCGGGCTGTCATCGCCCCCCCTTTACCGTCAGGCTAGATTAACATAGCAAGCAAGAGGAAAAAGGGGGAAATGCGCAGCACAAAGCCAGCGCCACAGCCCCTCGACTTGTCTGAATCCCTTGAACAGCCGGGTAGGCTTAACCGTTCTCTCTGCCCCTTCGACTACGCTCAGGATAAAGACCTTGTCGAAGCCTGTCATGAGCTTGTCGAATGGGGGGGGACGGTTAAGCTGATCATGGTTCGACAAGCTAACCACGAACGGCTTAACCTTGCCTTAAACGCGGAAAGCCTTCGTTGCCACCGGGCAACATAGCGCGCCGAAAATGAGACACAAGCGGAACACCGAAATGTAACAAAAATGTAGGGTACGCTACGCGTACCGCATAGTGAACAAGATTGATTTTAGCCCAGCAAACCGGATACTTGAGGTCATGATATGATACGTTAGACTTTAAGGTATGCGTAGCGTACCCTACCGGGCTTAATCTGGATATTTTCCCGATTGAGACATATATTGGTCATTCGAAGCATTGAGGGGGAGTGATTTTGAGTTTGAAAACTTTTGCACCATCCAAATTATTGGCACCGTACGTTACGGCCATTTGGGATTACGAAGACTTAACAGGTAGCGATAATTTAATGCTTTCGATTTTGCCTGATACCGCAACATATTTATGTTTTTTGTATGCCGATTTACTTCAAACCACACATAAGGGGGGTGTATATACCACTCGCAGTGGGCTCGCCGGCTTCCAAAGTTTTCGTAGTGACCTGGGAGGTTTAGGGAAGGTATCAGGCGTTTCTGCTCGTATTACGCCTTGGGGATTAAATGTATTTCGTAGCGGTATAGTGAAGGATTGCGCTGAAAAGCGAGTGGATTGTAGAGATATTTTTCCTCGTTACTCAATAGAAAAAATCGAAGATAAATTATCTAATATGAGAACAGCAAAAGAGCGTGTTCAGTGCGTAGAGGATTTTTTACTTGCGATATTGAACCGGGACAATGAAGATCTGTTGATTCAAAAAGCTTGCAGGGATTTAAGTGCCTCTAACGGAAATTACCCTATTCGGATGCTCGCTCACAATCTCGGTTTGACAGAGCGTACCTTCGAGCGGCGTTTCCTAAATCATGTTGGTGCTACGCCTAAAAAATATGCCCGTGTAGTACGTTTGCGAAATGCTATTTTTCAACGCAAAACACTGTCAACTTGGGCGGATGTAGCGTGTGCAGTGGGTTACTATGATCAAAGCCACATGATTCACGACTTTCAAGAACTTTATGGAATTTCGCCGGAATCTCTTTACCCTCAAATTGATGTTTCCCAAACAATACAATTTTCTGGGTTATTAAATCTAAATCAAACAGCGTAAAACAATAGGACGTCTATCATTCGAATAAGAATGCTTCCTTATTTCACTTTACATCGTGTCGCTACCAATCTTATTTCTGGTTAGTCCGAAATCATCTGCAACAATCTCTGAAGCACACCCAATGTAAATTGTCGTTTTTTTCCAATACGGCGGAAGACCACATTGTTAAAGTTCACCTAACAGTTCATTTGGAAACCTGTTAATGATTAAAGTCATTCGTTAAATATTAAATTAAATCAATTCAATTTTGTTAATAAAGCCTCTATAAGAGCTTAAATTTTATGAGTTAGGAGATACTGATGTTTACTAAACAAGCTATTACAAAAAAATTAAATGTACCCTCAGAGAAGGTATGGGAAGCGATCAGCAAAATAGGAAGGCTCGATGTATGGTTTCCGTTCATTGAGACTTGTAAGGTGGAGGGTGATGGACCAGGAGCATTGCGATATATGACCATAGCAGATGGCGGTGGTGATATAAAAGACACCATTGAAGAAATTGATCCAAAAAAAATGAAATTAATATATCTTCGACCAATATCTCCATTTCCTGTGACTTATTACAAAGGAACAGTCGAAGTTTTCACGTCTTATGATGGGTTGGGTATTGTAGTCTGGACAATTGATTTCGAGTCAAAGTCAGAAGATAGTGCTTCAGTAGCAGAAATAATACAAAGCGCTATAAGTGCAGGTATTGATGGTATGGAAAAAGATTTAATGAAATAAGTTAGCTCATGTAAGGCCATATATGAGCTGAACTATTACAGCGAACAAAGTGAAGCGCATCAATCGCGAACGATGCGCCTTCAACATCCTCTAGCGCAAGATATTCGGATTCATTCCCAAAATCGCCGCCGTACCCTTGACGCCGGAAATCTGCCAGCCGGTTGCTTCGAGGGTGCGCGTTATGTGTTCGCGCTCCACAGCTTCCAAGAGGTCCGTAACTTGCCGGTAGCGGCTTCGGAATGGGCGCGAGCGGGCTGCAACGGAGCGATGTCCAACAGCGAGCCTTGAGACAGAATCACCGCCCGCCCGCTCGATAACGTTCTGCAATTCGCGGACGTTGCCGGGCTACACATATTGTGCTGGGTTCCCAAGCTCCGGCTTGGGAACCCAGTACGCGAAGCTCTAGCTTCCAGAACCGAATTTCCAAGCTGGAACTTGGGAACTAGCACAAAACCTGACATATTCCTTTTCTTGAATTCGGCACTTATGCCATGAAATTCCGAGAGACCAATCCCGCATTGCCAATATGGGCGACTGGGCAAAGCATAATGCCGGAATTGAGGTGTCAAACTTTACCAAATTAACCTAAAATTGCACCGTTAATAATGCTGGAGGTTTTATGGCTACTATTTTTGTAATCGATGTATCTGTTTGTGAGGGTGTTTGGACTGCTGAGTGCGATGAACTGGGTTTAGTGACCGAGGCCGCCAGCTATGACGAGCTGACTAAACGCGCCGGAGCAATCGCCCCTGAACTTGCCGAACTTAATCATGTAGACCTGGATTCAGACAGCATTAGATTGCGTTTTTCTCATGAGCAGTCGTTCAATCGATTAGCGGGATGATGACATCCACGCTTTACCCTGAGTTAGTTATCATTCTGCGCGCCCGGCTGTGTTTTTATTCGCCAGGGGAAAGGCAGTACAGATCTTTCCTTCCCTCGCGCTGTGCTCATCGTTATACATAAGTATTTTAAAGCACGTCATCCCGGCAGGGATTGCCGGGATCCAGAAGCCATGGATGGCAATACCGAAGCTGACAGCAAGTATCACATAAGGGATTGCTCAGTTAAATCAAGCGTTCACATCCCTGTGCACTGGATTCCGGCAATCCCTGCCGGAATGACGACTCAGACTCAACTGCGGTTTTTAGGATCATCGGTATCATTCGACACGACTTCAGCCTGTCCTGGAAATCCCCAACTTCAACATTCTGGATCGCAAGGTATTAGGATTCATACCCAGTATCGCCGCCGCGCCCTTAACGCCGGAAATCTGCCAGTTGGTAGCTTCGAGGGTGCGCGTTATGTGTTCGCGCTCCACGGCTTCCAGGGTCCGCAACTTGCCGGTAGCGGCTTCGGGATGCGCACGAGCGGGCTGCAACGGCGCGATGTCCAGCAGCGAGCCTTGGGACAGAATCACCGCCCGCTCGATGACGTTCTGCAATTCGCGGACGTTGCCGGGCCACAGATATTGACGCAAGTAGTCCAGTCCGGCAGGATCAATATCGTCAAAGCGTTTGCCGAATTTTTTGGCGTATTTGTCCAGAAAGAACCGCGCCAGCAACGGAATATCGGCCACCCGCTGCCGTAATGCCGGCACCTCGATCGGAAACACATTCAGCCGGTAATACAGGTCGGAACGGAAGCGCCCCAAACTGACCTCCTCGGCCAGATTGCGGTTGGTTGCCGCAATCACCCGCACATCGACCCGAATGGTTTCGCTGCCTCCTACCCGTTCGAATTCCTGTTCCTGCAACACCCGGAGCAACTTGGCCTGCGCCGACAGGGACAGTTCGCCGAGTTCGTCCAGAAACAGGCTGCCGCCGTCGGCCAGCTCGAAGCGGCCTTTGCGCTGCTGGGTCGCGCCGGTGAATGCGCCTTTTTCATGGCCGAACAATTCGCTCTCGATCAACTCGGCGGGCAGCGCCGCGCAATTGACCTTGACCAGGATCGCCGCGCTGCGGTCGCTGAACTCGTGAATGGCGCGGGCCAACAATTCCTTGCCGGTACCTGTTTCTCCGAGCAGCAGCACCGGCGTATCGGTGCGCGCCACCATCCGCACTTGTTCCATGACAGTTCGCATCAGCTTGGAGCCGCTGACAAAATCGCCGGGATTGAATCAATGGGGTCAGTGTCGTTGATTTTAATTAGCTGATCCCTAGTCAATTTAATCTGACCCCATTGATTTAAAAAAAACGCGAACGCGGTATTTGGCAGCGGCGCTATTGGGAACATCAAATCAGGAATGAGTGCGATGTTAGCGCAGCAACCGGCCGCGTCACCGCCGGTCCGATAGGCAACAGTAGCGCCGAGGACATTGTAAATCGAATTATCTTGTTTGAGACCAATCGCCCTCAACGTAATTTATGCATCGTCGCTCCTGCGGCGAAGTAATCATCTAGGGCCGTTTCCGCTTATCGAATCCATCAATCAAACCAGCGTCAGCTGGTCGACTTTGCATGCGCCGAAGCCAGGGTTTTGCGCAGTTCGGTTTCGCATTGCTCAAGTTGCGCGACCGCTTCGCTGCGCATCTTCTTACCCTGGTCGGCGATCTGCAGGCTTTCCTGTATCGTCGCAATCAGCGCTTCATTGGCTTTTTTGACTGTTTCGATGTCGAACACGCCGCGCTCCAGCTGTTTGCGGGTTTCGGCATTGGCCTGTTTCAAGTTTTCGGCGTTCGCGGCCAGCAGTTCATTGGTCAGATCGGTCGCAGCCTTGACCATTTCCGCGGCCTGCGAGGAGCGGTAAATGGTCACCGCCGTCGCCAGTTGCTGACGCCACAGCGGCACGGTGTTGACGATCGTCGAATTGATCTTGTTGACCAGACCTTTATCGTTCTCCTGCACCAGGCGGATGCCGGGCAGGCTTTGCATCGACACCTGCCGGGTCAGGCGCAGGTCATGCACGCGCCGCTCCAGGTCATCGCGGGCGGCGCGCAAATCACGCAGGTTTTGCGCGGCGATCACTTCAGTGTTGGTTTCGACCTGCCTGGCCTGTTCTGGAATAACCACTTCATCGAGTTCGCGCAGTTTCTCTTCGCCAGCGGCGATATAATCCTCAAGCGTATGAAAGTAGTCCAGGTTGGCTTGGTAAAGACGGTCCAGCGAGGTGATGTCGGTCAGCAGATTGGTCTTGTGCCGTTCCAGCTTGTCGGTGATGGTATCGATCTGCTTGCGCACTTCTTCATATTGCTGCAAAAACTTGACGACCGGTTTGGCCTTGCCCAGTAAACGGTCGAACAAGCCCTGTTTCTTGTTCGGGTCCAGATCGTCGACCTCGAAACCGCGTATCGTCGAGACCATTTCGTTCAGATCATCGCCGGCCGGGCCGATCTCCTTGTTCTTGACGCCGTCCAGCATACGGTCGGAAATCGTGGTCAACTGTTCCTGCGCCTTGCTGCCGAAAAAAATGATCGATTGGGTATTGCTGATATCGATTTCGTTCAGCAATTGCTGAACGAGCTGTTTCCTCTCCGCAGGCGCCTCGGCAAGCGGGACCATTTCGGCTTGGACACCTGGGACGATCTCCTTGGATTCGGAACTATCGGCCGTGCCGGCCGTTGTTTGAGCTTGCTGTTCACTCATGTTTAAATCCTCTGTAGCGTAATGACATCAAAGAATGCCTTCCCGTTTGAGCTGGTTGGTTAAAACTTCAATTTTCACATCCAGATCGAAAACATCTTCTTCCAGTAATTTTTGATGCTGTTCCTGAAATACCGATTCGATCGTTTCCAGCACATTGCGGAAATTCTGTTCCAACTCCCCGGATTGGGTTTGCTGGTGGGTTTTAGCGTAACCTTCGGTCACCTGCCGGGCGCCGTCCAGATAGACATTAAGAAACTTGCGCGCCCGCCGGAAATCGCGCGGGTCGGCCTCGATTTCAGCCAGAATGTTGTCGGCAACTTCGCAAATGCGCTCGATGCGCCGGTTTAACTCGGCATTTCGAATCCGGCCGTTAGCCTGCTCGATACGGCGGATGATGCGCGACGAATCCTCAAGGGCTTGCTGGATTTCATCTCCCGAATAGCCATGTGCAGCGGTTATTTTCTTTTCATCGCGAGGGTCGAAGCCGTAACTCAAATACATGCCCAGAAACGCCCCGCCGGCAAACATCAGCGCCACGGGCAACGAATGCCCCGCGCCCAGCCAGGCGATCATGCCGGTCGTCAGCGCCGTGATCACGGCGGCGGCCGTTTTTAACGGTTGTTTGGGTGGGCGGACAATCCGGCTTTTAGCGTAAACATATTCGGCTTGCAGTCCCTTGCGCAGGCACCAGGCGGCCAGCATGTACGACGCAAAACCGGCGGCGTTAACCAAAACAGTCAGAAAATGGCCTTTACCCAATGCGATAAACGTCGCAGGAATCAGCGCCATCGGCAGGAAATAAAGCAACAGCCCTCGCGGAGAATAAGGGTGCAAAGCATCCGAGACGGATTGTTTAAGTTTCTCGAACTGATTCATTATTCCGCCTGCGAACGGCCGGAGGATGAAAAGGCTTCGGCAGGATAGGCTGAACTTGATGGTTCCGTCTGCACCATCGATTGACAGGTTGCAAGACCGATCGTTGCAACCAATACGATAAAACCGAGCAAGCTGCGTAATAGTGCGGGCATCGTCTTTTAACTCCCATCAGCATTAATTGAGTCTTCATTATCCACCACGGCCTGACATCTGTAAAACAATGTTAAGAGCCTCCAAATTAAAATGCATGGCAGTTTATTGCGGAGAACTTATCAATGGATTTTCGCCGGTTTGAACTGGCTTATACGGTGACTCTTTGCCTATCCGAAACAATAATGCGTAGCTGATGTTTTATTTCAGGAAAAGTTGGGCTTACTTTTATGTTCGCGTGTGCGCAGGTGTTTTTTAATTCGCTTAACCGTTCAAATAACGTTAAATCGTTAGTTCTGTCACTGCATAACGAGAGCAAGTCGTCCAACAGATGTCCGTAAGCGCGCATTTCAAAGCGTTGTATCGCCGCTATGTGTTCGTCAGGTAACGATAAAAAGCTAGAAGCAGCGCCAAAATCGCCTAACAGGACAGCAGCGTCAGGATTGACCAGGATATTGTGTGCATATAAATCACCGTGACATAGCCCCTTATCATGTAAATGAACGAGGGTGTCGGCTACGCTAACCGCTATACTGGTAATATCGGCCAAGGTCAATTGAAAGCCGCCCGCAAAGGTATCGCGAGTGCATGTTGCCAAAGATGGCGGCAGGCCCAAGTTATAGAACGTACTGGGGATCAGGCCCAATACCAATCCTGACTGATCGTTTTCAGATATATGTGCCGTCATCCGGACTAAATTGGGGTGGTTACCGGCAGTCAAGCAGGCCCGCAATTCATCAAGGGGGTAACCATCGCTGGTGACATGGCCTTTAAACAATTTCACCGCTATCTGTTCTTCCGAGCCTTGCAGGCTAGCCGGTTGATTGATCCATTCTGCGCGATAAATAACGCCGGAAGCCCCTTGCCCGAGTTGTTCATGCAGCTGAATATCGGACAGGCTCACTTTATGCGTGCCTGCATTCTCCATGTCGGAATAGCCGCTAAACGGGTTACCCGCAAAGGCTAACCAAGCCAGCTTAGGCATTTGGAGCAGCCAATCCGGCAAACAAGGCAGCTGGTTGGCTGAAATGCGCATTAATTGTAAGTTAGCGCAGTTCGCTAAAGTGGAAGGCAGTTCAGTTAGCCGATTACCCGCCAGCATTAATTTTTGCAGGCGCGGCAGCTCACCCATAGAGTCGGGCAATTTTTCTATTTGGTTGTCGGTTAGAATCAGCCAACGAGTGTTTCGTGGAAAAACAGATTCGGGAACGCTTGAAATACGGTTGGATTTAAAACTGATAGTGTCTAAATTAGCGCAGTCGGCGATAACGTTGGGTACTTGTCTAAATTGATTATTGGTTAAAAACAATATTTTTAGTTGGTGCAAACGGCCGAAGTCTTCCGGCAAACAATCGAGCTGATTGTTAGATAAATCCAAGATTTCCAATGTGTCGGCTAAGTCAAATATTTCATCCGGAAATTCAGTCAAATTTTCGGTTATTCGCAAGCGTTTAGCCTGGCTGAGTTCACCTGATTTTAATTGCGCTAAGGTATGCAAAGTAAGTTATTCCGTTTAATCGTTTTAATGAGGGCTTATGATACACAAACTGATGCAAACCTTTTAAAAATGGAAGCCTACGTGACTAAAAACAACCATTGAGCATTCAAAAATCCCGTTCGCCCTGAGCCTTGTCGAAGGGCGGACGGTTAATCATGGTTCGACAAGGTTCTCCTGAGCGTAGCCGAAGCCTGTCATGAGCTTTGTCGAATGGGGCTCAAATATCTTCCTCCCCGATTTTATGATGTATTTCTTGAACAGCTGAAATTTCCTTTTCCGTTAAGTCTTCGACATTGATTAGCCGATTATCGGCATGCTTCGTAACTGCTATCAATTCGTTGAGCTTTACCTGCAATATGGAAAGCTCCTTATTCTGGCCGCGCTGTATTAGAAATACCATTAGAAACGTAATGACACCAATATAGATCGATAATCCACGTTCCCAGTCTTGAGAAAACCCAAAGATTAATCCCGCTACAAACAAGACAAGAATTGAGAGCAGGGCTACGACAAATCCACTTGCGCTACCTGTCCATTTTGCGAAACGGTGTGTAAAAATCTCAAGTCGGTCAGATATCATTTCCTTTTTGTCGGAATCACCTGAGAACAGTGCGGCGACAAACCCACTTGCGCTATCCGCCCATTTTGAGAAACGACTTATTAAAATTTCAAGTTGGTCTGATTTCATCATGTTCTTATTTCCTTTTGGTCAAAACTATCTGAGTTTAATGGAAAATTAAAGGGCCGCACGGGGCAATAGATATTGATTTATCGTTGCCTGAAATCCCCACAGCAAGACATCATTCAAGTCATCAAAAGGGCGCCTTCCCGCTAAGAGTTGTGCCCTCTTGAAGTTCATCACTTCGGGCGATCATCGGGTTCGCCCCCTTTATCGTCCGGCTAGATTAACATAGCAAGCAAGCAAGAGGAAAAAGGGGGAAATGCGCAGCACAAAGCCAGCGTCACAGCCCCTCGAATTGCCTGAATCTCTTGTGAACAGCCGGGAGGCTTAACCGTTCGCCTTGAGCCCTTCGGCTACGCTCAGAATAGTCTTATCGGAATCAATGGGGTCAGGGAATCAATGGGGTCAGTGTCGTTGATTTTAATTAGCTGATCCCCAATCAATTTAATCTGACCCCATTGATTCGTCCCGCTTGGGCATTGGGCAAGCAATCTTGCTCTTGAATATATTACCTGCGGCGAGCGGTGAATTGTTGGGCTTCATTACATTCAGCCTAACCTACGGCCGCATCACTATGTGCGCTCTCGTACAGACACCGCCGTCTGATCGGCCTAACCTCTTCAACTTGATTGACATAACATTGTGTTTTGTAGCTTTTGATAATTCCTAAACGAGGATGAATTATATGACAGATCAAACAGCAAAAAAGACGCTTTTTGAATACGTGAAGGATCAAGAGACATGGTTTTATTGGTATCACAATCCAAAAAGGATCAATTCACTAAATAAAGATAAAGAAAATTGGAAAGATGTACCTTTTCTTACGGTAAAAAAGGACGGTGTAATCCACAAGCATTTGAATGATTTTTTTGAGGCAACATTGGATGAAGTACGCTTAAAGAAGGCAAATGCCTTTTCAAGATACGCATTATGGATATCAGGCAATCATACGCTTGCATACTTTAGAGAGGCTGCATCCAAAAGAGAAGTTGCGGCAGATATTGATTATGACATGCAACGGGATCACGCAGTCCATACGCTTTATAACTACATACTGGGATGGTATATTTTTGATACATCTGAAAAATTTCAAGACAAATTTAAGCAGTATTTAATTAATCAGCAGAAAACTATTTATGGTAATGAGTATGTAACTACGCATGACTTTTTTACATTAACGGAAAAGGAGCATGAATTCTACGAGAATGAAGCTCCTGATGAATTCGGCAAAATAGGCGAAAAAGATGAATCTATTGCTCTGGCGAATGAATTTGGAGATGTTTGGTCTATTACGAGTTTGCTTCATGATGTAGGTTATATTTTCGAGGGTACTATTTCTTCAGCCAGCCCTGAAGTGGAAAACGTTCGAGTCATTAGGGGGGCAAAAGTAGTCCACGATTATTTTAATCATTATTTTTGGGAACATTTTAGGGTTGATTATAGGGCCGCGCAGAATATTGCTAATCTCCTCGATGTTTCGGTTCCTGATTTTAAAAACTCACAGTCCTTAGCCTCCCTTGGCGACCGTCTTTGCGACATTGGAGGTTGTGAGAATATTAGAAAAAAACTCATGGAACGCGACGGGTTCAAAGCGCTTAATAACGAGGCAATAAAGAATCAGTATGGTTTAAATCGCGAGGCTTTCTCTATCTGGAACATGTACTATGAAACCTATAAAAAAAATTCCACAACCACAATGCAAACCATACTGAAGATTGTGAAGGAGGAATACTACGATGCAATGAGCAAAGGCTCCAACCAGGGCTTTAAAAACCTTAATCATGGTGTCTGCAGTGGACTAATTGTGTTACAAGCTTTGACGTTTTATCACGAATTTGTGTGGGGATTTGATCTACTCAACTGGGAAAAGTTTGAATACAAACAAAATAAAGAAAAGAATCATATCAATTGCGTATCGAAACAAATCTATGATGACACCCAACGCCAAATTATCGAGCAATACGTTCCAATAGAGATGAGTATAAGAGACGGCCTCAGCCCGGAACGCTGGTTTAATAAAGTGCTCTGGGCAACAGCATCAATCGCAATTCATGATGTAATTCAACAAAAATATTATGAAAAAAGTTGCAAGAAATACAGCAAAAATGGATATCCGAAAATCAGTCTTGACGACGATCCACTCGCTTTTTTGGGGGTTTTGGTGGATGTATTACAGGAATGGGACAGATATACGATATCGGGAGAATTGGCCTTTTCAGAGAAGACGGAACTATTGCAAAGCACTGATGTTGATATTGATATTGTTGATTCTAAATCGGATAAGATCAATTTTTATTATCCGCTGAAAAAGGGTGACGATGAGAAAGATTTCTCGAAGGATATTAAAGAAGTTCTGAATCGTTGTTTAGCTGAATGGGATAGCCTTATTGGAATTGGTGTGATACTTCTTTGCCCTTACTGCGGCGAACCCTTCTTGGACAAAAGTAGGCACAAATTATTGGAAACTAGCGCCCAATACGAGGGCAAAGCAAAGTGTGAATGTGAATACAAAATCAAAATCGAGAGCGGCAAGGTTACAGTTACAAGGTAATTGCAATAAAAAGTCTACAGCCTGAGTGCAATACTCATATCTATTAATATCTTGGGAACGACCAGAAGGATCGACTCAGACGATTTACATGGATAGTTTTTTGGACTGGCTACACACGGCTGCCGCGACCCAAAACGGCCATTAGCGGTGTCACTCGACATGCCTTCACCCCGCCCTGGAAATCCCCAACTTCAAAATCCTGGAGCGCAAGGTATTGGGATTCATACCCAGTATCGCCGCCGCGCCCTTAACGCCGGAAATCTGCCAGCCAGTTGCTTCGAGGGTGCGCGTTATGTATTCGCGCTCCACGGACTCCAAGGTTCGCAACTTGCCGGTAGCGGCTTCGGGATGGACGCGAACCGGCTGCAACGGCGCGATGTCCAACAGCGAGCCTTGGGACAGAATCACCGCCCGTTCGATGACGTTCTGCAATTCGCGGACGTTGCCGGGCCACGGATATTGGCGCAAATAGTCCAGCCCGGCCGGATCAATGTCGTCAAAGCGCTTGCCGAACTTTTTGGCATATTTAGTCAGGAAAAACCGCGCCAGCAATGGAATATCGGCCACCCGCTGCCGTAACGCAGGCACCTCAACAGGAAACACGTTCAGCCGGTAATACAAGTCGGAACGGAACCGCCCCAAACTGACCTCCTCGGCCAAATTGCGGTTGGTTGCCGCAATCACCCGCACATCGACCCGGATGGTTTCGCTGCCCCCTACCCGCTCGAATTCCTGTTCCTGCAACACCCGGAGCAGCTTGGCCTGTGCCGACAAGGACAGTTCGCCGAGCTCGTCCAGAAACAGACTGCCGCCGTCGGCCAGCTCGAAGCGGCCTTTGCGCTGCTGGGTCGCCCCGGTGAACGCGCCTTTTTCATGGCCGAACAGTTCGCTCTCGATCAGCTCGGCGGGCAGCGCCGCGCAATTGACCTTGACCATAATCGCCGCGCTGCGGTCGCTGAACTCGTGGATGGCGCGGGCCAGCAATTCCTTGCCGGTGCCGGTTTCGCCGAGCAGCAAGACCGGCGTATCGGTGCGGGCCACCATCCGCACCTGTTCCATGACGGTCCGCATCAGCTTGGAGCCGCTGACGAAATCGCCGGGATTGTGATCGTCGTTGAGCACTTCCTGCAGGTAGCCTTTTTCCTGTTGCAGCCGATCCAGTTTCTGTTCGGCGAGGCGGCGGTCGTTCACATCCCGCAGGATGATGGTATAAAGTTTTTGATCGTGGGCTTCCAGCGGCGAAAAGGTGGCTTCTATCGGGAATTCCTCGCCGTCGGCGCGCCGTGCGCTGAGGCCTTCCGGCGCCCAGGCCTGGGTTTTGGCGGCGGGGTTGTCGAAATCGATGAACTGCTTGAACAGTTTGCTGCAATGCGGCGCGATAAAACGCTCGACCGGCTGGCCGATCGCGAAATCGGCCACGCAACGGAAGATCCGGGCCGCCGCCGCGTTAAACAGCGTGATGCGGTGTTGCTGGTCGACGGTGACGATGGCGTCCATCGCCGAACCGAGGATAGAGGAAATCCGTTGCTCGCTTTCGGTCAGCGCCTGCATCGTCAGTCTTTGCTCGGTGCGGTCGCGCTGGGTTTCGACGATCGCCACCACTTCGCCTTGCTCATTGCTGATGGTGCCTGCATCGATGACCAGATACAGCCTGCGCCCGTCCGGCATCAGGCACCAGTTTTCGGTATGGCAAATGTCGCTGAGAGAAGTGAAGTCGCTGGCATGCTCGTAAAGGCTGGACACTTCACCCAAGGTGCTGTCCAGCAGCAAGTCCGCCAGACACGGGCGTTTTTCGGTATAAAAGCCGCGCCAATGCTGATCGGTGCCGACCATCTCCCCGGCTTTCAGGCCGGTCAATTGCTCGCAGGCCTTGTTCCAGATCACCACCTGATGCCTGGCATTCAACACGAACGTCGACACCGGCATGTGCTGCAATAAATGCTCGGCGGATAGGTTTTGGGTCAGCGGGTTTACTTTCATATCGGATTCACAGGTGTACTAAGGCTTTCATTTTAGAGCGGGTTACAGCATGAAGTACAGCGCAGTGCACCGGAAACGCCGGTTTTTGCTTGCGCTCAAACAGACTTATGGGCGACAAGACTGGAAAGCCGCACTGAACGGGTTTACTATTCAGTTCGAAGACAGGATGCCGGGTCGTTAATTTAAATCCCGTTTACACAAAATACAGGACACCCGCCAATGAACAACAGGATTATGTGCCGTAACGCCAGACAATACACAGCCTGTGGAAAGCAATGGTAACCCATAAAAAACACAGGCTGAGACTTCCGGCATTTTCCACCGAAGGAAAAGTTGTTTTTATTATTTCCCTGTTCGTACTGATTTCAGTATTGCTGGGTGGGATGATTTTTGGGTATGGCAATATTTTCGACGGCGTGCGCTCCTATGTTAGGGGCGAAGGTTTGTGGGCCAAGGCGCAAAAGGATGCCGTATTCTATCTGGGCAGTTATTCGTACAGTCATTCAGAAACCGACTACATCGCTTATCAGGAAGCTCTAAAGGTCACCAGCGGCGATAAAAATGCCCGGTTGGCATTATTGGCATTCCCACCGAACTACGAGGAAGCGAGAAACGGCTTTTTGCAGGGACAAAACCACCCTGACGATATCGATTCAATGATCGGGTTCTTTTTAACATTCCAGCGCATTTCCTATATGCGCGATGCAATCTCTACATGGCAATCTGCCGATCAAACCATCGACGAATTGAAGCAACTAAGTGAGCAAATTCGCATCGAAATCAACGCATCAAAGCAAAACACCGAAAAAATAGCCGAATTGAGAAATCGCTTGCAGCATCTCAATGATGAACTTCATCAACTGGAAAATCGCTTTTCACTAATCCTGAGTGAAGGGGCAAGATGGGTTAAACAAACGGTATGGCTAATTACGGTGCTGGTACTGGTTATCTTTATCGGTATCGGGCTATGGGTCAGCCGTCAGATAATCAAAGGGATCACCCAAGCGGAACAGCAACTGATTACTAGCGAATCACGGTTTCGCCGGCTCAAGGAGTCGAATACGATCGGCATTATTTCCTGGCGGATGGATGGTATGATCGAGGAGGCGAACGATCTCTTTTTAACCATGATCGGCTATGACCGGTCGGATATTTCGACCGGCGTCATCAACTGGCGGGATATTACGCCGGTTGAATTTCAGCACCGGGATCAACAAGTCATCAATGAGCTTTTAACACATGGCCGGTGCGAGCCTTTCGAGAAAGCCTTGATCCATAAACAGGGGCACTGGGTGCCGATCTATATTGGCGCGGCGATGCTCGGCGGCAATCAGGAACAAGGCATTGCCTATGTGATGGACCTGAGCGAACGCAAAAAAGCGGAGCAACAGTTAAAGTTGGCGGCAACGGTTTTTGCCGGCAGCAGCGATGGGATTTTGATTACGGATTCATCGGCGCGTATCGTTTCGGTCAATCAAGCATTTTGCGCGATGACCGGATATGATGAGAGCGAATTATTAGGCCAGCCTCCGTCAATCTTGCAATCAGGTTATACCACCGGCGAAGAATATAACCGAATGTGGGAGTCGCTCAATGCAAGCGGCCAATGGCAGGGCGATATTATTGATCGGATGAAAAACGGCACCTTAATACCGATGAGAGCCAGCATTAACCAGGTAAAAAACACCGACAACCAACTCACGCATTATGTCGCCATCATGTCGGATATTTCCGAACGCAAGGCGGAAGAAGAGCATCTGCGTCATATCGCTTACCATGACCCTTTGACCGGCTTGGCTAATCGGGTGCTGTTTAATGACCGGCTTGAACAGGCCATTAAAGTGGCCATGCGCAACAATACCCAATTTGCTATCTTATTTCTGGATTTAGACAAATTCAAACCGGTTAACGATCTTTTCGGGCATAAGATCGGAGATCGGCTATTGCAGAAAGTTGCTGATAGACTCACTCGTAGCGTCCGCGAAACCGACACTGTCACCCGATTGGGCGGAGATGAATTCGTCATATTGCTGGAGAATGTTACCAGCCGGAAGATGGTAGAGAAACTACTTAGCCAGATTACCGATGCAATAGATAAGGCTTACCGTATTGACGATTACGATATCGAAATTGGCGTAAGCGCCGGAATAAGCATGTATCCCGACCATGGAACCGACGCTAAAACGCTGTTGCATTATTCCGATATCGCAATGTACGAAACAAAGGAATCAAAAAGGGGCCATGCTCTATGAGCCCCCCTACCCATTATGAAAAGTCGGCATTACATAGCAATTTAGTAATCACTTCAAAATCGAATTGATTGACCCGTTCCTTCAGCACTTCGGCAAAAGGTGCGTCAATCGCTCTAATTTGTTCAATCACCGCTAGACTTTGCTCTATATCCAAACTCATGGCCGCTTGCTGCAATTCGGACAATAGCGACTCGGGTAGCTGTTTCAAGCACTGCTCATTAAGCGATTGCTCAGTCGCCCTTTTCTCATTAACCAGCTCGTCGTAAATAAACTGCACACCTAAATGTTTTGCCATGCAGTCGAAAATCTCGGCATCACGATAGGGCTTGCCGACAATATCATCGATACCTGAATTTAAAAACTCTTGCCGTTGTTCTGCAAAAATCGATGCGGTGACGGCAACAATTTTCACTTTATCGCCACCGGGCAAAGCGCGAATTTTTTGCGTGGCGACGATGCCATCCATAATGGGCATGCGTCTGTCCATCCAAATAAAATGCGGCTGCCAATGCATAAATTGTTCTACGCCTTGCTGACCATTTACCGCTTCACGCACCTGAAAACCGACGAATTCCATCAACCTTTTCAGCAACAGCCGATTTTCCAGTTGATCCTCAACAATCAAGACACGATACTCAGGCTGTCCCGCCGCTAATCCCAGCACCTGCTTACCATCGAGAACGGTTTTGTTGATAATCTCTGACTGGTCGACCTTGGCAGCAGGTAACGTTAAGATAAACGATGATCCTTTATTCAATTCACTGGTAACGGTAACTTGCCCGCCCATTAATTCAGCATATTGTTTGGTAATCCGCAGCCCTAAACCGCTGCCTTGTTGATCGGATTCCCTGCCGACTTGTACAAACGTATCGAAAATAAACGGCAAATCCTGCTTGGCAATGCCGATACCGGTATCTTTTATCTCGCAGATTAAGAGGCATTGCTGAGTATCGGGCAAATTTTCAGCCGTTAAGAGCACAATAACGCGACCTTTTTGCGTGTATTTAATGGCATTGCCAACCAAGTTAAGCAAAATCTGCCGGAATTTTGCTTCATCGCTATTAACAAATCGCGGAAAACTGGACGATTGATCCAGGAACAATTCTAATCCTTTGGCTTCGGCGCGTTGGTGCATCATGTCAATGGTGTCGCGAATAAGCGCGCCTAAATCGAAATTACCGTTTTCAACGATTACACGCCCCGCTTCAATTTTCGCCATATCCAACACATCATTAATCAACTCCAGTAAATGTTTACCGCTGTTGTTGATAATGTTCAGGGTTTCACGTTGTTCAGGGCTAAGATCGCTGTCTTTTTGCATTAACTGCGAAAATCCCAACACGGCATTCATCGGGGTGCGTAATTCATGACTCATGTTAGCCAAGAAGATACTTTTGGCGCGATTCGCCGCTTCCGCTTCATTTTTTGCCGCTAATAATTTTTGCTCTGTTTGCTTACGAATAATAATTTCTTGCTGCAATAAGTTATTGACGTTTTGTAAACGGGTATATCCGAGAATTTCATTCTTTAATACCAGCGCGGCGTAATTAAAGAACAGCGGCAATTGGGCATACAAATCGCGCATGGCGATATGCAGGCTTTCCATTTTGAACACGCCGATCACCGTCGAACCGACTTTGAGCGGATAAATCCATGTGTACGCATGAGTGAAAGCAGGTGTCAGCATCTGGGTATCACTAAAATCATGCTCATATTCGCTGGCATCGCCTGTGGCGAAAGCGCTGATAACGCACTCATCATCCAGTTGTTGCAGGTGTTTTTTCACGCCATACACATCGGCATAGAAAATATCCGCATCGATTTTGTAATACAGGATCAGGTTAGCCCCACCGATGACATCGACAATCGAACGCAGCATATTATCGATGACATTTTCCAATCCTGAGGCTTCACTCATTTTACTCATCAACTGCATGACCAGTTGTTGATTGGATTTATCCAAGGCGAGTTTGGTGGCGCGCTGTTTGAGTTTGTTCCACTCGGCAACGGGGATGGTCATTAGTTCATTGGGCATGCAAGCTATCCAATTTATGCCTGATGGCGGTGTGTACAACGCTTTCGAGATGATCCAAGGTCACATCTCGCCATTGCACCGGCAAATCCAGCATGGCGCCGATGTGCGCGGCTTCCCGGCTGAAATCACCGGATTGCGGTGTGCGCAGGCACAACAGATAGCGGTGCTGGTCATGGAAAATATCGCGAATAACGGCGATATTCGAACCGAATGTCTTGGCAATAACGGCATCCCAATTGCGCACCCAATCATCCAATAAAAAGAACGCACCTTGAGTCAGTTCCCGATTAAATTCTTCCGCGCCTAGCAGCATTTCAATACAGTTTTGTCCCGATGTTCGCAGAGTACGGCCATCATTCAGCATCTTATCCATTCCCGGATGGCAGGCCCCGTAAAAGACGATGGTTTGTTCATCCGCATGCCTGGCTAAACCTGCCTGTAAAGCGCAGGCCAAGCGTTTAAAGTCAATGTGCAACGAAGCGGGCAAAAAATCCGTGGCCAATGGCCAGTTATTTTTTGCAATTAAATAGCCCACTTCTTTTTGCAAAATGCCGCAGCCGACCAGGTTTAGTGTTGATGGTGACATTTACAATTCAGCCGCAGATCGACAGATAAGGCGAAAGGCACAGGGCTAAAGGCGAAAAAATCCGAGCGTCAACACGCCCGCACTTAGCCTTTCGTCTTTCGCCTTTTGCCTCACTCTTGATAATGTCCATCTGCATAATCCGTGGCTGAACAATTAAAATTGCCCGAATTCATAAACGGCATCCAACATCGCCCGAATATTGCGTTCAGGGATTTTATACGGCATTAAAATCGTGCCGAAAAGAAATTTATTCCCCGCCATACCCGCCGCCAACATGCGTTTTACTTCTTGCCTGATTTGCTCTTCCGACCAATCAATGAGTTTAATATCATTGATAACGCCACAGGTCAGGCCGCGGCCGTTGATGATTTGCTTGCCTGTCGCAATATCATCCAGGGGACTTAAATAATAAGTTTCTATGCCGATTTGCGAAATAACAGATTCAATGACCTGATTAAACCGCGCTCCGCCACAGTAATAGACGATGCCTTGTGTGCCTGCGCTTAAATCTTGTTTCATCCACGGCATGCCGGTTTTGATGATATATGGCAGCGGCACGAAATCGGTAGAACCGAACGGATTGGCATAGACGATTACATCGACGCCTAATTCCCTCAAGGCGGCGATATGGCGCTGACAAAATAACGAACATTTGGCTAATAACTCATCACGCACGTCCGGCGGTCCCATGAATAATAATTCAAACCATTTATCCATGCCCATTAACAAGGCGGGCAATGCCATACTAGCTGTCACATAGCCGCAAATCGGATAACGCCCGCCGACTTCCCGCTTCAGGATTTGCAGGCATTTCAATTCTTCGGCAAAAACGGGGTGATGGATAATATCGTCCGGAATTTCCAGGTTGTGAATATCGTCATAAGACTGGATAACAAAATGCTCAACATTAGGCGGGCCGTCAGGCGAAAACAATATCTTTCGGCAACCCAATAATTCCGCTTCTTTGCCGACATAAAACAGGCTCCACACATTATCGTAGCCGTATTTCTCGCGCATTTTCAGCTGCCCTTCGGCAACATACTCGCCCAGTTGATAATAATCATGCAGAGAAGCCAAGCCCAACTCTTTAACGCCTTGATCCAATAAATTGCAAAACACGGGAATCCGGTCCGCCTTTTCGCCCTTTATTGCCGCGACCAATCTATCCATTCCAGTAATCATTTGTGCATCTCCATGATCAAATCCTTAATGACTTTGCCTGCTGAAATACCGTCACTTGCCCACGCATCAGCTTGTACGACTTTGTAAAGCTCCCTATCCCATGTATAAGGTGCGCCGCCGACAATGATTTTAATGCGGTCTTCCAACCGGCGTTGTTTAAGCAATTCCCGCACGGCAAGACAACTGTATTCACTACGGGCGGTATGCACCATCATCGAGGAAATGGCGATAATGCCGGCATCCTGTTCCAGCGCGGTATCGACAAAGCGCTCGGCACTGACATTGACGCCTAAATCAATCACATCAATCATCAACGAACGCAAGCAACCGCTGACGATGCGTTTGCCCAACGTATGCATATCGCCGTGTGATGTGCCGATGACTACGCGGCCAATAGTTTCCGGGCTTGTTTGAAACTGCGCGACCATTTCATCGGTGACTTGGGAAGCGATTTGCGAAGCCATGAAATGTTGGGCAAGATTGGCATCGAAATCTTCACTGATGGCTTTAATCATCTGCTCCATCGAAGGAATTACCACCTTAAAAACAATGTCCTCAGGGGTAACGCCCTGGGCGATTGCTTCGTGAATGACTTCGAATGCTTTATCGCGATCCGTGTCAAAAACGGCTTCGCTGTAAGCTGCGATAACTTTTTCCAGTATCATAAAATTCTCAGTTAAGCTAACGGCATCGGCTGTAAATAAAGATTATCGACAAAGACTTCTTCATAAGTGCTGACTTGCGACAAATTAACCATTTCAACATAGCGCTTCAATTCATTTAATTGTTCATCGCGATTCGGGCTGGAAAGCAATTGTTCACAACCCATTAACGCGGCATTACCGCACAATTCGACTCTTTCAGGCGCACAACCCGGTAATAAACCTATGGCTTGAGCATGTTGAATATTTAAGAACTGCCCAAAAGAGCCCGCAATACATAGCCGTGTTAAATCTGCCGATGACGCCCCTGCGATGCTAAGCAGTTTACTAATACCGGCACCTGTAGCCGCTTTGGCACGTTGAAAAATATCAATATCCTGTTTTTTAACAGTAACACGATAATGCAAATTGACTAACTCGATTTCCAATTCGGAAACCGCTTTGGCAAAACGACCGTTTTTTTTCAACTGTCCCGATTCCAGCAAACAGGCCATCACATCGCACAAACCCGAACCGCATAATCCTTTAATCTCGCTTGTATCGATCAATGTGCCGATCAATGCACCGTGAAACTCTCCTGTCGCGGCATCATAGTTAACATGGCTAATCGCCCCCTGTTCGGCGGCAACACCGCAGCTAATGCCGCAGCCTTCAAACGCAGGGCCGCCGGGGACGGAAGTGATCCATAATCTGTTCTGATGCCACAAGGCTATTTCGGTATTGGTGCCGAAATCAATAAACAACGCACTGCCCGGACTGTGCATTAAACCTACGGCCAGTATGCCAACCAATAGATCGGAGCCGACAAAACCGGCTACCGGCTGAACAGACGCAATAGGGATTTGCGTTTGCCGCAATGTTGAAAAGTTTAAAGTACAATCGACGGCTTGCGTCCAATACGCGGGTTGCAATAATTGTTCAGCATGCTTGTTGGCTAGCAATGCCAACATAGCGGTATTGCCGACCAGCAAAATTTCCGTAACAGCCAACTTTTTAGTGTCTATCCACTCCGTCACCACCCGCTCTACCGTGTCCTGTATCAACTCGCTCATCGCCGGACCAGCGCTTTTATCCGTCGTAGCGGCGGTCAATCGATTCAGTATATCCGTGCCGTAGTAGGTTTGCGGATTAAATCCGCAATACCCCGCGATACGCCGCTGATGCACGCTATCCCAAAGACTGATGCGTACTTGCGTTGAACCCAAATCAACGGCCACAGCATAGCGGGCATTCGCCGTTACTAACGGCGAATGAATGCTTAAAGTATCCAGCGCTTCGATAGTCAGCGGATTAATGAGGCTAACACTTGCGTGATCAATCAACGTCATCTGACAGGCGAGACGAATGCCTTGGGCGATTTGCCCGGCGCTAAGATGTTTCTGTTCATACTGCGTCAACCCACTGGCCGCGCCTTGGTCGATACGCACCTGACACAGACCGCATGTACCTTTACCCTGACACGCTGAACGCACCCGCGTATGCTCGTACGTTGCCAACAAGTTGAATAAGTTGCAAGGCGATGTGAAGGTAATATCGGCGAGGTGCCGATGGTTTAAGTTAACCGAAAGTATGAACATTGTTGTTTGCTATTCATATTGAGTGTATTTATTTCGAATAGCAATAAAGTCATCCAAATGATCAAAAAACAGCGTAACCATATCCGGATCAAAATGCTTGCCTTTTTCTTGTTGAAAAATCTCTAAAATTTTGTCCAGACTCTTCGCAGGCTTATAACATCGTATGGCCCCCAGTGCATCAAACACATCGGCAACAGCGGTAATACGTCCTGCCACACTGATTTCTTCGCCTTTAAGACCGGAGGGATAGCCGGTACCGTCCCATTTTTCATGATGTTCCAAAGTAATAGTCGCCGCCAATTTAAATAACGGGCGTTGTGACACACTGAGCATCTGAAAACCCAAATGACTGTGAGTTTTCATAATCTTCCATTCTTCAGCGGTTAATTCTCCTGGTTTATTCAAAATACTATCTGGAATAGCCACTTTGCCGATGTCGTGCATGGAAGCGGCTTGTTTTATCAGCTCCAGATCTTCATAACCATATAATTTTGCCAATAAATACGAATATTCTGCGACACGTTTTACATGCAATCCCGTTTCATGAGAACGGGTTTCACAAATCTGCCCCATGGTAAAAATAAGTTCTTGCTGAGTATCAATGATTTCCTGATTCAAAACCTCAATTTCATGGATGCTAAAAGCTATTCTTGCTTCCATATCATCTTCATAGGCTTTTAATTGCAAATGGGTAGCAACACGAGCCTTTACTTCTTCAAATTGAAAAGGCTTATTAATATAATCAAGAGCGCCCACATTAAAAGCTTGGATTTTATCGGTAACATCATTTAATGCACTGATAAATAACACAGGAATATTTTTTGTTTCAGGGTTATCTTTTAACGCCGTACAGACTTCATAACCACTCATTTCAGGCATTTTAATATCCAGCAGAATCAAGTCCGGCTTTTTTGTAGCAACCGCTTGTAATGCCATAGCGCCATTGTTAGCAGGCCGTACTTTATAGCCCTCTTCCTTTAACAGGGTCGATAATAGCTGCAAGTTAGCCAATGTATCATCGACAATTAAAATATCCGCTGTATATTCCAAAGGTAATCCTTTAAGCATGATTTTGATAAACCTAAAATTTTTTACTAAAAATAACATGTACTGAAGAAACAATAAGACTCAACTTGATGGGTCAATATTTTTCCGAACACAAAAAACCTTCGTTTTCGTGAACAGTTGGCTCACTCGCGTCAGATTATAAACAGAATAGTACGTTAAAGTACCTATTCGTCAATAACTGCCGGTAATAAATCAATGATCTGAAGTGATTACGATAACGGGATGACTAAACCGGCATTAAATCTGTAAAATAGAGGTTTTTTATTGTCCAGCTCCTTAAATCATAATGCGTACTACTCAATTCCCGCTCAATACCGTTAAAGAAACTCCGGCCGATGCTGAAATAGCCAGCCATCAATTGATGATCCGCGCCGGGCTGATCCGCAAACTGGCCGCAGGTCTTTACACGTGGTTGCCCTTGGGGCTGCGGGTCATGCGCAAGGTCGAAAAAATCACCCGCGAAGAAATGGAAAAAACCGGGGCGCTGGAAGTGTTGATGCCCGGTCTGCAACCGGCCGAACTGTGGCAGGAAACCGGACGCTGGGAACAATACGGCCCGGAACTGGCGCGGTTAAAAGACCGTCATGACCGCGATTTTTGCCTTGGCCCCACGCACGAAGAAATCATTACCGATCTGGCGCGCAACGAGATCAAAAGCTACAAGCAACTGCCTATCACTTATTACCAGATTCAATCCAAGTTCCGCGATGAAATCCGTCCCCGTTTCGGTGTGATGCGTTCGCGCGAATTCATCATGAAAGACGCTTATTCGTTTCATTTGGATCATGAATCGTTGCAGGTCACCTACGAGGCGATGCATCAGGCTTATACCAATATTTTTAATCATTTGGGATTAAATTTTCGCGCGGTAATCGCCGACTCGGGTTCTATAGGCGGCGCGGTATCGCATGAATTCCATGTGTTGGCCGATTCCGGCGAAGATGCGATTGCGTTCTCAACCGACAGCGAATATGCCGCCAATGTCGAAAAAGCCGAATCGGTGATGCCGATCGGTACTCGCGGTTCGGCTACCGAAGCGTTAACGCTGATCGATACGCCCAACCAGCACAGCATCGAAGAAGTCTGCGGTTTTTTAAACATCCCCGCCACGCAATGCCTCAAGACTTTGATCGTTAAAGGCGAAGAAGACACGCTGGTTGCGCTGCTGTTAAGAGGCGACCATAACCTTAATGATATTAAAGCGATAAAAATCGACGGCATCGCCTCCCCGCTTGAATTCGCCAGCGATGAGCAGGTGGGCAACGCCTGCAACTGCAAACCCGGCTCTATCGGCCCGATAGGCTTGAACATCAAGATCATTGCCGACCGAAGCGTGACTTTAATGTCTAACTTCGTGTGCGGCGCGAACCAGGACGACAAGCATTATAAAGGCGTCAACTGGGAACGCGATTTACCTGTTCCTGATCACATTGCCGATCTGCGCATGGTGGTTGAAGGCGACCCCAGCCCGGACGGCAAAGGTCAAATCACGCTGGCTCGCGGCATTGAAGTCGGCCATATCTTCCAGCTGGGCACCAAGTACAGCGAAGCGATGAAAGCCGGCGTCATCAACGAAGGCGGCAAAAACCAGATCATGACCATGGGTTGTTACGGTATCGGCATCTCCCGCGTCGTCGCCGCCGCGATCGAACAGAACCATGACGATAAAGGCATCATCTGGCCGACTAATCTTGCGCCTTTCCAGGTCGCGCTGTGCCCGATGAACATGCACAAATCGGAGCGTCTGAAAGAGGCCTCGGAGAAGTTGTATCAGGACTTGCTGGCGGCCGGAATCGATGTGTTATTCGATGACAGGAAAGTCCGCGCCGGGTTTATGTTTTCCGACATGGAATTGATCGGCATCCCGCATTGTATCGTTGTTGGCGACCGCGGTCTGGATTCCGGCACGGTTGAATACAAGGCCAGAACGGCTGAAGCAAACGAGGAAATCCCGTTTGCGGATATTATTGATTTTTTGAAGGCGAAGTTGGGTTAAAAGGCACTGGTATTTTCAGCCATGGATGGCAACGCCCAACTCTCAAACATTTATAGCTATTTGAAACCAGTTTTTTGATGTATTTTTCACAGCCCTGTGCTCTGGATCCCGTCATCCCTGCCGGGATGACGGCGTTATGGCTTACGTAGATACTTATGCGTAAATACTCATCGACTATCTACACTCAGTAGAATCTCTATTCCCGCCCAATCAAATTCAACGTTCTTTCCGGCAGATTATCCGTAGTCGCCCCTTCCAAATGCAAGCGCGCATCTTCATGCACGGTGGTCATAAACAGGATTAACTGCATCTCGTGCTGCATTTTCTGTTCAAAATCTTCAGCTTCCCACATCTTATTCAACAAATATTTCGCATGATGATGAATGGTGAAGGCGACCGCCTCGGGCAGATGGGTATAACTGGCCTGAATTGAAGATTTAAGTTGATCCAACGCCGCCAGATACTGTTTATAGTCTTTAACATCCTGCTTGCACTTGGTTTTAAACATCGACAGTTCGGCGTCATGTTTAGTCTTCAACAAACTGATGTCATGCTCCAGTTGTACGCTTTTCTTTTTTAATTCGGCTTCCAGGGCTTTCTCGGCCAGGACGCGAGCGTGTTTGAGCTTGGTCTGGTCGCCCTGATTAGCCAGCTGCCATTTCAGGTTTTCATCTTTAACCGAATGAAACAGCTTAATAATTTTATTTAAAATAGTCATGCACTAAACAAGGGTGGAGATTTTTTGCTGCAATGTTAACAACGCCTCAACATCCTGTCGGCTTCGATAGCGGGCATGGTCTTGTTGCAGTTGCTGGTAAGTGGTTCCCGGCAGTTTTGCCTTGATCGACAGCAGGTCTTTATCGATGGCTTTGGACAATGACCGAATGTGCTTGCGATTATTAAGCTTCAACAGGCGTTTTCTGCTGAGCTCATTAAAATACTTTATTTGCCTGGCTTTAAAATGAAACAAGCGCTTGACCTGATCCTGCCTGGCCTGAACAAACCACAACCGCCGCTGTACCCGTTGTTTAGATGAAAAATAATCCAAAGCAGAGCGGATAATTATTTTAAAAATGCCCAATAATCCGGCGATTATCAGCACAGCAAACGCGCTTAACAGCATTGCCGTTCCCAACAGGGTCAACGCACCGGGCAAACCGGGTACGGCTAACCGCAATAACAGCTCCACCAATAAAAATACCGGTAATGAAGCCAAAATCAACAACAGGGAAATTCTAATAATCAAAATAAAAACCGTGAAGTCCAAGAAGCCGCCCTGGCAGGCGCGCCGGGTATTGTACTCAACTTTCTGCCAAAGGTTTAATCGGGCGCCTACAATTGACTGGCAACGGAGGACAATTGTTCATCATAAAGTGCGGCGATTAGATTAGCCTGATAAACCATGCCCACTAGGCGATTTTCGCTGTTCACTATCGGAATCTGCCGGTAGCCTTGGGTCGACATCAAGGAGATAAGATCGGCGATATGGGCGCTTTCAGGCAATACGGTAACCGAAGTGGTCATCATGTGGCCGACTGATTCCGGTTTATCGGTTGATACATCCGGCGTACGACGTATAAACGCCCGAAACCTGTCCTGGAAACTTTCATAGGCACTCAGATTAATAAATTTAAAAAAATCATTCCAGGTAATGATGCCAATCACCCGTCTGGCCCTGTCAATAACCGGCATGGCTTTGAGTTTTTGCTTATGCATGATTTTCCAGGCTTCTTCAACTTCCGTCCCGTATTCAACAACCGGCACATCCCTGACCATAATATCCGCGCAGATGATATTGCCTTTAAAGCGTTTAAAGCTCCGCGCCTCTGCATCGGTAAGCAATTTACGCAGATCTCCTGCCGAAACATCCATAAACATATCCATGTTTTCCAGCGCCAGCTTCAAATCCTGATCCGAAATACCGGTTTGCTGAGCAGGTTTAACTACGATGTTTTTATTACCGGAAACGGTTGGATAGTCATGTCGTAACAACCAGCGGTTAATGAATATCGCCATAACCAACATAATCAACACATTTATACCCACCGGCATCAGCACAAAACCATATCCCAGAGAACTAATAGGGTCGCCGGACAGAATGGGTGCCATCGCGGTCGCAGCGCCGGGAGGATGCAGGCAACGCAGCAACAGCATGGCAAAAATACTGCCTCCAACCGCACATGCCGATGCCAAAGCAATATCGGTAAACCACTGGGCACAAGCAACACCGATAATAGCGGATACCAATTGTCCGCCAAAAAATGACCAGGGCTGCGCTAATGGGCTGTTAGGGATAATAAATAAAATAACCGCAGAAGCGCCCATGGAAGCAACGATAATCGGATAAGCCGTGCCGATACTTAATTGCTGCGTAACCAACGCCATAATTAAAATGCTGCTGAAACTGGAAATAACAGATAGGAGCTTGCCCTTAAGGCTTAAGTTTACCGGATCAACGGTGATAAAACGGACAAGCTGACTGATATTTATCATTAAATTAAACTTCCCTCTTACGTTAATGAGGCGGCCAAACCTCGAAGCTGGGTCAAGTATAAAGTAATCAAACCGATATTTCAGAACCCTGAGGCTGGACGGGGTATTTAAAAATTATCGGCTTTACCAGACATTTATAAATTAATACTAAAACAGCGTCCCAATTATTCCGCTATGTTTTTAATGTTAAAATAAACAAATAATACCGTTTTACTTAACCTGAAATTCCTACCTATCAAAATAATACAAAATAATACAAAATAATGAATAGATTAAGAGATAAAATCCGCGACATCCCTGACTTTCCCAAACCCGGCATTATCTTCAAGGATATTACGCCGTTGGTAAAAGATCCCGCCACGTTGAGACTTGCGGTCCATCAATTACTGCAACCTTTTTTAGGCAGAAATATTACCGTGGTTGCCGGTATGGAGGCGCGCGGCTTTATCTTCGGCTCTTTGGTCGCCTGGGAATTAGGGCTTCCATTTGTACCATTAAGAAAACCGGGGAAACTGCCTTATGACGTACAAAGTGTATCGTATGACCTTGAATATGGCTCAGCCACACTGGAAGCCCATATTGACGCCTTTGATGCGAACGATCATGTTTTATTGATTGATGATCTGCTGGCTACCGGCGGAACGGCAAAAGCAAGTTGTGAATTAGTTGAACAACTGGGCGCAAAGGTAGAGGCGTGCGCATTTGTGGTGGAGCTGGACTTTCTGGAAGGAAGGGAAAAGCTGGGGAATTACGAAGTCCATTCTTTATTGCATTATTAAATAAGGCAAAGGGCGAAGGGCAAAAGACGAAAAAACCAGATTCACGACTGCTTTTTGCCTTTAGCCTTGCGCCCTTCGCCTTCCTTACCTCAGTCTTTTTGATTTTTTAAATGCATCGACTTTAGTACCGGCATCTTCAAACGATTTGGCGGTGTTATCAAATGATTGAGCGACACTGCTAAATGAATGCGAGACTTGTCTGATCTCTTTAGTGTTTGCATCCAGACTCAGGGCAAGACCTGCCTTGTTGCTTACATTGACATCACCAGACGAACCTTGTCCTGAAGCCGCGCCTTTATCGCCGTCAAGCGCTTCGTCGTCAAGACCGTCAACATCAGACGCCTCTGCCTTTCCATCCGTAGCCAGATTATTACGCCATTGCAAAAAAGATTCACGCGTAAATACATAAGGATCCAACGCGGCTTCATCAATAAATTTCAATGCGCCTTCCGCGCTGGCTCGCGCATTCAGCATGGACACCAGCTGTACAGGCATGCCTACATAACTGGCGGGATTTGCTGCCGTATCAAATACCGCTCCCGGGATGCCGCGCGCAGTTGACGGACCAAGAAGAGGCAACACCAGATAAGAACCCTGGGGTACACCCCATACCGCGAGGGTCTGGTCAAAATCTTCCTCATTTTGTTCCAGCCCTACATGCTTGGCTACATCAAACAGACCCCCTAAACCTACAGTTGAATTAATGGCAAGCCGTCCGGTATCTTCAGCGCTTTGTGAAAATTTAGCCTGTAAAACATCGTTGATAACTACATTGACGTTTTTCAGGTTATTAAAGAAGTTAAAAACACCCGTTTGCATGAACTGGGGGGTTATCCATTTATAGGCATTTGAAATAGGTTCAGCGACATAATTATCAACGTGATCGTTAAAACCAAACATTTTCCTGTTAAAGTTCTCATAAGGATCGGTCTTGTTGGCTACGGTTGGCTGCTCGACAACGCCCGTTGTTGCACAGCCGCTCAGAGCGATGGCGGCTCCGATCAATATACCTGAGAATGTTTGTTGCATTTTAACGCTACGCTTGCCGTTGTGTGGTCTGTTCATTGGCATAAAACCTATTGTTTTGAATAGTTGTCAATTTTTTCATTGATCTTGGTCATTAAAGCATCAAAGCCTTCGCGCTGGAGAATAGTGGTGTATTCCGACCTTTTCAAGGCCAAATCGCTTACACCATTGGCAATGATATTAATAATACGCCAGCTGTTGCCCTTCTCTTTTAGCATGTAATCGAACTTAACGGGCTTGTCATCAGGAACAACAAAATGAGAATGTACAACAACACCGCCTCTTGTTGTTTCTTCTTCTGAATCAAATACAAATGATTCCCCCGAGTAATCTTTAAAGTTGTGCGCATAAGAAGCAATACTCAACCGACTGAACACATCAACCAGCTTTTGTTGTTGCTCTTCGGATAACTTCTCCCACTCTTTACCGACAACAATGCGGGCGATTTTTGTCAGCTCGTGGCTGTTGGAAACAGGATCCTTGAGTTTTTCATATCTTCCTGCATAGCCTAATTTCTTGCCATCCTTCATGACGGCAATAAGGTCGGCTTGAAATTTCTCAACTACCTGTCTTGCTGTTGCCCCGCCTTCCTCCACTGCAAAAGCGTTAGCCGTTGCAAATAATAAGAACATGAAAACGACAGCCGACTTCACATTTTTCAAAACCATAATTAAAAAACCTCGTAAAACCAATTTAAATCAGGCAAAAGACCCAGGGCGAAGGGCGAAAAAAACCTCTCCTCCTTAGTCTTTAGCCTTTCGTCTTTCGCCCAAATAAATTTTAATCAACAATCTCTACTCTTACCGGAATCCCGGCAATGGTAGATGACAGTTTTTCTTTTGCATACTCAGGCGTAGCCTCAGGCACCATTTCACCCTCGGTTTTTGGACCTCTAATTGATGTCCACAACGCCTTCAACGGGTGACTTAACATATCTTCAACCGCCGTTGCTTCATAACCGCAATGCGCCATGCAGCTTGCACATTTAGGATTATTAACAGTACCGTATTTTTCCCAAGGCGTGGTATCCAGAAGCTCCTGAAAGCTTGAAACATATCCCTCATCAGCCAGCAAGTAACACGGTTTTTGCCAGCCGAATACGTTACGGGTCGGATTGCCCCATGGCGTACAATCGTAGTTTTGGTTACCCGCCAGAAAATCAAGATATAGCGACGAATGATTTAATTTCCAGTTGCGTTTTTTACCGATTTTAAAAATGCCACGGAACAAATCCTTAACATCACTGCCTTTAATAAACACATCCTGCTGAGGCGCATGTTCGTAACTGAAGCCGGGAGCAATGGTTACGCCTTCAACGCCAAGTTCCATGGCATAATCCAGAAAATCAGCTACTTCCTGGGCGTTTTCGCCTTGAAACAGGGTACAGTTTACCGTAACCCTAAAGCCTTTTTCCAATGCCAATTTTATGGCCTCAACAGCCCGTTCAAAAACACCTTCCTGGCAAACGGACGTATCATGCCTTTCCTGCATGCCATCTAAATGAATTGAAAATGTCAGATAAGGGGATGGCTTATAATCGTCAATTCTCTTTTTCAACAAGAGTGCATTGGTACACAGATAAACAAATTTCTTCCGCGCAATGATACCTTCAACAATTTGCGGCATTTCTTTATGGATAAGCGGCTCTCCCCCTGGAATTGACACCATGGGCGCATCGCATTCATCTACAGCCTGCATACATTCTTCAAATGAAAGACGCTTGTCGAGAATATCATCGGAGTAATCGATTTTACCACAGCCTGCACAGGCCAAATTGCAACGAAACAAAGGCTCAAGCATTAGCACCAAAGGATACTTCTTAACCCCTTTCAACTTTTGCTTAATCAAATAACTACCTACAGTCAACTGCTGACGTAAAGGAACTCCCACAAGCAAACCCTCCAAAAAAAAACTTTAATAAACTTAGACGCCCATACAAAATGACCGCCATGGAAACCACATATACTACGGAACGACAAAACCCTGTATCAATAAAACAACAAACAAATAATATTCACTAACATACAATCGTCTACCACTTTATCAACGACCGGAATCAATTAATATCGACAAGCCTGTTATATAATACAAGCGCTTATCTATTGTTGACTAGAATACTATCTTTTAACTGACGACTCCAGTTTTATAGTGTGCCTGCGTAAATAGCCTATACGGATCGCAACTTCACGCCTCCTCCGGAAATACGACACAAACGCCACTAACTTATTATTTTAACAAGTAATAATGCACTTTTAAAAGCCACCGAATTCGCATATTTGCAACAAAACAACATTGCTTTGCAAAATACCAACAAACAGTCTATTATTGCCACTTACCAACTTAAATTAACCCTGCCGGTCGACATCAAAAATATCATGAGTGAAACTCAAATATCCCTGGATAACCCAAAATCACTCAGCAAATTATCTGACGATCAATTTCAGGCTTTATTACTTGAAGGCGTCTCCAGAACATTTGCGCTGACCATTCCTCAGTTGCCGGAAAAGTTATACGGCGCAGTAGCCAACGCCTATCTGTTATGCCGTATTGTCGACACCATAGAAGATGAAGTGTCCCTATCTCCCGAACAAAAAAAATATTTTTGCTCAGAGTTTATACATATCGTAAAAACCGGAACCAATTCAGAGCCGTTTGCCGTAGAACTTGCGCCGCTGCTTTCCGAACAAACCATTCCTGCTGAGCACACGTTAATTCATGTATTGCCCAGGGTTATTCAAATCACTCATAAGTTTGACCCCGACCAAATCGAGGCACTGGCTTCCTGCGTGGAAACCATGGCTGAAGGCATGCCGATCTTTCAAGCCCAAGACCTGCATGGCGGCCTCGCAACGCTCGCCGACATGGACAGATACTGCTATTACGTTGCCGGCTGCGTCGGAGAAATGCTGGCCAAGCTTTTTTGCCATTACTCACCGGAAATCGCACAACACAAAGACGAACTGCTTAGCCTGTCAGTGTCTTTTGGTCAGGGACTGCAAATGACCAATATATTAAAAGATATTTGGGATGACGCCGAACGCGGCGTGTGCTGGCTGCCGCAGGATATTTTTACCGAGACAGGGTTCGATCTTAAAAACCTGACCCCGGAAACCCATTCAGAAAACTTCAGCCTAGGCCTGGAACACTTGATCAGCATCGCTCACGGCCATTTGCATAACGCCCTGAAATACACGCTGCTACTCCCTACTCATGAAACCGGCATCCGCAACTTCTGTCTTTGGGCATTAGGCATGGCCGTTTTGACCTTAAAAAAGATCAAGCAAAACCTGGATTTCAACCATTCCGATCAAGTCAAAATCACTCGCAACAGCGTTAAAGCGACTATTCTGGCGACCCGATTGACTGGACGCAGCAACACCCTGCTGACCTTACTTTTTAACTTAACAAGTCGCGAACTCAAAACGCCCGACTGGTCATACTCAACACAATCCTCAGAAGCCAAAGTAAAACTTTAAGGACGGAACTTATGTTTAACGAAGCCAATTCAGAGATAAATATCAGCACTGTTTCGAGCTCATCGAATACCGTTAATAGCTATACCGACAACCTCAATCGAGCCATTAGCAAAGCGCAGGATAAATTATTAAGCCTGCAGGACAAAGACGGCTATTGGGTATTCGAACTGGAAGCGGACTGTACGATTCCATCGGAGTACATCATGATGATGCACTACCTGGGTGAGATTGATGAGTCGCTACAGGCCAAAATCGCCAACTATTTAAGACCCCGTCAATCCGAAGACGGTAGTTACCCGCTGTATACCGGCGGCCCCGGCGACATCAGTTGCAGTGTTAAAGTCTATTACGCGCTAAAAATGGTGGGAGATTCTATCGACGCACCCCACATGGTTCGATTAAGAAATTACATCCTCAGCCAAGGCGGCGCCGCAAAAGCCAATGTGTTTACGCGCATTGCATTGGCAACCTTTGAGCAATTGCCTTGGCGCGGCGTACCGTATATTCCTGTCGAAATCATGCTGTTCCCCAGCTGGTTTCCGTTCCACCTGGACAAAGTATCCTACTGGTCCAGAACCGTTATGGTGCCGCTGTTTATTCTTTGCACCCTGAAAGCAACCGCAAAAAATCCAAACAACATCAACGTACTGGAACTTTTCATCACCCACCCGGATGAAGAAAAACACTATTTCCCTGAAAGAACCCTGTTAAATAAAATCTTTCTGGGCCTGGATAAACTGGGCAGATTGACACGTCCGTTAATTCCGAAAAAAGCACATGAATTGGCGATTGAAAAAGCCAAAAACTGGTTTATTGAACGCCTGAACGGCGAAGACGGCCTGGGCGGAATTTTCCCTGCCATGGTCGGCTCTTACGAAGCCATGCTGCTGCTGGGCATGCCGAAAGATCATCATCATGTCGTCACCGCACGCAAAGCCATAGACAAGTTACTGGTCATCAATGAACATGACGCTTACTGCCAGCCCTGTTTGTCCCCGGTTTGGGATACAGCGCTGGCCGCACTGGCTTTACAAGAAGCCGACAAGGCAGGCAACAGCCAAAGTCTGACTCGCGCTTACGACTGGCTTAAAAGCAAACAGCTGTCGGACGAACCAGGCGATTGGCGAATTTCCAAGCCTGATTTAGCAGGCGGCGGCTGGGCATTTCAATTTGAAAACCCGCATTATCCTGATGTCGACGACACAGCGATTGTGGCCTTCGCGATGGCGGAATCGAACATACCCAACCTGGACGAATCAATCCACCGCGCAACCCGCTGGATAGTCGGCATGCAATCCAGAAACGGCGGTTACGGTGCGTTTGACGTCGATAACACTCACTATTACTTGAATGAAATCCCCTTTGCCGACCACGGGGCGTTATTAGACCCGCCTACTTCCGATGTCAGCGCGCGTTGCGCCATGCTGATGGCCAGAGTAGCTCAGGATCATGATGAATACCAACCTGCATTAGAGCGTACTATCGACTACATCCGTAGCGAACAGGAACAGGACGGCTCATGGTTTGGCCGCTGGGGAACCAACTACATTTACGGCACTTGGTCGGCATTGCTTGGCCTTGAGCAAACCGGCCTGCCTAAAACCGACCCGATGTACACCAAAGCCGCAACATGGCTGAAAAGCGTACAACGCGGCGATGGCGGCTGGGGCGAAGACAACTACAGCTATCACGATTTAAGCCATAGCGGAAAATATCATTTCAGCACCGCATTCCAAACAGCTTGGGCTGTTTTGGCGCTGATGGCGGCGGGGGAAGCTCACAGTCCCGAAGTGAAAGCAGGCATCGATTTCATCTTGCGCAACCAGCAAGCTGACGGCGTATGGAATGACGAATGCTTCACCGCGCCCGGCTTTCCTAAAGTGTTCTATCTTAAATACCACGGTTACGACAAGTTCTTCCCGCTTTGGGCCTTGGCTCGCTACCGTAACGAGTTCCTCAAAAAGTGATCACCGGCATTGTTGTTGCCTTACCGGAAGAACTCAGCACCCTGACCTCAAAAAAAATTGATAAAGGGTGCTGTGTTTTTATTACCGACACGATCATTCTCGCCTATTCCGGCGCAGGCGCCGACAATGCACGAGCAGCATCCGAGCTATTGGTTGCGCAAGGTGCAATCCGACTGGTCAGTTGGGGTTGCGCCGCCGCCCTCAGTGCATCATTAAAATCAGGAGACCTGGTTCTGGCCGACACCCTGATAGATGCGGAAGGCACTCAAATCGCCACTCACCCTGTCTGGCATGGCTACGCCAAAAACCTGCTTTCAAACACGCTAAAAGTCCACACCGGCGGCTTGGTGGAAAGTAAAACCATCGTAGCTAACGGCAAGGACAAAAAACACCTGCACACGCAAACCGGCGCAGTCGCATTGGACATGGAAAGTATCGCCATAGCCAAAGTTGCACTACAAAACAACCTGCCTTTTTTAGCTGTTCGTGCCATTGCCGATCCGGTCAACATGGACCTACCCAAAGCCATCAATCACTCGCTTAATAATGAAGGCGACATTGTTTTGAGTAAGTTGTTATTATTTATCGCCTTACACCCTGCTGAATTGCCGGGACTCATAAAGCTGGGCCTGCATTTCAATGCCGCAAAAAACACGTTAAAATTGGTCGCCAAACAGCTCGATCATCTGACCGCACTCCCAAGCCAAGACCAATAAGCAGCATGTCATCTTTTTTCAATACCCTGCTCGGCTGGTGCGAGCGACAAATTATGCGCTGCCCGTGGACGCTGCTATTACTATCGCTATTGCTTTGCGGCGCCACTCTGTATTACACCATTAAAAACCTGGAAATTAACACCAACACCGCTGAAATGCTGTCGCCCGACCTGCCTTTTCAGCAAAACCAGGCTCATTTTAATCAGGCCTTTCCCGAGGACGCCACCACCATTATTTTTGTGGTTCAGGCCGATACACCCGAAGAATCGTCTCAGGCTGCCGGCAAGCTTGCCGAACAGTTAAACAAAGCAAACGACCGCTTTGATTCTGCCTACATACCCACAGACAACGCTTTTTTCAGACAACAGGCACTGCTCTATCTGGATCAAAATGATTTGGATAATTTCGCCAAAAAACTCACCGATGCCCAGCCCTTTATAGGTCACATGGCGCAGAATTATCACCTTGAAGGACTATTAGGCAGTATCGGCCAAGCGCTTAACCAGCGTAACAATGCCTTGCCTATGGACTTAAACCCTATACTTCTCGCCATTGATGATGCACTAAAAAATCAGTTAAACGGTCAATCGCACTATTTGTCCTGGCAGAACATACTGTCCACTGACAACTACAAGAGCACAGCAGCAGAAACCCAATTTAACCGCACTATCGTCATAGCCAAACCTAAAATGCATTTTAATGAAATGCTGCCCGCCGATGTCGCACTGTCGGCAGCGCGCGAAATCAGTCGCGCAATCATGGCGGAAAATCCGTCGCTCAGCATTCGCATAACCGGCGAGACCGCGCTGGAGCACGAAGAACTTGAGAGCGTTACCAAAGGCGCCACTTTCTCCGGTCTGTTGTCGCTGGTTTTAGTATTCGCAATTCAATGGATAGGCCTGCGTTCAATAAGATTGCTGATTACAACCTATATCGTCCTGGTGATGGGCTTGATACTGACTGCCGGATTCGCCGCTATCACCGTGGGGCATTTGAATGTCATTTCTATTGCTTTTGCCAGCTTATATATCGGGCTGGGCGTCGATTACGCGATCCATATCTGCCTGCATTATCGCGAAGGCAAAGCCGACGGCCTATCAAATAGCGAAGCTATCCTGATCAGTATCCGCGACGTCGGCTCTTCATTATTTTTATGCGCCCTGGCGACAGCAATTGGTTTTTTTGCCTTTATACCCACGGATTATGCGGGCGTATCCGAATTAGGCATTATTTCAGGCGGCGGTATCTTTATCGGCCTGGTTATTTCGCTGACCGTGCTACCGGCCTTATTCTGCGTTTTTCCGGTCAATGATGTAAAGCCGATACGCTCACCGTTAACCCCGGCCTTCGTAATTACCTTCCCGTTTCGCTATTCAACCGGTATCAAAATCGTCTCTATCTTGCTGGGCATAGGCGCCTGTTTCGTATTGACCCATCTTACCTTCGATTACAACCCGATCAACCTTAGAGACCCCAATAGCGAATCGGTCTTAACCATTAAAGAACTGTTACAGTCCAAAACCGAATCCCCGTTTGCCCTGACCGCGTTGGCAAACAACCTGGAAGCAGCCGACAAAATCACCACCCAACTCGAGCCGCAACCATCCGTACACGAAACCATCACTTTGGCGAGTTTTGTCGCTAAAAATCAGGACGAAAAACTGGCTACTATTGAAGATTTAAATCTGATGCTGGGCGGGCAACTTAAAAACTTTGACAACACACTCGATACAGCGAACCAGCAGACGGCATTGATTAAGTTCAATGAAGCGTTGAAAAAAGCCATTGTTGAAAAATCCCCGAATGTGCCGCAACAAACCTTGCAGCAACTACAACAGCGCATCGAGGCATTCATTAAACAGGTAGACGCCACCCAAACTCCGGCAGCAAGTTACGTACAGTTGGAAAAAAATATTCTAGGCCTGCTGCCGTTTACTATAGAGCGCCTACGAACCAGCCTGACAGCAATACCTTTTGAACTGGACGATTTACCGTCAGACATAAGATCGCATTGGATCAGCGCCACCGGTCTCTATAGAGTCCTGATCACGCCTGAAAAAGACCAAAATAGACCTGAGAACCTAAAAGAATTCGTTACTCAGGTGCAAGCCATTGATAACACGGTTTCCGGCCTGCCGATTATCAATCAGGCCGGGGGCGATGCCATAGTCAAGGCATTTATTAACGCCTTTAGCGGTGCTTTTATTGCCATTGTGGTGTTATTATTGCTGATGTACAGAAGCGTCAGAAAGACCTTACTGGTTATCATGCCATTATTGCTAGCTGCTTTGCTAACCGGTGCAACCAACGTATTACTGGATAATCCTTTCAATTTTGCCAATATCATCGCCCTGCCCTTATTGCTGGGCATGGGTATCGACAGTAGCATCCTGATCATGCACAGGCACCATTCCAGTTCGGGTGAAGATGAAAATTTGCTGCAAAGCAGCACCACCCGAGGCATTATTTTCAGCTCCGTAACGACCTTGTGCAGTTTTTCCAGCTTGGCCTTCACCGCTCATCAGGGTATGGCAAGCATGGGTTTAGTATTGGCCATAGGCCTTACTTTCACAGTGATGTGTTCTTTAATAGTCCTGCCTGCTTTCAGCGGCAAAAGAATTTAATTTTTTGAGGTATCTAATGTCATTCAGCATCGCCGAACTTTTTTCTCAACACAGTACTGATAAATTTGATCTGCACGAACAACATTTAAACAATCAAATGGTCAGAGTGTTAAAGACCATAGGCTACGACCGCCACTATAAAAGGGCTATCGGACAATATCTCTACGATCAGGAAGGCACGGAATATCTGGACTTGCTCAGCGGTTTCGGCGTATTTGCAATCGGCCGCAACCACCCGACCGTCATCAGCGCATTGACTGAGACCTTAACACTGGAATTGCCCAATCTGGTGCAAATGGATGTGTCCGTGCTCAGCGGATTACTGGCGCAGGAAATCCTGAAAACCACACCGGACAACCTGAACAAAATGTTCTTTTGCAATTCCGGCACCGAATCCGTGGAAGCGGCGATCAAATTCGCCCGCTATACCACCAAGCGCGAAAAAATCGTCTTCTGCGAACATGGCTATCATGGCCTGACCATGGGTTCTTTGTCATTAAACGGTGAAGACATTTTCCGCGAGGGTTTCGGCCCGTTGCTGCCCGGCTGCATCGCCGTTCCTTTCAATGATCTTGCCGCATTGGAAAAAGCCTTAAGCAACAAAGATGTTGCCGCTTTCGTCGTCGAACCTATTCAAGGTAAAGGCGTTAACGTACCGGACGATAATTATTTACCGGAAGTCGAACGCTTATGTAAAAAATACGGCACCTTGTTTGTCGCCGATGAAGTTCAGACAGGCTTGGGGCGTACCGGAAAATTCTGGGCAATCGACCATTGGAACGTCAAACCGGACATGATTTGCATGGCCAAAGCCCTGTCAGGCGGCTTTGTACCGGTCGGCGCTGTCGCGATGACCCAAAAAATCATGGATACCGTTTATAACCGCATGGATCGAGCCATCGTACATGGATCAACCTTCTCCAAAAACAACATGGCAATGGCTGCCGGCCTTGCCACGCTACACGTTATGGAAGACGAAAAACTGGTAGAAAACAGCATGAAAGTGGGCACCGACATCATCGACAGCCTGAACGCCATGGCCGGGAAATATGAATTCCTGAAAGAAGCGCGCGGTAAAGGCATGATGATCGCGATTGAATTCCAATCACCCAAAAGCCTGAAACTCAAAGCCGCCTGGGCGATGCTGGAAGCAGCCAATAAAGGCTTATTCTGTCAAATGATCACTATTCCATTATTTAAAGAACACCACATATTAACGCAGGTTGCAGGGCACGGCATGAACGTGGTCAAATTATTGCCCCCCTTAAATTTAACGCAAAAAGACCGCGACAATATAGTCAATTCATTCGATAAAGCCATAGCCGATACCCATCAAATTCCCGGTTCCATCTGGGATTTAGGCAAGAATCTGGCCGGTCATGCCCTGAAAGGCAAAAAATAATTAAGCAAGGGGACGCAATGAAGAAAAACATTTTAATGTGTTTATTATTTTTAACTTTGTGCCAGTCACATTGGGTCGCCGCTCATGCGGTAATAACCGATTATTCACTAAAAATAACGCCCATTCATGTCAACGACCCGGCCAAAGTCGAACTAAGGTTTAATTCCCAGATTGAACTTGGCCTGTCGCAAATTTTCCTGGTCAGTAAAGGCGATAAACATCAGTTATTACAAGCCGTCAGTGGCGACAAACAAGGCCAGATCATTGTCCATATTCCGCCATTGGAAGCCGGTGATTATGCCCTCAGATTTAAAGTCTTCGCTGCTGACGGTCATTTAACAGAAGATGTTATTCACTTTTCCGTTTCCAAATAGGGGTTAGCAATGGCCGGTATAGCTGATTTTCTCGATTCCCTTATTGGCGGGTTTGACCTGATTTGTTATTCATTAGCAATCGGCAGCCTGTTCTGGGGACTTTTTGTCTTACGTCCGTGGCATTATCAAGACGGGTACTCGGCGGCATTACTGCAAAAAACCATTACCCTTCTTTATAAAGGCGGTTTTTGGCTGGCTGCCGCTCAACTTTTCAAAATCATTCTCAAGGTATGGTTAATGACCGCCGTACTTGAGCGATGGCCGTTTCCCGAATTCGCCGAAACTACGCAATTCATAGGCGGCATAGTACGCACGATACTGACTGTGGTTTTGGCGGGTTACTGTTATCACTATCTCAGCAAAAATCCTTTTTCAAAGCGGCACTGGATAACCGCCGGCATTGTAGCCTTGCCGATGATTATTTCAGGCGCCTGGCTGGTACATGGCGCGGGGCGTTTTGAAAATCAGTTTGTATTAATGTCGCTGACGGTCATCCATCAGCTCGCCGCAGCGGCCTGGATCGGCGGTGTTTTTCAGCTGGCCAATATTTGGCTGTTACGCAGCAACAACGAGATTAGTGCCGGATTATGGCCTTTATTGCTTAAGCGCTTCTCTACCTTCGGCATAGCCTCGGTTGCGATGATCCTGATCTCGGGCCTGCCTATTGCACTGCAATATATTGATACCTGGAACGGCCTGATCGGTACCGGCTACGGCAATTTATTGATGGTAAAAATCACCTTAATGAGCATCGCGCTGGGCTTTGCCTGGTTAAATAAATCCGCAGTAGTGGTATTCCGGTTTTCCGGCAATAACCACGCATTAAATAACCGCGTGCCTTATTACATTGAAGCGGAAACCTTCGTTTTGGTCACCTTGCTGTTTACCGCCGCCAGTCTGGCTTCCCAGCCCCCGGCTATTGATATTTCAAACCTGACGGCAAGTTGGCAGGAAGTCCTGAACACCTTTAACCCGCAAATCCCCCAAACAAGCTCCCCAACGCATACGGATTTGATTGCGGGCGAGCCGGGACGTGTTGCCATTGTCGGCCAAGTGCCCTCCCTGGCGGCAACCGAATGGTCGAACTACAACCACAACATTGCCGGTATTTTCCTGACGCTGATGAGCTTCTTTGCGATGCTGTCTTATGTAAAAAAGCCCGGCTTTGAATACTGCAAATACTGGCCGTTGGGTTTCGTCGGACTGGGCATCTTCCTGTTTTTCCGTAGCGATGCAGAAACATGGCCCTTGGGACCGATAGGCTTCTGGGAAAGTACTTTTAATAACGGCGAGGTGTTACAGCACCGGATTGCAACCTTACTGGTATTTGTACTCGGCATTATGGAACTCAGTGCCCGGATAACCAAAAATCCACACAGCAAACTCCCTTTTGTTTTTCCGTTGCTGGCCGCTTTTGGCGGTTTAATGCTGCTCACCCACTCACATGTCGGCTTTCAAGCCAAAAGTGCTTTCCTTATCCAGGTCGGCCACACCACAATGGGGATTTTCTCTCTCATTCTGGCATGCGGTCGCTGGCTGGAATTGAAATTAGACAGACCGGGCAAGGATATTGCCGGTTTTATTTCTGTTGCCGCCCTGTTTCAGATTGGCATCATCCTGATGTTCTATCGAGAACCCCTTTACTAATATGCATACAATACATAACTACCCCCTGCTCAAAGATATCAACACACCGGCCGATGTACGCAAACTGTCCAAAAGCCAGCTTAAACCTTTGGCAAAAGAACTACGCGATTTCTTAACCCATACCGTGAGTATTTCCGGCGGTCACTTTTCCGCAGGTTTAGGTACGGTTGAGTTAACGATAGCCTTGCATTACGTGTTCGACACGCCATCCGACCAGCTGGTTTGGGATGTCGGCCATCAAGCTTACCCGCACAAGATTCTGACCGGACGCAAAGACCGGATGACCACCATTCGCACCAAGGACGGCGTATCGGCGTTTCCCAGTCGGGCGGAGAGCGAATACGATGCGTTCGGCGTCGGCCATTCCAGCACCTCGATCAGCGCGGCCTTAGGCATGGCGATTGCCTCGGAGTTAAAAGGCGAAGACAAGAAAATGGTCGCGATTATCGGCGACGGCAGCATCACCGGCGGCATGGCGTTTGAAGCAATGAATCATGCGGGCGCTCTGGATGCCAACCTGCTGGTAATTTTGAACGATAATGACATGTCGATCTCGCCGCCGGTCGGCGCGATGAACAATTACCTGACCAAGATTTTGTCCAGCAAATTTTATTCGTCGATGCGTGAAGGCAGTAAAAAGGCCTTAAGCAGCATGCCCAGCGTCTGGGAACTGGCACGCCGCACCGAAGAGCACATGAAGGGCATGGTAGTGCCGGGCACCTTGTTTGAGGAGCTGGGCTTTAATTATATCGGCCCGATTGACGGGCATGACATAGACATGCTGGTTTCGACGCTGGAAAACCTGAAGCATATTACCGGACCGCGCTTTTTGCATATCGTTACCCAAAAAGGCAAAGGTTACCCGCCTGCCGAGAAAGATCCGTTAGCCTATCACGGCGTACCGGCTTTCGACCCCAGCAAAGATTGCCTGCCAAAATCCGCGCCCTCCCCGCACCCGACTTACACCGAAGTGTTCGGCGAGTGGCTCTGCGATATGGCGGCAAAAGACGAGCGCTTATTGGGCATTACTCCCGCTATGCGTGAAGGTTCAGGACTGGTCAAATTTTCGCAGTGTTATCCAAGACGTTATTTCGATGTTGCCATTGCCGAACAACACGCGGTGACGCTGGCAGCAGGACAGGCTTGCCAAGGCGCAAAACCGGTAGTGGCGATTTATTCGACGTTCTTGCAACGGGCTTACGACCAGATGATTCATGACGTCGCCATCCAGAACCTGGATGTGTTGTTTGCACTGGATCGCGCCGGTTTAGTCGGCCCTGACGGCCCGACCCATGCCGGTAGTTTTGATTACAGCTATATGCGTTGTATTCCCAACATGCTGGTAATGGCGCCTGCCGATGAAAACGAATGCCGGCAAATGCTCTACACCGGCTTTATGCATGAAGGTCCGGCGTCCGTACGTTACCCGCGCGGCAAAGGCCCCGGCGTTGCGGTCGACAAGACCATGACCGCATTGCCGTTGGGCAAGGCCGAAGTTCGTCACCAAGGCAGCCGCATTGCCATCCTGGCCTGGGGCAGCATGGTAACTCCAGCTATGGAAGCCGGTAAACAGCTGGGCGCAACCGTAGTCAACATGCGTTTTGTCAAACCTATCGATACCGAGCTGGTGCTTGAGTTAGCCAAGAGCCATGAAGTGCTGATCACCGTCGAAGAAAACGTACTCGCCGGCGGTGCAGGCAGCGCCGTCAACGACTTCCTGCAAGCGCAACAGATCCTGATGCCGGTGCTGAATATAGGCCTGCCGGACAGTTTTGTCGAGCAAGGTACAAGAGAAGAATTGCTGGCGTTGTGCGGCCTGGATATACAAGGGATTCTTGCTAAGGTTGAAAAGTTTTGCGCGTAAGAATACCGAGGTAACAGCCAAATAAAAAGGGCGACCAATGGTCGCCCTTTTTTTATACCTACCGTAAGGTACGCGATACTTATCTTACTTAATTTTAGACCTTTGAAACCTAAAAGACTGTTTCAGTAGGATGTACTAAACGCAGTGATGCGCATCGTTCGCGATTGATACGCTTCGTACCTTAACGTATCCTACGGACTGATTCTTCTTTAAATTTAACGTTATATACTTGATATCATATACCTAATAATCTGTTTCAGATGCTGTACAATTGCGGTTAAAATCAAATAACCCGTTGTTTTATTGAATTTAATTGTAAATAAAAAAGACATTCCACACAAACGAGCAAGATACTTTGCCTTAAATTATTCATTTGTTGGGCGAGGTTTAGAACTCCATCCGACAGGCGATTTTGTGTTAGGGTATCTCATCTTCATATCTGAAAATGAACCCTTTAATTTAGACGCTTATGAGGACTTAAAAGTATGTTAACCATCCTGACACTCCCCGTCTTAAACGATAACTACATTTATCTGGTTCACGACCCTGTATCGGGTGAAACCGCTGTTGTAGACCCCGCTGTTGCCCAGCCGGTTCTGAATGTTCTGGACCAAAAAGGCTGGCAGCTAACTACCATTTTGAATACCCATCACCATTCGGATCATGTGGGCGGCAATCTGGAGCTGAAGCAAAAAACCGGCTGCACGGTTATTGCCCCCCTTTCTGACCAGCATAGAATCCCCGGTATAGATCGCGGGGTTGTTGACGGCAATGAGATAACGCTCGGCAAGCATACCGCCAGAGTTATCTCGACTCCCGGACACACCAGCGGCCATGTTGTTTATCATTTTGCCGACGACAACACGCTATTTTGCGGGGACACGTTGTTTGTAATGGGCTGCGGCCGACTGTTTGAAGGCACTGCTGAACAGATGTGGCATTCATTACAGAAATTAAAGGCGTTGCCCACATCAACCCGAATCTATTGCGCCCATGAATACACACAAGCCAATGGCCGGTTTGCTTTAACGGTAGAACCTGATAACCGGCAGTTACAGCAAAGAATGGATGTCATCAATCAGCTGAGGGCAAACCGCTTGCCGACGGTGCCGTCGACGATAGAGCAGGAACTGGCGACCAATCCTTTTTTCAGGGAAGATAGTTTGGCCTTACAGGAAACTATTAAGATGGCGAACAAAAAGCCGGCGGAGGTTTTTGCAGAAGTCAGGCGATTGAAGGACAATTTTTAACTGAAATCATAAAGATGCACCGCGAACGACTGCATGGATGCAGGAGGTAGAGCACCAACAGTAGGCGCTTTAGGCGACGCAGGAGCGGTTGCCGAGGCACGAAGAACACGAAGAACACGAAGTTTATATTTTTTCTTCGTGCCTTCGTGGTGAATTAATCAGTTCATTAACCCTTAGGTCTCATATGCGGAAACAACAGCACATCCCGTATTGACGGCGCATCGGCAAATAACATGACCAGACGATCTATGCCTATGCCCTCGCCTGCCGTTGGCGGCATGCCGTGTTCCAGTGCGACGATATAATCGGCATCAAAGTGCATCGCTTCATCATCACCGGCTTCTTTTTCTTCGACCTGTTTTTGGAAACGCGCCGCCTGATCTTCGGCATCGTTCAATTCGGTAAAGCCGTTGGCGATTTCCCGACCGCCGACAAAAAATTCGAAGCGATCCGTGACATGCGGATTATCGTCATTGCGCCTTGCCAACGGCGATACTTCAACCGGATAAGCGGTAATAAACGTCGGATTCATCAACCGGCTTTCCACGGTTTTTTCAAATATCTCGATCTGGATTTTGCCCAAACCGTAGCCGTCCTTGACCGGAATATGCAGATTTTTAGCCACTTCAACGGCGGCTTCACGGGTGGCGATATTTTCCGCCGTTAAATCCGGATTAAAGTGCAGAATCGAATCGAACACAGTCATGCGGTCAAACGGCTTGCCGAAATCGTATTGCTCGCCTTGATAAGTAATCTCCGTTTGCCCTAACACTTCAACCGCGACACCGCGCAACATGGCTTCGGTTAAATCCATTAAATCATGATATTCCGCGTAAGCCTGATAAAACTCCAGCATGGTGAACTCGGGATTATGACGCGTCGATAATCCTTCATTGCGGAAGTTGCGGTTAATTTCAAACACCCGTTCAAAACCGCCGACCACCAGACGCTTTAAATACAATTCCGGTGCGATACGCAGATACAGCTCCATGTCCAACGCATTATGAAAGGTGGTAAAAGGACGCGCCGTTGCCCCGCCGGGGATCATCTGCATCATCGGCGTTTCAACTTCCAGGAAATCGCGCTCGATCAGGAATTGGCGAATATAAGCAACCACCTTGGAACGGATCAAAAAGGTATTACGCGATTGCTCGCTCATAATCAAATCGAGATAACGTTGGCGATATTTGATTTCCTGATCGGCAATGCCGTGGAATTTTTCAGGCAACGGGCGCAAGGCTTTGGTCAGCAGGCGAATATCATCGATCTTGACACTGAGTTCGCCGGTCTGGGTTTTAAACAATACGCCTTCCGCGCCGACGATGTCGCCAATATCCCACTTTTTGAACTGCTCATTGTAAAAGCTTTCGGGCAGTGCATCGCGGGTCACATAAAGCTGTATTTGGCCGGACATATCCTGAATATGGCAGAAGCTGGCTTTACCCATCACCCGACGGGTCATCATGCGCCCGGCCAGCTTTACCCGCAACGGTTCCGCTTCAAGCTCTTCCTTGGATTTTTCGCCGTATTCGGCCAACAGTTCACCTGCAACCACATTGCGGCGAAAATCGGTAGGGAAAGCAATGCCGCCGTTTTCGCGCAACTCATTCAATTTGCTGCGGCGTTGCCTGATTTGTTCCTGTTCGTCGTGCTCGATTTCTGACATTTTATTTGTTAACTCTTTAGTTTTAATAATTTTTACAAGCCGCTCTTCAAGCTGGCTTCAATAAACTGATCCAGGTCGCCATCCAGAACCGCTTGGGTGTTACCTGTTTCTACATTGGTGCGCAAATCCTTGATCCGCGACTGATCCAGCACATAGGAACGAATCTGGCTGCCCCAGCCTATATCCGACTTGGTATCTTCCAAGGCCTGAGCCGTTTCGCTGCGTTTCCGCATTTCCAGCTCGTACAACTTGGCTTTCAGTTGCTTCATCGCGGTATCGCGGTTTTTATGCTGTGAGCGGTCGCTCTGGCATTGCACGACAATTCCGGTCGGGTTGTGGGTCATTCGCACGGCCGATTCGGTTTTGTTGATATGCTGACCGCCCGCGCCGCTGGCTCGGTAGACATCGACACGTATATCGGCGGGATTGATGTCGATGTCTATATCGTCATCAATTTCCGGCGACACGAACACTGAGGCGAACGAGGTGTGGCGGCGATTGCCCGAATCGAACGGCGATTTCCTGACCAAGCGATGCACGCCGGTTTCAGTGCGCAGCCAGCCGAACGCATATTCGCCTTCAAATTTGATCGTGGCGCTTTTAATCCCGGCCACATCACCTTGCGATTCTTCAATCAATTCGGTTTTAAAACCTTTCTGTTCGCCCCAGCGCAAGTACATACGCTCGATGATTGACGCCCAATCCTGGGCCTCGGTACCGCCGGAGCCGGACTGTATGTCCAAAAAGGCATTATTGGCGTCCATTTGCCCGGAGAACATGCGGCGGAACTCCAAGTCTGCGACTCTTTTTTCAAAGTGCTCCAGATCATCGACGACGGTTTCAACCGTTTCTTCATCGTCTTCTTCAACCGCCATCAGCAGCAGTTCTTCAGCGTCGCTAAGGCCGCGTTCCAGGTCATTAATGGTGTTAACGATGACTTCCAGCTGGCCGCGCTCTTTGCCCAAAGCTTGCGCTTCTTCCGGGTTATCCCAGATTTTCGGGTTTTCCAGCTCTCTTAAAACTTCGACTAAACGCTCGCTCTTGACGTCAAAGTCAAAGATACCTCCTAAGGGCATCGCCACGGCTTTTTAAGTCGGCTATTTTGTTTTTGATCGGATTTATTTCTTGCATGGGGTGTATTTAACCAATGACAGTCAAGACCAAACGCACGTATGTACGCCGGTCGATAAAAACTTTAAACAGAGGGTGATTATAAACTATAAGCGAGGGCTGTTCATCCCAAGTTGCCGGCTTAAGGCCATTGGGACAACGACTTTAGCTATCAATCGACTAAAAACCGATTTCCATTCCCAATTTCAAGCCCAGTTGCTGTTCTGCACGGCCTTTATTGACCGCAATTTCGACCAGACCGCTGGAGTTCTTATACCAGAAAGCCTGTTGTTCTTCGACAGCGCCGAAAGTATCGGCCTGTTTGATCGTAATATCGTAAATATTTAAAATCTTGCCTGCTAATCCTTCGTGATACCGCAAGCCGGTCATCGCATTGCCGTAATAATCGAAATAAACCACTTCCGCCAAATCTTGAGGCCAATCGCTTAAATCATTTCGGTCAAATGGCTGTAATAAATCGTCTGCCGCATTGATGGCCAACTTTGCGGCAACAGGGGCGAACAGATCCCTGCCGTGAAAGCTCATTGAGCAATGTTCCGGTTTCCAGATAATTTCCGACCATTGCGCATTTTGAGCCTGAACGGCGACGGTATTCAGCAAACCGTTATCCGGCCCGACAAACGTTTGTCCATCAGCCTGTAAAACAACGGCTCTGCGTGTGCCACCGACACCTGGATCAACCACGGCCAGAAAAATACTGTTTACAGGAAAACCGTGGCGCAATGCGGCCAATAAATAGGAACTTAATCGAGGATCGGCTGTCGGTGCATTGCTCAACAAATTGATAACAGGCACATTCGGCGCGGCTTGCAATAACACCGATTCCATTTGCCCGATATAAGGACCTGACGGCCCAAAATCGGTAAAAAGGACGATGCTGTTATTGCGCCAGCACATCCAAACCGGCATTAAATGTCATAACCTGCTCTTCAGCTTGCCGGCTCCGCGTTAACCCGGCAAAATCGAATAACTGCGTATCGGCCAACTGCGAAGGCGCGACATTTTTCAGGCTGGTAAAAATGGTTTCCAAGCGTCCCGGAAACTGTTTGTCCCAAGTTTTTAACATGACTTTCATGGCCTGGCGTTGCAGGTTTTCTTGGGAACCGCACAAGTTGCAGGGAATAATCGGGTAGTTTTTAAATGCGGCCAGCCGTTCAATGTCTTTTTCACGGGTGTACGCCAAGGGCCGGATGATAATATTTTTCTTATCGTCGCTTAACAACTTGGGCGGCATCGCTTTTAATTTACCGCCGTAAAAAATATTCAGGAAAAAAGTTTCAAGAATGTCGTCGCGATGATGGCCCAAGGCTATTTTGGTGACATTATTGGCTTCGGCATAACCGTATAAGGTGCCACGCCGCAAGCGTGAACACAGGCCGCAGGTGGTGGTGCCCTCGGGGATAACCCGTTTGACCACGCTGTAGGTGTCCTTTTCGATAATATGATACGGCACGTCCAGCGATGCCAGATATTCCGGCAGGACGTGTTCGGGAAAACCGGGCTGCTTCTGGTCCAGGTTGACCGCGATCAGTTCAAACTCAACCGGTGCGGTTTTTTGCAAGTGCATCAGGATGTCCAGCAAGGTGAATGAATCCTTGCCACCGGATAAGCACACCATGACCTTGTCGCCATTTTCGATCATATTGTAATCGGCAATCGCATCGCCAACCGTGTGTCGCAAATGTTTTTGTAGTTTATTAAACTGGATTCTGGATTTTTGGTTTGGATCTGACATGGTCAGAGATATGAAGTATTTGAGAGAAAAGAAATGCGGGGCTCGAATATTCGAACCCCGATAAACAACGCGTTAGCCGTTGTAACGCTGAAAGATCAGTGTAGCGTTGGTGCCGCCGAAGCCGAAGCTGTTCGACATAATGGTATTTAACGTAATGTTGTCTTTACGTTCACGCACGATCGGAATGCCTTCCGCACCCGGATCAAGCTGGGTGATATTGGCCGATGCGCTGAGGAAGTTTTCTTCCATCATTAACAACGAATAAATCGCCTCATTAACACCCGCCGCACCCAATGCGTGACCTGTCAGCGATTTTGTGGAACTGACTAATGGCACGTCATCCTGACCGAATACGTTGCGCAAGGCTTCAAGTTCTTTGGTATCGCCAACCGGCGTACTGGTGCCGTGGGCATTGATATAATCAATCTTGCAGTCCTTGATCGTCGCCATCGCCTGCTGCATGCAGCGTACAGCGCCTTCGCCTGAGGGTTGAACCATGTCGTAACCGTCGGACGTTGCGCCGTAACCGGTCAATTCCGCATAAATCTTCGCGCCGCGCGCTTTGGCATGTTCCAATTCTTCGATCACCAACACACCGCCGCCGCCGGAGATAACAAAACCGTCGCGGGTTTCATCATAAGGCCTTGAAGCTGTTGTCGGAGTGTCATTATATTTGGAAGACAAAGCGCCCATCGCGTCAAATAACATCGACATGGTCCAATGCACTTCTTCACCGCCACCGGCAAACACCACATCCTGCTTGCCCATCTGGATTAATTCCATCGCATGACCGATACAGTGAGCGCTGGTCGCGCACGCCGAACTGATTGTGTAATTGACGCCTTTAATTTTATAAGGTGTCGCAAGGCATGCAGTATTGGTGCTGGACATGCTTCTGGGCACCATATACGGCCCCACTTTTTTGATGCCTTTTTCGCGCAGAATATCAGCCGCTTCAACAATGTTCGAAGTTGAAGGACCACCGGAACCCATCACCAATCCGGTTCTGAAATTTGAAACTTCTGATTCACCCAAGCCGGAATCATCAATCGCTTGCTGCATGGCAATATAGTTAAACGCAGCGCCATCGCCCATAAAGCGTTTTATTTTACGGTCGATAAATGCGTCTAAATCTATATTGATAGGCCCATGCACATGACTGCGGAAACCCATTTCCTGATAAACGTCTGCAAAAGCAATTCCTGAACGGCCTTCCTTTAGGGAATCGACAACCTCTGTTCGATTATTCCCTATGCTGGAAACAATGCCTAAACCGGTTACTACGACTCTTTTCATTGTTAACGCCTCTAAAAATCTTCGGTGGAAGTAAATAAACCAACCCGCAAATCGGTAGCCTCATAAATCACTTTGCCATCGACTTCCATGGTGGCGTCAGCGATACCCATAACCAACTTCCGCATAATTACTCTTTTTAAATTGACCCGATAAGTCACTTTCTTGGCCGTAGGCAACACTTGTCCGGTAAATTTAACTTCACCCACACCCAAGGCGCGTCCTTTACCGGGACCGCCCATCCAGCACAAAAAGAAGCCGACCAACTGCCACATCGCATCCAGCCCCAAACAACCGGGCATCACAGGATCGCCTTGAAAATGACAGTCAAAAAACCATAAATCAGGCGTTATATCCAGCTCAGCAATGATTTCGCCCTTTCCGTATGCACCACCTTCATCGGTAATAAGGGTAATACGATCCATCATTAACATATTCGGTAGAGGCAATTGCGCATTTTTCGGCCCGTACAGTTCTCCCCTGCCGGACTTCAACAATTCTTCGCGCGTAAAACTGTGCTGTTTCCCCATACTCTTTATATACCTTAACGTAATTATTATTATTCTAAACTGTGCATTATCTAACAGCCATCAAAAAAAATCAGCTCAAATTTTAGCCGGGCAATACATCAAGCATCAATTCCTTCATCTTCAAGCCCTTTTTTTCGACTGCAGGGATGCAAGAGGTAGAGTCATGCATGGTGCAATTACCGAGTATGAGTTGCTGATAAATAATGGCGTAAGAAAGCACAGAAGTGACATATTTCCTGGTTTCTTTAAACGGGATAGTTTCTATCCAAATATCTGCCGGCATGGACGCAACACTCGGCAACCATTTTGACACCCGCCCGGAGCCCGCATTATAAGCGGCAATTGCCAATGCAAAGTGCCCATGAAACTGTTTTAGCAGCTGCTTATAATAAAAAGCGCCGTACCTGACATTAACATCAGGATTAAACAGACTGTTGTCCGACTGCCATTTTTCCTTTAAATCACGGGCTATCTGCATCCCCGTCCTGGGCATGACCTGCATTAAGCCGCGCGCGCCAACGGCTGACTCGGCATCCTTATTGAAGATGCTTTCCTGCCGAATCAGGCCGAAAACAATGGCCGGATCGAGATTATGCAAGTAGGCGTTATTATGAACCTGACTCGAATAATAAACGGGAAATCGCAACGCCAGATCGTCCCAATAATCGGCTTTAACCAACGTAGCAATCGCGATTTGATCCTTGTGCCATTGCTGAGCCAATTTGGCAGCGATCATGCGCCGCTCCTTGCTCAGTTTTTTTACCGCATACCACCATTGCCGTTCGGCCTCCGCGTCTCTGTTCAGTAAATTAAGCTCCCGAACCACTTTAAAATCAGTTTCATTGGCCAGCTTTTCGAGTTCATTTTCCGCCAGAAAAACCGGTTTGTTGGAAAATTGATAAGGCTTATGAACATTGTCGGCGGCCAGGAACCCGTAAAAACTCCGGTCTTCAGCGAGCTTGGTGTAGACATCCTGCGATTGCAAAGAGTTTCCGGCTTGATCCAGCGACCTGGCCAGCCAGTATTGCCATTTAGGATCCTGCCGTTCCTGAGCCGTCAAACCCGCCAGCGCCTCGGCAACATGCTGCCAGTTTTGTTCCAGCAAAGCCGCCCTGACTTTCCATTCATTGACTTCCACATCGACAACAGGCAATTGACTAAGGCGATAATAAGCGTCCGGTTTTCGGCTGCGTGCCAAGCCGATCGCGAGACTGCGATCCAGCTGCCGGACGGTTTGGTCATCTATCTGGAAAGCGTGTTTTCTGTCGTCCCAAAGCTTAACAGCCAGACTCAAATCGGACTTTGCCAACCGATCAACGCCATGGGCGAAAAGCCGCCCCATTTGCGGACTCAAAAAGCCGCTATTTTCGATTAACGCAGGGTTTTGGTGAACTCGTAACCATACATCGGCAACATTCTGATCTGCACTACTCAACGAACGGCGCACGTATTCGGCCACCGAGACATTATCTTTATTCAAGGCCAACTCAAATCGCTGCCAAATCAGTTCCGGCGTAAAGCCGGGCGACATCATCAATACCGACAACAGCGGATCGCATTCTTCCGGCAGCGAATCCCCGGTAACCCACAAGCGTTTGGCTGCATTTAATGCCTGCTGTTGATTGCCCGTGTTATAGATTGCCAGATTGTACTGACATTCAAGCGCAGTATTTTCAGTTGCTTCATAATGCCGGATAAAATCGTTCCAACGCTCATTTTTAGCCAGATAATCCAGCCACTTAGACCTCAATAATCCGGCATAACGGGTCTCTTTATGGGCTGCTAAAAAAGCCAGAACCCGGTCGGCTTGCTGTAAATTATCTTTCAGCCACTGGTATTGCAGATAGGGATATAGGGGGTAATCGATCAAGGCGGCGGCGCTGATGTCCAAGATCGCAGCATTATTGCCCTGCGCAAGCAGTTTTTCCGCCTGCAAAAAGTCATTTCTTTGCTGGCTCAGAGTATTGCCAAGTACTGCACCGGAAAAAAGCACCAGACACAACAACAGTTTTCCACGCAGGTGTTTCATATTTCACTCACAGTAAATATATTCCTAAAGATGTTTCAGACAGATATAATCAAGCGCTCGTACAAACATCCCTATCTAATCCCGTGCAATCAAAACAGGCTACCCAACCTTACAGTTGGAACACTATCTACCAAATTGCTTTAGAACACAAAAAAGAACTGATTGCCTCTCATTTTATCGCCATTCTGGCAACCATTGCCAGCGTTCCGGTGCCGTTGCTGATGCCGCTGTTGGTCGATGAAGTGCTGTTGCATAAACCCGGCATTATCATTAAAACCGTCAACCTGCTGTTCCCGGTAAGCTGGCAAATTCCCATTCTTTACATCAGCGTTATTTTGCTGATCAGCGTCGTCCTGCGCATTATTGCGATCATTTTCAACATCATTCAGTCCCGGCAATTTTCCTGCATTGCCAAGGATATTGTGTTCCGCATCCGCACTAACCTGATCGGGCATTTGCAAAACATTTCGATGTCCGAATATGAAAGCCTGGGCACCGGCACGGTGGTAACCCATCTGGTCAAAGACCTTGATACGATTGACACCTTTATCGGCACTACCGTCAGCAAGCTGCTGGTATCCGGCCTGACCATTATCGGCACAGCGGTTATTTTATTATGGATGCACTGGCAGCTGGGTTTATTTATCCTGCTGCTAAATCCCGTGGTTATTTATTTCACCCGAGTGATCGGCTCTCGCGTCAAAGACCTTAAATCCAGAGAAAACTCAGCGTATGAAGTTTTCCAGCAATCCTTGACTGAAACGCTGGAAGCCATCCATCAAATACGCGCCAGCAATCGCGAGAAACATTATTGCCAGCAGCTGATCGAATCGGCCCGGTCGGTTAGGGATTTTTCGACCGCTTTCGCCTGGAAAAGCGATGCGGCAACGCGTTTGAGTTTTCTGGTATTCCTGTTCGGCTTTGACGTATTTCGCGCCTGCGCGATGCTGATGGTGTTTTATTCCGATCTCAGCATCGGGCAAATGCTGGCGGTGTTCGGTTATCTGTGGTTCATGATGGCTCCGGTGCAGGAAATCCTGAGTATCCAATACGCCTTTTATGCCGCCAAAGCCGCGTTGACCCGCATCAACCGCCTTAATGCGCTGAAACAAGAACCGCATTACCCTCACCTTGAAAACCCGTTTTTAAATAAAAAAACCGTCTCTTTACGCGTAGAAAATCTGCATTTTAGCTACAGCGATGACCAATTCGCCGGGAGCGAATTGGCATTTACCCGCAGGGTGCCGGGCAGGACAGACCGGCATGAAAAAATACTCGACGGCATCCAGTTAAAAATCAAGGCTGGCGAAAAGGTTGCCCTGGTTGGCGCCAGCGGCGGCGGCAAATCGACCTTGATACAAACCCTGATCGGCCTCTACCCGCCCGACCAAGGCCAGATTTATTTCGACGAGGTCCCCATTGACCGCATCGGCCTCGAAGTGGTCAGGGAAAACGTCGTCACCGTGCTACAACATCCCGTCCTGTTTAACGACACTATCCGCGCCAACCTGACCCTGGGTAAACCGGCTACCGATGCCGTATTATGGAATGCACTGGCTATCGCGCAATTAAACGATGTCGTGAAGGATCTGGACAAAGGACTGGACACCATCGTCGGCCGGCAGGGCATGAGGCTTTCAGGCGGTCAGCGGCAACGCATGGCCATTGCCAGAATGATCGTCGCCGATCCCAAAGTGGTTATACTGGATGAGGCCACCTCAGCGCTGGACAGCGAAACAGAGCACAAACTGCATCAAGCGATGGCGGAATTTTTAAAAGGCCGCACCACCATCATTATCGCCCATCGCCTGAGCGCCGTTAAACAAGCCGATCACGTTTATGTTTTTGAACAAGGTCAAATCTGCGAACACGGACAACATGAAACCCTACTCAGCCAAAACGGCCTTTATGCAAAACTTTACGGCGAGTATCAGTGAGACAGGTGAAAGGTGTAAGGACAAATCAACTCCCTTAAGCCGCCTTTAACCTTGCCCCCTTAACCTAGAAAACCTATGACTGAAAACTACGACCTACACTGCCACTCCACCGCTTCCGACGGCGCATTATCGCCCACGGCAGTCGTGCAGCGCGCCCATGGATGCGGCGTCACCTCGCTGGCTTTAACCGATCACGATACCGTCTCGGGACTCAACGAAGCCCAAGCCGCGGCAGACGCTGCAGGCATCAAATTAATACCCGGCATAGAGCTGTCAACCAGCTGGCAGAATAAATGCTTTCACATTGTCGGGTTGGGTATTGATCCTGCCTATCCGCCGCTTGCCGAGGCCACCCGCAACCTGCAAACCATGCGTACCGAACGCGCCGAAAAAATCGCCGATAAGCTGGAAAAAAAACGTATTCCCGGCGCGCTGGAAGCCGTCAAAAAAGCCGCCGGAGAAGGTATGATCACCCGCACCCATTTCGCCGACTTCCTGCTTTCGCAATTCCATGTCTCCACCCAGCAGGAAGCGTTCGACCGCTATCTTGGCGCCGGAAAAGCCGCTTTTGTTCCTACGACCTGGTCTGACATGGAGCTGGCAATAAACTGGATTACGGGGTCCGGCGGCGTTGCGGTATTGGCGCACCCTTTGCGCTACAAACTGACCGCCAGTTGGATGAAACGGCTGTTAGCCGCATTCAAGGAAGCCGGAGGCCAAGGCATAGAAGTCGTAACGGGTCGGTATAATAGCGACGAAATAAAACTGGTTGCCGGTTACGCAACGCGCTTTGAACTGGCCGGTTCAGTTGGTTCCGACTTTCACAACCCGGCCAATCCATGGGTGGAATTAGGCCGACTTGCACCTTTACCCGAGAAAATAAAACCGGTATGGGATCTGCTTAATTAATGTCCAACCGTAACCCCAGCCTGTTAATGAGAGCTATCCTATGAACTTTTGGGAAACCAAGAAACTATCTGAAATGACCACCGAAGAATGGGAGTCATTATGCGATAACTGCGGCAAATGCTGCCTGCACAAACTGGAAGACGAAGACACCGGCGACATCTACTTTACCAGCGTCGTCTGCAACCTGATCGATCTGGATACTTGTCGCTGCACCCGTTATACCGAACGCACCCAATTAGTCCCCGAATGCCTGGACTTAAAACAGCACGACTTTGCCGAATACAACTGGCTGCCAGCAACCTGCGCTTACCGGTTATTGAGCGATGGCGAAGATCTGCCATCCTGGCATCCCCTGCTATCAAAAAGCGCCGAAAGTGTTCAGGATGCCGGTGTTTCAATCAGCAGCTATGCGATGAAAGAATCTGAAATCGATGACCTGGAAGACCACATTATCGAATGGTTGGAGTAATGTTTCACAAATCGTCGTCATTCCGGCAGGGATTGCCGGACCCGTTAGAGCGCGAAGCGAATCCAGAACACAGGGATGAGAAAAACAGTTATGTAGATACCGATCGCGCAATTAAGCGAAGTTATTTCATCTTGGAAGGCAAGTGGATCGTCTCACCGGCAACCATGAACGCGCCTTCCCCCAGATGATGAATCGTCTGCGGATGTTCCTTCCGTGGGTCAATCCAGGCTGTAACAACCTCAAGGATAAAGAGATTGTATTTGGCGACCATCTTCTCATCGACGACCCTGCATTCAAGATTGGCATAGCATTCGTCGATAAGCGGCGCATCGACGCACGAAGCGGCCACTGGCGTGAGGCCAAACTCCTTGAACTTGTCGACCGTTCGACCTGAGCAGTTCCCGCAGTCTACGACCTGTTTTGACAGTTCCACCGTTGGAATGTTGATCACGCATTCCTTGCTTGCTGTCAAACTATCGAAGGTGAAGTCCCCATTGCTGATTACGCAACCTACCAGCGGCGGCTCAAACTCCATCATGGTGTGCCATGACATAGTCATGATGTTCGCACGGCCCTCCCTGGAGGTTGAAACCAGTACAACCGGCCCCGGCTCAAGCAGACCGTAGACCTTGTACAGTGGAAAGGTTTCTTTCGACATAAGGCACCTCTTGTTTCTTGGTAAACACGTTATAAGCTGCGTTTGATTTCAATTACAAGACTTCTGTAGCTGCTTGTTAACCTTCCTCTAACTCTACATCCAAACTTTCTTGATATTGAAGGAGGGGTATTTCCCTTACGTCAATATTTCCATTTGCAAACTTTTTGAGTTTTTTGTCATGACTATAAATGACTGCTGCGTTTTTTGCGATAGCAGTTGCAACAATCATACAATCTGCTTTTAATTCCTGTCTAGTTGCTTGCAATTCATCTTTGATAATATCAACTAGCCCTGATTCTTTTTTCTCTCTCCATAGTTTGGCAAAAAGAGCCGAAGCTTGAGTATCATAAGGTAGAATTTGAAAACTATTTTTAAGTAAATTAATAATCAAAGGATGGTGTTTAGGTTCGATTGCAGTGAGTAATTCACCTACAACAATAGATGGAACCATAATTATTATTTTGTTTTTGCGACAATCATCAAAGAAAGCTTTAGTTCTATGAATCATTGTCTCTTGTCCATCAGCAGCGTATTCTCGAATTCCCCAAATAAGCGGATGATTGTCAACACATACAAGCTTCATTACACATCTCCTTCATATCGGAGATGTGAAACATATTCTTCAACATCTCTAACGTTAGTAAACTGCTCACCCAATATATTAGCCAACTCCTTAAACATTAACTTAGGATCCATGTTTTTAAATTCCTCTACAGAAGTTATTTGAAACTCCTCTAATTCAAGAGTCTTTGAATCCCATTTGGCTTGACCGTAAAATCTAGCTAATGAATAAAGCTGATGTCCAAGTTCTTTTGCAATGTTCTCCGGCACTTCACAATACATCGTTGCTCCATCAGTAAGTTCAATCATTGCCTTAGGTGTTTTTCCTCCAACACGTATAACCTTTCCAACTATTTCTGACCAACCTTCAATAAAGGTTGGAAATGGTATTTGAGTATTCGGTGTAATAGTCGCTATTTCGATTTTCTCACCAGTCCCAAAGATTGCATTACAAGTATGTTTTTTTGAAAAATTAGAAATAACTTGCAATGATTTAACTGTTTGCGGTGTAAGTAAATCGAAATCCCCATTTCCTATAGCCTCAGCTGTAGCTAAAAAGGCAGGAATTACAACTGACGCCATTGTTGTTTTAAATTTTAAACCAATACTTTTATCCTCAATGGCATATATTCCAACAATTATATGCTCCTTAGATAAAGTAGGGTCAGCTTTCAAAGCTTCTGCCACAACCATATCTTCTACAGATTCAAGAATCTCTGCGATTTCTTTAGAGCGAATTAGGCCTGGGCTTATTCCTTCGCCTTTTAATCTTATTTTTATCTCTTCATCCATCTATATGCACCGTACGCGGAACTCGCTAACAAGGCTAACGAGATATATACAACATTGATTATCTTATAAAAACCTAACTTGTATATTCTTCATAAATTCATCTACTTAATTATTTTTATTGAACCTAGCCCGTAGGCGTGTTTTTAGCCACCCATTTTATATGATAGTAACAGCGACAAAATAATCTGGATAGCTAATATTTAAGAGTTATCGATCTATATGCGGATCAAGATGGACGATATGCCCATGATCGTCAAAATAAACGGTAATCATTGGCACATTCCGGCACTGTTGCAGTTCATCGGCTTTCACTTGATAAAACGCGCACAGCTCTGCGTCGTTAACGATTTTATGAGCTGCCGGAAGCATCGCCCTGCTCCGGAATTTGCGATAACTTATCCAGCATAACCATAGCGCAACCATTACCAACAAAGTTACAACGTAAATCTGCATCAGTTCCAGCAGGCTTTTATAACCGCCAAACCAGCGCATTTCGTTGATCATCTTTCTATCGCCCAGTACCCAGCTGCTTAAGGTAACCAAGGGAATCAACAAATAAACCCACATCACCCAACAGACGGCCCAAACAAATAAAGCCCCTGCCCGTTTTTGCAGGCTTTGCAGCTGCGGGGCGTTAATAATGTATTCTTTCATTTCTCGCGCAAGCCTCTGTCCACGGTGACCCATATCGCACGTTGTCCGCGTTTCTTTTTTATCGCCCGAACCGAACCGACAATGGTGGTGCCGACGTTTATCAGCCAGTACACCAGGGGATACCATACCATCCAGTAATAATACCGCGCGACGCCGCCGGTACGGGATTCGTAATGCGAATCTATGAACAGGCTGACGCCGAATTGTATAAGACAGGTCAGGCTCAGCAACATGCTGGTCCAGTTGGGGCTGAGATCGTGCAACGATTCGCTGGTCGATTCGTTAAACAATGCCACGGGGGCGTAAAGCACGTGCAGCAATATCAAAAACGCCCAGAAGATGCTGATCAGGCATTCGCCGTATAACAGCCACATGCCCCGCGACGACCAGCGAAACAGATCGCGAAAATAGCGTAGCAACACTTCGGTTCCTCCCTGCGCCCAGCGTGATCGTTGCTTCCACAAGCCATGCAGGGTTTCCGGCATCAACACCCAGCACAAGGCGTTCGGTTCGAAGTAGATCGACCAACCGGCCAGCTGTAACTTCCAGCTGATGTCGATGTCTTCGGTGACCATGTCGTTGCTCCAATAACCGACATCGTGCAATGCGGATTTTCTAAATGCCGCAATAACGCCGGAGACGGTGAAGACCTGTCCGTAAGACCGTTGCGCCCGTTTGATCATGCCGACGATGGCTGAAAATTCGCCGACCTGAATCCGGCCTAACAGTGTGGAGCGGTTGCGTATGCGCGGATTGCCGGTGACCGCGCCGACATTCGGGTTATCCTGAAAATGCCGCACCATCCAGGCGACGGCTTCGGGAGCCAGCAACGCATCGCCGTCGATGCAAATCAGGATTTCATTGTTGGCCAGTAACGCGGCGGTACGCAAGCCCATCGCCTTACCCTGATTGGTGTGCAAATTGACCACGCGTAGTTGCTGATGCTGTTCGGCCAGCTCCTGCAATATTTCCAGCGTGTTGTCCTTGCTACCGTCATTAATGGCGATAATTTCGAAAGCCGGGTATTTCTGGCGCAACAAAATTTCTACGGTTTCACGAATATTGTCCCCTTCGTTATAACAGGGAATCAAAATCGAAACCGGCGGCTGCTCGGTTAATTCGGGCAGATGTTCGGCATTACCTTGCTGACGCCATTCATGACGAAAATAAAAAATCATCGCGCCGAACATCCAGATATAGGCCATAAACAAAGGATAGTAATAAATGAATCCTTCGATGGTGCCATCCAGCGGTTCCCATGCAGTCACAAAATCATGCCATTGGCTCTGTAGTATTGCGATCACGTTTTGCAATGAAATATTCATGGTTTTTCAGGGCAAACGGCATCGCCCGCCCTATTCAGGTCGATTAAAACAAAATTCATGATTAAGGCTGGATAGGAAGTGAGAAATGTTGTTGTAAATCAGCCAGGCGCGGCTGATCCTCAAAAACATTGTCAGGATAATAGCCAATGTGGCCGGCGCCCAATTTTTTCAGCAGCTCCAGTTGCCCGATAAAGACCGGCATCGGAATTTTCTGCCCAGTTTTCCAATTGATCGATTGCAGCTCGAACACGGTTTTTTTAAGGCCGTCGGGCTGTTTAGCCGCTGTTTTTACCAATTGCGTGAGCCACTGCTTGGGGTTTTCCGCCTCTTCCATAAAAGGCATGGCTTCGATGGCGACATAATCGTAATGCGCTAAAAAGGATTTAAACGACTGCGCGTACCATTCTTCGCTGTAAGGCTTTAACAACGGCAGCGCATAAAAATTACGCGCGGTCTTTATGCCGGGTCGATAAATACGCACCCGACTCGCCAGCTCGTCGGTAAATTGGTTGATCAATTCGGTTTTATGCTGCGCCCACGCCATGCGCATTTTGCTGGTCGCATGCAACTGTTCGAATTGGTCGGGCAGGCCCCACGCCTCTTTCGTATAAGCCAACGCTACCGGCGATACATCTTCATAATCCGATAAAATGCCGTCGTCATGAAATAAAATACCGTCAAAACTACAATGCTTGGCCAAGTCTTCGTAAATTTCGGCCACATACTGGCGCGCTTCGGGATTGAACGGCGATAACCGGGTATAAACATGGCTGGCGTTTTGCGCCTTGCCGTCCCGCCATTCCTGAACATACCAGGATTCCGGCGCTTTGCCCTGATAGGCCATAATCGGCATCCAGGCATAAACTTTCACTCGGGCTACGGTTTTTAATTGCCAGGCAACCCGGCTGAACAAGTCCTGTTTTACCGGCAAATGGCGATTGGGAAAATATAACGCATCGGCGTTGCCGTCGCCGTCAGGATCGGCATAGGCTTGCAAATAAACCGTGTTGATATGCATGTCTTTGATGCGCTGAATCGCGGCATCCAGATTATGCTCGGTTTGCTCGGGGTCTTCATCGTAAAGATAATCCAGGTCCAGATGTGCTACCCGCAAAGACCTGCCGGTACGCATCCCGGTGACAAGCTCCGCAAATTGGCTGAGATCGGGATTATCGACCATAATCAAGCGACGCAACGCGCTAATATCCGCCACCGTATTAAAGCCGTCCACCAACCCCATCGTCATCGGCATTCCGGCTTCACGCGACGCCTGCACGGCGATTTGGTTATATTCTCCATACGGCCAAACCATGGCCCTGGGTCTGACGCCCGCATGTTGAAAAATGAACTCGGCGCTTTTCAACAGAGCCGCATTGATACGTTCGCGATACTGCTCGTCGGTTTCGTAAACCAGCATCGGGTCGTCATACAGCCGGGTAACCGCCGCTGCCTGAGAATTGGCTTGCGGATTGGCATTCACGCCTTTGTGCAGGTCGTAACTGTGCGAGGCGACCTCTACCAAACCGGACTGCACCATTTCTCTTACCTGCTCCCAGTTGAGCAATGGCTTGCCCGGCTCGTCCGCAGTGACGTTGCCGTCCATCCAGGTTCCCACCAGCGCAACCGTAGCCGGATAATGATGCTTCTTTAATAGCGGGAAGACGCGGGTATAAAAGCTCAGATAGCCGTCATCAAAGGTCAACAGCGCGGCTTTATCGGGTAACGTATCTTTCCCCGCTGCTGCATCGAGAATATTTTGCACGCTGACAATCTTGTAGCCGTTTTGTTTCAACCAGCCTAGATGCTCTTCAAGATGATCGACACTGACATCCATCGAATTAAAAGGCGGCTTGGCGCCTTCCGCCCCGACGATGTCGTGATAATTGAGAACCAAAAAGTGATGCTCTTTGGCAGATGCGTAACCAAAAAAACCGATAAGAAAAAACAACAAAAACGCTTTATTTAAGTAATTGACTGCTGTAACAGGTGTAAAAATGGTCATGACATCCGGATTGAAAAAAGAAAAACTCGCCAACGGGTGACAATATTAACCGAAAAATGTGCAAACCGGATTGAATAATCGGTTGAACATGATTGCATGATCAGTTCCCGACCACAAAATCCGTTCAACAAGCTGTTACTTAACAAAAAAGTCTATTATTTCCACGCGCCAAATAAACGCCGCCCAGCCCTCTTGATATGACTGAATTAAAAATCAAGATCCTCGTCATAAAAATCACCGAGCTGTTCCTGCAAACGTTTTTTCTCCCAATACAGTTCAATTTTTCTGCGCGCAGCCATCTTTTTTGCCGCGCGCTCGCTTTCGTTAGGAAGCGTTATATATTCACCGCTCAAACCCAAATCGAAGCCTTCAATATCAAGATCAACTTCATCTTTGCTTTTGTCGGCACCGACTTCAGGCGCGGATTTATCGGGTACGGATTTAGATACTTTCATAGTCGTAATTAATCTGGCTTTAAAAATTCACTTTTTAATTACTTATGACAAGCTTGTAAAGCGAAATTTTAATTCCGCCATAATAAAAGCCTGTGATGAACGAGAGGTCGGATATTCATTTTTAAAAAATATCAATTGCTTGGGAGAGCTATACACAACCAGCACTTTCATTTTTTATCTGTCACAGCGTATTTCTCGGCTCATCAACCATATTTTTTTACCTTACGACTTTTTTAAAGATTACAATGCCCGACATACTGGACCACCTTACTTAACGACACACCGTAATCTATGAAAGCAAGCGTACAAATTTTAATCGGTATGGCATTTATTGCACTGACAGCCTGTTCGACTCAAGAGGTCAAACAGGACGCAAAAGCCGTATCGGCTCCCGATAAAGTACCCGCAATACCTGAGGGTTCATCACAATCAGGTCCAAATCCACCGCTGACCTGGGTTAAAGGCAACAAAACATTAAACCTGGTCAGGATCATGGATGGCGGAGCCTGTAAAAATGATTTTCAAGGCGCTAAAGGCGCATTTCTTGTCTACGCCGATCCGGCCGATATAGAGCGAATTAAACGCGACAAAGGGCCGCAAGTCTTCAGCGACTTCGAAAACAAAATTCAATCCTTTGCGACAGAAGCGTTGCAGGAAGCCATCAATACAACCAATCTCGCGGAAGATCCTTTTGCCTTGGGTGCAGACGAAGCCCAAGAGAAACTGACTAAACAATTGTCCAATAACTTTCGTAATAGCGTGGCTGATGCCGTTAAACTATTCCAAAAAGAAACAACCTTGACGATTGATGTTGTTCCATTTACCCCGTCATTTATTTTTTATCAACAAGGCTGCGAAGCCACGCATTCGGAGCCTGAGAACTAGGATTACAAGGTCATCCGGGCTTTGCATCAGCGAACAAACAAGAGGTGAGCCATTATGGGTTGGAGAGAACGTACACATGAAGACACTTATTCCGATGCAGATGTCGAACAGCGTCTAAAGGAAGAGTTGCCGCACTGGTATCTTGAAAACGGCTGGATTCGGCGCAAATACAAAACCAGCGGCTGGAAAGCGACACTGATGGTTGTTAATACGGTAGGACACTTGGCTGAGGCGGCATTCCATCACCCTGACCTTACCGTTTCTTATGCCTTTGTGATCGTTAAACTAATGAATCATGCGGCTAAAGGCATTACCAACAAGGATTTTGAATTAGCCCGTAAAATCGAAGAGGTGGTGATGTGGCAGCCCGGCAAAGAGGGCGGCGCATTAGAAGGCACGCCCGATGACCCGCGGTTTAAATACATCAAATATGATTAGGCCGGAGAGTGTAAAAATTTCCGTGTAAACCGCCGTTAAAAAATCTCTGGAAATCGATCGCCATATAAAATCATAAACTGATTCAGGGCTGGCTTCCAGTCACGGATTGGCATCGACCATTTTTTGGCGGCCTGTTCGATAGCTAAATACACCACTTTCATCGCCGATTGATCGGTAGGAAACAGCTTGCGACGCTCGGTGGCTTTACGAATCACGCTATTCAACGACTCAATGGCATTGGTGGTGTAAATAACCTTTCTAATCTCATCGGGATAGTCAAAGAAGGCAATCAAATTCAGCCAATGCCTGCGCCAGGATGCACTGATACTGGGATACTGCTTATCCCATTGCTGGGCAAAGGCCTCCAGTTCCTGCTCGGCTTCGGTGACGGTAATGGACTGATAAATGGCCTTAAGCCCTGCGGCTACCGCTTTCCGATCTTTCCAGCTAACGAACGCCAATGAATTGCGCATCATGTGGACGATACACAGCTGCACCTGGGTTTTCGGAAATACTGTAGCACTGGCCTCTGGGAACAGTTAAACCATCAACGCAGGCGACAAACACGTCTTTAACGCCGCGATTTTTCAACTCGGTTAACACCGACAACCAAAATTTTGCGCCTTCGTTTTCGGACATCCACAATCCCAGCAGCTCTTTATGGCCTTGGATATTAACACCCAGCGCCACATAGATCGCTTTATTGATGACACGCTTATCCTGGCGAATTTTGACCACAATACAGTCCAGATACAGTATCGGGTACACGGCGCCCAGTGGCCGCGTCTGCCATTCAACCACTTTTTCAAGCACTGCATTGGTCACCTGGGAAACCAGAGTCGGCGAAATGTCGGCACCGTAGAGTTCGGCAAACGTTTCGACGATGTCCCGTGTCGTCATACCCTTGGCATAGAGCAGCAAGATCTGATCATCGAACTTAGTCAGCCGCGTTTGATTTTTCGCCACAAACACGGGCTCGAAGCTGCCGTTGCGATCACGCGGCGTTTCGATCTCAATTGCACTATGGTCTCCCTTCAGCGTTTTGCGGTTGTAGCCATTGCGGCTGCTGCCGGTGTTATAGCCGTCTGGCGAATGCTTCTCATAGCCTATGTGGTGATCCATTTCGGCATTCAGCGAAGCTTCTACGGTAATCTTTAAGAGTTCTCGGCTCAGTTTGGTTAGATCACTTGGGGATTTCAAGCCGCGCCCTAATTCTTGCATGGCTAAAATCAATTTTGGGTCTTTAATCAGGTTGCTCATCTTCTCTCCTTATGGAGCCGTATTGTACGACTCTGAAAATAAGCGGTTACACGAATTTATTTACACCCTCCACGCCCAACTACTCAATTATCTTTAGTTTTAATAAGTGTACTCGGCGACTATCCACTCTGATCACTTCAAATTTCATGGCGCCCACGATAAGACTCTCGCCTTTTTTTGGCATGTGTTCAAGCTGACTGACAATAAAACCGCCGATGGTATCGTATTCATCAGTTGCCAGATGCGTGGAAAAGTATTCGTCAAACTCATCCATAGGCGTCAGCGCTTTAATCATATATTCATTTGAACTACGCTGAAAAATATAGCCTTCGTCTTCATGATCGTCGTGTTCGTCTTCAATCTCGCCGACGATTTGTTCTAACACATCTTCAATGGTGACCAAACCTGCCGACTGGCCGTACTCATCGACAACAATGGCCATGTGATTACCGTTGGTACGCAATTCTTTAAGCAACACATTCAAGCGCTTGCTTTCCGGCACAACACAGGAAAGCCGCATTATTTCATGTACTTTCAGGGTTTTATTTTCCAAGATGCGGGCCAGCAAATCCTTGGCTAACAGGACGCCAACCACCTTGCTCCGGTCTCCGTCAATGACCGGGTAGCGCGAATGCCCAAACTCGGTAACCAACGGCATGATGGTCTCCAGCTCGGCATCTTTAGGTACGACAACCATTTGAACGCGGGGAATCATGATATCCCTGACCCGCATTTGAGACACCTGCAAAACGCCTTCAATCATGGATAACGCATCCGTATCCAACAAACGTTTTTCCCGTGCTTCTCTTAATATTTCAAGTAGATCTTCAAGGTCTTGCGGCTCCCCAGTCAGTAAATGGCTGATTTTATCAACCCAGCTTTTCTGCGGGGAGTTTCTACTTGGGGGTTGTTCATCACTCATTTATCGTTTACCTCTGTATAGGGATTATTTATATGTAATTTGTTTAAAATGGCTATTTCTTTGTTTTCCATAAGCTCGGCCTCATCATCGTCGATGTGATCGTAACCTAATAAATGCAACACACCATGCACAATGATATGCGCCCAATGGTGCGCTAATAGCTTGTCTTGTTCCAGCGCTTCTTTTTCCACTACCGGGGCACATATAACCAAGTCGCCCAGTAAATCCAGTTCAATACCTTCAGGCACGTCAACCGGAAAACTGAGGATATTGGTCGGACCTGATTTATGGCGATACTGTTCATTGAGTTCTGCGCTTTCCTGTTCGTCGACAATGCGCACCACAATCTCGGTGTCCTGCCCATAATCGTCCAACGCCGTATCGACCCAAAGCTGGATTTGTTGCTGATCCGGCTGGCCTGCCGATTCAAAAACAGCCTGAATTTCTATGTTGTTCACGACTCGGCCTTGTGTGCCTTCTCATAGGCCTCATAAGCACACACAATGCGCTGCACCAAGGGATGTCTGACCACATCGCGCGCCTCAAAAAAGGTAAAACTGATGCCTTCCACATTTTTTAATACTTCAAGCACATGCCGCAAACCGGACATTTTTTCCGAGGGTAAATCGATCTGGGTCACATCGCCGGTCACCACCGCCGTCGATCCAAAGCCCACGCGGGTCAGGAACATCTTGATCTGCTCGACGGTGGTATTTTGCGCCTCATCCAGGATAATAAAACTATCATTAAGCGTTCTGCCGCGCATAAAAGCCAACGGCGCAACCTCGATAATGCCTTTATCGATCATCTTCTCAACTCGCTCAAAACCGAGCATGTCGTATAGCGCGTCATACAAAGGCCGCAAATAAGGGTCGACTTTTTGCGCCATATCGCCCGGCAGAAAGCCCAGCTTTTCACCGGCTTCTACGGCAGGACGCACCAGAATGATTTTCCTGACCTTTTCGCTTTGCAATGCCTCAATGGCGCAAGCGACGGCCAGATAGGTTTTGCCGGTTCCGGCCGGTCCCACGCCAAAGTTAATATCATGAGTCACAATTTTCCTCAGATATTCTTGCTGGTTAAGCCCTCTCCCCCTGATCATCCCGCATTTGGTCTTGATACTTACGTTTTGTTGGGACGACGTTGCCGGAGCATCCAATAATTCATCGATAGATGAATCCTGCATGGCTAAATGAACCGATTCGGCAGTCAGGTGTTCTTTTTCGGTGCTGGCAAATAATTTCTGCATAAGAGCACAGGCCGCCTTGACCGAACTGTCCAAGCCCGTCACCTTGAACTGATTGCCGCGATTGGCGATCTCGACCTGAAGACGCGACTCAATCTGCCGTAAATGCTCATCAAACTGACCGCAAAAATTAGATAACCGGCTATTATCGGCTGGAGCCAGGGAAATTTCCTGTGAAATCATAAATCAATTGTTACCAACAATTTTATCAACGGAAGCATCGACCATACGGCCTCGTAAAGAATTGGGTAAAGCCTCGGCAATCAGCACATCGACAAACTGTCCGGCCAACCGGGGATGCCCGATAAAGTTAACGACCCGATTATTCTCTGTTCTGCCCTGCATTTGCAACGGATTCTTTTTAGACTGCCCTTCAACCAAAACGGTTTGCACGGTGCCGATCATGCTTTCGGAAATGGCCGCCGTCATTTCGTTAATGCGATTTTGAAAACGTTCCAAGCGCTGTTTTTTAACGTCCGCAGGCACATCATCCGGCAAATCGGCCGCCGGTGTTCCAGGGCGCTGGCTATAGACAAAACTGAAGGATAGATCGAAGCCGATTTCTTCGATGAAAGACATGGTTTCTTCAAACTCGGCATCGGTTTCGCCGGGGAAGCCGATAATAAAATCCGATGACAGGTAAATGTTGGGTCGCACCGCACGCAACTTGCGGATGATTTCAATGTAGTCGGCTCGCGCATGGCCGCGCTTCATCATTTTCAAGATATGATCGCTGCCGCTTTGTACCGGCAAATGCAGATGGTCGACCAATTGCGGAATTTCGGCAAAGGCTTCAATCAACTCATCAGTAAATTCCATCGGGTGCGAGGTGGTAAAACGAATGCGATCTATGCCCTCCACCGCCGCCACATAATGCAGCAATAAGGCAAAGTCGGCGATGTCGCCATCGTCCATTTCGCCGCGATAGGCATTAACGTTTTGGCCTAACAGATTGATTTCCCGTACGCCTTGTTTGGCCAATGAGGTAATTTCGGCGATCACGTCGTCCAACGGACGGCTGATTTCTTCGCCTCGCGTATAAGGCACCACGCAGAACGTACAATACTTGCTGCAACCTTCCATCACCGAAACAAAGGCTTTCGGGCCTTCCGCTCTGGGTTCAGGCAGCGCATCGAATTTTTCTATTTCAGGGAAGGAAACATCGACCACCGGCTTTTGCTGACTACGCGCCTGATCGAGCAACTGAGGCAAACGATGCAGGGTTTGCGGCCCGAATACTATATCCACAAAAGGAGCCCGCTTTTGAATCGCTGCACCTTCCTGACTGGCGACACAACCGCCAACGCCGATAATCACGTCGGGACGCTTGTCTTTAATCTTGCGCCATTTACCCAAAGCCGAAAATACTTTTTCCTGCGCTTTTTCGCGTATCGAACAGGTATTCAACAACAAAACATCGGCTTGTTTAGGGTCGTCAATTAATTCAAATCCATGTGAAGCGTTGAGTACATCCCGCATTTTATCGGAATCGTACTCGTTCATCTGGCATCCGTTGGTTTGAATATATAGTTTTTGTGTCATATTTTTAATAGTAAATCATCCAAAAATCACTGAGGCCACACCCCCGATTCTAAAGTCCGCTTCTTGATTTTATTGAGACGGAACGGCGGTGCTAAGCCACCTTATAGTAATGAAAAAAGCCCGGGACAATCGGCCAGGGCTTAGTAAGTAACGGCTATTATAACCTGAACACTGTTTAAACAGAAAGCATGCACGGGACTGGTGTTTCCGCTCGCACTCAAACAGGCTAATCCCTGCCTACAGAGCTAGCAACTATCAATCCAGTTAAAACTCTTCCCATTCATCGCTGCCGGCTGGCTGTAACGGTTTTGCCTTGACCGGCATTGGACTTTTATTGACCGCCGGCGTTATCCGGGCAGGAGGTTGTAAACTATTCGATCTACTGTCAACAGTAAAGCGTCCAACTGTAACCGACAAACTCTGCGCCTGTTCTTCCAGAGATTCGGCTGCAGCAGCAGCCTGTTCGACCAAGGCTGCATTTTGCTGAGTCACTTCATCCATTTGACCGATAGCCTGATTAACCTGTTCGATGCCGGAAGTTTGTTCAACAGAGGCATTTCTAATCTCGGACATGATGACAGTAACGCCGCGAATCGCACCCACAATTTCTTCCATGGTTTTCCCGGCTTGGGCAACCAGTTTGGTGCCGTCCTCAACCTTTTCTACCGAATCGCTAATCAAGTTCTTGATTTCTCCTGCGGCAGCGGCGGCACGCTGGGCAAGATTGCGCACTTCTCCAGCCACCACGGCAAAACCCCGCCCTTGCTCACCGGCGCGAGCCGCTTCTACTGCGGCGTTAAGGGCAAGAATATTGGTTTGGAAAGCAATGCCGTCAATCACCGTGATGATGTCCACAATCTTGCGTGAAGATTCATTAATACCTTCCATCGTCGTTACCACCTGATCAACTACGGCAACGCCCTTGCCCGCAATATCGGTCGCGCCGACAGCAAGCTGGTTGGCATATTGGGCATTTTTTGCATTCAACTGTACCGTGGAAGTCAGCTCTTCCATGCTGGCGGCAGTTTCTTCCAAACTGGCTGCCTGCTCTTCGGTGCGGTGCGACAAATCATTGTTGCCCGCGGCGATTTCTTTGGCGGCAGTATTGATATTGTTGGTGGAATCCTTGATTTCTTCTACCAGGCTCCTGAGGTTTTCCACGGTGCCATTCATGCCGACAATCACTGCGCCGAAGGTGCCGGGATAGTCCTTGCTGATCGTTTTAGTCAGGTCGCCTTCAGACAATGCACTCGCAATAATCGATATATCATCCAAACTGCCCAGAGCATCAAGCGAGAGGTTAATATCGTCTTTTAACTTACCGAGGTCGCCACGCCCTTCGGCCCGAACGCGCTGACTGATGTCGCCTTGCGCAACACCGCCCATAACGTTGCCGACATCGCCCAGCATAGATTGCATAGCCTGCATGGCTTGCATGGCACGGTCTACAGCAAGCCGGTATTCGCCTTCGACATTAACATCAACCCTTTTATTAAAGTCGCCCTCAGCAATGGCGTTCATCAATTCAGTGATGGCGCTTGTGGTGGCAGACAACGTTTTTGCGACAGCATTAAGCTGCTTCAGCGCCGTCGCAAACCCGCCATGCAAGCCTTCAGGGTAGCTCTTCCGAGAAAAATCGCCATAGATTACATAGGCCAGAGAATAATACATGTCTGTCTGTGCGGTTTCCACCTGATCCATTAAATCGTTCAGCAACCAGGCGAGCTGTTGAAGCGGCCGCTCTTTTCCGCCGATATAGGTAACTCTGACATCGACAGATCCCTGCCTCCATTCATGGCTTGCACTCAGCAACTTCTTTAACAACAGCTGGTCGCCTGCTCTTGATGCGCGCCACCAAACGACCGACAAAACCGATGCCACCGTCAACAAAGACGGCACGATCACACTGCCCCCGTCCAAAACAGGTAGCCACCCGTAAACCAGAGAACCGGTCCAGCAAAAAGCAACTACCGCTAACGCGGCAGCTTCATTATTCTTAAAGCGACTGTAAAACATTGATAAGCTCCTCGTAAGTAACGCCTTTATCTTTTAATACATTACCCAATACCGCGCCTGAAGCAGCCATAGCGTCTTTCGGCCCCGCGTTACGTTCGGCATCCAGCATGGCTCGATACACATCTGTCACAATCGGAATGGCTTTGGGGTTAGGCATGCGGCGCACAGAGCTGTAGCCTATCTTTTGTTTGTTTTTATCTTTCATCGGCGCGACATGGGTAAACACCCAGTAAAACCCGCCATCTTTCGACATGTTTTTGACGTAGGCAAAGATCTCCTTGTCTTCCGCCAGATAATCCCACAGCAACTTAAACACCACCCTCGGCATATCAGGGTGGCGAATGATATTGTGCTGGCTACCCAGAAGCTCGTGCTCCTCGTACCCCGAAAACTCGATAAAAATATCGTTCCCGTAAGTAATCCGCCCAGTCAGGTCAGTTTTGGAAACGATGAAATCCTGCTCCCGCATCAACCGCTCCTTACTTGTAGGGATTATATCTTTTCTCTTCATTACTCTTCCTCGGTAATTGCTCTATGCCTACGCAATCGTCAGTTAATTATTCGACTAACAAAGCATTTGCCGTTCTTTAGCAAACTTGTCAGTCAGTTTATTTTTACCAAACGTCAGATAAATAATCATATCCGTATTCTAAAAACCTGATCGCTCCCAATCCAGTCAATATTTTTCCACAACTTATCTGTGCCCACTTCTTAAAATCACATCGCTATAACCCTGGCAAAACAGCTGACGGTTAACTAACAAACGCCCGAGCATCGAAAATTCTTATCGGACCTCTATCCTGACTTTCCCTTAATAACATAAAAAAACCCGACACTCCAATTTTTCAACTCCTGCGCTTGGGCGTAGTTTTATAAAGGGCTTATTTTTACGACCACCCCGAATTTTGGATGATCCAGGTAATAAAGCTCATTCAGTTTAATAAATCGCTTTTCATTTAACCGGTAAATCACCGCCTTCCCGGAACCACCGTCAAAATCAGAGCCCAGTTCCAAATCAACCGTCATCTGCAAGCCTTGATCGTGCTGCAGCCGGAGATAGCCATCCAACTTGCCGTCGGCACCCTGAATGTGAACAGGCGCGATTACCCCTCCGCCTTCAATCGACTGAACCCAGGCAACATGCAGGATAGGCCGGTAAGCCGAATCTTTAGCTAATGCCGCATAACTGTCATCCAGCGTTGTAGCATCCGGTTTTTTATAGGCCGTCAATTCAGTCAACGCGGATGGCCACTTAATCTGACTGGCGGTCTGCTCAAACACCTCGGTATTGGACATCGCTTGCGAAAATATGATCAGCTCTATTTGATAAGCGCCGCCTTCAGCTAAAAGCTGACTGCTGAAAAGCCCCAGCATTGCCGCCAAACCATAAGCCATTATTCTAGTCATCGTCATTTTTTAGCGACCGGTTTAAGGGTTAATTTATCCAGCAACTCGATGATAAACCCAAGCTTCTGCTCGGTCGTTTCAAACGGATTGATAAACCTTAACTTATCCGCGCCGTCGAATTTATAAACCTGCGCCTGGGTTTGTATCAGGTAAATCAACTGATCGGTATTAATATTGGGCGTCGCAGAAAAAATAAGGCGCCCGCCGCCGGCATTGGCCTCTATTTTCTTGATGCCCATTTTTTCGGCCTGCTGCTTTAATTCGGCCACGCTGAACAACGTTTTTACCGGCTCCGGGAATAAACCGAAACGGTCGATCATTTCCACCTGCAACTCGCGCAAATCGTCTTTGGTTTCGGTGTTGGAGATGCGCTTGTACAGCACCAGACGGCCATGAATATCCGGCAGATAATCTTCCGGAATCAGCGCCGAAGTTTGCAGATCGACTTCCGGCCCCCTGTCCATCGGCGCATCAAGTTCCGGCTGGTTGCCAGATTTTAGCGCATTGACCGCGCGCTCCAGCAGCTCGGTATACAGGGTAAAGCCGATTTCCTGAATTTGCCCGCTTTGGTCATCGCCGAGCAATTCACCAGCGCCGCGAATTTCCATGTCATGCGATGACAGCATAAAGCCTGCGCCCAAATCGCCGGACGCCTCGACCGCTTCCAACCGTTTAATCGCATCCTTGCTCAATAAGGTAAGCGGCGGCACGACAAAATAGGCATAAGCCCGGTGATGCGAACGCCCCACCCGGCCGCGCAGCTGATGCAGCTGCGCCAGCCCCAATTTATCGGCGCGGTTAATAATAATGGTATTGGCGCTGGGTATGTCGATGCCGCTTTCAATAATGGTGGAACATAACAGCAGGTTAAAGCGCTGATGGTAAAAATCCAGCATGATACGCTCCAGCTCGCGCTCCGGCATTTGTCCGTGCGCAATTTCAATCCGCGCTTCAGGCACCAACGCTTCCAGCTCCCTGGCCATTTTCTCCATCGATTTAACATCGTTATGCAGGAAGAACACCTGTCCGCCGCGCTTGATTTCACGCAAACAGGCTTCCCTGATCTGGGCATCTATCCATTGGCTGATAAAGGTCTTGATCGCATGACGATTAGGCGGCGGGCTGGCGATAATGGAAATATCCCTCAAACCCGACATCGCCATATTCAAGGTGCGCGGAATCGGCGTTGCGGTCAGGGTCAGCATGTCCAATTCATTGCGCAGCTTCTTGAAATGTTCTTTTTGGGTCACGCCGAAACGGTGCTCCTCATCGATCACCACCAATCCCAGCGCTTTATACTTGATCTCTTTGGACAATAACTTGTGCGTACCGATCACTATATCGACCTTGCCCTGCTCCAGATCATCGGTAATCTCTTTTTGCTGCTTGGGACTGACAAAGCGAGACAGCACCTCGACGCGCACCGGCCAGTCGGCAAAGCGGTCGCGAAAATTCTGGTAATGCTGCTGGGCCAGCAACGTGGTCGGCACCAATACCGCCACCTGCTTGCCGTTTTGCACCGCAATAAACGCCGCCCGCATCGACACCTCGGTTTTGCCGAAACCGACATCGCCGCAAATCACCCGGTCCATCGGATGCGGGCTGGCCATGTCTTCGAGTATCGCTTCGATAGCAGTCTGTTGATCCGGCGTTTCTTCAAACGGGAACGCATCGGCAAACGCCGCATATTCGACATTTTCAACCGAGAACGCATGGCCTTGCTTAACCGCTCTTTTGGCATGAATCTCCAGCAATTCCGCGGCGACATCCCGAATGCGCTTAATGGCTTTTTGCTTGACTTTGCCCCACTGGTCGCCGCCCAGTTTATGCAACGGCGCATTTTCCGCGCTCATGCCGGTATAACGGCCGATCACATGCAACGATGAAACCGGCACATAAAGCTTGTCGTGATTGGCGTATTCCAGCGTCAAAAATTCCGACGCGATGCCGCCAATCTCCAAAGTCTGCAAACCTAAATAGCGCCCCACGCCATGCTCCTGATGCACGACCGGCGAACCGATGGTCAGTTCATTCAGGTTATTGACGATATTTTCCAGCTCATGCGCCGCGGATTTACGCCGTCTGCGCCGTTGCTGCACTTTTTCGCCGGATAGCAGCGTTTCGGTGATGATGGCGATGGCAGGATTTTCCAGCCACAAGCCATGATCCATCGGCGCAACAAGCAGGCACGGCGATACTTCGGACTGAAGGAACTTGTCCCAGCTTTCAACCTGCTTCACGGTAATCTTGTACTGCCTTAATTTCTCCATTAAGGCTTCCCTGCGCCCCGCCGATTCCGAGACAAACAAAATCTTACCGGCAAAACCGTTCACAAACTGCTGCAACGCCTGAGCCGGCTGATCCAGTTTGGCATCGATGGTGACATTGGGCAGCGAACGGCAGTTGAACGCAATACTGCCGGCGTCTTCGGCAGTATTGCCGCCGAGTGAAATACAGGCGAAGGCCCCGGTTCTTTGCGCCAGCTCATCGGTCGATAAGAACAGCAGTTCCGGCTTCAACAGCGGCCTGTCCACATCGTATTTCCGTTGCTGAAACCGGTCCTCGGCTTCGGCATAAAAAGCCTGCGCGGTCGCGTCAAATGTATCCGCCGTCACCAAAACCGCCGATTTCGGCAGGTAATCGAACAATGACGCCATTTGATCTACAAACAGCGGCAAATAATATTCAATGCCGCCGGGCGTGATGCCTTTGCTGACATCCATATAAAAATGGTTTTTAGGCGATGTTTCCGGAAAAGCATCCCTGAAAGCCTGACGAAAATGCTTGATCGCCTCATCGGTAAACGGAAACTCGCGGGCCGGAAACAGCTGGATCCGGTCGATCTTTTCCAATGACCGCTGCGTTTCAGGATCGAAGGTGCGGATCGATTCGATTTCTTCATCGAACAATTCAATGCGATACGGCGCTTTACTGCCCATCGGGAACAAATCGACAATCGAACCCCTGACCGCAAACTCGCCATGCTGGTAAACCTGCGAAACGCAATGATAGCCAACGCTTTCCAGCTTGATCCGGTTCAGCTCCAGATTAAAATCATCGCCGACCTTAACCGCAAAACTATTAGCCAGCACATGCTCCCGGGGCGCCAACCGATGCATCAGCGTAGTCACCGAAACCACCAGCGCGCCGCGTTTCACTTGCGGCAACAAGGCCAGCGTTTTCAGCCGTTCCGAGATAATTTCCGGCAGCGGCGAGAACACATCGTAAGGCAAGGTTTCCCAATCGGGAAAATTCAAAATGGGGTGTTCGCCCTGCAAGAAGAACGACAACTCATGCTCAAGCCGCAATGCGGTCTGATTATCCCGCGTGATCATAACAAACAGGCGATCTTCATTTTTAATGGCCGAAGCCAACGCCAGCGAATCGCCGCAGCCGGTCAAACCCGTCCAGATCAGTGATTGGTCTTGTTTTTGCGGAATTTTCGGAGAGAAAATTAAATTGTTAGCCATTAAAAAATCTTATATCTCGTTGCCACATGCCACGTGGAATCTGTAGTTAAGGCGCACTGCGCCACGAATCGCAACCAGCCCGTACAGACCGGAATCATTTCAGCATTATAGCCGCATAAGCGGGCTAATGTACGAGCGATAAACAAGATACCAACTCATTGCTTGTATACGGGTAATTCATCGCCTCGCCTTTTAGTAACGGCTTGCAATAAGGTACAATAATTTCCAGTTGTGCCAAGTACATCCCAAGACGACATGAACAGCAACAAACCATCACCTGCTACCATGTTGCTCGAATTTTAATCAAACAAGAGGTAACATCATGAAAAAAAGTTTGTTTCTGACTATTGCGCTGCTGGTTTCCGGCAACGCATTCGCCGCAACCGATCATTATGTATTGCGCGATGGCGATTATGTTCGTCACTTAAAAGTCACCAAAATCAGCGACGATTATGCTGTCGATGCTGATGTGGACTTTGAGTCTGCCGCCGACGGCGCACACTGCTCAGAGGCCATTTCCGGCAAAGCCAAAAGCACCGGCGAAAACGAATTGCTGATGAAAAAACATTCTGAAAGCGCGGCCAGTTTCTGTGAGCTGAAAATCAAGCTCAGCCCGAACGGCGCGAAAATTGAAGAATCCAAAGATTGCAGCACCTTTACCGTAGGCAAGTGTCATTTTTCCAGCGGCGACAAGGAACTGGTTAAAGTTAAGTAGTTCGGTAGGTTGGATTGCGAAAAGTTGCAATCCAACCTACAACCTAAAATGCCGGATAATATTACGCACGGCTTCATCCTGGCGGTAACTGTTACCACCGCCGCATACAGCCGATACCCCGCTATACCATCAATATCGGCGCTTGTTGCCGTGCAATAGGATAGACTGACAAAGGAGGAAACCATCACCTCAAATACATTATCGCATCGTTCAGCATAAGGCCCGTTAATGATCACTGAACTTGCTGTTACCACTATTGCCCATGCCATTCAGCTTGCAGTGGCCCCCGTGTTTTTGCTGACCGGCGTTGCCGCTATCCTATCGGTACTGACCAACCGTTTAGGTCGTATTATCGATAGATCGCGATTTTTGCAGGGTGGATCGTTATCGGCTGTTGAAATAAACCAAGCTATTCAGGCTGAGCTAAAATCATTAAGGCGGCGCGCTCATCTTATTCATTGGGCGATTGGTCTATGCACAACCTGTTTGCTGCTGATTTGTTCGGTCGTTGCGGTATTGTTTCTAGGTTCATTCTTCGCCCTGAACATGGCGGTAGTTATAGCCTCGTTATTTATTGCGGCCATGCTCTGCTTGATTATGGCGTTGCTCAATTTCATTTGTGAGATTTATCTGGCGACAGCGCATGTCCGTGGCGGCCTGTAATTCGCAATACCTGTCACGCAAACAAGAAGAATGGGAGCGCCCTATCTTGCAATCTTGTGCAATATTGACGTATTTTTATATTCAAAGCGTCCGCTTAAAAGTAATTATCCTTAATTCAAAAGCATGAGGTCAGCCGATGGAACTCAACATAGCCGGTTTTGTTAGAGAAGACATATGGCTGTTACACGAACAAAGACTTCCGCCATTTAAAGCAATAATCATCAAGTCGCTGAAAATAGCCATATTGTCTGTCCAGGGTTTCAGCCAAGATCTGTGTCCGCTACGGGCATCCGCATTAACACTTTACAGCCTATTGTCGATAGTGCCGGTCATCGCCATGCTGTTTGGTATCGCCAAGGGTTTCGGTTTTGAAAAAATGCTTGAGCAGCGTTTGATCGAGCAAGCGCCGGAGCGGGATACGCTGGTATTACAGCTAATCAGTTTTGCGCAAAACCTGCTGGACAGCACTAAAAGCGGGGTTATTGCCGGGATTGGGATTGTTATCCTGTTTTGGACCATTATCAGCGTAATTGGCAATATTGAAGAGTCATTCAACCACATCTGGAAAATAGGCAAAGGACGAGCAATAAGCCGCAAATTTAGCGATTATTTATCTCTAATGCTGTTGGCGCCCGTTATCTTAATAGCGTCCGGCAGTATTGCGGTCCTCCTGAACATAAAGATAACCTGGCTGATAACGATTATTGAGTTACCGGAATTCGGCACCTGGCTGGTCATTAAAGCGCTGGGTTTGCTGCCTTTGGCGCTTATGATCGGATTATTCGCCTTTACCTTTATTTTTATGCCCAACCATAAAATCAATTGCAGGGCGGGCATCATTGCCGGTGTAGCTACCGGTATTATGTATCATCTGGTGCAGTGGGCTTACCTAAGCCTGCAGATTGGCGTATCGAATTATAATGCCATTTACGGCAGTTTTGCGGCGTTACCCTTATTTGTCGTCTGGTTGCAAACGGGCTGGATGATTGTCCTATTGGGTTGCGAGGTGGCTTTTTTTCTACAGAATTATGAGATTTACCGGAACAATAACCGGTTTTCCGATTTAAGTTTCTCCCTGCAAAAAGTCATTGCTCTACAAACAACTCATCTGATTATCAAGAATTTCATTCAATTGAATAATCCGTTAAGCGCAGCCGAAATAGCGACCCGACTGGTTATACCGATAGCCTTTATTCAGCCCGTTTTATCAAAATTAATCGCAAGTCATATTGTTGTCGAGTTTAAAAATCGGGACGAAGATGACGAGGTTTACCAGCCTGCCGTCGATATCAATAGACTCACTATTGCTTATGTTATTAACGCATTGGAACGGTGCGGACAAAATCAGCTGCCGGACATCAATCAGGAGCCATTGTTTATGAATGCAGTCAACAATTTCAGGGAGCTGATGGAAGCCTCTGCACAAAATCGTTTGTTAAAAGATATTTAGTGACAACTACGGATTGCACCTTACCGCGTTTTTGCAACCCACTCTATGCGCTATCAATTACATTTTTAATCGTTGATTAGTAACTGTACAATAATATTTTTATTGATATAAACAAGCAGAAGAGCCATGAAAACACTTAACATCATACTGACATCAACAATCATTGCGTTACTGGCAGGATGCTCAAGCGCCCCAACACTAGGCGACCAGATGGTTAATCGCGGAAAAGATCTGATCAAAGAAGGCAATACAGAATTGGAACAAGGTTCAATAATGGTCGAGCAAGGCAAAGCCAAAGTTGAGCGAGGAAACCGGATGATCGAAGATGGCAAACAGGTTGACGCTAAATAATCTCTCTTTGCTGCAACCAAACCTGTGCGGCTAACCCAAAAACATTGCATCGTCATAGCCGAAAAAAGCCGGTAACTGCGGCAAGGCACAATCCGTAGGACGTGAGCGTAGCGTATTGCGTCGAATGGCGAGATTCTCATTCGGTTCAATACGCGATACCAACAGTAGGCGCTTTAGGCGAAGCGGCTAGTGCGCCCTATGTGCTGAATATTCCTTGTGCATCAATACTCGATAAATCTTCCACCCAGACCGGCTAAAGATGCCGCTACCGACGTACAAGGCCACAAAAGGTTTTCACACCTTCGGCTTTAGACAGCTTACTCAATAGCTATTTATCGATTTTTTTATCTATAAGATTGCCAACAGCCGATAAAAAACGGCATCAAGTCAAAACAACTCTATCCGGCTTTCCTGAAGGCATATTTTTTAATTTAAAAATGGCTGTATAAGGAATCGATTAATCGTATATGATAGCGTCTGGGGAGTAATTGTCTTCCCAATTATTAATTTTCAGACAGCGTCTGGGAATCACACCAAAAACACTTCATAGGTATATGATGAATTTAATCAAAAAAGCAGTACTTACTTTTATTATGGCTATCTCTTTTGGTGCAAGTAACGTTGCTTTCGCTGAAGATGCAAAAGCCACTGAAGTTATTGCACATATTGAAGCTGCTATAGCTGAAATCGGCAAACACGATTTCAATGCCGCTTATTTACACGAGAAAGCAGCACGCACCGCTTCTGAACAAATCACAGGCAACGAAGCTGTTGTAAAACAAGGACTCGACAGTATTATTAAAGCGCAAATAATCGGTAAAAGTGCAGACGAAGAAAAAGCTATTGCTGAATTAAACAAAGCATTAGGCTTTTACAAGTCAATCTAATCAAAATTAGATCCGACTTTTAACGGGGACAGGGTTAACTTAAGTTGATCCTGTCTTCCATTAAAAACAACCGCTCAACCCATCTACCCTTTTTACACGGCTTAGCCGAGTAAAGCCCTCCCTGTTCGCATGTATCAACCTCACCAGCCAATATCCTGTTATGTGTGTCCGCTTTGCGCGACCTCTCTACAGTTAATTCAAAAAAGCTACGTTTGCGAGAATAACCATCACTTTGATCTTGCAAAGGAAGGTTATTTGAATCTTTTGCCGGTGCAGCATAAACGCTCCGTGGAGCCGGGTGATAACAAGCAAATGATGCAGGCCAGACGCGAGTTTTTGGAAGCCGGTTATTATGAACCGATGGCCAAAGCGGTGGCGATGATGGTCAATATAAATCAACCCAAACATCTGCTGGATCTGGGCTGTGGCGAAGGCTACTACAGCCGGATGATTGAAGCCTATTGCCCAAACACGATGATGTTGCACGGCGTCGACATTGCCAAATTTGCGATAGCCGCGGCCGCAAAAAAACAACCCAATGCGAGATTTATAGTCGCCAGCTCGAACCGACTGCCTTATACCGATCAGTATTTTGATTTTGTGCTGAGAGTATTTGCCCCGTCAAATGAGCATGAACTGGGGCGGATACTAAAACCGTCAGGATTTTTGCTAACGGTGACCCCAGGTCCCAGACATCTATGGCAATTAAAAGAATTCATCTATACCGATGCCAAAGAGCATGCTTTAGAGAATGGGGTAGCGCAAGGATTTGACCGTATCGATACACAGCACATCAGTTATAAAATCGCCCCGAATCCCCAGCAAAGAATCGCCCTGTTACAGATGACGCCTTTTGCATGGCGAGCCAATGAAAGCGTTCAGCAAGCCATTAAAGACGTTGCAGAACTCGAAATAGAAACCGATTTTATTTTGACGCTCGCGATAAAAACAGCAGACTAAAGCCTTCACTTTGGCACTGCGCAAACTACGTATTTTTTACCGCCCTGCCCTTCCGGCATTGCGTCCAATGCCATGAAGTAATAACATCGGAGCATCGATTGCGTAGGAGGTTGTAAACATGGCCAATAATACAGCGCTGAATTCAAGTCTTACCCTCATCAAGGCGTTATCTGAAGCGAATGCCTGCAACATCGTTGAAACCCATATTTCCTGGGTGCTGCTGACCGACCAATACGTCTACAAAATCAAAAAACCGGTTAACTTCGGTTTTCTGGATTTTTCCACATTGGAAAAACGCCGCTTTTGCTGCACTGAAGAATTAAGACTCAACAAGCGCTTGGCCGCCGACCTGTATCTGGAGGTCGTACCGATAACCGGAACGCCGCAGCATCCCAAAATAGGCGGCACCGGTGCCGCTATTGAATACGCCGTCAAAATGATTCGCTTTCCTTCCGGACAGTTGCTAAGCGAACACGCCGGGCGCGGTCAGCTGGGTACCGATGAAATCGATCAACTTGCCGATATTGTTGCCGATTTTCATGAAACCAGTGAACAGACCGATGAAAACTCTCCCTATGGCGATAGCGCAAACATCAACCATTGGTTTGTCGAGAATTTCGACCATATCAGACCTTTATTGGTTGATGACGATCAAAAACAGCAGCTACAGCGCATTCAGCAATGGGGCGACAGCGAATGGCGCAAGCAAGCCGGATTGATGCAGCTGCGGAGGCAGCAAGGCTATGTACGCGAATGCCACGGCGACCTGCATCTGGGCAACATGACGCTCATCAACGATAAGGTCACCCTGTTCGATTGCATCGAATTTAATCCAATGCTGCGCTGGGTTGATGTGATCAGCGAAGTGGCTTTTTTGTTTATCGACCTGCTGCACTTTGGTTATGACCGTCATGCTTACCGCTTTCTTAATCGCTATTTGCAACACACCGGCGATTATCAAGGACTAGCTTTATTGCGTTATTACTTGGTTTACCGTGCCTTGGTACGGGCTAAAGTGTCCTTATTGCGCATGGCCCAGCAACCCGACGACGATGCCGTTGCTAAACAGGCGCGTTGCGAATATGCGGTTTTTGCCGATCTGGCCGAGCGATTTATCAAGCGTCGCCCAATCGTCCTAATCATTACCCACGGCTATTCAGGTTCCGGTAAGTCGACTATGGCCGCCCAACTCGCCGAAAAAATCGGCGCGTTCCAGATACGTTCCGATATAGAACGCAAACGTCTGTTCGGCTACCGGGCATTGGTGCAAACCGGCAGCGGCATTGACGACGGACTTTATACCCAAGAGGTGAGCCTAAAAACCTATCAGCATCTTAAGGAACTCGCCAAAGCCGTGCTTGACGCCGGTTTCCCGGCCATTATCGACGCGGCTTTTCTTAAAACCCGGCAACGAGACCCGTTTCGGCAGCTTGCGACGGACTGCGGCGTACCGTTTCATATCATCACTTTCCAAGCGTCCGATCAGGAACTCTGCAGGCGTATCAAGCAACGGCAGGAAGATGCATCGGAAGCGACTGTGGCCGTGCTGCACCATCAGCAGCAATCGGCACAGCCGCTGTCGGAACAAGAACAATCCAGTGCAATACCCATTAATACCGAAAGCGACAATGCCGGGGAAACCCTGTTGAATACTTTTGACCGTTATTTGCAATAACCGGATGCGGGTCTTTTAACGCGGATTAACAAACGAATTCATTTATTCCTAACGTATCGGGTTCTGTTAACGATTAATAAAAACGCTTGTTTTATCGGTAATTTACGAATTCACTTTATCTTTATAAGTATTTGCTTTTGAATACTTATTATTGAAATACCAACAAAACCTAGCGTTATTTTTTAAGCTCCCTATAATTCAAGTCGATAGCGCTTACATGCTAAGCTAAAAAATATTGCCATACCCACTACGGACCACTCATGCCAGAGATAACGCTCCAAACGATATTGATTGTTGACGACTCTCCCGAAAATCTCACCGTTTTAAGCGAATTGCTGCAACCGATCTACCGGGTTCGTGTCGCTACTTCCGGCCGGAAAGCATTGCGCATCGCCGGTACCGCGCCATGCCCGGACCTGATTATGTTGGATGTGATGATGCCGGGCATGGACGGTTATCAAGTCTTCGAGCATCTGCGTGCAGATCCCTCCACTCAAGACATCCCGGTGATATTCGTGACCGCCATGGACAGCACCGAAGCTGAGCTGCATGGGTTGGACGTAGGTGCCGTGGACTACATCACCAAACCCATCGTGCCACCCGTTGTATTGGCCCGCGTCCATACCCAACTGGAATTGAAGCAGGCCCGTGACTGGCTGCGTGACGAAAACTGCTATCTGGAAGCCGAGATCGCAAAACGCATGGCCGAAAACGAGTTGATCCAGGAGGTCAGCATCCGGGCATTGGCCCACCTGGCGGAAACTCGCGACCCTGAAACCGGCAACCACATCCTGCGCACCCAGGGCTATGTCCAACAGCTCGCCCAGAAACTACAAACACATCCGCTCTTTTCGGCAACTCTGAATGACCGTTACATCCAGTTGCTGGCACGCTCCGCGCCGTTGCACGACATCGGTAAGGTCGGCATCCCCGACGCCATCCTGCAAAAACCCGGCAAGTTGACGCCGGAAGAATGGGAGATCATGAAAACCCATGCCCGTCTTGGCGCCGTGGCTATCGAAGAGGCCGAGCGGGATGTAGAAAGGCCGGTAGTGTTTCTGACTTTAGCCAAGGAAATCGCCCACCGACACCATGAAAAATGGGATGGCAGCGGTTATCCAGACGGACTCGCCGGTGAAGCCATTCCGGTTTCGGCGCGCATCATGGCCCTGGCGGATGTATTCGACGCCTTGATTTCCCGCCGCGTGTATAAAGAACCCATGTCTTACGACGAAGTTCGCAGCATCATTGCGGCCGGACGAGGTCGGCATTTCGACCCGGACATGGTTGACGCCTTTCTCACCCATTTCAGCGTCTTCTGCGACATCGCCGATCGCCATCGCGATCCCATTCCGGATTAAATGCCATGAATCAAGCCATTCGAGTCCTGCTGACCGAGGATGAAGAGTCCGCTACCTTCATCACTATCGCCATGACCATGCCGCACAACTTCACCGAATCCAATCCGGATCACTAATATAACGAGCTGCCCAGCCAATGCCACCCGATACCGCCCCCTTGTCGCTGCGACCGGAACCCGCCAACCGTGACGGAATTCTAGCCATCGTTCTGGCCTATGCCGTGTTCGCCGCCTGCTGGATACTGCTGTCCGACAAATGGGTACAGATACTCTTCAACGATCCGAACCAGATCATCCTGGCCGGCATGCTCAAGGGCTGGTTATTCGTCGGCGTAACTTCATTGCTACTCTATGGCCTGATGCTGCGTTGGATCGGCGGCGATACGAGGTCTACAGCACTCCCGGCGGGCTCACACGGACTGGGGTTACCTTTCCTGTCGCTGGCCGCGATCATCGTCATGTTCACAGGCGCCGGTATATTCCATACCTTCACACAGCAAAAAGAAGAAGCAATTGTCCGGTTGCAGGCCGATGTCGACATCAAGGCCCGTCAAATTACCGACTGGTTCAGAGAGAGGCAGGCTGACGCGGACTTCATCCGGACCAGCGATTTTTTCACCGAACAATACCGCCGTTGGCAAGAATCGGGGGATCAGCAGAGTGGCGAACGACTGCAAATGCAGTTGGAACAATTAAGCCGGAATCGCGGATTTGGTGCAGTCGTACTGCTCGACCCAAGGGGCAAAAAGCTGTGGGGGAACGACAGGACGCCGCTTACCGTTGCCCAGCCCTTGCAAGCCGCAGCCTCAGCAGAGCGTATAGTGCGGCGAATCGGCCCTTACCGCGATGCCGCCGGCAACCTGTGCCTGGATTTCATTACACCCTTGACGGCCATCTCCGGCCCCCCGCCCTTGGTCATCCTGCACGTCGATTTGACGGATCGGCTTGCCCCCATTCTGCAAACCCGGCCGGTACCCGGTGCCGGAGGCGAGACGGTATTGTTCCAGCGCAATGGCGACCGAGTGCTGTTCCTCAACAAGCTAAAACACCAAGAAGAGACAGAAGCCAGGTTACCCGTGCCCATGGCAACGGAAAAACTACTTGTCGAGCTGCGTAATAGCGAAGTATATCCTGGCAACCCGATTGAGGGCCTGGATTACCGCGGCATTCCCGTCATCGGTGTGGTGGGTGCTATCGCCGATACAGACTGGTTCCTGATGACCAAACTGGATCTGTCTGAACTTTATGCCGAAGCCGTCGGAGATGTTACGTGGACCGGTTTTGTAGGCTTGCTGGCCCTGTTCATGGCCGGCGCCGGTTTTTATCTGTTGCGACAGGCTCAACAACTCACCCTGGCCCAGGCCTTACAGCAATCCCAGACAGAGCGCCTTCGCGCACTGCACCTGCTTGCCGCCATTGCCGACAGCTCTGAGGATCCTATTTTCGCCAAAGATTTGGAAGGCCGCTACATCCTGTTTAACCGAGCCGCCAGCCGTTTCGTCGGCAAGCCGTTGGAAGACGTGCTGGGCGGCGACGATCGAACCCTCTTTCCTTCCGAACAGGCCGATCTCGTGATGTCCATCGATCGCCAGGTGAACGCCGAAAACCGTACGATTACTCAGGAAGAAAGACTTAACACATCGCAAGGCGAGAGGGTATTTCTCACCACTAAAGGCCCCCTGCGCGACAGCGAAGACAACATGATCGGTATCTTCGGTATTTCCCGGGATATTACCGAGCGTAAGCAGGCCGAGGCGGCATTGCACGCGAGCGAACTGAATTACCGATCATTGTTCGAGAACATGATGAACAGTGTCGTCCATGCCCGCGTCATCTTTCAGGGCGAGACGCCGGTAGATATGGAATACATCTCGACAAACCCGGCATTCGCCACTGTCACAGGTATTACCGAATCAGTGATCGGACGCAAAATCAGCGAAGTCATCCCGAGTTATTGCGAGAACAACCAGGAAGCACTTGAGCTCTTCGGGCGAGTCGCGGCAACCGGTGTATCGACAAGCTGGGAACATTATCTGCGCGAACTCAATCGCTGGTTCTCATTCATGATCTACTCGCCCAACCACGGCGAAATCATTATCGTGACCGAAAATATCACCGAACGTAAGCAGGCCGAACTGGCCCTACGTGACAGCGAAGGCTGTTTTCGCGCCTTGGTGGAACAATCTCTGGCCGGTATTTACATTATTCAGGATGACCGCTTCCGCTACGTCAATCCCGGCTTTTTGACCCTCTTCGGTTACGACTCGCCGGAAGCTCTGATCGACAACGTATCTGTCGCCGATCTGGTTAGCCCGGAAAATCGTGAACGAGTGGGGGAAATCATGCGACGGCGTATTGATGGCGAGGTTGCGGACCTGCATTACATTTTTGTCGGTCTGCACCGCGACGGCAGTCGCATCGACGTTGAGCTACATGGACGCACCTTCGACTATCAAGGTCGTCCGGCAATTATTGGCTTTATCCTCAATATTACCGAACGCAAGACTGCCGAAGCGCAACTTCGCATCAGCGAAGAGCGCCTTAAGTTGGCCCTCAATGCTACCAGCGACGGTCTTTGGGACTGGGATTTACGTAGCGGATTGGCCTATCTGACGCCACATTACTACGAAATGACCGGCTACCTGCCTGACCAAGTCACGCCGGATGTCGAGTTTTTCAAACAAACGGTGCATCCGGATGATCTGCCCCATGTGCTGGAAACGATGGAAGCTCACATGCAAGGCAAGACGCCGTCCAGCGATTTCGACTACCGTTTGGTCACCTCTTCCGGGGAGATCAAGTGGATACGGGGCAGAGGCCGGGTGGCCGAACGTGATGCCGAGGGCGCGCCACTCAGGATCATCGGCACCATCGCAGACATCAGTGCGCGCAAAGCCGTCGAAGAGGCACTGCGCAGACAGACCCAGGAACTGGCTCAGCGCAATGCGGAACTGGAACGTTTCAACCGCGCCACGGTGGGCCGCGAGTTGGACATGATTGTATTGAAACAGCAGGTCAACGAACTCTCTCGCCAACTCGGACAAGAACCACCCTACCCGCTGGCCTTTCTCGATGCCCTTCCGATACCACCGAAAGGAACTGCGGCATCATGAACATACGTTTGGTGCCGGCCATCTTACTGCCCTTCCTGGCGCTGGCGCTGCAATGGGTACTGTGGCCCTGGATCGCTCCTTTCGTCTGGTTTCTATTCTTCCCCACCGTGTTTTTCAGCGCACGTCTGGGCGGCCTCGGGGCCGGACTGGTCAGCACCGTTCTCAGCATCGCCATCGTCTGGTTCTTCTTTATCCCGCCCCAATTGAGTTGGACGATGAATACCCCGTCCAACCTCTATTCGGTAGGCCTGTTTCTGGTCATGGGCTACCTGTTTAGCGAAACCCAGAATCGTCTGCGCCTGCTCAAGGAAGGCGTGCAGGACTACCTCAACAAGCCCGTCTCGGTCGAGGAACTGCTGACGCGCCGCTACGCGCCATGAGCGGATTCAGTCAGGCGCTGGTTGAGGATTACGGCAGCCAGTTACTGGGCGAAGCCAAGGTTTACCTGGATCAGATCGACCTCGCCAGCCGCAAGATGAGCGAATTGATCGACGGCCTGCTGACGCTTTCGCGCAGCACGCGGGGCGAGTTGCGGCACGATGCCGTAGACCTCTCCGTCCTGTCCGAGCGACTGCTGACCGAACTGATGCAAAGCTCACCTGAACGGCAAGTGGCGATACAGGTAGAGGCCGGGCTTCAGGCCTATGGCGATGCGCGCATGCTCGAAGCAGTCATGCGCAACCTGCTGGACAATGCCTGGAAATACAGCGCACACGCGGCAGCGCCGGGTATTCGCGTGTACGCCGAAGAACGGGACGGCATTCGCCGCTTCTGCGTCGCCGACAACGGCGCCGGTTTCGATATGGCCCACGCCAACCGGCTGTTCCAGCCGTTCCAACGTCTGCACCGCCAGGAGGAATTTCCCGGCATCGGCATCGGCCTGGCCACCGTGCAGCGTATCGTACACCGCCACAACGGGAACATCGAGGCACGAGGGGAACCGGGCAAAGGCGCGGTATTCTGTTTTTCTTTATCAAATATGCCCGCGGATTCAACACGCGGCGAAAAGGAGGTTTAATGTGATCAATAGCAAAACCATCTTGCTGGTAGAAGACAACCTACAGGACGAAATACTGACCTTGCGCGCCTTACGCCGCGCCAACCTGATCAACCGGATAGACGTAGTTCGCGACGGTCAACAAGCTCTGGATTATCTGTTCCGGCAGGGCGAATTCGCCGACCGGGAAGGCCCCGACCTGCCCACCGTAGTACTGCTTGACATCGGCCTGCCGCGCCTGTCCGGCCTGGAAGTGCTGGAACGACTGCGCGCCGACACCCGCACTGCGCTACTGCCGGTCGTCATTCTCACCTCGTCGGATGAGAATCGTGATTGCCTGAAAAGCTATGAAGTCGGCGCCAACAGCTTCGTGCGCAAGCCGGTGGATTTTTCCGAATTCGCCGAGACTGTAGCGCGTCTGGGTGTGTACTGGCTGGCGACCAACGAATCCCCCCCCGCAGCGATGAAACAGCCATGAACAGCCCGTTAAAACTCCTCGTCATCGAAGATGTCCCAGCCGACTTCCTGCTGCTGGAGAGGCATTTACGCCAACATAGCCTGGATGCCGAGTGTTTCCGTGTCGGTAGCGACGTAGAGCTGGATGCCGCGTTGCAGAACGAATGGGATGTGGTGCTCTCGGATTACAACGTGCCGGGCATGGACTTTATCACGACCCTGCAACGTATCCGGACGTATCGTCCCAACCTGCCGATCATCCTGGTGTCCGGCAGCGTCGGCGAGGAAACCGCTGTGGAATTGCTGCATCTGGGCATGAGTGATTTTGTCCTTAAAGGCAGCTTAATTCGCCTATTGCCGGCCATCTTGCGCGCCTTGAATGAGGCCGACGAACGTCGCGCCCGCCAGTCCGCCGAAACTGCGTTGCGCGAAAACCAGACAGCCATCCTCGAAGAGCAGCGCCAAGCCAGATTAGCTGCACTGAACCTGATGGAGGACGCCCTCGCCGCCCGGACCCGTGCTGAAACGGCTCATGCAGCGTTGCGGGACTCGGAGGCCAAATACCGACTGCTGGCCGACAATGCTGCCGATTGCATTTTCTGGGTTGACATCGACGGGCGTTATAAATACATCTCTCCGGCTTGCGAACAAATTTCCGGTCATACGCCTGAGGAGTTCCTGGCCGATCCCGAGTTAATGGTCAACATCATCCACCTTGACGACCGCATGGCGTACCGGCAACATTTTGAGGACAGCACGAATACCGATAGAGGCGAACTTGAAGTGCGCATTATGCACAAGGACGGGGGCGTACGTTGGATCGGCCATCATTGCAAACCCATCCACGATGAGAACGGCGAATACTTGGGCCAGCACGGCGCGAATCGGGACATTACCGCGCGTAAACGGGTCGAGCAGGAACTGCACGACAGCAGTGAGCGCTTCCGGGTGGCCTCCGAAAGCATCCGCGACGCCTTTATCCTCATTGATGGCAAAGAGGGCAAAATCGTGCTGTGGAACCCCGCAGCCGCCGTCATGTTCGGCTATACCAAGAACGAGGCGATAGGACTGCCGCTGCACCAACTCATCGGGCCGCCCCGCTTTCACGAAGCGGCAGCGGTCGGTTTGGCGCATTTCGCGCACACCGGCGAGGGCGCGGCGGTGGGCCGTACCCTGGAACTGCCTGCCCTGCGCCGGAACGGCGAGGAATTTTCGGTCGAGCTTTCCCTCTCGGCGATACAGCTCGGCGGCCAATGGCATGCCGCCGGAATCGTCCGCGACATCACCGAGCGCAAGCAGGCCGAAGAACAACTGCGCAAGCTCGCCCAGGCCGTGGAGCAAAGCCCGGAGAGCATCATCATCACCGATCTCGACGGCAACATCGAATACGTTAACGAGGCTTTCGCGAAGAACAGCGGCTACTGTCACGAGGAGATAATCGGACAGAATCCGCGACTCCTGAACTCCGGCAAGACGCCGAAAGAATCCTATACAGCGCTCTGGGATGCCATATCCAACGGGCAAACCTGGAAGGGTGAATTCATCAATAAACGCAAGGATGGCAGCGAGTATGTGGATTTCGCCATCATTACCCCCATCCGTCAGCCGAATGGGGGCATCACCCATTACGTGGCGGTGCAGGAGGACATTACCGAAAAGAGGCATCAGGGCGAGGAACTGGATCAGCACCGCCATCACTTGGAGGAGCTGGTAGCCAGTCGAACAGCAGAACTGGAGTCGGCCCGGACTTCGGCGGATGCAGCCAATCAGTCCAAGAGCGCTTTCCTGGCCAATATGAGCCACGAAATTCGCACCCCCATGAATGCCATCATCGGATTAACCTATCTCTTACGCCAAAACACGCCTACGTCCGAACAAAGCGTGCGACTGGACAAGATCGATGCCGCCGCCCTGCATCTGCTGTCCATTATCAACGATATTCTGGATCTGTCGAAGATTGAGGCAGGCCGCCTGGAACTGGAACAAACCGATTTCTCCCTGGCGGCGGTACTGGATCACATCAGCTCATTGATTACCGATCAGTCCCGCGCCAAAGGACTGACCATCGAAATGGATAATGGCGACGTACCCCTGTGGTTGCGCGGCGACCCTACCCGGTTGCGTCAGGCCATGCTCAACTATGCAGGCAACGCCGTCAAGTTCACCGAACGGGGCACCATCTGGTTGCGCGCCAGGTTATTGAAAGAAACCGATGCAGGGTTGCTGGTGCGATTCGAGGTGCAGGACACCGGCATCGGTATCGCGGCGGAGAATTTGCCGACGCTGTTCGAAGTGTTCGCCCAAGCCGATATTTCGACTACCCGCAAATACGGCGGCACCGGCCTGGGGCTGGCCATTACCCGACGCCTGGCGAACATCATGGGCGGCGAGGTCGGCGTGGAAAGCGCGCTGGGCCAAGGCAGTACCTTCTGGTTTACCGTCCGGCTCCAGCGGGGCCACGGCGTGATACCCACCGAAGCGCGGATAAAATCGGCGGATGCTGAGAACATGTTGCGTCTAAACCATGCCGGTGCCCGCCTGCTGCTGGCAGAGGATAACCCCATCAACCGGGAGGTGGCGCTGGAATTGCTGCACGGGGTCGGTCTGTCGGTGGACACCGCGGATAACGGTCGGGTCGCCTTGGATAAGCTCGGTACGAATAGCTACGATCTGGTGCTGATGGATGTGCAGATGCCCGATATGGATGGCTTGGCCGCAACCAAAGCGATTCGCGCCCAGCCCGGCTACGCATCCTTGCCGATCCTGGCCATGACCGCCAACGCTTTTGATGAAGACCGGCGTATCTGCCTCAATGCCGGCATGAACGACTTTGTTGCCAAACCCGTGATTCCGCAGGTTCTCTACGCTACGCTGCTGCGTTGGCTGTCGCCGCCTGACCGAAACTATCGCCCCGCAGATTTGGAAAACCGACCCGTAGAACTCACGGAGGACTTCATGCCGACCCCTCTCCCGGCCAGCTACATTCCGAGCCGACTGGCAATCGTTCCGGGACTGGAAGCGGCACGGGGCCTGGCTGTCGTCAGGGGCGACACCCTGAAATATCAGCAACTTTTGCAGATGTTTGCCAACTTCCATAGTAGAGACATGATTCGTGTACAAGAACTGCTGAGTAAGGGGGACATCCAAGAGGCACAACACCTGACTCATGGCCTGAAAGGCGCCGCCGCCACTCTGGGCGCTCGCCGCGTTTCCGATCTGGCAACCCTACTGGATAAGGCCTTGCGCCAGAATTCCACTTCAACCGAGTGCGCAGAATTGGCCAGGCTGTGCGATCGCGAATTGGCTCAATTGATTCAGTACATCCTGAGTCTGCCGGAAGAAGTTGCTCTTATCGAAAACACTGCCTGCAATATCGATCCCGAATGCTTAAAACAAGTACTCTCGGAATTGGAAAACCTGCTTGTCGAAGACAACGCTCGCGCCAACGGCTTGGCCCGCGAATCCGCTGACCTGCTGCGAGTGAAGCTGGGCAGTCGCTATGCTGACTTTACTCGACAAATTGAGGTATTCGACTACGAAAGCGCGCTGGCAACGCTACGAGACATCCCCAAGGACGCTTAAGCGGTTCCCGCATCAACCCGAAAACCGCAGATGAGCACTCAAAAATCCCGTTAGCCCTGAGCTTATCGAAGGGTAAGCGGTTTTTTGAATGCTCACCAAGTCGCTTTCACTCACTCCTACTGCGTTTTAAGATTAACATTGCCCCCCCGATTGGGGCGTAGGCTACTAATTTTAATAACCTGTTTTCGCCGCTTCCTGATAATTTTTGACCGGCAACACCTCCCTTTTTTGTAGGCGAAAAAATAATTATTTTTTGGCAGTGTACGTAACATCAGGACATGATACAGTTCATGAGAAGTTTTTATGATTACAAAATGACAGTTCTTTCATCACAAAACAAGTTCCATTGCTCATGCTTGTGGAATCTACTTTGCCTTTAGGAGGTCAAAATGAATGAAGACACATTAAATTTAGAAATCAGAAAATATCTCAAACATGTCGGCATCACATCACAACGCGAGATCGAACATGCCGTGCTCAAAGCCGTTGAATCCGGCAAACTGAACGGTTCCGAGACCATAGACATTAAAATGACCCTGGATGCTCCCGCTCTTGGCGTCAACCATTGCATTGAGGGAAAAATAGCGCTTGAATAAATCGCTTTGAAAAAACTTTAGTTAGGCCTGGTTATTACATTAATTCGACGTAAGTCGACGAGGATAAAAACCATGAATAAGCACTTAAAGTTAGTTAGAGAATTCCACGACACATTTTCACTTCCGCAAGCCGAACATGGGGCAAATGAGCGGTTATCCGATATGGATATTGTTATGCGTCAAGCATTACTCATGGATGAAGGCAGCGCGGTATTAAAAGCGATTAAAGCGGGCGATATGGTTGAAATATTGGCCGGACTGGTTAATCTTGCCTATTGTGCATTGGGCGCTATTGCGATACGGGGAAATGATGTTACAGACCATCCGGTAACATGGCGACATGATGGCTTTATTCTTTCTATCATCCGTATCCTGTCCGACAGAATCAATAATTGCACCTCAGGCAACACCGATGATTACTCAGCCGTTTATTGTTTGTGTGCTCATTTATCGAGCAGTTTTATCAACGCGGATTTCAATAAAGCCTTTCAAGCGATCCATGACGGCAAGATGTCAAAACCGGCGACAACGCCCGATTTGAGTGAATGTCTTTTTGAATAACATCAAATGACCATTCATGAATGGATGAGGAATTATGATGGGGACTGCCTGAATTTAGCCCAAAAAAATACATCGTTCCAACGCTCTGCGTGGGAACGATGTAATCCTGAAAATGATCTTAGGCTCAGGTTCGCCAGGGGTGCTCGGGTAAATCGGAAACCCCGATTGCTTCCGCCCCGGCTTTGGCAACTCGATGATCGTTTTCCACCGCACTGCCGCTGACGCCGACAGCGCCGATTAGAACGCCATCCTTGTCAACGATAGGAACACCTCCGGGAAAGGTTATCAGCCCGTCGTTAGAATGTTCAATCCCGTAAAGCGGCCCACCCGGTTGCGATAGCTGACCGATTTGCCCCGTGTTCATGGCGAAGAAACAAGCAGTTTTGGCTTTCTTGATGGCAATATCCACGCTGCCTACCCAGGCATTGTCCATTCTCACGAACGCCTTTAAGTCAGCGCCGGAATCCACTACGGCGATACACATCTGCGTACCGATTTTTTTTGACTCGGCAATGGCCGCAGCCATTGCCTGTTCGGCCAGTTCGTATGTTACATGCATGATCTATCTCCTCTATTCGTTATCAAAAGTACCTAACCGCTTAATGGTATTCTCTTTCGTTCTTTATTGGGGAAAAATCATGTTTTCCGGACAAACAAGCTTGTCGAATTCCTCTTCGGTCACAAATCCGCCGGAAACCGCCTCTTCACGCAGCGTACTGCGGTTTTTAAAAGCCAGTTTCGCAATTTTGGCCGCATTGTCGTAGCCGATGCGCGGCGCCAGGGCGGTTACCAGCATCAGCGACCGTTCCATAAGCTCGGCAATACGGTCGATATTCGGCTCAATGCCGACAACGCAATGATCGGTGAAACTGACCGCCGCGTCGCCGATCAGGCGGATCGACTGGAGCACGTTATAAATAATGACCGGCTTGAACACATTGAGTTCCAAATGCCCTTGCGCCCCGGCAAAAGTAACGGTGGTGTGATTACCCATGACCTGTGCGCAAACCATCGTCATGGCTTCGCATTGGGTCGGATTCACCTTGCCCGGCATGATCGAAGAACCGGGTTCGTTTTCAGGCAGCGATAGTTCACCAATGCCGGAGCGCGGTCCCGAACTCAACAGGCGAATATCATTGGCTATTTTAGTAAGACTGACCGCGATGGTGTTTAACACTCCGGAGATTTCCACCATCGCGTCGTGCGCAGCCAATGCCTCGAATTTATTGGCCGCAGAGACGAAAGGAAGCCCGGTAAACTTCGCAACTTCTTCGGCAAACTGTTCGCCGAAACCCGGTTTCGAATTCAGGCCGGTGCCCACCGCCGTACCGCCTTGCGCCAACGGATACAGCCGTTTGAGACTGTCGTTAATCCGGTCGATACCGAATTGCACCTGGGCAGCGTAACCGGAAAACTCCTGCCCCAATGTCAGCGGGGTTGCGTCCTGCAAATGCGTTCGCCCAATCTTGATTATTTCATTCCATGACTGGGATTTGTCGGACAGCGCGCGGTGCAAATGCTGGAGCGAAGGAATCAGTAAATGGTGCAACTGCTCGACCGTCGCAATATGCATGGCCGTTGGAAAGGCATCATTCGACGACTGACTGCGGTTGCAATGATCGTTCGGATGCACCGGCGTTTTAGTGCCCATAGCACCGCCAAGCCGCTCGATAGCCAGATTAGCAATCACCTCGTTGGCATTCATATTGGACTGGGTGCCGGAACCGGTCTGCCAGACCACAAGAGGAAAGTTGTCGTCCAGATTGCCGTCGATCACCTCCCGAGCCGCATCGACTATCGCGTAGCCGATTTTGTCATCAATATTGTTCAGCGCGATATTCGATAATGCTGCGCAATATTTGACGATGCCCAGCGCGCGGATCAAAGGCCGAGGCAGGCGTTCATTACCGATTTTGAAGTTAAGAAGGGATCGCTGGGTTTGCGCGCCCCAGTATTTGTCGGCGGGTACTTGGATGGGGCCGAAGGAGTCGGTTTCTGTGCGGGTATTGGCGGTCTTATTTTTCATGACTTGCCTGCCTGTAGTTGCAGAATTTTATTCGGCACTGCTACGGCATTATTATCGATTCCGGTGTCAGCCATGATAGCCTCCTGAGTCAGAATGAACAGAGTTTGACTATAACGGTTTTCCCCCGGTTTGAATAGAAAACTTCTTGCCCGGTATCCGATTGAAATCACCATTTCATCAGATGAACTTTTAAACCAAAATTTAGCTCTCGATTACCTCAAGATAAAATCAAAATCCTTGACGCAACTACTGATACGGGTAAAAGCTATTTAAGTTAATAACATTTGTCGAGCCCATCAGGGAGGTTTCTATCATGATTAACCACGATCCATTTGGTGCGCATCAACAACTGAAAACCGACAGCATCGGCTCGATTTCGTATTATTCCCTGTCCCGGCTTGAATCTACCGGCGCGGCCAATATCTCACGACTGCCGTACACGATAAAAATCCTGCTTGAGTCTTTATTGCGCAACTGCGACAACGATGTGATTACCCAAGATCATGTCTTGAGCGTCGCCAACTGGCAGCCGCAAGGCACCCGATATGAAATCCCGTTCAAACCAGCCCGGGTGATATTGCAGGATTTTACCGGCGTACCGGCACTCGTTGATCTGGCCGCGATGCGGGATGCGATGAAGCGGCTGGGCGGCGATCCGAAAAAAATCAATCCGTTGATTCCCTGCGATCTGGTGATCGATCACTCGGTGCAGGTCGATTATTTCGGCAAGGCCAATGCGCTGCTATTAAACGAAACCATCGAATTTGAAAGAAATGCCGAACGCTATGAGTTCCTTAAATGGGGGCAATCGGCGTTCCAAAATCTCCGTGTGGTTCCTCCTTCTACCGGCATCGTTCATCAGGTCAATCTCGAATACCTTGCGCCGGTTGTCTTCCATAACAAGGACAAAAACGTCTGTTATCCCGACAGCTGCGTCGGCACCGATTCGCATACGCCGATGATTAACGGCCTGGGCGTGCTGGGTTGGGGTGTCGGCGGTATTGAGGCCGAAGCGGTGATGCTGGATCAGCCCGTCTACATGCTGGTTCCCGATGTGGTCGGCATTAAATTGACCGGCGAACTGCCTCCGGGCGTGACCGCAACGGATCTGGTGCTGCGCATTACGGAACTTTGCCGGAACTTTGGCGTGGTCGGGAAATTCATCGAGTTTTACGGTTCCGGGCTGACTAACTTGAGTATTCCGGACCGGGCTACCCTCAGTAATATGGCGCCTGAGCAAGGTTCGACGGTGAGTTTTTTTCCGATCGACGACGAGACGCTCAGTTACATGCGTTTCACCGGGCGTCATGCGGAGCTGATCGATCTGACCGAACGTTATGCCAAAGAACAGGGGCTGTTTCGCACCGACACTGCGCCGGACCCGGAATTTACCCAGGTCATGGAAGTCGATCTCGGCACCGTTGAACCTTCGCTGGCAGGCCCCAAGCGCCCGCAAGACCGCATCACCCTCAGTGAAGTCGGGCCGACCTACCGGCAAATGCTGATCGAACCGACAGGCATCAAGGGCATGGGGCTATTCGAGCAGGATCTGGAACGTAGCGGCATCGTATCGAGGAATAATGCCGATGAGAAAATAACCCATGGCGCAGTCGTCATCGCTGCGATTACTTCCTGTACCAACACCAGCAACCCGTCGGTCATGCTCGCAGCTGGCCTGGTCGCCAAAAAGGCGGTGGAGCGGGGATTGAAAGTTAAAAATTATGTCAAAACCTCGCTGGCTCCCGGTTCATTGGTGGTAACGGAGTATCTAAAACAGTCCGGGCTGCTTGGCTTTCTGGAACAGCTGGGCTTCTATCTGGTCGGCTACGGCTGCACCACCTGCATCGGCAACTCCGGCCCGCTGGACGAATCCGTTGAAAAAGCGATACTGGAAAACGATCTGGTCGTGTCGGCGGTGCTGTCCGGCAACAGGAATTTTGAAGGCCGCGTGCATCCGCTGACCAAGACCAATTATCTCGCCTCGCCGCCGCTGGTCGTTGCCTATGCGCTGGCAGGTTCAACAGCGTTGGATATTACTCGCGAACCGCTGGGTGTAGCCAAGGACGGCAAGCCGGTTTACCTGAAAGACATCTGGCCTACGCCTTGGGAAGTGGCCGAAGTAATGAGGCAGTTTGTTACACCGGAGATGTTCCGGGAGCGTTATGCGGATGTTTTTACCGGCACTAAAACATGGCAGAAGGTGGAAGTCAGCGGCACCGAACTGTACGAATGGAACGAGAACTCGACCTACATTAGGAATCCGCCATTCTTCGAAGGAATGACCACCGACCGGCAAGAAATACACCCGCTTACCGGCATGCAGGTGCTGGCCCTGTTCGGCGACTCCGTGACCACCGATCACATTTCACCGGCCGGTCAAATTGCCCCCGGCTCCCCTGCGGCGTTGTATCTTCTGGAGAAAGGCATAGAACAAAAAGACTGGAACAGTTACGGTTCGCGCCGGGGCAACGATCAGGTGATGAGCCGGGGCACCTTCGCCAATATTCGCATTCATAACCTGCTGGTGCCGGGTATTGAAGGCAATGTTACGCGCTATCATCCCACCGGCGAACGGATGACGTTTTTTGATGCCGCGATGAAGTATAAAGATGCGGGCATACCGCTGTGCATCCTTGCCGGTAAAGAATACGGCTCCGGCTCGTCCCGCGACTGGGCGGCGAAAGGCCCGTTTATGCAGGGCGTGAAAGCGGTCATCGCCGAGAGTTACGAAAGGATTCACCGCAGTAACCTGATCGGCATGGGTATTTTGCCGTTGCAATTTATCGACGGCGAATCGGCTAAAAACCTGAAATTAACCGGGACGGAAACCTTTGCAATCGATATTTCCGATGCCTCGGTGCCGCAACAGGAAGTTAAGGTTTCGGCAACCGCGCCCGATGGAACCGTCACGGCCTTTAAGACCGTAAGCCGCATCGATACGCCGATTGAAATCCAATATTACCGGGATGGCGGCATTCTGCGCACGGTTTTGAAAAAATTGGTGGATTAACCTAGAAAAATCAGTTGAGCATTCCAAATCCCGTTCGCCCTGAGCTTGTCGAAGGATGAGCGGGGTTTGGAATGCTCACCGAATGGGTGGTGGCGTGTCATCCGTTCATGCTTCGACAAGCTCAGCACGAACGGATGACACGCGCTCCAACTGATTTTTTTAGGATTAATCATAGCCGTCCGCTACGGTGCAGGCGTCGATTAACCTGCCAATGGTAGATTCCGGCGAGCAACGGCCGAATCAGCGGCAACCCGATCAGCCAGGCCAGCGGTTTCAATACAGGCACTTTGCTCATCAGCAGGATATACGCATCCATCTCGGAATGAATCCGCTGATTTTCATCCTGAACATGCAGTTCGGTCAGCGCCTTGTGAGGGTCGATGCCGATTTTACGCAGCTGCTCTTCCCGGCCGGTGATGTCGATCCAGCAGACGTCTTCGCCCGCTTTGCCGGCGAGTTTTTCATAGGTCGACCTGTCTTTGACGCATTTGGGACAGGCTCCGTCGTAATAAACATTAATTTTGACTTTATCCTGATTCATATTGATTGCCTCCGATTAGCGAGGGTGATGTGGCTATTTTACAAACTTTAGGCATTGCATCATGTTTAGGCGGGCCGTTGCGTACATGCGGCTATGCGGCGGAAATGCTGCGCGATGCGTTTGCCCTTCAAAAACCTGAACAGCAAGGCCTGCAACTCCAGTGGCATATGCTTTATCCTGAAAATAACGGGTCAAAGGACGAAAAATTATCCAGGCTGAATCAATCGATAAGCCGGTTCAGCCAATACTGGACAGAACAAAACCAGGTTTTCCTGGTCATCGGCGGCGACCATTCCTGTGCGTTGGGAACCTGGGGCGGCGTGCTGAATGGATTGCAGCGGCCCGGTAAATTCGGTCTGATCTGGCTGGATGCACACATGGATGCGCATACATTTGCTACATCGCCATCCGGTAATATTCATGGCATGCCGCTGGCCGCTTTGCTTGGAAAAGCGGATAAAAAACTGGCGGCGATGTATCCTGGTTCCGATTTTATCAAACCGGAAAACCTCATTCTGATCGGCGTCCGGAGTTACGAAAATGAAGAATACGACCTATTAAAGCAAGCGAAGGTAGAAATTATTTTTGCCGAACAGATTGATGGACTTGCCCAAGTGTTAACTAAAGCCATCGATAAACTCAGCCTGTCGTGTCAGGTTATCGGCATCAGCATCGATTTGGATTTTATCGATCCTGACGATGCTCCCGGCGTTGAAACGCCTGCTCAAGGCGGCATTAAAGCGGAGGAACTGCTAAAAGCGCTTGCATTGATTAATCGGCATCCGAAAATATGCGGCCTGGAAATCAGCGAATTTAATCCGGAAAAAGACCCTGAAAATAAAACCTTACACTTGATGAAAAAGATTATTGAGACGTTCTACGGAGAGACCTTATAGCAAAGCGTCTGTCTTGGCGGCCATAACAAAATCATTAACGTGTAAGCCTTTTATCTTGTGAGACCACCAGGTCACGGTTACCCTGCCCCATTCCGTTAAAATGGCCGGGTGATGGCCTTCTTGCTCGCAAAGTGCGCCGATTTTATTGGTAAACGACAGGGCGTTTGCAAAATTATTGAACTTGAAGGTTTTTTGTAAGCGCTTGATGCCGTCTATTTCGACAAGCTCCCAGCCCTGTAGTTGCGGCATAAATTCGTCGATTTCCGCCTGAGTGGCCAACGGTGCGCCAATTCTGCACACTTCACATGTCTTACGGATCAGGTCAGTCATAGATATTTTCCAAATGCTGCTTTTTGAATAGCCACAGATTAGAGAAATCAATGCCTTGAATCAATAGGTAGTATCACCAAGCGGATGGAGTTTATTGCCGTAGGCGAATATCCTTAGCTCTCGGGAACACTCTATTTCAAAGATTCAGTAAGCCAAATAAATTTTTAGGATCGTTGAGTTCGGGTATTAAATCCGACTCTGTGCCCAGTTGATATTCTTTTGCCAGTTCATAAACAACCCGAAGTATCGAGTAATCCTCCAACGCAAACCCGACTGAATCGAACAGCGTAATCTCCCGATTATTCCGCCTTCCGGGCTTATTCTTGCAGACCAGTTCCCATAATTCGGCATAGATAAGATCGGCTTCGCATTGTTGCACCTCCCCTTCTACCAGACTTTGCGGTTTATATTCGACCACCAGCCTGACCTGTTTCAGGAATTCGGCAGATAGCTCGGTTTTCCCCGGGCTGTCGCCGCCCATCGCAAGTATATAGGCACCCGGTGCAATATCCTCAATTTCAAACAAGGACTGCCGTTTTTTGGCGGCGGTCGCCGTTATCACAATGTCGGCATCGCGCACGGCTTCGACGATACTGTCGCAAGGAATTAACCTGAACTTTTGTTCGGCCAGGTTCCGTGAGAATTTGACCATAGCCTGCGGATCGCTATCAAAAAAACGGATTTCTTCCAGTGGAAAAAAACCGGCGAATGCCAGTACCTGAAACTCCGCCTGCGCCCCGGTACCTATAATGGCTAAAGTTTTTGCATCTTCACGGGCTAGGTATTTTGCTGCCAGAACGCCCGTTGCCGCTGTCCTGAATGCGGTCAATAAGGTCATTTCGCTAATCATTAGCGGATAGCCGCTATCGGCATCGCTTAAGACTCCGATGGCTACAACGTTGAGTTTGCCTTTAAGCGGATTGCCGGGATAGCCGTTAACATATTTGAATGCATAGTGCTGCCGGTCTGCACAGGGCATCAACTCAATGACGCCATCAGGATAATAGGTTCCGTGACGCGGCGATAAAATAAACTCGCTCCAACGACCGAAATCTTCTTCTAAAGCGGTAATAACCCGCTTGAAGAAATTTTCCAGGCCAATAACCTGTATCAGCTCTTGAATGTCAGCGACGGTAAGAATCTTCATTATCCGCGAGCGGAGGCTTTAACGGCGCGTTCAAAATCCGGCAACCAGTCTTTGAAGCCGCAGACATAGTTATAGCCGCAGACGGTTTTTAATGAATAGCTGTTGATAATGGTCAATATCCGTTCAGCTCTTTGTAAGGTTTCGGTTTTCGGACCGAAGGGGTTTAAACGCATTTTGGGGCCGGGCGGAAATGCGTAATCACAGATAAACAACACGTCCTGATAAATATAAAGCGTATAGCCCGGCGTATGTCCGCCTATGTGGTACGCTGCCACCCCGTCAATCGTAAAGTCATTGTTGAAACGTTCATCGACCGGGAATGATTTGATTAAGGGATTCCCTGCGTCCAAAGCATGCAGGTAGACTTTTGCATTCCAAAGCTCACGGTATTGATTGGATGCCCCCATAAAGTGCGGGTGAGTAAAGAATATTTTCCGCACCGGTTCCAGTGTGCGGTTAAATGCGGAAGGACAATCGATCCATACAGCCTCATTTTCCGTTTCAATCCGGTAGGCCGCATGTTCCAGTCCCAGTTTGGGCACGGAAACCAGTTGGATAACGCTCTCATTGATTTGAGTGGCGGTGACGCGATAGGTTTTTTCGGCGTCTTCCCAGCTGAGAAATTTATCATGATGGGCTCCGCAAAAGGGGCAGACATCAGGGGGATCGCCGATCATGTTATAGCCGCAGGTTGTACAGACCCATTGTTTCATGTGCTCCCCCTTAAAAAATCGAATTTAAGTGTCAGTGCTAGTGGATCGCTCCAGACCGAATTGCATGAAAAACTGGCCGGATCCGGGCGGCGCGTCCTGTTCATAGTACATTGCTTCAAGTATCAGGTTGCCTTCCGCTCCAAGCGTAGTCCCGGTCAGTAAGGTACGGAAGTCTTTGCCGCCTATTAGCTGATGGGTAATGGTCAGGTATAACCTTGATAACTGCTTTTCCCGGATGACAGTGTCCAGCATTTGCGGTCCGGCAACAAGGTAAATAGTTCTGTAACTCAGGCTGCTTAGTGCATCAATCAGAGGCCCGCCGTGAACCATTTGGTCTTCACCGGTAAAAAGTATCGGATACCCTAAGTCTTGCCAGTAACGGATACGATCCGGATCGGCATTGCTTCCGGTGGCTATATAAACGGCTTGCCCATGTTCCTTGAGACTGTTGTCGAGCGGAAAATTCAGGCTGGCGCTGGCGATGATCACTGCAGGCTGTGGTTTTAAGCCATTGTTCCGCCGCCATTCGACAAGCTCTTTATCCCTGACCTGCAATATGTTACCCAGCCGTCCTTCGCTCAAGGTCCGCATATAGCCGCCGTGGGTAATGATACAGTCTGCCTGCGCATGCAATTCCATGAACAGGCCAAAGTCGGAAGCTGTTGTTATATGTTTGGGGATGTAGGTGCCTTGGACGGTATCTTCCAAGGCAATGCGCCCGTCCAGGCTCGACAGGAAATTGGCATAAACAAAGGGCGATTCGGCCGTACCCAATTTATGTAATTGATGGGCAAGATAGAGGCCTTTAATGGAGACTTTTTCGCAGGGAGCGGGATAAAACCGTAACAGTTTTTTTTGTATAGACATATCAATCACCCCCGGAATAATGTTCAGGAAATTCTTGCTATTAACCGCTGATCGATACGGATGGATAAGCGATTAACCACTTAAAGAAAGGGGCGGAATAGCCGCCCCTTTCCTCCAAAGCGCTATTGATATTATTTAGTTTCGGCTTTATTAATGTGCTCTATTGCCGCCTCGGCATGCTTGGTCGCCACGTCGGCATGATCCAAGTTACCGTGATCAATGGCTTCTTGCAGTTCCTTGGCAGCCTCATCCAAATGGTTTTTTGGTATGCCCTTGGCTACTATGGACGCTGCCAGTGTTTGCTCCAATGCCAGCTTTGCGTGTTCGACCAATTTCTCGGATTTACCTGCTTTACCCTGAACTACCGCCGCATTGGCGTGTTCCAGTGCCTCAGAGGCATGTTTTTCAGCGAAAACAGAAGTACTCAAAAGAAATAATAAAGCTGCACATATAGATGCTAATTTTTTCATAATTCTCTCCTCATATTAATGTTTATAGTTGATTGTCGATACCGGGTTTCCAAAAAACTTCTACTTTTCTCTTTTGAAAAAAGGGCGAAAACTATTATGAATCGACAGTTATATTCATATCATCATGTAATTTATTTTGCAATACCCATAAACTTAGTGATGACAAATGCATTAAAAACAATTGAATTTTCAACAAATCATTTTTTTGAGCATGATTGTTAAGGACTTTCCTTGGTTTCAACGTTACGTTGTGCCAATAGAATACCGACAAAAAAGGCGAGTAAATTGCCTTCAGGAAAAGTTTTAAAATGAGAATTAAATAAGCTGGTGGCGCACACGGCGACTAGAAAACTCGCTGCGATTACGCCATAGGGTTGACTGTTCAGTCCCTGGCGAATAGCCGTATAGATATAGGCAAAAAACAGTAACAACCCTATCAGTCCATTTTCCAGCCAAACAAACAGATATTGATTGTGCGGATCTGACGTAGAGGTTCCACGCCAACCTGAATATTGCGCAGCGGCATAACGGCTGTAGGTCGATTTAAATGATGAAGTGCCGTAACCTAACACGGGGTGTTCTTTAATTAACGAAAGCGTGTTTTTTGCAAAAATAACCCTGACGCCTATAGAGGTCAGTTCTCCGCTGGTTTGATACGCCGCTTTTTCCGTCAATCCCGTTTGTGTTCGTTGCTGTAAAGTTGATGAGCAAAGTATTGCGACAAGCATTACGCTACCGGTAACGGCGATTATTGGCAGCAGTTTTTTATATCCATAAACGCAACCAGCTGCGAATATCACTGCAAATGGAAATGCTACATAACCGCTACGCGCTGGGCTGATAAAGAAAATATTCACTATAAACAAGGCAATAACACCATAAAGCAAGTACTTATGCTTTAGGGAGAGTTGTTGTCTTAATAAAAAAATACAGCAGACGACTGCTGCAATAAAAGCCATGCTCTGCGAGGCATAATTGGTCATAAAAATACCGGGCTCTCGTCCCGACCTTATCGACAAATCAGCCAACCATAGCGGCACTGCGACCAGTCCGGCAATAACCATGACGGCTAAATAACTACCGACAAACAAGCGCTTCCAATGCGTTTGATAAAACAAGCCTAGTAACACGAAGGTGAAAGCTAATTTTTTCCAGCTTAACAAGGTGTCAACTTTTTCCGTCCAGGGGGTCTCTGCGTAGAGAGTGCCTATTAATAACCACGCAAAAAACAGCAACAACATTTTACCTGCGGGCTGTTCAGCGGATATTTTTAAACTGCGGACAGGTTCCCCTGAAATTAGCCAGGTCAATAACATGGCGATGCTGGTAACGCTGGTTACAGCAGTCGACATAGGCGCGGCTATGGCTGTGATAATGGCCAACCAACGACAAAAAGTCAGCGATTTTTCGCCAATAATTGAATAAGACAACATAGCTAAACTCTACCGCCACAGTTAATAAATAGTTTTACGCTTGAGATTTTTGCTGTTTTCATCACCCTCTCCATGAGGTAATTTTTGATTTTCCATGCATAACCATGAACAGGCGTTTCAAGATGCGACATAGAGAGGATTCCAACAGGACCCTAAATTTCTTTGGCCAGTTTTTCAGCGTAACCGGTGTAACTGCGCGGCGTCAGCTCCAGCAAGATTGCCTTGGCTTCAGCCGGAATTTCCAGCTTTTCAATAAACGCCTGCATTTGTTCCGGGGTAATGCGCTGACCGCGGGTGAGCTCTTTTAATTTTTCATAGGGCTTTTCAATACCGTAGCGACGCATCACAGTTTGTATGGGTTCGGCCAACACTTCCCAGTTGGCATTGAGGTCGGCTTCAATCGCATCGACATTGATCTGCAATTTGGAGATGCCTTTTAAGCTGGCCTGAATGGCGATGCTGGTGTGGGCGATGCCGACACCGATATTTCTCAATACGGTTGAATCGGTTAAATCCCGCTGCCAGCGCGATACCGGCAATTTTTCGGCTAAAAAGCCGAATATGGCATTGGCTAAGCCTAAATTACCTTCCGAGTTTTCAAAATCAATCGGGTTGACTTTGTGCGGCATGGTGGAAGAGCCGATTTCACCGGCGATGGTTTTTTGTTTGAAGTAACCCAAAGAGATATAGCCCCAAATGTCGCGGTCAAAATCCAGCAAAATGGTATTAAAGCGCGACAGGGCGTGGAAATACTCGGCAATATAATCGTGCGGTTCAATCTGGATGGTGTAGGGATTAAATTGCAGTCCCAGAGATTCGACAAAGTTTCGGCCAAATTCCGCCCAATCCACATCAGGATAGGCCACGCAATGCGCATTATAGTTACCTACTGCGCCGTTTATTTTGCCTAACAGGGCTACGGCTTGCAGTTGGTCTTTTTGACGCAACATGCGCGCGGCGACGTTGGCAAATTCCTTGCCGGTGGTGGTGGGCGTGGCGGATTGTCCGTGGGTCCGCGACAGCATCGGCTGGTCTGCGGTTTCCACGGCAATAGTCTTGAGCGCCGCGATGCAGTCCCCGATTTGCGCCAGGATGACTTCCCGGCCTTCTTTGAGCATTAACGCGTAAGACAGGTTATTGATGTCTTCCGAGGTGCAGGAAAAATGAATGAATTCACTGACCTTTTCCAACTCGGCGCAACCGGCGATTTTTTCTTTCAGCAAATATTCAACGGCTTTGACATCGTGATTCGTGGTTTTTTCGATGTCTTTGACGCGTTGCGCATCGGCTTCTGAAAAATCGCTGACGATGTTGTTTAACAGCTGTGTCGCCGCGTCGCTGAACGGACTGACTTCGATAATCAGCGGATGGTTAGCCAAGGCTTGCAGCCAGCGCACTTCAACGAGTACGCGAAAGCGGATCAGGCCGTATTCGCTGAAAATTGGACGCAATGCGGCCACTTTGTCAGCATAGCGGCCGTCGATAGGGGAAATAGCGGTGAGGGCGAAATTAGTCATGGGGTTATCCGAGTATTTTAGTGTATGTTGTTATTCGTTGGCTTTTGATTCAATAATCCCGCCGCCCAGACATATTTCACCGTCGTAAAAAACGACGGATTGTCCGGGTGTAATAGCCCTTTGCGGTTGATCGAAAACAGCTTTGCATCGGTCGTTACCTATCGGTTCCAAAGAACAGAGCTGATCTGCCTGACGATAGCGGGTTTTAGCGGTGCAGCGTATCGTTTTTGTCAACGGCCTGTTGCTGCACCAATCGAGTTGGCTCGCTTCCAATGTGTTATGCAGCATCAACGGGTGATCGTGACCTTGACCGACGATCAGGATATTATTTTCCAAATCTTTTTCCAGTACATACCACGGCTCATCCGGCGCATTCTTAACACCGCCTATGCCCAAGCCTTGGCGTTGACCTAAGGTGTAGTACATCAAGCCGTGATGCTTGCCGATATGTTGTCCTTGGGGGGTCCGCATCTCGCCCGGTTGCGTCGGCAGATAGCGTTGCAAAAATTCGGTGAATTTGCGCTCGCCGATGAAACAGATGCCGGTGCTGTCTTTCTTCCGGCTGTTGGCAAAACCGGCTTTATCGGCCATGGCCCGGATTTCCGGTTTATGCAAATGGCCTATTGGGAACAGCGTGCGCGACAGCTGTTTTTGTCCCAGCGTGTAAAGAAAATAGCTTTGCTCTTTGTTCGGGTCCAGGCCTTTTAACAAAAAGTATTCACAGTCTTGCTCGGATACCCGAGCATAGTGACCTGTGGCGATATATTCCGCTCCCAAATCTTCGATGGCATAATTCAGGAAGGCTTTGAATTTAACGTGTTTGTTGCACAAAATATCGGGATTGGGCGTACGGCCTGCTTTAAACTCAGACAGGAATACTTCAAATACCTCGTCCCAGTATTCGGCGGCAAAATTTACGGTTTTTAACTCGATGCCCAGTTTATCGCAAACCTGTTGGGCGTCAGCGAGATCCTCCATTGCCGTGCATTGCTCCGTGCCATCGTCCTCTTCCCAGTTTTTCATAAACAAACCGGTGACTTGATGACCTTGCTCTAAAAGCAGCAAAGCGGTTACGGAAGAATCGACACCGCCTGACATGCCGACGATTACTTTTTTACTCATGGTCAAGATCGATAAATGATTTAAGCAAGGATAAGGGGTAGCGTTGCCCGCTGAGATATTCGTCTATACTAATAAGTACTAATGGACTACGCAAACGATGTCGTTCTGCTTCAATTTCATCGCGCGTTAACCAGTGAGCGGCGACGATGCCGTCATCCAAGGGTTGCGTCGGGTTGTGCGAATGGCAGCGACCGGAAAAACAGACTCTGACAAAGCTGGGAAAGTCAGGATTTTTTCGCCAAAGTTGGATGGAAACAATGTGCTCAGGTTCAAACTCCCAGGCGGTTTCTTCCAGCACTTCACGCTTGACCGCCGCAATCAGATCCTCGCCTTCTTCAAGATGTCCGGCAGGCTGATTGAATTGAAGTCCATACGAGGTTTCTTCTTCTACGAGTAAAAATCGCTGGTCTTGTTCAATAACGGCGGCAACTGTAACGTGTGGTTTCCAAACCATTACTGAATTCCAACTGTAAAAGCTAATATTTTACTAGATTTGGAGATATTATGCTGGTAAAAAAGACGCAGGAAAGAAGATACAAGGTGCCTGCTAAACTTTCGTATAAATCTTGTTTATTTTGTTGTAAACATAAGAGTTGAAATTCACCAAGATTGGCACTATGTTAGAAGCTCAAATATTTTATTATTACAATTATGTCCGATTTTGACCCATTCAAAGATAAAGATGGCGGTTTGGCTGTTCAAGAAGCCAAACCTAAACTAAAGAGACCGCCTTTATACAAGGTTATCTTGTTAAATGATGATTTTACGCCCATGGATTTTGTAATTGAGATTTTGATGGACTTTTTTGCTATGTCTGAAGAAAAGGCGACTCAGGTGATGCTGCAAGTACATACGCAAGGGGTTGGTGTATGCGGAATGTATTCTAAAGATGTTGCTGAAACCAAAGTATATATAGTTAATGACTATTCACGAGAACATCATCATCCGTTGATGTGCTCGATGGAAGAAGTGTAGGTTGGAGAGTGTATGTTAAGCAAAGAACTTGAAATTACGTTAAACAATGCCTTTAAAAATGCGCATGATAAACGGCATGAATTTATCACGGTTGAGCATTTGCTGCTGGCATTGCTCGAAAATGCGTCTGCGCAGCCGATTTTGATAGCATGCGGTTGTGACATTAAGGTACTACGCGGCCAGTTGACGCAATTTATTGACGAAACCACATCGCTAATTCCAGTGGGTATCCAGCGGGAAACCCAGCCTACTTTGGGATTTCAGCGGGTGCTTCAACGCGCTGTTTTTCATGTACAGGCATCCGACAAGAAGGAGGTTTCCGGTGCCAATTTATTTGTAGCCTTATTCAGTGAGCAGGATTCCCATGCGGTTTACCTGTTAAATAAACAGGATATTTCAAGACTGGATGTGGTCAATTATCTGGCTCACGGCATTTCAAAAATTGATCCTGAAAATGATTCGGCAAGTAGCCGGTCACCGGAATCAGGCAATCCTGATGCCGAAGCCTCAGGCAGCCCACTGGATAAGTACACCACCAATCTCAATGAAGAAGCCTTGAAGGGTCGAATCGACCCGTTAATCGGCAGAGACCTTGAGGTTGAGCGCACCATTCAGACGCTTTGCCGTCGCCGTAAAAACAACCCCCTACTGGTCGGTGAAGCGGGTGTTGGCAAAACGGCTATCGCAGAGGGTTTGGCGAAACGCATTGTTGAAGAGCAAGTGCCGGACGTTCTGATGAACAGCGTGATTTATTCGCTGGATTTGGGCGCACTGGTTGCCGGCACCAAATACCGGGGTGACTTTGAAAAGCGGCTGAAAGCGTTGCTAACTCAACTCAACAAGGAACCAGACTCAATCCTGTTTATTGATGAAATCCACACTATTATTGGGGCAGGTTCGGCTTCCGGCGGGGTGATGGATGCGTCCAATTTGATTAAGCCGGCGCTGGCTTCCGGTCAATTACGCTGCATAGGGTCTACTACTTATCAGGAGTATCGCGGTGTTTTTGAAAAAGATCATGCTTTGGCGCGGAGATTTCAGAAAATTGATGTACTTGAGCCTTCCGTTGAAGACACCATCCTGATTCTAAAAGGGCTTAAATCCCGCTTTGAAGAACATCATGACGTTAAATATTCGTCCGAGGCATTACGCGTGGCGGCGGAATTATCGGATCGCTATATTACCGACCGGCATTTACCCGATAAAGCGATTGATGTTATCGATGAAGCAGGTGCAAAACAACGCATGACCGCTGAAGCCGATCGCAAACAGCTCATTGACGTTGCCGAGATAGAAGACATAGTCTCCAAAATAGCCAGAGTGCCCGCAAAATCGGTATCTTCCAATGACATCGACAAGCTGGGTAATTTGGAAAAGAACCTGAAAATGCTGGTCTTTGGACAAGATGAGGCGATTTCGGCACTGGCATCAGCCATAAAATTATCTCGGGCAGGACTTAGAGATACGCAGAAAACTATCGGTTCCTTTCTTTTTGCGGGGCCTACAGGCGTAGGTAAAACCGAAGTGACACGACAACTGGCCAAGGTGCTGGGCGTGGAGTTGATTCGCTTTGACATGTCCGAGTATATGGAGCGACACACCGTTTCCAGACTGATAGGCGCGCCTCCAGGCTATGTGGGCTTTGATCAGGGCGGTTTATTAACCGAACAGGTAACCAAGCATCCTCATGCCGTATTGCTGCTGGACGAATTGGAAAAAGCCCATCCAGATGTATTCAACCTGTTATTGCAGGTCATGGACCACGGCTCATTGACCGATAATAACGGCCGCAAGGCAGACTTCCGTAACATCATTCTGGTGATGACCACCAATGCAGGAGCGGAAGAAGGCAGCCGCGCCTCTATTGGCTTTACCCATCAGGATCATGCCACCGACAGCTTGAAGGTTATTGAAAAAGGCTTCTCACCCGAATTTCGCAATCGTCTGGACGCCATCATTCAATTTAAACCATTGGATATTTCAATTGTCGGACATGTGGTTGATAAATTCATCTTTGAATTGGAAGCCTTGCTGGCAGACAAACACGTAACGCTGGCATTGGATCCCGATGCCCGGTTATGGTTAGCTGAAAACGGCTGCGACCCCAAAATGGGAGCCAGACCGATGGCGCGACTCATTCAAGAGAAAATCAAAAAGCCTCTGGCTAATGACTTACTGTTTGGCGAATTGGCGCACGGTGGACATGTGCGAATTTACGTGAAGGATAATGAGCTGAACTTCGCTATAGACAGCGCTGAGTTGATTGTTCCTGAAGCCAATTTTTAATTCGGCGGAGTGCAATAACTGGCTTTTAATACGGCGACCGAGCCGCACTAGCTATTCAAGGAACTTGCGTTAATCCTGTTGATACAGGATTAACGCATACGGAATGTGATACGACCTTTGGTTAAATCGTAAGGAGTCATTTCAACTTTAACACTGTCTCCGGTAAGAATACGGATGTAATGCTTGCGCATTTTTCCCGAGATATGTGCAGTCACAATATGACCATTTTCCAGTTCGACGCGAAACATAGTGTTAGGAAGCGTGTCAATCACCTTCCCTTCCATTTCAATTTGATCTTCTTTTGCCATTTATAATAATCCAGGTAGTTAAAACCGCCAATAATACCATAAGCGCGTTTTTAACAACAGAAGTGTATAAGGGTGATAGTACATTTGTTTTTTATAGATCATCGTTGCCTACATGAATGCAGGAGGTATAACGCCAAAAGCGGGTACTTTAGGTAACGCAGGAACATGCGTCACACAGGCATGCCGTCAACCAATTTAACATACTCACTTTCCGCGAAAATATCCGCGTTATTCTCAACCCTGTCCAGATACGTCTTACCTTCCAGATGATCAACTTCATGCTGGAAGATTCTCGCCACAAATCCGCTCAGCTTAGACTCCACCAAACCGCCCTGCTGATCTGTATAGTGAATCATTATTTCCTGATACCTCGGCACTAAAGCGCGTATCCCTGGAACACTCAAGCAACCTTCCCAGCCCTTTTCTTGAGCTTCCGACAAGACCTCAAAACAAGGATTAATCATCACCGTCGGCTCCATCAGCGGCGCCGATGGGTAACGGGGCGTAGGCCGCGACGCAATAATGATAATCTGTTTTAATTTGCTGATCTGGGGCGCAGCAATACCTACGCCCGAAGTCGTTGCCAGAGTGCTTTGCATGGCTTCGATTATCTGCCGAATCTCAACATCATGTACATCAGCAACGGCCTCCGCTTTTTGTCTGAGTACCTTGGCCCCTAGCTGGGCAATTTCGCGCACCCTAGTCATTGCAATTCATGCATAAGCACAGTCTGGGCTTGAATCGGTTCTTCAGCGTCGATTTTTTGCAAGCGTTGATAACTGCCATCCGACTGCAAGAGCCAAGCCTGAGTGTTATCTTTTAAATACAAATTCAGATCCTGCAAAATCCGGTTTTGCAATTTCTTGTTTTCAATGGGAAAACAGATTTCGACACGCCGGAACATATTGCGATTCATTAAATCTGCGCTGGACGCGTAAACTTCTCTATCGCCGCCATTTTCAAACGCATAAACCCGCGCATGCTCCAAGAATCGCCCGATAATGGATCGCACTTCTATATTTTCAGACACGCCCAAAACGCCGGGTTTTAAGCAACATACGCCCCGGACAATTAATTTAACCTCGACCCCGGCCTGTGACGCACGGTAGAGAGCCCGAATAGACTGCTCTTCAACAACAGCATTCACTTGAATAATTATTTTTGCCGGTTTTCCATTTCTGGCATGAAGTATTTCCCGCTCAATCTTATCCATCAACCCGCTATGCAAGGTGAACGGCGATTGCAATAATTTATTCAACTTGGTCACTTTCCCCAAACTGGTCAGCTGGGCAAATACGCGCCGGACATCCTCGCCTAATTCTTTATCGCAGGAAAACAAGCCATAATCCGTGTAAATTTGCGCTGTTTTGGGATGATAGTTCCCGGTACCCAAATGTACATAGTTACGTAATTGCTTGCCTTCCCTTCTTAATACCAGACACATTTTGGCATGAGTTTTATAACCCACCACGCCGTAAACCACATGCACGGCCGCTTCTTGTAATTTGGAAGCCAAATCGATATTGGCTTTTTCATCGAATCGCGCCCTTAATTCGATAACCACCGTCACCACCTTGCCTGTTTTCGCCGCCTTGATTAAGGCGCTGACGATAGGCGAATCGGCACCGGTTCGATAGAGCGTTTGCTTAATGGCCAGCACCTCAGGGGAAACCGCCGCCTGGCGAATAAATTCAACGACCGGCGAAAAGGACTCAAACGGGTGATGCAGCAAAATATCGTGCTTTCTAATTGCAGCAAAAATGTCTTTGCTGCGTTCCAGTTGTTGCGGCACAGCGGGTTTAAACGGCGGAAATTTAAGGTCAGGCCGACCGACCAGATCATTAATTTCCTGAATTCTGTTGAGATTGACCGGCCCGTCAACCAAAAACAAACGATCACGGCTCATTTCAAAACGATCCAGTAAAAACGTGACTGTTTCATCCGGGCATTTGGCGTCAATTTCCAGACGAACTTCATCGCCGTAATTCCGCATAGCCAGCTCACCTTCCACCGCGAGCAATAAATCGTCAATGGCATCGTCATCGACAAAAAAGTCGCTGTTCCGGGTGACCCTGAATTGATAGCAGCCTTTAACACTCATGCCATTGAATAACTGATCAACAAAAGCATGAATAATTGATGATAAAAATACAAAATCCGCCGTTCCGCTGCCCGTTTCCTCGGCAGGCAATTGAATGATGCGAGGCAACGCTCGGGGCGCTTGTAAAATGGCCCGGCCGCTATTTCTGCCGAAAGCATCTTTTCCGGTCAATGAAATAATAAAATTTAAACTCTTGTTGAGGATGCGCGGAAAAGGGTGCGCAGAATCCAGTCCAACCGGCGTTAAAATCGGCAGCAACTCATCGTTAAAATAAGCTTCCAGCCATTTGAGCTGCGCTTCGGTCCATTCCTTACGGCGAATAAAACGAATATTTTCCTCAGCCAGTTTTGGAATCAGAACCTCGTTAAGGACTTTATATTGCTCATCCACCAGTTGATGAGCATGGACGGCAATCAGCTCCAGCTGCTCATTAGGCGTTAATCCATCCGGACCGACGGCTTTGGGATCAATGGACGCCATCTGGATAACACTGGCCACACGAACCTCGAAAAACTCGTCAAGATTGGAACAGGAAATACACAAATAATTAAGCCGCTCAAGCAGCGGCACTTTCTCATCTTTCGCCTGCGCCAGAACTCGCTTGTTGAATTCCAGCAGGCTCTGTTCACGATTAATATAAAGTTCCGGCTTTTGAAGATCGATGATCTCTTTTGTTTCGTTTATGTCCATGTTCTGCTCAGATTCAAAATCAGTGGGTATTATGTTTGTGTGGGCTCATCAACTAAAACCTCTTTTTCCCTGCAACCCTCCGGTATGTACTGCAATAATACTCTCACCGGGCTTGAAGTAGTGTTTTTTGATTAAATCGTAGATGGCGTACATCATTTTGCCGGTATAGACCGGTTCAAGAGGAATTGTGGTTTTTAATTCAAAGTCTTCAATAAATGCGTTTAATTCGGTATTAGTTTTGGCGAAACCGCCAAAATGGTAATCCAAGTTTATCTGCCAGTTATTACGGGATTGTGACAACATGGCTTCAACCTCCGCCGTTAAGAAACCTGCATTTTTTAATGCCGCAAACCCCAGCACTGACGCTTGCCCCGGAACTGCTTCAATAATACCCGCCAAAGTCGTCCCTGTTCCACAGGGTACGCAAAGCGTATCGTATGGAATTCCTATTTCGGCAACCAGTTCAGCTACGCCTTTCAACGCCAATGTCTGCGCGCCGCCTTCAGGGAGCCAGTATTGCCGAGGCTTTAAGCCGGGCAAATATCGCCAGGGATGGCGTGTATGCCGCAAATCAGTCGGGAGCTGATGCGGCGCATGCCAACATTTATAGTGCCTAAGCCGGCGGTATTCAGCTCGGGACACAAATTCCAGCTCCATCCCCCACTTTTTCATGTCTTGCAAAGTCGGAGTCAATGTTTCCGGCTGCTCGCCACGAACAAGCCCGATGGTTTTCAATCCTAACACCTTACCTGCGTAAGCCAAAGCATGCAAATGATTGGAATAAGCGCCCCCCATACTGATGAGGGTATCCGTGCCTAACGACAACGCATGATCGAGTATATATTTAAGCTTTCGCCATTTATTACCGGAAATCACCGGATGCAGCGAATCGTCCCGTTTCATCCACAGTTCGATTTGGTATTGCACAAGCAATGGATCATCAATCTTTGTTAGAATCGACGGATTGAAGATTTTTTCCAGTTTTATGAGTTCGGGGTGCATGTATGTGTGGACGTTATAACTTGATCGCAACCGGGCAACAGATTATGGATCATTTCAGATTGCTGAGTTTACCTGTACACAATCCTGACTACAACATTCCGCCAGGACAAAAAATTCTCGCCATAGTACAACTGGAAGACGGCAGTAACAGGGCCGTTAATCTGCACTGGGGATTAATTCCATCGTGGTCGAAGGACCGTACAATTTCCAGTCACTTGATCAATGCCAGGGCGGAAACGCTGACTGAAAAACCGTCGTTTAAAAAAGCTTACCAACATCGACGCTGCCTGATTCCCGCCACCGGTTTCTTCGAATGGCAATCCATCGACGTCGGCAAACAGCCCTACCATATACACAAACCGGATAATGCTTTGTTCGCTTTTGGAGGTTTATGGGAACACTGGGAACAGGATCAGGAAACGGTTTATTCATGCACTATCATTACTACCGTCGCCAACGACAAAATAGCGCCAATTCATAACAGAATGCCGATTATTATTGCACCCGATGATTACAATCGTTGGCTGGACAAGAAAACCGCAATTATCGCGATCGCTGATTTTTTAGCCGCCGACGCCTACCGCAACATGCAGGTTATCCCGATCAGCACACGGGTCAACAATCCCCTGCATAATGATGAAAGTTGTTTAACGTAGGATGTTTTTATCGACGCTCGGAATCAAAAACCAATTGTCCACGAAGAAACGCTAAGTAATGAATATATCCAACAGGGATAAATAAGTATTGAAGCTGACAATGGGATGTCCCACCGATATGTAGCTAGCGTAGACCGCGTTCAAAACGCGCCAAGGTGGGGATTTCCGACAAGCCGGATGGCAAGTATTGTGCCGGAAACACCTGTTCTCGCTAGTGCAAGAACAGGCTTGCTCCTACCTACTTTTTCTTCTTTGACTTAGAGTTAGCCGCTGTTTCTTCGACAACCAACTCGGGATTGTAGGACTTATAGTCCGGTGCAATACTGATCAATAATGTCAACAAAGCCGCCACATAAGGGACTGCTTGTACCGAAAGAATCGCTATCCATAATTTGCCGCTAAAATTGTCAAAATGCTCCAAGGAAGCCATCATACCAATAGCCGTACTCAACAATATCAACAATAGCAATTCCTGCCGTATGGTGACCAAGCCGACGAATAAAGCGCTGTGTTGTTCAAACTTCGGAGTGCGCATAAACGGCTTGCCCGACGTAAACAAACCCTGCACGGTACCCTTGGCAACCGTATGAGTTAAAGCCAATCCTGACAGTGATGCACCCAATGATTGCCAAATGGAACATGGTACACGGGCCTGATATAGCCACAAGCCCCGGATGATCTTAAAACTGAATATCCCAACGGTCGGCAACAAAAAGGCATTGGCCGGAAGTTCGCTGTGTATCGGATCGTAAAGAATCACGGCAGTCAGGATCAAACTGGTAATGGTAAATAACAGCGCCAGCGCATCCGAAAACCACGGTAGCCATCCGGCAATAAAATAATACTTCTGGGCCGGTGTCAGTACAGGATTTTTAGAGGGTAAAAAGCTGCGCCAATGCGCCTTAATGATTTGCATAGCGCCATAAACCCAGCGATAGCGTTGGGTCATGTAGCCGGACATGGTATCGGGCATAACGCCTTTGCCAAATGAATCCTTAACGTAAACCGAATCATAGCCCGCTTCATACAGACGCAGACCTAACTCACTGTCTTCACAAATACACCATTCCGACCATTTGCCTACTTCCAGCAACGCAGACTTTCTGATCATGGTCATGGTGCCATGCTGAATAATAGCGTTGTATTCGTTTCTTTGCACCATGCCGATATTGAAAAACCCGGCATATTCCCAGTAACAAAAAGACTTAAAAGCGCTCTGGTCGCGGTCGCGATAATCCTGGGGCGATTGGATAAAACCGACATTTTCATTGTCGAAATAAGGCACCATAGCGTTAAGCCAGTCAGGCGACAGGATATAATCGCTGTCGATCACAGCGATAATCTCCGCATCGGGAGCCGTTTGCTCAAGGGCATGATTGATCGCACCGGCCTTAAAGCCCGGCCAGTTATCCAAATGGAAGAACCTGAACTTCGGCCCCAACCGTTCGCAATCAACTTTCACCGGTTCCCAAACCGCCGGATCCTTGGTGTTGTTGTCCATCACCAGCACTTCCAGATTGGGATAATCCACCCTGTCCAAAGCCTCCAGCGTCATGCGCACCATATCGGGCGGCTCGTTATGGATCGGCAAATGCAAAGAGACCTTGGGATATTTAAACTCAGGAGATGGCTTAAGCGGCTGAAAAGTTCTGGCCGTTTTTCGGTGCCAGATGACTTCCGCTATTTCCAGGGTTTCTATCAATAGGATGACTGCCGCCATGACCTGCATCAATATCAGGATGCCCCAAAAGACCATGGAAAGATTGGTTTGGTATTGCTGGGCGCCAATCGACACCGACCAGAATATCGTCGATGCAGCAAGATTGGCAATCAAGCCGAAAAACAACAAACCTGGCAGTTTCATACTGCTGCGGGTAAATAAAAACAGCCCCATCAACACGACGCTGAAAACAGCCGCGCCGGTTGCCCAATGTTCCCAGTTAGGCATAGCAATAACATCGCTGTCCATAGGATATTTAGGCTGCCGGTCCGCATTAAAAATACCCCAATAAGCGCCCGCAGAGCCTTCCAAAGACATTTTCCAGGGTTGATCAAACGCCTCTACAATGTAATAAGTGACTTTTTCGGCATCAGCCCGGTTAAGGAATTCGCGCAGAAACTTTGCCTGATTGGATACCGATGCAGTCGCATGCTTGAAAGGTTGTCCGTCTGAAGGCCAGCCGACCTCGGTAATGACGATAGGTTTATTCGGATACGCTTTTTGCACGTCATGGTAACGGTCAAAAACATAATCAACCGCATCTTCGGCGGCAATACCTTCCCAATAAGGCAGAATATGCACCGCTATAAAATCGACTTCCGCAACAAGCTCAGGATGTTTAATCCATATATCCCATGTTTCGGAGGTACTCACCGGCCGCCATGTGTTTCGCTTTACTTCGCGGATATATTCGATCAGCTGTTCTGCGGTCATGTCGCCACGAAGTAAAACCTCGTTGCCCACCATAACGCGAACGATATTAGGATTATTCTGCCGACTGACATTGATTAAGGTTTCTATTTCTTGTCGGTTCTTTTCAAGATTGCTATCAATCCAGGCGCCCACCGTGGTATTCAAATTATGCTTGGCGGCCAACTCAGGAATCTTATCCAGCCCTTTAAGCACACTGTAGGTACGAACGGCGTGAACTTTATTCTCAAGCAAGCCCAAGTCATGGTCAATATCGGCTTCGCTGGGAAAGGTATCGCTTTTTTGTGTATCCTGCTTTCTCATGGGGTCGAAAGTGACGCCCATAGTGGTTTTGGTCCAAGGTTGCAATTGCAAAGGATTGTTAACATAACTCCAAATACTGAAGTTAATAAAGACGATTAGAGCGAGTGCAATGACAGTGACTATCTTGGTTTTCATTTAGGTGCTCGGTATTCCGCTGAACTAAGAAAAATAATGTTTGATTGGGGATTAAAAATTTGTACGGCTCATAATATAAACTTCTGCTCATGTCCCTTTATACTCAGTCATGTAAGCAAGGCGTTTTTACCCAAAAAATATCGCACTTTTAACTTCGGTAGCAAAGAAAGGCAATATTTTTTTAGAATTAAGCAACAAGATGCAGGCTTGGAGAATATTTTACACGGGTTCTAAAGCCGATAAGGATTTATTTACTTCTCAAGGCCGCTGAAAATCCTGCCTTATATCGACCTTTAAATCTGATTGTTTGTTAAAGACAACATTCAATATTAAAGAGTCTGCACGCCTTACCTGCTTCCATGTAGACAAGGCGTGCAATTAATCCTTTTAAACCTTATTTTTTAATATAAAGATCGGTAATCGAACCGGTGATCATTTCCGCGGCGAAAGCGAAAGTCTCCGATAACATTGGATGTGGGTGGACAGTCAGACCGATATCCTCGGCATCGGCGCCCATTTCCAAAGCCAATACCGCTTCGGAAATTAACTCGCCCGCATTGGGACCGACCATGCCTGCACCGAGTATTCTGCCGGTTTCCTTTTCACAGAGTATTTTTGTCAAACCTTCCTTGCGCCCCAGACTTAATGAGCGTCCGCTGGCCGCCCAAGGGAAAACCGCTTTGTCATAGTCTATGCCCTGTTGCTTGGCCTGATTTTCAGTCAAACCCATCCAGGTTACTTCAGGATCGGTATAGGCAACAGCTGGAATGGTTAAGGCATCAAAGCCCGCTTTCAAGCCGGACGCAACTTCGGCGGCAACTTTGCCTTCGTGAGAAGCCTTATGAGCCAACATCGGGTTTCCGGCTATATCGCCAATGGCAAAGATATGCGGAACGTTGGTGCGCTGCTGCTTATCGGCAGCAATAAAACCAAGCTCATCGACATTAACGCCTGCCAGCTCAGCACCGATCAACTTACCGTTAGGTTTACGTCCTACGGCGACCAAAACCGCATCGAATAGGGCCGACTCCGGCGCACTTTTACCTTCGAAGGAAACTTTCAAGCCGTCTTCATGCTTTTCAATGGAGGTAACCCGCGTTTCCAGCCAGATATTTTTATACTGCTTTTTAATACGCCGGTACAAAGGGGTAACCAAGTCGTTATCGCAACCCGGAATGATCTGATCCATCAGTTCGACCACGCTGATTTCCGAGCCAAACGCATGGTAAACCGTGGCCATTTCCAGGCCGATAATACCGCCGCCGACGATCAACAGCTTCTTGGGAATTTCTTTTAATTGCAGCGCGTCGGTCGAATCCCATAAACGCGGGTCGTCATTCGGAAAAACCGGGATTTTGGTAGGATGCGATCCGGCAGCAATAATCGCCTGATCAAAGCTGACGTTCTGTATGCCTGTTTCGGTTTTCACCTCGACCATGCGCTCCGAAGTAAATTGTCCGGTACCTTGGATCAAGGTTATTTTGCGTTGCTTTACTAAACGGGCAAGCCCATCAACCAGTGAATTGCTGACGCTTTCTTTCCAAGCTCGAACTTTATCTATATCAAGAGTGGGTTTGCCGTAATTGAGGCCGTGTTGTTCGAATTCATCGACTTCGTGAATAATCTGTGCGACATGCAGCAGAGCCTTGGACGGAATACAGCCGACATTAAGACACACCCCGCCAAGAGCCGGATAGCGTTCGACCAATACCACTTGCTTGCCTAAATCGGCAGCGCGGAATGCCGCCGTATAACCGCCGGGGCCGCCGCCCAATACCAGAACTTCGGCATGTATCGTAGACTCGTTAATCGCTGGATTAGCGTCCATATTATTCTTCCTGATTAAAGTAAAGTTAAGTAACTACTCTGTACGATCAAATATAACGGAACGCAAATGACACAGATGGATATGATGAACACAGAGTGATCAAGAAAAACCTTATCAAATCATAATTATCAGCGTCATCAGCGTTCTCGGCAACTGCTCCTGCGTCGCCTAAAGCGCCTACTGTTGGTGCTCTATCTCCTGCATCCATGCAGTTGTACTTTTTTAAAGTAACAACCTGCGAATATCGCCCAAATACTGTTTGATGGCAGCCATGAAACGCGCACCTTCTACACCGTCAATCACCCGATGATCATAGGTCAGATCGAGCGGTAACATCAGGCGCGGCATAAACTCCTTGCCGTTCCAGACCGGCTGCATTTTAGCTCGGGTAACGCCGAATATGGCCACTTCGGGAGCATTGACGATCGGAGTGAACGCCGTGCCGCCGATACCGCCGAGACTGGAAATAGTGATGCAACCGCCTTGCATATCGGCAGGCATCAACTTGCCCAGACGGGCTTTGTTGCTTTTTTCAGCCAGTTCGGCGGTTAATTCGTTGATGCCCTTACGGTTCACATCGCGCAGCACCGGCACCACTAATCCATTGGGCGTATCGACCGCGATACCGATATTGAAATATTTCTTCAATATCAGTTTTTCGCCATCGGCAGACAGCGACGCGTTGAATTGCGGGAACTGTTCCATCGCAGAAACCAGCGCCTTGATGATAAACACCAGGCCGGTTATTTTGACGTCATCCTTGGATTTTTCGGCATTCAATGCAACGCGAAACGCTTCCATTTCGGTGATGTCCGCTTCGTCATGGTAAGTGACCATCGGCAGGTTCAGCCACACGCGGCTCAGGTTTTGTCCGGTCAGTCGCTTAATTTTGCTGAGCTTCTGCTCTTCTATATCGCCGAATTGGGAGAAATCGACGCTCGGCATGGACGGGATTCCGGTACCGCTTTGGGCTGTGCCTTCAGCCATTACCTTCTTGACGAAGTTTTTCACATCGTCTTTTAAGATGCGTCCCTTGCGACCGCCGCCGGTTGTTATTTTGTGTATATCAACGCCCAGCTCGCGGGCGAAAAGCCGGACAGCCGGTGTGGCGTGGGCTGCTGCGCTAGAAACACTGCCGCCAGTCACGGTTTCCGGCAATGGTTCAGGCTTAATAACGACCGGCTCACTGACGGGAGCCACCGGTGCAGGTGCAGGTGCAACTGCTTCCTGTAGCGGCTGTTCCGGTTTTGCAACACTGTTCTCTTCGGCACTTGCCAATACCGTCGCAATCAACGTCCCTTCAGAGACTTTATCGCCGGGCTTGATAAACACTTCCTGCACCGTACCCGCCGCGCTGGAGGGTAAATCCATGCTGGCTTTGTCAGTTTCAAGCACAGCCAGTGTTTGTTCCAGTTTTATCTGATCGCCCGGTTTAACCAATACGTCGACCACATCAATATCCGCGACATTGCCGACATCAGGAACCTTAATTTCAATTAGAGCAGCCATTCTTCAATTCCTTCCGTTAAATTAGCCAGGGAGCGGTTACATCAGGGTTTATACCGTATTTGGCAATAGCCACATCCACTTTGGCGGCATCGAATTGCCCCAAGTCTGCCAAGCTCTTTAGCGCTGCAATCGTGACATGATAGCGGTCTACCTCAAAAAACCGGCGCAGATTTTCGCGCGTATCGGAACGGCCGAAACCGTCGGTACCCAGTACCGTATAAGGGGCGGCAATAAGACCGCGAATCTGTTCGGCAAAAGCGCGGGTGTAATCGCTGGCGGCGATCACCGGGCCTTGCGCATCGGCAAGACAATGCGTGACATGCGGCTTCTTGGGCGTTTCGGTAGGATGCAGACGATTCCAGCGCTCGCAGAATTGACCGTTTCTGGCCAATTCGGTAAAGCTGGTGCAGCTCCATAGATCGGCTTCAACGCCCCAGTCGTTGCGCAGCAATTCGGCAGCCGCTTCGACTTCACGGAAAATCGTTCCTGAGCCCAATAACTGCACGCGCGGCACTTTCTTTTTAGCGCCTTTCTTGAAGCTGTACATGCCTTTGAGTATGTCCAGCTCTGCGCCTTTAGGCATCGCAGGATGGGCATAATTTTCGTTCATCACGGTGATGTAATAGAACACATCTTCCTGCTCGACATACATGCGTCGCAAACCGTCTTGAATGATCACCGCCAGTTCATAGGCATAAGTCGGATCGTAGGACACGCAGTTAGGTACGGTGGCCGACATCAAATGGCTGTGTCCGTCTTCATGTTGCAGACCTTCGCCATTCAGCGTGGTTCTGCCCGCCGTGCCGCCCATTAAAAAGCCGCGGGTGCGTTGATCGGCAGCCGCCCAGATTAAATCGCCAACCCGTTGGAAACCGAACATCGAGTAGTAAATAAAAAACGGGATCATCGGCACGTTATGGGTTGAATACGAGGTACCCGCCGCAATCCAGTCGCACAATCCGCCCGCTTCATTGATGCCTTCCTGCATGACTTGACCGTGTTTATCTTCCTTGTAGAACATCAGCTGATCGGCATCTTGCGGGGTATACAACTGCCCAACCTGCGACCAGATGCCCAGTTGCCGGAACATGCCTTCCATACCGAAAGTTCTCGATTCGTCGGGAACGATCGGCACGATGCGTTTGCCGATATTACTGTCTTTAGTCAGAATGTTAAGCAGGCGCACAAAAGCCATGGTGGTGGAAATTTCCCGACCTTCGCCGCTGGCTTCCAGCAATGGTTTGAAATCGCTCAATACCGGCACATCCAACGCATAAGATTTGGCCCTTCTGGAGGGCAAATGGCCGCCCAGTTCGCTACGGCGCTTCTTCATGTAGGCCAGTTCTTTCGAACCTTCGGGAAAGCTGAGATAAGGCAGGTTGTTCAGTTCTTCATCAGTCACCGGCAACGCATAACGACTGCGAAAGTTGCTCAATGAACTGGGACTCATTTTTTTCTGTTGATGAGAGATATTCTGGGCTTCTCCCGATTCGCCCATGCCGTAACCTTTAATGGTTTTAGCCAGAATAACGGTGGGTTGCCCCTGATGATGCACCGCTGCATGGAAAGCGGCAAAAACCTTAACCGAATCATGTCCGCCGCGATTAAGTTCATAGATGTCGCGATCCGACCAATCGGAAACCATCGCTTTCAATTCAGGGGTATTAAAGAAATGTTCGCGCACATAAGCGCCGTCTTTAGCTTTAAACGTTTGATAATCGCCGTCGACACAGGACATCATACGAGCCGCCAACAGCCCGTCTTTATCGCGAGCCAGCAACGCATCCCAGCGCTGCCCCCAAACCAGCTTGATCACATTCCAACCGGCGCCGCGGAACTCGCTTTCCAGTTCCTGAATAATCTTGCCGTTGCCGCGCACCGGTCCGTCGAGGCGTTGCAGATTGCAGTTGATCACAAAAATAAGATTGTCGAGTTTTTCCCGTCCGGCCATGCCGATCGCGCCCAAGGATTCGGGCTCGTCAGTTTCGCCGTCACCGAGAAAACTCCAAACCTTACGTTCTGAAGTATCGGCAAATCCCCGATCCTGTAAATAGCGCATAAAACGCGCTTGGTAAATGGCCATAATCGGCCCAAGACCCATGGAAACGGTCGGGAACTGCCAGAAATCCGGCATCAGCCAGGGATGGGGATAAGACGGCAAGCCATTGCCGTTCACTTCCTGGCGAAAGTTATCCATCTGTTCCAGCGTCAATCGTCCCAGCAAAAACGCGCGGGCATAATCACCCGGCGTTAAGTGGCCTTGAGTATAAATCAGATCGCCGTCATGCTGATCGGAAGCCGCATGCCAGAAATGGTTATAACCCACGTCATATAAAGTAGCCGCCGAAGCAAAACTGGCAATGTGTCCGCCGACATTAGTGTGCTTATTCGCCCTTAACACCATCATCATCGCATTCCAGCGCACATAAGCGCGAATACGGTGCTCTATATCGATGTCACCGGGAAACTGCGCCTGTTGATCAACGGGAATAGTATTGATATAGGCGGTATTGGCGCTGAAAGGGATATCGAATCCGGCATGCCGGGTGACCTCAACCAACCGTTCGATCAGGAAGTGTACTCGCTCACTGCCGTCGTGTTCCAACACGGCTTGCAGCGCTTCCATCCACTCCCTGGTTTCTGCTGGATCGATGTCATTCTGTCCGGTGATTTTTGAGATTAAACTATTGGTCATTGATTGATCCTGTTACGGCGGATATGCATGGATTAAAAATGTAGGTTGAGTTTTACCCATAGGGCACAAGAGCGTAGCATCGGCAATAGCTTCCTGCATTGCTCTATCTCCTGCATTCCCCACATGAACTTGGGGAATGCAGATATTGCAGGAGCAAATAGCTGTCCATGCAGTCGTAACCCGATATTTTACTGAAATAGTGAAAGCAAGGCCAGAAATGCTCTAATTATTGCGCATATTATAAACAATGCGAGGGGGGCAATGCATCCGTTTTAGTCATCTTGATGCTGAAAGCAGATGACGAATGCAAATTTTACTGATCGGATGTTTGTTTTTTTGCGATACGGCGGTTTATTATAGGTAACACTGCATCAAACCAGAGCAGACCGACTTTCCCCCCAAACCACTCACCTTACCTAATAAACCATGGATCTTATATTAACGATTAAAACCATCATTCTGGGCATTGTTGAGGGCCTGACCGAATTTTTGCCGGTTTCCAGTACCGGACACTTAATTCTGGTTGGCGACTTGCTGAACTTTAATGATGACAAGGGTAAATTATTTGAAATTGTTATTCAGGTCGGCGCTATCCTGGCGGTGTGCTGGGAATATCGCTCAAAAATCACTGCCGTTATCATAGGACTGCCCAGTCAGAAGTCGGCGCAAAAATTCGCCTTTAACCTGATGATTGCCTTCATACCGTTGGCGAGCCTCGGTTTACTGTTCGGCAAATACATCAAAGCCGTGTTATTCAAGCCCATTCCCGTGGCCCTGGCGTTTATCGTCGGTGCTTTCGTCATTATTTGGGCGGAAAAGCGGGAACATAATATCCGTATCCACGAAGTCGAGGATTTGAGCCCATTGGATGCGTTAAAACTCGGTATCGCACAGGCTTTCGCGTTGATTCCGGGAACTTCGCGCTCCGGCGCAACCATCATCGGCGGTTTGTTATTCGGACTGTCGCGCAAAGCCGCAACCGAATTCTCGTTTTTTCTGGCGATTCCCACGCTGATCGTCGCCAGTATTTACGATTTGTATAAGCATCGCGATTTATTGGACCTGGCAACCGACGCCCCCTATTTTGCCGCAGGCCTGGTCGCCGCATTCCTCAGCGCGCTATTAGCCATCAAGGCATTATTGCGTTACATCAGCCACCATGACTTCATCATTTTCGCCTGGTACCGCATCGTCTTCGGCTTGCTTGTTATTGCCACGTCATACAGCGGCCTGGTGCAATGGACCGTCGATTAATATCGGTTATTCAAATAAAGGTAGCCTTCCGGCCAAATTTACGGCCAACGCAATCGATTCATTAATGTGACAGAACGCCATTACTTGATTCATTCAACAACGCCATGATCAATCCAGCGCCTCTGAAATTCATCTGCGGGCAACGGAGGCGAGAGATAATATCCTTGAATCTCATCGCAGCCGTAAGACTGTAACAGCGCCAGCTGGGATTCGGTTTCTACGCCTTCGGCGACAACCGTCATATTCAAAACTTGCCCAAAGGATACGATGGTCTTGATAAATGCCGCCTCGCTCGAGGCGGGGTCATTGGTATAAGCCATGATGAACGATCGGTCGATTTTAAGCGTATGGATAGGCAATTTTTGCAAATAGGATAAAGACGAATAGCCGGTGCCGAAGTCGTCCATCGCAACATGGATACCGCGTTCCCGGATTTGATGCAATCGTTCGGTCGCTTTTACGATGTCGAGCATAATCAGACCTTCGGTCACTTCCAATTCAATCCATTCGGGCTTGGTGTCGGTTTCGGCCAGAATGCGATCAAGGACGACAATAAAATCATCGGCCAGAAGTTGCAGGGGCGATAAATTGATAGCGAGCCGGAAACCTGGCAGTTGATTAACCCATACCTTGGCTTGCAAACAGGCCGTCTTCAGTATCCATTTCCCCAGCGGAATAATTAAAGCCGTTTCCTCGGCGATAGCGATGAAGCGGTCCGGCGGTATAATGCCGAAGCCGGGACGTCTCCAGCGAATCAGCGCTTCGGCGCCGGTTATTCGGCTTAAATTGCTATCGGCCTTGGGCTGGTAATAAAGCTGGAACTCTTCCCGCTCTATGGCCAAGCGCAATGCGTTTTCCAGCAATAGTCGCTGATGTGCCGCCTCGTTCATACCCTCTTCATAATACTGAAACAGGCCTCGGCCTTTCGCTTTGGCCGCGTACATAGCGGTATCCGCGTGCTTGGTCAGAGTGTAGAAGTCATTGCCGTCATCGGGAAAAATGGCGATGCCGATACTGACGCCGACGAAAACCGTGTGATCTTTAATTTGCACCGGTTTGGTCATGGCATCAATCAGTTTTCGGGCAAGCTCGGTGGCATCGGTAATGCCGGTTAAACCGGGCAGGATGATGGTAAACTCGTCTCCGCCCATACGGGCAACCGTGTCTGTTTTGCGTAAGCAGCTTTGAATACGTGTTGAGGTGATCTGCAATAAACAGTCGCCGGCCCAATGACCGAGCGTATCGTTGACGTTCTTGAAATGATCCAGATCAAGAAAAAACAAGGCGAGACGGGTATTATTACGTTCCGCCAAACAGATTTCGTGCTCAAATCGATTCTTGAACAGAGACCGGTTGGGAAGGCTGGTGAGTACATCGTAGTACGCCAACTGTTTGAGTTCCCGTTCCGTTTGTTTCTGCTGGCTGATGTCCGTGGAGATCGCCACATAATGCGTTAACTGGCCCAGCTTGTCAGCGACGGCGTTAATGCTGAGCAGCATCGGGCAGAATTCGCCGTTTTTTCGGCGATCCCAGATTTCTCCTTTCCATCCCCCCTCATCCAATAGCGATCGCCATAGACGTTTATAAAACGGCTTATCGTGCAGTTTTGATTTCAATATCCGGGGGTTTCGACCCAGCACTTCGGAACGCTCATAGCCGGTGATTGAACAGAATGCTGCATTGACCTCCATGATGGTGCCCTGCGGATCGGTGATAAAAATCGCCTCGCTGCTATTTTCGAAGACTTTGGCGCTCAATTGCAGTTGGGTCTCCCGGTTTTTCAATTCGGTGATGTTCAAGGCGGTTACAACGGCGCCTTCCAGCTTTCCCTGCTCCGAATGCAGCAAACTGCTCTTCAGCCAGTAGATGGATTTTGCGTTGTCCCTGTTTTTGCCCAGAAGCTCATGTTCACCGGCGTAGTATCCGTTAAGCCGGATGGTTTCCAACAGCACGGATCGAATCGGCCAGGGCAAACCCGGCAATTGCCCTGCAAGGTGCTGTTGTTCGAGGGGAGTCAGCAATTCGTCGATGCCGGTTCCCAGTAATTCAGCTTCGGTAAGCCCGAGTTCGCGCTCCACCGCCGTATTCAGCCGGAGAATCCGGCCTTCCGTATCAATGACGACCAGGAGATCGTCAATAGTATCCATGACGCGGTCAACAAAGCGACTTAAGGCCTGCTGCTGATGCACCTTTTCTTTGAGTTTTAGCTTTTGCTGTTCCGACTCGCAGAGCATGGCATCCATGCTTTGGGTGATAACGCGAATTTGCTTTTCCTGTTTCAGAGTGGCCAGCCGTAACTTGTCGATTTCCTCCCGCAGTTGCAGCACTGTTTCTAAACCCTCGCTGCCGGAGGTAATTTCGGTCCGGTTTTCAGCCGTTTCAAACAGACTGGTTGTATTCAGGGACACCAAAAATTGACCGTCGAGTTCTTTGACGCGAAGTTCGGAAATCTTCAAATCGATGCGTCGGCTATGCGCCGGACAAACAAGGATGTTTTCATTGAACAGCGGACAATGCGTCAGATCGCAACCTTCATGAGGGCAAAGGGCTGGGACGGCCTGAAATTCGCCCTGAAGATTGAAAATCAGAATATCGATAGGACGATGCTCGCCGGGTAACTGTACGCGGCCTTTCCAACGCGGCGGAGCAGTCGAGTCGAGGAACGTTACCGATTCGACAACGGCATCGCGAAAATTTGGATTTTGACGGCTCATTCCGACAAGAGACCTCGTATCAATTGGACGGTTTTGGGTATGGCGTGCTCGGTTTCATCGGACAAACCGGGAGAAAAGGGGTTGACGGCGGCTATTTCGACACCCACGATCAAAATATCCGGCTGCGGTTCCCTGATGACTTTAAGAGCCTCCAGCAAATACGGAATTCCCAGACCATGACCGGTGAGCTGCTCGGGTCTGTCGGCCAAGTCTTCCGGCCTTAACAGGAAAACCTCCCCGACATTCCCGAAGTTGGCCAGGGCATCGACCAGAATCGCCTGACTGCAATCCTCAAGAAACCGGAGCGCATTGAGTCCGGCAATGCCTGCATTGAACACCTCGACATCTTTCGTCCACGTCGACCGGCAGAGCTGTGCGTAAACGCGGATGCCGAAGCCGTCATCCCCGTGCAGTTCGTTACCGAAACAAACAATGTGGAGCGTACCCATAGCTTAGGGCCATACAGTGATGCGTTTGCCCGTGTCGAGTAGATGCACGGTACAGACCAGACAAGGATCATGGGAGCGGATAATATGGCCGATTTCCACCGGGTCGTCGGGATCGTCGACAGTCAAACCGATCAAACTGCTTTCCCAATGGCCGTGTCGGCCTTCGCTGTCTTTGGGCGATGCATTCCATGCGGTTGGCGTAACGACTTGATAGCGGCTAATAACGCCGTCGGTGATTTGCACCCAATGCCCCAGTGCGCCGCGCGCCGCCGTTACCAACCCAAAGCCTTCTCCGTCGGGGATTTCTTTCTCGTCGGGGGAGATCATGTGCGGGGCGTTAGGCTGTGCGGCCAGCTCGCGTAGCGTTTCGCGCATTTTATGCAACAGCCGGGCGGTACGGTGTAAGCGCGCGAACTGGCGCAGCCAGGCATTGCCCCCCTCCGCCTGATATAACGAGCGAATCAGCGGCTCGCCGTCGATTAGCGCATCTGCCAGCGGGCCGGTTTGCACGACTTTATTTTGATAGCGAGGCGCTTTGCACCAGGTATAGCGGTCGGAATGGGGTTGGTAATCAGGGATGGTTTGCCCCTGAAACGGATGGCGACCGCCTTGGTATGGCTGAAACCAGGAATAGCGTACATGTTCGGTAATTTCGGCTTGCTCGAAAGGCTCGATGTCGCCGGTATCGCCATTGAGGAAACCGGCTCTGAACAAGTGCTTGCGATGCGGGGGAAAAGTCCCGGCATCATCCGGATCGTCATAAGCGCCATAGCTGATCATATGCGGAGTGCCGAACCCCGTGTTGTGCAGGCCTATGTCGCGGCTCATCAGCGTAAACAGTCCGATGGCGCTGTCGGCATGGGCATCCTTCGCCGTCAGCCAGGTAAAGAATTCGTCGGCGGATTGTATTGCCAGCCAAGCATCCAGGTCTGTCCCGATGATGGCCTGTTCAAACCATCGGGTCAACTTGTTGAGAATGGACAGGCTGTCGATAATATGGCGAGAGCTCGCAGGCGTAGTCACACCGCCCGGCAACATATAAGACGAGTGCGGCCACTGGCCGCCAAACAGGGCGATAATTTCGACGATATGACGCGAATGTTCGAGAGCGCCGCGGTGAACCGAGCCCTTAAACGGCAGGAAAGCGGCCCGCGCTTTTTCATAAAACGGCCGATCGACGTATTTGGAATGGCAAAAATCGGCAGTAAAAAACATAAAAGATTGCCGCAGATCGCTTTGTACCGTCTCGGCCATCAAGCACAGATTGCGAATGCGAATGGCCGTGGGCGGCACAGGAATTCGCCCGATATGTTCCAGCGCAAGCACTGCGGCATTTAATTGCGCGGTGCCGCAGATGCCGCAGATGCGGGGCGTAATCACCAAAGAATCCTTGGGCTTACGGCTCATGAGGATTTGTTCGAACCCCCTATAGAGGGAGCCGATACAACGGGCATCGACGACTTTGTTGTCCTCCAGTTCCAGCTGAAAATCGAGATCGCCTTCGACCCGGTTAAGGTCGATTTGGATGGTTCGTCTGGCCATGGTTAAGTATCCATCTTCTTGTTCAGCAGCCGGTCGGGAGCCGCATCGTGGGCCAGACTTTTGTAGGCCATGTAATTGGCCCGTTCTACGCCCAACGGCAGATGTACCGGAATAGTGCCTATTTTTTCGGTGAGGAACAGGTCCTGATCCAGCGGAAAGTCGGGGGAAGTACAACCGAAACACGGCACCCCTGCCCTAGTCTTGCTGCTGCGGCCATTCCAGAGTTCGGTATTGCAAATGGCCATCGTGACCGGCCCCTGACAACCCAGATTAAAGAACATGCACCCCTTATCGCCGAACTCGGTGTCCTCTACGTCGTACTCATGATATTCGTTGCGGGTGCAGCCCTGATGCACGGTGCTATTGAAAAAGGCCTTGGGGCGGTTAAGATGATCGAGTTCCAGTGGAAGTCCGGAAGCCAGCATGGCCAAGGTTTTGGTCATCGCATTGGGGTGAGCGGGGCAACCCGAGATATTGATGACCGGCAGACCTTTGCGAGATCGCCATTCGATCGGCAATAACCCGCCCGGAGATTGCTTGTCGAACTGCAAGCCGAGACAGTCGGTCGGGTTGGGCGGCGCGGCATGGACACCGCCGTATGACGCACACGTACCCAAAGCGACTACGTATTCAGCCTTTTCGGCCAGTTCACTGACCAGGCTCATTTTGGAACGCCCACGATACGGATCGTACATGCCTGAGCCATTGGGTCCGGTGATGATGCTGCCTTCAATGCATAAAATGTCGAGGGCTTGTTGATCCGCGATAATCGCCTCGATCAACGTATCCAGTCTGCTCGTCGGTTCTATGGAAAGGGAGGGCTGCCAGAGCATCTCGATGCTGTATTCATCAATGAGTTCTTCCAGTGATGGGCTGTCCGCGCATAGAATCGACATGGTGTCGCCGCCGCAGGAACCGGTTTGTAGCCAAAGTAGTGTCGTCATAAAAATCTCAGTGATGTATCGTAGTTCATGATGGCGTTGTTGAATAAATGCGTATTCTCCAGTGAAAACCACCACCTGAATCGGTGCATGTCGCTACCGGAGGAAGCGCATTAAAATAATAAATAATTCAAAAACATACATATAAAACCATCAATCCATCGGAATCAATTTGCAAGTAAAGCACAACTGATTGATTCTCCGATAAATCAAAAAGTCCAAGGCGATCACCCTGATGTTACTACCCCGTTCAGGCGTAAAAGCAGGCTGTTATGTTACGCTCTATCTCTTTGATTGTCGTCAAATTCGCTTGTTGGGCCAAAGTGATTCATACCACGAAGTAATAATGACAAGCTCAGCCATGCGGTCTTAAACCCCATCGGCATTGAACTCCTGAAAAAACAGCCTGAAGTGTCCGTGAAGGTCGCAAGCAATCCGCTGAACCCTCTTCAAAAAGCCTTCAACCGGATCCTGAAAAAAGCAGGCCTGAACTAATGGATGGGTGCTCGCTTAGGATATGGTCAGTAATAACTTCCCGATATGGATTGAGTGAAATTTTTCCGTTCGCCCTGAGCTTGTCGAAGGGTGAGCGGGAAAATTTCGGCCTACCGCGTCAAGCCGATCATGCTTCGACAAGCTCAGCACGAACGGCTCGACGATCGAAAATAGTGGTTTCGGGAAGTTATTTTCAACCAAATCCTTAGGTAAATTTTGCTAATGCTAAAACGCCTGATCCAGAAACTTGCCGGTCTCAGCCAGTGCAGGAAGCAGATGCCGGTCCGCATAGGCCGAACCGGTAGATTCAGCCGGTCACGACCCAACCGACGGTGCTGACACATGAATGTGACTTATGTCCGTTTCACATAGGCCTCACCACAACCCTCTTCTTGGTGCCCTTCCCTCAGCCGAATACGAAGGTCTTTTTCTCCATCTTGAATCGGTCTCGACGTCCCTCCGCGCAGCTCCCGATATTACGCAATCGTGCGTATCCTGGGGAAGATGGCGCTACGCCGGAATTTCAGCCACCTCCACCATTACGCTCATTAGTGGCGATTGGTGGGTGGCGGCTATAAACGAGCCGGATACCGGCGGCACCAATTCGGGATGACGACTCACGGCTACGGCGATATGGTCGTTGCCGACAACTTGGCCGGACGTGGAGTCGAATCCTTTCCAACCGGCGCCGGGCAGGTAAACTTCCGACCAAGCATGGGTTGAGCCCTGGCCCGGCAGAAGGGTGGGCGAATACTGGTAGCCGGTGACAAAACGCGCCGCCAAGCCCAAAAAACGACAGGCATCAATGAACAAGGTTGCAAAATCACGACAGGAGCCTGCGCGTCGGGTCAATGTCGTCGCAGGCGTTTGAACGCCCGGTTCCTCCCGTTGTTGATAGGTGAATCCGCTCGCAATCGCTTTATTAATCCATTCCAGCAGAAGATAAGTTTCTACTACTTGGCCGGAGCGCCAGAATTGCCGCAACCAGGCGCTCAATGGCGGTATATCTTGATCGAAGGTCACTGACAGGTAAGGCCCCAAATCCATGCATTCTGCGGCATCGTACTGAAAGGGAAATAACACTGCATAATCGGCCACCAGAAAATTTAATGGCCGGCTATCATAGTGCTGAAGGATGAGAAGACTGTCGATCGAGAGTCGATTGTCCTGCTTAGTAAAAGTCGCCTGAGCCACGGCATTGTCGTACACGTCGCGCTGCCATTGCAGTTGGTGGGCAGGAGAGATAATCAATTCAGCCGATTCGATACGGATTTCGTGACCTTCACGGGGACGCAATAGCAATTTGTGCGGCAATAGCGTTACGCGTTCAGCGTATTGGTAAGTAGTTACATGCTTTATTTGCAGGCGGCGCATCGTTAACACTCCTGGACTAGGCGAGGTCCACATTCTAGCAATATCCTGACGCGACTAATATGTTTCAATTCGGCATTAAAAACCCGACTTTTCTATGCCTGCATTTTCGTGCGCCGGATTAGTGTCTGTCGTTTACAGGCCGACACTAATCCCCAACTCTTCGATTAGAAGTGGTAATGCGCACCCAAACCAATATATTCCACTTTATCTTTATAAAACTGACCGCTAGGAGTGAAGCCGTTATAGTATTCCACAAGAATTTGAAGCTTCCGGCCTAATACTTGTAAGTTTTCAAACTCAACGCCCGCCCTGGCTGATACATCAGTACTCCAGTTATTTTCATCATAATGTTTGATGTCAGCCGCAACGATAGGCCGCATTGATGCAAAATCCATGCGCCAAGGACTTCGAAACTCAATGCCGTATTGCGCCGACCACACTTTAAGCGCCGAAGGTTCTTTATGGAACAGACCGCCCCCGCCACCATATAAACGTACGCCATAAGGAAGTTCATAAGAGAGTTTCAGATCCACGCCTTCATAACTAAGGTTCACCCGCTCAAGTTTAGTGCGCTGTAGAAATTCATCGCCAAGATGTGAACTCTGATGATAAAGGCGGCCAAAAGCTGAAAATTGACCGGCACGCATACTTGAATAGGCTGACGCAATAAAATCGGTGTTGATAAGATCAGAGGATGAGGCATTCAAATTGAAGTCACTAAAGACCCCGGCTTGAAGTCCTGCTTCCCATTGTGCAGTGGATTGCCCGAAGTTACTGCGATAAAACGGTATAGTTTCACCGAAGCTGACAGAGGCAATATCTATCCCATCAAAATTTTTGCTTTGGTAATTGCGGTAAGCGGCCGAGAAATGAGCCCAACGCGTATCTGCCAATAATGGCTTGAATAATTGGTCCTTAGGTAGAAATCCTGTTGGCAATAGGGTCGATTCAGTTGCAGGCACTGCCTCATTACCGGAAACCTGGGCGGCGTTTGCGCCGGAACTCACACGCTGTTGGCTTGTAGATTCCGATGTCTTTACAGCATTCACTCCAGGGATTTCCCATAACAACTGTACCGCTTTGGCTCGGTCGGCAGCTTCCAGGCTACCTACCGGCAAAGTAATTACACCATCCCGTACAATTAATGGCGGCATATCAAGCTTTAAACTATGCTTCAACACACCAGCGGCATAACCGGCAATGTAAATGTCATCCTGAGCTGTAGCATAAGCAAAAGACACAGGCATCAGCATAAATGCCCAAACAGTTATAAATCGACAATAAATCATTATTATTTACTCGGTAGACTCGCATTTACAGTCAGGTCAGTTTGCACTGATTTCACATTCTTTTGGCTACCGGCCACTTCCATCGCTCTGCCGATGCTGGGTTCGGAATCAACCGTGCCGCTCAATTTCACTACGCCTTTGTCTGTAGTCACCTCGATATGGGATGTATTAAGCAAGGGATCATTTAAAATTGCCGCCTTAACCTTTGCGGTAATAACCGAGTCATCGATGTATTCTCCCGCTGTTCCGGTTTTTTCGGTTACCGACTCCTTTGTACCCTCAATTTCCTTTTTTGCTTTTTCTGTCGTTTGATCAATCTTTTGCTCAGCCTTTTCAGCCGCACTATCGATTTTTTTCCCTGCCTTTTCTGCTGAGCCTTCTTGTTGGCAACCCGCCAGTCCGAGAACAGCGGATAAACAGGCAATCACAATAACTCTATCCGCTAAAATATTTTGCCTGTATTCATTTGTCGTTTTCATGGGTTATTCCTTAAAGTATTGTGTTTTTAAAAGTGCCCCAGTGACCTAGCGACACTCCCGCTAAAGAAAAATCGCCAGAGAAAAACTTCTCTTTGGGTCAAGCGCGGTGAGCTGAAAACTCGCATCGGATTCTAACGACAAGATCAGGCGAGGTCTGTACGGTATCGTACATAAGGTCTTGAGTGGTTGCTGATTGGGACCGGTTTCAACATTCAAATCCGGCTGGTTGACATAAAAAACCCGCCTTGAACGCGGGTTTCAACAAGCCTGGGAGCCGGATGGCGGAGCACTTTGGACCGTGGTCAACGAGCGCGATGAACTCGGCAGCGATCTGGTTCCGGACGACCATTCATCTGAGGCATTGCACCCCTCCAATTGCCCATATCGTGTGATCGCGATTGACGGTGGCTTCCAGACAGGGCCTGCCCGGCGTCTGACGGAGTAATTTATTCATCGTTATGTACGATGCCGTACAGATACGTGGCGGAAATTCGCGCGATACTGTTTCAAACTTAACTTTATGGAGACTCATCATGACCTTTCCTACTGATCCAGCCGCTGACGAACTCGGGTGTGAACGACCCTTGTCAGGTATCTATCCCGAATCCATGCAGGCCAATGCAAGCGCTGTGTCGTGGAGCGCCATAGTGGCGGGTGCCGCGGCAACAGCAGCCCTGGCATTGATCCTTTTAATGTTGGGAACAGGTTTAGGTCTGTCCTCGGTGTCACCCTGGGCCTACAGCGGCGTAAGTGCAACCACCTTCGGCGTATCGTCCATACTGTGGCTGACCTTTACTCAACTCGTTGCTTCCGGAATGGGTGGCTACCTCGCCGGCAGACTGAGATCAAGGTGGGTTTCGGTGCATACGGACGAGGTCTACTTCCGCGACACCGCTCACGGTTTCCTGTCCTGGGCGGTCGCAGCACTTGCGACCGCCGCGCTACTCACTTCGGTGATTGGATCGATCGTCAGCGGTGGAATTCAGGCTGGGGGCGTCGCGGCTACTGCGGCGGTGGTCACGACGGGCAATACGGCGACGGTCGGGTCCGATATGACAAAGTACCACAATGGTGAACCGATGGGGTACTTCGTGGATTTGCTGTTCCGAAAGGACATCAACGCGGCCGCAACTGCCTCGGCTCCTGATGAAAGCGGCGCTATGCCAAGATATAATCTGGAAAATCTGGAACCGATCACTGCCGCATCCAGGTCCGAAGTTACCCGCATCTTCATGAACAGCATACGCACGGACCCTCTGCCCGCTGACGACACTAGGTATGTCGGTCGGATTGTCGCGCAGCGCACAGGCCTGACAGAGCTGGACGCAGAGAAGCGAGTGCTTGATACCTATGCCCGCATACAGACCAAACTACGTGAAGCGGAAACCGCGGCCAAGGAAGCTGCCGACTCCGCACGCAAAGCTTTTATCTATGCGTCGCTGTGGCTTTTCATCTCGTTGCTCATCGGTGCATTCGTCGCCAGCTTTGCGGCTACTTATGGCGGTCGGCAGCGTGACATGTAATTACTCATACAACTACCTTACTTAAGGAGACAAACAATGCGCTCAATACTTTTATACTTACTCGGTATCCCCATCCCCATCATTATTCTGATTGCGTTGTTCGTGCGCTAAACGCGCTCAGCATGCTGAGCGGTGCGACTCAGAACGGGTCGCACCGTACTTAGAATCTTATCTACGTTAAAGTCGGTGCGTTATAAGACGATAGCCTGATTTTTCCAACCCAACAGCCTTGATCGATTTGGCATAGCGGCGCTAATCATGAATAGGGGGCTGAAGGAATAGATCATTATTACAAGCCCATAGCCCCTGCCTTTATGTGCTCTACCGTACCGACTAAAGTTAGTTTTGCGGCTAAAGCGTTTTCCGGTCATGAAGGAGAAAACATGAGCCAACCAACCCGTGTCAGCCACCCGATTTACAGCCTTTTGCCTACTGAAGTTGAGGGATTCGATTCCCTGGCGGAGCTGGCACTGGATATGCGCTGGTCGTGGAGTCATGCCACCGACCAGGTATGGAAACAACTTGATCCGGAACTGTGGAAACTCACGCAGAATCCCTGGGTGGTTCTACAGACGGTATCTCGCGACCGGATAGAACGCGTGCTGGCCGATCCCGTTTTCCGAAAAATCGTTGACGACCTGGTGCAGACCAGACGGCAAACGATGGAAGCGCCGGCGTGGTTTCAGCAACATCATCCGCAGGCTCCGTTGACCTGCGTCGCCTATTTCAGCATGGAATTCATGTTGAGCGAAGCGCTGCCCATTTACTCAGGCGGACTCGGCAATGTGGCCGGCGATCAGCTCAAAGCCGCCAGCGATCTTGGCGTACCGGTGGTCGGCGTGGGACTGCTCTACCAACAAGGCTATTTTCGCCAAGTGATTGACAAGAACGGAGCGCAACAAGCCCTGTTTCCGTATAACGACCCCGGACAGTTGCCGATAACGCCGTTGCGCCAAGCCAACGGCGAATGGCTGCGCCTGGAAATCGCCTTGCCCGGTTACTCGGTCTGGCTACGCGTCTGGCAGGTCCTGGTCGGCAGAGTAAAACTTTACCTGCTGGACAGCAATGACGCGGCAAACTTCCCCGCTCATCGGGGGATTACCAGCGAACTGTATGGCGGCGGACCGGAGCTGCGCATCAAGCAGGAACTGCTGCTCGGGATTGGCGGTTGGCGGCTGTTGGAGGCGCTGGATATTCATCCTGAAGTCTGTCACCTGAACGAAGGCCATGCCGCCTTCGCGGTGTTGGAACGCGCCCGCAGTTTCATGAAAGAGACCGCGCTGTCCTTTCATGACGCTCTGGCCGTCACCCGGGCCGGAAACCTGTTCACCACCCACACGGCAGTGGCCGCCGGATTCGACCGATTCGCCCCGGCCCTGATCGAGCAATACCTTGGCCGTTATGCCAAAAATATCGGTCTGACAGTCCATGAGTTGCTGGCTCTAGGCCGCCGGAACCCGAACGACCCGTCGGAAAGTTTCAATATGGCCTATCTGGCAATCCGCGGCAGCGGGGCGGTAAACGGCGTAAGTCGTTTGCATGGCGAAGTCAGCCGACATCTCTTTGAACCGCTTTTTCCTGGCTGGCCGGTGAACGAAGTGCCTGTTGGACACGTAACCAACGGCGTGCACATGCCGACCTGGGACTCGGCTCCGGCCGATGATCTGTGGACGGAAGCCTGTGGCAAAGAGCGCTGGCTGAGGCCGACGGAAACCTTGGATCAAGACATCCGCCGTATTTCAGACGTCAGGCTCTGGCAATTTCGTGCCGATGCCGGCAAGTCCCTGGTTGAATATGCCCGCGAGCGATTATCCCGGCAACTGGCTGTCTCCGACGCGCCTCCCGAAGAGGTGGAGGAAGCGAAACATTTATTTAATCCCACCGCATTGACCCTGGGTTTTGCGCGCCGCTTTGCGGCCTACAAGAGGCCTAACCTGCTGCTGCACGACCCGGATCGACTGCTTCGTCTTTTATCCAATGCCGAGCGACCGGTTCAACTCATCCTTGCCGGCAAGGCTCATCCGGCAGACTTGGAGGGGCAGGCCCTGATCCAGCAATGGACTCATTTCATCCGACGTCCCGAGGCGCGCCCTCATGTGATCTTCCTCAGTGACTACGACATGCATTTGACCGAGCAGTTGGTGCAAGGCGTGGATGTCTGGATCAACACGCCAAGGCGGCCCTGGGAAGCGTGCGGAACCAGCGGCATGAAGGTGCTGGTCAATGGCGGACTCAATCTGTCGGAATTGGACGGCTGGTGGGCGGAAGCCTACTCGCCGGAAGTGGGCTGGGCGTTGGGGGACGGCCAGGAACACGACCACGATCCAGTCTGGGACGCGGTCGAAGCCGAGGCTCTCTACGACCTGCTTGAACACGAGGTAATCCCCGAGTTTTATACCGTCGATGAACGGGGCATTCCCACGGGCTGGGTGGCGCGAATGAGAGAAAGCATGGCGCAATTGACCCCGCATTTCTCCGGCAACCGCACCGTGCGTGAATACACCGAGCAACATTACCTCCCGGCTGCGACCGCTTATCAATTGCGCATTGCCAATAAAGGCGCAATCGGCATGCAAATAGTCGAATGGCAGCGGAGTTTGGAACTGAAATGGGCCGCGCTACGCTTCGGAGAAGTTAAGGTAGAGACTAACGATGAGCAACATGTATTTGAAGTTCAAGTATATCTCGATGATCTTAATCCAGAGGCAGTGCGAGTCGAACTTTATGCTAACGGCATTGATGATAACGCAGCCGATCGAGTGGATATGAAGCGCGTGCGGCAGTCGGCCGGTGCGTCGAACGGCTCCGTTTACAGCGCGGCAGTGTCAGTAACCCGTCCCGCAAACGATTATACGGCGCGAATAATACCGCACTGCGACGGTGTTGCGATCCCATTGGAAGCTGCCCACATCCTGTGGCAACGATGATCCATTCGTCGGAAGGGCGGGACAATAACCGGCATCCTGATGATCGTGCTGCTGGTCGTCGTTATCATCAGGCTGTCCAAAAAATCATTCAGTGCACCGCGCTGTTACCAAGTGAACTATTAACCGAGAGGTCATCTTATGTTACTGATGTTACGCAGCCTGCAGAATCTGAAGTTCTGCATAGGCTTGACGGGTTGCTTTAATAAAGAGCTTAGCTCGCAACGCAAAATGGTTCGTTTTGTGTTTTAACTTCAGGCATTCCAGCTTGAATACCGCGTAAATCGCCATAAACACATGATTGTTTTGCGTGGTAACCCTGCGGGTCGGCGACTTTGCCAATGCGGCATTGGATTTCAAGGATTTATGAAACACTTCAACTTTCCATCGTTTTTGATAGATTGTCGCGATCATGTCGCCGTTGCACGTCAAATCGCTGCAGACCAGATTCAACAACCCCGTGCTGCCGTCTTTGTTTGTAAAGACTTGCCGAACTAAAAGGACCTCATCTGCATACCCTTTTAGCCAGCCGCGCACGACCTGTTTATCCGATAATTCCAGAGTATCGATCCGTACAAAGCGACCTTGCTTCTTATCGGCTGCACTTAAAGCGACCAGACGGTTGTCTTTGAGCGCAGCGATAAAATGCTTTTTCTTTTTCACAATAAACTCAAAGTTTTCCACGGAAGCGAACCAGCTATCCATCAACACATAACGAAATTTCAAGGCGTTATTCACGCAGGTGGCTATCATGCACCGCATCAATTCGTTTTTGGTGACTTCACTGGCCCGCTTCACCTGTCGCGTTTTCACATCGCAAAATTGCAGCGGCTTTCGCACCAGCTCAAACGCAACCGGAATCGATACCTCACCGCTGTAATACAGGGCATTCAGCAAGTTGATTCCCCGTACCGAACGCCCGCTGCAATGATCGAAATGCCAGCACATCACCTCATTTTCGTCCGTCCAGGCCTTCTCCTGGATCGTGTCGTCGAAAATCAACACGCCATCTTCCCGCTCTATCTGGCGAACTGTCGATTTTACCTGGCGCCATAAGTCTCGAGACGTGTATTCGCGTTCTGACAGAAAACGCGTCACTCGGTCATGGCTCACATCTCCATCCACCATCGACGATAATCCCGTGGCTGTCGCCGCTCCAAACGTGCTTATCAAATAATCTGTGTATAACTCTAATTCTGCTTTTTTCATTCGCACAGAATAACCAAATTTAGGGATGACTGCGTAACATCAGTTATGTTATTTAAATTATCTACCGACAAAACCGTGAGTGCGGCTGCCGCTGCCTTGCAAGTCGCCGTCCAGGCCAATCACTTTGGCGTTATGCAGGTACATAACCTCAAAGAAACCATGACCAAAAAAGGCGTGGAATTCATCCCCGAATGCCTTATTCCGGGGAGTCGCTATTTTTGCGAAAGCTTTTATGGGCATCCTTGCCCAACAAGCGGCAAAAGCTACGCGACCGCTAATGCCTTCGGCTGCCCCAGCCATCCTGCTTCATTCGTTGGATACCCAGCAAGGGGTATCCAACATCATTCTCGCAATGACTCGACGCGATGTCGGAAAGCCTGCATTTTCACTACGCAAAAAGCACTTCGTGAAAACACATGCGCTATCGCTTCTGGGGACTACTCGACTCCTGTCTCGCAGCGTTTGAAGTGTGTCAGCCGCAACAGGCCAAGAAAGTTCTTGAGCAAGACATGAGCATCTCCACGGCCCTACCCTGCCGTATCAGCATTTACGAGGAGGAAGGTAAAACCGTTCTGGCGACATTGAAACCAACCACTCTTCTGGCAATGTTCAACGTGCCGCAGCTGGAAGTGGTGGCGCGAGATGTGGAAAACACCATTGTTAAAATCATGAAGGAGGCGGCATCAAGCTGATATAACGATTGAGCAGATCGGCGACTTGATCAATGTCGATTTTTCCACCTTGCTGGACATCCCCAAAGCCGACTGCATATAACCGGCAGCGAAGTCGCTGTGCATTGCTGCTTATGAGCAATTGAAGACAGAGGGAATCAATACGCGCGTGATCAGCATGCCGTCGAGGGAACTGTTCGAGAGCCAGGAATACCGCGACAGCGTGCTGCCGCCGGAGATAACCGCACGCGTCGCCTCGAAGCGGCATCCAGACAAAGCGTCTCGTTTGGCACCTCGGGTCATCGTGGTTCCGCATTTGAAAACAGTTTCAACGAATGTCATGCTCGAGGATAAGGAATTTTAGGCCCCCGTAACTCTATGCTCATTAGGATCTTTGAAACGTAGTGGGTCGGAAAACGGAGTTGCGTACGTCAGCGTACAGACAACATTCTGTGTGTAAAGGACAATTTCTTCTCAATCTGTAAGAGCGCTACGCGAGTCCGACCAGCAACTCTGGAAAGAGTAAGTACAAGACAGGAGACACCAACCATGACGAACTACCCGTATTTGATCATCGGCGGCGGAATGACCGCAGCCGCCGCGGTGGATGGCATCCGCGAAGTCGATTCAACCGGCGGCATCGGGCTGATCAGCGCGGAGCTCGACGCTCCGTATGACCGCCCTCCTCTGTCAAAGGCGCTTTGGAAGGGCAAGCCCATGGACGTCATCTGGCGCAAGACGGAGAACAAAGGCGTTAAGATTCACCTTGGCCGTGTTGCCAAAGAAATTTTTCCCCAGCAGAAACGTGTTGTGGACGACAAGGGAGACGTTTTCACCTATCAAAAACTCTTGTTGGCTACGGGCGGCAAGCCGCGACGCCTGCCGTTCGGCGACGACCATATCATCTACTTCCGCACCTTGCCGGACTACCGGCGTCTTCGCGCGCTCACCGAAACAGGGCGGCGGTTTGCCGTCATCGGCGGCGGGTTTATCGGTTCCGAGATCGCGGCGGCGCTGGCTATGAACGGGAAAGAAGTGGTGATGATTTTCCCCGGCAAAGCTATTGGCGATCGCGTCTTCCCGAGTCCTCTCGCTCAGTTTGTATCCAGCTTCTACCGGCAAAAAGGCGTTGAGATATTGGCAGGCGAAGAGATTGTCGGTTTGGAAACTCGCGGCAACCAACATGTTTTGAAAACGCGCACTAACCGGGAAATCGTGGTGGACGGCGTGGTGGCGGGAGTCGGCATCACGCCGAACGTTGAACTTGCCCAAACAATCGGGCTTGAGGTGGAAAACGGAATCGTCGTGGACGAGCTCCTGCATTCCAGCCTTCCCGACATCTATGCGGCAGGAGACGTTGCCGCATTCTACAACCCTGCGTTGGGAAAGCGCATCCGGGTCGAACACGAGGACAATGCCAATTGCATGGGACGATTGGCGGGGCGGAACATGGCCGGCAAGTCCGAGCCTTATCATCACCTGCCCTTCTTTTACTCCGATATGTTCGATTTGGGATACGAAGCCGTGGGTGAACTGGACTCGCGCTTGGAGACTTTTGCCGACTGGAAGCGCCCCAACGAGGAAGGCGTCATCTACTACTTACAGAACGATCGCGTGCGGGGCGTACTGCTGTGGAATGTGTGGGAACAAGTGGAAGCCGCTCGCCAATTGATTGCCGAGCCGGGTCCGTTCACTGCCCAGGACCTGAAAGGGCGGTTGCCGGCTAAGACCCCAATCCCGAAACCGGATGCATGAGACGGGATACGTTTGTGCTGGAACGCATATGACCTTTCCTCCTGGACCTCACGGTATGGATGTTGCGCCTCCGTCCAGACAACATCGCGGATCTCTTGGATGGGCAAACCTATCGCCGGGTGCTACCTGTTCCGAACGGCTTAACGGAGGAATAAAACATGCCAAAGGAAAACCCTTCACCGTTGGTAATGACGATAGGTCATTCCACGCACACGCTCGAGGAATTCATACGCCTGCTTCAGGCACACGGGGCAACGTGCGTAGTCGATGTTCGCACCCTGCCGTGTTCCCGGCACAATCCGCAGTTCAACAAAGCAACCTTGCAACGTTCGTTAAAGAAAGCCGGCTTAGAATATGTTCACATGCCTGGACTCGGCGGCCTGCGTCATGCAAAGAGCGATTCACTAAACGTGGGCTGGCACAACGCCTCTTTTCGAGGATTTGCTGATTACATGCAAACTCCCGAGTTTGCGCAGAACCTAGAAGAATTGATCAGCCGGGCAAACCAAGATCAAATCGTATTGATGTGCGCTGAAGCGGTGCCGTGGCGCTGTCATCGCTCACTCATCGCAGATGCCTTGTTGGTTCGTGGAATTCGCACCGAGGACATCATGAGCGCAACTCACCGTCAGGTTCATACTCTCACTGCGTTTGCCAACGTCCGGGACTCCTCGATCACATATCCATCCGAGGATTTTGGGAACACGCAAATGCAGCCTGCGACCAAACACGCCCGGCCGAAGTCCGTCACGAAAATCATGCCTAAAGAAGATTAAACCGTGAAAACAGATTCACTCACGCCGGATCTCGCATACGAACTGTCTTTCCGAGGCTTCGCCGCATGAGCAGCGAGTCTTTGATCAACGAGCAGAGGCTCGACCAGCTCCAGCGTGCCGCGTTCGGTTACTTCCTGCAAACCGTAAATCCGGCCAATGGATTGATCGCCGACAACTCGCGCGAGAATTCTCCGGCCAGCATTGCCGTCGTCGGGTTCGCCCTGTCGGCCTATCCGGTGGCGGTGGAACGCGGCTGGATGGCGCGGGCCGACGCCGTCGAACGCAGTCTTTCCGTGTTGCGTTTCTTTCGTGACAGCGATCAAAGCGGCAGCCCGGAAGCGACCGGCTTCAAGGGTTTCTACTATCACTTTCTCGACATGCGCACCGGCGCCCGCGTTTGGCGCTCGGAACTGTCGACGATCGACACCGCGCTACTGATTGCCGGCGCACTGACCGCAAGCATGTACTTCACCGCGAATACGCCAGAGGAAAACGAGCTGCGCGAACTCGTCGAGATGCTATACCTTCGCGTCGACTGGCGATGGTCGCAGGGCGGAGCGGCAACGATCAGACAAGGCTGGAAGCCGGAATGCGGATTCCTGCACTACGGGTGGGAGGGTTACAACGAGTCTATTGTCCTCTACGTCCTCGCGATGGGCTCGCCGACGCATCCGCTCAAGGACAACAGTTACGAGGCTTGGACGGCAACCTATCAATGGGAACATCTGTACGGCTACGATTACCTGTATGCGGGGCCGCTGTTCATGCACCAGTTCTCTCACGCCTGGATCGATTTTCGCGGCATTCGGGATCGCTTCATGCGCGAGAAGCGCTGCGACTATTTCGAGAACAGCCGACGGGCAATCGAGGTTCAGCGCGAGTACGCGCGACGCAACCCGAACAGGTTCGCCGGTTATGACGAAAACTGCTGGGGCCTGACGGCCTGCGATGGCCCGAGCAACCTGCTGCCCGAACTGGCCAACGAACGGCGGCGCTTGTTCGGCTATGCCGCGCGTGGCGTGCCGTACGGGCCCGATGACGGAACGCTCAGCGGATGGGCGGCGCTGGCATCGCTGCCGTTCGCGTCCGAGATCTCCTTATGCGCCATACGCAACATGCTGCAACGCTATCCAGAAATGCTGACCGCTCAGCAGTACAGCAGCAGTTTCAATCCGACTCTCGCCAATGCCGACAGTAGCGCCTGGGTTTCGGACGGCCACTTCGGGCTAGACCAGGGCATCGTGGTGATGATGGTCGAAAACTATCGCAGCCAACTGATCTGGCGGCTGATGCGGGACTGTCCCTATGTCCACGCCGGTTTACGGCGTGCCGGATTCCGCGGCGGCTGGCTTTAGCCGCTTCCTTTTTTCAAGGATCACAACCATGCAGCAGCGCAACGCCTTTTACTCGACAGCCCCACCGGACGCGCATGATCGCGAGCGACTGGAAAACGTGCATCCAACCGGATGGCGCAATCCGCAACCGGCAGGCCGGTACAACCTGGTGGTCGTCGGTGCAGGCACGGCGGGGCTGGTCGCGGCGCACGCCGCAGCGGCACTGGGCGCTAAGGTCGCACTGATCGAGCGCAACCTGCTCGGAGGCGACTGCCTGAATGTTGGCTGCGTGCCATCGAAAGCGATCATCCGCACGGCGCGGCTGTATGCCGAGATGCGTAATGCCGAGCAGTATGGTGCGCAAATCCCGGGCGATATCCGCATTGACTTTGCTGCCGTGATGGAGCGCATGCGCGGTATTCGCGCCCGTATCAGCCGCTCCGATTCGGTGCACCGACTGATTGCGGCCGGCGTGGATGTCTTCTTCGGCCAGGCGTATTTCACCGGAACCGATACGCTGGCCGTGGATGGCACGAAACTGCGCTTCAAAAAGGCACTTATCGCTACGGGCGCGCGGCCGAACACAACCTGTATTCCCGGCCTCGTCGAGATCGACTATCTGACTAACGAGAACATCTTCGACCTGACCGAGCTGCCGCGCCGCCTGCTGGTCATCGGCGGCGGCCCGCTCGGCTGCGAACTGGCCCAGGCGTTCTGCCGCTTCGGAGCACAGACTATTATTGCGCAGGAAAAGCCGTTGTTCCTGCCCAAGGAAGAGCGCGACGCCGCACAGCTCCTCTCGGATGCATTTGCCCGCGACGGCATCGAGGTGCGCCTGAACACCAAAGCCGTCAACATACGCGTGGAAGGCGGGCAAAAACTCGTTGATCTGGTCAGCGACGACTACAGCATCACGGTAGCGGTCGATGCCATTCTGGTCGGCACAGGCCGGGTACCGAATGTCGACAGCCTGAATCTTGAGGCCGCAGGCGTTGATTTCGACACTATCACAGGCATCCGGGTCGATGATTTCCTGTGCAGCAGCAACCGGCGCATCTATGCCGCCGGCGATGCCTGCCTGGAACACAAGTTCACCCATACCGCCGACGCGTCGGCGCGCATCGTGGTCCAGAATGCGCTGTTCCTCGGCCGTCAGCGTCTGAGCGCACTGACGATTCCGTGGTGCACCTACACCGATCCGGCAATCGCTCATGTCGGGCTTTATGTGCGGCAGGCGCGCGAGCGGGACATCCCGGTGAAGACTTTCACCATCCCGATGCACGACGTGGACCGCGCTATCGCCGACGACGAGGAGGTAGGCTTCGTGAAAATCCACGTCAAGGAGCGAACGGACCGGATACTCGGCGCGACAATCGTCGCCCGCCATGCGGGCGATATGATCAACGAGATCACGCTGGCGATGGTCGCGGGGATCGGGTTGCGCACCCTCGCCCACGTCATCCACGCCTATCCGACCCAGGCTGAAGCGATCAAGAAAGCGGCGGACGCCTACAACCGCACGCGCCTGACGCCGAGAATCCAATGGCTGCTGCGGCGCTGGCTGACATGGTGACCAACACAGCAGCCATGAGAGGTGTCGACACTGACGAACTAAAGTGGAGAGGTTTTCATGAAAATTACAGTTTAGGAATATGCGCAAAATAACTTGGGCATCTTATCGCCTCCCCCAACCCTCTTCCGAAGGGAGAGGGAGCAAGCTGTTGAAGTTATTTACTGATGTTTCGCAGTTATTCGAATTTCGACCGCTTTAACATTAAGGAGTCGCTAGCGCGACACTTGATTGAATCGGGTTGTCGCACCCGAAGGCGAGTTACTTTCTTTTGCTTCGCCTCGGCAACTGCTCCTGCGTTGCTCTACCTCCTGCATCCATGCAGTCGAAAAGAAAGTAACCAAAGAAAAGGCGACCCGGTTGCCGCTTATTTCCTGTGCTCCTCGCTTTTATCGAGGGTCAGCAGAAGGGGCTCCTGCCCCTCTGCTGACGCGCGGCATCCCTGCCGCGCCCCTAACGGGCTGTTCTCGATAAAGCTCCGGTGCTCGGCGCGGCAAACGGGAGAAATACCATCCGTGCGTAACATCAGTTATTTAGTACGCGTTCCTTAAAGTGCCCACACTTGCCGGTATGTGCTCTACCGTACCGACTACAGCAAACTTTGCAGCTAAAGTGTCTTTAAGGTTTCTGTCGAGTATTCGACGCGAGACCTGTAATCGGTTGCTAAAACAGCACCTGATCGTAAGTCGAATCATAGTCGGCTTGTTTTTTGTATTTTAAAGCTATCTCGGTAGACCGCCTGTCCTAAACCTGTCGAAGCTATCAAAGCGCTTCTTCAGCCTACTGAAATAGACACCAACTGGAGATTTAATCATGAAATACCTAATTAGAGTTTTTTCCGCATTTTTTTTGACCTTGACATTACTGTCTGCCGCGGGTTGCGCATCGACGGAAAAGCACGAGGGAACTGGCGAGTATGTTGATGACAGTGTTATCACCACCAAGGTTAAAACAGCCATATTGAATGAGCCTGGCTTAAGCTCCGCCGAGATCAATGTTGAAACCTTCAAGGGCGTAGTTCAATTGAGCGGCTTCGTGACTTCGCGTGCCGATATTAACAAAGCGATCGAAATTGCCCGTAACGTTAAAGGTGTGAATTCGGTCAAGAATGACATGCGTCTCAAATAAACCAGGAAACTATCATGGAAACTATAGACAAAGCAGCTGATCTGGCCAATGAGGCTTACGATAAGATCGCCAGTACGACCCATCAGGCCGTTGAAACACTGGGCGAAAAAGGCGAACAACTGATAAATGCCGAACAGCACTTAATGAAGAATTGTCGCGGTTATGTCCGCGATAATCCCATAACGTCTGTACTTATCACGGCGGCGGTCAGCTTTGTTCTGGGCCGTCTATCGAGCCGATGCTAGGCCAACCGTTAAACGTTATAAATCTTGACTCCGTAACTGGCATGCGGCTCAAACTAGAGAGGTAACCATCGTGGAAACAATAGACAACGCTTCACATTCTGCACATGAGGCTGTCGATAAGATCGCCAATGCAGCCAATCAGGCCGCCGAAGCGATTGGCGAAAAAGAAGCGCAACTAAAAAATGTCGAACAGCAATTGATGGAAAATTGTCGCGGCTATGTCCGCGACAACCCCGTTACATCACTAGGCATTGCCATAGCAGGCGGCTTTCTGCTGAGCCGCCTGTTAAGCGGCTGTCCGTCCGACCGTAAATGACCATAAACCCGAATGACAAACGGCTCAAAACAGAGAGGAAACCATCATGGAAACTATAGACAAAGCATCCCATTCCGCACATGAAGTTGTCGATAAGATAGCCAGTGCAACCAGTCAAGCCGCTGAAGCAATGGGTGAAAAAGGCGATCAACTGAAAAGTGCCGAGCAACGAATGATGAACCAGTGCCGCGGTTATGTTCACGACAATCCAATAACGTCGCTGGGTATCGCAGTAGCGGCAGGCTTTCTGCTGAGCCGACTGCTAAGCGGCCGTTAGAACGGGCAAGCATCATGGCTCCGAACGCCGCAAATGATGAAGCTCCCGGACAATCTGCAACGCGCGGCGACTCGGTAAAAGGTTCGGGTGTGCTCGAAGATGCCCAGTCGTTATGGCAGGAGCTGCGTGAGCTAAGCCATGATCGCTTCCGGCTCGCCGCGCTGGAAACGCAGCGGGCGGGCGATAGTTTGGTGTCCATGATCATGGCGGGAGTGATGGTTGCCGTTTTGCTAATCGGCGCGTGGTTGGGACTTCTGGCCGCAGCCGTGCTGTGGCTGGTCGAGCATGGCGTCGTGGCGAGTAGCGCCATACTGCTTGCCGTCGTTTTCAATTTGTTACTCTCGTTGATTCTCTGTGCTGTGATACGCCGCAAAAGTCGTTACCTGCAATTTCCGGCCACCCTCCGCACTCTTCGGCCCAGGCCTCCAGAGCGCCGCGACCAGGAGAAATCATGATGCCCAAGTCCCTGACAGCTCAAATCAATGCTGCCGAACGGCAGGTGTTGAATCGTCAACAGGAGGTCGGCATCCGCACAACGACATTGGTTCGGAAGATACACCAACAGATGATCGCTCCGGCAACTTTGCTGCTGGCCGGCGGCATCGGATTTATTATCGGCGAACTCACCAAGCGTCAAACCTCCAAAAAACGCCCAGGCACTGTCGACAAGCCGCAGGCTACCGAAAGCTCACCGTTGAGGATCGCGCTGAATCTCATAACCTCGGCTCGAACTTTATACACGGCCTTGCCTCTAGTCTGGATGATGAAGTCCTACCGTCAACCGGACGCCTCGGGTCAAACTCCGGCACCTTATTCCCAGCCAATGGCGACTCCCAGTGCAGTACATAGCCGCCGAAGGTCACGGTATAGCTGATTGTGATTATCATGATAGTTTATTCTTGGCTGATGCCATTTTGGAACGCAAAAAAAACGGCGGGCACAAAAGCCAGCCGCGACCTTTTTTGTTCGCGCTCAGGACGAGTCGATGATTGGCGTCGGCATTCATCCCAACGATATTCTGGTCGTCGATCGCTCCATTGAACCGCTGCCGGGAAAAATCCTCATTTGCGCCTTAAACGGCGAACTGACCGTAAAACGTTTGGATCGTTACAACGACCAGTGGCAACTCAAAGCGGAAAACCCGAACTACGCTGAGTTGTGCTGCCGATCCCCTGAATCGGTCAGCGGAAGTTTATTCGGCCAGTTATCTACATGTCATCAAGATAGATAAAAAGTTTTTAACAGTTTGAATTTAAACCACTTGAAAAAAATCATTGCCATCCCCAGATGGGCACCTGGAAAAATTAGTTTTTCCTAAACACGAAACTGTATTAGATAATTTGATTATTGATGGTGAATAAAATGAAAAAAATAACACTGATTTGCTCAAGTTTATTGTTGGCAACAAGCTCTGCCGTTTTTGCAGTTGAAAATCATGGAAAGGCCGCACTTGAACGTGCGAATGCGGCGGCTAAAACAAGTGATGCAAAAGAAATTGTGAAGCAGGCAAGTGCGGCATTAGAACATAGCCTGGCATCAGCTATAGTACTTAAAGGCGCTCCACTAAAACACATGGAATCTGCTTCCAACCATCTGGAAGAAGCTATTAATGCGGGTAATTTGGGTCAAGCAGATCAAGCTAAAACACATCTTAACGCGGCAATAACCGAAATCCAGGGAGCTAATTCATAAAGTAAATTTAATAGAGGTATATTGAATTTAACGGAAGCCGGTTTTATACCGGCTTCTTTGTATTTAACAGAATGCTATCTCGAGCGTGTTGTTTTTGCAGCGGCGGGTTGACTGAAATCGTCAGTGCGTAGATTGGGCTGACGCAAGGAAGCCCAACTGATCGGAGCCGAATAGTGTTGGGCTTCGTACCTCAGCCCAACGATCTCAATACGCTAACTGCTCCAGCGTAATACCCAAGGCATCGGCGGCTTTTTGCAGTGTGGCTTTGCGTGGACGCTTGGCGGCCTCAATCTGCGCGTAACCTGCTTGGCTAATACCCATGCGTCCGCCATGTCGGTTTGAGTCAGCATCATATATTCACGCCAAGCTTGCAGCATACTGACCTCATCCATAATGCGCTTACCAACGACAGCGTTCGGAATCACACCGGGAGGCGCAGCGCCGGGCAGTTTAACAAAATCGGACTGTTTAACCATCACGCTGCCGTTAATTCAACCCGTCGACCGGCACGGGTGGCCAACGTGACCAGCATGTCCAGGCTAAACTTATCCCATTTGCCGCGTACCAAATCAGAAACGCGCGATTGCCCGATGCCTAAATGCTCGGCTGCCTGAATTTGCGTCCAGCCGCGTTCAGCAATCGTTTCGCGCAAACGAGCCATCAACTCGGCGCGCATTGTCAACAGTGTGGCCTCTTCCGGCGTAAAGCCCAGATCGGCAAACACATTGCCGGATGATTCAATCACAGGTTCTTTATCCATCAGCGTTCCCCCAGTTGTTTATAACGACGCGCGGCCAGCTCAATATCTTCATGCCGCGTTTTTTGTGTTTTCTTATGAAAAGCGTGCAACACGTAAACCGCGTCATCGAACTTGGCGACATAAACGACCCGCCACTCGCCCAGCGCATGAATGCGAATCTCATACACGCCGGAGCCGACCGCCGGCAACGGCTTAAAGTCGGACGGCATGCCCCCGCGCTGTACGGCATCCAGTTCAAACCCCGCTTCGCGCCGGGCTTCAATAGGGAAATTTTTAAGGTCGTCCAGGCTGGAGCCGATAAAACGCAGTCTTTTCATAAGGAAAATAATATCAAAATAGTTAGATAATTATCAAGTTATTTTGATAATGCACCGCCAATCCAGTCATGTCGGGTACGTAGTGCGCACCCTACCAACACTTGATTTATTGGTGTTATGGCACATCTGTGAGTTTTACAGACGCTTAATCTCTTCACGGATAAATTTCCCGGTGCTAATCTTTGGGTCGACATCTTGCACACAAGAAATATAGGGCCGTAGGATGTGCTGACGACTGCATGGACGCAGGAGGTAGAGCAACGCAGGAGCGGTTGCCGAGGCACGAAGCGCATCAATCGCGAACGGATGCCGCCACCCAAGGCAGCCGCGCTATCATCGCCACCGCCAATCGCTTGCTAAAGGAAATATTCAAAGCGGGCTACGGCTACCATAAATGCGGCGTGCAATTCAGCCACATTCAGCCGGAATCATCGCCCGGCCAGCTGGAATTGTTCGATTTTGCCGATACAGGCTTGCCTATCGAGAACCGCCAATTAATGAAAGCTATCGACCCAATCAACCGGCGCTTTCCGAAGGCGATTTCAGTCGCGGCAACCGGTTTTGATAAGACTTGGAAGTCGAGAACGGAACGGATGTCGCAGAGTTATACGACAAGCTGGAATGAGTTGGTGTGGGTTAAATAAATGCGGCGGTAGGCTGATTGTTTGTAAGGCGGTTTCGCGTAGCAAACCGCCACATACGTACAACGCCGATGACAGCCTGCCGTCATGTTGGTGGATTGCTTGCGCGAAACCGGCTTACAGCTTTGTAATGGCCGACGCTAACCGTTAAAATTAGGCTTAATTGGCCTGGGCGAATGCCTTCTTATTCGTTTAGGTTTTTGTTTATTAAATTTAAAGAGCTCTTAAATGAGAATATTCGCTGTTTTGTTGTTGCTTGTAATTGCAAGCGTATCTAATGCTGGACCTGTTGATACAAACCCCACCGTTCCCTCCTCAGACCTGGTTCATAAGGAAAAGGCTGATAAAGAAGCAAAATTAAAAGATACGGGGCGGATTGTTAAGGAACTAGCATATTCATCAACACTCGATAAAAAACAAGTTAGTACGTGGTGCCAGAGGCGTATACCTGAAGTTATCGATTCTTTTTCCTCAGGCCCCAACAAGTTGATCAGCATCGGGGAATGTACATGCAAAACACTCGGTACCGTATCGATGGAGCAACAGTATGAGTGTGAATTCCCATACTCGTACAGTGATGGTTCGCAATTAACTGAAAACACCCAGAAACCGGCTCAACCACAAAAAAAGCGAGAGAAAAATGCATCCGTAGTTTCACAAGATCTTGTGCCGACAAGTAAAAAGAAGATTGGGATTATTGGCGACGAGCAGAAAAAATTAGACGCCGAAAAAAAGACGCAACTTGCTGCTGAAAAAGCTCAAAAAGAAAAAGAAATAGCTGAAGGCGAGGAAAGGCAAAAACTCGAAGAAAAGAGACAAGCTGGCTTTAATGATTCTCAGAAGAGGCATAGTTGTAAGCACATCGTAACAGCTACTGGAAATGCGGACACAGAAGCTGATGCTAGGGCTCAAATACAGTTGGAATCTTCTGGAAAAACGGGCGTAACTGGGGTCGGTGACCCTTATACGGTGGTCAGTAGTACCATAATCTGTAAAAAACAGGCTACGAAAATCAACCCGGAATACAAGTGTATCGGCAAGCAAGTAAATAATGTCAGAAGCATCGGTGAATGTGGATTAAGCGCCGATTCGCAAGGGTCTTCCAAATCGGCGAAATAGCCTTATTTGTGGGTGGTTTCGAGTAGCAAACCGCCTTACAGCTTTTAGTGGCTAAGTTTTGTAAGCCTGTCAGGGGATTGCCTAACCCGTAGGGCGGTTTCGCGTAGCAAACCGCCACATGCGCACAACGCTGATGACAGCCTGTCGTAGTTTGGTGGATTGCCTAACGGCGAATCCACCTTACAGCTTTAAATGAAAGCGGCAGAATCTTCTATTGTCAGGCAACGAAACGCAGTTGCCCGACCACACGACTGACCCCATCCATAATGTGCTTACCAACGACGGCATTGGGGATCATGCCGGAACTACGCAGCATGTTCTTTAAGCCATTCTTCCAATGCCTCGTTCATGCGTGTTTGCCAGCCCTTACCCGTGGAACGGAAAGCCTCTAACACACTATTATCAACACACAATGCAATCTTGGTTTTATCTGAACCAGCCGGACGCCCACGGCTTCGCGCTAACGCAATACCTGCACGTAATTCTTCCTCAGTCGCTGGGCGATCATCTTCATCAACACCGTCCCAAACGTAATACCCGCCGGGTGGTGGCGTTTTCATCGCTTCAAGAATTTGCTCACGACTCATTGACGTTGTTTTCGAGCCACTCATAATACATCTCCGATTCTAGTTGGCTTGCAGGCCGAAAGCTGACGACCCGACCCGCACCGTATTGTTGCGATCCAAATGAACCAAGGATAAAACCGCCAGCCGATTCATCACATACGAAAAAGACTGTAGGCGCTGCTCGCCATTTCTCTCGACCATTAAATCCAAACGATAACGCGATTTGAACACTTCCCCGGCACTTCGGCAAAGTCCAATCCATGCTTTTGCAGGTTGGCTTGCCGTTTGGTTTCGTCCCAGATGAGTTCCTTTTTCATGCTAATAACTGTATATACGTTTATTTAGTGCGTCAAATCTTCTCTCCGCCCAAACTGCTCATAAAATGCGCCTCAGATCGGGGCCGAATAGTGCTGGGTTTCGTACCTCAGCCCAACGCAATCAAGACGCCAACTGCTCCAGCGTAATGCCCAAGGCATCGGCGGCTTTTTGCAGTGTGGCTTTGCGTGGACGCGTGGCGGCCTCAATCTGCGCGTAACCTGCTTGGCTAATCCCCATGCGTTCTGCCATGTCGGTTTGAGTCAGCATCAAGTATTCACGCCAAGCTTGCAGCATACTGACCCCATCCATGACGCGCTTACCAACGACAGCGTTCGGAATCATGCCGGGGCGGACAACGCCGGGCAGTTTTACGAAATCGGCATAGGGCAGCACTACAAACGCCGGTTTGCCGTCGTCGCCTAGAATGGTTTGGTAGTTAGTCAATGCGCTCATCGCGTTTTTTCACCTCTTCAATGTCAATAATACGCACGTCGCCGTCGAACTCGAAAACACCCGGAAATCACCTACCCGCAGGCGGTAACTGTAGGCATGGTTAGTCAGCTTTTTAACGCCCTGTCAATTAGGGAAATCAGCCAATACCTGCGCTTCGGTATAAAAATCCGCTGGCGCATGGCGATTTCCTTGATCGTTTAAAGCTGCTTAAGGGTTTTGGGGTTTCCAGCTGATCGTGTTTATAAGTCAAATTATAAGTATTTTATAAGACTTGACAAAGATAAGAGGGGAAGGATTAAAGTTGTAGTCCCGTAGGGAGGTTTCGCGTAGCAAACTGCCACATACGCACAACGTCGATGACAGCCTGTCGTAGTGTGGTGGATTGCCTAACGGCGAATCCACCTTACAGCTTTGAATGTAATGAAACCCAGCGGATTTCGCATCAAATCTGGGTTTCGCGATGCTCTACCCAGCCTACCGCGCTGACATCGAAATTGTCGAGCAACAAAACGCAGTTGCCCGACCTACCAGGCTAATTTGCTACATGGCTAGTGGCGAATCCACCTTATAGCTTTCCATTTTTGTGCCGTATGTGTCTAAATAGGCTTTTTCTAGCCCGCTATCAAGCATATCTAACACCGTCTCGAATCTAACGATCCACTCATAATTTTCTTGAATATCAGCTTTAGCAATTAAATGGTGTCTTAATTGCTCCTTATTTTTGTCAGTTTTCATGAGAAAAGGCTGTAGCTTACCTTCCACATCAATTGAATATTCACTAAACCAATTAGGATGCTCTTCATGTGCATCTATTATCCACTCATGCGGGAACAAACCTTCCAGAGAAAACCCGGTATGCAAACTAATAAAATTTATATTGGCCTGAAAAGGAACTTCCTTATTACCAAAGTATTGCTGAAGTGCTCGTCTCGTTTTGTCTCCAGCAGTGTCGCCATCAAGAACAGTTATGACTGGGCGCTCTTTATATATGAACTCATAGGTAGCTTTCATAAATCCTTCTATCCCAGAAACACCAGAAAAATCAAGAAACTCAGCCGCCCTAACATGAACCCAGGAATATTTTCCATCTTCCTGTGACTTAACTTTACCTAAAAACCATTGAAATATTTCTCTGTCCGACTTTCCCTCTACAAAAACATTTAATAACCCTAAGTTATAGTAATCACTAAACCTCACACCAAGGGCACTACGTATAGAAGATGTAGCTCCAACATAAGTATCATATTTAATTACTTTCGTCGTATTATTATCGAGCATAGTACCAATTATTTTTTTGGGGTCTTGACTGACGAACCCAAGCGAATGAGTTGTTGTAACTAATAAAGCCTCCATACTAATTTCATTAAGCATTTTATGGCATGATTCGGCTAACTGAGGATGCAAATATGATTCTGGCTCTTCTATTAGCCAAATAGGACTTTTATCATGACGCTTTTCCTCTTTAGTGATCCACAGGAAGGATGCAAGTATCGCGGACGCTTGGATACCCATTCCTTTCCTATTTATAGTGGTTTTATTTGGGTCTGAAAGTTGAAATTCAAATTGATGCAATAGTTCTTCTAAAGAACCGTTAGGTAAATAAAAGTGAGATTTAATATTCGGAAGCCCAGCAACTGCAAGCTGTTTATCCAAATGTGATGAAATCAAACGTAGACTTTCATTTATTGCTTGAAGTTTATCTTCTAATACACGGGATACTGCACGCTTAATAAATGGCAATAACAGAGAATTATACAAATCATTAATACTTTTTGAAGAAGGCACATAGTGACAAACGAAAGTATCTAGCAAGGTGTTGACTGCAATCATTTGTTTCCTTGAGAACTGGGCTTGAAAATCCTTTTTCATTTTTTCATTAGAAAAAAATCGGTATATTGGTTTTCCAGATTTCGCAAATGACAAATATAACGCAAAAGTATTCGTAGGTTCTTTTTCTGCCTCTAGCATCTCTACTAATTCATCATAAAGAACAAAGAATTCATTATCTTTACTACTCCTATCTCCTGAGAAAGTAGCTATCAGACTTGTTTGTCCATTACCAACACCAAAAGTTAAATCATCCTTAATGTCATAATCAAGTTTGTTTTCGTAGCCAGTAAACACCATTTCGATTGCTTTAAGAATATTAGTTTTGCCACTACTGTTGGGGCCAACAATGGTGATACCGTGACCAAGTTCTATTTCCTGTTCGCCCTCAATAGTTCTAAAATTCTTTATTCTAATCGCTTCAAATTTCATTCTTAATTCTCGATCCTGTGTAAACTAACAAATTGTTTATCAAGTACTTATAGTTCATGGAATAAGCCGCTTAGATTAGTTTAGCTACTAGCCGTAACCCAACCAAGCAAACACCTCAATTGACAAACTAAAAAATTACAACTAACCCAATCACGCTCTCGCAAAAACGGGAGTCGGGTTTCGCATCCCGTATGGTCAAGGCGTAGCAGCTATGCGCCGAAAGGTTCATGGCTTTTTTTATGCCCTTACAGTTATGGTGGGTGGTGTATTGAGGAGCCGAGAGGCTCGCCGGATCCTTGCCCCGGTATCTCAACCCGATACATCATCCGCCGCCCTGAGTTTGAGATCTCCGGTCGGTGGTTATACAACCACAGTCAAGTAGTCACCCATGAACAATATTAACCTGACTAGTCGCCAATGCGCCGCTACGCTACCAAATCTCTGCCCGTCTGTTTCAAATCCGCTACCAACGCGCTAAGCGTGTATTGCCTGCCCAGCTGTTGCCACCAGCTATAACTCGGGAGGTGTAATATGGATTTAAAAACCTTAGCCAATCCGTTCCAGTTCGCCTAGCTGGATATCCGCACCGCCACCGACGAACACAGCGAAGTCTGGTTCTGCGCTAAAAACGTTTGCGAGGCGCTTGATATTGTCTGGTCAGGCGCATCAGCAACCCTCGAAAACATGCCGGAAAACTGGTTTATGGTGATAAATCTCATCACCATAAAAGGCGAACAAGATGCCTATTTCATCAACGAAGCCGGTCTTTATCACCTGATCTTTCGCTCTAATAAACCCAAAGCCAAAGACTTCGCCAACTGGGTTTGTGAAACCGTCCTGCCCGAGATCCGCAAAACCGGATTCTTCGGCACCATCGGCATCAAAAATCGAAGCAGTATATCAAGGCAAATTGACAGCATATCCTTACAAATCGTAAATAATAAGAATGCATTCAGAAGAAAATTGCTACAAGACCCGTTGCGCCGACTCTGCAACATCGTCAACCAGCCGATTCCGCCGGACGATTGGATAGCAAAGGACTGCAACCAGGTAGACCTGTTCGATGATTCGCAAGCCAAGCTTACGCAATAAGGAGAGGACGATGACAGAAGAACAAGAACAACTCACCGAAGCATTAAACGGTGCAGCCCAAGGCATCAGCGCCGCTGTAGATCAACAGACCATCACGGCCACACAAATCTACTGCCTACTCAACACTCTGATCAAAGATCTGGCCGCACCCCTCCACTAACCCACCAACAGCCGGGCTCTAGCCCCCCCCACCGCCACGCAGCAAATCCCAGACAAGCCCGCCCCCGCCAAAAATCACTCCTCCTCACCCGCGCGGTTTTTGCAGAAAAAATTTTAAGTGAAATACATTTTGAAACAGAAGTTGGTGCTGAAGTAGCGAAACTGTTAAGCGTGGGTGCTTAAAATCTGAAATTAAAAATGGCGAGTATTGGATTGATCCGGCGATTAATGCCGCCAACTGACAGACAATCAATGATTTATAATTTTTATTTCATTTATAAATCGTTGCTTTATGTGGAATTAACGGCGGGTAAATAACCCGCCGTTCTTTGTGATACCGAAAAAACGATGGTCGTTTATTGCGCGGCTTTCAGATGTGTTAGAGCTTCTTCGGCGGCCTTCTTTGCTGCTTCGGGATGCTTCATCTTGCCGTGATCGATAGCATCATTCAAGCTCTTGATGCCGGCATCCAAGTGTTCATCGGCAGTTTTCGCATGGGTCTTCGCTGCTTCCGCATGTTCGGCAATAGTCTTTCCATCATCAGCTTTGGCCGCAGCCTCTGCGTGCTTAAGCGCTTGCTCCATGTGACTTTCTACTGCATAAGCGCCAAACGAACAGAAGGTCAAAAGGATAGCCGCCAATAAGCCGGTGTGTTTCATGTTAGTCAGTTTCATATTCAATTTCCTATAAAAGTTTAAGAGTATCCCGATGCTACCGGGCAGCAGGCCAGTGCCTGCGCAGCTCAATAATTCCGGTGTTATTTATTGTCCTTAATGTCCTTTTTTAGATCGCCATAGCCCGCCTGGGCCTTGCCGAGATTCTTTTGGACATTGCCTTCTATCTCCATACCTTTGTCGTCCAGTACCTTGCCGGTGATTTCCTTGACTTTGCCTTTGCCTTCTTCGACGCGGCCTTTTACCTGATCTTCGTTCACGTTGGTCTTAATTTTGCTTTCTTCGGCATAAGCGCCAAACGAACAGAAGGTCAAAAAGACAGCTGTCAATAAGCCGGTGCTTTTCATGTTAGTCAGTTTCATATTCATTTCCTGTAAAAAAGCGGTTCGTGAGCGTCCCGCTAAGACTGTACAGTTGAACCGGCTTGTCCGGACTCAACTGCACAGCTCTCAGTAGCGCTTGTTTTAGTCGTCCTCAAGTTCATCCTTGACGTCTTCCTTGAGATTGCCAAGGCCTGCGCGGGCCTTGCCAACGTTCTTTTGGACTTTTCCTTCTATCTCCATACCTTTGTCGTCCAGTACCTTACCGGCGACTTCCTTGACTTTACCTTTGACTTCTTCGACTTTGCCTTTTACTTGATCTTTGTTCATGAGTGTCTCCTGATAATTAAGTTAACCATGACCACATTGCCATGCCCAAAGCGGGGAATGATGTTTTCCCATCGCTTGTAGAAAACAATACACGTAAACCAGAATGTGTTCGGTGCGGCAGCGAACATAGCGCTTTTGTTCGGCAACGCTCAATGGCTATTAAAATTTCATGGCGCTGCTTTATTGTTCGCATAACGCCAACCGCAGCTTCTATCTATCGGTTGTGCTGAATTCAGCACAACCGGGGCTAGAACTCTTATGTTCGATACCGTACCGACGATGTTTTATGCATTAGATAGACTGGGTACGGGTTTGTGAAATGTCACAAAGAACCTGAGTCAGTCTCGAAACTTATCGAGAAACCGGTCATTTTTAAAAGTTGGAGTACGCAATATGAAATCATTTATCCCCATCGTAGCCGTGTCGTTTCTGAGTGCGACGCTCGTGAGTACTACCTATGCGGCTGACGTCCCTGAGAAACAAAAGGAGTTAGTCGAAAGACAACAGGAGGTTAAAGAAGCACAGAAAGAACTTAAACAGGAGACCCGCAAGGAATCGCTCGAGACTACCCATGAAGTCAATAAAGAGATGCTACAGGTGAGCCGGGCCAGCAAAATTAACGGTACCAATGTAAAAAACACGAAAGGAGAAAACCTGGGCGGCATCAAGGATCTGGTGATTGATCCCGAGAGCGGTCACGTAGTCTATGCAGTGGTTTCCTTCGGCGGCATTTTGGGCCTGGGGAACAAGCTTTTTGCCATTCCATGGTCAGTGCTGCATTGGACTCGCGATAAAGAATATTACGTCCTTGATCTGGATAAGGAGACATTAAAAAACGCGCCAGGGTTTGATAAGAAACATTGGCCGGACAGTTCAAATAAATGGGATCTACAGCGCGAAGAGATCAATCAGTTTTATCACATCAACCCATAACAGGATACAAAAGGGGCAGACTCTGAGGTCAGAGTTGCGGCTTTAAAAGCTGCCCCCCTTCCTGTCTAAAAGCAAATATTAAGATTAGAGATTAAACAAGCTGTTCGCTTAATTCATATTTTGACGGGCACGTTTACAAGAGGAAGCATTCCCTGTACCCGATATAATAATACTGACTTAGTACTATTTGGTTTTCCGATGCCAATGGTAAAAAACTCTCTTGGCCACCTCGACCATCACCAGATAGATCACCACCATGGCTGCCAGAATGGCATAAAACTCGACAGGCGGCGGAACGAAGCCAAAATACGTCCCCAAAGGGATAAATGGGATTGTAGCGCCGATCGCTACAATCGCGAGCGAAGTTGCGACCAGAATCGGATGGGCACGGCTTTTAAATGGATTGCCGCGGGTACGGATGATGAATATTACCAAAACTTGAGTGGATAGGGACTCGACAAACCAGCCAGTTTGGAACAGCGTTTCATTAGCCTTCAGCACTGTCAGCATGACATAGAAAGTCAGGAAGTCGAAAGCCGAACTGATCGGACCGATCACCAGCATGAAATTGCGGATAAAGTTCATGTCCAATATCCGAGGATTACGGAGTTCCTCGGGATCCACTTTATCCAGCGGGATCGGCACTTCGGAAAGGTCGTACAGAATATTATTGAGTAATATTTGGGTTGGCAGCATCGGCAGGAAAGGCAAGAATAGCGCCGCACCAGCCATGCTGAACATGTTGCCGAAGTTGGAGCTGGTGCCCATCATGATGTACTTCATGATATTACCGAAAGTTCGCCGACCTTCCAGTACGCCGTCAAGCAGGACGTTCAGGTCTTGATCCAGAAGGATCATGTCGGCCGCTTCCTTGGCGACATCGACCGCCGACTCCACCGACAGGCCTACATCCGCCGACTGCAGCGACGGCGCATCGTTAATGCCGTCGCCCAGATAGCCGACCACGTGGCCGCGAGCCCTGAGCGCGAGTATCACCCTGTCTTTCTGTGAGGGATTAACCCGGCAAAACAAGTTCGCTGTTTCCGCTCTGATCCGCAAGGCCGAGTCATCCATCTGTGCGATCTCTTTGCCGGTCAATACCCCCGTTACCGGAATGTTCAACTGGGCGCAGACATGCTGGGTCACCAGTTCGCTATCTCCGGTCACAATCTTGACCGTCACGCCCCACTCCTTGAGCGCGGCGAGTGCGGCACCGGCACTCTCCTTAGGCGGATCGAGGAACCCCGCAAAACCCGCGAACACCAGCTCCGCTTCGTCGCCGATAACCGCATCTGAGTGATCAAGCGGAACTTCGCGCCAAGCGATGCCCAATACGCGGAAGCCCTCTTTTTCAAGGGCGATATGCTCCTCGTGTATCCTTACTCGAGCGGCTTGATCGAGCGGAATCTGGGTTTCATTACCCTGTTCTTCATAACGGGTGCAAAGGGCGATAATCTCCTCGGCTGCACCCTTGACCACCAGCACCCGGCCATTGCCTTTGTCCAGCAGGACGGATACGCGCCGTCGTTCAAAGTCGAACGGGACTTCGTCGATCTTGTTCCAGGCGCTCACGTCGATATTTTCGTGGGCCAGTATTGCGTCGTCGAGTGGACTCTTGAGGCCGGTCTCGAAGAAGCTGTTGAGATAGGCGAGTTCCAGCACCCGTTCGCTGGGTTTTCCTTGCGGGTCGACATGCTGTTCCAGCCTGATCTTCGCCTCGGTCAGCGTGCCGGTCTTGTCTGTGCACAGAACATCCATTGATCCCAGATCCGTGATGGAGGTCAAGCGTTTGACGATCACCCGTTTCTTCGCCATCAGCAACGCGCCCCGCGACAACGTGACTGACACCACCATCGGTAGCAGTTCCGGCGTCAAGCCCACCGCGAGCGCCACGGCAAACAGGAAGGACTCCAGCCAGGGTTTATGCATGAATGCATTCACCAGCAGCACAAACAACACCAGCAAGATGGTCAGGCGCATGATAAGCAGACCGAAACGGTGCGTGCCGATTTCGAAGGCCGTCGGCGGCGGCTGGCGGCTAAGGCTGTCGGCAATAGCACCGATGGCGGTGCCGGTACCTGTTTTAACCACCCGTATTCTGGCGCTGCCGCTGATAACGGTGGTGCCCATGAACACGGCGTTAGCGGCGTCCTGGAGTTCGGTGGCATCAGCGGCAGCAGCTCCCGGTCGTTTTTCCACTGGGTAGGATTCACCGGTCAGCAAGGCTTGTTTGACGAACAAATCGCCCGCTTCCAGTACCAAACCGTCCGCTGGCACCATATCACCCGCGGAGAGCACGACGAGGTCACCGGGAACCACCTCGGTTACCGGCACCTCCATTGAATTGCCGTCTCGAATAACTCTGGCTCGCACCGAAACCGTCTTGCGCAAGCTTTCTGCCGCTTTGCCGGCGCGGTGCTCCTGGATGAAATCCAGCGTTACGCTAAACAGCACCATCACCGTGATGATGACAAAGTTGGTCAATTCGCCGGTAAAGGCGGAAATCGCACTGGCCACCAAAAGGAGGATGATCAGCGGGTTCTTGAAGCGGGAGATAAATTGCAACCATAAAGGCCGTTCCTTATGATCGCGGAACAGGTTGGGTCCAAATTTCGCTAGTCGGGAACGGGCCTCGGCATTGGATAAACCGGCTGCATCTGTAGCCAAGTCAGCCCGAGGTTCTGCAAGGGGTTTCAGCCACCAAGCCGGGTCTTCAGACGTGGCTTTGGCTTTTACTCTCGGTTTGTTCATGCGGTCATCCTGAATATCGAGTCTGATGTAATGATTGGTTTTACCTGTGCATCGTTTTGAGTGCGTTGAAGAGCACGCCGACATCATGCTGACCTTTGAATACCGGTGGAATGTCCCTTTTGATGTCAAAAAGTTTATAGGCCGCCATTTGCGCTGACCTTACCGAATATTCAACGGTAAACACCACATCATCCGGGATTTCGCAGAACTGCCCGATAAACGCAAAATTCTTCGCCCCAAGCGGCACTACGTCTGGACGATCTCCCTTGATTCTGGGCATGAATTGGCTGGTGATGAACGGCATCATGCACGGAATACAGATTGCCGCATCAATGATGGGCTGAGTCTTGTCGCCCAGTTTGAGGTGCTGGAAAAGCTCAATCAAAATCTCCTCACCCGTACACTCGGACATGGCTTTGTTGACGAAGTTGCCGAGCCTGTCCGGGAATAAGCCGTAACCCCAGAATACGAAGATGTTCTCGGGTTGATTGATAAAGTGCGGCTGATGCGCCAGCACGATACTCATAAACCAGTTCGAATCCACCAAGGTGAATAGCCCGCCCGTCCCGGCCTCATTGCCGGTAAATTCTTCTATGAACGTGAAGAACGCCGGATCACTTAGGGTCACGGTGAATGACTGCCATTTGGTCTGTTCAATATTCTCGGCGAATACTGCGGGATGTCCGAACCCTGGGCGGCCATTGGCAATATCTTCCCACAAGTCCCATGAACCGCCTGATTTTTCCGAGTTCAGAATGGCTGGGGATGTCATAGAACCCAAACTGGAGCCCTCCGTCATGCAGCCCAGCGTGACGAACACCCGATCATCCATGCCAACGGCAATAGTGTTAGGCTCGCCATCACAGGTATAGCGAATGCCCTGAACCGATCGCCAACCGCCGCCCAAGTCAAAATCAAGCCCGGTGACCTCGGTATTCAGCGAGAAATGCACGCCTTGTTCCTGGAGCCAGACAGTAAGAGGCCGTATCATCGAATCATACTGGTTATAGGGTGTGCGCCAAACGCCACCCATCTTGCTGAAGTCGGGAAACAATTGAATGAATCGCAACAGATAGCGCTTGAGTTCGACCGCGCTATGCCAAGGCTGGAACGCGAACATCGTCGCCCACATCAGCCAGAAATTATGCTCAAAAAACGAGGGCGAAAACCAGTCTTCAATGCTCTTATCGCCAATCGAGTCTTCAGAATGGATAAGCAGGGCGAATAAATCCAGGCGATCATTTTCACTCAGCTCAAACGATGAAACATCGACTTTTTTGCCGTCCCTGACCAATCGACATCTGGAGGAGCTGACGTATTTGCGGCTAAACTCGACAATTTCATCTTTGACGCTTTTGGCTGAATCAGTCAGCGAAGGAATGCTTGCAAACAGATCGTAGGTGCAGACGTAGTGTTCTTCCATCATTCGGCCGCCACGAATGACATAACCTTCGTCCGCTGAACCGGCTCCATCCAGACTGCCGCCGGTGATTTCAAGTTCTTCGAAAATATGAATATTATCGCCTGGGATAAGACCGTCCCGAATAAGAAAAGCCGCACCCGCGAGAGAAGCGATACCGCTTCCGACAAAATACACCTTATTCTTATTATGCGGCGTAGTTCTAGGCATCGACTGATGCGTCCGCAGTGTTAATTTGATGGATGTTCTGCATGGTAAACCTGTTTAGTTTAAAGGCCGTAAGTCAGCAGGGCGCTCTAATTGCCGACCTCCATATTCATTTAACAAAGCGCCTTTCCCGGACCCGCAACTATTGCGAATAGTCTTAGGTTGATACAGCTCTAGCTCTTCCTGCTGGCAAAAAGCAGAAGTCCGCCGCCTGCCACTATCGCCCCTACACCGGCCCAGACCGGAATATTGACTGTCTCGGTATCTTTAACCGACAGTTCCAACGGACCTAGCTTGGCTTGCTGGGTTTCCTTGGTATAGCTGAATTGACCATACACCAGCCCCAACAGGCCGCCTATGATCAGTACAATGGCCATCATCTTGACTGCGCTCATCTTGATTCTCCTTTAAATGATACTCTGGGTACTCGGCCTAAGTAGGCGGTACTTACTATAAAATTGACGTCATTTACTAACTGAGGTTACGCACGGATGGTATTTCTCCCGTTTGCCGCGCCGAGCACCGGAGCTTTTATCGAGAACAGCCCGTTAGGGGCGCGGCAGGGATGCCGCGCGTCAGCAGAGGGGCAGGAGCCCCTTCGCTGACCCTCGATAAAAGCGAGGAGCGCAGGAAGCAAGCGGCAACCGGGTCGCCTTTTCTTTGGTTACTTTCTTTTGGCGAAGCAAAAGAAAGTAACTCGCCTTCGGGGGCGACAACCCGATTCAATCAAGTGTCGCGCTAGCGACTCCTTAATATTAAAGCGGTCGAATTCGACTAACTGTGTAACATCAGTTACTAACATACATATGACAGCGCCAATATCCATCGGTTACTTACAATTGCTGGTTCCCAAGCTCCGGCTTGGGAACCGGAAAACCATTATTGCGAAGTCTGAATACGGGTTTCCAAGCTGCCTGATCCGAATTGCCCCGGCCGATAACGCTTTGCATAGGCTCAGACACGTCGTCCTTGAATGACCCGTAGCACGATAACGATAATCGCGATAACCAACAGAATGTGAATAAACCCACCCATTGTGTATGAGGAGACCAAACCAAATATCCAGAGGATGACTAGGAGGATTGCGAGAGTTTCTAACATGTGTGCTTCTCCGTAAGAGGCCGTCAATTGACGGCAATATAAACCACAGATAAACCTATGAAGGTTGGCCGAAGGTCAAAACGATGCTAACCCATCAACGGCGAGTTCCAGTTCATCGAGAGTGTAAAAAGATAGTTAAGAGCATCCCGTTGCGGTTGTGCAGCAGTCCAACTTGGAAGGACTGCTGCGCAACTCAACAGCGCTCGTGTTAGTCGTCAAGTTTATCCTTGAGATCTTCCTTGAGATCGCCAAAGGTCTTCTGAACCTTGCCGACATTCTTTTGGATATTTCCTTTTACTTCCATACCTTCGTCGTCCAGCAACACACCGGCGGCTTCCTTAACTTTACCTTTGGTTTCTTCGACCCGGCCTTTCATTTGATCTTTGTTCATGAGTTTCTCCTGATAATTAATTTTTCTATGACCTAAGCATGGGAGGTTTCCCCTTGCTCACTCACAATATAAGTAAAATTGAATCCAGTCGGTGCGGCACCGCACATAGATAATCAGTTTGCGCTGGTTCCCAAGCTCCTGCTCTCATCGTTATACACAAGTATCTGCGAGGATACCCTCGTTCCCACGCGCCGCGTGGGAATGCAGTGCCGGACGCGCTGCCGTCCCGTATACGGCGTAGCGCGCCTTGACCCCATTCCCACGCAGTGCGCTCGTCGTTATACACAAGTACGTCATACCCGCCGGGAAGCGGGTATCCAGTGCCATGGATGGCCAGCTGTGTACGTCCGTGTAGCCTGGATCCCGGCACAAATCCGTCTGGAACGGATTTGCATTATCCCAAAGGGTGTCAGGCAGGATAGCCTGACATGAATCCCTGCCGGGATGACGTGCTTTTCAATACTTATGTATAACGACGAGAGCTCCAGCTCGGGAATCCTGTTAACAAAGCTCTCGGCAACCGCTCCTGCGTCGCCTAAAGCGCCTACTGTTGGTGCCCTACCTCCTGCATAACCCACATGAATGTGGGGAATGCCGATATTGCAGGAGCAAGTATCTGTCCATGCAAGTCGTAGCTTTGCGAGACGGGAAGCTAGAGCTTCCAGAACCGAATTCCCAAGCTGGAGCTTGGGAACTAGCGAAAACGCGTATCGGCTTTGAATCTAAAGATGCAATCATAACGGAACTACTTCCCAGCTAGATTCTGCCCAATAGCACCAGAACTAGTAAAATGATCAGCAACAGACTGAGTCCACCAGTGGGTCCATAACCCCATCCCCGGCTGTGTGGCCAGGTTGGAAGGACGCCAACAAGCATCAGAACAAGAATTATGAGTAAGATTGTGCCAATTGACATGATAGTGCTCCTGTTTGAGAAAAAACGTTAACTAAAAACCGTTCCTAAACGGCACGGCTTAACCCGTAGGGATAAACACTCACGTGAGGGTATGGTGCGTAAGCCCCAAAATACCCACAACGATCAAATACACAGCCACGAAATAATTTAAAAACCTTGGAACCAGCAAAATTAATATGCCTATCACCAGTGCCAGTAAGGGTTCGATTGCAATATTCATCAGAGTTATCCTTTAAGTTAAGTCAAATTAAAGTTTATAGGCAAGATTGAACTGAGTCTGTACGGTATCGAACATAAAAACATCGCCCGATCCAGATCCTGCCTAGCGTGGAACTATGTTACCGTTTGCGTCGGAGAGGATTATTTCCACGCGACGATTCAATTGACGACCAGCCGTCGTGTCGTTGCCAGCAACCGGATACGCGTCTGCATAACCGCGCGTCCTGATACGATCGCTACTGATACCCATATCGTTTAAAGCCGTCCATACAGCATAGGCGCGTCGATCAGACAGCCCCTGATGGGTGCTGTTACTGCCGACATTATCGGTGTGACCTTCAATCAACACTTTATCCGGTTGCCGCTTATTTCTTGCGCTCGGCGCGGCAAACGGGAGAAATACCATCCGTGCGTAACATCGGTTAATTCAGTATTGTTTTGCTGTATGTGCCTTAACGAACAGAGTGCCGCCAGGTTACCGGATATAGTGATTTCCGAAGGCGCACCCTGTAATTTGTATGTGCGCCAAAATTTAAATAAACCTGGATAACACCTATGAAACTAAGCGGCAATCAATTCACTTATGCAAGCGCTCGCCTTATTGCGGCAGCGACTCTAGCCGTCACTATGGTTCTCGCGCCGGGAGTAGCGCTCGCCACCGATAAAAATGCTCGCGAGGATCGCGTCGAATTACGCATCAAAGACATGCACGCCAAGCTCAAGATCACGCCGGCGCAGGAAGAGCAGTGGGGCAAGGTCGCCCAGGCAATGCTCGACGATGCCAAAACCATGGACACGCTTACTCAGGCAAGGATTGATCATGCCAAGGACATGACGGCTGTCGACGATCTCAAATCCTATGGTGAAATCACCGATGCCCATGCGGCCGGAATCAAAAAACTGACGCCGTTGTTTACCGACCTCTATGCCGGCATGTCGGACGCACAAAAAAAGGAAGCGGATGCCTTGTTCCGCCATGGTGAGCACAAGCATAGCCACAAGAAATCGGGTGGCAAATAATTACGAGTACGGTTATGCCTGGATCAGGCAGTTCCAACACGTAGTTCGTACTCGTATCAAGCATTCCAGAAAAGGCAGGTCAATATGAAATCTTTAATACAGCGACTTAGGTGCTTCAGCTCAACCGGCAACAAGGTCGTGATGACACTCATTTTTGCTTCGGCGATCAGCATTTGTTCTATATCGTCGGCGCTCGCAGATCATGACCACGGCCATGGACGGGGCAACCGACACGACGGTTACGGCCCTAGGGAGTGGCATGGGGATCGCGATAACCATGGATATCGGCCTGGTTATGGGTACCGGCCTATCTATCGGCAACCCTATATCTATGCGCAACCGGTCTTCGTCCCGCCGCCGGTATACTATCCGCCACAGCAATCACCCGGTATCAGTTTGTTTTTTCCGCTTAATATTCGTCATCGGTAGATGTTGGGTGACCGTAAGGATTCCCGTGTAAATGAGTAACCTAAACTGGCCAAAACCAGATGGTTAACTAATGCTGCACAAATTCTGAATTAGCCCACTGCTTATTAGCAGTGGCCAGGCATGAAATGTCATTGTTGATGTATTGGTGTTAGACTCAGTCTATTTCAATGGAACTGAAAATGATTCATTCTCCTACCTAAACGAATTCCTTCTCACTTGAAGTCAAACCTAACATGACTGCCAACAAAACTTCCCAGCCGACATCGACCCGCAAGGTGCGTGTCAAGGCAGATACTACGCCGCTTATTATCGGCATTGGCGCATCAGCGGGTGGATTGGAAGCCTTGGAACAACTTCTCAGCCATGTCCCCGTCGGCAATAATGCGGCCTTTGTCGTCATTCAACACCTTGATCCAACCAAGCAGGGGCTGCTGCCGGAATTGTTGCAGCGCATCACGCCGATGTCGGTCGTTCAGGCTGGTGATGGTATGAAAGTCAAACCTAATTACGTGTATGTGATTCCGCCCAATAAGGAACTAGCTATCCTTCACGGCAAACTCCATCTACTTGATCCGGTCGAACCACGGGGGTTACGCCTGCCGATTGATTTTTTCTTCAAGTCATTGGCTGACGACCGGCATGAACAGGCCGTTGCTGTAATTCTATCGGGAATGGGCTCTGACGGCACTTTAGGCCTGCGTGCCATCAAAGAGAACGCGGGGTTGACCTTGGTACAAACGCCCGAGTCCGCCAAATTCGATGCCATGCCGCTCAGTGCGATTAATGCAGGATTGGCTGACATCATTGCAACACCGCAAGAACTCTGGAACCGGATATTTTCCTATCTGAACCATAAGCCACGAGGCGTTCATATTGATCCTGAGCCGGTTCGGGAACTTAACCCGCAAAGTGCTCTGAACCAAATTGTGATTCTGTTGCGGGAGCGAACCGGCAACGACTTCTCTCTTTACAAAAAGAGCACCATCTACCGCCGCATCGAACGACGCATGATGGCACACCAAATCGACACGATAGCCGACTACGCGAACTACCTGCGCAAGAATACCCAGGAACTCGATCTGCTGTTCAAGGAGCTGCTAATAGGCGTCACCACTTTCTTCCGCGATCCGGCGGTATGGGAATTACTTAAGACCAGCACCATCCCTGCATTGTTAACTAAATATCCAGCGGGCAAGACATTACGGGCCTGGGTGACGGCTTGCTCGACAGGCGAAGAGGCTTATTCACTGGCGATCATCTTCAAGGAAGTCGTGGCGCAAAATCAACTCCAACATCTGTTTAAGTTACAAATTTTCGCCACTGATCTCGATAAGGATGCGATTGAGCGAGCGCGACAAGGGTTCTATCCGGAGAAAATTGTTGCCGATGTATCAACTGAGCGGCTCAGCCGGTTTTTTGTTGCCGAAAACGATGGTTACCGGATCAAGAAGGAAATCCGCGAAATGGTGATCTTTGCGCAGCAAAATATCTTTATAGATCCGCCATTCACCAAGCTTGATCTACTCAGTTGTCGCAACCTGCTGATTTATTTCGATTCAAAATTACAAAAAAAACTGATCCCGCTGTTTCATTATGCGCTGACTACGAACGGCATCCTGCTGCTCGGAAATTCTGAGACGATCGGCGACTTTACCTCGCTGTTTACCACCATCGACAACCCATTGCGCCTCTATCAGCGCAGCGATCGGGGGATATCACCGGCAGGAATCGACTTTCCAACTAAATATCTGCCCGCGGCGCCAATGACTCAGCAAGAAACCGCGATGACCACCCCCGCTCTTAACCTGCAAAAATCGATAGACCAGCTCTTGTTGCAAAATTACACGCCGGCAGCCGTAGTGGTTAACGCCAACGGCGATATTCTTTATATCAATGGCCGCACCGGTAAATATCTGGAGCCGCCTGCCGGGAAAATTAATTGGAATATTCACGCGATGGCTCGTGATGGATTGCGCCATGAGATCGCCGGCGCCTTAAAGAAAGCACAACATCAATCCGAAGCGATTTACCTACCCGGCTTGACGATAGCTACGGACAGCGGAACTCAAACTATTAACCTGACGGTACAGGCACTCACTAAACCCGAAGCATTAGTCGACATGCTGATCGTCATATTTACCGATGTGGCAACTCCGCCAACAAGAAAACGCTCCCGCAAATCACCGAGCGCTGAACAACAATTATTACTCGCTGAGCTACAACAAGCTCATGAAGAATTGCAAACTTTCCATGAAGAAAGGCAATCTTCACAAGAAGAACTCACGTCTTCAACTGAAGAACTGCAATCGACCAACGAGGAATTGCAATCCACCAACGAAGAACTGACCACTTCGAAGGAAGAAATGCAGTCCATGAACGAGGAATTGCATACCATAAATGCCGAGCTGCAATCCAAGGTGACTGATCTATCGTGGGTCAACAACGACATGAATAACTTGATCAACAGCATGGAAATCGCCACGGTGTTTCTTGATAATGCGCTGAAAATCCGCCGCTTTACCAGTCATGCCGTTGATTTGTTCAAGCTGATTCCGAGTGATGTGGGTCGGCCTCTATCCGATATTGCCGCGAACCTGGATTATCCGGGATTGCACCAAGATGTGGCGGGGGTGCTAAAGACATTAGTGTTTTCGGAGAAGCAGGTCAAACGGCACGACGGCAGCTGGTTTAAAGTACGCATTATGCCTTATCGTACTCAAGATAACGTAATTGACGGCGTGGTCATCACCTTTATTGACATCTCCGCAACCAAAAAACTGGAAATCCAGTTGCGGAGTACTCAAGCATGAAAAAAAAGCACGATCGAGCCAAGGAGACCAAAAACCTTCGCCAGTTCGCAGAGCAAGTGATCTCAGACAACCTTGTGCCAGTAACCGACACGCTAACCGACGAAAAAAAGCTAGTGCATGAATTGCTGGTGCATCAGGTTGAGTTGGTCATGCAGAACGAAGCCTTGCAAGAGGCCCGTGCTACGACTGAAATTGCGCTGGAACGCTATACCGAATTGTTTGATTTTGCCCCGACCGCCTACTTTACCTTAGCGGCTGATGGCGGCATTCATCAGGCCAACTTTCGCGGTGAACTGTTGCTGGGCATCGAACGAGGCAAAATAGTCAGAAAACAATTTATCAATCACGTATCCGGAGAATATCGTCAGGTTTTCAAACGCTTTCTGGAAACGGTGTTTACCGGCGAAGGGGCCCAACAATGCGAAATTACTTTACAGGTTGGCGGCATCCCCATCTGGGTAAGCATCGAGGCGACTGTTGATGCCTCCCGCAAAACCTGTTTAGCATCAATGATTGATATCAGTGAACAGAAACGTAACGTGCAGGAACTGCAACTTGCGGCCACCATCTATTTGGCACTTGACGAAGCCATTATGGTGGCGGATGCCAATAACCAAATTATCTCCGTTAATGAGGCTTTTACCCGATTAACCGGATACACCGCTGCCGAGGCGATAAACCAATCAACCTCTTTACTTAAATCGGGCCGTCAAAACGAGGCCTTTTATCAGGAAATGTGGCATTTACTGAACACCACCGGCCATTGGCAGGGTGAGATATGGAACCTGCGTAAAAATGGCGGTGAGTTCATTGGGTGGCTGTCAATTAGCACAATCTATAGTGATACCGGCGAGGTAGTGCACCGGGTTGCCATGTTTTCCGACATTACAGATAAAAAACAGACTGAAGACATTATTCGTAAACAGGCAGATTTTGATCTGCTTACCGGACTTCCTAATAGAAGACTATTCTATGACCGGCTGCAGCAGGCTATCAAAAAAGCCAAGCGAGAGGGTCAAAAATTAGCCGTACTGTTCCTCGACCTTGACCAATTTAAAGATATCAACGATACCCTCGGCCATGAAATAGGTGACCGACTGCTCAATGAAGTAGCTCAACGCCTGGACGCTTGTATCCGTGACAGCGATACCTTGGCACGTCCGGGAGGGGATGAATTCATCATCATTCTGGATAATCTGGATGAATTCAACAGCATTGAGCGTGTTGCGAATTGTATTCTGGGTAGTATGGCGCTTCCGTTCCAATTGGAACATGAGAGCTGCTATGTTTCGCTCAGCATTGGCATTACCCTGTTTCCTGATGATGCCGTTGTTGTGGATGAACTGGTTAAAAAAGCCGATCAGGCTATGTATGCCGCCAAGCGTCAGGGAGGCAAGCGCTTTTGTTATTTTGCGCCCTCAATGCAGGCGGCAGCAGACAGTCGATTGCGGATAACCAATGACTTACGCAATGCATTGGCCAACCAACAATTTTGGGTGGCTTACCAACCCATTGTAGACTTGGCGACCGGCGACATCCACAAAGCCGAGGCGTTGATTCGCTGGCAGCACCCGACTCAAGGACTGATCAGCCCAGCCGAATTTATCCCTATCGCCGAGGACACCGGCATGATTGTCGAAATCGGCGAATGGGTATTCCATCAGGCGGCGAAGCAGGTGCTAAAGTGGCGCAGCAAGCACCATCCGCACTTTCAAATTAGCGTCAATAAATCTCCTGTCCAGTTCGAAAGCCAACACGACAACATTAACGGCTGGTTCGAGCATTTGCAGCACCTGGAGCTGCCTGGGGCCAGTATCACAGTGGAAATCACGGAAGGGTTGTTGATGGATGCCTCATCCATCGTTTCGGAAAAATTGCTCATCTATAGGGATACGGGAATGCAGGTATCGCTCGACGATTTCGGCACCGGCTATTCATCCATGTCCTACCTGAAAAAATTCGACATCGATTATTTAAAGATCGATCAGTCATTTGTTCGTAATGTAACCACCGATTCCACTGACAGGACTTTATGCGAGACTATGATCATGATGGCGCACAAACTGGGTATGAAAGTTATCGCCGAGGGCATAGAAACAGCGGAACAGCGAGACTTTCTTATGCAAGCCGGCTGTGATTATGGGCAAGGCTATTTGTTTTCCAGACCGGTTCCGGCCGAAGAGTTTGAACTGTTATTCCACCCCCGAAACGATACTGGGCTTTGAAGTTCTTTTATATCTATTCAGACAACTCACCAAAAGTAGGCGCCTCTAGGCGACACCGATTAAACAGATTGCTTTTACCTCGTTCCCACGCGCTATGTCACGGCCATTAAGTTAAACCGTTCGTGGTGAGCTTGTCGAACCATGAATGGGAATGATTTGTTCAGCGCTTCTTTAGGATACTGGCCGTTTCTTTACGCCGAGACCCAGAGCTCGTTGCGATAGCGGCCCAGCGCCCAGAGCGGGAAAAATTTATCGTAACCGTGGTATTTCAGGTAAAAAACCTTGGGGAAGCCGGGAGCATTGAAGCTTTCGTCTTTCCAGAAGCCGTCAGCCTGCTGGCTTTTCAGCAGATAATTCACCCCGGCCTCGACTTCAGGGCAGCCGAGTTCACCGGCCGACAGCAATGCCAGCAGCGCAAGCGCGGTCTGGAATGCCGTGCTGACATCGAATTCGCCGCGGATCTTGTCATTATGATAGCTGTAATTGCCCTCACCCCACCCACCGTCGCCGCGTTGCTTGGATTTCAGCCAGACTACGGCTTTACGAATACTGGGGTCCTGCTTGGCAACGCCGGCGCTTTCAAAACCGATCAGCACCGACCAGGTGCCGTAAATGTAATTGGTGCCCCAGCGACCGAACCAGCAGCCATCCGTTTCCTGCTCATTACGCAAGTAATCGATGCAGTTGTCGATGACCGCCCTGTATTCAGGGTGCTGATTAACAAGCTTGCCCAGGAACATGATGCAGCGTCCGCTGACATCGACAGTTGGAGGATCTAACAAGGCGCCGTGGTCGGCAAATGGAATGTGGTTGAGATAGTAATGGGTATTGTCGGCGTCAAAAGCGCCATAACCGCCATTACTGGATTGCATACCCGCGATCCAGATGCCTGCCCGATCGATATTCTCTGCAAACGCCTGATCATCGGCCTGGATCAAGGCTAGAGCCACCACCGCCGTATCGTCAACGTCGGGGTAATAGCTGTTGCCGAACTGGAAGGCCCAACCGCCGCCCGGCAAATTGGGGCGCCGGATCCGCCAGTCGCCCGGTTCGTCCTTTAATTGTTTGCCGGCCAGCCAGCTCAAGGCTGATTTAAGGGCTTGCCGGGTGTGCGGATCGCGTTCGTGGCGGTCGACTTCCTGCAAGACCAGCGCAACCAGGCCGGTATCCCAGATGGGAGAGACGCAGGGCTGGCAGTAGGCCATATCCTCATTGATGACCAACAAACGATCGATAGCTGCTCTGGCAATTCGCCGCTGTTCATTGTCGGGAGGAATACCCAGGTAATCCATGGCTTCATAGGCGTTGACCATGGCCGTGAAAATCGCCCCCAGACCATCGTAACCATTCAATCTTTCCATGAACCAGTCGCGCGCCTTGGCGGTAGCCTTACGGCGGACGAACCCCGGAATCAGCGGTTCCATCAGGCGACCCATGCGCTCGACGACCAATATGGCCTTCCCTAGCGGCGTTTTGACGTGGGAAAAATAATTTCTTTCCTTATCCGGCGGGGTAACGAACAGTTCTGCGACACCGATCTTGAGGGGATTGCGCGCCTTGACCTTGTAGGTGCAGAGGATGAACAGCGGAACCATGACAGTACGCGACCAGTAGGATACCTTGTCCAGATGAAACGGGAACCACTTCGGTAACAGCATGATTTCCACGGGCATGAACGGTACGCCGCGCCAGGGAATCTGCTCGAACATGGCCAGCATGATGCGAGTGAAGACATTGGCCCTGGCGCCACCACCCTGTGCCAGTATCCAGTCGCGAGCCTTGACCATATGCACCGCCTGGATAGAATCGCCGGCCATTTTCATGGCGTAATAGACCTTGATGGTACAGCTGATGTCACCCGCGCCGCCTTTATAAAGCGGATAACTGCCGTCCGTACTCTGTTGTGTACGGAGAAAATTGGCAATCTTGGCCTGAAGTGCTCCGTCGATTTCGTCCATGTAGTGCATCATCAGGATGTACTCGGAGGGAATGGTGCAATCCGCTTCGAGTTCGAATACCCAATAACCTTCCTGGCTTTGCCGCCTTATAAGCTGCGCTTTAGCTCGGTCAATCGCGCTGTCCAGGGTTGACGGAGAATAGGAGGAGCCGGTATAGGCAGAATCCAAACTGGTAAGTGAAGATATCTCTGTTCGCATTGTATGGTTTTCCTTAATTCACTTTACTGTTAGGGCTTTTGGTCGGCGCATTGGGATTGATAGCTGTAACTTGTCCGTCGATGGCAGGCAAACCCAGGCTTGCCGGATAATAAACGAGCCGCACAAGGAAATTACTGCCGCAAGCGAAGCGCGCGGTCATGATGACTGCCTTGACGCTTCGGCGGCTGACTTAACCTGGGACGAATCGCAAAACGTTCTGGTTCCGGTTGAATTTACGCAGGGGCGGCATGGCCATACCCCAGCCCGCCAGCGCATTTACGCAAGCCAATCTCATGGACAGAAACCGCTGGAACCGGTTCCGCGGCAAGACATGCGCTCGTCGTTTCAGTCATGGGAAAACAGCTTAACCGCAACATTTGCTGCCGTCGGTGCGGTAACGCACATAATTCATTTTATAGGTCATAACACTTATTGATTGAAAAAGCTGAACAATCTATCCTGTAACCGCTCGCACAACACCAACTGATTTTTTAAGTTAATAGAGCTATTCGATATTAACTCACCAATTAAGGATGTAGCTTATGACTGATCCACATAACCCTTGGCAAAACCATCTTCTCGGCTCCCTGCCTACAGCCGAGTATGAGCACCTTTCCCCTCATCTGGAACTGGTCGTAATGCCGCTGGGTGGGGTTCTTTACGAGGCCGGGGACGAAGTGCGTTACGCTTATTTCCCGACGACCTGTATCGTGTCGCTGCTTTACGTAATGGAGAGTGGCGCGCCGGCCGAAATCGCCATGATCGGCAACGATGGCATGATTGGCGTTTCCCTCTTCATGGGCGGCGGGACTACGCCTAATCGGGCTGTCGTGCGCAGCGCAGGCTACGCCTATCGGCTGCGGGCGCATCTACTTGTACAGGAATTCAGCCGCTTTGGGGGATACCGCAACGGAGCGTTGCACAATTTGTTGCTGCGTTATACTCAGGCAATGCTTACCCAAATAGCTCAGACGGCGGTCTGCAATAGGCATCATTTAGTGGACCAGCAACTCTGTCGCTGGCTGCTGCTAAGCCTTGACCGACTCCCTTCTAACGAGTTGATCCTGACCCAGGAATTGATCGCCAATATGCTCGGTGTGCGCCGCGAAGGCATCACGGAGGCCGCCGGGAAATTACAGCAAGCGGGATTAATTAATTGCCGCCGTGGCCACATCACGGTGCTGGATCGGTCTGGATTGGAGGCCCGAGCCTGCGAATGCTACCATGTCGTTAAAACAGAATCCGATCGACTGCTCCCCTTGCATGCTCAATTGACATCGCGCATTTTCTTACAAAAGAGCGCGCCGGTTAAAAGTGAATCATTAAGCAGCCGTCACATGAGTAGATGAGCTTCAAGGATGTTTGATTGATTCCCACAGGTTCCTGCAGCCCCTGACCGCCTTTCTGCCGGTCATCGTTCCAGCTGACTATCATCCTGAAGCTCCAAAGCATTACGCCGCCGTACGTATCGGTAATAAGCTTGATCGGTTAATCTATAAATTCTATCCTCGCGCTTTATTGAAAAGTCCGGTATGCGCTCAACGTCTAAAATTTTCAGATAAAGAATCCACGCCTCCTCTGTTAATTTCCTAATCATCATTTTATCCCTAAATCTATACGATAAGCTTCTTAGGATTTGGTTGAAAATAACTTCCCGAAACCACTATTTTCGATCGTCGAGCCGTTCGTGCTGAGCTTGTCGAAGCATGATCGGCTTGACGCGGTAGGCCGAAATTTTCCCGCTCACCCTTCGACAAGCTCAGGGCGAACGGAAAAATTTCACTCAATCCATATCGGGAAGTTATTACTGACCATATCCTTAGATACTTTGAAGCGGTCTTGCTGAAAACGTCTTCAACGGTCGACGTACCGGAGTGGACAAGATACCGATCTAGTCCCCCTGCTCCCGGGGCCAAGTAAACGATAGCGAAGTTCTCTGCGGACCACCGACTTTTACCGTTTTACGGATCGCCTGACCGTCTCGGTCAACAGTAACGATATAACGGCCGGGCTTGAGCTTGGCGAATAACATAGGGCCATCGGACACTGATTCCAGCAGGGCGTTACCGCTTGAATCCGCGATACGAACCGTTACGTCACTGACATATTCTCCTGTACCCTTTATCGAAAATAGAAGGTGTAAATTGAAATCGGCCCGTATGGCTTGCATCGCATTTTGTTCATCCACCCCCACCCCACCGCTGACGAACGTAACCTCGCCTTGGCTTTGTGGTTTGATCAAAGACTGATCCGCAAATGCAGGGAAGCAGAACAGAATATTGGAAAGAATAAGCACTAATCGTAATCGTTTCATAAAAATGTTCCTTGGCCGTAAAAAATTACAACCTCAAATATAACTGACAGAATCTGTCGCTCTTATCTATATGCTAGCGCACCTACTGTGATTAGATTGATTTCAGGGGTTCAGAAGGCCTCACTACTCCCTGGAAAGCCTTCCGTTTCTCAGTCCATCGATTTTGCAGTTGCGCTTCTGATAGCCTTTATACAATGCTTTCTTGCCCCGGTTGCTTTTCATTGTCATCGTTCAAGAAACCAAGCGGAACTTTCGGCGACGGAAGGAACCACGACCTGAGATTTAAGGCTGTACATCAGCTTCCCAGGAAACACTTGCCGGACACCATTGCCAGATTCCCAATGTTAGGACACGTGTCAGCGCGGCAGGTATACATGCTCCGTGCCCAACATCCACCTCCCGGTTGACCAACTTGGCGCTGTCTCCACACCGCTTGAGATAGTCATCGGCCTTGATGTCATTAAGATCGGTGTGCGGCATAAAAAACGCCACCACAGGAATCGGCAGCACCGCCAGAGTAGAGTCATCCACCCACTCGGACCCGGAGCAATGGGAAGTGCCTGCGCTGGAATTGCGAGTGTCATCCTTGACCAGAGTTTGGGCACAACCCGGCAGAACCAGGATAGCCGATAGGATGAGTAAACTTGATTTGGAGCGTAGCGTGATATGTTTCATAAAACCTCCAGGAGTTGAACCGCAATCAGGAACAAAAGACTCGTACGACGATTGTTTCAATATCATCCCGGCAAAAAACCTGCTTTGCAGCAAGCCATTTGCTCGTCTTTTCAGTCACTGGAATACAGCTTAACCCTAACATTCGGCATCGTCAGTACGGTAACGCACATAAAACCGCTACCGGAATTCATGGCATTTGCGCGCCGGTTAGTTGTCAACTACCTCCAGATGATTGTTATCCGGGTATGGAATAACCCCAGTTCCATATCCGGACCCTCTCACCTTTTTGGCCGGCGTCTATCAGCATTTTGACTCATCAAGCAATCACAAGATTTATTGTTGATTTACTCACATTCACCCTACTCTCAGACTCGGCCCCCTACCGCATAATGTGCGTATGCCTTCGCGGATTTGGCTTCATCCACCCTGATTGAGACACACAAAGCCTATCACCGGCAGCGGCTTTATGTGTGTCACCGTACAGACAACGTTTGACGCTTACAATAAGGTATTGATTCATTTTAGGTGAATATCGTGATCGAACCCGTACTGGCGTTTACTGATTTTGAATCTTACGTTTGCGGGTATCCAGGGTTTCAACTTATTTCGTCGCCGTGTATTTGATCGTCCTGGATACCATAAAGCTAATACGCCATAGCCTTATGTGAGGAGGTGATCCCAAGCGTTAAATCCGCCAAAATAAACAATGAGGGTAGCACATGTCCACGACAACGAATCTTCCCGTGGAAGCAGTATTTCACGCCAGCCAGCTTACGGATCTCGATATTTATTTGTTTAAGCAAGGCAGTGATTTTCGCCTGTATGAAAAACTCGGCTCACACGGCATTACCGTTGATGGCGTAAAAGGTACTCACTTCGCAGTCTGGGCGCCCAATGCTTCCGCCGTTTCGGTGATCGGCGACTTCAATCATTGGGATGCAGCATTGAATGCGCTACATCTACGTGATGACGAGTCGGGGATTTGGGAAGGCTTTATTGCTGAGGTCACGGTCGGGGCAATCTATAAATATCGCATTGTTTCCCGCGACGGAAAAATAGCCGACAAGGGCGATCCGTTTGCATTCTGCTCGGAAATGCCGCCGTTAACCGCTTCCCGTGTCTGGGAACTGGATTATGCCTGGAACGACGCTGACTGGATGGCGCAGCGCGGAGAGAAAAACCGTCTGAACGCGCCTTGTTCCATTTACGAAGTACACTTGGGTTCCTGGCGTCGTGTTCAGGAAGACGGCAACCGTTCCCTCACCTACCGCGAGCTGGCGGAATGGCTGCCGAGATACATCGCAGACTTGAATTTCACCCACGTCGAGTTCATGCCGCTGACAGAACATCCTTTTTACGGCTCATGGGGCTACCAGACCGTCGGCTATTTCGCACCGACGGCACGATACGGTACGCCGCAGGATTTCATGTTCCTGGTGGATACCTTGCATCAGCACGGCATCGGCGTGATCATGGACTGGGTGCCATCGCATTTCCCCTCCGACGCCCATGGCCTCGGCTATTTCGATGGAACCCATCTTTTCGAACACGCCGACCCGCGCCAGGGCTTTCAACCGGAATGGCATAGTTCGATTTTCAATTATGGCCGCCATGAAGTACGCGCATTTTTGACCAGCAGCGCGTTATTCTGGCTTGATAAATATCATATTGATGGACTGCGCCTGGACGCGGTGGCGTCGATGCTTTATCTGGATTATGGCCGCAAAGAAGGCGAATGGATTTCCAACCGTAATGGCAGCCGGGAGAACCTGGATGCGATTACTTTCCTGCGCAACCTGAACGAGGCTATCTATCGCGATTATCCCGACACGCAGACTTTCGCCGAAGAATCGACTGCCTGGCCGATGGTCTCCCGTCCCGGCAATGTAGGCGGTCTGGGGTTTGGCCTGAAGTGGAATATGGGTTGGATGCATGACACGCTGGGATATTTTTCAGAAGATCCGCTTAACCGGAAATATCACCACGCACAGATTATTTTCAGCATCTGGTATGCCTTTTCGGAGAACTTCGTGCTGCCTTTGTCGCACGACGAAGTGGTCTACGGCAAGGGCTCACTGATCGGAAAAATGCCCGGCGACGAATGGCAGCAGTTCGCCAATCTGCGCTTACTGTATGGCTATATGTGGGGGCATCCGGGCAAGAAGCTGTTGTTCATGGGTTGCGAATTCGGACAGAAACGCGAGTGGCAGCACGACGAGGACCTGGAATGGGAGGTACTGCAATATCCTATGCACTCAGGGCTTCGGCGCTGGGTCGAGGATCTCAACCGTTTTTACCGCAGTGAAGCGGCGCTCTATCAGCAAGACTTCAACCGCGACGGCTTTCAATGGATGGATTGTAACTACGCGGAAAAAAGTGTGGTGAGCTTTGTACGCCGTGGCTACAACCCGGACGATACGCTGTTGGTGGTCTGCAATTTTACGCCCGTCGTCCGCGAGAATTACCTGGTCGGGGTGCCGAGCGGCGGTTACTGGCAAGAAGTGCTCAACAGCGATACCGAACTCTATGGCGGCAGCGGCGTGGGCAATTTTGGCGGCGTTGAAGCGGGCCCCGTATCTGCCGGTGAAATGTTTCATTCACTGATGCTGCGTCTTCCGCCATTAGGTGTCCTGTTCTTCAAACAAGGGAGCGGGTCATGAAAGGCACACAAAAGCTCGACGGCAGACGGCGCGTGGTTATCGAAAATGTGCAACCTGAAATCGATTCGGGGCGTTTTCCGATCAAACGTGTCATAGGTCAGAGCGTGGAGGTGGAGGCAGACGCGTTCACCGACAGCCACGATGCATTGGCCTGCCTGTTGCGCTACCGGCATGCGTCGGAAACCGGCTGGCATGAAGTCGCCATGACGCCGCTAATCAATGATCGTTGGCGCGCGTCGTTCCCGATCACCGAACTGGGCCAATATGTCTACACGATTACAGCCTGGATCGATCATTTTTTTTCGTGGCGATATGAGTTTTCGCGTCGCAACGATGCCCGGGATATCGCAGTAGCACTTCAGGCCGGTGCGATGCTGGTGGAAGAGGCGGCGACACGTGCCGACGGCAAAAATCAGATGCAGTTACATCGGATTGCCGAGCAATTACGCACTGTCAAGCCGGATGCCGGAAGTGCATTGGCGCTTTCCGAAACCCTGGCTAGCTTAATGCGGCAACATCCAGACCGCAGTTTGGCTACGGATTATCCCCGACTGCTAAGCGTGTGGTCTGAACCGATCAAAGCTCAGTACAGCACATGGTATGAATTTTTTCCGCGCTCCTGCATGGGCGATGACATGGATCACGGCAGCTTCGCCGAATGCGAAAAGCGCTTGCCATCTGTGGCGGCAATGGGCTTCGACGTGGTGTATTTGCCGCCGATTCATCCGATCGGTCTGACCCAACGCAAGGGCGCTAATAACGCGCTGGTAGCGACCGAGTCCGACGTAGGCAGCCCGTGGGCGATCGGCGCGGCGGAGGGTGGCCATAAAGCGATTCATCCGCAACTGGGTACGCTGGACGACTTCCGCCGCCTGGTGACGAAAGCGCGTGAACTGGGCATTGATGTAGCGCTGGACATCGCCTTTCAATGTTCTCCCGATCATCCTTATATGCACGAGCATCCAGAATGGTTCCGCCACCGCGCGGACGGCAGTATCCAGTATGCCGAAAATCCGCCCAAGAAATATGAAGACATTGTCCCGTTCAATTTTGAATGCGACGCATGGAATGAGCTATGGCAGGAACTGCTGGATATATTCCTGTTCTGGGTCAAGCAAGGAGTTTACATATTCCGGGTCGACAACCCGCACACCAAACCGTTCCCTTTTTGGGAGTGGTTGATTGCCGAAGTGAAGCGCACACACCCCGAGACGATTTTTCTGGCTGAAGCCTTTACCCGTCCGAAAATCACTTACCGTCTCGCCAAGCTTGGCTTCAGCCAGTCCTATACTTATTTCTCGTGGCGCAATGCGAAAAGCGAACTTGAAAGCTATTTCACCGAACTCAGCCGTACTGAAGTGCGCGAATATTTCCGGCCCAATCTGTGGCCGAATACGCCCGACATCCTTCCCGAATATTTGCAATTCGGCGGTCGCCCGGCGTTTATGCTGCGCCTGGTACTGGCGGCCACGCTGGGAGCCAATTACGGCATCTACGGCCCGGCTTACGAGCTGATGGAGGCGGCTCCCCGCGAGGCGGGCGGAGAAGAATATCTCAATTCAGAGAAATACCAGGTGCGCCGCTGGAAGCTCGACCGTGCCGACAGCTTGCAGGATTTTATCGCACGGGTGAACCGCATACGCAGGGAAAGCCCCGCACTGCAACAGGATCAAAGCCTGCATTTTTTTGATGTGAACAATGACAGTCTGCTTTGTTACGCGAAAACCACAGCGGATAACGCTGAAATCATTCTGGTAGTCGCCAATCTGGATCCGCATCATACCCAATCCGGCTGGGTCACACTGCCGCTGGAGTTGCTTGGGCTGGATACGGATCGAACTTACCAGGTACAGGATCTGCTGACGTCCGCGCGTTTTTTGTGGAATGGCGCGCGCAACTACGTTGAAATCAATCCCCTGGTTGCGCCCGCGCATATTTTCAAATTGCGTCGGCGCGTGCGTACCGAACACGACTTCGATTATTTTCTGTAAAAGAGCCATGAACGGAACCAACGCTAACAATCATGACGGTATTGATTCATCAGCACAAATGATGAAAGCAAGCCCTTGTAGGGGCGAATTTATTCGCCCAATCGCAAAAAGCAGATTAAACAGGGCTAATGAATTCGCCCCTACAGGAAAGAGAACACCATGAACACAATAAAACCCGGCGAGATAAAAAACCCGCTCGCGGACAACGCACAATGGATGGAAGATCCGCTCTGGTTTAAAGACGCCGTTATTTATGAACTGCACATCAAGGCTTTTTTTGACAGCGACAATAACGGCACCGGGGATTTTACCGGGTTAATCCAGAAGCTCGATTATCTTCAGGATTTAGGGGTGAACACGCTGTGGCTGTTACCCTTCTACCCCTCGCCGATGCGCGACGACGGTTATGACATCTCCGACTATCGCAACATCCATCCCGAGTACGGCACCATGGCCAATTTCAAGCAGTTCGTGAAGGAAGCCCACCGCCGCGGTCTCAAGGTTATCACCGAGATGGTTATTAATCACACCTCCGACCAGCATCCCTGGTTTCAGGCGGCGCGCCGCGCACCGGAGGGTTCCAGCAAGCGGAATTATTACGTATGGAGCGACACCGACCGGAAATTTCCCGAGACGCGCATTATCTTTCAGGATGCCGAAAAATCCAACTGGGCCTGGGATGAGGAAGCTAAAGCCTATTACTGGCATCGTTTCTTCGCCCATCAACCGGACCTCAATTTTAATAACCCGCAAGTGGTCAAAGCGGTTATCAAACTGATGCGCTATTGGCTGGACCTGGGTGTGGACGGCGTGCGTCTGGACGCGATCCCCTATCTGTGTGTGCGTGAGGGCACCCAAAACGAAAACCTGCCCGAAACCCATGCCGTGATCAAACAAATGCGGGCGGTGCTTGATGCGCATTACCCGCACTGCGTGTTTCTTGCCGAAGTCAATCAGTGGCCGGAAGATGTGCGCGACTATTTCAGTGACGGCAATGAATGTCAGATGGCTTACCATTTCCCCCTGATGCCGCGGATGTACATGGCTATCGCTCAGGAAGACCGTCATCCGATCGTAGACATCATGCGGCAGACCCCGGATATTCCGGAAACCTGCCAATGGGCCATTTTTCTGCGCAATCACGACGAGCTTACCTTGGAGATGGTCACTAGCGAAGAACGCGACTATATGTACCAGATGTACGTCAGTGATCCTCGCGCACGCGTGAACGTCGGCATTCGCCGCCGACTGGCGCCGCTGATGGATAATGAGATAGATAAAATCAAGCTGATGAACAGTTTGCTGCTATCCATGCCGGGTTCGCCGATCATCTATTACGGCGACGAGATAGGCATGGGGGACAATTTCTTCCTGGGCGATCGCAATGGCGTGCGGACGCCCATGCAGTGGAGTCCTGACCGTAATGCGGGTTTTTCCCGCGCCGATCCTCAGCGCCTGTATCTGCCGCCTATCATGGATCCGGTGTATGGCTACGAATCAGTCAATGTGGAAGCGCAGCTGCGCGAACGTGCTTCGCTGTTGAACTGGATGCAGCGTGTGCTGGCGCTGCGCAAAAATCATCAGGCATTCGGACGCGGGAAACTGGTTTTTTTGCACCCCGGAAACCGCAAGATACTCGCCTATTTCAGACTCTACGAAGACGACATTATTTTGTGCGTTACTAACCTGTCGCGTGCCGCGCAAGCGGTCGAGCTTGATCTTTCAGCTTATAAAGGACGTGTGCCGGTAGAATTGATGGGGCGTTCGGCTTTTCCGCCTATTGGCGAATTGCCCTACCTGCTCACCCTGCCCGGACATAACTACTATTGGTTCCGGCTGGCCGGCGGCGAAGAGGTTCCGGCGTGGCATGAGGAACACTTGCTACCCGAGGAATTGCCGACGCTGGTGCTGTTCGATGGATGGCACAGCTTCTTCCGAGATCGGGTTGTGTCCTGGCGCATGGTCATGGCGGATAAGGTGCGCACCCAGTTCGAAGAAGACGCATTACCGCGCTTTGTAGCAGTACAACGTTGGTATGGAGCCAAGGGCGAGATGATAAAACGTGTGGTCATTACCGATTACGCAGAGTGGGTCAATGCGGATAATAAATGGCTGGTAGCCCTGTTCGATATCGAAGGCCGGACCGGAGAACCGCTTAGCTGTTTTTTGCCTCTTGCACTGGCATGGGAAAACGGCAACGAGGAGCGCCTGCACGCCATTTCGCCGACCACCGTTGCCAAAGTGCGCCAACAGGCGCAAGTCGGAATTCTGGGAGATGCATTTGCCGACGGGGCATTTTGTCGGGCGGTGGTACAGGCCATCGGCGCAGGTCAAACGCTGCCTTGCGAACAAGGCACTATTCGCTTCTCGCCCACCGAGGCTTTCCCTGCACTCGCAGGGGCTGAATTCGCCGGCCTGTCAGTACGACCGCCCGGTACACAAGGCAGCAATACCGCTGTCGTGCTGGGTGAACAATTATTCCTGAAAGGCTATCGGCATCTGCAAATCGGGACTCACCCGGAATTTGAGGTCGGACGCTTCCTAACCGAAGTGGCTCACTTCCCCAATACGGCCCCCCTGTTCGGCGTAGTCGAGTATCAAGGCAGCGACGGCAACAACATGACGCTTGCGTTGCTACAGGGCTATATCGAAAACCAGGGCGACGGCTGGAGCTACACGCTGAATTACCTGGGACGTTTTCTTGAAGAATGCCGAACAGCAGCCTTACCGCTCGCCGCCCCGGATCAAGTACATGCCGCCTACCTGGTTCTGATACATACGCTCGGCCAGCGTACCGGCGAACTGCACAATGCGCTGGGTAAAACGACGGGAGATATAGCCTTCGATCCCGAACCAGTTACCGACACCGATCTTGCGGACTGGAAACTTCATGTGCAAGCGGAAGCGACAGCTACGCTGGATCTGCTTGAACGCCGGAAGGATGGGTTTGCCGAAACTGCCCGCGAGACAGCACAAATATTGCTCGCGCAACGCAACGCACTTAAGGACCGTATCCAAGCCTGCATTTCCGGGCAGATTAAAGCAGTCAAGACACGCTACCATGGCGATTATCATCTGGGCCAAGTGCTGCTCACGCAGAATGATTTCGTGTTCACCGATTTTGAGGGTGAACCGGCGCGTCCGTTTGCCGAGCGTCGCCACAAACACTCGCCCTTGCGCGATGTGGCCGGCATGCTGCGCTCATTCAACTATGCCGCCCACACCGCACTTGCGCACGCCACCGCAGAACGACCCGCAGACTTGGCAAAGTTTGAGCCTTTGGTGCGCGACTGGGAAACCGAGGCTGGACGCGTTTTCCTCGCCGCCTATGATGAAGCAGCACCCGGTTCCGGACTGTCCGCTCCGGATGCATCGCTACGCGGCTTACTCGACCTGTTCCTGCTGGAAAAGGCGCTTTACGAGGTACGCTACGAACTTGACGCCCGTCCGGATTGGGTAGCCATTCCGCTTCACGGCATCCTGTCGCTATTGCTACCAGCACCATCAAATGCAATGGAACGCAGATGACGCTGATGAATACGATAAACACAGATAATCTATTGAATCATAATGATCAGCGTCATCTGCGTTCTATTTTTGGCTGCTTAGTAGAGTGTGGTGGTTTATTTCTTGCCAGTTACCTTACAGTTTAACGCGAATATTTCAAGCGAGAGGACTCAATATGATTAAACCTATAACGGCCATATGGCCGGGTCGCCCCTATCCCCGAGGCGCACACTGGGATGGCGAAGGCGTGAATTTTGCTATTTTTTCCGAGCATGCCGAAAAAGTCGAGCTGTGCCTGTTCGATGCCAAAGGGAAGAGCGAAGTCCAGCGTGTCGAACTAAAAGAGCGTACCGATTTTGTCTGGCACTGTTATCTGCCTGAGCTTCGTCCCGGAATGCTTTATGGTTTCAGGGTGCACGGACCTTACCGTCCGCAGGATGGGCATCGCTTCAATCCGAACAAGCTGCTGATAGAACCCTATGCGAAAGATATAGTAGGAACGCCGCGTTGGAGCAACGCCCATTTCGGCTACAGCATCGGCAGCAAACACGCCGATATTTCTTTTAGTCGTCGCGACAATGCCAGTGTCATGCCGAAGTGCCGGGTTATCGATCAGACCTTCATCTGGGGAAATGATCAGCCCCCCGACATTCACTGGCAGGATATGGTGATTTATGAGCTGCACGTCAAAGGCTTTACCATGCAGCATCCGGATATCCCGCCCCAGTTTCGCGGCACTTACGCCGGATTGGCGATGGCTCCGGCCATCGAACACCTCAAGCGTCTGGGCGTGACGACGGTTGAACTGATGCCGGTGCATGCTTTCCTCGACGATCGCCACCTAGTCGAACGAGGGATGCGCAATTACTGGGGATATAACACGATTGGCTTCATGGCGCCCGACTCCCGTTATTCGGCGAGCGGCCAGATAAGCGAATTTAAAACCATGGTAAAGGCACTCCATAAGGCGGGCATTGAGGTCATTCTGGATGTCGTCTACAACCACACTGCCGAAGGCAATCAGCTGGGGCCGACGCTGTCCTTCCGAGGCATCGACAATGCTTCCTACTACCGCCTAGTGGGTGATGATCCACGCTATTACATAGACTACACCGGCTGTGGCAACACCCTCGACATGCGCCAGTCGTGCGTACTCCAGTTGATGATGGATAGCCTGCGTTATTGGGTGCTGGAAATGCATGTGGACGGCTTCCGTTTCGATCTGGCTTCCACACTGGCAAGAGAGTTGCACGAAGTAAACCAGCTTGGCACCTTCTTCAATACCATCCGTCAGGATCCTGTGCTGAGCACCATCAAGCTGATTGCCGAACCCTGGGATCTGGGCGAAGGCGGCTATCAAGTGGGGAATTTCCCGCTGGGCTGGTCGGAATGGAACGATAAGTATCGCGATAGCATTCGCGCCTATTGGAAAGGCGATGGCGGGCTACTCGGGGAGATGGCGCAACGGTTAACAGGATCCAGCGACCTCTATGAACGCAGTGGGCGATCTCATGCCAGTATCAATTTCATCAGTGCGCACGACGGATTTACCTTGCATGACCTGGTGACCTACGACACCAAACACAACGAGGCCAATCAAGAAGATACCCCCAATGGTAACGACAACAACAATTCCTGGAATTGCGGCGTTGAGGGGGAAACCGAAGATCCTGAAATTAATGCCCTGCGTGCCCGTCAGAAACGTAATCTTCTCGCCACTCTGCTGTTTTCACAGGGGGTTCCCATGCTGCTTGCAGGCGACGAGATGGGCCGTACCCAGCAGGGTAATAACAACGCCTATTGTCAGGACAACGCAATTAGCTGGCTCTCGTGGGAACTGAAGCAACAGGATCGTGATTTGCTTGCATTCACCCAGCGTATTATCAGTTTGCGCAACGAGCATCCTTTGTTCCGGCGTCATTATTTCTTTAAGGGACTGCCCATTCGGGGAGGCGAGGTAAAAGATATCATCTGGCTCAATCCGGATGGATCTGAAATGAGTGAAGTAGACTGGAATCAGGAGTTTTCGCGTTGCCTAGGTGTGCATTTTGTCGGAGATTCCTTATTTGAAACCGACGGGCGCGGACAGCGTTTAATAGACGATAACTTACTGTTACTAATCAATGCACATCATGAGGACATTGCCTTTACGCTGCCGGAATTCGACGAGCATTTCTATTGGGATGTATTGCTCGATACTTTTGATGCCATCGGTAAACCCGAATCTTCCCGCTACAAAGCTGGACAAGGCTATCCCGTGCATGGCCGTTCATTAGTGCTGTTGAAACAAGACAAAACACAATGAGAAGAAAGCACGACATGCCTTTCGGAACGTCTATATTGCCTAATGGCAGTATACATTTCCGCCTGTGGGCACCGGCAGCACAGCACGTCGAACTGCGACTGGAAAATGTTACAGACAATGAAATAATCTTACAAATGCACCCGCTTGCTGATGGCTGGTTCCAGATTAAAACCTCGCCTTTACAAGCGGCGCCTGGAACGCTATATCATTACCGACTTGACGGCGGAATTGACGTGCCCGATCCGGCGTCGCGCGCCAATCCGCAAGACGTGCATGGCCCTAGTCAAGTCGTCGATCCCTTAGCTTTTAACTGGCAGGACGATGCCTGGCAGGGCCGTCCCTGGCATGAAGCGGTCATCTATGAGCTGCATCTGGGTACATTCACAATGGAGGGTACCTTCAGGGCAGCCATCCAGCGTCTCGACAACTTGGTGGAATTAGGTATTACCGCCATTGAGCTGATGCCGGTGGCGGATTTTCCAGGCACGCGCAACTGGGGCTACGACGGTGTGCTGCTGTTTGCGCCCGACCACAGTTACGGCACTCCGGACGAATTGAAGACGCTGGTGCAGGCGGCGCATGCGCGTGGCTTGATGGTGTTGCTCGACGTGGTGTACAACCACTTCGGGCCGGACGGCAATTATCTTCATGCCTATGCGCCGCAGTTCTTTAGCGAGCGCCATCACACGCCGTGGGGCGCGGCTATTAATTTTGACGGCGACGACAGCCGCACAGTGCGCGATTTTTTTATTCATAACGCGTTGTACTGGCTTGAGGAATACCATTTCGACGGGCTGCGGCTCGACGCGGTGCATGCCATTATTGACGACAGTCGGCCGGACATTGTCGAAGAACTGGCTGCGGCGCTTCAGGCCGGGCCTGGACAAACCCGCAAGGTCCACCTGATACTGGAGAACGACGCCAATACGGCTCGATATCTAAAGCTGGGAACCATTGCCGCCCAGTGGAACGACGATATTCACCATGCCCTGCACCTCCTGCTGACCGGCGAACGTGACGGCTACTACGCCGATTATGCCGATCGGCCGACACGGCATCTGGCGCGCTGTCTGGCGGAGGGCTTTGCCTTCCAGGGCGAGCCTTCAGCGTTTCGCGAGGGTCGACCGCGCGGCGAACCCAGCGGAGACTTGCCGCCCGGCGCTTTCATCAATTTCATCCAAACGCACGACCAAATAGGCAACCGCGCTTACGGCGAGCGCATTGCGATGCTTGCTCAACAAAAGCCGCTGCAAGTTGCGCTGGCTGTGTTGCTGCTGGCGCCGTCGCCGCCCCTGCTGTTCATGGGCGAGGAATTTGCTGCGGCAACGCCATTCAAGTTTTTCTGCGATTTCCACGGTGAACTGGCCGACGCCGTCACCGAAGGGCGACGGCGCGAATTCGCCGGTTTCCGTAAATTCGCCGATCCCGCCGCACGTGCAGGTATTCCCGATCCTAACGATCCGGCTACCTTCGTAAGGTGCAAGCTCAATTGGGACTGCCTGGATGAGCCGCAACACAAGGCCTGGCTCAAGTATTACCGCAGTTTGTTGACGCTACGACGCACGTATGTAATGCCACGCTTGTCGGGCATGGACGGTGACGCCGAGTTCGAATTGGTCGGGGCGTCGGGCCTAGTCGTGCGCTGGCGTCTGGGTGACGGTGCTCGGCTGACGCTGTTGGCTAATCAGGGCGATGATCCGGTCGAAGGTGTCCTGGATTTTGCCGGTACGGCTTTCTATCTCAGCCAACCCGACCTGCCGGAATTTTTTGCCGAAGGGCGCATGCCGCCCTGGTGTGCGGCCTGGTTCATCGAGGAAGCTCAACTATGAAACCTCCTAAGACGCCTGTAGCTCTTGCCGCTGACCCTGACAGTGCGGCAAAGAGCGCATCTGCTGCGCCGGTCACGCTTCCATCCGCCCCTCCCGATAATGCCTCTCGTTGGCTATTGACGCGGGAAGACAGCGGGCGTGAAGAAGCGTTATTTCAGCCGCCCGCGCCGCGCATTCCATTGTCCACCTATCGCCTGCAATTCAACCGCGATTTCACGTTTAACCAGGCCCGCGGGATTGTCCCTTACCTGAGCGCGCTGGGCATCTCGCACCTGTATGCTTCGCCCTATCTGAAGGCGCGACCAGGTAGTCGGCACGGCTACGACATCATTGATCACAACGCACTGAATCCCGAAATCGGCACTTACGAGGAGTTTGTGCAGCTTTGTGCAACCCTCGCCGAACACGGTATGGGACAGGTGCTCGATGTGGTGCCCAATCACATGGGCGTACAAGGCGGGGACAATGCCTGGTGGCTGGACGTATTGGAAAACGGTCAGGCATCCGCATATGCCGGGTTCTTCGATATTGACTGGATGCCGATAAAGGCCAAGCTGCGCGGCAAGGTTTTGTTGCCGGTGCTGGGCAACTCTTACGGTGCGGTGCTGGACAATGCCGAATTGCAACTGCGCTTTGATGCGGAACACGGTGAATTCGTCATTTATTACTACGAACACCACTTTCCGGTGGACCCGGCGCAATACCCGCATATCCTGGCGCATCGCATGGATGCCTTAAGCGCCCGGTTAGGGCAGGACAATCCGTTACTGATGGAATACCAGAGTCTGGTCACTGCGTTCCGTAATCTTCCGCCCCGCGATGAGGACTCGCCCGAACGTCAGGTTGAGCGAAGACGCGACAAGGAAGTGTATAAACGCCATCTTGCCGGTCTCGTTGAACAATCTTCCGACATCGCGGGGTTTCTGGAAGAAAATCTGCAACTCTTCAACGGCACGGCAGGGGAATCATCCAGTTTCGATCTGCTCCACGATTTGATTAAGGCGCAAGCCTACCGGTTGGCGTTCTGGCGGGTAGCTTCGGACGAAATTAATTACCGGCGTTTTTTCGATATCAACGATCTTGCCGGACTACGCATGGAGAACGACGAAGTTTTCGATGCGACCCATCAGTTAGTGCTGCGGCTGGTTCGGGAAGGCAAGCTGGACGGTCTGCGCCTGGATCATCCGGATGGTCTGTACGATCCGGAGGCGTATTTTCACAAGCTGGTCGATCAATGCGGCCGCACGGGGCACGCGCCTTATCTGGTGGTAGAAAAAATCCTGGCGGTACGCGAGGATTTGCGTAGCAGCTGGCCGGTGCAGGGTACTACGGGCTACGAATTCACTAACCTGCTCAATGGGCTGTTTGTGGCGACCAGTGCCGCCGAGCGTATGACGCGCCTGTATCACAGCTTCATCGGAGAGCATGTCAATTTCGACGACCTGCTCTACCGTTCCAAGCAGCTGATCATGAAGACTGCGCTGGCGGGGGAGCTGAATGTGTTGGCTAACCAACTCTCGAAAATCGCCGAAGCCGATCGTCATACCTGCGATTACACGCTGAACGGATTGCGTGCGGCATTGGCTGAGATAGTCGCCTGCTTTCCGGTTTATCGCGGTTACATCAGCGCCCGCGAAGTTGCGCCGGAAGACCGCCGTAACATCGAACAGGCAATAGCAGCGGCTAAACGCAGAAGTACAACGGCAGATACCAGCATCTTCGATTTTCTGCTTGAGGTACTTACACTGGCCGCAGCAGACGGGAAATCACCCGCATACTACGAGCAGGTGCTTGCATTTGCGATGAAATTCCAGCAATTCACCAGCCCGGTCATGGCGAAAGGACTGGAGGACACCAGCGCCTATATCTATCACCGTTTGCTGTCGCTCAACGAAGTCGGCGGCGACCCGCGCCAATTCGGCGTGACTCGCACCGCCTTCCATCGTGCCAATCAGGCGCGCGCAGAGCATTGGCCGCATACCATGTTGACCACTTCCACTCACGATACCAAGCGCAGCGAGGATGTGCGCGCGCGCCTCAATGTGCTGTCTGAAATACCGGCTGCCTGGCGGCTGGCGCTACGGCACTGGAGCCGCGCCAACCGAAGCCTCAAGCGCATCGTGGACGGGATGCCGGTGCCCACGCCCAACGATGAATATTTCATCTATCAGACATTGCTGGGCATCTGGCCGCAAGGCGAACCGGATAAAAACGAAATGGCGCGACTGGGTGTTCGGATTGTGGAATACCTGGTCAAGGCGGTGCGTGAAGCCAAGGTACATACCAGCTGGATAAACCCCAATACAGCCTATGAAGACGCAATCCTGGCCTTCGCCGATGCGCTGATAAATGCACCGGCGGAAAGTGCATTCCTGACCGATTTCCTGCCTTTTCAGCGGCGGATTGCGCGGCTCGGGTTATTCAACAGCCTGTCTCAGACATTGATCAAGCTCACTGTTCCGGGTGTGCCGGATATTTATCAAGGTTGCGAATGTTGGGATTTCAGCCTGGTGGACCCCGATAACCGGCGGCCGGTCGATTTCGGTCACCGCCGAACCCTGCTTGATTCATTGCTGACACTTACCACGTTGGAATCGCAACAACGCAGCGCCGGGGTACGCGCGTTATGTGACACGCTGGAAGACGGCCGAACCAAATTGCTGATCGTCAGAACGGCGCTGGCATTACGGGAACGCTGGCCGGACGTGTTCCAGCAAGGAAGCTATTTGCCGCTGGCAGTCAAGGGGGAACATGCCGCGCATCTGTGCGCTTATGCCCGTATTGCCGGTGAGCGTACCGTCATTACGGTAGCTCCGCGTTTCTTCGCACAGCTGCTGGGTGAAGCCGATAGCCTTCCTTTGGGAGAAAAGATTTGGGGAAATACAACAGTGGACTTGCCTTTTCATCGGCGCGATAACCAATACTCCTGCGCCTTCACGGGAAACGAGCTGAAACCCCGCCAGCGACGGTCCGGATGGTGTCTGCCCGTATCGCAAGTGCTGGCAGAATTCCCGGTAGGACTGATCGTCGGCGAGAGGGTTTCTAAGTCTAATAGTATCGGATAAGCCGTTTATCCTGTGATGAGGTCGACTGACCACCGTGTTGGGTAAATTCCGATTGTACATACGGCGATATTTCATTCAGGGGATGAATATTGGGCGGCCATTTTTGTTTTTATAAAGTGCAGCATTACACTTTATGAACATTTGTGGCAAAACCTATTAACTGATGTTACGCAGTTAGTTGAATTCCGACCGTTTTAACATTAAGGAGTCGCTAGCGCGACACTTGATTAAATCGGGTTGTCGCACCCGAAGGCGAGTTACTTTCTTTTGCTTCGCCAAAAGAAAGTAACCAAAGAAAAGGCGACCCGGTTGCCGCTTGCTTCCTACGCTCCTCGCTTTTATCGAGGGTCAGCAGAAGGGGCTCCTGCCCCTCTGCTGACGCGCGGCATCCCTGCCGCGCCCCTAACGGGCTGTTCTCGATAAAAGCTCCGGTGCTCGGCGCGGCAAACGGGAGAAATACCATCCGTGCGTAACATCCACCTATTAATAATAGAGGCTATCTGTCATCGTGGCTTTTTCGTGTTATTCGAGTTCAATCGCCTAAACCTTACCGACTCTCCTTGGAAGAGTGTGTTATAAAGGAATACACAATGTAGCTTTTAACGTCTTAACCTTTGTTGTGCCGCTGTATTTTTATTTTCGCCCTATTGGTCACTCTATCCAGAGGCAAGAAAATGGTCGCCCTTATGTCCGCTCGGCATACCCCCAATCAGAACCATCTTCTCGCCGCCCTGCCTACGGAAATATTCGAGCATATCGCCCCTCATCTGGAACTGATCTCGATGCCGCTCGGTGAAGTTCTCTACGAATCCGGCGGCCAATTGCAACACGTTTATTTCCCAACGACCGCTATCGTGTCCCTGCACTATGTCATGGAGAATGGCGCATCGTCCGAAGTCGCGGGAGTGGGCAATGAGGGGATACTCGGAATTTCACTTTTCATGGGCGGCAATACCACGCCCAGTCGTGCCACCGTACAGACTGGGGGCTACGGTTACCGACTGAAAGCGCGGTTGATGATTGAGGAATTCAATTGCGCGGGGCCGATGATGCGGTTGATGCTGCGTTACACCCAGGCATTAATTACACAGATGTCCCAAACTGCGGCCTGCAATCGGCATCATTCGGTAGAGCAGCAATTGTGTCGCTGGCTATTGTTAACTCTCGATCGATTGCCCTCGAATGAATTGACTATGACACAGGAATTGATTGCCGGCATGCTCGGCGTACGCCGCGAAGGCATTACGGAAGCCGCCGGGAATTTACAGCGCGCCGACTTGATCAGTTACCGCCGAGGTCACATCACGGTACTTGACCGGTTGGGACTAGAGTCCCGCACTTGCGAATGTTACAACGTAGTCAAGAAAGAATTCCATCGCTTGCTCTGCGATATAGAGAGCGTTAAGAGCCTTCCAATGAATCATGGCGTTGAGTCGTCCCGAGAGCACTATGACAAAGGTATGTTTGTTTGTGACAAGACTCGCGTTTAAGTCATATAGGTAAGGTTACGACTGCATTAATGCAGGAAGGTAGAGCACAATGCAGGGGCGCGTTTTTTTGCGCCGTAAGCCAACAAAAGCCTACCCTCGCGTGGTCCGTCTCCAGACCAATTCCACAATTTGCATAAAGGTAAACCATGTCCGAAAAAAATCTCGATTCCTCCATTATCAAGCCCGCTCCAGGCTCAGTTGAAGGCATCACCGAGGTCCGACGCCAGAAGGCACTGCTTAAAACAGGAGCCTTGCAGAACGCGATCCTCAATAGCGCCAATTTCTCAAGTATCGCCACCGACGAAAATGGCGTCATTCAAATATTCAATGTCGGTGCCGAGCGTATGCTGGGCTACATGTCCGTCGATGTCCTGAACAAGATCACCCCGGCCGATATTTCCGATCCGCAGGAAGTGATTGCGCGCGCTGAAGCATTAAGCGTCGAACTCGGAACCCCGATTACGCCGGGCTTCGAGGCATTGGTATTCAAAGCCTCACGCGGCATTGAGGATATTTACGAGTTGACCTACATCCGCAAGGACGGCAGTCGCTTCCCGGCTATCGTATCGGTCACGGCGCTACGCGATGCTCAAGGTGGAATCATCGGCTATCTATTGATCGGCACCGACAACACCGCGCGCAAGCTGGTCGAAGCAGAACGACAGCGTTTGCTTGAGATTCAGGAGGAAACGAATAAACAACAACAACAACAGACCAACGCCTTGCAGGCCAGTGAGGAAAGGCTTGCAGTTACGCTCAACTCCATCGGCGATGCAGTGATAGCCACCGATGCCGAAGCGCGTATAACACTCATGAATCCCCTTGCCGAACAGCTCACCGGTTGGACGCAGGTATCAGCCGCCGGTCGCCCGGTGGACGAGATTTTTCACATCGTCAACAAAGCTACCCGTCAACCCGCCGCTATCCCGGTCATGGAAACCTTGGCGCATGGCACGATACAGGGCCTGGCCAATCACACCGTACTGATTGCACGCGATGGCAGCGAGTGCGATATCGCCGACAGTTGCGCACCGATTCGCGACCGCGATGCTCAGATGATCGGCGCTGTGCTGGTGTTCCGCGATGTCTCCGGGGAATATGCAGTGCAGCATACCTTGCAAGTGCAGCAGGTCGAGTTGGAGCTGCAGAACGAGGAGCTACGCGATTCGCAGATGGCGCTGAGCATCTTGAGGACGCGCTATTTCGATCTCTATAATCTGGCTCCGATGGGCTATTGCACCTTAAGCGAGCAGGGTCAGATTCTGGAGGCCAATATCACTGCCGCCACCTTGCTGGGCTTGACTAAGGGACTGGTCAAGCCGCCAATATTCCGTTTTATCTTCAAGGAAGATGCGGACATCTACTACCGGCTGCACGAACGGCTCACTAAGACCGACGAACTCCAGACAGGCGAGCTGCGGATGGTGAAAGCCGACGGAACGCCAGCCTGGGTGCAGCTGTCTATCAGTGCAGCGCAGGACAATGATACACCCGTAATCCGCATCGTGATGATGGATATCAGCGAACGCAAGCGGACGGAAGAAGCTCTGTTCAAGGCGAGTGCATTGCAGAATGCAATTTTTAACAGCGCCAATTTCTCAAGCATCGCCACCGACGCGAAGGGCGTCATTCAGATCTTCAACGTCGGCGCGGAACACATGCTGGGCTATACCGCCGCCGACGTGATGAACAAGATCACCCCGGCTGAAATTTCCGACCCGCAGGAAGTGATCGCGCGTGCCAAGGCGTTGAGCGTCGAGCTCGGCACCCCGATTGAGCCGGGCTTCGAGGCGCTGGTGTTCAAGGCCTCGCGCGGCATCGAGGATATCTACGAGCTGACCTATATCCGCAAGGACGGCAGCCGCTTTCCGGCGGTGGTATCGGTCACGGCGTTGCGCGATGCGCAGGACACCATCATCGGCTACCTGCTCATTGGCACCGAGATCAAGGCGGGCGCCCTACAGAGCGCAATTTTCAACAGCGCCAACTTCTCGAGTATCGCCACCGACGCGAAGGGCGTGATTCAGATCTTCAACGTCGGCGCTGAGCGGATGCTGGGCTACACCGCCGCCGAAGTGATGAACAAGATTACCCCGGCTGAAATTTCCGATCCTCAGGAAGTGGTCGCGCGTGCCAAGGCGTTGAGCGTCGAGCTCGGCACCCCGATTGAGCCGGGCTTCGAGGCGCTGGTGTTCAAGGCCTCGCGCGGCATCGAGGATATTTACGAGCTGACCTATATCCGCAAAGACGGCAGTCGCTTTCCGGCGGTCGTGTCGGTCACGGCGCTACGCGATGCTCAAAATGCCATCATCGGCTATCTGTTGATCGGCACCGACAATTCCGCGCGGAAACAGGTTGAAGAGCAACTGCGGTGGACTGAGGAGAGTTTCCGGTTGATGGTGGAAAGCGTGACCGATTACGCCATTGTCATGCTGGATCCGGAGGGCCGCGTAGTGAGCTGGAACAGCGGCGCGCAACGGATCAAGGGCTACAGTGCCGAGGAAATCGTCGGTCAGCATTTCTCCAGATTTTATCCGCTTGAAGACATCGAACGCGGCACACCGCAGCGGGACCTGGACATCGTAACCGCCAGGGGACGGTTCGAGGACGAAGGTTGGCGGGTGCGCAAGAACGGCTCGACCTTCTGGGCCAATGTGGTCTATACGGCGATACGCGATCAGAGCGGCAATCTGCGCGGCTACGCCAAGCTGACACGGGATCTGACCGAACGCAAACGCCTGGATCAGGAGCTGGAGAGGGCCAAATCTGTGGCGGAAAAAGCCAACCTTGCCAAATCGGATTTCCTTTCCAGCATGAGCCATGAGCTGCGCACCCCGCTCAATGCTATCCTCGGCTTCGCCCAGTTGTTGGAGGCCGGGTCGCCGCCGCCAACAGATGCCCAAAAGATAAGGCTGCACCAGATTATCAAAGCAGGATGGTATCTGCTGGAACTCATTAACGAAATCCTCGATCTTGCGTTGATCGAGTCCGGCAAGCTATCGCTGTCCCGAGAACCTGTGGCGCTGATCGATGTCATCATCGAATGCCAGGCCATGATCGAACCGCAGGCGCAACAGCGTGATATCAAACTGACCTTTATCCCCTTCGACGAAACCTGGTTTGCCAGTGCCGATCGAACCCGGGTAAAGCAGGTTCTGATCAACCTGCTTTCCAATGCGATCAAATACAACCGCGAGCATGGAACGGTCGAGGTAAAGTGCATCGAGAGCACGCCGGAACGCTTACGCATCAGCGTCAAAGACACCGGTGAGGGATTGGCTCCGGAAAAACTGGCACAGCTCTTTCAGCCGTTCAATCGTCTCGGGCAAGAGTCTAGCGGCAAGGAAGGTACGGGCATCGGCCTGGTGGTCACCAAGCAACTGGTTGAATTGATGGGAGGCGCCATCGGCGTAGAAAGTACCGTCGGAGTGGGCAGCGAATTCTGGATCGACCTGCTCAGGGATGTTACACCGCAACTTGCCGCTGGAAATGCAATGTCCTCTGAACCCGCGCTGCAAACCCAGGAAAACGCGACGCCGCGCATCCTGCTCTATGTGGAAGACAATCCGGCCAACCTGATGCTGGTCGAGCAAATAATTGAGAGCCACCCACAGGTACGCATGCTGAGCGCGCGTGATGGCAATCTTGGCATAGCGCTGGCGCGCGCCCATCTCCCTGATGTGATCCTGATGGACATCAATTTGCCGGGTATCAGCGGCATCCAAGCCCTGAAAATTCTACGCAAAGATCCGGCAACAATGCATATCCCCGTCGTTGCCATCAGTGCCAATGCCATGCCGCGCGATATCGAGAAGGGACTGGAGGCGGGATTCTTCCGGTATCTCACCAAACCCATTCAGGTCAATGAATTTATGAACGCCTTGGACGATGCTCTGAAACTTTCTGAAATAGGCTTGGTCAATACCAATAAAACGGACAAATACGATGATTAGCGAACAAGAAATTCTTAACGCCGGCATTCTGATCGTTGACGATCAGCAATCCAATGTGCTTTTGCTTGAGGAAATGCTACGCGATGTCGGTTATGCTTGCATTGCGTCGACGATAGATCCCTATGCGGTCTGCGAGCTGCATCGCAAAAACCGCTACGACCTGATCCTGCTCGATCTGCAGATGCCTGACATGGATGGCTTCCAGGTAATGGAAGGCCTTAAGGAAATTGAAACGGATGGCTACCTTCCAGTACTCGTGATTACTGCCCAACCGGGCCACAAGCTGCGGGCGCTCGCTGCCGGCGCGAAAGACTTTGTCAGCAAACCGTTTGATCTGGTCGAAGTGCGGACGCGCATCCACAACCTGCTGGAAGTGCGGCTATTGTACAAAAAGCTAAGTAATTACAACAAGGAGCTGGAACAAACCGTGCTGGAACGGACCGCCGAACTATGTGAAAGCGAAGCGCGTTTTCGCCGTCTGACTGAGCTGTCGTCCGACTGGTATTGGGAACAGGACGAGAACGGACATTTCACCAAGGTTTACGGCCCGGTGCTTGAAATGCTCGGAATCCGGGTCGATGACGCGTTGGGCGAAACGAGGCAAGATCAGGGAATCCTCTGGAACGAAGCAGAACAAGAAATACTTGAAGCGAACCTGGCAGCCAGACGCCCCTTCCTTGACTTCGTCTACAGCCGGACCAACCCCGACGGCTCGCGGCAGTATTTAATGGTGAGCGGGGAACCGATGTTTGACCATTGCGGCCGCTTTACCGGCTACCGAGGGATCGGCAAGGACGTGACCGACACGATGCGCCCCAACGATAAATCGACCGATAATTTGTAGATCGTTACAACAATAAAATAATTGCACATTAAGCTTCATCAAGGTTTCGATTTCCAGTTTGAACTGAACTTCCAGTTGATTGATTTATTTCCGATTCAAGGTTTGAGGCGGTGTGTACTGTTGAAAAAATCAGTCAACCGTATTTGATACCCGTATTCCATTATTTACCATTGGAAAATTCAATTGCCTATAAAGCATATTTTGATTCAATGGCACGTTGAAGCATCGGGGACGTGGTTGCTCGCTTAGGCTTGGGTGGGATTATGAACAAATCAATCAAAGGATTTTTTCTTTCAGTCATGCTGATTGGAACAACAGTTTGGGGAGTGTTGGCTGTATATTATGGCGATTCCCGGACAGGATTGGCTCAAGCATATGTGGCTACGGCATTTGGCTTGTTTGGTTTTGCGGTATTAATGGGTGTTTTATGGTTTCGTTGGCGCATTCAATGGGTTCTGGGACATTTAATACTGTTTGTCGGCATCCTGGTTTGGTGGTTAGGAATTGCGCCTTCGAATGATCGAGCTTGGCAACCGGATACCATCCAACTTCCCTATGCTACTTTTGATGGGAGCACCGTCACGGTACACAATATCCGCAACTTCAATTATCGGAGTGAATTTGACTACCAACCGGCCTATTACGATAAATCCTATGATGTAACCAAGCTCGATGGCGTGGATCTCTTCGCCTTTTATTGGATGGGACCTGCCATAGCGCATACGATCATAAGTTTTAATTTCGGTGAACAGGATTTCCTGGCGGTCTCGATTGAGACTCGCAAAGAGTTGAATGAGGAATATTCGACAATTAAAGGATTTTTCCGCCAATACGAGCTTATTTACATCGTGGCCGACGAGCGCGATGTCATTCGATTGCGTAGCAACTATCGCAAAAATCCTCCCGAAGAGGGTTATCTATACCAACTAAAGGGCTCCAGGGAGAACGGACAACGCTTGTTTCTGGATTACCTGAAAAAGATCAATGAATTACACGAAAAACCGCAGTTTTATAATACCTTGCTGGACAATTGCACTACGGCTATTTGGGTCCGTTCATGGGGTAATACTGAACATTTGCCGTTTTCCTGGAAAATTCTGCTGAGCGGTTACCTGCCGGAATACCTCTATGAGTCGAAGCTGCTTGAACAGCAGCTGTCTTTATCAGAATTGCGACGACAGGCTTATATCAATACATTGGCTCAAGCCGCCGATCAGGCACCTGATTTTTCCAAGCGAATACGACCGGCTAATACGCCGAACCATTAATAATGGTTGCGTATTTAATGCGGGTGATGGGGTATTTTCCGCAGATTTAACCCATTACCGTCTATTCGATGGTGTACCGCTTTTTTCTCCCCGTTTTGTTTTTCTGGACTGGACGGTGCTGGCCTTCTTCTTGGTGGACTTAGTCTCGATTTTGACCTGAGTGGTGCCCCCCTCTTTCATTTCAAGCTTATTAGCCGCTGCGCTGGAAAGATCGATAACGCGATTCTCGGCATAAGGTCCACGGTCATTGATCCTGACCTCCACCTTCTTGCCATTCTCAAGGTTAGTCACTTTGGCTTCAGTCCCCATCGGTAAACTTGGATGGGCGGCCGTCATCTTTTTCTGGTCAAAAGTCTCGCCATTGGAGGTCTCCTGACCTTGGAATCCCGGCCCATACCATGATGCCTCGCCGACCTCCTTGTGAACAGGTTTGGCGGCAGCACTTTCTTTCCCTTGCGGCGTTTGTTTGTCTTGCTCGCTTGAGTATTCAGAGCTACAGCCGGAAAGAGCCAAGGCGCTGATCAAAGTTATTCGCGAGACGCTTAAAAGCCATTTGCGCAAGGACACGATAGCGCTGAGCGCTATCATCACCTTCCAAGACAAGCGCTTTGAACTGAAAATCAATCGGGGTTTCTCGTCGTCGAGCGAAGCGTCGTAATGTTGAACTATTTGATATGACATTGTTCTCTCCTGTCGAGGGAAATTACGGACAAATAATCTGTATAGCATTTGGCACCGCGCAGGGTATTCATGCCTGGGGGCCAAAGACACCCTATCCCTGTCGACGACCTGATGACATCGGTGGACGGTGACGCTGATGGTGTTGCGCGCGGTTCAGTATTTCAATTGTTTATAACGCGGCACAGTTGGTGAGAGGTCAGCTTTCCAAAAAAAGTTCGTCAAACACCACTACCCGATTCCCAAAAAAATGGTGTAAGTCAGAGCGACATGAACAGGAGCTGTGCATCCGTTTATCACATCTCGGTTAACCAACTAAGGACTCACAGCTGGATAAATTCTCTGCCGCAATGTTTTTGTCGATGCTTATTCACCATTATGATTTTACGATACGCCAAACTCCCAGTAGGGTCTGTACGCTAACGCACCAGAACATGGCAAAAAGCGTTAAAATTTTGCCAGTTTCATCCGAAAAGAGCGTCAAACCCTTCCACTAGTTATCACTATCTTATTGTTTAAATTACATCCACCATCCCAATTGACCGGTAAATATAGATGATGAATGTGCAAAAAATTCAACGCCGTTTTACATTCTAAGGACTCTGATCAGATCGGGGCCTTTTTTATTGGTACTCTCTGGTCCTTCTGTCTTCTTTGGATTACATCTTGTCTATCATTGATAATAACTCTAGCATCAAGTTTCTTATTCATGCAGCAGGTTATACAGGAGTAAATTGGCTTTCCAAGTCCCATTGCTTTTCAACAGGCAGTGTAACGGTTAGATGAATTTGTCCGGCAAATACTTGCTCAATAATTTGTCCATTAACTTTTTTCAATGCGTAATCAAAAGACTGAAATTTTTCATAATCAAGCGTGAAATGAAGTGTTGTCATTTCTATATAAGGTTGTAATGTCGATGCATCAATCACCTGTTTCGCCATATGTCCATAAGCTCTGGTAAGTCCTCCGGCCCCCAGCTTCACGCCACCAAAATAGCGGATCACTACAACGAGTGCATTAATGATATTTTTACCTTCAATGTATTGAAAAATCGGTTTTCCTGCTGTACCTGTAGGCTCACCTGCATCATGAAACCGATAAATAATGCCTTCATTTGTTTTTATACGGTAGGCAAAGGCAATATGATTGGCGTGTGGATGTTCGGCTTGTAACGTTTTTAATTGAGGCAAAACAACTTGATCGCTGGTGCAGGGAAAAATAACACTGATAAATCGTGATTTTTTTATAATATCTTCGAATGTATAGGATTCCGTAACATAAAACATTTTTGATTCTTTCAATTAAGTTTTGAGCATCTGCTATTCGATAATAACTGTTTCTCATCATATCAGCCGCATGCAGCTTTTCAATTACACTAATCTATAAGCAATAGAATTGTTTGAATTTAATTAGGAGGATATGATGCAGCTCCCTACAGATTCTCTGCGGAACTGGTTAATGAAACCGGACATGAGCACTTACTGACGTAGAATTATTCCTTGCACCCATATTAGTAAATAACAATATGTTTTTAAAAGATTTTTATAGTATTCATGATGGCAGTGTCAGTATTGTCGCCGAACAAGCCAGTATGTTTGCCAAAGAAGTGGCACATGATTTCAACCCTTTACACGATGTTGACGCCAAACGTTTTTGCGTGCCAGGCGATTTGTTGTTTTCAATGGCATTGGAGAAATATGGTCTTAGTCAAAATATGCACTTTATCTTTTCCGGCATGGTCGGACATGACGTATTATTGAACTTTCCCGACACCGATGCCGAGCTGATTGATGTGAACGACAATCAGGGGAAAACCTATTTGCAGATCGAACGTTCAGGAAGCATTAGTCGGGATTCAGTATTGATTGAAAGCTTTATTCGCGATTATGTGGCTTTTTCAGGGCAAAATTTTCCCTATGTGCTGGTGCCGTTATTAGCCCAAGAAAATGTTATGTTTAACATCAACCGGCCACTAGTCATTTACGAAAGCATGACCCTGTCATTTGATCATCTTGATTTTCAGCAAGCGTCCGTGGAAATGCTGGAACCGAAGATAGAAGTCAACGGCAAACGCGCTTCGGCTTTTTTACACTTTCAGATCAAGGCGGGCGGAGATGTGGTCGGCACAGGCTTTAAAAAACTAGCGATCAGTGTGCCGAGTGATTATGAAGCTGAGCCGATGCAGGCATTTGTCGATGAATATCTAGCCAGGAAAAACGACTATCTAGATAACTTGATGCTGGTAGCCAGCTAATTACGCATGTCGACCGGCAAAGCCACCAGTGATGCATGATCGTAAACTATTACTGACTTCCGCGGCTGGTCGCAGTCGGCCATGAACTGAAGTTTAAAGTTGCCAGTCAATTTACTTGATGGCACGACGCCTGATCATTATCTTTGGAGGTTATATGATTGATACACCACAGCTCATTCAAACAGAAGAACAATTAACAGCAGTCATTCATCTCACCGTTCCCCGTGCTGAAATCAGCAATGTCATGGGACCTGCCATTGCTGAAATAATGTCCACCATTGCTGCTCAAGGCGTCACTATTAACGGACCGTGCTTTTCTTACCACCAGAAAAGACCAACCGACATTTTTGATTTCGAGGTGGGTTTCCCCGTTAATCAGCCAATCACTCCTGCCGGTCGCATTAAGATGAGCAAATTGCCCGCCGTAAAAGTCGTCCGGACTATTTATCAAGGTAGTTATGAAGGGCTTGGTGCAGCCTGGGGTGAGTTTTGCAAATGGATTGAAACCGAGGGGCTTAATGTGCAAGAAAGCCTATGGGAATGCTATCTAACAGACCCTGGGTCCAATCCAGATCCGGATACATGGCGCACTGAACTTAATCGTCCGTTGAGTGAATAAAGGCTCCGGCAGGTGCTCAACTGGAATGAAATAAATCAAAGAACTTAACAAGATGAGATTAAAAGAAAAAGAGGTTGAAGCAGGCTATTTATATTTGACCACTGTCAATCAATATCGTGCTGTACTCGCGATGAAAGGTGAATTTTTGATTTATGCTCCCAGTTTGGAAGGGACTGCACCATTGAATCTGGATTCTACAAAAATGCCGTTTGAAAATATGCCATTCAAGAAGTGCCAAATCGTTACTTTTGCCAAAAAGGATTATCAAGTGTTTAACTTCAATGGCACTGAAGCTATCAAACATAAATTGAATGAATTACAACTAGCAGAAGCAATAGTGCAGTGTAATGCCAAGCCTGCTATTGCTACACTGTTAGCAGAATAAAGCAGTTACAACAGAAAAATTTATAGGCTAAATTTAACCTGACAGACACTTCTAAAAATCAGTAACTGTCAGATTAGGTTTGAACCACTACATTTTAGAGGTGGTTTTTTGAGAACTTACAACCCGATGGAATTAATCATTTTTTCATCTGGAAATCATACTCTCCACGCAAGTCACAATGACTCCATCACCACAAAGAATATGGATGTGTCACGTTCAGCCCTGCTATATTTCATCAATTCGCGTGAATTACACTGACATTCGCGGTTTTTATGACTGATAGCGCAGATATAAATTCCCAGGAATTTTAGAGCCTTTGGTTGATTAGCACCCCATTTATGTGGCGTTTTTTGCAGCTATGTGCATAACTACGCCTACTGGAAAATATTCATTATCGTTTGACATGTCGACCCCTCAACGTCCGTAATCGGCCTGTAGTGCCAGTTGGTTCGCTAAAATCGACGGACCGCTTTTCGTGGTTATTCGGCAGGCAAACTGCGTTGATTAATCAAATTCGTGGATTACTTAAGTGAACAAGAAATTCAGTTCTTTCTGGTTTCGTTATTCCACGCATGAAATAATGAAATAGTGATTTTTAAATACTTGATTTTTAATGGTTATAATTTAAGCGCGTTTGCCCTGACCATTACACACCTACTTTTACCCCGCAGAAGACTCTTCTCTTACGGCTTACGCAGAACCTACTCTGCCTATGTGTTCTACCGAACCGACTGCGGCTAGTTTTACGGCTAAAGTCCTTTCATGTTTTGACGCGCCCTAGTGCTTCGAAGCTTGGTCCTGGGTCGAGAGGACTTGTCCATCTTCGACCGCGTTTGCTCTTTAACGTAGGAGAATTTCATGAAACAGCCAACTCATACTGAACACGCCATGCAAGCCTGTATAGAGGCTTGTAGTCATTGTCATCAAGTCTGCCTGCAATCCGCAATGAACCACTGTCTTAAGACCGGCGGAAAGCATGTCGAGGCGGAACACTTCCGTCTCATGATCAGCTGCGCCGAGATCTGCCAGACATCGGCTAATTTGCAGCTCAGTAGCTCCAAATTTTCGCATCGTCTTTGCGAGGTCTGTGCCGAAGTCTGTGAGGCATGTGCGGCGGATTGCAAGAAGATCGGCGATATGGATGAATGCGTCGAGGCCTGTGAGAAATGTGCTAAAAGTTGCCGGGAAATGGCGAGCGCTCAGCACTAAGGATTTGGTTGAAAATAACTTCCCGAAACCACTATTTTGGATCATCGAGCCGTTCGTGCTGAGCTTGTCGAAGCATGATCGGCTTGACGCGGTAGGCCGAAATTTTCCCGCTCACCCTTCGACAAGCTCAGGGCGAACGGAAAAATTTCACTTAATCCATATCGGGAAGTTATTACTGACCATATCCTAAGCGTAAATAGGACTCTGTGGCTATGTCTCCAAAACGTTCAGTGTTATCCACGTTGATAGCGGCAGCTCTAACGGCATGTGGCGAGGTGGCGCAGTTGCCGATCTCCGCGGGCGTCGGCCCTCATCCACAACTGCCGCCGCCCAACCCGACGTTGATTCCCACGGTAAACATCGCTCCAGCCAAGGGCTGGCCGGAGAATGAAAAACCGGTCGCGGCGCCAGGAATGGCCGTAAACGCCTTTGCCGCCGGACTCGATCACCCGCGCTGGCTTTATGTGCTGCCCAACGGTGACGTATTGGTCGCCGAGACCAATGCACCGCCAAAACCGGAGGATGGCAAGGGCATCAAAGGTTGGTTAATGAAGCGGGTCATGAACCAAGCGGGTGCGGGCGTAGCCAGCGCCAATCGCATCACCCTGCTGCGCGATGCCGATGGCGACGGCGTAGCCGAAACTCGATCGGTGTTCATTGACGGACTAAACTCGCCGTTCGGCATGGCGCTGATTGGCAATGATTTCTACGTAGCCAACTCGGATGCGGTGGTGAGGTTTCCCTATATCGAAGGCGAAATTCGGATCACTCAACCGGGAACCAAGGTACTGGATCTACCGGCGGGTCCAATCAATCACCACTGGACCAAAAACCTCATAGCCAGTCGGGACGGGGCACGGCTCTATGTGACGGTGGGATCGAACAGTAATGCCGCTGAAAACGGCATTGAGCAAGAGGTCGGTCGCGCTGCCATCTGGGAGGTAGATCCAAAACGCGGAAACTATCGCATTTACGCGTCAGGTCTGCGCAATCCCAACGGACTAGCCTGGGAGCCGGATGGCGGGACACTTTGGACCGTGGTCAATGAACGCGATGAACTTGGCAGCGATCTGGTTCCGGATTACCTAACTTCGGTACCCGACGGTAGTTTCTTCGGCTGGCCTTACAGCTACTATGGCCGGCATCTGGACGAACGAGTGCAGCCTCAGCGACCCGACCTGGTCGCCAAGGCCAGAATGCCGGATTATGCACTCGGGCCACACACCGCTTCACTTGGTTTGGCTTTTTCCAAGAGTGCCGCATGGCCGACACCACTCGACAATGGGGCTTTCATCGGTCAACACGGTTCATGGAATCGCAAACCACGTAGTGGCTACCGGGTAATCTTTGTACCTTTTAGAGGTGGCAAACCCTTCGGAGAGCCGATCGATGTGCTGACGGGCTTTGTTAGCGCCAATGGCGATGCATTCGGGCGGCCCGTGGGCGTCGCGCTCGACAAGCATTCGGCGTTGCTGGTCGCCGATGATGTCGGCAACATAATCTGGCGCGTGACGGCGTCGCCCATGGCCCCTGGTTCAATACGCGTAACATCAATGGAACGCTAAATCTTAGTACATGCCCTATAAAAATTTAAATGATTTGCCCGAACCGGTGCGGGCCTTACCAACGCATACACTACATTAATTGGAAATTTAACATGAAACCGATCAGCAAAACTTTTATCAAAGGGTTAATCGCTATTATCCCAATTACACTCACCCTCTATTTGCTCTTCTGGCTTGCCGGCACTGCGGAATTGGTGCTGGGAAATATCTTCAAGTTTTTCTTCCCAGACAGTTGGTACATAAAAGGCTTCGGGTTTGTTTTAGGACTGGTTGCGGTGTTTTTTGTTGGAGGCTTTCTGGAGTCCCAGGCTTTCCTGACACGATTCAATAAATTTGAAGCACTGGTGATACAGATTCCCTTTATTAAAATCATATATACGGCAACCCGTGATTTTATGTCTCTTTTCTCCAGTGAGCAGGAAGGAAAATTCAAGCAAGTGGTATTGGTCAAAATGCCTACCGGCAATGGACAGCAGATAGGCTTTGTTACAGTTTCGGATTTTAAGGAGTTTTCATATGGTTTTATTGCTGATAACCAGATTGCCGTATTTCTGCCATTCAGTTACCAGGTGGGCGGATTCACGGTTATTGTGTCACGTGAAAATGTGGTGGAATTAGATATGTCTGTTGAGGACGCTCTGCGCTTTATCGCAACGGCTGGCGTTGTAGCCGATCAACGTATTGACAGACTTCCCTAGGACTACCCCGTCCAAACAATAAGGAGTCCATAACAATGTCAAAGTCGGGCTGTTCAATCTTTATTTTCCGTTATGTACGATGGCGTACAGATGCGTGGCGACGACCCGCGCAATACTATTTCAAACGCAATTTTCAGGAGATTCATCATGACCTATCCTAATAACTCAGTCGTAAACGAATTTGGGGGTGAACGTACCTTATCCGGTGTCTACCCAGAATCCATGCATGCCAATGCAAGTGCTGTGTCGTGGAGCGCCATTTTTGCTGGAGCAGCGGCGACAGCAGCCCTGGCGTTGATTCTTTTGATGCTGGGAACAGGTTTAGGTCTGTCCTCGGTGTCGCCTTGGGCCTACAGCGGCGTAAGTGCAACCACTTTCGGCGTATCGTCCATACTGTGGCTGACCTTTACGCAACTCGTTGCTTCAGGAATGGGTGGCTACCTCGCCGGCAGGCTGAGGACAAAGTGGGTTTCGGTACATACGGACGAGGTCTACTTCCGCGACACTGCTCACGGCTTCCTGGCTTGGGCGGTCGCCGCGCTTGCAACCGCCGCACTACTGACATCCGTGATTGGATCGATTGTCAGTGGTGGAATTCAGGCTGGGGGAGTCGCTACTACAGCGGCTACCGCCACAACTAGCGGGATGGCGGGTGGATCGGAAATGGCGAAATGGGAGCCTATGAAGTACTTCGTGGATTCGCTGTTCCGAAAGGACGTCAATGTGTCTGTAACCGTTTTAACTCCCGACGAAAGCGGCGGCATGTCTAGCGTTATTTCTGAGCCAAGCGCTGCCGTATACAGAACCGAAGTTGCCCGTATCTTCATGAACAGCATTCACACGGGACCATTGCCCGCAGAAGACCTTCGGTATGTCGGTCAGGTTGTCGCACAGCGCACCGGTCTGACACAGCTGGATGCTGAAAAACGAGTGGTTGATACCTATGCACGCATACAGGCCAAGCTTAGCGAAGCGGAAACTGCGGCTAAAGAAGCTGCCGACTCCGCACGCAAAGCTTTTGTCTATGCGTCGCTGTGGCTGTTCATCTCGTTGCTCATCGGGGCATTCGTCGCCAGCTTTGCGGCTACTTATGGCGGCCGGCAGCGTGACATGTAATTACATTTACAACTAACTTAGGAGACAAACAATGCGCTCAATACTTTTGTACCTTCTCGGCATCCCCATCCCCATCATTATTCTGATTGCGTTGTTCGTGCGTTAGACGCGTTCAACATGCTGATGGGCGCGACGCGCAGGGTTGGACCTGCCGTTCGTGGCGAGCAGTAAGTCTATCGAACAGTTGAACGAATAAGTCTTAACTTATGGCTAGGTCATCGTTAAGCATTGAAAAACAACTCATACCGCATTAGGCAACGCAGTCTCAGCAAAGTCTTTACGGTTTTTTAAGAGTAACTACCTGATTTAACATTCATTCAAAGGAGAACCGCCATGCAAACCCTGGACAACATAAACAACACCGACGACTCAGTTAAGCGTAAGGACTTCACTATGCCGAAGCGATTAGGGTTATTCACATTCGCCTTGACGGCGAGCCTGTTGCTGGTGACCGGCTGCGCCCGAGACGAACCGATCACTAATACGCCGCCAGCAGAACCTCGTGCTTCAGAACTCGAACATATCGAACGCAATGTTCAACAGAGGCCGACACCTCCCCCCAATTCGAATCTAGAAAATACCGATCGCAATGTTCGCGACAGTAGCGGCGCCACTCTCACCCCGGAAGATCAAGGCGCAAATCCTGGAGATCGTAAGATCACTGCGGCCATCCGCCGAACCATCGTCAAAGACGAATCACTGTCACTGGACGCTCACAACGCCAAAATCATCACCCGCAACGGTGTTGTAACCCTACGCGGCCCTGTCGAAAATGCTGCGGAAAAAAACACACTGCAATCAATCGCCAAAAAAATACGGGGAGTGAAGCAGGTGGATAATCAACTCGAAATCAAAGCACCTTAACCAGCATTAGGAGATAAATCATGAAAAAAGCAGTTTTTTGTATCGCCAAAAATATCGAACAGGCAGAACATATTGTCAGCCAGTTGAAAACAGCCGGTTTCTCGAATAACGATATTTCCGTGCTGTTCCCGGACAAATCCAGTACCAAGGACTTCGCCCATGAAAAGCACACCAAGGCCCCCGAAGGGGCGGCTATCGGCGGAGCAACCGGCATTGGTGTGGGTGCTGTGCTGGGATGGCTGGCGGGTATCGGTAGCCTGGCCATTCCTGGAGTCGGTCCATTTATTGCTGCCGGGCCGATCATGGGAGCCTTGAGCGGTGCGGCAGTGGGTGCGGCTACCGGCGGCATTACCGGCGCTTTGGTCGGCTTGGGCATTCCAGAATATGAAGCCAAACGCTATGAGGGAAAGATCAAGGGAGGAAGCGCTTTGATTTCTGTGCATACGGAAAGTTCCGAAGAGCGTTCGAATGCGAAGGAAATCTTCGAAGAGGCCCATGCGGAAGATATTTCATCGACCGGTGAAAGCAGCGTATAAGCGATTAGAAGGCGTTGACGGTTTTATAAACAACATAAGATCGTTAATCGACTTGGATTTGTATTTAACATCTGTTCACATTCTTATCCGAGTTTTTTGTCCATAAAATTCCGGGACTCGGTAAAGGGTGTGAGCGGTTATAGCCGCTCCCGGAGTTCTTCTTGAGCCCCTGTCTCGCAGCGGCCGTGAGCATTTCACGTCCAGTAAGGTCATTAAGTTGATGACCTTACTGGTCTTCATTCCGATTAAGGACCCGTTACACAACCCACTCACGATCTACGACCCCGCATGCAGTAGCAGTGGCATGCTCACCGACTCCAAAGACGAGATCAAAGCCAAGGCTGGTGTGTACCTATACGGCAAAGAGATAAACCCGGAAACCTACGGCATTTGCAAATCAGACATGAGGATCAAGGGCAACGATCCCGAGAACATCCTGTTCGGTTCCTGCTCCATGTTGTTGAGATACTTGAGCTGCCGGGATCTTGATCGAGATTTTTCTGTCGGCATTGACCACTCGGCTTGACCCATTGGGTGACAGAACCGCCGTCCCCTAAAAAGTCCTAAAACGCGCAAGTTCGTCGCTCAGCCATTGTTTGCTCGTCACGGTTGCGCCACCATTACAACTCACCTCATAAGGTTGACCGCTAAGACTGCTTTCCGTGGCAGCCTTTTCAATAAAGTCTTCGGTGGTTTTGATCATATTTCTTGCCACCAGGTATTTGTATTTGTCGCGTAAATGCATTTGCGCCGCTTTCGAGTTGTGCCAGGTGCCGTTGCGATTAAGCTCACATCCGGAAGATCCCTCGACAAAGCCAAGCAGAAAGTTCACTTCTATTTGCACATTTACCGGGGGCTGCGCACGCGCAACTGGCACCAGCAAGAGTTCCAGTATTAGCATCAAACCCGTTATCAATCGTATGTTCATAATTCATCATCCAGTGGCAGTAGAGATAAAATATTGACCTTGATTCTTTGCCAGTCACTCCGAGCAGGTTCTGTATCGTACTCGACGACTTTTGCGCCTTCCTGGGTTTTCCACATTAAACTTGGATCCCCCTCGCTGTTCGGACGCAATGCCAGCCTGTAGGAATTGACCGGCTGCACCATGGCTTCGAAACGCGCAGCAACCTGTTGGGCCAGCGCAGGACTGTCAATGATCAAGCCAAACTCAGTGTTGAGGTGCATCGATCGCTGGTCGAAGTTCATTGATCCTATAAACAGCCTCTGGCGGTCAAATACAAACAGTTTCGCGTGCAGGGAATAGTTCCCATATCGCGATATCGCCGCCGTTTCACCGCTACCTCTGGCATTACCCAGAAGTGAGCGGATCTCATAGAGCTCCACGCCATTCTCAAGCAGAGGCACACGATAATGGATGTAGCCAGACTGCGCCAGCAACATCGGCGATGACTCGAGTGAGTTGGTCAGGATGCGTACACGTACGTTGCGTTGGCGCAGGTCTTTGAACAGCTGCATTCCTTCGTCCCCCGGTATCAGATAAGGCGTGACCATCAGCAACTCGGACTGCACCGAGTTGGTGGCATTGGCCACCGCCTGCTGCATCAGACTACCCATCATCGCTCCATTTTCCACTTTCTTCTTGTCGGGGCTATCGCTGAAAATCTTGGAAGCGGAGCACCGCGTAGCGAAGATTTTTAGTCCGCAGAAGCGATAGCGCATGTGTTTTCACGAAGCGCTTTTTGCGTAGTGAAAATGCAGGCTTTCCGACATCGCGTCGAGTCATTGCGAGAATGATGTTGGATACCCCTTGCTGGGTATCCAACGAATGAAGCAGGACGGCTGGGGCCGCCGGAGGCATTGGCTGCCGCGTAATTTTTGCCGCTTGCTTGGGCTGGGATGCCCAAAACAAGCTTTCGCAAAAATAGCGGCACTTTCACGTAGACCAGTTCAGCGTGCGCCCATATCAGGGGCAAGCGGCCGAAGATTATCCTGTCAAATAGCTCGCCGGTTGCAACCCGCCTCACATAGTCGATACCATCCGTCTTCAACTGTTGGTCATGTTCGTGCAATACCTCGCGAAGCTCGTCCAACGCTGCATTAGACGACTTTTGTCCTGAAAGCGCCTCGGCGGGAATCGACAGGGCACTGTTCCAGTACTCGTCGAAAGTCGACGAGAGCCGTTGAGCGATAGGACCGGCGGCAAATACGTCGTCATCGGCGAATTGGGACTCAGGGTCGATCTGAAAGAATTGATCACCTATATTGCGTCCGCCTATGAGCGCTATTGCATTGTCTACAACGAGCAATTTATTGTGCATTCTGTAGTCGAGCCGGGAGGCATTGAACATGAATTCCATGGCTCTAAACAGCTTGGTATGGCCGCGATACGCGAATGGATTGAAAACTCGAATCTCGACTGCAGGATGCGCATCAAGCGCTGTAATCTGATCGTCACCGGCCACCGTTTCGCCATCGTCGATCAGCACGCGTACGCGCACCCCGCGATCAGCCGCATGCAGCACAGCGTCGGTAAGCAGCTGGCCAGTTTTGTCCCCGCGAAAAATGAAATATTGAAGGTCGAGTGTTCGTTCTGCGGCATTGATCATTTGCATCCGGATCAGGAACCCGTCGGCGCCTACCGGGACGATACGAAATCCAGAGTTGCCACCCTGTTGGCGTCCTGTATTGTCAAACTGGCGACCGAGCCGAGTCTCCTCAGGATGAGAGAGCGCCGAAGACGCGGTTTTTGGAAAGTCGATGCCGGGAGGAAGCGAAGCGCATCCACTGAGGACTGCGACTATCAGTACGACAAGTGAAAAGTGGAATCGGCCGATCATCATTATTTTCCAGCGTGGTCGGCACACTTGTCCGGACGCGTGGGTGCCCGCAGTGCACTAGCCGGGTAGGTCAGGTGCATCGCACCTCGATCATCAATTGGGTTTACTGACTTTGTGGGCGACAATACCTTCGATGACGGTGTTCTTATTCTGCATCGACTTGCCTGCCCAACCATCCAGGCCGAGGAGCATTTCTGTGGCAACTGCACTGAGCGCGAATCTCTGTATCGTTTCATGGACTTATCCCTTTCTCAAACATTATGTTTTGGGTGATTCATGCCGGGCCGAATGCGGCTTACGTCTAGCCAAAGCGCGTCATCGCAAAGCTGGCCTCTGTCTTGAATATGCGCGCGTGATAGCTAGTCTTCTGAACTGGGGCGTCAGTTCGGCGTTGCAATCTTGTCCCTGCCAGCCTTACAGTCGTTCTTCGACATGCTTCACGCTATCGCGCTGTATGGGTTCGAGTCTCGCTTTCGGCATAAAAATACAAAATCCCAACAACTTAAATCATTACCATTCGCCGGTATGGCTGCTACGGACCAAGCCACTGGCTCTTCGACAGGAACAATCATTGGCCAATAGCCTCCGGGATCCACGGTGCCCTCTAAAGAACAAACCTCCGCGAAACATTTGGCGGCGGCGGCTCATGAACAAGTCGCAATGTATCATAAAGCCGCCGCTAACGCTCAGCAGCCTGAGCATGCCAAGGCAGCAGAGAAAACCTCATCAATAGCTTTCGAAAAAAGCTCATCCGCTTTGATGTCTACAATTGAAAAGTAAACAACGGTTTAATCTTATCGTAAGAGGCGCCGGTCACAGTCAAAACCCGCAGAGGAAATATATCGATCGACGGAACTGAGTAACGGTGAAAAAAATGAAGATTCACCGTTGACTCAGCTAATCGGTACTAAGTTAAAAATGACAAGGCCGGTTCATGTCCTTACCCGATTAAAAAAAATCTTTGACTACTGTATTCGTTGTGAAGGAACAAACGATACAGAGCTTCATCTATATTGATTACCTTAAATCGGTGTGTTTTAAGAAGATAGCCTGATTTTCCATCCCAAAAACCTTAATCGCTTTGGCATAGCGATGCTAAGACTATGGATTTTAGCGTTGAAGGAATAGCTCCTTTATTACAAGTGCCTGTATGTGCTCTACCGTACCGACTACAGTTAGTTTTACAGCTAAAGTGTTTTCCGGTCATGAAGGAGAAAACATGAGCAAGCAAACCCGTGTCAGCCACCCGCTATACAGCCTTTTGCCCACCGAAGTCGAGGGATTCGATGCCCTGGCGGAGCTGGCACTGGATATGCGCTGGTCGTGGAGTCATGCCACCGACCGGGTATGGAAGCAACTTGATCCGGAACTATGGAAACTCACGCAGAATCCCTGGGTGGTTCTACAGACGGTGTCTCGCGACCGGATAGAGCGCGTGTTGGCCGATCCCGTTTTCCGCAAGATCGTTGACGACCTGGTTCAGACCAGGCGGCAAACGATGGAAGCGCCGGCGTGGTTTCAGCAACATCATCCGCAGGCTCCGTTGACCTGCGTCGCCTATTTCAGCATGGAATTCATGTTGAGCGAAGCGCTGCCCATTTACTCAGGCGGACTCGGCAATGTGGCCGGCGATCAGCTCAAAGCCGCCAGCGATCTTGGCGTACCGGTGGTCGGCGTGGGACTGCTCTACCAACAAGGCTATTTTCGCCAAGTGATTGACAAGAACGGAGCGCAACAGGCCCTGTTCCCATACAACGACCCCGGACAGTTGCCGATAACCCCGTTTCGCCAAGCCAACGGCGAATGGTTGCGCCTGGAAATCGCCTTGCCCGGTTACTCGGTCTGGCTACGCGTCTGGCAGGTCCTGGTCGGGAGAGTAAAACTTTACCTGCTGGACAGCAATGACGCGGCCAACTTCCCTGCCCATCGGGGGATTACCAGTGAGCTGTATGGCGGCGGACCGGAGCTGCGCATCAAGCAGGAACTGCTGCTCGGGATTGGCGGCTGGCGGTTGTTGCGTGCGCTGGATATTCATCCTGAAGTCTGTCACCTGAATGAAGGCCATGCCGCCTTCGCGGTGTTGGAGCGCGCCCGCAGTTTCATGGAAGAGACTGCGCTGTCCTTTCATGACGCTCTGGCCGTGACCCGAGCCGGAAACCTGTTCACCACCCACACGGCAGTGACCGCAGGATTCGACCGTTTCGCCCCGGCCCTTATCGAGCAATACCTCGGTCGTTATGCCAAAAATATCGGTCTGACACTCCACGAGTTGCTGGCTCTAGGCCGCCGGAACCCGAACGACCCGTCGGAAAGTTTCAATATGGCCTATCTGGCAATCCGCGGCAGCGGGGCGGTAAACGGCGTAAGTCGTTTGCATGGCGAAGTCAGCCGACATCTCTTTGAACCGCTTTTTCCTGGCTGGCCGGTGAACGAAGTGCCTGTTGGACACGTAACCAATGGCGTCCACATGCCGACCTGGGACTCGGCTCCGGCCGATGATCTGTGGACGGAAGCCTGCGGCAAAGAGCGCTGGCTGAGACCGACGGAAACCTTGGATCAAGACATCCGCCGTATCTCCGACATCAGGCTCTGGCAATTTCGTGCCGACGCAGGCAAGTCTCTGGTTGAATACGCCCGCGAGCGATTATCCCGGCAACTGGCCGCCTCCGGCGCGCCTCCCGAGGAAGTGGAGGAAGCGAAACATTTATTTAATCCCACCGCATTGACCCTGGGTTTTGCGCGCCGCTTTGCGGCCTACAAGAGGCCTAACCTGCTGCTGCACGACCCGGATCGACTGCTTCGCCTTTTATCCAATGCCGAGCGACCGGTGCAACTCATCCTTGCCGGCAAGGCTCATCCGGCAGACTTGGAGGGGCAGGCCCTGATCCGGCAATGGACTCATTTCATCCGACGCCCCGAGGTGCGCCCTCATGTGATCTTCCTCAGTGACTACGACATGCATTTGACCGAGCAGTTGGTGCAAGGCGTGGATGTCTGGATCAACACGCCAAGGCGGCCCTGGGAAGCGTGCGGAACCAGCGGCATGAAGGTGCTGGTCAATGGCGGACTCAATCTGTCGGAATTGGACGGCTGGTGGGCGGAAGCCTACTCGCCGGAAGTGGGTTGGGCGTTGGGGGACGGCCAGGAACACGACCACGATCCAGTCTGGGACGCGGTCGAAGCTGATGCGCTCTACGACCTGCTTGAACACGAGGTAATCCCCGAGTTTTATACCGTCGATGAACGGGGCATTCCTACCGGCTGGGTGGCGCGGATGAGGGAAAGCATGGCGCAATTGACCCCGCGTTTCTCCGGCAACCGCACCGTGCGCGAATACACCGAGCAACATTACCTCCCGGCTGCGACCGCCTATCAATTGCGCATTGCCAATAAAGGCGCAATCGGCAGGCAAATAGTCGAATGGCAGCGGAGTCTGGAACTGAAATGGGCCGCGCTACGCTTCGGAGAAGTTAAGGTAGAGACTGACGATGAGCAACATGTATTTGAAGTTCAAGTATATCTCGATGATCTTAATCCGGAGGCAGTGCGAGTCGAACTTTATGCTAACGGCATTGATGATAACGCAGCCGATCGAGTGGATATGAAGCGCGTGCGGCAGTCGGCCGGTGCGTCGAACGGCTCCGTTTACAGCGCGGCAGTGTCAGTAACCCGTCCCGCAAACGATTATACGGCGCGAATAATACCGCACTGCGACGGTGTTGCGATCCCATTGGAAGCTGCCCACATCCTGTGGCAACGATGATCCATTCGTCGGAAGGGCGGGACAATAACCGGCATCCTGATGATCGTGCTGCTGGTCGTCGTTATCATCAGGCTGTCCAAAAAATCATTCAGTGCACCGCGCTGTTACCAAGTGAACTATTAACCGAGAGGTCATCTTATGTTATTTAAATTATCTACCGACAAAACCGTGAGTGCGGCTGCCGCTGCCTTGCAAGTCGCCGTCCAGGCCAATCACTTTGGCGTTATGCAGGTACATAACCTCAAAGAAACCATGACCAAAAAAGGCGTGGAATTCATCCCCGAATGCCTTATTTTTGAAGTGTGTCAGCCGCAACAGGCCAAGAAAGTTCTTGAGCAAGACATGAGCATCTCCACGGCCCTACCCTGCCGTATCAGCATTTACGAGGAGGAAGGTAAAACCGTTCTGGCGACATTGAAACCAACCACTCTTCTGGCAATGTTCAACGTGCCGCAGCTGGAAGTGGTGGCGCGAGATGTGGAAAACACCATTGTTAAAATCATGAAGGAGGCGGCATCCAACTGATTGATCACATTGGGCACAAATCGGTGCAAATACGACTGCCGGCCGGACGACGACAGCGTACAAAGATCGTAACTATTCAGCAAATCGAAAATCGCGGAGTATTCGTCCCTATGTGCCAACTTAAGGAAAAACGGCTGCTGGACGGGTTATTTAACCCGTCCACACGTTTAAGGGTTCAATGCAACCCATTGATAAAATACTTTAAGCGTTATGGTCGGGGCGAATGCCCCGACCAGCATAAGCGTAGGGTGGATAAGCGCAGCGCATCCACCTATACCGAGATTGTTATGGTGGATGCGCTACGCTTATCCACCCTACAACAATCACTTTTAACGCTTAACTTAATGGCAGTGACGCTCTGCGCGGGAACCCAGTAGGGGATGCTCCAGCGTCCCGAACCTCAGCGCGAGGGAATGATGAGTACAGGTTTCGGGAAGTTATTACCGACCATATCCTTAGCGCTGAATAGTTACCAAAAATCAAACTCAAAAACCGGGAGCACTACCATGTTCTACAAAGCCAAAACACTAAAAGGTTACAAATTGCATAGCCTCGACGGAGATATAGGGAAAGTGGAAGAATTCTATTTCGATGACCAGCACTGGACGATTCGCTATTTAGTCGTCGACACCGGCAACTGGCTTACCGGCAGATTGGTGTTGATCTCCCCGTATGCGCTGGTCGCGGTGAATAAAGAAGAGCAATTCATCACTGTCAATTTGACCAAAAAGCAGATTGAGGACAGCCCATCGTTGGACAGTGACAAGCCAGTATCGAGACAATTCGAGGAGAAGTATTACGGCTATTATGGATGGCCGTTGTATTGGGATGGCCCGTTCATGTGGGGATCTTATCCCTCTTATCCCTACATTGTGCGCGACCCTGAAATATGGAAAAGATCAAGCCAAGATGAGAAAAAGTGGGATCCTAATTTGCGCAGCACTCACGCTGTGATGGGTCATCACATTCAAGCCACAGACGGCGATATTGGCCATGTCGAGGATTTTGTTATCGATGATGAAACCTGGGCGATTCGTTATCTAATCATCAATACGCAAAACTGGTGGCCGGGAAAAAAGGTTCTGATTTCACCTCAATGGATCGAGAGTATTGATTGGTACGATTCGACAGTCTTCATTAATCTCAGCTGTGAGGCTATCAAGCAGTCACCGGAATATACGGAAGAATCTCAGCTAACCAGAGATTATGAGACCGGACTGCATCGACATTACGATCGCCAAGGATACTGGGTCGATGAATCGGCTGCCAAGAAGCATTCCCTCTGAAGCCAACATAAAAAAGGCTTTCTTAGATGCGTGTCTTGCTCGAAAGATCGGTGCCCAGGAAGTGTTGGCGCAGTTCGGTTCCCCAGAGGCCGGACTGTCGCCTTGCCGCCGATGCCCGGCTTTTGGAAGCAGCCTCGCTCAAGTGTATCGAAGCGACGCTGACCCGATTTATGGGGCATTCGGCGGGATCATGGCATTACCGCTATGGATTTACCTTTCCGGGTGCATTTTCATCTTCGGCGCCTGCCTGTGCGCTGCTCAGGCCGAAGCACTCAACACCAGGAATTAAACCATGAATACCAAGACTCTTTCCCCGGAATTACTCCACAAGATGGACGCCTACTGGCGCGCCGCCAACTATCTGTCGGTCGGCCAGATTTATCTCTACAACAACCCGCTGTTGAAGAAGCCGCTCAAGCTGGCGCACATCAAACCGCGCCTGCTCGGTCACTGGGGTACGACGCCGGGGCTCAACTTTATCTACGTCCACCTGAACCGCGTCATCAAGAAACACGACCTGAATGTAATTTACATCACCGGGCCGGGGCATGGCGGGCCGGGACTGGTGGCGAACGCTTATCTGGAAGGGACTTACAGCGAGGTCTATCCCAACATCGCGCAAGACGAAGCCGGGCTGAAGCGGCTGTTCAAACAATTTTCCTTCCCCGGCGGCATTCCCAGTCACGTCGCGCCGGAGACGCCGGGCTCGATTCACGAGGGCGGCGAGCTGGGTTATTCGCTGTCGCATGCTTTCGGCGCCGCGTTCGACAATCCCGGCCTGATCGTTGCCTGCGTCGTCGGCGATGGCGAAGCAGAGACCGGACCGCTGGCTACCGCCTGGCATTCGAACAAATTTCTCAATCCGGTCCACGACGGTGCCGTATTGCCTATCCTGCATCTGAACGGCTACAAAATTGCCGGTCCTACGGTTTTGGCGCGCATTCCGCATGACGAACTGGAAGCCTTGATTCGCGGCTACGGGTACACGCCGTATTTCGTCGAAGGCGACGATCCGGTGGCGATGCACCAGCTCATGGCGGCCACGCTGGACACCGTGACCGCCGAGATCCGGCGCATCCAAACCGACGCCCGCGCCAACGGCTTCAAGGCGCGTCCGTGCTGGCCCATGATCGTCTTGCGCTCACCGAAGGGCTGGACCGGCCCGAAGCTGGTCGATGACAAGCCCAGCGAAGGCACATTCCGTTCGCATCAGGTGCCGATGGACGACATGAGTCATCCGGGGCACGTAAAGATTCTGGAACAGTGGTTGCAAAGCTATCATCCTGAAAAATTGTTCGACAAGACCGGCAAGCTGGTTGCCGAACTTGCTGAATTGGCGCCGACAGGCGAACGACGCATGAGCGCCAATCCTCACGCCAACGGAGGTCTTTTGTTACATGAGCTGGACCTGCCTGATTTTTGCGACTACGCAGTAAAGGTGCAAAAACCCGGCGCCGTGGAGGCCGAAGCCACGCGGGTGCAGGGTGAATTTATCCGCGATGTGATCAAACTGAATCCCGAAAACTTCCGTATCTTTAGTCCGGACGAAACGGCTTCGAACCGCTGGGGAGCTGTGTTCGAAGTGACCAACCGGTGTTCGACCGCGGAAATTGTTCCCGGCGACGATCACGTCGCAGCCGATGGCCGGGTAATGGAAATATTAAGCGAACATCAGTGCGAAGGCTGGCTCGAAGGCTATCTGCTTACCGGCCGCCACGGGTTCTTCTCCTGCTACGAAGCGTTCATTCATATCATCGATTCGATGTTCAACCAGCATGCCAAGTGGCTCAAGGTCTCGAATCAGATTCCCTGGCGCCGGCCGATTGCATCCTTGAACTATCTGCTCTCGTCGCACGTCTGGCGGCAGGACCACAACGGTTTCAGTCACCAGGATCCCGGCTTCATGGACCATGTCGTGAACAAAAAGGCGGAAGTCATTCGCATCTATCTGCCGCCCGACGCGAACACGCTGCTCTCGGTAACGGATCATTGCCTGCGCAGCCGCAACTACGTCAACGTCGTCATCGCCGGCAAACAACCGTCGCCGCAGTGGCTCGACATGGATGAGGCCATTAAACATTGCACCGCCGGCCTTGGCATTTGGCCGTGGGCCAGCAACGATCAGGATGGCGAGCCGGATGTCGTGATGGCCTGTTGCGGCGATGTGCCGACGCTGGAAACCCTGGCTGCCGTCGAGTTGTTGCGCGAGCATTTTCCCGAACTGAAAGTCCGGGTGATCAACGTGGTTGATTTGATGAAACTCCAGCACCCGAGCGAACACCCGCACGGCCTGAGCGACGAAGACTTCGACGTTCTGTTCACCAAAGATAAACCCATCGTTTTCGCCTTTCACGGTTATCCATTGCTCATCCATCGTCTGACCTATCGCCGCAGCAACCACTCGAATCTGCATGTGCGCGGTTTCAAAGAAGAAGGCACCACCACGACGCCCTTCGATATGACGGTATTAAACAACCTGGACCGGTATCACCTGTTTGGCGACGCGATTGACCGCCTTCCGCAACTGGGAGCGCATGCCGCCTACGCCAAGCAAGCCATGCAAGACAAGCTCATCGAGCACAAGCAATATATCGACAAGCACGGCGAGGACATGCCGGAAATCCGCAACTGGAAATGGAAAGGATGAAAACTATTGGCGCAAATGGAATGCCTCAACCCCCTACCTGTGGAGACGACAACATGACATCGGCAAACGAAGTGGTGTTCTTGCTGGATATTGACAACACCCTGCTCGATAACGATCGCATCATCGCCGATCTGGGCGGCCATCTTGCGCATGAGTTTGGCGAAGAAAGCCGGGATAGATATTGGGAGATTTTCGAAGCGCTACGTAGTGAACTCGGCTATGCGGACTATCTGGGCGCCCTGCAACGCTACCGTACTGGTGCCATGAATGATCCGCGGTTGCTGTTGATGTCTTCATTTCTGATGGACTATCCGTTTGCCGATCGCTTGTACCCTGGTGCGCTCGACGTCATCGCATATCTGGGCCGTTGGGGACAAACGGTGATTCTGTCGGATGGTGACGTGGTGTTCCAGCCGCGCAAGGCACAGCGATCAGGATTGTGGGACGCGGTCGAGGGCCGGGTGCTTATTTACCTGCACAAAGAGCAAATGCTCGATGACGTCGAGCAGCGTTACCCGGCTCAACATTACGTCATGGTGGACGACAAGCTGCGCATTCTGGCGGCAATGAAAAAGATCTGGGTAGATCGTCTGACGACCGTATTCCCTCACCAGGGACACTACGCGCTCGACCCAAGGAATATCGCAGCCTATTCGCCCGCTGATATAACGATTGAGCATATCGGCGACCTGATTGATTACGATTTTTCCACCTTGCTCGGCATCGCCAAAGCCGACTGCACATAATTGGAGTCATCATGAAAGCCACACAACAGCATGATCCCGGTCAAAGCCTCCGGCTTGATTAAAAACCTGTAAGCGCAGAGTTAATGGCTATATGCAAACAGATACTAATTATTCGTTCGAGGAGAACACTATGCTTGTGACATTTACGACCAATGCCTATGCCGACACTACCCTATTCGGGGATGTCGCGCTTGCCCTGCTGAAAATGATGGGGCACAGCGCAACCGTGCCCGGTGCGATTCTGGCGGCAGATGTTCCTGCCGCCCTAAGTCGGTTAACAGCGGCCATCGAGTCAGAAAAAGCCTCTTCGCCAGTTGAGGACAAGTATACGGATGAGCCGATCGTGAGCATGGCTAATCGTGCACTGCCGCTCATTAATCTTCTTGCTGCCGCAGCAAAGGCAAACGCTGACGTAATGTGGCAATGAAAATAAGTCCTTTGACGGGAAGCCCGCTCAGCCGAATATGCTGATCAATGTGCCCCAGACTCGTCAAAGCTTACTCTGGCAACATGCCCGACACTGCGACGCCCAGGCAAAGCGTCTCGCTTGGCACCTCGAGGCATCGTGGTTTCGCGTTCCAAAACAGTCTCAACGAATGGCATGTTCTTGCCATCAGCCAGGCTATTTTTGATTACCACATCAAGCGTAGCAAGCCCATATATGAAAACACATGCACTATCGCTACCGGGGACTAAAAATCTTCACTCCGCTACGCTCCGTTTCCAAGTTTTTCAGCGTGGGTGTGCAAAACAGCTTTCACTTTTTTCCACAATTCAGCGACGATTTCCCAGTCAAGACAAACAGAGTTATTAATAAAAGCAATAATTTAGAGATTATGAACTGGCAAATTTTGACGCTCTTTTACAGCTGCTTTGATTCAACACCAACGTCGACGACGAAACACATCTCATACTCCATAAGGGTATTGACAGACAGCTTGAGTTTTTTGCATAAGGTGCTGATGCTTTCCCGCGTATGATGGGGAATCGCTTCGGATACCGAGCCAATCAGTTCATCCGCATTGTCCGCCGTTTTTAATATCTTGCTCATGGTATTGGACAACAGGCGTTCCTTTTTCGGTAAAAACCATTGTATTCGCAGCAATTCAGCGATTGCGTCGCACAGACTCAGGTTTCCGTCCTGTCTAATATCGGCGATGAACTTTGATGGAGGAAGTCTGCTCAGTTCAAAAAGCCTTCTAAGCCGCATGATGTGATTTTCGGTGATGATCCCGATACGATTAAGAAACTTTTCTGCAGCAGGATGAACCTTGCAATAGGAGACAAGCAGCCTCCCCCCCTTTTTTGTCACGCGTCTGGCTTCGTTAATGATCTGCAGGATTTGCTTTTCATCGTCCAGAAAATCGACCACGCCGGTCGAAATGATGGTGGTCGCGTAGCTTTCGTCGGCAAAGGGCAAACTTGATCCGTCGGTATGCACCAGCTTGATGCCTCTGCGCTGTTCGGCCAGCCTGACCATTTCAGAGCTTGAATCGACGCCGTCGACGTGAAGCCCTTTTTTACGCAAGGCATCGATTATTAAGCCTTGTCCTCCGCCGACTATTAAAACAGGCTGGGAAATTTTGTCAGCAATAATATTGATCGTTCGCAGATCGAGGTGGTTATCCTCAAAAAGAGCAAGATGCGGCGCCCATAGTTGCCAGAAGTTTGATTTGTTTGTCATGGTGCGATCATAAGCCGAGTATGTTATTTTTTTAGAATATAGGTGATCCAGTAGTAAACCAACAGCGACCTATTTGGATTGCTTAAGCGGATAGCACAGAAAAACCATTAAGTTGTTTTCTCGTAATGAATACGCCGCAATGGATCCTGACGATAATAAAGTTGAAGTTGTTGGTAAACATCAGCAAAGTGCGTATGAAGAGTTTCAGGCGAACAAAAAAAATATTCACTGATTACTGCAAAAAACTCCGCAGGGTCCGTCGCAGCATAAGGATTAATGCATGCACGATGGTGATGTTCAACTCGCCGAACCAATGACTGATAGGCGGTACTCAGCGAAGCAGTCCAATGTATGATCTCCATACCATAATGCAGAGGAGGAAAACCGTTGGCACTACCATTTAACATATCCAGTTTATGGGCAATTTCATGAATCACGACATTGCGGCCGGATTGTTTCCCCTGCACATCCCGCTCAACATCGTCCCATGACAATATAAGTGGCCCTCGCGACCATGATTCACCTATGAGCGCCTGTTCCTGATGATGTACAACACCCGCCGCATCCTTGTCGTCTCTACAAATCCGAAACGCACCTGGATAAACAATGATCTCGGTCCAGCCTGACAAACAGCTAATACCAAGCCCTAGTACCGGAAGACAGGCCTGAATGGCGATGGTCACACACATTGCGTCGGTGAGCTGAAGTTCCTGAGCGCCGAAGAACTTTTTTTCATGCAAAAACAGCGTACTCAGTTCTCGCAAGTGCGCTTTCTCAACCGCCGTCATTCCCTGCAAAAAAGCTAGCTTTTCGGCAACTTCTACCCACAGGACATGTGCAATAGCATGGCGATGCAGAATGTATAGAGTACGTGCGCGTCTAAAAAAACTCATTGTCGATCAAATCCTGATTTTGTTAGTCAACGTCGAATTTTTGCCAACTAACAACGTCAAAATTAATCGGTAAAATTTACTAAAATATTGCTTTACCTAGTCTACTATAAGCCGATGTTTTATTCATCGGTAGCAGAAAACCCAATCAAGCCAGCATGTTTCACCCTCATAGAAGATTAATTGTCAGGGTAAACCGGACATTTCGACATTTTAGCTAAGTAGGGATACATCGCGCCCCTACTTGGCTGAATGCCTATTTTCCCGTTGCCGGCTTATCGCTTTAATGAGTTCGCGCGCTATCCTCACACTCGTTAAGAAAGCGTGGATCCTCATCCGCTCTAGGCAGCTCAGGAGGCTTTGTGAACGATGGATGCTCGAAATCAAACATGCCAATAGGTGACCTGGCATGGGCATCTCGGGCTGTAAGTGCAGACAAATTAAACCGCGCCTGCACAAAACGCAAGATGGATGTGTGATCGTATACATGGTGTGATACATAGTGCTTTTTGGCATAAGGTGAGATGACAATCATCGGCACAATAATATGATCGATGGGGATGTCGGTGCTACGAAGCATATCCGGGTATGTTTCCACCACGCTTTGCCCCGCCTGGTATGGACACGACTCGATGTAAGTCTTAGGAATAGGTGTACACGCAGTGCACAACAGAGTTACTCCCTTGATAATAGAAAATTTATATATATTTGGCATGTAAAAACAGCCTGAGAAAATGACCAGGAAATCGGAGAGAACAGCGTCAAAATTGACCATGTAAGATCATTATTGCATTGTTTTTTTAATGTTTACTTCATGAGTAGACTGGCAAAATGGACGCTAAAACTGATAAATATTAGATGCTGTTACAGCCTTGGCCTAAAACCGAGGCATGTCCGGCGTTTTTTATTGACCCGCTACGAGTTTGTCTGCGAACCTCGTTACGATTACTTTCTAAGACCTTGCATTTTCGCGTATTTCTTGCTGGCTTCCATTTCTTGTTCCATGGCTTGGGTTGAATATCCATGGGCTATATGGGCGTGCTGTGCTGCAGTTTTGTCGTCACCGGATTCGTAATGCTTGGCGGCTTCCTTGTGATGCTTGGCTGCCTGTTCGTGGTGCTCTGCCGCTTTCTGATGATGTTGCTGTGGAGTTTTCTCTTGTGTTGTTTCTTGGTCTTTCGCTTGTGCTTGTGTCATTTTTTTCTCCCGAAAAAAAAATTTAACGAATCCCTCTGCCCTTGAGCTAATGGAATTCCTATGCCGGTGAGCCAATGAATGACTCACGAGTTAATGATAGGAAATTATCAAGAATTATTCCGTGCGCTGGCGTACATAGATACGACTTTTCTGTATGAATTTAGTTGAATACTGGTCAGTGTCCGGTTTCAAATGCAGGTCGTTACGCTTAAAGAGCAGTAATCCTACGCTGAGAGCGTTGATTCTTAACTGCCATTGCCAAGGCTTTTGATTGCGCAATGACCACCACCAACTGTTTTCCACGGGTGACGCCGGTACAGCGTAGATACCATAAAAATCACTCAGTTCCTGAAAGTTATCCGGATGGAATAGTTGGCCTTGGTTAATTCGATGCGAATTAATGAACGTGGTACACGCTTCAAAAAATGAGATGCAAAGTTTGATGACTATGAACTTCCAGTTATTTTGAGAGAAAGCCGAAAACTTGAGCGCGTGGAGTATATGTAACGCAATGGCAAATTACTACCATGATGCACATAGGATGGCATTGGTTTGCTTCTAATTGTTACCATCCAGGTATGACAAGACATGCAGCTCAATAGCGTAGTCACCTGATAGGTAGCAGCACTTATTGATTGGAGAAGTTGAACCCTATATCTTACAGACACTTGCACAACACAAACTGATTTTTTAGAGCTGTTCGATCTTGCATTAACAGAGGGATGTTACTTATGTCTGACCCATTTAACTCTTGGCAAAACCATCTTCTCGCCGCCCTGCCCGCAGAGGAATTCGAGCGCATTTCTCCGCATCTGGAATTGGTCCAGATGCCACTCGGTAAAATCCTTTACGAATCCGGTGACGAGTTACATTATGTCTATTTTCCCACGACTTGCATTGTGTCCAAGCTTTACGTCACAAAGAATGGCGCATCGGCCGAAATCGCCGTAGTCGGCAACGATGGCATCATCGGTATCTCAATCTTCATGGGCGGAGGAACCATGCCTGATCGGGCCGTCGTGCGGAGCGCGGGCTACGCCTATAGGCTGCGAACGCATCTACTTATGCAGGAATTCGATCGTTCTAGGGGAAGTCGCTCCGGGGGGTTGCACTGTTTATTGCTGCGCTATACCCAGGCGCTGATTACCCAGATGGCACAGCTAGCTGTTTGTAATCGACATCATTCCGTGGATCAGCAGCTCTGTCGTTGGCTGCTGGTAAGCCTAGACCGGCTGCCTTCTAACGAGTTAACCATAACTCAGGAATTGATCGCCAATATGCTCGGAGTCCGCCGCGAAGGCGTCACGGAAGCAGCCGGGAAATTGCAGGGAGCTGGATTGATTGTTTACAGACGAGGCCACATCACGGTGCTGGACCGACCTGGACTGGAGGCGCGGGTCTGCGAGTGCTACCACGTGGTCAAAACGGAATCCGATCGCCTGCTCCCCTCCACTCTCTCCACGGCGTGGCCCACTAACATCATGCATGCGAGTGGTATGTTACCGTGAAAATTACGAAGCGAGCACGTCCAATCTCCCTTTGGAAGAAACTGGGCTAGGAAAACGGGTCATTTAGTTACCATTCCTAAAGGAATTTCGGACTACTCTTTTCTCCGTCTTTTAAATCGTTGCCTGCGTTATGACGCCGTGGGGGAGTGATGAGGAGTCCATGTCATCATGCCTAACCCCCAAGCCGACGGTCAAATATTTATTTTTAAACCGTGATTACGTTGGAACTAACCGCTCTCAATGACAGTCGGTGATGCCTAAGGCGAATGAACTCGTCCGGTACAACGAATACTTGGAATCCCTATTACCGGCAGCCACCTTCTGTACGATAGCGAACAGACTAAGTCCAATCTTGCCACTAAACTAAATGCTCACTCAAGGAGGATCACCATGAATATGAATCTGCATTTCGCGATCGAACCCATACTGGCACTTGTAATAGGTATATTAATTTTGCTGGTACCGAGGTTTTTAAATTATTTCGTGGCCGTGTATTTGATCGTCGTGGGTATCTTGGGGTTAATGCATCATAGCCTTTAAGTAAAGCAGTGACGGGGCCAAGACCCCGACGATTTGGAATGGTTTTCAATTTAACGTTTTTTCTCTAAGAGGGGTACTGTCATGCCACTTGGTACAATCTTACTCATAATTATTATCCTGATGGTTATTGGTGTCTTTCCAGCCTGGCCACATAGCCGATCATGGGGTTATGGACCCAGCGGCGGACTCGGGCTGTTGCTGATTATCTTACTGCTCCTGATCTTTTCGGGAATAATCTAACCCTGAAGTACTACCGTTCTGTTTGTACCTTGTGTGTGGGAGAGGGTCGCTGCGCAAGCGGTGGGCATAGGCAACACACAAGGCATCGCGACAGAACATCGAGGCTCTTAAGATTGAGAAAATTTTCTGGCATTTGGTATCGACGCAGACCAAATCGCCCAACTTGAGCGCGGAGAAATTGTCGGTTACGAAACCAGCCAGGAAGAGCTAGCTATTGGTCTGGCTATGATACTCCCAGTAGCCTTACCTAAAATCATTGATTACATTACAGGCTTAAAGGAGCCAATAAATATAACGTTTTTTCAGTCTTAATCAGGAACCATATGTCACATGCAGGGGAAACAGCAAAGGATAAAGACACGCGCCCGGAGTCCTGGTTAAAGAAACTTGGCCCCGGTTTGATTACCGGCGCCGCCGATGATGATCCCAGTGGCATCGCTACCTATTCGCAGGCTGGCGCTCAGTTTGGCTTCAGTATGCTGTGGACCGTATTGTTGACTTATCCCCTAATGGTTGGCATCCAGGTAATCAGCGCCAAAATCGGGCGGGTCAGTGGACATGGTTTAGCGACCAATATACGCCAACATTATCCGGCCGGACTGCTATATGCTATCGTCGGACTGCTGTTAGTTGCCAATACGATCAATATCGCTGCGGATGTCGCCGCCATGGCGGATGCCTTGAAATTGATGGTTGGCGGCTCCACCCACTGGTATGTCGTTGGCTTTGGTGGGCTATCGCTGTTATTACAACTATTTATTCCGTATAGCCGTTACGTGCGCATCCTGAAATGGCTTACCCTATCATTGCTCGCCTACGTTGCCACGGTATTTGTCGTGCACATACCGTGGACGCAAGTACTGACCAATACTTTGTTACCGCAGTTATCATGGAAACCGAAATACATCACCACTGTCGTCGCGGTCTTCGGAACCACCATCAGTCCTTACCTGTTCTTCTGGCAGGCTTCACAAGAGGTTGAGGAGCAGCGAGTTAATCCGCAGGCAAAAACGTTGAAGGATGCGCCCGACCAGGCAAGAGCCAATTTTAGCCGAATTAAGGTCGACACTTTTATCGGTATGGCATTTTCCAACCTGGTCGCATTTTTTATTATATTGACGACAGCCGTCACTCTAAATCTGCACGGCGTGACTGAGATTCAAACATCGGCACAGGCCGCGTCTGCACTACGTCCGATTGCCGGCGAATTTGCTTTCTGGTTGTTTAGTGCAGGCATCATTGGTACCGGCTTGCTCGCAATTCCAGTATTAGCCGGCTCTGCCGCCTATGCGATGGCCGGTGCATTTCATTGGCGCAATAGCTTAGAATTAAAGCCCCTTATGGCAAAAAGCTTCTATGGCATTATCGCCCTATCGACGATTATCGGCGTCGGACTCTGTTTTACGCCCATCAATCCAATCAAAGCGCTCTACTGGAGTGCGGTTATCAACGGAGTTATTTCCGTGCCTATTATGACGGTGATGATGCTGATGGCAGTCCGCCCAGATATCATGGGGCAATTCGTCATTGCACTCAGACTGAAGGTGTTAGGCTGGTTATGTACAGCCGTTATGGCAATTGCGGTAGCCGCGATGTTTTGGTCGCTGGGGAAGTAAAAAATAGTTTACTAGCTCTGCCGTATTGTTCTGGCTGAATACCCGATCTCTTCAGCTATCCACGGCTTCGAAATTTCATCGCACTCAAGCGAGACGCCTCTTCGGGACAGCAAATCCTTCCGACGAGCAACCCACTCCAAGTCCAGCGAGTCCTGGTCTTAGCCACCTGTCAGAGAGCAAAGTCGAGCAGACCTAGTCCGTCTCTGTTCGCTACCGTACCGACTGCGTTTAGTTTTATCTGTACCCTTTAAAATGAGCGATGGGGAACTTCATTCCACGCTTTAGTCATGGCTATCTGGGCATGGCTAAATAATTACAGGAGACACTCATGAACAAAGATCAAATAAAAGGCCGAGTCGAAGAAGCCAAAGGTAAAGTTAAGGAAGTCACCGGCAAGATACTGGACGACGATGAGATGGAGCTGGAAGGAAATGTTCAAAAAAACGTTGGTAAAGTCAGGGCTGGCTTTGGTGATCTCAAGGACGATATTAAGAAAGACAAATAAGACGAGCACTGCTGAACTGTGCAGCTGGGCCCAGAAAGACTGGCCAGAAGCACAGCGGCAATTTGATGCTCTCACATAACTTTTTTTTCAGGAAATGCACATGAAACTCACTCACATGAAACTCATTGGTTTATCGGCAGTTATCGCTTTCACCGTCTGCTCGTTTGGCGCTTATGCCGAGGAAAGCAAAGAGGAGACCTACAAGAACATGAACAAAGATCAAATAAAAGGTCGAGTCGATGAAACCCAAGGTAAAGCCAAGGAAGAAACCGGCAAGATACTGGACGACAAAGGGATGGAGGTGGAAGGAAATGTCCAAAAGAATGTCGGCAAAGCGCAAAAGGGCTTCGGTGACACCAAAAAGGATATTCAGCAAGGCAAATAAAACGAGTTTATGACGGAGGAAAACACAGGTCAGAAGTGCTCAAACACGCGATAGCTCATGCTAAACCCGCCATCGAACACCTGAATGCCTGCATCGCGGTGCATAAATGATGCTATTGATCACGGCAAGCAAAAGCATGTCGACGTTGCGAAGCAATCTGCCGAAGGAGCCGACATACATTTGAAAGCCACGCAATAAACGACCATCAACTTCTGTTCGGCATGGATGCCGTTCAATTATGTTAATAAAGAAACACTTACTATGAAGGAGAACACTATGCCTACACGATTATTGCTAGTTATTTTCACTTTAACGGGCAGCCTAATAATGATGACCGGTCCTGTTCGAGCCGAACAAAATACCGCATTCCATTTGGCAGCTAACTCGGAATTGGAAAATGCCGAGCGTAATGTTCGCGACAAGAACAACGCTACTTTAACCCCGGAAGACCAAAAGGAAACCAAAAAGGATATCAAAATCACGGCTAAGATACGTCAAGCCGTGGTTAGAGATAAATCGCTATCAGTCGATGCGCAGAATGCAAAAATCATCACCCGTAATGGCGTGGTGACTTTGCGTGGGCCTGTTGCAAGTGAAGCTGAAAGTAAGAAGCTGCAAGAAATCGCCAAGAAAATGCGTGGTGTAGTGCAGGTAGATAATCAACTTGAAAATAAAGCGCCTTAAAGGCCCAGGAGAATGACATGACTAAAGCAGTTTTTTGTATCGCTCAAAATCTCGAACAAACAGAGATCATTGTTAATAACCTGAAGACAGCAGGTTTTTCAATTAATGATATATCTGTGCTGTTTCCCGACAAATCCACGACCAAGGATTTTGCTCATGAGAAGCACACCAAAGCGCCGGAAGGCGCCGCTATCGGTGGGACCGTGGGTTTAGGCACTGGCGCTGCGCTCGGGTTGTTAGCCGGGATCGGCGCTCTGGCTATTCCAGGCGTCGGTCCGTTAATTGCTGCTGGGCCCATTATGGGGGCATTGAGTGGTGCGGCAGTAGGCGCTGCCACTGGAGGTTTGACTGGAGGCTTAATTGGGCTGGGTATTCCTGAGTATGAAGCCAAACGCTACGAAGGAAAAATCAAGGGAGGAAGTGCCTTGATTTCAGTACATACGGAAAGCAGCGAAGAGTGTGATAAGGCGAAAAAAATCTTTGAGCAGGCTCACGCAGAGGATATCTCATCGACTGGGGAAGAGTCAGTATAAATACTTAAGCTTGATGATGCTATTACACGTAATCAAGAAATAATCACAGAGGAGTTTTATTATGCATAACATTGAAATACTCAACAAATTGTTGAAAGATGAATTATCAGCAACGGAAACATATCAGCAGGCGTTGGATAAACTTAAGGAAGATGCCGGCGTGGGCGAATCGGAGGATTTAAAGCCAATTTATGAGGCTCATAAAGATGCCGTTTCCAGTTTACAAGCACTAATCAATCGATTGGGAGGAACTCCCTGTGAGGACTCAGGAGCTTGGGGCACTTGGGCGAAAATAGTCCAGGGAGGCGCTAATATGTTGGGTAAAAAAGCGGTACTAAAGGCTTTACAGGCAGGAGAAAAAAGTGGTGCAGAGGAATATGAGGAAGCGCTGGAGGATACTGAGCTTTCCTCAGATGTTCGCTCTTTGATTGAAACAAAGTTGCTGTCTGCTCAACAAGCGCATATACGCACTTTGGATCAGCTTTTGGACACGGCATCTGAATAGGCTTTCCAGCCTAGCCTACTGTTTAAGTGATGTCAGCGTGGACCTAAAGTGATTCGCGCTGACTTTATTTATTGCGTTACCGGGTTTTAAATAAAAATCCAACTCACTTTATTAACTATTAAACCTGATTAGCAAGGATCGTCAGTTATACGAATTCATGCCGGCATGATGGCTACTTGAGGAGTTCGCCAGTTGTTCGGCCAAAATTGTACGTAATCCGGAATTGATAAGACGTTAATTGTCTTAACGCAGCAGCTGGGTAGAAAGAAATGGTGAAACACAAGTAAAGAATAGATATTGCTGTGATTATGCGGCGAAATTTTTTTTAATTTGGAGGTACCTATGTCTATATTTAATGCTGAAGATTCAACAAGATCAAGCCTGGATCGCGTTCGTAGCTCCACCGCTTCCCTTGTGAATGAAGAAATAGATCATCAAACGGATATAAATATTCACCGTTATAAGGGTAAAAGCAGGGCAGAAATTCTTGAGCGTATTCAAATGCTGGATAAGGAATGGGATATAGAGCGAGTGCTTGAGGTCAATGCCTCCACGTTAGCCCTAACCGGCCTGATTCTTGGTTTAACCAAAAATCGAAAATGGTTATTCCTTCCCGGCATTGTTTTGCCGTTTTTGTTGCAGCATGGATTACAAGGATGGTGCCCTCCCTTACCTCTATTACGCCGGCTTGGTATCCGTACCCGGGGAGAAATCGACCGTGAAAAATACGCGCTTAAAATCCGACTGGAGAAAAACTGAGTTGGTATTATTTAAGTGACTGCACAGCCTCAATTTTTCGAAGCTACAGTAGAGTTTGCCAACTGGACTAGAACAAATGAATAAATTTCAATGGCGCCACCTTTAGAAACCCAGACGTAATAAAACCATTACGCCTGGATGGTAAAAAACGTGGAAAATGTGCCAGCTTTTCCAGTAAATAGCGCCTAAATATTACCAGAAACAATTACTATATTATTGTTTTTAATGATATCTACAGTCTTATATGGCTGGGAAAAGGCGCTTTTTGTGGAAAAAATTCAACGCCGTTTTACATTCGGCAAGCTCAAGCACTACCGTAGAATTGCCACTCGATACGAGAAAAAGGCTATTAATTGCATGGTGATGCTGTCATTTTCCTCGGTACTTTTATGGCTCAGATGAAACGTCAACAGAACCTAGTCAACTGGACTCTTGAGATCGAGACTCTCCGTTATCTGATGGACTGTTTCGGCTTTATGCTGCATTTTTTTATTTTGGATATCGACACATTACATATTAAGACAGGCAGTTCTCGCATTAGCGCCTCCACACGGTGATGTCGGCGCCGAACCTCAAATGCCTCAACGGTTTGGGCCTATACCCCATTTACTTGACTTCCCCTTCCCGTTTGGTTTCCATTTCCAGATTTTGGTATTCATGTTGTTCCAACTTACCGTCATGACCTGCATCCACCTTGTCGAATACTTGCAGTAAATACGGGAAATTTTGCAATTCACTTTTAGTAACGTAGTGATCGCCATTGACATCAGCCTGGGCAAATGTGGGTAATTTTCCCTGGCCATCTCCAGGTTTTTTGGCTGGATCAGCTTGTGCATTTTGAACGTCTGGAGTTTGATTTTCAGCCCATACAGACTGGGTAACAGAGCCAAGGCCGATACTCATAACAACAGCTACCTTAATAATTTTAAAAAACTGGTTGGGGTTATGGGATATTTCGCGAATAGTTTTTCTAGTTTTCATAATGGTCTCACAGGGTTAGAGTTTAAGTAGATCCGGTTTTATCTTGAAAATGGTTTCAACAAGAATATCGTGTTACTTGCCTGCTTTGGATGCGCGTTATTACTGGCCCAAAGCGTCTGGGCGGCTAATGATGAATTAATAATATCACTCTGCGATATAGCCGGCGTCTTCCATTTGATGCTTCTTTCATGTCTGCTTAATTACTTCAATCTTCGAGAATGTGGAAAATGACTTTGTCGCCATGTTCATATCAATTCAAGCACTGACACAAAAAATAATTCATTGAGCCAGAATAATTATAAATTGGACAATTGAGTTAAGTCGGTACGGTGGCACACATAAAGCGACTGGATAATGTAGTGTGTCAACACTTTTCCGGACGCAAAATTAAGCAGTGTTATGCAAAAATTACGCGATTATTAAAGTTTTTGTTTTTTGACAGCCACAAGGACATTGTCTATGTGCGATGTCGCACAGACCGATTTTAATTATCTGTGTAACCTTAAAACACAGACAAGGAGATTTAATGAGGTATGCAGGGAACTCACTCGTTAAGAAAAAATCGAGTAATCCCGTTAAAATCCGAAAAGGGTAGTGTTTTCAATCCTCGTCTGAGTACCGATTAAGAATTTTCATAAAACCGGCTCAAACTGAGCCAACAGGAGAAAAACCATGATTAATCCCGACCAAATCAAACCTGATATGCCCGTTGTTTGCTCCCAAGACGGACAATTTGCTACTGTCGATCATATGGAGGGGACGGATACCATCAAGCTGAAGAAAGATAAGGCAGGTCAACACCATTACATTCCGCTAACCTGGGTAAGCTCAATCGAGAGCGGCAAGGTTAAAGTAGATCGTCCAGGCGATCAAGCGATGCAGGAGTGGTCGACAGTTTCGCCGAAATCTTAAGCGAATAACTTCAGGCGATAATTAGACAATCGTTAGAGTGGCTTTTTGTTTCTGTCGAGACGCTTAGGTGAAAGTGCTGAGCGCCAGCAGTTTGCTTCAACTTAGCCGTTGCGAATTTGAATGTGCGACGGCTGGGCTCTGGGTCTTGAGCCATTCCACCAAACTTAAAGGTTCGGAGGACAAGATATGAGACACACAACTCCAAGAAACCGTTGGGTGCTGTTCGGGATATTCGCGACAGCGCTCACAGTCAGCGGCATAGGTAAAGCCCAGGAATCAGCAACAAAAAAATCGAGCTACGCCCCCACTGTTATCAATGAGGACTTCGCAAAGACGATGGCACGCATGAAGGCTGCTAAGCCAGAGATCATGAAACGTCAGATCGATCTGCTCAATGCGCGATACGACCTGAGTGACCGCCCTGCTAATGGCGTGACAATGTCTAGCGGAAAGCCCGTTCAGGAAGGCGTCCGTGTGAAGCTGTCCAAAGATACAAGCTGGGACAAACTTGCGGCGGCCAGCCCCGAAGAGATTCGCGAGAAAGGCCTGTTCCCGGCAGGTTTCTTCCCACTACCCCATCCGAACCACCCGGAAGGCGGCATGACCTTTCCCAAGTTTCTCATTGAAGAAATCAAGAAGCAAGAAGGGCGGGATCTCGTTCGTTTTGATTTGGATTTCGATCTTCCGAACCATTTTTTGCCCGAGTTCCCAGCTCCCATCTACCTGACCACACGGCCTGATCTCGGAGATGTCTCACAAGGTAAGCTCGTCACTATCGACAACTATTACGAGCTGTTCAATGGGATACTAAATCCCAAGCAGATAGAGGGTCTGAGGATGTTGTTGACCCCCTTCTCACAACAGCAGTTCAACCAAACCGAGGATCGCCGCTCGGAACGTCCGAGTCGAGGGGTTGCCTGTTTCGACTGCCACGCCAATGGACATACAAACGCTGCGACCCACCTCGCGGGAGATACCCGTCCTCAGGAGTTTCGGCATCGCATTGACACGCCGTCGTTGCGCGGCGTGAACATCCAGCGCTTGTTCGGCTCTCAGCGTGCTTTGAAGAGTGTGGAGGACTTTACCGAGTTCGAGCAACGCGCCGCGTATTTCGACGGTGATCCGGTCATCGCGACGAAGAAGGGCGTCAATATCCTTGATCGCGGCAGTCAGGTGCACTTCATGGCAGAGTTTCAGGAACTGCTGGATTTTCCACCGGCTCCCAAACTCGGCATTGACGGTAAGTTGAATCCGAAAATGGCTACTGAGTCGGAGATGAGCGGGCAAGCACTTTTCTTCGGCAAAGCCAATTGCGCGAGCTGCCACGCGGCGCCCTACTATACTGATAATCTTATGCATAATATGAAGGTGGAACGCTTCTACAAGCCACAGATGATCAATGGGCGTATGGCTAGCGCCGATGGTCCAATCAAGACCTTCCCCCTGCGCGGAATCAAAGACTCGCCACCTTACCTCCACGACGACAGGTTGCTAACGTTGGAAGATACGGTAGAGTTCTTCAACCTGATTCTCGACATCAAGTTGACTGAGCCTGAGAAGAAAGATCTCGTCGCATTCATGCGACAGCTTTAGAAAGAAGCAGTAATAGAGGATCGAATCTTCTATACGGTCAAACGGGTGCGGAGGGTATCCAGTCGACACCACTGAGCTTATATCCCTCTGTATCCGTATATAGTCCCTCTTCCGGTATGAACACAACCGCGTCCGAGGTTCGCCGATTGATCATAAAAGTGCGTAACTAACGCGTAAGTTCTGATATTTGATGGCGGAGGATCATATCGAGCTCGAGTGATATAAAGGGAACCTCTATTAATTTAATTCAATTCTGAAAAAACTAGTATTTATTAGTTTCAAAGACTTATATTCGAAAATATCATGAAAAAATCAAGTATTAGAGATTCCCTTAAAGTTAATGAGTCAGTTTTCGCACTACTCAAGCTGATTTGTTTTTGCCATAGACTGACCTGCACTGCGTAGCGACTCGGGACAATCCAGTCGTCCGGTGTGAATTTCGATAAATACGAGGTCGTCCGCTGTGGCAGCTTTAGTCAGCGCCTCTTCAAGCTCGCCTTCCGTACGAACATCAAGACCTAACCCACCTCCGAACACCTCCACCAGTTTGTGATATTTCCAGGGTTGGAGATCATTGTACGGGTGATCGCTGATTACCCGCTCTATGGTATATCCGTCATTGTTGATCAGAAAGATGACAGGCTTGAGATGGTTGCGGATCATCGTCGACAGGTCCTGGCCAGTTACTTGAAAAGACCCGTCTCCCACAAACAGCACGACCTGCCTATCCTGCGCTGCCATGCCCGCACCCAGGGTTGCTCCGATCGTATAGCCGATTGATCCGTAAAAGGTCTGGCCTATGAAGGTCACTCCTTCCGGCATGAGCATTTCGGCGGCACTGAACAGGGATACGCCTGTTTCAGCAATAACTATTGCATCGTCTTCTATAAAATGACTCATGCGGTCGAAGAAACGCTTGATGGTCAGCAGTTTCGGCACATCAGGCTGGTACAGCTCCGCACGTCGGTGCACGCAACCATCAGCAGCGCATTGGATATCCAGAGTTGCGGGATCGCGTCGGGTAAGCTTTTCGGTCAGCCCAAGGATAAAGTCATGTAGAGACACGTTCTCGTAATAATGATGTTTGATCCTCACGGAACGGATGTTGGCGCTGATCGTCTTCGCGTCGTCGAGGTTGGTTGTGAAGCCTCCGGTGTTAAAATCGGTTAGCACGGCCCCAAGTTGTAGAATGCAATCAGCCGACTCGACTCGATTTCGAACATACTCGCGACTTCGTTCTCCCTCAAACAGACCAATGAATTGCGGATGCTGCTCTGACAGGACGCTCTTGCCCAACATCATGGTCACATACGGGAAACCGGTTTTGTCGAGAAAGCCGGCGAAATCCTGTTGCAGCTTGAAGCGTATCAATTCCACATCGCCGATCACAATCGGTTTCTGTGCCTTATCCAGCATTTCCAGCGCTTCGGTGATCGCCTCTCCAAGCGCATCCGGATCACTACCTAGGGCTGGTGGGAACAGAAAAGCCTGAGGGCGCTGACACGACATCATTACCACGTCCGATGGGATGCTAATGTAAACCGGTTGCTGATGAGATAGGCACACCGATAACACTCGGTCGATCTCGGCCGGCGCCGTTTCAGCCGAAACCAGCTCGGTTGAGGCGGCAGTAATTTTTTCGTATATCCTCAAGGGAATCTGATAATCGCCCAAGGTGTGATGCAATAGCGGTCGGGTGCGGAAATTAATCGTCGACGGCGAGCCGGTGATCACCACCATCGGCACTCTCTCGGCGAATGCGCCCGCCACGCCGTTGATAGCACTTAATTCTCCGACGCCATAGGTTGAAGAAAATGCACCAACACCCCGAATACGAGCGTAGCCGTCGGCAGCATAGGCCGCGTTGAGTTCATTGCAGGTGCCGACATACTTTAGGTCGCTCTTCAGTACTTGGTTGAAGAAGCCCAGGACAAAATCTCCCGGCACGCCAAAGAGGTGATCCACCCCAATCTCTTTGAGCCGTGTTATCAGGTAATCAGCAACCGTGATTTCTGAACTTTTCATATTATTGAACTCCCCATCTTGCTATTTAAGTAAGGTCTATTCGATAGTTGCATCATGTCTGATGAGGTTTATCTGTGGTTTTCAGAACAACGCATTAACAATCCGACGCCCTAAATGCATCCAAGTAACTGGCAAATTCTGCATATAAAATTGACTCACGCCGACAAAATGCAATCAAGCTTACACTATCGCTTCTGCGGACTACTCGACTCCTGTCTCTTAACGTAGAGTATTTTGACTGATCTTGATAATTCCGGGAGATTGGTAATAATATCCTAGCAATGGCTTTGCGGCTGACGTTGCCGACCTAGGTGTTACTGAAGGAGACTTTGCTTGACGGGAAGCTTTGCAGTATGACGCTAGCGATATTCTAATAATATCCAACATAAATTATTCTTTGTTTGATGTAAAGTTATCTGAAAATTTGGTCTTCTTCCAGAGCAAAAGCTCAGATTCGTTGCTGAATCTAAGCTTTAACCACTAAGTTGTTCTTCTTGCAATTGAACTTAGCGGCCATTCCTCCTTAGAAATTAGAGTGTATTTTATGCTGTGAATTTACAATTAGAATATAAGTGCCATTACTTAATGCTGATGCACCATGACTACTTCAACAGTAGCCTGTCCCCTCGAAAGCGGCCGTTCACCTGAATAGAATGCAGGATTACACTTCGGTTAGCTCAGATATTTCAAGATTATCTTGCAGTCCCAATACCTTTTTGTTCGCTACCGTACCGACGACCTTCGGTTTTATCTGTAATATTTCAAGTGGGCGTTAGGGAACTTTATCCCACGCTTTGCTCATAGCTATGTGTGTCATGACTAAATAATTATCAGGAGAAACTCATGAACAAAGATCAAGTAAAAGGCAGAGCCGAAGAAGCCAAAGGTAAAGTTAAGGAAGTCACCGGCAAGATACTGAATGACGATGAGATGGAGCTGAAAGGCAATGTCGAAAAAAAAGTTGCTAAAGTCAAAGCGGGCTTTGGTGACCTTAAGGACGATATTTAAAAAAGCAAGTAAAACGTGCCTTGCTGAGCTGCGCAGCCGTTTCCAGACTAGCAGCCCCTCAAGACTCTCTTAAATAACCTTATCAGAGGATATAAATATGAAAATCACCCACATGAAATCCATCGGTTTATCAGCAATCCTGGCTTTGCTCGTTTGCTCATTTGGCGCTTATGCAGAAGAAACCAAAGAGGAAATAAAAGGCCGAGCTGATGAAGCCCATAGTGCGGACTCTGTCGACAAGCAAAGCGAAGCCTTCAATATCTGCTTACGCGCTACTCAGCGCTTCGAACAACAGGAAAGGACCAATGGGACTGGGAAAACTGAGGTAGCGCCGCTATCTGCTTCGTGCAAAACGGAATTGAAACCGGTAGCGTATTGGCTTTGCATGGATAAAGAAGCCAATGGGAAAGTCGACTTTAATGTCGCCCATACGCGTTGTGCGAAACAAACAAACTAAATGGATTCTTGCCGTTTCGTAGTTAACCGCGGCCATCCACCCGAACCGCCGGTTGGGCGTTAATTGAAATCACGGTCGCTTGGGTGCGGCCGGATGATGATTGTAGTTATCCACGTTCAAAAATAAATATTCGACTGTCGGCTTAGGATCGAAATTGCCACATCCAAAAAGAGTAAGATCCCCTATTGCCGAATGTCTGGTATGGAAAAATCGGATGGGCATAAGTTAAATCAACTTGGCACAATACGTAACTAACGTTATTTATAGCGATAAAAATATTGTCTATTTTCATCTCCCCATAATCAACCCAACGGAATAACGGACTACCATGCAATATTCGTTAGTGACTCAGTGGCACCTAGATGCTCCCATAGAACGGGTCTGGGATGCCCTCGTCGCGTCTGAAGAATGGCCGAAGTGGTGGCACTTCGTTAAAAAAGTCGTTGAAATCAAAAAAGGTGACGCACAAGGTCTGGGTTCGGTTCGACGGTTTATCTGGACGAGCAGACTTCCCTATCGGCTATACTTTGAAGTCCGAGTTAAGGTGCTGGAAAAGCCCCATTGGATTGAAGGCATTGCGTCAGGCGACTTAAACGGTACTGGAAGTTGGAAGTTGGATGATTTGGGGGATTCAACTCGGGTGACTTATGTATGGCTTGTGTCTACGGAAAAAGCCTGGATGAATCTCCTGGCGCCAATTTTAGCACCCGTCTTTACTTGGAACCACGATCAAGTCATGCAGGAAGGCGGAAAAGGCATGGCCCGGCATCTCGGCGTTTCACTACTGGATTTTCAAGGATCCCGCAGCCGCCGCAGTGAGTGTATTTAGACTCAACAAGCCAAGCTTATAGCGTTATGCAAAACGCCGAATGGTGTTAAACGACGTTGAATTTTCTCCACATTCAACATCCATCTTTACCGATTCATTGGAAGGGTAGATGTCATTTAAACAATAAGATAGCAAAAATTAATAGAAAGTATTGATGGTCTTTTCTGATGAAACTGGCAAAATTCCTACGCTTTTTGCCAACTTGGCTACCGAATACCTAATCCCCTTTAGGGCATACTTGTAAACAAACTGTTCCAATGAGAGCGGACACTATTATTGCTAACTTCCCAACACCTTAAAGGTCGTCCGATATATCTGAATAACGCCTGTGGGTTTTTTAATGATTGTATGATGTCCGCTAGATTTCAAACTGTACGCCCAATTCAACCACTCGTTCCGGCGGAACTTTAAAAAACTGGATGGGTGATGAGGCATTTCTGAACATAATCAGGAAAATTTTTTCCTGCAAGGGGTTCAGATCCGGTTTATTAGAGGGTATTAGCGTTTCTCTACCAATGAAAAAAGACGCACTGTGCTGGTCAATGTCTAAACCTTTTAATTTACACAAACTAAGTATCTGCGGCACATTGGGCGTTTCCATAAAACCATAACGCGCGGTGACGCAGTAAAAACCCTGATCCATTTGATCAATATCGATTCGTTCATAGTCGGGGATAGTGGGAATATCTGCAGTAGATATGGTTAGCAATACAATCCGTTCATGCAATACCTGATTATGCTCGAAATTGACCTGCAAGGCATGGGGCATTCTGAGATTGCGTGCGCTCATGTAAACAGCCGTTCCGTGGACTCTTGCCATCGGCGGAAACAAAGTCAGATTGGTAATAAACGTGGTCAGCGATATGGCTGCATTTTGCAGATGATAGGCCAGTACCTGCCGTCCGCGTCGCCAGGTGGACATCATGAAAAACAGAGTCGCACCCACTACCAGTGGAAACCATCCACCTTGAGGAATTTTAAGAAGATTCGCGCCTAAGAAAGCACCATCAACTATCAGGAATGAAGCAACGAGTACACCGGTCCAAAGCGGTGACCACTGCCAGCTATCCAGAGCGACTACCAGAGCCAATAACGTTGTAATCATCATGGTGCCGGTCACTGCCAGACCATAAGCCGCCGCCAGATTGCCGGAAGAGCCGAAGCCCAGTACCGTACAGATCACCAGCAATAATAACATGCGGTTCATAGCTGGCACATAGATTTGTCCCATCGCCTGGGTGGAGGTATGCACCCGTTGCATAGGTGGAATATAGTCCATCTGCATGGCTTGGCTGGTGATAGAAAACGCACCGGAAATAACGGCTTGTGAAGCAATGACGGTAGCAGCGGTCGCTAGTCCTATCATTGGGTACATTGCCCACTCGGGTGCTAACAAATAGAAGGGATTCAGGACAGCGACGGGCTCTCGTAGAATCAGCGCACCCTGACCAAAATAATTCAGTGCCAGCGCCGGTAAAATCATGCTAAACCATGTCATTTGAATGGGACGTTTGAAGTGGCTACACTAAACCGGACACACAATCTAAAATAATCTGAAAATAGAGAGTGTGTCGAAAATGGATCAAGAAAAACAAAAAGTAAAAATATATAGCGCCGAATTTAGAGAATCCTCGGTGAAGCTGGCGATCGGTTCTGATAAGCCGATTACCCAAACAGCCAGGGATTTAGGAGTCAATGCCAATACGCTCCATACCTGGATCAACAAATATAGCCAGCCGAAGGAGTACAGCAAAACCGTGCGAACCGATGAGCATCTATACGAAGAATTGAAGCGGCTGAAGAAGGAAAACGCCCGATTAATAGAGGAACGTGACCTGTTAAAAAAAGCAGCGGCGTACTTTGCCAAGGAGCAACGGTCGACTGCATGGATGCAGGAGGTAGAGCAACGCAGGAGCAGTTGCCGAGAAGTACGCCTGGGTCAAACAACATGAGAGCGAATTTTCGGTTAAATCGATGTGCCGGTTCATGAGCGTTTCTCGTAGCGCTTACTATGCTTGGCAGGAGCGCCCTCAGACAGCCATTGAAAAAGACGATGCCGAGCTGGTTGAGGTCATAAAGACCCTGTTCCAGAAGAGTCGGAAAAACTACGGTACGCGTCGCCTCAAGGAGGCCTTAATCAACCGGGATCGGCAGGTCAGTCGACGTCGTATCGGCCGGTTAATGGCTGCTGCGGGTTTAGCCTGTAAAACCAAGCGCAAATTCAAAGCGACCACGAATTCCAAGCATAATTTGCCCATTGCCCCCAATCACTTGGATCGGCAATTCACGGTGGCGCAACCGAATCAAACCTATGTCGGCGACATCACCTATATTCATACACTGGAAGGTTGGCTGTATTTGGCTGTCGTGATTGACCTGTACTCGCGGCAAGTGGTCGGCTGGTCAATGGCTGAGCACATGCGGGCCAAACTGGTGAACGATGCGTTATTGATGGCCGTTTGGCAGCGTAAACCCGGTAAAGGCTTGATATGGCATACCGATAGAGGCAGTCAGTACGCCTCTGACAGTCATCGAACGCTATTGCAGGAGCATGGCATTATCCAAAGCATGAGTCGCAAAGGCAACTGCTGGGATAATGCCGTCTCAGAAAGCTTCTTTCATACCTTGAAAACAGAACTGGTTCATCATCAGCGTTATCAAACCAGAGCTGAGGCTAAGCAGGATATATTTGAATATATCGAGGTGTTTTACAACCGTGAGCGACTTCATTCCGCAAATCACTATGTGTCGCCAGTGGACTACGAAATGCAGCTAAAATCTGCTTAACTTTGTGTCCGGAAAAGTGTTGACACATCAGTTTGCCGAAATGCCCCATGTCGGCATAAAGCGCTTCGGCACCTGTGAGCGCCAACACCACCGCACCTAGTGCGATGAAAGCATGCCAGCCATGCTCCAGAAAAAAATGTACACCATAAGCCGGATTGAGCGCTTGTAACACATGAGGATTCTGACACACACTCACCCCCCCCAGCAGACCCAGCGTGCCAAACCAGATTAACATGATAGGCCCGAACAACATGCCGACTTTATCGGTGCCGTAGCTTTGAAACATAAACAAGGCGATCAATACCAAAATCGTCACCGGCAAGACATAAGCCTGAAGTGCCGGAGCGGCAACCTCTAGTCCTTCGACAGCGCTCAATACCGAAATAGCGGGGGTAATAATACCATCACCATAAAACAACGCCGTGCCGAACAAACCTAGCGTGATGATAATGTTACGTTGCCGTTGTTGGTTTCGGTGACGCAAGGCCAATGCCATCAAGGCCATGATTCCGCCTTCGCCATGGTTATTGGCTCGCATCACAAACAATACATATTTAATGGAGATAACCAGGATTAGCGACCAGAAAATCAGCGACAAAATACCTAAAACATTTTCTGGTGTCGCTTGCACAGCATGAGGGCCATTGAAAATGGTCTTCATTGTGTAAAGCGGGCTGGTACCCACATCGCCGTATACAACGCCAATAGTACCGAGCATCAGGGCGAGCAAACTGGCGGAAGATTCGTGGGCATTTGCTGGTGTCTGCATAGCGTCCTTGAATTGAAAACGAATCAGTAAAAGTGGTTACATCATTATATGGCGTAGCCTCACGAAACGAAAAAAATCGTATGCGTGCGACGTGAAGTCACACTAGTTGGGCGGGTTTAAACAAACTACGTAAAAGTTTGGCCTAGTTCAAATCAGGGTAACAGTTTTAACAACGATCATTAGCGTTCGAATGCAGCCATGTCTTCAGCAGGTTCAAGAAAGAACTGCTAAACAAAACGGTACTTAGGCGCATACCCTGCAGGTAAATAGAAAATAATTATTGAATTATTTTGAAGCGAAAACCATTGCAGCAGACTGTTTTAAAGTTGCCCTGAGGTTGCCCAGAAAAATATTAAGCAAAAAAAAGCCTTACATTTTCATGTAAGGCTTTAATTTATCTGGCTCCCCCGGACGGGCTCGAACCGCCGACCTAATGATTAACAGTCATCCGCTCTACCGACTGAGCTACAGGGGATTAAACTTTTTCAGTGTGGTGCGCCTGGAGAGATTCGAACTCCCGACCGCTCGGTTCGTAGCCGAGTACTCTATCCAGCTGAGCTACAGGCGCCGTACTGAGACGCTTATTATGCTTTTTAAGCCCTCCTCTGTCAACTATAAATTTACACAATCTTTAAAATATTAGGATGAAAAGAATTATTCCAAGGTTGTCAGGCTATTCAATCACGCTTATTGCGGTAGTTTTTTATTAACTGACAAAGCAAAGAAATTTGTTTTTGATGAGCACTCTATTGTGATCGTGTAAATGAGCTTTCGCCTACCCTATATTATAAAAGGGGCGAAACAGCATTTTTTACACAGGGTTCACGGCTTAACCGAAAAAAAGAATTTTTCCTATAGCGATTCAATCGCCATAGATGAATAATGGTGGGTTTTTGCATACCATCAATCCGATGTTGCAAGTGTCGAGTTTTCAAAACCAATGAGTCTGCGCTACCAAATCAACATACGAATTTTGATCTCTTCCCTGTGCATCTTGATGCTGGGCGGATCGATAGCCATCTGGCAGGCACGCGATGCCGTGAATAAAGAAGTCGATTCATCCATCAATCTGGCTGTACAGTTGATAACATTCGGCTTTTCACAAGCTTCGCAAACTCCGTTTCATGAAACCGATTGGTTACCGAAGCTTAATTCGCTAAATCAAACCCGCCATTTAAGTATTCAGCTCAAAGAACCTTCAGGCCAAATCATCAGCTTTGCCCACAAAAACCAGCAAATCAATAATGACGAAAAGCCGCCGCAATGGTTTATCAATCTGGTTGCAGCTCATTACCCCAAGGTTGAGCATCAAATCACCAGCTTCAAAGGCGAACAAATCACCCTGATTATTCAGGCCAACCCGTTAGATGAAATCACCGAAGTCTGGCAAGAAAGCATTGCCTTTTTTAGCTCGCTTTTCCTGCTGACGCTCTTTACCTTTTTGGCCGTCAACCTGGCTTTTAACAAAGCGCTTAAATCCATTGCCGTCATTGTTAACGCGCTAAAAGTCATTGAAACCGGACACTATCAGCAAAAACTACCCAATTTTTCCATTCAGGAATATGACAGTATCGCCAAAGCCATCAATCACATGACCGGTGAACTGGATGCCGGACAGCAGGAAAACCGGGCGTTAACCCAACACACGCTGGAAATACAGGAAGACGAACGGCAACGACTGTCGCAGGAGTTGCACGACGAACTGGGGCAATCACTGACCGCCATTAAAGTCATGGCCGTGACTGCCGGGCGTTCCCAAACTGGAGCTGCCGACATCAAGCAAACCACCGATTCCATTGTCACTATCTGCGACCATTTAATGACTGTGGTGCGCTCCATGATGCATCAACTGCACCCCTTGGTATTAACCGAACTGGGGCTGAAAGCGACTATGGAAGACCTGTTAAACCACTGGTCGATTAGAAATCCTGAGTTAAAGCTCACCATCACCTGCCCTGACGAAGTCGATTTTCTGGAGCAAAAAATCACCATCCAAATATTCAGAGTCGTTCAGGAATGCTTAACCAATATTGTCCGTCATGCGCAGGCGAAGCAAGCCGCCATCAACCTGGAAATCGAGCATCAAGGCAAAACAGGAGCGGCGCTACGGCTACAGGTAACCGACAACGGACAAGGTTGCGCTATTGACAAGATTAAGACCGGATTCGGCTTATTGGGCATGAGAGAAAGAATCAACAGTTTGGGCGGCGAACTCACCATACAGACCCAGCCGCACCAAGGCATGAGCATCATTGCGACTATTCCGCTGCCATGAAAGACAGGATAAAAGTCATTCTGGTCGATGACCACGCCGTAGTACGCGCAGGTTTCAGGATGCTGCTATCGACCGAAGCCGATATTGACGTGATCGCCGAAGCCGAGCGGGGTGAGGCGGCCTGCCAGCTGTATCTGGAACAGCAACCGGATGTCATGGTGCTGGACTTATCCATGCCCGGCATTGGCGGACTGGAAAGCATACGCCGCATTTGCAACCGAGACAGTAACGCCAAGATACTGGTATTTAGCGTTCACAATGAAATGGTTTATGTCGATAGAGCCATGAATGCCGGAGCAAAAGGCTACATCACTAAAAACAGCGCCCCCGACATTCTGGTAACAGCGATACAGAAAATAGCCGGGGGCGAGATTTATATAGAGCACGGCTTGACGAAAAACATGCCCCTGCAAAATAGCGAGACCGACTACCAAACCATTGTCGATACCCTATCCCCCAGAGAATTCGACGTATTCCTGCTGCTGGCAAAAGGCTTAACCGCTCATAAAATTGCCGACGAACTTTGTCTGGGCTATAAAACCGTAGCCAATTACGGCACGCAAATAAGAAGCAAACTTAAAGTTTCAACTGTCGCCGAGTTGGCGCATATTGCAATGGTTCTGGGGATGATGAAAAATTGAAAATAATGGAAGGATGTTTTAACGACAAATCATGTAACGCGCATTTCTAAAACACACCCCAAACTTAGTAAAGGTGCGCGGTACGAATCACATTTAGCTTATGCACTGAGTTTGGCTTGTAGGTTATAAACACCAAATTTAACGACCCTCATTTGCTTTCGAGTAAAAAGGAAGGGTAAACTTAAACAAAGATCACCCAATCCGCATCATGGTTTGTGCTGAATCAAATATCCCGAATGCATGGATAGCCTACCGCATCGCGGACCCTGAACCATAAAATCCACGAATAAAAGCAAGGCTTGCAGACTTTAATGAATACCGGCTTTGCACGGTTAGCTACACCGACCTACGTTGCTAAAACAATACCTTCCAGACAGAAGAATTATCAATAGAGTTTAATCACTGACACATAGGCGAGACAAATCCATAAATCCGAGTAGACGCCCTAAACCCAAGACACCACAATCCTTCATAGATTACAAAAGAGAGTGCCTATGAAATACCTCTATATTCTTACTCTGGCCGGTTTGCTCGCAGCTTGCGACGGTACCGAACTGGAAGCGCCCAAGCCCCCTGCCCTCGTTCATGACGTGCCGACCAATTGGCCGGCGGCGCAACAGGAAAGAACCAAAGCCATTGACACACACATTCAACAGCACCGGGTAGCCTATGATCGGTTTGCCAATTTCCCCGTCAGTGAAACCGACGGCATTCCCTTTATTATTCTCAAGCTGTTCCCAACGGTAGCTCCGGAATTTTGGGGCGGCAAAGAAAACTTCCTAGGAGGCTGTCGGATTAATAGAGCGAGCCTCCCCACTTAATCACGATTAAAATTTAAAAAAGTGGTTTATTGGGATTTTTAATGCCCATAGTTCTGTTTTATGGGCAGCTCAATGCTCTTTTTCCTCTCTCACCCTCTTAATACATGCATTCTTTTTAAATTCCAGCCTATACAGACTAAATTCCATTCACTTTGGACGGATTCCAGGCCTCGAAGCTGGAATTGCCTGAATCCCTGGACGTGTTTAATGATGCCAAACACGGTTTCGACAGTAGATTTTCGCTTGCCGTAGAGTGCTTTGCCCGCTTTGGTTGTTAAGCGATGGGTCATGGCCTCAACCGGCGGTAAGGTGCTTTCGCCTATTTCCGGCTGATGCTGAAACCGGGCGTCAAGGGCTTGGTTATGGCTTTGCCGCTTTTGGGCGATGTACGGTTTTATCTTTGCATCAGCACACGCCTTTACATTGGCTTGGCTGAAGTAGCCGGTGTCGGCCAACAGGTTGTCAACACTCCCCAAGCACTCCGGGAGCTGTTCCAGTTTGGCTAAGGCCGGTTCGATTTCTTGTTTGTCGTTGGTGTGTTGGGTGATGTGATGAGCAACGATCAGGTGGGTGGCAATATCAACACTGGCTTGGGCGTTATAGGCTTGTTCAAAACCATTAGGGGTCGGCATGATGCGGGACTCTTCATCGGTCAGGCTGACTTGATCTTTACCTTGAGGCGCATCGGTAGGCGCTTGGGGGGCTTTGCCGCCCATTTTCTTGCCGGTTTCACTCAGGTGTTGTTCACGCTTAGCCTGCTTTTCGTCATACTCGGCCTTTTCTTGCGCGTAACGCGCCTTGGCACGGGCCTGGATTTCCTGTTTGGCTTTGGCAATCACTGCTAAACGGTCTTGGCGGCGTTTGAGTTCCTTGGGTACATCCATGTCTTCTGGAAGCGGGGAATTGTCGGCGGCTTCAGCCAGTTTCATCAAGGTTTCAACTTCCTGTTTGAACTGGGCTTCCAGTTGATTGGCGTAATCCCAGCTCAAGGCTTTATGCTTGCTGGCATTGGCTTTAATCTTGGTGCCGTCCAGGCTCACCGTACCCAGCTTAAGCAGCCCCAAGGTTTGTGCAAGTACCAATATCTCGACAAATAGGCTTTCGATCTCTTTGCCAAAGCGCTTGCGAAAGCTGTTGATGGTGTCGTGATCTGGGTTTTCGTTGGCGCAGATGTATTTAAAGGCCATCGAGTCATGAGTGGCTTTCTCCAGTTTGCGACTGGAAAATACGCCGGTCGCGTAACCGTAGAACAGCAACGCCAACAGCATCGCCGGATGATAGGGGCGCTTTCCTTTGCCCGCATAGACGGCTGATAGCGTCCGTAAATCCAGTTGATCGACAATCTCGACAACAAAACGGGCCATATGATCTTCAGGCAAATAATCCTGAACACACGGGGGCAGAATGTAGGGGGTATCGCGATCAATCAGGATGAATTGGGTAGCCATTTTTGTTTTTTGATTTGGTGTTTCGATAGGGTTATTTTAACACTTTTTGCACTGCTAAATCCGACAGTCTCCTAGAGGTGATCGGCTTATTCAATGATGAGCGCCTAGTAGGCTATCCCGCGCCACGAGGGATAGGATTTAGCGGTTTATCAAGGAAAGAGGCGCAAGGCAATATCGACTTTGCCTCTTTTACCTGCGGCGGTTGCCACATAGGCCGGGTACGGCTGGATGACGGCAGCATGAAGTACCTGGATGGCGGCATCAACGCGGAATTTAATGTCATCGGCTTCCGCCTGAGAGTCACCCAAACCTTGGCAAAAATCTACCGCGACGAAACAGACCCGGCCAAGCAACAAAAATTGGTCATTGATGCCTTTCTTGCCGCCTTGGATGCCGCCCACCAAAAAGACGCAAACTTTTTTTATCATAACTACAGCTACGAAAACCGGAAATTTGATACCGCCTACGAACAAGCCCAGATCGACCTGTTCAAAAAGCAAGCCGGTACCGTCATCCCCAAATTCATCCACACCGCCGAGCAGGTCTACCGCGGCTGGGGCATAGTCGTTAACAAAATCTATCCGGAAATTAAACAGGAAATCATGCAAGGCTACCCCGGCACCGAAGATGCCATTGCCTTCAACGCAGCGAACGCCTATTTTTCCCTGAAGAATAATCCGCTAACCGGCCTGTTTGCTCCCCTCGCATTACCCTCCCATGCGGGTGTAACCGACATTATGGCGGTATGGAATCAGGATACCCGCAATCCTCGCTGGAATCAGGACAAGACCGACTTGATCAACGGCGGCGGACAGTGGAACGGGCATATCCCTTTGCCCATATACAAAAACATTGCGGCGCAACTGACCATCGGTTTCGAGAATATCGATGTTCGCGTTTCCGCCTTTGCCGACCAGTTACTGGACAAACTCCCTTCCCCCGCGTACCCGTTTGCCGTTGACGTGGAATTGGCCAACAAAGGCAAGGCGCTGTTTGCCGATAACTGCGCCGCCTGTCACCAGCCTAACAACGGCAAGGTGTATAGAAATATCGGCACCCATTTAGGCCGCGCCAAAATAGCAGGCACCCTGATCACCCTGGGCGCCCGGAGCAGCTTTACCAAGGTTTGCTCCCCTACCCTGACAGTGGACATGAATGGCACGCCCGGACAGCCTTGCGCCGACTATAAGGGAGTTTCCCTGGCAGGCAAAAAGGAATTATCCATGACCTCACCCGGGCGGCACGACGGCTACAACGCCCTGCCGTTAATCGGCATATGGGCGCAGGGACCTTATCTGCACAATGGATCAGTGCCAACCCTATACCATATGCTGGTACCCAGTGAACGCCCAGCTCATTTCGTCAAGAGCCGCCTGGATTTCGACAAGGAAAAAGTCGGATTTTCCTGGGATCCCAACATCCCGCCCAACCCCGTCCGAAAAGAGGGCTACCTGTTGAACACCGCCTTGTCCCCCGCCCTCAGCAATACCGGCCATGACAAGAATATCCAGGATGGCGATAAGACCTTCAAACTGGATTGGTCGGATGACAAGGCAGGAGCAATGGCGATTATCGAGTACCTGAAGACGTTGTGAAGATAATTTCGCTTAGGTTTAAAGAGATAGTACCTTAGCCTTGAGGATCGTGCATGATCCATCATGCACGATTAAATTCAGAGAAAAGACCTTAACCGGCGCGTATTACGATGATTCCAGGAATGATGCAAAAGACCCACTCGCGCTGAACTACGAACGTGTCAAATGGTCAAAGGACTTAATGCCAACCGCCGTATTGCGTAGTCGGATCGCCGCGCCAACCGGTTGTGGTTTTGTTGGCATCGGGAGTGTGTATAGTGTCTGCCGCCGCGCGGGTCATATTGGCATGCGTATAACCGCCCATCGCTTTTGCAGCTTTAGCTATCGCCGTGGTTGATGGATTAATCTCATATTTGGTAATCGTGTCATGAATGACGGCGGCGACTAATTTCTCCGTGCCCGGCTCGGAAGAAAACGTCAACAGAATCGGTAAAACCGTATTGGCAGGAACTTCTACGCTGTAACGACCGTTATCCACAGCCGCATGGGCAATTGAATGGCCGTTTTCATCGGCCACTTCCACCGTGCCGGTTCTAATCACGCCCTTGTCATTGCTGACCACACCCTCTAAAACAGTCGCTTGGGCATATTTTTTTACCACGGCTTGACTCACTTTTGCCGTTTTTTTCTCTTGCTCGCAACCGGTAAGTGCAAAACCGCTGAAGGCTAGCAGTACCGTAAATACAATTGTGCGATTCATAAATCCTCCTACTAATTCATAGTGTTGTCGCTACAAAGTATACTGGATTATGGCGCTCAAGCTATCCTCGGTAAAAACTTGACGTGTATTTCCTAAAACGCTTCCCAGTCGCCGGAACCGACTGTCACCCGTGGCGTTTTATGCTGGGCTGCGGGTATTGTCGAATGCGGGATAAAACGGCAAGAACCGGCCGCACTGTCATCCACCTTAAAACCGCTCACCGTGATCACCAGGTTTTGCGCCTGTTCTTCCAACGATTCCGCCGCTGCCGCGGCTTGTTCTACCAAGGCGGCATTTTGTTGAGTTACATCGTCCATTTGGGCGATAGCTTGATTAACTTGTTCGATGCCGGAACTTTGTTCAGATGAGGCGGCGGTGATTTCGGCCATCATATCGGTAACGCCACGGATGGAGGCGACAATTTCTTCCATAGTCAGCCCGGCCTGGGTAACCAGCTTACTGCCGTCCGAGACTTTATCTACCGAATCGCTAATCAGGTCTTTAATTTCTCCGGCAGCCGTCGCGGCGCGTTGCGCAAGGTTGCGCACCTCTACGGCTACAACGGCAAAGCCCCGGCCTTGTTCGCCGGCGCGGGCGGCTTCTACCGCAGCATTGAGGGCAAGTATGTTGGTCTGGAAAGCGATGTCGTCGATCACCGAGATAATGTCCCCGATTTTGCGTGACGATTCATTAATGTCATCCATGGTCATGACGACTTGACCGACCACTTCAACACCTTTGCCCGCGATGTTGGATGCATCAACGGCGAGCTGGTTGGCATGCTGGGCGTTTTTGGCATTGTGCTGCACGGCGGAAGTCAGTTCTTCCATGCTGGCGGCGGTTTGTTCCAAACTGGCGGCTTGCTGTTCGGTGCGGTGTGACAAGTCATTATTGCCCGAAGCGATTTCTTTGGTTCCGGTGTTAATGCCGTCAGTGGCCTCCTTGATTTGACTGATAATGTCTTTAAGTTTTTCTACCGTGGTATTGGAGTCATTTTTAAGCTGACCAAAGATACCTGAATAATCGTTGCTGATGGTTTCGGTCAGGTCGCCACGGGACAGCGCATTGAGTACGCGCACGACTTCATTAAGGCTGGTTTCGCTGGTTTGCATAAGCTGGTTAATATCGCCACCCAGATGACGCAAAAAACCGTCCTTGCCGTCCAGATCGAAACGCATACTGAAATCGCCACTGGCAGCGGCTTCCACAATAATGGCGACTTCATTCTCCGCGATTACCTCTTCGGTGCGGTCGTGCCATTCGGCCACCGTGCCCAGTCGTTGGCCCTGCGCGTTGATTACCGGGTTGGCGATCACGACCATCGAACGGCCGCCCACTATCATGGCGGCCTCATAGTTGCCGGTTAAAGAGGTGAGCATTTTTGCCTGATGCGAAGGTTTTTCGTGAAAATCATCCATGTTGGTGCCGACCAGATTCTCAATCGAGAACTTTGACAACTGCCGACTGATTTCCATTTCGGCCTTGCCGAGTATATTGATCACTTCTTGATTAACGTAAATGATGTTGCGGTCGTTATCGGCAATCATGACACCGGTGCTGACGTTGTCCAGCGCAATCTTGACGCGCAGGGTTTCGTCAGCCGCTTTGCGTTCTGCCGTTATGCGCTCCAACAGTTGTTGCTGCATGTGTTTCATCGCATATAACAAACTGCTGCTGTCTTTCTCATTAACCCGAATATCCTGAGTCAAATTGCCCTCGGCAATTTCCATGGCAATCCCTTTTGCAAAGTAAGGATCAATGCCCAATTGCTTGCTTAGATAACGTGTCAAGTAGATGGCAATGCCTAGCCCTAAACCGATGCCGGTCAAAGAAATGACGAGCATGATCTTGGATGCATGCCGGGTTGACTCAGTAATGGCATGGGTATTGTTTTTTGCGTCGTTCACTTCCTGATTTTTAATTCTATTCAGTTGTGTTCGTAGGTTTTTCGCTAATTTATTGAAATCCTTCATGACCGGATTGCCCGCATCGGCGCCCTCGGCCTTATAGACCGTGGTCATGCGCTTGCCTTCGCTGTAATACCAGTCGAAACCGGCCTCAAGAGCCGCCAATTCTTTCAGTTTTGCTGCGGACGAAGCCGCCTTATTCCCCACAGCATCACTGCCGCTCTTAATGGCGGACGGTTCGGTCGTTATTTTTACCGGGCTTTCTCCAGCCAAGCGCTCCCGAAACTGTGCGATGCCCTGTTTAAAGTCTTCGGCCGCTCTTTGCGCATCCTGATAACCATCCGGGTCCTGGTTGAGTGAAACCTGGGTAAAAAGTTGCTGTACCTGTAAGGTATAAATCGCCATTCGCTCTGCCAGCAGCGCATTGGGCAAAAAAGTATCATCCACTTTCGCCACGTCGCGCTGAGTCTGGGAAAAATTAAACAAAACCACAGCAACAATGCCTATCATCAAACTGATGATGGCAAGAAAACCAAGCACTATGCGGACTTTGAAGCTTATATAACCAAACATTTTAAGAGCCTTTTTAGATGTTACTTATTAGTTTCCACGCTGTCCTGGAAATAAGAAGAAATTAGATGCCTCTCTTTTAAGGGTTAATTAACCGCATGCAGCTTTACGACTGATTTATGCGCAAAGGATTGAAGGTTTTCCTGACTTTTTGTCGCCATTCTGTGGTTAATAAAAAAACTGTTCCCTTCAATCTTTTTGGCCTGTTTTTTTGCTTCGGATGCCAAATCGGCTATATCGACATGCGATTGACACTGACTGGTTGAAACCGAGTCTACCAGGCCCACCGACAGGCTTATCAACGGAAAAAAACATTTTTCTCCCGTCCTGTTTTCAGCATGAATACCGCCTGTTTTTATATCTTCATCTTTGTAGTAATGTGGAACGGCTTTTTTAAAGTCGTTCAAAATATTTTCACAGCACTTTAACCAGTCATTACCGGTAAAAATGACTATAAAATCATCTCCGCCGATGTGACCAACCAGACCGCTCTCGGCGGGAATGTGTTGAGCCAGTGTATTGGCGACTGCTTTAATAATATCGTCGCCCGCACTGTAGCCATAAACGTCATTAAAAGGTTTGAAGTGATCCAGATCGAAATAACCGAAACTGAAAGGTACTTTGGTTGCCAATAATTGATCGATCTGATCATTGATCGGGACGCTACCCGGCAACAAGGTAAGAGGATTAGCGTGTTTGGCATTGTGAATTTGTTGACGGGTAATTTCTTCAAGCAATTTCAGTATCGTTCCTATGCCCGTATATTCGCCGTCATTGGTAATGATAAAAGCCTGATCGTTTCGCATTGTTGATGTCAGCTGTTTACTGACTAATTCTATGGCGGTGTTTTGATCGAAACTTAACGGCGTTTTGTCTACAAACGTTTTTATGGGCTTCTTTCCATACAATTCAATGCCATAGCGACTTGAAAACAATTTAAATAGGAAGTGGTCGCGAAAAATAACCCCTGAAGCCACATTGTCATCAACCAACGGCAGAATGGTTAAGTCACTGTCATGATGGAACAAATTCATGACTTCGCTGATAGCGGTTTCCGATGAAACAGGCGTTATAAATTTAGCGATATGAGCCGCTTTCGTAGCGTTAAATTGGCTGGGTTGGGTGCTGACAACAAATAATGACTTATTGACTTTCTCTAAAGGAATAGCCGTGGGCCGGGCAAAGTAATAGCCCTGCGCATGAGTAATGCCAAGTTGTTCTACGACTTTAAATTCATCTTCTGTTTCGATACCTTCAGCGATAACATTGCAATTAAGAGAGCTGGCAATATTTTGAATGGATCGAACAAAATTAAGTTTGATAGGATCGTTATGGATGCCCTGAATAAAGTGCATGTCTATTTTTACGTATTCAGGCTGTAATTCCGACCAGAGCCTTAATCCCGAGTAGCCCGCGCCCAGGTCATCAATGGCTATCTCAAAACCCATCTTTCTATAGTGGATGATCGCTTCACGCATTAATTGAAAGTCATCCGTGGGTTGGTGTTCTGTTAACTCGATAACGACAGAACGGGGATCGACACCGAACTGATCCAGAAGTTTAAGCGTCTCCCCTTTTTTAAAATCCGGTTGCAGCAGCACGGAAGGACTTACGTTAATAAACAGCTTTTCTTTGACATCCAAGCTCGCGTAGCGTTTTATGGTGACTTCCCGGCAGATGTATTCGAGTTTTGTGCTTAAATCGAAACGTTCAGCCGTATCGAACAAATTAAACGGACTGTGCAGTGGACTATCGGAAGGGCCGCGAATTAAGGCTTCGTAGCCCATGATTTTCTTTTTATATAAAGAAACAATAGGCTGAAAATGAGGCGTCAATTGCTTGCCATGGAGAATTTTGGTTAGTTCATCGTATAAGATTGACATGTAATATTCCGGCTAATCGCAAATGTATTTGATCAGAATATGACAAGTTCATTACAGTAATGAGACAGATTCATTACAGTAATGTGACAGGCCGAAAAATATCGGCATTATTTGTAATATGGGTTACCGGCTAAATGCTGCAATCCAATGATAATGAGTCAATCATATTGCACGGATTACAGCTATTGATTTAAATACAATCCTCACAAACGCGCTAAAAATCAGTGACTTGAAAATATAGACAGGCAAAGTCAACCTGCCCCACAGCAAATGTTTTTGGGCATTACCCGAAAAAACCGTACGTAGATAATGACAAACTGGCGAATTTTTGCTGACAAAATAGAATTAAGCAGGTAGTTTGATGACATTTTTTGGTTGTACTTAACGACCAAAGCAAACAACAATTAGATTAGAAAACTTACCACGTAACTGATAAAGGATAAAAATGAGCTTTAAAACCAGTTTAATAAAAATGGCAATAAAATGGACACCTAACATGATGGTTATATGGGTGGCAAATATAATACTGAAGGGCATTGCAGAATTAACAGATTTTAATTTTGACCTCGAAGCGCGAAAAGCATACGTTCAAATTCAGCTCGTCGGTGAATCTGAAACGATTGAAGTTTGGATCGAAGATTTTGCCATTGTTAATGATGAGGGATCCTACCAATTAATCATTCAACAAGCGCAATCGAACCGGATCTGGTTGAATAACTTACTATCCCGCATCACAGGAAAAGCTTGGGGAATTCCTGAGATACCACAATTAACGGCCCATCTTGAGCTCATCTCCGAGCTGTTCAAAGCCGAAAGTCCGGAACAGGAAGAGAATTGATTGAGGAAAAACGGGGCGCTTAATTAGCTCAGCTACGTAGCGAATACATCGCGCCCCATTTACAAACACCTGAATGACAAGGCTATTTTAAAGCACTCCAACAGATAATCCATCTTAGGAATCAAAATCCCCAGCACGGTTGTTGGGCTTCGAAAAGAGGCGCAATGCCCTTCTTAGCCGGCTCCCCATTAATGGAATGGGCGTTATCAATCATTATTGGAAATAACGACTCACCGCTCCCCGTGTCGATGGTCTTGCCTTGGAGTGAATGATAGTAGTTAAACAGTTCCGTATAAAAATATTCATTCTCAGAGCCCTCCGGAAATAGTGGGCGGTTAACCTCACCCCATGCTGCGCTGAGTTCTTTTTGGATAAAATAGAGTGGATTCATTTTTTATTCTCCTGGAGAAATCATGTAAAAAAACGCAAATTTTCCGCGTAAATGGTGTTTTTTCTTTTCAGATACAGAATAAAACTTATCTCTGTCAAAGAGATGACGGTTTGTTTAAGATTTCATGACATTACAGGAAGCTTCTAAAAAACACCCTGTTCGGGCTGACTTACATCGATGAACTTCTGAATTTCATATTGGCGTAATTCAATTTTCAGGGGCTCCCTAAAATACAAAAGCAAATGCTGCGCCAAAATTAACACACAAATTACATTAACTTTTTACCAATAAAATTCAATTAGTTATAAGCAATAACATTAAACCTGGCTTGTTTGATTATTTTAGATAAGCGCATCATTTTTGTGCGCATACCGATTAACCTGCACCGACGAAACTTTTTTTGTTATGAATTCGAAAGCATGATGGAGTTTCTTTAGTGGGGTCTTTGTCGAACTGACATTATCAATTTTTATTAAAAAACGGATGTTACGCATAGTCCGTAACAGGTGAAGTGGCAGGCCCTACGGCGGCGGGAACAAGATCTTGTCGGACAATGATTTGGCAATCTGCGGTCTATCTTTTTCGCGACTGTAATCGACAGTGCGTAACATCAGTTAATAATGTTTATTTGAAAAAAACCGGGGCTTGCAGATTAGACTTTAAAAAACTGTTATGTGTAACCGTGCAAGACCTGTCCATCTGCCCGGCTATATCCAGAAAAATCCAGTACGAAAAGATTATGTTGCCCGTCCTAAACATGGGCCTTGGTCATCGGCCAATCCGGCTTCGCAGCTCCTTACCAAATTGCTTGCTGCAACATCGGCAGATGGACGGAGCTATGCCCTGTTCGAAGCGGTTTGCGTCTGTTAAATGTAGCCGCTTAACTCAGACAGCGCAGAAACGTTAGGGACGGAATTGCAATCCTAAACATGTTCTGCGTAATGGCGTTGCCTGACACCTCGCCGGCGATGAGCGATGGGGATGGCGGAGCGGTTTTTTCTTCCGTACTACCCAATATTCATCCTAGTGAATATGTACCTCACGTGACTTTACCGTATCGCTTCTGCGTAAAGTGTAGCGATCTGCCAGGCCGGCTGCCATCCTCGCTCCATCACTGTTAAGCTGAATGAGCGTCCCTTCATCTTCAATATGATATTGCCGTGGGGTTGGTTCGTTACGCGGTGTTAAAACAACGGTATGGGTTTCATCATTCCAACTATATTTTCCTTTTTCATAAAACTCCCTTGAGGAATCTCTTGCAGGCTGTGTCACCAACAGATAATTGTTATTTTGTTTTAACGACAGTGTCGCTTTAATGCCATCGCAATCGTTGCAAGGAAGATATCCGTAAAAAACGCCATGAAACTCCAGACTCTTATCTATAGGGGTTAGATGGGCTGCGTGATCTGTATCTTGCTGATGGCTCTTTACACGCGCTCTGAGGAGTTTTTCTTGATCTGCTTGGTCTGTTGCTGCCATTGCAGGGTGTAAAGCTAAAAGCAGAGTACTGAAAAAAATCAAAGTCAGATTTTGTTTTAATTGTTTTTTTAATGTTTGCATATAAGTACCTAATTTAATGTGTAATTCACGCTCAATACTTGCCGAACAACCTGAACGGCCACGAACGCTACGAAGCCCCGGATTCTGCAAGGTGTAGGTCGGGTTAGCGTAGCGTAACCCGATATTTTTTTCTCATTGCAATTATTCACAGCCAATATCATCAGCAAAATTCATCGCACCTTCACCCCAATTTTTATCCAGCATACCTGATTTTATATATCGGTGAATACTTGAATATTGCCAATCACTGGCGCGTTTTACAAGCCCGTGTTTTACGGGATTGTAGTGGATATAATCAATATGCTGTTGAAAATCCCGTTTATCACGCAAACAATGTTCCCACCCACGATGTTGCCACAGTTCCTGTTGTTTCTTCTTTTTACGGTTAGCGTTTTGAACGATGAATTTATCAGGGTATTGTTTGGTAAATGCGGATTTGATAAGTCGCCAGCGAGTTGAGTAGTCGCTGTCATATTCAGGAAGCGTCCAGATAAAATGTAGATGATCAGGTAAGACAACGGCGGCATCAATTACAAAAGGACGTTTTTGCATGACAGTTTTAAATGCAGCCCGTAGGCGCTTGACGTTATCATCCTCAGAAAATATTTTTCGTCGTTTTTCAGTAACAACGGTGAAAAAATAACAGCCACCTTCGATATAAACGCGACGATAATGCATAGTTTATGAAAAAAATAATTATGGGTAGGTCGGGTTAGCGTAGCGTAACCCGACATTTTGCGCGAATGTGTCGGGTTACGCTACGCTAACCCGACCTACATGGCTATTAATATAGCCACTCAGCTCTAATACCTCAGAAATGTTAGGGACGGGGTTGCAAACCCCGTCCCGCTTGGAAGCCGAATGTTTTGAAGCTGTTTGCTGATGCACAGGGAGGTTATCGGTTTTGGATGGAAACTAATGCACCGAAGAAGATAGAAAACCCTGCTTTCTATCTTCAAAAGCTTAACTATATTCATGAAAATCCGGTGCGAAAAGGTTATGTTGCCCGTCCTGAACATTGGCTTTGGTCATCGGCCAACTCGGCTTCGCCACTCCTTACCAAATTGTTTGCGACATGATGCACCATGCTGGACGACGATTATCGACAGCCGGAGGCATGCTGCCCCGTTCGAAACGTTTTGCGTTGGTTATGTATAGCCGCTTAACTCGGACATCGTAAAAACGTTAGGAACGGAGTTGCAAACCCCATCCCGCTTGGATCAAAGTTTTCCGTACGATTGAGCTCCGAAATGGGGCGCGATGCGCCCCCTACCCGGCTTCGCCACTCCTTACCAAATTGCTTGCAACATGATACGCCATGCATACGACAGCCGGACGGGGCATTTTGCCCCGTTCGAAACGTTTTGCATTGGTTAGCATTGCCGCTTAGCTCGGACATCGCAGAAACGTTAGAGACGGGGTTACAAACCCCGTCCCGCTTGGAGTCCCCAGTATGATTGCGCCCCCTACCCGGCTATTGCCAGATAATATCTTGTTCGTGAATTGGGAAATTCGGGCTAATATCTTTGAATAGCACATCAACACTTCCTTGTTCGTTGGAGCGTACGACCCGAGTTGCAACATACCATTTGCTCTTCAATTTCTTATAAATTAGTTGTTGATACCACGTCCCATTTCGAGCATAGAAAAAAATATTAAACCGTTGCGATGACTTTCCATGTAGATTGAAATTAATAGCATAGTTAAGCGGCCAGTGCTTTATATGTTGGATGCTCCCAATATTGCCAACATTAATGATCTTTTCATTTTTGAACGTGTCTATGTCGGTAATTTGTATCGTTAAATCATAAAGTGGGTATTGCCCCTCGTGAATGAGAAATATATTCCCCAATTGCATGTTTTCGACGCTTTCGCTTTCATTGTTGCTAAATAGGATATATGCATAGCTATTGCCCCCAGTAACCATATTCATGGTGTGATGGGAAAGATTTCCTATTTCCCGATTGAGTTTGATGATTTCTTCATTTCTTGTATTAATTTTTTCTTGCATTGCTTTGAGTTCATTTGTGGACTCGTTTTGACTGTCTGCTGCCCATAGCGCACCCAATGCCGCAGTTATGGTACCGATTAAGATTATTATCGCAGCAGGATCAGTAAATAACATTTTTAGTCGTCTTATAAAGGTAGATGGTACAGGTTTCATGGTCGATGCATCGCCGGTTAACAAGTTATTATCAGCGCCGAACGGGGCATGCTGCGCCGTTCGAAACGTTTTGCGTTGGCTAAATATAGCCGCTTAGCTCGGACATCGTAAAAACGTTAGGCTTTCTGTGTTTCGGGAAGCTGGAGCTTGGGAGCGAGCAATAATCTCAGTCTACATAAAAATTATGTATCTTCCCAACCAAAACCTGCATTTCTTCCGGCACTTCCGCCTCAGCCATTAAAACTGCGGACAGCTCATCATCCTCCATCCCCAGCAACTCCACAAACAAATCCCTCTCCCCCTGATCCGCGACCAAATACCCCGTTTCCAAATAGCGATTTAGCAGAAAATCCAACTCCTTAGTCCCCCGCCGACATTGCCACTTTAACCGGGCCTGCTCATCCATCACCCCAGCTTTCTCTGCACCAACAGTTTCTTGGTCTCGGCAATCGCCTTGGCCGGATTCAAACCCTTGGGACAGGTATCGGTACAGTTCATAATGGTATGGCAACGGTACAATTTAAACGGGTCTTCCAGTTCGTCCAACCGTTCGCCGGTGCTTTCGTCGCGGCTGTCGACCAGCCAGCGGTAGGCTTGCAGCAGGATCGCAGGGCCCAGGTAACGCTCACTGTTCCACCAGTAACTGGGGCAACTGGTCGAGCAGCAGGCGCACAGCACGCAGTCGTACAAGCCATCCAGTTTTTCCCGGTCTTCCTTGCTTTGCAGACGCTCGGAATCCGCAGGCGCTGGGGTTTGGGTTTCTATCCACGGTTTGATCGAGGCGTACTGCGCATAAAAATGAGTCAGATCCGCCACCAGGTCTTTAACGACTTGCAAATGCGGCAACGGATAAATTTTGATGGTGCCGGAATAGGAATCGATGGCTTTGGTGCAGGCCAGGGAGTTTTTACCGTTAATCATCATCGCGCAGGAGCCGCACACGCCTTCGCGGCAGGAGCGCCGGAAGGTCAGGCTGCTGTCGATTTCGTTCTTGATTTTCAGGATCGCATCCAGCACCATCGGGCCGCAGCTGTCCATGTCCAGTTCGAACGCATCGATGCGCGGGTTTTCGCCGGACTCGGGGTCCCAGCGGTACACTTCAAACCGGCGGATGTTGGTTGCACCGGCTGGCGCTTTAAAAGTTTTGCCTTCGATTAAAACCGAGTTTTTAGGCAAGGTAAATTCAGCCATCAGTACACCCTCTCTTTTGGTGGAATAACGTCGACTTCGTCGGTCAATGTGTACATGTGCACCGGCCGGTAATCGATTTTAACTTGGTCGCCGTCCAGCCAGGTCAGGGTATGCTTCAGCCAGTTTTCGTCGTCGCGTTTCGGGAAATCTTCCCGTGCATGGCCACCCCGGCTTTCGGTGCGGTTGCCCGCCGCGTTGATCGCGACAGTGGCTTGGCTCAGTAGGTTATCCAGCTCCAGCGTTTCAACCAGATCGGTATTCCAGATCAACGATTTATCTACTACTTTGACATCGGCAAAGGTTTTTCTGACTTCCGCCATCGCGTTGACGCCTTCGGTCAACGTGGTGCCGGTCCTGAACACCGCCGCTTTGGCTTGCATGACTTTTTGCATGTCCAGGCGAATATCGGAGGTCGAGCGGCTGCCGTTGGCATTGCGGATTTTATCGAAACGGGCGATGGCTTTGTCGCAAGCATTGCTCGCCAACGGTTTTTGCCTTGAGCCCGGTTTGATCAGTTCGGCGCAGCGTATCGCGGCAGAGCGGCCGAACACCACCAGATCGAGCAGCGAGTTTGAACCCAAGCGGTTTGCGCCATGCACGGAAACGCAGGCCGCTTCGCCGATTGCCATCAAGCCCGGCACGACCGCATCAGGATCGTCGCCTCTCAAGGTCACGACTTCGGCTTTGTAATTGGTCGGAATACCGCCCATGTTGTAATGCACAGTCGGCAGCACCGGAATCGGCTCTTTGGTGATATCGACATTCGCAAATATCCTGGAGGTTTCGGATATGCCCGGCAAGCGTTCGTGAATGATGGCCGGATCAAGATGCTCGATATGCAGATAGAGATGATCTTTCAGCGGCCCTACGCCTCGGCCTTCTTCAATTTCGATGGTCATCGCGCGGCTGACCACATCGCGTGAAGCGAGGTCTTTGGCCGACGGCGCGTAGCGTTCCATGAACCGTTCGCCTTCCGAGTTGGTGAGGTAACCGCCCTCACCTCTTACGCCTTCGGTAATCAAGCAGCCTGCGCCGTAAATGCCGGTCGGGTGAAACTGGATGAATTCCATATCCTGCAACGGCAAACCGGCGCGCAACACCATCGCGTTGCCGTCGCCGGTCACGGTATGCGCCGAGGTGCAGGAAAAAAAGGTGCGCCCGTAACCGCCGGTCGCCAAGACGGTCATCTGGGATTTGAACAAATGCAGGGAACCGTCATCCAGACACCAGGCCAAAATGCCGCGACATTCGCCGTCTTCCATAATCAAATCCAGCGCAATGTATTCAACGAAGAATTCAGCCTTATGCTTTAACGACTGTTGGTACAGGGTATGCAAAATCGCATGACCGGTCTTGTCGGCCGCCGCGCAAGTGCGTTGCGCCAGTCCTTTGCCGTAATGCGTGGTCATGCCGCCGAACGCACGTTGATAGATTTTGCCGTCGGCGGTGCGCGAAAACGGCACGCCGTAATGTTCCAGCTCGATCACGGCGGGAATGGCTTCGCGACACATGTATTCGATCGCATCCTGATCGCCCAGCCAATCGGAGCCTTTGACGGTGTCGTACATGTGAAAACGCCAGTCGTCTTCGCCCATATTGCCCAGCGCCGCACTGATGCCGCCTTGCGCGGCGACGGTATGACTGCGAGTGGGGAATACTTTGGTGATGCAGGCGGTTTTAAGGCCTTTTTCCGCCATGCCCAAGGTAGCGCGAAGCCCTGCGCCGCCCGCGCCAACCACGACTACATCGTAAGTATGCTCAATAATTTTATAATCTGCGGCCATGAATCACCCTATCGATACGATGCGAAACACAGCCAGCAGGGCCGCAATCGCCAAAAACAAGAAAGCCAGATTGACGGCCCAGATCGAGATGATCTTGGGGCCTTCGGCTGCGACATAATCTTCAATCACCACCTGTAAACCCAACGCGGCGTGGTAGAAGGCGGCGATGATCCACGCCACTATGCAGACGGTATTAACAGGCGATGTTAGCCAAACTACGGTTTGTTGATAGGGGGCGGTCAAGCTCAAACCCAGAAAGTAGATCAGCCAGAAAGACAACGGGATCAGCGCCACGGCGGTGACGCGCTGCATCCACCAATGAGTCGTTCCGTCCTTAGCTGAACCCAAGCCCTTAACCCTGGATAAAGGCGTTCTATAGTCCATAATATCCCCACGCAAAAGTCATTAAAGTCAGCGCCAATGAAGCCGCCAGTTCAATCATGGCATACCGGTTTAGCGTATCCAGTTCAAAGCTGCTGCCGGAATCCCAAATCAAGTGGCGAACACCGTGACACAGATGGAAAAACAGCGCGTAAATAAAAGCCCAGATTACTAATTTGAACAGCCATAGACTCATCAAGGCCTGCATGGCCGTGTACGAATCCGCACCGCCTGCCAACGCCGAAATAACATAAACGAATAAGATCAAACCGGCGGTGAGCATGATGCCGGTCATGCGGTGGGTGATGGAAATAATACCTGTTAAAGGCAGCTTGTAGACTTGCAAATGCGGGGACGTGGGTCTGTTAGTATTTATCGCCATAATATTATCCGGTTATTGTGTTTACCCAATGATCTTCCAAATCAAAATTCGATGCAATAGGCGTTCTGTTCCCAACCGCCATAGTAGGTAGAATCAGTCGAATTATGTTGTACCACATATTGCCGATACCCGCTGAGGTAAAAGCCGGAAGACGACTTCAATATGAAAGACTGGCCGTGCGGGCAAATAGCACCAATGCTTATATCAGAGTCGGGAACGAATTTTGATGACAATCAAGATAGATGATATATTTGCAACTAAATTTCAGTCGCCCATTTAGAGCATGAGCCAACTTGAAAAACTATTAGAACAATTCATCAATATACCCTTTCCAAAGTGGAACGATGTTTTAACCCTGTTAAAGAAGCTGGGTTACAAAAAACTTGAAGGCGATGGCTCCCGCATAAAATTCGTAAACCCGGAAAAAAAAGTATCATCGAATTGCACCGGCCGCACCCACAGAACGCCATAAAAACCTACACCCAAAAAGACATCATCAAAAAGTTAAAAGAACAAGGAGTTATCAAATGAAATACTTCAATTACAAAGGCTATCAAGGCAGCGTCAAAGTAAACGTAGAGGACAACTGTTTACATGGGAAAATTGAATTCGTCAGCGACTTGGTAAACTACGAAGCCGAAACAGTGGAACAATTGGAAAAAGAATTCAGGCTTGCCGTAGACAGCTATCTGGAAACCTGCAAAGAGACCGGTATGGAACCCAAAAAACCTTTCAAAGGTTCTTTCAACGTGAGAATAGGCGAAGAGCTACACGAAAAAGCGGCAAAACGGGCCGGTGAAATAGGAAAATCCCTGAACGATTACATCAAAGACATTGTTAAGAAAGATACCGAATCACACGCTTAAGGAGTAACAACATGATCCGTTACGAAAAAGCCTTTTACATCTGTACACATGGAATCAAATCATGACCTTAAAAAAAATTTTCCCTGGCTTGGCATTTATTTTTTTAACCCTCTTTACTATTCCAGCCCAGGCAGCCCCTGCGCCATTTGTCTCGGGCAGCTATCAACAAATATTGTCCAGCAACGCCAATCGGCCGTTCATGCTGGTGATCTGGTCTATCAACTGCTCTTCCTGTTTGAAAGACATGGAGCTGTTAAGCAGCATTCATAAAAACAGGCCTGAACTTAAAATGATCATGCTGGCGGCCGATGAGCCGTCCGCAACCGAGCAGATTCAGCAAATCCTGGAGAAAAATCAACTGGCCGAGATTGAAAACTGGGCTTATGCCGATGACAACACCCAGAAACTGCAATTTGAAATCGACCCCAAGTGGTATGGCGAGCTGCCCAGAACCTATTTCTTCGACAAGGCGCATCAGCGCTCCGGGGTCAGCGGTGTATTGTCGAAAGAAGATTATGATGCGATGTTCGCCAAAATTTTGAAATAAATCTTTGCTGTATTATTCACCACGAAGACACGAAGTTTTATTTCTTCGTGTCCCTCGTGTCCCGGCAATTGCTCCTGCATTGCCCTACCTCCTGCATAACCCACAGGGATGTGGGGAATGCAGATTTTGCATGGAGCAAAATATCTGCCCATGTAGTCGTTCGTGGTGATAAGCTTTTTCCTAATGAGAAGTTACATTTTTAAACCCCGGATAAAAACTTACGTTAAAATGGCCGGTATATCAGAAACTACCGGTCATTTTTTATGTTCAAAAAAATATTCCCAGTTCTGGCAACTGCCTGCCTATTAAACGCCTGTGTCACCAGCCCTACAGGTAGAAGCCAATTTGTTTTCATGCCTGATGCGCAAATCGATCAAATGGGCTTACAGGCTTTTGATAACCTGAAAAAACAAAAAGCTATCAGCAATAACAGCAAATACAATCAACTGGCAAGTTGTATTGCCGGGGCAATCACCCGGGAAACCGGCGGCAACTGGGAAGTTGTGGTCTTTGAAGATGCCTCGCCTAACGCCTTTGCCTTGCCCGGCAATAAAATCGGCGTGCATACCGGCATGATCACACTGGTCGACAATCAGGACCAATTGGCTGCGGTCATCGGCCATGAAATCGGCCACGTCCTCGCCAAGCACAGCAATGAGCGAGCCTCCCAGGAAATGGCGGTTAGTTCGGGCATGGGCATCATTCAGGCGGTCAGCGCACCGCAAACCGCTTTAGGCCAAACAGCGCTCGGTCTGCTGGGTGTGGGTGCGCAATACGGCATACTGATGCCTTACAGCCGCGTCCATGAAAGCGAAGCCGATATGATCGGCGTGGATTTAATGGCCAAAGCGGGCTTTGATCCGCAACAAAGCATCGGCTTATGGCAAAAAATGGAACAGGCCTCGCAAGGTCCGCAACCTTTAGAATTCATGTCGACCCACCCTTCGCATGCCACCCGCATTCAGGACTTGGAAAAGCACATGCCGCAAGCCATGGGACTATTTCAGCAAGCCCAATCTGCCGGTAAACAACCGCATTGCAACTAATCGATGACCCCTAATTTAAAACACCTACATCCCTACCCGTTTGAAAAACTGGCGCAACTTAAACAAGGCATCGTTCCGCCTGCGAACAAACCGCATATCGCCCTGTCTATGGGCGAACCGACTCATGCCACGCCGCATTTAATCCAGGAAGCGCTGTTAACCCACCTCCATGGTTTGGCTAACTATCCGACCACTAAAGGTATACCCGAACTCAGGCAGGCGATAGCCGGATGGATCAGCCGTCGCTTTCAGATACCGGCTGATGCGCTTAATGCTGAAACCCAGATTCTACCGGTCAACGGCACGCGCGAAGCGTTGTTTTCGTTCGCCCAGTGTCTTGTCGATCCGACTCGCCCTGCTCCCGTCGTAATCATGCCGAACCCGTTTTACCAGATTTATGAAGGCGCGGCCTTGCTGGCAGGAGCCGAACCGTATTATCTGAACACGCTGGAAGACTCCGGTTACTTGCCGGATTTTGATGCGGTGCCGGATGAGATATGGCAACGCTGCCAGTTAATCTACATTTGTTCGCCCGGCAACCCGACCGGCTCGGTGATCGATCAGGCCAGCCACGAAAAGCTGCTCAAGCTGGCGGAAAAATACGATTTTGTAATCGCCTCCGACGAGTGCTACACCGAAATCTATGACGACGAAACCAACCCGCCGCCGGGCTTGCTGCAAACGGCCTATAACATGGGCAACACGGCATTCAAACGCTGCGTTATTTTCCACAGCTTGTCCAAACGTTCCAACGCGCCGGGCTTGCGCTCGGGTTTTGCCGCAGGCGATGCGGAGATATTGAAACACTATTTTCAATACCGGACTTACCACGGCTGCGCGATGCCCTTGCCTACCCAACACGCCAGTATTCAGGCCTGGCAGGATGAGCATCACGTCATCGAAAACCGTCGCTTGTACCGTGAAAAATTCGCGGCATTTATCGATGTTCTCGGCGACGTTTGCACTGTCATAAAACCGCCTGCCAGTTTTTATGTCTGGTTGAAAATCCCCCTGCCTGCGGCTTCCCCCTTTTCCAAAGGGGGATCAATGGCAAACCATGCTGCGAACGAAAATACACACGCACCTGCCTCCTCCTTTGAAAAAGGGGGATCGAGGGGGATTTCCGATACCGAATTCGCACAGCAATTATTTGCCCAACAAAACATCACCGTGCTGCCCGGCAGTTACTTATCCCGTGAGTTTGACGGCATCAATCCCGGCTTTAACCACGTCAGAATTGCCTTGGTTGCGCCCCTGGATGAATGCATAGAAGCCGCGCAGCGTATAAAAAATTTCCTTAACTCTTTATAAAAGAAACCATGTCACAACTAGAACAAATCATTAACGACGCCTTTGAAAATCGTGCAGACATCTCACCCGCCGGCGTTTCAGCCGAAGTGCGCGCAGCCGTCGAAGACGCGATCAACTTATTGGACAGCGGCAAAGCCCGTGTCGCCGAAAAAACCAGCGGCGAGTGGGTCGTTAACCAGTGGCTGAAAAAAGCCGTATTGCTGTCGTTCAGAATCAACGAGAACCGCGTTATCGAAGGCGGCAACAGCCGTTATTACGACAAGGTTGAAGCCAAATTCAGCACTTATTCACCAGACGACTTTGCAAAATCCGGTGTGCGCGTCGTACCTAATGCCATTGTCCGTCACGGCGCTTACATTGCACCGGGCGCAGTGTTAATGCCTTCGTTCGTTAACATCGGCGGCTATGTAGACAGCGGCACCATGGTTGACACCTGGGCCAGCGTCGGCTCTTGCGCGCAAATCGGCAAGAACGTGCATCTTTCCGGCGGCGTCGGCATCGGCGGTGTTCTGGAGCCCTTGCAAGCAGGCCCCACCATCATTGAAGACAACTGCTTTATCGGCGCACGCTCGGAAATCGTCGAAGGCGTTGTCGTTGAAGAAGGCTCGGTCATTTCAATGGGCGTTTACATTGGACAAAGCACCAAAATCTTCAACCGTATGACCGGCGAAGTCAGCTATGGCCGTGTACCGGCAGGTTCAGTCGTCGTTCCGGGCAACCTGCCTTCGGCGGACGGCACGTACAGTTTGTATTGTGCGATTATCATCAAACAGGTTGATGAAAAAACCCGCAGTAAAACCGGTATCAATGAGCTACTGAGGGATTAAGCGGAATCTGACTCGCACCATGCCAAAACAGGAGAAAGCCAATGAGCTTAAACTACGCAAATAACAAGATCACTGAAGAACAGTATCTACAAGGCGAACTTGTTGCAGAATTTAAGCATGAATTCATTGATGGTGAAGCTTATGCAATGGCTGGGGCGAGTGAAACTCATAATTTGCTGGCAGGCAATCTATTTGCTGAATTGAAGAATCAATTAAAAGGCACGCCTTGCAGAACTTTCATAGCAGACATGAAAGTTAAGGTGGCTAATGATTTTTTCTATCCCGATGTCATGGTGGTTTGCCAGCAAGATAATGATTTTGACTATTACAAACAATCTCCGGTCATTATCGTCGAGATATTATCCAAATCGACCCGAAAGTTTGATAAAAATGCCAAACGTTTGAAATACCAAAATATTTCGACATTGGAAGAGTATGTTTTAATTGATCAATCCATTGCGGAAATTGAGGTCTTTAAAAAGAAAGAGCATTGGCAATCCTTTTATTACTATCTTGGCGATGCGATTACTTTTGAGTCATTAGGCGTTACCGTTCTTGTTGAAGACATTTACTATCAAGTCAACAATGACGATGTACTTGCTTTCTTGCAGGAGAAAAATCAAACCGCGGTTCAAGACACGAATACTAACCCTATGCAGTCCCCCTACCCCACCACACAGAAACCATGATTAACAACGACGTTTTACGCCGGGTACGCTACGCATTAGAGCTTAAAGACCCTGACATGATCGATATCTTTGCCTTAAGCGATGTAGAAATCAACAGGGATGAGCTGCTCAAACTACTCAAAAAAGATAATGAAGCCGATTACGTTCCGCTTGACAACAAGCTGCTGGGACAATTTTTAGACGGGCTGATTATCTATAGAAGAGGCCGACAGGAAAATCCGCCCGCGCAGGAAAAAAAACCGGAACAGTTAACCAATAACACCATACTCAAAAAACTGCGTATCGCCCTGGAATTTAAAGAAGAGGACATGCTCAGCACCCTAAAACTGGCCGATTTTGAACTGTCCAAAGGCGAACTCAGCTCTTTTTTCAGGCAAAAAGGCCATAAACATCACCGGGAATGTGGCGATCAGATTTTAAGAAACTTTTTACAAGGTTTAACCATTCGTTTTAGAGAACAGGACTGATAAATACTGTTCCGACCCGTAGGGCGTACTGTGCGCGCCTAGCTTACAAGGTGCCCTACCATAACTCACCATTAACTTAATCAAGGCCAATACCATGAGCGACAACATATCAAACAATGCCATCATTTACGCCACGCTCGCTTTAAACAGCGAAGTCGCCCTGCAACACGAATATCTGGATTCGCCCGACGTTCCCGATGATGAGCGCGAAAACGAAGAAGAAATTCTGGCCGATCTGGAACAAGCCTTTATGGAGTTCGTCGATCTTTATAAAAGCCGCTGCAAATCTGACAAACAATTGCCCAGCATTGACGAATTGCTGAACAGCCAACTGTAAAATCACTATAGAGTCAACGATGTCGATTGTCAGAATCCTGGCTATTTCCGGTAGCCTTCGCGCCGCATCGTTGAACTCTGCACTGCTAAGAGCGGTTGCCGGTTTGGCGCCTTCCGATATTTACATCGAACTGTTTACCGAGCTGGGCAATCTGCCGCTGTTCAACCCCGATCTTGAAATAACCGATTTGCCTCCGGTTGCCGATTTTCATGCCCGTCTTCTTGAAGCCGACGGCGTTATTATCGCCAGCCCGGAATACGCTCATGGCGTAACGGGAGTAATGAAGAATGCCTTGGACTGGATGGTTGGTAGCGAGGCTTTTTTCAACAAGCCGGTTGCGTTACTTAATGCGTCGCCGCGAGCCACTATCGCCCAGGCATCGCTGAAAGAGTCGCTCACCGTCATGTCTGCCCAAGTCGTTGAAGCCGCCTCAATCACCTTGCCGATTATCGGCTCCAACCTTGATGAGCTGGGGATTGCTGCACATCCTTCCATTTCAACATCAATCCGCGAGGCGTTGCGTGCCTTCCATACGGAGATTGTCAATTTGCAAAATTCAAAAACTCACACGTTGTACGGTATAAAAAACTGCGACACCGTCAAAAAAGCGCGTAACTGGCTGGATCAAAACGGCATAGCCTATCGGTTCCACGATTTTCGAAGCGACGGCTTAACCCCCGAGCTGCTACAACATTTTGCCGATCATTTGGACTGGAACAAACTGCTTAACCGCAGCAGCACCAGCTGGCGGCAACTCAGCGCCGAGCAGCAAAGCGACCTGACCCAGGAAAAGGCCCTACAACTGATGCTGACCACCCCAACCCTGATTAAACGCCCGGTTTTAGAATCCGGCGATAAACTAATGCTTGGATTTAAAGCTGAGAACTACCAAACCGAATTATTATGAGCGACACACGGAATCTTCTTAAAGACCTTAGCAGCCGTGAATCGCTAACCCAAAAAAATGCGGGGGTCCCTCGTTCCCACGCGCTGCATGGGAACGCAGTTAAGGCGCTCTGCGCCGCGAATCACGCGTAACATCCGAAAACGTAACCCATATAAACACGGGACGCAGCGCGTCCACCATAGCATTCCCACGCGGCGCGTGGGAACGAGGAATTTACTATGAGCAACATACTGGAACTTCTTAAAGACCTGATCAGCCGCGAATCGGTAACCCCACAAGATGCGGGTTGCCAGGATGTGCTGGCTGCGCGTTTAACTAAACTGGGCTTCAAGGAAGAACGCCTGGACTTTGAAGACACCCAAAACATCTGGCTTAGACGCGGCGAAGCCAAACCGCTGTTGACCTTCCTCGGCCACACCGACGTAGTGCCTACCGGCCCGCTGGAGGCCTGGGTTTCACCGCCATTTGAGCCGATGATTCGTGACGGCAAGCTTTACGGCCGCGGCGCTGCCGATATGAAAGGCGGCATCGCCTGTTTTATCACCGCCGTCGAGCGTTTTATTGCCAAGCACCCGGATCATCAGGGCTCTATCGCGGTGATGATGACCAGCGACGAAGAAGGCATCGCCACCAACGGCGTAGTTAAAGTCGTTGAAGTGCTGGAGCAGCGCAACGAAAAAATAGACTGGTGTCTGGTCGGCGAGCCGTCCAGCGACAAGAAAATCGGCGATGTGATTCGCGTCGGTCGGCGCGGTTCTTTATGCGCCAAACTGACCATTGCAGGCATACAAGGCCACGTTGCTTATCCCGAGCTTGCCGACAACCCGATACACACCTTTGCTCCGGCGTTAAAAGACCTGACCGAAGAAGTATGGGATCACGGTAATGCCTTTTTCCCGCCGACCAGCTTGCAGGTTTCCAATATCAACGCCGGAACCGGCGCGGAAAACATCATCCCCGGCAGCGTCAACGTACAGTTCAACCTGCGTTTTTGCACCGAACTGGACGAGGAAACCATCAAGCAACGCACCCGCGCGATACTGGACAAATACGATTTTAAATACGAACTGGAATGGCGCTTGTCCGGCAATCCTTTCCTGACCGAACCGGGGGCATTGATTGATGCCGCCCATGCTGCGATCAAAACCGTGACCGGCTTTGAAACCTTGGACGATACCGGCGGCGGCACCTCAGACGGACGTTTTATCGCCCCGACCGGAGCTCAGGTTATCGAGCTCGGCCCATTGAATGAAAGCATCCATAAAATCAATGAACATGTCGGCGTGGAAGACTTGGAAATTTTGTCCGATATTTATGAACAGATACTGGTAAATCTATTAGTGTAGCCTGTATGAAGTGTAACGTAATACAGGACATCGGAGTCACGAAATCCCGTATTACGCAAGCTCCATACGGGCTACTCGGTATATAACTCAACCCAGTTCAAAGGTTGTAACGCCAAAAAGCCTGTTGAGCGGCAAATCAGGAAAGACGCCGGTATACATTCTTGCTGTTTCAAAAACCAGTTTCATCTTATGATTTTCAGCTAAGGCAACCGCATCCTGATTCATTTCAGGAACATCCAAATAGATTGGTTTTCCAGGCATAACCCCGGCTTTCAACGAAACAAAAAGCGATTCCGCTAACTCAGGGCTATCGGCAAAAAGCGGTCCGATTTTATATCCCGAGCGACAGGATCTAACCATGCCATAGCCTGAAAGCTTTCCTTTTTGCATGATACCCAGTGCAACACTCTCGGGTTGATTGAGCCATGATTTTAGAAACCGGGTCCTGTTATCAGGAAAGAATGGCTGATCATAAGCTTCAACAACGTCAAAAGGCAATTCTGACAATTTAATAATTTCCGGGGTTTTAGCCGGTTCGCCGCCGCTCACCCCTTCATAGCGGATGTTCCGGTAAGCGAGTTCAAAACCTGATTTTTTATAATTGTCTTGCTGGGCAACAACGCCATCAAGCCCAACATTTCGTCCCGATAAACGTCCAAGACCGGCCTTCCATATTTGAATCCCATAGCCTTGTCCGCGATACTCCGGCTTAACGATATAACACCCGATAAAACCGAATGTCTCACCGTATTTCACAGCTGAAATCGTTGCAACCGGTTCATTATTGAGCTCCCCCACAAGAAATCCTTCCGGGTCTGCCGTATAAAAACAGTCGGCATCATACAGCCCCGGATTCCACCCCTCGGATGCAGCCCAGTCAGTGGCAATATTGATTTCATCACGAGACAGTGTTCTGATTTTGTAATTTGGTGATACCATAAAATTGCCTCGTAGGACGCGTTGCTACTTTCAAAGCTAAAAAAGCTTCAGCTTCACCAAACAGGAACCTTACCATGCTTGAACACTTGTGCTTATTAAGCCGCTACAACCAATGGATGAACGACAAACTCTACAATACCGCAGCCCAACTGCCTGCCGACGAGATTGCCAGGGATCGCGGCGCGTTTTTCGGCTCGCTTCTGGGTACCTTGAACCATATCATGGTGGCCGATATTATCTGGCTGCAACGCTTTTCCGAACATCCCGCGCAACATCCGGCGCTGGATCAGATTCGCGCAATGCCCAAACCGAAAACCTTACCTGATGACTTTACCGCGTTAAGCGCGGAACGCCGGAACGTGGACGCCACGATCATAAGCTGGTGTGAACAACTCGACGCATCCGACCTGAACCATAAGCTCGCGTACCACAACATGAAAGGCGAACCGGCGATCAAAAACTTCGCCAGCCTGATGCTGCACTTTTTTAACCACCAGACTCACCACAGAGGCCAAGCAACCACCTTGCTGTCGCAACAGGGCTTGGACGTTGGCGTCACCGATTTACTGGCGTTAGTAGCGTCGGAGTGACTTGTAACAACTAACCCAAAGTGCTGCAGGATGGATAGACCTTTGGGTAAATGTCGGCGTATAGGCGGTAAAGTTAGTCATGTAGGGAGCCCTACATGACTTCGTGATTCAAAGACAAGAGCCGTTACAATATAATCCGTCGCTGATGGAATCCCTCGGCCAGCGGTTCATTGGTAATCGTCAGTATCGCGGCATCAGGCAGTTTTTGGGCTATCAAACGCAGCATTTTCATTTCGCAGGAGGAATCAAGCGAGTCCATCGCCTCTTGCAACAATATCCACTTGGGTTGCTGCAACAGCAATCGAACCACACCCAGACGCTGTTGGTGTTCCCGGGAAAGCGCGCTGGCCCAATTATCGACGTGGTCGAGCTGCTCATGCAATTCTTCCAACCCTACCAGATCAAGCGCTTCCGTAAGCGCAGACTCGGTATATTCTATATTGGCTGACGGATAACAAATCGCTGCCCGTAAAGTTCCGGTGGGCAGATAAGGTCGTGGCGGCATAAAAAACACCGGGTCACGCGGTAACTCAATAGCCCCTTCTCCCCACGGCCAAAGACCGACTATCGCCTTAAACAACTTGGAGCCGGTAAAGGCATTACCGGTAATCAGCATGCGTTCTCCCGGCCTGATTTCGGCATTGATAGCCGATACGCACACCACGCCGTCAAGCCTGATAATACACAGATCGCAAAAACGCAAAACATCCTGTTCGGTTTTTTTCAGGTGAATACGATGCGGATCATGGAGGACGATTTCCTGCTCTAGCCGGTCGAGTCCGTTAACCAATCCCAGTACTCGTTCAACAGAAGCCCGCCACTCTGCGACGCGGGCCATATTATCGACCGGCCAGGACAACGCTCCAGCCGTTTGCTGGAATGCCTGGGCTGATTGCATCAAAGCGCCGAGCGAGATACTCCCCAGAATATAGCGGGGCGCAGACACCAGAATGGGAAATGCCATCGATAACACCGAATAGCCGGACGTAAGCATAAATAGATGCGACCAGGCCAAGGTTTGGCGTTGCCATGCATGAACAATATCCTTAAAAAGCCCAATGAAACGACGCCGTTCATTGGCTTCACCATGAACCAAAGCAACCGCCAGGGAGTTTTCTCGCGCGGTTACCAGGCCAAACCTGAAATTGGCTTCCACGGTTTGTCTGGCATCAGTCGCCATGGTATAGGGCCGGCCTAGCCACCAACCCAACGAGGAAGCGCATGCCGCATAGATGATAGCCAGCCAGACCAAATGCCCGTAAATGGGAATTTCAATGAACAACAAATCAAGCGTAACGGTGCCGGAGAGTGTCCAGAGGATTTTGGTAAAACTAATCAACACTAACGAGCAATAAACTAAGGAATGACAAAGATCGATAGCCGCTTCGGTCGCAATACGGATATCTTCAGCGATTCGTCCATCAGGATTATCATGCGTTCCCTGAATGTGCGTGACCAGATAATGGCGGCCATCGGTCATCCATTTACTGATTAAGTGATGTGTTAACCAGCTTCGCCAGTCGAGCTGCAAACGTCGCTTAACTTTAAAATGGGCAGTGGTAACCGCTATATTGGCTGCAAAAATCAGTACGATAAGGCCGATCTGCGTAAATAATCCGCTCATTGAGCGCTGTTCAAGCGCATTGAAAAGATCGGCGCTCCACACTGTGATAACCACGGCAATACCGATTTGCATCACGGTGAGCATGAATAAAGCCAGTGTCAGGCTACGAATAGTCGACTTATTTTCAGAATGCCAAAAAGGCCCCGCTAACCGAATGAATTGGATGAAAAACCCGTTTGAAAGTTGCAAAGGAAAACTCCGCGTTAGGGTGAAATAAATAACACATCAAGACGCGGCTTTTTATTTTTTCTAGTATGCCCCGTCTTTACCAACCGACAATTCTAGTGGAATTTTTCCGGTTTTCACAATTTTGTAACCTAATTAATGTCAGCCGATTGATTACTAAACCGCAAAGATACGAAAAACATGGCGTTTTTAGCTTAGATTTCTTTGTGCTTTTAAGATTTGGGGACTAACCTCAAATCGCCTACCGATTGCCGCCGTTGGCATCAAGCACAGAACATTGTTATGCCGTTAACTTTGGACTTACCAGTTCCAACACTGCGATTTCGGGGTAGCAATTGAACCTCACCGGCAAAATTGCCCAGCCGATCCCTCGACTTATAAAAAGCGGGGTTCTGGGTGTGGCGATAAGGCTGCTGGAATAAGCTTTGTTTTCTACCGGTAACCTGAGCGCGCCCAAGAAAGGTATTATCACCTGCCCGCCGTGAGTATGACCGCTCAACACCAAAGATAACGGCGTTTCAAACTCCGTATCGACCGAATCCGGGTTATGCGACAGCAGTATCCGGCAGTCGTCTCGATCCGAGCTGGAAAAAGCCTTGTCGATATTCAGCTTGTCTCCCCATAAGTCCCCTGCTCCACCAATCAAAATCCTGTCTCTACCCTTGTAGATCGCTTTGCACTGATGGCGAATGTTCTGTCCTGACCGTTCCAGCCAGCACAGGGATCGGCTGGAGTCACCCCAATGGTCATGATTGCCCAGTACCGAATACACGCCGCACCTTGCACTGAGTTTGGATAAAATAGGCCATACTTTGTCGATTTCTTCAATCGTATTCCTATTATGGACATAATCGCCGGTACATACGATGGCATCCGTGTTTAAACTGTTGGTCCGATGAACTATCTGTTCGACAAACGACGGTGAGACCAGAAAGCCCAAATGTATGTCCGTCAGGTGCGCCAGCGTAAACCCGTGAAACGACAGCGGCAGATTATCGATTGGAATCTTATACCGATTCACCTGCACGATATTTCTCTCTATGAATATCGGGTAACTCCCTGCAAAGACCAGAGCGCCGCCGGAAAGCGCTGATTTAAGAAAGGTTCTTCTGTTCATGGCAACGTCTCGACTTAAATTAATAAAGCATTGTTATAATCATGCCAAACTGTTTGATTTTCGCCGATCATTCGATTTATTCGCCTACACCATAACAAAGCAACAAAGGGAAACCATCATGAAAATCAACCACATCGCGGCCCTCCTGGCGGCGCTGGCCACATTACTGCCTGCCACAGCCCGGACTGAGCCGGTCGGCCTGAACCGCATCGAGCACATCGTCGTCATCTACCTTGAAAACCGTAGCTTTGACAGTCTGTTCGGCTTGTTTCCCGGCGCCAACGGCCTCGCCGACGCCCAGAATGCGCCGCCCCAGGTAGACGAATCCGGACGCCCTTATCAAGCATTACCTACCGTAATGGACGTCAAACACAAACCGGTCGTCCTCGACAAGCGTTTCCCCATCGATCTAGCGAACAGCCCCTTCGATATCGCCCGCTATGCGAAGCCCGACGAGAAACACCCGGATCTTACTCATCGATTCTTCATCCACCAGATGCAGATCGACGGCGGCCGCAATGATCGCTTTGCCCAACTGTCCTCCGCCGGAGGGTTGACGATGGGCCACTACGACCTGTCCGGTACGGCGCTGTGGAACTATGCCAAGGAATTCACGCTGGCCGATAACTTTTTTCAGGCGGCATTTGGCGGTTCGTTCCTGAATCATCAATGGCTGATCTGCGCCTGCACACCGACCTTCAAAGACGCCCCCGCCAACCTTCATCAATGGAAAAATGATCCGGCCACCGGCAAGCCGATCGGCGATCCTGCGCTCACCGAAGACGGTTACGCAGTCAATACCATCCAGCCGCATTTTCCGCCTTTCGATCCCGCCCATCAAAAGGATCGGCTACCGGCGCAGTATCAAACCACCATCGGCGACCGATTGTCCGAAAAAAGTATTTCCTGGGCGTGGTATGCCGGAGGCTGGGACGATGCTGCGGCCGGGCGCAAAACCGGGGACAAATTCGATTACCATCATCAACCTTTCATATATTACGCCAATTATGCACCGGACAGCCGGGCACGAGCGGAACATTTGAAGGATAGGAGCAAGCTGTTCGCCGACCTCAAGGGCAATTTCCCGCAGGTGGCGTTCTTCAAGCCGACGGGCAATAAAGACCAACATCCCGGCCATTCCAGCATCCTTGAAGCCGACCGCGAGGTCAAAGAGGTCGTTGACGCTATCCGCGACAGCGCGGCTTGGCCCAGCACCGCTATCATCATCGCTTACGACGAATACGGCGGTTTTTGGGACCACATTGCTCCGCCCAAAATCGATCGCTGGGGACCCGGCACCCGCATTCCAGCCATCATCGTTTCGCCGTTCGCGAAGAAGGGCTATGTTGACCACACGGTCTACGACACAACCTCGATTCTAAAACTGATCGAAACCCGCTTCGGCTTGGCACCACTCACCGAGAGGGACGCCAAGGCCAATGGTTTGCAGGGGGCGTTCGAATTCAACCCATAGAGTTGTATAAGCGTTGCGACCGATTGCCTGGTGGCGAATCCACCTACAATGAATCCGTCGTAGGTCGTTATCGTACAATATGCCTTGGAATGATAACTCGGGCCGGACGGTGGTTACAAACCCCGTCCCGCTTGGAAAATTCCAGACAGGGATCGGGGGAAATGACAGGGCATTCATACCAAATTACAGACTGATGTTACGCACGGGTGGTATTTCTCCCGTTTGCCGCGCCGAGCACCGGAGCTTTTATCGAGAACAGCCCGTTAGGGGCGCGGCAGGGATGCCGCGCGTCAGCAGAGGGGCAGGAGCCCCTTCTGCTGACCCTCGATAAAAGCGAGGAGCGCAGGAAGTAAGCGGTAACCGGGTCGCCTTTTCTTTGGTTACTTTCTTTTGGCGAAGCAAAAGAAAGTAACTCGCCTTCGGGTGCGACAACCCGATTCAATCAAGTGTCGCGCTAGCGACTCCTTAATCTTAAAGCGGTCGAAATTCGACTAACTGCGTAACATCAGTTACAGATTTGAGCAAACTCATACTTTTCCATAAACATCGACTATTCAGGGCCACGATGCGCACATCAAAACTGACAATTGCGTTATTTTTATCGCTATGCATTCCCATTGCAAATGCCGAAGATATGGCATATCTGCTCAACTCCACGCCGACAGAAAGAGCGGCCTCACAAACACGCTTCATGCAAAAAAAGCTGAATATATCTCAGGATGAGATTGCCAAGATACGGGAAATCAATCAGGAATACGCGGAAAAAATAGAACCCGTGTTGAAAGGATCAAGCATCGGTTTCTTTAAAATGCGTGACATCAAGGCCCTCTTGGAACAGAAAGATGATACCTTGCGCAGCGTGCTGACACCCGAACAGTTTGATGTTTACACAAATGCCAAGGACGAATTGAAGCAAGCCCTGCAACAGGACCTGAAGCATTGATTACCGCTGTTAAGTAGTTACGCAAAAGTTATTTGGAATTTTTTACCGATGTCACTCAGGATTTCCAACACCCACTTTTTCAAGTGTCCGTAACTTTGATAGGCATCGAGCGGCAACCATTCGTACTTAACTTTACGCCAGAGTATTTCGATCAGGTTCAGCTCCGGGCTGTAAGGCGGAAGAAAATGTAAGCACACACCACGTTGTTGCCAGCCCGCCAGCTTTTCTTTGAATACGCCGCTACGATGAATGGAAGCATTATCCAACACCACACAGCACGGCACTTTAGTTTCTTCGTACTTGCCTGCATACGTTTCGACAAACGCATCAAAGGCATTGACAACCGTATCCGTTGTCACCGATTGTTCGGAGCTGTGGAAAAACAGATCATTGCTGCGACTCAAAAAACCTAACACATTCATGCGCTTGCTACGATAGCAGGGTATTTGTCGGGTCTCGCCAATCCGTTGCCATCCATAGGGTACACAGGGTGTCGTGCTAAATCCGGATTCGTCAAAGTAGTAAAGCTTCAATTCCCCATCATCCTCTTGCTGTTTCAAGGCCTTCAGATATGCCTTATCACGTTGGAAATCTGCTTCATTACGCTTTCCCTTCACTGATTGCCGACAACGTTTCCAGGCATAGGCACTTTTTTTAAAATTCGTTTAAAGGTGTCAAGGCTGGCTTCCTTGCCCGTCTCCTCCAGCAATCGTGCTGCGGCGGCCTTGGGCTGGTGTGGGTTTTTGTCAATATAGCCCAGAAAAACGGCTTGTTCCTCAACCGTGAAGCGCACAGGCCTACCGCTTCGTGGACAATCGTAAAGCCCTATTAATCCCTCTGTTTCCCATTTGTCTAACCATGAGCTGACAGTCTCATGCTGGGACTCAAACAATTCGCTCAGCCGTGCAATTACATACCTTCTATTATTCAATAAGATAGCATGTGCCCGTTGTCTAACCCGGAATAATGGGTGGTTACGATAGGCTTCGGTTAACGTTACTTCCTCTTCCGGGGTCAGTTTGGCGATGAATTTCAGGTGGACTCCTAATTTTTGTCTGTTATTGCAATCGTTTCCAGTTTGACACAATAAATTTACTTCCTAATAACTTTCGCATTACTACTTACGCTATGGCTGTTCCGAATCAGAATAGCAACCCATTCCATAAGGTCTCAGGCCGGACGGCGTATACTGCCCAGTTCGAAATATTTTGCATTTTTTAAGTGTAGCCAGCCACTTAGCTCAGACATCGTAAAACGTTAGGGACGGGGTTGCAAACCCCGTCCCGCTTGGAGCGTGATTCTACCTCCTGCACGCCCCACAGGGATGTGGCAAATGTAGATATTGCCGGAGCAAATATCTGTCCATGCAATCGTAACTTCGCGAGACGGGAAGCTGGAGCTTCCCACACCGAATTCCCAGGCTGGAGCTTGGGAACTAGCGTTTAAGGGCAGTGTCGCGCTACGTCTTGTATTTACAAGGCCTGTTCGATGCATTAACCGCGACTCGCGGCGTAGCGCCCCTTGGCTGCATTCTCGGATCGAGACGGGATTGTCGCCCCATCATCTCTTAGATACGGCGACGCTTCAAATGTAACTGAAATTATCACAAGCCCCGTTCAGCTTGAGTGCGCCCCCACAGCAGCCACAGAAATTTACGCAACTCCTCAAGAACAAGGATAGACACGGCAACCCCAGCCGCCATCAGCCAATCCGTCGGCATCAATGCCGTGGTATGGAATATCCGCTGCGCGGGCGGCCAATGTATGACCAGTATCTGCAGCAGAATTACCCCGAAAATAGCCAGCCAAAGCCAGCGGTTGGCGCAAAAATGCCGGTTGAAGGTCGTGCCTTTTTCCGCTCGGGCATTGAATACGTTGAACACCTGGAACAGTACAAAGGTGGTAAACGCCAGAGTCGCGGCATGCTGACTTTCACCGGTTTTCAAGCCGTAATACAACATCCCCAAGGTGCCGACAGCCATGGTCAAGCCATAGCTGAAAAGATTACCAAAACGCCGTAACGACAGTATCCGCGCATCAGGATGTCGCGGCGCTTCGTCCATGCTGCCGGTGCGGACGGGATCGACGCCCAGCGACATGGCCGGAGGGCCGTCCATGATGATGTTGATCCACAGCAATTGCACGGCGGTAAACGGCACCGGCATGCCCAGCAGCGGGGCTCCCGCTACGGTCAGGATCGCGCCGATGTTGGTGGACAGCTGGAAGCGTACGAATTTGACCATGTTGTCGTAAATACCCCGCCCCTCTTTGACCGCTTTAACGATGGTGGCGAAATTGTCATCGGTCAATATCATCGATGCCGCTTCCCTGGCGACATCGGTGCCGGTGATGCCCATCGCGATGCCTATGTCGGCGCTCTTTAAGGCGGGCGCATCGTTGACGCCGTCGCCGGTCATCGCAACCACATGGCCGTCGGCTTTCAAGGCTTTGATGATCCGTACTTTCTGTTCCGGCGCGGTGCGGGCAAACACAGTGATCGCGTTAATACGCGCGGCCAGGGCCTCATCATCCAGTCCTGCCAATTCTTCGCCTTCGATCACTTCACCCGACAAGCCCAGTTCCTGGGCAATCGCAAAAGCCGTGACTTTCTGGTCGCCGGTAATCATCTTGACCGCGATACCGGCTTGCTGACAGAGCTTGATGGCCTCGCGTGCTTCGGCTCTTGGCGGGTCCATTAAACCGACCAACGCGACAAAGGTAAGCTCCTGAATGTACTGAAACAGGTCGCTATCCGCTTTATAGTCGTCTGCGGGCAGCGTACGAACCGCTACCCCCAACACCCGCAGACCGGTGCCCGCCATGATCTGGTTCTGGGCCAGCAGTTTGTCCTGTTGAGCCGGTAGCGAGTTGCCATTGTTATCGACTACCGAGTTACACAGCTTGAGCAAGACTTCCGGCGCGCCCTTGATAAATATTTTGACTTGGTCGCCCTGCCGATGGAAGGTCGCCATGAATTTATGCTCGGCATCAAAAGGGATTTCGGCGACGCGCGGCAGTTGCAAGACGGCCTGCTCCTTGTCGACACCGCCTTTGGCGGCAAGCACCAATAATGCGCTTTCCATCGGATCGCCGACCGCCTGCTTGCCCTGAAAATGACTGTTGTTGCATAACGCTAAGGGCAGCAACAAATCCGCTAAATCATCGACTGCACTGTCGCCGGTAGCAGGCAAAATCTCACCGGCGAGTGCATAACCCTCACCGCTGACCTTATAGCTCCGGCCTTTGTAGAAAATCGACCGTGCAGTCATCTGGTTAACGGTCAAGGTGCCGGTCTTGTCGGTGCAAATAACCGTGGTGCAACCCAAGGTTTCGACGGCGGCCAGACGTTTGACGATGGCGCGTTGACGGGCCATGCGATGCATCCCCAAAGCCAGGGTGACGGTGACTACGGCGGGTAGGCCTTCGGGAATGGCTGCCACAGCCAAAGCAATCGCGGTAAACGCGGTCTGGATCAGCGACTCTCCGCGGTACAAGGCGGTTATAAACAATACCCCGATAATCACAACGGCAATCAAGGCCAGACGTTTACCGAGACTGTCGAGCTGTATTTGCAACGGTGTCTCGCCGTCTTCTGCTCCCGCCAACAGCCCCGCCAGTTTGCCGATCTCGGTGTCCATGCCGGTCGCGGTCACCACCATTTCCGCGCGCCCGCGGGTGACGGCATTATTCATGTAAAGCATGTTGCTACGCTCGGCGAGCGGCATTGTTGCCGGCTCGAATGCCTGATGCTGTTTGGCAACGGGCACCGACTCGCCGGTCAGCGCGGACTCGTCGACTTCCAGCGTCTGGCAGGAAATAATGCGGCCGTCTGCGGGAATCTTGTCGCCCGGCTCCAGAATGACGATATCCCCCGGCACCAGCTGGTCGGCAGGCAGTTGAACGATGTGACCGTCACGGCGCACCTCGGCCTGCAATGCGAGCATATTCTTAAGCGCCGCCAGCGATTTTTCGGCCTGAAACTCCTGATAGAATCCCAACAGCGCGTTAATGCTCACAACCGCCAGAATCACTATGCCGTCTGCTAAATCGCCGATAATGGCGGCCAAGACCGCCGCGACAAGCAGCACCAGGATAAGAAAGCTTTTAAACTGGGCTAACAGTAAATGCCAGGCGGGACGCGGCGGTTTTTCGGTCAGCCGGTTGGGGCCGTAGCGGTTCAACCGATCTTCAGCGGCTTTTTGGCTCAAGCCGGTAGCTGAATCCGAAGCCTGCGCCGAAAGCGTTTCCTCGATCGACAGGGTGTGCCAGTCGGTCTGCAGTTTTCGGTCTGCCGAAGGCGCCGATTCGTGTGTCTGTTCTTCATGCTGTTGCAGCTTCAGCCAGGCTTGCCACACAGAGAGCAGGACGGCCAGAATCACCGGACCTAAAAACAGGCCGATAGCGCCGAAAGCCGAGAGTCCGCCAAGTACACCGAACAACACCACCAGAAATGGTATCCGACCCGCGCCGCTGATGACCAATGGCCGGATCACATTATCCACCGTACTCACCACCAGAAAACCCCAGAGCAACAGCCCTATGCCTTGCCAGGTTTGCTCCGTCAGCACCAGCACGATGCCTACCGGCATCCACACCAGTGTGGCTCCCATCGGAACCAGCGCTAACAGCGCGGTCACCGCACCCAACAGTACCGGCGCTTGAACACCGGCAACCGCATAGCCCAATCCGGCCAGCATGCCCTGCCCCAGCGCGGCCAACACCAAGCCGTAAACCACGGCTCGGGTCGTGTGCCCGGCGGCTTCCAGATACACGTCCTGATATTTTCCCAGAAACCGTACCAGGCCTTGATGCAACTGCCTAACCGCCTCGTCACCGTCGCGGAAACAAAAAAACACCGTCACCAGGATAACGCCCAATTTCATAATGTAGCGGCCGATACCGCCGAGGAATTTGGCGAATTCGCCCGACCACTGTTGCGCCCAGTCCGCAAATTGCGCTATCACCGCCGCTCGGTCATCGGTCAACCGCTCCAGCCATTCCTGCGCGGTGCTGCCCAACCAGGGAATGCGGCTGATAAAATCCGGCAGGCGGTAAGTATTCTGACCAAAGTCGCTCACCAGGGTTTGATAAGCGGTTTTCAACTCATCTTGCAACATGGCAACCAGCCAGTAGACTGTCAGAAAGAGCACCGCCGCAATAATCGTCGTCATAACCGCCGCACTGAGCGTGGCATCGCCTTTGAGTTGCTGCCTTAAATAACGGTAAGGCGGCCATACGACATAGGCGATAATCAGCGCCCAGGCCAGGGTGAGCAAAAACTCACGCAGCACCATAAAGCCCAACAATAAAAGACAGGCAAGTAGAATGCCGGGAATGAGCTGCCGTATCGGTGTATTACCTAGATAATCATTCATGTCCGCGACTCAAAAAAGTAAAAGTAATATATCAACCCGCTGTTCAATCAACATTGTAAGCTATAGCCGTTTAATTATCAGCAATGTGCAGGATGCGCTTTATCCTGACGTATTGTAAGTATTCTGCTCTATCATTATGGTTCGTCTGCTATATAATGAAATCGACGCATAGACGACAAGCCGACTGCCGGCAGGATATGCTAAACCGCATCGCCACGCCCGATAGCAATCGGTAACATTTACCGGAAATACGCAACACCTTGTAACATAAGCTGTAATTAGGAATATTGTGCATATTCAACTTAAGATTTTCGCCCACTATCGGATGACGCAATGAATCTCGACTCTCGCACGATGATGGTGATGATGTCCGCGTTGATCTTGCTGTTTTCCGGCCTGCTGACATTGGCGGGATTGCATGCCGGTAACACCCGCGGCGTGCAGCACTGGGCATTGGGCGGTCTATGCATAGGGCTGGGTCTGGGCTTTTCCTATCCCCAGCAGGAATTACCGGGCAGCTCTTGGGTTCTGGTACTCGGCGCTACCTTGGCGGCAACAGGGATAGGCTTGCAATTCAACGGCATCCAGGCTTTCAAGACCGGGCTCTGCAACAAGTACATTCCGTGGTTGCTGGCCGGACTGGTGTTTATTCAAAGCATCTGGTTCGTTATCCTCCATCCTGATATTCATTCCCGCGTTGTCGCCAATTCGTTGGTGTTTGCCTTATGTAATGCGGCCTGCGCCCGTGCCTTGTTCATCCGTATAGAACAACCGTTGCGGACTGCGTATTGGTTTACCGGTGGATCATTCGCGGTAGTTGCGATGATGTTACTGCTTAGAGCGGCCATCGTTTTTCTTTCTCCGGCCAATACTTATGGCCTTTTTTCGCAAGCTCCCATTAATCCGGCGACTTTTTTTATTGGCAGCATGGCGCAAATGTGCCTGGCCTTCGGGTTCGTGCTGATGCTGAATTACCGACTTTCTGCGGATCTTCAAAAACTGGCATTAAGCGATGCGCTGACCGGAGCGCTGAACCGACGTAGCCTGGAACAGGAGGCTGCCCGCCTGTCGGCACGATGTACCCGTACCGGAGATGCGCTGGCAATCATGATGATCGATGTCGACCATTTCAAGTCCATCAATGACCGTTACGGTCATCCGGTGGGGGATGAGGTATTGAGGCGTCTGGCTGCGGTGGCGCAAAAAACCATTCGTAGCGACGACTACTTCGCCCGCTACGGAGGTGAAGAATTCTGTATTCTACTGCCCTCCACCATCGAAAAAGATGCCTGGACATTGGCTGATCGCCTGCGTCAAAACTATGCGGCACTGATAATGGAATTCGGTGGCGACGTCCTGCGCAGTACCATCAGCATCGGGGTGTCCGATTCAATACATGCCGGACTGGAGTTTAGCTCGCTGGTAGCCGCCGCCGATCAGGCGATGTACCGCGCCAAGCAGGAAGGCCGCAATCGGGTAGTAATGCATTCATTCTGCTTAAGTCAGGTTAATATCTAGCCGCCAAGCGGGCAGGCTTTTTCCATTTTCGGCTTATTTAACTGCAATTCCTCAAGCTTCGTAGCTATTGTTCAGCTAATAGTCGCAACTAACGGCATGCGCATTTTTCAACAAAACCGGATTCCAATGTTCAACCGCCCAGCCAAGTAACTCGGTTACCGGGGCTTCTTGCAGTTCAACCGGCGGATTTTGCTTTAATAAAACCAGCAGCTCAAAAATAACACGGTCAGGCGACGTTAAGTCAACCGCCATTGCCTGCGTTTGTTTGCTGAGCTTATAACCTTGCTGGTCAACAATAACAGGGACATGCATATAGCGGGGAGTAATAAGACCCAGCAACTGTTGCAGGTAAATCTGTTTAGGTGTTGCATCCAGCAAATCAAAGCCGCGGACAATATGATTAACGTGTTGCAAGTCATCATCAATCACCACGGCAAATTGATAGGCAATAATCCGGTCTTTGCGCTTCACGATAAAATCGCCGTCCTGCGTGGCGAGGTTATGGGAAATCAGGCCTTGCAGTTCATCCTGAAAGGTAATGATGCGGTTATCGGTTTTAATGCGCAGTGCATGAGGACCGTCAGGAAGGGTTTGCCGGTCTCGGCAAATGCCGGGGTATATATCGGGCTGTGATTGCCCTCTATCGCTGGCCGTCAGTGTTTTTCTGCTGCATGTGCAGGGGTAGATCAGTTGGTTTTTTTGCAGGTCGTTGAAGACATCGTTATAAACATCGATATGTCGGCTTTGATAATAAACCTCGCCGTCCCAATGCAGGCCAAAAGCCTCCAGGGTTTTTAATAGGGTATCGGCCGAGCCTTTTACGTTTCTGGGGGTGTCGAGGTCATCAATGCGTAGCAGCCACAGACCTTGTTGTGAGCGGGCTTGAAGAAAACCGGCAAGCGCCGTGTAGAGTGAACCGAGGTGTAAAGGGCCGGTGGGCGAGGGTGCAAACCGGCCGATGGTGGGTTGTTTATCCAGAATTAACCCATTTGTTTTTCACGAATTTCATCAAGTGTTTTGCAGTCGATGCACAGACTGGCAGTGGGTCTCGCTTCCAGACGGCGTATGCCTATTTCAATGCCGCAAGACTCACAAAAACCATAATCCCCTGATTCAATTTCTTTAAGGGATTCATCAATTTTCTTGATCAGCCGTCGTTCACGATCACGAGTTCTTAATTCCAGACTGAATTCTGACTCCTGAGACGCTCGGTCATTAGGATCAGGAAAATTAGATGCGTCATCCTGCATGTGATGCACAGTGCGATCTACTTCGTGCATTAATTCGCCTTTCCAGTTTTTAAGAATAGTCTCAAAATGCTCCAATTGATCGGCATTCATGTATTCTTCGCCTTCTTTTTCTTGATAAGGCTTAAAACTGAAAGGTGATGCGCCAGTTTTAGAACTATCGGTCATCCATTAACTCCTAAGACAAGATTAAATAAAACCGCGCATTTTTAGCAGAATAGCAACCGGATAGCAAGGTTTATTGGTATGATCTACCGCTTTTGTGATTAGTGTCGATATTATGAGCGTACGACTGGCAAAGCGGACTCAGGGAATTTCACCCTTTTATGTGATGGAGCTACTGCGCCGCGCAAAACAATTGGAGGCGCAGGGCAAGGATGTCATTCACATGGAAATCGGCGAACCTGATTTTGCTACGCCGCAGACCATTGTTGAAGCGGGCATTAGACAACTTAAAACCGGCGAAGTGAAATATACCCCGGCAGCGGGATTGCCGGAGCTGCGCGAAAAAATAGCCGAATTTTATCAAACGCGTTATTCGGTGATGGTGGACAAAAAACGCATTTTTGTAACGCCTGGAGCCTCTGGGGCGTTTTTATTAGCCCTTGGGGCCAGCCTTAATCCAGCGGAAGAACTGCTGATGGCGGACCCCTGTTATCCCTGTAACAGCAACTTTGTTAAGTTGTTTGACGGTAAAGCCAGAACCGTTCCGGTCGATGCCACAAGTCGCTATCAGCTGACCGCCGCGCGCATCAAACAGCATTGGACTAAAGCCACTAAAGGCGCGTTGATTGCCTCGCCGTCAAATCCTACCGGCACTGTCATCGCCTCGGATCAATTAAAACAAGCCATTCACACCGTTAATGAGTTAGGCGGCTGCTTTTATTCCGATGAGATTTATCACGGGCTGGTTTATGGTGAAAACGCGACGACTGCGCTCGCCTTTAGCGACAATGTATTTGTTATCAATAGCTTTTCCAAGTATTTCGGCATGACCGGCTGGCGCGTCGGCTGGTTGATAGTACCTGAGGAATTTATCGATGCCACCGAAAAGCTGGCGCAGAATATATTTATCGCCACGGCAACCCATTCGCAATATGCCGCATTAGCCGCATTTGATGAGGACACGCTGGCCGAGCTTGAACGCAGACGTACCGAATTTGAAGCCAGACGTGACTTCCTTTATGAGGCATTGTTGCGCCTGGGCTTTGAAATCCCCATCAAACCGGATGGTGCATTCTATATTTATGCCAACTGTTCCAAATTTACCGCTGACAGCTATCAATTCGCCCTGGATTTGCTGGAAGCTGAAGGCGTCGCAATAACACCGGGAAAGGATTTTGGGACAAATGAGGCCAATCACTATATCCGCTTTGCTTATACGACATCCATAGATAGAATGGCCATTGCCATGCAACGTTTAGAAAAATTTATTAACAAAGGTTAACCATGTCCATAAAACAAGTATCAGCAACGGAATTAAAAACCAGAATTCAAAATGAACCGCATCTATTTTTGCTGGATGTCAGGGAACCTAATGAGTTTCAATATGCCAGCATAGAAAACAGTGTGTTAATTCCGCTTAATCAGATTCCGGAAAGACTAAGTGAGCTAGACCCGCAACAAGAAATGGTAGTCATTTGCCATCATGGCGTGCGTAGTTCACAAGCCTGCATGTATCTTGTTCATTCAGGGTTTACGAATGTTTCAAATTTAACGGGCGGGATCGATGCCTGGTCTTCCGATTGCGATAATTCGGTGCCGCGATATTAAGAAATGGCATCATCAGGCGGCAAACCCGCCTGATGCGATTAGACTCTTATTTAAAACCGTCTTGTTTAAATTTCTCCAGCTGTTTCTTAAAACCTTTCCTGTCAAACAGATAGTATAAAAACACCAGTAAAAACGGCCAAAGCATATAGCCCAGCAGTTTAAATACAGTTCCAATGTCCATAGCTGCCCCTTGTGCTGTTTTGTACATTTGATTCTTTATAACTTTATAGCGCCGGTTGATCGACGCCGCTTAAATTTTCCGTTCCGATATTTAACTTCCGCCATCCGGCCGAGTTAACAGCATTTCCAATGCCAGCTGCGCCATGTTTCTTGAACCGCCGCCCTGCCCTAACTGCTGTTTAACCTGGATCAGGTTTTCGCGCATTTCATCGGCGTAAGCTTTATCAGTCAAAATCCGAATAACTTCTGTCGCCAGGTTATCGGCTGTCGCATCGTGCTGAATCAGTTCTTTTATGACGCTTTTGCCTGACACAATATTCGGCAGGCCTATAAACGGCGTATTGACCAGCCACTTGCCCAACCAATAGGTTAACGGTGAAAGCTTGTAGGCGATGACCATGGGTACGGTTAACAAGGCGATTTCCAACGTTGCGGTGCCTGAGGTGGTCATCACCGCGTCACAGCATTGAATCACATCATAAGGCTGATTTTTTATTATTGTGATGGCAAGCGGCGACTGGCTGGTGTAGCTTTCAAGCAATGCATCGCTGATTGAATCGGCTTGCGGCAAAATAAACTGACACTCCGGCAAACCGGCCTGCACTGTTTCGGCGGCGGCCAACATGACCGGCAACATGCGTTTGATTTCGTTGACACGACTGCCGGGCAACAAGCCGACAATCGGTTTTTTTTTATCCAGCCCGAAACGGGTTAGATCTTCATCTTTGCTGTATTGGGCGTGGACTTTATCTACCGAAGGATGCCCCACATAGCGTACCGGCACTTTTTCGGCGTCGTAATAAGCGGTCTCAAACGGGAATATCACCGCCATCATGTCGATGACTTTACCGTAAGCTTTTACCCGTCCAGGCCGCCATGCCCAAACTTGAGGACTGACGTAAAACAGAACCTTAATGCCCTGCTGTTTGGCGTAACGCGCCAGTTTAAAGTTGAACTCCTTGTAGTCTACGCAAACCAGCAAGTCGGGGCGCTCGGTTGCTACCAACTCTTGCATCAGTGTTAACGCACGGCGGATTTCGGCATAATGCTTGATGACTTCAACCACGCCGATAACGGCGATATTGGCCGAATCGTAACGAATATCGATGCCCGCCTGAGCCATTTTTGCGCCGCCCATGCCGATGCCTTTAATGTCCGGCTGCTGTTTTTTCAGCTCAAGGAACATATTGGCGGCGTGCTGGTCGCCGGATGATTCTCCGGCACTGAATAGGATTTTCAAGGGTTTATGTTGCAAGGTTTCAAGACTCAAAGTAGGGTACGCTGCGCGTACCTTTTATAGGGTTAAAAACGCCCCGGAAAGTGGTACACACAGCGTACCCTACGTAATTTTATGACGTCAAAACACCCCGAATAACCGCCACTATCTCCCTGATGGTGTCATCCTCAAGAGACGGACAAATCGGCAATGACAAACAGTTGGCCGCAACAAATTCGGTCACCGGCAAACTGACGCCGGCGTATTCCTCTTTAAACACATTCTGCCGGTGCAAAGGCACGGGATAGTACACGGCACAGCCAATCTGCTTATCCTGCAAGGCTTTCATAACTTCATCGCGACGGTCGCATAACAACGTGTACTGGTGATAAACGTGCTCGCCCAGACCGTCTTCAAACGGCGTGGTCAACGGCAAATCGGCCATCAACTCCGAATACAGATGCCCGGCATGACGACGGCCTTTATTGTATTGGTCAATGCGTTTTAATTTGGCTCTTAAGATGACCGCCTGCATTTCATCAAGCCGACTGTTGTAGCCGATCACATCATGGTAATAACGGACTTCCGAGCCATGATTGTGCAACATTTTGAGCTTTGCCGCAGTCTCGTCGGAGTTGGTGACGACCAGTCCGCCATCGCCAAACGCACCCAGGTTTTTGCTGGGAAAAAAGCTGAAACCGGCCGCATGGCCGATAGCGCCGGTTTGCTTGCCGTCGATGCTCGCGCCGAACGACTGGCAGCAATCTTCGATCAGCTTTAGATCATGCCGGTCGCATAGCCGCTTAATGGCCGCCATGTCGGCCGGTTGACCGAACAAATGCACCGGCATGACCGCTTTGGTTTTGGGAGTAATCGCTTTTTCTATCGCTTCCGGCGAGATATTGAAAGTCTTGGGATCTATATCGACGAAAACGGGAATCGCGCCGACATATTTGATCGCTTCCGCCGTAGCGATAAAGGTGAACGCGGTGGTAATCACTTCATCGCCTGCACCGATGCCTTCGGCGATCAAGGCCAGATGCAGCGCATCGGTTCCTGAAGCCACCGCAATAGCGTGTTTAACACCCAAATAATCGGCCGCTTCTTTTTCAAAAGCCTGAACATTAGGCCCTAATATAAACGAACAATTTTCGATTGTTTCAGCCAGACCGCGCTCAATTTCATCTTTAATTTCAACGTATTGAGCCTTCAGGTTTACCATTGGTATCATGTTTTATTGCCTTTATGTTTATCGATTGATTGTGCTCAAGCGGGATGGGGTTTGCAACCCCGTCCCTAACGTTTTCGCCAGACGACCCGAACCAAACGGCTATTCAAACCAGATCAAAACGTTTCGGACGGGGCAACATGCCCCGTCCGGCTGTTAACTGAATTCCCACGCCGGAGCGTGGGGAACTATTAAACCCAGTTATTTATCGCCTAATAACCGGGTGATGGCTATCGCAGTTTCCAGCGCTCTTTTTCCCGCTTCACCGGAAACCAGCGGGTTGTCCCCGGTATGAATGCAGTTAACGAAATGCTTGATTTCTTCCAACAGCGCATCGCCGCTTTCAAAAACGGATTCTTCCGTTTCTATTTCAGGAATGCCGGGGAACATTTCTCCTTTGCCGGTGCGATGTTTGGTCAAGATACGATTCTGGAAATCTACAGAGACATAGGAAGACGGCCTGAACATGCGCATTTTGCGTTCCATCTTCATGCTGATCCGGCTGGCCGTCACATTAGCCACGCAACCGTTTTTAAACAGCAAGCGGGCATTGGCAATGTCGGTGCCTTGCGTTAAAACCGCCGTGCCGCTGGCATCGATGCGTTCCACCTCGGAATCCACCAAGGCTAAAATAATATCGATGTCGTGGATCATTAAATCCAGCACCACGCTGACATCATTGGCGCGCGGATTAAACGGGGACAGGCGGTGGGATTCGATGAACAGCGGTTTTTCCTCCTTGTCCAGTCCCAATACCGCCGGATTAAACCGTTCCAGATGCCCGACCTGAAAAATCAAATTCCCTGCCTTGGCAATGACGATCAATTCATCGGCTTCTGCAACCGTCACGGTAATCGGTTTTTCAACCAGCACATGCGCGCCGGCATTGAGAAAATCCCTGGAGACCTTATGATGCAGTGTCGTAGGCACCACGATGCTGACCGCATCGACTTCACCTAACAGCGATTGATAGTCCGTCAGCGCTGTTGCGCCGTGTTTTTCGGCAACTTCTTTAGCCGCCGCTTCGTTAATATCGACAACCGCAACCAGTTCGCAATCAGGCAGAGACGCATATTTTTCTGCGTGAAATTTGCCCAAGTAACCGGTACCGATAACAGCGCATTTTAATTTTTTCATGTGATAATTTTACATCCTGTCTATTTGCAACCCCGCTCTAGGGGCGAACTTATTCGTCGGTATTGTAAACCATCACTATGTATTCAGAAAATTTTGTACCGGGCAGTCATCGTGACTGATTTTTGATGTTATGCTAAATACCTATTTAAAGATATTGATCGACAATTCTCACAATTTCCCCTGAAAATTTATTAGACTTTCTTTACAGTACAGCAATAAAACCTAGACCATGGAGAAGATGTCATGACTGACGAAGATAAGGACAACACCGAACTCATAAAAAAAGCGGCTCGATCCATTCTTAAGGATGAAATCAAACATCTTCAGCTTGTCCCTTCTGTCGCCATCAAACTTTTAAAGCTCACCAATGACGATAACGCCAGGATCGAGCACTTATCCTTAATCATAGAAACGGAACCGGTGCTGGCTGCAAAAATCCTGAAACAGGTTAATTCCGCCGCTTACGCCCTGCCCAACAAAATAACCTCCATTAATCGCGCCGTGACCATGCTGGGGTTTTCTACCGTACGCCAGCTTGCGATAAACCTGCTGCTTTATAACAAACTGATTCAACGAGGTTCAAAGCGGGCGTTCGACTTATTGTTTTTCTGGCAGCATTGCCTTTATGTAGCATCATTAAGCCGGAGAATAGCCGTCGCACTGAAGTATCCGGACCCGGACCTGGTTTATACCGGAGGGCTTTTACACGATATAGGCAAGATAGTTTTGGAGACCTATGGACGTGTGACTTACAGCGATTTTATTCATTCCATGGGTAAAAGCGGACATTCAACCATTGAAGAGGAACGTCGTTTTTTCGGGATAACGCATACCGAGATGGGTCATGTTTTTTGTCTGGAATGGCAATTACCGCCATCAATCATGGCAATCGTCGCTTTCCACCACAACCAGCCGACGGAGACGTCTTCGTACGCTAAATATAAAACGGAAATTGCCATCGTTTCCTTCGCAAACTACATTGCCTGGATACAGGGCATCGGCTCGGCTACCCACGATAGCCACTCGAAATTGCAAAGCGCCGTACTCGAAACGATTAATATTGACCAACTGGATCTTGAAGCCCTACTGCAACAGGTAGATCAGGACATGAAAATCACTCGGGAATTCTATGACATCCAGCTGCCCGGTTTAACCACGTTACGGGCCACGTTGGTTAAAGCGACCATTAACCTAAGCCAGATAAGCGAGGATAAACCTTTTTCAGCTGTCGATATGTCCGGCAGGAAACCGTCATCCTGTTTAACAGCGCCCCATCACAGCCTTAACCCTGATGACTTTATACCCCGGACTCTGGAGGCGATACAGGACGAATTTTGTTTCGACCGCAGCATCATGTTCACCATCGATCCCAAGCGCCGCTGCCTGATCGCGTCATACTGGTGGCCGACATCAATATTACCCACAGCGCTGCAACCCTTCGAGATCGACATGAGCGGCATTTCCGGCTTGCTATTAACCTGTCTGCGCGAGAAGAAAGCCGTCATCGTTAATACCGCCATAGAGCGCGACAACCCAATACTTCAACGCTTAAATACCAGCGAGTTTATCGCTGTGCCGGTCTTGCATCACAATCGTCTGAGCGGCGTACTTTATGCCGATAATTCACAGTCGAAAAAACCGATGCGCGAATCATTACTGCCGGAAATAATGCCCATTGCCTACGAATTGGGGATCGCCATGTTTAATGCCAAACAATACGACCAGCAGAAAAAACACGCGCAGATCGACCACTTAACGCAGCTTTTCAATAAGCGAATGCTCACCAATTTCCTGACTGAGATTTTTCAAGGGGATGAATCCAAACTGACCAATATCGCGATTGGCTTTGTCGATATAGACAAGTTCAAACTGTTTAACGACACCTGCGGGCATCAAGCCGGAGACGATGCCTTAAAGATTGTTGCCGATATTTTGCGCAGCTTGACCCGGCCCGGAGACTTCATCGGCCGCTACGGCGGAGAAGAGTTTTTATTTGTGCTTAGAAATACTGATGCAAAAGGCGCCTACGGTTACGCCGAGCGCATCAGGTCGGAAATTGAGCGTCGCGGCAAGCTGATGAACCAACGGTTTCACGGTCATCTACTGACAGTCAGCATCGGGGTATCCCTGTATAGCGCCGACTATACCAATTACACCGACATGATCGAAGCCGCCGATCAAGCCATGTATCAAGCAAAAGAAGAAGGCAGGAACCGGATTGTTATGCTGCCCGACGTTGAAACCGGCAACAAATAACCTGATTAGCGAAAAACCTCGGTCGGCACCGCGATACCGGCATGACAGGCCGCTTATTATCCTAAAAACCGCCGTTCAAACTATTGTTGCGGCGCGACATTGCAAAATCGGACGGTTTTTAATGTTCATTGTTAAATCAACAGCTTGCGAAAAAATCTAGTTAAAGTGCGCCGTATATTGATTTATAAAGGGAATTTTTGTTTTGTTCAGGTTTCTGGGTGGTTTTTAGGACGATTAATGAAAATCTCACACACCGCGCCGCAAACAGCCGAAATTTCTCTTGCAAAGCAACAACCTGCAAGGGTACAGTTGCACCGCCCGGACTTTGATAACGGGATGAAAACCTTTCTTTCAATGCTTGCAGTTTTTCTGGTAATTTGTTGCACCGCCCGGACTCTGATAACGGGATAAAAACATGCTAAACGAATACCAATCCGGCCGGGAAGCCTAGCCCTTTAGAACCCCGAAGCGAATCCATAACCATCCTGCCCAGCCGCGCGCTGACCGCCATCCATGCTGGTTTGAAGCCGCCGAATCGGCTATCTGGCTGACATTGCTTGTTGCATTTAAAAAAAAGCGTTAGTATCCGCGCCAGCCTGTTAATTACCTGCCTTCTTCGTCCTCCGCAAAAACCATTGTCTTGTTGACGTCAATGGTTTTTTGTCACATGCACAGAACGTAAGCACATTAATACCGTTCACATTCAATCCTGTTAAGGTGTTTTTTGACTGCACATACCCGTTTAAACCCTGCCAATGCCGTTACCGAAAACCCGGCATTTCGCCTGGCCTGTTTTGAATTTCAACTTTGCCTAACCGAAGCCACCGAACTCCCAGTCTACAAGGGCTCCAGCTTTCACGGCGCATTCGGGCACGCGCTGGCTCGCATCGGCAGCCACTTCCGCGATTATTTCTACAACCCGACGCCGCCTGCCCACTGGAGCGACGCCCAACAAGCGCCGCCCCGGCCTTACGTACTGATTCCGCCCCTGGATGAAAAAACCCGCTACGCGGCAGGCGACACGCTCAACCTTGGCGTTGTCCTGTACGGCGCTGCCGTCGATTATTTCCTGATCGTGTTTGCCGCGCTGGAGCATCTTGGCGAGTTTATGGGCTTAGGCAAACAACGCGCCCGGTTCAGCATCGACAGCATTACGCAACTGACCTCCGGCGGGGCCGGTACCCTTTACCGAAACCGCCAATGGCTGGGACAAACCCAAGCCATGCAAGCCGGACAGTTTTTCGCCGACACGCCGCCATCCCTGTCGCGCATACGGCTAACCCACCACACCCGATTACGGCTGAAAGCTGGCAACCAATTGCTGAACACAGTCCCGCCGTTCAGCCTGTTGATGAACCGCCTGTTAAGCCGCATCAACGCCCTGGCGACGCTGTACGGCGGCGGCATAGCCATCGCCCCGGAACAAAAACAGCAGCTACTCAAGCTGGCCGAAACCGTGCAAATCGAGCACAGCACCCTGCAATGGCACGACTGGGAGCGCCATTCGCAACGCAGCCACAGCGACATGCCGTTCGGCGGCCTGCTCGGCGAGACGATTTACAGTGGAGAGCTTGCGCCGTTTGTGCCGTGGCTGGCGTTAGGGCAATGGGTAGGGATTGGCGGCAAGACGAGTTTTGGTTTGGGTTTGTATAAAGTGGAGAAAACGCAATGACAGAAATTATTTTAAAACTTCGGGTTGTCACCCCTTTATTTATCGCTGGTGCAGAACAGGAGCAACAAGCAGAGCTGCGTGAACCATCAATAAAAGGGCTGCTGCGTTTTTGGTATAGGGCAATTTATCCCGATGATCCAGAGGGAGAAGCAAAAATTTTCGGCGGACAGGGAAAAGGTCAGGGGCAATCTGGCGTTTTATTGCGTATAACCGACAGAAAATTGTCTTTGGGCCATAAAGATGATGATCGCTGGAATAAAACAAAAACCGCTTACTTGGGTTACGGCGTTATTGTTCGTGATAAAAAAAAAAAGAAATAACTACAAGACCTTACATTAAATCCGGCAGTCGATTTAGTTTAATCATTCGATTTAATCAATTCCGCTCTGATCAGTCACACCAATGTGTTTTGAATGCTGAAGACAAACTTCGGTTTAAACGAGCTTTGTGGGCGTGGCTTATGTTTGGCGGACTTGGCGCCAGATCCCGAAAAGGCTTTGGTTCGTTAATGCTGGACAGCGTTGTAGGCTTGGATGATGACTTACCCTGCCTTAATGCGAACAACAAGGAAGAGTTACAAGCATCAATACATACATTCATAAAAGGAATTTCAGCCTTCCAGCAAAAGCAAATTAGCGGTTACCCTGAATATACTCAATGGAGCGATAAAACAAGATGCGTAATCACAGGACAAGGTAAAAATGGCGAAGATGCATTAGAAAAGTTGGGTTGCAAAATCAGCTCGTTACGCTCTTATCAAAGTAAAGATAAATTGGCGTGGGTAACAGATGACCATGATTTAATGGATAAATTTGTTCGCAATGTGAGCGTACCAACGCATCCCCCGATTCGTTCAGCTTTTGGGTTGCCGCATAATTATTTTTTCTCTTCCTCCCAACAAAGCGGTGAAGTCAATTTCATGGATCAGAATGGTAAAAAAGGACGACGGGCCAGCCCGGTTTTTTTTACCGTTTATGAATTTTCAACACACACTCAAGCTTGTGTCGTGATGTTATTTTTGCCGGCAATACTCATTCCAGAAAATAAAGAAGTCAGGTTATCAACCGGTGAACAAGGCAAAGCTGGCTATCGCTACAAAGATTTAGCATTGATTGATGATTTTACAGCGATAACAGATATCCTTGATGAGTTTTCCAAGGCGGATAATCACGGCTTAAAGGTATATCCATGAGCAAAACCCTACACTTCAACTTCACCCCCGTACAAAGCTTTGTCGCCCAAGCGCGAAGAACGCGCGATTTGTGGGCGGGTTCTTATTTGCTGGCATGGCTCTCCGGGCAAGCCATGAATGCCATACTTAAGGACAACGGCAAAATATTAATGCCTTATATTGACGATGATTCGTTAATGGCGGCGATACAAGACCCAAGCCATGCTTCAGACTTAGCCAAAAGCTTGGGCACCTTGCCCAACCGCTTTACCGCGCAAATACCGGAAAACAAAGACCCCAAGGAGTATGCAAAAGTCATCCAGGATCATTGGATAAAAGTTGCCAATGCGGTACGAGACAAAATCGACCCCGGCAAATCGCTTATCGACGATGATTTCTGGAACCGGCAAATCAACAATCACTGGGAATTTGCCTGGGTGACCGGCGAAAAATCCAGCCTGGACAGCCGTAAAAACCTGCGCTTGCCAACACCCACAGAAGAAAGCGGCGAAAAATGCACGGTCTGCGGCGAGCGGCAGGAACTTTCCGAGTCGAAAAAATCCGAGTTTGTACCGAACCGGAAAAGCAGCAAAGACTGGTGGGCTAAATTCCAAGTAAGCGATTTAGACCTGCGTGAAAATGAACGCTTGTGCGCGGTATGTTTGACCAAGCGCCTGTTTCCGTTGGTGGCTGAAAAAGCTATCGGTTGGGAAGTCGAGCAATACTACCCATCCACCGCCTATTTATCGGCCATCGACTGGCTGGAAAAAGTGCTTATAAAAGCCAAAGATTCGGATGCTATTCAAAAAGCCGCTAATGAGCTGACCGAAACGGCAAAAAAACTACATCTTCATAACTCGGAATACAACACACATATAAACGGATTGTCGCATCACCTAAAAGACAGCGGCATTAACAAGCCCTTTATTGATTTAGACGGCGATGCATTTTATTTGTCCTCCATTGATGCCGACCAACTGCAAAAGCGCGGCAGCAACAAAACCCTATCAACCGGCGAAAAAAATGACTTACGCAAAGCGCTTATAAAACTGCAAAAAGCAGCCGGATCCAAAGCCACGCCGTTTTACGCGCTGCTGCTGATGGACGGCGACGGTATGGGCAAACTGATCGGCGATTGCGATACGGAAGAACGGGGAAAAATATCGAAAGCGCTGGCCGACTTTACCAGCCGAGTGCCGGGCATTGTTGACCAACACAACGGCAAGCTGGTTTACGCAGGCGGCGACGATGTGTTCGCGCTGTTGCCGGTCAGTAGCGCTATAAAATGCGCCGCAGACTGCCGAAGCGCCTATCAACAAGCCTATCAACAAGCCTTTGAACACTTGCCGAAAGGCATCACAGAGGCCGCCACCATTTCCGCCGCCGTGCAATTCGCCCACCAAAACATCGCCTTAAGCGTGGTCGTGAAAGATGCGCACCGCTTGCTCGACGACATCGCCAAAGACCGCACCGGGCGCGATGCCTTGACCTGCCGCGTATGGAAGCCCGGCGGCATAGTCTTGACTTGGGCGCAGCCTTGGACGGACGAGTTAAAGACCGACTTTGCCCAACTGCTTGATGAAATCATAGCCGCTTTTCGTCCAGACCCAACTAGCGACCGCTTTTCCAGCAAATTCTTCTACAAACTTCGCGACCTGTTTGAGCAAATCGAAAGCGATGACACCATCACCGATGAGGCGATACAAGACTTGCTGGCCGCCGAATACCTCGCCAACCGTGAACTCAAGAAAAATGACAAGGAAACGCAACGCAAGGAAGCTAAAGAGCGCGTCGAAAGGTTGTTGCTGTTATGCCGACAACAAACGCGCCACAGCGAAAACACGCCCGTCACTTACACAAAGGGCAAATACAACGCCGATGCCGCCTTGCTGGTGCGCTTTTTAGTCCAAAAGGAGGTTTAAATGACGGTAAGAACTTGGCAATTCAACGCCGCCGACAGCTTGTTTTTCGGCGCGGGAAAACCGATGAATGCAGGCGAGTCGTCCTGGATAGACTCGCAGTTTCCGCCGACCGGTCTAACCCTGCAAGGCGCGATACGCACCGCCGTGTTGTATTGCACCGAAGCCGATATAGACGCCTTCACTCACGGCAAACCGTGCTTCCCCGACGGCGGCAGCTTGAAAGCCGAAATCGGCTGTGCCAAAAACCTTGGCAAGCTTGAGCTGACCGGCCCCTTTTTGCATGACAACGGCGAATTGCTGTTTCCCGCGCCGCTGGATTTAATGAGCAACGCCCAAAACCAACGCGCCTTGCTTAAACCTGCCGGTGATCCCACCGCTTGCGACTTAGGCAACATCCGCTTACCGGCCGTTGACGGTAAGGGCTACAAGGTTTCGGAAAACTGCTATGTCAACCATCAGGACATGGCAAAGCTGCTGAACGGCGAAACCGACGGTATCAAACTGATCCCGCTTTTTGCCGACAATCCTAAAGACCTAGCCCTGGCCGACAAGGAACCCAAAATAGGCTTGGCGCGGGACAACAAAACCCGCAACTATGAAGAAGGCATGTTATTCGCCATCGCCCCGGTGCGACCCCGCAAAGACGTCAGCCTGCTTCTTCGGGTGCAAGGCATAGCGCCGGAGCATCTGCCGCAACAAGCGTCTTTGCAAAAATTGGGCGGCGAAGGCAAATTGGCCGCCATTAGCGTTAGCGATGAAGACATTAAAATGCCCGCAGCCCGGATAACGCCGGACGGCGAAACCGTGCGCTTCAAGCTGGTTTTTACCCAGCCCGCGTTAATGCCGGTTGACAGCGATGGGTGGTTGCCTGAAGGCTTTGCGCTATCGAAGGAAAAGGATCAATGGATTGGTCAACTGAGGATCGGACAACTGAACGCTTGCGAAGTCGCCATCATTTCCGCCTGCATCGGCAAGCCGCTAAAACTGGGCGGATGGGATTTAAAAGCAGGCTCGTCAAAAACCCATCAAGCCTACATCCCCGCAGGCAGCGTGTACTTTTGCGAGGCGCAGGCGAAAGACCGGGAAGCGATCCTTCAACTGCATGACACTAAGCTCGGCGGTAACCGCGAATACGGCTTCGGGCATGTGCTCGTGGGCCGTTGGTAATAACTTTCCGAAACGTGGACTCATCGCTCCCATGCGGAGCGCTCATTGTTATACACAAGTCTGTCCAAGACCGTCATTTCGACATTAGCAGACTCGGATGTAGGCCGGAATAAGACCATCCAAGCGCGTAGCGCGAGGTGGCGTTTCCGGAGAAATCGGGAGATGTTTGCCGGAAACACCGGTTCTCGCTGTCGCTTGAACCGACTTATTCCGGCCTACTTCAAGATGCAGAGCATGGGAACCATAAAAAACGCGGGGCAATCTAAGGTTAAGCCTCGCTCATTGACTCGCCTTAGATGGAAAAACCAACAAAACAGGAAACTACTATGACACCACAATCACGCCTCATCACCTTGCAAGCCATCACGTTCTTACATCCCGGCACCGGGCAAACCACCGGCGTCGTTGACTTGCCGATACAACGCGAAGTCCACACCGGCTACCCGATGTTTGCTTCCTCGGGATTCAAAGGCAGCTTGCGCGACAAAGCCGAACAGCTTTGGAATAAAGAGCCTGACAATGTAAAAACCCTGTTTGGTTCCTCGGTAAACGGTGATGAGACTAACACCAGCGCAGGAGCATTCAGCATCACCGATGCCCGCATTCTGGCTTTTCCCGTCCGCAGTTTGCAGCAGGTATTCGTGTGGGTAACCTGCCCCATGGTGATTCAACGCTTGCTGCGGGATATTGAACTGATCGGTTACGGAAAACCGGAAATAGCCCTTGACGATGCGTTGGCGCTGGTAGAAGCGAAAGCGTTGGCGGCGACCGGCTCTCCGTTAAAAGACCTGCTGATTCTGGAAGACGTCAATTTCAACGTGACCGCTAACAAGACCGTTGATGCGATTGTCGAACTGCTAACACCCTTGCTGGACGGCCAAGCCGGATTTGACGGCAAGCGGCTGGTCGTCATCCCCAACGACGACTTTCAGCATCTGGTGCGTTACGCCACCCAAGTATCGGCGCGGATTCAGTTAAACGACGAAAGCAAAACCAGTGACAATTTATGGTACGAAGAAACCCTTCCGCCCGAAACCCTGATGTATGCGCTGGCGTTGTGCCATGACCCGCGCCGTGGCAACGACCAAATCCAAGATGCCGGACAGGTTGCCCAAAAACTGCAAGCCTTGCTTGAAGACCGGTTCTTGCAAATCGGCGGCAATGAAACCGTCGGCCAAGGCTGGTGCTGCGTAAAAATCAGCGGAGGCCAATCATGAGCCGCACCCTGGAACAACGCCGCGCCGCATTTACATTAGCGTTTATTAAGGGCCAATTGAGTCTCGAAGAGAAAGACAAGGATAAACTCAGCACCCACATCCACAAGTCGCCCAGCCTGATCTTGCAATGCGGATTGGGCCAAGCCTTGGCGTTTTTGCTTGCCGATGCCGGAGATAAACCGAAAGCGCCGTCAAAAATACTTTACAACAGCCTGCAAGACTGGCTGTGCGGAGAGCCGGACGAGAAGCACCCGATGCGCGTCTATCAAAAAACGGAACTCATCGAAGCGCTGGTTACCGGCACAAGGAGCGACTACTTTCGCGCCCAGGAAGAAAGCCTGATGCTGTTTAACTGGCTGAAAAAATTCGCTGCGGCGAAATTGTAAGGAGCAAACATCATGTTGCCATTGTATGCACAAATCCCCAGAGACACATTTAAACAGACCAGTACCGCGCATTCCGGCTTGTTGTTCGATAAATTCCCCGATGGTTGGGATGAAAGAAATGACTACAAACCCGCCGATAATGCCAAGAAGCAGTTTTTTCTGGATGTCATCAACAAGTACCAAGCAACCAAGCCCCTATTAGAGGCTAACTTAACCGCCGCATTAACCCGGCAACGCGCCTTATTGAACCATTTCAAAGTCAAAGACCCAAGCCTTACCGTAACCACCGACTGGCGATTCGTATCCGGCTTGGGAGCCGCCCATCCTTACGAAACCGGCTTCATTTGGCATCGCACCTTAAGCGTCCCTTACCTGCCCGGCTCATCGGTTAAAGGCCTGATGCGCGCCTGGGCAACGCATTGGTGCGAACTGACCGAACAACAAGAGATCACCCGCCTGTTCGGGGCAAAGGATGGCGAGGCGAATTGCGGCGCGCTCATCGTTTTTGACGCCCTGCCCAGCCAGCCGCCCAAACTGGAACTTGACATACTCAACCCGCATTATTCCGAATACTATCAAGACTCAACCAAGCCGCCTGCCGACTATCTCAGCCCAAAACCGGTGTTTTTTTTAACCGTGGCTCCGGGGCAAGACTTCGAGTTTTTTCTGGCTCCGCGCCCTGGCGCATCCGAACAAGACCTTGATACCGGCTTGAAACTATTACGGAAAGCCTTGGAAACACTAGGCGCAGGTGGCAAAACCGCAGTCGGTTACGGGGTTTTTAAAGAATCCAAGGCAGCGCAGCAAAAAAGGGAAGCCGAACAAGCAGCCCAAAAACAAAGGGAATTACAAGAACAACGCATTAAAAACCTAAGCCCGCTAGAAATAGAACAGGAAGACTTTTTAAACAACATACCCGAGCAAGAATGGGACACCCGTTTACTGCAAGAACTGGACAAATCCCGCTGGACTGGTGAAGACGGCAAGCAGATCGCCGAAAAAATAAAACAACTGATGATCAACGCCGACAAATGGCACCCCGAATTTAAAGGCACAAACAAGCAAAAACTTAAATATAAAGAGCGTTCGCTTAGAGTTAGTGAATATTTAAACGAATAAATCGGTTTTTTCGTTCCATACAGCGCGAGTGAAGCCATCATATCGGCAGATATTGCCGGGGTGATGCTTTTCTTCATATCAGGAAATTTAAAGAACAGTTGCGAGGAGGTCGCTTTTAGAAAGCACACTACATGATTGAATAAACGTAAAAAACATATTAACAACTTGGAGACACAACAATGTGGGATTTAATCGACAAACTGGCAACTATTATCGGTCTTATTGCTGCGGCTATTGCCGCCTGGAATGCCCTGAAACTGCGCAAGGAAACAGAACAGCGCTGGCAAAAAGAGAATGAGCAGATTTACGTAATATTACGTAGCCCAAGCCAGAAAATTAGGCTGCCCGTCGAAATAAAACGTCGTGATTTTACCCGTAGCGAACTATTAGGCTATATTGGCATGTTGCCTTTGATTGAAGGCAAAACGAGATTCAACCTGAACTTTACCAGTACAGCAGAATTCTCGCAGCAATTAGAGATCATTCGACAAGCTGGAGTTGAATTTATCATTAGCTGCGACGAGAGCGAACTAGACCAGTTCAATTACGCAAAACAACCCGTTGCCGCATAGCCGATAGTTTGTCTTGCCTCATAGACAGCGGCCGACACTAAAAAATCAATTGGAATAAAACATGATAGAAATCAACCTTGCCGTCTTGTACAACCAAACCGCCAAACTGTCGGCATTGCCGGACTACGAGCAACAAGCCAAAGCCTTGGCGGGCGACGGGCGGGATGTTGTGTTGACCGGGGCGGCTCCGGTTTGGCTGTATCTTAGAATCGCCCACGCCCTGCACGGCAAGGTAAAAAGCCTGATTTACCGTTCGCCTGTTACCGGCGATGTGGTCATTTTCGATCACAATCCTTATTAACGCTGGGATTTGGCGAATGCGAATAGCCGTTTGCGGCGCGTCAGGCGAAAGTTTTGTGATTTTTTGCGTTTGCTGTGAAATCAACAGCTTGCTAAAAAATCGAGATAAAGCGCGCCGTATGTTGATTTATAAAAGGAATTTTCGTTTTGTTCAGGTTTCCGGCCGTTTTTTAGGGTTGCCGCCGAGTTCTTTACTAGGTGCGCCGCAAACAGCCGAAATTTCGCTTGCAAAGCAACAGCCTGCAAAGGTACAGTTGCACCGCCCGGACTTTGATAACGGGATGAAAACGCATTAACAACGAGCTCAATCTCTACAATCGTAGAGTTGCACCGCCCGGACTTTGATAACGGGATGAAAACGCCTTCATAGTTCTTCGCGTTTACATCCCCCACATAGGTTGCACCGCCCGGACTTTGATAACGGGATGAAAACTGAGGGCGGTTAAGAGTACCAGCCAGACTGTGATTGTTGCACCGCCCGGACTTTGATAACGGGATGAAAACAGTACTATTGGATGTCTATCTAAAAAGTTATCTTTGTTGCACCGCCCGGACTCTAAATAACGGGATAAAAATACGTTTGGGCGAATCTACTTTCGCCCAAACCACTTGCGTTTTAAGCACATCATTCCAGCCCAGAGCACGCCCTCATGCAAACACCCCAATTGTCCGATGCCTTGACCGATTTCAATCTCCATCAGGCCTGGAGCAAGGTGTATGAAAACCAGGGCTGCGCCGGTGTCGATTACCAAACATTGGCGGCGTTCGCAGACCGGCTGCACAAAAACCTCGAGACCTTGCGCGATGAAGTCAGCGATGAAACCTATCAACCCCAGCCGCTGCTGCGCATAGAACTGGAAAAGCCCACCGGCGGCACTCGCCTTCTGTCCATCCCAACGGTGCGCGACCGCATCCTGCAAACGGCGGTGACCCGCGTCATCGAACCTTTGTTCGAAGCCGAGTTTGAAGATTGCAGCTTTGCCTACCGCAAGGGCCGCAGCGTCGATCAGGCGCTAGGAGACTGTCGGATTTAGCAGTGCAAAAAGTGTTAAAATAACCCTATCGAAACACCAAATCAAAAAACAAAAATGGCTACCCAATTCATCCTGATTGATCGCGATACCCCCTACATTCTGCCCCCGTGTGTTCAGGATTATTTGCCTGAAGATCATATGGCCCGTTTTGTTGTCGAGATTGTCGATCAACTGGATTTACGGACGCTATCAGCCGTCTATGCGGGCAAAGGAAAGCGCCCCTATCATCCGGCGATGCTGTTGGCGTTGCTGTTCTACGGTTACGCGACCGGCGTATTTTCCAGTCGCAAACTGGAGAAAGCCACTCATGACTCGATGGCCTTTAAATACATCTGCGCCAACGAAAACCCAGATCACGACACCATCAACAGCTTTCGCAAGCGCTTTGGCAAAGAGATCGAAAGCCTATTTGTCGAGATATTGGTACTTGCACAAACCTTGGGGCTGCTTAAGCTGGGTACGGTGAGCCTGGACGGCACCAAGATTAAAGCCAATGCCAGCAAGCATAAAGCCTTGAGCTGGGATTACGCCAATCAACTGGAAGCCCAGTTCAAACAGGAAGTTGAAACCTTGATGAAACTGGCTGAAGCCGCCGACAATTCCCCGCTTCCAGAAGACATGGATGTACCCAAGGAACTCAAACGCCGCCAAGACCGTTTAGCAGTGATTGCCAAAGCCAAACAGGAAATCCAGGCCCGTGCCAAGGCGCGTTACGCGCAAGAAAAGGCCGAGTATGACGAAAAGCAGGCTAAGCGTGAACAACACCTGAGTGAAACCGGCAAGAAAATGGGCGGCAAAGCCCCCCAAGCGCCTACCGATGCGCCTCAAGGTAAAGATCAAGTCAGCCTGACCGATGAAGAGTCCCGCATCATGCCGACCCCTAATGGTTTTGAACAAGCCTATAACGCCCAAGCCAGTGTTGATATTGCCACCCACCTGATCGTTGCTCATCACATCACCCAACACACCAACGACAAACAAGAAATCGAACCGGCCTTAGCCAAACTGGAACAGCTCCCGGAATGCTTGGGGAGTGTTGACAACCTGTTGGCCGACACCGGCTACTTCAGCCAAGCCAATGTAAAGGCGTGTGCTGATGCAAAGATAAAACCGTACATCGCCCAAAAGCGGCAAAGCCATAACCAAGCCCTTGACGCCCGGTTTCAGCATCAGCCGGAAATAGGCGAAAGCACCTTACCGCCGGTTGAGGCCATGACCCATCGCTTAACAACCAAAGCGGGCAAAGCACTCTACGGCAAGCGAAAATCTACTGTCGAAACCGTGTTTGGCATCATTAAACACGTCCAGGGATTCAGGCAATTCCAGCTTCGAGGCCTGGAATCCGTCCAAAGTGAATGGAATTTAGTCTGTATAGGCTGGAATTTAAAAAGAATGCATGTATTAAGAGGGTGAGAGAGGAAAAAGAGCATTGAGCTGCCCATAAAACAGAACTATGGGCATTAAAAATCCCAATAAACCACTTTTTTAAATTTTAATCGTGATTAAGTGGGGAGGCTCGCTCTATTAATCCGACAGCCTCCTAGACCGTATTCAGTTATTGCAACGCCAGGGCTATCACTGGGTGGTGGATGCCGACATCCAATGTTTTTTCGACAGCATCGACCACACCTTGCTAATGACTATGGTAGGCAAGCTGGTTACCGATGTCGGCTTATTGCGCTTGATAGAGCAATGGCTTTGCGCCACGGTGGTCGACGGCGACCGGCGCTTTGTGCTGAGCAAGGGCGTCGCCCAAGGCTCGCCCATCGGCCCGTTGCTGTCCAACCTGTATCTGCATCATCTGGATGAAGCGCTGCTGGACAACAAGTTGTGCCTGATCCGTTTTGCCGACGATTTTTTGATCCTGTGCAAAAGCCGGGATCATGCCGAGCAAGCGCTGGAACTCACCGACAGCCTGCTGGGCGAATTGCGGCTAACACTCAACACCCGCAAGACGCGGATTGTGCATTTCAATCAGGGCTTTCGTTTTTTAGGGGTGCAGTTCATCCGCTCGCTGGCGTTTAAAACGGGGCCGACGAACCGAATTTGCTGGCTTTGCCGGTGAATAATGAAGGTTTGAGCGAACTCGGGCGTTCACCTCCCTGTGATCTGGATCCCGGCACAAATCTGTCTGGAACAGATTTGCATTCACCCGAAGGGCATCAGGCAGGATGGCCTGATGTGATTCCCTGCCGGGATGACGGTTCTGAAAGAGCCGCCGAGCCGCAAACCGTCATGCAGTTGGCGTTTTCGGAAGCCAACTTAAACGCCAAGGATTTCAGTGACCGCGAACACTCTCTTGAAAATACCGAACGCCTTGATGAGCAAGGCTTGCCCAGCGACCATGAGCCACTGTTGCGCACCCTGTATTTACTGCAACACGGGCAAGTCTTGGGCAAGGGAACTACTCACCCTATGCTAATGCTGGCTCCTATCATGTTCAAAGCCAGCTTTGAACTCCTATAGCACACTTTTCTGGAGTCCAAAGCTGGCTTTGGACAGTAAGAATCGACGTTGCTGTTAAAAAAGGAGGATAGTTCATGGGGCTTTAGCCGGCGCGTTCGGCAGCCGCCCACCGACGGCATTAACGCCATGCTGTCTTACGGTTACACGCTGTTGTTTTACAATATCTATTCGCTGTTGCGCAGCCGCGGCCTCAATCCGCAAGTCGGCTTTTTGCATGCGTTGCGGCAAGGCCACCCGGCGCTGGCCTCGGACATGATGGAAGAGTTTCGCAGCATTGTGGTGGATGCCGTGGTCTGGAAACTGGCAGTAAACGGGCAGTTGACGCCCGACGATTTCGACTACCCGAAAACGGCGGGCGAAGGCTGCTTCTTTAAGCCTCATGCGCGGCAAACGTTCATCAAAGCGCTGGAAGAAAAATTCAACTCGGCCATTGCCCACCCGGTTACCGGCACAGCGCTCGATTACCGGCGCTGCATGGAATATCAGGTACAGCATTTATCCCAGGTCATCCGCGGCATCGACGCGGACTACCAAGCCATGGTGCTGCGATGACCCGTTTATGGCTGATAACCTACGACATCAGCGATGACGATGACCGCAAAAAAGCACATGACATCCTGAAAAACTACGGCAAGCGCGTACAGTACAGCGTGTTTGAATGCCACTTGAGCGACAACGGCTTAAGCATGTTGCGCGACCGTTTGCTGGACGAAATAGACAGCGCCGACAGTTTGCGCTGGTATCCGTTATGCACCTGGTGCAGCGCGACGGTGTTTTTTCAAGGCCTCGGCTTGCCGCCTGAAGACGAAGCGTTTTTTCTGCAATGACGGTTTTTTATGTGATCTGTTTCGATGTGCATGACGCCAAAAGGTTGCGCAAAGTCTCCAACGAGATGGAAAACTTCGGCGTCCGCGTACAGCGTAGCGTGTTCGAATGCCATCTTGAAAGCGGCCAGTTGCAGGAGCTTAAACGGCGGCTGGACAAGTTGATGAACCCGACGGAAGATCAGGTGCGTTATTACAACTTATGCGGCAAAGACAAGCTGCACATCGTTATCGATGGCAGCGGACGGGTAAGCGCAGACCCGGATTATAATCTGCTCTGAGGCATGAAAAGCGGTTTGCGGCGCGTCGCTGCAAAATCGGACGGTTTTTAGGGTTCGCTGTTAAATCAACAGCTTGCGAAATAATCGAGGAAAATCGCGCCGTATATTGATTGATAAAGGGAATTTTTGTTTTGTTCAGGTAAATTAGCGGTTTTCAGGAGAATTGATGGAAATCCCGCGCACCGCGCCGCAAACAGACCAAATTCCGCTTGCAAAGCAACAACCTGCAAGGGTACAGTTGCACCGCCCGGACTTTGATAACGGGATGAAAACCCATAACGGTCAAATGTTTCAATACCGTACTTTTGTTGCACCGCCCGGACTTTGATAACGGGATGAAAACTTTCCCGTTAATAGCCTGCCGTATGAGAGTTACCTGTTGCACCGCCCGGACTTTGATAACGGGATGAAAACTTGAGTGCGCGATCCTTTATAGACATGCGGACAATGGTTGCACCGCCCGGATTCTGATAACGGGATGAAAACATGTGCTAACCGATTGGCGTGAAACCGTCCTTGTGTTGTTACCGCCCGGACTTTGATGTCGAAATCAAAGCGCAAAAAAAACGCCCGGTTAAGGGCGTTTTTTTCATTGCCAAACTTTAGAAGTTTTTCAAAATTCGGTGCTATTCATTTCACGGTCACCGTTTCAGGTTGATGACGATCCCCGCGCCATCTAACGATTTTCGCTTATCCACTTCCGGTTCTTGCGACATCAACACCTGACTATCCAAATATAAAGGCCGCGGCCTTTTGTTCTTTTCCGAAGCAAATATATTTAATGATTCTCCCTGAACGGCCTTGTTTTGTTCAATCGTCAGCCAGGCATTTTCAGAATCCTTAAATGGCATAGAAAGATCCAGCGGTTTTTGAAATTCAGCCTCTTCAGCAACCGCTTCCTGCTTATTTTTTGTTTTCTGTTTTGGCTTAACGAGGCTTTCTTTGCTCTTGGACTGCACTTTTTTTACTTCATTTGCTGAAGGAAGAGCATTATTAACGCCGGGCTTTTCAAACCCGGTCAGCAAAATAAATGAAGCCGTCACAAAACTCACTATAAACAGGCGATAATTTTTCATCTTCATTTTTTTCCTCTCCTGCTATAAAACCAAAAACTCTATATTATTTATTCTAGCCCAACATACAAAAACCGGAACGTTTCGACAGGGACTTTATTACAAGGACAAGCGTCCTTCAGTATACGTAGGGCGTGCCGCGCGCGCCTTAGCTTCCAAGGCGCGCGCGGCACGCCCTACGGCAGATGTCTTTTTGTTGTGAGGATTCAACAACTTTATGACTTTACCGGCATTTTACCGCTTATCTGCCCAAACGCCGTTCGGTTTCCAACACCCGCTGCGTAGTCTGCAACACGGTATCGGGATTCAAACTCATTGAATCGATGCCGATTTCCACCAGAAATTCCGCCATTTCGGGGTAATCCGACGGCGCTTGGCCGCAAAGGCCGCAATGTCTGCCGTTACGCCGCGCGCCGTCAACGGCAAGGCGAATCATTTCCTTGACGCCGGGATCGCGCTCGTCAAAATCCTCGGCGAGGATCGCGGAGTCGCGATCCACACCCAAGGTAAGCTGGGTCAAATCATTGGAGCCGATAGAAAAGCCGTCGAAATATTCGGAAAAAGCATCGATTTGAATGACGTTATTGGGAATCTCGCACATCACATAAATTTCCAGCCCCTGCTCGCCGCGTTTCAAACCCAGCTGCGCCATGTAGTCGAGTACGCGCCGGGCTTCCTCTACGCGGCGGCAAAACGGGATCATCAAGATAACATTGGACAAGCCCATCTCGTCGCGCACCCGTTTCATAGCTCTGCATTCCAGCGCAAAACCTTCTGCGTAAGCGGGATGGATGTATCGCGACGCGCCGCGAAAACCGATCATCGGATTGGCTTCATCGAATTCAAACCAGCGCCCGCCAAGCAAGGTGGCGTATTCGTTGGTTTTAAAATCCGACATCCGCACGACGACGGGCTTGGGATAAAACGCGGCGGCAATGGTGCCCACGCCTTCCGATAGTTTTTGGATAAAGTAATCTTCGGCGCTCGCATAATTTCGTGTTAACCGGCTCAGCTGTTCCCGTTCACCGGCATCTTGCACTGTCTCCGGGTGTATCAACGCCATTGGATGCGCCTTGATGTATTCGGTAATGATAAATTCCATCCGCGCCAGCCCCACGCCGTCATTGGGCAGGAAGCTGGTTTTAAAGGCCAGTTCGGGATTGCCGATATTGAGCATGATCTTGGTTTTCGGACGTTGCAGGCCCGACAAATCGGTGCTGTTAATAGCGAAGTCGAGCAGGCCGGAATAGACTTTACCGACATCGCCCTCGGCGCACGATACGGTGACCGGGCTATTATGTTTAATCATGGTCGTGGCATTGTCGCAACCGACGACCGCCGGAACGCCCAGTTCGCGCGAGATAATCGCCGCGTGACAGGTGCGCCCGCCACGGTTGGTGACTATCGCCGAAGCCATTTTCATCACCGGTTCCCAGTCCGGCGTGGTCATATCGGCCACCAACACATCGCCGGGATTAAAACTATTGAGCTGTTCGACGTTTTCAATAATCCGCGCATTGCCGGTGGCAATCTTGCTGCCCACCGCATGCCCGGTGACTATCGGTTCGGCTTTACTTTTAAGACTGTATTGTTCCAAAACCATGCCGCGCAATTGGGAAACCACGGTTTCCGGGCGCGCCTGAACGATGTACAGCGTACCGTCAAGGCCGTCTTTCGCCCATTCAATATCCATCGGTTTGGCCTGACCCGCTTTGGCGCTGTAATGTTTCTCTATTTTAATGGCGTAGTCGGCGAGGGTCAGCGCATCCGCATCGTTAATGCAAAAGCGGTTACGTTCTTCTTCAGAGGTCACAATGTTGTGGGTAGGTTCTCGGGTACGTCCTTCGCTGTAGACCATTTTTATTTTCTTCGCGCCCAGGGTGCGCCTTAACACCGCCCGATGGCCCTGCTCAAAAGTGGGTTTGTGTACGTAAAATTCGTCTGGGTCTACTGCGCCTTGCACGACGTTTTCGCCCAGTCCGTACGCGCCGGTAATAAACACCACATCCCTGAATCCCGATTCGGTATCCAGCGAAAACATCACGCCGCTGGCATCCAGGTCCGAGCGCACCATTTTCATAATGCCTATCGATAAGGCCAGCTTGAAATGGTCGAAGCCCTGATCGACGCGGTAATGTATCGCGCGATCAGTGAACAGGCTGGCAAAACAGCGTTTGCAGGAGTCCAGCAAGACTTGTTCGCCGCGTATATTCAGGTAAGTATCCTGTTGTCCGGCAAAACTGGCGGTCGGCAAGTCTTCGGCGGTGGCGGAACTGCGCACCGCAACGCTTAAGTCGTCGCCATACTGTTGTTTCAACTGATTGAACGCCTCGATAATTTGCTGCTCAAGGTCTTTGGGAAAAGGCGCGGCGTAGATTATTTCCCTCGCTTTACGCGCACGTTTGGCAAGGTCGGCGACATCGTCAGGATTCAAGTCATCCAAAGTTTGATGCAGCGCCTCCCAGCTATGTGTTTGATCCAATACATAGCGGTAAGCTTCGGCGGTCACCGCAAAACCGTTAGGGATTTGGATGCCTTGCGGCGTTAATTCCCGATACATTTCGCCTAATGAGGCATTCTTGCCGCCTACCAGAGACACATCGTCGATCGTTAATTCATTAAACCAACGAATATAGTTTGCTTGCTCGGCCATCATAGTTCCTTAAACGAATTATTCACTTTTTCATGATTGACACGTTGCCCGCGTTCATCCATGTCATTCAATCGGTTAAAACATAACCTTACCAAATTATTTTGCCTTGGTGTTGGCAGCATATCAATATGCGCACTTACTTACTGATGTTACGCAGCCTGCAGAATCTGAAGTTCTGCATAGGCTTGACGGGTTGCTTTAATAAAGAGCTTAGCTCGCAACGCAAAATGGTTCGTTTTGTGTTTTAACTTCAGGCATTCCAGCTTGAATACCGCGTAAATCGCCATAAACACATGATTGTTTTGCGTGGTAACCCTGCGGGTCGGCGACTTTGCCAATGCGGCATTGGATTTCAAGGATTTATGAAACACTTCAACTTTCCATCGTTTTTGATAGATTGTCGCGATCATGTCGCCGTTGCACGTCAAATCGCTGCAGACCAGATTCAACAACCCCGTGCTGCCGTCTTTGTTTGTAAAGACTTGCCGAACTAAAAGGACCTCATCTGCATACCCTTTTAGCCAGCCGCGCACGACCTGTTTATCCGATAATTCCAGGGTATCGATCCGTACAAAGCGACCTTGCTTCTTATCGGCTGCACTTAAAGCGACCAGACGGTTGTCTTTGAGCGCAGCGATAAAGTGCTTTTTCTTTTTCACAATAAACTCAAAGTTTTCCACGGAAGCGAACCAGCTATCCATCAACACATAACGAAATTTCAAGGCGTTATTCACGCAGGTGGCTATCATGCACCGCATCAATTCGTTTTTGGTGACTTCACTGGCCCGCTTCACCTGTCGCGTTTTCACATCGCAAAATTGCAGCGGCTTTCGCATCAGCTCAAACGCAACCGGAATCGATACCTCACCGCTGTAATACAGGGCATTCAGCAAGTTGATTCCCCGTACCGAACGCCCGCTGCAATGATCGAAATGCCAGTACATCACCTCATTTTCGTCCGTCCAGGCCTTCTCCTGGATCGTGTCGTCGAAAATCAACACGCCATCTTCCCGCTCTATCTGGCGAACTGTCGATTTTACCTGGCGCCATAAGTCTCGAGACGTGTATTCGCGTTCTGACAGAAAACGCGTCACTCGGTCATGGCTCACATCTCCATCCACCATCGACGATAATCCCGTGGCTGTCGCCGCTCCAAACGTGCTTATCAAATAATCTGTGTATAACTCTAATTCTGCTTTTTTCATTCGCACAGAATAACCAAATTTAGGGATGACTGCGTAACATCAGTTAATAAGAGATCAAGAAACCTCAACCAGCACAGCCATAATGGCATGGATGCCGATATCCATGTCCACGGACGGTAAACCTTACCGAAGGTGTAAATAAATCCGACATAACAATGATGACTGAAACTAACTTTGGTTGCTTATAATTGTTACCATTGAGATATGACAAAACATGTGGCTTAGCGTAGTCACCTTATAGGTAGCCGCACTTATTGATTTGAGAAGTTGAACCCTTTATCCTACAGGTACATGTACAATACAAACTGATTTTTTTGGCTTAATAGAGCTATTCGATCTTAATTAACAGAAGGGTGTTGCTTATGCCTGACCCGCTTAGCTCTTGGCAAAATTATCTTCTCGACGCCCTGCCCGAAGCCGAATTCGAGCGCAATACTCCTCATCTGGAATTGATCCAGATGCCGCTAGGTAAATTCCTTTACGAATGTTGCGTTATGCCTATTTTTCCACGACTTGCATCGTGTCCAAGCTTTACGTCATGGGAGAATGGCACATCGACCGAGAAATCGCCGTAGTCGGAAACGTGGCATCATCGGTGTCTCAATTTTCATGGGCGGTGGAACCCTGCCTAATCTGGTCGTCGTGCGGAGCGCTGGGTACGCCTATCGGCTACGAGCGCATGCTGGGCTATATGGCCGCAGATGTTCTGAACAAGATCACCCCGACCGCCATTTCCTATCCGCAGGAAGTGATCGTACGTGCCAATGCGTTGAGCGTAGAGCTCAAAACCCCGATTACGCCTGACTTCGAGTCCTTGGTATTCAAGGCCTCATGCGACATCGAGGATGTCTACGAGTTGACCTACACCCGCAAGGATGGCAGTCGCTTTCCGACGGTTGTGTCGGTCACGGCGTTACGCGCCGGGCATCATCGGTTACCTGTTGATCGGCACTGCCAATACTGCGCGACCAGCAGTTCTACACGCGATCATGACCACTGATCCGTCCCGCATCATTTCCGACATCAACAAGCAGATGGAGGCTCTCTCCGACTGCACGCGCGACGAGCAGACCGGCGCACCGTTCAAGAATGACTTCACCGATCCGGGCCGGGCCGGACCGAGACGAGCAGGCTGGATTCTTCCTGTATCTCACAAAACCCATCAAGGTCAATGAATTTATGAACGCCTTGGACGATGCACTGAAACTTTCTGAAATAGGCTTGGTCAATACAAATAAAATGGACAAATACGATGATTAGCGAGCAAGAAATCCTTAACGCCAGCATTCTGATCATTGACGATCAGCAATACAATGTGCTTCTGCTTGGGGAAATGCTAGGTGATGTCGGCTATGCTTGCATTGCGTCGACAAATGATCCCCATGAGGTTTATTCGCTTCACCAAAAAAACCGCTACGACCTGATCCTGCTCGATCTACAGATGCCTGACATGGATGGCTTCCAGGTGATGGAAGGCCTTAAGGAAATTGAAACGGATGGCTACCTTCCAGTACTCGTGATCACTGCCCAACCGGGCCACAAGCTGCGGGCGCTCGCTGCCGGCGCGAAAGACTTTGTCAGCAAACCGTTTGATCTGGTCGAAGTACGGACGCGCATCCATAACCTGCTGGAAGTGCGGCTGCTGTACAAAAAACTAAATAATTACAACAAGGTGCTGGAACAAACAGTACAGGAACGGACCGCCGAACTTAACTCCATTTTTAATGCGTCAGTGGAAGGCATTATCACTATTGACATGTCCGACATCATCGTATCCGCTAATGCTGCAGTAGAAACTATTTTCGGTTATAAACCGAAAGAGCTGATCGGTTGCCGCATTAACAAGATCATGCCGTCATCGCCAAGAAAAATGAATGATTGCAGCTTGCCCCATACAGTAAAATCTGTCGGTCAAATTTGGGAGATTGAAGGCATTCACAAAAACGGTTCTGTGGTGCCTCTGGATATGTCCATAGCTGAGTTTTCAATTGAAAACACGCGCTATTTTACCACTATTGTACGTGATGTGAGTCTGCGCAAACACAGGGAACAGCAAGACAAGAAACATCTGGACGAACTCGCTCATGTCACTCGCCTTGGGCTGATGGGTGAAATGGCTTCAGGCATTGCTCATGAACTCAACCAGCCCCTGACTGCGATTTCAACCTATACACAAACCAGTATAAACCTTATTAACACTGATCATCCTGATCCGGTAAAGCTCCTCGAAATCTTATCCAAAATCCATCATCAGGCTTCAAGAGCGGGACAAATCATTCAACGCATGAGGGAGTTTATCAAATCTCATGCAAAACATCGTTCAACCGCCGACATTAATAGTTTGATTCATGAATGTGTTGACCTGTGCATTGTCGAACTTAATCAAAACGGCGTAAAGCTAAAGCTTGAACTGGAAAATAATCTGCCGTCTATCAATGTCGATCAGATACAAATTGAACAGGTCCTCATAAACCTGATCCGAAATAGCGTTGATGCCTTAAAAAACTTACCCGAAAAACGGCAACGCCAGATAACCATCCATAGCCGAGTGACTCTCAATAACAGCATACAGGTCAGGGTAAAGGACAACGGGCCGGGAATAAATGAAGACCAACAAAAAAAAATATCGACGCCTTTTTACACCACCAAGGCCGATGGCATGGGCATGGGAATATCCATCAGTCGTTCACTAATCGAGGCCCATGAAGGTACTTTGTATTTCAAGAGTAAACCTGACAAAGGCACCACTTTTTATTTCATCCTACCAATGGCTTAAGCCATTGGTGAAGTCAAGTAGGGATACGACAACGATTACTTCATTTTGGGGTCATAAAACTGTGCGGCAGTCTATTTGCCCTGTTCAAAAAAACGACCGTTTTTTGGAGATTGCCTCTTCCACGTCAGAAAAGGCTGTATTGAACTTATCTACAAAATCAAAGTATCAAACTTGCGAGGTAAATTGAGTTTCGTGGTACACATATTCACGAGCCATCACTAAAGCACTAACACTAAGAGTAACCCCGCTTGCTTCGAGCAACGGCTTCAGCAGAGTCCATAAATCGTGGCGACACGACCTATGTTATGGCCTAAAAATGAAAGAATCGTTGTTGCACACGTGTACTATCGCGCCTGTAGACTACTCGACTCCTGTCTCGTAACGTAGGATATTTTGACTGATTTTTATAATTCCGGGGGATGGGTAATAATATCCTGCCAGTGGCTGTGCGGCTGGCTTAGGTGTTACTGAAGGTGACTTTGCTTGACGGGGAGCTTTGATGTATGACGCTAGCAATATTCTAAAAATGTCCAACATAAATTATTCTTTGTTTGTTTGATGTAAAGTTATCTAAAAAAATCCGCCTTCTTCCAGAGCAAAAGCTCAGATTCATTACTGGATCTGAGCTTTAACCACTAAGTCGTTCTTCTTGCAATTGAACTTAGTGACCATTCCTCCTTAGAAATTGGTAGGTGTATTTTATACTGTGAATTTGCAATTAGAATATAAGTGCCACTACTTATACTGGTGTACCATGGCTACTTCAACAGTACCCAACCACGCTTCCTGGATGTAAAATTTCTACCCTCGAAGTAGGGTATAAAGTGTCGACGCTTTCTAAATACCGTTCTTTGGGTTCTAGCAGTGACTCATAGTGGCGGCTATTAAATGCTTCACTGGGCAAATGGAACTCGGTTTTTAAGCGTATTTCAAGATGGTGCAAGCAAAATATATGGAAAAACCTGCACAATGGTTACAGCCAACATCCCGATTTACAGCAGGTGTTGACTGGTAGCACGACGCCCGCGCACATGCCTGTGCGGCAGGGGCGGAATAAGCCGGTTTGAGCGAAAACTGGCGTTTCCGGCGCATTTGTAAGTTGTGCCGAAAACGCCCGCATCGCTACGGACAAGCGCTTAGGCAAAGGTCGCGAATCATCACCTCCTCATCAGCGGGGACAATCAGCACGGGTTTATAACCGGCAAGACCGATTTCATTCTGCCCGACACGGTTGGGATACTTATCCAACGCAAACCCCAAAAAACCCAAGGAACCGCAGATTTTTTCCCGAACTTCGGCAGAATGCTCACCTATGCCACCGGTAAAAACCAGCGCATCGATACCGCCCGCCTTGGCTGCAAAGCCGCCGATCGCCGCCCTCACCTGACGGCAAAAATAGTCGACGGCAAATTGGGCATTTTCACTGTTACTCGAAAGCAGCTCATTCATTTCCGAACTTTCACCCGCAGACAAAGCCATCAACCCCATCTGGTGAAACACCATGTCGCTCAATTGTTCGGGATTGTAGCGTTTCGCCAGCTCCAGCATCACGCCGGGATCGAGGTCGCCGCTTCGGGTTCCCATCGGGATGCCGCCCGCCGGGGTATAACCCATCGTGGTATCCACGGATTTCAGGTTTTCCATCAGGCAAAGGCTGGCGCCGCTGCCCAAATGAGCGACAACGACTTTTTTATAAGCCACGTCGCCCAAAACTCCCGCAAGCATTTTGGCGATGTAGGCATAATTGAGCCCATGAAAACCGAAGCGGCGTAGCCCCAACTCGTTCGGAATCGGCAGCCGTTTGGCCAACTCGGGCATCGTGGCATGAAAAGCCGTATCGAAACAAACGACTTGCGGCGCATTGAAACGTTGCAGGCATAAATCCAGCCCCAGCAGGTTGCCCGGCAGATGCAGCGGAGCAATATGGATCAGCTCTTCCAGTCGGCAACGCTCGGCCGCATCGACCCGCCTTGCCGGATCGACAATATCGCCGCCATGGACAAAGCGATGCCCGACCAGTTCCGGCATATCACCTTCCAGATCGTGCAGGAGTTGATCGAACGCTTCCCGTTGGTCATGCACTCGCTCATAGCGGAAATTGCGCCGCGCCCCGTCAGCGGAAAACAGGCTCGCCTTGATCGAAGACGAACCGCTGTTGATGGTTAGAACCGAGTGCTTCAATACGGCCACACCCAGTTGTCAACCTCGGGCAAATCGGTGCCGTGTTCGTAAGCGTAGTTGCGGCATTCGATCTGCATGTCGCGCATGCTTTCTTTGACATGCGCACCCGCCACGCGCAAAGCAGGAACGCGATTAATCGCATCGATCACCAGGCTGAAACGGTCTATCTCGTTCTGGATCGCAAGCTCCAGCGGCGTATTGATGCTGCCTTTTTCCTTGTAGCCGCGCACATGCAGGTTCTTGTGGTTGTTGCGACGATAAGCCAAACGATGGATCAACCAAGGATAGCCGTGGAAGTTGAACAAAATAGGCTTATCCAGCGTAAACAGGCTGTCGAAATCCTTGTCCGATAAACCGTGCGGGTGTTCTGATTCAGGCGTCAGCTTGTAAAGGTCAACCACGTTGATGAAGCGAATCTTAAGTTCCGGGAAATTCTCGCGCAACAACACCACTGCGGCCAGCGCTTCCTTGGTAGGAATGTCGCCCGCACTGGCTATCACCAAATCCGGCTCGACGCCTTGATCGTTACTCGCCCAACCCCAGATGCCGATGCCTTTGGTGCAGTGCTTGATCGCCGCATCCATGTCCAGAAATTGCAGATGCTTTTGTTTGTCGCAAACGATCACGTTGATGTAATTGGTGCTATTCAAACAATGGTTGGCAATCGTCAGCAGGCAGTTTACATCGGGCGGCAGGTAGATGCGCGTCACCGCTGGGCTTTTGTTGACCACCACGTCGAGAAAGCCGGGGTCCTGATGGGTGAAGCCATTGTGATCCTGACGCCATACGGTGGAGGTAATCAACAGGTTCAATGACGAAACCGGCGCGCGCCACGCGACTTCCTTGGACATGGCCAGCCATTTGGCATGCTGGTTGAACATCGAATCGATCACATGCACGAAGGCTTCGTAGGTGGAGAAGAAACCGTGGCGGCCGGTCAGCAGATAGCCTTCCAGCCAGCCTTCCAAAGTATGTTCAGACAGCATTTCCATGACCCGTCCGTCCGGCGACAGTTCGCCGCCATCGGCGTCTTCCGGCAGGTAGTCGGCCAGCCAGGTTTTTTTGCTGACTTCGTACACGTTGCCCAGCTTGTTCGAGCTGTTTTCGTCGGGGCCGAACACGCGGAAATTGTGCATATTCAGACTCATGATGTCGCGCAGGAACTTGCCCAGCGGACGCGTGTTTTCAGCAGTGGTGGTGCCCGGTTTGGTCACGACGGCGGCATATTCGCGGCAATCCGGCATGTGCAGGGCTTTGCGCAACAGGCCGCCGTTGGCGTGGGGGTTGGCGCTCATGCGTCGCGCACCCTTCGGTGCCAAAGCTTTGAGTTCAGGCAACAAGCGTCCGTCCCGGTCAAACAATTCTTCCGGCTTGTAGCTGCGCAGCCAGTCTTCCAGCTGCTTGAAATGCTCCGGGGTGTCGCGGACATTACCAAGCGGCACTTGGTGAGCGCGCCAGAAGCCTTCCACTTTCTTGCCGTCAACCTCTTTCGGCCCGGTCCAGCCTTTGGGCGAACGCAATACGATCATCGGCCAGCGCGGGCGAACCGGCTGGCCGCTGCTGCGCGCTTCCTGTTGAATGCGGCGGATTTCAAGTACGCACTGCTCCATCGTAACGGCCATGGCTTGATGCATGGTGTCCGGATCGCTACCCTCGACGAAATAAGGCGTCCAGCCGTAACCCTTGAACAGGTTTTCCAGTTCTTCGTGCGGGATACGCGACAGGATGGTCGGGTTGTTGATCTTGTAACCGTTCAGATGCAGGATCGGCAACACCGCGCCGTCGCGGATCGGATTCAGGAATTTGTTGGAATGCCAGGAAGTCGCCAGCGGCGCGGTTTCGGATTCGCCATCGCCGACCACCACCGCAACGATCAAATCAGGGTTGTCGTAAGCCGCGCCGAACGCATGCGAGACGCTGTAGCCGAGTTCGCCGCCTTCATGAATCGAGCCCGGCGTTTCCGGTGTGCAATGACTACCGATGCCGCCCGGAAAAGAGAACTCCTTGAAGAACTGGCGCATGCCGTGTTCGTCTTCGCTCTTGTTAGGATAGATTTCGCTGTAAGCGCCTTCCAGATAGACCGGGCCTAGTACGCCCGGCGCGCCATGTCCCGGCCCGGCCAGGAAAATGGCATTCAGGTCGTACTTGTTGATCAACCGGTTGAGATGGATATAAGTGAAAGATAATCCCGGACTTGATCCCCAGTGCCCCAGCAAACGACTCTTCACATGCTCTATCTTGAGCGGTTCGCGCAACAGCGGATTGTCGCGCAGATAAATCATGCCCGCAGCCAGGTAGTTGCAGGCTCGCCAATAGGCGTCAATATTGCTGATTTCTTCTTGTGTTAGCTGGGTCGGTTGGGTGGTCATGGTTTATATATCCGGGTTTGGTTTCATAGGGGTCAATTGAATTTCGATATTAGACATTCTCATTATGACGCCTGTATGACAGACTGGCTAACAATACAAGGTAATCGCTCTTGAATGGCCTAACGATGATGAAGAAGCCCCCGGAAATGAAAGTATTTGGGGTCGAAGGGTGGATAAGCTCAGCCATCCATTCCAACACTGAATTGACATCAATACCCGCTTGAACATGCTCTGTCCCAATAGATAATTGCCCCCTGACTTTTGAGTAATTTAGCAAAAGAGAACAACAAGTGTTGACTCGCCAAATGATAATTATTATTTAAACCCATGAACAAACAACTACCCGACTCTATCGAACCTCTGGACTTAAAGCTGTCTACAAAGCAGGACACAACGCCGGCTTTACGACAACGGTTAAACAGCGCCGAGCTATTTAATACCAGCCGCGAAGTGGTCATCGAACATGCCGGTGAGGAATACCGCTTACGTTTAACGCGCCAGGACAAATTAATCCTGACCAAATAATTTGTAAAAAAACAGCCAGCCATCATCCAACACTTTCAGCTGTTGGTAGCCAGCCAATGTCAAAGACACGCTACATACCGTAGCTTCGGCCGACTCCATTCTGCCTAATATTGGGATGGTGAAATCAATGAACTCAAATAAACAACACAAGAAAGTGGTAGTGGTTAAATCTGTAATTAGGCATGAATATCCAAGCCAAACTCGACCTTGTTAATCAGCAATCCGATAACCGTATCATGCAGGGTCTCAACTTTCGAAAAGCAAATTGTTTTTCGTGTGAGCCGCTTAATCCAGGTTCTGAAATTCAGATTCTTGCGTTCAATTTTTTGGGTATTACGCTTGCCTACCTGATGCTTATCGGCTTCAAGGTGACGTTCATAAGCGCCCCAATCATCGGTGTAATAACGGCTAATGCCAAAGGGCTCAAGCAATGCTTTCAGCTCTTTGAACACCTCGTCCGTGCGTTTGCCAAACACATAAGCCCGTACGATATTCGTCGCATGATCAACGGCATACCAGAGCCGGCGTTGATTGGACTTGTTACCGACAAAAGACCACTGTTCATCCATTTCAGCGGCTTCACACGCGAGTTCCAATCTCACCTCCATATTTCCTCCTGAATTTAAGGTCTGAATGTTGGGATTTACCTGGACTAAACGGTTCGACTTTTTTTTAACGTGCTAATGACTGTGTTTTTGTTGATCTTGAGAACTCGCGCTGTATCACGGATGCCACTACCGTTAATAGCCATGTCCACAACTTGCTCCTTGATGCCCGGCTCGCACGCCTTATAGCGGTAAGCCAGCATGAACGTTTTAGTGTTGCAATCCGGATTTTGACAGCGGTAACGCTGTGTACCCTCTGCACTACGGCCAGACTTCATAATTGGGTTGCTGCCACAAGCCGGGCAGGTAATTTCTTGATAACAGGTCATAGGGGTATTATACGGGCAAATTACATATTTAACCCATTACCCTCTTTTTGGCCCTGAGTAACTAACCTCCTGCCGTTGATAAAAATTGCATAACATCAGTTAAGTATTTGTCAGAAAAAAACCAACAAGTGTTGACTCGTCAAATGATAATCATTATTATTTGTATCCATGGACAAACAACTTCTCCCCTCATCTGAATCTTTAGACTTAACGCTGTCTACAAAGCAGGACATAACGCCCGCTTTACGGCAGCGGTTAAACAGTGCCGAGCTATTTGGTACGGGAAACGAAGTTGTCATCGAACATGCGGGTGAAGAATACCGATTACGTTTGACTCGTCAGGGCAAATTAATCCTGACTAAATGATTTATCTCTTGACCTAGTTATTACGCTTTATTGCCGGCAGGTTATTTTCCTCCTACCTACCGGCCTCTCTCCTAATAATGATACGGGGAATGAACATGCCGACAATAAAGTGCAATGCATATAAGTCAAGAGCAGCCAGCCATCCGACACTCAGGTGCCCGGTAGCCAGCCAATATCAAAGAAACGCTGCCTATTGCAGCTTCGGCAGACGTTATCCTGCCTAACATTTGGATGGCAAAAATCAATGAACTCAAATAAGCGACACAAGAAAGCAGGACTATCCGGTAACGACAATTGTCGCGTGGTATTTCGCCCGGATTGCGGCGCATTAAAGATGCATTTTGGCGCATCAACCATGCAATCATTACACATACTCAACAAATAAGGAGCGGCCATGTTCACTAAAATGATCTTCCCAATAGCCACCTTCTATTTCCTGGAAAATCGGCCCGCTCTCATGTTAGGAAATATTAATCATAACAGCGTTACGCGAAGCAAGGACCGCCCATGGATCGCGTTGGTTTTGGTGCTATGCGCACACCTGGCGATGTTTGCGGCATTACGTCCACAATCGCAGTCTTTGCCACTTGATACGCCCCCCGAACCCATCATGATTAGCCTGCTGAGCGCGCCAGAGGCAACGCCGCAAAAACCGGTGCCGCCCGTCCAGCCGGTAGTAAAAGAGCAAAAACCAGTCAAGAAAAAAGTCAAACCGATCATTAAACCTGTTGTGCCACTGATAAAGCAAACACATCAGCCGGTAACCCCGCCAGTGGAACAAACATCCACGCCAGTAGCGGCAACAGATTCGCCGATTGCCGAACAGCAGACCAAGACAACAACCAACAAGCCCGCAGACACACAGCCATACCAGTCGCCCAACTTCAATGCGGCTTATTTAAATAACCCGGCACCGAATTATCCGCCAATCTCGCGGCGGCTGGGCGAACAAGGCCTGGTATTGCTGCGCGTGCAAGTGACGCAGGACGGTAAAGCCGGTTCCGTTGAGCTGCAAACCGGCAGCGGCTCAAGTCGACTCGATCAGGCTGCGCTGGAAGCAGTCAAGAAATGGCAATTTATTCCAGCCAAACGTGGTGAACAATCGGTTAGTGCATCGGTCGTTGTACCGGTCAGATTTTCAATAGAAGAAGGATAAAATCATCATGCAAGCAGAATATCTCTTAGACAACCTGAAATTCATCAGTCAAGGCGGTGCGGTATCTATCGCCGTAGCAGCGATGCTGCTGGCCATGTCCATCGGAAGCTGGACTTTAATGGTCATCAAAGCAATACAGGCGCGGCGTTTAAGAAGCAACAGCGCCCGTTTTTTAGAACGCTTTTGGCAAGCTTCGTCGACAACCCTATCATCAATGGTGACTGTCATGAGCGAGGATTTGAATAAAGCTGAAAACCCGTTCGCGCGTCTTGCGATACAAGGCATCAATGCTGCCAACCATCACAAGCGTTACACCGCTCAACTTTTTGCGGAGCACGCAGTTACCGCCAATGAAGGCGGAAGTAGCGCACTGCAAGAACATTCGCGGCATGATGAATTTATTGCCCAGGCGCTACGTCGCGTTATCGGCCAGGAAGCCATGCACCTGGAAACGGGGCTTACCTTATTGGCTTCGGTGGGCAGTATCGCCCCTTTCATCGGGCTATTCGGCACAGTCTGGGGCATCTATCATGCGCTCGGCGCCATCGCCGTCGGCGGCCAAGCCTCTGTAGACAAAGTAGCGGGACCGGTCGGCGAAGCACTGATCATGACCGCGTTCGGTCTAGCCGTTGCCATACCCGCGGTACTGGCCTATAACGCCCTGGTACGCGACAACCGCCTATTAATGGGCCAATTGGAAACGTTCGCCCACGACCTGCATACCTACCTGACCACCGGCGTACCGTTAGCAGCCGGGGAAGTTACCGAAATGACACCCATGGCGGTGTCATTATGATGGGCTCAGGCGGATTCGGCGGCGATAATCACCATACCCAGCCGATGGCGGAAATCAACACAACGCCAATGGTGGACGTCATGCTGGTGCTGCTGGTCATTTTCATCATTACCGCGCCGCTGCTCACCCACTCAATCAAAATCGACCTGCCGCAAGCCGGCAGCCAGTCCAATCCGGAAAAACTCGATATTGTGACCCTGTCGATTAATGGAGAAGGCAAACTGTTTTGGAACGATGCGCCATTTGAAGAGGCGGAACTCGCCTCAAGACTGGGGACAGAAGCGCAGAAAAAGCCCCAACCCGAAGTGCATTTACGCGCTGACAAAGCAACAAATTATCAGCAATTGGCAATGGTTATGTCCGCTGCACAAAGCGCAGGAATAGAAAAACTTGGATTTGTTACCGAGCCGAATTCAAAAAAATAACACAACCGGTTTACGCCGCAGTGCGTCGATCCCGAATATTCAGCCAGCCATCGCCTTGAGTGACTAGCCAGCCAACAAGCTAACCATAACAAGTAAGGCTATTTATGAAAAATCACAAAAACCGACCGCTGATACCGGCTATTACCCCATTATTGAACGCGCCGCATAGTTTAATGAAATGGCAACTGGGAGCGCTATTACCGCTGGGCTTGGCCTTAAGCACAGTGACCATGGCTGCCGATCCCGTTTCGAACACACGCGCAGCTGAAGGTAAAGAACTAACCTTGCCTACCGTTAAAGTAAAGGCGTCGCGCGAGAAAACGCCCAATGTTACGAAGGGCTATCAAGCCAAAAGCAACTCAACCGCAGTCAAAACCGATACGGCCCTGATCGACCTTCCGCAATCAATCACCGTTATCACGCAAGAATTGATCAAGGACCAAAATATGCAGAGCATAGCCGATACGACTCGCTATGTACCCGGTGTCGGCACCGCCCAAGGGGAAGGCAATCGGGATAACCCGATTTTTCGCGGCAACAGTTCGAATGCGGATATGTATGTCGACGGCATACGCGACGACGTGCAGTATTTTCGCGATCTTTACAACATCGAAAGGGTCGACGTGCTGAAAGGCCCTAACGCGATGGTTTTCGGTCGCGGCGGTTCAGGCGGCTTGATTAACCGCGCCACCAAGCAGGCCAACTGGAGCAATTTACGCGAAATGAATTTCCAGATCGGTTCCTTTGATAAATATCGGGGCACAGGGGACGTCAACCAAGCCATTAACGACAACGTTGCCGTGCGCCTCACTGGCATGTGGGAGAATTCCCGCAGCTACCGCGACGGCTTCGATGCCGGACGCTGGGGCGTTAATCCCACTTTAACCTGGCAGCCCAGCGAGCAGACCAAAGTATCGCTGGGCTATGAGCATTACGACGATAAAAGAACTGCGGATCGAGGCATTTCCTCGTTTGGAGGCCGTCCGGTCAACACCGATGTCTCTACTTTTTTCGGCGATCCGGAGCGCAGCCCGACCTCGGCAACAGTCGATTCTTTCAAGGCAGTGCTAGACCACGACTTCGGCGGAGGCGTCTCGGTTCGCAACAGCAGCCGTTACGCCAGCTATGATAAGTTCTACCAAAACATCTTTCCGGGCGCGGTCAATGCCGCCGGCAACCAAGTCGCGATTTCGGCCTACAATAACGCTAACCAGCGCGAAAATTTATTTAACCAAACCGACCTGACTTTTTCGTTGAACACCGGGCCTCTTAAGCACAAGTTTCTGACGGGTATGGAATTCGGCCGGCAGGAAAACGATAACTTCCGGAATACCGGTTATTTTACCAATGTGGGCGCTAACGCTACGTCAGTCAATGTTTCGTTGGCAGATCCCAGGTATCGCGGCGCCGTCGCTTTCCGGCAATCCGCCACGGACGCGAACAATCACGGCGTGACAACCATTAAGGCCGGTTATGTGCAGGATCAGATCGACTTAACGGAACATTGGAAGGCCATCATGGGGGTTCGCTTCGATCGCTTCGAAGTCGATTTCACCAATAACCGCAATGGTCAAAACTTTACTACTAATGACAATCTGGTGTCCCCACGCGGCGGTTTGATCTACAAACCGTTTGACAACTTCTCCTTGTATAGCAACTACAGCATCGCCTATGTACCGAGGGCGGGCGACCAGCTGGCGTCGCTTACATTGACTAATGCAGCGTTGAAACCGGAAGAATTCAGGAATTACGAAGTGGGAGCAAAATGGGATATTCGACCCGATCTGTCGGCAACGCTGGCTTTGTATCAACTTGACCGCCTCAATGCCCTTGCCACCGATCCCAATAATCCGGCGCTGTCGTTTTTAGTCGACGGCCAGCGCACGCGCGGTATAGAACTGGGTTTGAGCGGCAACATTACCGATGCCTGGAAAGTCATGGGCGGCTATGCCTTTCAAAACGGCGAAATCACCAAAAGCATTTCAAGCACCGCATTGGCCGGCGCCACTCTGGCACAGGTGCCGGAGCACACCTTCTCGCTGTGGAACCGTTATGACATTACCCAGCAATGGGGCGTAGGCCTGGGCTCGATATACCGCAGCAAAATATTTGCGGCCACCGATAACCTGGTCACCCTGCCCGGCTTCCTGCGCTTCGATGCGGCCGTCTACTTCAAGGCTACTAAAAATATCCAATTGCAAGTCAATGTCGAAAACCTGTTCGACAAGAAGTATTACGCTAATGCGCACAACAACACCAATATCACACCGGGTTCGCCGATCGCCGTTAATGCGGGAATCAGTGTAAAGTTTTAAACTATTGTCGTCCCTAACGCATGAAAAACAAGCAGGATGAATTCTGCTATTTTCTTGAGGTAGGCCGGGTTGGTCGATAAAGCGACCAACCCGCCGACACCTATCTTTGGTCGCACCACCAGGGCAATGAACTGATTTAACGTTCATAGTCAGCCCAACATCGACTAAGGTAGCGTTTCGGAATGGCATCAACGCAACGCACAAAGCGACTTTGGGGCTCTATGAGATGCATCCCGCTTTCGCCGCTTTCCGTGATGAAGTATTTAAAAAATACTACCGCACCGACGAACAAAACAGACAAGGATAAATAATGCTACAAACACAAAACCCGGAGGCACCATTGAACCGGAAATCGAAACGTATTCAATGGCTAAAATGGCTGCGCCGTATCCATGCCTGGGTCGGGCTGTGGGGAGCCGCATTGGGTCTGTTGTTCGGCGTGAGCGGAATTTTGCTCAATCACCGTATGGTGATGAAAATTCCGGCGGTGCAAATGGAACAGTCGCACATTGAAATGGCCTTACCCCAGCCGCTTCCAGTCGATGCAAAAGCCTTGGCCTTATGGCTGCAAGTACAGCTAAGCATCGACCGGGAGGCCAGTAAAATTTCCATTGATCCGGAAAAAACCGTGACCTGGGCCGATCGGAACCTCCAGCAACCCAGTCAGTGGCGGGTGGATTTTCACAGTCCGCAGCAGTCTGTTACCGCCGAATACTGGGTAGGCAATACTTATGTTTCGATAAAGCGTCAGGACGCAAACGCCTTCGCCTTCATCACCCGATTGCACAAGGGTGTCGGCATGGGAACGGCCTGGGTACTGCTGGCGGATACACTGGCCGGCGGCCTGGTATTTCTTTCTTTGACCGGCCTTTTGTTGTGGACCAAGCTGCACGGTTCACGTCTGGCTATGGCCGGGTTAGGCCTGACTTCGCTGGGGTCGATGGTGTTTATTACACTGAACTCGCTGTAAACTCGGCATTGAATGCCTGTTCAACGGGCGCATACACTGCGCCCGTTCCCTCATTTGTGTTTAATCCTGCTTTAATCAATCAGCATCCGGGCCAAGGGACTGTTGCTGTCTATTGACGATTGTCGACCGGCATCGGCTACACTGCAAAGCTCAATAATTCCGTCTAGCTGCTTGATCTGCCCGGCATGTTGATGGCCGATGTTTTCTATCGCCAGCAACACTTCGCCGTCGATCATGTTGATGGCGCTGTTTAAGCCTTTATTAAGGCCTCTTAAGGCGCTTTTTTCCAATGACGGCTTTAATTTTTTCAGAATGAAAAACGGCGTCAGCCAGGTAATGGCGATTAACAGACTGCTATGTACCGCAAAGTCCACGCCCAAATAAGCTACTTCGGTCATGTTGCTGGTGTAATAGCCGATAAAAACCTGATAGCCGACCCAGCAAATGGCCGCAAGCGGCAGGATGATTTCGCATAAACGCATGAACTTTAAAAAGGCGCGATGCAATACATTGCCGGGGTTCGCCAATGCTTGTCTGGCGGCCAGTTCGGTTTGCGCCTGGATGATTTTAGGCGCTTTTTCGCGTAGCGCAGACAACTGCTGCTTAAGCGGATTGACCGGAATGCCAAGCTGGTCGGCATTGATAACGAATTCATCCAGCGCATCGTCAAAACGGGCTTCGGCCCAATCATCCCACAAGTTGAATTTGGCGCCGGTCGATGCATATTTGGCCGCCGCCGGACTGCTTAATAGATCGGCCGCGTGATCGGCATAGTGCCGCGCCAACTGTTGGATGGGCCATGTAAAACCCTGTTGCAGCACTTGGGCTGACCGTTGCCATTGGTCTTGCCACAGCTCCGGCAATTGCTGAAAAACTGCTTCGGAGCCCAGCAACCGGCCGGTGCTTTGCAGGGTTTGCTTTAACTCGTCTTTTTTAATTTGCGTGCTTCGTTGCTCCAGTTGCGCAACGATATGCTCGGTCGCCAACGAGCTAATGGTCGATTCCAATATTGCAAACTCATCGACTTGCAGGCCTTCGGCGCAGGCGGTCTTGAATATGATCGGCTCGGCAAAGCCCGCTTTATGCAGTTGCCGTTTGAAATCCTCGTACTGCTCCGTCAGGCCCCTGTCCCACTGGTTCAGGACAAACAGCCAGGCGTGCCTGCCGCCTTCCGCGAGCAGCAAGCGCCAGGCTTTTTCATCGCGATAGCGTTCGGGGCTGACCACATAGATCAGCACATCGATATGCGGCAACCATTCCAACACCTGATGTTTGTTGCTTTGCTCGGTGCTGTCGAAATCGGGCATATCGATCCAGACTACATGTTTCCTGGACTCGTTGTCATGCTCGGCGGTTTTGATTTGCGCCAGCGGCAGTTGTTCGGGTAAATGCTTTATCGCAACGCTATGGTGATGATAGAGCGTGACTTCCCGCGAAGTGGGCCGCTCGACTCCGGCTCGGGCGATGGCTTTGCCCGCCAGACGGTTCAGCAAGGAACTCTTGCCCACGCCAGTGCCGCCCATGAAGGCGACGATCAGCGGCCTGGAGCCGTTATGGTTAAACAGGGTTTCGGGCGATCTGGCATCGACATCGCTCAACTGCTGCGCGGCGTCCGCATTGATCCAGCCGGCTGCCAGCGCCTGCTCCGCCCAGCGTTTTGTTGTTTGTACCAAACTAGAGTAATCGTAAGCCATGGCGCTTTTCTGTCAGTTGAGGCTCTGCCGCACGCAGCTGGTCAGGGGAGATATTAAAATGAGGAGTCATCGATAATTGCTCAGGCAGCTGCAAGAGTTTAAGGCGCAGGCTCTCGACAAATAATGCCTGTTTGACGGTATTGAATTGGTTTTGTTTTAGATCAGCTTCCACTTTGTGCATATAGCCGCCGACCGCGCTTTCCGCCAGCAACGAAGTCAGAGTCAGCATCGCTGGGGCAATGACCAAGTCATGCAGGCCGATGCCGCCCATTTGCAAGGTCAGCGCAATAACAGCGGCATCGGCAGTCGCTCGGGTTGCGCGCAAGCTGTTTAAAACCACCGGCTGTTCTTGCAGTTTGTAATACAAACGATGCGCGGCGCTGTCTACATCCTGCTGAAACGACAGATGATAATTTTTTGCCGCCAGGGCAAAATCCTGTAACGCGTCCTGTCGCTGGTTGCGCAACATGCTGTTTAGTTGCCGCCACCACGGGCCCTGATCACCTTGCTCGGCCTTATCCAACAACTTGTCGGCCAGCTGGATCAGCGTATGTTCGGCTATTTGATTTAACAAGGCTATTTCGTAACTGCTGTCTGAAACATGCAGTCTTTTGCGTCCCAGTTTCATGACCTGCCTGACCGGCCAAGTCAAGACCTGGCGGGTGCTGGCCAGAATGCGAGCTAATCCGGGGATTTCCATTAAATTCAGCAATTCGGTCATCGCAAGCTGAAAGGTTTCGTAATGATGCGGATGATTCAGGTAATCGCGCTGGTAACTTTCCATCGCCTGATTGATCATCAGATCGACTAATTCATGCCAATCGTTTAACGCCTGATGTTCGGCAACAACCGGTTCCAGCCAGGTTTGCCAGTGCCTTTTCAATAACTCCTGTTCAAAACGCGGGTGTTTGTTCAAACGTACTTTATTCGCCAGTTGCTTAAGCAACGGTTGCCTGGACTCAGGCCAATCCGGCAGCCCGCCCGGCTTTTGGTAATACAGCGAAACGACCTCGGGAAATTCGTCGGTTCTCGCTTGCCGCCACTTTTCTTTTAATGACTGGATGATGATCGACTCGGAACCTTCTACCAGTTTATTCAGGCAAATAAGGGTCGGCTGATGCAATTCTTCAACGGCGGCCATGATGTCCCAGACCGATTGATCGGCATATTTTTCCTTGCTGACCACCAGGATCACCAGATCCGCCAAGGCAATCGCCCTGATGACACCTTCGCGGTAAGTAGCTGAATCTATCGAATCGAAATCGGGCGTGTCCCACAAAACGCCATGCGGCAAAAGTCCTGAATCCGTGGCGTTTTCGGTTAGCGAATAGCAATCATGCCGGTCTTTGCTTAGCTGCGTTTGTTGCAGCTGTTGAAATCGGCCGAAATAACGTTGCAGGCCGCTACAGTCGGCAAGACTTACGCCATTGCAAAAACCCTGTGGATGTATGGTGTAACCCGCTAATGGGCTGATCCCGGCAGCATTACTGTTCAATAACACGTTGACCAGCGAGCTTTTTCCGGCCTGCGTCGGCCCTACCACAGCCATGTGCAACAACGGCTGCTGCGACGCCTCGATCAGCTGCCCCTTGCGTATGAAGGCTTCCGCCAAAATCAGCTGGTCGATCCGCTGTTGATAGCTTGTTTTAACCGACTCATTACCCTGCTGAGCCAAAACCGCCTGGTAACGTTGTTTTAATAATTGGATAAATTCCAGCATGAAAAACCAGCTCAGGATTATAATGACTGACTATTTTACTTCGTTTGACGATCCTGCGTTATATAATCACAAACCCTGTAAATAGCATGACATGCGTCCCTACTTAAACCTGAGGTTATCTTTATGAAGAAATTACCTGTTCTTCTGCTCATTCTCTGCTGCACATCGTTAATTGGCTGCAGTAAGGGCCAACAAATTAACGGTCATAATACCCGTACTGTCTTTAGATCAGTTAAAGCGCTAAAAAACCGCTTATCTCCCGATGCGCGTATTGAATTTGAAGTCTCTTTCTGGATGCTTCGCGATTCCATTAAAAGCGAACAAGACTTTCTTAACGCGGTTGACGGTAAAAAACCCGAAGAAATCATTGCATTGGGCAAAGAACTTTATCAGCAACGGAAAAATAACGGCTTTGCAGGCTATGAAAAGTACACAGGCTGGGATGATATGATCGCCAAATTCGGCAAAGAAAGAATCGATCAGGATAACCGTAAAGGTAAAAAAGAAGATCCTAAAGACAAAGCCAACGACGTTTTGTACAAGCTCTAATGTTACCGGCTGGGCAAGGCTTTTTGATCGGTTAATACTGCAACAAATTGACTTGCCTCAGCGATGGTCTGCTCCATGGCATTGATCAACTGAGAAATATCAATGCCTATCTCAATAAATTCATGCCTTAATGCCGCGATAGCCTGGGCATTAAGGTTATGTTTCAAATACAACACCTGATCTTTGAAGGCCGCCAGTACCGGCTGAATTTTCGCTTCGGCTTTTTGCATGGACCGGATCAGCCGGGCATAATTTTGCCTGGCTACCTTTAGCTGCTGCTTACTGTGGGCGCGCAAGTTACGGTTAGTGTATTCATTGAGTTCGCTTTCCCATTCTTTGAACAACGCCTCGCTGACCTGTTCAATCGCCCTGATTCTGTTGCTGACCGCATCGGATTTAGCACAACAAAACTGATACTGTCTGTTGAGCAGGTTGTATTTATGGTCCAACGTGGTTTCATTGACGCAGACCAAGTTCTTAAACCGCTGCAGCGCATCTTCAAACTCATCCCTGGTTTCCCGCAAACCCACACAAGCCTGTTCAACATGGGTGACGACTATATCGCGCTTATGTTCGCCGATGGATTCCCTGGCGCTGTAAATAGCAGTGCGGATTTTTTTTGAGAGAAAATTGCTGATGAAATTTAACACTTTTTGTGCCATATCGTTGCTGACGGTTTGTGATGATCGGCCATTAGAACCTTGGGGTATTTATCATTTAAAATCTTTTTATTCACCACGAAGACACGAAGTTTATTTCTTCGCGTCCTTCGTGTCTTCGTGGTGATATTTTTTACAACTTAACATTGCACCTTTTCCATGACTCCCGTGGAAATTCCGCTATTCAACCGATTATTCGCGCCGCCAGCTGGTTGTGCCGTCGGGCGAATCCTCCAGAATCACGCCCTGCTCTTTCAGGTCGTTACGTATTTTATCGGCCAATGCCCAATCCTTGGCTTTTTTTGCATCCAGACGTGCCTGGATTTGTTGCTCGACTGTTTCTTCCCCAAGTACAGCAGCATCCCCGCTACCTTTAAGAAAAGCATCTGGATCATCCTGTAAAATTCCCAGCAAGCCGCTTAAATATTTCAACGTAGCCGCCAAGGCGCAAGCTTTCTGCTGATCTAATTCTTTGGCTTTATTCAGGTCTCTGGCTAAATCAAATAACACTGCCAATGCGACCGGCGTATTAAAGTCATCATCCATCGCCTGTTCAAAACGGGTTTTATAAGCTTCCTCAATCGCCGCCTCGGCTGTAGTTTCCACGCCTCGCAGGGCGGTATAAAGGCGCGTTAAAGCCGCTTTGGCGTCATTGAGCTGTTCATCGGAATAATTCAACGGACTGCGGTAATGGCTTGAAAGAATAAAAAAGCGAATGATCTCCGGTTTATACTGATTCAACACTTCACGCACGGTAAAGAAATTACCCAACGACTTGGACATTTTTTCATCGTCAACGCGTACAAAACCGTTGTGCATCCATACATTAACAAATTTCTCGCCGGTCGCGCCTTCCGACTGGGCAATCTCATTTTCATGGTGCGGAAACTGCAAATCCATGCCGCCGCCATGGATGTCGAAATGATTGCCCAAGCAACAGGTAGACATCGCCGAACACTCAATATGCCAGCCAGGACGGCCCAAGCCCCACGGCGAGTCCCAGGCAGGCTCGTTAGCCTTAGCCATCTTCCACAGCACAAAATCCATCGGGTTGCGCTTTGCCAGGTCCACATCAACGCGCTCACCGGCCTGTAAATCGTCCAGGTTTTTGCCCGATAACCGGCCGTAATCTTTAAACTTTGTCACCGCATAAAACACATCGCCATTGCTGCCGACATAAGCGAGGTCTTTGTCCACCAGGGTTTTAATCATTGAGATAATATCAGCGATGGACTGCGTTGCCCTCGGCTCAAGGTCGGGCGGCAAAACGGCCAGCGCCCGCTCATCCTCGTGCATCGCGTCAATAAACCGCTCAGTCAATTTGCCGTAGTCTTCGCCGTTTTCGATGGCGCGCTGAATGATTTTGTCGTCAATATCGGTAATGTTGCGCACATAGGTCAATTCATAACCCTGGTGGCGAAAATAACGCGCAACCGTATCGAACACCACCATGACCCGCGCATGCCCGATATGACAGTAATCGTAAACCGTCATGCCGCAGACATACATGCCGACTTTACCCGCGACACGCGGCTGAAACGGTTCTTTTTTTCGGGTCAGGGTGTTATATATTTTCAACATGTCATTAAATAATTCAGTTAGGCAACGTTTTCCATTGCCGATAAGTCGAGGCAGCAGGTTAAACAAAGCTGTACAATCTACCAAGCACATGCTTCTCTTTCAAGACAAAAACACTTAAAATTTGTTCTTTGCATCACTCTATAAGGAAAAACAATGCGTGCTTTCATTTTCTCCATGATGCTGCTTTTAACCACAACACTCTCATTTGCAACGGAAAACAAAATGTCTGATACACCATCAAAAGTTAAATTAACAACCTCGCTGGGTGAAATTATTATTCAGTTGAATCATGAAAAAGCGCCTATTTCATCGGCAAATTTTTTAACTTACGTTAATGAAGGCTTTTTCAACAACACCATTTTCCATCGCGTCATCCCCGGATTTATGGCGCAAGGCGGCGGCTTTGATACTGACTTTAACCAAAAAGCGGTTCATGCCCCTATCAAAAACGAAGCCGATAACGGCTTGCCAAACAAACGCGGCTCTATAGCCATGGCGCGCACCAATGTGCCTGATTCGGCAACGGCCCAGTTTTTTATCAACTATAAAGATAACGCCTCGCTGAACCATACCAGCCCAACGCCAAGCGGCTGGGGCTATGCGGTATTCGGCGAAGTCATTGAAGGCATGGATGTTGTCGATGCCATGGCTAAACAACCCACCGGCAACCGCGGCGGGCATCAGGACGTGCCTAAAACAGACATCATCGTAGAAAAAGCTGAAGTTATACAATAGACGAAAGGCGCAAGGCTAAGGGCGAAAGAATCGATCGCGCCCTTAGCCCTTAGCCCTTAGCCCTTAGCCCTTAGCCCTTAGCCCTTAGCCCTTAGTCTTTCACTCGCCCTTGAATCAAGAAATCCTGTTCATCTCAGACCTGCATATTTCCCTGGAAAAACCTGAAATCACCCGTCGGTTTCTTTCATTCCTGAGCGATAGAGCCCCCAAAGCCGCCGCCGTTTATATACTGGGCGATCTTTTCGATGCGTGGATAGGCGACGATGATCCTACTCCCCCCAACAATACAATCCGAAAGCAGCTTAAGCAACTGACCGGTTCGGGTACACCGGTTTATTTACAGCAAGGCAACCGCGATTTTCTGCTGGGCAAACAATTTTCCGAAGATACCGGCGTAACGCTTATCGATGAGTATGCTGTCATCGATTTGCATGGCACGCCGACGCTGCTCACACACGGCGATTTACTGTGTACCGATGACTTGCCCTATCAGGCATTTCGCGCCCAATCGCATACCCCTGAATGGCAACAAGCCGTGCTGTCCAAACCCTTACTTTTGCGCTTGCTGGCTGCGCGCTGGTATCGCGTCCGTAGTTATTTCCACAAACGCAAAAAATCCCAGGACATTATGGATGTTAACCAGGACACGGTCGTTAACACCATGCGTGAACGGCACTGCCTGCGCTTGATCCACGGGCATACCCACCGCCCTGCCATCCATAACTTTAAAATAGACGACCAAACTGCCCAGCGTTTTGTACTTGCCGCATGGAGCAAGACTGCAGCCGAAGTATTATGCTGGGATAGCAACGGTTACCGAGTTGAAGCCCTGTGATTTATCCATTCGTTTTTCAGTAGCAAAAAGTTAAATTTATACTCAACCCCCTTCATTTCAATCAGCCGCATCTGAAACGAAATATCTTAAAAATCTTAAATCGCTCTTAAACACCCTGAGTTTTATCAAAACGTTACAGGAAATCGTTTTACACCAAAGCCTATAAAAGTTGACTTTTGGGGCAAAATCATTAAATTTAGGCTCCTAGAGTGAAAATTTCCTGTATCCATGGAACATGAAAACCACCCTAAAAACTAATATTAGTCATAAAAACATAATCACTATTCTGTCAAATTAACAGAATACCAGGAGAAATATAATATGAAGAAGCCTTTGAAAAGTTGGCTGCTTGCTTCCAGTGTGGCTGCTTTATTAGCTGCACCAGCAGTTTCAACTGCTAACAGCGATGTTGAGAAACTCACCCAAAACCCAGCCAACTGGGCGACTTGGGGTGGTGATTACGCAGGTACTCGTTACAGTAAACTAAGTGAAATCAACGCCACTAACGTAAAGAATCTGCAACCAGCCTGGTCTTTTTCTACAGGCGTCTTGCGTGGACACGAAGGCGGTCCGTTGGTTGTTAATGATGTTCTTTACATTCACACACCATTTCCTAACACTGTTTACGCAATTGACCAAAAAACTCAATCTGTAATCTGGGAATTCACGCCAACACAAGATGCTGATGTGACTATTCCTGTTATGTGTTGCGATACTGTCAACCGTGGTTTGGCTTATGGTGACGGCAAAATCTTCTTGCAACAATCCGATACCGTTTTAACTGCGTTAGATGCTAAAACCGGTAAACGCGTATGGAGCGTACAAAACGGCGACCCTAAATTGGGCATGACCAACACAGCCGCTCCATTAGTTGTTAAAGATAAAGTTTTAACTGGTATTTCCGGTGGTGAATTTGGTGTTCGCGGTTTCTTAGCGGCTTATGACATCAATACTGGCGAGTTGGCTTGGAAAGGCTACAGCATGGGTCCTGATAAAGACACCCTGATTGACGCCAAGAAAACAACTACCTGGAAAGACGGCAAAGTCACTCCAGTTGGCGAAAACTCAAGCTTAAGCACTTGGGAAGGCGACCAATGGAAAATCGGCGGCGGTACTACTTGGGGCTGGACCAGTTACGACCCTAAATTGAACCTGATCTATTACGGATCCGGCAACCCATCTACTTGGAACCCTGTACAACGTCCAGGCGACAACAAGTGGTCTATGTCATTGTGGGCACGTGACGCTGACACCGGTGCTGTTAAATGGGTTTACCAAATGACTCCGCACGACGAGTGGGATTTTGACGGTATCAACGAAACTGTCCTGGTTGACCAAGACGTTAAAGGCAAAATGCACAAAACTATCGTGCATTTCGACCGTAACGGTTTTGGCTACACTTTAGATCGTGAAACCGGTGAACTGCTTGTTGCTGAAAAATTCGACAAATCAGTTAACTGGGCAACTCATGTCGACATGAACACCGGTCGTCCACAAGTTGTAGCTAAGTACAGTACTCAGCAAAACGGCGAAGACGTTAACACAAAAGGCGTTTGCCCTGCGGCGTTAGGAAGTAAAAACCAACAACCGGTTTCTTACTCTCCACAAACCGGCTTGTTCTACATCTCCGGTAACCACTTGTGCATGGACTACGAACCATTCGAAGTTTCATACACAGCGGGCCAACCTTACGTTGGTGCTACATTAACTATGATGCCTGCCGGCGCTGATGTATTGACTGGTAAACCGGACAATTCAACTAACCTGGGTCAGTTCACAGCTTACGACGCAAAAACAGGCAAAATCGCCTGGTCTAACAAAGAACAATTCTCTGTTTGGTCCGGTTCTGTTGCAACTGCGGGCGGCGTAGTATTCTACGGTACTCTGGAAGGCTATCTGAAAGCGGTTGATGCTAAAACAGGTAAAGAACTGTACAAATTCAAAACACCTTCCGGCATCATCGGCAACGTTAATACTTGGGAATATAACGGCAAGCAATATGTTGGCGTTCTTTCCGGTATCGGCGGTTGGGCTGGTATCGGTATCGCTGCCGGTCTTGACAGCGGTGAAGAAGGTTCAAACTCAGAAGGTTTGGGAGCGGTTGGCGCGTACAGAAGCCTAAGCTCTTACACTAAACTGGGCGGTACATTAACTGTATTCGCATTACCCAGTAACTAAATCGATCTGATTTTTTAGATTGTATTAAAAGCCCTGGTTGATTTATCAACCAGGGCTTTTTTTTTGCCCTTTATGCAGTAAACTATTGTCCGGCAATCGCTCTACCTCCTGCATCCCTGCAGTAGTCCTTATCGTTTGATATACCCAAGGAGATTTTAATGAGGCCCTTACCTCAATACACGACATGCTTCGCCATCCTGTTTCTGGCTGCATGCAGCTTTGCTGCCTCGGCAGAAGAAAAATTCAAGGTCTGTGCAGACCCGCTGAACCCACCTTATTCCACAAAAAACAAAGACGGCTTTGAAAACAAAATCGCCGAACTGTTTGCCAAAGAACTGGGACAGACCATTGAGTATTACTGGCTTCCCCAACGAATCGGTTTTATCCGCAACAGCTTAAATGCACCGTTAAAAGACAGCGATGTGGAAAGCAACGAATATAAATGCGACGTGATTATGGGCGTTCCGGCAGGTTACGACCTCACCTTAACAACCGCACCCTACTACCAATCGACTTATGTACTTTTGATCGCCAAAGGACGCGGCTGGGACGATATTACCGATGCGGCCCAATTAGTCGACCTACCTTTGCAAAGACAAGAATCATTAAAAATTGCGATGTTTGACCGCGGCCCAGGCACAACCTGGATGCAAAAAAACGGACTACTCGACGTGGGCATCCCCTATCAATCGATGTCAGGCGACGGTGAAAATAATGTGGCGATGCAGATAGAAAAAGATCTTAAAGCGAAGAAAATTGATATGGTTATTCTGTGGGGGCCTATGGCGGGATATGTCGCCGCGCAAAGCCCAAAAAACAGTTACTCAATGATTCCGATGAAATCGACTCCTGACATGAAATTTGATTTTGCTATGGCGATGGGCGTTCGTAATGGCGACAAAGCAAGGAAAGAAACCCTTAACAAGCTGATAGCGGCCAAAGCAGACGCGATTCGCTCCATCATAGCCGGTTACCATATCCCTTTGCTGCCACTGCCTAAACAAGCTATTCGCGAAGACAACGATTAATCTTAACGGCTCTCATCCAGGGCGACCGCCCGGTCGCCCTACAAGGCATTATTTACGATTAAACAATCCAACCAGATACGCAAATCTGACCGACCGCTCATGTGACAATTGATTCCACTGAAAGCGCCACTTCCAGTTACCCACCGTCGTACCGGGAGTATTCATTCGATGCTCAGAACCCAGCTCCAAAATATCCTGCATCGGAATTACCGCAAGATTTGCAACCGATGCCAATGCGGCATGGATTAGCGCACAATGCAATGGCATTGCCGGATTGCCGAGATAATTGTAAATGTAGTTTCTCTCATCATTGCTAATGCCCTGCAACCAACCCAAAGTCGTGTCATTGTCATGAGTACCGGTATAAACAACGCAGTTTTTTTCATAATTGTCAGGTAAATAAGGATTATTAGGGCCGCCGCCAAATGCAAACTGCAAAATCTTCATACCGGGCAAATCAAACTCATCCCTTAACGCTTCGACTTCAGGCGTAATAATGCCCAGATCTTCAGCAACCAGCGAAATCAACCCATGTTCTGCGTTTATTGCATTCAATAATGCCTTGCCTGGCGCCTTAACCCATAATCCATTAATTGCAGTATCTTCATTTGCCGGTATTTCCCAAGCCGCTTCAAGTCCCCGGAAATGATCGATCCGGATAATATCGAACATCTCAAGCTGGGTTTTCATCCTTTCAACCCACCAATGAAATCCGGTTTTCTTCAAGTAATTCCAGTTATAGTGCGGATTGCCCCAGCGCTGCCCTGTTTCAGAAAAATAATCGGGCGGCACCCCCGTCACGACCGGCATTTCACCTGATTCATCGAGCTTAAAAACATCGCGATGAGCCCAGACATCAGAGCTGTCGTAAGATACGAAAATAGGAATATCGCCAAACAAAAACACGCCATACCGGTTGGCATAAGCTTTCAATTCCAGCCATTGCTGAAAAAACACATATTGCTCAAATTTAATACATGCAATTTGTGATTTTAACCGGCGCCGCGCCTCTTTTATTGCTTTTGCATCCCTTTCCTTAAAATGCTCGGGCCATTGATTCCAACATTGTTGATTAAACTCAACTCTAAGAGCCATAAATAAAGCAAAATCATCAAGCCAAAATGCTTTTTCCTGGCAAAAGTGCGCAAAACTATCCTCATCCTGTGGTTCGGCGCGCGCCAAAAAACCATCATAGGCCTTTGCCACCAGACACCTAACGGCGCAGTCACCGGCACATTCTTCACATTTTTCAGAGCGCTGCAGCCAACCCTTCTTCACCAACCCATCAATGTTAATTAATTCAGGATTACCGGCATGAGCAGACAGGCACTGATAAGGGGAACCATCCGCATGGGTCATGCCTAAAGGCAAAACCTGCCATACGCTAACCCCGGAATCATGCAGGAATTTCACGAAATGATAAGCTTCCTGCCCTAAATTGCCTTGTCTACCCGCACCCGGTAGCGATGTAATATGCAACAGAATTCCGGCGCGACGTTTATTTAAGATGTCATTCACACTTAGTGATCTCTCGTTTATGTTTTCAGTTGTTAGTTTTTATTAAATGCGGAGGACTAAATACTAATAATCATCAATTATGTAAGTTCGACGCCTGGGCGCATTGCGCCACCCATAGCCGGAGCACCGGATCCCTGCGTAAATGACATCGCCAAATAAGCGGGCGGCTCTTCGCCCAGCAGTCTATACAGATTAGCCAAATTAAGCCGAAATTGTTTTTCAAAGTTACTGACCGCTTCACCGGGATTATAATCACCAAACCACCAAAACCAGTCGGAACCTTCACAGACGGCCAGCTGAAGCTCAGCCTGTTGTATTTGTTTATCCGTTAATCTGCCGACCGAAATCACCTTGTCAAATGTCCATTTGGCATCGCCGAGCATGTCCCAGCCGCGATTCTTGTCCGCATCGCCTATCCAGGTCGAAAAAGTACCGTAGACCCAGCTGCCCGCAACCATTTTCACCAGTGGTTTAACATCTACCTTATTTTGCAAACATTCCGAAAAAGTCGTTAGTTCAATATGCGGATGGCTGGCCAGTCGTTGATACAAGGCGCTGAGAAAGTAATACCCGTTAGCGGGGTAATATTCCCAGGCATTCTCACCATCCATGATGATTGAAACCACCTTGTCGCCGGACTCATGTACAGCGATATTTTCGAGATGATGGATCAAATCGCCGACAGCATCATCGGCATGCCATTTTGAATACTCAAAACCGATAAGGTCGGATAGGCCGTCATCACGAAAAAAACAGGCTATATCGGTTTCCTGAAGTTTAAAAGGATGATGAATTCCTGGCTTTTTGCCGTTCTCAGGAAGATTCAAACTATTATGCAGCACAGAACCGCCGCTTGCGGTCCAGTCAAAGCCGAAATCACCCAATATTTTTAGTGTCTGACCGCTAACACCGCCTTCCGAAGGCCAGCATCCCTTAGGTTTAAAGCCGAATAATCGCTTAAAAGTCTGCACCCCCTTGTCAAGATGCCACTTTACGCGCTCTTCTCCGCCCGGATAGGTATCCAACTCCGGCAAAGGAGCATCAGGCATAGCCTCACAGGTAGAATTCAAATCCAGCAAAAGCGGCATGATTGGATGGGCGTAAGGCGTCACTGAAAGCTCAACCTGCCCTTTTCTGGCTAATGCCTTATATCGACAAATAACACTGGTCAATTGCTCGGCAATGACCTCTATAATTTCGATCCTGTCGTGTAACGTATAACCGGAGCCTTTCTCTATCAGGCGTTTTATTCGGCTATCCGTTAACTTTATTGTTTCTCCCATCCAAATCAGATGATACCAAGCCAGAACATCACTGATAAATTGAGAGTTGACATAGGTTAAGGAATCGTAGTGATGTTCAAGCCAATCGGCCATCTCAATCAATCTCTTGAACGTCGGATAACGGTCTATTTGCCTTTCCCTGTTCGCTCGCATACAGTCTTTAACTAGTCTCATCCGTTCTTCAGGATCTGCCGGGATACTGGGATCAACCAGTGCCGCCAACAAAGGATCGGTAATCGAAATGCGATCATGCAAATAGCCGTTGACTTGCCTGGCATATTCCTCAATTTGCTCCAGTAGTATAGGCGCAAAATTCACGACCGCCTTAGCCTTAGGCACCGCTTCCAGATGCGCCACCATGTCTACATAGTCTTTAATAACATGTAGATACGTCCATGGCAGCTTAAATTCTCCTGTTTGCAAATCCCTGTATTCCGGCTGATGCATATGCCAGCACAAAACTAATTTCAATTTCCTTTTATCTGACATAGTGTCTTTTTTGCCCCAGCATATCAGGCGTAACCAAAACGACTCCGCCAGGACTCACATGAAATCTCTTCTCGTCTTCCGCTCTATTTTCACCAATCACCGTGCCTTCCGGAATTTCACAGCCTTTTTCTATAATCGCCTTGGTAATGCGGCAATGACGACCGATATTAACTTCCGGCAAAACGATAGTATCTTGCAACGTCGTGTACGAATTAACGCGGACATTCGAAAATAACAGGGAATGCCTGACTTTCGCTCCGGAAATCACACAGCCTCCTGAAACCATGGAGTCTACTGCCAGACCGCGTCTTTTATCGCTATCAAAAACAAATTTGGCCGGAGGCGTTTGCGCCTGATAAGTCCATATAGGCCAGGTCTTATCATATAAATTCAAATCCGGTTTTACGCCAATCAATTCCATATTGGCAGACCAGTACGCATCAATGGTACCTACATCGCGCCAGTAACTTTGTTCCCCGCTTTGTAAATCCAGAAAAGGATAAGCATTGACGATATATTTATCGATAACGGCGGGAATAATGTCTTTACCGAAATCACGGGTTGAACCTTTGGTGTCGGCATCTTTCAGTAATTGTTCAAACAGAAAAGCGGCATTAAAAATATAAATCCCCATGGAGGCCAATGCCGTGTCGGTTCTGCCCGGCATAAGCGGGGGATGCTCAGGCTTTTCTACAAAAGCCTTGACGCGCCGATTGCTGTCAACATCCATGACACCAAAAGCCGTTGCATCCTGTAGCGAGACTTCTATACAGCCTATCGTTAAATCGGCATTTTTTTCAACATGATCGGCAAGCATCGCGCCGTAGTCCATTTTATAAATATGATCGCCGGCCAGTACTAAAATATGTTCAGGATGGCGACTGCGCAAAATGTCGATATTCTGGAAAATGGCGTCAGCGGTCCCTTCATACCAGGAGTTCTCATCGTGCCGTTGCTGAGCCGGCATCAAGTCGACATATTCGCCAAATTCGCCGCGTAAAAACCCCCAGCCCTGCTGAATGTGCCTGATCAGTGAATCCGACTTGTATTGGGTCAAAACGCCTATCTTGCGTATACCGGAATTCATACAATTCGACAGCGGAAAATCGATGATCCGAAACTTGCCTCCAAAGGGCACAGCCGGCTTGGCGCGCCAATCGGTCATATTCATTAACCGTGAACCGCGACCACCGGCCAATATTAACGCAATGGTATTACGGGTTAAATGACTAATATTATGATCATGCTTTTGATTACTTGACGCTGACATTTTTCATCTCCATGTGGAATAGACTGACAACTCTTGATGTGTTTGGTAACATTCACCTAACTATTATTCCACTACGCCGAGGCTATTCATAGTGAAAAAGCAATCTAAAAACGCACTTGATTCCGATGCTCTAAAAATCATGGAAGCCAGACATCATGATCCTTTTTCAATTTTAGGTCGCCATCTCAAGAACAATCACATTCAAGTTAAGGTGTATCTGCCTTATGCAGAAACAGTGTGCTTTAGCCATAACGGCGCGGCTTTAAACCGGGTACCCGATACAGACTTTTTCGAATATAACGCCGAACATGAACAATTGCCAGAACATTATCAATTGTCCTGGGTAGACAAGAGCGGCTACAGCCACGAAAACCATGACCCGTATGATTTCGGCACTCAACTGCCGGAGTTCGACCAGCACTTATTCGGCGAAGGTAAACACTGGCATATTTATCAAAAACTGGGCGGACATCTGCACAAGGCCGATGGTATTGACGGGGTTTTGTTTACGATCTGGGCGCCCAATGCCGGACGAGTCAGCGTGGTGGGCGATTTTAATCACTGGGACGGACGTTGCAACCCAATGCGCAGCTTGGGCGGCAGCGGCATCTGGGAACTGTTCATACCGGATTTGCAAGCCGGCTGTTACTATAAATTCGAGATATTAAACCGCAACACCAACGAGGTTCTGTTAAAAACCGACCCTTACGGCCAGCAGTTTGAGTTCCGCCCCAATACCTCGTCCATTGTCGTCCATGAAAACAACTATGCTTGGCGGGATCAGCAATGGATGGGTGAGCGTGTCCGTCACAATTGGCTGCATGAACCCATGTCTATCTATGAGGTTCACCTGGGTTCCTGGCGACGCGATCATCTGGGCAACTTCCTCAATTATCGCGAACTGGCCGTGCAGCTGGTCGACTATGTCAAAGAGATGGGCTTCACCCATGTTGAATTATTGCCGGTGACCGAGCATCCGCTGGATGCCTCGTGGGGTTATCAAACCACCGGTTATTTTGCCCCGACCAGCCGTCACGGCACACCGGACGATTTTCGCTATTTTATCGACACCTGCCATCAAAACGGCATCGGCGTAATTCTGGACTGGGTGCCCGCGCATTTCCCCAAAGACAGCTTTGCGCTGGCCCGCTTCGACGGCAGCGCGCTTTATGAGCACGAAGATCCGCGCAAAGGCGAACACCGCGACTGGGGCACATTAATCTATAACTTTGGCCGCAATGAAGTTAAAAACTTCTTGCTGTCCAGCGCCATCTTTTGGCTGGAGGAATTCCATCTTGACGGCTTGCGTGTCGATGCCGTCGCCTCAATGCTGTATCTGGATTATTCCCGCAACGATAATGACTGGATTCCCAATATGTACGGCGGCAACGAGAATCTGGAAGCGATCGACTTTCTGAGAGAACTCAATTCTGTCACCCATCAACAGCATCCCGGCACCGTGATGATGGCTGAAGAATCCACGTCCTGGCCGCAAGTGACCCGTCCGACCTGGACCGGCGGCTTGGGCTTTTCGATGAAATGGAATATGGGCTGGATGCACGACACGCTGGCTTACATGAGCCAGGAGCCGATCCACCGCAAGTATCATCATGACCAGCTTACTTTCGGTATGCTCTATGCCTTTACCGAAAACTTCTGCCTGCCCTTTTCCCACGATGAAGTGGTCCATGGCAAAGGCTCGCTGGTCAGTAAAATGCCGGGGGATGAATGGCAGCGCTTCGCCAACCTTCGACTGCTTTACACCTTGATGTACACCTATCCCGGCAAAAAGCTGCTGTTTATGGGCTGCGAATTCGGTCAAGGCACCGAATGGAATTTCAACAAAGCCTTGGATTGGTATGTACTCGACTATCCGCATCACCAAGGCGTGCAAGCGCTGGTCAAAGACCTGAATCACCTTTATAAAAAACACCCGGCGTTATACCAGCATGATTTCGATCATCAGGGTTTTGACTGGATCGATTGCCATGATGTGCAACAATCCATCATCAGTTATCGACGCAAAACCGAGCATGAAGACTTGATTGTCGTGCTCAATTTTACCCCGGTAACCCGTGAGCAATACCGGATCGGCGTACCCTTGGCAGGCACTTATACGGAAATATTCAATTCCGACTCCGGCTACTACGACGGCAGTAATGTCGGCAACGGCGCCGCCTTGTCTGAACCTACCGCATGGATGAATCAACCTCACTCAATCAGCCTTAATTTACCGCCCTTGGGTGCCGTGATTTTGAAATTATAGGATTTTAGGCTAAAGGCAAAGGGCAAAAATAGCTTGCCTTTAGCCTTTAGCCTTTAGCCTTTAGCCTTTAGCCTTTAGCCTTTAGCCTTTAGCCTTTAGCCTTTAGCCTTTAGCCTTTAGCCTTTAGCCTTTAGCCTTTAGCCTTTAGCCTTGAAAATATCATCCGTATTCCGTGACACCCCCAACATCTGTTAGCAGTTACCATTTAATAAAAACCACATCCCAGGCACATGAAAAAAATACTTTTTGTCACCAGTGAAGCCCATCCGCTGATTAAAACCGGAGGCTTGGCTGATGTTTCCGGCAGCTTGCCCAAGGCGTTGTCGGAGCTGGGTGAAGATGTGCGCATTATCATGCCCAATTATCAGGCCATCAAAACAACCGAAGAAGTTCGCTACCTAAGCACCGTCTATGTCAATAATTATGCTGTGAACATTCTGGAAACCCGGCTGCCGGGTACCGGCGTCATCGTGTGGCTGGTTGATTGCCCGGAATTCTTTAATTTTCCCGGCAACCCCTATGTCGATGAACACGGCAAGCCCTGGGCGAACAGCGCTGAACGTTTCGCCCTGTTTTGCCGGGTCACGGTAGAAGTTGCGATGAACCGGAGCTGGCTGGATTGGAAACCCGACATCGTCCACTGCAACGACTGGCAAAGCGGGCTGGTACCGGCACTGCTGTCGCTGGAATACAGCCGCCCCGCTGTCGTTTTCACCATACACAACATGGCTTATCAGGGCATATTCCCAAGCTCAACTTATCTTTCTTTAAACTTGCCCGGCCAACTTTGGAATCCAAGCGGTATAGAATTCCATGACATGCTGTCATTTCTTAAAGGCGGCCTGATCTATTCCGACCGCATCACCACCGTAAGCCCGACCTATGCCAAGGAAATTCAAACCGCCGAGTTCGGCTATGGTCTGGAAGGCCTGCTAAGTCACCGAAAAGACTTCCTGAGCGGCATCATCAACGGCATCGACACCGACCACTGGAATCCGGAAACCGACACCAACATCAGCCAAACCTTTAATCGCTTTACGATACACAAAAAACTGCTTAATAAAGCAGCGCTACAGGAACAATTATCCCTGCCCGTTGACAAAAACATTCCCGTATTCGGGCTGATCAGTCGTTTGGTGGAACAAAAAGGCATCGACCTGATCTTGGAATGCCTCCCCGAGATGCTGACCCACCCGCTGCAATTTGTACTGCTCGGCAGCGGTAACAAAGGTTTTGAACAGCGCTTGCATAATTTTGCCGAAAGCCACCCCGATAAAATATCGATCACTATCGGTTATGACGAAACACTGGCGCATTTGATTGAAGCGGGCGCGGATATTTTCCTGATGCCATCGCGCTTTGAACCCTGCGGCTTAAACCAGATCTACAGCCAACGCTACGGCACCATTCCCGTCGTCAGAAAAACCGGAGGCTTGGCCGATACCGTTGTCGACACCCTTCCAGACTCGCTGAAAAACAACACCGCAACGGGCCTTGTTTTCAATGAAGCGACTCCCGGCGCCTTAATGGAAGTCATTAAACGCGCGCTTATCTTGTACAGCCATCCTAAAACCTGGAAACAGCTACAAACCAATGGCATGCAAAAAGACTACTCATGGAGTAAAAGCGCCAAACAATACATGACCTTGTACAGTCATCTGTAGCGGCAACCATACCATGCCCCATCAACTTAGGAACTGTTGAAATAACGTGAACGAGTTGCCAATAGCCGGAGTGCAGGCTTCGCCTGCAAACGCAAGCAAAGCTTGCACTCCGCCCACAAACTTACAGTGCGAGTCGTCCACATTATTTCATGCTCAATCCCTAAACATAAACCCACAAAAAACCAAGGCGGTAACCCACGGCCTTGGTTTGTCCCGTTAAGCCACGCTAACCTGATCCGCTCCCTTGCAAGATCAGCAAACATATCAAATGACATTTAAATCAACCCGCAACAGCTTCATCATTGCCATCAGCGTTGTTGGCTTGTTACACCTATCTTTTGGGATCAGCCTAGGGTGGCTGATATTGCCAGGCACAGTTTATCTGGCATTAATCATTTACGGTTCGGCGATCATTCAATCCAATTTCTTCGCCTACGCTTATTGTCATGCTAATGTCTCAGAAAAAGAAATTGCCCTGTCGTTTGACGATGGACCCAACCGGGAATACACCCCACAAGTACTCTCAACATTAGCGCAGCACAATGCACCGGCAACTTTTTTTGTCATCGGAAAAAACATCCAGGGCAATGAAAGCATTTTGAAACAAATCGATGCAGAAGGACACAGCATTGGCAACCACAGCTACACGCATTCTTTTTATGTGGATTTTAAGAACCTGCAAGGCTTCAAGAATGAACTAAACCAGACCGCAGAGAGCGTCTTTAAAGTCATCGGCAAACGCATGAAACTGTTCCGGCCGCCCTATGGAGTGACCACGCCCAATCTTGTAAAAGCCTCAAATAGTTTGAATTACAGCATCATCGGCTGGACCATCCGCTCGTTCGATACAACGTCCGACAGCGCACAAGTCATAACCCGGCGCGTACAGACACAAATAAAACCGGGCGCGATTATCCTGTTTCATGACACGTCGGATAAGACTATCCAGGTATTAAAACAAACGCTTAATTTTGCCAAAGAAAATGGCTATAAAATTGTCAGCGTGGAGCAGCTTTTGAAGATTGAAGCTTATGAATAATTTCAATAATACACCCTGAACGATCGCTGTATTTGCTCAAACTCATACAGATAAGGCTGTGCCACTTCGTAGTTGGCGGCCACAACCAGCAGATCATGGGAAAAAACCGAGGTGTTATACCAATTGAAACTGCCTTCAATGACGATGTAGTCGTCGATAATGCAATACTTGGAATGAATCGGCGAATACGGCACCGGATGGTCGTCTTGTCCGTAAACCAAGCCTACCGCGATACCGGCATGCTTTAAGCGATCTACGGTCGGCAGCAATGGGCGGGCCAATTCTTCCGCCATCGGCCGTTCTACACCGATACGCCCCTGTCTGGCCAGATGCCCGTTAAGCAGGATATGCACGTTGACGCCCCGGTTCTTGGCATTGATCAGCGCATTGACCACGCTGTCATGATGATCCCCCAACAAATCGCCAATCAAAAATAACGACACTTTAATCGAATATCGGGCGCGGTTAATTTCGGCCAATATGGCGTGATGGGGGCGATAAGGCTTGCCGTTAAGCATAACGTGCCGACCGAAGGTATAAAGCAGGTTGAAATGGCTCAACGGATCGATGCCGTATTTTTGATTAACGCCGCCGCGCTGGCTTTGGAAGATATTATCCAGCAGCCGGCAAATGCCTTTGGAATGAAAAGTCATCCCCGATTCCCAATTAGCCCACCAGCGGTCGAAGGTGATATTGAATGAACCCAGTATGCTGTCCTCATCATTAAAAATAATGAACTTGGTGTGCATATCCGGTTCCACTTCGATCAAGTGATGCTTGGGGCTGCAAAACACGCCGATCAGCTCAATCCGAGATCGCTTTAACCGGGCGTAGTTTTGGCTGTTGGTCAGGGTCATTTTTCGCCAATCGACGATGCACTGAACCAAAACACCCTGATCGCTGGCGCTTAGCAAATGGGTAGTGAAGTCATGGTCGTCAATGCAATCCACGCTGACTTTTATCGTGCATAAACGCTCCGGATTCTCGTGCTTGCAGCGGATCACCTTGTCGATAAGGTCGTGAATATAACGCTTGGGATGATACGGATGATGCTGCTGTCCTTTGGTGAATTTAGGCACCAGCTGCAATGCTTCGAAATGATGGTTATACCAATCGACATCGCTCTGCAATTCGCCGGCATTCAGCTCATAGGTTCGATAGTTATTGCCTGTCGCCCAATCGCCGGTAATCCTCCGGTACTGCGGATGGTCGCCCTGAAGCTGATGCCAGTCCATAAAGATATATTCGTTCCGGGAGGCAATGGAGTGTTCATCCAGATGCACGATAAAGGCTAACTTGACGCAGTTGATCGGGCCGAAGTTGCTGGAAAACGGGTGTATGTAAAAATCCCGCGTACAGCGCTTGTGCCTATCCCAGTGAATATCATAGGCATCGGTATCGACAATATAGGTTTCACAGACCGCATCGCGGTAGACTTTTAGAATAACCTTTACATTAGCCTGAACGCCGTAAAACACATCAAAATCTATTTTTCCCCAGCGGATATAGAATTTGTCATTGAAGTCGTTCACTCTTTGAAAAGAGCCGCCCAGGTTTCCATGAGTCGGCGAGGCATAGTGTTCAGCTATCTGCATAGGTTTATCTCCATGATAAAGACCGTGGATGTGTTAAGTATGGATTGGTATCGTTCCCACCGGGCGAGTCACTGCCATTAAGTTAAGGATTTTTCCGTTCGCCCTGAGCCTGTCGAAGGGTGAATGGAAAAATCCCCCAGAGCGGGACGGGGGTTGCACCCCCGTCCCTACCGTTTTCGATAACTACTGCCATATCTTCATCCGTCAAACGTTTCGGACGGGGTTGCAAACCCCGTCCGGCCACAGAACGTAGATGTCTAGCATACACTTGTGCATAACGATGAGCACGCTGCGTGAAAACGAGGCAATCGGCTACTCGCGTGCAGGCTTCGCCTACTTTAGCAGGCGAAGCCTGCACTCCTGCACTCCTGCACTCCTGCACTCCTGCACTCCTGCACTCCTGCACTCCTGCCTTTCGCCTTTCGCCTTATGCCTTGCATCTTTCGCCTTAAACCTTAGGCTCAAAAGTCATAAAATAACCGCAATGATCGGAAACCCTTCCATAATCCTGCTCGGTAAACAAAACCTTCGCTGAAAAAACTTGCAGCTCGCTGGTTTTATTCAAGAAAATATAATCGATACGATAATCGTCGCTCAAATAATTTTGCCAGTACGGATCGTTAACCCTGAAGATTTTTTCAAACACGCCCTGCGAATTGGCCGCTAAGTACTGGTCATCATATTGGTGTCCATCGACCACCAGATGATAGCCCGTTGATCCGGCGGCAATATTGAAATCGCCGCACAGCAGCGTGGTGTTGACATGCGCCGACTGTTTAGCCTCGGCCCACTCGCACAAGCGTTGGAATTGCCCGGCAAACCCGTCTTCCCACCAGCTTAAATGCGCCGAAAAAACATTAACCCGCCCCATGTAAGGCACTTTGATTTGAGCCATGACCACTTTTCTGGAGTGAATACTGTGGACATCATGGCTGTCCGACACATACTTGGCGTCCTGTTTGAGCAGCGGATATTTGCTTAAAATGGCAACGCCTTCGCGGTACTTGTCGAAACCCAGATGCGACCAGTCGGTGTGAATATGATAGGGCGTAGCGAGGCGGTCATTAATGATTTTGGCGGAATTTGACGCCCAGTCCCCTGCCCCGTCATTCCAAAGTTCTGCCACTTCCTGAAGACAAACAACATCAACATTCAGATCGTTAATCGCCTTGGCTATTTGGGAAAATTTATAATCCTGGTTATCTTCCTGATAACAATGCAGATTAAGAATCAAGACCTTTAGCGGTTCGCGGCTAAGCGAGTAATTTTTGCCGTAATTATTGTCCCAAAAAATCTGTCCGTTGCGTTCGACGGAGATACTGTATTGCAAGCGGAACGCCTGGCCGATCCTAAGCCAGCCTTTCCAGATTGCAACGCCGTACTGATTGGGGTTTCTGGCATTACTGAGCGCCACTTTGTCCCAGTAATTTCTTTTGAAATGACAAGAGGTTTTATGAGCGTGCCGCCAGTTATCCGTCGTCCAGTGTACCGTCACTTTGTCGGCATCGTTAAACGGGTCCACCGCTACCGTGATCGGAACGTTTTTTTGTCCGTCGTCCAGTTTGCTTGCAAAGTCGATATTCAAAACCGGAACATCGCCAGCCACCTTGATGCCGGAATCGGCCTGACTGGAATAATTCAAGCCTTGATTGTTATCCCAATATTCGGCGGCAGAAGTCTGATAGCACAATCCGAAGCGGATATTGCCGGGCAGCGATTTATCCGGGGTAAGCTGAAAATGTATCCGGGCCTGCCAGTACTCCTTATCGTGTTCCAACTTGCTGTGATAGCTTGCAGGCAAAGTTTGCCAGACGCCGTCTTCACCCGACCAAACCACATCAATCCGTTTGTCGTAACTGATGCTTTCCACCTGCATAAAAAAACTCAGCGTCTGCTGAACGCCCGCCTTTTTTCGGGTAATCACATTTTCAACATACAGCAGTTGGATTTTGTTCATCCGTTGTCTCCGGTGATTGCTGCCCTGAAATACAGGTCAGAAGGAACGATAAATCATCTAACGCACATTGAACCGGCCGGGTTTGGGACTCACCCCTGCGCTTGGAGGATTGTAATCCCGGAAATCGATGTCCGGGAAAATGTTATCCATGATCTCCAGAGCGGTCAGGTATCGCTCATTGATCCTGTTCTTGCGAATACTGTCGTGCAAATAGTTAAATCGGGCCAGATGATCGGTGACGCGCTTGTTCGCATAATCGATAGTGGTCCCCGATTTCAGGATAAACGGCCAATCGGAAGCTTGCGCAAGCAAAACCGATCTGGCAGCCTGATTCAAAGCCCGCGTCTGCAAAGGCGTGAGCGCTAATCCCCGCACATCGCGCGCCAGTTTTTCCATCTCCTGTTCGGCCTTGTGGAGCAAGGGGTAAATCCAGTCATTTGCTTCATTTATCCAGTAACTGGAATAACCTTGATCGCCCCAGGTTGATGCGGCAGGCGTAGCGACCTGGGGCGACGGCTGCTGTTTTAAATAATCGCCGCAGCCGGCCAACTGAACGCCATGGCTGTTTTCGCTCGCCAACCTCAGTACGCATTCCAGCCAGTGAGTTCCTTCAAACCACCAATGACCGAACAGTTCGGCATCGTAAGGCGCTATTATGATCGGCGGAGGCCTGTCCATGGTAGCGCCAAGCCGATCAATCTGATGCTGCCGTTTATCGATAAAATCCTGGGCATGCTCATAGGCCTTTGCCAATGCCTTCCTCGGATTATAAATTTCCTTGGCCCCGTTGTCGCCGGTCACGCGATGATACTTTATCCCGGTATTGATACGGGTTTTCCGGTCGAGAATATAGGGCGCGATATAATCCGCGTCCAGCTCGAAACCGATGTCGCTATAGTATTCGCGGTAGTTGAAATCCCCAGGATAGCCTTCCTTTGCGCTCCAGACCTGCTGCGACGATTCGGGATCGCGCGCAAACGCTGCGACACCGTTGCCGCAATCGATCGGCGCATAAACGCCATTCCAAGGTTGCTGACTTGCACCCGTAACGCCGTGGGTATCGACAAAGAAATACTCAATACCGGCATCCGCCAACACGGTTTCCAGACCGGGATAATAGCCGCATTCAGGCAGCCAAAACCCGCTCGGGGCATGGCCGAAATTGGCTTTAAACGTAGCGATACCGGTATTAACCTGATTGCGGACTGCGGTTTCGCTGACATTGAGCAGCGGCAGAAAACCGTGGGTCGCGGCAGTCGTTATCAATTCAAGTTTGCCGGTGGCCTGGTGCTTTTTAAAAGCCGCCAATAAATCGCCTTGATACTGCTCTTGGTAAGTGTTTAACGCGTTCAGAAAAAAACGACGATAGAGCCGCGCTAATTTTTGATATTCCGGCTGCTTGCGGGTTCTGATGATTTCCTTTTCGGCCAGTTCCAGCCGACTATGCAGATATTTCAGGTAACGCGTTTGCAACAACTCATCGCGCAGCATGGTCATCAGCGTCGGCGACAAGGACAGCGTCAATCGGTAGTCCACGTTGTCTGAGTGCAAGCGGTCAAGCACGCCGATCAGCGGCAGATAGCATTCGGTCATGGCTTCGAACAGCCAGTTCTCCTCAAAAAAACTGTCATGCTCAGGGTGTCGCACATAAGGAAGATGTGCGTGGAGAATAATACTCAGGAATCCTTGCTTGTCATTAGAACGAGGTAGGCTTTTTGTCATCACGCTTATTTGCTGATTCCTTGACCTGAGGCATTTTTGCTCAGGCAATCGGTGGAGTTTTGATGGTCTTGCCCCCATGCCGTCGCTCCATGTGGGACATGAATAATGTTCGAGTGCGCAAATTCAATAAAGCTGTCATCGGCGCAACATTTGCCAATAGCCGCTGAATAAGCCGTGTCATCAACCGGACTGGGTAAGGATACTTGTTGCTGGGTCTTGGGGCTATCAATGGCAACATCGAACCAGGATATGGTTTCGACTGCCGCACTCTGTTCATCGGGTTGCGAATAAATCCTTAAAGTGAGCCGGTCCTTGCGCTCGTTATCGGGCGTAGTGATTTCCCGGCTGCTGCCAAGATTCCAATAGGCGTAGAGATGTCCGGGGTCGACGGGTAAAAGAGTGACTTCGGGAGTATTGCAGGACGCTTTGGGCGCAAAATCCCGGCCGATTTCCTCGCCTATATCCAACAGTTCCTTTGGCGAAAGCCTGATTTTTTCAACAAGCTCCGGCATCCAACTTGAAAAACATGGCGTAAAATTTCGACTGATTTCCTGACTTATTTCAAGCATATCTTTCGCCGATAGATTAATTTTGGAATTGTACCCTGAATGCAAAAACGTCATCACCAGCCTTAAACGTTACGATTACCTTATCTAAAATTCTTCCCTGCACCCGGCCTTACTTTTTCTTGGCTTATAACCTTGAAAAGCAAGCCTATCCAAGTATACGTAGTAAATTCCGCAGGGTCTAGCTGCGGATTTAATCACCCTAAACATACCGGCATTTTCCACAGTCGCGCCCTCCATCATCCGCTTGCCTCCAAAACAACAATTCCCGATGAATGACAACATCAAATCGGCAATTCGCATTGTCAAAAACCGCTACAGTCCGGTATTTACCGGATAACAGTTTACGCGTACAGTGTTTGGGTCTTGCGGAGGCACTATAAATTCAACAAAGTGTCGCCGTGCTCGACCGGCACTTGTCGGTCCGACATGTTCATTGCAATATGCAAATCGGGCAGGCATAGTCGATTGGCTGATTTTACTGACAATCTGAAATACCTGCTGAATGGCCTTAACAGTGTGTAGGGCGTGCCGCGCGCCTTAGAAACCGAGGCACGCACGGCACAGCGAATATGCCTCTACCGGAACAAGACAATGATCTGTGATCTATCGTTTTCGCGGCTGTAATGGGCAGCGCACAACATCAATTAAATATTATAGACGCTAAGATATTGCCCTACGCCCAAAACCGCCGATTCAATACTCAACTCAAATGGTGCAACCCCGTGAACCAGACCTACTATGCCTTAGACAACGATAACTGCTTCGTCATTGACCAGTACAACGACCTTGCCCCTTTCGCCAGTTTTTTGCCCGGCATCGCCGGCGCCCTGGGTCGCCCGGCGTGGGCTTTTTATGTCAACCGAGGCCAGGCCATTGCCAGTTTTGGCGTGCGCAACAAAGACGGGGCCTTTTTGGAGTTTTTCCCTGCCGATAAGGCTTATCAACTCACGCCATCCCGAGGTTTCAGGACTTTCCTGAAGATTACCGATGGCGAGCAAATCCTGGCCCATGAACCTTTCCAGCGCGGGGCGGGGCCGGAGATCAAGCAACGCCTTTACGTCACGCCTCATGAGGTCGGTGTGGAAGAGATCAATCCGCAGTTGGGATTTAGCATTCGGGCCGATATGTTCACCTTGCCCGAGGCGCCCGTGGCCGGTTTACTGCGGCGTGTCACAATCACCAATACATCCAAGCAAACTAAAAAGATAGAGATCGTCGACGGTTTGCCGCAAGTGCTGCCCTTTGGCATGAACCAATGGATACTGAAGTTCATGAGCCGAACCTCGGAAGCCTTCATGCGGGTCGAGGGGGTCGAGGAAAATTTGCCTTTTTATCGCTTGAAAGTATGGCCTACCGATTCTCCACAGGTGGAGCCGGTGATCGCCTGCAATTTCTTCGCCGGTTTTTTGAATGGCGGACGCACCCGCGTAGTCGTGGACGCGGAGAGGATTTTCGGCTTGGCCGGGGATTTTTCCAGGCCGGAACGATTTTTTGCCAATGATGGTCTGGATTTCGATCATCAGGTGGCGGGCAATCAAACGCCATCGGCTTTCCAGACGTTGACCTTCGAACTCCAGCCGGGACAAAGCCAAGTCTTTTATGGATTTTACGGCCATGCAGAATCGCAATCTGTGCTTGCACAATTCATAGCGGAAGCCGATAAAGAAGGTTACTTCGAAGCCAAGCGGGAAACGAACCGCCGCTTAATAGAAGACATCACCCAACGGATATTTACCGCGACGGCCAAGCCGCTATTCGATGCCCATGCCCGGCAATGTTATCTCGACAACGGTTTGCGCGGCGGATTTCCTAGGGAGGTGCCGGGCGGCGCGCAATTGTATTTGTTCGGTCGCAAGCACGGCGACCTGGAAAGGGATTACAACGACTTTCTGTTGCAGGACACGCCGTTTTCCGAAGGTAATGGCGATTTCCGCGATGTGCTGCAAAACCGGCGGATGGACGTGTTCTTCGATCCTGCGCTGGATGCCAAAAACATCCGCTATTTCTTCAACCTGATTCAGACGGATGGCTACAATCCCTGTTCGTTGCGGAACTCGCGTTTTGTCGTGGACGCTCCCCAAACCTTGGCGCATCATTTCGCCCGGTTTGCGGGCCTCGAACAATTGCTGTCCCGGGAGTTTAAATACGCGGAACTATGGCAGGCGCTTCAAGGCGCGGAAAACCCGGAACCGATCATCAAGGAAATTCTGGCACAAGCGCAGGAAGTGGAAGATGCCGAATTCGACCGAGGCTATTGGTCGGATCACTGGACTTATTTGCTGGACTTGCTGATTAGCTATGCGGCCATTTTCCCGGATCGATTGCCCGGCTTGTTCAAGGAAAAGACCTACACTTTTTTCGATTCCACCCATTTTGTCGTCCCGCGCGCTCAAAAATACGTGGTCACGGCCAACGGCGTCCGCCAATACGGCGCGGTGCAAGGCACTCCTGAGAAAGAATCCCTGATCAACTCCCGTCCCCGTCGCCGCCGCCAAGTCCGCTCGCAAGGCGGCCACGGCGACATTGTTTACACCACGCTACTCGGGAAAATCCTGACCCTGGTCGCCAACAAACTGGCCACGCTGGACCCGTTCGGCGTCGGCATAGAAATGGAGGCCGACCGCCCAGGCTGGTGCGACGCCTTGAACGGGCTGCCCGGCATTTTCGGGTCTTCGGTCAATGAAACCATTGAGCTCAAGCGCCTGGTGGGCTTTACCTTAAAAATACTTGCCGATGTCGATGGCGAGTTTTCCCTGCCAGCCGAATTGGCGGATTTTATATCCGGATTGGAAGTGTTGTTAAACCGACCCATCCTGACGCCTGAGCTATTCTGGCAGGAAAGCGGAGCCCAAAAGGAAGCCTATCGGAAAAAGGTGTTCATGGGCTTTGATGGTGCCGAACAAGTTCTCTCTGTTGCCGCAGTGCAAACCTTCCTGGCGACGGTTTCGAGCTATCTGGATGCGGCCATCAACAAAGCGCGGACGCCGGAAGGCATCGTCACCTATTTCTCCTATGAAGCCGAGCAGTATCAGGAAACCGCGGACGGCAAGGCGACTGTGACCCGCTTCAAGCAAAAACCGATACCGCTGTTTCTGGAAGGCTTCGTCCATGCCCTGCGCATCGCCGAACCGGAAGAAGTCCGGCGCTTATACGACGCGGCGCGCAACTCCGAACTGTTCGACCAAAAGCTGGGCATGTACCGCGTCAATGAACCACTCGGGGAAAATGCGCTGGAACTGGGACGGATCGGGGTTTTCAACTACGGCTGGCTGGAGAACGGTTCCATCTTCCTGCACATGCATTACAAATTCGTGCTGGAAGTGGTTCGGGCCGGGTTAATCGAGGAGTTTTATGACCAAATTGAACATCTGCTGGTGGCTTTTCGCGATCCGATGGAATACGGACGCAACCCGGTCGAAAACTCCAGCTTCCTGGTCAGCAGCGGTTTCGCCATCGATCCACGACAACACGGACGGGGCTGCGTAGCCCGTCTTTCCGGTTCCACGGTAGAATTCCTGCATCTTTGGACTCATCTTTTCTTGGGGGCTAATCCCTTTGTGTTCGAGGAAGGCAGGTTGCTGTTCAGACCCGCCCCCGTCCTGTCGAAGACGTTTTTCTCAACGAATGAGCAATGTGTTAATCCGTTCGATTTTGAAGAAACATTGCCAGCGCATAGTGTGGCCTGCGCTTTGTTGGGGGCAACCTTGCTGGTTTATATCAACCCCGAACGCCAAGACACCTTCGGCGATGCTGCCGTTAGGCCCTGCCGCTATCAGTTACATGGGCGGGACGGCAGTATGCAGACTGTGGAAGGTCAGCACCTGGAGGGTCAAACCGCTGAAGCGCTACGACTCAACCAATTCCGGCGGGTGGATGTGGTGCTTGAGTGATGAATCCTCGCTATAAAAAAGCCCGACATAAATACGCGCAAAATGTTGGGCAACGAAAAGATGTTGTCCAACCTTAATTAAAGAGAAATATCTTATGACTACTGACTTCCCAGTTCAATCAATAACAGCGATAGCCACATTAGTAGCTTCGCTAATTGCAGCTGCAATGTCCTTTGTAAATTTAACTCTCAACAAAGAGCAAAAAACATCTGAATTTAGACAGGCATGGATTGATGCGCTTCGTGAAGACCTATCTGTCTTTTTCGGTTGCTGTCGGGCATTTGCGAGAGCAACTGAAGAGCAGCACAAGTTAGGTGAAGACCATGAAAAATCACCTTTTAAAATCGACAAACAAAAAATTAGCGATATAAGGTATCAAGTTGCTGAGGTCTATAGTCGCATAATACTTCGACTCAATCCCGAAGAGCCAGAGCATGAAGAACTTTTGCGTCTTATGAAGAGAGCTATTGATGAGCAAAATAAGGCTTTTGTTGAAAAAGAAGATAGCGCAAAGACTATGCAAGCAATTCAAATTGCTACTGAATATGCGAGGCCATTAATTAAAAAAGAATGGGTACGAGTAAAAGAAGGCGAGCTTCCTTTTCGTATAGCTAGAAACTGGATTGCTCCAATTATATTTTTTCTATCTATTTTCGCAATTGCTTTTATATGGCATGGTACGTTTTCACTACGGTAAAACGTGGTAAGAGAGTAGATACCATCTCTCCAAATCAATCACAAGTGGAAAATCGTCATCCCATTTGTGGTTGATAGGTTTTTTGGTGTTTCAAAGCGAGGTCGAGTAGCCCCAAGGAACTGCCCCTTGAGGCTCTCACAGAACCGGACGTGAAACTCTCGCTTCATCCGGCTCTTATCATTCAACCTTAAGCCTACCAATGGGCAAACGCCCTTGGATTTCTTGACTTAAAAGCGTTTAATCGCCTCAGCGCTTGTGCAATAGTTTTAAGCTTCTTGTATTTTCGCTTTGCCCAGCGGCTCAGCTTCTTGTCAAAATGAAACAAAACGTGGTTAAGTTTGCCACGTCCATATTTTCCGTAATACATCATCCAACCGCGCAACTTGCTTTGGCTATAGGCGATGATGTCTTTCATCTCGCCTTGTGTCCATTTTAGCCAGGGCCATGCGTTAATCTCGGAACGTATCCTTTTGGCGGCTTTCTGGCTGATGGCAGGCAGAAAGCAGACCAATAGGATGCCATCCCTGCATTTTGTCAATCGGGGACGAAACGTAAATCCCAGAAAGTCAAAGCTGATCTGCGTGTAGTCCGCTTTGTTCTTCCAGCTCTTACAATAGACAATCTTGGTTTTCTCCGGATGTAGCGTCAAGCCACATTGCTCAAACCTTTCCGTGAGAACCGTTTTAAGGGTTTCTGCTTCTTGCTCAGTCCGGCAATGGCAGATGATATCGTCTGCGTAGCGCGCAAACTGTATCCCTTCCCAGTGTCTTTCCACCCATTGATCAAACGCATAGTGCAGAAACAGGTTCGCTAACAGCGGGCTGATAACGCCGCCTTGCGGCGTTCCCTGGGTTCTCTGTTCTATACGTCCATCCGGGTGTTGTACCGGCGCCTCCAGCCATCGTTTAATATACAGCCGGTGCCAATCTTCCTTGATGTGCTTGTCTACTGCTCTAAGCAGCAGGTCGTGGTCGATGGCATCAAAGAATCCTTTGATGTCCATGTCCAATACCCACGCCCGGTGCCAGCATCGCTCTTTGACTTGCTCTATGGCTTGGTGCGCCGATTTGCTCGGCCGGTAGCCATAGGAGTCCGGATGAAAATGCCGCTCCAGTTCGGCTTCTATTTGCATTTTGACTGCCATTTGCGCAATCCTGTCCGCAACCGTTGGAATACCTAGAGGCCGTATCCCGCCGTCTGCTTTCGGGATGTCTACCCGCTTCACGGCTTGTGGAAAATAGCTGCCCGACGACAGCCGGTTCCACAGTTTATACAAGTTGTGGCTAAGGTCTTGATCAAAACTTTGTAGGCTTTGACCATCTACCCCGCTACTGCCTTTATTGGCTTTGACGCGTTGGTACGCTTCATAAATCAATCGCTTAGGTATAGCATAAGGTTTTGTCCGATTCACTGAGTTCCTCCCGTTGCCGGTTGTTTCAATCAACCCAACTGAATGATTGAGCCCCTTCGCTCCCTTTCCATTACAGAAATTTCATCGCTACTACGGACTCATCCGTCCCTGTGCCCTGCATCGGTACTCTCGCCTCACGGGGTTACCGTTTGTGCTTCTCCCTTCTCATCAGGACGACAGGTTCTCATGTTCCGTATTAAAGCCTGTATTGTGTTCATGCCCTCTCTATGCCGGTCGCCGTTCCGCCCGTTATCCAGTTGACGTCGGAACTTATCCCTGATTAAGGCTAGGAATCAGGTTTTGACAACATCGTATTCATTTCGACACCTCATCAAGGGTTCACTTGCGTTCATCTCCACAATACGCACCTGACGGCTCAATGACCGCCTTTTTCCCTGTCGCTCACGACAAAGGCTTTTAACCTATGCCGCACAGGGTGGTTTGATTCCAGCGGCTGGTCGCCGAAATCGAGAGGCCTACTCTCATCTTTAATACAGCATAAAAGGCTTGCGCCTTTCTTCATGACACACTAGCCTGGATGAAGCGTAGCGGAATCCGGGGCTTCGGAGCTACGATCATCCCGTATTCCGCAAGCTACATACGGGCTACGCAATTTTTCAAACTTGTTGATGGTGCGGCATGGTGTTATATCGGCGGAACCGGGTTGCTGGAGGGACGTATTTCTTTACGGTGACGTTGTTGCGGGATCGTTGTTCCGATGGGCTGGTGCGACACGTCGGGCTACTGCGACACGCGTTTCGCAAGGTGCGGGCGGAACGGCCTTTCACCATCGACGCCATTGTTATTCTGCCGGATCACTTGCATGCTGTATGGACGTTGCCTGACGGCGATGCCGATTACTCGGGACGCTGGCGGGCGATTAAATCCAACTTTACGCACGAACTGCGGCTGTCGGGAATGCCGTTAACTCCCTACAAACGTGGTGAATGTCGGCTTTGGCAACATTTCTCCCTTGAAACCGAAAAGACAGGGAGCGGGTCTATTATTGTATTTTGTAGACGGTACTCTGGGTAGGAAATCGTAGTACAATCATCTGAGCTTGCCTTCGCTGAAAATCTTGGAAGCGGAGCACCGCGTAGCGAAGATTTTTAGTCCGCAGAAGCGATAGCGCATGTGTTTTCACGAAGCGCTTTTTGCGTAGTGAAAATGCAGGCTTTCCGACATCGCGTCGAGTCATTGCGAGAATGATGTTGGATACCCCTTGCTGGGTATCCAACGAATGAAGCAGGACGGCTGGGGCCGCCGGAGGCATTGGCTGCCGCGTAATTTTTGCCGCTTGCTTGGGCTGGGATGCCCAAAACAAGCTTTCGCAAAAATAGCGGCACTTTCACGCTATCTCTACTTAGGAAATCATCATGACAGCCATTCAAATAGAAAAATTGTCGGTCACAGAAAAAATCCAAGTTATGGAATCTCTTTGGGACAGCTTATGTACTCATGCTGATAATATCAACTCTCCGGCTTGGCATTCCGAGGTATTACAACAAAGGGAAGAAATGCTTAATGATGGAACCGATACCTTTATCGATTGGAATGATGCAAAAAAGGACATTCGCAACCAGCTTCCATGAAAATCCAAATACAGCGATCTGCGCAACGGGATTTAATCGACGGTTACCGGTTTTATGAGCAGCAGGCAGAAGGCTTGGGAAGTTATTTTGTAGACACGCTTTTTTCAGACATTGACTCATTGATGATTAACGCCGGAGTTCATCAGGTCTGTTTCGGGATATATCATCGCTTATTATCAAAACGATTCCCGTTTGCCGTTTATTATCGGGTTGAAAATCAAACCGCACGAGTTTACGCCGTTCTTGATTGCCGAAGACATCCGGCATGGGCGAGAAAAAAACTGAGCCAAAAATAGAGTTCTTATCGTTCCCACGCTCCAGCGTTGCCTTCACCAAGAGTCTATCTCTATCAACCCCTCCCTGAGGTTCTGCAATGTCTGGCTAAACAATCACATTTAACCGCCGCAAAACGTTTCGGACGCGGCAACATGCCCCGTCCGGCTGGAGGTCCGGGTGATGTTTGCAGGAAACGTCAGTTCTTGCCGACGCTCGAACCAGCTTTTTCCTGCCTACAAGATTAATGTCCATCTATGCCCAAAGCGGTATAATCCAAAGCGACAGGAAACAGGAGCCAAGACAATGAGCGCACAACCACAATACATAACTGATTCAAACGGCCACAAGTTGTCAGTCATTTTGCCAATGGCAGACTATCTGGAGCTGTTGGAAGACCTTGAAGACCTGGCAACCATTGCTGAACGTAAAGATGAAGATACTATTCCGCTTGAGGACGTTTTAAAAGAACTTAATCTATGACCCGTTACCGGATTGAGTTTAAACAGACTGCCAAAAAAGAATTGGCGCAACTGCCGCGACCGATAGCCGAGAAAGTGGCGGAACGCATCAAGGCGCTAGCCGAAAACCCAAGGCCGGATGGATGTAAAAAGCTGACCGGATCGGCATACTCATATCGAATTCGAATAAACGATTACCGCGTAGTGTATTCAATAGCCGACCAGTACCTGATTATTCAGGTTATTAAAATAGGTCACCGCAAAGACATTTATCAATAATCAGCTTGTTAAGCGTGGTTCAACACGAGTTAAAAGCACTAATCGGCTGGACTTGGTGGCTAACCGGCATACTCTTTATCATTCCCACGCTCCAGCGTGGGAATGCAGTCTCAGACGCTCCAGCGTCGACTTCACCAAGGGTCTATATCGATCAATCCCTCCAAACCCGCATAATTACTGGCACTCGAATAGCGCCAATGTTCAGGCAAGTTTACATAACCGCGCTTCACAGGATTAGCGTGGATATAGTCTAATTTCTCCCGCATCATTGCTTCGCTAAAAACTAGTTCAGCATGAACACCTTCTTGCCAGAATTGATTTTCCCGGTCTGTTTTATGCGCTGTTTTAAAATAACGTAAATGTGCCAATAAACGCTCAGCGTGCTGTGATTGTAAATGGTCGATAATCTGCCGCGCAGTATATGATTTGAAACTGCTCACGCATTTGTTCAGGTTTTTCGCTTGGGCAATAAAATGTAAATGGTTTTCTAAGATGACATAACCGTAGAGCTGCAAACCTTCGTGTTCTCGTTGGTAACGCCGGCAATCGAGTATGATTTGTACGGTCTCAGGGCGTGTGAAAACGGGTAGCCATTCCAGTACCGTACAGGTCATAAAGTGCGGTCTATCGGGTTCGGTTATTGTGTAACGGCTTCTTCCCATGACGACTTTTTTGGCTGTGGTTTAGTGGAACGGGACGCTGGAACGTCCCTTACTGCATTCCCACGCTGGAGCGTGGGAACGATATATAAACTTTTACGCTGCTCGCCAGACATACGTAGCCACCGAGCTTGCCGGCAGGGTGGCTACGGCATTTTTCCCTTGAAATTGGATAGTAAAGGATCGTGATTCAGCCCCGTCATTGAGCACAATCAGGACGATGTAGCCCTCGGGCGTAACAAAAGCCACATTGGGCAAGGACGCTTGTTGATCGGAATAAATTCTCACCGAACCGGGGCGGACGAATTTCGCGGCATGGGCGATCACATAGTAGGCGACGTTGCGGGTAACCTCTTCGCCTAGGGTCAAAGCGCCGACGCAACGGGCCTCGCCCCCCGGCGTATGGGGACAGCAAAACGGGTCGGAGGCCAGGTTCCATTCGAACACTGTCCGGCTCCAGTTGCGTATGGAGCCAATCAGCACATTTTTCACGTGCCACATCAAATCCCCCCCGAACTGTCCGTCTGATCCCACCCACTGCTCGGTGAAATAAAGTTTCATTTCCGGGTAAAGCTGATGCACCTCGGAAAGAACTGAAATATCGCCCCCGTACAGATGCCAGGCCGAACCGGTCAGATAACGGCGCGCTTCGGCATCGGCGAAGACTTCCAAAGGATACTCCGGGACATCGCAATTGTGGTCCCAACAAAACAGTTCCACATCGGCCAGTCCGGCTGCCTGCAAAGCCGGTCCCAGATGATTTTTGATGAACTCGGCCTGCTCGCCCGCTTCCATGATCATGCTGGGTTCGTTTTTTTGATTCAAGGGTTCGTTCTGCGGGGTGATGGCATGGACGGTAATGCCTCTGTCCCGCATGGCTTGCAGATATTTGACCAGGTAAGCGGCGTAAACAGCGTAGCAATCCGGCCTCAGTTTGCCGCCGGTGAAACTTTGGTTAGTCTTCATCCAAGTCGGCGCCGACCATGCTGTAGCCATGATCTTGATCTCGGGGTTGATAGCCAAGATTTCCCGTAACAGCGGAACGACTTCAAGGTCCCCGGCTTCGATGTCGAAATGGACCAGCTCGGGGTCCGATTGATCGTCCGGCCTGTCGTTATAGGTAAAGCAGCGCTCGCTCAGGTCCGACGCACCGATACTCAGACGCAGAAAACTAACGCCGATGCCGTCGCCACCGGGCAAGAACAATTCCCTCAACAATGCGCTTCTGTCTGGAGCAGGCAGGCGACTGATCAGCATGGCGCTGCCGCCGGTCAAGGAAAATCCGAATCCTTCCATGATTTGATACTTCTGCCCCGCATCCACGGTTATCACAGGAAAATCATTGGCGTTGTCGGCAAAGCGAAGGTCATCCGCCTGCCGTTGCAACAACAAGGTTTGATCGGCGGTGGTCAGCCAAACAGCCAAAGAAGAAAGAGAAATTGAATCGTAAGGATTGGTTTGTTCAGGCATGGCAGCCCTCTTGGCGGAATATCTTTACGTTATACATACGAGCCCATCTGAAAGCCTGACAGGTCGGATAATCGCCTGCAAAATCACTTTACTGCGAAGCGGAGCAAAGTACAGTCTGCCCTGATTTGCCCCCGACAACGGCAAGGATGAATCTCTCGATCCAAAGGCCTTGATGCCGCAACCGCGCCAACGATGTACTCGACAAGCTATTGATCAACTACATCCATTCTCAAAAACCACTACGGCCCTGTTATTTACCGAATAGAAATCTTCGTGTACCGGTTTTTGGTCTTGCGGAAGCACGATATCCTGCGGTGAATTCAGCGAAGTGTCTAAAGCCAGACACCATGCTCGACCGGCAATAACCGGCAATTCAATGCGAACGTATTGGTCCGACATGTTCATTGCAACATGCAAATCAGGTTCGCCGTCTTCAACGCCCGCCAGGGTAAAAGCCAAAACCTTCGCGTCATAATCGCCCCATAACGGCTTGTTGATTTCAGTGCCGTGCCATTGAATTTCGGCTATACCCCGACCATTGACGGATTTTCCTGTCAAAAAACGCCGCCGCATGATGGATGGGTGTCGTTTGCGTAACGCTATCATTAGTTGGACAAAACGCAGCATATCGGCATTTTGCTCGGTCATGCTCCAATCTATCCAGGACAATTCGTTATCCTGGCAGTAGCAGTTGTTATTGCCGTGCTGGCTGTTTAATAGCTCGTCGCCCGCCAGTAACATGGGGACGCCATGACTGAGCAGCAACATGGCGAAAACATTTTTCACCTGTTTCCTGCGCAACGCCAGAATGCTTAAATCTTCGGTTTGTCCCTCAATGCCGCAATTGAAACTTAAATTATTATTGCAACCGTCCTGATTATATTCACCGTTAGCATAGTTATGTTTTTCGTTGTAGCTAAACAAATCGTACAGGGTAAAACCGTCGTGACAGGTGACGAAGTTGATGCTGTTAATCGGCAGTCGACCTTTGTGCTCATACAAGTCGTTACTGCCGCAAAGACGGGTTGCCAGCTCGTTGACCAGCCCCTTGTCGCCGCGCACAAAACGCCGGATCACATCCCGGTATCTACCGTTCCATTCGGCCCAGCGATAACCGGGAAAACTGCCGACCTGATACAGTCCTGCCGCGTCCCAAGCCTCGGCAATCAACTTGGTTTTGGCCAGCTGCTCTGAAAGCTCGATGCCCCAAAGCAAAGGCGGATCTTGCAGCACTTCGCCGCCCTCCCCTCGCGCCAACGCGCTGGCCAGATCGAAGCGAAAACCGTCGACATGCATTTCCCTGACCCAATACTCCAGACAGCTGATAATAAAATTGGCCACCAGCGGATGATTGGCGTTTACGGTGTTGCCGCAGCCGGTGTAATCGTGAAGGATGCTCTTGTCGAACTGGTCATGATGATAAAAAATATCATCGCCTATGCCCCTGAAATTAATGATCGGACCGTCTGCCCCGGCCTCTGCGGTATGGTTAAACACAACGTCCATAATGACGCCCATGCCTGCCTGATGCAGCGCTTTAACCAGGTCGCGAAACTCATGGACATGGGTTCCCTGCTCCGGAGTGACGCAATAACCCGGATGCGGGCTGAAAAAACTGTGAGTGCTGTAGCCCCAGTAGTTTTTCAGCCCCAAATCGTCAGTATGCCTGGGAACATCCTGCTCATCGAAAGCCATGACCGGCAATAGTTCAACGTGGGTAATACCGAGCGCTTGCAGGTAAGGGATTTTTTCAATCAGTCCGGCAAAGGTGCCCGGATTGGCCACTTTTGAAGAGGGATGCCGCGTAAAGCCGCCGACATGCAATTCGTAAACAATGGCTCTTTCGCTACGAATGCGCAGCGGCACATCGCCTTCCCAGTCATAACGATCGTCAACGACAACGCAACGCATGGCGGTCAGTTTATTGTCGCCCGGCATACACGCGGCCTTGCGGCTCCAACGCTTATGACTGACCGCACGCACCCAAGGGTCAATCAGCTGCTTGTCCTTATCGAAATGCAATCCCGCTTCACGGACATGATTAGGCCCGTCCATGCGCCACGCATACCAGGTACCGGCCGGCAATCCGGTCACATAAACATGCCATGAAAAAAAAGTGCGATTAACGTCTTCCTTTAACGCTATGGTTTGAAAGGGTTCATCGCAGTCTGCCGCATCAAACAGCAACAGCTCAACATGCGTCGCATAACGACTGAAAATGGAAAAATTAACACCCTTGGTTTTAGCTCTGGAACCGGAAGGATAAGGATTTCCCGGCCTTAACTGGTATTCTTTTTTGTGCATATCCTCATCTCACGCCTTGAAATCACAAAGCCTAATTAACTCATTTGGGTTGTCTTCAATTGAAAACAGGAACTTATAACAGCTATTATCCAAAGCCACCGGCCGCAAGGCAAAGGAATTTAAAATTCATTGATAAATAGTACCGGTTCTTAACCGTTTGAATTCATACAAATGCAACCATTTTTAAAATACGGTTTCCGTCCGCCGCAATAACAAACCGGGCAACCGCCGATAACAATCTCAGGACTCCATCAATAATAACTTCCGCTTATAGTTCCCTCGCCCTGCGTCACTGCCATTAAGTTAAGAAATACGCTGGTTCCCAAGCTGGAGCTTGGGAACCAGCGCTCACTAAAATTCTTAACTTAATGGCAGTGTCGCCCTGCGTGGTAACCCGGTCAGGGAGGCTGTCGTCATTCCGATAGTCCCTTACTTGACGTTTGACGAGAAACAGGCCTATATGCAGAGACCTTCCAGGTTTTAAAAACCTGGAAGGTCTAACTTGCAACGTTCTGATGACGACTTTTGGGCAGCGTTGTGTATAAAGACAAGCACAGCGCGTGGGAATGATGAGTTTATGTTTCGGGGAGTTATTACCGGCCATATCCTTACAGCTCTGAAAGAATATCCAACGCCTCGGACAGCGTGGAGACGCCGTGAATCTCCAAACCCTCAATCGATTTTTTAGGCACATTGGCCTTGGGAATAACGGCCTTCTTGAAACCGTGTTTTGCCGCATCGTTAAGCCGCGCATGACCATTGGCGACCGGCCTGATTTCGCCGCTCAGGCCGATTTCGCCGAAAAAGAACACATCATGCGGAATGACTTTATCCCTCAGGCTGGAAACGACACCCACCACGATGGCTAAATCGGAACTGGTTTCGGTCACTTTAATGCCGCCGACCACATTGGCGTAAATCTCATCGTTCGCGGTAAAAATGCCGCCGTGCCGGGACAGCACGGCAAGCAGCATCGCCAGACGGTTTTGATCGAAGCCCACCGCCAGTCGCCGTGGATTGCCGTACTGACATTCGGTCACCAACGCCTGGATTTCCACCAGCAGCGGCCGCGTCCCTTCCCACAGCACCGTCACCACACTGCCTGACGAGGGTTTGTCCGGCCGGTTTAAAAACATCGCCGAGGGATTTTTAACTTCTTTAAGTCCCGTGCTGTCCATCGCGAAAAAACCCAACTCGCCGACGCTGCCGAAACGGTTTTTGTCCGCCCTTAACACCCTGAACCGGGCGTCATCGGTGGACCCCAGCATCACTTGCGTATCGACAATGTGGCTCAAAGTCATCGGTCCCGCCAGCGATTGATCCTTGGTGACATGCCCCACCATAAAAATCGACACATCATGCTTTTTGGCATATTGGGTCAAATAACTGGCCGACTCCCTGACCTGGGAAACCGATCCCGGCGCGGACTCCGTATCCTGGGTATGCATCACCTGAATCGAGTCGATCACCAGAATTTGCGGTTTAACCTCATCCAATACATCGCAGATGCGTTGCACCGAGGTTTCGGCCAGCATCATGATTTTGTCCGCAGGCAGTTTGAGCCGGTGCGCCCGTTCGGCAATCTGTTGCAGCGACTCCTCACCGGACACATACAGCACGCTGACGCCGCGCGCGGCAATATTGGCAATCGCCTGCAACAACAGCGTACTCTTGCCCGCCCCCGGCGCCCCGCCAATCAGCACCACACTGCCGCAGACTATGCCGCCGCCCAGTACCCGGTCAAATTCGGAAATGCCGCTAAAAATCCTCTCCGCCTGGGAAAGATTAACATCCGACAGTAATTTGACCTCGGACCGGCTTCCGGCATAACCTGCCGAGCGGCTGTTACGCTCCGCCCCGCCCAGCCTGACTTCCTTGATGGTATTCCATTCGCCGCAACTGGTGCATTGCCCGCCCCAGCGGGGATAATCGGCTCCGCACTGATCGCAGACAAACGCGGTTTTTATTTTCTTACTCATGATTAATCAAAATGCCTTTCGACTATTAAACTGCCTGGAACTATACTCCTTTCCGGCGCCAGCAATCGCCGGTATTCATCCGCATCCGGCCGACCCTGCAAATACGATGCGCCGGGGTCGATGATAAACCGCGCATCCATCGCAGTACGCCCCAGCAACATACGAAAACGCATCGTGTCCCGATTGGTCAGCGTCATTTCGGCCCTTATCGCCGATTGCCCCAGAACCAACTGCGTTTCTATCACATACCGACGCTGTTTGTGTCCCCCGGAATCCGTAACCATCCGCCTGTCTTTAACCGGCGCATGACATTCAATCGACACATCGCAACGTTGTTGCAAGGGATGAATGGCAAACATCACCCAGCGTTGCCCGTCTTTTCGATAAGGCTCGATAGCAAACGCATGCAGCGCCGATGATCGGGCGCCGGTATCGATTTTTGCCTTAATCCCCGCCAGCTTAAGTTCCGGTAGCCCCACCCACTCGCGCCAGCCCAACATCGGTTTGTGTATCATCTGTGTAAAGCCTTAATCTAAAGTTATACTTTGATCCCAACAACTGCCGGAGCACCTGTAAAATGTGCGCCATTATGCTTGAATACAGCAACCAGATAAAAATATTTATCAAAAGGGATAAACCATGTCCGAATCACTGAGTTACGCTTCCGAAAAATCAGGTTTGCCGCCCGGCTCGCTGGTGCATGTCGGCGAAGTGCATAAACACGAGCATAAAATCACCGTCATTGATTACGACAAATCAACGCTAACCAATCGCACCATCAAGAATATTGAAGAACTGCTGCCCTACCAAAGCACCGATACCATCACCTGGGTGATTATCGACGGCTTGCAAGACGTGTCGATTATTGACGCGATCGGACAGCATTTTGATATTCATGCGCTGGTACTTGAAGATATTCTCAACACCCATCAGCGTCCGAAATTCGAGGAATTTGATGATTACTTGTATATTGTTATCAAAGCACTTTCCCTGGCTGATGAATTTAACGTGGAATATGAACAGGTCAGTTTATTGCTGCTGGATAAATTCGTTTTCACCTTCAAGGAAAAGCCGGATGCGATATTCGACCCGATCTTCAGCCGACTTAACAACGATAAAAGCCATCTCAGGAATCTTGGCACCGACTACCTGACCTATATCATCATGGATACCATAGTCGATGAGTATTTTACGCTGCAAGATACCTTCGATGAACTGATTGAAAGCGTTGAAGATGAATTGCTGTCGGACCCGTCGGCGCAAACCCTGAACACCATCCAGAAAATCAAGCGCGAATTGATTTTCTTGCGCCGAAGCGTATCGCCCATGCGGGAATTGCTGGCCTCCATTCAGCGTAGCGAATCGCAGTTGCTTAATGAGAAAACCAAGCGCTACTTCGGCGATATATACGATCACGTCATTCGCGTGACTGAAGCCATGGAATCCTACCGGGATTTAATCGCCGGCATGCTGGACATTTATTTATCCAGCGTCAGCAACAAAATGAACGAAACCATGAAAGTGCTGACCGTGTTTGCGTCCATCTTTATTCCATTAACCTTCATCGCCGGGGTCTACGGCATGAATTTCGAATACATGCCGGAGTTGAAATGGAGATGGGGCTACCCGGCGTTGTGGGCGGTATTTATCGGCGTGTCGGTATTTTTGCTCAGGTTTTTCAAGAAAAAAAACTGGCTTTAGCTACGTAAAATTTACCGACATGTACCGATTCTAAACCTGTAGACTTAAAGTGGACCCTGTCCAATATTTTGCTTTGTAACACGTGCAATCCCCGGCTTGATACGAACATCGCCGGAGCTCTTGCCAACTTTCGTTTTAACTTTGTCGGCACAGAAACATGAACGAAATTTCAATTCAGCGCTTACGCACACATGTCTATGAACTTGCCGGTAAAATCGGCGAGCATAATGTTTTTCATCCGGATGCGCTGCATGCTGCTGAGGCTTATATTACGGGAGAATGGCGGCAGCAAGGCTATGACGTCCGCAAGCAGACTTATACCGCACAAGGTATTGAATGCGCCAATCTTGAAATCACCCGCCCCGGTAACAGCCGTAACAACGATGTCATCCTGATAGGCGCTCATTACGATTCAGTCTTTGGCAGTCCGGGCGCTAATGATAACGGCAGCGGCGTTGCAGCGTTGCTGGAACTTTCGCGCCTGTTCAAGGATGTTGCGCCTGAAACCAGCCTGCGTTTCGTCGCTTTTGTGAACGAAGAGCCGCCTTTTTTCTTCTGGCCGAGCATGGGCAGTATGGTGTATGCCAAAGCCGCCAGGCAACGCGGTGATCCGATACGTTTTATGATCTCGCTGGAGACCGTCGGCTATTATCGGGACCAACCAGGCAGTCAAACTTATCCGCCTTTTCTGAAGCATTTTTATCCCGATACCGGCAATTTTATTGCTTTCGTTTCCAACTTGCGCTCCCGGCACACCTTACGGGACTGCGTTCGAGCGTTTTCCTCGGCGACGGATTTTCCGGTGCAATCCATCGCCGCTCCTGCCATTGTGCCGGGAGTGTCCTTGAGCGATCAGCTGGCGTTTTGGCGGCACGGTTACAAAGCTTTGATGATTACCGATACCGCTTTCTACCGTTATCCCTATTACCATACGGCTCAGGATACGCCGGATAAGCTCGACTATGAGCCATTTGCAGAAATGACTAACGGCCTGTTTTTGATGTTATGCCGGTTGGCGAATGTTCTGCAATAAAGGCCGGAATCGTTCCGTTTAGCCTAAAAAGATTAGTTGGAGCTTGTGGAATCCGTTCGTGCTGAGCCTTTCGGCTATGCTCAGGCATAGGTATCTACACAAGTGCCAGCCCCTTCTCCCTTGAGGGAGAAGGTTGGGATGAGGGGGATATAAATGGTTGTTTTTATTCTCCTCACCCCTACCCTCTCCAGCAGGAGAGGGAGCTAGATCGACTTGTAACTCATTGTATTTATAGTGCAAAAAGTTACATAGATATTTATGTACGCTCAGGAGAGCCTTGTCGAAGCGTGAACGGATTCCACGTCCCTTCATTTGGGGACCATTACTGATAACCCCGAGGTTTCGATATGGATGAAGAATTACCCTGTACTTTAATCACATGGGAAGATGTCTACAGTTTATGCCGCCGACTGGCTCAACAATTGCGCCAGGAAAATTTCCGGATCGATGTCATCGTCGCCATAGGGCGAGGCGGTTATATACCGGGACGGCTTTTATCGGATATGCTCGGCATCCATGACCTGACCGGCTTCAAAATCGAGCATTATCAAGGCGTGTATAAACAGCATCAGGCCTATGTTAAGTACCCGTTAAATGCCGACATCAACGGGCGAAACGTCCTGCTATTGGACGATGTCTGCGATAGCGGCGATACCTTTACCGTGGGCGTCGAGCATCTCCGGCGCTGCGGCAAGGCGAACGAATTGCGCACAGCCGCCATGCACCTCAAAACCGTTTCCAGCTATATTCCCGACTTTTACGTCGAATCGGTTAGTGAATGGCGATGGCTGATCTATCCCTGGGCGGTTAATGAGGATTTGTCGAGCATGCTTGCAAAAATGCGGTTCGATAATGCCGACGCTGCCTTGCTGCAACGGGAAATCAAGCAGCGGCATGACATCGATGTAACCGACAGGCAGATAGAAGATGCGCTGATATTGCTAAAGCAATAGAGACTCGTGTTTTTAACAAAATTAAAAAACTCACCACGAAGGCACGAAGATCACGAAGAACAACAGTTGATTCAATATATTGAAAACTTCGTGCCCTGCGTGGTGAATAATGCTTTTGCCCCGTTCAACATGAGGTCCTGTGCATCATGGTAACCAATAAAGAAATTGCATCGAAATTACGCCAAATCGCCGATTTACTGGATGAACAAAGAGCCAATCCTTTCCGGGTCAGCGCCTACCTAAATGCCGCCAAGACCATCGAAACCATGACCGAAGCGGTCGAGGATTTACTGGGCCGCGAGGGTTTTTCGGCGTTGCTGGAACTGCCCGGAATCGGCGAAGGCATTGCCAGGTCCATTAACGAATACGTGATGACCGGGCGCATGAGCCGCTTGGAAAGCTTGCAGTCAGGTCATGATCCCATCGCATTATTCGAACAGATTCCGGGCATCGGCCCCAGATCGGCGCACCGGATCATTGAAACGCTGCATATCGACACCCTGGAAGCCCTGGAACTGGCGGCGCATAACGGCCGCTTAAACAAAGTCCCCGGCTTCAGCACCAAAAAAATCGCTTTGGTGCAAACCTGGCTTGCCCATGTCCTGGGTTTTCGCAGGCCTCGTTTCGAAGCGCAGCAAACCATTGCAGAGCCGCCGGTCGAATTATTGTTGAAAATAGACGAACAGTATCGCAAAAAAGCGCAAGCCGGAGAGCTGCCGACCATAGCGCCGAAACGCTTCAACCCGACCGGCGAAGCCTGGCTGCCCATTTTGCATTCAAGCCGGAAGGGTTGGCATTTTACCGCGTTATATTCGAATACCGAGCGCGCTCACCAGCTGGATCGCGTCAAAGACTGGGTGGTGATTAATTTTTACGATGACAGTCACCACGAGGGCCAGCATACCGTCGTCACCGAAACCCGAGGCCCTGCAACCAGCAAGCGGGTGGTTCGGGGCCGCGAGAAGGAATGCAGTGAATATTATGCGGAACATGCGGTAAAAGGCGATGCAGCAGGGATAGGCTTTAGCCACGGCAGTTAAATATCGGGTGATGGATTGTCTGTACCGAAGGGCTGTTTCCGGCCAAGAGCCGACTTCCGCCTGTTTTCAGGAAGCGAGCATTCAGCAGTCATTCGTCACCCAACCATCGATTATCGAGTGTTCAACTAACCTCGACCATCGCATTGAGAGTTCGAAATCACAATCGAGGTTTCGCTAGTTCCCAAGCTCAAGCTTGGGAATTCAGTTACGGAAGCTCCAGCTTCCCGTCTCACGAAGCTGGAGCTTCGCATCCTGGGTTCCCAACCAAGCGGGACGGGGTTTGCAACCCCGTCCCTAACGTTTCTGAGATGTTCGAGCTAAGCGACTGCATTTAACCGTTGCAAAACGTTTCGGACGGGGCAACATGCCCCGTCCGGCTCTAGGTATTCATTAAACCAGAATTGGTTTCACACTTTTGCCGTGGTGGTTGTAGAATTCATACTTTTAAATTCAGGGGCCTCTGCTCTGCTGATAGCAACATAAGCAATCGAGGATCAACTCCAATCTACATATTAAACCATCCGAGACAGATCAAGAATGAGCGCTTACCCCAAAGGATCAGAATGGCGGCTGTGGGATCTTCACATCCACACACCAGCTTCTTACAACTTCAAGCGAGGGGGATTCGCAGGAATGACTTCCGTGGAGAAGTCTAATGCAATCAAACAGGTTATAAAAAATATAAACGAGAGCTATGTCTCTGTTTATGCGATCAATGATTATTGGACATTTGACGGTTATCTAGCACTTCGCGCTGCTCATGATGCTGGAGAGCACATTCAAAAAACGGTGTTTCCCGGTATCGAGTTGAGGATCGAATCAGCTACGAATCACAGATTGAACATTCATGTCATCCTGTCCGACACCCTCACTATTCAAGAGTTGCAAGACTTTAAAGGTGAATTGAAAGTCCGGCTTGTCGATCGTCCACTTTCAGACGAAGCGTTACAAAAATTTGCACTTGAACTCGATCCTGCCAAGGCGAAGCGACATGGTGCGGTTGAAGGCTACAAAAATGATCCAGAAAAGCTATTTCAGATCGGTGCTCAAACAGCAGAGATAACAAAAGAGTCTTTTGTTAGAGCGTTGGAAATGATTCCGGCAGACAAGCGGTTGGTGATGATTCCTTATGATTGCTTCGGTGGCGCAGAAAGCATCGACTGGAAAGCTCAAATGGCAGAAGATCTCTATTTCCTACGACTGGGAGACATTTTCGAAGAGAGGAAGCAAGAGAACATCGAACTATTTGCGGGCCGAAAAACCCCCGCAAACCAAGAATTCATCGAAAACTTTCAAATTTCTATTGGGGGGCGACCAAAGCCATGTGTTTCTGGAAGTGACGGTCATTCCATCGAAGGATTCAAGACTTGGAGGAAGGAAACCAATACAAGAAAAACGTGGATTAAAGCAGATCCTACTTTTGAGGGGCTCCGGCAGATCATTTTTGAACCTATAGCGCGGGTGCGAGTGCAGGAGACAAATCCTGGAATAAGCTACACAAAGCCATTCGTGAGCTCGGTTACGATCACTCACGAGATGTCGCCATTTCCAGATAACCCACATTATGAGAACCCTCGTTTTGATACGCTGCCGGGACTCCCACTGAACAGTGATCTTGTTTGTGTTATTGGTGGGCGTGGAACGGGTAAAAGTTCTCTGGTTGATTATCTAGGAAAGGCATTTGGCCCAGTATCCAAAACGACACCATATGTTCTGAATGGCAACTTCTCTGTAGTTTTCAATAAGGATATTGTTAGCACATCTATACATAATGCAAAAGAAGGTGCAGAGCTTCCCTTCGTCTATATCTCACAGAATGAGGTTAAAACGAAGGTTACGACCGGAACTGTCGGCGACGAAATCAAACAGATGCTGGGGGTGCAAGGTCTATCGTTTGACAGCGATGTGGACAGCAAGATTCGAGAGTTCCGGTCTAATGTTGATAAACACAAAGCGTGGTTCAAACAGAATGATGAAAAAGGTGAATTGATTCATGATCAAGCAAGCATTGAATTCCAGATCGGCAGGTACCAAAGCCTCCTCGAATCGATAACAACTGAACAAAACCAAGAGAAGCTGGAGCGCTTTACTGTAAATATTTCGAAGATGGAAGTAGCGGCAGACAAGGTACGTCGTCTTTATCTCCTGAATGAAGAACTTAAGGCATACAAGGATGAATTCGACAAAAAGGCTAGCCTAGTTGATAACGCGATTCCTTCTCTCGATATCACTGCACAGTTGGAGGGCATTAGTCTTCTAGTTGAGCAGGCGATTAAGAATGTGGCTATCTGCGAAGTCGACAATACCGGAATCCGCGCCGATTTCGCGCAGGTCTATACTGGGGATCTTTCAGGCCTACTACAGAACGCCGAGGCTTACAGAAGCGCCATTGAGAAACTCAAGGCTAGGCTTTTGACAATTATGGAGAACCAACAGCAACTCAACGCTGCTGTGGCCAAACAAAAAACGATTCCAAGGCTCATTGCACACGAGCTTCATCGTCAGAAAAAGACGATTGATGCCAGATGGAAAACGATCCAGCAAGGCCAACCAGATTGGACGCCGGATCAGAAGGACTTGATGAAGCGAATCCTCGCTGATCGTGAAATCTCCCTCGAAGGACGCATCATTTTTGACATACAGATATTTATCGCGAAGCTCAAAGAAGTTTTGAATTTGAGGTCATTCCGTGCGACGAACGAGCTTTCCATAGAGGATCGTATCCGAGAGCAGTTCAAAATTAATGACCTGTGGTCATTCTTGAGGTTTATGAAGCATCGGCTGCATAAGACCGAGGAGGAAGGATTCGTTTCTGGCAACCTTGCTGAACTTTTTTATGATGTCGCACAGCGATCAGCATTTCTTCGTGTCGAACCGGTGGTTACATATGGCGGACGACCATTAGAACGCCTGTCTGTCGGCCAAAAAGGAACCGTTTATCTCTGCCTAAAACTTGCAACTCAGACGTTCACTCAGCCACTGATTTTTGATCAACCGGAAGATGATCTTGATAACGAATTCATTATTGAGGAACTAGTCGATATTTTTCGTGGGATTAAACAATTTCGGCAGGTCATACTCGTCACACACAATGCGAACCTAGTTGTCAACGCAGACGCAGAGCAGATAGTGGTGGCCGAGAATATCCATGGAGTGCTGAAATACACTTCAGGGAGCCTGGAGTCATCCATAACTAACCATGCGGTTCGTCGGATTCTAGAAGGTGGCGACGAAGCCTTCCGAAAGCGCGAGCTTCGATACAACCTTAAATGAAACGTGACAACTAGCACGACCGGCTAGCTATCCCTTTGGATGTTCTGCGGGAACTAAACTTCGAAGGGCGCCAACAATGCCTGAAAATACTAGCCGGTCATCAGTCACGTCTGACTGCTATGGGTCGGGTTGAGCCTGTGAGCAATCTCTATTGTCATAATTGCCACCAGCTATGGTTTTCTGCGATAGTAACAAACTATCCAGCACAGGTAGCCGCCATGCCTCATCCAGCGCCACTCCCGTTATTGCCCTACTGCCCTTCAAGCCTCGCCGAGCAACTGCTGAGCGGCGGGCAAAGGATTTTACTGTTTGGCGAGACCGGTATCGGCAAATCCACGCTGACTGCCGAACTCGCGCGGATATTTTCCGAAAGAGGCCTAAGCTGCTTCTGCATCGCCGCCGATCCCGGATCGCCCGGCTTCGGTTTGCCCGGCACCGTATCGCTGGGACAGTGGCGGGAGTCCGGCTGGCAAGTGTCGGCATTTGAAGCGCTTTGCACGCTGGATGCAGGCCGTTTTCGCCTGCCGCTGCTATCGGCTGTCAGCCGGTTAATGCAAAAGGCTCCCCTGGGCTTGATGCTGATCGACGCCCCCGGCGTGGTCCGGGGCATTGCGGGTTCGGAATTGCTGACCGGCATGGTCGAACTGCTGGAAATCGATACCGTATTGCTGCTGAATCGCCAGTCGAAACCGCTGCCGTTAATGAACGAACTGTTGTCGTTGGGCGTCCGCATCCTGCCGGTGCATGCCCATCCTGAGGCCTGCCGTCCCAGCCAAAAGACCAGGGCGCACAAAAGAACCGGGCAATGGCGGACTTACCTCGCCGTCGCCGACGAGATAACGCTCGACCTTGCCGATCTTCGCGTGATCGGCTCGCCGCCGCCCATCGATGTGCCGGATGCCTGGACCGGCCGCCAATGCGCCTTTATCGATACCGAGCGAACCGTCAGCATCGGCGAGATCATCACGCTGCAAGACGGTAAACTTCATATCCGGCTGCCTACGGCTGCGGCAACGACCCGGACATTGCTGGTGCGCGATGCCCGTTGCGACAAAAACGGCCTGCTGGTCAGCGCCGCGCCGTTTGCATCCGGCAACCTGCAATTTTTGCCGCCGCCCGACGCGATGCCCTACCCGGCGACGGATTACAGCGGCGGGCCCAGGCCTGCGGTCAAATTGCGCGGCATGTACGCGACGATGGTCAACGGCGTGTTCGGCGACCCGCTGCTGCATCTGCGCCTGCACCAGCAGCAACGCAGCCTGCTGTTCGACCTGGGCGATTCGGGCAGATTGTCCACCCGCATCGCCCATCAAGTCAGCGACGTTTTCATCAGCCATGCCCATATCGATCATATCGGCGGCTTCTTGTGGCTGCTGCGCTCCCGGGTCGGCGATTTTCCAAGCTGCCGGATTTTCGGCCCGCCGGGTTTGATCGGCCATATTAAAGGCATGATCGACGGCGTCCTTTGGGATCGCATCGGAGATACGGGGCCGCGTTTCGAAATCGCCGAAATCCACGGCAACCGGCTGCAACGGGCTCATATTCAGACGGGCTGCGGGGATTGCGTCGATCTCCCCGAAATTCAATTTGCCGAAGGATTGATCGTGGACGATCCGCAGTTCACCGTCCGCACGGTCACGCTGGATCACCACACGCCGGTGCAGGCCTATGCCTTTGAGAGCAAGGCCAAATTCAACGTCGATAATAACGCTCTCAAAACCTTGGGCTTAGATGCCGGGCCCTGGCTGAATGAACTGAAACGGGTCATCGGCGCAGGCGATACCGCAGCGATGATCCGGCTGCCCGATAACAGCAGCCGGGAGGCGGGAGGACTGGGCGCCCTCCTCCTTACCGTCACGCCCGGCGAAAATCTGGTCTATGCGACCGATCTGGCCGATACGGCACCCAACCGCGCCGCCCTGACCGCGTTGGCGCACAAGGCCGACTTCTTTTTTTGCGAAGCTTCTTTTCTGGAAGACGACATCGATCAGGCACAAAGAACCGGCCATCTGACGGCGCGGGCCTGCGGCGAGATTGCAAGCGCCGCAGATGTCAAACAACTGGTGCCATTCCATTTCTCAAGGCGTTACGAAACAAGGCCTGAAGATGTTTATCTGGAATTAAGCGCCGCCTGTTCCCGTGTCATCATGCCTACGAAAAGTCGGTAATAACTTCTTGAAGATTCTCTAGTTCCCAAGCTCAAACTCTCGTCGTTATACATAAGTATTGAAAAGCACGTCATCCCGGCAGGGATTCATATCAGGCTATCCTGCCTGACACCCTTTGGGTTAATGCAAATCCGTTCCAGACGGATTTGTGCCGGGATCCAGGCTACATGGACGTATACAGCTCGCCATCCATGGCACTGGATACCCGCTTCCCGGCGGGTATGACGCGTTACTTAGATACTTGTGTATAACGCGAGCGCACTGCGTGGGAATGCGGTCAAGGCGCGCTACGCCGTATACGGGACGCAGCGCGTCCGGCACTGCATTCCCACGCGGCGCGTGGGAACGAGGGTATCTCGCAGACACTTCGCTAGTTCCCAAGCTCCAGCTTCCCGTCTCGCGAAGCTGGAGCTTCGCATCCTGGTTCCCAATCTGGAGATTGGGAACCAGCACAACCCGCACACTGCTCCTGCGTGGATCTACATCCTTCATTCTTGTAGTCGCTCATGTCTTCGTGGTAAAAGTAGACTACTAACAAAGCATCGTAATTTATTCGTCACCTTTGGAGTCGCCGCTATTGGACAGTTTGCAGATACAACAGGAACCTCGCCCAGTCATCGGAACCATCGTTGAAGTACATGGCCCGGTGGTGATTATCGACTGCACCCAGTTGCCGCCTTTGCGTCAGGCTTTATGCACCTGTTTCGACCACACCGTCTATTTTTTCGAAGTTCATCAGCATCTTGATGAACGGCATATCCGGGCTATCACCCTGCACGGCACGGCCGGATTAAGCCGGGGCATGACCGTATTCGATACCGGCGCGCCTTTGCATGTCCCAGTATCCGAACAATGTCTGGGCCGATTGCTGAATATATTCGGTGAACCGCTGGATGGACTGCCGTCATTGCCTAAAACCGAATTCCGCAATATTCACTCTAAACCGCTGCCGCTATCCGAAGCCATCGGCATGAGCGGTATTTTGGAAACCGGCATTAAAGTCATCGATCTACTATGTCCTTTCGTAAAAGGCGGCAAAACCGGGTTATTCGGCGGCGCGGGGGTCGGCAAAACCGTGCTGGTCATGGAATTCATCCATGCCGTTTCCGCGATTCATAAAGGCGTTTCGGTGTTTGCCGGTGTCGGCGAACGCATCCGCGAAGCCCACGAATTATGGCGGGAAATGCAACAGGCCGGAGTCATGGACGATACGCTGATGGTGTTCGGGCAAATGGATGAATCGCCCGGCGTGCGTTTTCGGGTCGCTTTGTCAGCCTTGACCTATGCCGAATACCTGCGCGACACCCTGCATAAGGAAGTGCTGTTTGTGGTCGACAATGTATTTCGCTTTGTTCAGGCGGGCAGTGAAATCTCCAGCCTGCTGGGCCGCATGCCCGCTACGGTGGGTTACCAGCCGACCTTAACCACCGAAGTCGCCGAGTTGCAGGACCGCATCCTGTCCACCCGGCAAGGCGCCATCACCTCGGTGCAGGCAGTCTACGTTCCGGCCGATGACATGACCGACCCTGCGGTCAGCGCCATCCTCAGCCATCTGGATACCACGGTTATCCTGTCTCGGGATCAGGCCAGTAAAGGCATTTACCCCGCCGTCGATCCGTTGCGCTCCAGCAGTAAACTGATGGACAAACATACCTTGGGAGATCGCCATTATGCGGTTGCCAAAGGGGTGCGCGAACATCTGGCGCGTTATCATGAACTGGAAGATATCATCGCCATGCTGGGCATGGAAGAATTGGCTGAGGTTGACCGGAAAATCGTTATGCGCGCCCGTAAGTTGCAACGTTATTTGACCCAGCCGTTTGCAGTTTTGGCCGAGCATACCAAGCAAACCGGAGTTTCAGTGCCGCTGGCGCAAACCTTGACCGATTGCGAAGCTTTTCTGGCAGGACGGTATGATGAGCTATCCGAAGAGCAATGCTACATGCGCGGCTCCATGCAGGACAGTCTATGAACCTAAAAACAGCGAATCGTCCACGAAAGACACGAAAAGCACGAAAATGTTCAAAAAACGCTATGCCGCAGGTTGTTACACAAAGGTTGAATCGCTGATGCAGCACAACATAATGATTTGTTTAGTGTATTTCGTGCTTTTCGTGGACAAAATGGTTTTTCCTGGATGAACCAATTCGTACTGAACCTGTTCGATGCCAGCCACGAACAACGCATCGCAGGTGTCACCTCTTTTGTCGGCGAGGACGCTTCAGGCAGCTTCGGCATCCAAGCCCATCATGCGCGGTTTATGACTACGCTGGTTTTCGGTCTGGCGCGTTTTCGTCTGGCCACAGAAGATTGGCAATATCTGGCGCTGCCGGGAGCGGTTGCCTACTTCAACAACAATGAATTGACGATCAGCACCCGGCATTTCCTGATCGACACCGACTTCGAACGGATCAGTGCCTTATTGGAACAGCAGTTGATAGCCGAGGAAGAAAATCTGCATGCAACCCGAGAAAGTCTGCACCGAATGGAACAGGCCATGTTAAAACGCATGTTAATGCTTAAACGTAAAACCAGCTGGCAGTCATGAATAATCGACAACAACTCAAAAACAAGGTTGAGCGCCAAGTCAAACGCATCAAAAAAGCGGGACATGAACCTCGACCGAATCTGCCATCAATCGGCACACTGGGCCTGGTCATGATATTGCCTATTATCGGCGGCGTTTATTTAGGACACTGGTTGGACGATAGGGTGGAGGGATATTCGACGCATTGGACACTCAGTTTATTGTTTGCCGGGTTGGTGATTGGGATTTTTAATGTGTATTTTTTGATTAAAGATTAGGTTGGATTATGGAAAACGAATTTACTTTTGCTCTCGGCCCGGTTGATATAGGTACCTCGATCATCACCACGTGGGGAATCATGCTGGTCATTACCGTAATAGCCTGGCTTTCAACCCGACATCTGGACATGCTGCCCGGTAAGTTGCAGACCACAGTTGAAGGCATTGTGGTGGCTATCGACGAGGCCATTGCCGCCGTCGCACCGGAACACGGGCGACAAATCATGCCTTTTATTGCGTCCCTTTGGCTGTTTCTGATCATTGCCAATCTGGTCGGTTTAATACCGGGTTTGCATTCGCCGACCCGTGATCTTTCAGTGACTTCGGCACTGGCGATACTGGTGTTCTTATCAGTGCATTGGTTTGGCATAAAAACCCAAGGCTTGAAAAACTATCTGCGCCACTACCTGAGCCCCAGTCCGATTTTGCTGCCTTTTCACATTATCAGCGAATTTACCCGCACACTGGCGCTGGCTATCCGTTTATTCGGCAACATGATGAGCCTGGAAATGGCGGCAGTGCTAATATTGCTGGTGGCAGGATTTCTCGCGCCGATTCCGATTTTAATGCTGCATATCATTGAAGCGCTGGTACAGGCCTATATCTTCGGCATGCTGGCGCTGATCTATGTGGCCGGAGCCATACAATCCCAACAACTTAATCCACCGGAGTAACTTATGTCTGACATTGCCTTAATCGTCCTTGGCTCCAGCGTCGCTGCTATTATCGGCATCGCGCTGGGAGTGATGCTCCCGGCCCTGGCCATGGGCAAGGCCATCGGCAGCGCATTGGAAGCCTTATCGCGGCAACCGGAATCGGAACAGTCGATTATGCGCACCTTGTTTATAGGCCTGGCGATGATCGAATCACTGGCTATCTATTGCCTGGTTATTATTTTGATTGTGCTGTTTCGAAACCCGTTGCTTGAATACGTTCTTAAATGATTCGAAAAGAATTCACCACGAAGGCTGCATGGACAGATATTTGCTCCTCGGTAATTGCTCCTGCATTACTCTACCTCCTGTATCCATACAGTCGTGCAATATCTGCATTCACCACATCCATGTGGATTATGCAGGAGATAGAGCAACGCAGGAGCAAGTTGCCGAGACACACTGTAACTACTCAGCCACAAAACACAATGGAACGCAGATGACGCAGATCAATATGATAAACGCGGATAATTCGATAAAAATCCTATATATCATAATTATCAGCGTCATCTGCGTTCCATTTTTTCAACTGCTGAGTCAACACCTAAACCGGCAATAAAGCATATGGAATTCAACCTATCCACCTTTGTTCTTGAAATCATCAATTTCCTGATTCTGATCTGGATTTTGCAGCGACTTTTTTACAAGCCCTTGCTGGAAGTGATTACCAAGCGTAAGCAGTTTATCGATCAATCGCTTAGCGACGCAAAAAACCTGCAACAGCAGGCGGAACAACAATGCAGCCGTTATGAAAATCGGCAAAAGCTATGGGAGCAAGAAAAACAGGCCGCTATCGCCGCCCTGCACCGGCAACTCGAAGCCGAAAGAAAAGCCCACCTGGACAAGCTGAATGCCGATCTTGAGCAAGAGCGGCAAAAAGCCAACGTGGTGCTGTCGAAACAGCGACACGAGTTACAACAACAAGCGGAAAAACAGGCCTTGCGAAACGGCGCCAAATTTGCCGGAATGCTGTTGCAGCAGTCCGCCGGTTGTGAGCTGGAAGCCCGCTTATTTACCCTGCTGATAGACAACCTAACAACCTTGCCGGAAGCCTGCAAGCTATGCCTGACCATGTTCGGCACTAAAAAATCGGTGCCTGTCAAAATAACCAGCGCCTATCCGCTACCCATTGAAATGCGCCAACAACTGGAACAAAAGCTGGATGCGTTAATCAACAGTCAAATCAATTTTCAATATCATCAGGATAAAGCGCTGATCGCCGGTCTGCGCATGGACATCGGCGCTTGGGTGCTAAACGCCAACCTGCAACACGAACTGACCGGTTTTGCCGAGATTGCCAATGAACCGGAATGATGCAGCGCTCATCGTTCCCACGCTCCAGCGTGAGAACGCAGCCGATGCCGCTCCGGCGCCGATGGACAGCTTACTGGACAAACAGGCCGAGTGGCTGGCTAACTATCTGCCGGGGCTGCGTATTATCGAACAAGGCACGGTGGTTTCCATCGGCGACGGCATCAGCTGGATCAAAGGCTTGCCGTCCGCGGCTATCGAGGACATCCTGGTTTTTGCCGACGGCAGCCGGGGCATGGTCTTCGACCTTAACCGGGACCGAATCGGCGCGATTTTACTGTATGAAACCGAAGCCCTGACTGCAGGCACCACGGTTCATCTGTCCAAACACTCGCTCAGCATACCGGTCGGCAACGCATTTTTGGGCCGGGTTATCGATCCGCTGGGAACGCCGCTGGACGGACTCGCTTCACCACCCCATGCAGGGCGCGAAAACATGGAAAAAGGTTCGCCCGCGATTATCGCCCGTGATTTTGTCCATAAGCCGCTGTACACCGGCATAAAAATCATCGACACCCTGATTCCGATCGGCAAAGGACAACGGCAATTGATCGTCGGCGATGAAGGTCTGGGCAGGACTTCAATTGCCATCGACACCGTTATTAATCAAAAAGGCAAAAATGTGTTGTGCATCTACGTGCTGATCGGTCAGAAGCGCTCTGCCGTGGTCAGCACCCTGGAAACATTGAAGCAACACGGCGCGCTGGACTACACGGTGTGCGTGGTTGCCGAAGCCAGCGCCCTGCCCGGCTTGCAATATATCGCCCCGTTTGCGGGTTGTGCGCTGGCCGAATACTGGATGGCGCAGGGCCGGGATACGCTGATCATTTACGATGACTTGTCTACCCATGCCCGAACCTATCGGGAACTGTCTTTGTTGCTGCGAAGGCCGCCGGGCCGCGAAGCCTATCCGGGCGACATTTTCTTTGTCCATTCGCGCCTGCTGGAACGCTCGACCTGCTTGAATGCCGAAAACGGCGGCGGCAGCATGACCGCCTTGCCGATCATCGAAACCAAACAGGGCGAAATTGCCGCCTACATTCCGACCAACCTAATCTCCATTACCGACGGGCAAATCTATCTGGATAACGACCTGTTCGTGTCGGGATTTCGTCCGGCCATCGACATCACCCGATCGGTATCGCGGATAGGCGGCAATGCCCAGGACATCAGCATCCGCGATCAAGCGGGGCAAATGAAACTGGATTACCTGCAATTTCTGGAACTGGAAGCCTTCACCCGTTTCGGCCAGCGTCTGGAAGCGTCAATGGAAGCGCGAATCAAACGGGGTCGGCTGCTGCGGGAAATCTTGAAACAGGATCGACTGGTTCCGCACAGCAACCTTTTTCAACTGGCCTGGCTGACCGCGTTTAATGCAGGGCTGTTTAACCAGACAGATCCTGAAGACATTGCCGAGATTCTGGTTCGCATTGAGCAGGGTATTAAAGCCGCGACACTGACGCTGGAAAGCAGCCAGGAGCAGTGGCGGCAAGCGCTCGGCGAATGGATTAACGTCAACCCGGCACCACCGTCATGAGCTTAAGCCGCGAACTGCAACTGCATATCACCCAGTTAAAAGAGATACGCAGCATTTTAAATTCGATGAAAAACCTGGCTTTCATCGAAATCCACAAACTGCTGCGTTTTAAAACCATGCAAGGGCAAGCCGTGGCTAATATCGAACGCGCGGCGCTGGATTTTCTGGATTTTTATCCAGGCCTGGCGGCTGATAATAACGCCGCGCAACTCTGTATTTTGCTGGGCGCAGAACGCGGTTTTTGCGGCGATTTTAACGAAAGCCTGATTAATGCCGTCGCCGCTAAAGCGTATACCGGCGTTATTGCGATCGGCAGCCGACTTTGTAACCGGCAGGAGGACATTGCCACCGAAGTCGTCGCGACGCTCGAAGGCGCTAATGTCGCCGAAGAAGTGCCTACGATCATTAACCGCCTGATTGACACCATCAGCGCATTGCACGGCAAATCTACCGCTACATTACAGCTGACCGTTGTTTATCACGATAACGCATCCAATCAGATCAGCCAGCGACAGGTGTTTCCGCCGTTTAATCAGCCAAATGAGAGAACCTTTCATTATGGCAACCCGCCGGTACTCAATCTGGCACCCGGCGAGTTTTTTGCAGACTTGCTCGATCATTACTTATTTGCCGTGCTGCATGAAATTTTTTATATCTCGCTGATGGCCGAAAATCACAGCCGGCTGCAACATCTGGAAGGCGCGGTGAATCATCTGGATGATGAAACCGTAAAGCTGCAAAGAAAATCCCAGATTTATCGCCAGGAAGAAATTACCGAAGAGATTGAAGTCATTCTGCTAAATGCGGAGAATTTGTAAGATGCGCTGAATGCAGCGAGCGCATCAATATCAACTTGGATGGATAAAACTCATCCTCATCCCATTAGACATAAACGCCCATAAAAAAACGTTGTCTTCATAGTGAAATAAACTGATAATAGTTTCGTATCGCTATCTTTTTTCAGTCAACTTTATTTTTCACGAGCGTGCAACAATGAACATGAAAAGCATCTTAACTTACCTGGCCGTATTAACCCTGTCGTTTAATGTTTTCGCTGTTGAAGTTCAGGAAGAACCGAAGATGACTACACCGGACAAAATAGCGCTGAATCAGGAAAATTCACCGGTCGCTCCTTTAGCTGCCCATATCGTTAACAGCCATACGATTCCTCAAGCTTCAGCCGAGAAACCCAGTGAATTTATCACCGCGCTTAGCGTGTATTTAATCATCATCGTTGTTTATTCAATTTACGGAATTAAGGCCAACTCAAAAAATATTGGAAGCTGAATATTGATACCTGTAGTTGATACAATCAAAACATAGCTATTTACAGGGGTTGACCTTCATCGTTGATAAGCGATGAAGGTTTTTTTTAGCCACACTTTCATTACTCTACACTCCAGTGCTCATCGTTACACACATCTTCTGCGGGTAGCCGCGCAAAGGCTGTCCAAGTGGTTGCTCTGATAGCTGGAGTGCAGGCTTCGCCTGCAAGCGCAAGCAAAGCTTGCACTCCCATTGCAACAAAGCCGTCTTTAGGCAACAACGGAAATTGAGCGAAGACGGCCCTTGTATCCTTACCGGAGACCTGCAGGCATTTATGCATAAAGATGAGCAATAATCGCCCTACGTTAATAAGCTTTTTGTTTTAGCCTCTCGCTCCCGTTCGCGCGGAGCGACCTTCGCTAATTCGGTCATCTCCTCGGCCAGAAGATCCAGAATATCGTCTGCGGACATCATGCCTACAAGCCCTCCTTCCTGATTAACCACGGGGATGCGGCGGACGCCTTTGGTGCGCATCAATCGAATCGTTTCAAATACACCGTCTTTTTCCTGCACACTGACAAGTTGCGGCCCCATGATGTCTCCCACGCTAAACTCATCGATATCCAGGGATTTAGCGATAACCTCGATAACCATATCGCGATCCGTAACAATACCGACCGGCATCCGCTTACCGTCAATCTCATCGACGACCACCAGATCGCCGACATGGTATTCGCGCATCAATTGCGCCGCTTCCGGTAGACTCATTTCTCTGGTCGCGAACACTACTTCGCGATTGCAAAATTCACCAATAGACATTGTCATATCCTCCACTTAAATTAAGATAGAAATTAGATCCGCTCTGACTTACCTCCTCCGCTGCGAGACAGGAGTCGAGTAGTCCCCAGAAGCGATAGCGCATGTGTTTTCACGAAGTGCTTTTTGCGTAGTGAAAATGCAGGCTTTCCGACATCGCGTCGAGTCATTGCGAGAATGATGTTGGATACCCCTTGCTGGGTATCCAACGAATGAAGCAGGATGGCTGGGGCAGCCGAAGGCATTAGCGGTCGCGTAGCTTTTGCCGCTTGTTGGGCAAGGATGCCCATAAAAGCTTTCGCAAAAATAGCGACTCCCCGGTTGCTCCTATGCTTCACCCGCATACAGTTATGGCTTTGGAATAATCCATTGAAAAATGCCGGCAAACGCATCTATGATTAAATCTACTGACAGTGTGGCGAGGATTATTCCCATAATACGCTCCAGTATCGCAGCGCCGTTTTTCCCGATGATACGCAGAAGATGCTCTGCGAGAAGCATTAACACGTAAGTGACTGCCAGGACGCCGAGCATTACACCCGCAGTTATCGCCTGCGTGGCGACGGAGTGGAGGTAATTGTCAGTGAGTAAAATCACCACCATAATAGATTCCGGCCCCACAATGGAAGGTATCGCTAGCGGAAACACCGCAATATCATGTCCAGCCTCAGGCTGACTGAAAGCGGTTACCATTCGGCCGAAAATCATCTGGAGGCCAAAAAGAAACAAAATGATACCGCCGGCAATTTGCAACGAAATAAGTTGAATGCCCATGGCAGTGAGAATGATTTGCCCAACAAGAATTGCGCCGAGCAAGATGATAGCCGAATAAGCAATCGCCATTGTTGCAGTTTTTCTACGCTCTGTTGGCGAAAGTCTGTAAGTAAGCGCTGAAAAAAGCACAACAGTCCCAATCGGTTCAATGGTTACCCAAATCATGAGAGCATCGTGGATTATCTTATTAACCATATGATCCCCTTTGTCGCCTCAACTTCAAGTTTTCAGTGTAAAAGCGTTCCTGATTACTTACAAGCTTTATGCGCACGATACGACTAAATACGCATCCATAGGGGAGTATTTTTATTAACTGATGTTACGCATGGATAGTGTTTCTCCCGTTTGCCGCGCCGAGCACCGGAGCTTTTATCGAGAACAGCCCGTTAGGGGCGCGGCAGGGATGCCGCGCGTCAGCAGAGGGGCAGGAGCCCCTTCTGCTGACCCTCGATAAAAGCGAGGAGCGCAGGAAGTAAGCGGTAACCGGGTCGCCTTTTCTTTGGTTACTTTCTTTTGGCGAAGCAAAAGAAAGTAACTCGCCTTCGGGTGCGACAACCCGATTCAATCAAGTGTCGCGCTAGGAGGCTGTCGGATTAATAGAGCGAGCCTCCCCACTTAATCACGATTAAAATTTAAAAAAGTGGTTTATTGGGATTTTTAATGCCCATAGTTCTGTTTTATGGGCAGCTCAATGCTCTTTTTCCTCTCTCACCCTCTTAATACATGCATTCTTTTTAAATTCCAGCCTATACAGACTAAATTCCATTCACTTTGGACGGATTCCAGGCCTCGAAGCTGGAATTGCCTGAATCCCTGGACGTGTTTAATGATGCCAAACACGGTTTCGACAGTAGATTTTCGCTTGCCGTAGAGTGCTTTGCCCGCTTTGGTTGTTAAGCGATGGGTCATGGCCTCAACCGGCGGTAAGGTGCTTTCGCCTATTTCCGGCTGATGCTGAAACCGGGCGTCAAGGGCTTGGTTATGGCTTTGCCGCTTTTGGGCGATGTACGGTTTTATCTTTGCATCAGCACACGCCTTTACATTGGCTTGGCTGAAGTAGCCGGTGTCGGCCAACAGGTTGTCAACACTCCCCAAGCATTCCGGGAGCTGTTCCAGTTTGGCTAAGGCCGGTTCGATTTCTTGTTTGTCGTTGGTGTGTTGGGTGATGTGATGAGCAACGATCAGGTGGGTGGCAATATCAACACTGGCTTGGGCGTTATAGGCTTGTTCAAAACCATTAGGGGTCGGCATGATGCGGGACTCTTCATCGGTCAGGCTGACTTGATCTTTACCTTGAGGCGCATCGGTAGGCGCTTGGGGGGCTTTGCCGCCCATTTTCTTGCCGGTTTCACTCAGGTGTTGTTCACGCTTAGCCTGCTTTTCGTCATACTCGGCCTTTTCTTGCGCGTAACGCGCCTTGGCACGGGCCTGGATTTCCTGTTTGGCTTTGGCAATCACTGCTAAACGGTCTTGGCGGCGTTTGAGTTCCTTGGGTACATCCATGTCTTCTGGAAGCGGGGAATTGTCGGCGGCTTCAGCCAGTTTCATCAAGGTTTCAACTTCCTGTTTGAACTGGGCTTCCAGTTGATTGGCGTAATCCCAGCTCAAGGCTTTATGCTTGCTGGCATTGGCTTTAATCTTGGTGCCGTCCAGGCTCACCGTACCCAGCTTAAGCAGCCCCAAGGTTTGTGCAAGTACCAATATCTCGACAAATAGGCTTTCGATCTCTTTGCCAAAGCGCTTGCGAAAGCTGTTGATGGTGTCGTGATCTGGGTTTTCGTTGGCGCAGATGTATTTAAAGGCCATCGAGTCATGAGTGGCTTTCTCCAGTTTGCGACTGGAAAATACGCCGGTCGCGTAACCGTAGAACAGCAACGCCAACAGCATCGCCGGATGATAGGGGCGCTTTCCTTTGCCCGCATAGACGGCTGATAGCGTCCGTAAATCCAGTTGATCGACAATCTCGACAACAAAACGGGCCATATGATCTTCAGGCAAATAATCCTGAACACACGGGGGCAGAATGTAGGGGGTATCGCGATCAATCAGGATGAATTGGGTAGCCATTTTTGTTTTTTGATTTGGTGTTTCGATAGGGTTATTTTAACACTTTTTGCACTGCTAAATCCGACAGTCTCCTAGCGACTCATTAATGTTAAAGCGGTCAAAATTCGAATAACTGCGTAACATCAGTTACTAAGTCGAAGAATCAAGTACCCGGCCCCAGATAAAACATTGTGCGGCATCCGGGGCATTCCTGCCGTACATCTCTCTCCAAATTACATTAAGTTATTTGCCGGGACATCCTGATTTTAAACGGAACCTGCGCTATCATAGCTGTCAATTGGACTATAGAAACAGGATTTAATTATGGAATTAATTTGGGTTGGTGCTGCTTATCTGGCAGGCTTGGTAACCAGCCGATTACATTTACCCCCCTTGGTAGGCTACCTGATGGCGGGATATGTTTTAAATTTTTCCGGCGTTGAGTCCAACGATACGCTCAGTCATTTAGCGGATATCGGCATTGAATTGCTATTGTTTACGGTCGGCCTGAAATTGAAGCTTTCTTCGCTGTTGCGACGCGAAGTGCTTAGTGTCGGCACCTTGCACTTGCTTGTCGTCACCCTGGTTTCTGCGCTGGTCTACTTTGGCTTTAATGGGCAGATTACCGGCGGCTTAGTGATAGGCGTGAGCTTGGCTTTTTCCAGTACAGTTCTCGCGATTAAAGTGTTGGAAGATAGCGGCGAGCTTTCCACTTTATACGGCCGGGATGTGCTAAGTATATTAATTTTGCAGGATATTGTTGCCATCGGCCTGCTGGCTGTCGCCAATAATAAACAACCGTCGCCTTGGGCGCTTTGTCTGTTGCTGCTGCCTTTGCTTCGCCCGTTGGCATATCGGTTGCTTAGCGCCAGCCGCGACGATGAATTGAAATTGTTATTGGGCATAGTACTGGCATTGGCAGGCGGCGTATTGGCGCAAAAGGTCGGTATTTCCAGCGATATTGGCGCATTGCTGATGGGCGTTATGCTGGCTGGACACCCCGACATAGACGATCTTTCTAAAAAACTATGGGGGTTAAAAGAAACCTTTTTAGCCGCATTTTTCCTTCAAATCGGCTTGGCCGATTTGCCGGGTTATGACGAAGTTATACAGGTGTTTCAGCTGCTATCTCTATTGCCGTTGCAAGGCATACTTTTCTTTGCGTTATTTTTGCTGGTCGGGTTACGCGCACGCACGGCTTTTGTTTCCGCACTGGCGTTGATGACCTATAGTGAGTTTGCATTGATCACCTCGAGTGTCGTCGTCAAGGCGGAACTACTTCCCCCCGCTTGGGAAGCTGTCATCGGTCTGGCGGTTGCGCTTTCCTTGGCTATTGCGGCGCCATTAAATCGGTTTTCGCACCGTATCTTTTCCTTTCTGGAACCGGGATTAGTTCGTTTTGAACGTAAGGTCGAACATCTGGACAGACTACCCAGCAGCATCGGGGGAGCGGAATGGCTGGTAGTGGGAATGGGACGCACCGGTATGTCGGCATATCTCGCTTTTAAGCAGCAGGATATGCGTGTGCTGGGCTTGGATGCCGACCCAATCAATCTAAAAAACTTGCTTGCCGACGGGCGAAGGGTGATTTACGGTGATGCCGAAGACTCTGCGCTATGGGAGACACTGCCCTTGGAAAAAATCAAAGGGATTATCCTTACGATGCCGGAATTCGAAGCAAGATCATCGTCGATCAAGCAACTGAAAAACCTCCAATTCGCCGGCAGTATCGGTACCGTTTGTTTTCATAACGATGAGGAAAGTGAACTTTATCGATTGGGAGCTACTTTTGTCATTCACCCCTTGATCGAGGCCGGTAAACAATTGGCCGAACATCTGTTGAAATCCACAAGTAAGATGGATTTTTAACAATAAAGTCTGAAAAAATCAGGGAATCCGCAGCCTGCCTTACGTGTTGTTACTTGCTTCTCCGACTATTTTGATCGGGAAACCTGCCATCGATAAACAAGCTGGCCATATATCGCAACGTTGATGAGTATTACCAAACCCGCCAGCCCAAATTGAATGTCTCTCGTAAGTCCGGCAGGATAGATGACGGGCAAGAGATAATGCTCAACAAAGCTACCTGAATAACCGGCGTCACCGGCAATCCGACGAAGCCCGACTTCCATCATATCTTATGTAACCTATAGAACTGTTGCCCACACAAAGATTCCTTATGGAATGGTAGCACTGATAGAAAGCAACAAAAATAGCGTTGCTTAAAGAGTTCTTCGTGGGGCATTGAGGTTTGCAATTTTCAAGTGCCTCGACCAGCTTTGTCCACTTTTGCTGATCAATGATGATCTTTGATTTTGCCGCAGCTAAATATTAATTTCATGCTGCCACCAGTTGAATGACCGACTGGAAACGGCCAATTTGCGACCTTCGTTGTTGATTTCTGAATGGCCGGTTTATACTCTTTTCCGCCGCGCTCTGCGGTAAATTTGAAACGTAGCGTTCCAAATTTACCGACAGCAGCACCGTGTTAGCGTCGATTTTCATTTTCAGTCACGGGATGCTCACCCAAATCTTCTGGAAGCTCTTCAAGCAGCTCTTTTGAGTGATACTGGAGAACAATTTCCCCTTTTGTTAATCTTTCCGTCCAATACCTACCTCTTAGCTTTTGTTTTGGTCTCTCGATGATCTGGAATACTGCCGTTCCATCATGGGGAATACTCCGTTCGTTTAAACTTAGTCTAGGCTTGCTAGTATAGGAATATGCTAAGTTTTTAATCTGTCGATCAGGGTCTATAAGGAATCCCTCAGAAAATGAAGCGCTTTCCATTTCACTTGTACGCATCATGCAACTAACGTGGAAGAAGGACTGGTTCACAGTCAGCATTACGGGTATCGGAGGTGGCTTTTCGCCTGTCTTTGGATTTTTCCAATCTGAATATATAAAACCCACCCAGCTTCCGTTCAAATTTGGAAAAGGAACAAGCCATCCTCTAAATATCTTTATTTTCCATCCCCATTTAACGAACGCTGCCACTATCAAAAGATCAATACTCACCACTTTGGGAACAAGCCCAAAGAAGTCGTTTATCTTTGACAAATCTAGCCCGCCAAAGTAAGCGAGCGAAAACCAAGCGACTGCTGAAATTCCGACCAGCAGATATAGCGAGTTTTTAACTGTCACGTTACGCATTATTTGAATCCACAGTAGTTCCAGGCCGCTTTAGCAAACTCGCGCCCATCCTCGCGAGTCCATTTTTGATTTGAGTGAAACAGGAAAAAGCATTCATTCACCTCCAACCAACGTCCAGTGGTAGGTTCATCACCTTGAAGGTTATTCCAAATATGTAAAAGCATAGCTCGTAGACATTCGGTCCATGTTGGATGAGCAAATACATTGTCTGGACAGTTATAGGCTAAACACTCCATAAAAAAAGATGGTAATTCACGGAATGTTCCATCTTCTGCCATCGCATTTTCAATGCGCTTTAACAGCCGGGTTCCTTTTTTATAGGCATAACCAGTTCTATTGTTCTGGGCTATTCCGTTATCCAACTGTTGGGCAGGATAATTAACGATGCTGCTGCCATCGGTCTTAAAAATTTTGGTTCCATCTCTCGATCCATACTTCATGTAATACCGAAAGCTAAAACTTGGAACCACATCAGCATCTACGCGCGCTGAGTTAGAGTTTATCTGTATTGCAGTGGAACCAGACGAATCTACTTGCCCGGGAAATTTTGTTTCCATTGCAGAAAGAAGCTCGGCTCTCAGCTTCGCCGGCGTCCAAATTCCTTCATATGGCTTCCTCCCTGATGTATGACTACCTTTTTCAGACTCTTCCCAATAAAGAACTTCTGTGCATTCTACGGCTATATCCACATCGCTATCAGAACGCACATTAGTATTGTTAGCGTAAGATCCTTTTGCATAAACCTTTAACAAGCAATTATTGAATGGTTCGTGTGAATTTATTGCTTGGCGAATCATCCGCTCGGTTCTATCCTGCTTGTCCTGCTCCATGTTACTCGAAGGGCCTGTCCATCCGGACAATTTATCTTCTAAGCTCATTGATTATCCTATTAAAATACTGACGCTCAGATCAGCGGGCAATGGGAGCCCAATGTAAATCGATCCGCTGAAGCTGTTTGTTAAATTGCACCTGCACTATGCCTCTCTAATGTGTTTCGCAAGATCTGATGCAAGCTGCACATATGATCTTGCATCATTTTCACTAAGATCGAGATCTTGCGCATGTGCAGCCTTATTTCTTAATTGACGTAACTTGTTAAATACCGCTAGTTGCTTTTCATCTATTACTTTGCATTGCAACAGATATTCACCAAGTTTAGGCATATTTCTAAAAGTATCATTTGGTGACTGCCCCCAGAATGAACTTGCAACTGTCACTGCGGCCGTCTCTACTTCCAGCCATGCCTCCAATATTGCTGCACGAGTTGAAAAGGCGACTAGATTAAGCAGGTTCGATGAGGTGGAAGCAATAGATGGGGCTTCCTCTCCTTTTTCTTTCGCTATTGCTTCAACTTCTGCTTTTAACTCTGAAACCTCTTGAGCAAACTCTAGCTCAAGTTCTTTATACTTTAGCCGCCTCAATAAAGGAATGAGTTCAACAATAGGTTTTCGAAGAAGTACAACCAAGGCTATAGCGGTAACCGGCCAAGCTACCGCTTTTATTAATTCAGAAATAAACGTAAGTGCGTCCATGTATCCTCGGTATTAGCCTGTGCAATTTAACAATTAATTATATAGATCTGCATATCTTACACACTAGAACACAGCATCAAAACAATTTTTCTGAAAGCGTTGTAGTTCTAGGCGGGATAACATACGTAATTTTCACGATAAACAGGTCTGGATAACTTCAATACCTATTTTTGCGACTGACTTGGTCAAGCAACTCAGCAACTGACCGCTATGCTGCTAATTATTGTCATCCAAAAAATTCGAGTGAAAGACTGCAACGGGTCGAGTCCTGCCTGTCGCGAATGCCGCAGTTCGGCCATCTTCTGCCATTCATAGTACATTTTCGAACGGCTGCTATGGGTCACAAATTGCTCGCTTAACGTAGCGCTAACCGGGTGCGGCCCGGAAAACTGAAAAAACAAAACGCATTATAACGGCGCTCCGGTTGAGCGCCACGTTATGCGTTTTGTATGAGTGTGTACCCATGGGGTTCGTTGTCATAGCGTTCTGTGTATTGGCCTTGGTTTTTGCAGTATTGCTCGACATACTCTTGAACCTGTTGCATTAGACTCAAGACAATAATTACATGTCTGTTAACTTTTTCCAGCGATGCACGAAGAACCGCGAGTTGTTTTTTTGAATTGTCACCCAAAATTTTCTGAAGTTCCTGCCCCTCCAGCGTATTTTTCTGGATCACAAGCGACAGTTCTGCGGAGAAATTTACCCCCGCATTTTGAGAAAAATTAAATGACATCGATGTTGGTTGCACATCATGTTTGCCGAAGTGCCATTTCGCTGGTTGGTGATGCAATATGTTGCGAAGTACCAATGCGAAGTTCATTAATTCGTTTTGCTGGAAGTTCACTTTCGCCACGCTGTCGTTATCGGAAAGGGAATGCGCTGTATTTAAATAAGCTTTGAACAATATCCACTGCTCGTCAAAATCACTGCTCTTGGAGAATAGAGTAACGATGTGCCTCATTTCCCTCATGCTAGTTTCCGTATTAGTCACGCGGCCTTCCTTTTACGCATAACGTTGAGGTAAGGGGCTGCGCGAGGTCTTATTCGCGCAGTCCGTCTTGACCGTAAGATTAGATCTTGAACTTTGTTGAATTGGCATATGCTATAGACACAAACGCTTTTAAGTAATCCTGCACGAGAGGCAGTAGTCGCTCATAGCACTTATCCAGACCCTTTAATTCCTCCCCCGCTATCCAAGCTGGAAATTTCTTTGCTAAATCTGGTGAAACGAGCCCCTCGTGCTTGATCGCATTGTTGATCAAACGTAGCTCGTCAAGTGCTGTGAATTGAGGAAGTACTTCGATATCAAATGGAAGGGCCGCATTCAAAGAGACGATGTTGAATAGCTCTCGTTCATTGAGTGTTGGGAATGTTCTTTTCGCAACACGTTTCGTGTGCAACTCGATTTGCTTGTATAGCGCAACTATACATAACTCATTGCCAAGATTTCTTACCTCGCCTGCAAAGTACATCTGGTCTTCGAGATGCATTCTGTAGCCATTAATATCGCGGGGGTCTTCAAATTTCTCAACGGTGAGAGATGAATACTCACTTTCGAGAGATTTTTCTCTACGCCTTATTGATGTTTCTAGGTGATCTCGAAACTCGTCCAAAGTATCGCAATCAATGCGGCGATCTAAGTTTTCGAGAAGATTGCCTAATGAAAGTGCCATTTCGACTCCTTGGTTTGAAATGTCTAGCGTCCCGCTTGGCCGCAGGGTTAGGCTAACAATGGATAAACTTAGCTTGCAACATGGCTTTGTGAACAATTAGGGTTGCGCTCAAGATGTTCAAAATGAGCTGAGACATGACCTCCTGAACGATGAGGACGAACTGGTTGATTACATTCATTGCAGCGGAAATCTGGGGTTGAATCAGCCGTATCTTTCATATCAATTGCAGCATCTATATCAACTACCGCACCGTTTAGAGTGCAATCTGTCATTGTTGCCATATTTCAATCTCCTGAGTTTTTAAAAGCCTAACAAACAATTATATAGTTCCTGTATATCATACTGATCGACACACTCTAAGCAATAAACTTTGCAAATTTCCTCAGAATGCAAACTATATAGCTTTCCGTATCGGATGATATACAGTTTCTTTTTATCTTGACGACAGTCAGTTATGCAGCACTAACCCGCCAATCAGATATTTACAGTAAAAGGCCGATTTGGGTCGAGTCCGGCCTGTCACGAATGCCGCAGTTCGGCCAATTGCGGACGACCGTGCTTCTACCACCAGTGACAGCAATTAGATAGATACCTGTCTGTCAGTTTAACAGTAGATGCTTGATTGCAAGATCTGGCTCCTACTTTGTTATGATCCGGCACCCGATAGTAAAACAAGAGTTACAGCTGGCGGCTTAATCTGGCTTAATTTGCTTTATGAGCTTGATGGCAAACTGAGTTATGCCACTTGTCTGGCAGTTAAAAAATCTTCTTCAACCCAATCGCGCAAAGATTCGTTATCTACTAAACCACTAAACCACAATTGCTGTTTTTGTTCTTCGCTTAATTCAGATTCAGGTAAATGAAACTGATAATTCGGTGGACGGTTATTTTCTTCGGTATAAATCACAGGCAATAAATCGGGATATTGAGTTCTTTCTCGTGACCAGTCTACGGTTTCACCTGCGCGATGTTGTGCGCGTAAGCGGTGTACCCGCAATGCACCGTCGCCTGCATAGTTTTCCCAACAATTATCAAAATACTCAAACGCGGCTTGCCAGCCTTGTTCTGCACTGACTATTAAACCTTCTTCAATCAATTTAGCACTGCCGTCATGCAATGCGTTTAATTCCGTCCGCGCTTTGGCTAAACCGTCCGCGCCTTGCCAACGCAATAAACGAGCTTTGCCAAGCGGTACGGCATGGCTTAAATCCGTACCGGTAATGTCGGCTAAGTCGCGAAGATTGCCGCTTATTGTTTCTTTCGGTGGAAGTAATTTTTTAGACGGCATGGGCGTACCGTTTTTTGCTTGGCTAAACCGCCGTTGAATTTGTGACAACATTCGTTGGTTTCTGTCATCATCAGGCATGATTTGTTCTGCCCATTGCAAAGCAGTTTCTGCCCTCACTACATCATTCAAATCAAGCAAGGTATCTGTTAAAGCATTGGCAATAATAGGGTTACGATTAAAGCCCATTTGTTGCGCTTCTTTATACACGGCTACTGCTGATTCATAACGTCCTGTGACGCGCAAACTATGTCCTAATTCAGACCAAGCAAAAGGGTCATTTGGAAATAACTGAGTCGCTTGACGAAATACAGTTTCACCTAATTCTTCTTGACCGTGTAACAGCAAAGCGTGACCTAATTGATTATGACGTTGAACATCATGCGGAAAGCGTCGCCGTGCATTCCAATACACCGCTTCAGCACGCCGCCAATCGCCTTCGGCTTCTAATGCACGGGCTAATAACGACCAACTGTGATGATTGCTTGGTTCCCAGCGAACTGCTTCGTGGGCTAATTCCCGCGCCCACTGCGGGTCGTGTTTTAATAATTTTTCACCTGCACTGCAAAAACTACGCACTAAATAATAACTATCGCCGCTGTCTTGAGCATAACGGCGGTGTTTATCAAACAAAGCGATTAAAGCCGAGCGCGTGCCTGCAAAATCTTTTTGCATTCTGAGCAATAAAGGTTCTAAATCATTTTTTCCATGAGGCGGTTCAATAAAACCTTTTGCGGGTGTTTTGTCTTGCTTATTGACAGTGACACGAAAACGACTATCCAGCCAGTTATGCACATCTTTCGACACATCCCGTGCTTGCAAAACGTCACGAAAACACCTTCCCCATTTTTCTGGACTCATCGGATAAACAGCGGCAAGAAAATCCACTTCTTCCAGCCACGGCTTGCCTTTTTTATCGCCTGCTTTTACTAAAGTTTCGCCATAATCCAACAAACCGCGCAATAAAGCTTTGGGCAAACCGCGTTCTACCACGCCGTTATCATCGGCGGGCATTTTGCGTAAACCTAATAAGGCATGGCGAACGTGTTCAACAGGGCGACCACGACGAATCACATCCATCCAAGTGAACAACAAACGCCGGTCGTTTTGCCCGTGCGCTAACATGACCAGCAAAGCGGCTTCGGGGTCGCGGCTGCTGTCTAAGGTAAAATTCCGCAACCAAGCGCGTAATTCCGCAGGGCGTTCCATGCACCAGTTGCTCGTGTTGGGCAGCGGCAATAAATGAATGGTGCGGAAGGCTTCGACTAAGGCGTCGGCATAACGTTTAGGGCTTAAATCGTCGGGCATTGGCTTGGACAAATGCTGTTTCAGCCAAGTTTGCATAGCGGTATCGGCAAGCGGAAGATCGGTTGGCAACAGCATTTGCACCAAGGCTTCGGCCGGACGAGCGCGGTCGTATTGCCCCAAGCTCATGCGTCCGACTAAAGCAGCATCTAAAGCAATCAGCGCGTCTTCTTTAAAGCGTTGTTGCCAACGTTGTACGCCTGCACTTACTGTGGTATTCATCATTTATCATCCCAAAGATGTGCGCCAAAATCATCGCGTTGACTATGTACTTGCAGCCAAGGCAAATGAAACTGCCGAGCGCGTTCTAAAAGCATTTTAAACGGACGGGCAATCACGCCCATTTTGAAAAAATGTTCGGGCTTGTAATCAATACGCGGATGCAACAGTTCCGCACCCATGCTGTAATCATTGTCATCCTCAGTGTATGCAAGATTCACCGTATGTCCATAATAGGGGTTATTATGCTTTGGAATCGGACTGGGGAAAAAGTAAGGACTCATATTGCTGTCTAAGACAGTAGGAATAGCAGGATAGCCTTCACCAGCCAAACTATCTAAAACTTCCTGTACAGTGTAGCGCATTAAGACAATTTCATTCGGATGACCAGCAAGCGGCGAATAATGCCCCAGCCCCAAACGGTCACGCAATTGTTCCGCCCAATCGGCTGAACTATCGCTAATAATGTCGTCCACTTCTAATTCGGTAGTGGCAAACACCGGACGTTTATCGCGTGTAGCATTCCAACCTTTGACTACACCATTGAGAAAATCGCACGCTTTCGCGTCACCTGTTTTAAATGCTTCAATGTGCATTTTTAAATCGGAACTAGAGATGCCGATAGAGTCACAAAGCCAGTTAACATCTTCAACGCGAATCAAATAAAGATTCGGTTCAATATTGCGTAAACGATTAGTGTCATTGTCAGCGCGAAAAGTCCACGGTTGCTCTGCTTCCGTTATACCTAAATTGATTTCTTCAGCGGTGAAGTTTCTATGCCTATCAATCCAATTATCTAAGCTTGTTATGGAATTGCTCTTTAATCGCTTTGAATATAAATCAATGCCTTTTTGCGGCGGACGTTCATCAAGCATGAAATTTTCGATGTGGGCGCGTTCTTCTGAATCTATAGCTGTACCCGCCAATCGGTTGTTCATATACTCGGAAAGATTAAACAAATTGTCTAAGTTCATTGTTGACTATTTTGAATGTAAACCCGTTGGGCTATTTTCATACACCTCACGTTAACAAGCAAGCAACCAAACATCCAGAGTCAGGTCTTGCTACCCAACAACAGCCGAAATTGTACGGCCGCTTTGCACCTATTTCAGTGTTAGCACTTGAATTTACCTATGTCCGCTTTGGGTCGAGTCCTGCCTGTCGTGAATAGCGGCAATCGGCCAAAAACGGTCCGCCGTTAACCAAGGCACTTGCGTCCGCACCTTCCCTAAAGCAGTCATATAAGTAAACTTGTATAACCTCATTTTCAATGATTCGAAGCCACAGCAGTTTAATATCATCCACAGATTAACAACTATAGAGTACAAGGAGATCGTCGACCGAGCCAACATGCGTCTTAGATAAAGTTTCAATTTTTGAGTACTGCATCGGCACCACTCCACTACAAACAAGGCACGAAATGATATTTGGTTCGTGAATGCCTGTGAATCGTTGAAGTCTTTCAATATTTCGTTCAAGAATAGAAACGCGGATCAGGTGTTTTTTTAAACTATCAGGCTTTCCATCAACATCTGTACCTTGAAAACTGGAAAGCAACGCCGCAATCTCTGAATAGTTTCGAGCCAACGACAGATCTTTACATTCAATTACCAAAACGTCTTGTCGATCCGTCCTCCAGGCAAGGACATCGACATCTCCGAAGTCCTGTTCTGCCCTTTGATTGAGGATTTCTGGAATTTCAATATTTTCCCAAATCTGCCAACCAGCATCCAATAAACGTTGCGCAACCTCTGCATTGAAGCTATGACCTTCGCTTGCTTTACCCCACCAAGAGTTTTTCATTTCGTCGGACTGAAAAAAGGACTGGTCAAAGCGGCCACTATGAGTTCCATCAACGACATAAGCAAAACCCTTTCGAAGTGCAGCAGGGGCAATAAGCAATAGGGGATCATCGCTTCCGTCTACTTTCAGAATCGGACGAGTTACAAATGACAATCTTCTGCCGAACCGCCACGGATAGATGTCCTTCATCACAAAGCCTTTCGATGGTTTATCCCAGCGGTGACGAGTTTTAAGCGAAAATTGCTCAAGGAACTTTGCGGCAACATCTCCTGAAACTTGGTCTGAGCAAACCAAAGAGAAATATTCGCTTTGGGAAATACTATAGATTGCGGAATGATCGGTGACGCCTTTGTTCTCTAAGGAATCAATTATGTTGCGGGCCTCATCCAAGTCAAAGCCCATCTCGCCTTTCCATACGCACCAGAATTCCTCGTCGATTTGGCCTTTACTTGTAGAAGTAAACACCGGTTCATCGTAATTCTTTTTTTGCAAAGGGGCGTTGGCGATGAATTTCTCACCTAGCACGCGCGACAACATTGGCTGAACAACCAGATCCCCAAAATCATCCCGGAACAATACATCGCCAAGAGAGGAAATTGTAAGTTCAGGTGGTAGCGCGTTGTAGTGGATCGCATCAGAGAGGCCTCCGATGCGAACAAGCAAGGAAGCCCGCGCAATCAATTTGCTCAATTCGATGTCCGATAGCTGTGTTCCATTGTTGAGAGGGCATACGCACACGGCCATCTCAATCAATACGCGGCTCGCAATGCCAGCGCCGGCAAACTTCGATGTCTCTTTCACGTATCTCTGAATAGTGGTATCAACTTGGCCATGTAGCCCGATTATTGCCGCTGATGTTCGCTTCCACTGATCTGCTTCCACGCTGGCTTTTTCACTGTTGGCTACTAGCCGATTTAGTGTCGAAATACGCTCGAAGGAAACAAGTATTTCGCAGATATCCGCTATCAAAGCATCGACAACCTTTTCGAGAAAGTTGGTACAGGCTTCTCGTCCTTCAATTTTGTTGCCCTGCACTCGATCACAGACACGCCAACCCAGACCAATTTTCGCCGCAGCGTCGTCAATCTCGTCTATGAAAACAAGCTTTTCCGTTAGCGTATCATGCACATAGTCAATAAAGTGGTGAGCATGGATAACATGGAAACTACGGGCTTCCTGATTTTGAACGACATTCCTTGTAATCTCTTCGGCTTCTCCTTCAATATCTGTCGCGTTTAGAAGGTGCAAGAAGGCACGCGAAACATTGAGGACAAATAGTCGCTCTGCGACATTCTCTGCAATGCCAAAACCGTTTAAAAAACCGGCTTTGAAGACAGCCTTAATGGCGTTCGGCTCATCGTGCTCGTTAACAATGCAGAACTGACTAAGGTCATCGGCCTTGGGTTTTTGTCCAGGCTCCTTAGGCGGATCAATATCTTGAAACTCTACATGCACTTTTATATTTGTTGTCTTTGTCTGATGCCCAGCGTATCTATCGAGCTTGCTGCCGATGCGATGCAACCATTCGTTTGCCATCTCCCATAACCGGAAGGCTATTTCTCTATCGGAGATATTCGGCGTTTCAAGTGAAAGCCATAGCTGGAACTTACCTTCATAAACAGACGTGAGCATCCCATGCAGCGCGTCATCCATTGATGCATAAAGACGGCGAGCACTCTCGCTGGTAAAAAATGGGTTAGGTCCTAAATGCTGAACATCGTGCCAGACACCGGTATTATCGACTGCGCAATGGCGATCATAGCCAAGATCGGCCTCAGCTCGCACCCCTCGAAGAAGGTTAATAGGAAGATTGAGCATCAAAGGCTGCTCGGGCGAAACCTCCTCGTCTAAGAGCTGGGCGTGCGGCACGAAGTGTCCGTCATTGCTACGCACCCAGCCGATAAGGTTCAGTATGCCGTTCGGGTTGACAATACGCACTCCACTCTTCGTCACAGCCTTAAGTCCATCTTGAATACGCCAGAAATAGCTAGGATTCATATCACCAAGCCAACTCAGGCGAACGAGGTCGGCTGCGGACATGCTTTCGAAACGCCATTTGGGATGATTCACCTCGATTTCTTGTGTAACATAACCTTTTCCCCAACCGCAGCCGACCAAGACTATCAAGCCTTCCTTAAATTCGGGGCGTTGAGAAAATTGATCTATCGCGCAACTGATTGATTCCTGCAACGCATCTGTCAGTGCGCCTTTATCTTCATACGCAGTCTTAAAACCGCCATCAGCATGCGTTTCCACAGAAGCCAGAAACAAGTGGTAGGAAATGAAATAACCTCGATCAACCTCAAATGTGAATGTCGATAAGCGATGCGGTTTCAATTCTTTCCAGAAAACGGGCGCGTGCGTTGGACCGCCGAGTATCGGAGTATTTGAGAGTAGTGCAGTGTAATTCTTTGCAAGAACACTGTTGAAACCATCAACCAGACCACCTTCAATAATGTGCGTTATTGCAAAGTCCCTAGCCGCGACAGACAGTGCTGAGGGCAAGGCGACAGAGATATGTGTCTCTGAACGGAGAATTAGTGGGTGGCGATCCAAGTCGCTACAGCCAATTTGCTGTTCGACTAGGCTATCTTGCATATGATGATCAAAAAGGAATGGTGTAATATCGGCTTTAGTGATTCCTCTCTCATTCAGTTCCTCAAATGAGATAGTAACCCGTGAGATTAGAGCATTCCGTCCTGGAAGTTTGCGAAGAGAAAGTGCCGAGTGCCGCTCATCCGATCCAAGTGTATACCGGTGTAATTCAGCTTTTTGACAAACCATTTCAGAAATCATGAGAAGTGCGAGGAAGCTTTTTTTGATCCGCCTGAATTCTCCAGCATCAGGCATTGTTGAAACAACTTCCAAAACACGTTGCGTGTAGAAGCCAGCTGCTTCCCAGACGCCTTCAATGAGACGATAGTTTCCGTTGCGGTCAGTTACGAGTGATACAAAGACGTCTTCCGCCGGGTCTTCACCCACTGCGCATCGGGATCTTCCAATTTGGAAAAACCAGCGCACTGCATTATCAATCTTCGGTTTCTTTCGACCTTTACAGAAAATCACGGCCAATGTAACCAGTGTCTCAAGCCGGATACATTGCGATTGGTATTCTGGGAGCGTCAGAAGGCCTGCTAGAAGAGGGATGGTAATGCTAGGGTCGTAGACGGATAGATCGCGAACAAGCGATTTGTTATCGTCTGCAATCTCCTGGATAGTTACAGATAGTGAAGCCCATCGCGTTTGCTCATCAAAAAATAACTTAAGTGTTTTCCAGTCGATATTCGCATCATCATGTGACATTAGAATTTTTTCTCATTGATCTTTTAGTTGGTGGTGCGAATATAGCGGATGCAATTTTGAAAACAGTCCGGTATCAGGTAAAAGCGAATTACCGCAATAGACCAAACAGCGGTCATTAAAGCACATCACCTTAAGACAGCTAAGGGTCGAGTTCGTTCTTTCTCGAATGCCGCAGTTGGGTCGATACCAGCCTGTCAATACCTCCAAAACCAGTCATTTGGAAAAGAGCGTCAAAGTTTGCCAGCTGTTAATCACTATCTTATTGTTTTTAATGCGTACGCTTGTTTTTCATGGCTGGAAAAACGGCGCTTAATAGTTTCAAAAATTGAAAACCATTTTGCAATTAAAAGACAAAGTGATAATAATTTTACATGGTCAATCATGACCCTGTTTACTGGTAAAAACGGACGCTGATTGTCAACAGCCTCGGCCGATTGCCTGCATGTATGGTGAGTGAAGGCAACCGGAACAAGCCGCTCTTTCATTTGCAGCAATTAATTCGAGCCGGAAATTGCGTTAAATGCGAGCATGACCGTTTTCAAATGCAAACTGTTACATTTTAGGCATTTTCAATATACTTATGAATACAAATAATACAAACAAAATTATCACACTGCGCGACGCCCTAATTATGTACCAGGATCGCGTTAGCATCTACAAGAAGGGGCATACTCAGGAAAAGTACCGCATCGCCCTTTATTGCCGTTACCCAATAGCCGATTTGCCCGTTCGATCAATCACGTCTGTTGACGTTGCCAGTTTTCGTGATCAGCGACTCTCCGAGATAAATCCAAGAACTGGGAATCGTCTCGCATCGGCCACGGTGCGCCTCGATCTCGCCCTGCTATCGGACATGTTTCGCATCGGGAAGATTGAATGGGGTATCTGTGACGACAACCCCGTGGCGAACATCCGCAAGCCCAAGCTGTCGCCCGGTCGTGACCGGCGGCTCACGGCTCGGGAAGAACGTATGATTCTACGATACTGCAACAAGCAAGGAACAAAAGCGATGCTGGCTATTTTCCAGCTCGCCTTGGAAACCGCCATGCGTCAGGGAGAAATCCTTTCCCTGCGCTGGGAGCATATCAACCTGAAAGCAAGAATCGCACACCTTTCTGATACGAAAAGCGGGTCGAAGCGAGATGTACCATTGACGATGGCAGCCAGGGACATTCTTACTGGTCAGGGCGTAAAGTCATCAGGGAGAGTATTCAGCTACACCAGCAACGGGCTGAAGAGTAGCTGGAGAAGCATGATCAGAAATCTACTCATTAACGATCTTCATTTTCATGACTTACGGCATGAAGCGATTTCGCGCTTGGTAGAGCGTGGCGTGTTCGACCTCATGGAAGTTGCCGCTATCAGCGGGCACAAGAGCCTTGCTATGCTGAAGCGGTACACGCACTTGCGCACTCAGCGTCTTGTTCATAAACTTGATGCAGGAACAAACAAAGGGAAGGCGGCAGTGCTGAGTCACCTTGTTCCCTATCCGGCATATATCGACAAAGATGATGCTGGCATAAAAGTGACGTTCCCGGATTTTGATCAGCTTCATGTCATCGGTCCATGCATTAATTCTGCGGTACAGAGCGCGCAGGATGCGCTGCTGCGCAAGATTCTCACCATGATGCGACAAGGAAAAACCATTCCTCCGCCGGACAACTACCTCGAAACCCTCGATGAATCGAAAATACTGAGACTAGACCCGCTCGCCAACTGCGAGTGATACAACAGGGGCTGAACGCCCCTGTTGTTCTACTTCTTGCCTACAGGAATCACTTTTAGATTGCCTCTCTGTAATTCAGCGATCAACAAATCGCGGTCTCGTAACATGCCTTCCATTTCTTTTATGCGTAGGTTTAACGCATAATTCTGCCGAGCCATCTGAGCTAGATTCGCCTGCTCTTCTTCCAGCATTATCCTGTATTCTTTCGCTTTAACGTTCGCGTCGGCCAACTCTGAATGTTTCTCGCGAAGCTTCTTCTGTGGAGTCGCATCGTTCATCCGGCGTATCTCAGTTAGTACCGGCTCGTGGTAGCGATAGAGTGTGGATCGCTCCACGTCGGCTTCCTTGGCAACGCTGGCGGGTGACAGGGAAGTTCCTTTCTTAACACGCTTGGGATTCTCATTGATGATGCGGCGCACTGCCAATTCAAGCTCATGACGGGTCTTCTTTAGCGACTCTGCTTTGTGCGACCTAAGGGCATCTGCATTGCCAGCATTATGAGTCATGTTGCCTCCAACTTGGCAATTACATTATTGGCTTTAGCGAGGATTCGCTCGGAACGGGCTTTCCCTGAGATACCCATGTCTGGCATCGCCAGCGCTTCTTGTTGCTGCCTAGAGATCTCCTTCCAAACCGATAGATGCTCAGGGCCTATCATTCCGTAGGAACAATCTACACACATATCAGCCTCGAATACGCAGAGGCCGCCGCATCCGGTTCCCTTGGCATTGCCGATGCACCAGCTATGACCGGTTCCGTTAAGGGTGACGCCATCGGAGACCTGCTTGATCAGTTCGTCTTTATTTCTTGCTGTCTTAATAGTGCGCCGCAGGTCTGACAGCATGATATCGCCATTCGCAAGAGGTAAATCAGTCAGCAGATAATTCCTGAATACGTCTTCCTGCTTTTCAGCTTTGGAACGTAGAATTTCTAGCAGTAGGTCACTATCGGTGTTGAATTCATCTGTTGCGCCGTCCGCATAAAGGAGAGTCATGTCGATAGACCAATGCCCGAAGTGCTCACGCAGATAATGCAAATCGCCCAGTTCGGCGGATGCCACAAAGTAGGCATAGGTTCGACGAAACTGATGAGTACATAGCAACCATGGCTTCCCGTTCTCACCAAGAATTCCAAAGTGTTCGCAAAAGTGCTTGAGCCTGCGATTGATTAGAGCGCCACTGACCACGTTTGTGGTGTGTCCTCTGTGAGGAGTGGTGCCTAGAAAAAGGCTGTTTCTGTCGCGCCGAGCGATTTGAAGACACTTCACCAACATCTTGTGAGCGTGGGAATGTGGGATGGTCATGGCAACTCGTCGTTCAAACTCCGCAATCTGCCGCTCAATTTCGGATGCAAATGGCAGCCTGTAACGTTCCATGACGCGGACAGCAGCTTCAACGACAGGAGGAACCAGCCATTTGTGGGCTCTCTGGCCTGTCTTGTAGATGGTGCCGTGCAGCCACGTCAGGTCGATACCGTCATCCGTTGTGGAATGGCTAATGCAGCTATGATTAAGGGAAAGGGTTTCTGAGTCTCTGATGCCGGAAAACATGGCTATCACGATGTAGCAGGCATCGCGCAGCAAAGCCAGTTCGTTGCTAAAGTCTCGAGAGCCGTCGAACCCTAAATCCCGCGCTAGGGGAATGCGGATATTCGTTGCGAGGTAACCGCTGGCGCCATTCACCTCATGCGCTATGGTGTCTCTGGCATCAAGCAGCCGAGTTGCCTGCTGATCCACGTAGTCCACGGCGATTCTCGCCAGATGGCGAACAGTTTGTTCGGGAATTCGAGGTGTTTTCGTGGAGCGACCCTTGAAGGTCTCACCTGCCAGGGCTGATGCGGATTCGTCCGGCCATGGATGCTCATCAAGTGCGTCAGCCAGCTTTTCACGCTGAAGATAGATGTCTTCCAGTGTCATCAAACGCCTTGCATGCCAGCCTGTGGCAACCGGCTTACCGGTTTTTTCGCTAATCCGTGCCACTGAGACATATTCGATAGCTTTTCCTCGGAGATCACGAAAGTGCCTAATGTTACGAGTCACCATCCAACGAAGTAAAGGAATGAGCGATATGAAATGTCCGACGATAGTGCCCATAAAGGGGCGTTGACGCCCCTCTATGGGTTCATTGAATAGCGACCAGATAAAGTCCTTGGCGCCAGCAAGCAAGGCCGCATGCTCGGGATCGGTTAATTTTGTTCCATGCTCAAGATTAACGTGCCAATCTATGGACTTACTGCTGAGCTTGCGATTGCCCTGGGGAATATAGGGCCAAAAGTCCCAAATATCGTCCGCATAGCGAGAGACAATGATTTCTTGCCCATCGTCTCCACGAACAAGAGATACCGGAAGTTGTGCCTTTTCATGGAACTGGAGTTCCCGAATAGGCCGAAGTGATATGTTGGAGACGGTCACAATGATCCTCCGTACGCCCATGCAGGATGAGGGGAATCAATGGCTCGTTTTCTGGCATCAGCAACAACGGGCGTGTCGAACTGGACAACGATCTGCTCATCAATCGTTTTTACAACCCAGCCGTAGGTTTTCATCCATTGGTGAGGTGGGATTTTTGGGCGTTCGATCAGCAACCTGTAGTAGAAACTGAATAGGCGGTACAGATCGTCCTCGAAGACGATCATACTGGGGCATTTGAAACAAGAGAGATATTTACCGCATACGCTGTCACCTTCACGAAATGGGTTTTGGCAACGGGCAACCGCCGTGTTATAGCCACCAGCCAAAATCTCCGTGGCATTCTGAAGCGGAATTTTCCCATCCGCCGCTAGTTTTACGGCGTGGGTTGGATCTTTGCTCGTCGCCCATCCAACCATCGCTTGACCGACAAAGGCATGGTTGCGTTCGACCTCTGGCATCACTGGGGGTAGATACCTTTGGACTGTCAGCACTGGACTGGCGTGCCCGAGAGCCTTCTGCACTTTGCGTACATCACGGGTGCGCCGGTAGAGATTCATTGCGAATGTAGGACGAAGATGAGACAGGCTGAGTTTTAGCGGATCGCCACGATCATTTCGGAGTTCATGCCGCTCGACGAATCGCTTGATCGCATTCCTTGCCTGCACCACATCAAAGCGCACCACGCTGCCGCGTCGGTCGGTGTAGCTGTCCTCGCGCAAGCGGCAGAGGAACAAACAATTCCTGTCATTGGCTTCTGCTTCCATAACAAACTTCTCGGTGTATCGCTGTAACTGTCGTAGGTAATCTCCTGCTGTGCGGGGAATGACTTTAGCCTCATCATTGTCTCGCTCTTGCCTTGGCAGCGATAATGCATGCGTCGTATATCCCCGGCGCTTGGTAAAAATCAGTAAATCGCGATCCGGTAAAAAGGGGCGCAAACCGTCACGGGTCATCTCCAAAAGAGGTGTCATGTTGATCCCGCACAGAAGCACGGTGATAAGCGCATGAACAGTAAGTACTTGGTGGCTCGGCAAAACAGCCTCGTTCCCCTGAAACAGGGCAAGATCAGCGCGACATGCGGCCAGCAATCGCCCCTGCTCCGATGCAGAGTATTCCTCGCGTCGGGGTATCTTACGATTGGAATTTGGATATGGGTTTTTCTGGAAGGTCAAATTCGGCCCGACCAGCGAAGGAACGAATCGCTGACGATTGACCAGAATTGCTTTCATGTTGTAATAGGCGCTACGCTGGCTCGCAAGAGACCATGGTTTCCCCTTGTTCTTTCCGACCACCACGATCTGCTTTTCCATCCAGGAAATGAATCGCAGCATCAGGCGGCGATCAATCTGGTCTAGCCGAGAAACAAGTTCGCCGAAGGCCTCAAGATCGTCCAGAAACCGCCAGAAAGGGAGAATGCCACTATTCACATAGCTGGTAAGCGACTTGCCTGTAAGTTCTCGCCGCATGGACCAGATAGCGTCACGCATCTGAATGGCCAATGGCTCGCGCCCACTGGATTGGTAACGGTTGAAATCAAAAGGGTACTCCACTCCGTTCTTGGAGCAGCGAATCGTGAAGGTCCACTCAGGGGGTATGTCGACCACTCGATTATCATCACTGACCGTCAGGCTGACGGTTCGATCAATGCGGTTACGACGAATAGCCATTAACATCACCCTTGAGCAGTTCGCAAATCTCGGCCTGATAGCCGTCGATTTCATCATGGCTGACTAAATCGGCCGCGTGGATATAGACCTCGGTGATGCTGCTGCTGCTGTGCCCCATACGATCCCGTACCCAGTGCAGTGCGCCATCTGAGCTTTTGTGTTCGGACATCCGTAAAAACTCGTAGGTGCCGAAGGTGTGCCTTAGCATGTGGGGCGTGCATTTCACGCCGGATTTCTCCGACGCTTTGCGGAATGTGTTGTTCATTCCTTCCAGACTGATCGGATTGCCATATTCGGTCAGGAACAGCAGGTCAGTCTCATCCTTTCCGTGTTTATTTTGATACAATTTCGTTAGTCTGGGGCGTTCAAAAACCATGTAGTCCCATAACTGCACAACCAAGTCGTAAGGAACCAGAACCCATCTTGTTTTACTGCCCTTGGTTGGTGTGATTTTCGCATCCAACATCATGCGAAGACCCTTACCCGGCGCATGTCCTGATGGATTAGGAAGCACCCTCATATTCAGCGCAGTCACTTCCTCACGGCGAAGTCCGCAAAGCCACATGAGATAGGCCATCAGGCGGTTACGCCAAGGCGATAGGGTCGCAACAAATTGCTTGGCCTGCTCGGTAAGCAGGAATCGAGGCAATCCTTTTGCCGTTCGTAGCGTCAGTTCGTTGGCTTGGAATCTATTTCCCTTAGCATCTACGTGCGCAAGAAACCCCGCTGGCTTGGCAATCCAGACTTCTTGCGTTTGGAATGGCAGGTTATGTGTTAACCCATCCCTTAGCGCCCAACGATAGAAATTGGAAACTGCGCTGAGACGCTGATTTACCGTTGATCGAACGCACCCACGCGTCAGCATAGAATCTCTCCATGCTGCGAAATGTGTCTGATTAACGTTGTCCCAACGCAGATCATTTGATTCCAGGAAGCCAAAGAACTCATAGAGATGATTCCCGTAAGTTTGCCAGGTCTTCGCTGAGGCCGTTCGCCCCCTGACCACAGACACGTAGAACAAGTAATCGTTGGGAGCATTGACCAACGCCATTTCATCGTCCACCAAAAATGGGACACCTGTATAGACTTGCCCATGAACCTTGAAAGTGTTGTCAGTCAGGAAGAGTCTCATCCGTATTAGCTATTAAATCTAAGGATGACCCATAACCAAAATACAGATGTAGATGTTCTACGCGAAATCACTTTAAGTCTTACCGTGGAAATTTACAGCGCCAATATGTACAAGTTGTGTAACTATATATAATACAATTAAATAGTCAAGCAACACATACTGGGTCGCTTATCACCGTAAGCGGACACAGCCCTCCAGTCAATTCAATGAATGCACCCCAGCAGGCCGCCGGTATATGAGCCAGCGCGATCCAGGGAGAGCGAAGCACAAGCAGCCCACCAAAAATGACGAAACCGATAAACAGGAGATGGAGAACAAGAACGGAGTCGGCTAAGAATCGGTAGATCATTTAATTTCGCTAGTTACCTGATCAGGAGCAGTGAGATGGCTTGAGAGGGCATATTGGCCCCCTTAAGTTTACCGCCCACGGTTGGTAAATTTGCGAATTCCAACCTGTTATTCTTCAAGTTATCAAGAAGATAACAACGCCAATCATGTGTCTTTTTCATGATCGGTTACTACGGTATAGACGACATAAACTACATAGAGAACCGTTAGAATATAAATTATTGCTGACATATTTGTTTACCGCCTTAAATTGATTTTTTTATTATTTTGTCTAAGCGCCGGTTTAACTGAGCTTTTAGACAACCCGTACAGCTTTATTGAGAATATACCACAAATAATCTAGATGCCATTGGCATCGAAAACAAACGGCGGCAACGGACAATGCAGGGTTGCGCATATTGCTCTTAGCAGTTCCGCTTCATGAGGACTGACTTTGCCGTCATGAGATAGTGTCAACACCAGCGCGGAAACCAGGGCTTGTTTGTCTAGCACTTGTAGTCCGTCCAGCTGATTCAACGCAGCATCGGTGGCAGACACCCAATCCTGGGGTGGCTCATAATCCGGCCATTGTTTTGTATCGATCAACATTTTTATACGCTGCTCATGGCGTCCCAGACATTCCATGCCTTTTTGGTAGGCGGCATCGGCTTCAGCATGGCCTTGTTTTGCCATGACCGAAAACAACGCGCCGACAGCTTCCGGCAACTGCGTCAAACGAAGATTGCCATGCCGGCGTTGCGGGTGAGCTGCATCATTCAAATGGGTTTTTAACACGCGGGACAAGGCGAACTCAAACGTATCGACAACGCCATCAACCTCGATCAATCGCTGTACCAAGTCGGCTATGCGTTCAAGCTGCTCCAGCGGCCGGTTTTTAATGAGGGGAAAGGCGATTTGCAATAAGGGTAGGCGAAATTCCGGGCCCGACTTTTGTATTTCCAATTGCAGTGTTTCAGCGGCCATCACCGTCGTTCCGCCCAATTGTTCGGCAATCAAATCTAATTGGATTCGGCGCACGGCTTCGTTTGCATCCAGCAGCAACGCCAAGACTAATGGCAAGGCATCAGTGCCGGAATGGGCGGCGCGATAAAGATTTTCGGGTATCAACTGGCGAAGGGTCGAGGCAAGCTGTATGTGTCCTTCATCGGGCATGCCTACCGTTTCGGTCACTGTCGCCGGTGTTACAACAAAGTGTTGCGGCGCAAAACCGGCTGTTGATGAACTTCCCTCAATAGCTTCCGAACCGTTTTGAGTTTGTCCAAGCATTTGCCCGGCAAGCCGGTCTATTTCCGACTCCTCAAAATTCGGCTCCAAGGCCTTGATGCGCTGAACCAAAGGCGGATGCGTAGCCAGCAATGAACTGAATGATGCGCCGGTGGCAAACAGCATGTGGCTGACTTCTTCAGCATCTACTCTCTGGAGTTCCGAGCCTTGCTGAGCGGCGGCTATTTTTTTTAACGCCCCCGCAATACCTTGGGTCTGCCGGGTAAATTGTACCGCTGAAGCATCGGCCAGAAATTCACGCTGCCGTGATACCGCCGCTTTGATCAACTGGCCGAAAAAAACACCGATATAGCCGATCAAAAACAGCCCTAAACCGGCCAGATAAATAGCGGCCGCACCGTCACGACGGGAATTGTCGGAACGGATATTGCCGTAACGGGCGCTGTTCAACACCGCTCTGCCGATCAGGCCGATGACCAGAATACCGAACAAAAAGCCCATCAGCCGCGTGTTCAGGCGCATATCGCCGTTGAGGATATGACTGAACTCGTGGCCGATTACGCCTTGCAGTTCGTCTCGGGTAAGCGTTTCCAGCGTGCCGCGAGTGACGGTCACCGCGGCATCGCCGGTGGTAAATCCTGCCGCAAAAGCGTTAATCGCCGACTCCTGCTCCAGCACGTAAACTTCCGGCATCGGAATACCCGAAGCAATCGCCATTTCTTCAACGACGTTATACAAACGGCGGCGTAGCGGATCTTTGCTCTCTGCGGTAATCAGCGTACCGCCCAGGCTGCGGGCAACTTTGCCGCCGCCCGAGCTCAATGACGCAATCTTGTAAAGGCTGGACAGGCTGATAAAGCCGATAGTGACCAGTGAGATACTCGCCACCAACGGCAAGTTGTTCATGATCCAGTTGAAATCGGGCAGTGTCGCAGCTTCCGCGTCATCACCCACATTAATGATCAATGCCGTTATCACCAGATTAACCGCCGCAACGATCGCAATCACGGCCAGCATGAACATCAGAATCAGGGAGCGGGTCTTGCGGCGGGCATCATCCTGGCTTTGAAAGAAATTCATCTGCTTCACCGAAGCGGTTTTAAGTAAAAGAAACTTTCGGTACCTGCCGTTTTTCCGGGGCCTCTATTTCCAGGTGCTCGGCGGGATTAAAATTAAACATGCCAGCCAGGATATTGTTGGGGAAATTCTCCCGGCCGTTGTTGTAAGTCATAACCGCGTCATTAAACGCCTGACGGGCAAAAGCCACTTTGTTTTCGGTAGAAGCCAGCTCTTCCTGAAATTGCATCATGTTCTGATTGGCCTTGAGATCGGGATAAGCCTCGGCCAAGGCAAACATTTTGCCCAAACTGCCCTGAAGCGTAGCCTCAGCGCTTGCCAACTGCCTGATCGCTTCTGGATCGGAAGGATTTGCCCCTGCAGCCTTAAGCCCGGTTACCGCTGCATTTCGCGCGCTGATAACGGCATCCAGCGTTTCCCTCTCGTGCTTCATATACCCTTTAACGGCTTCAACCAGATTCGGTATCAGGTCGTAGCGCCGAGTCAGTTGAACATCTATCTGGGAAAAAGCATTTTTAACGCCGTTGCGTAAGTTGACGAGCCGGTTGTAAATGCCGATAAAAAACAACGCGACAAGGATGATGAAACCGATTAATGCAAGCAGGATAGGCATAAGGGTACTCCATGAAATAACAAGGTGTATCCTAATCATACAAGAGCGATTAATATCTGTCTTTTGTTTTTCCACTCTCTCTAATTTACGCTTGCCGATAACCGCCTGAAAATTATACTGGCGATCACTGTTGTCGCAATTATCGCCGTTTTCAGCATCGCTCCCATTGCCCAGCAGCCGGATTACCATCACTTCGCCGACCGGCGCAGCCTCTTCAATATAGCCAATTTTTTCAATGTGCTGTCCAATTTACCGTTTGTCATTATCGGCATCATGGGTATGCGACGGAATTAGACGGCCACGGCGATTTGCGCGCTTACATGCTGGTGCAATTCTTACCGGTTGTGCTGATACCGCTGATTTTGTGGCTGTTTGACTCGACGTTGAATAACGACGAGTATATTTGGGGCGTCATCGGCGCTTATGCGGCCTCAAAACTCATGGAGCTGTTCGATGCCCGGCTTTACAGCGCTTTTGGCTTGCTCAGCGGGCACTCGCTAAAACACTTGGCTGCCGCGTTAGGGATGTTGATTTTTTATTGGGCCTTGCGGAGAGGGTGTTCGAAAAAGTAACAGGCATAAAAAAAGGCGTGCCGGAACCGACACACCTTTTTGAATGCGGATAATCGAAAAAACTAAGCTTTTATCGCATCGGCAATTTCATTAAATGCCTCTACTCTGGTTTTACCTGTCTTAATCAGGTCAACACCCGCATCGACCACCATTTTGCAAAGCCCTGGTGTTTTGTAAACCATCAAACCTAAATAACCAACAACAGGGATGGCGATAAAGGCTGCGATAAAACCGTTAAGCCCGACAACTCCCATCAGCTTTATCAGCAATACAACGGCATCCAAAGGCAATAAAACCATGGCGCCAAAATAGACTATTACCATGAATACGGACACCACAAAAACTACAAACTGAAGTAGCCTGACCAACGCAACGTTAACTTTTTTCATATTACTTTCAATTTCCTGATAGAACTTAAGGGGTCTTTTTAGCCAGAAAATGACTCCCGACCCTAGTGTGTTGTCAATAAAACCGCTTTTTGAATGAAAGTGCCGCTATTTTTGCGAAAGCTTGTTTTGGGCATCCCAGCCCAAGCAAGCGGCAAAAATTACGCGGCAGCCAATGCCTCCGGCGGCCCCAGCCGTCCTGCTTCATTCGTTGGATACCCAGCAAGGGGTATCCAACATCATTCTCGCAATGACTCGACGCGATGTCGGAAAGCCTGCATTTTCACTACGCAAAAAGCGCTTCGTGAAAACACATGCGCTATCGCTTCTGCGGACTAAAAATCTTCGCTACGCGGTGCTCCGCTTCCAAGATTTTCAGCGGCGGCAAATTATACCTTAACACCGTCAAAATAATTCATTTTTTTCGGCTGGGTCTTTACGAAGAAACAACCGATATAAAACAGAGCCGGCAATAAAGCCGCCTAAATGCGCCCACCAGGCCACATCGACAGCAACACCGCCAAATAGCATTGCCGTTGTCGCACTGTGTAATTGAATCAAAACCCACAACCCTAAAAAAGCAACCGCCGGGACATGAATGACTATAGGTAAAAATAGTATAGGAATCCACACCACAACGCGTTCAAGCGGATATAGAAAAAAATAAGCCGCCAATACACCGGCTATAGCGCCTGATGCGCCGACAACGGGAATGGCAAGGTTTGGATCGAACAACCATTGCAAAAAAGTAGCCAAAAGACCGCATGCCAAATAAAAAACCAAAAATGGCAAGCGGCCCATTCTATCTTCTACGTTATCGCCGAATATCCATAAAAACCACATGTTCATGATCAGGTGCGGCCAGTTTCCGTGCAGAAACAGGCTGGTCAGAAAAGATAAATAGCCATCGAAAGGCAACCCATAATATGGATTGGTATAGCGAATAGGCACCATGCCGTAAAGGTTAAGGAGCCGCAAACTTAACGGATCGGGCATCAATTTCATCGTCACAAAAACAACAATACAAATCGCCATTATCCCCCACGTGACTAAAGGCCTTGAATGGCAGGGCGCTGTATCTCTAATTGGTATCATGGTTTTTCCTGATCTATGTAGACGCGGGGATGTTATCCCTGCTTTTAATCTAGCTTAAAAGCTAAAAAACCGATTTGCAATGAATAGTTATTTAATCATAACCCTGACCGCAAAAAGTCTATAATACCCGCAAAGATTGGTTCCCATCATCCTTGCACTTTAGCAACTACTTAAAGATTCATGCACTCTAATTCAATAGACAAAACCCCATCATTTTCAAGCCTGTCGCTAGATGAACAACTGCTGTCGGCCGTTAAAAAGCTCGGCTTTGAACAGCCTACACCCGTGCAACTACAGTCGATTCCACTTGCTCTGGAACACAAAGACCTGCTGGTTAGCGCCGAGACAGGCAGCGGAAAAACCGCCGCATTCTTGCTACCTGCACTGCATCATCTGTTAACCCTGCCCTCCGGAAAATCCGGTGTGCGGGCCTTGATACTGACTCCGACCCGGGAATTGGCTCAGCAGATTTTTAAGCACTGCCAACAACTGACCGAATTTACCGACCTGAAAACAGGCCTGATTACCGGTGGCGATGATTTTAGGCTGCAGCAAAACATGCTCCGCAGAAACACGGAAATTGTTATTGCGACTCCAGGCAGAGTATTGGAACTGATGGAGCAAGAGATTCCGGACTTTAGCAACCTGGAAGTGTTGATACTGGATGAAGCCGATCGCATGCTTGATATGGGCTTTAGCGAAGACGTGCTGACCATCGCCAATAGCTGCAACACACAACGACAAACCTTGCTGTTTTCAGCCACCTTGACTCATTTCGGCGTCATCAAAATGGCTGACAGGGTGCTAAAAAACCATGAAGTCGTTGCCTTAAATACGCTGCATGACGGACACCGTAACATCGAGCAGCAAATTGTGCTGGCCGACGACAATGATCACAAACTAAAACTGCTGATCTGGCTGTTGCAAAATGAGACTTATGACAAGGCGCTGGTGTTTACCAACAGCAGGATTCAGGCGGATGCTCTTCGCGGGCCGTTACGGGGACAAAAGCTCCGCGTTGGTGTGCTGCATGGAGAAATGGATCAAAAAGACCGCAACCGGATGATGGAATTATTTCGCGAAGGCGAAGTCAAGATCATGCTGGCCACCGACCTTGCCGCTCGCGGCCTGGACATCAAAGGCATCAATCTGGTCATTAATTTTGATGTGCCGAGAAACGGCATCAATTATATCCATCGCATAGGCCGGACAGGCCGGGTCGATGAACTGGGCCTGACGATTGCGCTGGTAAAGCATACCGAATGGAACTTAATGTCCGGTATTGAACGCTTTTTGAAACAGAAATTCAAACACCGCAATATCAAAGAATTGGAGGGTAAGTATAAAGGCCCTAAAAAACTTAAAGCCTCCGGAAAGGCAACGGGCGGCAAAAAGAAAATAGAACCTAAAAAAGCTGCCGTCGAAAAAGTCAAAATCAGGGACAGGGACAAGAAGAATGTCGGTAAAAGGCGTGTGCCGACAGTTAAGCCAACCATAGAAGTAAATCAGCCATAAAAAAGCCCCATTCGCAATCTACTGTTGCGAATGGGGCTTTTTGTTTTTGGCAACCGGTTCTAAAGTATCATCTATAGGGATGTAGGTAAGGGGCGTGAGCACGACTGCATGGATGCAGGAGGTAGAGCAATGCAGGAGCAATTGCCGAGGAGCGAAAGCTTTAAGAAAGTTTGCCTACGACTTGTTTGACCAAGTTATCCGGCTTAAACGGCTTCACAATATAAGATGTTATGCCCGCCATAATGGCTTCCTTCACCTTATCCCCTTCCGATGAAGACGTCAGCATGATCCAAGGCGGGGTTTCTAATTTAGCATCGTTTTTTACAGCCTTAAACAAATCGAGTCCACTCATTCCCGGCATGTTCCAGTCACACACCACAATATTAATCTTTACCTTCCTCATCATTAACATTGCTTCCTCTCCACCCGGCGCATCAAAAACGTGGGTAAATCCGGCCTCTCGCAGAATGGCTTTGGTTAGTGTCCGCATTGACGCTGCATCATCTACAATCAGAATTTTTTTCTGTAGCAATTCTTGTGATATTTCCATTCTTGTTCCAAATTACACTTATTATGAGCACTGCAGTACTTAATTAAAACATTCTACAAGAACTCGGGGTGCCCGACAAATAGAATGTAAAAATAATGCTAAGTAGTTCACTATTTACGAAAAAAAGATTCACAATTAGCGTTAAAATAATACTGACAATAAGCATGGAGGTAATCGGGATAAACACAAACCGTTGCTCATTCTCAATACGTATATCGCCGGGCAATCTGCCAAACCAGCTAATCAACCAGGGCGCATAACTAACAACAAGCCCGATAACCACCAAAATAACGCCAATTGCCGTCAATAACTTTCCGAGTGTCATTTGCAGCCCTCACTTTAACGTAAATTCACCATCATTATGTCCAGCTAACAAGAAAAGCCTCATTAAGGTAAAATAATAAACATTATTTTACACTGCCACCAGCAAAACAGTCGGTTCTGTAACAGGAACCTATCGGAATACATTACATGTTGAGAATCACTGAACTTAAACTCCCCCTCGATCACCCGGAAAACATGCTCAAAACCGCCATACTCGATCGACTTGGCATCAACACAGAAGAACTCATCACTTATACAATATTCCGACAAGGTTTTGATGCGCGAAAACGCAATGCGATCTTGCTTGTTTACACCCTTGATGTTGAAACCACGAACGAACAGACCATTCTTAACCGCTTGCAAGACGACCCGCACATCTCTTTAACGCCGGACTGCACTTATCGCTTTGTAACCCAAGCATCAAAAGACCCGGTGCAACGCCCCGTCATCATAGGCACCGGGCCTTGCGGGCTTTTTGCCGGCTTGATCTTGGCGCAAATGGGGTTTCGACCGATCATTCTGGAGCGGGGAAAAGAGGTACGGGAACGCACCAAAGACACTTTCGGCCTTTGGCGCAAGGGCGTGTTTAACCCTGAATCCAATGTGCAGTTTGGCGAAGGCGGCGCCGGTACTTTTTCTGACGGTAAATTGCACACCCAAATCAAGGATCCGAATCACTACGGACGCAAAGTACTGACTGAATTTGTCAAAGCCGGTGCGCCACCTGAAATTCTCCATGTCAGCAAGCCTCATATCGGCACCTTCAGGTTAGTCACCGTAGTCGAACAACTACGCGCGACTATCGAATCGCTAGGCGGAGAAATCCGCTTCCAAAACCGGGTTGACGACATCATCATTGATAACGGACAGGTTCGCGGCGTGACCCTCGCCAGCGGGGAAACCATTAACACTGATCATGTGTTGCTGGCGGTCGGACACAGTGCGCGCGACACCTTTAAAATGCTTTATGACCGGGGCGTTTATATTGAAGCCAAGCCTTTTTCGATCGGCTTTCGCATAGAACATCCGCAGTCATTGATCGACACATGCCGGTTTGGCAGCAATGCCGGTCATCCGTTACTGGGTGCTGCCGATTACAAGCTGGTACATCACTGTAGCAACGGGCGCTCTGTGTACAGCTTTTGCATGTGTCCCGGCGGCACCGTGGTAGCTGCTACCTCTGAACCGGGACATGTGGTCACCAATGGCATGAGCCAATACTCGCGTAACGAGCGCAATGCCAACAGCGGCATTGTTGTCGGCATTACGCCTGACGATTATCCCGGCCATCCGTTGGCAGGCATCGATTTTCAACGCCGCCTGGAAGCGGGTGCATTTAAATTGGGAGGGGAAACCTATGAGGCACCGGGACAACTGGTTGGCGACTTTCTCGCCAAACGTCCCTCTTCGGCACTGGGTTCGGTACACCCCTCGTATACGCCGGGCGTTCATTTATGCGACCTCAGTTCGGCTTTGCCTGATTACGCGATAGCTGCTATACGTGAAGCCATCCCCGCTTTTGATAAAAAGATAAAGGGCTTTGCGATGAAGGATGCGGTATTGACGGGTGTCGAAACCCGTACCTCATCGCCTATTCGCATCAAACGCAATGAGCATTACCAAAGCATGAATATCAAAGGGCTATATCCGGCAGGAGAAGGAGCGGGCTATGCGGGTGGGATTCTTTCTGCGGCTGTGGATGGCATCAAAGTCGCCGAGGCATTGGCTTTGGATATGAATCAATAAATAGAGCAGTCACCACGGAGACACGAAGAAATAAAACTTCGTGCCCTTCGTGTCTCGGCAACTGCTCCCTGCGTTGCTCTACCTCCTGCATAATCCACATGGATGTGGTGAATGCAGATATTGCACGACTGTATGGATACAGGAGGTAGAGTAATGCAGGAGCAATTACCGAGGAGCAAATATCTGTCCATGCAGTCGTCGGCAACTGCTCCATGCGTCGCCTAAAGCGCCTACTTTTGGGGCTCTACCTCCCGCATAATCCACATCGATGCGGTGAATGCAGATATTGCACGACTGTATGGATACAGGAGGTAGAGTAATGCAGGAGCAATTACCGAGGAGCAATATTTGTCCACGTAGTCGTTCGTGGTGAATTAATCAATCCGCTTACGTTTTAGTGAATATACCGACCGACTCATTTCGAGCGCTTGGTCGTATTAAACACAAACGATGCAACAACACCACGCTTGTCGAATTTAATAACCAAGTCTTCGGTGCTGCCGTCGCTAAACAAACTGTAATAGTAGTTTCCGTAAGTCCATGTTTTCATACCGCTATCAAGACCGGTTCTCCAGGGAACCCCAAACGTGGTATAGATGTCATTCTGGGTAGTTTCCCCTATCTTTATGGTTGATACCTGGCCTGCCGGGAACTCATGACCAAGCGTAGCGCATCCTGAAGTCAACAGGAACATCATCACAATCAAGCCGCCTAACGTTTTCCTTAGCAACCCTGCAACGTGTGCTGAACCCAAAAAATCAATTTTCATTTTTACGCCCCATCCAGTTAAAAGCTATTGTGATATTTAATTAAATTGTTGCTTCGCCTTTCTCAACCAATGCTCAAAAAACTGGTCTTCCGGCAATGGCTTACTGAAATAATAGCCCTGATAGCAAAGACATCCATTTTGTTTTAAAAACTCCAGCTCCATTTTCGATTCAACACCTTCCGCAACAACACCCAGATTCATATGCCGGGCTATGGCAATAATGGTACCCACAAAAACGGCATCATCTTCATTTTTAGTAATATCCTCAACAAAGGATTTATCAATTTTTAACTGATCCACCGGCAAATGTTTCAGATAACTCAATGAGGAATATCCGGTGCCGAAATCGTCTATTGAAAAGGTATAGCCCAATTTTTTCAATTGCTTGATTTTATCGATAGCAACATCGACATCATTCATCAACAGCCCTTCGGTAAATTCCAGCATGATTCTTGACGGACTGATCTGGTACTGTTTAACAAGCCTACCAAGTATGCCCATAAAATCATCATGATAGAACTGCCTCGGACTGATATTAATCGCCAGATGAGGCAAATGTACTTGCAGCCTATCCCACTGCCTAAGATGAATAAATGACTGTTCAAGCACCCAGGCACCCACCGCCTGAATCAAACCGCATTCTTCCGCAATAGGAATAAACTTATCGGGCGGAATAAAACCCTTTTTCGGGTGATTCCAGCGAATAAGGGCTTCTGCCCCCATAAGAGTGCCGTGATAATCAACCTGCGGCTGATAATACAAAGACAGCTGATTTTCATCCAGCGCCTGCCGCAATTCTTTTTCGATCAGCATCCTTTCCATCGCAGCTTCCTGCATACTGTCCTGAAAAAACTGCAACATATTACGACCGCTTTCTTTAGCGCGATACATCGCTGTACCGGCCTGTTTAAGCAAGTCGTCCGGGGGTATGTCGGAGTTCTCGGAGAACATCGCAATGCCGATACTGGAAGAAATATAAAGTTTGTGGTTCATGACCGAATAAACCTGGCAAATAGTCTGTTGCAATTTTTCCGCAATATACCGGGCCTCATTGCAGGCCAGTCCTATTTGCTCGTTCAATTCGGTCAAAATAACCACAAACTCATCGCTGCTGATACGGGCGACCGTGTCGCAATCCCTGACACGCAGCTTTAATCGGTAAGCGACTTCCACCAGAACCCTGTCCCCGGCCGAATGCCCGAGGGTTTCATTAATATTCTTGAAATGATCGAGATCGATAAATAAAAGCGCGCCGTTTTTGCCTGATCTTCCGGTAATCGCCAACTCCTGGGCCAAGCGATCATTCAATAAACGCCGATTGGGCAATTCGGTTAACGGGTCATAGAAAGCCAGTCGCTTGATTTCTTCCTCATCACTTTTTAACTGGCTAATATCGCTAAAAATGGCCGCGTAATTGCTGATCTCATTGGTTTCATCATCGCGGATTTCGGTAATGGTCAGCAACTCGGGATAAACCTCGCCGTTTTTGCGCCGGTTCCAGATTTCACCTTGCCAGAAACCGTATTTGTTGATTTTTTCCCACATCGCATAATAAAAGTTCTTATCATGCCGTCCCGAACTAATAATGCCGGGGGTTTTACCGATAACTTCCTCTTCCGTGTAACCGGTAATTTTGGTAAAACCGGCATTACAGGTCTGAATGACCACATATTTATCGGTGGTGATAACGCCTTCCTGGGTATTATCAATAATCTTTTTCGCCAAACCCAGGCTCTTTAACGAATCTCTTAACAATACGTCCCTGTGCGCCAAGGATTCTTTAAGCTCTTCGACATAGGTGCTGCGAAATCCCGCCAATATGTCAGTCAGATTGATAATACCAATTAAATTATCTTTATTGTCACTGACACCAAGATGCCGAAAACCGTTTAGAAGCATAATTTTCTTGGCGTGGTAAAGGCTTTCGTGCTCATTAACGGTAACCAGATCACTGCTTGCATGATCCGCAACGATTGGATTCAGCATTAAAGAAGCCAGCGCCTTGACCACATCCCGCTCAGTCAGAATGCCGACTGATTCATCGGGAAATTCAACTCTTATCGCATCCGAATGCGAAGAATGCATAAGCTTGCTCGCTTGTGCCATGTTCTGCGTTGATTGGATCATCGGCGGAATCGGTTTTAATACACTGCCCGCCGTTTTTAAAACCAGGAAAAATTCAAAATTGTGTTTCTTGATCACATCAGTTTGAGAAATGATGCCTCGCTGCTTGCCGTGATCATCGATTACGACATAATGGCGAACGCCATCTTTTTTAAATTTAAGCGAAACTTCCTCCAGGCTCGCATTTTCATTAACACAGATAACCGGACTACTCATACCTTCAGATACAGGTGTAGAACGTGCATCCGGCGAAGAGAAGTCAAATTTCAATACATCCCTTTCCGTCCAGATACCGATGATTTCATCGTCCACCGCAATCAAGATAGCACTACAGTTCCGTTCCACCATTTTGACCGCCGCGTCATGCATCGTCTCATTGGGCAAGCAGGTCAACAAGCGGGTTTGGGTAATATCCTTTATCGAAATGGCATGCAAATCAAAATTGCTCATGTATTCTCTATTTATGTGCGTATTAGCGAATAAATAATACCATCAAGACGCTATTAACTAAAATTTAGCCTTACTAAAACGCCCGATAAATTATCCGCTACAAGCCTGTTAAATAACCGTCTTGAGTTATCTTCCCATAATTCACTATTTGCCTAAAGATCTGCTTAACCCTCAATAAATCCCAAGCAAATCTGGCATTAAAAGTCCGTTCAAATTAAAATAACCGTCTTCTTATTGAGCGCATTCAATAAACATAGCGCGATCTCCAAACCTGACGGACTTTTAATGACTGATTATAAACTGACCCACCTTAAACAACTGGAAGCTGAAAGCATTCATATTATTCGTGAAGTCGCAGCCGAATTTGAGCGTCCGGTGATGTTGTATTCGGTCGGCAAAGACTCTGCCGTCATGTTGCATTTGACCATGAAAGCCTTTTATCCGGGCAAACCGCCCTTCCCGTTGCTGCATGTGGATACCACCTGGAAGTTCAAGGAAATGATCGAGTTTCGCGACCAGATGGTCAAGAATCTGGGCCTTGAACTGCTGATCCATATCAATCCGGAAGGCGTAGAGCAAGGCATTGGGCCTTTTTCGCACGGCAGTAAAACACACACCGACGTAATGAAAACCGAAGGCCTCAAACAGGCGCTGAATAAATACCAGTTTGATGCAGCTTTCGGCGGCGCGCGGCGCGACGAGGAAAAATCGCGCGCCAAGGAACGGGTTTATTCGTTCCGCGATAAAAATCATCGCTGGGACCCCAAAAACCAGCGCCCCGAATTGTGGAACATCTACAACGGCAAGATCGACAAAGGCGAAAGTATCCGGGTATTCCCGCTGTCCAACTGGACGGAGCTGGACATCTGGCAATATATCCACCTGGAAAACATCCCCATCGTGCCGCTGTATTTCGCCAAGGAACGCCCTGTCGTTAACCGCGACGGCATGTTAATCATGGTTGACGATGAGCGCATGCCGATCGGCCCTGATGAAAAAGTTGAAATGAAAATGGTGCGTTTCCGTACCTTGGGCTGTTATCCGCTGACCGGCGCAGTTGAATCAACCGCCACCACGCTGCCGGAAATCATTCAGGAAATGCTGTTAACCACAACCTCAGAACGCCAGGGACGGTTGATAGACCACGACCAATCCGGTTCCATGGAGCAGAAAAAGCGCGAAGGCTATTTCTAATAACGCCCCGTCACTGCAACTAATAACAGGAATCCAGAGAAACTTATGTCCCACCAATCCGATTTAATCAGTACCGATATAGACGCGTATTTGGCGCAACATGAACGTAAGGAATTATTGCGCTTTTTAACCTGCGGCAACGTCGATGACGGCAAAAGCACGCTGATCGGCCGCCTTTTGCACGACTCCAAAATGATCTATGAAGATCAACTCGCCGCCGTTCAGGCCGACAGCGTCAAATCAGGCACCACCGGCGCAGGCAAGATCGATCTGGCCTTGCTGGTTGACGGCCTGCAAGCCGAACGCGAACAAGGCATTACCATTGACGTGGCCTACCGTTATTTTTCCACCGCCACGCGTAAATTCATTATTGCCGACACTCCGGGACACGAGCAGTACACCCGCAACATGGCGACCGGCGCTTCAACCTGTGATTTGGCGATTATCCTGATCGATGCCCGCTACGGCGTACAAACCCAGACCAAACGGCACAGCTTTATCGCGTCATTACTGGGCATTCATCACATCATCGTCGCCGTCAATAAAATGGACTTGGTTGAGTACAGCGAAGCAACCTTTGACAAAATCAAACAGGATTATCTGGATTTTACCCAGTCGCTGGCTTTGCAGGACATCACCTTTATCCCGATGTCGGCGCTGGACGGCGATAACGTGGTCAATCCCAGCGAACACATGCCCTGGTTTACCGGCATGCCGTTAATGGAGGCGCTCAACAGCATCGAAATCGCCAATGACCGCAATTTCAGCGACGCCCGTTTTCCGGTTCAGTACGTCAACCGTCCCAACCTCGATTTTCGCGGTTTTTGCGGCACGGTAGCCTCCGGCATTTTCAAAAAAGGCGATAAGATCACCGCCCTGCCCTCAGGCAAAAGCAGCAAAATCAAGTCCATCGTGACCTACGACGGCGAGCTGGAACAAGCCTTTTCGCCAATGGCCGTCACCTTGACGCTGGAAGACGAGATCGATATTAGCCGTGGCGATATGCTGATCGGCGCAGAAAAAACAGCACCAACCGTCTCGGACAAATTCAAAGCCACTATCGTCTGGATGGCTGAAAATGCGCTGACGCCGGGTCGGCAATACACTATCAAACTGGCGACGCGCAGCGTGTCAGGCTCTGTCGCGATGATTCACCATAGAATCGACGTCAACACTCTCGAACACCATGACGCGACCGAATTGCACTTGAATGAAATCGGTTCCTGCACGGTTTCAGTGAACGCACCGGTGGTGTTTGATCCTTACCTTAGCCATAAAGGCACCGGCGCATTCATTATCATAGACCGCCTGACCAACGGCACGGTCGGCGCGGGCATGATTACCGGCGGCACCGAGGAAGAAAGCCTGCAACCGGTCAGCCCCGCAGAACGCGCAGCACGCTTTAGCCAAACGGCTACAGCGATTGCTTTGACCGGCTCGGCCAGCAAGGAAGTCGCCTATCAACTGGAGCGAAAATTATTTGATAACGGCCATGCAGCAACCGTTTTAGAGACTCAAAATACGTCACTGATAGTTGCCATCAAAAATGCCGGATTGATTTGTTTATGCGTCAATTACAGCGCCAATCTGGCGGATATTGGTTTTGATAGCGATACACAGGCTGTTGATGATATTTACAGCGCGTTAAAGAATCAAAAGATTATCCATTAATACAAGAATCAGACTTGCAGGAGCTGCTTTTCCTAAAGCGTCGACTTTGGGAAAACGCGCCTGCAGAAGTACCTTTATTGCCTTAATTTTTAGCAAGAAAATCAGTTCCGACAGTGGTAAAAAATAAAGATGATCTAAGATGAAAATAGCGCAGTCAATCCGCCAACTCAAAGCCATAAGCTCGAAAACTATTACCTTAAAATGAAAAATTCTGAATTCTCAAAAATAAGAGCTTCCGGCGTGGGCTATTTGATTAATAGCGTCCAGACCTTGTTTGTCGGCTTGTTAAGGATATGGACGATTCCCATTGTATTGATGTTAAGCGTCGCTTCCGGCTTCACTACCTACTACGGCTTATCGCATTTTATTACCCCGTGGATTGCACTGATCATTACCGTTGCCATTCAATCCATTATTGTGATTTGTTCGCTGGAAATTGCCGGGATGCATTGGCAAGCAAACCGCTTTCGCTATTTTTCGGTGCTCTGCTCTCTGTTGGTTGCGCTGACCGCTTCGGTTTCATTCTCTTATTTCAAGTTTTATGAAATTTCCCAGCAGGACAACCTGCACATTAACCGTTTAAATCTCATCAGAACCGATATAAAGTCCTATGTAGACCGTGTCTTAATCATTAAAGGCGACGTTTTAAAACAACAGCGCACCGACATGGAAAAAGCGACGTTGGATGTACAGCAGGCCTATTTCGGAACCCATGCGCAAATTGCCGAAGGTTATAAGAAGCAAGTCGGCGAAGGCCCTTTCTGGAAACATTACAACCAGATTTATCAAGAGAAAAAACAGCAACAGGTGAAATTTGAGCAGGACTTTTCTGAGTTGGACAAGGATATTCAGAAACTGCAATCCAGTATCAATGAGCTGGATGTAGCGTCGAATATTGAGAGCGCCTATTCCACGATGCTGGAGAACTTCCAGAACGTCCAGTTAAAAATCAACCTGTTATCCGGCAATATCGGCCAGTCTTTGCCGGAGGCGCCGTTATTGATGACTTACAAACAATTTACGGCCGAAGTTCAACCCTCTGCCGCCATGTGGTCCGATTTTTCGCTGTTCGCTTTTATTTGTGCGGCCATGGTTGAGTTTTTCACCGTGCTGCTGTCATACCGCCTTGAATTCACTGCCCCCGGCCCATTGACCGCCGAGGAAGAAGAACTGGTTTTTGAATGCTTAAGGCAATTTACCGAGTTCCGGATCAATAAAAACAACGAACTCGAAATGACTATCGAGAAAACCGAAATAGAACGGGCCAGGCGTTACTCCGACTGGTCCAGAATGTTTGCCGTAGGCTTATTATTAAGCCGCGGTTTCTTAAGAAAGATCGACGATAAAACCGTAGAATTCGCGCCTAATCTTTATCCGCTGATTGCCGAAAAAATGAGCGATAAGATTAACAAATTAAAAGCCGAGTCCACCATTGCCAGACAAGCAGATGCTGATGAATAGCTCCAGAACTGAAATCGATACATGGTTTATTGAAGGTACCTTAGCGAGCGACGATGTCGCTAACCCAGAGGTCTGGGAAGCTATTTTTGACGCCGACCGCCAGCTTGTCCATACCAAAATCGGCCCTTACGGAAAATTGTTTTTACGCCCTGAAGGCTTTGTTAAACGCTTTTATCACCATGTTTATCCATTACCGGTTGAAAACTGGCTCATTACCCAACAAATCAAGCTTTATGACGGTTTTTGTACGATTGATGTAACGCTGGACATTCGCTTTCAGGCTACATTGAAATATGCCCTCAGCAATATGGACATTTTGACCGACATTAATGGGCATATAAAAACCGCCTATGAAGATTTGCTGATCAACCTGATACATAAAGAGTTGCTGAATTTATCGGATGGCGCATGGGTACAAAAAGGCGTAGCCGATATTGAAAAGAAAATTTCTTTAGCGGTTAGTGAAATGTTGATCTTACAAAACATCCAATCACAAACACTATGCACGTTAAAGCCTTCATTTGAAGAATTCCCCGATGTACAACTGGCCCAGGAAAGCGTTTATTTATGCGTTCTTAAAAAAAGTTTTGAGTTTAACGAGGCGAAAAGAGAGGAATTATTCCATCAGGAACAAGAAATTGAAAACCAGAATCTGGAGCACAAGCAAAAACAACTTGAGCAATTAAACCGCGATGCCGAACTGGAGCGCTTGAAGCAAGCTCAGGAAGCTTTAAATAGAAAGCTGTTGCTGGAAGAAAAAGAAAAACAACTGCTGGAACAATTTGAAATTGAAAAGCGGCTCCACGCCGAAAAAATTAAACATGATAATAGCCTCAAGGAAATAACGCTGGAAGCGGATATTGAGGGCCAGCAAAAACACGAAGCCAGCCTTAGACTGGCGGAACAAAAAACGCATATGGAAGCATTGGCGCACCAAGCCAAGTTAAAAGAAAAAGAGCTGGAAGCCGATATTGCCAAATATGAAAATCAGCAGGCCAGATGGCGAGAAGCCAAAGATAAGATCCATGCTCAACAAATAGCCTTTGAGCAACGCCAGAAACAGCTTGAGTTTGATTCCGATGTAGAGAACCAAAAACGTCGCGAACAGCAGCGTCTGGAAATGCAACAAGAAAGTTATAAAAAAAGGAAGGAATCCGATGTTTATCTGCGCCGGGAAATCGAATTACTGGCGCTTGAAAAACAACGCCTGGAACTGCAATTAGCGATAAAGGATGCCAAAAAGCAGGGCGACGGCAACAATCCTCAGATTAAGATCTAGCCGAATAATGCGTAGGATGGGTACGACTGCGTTCACCCCATCCTACAACACAAGAACACTGGACTTTATATATCCATGAACAGCATCGGAATGCCGTAAGTTAAAACAAAATAGCTCAACGCTAAAATAACGCTGAGGCTTGTTTTATAAGAAAAAAGTTGCCGCAGAATATAGCTGACAATCGCTAAATACCACCCCACCAACAATGCGCCTATACCGATTGATATTTCTTCCGCGTTTTCATAATGGTTCATTACCATCAAAAAATACAGCCCCTCGGTGATAGTGGCCAGCGTCATAATAAAGTTTTCGCAGACAAAAATAGCCGTGAACAGTTGATTAAAATACGGCCATTGTCTAACAACCAGCAACAACGTGGCGACGGACGAAAAGGCCATGACGGTTCGCAACAAAACTTCCAGCGTGCCATCGGCAGGATCAGAAATCAGCCCCTCAACAATAATCCCTGAAATAAGATAGAACGCGACCGTTTTCCACATAAATGATTTGGTGGGAACTAAGTCAGCGGGATTATTGGTAAACCAGCAAAGCGAAAGGTATTTGATTAATAAACGCATGGTAAAGATTTTGGGCAAAGAAAAAGCGTGAATTTTATAAGGTTTTGATGGGGCAGCCTAGTGTAACCGCTATCAAACGATCAATAACGCCAGGCAGAGCGGGCAAACGATGAAAGCGATTGCCCGCTCTGCCTGGCTTAATGGACTGTTTACCTTACCACTGGGACTCGCCGGTTTCAGGATCGTACATTTCGTGGACAATCTTGTGCCGGTTGGCGATTAACTCGTCAATGCTAGGCGAATTGCTCATGGCGCGGGAAATAGCCAACTTCATCGCTTCATAATTAGTGCGATATAAATCCTTACGATCCAAGTCAGGGTTGGTCGCACATTCGGGAGCGATCCACAGCATCGCAATAATGCACAGGTCATTAGCCTGATCGGCAGGAATAACACCCTCGATAACGCTATCCAGAACGGCATCTGCTACCGCCGACTGCACGGGGCCGCCAAACAAGTTGACATACTCGGTGGATTTGATGGTAACTTTGGGAACCATGATCGTCGCAGGCTTCACTTGTTGGTTGCAAGCTCGAATGGCGAACATACGGGTGTGTCCCGCAGTTTGCCCCATCAAGTTGGCAAAAGCGTTGCCCGCTGGCCCCTTTACGCTGCCTATCAATATTTCGGGCATGGCGTCTGTACCTTGACCGTCGCTGGAAAATACCGTGGCTTCGCCGGTTCTAAACCAAATTGTATCTGACATTGCATACCCCCAAAAAAGTGACAAAAGCGAGCATTCTATGCCGGATGAAGCAAGCGGCGCAAGGTTCAAAACGTAGGTCGGACTAGGGGTAGCGTAACCCGACACATCGAAGTGGTAAATGCCGGGGCACGCTACCGCTAATCCGACATGGCTTTACGCCGCCGTTCAACAAGATGGGCTAAATTCTATGATAAAATGAACTTCACTCACCCAAACAGATTCACGCCCCTTTAACTTAATGCGACTAAAGCTATTACCGCTACTTTCTACGACGCTGCTTTATGTGTTGTATTACCTGATCAGTACCTTCAAATTCGATGTACAAATATTGACGGCATCGGTGCCTTACGATTACCTGCTGCAACTGGTTGTCGCTTACGTACTTTATGCCTTATCGAAGCGGGTATGGATTTTTCTGGTGATTCATGCCCTGTTGATGGGCTTGTTATATGTGGGTAACGCGGTAAAAATATCATTTTTTGGCGGGCCGATTATGCCGGATGACGTTTTTGCCCTGCAATCGCTGCTTTTAATACTCGATGGCTGGCGGTTTTTTGCCGCCGCCATACCGCTGGCCGCGATTGCCAGCCTGTTGCTGTTCAATTTCAGCATGCGCCATTGGAGCGCCTACCTGGCCAGCTTGGCCGTCATCTTGCTCGGCCTCACCGTAGCTTACAAACCCTTCATCATACTGGACCCTCTGGACGGATACTTCGGCAACTCGGTATGGGATCAACGTTCCAATTATGTGTGGCGCGGCGCAACGCTTTACTCGTTATTGGAAAGTGCGCGTTATTTTGCCGCAGCCGAGGTAATTCCTGATGCCGACATGGCTCAGGAAGCAGCCGATAAATTACTGGCCGCCGGTCTCACAGGTTCCCTGCCCGCTGCAACACTTCCAGTCGCACAAAAAAAAGCGCCCGTCACTAAAGCGTTTACGCCGCGCAACATCCATATTGTATTACTGGAGTCCTTCTGGGATCCGAGTGTGCTGAAAAAAGCCAAGTACAAGCAAAACCCGCTTTCGCCCGAGTTTCGCGAGCTGTGGAAAAGCGCGGAATACTCCCATGCGCTGTCCCCCGTATTCGGCGGCTTTACCGCCAATTCCGAGTTTGAAGTGTTATGCGGGTTTCCGGCGGTAAAGGATGCGGTCAAGTTCGAACGCCAGTTACTTAACGATGTGCCTTGCTTGCCTCATCTTCTTGCCGATAAGGGCTACCGCACCATCGCCTCGCATCCGAACGTACCGGTGTTCTGGAACCGCGTTAATGCTTACAAACGCATGGGCTTCCAAACTTACTGGTCGCTGGAGGATTTTGTCCAGGACGACATGAATCGGGAATTTATGTCCGACAGCACGCTATACCGCCAGGTATTGGAGAAAATATCCGGGTCGATGGATGCCAAGCAACCGGTTCTGGATTATATCGTGACTTATTTCGGGCACTGGAATTATCCGTTAAGTGAAAGCCGACCCAATAAAATCAGTTCGCCGTCCCCAATCGAAGAGGTATCGGCCTACGCCAACACGGTTTATTATAAATCGCGGGAATTGATGGTATTTATCAATGAAATGCGCAAACGGGACCCCGAAGGCATTATCGTGGTGTTCGGCGATCACCTGCCTTTTTTAGGCGAGAATTTTGCAGGCTATGCCGAATCCGGTGTGCTGACAGCCAATCGCAGGGAGTTTACACCGACCATGTTCAAAGCCTATGTGAGCACGCCGATGCTGATTATCGACGGCAAACGCGGGCCGCTTAAGATCGGCAGCCTGCCGCTTTATCAAGTGCCCAAGCTGTTGCTCGATCTGCTCAATTTCAATGAACCGAGTATCATGGATTACAGCGCGCCGTTGCCGGGTATGCGTGTGCGGCCGTTGCCGGGCATGCATTTCAATACACTGGCTGACGGGACTGTCGAACTATGCAACGACCCGCCCTATTCCGAAGCTTGCCAACTCTCTTCCCGTTGGCTGGAGAATATATCGATCGTCAGTAATGATATATTCATGGGTCGTCAGTTTACACGCCCCAAATATAGTCCGGAAAAACAGCCGGAGCCTGTAACGACAGCGGCTGTTATTCCGCAAGCCATTGCTGAGGCAAAATAGATTTACCTTGATTGCTGATGTTACGTACGTCACAAAAAACACCACGAAGACACGAAGAAAAATATAAAACTTCGTGTCCTTCGTGTCTTCGTGGTGAAAATGTCTTAACCATTGGCATAATGTAACCCGACTACTGGAGAAAATTTATGTATAAAAGTTTCATAGCGACCATTTTTGCCCTATTGCTGCTATTTGCTGAAAACAGCACAGCCGATCAACTCAGCATTCCCTTGCAAATTGATTACAGTCTTATTAAAAAAGCACTCATCTCCCAGTTGTATACCGGCAAAGACAATACCGCCGAGCTGTGGAATGACCGTCAGGGATGCAGCTATTTAAGGCTTTCCAATCCCGACATTAACGGCAAAAACGGCCAAATCCAGCTGTTAAACGAGGTTCAGGCGCGATTCGGAACCGGCTTGGGCGGACAATGTTTGACGGTTCTCGAATGGGCTGGGGTATTGGAAACTTTTCAGCAACCGACGCTCGATTCCGGGCATTCCGTGCTGAGTTTTCCGATCACCAGCGCGACCGCCTATGATCGTGAAGGCCATCATCTGACCATCACCAAACTTCAGGATCTGATCAAACGCTTTGCCGAGCCCAAGCTTGCCGCAGTAAAAATCGATTTAAACGAATCCCGTGGCAAGATTGAGCAAACTCTGGCGCATTTTTTACCCAAGGATAATGCGGCGGAAGCTAAGGAAATACTCAAATCGCTCAGATTCAGCAGCATCAATGCCGGAGATAATGGCATCGGCATTAAGCTTGACCTCAATGCCCCGGCCAAAAGGGCTGTTGCAAAACCTGTTGCCGCCTTTAGCGAGGCCGAACAAAAACAATGGCAATCCGCTTGGCAGCAATGGGATACCTTTCTGAGTTCAGCCATTAAACAGGCGGCCGATGACACAAAATCACCGGAACTACGTGAAACACTGATGCAAATCCTGATGGATTCCCGAGAGGCTTTTCAGGCCGGCTTAAAAGAACACGATGCGAACAACGATCCGGTGCGGGTCTTTTTTACCGATACGTGGGGACGCCTGGCGCCGGTATTGAAAACCGTCGCCAACGAATTGCCCGGCATACAAGGCCTACGCTATATCACTTTTATAGCGGCGACCGACGTGATTTACGAACTTGAAAGACTAGGCGCACCGTTCGGCCTGGATATTTCATCCGATGGACTGCGCACACTGGCACGCATGCTCATAGCGGGCAAACAGCAGCAAGCGCTGTAACACACGTTAAATGCCGGAATAAACACATGCTCGCAACTCATCGCTATTTTAAACGCCGTCAAAAAACCTCGCCCGGCAGAAAATGTCCGGCATCTGCCGTGGTGCTGAACGGTTTTTTACTGTGCCTATCGACCGGCGCAATAGCCGACAAAGCTTCCGCTCCTGCTCACGCCCCTCGCCTACGTCCTGTAGGCGAAGCTTCCGCTCCTGCTCACGCCCCTTACCTACCTCCCGTAGGCAGCGACAAGGTTTTATTAACGCCCATGACTGTTTACGATGATTTGGTTTATCCGGAATTAATCGAACCACCGCGCATGCGTAATCAATTGGACAGAAATGCGTTACAGGCCACCGAGATGTCTAATCTTAACGGTGTGTTACGAAGCCAATCCGGCTTAACGCTCGCTCAAGGCAGCGGGCAGATGATGACCGGCATCAGTTTACGCGGCGCCAGTGGCGGGCAAGGTCTGATTACGTTGGACGGCGTCCCCTTATTTGCCAATTTTGCCGGGTTTTACTCGTTGAGCCATTATTCGCTGGATGCTTTAGACCGGGTAACGGTGACGAGAGGCTCGGGCGGTGAACGGCACGGCAGTCGTACACTCGGCGGAGCCATTCATTTGCGAACCCGACAACTACAGGCGAAGGATAGTTTCTTGCACGTTGAAGGGGGGAGTTATGATACCGTACGTGGCGCTACCGGTACTGGGTTGACGACCAAGGCCGGTGATTTTTCGGCCGTTGTCGGGCGTAGCGATGTGTTTAACGGCATCAGTCAGGCACAAAACGGCGCGGAGCGCGATGATTTCGGCATGACCCATGCCTCGGGTAACTGGTCTAAAGAATTCAACCGGGGCGGCCTGGATGCATCATTATATTTTGTGCGCACCGATGAAGACATCGACGGCCCCGGTTTGGTCTTGCCAAGGCGTACCATAGGCTGGGTGGACGATAAGCGAGGCCAATTTTCGGATGAAACCTGGGTGGCGCAGTTGCGCGGTCAATATAATCTGGCATCGTATTGGAACAGTTCGCTGCAATTCGGCTTTACCCAGGATCGGCAAAAAATGGCATCGACCGCGATCAGGCCATTTTCGCTGACCAGCCAGTTATTCATGCTGGACTGGAAAAACACCCATCGCTTGCCGCTGAACGCAGATAGCCGGAATCAGGCGTTGTTGGTCTGGGGGATTAATACCCAACAGCAGCATGCGCTGAATTTGCCGGTGACACAAACGGTGATCAGTCCCAACGTGCGCGGGGAATTGATCATGGGCGCTTGGCAATGGAGCGCCGATGCGCGTTCCGATCACGGCGACACTTATGGCGATCATCAAGTATTTTCGCTGGGCGCAAACCGGTCATTACCGCAAAACATGAGCGTTTGGGCAAACGGCGGCACCGGTTATCGCCAGCCCGGCATCAGCGAACTCATGCACCCCGTGTTCGGCAATAAGGCGTTGCAGGGAGAACATAATGCCGGCGGCGAAATCGGCTGGCGCTGGCGTCCCTTGCCCGAGAGCGAAGTCAAGGTGAGCGGTTATTATCAAAATTATCAACAAATGATTACCATACAGCTGGATACAAAAACCGGTGTATCCAGAGCGGGTAACATACAGGAAGCCGATGTATGGGGTGCGGAAATGCAATCGCAACACCGCTGGACGAGTGTCTGGGAAAGCGGTTTAAGTTACAGTTATATGACGACTAAAAATCCGGTGACGCAGTTGCGCGTACCGGCACGACCCGAGCACCAGAGCGTATTCTGGAACGAAGTACAATTATTGCAACCGTTAAAATTACGGGTGGAGTTAACGGTTCGTAGCGGTTACTGGTTTGATGTCGCCAATACCCTCAGGGCTCATTCCGCCCCTCGCGTCAACGCCTTGCTAAAATATCGGCTGACGTCGAAAACGGATGCGTATTTGCGCGGCGAAAACATCACCGATGAACGCACTCCCGAGCTTAACGACTTTAATTTCAATGGCGCGGCGTTTTATTTGGGATTACGTACCGGTTTTTAGCGCATTTAAGAAATCAGTCACAAACATAATGACAGCGGTGACTTATCATAACGACTGGAAATAACGCCTGACCACCATTCGATTGCAGCTCTTGGTCGAAGCACATTTAATGCTAGATATAACTTATGACGAATTTAGTGAATACCAAGATTTATACGTGTTGGAAGCAATCGAATTCAAAACCGAAAGGGGTGCCGACACCAGGGTCTCTGTCTATCTGTCGGCCCTGCGCAATAACGATTCAATGAACAAGAGGCACAGGCGCTTAATTTTTCCTATCCTGCTTGGATTATCCTTGCTGACAGCCAATGTCTTTGCAGCGGACAAGATACTGGATGCAAGCCAACTCACTCCGACCCCGGTTTCACTAACCGAATATTTCGCCGTTCTTGAAGATCCCAATCTGGCATTGACGCTGAATGACGTGCAAGAGCCCGGCATGGCTAGCCGCTTCAAAACCGACCACGCGTCGGCAGCGGCGCTTAGTTATGGTTATACCCGTTCTGCCTACTGGTTGCGCCTGACTTTACGCAACGCCGGCGACCGCCCCCTTGAGCGGATGTTAGAAATCGGCTACGCACGCCTTGCTAATGTTCAGTTTTATCAACCGGTCGCGGATGGGGCCTATCAGTCCCTGACCACGGGTAGCCTCATGCCCTTTACAACCCGCCCCTATAAGAATCGATTCTTTGTTTTTCCCGTGACCCTGCCGGCACACTCCGACCAAGTGTATTACCTGAGGCTTGATTCCATGAGTTCCATACTTGTGCCTTCCCGATTGTGGGAGCCGCAGGCTTTTCATGCTTACGAGCGCAATGACTATATCGGGCAGGCATGGTATTTCGGTATGGCGTCTGCGATGATTTTATTCAACCTGCTGCTGTTCATCGCGCTACGTGATGTCATTTATCTGCTGTATGTCAACTTCGTCACCTGCATGGCCTTCTCCATGGCCGCGCAAAATGGGCTGGTCAAAGAATTTCTGTGGCCTAATTCGCCGCTGTGGTCGACCATATCCACTGCCACCGGCTATGCGCTCACGCTCGCGGCCATGCTGATTTTTATACGGAAGATGCTGAACACGGAGAAAGTCATTCCGAAATTCGATCGACTGCTAAAATATTTCGTGGGCTGTTTCCTTCTTTTGCCGATCGGATTCGTCGTTTCGCCCCAAACCTTTATCGAACCGGCCGTGCAATTTTACGGCATTATGCTGATATTGATTATAGGCATTGGCCTGTACTGCGCTTTCAAACGCCAGCGTAGCGCCTACTTCTTTGTGGGGGCTTTCGCCATATTTTGTTTTGGCGGCATCATCGGCATTTTGGCGGCTTTGGGGGTGTTTCCTGTCAATATCCTCACCATGAACGCTTTGCAGTTTGGTTCAGCCCTGGAAATGCTACTGCTGGCTATTGCGCTGGCTGATCGGTTTAACGTGATTCGCAGGGAAAAAGAAAAAGCCCAAAGAGAGGCGCTGGAAGCGCAACAACGCCTGGTTGAAAACCTGAAATCATCCGAACATCTACTGGAAATTCGTGTGGCGGAACGTACCGACGAACTGCAACTACTTAATCGCAAACTCGAAGCGTTGAGTACCACTGATGAGTTAACCGGTATCGCCAACCGCCGCCGTTTCGATGCAAAGCTGCTCAGTGAGTGGAGTCGTGCGGCACGCTTGGGCCAACCTCTGGCATTGGCGGTACTTGATGTTGATTGGTTCAAAAAATATAACGATCACTACGGTCATCAAAAAGGAGACGAATGCCTGCGCATTATTGCCGAGGTTTTGTCTGCCAACATCTGCCGTACCGGCGATCTGGTGGCTCGCTATGGCGGCGAGGAATTCGTCTTCATTGCGCCGACCACCGACGGTGCCATCGCGCTCAACATGGCATGGAAAATCTGCGAGGCACTGCAATCGCTGGCATTGCCGCACGAAATGTCCGGATTCGGATGGGTGACCGCCAGCATCGGTGTAGCGGCTATTGTTCCGGAGCAAAAGCTGTCGCCTGATATGTTGATAAAGGCCGCAGACGAGGCTCTGTATCGCGCCAAGAAGCAGGGACGCAATCAGGCCGTGCTCGCGGTAACTGACGAAACCGAATGGACGCAACCGGATGCCTGGCCGGTTAATGCAGAAGCGGCTTTATAGCTGCCCTCATACCCATGCCTTGCTAAAATACCCATTAACGCTGCAAACGGATGTGTATTTACGCGGCGAAAAAATCGCCGATGCCCGCACCCCGGAGATTTATCATTTTAATTCCGCGCCGCTTCGCTTCGAGCTGCGCACAGGTTTTTAGAGCGTTTAAAAAATCACACTAAATAACGCCTCTAAATCAAGCATATTAGAAAATAATTTTATCGATGAAGTTTGATTTATTAACAATCCTGACGGCTTATCTCATCGTCGACGCGGTTTTCGCCATTGCTTTTGCGGTAACGGTTCGTCGGCACCCTAATCTTGCCGGACCGGGCTGGTGGCTTGCCGCCTGCATGGCATTTTTTACCGGGTTTCTGGGTATCTGTCTACGGGACGTTATTCCCGACATCGTGTCGATTGTCATTGCCAACTCACTGATCCTTACCGGTGGTGTTTGTGTTTGGATAGGCATCCGCGGCTTTTTTGGGCTTCGACAGCATTGGTCGTTATTTGCCTTGTTCGTCCTGCCGGCTGCGACGTTGCTCAACCTGTTCATGGAAGTCTGGCCATCCGTATCGGCGCGGCAGATAACCATGTCGACATTTATCATACTGATAGGCTTATTTACAATTCGCGACATCGTGCGTCAACGCAGTGTTACGCTGTCCATGGAAACCAATCTCCTGATTGGATTTCTGGGTGCTGAGACCGTTATTCATGTTATCCGCCTGATCACCCTCATCATGAGGCCGACAGCTATAAGCAGCTACATACTGTCCCCGGAGCAACCGGACAGAGTTTTTTTGATGTGGCTGTTCATTACCGGCACTGCCCGGCTGCTTATTATGGTTACGCTGGTCAGCGCCCGGCTGCAAGACGAACTCAACCAACTGGCAACGCAGGATTCGTTAACGCAACTGCCTAACCGCCGCTTTCTGCTGGAACGCCTGAAGCATGGCATTGATGTGGAGCGGCGCGACGGCAAGCAACTGGCATTGTTAATGCTCGATTTGGATCGTTTTAAAGCCGTTAATGACAGTCTGGGGCATTCTGCCGGGGATGAGTTACTGCAACAAGTCGCAGACCGCATTCAGTCGCGGCTGCGCGACGTGGACATGGTGGCGCGCCTGGGCGGCGATGAATTTATCGTACTGTTGGAAGATATTGCGCATCCGGAAGATGCCGCACGGGTGGCGGAAGAAATAGTCGCCGATTTAAGCAGACCGTTTCAATTGCCCCGCAGCAATGAAACCGACCATGAGCCGGGCCATGAGGTACAGATTGGCGCCAGCATCGGCATCAGCCTGTATCCCCAACATGGCGATAACCCGGAACTCCTGATGGAACAGGCCGATATCGCCATGTATGAGGCCAAACAGGCCGGGCGCGGCTGCTTCGCCTATTTCTCCGAAGAGCTTACCATTGCCGTTCGCAAGCGTATCGCACTGGAAGGGCGCTTGCGCCGGGGCATTGAACAGCAGGAATTACGCGTTTTTTACCAACCACAAATAGATATTGCCAGCGGCCGGATCGTCGGAGCCGAAGCGCTGGTACGCTGGCAAAGCCCAACCGAAGGGCTTATCGCGCCGATTAATTTTATTCCCATTGCCGAAGAAACCGGCCTGATTCTCGCCATTGGCGAATGGGTGCTGCGTGAAACCTGTCGCCAAGGTCAATGCTGGCTGGCAGACGGTTTTTTGCCGCTAACCCTGGCGGTCAATGTATCGCCGCAACAGTTTCGTCGTTGCGACATTAACGCGCTGGTCGCGGAAGTACTGGCCGAAACCGGTTTTCCGGCCGGACAATTGGAATTGGAGATGACCGAAAGCGGGTTAATGGATAATCAGGATAAAGCGGTGGAAGTGCTCAATAACCTGCGTGCTCAGGGTATTCGTCTTGCCATTGACGACTTCGGTACCGGTTATTCGTCGCTGGCCTATCTCAAACGCTTCCCTTTAGACGTGCTGAAAATCGATAAAAGCTTTATCGACGATATTCCGCATCTTCAAGATGATATGGAAATCACCGCCACTATTATTGCGATGGGCCATATTCTGGGCTTTAAAGTCCTGGCGGAAGGTGTAGAAACACAAGAACAGTTAGACTTTTTACGAAAGAAAGGCTGCGATGCCTATCAGGGTTATTTCACCAGTAAACCGGTACCGGCGGAGGATTTTGCTGAGTTATTGAGGCGGCAACATAAGAATGGATAAACCGTGTAAGAGCGAGCGACCGATCGATCGCCCTTTTTGCTTAGCACATCTATTCAATCACTCAAAAATAGCCGCTTCAAGATTTTTACTGGAAATCAATCCTTTCAAAACCGATTTGTCCTTGATGCCGCGAAACCGGGTGCCTGCCAGATTTGCGCCGGTAAAATCGGCATCTTCCAATTTGCTTTCGGATAAATCCGCTCCCGATAAGTCGGCATCGGTTAAATCGGCTCCGGAAAGATCAACGCCGAATAACACTGTGTTTTTCAGCACGCTTCCTGAAAGATTGGCATGGCGCATCAACGCGCGATTAAGGTTGGCATCGGACAGATTGGCACCCGATAAATTGACATTATTCAAGCTGACCCGCATTAAACCCATGGGCTGATTCTTCATATCGACGCCCCAATTGGCGTGGGACAGATTGGCATGGCTAAGGTTGGAGCGATCCAAATTGGCAATAAACCGGCTGCCGGTGAGATTGGCGTTGCTCAAGTTAGCGCCGCCCATATGTACGCCAAAAATGCTGGCGTTGGACAGGTTGGCCCCGGAAAGATTGATTTTGGTCATCACCGTTAAATCCAGGTTCAGGCCGGATAAATCGCTATTGCTTAAATTGGCGTTGCGCAAATCCGCACCCCACAGGTCGGCGTTCCTGAAATCCAGTCCGGATAAATCCAGTCCGGTAAGATCTTTCCGGCGCAACTGCGCGGGGTGACCTTTTTCCGCCTTGGCAAGTCGCTGCTCTACAGACGCCCGATTAAGCTCGGCCGCCGATGCCGACAAACAAAACAATACGGCTAACAAACCCAGACCGTAAAAATGGATTTTCATGTGCATACCTCCTGGTGGATACATGGAATCAAATTGAAATAGTTAGTAGAACTTTATCGACAGTTCCGCGCTATTGCAACCTGGGAATGGAAATTGTTGGCTACAGAAGGCTCAAACACGATATGCGAAAGGTAGACCATGCTGTTTATGCCCGGAACTCTAAAACGATTACACTAATCGCCACACGATCAAATGACAATAGCCGTATCAGCGAGGATAATAGCAACCACAAATAGACATTAGCCCCACAAAATGAACCCAACAAACTTCACCGCCTGCCCCGAGTGTGATTTATTGCTCAACCCCGCTGAGCCAGTGATCGGCGACAAGGCGCACTGCCCCCGTTGCGGTTACCTGCTGCAACGGCCCCGCAAACAAAGCATCGAACGCACTTTTGCGCTGTCTATTGCCGGATTGATCTTGATTTTTCCGGCCAATTTGATGCCGTTGATCGGCATTAAAATGCTGGGCGGCGCTAAGGACGGTACGTTGTGGTCGGGCGTGGTTGCGTTATTTGATGAACACCTGTGGGGCGTTGCGGTGCTGGTGTTTTTATCCAGCATTTTGTTTCCGCTACTGAACATTGTTTTATCCTTGCTGATCAGCGCGCATCTTTATTTTAACCAGCCTAGCCGGCATCTGGCGCGCTGGATGCGCTGGTTGCAACACATGGATGAATGGGCGATGCTGGAAGTTTATATGCTGGGAGTTATTGTCGCCTGCGTTAAACTTGCCGCCACATCTGAACTTAAATTCGGTTTTGGGCTTTACGCATTCGTGGCCTTGCTGATCGTAACCGGCATGCTGGCGAGCAGTCTGGATAAGGTTCTATTCTGGCGGCAAATCGGGCAATTAAGAAAATGAAAATCAAAAAGACCGCCCTGGCTCAGGGTTTTATCCGTTGCCATGATTGCGGCTGTTTATCGAAACGGGCTGACAAAAACAGACCTTGCCCATTATGCGGCGGCCTCTTGCATCCACGGCTGCCCAATAGTTTTCAACGCACCGCCGCGTTGCTGTTGAGTGCCTTCTGTTTGTATATTCCTGCCAATATTTTTCCGATCATGACCGTCACCCGCTTGGGCGTCGGCGAGCCGCACACCATTATCGGCGGCATTATTGCGTTAATTAACGGTAACATGGTGCCCATAGCCATGCTGGTTCTGGTCGCCAGTATTTTGGTTCCTTTGTTAAAATTGTTGGGCATCAGCCTGTTATTGCTCAACGTTCATTATCGCTGGCAGTCCCATGCCAAGAAATGGACTATCCTATACCGCATTATCGCTTTTGTAGGCCGCTGGTCGATGCTGGATATTTTTATGATTTCAATTCTTGTGTCTTTGGTTGACATGGGCAGTGTGGCCCAGGTTATCGCAGGACCTGCGGCAACAGCATTTGCTGCGGTGGTGGTATTGACCATGCTTGCCGCCAAAAATTTCGATCCACGATTAATATGGGATAACCAGCGCTAACATGAATGACTTTATCGACCCTGATGCCTCGGAAGTAACCATCAATAAAAAAACCGAATTGCCGCTGGTGTGGTTTTTACCCTTAATCGCCTTGCTGGTCAGCGGCTGGCTAATCGCCAAATCCTACAATGAAAAAGGCCCGGTTATCACGATCAGCTTCCCTACCGCTGAAGGCCTGGAAGTGGATAAGACCAAGATTAAATACCTGAATGTGGAAATCGGCAAAGTCACGGCTATCTCCATCAGTGACGATTTAAAAACCATTGTGATTACCGCGCAAATGAACAGCACTGCGGCCGGTTATTTGAACCAGAACACCAGTTTCTGGGTGGTGCGGCCCCAGGTGGGTCTGGGCGGAATTTCCGGGCTGGGCACACTGCTCTCCGGGCCTTATATCGCCATCAAACCGGGCGACGGTTCCAAAGAAAACCATTTTACCGGACTGACTACCCCGCCCTTGTTAAAAAACAACGCCGACGGTACGCACTTCATTCTGGAAACCAATAATCTGGGTTCTATGAAACCGGGAACGCCGATCAATTTCCATGGCATAACCGTAGGCGAAGTCCTCAGCCACAAGTTATCTGACGAAGCCAATGCCATACGCTTAACCATTTTTATCAACAAACCCTACGACCAGTTCGTCAGAAAAAACACCCGCTTCTGGATAGACAGCGGCATCGATTTATCCGCCGGCGCCGACGGTTTTAAAGTCAGAACCGGGCCATTGATTTCCTTATTAAGCGGCGGCATCGCCTTTCGCGCGGCTGCCGAAGACACCATTGAAAATATCCAGCCTGAATACAGCCTTTTTCCACTGTACGATACCTATACTCTATCGACCCAGGTTGTTTATCAAAACACCTTAAAATACGTCATGTATTTTAACGGCTCGGTGCGCGGCTTAACCGTAGGCGCGCCGGTGCAAATACGCGGCATTCCAATCGGCAAGGTCACCGAGATCAATCTGGAGTTGGACAAGAAGACCGCTGAAATTCACATTCCGGTCACCGTGGAACTGGAACCGGACCGCATCAAGGAAATCAATAACGACAACAACATCAGCGATAAGGATGTTATGGCGCAACTGATCAACAAAGGCCTGCGCGCACAATTGCAAACCGGCAGCCTGCTGACCGGACAACTGTTGGTTGATCTTGATTTTCACCCGAAAAGCAAGATTGTGTTAAGCGACAATAAAAGCGTTTATCCTGAATTCCCTACCACCGCCAGCTCCCTGGATCAATTTACCCATTCCGCGAACATTATCATGGATAAAGTGGCCAAATTGCCGCTGGAAGACTTGACGGCCGAAGCCAATAAAACCCTGCAGTCCTTACAAGGCACGTCCAAAGCGGCGGCAAGCATGCTGGTCACCGCCCAAGGCACCCTGGATACCGCCGACAAAACCATGGCTTCGGCACATCAGGTATTAAGCATTATGGAACCCGGCTCTACCACCCACTACGAACTGGAGCAATTGCTACAGGAACTTACTCAGGCAGCAAGCTCGGTCAAGCAACTGACCGACTATCTGGAACAAAATCCCAACTCATTAATTCGCGGCAAAAAAGATCAGTAAAATGGCAAATCAACTCTCAAAATGGTTAATGGCACTATCGACTGTTACCCTGCTCTCGGCATGCATATCGACTCCGCCCACCCAATTTTATGTATTGGAACCGCTGAGCGAACCGCCGCCATCATCAACGACGACAGCGGAAAAAAAACGCCAGATCGGCGTAGGCCCCGTCTCCATACCGACCTTACTTGAGCGCAAGCAAATTGTCACCCGGTTACCGGATAACAGCGTAAAAATCGCCGAATTTCATCAATGGGCATCGCCTTTAAAAGATAACGTCGCACAAGTGCTAACCCACAATCTGGCGACACTGCAAACAGGCGACCTGATTAGAGCCTATCCCTGGAGCGCATACGGAACGATCGATTATCGCATCATAATAGACATTATCAGGTTCGATACCCGCCCTGAACAGACCGTAGACTTTGAAGCCAACTGGGCGATAATGAATGAAAAAAACCATACCCTATTAAGCCATGGTCGCTCCAAAATTGCGCATCCATTAAATGACCCGTCCTACCCGGCTGCTGTCAAAGCGCTGAACAAAGTACTTAGCGAATTCAGTCAGGAATTATCCCAAGCGCTGGGTAAAATAAAGTAAAAACCTTGAAAAATAGGCTCTGTGAGTAAAGTCGAGGCATTTTGTTCTTGGATTTACTCAAGAAATCCTTTAGAATTATCAAATAAATATTGGGATGTTAGCTCAGTTGGTAGAGCAGTGGACTCTTAATCCATGGGTCCAGGGTTCGAATCCCTGACGTCCCACCAATAATATCAAGGCCTTACAGATTTATATGTGTAAGGCCTTTTTTGTTTTCTCTGAAATGTAATCCGTTTGTAACCGCATTTACTCAATAGCATCAATATTTAGCTGGTGCAAAATAACCGCAATGCTTGGCTGAATTTTGGGCATAAAAAAATCGGTGTTGACCGACCCTCGTTCCTCAATTTGTGGAGCGCTCACGAACCAATGACCCACTGACCGTTTCTTTTGCTGTTGCAGTGGCAATTACCCTCAGACCAATGAGACGTTCGTGCGGCGATATATTCAGCCCACTGTTACCGATTCGCGGGCTTCCTGCATCACCAGATGCGAGACAGCTTCCGCTTCCTTTGATGGCATTCCAATGCCCGCTTATTTTTAAGTTGTCGATTTAATTACATTTAACTAACGAACACCAACAGGACTTATTACACATAAGTGTTCATACGGGTTGTATACTTAGTTCGAATACTGATATTTTAAAAGCACTTCTAATCATTACTCACACTAACCAGCATTATTTGACGCAAAAGAATGAGCCGCTCAACTCACCAAAATGGGCGGTCCGTTAGTGGTGGCTAATTCGATTCCTGACTCATTTTAAAAACGCTATGAGCATACGAAAAATTATCTTTTGCGACATCTGCAACCAGCGAGGACTAAAAACGGTAGAGTTTCGCCGTGCTTACAGGGAAAATGAATCTACCGGCCGACGTATTACTGAAAGTCGCGCATGGATAGAGGGTGATGTTACCGATGCCGTTGAAAATGGTTGGCTTTGCACGCCGGATGGTCAACATATCTGCCCTATCTGTAGAATAAGACACGATTCATAATTGACATGGACTTTATTATGACAACATCTATGTATCGTTTTGTAAAAAAACCGGGCTTATATTAGCGGCCTCCAAAACGCTGATAATCTCATTACATTCCATAACACTTTTGTCGGCACTTACAATATAGTCAGCCAAGGCAGTAATTGCATGCCAATTTGATCTTTCATTAACGAAACTGAGTGCCGCAAAAAATAGCTCTGTGATTTTTTGTTTCCTAAGCGCTGAATTTTCAAGAAAGCATTCAAGATACTCATTGATACTCTCTAATTCGGAAGTACCATTAAAGTAATATTCGGTATTTAAATGTACCAGACGAGGGTTAATAAGCTCTACGCCTCGGTGCATAATATATTTCGCTTCAGCCAAAGATCCGACCAGTATGTTAATCATATCAGCTTCAAAAGCGCATCGATAAGCAATTACCTGGGCTGGAGAAAACCCGTCTGTTGCTTCTTTAATTGAGGAGGGTAGCGTATGAATTAAGCGGCCACCGTCTATGTTTACAATATATTTAGTATTAGGCTTATTTAAAAACCGGGATGATTGAATATCATCATTCACCGGAGTTATAAAAATCTGAAAAAAAACCGGAGGCAGTCTTTTTTGTTTGTTGCCTAGGTAAATAGCCGCTGCATGTCCAGCTTCATGAATAGCAACTTTCCTATATACTTCTTGATGAGTCCGATTGAAAATGTGGTGACGCTTCATGATATTAATCCGGTAATATGATGACTTAAATTGTTTCGAGTTGAACTTTTATTAGTCCGTTTATTCTCGACAGCTTCAAGCGAGCAGATTCCATCTTAAAAGCGTTTCATTAATGGTTTCTTAAAGGTATCTAAATATAGAGATCAACTATTGTTTTAGCTGCCCACCGGCATGGAACAGGACACTCCATAAAAGACAATTACATTTAAACTGCTAATAGCTGCTGAATAGTAACTATTGGTCGCTGTTTCACATTCCAGGAGCCTATTATGCAAAAGACTATTGGTTATGCTGCCCATAATCACAATTCTCCACTGGTACCGTTTAGTTTTGAACGACGTGATCTTACGCCAACCGATGTCCAGATTGAGATTCTCTTCTGCGGGGTATGTCACTCTGACATTCATCAAGTGCGTAACGAGTGGGGTAGCTCGGTGTTTCCCATGGTGCCCGGTCATGAAATTGTCGGCAAAGTGACAAAAGTGGGTAATGAGGTAACCGGTTTTAAACTTGGAGATACCGTTGGTGTGGGTTGTCTGGTCGATTCCTGCCGGACATGCCCGGATTGCCGCGATAATCTGGAGCAATTTTGTAACAATGCAGTGTTTACTTATAACAGTCCCGATAAGCATACCGGCGGTACAAACTACGGTGGCTATTCCAGACAGATTGTCGTCAACCAGGATTTTGTGCTACATGTTTCGGATAAACTGGATCCGGCGGCCGTAGCCCCCTTGTTATGTGCAGGCATTACCACTTATTCCCCGTTAAGGCACTGGAAGGTAGGCAAAGGAGACAAAGTCGGCATCGTTGGTTTAGGCGGACTTGGCCATATGGGGATAAAATTCGCCCATGCGTTTGGCGCACACGTCGTACTTTTTACCACTTCGCCAGACAAGGCAGAAGATGCCAAACGGCTCGGAGCCGATGAAGTGGTGGCATCCAAAAATCAGGATGAAATGCAAAAGCATCTTGCCAGTTTTGACTTTATCCTTAACACCGTGGCCGCGCCGCATAATCTGGATGTTTACACGGCATTATTGAAGCATGATGGTACTTTATGCCTGGTGGGCTTGCCTGATCACCCGCATCCGTCACCCGCTGTCGGAAACTTGATTTTCAAGCGTCGCCGTATTGTCGGTTCTTTGATTGGCGGTTTGAAGGAAACTCAGGAAATGCTCGATTTTTGCGCTGAAAACGCCATCACTTCAGACATCGAAATCATCCCTATCCAACAGATTAACGAAGCCTACGAGCGCATGTTGAAAAGTGATGTGAAGTACCGCTTCGTTATTGATTTGGCAAGTCTAAAACAGCCGGTGGATTAAGGGCGTCTGCCGCATTAAACCTCAGTAAGGCGCATTTTTTTGCGCCTTACACGACAAACTTGTCCGCTACCGTATCGTCAAATAGCTGCGTTTCTTCAAAAAGGAATCAGGACCTGACCCGTAGGATACGAACCCCATCCCTTCGGAGACAGCTTTGTAGGGTTCCTTCGTCATCCCAACTTACTTGTTGCCCGTTGTTTACTGACTAAAAATCCGCCACAACCCACACTAATAGCTGTAATTCTCATCGTTAGAACCGGCGTCAAAATTATACTCATCCTCAATATCGGAGACTTGTGATTTTCTACGCCTTAAGAAAATCCTACTGCCTTCAGGTGATTCCAAAATCATTTCAACACTGCCACCAAAAATAAAGTTATAAGAAAGTATTTTAAAATCATTGGCCATACCCTGAACCTTCACATGATTGCCTATCACCCAAACACTGCTCATACCGTTTTCTTCTTTTAGTAAATGAATAATAAACTTAGCGCCACCCTAAATTAACAACGATCCAAATGGCGATTCTTCAAAAATAAAGAACGAAATATTTTTATAGTAAAACTATCAACTAAGTGCAGACTGATTATAATCTATTTTTAACGACTGAAAAGGCTAAGTTGCAAGACACTCTTACTTTAAAACTAATTAGTTACACAACTTACTTAACCCATTTTATGAAAAACAGAATATCAACCGATGCATCATTGATAGTGAGTGCGGTTTAATGACAAACTACACTTATGTTAGCCCTCAACATGGGACGGAACGCCCTGAAACTTACAATCATATCCATGCTAAACTCTGTAACATAAACCAAAACGCAGCCCTGATTAAAAACCTACCCCATGCCTGAATTACCCGAAGTTGAAACCACCTGCCGAGGCATCGCGCCTCATATTGAAGGGCAAATCATTAAACAGGTAATCATCCGCCAGCCCAAACTGCGCTGGCCTGTGCCTGAAACACTCAGTCAAACTTTAACAGGGCTCAGCATTCAATCAGTGTCCAGAAGAGCAAAATATCTGCTTTTTTCCACCACTTCCGGCACGGTGCTTTTACATCTAGGCATGTCCGGCAGTTTACGGATTATGTCTACAGACCAGACAGTCGGTAAACACGACCATATTGATTTTATTTTTAATGATGGGACGATACTGCGTTTTAATGATCCCCGACGGTTTGGCGCGGTATTATGGACCACGGAACCCGCGGCTGAACATCAATTGCTCAAAAATTTAGGCCCTGAACCACTGCTACCCGATTTCAACGGCGAGCTGCTTTACTCATTGTCCAGAAACCGCACAATAGCGGTAAAGTCGTTCATTATGGACAGTCATATCGTTGTAGGAGTTGGAAACATTTATGCCAATGAAGCCTTGTTTATGGCCGGCATACAACCTACGCGACAAGCGGGCAAAGTTTCTTTAGCCCGTTATCAAAAACTGGCTGAATGTATTCGTGTGGTTTTGCAGCAAGCCATTCAGCAAGGCGGTACAACACTGAGGGATTTTGTCAATGAAGTCGGAAAACCCGGTTATTTTCAGCAGCAACTTAAGGTTTATGGTCGTGCGGGATTGCCGTGTGTCGGCTGTAATCAGCCATTAACAGAAATCAGGATAGCCAATCGCTCAACGGTATTCTGTCCTAATTGTCAGCGATAAGCCGCTTAAACCGGGGCGATCTAGGCACCACCTCTTCGATGTTCCTGCCTCGCCTAAAGCGCCTGTATTTGGTTCTCTACATCCCGTTAAATTTCCATGATTATGGCGATGAGCTGTTTAAGATTTGGCTTCTTCACAAGGAATTTCGCTGAAAAATGGACACAAAAATTCAATTTAACAGTTATGTGAGGCAATTAACAGACCCGTAAAAAACGGATAGTACAATCAAACTGCTTACAATTTAAATCAAACAGGTGGATACGATGAAATCAAAAGGAAAATATTGTCTCTGGCGATCAACGCATTGCTGACGGCCGGAGTGGTAAGTTATCCGATGCCTAGCTATACTAATATTCAAATCAATTCTGACGGCAGACCATTACCTTAATGGCCCTAAGCAGAAACAAACAGCCAACGGGATACCGCAAAATCATGCGCAACCAGCCGGAATACAACTCAGGATTTACCCTGCTTGAGCTGATGATCACAATCGCCATCGCGGGGATACTGGTAGGAGTTGCTATCCCCAGCTTTACCTCCATTATCGCCAGCAACCGATTGACGGCCTATGCCAATGAATTAGTGACTGCATTAAATTTAGCGCGTAATGAGGCAGTAAAACGAGGCATGTCGGTAACAGTACGTAAAGTTGACAACAATTCGTCTACCAACAAAGGTGCTGGGGCAAACTGGGAAGACGGGTGGGACATCTTTACAGATGCCGACAGCGATGGCAATTTCGAAGCGGGAGATGTTCTGATCAGAACCTACGATCCTTTAAAGTTCTCCTATACTTTACGGGGTAATAATTTTTCAAATTTCATTCGCTTTACATCATCCGGACAAAGTAATACTAACGGCAGTTTTGTCATTTGCGATAACAGCGACGGCAATGATGCTCCAGAAGCAAATACATCCAAACTTATCATTGTTAATTCAGTCGGACGAGGACGTATGGGTTTAGATAGCAATAATGACGGAATCCCCAACACTGATACTACGGCCACTGCAGCATCCAATATTACGTCTTGCACTCCATAATGTGTTGAAATGTACCAAAACATGAAAACAAACGGCGGATTTACCCTAATTGAAGTCCTGATAGCCATGCTGGTGCTGGCGGTCGGCTTGCTCGGCTTGGCTGGCTTGCAAGCGACCAGCCTTAAAAACAACCAGAGCGCCTACAATCGCAGCCAAGCCACGCAATTGGCCTATGACTTGGCGGATAGAATGCGCGCCAATATTGCTGGAAAAGCTAACTATACCGCCGTTCTTCCGAGCTCAGCCACAGCAAAAGAAAATTGCCTGACTACAACCGGGTGCAGCCCGGCTGACCTGGCAGAAAACGATCTCTTTGAATGGAACAGCGCTGTCAGCAACAACTTACCCAGCGGCATCGGCACCATAGCCACTGCAGGCAATATGTTTACCATTACGATCACTTGGGATGAGGATCGGGATGGCGATGACAGCAATAATCACAACTTTCAAACTCGCTTTCAATTATGAAAAACAAACCCTATCAAACCGGCATGACCCTGATAGAAATCATGATTGCCTTATTGATTGGCGCATTTTTAGTGGGTGGGGTGCTACAGATTTTTATCGGCAGTAAACAGACCTACAGAATGCAGGAAGGTTTATCCAGATTGCAGGAAAACGGCCGGTTTGCACTGGATTTTTTAGCCAAGGACATACGCATGGCGGGATTCATAGGGTGCAACAGTCAAGCGCCCCTTACTAATACACTGAATACGCCAACGAGTTTTTTATATAGTTTCGGTAAGGCTATTGAGGGCTTTGAATCAACCTCCGCATCGGTATGGGCACCCACCATAGACGCCGCAATTACTTCGCCTCTTGGTGGTTCCGATGTCATCACCATTCGCCGAGCAGATGATCAAAGTTTCACAGTGACCACGCACGCGACAAATACCGACGGCCTTACATTAGACGCAACCGCTACTACCGCAAATTTGAAAACCGCAGGGTTTTTAACTTCCGCCGGAGCAAACAATTGCGCGACTGCTGTGGTTTCCGATTGCTCGGCTAACGCAGTCTTTCAGGTCAGTGCGATAGCGGGAAGCGTTCTTTCTCATAACACAGGCAGTGGTTGCACACCCGATAATTCGACTAACGACTTGGGTAGAACTTATGTGAGCGGTCAAGTCTACCCGATCAATACTGTCAGTTATTACATAAGGACGGGCACCGGGGGGCAGCCTTCGCTTTATCGCCACATTGGCTCAAATTCCGCAGAGGAATTTGTGGAAGGCATAGAACAGATGCAGATTTTATACGGCGAGGATACTGATCCAACGCCAGATGGGGCACCCAATTATTATGTATCAGCAAATAATATAGTTGATATGACCAAGGTCGTCAGTATTCGTATCAGCCTGTTGGCAGCAACCCTTGACGACAACCTCGCCGCTGAGCCTCTAACGTATACCTACAATGGCGCGACAACTAGAGCAACGGATAACAAAATCAGACGGGTTTTTAATGCAACCATTGCCGTGCGCAACTAGCTGTCATATAACAGAGATCCTCATGAATAATCAACAAATACCTACCCCCAAGTTCCCCATCAGTAATCCGCCGCTTTTGCAGGCTTCTGCTTTAGGCACCCCACGTCCTGCACACACTTGTGCCCCAAAGGGTATGCAGTCGAAATCTGCATACCAATCCGGCGCTGTACTGATAATCAGTTTAATCATGCTACTGCTGCTGACATTGATAGGAACCACTGGCATGCAATCAACCTCGGTGGAAGAAAAAATGGCCGGTAACCTGCGTGACAAAAATTTAGCTTTTCAGGCTGCTGAATCCGCACTTAAAGCTGCAGAATCCAGTCTAATTTCACCAGCAGTATTACCAACATTTACTGATGCCGGTACTGGAGGCTTTTATAAGGACACTTCAACCATCCCAATCGCCTCCGCGATTTTAACTGACAGTTTTTGGACAACAAATCCAGTTGCTACTTCTTCAGTCACTACATTAGGTAACAGTATCGCCACCCCGGTTTATATCATCCAACAATTACCGGCTGCCTGTTTTGGCACCTGCCCTCCCGATCCCACTTCGACGCCTTATAGAATTAGCGTTAGAGCAACCGGCGGAACCACCAACGCAGTGGTTATTTTGCAATCAATCTATTCACCCTCTTAAACCACATTACACAGACTTTTGGACCCATCAATCCTACCGAAACCTCTCATCGGAAATTTGAAATGAACACTGTTAAACATAACCGTTACCTTATCTCCAAAAGCTTGCTTCTCCGGCTAATGCTGGGTTTAATGATTGGACTTTCAGCCAATATCAGCCATGCAACAACCATTTCGCAAACGCCGCTATTCCTAACCCTCAGCGTTACGCCTATCGTTATGTTGAATGTCTCCAAGGACCATCAGCTGTATTTTAAGGCTTTTGACGATTTTTCTGACTTGGACAAAGATGGAATCCCTGAAACAACCTATAAACACAGCATTGACTATTATGGCTACTTCGATAGTTATAAATGTTATAGCTATACCAATAGCCGGTTCGAACCCAGCTCGACAACATCCACTAAATACTGCACCGGTCTTTGGAGTGGCAATTTTTTAAATTGGGCCAGCATGACCCGTATAGATACCATCCGCAAGATTCTTTATGGCGGCCTGCGTTCTACCGACATAGGCTCCACCTCTACCACTGCAAGCACTTCGGCTCCCGTTACCTCGACTCCCGTTGTCACCAGTACCAGTACCTCCGCTTACGTTGCAGGCACTCCCGTTGTTACCAATACGTCTACCTCTACCGTTGCTGGGTCTGATGTTACGAAAGCGGTGTGTAACTCACTCAACGCATCCTCGACTGTCGTTGTTAACCCCCAGAGCGCCGAATCCTCACCCAGTGCATCCACATCCGGCACAACCACGAACAGCACACCTATTCCCGGTTTATCCACGAACAGCGCACCCACTACCAGTACATCAGGCACAACCACAACAACAACTTTTAACACTATTTTTAACAGCACTTATACCGCTACCCAACCTACTACTTATACTACAACTCATACCATTAGAACCGACACTACTACAGCTGATAGTAGTTCCTGCCATAATAGCAGCCCCAATCACACAACGATAACTAAGGTCACAAAAACATACACAACCACCTGGACATCCACAAAAACAGACACAAAACAAACCACAACCACGACCACGACCACAGCTACAACCGTACCCTCTCCTGTTCTTACCGTGCTGGAGCGTAGTTATTTGCCCAACGATGCCCACAGTTTCTCCAAATTCTATAATGGCCCCGGTCTAACCCAACTCACCCCTTTCACATCTACGGATGTTGCAAACGGCATTACTCTTTGCAATACGACAGTATCAAGTACCCAGCTCTCACAGAATGTTACAGATGCCCCATTCATTCGAGTAGCTAAAGGCAACTATTCCCTTTGGGCCGCTAACGAACGCTGGCAATGCCGTTGGTCAGGCGAAAAATCTGCATCAAACAGCAACTCATCTTCTGATTCAGGCATTAGTGCGGCAAATAGTAACCCGGACAAAACCACTAATGGCTTAGGTGACTATGTTGCCAGAGTAAAAGTCTGCGACAGCAGCCTTCTCGGGACAGAAAATTGCAAAACATATCCCGACGGCGCAAAAAAGCCGATCGGTTTACTACAAACCTACGGTGATGACGACAAATTACGCTTTGGTATGATGACAGGTTCTTTCGGCAAAAATAAATCTGGCGGGGTATTGCGTAAGAACGTGTCTTCCATTACCGACGAAATCGATGTCACAACCAGTGGAACCTTCAAATCGGCTCCGTCAACAGGCGGGATCATTGATACCCTGAACAAATTGAGAATACATGGATACCGTCACGATGACGGCACCTATTTCGGCACCACCGGTAGTGATAGCTGTACTTGGGGCCTAAATACCTTTACAGACGGCAATTGCAGCAATTGGGGCAACCCCCAGTCTGAGATATTTTTGGAGTCTCTACGTTATCTGACTAATCACAGCGCCTTAAGCGCATACCTCCCTACAAGCGCTAATACCGACTCATCATACATTCCAGGCTTGACAGTTGCCACGCCAACCAACCCTATTATTGCTACCGAATGGTGCGCAAAGCTGAATGTCATCCAATTTAATGCCAGCACCAGTTCATACGACGGTGATCAACTCAGCAATGTTGCCGATATCACCGCCACCGCCATGAATGAATTAACTGATACAGTAGGCGTGGGTGAAAACATTCCAGGCAACAGCTATTTTGTTGGTGAAAATGGCACTATAAACGACCAATTGTGTACAGCAAAAACCGTGAATAATCTCAGTGATGTGAAGGGCACTTGTCCGGATGCGCCTCGTCTTTCCGGTTCGTACCATATTGCCGGGCTGGCTCAATTTGCCCATAGCAACGACATTCAACTCACCTTGGAAGGCAAACAGCTGGTAACGACCTATGGGGTTGCGTTATCTCCTGCTATCCCCAAGATTGTAGTTCCAGTACCCGGCAGCACTAGCAAAACAGCATCCATATTGCCCGCCTGCCAGGACTCATCTGTCGGCGGTAACTGCGCCATTGTTGACTTCAAGATCGTTCATCAAGACTGCTCCCTGCTTTCACCTGTGCCTTCCGGCACATGGAACTGCGGAAAGGTTTATGTTAATTGGGAAGATAGTGAACAAGGCGGCGACTTTGATCAGGATCAGTGGGGCGTTCTAACCTACAGCGTGAGTTCAACTCAGGTTATTATTACAACTGACGTTATTGCACAATCGACCCCTTATAAAATGGGATTTGGTTATATTCTCAGCGGTACAACCAAAGACGGCTTTCATGCGCACTCCGGCATTAATGGCTACGCCTATACTGACCCGCAAGGAACAACTGCCTGTACCAATTGCGTAACTACAAATGCAGCAAGTAGTGTGACCTACACAATTGGTTCCAGCTCTGCTCTTAGCTTGCAACAACCTCTTTATTACGCCGCAAAATGGGGAGGTTTTACCGACAGCAACAGCAATAAAAAGCTTGATCTACAGGAAGAATGGGACAGTAATGGAGACGGAATCCCGGACCGTTACTTTTTTGCCACTGATCCACGCGAATTAGCCACTTCTTTAAGCGCTGCCTTCGCTAACGTGGTTGCAACCAGTTCATCTTCTTCCTCAGTGGCGGCCAACTCCACTCGCTTGGACACAGGCACCCTAGTCTATCAAGCTAAATTTAACTCCGGAGAATGGAGCGGCCAATTAGTGGCTTATAGTGTAAATACCAGTTCTGGGGCGTTAACTCCCGTATGGGAAGCCTCTGCATTGCTCCCTGCCCATGATAGTCGAAACATTTATACTTATGACCCCTCAGCGGCGGCAGGCCTACACGGCGTTCTTTTTCAATGGGCCAATCTAACTGCTACGCCAGTGGGCACCTCTCAGCAGGATTATCTAAATAAGTTGATGGGACTTAGCGATGGCAATGGCGAGTTGCGTGTTAACTGGTTACGTGGTGCCGATGCCAAGGAGCAAAAAAATGCTGGTGGTATTTTTAGGAATAGAACCAACTTCCTGGGCGACATCATTAATTCCGACCCCGTGTATGTGGGTATTCAAGATTATGGCTACAGTACATTGCCAGGTGCAGAAGGGGCCAGTTATAGCGCTTTTCGTTCCACCAGTGCATACACAAACCGACGATCTATGCTTTATGTGGGAGCTAATGACGGGATGTTCCATGGTTTTGATGCCAAAAGCACAGGAATAGGCGGACAGGAAATATTCGCTTACATTCCCAATGCATTATTTCCTGAATTGAGCAAATTGACCTCACCCAACTATTCCCACCAGTATTATGTCGATGGTATGTCTGGCGTCAGCGACGTGTATTATGATTCGGCATGGCACACTTTATTGGCTGGCACCACGGGAGCGGGTGCTCGTGCGGTGTTTGCACTGGATGTAACCAATCCTGATGGGTTTGGTTCCAGCAGTGCATTATGGGAATTCACCAACGCCAATGATGCCGATTTGGGCTATACCTTAGCGCAACCTTCAGTGGTCAGGATGCAAGACGGCCATTGGGCCGTGATTGTTGCCAATGGGTATAGCAGTGATAACGGTCACGCCGTGTTGTTCGTTCTTGATGCTAAAACCGGCGCAATACTGCAAAAAATTGATACGGGCGTTGGAGCTACGACTAACAAAAATGGGCTTTCATCGCCGATTGCTGTTGATACTAATAATGATCATAGTGTCGATGCTGTTTATGCCGGGGATTTGTACGGCAATTTATGGAAGTTTGATGTGTCCGGTAGCGCCGGTAGCTGGACTGTCCCCGGCAGTCCCTTTTTTGTCGCTTGCACAACATCCGGAACAACTTGCAGTACAGCTGATCGCCAACCTATCACCGGCAAACCTAACGTGGGTCAAGTAGGAGAGGCAGGATCTGATCAGAACGGTGTGGGACGGATGATTTATTTCGGCACCGGCAAGTATTTTGAAACGGGGGACAATATTGTTGGTGATAGTCCGCAAGTGCAAACTTTTTACGGTTTATGGGACAAAGGCTCGGCAATAACCGATCGAAGCTCGTTGCAAGTGCAAACTATCGATTTTGATGGCATAGCAACAACAATAGGAGGAACGCCAAGCACCAAGCCAATTCGCGTTGTATCAAACAACCCCGTGTGTTACGCCGCCACTAGCACCGGTTGCACGGCAAGCAGTCCATTAAAGACCGGCTGGGCATTAAACTTACTCAAGCCAGTAAATATTGCCCAAGGCGAATTGGTTGACAGCTTTCCTCTCCTTCGCCGAGGCTTAGTGGTATTTTCCACAAAGATTCCCAATACTGATCCATGCGCTTCCGGCGGTAAATCACGTACAATGGAGGTCGGTGCGCTCAGTGGTGGAGAATTTAGCGGGCCGCCCTTTGATGTCAACGGAGATGGCCAGGTTAATGATGATGATTTTGTATTGATCAATGGTGTTAAACACGCCGCATCGGGTATTGACTTGGGGATCGGCATTACTAAAACGCCGGCGGTAGTTGAGGGCTCTTCCGTTGATTTCAAATACCTCAGTGGCTCATCCGGACAGATGGGTACTATTAATGATGCCGGAAGCAGTGGTTCTTGTAAGCGCAATATAGTAATGTCCTGTTTTAGCAAAGTAGAAATGTCCTCTCCGGTGTAAATTTACAGTTTTTTGTAAATTTACACCATGGATAACGACAGCTATGCAGGACATCATTACTATGAGCAACAAAGAATTACATCGCATAGAAATTCTACAAAAATTGATTGATAAACGGCTATTCGAACATGAAGCTGCCAAGCAATTAGGTTTGAGCGTTCGCCAGATCAGGCGGTTAAGAAAAGCGTATAAAGCTAATGGAGCCATAGGTGTTGTCAGCAAGAAACGCGGTAATCCAAGTAATCACAAGTATCCAGACTCGATTAAAGAATTGGCCATAGCTTATGTCAAACAATACTACGTTGATTTTAAGCCAACTTTTGCCTGTGAAAAATTAAGTGAAAACCATGAGCTAACTATTTCTCGGGAAACGTTACGAAAATGGATGATTGATGCGGAATTATGGATACCCCAAAGTAGTCGGTTAAAACGCGTCCACCAGCCTCGTAATAGACGTGAATGCTTTGGTGAGCTAATACAGATTGACGGCTCGCCACATGACTGGTTTGAAGGCAGAGCGCCTAAATGCACACTTCTTGTTTATATCGATGATGCAACGGGGAAACTCATGGAATGCCAATTTGTAAAATCAGAGTCAACGTTCACTTATTTTGATTCCACTCGCCGATATTTAGAGAAGCATGGCAAGCCCGTTGCGTTTTATAGTGATAAACACTGCGTATTTCGTGTTAATAAAACAGGTGAATTAGGTGGTGATGGTGTCACTCAATTTGGAAGAGCCTTAACCGAATTGAACATTGATATTATTTGCGCCAATACGCCGCAGGCCAAAGGCCGCGTTGAACGTGTCAATAGAACCCTGCAAGATCGTTTGATTAAAGAAATGCGGCTTATGAATATTTCTGGTGCCGAACAAGGAAATCAATTCTTGCCGGAATTTATGGATAAATTTAACAAACAGTTTGGAGTGGAATCAGTTGATTCCAAGAATATGCACCGTGAATTGCTGCCTCATGAAGAATTAAATGAAATTTTTTCATGGCAGGAAAATAGAACTTTGTCTAAAAATCTAACCCTGCAATACGACAAGGCACTCTACCTGATTGAGGATTCAATTGATAACAGAAGCCTGGCCCGGAATAAAGTGACCGTTTATGAATACTTCGATGGCACAATAAAAATCAAATGTGACAATCGCGAGCTCCCCTACCGCATATTCGATAAAATCAAAAAAATCGATCAAGGGGAAATAGTAAGTAATAAGCGATTGGGAGCGGTTCTAAATTTCATCAAAGAAAAACAGGATAAAAATGATGAAAAACGCAGTGCGGGCGCTCCATCAAGACAACACTTGGGCGAAGTGAGCACCACAATAATTAGAAATGGATGAAAACCCCACCTCCTCCTGATCGTGAGTAAAATTGGGTAGTGGAAAAAGAAAACCAATACAGGGGACACTTCTACTTTGCAGCATAGAGGACATTTCTAAATTGCGTTTACAGGTTCTGCTGCTGGTGGCGGTGGTGGCGGTATTCGCAGGTCCTGGCGGCAATTGAAATAGTTAGATAAGGTGAGTAATACTGTTTTGTTCACCTATTTTCTGAAAAACGTACCAAAATAACACTGAAAAAACATTATGAAACAAACGCAACAAGGTTTTACGCTCATTGAACTAATGGTTACCGTGGCGATCGTTGGTATTTTAGCCGGCATCGCCTATCCCAGCTATCAAGACAGTGTGATGAAGTCACGGCGAGCGGATGCAAAGGGGGTAGTGTTGGGCTTGGCTAATGCCATGGAACGGCGCTTTACGGAGACAAACAGCTATTTGGGCGCTGCGACCGGTCCGGCAGACATGGGAGCCCCCGGTATTTACACTATCCCGGCTGAAACAGCCACCTATTACACGATAACCATTAGCGTTGCGACTGCCAGCAGTTATACCTTAAGCGCGGCACCTGCCGGAGTCCAGTCAACTGATGAATGTGGTACCTTAACGCTGACTCACACAGGCAGCAAAGGTGTTACTGATGCAGCAACCGGGGTCACAGCTGCTTATTGTTGGTAAGATTAATAAGTTTTATCATCCTCTCGAATGATGTGAAAACAATTTAAGCACCCATGACCATGCTGGAACGTAGACAGAATCAATAGTTATGCCTACTTTCACCACTTATTCGCTAGCCGTATCCTCTATCCTTGTATCAAATTCAATCATCAACTACAGGAAAACGGCATATCCTCTCAAGCATTGTAATAGTCCTTCCCCTAAGGCGGGGATACGAAAGCCGGACCATTATCCTTCCCTGTCTCGGCCGTTTTTAAATTCACCAGCAATCCGGAAGCATCGCCACCCGCTGTTTTATTCAACAAAGGCGCCAGCGTGGGCTCCAGAAACTTGATTATTTGTACCGGCAATGAGCTGGTAAAGTGATACTTTTCGGCATCCGGCCCCGCCACATAAGCGGTAATCACACCAAAAAATCGATCCCCGAGGAAAAAGGTAAAAGTGGCGGCACGGCTGATGAATATCGAGTCGATCAAGCGCCCCCCTGCTCCCCATATTTCACGGCGATGATCCCCGGTTCCGGTTTTACCGCCGACCGACAGCGGTTTGCCGTCAGCGCTTTTGTATATGCCGCGAAGACGTCCCGCCGTACCTGCCTCGACCACGCCGATCAGCGCGCCGCGCGCCGCTTTCGCCACTTCGGGTGCAAGCACCTGCTGGCCTTGCTCTGGCAATTTGTCCAGCACTGTTTCATAGGGTGTCGCCTGGGCGTAATGCAAGCTGTCGAACCGGACTGTCGGTAATCGCATGCCGTCATTGCGTAAAATACCCATCAGTTCCGCCAATGCCGCCGGACGATCGCCCGATGCGCCGATGGAGGTCGCGTAAGAAGGCGTTAACGATCCGAACGGATAGCCCAATCGATCCCATGCGGTATGAATCTGCTTAAAAGCCTCATCCTCCAGCAAGGTCATGATCCGCCGCTGTTGGGCGTTTTTCCGGCTGCTTTTAAACAGCCACCGGTAGACATTCTGCCGCTGCTCGGTACTGGCGGCGATAACTTCAGCGCGCGTGGCATCGGGATGTTGAACCAGATAACCGACCAGCCACAATTCCAGCGGATGAACTTTGGTGATATAGCCCTGATCCTGCAAATCGAAATTCGCGGGCGAATACTTCCGGTGAAGCTGCTCAATATCTTCCGCATCCAAGGGCGTGGCAGATAAATGGGCATTCAAATAACCGCTAAGCGCGTGAGTATCTGCGTCCGGGTAAACCGCCTGGTAAAGCATGGTCAGACGCGACGGCTTGGCAAAGACTCTCTGGGTCAGCAACTCCATGATGTCGTCGGTCGGCTTGCCGTGATACTTGTCGTAAAAACGTCTTAAATAAACCAGGCCTTCCTTATCCGCAAAACGTTCCAGATATTCCATGCGCCGAGGATCATCAGGGATTTCCAGCCATCGCGCTATGCCTTCCGGTTTATAAAGATGATGATAGACCAGGTCGCGCATCAACCGAACGAACACCAGATTGACCGAATCGCGTAACGCATCGCGCACCGACATGATTTTAAAATTTTCATCCGGGGTGAAATTATTAAAACTATGCACGCCGCCGCCGGTATAAAAATTCTCGTAAGGACTGGCCGAGTAGCGTCGATCCAAGGCCTGGTTAAGCAAATCCTCCAGATTTATTTGTCGATTCGCACGTAACTGAGCAATAACCCAGGCCGATAAATAATCGCGCGGATGCAATTCAATCCGGCCCAGTTCCTGCGGCGGCAGGTCTTTATATTGCAGGTAAATCTCGGTAACCAGCTCCAGATAATGCACCATCGTCCGCAGCTTGGCGGTTGAACCCAAATCCAGCCGTATGCCTTCGTTAATATCGAGCGGCTGGTCGTAATTATCGGTCTGGATGCGCAACAGATTGCCTTTTTCGCCACGCTCAAACAACATCAGGCTGTAGACTATCGGAGCAAGGTCGATATTTTCATTCAGCATCCTAAAGCCCACTATGCCGGCGGCGCGGGCCTTATCAGGCTCGCTCAACTGGCGCAATGCATGGGTAACCGCTTGTTGGGTGCCGTAATCGAGTGTGGTTTTAACGGTTAAATCCAGACGGTCCAGCTCATAGTTGGACTTTACACCCAGCGTCTTGGCAAGACGGGTGCGCAACACATTCTGGGTCTTTTGTTCAGCCATAAATTTGACCGGCATTTGATCCGACTTAGGCAATCGCACCGTAGACACCTGCAAGGCCGCATCCCGTAGCGACGCTGAAATAACGCCCTGTTCCGCCAACACGCGCAAATAACTGTCGGTAAGATTTTGCAGTACGTTATAACCGGGGCCTAAAAGATAGGAGGGTCGTCTTTGCGACAGCAGGATACTCAGCACCTGTCGGTAAGCTTGCGCCTGTTGCGCGGTAACCCGTTCGGTTGAATTGAGCGATTTCTGTCGCGTCGGTTCCCTACCGACTGCGACACTTCCGCCATCCATGGCAGTCGGACTGAGCAGTTGGTTAACCGCGTTAAAATCGGCGCCGAACCAAGCCGACAAGCCATCACCCAAACCATGCACCTCGCCTAATTTCGCAGTCGCGGCCAGCGGCATGGAATTTAAATAAGCGAGCGCGATTTGTCGTCTCATTTCACGCGTATCCGGCCCCAGTAAATAGGCGCGTATCGATGCGCTGCCCATTTGGCGAAGCTTTTCGACCATTGATTCGGTATAGCCGTCCGGCGAATGCCGGTATTTTTCCAACTGCGTCGCCAAGGTGCTGCCGCCCGGCACGTTGATGTCCGCGCCCAGTTTTCGCGCCATCATTTGTAATGCGGCAAAACCCAAGCGATCCCATTCCACCGCCGGATTAATATTTCTGTGATTTTCGTCAAGCAACTCCCGGTTTTCTATAAATAGCAAGGTGTTCAATACCAGCGGCGGGATGGCATTAAAATCGGGATAACCATGAGTGGGATAGACGGCGCTGAATATAGTTCGGTTGGCTTGATCGACAATGCGAAGCCCGGCCCGGGTTTTCTCTTGATAAATGGGAAACAAGCCGTAATCATCGACCAACCGGCTCATCATCGGCGAAATAGAGGCCTGCGTGGTCACGCTATAACCTGACTTCTCCAGGCGTGCTATCTCGTCCGACAACAGCGTGTAGCCCAGGCGCTGGTCGTAAGGGCCGTGATCAGGATAACGTATCGCCGAACTATGCCCCGGCTTGAGCTCAGAACTCAATTGCTTGCTTATTGCCGACAGGTAACGCGCCTGATATTTAGAGGTCTGCACCTCTTTTTTTACCAGCGTGGTAACCGCTATTCCGATTACGACACATCCGCCCAAAACATAAAGCAGCAGTAACCGTGAAAGCGTTCGTTTATGTATTCTCATTGCCTACAAGGATGTAGGTAAGGGGCGTGAGCAGGAGCGGAAGCTTTGCCGGACATTAACCTCAAAACGAACTCCCGGCTCTTTCATTTCGGGACTATTCAAGCATTCTGCCTTCAGTATTAACATCAAAATAATTGCATCTCTTTTTCGGTTGGAATTGTAGCCCAGGGGGCAAAATGACGAGCCCCAAACTGTCCATCCAGTCGCATATATATGAATTATGCAGGAATCGGAGCAATACGGGAGCAGTGTGCCAAGGAAAGTTTAGGGATTAAACCGCGCCTCTCTGATCAACTTATATATATTAATTATAACCACTCGCGAGCAACAATGGTAATGGAAAGGAAGTTTGTCAATTTGGCAACACTCCCGTTTACTGGTCATTAAACTTTTACATCAAATAATTGCAACGCTACAATCAGTACAATTATCGAACGTTATTTATCCTGAAATCAACCCTTCCCGCACTGCTCATAATCACTCTTCAAGAACCGCTATGTCCGAATCTTATACCCGCTTTCGCGATATTTCCGTCAGCGAACGCATTTTAAATACTGTCTTTTTGCTTACCATAGGACTCGGCTATCTGGTTGCCTTGGGCAATCTGTATTACTCCCATCAGGGTCATGACGGCGTGGCCGGGCTGTCCATTGCCGATGTAACCATTAATTATCACGGTTCAAATGACCAAACGCGCTTGGGCTCGGCCATTAACGGCATCATGGAACCTAACCTGAAATATAAAAACGATAAGGAAGTCATTTTAAAATGGATACAAGACGGTGCCGATGAACCCGATTACGACCAAAAAATCGCCCCGATATTAAATCGCGACTGCATTACGTGCCATACACCCGCTATCAATCCTTCCCTGCCCGATTTAACCCATTACGCAGGCGTATCCGAAGTGGCCCATAGCGGAGGCGCATCATACCCGCGTTTAATCAGGGTTTCTCATATCCATTTATTCGGCATTGCGTTTATTTTGTTTTTTATCGGCAAGATTTTCCTGCTTTGCGATATTAATGTGATCGTAAAAAGAGTTGCGGTCGTCATCCCTTTTGCCGCGATGTTATTGGATGTCCTGTCGTGGTTTATTACCAAATCCATTCCTTCATTCGCCTACGTGGTGGTTGCCAGCGGTGCGTTAATGGGAATTTCGATGGGCATGCAAATTTTGATCAGTATTTATCAGATGTGGTTTTATGCCAGGAATAAAAACTGAATCATGGTGACGTGCCCGAATTTCTCCATGAACCTGGAAAAACGAAAACCAAAAGTAGGCGACACAAAAAGCACAAAAGTTTTCCAATAGATACCAAACCGTAAGCCATCACTCATCCAAAGGGTAAATAACAATATACTGATTTCTTTCGTGCTTTTCATGAACTCACTGCGGGTTTTTAGGATGATCGGTATTGCTAGAGTTCCTCGCATCCCTGTCGATTATGCAGGAGCAGCGTAGCGGTGCGCCGACGACCACATGAGCAAATATTTGCTCCTTCAATATCTGTATTCCCCACATCCATGTGGGTTATGCAGGAGCAATTGCCGAGTTCATGTATAATTCCGCGCCATGAGCATTATAAGAAAACTTGCATCTCAGACTGCGGTCTACGGCCTCAGCAGTATTTTCGGCCGATTCCTCAACTATCTTTTGGTGCCGCTGTACACCTATTACTTCACCGCAGCGGAATACGGGGTGGTGTCGGAATTTTATGCCTACGCCGGATTTTTTTCCGTATTGCTGTTGTTCGGATTTGAAACCGGCTATTTTCGGTTTCGCGATAAGGAGCGCACCGGCCCCGATGTCGCCTATTCCACAGCACTGATATTCGTAGTACTGGTCAATCTGGGCTTTTTTACGCTGATATTGTTGATCAACACACAGCTTTCAGCGGCGCTGAACTACGCCAATCACCCTGAATATGTACTGTGCTTTAGCCTGATTTTAATCCTGGATGCGATTGCCGCCATTCCGTTTGCCCAGCTGAGGGCGGAAAACAGGGCCTTCCGCTTCGCCGGCATCAAGATATTCGAAATAGGGGTAACCGTGCTGCTAAGCCTGTTTTTCATCATCTACTGCCCCAAGCTCTACGCGGCCAACCCCGAGTCATGGATAGCGCCGATCTACAACCCCGCCATAGGCATAGGCTATATTTTTATCGCCAATCTATTGGCCAGCGGCTTTAAATTTTTGCTGCTTGCGCCTCAATTAGCCGGCCTTGCCTGGGGATTTGACCGGGCATTATTCGGCCGCATGGTTCGCTATTCGTTGCCGATGGTGGTAATCGGTTTCGCCGGAATCATCAACGAAATGCTCGACCGCGTCCTGCTAAAGTACCTGCTGCCTTACGATGCCCTGACCAACATGAAGATGCTGGGCATTTACAGCGCCTGTTATAAATTATCGATTCTGATGTCGCTGTTCATTCAGGCTTTCCGTTATGCGGCCGAGCCGTTTTTCTTTGCTTACGCCGGCAAAAGCGATGCCCGCCAGGTTTACGCGGTGGTGCTCAAGTTTTTTGTCATTTTCTGCGTGTTCATCTTCCTGCTGGTAACCTTATTTATCGATTTCTTTAAGTACTTTGTCGGCGACGAATTCCGCGCCGGCCTTGAAGTCGTGCCGATTCTGCTGCTGGCTAATCTATGCCTGGGTATTTATATTAACCTGTCCATCTGGTATAAATTAACCGATCGTACCTTGATGGGCGCTTCGGTATCTTTAGCCGGAGCGGCGTTGACTATCGCGCTCAATATCTGGTGGATACCGCTGTTCGGTTATGTCGGTTCGGCTTGGGCGACGCTGGCCTGTTACGGCAGCATGGCTATCCTCTCGTATCTGTTGGGGCGAAAATATTATCCGGTGAATTACGATGTTAAACGCGTGCTCGGTTATATCGGGCTTGGCATCGGCTTGTATTTTGCTCACGAACAATTGCTGATGATTATCGTCTGGCAGCCGTGGCTATTGGCCAGTGCATTAATGTTGATTTATGTGCTGATTACCCTGCTATGCGAAGGGCGTCAGCAACGTAGGTTGGGTTAGGCAATAGCCGTAACTCAACCTACACTCTACGAGGATTTCGTTTACAGTGAATTCTTTTTTAAGCCTCGGCAATTGCTCCTGCATTGCTCTACCTCCTGCATCCGTGCAGTCGTCGGCAATTGCTCCTTGCATTGTTCTACCTCCTGCATCCGTGCAGTCGTCGGCAATTGCTCCTGTATTGCCCTACCCCCTGCATCCATGCAGTCGACCGAACTATAAATTATGACAAATACTATGGAAGTCAAAGCGCGTCTTATCGGCGGTTTTATTTTACTGTTGCTGGGTAGTTGGGTTTTACACAGCTTTCTGGCTTTGCTGGTTTGGGCGGTGGTGCTTGCCATCACCACTTGGCCGATTTATCAACGGCTGCTAGCCTCCAATGAAATACATGGAAAAGTCACTTGGGGGGCTTTGCTGCTGACTCTGCTGATCGGCGCACTGATTCTTGTACCCTTGGGTTATGGTTTGAGCCGGTTGCTGAATGAGGCGCAATCGCTCGGACAAATCCTGACTGAAGCTCAAAATGTCGGCATCCCGCCGCCTGTCTGGCTGGAAACCATACCCATGATAGGTAACTGGGCAAAAGACACCTGGATGAATGCCTTGGGCAATCCGGTCGTCGCCAATGAATCTTTGCACTGGCTGGGAACCGGAAGCGCCATCACTTATACCAAGGACTTCGCCAGCCAACTTTTGCACCGATTCTTCGGTTTTTTATTGACACTGTTGGTGTTGTTCTTTGTTTATCAACACGGCACGGGGCTGAGTCAATATGTGCTGGCGACTAACCGAAAACTGTTTGGCGAAACCGGCGTCCGTTACGCCATTCACGCCACAGCGGCGGTGCGCGCCACGGTCAACGGCTTGGTGCTGGTCGGCCTGGGCGAGGGCTTGCTACTGGGCGTGGGCTATGCGTTGGCCGGATTAAGTCATCCGGCCATGCTGGGTGCGTTGACCGGTGTTTTTGCGATGATTCCGTTCGCGGCCAAACTGATTTTCGGCGCCTGTTCGTTGGTGCTGATCGCAGAAGGACACATGGCGGCGGGAAGCTCGCTGTTTGTGTTCGGCGTAGTGGTTATCCTGCTGGCTGACAATTACGTACGTCCCAGACTAATCGGCGGCGCAGTTAAACTGCCGTTCATCTGGACACTGCTCGGCATTTTCGGCGGACTGGAAAACTTCGGTCTACTGGGCTTGTTTTTAGGGCCTACGCTCATGGCGGTACTGATCTCGATCTGGCGCGACTGGGTTGCCGATATGGATAAACCGAAGACAATTGCATGGGTGGAAGATGCTGAAAACGGCGCCGCACAGGAAGTAATTACCGAAGTAGAGCCAATACCAAGCCCCTCGCCAACAGAATTCGACGACGGACAATAACCAGGCTTTACCGCCTATGGCGTTTCATCATCGTTTATTGCTTTAATGATGAGGCGCTGTTGGCGGCCGAACGGATTTCCTGGATTAACAATATCAAACTCACTTGAGCGTTTGAACAGAAGTACCATCAAGCCCACGCTAAGCATAAAAGCTTATAGACTGAATCCATCAAAGACCAGATAATAGCTTTTCGTTCTATGCTCATTGCCTTGGACACACCCCCTTAAATCGTCGGGGAGGAAACGAAACATGAACCTCTATGATTTTCGACACAACCCGCGCAGGTCATCCATGACGCGGCGCATGACTGACAGGCGCAATATTCCCTATCCATTCGGATCGCCAGAGTGGGTGGAAAATATAAAAAATCATTATCTGGCCTGGCCAAAATCGAATCGTCGCGATATGAGCAGACGCAGCGATGAAAGACGCGCAATTGAGCGACGGCAACAACTGCTTTCCGAACAACGCCGCTCCGAAAAAAAATATTCCCCGATTTTACTTACGCAAGAAGAAAGAAAGCTGATTGAAGACTTGTATCTGAATGATCTGGACTAGCTGAGTTATCCGGACCGGGAATCACGGCTGACTCCGTATTATTCACACACCTTTTCATAATTCTGACGTTATAAATCCCGTTTCGGCAAAATAATAGAGGGTGTTTTTGACGACATCCAATTCAGCCATGAGACGCTATCCCCCTTTTTCCAGATAACAAATTTTAGCCTATGCTGAAAAGACTAAGGGCGACCATCCGGTCGCCCGCAATTACTTTTTCAAATTACCCGCATGTAACCCGCATTCTTTTTTCGCCCCCGCCTCCCACCACCAACGGCCCGACCTTTCATGCTGATTGGGCAGCACGGCTCGGGTGCAGGGTTCGCAACCGATACTGATAAAGCCTTTTTCGTGTAACTCGTTGTAAGGCACCTGATAGGCTTCAATATAATCCCAGACTTGCGCCGAACTCCAGTTGAGCAAGGGATTAAATTTAACCAGTTGATGCTCGGCGGTAGAAAATGCCGTGTCTATCTGCACTTCAGGAATATCTTGCCGGGTATCCAAGCTTTGATCTTTGCGTTGACCGGTAATCCAGGCGTCTAAATGAGCCAGTTTGCGCTTTAACGGTTCAACCTTGCGGATACCGCAACATTCCTGGTGTCCGTCCTCATAGAAACTGAACAGGCCTTTCTTTTTAACGAAGCTATCCAGTACATCGCGGTCCGGGGTCAATAATTCAATATCGATTTGGTAATGCTTTCTGACTTTTTCCATAAAACGATAAGTTTCAGGATGCAAGCGTCCGGTATCCAAAGAAAAGACCTGTATGTCTTTTCTGATAGCCAATGCCATATCGATCAGCACCACGTCTTCCGCGCCGCTGAACGAAATGGCAATATTATCGAACAGCTCCAGCGCTTTTTTCAGTATGACGCGCGGATTTTTTTGATCCAGCTCGGTTTGTAGTTGCTCTATATCAAATGTGGTCATCATGTGTTTTCCTTATTGCCCGCTTGTGTCACTGCTCAGTTAATCATCTATATGGGGGCAAATTCACTCGCCAACAACCTGCATCAACTTAATAATAGCGACCGCGAATAGCCAAATTACGCTTGTAAAAAATACTGCTTCAAAAAATAGTCAAACGGCATTTGCTTGTTATTTTCGATTTCCAGCTGTTTGTCATGAGATAGCGCCGCCATGTCATTAAACTGCTGCGTCTTGATCTTATCCAGTTCATTGCGCTTAAAGTACTGACCATGTTCGATGGAAGTATTTAATGCGAAACGGGAAAACGGCTGCCTAAGCTGCGTCATCTGCTCCAATATGCGTGCAGATGCGGTTGAATCAGGATTTTCGACTAACAACTGCTGTTTTTCCAAAGCGGAACTGTAATGCTTTGCCGCATCATCCTGATCAAGAATTGCACACACCGGCTGCATGGATTCAAGAATTTCAGCCGCCCAATCTTTTAAAAGAATTTTTTGATTGTTTTTATTAAGTTCCAGCCCCGGTTTTCTGCCAAAATTGGCAACAGCCAATTGATTGGCGTTGTTCACCTGTTGCTCCTGTGCTGAAGTTTTCGGACTGTCCTGCAACAAGCAAGTGAGCAATAGCGCCTCAATAAAACGGGCTTTATCTTCATCGATACCGATAGGGTTAAATAAATCCAGGTCCAGCGAACGCATTTCTATGTAACGAACCCCGCGACGCTTAAGCGCCAGGGTCGGTTTTTCGCCGGACTGGGCAATTTGTTTAGGCCGCATAGTGCTGTAAAACTCGTTTTCAATCTGCAAAATGTTGCTGTTCAGCTGACGGTATTCGCCGTCAACCAGCGTGCCGATTTTTTCATATTCGGGATAAGGCGTGTTAATGGCCGCACTCAAGCTACTGACATAGCCGTCTATGGAGTTGTAATCAATGTTCAGATTAGCCTGGTTTTTACTCTTGTAGCCGATGTCACTCATGCGTAACGACGTCGCATAGGGATGATAAAGCGTGCCATTGTCAAACGCTTCAAATTGCGTCATCAATGCCGGACGGCTGTTGAAGAAGTTTTTGCAGATGGCGGGCGATGCGCCGAATAAATACAGAATTAACCAGCCCATACGCTGGAAATTCCTGATTAGACCAAAATAGGCTTCGTTAATGAACTGCTCCAGGCTCAGCGGGCTGCTCTTTTCTTTATGTAGAACAGGCCACAGGGCTTCAGGCACCGAATAATTAAAATGGATACCGGCAATGGACTGCATGGTTCTGCCGTAACGATGCCATAAACCGTGCCGGTAAACATGCTTCATCCTGCCTATGTTGGACGACCCGTATTCGGCGATGGGAATGCTTTCATCCCCATCAATGCCGCAGGGCATGCTTGCACCCAGCAAAATTTCATTATCCAGATGCTCATAAACAAACTGATGTATGTTATGCAAATAGTCCAGAGACTCTTTTATGTCGGCAAACGGCGGGGTAATCAATTCGATCAGGGATTCAGAATAATCCGTGGTGATATACGGATGCGTCAATGCGGAGCCTAATGCTTTGGGATGTGGCGTTTGGGCAATGAATCCGTCTTTGGATATGCGCAGGCTTTCTTTCTCAATCCCTTTAAGTCCTCCGCAAAGCAGTTGATGATGACCGCTTGCAGTAAGTCGATCCAAACGTGTTGAAAGCGCGTTATTCAAATTAGTCATAGAATGGGTACATGCCCTGTAGTCCTTATATAATCCGACCATTATAAAGGGTTTAACTGATTGAAGAAATATTATCGAGGATATGAACCTGTTTTGATTAGGCCTTTACTGGAGCGATTGGTCGCTTGCCACCGGAACAAAAAAACCAGCCTAAACATGAAAAAACAATCACAAAACCGTAGCTTTTATCGCCGACAAACCTAACATATACTCTTTATAATCTTAATATTTCTATTCTCGGATAAACCATCAGGAAGATCGTCATGTTTGAATCGGCAGAGCTTGGACACAAGATAGACAAAGTCACCTACGATATGGAAGTGCCCAAGCTACGCGAGGCACTGCTGGACGCACAAATGGATTTGGCAAAATCGTCCAAATTTCCGGTTATTATTTTGATTGGCGGCCTGGACGGTGCGGGACGCGGCGAAACCGTCAACTTGCTCAACGAATGGATGGACCCGCGGTTTATCCAAACTCACGGCATGGGCGAGCCGTCGGATGAGGAACTTGACCGCCCGATGATGTGGCGGTTCTGGCGCGAGCTTCCTCCCAAAGGCAGGATAGGCGTGTTTCTCGGCTCCTGGTACACCTGGCCTATTCTCAATCGCGTGACCGGTCGCACCAAGGCGGCTGAACTTGACCAGAGCATGGAACGCGCTAAACGCCTGGAAAAAATGCTGACCGACGAAGGCGCGCTGATTCTCAAATTCTGGATGCACTTATCCAAAAACAGACAGGAAAAACGCCTGCAACTGCTTGAGGAAAATCCGCAAACCCGCTGGCGCGTGACCGATCGCGACTGGAAACACTTCAAGCTATACGACAAGTTCAGTGTCATACATGAAAGCGTGATTCGGCACACCAGCACGGCAGAAGCGCCGTGGACCATCGTCGAAGGCTACGATCCCCACTACCGCAGCTTGACCGTAGGCAAGGTGATTCTTGATGCCATACGTAAACGCCTGGACGATGCCGACATGAAAACAGTGGAGATTATTGCGCCGCCACCGCTGCCTTCGATTGACCAGCTTAACATTCTGAAGACACTGGATCTGACCCAGAAGATTGACAAGAAAAAATTCAAGACTGACTTGGAAAAATACCAGGGCAAGCTCGCTTTGCTGACCCGCGAAGCCAAGTTTAAAAACATCACCGTAATAGCCATGTTCGAAGGCAATGATGCGGCCGGAAAGGGCGGCGCAATTCGCCGCATCACCGGCGCCCTGGATGCCCGCTGGTACAATATTATTCCGGTCGCCGCCCCTACCGAGGAAGAACGCGCTCAACCTTATTTGTGGCGCTTTTGGCGACACATTCCTCGCCGCGGGCGGGTGACGATTTTCGATCGTTCCTGGTACGGTCGCGTCTTGGTCGAACGGGTTGAGGGATTCTGTTCAAAAGTAGACTGGATGCGCGCTTACAGCGAGATCAACGATTTTGAAGCACAATTGGTGCGCCACAATATTGTGGTGGTCAAATTCTGGCTCGCCATCAGTAAAGAGGAACAACTTGAGCGCTTCAATGAGCGCGAAAAAATCGGTTTCAAACGCTTCAAGATTACCGAAGACGACTGGCGCAATCGCGATAAATGGGATGAGTACGAGCATGCGGTATGCGATATGGTAGATCGCACCAGTACCGAAATTGCGCCTTGGACGCTGATAGAAGCCAATGACAAGAACTTTGCGCGTATCAAGATTTTGAAAACTTTATGCAAGCAAATTGAAGCGGCAATGCAGAAAAAATAGTCTGTAGGAAACACTGACTTCAATTTAAAAATGTGTGTCGCATGTTAACGGCCTCGCGAAGCTTGCTATCGATGACATCGGTAAAACGTTGATAGCAATCAAAAAGAAAACACACCATTTCAACAAAATAGCCGTCTTGCACGAAAAGAGCCGGATGACGCTTGCCCTCTAGCGGCAACGGAATACCGCTATGCCGCACAAATACCATTTAATTTATATGCTTCCAGGTGAGATAATAAATCCCTTCGATAAGTTGGTCATCAGAAAGTGCATATGGATTTCTTGTAACCAAGTTAAGTTTTAATTGATTTATTTCCGCACTCTCTTTCTCATTTCCAAAACAATGATAGATTCAACAACCTCAACCTCATCGACAACCAAAACAGCAGTCACTTGCGCAAACTGTAACTTGGATAATTTATGCATTCCTAAAGGACTGCCTCGGTCGGAAGTGGGTGAGCTCGCGCTATTAGTCAATCGAAACAATATACGTCAAAAGGGCGAGGCCATCTATCATGCCGGCAGCCCATTCAGGGGAATAATTGCCTTGCGTTCCGGCAGCGCCAAATTACTGAGTTTTGACCAAAACGGCAATGAGCTGGTCGTTGATTTTATTCTTCCTGGAGAATTGCTCGGATTTGACGGCATGTCGTCACAAATCCATAACTGTACCGCCATAGCCTTGGAGACCGTGAATTATTGCCATTTGCCGGCCTATAAAATAGAGATATTGGCCATCAACACCCCCGGCTTAAGCCAGGTGTTGCTGCAAAGATCCTGCAACCAGTTTGATGCGCAGGTACAAAAGATGATGCTAAGCCGCCGATCTGCAGAAGAGCGCGTGGCTTGCTTCATTCTGCATATTTCAGATCGCCTGAGCATACGAGGCTACTCCGAGCTGGAATTTCGCCTGAGCATGTCGCGGGAAGAAATAGGAAATTATCTGGGAATCGCGCATGAAACGGTTAGCCGGATCATTCATCTCTTTCAAGCACGAAAACTGATAGCAGTTAAATCCAAGCAATTGAAAATAACCGATAAAAAAGGGCTGTTTAGCTTCTATGCAACTTAATCGCTAAACAACCCAGACTTGCGAGGATTTAATAAACTTCCGCATAGAGCCCAACTCAGCCAGGCTTTAAGTTGGGCTCTATGCGGTCAAACGAAAACTACGGCTAAGAGGAGAAAGCCTTTTATTTTCTATAGGCTGAATTAGCAGGGTCTTCAGCAATTGCTTTTGCTGTCGATTCGAACTTATCATGCTCACCGCTTTTAATCATAACCACCGTAGCAACCACGGCTAAAACAAGGCCGGCTACGTAAATCCAGAATTTATCTTTTTCTTGTACATCATTCATAGTAATTCTCCAGCTATTGATTAAGGAAAAACAGTTGACTTGCATCAACGTGCGGCTATTTAAACAAAGTGCGGGATAAAAAAATTGAGCCAGATCAATAAATGTTTATTTATTGGATTTCACCCAAAATGTAGCCCGAGAATTAAAGATGGGTTGAGACAAGGTACGAATAACGGTATGGAACAATTGCCCATTTTGGGCGACCTGTACACTAGCTGCCGTTAATGATGGGGAGGCTTACTGACGGCCTGCAAATCCCAGGGAAGCTGCTCAATAGCCGCCTCCACATGTGACTCAATGCGATCGTCCAGCTCAGTAAAAAAATCGATACCGGTTTGCGCTTCTATGCTGTCAATATTGGTCACGAACTGCGCCAGCGGCTCTTTGCCGTTGACCGTTTGCGGGATTAAAAAGGCCAACGCAATAGGCGGCTTGTTTGGCGCAGTTTCTGTCATATATATTTTGTAAAACGCATCCGGTATTTCCACCGTCAAGTCTGAAGATAACCGCTCGACCGTGCCGCTAAAAACCGGCCCGGTAATCACCCACACTTTGCCGAATAGCTTGGCAAAATGCTTTATTTCCTCCTCCTCCAAACGTTGCCATAATTGTTGATTGAGCTTGGATTTTTGCGGAGTAATGTTGGTCATCAAAAAACTGTCTGCCTGCCCTTCCCTGCCGTAAAGATGACTCATCGCATAATTTGGCGCCATGTGTCCGCGATCGTATCCGCTTTTTTGATAACTCTCGTGGCTGACGCGATTGATGCTGCGCCAGTCGGTTTCAAAGTGATTGGGGCGTTTTAGGGACGGCATATTTTCTACGGCGGGGATCAACGCGTACTCTATCCACAACGGGTTACCGCGCAGATCCGAATAACCCAGAATAAAACCACGATTACGTAATATGCGAAACCAGGTATCGATGTTTTTAGCATCGCGGGATTGCGGTGCGCCTTGATAGAGTAACGCCGGACGGGCAATTTTAACTTCATAGCCATAGCTGCCTAAGCCCAGACCGAGGACAATCAGCATCAACACAGGATGCTTACGGCTTAGGCAAAATAATCCCAACAATAATTTAAGCAGGCTTAGTGTGGGTGATTTTTTACGCATTAACGGATGGTCATTAAAGAGTGGCGTTGGCTAGCCGCGAACGGATTAACGTTAAAACGGCTATTTGTCTTTCGCGAAAAAAGCTGTTTTTCTCAAGATTAAGCCGCCGCTTCAGCATTAGGGCTGAATAAGTAGTCATTTTTTAAACAGTGATCCAGCCATTTTTGCAGAAAATAATTTAACCGCCATTTGTAGTTCATAATTTCGCGGCTTAATCCGGGATCTTTAAAAACCTGCGCCACACCGGCACGGGCATGATCGCTTAATACTTCGGCCAACTGCGCATCCAGATAGACTCTTATCTTTACAGCGGGCGCCAGAAATTCATCCCTGTTTTTATTAATGAAGCAATGGCTAAGTTCCACGGTCATGGTATACGGCGTACGCTCAATGATTTCAAGATACAGCGTAGTGTGATGGGGAGCGAGACCGATGGCGGTTTCTTTAAATGCCATTAAGTCCGGAATTAATTTTAGCAGCTTTTGATAGTTGGACTCGCAGACTTGTTCGAGACAGATGGATTTGTTGACCGGATTTACAAAACTCATGGCCGCTGTCAGTTTTCCCGGTAACAGGCATGGGCGCTGGCGGTTTCCCATAACACGACTTGGGCGACGTTAAAACCGGATTGTTTAAGATGCTGATAAATCATCTTACTCAGGACTTCTGCGGTGGGATGCTCATCAAGGGCCAGGAAACGCTCCTTGTTTGCAATAAGCATGGGAATGATCGGGTCATCTTTATGCAATAGAAAATTATGATCAAGCTTCTGATCTATAAACGCTTCAACGCTGTCTCTAATATCGGAAAAATCGCAGACCATGCCTTGGTCGTTGAGTTGTTCCTGTTCTATGGAAATCGAGGCCTTAACGCTATGCCCGTGTAAATTGCGGCATTTGCCAGGGTGATTCATTAACCGGTGTCCGTAACAAAAATACACCTCTTTGGTAATCGTATACATAATAAAAATATAAGCAGTTCCGGTAATTTAAATAATGAGCGTTACCTACATGGACGTAGGCAAGGGGCGCGAGCAGGAGCGGAAGCTTTGCCTACAGGGTTGTAGGGAGCTTCAGTCCCCTTTTATGCTTTTGATGGTGGCGGCAACCTCATAGCTGCCATCGTCTTGCTGGGCACTTCTGATAACCTCGATAAAAGCGGTCATTGAGGGAGTGACCGTATTTTTGGGAATAACATTTATTTCCATTGCCTTGCCGGGATCAAAAAGCCGGTCGGCAATAAATGAAACGCCGGCGCCGCTAATTGATGAACAGCGTCCATGGTGTAATTCATCCGAACCCGCAAGTCTGTAAGTTACGTCACAGTCTATTTCCATTCGAATATAATTACGCTTTTCATCATATTCCAACATGCTATTTCTCCGGTCAAGTGTACAGTTGTTGTGCCCGCTGATCGAGTCGCATGGCCTTAACAGCAAAGTTTACTATAAAAACCCTAATAACGGGGGCATGTTTTGCCACAGCACCGTCAATTGAGCTATTCCACTGGAAATTAAGCTGAACTTATGTAATATGACGCTATCTTTCACATCTTAAATAAACAGACCTCTGAGTATTATCTAATGACTAAAGCGATCGTTTTAACTGGAATTACAACTACAGGCACACCGCATTTGGGTAATTATGTCGGCGCCATCAGACCGGCCATTGCGGCAAGCAAGGACGCGAATGTTACGCCCTTTTATTTTCTGGCCGATTATCATGCGCTGATTAAATGCCAGGAACCGGAAAGAGTCAGGCAATCCAGCCTTGAGATTGCCGCAACATGGCTGGCTTTAGGGCTGGATACGTCGAATGCGGTTTTCTATCGGCAATCGGATGTGCCGGAAATTTTGGAACTGTCCTGGATGTTGACCTGTGTTGCGGCAAAAGGTTTGATGAACAGGGCGCATGCCTATAAGGCGGCGGTTGCAGAAAATGAACAGGGCGGCGAGAACGATGCCGATAAAGGCATCACCATGGGCTTGTTCAGCTACCCGATCTTAATGGCAGCCGATATGCTGATGTTTAATGCCAATAAAGTTCCGGTCGGCAAGGACCAGATTCAGCATATTGAAATGGCCAGGGATCTTGCCGGGCGCTTTAATCACATTTACGGCGAACATTTTGTACTGCCGGAGGCGGTCATCGAAGAGCATGCGTCAACCTTGGCGGGTCTGGACGGACGCAAGATGAGCAAGAGTTATAACAATACCATCCCGTTATTCGAGCCGGAAAAAAAGCTAAGAAAACTCATTAACAAGATTAAAACCAATTCGTTGGAACCGGGCGAACCCAAAGACCCCGAAGGCTGCACTTTGTTCAGCATTTACCAGGCCTTTGCGACCCAAGCGGAAGTGGCTGAAATACGGCAACGCTACGCAGACGGCATCGCCTGGGGTGAAATGAAACAGGTGCTGTTTGAGCATATTAATGAACACATAATTCCGGCAAGAGAACGTTATGAGGCATTGCTGCAGGCGCCGGAACATATCGAAGAACAATTGCAGGAAGGCGCTCAAAAAGCGCGTGCAGTCAGCGTGCCGTTTATGAAAGAGTTGCGCAAAGCGGTCGGGATTTCGCGAATCTCTTTGTGACCCCCGTGACCTTCGGTAACTGGCTCAAGCAGTCATTAGTGCTGATCAGCCGTGCGCCGCTGCTTTGGACAGGATGCACCTTGTTCATCGGCCTGCTTTTGGGTATCGAACGGGTTTCCCTGGCACTGGGTATTTTTCTCGCGGTAACGGGTTTGTTTGTCGGCGTAGGGGTTGCAAAATATATTGACATGAAATCGTCGACAGGAACTTCGTTGAGCTTTTACCGGGCGATAGCTAAAAGCCTGCCGTTAGCCATATTAGCGGCCGTCAGCCTGGTGATTTGCTGGTTTGTGTTCAGGGTGACCGCCAATATTTATTCGGGTGAGCTTTATAAAATCGGCTACTTCTTCTTTGACTGGGAATTGACGACAGAGCATCTGAATAATAAATCCACGCACCAAATAGCCGGCTGGCTCTATTTACCGGCAATGATCACGCTGCTTTTTATCTTGCTAATGCTGACTACCTTTGCAAACTGGTTCAGCTATCCGTTAATGCTGTTTAAAGACTACTCCTGGAGTCAGGCCAAACAACAAGGCAATCAGGCATCGGTCAAAAACCAGGCGGCAATGTATAAGCTGCTGGCTTTTATATTTGCTGCCACGTTCATTGGCGCCGGAATAATACCTTTGTTAACGCCTGTTTTGTATATGCTGGTTTCAACATTGATGTATGTCTCTTACAAGACTGTTTTTGAGGCGGCATGACAAGCCCGGTTACAGCACTTGTCCCAGCGCAAAAGCGCCAAAATAAGTGGCTATAAAATAGAACAAAGACAAGACCAGACTGGCGAAAAAATTGATAGCTAAAACTTGCTTGATTATGTGAGCTACCACCACATAATCCCAAAATAAAAGCAGAACCAAAAAATAATAACTTAAAGGATCTTCGCTGACGGTGAGCCAGATCAACACCGGTACGACAAACAGTGCAATGATATTGGCGCAAAATATAATCGCTGTTGTCACTTGTACATAGGCGTATAAGGTCCTGTTGAGGAACAGCAGGGCGCCTATAAATGTCAGCGTTAATAGCGTCGCTATACTAACCTCGGTAAACGCCTCTATCGGGTCGTCGGTCATGTTGGCTTGCATGAAATACTCAACAACAAAATAGAACAGCAGATTTTGTTTGAAAAAATCGACTGATCTCGGTAGCTCGAGCGGGTTATTTTTTAACCAGCATAGTGGTAAGTATTGTTTTAAAACATCCATAGTTACCCAGGGTTTTATTTTACAAACTATTTATACCGTAGCGGCCAAGTACCCCGTAGGCATGCGAATACTATTTAAAATCCGGCGAGCCGGAATAACTGGTTAAGGATTGTCCATCATAAGTGCTAAAATTATCATTCAATAGCTGAACCAGTTCTTTGGTTTTATTGGATATCTGGGCCAAGCGAAGTTTGGTTTTTTTATTCCAGCCAACGGGTTCTGAAATTGGCAGTATCATGCGGCTGAAGGTTAGGTTTTTTTCGAAAATACCGGCTAGGTTTTCCATTAAATGAAGTTCTTTTTGCCGGGCGTTAAGTTGGCTTATGATTAATTTCGCCTGGAGCTTGCTGAAAATAATGTGCAGCGGAATCATGATGACCAACAGCGTAACAATGACAGCCGGCCCGATAATCGGGTCTAGCAAGAGTTCCAGAATGCCTGTTTGTATTTCAGCAAAAATGGCCAGGGTAGCAATAAATCCGAGTACAATCAGGCTGGAAAAGGCTGATCGATCTTTCCAGAGTCCGATGGCTTTTTTCACCTCCGGCATCACCACGTTATTAATTTCACGAATGTTTTTTTCCAGTGAATTCAACACGCGATAAGTACGGTCATACCCGACATTAGCTATGCGCTGGTCTATCAAGGCAAAGTCAGCCGAGGATTGAGGGATAACACTGCCTTCCTGACTGGACAGGACAATAAACTGACCGGTATTTAATCCCAATCCGGCAAGTTTTCTTTGCCATGAAGAAATGATCTCGCTGTTTGTAGTCGAACTCAGCATGGTTGCCGGCCTGTCTATCAGATAAACAAATTTATTGGAATCCTGATGGAGGGTAATGCTTTCTATGACTTCATCAACCAGCGGCGATGTTGAATCAAAGATATCGGTAAAAATTAACACCAGATCGGAGTTCTCAATGGTATGTTTTGCAAGCAGCGACGTAACCGGATTGGATGGGGCGGCACTGATATTCGGCGTATCGATGAAAAGCTTGCTTTTCAGGCGGTCGCTATTGAGTGTCTTCAATTCCAGGTAGGAATTAATGCGATCCCCTTCGCCTTCTTGCTGTTGCTCGATTTTACTGCTGATTTGATAAAACGGGAACCGGTGGTCTACGTCCAGCGCTGTGCCGGGCAAGGTTGCCGGGTTAGACTGATTGTTATGCAGCAAGACAGTAAACTTATGACTGGATGTTTGAATGCCCGAAAACAAATTATCCGAGCCCAGATAATTATTAATAAACCTGGATTTGGCCGTTGAATTACCGCCAATCAAACTGATTATTGGCCACCATGAGTTTTTACTGGCAGTCGTTTCATCCATTTCGATGAGCCCCAAATCGAATTCAATTTGATCGAGCTCCTGAAAGACTTTTGATGCTTTCAATAATACCGGATTGTCAGCGGCGAAGTGTTTTTCAAGGGTAAGCAGGTATTTGCTTGCTGTCTTTTCAGTCATCAGTTTGACACCTTATTTGTTATATTTTTATGGATTAAGGGGTAACGAAGTATACACCTAGAATGGGACAGTAATACAAAAAAACAAGAGGGATAATAAGGCGTTTTACGACTGTAAAATGAAAAAATGTTGAGTAAATATTGTTCTTTTCATACTCAAATCAGGTGAGTTTATAGTATATTGGGCGTTGATTAACGAGCCTTGTAAACGTGTTTAAAAATAAAATGATGAATGTGAAGAGTCTGATTGTTCTTCGAAGCTTAGCGGCGCTTGCTATTGCCGCGTTAATATCCGGCTGCGCTGTTCCGTTTTTTGGTGGATATGGCGCAAACGGCCAGTCACGTGAAGACTTTGAGCATCACGTGGAAGAGGTTTTCAAGCTGCAAAATCGCATGACCAGCGAAGTGATGATGATGTTGGAAAGCGACGAGGTTAAAAAACCTGAGGCCTTACTGCAGGCTGAGCAACATATGCAACAAATCTGCGCCGATCTTAACGAATATGTTTCTCGTGACATTGACGGTTTAAGCACCGGGCTTTTTTTGCGGCGGCGGGTTGAGAAATCAGCTATCGACTGCGAGCAAGCGGCCATGGCGATCAAACCGCTGTTGAAGCCTTAGCGTATCAACGGCGGTCAGTCGGTTACGGCGTCAAAACCGTATTTTGCGCGGGCTTGCTGTTATCGGTTTCAGGATAGTCCAACGTGTAATGCAAACCACGGCTTTCCTTGCGCTGCTGTGCGCAACGAATGATTAATTCGGCGACAATAACCAGATTGCGCAATTCCAGCAAATCACTGGTAACACGGAAGTTACCGTAATATTCGGCGATTTCCTTTTTAAGCAATTCCACGCGATTCATTGCCCGGCTTAAGCGTTTATCGGTTCTGACGATACCGACATAGTCCCACATAAAGCGGCGCAGCTCCTCCCAGTTGTGAGAAACAACCACTTCTTCATCGGAATCGCTGACTTGCGACTCATCCCAATCGGGAATAGGCGGTGGCGGCGAAATGCCGGACAATTTCTGCAAAATATCCTCGCTGGCCCGCTCTGCAAACACCAGGCATTCCAGTAACGAGTTACTGGCCATGCGATTGGCGCCGTGCAGGCCGGTACAGGCAACCTCGCCTATCGCATAGAGATTGGCGATGTCGGTACGCGCATAACTGTCGGTTAACACACCGCCGCAGGTATAATGCGCGGCCGGAACCACAGGAATAGGCTGCTTGGTGATGTCTATGTCAAACTCAAGACACTGCTGGTAAATCGTCGGAAAATGCTCGCGTATGAACTGTTCCGGTTTGTGGCTAATATCCAGATAAACGCAGTCTATGCCGCGTTTTTTCATTTCATGATCGATGGCGCGGGCCACAATATCCCGAGGCGCCAATTCCTCTCTCGGATCGAAATGCTGCATAAACGACGAGCCGTCCGGCAGGATCAACTTACCGCCCTCGCCTCTTACCGCTTCGCTGATCAAAAAAGAATGTGCGTGCGGATGATAAAGACAAGTCGGGTGGAATTGCATGAATTCCATATTGCTGACGCGACAGCCTGCGCGCCAGGCCAAAGCTATGCCATCGCCGGTTGAGCTTTGCGGATTGGTGCTGTAAAGATAAGCCTTGCTTGCGCCGCCTGTGGCCAAAACCACGACGCGAGCCGTTATCGTCCGAACCTCCTGTTTTTTCGAATCCAAAACATAGGCCCCCAAAATCCGTTTGTCGCCTTCCTTGGAATCGGTAATTAACTCCACCACATTATGGTGTTCGAACAGATCGATATTCGCGTGTTCCTGAGCGCGCTCAATCAGCGACAGCGACACCGCCTTACCCGTTGCATCGGCGGTATGCACGATGCGGCGGTGAGAATGTCCGCCTTCCTTGTTTAAATGCAGTTTTATTTCCCCGGATGCGGTCTGCTCCTCGGTAAAAATCACACCCTGCTCCCTCAACCAGTCTATCGAACTTTTACCGTGCGTGACGGTCAGCCTGACAATTTCAGGATCGCAAAGCCCGGCACCGGCATCCAGCGTATCTTCAATATGCGACTCGATAGAATCATCGGCGCCGAAAACCGCGGATATGCCGCCTTGCGCATAATAGGTGCTACCCGCTGTCAAGGCGAATTTTGACAGGACCGCAATTCGCATTGAATGATCCGCCAGCTTAAGCGCCAAGCTTAGGCCCGCGCCGCCGCTGCCGATAATAAGGACATCGTAATTTTGGGAATAAGGCATTAGATTAGAGGTAGTGATCTGGACAAATGAGAGAAAGTTTATAGGACTAACACGCTTAGTTGTTGTTAATGGATAATAAAGCTTTTTAGTGTGATAGCAATTTTTTTTATATCGCTATCCAGATATATTTTGTCTCTGTTACTATCAAGACTAGCGAGTGCTACAGCCTTAAAAATAGGACAGAACTTTTCTGGAAAGCTATATCTATTACCTTGGCTGTTATTTTTAACATACGTTATTTTATTAATGATATTAAATGGAGGTTTTTATGTTCCAGAAAATTAAGTGGTGTTTTTTTCTGATCGTTTTGTTTAATCAAAACGCGTTAGCACAATTACCGGATTTTACCGACATGGTAAAAACCAACGGGATTGCCGTGGTCAACATCAGCACCACGCAAAAAGCGCCACCAGAGGCTGAAAACGCCCCTGAAGAACCGCAGCTACCGGAGGGAATGCCTCCTGAAATGGAAGAGTTTTTTAAACGCTTTCTCAATGAACAGGGCGGCGGCTATGTGCCAAGAGATACTACGTCATTAGGCTCGGGTTTTGTTATTTCCCCGGATGGTTACGTGTTAACCAATAGTCATGTAGTAAAAGATGCCGATGAAATCGTAGTCAAATTATCCGACCACCGGGAACTGTTAGCTAAAGTGATCGGCACCGATGCACGCACCGATGTCGCCTTATTAAAAGTCGATGCCAAAGACTTGCCCGCCGTTACCATCGGCAATCCGAACAAGCTCCAGGTCGGCGAGTGGGTACTGGCGATAGGCTCCCCTTTTGGATTTGAGCAATCCGTGACGGCCGGCATCATCAGCGCCAAAGGCCGCAGCCTGCCCGGCGGAAATTATGTGCCGTTTATACAAACCGACGTCGCCATAAATCCCGGCAATTCAGGCGGACCGCTGTTTAATATGGAAGGCAAAGTCGTTGGCATAAACTCCCAGATTTACAGCCGTACCGGCGGTTTTATGGGACTTTCATTCGCCATCCCCATGGATGTAGTGATGAATGTCGTCGACCAAATCAAAGCCACCGGTAAAGCGGCGCATGGCTGGCTAGGCGTCCAAATACAGGATGTCACGCGGGAACTGGCCGAATCATTCGGCATGAAAAAACCGCAGGGAGCGTTGGTTTCCAAAGTGCTGCCCGACAGTCCTGCCGAAAAAGCCGGATTACAGATTGGCGACATTATTACCGAATTTAACGGCCAGCAGATTGAAACCTCGGGTGACTTACCGCCCATGGTAGGCATAACGCCCATCAATGACAAAGCCACCTTAAAAATCATCAGACAAGGCGAGACTAAATCCCTCGACTTTAAAGTCGGACTTTTGCCGGATGAAGCGGATAAATTGGCAGAAGCTAAAGTCGCGCCAAAACTCCCCCATAACCGGCTGGGCGTTAACGTCATTGACTTAACCGATACGCAAAGAGAAACCTTGCAGATTGCCAAAAACGGCGTGTTAGTTCAGGACGTTGCCAAGGGTACTGCCAAGGATGCCGGAATTCAGCGTGGCGATGTGATCTTACGCATTCAGAACAATGTCGTGCGCGATGCGGCTGATTTTGAAAAAATAGTCACAAAACTCCCTGCCGGTAAATCAGTCGCCATTTTAATACAGCGTCAAGGCAGCCCTGTGTTTCTGGCAATTAAAGTGGAAAAATAACTGAACTCGCCCAATAGTTAAGGCGTTTTTACCACGAAGATCGTGAAGCTTTATTGTTCATGCTCTTCGTGGTTTTTTTATGTGGCTTGCGTAACATCAGTCAGCATGTAGGGCCTGAATACAGTGAAGCGCAATATCAAGCTCCACCGTGCTAATTCATCGCCAAATGAATTGAGTTATTACCGCTTGCCGGATTTTCTCTGTATATAGTTTGGCAGGGTGAAATAAAAAGTAGCGCCTTTTCCAGGTTGGCTATTGCAATGCAACGTTCCATTATGGGCTTCGATCAGCGAACGACTGATGGATAACCCCATGCCCATACCGTCGGCCTTGGTGGTGTAAAAAGGCGTTAATATTTTTTGGCGTTGATCTTGATCAAGTCCCGGCCCATTGTCCTTCACCTCGACCCGTACGCCATTATTGGGAGCCAATCGACTATTAACGGTTAACTGGCGCTGCTGTTTTGCGGATAAATTTTGCAAGGCTTCAACGCTGTTCCTGATCAGGTTTATGATGACCTGCTCAATTTGTATATGATCAACATAGACAGGCGGCAGATTGTTCTCCAGCTCAAATTTCAGCTTTATATCGTTTTGTTTAAGCTCAGCAATACACAAGCCGACAGCCTCATGAATCAAGGTATTAACGTCGGCGCTTGAACGATGTTTTGAATGGGATTTAACAAACTCCCTCATCCGATGAATTATTCGTCCCGCTCGTAAAGCCTGTTGCTGTGTTTTGGATAAGATCTCGGTGAGCCTTACCAGATCGGGATTTTCAGTATTGATAAGGTTTAAACTGACTTGCGTATAACTGGAAATCGCAGTCAGAGGCTGGTTAACTTCATGAGCGATACCCGACGCCATTTCCCCCATCAGCCCAAGGCGAGTGACATGGGCGAGTTCGTCCAGATGTTTCTTGTCTTGTTGTTCCCTATGTTTTTGTTCGCTTATGTCGGTAGAAATACCGCACAAACCGTAAATACTGCCGTCTTCACGGCGTAGTGGTTGATTAACGGTAAAATAGGCATGGGTGATGGTGTTGTCCTTGTTGGTATAAACATACTCGGTGGCTATACGCTCGCCCTGCTCAATGACACGGCGGTTATCTTCATGCACTTTTGCCGCCGTCGCCTCATCAAAAAAGGCATCATCTGATTTACCGATGATGTCTTTTACCGCTTTGCCAAACAACTGCTGCACCGGCTGATTGACGTATTGGTATTGATAGTTGCAATCTTTGATATAAATAAACGCTTCGACATTGTCGAGGATAGTGGCCAGTTTATTTTCGCTTTCCCGCAACGCACCTTCCGCTGTTTTTCTTTGCTGTATCTCAGCTTGCAGTTGTGCAACGGTCGGTACCGACAAGACACGAGGAACAACCCATATCATCAGTATCGCGGTGGCAATCGAAATAATCGCCGTAAAGGCTTTAAGCAAGCCGTCCAACCAATACATGGGTATCCAGACTGTGATAGCCGACAATAAATGCGTGGTACCGCAGGCGACAATAAATCCGGCAAACATGACAACCAGCCACGGATAGGGCAAATCTTTACGCTGACGGATAAAATAAACGAGAATCAGGGGAATGGCATAATAGGCGAGAGCGATCAGCAGATCCGATGCAACGTGCAGCCAAAGTAATAGGGGACTCCACGACAGACAATAGCCATGAGGAATGAGGTCTTTAACATCAAAAAGATCAATCAGTGTATGCATTCGTCTGATGTAGGATGAAATGGAATGGGGGTCTGTCCGCCTGGTTTTGGCCGATCCGTCAATTAGCAAAGTTCCAGATTCCTGAATCTGCATCGATGAACCTGGGGTTTCATCCCCTGACATCCATTGATATGTTACTACTGGTATGTTACTACAACCCTGACTTAGACTAAATCACCCTACCCAAGTGTCAGACAATAAAAAGGGATTTCGTTTTCAAGTAAGCCCTTTGATTTTGTAGAGTCCATGGCCGGTAACCTATACTTTTACCCTGACTGACTCTTTAATCATGCGCCGCAAGCGGATGATACTGCTGCTGCACGTCTTTCCGGGCAATCACTTCGGCACATCCCGACCCGTTGAAAAGCTCCCCATAAGCTACATAGCACCCGCCCCACTTCTGGTGGCTATTGGCGGGAACAAATGAAATATTTCCTGTTTCGGCTAATTTAATGCCGATATATCCGCGTCTGAAAATTTATAACATGTGAATAAAATCAACAATATTCGTACCACTACCTATATCAGCACCCGCATTCTGCCTTAGCGTCCGACCGATAAAGCCAGATGGTATTCATTGACCCATTCGATTCTCGCGCCCAGCGACCGGCTTTCCCTGTCCAGGATTTGCTGCAGCCAATGAACATCATCAGGGTGTGCGTAATTCAAGCGGAAGTGTTTGATTTGCAGGGGTGTCATGATCAAGCTGGCCAGCTTTCCTGTCGCTGAGTCCAGGGTCACAAAATACATCAAGGCCAAATCGCCCCGGAATTCCTCGTATCCTGAAATGCCTTCGTAGTCGTTCAGAAAATCGCCGCAACCGAACAGAATCGGTTTGCCCTTGTACACCTCGACGCCCTTGGGATGGTGCGATGAATGGCCGTGCACCACGTCCACCAGGGCCTGATCTATCAACCGGTGCGCAAATTCCCTTTGTGCGCTTAAAACCTCGTAACCCCAGTTTCCGCCCCAGTGAATCGAGGCCACCACCCAATCGGCTTTTTGCTTAAGACCCGATATCCGCTTGGCGATGCGGCGCACCGTGTCGCCGGATAAATCCGGCAGTAAATTCACACCCGGCCTGTCTCTGCGTGCGCCCCACAACCACGGAATGCCGCTGCTTTCGTCGCCGAAACCGAACACCAGCACGCGTCCTTTCCCGGCCACCTCGATAATCGCCGGCGCTTCGGCTTCTGAAAGGTTTCGGCCCGCCCCCGCGGCCTTGAGGTTCGCACCTGTCAACGTAGTTAAAGTCTCTTTCAGCCCGGCATAACCCCAATCCAGGACATGATTATTGGACAGAACACAGCAATCGATCTTCGCCGCAGTAATGCAGGGGATGTTCTTCGGCTGCATCCGGTAATTGATGCCCTTCCCCGCCCAAAATTCCGGGCTGGACGTCACCGCCGTCTCAAGGTTAATGATGCGGGCGTCGGGATTAGTGCGCCGGAGTTCTTCAAGCGCATCCCCCCAGATATAGGCAAAGTCGATCGGTTTCGAAATAGGGCCGTTGACTTCCTCCGCGAGCCTCACATAGCCCTTGGCGGAAGTCATATAAGGTTCATAAATCCGCGGATTACCGGGGTACGGCAGCACTTGGTCGATGCCCCGCCCGGTCATCACATCGCCGCCCAGAAACAGCGTAATCGTTTGGGTATTGCGGAAAGTTGCCTGAGATGAAAGGCTTGGATCTGGAATCATTTCATGTCTCCCGCAGTGAACGCTGGGTACGTTTTTATGACCTTCAGGACAAGCGATTGAGTTTAGCTTTACACGAAGCTTACTTTATAAAATTAGCGTGCAACATACGTTTGTAAACTAATGACGTAACTGATGTTACGCAAATTAGTCGAATTTCGACCGCTTTAACATTAAGGAATCGCTAGCGCGACACTTGATTGAACCGGGTTGCCGCGCCCGAAGGCTAGTTACTTTCTTGTGCTTCGCCTCGGCAACTGCTCCTGCGTCGCCTCGGCAATAGCTCCTGCATTGCTCTACCTCCTGCATAATCCACTGGGATGTGGTGAATGCGGATATTGCAGGAGCAAATATCTGTCCATGCAGCCGAAAAGAAAGTAACCAAAGAAAAGGCGAGCCGTGGAAAACATTTCCAATAGTCAGCTTGAAATAAGGATTGTCAAAAGAATCACAGAATCCTCCACTCCTTTAAGCGAATGTGGCTCTCCTGCTACAAGATAGAGTAATTGACCGGAATGTAATTCTTGTGTTGCCCCCATAGCAGTAAACTCAATCTTCCCTTGAAGGCAATGAACGACGATAGGCCCTGATACCTTGTGATTTGGATATTCTTTGCCTTTTGGTATGACAAGGCGCGCTAATTCTATGTCATTGGTTTTTATAATGGCCTTTGTTTTTTCGTTGGGTAAATCATCTGCCCAACTAGCAAGGTCAACAATTTCTCCGGGAGCCGCATGATGTGTTGCCATGGTTACCATCCTTCATTTTCAAAAATGAGTTTAACTCTATTGATGCACTCGCTTAATATTGAGTCGTAGTGCAGTTTTACTGCTTTATAAATAGTTGCGACTAAATCTGAAGCCGTCTCTTTTTATTTTAACTTTACAGGTACGATCCAATCTGATGGCGCGAGGCAAGTAGCATCCTTGCAGGCCTGGGCGCGGACGAGCAGGCGGAGATTTTCTGCGTTGCCCGGAAGCGTCACCTTCACCGGAATACTCACTTTCCCTTCATAAACATTGATGTCACCCAGTGGTGTAGTCATCGCGCGCGCATCGGGATAGGCAGGCTCCACTTCTGCCTTGCCGGAGTCCTCGCGCACATCAACAGAAGTAGAAATCAAAAAATCGAAACTCGCAGGATTGGCATTGACATGCCAGCCCTGGGCAATGTCCAGCACCGCCGTAACAGTGAGGCTATTGCCCTCGCGCTTGGGTGCCGACGCACCGACCTTCACATACGTTTTGGTTACCATCGCCTCCCGCAGGGTAACCGCTTCATCCGGTTGCTGTGCGGCCTTCGCTGCCGGTGCCACATGATTCAGCCTAAGCAACGCATGTACCATATGGGTATAGGCTCTCGGGTTCTCGGTGATGGCCTGCCCGAAGGCAATAAGCAGCGCTTCGGCCTGCTGTTTCCATTCGGCATCGCCGGTGATTTCATAAAGATCGAGCAAGGCTTGAGCCATCACCGCATTGCCGGAGGGAATGGCCGAGTCCACGGCGTTTTTCATCCGCACCAGCAACAGCTCGCTGCCATCGGTGAAGTAATACCCGCCATGTTTCTCGTCCCAAAACAGCTGCTTGGCCTTCGCCGCCAGTTCCTTCGCTGCTTGCAGGTATCTGTTATCTTTGGCCGCGCGATAGATGGACACCAGCCCCTGAATCATGAAGGCATAATCCTCAAAATAGGCTGAGATTTCGGCCTGGCCGTCCCGCCATGTGCGATACAGCGACCCGTCTTGTTTCCGCAAATTAGCCAGAATGAAATCGGCTGCACGGCGGGAGGCTTCGGTATATTCCAGCTTCCTCATACATAGTCCAGCGCGGGCGAACGCGTCGATCATCAGCCCGTTCCAGGACGTGATGATTTTGTTGTCGAGATGCGGTAATTTGCGCTTGTCCCGCGATTCCCGTAGCGAGGTCATCACGGCCTGCTGTTTCTTAACCGCATCCTCGTAAGACAGTCCTTCCGCCGTCGCACTCTCCGAAAGCGGCTGAATCAGATACAGCACCCTGCCGTCCACATGCTTGTGTCCGGGAATCTTGGGTATCTCTGCCAGTCCGTAATGTTTCATCAGCCATGCGTAGGAATCCGTATCCAGGGCATCTTGCAGTTCCGCATCCGTCCATGCGTAATAAGCGCCTTCCACGGCGTCGGTCTCGGCATCAAGCGCAGAGTAGAAGCCACCGTCCTTGTGCGTCATCTGCCGCAGCGTAAAGTCGAAAATACCTTCGGCGACGACACGGTCATCTGGCTTATTGGAAAGCGCGTAAAGCTCCGTGTAGGCACGCCCCAGCAGCGCCTGATTGTAGAGCATCTTCTCGAAATGCGGGATACGCCACTGCGCATCGGTGGCGTAGCGATGGAACCCGCCGCCGACATGGTCGTGTATCCCGCCCTCTGCCATTTTTTCCAGCGTGCCGCGCGCCATCTCCAGGCACGTATTGTTACTGGTCAGGCGGTAGGCCTCAAGCAGGAACAGCAGCGCGTCCTCATTGGGAAACTTCGGAGCTTGGTAAAACCCGCCCAGCCGGTTGTCGTAATAATCGCTGAAATGGCTGATCAGCGCCTCCACCAGCCGGCTGCCGGGAAGCGAGCTGCTTTGGGCATTGTTTTCCTGCTGTTTGATCCGGATGATGGCGCTAGCCAGCCGCTCGGCCTGCGCTTTAAGGGGTACCTGATCCTGCATCCATATGTAGTGGATCTGCTGAATGAGCGACGAAAAGGCCGCCGGCGGGAAATAGGTGCCGGCGTAAAACGGCTTGAGATCGGGCGTGACGAATACGTTGTTCGGCCAGCCGCCGCTGTGCGTCATCATCTGGGTGGCCGTCATGTAAAGATCATCCACGTCCGGCCGCTGCTCCCGGTCGATCTTGATGCTGACGATAGACTCGTTCATCAACTTGGCGATCTCCGGATTCTCAAAGATCTCACGTTCCATCACATGGCACCAATAACAGGTGGAATAGCCGATGGAGAGCAGAATCGGCTTGTTTTCCTTCCGCGCCTTGGCAAACGCTTCCTCGCCCCACGGATACCAGTCAACCGGGTTATGCGCGTGTTGGAGCAGATACGGGCTGCTCGAATCAATAAGCCTGTTTGCAGAAGCATGTGTCGAAAGAGAAAAAGTCAAAATCCCTCCAAATTAAAGCCGGTGTATTTTCCAAGATTAAAGATTCTCATGGGACTCATAGAATAACTCAGGTAGCTTGTCGCCAAACGCTTCGCTAGCGGAGACATTGTTTTTCCGGCAGGTTCAAAGATAGCTACGGACACTGCTAAAGGCTCACCCATAAAAACTTAAGTAGAACCTCGTCAGGGAGTTTATAACTCCTGAATAAAATCAATAATATTCGTATCACTACTTATACAAACATCGGTTTCTTTATCGCTAAGTCATGGCCGTTGCTTGATTGTGACTGAGAGTACAACAGGCCGGTTTGGACATGATAAAAACATAGGCTATTTAACTGAACTTGCGAATGGACGATGCGGACGGCGATCTCACGCTCGACAGACTCCTGAGCGACAATCACATCCTTGTTATTCCGTTCCAGCGAATAAACCAAATAGGTATACCTACATATTGTATAAACCATTTTTTTTATCTAGCCTGTATTTCCATACGTCACCGTTCATCCTGAGCTTGTCGCAGGATTAAATCAGCGATTCCTTAGGGAAAATCATCATTGAGGTAGAAAAAATGACCAAAATTGTTTGCGTACTTTACGACGATCCGATTGACGGCTATCCAAAATCCTATGCCCGCGACGCGATACCGGAAATCAAAGTTTATCCCGACGGCCAAACTACTCCGACCCCCAAAGCCATCGACTTCATCCCCGGTCAAATGCTGGGCAGTGTTTCCGGCGAATTGGGTTTGCGTCGCTATCTGGAAAGTCTGGGCCATACGCTGGTGGTGACTTCCGACAAAGACGGTGAAAACTCGCGCTTGGATCAGGAATTGCACGATGCCGAAATCGTCATCTCCCAGCCGTTTTGGCCAGCCTATCTGACCGCGGAACGCATCGCCAAAGCGCCGAAATTGAAACTGGCGCTGACCGCTGGCATCGGTTCCGACCATGTCGACTTACAGGCGGCGATGGAAAACAATATCACCGTCGCCGAAATCACCTACTGCAACAGCATCAGCGTTGCCGAACATGTGGTGATGATGATTCTAAGCCTGGTGCGCAACTACATTCCATCCTACCAGTGGGTCGTAAAAGGCGGTTGGAACATCGCCGACTGCGTGGCGCGCTCCTACGACCTGGAAGGCATGGAAGTCGGCACCGTCGCCGCAGGACGCATCGGTCTGGGGGTGCTGCGCCGCTTGAAACCGTTCGATGTCAAACTGCATTACACCGATCGCCACCGCCTACCGACTGCCGTCGAGCAGGAATTGAACCTGACTTGGCACCCCAATGTTGAATCGATGGTGCGGGTTTGCGATGTGGTGACGATCAATTGCCCATTACACCCGGAAACCGAACACATGTTCGATGAGGCTATGCTGGCCAAGATGAAACGCGGCGCTTACATCATCAACACCGCCCGCGGTAAGATCTGCGACCGCGACGCTATTGCCCATGCATTGGAAAGCGGCCAGCTGTCGGGTTATGCGGGCGATGTCTGGTTTCCGCAACCGGCGCCGAAAGATCACCCATGGCGGAGCATGCCTCATCACGGCATGACCCCGCATATTTCCGGTACCAGCCTGTCCGCGCAGGCCCGCTATGCCGCCGGCGTCAGAGAGGTGCTGGAATGCTGGTTCGAAGGTCGGCCGATCCGCAACGAGTACCTGGTAGTCGATGCAGGTAAATTGGCAGGTGTCGGCGCCCATTCCTACAGTGAAGGCGATGCCACCGGCGGCTCCGAAGAAGCTGCGAAGTTCAAGCAATAGTGGCTGTGCCTTAGTAAGCAGGATGTATCGATTGTGACGCCTCCTGGTTTTCGGATAAGACAGAGGACGACAAACGATATTTTATAACCGCGAGCACCTTCATTCTGCCAATGGCTATGTATCACCCGTAGACTATGAAATGCAGTTAAAATCTGGTCAGGAAAAGAATTGCTATTAAAATACCTGATGCTATGCGGGAGTACAAAGCCATGGGTAAAAACGTAACTCAGAAGCTGATCGAAAGTCACTTGGTCGAAGGCCGCATGGTATGCGGTGAAGAGATCGGCTTAAAAATCGATCAAACGCTCACCCAGGATGCAACGGGCACGCTGGTCATGCTGGAATTTGAAGCGATTGGCCTTCCGCGCATACGAACCGAACTTTCCGTCCAGTATGTAGATCACAACCTGCTGCAGGAAGACTTTAAAAACGCCGACGACCATCTGTTTTTGCGTAGTGCGTGTAAGAAGTTCGGCCTTTGGTATAGCCGCCCCGGTAACGGCGTGAGTCATCCCGTGCATATGGAGCGCTTCGGCGTGCCGGGAAAAACCTTGTTAGGCTCGGATAGCCATACCTGCGCGGCCGGTTCATTGGGAATGCTGGCAATCGGTGCGGGCGGCCTGGAGGTGGCGATGGCGATGGCGGGGGAACCGTTTTACCTGAAAATGCCGAAAACATGGGGCGTCAAACTGGTCGGGGAAATGCCCGACTGGGTGAGCGCCAAAGATGTAATTTTGGAAATGCTGCGCAGGCACGACGTGGACGGCGGGGTTGGCAAGATCGTCGAATATTACGGTCCCGGATTGAAATCCCTGACCGCCATGGACCGGCATGTGATCGCCAACATGGGCGCCGAACTGGGCGCCACCACGTCGGTTTTTCCATCGGACGATGCGGTCATGGCGTTCCTCAAAAGCCAGGGGCGCGAGCAAGCCTTTCGGGAAATTCTCGCAGACCCGGATGCGGAATACGACGAATACGAGGAAATCAACCTGTCGGAGCTGGAGCCTCTGATCGCGCTGCCCAGCAGTCCGGGTAACGTGGTGCCGGTGCGCGAGGTGGCGGGCCGGGAAATCTACCAATCCTATATCGGATCATCCGCCAATCCTGGGCTGCGGGACTTTGCCATCACAGCCATGATCGTCGACGGCAAACAGGCGCACGACCGCGTTTCATTCGACGTCAACCCCACGTCCCGGCAGATATTGGAGAACATGACGGCAACCGGCATACTGGGAAAGCTGATCCATGCGGGCGCGCGCCTCCACCAAGCCGGTTGCGGCGGCTGTATCGGCATGGGACAGGCTCCGGCTACGGGCCGCATTAGCCTGCGCACCGTTCCCCGGAATTTTCCTGGCCGCTCGGGCACCAAGGAAGATCTGGTGTATTTGTGCAGCCCGGAAACCGCCGCCGCCTCGGCCCTGACCGGCGTGATTACCGATCCGCGTACGCTGGGCATGGAGTATCCCCGTTTCATGGAGCCTGAGACCGTACTCCTCAATATCGAGATGCTGGTCCCCCCCGCACCGGAAGGCGAACTGTATGACTTGGAGAAAGGCCCCAATATCAAACCGCTGCCCCAGTTAGAGCCTCTGCCCGATATACTCGAAGGGCCGGTGCTATTGAAGGTGGAGGATGATATTTCCACGGATGAAATTTTGCCTGCCGGAGCCAAGGTGCTGCCTTTTCGCAGTAATATCCCGGCAATCAGCCGGTTTGTTTTCAGCCCGATCGACGAGACGTACTCCGAAAGAGCTATGAGCTATCAAAAACAGGGATCGTTCGTTGTTGGCGGCAGCAATTACGGGCAGGGTTCAAGCCGCGAGCACGCAGCCTTAGGCCCCCGCTATCTGGGAGTCAAGGCTGTCATCGCAAAAAGCTTTGCCAGAATACATTTGCAGAATCTAAGCAACTTCGGCATTTTGCCGTTGATATTTGCCAATCCGGATGATTGGAACAAGATCGCCCAAGGCGACCGGCTATCAATTCCCGATGTGCGCACTGCCATTCGTCAGGGAAATAGCGTCAAGGTGATCAACCTGACCAAGAACGAGACCTATGAAACCGAGCATCGGATGACGCAATACCAGGTAGAAATGGTGTTGGCGGGTAGCCTGATCAATTTGGTTAAGCAAAAAGCGTCGTAACTACTCAGCAAATCGAAAATCGCGCTTGCTCCCTCTCCAGTAGGAGAGGGATGCTGTGCTTCGCGCTGAATAGTTACAAAGAGCCATGTAGGCCGGAATAAGCCGGTTCGAGCGACAGCGAGAACTGGCGTTTCCGGCAAACACTATCCAAATTCGCCGGAAACGCCACCTCGCGCTACGCGCTTGGATGGCCTTATTCCGGCCTACACCTAATCAATCTGGTTAAGCAAAAAAGGGCCTGATTAGCAAAAGATATTTCAGCTAACAACTGCACCCTCAATGTCAGACCGATAGCAGCGGCGCTCTGCATAAGCCCTTCCCTTTTCGCTCTCGTTCCCACGGGCTCCGTGGGAACGAGTGTCTCTTGGGCATTTGGGTATAACGATGAGTGCGCGCCTTGAGAGCTAAGGAACAGGCTAATGTTTCAGCTAACGACAACTGCATCCTCAATGTCAGACCGATAGCAGCGGCGCTCTGCATAAGCCCTCCCCTTTGGACAGGAATATTATGGAAACCTTCAATATCCAGCAATTACAAACTGACCTGACCCATAAAAACCCGCGCATCATACTTAAAAAAGCGCTTGAGCTATTCGACAACATTGCCATTGCTTTCAGCGGTGCGGAAGATGTGGCGCTGATCGATATGGCTGTCAAACTCAGCAAAGACATCCAGGTTTTTTGTTTGGATACCGGGCGCTTACATCCCGAAACCTACCGTTTCATAGAAAAAGTCAGAAAACATTACCGGATAGACATTGAAATATTATCGCCGGACAAGGACTTGCTCGATAACCTGGTAAAAAAGAAAGGCCTGTTTAGCTTTTATGTGGACGGCCATCACGAATGTTGCGGCATCCGTAAAGTTGAGTCATTAAAACGCAAACTGCCTCAGTTAGATGCCTGGATTACCGGCCAACGCAAAGATCAAAGCCCGGATACCCGGCAGTCTATTCCTGAAGTGCAAATAGACAGCGAATTTTCCACCGCCGGACATCCATTGATTAAATTCAATCCGCTAGTCAATTGGAGCCTGACGCAAGTCTGGGATTATATTGAAGCCTATCAGATCCCTTATAACGAACTGCATGAAAAAGGCTTTACCAGCATAGGCTGCGAACCCTGCACCCGCGCTATTTTGCCTCATGAACATGAAAGAGCCGGACGCTGGTGGTGGGAAGCGGGAGCCCAAAAAGAATGCGGCCTGCATGCCGGAAATGTAAAAGATAACGGTACTTCCTGATACTGCTTTGTAAAACTCCAGACTTGATCCGACAATTGCCAAAATTAGTCTCAACTGTTTCAGACATTAGCTGTCTCAGTTCGACCCTAAGCTGCCTGTTGAGTAGGCATCTTGATCGTCTGTAGTGCGACGAAAGCTGACTTTCATCGGGTTGAACGGTCTGCCTGATTCAGCGGACCACTGATCTGATGACTTTATTGATACTTGGGATGCCTGTAAATTAGGGGCTACCACAAAGCAAGAATGGCTCATAAACCTAAATAAAACCCTATTGATACACTGAATTTGCCTTGATGGCGGCGTTTCGTATGGGTATATCAAAACGGAATCCTGGCGACAAACGGCCAAAAAGGTTATTGAGAGATCGGTTATCTTTACGCCATTTATTAAAAAATGCGAACAGGATTTGGAACACAAATGCAGCCTACTTCTCTTAGTGCATGTAGGTGTTCATCCGTATTGCATATTCAGTTTGAAATGGTTTAATGAAGCCGGATACCTCTAAAGGCAGAATTTATACTGCCCATAGAGGTCCATGAGTAAAAAATACAATCGGCCTAAATATAGTCTGGAATTCAAACAGGATGCTGCCAAGTTGGTGCTTGAAAAAGGTTACAGCCAGCAGCAAGAGGCCGATCATTTGGCTATATCGCCAAGCGCTTCCTTAACGTCGCCACCCATCGGCTTGGTGCGTATACCACACTATCAGGGGCGGGCGGCGCCCCACACGATGGGCCTAGTTTACCTATGACTTTCTAACTACACTTTGAAAGGAGAAAACCATGCGTTACTTACAACTCACTCTCATGAGTCTCTGTATCATGTTGGCGGCACCCGTCGCCATGGCGAAGGGCAAGAAGGCGGAGAAACCAATGGACCCGCAAGCGATGATGGAGGTCTACACCAAGCTGGCCGCGCCGGGCGAGCAGCACAAGCAATTGGCAAGCCTTGCGGGAAGCTGGACAACTAAAACCAAGGAATGGATGGAGCCCAACAAGCCACCAGTGGAATCGACCGGCTCCGCGGAAATGAAGATACTGCTGGACGGGCGCTTTCTTCAGCAGGAATTGACCGGTCAAATGATGGGGCAGCCATTCTCCGGGATCGAGATTACAGCCTATGACAACTTGCTCAAGCGGTATGTGACGAGCTGGATGTCTACCATGGGTACCGGGATCTTCACGATGGAAGGCACTGCGAGCACAGACGGCAAGACCATCACCTTGAAGGGCCAGCACGCCGAACCGGGCGGTGGATACATGAAGCATCGCGCTATCTGGAAGATCGTGGATAGCAATACCCAGACGTTCGACATGTACGGGACTCACCCCGGCGGCAAGGAATGGAAGATGATGGAGATGACGTACACGCCGAAGTAAGAGTCACGTAGGTCGAGCAAGCTGTTTATGCCCGACACATTCACACACCAAAATGTCGGGCAACGAAAAGCTGTTGCCCGACCTACGCACTGAAAACATTAGACAGTCCGTATCGAAATGTCTAATGTTATACGTTTTTAACCATATAAATGGCAGAATTTACAAGTTAACGTAGCATCTCCAGGAGACACCAGAGGCTGACCGCTGGAATAACCTGCTAGTGCGGTTGCTTAACCAAACGCAGATATGGCTTTAGTGTTTTCCAACCTTCTTTAAACATTCCTTTTGCTTCCTCATCGGATACTGATGGGACAATAATGACATCTTCACCGTTTTTCCAATTAACTGGTGTAGCGACTTTGTACTTAGCCGTTAGCTGCATTGAATCTAAAACCCGCAGAATTTCGTCAAAGTTACGCCCCGTTGTCATAGGGTAGGTAAGCATCAGTTTAATTTTTTTGTCTGGACCAATGATAAAAACGGAGCGAACCGTTGCATTTGTAGCTGCTGTTCGGCCTTCTGACGAACCTGCCTCATCAGCAGGCAACATATTATAAAGCTTCGCCACTGCCAAATCAGTATCGCCGATCATCGGATAATTAACAGCACAGCCTTGTGTTTCTTCGATATCTTTTACCCATCTAGAGTGGTTATCCACTGGATCAACGCTTAAACCAATAATTTTACAGTTTCGTTTCGTGAATTCAGGCTCTAGCTTTGCCATATAGCCCAGCTCAGTGGTACACACCGGCGTAAAGTCCTTGGGATGAGAAAATAAGATAGCCCATCCATTACCAATCCATTCATGAAAATTAATGATTCCATGCGTTGTGGTGGCTGTGAAATCAGGTGCTTCATCATTTATTCTTAATGCCATTTTTATTCTCCTTTGTGCTGTACGGGAACTGAAAAAAATACTAAGAAACGTATGCGCGTCATTAATAAGAAGCTGCATACTATCGGATATTACACGCCAGCCCAAAAATTATATAATTATTCATAGGTTAGCGAATAAGCCAAAAGTCGAATTTGCCTTTGCGGAAGATCGGCGGGTCAACTTACGCCTACCAGAGTCGACGTCAGCAGCTTGATGAGTTCCTGGGCCGCCGCTGTTGAAGACGCCGGGTTCTGCCCGGTGATCAGGTGGCCATCGACGATCGCGAAACTCTGCCAGTCGGCGGCCTTTTCGAAGTGGCCGCCTAGACGCTTGAGTTCGTCCTCGACCAGAAACGGCACTATCTCAGTGAGGTGAACGGCCTCTTCTTCTGAATTTGTAAAGCCTGTGACGCGTTTCCCCTTCACTATCGGTTCGCCGTTAAACATTGCGTGGTGCAATACGGCAGGACCATGACAGACCGCCGCGACGGGTTTGCCTGCGTTGTAAAAGGTTTCGATCAAGGTATTCGAGATTGGATCTTCAGCCAGGTCCCACATCGGACCGTGACCGCCCGGATAAAAGATCGCGTCGTAATCCTGCGCCTTCACGTCGGATAGTTTCGTCGTGCCAGCTAGTACGGCCTGCGTTTTAGGATCGTTCTTAAATCGGCTTGTAAGGTCGGTCTGCCCTTCGGGTGTGTCGCTCTTGGGGTCGAGCGGCGGTTCACCGCCTTTGGGGGAAGCGACCGTAACGCTAGCACCCGCATCAATAAACGTGTAATAAGGGGCGCAGAACTCTTCCAGCCAGAACCCCGTCTTCCTCCCTGTATTCCCAAGCGTGTCATGAGACGTCAGTACCATCAGAATTTTCATTGTGTTCCTCCTTTGTTCAATCGATTAGGAAACTACGGCTGCGATTAAGCCAGAAGCGTGGAGACAGTCTATTGGATGAAAGTAGGGGCGTGCCTCCTTATCAGTCGGCGCGACGAGCGGCGTTAACACTTCAATGTGGATAAAAATAGTTTGCGGATAATGCAGAATGTAAACCGCATGTCCGCAATTGGTTGCTGAGTGTCATCTGGAGTTTAAAAGCACTATTCCATTTCAACCGTAAATAAAACCATAACACTTCAAACTAAAAACACAATATGTATAGAAACGTATGACACTAACTCGATGAATTAATTGCTTTGGTATTCGAAAGCCTATTATTAAATATAGGCTCTTGAAATTGATTAAACTACACGTCTATGAGACTTTACTGTTGTTTGTTTAAACTCACCCAACCATCAGATTACATTTAAGCTCCGGACTCTTAGACTACTGCCGGAGAAACGGCAGATTTAGCCATGATTGCTCAAGATAAACAATTATTTATACAATCACTTGCACTGTGAAAGAATCCTTACACCTAGCCTATCATTCATAAAGACAATGCCCATATCCGCCGAAAATTCCGTTCCCATCATCTTCGTGCGCGACGTTAACAAGACGTATGCCGGTGGTTTCCAAGCGCTCAAAAAAATCAACCTGGAGATAAAACGCGGTGAGATATTCGCCTTGCTCGGACCCAATGGTGCGGGCAAGACGACACTGATCAGCATCATCTGCGGCATCGTCAAGGCTAGCTCTGGAACCATCATCGCCGGCGGTCACGACATCGTGCGAGACTACCGCGCGGCGCGGGCCAGCATCGGGTTGGTGCCGCAGGAACTCTATACGGACTCGTTTGAGTCGGTCTGGGCCACGATCAAATTCAGCCGGGGGCTGTTCGGTAAGGCACCCAACGCAACCTACCTGGAAAAAGTGCTGCGCGATCTGTCCCTATGGGACAAACGCGACGCAAAAATCATGACCTTATCGGGGGGCATGAAACGTCGCGTGCTGATTGCCAAAGCCCTCGCGCATGAGCCGACGATATTGTTCCTCGATGAGCCGAGTGCCGGCGTGGATGTGGAGTTACGACACGATATGTGGCGCATGGTGCGCGAACTACGTGAGCAGGGTACCACCATCATTCTGACCACACATTATATTGAAGAAGCCGAAGACATGGCAGACCGGATCGGCGTCATCAGCCAAGGTGAACTGATCGTTGTTGAAGACAAAGATGTATTGATGCGCAAGCTTGGCAAAAAGCAGCTCATGCTGACTTTGCGGCAGCCCATGACCAGCATCCCGGCCGAGCTAAGCGTTTGGCCATTAGCGCTCTCCGACGATGGACACACCCTGGTTTATAGCTTCGACAGCCAAAAAGAAGAAACCGGTATTGCCGAGTTATTGCGCACGCTAGGTGAGCACAATATCGAATTCAAAGACTTACGCTCCAGCGAGAGTTCACTGGAGGACATCTTCGTCAGTCTGGTGCATCAGCCCAAGGAGGCACTGGAATGAACATCTATGGCATTCGCGCCATTTACCACTTTGAAATGGCACGCACCTTTCGTACTCTGTGGGAAAGCATCGCCGCACCGATACTGACCACCTCGCTATACTTCATCGTATTTGGCAAAGCCATCGGTTCGCGTATGGGCAACATTGACGACATCAGTTATGGCGCCTTCATCATCCCAGGACTGGTCATGCTGAATCTACTGAACGAAAGCATATCCAATGCTTCTTTCGGTATTTACATGCCCAAGTGGGCGGGCACTATATATGAGCTGCTATCAGCACCGGTTTCATGGGTCGAGATACTCATTGGTTATGTGGGGGCGGCGGCGACCAAATCGGTGATGTTGGGGCTGCTCATTCTGGGCACCGCCCGCATTTTCGTGCCCTACCAGATCGCCCACCCCTTATGGATGATCGCCTTTCTTTTGCTCACTGCCGTTACCTTCAGCCTGTTTGGCTTCATTATCGGCCTATGGGCCGATAATTTTCAGAAACTACAGGTGGTTCCGATGTTGATCGTCACCCCGCTCACATTCTTGGGCGGCGCGTTCTATTCGATCACTATGTTGCCTCCATTGTGGCAGAAGATCACCCTGTTCAATCCAATGGTCTATTTGATCAGCGGCTTTCGCTGGTGCTTCTACGGTGTCGCCGATGTGCACATCGGCATGAGTATTGGCATGACGTTTGGTTTTCTTATCATCTGCCTGACTTTTGTAGGGTGGGTGTTTAAGACTGGGTACAAGATTAGAAACTGAGGCGTCGAATATGGGCTTAATATCTCAACAGATACCCTATATAAAGCTGAGCGATTATAAATCAATGCCCCGACCCTGAGGGGGAAGATCCCTTTGGCAATTAATTCGGATCGATGGCTTCGGATATTTGCAGCTAATTCGGGCCGAAAAAAGATGCTTGCAGGTCTTAGGGATTATGTTTACAGACTGTTATCGAGAGCTGGTTAATCTACCTCTGGCTGTCATCGTCCAGTTTTTATAGCTACGTCCACTTTCCGTGCGAATGCGGTTATAGGCCCGGCTACGGTGACCGACCGCACATGGCCGGACTGCGTCATTCGTGAAAGACCGAGTTTGTTAAGGGTTGTCAGATGCCTGCCCTCCTGCGCAAGACTGCAAGACGCGACAGAACTGGGTGGGCAGGCGTCGGACAAGCCTCGAGGGAGGAAACCGCGGGCTACGCAGCAGTGGACTAGAACAGGGGATGGACTATGGAGATTTAACAGGTGGCTGTACGGGTTAACCTGGCTCTCATGTTGGTCAGCCGAGGCCCGATATAGCCCAGTAGGTCCATCTCACAGTCTATGCGCCTGATTTTTCGTGGCGGTGGCGAGCAAAAAATAGGGATTTTACGCCACCAGGCCAAGCCTTCCCGTATCGGCTCTAACCGCCGATGAAACAGTAACTGGTGATGTGGAGTTTGGCAGACTCTTGTTTTCATGCCGTACCTCGTTGCCAAGGTGGTGCTCGAATCGGCTGTTTGCGCGCTAAGATTTCGACGATGATCATGGCCGCACCGCAGTCGGGACAGGTGAAAGTCGGCTGGGCCGATTGTCCTACCGCATCGGTATCCCCACCGTTGAGTTCACTGTCGGTCGGCATAACCTGCAGTAGTTTACGTACCTGCGCAAGCTGTTCACGGCGGCCGCAATTGGCGAGCAAGCCATAATGACGAATGCGATGGAAGCCACTGGGCAACACATGCAACAGGAAGCGGCGGATAAACTCGTCGGTAGTGAGCGTCATGGTTTTATGCCGCGTCTTGCCCTTGGCTCGGTAGTCTTTCCAGCGGAACGTGACGCCGCGCTCGTCCAGGGCAATCAGGCGTGAGTTGGCGATTGCCACCCGGTGGGTATAACGCGACAGATAAGCCAATACCGCCGAAGGCCCTGCAAACGGGCGTTTGGCGTAGACCACCCATTCGCACTTTTTAAGTGGCACGAGCCAATCAGCAAAGGCCGAGGCGTCAGCCAGATGGGCATGCTCACCGAAGAACTGCAATTGTCCTGCCGCCTGCGCTTTGCTGAGTTCTTCCAGAAAACGCCGTCGAAACAGCCGTGACAGCACGCGTACCGATAAAAAGAAGCCCGGTTTGCAAGCCACCCATCGCTTGCCGTCTACGGATAAGCCGCCGCCGGGAACGATGCCGTGCACATGCGGATGATGAGTTAACGCCGAGCCCCAGGTATGCAGAATCAAGGTGGCTCCGATCCGTGCGCCCAGATGTTTAGGGTCTGCGGCGATGGTGCGCAGCGTCTCGGCGGCGACCTCAAACAGCAGGCCATAGATCACCGCCTTGTTGGTGTAGGCGATGGCGCTGATCGGCGCGGGCAAGGTGAATACCACATGGTAATAGTCCACCGGTAACAGATCGGCCTGCCGGGCTTCGAGCCACCGTTTAGCCGCACTGGCCTGGCATTTTGGGCAGTGCCGGTTACGGCAAGAGTTGTAGGCGATTTCGTCATGCTTACAGGCAGGACAGTGCAACACATGCCCACCCAAGGTCGAGGTACGACACTGTTCGATGGCGGACATGACTTTCAGTTGCCCCAGACTTAAGTGGGTCTGTTGAGCTTGTCGCCAAGCGGGTCCGTGGGCGCGGAAAATCTCCGCCACCTCCAGTGCGGGACGCACCATGACCTTAGTCTACACCGGTTGCAAGGTCTCCAGTGGACTGACCACCTCACGCAGGATATCGGTGGCCACCTGGGCATACAGCGCCGTGGTTTCCAGCTTCTTGTGGCCAAGTAGCACCTGGATCACCCGAATATCCACCTTCTGTTCCAGCAAGTGAGTGGCGAAACTGTGCCTAAGCGTATGCATCGATACCCGCTTGTCAATCCGCGCCGCCTCTGCAGCGGCATGGATGGCCCGGTTGAGTTGACGGGTGCTGAGTGGATCGATGGGGTCCAAGCCAGGAAATAGCCAGCCACCTTGGAGCATTTTGCCTTGTGCATGGGCAAACTTCCACCAGGCGCGCAACCGTTCCAACAGCACCGGCGACAGCATGGCATAACGATCCTTGCTGCCTTTACCCTGTTCGATGCGCAGCGTCATACGCTGGCTGTCGATATCACCGACCTTCAGCGACACCACCTCGCTGGCACGTAAGCCGGCGCCGTAAGCCACCGATAACGCTGTCTGGTGCTTGAGATTGTCAACGGCGGCGATCAGGCGAGCCACCTCTTCACGACTCAATACCACCGGCAGTTTGTGAGGTACATGCACCGGGTGCATCTTAGTCAACAACTCAGGGCGGTCTAGCGTCGTTTCAAAGAGAAACTTGAGCCCGGTGAGGGTCGCATTCAATGAAATCGGCGAAATACCGTGATCAACCAAGTGCAATTGATAACGGCGTAAATCTTCGACGCTGGCTGTATCAGGCGAACGTCCCAGGAAACCCGCGAATCGTTTCACAACACGGATATAACTGGCCTGGGTTTTGGGGGAAAGTTTGCGCATCCGCATGTCGTCAATCATGCGTTGGCGCAACGGGGTAATGGGTTTACTTGTCGAAGTCATGACACTGCTCCTATCTTGAAACAAGGCGGATTGCCTCATTCCTTAACATAGGAAAATGTCACGCTCTTTCAACCACCCCCAGGCTTATGATCGCAGCCTCAATACCGCGTGAGCGGTTTAGTCCTTCGACACAAAAACGACAATCGATTTAATTTTTCCAATGACCAAAAATGGAAAATAAGCCGACGTTAGGCTTGTAGACGTGCCTGAGTTGAATGATAATGAAACCCAGCCTACGGCCCTCAACAGAAGGAAAAGCTGGTAGCATGAAATATTGTCAAGTTTGGCCGCACCAAGGGATGGAAGAATGAAAGAAATTGAAAACACAGGGCTTTGGAAACGCTCGCTGGGTGCACAGAACAGTGAAAATGTTCGAGAATATGAACGCCTAAAAACGAGTTTCTGTACTTTCCGAGAACGCGCATCCCAATTGGTATCAAGGATTTCATCCGATTTGCCAGAACTTACCATTCATGATATCTCTCATCTGGATGCACTTTGGGGCGTTGCTGATCTTATTGCTGGAGATGACTATCCGCTTAATCCATTGGAGGCATTTGTTTTCGGAGGCGCAGTATTGCTGCATGATGCGGCGCTATGCTTTGAAGCATATGAAAATGGACTGAAGGGAATTCGGGAGAACGTATATTGGCAAGATGCCTATGCTACGGAATTGAAAAAATACCCAGATGCTGAAAATGATGAATGCTTGAAAGCTGCGGATTTTGTGACGATCCGACGTTTTCATAGTGCGCGGGCCGCTGATCTCGCTAAAATTGGCTGGAAAACGCCAAACGATCACGATATTTTTCTTATAGATGACACCAACCTTAGAAGCAATTTTGGAGAGATAATTGGACTCATAGCTTCAAGCCATCACTGGGACATTGAAAAACTTCTTACATCTCTTCCGGGTCAGCTAAATGCCCCAGGAAACTTCCCGTCTTCTTGGGTGGTAGACCCAATAAAAATAGCCTGCTTGCTTAGATGTGCAGATGCTGCCCATATCGATAGTCGTCGGGCGCCGGATTTTTTGTACGCACTTGTACGCCGACACGGTGTTTCGCTTCAGCATTGGCAAGCACAAAATCGTTTATCGCAAGTAGGGCCATCCCATTCCGACCCAGAAAACCGCACTTTGCTTTTCACATCTTGTTCGGCCTTTCCAATCGATGAAGCTGATGCGTGGTGGGTTGCTTATGACGCGATTTGTCTCGTTCAGCGGGAACTTCAAAACTCAAACCAATTACTTAGCTCTAGACTCGGCACTAGCAGCAAATCGCCACTATTTAAAATGCAGCATGTTGAAGGTGTCGATAATCCTGCTAATGCGTCTAAACACATACGCGTAACTGGATGGATGCCATGCTCTGTGTCTGTCCATGTTAGCGACATGCAACGACTGATCGAACGTCTTGGGGGCGAACAATTATATGGTGCGGGTTGCGATAAGTTAAAAATAGTTATTCGGGAGATGCTTCAGAATAGTCGAGATGCTGTAGTCGCACGTCGATTTATTGATGAAGGGTATGTTGGCGAAATCTCAGTCCGCCTGAGTCAATTTAATGGCAACTGGAAAATTGATATTATCGATGATGGGGTTGGTATGTCTATGGGCGTACTCACTGGCGCACTATTAGATTTTGGGAGCTCCTTTTGGTCAGGGAATATTGTTCAAGATGAATTCCCAGGATTACGCTCTTCAAAATTTCAATCAGCTGGGCGATTTGGAATTGGTTTCTTTTCTGTATTCATGGCCGCGAAAAGCGTTGAAGTAGCGGCCCGTCGTTATGATGCAGGGCTTGACGCAGTTAACCGTCTACTATTTCCCAAGGGACTAACATTACGCCCAACATTGGTTAGTTCAACTCCATGTCTCGGCGCAAGGGAATCTACACGAGTAAGTTTAATTCTTGAAGATGGACTGATCAATGAAAATGGGACGATATCTGTTGGCGGGATCACAGGCCATCAAGATAAAATACCTATAGATTTCAACAGTTACATCTCAGTCCTTGTTTGTGGTCTGGATGTGAACGTAAACATATCCCATAACAATGAATCCACAATTCATCATTCGGTTGCGGAGATAACTAGGACCGGCGATATGGGACGGTGGCTTAGAGATATTTACTATTCTAGATACGTTGTCCATGGAGCACTGCCTGAAGAAATTATTTCAAAATACGATACAAGACTACGTGCAGTGAGACGTGGAAAGGAAATTCTTGGATATGCAGCAATTAACTCGACATTCCAAAATAATGTTGCATTGTCTGTTACGACGATTGGCGGATTGGAGAGTGGCAGAAATTCATATTTTTTAGGCTATATGGATTACGATCCTCAGTCCGCCAAACGGGATCAAGGTCCGAAACCACGGGCAACGGCGGATGAGCTTGATGTTTGGGCAAATGAGCAGATGGACATTTTGATTAAAGAGAACGCACCGAAGGAGGAGCTTGAGAAGGCAACCCGATCATTCTCCGACATGGGAATAAATCCGACCAGAATTTTCCATACTTCACTTTTGGTTCCTATAGGTAATGCACAGCACCAAGTGCAAATTGTCTCTATGGATGAGATTTTAGCCATCCTTAAAAGGACAGGCATATATCTGTTTGCCTCCCATGAGGGGGGGTGGGAGTATTGTCGTCACTACGACAATCTTCCTTACGATCAAGAAGGTCCAACTTTCATACCATTGGAAAACTCTGGGACATTTTATGTACTTAGAAGAGACAGTCCAGCTAATGAGCCAGAATACACATTCCTGAAATGTGTCTCTGATTACGTGGAGGCCAATGGTTGTTGTATTTCCATCGATCATGGGCAGCCTGTCGGTAGAACCATTTTTGGAACACCACTTTACAAGTGGCGGTTAACTGCCTCATAAATAAATGGATGTCTTTTTCTCTATGTACAGAGCTAAAATTCTAACATATTGAATAACATAGGCCATTATACACCTAGATGTATTCGGTAAGAGCTATAGTTAGTTTCTTACTATAGCTGACTACGGCCCCTAAAGGTGTTAAACCGGTCATTCAAAAATTAAGATCGACTGGCCGCTCATGGCACATTGCTGCTATTCGCGACATTCGGCACTCGACCCACGACGGCCACGCGGAAATTGCGTTGTTAAGTCTGAGGGTTCTTTCACGTTAAAATGCGATCATCGCTATAAGTCCGCCGGCAATGCCTGAAAGCACAACGCCGACCACAATCACGAGACGGGTCCGCAAACTAAAGATGCGGCTGAGCATGGCCAGCGAAGGCAGGCTAACAGCCGGCAGCGTCATAATGAGCGCCCCAGCAGGGCCCGCGCCCAACCCCAAAGCGAGCATTGCCTGCACAATGGGTACCTCTCCAGCAGTGGGTATCACGAACAGTGTACCGGCTACCGCCATTGCAACGATCCAGAATATCCCATCATGAGCGCCAAGCACCGGGAAAAGCCAAGCCCGTGCGGCTCCAAGCAGAAGTACGAGAATAAGATACTCGGGTAAGAGTTTGATCGCGAGGGCCATGAATTCCCGGCCCCAGAGTGTCAGAATGTTGCCTTTTAAGGCCTCAGCCTCAGGCGGTAAACCCTGTTCGAGCGAAACAGCTTCACGCTGGTCGCCATAACGCTCTGCTAAATAAGCAACCCCAAACACCATTGCAATGCCTAACACAACCCTGAACAGAGTCCACCCCCACCCCAGCACGAACCCCATGAATATCAGAGTCGCAGGATTCAGCACCGGGTTTGATATCCACCAGGACACTACACTACCAACCGATGCGCGGCTTTGGCGCATGCCGGCAGCCACGGGGGCTGCGCAACAGGTACACATCATGCAGGGAATGGCAAAAAGGCTACCTAGTGCGACGCTCTTGAAGCCTAGCCTACCAAGCGCCGCGCTCACCCACTGAGTCGGCAGAAGCACCTTGATGCCGGAACCCAGAATCAGTCCTAGAAGAAGCGCCTTCCAGATTGCTTTGCTATAGGCTATGGCGTAGTCCACAGCCGAGTTCCATGATACAGGCGGAGCAGAGACGGAATTCCCCGAAAGAATCGAATCGCCTATGAAATGATGACTCTGGGCGAGGAAGGCCTTAGCGTAATAGGGCATCCACTTAACATAGGCGAATCCGACAATGGCCACGAGGGTAAAAATCATCGTACCGGCAAAAGGAAATAGGCGTTTTTCGTTCATTCTGACTTGCATGGAAATCCTTCGCTTAAAGGCAGTGTTCGCAATTATGATCATGGCTCGAAATTATAAGCTATTGGCTGAACGCACGGAAACGGCGAATTGAAACAGTTATTTCGTTGCCCGGTAGCTGCTGGTCGCGACTGTCTCTTTTCTGGCCGAACTGATACCGTCAGTATCAGGTCCAATCCGAGCAAATATCTGATGTTAAGCAGTTAGTCGAATTTATACTGATTTAACGTTAAGGTGTCGCTAGCGCGACGGTTATTTGAATCGGGTTCTCGCACCCGAAGGCGAGTTACTTTCTTTTGCTTCGCCAAAAGAAAGTAACCAAAGAAAAGGCGACCCGGTTGCCGCTTGCTTCCTGCGTTCCTCGCTTTCACCGGGGGTTGCCAGAAGGGCCATCCCTGGCCCTCTGGCAACGCGCTGCATCCTTGCAGCGCCCCTTCGGGCTGTTCCCGGTGAAAGCTCCGGTACTCGGCGCGGCATACGGGATTGGGTTCCTACCAACGGCCGGTTTTCTTCGTTTTTTCTCATTCCCACGCGCTGCGTAGGAATGCAGTTAAAGGCGCGCTGCGCCGCGAGTTGAGTGCATCCTACGCACTACATCCATGCAGCGCGACAAACAGGACAAAAACTATCTGTGCGTAACATCAGCAAATATTTTGAGCCTGACATCAAAACACCATAAGGGCTTTCAGCCTGTGTTTCGTTCATCCACTGTTTTCGCCAGCACTTGCAGTTCGGCAGAAATGATTACCGGGTATTCCAGGGTATTACTCAATTGGCGCAATGACATTGGCAAACTATTCAATTGGCATCGAGCATATTCCCTGGCCTCGACAAGCGTAGGCTGCCCTACTACAGTCTTTCCGCCTTGCATAACCAGTTGCAGTAACGGTTGGCCTGCGCAAGGCGCATTGTCAACGGTTACGGTATCGCCGGATATAATGCCGTTATCATAGTTACGATAAACCTGTTTGCGTCCGGGCCAGGTCGCTTTGCCTTCCGAACGCTTGCGCCGGGCAATTCCGGCATATTCCTGCAATTTATAGGCGCAGTCGAGATAAGGGGCATCGGCTGAGGTATCCAACCGCGTACCGATGCCGAAGCCGTCAATCGGGGCTTGCTCAGCGATCAATTCTGCAAGTTTATGTTCATCGATATTGCCGCTGGCAAAGAGGGTTGCATCGTTAAGGCCGCCGCGGTCAAGAATTGTCCTGACTTTCCGGGCATGATCGGCCAAATCGCCGCTGTCTATGCGAACACCTTTGATTTTTATACCTTGCGCATGCAATGCGGCCGCCAGATCGACTACTTTTTGCGCACCGGCTTCGGTATCGTAGGTGTCGACCAAAAACACGACATTATCGGGATTGGCCTTGGCAAAATCGGCAAAGGCTTGGCTCTCTGAACTGTATGCTTGGATAAAAGAATGCGCCATCGTGCCGAAAATGGGAATGCCAAAATGCATCCCGGCAGCCACCGTCGCTGAACCCGTGAAACCCGCGAGATAACTTGCCCGAGCTGCCAACAGCGCGGCTTCGCTGCCGTGCGCCCGGCGCATGCCGAAATCGACCAGCAGCTTATCCGGCGCAATCAATACCGAGCGCGCGGCTTTAGAGGCGATCAAGGTCTGGAAATGCAATAGATTGATGATCCTGCTTTCAACCAATTGTGCTTCGGGCAGCGGCGCGGTGATGCGCAATATCGGTTCGTTCGGGAAAAATACCGTACCTTCAGGCATCGCATGGACGTCGCCGGTAAACTTTAATGTCTTCAGTCGATCAAGCATGGACAGCTTGAATTGCCCGGTACTGGCCAGCCATTCAATCTCATCCGAAGAAAATCGCAATTGCTCCAGATAAATCAAAACCTGGGCCAGACCTGCCGCGACCAAATAGCCCCGGGTTTCAGGCAGTTTCCTGACAAAAAACTCGAATACGGCAAGCTCTTCCATGTTCTGTTCGTAATAGCCCTGCAACATGGTTAGCTGGTAAAGGTCGGTAAGCAAGGCGCTGTCAGGCATTATCCGATCATGCTCAAGGTAATAGGTATCGCACCCTTTTCAATCATTTCGTTGATTGCGTTTTCGCCATCTTGCTTCTGAACATTAACGGCGCGTATCGCATCTATCAATAAAAATACTTTGAAATGGAAGTTCAGTGCATCGCGCACCGTATTTAAAACGCAATAATCGGTAGCCAGTCCGCCGATGAACAAACGGCGGATACCCGCATTATCCAGTTGCGCCTTGAAGGTCCGGTTTGAGAAACTTGAATAGCCTTCCCGTTCGACATCCGTGCCTTTGGAAATGATGTAAACAGAGACAGGAAGATGCAAATCGGCTGCGAATTCTGCTCCTTTAGAACCGGCGATGCAGTGTTCCGGCCAAGGACCGCCTTGCCGGATAAACGAGCAATGGTTGGCCGGATGCCAGTCGCGGGTTGCAAAGACAGGCAATTGACGATTGCTGAATCGATCGATATAGCCGTTCAAGACGGGTATGATCCGTTCCCCCTCCTGCACAGCCAGACTGCCGCCGGGCAGAAAATCATTTTGGATATCGCTGATTAATAAGGCATCGCCTTTGCCTAACTCGATTTGATCAATGCTTTTTCGTTTGTTAGTCATAGGCGGCACGTCTCACACTGTGGATTGGGCATCAAAGGCTAGTCCCCACCACCCCGGTGACTATCGGCGAGAACAATTGAAATGTTTCCTGCTACGGATAATTTAATGCCGATATACCCGCATCTGAAAATTTATAACATGTGAATACAATCAATAAAATCCGTATCGCTACCTATATCAGCTGTTAGCTTGCGAGTTGACGATTCCATTGCCAATGCCCCTAGGTATTTCTGCATATTGTACAAAGGCTTTGTTTTTTCTAAGCTGTAACGGTCAAGTTCATGGAGAAACAGACACGGATCAGGCGGATTTATCTTCCGTGGGTAGGCCGTGCCGTGCGCGCCTACGAAGGATGTCTCTAGGCAGGGAACAGCCAATCTTGCTGGACAACGATAAGGAATAAAGCCATGAAACAATTGCATCGAATCACCCGCACCGATGACTCTCACTGGGTAGGAGACGGCTTTCCGGTACGCACGCTGTTTTCCTACAACACGCCGGACGCCGAAGTGAGCCCGTTTCTGATGCTGGACTATGCAGGACCCGCCGATTTCCCAGCCGCATCGACACCCAGAGGCGTCGGCATGCACCCGCATCGCGGTTTTGAAACCGTCACCCTTCTTTATCAAGGTGAAGTCGAACATCATGATACCGCAGGCCATGGCGGCCTGATCGGCCCCGGCGATGTGCAATGGATGACTGCGGCAAAAGGTCTTCTGCATGAAGAGATGCACTCCCCCGCCTTTACCCGGCAAGGCGGCACCTTTGAAGCGATACAGCTTTGGGTCAACCTGCCCGCCCAATATAAAATGATTGAGCCGCACTATCAGTCCATCACCTCCGACCGGATTCCGGTGGTAAAGCTGGATGACGAAGGCAGTGTCGTGCGGGTGATTGCAGGATATTATCAAGGTCTTAAAGGGCCTGCGAACACCTATACTCCGATTAACTTATGGGAGCTGCGTCTACTGGCCGGGCAAACTGTTGAGCTTGATTTCCCAGAAAATTACACAACGCTGCTGTTTGCCTTGAAAGGCAGCGTAGAAATCAATAATTCTGCAACGATCAACGATGCCGAGCTGGCGTTTTTCGAACGCTTAGGCAAAACGATTACCCTGACCGCGCTCAAAGAGGCCACGCTGCTGATCATGAACGGGGAACCGATTGACGAACCGATAGCCGGTTACGGACCGTTTGTGATGAATACCAAGGAAGAAATCCGGCAAGCCATTGAGGATTTTGATGCCGGGCGCTTTAAGTCATAGCTAATGCCGAGTTGAATCGGTCATTTTATTGAGCCTCTCACATGCCTAACGGATTATTCGGGACACGAGGCCTGAAACTTCTTTGTCTCGTTTTGATGTTGACCGGCTGCAACCCTGAAAAACAGTGGCAATTGCAGGAGATTACCGGTCATCTGCCGGACCTGCGTTTCTCGCTGATATCCGATACCGGGCAACCCGTAACCGATCAAACCTATCACGGCTACCTGGTCATACTGTTTTTCGGTTTCACCAACTGTCAGGCGGAGTGCCCGACCGCCCTGTTCCGTTTGGCAAAAATAGTGCAGCGTTTGGGAGTTAATGCAAATCGCACCCGTATTCTATTTGTCACGCTGGACCCCGGTCGCGATACCCAACAAGCTTTGCACCGTTATGTAACGGCCTTCGATGGCGGACATGCGATTGGCTTGACCGGCACCGACAGCGAAATAGAAAATCTCGCAAAACGTTATCGGGCCGCTTATCGTCCTAAAAAACCGGATTCCGACGACATTGTTCACAGTGCTGCGGTTTATATTTTCGATACGCAAGGTCATGCGCGCTTGCTGGTAACGCCGGATGATACGATTGAAACGGTTGCGAACGATTTGCGGCATCTGCTGGATTCATTGAGGCTGTAGCTAAATGAACCTGCTGCAATGGCTCATCCCATGGGAAGCATCCTTTTCCATTGCCGTCGTAACGGCCGTTACAGCCATCATCTTTATCAGGGGCAGCCTGACATGTCAGCTCCTCTTTCGGCAAAAACTATACTTTGGGGCCGGGCTGTTATCCCTGTATGTTGTCACTCAAACTCAAATCGATTATTACGCTGAACATGAATTCTTTGTTCATCAGCTCCAAAGTCTCGTGCTCCATCATCTAGGGCCGTTTTTCATCGTACTGGCCCGCCCTAAAGACGCGCTGTCGGCAGGTTTCCCTACGGCGGGCAAGCGATTAATCCGATGGGTTTCGGGGCAAAAGCCGGTGCAATGTGCGGTTAAGCTATTATTCCATCCTGTCGCCGCCATTATTGTGTTCGTAGGCTTGCTTGCTTTCTGGCTGCTGCCGTCTGTCCACTTTATCGCAATGCTTGACTGGCGCATCTATCGCCTGATGAACTGGAGCATGGCTTTAAACGGCCTGATGTTTTGGGGGCTGGCGTTGAACCCTGATTTGATGCGATCTCCCGGTAGCCGCATCGCGATGATGCTGGCAGTGGTTCCGCCGCAAATCCTGATCGGCGCATTAATCTTTTTCACCCCGCACGAGCTGTACCCGATTTACACCCTCTGCGGACGCACATTCACCGGCATGAGTCCTGTAACAGACCAGCAAATCGGCGGTTTGATGCTCTGGATGAATGCGGCAATGATGAGCGTGGTCGGAATATTGATTGTGATACATAAGGAATTGCGCCAACCGATTAAATTTAATAACTGATGTTACACACTGTCCACGAAAAGCACGAAAGACACGAAAGACACGAAAAAATAGAGGGCCGTATGTTTCCCGGCTTACGGCATGCATCTTTCTAATCTTGACGATGGGCTTTACTTATTGTTCCTGTACCCGGTTTTTTTCGTGCTTTTTGTGCCTTTCGTGGACTACGCTTTTTTATTAGGTACATGCGTAACATTAGTTAAATAAAATAATTTGCACCACGAAGGCACGAAGAATTAAAACTTCGTGTCCTTCGTGTCTTCGTGGTGAATAAAAGGCTTTTATGAACAGTTATATTTACGGTTTCTTCCGCAGCGCACGCCGTAACGATGAGACCTGGCGCGTCGTCACCGGAGACGCCGCATTGCCCCAGCTATTGCGAATGAAGCTAAGCACCTCGGCGATCTCACTATCGGAAAACTTTTCCGCAAAACTCGGCATCTCCTGGGGTTCCGGTCCCCCTCTGGTTTGCGCAGTCTTGCTTCCTTCCAGCAGCAGACGGATCAGCGAGCTAGGATTTTCGGAAAGAACGATAGAATTCCCGGCGAGCTTCGGAAATTTGTCCGGTTCGCCCGTTCCGGTTACCTGATGGCATTTTGCACAGAATGATTGGTAAAGACCCGCACCGGGACGCTCCACTTCACCAGTTACCATTGCCGCCAAGGTTATCGCAACGGCCGGAGCGTCCGGTTTATAGCTAGCCTTTTCGCTGTAAGCGGGAAGCGATTTCAGGTAGCGCGCAATCGCATCCACATCGTCTTTATGAAAATATTGGGTGCTGTTTTCGATGACATCGACCATGCTGCCAAACGCCGCGACCTTTCCGCCGTGCCCCCTTTCCAGGAAGGCGGCGATGTCCGCCTCAGACCAACGCCCCAACCCGGAAGCGTAATCGCCCCTAAGATTCGCCGTAAACCAGTTGTCCACCAGTGCCCCGCTTAAATACGCCGGAGACGATTCCGCATAGGCCTTTTCCTGGAAGGCCAGACCGCGAGGCGTATGACAAGCGCCGCAATGGCCGAGCGACTGCACCAGATAAGCGCCGCGATTCCACTGCGCGTCGCGGTCATTTTGCGGTTTAAAGCGCTTATGTTTGACAAAAGCCGCATCCCAGAAAAACAGGCTCAAGCGTATATTGAAAGGGAAAGGCAGTTTCGTTTCGGGCGGCTTATGGTGGACAGCTTCCACCGCATTCATGAAATAAACATAAAGGGCATGAATATCGTCATCGGTAATAGCCGTGAACGACGGATAAGGCATTGCCGGATACAAGCGCCTGCCGCCCTTGGCAACGCCGTTTCGGACGGCGCGACTAAAATCATGCAAGCTGTAGTTGCCGATGCCGGTAACCGGGTCCGGCGTAATATTGGTCGAGTAAATTATCCCGAAAGGCGAATTGAGCGGCAGTCCGCCTGCAAACGGCGGGGATTGCGGCCCGGACGTATGGCAGGCTATGCAGTCCCCTACCCTGGCAAGATAAGCGCCCCGGCTAAGGTCTGCCGGGTCAACTTGCTGCGCCACGGCAAGGCCGGATAATAATGCCGCACCCATGCAGGTTACAAGCTTGACTGTCGCCCGGTTCAGGATACCCCTGAAGGCCATGACAATTAAACCCACGCGCTGCATGGCGACACCAACAAAATTGCACACATGTTGAATAGTGTCGCAACGATGAAGATGAAACTCGACATCGCGCCTAATTTCACTAAAAACCGATTCCGATTCCCACCAACCGGCTTAGCGTCAAACTGCCGCCATGAGGTCCATGCAACCAGCCCGGACAGGAGAGCTACCGTGAGGCAGGCAATGCCGATCGTCGCCAGCATGACGGGCAATCGTTCCCAGATCGGCGCAGACAGCGGCATCCGGTAGGGATAGCAGGCATAAGCGGCAAGCGGCTCGCTCAAAAACATCTGCGCTATCCACGCGACCGGCGCGCCGAACAGAGCTATCCCTATTCGCATCATGCTCATCCTGCCGGAAAGCTCAAGGGACGGATCGTGATTGAATGAACGGTTCATAGTCTGTTCTAGTAAAGGTAAGGCGTTAGATACAAAGTCGTAAATACAAACAGCCAGACCGCATCGACAAAGTGCCAATACAATCCGCCAATGGTCACGGCGGCATAACGTCTATCATCAAAATAACCGAGCGCAAGCCAAAGCAAAAGCACCATCAGGATAATCAGCCCCACGATCACATGAAGCATGTGAAATCCGGTGATGGTGAAGTACAGCGAGCCGTACAGATTCGAGGTCATATCGTAGGTAAGCTTGTTCCATTCATTAAGCTGAATGACGACAAAGCCAATGCCCAGCATGAGCGCCAACGCCATCGAGGCAAGGCTCCATCGCATCAGCCTGCGCTGGATGCAGCGCTCGCACGCCCAGACGAAACCACTGCTGGCGAGTAAGATCAAGGTATTTAAGCCCGGCATGAGCAGCACCGGCAAGCCATCAGGCGGCCAGTGCTGCTCCGATTGCGCGGCCAGGTAAAAGTAGGTAAACAGTAGATAGCCGAACAGGGAACCTTCGGTGACAATCAATGCCAGCACGCCCCACCAGCCGCCGGAGCGTTTGCCTTCGCTGCCCACAGGCAAGGCTTGGGCCGATTGTATTGCCTCAGACATGGGCGGCCTCCTTATCGCATTCGATGTCCGGCACGTGCTGGACCAGGGCTTTTCTCGGCCACATCCAGACAATCAGCGACAGACTGCAAGCCGCAGCCATCAGCACCGTAAAATCCCGCCAATGCAGCAGCAACCCGACGAAAACCAAGGCGCTAAACAACCCGAGAAAGAAAGGCGCATAGGAGTCGTCCGGCATTTTGAGAATGATGTCCGGCGTGGCATCAAGCGGCGTCGTGCCTATCGTTTCCCGCCCTTCCATCAGTAAATAGCCTTGTTCAAGGCTGGATCGGCCAGTGCCTTCACCAAGCCGATCCTCCCATAACGGATGGCGGCTGGCGACAAACGGAATAACCGCAAAGTTGTAAGCCGGGGGCGGCGATGGCACAGCCCATTCCAGCGTCGGCGCATCCCAGGGATTCGAAGTCGCCGGAACGCCGCGCTTCAAACTGACAAGGATGTTGACCAGAAATAGCAAAATACCGGCGGCGAAAACAAACGATCCGACCGATGTGAGCATGTTGACCGTCGTCCAGCCCATGTGCGGCGCATAGGTATAGATGCGACGCGGCATGCCCAGCAGGCCTGCCACATGCATCGGGAAGAAGCCCAGATTGAAGCCGATGAACATGACCCAAAAGCTCCATTTCCCTAGGAGACTGTCGGATTTAGCAGTGCAAAAAGTGTTAAAATAACCCTATCGAAACACCAAATCAAAAAACAAAAATGGCTACCCAATTCATCCTGATTGATCGCGATACCCCCTACATTCTGCCCCCGTGTGTTCAGGATTATTTGCCTGAAGATCATATGGCCCGTTTTGTTGTCGAGATTGTCGATCAACTGGATTTACGGACGCTATCAGCCGTCTATGCGGGCAAAGGAAAGCGCCCCTATCATCCGGCGATGCTGTTGGCGTTGCTGTTCTACGGTTACGCGACCGGCGTATTTTCCAGTCGCAAACTGGAGAAAGCCACTCATGACTCGATGGCCTTTAAATACATCTGCGCCAACGAAAACCCAGATCACGACACCATCAACAGCTTTCGCAAGCGCTTTGGCAAAGAGATCGAAAGCCTATTTGTCGAGATATTGGTACTTGCACAAACCTTGGGGCTGCTTAAGCTGGGTACGGTGAGCCTGGACGGCACCAAGATTAAAGCCAATGCCAGCAAGCATAAAGCCTTGAGCTGGGATTACGCCAATCAACTGGAAGCCCAGTTCAAACAGGAAGTTGAAACCTTGATGAAACTGGCTGAAGCCGCCGACAATTCCCCGCTTCCAGAAGACATGGATGTACCCAAGGAACTCAAACGCCGCCAAGACCGTTTAGCAGTGATTGCCAAAGCCAAACAGGAAATCCAGGCCCGTGCCAAGGCGCGTTACGCGCAAGAAAAGGCCGAGTATGACGAAAAGCAGGCTAAGCGTGAACAACACCTGAGTGAAACCGGCAAGAAAATGGGCGGCAAAGCCCCCCAAGCGCCTACCGATGCGCCTCAAGGTAAAGATCAAGTCAGCCTGACCGATGAAGAGTCCCGCATCATGCCGACCCCTAATGGTTTTGAACAAGCCTATAACGCCCAAGCCAGTGTTGATATTGCCACCCACCTGATCGTTGCTCATCACATCACCCAACACACCAACGACAAACAAGAAATCGAACCGGCCTTAGCCAAACTGGAACAGCTCCCGGAATGCTTGGGGAGTGTTGACAACCTGTTGGCCGACACCGGCTACTTCAGCCAAGCCAATGTAAAGGCGTGTGCTGATGCAAAGATAAAACCGTACATCGCCCAAAAGCGGCAAAGCCATAACCAAGCCCTTGACGCCCGGTTTCAGCATCAGCCGGAAATAGGCGAAAGCACCTTACCGCCGGTTGAGGCCATGACCCATCGCTTAACAACCAAAGCGGGCAAAGCACTCTACGGCAAGCGAAAATCTACTGTCGAAACCGTGTTTGGCATCATTAAACACGTCCAGGGATTCAGGCAATTCCAGCTTCGAGGCCTGGAATCCGTCCAAAGTGAATGGAATTTAGTCTGTATAGGCTGGAATTTAAAAAGAATGCATGTATTAAGAGGGTGAGAGAGGAAAAAGAGCATTGAGCTGCCCATAAAACAGAACTATGGGCATTAAAAATCCCAATAAACCACTTTTTTAAATTTTAATCGTGATTAAGTGGGGAGGCTCGCTCTATTAATCCGACAGCCTCCTAGCGCTTCATTCATCATCCGGCCGAAGAATTTGGGAAACCAGTAATAGATCCCGCCGACAACCGGAAACACATTGATGCCCAGCAACACGTAATGCAAGTGCGCGACGATGAAGTAGGTTTCGTTGAGCTGAAGATCCAGAGGCACGGCTGCCGTCATCACGCCCGAAAGTCCGCCGATCACAAACAGGATGACAAAACCGGCGAAAAACAGGAACGGCGTATTGAACACCGGGCGTCCCAGCCAAATGGTCGCCAGCCATGCGAACACCGCGACGGCGCTCGGGATCGAAATCACCATGCTCGCAGCGCTGAAAAACGACAGCGCAAGCGTCGGCAAACCGGTGGCGAACATGTGGTGTATCCAGACGCCAAAACCCAACAGCATGGTCGCCATGGTTGACAGCGCAACCGCCGAATACCCAACCAGCGGACGGCGGCAAAAGGTCGGCAAAGCGTCTGACACGATGCCCATGGCCGGAAGCACCACCGCATAAACCCAGGGATGACCGAACATCCAGAACAAGTGCTGCCACAGCAGCGGCTTACCGCCATTCAGCACATCGAAAAAATGCGTACCCACTTGACGGTCCAGCCACAGCAGAAAAAAGGCCAGACTGACCGAAGGCACGGCAAAAATATTGGCGACCGATGCGGTCAGCGTGCCCCAAACCAGGATCGGCACCCGGTCGATCGACATGCCGGGGGCGCGCATTCGAAATAACGTGACGATGAAATTGATAGCCCCGACGGTGGTGGAAATCCCCAGCAGCACCATGCCGAGCGCGTAAACGTCGATGTTGGGGCCGGTGTTGTACTCCAGCCCCGCAAACGGCACATAATTGAACCAGCCTGCGTTCGGCGCTTCTCCCAGCGGAAAGCTGGCGTAGAGAAAGATACCGGCAAACAGGAAAATCCAGTAAGAAAGAGCGTTAAGACGCGGGAACGCCATATCCCGGGAACCCAGCATTAACGGCCATAAATAGTTGGAAAAACCCGACAGTATCGGCAGCGAGTACAGAAAAATCATGGTCACGCCATGCATCGTGAACAGTTGGCTGTACTGCTCCGGCGTCAGCAGGGTTTGGTCCGGCCGTGCGAGTTGCAGACGCATGATCAGCGCCTCGACTCCGCCCATCAGCAAAAAAATAAAAGCGGTGACAAGGTAACGCATCCCTATGGTTTTATGGTCAACCGTCGACAACCAGCCGCGCCATCCGGGAGCCGATTCCCATAGTTCGGCGAGTCTTCTTTCGGCAGGCGATCCGATCGGCGCGAATCCCACCTCGGGGATACGAGAGAGGCTGACGTCAGGTGTACTTTGATCGACATCTTTCATGAGCGGCTCTCCTTAGTTAAGTGTCGATAAAAATGCCGACAGCGCGTTAAGCTCCGTCGCCGTTAGCGCCATGCTGGGCATGCGCGCACCCGGTTTCAGGTCCTGGGCATGAGTAATCCATTGCGCCAAATGATCCGGGGTATTGGTTAATAATCCGGCGGCAATCAGGCGGCGCGAGTTCAGATGCGTCAAGTCGGGTGCATGGGCGCCCACCGCTTCGGTTCCCCGGATGGCATGGCAACCGGCGCAACGATCCAGAAACAGACTTTTTCCCGCATTAATGCCGGCAGTCATTTCGGCTTCTCCTCGCTGGGCGTCTTGCCATGTCCTGAATTCATCCTCGCTTTGCGCAACAATCTCCAAACTCATGTGTGCATGCTGGACCCCGCAATATTGCGTACATTGCCCGCCATAAACGCCCTCGACATCGGCCTGGATCCATTGCTGATTGGCCAGACCCGGAATCATTTGGGTTTTTCCGGCCAGCATCGGCACCCAAAACGCATGAATCACATCTGCGCTTTTCAGCTTGACCAGAACAGGCTGACCGACCGGGATGTGGATCTCGTTTGCGGTCGCAAAGCTGCGGGTCGGATCATCATCTTCATACTCGACCTTCCACCACCAGTCGTACCCGGTGACAGTCAGCGTCAGCGCCGGGGCATGCGTGGGATTTGCGATCGCATTGAGCGTAATCAACGCATAAATAGCCAATGCAAACAAAATGCCGGTGGATATGCCGGTTCCGATATAAATCCAGGGCATCCCTTCATCTTCACGGCCAATTGAACGGGGATCTACAGCCGGGCGTTTACGAAACACAGCCCAAACCAGCAACAGCGCGATGCTGCTGAAGATTGCAATCAACAGCGCGGCAAACACCCATCCCAAAACCATCGTGGGCGTTGAGGCCGGACCGTAACTATGCAAAAAATAGTTAAGCGGAGCAACGTCGTTTTCAGATGATGCGGCGGAGGCAGGCGCAGCCGCGAGGATGCATAAAAAAAATGCGTAATTGCCCGCGACGCCATGGCGAAATCCGGATTCGGAGTTGTTCATTTATTTTTCCTGTCCCTATCCAAACGGTTGTTAGGCCGATTGCTTCTTCGCCACTTCCGCAACATGAGCGCCCTGGAAACGGGCGATTTTCAGTTCGTTCTCCGACGGTTGCCGACTACCGTCGACCCCGGCAAGCGTGCTCGCGCCATAGGGCGACCCGCCGGTGATTTCACTCATGTTCAGGATTTCCTGGCAGGAATAGGGAACGCCCACGATGATCATGCCCTGATGCAACAAGGTGGTATGAAACGAGGTAATCGTAGTTTCCTGTCCGCCATGCTGCGTGGCCGTGGATGTGAACACGCTGCCGACCTTGCCGATCAAGCTGCCGTTCAGCCACAACCGGCCGGTTCGGTCGAGAAAATTGCGCATCTGCGCGCACATGTTGCCGAAGCGTGTCGGCGTGCCGAAAATGATGGCGTCGTAGCCCGGCAACTCGTCCACCGTTGCGATCAATGCTTCCTGATCGAGTTTGGCTCCGGCCTTTCGCGCCACGTCTTCCGGCACCAGATCGGGCACGCGCTTGATGATGACCTCGGTGCCTTCAACGTTGCGCGCGCCTTCAGCCACCGTTTTCGCCATGGTTTCGATGTGGCCGTACATGCTGTAGTAAAGAACCAGAATTTTTGCCATAGTGTATCTCCTCATTGCCTACGGTCTTGCAGTGAGCCTGACGTAAAGCTAACCGCGCACGGCCAAGAAAACTAAATGGGCTTACGGCCGCGCGCCGGTTAAGCGTAATGTCATGCATTTATGTTGGCTATGAGCTACCGACAACTGGAGTGCAGGCTTCGCCTGCAAGCGCAAGCGAAGCCTGCACTCCCGTTACCTGCGTTGCTTTCAATACAGATAGCCTTTTATTTCACTCCGACCCCGGCTTATTCCGGCACAGGTCGGCAAACGCTTTAATCATGCGCCGCGAGCGGATGATGCTGCACGTATTCCTGGGCAATCGCTTCGGCAGGCGTCGGATCTCCTGCGACAGCGCGTTTGATCGCCAATTTAGTAGCTTCGTAATTCCAGTCCTGGATTTTATTGTTGTCCTTGGCATCCCAGTGGATAAAAACACCGACACAGATAAATATATCGCCTGCTTCTTCCAGCGGAATTACCCCCTCTTTGACGCTATCGACCACCGCCTTGGCCACGCCCCGTTCCGCCGGGCCGAACATTTGGGTTGCCTGTTTCTCGTTCTTGATTTCGACCTTGTTGAACATGACGGTATTAGGCTTAGCCATCAGATTGGGCGCGACCAGCGCCAGCAGGGAATTATCGCCCCGTTTTTGGTTGGTCAATGTGATACAAAATGCGAGTTCTGCGGCGCTGCCCCGAGGCCCCATGATCAGGTCGATATGGGCTAATTCATTACCCTCGCCTACCAGAGCTTCACCTACCAGTACTTTATCGATTTTTGGTATTTTCATGTTGTTTTCTCCTCTTGAGATTTCAAATCAATCAATTCTTGAATTCAAAAGACAGCCACTGATAACCAATGCAATAGCCGTCTAACGTAAAGCCAACCGGACGCGGATCACGAAAGCTCGAAAATGGTTGCATGCCGCGCTCCGGCCGAGCGCAATATTAAGCGTTTGATTTACTTCATCTCCATCAGGTCGCCCGCAGGGATAGCGCCGTCGGAACGGCCTTTAAGATAGACATACAAGTCATCAACGCCGTCGACCACAGTTTTGTTGCCACTGAACGAATACATGCTTCTATGTCCATCGATAATGACCTTCCGAAAATGTTCTTTAGTCTGGTTTTTCATGGTTTGAAGCAGATTCGGATTGCTCACGTTGCCTTCTCCAGTTGCTTCGTGACAGTTTCCGCACGCTTCCGTTCTGTAGATATTCCAGCCATTGAAAGCGGCTTTATCGACTTTGTGTCCTTCGACCTTATAAAGGGCCTGCGCAAAGACAGACTGACAGGGAAATAACATAAGGCCGCCGAGCATAACAACGGCCGACATAATTTTAAGTTTGCTATGAAATATCTTGTTCATTGTGACCTCTCATAAATCATAAGTCGCGCTCCAGCGCCGCCAAACACGGCCAAAGCCCGGAGAACTCTAAAATATAGCGTAGTGCGTATAACCTGTGACTTGAGCCATGAAAGACTCAGCCGTATCAGGCTCCGCAGCGCTAACGTCTATCGGCGGGAATATATGAAACATGGGTGATTTGAATAATGTAAAACCGATATATCCACACCTTGAAATTTATAACATGCGCGTAAAATCAATAACATTCGTATCACTACCTATCAACATTGATGCGCTTCTATTAAGGACTCCATCAATAATAACTTCCGCTTAGGGTTCCCACGCTCTGCGCTCATCTTTATACACAAGTCTATCGAAGAGCGTCATTTCGATATGGACGCTGGAATGGCGGGCTCGGATGTAGGCCGGAATAAGGCCATCCAAGCGCATCGCGCGAGGTGGCGTTTCCGGCAAGTTCGTGAGGAGTTTGCCGGAAACGCCAGTTCTCACTATCGCTCGAACCGGCTTATTCCGGCCTACTTCGAGATGTGTATAAAGACGAGCGCTCTGCGTGGGAACCCGGTCAGGGCCTCTCCAGCGCCCCGAACCACAGAGCGGTTCAGGCTGCATTCCCACGCAGAGCGCTCGCCGTTATACATAAGTATTGAAAAGCACGTCATCCCGGCAGGGATTCATGTCAGGCTATCCTGCCTGACACCCTTTGGGTTAATGCAAATCCGTTCCAGACGGATTTGTGCCGGGATCCAGGCTACATGGACGTACACAGCTCGCCATCCATGGCACTGGATACCCGCTTCGGCGGGTATGACGAGTTACCCAGACACTTGTGTATAACGACGAGCGCAGAGCGTGGGAACCATGAGTTTATATTTCGAGACGTTATTACCGACCATATCCTAAACGCCTGCTTATTCCGCGCCTTCAATCAGTATCAAACTCATAGTTAAGTTTTATTCTTTGCGATGTACCGGTCTGGGTTTCAACATTAAAGGTCTTGGTCAGCTTGCGTTTTAATACCAATACGGCTTGTTTATTAAACAGGCCGACCTTGGTGCCCACATAGAAATCCGGTGTCAGGTATTGCCCTACCGTAGCCAGTGTATCTTGCAGCGTTTTTCCTTCTTGAACTTCAAATTCGTCCACGCCCAGTTTGTCGGAAAGCCAGGATAACTTGCCTGAACCGTAAGATAACGCGGCAGCGGCAACCCTGTTGCCTTCCGATTTGCTGACCTCTTCTAACGGGCCGCCGGTAATCAAATAGGCCAGCACTTCTTCTTCCGGTAGGGCCGGTTCCGAAGACAGACGCGTTTGCGGCGTATCCAGCGGGCCGGTCAGGTTCAGAATAGCGGTAACCTCTTTGCTTTTTGAAACGCGTATGGCTTCCACGTCCAGCCAGGGCTTATCGACCGGGCCGTTAAACAGGAAACGCCCTTTACGCACGGTAAGATCCTGTCCGTAGCTTTTATAACGCGCCTTATTCATGTCGATGCTGCCGTACATCGCCGTTGTTTCTCCTGTTTTGGTCATCTTCAATTTGCCGGACAAGTCGGTCTTCAGCCCTTGCCCTGAAAAGCTGACCTGTTTGCCGAGTTCGATGTCTAACTCCGCATCGATTTGGGGTGCTGACGTAGCGTTTGGCTCGGCTTTTTGTTCGCCGAGAATCACTTCATCGCTGCTGACTTTTACTGTATTTTCGGGAAGCTGCGGAAGCTGCAAGACGGCTTTGGGGATTTTTAAGGTGCCGGTCACTTTTCCTTGCTGCCCGGCAAACGCGCCTTTTAACTCCGGCGAAACGGCTATTTGAGCGTCCGGCAATTTGGCGACTTCAAAATCCGTTCCGCTCAGCGTCAAGTCTGCTGTGCCTTGCAGACTTGAAAAACCATCGAGCTTAACAAAACCTTGCCCGGATTTTGCAAAGCCGCTTAGCTGAATACGTTCGGCATTATCGGCGGACGAAACAGCCTCTAGCCTGATGTCGCGAAGTTCCAGCCCTAACTCAGCAAGATCGACAGATCCGTCGCTGAAACGCACTACTCCGTTAACCAGCGGTTTGTCGGTGCTGCCTTGTAAGGTCAAATCCGCGTTAAGCTTGCCTTTGATGTTCGACAACTGCGGAACAAAAGGATTCAACAGCGCAAAGTTAAGCATTGATGCCGTTACCTGCCCGGACAGGCTTTGAGTCTTGCCGGTATCCAGTTGCAGCTGACCGCGCAGATAATCCTGTCCCGTCAGCGCCAGATCTACGTCGGCTGAAACCGTCGTCTCTTTCAGCTTGCCCGATAATGACGACGAGCCCAAGGTAAGTTCAGTCGAGCCTTGCTGAGTCCGAAACAGAATCTTTGCGTTAGCGGGCATAGCCACCCGGAAAGTGCCGTTAAGCGAACCCTTTTCCCGCTGCATGTCCGCATCGGCATTGATGATGCCTTTTAACTTTGTCTGCTCGGGTAAGTAGGCTTGCATCAGGCTTAGCGGTAAGGCCGTGGCGTTAACTTGAAAGCGGAAGTCGCCGTTGGCAGGATAATGTCCCTGCGCACAAAGAGCGGCCTGTTGCTGAACCAGGCAGGCTTTCGCCAGCGTCGCATCCACTCCGGCGGGGCTTTGCGCTATGCGAATAGTCAGATCATTCGTAAGCCGCCAGCGGCCGGAATCGCGGGTATTCAAATCCAGTTTGGAAAAATCGCCCAGCCACACCCCGGCCTTGTAACTGCCTATCAGCACGGTTGATGCATCACCGTAAGACGAGTTGATGTCGGCTTTAAAATGATGTTGCTCAAGCGTACCCAAGCCGTCAACCCGCAGTGTTGCAATTTGCAGGGTGCCGGTTTGGATGCCGCTTGCGGACAACCGTATTTTAGAGGTCAGTTTTGTATCGGCTTGATAATCGATATTGACGGCCGCCTGCTCGGCGCGGTATCCGGCAAAATGCAGACGCTTGCCGTCAGCCTGAAATTTTACCGAAGGATTCTTCCACGCGCCCTGCAAACGCCCTTCCCCTTTCAAGCTTCCGCCCAGATTCGGCCATAACGATTCCAAGGCCGGGGCGTCGATTGCGACAACAAGCGCGGCTTGCTGCTGTCCCAGCGTACCGTTAACGGCAATTTTATTTGCTCCCGAAACGATCCGCAGGGCATCGACCTTGAGCTGCTCGCCTGCCAAAGCCAGCTTGCCGTCTGCGCTAACCGGATAGCCGCGCAACTTGCCGGACAGCTTGTTAATCTCGGCATCCAGCTGTAACGCGTCCCCGGCCAGCTGGCCTTTAAGATGGGTGCTGAAGGTCAGGCTGCCGGGAAGCTCGGGCAACAGGATGGCGGGATTAAAATTTTGCCCGCTTGCGCTAAGGTCGAAAACCGTCGCGTCTTTCCAGGACACAGCGCCGTCGACCTGGAATGTCCCTGCCGTTGAGTTGAGTTCCAGTTTTTCAATAGACAAGGCATCCATGCTGCCGTTGCCTTTAAACGCCAAATGGGCTTTCGGCAAAGTCGGCTGGGTTAACTGTGCGTCCAATACAAGCTGATAATCGCTGAGCAAACCGGTCAACTCAACAGATCCTTGTTCGCTGGTCATCTGCGGTTTGCCGCCACTCAGCGGCCAATTAAGCTGTTGCCAATCGCCGTGCGCGGTTATACGCGGCGCATCCTGCAAATCATCCAGACTGCCTTTCAAAGCTGATTTGAACGGCGATGACAACCGATTGTCGAAAACCAGCTGATGCATGTCGCCGTTGACCGTGGCTGTCGCTTGCCATAAACCGTAATCTGCTGTTGTGACCTGCCAATCGGCAGTCAAACTGAATGGAAACCCCTTGCCCAAGCCCATTTGTCCTTTTGCCGTTGCAACTCCCGGTTTGGCATTAACATCCAGCGAGACGATATTAAGTCGACCGTGTTCGGTAAATGCCGACAAGTGCAGTTTTTCCAGTTGTTGGACTTGCTCGCCTTGCTGAAAGGTTAGATCCGTCAACAGCAGGTTTTCAAGCACGATTTGCACCGGCAACCGTAGTTCGGCATTAAGGTCGAAACCGCTTTCTTCCGCAGGCGGTGTTGTTTCGGTCAGGCTGATGTTTACCCCTTCCATGGTCATATCGACAATTTTTAAAGTGCCCGAGAACAATTTGGAAGGTTGCCAAACGAACACCAGTTTTTTAACGGCGACCGTTCCCGTATCGCTTTTATAGATCAGATCAGTGAGCACAATACGTTCAAGTATCCGGCCATCAATGGTTTTAACTGAAGCCTGTATCGGTAAACTTGAGAAAATCGTCTGCAACAGCCAGCGGCTGCCGGTTATGCTGTTCATCAACCCGAGCAAACCGACAGGCGTCATCAGCACCAGAATCAAACTAATCAGAAGAATACGTTTCTTCATCTTAAAAACCGCGCCGGGTTCGCGAAAACACGATTCTCGCTCGCCGCTGTTCCCGGCTTGGAGGCCTCTGCTGTAGGGCGTGCCGCGCGCGCCTTAAGGCTTTGGATACGGTCGGTAATAGCTTCATGAAACATAAACTCCATCGTTCCCACGCTCTGCGTGGGAATGCAGCCTGAACCGCTCTGCGCTTCGGGACGCTGAAACATCCCTGACCGGGTTACCACGCAGAGCGCTCGTCTTTTATACACATCTCGAAGTAGGCCGGAATAAGCCGGTTCGAGCGATAGCGAGAACTGGCGTTTCCGGCAAACTCCTCACGAACTTGCCGGAAACGCCACCTCGCGCGATGCGCTTGGATGGCCTTATTCCGGCCTACATCCGAGCCCGCCATTCCAGCGTCCATATCGAAATGACGCTCTTCGATAGACTTGTGTATAAAGATGAGCGCAGAGCGTGGAAACGAGGGTATCTCGCAAACACTTATGTATAACGATGAGCGCAGAGCGTGGGAACCATAAGCGGAAGTTATTATTGATGGAGTCCTTAAGGCGCGCGCGGCGCGCCCTACCGATGCAATGCCGCATCTCGCTGAATATTTTCGTGCTTTTCGTGTCTTTCGTGGACAAACTGCTTTTTCCGCATTCATAGCCGTGCCCCCGCGGCAAAATGGATTTGAAACGAGGAATCCGATTCGCTCAACGGCAAGGCGAAATCCAGCCGAATCGGACCGATAGGCGAATACCACCTGACGCCCAAACCCACGCCGGTTTTAATGCTGATATGATCCAGATTATAAGCGTTACCGCCGTCGATAAAGGCCGCGACACCCCAGTCATCAAGCACGGCCTGTTCGTATTCCGCGCTGACTACGCTTAAGAACTTGCCGCCGACCACATTGCCCAAATTATCCTTAGGCCCCAGTTCTTTATAAGCGTAGCCGCGTATGCTGTTCATACCGCCGGCATAAAACCGGTACGAGGTCGGCAGCCTCTCGAATTGGTCGACCAGCGTTGCGCCTTGCTCGGTTCGGGCAATCAATTTGCCGCTCCAGGGTAACGGGTGTATCCATACCGCGGATGCCGAACCCTGCGCAAAACTGACATCGGAGATTGGATTTTTATAGCTACCGGCCAGGTTAAACTCCAGGCGATGGCCTCGGGTGGGGCGCAGTGCGTTATCGGAAACAGAACGCAGCCAACTGCCGCCCGGCACTAACAAAAGCACCTGATTTGAGATTGTGCCGGTACTAAAGTCTTCGTAGACGGAGTCGATAAACAGCGTCTGCTTCCAACCGCTGTCGAAATCGTGTTTCAAGCGCGCGGAAAGTTTGCCCGACAGGGACTTATAAGTGTCGGTATCTTCTCGCTTGAGCCCGCCGCCGAAGCTGAAGAAATCGCCGGCCGGGTTGTCCAACGGTACGGTGTATTCAACATCCGCCGTTGACAGCACCGGTGAAAGATCGATATTGGCGTTAAGAAAATGGCCCCGGCGATTCAATCGGCGGTTTTTATACGAAGCATTCAGCAACGGCCCGATGTCGGTGTCGAAACCTACGCCGAAGCCGTAATGATGGATTTTTTCAGGGTACAGTTTAACGGTGACGGGGACTCGCTTTGGGTCGACATAAGCGGTATCGGGGCGTATCTCCACGCTCTTGAAATAGCCGCTTTTTGACAGCGCATTATGCGTTTTAGCCAGTTGCTCGCCGGAATAAAAATCGCCGCTTTTGATGGTAATGAATTTACCGACAAACTCGGGATTCAAAATATCCTGTTCGACAATAACGTCACCAAACACCCTGCGTTTTCCGGTATCAAAGACCAGCTTGATGTGCGCCTTGTTGGCGGCTTTATCGATGAGCAGTTTTTTTTCCGGAAACGAGGCTTGCAAATAACCTCTTTCCAATGCCAGCGATTCAAGCCGACTCTTCATCTTTTCGTATTGATCGTGGCGCAAAGGCTTACCGGTTGCGGTTAGCAGCGTATTACGCAGTTTTTGAAATTCAGGGTCGTCGCGGGCATCGCCAATGAGGTTGATAGCGATGTCGGCAACGATGGTCTGCGGGCCGGAATCAAGCGTAAAGTCCGCCTGCCAACATTCAGTATTGAAAGCCAATGATTTTTTGATGACGGGATGGTAATAACCCAAAGCCCGCAAAGCCTGGGATATTTCTTCATCGGCTTTGTCAAACAAGCCGCGTATTTTCCATTCCGGCGATGCGCATTTTTCTTCCGAAAGCGACAGCATGAGCTGAACATTTTTTTTGGCTTCGCTTTCAAGTCCGGTGACAGAGACTTTTGCATCAACGCCGGGGGCAGCTAAATACAGCAGTATGAATAGCACAACGCTGAGGCTTGCAGGAATTAATCGCATTCTAGTTATCCGAAGATATTTGGTCCTGCATGTATAGATACTCTGCGCGTATCATTGAATGCTGAAAGGTACGCACAGCGCACCTTACGAGGCTATCAGGCCGATCATTTCTTGGCTTCCTTCAAGTAAAAAATGACTGACCAAGGACTTAAACTGCCTTGTCTCAAGTTCTTCTTAACCTTGGAATCGCTGGCAAACAACACCTCACCGTTACCTGGACAGTCAACCTTTGCCGATTCACTGCCCAGATTGGCCGCCAGCATTAAAGTCGATCCGTCGTTCAAGCGCCATTGCACGCTTATTGCCCGGTCATCCAAAACCCGGTACTGGGCTGATCCTGGGGCCATTGCCTTTAGCCTTGGGCTTATCTGACGGTGACGAATACGCAATAACTCCCGGTGATAGTCGAACCATTGTTGATGCGGCTCCCGTTCTAATTCGTCCCATGCAAGCTTGGCCGCTTGATAGGTTTCAATGGCATTGGGTAACGGTATTTTTCGGCGCATTTCAACATCGTTAAACGCCGCGAGCTTGGCGAATCCCTGTAATCGCCCCTCGTTCACTTTCTCGCCCAACGCTTCGGGAAAATCCACAAAGTAGGTGAATGGCTGGCTACAGGCCCACTCCTGCCCCATAAACAGCAAGGGTGGCGACGGCGACAGCAATAATATCGCTGTCGCCGCTCGCAGGGCTTCCGGTGGGCAAAGATTTGAGATGCGCTCGCCCAATGCCCGGTTGCCTACCTGGTCATGATTTTGTAAAAAGGAGACGAAAGCCGTCAATGGCAAATCCGAACAGGACTCGCCCCGATGTTTTCCGTCCCGATAAGCGGAGACTTCGCCCTGATAAGCGAAACCTTCGGTTAAACAACGACCCAGTTGGTGGATAGGCTGCTGACTATAATCCCGGTAATAACCGGTACTTTCCCCGGTTAACAGGACATGCAGGGCATGATGCATATCGTCATTCCATTGCGCATCGAAATAACGCTGCGGCAAGGAGGGATCGTGCCTTAAATAACGGGCGGCATTATTGTCGTTTTCCAGCACCAAATAGACATGGCGATCGTATCCAGGCCCCAGCCGAACCGCTTCGGCCAGTTCTTCCAGAATATCCGGAGACGAGTCATCGAAAATGGCATGTGCGGCATCGAAGCGCAAACCGTCGAAATGATATTCCTCCAGCCAATACAGAGCATTGTGGATAAAAAACCGACGCACCCAATGACTCTGTTCAGGATGGAAATTAATGGCATCGCCCCAGGGCGTATGAAAACGGTCGGTAAAAAATTCCGGCGCGTACAAATGCAGGTAATTGCCTTCCGGGCCGAAATGGCTGTACACCACATCGTTAAAGACCATCAGGCCTTTGGCGTGAGCGGTTTCAATCAGGTCTTTAAGCTCATCGGGCGTACCGTAACGGCTGTCAGGCGCAAACGGCAACACGCCGTCGTAGCCCCAATTATGGCGACCGGGAAAATCGGCAATGGGCATCAACTGGATTGCAGTCACGCCCAAATCGACCAGATAATCCAGACGTTCCTTTACCCCGGCAAAAGTGCCTTGTTCAGTAAAGGTGCCCACATGCAGCTCATAAAACACCGCCTCTTCCCAGGGCCGTCCTTTCCAGGCCGCGTCATGCCATTGCCATGAATCGGGATCGATAATTTGACTGGAGCCCTCGACGTCCTGCGGCTGATAGCGGGATGCAGGATCGGGCACATAGCGCCTGCCATCGATCCGGTACTGGTAATAAAATCCGCTACCGGCGAGTCCGGTCGTAATGCCGTACCAGCCACCGGCTTCCGCCGCCATGGTCAAGCTGATTTCGGGCGCATGCCCTTGCAGGCACAATTCAACCTTATCGGCTCCAGGCGCCCATAATCGAAAACTGACCCTGCCGTCATCCAGTATATGAGTTCCGAAAGGCATGGGATGGCAGCGATGTACGGTTGGCATAGGAATATTCTCTGTAGGGCGTGCCGTGCGCGCCTTGGTTTGGCTTTGATTTCTCTAAGGCGCGCAACATGGCGCGCCCTGCTCACTACCACCTCGTCACGGTCATCCAGTTAAGACACGTTCATCTATTTTCACGGGCAATGCGTAACATCAGTTAGGATTTAAGTTTTTACTTTGATTGCAACCATTCCTCTCCCTGTTACCGGTCTTAAATCTTTTTATTCGCACATGAAATACAAGCACTTGTAGCCATTCTATGTAGGGAAAGGAGAGAAAAATACTCGTACAAATACTTAGCGGCCGCGCCGTGTGTGCCTTCTCAGCTGTCCAGGGAAGGCGTTATCCGCGAAAAGCACGAAACGCAAGCCGCTCCGATATTCCGGAGCCTGTTTATGTTATTGATGTTACGCACGCGGCCTTCTGGGTCCTTTTACTTGGCTTGCCATTGTCCGCTGGATTCATCCTTCTCGTATTTCTTTTTGACCGCACTCCAAGCCACCCGGTGCGCCCGTTCTTCATCGTGCCCATATTCGTCCCAAGCGTTGTTATAAGCCGCTTGGTAAATCTCCTGAGCGTGTATCGGTAAATGGTCACGCACGCTGTTGGGCAAATCGCTTAACTCTTTATAGGGCATGTCCTACCTCCGTAAACTCTGGGTCGACGCCGTTACGCGCCAGACGATATTGCCTACATCATCGGCGACCAGCAACGCCGCGTGCGTGTCGAGCACTACGCCCACGGGCCTCCCGAACGCATCGCCATCGGCGCTAAGAAAGCCCGTCAGCACATCGATCGGATCGCCGAAAGGTTGGCCTGCTTTGAAAGGGACAAAGATGACCCGGTAGCCGCTGTGCGGCTTACGGTTCCACGAACCGTGCTGGCCGATGAACACGCCGTTATCGAACGGCGCTGGCCATGCGCGGCTCCTGGAAAAAGCCAGGCCGAGTGGCGCGGTGTGCGGCCCGAGCGCATAATCCGGCACTCGGGCCTTGATGACCCACTCCGGTTGCTGGGGTTGCACGCGTTCGTCAAGATGCCGGCCAAAGTAGCTGTAAGGCCAGCCGAAGAAGCTGCCGTCGGGAACCGACGTCAGGTAATCCGGAACCAGATCGCTGCCGAGTTCATCGCGCTCGTTGACCACGGTCCAAAGCGCACCGCCATCCGGCCCCCACGCCAGTCCGTTGGGGTTGCGCAGACCGGACGCGTAGATGCGGTAACTTCCATGCTTCGGATCCACTTCCCAGATGGCGGCTCGGCCGACCTCCTCGTCCATGCCGTTCTCGGCTATATTACTGTTCGACCCCACCGTCACGTAAAGCCGCGCCCCGTCCCGACTGGCCAGGAGATTTCGGGTCCAGTGGTAATTGTTTGGGCCCGCCGGTAAATCGATCACCTTGGTCCCCGGCTGAGTGATCCGGATTGCACCTTCCGTATAAGGAAATTTCACCACCGCATCCGAGTTGGCCACGTAGAAATCATTGCCTATCAGCGCCATGCCGAACGGCGAGTTTAACCCTTCGATGAAGGTCGAGCGTATCTCCGCGACGCCGTCGCCATCGGCATCGCGCAGCAAGGTGATGCGATTGGCGCTGGGTACGTCTGCACCGGCCTCGTTCATGACCCACTCCGTGATCCAGTCTTTAATGCTGTTTCCGTCCTCGGGCTTGGGCGGCGCATTGGTTTCGGCGACCAATACGTCGCCGTTGGACAGCACATACAGCCAACGCGGATGATCGAGCCGGTCGGCAAAGGCGTTTACGCTCATCCCTGCAGCCGCCACCGGTTTTCCATTTTCAGGCCAGCCCTTGGCCAGGGCGATGTTCACCGTGGGAATCAGCGTCGGGTTGGGCCGCGGCAGCTGGGGATGAGCGCCGACGCCCGCCGAAAGCGGCAACCGCGCCTCCTCGCCACACGCCGTTAGCGCTATCGCCAGCACCGCGAATAACAAGTATCTTGGATAGATGTCCATGCGTTTAGTGATGGGCGCTAGCCATTTCCCGGCAACTCTCGGCGCAGTCTCGACAGGCCTTGACGCATTCATCCATAGCGCCGATCCTCTCGCAATTCGCCGCGCATGCCTCGCAGATTTCGGCGCAGACCTCGCAAAGACGATGCTGAAAATGAGAGCCACTGAGCTGAAAGTTGGCCGATGTCTGGCAGATCTCGGCACAGTTCATCATCAGACGAAAGTGTTCCGCCGGTATTGAGGCAATAGTTCATGGCGGTTTGCAGACAGACTTGATGGCAACGACTACAAGCTTCTATACAGGCTTGCATGGCGTGTTTAGTGTGGGCTGGTTTGTTCATAGGATTCTCCTAAAGTAAAAACAAGCGTGGCTAAAGATGGCAAGTCATCTCGATCAAGCACCGGGCTTTCGGATAGAACCGGGACTTGTCAAAACCTTGAAAGCACTGTAACCGCAAAACCAGCCGCAGTCGGTACGGTAACGAACATACAATCAGGGCCGATCCTGTATTAATAGTATTGAGGCGTTAAGTTCAACTTTTTCAATCTATTAACTGATGTGGTAATGGGTTAAATATGTAATTTGCCCGTATAATACCCCTATGACCTGTTATCAAGAAATTACCTGCCCGGCTTGTGGCAGCAACCCAATTATGAAGTCTGGCCGTAGTGCAGAGGGTACACAGCGTTACCGCTGTCAAAATCCGGATTGCAACACTAAAACGTTCATGCTGGCTTACCGCTATAAGGCGTGCGAGCCGGGCATCAAGGAGCAAGTTGTGGACATGGCTATTAACGGTAGTGGCATCCGTGATACAGCGCGAGTTCTCAAGATCAACAAAAACACAGTCATTAGCACGTTAAAAAAAAGTCGAACCGTTTAGTCCAGGTAAATCCCAACATTCAGACCTTAAATTCAGGAGGAAATATGGAGGTGAGATTGGAACTCGCGTGTGAAGCCGCTGAAATGGATGAACAGTGGTCTTTTGTCGGTAACAAGTCCAATCAACGCCGGCTCTGGTATGCCGTTGATCATGCGACGAATATCGTACGGGCTTATGTGTTTGGCAAACGCACGGACGAGGTGTTCAAAGAGCTGAAAGCATTGCTTGAGCCCTTTGGCATTAGCCGTTATTACACCGATGATTGGGGCGCTTATGAACGTCACCTTGAAGCCGATAAGCATCAGGTAGGCAAGCGTAATACCCAAAAAATTGAACGCAAGAATCTGAATTTCAGAACCTGGATTAAGCGGCTCACACGAAAAACAATTTGCTTTTCGAAAGTTGAGACCCTGCATGATACGGTTATCGGATTGCTGATTAACAAGGTCGAGTTTGGCTTGGATATTCATGCTTAATTACAGATTTAACCACTACCCTCGTTTTCATGTTCAACGCCTATAAGAGGTTAACCCCAGAGCACCGATCACGATCAGGTAAATGGCCACGATAAGATTTAAAAGCTGAGGCATAATCAAGATGAGAATGCCGGAAATCAAGGCCAGAATTGGTTCCATATTGCTTAAAGAGAAGTTTATTTTCATAAGCATATCCTCGGTTTACTGATTGGCGAAGCGCGGTTATTGTTCCCCACGGAGCCGTGGCGCATTACACAGCTCCGGGGATGGACATCACATTTTGCCGACGGGCTCTTCAGCAGGCTTCTTGATCCAAAGCTTGCACCATGCATCGGTGCTGATGCTTCCTTCGACTATCAGGCAGGAATCAGGCGGGATAAAATGCATGCAGTTACCACACTTCTGATCACCTTTCGGTTGATTCTGGTATTGCGCTTGCGCCTTGGTCATCTTGCCCGACTGGGCCAGACTCAAACGTGGCAGGCACCATGCGCATCCGGTAGCAAGCAAACTGCGTAATACAATTCGACGGGGATGATTATGAGTTGACATGACGGATTCTCCTTTCGCAAAACAATAGAGTCGGTACGGTGTCTTGCTCAACTGCAAAACGTCCAAAAATGGAAGTAAAACAGGTAAGTCTCTACTTAAATTTGGACATAGCGTTCTTCCACGGAGGTTTTAAGATCATTCCAGGCATGTTCCAGTCCTGGCTTGAGTTCCTCCCATGCCTGTTCTCCGGATGTCGACAGCTCTTGTAATTTCGTTTGCGCAGCCGCCTGTTTGGTGCGTAATGCCTCGATCTGCTCGTAATATTCGATTTTGGCTTCCGCTTTCGCCTGATCCGCTTTGGCTTTTAATTCATCGATCTTGGCGCTCCACTCCCTCAGTTGGGCATCGAATTTCTCTTGATAGGCTTCTTTCTTGTTCATGATTTTTCTCCTTGACGGATTGCAGGTCAGCACCTTGAAAACTCGGCGCCGATCCAATAGCGCCGATGTCTCGAAACAAAGCAATGACCTGATTATTTCATCACTGGCCTTTGCCGGGCAAAGCGGGCGTCGTCATTGTTTTGGGTGCGTCGGTTATGGTCACTTCGACGCGCCGGTTTTGCTGACGCCCTGCGGCGCTTGAGTTTGTTGCGATAGGGTAATCCTTACCCATGCCTTGTGCCGTGATGCGTTCAGGTGCGACACCGTTGGTAACCAGGAAATTTCTGACGGCCTCGGCCCGTCTCTGTGAAAGCTGGGCGTTATAGTCCGAAGATCCCTGGTTGTCGGTGTGGCCCTCGATCTTCACCATGGTGTCGGCATGCACTTTTAAATATTCCACCAGGGGATAAATATTCTGAAGACTTCCAGCCTTCAGATCGGAGCGCGCCGTATCGAACAGCACATCGCCTAATGTCACCAGAATACCTTGCGGGACTTTTTTGGCCTTTAACCGCGCAATTTCTGCATCGCGGGCTTTCAGGCGAATCTCGTCTCTTTTGGCGCTTAATTCTTCAAAAGCTCTTTTCGATGCGGTCTGACTCGCGGTGGCTCGTGCTAAATCCACCTTTCGGCTGGTCAGGTAGGAAAGATGATCTATTTCTTCCGAATCCTCATCTTCCTGCCAGGATGTCTCTGCTTTTTGCAGCAGTTTTTCCGCCGCAAACAAATCCGCGGAAGCATCGGCTTTTACTGCCGGATCATTTGCCGCTTGCTGATAGTCCGAACGCGCTCTCTCAAGGCTCATATTGACGCTTGGTGCGCAAGCTGTCATCAATGCACTCAATAGGACAAGGGGGATTCTGCTCAACCATGATGGTTGGAAAGGGGTTTGTGGTCGCATGGTACGCCTCCAAAAGGGCTGGTTATTGTTGGCTTTCGCTTTCTCGCGAAGCTTCCTGTTTCAAGGCTTGAATCGCTTTCTTCATGTCATCCGTTTCCTTCGCCTGTTTTGCCGCCTCGGCTTTAGCATTGGCCAAAACCGCTTCGGAAAATGCTTCTTCGGCCATTCTACGTGCCTCGTCATTTTCTTCATCAGCCATCTCCTTGTTGGCGCGACTGAGTTTGGTGCGGGCGCTGCTTAACAATTGCGGTTCGTACTGCGAGGCCCCTGCCCGGTCTGCATTCTGAATGGCTGTTTCGGCCTGCGAAAGCACCTCTTTCGGCGGCGTCGAACTGCAGCCCGGCAGGAACAGCAATAAGCTTGTCAATATTGCCGAGGACCCTGATCTAAAGAACGTGTTAACTGTAAACATGATATGTACCTTCTGTTGGTCTACGGATTCACAAGAACCCAGGTTGCGGATTGGCGTATAGGTAGTTTTGATGAAAATCCGAAATATCATTGGCTTTTTTGATATTGTGGAGAATCATCTGACCAACCCCAAAACGCCGACGATAATGAGATAAATGGCGATGATGTAATTCAACAAGGCGGGACGAATCAGTATCAAAATCCCGGCAATAAGCGAGAGCAGCGCTTGTTCATTGACATACATAGAGTCACCTTCCTTCTGTCATAGCTTGAGTTAAATTGTTCTTGACCGAACTCGACTGATTCTAAAACCCACCCATTACGAGGTTACAATATTACGAACTACATACAATATGTACGAATACCCATACAAGCTCGAAAAACAGACGACTCTGATATTCCAAAGCCTGTTTGCGTTATTTGTTACGCATGCCGGCCTTTGAGCGAATCCAATTTAGCCATGGTCTGGCGAACGGCACCCGCTATAGAGTTTGCCCAAGAGTTCTTCTTTTTGAGAACCCCCGACGGTCACTTACTTGAACTTTGCCCGTCTTAGTCCATATCCCTGGCTTTCCATTTCCAGCTGGATTCATCTTTCTCATATTTCTTTTTGACCGCACTCCAAGCCACCCGGTGCGCCCGTTCTTCTTCGTGCCCATATTCGTCCCAAGCATTGTTGTAAGCCGCTTGGTAAATCTCCTGGGCGTGTTTCGGTAAATGCTCCCGCACGCTGTTGGGCAAATCGCTTAACGCTTTATAGGGCATGTCCTACCTCCGTAAACCCTGCGTCGGCGCCGTTACGCGCCAGACGATGTTGCCTACCTCATCGGCGACCAGCAGCGCCGCGTGCGTGTCGAGCACTACGCCCACAGGCCTCCCGAACGCATCGCCATCGGCGTTAAGAAAGCCCGTCAGCACATCGATCGGATCGCCGAAAGGTTGGCCAGCTTTGAAAGGGACAAAGATGACCCGGTAGCCGCTGTGCGGCTTACGGTTCCACGAACCGTGCTGGCCGATGAACACGCCGTTATCGAACGGCGCAGGCCATGCGCTGCTCCTGGAAAAAGCCAGGCCGAGTGGCGCGGTGTGCGGCCCGAGCGCATAATCAGGCACTCGGGCCTTGATGACCAACTCCGGTTGCTGGGGTTGCACACGTTCGTCAAGATGCCGGCCAAAGTAGCTGTAAGGCCGGCCGAAGAAGCTGCCGTCGGGAACCGACGTCAGGTAATCCGGAACCAGATCGCTGCCGGGTTCAAGGTAAAAACAAGCGTGGCTAAAGATGGCAAGTCATCTCGATCAAGCACCAGGCTTTCGGATAGAACCGGGACTTGTCAAAACCTTGAAAGCACTGTAACCGCATAACCAGCCGCAGTCGGTACGGTAACGAACATACAGTCAGGGCCGATCCTGTATTAATAGTATTGAGGCGTTAAGTTCAACTTTTTCAATCTATTAAGTGTTATGACCCGTCAGCTATACTCACTCAATGTTTGTCATGAAGACATCATCGCTTTGTGGCGGCCCTTTCCGGGGATCCGCTCAAAAGTATTAAAGATGGGGCTGTGCCGAGCCTTGCAACAGCGGTTTGAACACGTCCAATAGGTGTTCCTTATTCTCCGGGTACCACAGATTGCCCAAATGGCCGCCGCGAGGATAAACCGTCGCACACTTGTCGAAGACCTTCTCCAGATAGGCTACATCTTCCGCAGAAACTAAAATATCATCCAGGTTATGGATCAGAAAAACACTCCGATGTTCTCCGCTACGTAAAATCCACAGAACCGCGTTGAAAAAGCGCCGGCATTTTTCCACTGAACCTGCAAAGATCCGTTGGTTTAGCCGTAGCAATTTATAAATCGTACGCCACTCTTCGGCGGTTAATTCAGCTTGTTTGCACATTTCGGGTCAAATAACCGGGAATCTGCAACGCGGCGGCCCAGCCTAACCTCCCATTCTGAAAGCAGGTCGCGGAGCGTATTGAAATTCAATGGCTTGATTAGGTGATGATCGAAACCCGCCTCTTGCGAACGGGCTAATTCCTCCGCCCTCCCATAGCCGCTTAATGCTACCAGCAGCAAATCGCCCCCGTTGGGCAGTTTCCTGATCCGCTGAGCCACCTGATAGCCATTCTCTACGGGCATTCCGATGTCCAGCAGCACCACGTCGGGATGGAATGCCTCGATCAGCGTTATGGCGTGCGCGCCGGAATCAGCCATTTTAACCTCGTAGCCATTCAGCTCCAGAAGGAGTGCTGTACTCTCCCTTACGTCGGCATCATCGTCCACCACCAGCACCCGCATGCCTGCGTTAGGCGATGGCGTTGGTGTCTCGGCGGCAGGAAAGCCGGCCGCTTCGGCAATCGTCGGCAACCGAATGCTGAAGGTGGAGCCCAGCCCGGCGCCGGGGCTTGATGCCGTTACCTTTCCGCCGTGTAGTTCCACCAGCCGCTTTACCAGGGTAAGCCCAATGCCTAATCCGCCCTGAGACCGATCCAGGGTGCGCGCACCCTGTTGAAATAGGTCGAAAATGGTCGGTAATAGTCCCGCCGAGATGCCGGTGCCGTTGTCCCTCACCTGAATCTCAACTTCGGTTCCGTACAGTTGGACATCAACCTCGATTTGAGCGTTTTCCAGGGAGTATTTGCCGGCATTGTCGAGCAGGTTAAGTAACACTTGGGACAGGCGCACGGAATCGCCCTCCAACAGTATCGGTTGTTCAGGCAGATGGACATCGAGATGTTGTTGTTTGGCCAAGATAGGGCCGCGCGCCGTATCTAACACTGATTTAATCACTTCTACAAGGTCGAGCCGCTCTTTCTTCAGCGAAATTTTTCCACGCGCGATACGGGAAATATCCAGCAGATCGTCCACCAGGTGAGTGAGGTGCATCACTTGCCGCTTAATGATTTCCTTAGCCCAGCTGAGCCGCGGATCCTCCAGCTTCAGCATATCTAAAATATGGGCTGCGTTGCTGATGGGAGCCAGTGGATTTCTCAGTTCATGAGCCAGCATGGCAAGAAATTCATCCTTACGTCGGTCGGCCTCATGCAGGGCCGCCTCGGCCTGTTTGCGCGCGGAGATATCACGACTCACGGTGGCGATACCCACTGGCTCGCCGGCACTGTCTTTGATGAAAAACACGTTGTAGAGCATCCAGATGGCCGCGCCGCTCTTGAAATGACGAAACCTGATTTCCACATCGGCGTGACCCTCGCGCACAACGCGCGGGAAGAATTCATCAAGGATGAAGCGCTGATCTTCGGGGAAGAAAAACTCCTGGACTGGCGTTCGGATGCACTGCTCCAGGCTGTCGAGGCCGATCAGGCGCATGCCGGCTTCGTTGATATAGAACGGAAGGAATTTCATGTCGAACATGCCGATGAACTCCATGCTGTTATCGGCCAGCGAAACGAATTTTTGCCGTTCCAGCTCCATGTGCTTGCGTTCGGTAATGTCGCGCAAGGCGATGACGTAGCCGGGTTGTCCGTCCCACTCCAGCGGCGAGGAACGCATTTCTGCCCAGACGAGTCCGTTCGGACGGATCAGATTAATGTCCTGATAGCTGTTTTTATCAGGATTGACTGGAATCGCCAGCGATTGACCGATTATCGGGCTGCGTGCCAGCAGGATTTCGGCAGCTTGGTTGGCATAGAGTACGACGCCCTGGCTATCCACAACCAAAACGCCGTCGGTGATAGTGTCGAGAATCAGGTCGAACTTGGGGTTGTGAGTGGTCATAGCCGGTAAGTTTACTTAAACGATGATGGTTTGTGAACCGACTCCTCTAGCTTCGGTGGTAATGGCCGCTATGACGGAAGGTATCCGCGACAGGTCGCCGAGCAGTTTCAGTACGGGTTCCGGCACATCGCGCACCAGCATCGGCGTTGCAAACACGTCTTTTTCCAGGGCTTTTTCCGGCATGCCCAATACTTCGACGACGTTTAAAACCCAGTATCCGGGATCGTAGAGGTTGGCGAGCGCAGCGGTAATCTGCTCGACCAGACCGCGGGTTTCGCTGTTCAGCGATACCACGTACAGAGTTAGGACCAGTTTGTGCGGCGTTACGCGCGGTGCTTCCTGAGAAAGGGCAGTACGGGCGATCTGGGCGATATTACGAATTTGTTCGGAAGACAGCGGCTTGCTGGCCAGTTCGAACTGAAAGCCTTCCTCATGTATGCTTTTCAGCTGCTCCATGTATTCGGTGGCAAAAGCGGTGACGATATAAACGTTCAGTGTTTCATCAATGGCTTTCAGGCGGCGCAAGGTTTCCACGCCATCGATGCCGGGCATGCGCAGATCGAGAAAAATCAGATCGGGACGTTCGGCTAGGGTCATTTCGATGCCTTGCAAACCGTTCTCGGCTTCACGAACCGAGAAACTGTCATCTTCCAGAATCAGTTTGAAGGCACTGCGCACCGCAGGATCGTCGTCTATTACCAGAATGTTGCTTGCCATATAGAGTGTCTCTTGTGTATTAGGATTTAAATGCTCAAATAGGGGGAAATCGTAGCCGCATGCAGCAGCCGTGTCCATATATACTCTCCACCTGTATATTGCCCCCGACATCCTGAACTAGACGGCGGATGACTGACAAGCCCAGGCCGGTACCTTTTCCGGGAGGCTTGGTGGTAAAAAATGGATCGAAAATTTTGCTTTGTATGTCTTGTGGGATTCCGGGACCGTTATCGGTCACGCTTAGTTCCAGCATCTCCTCCATGGGCCTAACTATGATTTTGATTTGTGGTTGCCGGCTGTCGGCTAGCGCGTCGCGGGCGTTAATGATCAGATTGACCAGAATCTGCTGCAGGCTGTCGGCGCTACAGCGGATGGCCGGCAGATCGTTGGCGGCATCGACCTCAACGGCTATGCCGTTTTTGCTCAATTCGCCTTCCAGCAGTAACTGAGTTTGTTTGATTACCTCCGCGACCTGACAGTTGCCGCTTGGGACCGATCTGGTGTGGATAAATAGCAGCATGTTGCTGACAATCTTCTTGATGCGGTGAATTTGCTGTAGCGCCTGATCGAGAACTTCCTTTGATTTTTCATCAGTACTTCTGTCTGCGGCGAATTCGACAAAATTCATTATTCCCATCAGCGGGTTGTTGATCTCATGCGCCACGCCGCCGACCAGCGTCCCCAATGCAGAGAGTTTTTCCATTTGCAGCATGTGCTCCTGGTTTTCCTGTAGTTTGGTGTAGGCCAGCAGGGTTTGTTCCAGCAGGCGGGCGTTTTCCAGGGAAATCGCAGCCTGGGCGGTCAATAGTTCGGTCATATCGGTTTTTTCGGCGGTAAACACACCGGTCGACAGCCGGTTTTCCAGGTAGAGCAGGCCGATGAGTTCCTTTTGCTTAATGACCGGCAGGCACAGCACCGAACGCAGTCTTAGCGCCTGTACCTCAGGGGTATTCTGAAACTCGCCTTCGGTCATCGCATCGTGCAGTAACACTTTTTTACGCGTGCGCAACACGTAATTGACGATGGCGCGGCTAATGCTGCCAGAGGTCTGGTTAAGGTTGAGATGCCGGCGGTTAACGACGTGTTTTTTGCCGACATGGTATTCCGCGGCGATCAGCAGTTCATCCGCCTCCTTGATCAGCAAGTAGCCGTGCTGTGCCCCTGAGCTTTCCAGCACTACGGTCATGATTTTTTGCATGAGCCGATTCAGATCGACTTCCGCCGATAGCGCCAATGCCGATTTGATCAGGTAATTGAAATCGAGATTCGGCAGGGTAGCCGGCGCGTCGAGGGCAACGGTTTTTTCGGCGCGAACTGCGTTGTCGGGGGCGGTGTAAGGGTGACGCTGCTGCAATAGTTCGCTTTTGCGATCGGCGCGGCACATCCCGTACATGCGCCGCGCCGCGCCGTAGTAAAGTTCGGCGTCGCCTAGATTGCCGGCTGTCAGCACCTCGGCCAACGCTTCGTATAAATGGCCGGTAAGCAGGTCGTAGTTTTGTGCCTGGGCGATCGCGATGGCATCCAGATACAAGTTGCGGGCGTCGCGCATTTGGTTTCGGGCGCGGGCGATCTCGGCATGAATAAAGGCCAGGAAGGGTTGCAGCAGCGGTCCGAGACGGGCCCAGGTTTCCAGCTCGGCCAGCAACGGCGCGATTTCCGCTTCAAGCGTCGGCCAATCGGCACCCTCCGGCCAGCGCAGGCGATTGACAATACGGAACACATACCAGAGGCGTTTCAGCACGTTATCGGTCAGGCCGTGCAGATAGCGTTCCACCGTCTGCAAGGACACAGCCGCAGCAGCGTAATCGCCCAGATAATGCTGGGCGAAACCCAGCAACGCAAAATAACTGCCGGAAGCGGAGACATAATTGTCGGCTTCCCAGCGCGCCAGCGTTTCGGTCATGTCCACCGGCTGGTAATCGGCTTTCATCGGCGCCACCCAGCCGGCCAGCACGGCTTCGGCGAGGCCGACCGAGAACAACAGCTGGTTCTTGCGGGAAAAATTCAGGCATTCCTCGGCGGCTTCTTCAACCCAACGCAGGTTTTTGCCCTGCACCTGCAAATTCCACATCAACGGCCCGTAGGACAAGCCGGCGTTATACAAATCGCCGCAATTCTTGCCGCACTGTATGCCTTTGTGGCAGTAATCGACAATCTCGGCCGGATGGCTGCGCGAATGCATGTTGCACCAGACAATGCCGTTCATACCGCGGGTGGCGCCAAAAGTATTGGGGTGTTTTGCACACAGATCGTGGGCCAGATCCTGGTACAGGAATGCCGGTTCGAACTTGCCCTGTTCGCCGAGATTGAGCCCCATGATAGAAAACGAATAAATCACCGATTCATCCATGCCGCCCTGCAGGCAATGCAGCGTCGATTGCGCCGCTGACAGATACAACTGCGGCACTAGGCCGGACATATAGAGATCGGGGATTAGTTCGCTGTAAAACGCCAGCTCGATCTTGCTTTTCCGGTCCTTAGTAAATGGCATGTGCAGGATAGTCGTCCAGACGTCGTCTTGCTGTTCGATTTGCGCCATTAACGCCAGCATACGCTGTTGGGCCGTCTCGGGCTGTTCGGGAATCGCTTTGCCGAAATAGGCCAAGCCGCGGTTGGCGGTCGCTATCGCCTTGTTGAAATTGCCGAACGAGGACAACGACGTGGTCTGTTCCGCCAGGGCTTCGGCTTTGTCCAGGTCGCTGGCGGCGTATTCGATCAGATGATTAAGCAGCACTTCCGATTTTTCGTAACGGCCGCACATCAGCTCCGTCTTGGCCAGACGCTGGTAAATGCGAAAAGTCAGGTCGTAAGCCTGTTGCCAGCAATCGTCCGGCAGGTAGTCGTGGGCTTTCTGGAAAAAATCGTTGGCGGCATCGCCGGCCAGTGCATCCAGCGCCTTGTTTCCGGCATGGAAGTTGATATTGACCAACCGATAAGCCAGTTCCTGATCCAGGTCAGCCGGGCGGCCCAGATTGAGGTGGGCGGCAATGGTGAACAAGTTGTCAAGGCTTTCAAGATCGGTTCCTGTCGGCACCGCTTGCAGCAGGCGGTTGCCTATGCGCCAGTGGATAGCGGGTTTGGCTTGGGAATCGACTTGGCGCAGCACCGCTTCCTGGACCCGGTCGTGGACGAACTGCAAGTCGGATTTGTTTTCCAGCAGCATGCCCAGATTCAATACCGGCTTCAAATCTTCAAACAGCTGTTCGATGCGAATATCCAGCACCAGCGCCACATCTTCTACGCTGAAACGGTTGCCCATGCAGGCGCAGTGGTCGAGGATATGCAGGGTTTTAACCGGTAATTTGCCCACCTTGGAGCTGAACAATTCCACTACCGAGGTCGGCATCTGCGTGTCGCGAATCCGCTTGATGTCCCAATGCCAGTGTTGTTCGGCGTCGGTATTCAGCAAATCCTCGTTATACAGCCAGGCCAAACTTTCGCTGACGAACAGCGGGTTGCCTTCGGTGAGGTGGGCGATAAACTCCGCCAGATTGGCCGTGGCTTCCAGCGAGGAATCGAGGATATAGGCGACCATCTCGTGGCAGTCGGCGTCGGTTAGCGCCTCCACGCGAATTTCCGCGAACGGGCCGTTGTTTTCCTGAATCTTGCGGATCAGTTTGCTGAGCGGATGGCTGCTGTCGACTTCATTGTGTCGATAGGCACCCATGAAAAACAGGAAAGGATGCTCATGATGGCTGTCGAACAGGTTTTGTAGAAAATCGAAAGTTGCACTGTCGCACCATTGCAGGTCGTCGATAAACAGCACCAGCGGATTGTCTTCGCTGGCCAGGCAGGCCAGGAACCGGCCGAACAAATTGTTGAAACGGTTGCGGGCTTCCACCGGCGGCAGATGCGGCACTTCCGGCTGGGGGCCGATGATGAATTCCAGTTCCGGCAACACGTCACTGATGACGCTGCCGTTGCTGTCTACGACGTCGAGTATTTTGGCCCGCCACTGCTGAACCTGTGAGTCGCTTTCGGTCAAAAAGATGCGGATCAGATTGCGCAAGGCCTGTATCAGCGAGCTGTAGGGGATATTTTTCTGGTATTGGTCGAATTTGCCGGAAGTGAAGTAGCCGCGATTTTTGACCAATGGTTTTTGCAGTTCCTGAATCAGCCGGGTTTTACCGATGCCGGATAGGCCGGAAATAAATACCGAACGGAATTTGCCGTCGATAACCTCGTTGTATTGCTGCTGTATCAACAGGCTTTCGGTCTGGCGGCCCACCATTTTCGAAATAAAGATGACCCGGCGGCTGCGATCGTGCTGGCCAACTGTAAACGCCGATACGTTGCCGGTGGCGCTGTATTCATTCTTGCAGCGGATCAAGTCGGCCAGCAAACCCGATGCGCTCTGGTAACGCTTCTCCGGCTGCTTGACCGTGAGTTTGGCAATAATATCGGCCAAGGCTTGCGGAAGCTGCGGATTGAGCTGATTGACTTTAGGCGTTTCTTCGGCCAGATGCGAGTGAATCAGCTCCAGCGGATCGCTGGAAAAAAACGGCAACTGGCCGGTAAGTAGTTCATAAAATACGATTCCCAATGAATACAAATCGGTGGAAAAATCAACTCTATAGTTGATGCGGCCGGTCTGTTCCGGCGAGGTGTAGGCCAAAGTGTGGCGTACGAATTCCGGGTCGTAGATAAAATGGCTGACATCGCGAATATCGAGCGGAGTGATGAAATCGGTCAGCCGCAGGGTCAGCGTTCCCGGCTGTAGCAGAATATTGTGGGGTTTGATGCCGCCGTGAGTAATGCCGGCATCGTGTACCGCTTGCAGCGTATCGGCCAGTGTGCAGGCCAGCGTAAAAAAATCGTTGAGATCGAGTTTGTCTTGCTGTTTTACCCAACAGTTCAGCGGTTGTCCGGCGAACCAGGGCTGAACGATAAATTGCTGGTCGCCGTAGGACTCCAGGGCAATCGGCGTACAAACCCTCGGATCATGCAGCACTTTCAGGCGTTCAATTTTCTGGCGCAGATGCCGGGACTGGTCGTCCCAGCTCGACAGCAGTTTTAGCCGTTTGATGATCAACGGCTGGTCGGGGACGTCTTTGTGGTAGCCCTTGAATACCAAGGCCTGCAAGCTTTCTCCAAGCTTTTCGGTAACGATGTAATTGCCCAGTTTAGGCACGCCCTGCGGTTTATTTTTTGTTGTTATGTCTATCACTTGAGATATGCCCTCTGGGCTATAGGGCGATGTCAGGCATGGAAAACCATAGGTTTTGCGACGATGAGCTCGTAATAGGGGTGAGTTTAAACAAACGACAGAAATGTTTCATAAGCTTTATCAGCGATGGCTATTGTGAGTCGTGCATGTTGGCCTCGATTGAATGTTGAGCGTTGTTTTACAGCCAATCTCTACCTACCCGAAGCTCGCTATGCTTTGCGAAGTAGCCATCCGGCATCTGCCGGATTCAAGTACGTCAATAATTTCATTGCATTCAATGATATTTTCCTGATGCGCCAAAAGAGAGTCAGCCAACGCGGTAATCGCGAGCCAATTCGACCGCTCACTGACAAAATTGAATGCCGCCAGAAATAACTCAGTCATTTTTCTTTCCCTCAATTCATCACTGTCGATAAAGCACTCAAGATACTCGTTGACAACCTTCAAATCGGATGAGCCGCCGTAATACTGCAGTGCATTGACATTCACCAGTTCCGGGTTAATCGGTTCGTTGTCACGCAGTGCGAGATATCTAGCTTCGGCTAAAGGCCCGACGAGCAGATTGATTATATCGGCTTCGAAGGCGTGTTGATAAGCATGTTTCTGTGCAGCGGAAAAGTCTTTTGTGGCCTCATCAAGCGATGACGGCAGGGTATGAATCAAGCGACCGCCTTCTACTTTAGCGATATAGTGATCAGAGGGATTGCCTAAAAACTCGGATGACTGAACGTCATTGTTCAACGGTTTAATAAAAATCAGAAAAAAAACCGGCGGCAGCCCTTTTTGTTGGTTGCCAAGATAAATCGCGGCTGCATGTCCTGCTTCATGGATAGCTATTTTCCTGCTAATTTCTTGATGGACTAGTTTAGATGTATTTTTTAAATTGTGGGTACGGTTCATAGAGCACATGGTTGATACAGCTGCCTGCTTATCAAAGGGATAAGGTAAGGTAAGTTACGAGCGATGTTTCAGAGCAAAATCAGGAGTCGGATAAAGTCTTGCGGATTATCTAATTCCTAGCGCGATTTTGTTACTCAATGAACTGTTGCCAATATCCTGAAGATATATCGTCATGCTGAACCCTTCAGGATTTGAACTTGCTTCATTTTTGCTTTTTTAATGGTGGGTGACATAGCCAATTTTTTGTTAAATTGCAGTGTTATTACCTTATCGAACAACATAGGGCAATAACTCAATCAGTGGTATTAGAACGGAAAGTAAAAATAAAAAAAATAAGTACAAATACTTACCGACTAAAGCTTCTGAGCTGAAAAAACACAATAAGTAATTGATATACAATAAATTAATTATACCTTTAGATATATAATTCTGAGTACATTGAAAGCAAAATAGTATCCCAATAGGACGCTCATGCAACCTGCCACAAAAATGACCGCACTACCATTGACCTTCTGCAAGCAAGCGGTCTTTTAATCGATAACGTATTTGCCAACCTCCGGCAACAAATTGGCATGAAGACCATCCTGAGTCGAGCAGGTTTTTCATAAACGTTCGGGTATACCGATTCGTGAAGTGGTTTATACCTTGCTGCTCTGGCTGTGGTAGAAAAAGGAATCGATTGGTATGTTTGCGCGGGAAGGTCACCGGCGCCTTAGATGAATTAAAAGCCGTATTGGGCGATGCAGTTGCCTTGGTCATGGAAACCATTGATAGGCACATACAGTGCCTATTTGTGCAAGTCCTGCAACTTGACCCTAGGACTTTACGGCTTGAGGCTTCGTAAATCAGAGGCTTGTGGCTGTTATGTGGTTAAAAATGAACTCCGAAACTTTAGTTGTAAGTAGTCGTACGGATTTATCAGGGGGCGTAAGCAAGAGATACTTCACTATGAGTTTTTAGGTGTTCTCATAAGATATTTTCATTGCGTCTTAACTAAACGGGAAGTGCGATTATGAAAAATTACCCATTAATAGTGGTTGGACTTTTGCTTTTTTCTGCGACAGCGTCGGCTATTGAACAAGCCGCCCCCAAGCAGGTTGAGGAAGTGCATCACCGCGTACAGCGAGTGGTGCCCTATGCACTGGACCAAACCCTGCAAACGTTTACCAAAACCGTTCATGGCGGTGTCCAGCATGTTGTCGTCAAATCGGCAGACAATACCAAGCAGATCAAACTGGTTCAGGAACATCTACTTAAAGTTGCCGATGCCTTCAGGAAAGGTGATTTTTCTACGACTGAACGTGTCCACGGTCCTGATATGCCGGGTCTGGCTCAGTTAAAAAAGGCGGAAACCGACGATATAAAATTTGAATATAAAGCGTTACCGAACGGTGCGCAGATTCATTATTCAACCGAGTATCCCCAGTATGTTCAGGCGCTTCATATGTGGTTCGATGCCCAGCTAAAGGATCACGGCAGCGACGTCATACCGGAACACAGTCAACACCATTCAACCATTGCGGAATAAATTGAACGACGATCATCTTTAAGGCAGGCAGCCTGAAACTTTTAATCGGCTAAAAAGCTTTATTTGTCATAGCAGCCGAGTTTGCTTTTGACCCGGACAAACCCATGACGCGGCTGGAATAGTTAAACTGCAACAATCTGGAATAACACATTATGCCATTACGTGATCTTGAAACATGGATGTGGGCGGAAGCTTGTGAAATATTGGATCGAGCCGACCGATTGCATCGACAGTTTTTTAGACCGGCGGTTATGAACGCCAAACGGCCGACTTGGGAGCCGCCGATCGATGTCTACGAAACCGGTTATGAATTCAAAATCATGATCGCGCTACCGGGTGTTGCCCCGGAACATTTGAAAGTCGTACTGGAAGACGATCATTTGATTATTAACGGACAGCGGCATCTACCGAACAGTGCCGAGGCGACTATTCGACGCCTGGAAATTCCCTATGGACGCTTTGAGCGGCGCATTGAACTGCCCGCCGGGCGTTTTGAAATCGGCACTAATGAACTTGTGAACGGTTGCTTGTTAATTTCACTGCGGAAAATATAAGGGCTTCTTATGCAAATCAAGGATCTGAAAAACATACTTCTGGGATCAACGGCGGGTACGGAAGAGTCCTCTTCAGAGATAAAGCAGGAGGCTCCGTTGCAATATCCGCCTGTTCCCAATGATGCGCTAATCATTGTGCCGATGCGCGGAACTGTGCTTTTCCCGCAAAACGTTTCTCCGTTGGTGATAGGCCGTAAACTTTCCATTGCGGCCGTGCAGGAGGCGGTGCGTTCCGAGAAACCGATCGGCTTGCTGATGCAATTGCGGGACAAAGATGAAGAACCCAACCCGGATGATCTCTACCCGGTCGGTACCGTGGCGGAAATTTTACGCTACATAACCGCGCCTGACGGCACCCATCATGTCGTTTGTCAGGGTATGCAACGCTTTCGCGTGCAGGCGTTTTTGCCGGGCTATCCGTTTCTTGTCGCCCGCATTGAACGTTACGAAGAGCCTGAACTGAGCTCCAAGGATGTTGAAGCGCGCGTCATTACGCTCAAGCAAAAAGCGCTGGAAGTGCTGGCTCAATCGAAGCAACCGCCTGATGAACTGGTTAATGCTATTCGATCTATCGGTTCGCCGCCGATGCTGGCCGACCTGATTGCCAGCTACCTGATTTCAAAAGCTACCGAGAAACAAGAGATACTGGCACTGTTTGATATACAGGAACGTATCGACAAGATTCTGGAATTGCTCAATTACCAAGTAGAAGTATTAAAACTTTCCAACAAGATTAACGAACAAACCCAGGAAACCATGGGGCAACGGCAACGCGAATTCGTGTTGCGGGAACAAATGAAGGCCATCCAAAAAGAATTGGGTGAAGAGGAAGGCGGCGCTGCCGAAATTGAGGAAATAGGCAACGCCATCACTGCCGCCAAGATGCCGGAAGAAGTGGAAAAACAGGCGCGCAAGGAGCTCGGTCGCTTGCAGCACATGCCCGATGCCAGCGGCGAATATTCGATGATTCGCACCTACCTTGATTGGCTGACCGAACTGCCCTGGTCGGTCGCAAGCGCAGGCGTTATCGATATAACAAAAGCCCGCGAAATCCTTAACGAAGATCATTACGGCCTGGAGAAAATCAAGCAGCGCATCTTGGAATTTTTGGCGGTGCGCAAGCTCAACCCGAATGGCAAGAGCCCTATTCTTTGCTTTGTCGGGCCGCCCGGCGTCGGAAAAACCTCATTGGGACGCAGCATAGCCCGTGCAACCGGGCGTGAGTTTATACGCGCAAGCCTCGGCGGTACGCATGACGAAGCCGAGATTCGCGGTCACCGGCGCACTTATATCGGCGCGCTGCCGGGCAACATTATTCAGTCCATACGCAAGGCCGGCACCAATAATCCGGTCTTTATGCTGGATGAAATGGACAAGCTCGGCTCGGGATTTCAGGGCGATCCCTCTTCAGCCTTGCTGGAAGTCTTGGACCCCGAGCAGAACTCAACCTTCCGGGATAATTATCTGGCTGTCGCGTTCGATTTGAGCCATGTCATGTTTATCGGAACGGCCAATGTGCTGGACAGCATACCCGGACCTTTGCGCGACCGGATGGAAGTGATCGAGTTGACCGGTTACACCACTGATGAAAAACTCCAGATAGCCAAGCGCTATCTGGTGCAAAGACAACTGGAAAGTAGCGGTTTGACCCCGGAGCAATGCGCAATCACCGAAAACGCCATACTAACCATTATTCAGGACTACACCCGTGAAGCCGGTTGCAGGAATCTGGAGCGTGAAATCGGGTCGGTATTTCGTCATGTCGCGATGCGCATTGCCGAAAGTCTAGTCGTTAACGAGCAGATCGACAGTGAGCACATTCCGGGCATTCTGGGACCGAAAAAATTCGACAGCGACGTCGCGATGCGCACCAGCGTTCCGGGCGTTGCCACAGGACTGGCCTGGACGCCGGTCGGCGGCGATATTCTGTTTATTGAAGCCACCCGTTTGCCCGGCAACGGCAAGCTGATCCTGACCGGCCAGTTGGGCGAGGTCATGAAAGAAAGCGCTCAGGCCGCGTTGAGCCTGGTGAAATCGCGCGCCCATGAGCTGGGTTTGCAGCCGGAAATATTCGAAAAAAGCGACATCCATGTCCACGTACCGGCGGGCGCCATTCCTAAGGACGGCCCCAGCGCCGGTGTTGCGATGTTTACCGCACTTTATTCCGCTTTTTCTGAAAAGATTGTCAAAAACGATGTCGCCATGACCGGAGAAATCAGCCTGCGCGGACTGGTATTACCGGTCGGCGGCATTAAAGAGAAAGTCATTGCTGCGGCCAGGGCTGGCATAACAACCGTCATGCTGCCTGCGCGTAACCAAAGAGACTTTGAAGAAATACCCGAAGCGGTCAGAAACCAGCTCCAGTTTGTCTGGTTGGAAAAGGTCGATGACGCGTTAAAAAGCGCCGTGGAAAATGATCCTGAAACATAAGCTTTCCATAAAAAACCAGAAAAATCATTTGATCCACGAAAAACACGAAATAAGTCTATTACCAGCTATCCAGCTTTTGGGTCACTGCCCACCAAGTTAAGCCAAAAATAGTTAGGGTTGAATGCCGTGGGCGCGAATTTATTAAGCCTTTAACTTAATAGCAGTGCCATTTTGGGTACAATCTACCGCTTAATATCTATTGAATATTTTCGTGCTTTTTGTGTATTTCGTGGACCGGCGAAACGACAGTTGCATGCACCCTCACTTTCGGAACTCTGCTGAAACGCGGGTACCGGACCAGTTCTTCCCGAACGAATTCCTTTATTTTAATGAGCCAGTCCAGTTTGTAAGCGTATTTATCCGAACCTACCGCACTGTCACTGGGCGGATCGGTCACGCAATCTTTGGCCGGAAGTTTGCTGATGAAAGCAACTCCGTGGTGGGTTGTTTGCCCATTGCAAATAGCGTGGGCGATCAATACCCCTCCTTTCAAAACGAATAACCCTAGGAAATCAAACTCCGTGCAAAGTAAGCGAGTACTATTCACTATCGAATAATGACTGATACTTTTTTCAGGGAGCAAACAAGCCATGCAGCTGCAAGACATAGGACTTTTAAAAAAATTAGCTATAGCTTTGATTTTTGTTGGGCTGGTATTGCTTATTGGACATGAACTGGAACTTTATCTTCCTGATTTGGAAGTCGGAATTCAGGAGTTGGGCGCTTTTGCGCCGTTAGGCTTTATTACGTTGTTTGCCGCTCTGACGCCTTTTTTTGTATCAGTCGATGCGCTCTGTTTTGCGGCAGGCTTATTATTTCCAATCGGTGCCGGGGCATTTTATATCGTCATCGCAACCTATCTGGCATCGGCACTTATTTTTGTTCTGGGCCGCTATTTATTGCGTGCTAGAGTCCTTACGTATCTTGCCGAACATAAGCATTTTTCCGGACTCAACGAGGTCATCAAGGGCAACGAATTTAAGCTGATGTTTTTATTGCGCCTGACACCTTTGCCGTTTGCAATGCTGAGTTACGCTTTTTCGGTGACTCAGGTCAAGTTCCGGCCTTATCTGGCCGCTACCAGCGGTATTTTAATTTACAACATCAGTCTGGTTTATTTCGGCTATACCGCCAAACACCTGTCCGGGTTGCTCAGTGAAGCTTCGCCGCAGAGTACCGTTTCCTATCCGCTGCTGACATTGGGTTTAGCTATTTCCCTGGCAGTGCTGATCTATGCGGCAAAAATTGCGGGTAAAACCGTAAAGCAACTGGGTATAAAGATTAAATAATTACGGCGCAATCATGCCGTTTTGCAGATAACTCTCGTCATAATTGAAAATGATGTCTGCGTCGGGAAGTACCAGCCCTTCATTCTTGCCTTTGTAATCAAGACGAAACAACATGTCCTTAATGACGTTGATGCGGGCGATCTTTTTGTCGTCAGCCCTGACCACAGTCCACGGTGCAGTCAAATGATGGGTTCTGGCAAGCATGATGTTACGGGCCAGACTGTATTCCTTCCAATGCTTGGGCGCAGACTTATCAATGGGACTGCTTTTCCATTGTTTGAGCGGATCCTGTTCCCTGTCTTTCAGGCGTTTCTTTTGTTCATCCTGACTAATATCCAGATAATATTTCAATAACTTGATGCCGGACCGAACCAGCATCTGCTCGAAGCCGGGCACGGTTTCAAGAAACTCGTGGTATTGCTCATCGGTACAGAAACCCATCACATGTTCCACGCCCGCGCGGTTGTACCAGCTGCGGTTGAATAACACCATTTCCTGAGCGGCGGGAAGATGCACTACGTAACGTTGAAAATACCAACTGCTGACATCCCGGTCGGAAGGTTTTCCGAGCGCCACCGTGCGTGTTTCACGAGGACTCAGATGTTGAGTAATGCGCTTTATAGTGCCGTCCTTGCCGCCCGCATCCCGCCCTTCAAAGATGATCAGAATCTTATCGTCATGCTTGATAAAATGATTTTGGAGTTTAACCAGTTCGATTTGCAACTGAGTCAGGGTCTTTTTGTAGTCTTTCCTGTCGATTGTTTTTTGATCGTGTTTTTTGGTCATGATTAATGCGCCTCAGGAATGGAAAAAGCATTACACCACGAAGACACGAAGAAAAGCGGAGTAAAAACTTCGTGTTCTCGACAATTGCTCCTGCATTGCTCTACCTCCTGCGTCCATGCAGTCGTTCGTGTCTTCGTGGTGAATTAAATCTATCTATTTACATTTTTACCAGACGATAAAAAATGTGTTTTGCTATTTCAGCCGTTGAGATATAGAGCATGACGATGACGCCCAGCAAACCGAGTAAACGAAGCGGCAGCGGCTCGAAACCTATTAACGGCGCAATCGGCGTATAGGGTAACGCTACGGTGACGGCAACGATAGTCAGCGTTGCGGCAACCAGGTATTTGCCGGGGCGTGTGGCAAAAAACGGCTTGCTGCTACGCACCACAAACACGATCAACGCAGCTGAAACTACCGATTCCAGAAACCAGGCGGTGCGAAATTGCTCTACAGAAACATCCAGCCACAGCAGCAGGCCGAAGGTCATAAAATCGAACAGGGAGCTGACGAAGCCGAAGGTGATCATGAATTTACGGATGAACTTAATATCCCAACGCCTGGGTTGCGAGACCATGTCCGCATCGACATTATCCGAGGCGATGGTCATTTCCGGGAAATCGGTCAGCAAGTTGGTCAACAGGATTTGCTTGGGCAATAACGGCAGAAAAGGCAGGAACAAGGATGCGCCCGCCATGCTGAACATGTTGCCGAAGTTGGAACTGGTCGCCATGAACACGTATTTCAGCGTGTTGGCGAAGGTGATGCGTCCTTCGCGAACGCCTTGCACCAGTACCGCCAGGTCTTTTTCCAACAGCACAATTTCGGCGGTTTCCTTGGCGATGTCGGCGGCGCTTTCAACGGAGATGCCGACATCGGCGGCATGCAGCGCGGACACATCATTAATGCCGTCGCCCATATAACCGACCACAAAACCGGCTTTTTTCAGCGCAATGATAATACGCTCTTTCTGGTTGGGCTCGACTTCGGCGAATAAATCGACATTCGCCACTTTATTGATCAATGCCGAACCGCTCATTTTTTCAATTTCCGGGCCGGTCAGGATTTCGTGTTCGGCAAGTCCCAGTTGCTTACTGACGGTGGCCGCTACCAAACGATTGTCGCCGGTAATAATTTTGAGCGTCACACCCAGTTCGCGTAATTGCTTGATCGTTTCGGCACAGTCCGCTTTGGGCGGATCGAAAAACAACAGAAAACCTAAAAAGCGCATGCCGGTTTCATCCGTCTTATCAATCCGCGCCTTGGAATCCATCGGCTTATAGGCCAGTCCCAAAGTGCGAAATCCCTGGCGGCTGAAATCTTCGTAACGCTGCTGAATTTGGTCTCTCACCGATTCTATAGGCATCAGCGTGCCGTCGGCATTTTCCACTTCGGAGCAGGCGGCCAGCACATTGGTCAGCGCGCCTTTGGTGATCAAAATGCTTTCGCCCTGTTTTGAAACTAACAGGCTTAACCGTTTGCGGTAAAAATCGTAGGGAATTTCCGCCAGCTTTTTGCAGTCTTTTAAATCGAACTGCCGATATTGCCTGATCGCTTCGTCGATGGGATTGCTAAATCCGGTTTCGTAAGCAGAATTAAGGTAGGCATAAAACGATACCTTATCGCTGGCATTGCCCGACAGATCAAACGCGTCGTGCAGATGCACGGTGCCTTCGGTCAAGGTGCCGGTTTTATCCGAACACAGCACGTTCATGCTGCCGAAGTTCTCAATGGAGGCCAGTTGCTTGACGATGACTTTTTGTTCGGCCATGCGCTTGGCACCGTGAGCCAGATTGATGCTGATGATTGCCGGTAATAATTGCGGCGTTAGGCCGACGGCCAACGCCAGCGCGAATAAAAACGAATCCAGTACCGCTTTTTCAAGATAGACATTCACCGCGAAAATCAGCATAACCAGTGTCAGCGTGATCTCCATCAGCAGATAACCGAAGCGCCTGATACCGCGCTCGAACTCGGTTTCAGGCGCTTTTAACTTGATGCGCAGGGAAAGTTTGCCGAACTCCGTGGTTTGCCCGGTCGCAACCACCAGCGCTGTGGCAGCGCCGCTCTGCACATGCGTTCCCATCCACAAGGCGTTGGTGCGCTGGCTTAATGCGGTCTCTGTAGGCAACACGCCGGGCAGTTTTTCGACCGGATAGGTCTCTCCGGTCAGTATGGCTTCATCGATAAACAGGTTATCGGATTCAAGAATCAAACAATCCCCCGGAATAATATCCCCCGCCTTGAGCAATATAATATCGCCGGGAATCAGGCTTTCGGCGGCAATCTCCGTTGCAATTCCGCCTCGAAGCACGCTGACCTTGATCTGCACGATCTCAAGCAGTTTTTCTATGGCGCTGGCCGCGCCTTTTTCCTGCCAGAATCCTAACAAACCGCTGATCAGTACAATCGTTAAAATGATCGCCGCATCCAGCCGGTCATGTAAATAGAATGACAAGCCGGTGGCAAAAAGCAGTATCAGGATAATGGAACTTTTAAATTGGGCCAAAAACAGACGTAAGTTTCCCGTCTGCTTTTTGTTGTTCAGCCGGTTTGCACCGTAGCGCTTTATGCGTTGATTAGCTTCCTCGTTGCTTAATCCTTGGACTGTCGTAGCCAGCTGTTTGAGTTGCTGTTCAGCAGGAGTGTTCCAGAATGCGTTATGCGTTTCAGGTTTATCCGATTTTGAAACGTTTTTCATGATTAATCCTGCTGTGATTTCGGGGTCAATGAATGCGTAAAATCCCTATTTGGCTAGAGTGCTAACAAGCCATTGGCAAAAACACGCTATTTACCTAATCTCTATTAATCCCAAGCTATACCTGCGACGTACTTAGAAATTGGTGAAGCTTTCTACCTCGTGATGAGCTTAATGTATGTTCGATACCGTACAGACCGCAACTAACTACTGGGTATAGTCTTTATATACTTTAATACGTTTAAGTGCACGTGTGATTATATCTCACGGCATGAGTAACAGCTCCTGTCGTATATCGATAGATCTAATTGAGAAATTTATAAACAAGTAAGCGGCTTACGGCCAGCAGGCGATGAGGCCAGGAGAAACTGCAAATGCAAGCTTATCCATTAAAATCATTTGCCTTTATGGAACTGGCGGCCTTAGCTGTGCTGGTATTGTTGGGGTTTTGCTATGTCGAAAATGCAGGCGTTTTTTCGCGCCACATGATTATACATATAGCGCTGATGACCGTAGCAGCACCCGTTTTAGCAAGTTTACTGCTAAAGCTATCCTCCAAGTCCGCTAGTGTTTCAACGCTGTTCGCGGCTGTCACCCTACAAGCTGCTTTGTTATTTGCATGGCATTCGCCGCTAGGTATCGGTTTGGCGATGAAAGGGCATGCCGGGACTTTGCTGATGCAAGCAACCCTGTTTTTCTCCGCATTATGGTTTTGGCTCACAGTATTCAATCAAACCGGCGAACATTTATGGCGAGCAGTTATTGCCCTGTTGTTGACCGGCAAGCTGTTTTGCTTAATGGCCGTATTACTGATATTTGCGCCCCGTGTGCTTTACAGTATGACGGCCATCAATATGCCTATTGAACTCGCCGATCAGCAGTTGGCCGGTCTGCTTATGGTTACTGTTTGCCCGATTACTTACGTGCTTGCTGCGGTTGTCTTAATTTCCCGTTGGTTCCAGACATTGTCTGATACGCAAAGCAATGTTACTTCTACGGCGGTTGCAGCGGAAAACAGCTCATGGCAAAGCCGGTAAGAAGACGTTTGCGTAAACTTCTGCCTTGGGCCATTGGGCTTTTTGCCGGGGGCATTGTGCTTGCTCTGGCTATCGCATATTCCGGCATTTTCAACATCGCGGCCAGTGCGGGACATCCGGTTTTGCTCGAGTGGCTTTTAACGCTGGGTAAAGAGCGTTCGGTTATCGTCAACAGCAAGCCTGTTGATGTGCCGGATCTGGATATTGCCGGGTTGGTGCCGCTTGGGGCAGCACATTTCCAAGGAGGTTGCGCAACCTGCCATAGGACGCCGGGGCAAAAGTTGAATCCTGTTTATGGTCAGATGCTGCCTTCGCCCCCAGACTTGAAAGTGCATGCACCTATGTGGACGCGCAAACAACTGTTTTGGATGGTGCGTCACGGCATTCAATTTACCGGTATGCCGGCTTGGAGCGGGGATGGTCGCGATGATGAAGTTTGGGCGGTAGTTGCGTTTTTGGAGGCGCTGCCGTCGATGAATACAGTGGATTACCTGAAATATGCGAGCGGGAATAGCAAAGATATTATCGCAGCTCAAGCTGGTGAAGTTGCCAGTCAGGGTAGGCCTAAGATTAATATCACCGCATGCAGCCGTTGCCATGATACAGACAATGCGCCGCCGACAAGTCCTTACGTACCGAGCCTTGGGGGTCAGAATAAAGCTTATTTGAAAAGGACCTTGCACGAATATCACAGCGATCTGCGACAAAGCGGCTTTATGGAGCTTATTGCCGTCGAACTTGATAGTGAACATATTAATAATCTGGCGGACTATTACGCGTCGTTAAAGCCTTCAGTTAGTAAACCCGCTCAGAATGTATCTTCGGAAGGAGCCATGCTGGCGGTGCATGGCGATTTATCGCACAAGATTCCGGCTTGCCTGTCGTGCCACGGGGCTAACAAACGTCCGGATTATCCCCGTCTTGCCGGACAATCCGAACAATATATCAAACAGCAGTTACTGGTTTTGCAACGAGGAATACGCGCAAAAACACCTTACGGCGCGATTATGACCACCATTGCAAAGCGCTTGACCGAGCAACAAATGGGAGCGGCAGCCGCATTCTTTGCAAGTCAATCACCGACGGAACGCACTGAGCACAAAACCGGGGAGGGCTTGCGACAATGAAATGGGTTTGGATGATATTTTGTGTTATGGCTTTGTTGATCATAGCCGGCTGTGATGGCCGGCAATCGGCGTTTACCGCTTTAGGGCCGGTTTCATCGCGAATCACGCTGCTGACCTGGATCATGTTTATCGGAGCGGCCTTTATAACGCTTTTAATTTGCGCGCTAATAGTTATTTCAATAGCGGGTCCTGCCGATTGGCGCCACAAACTTACCAGTGAAAAAAGCATTGTTTGGGGAGGGATGGTTTTTCCGGTAGTGACTTTGACCGCTTTGTTGATTTACGGATTTTTGGTTTTAAAAGCCGGGGGAACATTGTCGCAGGCCGAAAACCCGGTGCATATTTCAGTAATAGGCGAGCAATGGTGGTGGCGTGTTATTTATCGGCACGACGACGGTCATACAACGGAAAGCGCTAATGAACTGCGGATTCCTACAGGCCGCCCGATTGAAATCGAGCTATCGACGGCGGATGTGATTCATAGCTTCTGGATACCCGCCTATGCAGGCAAGGTCGACATGGTTCCTGGACGCACCAATATTTTGCATTTTATTGCCGATAAACCCGGCACCGTGACTGGACAATGCGCAGAATATTGCGGCGGTGCGCACGCGCTGATGTCGTTTTATACCGTAGCGATGACGCCTTCCGATTATGATGCTTGGCTCGCCAAGGAGCGAATGGACGCGAAACCGGCGCTTGCGCATGAAGGCGAACAGGTCTTTTTATCCAGCGGATGCGCTGGCTGCCATACGGTTCGCGGCATCCCTGCAGACGGCAAGATAGGGCCGAATTTGACCCATGTCGGCAGCAGACTGTCGCTTGGTGCAGGTATTCTGCCAAATACTAAGGAAGGCTTTGCCAAATGGATTAGCCAGCATAAAACGGTTAAGCCTGAAAATTTGATGCCGCCTTTCGATATTTTTTCTGAAAGCGAGTTGCAGGCCTTATCGAGTTATTTAGACAGTTTGGAGTAATCGCAATGCGTAAACTGGAAAAAATAGGGATGATAGCGTTCGGACGGGTTTGGCTCATTCCCACGCGCTGCGTGGGAATGCAGTCAAATGCCATGAGATTAAGCATTGTCGTGCGCTCTTACTTAATGGCAGGACGTAGGCCGGAATAAGGCCATCCGAGCGCGTAGCGCGAGGTGGCGTTTCCGGCAATCGGAGCGCCGGAAACGCCAGTCCTGCGCTTAACGCGCGGACAGGCTTATTCCGGCCTACGTCGAGATGTGTATAAAGACGAGCGCGCTGCGTAGGAACTAGAGTGTGAATATAGCCCGGCTGTTAATTCCATGAGGGGGAGTTAGTGACAGAAATAACCGAACAAAAAAAAGCACTACCCAATACCTTGCCGCGCCCCGCGGGTGAGGAGGAACAACTGCTGCGCATTTGGGCTCAACCGACCGGATGGCGGTGGTTCACAGCGGTCAATAACACAACGATAGGGTTACTTTATATCGGCGCCGCCTTCACTTTTTTTGTTCTCGCCGGCCTGGTCGCTTTGGTTATGCGCACTCAACTGGCCGTACCGGAAAATCATCTGGTCAGCCAGGATTTATACAACCAGCTTTTTACCATGCACGGCACCACTATGATGTTTTTGTTTGCCGTCCCGGCCATGGAGGCGCTGGGAGTGTTGCTGCTGCCGCAAATGCTGGCTGCCAGGGACTTGCCGTTTCCGCGGCTGAGTGCGTTTGCGGTCTGGGCCTACATCATTGGCGGCGGGGTATTTTTCAGCACCATTTTTTATGACCTGGCACCCAAAGGCGGCTGGTTTATGTATACGCCGTTGACACTGACGGAATATTCACCGGGCGATAACGCCGACTTCTGGCTTCTAGGCATAGGCTTTATCGAAATCTCTGCCATAGCCGGGGCGATTGAAATTATTGTCGGTATTTTGCGAACCCGGCCGCCCGGCATGTCGCTCGATAAGCTGCCTATTTTCGGCTGGTCCATGCTGGTCTTTGCGGGCATGATTGTGGTGGCGTTCCCGGCGGTGATTCTTGCAACGATGTTTTTGGAGATCGAGCGCTCTTTCGGCTGGCCGTTTTTCACTGCTGCCGGCGGTGGCGATCCGTTGTTATGGCAACATCTGTTCTGGTTTTTCGGTCATCCGGAAGTGTACATTATCTTCCTGCCTGCGGCCGGGCTGGTGTCGATGATCGTGCCGACCATGGCGCGGACGCCGCTGGTCGGCTACAAACTGATTGTCGTCGCGCTGATTGCGACCGGTTTTTTCAGTTTCGGTTTGTGGGTGCATCATATGTTCGCAACCGGCATTCCGTCCCTCAGTCTGGCCTTTTTTTCCGCGACCAGCATGGCTGTGGCGGTGCCGTCAGGTATCCAGGTTTTTGCCTGGATCGCTACCATCGCTTCTGCCAAAGGCCGGTTTCAGTTGAATACCCCGTCGCTTTTCGTGCTGGGTATGCTGTTTATTTTTACCGTCGGCGGGCTGACCGGCGTGATGGTCGCGATGGTGCCGTTCGACTGGCAGGCCCACGATACCCATTTTATCGTTGCTCATTTGCATTACGTATTGGTCGGCGGCATGGTGTTTCCGCTGTTTGCGACTTTTTATTATTGGGCGCCGATGGTCAGTACGCGAATGCTGTCCGAGCGGCTCGGAAAGTGGTGTTTTTGGCTGATGTTTATCGGCTTTAATCTGACATTTTTTCACATGCATATTACCGGCCTGATCGGCATGCCGCGCCGGGTGTGGACGTATTCGGAGGCGTCGGGCTGGGGGCCTTATAATTTCGTATCAACGGTGGGGGCTTATATCATCGGCGCCGGGGTGCTGGTTTTTATCATCGACTTGATGCGCAATTTTCGGGTCGGGCAGCACGGCATGAGCAACCCCTGGCAAGCCGGAACCCTGGAATGGCTGCCTACGGATGTGTATTCCACTCGCTCTATTCCGCATGTGACCAGCCGCGAGCCGCTTTGGGACCAAGCCAACCTGGCCGAGCAGGTCGAGTCGGGCGAACATTATTTGCCCAATGCCCCTACCGGCGGACGAGAGACTATTGTCACCTCCGCGATTGAAGCCAAGCCGCAATATGTCATTCAAATGCTGGGGCCGGGCTGGATGCATTTTTTTGCAGCCGTCTTTACCGCCGCCTGTTTTCTTTTGCTGACGATCAAGGTGGTTGCGCCTGCGCTGGTTTGCGGTGGGCTGGCTATTGTCTGCTTTCTGGTTTGGGCATGGGACTTGGATAAAGGTCCGGCCAAGGGGCCGATCGATATCGGCGCAGGGTTTAAGCTTCCGGTTTATGTCACCGGCCCGGTCGGTCATGGCTGGTGGGCAATGGTTGTACTGATGCTCGTTGCCGGTTCGCTTTATTTCGCCTATTTGTTTTCTTATCTATACACCTGGACTGTATCGCCCGGAGTCTGGCCCTCCGATGCTGCGAACCTGCCGAGTTTACAGTGGCCGGCGGTCATCGCATTATTGTTTATTGCCAGTGCGGCATTTTTTGCAGTAGCTAAGGGAACGCTCCCGGAGCCGGGCGGGAAGAGTTTATTAACACCGCTGCTGGTGCTGCTTGGCGCACTATTAAGTGTGTTTGCTGTGTACCTGGAAATCCGGTGTCAATGGCAGACAGGCCTCAGCCCCGTAAAATCAAGCTATGCAGCGCTAGTGTATATGGCCTGCGTTTTAGACGGGCAGTTGGTTTTTGCCGTGCTGATGATGTCGCTGTTTGTTATCGCGCGGCATTTTACCGGCAAGCTCGACCGGGTACGCTTGGCCAGTCTGGAAAACACTAATTTGCTGGCTTATTACACCGTAGCTCAAGCGCTTATCGGTCTTTTGGTAATTCACGGCTTCCCGAGAATGATTTAATTATGGCGACATCAAAACAATTATTTTCTGAAAAATTTATCGGCATAGCGCTGCTTTCATTAGCAGGACCGTTCATTTGGGTCGTGCATTTTGGCGTTGTGTACGGGGTTCATCATATTGTCTGTGTCACGCTCAAAAACAACGCCGACTTTTGGGTGCATACTGCCATTATTGTTATAACCGTTGCGGCGCTGCTGGCGTTATTGGCATTAATCATCAAGCCTGACGTTTTGCAGCGTCTGGATAGAGATCAGGTCAGGCAAGAAACCACGAAAGAGTTTTTTGCCGGAATTATGCGGTTGCTGGCATTGTTATCTGTTTTCGGCGTTTTATGGTCGGGGATCGCTTTATTTTTTCTGCCGACATGCGCTTCAGTCACCTGAAACACTAAAAAGTGAGCGCTGGTTGGCGCTAGCTGAGTGCGGGGCGAGAGTTCCGTTTCAAAACGCGACTTCTGGATTCGTTAATTCACAAACCAGCTGATGTCGCAGTATTCTAAGATCAACTATGCCTGAATGTTGATAGGTAGTGATACGAATACCATTGGTTTACTGCATGTTATAGATTTCTAGGGGACCGATAGCCGCCAGAGGGCCAACTACCATTTTTAAACTTTCGTAGATCACTCCCGGTTAGCTTTACGTAGGGTTCACTGCAAGACCGCACTCAATGAGGAAATACGACATGGCGAAAATTCTGGTTCTTTACTACAGCATGTACGGACACATCGAGGAGCCAAGCTCGATCAGGCAGCGCAGATCGCGACGGTGGCCGGATTATTGAATAAATCGGCCAATTGACTGAAATGCTGGCTTTCGTGAAACAACAAATGGCTCATCCAGGCACCCAGCAATAAGCCGATGTCGCAAAACCGGTAAATGGTATACGCCCTTAAGGCGTTGCGCACCGGTTGTACGCGGTGCCGATAGATAGCAGCTAACCTTTTTCTTTTCCGATTTGTGGCGGTTGCACTTATGAGTTGAATCTAAGTTTTAACCTCGGCATTGTTATTAATAAGCTGCGAATTCCTCTCATAAGGAGTGAATTGCAAATCGATATATCGTAGATACAGCATAGACCGTGCCAGAACATGGCGACATTGATCCCTATGCTCGCTTATTAATTCATGCGTGTGGAAAGACTTTGAAAACCTTAAGTTTTCTCAATGAGTTTGTGGCACTGCTCGGATAAGATTGCTGAGGCTAAACCGGCTTGAAATGGATAAAAATATAGAAATTTGCTTGCGCCCTTGTTTAAATCAACCAAAGCTTTTGGTTGAAAACCCCCTATTTCAACTTTTCCGCTCACTCAGGATAACCGTGAATTGAGCCTTCTTAATAGACCGGGCTTAAATCTGCTTTTAGCGTATTTCGGTTCAAGATTGACACTCATCCCATTGCAAAGCTGTCATTGATTCAAGTGAATAATGCTTTAGCGTTTTTGATACGCCTCATAATTTAGCCACCGGTTGTTTTGCACCGTAAAACTGGCTATGCCTGGTTTATTTTCCCCTTTTAGGATGCGCTGATTTATCGTAAATACCTGCTTATTATATGAATTATATTAACTTGTTTTTAGTGGCCTATAATTTGCTTTATACAAAACGTATCTCAATCAATAGGTTTTGCAATAACTGACCTTTAACAACGCCGATACAAGCAATCCGGTACCGAAAAGAGGGAGATAAAAATGCTACTTTTAAGAATGTAGAAGTAATTGTTTGTAACGATTATCACGAGGAAAAACGATTATGAAAAAAAATACTTACCTGGGTTTGGCTTTGACTGCTTGCATGAGTGTTATTTCTGCACCCTTACTGGCGGAGACTCAACCTGCTCCTGAGCAGCCTGCTAATATTATTATTCCTGCCGAATCGAGTGCAGCACATATAGAAGCCGCCGCGCTTCATATGGAAAAAGCGGCGCATCATAAAGCCATGGTTGAACATTATAAATCGTTGATGGCTGCAGAATATGAAAAAGGCGGACATGCCGATTTAAAAAAGCACCACGAAGCGATGGCCGCCCATCATGAAGCCTTGTCGAAGGAACACCAACAAGCAGCAGCCATCCATGAAACCATGGAAAAGTCTAAGTAGTTAGTCGAATACTTGGATAATAATGACTCGTTTAGCCATGCTGATTCTTCGTACAGTTCAATGTGGAATTGAAAAATCAACGTTTTGCCTATAAAACAAGTGTTCGTAAGCTTCATAACCATAAAAGCAGGGTGTTATGTTTCAGTCAAATATCGTTATGGCGCCTCAGTGGTTTAAGAACCTGTTTGTATTGATTTTTCTGATGAATATCACAGGGATGGCTTACGCCGAAGAACATCACTTTTTGGTGCTCAATTACCACGATATAGTGAAGGCCGGCAGCGCAAAATCTTCGTTAAATTCGATGGATGTCAGCGTCGATCATTTTGAAGAACACTTGGTTTGGCTGAAGAAAAACGGCTATAAAATCGTCAGTGTGCAGAACGTGCTTGATGCGGCGGCAGGTAAGAATTCGATCCCGGATAAATCCGTGTTGTTAACTTTTGATGACGGTTATCAGAGTTTTTACACCCGAGTCTTCCCGATACTGAAAAAATATCATTACCCGGCGACTGTCGCTTTGATAGGCACCTGGATAGACGGCATTGATACCCCGGACGAAGCAGGCAAGCAATTACTCACTTGGGATCAAGTGCGAGAAATGGTGAAATCCGGCCTGGTAGAAATGGCTTCGCATACTTATGACCTGCACAAAAGCGCTGTCGCCAATCCGCAAGGCGACAGCCAGGCTGCGACGGTCACCCGTTTATACGACTTTACGACCGGGCGTTATGAAACCGATGAACAGTATCGGGAGCGTATCCATCTCGCCCTAAGGAAAAGCGCCGAGTTCATTTTTCAACATGCGGGGGTATGGCCCAGAGTGATGGTTTGGCCGTATGGGGAATACAATAATATTGCCCTGGAAGCGTCGCGCGAAGCCGGAATGTCGATGACTATGGGTTTGATTGACGGCTTTAATACCGTGGCCAATATCGATGTGTTGCGTCGTTTAATCATGACTGATAACCCGGATGTCCGTCAATTTACTGAAATTGTGAGTAAACTGCGTACCGACAGGTCTTTGCGGATAGCGCATGTGGACATGGATTTTCTCTACGACGAAGACCCGAAACAGACCGACCGTAATATAGAAGCCGAGATCCAGCGCATTGCAAACATGCGCATTGATACCGTTTTTCTGCAAGCCTACTCGGACTCTGACGGCGACGGCAATGCCGATGCATTGTATTTCCCTAACCGGCATTTGCCGGTTAAACAGGATTTGTTTAGCCACGTCGCCTGGCAGCTGAAAACGCGTGCAGGCGTCAATGTCTATGCGTGGCTGCCGATTTTTGCTTACCGGAACAATCTGCCGGATTCCTGGTATGTGCAGGAATGGCGAGACGGTAAAGCGCAAAAATCCAGTCATATTTACACGCGGCTTTCGGTTTTTCAGCCTGAAGCGCGTCATTATGTAACCGAAATCTATGAGGACTTAGGACGATATTGCAATGTTGATGGGATTCTATTTCATGACGACGGCATTTTATCCGATCATGAAGACGTATCGCCGGTAGCGTTATCTTTTGGCCGTGATGTCTGGGGACTGCCCGATCAATTTGAAAAATTGCATGCAAGCCCCAAAATGCGCTTGGCTTGGACTCGGCACAAAACCGAGCTGATTAGTCAATTTACCGATGAGCTGGCGAATAGGGTACGGGATAATCGTCCCGGTATAAAAACAGCGCGAAATTTATATGCCCTGCCCTTGTTAAAACCGGATAGCGAAGAATGGTATGCCCAATCGTTCAAATCCTTTTTAGCGCATTACAATTACGTTGCTATTGAAGCCATGCCGTTGATGGAAGACGCAAAAAAACCTGACCAATGGTTGACTGAATTAGTTGCGGCTGCGGCTCATTACCCCGAAGGGCTGAAGAAATCCGTATTTGAGTTGCAAACAGTCAATTGGAAGACGCGGGAGAAAATCCCCTCGCCATTTTTTATTGAACAGCTGGAATTATTGAGAAAACTGGGCGTTCATCATATCGGTTATTATCCGGATGATGTTTACCTGGATCAGCCGCGTTTAAAGGATTTACAAAAATACTTTTCGCTTCCAGCTTTGCCTTAAGCGCCGGACTGTGAAAGTATTAGCGCATCGCTTATAAGCAAGCGGCATTATTTTCATTGCCGCGCCAAATTTATAAACCACTCACCAGAATTAGGAGTTGAACAATGTTAAAACGTTCCATTATTACCCTCGCACTGCTGTTATTGGCGGCGCCTGCTTTTGCCGAAGACGATCCCACCCTGCATCAAGTCTATTTGGCGGCCGAAGCAGGGAAATTTAATGAGGCACAGTCTATGATGGATAAGGTGCTGCACGATCATCCCAACAGCGCCAAGGCGCACTTTGTCGAAGCCGAATTACTGGCAAAACAAGGCATGTTCAGCAGTGCAGGTGTTGAACTGAATACCGCTGAACGCTTACAGCCTGGATTGCCCTTTGCCAAGCCGGAGGCAGTCAAGAGCCTTAAGAGTCGCATTTCTTCCGTGTCAAATGGAGCCGTGCAGCCCAGTACCGGCGGTCAGAGTATACCGTCCACCGTTAAAGATTGGATGCCGGCGATTCTTTTGCTCTTGGGCATTGGTTTAATCATTGTGTTAATTGGATTCATGAGTCGGCGAAATTCCAATACGCTTCCCGCCAATAGCTATCCCGGCAATGGTCCCGGCTCAAACATCCCGCCTGTCGGCGCGAATGGAACCGGTTCAGCAATGGGTCAACCCGCTACAGTCGGAATGGGTTCAGGTATTATGGGAAATCTGGCAACGGGAGCCGCTTTGGGTGCCGGTGTCGTAGCAGGCGAAGCGCTGATGCATCACTTTATCGATGGCGATAAGAATAGCGTTATCCCCGAACCGCCGCACCATGACACCTCTCCATGGAGCACACCCAGCAGCGCAAGCGAAAATGACGATATGGGCGGCACAGACTTTGGTATCGCCGATGCGTCCTCATGGGATGACGATGGGAACAGCGATAGCGACGGTGGCGGTGACGACTGGACTTAGTATTGCGAGGTTGGCAATCTTATTTTCCAGGTTTTGTAATAATCAGGTGTTTGTCAGATCTAACCGGTGATTCCAGCGTTCTACTCATTGTATGATTAGCTTCTCTTTTCCGATGAGAAGCTATTGTACTTTTGGCTACATAGGCAAAAACACCTATTCTCGCCAATATGAACAAAAGGAATAATACCGCTAAATTTAGACCGTAAACCCAACAATAAGTTACCGGCAAATTCCACTGTGTTGATTTCGATTCTTTAACGGAGCTAAACCATGACATTACTTTACAAACCCATAAACCTCATTCCCATTGCCATCGTTGCAGTAACTGCGATGTCACTCGCAGCTTGCACTGAAAAGGCCGCAGACAACATCCAGGCAAAAAAAACGGTGCCCCCTGTGGCAATCGTGTCGGAAGACAGGATTGCCCAGTGGCAAAGAGAAGCTCAAGCGGGGGATCCTGATGCGCAATACAACCTCGCTTATATTTATGAAAATGGGCTGGGCGTACCCAGGGATGAAGCCAAAGCGCTTGAGTTATACCAGCAAGCCGCAGATCATGGGCATTCTGCGGCACAAAGTAATCTTGATGTCATGAATTCAGCGAAGTAAATATCGTGATGGCAATGGAATTATTTAAAAATGCTTAACCAGATCAAACTCTTTTTCACGCAACATATTGCACTTTCAGCATCGGAAAACACTTTAGAAGAAAAGCTGCAACTTGCGACCGTCGTCTTATTCCTGGAAATGATGTATATGGACGATAAAGTTGACCCAAAAGAACAGGAGGTTATTTTATCCTTGGTCCATCAGAATTTTTCCTTAACCGCTGAACAAGCAACCTCTTTAATTGAGTTGGCTGAACAACAAAGAAAACAGGCGACGGATTATTTTCAATTTACTTCCTTAATCAATAAGGAATACAGTCTGGAGCAAAAAGTCCGATTAATTGAATCGCTATGGAAAATTGCTTTTATTGATGGCGTATTGGATATGAACGAAGAATACCTGGTGCGAAAAATTGCAGACCTTTTACATGTCCCTCATACCGCTTTTATTATGGCGAAGAACCGGCTAGAACCGGCCATATCTTAAATTATGAAAAACAATAATTCCCGTGATCTCTCTCACCACATCTTACCGAATTCTGCGACCATGGTTGGTGTCTGTATCATGGTCATCAGTATCGTTAAAAGCATGGCTCCAGGACTAGCCAACTACTTAATCGATAAAGCTTTAGCTATTGATAGTTTATTGTTCATGATTAGCGCCTTGCTTTCATTTTCATCGCTTCGTTTAGACCGATGCACTGAAGGTCTGGAGCGTTGGGCTGAAATGATTTTCTTATTAGGGTTAATTTCAATGACACTAATTACAGTGGTTTTCTCTTTTGAAATCATTTGATTCAGACTTCATAGACTTAGTGAATGGTTTATTACTGAAAACTTTATTCACCAAGACATCCGGAGCCGATTGATTTAGCCGGCCATCCACCTACCCTGAAGGGGGTTTTTATTTACCGGATTCCGGCTCCGGAAAATAAGGAACAATCCTGAATTTAACCCCATTATTTATCCCGTATCTCGCTCGCTACGCTGAGAGCCTCTTGTGGCTTACAAATATTTCAGCTTTGACCGACATACAGCGGCCATTTTATGTTTTATCCTAACTGCATGTTGATTAACAACGGCAGAGCTTGGGAATTTAAATGAAAATCCGAAATCAATCAGCGCAAAAAAACGTGGACTGTCCTCTATTGTCCTGCTCCTCGCTTTGGTATGAGCACCATACCCCGAAGGCGGGCGTCATGCGCTTAAGGGGGATACCATTTATTCTGCTGATTTTTGGCGCTTTTTTTCAGATCACTGCCGGGGCGGTAGAACCGATCATTGATCCTGTGACGGTAGGCTACACTTGGCAAGGACCCGACGGAGGCCGAGGAAATGCCGCCACGAGGGATCAGTCGATCGCAGATGCGATCAGCTTTCTGCTTTCTGACATGCCGCGCGCAGTCGCGGCGGACTGCGCGCCTCACGTCTATTATTATACCGACAAGCCCGGGTGGGATGGTTATCTTCAGCTCTTCAGTAAGACGACGGCTGGAGCGATGTGTCTCTATAAAGATGGACCTGCTGAAGCATCCCTCGGCCGTGCCGCCACTTGTCCTGATGGATACCGTGGAGGTTACGTCGATCAAGTTTGGAAGTGTCTCCCTTACAAGTCGCCCAAGACTGACAAGAACCGCGGCCAAACATGCACATCCGTTGGCAATCCTGTCAACCCAGGGATAGGTAACAAGTTTCAAACTACAACCGACTACTCCGGGCATTGGTCATCCGGTCTGGTGTTCTTCAGAAGCTATAACAGTTTTGAGCCCCACAATGTCGCTCATGTGAGATTCGCATACTTCCAAAGGATCGACGTATCCGGGAGTACTGCGGTGCTAAGCCGCCCGAACGGGAGCATATTGTATTTCGTGCAGTCTGGAAATAATTGGATAGCCGACAGCGACATCGTATCGCGCCTCGTCCGCCTCACCGATAGCGTTGGTGGCCTGACCGGCTGGCGATACACCAGCGAAGACGACTCAGAGGAGACTTACGACGCCGACGGCAAGCTGCTTATTATCAAGAGCCGCGCTGGTGTTACTCAGACGCTGACTTACAGCGACGCTGCTACCCCGACGACCGTCGCGCCGCGTGCCAACCTTCTGATCAGGGTCGCCGACCCCTTCGGTCACAGTTTGAATTTCACGTATGACACGGCTGGGCGCCTGGTCACCCTGACGGATCCGGTCGGCGGGCTTTACAGATACGCCTACGACGCACTGAGACAACTTCCACAGATATCCAACCTAACCTCGGTAATCTACCCTGATAGCAAGGCTCGCAACTACCTTTACAACGAACCTTCCAACACCGCGGGCGCCGACTTGCCCAACGCTTTGACCGGCGTTATTGACGAGAACGGTGCGCGTTACGCCACCTACCAGTACGACGCGACTGGCAAGGCGATTTCCACTGAGCATGCTGGCGGGGTCGAGAAATACCAGCTTACCTACTCCACCGACGTCAACGGTAACCCGCTTAGCACCAGCATCACCGCCCCGCTGGGTTCGGTCTACTCCCAGACTTTCCAGACCGTGTTGGGCGTAGTCAAGAGCACCGGCCAAAGCCAGCCGGCCGGCTCAGGTTGCGCCGCGGCGGCCAATAACTTGACCTACGACGCCAACGGCAATGTCGCCAGCCGCACCGACTTCAACGGCAATCGGACCAATTACACTTATGATTTAACCCGCAACCTCGAAACTAGCCGCACCGAAGGCCTGACATCAAGCGGAGCGACCACGCAGGCAACCCGCACGATCACCACCGTCTGGCACCCAACCTTCCGCCTGCCGGTACAAATCACCAACGGCAACCAGCAAACCACCTACGCTTATAACAGCCAAGGCGACATCACCCAAAAGACCATCACAGACTTGTCCGCCAACACCACGCGCAGCTGGAACACCGCCTACACCTATTCCGCCGTTCCCGGCGTATTACTGCAGAAAGTCGAAGACGGCCCGCGCACCGATGTGTCCGATCTGACCACCTACGACTATTACCCCGCCGATGCGGCTTGCCAAGGCGGACAGCTAGGCTGTCGCGGTCAACTCATGCAAATCACCGACGCCCTCGGTCACATCACCCGACTGACCCGCTACTCCGCAAACGGCCAGCTGGAAGAACTCACCGATTCTAACGGGCTGGTGATGAAAATGGCTTACGATGTTCGCCAACGGCTCACCTCACTCGATGCAGGCGGTGAAACCACCATCTACAGCTACGACCCCGCAGGCCAAGTCACCCGTGTCACCCGTCCCGATGGCGCCTATCTGGCTTATAGCTACGACGCGGCCCATCGCCTGATAAAAACCCAAGACAATCTGGGCAACACCCTGACCTATACCCTGGACGCCATGGGCAACCGGATCAAGGAAGAGGCATACGACCCCGGCGGACAACTGGCCCGCACTCAAAGTCGAGTCTATGACGCGCTGTCGCGTCTGCAAAATCTTGTTTTGCCGCAATAAGGGAGCCGTCATGAAATCGACTACAAAAAATGTTTTCGTGTTGGCTGTTTTGCTGCTGGCAACCTTGTTCACAATCGGCCTTGCACAGGCGGATGACAAAACTCATAACTCAAAGAAAAATGACAATACCCATGATTCAAAAGAGAATGACAAAACGTCAGAACTAAAAATAACCAAAGCCGGAGCAGGCGAGGCAATCATCACCAGCTCGCCTGCAGGCATCAACTGCGGTGCTGCCTGCAGCGCCGGGTTCAAAACCAAAAGCAGCGTCACCTTGACCGCGACAGTCGCGACAGGGTCGGTATTCAAAGGTTGGAGCGGGGCCTGCAAAGGTAGCGTCACCACCTGCACCGTCACGATGAAAGAGGCGCAAAACGTCACCGCCATAACCGCACTGCTGCCGATAACACTAAGCGTCAACAAAACCGGGTCAGGAACGGGCACCGTCACCAGCGCACCGGCAGGCATCGATTGCGGCGTCACCTGTAGCGCCACCTATCCACCGAAATTTGCATCCCACCATGCCGACTCAGGAAAAGATGAAAATAAAGAACATGAGCACGCGCAGGAGGACGATGAGCATTCACATAAACCGGCCGCATTAGTCACCCTGACCGCCACACCGGCAACCGGTTCGACCTTCAATGGCTGGTCCGGAGCTTGCACCGGCACAGCGACCACCTGTACCGTGACCATGAACCAAACGCAAAACGTCACCGCCAACTTCGCGCCGATGCAGATGACACTAAGCGTCGCCAAAACCGGTACAGGAAGCGGCACCGTCACCAGCTTGCAGACCGGCATCGACTGCGGCGTAACCTGTAGCGGCATTTATAACTGGAGCACTCCAGTTACCCTGGCGGCGGCACCGGCAACCGGCTCGACTTTCGCGGGCTGGTCCGGCGCTTGCACCGGCACGGCGGCCATCTGCACCGTAACGATGGACCAGGCCCAAAACATCACCGCCAGCTTTACGCCGATGCAGATGACACTGACCACCGCTAAAACCGGCAGCGGAACCGGCGCTATCACCAGTTCGCCAGCAGGAATCGACTGCGGCCCGACCTGTAGCGGCATCTACGACTGGAGCACTCCAGTCACTTTGACAGCCACACCGGCAACCGACTCGACCTTCAAAGGCTGGACAGGCGCTTGCACCGGTACCACGACCACCTGTACCGTTACCATGGATCAGGCACAAAACGTCAGCGCCGACTTTGCACCGGCGTTTAAAACCTTAAGTTTCTCCAAAGCCGGATCAGGAACCGGAACCATCACCAGCACACCCGCAGGCATCGACTGCGGCGCGACCTGTAGCGTCAGTTTCGCAACAAACACCCAAATCACCCTAACCGCCGTACCGGCAACCGGCTCGACCTTCGGCGGCTGGTTCGGCGCATGCACCGGCACAGCAACCACCTGCACCGTCACCCTGAATCAAGCAAAATCAATCAACGCCACCTTCTCGGTACCGGCCATCACCACCTATCAATACGACGCCAACGGCAACCTGACCCAGATCACCGACCCGCTCGGACGCATCCGGCAGTACCAATACGATGCCCTGAACCAACCGGTACGCCAGCTCGAACCCCATCCGACCGTCATCGGCAGCACATTAGGACAAATCGACATCAGCTATGACAGCCTGGGACAAGTCAATGGCGTCACCGATCCACGCAACCTCACCACCCGTTACAGCGTGGACAGCTTGGGCAACCTGCTGAAACAAACCAGCCCCGACACTGGCATCACCGATGCCGACCACGACCCCGCTGGAAACCTCAAGACCCGCACCGATGCCCGAGGCAAGATCGCCAACTACAGCTACGACAGCCTCAACCGCATCAGCAAGATCGCTTATGACGACCAAACCGTCAGCTACACCTGGGACAACTGCGCCAACGGCATCAACCGGCTGTGCAGCTTAAGCAATAACAACAGCAGCTTAAGTTACGGCTACGACAGCCATGGCCGCATCACCGGAAAAACCCAAAGCACCGGTGCAACCCCGTTGACCGTCAGCCACAGCTACAACAGCGCAGGGCAACGCATCGCCAGCCTCAGCCCCGGAGGACAAAGCATCGAATACCAGTGGACCGGCAACCGCATCACCGCCATCACCAGCAACGGCCAGCCCGTCATCAACCAAATCACCTACGAACCCGACGGCCAAGTCAACGGCTGGAACTGGGGCAACAACCAACAGAACGAACGCTTTTACGATCTCGCCGGACGCAACATCATCGTCAGCATGGGCTTTGACGCCCAAAGCCAACTGCCCGACAGCCGCTACTACGGCTACGACGCGGCAGGGCGGCAAACCAGCGCCATCGACGACCTGAACCCCAGCCTAAACCAACAGCACCAATACGACCAACTCGACCGCCTGACCGGCAGCCAACGCGGCGAACCACAAACCAGCCGCACCGACTACAGCTACGACCTTAGTGGCAACCGCAACGAAAAAATAAAAGACAACGCCACCCTCTACAGCTACAGCACCGATCCCAACAGCAACCGCCTGCAAAACCAGAGCGGCGCACAAACCGTCAGCTACAGCTACGACCCGGCGGGCAACCTGACCGGCGACGGCACCTTCAACTACAGCTACAACGCGGCAGGAAGACGCATCGCAACCACCAACACCACAACAGCGCAAACCACCAGCTACGGCTACGATGCCCTAGGCCAGCGCATCAGCAAAACCAACACAGGAAACACCACCCAGTTTTTCTACGACGAACAAGGCCACCTGACCGGCGAATACGACGCCACAGGCCAGCTGATCCAGGAAATCATCTGGTTGGGCGACCTGCCGGTGGCGGTGCTGAAACCGACAACCCCAGCAAACCCCGCAGCCACAGCCGACATCTACTACATCCACGCCGACCATCTGGGTACCCCAAGAAAAATTACCCGGCCCAACGACAATCGGGTAGTATGGAGTTGGGAATCCGAAGCTTTCGGCAATAGTCTGCCGGATCAGAATCCTTCCGGGCTGGGAATGTTTGTTTTTAATTTGAGGTTTCCGGGGCAGTATTACGATGTGGAAACCGGGCTGTTTTATAATTACTTCAGGGATTATGATCCAGCTAAGGGTAGGTATATTGAGAGTGATCCGATTGGATTAGAGGGTGGGGTTAATACTTATGGGTATGCTTCCCAAAACCCTATAGGATTAACCGATCCATTCGGACTTCACTCTACGACAAGTGAACAAAATTATCCGGTAATACCTGCAACTACTATTGGCATTTTAATCAAAACCAACAGTATTATGCAGAATGCTGTTATGAATTCAGTATCGGATGAAGGAGAAAGTTGCCCGACCGAAAAATACCCACTCAAGAATAGGGAAAAACGTAATAAAGAACGAAGGGAAAAACCAAAAGACCCTGCGGAGGCAGAGAGACGAAAGAATGACAACCATGATAAAAAGGGTAGAAGTGGTCGCGGTGGAAGTGACCCGTCCCCTACAGGAGAAGACTGGTGATTCTATGAATGATGAAGACATACGAATACTGTTGGAGAATGTGAATGCAAAAAAACATGCAGAGTTTATTGAAAGTTATTTAGTACTAAACGAATCTGATAAGCAGGATCCAGATCTTATGATGGCCTATGCGGACTCGTTGTATGAATTGGGTCGAGACGCGGAAGCTATTGACGCTTACCTAAGATACGCTCAAAGTTACCCCAAAAGAAGGGGGGTAAATTTTGCGTTGTTTGGTGCGGCTATGGCGTTTAAAAATATAGGATTAGAAGTCGAAGCTCTATACCTCTTAAAATTGGTCAATCCAAATCACACTAATCTAAATAACGAAATTTTAGATAGCAAGCAGAAGATTGATATACAAAATCAGGGTATAGATCTCTTGAGGCAGTTTAAACAAGAGTAACTGGGGGCAGAGTAAAGTTAATTTAAGTTTACTCTGCCCCCAGTTACTCTGTCGGAGGGAATCCGATTAATTACGTAGATCCTGAAGGACTTAGCGCTAAATCCGATGTATTTAAATGGGTAATTAAGAAAGTATGGGATGGATGTAAATGGGTTTGGAAAAAAGTTAGAAGTGACGATAAAAGTACCTCGGATGTTAAAAATAAAACGGTTGGTCGTCATATGAGTCCAGAAGAATTGGCAAAGATGCGACAAACTGGACGTGTCCAAGAAGGTGGCGGTGGTCAGACTAGGGTAGCAGACCCAGCGAATCCAGATGCCTATCGAAATCCTCCAGCAGGTGATCGCTATGTTGAATTTGATGTGCCTGCTAACCGTGTACTACCTCATTCGCAAGGTACGGGGAGGATTCCAGGGCCGAATAGTTATGATGCGCGTGTACCAAGCAGGAATCCTGCCGACTTCGAAATGCCGAATGCAAGAAATATAAGAGTACCAGGTGAGGAGTAGTTCAATGAACAACATGCTTAAAGATGCGTTGGAAGTAAAGGATGAATTGCTGGTGCGCTATGGAATAAAAGTGTCTTTTAGGGCTCCTTGTTATGGTAGTTGTGGAGCTGATCTTGAAAGTAGTCAGTATGTCGGTGGGATAACATATTGGCCTGAAAAAAGTCTCTTTGAATTTCAGTTCAATAGTTGTAAATCTGGTGATGTAATTATTTTGGATACTAAAGAATTTCATGCTAAGGAGGAACTTGCAGCTTTTATTGAAGATTTGATTACGACGCAATTATCAAGGTAAATCGCAAATCAATAGTGGTTACTGCGTCAGGGAATAACTGGGGTCAGAGTAAAGTTAATCTAAGTTTACTCTGACCCCAGTTATTTTTAAAAAAAATGAATTCCTTGACCCAAGTTGAACACGTAGAGTAAAAGACGGGGGGGGCAGGTCTAGACACATAGCCTATGTATCTAGACCTGCCCCCCCCCCCCCCGTCTTCAACAACGCCTCTTCAGTAATGAGAAAAATGTTTATGAATACTTCATTAGATTCATTTCCGATTTATGGCTCAACTGTGTGCTCACTTCTCGGTGCGAAATTTACACCTGAACAACTTTGGGTGATGATGGACATAGAAACCTTGTCTGACACTAAGGCTGTGATTTTAGGCGAACTTTGGCAGCGGGTACAGACTGGACCAGTAAAACTCACGACTCGTGAGCTATGTAGTGCTTTAGAGCTAGCAAGCCAAATTATTTCATTGGATATTCACTTAGAAGATGCCCCATTGATTGAGATACTTATCGACGATGGCCTAACGGCCAAATGTCAGTTGAGCAAGTAAACCACAACGGCCGAAAAGGGGGGCAGGATACCGGCGTCACCGCTGTCGACCACGACCCAGCCGGAAACCTCAAGACCCGCACCGATGCGCGAGGCAAAACCGCCAACTACAGCTACGACAGCCTCAACCGCATCAGTAAGATTGCTTATGACGACCAAACCGTCAACTACACCTGGTACAACTGCACCAACGGCATCAGCCATCTGTGCAGCCTAGCCAATAACAACAGCAGCATAAATTACAGCTACGACAGCCACGGCCGCATCACCCAAAAAAGCCAAAAAAGCCAAAACACCGGTGCAACCCCACTGACCGTCAGCCATAGCTATAACGCCGCAGGGCAACGCACCAACAGCCTCAGCCCAGGCGGACAAAACATCGAATACCAGTGGACTGGCAACCGCATCACCGCCATCACCAGCAACGGCCAGCCCGTCATCAGCCAGATCAGCTACGAACCCGACGGCCAAGTCAACGGCTGGAACTGGGGCAACAACCAACAGAACGAACGCTTCTACGACCTCTCAGGGCGCAACATCATCGTCAGCATGGGCTTCGATGCACAAAGCCAAATGCCCGACAGCCGCTACTATGGCTATGACGCAGCCGGACGGCTAACCAGCGCCATCGCCGATAGTGACCCGAGTCTAAACCAGCGCCACGACTACGACCAACTCGACCGCCTGACCGGTAGCCAGCGCGGCGAACCACAACTCAGTCGCACCGACTACAGCTACGACCTCAGCGGCAACCGTAGCGAAAAAATAAAAGACACCACCATCCTACACAGTTACAACACCGACCCCAACAGCAACCGCCTGCAAAACCAGAGCGGCGCACAAACCGTCAGCTACAGCTATGACCCGGCAGGCAACCTGACCAGTGACGGCACCTTCAGCTACAGCTACAACGCCGCAGGAAGGCGCATCGCAACCACCAATACAACAACAGCGCAAACCACCAACTACGGCTACGACGCGATCGGCCAGCGCGTAACCAAAACCAACGCCGGAAATACCACCCAGTTTTTCTACGACGAGCAAGGCCACCTGACCGGCGAATACGATGCGTCAGGCCAACTCATCCAGGAAATCATCTGGCTCGGCGACCTGCCGGTGGCGGCACTGAAACCCGCGACATCAGCCGTAACGCCGGATATTTACTACATCCATGCCGATCATCTGGGCACACCCAGAAAAATTACCCGGCCTAATGACAATCGGGTAGTATGGAGTTGGGAATCCGAAGCCTTTGGTAACAGTTTGCCGGATCAGAACCCCTCAGGGTTGGGAGCTTTTGTTTTTAATCTGCGGTTTCCGGGACAGTATTACGACCAAGAAACTGGCCTGCATTACAACATGACGAGGTATTACAACCCAAGTATAGGAGGATACGATCAGAGTGATCTAATTGGATTGCGGGGTGGAATTAATACATATGCATATGTTGGGGGGAATCCGGTTAACCTTGTCGATCCAACGGGTGAAGCAGCTGGCGCGGCAGCTCTATGTTTTATACCCGGAATAGGTCCGGTTAGTTGTGCAGCCGCTGGCGCAGCTACAGGGGCTATTATTTGTGCAATCAATCCCGCTGCTTGTAAGAAAGCAATTCAGGGTTGCTTTGATTCTATTGATCGGATGTTTAATGAAGGCTCATCTCCTCATATCGATCCTAAAGAAGTAGCTGGTAAAACGCCAAGCCAAATCGATCAGATTGCAAGAGATAAGGGATTAATTCCCACCGGAGATCCTAAATCTGGGAAGGGAGCATATATTGATCCTGTTACGGGCAAACAGCGCGTGCTAACCCATCCAGATCCCCAAAGTGGCTGCACTGGACCTCACTGTCACGTAAACAATCCGGCTGGAGAAAGGCTTGATATTAATGGTAATGTGGTTTCACCGGAATCACCAGAGGCTCATCTGCCATTAAATTAAATTACTTACAGGAACTACATATGCACGATTGGACGCTGGTCTCAATATTAGTTGATTGGATTAAAGGTATAGTTACCATTACCTTTAAAAATTATAAATCCAATCAAGTGATTCTTATTGCTGATGGGCTGGTTAACTTGCACATTCCTAAGCGTGAGGAATGGGGTGAGAGTGTATCGATTAATGAAGTTACTGGCCCAATTCTCCTTAGTAACGGAAACTATCATCTAAAGCTTGAAATCCAGTCAGGAGATAAGATTGAACTCGAGGCCAAGTTTATTAAGATGCCTGAAGCCTAAGATTGATTATTTCCAAAGATACAAACCCAAAAGTGGCATTGGTCCAGGCGATCCCACGGGTCATAACATTAACGACTTTTGAAAGGCGATACGATGGATAGCTTTGTTAGACTCAAAATAACGTTAGATAGCGATAGTACATTAGATATTCAGGAACTAAATAAACTTCTCCCAGATCGAGTATGGTCAAAGGGCGATATAAGGCCGAACACTAAGATTATTGAGAAAAGCGCTGGCTGCATATTTTTCTCTGGCCTAGAAAAAGAAGCTTCGCTTGATCAGCATTTAGAGGCGTTGCTACTTCGTACTAAGCCAGTTGCTACAAAAATCAAGAAGCTGTCAGAACGAAATACCGTCGAAGTCTGGTGTGCTATATATACTGACAGTGCTCCTCCTCTATTTTTCGACAGTAACATAGTTGACGGAATAGCAAACCTTGGTGCCAATTTTGATATTGATCTATATTTATTACCCGAAAGAGTCGAGTAGACATAAAAGAGTGGGCAACTTGTTGAAACAAACCAGCCACGGTGCAGCCGGAAACCTCAAGACCCGCACCTATGCTCGTGGCAAGACCGCTAATACAGCTACGACAGCCTCAACCGCATCAGCCAGATCGCCTATGACGACCAAACCGTCAGCTACAACGCCGCAGGACAACGCACCGCCAGCCTCAGCCCCGGAGGACAAAGCATCGAAACCAGTGGACCGGCAACCGCATCACCGCCATCACCAGCAACGGCCAGCCCGTCATCAACCAAATCAGCTACGAACCCGACGGCCAAGTCAACGGCTGGAACTGGGCAACAACCAACAGAACGAACGCTTTTACGATCTCGCCGGACGCAACATCATCGTCAGCATGGGCTTTGATGCATCAAGCCAACTGCCCGACAGCCGCTACTACGGCTACGACGCCGCCGGACGGCAAACCAGCGCCATCGATGACATAGACCCCATATATGGACTACCTTAATAGACATCTTTCCTAAATAGTCGGTATAGGACTAATCTTGCCAGGGTTATAATAGCGGCCCGACCGCTGAAAACACGGATAGCCATGAAACCTTATGCCCAATTACCCACAGACAACCCCGAAGAATTCATGCGGACTGTCGGCTTATCAAAAGAAGATTTCCATGTCCTTAACGACAAATTAACAGCTTATATTGCCACACAAAAAGCCCTCAACCCACTGACAATGCGCGGACGGAAAGACACCAAGTTAGTCTTAGAAGACCGATTGCTATTGACCCTCTATTACCTTCGCCATTATCCGACCCTGATAAACTTGGGGGCGATCTTTGATATCAGCGAATCTTACTGTCATAAGATTTATACCCGCACCGCGAGGATGATAGCCAAGGTCGAAAAACTCCCCAACCGTAAAACGTTGCTGGAGGATTCCACGACCACTTTAGCCATTGATGTTTCTGAGCAACCCATCGAGCGCCCTGTCAAAAATCAGAAAGCCTACTACTCAGGAAAAAAAACGCCACACGATCAAGGCCCAGCTCGTGATCTGCGTATTGACGCTGACCATTCTCTCCGTGGTAATGGGTAAAGGTCAACAGCATGATTTTTTGGTCTTTAAAAACAACCGCTTATTGTTACATTCCGGTGCCTTGTTATTAGCAGATTCTGGATATCAAGGGATACACAAACACCATCAGAATTCGACCCTGCCGGTTAAAAAGAAAAAAGGCCAGCCCTTATCGGCAGAAGACAAAGCTCATAATAAGGCGCTAGCAAAACGACGCATCTACATTGAGCATGTCAATCGTCGATGCAAGGTTTTCAGGATTGTCAAAGATGTTTATCGGGGCAAGCACAAAAATTACTCGCTAACATGGCGTTTAGTGGCAGCTCTTGTTAACTTGCGCTACGACGGTATTTAGGAAAGATGTCTAATGATGTGAAATCGAAATGACAGATAAAGACTATAAGATTATTGGGTAATGGGTCAAATATGTGATTTGCTTATATAATATTGGATATGACCTGTTATCAAGAAATTAGCGGCCCGGCTTGTGGCAGCAACCTCATCATGAAGTCTGGCCGTAGTGCCGCGGGTACACAGCGTTACCGCTGTCACAACCCGGAATGCAAAACTAAAACATTCTACCGCTATAAGGCTTGCGAGCCGGGCATTAGAGAGCAAGTGGTGGACATGTCCATCAATGGGAGTGGTATCCGTGATACCGCACGGGTTCTCAAGATCAACAAAAACACAGTGATTAGCACGTTAAAAAAAAGTCGAGCAGCCTTGTCCAGGTGAATCCTAACTTTCAGGTTTTAAATGCGGCAGGAAATTTGACCGTGAGACTGGAACTCGCTTGTGAAGAAGCTGAAATGGACGAACAATGGTCATTTGTAGGCAACAAGTCCAATCAACGCTGGCTATGGTATGCCGTTGATCATGCCACCAACACGGTACTGGCTTATGTGTTTGGCAAACGCAAGGATATCGTGTTCAAAAAGCTGAAAGCATTGCTTGAGCCCTTTGGCATTAGCCGTTATTACACCGATGATTGGGGGGCTTATGATCGTCACCTTGACGTCGATAAGCATCAGGTGGGTAAGCGCAATACCCAAAAGATTGAACGTAAAAATTTGAATTTCAGAACGTGGATTAAGCGACTCACACGAAAAACAATCTGTTTCTCAAAGTTGGAAACAATGCATGATACGGTCATCGGATTACTGATTAACAAGGTCGAATTCGGCTTGGATATTCATGCCTAATTACAGATTTAACCCACTACCCTTGATGGCAATGGAATCCTTCAAGAATACTTAACCGGATCAAACTTTTCTTAAGCAACATCTGCGCTTTCAGCGTCGAAAAATGCTTTAAGGAGAAAATCTGCAACTTGCACCGGTTCCCGGCTTCTGGAAATAAGGAACACGCCTAAATTTAGCCCATAGCTCGATGTATTCCTTAATCCTACAAACGAATTAACGATTCCGGTCGGACGGTTCATCCACAATATCGTTTGTACCGTCCCGCCTGTTTTTCAGGCTGCCGCGCAGAAAAAAGCCAATGGCCTGTCGCACCCAGACATCAATTTCCGCTTCGTCCGGCGTCGGTTCCAAACCGAGTTGCAGTTTTTGAAACCGTTCATTACGTAATGCACTCAAAAGTTGGTCGGCGAGAAAACGCGGCTCCATTTCGGCAAAACAGCCCGTTTTCTGCTGCCGGGCGAAAAACTGGGCGAGATGATCGAGGGTGCGCTGCGGTCCTTGTTCATAGAATTGAGTGGCGAGATCGGGGAAGCGTAGCGATTCGCCAATGAGTATGGCACGTATGCGCACCGCATTCGGCCGCGTGATGCTGTACAAAAACTGCTTGGCAAAAAAGACCAGCGCTTCTTCCGGAGAGGATTTCAGTGCGTACTCTTCCGACAGGCCGGTGACGAATTGGTCGCTGCAACGCCTTATCACAGCACCGAATAGTCCGGCTTTACCGCCAAACTGGTTATAGATGGTACGCATTGACACGCGCGCATCCCGAGCAATGGTTTCCAGACTGAGGTTGCCGTAACCGAATTCAAGAAAAAGGGTGAAGGCCGTATCCAGTAAGCGATCACGGCTTAGGAGCTCCTCTCCTTTGCGAGGTCGTCCACATTTAATCATTGCGTAATACTCACGAAATTCATTGACTTAAATTATTGTGATCATACCTTAAATTAATGGTAATATGTCTTACCATTTTTTTCCTTAAAAAAAGCCGGGTATAAAAGGATGCAAAAAGAAACTCTCATGTCGGTTGTCCCCCATCGTTTAAGTCCATTGAGAAAGCCGAGCCCTGAAGTCTTTCACGGATCGCGGCCTCGAAGCGTTCCTTCGAATGACGGGACATTAATACAGCATGCACGAGTCGGCCTGTTGGTCACCATAGCCCTGATGGCAGTGACCGGATGCGGAAACCATGACGGTCCTGGTTCTCAGCAGGGCCAATCGCCCAAGGTCAAAATCGCACAACCCCTGTCGCAAGAAGTCACTGAATGGGACGAATACACGGGCCGCATCGAGGCAGTCAATTCGGTAGACGTGCGCGCCCGGGTGAGCGGCTATCTGGAGAAAGTGAATTTCAAGGCTGGGGACAAAGTACATAAAGGCGATCTTTTATTCCTGGTTGATCCGAAACCCTTTACAGCCCAACTTAACTTTGCCGAAGCCGAACTGGAACGCGCTAAATCCCGGCACGAACTGGCAAAAAATGACTTAGCCCGGGCCGAGCGTTTATTTCTCGCCAAAGCAATCTCCGAAGAAGAACACGATGCGCGTAGCAAGGGACTTCGGGAGACGGTTGCGGCAGTTCAGTCTGCACAAGCCAATGTTTATACGGCTCGGTTGAACCTGGACTTTACCCAAGTACGCTCCCCGATAGACGGACGGATCGGTCGCGAATTAATCACTGCGGGCAATTTGGTCAACGGTGGCGGAGGCGATGCAACATTATTGACCTTCATCGTTTCCACCGACCCGGTCTATGTTTACGTGGATGCGGACGAACGCTCGGCGCTGAAATATCGGCGTCAGGCCCAAAAAGGGGGCCGGGGCAGTCTGGGCGACGAACGGACTCCGGTGGAGTTGGCTGTGGCTGATGAAGTTAATTTTCCGCATCAAGGCCATCTCGATTATGAATCGCCGCGCGAAGATGCGGCGACCGGCACCGTAACGTTGCGGGGCGTGTTCGCCAATCCGGACGAATTGTTAAGCCCCGGTTTTTTTGCCCGCATGCGGGTTCGCGGAAGCGCTCCGTACCCCGCTATCCTGCTTCCCGATCGGGCCATCGGCACGGACCAGGCGCAACGCTTCATATGGGTGGTGAATCAGGAAAACCAGGTGGAATATCGCAAAGTGGAGCTCGGCGCTCATATCGGCCAGTCCCGCGTGATTACCGAAGGATTGAAGCCTGAAGAATGGGCGGTTATCGAAGGCATTCAAAAGCTCAAGCCGGGCGCCAAGGTGAATCCGGAACGCATCTCGCTCACCGGGCGCGATGGAGAAAAATAAGCCATGAATCGATTTACACACTTTTTCATCGACCGGCCGATTTTCGCATCGGTATTATCCATCGTCATTGTCCTGGTTGGAGGGTTAGCGCTAATTGGCCTGCCTATTGCCCAATATCCCGAGATCGCCCCCCCTACTGTGGTAGTGAGTGCAGTCTATCCCGGCGCCAACGCCACGGTGGTAGCCGAAACCTTGGCGACGCCTATCGAGCAGGAAGTGAACGGCGTCGAGGATATGCTGTACATGTCCTCCCAGTCCACCAACAGCGGCAGCATGGCGCTGACCATTACTTTCAAGCCGGGTACCGATCTGGATAAAGCCCAGGTATTGGTGCAGAACCGGGTGGCTCTGGCCGAACCCAAGCTGCCTCAGGAAGTGAGCCGACAAGGCATCAGTGTCAAGAAACGCAGCCCTGACTTGAGTCTGGTGGTCAACCTGATCTCCCCTGACAAGCGCTATGACAGTGTTTATCTGAGCAATTACGCGCTGCTGCAAATCAAGGATACCCTGGCGCGGCTGCCCGGTGTCGGTGACATTATCGTTTTCGGCGCCCGCGACTACAGCATGCGCCTATGGCTGAATCCGGAGAAAGTTGCCGCGCGCAACCTGACGGCCACCGATGTGGTCAACGCCATGCGGGAACAGAATATCCAGGTAGCGGCGGGCGTGGTGGGCCAGCAGCCCACCAAGGAGAGCACCGATTTCCAATACACGGTCAGTACGCTGGGTCGGCTTATGGAGGCCGAACAGTTCGCCGACATCGTGATAAAAAAAGGGGCTGACGGCCAGGTCACCCGCCTCAAGGACGTGGCTCGCATCGAGCTGGGCGCCAAGGATTACAATTCGGGGCTGTTCCTGGACGGGGAGCCCACGGTAGGTCTTGCCATCTTCCAATTGCCGGGTTCCAACGCGCTGGAGACCAAGAAGGCGGTGGTCGACACGATGGAAAAGCTGAAGACGCGCTTTCCTGAAGGCCTTGATTACAACATGGTCTACGATACCGTTGTGTTCGTGCAGCAATCCATCGACGCGGTGGCCAAGACCCTGTTCGAAGCCATCCTGCTGGTCGTACTGGTGGTTGTGCTATTTTTGCAGAACTGGCGCGCCACCGTCATTCCGCTGCTGGCTGTGCCGGTTTCGTTGATCGGCACTTTCGCGGTAATGGCGGCAATGGGCTTGTCGCTGAATACCTTATCGTTATTCGGCCTGGTGCTGGCTATCGGTATCGTCGTGGATGACGCCATCGTGGTGGTAGAAAACGTGGAACGCCATATTGCGATGGGATTATCGGCCCGGGATGCCACCCGGAAGGCTATGGAAGAAGTGGTAGGCCCGATCATTGCTACGGCACTGGTTCTGGTCGCCGTATTTGTACCCACCGCCTTCATCACCGGTGTTTCGGGGGCCTTCTATAAGCAGTTTGCGCTGACTATCGCGGTTTCCACCGTGATCTCGGCGTTCAATTCGTTGACCCTGAGCCCTGCCCTGTGCGCGCTGTTGCTGGATCGGGCGCACGGCGATAAGGATGGGTTCACGCGGCTCTTCGATCGCCTGTTCGGCCGTTTTTTCACCGTTTTCAACCGGTTCTTCGATTCGTTCAGCGAAGGTTACGCGCGCCTGGTCGGCAGGCTGATTCGCATGACGGCGGTGGTGCTGGTGCTCTATGTGGGGCTCAACGGACTCAACTTCCTGGCCTTTGAAAAAGTGCCGACGGGTTTCATTCCCCAGCAGGATCAAGGTTACCTGATTTTGTATGCGCAGCTGCCCGACGCAGCCTCGCTGGCGCGCACCGAGGAAATGGTTCAGCAGGCCACCCGCATCGTTCTCGAAACGAAAGGCGTTAAGCATCTGAATGCCTATGCCGGCTTTTCGATCTTGAGCGGCTCCAGTCAGTCCAACGTCGCCACGATGTTCGCCCGACTCGATGATTTCGACCTGCGCGCGGGACACCCGGAGCTTCATGCCAATGCGGTGATCAAAAGTCTTCAGCAGCGGCTCGCCCAGCTCGAAGGCGCTCACATTGCGGTATTTGCCCCGCCTCCGATCCGGGGGATGAGTTCGGTAGGCGGCTTCAAGCTGCAAATCCAGGATCGCTCCAATGCCGGTATTGACGCGTTACAGGGCACTGTCAACGAGCTGATCGCCAAAGGCAATCAGCAACCGGGCCTGACCGGGCTGTTTACGACCTTTCGCGCGGGAGTTCCGCAACTTTTTCTGGACGTGGACCGTACCCGAGCCAAGTCTATGGATGTCCCCTTGAAAGAAGTGTTCGACACCTTGCAGATCTATCTGGGTTCGATGTATGTCAATGATTTCAACAGCTTTGGCAGAACTTACCAGGTAGTGGCGCAGGCCGATTCGGAGTTTCGCATGAAACCGGCGGACATCGCCAAGCTGAAGACGCGTAATCTTCAAGGCGGCATGGTGCCGCTCGGGTCTTTGATGTCGGTTAAGGAAATTAACGGACCCGACAAAATCACCCGCTACAACATGTATCCTGCGGCGGAAATTAACGGCAGCACCTTACCCGGAGTCAGCTCCGGCCAGGCGATTACCGTCATGAACAAACTGCTGGGCGCTGAGCTGCCGCCGGGGTTCGACTTTGAATGGACCGAACTCAGCCTGCAACAAGTGTTGGCCGGAAATGTCGCACTGCTGGTTTTTCCCTTGAGCGTGATCTTCGTGTTTTTGGCCTTGGCGGCCCAGTATGAAAGCTGGTCGTTACCGTTTGCAGTGATCCTGATCGTACCCATGTGCATTCTGTCCTCTCTGGCAGGCGTATGGCTGAGCGGCATGGACAACAACATCTTCACCCAGATCGGATTCATTGTACTGGTAGGCTTGGCCAGCAAGAACGCCATTCTTATTGTGGAATTCGCCAAGCGGCGTCAAGAGGGAGGCCTTAGCCGTTTCGATGCGGCGGTGGAAGCGGCGCGGATTCGGCTACGGCCCATTTTGATGACTTCATTCGCTTTCATCATGGGCGTGTTTCCGCTGGTCATCGCCCAAGGGGCGGGAGCGGAATCGCGGCGATTGCTGGGCACCGCCGTGTTTAGCGGCATGTTGGGCGTGACGGTGTTCGGTCTCCTGTTAACGCCGGTATTCTACGTGGTTGCGCAGTCATTGGCGCAACGCTGGCAAGCCTCCCGGCACAAGGCTCCGAACGTGTTGCCTCATGAACCTTCTTCCGGCCACGATTTATGAACCATGGAATAAAGATGCACTCCGCAGAATCTCACCCTGTCATGCAACTTGGCAATGCTTTATTCATTGCATTTGAACGAAGCAGCGCTTTGGGTCTGGCCTTCCTCTGCGCCGCTGCACTGAGCGCCTGCGCAGTAGGTCCCGATTACAAGACCCCGGCAACCGATGCCGGTCAAGCCTTCGCCAATATCGGTCATCCGGAATTCTCCGAGCAAGGCGTGGAAGTGGTGTGGTGGAAGCTGTTTGAAGACAAGGGCCTAACCGAGCTTGTCGATCAGACCGTGCGGCACAACCGCAATCTCCAGGCTGCCCGCGCCAATCTTCGTGAGGCACGGGCCCTATATCTGGATGCAGGGCTGAATTTGGCCCCAACCGTGACCTCGCATGCCAATTATACGGAGCAGAAACGCAGTGTCGGCGCTTTGAACAACTTAACTTACGCGCCGCGCGAACTGAAACTCTATAGCGCGGGTTTCGATGCTTTTTGGGAAGTCGATTTCTTTGGCCGGGTGCGCCGTAATGTAGAGGCGAGCAGCGACGAAGTCGATGCTCAGGAAGCTAACCTTCGGGATCTCGGTGTCAGCCTGATCGCTGAAGTAGCCAGAAACTATTTCGAATTGCGGGGTCTGCAACAGCAGTTGGCCGTGGCGAAAAAGAACGCTGGAAACCAGGCTCAAACGCTGGAAATAACTCGCGTCAGACTCGAAGGCGGTCGTGGAACCGAACTCGACACTTCGAGGGCAACCGCTCAACTTGATTCCACCTTGTCCACCATCCCGCCTCTGGATAACGCCATTCATCAGGCTATGCATCGACTCAGCGTACTCACCGGGCAGCTTCCGGGCACATTGACCGAGAAGCTGTCGCAGCCCGCGCCGCTGCCTAAAATCCCCAAGACCATCAACATCGGTCGGCCTGCGGAGCTGTTGCGCCGCCGCCCTGACATCCGCATCGCTGAACGGGGGCTGGCAGCGGCTACCGCCCGCATCGGCGTTGCCACCGCCGACCTTTTCCCCCGTGTAACGTTTGTGGGCACCCTCTCCCTTGAAGCCACCACTCTGTCGGGAATCGGTGCCGTAGGATCGGATGCCTATTCAGTTGGCCCGAAGATCAGTTGGGCCGCCTTGGATCTAGGCCGCGTATATGCCCGCATTAAGGCCGCAGATGCCCGTGCCGAGGCCAGTCTGGCTCAATACGAGCAGACCGTGCTGAGCGCTTTGGAAGAAACCGAAAACGCGCTGGTGAATTACAACCGCGAGCGAAGCCGGAGAGAGTTGCTAACTTCGGCGGCCCAAGCCAGCGAAAGAGCCCATGAACTGGCTCATCTGCGTTTTGCGGAAGGCGTGAGCGATTTTCTGACGGTACTGGATACCGAATTGCGCCTGTTGCAAGACCAGGATCGCCTGGCCCAGAGCCAAACCGCCACAGCGACGGCGCTGGCGGCACTTTACAAGGCTTTGGGCGGCGGCTGGGAATCGAACATTGATTTGAGTAAAACAGATAATTGATGTTACGCAATAGCTAGGGAATTTTTACCACGAAGACACGAAGAAAAAATATAAAACTTCGTGTCTTCGTGGTGCCTTTTGCGACTTGTGTAACATCGGCAGATAACTCAAATCGAGCCGATGAGCAGTCTAGCCAAGAATAACGAACGCAGAGCGTTGCGTCCGGAAAAGCCTTGCCACATCCATGTGCTTGACTAGAACCACCGCCTGCAACCTTCCCTGCTCAAACCCCAAGTCCGGGTAGCCATAAAGATATGGCAATTTTCACTGATAAACCAAAATTGAACGGGTGAAGAGCCGATCTTGAAAGCAACATCGCAAAGCCACAAAAAACAATCCCCCTAAATCGCCCTTGGTAAAAATATCAGCGTCGCTAACAGTGCTCCGAGTACAATATGTAAAAATTTTATTATTGAGGAATATCTATGCAAACATACCTACCCCTTATCAAAGCTATGCTTTCCGAATGGTATCTTTTTACCTTAAATAATGCGTTGTATGCTGCGGTATTAGCGACAGCTGTCTGGCTACTGACAGCAATACTTTACAGTATCAGGATTGCTTCCATAAAAAGAGGGCAAATTGCCGGTGAAAAAGCCGCTATTAAAACCCTCAACGCCGCGCAACAACAGCTACAGCTCAGTCAAGAAGAATTGGCGGCGGCTGTTGAACAAATGGAAAAAGCCCAATCTGCCGCTCAAGATGAAACGCAACGGGCTTTAGCGCTGGAACAGCTGATTTATCAACGCAACCAGCAGGTTGCCGGAACTATTCAGACGCTGGCAACAAGCTTTGATCTTGGCGAACGGCCGTTACTTGCAAGCGAAGACGTTAAGGCAGAACCGTTGTGGCAGCAACATGATAAAGTCATTATGCAGCTCATAGAGCGTCTGCGTACCGAGCAACAAGCAAAAATCGAGTTACAGCAAACCTGTCAGGAGGCAACGGCAAAACTGGCCGAAAAAGAATCGCTGCTTAATGCCCTGAAATCGACATTAGACAACCACACCGGCCAGCTTTCAAAACTGGAACAAGCGCTTGAAGAACAAAAATCAATGCTGCAACAACAGAACGATAGCCAACAGGCTTTGTCCGACACCCTGAAAAATTTCCAGCCCGCTGCAACGCCCCCCGTAGAACCTAAAGTAGAACCCAAAGTAGAGCCTACACCGGAAACATTCAGGGCTGTTAATGACTGGCAACTGCCGACACAAGCGGTAGAAAGCCCATCGTTTGAATCTCCCCTGGTTGCCCCCCAACCTGCGCAAGATAAACAAGTCGAGCAAATTAATGCAGAGCCGCAAGTTGAAGAAACGCCAATTGAATGGGTAACGACTGTCGAAGCGGCAACGCCCGTGCGACCGGACATAAAACCACAACCGGCGGACGAAGAAGAGCCGTATGCCTCATTGGACATCGAACAGCAACCGGTTATTCACGCGAAAGGATCACTTGGAAAAATCAAAAACCTATTCGGTAAAAAACAACAACCGGTTAAAACAGAACCGCAGTGGACAGACGCAAAATCGGATGAAACACTGCCATCGGCTACGAAACAACAGCCTGATGACGAGGCTAAAAAAACGCCGGGGAAACTGAAAGGCTTTTATAGTAAGTTCACATCGAAAGGTAAATGATGCGTGCTGGAATCTCAAGGTTCCAGCCTGATAACCACTCCCTTCGGACAGGCTATTAAACATTGCTTGTAACTCTATCGATGGGCTTCGTACCCTCAAAAGCCCATCGCACTAAAGATCAGACCGCTACTGCGGGATCATCAATCTTTTTTGCACCATCTGGTAAGCCTCGGGGGTAATGCTTACCGCTCCCCGAAAAGGGTTGTCCATTGAGGCGATGAAGAACAACATCAGACCGACGAACACCGAGAGAATACCGGATAAAACCAGATGAACCGAGAACCGGTTGATCGAGAACATCCAGATCAGGGCGAGGTTTAATGCCGCGCCAATCGCTACCACATACCAGAGTATCTCGGGCAATCCGGTCGTAACACTTTGCAGCCGAGCCGATTGAGCTTCGATAAAAACGTTGAACTGCCGGATTGCCTCCACATGCACAATTTCCTCAGCCTTAGTCTTCGGCTGGAACGCAAACAGGTCTAGCTGAAAATTCGTGATACGCGTCGTACCTCCCGCAGGGATGATCCCTCGTTGATGGGCAGGCCATTCCTCCTCGATCACGTAACGAACATATTCGCGGATATGGTTCTGGTAGTTGCTCCGGACCGGCTCAGGATAGCTGGAAACATCCCGGTAAATCGCGGCAAGGCTCGACACCTCCCTTGCCACGCTACTGTCTACATCTCTGTAGTCCTGGTATGTGGCCACGGCGACCAAGCCGAGCATCAGGCCGTAGAAAACACCGTACGAGGAAAGAAAGTAGCTGACAAACTCATTTTCTCCGGGTTCAGGTCCAAGCCACTTCCGTATCCACGGCCTTAAAACCAGAAGACCAAGCCAGGTATAGCCCAGGCAGACCAAGCACACCAGCCCGGCCAAGTATCCGTTCGAAATATCATATATCCAATAAAACATGAGTCATTCTTCCCCGGTATCTATTTGACTAAAAGATTCTTATAGTGAGTGTAAACGCAATTTAGAAATGTCCTCTATGCTGCAAAGTAGAAGTGTCCCCTGTATTGGTTTTCTTTTTCCACTACCCAATTTTACTCACGATCAGGAGGAGGTGGGGTTTTCATCCATTTCTAATTATTGTGGTGCTCACTTCGCCCAAGTGTTGTCTTGATGGAGCGCCCGCACTGCGTTTTTCATCATTTTTATCCTGTTTTTCTTTGATGAAATTTAGAACCGCTCCCAATCGCTTATTACTTACTATTTCCCCTTGATCGATTTTTTTGATTTTATCGAATATGCGGTAGGGGAGCTCGCGATTGTCACATTTGATTTTTATTGTGCCATCGAAGTATTCATAAACGGTCACTTTATTCCGGGCCAGGCTTCTGTTATCAATTGAATCCTCAATCAGGTAGAGTGCCTTGTCGTATTGCAGGGTTAGATTTTTAGACAAAGTTCTATTTTCCTGCCATGAAAAAATTTCATTTAATTCTTCATGAGGCAGCAATTCACGGTGCATATTCTTGGAATCAACTGATTCCACTCCAAACTGTTTGTTAAATTTATCCATAAATTCCGGCAAGAATTGATTTCCTTGTTCGGCACCAGAAATATTCATAAGCCGCATTTCTTTAATCAAACGATCTTGCAGGGTTCTATTGACACGTTCAACGCGGCCTTTGGCCTGCGGCGTATTGGCGCAAATAATATCAATGTTCAATTCGGTTAAGGCTCTTCCAAATTGAGTGACACCATCACCACCTAATTCACCTGTTTTATTAACACGAAATACGCAGTGTTTATCACTATAAAACGCAACGGGCTTGCCATGCTTCTCTAAATATCGGCGAGTGGAATCAAAATAAGTGAACGTTGACTCTGATTTTACAAATTGGCATTCCATGAGTTTCCCCGTTGCATCATCGATATAAACAAGAAGTGTGCATTTAGGCGCTCTGCCTTCAAACCAGTCATGTGGCGAGCCGTCAATCTGTATTAGCTCACCAAAGCATTCACGTCTATTACGAGGCTGGTGGACGCGTTTTAACCGACTACTTTGGGGTATCCATAATTCCGCATCAATCATCCATTTTCGTAACGTTTCCCGAGAAATAGTTAGCTCATGGTTTTCACTTAATTTTTCACAGGCAAAAGTTGGCTTAAAATCAACGTAGTATTGTTTGACATAAGCTATGGCCAATTCTTTAATCGAGTCTGGATACTTGTGATTACTTGGATTACCGCGTTTCTTGCTGACAACACCTATGGCTCCATTAGCTTTATACGCTTTTCTTAACCGCCTGATCTGGCGAACGCTCAAACCTAATTGCTTGGCAGCTTCATGTTCGAATAGCCGTTTATCAATCAATTTTTGTAGAATTTCTATGCGATGTAATTCTTTGTTGCTCATAGTAATGATGTCCTGCATAGCTGTCGTTATCCATGGTGTAAATTTACAAAAAACTGTAAATTTACACCGGAGAGGACATTTCTACTTTGCTAAAACAGGACATTACTATATTGCGCTTACAGTGAGTTCACATGATGTGCTGATTGATATTCGCCAAACTCACGACGCATCAGGACGAACGATTGAGAGCGGTTTGAATCAACAGTATTGCCCTGCGCACCAGGCTGATGACCACGCCCACTGAAAATTGTAGCCGCCCAGCCAACCGGTTACGTCCAGCACTTCGCCAACAAAATAAAGCCCCTGAACCTGCTTGCTTTCCATGGTTTTGGAAGAAACCGCGTCGCAGTCAACCCCGCCGGAAGTTACTTCAGCGGTGCGATAGCCTTCAGTGCCATTAGGTTTAATTGTCCAACAGTGCAACTGATCTGCAACCCGCTGAATCTGTTTGTCGGACAAATCCTGCAATGACCTTTCCAGCAAATCATCAGACAGAAAACTACTGACCAGCCGTTTGGGCAAATAGCCTTCCAAAATCGTTTTTAACTTGTTCTTGACCTTTTGCTGACGCTTCGATTTCAGCTCTGTTTCCAGATTCACCTGCGGCAGCAAGTTAATAACAATCTCTTCTCCGGCGCGCCAGTAGGATGAAATCTGCAAAATCGCCGGACCGCTCAAACCGCGATGCGTAAACAAGACATTTTCACTGAAACTCTGCCTGTTATTGCTAACCACGCAAGGCACGGCAATGCCCGATAACGCCGAGAATTTTTCTTTATCTTCCGGCTGCAAGGTAAACGGAACCAATGCTGCACTGGTAGGCAATACCTTAATGCCGAATTGCTCGGCAATTTTATAACCCAGAGGCGTCGCGCCCATTTTGGGTATCGACAAGCCCCCTGTCGCAATCACTAAGGACTGACAGGAAAAATTGCCGTTGTTTGTTTTAAGATGAAACAAGTCAGTCAATCGCTCAACTGAATCGATATGGGTATTCAACTGCACAACCACGCCAACCTTGTTACATTCCGCCAACAACAGTTCCAGAATATCTTTGGCGCTGTCATTGCAGAACAACTGGCCGTGATCCCGTTCATGAAAAGGAATTTGGTAGCGCCCGATTAACGCCAGAAAATCCCACTGGGTATAGCGGCTCAGCGCCGACTTGCAAAAATGCGGGTTGTGCGAAATATAGTTACCCGGCTCGATGGAATAATTGGTGAAATTGCAGCGTCCGCCGCCGGACATCAGGATTTTTTTCCCGGCCTTGTTGGCGTGATCCAGAACCAGCACCTTACGGCCGCGCTTGCCCGCCTCGATTGCGCACATCAGACCCGATGCGCCTGCGCCGATAATAATGACATCTGTGTCAGACATGGGTTTCCATTAAAAGGTTGTTATGGACGGTGCGTGGAAACGAGGAAAATTTTAATTTATAAGTCATCCAACTCAACTTCAATGGCTTGTGCTTGTGCTTTTTCTGATTGCCTTACCGTTACTATTTCACCCAACTCATAATCCTCTAATCTTTCCATGAGCTGCTCATGTTGCTCAGCTGGAACAAGATAAGCCGTTGGATGATTGTGATTTAAAATAGCGACAACCTCACCATTAGCTTGATTTAACAAAGCTATTGGATTTTTCTTGAATTTGGAAATATTTGCAGTAAATGAAGCTAAAATTGGTTGCACAGGCAGTCCTAAAATAAGCCGAAAGGTACGCACAGCATACCCTACATGGATTTAATACTCTAAATACTTAAGTATCAATTCTTCAGTAAAATCGATTGTAGTATCGACATCTTTTAGATCGAATTCATCCCATTGGGCATGTGTTGCTTTTGTACGTACATGTGCGGCAACTCTTGCCCTCTTTGCTTTCGTTTGGGTCAATATTTCCTCATGAACAAGATCAACAATTAATGTTTCTAAGGTCTTACCTTTCTCTGCGGAATCTATCATTTTTCGATAAATATTTCGTAAGGTGTCCTCGAAAACAACACCGGCAATTACTCCTGCTTCGTTTTTATGTTTTCGTCTTAAGTATTCTTTCGCATGATCTAAAAAATCATCGAAAACAGAAGCTTTGGTTTGATTTTCAATAGAGGACAATAAGCCCAAGTCGATATCCTTCAATAATGACTTTAGGATTACGTTGGCTGTACCTACAAACTGATTACTATTGAACCCTCGTCTAGTGCATATTTGATCTATCGATACTCTATACGGGTTGCTTGGGCTTTTTAATACCAAATGTACGAGATTGTGAGTCGACGCAAGCCATCCAGTACATTCTTGTTGATGTTCAATGCTACAAACGTGGTTATTTTCATTCCCATGTTTTAGCTGGTCACCTTTTTTTATTAAGGTCTTAAATTTTTTTCGTACTTTTTCTTCAATTTCCATCTATGTTTTCCATCAAATTGTATTTAGCATGTTAACTGGAATAAGCCTATTTTGAGTATAAGTGAAAACAGACGTTTCCGGCGCACCACCCGGATTCGCCGGAAACGCCACCACGCGCTACGCTTGGATGGCCTTATTCCGGCCTACGCCCATCCAGCCACTGCTTCATCAGCACATACCCCATCACAGAGCCCCATAACATCATATAAATGCTGTGCAGCATGATTTCAAAGTTAAAACTATTAATATCTCGGGTGTAATCCCAGATGTCATCGGCCAAAGCCAGCGCTAATACAAGACAAATCGCAAATTTGAGACTGATTTGATGAGCATAAAAAACCCCGATGCCGAGAACCAGAAAGCCGGTCAAAAACCTCAGGCCACTGTGAATTAACATTTCCGAATTAAACGGATTAAGTTTAAATGCCGAATCTATAAAATACAGCAGGATAAGCCCTGCGATGATGACGATGCTGACTAACTTCATTGTTCCCTTCTTTAAATGTTACGCTTCATTGATGAGTTTTAATCCCGGCGGCAATGCTTCGCCAAAAATCTGTTTTTCTTCTTTTTCGTCCAGCTCTTTCACCTGCTCGACCATGTCGATCCAGGATGCGGGCGCTTTGCTCAGCTTCAGTTTTTCGATGATCTGCCGCCGCATAGCGTCATCAATATCTCGCGCCCTGTCGCCGCTCATACGCGCAATGAGTGTAGCGGCAAAGCCTGCCTGCGGGATTTTCTTCCAGTCTACCGCCAACATCTGTCTTAGCCACAGACAGACGATGTCCGCAGGAATGACATTATGACTGCTGCCGTGAAACGGCATTCTTGCCCCGATACGTCCGACCGCCCACCAGGTCTGACTGGGCTCGCCGGCTTTTTCCAGGCGCTTTAGCAGCCATTCACCCAGCTGTATTTTCTTGGCGCCCGGCAGGCGTTCCAGAACCGCGGCCAGCCGCACCATGTCGTCGTAACCGCGGTTTTTGATTTGCTTGGCAACACCGGGTTGTCTTGCCGCAGCAGGATTCAGGAATTTTGCAATATCGGCAAAAATCTTCTCCTGCGCCGCCGCATCCAGGCCTCCGGAAATCCGACGCCACAGCGTCCACCATTCGGTCCAGTTTTGGGTTTCGTTAACAAACTGAATGCCTTGCGAATAATTTTTCCATAACTGCTCGACGCGCCAGTCATCCAGCGGATAACCGAAACCGGGCCGTAAACAAAAACCGGCTAGGCTCAGCCAGACGCGTTCGTGATTTTCGGAGCGGCGCTGATATTTCGCTCCCTCCAGCAAAGTGCCGAACATGGCTCTTAATAAGGGCGTCGTCCATTCGGTACGAGCAATACCGGTGAGTTTTTCCAAATCGGCGCGCAGGCTTTTGACCGCTTTGGGGTCAATCTGCCTGGATTTAGCGCCGAAAACAGCCTGTATCTGTTCGGCAATCTGATTGAAATTGCCGGGCAGCGCGGCGTCCGTTTGCAAACCGGCCGCCTTTTTCCTGATTTGAAATTCAACATCCCAACGCTGATTGCTGTCTTCAGCAGCAATGCATTGAATTTTAAGCGTACCGACTTCGGTTTGGGTAACCGCCAGTTCGACGATAACCTCGTCGTTCGGCTTGCCCGTATCGCCTTCAAATGCTACGGCCAGCGGCGGCAGGGAATGAAACAGGTCGGTAATTTCAGTCACATCGCCCGGTTTAAAATCGCCATCGCCGGACAATGAAACCAAGTGAAAGCGTACCGGCACGCCTAAGCGCAACGCAAAACGCCGGTCTTTCAGGATGACTTCGTCGCCTTCTTCGCTGCCTTTGGGCAGGATGCAAATGCCTTGCTGTGCGGTGGAATCGTCGGTATCGACCAGCAGGAAATAACTGCGCGCCGAACCGCCGCCAATCTTGAGTTTCTTATCGCGCCTCGCAATCGCATAACTGACCGCCCCGAAAGCGACGGACAGTTCGGGATGCTTATTTTCCAGCAATACCGGCGGACTGGACCGCCATGACTGGATTAAATCGACAAGGCGCCGGGTAATCGGCTGACTGCGAAACACCCCGCCGTTAAGCAGCAATGCATCGGGTACGCTGCCCGCCCCTATAGCTATGGATGTATATGCAGCATCCATGGCGAAGGCCTCGCGGGACGCGGCGCTGTGCAGCTTTAAAAACGCCGCGATATGTTTGCTGACCGCAGGTTCGGCGGCGTACGGCAAGCCGAACTCGACCACGCCGCTACGTTTCCGGTCGGGCAAATCATCCAATCCTGACAACGGGAAAAAGCCGTCCAATGCAATTTTCCTGACTTCATCCTTAGACAGTGCAACAGAACGGGAACCGCCGATCAGCTTGGAACCGCCGCCCAGCAAGGTGACGTTGATTTGCTCCGGCCCATCTTCTGCCAGCAAGCGCTCTTTAGCGATTCGGCATTGCTCGATCAATTGCGACAAATCCGCCGCCGACAGGCGCTTTTCGTCGTTACCCAGGCGACTTTCCGCAAGATGCGCCAAGGCCAAGTCGATATTATCGCCGCCCAGCATTAAATGATCGCCGACCCCGATGCGGGTTAATTTAGGTTCCTGCTCGCCCTGCTCTACTTTGATCAGCGTTAAATCGGTGGTGCCGCCGCCGACATCGCAAACCAGCAGCAGATGCACATTAGCCAGCGCCTGCTTAATGGTTCCGGTATTGCGTCTTAACCAGTCGTAGCAAACCGCCTGGGGCTCTTCCAGCAGCCGGACATTAGGCAACCCCGCAAGCCGCGCCGCCTCCAGCGTCAGGGACCTGGCCGCCTCATCGAACGAAGCGGGAACGGTAATCACAATATCCTGTTTTTCCAGCGGTGCATCGGGAAATTGATGCCCCCAGACCGTACGAATGTGCGACAGATAGCTTGCGCTGGCCGCTATAGGCGAAACCTTGCTGATGTCATCGCTACTGCCCCACGGCAGAATGTCCGCGCCATGATCAACAGACGGATGCGACAGCCAGCTTTTGGCGCTGGTGACAAATCGCCCTTTGGTTTTAGCGCCCAACAGACGCGCGGCCTCGCCGATAACGGCGGTTTCAGTTTCTGACGGCGTTCCGCTGGGAAATGCAAGATCGGCCTCGGACAATTCGCCGGATGCCGGATGATAACGGACCGACGGCAACAACGGCCTTGCGGCAACTTGACCGGGAGCTATCAACTGCTCGATTTGGAAAATTTGTATTTCCTGCTGGGTATTATCGGCTTTGGCGTAAGCGACAACGGTATGCGTAGTGCCAAGATCGATACCGACTAAATAGTTTAAATTAGGATTTTTCACAATGATATTGCAGTTTTATGATTCTAAACGGTCTGAGATATTTTCAATCAATCTTTTGCCGTGAATAACAGCGACAATAAGAATTTCATTGCCCTCTATCTGATAAATAAGCCGATAACTGTAAACGAATCGCTCCCTGATTTCGGCTACCCCAATCTCGGGAACAATCCGACCAATTAATGGATGCGAAGCAAGGCTTCTGGAAACATCAAAGACTCTTGCTATAACCGACTGCGCATAAACGCGGGAGTCCTTTGCAATATAGTCTGCGATTGATTGCAGATCTTCTATTGCTTCCGGCGACCAGCTTACTTTGTATGCCATTGACCGAATTTCAGCTCTACATCATCCTGGCTCAGGGTTCCTTCTACTTCTGCCCGACCAATACCGCGGCGAATTTTTTCTACCACATACAAGTGATATTGAATGTCTTCGTAAGTGCTATCTTCCGGCAGTCTTTCCAGTAAAGACTTTACTTCGGTAATTGCTGTATTCATTTTTTGTCTCTTCAGTCATCAGGCAACGATTAATAACTCCGTGACCTTTGGGTGCAACGCCAGTTACTAAAAAAGGATACACGAAATATTTTAGATTTACATCCCAACTATGTAGATGACGGTTACTACACCAACCCAGCAGACAATCTTGAAAGACCTATTGGTCGAATATCCAAAAGGTTCAAGTAAATTCAACCTTACAAAATCATTGCCAAGAGACAAGCAGCACAATAGATTGACTTAACAGGGAGTAGTCATAGAAAATAGTCCGTTTAATTTCTAATTATTAGCCCTGATTACGCATGGATAACAGCGTCTCCCCGCAAAACAGTCTGGTTTCTGTCCAAAACTTGTCGTTTTCTCGCGGCAACAAGAAAATATTTGACGATATTTCACTGGAGTTTGAGCGCGGTAAAATTACGGCCATCATGGGGCCTAGCGGCACGGGTAAAACGACGCTGTTAAAACTGATCGGCGGACAATTGTTTCCCGAGCAAGGCACTATTATCGTCGATGGCAACAATGTCCACCGCTTACGCCGCTCAGACCTGTACAATCTGCGTAAACGCATGGGCATGTTGTTCCAAAGCGGCGCGTTGTTAACGGATATGAACGTCTTTGATAACGTTGCTTTTCCGTTGCGCGAACATACCCATCTTCCCGAATCGATGATTCGCACCTTGGTGCTGATGAAATTGCAGGCGGTAGGCTTGAGAGGGGCGCGCAGCCTGATGCCTAATGAACTTTCCGGCGGCATGGCCAGGCGTATCGCCCTGGCCAGGGCGATTGCGCTGGATCCGATGATGATCATGTACGATGAACCGTTTACCGGCCAGGACCCCATTTCCAAGGGCGCATTGGTTCATCTTATCAAGTCGTTGAATACTATCCTGGGGCTAACCAGTATCGTCGTTTCCCATGATGTTCAGGAAACAGCGGCGATAGCCGATTATATTTATGTCATTGCAGAAGGCAAAATTGTCGGACAAGGCACACCTAAGGAAATTGAACAATCCGAATCCGATTGGGTGCAACAGTTCATGACCGGCGCTGCTGACGGCCCGGCGCATTTTCATTATCCGGCAAAAGATTATGTTGATGATTTGTTGTCAACAGGAAAACGTTATTAAAGATTCAAGGTTTTTTTGCCTTTAGCCTTGTACCCTGAACCTTAAACCCTAATTTAAAATGATTGAATTTCTACAGCAATTGGGCATAAAGACCCGCACCAGTTTCACCAAGCTTGGGCGCGGCACGTTTTTCCTGTTACAAACTATGTCCGGCGTACTCAGCGTGTTACCCCGCCCAAGACTACTGCTTAACCAAATGCATTCGATCGGCGTGTTATCCTTTCTGATTATCACCATTTCGGGTCTGTTTGTCGGTATGGTTCTGGGCCTGCAGGGCTATTACACACTCTCCGATTTTGGTGCGGAAGAATCCCTGGGCGTCATGGTTGCAGCCTCTTTGGTCAGGGAACTCGGGCCCGTCGTTTCAGCGCTTTTATTCGCAGGCCGGGCCGGTTCCGCGTTAACGGCGGAAATTGGCTTGATGAAAGCGACCGAGCAGCTGTCGGGCATGGAAATGATGGCCGTCGACCCGATCAAGCGCATTATTTCTCCGCGCTTTTTGGCCGGATTCTTATCCATGCCCTTACTTGCCGCACTGTTCAGCGCAGTAGGCATCATCGGCGGACAATTGGTTGGTTCAGGCTTGTTAGGCGTTGACGAAGGCGCTTACTGGTCGCAAATGCAAGCCAAACTGGATTTTCAGGATGACATTATCAATGGCGTCATCAAAAGCATCGTGTTCGGCTTTGTCGCTTCCTGGATAGCGTTGTTTGAAGGTTATGATGCAATCCCGACTTCGGAAGGGGTCAGTCGAGCCACCACGCGTACCGTCGTTAATTCAGCTTTTAGTATTTTAGGTCTTGATTTTATTCTGACCACACTCATGTTTGGAGATCATTAACATGCAACACACCAGTACCCAGGACACGCTTGTCGGACTCTTTGTCGCTGCCGGCATAGTCGGGTTATTTTTTCTTGCCTTGCAAGTGAGTAATTTAAGTTCTTTTACCGAACAGAATAGTTACACGGTTACCGCCCGCTTTGAAAACTCCGGCGGTTTGAAGGTTAAATCGCCCGTTTCAGCGGCCGGCGTTAAAATCGGCAAGGTCAGCGCCATTCACTTCGACCCTAAAACCTATGAATCTGTCGTACAACTGAGTATTGACTCGCAATACAATACGCTTCCCGACGACACCACCGCCAGTGTTTTTACCGCAGGTCTGTTAGGTGAACAATACGTCAACCTGGAAGCGGGCGGTTCGGAGGAGCATTTAAAAGACGGCGGAAAAATCGAAATCACCCAGTCTGCCATTATCCTGGAAAAGGCGCTCGGCCAATTCCTGTTTAAGTCTGCGGAAGAAAAAAAGTGAGTCAACTGAATATTATTAAAGAAAGTAACGGGCACTTTGTTATTGATGGCGACTTGACCTTTGCCACCATCGACAAACAGACGCTCAAGTCATTTTCTTTCTTAAAAGCGGCGAAAGAAATCACCATCGATCTGAGCCGCGTATCCAATACAGACAGCGCTGGACTCGCGTTAATGATTGAATGGATAAAATATTCTCGGCAGAATAGAACGCAATTAAGCTTCAAAAATATTCCCGAGCAATTGCTCAACCTTGCCAAACTCAGCGGCTTTGATCAAACGAGCCATTTTGCAATTCAAACCGATTAATAGAGAAGGCTAAAGACGAAAGGCTAAAGGCGCAAAAAGCCGAGCACTTTCCCTTAGCCCTTAGCCCTTAGCCCTTAGCCTTAAGATTGATATGGACAAACTAATTATTACCGGCGGCGCACGACTCTCCGGAGAACTGCGTATCTCCGGCGCCAAAAATGCCGCCTTACCGATTCTGGCAGCCACATTGCTCTCGGAATCGCCGGTTAGCGTCGGCAACATACCGCATCTTCATGACATCACCACCACCATGGAATTGCTGGGTCGCATGGGTGTTCATCTCACTGTCGACGAGAAAATGAATATCGAAGTCGATTCCAGCACCATCAACAGTTTTGTAGCGCCTTATGAGCTGGTCAGAACCATGCGCGCTTCAATACTGGTATTAGGGCCTTTAGTCGCTCGATTCGGCGAAGCCCATGTGTCATTACCCGGCGGCTGCGCTATCGGCTCCCGCCCGGTTGACATTCACCTTAGCGGCCTGATGAAGATGGGCGCCGATATTACCGTCGAAAACGGTTTTATCCATGCCAAAGCGACCCGGCTTAAAGGCTGTCGCCTGGTTCTGGAACAGATCACCGTTACCGGTACCGAAAACCTGCTGATGGCAGCCGCTCTGGCCGAAGGCACCACGATTATTGAAAATGCCGCCAAGGAACCTGAAGTCACCGATTTGGCCCACTTTCTTAACAAAATGGGCGCAAAAATCACCGGCATAGGCACCGACGTACTGGTCATTGAAGGCGTTGAAAAGCTGGGTGTCGAAAGCATCCACTACGACATCCTTCCCGACCGTATCGAAACCGGCACCTACCTGATTGCTGCGGCAATTACCGGCGGAAGCATCAAGCTTAAAAACACCCGTCCTGATATTCTTGACGCAGTGCTGGAAAAACTGGTTGAAGCCGGCGCTGAAATCACCACCGGCGAAGATTGGATCAAACTGGATATGCACGGCAACAAGCCCAAGGCTGTTTCGGTCCGGACTTCGCCTTACCCGGCCTTCCCGACCGATATGCAGGCGCAATTCACCGCCATGAATGCGATCGCCGACGGCGTGGGCATTATTACTGAAACGGTTTTTGAAAATCGCTTCATGCATGTTCAGGAATTGCAGCGCATGGGTGCCGACATTAAGCTGGAGTCGAATACCGCCATCTGCACCGGCGTTAAAAAACTGACCGGCGCACCGGTTATGGCGACCGATTTAAGAGCTTCGGCAAGTCTTGTGATAGCCGCGCTGGTGGCCGAAGGCGATACGTTGGTTGACCGCATTTATCATATCGACCGGGGTTATGATCACATCGAAGAAAAACTCTCTCAATTGGGTGCGACGATACGCCGCGTCCCAAGATAAGGTTTGACTATGATTACTATCGCCGTATCTAAAGGCCGGATTTATGAAGACGCCCTGCCCTTATTGGCAGAGGCGGGCATCACGCCGATTGATGATCCTCTTACCTGCCGCAAACTGATTTTACGAACCACCCGCGATGACGTTCAGCTGGTCATTATCCGCGCTACCGATGTACCGACGTTTGTTGAATATGGCGCGGCCGACATGGGCATCGCCGGAAAAGACATCCTGTTGGAGCACGGCGCTGAAAGCCTGTATGAACCGTTGGATTTGAACATCGCCTGTTGCCGGTTAATGACCGCAGCGCATAAAGATGCGCCCCCGATTGCAGGGCGGGTTCGCGTTGCGACCAAATACGTTAAGATAACCCAGCGCTATTTTGCCGGCTTAGGGATACAGGCCGAGATCATCAAACTGTACGGATCAATGGAACTGGCGCCACTGGTCGGTCTTTCCGATTGCATTGTCGACCTGGTCGATACCGGCAATACGCTGAAGGCCAATGACCTGGAACCGCGCGATTTAATTATGAACATCAGCTCCAGACTGGTGGTCAACAAAGCGGCAATGAAAATGAAGCATCAGGCGATTCAGTCGCTGCTGGATCAGTTTGAGAAGACGCTTGCGAAAAGAGGTTAATAATTCATTTATTGTCCACGAAAACCAAAAGTAGGCGCTTCTAAGCGACACGAAAGACACGAAAAGGTTTGTGCATCGTTCCCACGCTCCGGCTCTCATTTTTATACACAAGTGCCTGAGGTACGCCGTCATTCCGGCAGGGATTGCCGGAATCCAGAGCACAGGGATGTGAACGCGTGATTTTACAGGGGCAATCCACGCGTGATACTTGCGTCTGTTTCGGTATTGCCATCCATGGCTTCTCGGCAACTGCTCCTGCGTCGCCTAAAGCGCCTACTGTTGGTGCTCTACCTCCTGCATCCGTGCAGTCGTGGATCCCGGCAATCCCTGCCGGGATGACGTGCTCTAAAATACTTGTGCATAACAATCAGTGCTCCGGCGTGAGAACGATAAAGCTTTAAAGATTTTTCGTGTTTTTCGTGTCTTTCGTGGACAATACATAACATCAACACACCCTAAAATTTTGGTTATCTTATGTCCGACATAACTATCACCCGACTCGATGCCTCATCAACGGATTTTTTCCGGCAATTACATGATTTGCTGGCCTTTGATAAAACCGACAACCTGGAAATCCACCAACGTGTTTTGGCGATTATTGCCGATGTCCGCAGCAACGGTGATAAGGCTGTTATCGACTACACCAACCGCTTCGATCACCGCTCCGTCACGCAAATTTCCGAGCTGGAACTGTCGCCGGAAATCCTCAAATCGGCCTGGAACGGTTTGCCTACTGAACAAGCTCAAGCACTGCAAACCGCCGCAGACCGAATCCGTGCTTATGCCGAACACCAAAAAATCGAATCCTGGCAATACACCGAGGCTGACGGCACAGTGCTCGGGCAAAAAATTACCCCGCTAGACCGCGTAGGGCTTTATGTGCCGGGCGGAAAAGCCGCCTATCCTTCTTCGGTGTTGATGAATGCGATACCAGCCAAAGTCGCAGGTGTTGGCGAACTGATCATGGTGGTGCCCGCGCCTCACGGTGAAACCAATCAACTGGTGCTAGCAGCCGCCTCTCTGGTCGGTGTCGACCGTGTATTTACAATGGGCGGAGCGCAAGCTGTTGCGGCACTGGCTTACGGCACGGAAACCCTCCGGCCTGTCGCAAAGATTGTCGGCCCCGGCAATATCTATGTGGCTACCGCCAAAAAACTGGTATTCGGACAAGTCGGCATCGACATGATTGCAGGTCCTTCGGAAATCCTGATTATCTGCGACGGAAAAACCAATCCCGACTGGATTGCGATGGACATGTTTTCTCAAGCCGAACATGATGAAAATGCCCAGGCCATATTGATCAGCACCGATGCATCTTACCTGGACGCTGTTGAGCAAAGCATCAACAAATTATTGCCGACCATGGAACGCGCAGAGATCATCAGGGCATCGCTGACCACCCGAGGCGCATTCATCAAAGTTAATCACTTAGAAATCGCCGCAGTTGTAGCCAATATTATTGCGCCTGAACATTTGGAACTTTCCGTTGAAGACCCGGAAGCCTTATGCGAGGAAATACACCACGCGGGCGCTATTTTCATGGGCCGCTATACTGCCGAAGCCTTAGGCGATTACTGCGCCGGGCCCAACCATGTATTGCCGACCTCCAGCACCGCACGGTTCTCGTCGCCGTTGGGTGTTTACGATTTCCAAAAACGCTCCAGCTTGATCAACTGCTCCCAAGCAGGCGCAGATACGCTGGGCAAAACCGCATCGATATTGGCGCGGGGCGAAAGCCTGACTGCTCATGCGCGATCTGCGGAATATAGGATAAAAACAGACTAAAAGAAGGCTAAAGACGAAGGGCCAAGGGCGAAAAGAACCATCCGCTTGCGCCAAGCCTTTCGCCTTTCGCCTTTCGCCTTTCGCCTTTCGCCTTTCGCCTTTCGCCTTTCGCCTTTCGCCTTTCGCCTTTCGCCCTGAACCTCATATATGTCCGAAAATAATCTGCTTTCCTCCATTTTCCGCAAAGAAGTATTAGCAATGTCCGCCTATAAAGTTGCTGATGCCACCGGTTTGATTAAACTGGATGCCATGGAAAATCCCTACGGCTGGCCTGAAGACATCAAGGCAAACTGGCTGGAAACATTGAAAGACTGCCCGTTGAACCGCTATCCCGACCCTGAAGCCAGGCATCTGACGGCAACCATCAAGCGCCTGAATCAAATACCCGAGCAATTCGATGTGCTGCTGGGCAACGGTTCCGATGAAATCATTCAATTACTGTTAATGGCACTGCCTTCCAATGCCTGTGTGTTGGCGCCGGATCCCGGTTTTGTGATGTATAAACAACTGAGTCTGTGTCTGGGGCTCACCTACCACGGCATTCCGTTGCTTGCAGGCAGCTTTGACCTGGATTTACCGGCCATGCTGGAGGCTATAGAACAGCACCAGCCTTCGGTCATATTTCTGGCCTATCCCAACAATCCCACCGGAAATTTATTTTCCGAAGCGTCGATTCGGGAAATCATAAAAGCCGCCAAGGGCTTGGTAATCATTGATGAAGCCTACGCGCCTTTTGCCGATGCCAGCTTTATCGACAGTTTGGGACAATATGACAACCTGTTGGTGATGCGCACCGTATCGAAACTGGGGCTGGCGGGTTTACGCCTCGGCTACATCGCAGGAAAGCCGGACATCATTGAGCAACTCCATAAGATCCGCCTGCCCTACAACATTAACAGTCTGACCCAGATCAGCGCTGATTTCGCCCTGTCCAACAAGGCATTGTTCGATCAGCAAACGCAAAATATTTGTGCTGAACGGTCGATCGTTTTTAACCGGCTTAATGCGCTAAACGGCATTACCGCCTATCCCAGCGCCGCTAATTTTATTCTGTTTAAGACACCCGAAAATCGGGCAAATGAAATATTCGCGTCGATAAAACAACAAGGCGTTTTAATTAAAAACCTTAGCGCTCAGGGCGGATTACTGGCCGACTGTCTGCGGGTAACCGTAGGTAAACCGGAAGAAAATACGGCCTTTCTCACTGCATTAACAAGAAGCTTGGTCACGCCATAGTCGAAATAACTCCGTATCGAATCATCAAACACACACCATTCAATATAAAAAATTTAACAGCGTTATCGTGGTTCCACAATAAACAATCTGTCGCAATATCATAGGCTTGTGCATTACGTATTGCTTCAAGCCATTTTTAATAGCTAACAAATACCAAAACCGGCGGCATAAGCACTTCAAATCTTATAAGCTCTAATGGTATATTGGCGATAGAAAACAATGCGTCCTTAAGAAGCGCAGACTTAATCAGGAGAGTTCTATAATGAATAATAAAGGCGTCGATCAGTCCAAACGCCAGTTTTTAACCTCGGCCTTGACCGTGGTTGGCGCAGTCGGCACAGGCTATTTAGCTGTTCCTTTTCTTGCTCAAATGCAGCCCAGTGCCAAAGCCATGGCGGCAGGCGCGCCTGTTGAAGTTGACATCAGCAAAATGGAACCCGGTCAATTAATCAGGGTCGCATGGCGAGGCAAACCGGTCTGGATACTCAACAGAACCCCACAGGTTCTTGAAACTCTAAAAACATTGGACAGTGAGTTAAGAGATCCTCTTTCTCAGGAATCGATACAACCGGAGTCCAGTAAAAACCCGGCACGTTCGATTAAACCGGAAGTGTTTGTTGCCGTGGGCTTATGCACCCACTTGGGCTGCTCACCTACGTTTCGTCCTGAAATAGCGCCTACCGATCTTGGCGACAAGTGGCACGGCGGATTTTTCTGTCCATGTCATGGCTCCTGGTTTGATCTGGCCGGCCGCGTTTATCGCGGAGTACCGGCGCCAACTAACTTGGAAATCCCCCCTTACCGCTATATTACCGATACTCAACTGATTATTGGTGAATCCGCAGAGGAAGCAAGCGCATGAAACCTAGCCGCATAACTGAATGTAACGAATGGATTTTGGCTCGTTTTCCGCTGACCAAACTCTGGAACGAGCACATGACGCATTATTATGCGCCTAAGAACTTCAATTTCTGGTATTTCTTCGGTTCACTGGCTTTACTGGTGTTGGTTAACCAGATCTTGACCGGTATTTTCCTGACCATGAATTACAAGCCGGATGCCAAACTGGCATTCGATTCCGTAGAATACATCATGCGCGATGTGAACTGGGGCTGGCTGATCCGCTACATGCACTCGACCGGTTCGTCGGCGTTTTTTATCGTTGTTTACCTGCACATGTTTAGAGGCTTGCTTTACGGTTCGTTCAAGCATCCCCGAGAGCTGGTCTGGATTTTCGGCATGCTGTTGTTCGTAGCCCTGATGGCCGAAGCGTTTATGGGCTATCTGTTGCCTTGGGGACAAATGTCCTACTGGGGCGCTCAGGTTATTATCTCGCTGTTCAGCGCCATTCCTGTGATCGGCGATGATTTGTCGCTCTGGGTCAGAGGCGACTATGTGGTTTCCGATGCGACCCTGAACCGATTCTTTGCCTTTCATGTTATTGCGGTGCCGCTAGCGTTGGTTATGCTGGTGTTCCTACATATCGTGGCCTTGCATGAAGTGGGCTCTAACAACCCGGACGGCATTGAAATCAAGGACTCCAAAGATCCCTGGGGACATCCTGTAGACGGCATTCCTTTTCACCCCTATTACACCGTCAAAGATTTGGTCGGCGTGGGCGTGTTTATGCTGTTTTTCGCCACGGTTATTTTTTACATGCCGGAAATGGGCGGTTACTTCCTTGAGCATGCAAACTTTATCCCTGCCGATCCGATGAAAACCCCGGAACATATTGCGCCAGTCTGGTATTTCACACCTTTCTATGCAATCTTGAGGGCGATTCCTGACAAATTTGCCGGGGTTATCGGCATGGGTGGAGCGATAGTCGTATTGTTCCTGTTACCTTGGCTGGATCGTAGTCCCGTCAAATCGATTCGTTACCGCGGCGGCATTTATAAAAAGGCTTTATTACTGTTTGTAATCAGTTTCCTGGCGCTGGGCTATTTGGGTACGCAACCGGCAACGCCGACGGCAACCATATTTGCGCGCATCTTCACCGCGATATACTTCGGCTTCTTCCTGTTAATGCCGCTGTATACACGGTGGGAAAAAACCAAGCCGGTGCCAAAACGCTTAACCCCAGTGCATAGTCTTGAGGAGCAATTGCCCGCGTTAATTGAGGAAATTACCGTATTAAAACCAGCAGCTACTGAAATTGGTCATACTGCTTTTAAAGGTTCTTCTTTTACCAGACAGCCTAATCCCGAAGGCATAAGAAACGTTATCAGTCGGTTTGTAAAAAAAGCAATAGGGAGTCTGGATTAATATGAAAAATTTAATAGCATCACTTTTATTGTTATTGCTGTCTTTTGGGGTTGCCGCCTCGGAAGGCATTGAGCTGCAAACAGCGAATATCGATCTTTCCAATAATGCTTCATTGCAACGGGGGGCGAAACACTTTGTCACTTATTGTCTTGGCTGCCATTCAATCAAGCATATTCGTTACCTACGTATTGCCCTTGATACGGATGTCGATCAAAAGAAGATGTTAAAAGACATTGCCCCTGAAGGAGCAAGCATCTATGACCAACTCCACAGCGCCATGAACAAGCACGATTCGGAAAAATGGTTTGGTACGCAACCGCCCGATTTGTCGTTAATTGCCAGATCGCGTGGTGCGGATTGGCTGTACAGCTATTTAAAAAGCTACTATATTGATCCCAAAAGCCCTAGAGGGGTAAACAACCTGATTTTCAAGGATACTGCTATGCCTAACCCGCTCTGGCAATTGCAAGGTGAGCAGCATGCAGAACATAAAAAAAATATATGGGGTGATGAATACACCAATTTAGTTATGAAAGAACCGGGTACATTGTCCACAGGAGAATTTGATATTTTCGTCAATGACTTGGTTAATTTCCTGGTGTATGTCGGTGAGCCTGTGCAGCTTGAAAGACAGCGTATCGGAAAATACGTGATATTTTACATTTTGATGTTTTTAGTTGTGGCTTACCTGCTGAAAAAAGAATACTGGAAAAAGATCCATTAATTCTTAAACGTGTAAAGCATAATTAGCGGAGCAATAAGATGAGCTGCCGAAGGTAGCTCATCGCTCCCACTTGAAATACCCTTTCAACACACCTCAGAACAGGCTTTACCCCTCAGCGTAGCCAACGCCCAACAACGGTAAATAAAAACCTCGCCAATCTGTTATAATACCTTTTTTTTACCGCCCTACACGTCTTAAAGAGGTTGTTATTCGTGACAAATATTAATACTCGTAAATCTGTAATGACGCTTTTCTCATCTCCAACATGCGCGATGAGCCACTGCGCCCGTTTTGTTTTGCACGAGAAAGGAGTTGTCGCAGACATAGAATATTATGACCCGACAGATCCACCTGAAGATTTACTTGAGTTAAATCCCAACGGCACGTCACCCACATTGATTGAACGCGATCTGGTTCTCTATGACTCGCGCATCATCATGGAATACCTGGACGAACGCTTTCCGCACCCCCCTTTACACCAAATGGATCCGGTTTCACGGGCCAATGCCAGAATGCTGATCAAGCGCATCGACCAGGACTGGTATCAGTTACTGGACGAAATTTTATTTTCCGGGGAGAAAAAATCTGCCCGTGCCAAGAAAATGCTCAGAGAGAGCATACTCTCTGCTGCGCCCATTTTTGCAGCCAGACCCTATTTTATGAGTGATGAATTTTCACTGATCGATTGCGTCATCGCGCCCTTGTTATGGCGCTTACCCAGCATAGGCATTGACGTGGCGACCCCGAATGAAGTGATCACTAATTATGCCCAACGCATATTCAACAGAGCCGCATTCAAGCGTAGCCTGAGCGAAGCTGAAAAAGAAATGATCGAGCCTTTAAAGTAAACCCTAGCCTTATGACTTCTCTAAAGCCCTATTTGATTCGTTCAATTTACGAATGGATTATTGATAACAACCTGACGCCGCATCTTCTCGTGGACGCCGAAGATACCAGTGCAATTTTACCGAAAGAATTTATTGAAGACGGCAAAATCGTTTTAAATATAAGACCGGAAGCGATACAGGGTCTGTCTCTCGGCAACCAGGAAATTGAATTCAATGCCCGGTTTAGCGGAAAACCCATGCACATTAGCACGCCGATAACCGCTGTGTTGGCAATCTATGCCAAAGAAAACGGTAAAGGCATGATCTTCGACCAGGAAGATAGCGATGGCGATGAGCCACCGCCGGTAAAGAAACCGGCCGCAAAACCAAATTTACGCATCGTAAAATAACGGTAATTTTTGCTATGTCCAGACCTTCTGAACATAGCAACCCCTTTGTCTTTTTCGGCGTACAAAGCGTAAACCTCGTAGACCTACTCACACTTTGCGAAAAACAAGCTTATTATTCTGTATCCATCTCGCTGTCCTTAACTTTTTGTTATCAGTTAATCTTTTTAGTTGTATAGTGAAAACTCTATCTGAAAAAGCAAGCCCTTTCGATAGCCCGTCAAACAGATAGCCTAACCCTTATCCTAAGAGGTGATCCATGAACTCACTACAACAATCCCTTATTTTATCTTTCTTCCTGACTGCTTTCTTAACATTGCCGGTGTCGGCAGCCGATACGGCAGCCGGAGAACAAAAAGCGGAGCCCTGTACCAGCTGCCATGGACAAAAAGGTAACAGCAGTAATGCGCAATGGCCCAACTTGGCGGCACAACAATCGACCTACCTGGCCAATCAGCTCAAAGCATTTAAGGCTGGAGATCGCATCAACCTTATGATGCAATCAATGACAGCCAACCTGAATAATGAAGACATCAATAACCTTGCCGCTTATTTTTCCAGCCAGAAGCCCGTTAAGGCCGGCGGCGATCCGGCATTGGCAAAATCAGGCGAATCCAAAGCCGCTATGTGCCTGGGATGCCATGGCTCCACGGCTCAAGGTAACGGCCAGTTCCCAAGGCTTGCAGGGCAACATCCCGAATACCTTGAGCAACAATTAAAAGCCTTCAAGGATGGTTCACGTAAAAGCGGGCCAATGCAAGCCATTATCGCCAACCTGTCCGAGGCAGATTTTAAAGCGTTAGCGACTTATTTTGGATCGCTATAACAACCATGTCCCCATAATGATAACCATAAAATATCTTTTACTTCCGGCAACCGTTTTAGCTTTAGCCATCTCCGGAGCGGCTATTGCAAAACAACCGAATGCTCACGATAACCCACACAATCAAAGCTCCCCCCTGATGCCCGCTTGTTGAACAGCAATAAGCAATCAAAAACAGGCGATAACCTTCGCGGCGGGGATAGAGCCGACGAAAGACAAGATATTAACCCATCCGGAGATCATGATAATTCGCGCAATACTGATGACAGGGAATTTCAGGGAGGGCAATCGCGACATCGGCGCTAACAAAAACCCTTGGATTCTGCTTTTAAAAAGGCGGTCACACCGCCTTTTTTATATCCGCGTTATTTTCAACTGCCCCACGCGGCAACAAATGCTTTATCATTAGCGCATTAAAAATTAAAACCCAAGGGCTACCTATAAAAATAATGAGCCACCATCCAGAAGCCACCCCTGACCGCAATTTATCCCTGATCTTCCTGTTTGCCGCGACCTTGTTTACCAGTGCGTCGCTGATGTTTGTGTTGCAACCCCTGTTCGGGAAGATTTTATTACCTTTGCTCGGTGGTTCCCCGGCAGTCTGGAACACCTGCATGGTGTTTTACCAGAGTATCTTGTTTCTCGGCTATCTATACGCACACTATCTATCTACACGCTACAGTCAGCACCGCCAAATCCAGATCCATACGGCGCTGATACTGATCAGTTTTCTGGCGCTGCCTTTGGCCTTGCCGGAAAACACCGTCCCGCCGACAGACAGCAACCCTACCTTCTGGCTGCTCTGGACGTTATTTCTCGCTATCGGCCTGCCTTTTTTCGTAGTGTCCACGACCGCGCCGCTGATTCAAAAATGGTTCGCCAATGTCGGCCACCATACCAGCCATGATCCTTATTATCTCTATGCGGCCAGCAACACCGGCAGCCTGATTGCGCTGCTGAGTTACCCGTTCCTGCTTGAACCCAATATCGGGCTGGCTAACCAAAAGAGTTACTGGAGCGTCGGCTACCTGATACTTTGCCTGCTGATTGCAGCTTGCGCTTTTGTGCTATGGAAAAGCAGACAAACATCCGAGCAGCAAGGGGACGATCAGGATACAACGGCCGACGAAAACAATCTCAGCCTTGCCACCCAATTACACTGGCTGGCGCTGGCCTTTGTACCCTCCAGCCTGCTGCTGGGCTTGACCAACTTCATCAGTACCGATATTGCCTCGGTGCCGTTGCTGTGGATTATCCCGTTGACGCTGTATTTATTGTCTTTTGTGATCGTCTTTTCCAAATGGAACGACAAAATTCATCCGCTAATGGTGAAGCTGCAACCGATATTCCTGTTGCCGTTTATCGCCTACGCGTTCATTAATCCGGCTGATTTGCCTTATTGGGCTTACCTGATTTTGCACCTGATCGCTTTTTTCTTTGCGGTGATGGTTTGTCACGGCGAGCTGGCTAAATTAAGGCCTCATACCCGGCATTTAACCACCTTCTACCTGATCATGTCCTTTGCGGGCATGTTAGGCGGCATGTTCAACACCTTTGTTGCACCGTTCGTGTTCAATGCCGTGTATGAATACCCGATCATGATTATTGCGGCCTTACTGCTGCGCCCCGGCCTGAAACTGTCATTGAACGCCGGATTGCTGTTGCAAATAATAGCCCCTGCCCTGCTGGTTATTGCCGGGATTATTGTTCATGCCACCGTCGCTGATTTACTCCAGTATTTCGACGCCATCGTCATCGGCCTGATAGGCTTAACCTTATTGACCTACCTGCTCAGAGCGCGGCCGGTCGGCTTCGCTTTAATGACAGGCGCCATTATTTTCCTTGCTCTCGGCTTGCATGGCCTGTCATCGCATACGCTGTACCAGGAACGCACCTTTTTTGGCGTGCTCGCCGTGCGTGAAGCCGTGCTGACCGATGAACAAGGCAAGCCTGAAAGCTATCATGAACTGTTCCACGGCACGACCAAACACGGAGCGCAACGTCTGGCAGCAAACTTAAGCCAAATACCGTTGACCTATTACAGCCGTCCGGGGCCGATGGGCCAACTGTTCAAGGAATACGACAACAGCGACCAAACCTGGAATATCGGCGTAGTCGGATTGGGCGCGGGCGCTTTAGCCTGTTATGCCAAAGACCAACAAAACTGGACGCTGTACGAAATCGATCCGCTGGTGATAGACATTGCCGGCAACCCCGCCTATTTCAGCTACCTGAGCCAATGCGCTCACAACGCAGCAATGAGGGTCGGCGACGCCCGTTTATCACTGGAAAAAGAGCCTGATCAGCACTTTGATTTATTAGTCATGGATGCGTTCAGTTCCGACTCGGTACCGACCCACCTGCTGACCAAGGAAGCGCTGGAGCTATATTTCAAAAAACTCAAACCGGGCGGCATACTGGCATTCCACATGACCAACCGCCATCTGTCGCTGAAAAAAGTATTATCGATTAATGCGGAAGCCCTGCACTTGGCCTCATTGATTCAGGAGTTCAAACCGCAACAGGAAGTCCCGCTGGTGGTTGCGACTGATTGGGTGGTTATGGCAAAGCAGGCCGAAACGCTGGAACCATTGCGCCTGAGCCGTCTCGGCAACTGGCAAAAAATGCCCTTATATTTTGATATGAAGCCCTGGACTGACGACTTCACCAATATTGTCAGCATTTGGAAATAGGGAGGCTTCAAAGTTCACGAGCTTTATGAACCGGACGGGCATATTGCCCCGTCTGAAACGTTTTGCGTTGGGTAACTTAGCTCAGACACCGTAAAACGTTAGGGACGGGATTGCAAACCCCGTCCCGCTTGAGTATCTGATCTGGTGGCAGGATAACTGCGGCCAAATCCGAAATCTACCGTCCTATTGAAACATCGTAATGTTGGGCATAAAAAGCATGCCCAACCGACAAGACTAAGGTAAACAATATCTTTACCTTAATTTTTACGGTCGCTTAATTTTAAATACCCGGTTTTGGTAATCAATGACAAAGCCGTCAGGAAGAATTTCTTTCAGTAGCATTGCGTCTTTTATTTGCTGCCCTGGCTTATATTTGACCATATCAATCATAATAAAGCGTTCTTCAGGATCCTGTGAGTAGACAAATACATTGATAGTAAATTTCGGTAGCGTCTGGCGAAATTCGAAAGGCAAATCACTTAACAAAGGAATACCTTTTATCGCAGGTATTGTTTCGGGCTCATCCGATCCAACATTGGCAACAGGAGCTATTACCGGAGTGGTTTGTATCTGTAACTCGGAGTTGTTGGTAATAGCAGGTTGCTTAATGGTGTCAGCCGCCGTTTTTTTTGTGGTAACCGGTAACGGAGCCGGTTCAGGCTTTTCTTTATCGATCAACTCCGCAATAGAGGTTATTTCGGATTCCGCTTTTTGTGCCGGTCTTTTCGACTGAGTGGATTTAGCAATTACTTTAGGTTCAAGCTTTACGTCTTGTGCCGACAGCGAGGGAGAAATAGTTGGCGCTCTCGCATCAGGCGGCGTCGACATTAAATTATTTCGAACAAACCAAACGCTGCCGGCAATAACCAATACATTAGCGATAAGAAGAAAAACTAATAGTTTCGTTGTATTACTGCGGTTTTGTGGCGGCTGAGGAAGAAGGATTTTGTCAGTTACATTCTCAGCCTGACTAGCCTGTCTTTCCTGTTCTGATTTACGCAAGGCATTTAGAATAAAAGACATAATTAATCGGTTATTTCTAAGTGAGGAAGATTAAGTGCCTGAGCTATATTTTTAAGATGGAACATAGTCTTTTCGCCCACCTTGCCGTCTTCCGGTAATTGGTGCTGATGCTGAAAATCCATAACGCGAGCGACTAACCTGTCATCATAAAAACGTGGCTGCTCTACGGCTTCAGTTTTCCTGTCAATACTATTTAACAGATGTCGTAACCATAACACAGACTCCGATGTCTCGCGGGGACGTATCACTTTGCCATCAGGGGTTGGCGGCGGTTCCAGTATTAAATAATAGCCATCCCAATACTTTAATGCATCCGCTACCGGAAAAGTCACATTATCTTTAAAATGAATCACGGATTGATTTTGCCCGAATCCGGTAAGCAAGGCATAGAACTTTTCTTCACCTGCCAATGAGAACTCCAGAATAGCCGGATGATTAATTGCCAGCATGTCTTTCCAGTTGGCTTTGCCAAATGCACAGCGCAGTCCTGTTGTTTCTACGTAATGACAATCCACCTGATTACTCTCAGGAATAGACTTATCCCAGAGTTTCAGCGTGCCGATTAACGCAGCATTTAACGAATAATCGGGATTATTGATCCAGTCATGAAACGTTTTTATTTTAACGACAGCAGCGGTGTTAAACGTTTCAATAAGAAGCGGTTCTTTTTGAACCGGCTGCAGGAGTTGGCTGATGATTTCAGGTTTTGTCTGGATGGCAGGATAGGTTGTTGTAAAATTAATTGCAGTTTGATGACTCGCCTTGGGCCAAACCATTCGAAAATAAATACCTGCGGCAATACAGCCCAAAAACAGCAGGCCGAATAATGCGCTCAGGTACGGGAATTTTTTATCGGTAAAAGCCAGCGTTTCATGGGCAGCAGCACTAACGATTGCCGGTGTAATAACATGAGTGTTGGTTGAGTAGGCGCCAAGCAAAGCGCGATCGCAGAGGATATTAATCATTCTGGGTATGCCGGAAGAAAGCTGGTAAATTTTGCGAATCGCGCTTTCTTTAAAAATGTCCGGGCGACCGTTACAAACAGTCAGGCGGTGGCGGATATAAGCCCGGGTTTCATTGAGCGATAACGGCAACAAGTGATAGCGGGCGGTAATGCGCTGATTTAACTGACGCAAATCCTGTCGTTTAAGCGATTCTTTTAATTCAGGCTGGCCGACCAGAATAATTTGCAATAATTTTGTTTTGTTGGTTTCCAGATTGGTCAACAGACGAATTTGTTCCAGCACTTCCATGCTTAAATTCTGCGCCTCATCGATTAATAAAACCGTACGTCTGCCGTTGGCGTGGCTGGTGAGCAGGTGCTGGTTTAAAAGATCAATCAGGTTTTTTAACGAATGCTGAGTTTTGTCATAGCGAATACCCAGTTCATCGCAGATAGTAGCCAATAATTCGACCGCATTAAGCTTTGGATTCAATATCAAAGCAATATCTATGTTTTCCGGTATTTTTTGCAAAAGACAGTGACAGAGAGTTGTCTTGCCGGTACCGACTTCGCCGGTTAAAGCGACAAAGCCCCCGCCAAAATTAATGCCGTAAAGCAGATGAGCCAAACCCTCCTGATGACGCGGACTCATATAAACAAAGTGCGGATCAGTCGCTATGGAAAACGGCAATTCACTAAAATGGAAATATTGGTTATACAAGGTTATGAGGTTCTTCAGTTAAGAAAAATTAAAAATTATTGTTATCTACAGCATGCGAGGCCATTCCGCTAGGTCGTAGACTCAGTCAAGTAGAGCAGATAAATCATATAATTTCTATCAGTACAAATACCTGTTTATCTGTAAAAACACTTATACCATTCAACAAAACTCCTAACCCCATCTTCCAGCAACGTGGCAGGTTTATAACCCAAATCATGCACTAAATCCGAAACATCGGCATAAGTATCGAGTACATCTCCGGGTTGTATAGGCAGCAAGTTCTTTATTGCCTCTTTACCCAAACATTTTTCCAGCGTTTCAATGAACGTTAACAAATGCACGGGATTATTACTGCCGATATTATACAAACGATAAGGGGCAAAGCTGGTCCCCGGGTCGGGATTGTCCCCCACCCAGTCTGCATTAGCTTGTGCCGGTTTATCAATAACCCGGATGACGCCCTCTACTATGTCATCTATATAAGTGAAATCGCGGCGATGATTACCGTAATTAAACACATCAATCGGCTTCCCTTCAATGATATTACGGGCAAACTTGATCGGCGACATATCCGGCCGTCCCCAGGGGCCGTAAACGGTAAAAAACCGCAAGCCGGTGGTCGGCAGCTTATAAAGATGGCTATAAGTGTGAGCCATTAATTCATTGGCTTTTTTACTGGCCGCATAAAGGGAAACAGGATGATCGACATTGTCATGGATAGAAAACGGCATTTTGGTATTCGCCCCATAAACCGAGCTGGAAGAAGCGTAGGCTAAATGCTCGACGGCACACAGCCTGCACCCTTCGAGTATATTGATGAATCCAACTATATTCGAATCGATATAGGCATGAGGATGGGTGATGGAATACCTTACACCGGCTTGAGCCGCCAGGTGCATGACTCTTTGAAATTTTTCACGGGCAAAAAGCTCGTCTACTGCGGCTCTATCGGCAATATCAAGCTTGATAAACTTAAAACGGTCATAGCCCCGCAGCCGTTCCAAGCGTGCCAGCTTCAAATTGACATCGTAATAATCGTTAAGGTTGTCTATTCCGACAACCTCGTCGCCCCGTTCCAGCAGCTTCAGGCTAAGGCTTGAACCTATAAAGCCGGCAGCTCCTGTTACTAATATCTTCAACGTCCTTTCTCCATTTCCAGAAATATTGACTACTGTATCTATATATAGCCGGGTAGGTTGGTAATTTTATTTCATACACGTTCCTAAAAAACCAGTTGGCATTGTACAAGTATCTGTAGGATAAGGAACTCAACTTCTTCAATCAATAAAGGCTATTCGGAACGCTACCCCGTATGGGTGTCGGTTCGAGATTGTCCCTGAATAGTCGCTACAATCCGTCTGCTGCCGCCCTGATTGCGGTGCTCGCACAGGTAAATGCCTTGCCAGATGCCCAAGTTAAGCTTGCCTTTGGTAATGGGAATGGTGCAACTGGAACCCAGCAGCGCATTTTTTATATGGGCTGGCATGTCGTCTTCGCCTTCATAGCCATGCTTATAATAAGGCGCGCCTTCCGGCACAAATCGATTAAAGTGGCTTTCCATATCCTGGCGCACCGTCGGATCGGCATTCTCATTAACCGTCAACGATGCCGATGTATGCTTGATAAAGAGGTGTAGCAACCCGCACTGTACCGCGGCCAATTCCGGAATAGCACTCAGGATTTCACCGGTGATCAGATGGAATCCCCTGCTTTTTGCTGATAATGAAAACTCTTTTTGTACCCACATTAACAAAACCTGCTGTATGGCTTGAGATGCCGCGTCAAGCGGCACGTTGAAGAAGAAACCTTTGGGTTGTTCACTTAATGGTTCAATGACCTTGCCAGACGATGCAAAGCTTCACTGCCGTGATTGAACAGCGGCCAGCCGTCGCCAGTCAAAACGGCCTTAATATCAGGCAACTCGGCAATGCGTTTGACCGATTGAATGGCCTTGTTTTTATCAGTCAGCTTTGCGTCCGGCAACATGCACAATTCACCGCCGATATGGCAACGGATTAAATCGCCGGTTATCAGCGTGCTGTGCTCCAAAAGCAGCGCCAATTCTCCCGGCGTTTTAGAGCCGTTAAGCTGATAGGCAATCAAGCCGGGAACGATTTCTTCGTGATCGTGAAGCCAGCGGGTGCATGCCAACGGAAACGTTTCTTCCTCGGCTGCCGGGCCGTAGATCGCCGCGCCGGTAACCTCGGCGATATGCTCGGCATCGCGGCAGTGGTCGCTATTGGTAATGACGATAAATCTTACCCCGCCCAGGCTTTGCAAGTGGCTGTGATCATGTTCGGACATCGGCAAAGGGTCGATTAAAACGTTACCATCGTCGCGCACCCACAGCACACTATGAAAATCCAGATTGCGCTCCCGATTAAATTCCGACCAGCCGAACAGGTCCTTTCTGTGTAATTGTTTCATTGCTAACCCCCTGAATTAATAATTTTACACCCTGTCTTACGATCCTCTGTGTATATTGCCGCTATTAATCGATTCCATCAATCCGGCAGTTCATAGATTGTGTCTATTGTTCAAAAATATCAAGCTAAAAGGCAAAACCAAGCCCTGCGACAGCCAAAATATCCGCTGAAGTTGTAATACTCGTAGTCTTACCTAGGTTTTTTTGTATAATCAAATTCATTTCCCAATTGTTATCCAGCAATGCAGACTCCCTTTAAAACCATCGGCATCATAGGAAAACCCAGCGATCCCAGCATCGCCGCGACTTTAACCGCCCTGCATGCTTTTTTAAAGCTACACCAATATACCGTCATTGTCGCGAAAGACAGCGCTCATTTTATTGATAATCCGTCCGTTAAATCCTGCACGATAGACACAATGGGTCAGCATTGCGACCTAGTTATCGCCGTTGGCGGCGACGGCACCTTTCTTTCGGCCGCCCGCGCCATCGTCGAAGATGATATTCCGTTGATCGGCATCAACTTGGGCAGACTGGGTTTTCTGGTGGACATATCGCCCAACGAGCTGTCCGATAAGCTACAGCACATCCTTAAAGGCCATTACACAGAGGAAAAACGCTATTTATTGCGTACCAAAATCATCCGTGACGGGCAAATTATCCACGAAGAAACCGCCGTCAATGAAGTGGTCGTGCATCGCTGGGTAACGCCCAGCATGATAGAGATCATCACCAAGATTGATAATGTATTTTTAAACTCGCAGCGCTCCGACGGCCTGATTATTTCCACACCGACCGGGTCGACCGCTTATTCCCTGTCCGCCGGCGGACCGATTTTGCATCCTGCGTTAAACGCGCTGGTCTTGGTGCCGCTTAATCCCCATACCTTGTCGAATCGGCCTATCGTGATCAACGATTCGGCCGAAATTGAAATAAGTTTTTGCCAGACCAAACAAATCAACGCCTTGGTGACTTGCGATCATATTGAAATTCCGAAGGTGTTAATCAGCGACAAAATTTTAATTAAAAAAGAACCGAAACCCATTAGAATTTTGCACCCGGAAGGCCATGATTTCTTCTATATACTCAGGAATAAATTAAACTGGAGCAGTGGTTACCACACCGACAATCATGCTATTAAACCTTAATATCATCGACCTCGCCGTCGTTAAATCATTAGACCTCGACCTGGAAAAAGGCATGTCGGTGCTGACCGGCGAAACCGGAGCCGGTAAGTCTATTTTATTAACCGCCTTGGGGCTGGCGCTGGGCGACCGGGCCGATTCCGGCTACGTGCGCCCGAATAGCAAACGCGCCGAAATTAACCTGGAATTCGATTTGGCCGACGCGCCTCAAGCGCAGCAATGGCTAAAGGACAATGAACTGGATACCGAGCAGCAATGCCTGATCCGGCGCATTGTTAATCATGACGGCCGCTCCAAAGCGTATATCAACAACCGTCCGGTCACCTTGCAGGCCTTGCAGGAACTCAGCGAAAAGCTGGTCGAAATTCACGGTCAACACGCGCATTTGACCCTGCTCAATGCCGACGAGCAACGTCGCCTGCTGGATGCCTACGCAAAAAACCAACCGCTGCTGGACAGTGTCAACGCCTGTTACCGGCAATGGCATCAAACCAGTAAAGAACTGGCAAACCTGATTAAATCGAGCGTCGATCAAACCGAACGCGAAGAATTGCTACGCTACCAAATTGAAGAATTGCAACAGCTGGATTTGGCCAACTTCAGCTACGCCGAGCTTTCCGAAGAGCACGGCAAACTGGCCAATCTGGGGCAAATTTTAAGCACCGGTCAAGAACAGGTCGATATGCTGTATGAGAACGACCGGCAATCGGTCAATCAAATGCTGAACCACTGTCTCAGCGAGTTAAGCCATATTGCCCAATTCGCGCCCGAATTGAACGAAATCTGCACCATGCTCTCCGAAGCGCAGATTCAGGTTGAAGAGGCATCCCTGCAATTGCGCCGCTTTCTCGAATCGCAAGAGGCCGATCCGCACCGTCTGGAAGCGCTGGAAAACCAGATCGGCATTATCCAAAGCCTGAGCCGCAAACATCACGTTACCCCGGATGAACTGCCGGAACTGGTCGGAAAACTTGAGCAGGAACTCGACGGACTGGCACACAGCAGCGAGCGTATCGAAGCCTTAACGGCAACTGTCGAACAATTACTGGCCCAATACCACCAGTTGGCCGCGCACCTGTCCGGACAACGCAAGCTTAGCGGCAAGAAACTGCAACAAAAAATTTCAGCAATGATCAAGGAACTAGGCATGCCGCAAGGCGAGTTTCTGGTCGACATAGGCGCACTGGATAGCGCTACGCCCAAATTGAACGGTAAAGATAAAATCGAATTTCTGGTCAGCGCCAATCCCGGCCTGCCAGCAAAACCACTGGCTAAAGTGGCTTCCGGCGGCGAACTGTCGCGCATCAGCCTGGCTATTCAGGTCACCACATCCAGTGATAAAACCACCCCGACCATGATTTTTGATGAGGTAGACTCAGGCATAGGAGGAGGCATTGCCGAAATCGTCGGACAAAAACTGCGCAGCTTAAGCCATAACAGGCAAGTCATGTGCGTCACCCACCTTCCACAAGTCGCTGCACAAGCGCATCACCATCTCTACGTTGAAAAAAACAACCAAACCGATATTACTTCTTCCAACGTCCGGTTACTGGAAACGGAAGAGCGCATAGAAGAGATTGCCAGAATGCTCGGCGGCGTCAATATCACCGCCAACACGCTGGCACATGCCAAAGAAATGTTGTTTCAATCAGCTCCCGGCACACAGCCGGAACGCACAATTACAGGAAACTAAAACCTATGAACAGATTTCCAGCAGAATGGGAAAAACAATCCGCCGTATTAATCGCATGGCCGCATAAAACCGGCGACTTTCGCAACCTTGATGCCGTTGAGCAATCCTACAGCGTCATTAGCGACACCATCAGCCAATACCAAAAACTGCTTATCGTTTGCAGGGATGACAGTCATCAGCAACATATCCAAACCTTAATAAGCAAGACCGACAACATCGACTTCATTCACGCTCCTGTGAATGACATCTGGGTCAGGGATACCGTTTTTCTTACCGTCGAAAAAGACGGCGTCCCTATGCACATGAACTTTCATTTTAACGGCTGGGGCGAAAAATACTCGCACCAAAGCGACAACGCGCTTAATCACAAATTGCTCAACGTCAAGCCCTTTAAAGGCGCAAGTCACACTGATATAGATTTCATTCTGGAAGGCGGCAGCGTCGAAAGCGACGGCATAGACACCCTCCTGACCACCAAACAATGTTTATTAAATCCGAACCGGAACAAAGGCCTGAGCCAACAGGAAATAGAACAGCAATTGCTCCAATACTTGGGCGCAAAACGGGTATTCTGGCTGGACCAGGAAAACCTGAGCGGCGACGATACCGATGCCCACATCGATACCCTGGCGCGCTTTTGCTCCGCCGACACCATCGCCTACACCAGCTGCGACGACCCCGAAGACCCGCACTACAACAGCCTGAAATTCATGGAAACACAACTCCAGACGCTTAGAACCCAGGATGGAGACGTCTATCATCTGATACCGTTGCCGCTGCCGAAACCGATTCATGATGAGGACGGGCAACAACTCCCGGCCAATTATTCCAACTTCCTGATCATCAATCGCGCCGTAATGGTGCCGGTTTACGGCGACCCGATGGATGCGATTGCGCTGGAACGTTTGGCCGGTTGTTTTCCCGATCGCAAGATTATCGGCGTTCCGTGCCAGCCCCTGGTGCATCAATACGGCAGCCTGCATTGCATGACCATGCAGTTTCCTGAGGGGGCGTTGAGGGCTGTCGGTTAATATTCGACACTTTTGCAACCTTGAGCGGGACGCGGTGTCATGTCAGGCTATCCTGCCTGACAACCTTCGGGTGAATGCAAATCTGTTCCAGACAGATTTGTCAAGCCGCGTCTCGCATATGGCGGATAATCAATGGCAACTTCGTGGACCCATTAATCGAGCTGAAGCCTTTTATGAATATCAAAAATCAGTCCCGCCTCTTCATGCCGACCATTAATCGTATTATCGTGCTTGTCTTTGTCCTGCTCAGCATCGGTTGCGCGAGAACCTATCAGGCCAGATATGTTGAAACGTCCCACTTCCTGGACGATTATTCGCTGCTTAAAGACGGCGAAGATGGCGATGCTTTATTAAGTTTCTGGAAAGACGGCACTAACTGGGCCGGTTATAAAAAAATTATTTTGGAACCCGTCATTACCAGCAAACTGCCCGATTCCGATCTCAACGACATGACCCACGCCGAGAACCACAGACTTAAAGAACTGTTTGAATACCGGATGCGGGAAGCCTTAAAGAAGAATTTTAAACTGGTCGCTCATCCCGGACCGGAGACATTACGCGTACAATTTGCCCTCACCGATGCCGAATCATCGATACTGCTGCTGGATTTATATACGGCCGTCTACCCTTCGGCTCGCGCCTTGTCCCTGCTTAAAATGTTGGCGACAGGCACTGAATCTTATGTCGGCCAAGCCAGTGTCGAGGGAAAAATCACCGATTCGCAAACCGGTGAATTACTGATGGCTTCAGCGGACTGCCGGGCAGGCGGGAAAACCTTACTGGGTTCTTTCGACAGCTGGGATGATGTTGAGCAAGCTTACCAATACTGGGCAAGTCAATTAAACTACCAACTTTGTACCAAACAGGGACATACTGATTGCCCTGAGCCTGAATAACGATAGCCAACCAAAACCCGTATTTCTAACCGGAACCCACACACCATGACCATTAATCACCCGCTTATTTTCTTGTTCGCACTGACGTTCGCATTACCCGCCCAGGCCGAAATCTACAAATGGACCGATGCCGGTGGAAAATCGCATTTCTCCGGATCGAAACCCGCTGATCCGACAGCCATAGAAAATCGTGACGACCTTAAAGCCAAATCGCAGCAACCGATTCCGGCCAATAACATGGCTCAAGCAGCAGCGCCGAAAGTCGATCTTTACGTCACCAGCTGGTGTCCTTATTGTAAAAAAGCCATGGCCTTTCTGCGCGAGAGCAACATTGCCTTTAATACCTACGATATTGAACAAGACCTTGACGCCGCAACGCGCAAAAAGACGCTTGATCCGGGTTATGGCGGTATCCCGCTGGCGGTCATTAATGGCACCGCCATCCGTGGTTTTAGCGCCAGCACCTATAAAGAAGCTTTAGCGAAATAAACCGATCTATGAATAAAACGTGGTTCGGGATATTTTTTTCGGCACTGATTTGGTCGGGTACATATCCTAAGGATTACCTGACTTGGGTGCTTGAAACGGCGCCTGCAATGATTGCCTTGGTCGTGCTTATAGCGACGCGCCGGAAATTCCGCTTAACGGGTTTGGCTTATAGCTTGATCCTGATCCACAGCCTTATTTTAATGGTCGGCGGACATTACACTTACGCGGAAGTCCCGCTGTTCGACTGGCTAAAGGACGCATTTAATTTAGACCGCAATAATTACGATAAACTCGGCCATTTCGCCCAAGGCTTTATCCCCGCCATCATCGCCAGGGAAATCCTCATCAGGAATCATGTGGTGGAAAGCATCAAATGGCTTAATTTTTTCGTCATCTGCATCTGTCTGGCAATCAGCGCCGTTTATGAGCTGATTGAATGGTGGGTTGCGCTGTTAAGCAAGGAAGCCGCCGACGCTTTTTTAGGCACTCAAGGCTATATCTGGGATACGCAGTCGGACATGGCTTATGCGCTACTGGGTGCGATGATGGCACTGGCACTGTTAAGCCGTATTCATGACCGATACATTAGCAAGTTGATGCTGGAGCCGGTTCAGCCCACTTCTTAGCTCCCTCGCTTTCGCGGAAGCGGACGCAGTTTTGTTATTTCCTTTCGCTAAATCGTTATAAAATAACGTCCATCAGAAACCACCCCACACGATCATCATGAAATCAACATTAACCGTTAGCGCTGTCCAGCAGCCCTGCGATGAAGACAGACAGACCAACCTTGATTTTTCCATCGCAAAAATCCATGAAGCCGCCGCTAACAATGCCGATTTGGTAGTGTTGCCAGAGCTTCATCTGGGGCCGTATTTTTGTCAGAGCGAAGATTATAATAATTATAATCTTGCCCAGCCTATTCCGGGCCCGACCACTGAAATCCTGTCTGGCGTGGCGAAAGAGCTCGGCATCGTCATCGTCTCGACCATCTTCGAAAAACGAGCGCCGGGGCTTTATCACAATACCGCCGTTGTTTTCGATAAGGACGGCAGTATTGCCGGTAAGTACCGGAAAATGCATATCCCCGATGATCCGGGGTTTTATGAAAAATATTATTTCACGCCCGGCGATTTGGGTTTTAAGCCCATCGAAACGTCTATCGGCAAATTAGGCGTATTGGTTTGCTGGGACCAATGGTACCCGGAAGCCGCCAGATTGATGGCTTTGGCAGGCGCTGAACTGTTGATTTACCCGACTGCGATAGGCTGGGACCCGGAAGATTCCCCCGAAGAACAGCAACGCCAGCTGGATGCCTGGATTACCATTCAACGCTCGCATGCGGTCGCCAACGGCATTCCGGTCATTTCCTGCAACCGTATCGGCTTTGAGCTGGCGCCGAATTCGACTACCGGCATTAATTTCTGGGGCAATAGTTTTATAGCAGGGCCGCAAGGGGACATCATCACCAGCGCCAATGATTCGGAAACAAAACTCCTAAGCTGCACGATTGATAAAGCAAGAGCTGAACGCGTCAGGCAAGTATGGCCGTTCCTGCGCGACCGTCGAATTGATGAATACGGCGATTTGACCCGACGCTTTATCGATTAAAGCGCTGTCGTTATTCATCCGCCAAAAATAAAAAATAGAACGCTGATGACGCTGATAATTATGATTAAATAAGGCTAATGCAATCATTGCGCGATTCAACTTTCGCCTTTCAATCTGTGTTCATCATCTTCATCTGCGTCGCCTAAAGGCACCTACTTTTGGCATCCGCGTTCCATTGTATTTAATGGCGCTAAATAGTTACCGGAAATTTAATCGTTGAGGCGCTATGCATACATCAGACAGTTCGGATGTTTTTAATCAAATACACATTGATGTTGCACGTAATGCAACGGACGATTTCAACTTGTTTCACGATAGAAACAGGTGGCTGCGCATCAATCACAATCCGTTCAAAGGCCCTATTGCACTAGGATTTCAACTGGAATCATTGATTGAACACAAAGTTTTTCTTTATCGCCAGCACCATAATGAAAATGCGCTTATTAGCGATAAAAACCTGCGTTTTAGCAACTACCAGTTTTCTTTTGTTAATGCAGTCAAACCCGGACAGGTGGTATCGGTCGATATAAAAAAATCGCAACTAAAAGAAGACCCGGAGACGATTCTCAGCAACAGAATTACGGTTAAATCGGGCGGCGCATTGGCTTTGCTGGGCTACAAAAAAGAATCCAAGTTTGCTTTATTTCTGACCAACCCGGATGTTCCGCAGTTTGGCGCCCTCAACCAGCATCCCGACCGGTCTTTTATATCCGGTAGCAGTTTTTTCCTGAAACGAAAATTCATTACGACCAGCAATGCAAAAAACTTTTTGTGCGGTTCCCTGGTCGATCAGGATGCTTTTTTCGACCCCTTTAAAAATAAAGCGGTGTTCCCTGAAATATTCCCGTGTAGTCTTATATCCAGCGCCTTGTTGGAAAAGGCGGTTATAGAAAAGCATGATTTCGAGCGCAACCCGCTGGTGTATATGTCGCATAAAATCAGCATTGACCGTACCTACCTTGCGCAACTGAAATCCGGCGATGCGCTGTATATACTGATCAGGCAAATCCCCCCGGAATCGAGGAAAGAAGGCATAGGCCACGCCATAGATTCGCCCTATCACTATGAATGTTACGGGCTGATGGAAGATAAAACGATTCTTTACCGGGCATTGATCTCTCTCGCTCCTCTGGAGCAAATACTGAACTCGCTGAAGTAATAAGCCATGCATGAATTAAAATATTTAATCGGCTATTCTGAAAACGTGACCAGCCAGGTACGCCTGCTGATCAGTAAAGATAAACTGGGCGAGACGCTGTTGAAAAAATACCCGGTTACTCACACGATCAGGACGGATAAGGCGCTTTATGCTTATACCGTTGACATGAAGAATGCTTTGCTTAAACAGTCCCAGCCGCTTAGCAAGGTGATTTACGACGATAAGATTAAGGATCTTCATCATGCCTTGGGTTTGCATACCTTTATTTCCAGAGTACAGGGCGACAAACACAAGGCCAAAAATGAAATCAGGGTAGCCTCGCTGTTCAAAAATGTGCCGCTGGAATTTTTAAGGATGATCGTCGTGCATGAACTGGCGCATTTAAAGGAGAAGGATCATAACAAGGCGTTTTACAAGCTGTGTGAGCACATGGAGCCGTCTTATCACCAGTTCGAGCTGGATATGAGGCTGTATCTGACTCATATGGATTTATTCGGCAGGCTCTACTGATGGATTGGCAAGCCATTGTCCAACACATTGAGTCGGCAACCCGGCAGCCTTTTAAGTTGCTCAAAGCCCAGCCGCTGTCGGGCGGCGATATTAATGCGGCTTACCGGTTACAGGCCGAAAATGTCAGTTTTTTTGTCAAGCTGAACACGCCTGAACGGCTTGCCATGTTTGAGGCCGAAGCCGCAGGCTTGCAAGCCTTGGCGCATACTCAAGCCATCCGTGTGCCGAAGTTTATTGTTTGCGGACAAACCACTGACCATGCTTTTTTGGTGCTTGAATATATCGACTTACATAACCTGAATAGCCGTTCCGAACAGTTGCTGGGGCAACAACTTGCACAGCTGCATCGGCATAAACAGGCCTATTTCGGTTGGCACCGCAACAACACCATCGGCAGTACTATACAAATCAACGGCCGCTATCACGACTGGATTACATTCTGGCAAGAGCAACGTCTAGGACATCAATTAACACTGGCTGCGGCCAAGGGCTATGGCGGTCGCTTACAAACCCTGGGCGAAAAACTCCGTACAAATTTAAAGCCGTTATTTTCCGGCTATCAACCGCAACCGGCTTTGGTGCATGGCGACTTATGGGGCGGCAATGTTGCGGCGGATGAACAGGGCAATCCGGTCATTTATGACCCGGCCTGCTACTTTGGCGACCGGGAAACGGATCTGGCGATGACCGGATTATTCGGCGGTTTCAGCCCGGCATTTTATCAGGCTTATCAAGCCGTTTATCCGCTAGATCCGGGTTATACACGCAGAAAAACGCTGTACAACTTATACCATATACTCAATCACCTGAACCTGTTCGGGCCAAGCTATCTGCATCAGGCGGAGAATATGCTCGATAAGTTATTAGCTGATCTATAACCCCTCATTATGCCGACTAGACAGGGTCTTTAACTTTTAGCGTTTTTATCGGCATAAAATCCCGAAAAAGGTCCCATTTTTTGTATAAAAGCTGCATAATCAAGCCTTTTATATTGCGGCTGAGTTTCGATGTCCATCAATCTAACAGTACAGCAAATTTTTTCCTGGGCGACACGGTTATCTGCCCAGCAGGATTACCAGGCATTAACGTATAAATTTCTAGAGCTCCTTGTTGAGATTCCATGGATTGATAGTGCCGTCGTTTATGAAATTTATAATCACGAAAGAAAAAAATCGGGAGAAACAAGTATTGTTCGTGAACTATTAATCAGACGATTTCCCTTGGACTTCACCAGGAATAATGAAGACCATAACGACCTGCTTGCCGGACTGGATCATACGACAGACTTGAATCTCAGCGCTCCGGATGAATCCGGTTTTCATGCGTGGGCTATTTTTTTTGTTCGAGGGAGCGGCGGCCCTGAACGCGCTATTCATCTGGAAGGCGCGTTCGACCGGGAAATGCTTGAATTACTTGACCGTTTGCGAGGAGTCTATCGAAATCTGGTGATATTACATGATACCAAGGAACGGGACGTGTTAACCAAATTGCCTAATCGGCAGTCGCTAGACGCTCGCTTATTACAAGTTTGCGAACATTACAGAGACCATCAAATTATTGATACAAAAGAGGAAAAAAGCTCATGGATTGCTATACTGGATATAGACCATTTCAAACGCGTTAATGACGATTTCGGGCATTTGTATGGGGACGAGGTGTTGCTGATATTTAGTCAATTGATGGAAAAATGCTTTCGTTACAATGATTTTTTGTTCCGTTTTGGCGGCGAAGAATTTGTTGTTATCCTGAATTTAGCCAGCCAGGAAACAGCGGTAAATGTGTTTAACCGTTTCCGGGAAGCAGTCGCCAATTACAACTTCCCAACTGTCGGCCGAGTCACTGTCAGTATTGGCTTAACCCATGTCGACGGCATATCCATGCCCACGACACAATTGGATCATGCCGATAAAGCGCTTTATCATGCCAAAGACACGGGCAGAAACAGGATAATTTTGTATGAAGACATGTCCGTTCTGGTTCGGGATAACGACCACAGTGAAACTGAGTTGTTTTAAAAGCCCTCGCTGTCATCGTCTTCATCAAGCTAACATCCAATAAATCAGCCCGTACCACGGGCAACGTCATTCAACTTCAACAAACACATATCCATGAGGAACCGCTAATGGCCGATATAAAATCCCCAACCGTTTCAAATCCCGGCGTATTAATCCCGGTCAATCCCGCCATTGAAAATTATATGCACGGCTTACTGCGACACACCGATCATCCGGTGCTAACCGAGATGGAAGCGCTGGCGCACAAAAACAACTTCCCCATCATTGGCCGTTTGGTGGGCGTCTTTATTGAAGCGCAGGCTAAAATGATCAATGCTGAACGGGTGTTTGAGTTTGGCAGCGGTTACGGTTATTCAGCCTATTGGTTTGCCCGAGCGGTTGGCTCAAAAGGCCAGGTCATTTGCACCGATGCCGATTTTCTCAACCAGGAAAAAGCCGAGCAATATCTCAGCAATGCCGGTTTGTGGGATAGAATCGATTTCCGGGCCGGCATGGCTCAGGAAGTTTTTGCCCAGACAGAAGGATTATTCGACATCTGCTATAACGATGTCGATAAGGGCGATTATCCTGCCATTTGGCTGATGGCTAAAGACAGGATTCGCCCCGGCGGACTTTATATTGCCGATAATGTGCTTTGGCGCGGCCGGGTGGCGGTAGAAAATCCTACCGACATTTTTCCCGGCTGGACTGAGGCAATTATTGAACACAATGAACTCATTTTTAATGACCCTGAGTTTGACACCTTCATCAACCCGACCCGTGATGGGGTGATCGTCGCGAGGAAAAAGACCGCATAAAAAAAGATACTCCTTCTTTATAAATAGCATTATGCTATTGCTTTAAATCAATGAGTCATGAGGATTCACTATGCCCTATACCAAAGATATTGTAGAAGAACTGAACATTCTTGTTCGCTACAACCTGGCCACCACTCAAGAAGGTATCAAGATACATAAAACCGCTTCACCGGAAACAATCGCCGCCACCCACCGACTATTTGAAAAAGGCTTGGTATCGCAAGATGACGGCGGCTATTTGACCAATCTTGGCATTGAAACTGCTAAACAGGCCCAAACGGTTCTCGATATACTCACGCCGGCTTAAAATCGTTTTAAAAAATCTGTTACGGTTATATTAAACCGTAGGCAATAAAAAAGGCTTAGCGATGTCATCGCTAAGCCTTTTTTGCTATGACCCAATTATCAATCAAGCGGCCAGTTCAACCGCTGCTCTCAACTTTTTCATCGCGTTTTGTTCCAATTGCCTGATCCTCTCAGCGGACACATTGTAACGCTCGGCAAGCTCATGCAATGTCGCTTTTTTGTCCATCAACCAGCGGCTTGAAAGAATATCCAGGCTGCGCTCATCCAGCTCCGCCATCGCATCTGCCAATAAATCCTGCTCATGGCCTTCCCAATCCGAATTTTCAAGCAGTACCGCAGGATCACCGCCGTGCTGATGGAGGTAACTGGCCGGGGCAACATAACTTTCTTCCGTTGATTCATCGACCGGCATATCAAACGACATATCCCTGCTGCCCAGACGTTTTTCCATTTCGTAAACGGTACTCACATCCACATCAAGGTCTTTGGCAATCGCCACCGCTTCGTCATTGGACAACCAGCCTAAATCCTGCTTGGATTTACGCAGGTTAAAAAACAGTTTGCGCTGCGCCTTGGTGGTAGCAACTTTTACGATGCCCCAGTTCTTAATCACATACTCGTGAATTTCAGCCTTAATCCAGTGGACGGCGAAAGAAACCAAACGCACACCAACATCAGGGTCAAACCGTTTAACGGCTTTCATCAATCCGATATTACCTTCCTGAATAATATCCGGCATAGACAAGCCATATCCACTGTAGCCTCTGGCAACGTGAATCACAAAACGCAAATTGGTCATAACCAATTCGCGTGCGGCTTCCAAATCGCCATCATCCCTGAATTTTAAGGCTAACTCGCGTTCCTGTTCTACTGTCAATTTAGGCATTTGCCTGACGACATTTAGATAGGCGTCAAATGTTCCGACTGATAAATTAATAGGTAAAGCTAATGCGTTACTCATTGCGACTCCCATGTAAAAAACTTTTTTTGAATTCTAGCACTCTGCAAGAAAGAGTGCTAATAATTTTCTACTCAGGTTTTAATTGCCGCAGTTGGAAATGCAGTACTATCCATGAACCCACCACACCCAGCACAGACGAGATAAACAATAATGCCAAGGTTTCGGTAAAGCCGAAAAACAGCACATGGAAAGCGTCATCATAAAGTCCGGAAAGCTTTTCGATGGGTTGTTTTAAAATCAACATGATGATTGTCACTATAAACCATGCAGCCACGCCGGAAAAAAAGCCAATCCAAAAACCACTGTACAAAAACGGCCTATGAATGAACCCGTTGGTCGCACCCACCAGCTTTGCGATCACGACTTCATCGCGGCGATTATGCAATTCCAGGCGTATGGTATTGGCCGTAATAAACAGCACTCCCGCACCCAGCAACAAACTCAATAAAATAACGCCGCGTCGCGCCACTTCCATAATAGACTGCAGGCGTTTGACCCATTGCATATCCATCTGGGCAAAATCAACTTCCGCCGAGCGCTTAAAATCATCAAGCAAAACCTCAAGCGCCTGCTCGTTTTCAAATGAATTTTTGGGTAACACCTGAATGACAATCGGTAACGGATTTTTTTCCAGGGCTTTTACCGCTTCGCCGAAGCCGCTGTATGACTGGAACTCTGCGAGCGCCTGCTCCTTGGTAATTAATTTAACATCCTGAATATCGGGGTTTTGCCTGATGACGCCCGCAAACTTATTTGCCCTCGCTTCTGAAATGTCGTCTTTAAGAAATAACGAAATTTGATTGCTGGCTTCCAAATTACCCGCCAGCTGCTGTAGGTTCGCCACCAGAATATAAAAACCGCTGGCGAGTGAAATGGCAATCGCCAAAACAACGATTGTCATTGCAGAAGAGAATCGTGATGCGACTAATCGTCCAAGACTTGAAAACAACGCATGCGCATGAAGATTCCGATAAGCATGAAATTTATCGACAAAATTACCGCCCGAAATTTTGGTTTGCCAGCGCGGTTCCTGTTTACCCGGTTTTTTATTAACATGTTTCATCATTTAACTTGCAACCAGTTGACCGTGATCCAGCTTTAAGATTCGATGATTCATTTGGGCAATCAATGATATATCATGCGAAGCAATCAATATGGTGACGCCAACCTGCTGAAACTGCTCAAACAAATGCATTATCTCGGCGGACAGTTCAGGATCAAGATTCCCGGTCGGCTCATCGGCCAAAATCATCGGCGGCTTATTAACCACCGCCCGAGCAATCCCGACCCGCTGTTGCTCGCCACCGGATAAGACAGCAGGATATTTTCTTTCTTTGCCTAATAAGCCGACTTTATCCAATGATGCTCTCACCCTTCGGGAAACTTCATGGTGTCCGTAGCCTGCTATCACTAACGGCAACGCTACATTATCGAAAACCGTTCTATCCTGTAACAGTTTGTAATCCTGAAAGATCAATCCCACTTTCCGGCGTATGAAAGGAACCTGTCTATCCTTAGCCTGATTGAGATCTTGACCGTCCAATAAAACCTGGCCCCGGCTGCAACGCTCAATAACCGCAATCAATTTCAATAATGTGCTTTTTCCTGCCCCTGAACGCCCTGTCAGAAAAGCCATTTCACCGCGTTGCAGATGAAAACTGACATTACGCAAGACATCGCCTGCGCCAGGGTACCTCATACTGACATTATCAAACTTTAACATAGGCCTCTTTAGTCTTTGACAAACAATGCATTTACAAAAGCATCTGCATCGAAATCCTGCAGATCATCAATACCTTCGCCTATTCCTATAAAACGAATCGGGATTCCGAACTGTTTGGCCAGCGCGAAAATAATACCGCCTTTTGCGGTGCCATCAAGTTTGGTCAGAACCAAGCCTGTCAATTCAACAGTTTCGTTAAACAGTTTCGTTTGCGACAAGGCATTTTGCCCGGTGCCGGCATCCAGCACCAGCAACACTTCATGAGGCGCGGTTTCATCCAGCTTACTCATAATCCGTTTTACTTTTTTCAATTCATCCATCAGGTTGGATTTTGTATGCAAACGTCCGGCGGTATCGGCAATCAACACATCGATGCCTTTGGCCTGCGCGGATTGAACGCCGTCATAGATAACGGATGCCGAATCGGCCCCGGTATGCTGAGCGACTACATGAATGTTATTACGCTCACCCCAGGTTTGCAATTGCTCGACAGCCGCGGCTCTAAACGTATCCCCGGCGGCTAACATGACGCTATGGCCTTGAGCTTGCAAGCGTTTGGCCAGTTTACCGATGGTTGTGGTTTTACCCGCGCCATTGACGCCGACAACCAGAATAACAAAAGGTTTGTCCTGTTTTGGGATGTGCAAATTCTTGCTGCACGGCTGGAGCATAATCAGCAATTCCTGCTTTAAAGCGGCCGATAACGCCTCGCCGTCATTGAGCTGGTGCCGCTCAACACTTTCAGTCAAACGCTTGATGATTTCCGTGGTCGCATCAACACCTATATCAGCCATTAACAAACTGGCTTCAATTTCTTCCAGCAAATCCTCGTCAATTTCTTGCCGACCCAGGGGAATGTGCGCCAATACTCCGCTAAGCCCGGAACGGGTGCGTTTTAACTGGGTCTTAAGGCGCAGGTATAGCGACTCAGGTTCCGCTGCCGGATAAGCTTCTTCCGCTGCAGGAACGGCTACGCCTTCGCGTTTCGCCTCAACCTCTGCGGCAGGCTTTAGCTTTTCAACAAAAGCATGACGACTGTAAAAGCTGATGGCAATCAACGGCAGCATCAACAAGGCTGCAAAAGCATTATGAGCCACCGCAGCCCATAAAGGCGCCCCGAGTTTAATGCCGATAATGCCTGAGCCAACCTGCGCCAACAGCAGCACGCTTAGCCATAAGCCTGCTCGCCTGACCGGTTTTGGATGATGCGCCGATGTCGCGTTCAACATCAACAACGTCAGCACGATAAAACTAACCAACGCACCGACCCTATGCAGCCAATTTGCGGCGACTTGCGCATCGAATGCTATGACGCCGGTATAACCTGTGCTTAAGCCGTTAAATAAATCCAGTGCCGTTTGATAATCCGCTTTAGGCCACCATGAGCCATTACATTGAGGAAATCCCGAACAAGCTAAAGCGGCATAGTTAGCGCTAACCCAACCCCCTGAAACAATCTCTAAAAACAACACCCCCATTGCAACTCGGGCAAACAACGCCAAGCCATTGCTGCGCACTGTGAGCAGCGAAGCTTTCGGGTTAACCCGTAAATACAACCAGAATAGCAGCCAGAAAGTCATCATGCCCAGCAACAAATGGCCGGTTACGACAATCGGCATAACGTGCAATTTGACGGCCCACATACCTAAAGCCGCCTGCAATCCGACTAAAATTACCAGCCCCAATACGGCCGTAACGACCGCCAGGCGACTTTGTTGTTCGCGCCACGAAAGCAACGCCAACAACAAGATAGTCACGCCCAAGGTTGCCGCCAGATAACGATGACTCATTTCCTTCGAGGCTTTTTCTATATCGGGCGTCTGACCGGGAAATGCCTCCGCCGCCTGCGCTTTAAAATCGGCTTGCTCGCTAACAATGGCCTGTCCATAGCATCCAGGCCAATCAGGGCAGCCCAGCCCTGCTCCGGATAAACGAACGTATGAGCCTGCTACGATAACTATTAAAGCTAAAACAACGCTAAAGAGAGTTATTTTTCTAAACATTTTATTTTCCACTATCCGATTTGTGAGATTCGCAAAAGATGCATAAGATCACTTTTTACATTGTAAGGATCGAAACCCGGTTCATACTGCATCATTAAATTACCCAGCGGGTCCATTAACAAAAGCATCCCGTCAGGAATATTGCTTTGCCTGATTGCGGCAATTTTCTTGATAACCGCATCATTGGGCTTAACTCTTAATAAGGTCTGGTCATCTTCCCACCATTTGCTAGCGGTTTCCGGCGCAACATCTTTTAAGACCATGACAATTCGACGCGTACGGGTCAATTCTTTATTCAGCATGAGCCGTAACTGCTTGGTTTTATGAATAGCTTCGATACACGATTCATTACAATCGCCATTTGGAATGACGTTTACCAGCAGCCAGTGCCCGGTAAGTTCGGACATATTATCAGTTGAAAACCGGTCAAAACCGGTTAGATCACTACGCTCGGTTGTCAATGGCGGCGTTATTAACTGTCCATGATTGGTCTGTCCCTTTAACAGCTGCGGATGTTCTTTTAATCCCCAAGCGATTAAAAAGGGAATAACCGACATCCCAAAGATAACCAAAATTAATATATGATTTTTATTTTTTTGATTTTGCATCGTTGTTTTTAAAACTGTACCAAATAAATAGTATCGTTAGTGTCAATGCCAATGCAAACCATTGAATTGCATAGGCCGTATGTTGTTCGGGCTGCATAATGGTTGATGTATGCCATTCCCGCTTATAGCCATCAGGTAACTCTTTAGCCAGTTCAATCTGGAATTGGAATAATGAATAGCCTAATTTTTTAGCTAAAACGTCACTATCAACCACCTGCACTATTGATGGCCAACCCTCGGTTGGAATTTCCGCCCCGGCTAATTTTATACCAACGCTTGGAAAATTATTAATCCGTCCGGCAATAATCGCTTCCGCCTTATTAATCTGTAAATCAGGAAGAATCGACCGATTCTGGTTTAAAGGAATCCAGCCCCTGTTCACCAAAACCGCCTTAGTTTCCCCGGTCAATATGAATGGCGTCAAGACAAAATAGCCTGCCTTCCCGTCGCTGATTTGATTATCTATCAAAAACTGGTGCGCCACATCGTAACGCCCTGTAACATCGACATTTCTGTATCTCAATGCCTCTGTATTGTGTTCAATAGCCGTCGACAAATGCAGAGTTTCAGTTGCGAGCGCTCGCTCCTGCTCCTTAAGAAATGCCCGTTTCTGTTCGGAACGATCCAATTGCCACATTCCAAGCGCAATCAACGTCGGTAACAGGCACAAATAAACTAACGTTGGAATGATTTTAAACTTCATTGAGTAGTATCCGAGAGGATCATGCTTTTTTTCCTTATCCTATTGGCACAGGCACCTAAATAACCGAGAATACAAAAACCTTACCCATCAACGAACATAACTGTACTCATGATTATAAAAAGCATCGTTATTATCGCCTTTATCCTGATAATTATCAGCTTGGGCTCAGCACTATTCCATCTGGTTACACACAAGACTCAGGAACAATCCGAAAAAACAGTCAAAGCACTGACTTTTCGCATTACACTTTCAATCGTATTATTCATTTTTATTTTTATAGCCTTTGCAACCGGCATGTTCACGCCTCACGGCCTGGGTGCTCGAATGCACCAAACGCCAGTCGCCCCTGTTAAATAAAAACGACTCAACCATTCCGACAAAAAAAAAGCGCTGTCTGTTAGGCAGCGCTTTTTTTGGTTTGGCTGTTTAGACTAAATTACATAAACAAATACAAATAATCCTAACCATACCACGTCAACGAAATGCCAATACCAGGCAGCGGCTTCAAAAGCGAAATGATTTTCCGGTTTAAAGTGACCTTTCCAGCTACGGAATAAAACAACGCTCAGAATAATAGCCCCTACGCAAACATGGAAACCATGAAAACCGGTCAACATGAAAAAGGTAGATCCATAGATGCCTGAACCCAAAGTTAAACCCATTTCAGTATACGCTTCATGATATTCGAATGCCTGGAATGACACGAATAAGAGGCCCAGACCTACAGTAGCCGCCAAGCCTTTAATTAACTGATCGCGGTTTTTTGCCAGCAAGCCATGATGCGCCCAAGTACAAGATACGCCGCTAGTCAGCAGAATTAAGGTATTCAGGAAAGGCAATCCCCACGCTCCCATAGGCTCGAATTCGCCGCCGACTTTACCGGGACCATTGGTAGGCCAGACTGCTTCGAAAGAAGGCCACAATAGCTCTTTAGTTGCTGCCCTAGCGCCTTCACCGCCCAGCCACGGCACCGATAAATTACGCGTATACCAAAGTGTACCGAAGAAAACGGCAAAAAACATGATTTCCGAAAAGATAAACCACATCATGCCCATACGATAGGAAATACCCACCTGCGTACTATACATGCCTGATTCACTTTCCCCGGACTGCAATGTGAACCACCCGGCAAGCATAACAATAAATACCGTTAGCCCCAACAACATCCAGGCCGAACCGGCTGTCGAACCATTTAAATAATTTGCAAATCCAGCCAGCATCATCACCAAACCGGCAGTTCCAATGACCGGCCAGGTAGCTTTATGCGGAATGTAATACTCGTTACTTGTAGACATGACCTTCCTCTCTCATTTCACTGATGTTTCAGTATTATCAAAAAATGTATATGCAAGTGTAATCGTTTTATATTTCTCGGGTAATTCAGGGTTAACAACAAAACGCACCGGCATAGTCCTGCCTTCTCGCGCTTTGAATGTCTGTTCTGAAAAACAAAAACACTCTGTTTTTTTAAAAAATTCAGCAACCGCTCCGGGTGAAATACTTGGAATTGCCCGAGCAATCATTACCTTATCGGTCTTATTTTCCGCATAAAAATTCACCGTATAATATTCGCCTGGATGAACTTTTAATTTTTTTATTTCTGAACGAAACACCATCGGTGTTGCCTCATTCAGCGCAGTCATAAACTCTACGGTGACCTCTCTGTTTTTATCAATTTCGTAGCTAACTTCCTTAATAGCGGACGATTCGACTTTTCCATTGAGTCCTGTTACTTCACACAAAACATCATAAAGAGGAACCAGGGCATAGCCAAAACCAAACATTCCCAATACAACAAACACCAATATCCGAACTAACTTAGTGTTTTTTTGAGTAACGCCTTCCTTCATTGAGAAACAGCTCTTATCACTGCAAAAACATAAATAGTGACCGCAATTGTAATCAAAATCACTGCTGTCAAAATATTTTTTTGTTTGGTATTCATTATTTCACCTGATACGTTATCTAAGCAGGTTGCTTTTGAAAGCAACCTGAATGCAATACCCTAGATATGCTCAGTCGGTATAACTGTAGGTGGTGTAGTAAAAGAATGATACGGCGGTGGTGATGGCAAAGTCCACTCCAAGCTATGCTTGGCAGCGTCTTCCCACACTTCATCAGTTACTTTTTCGCCGGTTCCGCCTTTGATTGTATCGATAACGATATACAGGAACAGCAGTTGGCTGGCACCGAATATAAAACCGCCAATACTGGAAATCATATTCCAATCCGCAAATTGAACGGCATAATCAGGAATTCTGCGAGGCATACCGGCAAGTCCCAGGAAATGCTGAGGGAAAAACAGGATATTGACCGATACTACAGATAACCAGAAGTGCAACCGACCGATTCTTTCGTCATACATATGACCGGTCCATTTAGGCAGCCAAAAATAGCCGGCAGCCATCAATATAAAGACCGAAGCTGGAACCAGCGTGTAATGGAAATGCGCGACAATAAAATAAGTATCGTGATACTGAAAATCAACCGGTGCAACAGACATCATCAATCCGGTGAATCCACCCATCGTAAACAAAACGACAAAAGCAATCGAAAACAACATCGGTGTTTCAAAAGTCATCGAACCTTTCCACATGGTCGCAGTCCAGTTAAAAACTTTAACCCCGGTAGGAATTGCAATTAACATGGTTGCATACATGAAATACAACTCGCCTGCTATTGGCATGCCGACCGTAAACATATGGTGAGCCCATACGATAAATGACAAAAATGCAATTGAAGCAGTCGCATAAACCATTGAGCTATAACCAAACAAAGGTTTGCGAGCAAATACCGGAATGATTGTAGAAGCCACACCGAAGGTAGGCAGAATCATTACATAAACTTCAGGATGCCCAAAAAACCAGAAAATGTGTTGATAAAGAACTGGATCACCACCACCGGCAGCATCAAAAAAGCTGGTATTGAAGAATTTGTCTGTTAACAACATGGTCACTGCGCCGGCAAAAACAGGCATGATAGCGATTAACAAGAAAGCGGTAATCAACCAGGTCCAAACAAACATCGGCATTTTCATCAAGGTCATGCCTGGGGCACGCATATTGAAAATAGTTGCAATGATGTTAATCGCACCCATGATTGACGAGATACCCAGCAAATGCACAGAGAAAATCGCGAAAGGCAATGCCTTACCGGTTTGCAATACTAACGGTGGATACAAAGTCCAACCGCTGGCAGGTGCGCCGCCTTCCATAAACAAGGTGCTTGCCAGTAATAAAACACCGGCAACCAGCAACCAGAAGCTCATGTTATTCATACGCGGCAATGCCATATCCGGAGCGCCAATCATCATTGGAATCATCCAGTTGGCCAAGCCGACGAATGCCGGCATAACTGCGCCGAATACCATAACCAAGGCATGCATGGTGGTCATCGAATTAAAGAACTGGGGATTAACAAACTGCATACCCGGTTCAAACAATTCGGCGCGAATAACCATTGCCATTGCGCCGCCGACAAAAAACATCGTCAGGGCAAACAGCAAATATAACGTACCGATATCTTTATGATTGGTGGTAATAACCCATCTTAATAGCCCCTTGGCAGGGCCATGCTCGTGATGATCGTGATGATCATCATGTTCAGCGACTACAGCAGACATATTTCATACCTCTTGAATATATAAAAAAGATTAGATCGATAACAACGCAATGACTTATTCACTTTTACCTGCCGCCGGTGTAGCCGATTGCAGAGTCTGGATAGCTGAGGGTTGAATAGAATCACCCACTGAATTACCCAGACCATTACGGGTATATGTTACGACTGCCGCGAAATCAACTGGGCTTAATATTTTCCCGAACGCAGGCATCATGCCTTTTCCATCCAACATCAGCTTAACTTGAGCATTAATATCGCCGGTTACCACTTTACTTGCTGTTATAGCAGGGAAAGTGCCCGATAAACCCGCGCCATCCGCCATATGACAAGATGAACAGTTCGTGTCGTAAACGGATTTACCTTTAGCGATCAATTCTTCATTAGTCCACTGCTTGCTTGCCGATCCTGCTTCAGCCGCTATCGCCGCTTTTTGCTGCTCTACCCAGGCATTGTAGTCAGGTTCGTTCATTGCGATGACCACAATCGGCATAAACCCATGATCCTTACCGCAAAGTTCGGTACATTGACCACGATAAGTACCTGGCTCATCTACAGAAGTCCATGATTCATTGATAAAACCGGGATTAGTATCTTTTTTCCAACCCAGATCCGGCACCCACCATGAATGGATTACGTCTGCTGAGGTAAATACAAAACGAATTTTCTTCTTAGTTGGAATAACTAACGGCTTATCAACATTCAACAAGTAATGAGGAACGGATCTAGGATCGATGCCTGAACCTACTTGACGTACTTTATTGCTCGCCTCATCCAGACTGCTGAAAAAATGAATTCCATTATCAAGATATTCATATTCCCACTTCCATTGATGTCCGGTTACCTTAATGGACATTTCGGATTCTTGCACATCATCCAGCTCTATCATGGCCTTGGTGGCTGGAATAGCCATGCCAATCAAAATCAAGGTCGGGATAATCGTCCAAATAATTTCAACCGTGGTATTTTCATGAAACTGCTCCGCTTTATGTCCTCTTGATTTACGATGATGGTAAATCGAGTAGAACATAGTTCCGAACACACCAATACCTATGAATACACAAATCCATAGAATCAGCATGTGCAGGTCATAAACGTCATTACTGACCTTTGTAACCCCTCTCATTAAATTGAGCGTATATTCCGCCTGCGCTGTCCCTAGGCCTAAAGCCATTAAGATCAGACCTGCGAACAGTTGCTTTGTTTTCTTCACGGAGCAGCCTCCTCGTTAGTAGTTATAAACTCTTGTATGCGTTATATCGTTTCGTAATTTCAGGACATGCCAAGGTCGGCCCTATTCCGTTTACGTAATAATTATCACAAATAATCTTTTTGATTTTAACCTATGAAGGCAATCTATACCAGCTGTCCTTTCCTTGATATTATTTAGCGCAATAAAAAGGCTTGTGAATCAATGCAACTCACAAGCCCTTTGTTTTCTAATTTTGGAATCGGATTAGCTGTTTAGCGCATCCGCATAAGCCATATCAAAGTTAGGAATGTGGCTATCTAACCAACCCTTAACCAGTTGACCAACGCCTTCGTCAACTTCTGCCTGACCCGCATGAAATTTTGCTTGCAGACCGCCGCAAATACCTATCAAAGCTTCATGCTCCTCCTTGTGGCGATCGTAGCCTGCATAACCTTTTGCCAGCATTTCTTTTTCTTCATGAGCAAAATGATCGACAACATATGAAATCAAATCATCTAATTGCGCACCTATTGCAGAACGTTCCGCTCCTCCTGTTGCTAAATCATACAGTTTATTAAGCTTATCAAACAAAATCTTATGTTCATCATCTGCAAAGCCAACATTTGTACCGTATTGACCGGCTGTCCAAGTAATTAAAGCCATAACGTCTCTCCTGATATTTTTTATATTATTGATTATTTACCGCACAAACATTATGGATTATATCTAACTCCAAATCCATATTTAATTTATGGTATAAATCAACACACTCCCCGCCCACCAAAAACCTGATTTTTTTGTTAATTTCCAAGCCGGGGTGAATAATATCAGAACAACATTTACGTTAGTGTAACTTTGCCAGAAAAGAAGGGTCAATTCGACATCCGCCAATTTCCGGACGATCCAACAAATCCTGCTCGAAATCCCGATAGGTGGATAGCTGAAAAGCAACGCGTGTAATCTTGCCGCCGGAAAATTCAAACTCCATAGCGCCGCCTTTAACACGCGGACTGCCTTCCTTAGTGGTAAATAATAAAAGTCCCGCAGATTTTCCCAAGCTGTCAGGAACCGGGCGCGCGCAGCTCAGCTCGTTTATTAACAACCCTGAAAAGACTTGCGCCAGTTGACGAGCGCTGACAATAACGCCCTCGCCAGGGATAGCCGCCGACGCAGGCGCTGCTGCTACAACGGGAGCAACCTGGGCAATTGAAGCATCCGTAGGAGCTGGCGCTACCGGAGGATTCAGCAATAATTCCAAGCCAAAATTACCTAAATGATTTTGCAGTAACACACTGCCGTCGCCATTTTTTTCCGTACTTAGCAAGGGAAACAGCTGACGCTCCATTTCTGCCTTGTTTGGATTGTTCAGCACTGCAACCAACTGCCTCTCAATCGACTTAAGCGGCGTAAACAATTGCTCTTTTTTGTGGCTGGCCTCGCCCACCTGATCCCAGTCGGACGGCGTATTAACCGGCAATCCCATCGACTTCATAGCCACATAATCATCAGGTGCCAGACAATTAGCGAAGTTTTTGCTGCGATAACTTTCTATGACTTTAGGGCGCATTTCTTCACTCTGCGTCTTTTGCCGAGTAATATTGTAGTTGTTCCAATCGCCATTTTTAGCCAGAAAATAGTAAATCACCGCATTGCGGTCAAACTTGTTAAAACCCAAATCCTTCATCACCAGTTTCAATTTCCGGCAATTACCTTCCACGTCCGGGTAATTATTCCAGTCAGGCTTTAAATTCGGTTTTGCCGGATGTTTCGATTGCTCAATCAATTGCTGAAGATTGATTTCCCCAGCCGCTGATTTTATTGGCGAATAGCCAATTTCTTCGAACGACAAATCGCGTGCATCAGGGATGCCGTCAGCCGTCGTTTTTAACAGCAAAGAAGGCAAAATTTCCGGATAAATCTTTAGTTCACCCAGCTGCTTGGTATCGGAACCAAACAGATGGAACCCGCCTTCCGCCACATCAAAAACCTTAAACATCGTCTGATTGAGCGTTCCGGTCTTACCTGCATAAGTCGTAGCCGCCGGTAATGAATGCGACTCCGAACTATGTTTGGCCGATTGATGGGACGCAGGCGTTGTTACTTCCGCCTGCTGATTGCTCTTTACCCACTGCCCGGCAACCTGCCCCATGATCGCAACCCCCATGCCGACGCCCGTCAGCGCCAGCAAATTGCCGGCTGCATTCACATCACCGACCAAGCTCGATACATCCACGTCGCTATTAGCGTTCGTGTAAAAGTTATAATCGACCATGGTTTCCCTGCCCGAATCCAGACGTATCCACGGCGTCAGGTAAAGCTTCTTGGCATCGAAGGTAAAATTGCACTTGCCGGTGGTCGCCTGATACAAAAAGCCGGTAGCTTCACGACTAAACTTCAGCGCCTCGTTACGCACGCTATAAATAAGAGCCGCCGATAAATCGCCTTTTTCATAAGAAGGCGCCATATTGGTACAGCCGCTTTTTAAGACATTGTCGCCTTTAAAATCGAACTCCGAAATCAACCGCACATAATAATCATCGCCATCAATGGATTGAAAACCTTGTAAAGGTTGAAACTGGCTCGCCTGAGTGGAAGGATGATCAACCACAATTTGCCGGGTCGTTGTACATCCGGACAACAGCGTACCGGCAACTAAAATTAATTTTACTGATGAGATAGTGCGAATCGACATGCATTAACCTTGTGCCGTAAGTTAACGGCGAATCTAACTGGAAAAAAACGAAAATAATAGGGCTTTCTCGGAGACTTTGTCATGTTTTATTTTTACCTGGTCACCCGTAAAGGCGTTCGACAACAGCTCCTGCATTGCTCTATCTCCTGTATCCGTATAGCCGTAAAGATGTATTACCAATGCGCGGTTATATCTGCACTTGTTCCGCGAAAAAATTGAAATCAGCGCTTTCCCTATAAGGGAGAACACCCAGCAAAGGCGCATCCACACCGACTTTTATGGTCAGGATATTCTCGTCCCCGTTTAACAACTCCGGGTCCGTACAAACTGCAATCCAGCCCGCACAATTTACGCCTGACTGCTTTATCGCCTGATGCGTCAGTCTTGCATGATTAATACACCCCAACTTGATGGCGACTACCATAATAACCGGCAGCGCCAGCACTTTTGCCAAATCGCTGATAGCTTCCCGCTCATTTAAAGGCGTGTACCAACCTCCGGCGCCTTCAACGACAACGATGTCGGCCAGGGCTTTCAACAGCTCGAATTTGACGGCCAAATGATCCAGTCTGACCGGGTCTTTTACACCCGCAATATGAGGAGAAACAGGCAGTTCGTAGGCGTAAGGGTTGATCAAGTCGTAATCAATCTGCAATGACGCGTTTTCTTGTATCAGCAACGCATCTTCATTTTGCAGCCGCCCGTCCAACATCAAACAACCGGCGGCAACGGGTTTCATGCCTACAACCGATTTTCCCTGACTTTTAAAGTAACGCATCAGCGCAATCGTCGCCCAAGTTTTGCCGACGTTGGTGTCGGTGCCGGTTATAAAGTAACCTTTTTCCATTAGCTTGCCGTGACCATAATGGCCTCGTAAGTCGCAGGAATCCGATCGCTGGTCCGATGCCGCTCATAAGCCGCAATCATGCGCTGCATCTGCGTTTTGGTAGTGATATTTTTATTACGCCCGGCAATCATGTTATGCGCGCCGATGTGCTTTAGCTCCTTCATCAGCGCCAAAACCGAACCGTAGCTCGATCTATAAAGCCTGGTTTCAATTTTTATCTCGGTGTAACCCGCCAACTGGAGAAAGTGAGTCAGCTGTTGCTCGCTATAAAAGTCATTAACGTGGTTGTAGTCGTCGACATCCGCCCACGCGGCTTTTAATTCCTGTAACGTTTGCGGGCCGAATGTCGAAAAAACCAGCCGACCGCCCGGTTTCAATACCCGTTTAATATCGGTAAAAACGACATCGAGATTGATGCACCACTGCAACGCGAGATTGGAAAACACGCCATCGACGATTTGTCCGGCAAGCGGCAACTGCTCGGCATCGGCGCATAAATAAGTGACATTCGGCATATCGGCCAGCTTTGTTCGCGTTACCTGCAACATCGGCAACGCCATATCCAGCGCGATAACAGGCTGAGCAAACGCCAATAACTTTGCGGATAAAAAACCGGTGCCGCACCCCAAGTCCAACAGAGGCCCCCTCAGGCTTTCGGTATCGATAGTGCCCAGCAGCGCCTTACCGACAGTGCGCTGTAGCTCGGCAACACCGTCATAAGTAACCGAAGCCGCAGCAAACGACTGCCTGATTTTGGCTTTATCTAAATACATTGCTCATCCATAAATCGGGAAATAATCGCCAGCGTTTCCCGGCTGTGCGATAAAAACGGCACATGCCCTGCCCTGTCGATTACATTTAATTCCAAGCTTGGCAATAACTGCTGCATTTTTTGACCTACGGCCACGGGAACCAAGGTGTCCAGGCCGCCTAAGATGGCCGAGACAGGAATAGTCAGCCCGGATAAAACCGGCCTCAAATCAGCCTCTTTTAGTATTTTCAATCCGCCCTGCAAGGTATTTTTATCAGGCGCATCGCATTCAAACACGGATTCTTTAAGCGTCTTCAACAGGATTTTCCGATCGGGCAAGCCGTTTACCTGCAAGGATAAAAAACGCAGCAAAGTCGCCTGACAGTTTTTATTCAAATGCCCCGCAAAATCATCCAGCAAGCCTGTATCCATGCCCGGCCATTGTTCTGTTTGCGTATACGAGGGATTCCCCGCCAGCAAAACCAGTGAAGACACCCGCTCCGGGTAACGATCGGCTATATCAAGCACCACCGTAGCGCCCAAGGACCAGCCCAGCCAGCAAATCCCTCCAGCCCCTTTTTTAAAGAGGGAGGTTTGCCCATTGCCCTCTCTTGGGCAAGAGGCATACTCATTCCCCCCCTTTGAAAAAGAGGGGCTAGGGGGGATTATATTAACCAACTCGTCGCTAATCCGTTCCAACGTAAACGGATCGATTTTTTCGCTACGCCCGTGTCCCGGCAAATCGATACAGGTAACACGGTAATTTTGCGCCAACTGCTTGGCGAACTCGCGCCAGATACCGGTGTGCATCGCCCAGCCATGCACCAGCACAATGGGCTTGCCTTTGCCGAACGTTTCCAGGTGAATTTTTGTCACTTGCAACCTGCGATAATTTTAGCCAATGCATCCAGCAACCGATCGACATGTTGTTCCTCATGCAGCGCAGAAAAAGTCACCCGTAACCTTGCGCTGCCTTGAGGCACGGTCGGCGGGCGTATCGCGCTGACCAGAAAACCGGCATCTAATAAAGCGTTGCTGATGTTTACAGCCCTTTGGCTGTCTCCAATCAGGATGGGCTGAATGGCCGACGACGATGCCATCACCTGTAGCCCGAGCTGCTCCGCGCCCAGCCTGAATCGCTCCGACAGTTTTTTAAGCTTGTCCCGACGCCAGCTTTCTGAGATAACAATTTTTAGGCTTGCCCGTGTCGCCTCGGCAACTGCCGCCGGTAAAGCGGTGGTGTAAACATAAGTGCGAGCTTTCTGGATCAGGGTTTCAATCAATACCTCGGAACCCGCGACAAACGCGCCAAAAGTGCCAAAACCTTTACCCAAAGTCCCCATCAATACCGGCACATCGTCCTGACCGAGACCGTAATGTTCAACAATCCCGCCGCCGTATTCGCCGATTACGCCCAGTCCATGCGCATCGTCAACCATCAGCCAGGCACCCTGTTTTTTTGCGGCAACGGCCAATTCATTAAGAGGTGCAAAATCGCCATCCATGCTGAATACGCCATCGGTCACGATCAGTTTGTTACCTGCGGCTTTTTCCAGATTTGCGCTGAGATCAGCCGCATCGGCATGGGCATAGCGCTTAAATCGTGCGCCGGACAACAGGCCGCCGTCCAACAAGGAAGCATGGTTCAACCGGTCTTCAAACACCGCATCGCCACGCCCCAATAAAGCCGAGATCACGCCGATATTGGCCATGTATCCCGTAGAAAACAATAATGCCCGGTCGCGTCCGGTAAACGCCGCCAACTCTTCTTCCAAAGCATGATGAGCCGCACTATGCCCGCAAATCAAATGCGCCGACCCGCTGCCGACGCCGTACTGATCCGCACCGGCTTTAAACGCATTGACCACATCGGGGTGATTGGCCAACCCCAGATAATCATTGCTGCAAAAATTGACAACATTCCTGCCGTCAATTTCCAGATTAATGCCTTGAGGGGATTCTATAATCCGCCGGGAGCGATATAAGCCCTGTTGGGCAATATCATCAAGCTCGGCTGTTAGCTCTGAGAATGGGTGAGCCATTAGGTTTAAGACACATGTTGCTGGTTCCCAAGCTCAAGCTTGGGAACCCAGAAGGCGAAGCTCCAGCTTCGCGAGTCAGGAAGCTGGAGCTTCCAAGACTGGATTCCCAAGCTGGGGCTTGGGATCCAGCGCAAACTGTGAGATAAATCTGTGCTTATCCGTATCATCCGTGTTCCATTATAAAATTGAACAGTTAGCACTCATCAAGCGTAACTTGAACCACCGGAATAGACCCCCAAACGATCAAACAAAGCCAAATCATGGTTAGTCATCGGATTGTCGGTGGTCAATAATTTATCGCCGTAAAAAATCGAGTTGGCGCCGGCCAAAAAGCACAACGCCTGCATTTCATCGCTCATGTTATTGCGACCTGCAGATAGCCTCACACGCGACTTGGGCATCATGATTCTGGCAACGGCTATGGTTCTGATAAAGATGATCGGATCCAGCGACTCTGTGCCCATCAGCGGCGTGCCCTCAACCTGCACCAGCATATTGACCGGCACGCTTTCGGGATGCTTGGGCAGGTTTGCCAGTTCGATCAACAGATTGGCGCGATCGACATCGCTCTCGCCCATGCCCACGATGCCGCCGCAACACACGTTAATCCCGGCATCCCTGACCCGCGCCAGCGTATCCAGACGATCCTGGTAAGTCCGCGTGGTGATCACTTCGGAATAATAGTCTTCCGAAGTATCCAGATTGTGGTTGTAATAATCCAGACCGCCCTCTTTTAATCGGGCCGTTTGGGCGTCGGTCAGCATTCCCAAGGTTACGCAGGTTTCCATACCCAGCGCCTTAACGCCCTGAACCATTTCCACCACCCGTTCCACATCCCTATCCTTAGGCTGACGCCAAGCCGCGCCCATGCAAAAACGCGATGCGCCTTGATCTTTAGCCAATTGCGCCGCCTTCAATACCGCATCGACCGGCATTAGCGCCTCGGGCGTCAAATCGGAATCATAGCGGGCGCTTTGCGGGCAATAGCCGCAATCTTCGGAACAAGAGCCGGTTTTGATACTCAACAGGCTACTAATCTGAACTTCATTGGGATCGAAATTTTCCCGATGTACGGTTTGCGCCTTAAAAATCAGGTCATTAAAAGGCAACGCATAAAGCGCTTGCACTTCGTCCAACTGCCAATCATGGCGAATTGCAGGGTTTGCAGACATTCTGTTAAGCTCCAGTTACTGTAATACTTAAACAAAGACAATCGATAAACTTGTCAACCTGTTCAAATGAAAATGGTATACAACTGGATCAATATTATACAGGATTACCTGCTTCCGCCTACCTGCATCTTATGCGGTAACCCAGGACACAATTCCCGCGACATTTGCCATTCGTGCTATACGCACTTGCCTAGAAATAATCTATGTTGTTATCGATGCGCCGAAATACTGGAAACGCCCACTACCGCCCCCGTGCTTTGCGGCCGCTGCCTGAGTCGGCATCCGGCATTTGACGAAACTTACGCGCCGTTCATTCATCAGGGAGCCATCCGGCATTTAATCGGCACCTTAAAATTCGGCGCCAATTACAAGAATGCGCGCTTGCTCGGCATGTTATTGGCCGACCACCTGAAACAAACCGCCGAGCGGCCGGATTTGATTTTGCCGGTTCCGTTGCATAAAGCCCGTTACCGCGAACGCGGCTTCAATCAGGCCATAGAAATCGCCAGAACCGTCGCCAAGGAGATGCAGATTCCGCTGGACCTGACCAGTTGCAGGCGAAACCGCGACACGCCCCATCAAACGCAACTACCCGCCAAAAAACGCCGCAAAAACCTGAAAAACGCCTTTTCCATCATCAACCCCATCCACGCCCGGCATATCGCGATACTTGACGACGTCATGACCACCGGCTCAACAACCCATGAACTGGCCTATTTATTGAAAAAAGCAGGCGCTAGCCGGGTTGATGTTTGGGTTTGTGCGAGGGCTTGATTCACCAATATCGTCAGGGTTAATCCGGATACTTTTTATTTTTCCGACTGCGAACGTCAATAAGCCCAGCTCTCATGCCTAACCGGTAGCTTATTCAACTCATCCTTATAGAACCGCCATTTCGGCATGAACCGGTCCATCAAGGTTACGAATCGGATGTTGTGGGTAGGCTCCAGCAAATGAACCATCTCATGCACAACGATGTATTCCAGACACTCCCGCGGCTTCTTCGCAAGCTCGGTATTGAGCCGGATGCTTTTCGAACTTGGACGACAACTGCCCCACTTCGTTTTCATCCTTTGCACAAAGAACCGTTCCACCTTCACACCTATAAGCGGCTCCCATTTGTCGATCAACGCCGGAACGGCTTCCTTGAGCCTTTCGCGATACCATGCTTCAAGAATCTCCTGCTTCCTTATATCACTGCTTGCAGGACGAATTTGAAGTCGCATTTTATTGTGCTTTAACTCGACTTCCGGCGCGGCATCTTTCTCAACCAGTTGGAGCAGATAACGTTTTCCCCAAACGTAATGGCTTTCGCGGTCGAGGTATTCGCGCGGCGTTTCACGTTGTTGTTCGCGCAACTTTTGCTGTTGGCTTTTGATCCAGCCAAGCTTGGTAATCGCAAACACGCGGATGGTATCCAAATCCATCCGCAACGGCGCGGCAATACGCACCTTGCCGGTAGGTGGATACACGCTCAAATGGATATTCTTGATGTCTTTTAGCACCACATCCACGGCAATATCGCCAAGCCGGATCTGCGTGACCATCAATATTCCTTATGTTGGGTAATGATCGGGAAAATGCGCTCAACCTTAGCCTCATCCTGTAAAACTCCATACAAAGCTGATTTGATGATTTGCTCTTTTGCCTGAACGCCGCGCCAATCGTCAGGCCTGACTTGTCTAATGGTCTCGTCGATCCTGACGACCAATGCCAACACATCATTTTTGCTTGCATGCCCATAGACGGCAGACGGCTCAGCCGTACCGGAACAAAGATTGTCATAAAGCGCGCGGCGTCCCGGCGTATTTAATTGTTCGGGCGTATCATCGGCCTGACCCTTTTCCACCGTCTTCGCCAGTTCGGCAATCCGTTTCAGGTATTCCTCATACTCAACAGCCTTGGCTTTACGGGTGGCGATGATCTCGTCCAGCAGCGCCGACATCTTGTCGTAAAAAGCCGGGTTGTTCAGGTGTTCCTTAATGATCTTGCTGCGAACATTATTCTCAATGGTCTCGGCCACGGCGTCCTTGTTGCCCTTCAAGCCGCCAAGTTGCGTGTTGATCGCATCCGCAATGCCGGTTTTCACAATCAGTTCCAATAGCGGCATGTTATCGAACGGCGAAATCTTCCTCGGCGCATCGGCTTCAATATAGGTGTCGATCAGGTGCCGCATGTCAGCCTCGTAGGCTTTCATATCCAGCTTTTCGTCGGCGGCGTTGCGGATGATTTCCCGCAGCTTGAGATACTCGTCAAGTTTCTGTTTGACGCGCTTAGTCTCGACATCGCTGTATCCGGCTTTGTCCAGTTCGCCATCGATATTGGCGTAGGCACGCACCAAAGCGACCGCCGCCTTGTAAAACGCAACACGTTGCGTTTCATGCGCCTTCAGATCATCAGGTATCTCGGTGTTGCCGCAGAAATAATGGATGTACTCAAGCTCACTCTTCGGCGGCTCCACCGACTCGCAAAGCAGCGCGATAGCCTCCAATGCATTATCCAAGCGTTCCCGGCCTTTAGTCAGGCGGTCTTGCAGCATGATCTCAGGATCGACACCGCCCGCGCTATGATCAAGCTCTGAGCTATAAACTGCGATGGCGTTTTCCACCTTCTTGAACAGATCCTTGTAGTCCACAATATAGCCGAAATCCTTGTCCTCCCCGTCCAGCCGGTTAGTGCGGCAAATGGCCTGGAACAGTCCGTGATCCTTCATGCTCTTGTCGATATAAAGATAAGTGCAGCTCGGCGCATCGAAACCGGTCAGCAACTTGTCCACCACAACCAGCAGCTTCATGTTGGCCGGTTGCTCCTTGAACAACTTCTTGGCGTTGTCCTCATAGGTCTCGGTTTTGGACTTGCCGGACAGAGCATCCACGTTGTGCAGCAGCTCGGTGTAGGTGTTGTAGATGAACAACTTGTCCGTCTCCGTGTTCGCGCCGGTATCTTCCAGCGTGATGTCTTTAATCTGGGGATTATAGGAGGTGACGACCGCGCACTTGCCTTTAAACACCGTCTTCTGAAACAGCTCAAAATACTTGCATGCCTCATAGATGCTGGAGGCCACCAGGATAGCGGTGCCACGCCCGTCATTCAGGCGGCGGCGTCTTTTAAAGTCGAAGATAATGTCCGCAACCACCCGCGCCATGCGGGACTTGGAGCTAAGCACATTCTGCATCGTGCCCCACTTTTCGCGCAGGGCTGCCTTTTGCCAATCGTTCAGATTCGTGGTGGAAGCCTCGAACCATTCATCGACCGTTTCCTCCGAACCTAAATGCTGGTCGATGTCCCGCGCCTCATAAATTAAGTCGAGCACTACATTATCCTCTACCGCCTCGCTGAATTTGTAAGTGTGAATATAGCCGCCAAACACTTCCAGACTGGTGGCTTTATCCTGCTTCAACAGCGGCGTTCCGGTAAAGCCGATAAACACCGCGCTGGGCATCAACGCCTTCATCGTGCGGTGCAGCTTGCCGCTTTGGGTGCGATGGCATTCGTCCACAAATACGAATAGCTCACCTACCGTCCGGCAAGGTTGAGCTTCCAATTCCTTGATGAACTGCTCGAAATCCTCCACGCCCTTTTTGCCGAACTTGTGCACCAGCGAACACAGCAAGCGCGGCGTAGCTTGACCAAGCTGAGTCATCAAGTCGCGACCGCTTCCGGCGCGGGCCATCGGATGACCGGCAGCAATGAAAACGCCCTCGATCTGTTTATCCAGTTCGTCGCGGTCGGTGACAATCACCACGCGGGCATCAGGCTTGTTTTCCAGAATCCATTTCGCCAGCAGCACCATTACGATGCTCTTGCCGCTGCCCTGAGTATGCCAGATAATGCCGCCCTCGCCGCGGAGGACATGCGCCTGCGCCGCCTTGATGCCGAAATACTGGTGTACGCGCGGCAGCTTTTTCCAACCGCCATCGAACAGTACGAAGTCGTGCATCAGCTCGATCAGACGCGCCTTGTCGCACATCTTCAGCAGGTATTTATCCAGCTTGTAGCGGCTGTTGTCGGTCTCGTCTTCTTTCCATTTCAGGAAATACTTTTCCTCGGTCTTGATAGTGCCGTATTGCAGCCCCTCGGAATCGTTACCGGCGAAGATGAGTTGCACGGTACTGAAAAACCAAGCATTGAATTCCGGCTGCTGGTTGGAAATATTCTGGCGAATACCATCGCCGATTGAGACGCGGCTGTTCTTCAACTCGATCACGCCCACGGCGATGCCGTTAACGTAAAGCACCAAGTCGGGCCGTCGGTTGCAGTTGCCGCATAAGGTAACTTCCTCGGCAATGGCGAAATCGTTTTGCGCCGGGTTTTCCCAGTTGATCAGCTTGATTGTCTCCGTATTCTGGCCCACTGCCGCCTGCACCTGAATGCCGTAGCGCAGCAAGCTATACACTGCCTTGTTGTTGTCGTACAGGCTGCGGTTCGGATTGCCCACCTCGGCGCGCAGCCGGTCGAGCGCCCGGCTGATCTGCTCCGGGCGGCAGCCGCTCTTGGCCAGAAAATCGGCAAGCAACCCTTCCTCGATATTGCTGTTGTTGTCGCGGTCAGTCCAGTCGCCAAGGAAGCGATAGCCCAATTCATCGCGGAATAGCGTAATGACACGGTTCTGCGTGGCGCGTTCGGATTGACCAATCTCATTCATTTTGCATTTCCATTATTTGACTTTTGCAATGGCTTAGACGTCCGTCTTTTCCTACTTCTATCCGTTATATGCGCTAGACCAAGGCCAATCATGCGCTTCCTCGCAGAGCCCGGCTTTTACCGGGTTATTGTGAATATAACTGATCGTACTGTGAAAATGTCCTTCATCGCGAATATAGCGATCCCAATACTCGCGCATCCAAAACTGATTTTTAGTAGTGCCGGTAGCCCTGGGAACGCCGAGCCCCAGCTCGGCATTATGCGAAATAGCCCAACTCCCGGTAAACGATTTCCACGACTGCAAAATCTTCGGCAAACTAATTGCAGGTTCAATCAAAACATGAACATGGTTGGGCATAATGCACCAGGCAATCAAACGATAACGCTCGCCATCAAATTTCTGCAAAGTTTGCTGCATCACTTCCGCCATGCGCGGATGACGCAAAGCGCAGCAGCCCAAACCGGCATCCAGCCATTGCTCTATTTTCTTGCGCCGTTCACGCTCGCGCGTCGAGATCGGCAATTGTTCGAGTTCCTGCTCCAGTTGCTTCAGCACTGTTTGCGGCAGGGAATCGGCAAGCCGAAAGGTGATGAATTGCAGAGTGCCCGGCGCATCAAAATGCGGCAAATAGCCCCGGCTATACCAACCCTTGGCTGCGGGAGCACCCACGGGAGCGCCGAGCCCCAGCTCGGCTTTTTCACTTTCAACCATCTGGTGGTTTGTCGCGCCAAGCTGGGGCTTGGCGTTCCCGTTCCCGTTCCCGTTCCCGTTCCCATTAGTCATCATAGCAGGCGTATCCTTCCGGTAAGCAGATTGCGCATCATACCTTGTTTGATGGCGCGAGTTTTGGCGAGTTTGTCTTCCAGTGCGGAGATTTCGGCGTCCATGTCGGAGAGGATGGCGGCGATGGCGACTTGTTCATCTTCAAAAGGGACTTTTATCTCTATACTTTCGATAGTCCGGGCATTAAGGCTTGGAACACCCGATGCTTCATTGTATTGCTTCCAATCGATCAAACAGAACCGATAAAAAAGAAACTTGGCGTTATTTTGTTTATGAATCACTGAGTAAAATAGCGTATCTACAGTCCAAAAGGGCTGCTCCATATATTGTGGCCGGTCAATCGTTCCTTTACGACCAATCAAAACCGAAGGTTTGTCGTAGAGAAAGCAGTTTGCAACTCCAATCTGACCACCTGTTGCTAAAATCGGGTAGATACCATTCCGATCTTCGACAGCGTGTTGACTCTTCCCATGCGCAATAGTCAGCACATCGCCAATTCGCTTTACCCCCCATTCCCCGCTAAACCCCGGCAGGCGCTTTTTGCCGGTTAGCCGCTCCTGCATAGCACCTTGTTTGATATGGCGCTTTTTGGCGATGAGTTGTTCCAGGGATTCTATAAAGACATCCGCATCGCTCAACGCCTCGGCAATAGCTTCTTGTTCGGCTTTGGTGGGAGGGATAGTTAGCGGACAGGACAGAACATCATTTTTCCGAAGATTTGTTTGTTTTACACCGTCGTCAAAGCTTAGGTAGAAAGGGTGCCGATTTAGTTTGTAATAGAAGAGTCTTCCATTGATCTGGTTTGGACGAAGCACACATATCCGTTGATTGACAGTATACAGATCATTATGATCAACAAAAAAACATCTTGCGATTGCTCTTCCGTTAGGGACATCGCTCATGACCATGAGAATTTCACTTTCCGAAGTGGGAGAGAAACAATCATCTGAATATTTTTTAACTTTACCGTTGGTCGAAATAAATTTGGAATTCACAACGATGTATTTGCCGAAATCACTAATACTACCCTCGTGAGCTTTCCCATTTGCATAGGCTGCGACAGAACCAACAGTTTTGACTTCCCAATCCTCCGGAATCACCCCAACCTCGGTCTGCTTATAGCCCTTCGGTATACGCTGCTCGACCTCGACCAAATAACCGGCTCTCGCCTCTCTCAATTCCATGCGAACCCCATCCTTTCCAGGTGGGCGTTCACAGCATGCTCCAATTTGGCAACCCGGTGTGACGCTTGCTGCAGCGGAGTTTCATAACGTTCGGCCAGTTCTTTTACACGCCGGGTGAGCGTCTGGCTGATGCGGTCCATTTCGCTGTGGATAGCGGCGGCGATGGCAGTCAGCCATTTGTCTTCGACTACCAGCGTTTTGATCCCGGCCTCGGTGAGCATCGGATATTTGGCATAGGCCAGCGCGTCGAGTGCGGCCTCGGCTTCTTTCAGGGCTTTCTTGAGCTCGACCTCCTCATTTGCCAAATGCAGCCATACGCAAAGGATAGCCTCTTCGGGAGCGCCGAGCCCCAGCTCGGCTGCTTTTTTATCGCCAAGCCGGGGCTTGGCGTTCCCGGTGATTTCTTTCAGCCGGGCGGCGACGTTGACCTTGTTGACCTTGTCCAGCTCCGAAAATGCGCCTTCCTCACCGCCGTGCTCCTCTTCCAGCTCGGTCATTTGCGCGGCAAGGGCTTCCAGCGCGGCCTCCTGCTCGCAAATAGCCGCCTGTTGTGCGGCAAAGTAGCGGTTGACGATGAGCTGCTTGGGCACGAGGTCGCAAGTCCAGCCTTTGTCTGTTTCCTTGACGGTTTTGCCTTCCTTGTTTTTCTTGACTTCAATGATCCGGTAGGTCTCGGCTTTCCAGCCATCGGCGGCGATCAGGTAACAATCGTCCTGCATGGTCACGGCCCAGTAGTCCATCAGATGCTGATAGACGTCGTATTGTTCAATCAGCGGTTTGTCGGTGTAATGTGCCAGCAGGTCTTCCGCGAGTTCGCCGATGACGGTCTTGGGGTGACAGTCCGCTTGCAAACTTTTGAGTGTTTCGACGCTCCGATCCCGCCAATCGGCAAATAGGGCGCTCATGCTGTCAATGAAACTGACGAATTCCGGATGTTCGTAGATGGAGGTCTTGATGGATTGCTTGGAAACCGCCAGATCAAGGTAGCCGGGACGATTGGCCTTGAATAGGGTCTGCCGAAGTTGAGGACACACATCCCAATACGGCTGCAAGGCATCCACGTCGGCGCTCGGTATGCCGCCTTTCAGGTGCCCCTCGATGTCCTGAATGTCTTCCGCTTGCTGGCTATCGATATAGCGCGGGATATTCAGGTTGAATTCGTTCTTCTCGATCTCCTCGACGCCGACCATGCGCGAGTATTTGGCAACCTCCAGCCGCTTGTTGAAAACATCGACGATCCGGTGGATGTCCATATCGCGCAAGCGGTTCTTGTTGCCGTCTTTGATGTAGCCGCTGCTGGCGTCGATCATGAAGATGCCTTTGCGGGTGTGGGCATTTTCCTTGTCGATGACGATGATGCAGGCGGGGATGCCGGTGCCGTAAAACAGGTTGGCAGGCAAGCCGATGATGCCTTTGATGTAGCCTTTTCGAATCAGGTTCTTGCGGATGTCGGCCTCGGCGTTACCCCGGAACAGTACGCCGTGCGGCAGAATGCAAGCGCCCTTCCCGGTGCTTTTCAGCGACCGGACGATATGCAGCAGGTAAGCGTAATCGCCTTGCTTGTCCGGCGGCGTGCCGAAATCATGGAAGCGTCGGTGAGGATCGTTAAGCGGGTCGATGCCGGTGCTCCAGCGTTTGTCGCTGAACGGCGGATTGGCGACTACGTAGTCGAAGGTTTTGAGCTGACCGTCATCGCTAGTAAACAGCGGATTAGCCAGTGTATTGCCTTGCTTGATCAGAGCCGTCGGGTTGTCGTGCAGGATCATGTTCATGCGCGCCAGGCCGGAGGTAGCGGCGTCTTTTTCTTGCCCGTAGAGCGTGACCTTGGCATGGGCTTCGTCGCCCACTTTCAGCAGCAGCGATCCGGAACCGCAGGCCGGATCATAGACGGTGGTATCGTTAGTGGTGCACGCATCGCGTATGCCGATGATCTGCGCCATGATGCGACTGACCTCGGCGGGCGTGTAGAACTGGCCTTTGCTCTTGCCGCTCTCGGTAGCGAAATGGCGCATCAGGTATTCGTAGGCATCGCCAAGAATGTCATCGCCTTCCGCGCGGTTCTTGCTGAAATCGAGTGCCTTATTTTCGAAGATGGCGATCAGGTTGGTCAGGCGCTCGACAATCTCCTGGCCACTGCCCAGCTTGCTGGGATCATTGAAGTCGGGCATATCTGACAGCTTGTTGGCATTAGCCAGCGGCGCGATGATCTTCTTGTTGATCTGGTCGCCGATGTCGGGTTTGCCCTTGAACGCGACCATGTCCTTGAAACTTGCGCCTTCGGGGATGATAATCGGAGCGTAAGGAACACCGGCGTATTTGTCGCTGACGTATTTGATAAACAGCAGCACGAGGACATAGTCCTTGTATTGGCTTGCATCCATGCCGCCGCGAAGTTCATCGCAGCCGGACCAGAGGGATGAATAAAGTTCGGATTTTTTGATAGCCATTATTGAGTTGTTTTTTTGTTTTGATCTGTCCGTCTGCAACAGATGACAGTGGCGCAAGTAGAGTCGGTTAGCGGCCCCTTGCCTTAATTGGATGCGAGTTTTTCGCCGCACCTGAAACGGTTGCTGGAATTGCCTCAACTAACCGTCACTTATCCAACCCATCGCCCATGTTTTTGGGGACTACGGATTTTTCACCCGCTCTCGTAATTTACAAAAATATCCTATTTGAAAAAACCGTTGAATTATTGCTCATCATCGGGTGATGGCTTTGCTGCATCGTTCGTTTCTTGCCCAACGCTGTTGACCACGCGTTTCGTACCATGCCCTATTTCCTTGGCCGCATCCCTAGTGCCATGCCCAATTTCCCTGGTGACATTACGCGTCGTATGGCCTATCGTTCTTCCGGCCTCTTTAAACTCGGCACAGGACGACAATAACCCTGTAGAAAATATAACGAAAAAGGCAACTACTTTTAGAAATGAAATGGTCATTTTTTCTCAGCCCTCAACATTAAAAGATGAATTTTACAATATCACTAAATGAATACTATCGCCCCTAGTTTAGCGAATGAAAAATTTACTCCTGGAAATTTTAGACAATAAAAAACCCGCTAAGCCTTATGACTTGCAGGTTTATGGACTTCTTTGAATCTGCCTGAATTCACTAATGGAGGCTGCGGGCGGAATCGAACCGCCGTAGATGGCTTTGCAGGCCACTGCATAACCATTTTGCTACGCAGCCCTAAAAGTGAAATAAAAAAGCCGCGATAGTTCGCGGCTTTTTTTAAATTAATTGGAGCGGGAAACGAGATTCGAACTCGCGACCCCAACCTTGGCAAGGTTGTGCTCTACCACTGAGCTATTCCCGCGCTTCAATTTATTTGGCCATTATAAGCTCTTTTTAACTCTTGTCAACTTTTTATTGAACATCAATTGCCAAAACCCAACCCGAGCTACCTTTACAATCACCATCTTCAACCTGAACCTTAACAAATGCATTTTTCTTTCCTGCAAAATCTTGGAAGTCTACGATAGTTACCGGCGTTCCCTGAGCTATACGTCTACAAGATTCAACCTTACCTTTTTCTACGTCTTCACTATCATCAAATGCCGCTATAGCTCCAGGAACTGCAAGCAATTGAATAGGTGATTCAATTTCGTAAGTATTGGGATTTTTTAAAACATAGCGCTGCCCGGCAGCAAGATTCTTGGCCGAAGGTCCGGAAACAACGCCTGAATCACCGCCACTCATCATCATGACAATAAGCAGTAAGACTACGCCTCCAATAGCACCAAAAAATACTTTTGGATTTTTTTCTTTTAAGCTCGTCATTAGTGAAATTAACTGGCCAGCCGTTTCTTTTGCTGCATCTACCGTTTTTTTAGCGTTTTCTTCATTACTCATTTCGTATCCTCACAATTGTAATTTTTTATTATTTTCAGGTTCTTGCTCGAAGGCATATTACCTGATTGCCTCGATAACTCATATACAGAAACAATCCCACTACGAGTTAGCCCCTGAGTTTTATTTAGATGTCCACTTTAAAAAGCCGACAACTCATCACCAATAATCAACTTGACATGTCAACTTACCACGATAAAAAAACTTTTCAAGTGCTATATGTATATAGCACTATATTTCAACGACATGGGTTATTTAAATGAAATCGTAACCTTTTTTAGCCTGCGCCGATATCGGCTTGCTCTTTTCCGCTACCCGTCGACATTCAAACTGCCAGTAACCCAACCCGACATTCTTCCTGTTACTCAATACAACAGGAAAGTCTTCGTTATTCATAAACATTCGAATAACATCATCATCCTTTAGCATAAAACTATCAGTAATGATGTAGCTTTTTTCATATTCCAGCTCCTTCGCGCTATAAAAAAGGCCCTTTTGCGGAACATCTTTCCCCGACTCATCCAATTGAACATAGGAGACAGCAATGGACTGATGAGCCAATAATTGCATGCCAAAGTTTATTCTACCGCTTTGCTTATCAACAATGACCTTGTTAACAATGCCTAATGAACGCTTGTGCTCAGGACTGTCTGTTTTTCTAAAACTGACCAAACTCCCCACTGACAGGACGCCCGTTTTTGTAAATACGCCGGACAATAATCGGTCAGATGCCGATTGAACGAGAAACTCCAGATCTTTTTCGCCGTCGGATTCCAATGCACTTTGCAGTTCGTGGGTTGACTCCAGGCCTACGGCAATATATCGATCCGTTCTGTCGCTAAAAAAGGGCACTCCCTGCAGATCGACTCCTAACCATCTTTGCTCAAGATAATCGAGTAATTCCGCTGAGGGCTTTCCGATGTCATTTTTCAACCCATGCATCGAACTAAACCTTGCCTCCGCAGCATTAATCAATTTTTCTTTTTGCTTCAGAGCCTTGAACAACTTGGTAAAGTCCAGATACAACATCGCTGAATCGTTTTTAGCGCTTGTTTCAAACTGGTAATACGGCGCTTTATCTTCGTCTGTTAAGACAATGCACTGTATTGACTGACCATTCACAGGCTCTCTTTTTAGCCCGACCAAAGAACCTATCGTTTCTATAAAGCTATAAACCAACAACAGTTCCTTTTGCATCAAACCGGTCGGATCGGCAAGACTGAGCAAAAGAATCTGTCGATAGCACTCTTCAGGACTGCTGGGCTTATTGGACTGACTTATATCATTGGCGACTTTGGTGGTGCTGTTTTTTATTGTCACACTCAGGTTGTAAAGCGAATGCAAATCTATCCAAACCCAATCAGGAATCGGCATCCCCATAATAAAATGACTGACGATAATACTGCTCAATCCTTTAATGCAGCGCTGGATGGCTAATGCCGCATTCTTCCCTTGAAACCAGCCGACATTACGCTTGGTTAGCTCCTTAAGCACCATCCAATAGCCGATAGTGGATTCCTTTTCGATTGAGATCAACACGGTCAAAATTTTCTTGTCATTCTCTTCTTTTGGGAAACCCGCTTTAATTAGCCTGGATCGAAGATAATCTTCAATGACATGGATACTTGGACTTAAGCGCTCCAGCGCATCCAGCCTTAACTGGGTGCTCATTTCAACGGTATTGAAATCTATAAGAAAATCGTGAAGCAGGCGCGTGGCTAGGCCGGGATTAGCCGTAGGCAATTCAGCCACCCAATGTTGCAGCGCCTTTGCTTCAAATTCTTTAAGGCGCTGGGGATTATTTTGTTGCGTTGGAATAACCAGAAAAAAAGAGTTCTTCACATATTCACCGAATTTATTTTAATGCCTTACGTTGCCTAGAGGGACAGATATTTGCTCCTGCAATATCTGCATTCACCACATCCATGTGATTATGTAGGTAAGGAGCGCGAGCACGACTGCATGGATGCAGGAGGTAGAGCCACGCAGGAGCAGTTGCCGAGGAGCGGAAGCTTTGTCTAACAAAAACTTGCGATGGCGTTGTCCATCAGCATCACAATCCGTTGTTTGATTCATCAAGCCCCGCCTTTTCTCACCATCATCCCTTTTGATGGGTTATAGCCAATAATTGCCGCCGCCATAAATACGATAAAGGCGACCAGCGTATAAATAAATGCGTGTTGATTAAACTGGCCGTACAGGGCAAAGCGGATCAATTCAACGGCTTGAGAAAAGGGATTATATTGAGCCAGATTATAAAGCAGCGCACTGGACTCTTTGATTTTCCATAAAGGATACAGTGCGGTTGACATAAAAAACATCGGGAAAATCACAAAGTTCATCACACCGGCAAAATTTTCCAATTGTTTGATAAAGGACGACAACAATAAGCCCAGAGCGCCCAGCATTAACCCGGACAACAACAGTGCCGGCAATATCCACAAATAGCCTTGCCACGGCGCCTGAATATCATAAAACCACGCAATCGCTAAAAATACATAGGCTTGCAAAACGGATACGCCGGTGCCAGCCAGCAGTTTACTGAGCAATAAAAACCAGCGCGGCAACGGGCAAACCATCAGTATCCGCATGCTGCCCATTTCCCGATCGTAAACCATCGACAATGAACTTTGCATACCATTAAACAGCTGAATCATACCGATCAGGCCGGGGGTAATATAAACCTCGTAAAGAATATAGGTTTCGTAAGGCGGCGTGATCGCAAGACCTAATGCGGCCCTGAACCCTGCCGCGAAGACGAACAACCAGACCAAAGGCCGGACCAAGGCGGAAATAAACCGCTCGCGCTGCGTCACAAAACGCCATAATTCACGCCAGATGATGCCCCACATGGCGCGCCAGTAATGAAGCAACTTCATCCTTGTCCTCCTTGCGTCAACGTATAAAAAGCATCTTTAATTGTCGGAGTGCTGGTTATTTTAAGCACTTCATCAACCGTCCCATTGGCTTTAACCTGCCCTTTATCCAATACAATTAAATGATCGTCAGGATAAATTTCGTCAATCAAATGACTGGCCCATAACACCGCCAAGTTTTCCTCGACGGCCAGCTGATGCACATATTCGACGATGGACAACCGGCTGGGCACATCCAAACCGACGGTAGGCTCATCCAGCAGCAGCACCGACGGCTTATGCAATAACGCTCGGGCAATCTCCACGCGCCGCCTATGCCCGCCATTGAGCTGGCGTACTTTCTCAAAACGCCGGTCATACATATGCAAGCGTTCCAACTCCTGCTGAATCCTTTGCTCGGCCTGTTTTCGACCCATGCCATGCAAGGAAGTGTGATAGCGCAAGTTTTGCATCACCGACAAATCCATGTCCAGCGTGGTTTGCTGAAAAACTACGCCCAGTTTTGCCAACGCTAACAACGTTTGCCGCTTGATATCGAAACCGCACAATTCGATACTCCCGTCGCGCGTGTCGTACAGCCGGGTAATCAGGGAAAATAAAGTGCTCTTGCCTGCCCCGTTGGGCCCTAACAAAACAGTGCACTCTCCGGGCTGAATCTTGAAATTAACCTGGGTCAGTGCTTTTTTTCCGCCATAGGAAAAACTCAAGTCTTCGACGGACAACGCTATGGACGAGTTCATGGTTTTACTGCAACTCCCCACGGATAAGTACCCACGCCAATCGATTTAGTCACCATTTGAGTTTCAAGGTCAATTAGCGAAATATCGTTACTGGTGCCGTTAGTGGTATAAAGCCGTTTTTGATCCGGTGAAAACGCCAAGTTCCAAACCCGCTGACCAACCAGCAGGTATTTTTCCACTTCAAAGGTCTGGGCATTAATCACCGCGACACGGTTTGCAGGCCCCAATGCCACATAGCCGCGTTTTCTGTCTTTATCGATAACCACGCCGACCGGCTGGATTTTATCGACGGTAACGCCTTGCACATCAAACTTGATAGTTTTGACGATCTGCTTGGTTTTAACATCCAGAATCATCAAGGTACCGGCCATTTCCGAGGTGACCCACAATTGCTGGCTATCGGCTGTAAAGCCAAGCGCGCGCGGTCGCGGATCAACCAGCGTGTTTTCTACGATAGCATTGGTTTTGGTGTCGATCCAATGCACCATATTGGTCGTTTCAGAAGCGCTGGCAACCCAGAGATTATCAGGGCTTACAGTGATGCCTTCAGGCTCCACGCCCACCTTAATCTGCTTGACGGCTTTTTTATGTTTAATGTCGATGACGGTGACCTGGCTGTCATCTTCATTCGATACATAAAGCCGGTCGCCCGCAGGATTTAACGCAAAGGTCTCAGGATCTTCGCCGGACGGCAACTTTCCCGCTTCTTTAAGCGTCTCGGCATCAATGATCTTGATGGTATTTTCGTCGCTGGTAGCCACATACAAAAACTTGTTATCGGGGCTGATGGCGATGCCTCTGGGACGCTGGCCGATGTCTACCGTTTTAATTAACTTGCCGGAAATCGGATCTACAACCGCAAGCGCATTATCTTTTTCAAGCGTGACAAACACCGTTTCAGCCTGCGCTGCACCTGTCAATGCCACCGTCAAAAACAGCCCTAAAACATTTTTCTTCATCATTTACTCCATTTACAGGTTGATTCGGGTTGATCAAAACCCAAGGTATCGAGTTCGGTTTTGGGATGCAAAAAACCTTCAATCGGCGCGACAGCAACCAACGATCTGGGCGCCGCCAGCAAAACAGGCTGCCGCAACTGCCCATCCCAGGACCGGAACGACAGAGGATTGCCTTTATAACCCTGTAGGGCAAACGCATCGCTCAACATATATTCATTAAGCCTGTTCACATCGTTCGATTTTGTGCGGGTAGCCGCCTCGCCGATAGCCCTAACCGCCAGATAAGCAGCATAATCCTGCTCTTCCATCCAGCGCCCCGCTTGGTCTTTAAAGCGATTTTGGATCTGCACCGCGCCCCATTGTTCATGGGTTCGATGCCATGCCGTAGCAACCAGCCCCTGAGTACCGATCACCGGCCTTGCATTCCAGGTTCTGTATTCAAGATATTCGCCAAACTGGCCCTGCTCGTCGGCAACAACCAACACGTCATAATCATCCACTTGGGTGAACACCGCCACATCCGATTGCGCCGTGCGCCGCGCATCGTAGGTATGCTCCCAGGTCTTTTCCTCGACTATTTTCATGCCGAAACGTTTAGCCGCCCGCCTGAGAGCATCGGCAAATAAACGATCTTCCTCGGTAGCACCTATGACTAAAAACCACTTATTCCAGCGTTTTTTCATCATGTATTGCGCCAGCGCATCAGCACGCATGGCCCTGTTAGGTAAAATGTGCCTTACGTTATTGCGGCATTGCTCATTACGTAATGCATCATCAATTGTCGCCACATCAAACAGCAGCTTCTGTTTTGCGGCGGGTAAATCGGCGATTTTATTTAAAGCATCGGCAGGCAAGTTAACAACGACGTAAGAATATTGATCGCCAATATCCTTATTAAAGGTATCGACAACATTGCCATCCAACGGCACGATGAATTTTTTCAGCACAAACTGCTGCCCGGTAAACTGGCCGGTCGTATTATTGTCATCAATCGCAAGCGCCGACCCCAGTACGCCCTTATCTTTAATAAAAGCGTCCAGGTTAGACAACGGGGGCGGGACTTTCTGCTCTTGTGTCAAATAAGCAATATTGACTGTCTGTTTAGCTTCAGCATAAACAAAATTCACACTAAGCAAATGAATAATAAATAGAAATTTAATAGTTATCCAAAGAGGCAAATTAATTGATCGCATCATTTCCTAACAATAATAAAACGCACAGGCGCTAATTTTAACGGATTCATTAACTTTGTTTTGCTTTTCGATAAAGCTCGCTAAAACCGGCGCTCGAAACCTCCAAATAATTTACTCTAAAGCCGCCGTATCTGCATGAAAAATAAGCCTGTTTAGTCTTGACGAGATGCATTTTATTGAGCTAACCCGCTCGACTGCAAATAGAGTGTTGACTTCAATCAACAAAGAGTTCAGCATTAATAAAAACAATCCTGATTCCAGGGTTGAATGTTAAAATCAGGAAAAATCACCGCCGTTTTTTACGGCCTTCAACTAAGCTAAAAGGACATAGAAATGGACGCAAGCACTATACAAACTCGATCAGATACGCTCATTAACTCGGCATCGTCTCAACGGACGAAAAGCTCGGAAAATAATGAACCCGCTATCGAAACCCAGTCGGATAACGATCAGGACGACAGCCTACAAGTTTCCAAGGAAACAGTAAAACTTTCCGATACATCATTAAAGCTATCTACATCTTCACCGGTAAAAAGCAGCGACCAGGCTGCCCCAATAGAAAATAAAGATCAAGCTCAACAAGCGCTCAAACAGCTTATTGCTGATTTTCAAAGCAATCCATCCCAAGCACAAGGAGCTCACAACAACATATTCGACGGCGCGGTAAAATCATTGTTAGGTTAATACTATCGCCAATGACACACCTTCTATTAAGCGGAATATTCATCTATCCCGTAAAGTCATTAGCAGGCATTAGCGCAAACAGCTGGCCTGTCACTGGAAAAGGCTTTCAGCACGACAGGAAATGGATGATTATCGACAATGACCGGCAATTCCTCAGCCAGCGGAAATTGCCGAAAATGGCTTTAATTAAAACCGCACTGACCGATAAAAACCTGATCTTGTCCGCACCGGGCATGGAAAATCTATCCCTACCCATTGAGCCTGTTGACGGTCACATCATTAACAGCACCATCTGGCATGACCAGTGCGACGCCCGTAGCGTTTCAACGGAAGCCGACCAATGGCTGAGCGATTTTTTAAGACAGGATTGCCGACTGATTTACCAGCCCGATGAAGTCATTCGCCCGGTTGATCCCGATTATGCCAAGTCTACCGACAAGGTAGCATTTTCTGACGGATTTCCTTTCCTGATCATTTCAGAAAACTCCCTGACTGCATTAAATCATGACATGCAGCTGAATTTACCCATGGCTCGTTTCAGACCCAATCTGGTCATTTCCGGCTGTCCCGCCTATGCAGAAGACAGCTGGCGCGAAATCACCATTGATTCTATAGACTTCAGACTCCCCAAACCCTGCTCCCGGTGCGCCATTCCGACTATCGACCCTGAAACCGCGCAAACCGGCAAGGAACCGCTCACGACACTCAATCGCACCAGAAAATGGCAAAATCAAGTCTATTTCGGACAAAATGCCCTGCATGATCAATGCGGCCAATTGACTGTCGGCGACGCTGTACATATCAAATTGACAGGCGTAAAACAACCGCCAATCTAGCCTGCTTGGGCGAACCGTTCCATCGCCTCTCATTTAAAACAAATCTTCCAATAACCATGCATAAAGTCCTTTTGCTGATTGTCGTCCCGCTATTGTCTTACGGTTTTTGGCTAAGCGATGCATTTAAAGGCATCGCGGCGGGCGTCTCGATTTTCCTGTTCGGCATGCTATCTCTGGAACAAGGATTTAAAGCCTTTACCGGAGGCGTACTGGAACGAATTCTACAAAAAACCACAGACACCGCCTGGAAAAGTTTCGGCTTTGGTTTTGTGTCGGCTGCATTGATGCAGTCCAGCGGCTTGGTCTCAGTCATCACCATTTCATTTCTGAGTGCGGGTTTGCTTGATTTAGTCGCCGGCATCGGCATTATTTTCGGTTCCAATCTGGGTACGACTACCGGTGCATGGCTCATTGCAGGGCTGGGGCTGAAAGTTAATATTGCCACCTACGCCATGCCCCTGCTGGTTTTTGGCGTTTTATGCGTATTTCAAAGCGGCAAACAGTTAAAAGGCATCGGCTATATCCTGACCGGCCTGGGCTTTTTGCTCCTTGGCATACACTACATGAAAGAAAGCTTTGAAGCCTTCGAAAACACTATAAATCTGGCCGAATACGCCATGCCCGGCGTCAAAGGGCTACTGGTCTACACCGCCGTAGGGATCATCGCCACCATTATCATGCAGTCCAGCCACGCTACGATGCTATTAACCATTACTGCGGTTTCCGTACATCAAATTACTTATGACAATGCACTGGCGCTGGTAATAGGCGCCAATATCGGCACCACCGTCACTGCGATCATTGCTTCTTTCGGCGCCAATATTCAGGGTAAACGCCTGGCAGGCTCACATATGTTCATTAACCTGTTTACCGGTATCTTTGTACTGTTTTTTATTAAACAATTCGGCATTGCTGTCGACATCATCAGCGCAAATTTGGGTATTGCCGTCTCGGACAATGCCATGAAACTGGCAACATTTCATAGCCTGTTTAATCTCGCAGGTATCGTTCTATTTTTTCCTTTCATTAATCAACAAATTCTATTATTAGAAAGGATATTCATCGAAAAACGCCCCGCTATTTTTAAACCGAAATATTTGGACTCATCGGCCATGGATTTCCCTGAAACAGTCGTTGAATCGGTCAGACTGGAAAGCATTCATTTATATGAAAATGCCATCCATATTATTTTGCGCACTTTTGGCTTACGTAAATCCGATCTCCAAAAAAACGACTCGCTCAAGCAACTCATAGAACGAAATAATCATCCCATTGAATACGACATTGATGCCAGCTATGAGAAGAGAATAAAAGGCATCTACAGCGCCATTATTGCTTTCATCAGCCGAGCCGGGTTTACTTGGGAAATGGCCCAATCTTCGAAGCTTTCCTGGCTACGTGAGGCTAATAAGCACATTGTTGAAGCCATTAAAGACACCAAGCACTTGCAAAAAAACTGGACTCGCTTCAGAACCTCAAACAATCAAGCCACGATAAATGAGTACAACAAAATTGCCTACCAAATAGTCTTTCATATTCAGCAGATTGACAATTTCAGGCATGAAATTGAAAGCAACGAATTACCGTTATTATCATTAGATACATTAAAAGCAACCATTAAAAATGACGACATGCAAATGAATCGCGCCATTGAGACCCTGATTAGAGAACAAAAAATAACGCCTGAAACCGGCTCTTCCCTGATCAATGACGCCGCCTATATGCGCAACATTAAAAAAAATCTGCTAAAAGCCGCCGAAACGCTGTTTTTACACGGCAACACAGGTAATGCCCGGGCTGAACAACAATTAACCCTGAATGAAACTGAAATTAACGATGTTGTTCAAACAGTCGATAACCAATAGCGTCATCCGAGCACTCGTTAACTACTCCCCTACCCAGCAGGGACAGTCATGAAAATAGAAAAGTTACTCCACAAATTACAGGCCTTCTTTAACACCGACAAACACAAAAAAAGGCAACACATTGAGGAGTTAAGAAAAATCCTGCTTAAGCTCAAGAAAAAAGAGAGAAAAATTACCCGCACCATGCAACAGGTTAACGACGATAATTTAAGCAAACATTATCAAACTGAATTGGAAATTATCCGGGTACAGCGCAAAAAAGGCATTGAAGTTTTGCAGCTGCTTAAAGAGCGTAAAAAAACCTAGACACCGGTTTTATCGCTTATTCAGGCTGCGATCGAGGCGCTCCGAGGAAACTACAAGCCCATCATCAAACTGCTTCCATGCTTTTTCAGCCACTGCCGTCTATTTTGATAATCCGGCAAATGTTCAGCGACCAACGCCCAAAAATGAACGGAGTGATTCCTGACCTTGATATGGCAAAGCTCGTGTACTACCACGTATTCCAGAACTTCGGGCGGAGCTATGATTAACAGCCAGTTGATATTAATGTCATTATGAATACCGCAACTGCCCCATCGGCTTTTTTGCGTTTTGATTTTAATAGTCTGGGGAAATAGCTGTTTTTTTTCCGCATGCTGCTTTACCAGCCGTTCTACCTGGCTTTTCGATTCCTTTTTCATCCAGCGTATTAACGCTTCTTTTATCTCCGCACTATGGTCTTTAATGATCAATGCGTCGGGGACATGAGCAACAAATTCCTGACAGAATTCTATTTTTATCCTTTTTAATTTTGTGGGCCTTACCGCCAATTTATACGATGCCCCCTGATAAGGAATTTCAGCGCCATGTCCGTAAACAGCCGGAGCCAATTTATTATGCAGCTGGCTTTTGGCTGCAATTTTAGCTAACGCCTGGATTATCCACTGCTGCTTGTCCTGAACGAACTGATGAATTTTATGTTCGGCGACTTTTATTGGCGCGACCACTTCGACTTTACCGGGCGTTACGATAATTCGCGTCTGCGTGGCCCGCTGACTGCGCCGAATCTGGTAGGAAAATGCTGGATTAGAAATGACGATTCTCTATATTACTGGATTACTGGGAAAAACTGGGGCAACACGCTTTGCTTAAATCTATTCATCCTGATTAATCATATGGGTTGCCAGTTGCTGCAAGGCTTGGCTTAGATTTTCCCTGAAATTCGCGGCCATACTCACTTCATCCAATGCTTTGGTCATACACAACATCCACTGGTCCCTTGCTGCCGCATCTATCGCAAAGGGGAAATGTCGCTGCCGCAACCTTGGATGCCCGTATTCCTGAACGAACAAATCGGGACCGCCCAGCCAGCCGGACAAAAACTTGAACAACTTGTCATGCGCCGACGACAAGTCCGCCGCATGCATAGCACGAATTCCGGCGGCTTCCGGCAACGTGTCCATGTAAAAATAAAACCGCTCAACCAGACTGCGTATTGCCGCCTCTTCGCCTATGTGATCGTACGGTGTTAATTGTCTGTTTTCTGTCATTATCCGGAGCCCTGAAAAATCATTCTTTCAATAATCCGCTATTCTACTAAATATTCTTACTAAGTCCGTCAAACTCTTGTAAGATTGAGCAGTCCATCTTTTCTGTTAACCATTTATTTTAAGGAATCTAAATAAAATGAGATTAAATACCGCTATTCCACGTTCGGAAGCCAGTATTCTGGCAACCAACAAGGTGCTGAGAAACACTTATTTGTTATTGTCGATGACGTTGATTTTCAGCGCGATGACCGCAGGTGCCGCAATGGCACTGAATCTGCCGCATTTTGGCCCTATCATTACCCTGGTCGGTTATTTCGGCCTGCTGTTCCTGACCACAAAATTCAGCAACAGTAGCTTGGGTCTGGTTTTTGTTTTTGCCTTGACCGGTTTTATGGGTCTGACTCTCGGCCCTATTTTAACCATGTACATTAAGGCCTTCAGCAATGGTCATGAACTGATCATGACCGCATTAGGCGGCACCGGCGTCATATTCCTGGGCCTTTCAGGCTACGCCTTAACCACACGCAAAGATTTCAGCTTTATGGGCGGCTTCCTGATGGTTGGCGTGCTGGTAGCATTTCTGGCGGGTCTTGGGGCGATGTTTTTCGCTATCCCGGCTTTATCGCTGGCGGTATCGGCCATGTTTATCCTGCTGATGTCCGGCATGATCTTGTTCCAAACCAGTGAAATCATCCACGGCGGCGAAACCAACTACATTTTGGCGACTGTGTCTTTATACGTGTCTATCTACAACCTGTTCCTGAGCTTGTTGCAATTGTTAGGCGTATTCAGCGGCGATGACTAAATAATCTTTTACGCCCGGCCCACATAAAAAAGCCCGGCTTACTTGGTAAGCCGGGCTTTTTTATGTATTGCCCTTTTACGGCGGTGTTTTAGAGCCATGCAAACGAATCAATAAAGCGGCCTCATCATGACTTAGCCCTGAGTTTTTCATTAATTCATTAACACTAGCCCCGCTTCTTACTTTTCGGATGTCTCCGCTGTACGGATGAGAAGACTGGTCATTTTGCTCGACTTCGGCAATCTTTGCCGCCAGATCATCGATCTGCCCGTCGGTAACGGCTATTCGGCTATCCACTGTGGCTATCCGGCTATCGACTGTCAAAGCGGCCGAACACAAACCGGCAATGTCATTACTGTTGCCGTGAACAATATCATTAAGAACCTGATAATCGCGTTTAAGCCTCAGCTGCGTACGCACCAGCCAAAAAAGCACCACGAGCATAACAACAATAGTTATACCCTCAATAATAAGAGCTACCATCACAGGATTATTCATCAAGCAATTTCATCAATATGTTGAATGGGTTCAGCCTCATGTTCTTTCTCTTCTTGTTTCTTTCTACGCTGCTGTTTCTCTGGGAGACTATCATCCCGGTCAATTTTTTTAGGTTTCACGACTGGAAAAGAGGGTGATACGGGTTGTATTTCTAGCATACTGGCCTCCCATGACTGACTTTATTGCCGTAGGTTGGGTTAGGCCGTAGCCGTAACCCAACATTTGCCGCTTGAATAGGCCGGATTGTGCTATCGCACGGCAATCGCTCCTGCATTGCTCTACCTCCTGCATCCTTGCAGTCGTAACCCGACCTACGCGACTCATTTTTTAATATTAGCAGTCATTTTACGTTATTGTTAACCGAATCGGCATTATGGTTGACCAACAGCAGTCGCTGTCGGAGCCAAGTTCAATAATTTGGCGCGTTCTTCATCATTAGCTCCATAACGCGCAAAAGCCTGCGACATTAAAACCAGAACCACTCGCCTGTTCTTAAATCGACCCGCCTCTATTTTGTTATCGCCAATAGGATGAAATTCTCCATACCCAATTGCCGACAAACGAGGAGGATTAATGCCCTCCTTAACAAACTCATGCACAACACTGGTTGCCCGGGCGGATGACAAATCCCAATTCGACCTGAATTTTATGTTATCGATAGGAATATTATCGGTGTGTCCTTCAATATTAACCATATTAGGCAATGGATTAATCACCTCGACAATCTTTTGTAACACCGGTATCGCTTTTTTGGATAATTCCGCCTCACCGCTCAAGAACAGCATTTCGCTATTCATTTCCAGCTCTATCCAATAGTCGTTTTTCTTGACTGAAACCAGATTATCTTGGATAAAAGGCGCTAAAACCTGTTCGAATTGGCCTGACACCTGACTCAACTGCTTTCTTTCTTTTAATATTTCTTCACTCAACTCGCGTCTTTCTTCAACTTCTACCGCCGTTGGATTTTCTAATGGAATGGGCTGAATAGTCGTCGGCAAAGTGCCTATCTGAATAGGGGCAATCTCATTACCCTGCTGTTCTTTATTTGAAAATGCTTCGCCTAATGAATCGGACAGTGTCTTGTACTTCCCTTCATTTACCGAAGAGATTGAATACATGACCACAAAAAAGGCAAATAACAAGGTTATAAAATCTGCGTAAGACACCATCCATCGATCATGATTATTAGTGTCCGCTATAGGTCTTTTCCTGCGCCTTGCCATAGCCTAGTCTTTATAGGAGTCATGCAGATAGCCGCCCAATTTCAGCTTTATATTTCTTGGATTTTGACCCTCTGCAATAGAAATAATACCCTCAGCCAACATTTCCCTGGCCTGGGTCAAGGCAAGCACATGCGCTTTTAGTTTATTGGCAACCGGCAAAAAAACCAGGTTGGCGGAACCTACGCCATAGATTGTCGCGACAAAAGCCGTCGCTATCCCTTGCCCTAAAAGTTCCGGATTGGTCAGGTTCTGCATGACATGAATCAAGCCCATCACGGCGCCGAGTATGCCGATGGTCGGCGCATAACCCCCCATCGCCTCATACACTCCTGCCGCCTGTAAGCCCATACTTTCCTTGGCATCCATGTCCATCTCCAATATGTCGCGTATGGCATCAGGATCATTACCGTCAACCAACAACTGTAAGCCTTTTTTTATAAACGGATCTTCTTCCTTGGGCAGCGCATCTTCAAGCCCCAATAAACCTTCCTTTCGCGCCAGCAAACTCCAGTAAATCACCTTATCGATTTGCTCTGAAAGATTCATTTCTTTTGATATGAGCACCCACGAAAACATTTTCATGCTTCTGACAAAAACGGCTGGCGGGTATTGCAAAAGCGTCGCCCCGAATGTACCCCCGAACACAATAATAAGCGCAGGTACGTTGACCAACGAATGGATGTCGCCGCCGTCCAGCATGATGCCCAACAGAATCGCGCCGACCCCGACAAAAATACCCGCGATGCTTAAAATATCCATTTTCCAGCTTTCAGATAACTAATCGTTTATCCAGTCAGACAGTCTTGAACGCAACCTCAACACGGCCTGAGTGCAGATTTGGCTGACTCTGGATTCACTAATATTCAAAACTTCGCCGATTTCGCGCAAGTTGAACTCTTCATCATAATAGAGCGAAATAACCAGGCGTTCGCGCTCGGGCAAACCCATGATGGCGTTTGCCAATGCCTGCTGAAATCCTTCACGACTTAAGCCGTCTACCGGGCCTTCTTCATGACTCAGGGTTTCATCCATGTAATGATCTCCATCTTGCGCCAATTCTTCGACGCTGAATACTCGGCAGCTGCTTGAATCCTGAAGAATGTGATTATATTCATCAATCGCTATGCCTAAATACTTAGCCACATCGACGTCTCTTGCCTCGCGCCCGGTTTTATTTTCGATCGTCCGTATGGCGTCAGAAACCATCCGTGATTTTTTATGCACGGAGCGCGGCGTCCAGTCGCTACGCCGGACCTCATCCAGCATAGAACCGCGGATACGAATTCCGGCGTAGGTATCGAAACTGGCGCCTTGCGAGGCATCGTAATTCTTGATGGCTTCCAGTAAACCGAGCATCCCTGCCTGAATCAAATCATCGACTTGAACGGAATCGGGCAATCTGCCCAATAAGTGGTAGGCAATGCGCTTAACTAACGGTGCATGCTGCATGACACGCTCATCGGTGCCTCCAGCCTGTACCGAAGTGTACATTGCCACGCCGCTCACGCAACATCCTTTTGGGATCCGTATTGAATCATTCTTTCAATAAAAAACTCAATATAACCGCCCGCCTGGGATTTCAGCGGCCAGCTGTCAATTCTTGCGGCTATCGTTTTCAACGCGAGCGATGCCTTGCTTCTGGGAAAGCCCATAACCACCGGCGTTTGTTTTTGAACCGATTTGCGCAAATATTCGTCATACGGTACTGCGCCTGCAAACTTCAGGGTAACATCCAGATAGCGATCAGTGACTTTGCTTAGTTTCTGGAATAACGCGATACCTTGCTGAGCGGTTTGAACCATATTGGTTATCACATGGAAATGGGACAGGCCATAATCCCTGTTAAGCAACTTAATAAAGGCATAAGCATCGGTTAACGATGTCGGCTCGTCGCACACAACAACGATAATCTCCTGGCAGGCGCGGGCAAAGTTGACCACACTTGCCGATATGCCGGCCGCTGTATCGACAATCAATACATCGATATCCTGGTCGATCTCGCTAAAAGCATGGATCACTGCCGCTTGTTCAACGGTGGTCAGTTCAGACATCTTCTGAATGCCGGATGCACCTGGAATCACTCTCAATCCCGAGGGTCCGTCAATCATGATTTCATCCAGTGTTTTTTCTCCTGACAGCACATGAGAAAGGTTGAACTTGGGATACACGCCTAACAAAATATCGACATTAGCCAATCCCATATCGGCATCCATTAACACCACTCGCTGCCCCATTTGCGACAGCGATATGCCAATGTTAACCGACAAGTTTGTTTTGCCCACGCCACCCTTGCCGCTGGTGACGGCGATAACCCGAACGGGTTTTATTTTATTCATTCTTCTTATCCCGGCTGCTTGATCAGGTTGCTTATGCATAGCCTTGCGCCGCCCAAGCTTCGTTATTGACATCGTTATAATCATTTTCTTCATCCAACTCAGCCACACATTGTGCGATTAAAGTCCGGGCGCAAGGGCTATGCATGTCTTCAGGCACTTGCTGGCCGTCGGCAATAAAAGACAACGGCAGGTTGTTCTCTATGATTGAAGAAACGGCCGAGCCAATCGTTGCGGCTTCGTCAAGTTTAGTCAAAATACTCGCTTGCGGTTCAAAAACCTGGAAGGCTTTGATAATTTCATTCATGGCTTTGTATTCGGTTGCCGCCGACATCACCAGATAGGATTTAATGTCGATACCGCTTTGTTGCAGGGTATTAATCTGCTCGACCAGCTTCATATCGCGTTGGCTCATACCGGCAGTATCGATCAAAATAAGGCGCTTGTCCGAAAAACCATTGATAAGATTACGCAATTCAGCGGCGCTGGATGCCACCCGAACAGGAACGTCAAGTATCCGTCCATAGGTATTCAGTTGCTCATGCGCGCCGATACGGTAATTATCGGTGGTAATCAAGGCAACCTGTCTGGGTCCGTGCTTTAAAATGAATTTGGCGGCCAGCTTGGCAATCGTTGTGGTTTTTCCTACGCCGGTAGGTCCTACTAAAGCGGCAATGCCGCCGTGTTGCAGCAAATCATCGCCGGCTACGGGCAGCACTTTCGCCAACAGTTCCTGGGCTTGACTAAAAACCAGTTCGGGATCAGTGTGATTGGTAAAGCGGTTAGCGATTTTAACGCTCAGTTTTCTTGAAATGCTCATTCCCGCCAATCGTTGTAGCAAATCAGCCCTGACCGGATTGGTTTGCGACGCTGCGCCCCAGCTAACGCTGGATAGTTTGGAGTCCATCGCAGACCTTAAGGATTTAAGCTCCTTGCTCATTTCCAGGAGCAGATTATCAGCCGGACTGCTCTGCTTTTCGGGCGGAATAACTATTTGCATAGGTCTTTCCGCTTGCTTAGGCCTTTGTGTTACGGCAGGTGCAACCGGCTTGGCGACTTTTGCCGTTACCGTTTCCATATTTCCGCGTAGATGTACTTTTTCTGCATAGCCGACATATTGGTCAATATTTCGGCGCACGGGAGGACGCTCAGGCACGAAACCATCGGCACTTTGTTTTCTCTGGCTGCTTAATACATGTAAACGATTCTTTTCCGCTTCAAAATCAGGCAAATCGATTTTTTTAGTTTCGCGACTGCCATGGATGGTGGAAGATTGTTGCTCGACGGCCTGTTTTTGCAATTTGCTTTGGATCAGCTGCTCGTCAAAATCGCGCGCGGCGACAATTTCAACGCCGCCGTCAACAGACTTGTTTGACATGATGACTGCATCTGCGCCCAATTCTTCTTTAACCATTCGCATGGCCTGGCGTATGTCTTCCGCAAAAAAACGTTTAATCTTCATAATTTAGCCTCATGTGCTATGTTCTTCGTCCGACAGTTGAAACCACTTTGATCTGACGATCAGCCGGTATTTCATTGTATGCCAAGACATGTAATCCGGGAATTGAATGGCGAACGAATCGGGATAACCACGGACGGATATAAGAAGAAACCAGCAATACCGCCGTTTGTCCTTCCATTTCCATTTTTTGCATACTTTCCTGTAACGATGTATGCATTTGTTCCGCTAACCCCGGCTCGACCCCAACACCGCTTTCGCCTGCCGTTTGCAAAGATTTATGCAATAACTGTTCCAATTCATGATCCAACGTAATAACCGGCAACTCATTCTGCATCCCACTGATTTCATGGATAATTAATCGACCTAATGCCGCACGCACCGCTGACGTTAAGATGTCGGGATCTTGACTCCTGAGTCCGTACTCCGCCAAAGTTTCGACTATGCTGCGCATATCCCGGATAGGTACATGCTCTTGCAACAGGTTTTGCAGTACTTTGACCACCACACCTAACGGCAATGTTTTCGGAACCAGATCCTCGACCAGTTTAGGGGCAGACTTGGCCAGATTATCGAGTATTTTATGCGCCTCTTCGTAACCGAATAATTCGTGGGCATGCGATTGCAAAAGATGACTCAGGTGGGTCGCCACCACTGTTCCAGGGTCGACTACCGTATAGCCGAGGGTTTGCGCATGATCTTTCTGGTTTGGTTCTATCCACACAGCATCCAGGCCAAAAGCGGGATCCTTGCACGCATTGCCCTTCAAGGTGCCAAAAACACGGCCCGGATTAATCGCCATATCCATATCCGGCATGATTTCAGCCTCGCCTACCGTTACTCCCATCAGCGAAATCCGGTAGGCTGTTGGACTTAAATCAAGATTGTCCCGGATATGCACCGACGGGATTAAAAAACCCAGCTCTTGCGACAGTTTTTTCCGTACGCCCTTGATACGAACCATCAGTTGTCCGCCCTGATTCTTGTCCACCAAGGGAATGAGCCGGTAACCCACTTCCAGGCCGACAACATCAACCGGCATCACATCATCCCAGCCCAACTCTTTGGTCTCGGGAGCGGCTAGGTTTTGAATCTGCTCCTGCGGATAATCGATAGCAACCAACTCGGCTTCTTTATGTCGCTTCTCAATTAAATAGGCCGAACCGGCCAGAACCGAAGCCAGTATGATAAAGACCATATTCGGCATGCCCGGAATGATACCCAGCGCGCCTATCACCGCTGCCGTAACCGTTAACGCCTTGGGATTTGCAAATAGCTGCGCCGTAACCTGTTGCCCGATATTTTCGCCGCTGCTGCCCACCTTGGTGACCACCAGTGCGGAGGCTACCGACAATAACAACGAAGGGATCTGAGCGACTAAACCGTCACCAATGGACAGTAATACATAAATCTTTCCTGCATCGGCAAAACTCAAATCATGCTGAAGAACGCCAATGGCCAAACCGCCGATCATGTTGACAAATAAAATAATAATCCCGGCAATCGCATCGCCCCTGACGAATTTGCTCGCCCCGTCCATGGAACCGTAAAAATCCGCTTCGGTAGCCACTTCGGCGCGCCGCTCACGCGCTTCATCCTGAGTCAGCAAGCCTGCATTCAAATCCGCATCGATCGCCATTTGCTTGCCCGGCATCGCATCCAGCGTAAACCTCGCCCCGACTTCCGCAATCCGCCCGGCGCCCTTGGTGACGACCATGAAGTTAATGATGATCAAAATCGCAAAAACCACCAAACCCACGGCAAAGTTACCGCCGATAACAAAAGCGCCGAAGGCCTCAATCACCTTACCGGCGGCATCGCCGCCCTTATGTCCTTCAATCAATACGATACGCGTCGAAGCCACGTTCAGCGCCAAACGTAATATGGTCGCAAGCAGAATAACCGTTGGGAATGACGCAAATTCCAAAGGTTTAAGCGTATAAACAACGACCAGCAGGATGATTAACGAGAAAGCGATGTTAAAGGTAAAAAACAGGTCGAGCACGAATGCCGGCAGCGGCAATATCAGCATCGCCAAAACCATGACGATAACCAATGGCGCGCCCAACTCGGCTTTGCTCAATACCGCCAACGCTGCTTTTAATTTAGTAAAATCCATACCCTGCTAATCCTGTTTAAATTCGTCAGGCACGTTAATATTTTCCGGTGGCAATGGCGCTCTCCAATCATTTTTCTGAGCCGCTTTTAACTGATACACATAGGCGAGTATTTGGGCTACGGCTAAATAAAGTCCCTGCGGTATTTCTCTATCTAACTCGGTCGAATAATACAACGCTCTGGCTAAAGGCGGGGACGCCACCAACGGCACACCGGAACCTATCGCAGCATTACGGATTTGGGCGGCAATCAAATCGACGCCCTTGGCGACCAGTTTGGGCGCACTATTCGAATTTTGGTCATATTTTAAAGCCACCGCATAATGACTCGGATTAGTCACAATAACGTCGGCTTTCGGCACTTCCTCCATCATGCGTCTTTGCGCCGTCTCCATTTGCATTCTGCGCTGCCGCCCTTTCACCTCAGGACTGCCCTCCGCATCCTTATTTTCATCCTTGATTTCCTGCTTGGACATTTTCATGTTTTTACTGTGGTCCCACAGTTGATAAGGTACATCAATCATCACAACCAGTATCAATGAACTACTGAGCAGCAAAATACACGTACCGATAATGTCCAGCGCATGACCGATTGAGTGAATCGGCGACTCGCCGCCCAAGCTTAGTAATTCGCCGATAAAAGATCGGTACAAGGCAACGGCAACAGCAAAAACCAACAAAATCTTCAATAATGCTTTGAATAACTCAACCAATCCCCGTATGGCAAAAATCCTGGCAATCCCTGCAATTGGATTCATTTTTGACGGATTAAAAGCTATAGCCTCCCAACTGAATACCCAGCCGCCCATCGATATGGGCGTGACGATTGCGACAACAACCATCACCGCCATAAACGGCGCAAGCAACATGACCGTGTCTATCATGGCCTGCTTTAAATACAGCGTTATGCTATCGGGATCGAAAATGGCTGCGCGGCTCAGCCGAAACGTAGTCCGCATGATTTTTAACAGTCCATTGCCGATTGTGCCGCCCTGCGTAAGCAACATGGTAGCGCTCGCCATCAGGATGACAAAGGTGTTAAGTTCCCTGGACCTTGGAATCTGGCCTTTCTTTCTGGCGTCGGCAAGACGCTTACCGGTGGGGTCTTCGGTTTTATCGTCGTTATCTGACATAACTCATCTACAATCGCAACAACTGCCCGATCAAATCGTAGGCATCCGTTAACATTCCCGAAAATTGATCCAGCACATCAGGCAATGTTTTCCAAATCAACAGCAGACCCAACATCAAGGTTACCGGTATGCCCACTGAAAAAATTTGTAATTGCGGAGCCGCTCTGGCCGCCACCCCAAAAATAATATTCACCAACAACAGACTGGCAATGATAGGCATGGTTAACAATAAGCCGCCGGCAAACATCCGGCTGCTCCAGGCAATAATCGACCAGATGCCCGCTTTATCTATACCGTCAATGCCGATGGGCAAGGTTTTAAAGCTATCCAACAGCATTTGTATTAACAACAAGTGTCCATCCAAACTGATAAAAATTAACGTAGTGGTCACCGTATAAAGCTGCGCAATCACCGGCACTTGCTGTCCGCTTTGCGGATCGACCATCATCGAAAAACCCAAACCCATACTTAAAGCAACGCTTTGCCCTGCAAAAACGGCTGCGGCAAAAACCAACTGTAGAATAAAACCGGTCGTCAACCCGATCATAACCTGTGCAATAGCCGTCATAAACCCGGCGTAGCTGAACATTTCAACAGACGGCAAAGGAGGAAGCAAAGGCATGACTACAAGCGTTATGACCACGGAAAGGATCAGCCTGACTCGGGCCGGTACGGCTTTAATACTAAACAGCGGCACCGCTACAAACATCGCACTAATGCGCATTAACGGCCAGATGAACAATGCCGTTTGGCTGAGAATTTGCGCTTCGGTAAAGTTCAAAATTCAACCAATTAAATGCGGAATATCCCTGATCAAGCCCTGAAAATAATCAAGGAACATTTGCAGCATCCCCGGCCCCATAATCATCAAAACAATTCCGATCACGATGACCTTGGGCACAAATGTCAAGGTCGCCTCATTAATCTGGGTGGCCGCTTGAAACATCGCAATAATCAGGCCGACTGCCAGAGAGGGTAGCAACACCGGCGCAGTCAGCTTAACCGCAACAATCATCGCTTCCTGCCCAACCATGAAAATCGTTTCCGGTACCATAATTTACCTGCCGACCTTACACAACATAAAAACTTGCCGCCAGCATTTCCATGATCAAAGACCAGCCGTCAGCGAGAACAAACAGCATTATTTTAAAAGGCAGGGAAATAATCATCGGTGACAACATCATCATACCCATGGACATCAGTACGCTGGCAACCACCAAATCGATAACTAAAAAAGGCAAGAAAATCAGGAAGCCTATTTGAAATGCCGTTTTCAATTCACTGGTCACAAAAGCCGGCAGCAATAACGAAAACGGCACATTTTCGGCCGATTCCAGCTCCGCCTTGCCGGAAATCCTGATAAATAATTCCAAGTCGGCCTCTCTGGTCTGTTTTAGCATAAATTGCCGGAAGGGTTCGGACGCTTTTTCAATGGCGACAGTAACGTCGATTTTTTCTTCCAGATAAGGCTGGACGGCTTCGGCATTCACCTTGTCAAAAACCGGCATCATAATGAAAATAGTCAAAAACATGGACAAGCCTAATAACACCTGATTACTCGGCGCCGAACCGGTGCCTAAAGCCGTCCGTAGCAAGCTGAGCACAATCATGATTCGGGTAAATGAAGTCATGGTCAACAACAACGCCGGAAGCACCGTTAACAAGGTCATTAACGCCAGAATCTGGATCGTTACCGTATAAGTCTGCGCGCCTTGCTTGCCCGTCGTCACGGTGACCGCTTCAATCCCCGCTGCCGCGTAAGCCGGCGTTTCGATCAACAAAAAAGCCATGCCGATAATCAACAACCGATACCACATATTTTTAGCCATCAGATCGTCCCTTCATCGCTTGCTTCACAATGGCAGCAAATCCGCTGTCTTTCCCTATAGATGGCGGTTCGTTGCTGTTCAAGCAATCTTCACCTTCCAACACATGCAAAGCATCTATACGTCCCGGCGTCACACCCAAAATAAGCTGCTTTTTCCCGACCTGGAGCAAAATGACTTTTTCCCGCATACCCAACGACAGGCCGCCGACAATACGCATTTTTTCTGCGCCGTTGACAGAGATTCCGCCTAACTTGCGCATTCCCCAGACACAGAAAAAAAAGACAGCCAAGACTATCAGCAGCCCAACGCCCCAATGGAGCATATCTCCGGAAGAAATCGTCCTGACTGCCTGTTTTGGAACGTCCACGCCCGGCGCAGCAAAGCTGGCAGGAAACCACCAGAACATCAGCCACGCGACCATTATTTTTTCAGGCATCAGGCTAATCGTTTAACCCGTTCCGATGGACTTATCACGTCGGTTAAGCGAATACCGAATTTATCATTGATCACCACCACTTCACCATGGGCGATCAGTGTGCCGTTTACCAGCACATCAAGCGGTTCTCCGGCAAAACGCTCCAGCTCAACAACCGAGCCCTGGTTTAACTGCAAAAGATTTCTGATATTAATCTGTGTCCGGCCTATTTCCATGGAAATAGTAACGGGAACATCCAAAATAACATCAAGATTAACTTCATCGCCTACGCTTGAAGACGACTTTTTATCTTCAAACTGATTATTAAATTCCTGGAATGCCGCCGCCTCAAAATCATCAATCGTTTCCCCATCCTCTGGTGTATTTGGATATTCGCTCATCTTATTTCCCAACTTAATATTGTTACAATCAAATCCTGAATTGCGCCAGGTTGATTCAAGACTTTACCTTATCGATAATCTGTATCGCATAATTACCATCCGAAATGCCGACCTTACCTTCAAATACCGGAATTCCTTCCGCTTTAAGAATCACCGTATCCGGCATATCAATAGGTATTACATCGCCTTTTTTTAACCGCATAACGTCTCTTATGGTCATGTTTTTTTCCACCAGAAGACTGTTTATACTCACTTCCGCTCTCAGTACTTCGCCGCGCAATGCGGCCTGCCAACCGCCGTCTACCTCGCCACTGTCGCTACTGATGGCATCCAGTAACTCCCGGATGGGTTCAAGCATCGCATAGGGCATTGCAATATTGACGTCACCGCCCCCGCCTTCCAGCTCAACATGAATGGTGGATATAACAATAATCTCTCCAGGTCCGATAATATTGGCAAACCGCGGATTAATTTCTGCGCCCACATATTCAAAATCGAGTTCCATGACTGGCTTCCAGGCCTCCTTCAAGTCCTTGAAAATCATATCAATGATTATCCGAACCACCCGCATTTCAGTCGGTGTAAATTCCCTTCCTTCGGTCTGATTATAAAATTGTCCGGCACCGCCAAAAAAATTGTCTACTACGGTAAAAACCAGTCGCGGATCAATGACGATCAACGCCTTGCCACGTAAAGGGTTAAACCGAACAATCGTTAAGTTGGTTGGAACCAGCAGTCCTTGTATATATTCAGAAAATTTTTGTACCTGAATGCCCGATATAAAAATTTCCGCCGAACGACGTAGGAAATTGAATAACGAAATACGGATAAACCTGGCAAACCGCTCATTAACCATTTCCAGGGTCGGCATACGCCCACGGACAATTCTTTCCTGACTGGCAAAGTCATACTCTCTGACCACGCCTTTTTCATAAAATTCTTCAGCGCCTGCTTCAGAATAAAACTCGGACTCATCCTCTGTTTCAATATCTCCGTCGCTAACACCGTTTAGCAGTGCATCGATTTCTGCCTGCGAGAGTAAATCACTCATGTTATTGCATTACAAATGAAGTAAAAAATATCTCTTTAACCTGCCCCTTCCCTGCCATTTTTATTAAAACGGCGGTCACATCATCCAACATGGCTTTAGCTAACATCTCCTTTCCTTCACGGGTATTCAAATTGGCTGGATCCTGCGCACCAATCAGCATCAACAGATTATTGCGCATCATAGGTTCATTTTTCTTCAAAACCTCAATAGTTTCGGCGCCTTCTACCAATATAGACACCGTAATTCGTCCGTGTTTAACTGTCGCCCCCTTGGGAAAGTCGACAACAATGGGCTTACTCATATCAAAATAGAGTTTTTCTGCATGAGCTGCCGCCTCATCCTCGTCAACATGTTCAACTTTTTCGCCTTTCGATGAATCCCCTTTCATAAGGAAGAAAGTGACACCGCCACCCACTGCTAATAAAATTACTGCCGCGACAATAATGATAATCAGCTTTTTAGGAGATTTTTTCCCTTCTCCGCCTTCTTGCTCAAGTTCAGCCATGCTACAAACCCTTTAGTTTTTAATCAGTAATTAAGCAATTTGAAGTCCACAGAATAATAATACGTGCAAAAACAATCTAATAAACTATAACTGCAATCCACTTATCTCTGTAAACAACACTAACCAACAGCTGAATGCTATCATTAACCGACATCGTAAAACCAAATCATACAAGAAAAAAGATCCTTTTAAAAGAATAAGATAGGAATACTTGTAAACGTTAATAATTAACTGCGCCAAGTATTAATTATAAGTCTCGAATAGTTAAGCAAATAAATACGCTCAAAGAACCGCGACCTTAAAAAATGAAGCCGCCAGAAAACCGACACCTTATTACACACATAATGAAATTAAATAAAACCTTCTATCACAGCCAAAACGACCCAACCACTCCACGATAAATGTTCTTGATGATCTCTGTGCAATTCCTCATCAAAGCAGCATCATTCCTCAGGAAAAATAAAAATGCCATTGAAGAAGCCATTTATTGTATTAATGACCGGTGACATCGACATTAACCATTCATCATTTAATCAACGCCGCCAAGATATTATTGCAACCACCCAATACGATGATATTTTAATGCACATTAAAGCGACTCAATTCGACCTGATACTGCTTGACTTGCCTGTAAACTGTTCGGTCGCAACGACTCCCGACCGATTACGACACATACGTCATTGGCAGTCGGTCGCATCGGTTCCCGACCGATTGCGACACTTCTGCCCTCCATGGATGGAGGAAATGCCGAGGACTGCCGGGAGCAGTCTCGGCCGCCATCCCTGGCAGTCGGAACTTATCGCTCGCATCAAAGACCCTCTTGGCATGAACAGCAAAACACCGGTCATTGCTATCGTTAATCCAGCAAAAGACTCCCAAAGCGAGCAACAATGCCCAGCAGAGTTTGACGACATCCTGACTGGCCCCATAACAGAGCAACGACTCAATGAGCTTATAGATCTTTGGAAAACAAAGGCTTTAGCTTTAGATTACATCCAAATACTCCTGAGTAAAACCAAAAACAACCGGCGCCTTACGCTGACCCTTTTTGAAAAGTTGTTCGAGGAACTTCCGTTGCAAGTCATTGATATAAAAGATGCACTGGAAAACAAGCAATACGATCTTGCCCGGGAAATTACGCACAAATTGAATGGTTCGGTGAGTTTTTGTGGCTTAATGGACATTCAGCAACCGGCAAATGCGCTAGAAAACTGTCTGTTAAATAATAATTATGCGAGCACCCATCGGCACTTTCTCATACTGCAGCAGCGCACCTTAAATTTCACATGCCACCAAAAATTTATCCTGGAAAACTTTGGCAAATACTAAGTCATAAAAAAAGCCCTTAAAGGGCTTTTTTTGTGGCTGCAAAACCCAATTTTAGTCCAACTCGTCAAGTAACGCTTTGGCTGCTTTTTTTTGCTCGGCCGTACCTTGCTCAAGCACCTCTTTGGCAATATCTTTGGCCGCTTCTGCATCACCCATATCGACATAGGCTTTTGCCAAATCCAGCTTCGTTTCCAACTCGTCCATATCGGTAAGATCGGAAACACCGAATTCATCATATTGATTGGACTGCCCACTTGTTGTCAGAGGCTCATCCAAATCAAAGTTAAAGTCGAAATCGTCGCCAAAATCATCATTAAAATCTAATGCCTTATCCGCAGAAAAATCAACATCCTGTTGCTTTTTATCGCTATTTTCTAATGCGCTAAAATCAAGACTGTCGATTTCTTTTGTTTTAGCATTATCGGAACTAAAGCTAAATTCGTAAGATTCAAATTCCTGCTGTTGGCTGGCTGGCGGTGTCCCTGAAGGCATGTCCGATAAGGCGCCGGGAGCAGCAACATCGTTCTCAGCTTCGTCTGATTCTTTGCTGTCCATTGAGAATGAGCTTAGATCGAAATCGATGTCTTCTATTTGCGCTCCTGAGGGCTTGCCCAAAAAAGTGCTTGGAGCAATAACATCTTTCTCCGCTTCATCCGATTCGTTGGTATCCATTGAGAATGAACTTAAATCAAAGTCAATATCCTCTATCTGCGCGCCTGAGGACTTATCCGCAAGTGCGTTGGAAGCGATAACACCTTTCTCCGCTTCATCCGATTCGTTGGTATCCATTGAGAATGAGCTTAAATCGAAATCGATGTCTTCTATCTGCGCTCCTGAAGACTTATCCGCAAGCGTATTGGAAGCGATAACGCCTTTTTCCGCTTCATCCGATTCTTTGGTATCCATTGAGAATGAGCTTAAATCAAAGTCAATGTCTTCGTTATTTCGCTGCTCATCAACAAAAGAATCGGCTTCAGATGAAGTTAAATCAATATCCGGCTCGTCGCCCTTCAACGCCGTTGTTTCCTTGGCAAAACCTTCACTGTCCAACTCTCCGAAAGAAGCCGTTCCAGTAATTACGTCCTCTCTCCCACCGATGTTTTCGTCACTATTTTCAACGGGTGTATTGTCAGCCACTGCGAACAGAGCCTCCCCGGAAGAAAATAACGGCGAGTCAGGACAAATTTCACGCCCCATCTCTGCCGCTTTTTCCCAAAACTCGACCTCACTCCGCTTACCAGCCTCTACCAGTTCATTCGCATAGGCTTCAAAAGCCGTTTTGCTTTCGTTAGCATAAAAAATTTCCAGCAACTTCAATTTACATTCATCGCGATTCGGCTGGTCTTTAATCGCCTGCCGTATTAATTCTTCGGCCTGCTGATAACGACCATAAGCAAGATATACATCAGCCTCGGATATAGGATCAATTTCCCCCTGATCAGTATCAAATGAGTCAAAATCACTCGGTGTAAACTCACTTAAGAAAGAACTTTCGCCTACTGTGCCTACATCATGAACAGCACCTTCTTCGACAACCGGCACGGAAAGGCTTTCATCGGCTTCAGGTATTTTAATCATGCTGGAAGTGGCGAACATACTCTCTGTATTCGTTTCCTCGTCAACCTTGCGTTTCCGCCACCAAAGCCAGCCAAGCAGTGCCGAAATTGCCAATCCGCCCCCCCCTATCCTCAGATAGTACGGATCGAATAAACTACCTTCAGGTTTCGGTTGAGCCACTGGCTGCACGGGTTGAACAACTGCTTGCTGAGGAGCGGGTGGCGCTTGATTCACAGGTTTCGCTGCCATAACCTCGCCTGGCACTGGCTCGACCGGTTGAGGAGCCGGTGTTACCTGATCGGCAGGTTTGGCCGCAACGACTTCGCCTGGCGTCGGCTCGGCCGGTTGAGGAGCAGGTGTTACTTGGTCGACAGGTTTGGCCGCCACAACTTCGACCGGCGCTGCCTGTTCTTGACCAACAGGATGTTCCTGAAACTTATTCTGCAAAGCCGCGAGCTGTTGATCCTTTAAAGCAATCAATTCCTGCATCATCGCCAGTTGTTTTTCCAACTCAGCTACCTTGCTTTGTGTAGCTGCGTCACTTGCACCCTCTTCAGCTTTACCTTTAACGATCGCAGATGCATCCGCTGCTTTCTTTTCAGCCCTTGCCTGCTCATTAACCGACGCTACCACAGCATGATCGGCGACCGCCGCCTTGGTCGGGGCAACCAGCGTTAACTGATTATCGCCAGGCCCTTCGGCTCTGCTCAGGGCGGGCTTTTCCTTTGCTGTTTCAACATGGGCAGGAGCCGAATGATTTTTCCAGGCTTTTGTATGCCGGTTGAATTCCGCTAATGCCTGATTGCGTGATAATTTTAAAATGGCCTCTCTTTCAGGAATCTTCAGCATTTTTCCAGACATTAATGCATAAACATTTCCTTTATAGAATGCTTTAGGGTTTGCTTCATAAATCGCAATCACCATCTGCTCTACAGAAACGTCGCTCTGTCCTCTTGCTCGATCAGCCACGCTCCAAAGCGTATCATTTCCAAGTGTAGGCCCATATTCGCTCTCACTGCTTTGTCCATTTGCATGCGATTGACGTTGAGGCGTAGTGACTGGCGGTTTCGCATAGTTTTCAGCACTGGTTGAAACGGGAATGGTTGCTTGGTTGTAAACTGAAGGCGGATCCACCAAGACAGTAAATTCACGATACAAATTGCCTTTGGGCCAGCTGACTTCGAGCAAAAAATCCAAAAAAGGTTCCTTTAACGCTTCCTTCGAAGTCAGCTTAATGACTGCCGTGCCATTTGAATGAGTAACGGTTTCAAGTTTAATTTTCGACAGAAAATAGTTCCATGACACCCCCGCCTCATCAAATTTTTCAGGTGGGGCCAAGTTTACCTTGATGTCCGATACGTTCTCGCCTGACAGTGTTAACGCAATTTCAGCATCCAGATTTTGATTCAGGGCCGAATGCAATTTAATCTCGCCAATGCCTAGCGTATGACCACTAGCCGGCGCAAGCAACGATACAACCGCTAAAGTTTTAGTTAAATTGCGCACGCCGCTCTTCTTCACAATAGTTACCACAGTTTCTTACCGCGTCCAGTCAAATATGTACACAAGCTTAGTCTAGATGTAATTTTTTACCAGCACTTCTGCTATTTGCACACTGTTTAATGCCGCGCCTTTTCGAACATTGTCACCCACCACCCACAAATCGATTCCTTGAGGATGCGAAATGTCTTCCCGAATGCGTCCTACAAACACATCATCATTGCCTGAAGACTCCGTCACCGCCGTCGGATAACCGCCATCGCTACGCTCGTCCATAACCGTCACACCGGGCGCCTTCTCAAGCAAGGCTCTGACTGTCGCCGCGTCGATTTTTTTACGGGTCTCAATATGCACGGCCTCGGAATGTCCGTAAAAAACCGGAACCCGAACTGCCGTTGCATTAACCAAAACGCTGTCATCGCCCAGGATTTTCCGGGTTTCCCAAACCATCTTCATTTCTTCCTTGGTGTAGCCGTTGTCCATGAATACGTCAATCTGCGGCAACACGTTAAAAGCAATCTGTTTAGGGTAGACGTTTGTGATGATGGGTTGCATATTCAGCAGACTGGTCGTTTGCTTAACCAGCTCCTCTATGGCCTCTTTACCCGTCCCCGAAACCGCCTGATAGGTACACACATTGATGCGCTCAATCCCCACCGCGTCGTAAATGGGCTTTAACGCCACCAACATCTGGATAGTTGAGCAATTCGGGTTAGCGATAATGCCTCGATTTTTATAATCGGCGATTTTTTCGGGATTAACCTCCGGCACCACCAGCGGAATATCGTCGTCATAGCGAAACTGCGAGGTGTTATCAATAACAATACAACCCGCTGCGGCGGCCTTCGGCGCGTATTCCGCCGACACGGATGCGCCCGGCGAAAACAGTCCGATTTGCGCCTTTGAAAAATCGAAGGTAGCCAAATCCTGCACGGCCAAAGACCCGCCTTTAAAAGGAATTCTTTTACCCACTGAATTACTGCTGGCCAAGGCATAAACCTCGCCGACAGGGAAATTGCGCTCTTCCAGAATTGACAGCATGGCTTCACCCACCGCACCGGTAGCGCCAACCACAGCAACGTTATATAACTTGGTCATCTTATCCACCCTTCTGTGTAGCTGACATAGCTGTACACACCCATAGCACGGTAACGCAACCTAAACATAGGCCGGTCGGTAAAACTGCAACTTTCTTTGTCATTAATTTTAAAACCTTTTATTCTGAAATTTGAACACCGATAATCACGGAATGTTTTGAGTGCCATGTTGCGTCCCAACATTGGGTGCTCTAATGTGCTGGATTAAGAATAATACTCTCCGGGACACAAAAGCCGTCAACCCAACCTACGGCTACCCTAAAACCGCAAAAACTTTTTTGGTGATTTCATCGACACTGCCGACACCGGCTATCGAACTGAACTTGACCTGCTGTTCCGGCGCTGAATAAAACCCAACCAAAGGCTTGGTCTGTTCATGATAAACGCTGAGCCGTTTACGCACGGTTTCTTCTTTATCGTCATCGCGCTGAATCAAAGGCTCCCCGGTCACATCATCAACGCCCTCAACTTTAGGCGGATTAAACTCAACATGATAAGTGCGCCCGGATTGTAAATGCACCCTTCTGCCAGCCATGCGCTTTACAATTTCCTCATCTTCCACCACGATTTCAATAACCGTATCGATGCTCACGCCCATTTCGTTCAGGCCTTCAGCTTGAGCAATGGTCCGGGGAAAACCGTCCAGCAAAAAGCCGTTAGCGCAATCGGCTTGAGTAATACGCTCTTTGATCAACCCTAAAATAATATCATCGGAAACCAGGCCACCGGCATCCATCACTTTTTTTGCTTCAACACCCAACGGTGTTCCTTCCCGCACTGCGGCTCGCAACATATCACCCGTTGAAATTTGCGGAATAGCGTATTTTTCAGTAATAAATTGAGCTTGAGTTCCTTTACCGGAACCGGGACTCCCCAACAGGATGATGCGCATAACTAACTCCATTGTGTCGCTAAGACAGATTTAGACTCTAACATAACAGCTCGCGTCAGTCGGGTTAGCTTAATCCGACCTGCAAAACCAAATAAAAGTGTGACTGATTATTTTATAACACATCAAATTTTATCTCTTGTAAAAATACGTTTATTTCCCTATTCTTAGTCAGTTTTTTTACATTCAGGGGGAATAATAATGCGTGTTGAAGATTTAATGACTTCAAAAGTATTTACAGTCGAGCAACACGATTTGATTGATCGTGTCTTTTTCTTGATTCATTACGAAAGAATTCGTCACTTACCCGTCGTTGAAAAAGGCAAAGTTATCGGGATTGTGTCCGACCGAGACCTATACAAAGCGCTGGGTCCAAAAAGCAACTCTAATGCCATTGAAGCGGCAACCGGCACAGGCGCTACAGAACTGCATGTGATTCCGAAAAAAGTGCAGCATATCATGCACCGGGGCGTGATAACCGTTAACCCTGACACCTATGCCTCGGAAGCGGCTGCAAAAATGGCCGACAATAAAATCGGCGCATTGCCTGTCGTCGATAAAGACAACAAACTGGTCGGCATTCTTTCCTCCACCGACATACTCCGGTTTTTTTCAAAGATCGAAAAAGCCAGCGAAGAAAGAGATAAAAGAATCGCAGCCGGCATCAGTCATAAATAATAATGCAGCTTGCGTCACCCCAAAAGCCCCTAGGTAACGGGGCTTTTTTGTTTTAACCGGCAACCAACCATGACCCATAAAACCCTGCCCGATCAACACGTTAAAGCCGCAACAATAACGTGGTTAAAATCCGTCATCATTGAGCACAGCATCTGCCCGTTCGCAAGGCGCGAACTGGAACGAGGCAGTATTCACTTCAGCGTCGATCGCGACACAGAAATCGAACAATGCTTGCTGAACCTGATACTTGAATGTGATCGACTGGATACCGAATCCGGCATTGAAACCACGCTGCTGATTTATGCAGATGCGTTTGCAGAATTCAACGACTACCTGGATTTTGTTGAAATCGCCGAATCGCTGTTGATTGAACAAGGCTATGAAGGCACTTACCAGTTGGCAAGTTTCCATCCTGATTACTGCTTTCAAGGTAGCGATCCGGACGACGCCGCAAACTACACCAATCGCTCACCCTACCCCATGCTGCACTTGCTACGGGAAACCAGCCTAGACCGGGCCGTAGCCAGCCACCCCGATCCGGAAAACATCCCGCAACACAATATCGAATTAACCCGAAAACTGGGATTAGCTAAAATGCAGGCTTTATTAGCGGCGTGTTACCCGGTTAACCCATGATTTTTTTCATTCCTGCTGCTTAAAAGCCTCTAATTCCTTAGCCCGCGCCGCCGTAGCGGACATGAAACAATCGTTTGCACTGACCCTGGCTATCGTTCCACCATCAGGATCGTAATAAAAGTCACAGTTAGCCTTTCTGTATTTAAGCCATAAGCGTTGGGCTTCCTGCAACTGCTTCTTACGTTCAGGAGAAAGGCCGGCCATAATATCCTTATAAGTCTTGTTTAACCTCACATCTTGCCGTTCCGTTTCCGCATTCATGCATTCAACCATTGATGGCGTAACGCCACCGGCTTGATCCATACAGGTTGCGAATGTTTGACTTAAACCCTCATCAGCGGCAAGGACCGGTTGAACTATTGCGGCCATCAACCCCGCAATTACCACATGTCTAAAGGAAGACATCACTACTTGACTTCTTCCGCTACGACATCGGCTTCAGCCGCAACTTCGGTTTTTTCAGGTACTGCCGCATCTTCAGCGACTAGCGCGTTATGCTCTACGACTTCGGGTTCGGCAACAGCGGAGGCATCTTCCACAGAATCATCTTCGACCTTTTCAATTATCGGCGTATCGGCAACAACAGGATTTTCCACAATGTCGGCTTTTTCATTCAAAGCGGCCTCTTTGACAACGGCCTCGCTAACTTCAACAGCCGCTTCCGGTTTTTTATTTAAAGATTCCATAAAGTCGACAAACCAGTCCTGATGCTTAACGCGATCAAGATCCGGGTCAGCAATAATATCGGCGACGACCGGTAAATAGCCCTTGTTTTTAGAGATTTCCAACGCATTCAGGCAGCCTTCTTTCTCGCTTCGCAAGCCATAAATACAAGCTACATTATAAGAAGCCGATCCGGCCTGAATCGCATTGGCCTTTTCGAAATAGCTTTTGGCCCGTTCATATAAACTATCATTGGCTTCAACCGCTTTAACACGAGCCAATTCCATATAAGCAACACCGCCATCCAATGCCGCGCCTAGATAAGCGGGCTCAATAGTCAAGCAAAAGGAGAATTTAGCAATGGCATCCTGATAAAGATTGGCCGCAGCCTCACCCGACTTGGTTCTCGCCTGATGCAACAAAGCAAGTCCCCAATTATATAAAGCTTCAGCAATCAACGGCTCGTTAGCAACAACTTCGGCATAATCCTGATAAACTTTTTTAAACAGTTGATCGGCCGTATGGCCATCGCTGCTGCGCGCCTCCGTTGTTTGTTTTATGGCGGCTTTTAACTTGGATTTCTTTGTTATTGACTCAAAAAACGACATGATTTATCTCTCTTGATTTAGTAATTTATAATCGCAAGCTATAGAATAACAGCAGAGCAGATAACGACACTAATTCAAATGTGTAAATAACACACTACCTACCCACAACAAAGAGAAAATCATGAACGAATCAAACGGTTGCGACATTGCCAGAGAAAAAGTAAATCTGGAAACATCGCAAATTGCCTGGAAGGAACTGCAACGCTTTTTTGCCGCCGGCGCTGCGGTATTTGTTGCATCAGACCTGGATTTAGTCGATGTGGCCTACCAGTTTTCCATCGACAATAAAGACCAGGTTGCGTTATGGATGCAAAGCAATCAAGTTGCTTTGGTCTCCGACCAACAGGCAGCCGACTGGTTTGAGGCTGACGCCGAGGTATGGGCCGTTGTCGTCAAACCCTGGATATTGGTTCAGGAATAAGTCACACCGTTTAAGGCATATTTGCCTTAAACTTTCCCTCTTGAACCGGATCTTCCCTTACCTCTTGATTCGATCCGCTTACTGTCAGGCTGTTTAACCCCACGAACCGTTGGTTTGGCGCCGCGAGCCGCCGGTTTTTTGGTATGCCGCATATCCTTTTTGCCGGTCGTTTTATTGGGTGCGTTCTTTTTAGGCGCATCGATCACTTTCAGTGAAACAGGCTCATAGCCAGTATCGGCCACACGCGGGATTTGCCGCTTAAGCAGTTTCTCAATTTCCACCAGCATCCAGGCTTCTTCCGGACACACCAGCGACAAGGCCTCGCCATTGGCGCCGGCCCGTCCGGTACGCCCAATGCGGTGAATATAATCTTCCGGCACCTGCGGCACATCGAAATTCACCACATGCGGCAAGTCGTCAATATCCAGACCGCGCGCGGCAATATCGGTCGCAACCAATACCGAAACCTTGCCGGTTTTAAACTGCTCCAGCGCCTTGTTGCGTGCGCCCTGCGTTTTATCGCCATGCAACGCCGCCGTACGGATGCCGTCCTCAATCAGCTGCTTTTCCAGACGATCGGCTCCGTGTTTGGTGCGAACAAAAACCAAAACCTGCTTCCAATTATTGCTGCCGATCAGGTAGGACAATAATTCGCGCTTGTACTCGCGGCCGATGCCGTAAACCCGTTCCGCGACATTTTCAGCCGTAGCATTTTGCTTGGCGACTTCGACTTCAACGGGATTGTTCAACAACTGCGCGGCCAGCGATTTGATCGCATTGGGCACAGTCGCAGAAAACAACAGGCTCTGCCGTTTCTTGGGTATCAGCGCCATCAGTTGCTTAATATCGGGCAAAAAGCCCATATCGAGCATACGATCCGCTTCATCCAGCACCAGCACTTCCACGTTGGACAGGTTGATATTGCGCTGCTGCACATGGTCGATCAAGCGCCCCGGCGTCGCCACCACGATGTCGCAACCCCGGCGTAATTGACGGGTCTGGATGCCGATACTCGCGCCGCCGACCACCGCTTCCGCATGGAACGGTAAATGTGCGCCGTAAGTTTTTACGCTTTCATAGACCTGCGCGGCCAGTTCACGGGTCGGCACTAAAATCAGTGCGCGAACGCGGCGCGGTTTTTGATGCGGATCGTGATTCTCGGCCAGCCGTTGCAATAACGGCAAGGTAAAACTGGCGGTTTTTCCGGTTCCGGTTTGTGCGCCTGCCAACACGTCCTTGCCTTCAAGGATCAAGGGAATCGCTTTTTGCTGTACCGGTGTAGGAGTGACATAGCCTTGATCGGCTACGGCTTTAAGGAGTTCGTCGGCTAAACCGAGCTGGGCGAAAGACATTTGGAACCTCTAATAAAAAAATCGTTCATGATCACAAGATCATGAGTGTTGGAATGGGGAACGGCAGGCCGTTAAAACTTAAAAAATATCACCACGAAGACACGAAGAGCGCGAAGAAATTAACTTCGCGCTCTTCGTGTCTTCGTGGTGAACTAACCAATGTGCTTAAGTTAATACGTATGGAGCGCACCTTCAGCCCTGCTGTAGGCCGGAATAAGTCGGTTCGAGCGGCAGCGAGAACTGGCGTTTCCGGCAAACACCTTCCGAATTCGCCGGAAACGCCACCTCGCGCTACGCGCTTGGATGGCCTTATTCCGGCCTACGCCATAGCCTATCTGGACTGATGATTCTTAAGCTCCAGTAGGGTGTCAATAAAAGTTACAGGGTGAAATGTTCAAGGGGATTTCCTCTTGTGCCTTTCGCCCCTAGCCCCCCGTCATATTCATATAACGCAATATAACCGGCTGCTCGTTAATATTAAATTCGTGTTTTTCCGGCTTAATCAGCATCGCGTCAACAATGGCCTGTTTCAGCACCGCCATGTCGCCCGGATTAGCCCTGATAACTTGCTTTAAATCGACCGAATGCTCATTGCCCAAACATAACAGCAAGCGCCCTTCAACGGTTAAGCGCACCCGGTTACAGGTGCTGCAAAAATTCTCGCTGTGCGGAGAAATAAAACCGACGCGGGTTTGTGTGCCTGCCACATTAAAATAATTTGACGGCCCGCCTGTTTTTTCAGGCGTGGCGACTAAAGTGAAATTCTCTGCCAAATCGACCTTGATCAAATCGCTGGAATAATAAGCATCAGCCCGGTCATGCTGACTGACGACACCCAGCGGCATTTCCTCGATAAAGCTGATGTCGATACCGTTATCGACCGCAAACTGAACCAAGTCATTCACTTCGGTATGGTTTCTATCCTTAAGAATGACCGCATTGATTTTTATCCGCTCAAAGCCTGCCGCCTTGGCAGCCTGAATGCCTCTAAGCACCTGGTGCAAATCGCCGGTTCGGGTTATCGCCTTAAACTTGTCGGCATCCAACGTATCCAGGCTGATATTGATGCGTTTTACGCCCGCCTCTTTTAAAGACGCCGCCATCGTTTCAAGCTGGGAGCCGTTGGTCGTTATCACCAGCTCATTCAGACTTTCAATATGTCCGATATTTTGCAACAGCTCCACCGCCCCCTTCCTAACCAAAGGTTCGCCGCCGGTGATCCTGATTTTCTTCACGCCCAATTCGGCGAAGGCTTGCGCCAACGTATAAATCTCTTCCAGCGTCAAAACCTGCGCGCGCGGCAAGAAGGTCATGTCTTCAGCCATGCAGTACAGGCAGCGGAAATCACAGCGGTCGGTAATCGAGATTCTCAAATAATCAACGGTTCTGCCGAAGCGGTCGATTAATTGGGCGGGGGGAGACTTAGTCATTGGCGCAGCGATAAAAAATCCAAGACACCAATATTAACATAGTATTGGGCTTTTATAGAGAGCTTCTATGTCCCTGACCATCCAGTTTGAAAACAGTTGCCCCGTTGCGGAACGGGTAATGATGGATTACTTATAAACATCCTTACGATGTCCAATTTCCAACAACAGGATAATTAACTCGCTGTCTTTTATCTGACAAATCAGCCGATAATCTCCAATTCGATAACGCCATAATCCGGCATATCGCTTTCCTTGCAGCGCTTTACCGTGCGAACGTGGATTATCAGTTTCGATGAGCTGGCCTATAAACCGTTCAATTCGCTGCTTTGTACCGGTATCGAGTGATTTTAACGATTTAGCCGCACTGCCCTTTAACTTGACTCGCCATTTACTCATAAAGGCTTTTTTTAGCCTCGCTCCAGTCAATCAACTCATCTTCATTGTTACTGAGTTCATCCAGCGCCTTTTCTGCAAACTGGGCATCACTGTAATCGGCTAAATATTCGCGCAAGGCATCATTAACGGCTTGATCTATGGAGATATGCGCTTGTTTAGCCAGCTGACTAAATTGTCTGTCAAGTTGTTCGTCAAGAATCACTGCTGTCATTGTTTAATCCCCTTGGTGTCGTTCTTGCGGCTAGTTTCATTGTTCCTACGCGAGGAAGCGAAGATTCATTAGGGCTGCGAAAAATATTCCAGTTATCAATATTAACATGGTATTGACCTTTTATAGAGGGCACCTGCCGACATGCTTAAGAGCGTCTTTAAAATTCCTCCAGGTCAGCCTCGATTTTTTTGGTACACTGGATATATAAGCCTTTTGATAGCTTGCTATCATTGAGAAAAGCACCATGAAACGCAACAATGCCCTAACCATACTCAAAAAAATCAAACCCATCTTAACCCAGCAGTTTGGCGTTACCCAAATGGCATTATTCGGTTCGACCGCACGTGATGATGCACGTGACAATAGCGATGTGGATATTCTGATTGGATTTGATGGACCTGCTACCTCGGCGCGCTATTTTGGCGTGCAATTCTACCTGGAAGACCAGTTAGGGTGTCCGGTCGATCTGGTCACCGAAAAAGCCTTGCGCCCGGAGTTACGCCCATTTATTGAAAAGGAAGCCATCAATGTCTGAACCGGTAGAGCGTTAATGGAAGAAATAAAAATATCAACACAAGATGAATTAAAACTTCATTTATCCAAATATAAAAATGGTTACTTTTTTAGAGGGCAAACCAAACATTTCGATGATAATGGGAAAGTTAGCATAAAATCATCTTTTGCCAGAAATGGCTGTGCTCCACCTCTAACGTTTAAATGGTCGCATTATTCAAGAGCTTTATTGAGAGCATTTTGTTTTCTTGACTATCACTATATCACCACAGAAGTTTCGCAAGCCGTCCTTCAACATTATGGCTACCAATCTTTTTTTATAGATGTAACCAAATCAGCACATATTGCTTGTTGGTTTGCAGCAAATAAATACGAAGAAAAAATTGACAGCCATTTTCAACATTCATTTGACGAATTGGTATGGTTAGAATACAAGGCTGCAAGTTATTCTGACAATAATGACGTAGGTCATATTTATGTAATTGATACTTCAGTATTAGAAGAATTGAACATTGATGTATGTGATTTAACTCAAATTAAAAGTAATAGTCCCCGATTGAGATTTCATGCACAAAATGCGTGCCTTGTCAGTACGATAAATGGTCGTTTACCACCTGAATCAATTTGTGCGCATTTAATGGTTGAGCATGACGTATTGCTTAACTTTTACCAAGAAAATGGAATTAAGAATACGCTTGATTTATTTCCAAATCGTCAAGAAGACCATATTCTAAAAGGACTTCTTAAAATTTATTGGATAGAGAAATGTCCTAAAGCTAATTTGCATATATATAAAAGGAGCTTAGAGCTACCTGAATATGATGCTGGGTCAAGAAATGTAACAGAAGCTGCTTTTTATAAAGAATTTTGGCTTGCAGATGATAAAGATGTTATTGATTCGCCACTTAATCAATTTCCTTTTTTCAAAATTCCAGAAGCAGCATATTTTGCTGGTAGAAACGAACCTTTTAGCTTCGAAAACGTAAATGAGTTATTTAATAAATATAGCGGTTTCGTAGTGGAATTTGATGGATTAATTAAAATACCAGAGGTAGAAGATTATTCAGAATATGAAAAAGGGATATATGTAGAAAAGCTATCAGATTCAACTGTGGCTATATATGGTCTTGTAGTAAAACACGTTGGTTGTATTATTTCAGGATACGGCGTTACCAAAGGCTGGATGTATCAAATAAATGGTAATAGTTGGGAAAAAATTAAGCATCTAGATGAATGTGAATGTAATAACTCCCTCAGACATGAATTGCATTTTTTGCTACTCCGTGTACTCAATGATTCTTTAAAGAATAACCTTATGGCTAAAGAAACTGACAAAAACTACGTGTATAAAGATATAGCGCCGTAGGATGGGCGAAACTTCAAAGCCCATCATTCGCGATTGATGCGGTTCGCTACCGCTCACCACATCTTACAGTTCTCAATCCAAAAAAGCCCTGATCGCCGCTATCCCCTGGCCTCCGCTTTGCTGCGATGTAGTCAGGCTGGATTCGGTCATGCCACCCAGGGCGTAAACAGGCAGGTTGACCTTGGCGACCAAGTCGGCAAATTGCTCCCAGCCCAGCGATGCAGCGCCCGGATGCGTTTGGGTTGCCAGCACCGGAGCCAGCACCACAAAATCCACGCCTATTTTTTGCGCCTGTTGCAGTTGCTCAAGGTTGTGACACGATGCGGCTAACCACTTGCTGTTTTCGGGACGCTTGGTCAAAGCCATCAAGTGACTGCTGGTCAGGTGGATGCCATCTACTTCGACTGAGCATTCAACGGCGGAATTCATTAACAGCACGGCTTGTTGCTGTTTGCATAACGGGTAGGCCTGTTCGAAAAACTTTGCGACGTCTACGGAAGGCAAGGTTTTCAATCTAGCCTGAATCAGCTTGACGCCCCGGTTCAATATTTTTTGCAGGTTCGACAGCAACATGGCTTCATCTGCGTCATCCAGAATCGCGTAATGATGCGGCAATCGGGCGGCGGTGATAATCGGCTGGTTGGCGGCGGGGAATGCGTAATGTTGCAGTTCAGCCGGTGTTACCCATTTAAACGACTGGCCTTCCAAGCTTTTAGCTTCGCCTGAAAACTGCTCGACCAAGAAAACGTTTAGCTGCACAAACCGGTCGGGGTACTGGTGCTTGACGGTAATTAACGGGGTTGCCGCTGTCACGGTGATGTTGAGTTCTTCTTTGAGTTCGCGGGCCAGCGCTTGTTCTGCGGTTTCCGATGCTTCAATCTTGCCGCCGGGGAATTCCCACAGGCCGCCTTGGTGCAAATCGGCATGGCGCAGGGAAATCAGGACTTTTCCTTCCGGGTTTTTGACTACGCCTACGGCGACTTGGAGTGGATTCATTTATTTAGTGGGACGCAGGAACGGTCATCGTAATACACAAGTTTCTGAGGTATACCGTCATTCCGGCAGGGATTGCCGGAATCCACGACTGCATGGATGCAGGAGGTAGAGCAATGCATGGCTACTGGATCCCGGCATTCCCTGCCGGGATGACGAAGTCTCATTATTTTCTACGTTCCGGCACCTTTCGCCTTGTGCCTTCCACCTGCTTTTAAGTCCTATATTCCGCATTGATCTTCACGTACTCATAAGACAAATCGCAGGTTAACACTTCCTGCACTGCGTCGCCGCGACCCAATTTGACGGTCACGGTAATTTCTTCCTGATTCATCACCCGCTGCCCGGCTTCCTCGGTGTAGTCGTCGGCTCTGCCGCCGTTTCTGACGATGCAGACATCATCCAGATACAGCCGCACATTTTCCAGCACCATGTTTTCGACGCCGGCGCGACCCACTGCCGCCAGTATCCGTCCCCAATTCGGGTCGCTGGCAAAAAAGGCGGTTTTAACCAGCGGCGAATGGGCGATGGTTTTACCGACGCGCACGGCTTCTTCATCGGTCAAGGCCTGCTCGACGACGATGCGCATCAGCTTGGTTGCGCCCTCGCCGTCCCTGACGATGGCTTCCGCCAGTTGTTTGCAGACGGTCATCACAGCATCGGCAAATATTTGATAATGTTCGCTGTCCTGTTTGATTTCAGGAGCCAGTGAGCAACCGCTCGCCATCAATACGCAGGCGTCATTGGTCGAGGTATCGCCGTCGACGGTGATGCGGTTGAACGATTGCTCAACGGCCAGCGCCAGGCAGTTCTGCAACAGGGCTTGGTCGATTTTCGCGTCGGTGGCCATAAAGCCCAGCATGGTCGCCATGTTGGGCTGGATCATGCCCGCGCCTTTGGAAATGCCGTTGATGGTGATGGTTTGCCCATCAATTTCGATGACTTTGGATACGCCTTTCGGGAAGGTGTCGGTGGTCATGATCGCTTGGGCGGCCTTGTCCCAGTTGGCGGCATCCAGGTTGCCGACAGCTTCCCGCAACGCGGCTTTGATTTTGCCCACCGGCAGCGATTGCCCGATGACGCCGGTGGAAAACGGCAGCACCTGGGTTGCGGCGCCATCCACGACTTCGGCAAGGTCGGCGCAGGTCGCCAAGGCATCCTGCATACCCTGCTCACCGGTACCGGCGTTGGCGTTACCGGAGTTGATCAGCAACCAGCGCGGCGCATGAGCCAGATTCGCTTTCGCCACATGCACAGGCGCAGCGCAAAAGGCATTTTGGGTAAAAACCGCCGCACAGGTTGAATGCTCGGCCATTTGTATCACCAGAATATCATCCCTGATGGTTTGCTTGATGCCTGCGTTCGCTGTACCCAGCGTTATGCCTGCTACCGGATGCATGGTTGGAAAACTGCACTGCCCTACTGCCATAAGTTAAGCCTCTTTTAATTTTGGATTTACCACGAAGGACATGAAGGTTTTGCCTTGCTTTTCTTCGTGAACTTCGCGCCTTCGTGGTGAGTTTTTCAATTTTTTAAAACACGCATCAGTCTTTAAAAAACACAAACACATTATCGATTTTTTTAACTTCCACACGCATCAGTTTGCATTGTTTTCTTATTTTTTCCAGCTGTTGCGGCTGCTCGCTGATTGCAAAAGGCAAAATCACTTCCACTTCAATCTGGCCGTCCAGATAATGGATTCTAAAATCTTCTATCACCCGCTTAAAATCCACCAGATAGTGATCCAATAGCCGTTGCACATCCCCGCGAGACAGCGGCTTGGATTGCTCTTGCAAGCTTTCATCATCTTCAGGATCGACATGTACCAGCACATCCATCACATCATCAAAACGCCTGATCAAGTCATCCCTGACTATATCGCCAATCATGTGCCCTTCCGAAACGGTAATGCGGGGATCGACGACGATATGCGCATCGATCAGCGCATCCTCGCCCATTTGCCGGGTGCGCAACAAATGAATGCCTTCGACACCGTCAATGGCGTGAATGGCGGTCCTGATCTCGGCGACCAGCGCGGGGGGCAATGAAGTATCGACCAGTTCCTTGATGCTCTGAAACACCAGATTCAAACCGATTTTAGCTACCATCAACGCGACCACGACGGCGGCAACGCCATCGGCCAACGGATAGCCCATCATCACCGCGCCTATGCCGAATAAAACCACCAGCGATGAGATCGCATCGCTACGCTGATGCCAGGCATTAGCCAGCAGTAATTTGGAACGAGTCTTTTTGGCGATGCGCTTGGTGTATTGGTATAGCCATTCGTTGATCAAGATTGAAAGCGTCGCAACGCCCAATGACAACACGTTGGGCACCGGCAGACGCTCGGGACCTGCCATGCGCTCCATGACCGACCAGATGATAACGCCGCCGATCGCAATTAAGCTGCCTCCCAAAATGACCGTCGCTATGGTTTCGAAACGGCGGTGGCCGTAGGGATGATCATGGTCCGCCTCGCGACTGCCCAACCTGACCGCAATAATGACCAATAGGTCGCTGAGCAGATCCGATAGCGAATGAATGCCGTCGGCAATCAGAGCCGCAGACTGCCCAAGGATGCCGAAGCCGATTTTGATCAGCGTCTGGAGAACATTAATCGCCGCGCCGACATAGCTGGCCCTGGCTTTTAGTTTATCACTTTTTGCGGCATCTGAAACTTCAGCCATTATTTGCCCACTGCCACGATAACATCTCGTTCCCGTGCGCTACGTCCCGTACCACGGACCCACTGCCGAACCAGAGGGCTTTCCACTGCTTCACGCGGCGCAGCGCGCCGATACTGCATTCCCACGCGGCGCGTGGGAACGAGAACCGTAGCGTAGGGGGGCGGGATAACAACTAAAAGCTCAGTCATTACGACGCGCCCACTTCCAGGATAATAATGTACTCATGATCACCCGAGATGGTTTCCAGCACCTTATGTCCATTGATCCGGCACCAGGTCGGAATGTCCTGCATCACGCCGGGATCGGTGCAGATAACTTCCAATTGATCGCCCGCTTTAAGCTGTTTGACTTTATCCTGGGTGCGAATAACCGGCAACGGACACAGCAAGCGGCGGGCGTTTAATATTTCCCTGTTCATATAAACCATTCCTGCGGAATTTCATCCGCGGCAAACGGCTTAACCTGAATAATCCGTTCAGAACCGTCTTTATCGGCAATACTCACATCGACTTGTTCGGCATCACGGCCCTGTCCGTAGCGGGCGGTAATTCTTGCCGCCAGGAACAAGTCCTCAGCGGAAGGCGAACCGTCCACCAACACCAACGGCCCCGCATGGCTGGCGCAATGCAGGGTGATAAATTCTTTTTTGTAACCCTGCATAAAACGGCCTTCGCCTTCTTCTCGGGCTACGATGACTTTAAAGTTTTGCTCCGGCCTGATGTGTCTGCCGACTTTCAGCAGCATCACATCATCTAGATCATATTGCTTGTCGCCGTCACGCGCTTTCCATAGGTCAACCAGTTTTGACGAATAGCTGGCGTCGGTCAGAAAACAGCAGCCGCCCGCAGGCTGGGCATATTCATCAAAGCCGAAACCCTCGGCCATCGCCATCTGCGGCTTGCGCGAGCGTCCGCTAAAATCATGCAGTTTTTCCCGATCGACCCAGCCTTCGCGTTCCGGCAGGGTTGCAGGCAGATTCTTGGCGCACAAAGGCCGCAATAATAAATCATCGGCGCCGGATTCTTTAGATATGATCGGCATCGTCGCTTTGCGTTGCGACATCGGACGTTGGCCGATCACTTCGCCGGTGATGATGAAGTCGAAATCGTTTTCCACTATCCATTGCTTGGCCTTGTTGACCATGAAAATCTTGCAGTCCAGGCAAGGATTCATGTGCGCCCCGTAGCCGTGTTTGGGATTGATCAGGACGTCTTTGTATTCTTCGATGACATCGACGATATGCAGCTTCATGCCCAGCTGTTCGGCGACCCATAAGGAGTTGTTGCGTTTAGGCTTGGCCTTGTCGTTAGCCCTGATCGCATGGGTGTGGCCTTCCACGCAAAAACCGGTGAAGAAGTTGATGCCTTCGACATGGACGCCTTGTTCCATGATGGTTTTCGCCGCCAGCATTGAATCCAGTCCGCCGGAAATTAACGCCACTGCTTTTCTTTGTTTACTCATATCACTCAAAAATTGGGAAAATTTATCTATTATACCGGCTTATTACGGCACTATCATTTAAGATGATAAGCCCCAGAGATAATTTCAACTAACTCCCTTAAGTCAGCATTGTGAGGACGCGCTTCTTTCAATTCGCTTGCTAATGCATGCAACCCTCCCTTCAGCTTGCCTTGTTGTGCTAATTTAGCGGCTTCTTGCCATTGGCTTGCTAGTGAAGAACTTCCTGCCTTTAAATCTTTACGTTTTCCACCGGCACGCTCCCAAATATCCCCCAATTCGTCAGGTGCAAGGTCGGCTCCTAATTCAGCAACTCGCTGTACAAGACTTTCTGTTATGTTTGGGACATGACTATTATTTCCCGTTTTAATCGATAACATAAAACGTTGCCACATAGTAAGCAGTTTCTGACAAGCATTCACTGCTGGCAATAGTTCAGGTATTGATTCTGACAGACTATAGATTTTTTCTGCTGCCTTCTTCCATCTTCTATCTGATACGGTTTTTCCTATTGTTGCGATAATGATCGGTTGCCAGTCTATTCGCGTTGAAGACGAGAGACAGAGAATTAAATCTTGCTCATTTAACGACACATTCGCTGACAATAGCACTACAAAAACTTTAATCGAAAGATGTGTTGCGCGTAATCGATTGAGAACTTCCCCTGCCAGTTGCGGTTCAAGGTTTGCAATCGCTAGTCCTGCATTGCACTTCCCTATCAAGACATCGGCTACTAAGGGAAGTAATGCGGCGCAACTGTCAGGACTCAACACATTCCACAACTGTGCTCTGTTAGAGTGATTGAAGGCAATATCCGCCAAGTCTTTTGCAAGCGGCGCAATAAGCCCCGATGTCTCTTGCTCTCCTGCCAGTATCGTGTCCAAGAGTTTAGAACCTTGTATTTCACGATTGGCAGTCGGTGGCCAACAATCACCACCTGCGGCGATATGTGCGGCCCACAATTCCCGCCAAACGGTATGACTGACATCCAAAGCTTGCAATAGTTGCGGCTCTCGCGCTGTCCGCTGTGCGGCCAGCTGCATCAATTGACTTTCAGGCGTTGAAATCACTTCGTCGATGACATCACTACCTGACAAATGCTCGACTAAGTATCTCAAGCCAGCAAACGCAGGGCCTGAAAAATTCCGCTGCAAGCGAAAAGCCTCTTGAGGTGGAAATGCTGCCATCACCACCCAAGCGTGTAATGTTGACCATTGCCGAACCTCAGCTTGCGCTTGAAGTTGCCGTAGTGCGGTTTCAGATAGTGCCACTTCAGCAGAAACAGCAAGCAGACCGGCTTCAACTTTTTCGGTTGCGGGAACAATGCCGTTGAGTATTTCAGCGCAGTCAGGCAAGCCTAACCAATTGAGCGCAGACTTGGCCCAGTGTTTATCAGGGTTGGCAAATCCCGCAGATAGCGCTTGTCGCACTGATTGTTGCCACCATGCTTGGGCTTGGTTTTCTCCTAAGCCTGTGAGCAGTTGCTGTGCTTCATTCAGCAATAACCGAGGAGCCTGATTGCTAACCCACGTTGTAAGCGCAGCTTCGGGCAGGCTTTCGATGGGTAAAGAAATGGGGTTAAGGTTCTTAAGCAAGAACACGAAGTTAGGTTGCGCTGTATTAAAGCTGTGATTCAATACCCATAGCGCTTCAGCTTTTAAATCCGTTGCCGTATCTGGATTAGGTGCCAGAACTGCCAAAGTCCGCAATAGCTCAAGTGCGTTTTGCAGCTCGAAACAGGCGCGCAACTTATCCAGACGATCCGCAGCGCGGGCCACAATGCCAAGTTTTTTCAAATCACCGGAAATGGAATTGCAAACCTCCAAAACCTCATTAAAAGTCGAATCGTCTGCACCCACCAACCAAAGGGCGGCCCGGCTTATTGGCTTTACACCCGAATTAACGTGAACTACCGAAAAACCCGACCATTCAGGCAAGCGTTGCGCGGGTACACAAAAAAGCAAAGGCGGTGCGACCGACTCGCCGCTTTGAGGCGGACTTACTGCCACCCGCGCAGAAAAATCGCGCCGTGCCTCAGGCCACAACCGCGCCCAAAGGTCGGCGATAATGCCCGTCCATGCATCCAAATCCGCGATCACAGGAGGCCGTTTAGATTCCGACGACACCAAGGCTTCCGCCACCGCACCTAATAATTCGGGAGAGGTAGCGGCAATGGTTTCCAGCCCGGATAGCGACATCAACACAGGACGCAAATCAGTCACAGCACCAATCTCATCCAAGCGCCATACAGCAACTTCACTGCGTACCATGCCGGCCCGGCTAACCGTATCATCGGGGACTGTCCACCAAAGCGCCCAGCAATCCCCTATCGCGCCACAACCCAACGAAGGCCACCAGCGCTCCCCCGGCGTATGATAGCCCGGCGGCTTGTCGGTTAAGCCCAATAATTCAGGCGCTAAAGAACCCGGTTGACCCGCCCATTCCAGCAATCCATGACTGTTATCCTTGGCACCGTACCGCGCTCTTAGCCGCGGAGTCACTCTGCCTCCAACAACCAAGCCAGCGGACGGCTTAAGTCGGAATCTTTTTGTCCGTCGGGCGTGACGACCCAACCCTGATGTTCAGGCCCTTGGATGATAAAATTTTCATCATCGCTGGTAGGTTCTAAAAGACGGCCTAATGCTGACAGCCCCCAGATGCTCCTGGCATCAGGCGTCCAAAGGCTATCAATAAAAGCAGCGACCAGCGGCAGGTGTTTTGCCAGCACTTGTTCGGGCAGCAGATCATCTGCGGTCACTTCATCGTAGCAGGACAAAAGCACAGCAAGGCGCGGCTGTTCGCGGCGCGACACGGTGCCCACGCCAGCCACATGCAGCAACATCTGCAACAACTCTACCCAACGGGCGTTAGCATCCCAAGCGCCTGCCCGTGCTGTCGTGCCGTTGCCATCGTCTAAACGCTTCGCAAGTTCTGCCAGCGCATCGGGATAAGTTGTTTCTTTCCTGAGCCGAATCAGCAGCAGCCAACCTTCAGCCTGACGCAGTTGTGCCCGCCAGTTTTCTGTCACTTGACGCTCTGTAAATACCGTTTGCAACTGTTCGCCGCCGTAATCAGGCCAGCGCAAATCCAGCGTGTGACCGCGTTTATCCTTAAGCGGCAATAACACATCAGTCCACGTACCCACTGAGGTATGGCCTGCGGCATGACCGTTTTCCAAGCAATGCAGCACTTCCTCTAAGGCGCTTAGGTCGGCGGGCGTGTCACGCAGTTCGAGTAAGCCGGGATTTCGCAGCAAGCGTCCGTAAAGCTGCCCTGCATAGTGGGTTTTGCCGCTGTACGAGCCGCCGAGCAAAACAATTTCAGGCGTGGACATGATGACCTCGGAATGCGGCAAAAGGCTGTTGATGGAGAATAGGTTCGACGATGCGGCAGGCTTGCGGCGCTGTCCATGCAGGGCAAAGCACAGCCTCCAATGCATTGGTTAAGGAATCCGGTTGATTGGTGCTGGAACTGACCTCAAGCGCATGAGGTATTTGTTTTGCCAGTCCTTGCGCAATGGCGGCGCGGATGTCCGCGTTAGGTTCAACATCGTTTTTCGCCCAAACCAATGCCGTAGGACGGTTAGCCACATGGTTGCCTAAACGTTCCAAAAGCTGGCGCAACTCATTTCGGGCTGTGCCGCGTGTCTTATTGGAGTCAGCAAGCCGCTTACAATCGGCAAAGATCAAAAACGCATCCGCGTTGCGTACCAGCCACCGCGCGCCTTCCGCCTCGGGCGCATCTTCCTTGACGGCCCAGCGGGTAAACCATTCGCCCGGCGCATCGGTCAGCAGCACATCCCTAAATTCACCCTCGGCATTGCGTAGGGCAAAATGCAGCAAGCCCGGCACACGACCGGTGCCGCGCGGCGTGTGCGGCGGGAATGAAGGCGGACGAGCCGCATCGTCAAAGCGCGTCCACGCGGCTAAAGATTCCCATGCGCCCAAGGTTCGGGAACCGGCAAAACGCGCATTGGCAAGCGACTGACCGAGCAACAGTTGTAAATAGTTGCCGATTAACAGCGTGGTTTTGCCTGCATCGTGCGCACCCAGAACACCGATCAAAATAGTGCGTCCGCGTGGGCTTAAATTGGCAATGTCGGCTAGACCTAACGCGCTGCCCGACCACGGCACACGGGCTGATGTTGCAGCAGAGATTACGATGTCGGCTTCTGCTTCGGGCGTTGTTGCCGACCATGAGGCGCATTGCGTATGTTCCATTTCCCCCAAGTCGCAGGACTCGCCTTCATGAACGAAACAGTTCGGATTTGTACAACGTTCACTCATGCAGCTCTCCAGCCAATTGCACCGCCTGTTCTTGCCGAAACAAAGCTTGGGCGAACTGGGGCAAACTCATTTCAAACTCGCCGCTTGCGCCGACGCGTTTGAGTGCCGCTGTAAAATCTTGCGTCTTGCCGGTCAAGACTAACACCGCCGCATCGCGCAGACTTAAGCGGCCAGTGTCGGGCGGTGCGGTGAGTGTTTCCAACCAGTCTTTGGAAAGTTGCTGCCGCGCTTGGTCGAGCGTAGTGAGTAAGTCCTGTAAGCTGAGCTTTTGAGTAAAATCCGCATCAGGCAATCGGTTGACGGCTTCGGCAAGCAAATAACCGACGCTGGCGGGAGTTGGTTTGGCAACCTCGTTGAGCAGGTCAACTGCCATCACCATAGATGCAATGGCAGGGGCGAGTTCGCGATAACTGCAACGTAGCGAAGACGAGTACAGTGCTTCCGACCACCACAGGGCGTTTAGGCGGATTTGTTCGGCTTGTTGAGTTTTCTGTACCCAACTTTGTTGGGAAATTAGCGCTTTATTTACATTGTCAGCAAGTTCATCTAATTCATCCGCAAGTAATTGATACATGCGATCAGAAAATTCAGTTCCCCAGCTCAAGTTTGCTGGCAGCAAGCTAGGATTGGGGGCATCGACTTCCTCTTCATCATCCTCGCCCTCTCTAAGCGTTTTCAATCCAACAGCAGCAGCCACTCGATTTTCTAACAGACTTCGATCAACTTTATGTGAACAGAATTCAGTCGTTGCTGCTGATCTTTTGTCATTTTGTGAGTTTGGTTGCGCACTAGGAGACTGTCGGATTTAGCAGTGCAAAAAGTGTTAAAATAACCCTATCGAAACACCAAATCAAAAAACAAAAATGGCTACCCAATTCATCCTGATTGATCGCGATACCCCCTACATTCTGCCCCCGTGTGTTCAGGATTATTTGCCTGAAGATCATATGGCCCGTTTTGTTGTCGAGATTGTCGATCAACTGGATTTACGGACGCTATCAGCCGTCTATGCGGGCAAAGGAAAGCGCCCCTATCATCCGGCGATGCTGTTGGCGTTGCTGTTCTACGGTTACGCGACCGGCGTATTTTCCAGTCGCAAACTGGAGAAAGCCACTCATGACTCGATGGCCTTTAAATACATCTGCGCCAACGAAAACCCAGATCACGACACCATCAACAGCTTTCGCAAGCGCTTTGGCAAAGAGATCGAAAGCCTATTTGTCGAGATATTGGTACTTGCACAAACCTTGGGGCTGCTTAAGCTGGGTACGGTGAGCCTGGACGGCACCAAGATTAAAGCCAATGCCAGCAAGCATAAAGCCTTGAGCTGGGATTACGCCAATCAACTGGAAGCCCAGTTCAAACAGGAAGTTGAAACCTTGATGAAACTGGCTGAAGCCGCCGACAATTCCCCGCTTCCAGAAGACATGGATGTACCCAAGGAACTCAAACGCCGCCAAGACCGTTTAGCAGTGATTGCCAAAGCCAAACAGGAAATCCAGGCCCGTGCCAAGGCGCGTTACGCGCAAGAAAAGGCCGAGTATGACGAAAAGCAGGCTAAGCGTGAACAACACCTGAGTGAAACCGGCAAGAAAATGGGCGGCAAAGCCCCCCAAGCGCCTACCGATGCGCCTCAAGGTAAAGATCAAGTCAGCCTGACCGATGAAGAGTCCCGCATCATGCCGACCCCTAATGGTTTTGAACAAGCCTATAACGCCCAAGCCAGTGTTGATATTGCCACCCACCTGATCGTTGCTCATCACATCACCCAACACACCAACGACAAACAAGAAATCGAACCGGCCTTAGCCAAACTGGAACAGCTCCCGGAATGCTTGGGGAGTGTTGACAACCTGTTGGCCGACACCGGCTACTTCAGCCAAGCCAATGTAAAGGCGTGTGCTGATGCAAAGATAAAACCGTACATCGCCCAAAAGCGGCAAAGCCATAACCAAGCCCTTGACGCCCGGTTTCAGCATCAGCCGGAAATAGGCGAAAGCACCTTACCGCCGGTTGAGGCCATGACCCATCGCTTAACAACCAAAGCGGGCAAAGCACTCTACGGCAAGCGAAAATCTACTGTCGAAACCGTGTTTGGCATCATTAAACACGTCCAGGGATTCAGGCAATTCCAGCTTCGAGGCCTGGAATCCGTCCAAAGTGAATGGAATTTAGTCTGTATAGGCTGGAATTTAAAAAGAATGCATGTATTAAGAGGGTGAGAGAGGAAAAAGAGCATTGAGCTGCCCATAAAACAGAACTATGGGCATTAAAAATCCCAATAAACCACTTTTTTAAATTTTAATCGTGATTAAGTGGGGAGGCTCGCTCTATTAATCCGACAGCCTCCTAGAAGTTGTGTGTTCACACTTTAGCGCCTTTTCCTCAGCCCACCTCGCCCACGTCTCCAACATTTTGCAAATAACCGCCTCTTCCCTGCCCAGCTTTAACAACGGCAAAGTATCCGCCGCAGTCAGCCACAAAATAGCCGAGTTGTTATCCTCTTCTGCCACCTGATTACAAGCGTCCAACAAAATAGCCCGGAGTAAATTGACCGGCATATCAGGAAACACCGAACGCACCGCTTTCCATTCCGCCACCAAGGCTTGTTCAGCTTGAACAATAATAGGATCGTCTTCAGGTATATCCGCAGCTAGCCCCGCCAAAATAGCCCGAACCAATAGCGACGGCTGTTCACGGAGTTGTTGAGCGACGGTTTTAGCGGCTTGCTCGATTTTTGAAAAACGCTCGTCATCACCGTTAAGGTTTTCGATAAGGCCAGCGTTTAACAGTCCGGTTAGTAAGTCAGTCATGCAAATCTCCAAAAAGTAATTTCATTTCATTCATTCCCACGCTCCAGCGTGAGAACGCGTGCAGCAACGCTCCAGCGTTGTGAGACATGGGCTATCGGTGAAGCATTTGTATACGAGGACGCTGAAGCGTCCATAACGACATTCCCACGCCGGAGCGTGGGAACGATAGCGGTAATTCAGTCAGGTCGGCCTTATTTTTTCAAGAGGGTGAGGTAGCGTAAAAGCACGGCATTATCAGGCAAGTCGTCCAAAGCCGCTTGCACTATCATTTCGGGACGCGCCAAAGCCCCTTGCCTACTGCGCTGCCAAAGCCGTTGCCAGAGATCAAAGGGTCTTGGCATATTTTCGACTTCACTGGCTTTGCCGCCCGCACGTTGCCATAAAGCGCGGGCATCTCGTACGTCGGGATATTCTTCTGCGAGTACAGCAATCAGATCGCGAGGCAGATTCAAATCTATTGTCTCGGTTGAGGTGTTTTCAAAAGTAGCTGGACTGGTCTCGATCGTATCAGCACAACCAGGCAGCAGGTCAGCTGATTTTCTGAGTAATGTAAGCAAGCATTCCGCCGCCGCTCTGGCGGCAAACTTCCGGTAACGATCATCTTTAAACGCATCGCCGTAGTCCGATACGCCCTTTGCAACTAACACCGGTATGCCGTGCATTTCTCCCAGCGCACCCAACGCGCTGGCTTCCATTTCGATGCCAAGGACTTTGCGCATAGACTCTGCCAGACGAGGGAAAATCCCCGCATCTTCGCTAACCGCCGCCCCCGTCGCCATAGGCGCGACATGAATCCAAAAATCAGCTGGCGCGGGAAGACCGCCAGGATAGAGCAAGTTTAATTGTTCAGCGTGTTGCCGCCCCGTAACCGTCAACGTTAACGGTTTTTCCAACCATTGACGCAGCCAAAGACGCGGCAGAACGTCGCTCCAGTTCGGGCAAGCTGTATTAAAATCGGCGTGTTGACATGGTTCTTCTCCAGCAAGAATCCTAAGCAAAACCCAGTCTTCTTGCAGTTCTAGCGGTAATGCCGGACGTAAACTTAACCATGATGTGTTTGGCGCTGGGACAGGCACATGCTGCATCCGCTGCACCCACACCTGTGATGGACGATATTGTAGCTGATCTCCCTGAAATCGTTGCTGCCCTTCTTCTACCGTCAACTTGCCAGCATCATAAGACCACAGCCGTTCGGCAAAAATCACATCGCCCAACGCCACTTTGTCACGCCGCCCGGCGCAAATGCCGCTCATGGCGATACACCGCGCCGGTTGCTCATGAATGAGCTTACTTGCGGTAGCTTGAGCCTGTTCCCGTCCCATATAGCTGGCGTGTGTCGCCCGAATACTTAGCGTAGTGCCTGACGAGGTGGTGAAACAGGCATCGGCTACCATCCAGCCGTTATCAAGCGCATGCTCATTCCAGCCTGTAGCCAGCCCGTCAGTAACCTTAAGCACTTGATCGTATTCGTCCTTCATTGCGCAAATGAGCAAAACGTCAATAGCAGTTTCTGCGGTTTTTTTAGTATGTATGGCGGTCATTGGTTCTATCAGTATTGGGTTAGTTATATCTTCACCCCAAAGTACGGTGTATGGGCAGCACACTGTCCAAAAAAAATCTACTCGTAGGCTTTTTTAGTAATCTGGGGCGCAAACCATTTTATCGTTCCCACGCTCTGGAGTGGAAATGCAGTCTGAATCGCTCCAGCGCTTCGAAATGCCCGAAGCATAAAAACGATGCGCTAAAAATCCGTCCCGCTCAGAGAGAATAGCACGCGAATTAAGCTAATAAATAGAGATAACATTGTTACAACTTTTTTTAAAAACCCGCGTAAATCCGTCCAATCCGCGTCATCTGCGTTCTATTCCTTTATCAACCAAAATTAATCCTAGCTTCCAAATCGTTACTGGAATCGGCATTTTTCAACGCTTCTTCCAAACTGATTTTTCCATCTGTGTACAGTCCGAACAAGGCATCGTCAAATGTCCTCATGCCTTTACTGCCGCTTGACGTCATGGCCGTTTTAATTTCATTAAGCTCCCCTTTCAAAATCAGGTTCGCTATATGAGGTGTATTGATCATCACTTCAATGGCCGCACAGCGCTTCCCCGCCGTATCGGGAATCAGGCGCTGGGAAATAACGGCATTTAAATTGGTGGCAAGATCCATAAATAATTGCGCATGATGATCATGGGGATACATATTGATTACCCGCTCCATGGCCTGATTGGCATTGTTTGCGTGCATGGTCGAGATACATAAGTGACCGGTATTGGCCAGCTCCAACGCGGCCGACAGGGTTTCCCGGTCCCGAATCTCGCCGATCAAGATGACATCGGGCGCTTCCCGCAAACAGGCTTTTAGCGCTCTGGCATACGATTCTGTATCGACGCCGACTTCGCGCTGATTGACGATCGATTTCAGGTTCGGGTGCGAGAACTCGACCGGGTCTTCAATGGTCAAAATATGACCGGCCGAGTTGGCGTTACGGTGGTTGATCATGGCCGCCAGCGTGGTCGATTTTCCCGATCCGGTGCCGCCCACCATCAGCAACAGGCCCCGCTTGGCCATGATGAGTTCCATTAAAATATCCGGCGTGCCTAAATCCTTGCCGGTAGGAATGACCGAAGGGATCAAGCGCATAACCAGACCTACGGTTTTGCGCTGAAAAAAGGCATTGGCGCGAAAACGCGCACTGCCGTCCGGTAGGCTGATCGCAAAATCCAAATCTCTGGTCACTAAAAACTCGTCGATTTGCTCCTGAGTCATAATCCCCAAAGCGCCCGATTTGGTTAACTCGGGCGTCAGCAAAAACTCGTCCAGCGCCACGGCTCGGCCATAAATTTTGGCCTTAACCGGCGAACCGACCGTTAAAAACAAATCCGAGGCATTCAATTTAGCCATTTCCACCAGATACGGCAGAATGTTCAAGTCATCTTCCGGCGCTGCTCCCAGAACCTGATAACTTTCCGCTTCCTGCTCAGCAGGTTCGGCTTTTGCCGGCGCTGAATCAGGGACAATAAACAACACCAGTCCGTTATCCTCGACCTTGGCGCTAGCCATAAATTTCTCGCCATCAGGCGCGGCGCAATTAAATTTTAGCGCTTTGTTCCGGACTAATTCCTGCTTCTGAACGTCATTGATGAGACTAAAGGTGATTTCTTTTATTATGTTTGGGGTTAACTCATTTTTACCCAAGGGATATTCCTCACCGGCCAATCCCAAGAGCGCCGGAGACCCTGCTTTTAAAGACAAGCTATCGGCATTTTTTTCCAGCATTAATTTTAAATAAGGTGTCAGGGTCATGTTAGTGTCTGGTTTATGTGATGGGGGAAGGTTAAAAACGATCTAATTGATCGGCGAAAAATCCAAAAACACTGCGCCGTCTGCGTCTTATCCAGACTGGGCGCATCGCTTTATCGCCGTGACTAGCCTTCCTCGTCGCCGTCTTTTGATTGTAACGAAAGTCCGCCGATCGACCGGTCTTCACCGGAAGCTAACTTAATCTGCAAGCGCAACTCATTTTGAGAGTCGGCATTTCTTAAGGCTTCGTCATAATCTATCCGTCCCGCCTGATAAAGCTCCAATAAGGCTTGGTCAAAGGTTTGCATGCCCAATTCACGGGATTTGGCCATCAACGGCTTGATGCTGGAGGCCTCGCCTTTGGCGATATAATCCGAAATCAACGGCGTATTTAACAAAATCTCAATGGCCGCGCAACGTCCGCCATCAACGGTTTTAACCAGACGCTGGGAAATGATGGCGCGTAAATTGACCGAAATATCCTGCATCAATTTCGTCTGAGCCTCCATCGGAAAGAAACCCAAGATCCGGTCAATAGCCTGATTGGCATTGTTGGCATGCAAGGTAGCCAGCGCCAAATGACCTGTTTGGGAAAACTCCAGGCCGTAATTCATAATCTCGGGACTGCGGATTTCTCCCAGTACGATAACATCGGGAGCCTGCCGCAAGGTATTGTGCAATCCGGCTTCCCAGCTCTTGGTATCGACGCCGACTTCCCTTTGCATCATCACGCAATTTTTATGGGTATGCACGTATTCGATCGGATCTTCCAGAGTGATGATATGCCCATAGCTGTTCTCATTACGATGGTCGATCATTGCGGCCATAGACGTTGATTTACCTGAGCCGGTGCCGCCGACCATGATCACCAGGCCGTTTTTGTTCATCATCACGTCTTTTAAAACAGGCGGCAGACCCAATTTATCGAAATTGGGTATTTCCGCGGCAATGACCCGGATAACCAAGCCCTGACAGCCTTGTTGAACATAGGCATTGACCCGGAACCGGGATAGCCCGGCAGGCGAAATGGCAAAATTACATTCTTGCGTTTCTTCAAATTCCTTGAGCTGCTTATCATTCATGATGCACTGCGTCAGAGCCTTGGAGTCGTTAGCCGATAAGGCCTGCTGCGAAACCGGCGACATTTTGCCTTTGACTTTTATTGCAGGCGGGAAACCGGCGGTAATAAATAAATCAGACCCTTCTTTATGTAGCATAAGTTTGAGTAACTTAATCATAAAGTCCATCGCTTCTTTTCTTTCCATTGACTTCCCCCTGTGTTGATTAGCTGTATATGGTTTTACCTGAAATGAGGTAAAGCTTTTTAATTATAATTTAATTTTTAACGATGCCTACAAAAACCAAACATTATAAACGTGAGTATTTTAGCTAAAATATTCCGTACTAAACGTCGTCCAGCCCCCAAAAAACACGATCTGACTTTAATTTTTATATCGATAAAGTCAGCGTCTCCATTCAGGTCAAACATTATGATTCTGCGATGGCGGGATCTGCCGCGGGACGCGCTAACATTCCGAAACCGATGGAGTACTTGCATACTGACACCGTTGATAATATCGCCATACCCAATTTCCTGCGCGATATACCAAAAGCCCCGAAGAAATGATGAGGACAAGTGCATGAAACTGGAGTTTGATAAGCAATAGGCTGAAAAACAAGCCGGAATCCTGCACAAACAGTTGGAGAAATTAACTCAGGTACTGGACATGGACAAGCTTAAAGAGGAATGATGATTTGCATAGAAATTAATCATGTGCGCCCGACTTCAGTTTATAATCAGCCCTAAAATCAAGACAATATCACCCACATTAAAAGCCTTTGTTTTACAACATTAAAATTAAAATTAAACGCAGACTGAAAAGCGCCAACCCTTTGCTCAAGTTAATGCTGCTTGGCATTTTGGGATTAGGAATGGGAACTACCGTTGCAGCTACAGACGAAACTAACCTGAACAAGGCAACTTTCGCCGGCGGGTGTTTCTGGTGCATGGTGGCGGCCTTCGATAATCTACCGGGGGTCGTTGAGGTCATTGCCGGTTACACAGGCGGCCATACCCAAAATCCAAGTTACGAAGAAGTCTCGGCAGGCGGAACCGGTCACGCCGAAGCCATACAGGTATTCTACGATCCCACTAAAACCGGTTATACCCAGTTGCTGGAGGCCTTTTGGCACAACGTTGACCCTACTGCGACTGATCGCCAATTCTGCGATGTCGGCCCCGAGTACCGTGCGGAGATTTTTTACCATAACGAGGAACAACACCGTTTGGCCGAACAATCAAAGACTGAGCTGGCGCAGTCCAAGCCCTTCAAGGAACCGATCGTCACCAAAATCACTGCCGCTTCTGCATTCTATCCCGCCGAAGAATATCACCAACATTACTACCGGAAAAATCCGGTGCGTTATCAGTATTACCACTACACCTGCGGCAGAGCCCAGCGTTTAAAGGAATTGTGGGGAGACTCGGCGCTCGAACCCCAAGAATAAGCTTGAGTCCCCGCTCTCCCCCCACTGCATTCTCAGTTCATCTGCTTCCAATACAACGGATATTTCCGGTTTCTGCCCTGTAAAGCAATGTTCATGATTTTAATCGCCCCTCGCCATATCCGCATTAGCTTATTTCTAACCCGCCTTTCGTCGTAAACCGAGCTGATGATTTCATTTTTTGCTTCCAGCCAATCTCTATGCTCATTACCCGGGTGAAAGCCGCGTTTTTCAGCTTTATAATAGGCCGCTTCAGCAATCATCACGTCAAGACTGACCGGTGATCCGCCCGTCATTGTAAATCCGCACTTTACCAGACTGATAAGATCTTGCGCCGTGCTGCCCTTGACGCCTATTTTCTCAGGTTCCAGCTCTGCCAGAGTGCCGAACAGGCGATCCCATATTGACAACACCGCGCCGTAATTACGGTCATGCTCGTCACGCCGGGTTGAATGGTGAACACGGTGCAAATACGGCGTAATAATTAGCCCGCCCAGAAACCGCTCACCCCGGAATGATATATTAGTGTGATGCAGCAGGGTGAAAAAGGTAATTATCGCCTCGTTCATCAGCAGCAACGCCCCATCTATGCCTAAAATAACAACCGCCATCGCCTTCACGAGGTTGATGATGACTACTTCCAGAAAATGTATCCGGAATGCCGTTGAAACATTCAAACAAGGATCGTTGTGATGTACCTTGTGAAACATCCACAAGCAATCGAAGCGGTGACTGGCCTTATGCAGGCAATACAGCAGCAGATCGATAGCTAAAAACGAAAGAACGGCTTTCCCTGCCGGATTATGGATAGGATTGAGCAGCCCTTTATCGGAGAATTGTTCCGCCAAAATCAGTAGCGATGGAACCGACAACATCGACATAACAACGCTGTTAAAAACAAATAATTCGATGTTCGCCCGATAGGACTGCCGCAACTGTTTCGGGGGGATTTTTTCTCTGGGATCGCAAACCTCAACCATCAAAAAGAGGGTAAAAAACATGAACAGGATATAGATTGCCACCCCTCCTGACGACATGTTTATCAGCCAGGTTAGATAGGATTGAAGTAAAGTAGCTGAAGATTTAAGTTCGCTTAACATTGTCATCTCCTCATTACAAAACCGACGTAAATTATTAGAGCAAAGTTATCTTAACTAGCGATTATTAAACGGTAATAACAGATCAATTTAATGAATTTCTCGGCATTCGTTAGCTGTTGATCGACTGGTGCCATTACATCAATACCCATGCGGCAACTGCTGGTGGAGGTGAAAAGTGGCGTGTTACCTTAATTTTTCGCTAGTTGCATAAGAACACCACGAAAACACGAAGCTTTATATTTTAATTCTTCGTGTCCTTCGTGCCTTCGTGGTGAAAATTTCTTAGCTATCACATTTTTTAACTAATCAAGCCTAGAAAAATCCCAATGGATTAACATCGTAGCTGACCAGCATATTTTTGGTTTGCTGATAATGATCCAGCATCATCTTATGGCATTCACGACCCACGCCTGATTTCTTGTAGCCGCCGAAAGCCGCATGAGCCGGATAATGGTGATAACAGTTAATCCATACGCGCCCGGCCTGAATGCCGCGCCCCATGCGGTACGCCCGGTTCATATCATGCGTCCAGACGCCCGCGCCCAGACCAAACTGGGTATCGTTGGCAATCTCCAAGGCTTCGGCCTCATCCTTAAAGGTGGTGACCGATATGACCGGACCGAAAATCTCTTCCTGAAAGATACGCATTTTGTTGCCGCCTTTCATGATCGTCGGTTCGATATAGTAGCCTTCCGAGAAGCCGCCGCCCAAAGACTCAGCCTTGCCGCCGATTAAAACTTCAGCGCCTTCGTCTTTACCGATTTGTAGATAATCCAGAATCTTATCAAACTGTTGCTTGGAAGCTTGCGCGCCTACCATCGTCTCGGTATCCAACGGATTGCCGCGTTTAATCTGCTTGGCGCGCGCAACCACTTTAGCGATAAATTCATCATAGATGGATTCTTGAACCAACAGCCGCGAAGGACAGGTACAGACTTCGCCTTGATTGAAAAATGCCAACACCGCGCCTTCGATACATTTGCTGATAAACGCTTCTTCCTGATCCATCACATCTTCGAAAAAGATATTCGGCGATTTGCCGCCCAACTCAACGGTGGAAGGAATAATGTTTTCAGCCGCACATTTAAGGATATGCGAACCGACCGGCGTCGAACCGGTAAAGGCTATTTTTGCAATCCGGGTGCTGGTCGCCAACGCTTGCCCTGCTTCCGCACCATAGCCGTTGACAATATTAAGCACGCCTCCCGGCAACAAATCGCCGATTATTTCCATCAGCACCAAAATAGACGCCGGGGTTTGTTCAGCCGGTTTCATGACCACGCAGTTGCCTGCGGCCAAAGCGGGGGCCAATTTCCAGCAGGCCATCAGCAACGGAAAATTCCACGGAATAATCTGCCCGATCACACCCAGCGGCTCGTGGAAATGGTACGCGACGGTATTCTTGTCGATTTCGCCGATTGAGCCTTCCTGAGCGCGAATGCACCCGGCAAAATAGCGAAAATGATCGGCGCACAGCGGTATGTCCGCCGCCAGCGTTTCGCGCACCGCTTTGCCGTTATCCCAGGTTTCGGCAACGGCCAGCGTCTCAAGATTTGCTTCAATCCGGTCGGCTATTTTTAAAAGTATATTCGACCGCTCTGTGACCGAGGTTTCTCCCCAAGCCGCCCTGACTGCATGAGCCGCATCCAGAGCCAGCTCTATATCTTCGGCGCTGGAGCGGGGTATTTCGCAAAAAACCTTGCCGTTAATGGGACTTGAGTTTTCAAAGTACAGCCCTTTTACCGGATCGACCCAACCACCGCCGATAAAGTTTTGATAACGGGATTTAAAATTAACTTTACTGCCAGGTTGATTCGGTTCGATATAAAGCATGGCTTTCTCCTAATATGCATAATTGGGGACGATTCATTCTATCACGCCGACTGGCGGCTAATAACGTTCCTTCGGGCCGGGCGCTCGCGGTAATGGCCGACCTTTCTCGCAACCAAACCTAATCTTTGAACGTTGACAGCAGGCGACTAAACATCCCCCTGCCTATTAACAAATCAAGACATGCCCTCCATTCACGCCCCGATATCCGCACAACATTAGTAATTAACACTCTCTTTTGCGCCCTATTTTGGTGCAATCGCAAGATAGCACCATTAATAACACCGCATCAAACCTCATCTGCATAGAGTCTCAGGCACTATGGCGTAGATATTGCTAATCACATCGTGCATCTGCCTTTTATCATTAATGACTCGTCTCATTTTTAACGCACAACCAAGGACAAATTACATGCTGTCAGAAGCTGAACGTTTTGAAACTTTCTCCCCTTATATTCGGAGCGTTACCCAATGCAAGGAAATTCTCCGCGACTTGAATGGAACCTGGGGACTGATTTCCGCCATTGCTGAAATCAGCTGCCCTACAGAAGCCGCAACCATACTGCCGGCGATGGAAGCCACAAAAAAAGGTTTTGGCGATCTTGAAAGCAAACTAACCAGCCAGCTGGTTTCTGAAGAAATTAAAAAAACCTGCCTCGAACTTGAATCCAAAGCGCAAGTTTCGATAGATATTCTGGTGCGCAACCTGTATGAGCGCACCGCAGACATCGGCTTTCTGGCGACCAATGCCGATATATGCAACTTTGTCCAGGCCTGCATAAACGGCGATAGAACCGGTAGAGATTCGATTAACCAACTGCTTGACGAGTACGGATCAAAATACACCGTATACGACGACATTATCGTTCTGGATACCGACAGCCGCATACTGGCCAGGCTTGACCGCAACACGCCCACAGTCGCTCAAAGTATTTCCGACCCGATTATCCGCCAGACGCTGAACTCAATGGAGGACTATGTTGAGACCTTTGGCAAAACCAGCCTCCGTCCCGGCATAGATCGAAGCCTCATTTATTCAAAACGTATCGTCGATCCGGTCGATGACGCGGTGATTGGCGTTTTGTGCCTATCATTCCGTTTTGATAACGAAATGGAAGGCATCTTTCGCAGCCTGCAAAAGAAAGGCGACAAAGCCGTCATGTTGCTGCTGAATGCCGATTCGGCGGTGATTGCCACGAGCGACCAGGATCACGTACCGATTGGCCGGTTCATTGAAGCGGTTCCTGAAGGAGACCACTACGGGGTGATCAGCTTTGCCGGGCGCGATTATCTGTCGGTCACGCACAGAGGCCGTCCCTATCAAGGTTATGCCGGGCAAGAATGGTACGGACACGCGATGATTCCATTGCATACGGCATTCGGTTCTTCCGCGTCCGACAAGGAGATCAATGCCGAAATTCTTCGCCATGGCGACTCGCTGTCGCCTGAGCTGTCCAGCATCGTTGCCACTGCCGCCCAAGACATCAACATGTTCCTGCACCGCGTCATCTGGAATGGCCAGGTCATGGCGACCAACGAACACGGCAACCTTTTATCGCTGAAGGCCATTCTAAAACAACTGCGTTCGATGGGTGCGCGCACCGCCCAGGCGCTTGCCGATTCCAGCAGCAAGCTGCATACCACGATGATTACCTCCGAACTCCGTAATGCCGAATCCATCGCACGGCTGATGATTGATATTATGGATCGCAACCTGTACGAGCGCAGCAACGATTGCCGATGGTGGGCACTGACTTCGGAAATCCGTCGCATTCTGTCCGAAGGCCGTCTAAACGCCGACGATAAAGCGAAAATCACCGACATCCTGATCTACATCAACAAGCTTTACACCGTCTACACACGCCTGTTTATCTATGACATCAAAGGCGCCATCGTAGCCGAGTCCAATCTCCATAACGACCCCGTGGATGCCGTAGGCAGGCAGGTGAACGCCGCCTACGCGCAGGAGACTTTTTCCTTGCGTTCGCCGCAGGAATATCGGGTATCGATGTTTGAAGACTCCTGGCTGTATGAAGGCAATCCAACCTATGTCTACAATGCCGCGATCCGTCACATTGATGATATGAACAAAGTAGTCGGCGGCATCGGCATCGTTTTTGACTCCACGCCCGAATTCAAACATATGCTTGAGGATTGCTTGCCCGACAAACCCGGTTCTTTCGGGCTGTTTGTGGAACGACCCAGCGGTCGCATCATTGCATCGACCGAAGGTTCCAATTACAAAAACGGCGAAATTCTGTGGATAGACCCTGATTTTTTTGAGTTGCAGGAAGGTACCGGAAAATCCAAAATCGTGCTCTATAACAGGAAGTACTATGCTGTCGGCTGTTACTCGTCACGCGGATACCGCGAGTTTAAAACCACCGGGGACTATCATAATGACGTGGCGGCCTTCGTGTTTATTCCCATCGGCGAGAAAGCCGAAACTAGCGGTTCCGAACAACGCGTAGCAATCGCTTATCCGCAAGAACCGCTAACCGGCGATGTCGTCGACCTGGCAACGTTTTATATAGGTTCGGAAGTCTACGCATTTCTTGCCGCCGACGTACTCGAAGCCATGGACGTTACCCTGATCAACAGCCTGCCCGGCGTGAAATCCTATATTGTCGGCAGCGTCATGTATTGCGATAACAGCCCCGACGGCATCAACGAAAAAATCCCGATTATCGTGATTGACGGCAGGATTCTGACCAATAAGGCCGTTGATTTCGATCAACCGGAAAAAACCGCCGGTGCAATCATTGTAGTACGGACCCAAGTAGGCCCGATTGGCCTATTGGTTGATGGGCTTGATGCCATTCCGAGCTTTGAAAAATCGCAAGTTCAGCCGGTTAATGAATTATTGCGCGGTGACGGCGGTTATGTGAAATCATTGGTTAACATTCCTGAAAGTAACACGTCCGGGAAGATGCTGATCGTATTGAATCAAGATTTGATTCTTGCGTCGGTTCGTAAGCAATAATTACATTCGATCACGGCTGGTTTTATCAAAACCCGGATCAAAAGGGACAGATACGATGAAATCAATGCTGTTAGCTTAAGCCCCATCCGTTCGCCCTAAACTCTTCGGCATTGCTCATAAGAACCTTGTCGAAGGGCATTTCGCGAATAACTTAAACCATTTTCATGCTTCGACAAGTTCAGTACGAGCGGCTTAAATCATCACCGCTCCGATTCTTTCTTAGCAACCTTATCCCGCAAATAAACCGGCATAGCCTGTTCGACGGCAACAGCCAAACCCTGTTCGAAACCTCGCGCGCCTAATCGGGCTATCGCACCGGCTCTGGGCAGCATATCGGCTTTATAGTGGCTGACGAGTCCCGCCAAGCGGGTCGTCAATTCCTGGTTGTAAACGCCCCAGCCTGAACCGATTCCCACGCCGATCAGGTCGGGAAACTCTATCTGCTCAGCCGGAGTCACGGCCTCGTCGCCGATCAGTTCGGCATAGCCTTGTGCATCGCGCCGGTAAACGCCCCAGAAAATTTCGCCCATCCGCGCATCCATGGCAACAAAGGCGACATTCTCATCATTGTTATCGAAAAAATCCTGGGCTATGGCCGCCAAGGTGGATATGGGGACGACCGGCAAATCGGCACCCAAGGCGATGCCCTGAATTACGCCGGTGGCGATACGTACACCGGTGAACGAACCTGGGCCGCGACTAAAGGCCAGCGCATCGAGCTGTTGCGGCTTTAAGCCCGCATCCGCCATTAATGAATCGATCATCGGCAAAATCAGCTTGGTATGTTCTTTGGGCGCCAGCTCAAAGCGTTCGGCCACTTCGCCGTCAATAAACAGTGCTGCCGAGCAGGCTTCGGTCGATGTTTCTACTGCCAATAATTTCATTATTCGGTCTCTGTGGTAATTAACTTAGCGGATGCTGATTTTATGACGCTGATACGTAGGGCGTGCCGTGCGCGCCTAGCTTCCAAGGCGCGCACGGCACGCCCTACAGGGAACAGCTGTGAGGAAACAAAACAGGTGCATCTCTAAATTTTTATCCGCGTTCATCAGCCAAAATCCGCGTTATCCGCGTTCTATTTTTCTAACGACTCGTCCTGAAAAAACGCCCGCACCTCTTCTATATCACGGGTGCGCTTCATCGCCGGTACGCTGTCTAAAAATATCTGGCCGTATGATTTCTTTAACAATCTAGGATCGCAGACCATCAATACGCCCCGATCGGTTACGTCGCGAATCAAACGGCCTATGCCCTGCCTTAATGCAATCACGGCGGTGGGCAGTTGGTATTCGAAAAACGAGTTCCGCCCCTGTTTGACCATTGCATCCAACCGCGCTTTTAACACCGGATCGCCGGGCGATGCGAAAGGCAGTTTGTCGATAATGACGCAGGATAAGGCCTCGCCCCTGACATCAACGCCCTCCCAAAAGCTCGATGTGCCCAGTAACACGGCATTGCCTGCTTCTTTAAACTGCTCCAGCAGCAAGGCCTTGGGGCGACTGCCCTGGATCAACAACGGATAGTCGATTTTTTTCTCCAGTAATTCGGCCGCCTGTTTTAGCGCGCGATGACTGGTAAACAGGAAAAACGCCCTACCCTTGCTGGCCTGCAATACCGGCACCGCAAACTCGACGATAGTCGGGATAAATTCGGGATCATTGGGCTGCGGCAAGCCTTTCGGGTGATAGAACAGCGATTGATGGGCGTAATCGAAAGGACTGCCCCAACTTTCGCTGGTCGCATTGCTAAGCCCCAGGTTATTGGCGAAATGGTCGAACTTGTTCGCCACGCTGAGGGTCGCCGAGGTAAAAATCCACGCCGCTTGGTGTTGCTGCATGAAGGAGCGGAATTCCGCGGCAATATCCAGCGGCGTCCGGCTCAAGGTAAAGGTGTTTTTATAGGTTTCGTACCAGCGTATCCATTTGCCGCTGTTGTCTTCGAGGATAATTTTTAACTGCTGCACCAGTTCGTCGGCGCGCTTAAAACACGAGTCCAGGCCTTTGGTTTTGACCGACGCCAATTCCAGTTGATCGGCCAAGCGCTGTAACTGCTCCTTAACCGCAATCAAGCTCGCCGCTATTTTGGGATTGTTTTCGATGTCCTGCCAATCGCCGCGCTTAAGCTCGATGCCGAACGCCAGCCTCATATCTTTCACTTCATGTTCAAGGTCTTCGCAGGCGGTGCGCAAGGCGGGCATGTCGGTGGCGTCTTTGAAATATTCCATCAACGCGTCTTTGGCCAGATCATTCAGCTGCTTGGCGCTGACGGTAATGCCTAAAAAATTGGACGCGGTATCGGCCAGTTGGTGCGCCTCGTCGATAATAACCACCTCGGCATCGGGCAATAGCTCGCCGAAACCGCTGTCGCGTATCGACCAGTCTGCGCACAGCAAATGGTGATTAACCACCAGTATTTCGCTTTCCTGGGCTTTTTTCCGGGCCTTGACCAGGAAACACTCGGCATAATCCGGGCAATCCTGACCCAGACAATTATCCAATGACGAAGTCGCCTGATACCAGACCGGATCGGCCTCAGCCACTTCGGACATTTCCGAGGTATCGCCGGTTTTGGTACGCGCCGACCAGGATTTTATTTTTGCCAGGGCAACGGCATCTTCCTTGCTGAAACCCAGCGTGGAAGTTAGCGCATTTTTCAGTCGATAGGTGCATAAATAATTGCTGCGGCCTTTTAACAGCGCGGCAATAAACGGCGTTTTGATCGCCTTGCGGATCACCGGCAAATCCTTGTTAAACAACTGATCCTGAAGATTTTTGGTGCCGGTCGAAATAATGACTTTTTTGCCGGATAAAATGGCAGGCACCAAATAGGCAAAAGTCTTGCCGGTTCCGGTTCCGGCTTCGGCGATTAAATGCTGGTTTGCTTCGATAGCATGGGCAATGGCCTCGGCCATTTCAAGCTGAGCCGCCCGTGGCTGATAGCCTGGGATTACTTTTGCCAACCCGCCGTCGCTACCGAAAAATGCTTCTAGTTCTGTCAATTGAGTCTCTTGCACTATTTTTTATTTACTATGTTAAATTCAACCAACAGGTGCGGTTCATTTTTTAAACTGGAAAGCCGACCAAGCAACAAAGATACCAGATTGAGATTTTAAAGATAGTGGCTCGGGCATCTAAATCCATACTGATCAAGTAGACCTATAATATACCCGAAAAAGGGAACCGCAGGATATGTCGACGGCTGTACGGACGGTCTGCGTTGGGGCGGTGAAAAGATACCTTATGATTTGATTATACTCATAATTTTAGTTAAAAAACAGCATATTAGCCATCATAACAGGGAGAGGAATTGATGATTTTATCGGTGATGCTAAGATCAATTGCTGACCCGAGCAGGCTGTACTTATTACCAATGCCATATTGTCAAATCCGCCTGACTGTCTCTGAACTATCAACCTTTAGCTGGTCTTGCTGACAACGCGGACCATGACCCGTAGATATTTATGCCGACAAGGTACATTTTGAATTTTAAAATAATATTTATATGCGTATGTATTGAATTAGAAGATACTAGCACTTGAAAACAGAGAGTAACTGATTAAAATAGATGGCAATTAATGAATATTATTGACTTTAAAGAATGATAATCGACGGCTTAACATTTCTTCCTACATACGATGACACGCTGGAGCAAAATGCAGAATATCTTCGGCAAATACTTCCCCTCATGTCAAAGCATAAAATTGCTACCGATCCTCTTAATTTTGCAATTTTCTATGAATATATTATTGGCAGAAACATTGGTTTAAACAATGAACTGGATGCACTTCTGGGCAAGCAGGTTGTTTTTACGTCTGAATTAAGCGCCAAACTCTTTAAAAAATATATCTGCGACACTTCGATCGACTCCCTGGAAAAAATAAATCACCTCCTGTTGCAGCTTATTAACAAAACAGGTGAAGCTTTGGACACGACTGGCGAAAAAGCCAGTGCGGCAACCATAGACTTCCAGAATCAGAGTAAAAAGCTGGAAAACAACCAAGACCTGCCTGAAATCAAAATAGTCTTGACCGAAATCATCGCGGGAACCAAAGGTCTTGCCGAAACCAGCATGACCTTGCAGACTCAACTGGACGATAATAAAAAGGAAATGCAGTTGCTGCGGCAGGAACTTGCGCATGCACGCGAAACGGCGAAAACCGACGCATTGACGGGGCTCTTAAACCGCCGGGCTTTTGATCAAAAGTTGAATGAATATATTGAAATTCACAAACAAAACGATGTCGAACTTTGCTTGCTTATTTTAGACATTGACCATTTCAAACAAGTGAATGATACCTTTGGTCACCAGATGGGAGATAACGTACTGCGTTACACGGCTAATCTGATGAAGCAACATATTACCGAGCATCATTGTGCAGCGCGCTATGGTGGCGAAGAAATGGCTATTATCATGCCCAATACACCGCTTAACAAAGCCATGGAAATTGCCGAAAAAATAAGAACTTCATTAGCCCAGCATCCTTTAAAGCTGAAGGGCAGCAAAAAATCGATAGGAAAGGTGACCATTTCTATCGGTGTCTCAAGTTTTAAAATAAACGACTCGATCGAAAGCTTGATCGAGCGCGCGGATATGGCAATGTACCGAGCTAAAGATAACGGCAGAAACCAGGTAATGGCTGAAAACGCTATCTAAGACACTGAAAGACGGACCTTCTTCTTTAGGGTTAGCCAAACCCTACCGGTGCTTCCTGATCGGCTTCGACACTGAATAACACTGTTGCACTGATGAGTTGAATCTAAAAAATTATGAAAAAAACCCTGCTTTCGCTTTTAGCCATCTTCCTGATTATTGAGGAATGGCTGTGGGATTTACTGACGGCATTTGGGCGCTCATTATCCCAATGGCTGAATCTGCAACAATTTGAACAATGGCTCAGTCAGACAACTGCGACCATGGCGCTGGTGGCGTTTAGTATTCCGATACTGATTGTGACGCCGATCAACCTGGCGGCATTTGGATTGCTGGCAAAAGGATTGATTCTGCAAGGCATCCTGATGGAAGTATTGGCAAAATTACTCGGCACTTTACTGGTAGCCAGAGTGTTTGCGCTGACCAAACCGCAGCTGTTAACCTTTACCTTCCTTAGGATCACTTACACCACCGTCACTCGCTGGCTGCAATGGGCGCATGCGAAAGTCACTGAAACCGCCGTTTATCGCTGGGCGAAGCAATTGAAGGGCTAAAGCCAAGGTCAATCGCAAATGATGGGTTTGGTTCGCCCGTTCATATCCGGCCTGAGTTCCTCTGTTTTGCAAACTTCTCCACTTCTCCACTTCGACTGCTGCGCTGTTAAGAGGTCCCTGCCGCTACGACTCCGTAGGCCAACAAGGTCCGTAAACACTGCCGCCGCGCTTGCTAATCGGGTTTACCGCCGCGAAGTCTTGCTTAGGAACCCGTCCGAGACTTGCCGTTCCTTTTCAAGTCGTTGCGATTTTATGCGGTTTACTGACGTTAGGCATTGCCTGCGAAAATAGATGCCCGCGCCTTAACTGAATGACCATGACAAATGAGCTGGTACGCCCGAGGATATTCCTATGCAGGGAACAAGATATTTCTGGGCAATGATAAGGAAGATCAAGTCCGTGTCATCTGAGGCCTGTCTTTTTCGCGGCGGTGATGGACAATGCGTAACATCAGCTGTTTATTAAGATTAGTGTCCAGCCGAATTCCAAAACAAAACCAAGGAATGGGGCGGTAAAACTCTTCCCCCTTGCTTAACAATACCGCGAAACCGACTGCTAAGTATTTTTACTAATTTGACGAACCGCTTACTTCCTATACCCTCTGTCAGTTGCCACCGTCACAACCCGGTTTTTTCTTTAGGGTAAAGAACCGCGTTGACTAATCGCGTTACCCAGCAACCCCGATTAACACACGTTGCAAAAACTATGGTACAAAGTCGCATATTACAACAGGCTAATATTAATTAAATCGAGGAAGTCCAGATGAAAACGACGACTAATTTGCAACGCCGAAAACTATTAAAATATGCCGCAATGGGCATCGCCGGAGCGATCACTTATCCGAGCTGGGCTCAGGCTGGCGAATTTGTCAGAGTCAACGCGCCATCTGCCGACTTTCTTCCTGACGTTGAAATTGAACTGACCCAGAACACAGCTGACGTGGCCATTTTAAACGGCGACAAAACCCGCGTCTGGAAAATCACCGGCAAGGTCATCAAAGGCCCATCAGACGTGCTTGATAATAATGAAGGCACCTATCTGGCCCCTACCCTGCGCTTTAAAAAAGGCCAAAAGGTTCGGCTGTTTCTTAACAATAACTTGCCGGCGCAATCGATCCTGCATTGGCATGGCCTGCATGTACCCGCCAACATGGACGGCAACCCCATGTATGCGATCAATCGCGGCGAAACTTACGTCTATGAATTCGAGATACTCAACCGGGCGGGCACCTACTTTTACCACGCCCATACCCACGGCGTCACGGCCAGGCAGGTCTACTCCGGCTTGGCGGGTCTGTTAATCGTCAGTGACGCTCAGGAACAAGCGCTGAATTTACCGAACGGCGAGCTTGACGTCCCGTTGGTGATTCAGGATCGCAGTTTCGACGGTCAAAACCAACTGGTTTACTCAGCCCACATGATGCAACGCATGCAGGGCTTTTTGGGCGACCAGATCCTGGTCAACGGTCGGCCTGACTTCGTATTACCGGTAGCGACGCGCCCCTATCGGCTCCGGCTGGTCAACGGTTCTAATTCCCGTATTTATAAACTGGCTTGGGATGACGGCACCCCTCTCACCGTAATAGGCGTTGACGGCGGCTTGCTGGAAAGTCCCAAGCAACACGCTTATGTCATGCTGGCTCCAGGGGAAAGACTGGAATTATGGATGGACTTCAGCGGGCGGGCGGTAGGCACCGAGCTAACCTTGCGCAGCCTTCAGTTTGATACATCCGCGCATGGCGGCATGGGCATGATGGGTGGCGGAATGATGGGGGGGCGCGACCACGGAGGAATGATGGGACATGGCATGGGCGGAATGATGCGTGGCGGCATGATGTCAGTCAGTACCTTGCCTTCCGGTTCGGACTACCCCTTATTAAAAATCCGGGTCGCCAAAAAGGAGCAAGGCGACAACACTTTGCCAAAAGTCCTGACCCCCATCACCGCGTTACAGGTCAAGAATGCAGCCAATGCGGCTAATCCCAGAACCATTGCCTTATCCATGCAACACATGTCAGCCCTGCTAAATGGCCGTTCTTATAAAATGGATGACGTTCAGCCGGATGAAATCATCCCGGTTAACAGCCTGCAATTAATAGAATTCGATAATGGTTTTAACGGCGGCATGCACGGCATGATGATGGATATGCCGCATCCGATGCATTTACACGGCGAACAATTCCAGATCGTCAAGCGGGAAGTGAGTTCAGGTTCCGATAACTATGCCAGCGTTTCCTCAGGATTTATAGACGGCGGCTGGAAAGATACGGTTCTGGTGATGCCGGGCGAGAAAGTGACGATACTAAAACCGTTTAATGATTTTAAAGGCCTGTTCATGTACCACTGCCATAACCTGGAACACGAGGATATGGGCATGATGCGGGATTTTCTTATTAAATAATTCCGGTTTTATTTCAGGTTGGCTGATTCTGATGGCAGGCACATCGCGACTAAAGCGGCTTCTACAGGACGTTTGTTTATGCTTAGGAATCACCTGACCTCAAAACCGCTTTTGGCAACACCGGCAGAAAATCCATGCCCGTCCATTGTCTTGTCCTAAATATGAGCCGCACCCTTGTAAACATCATCATTGACCTGCTCGCCGCCTTGCTGTTTCTCGGCATGATTGCGACAGGCTATATATTGCGTTTCCCATTGCCACCAGGAAGCAACAAAGCGTTCAGCCTGTGGGGTCTTACCCGTCACCAGTATGGCGACATCCATTTCTGGATCAGTTTTGGACTGTTAGCCGTACTTGTTATTCATCTGACGCTTCATTGGAATTGGATCGTTACCGTCATCGTCAAGCGTTGTCATGCGGTACAAGCCTCGCATCCTTCACTGCTTCGTAGCGGTCTATTAACTCTTGTTATCGTCACCATAACGTTCATAGCCTTCGCATGGACAGCCCAACATAGCGTAAAACGAATAACCCGGCCAATCCACAGCCACCTCGACGGACAGACCGGCTCGACATCAAGCGCTCAATAAGAAAAAGGTAGCGGTTAAATCTGTAACTTGATATGACTATTCAAGCCAAATTACAGAGTTACAACCGCTTTCGACCTATCTATTTTTGGGCGTTTACTCACTGTAGATAAGCTTTGTTCATACCACCGTTGTTTAAAACCATGCCTGATACGTCAAGATTGTTTTTTGCTTTATGGCCTGACGATGAAACCCGGCAAGCGCTGGCGCGCTTGAGTCAGTCCATCACGGCCAAGGGGTTCAAATGGGTGCAGCCGCACAATCTCCATGTAACACTGGTGTTTTTGGGGGCTGTTAACACAGATACTGAATTATTGATTAAACAGTCCGTCGCCGACATTACCGCACAACCTTTTTCATTGACCTTTGACAGCTTAAGTTATTGGAATAGACCCAGGATTTTATGCCTGACCAGTCGGCAACCCGTGCCAAATCCGGCCGCTATGTTGGTGTCCGCGTTAGAGGCGACGGTCGCAGATTGCGGTCTGCACACCGACACCAGACCCTACATCCCCCATATCACCCTGGCCCGGCATGCCCGGTATTTGCCGGACGTGAAGATTGAACCGATAGTCTGGCGCGCCGAAGCGTTCTGCCTGGTTGAGTCCTGTAGCGAGCCGGATGGCGTCTGTTATAAAGTGAGACAGCAATGGCCTTTTATCAAGCCAACCGTTAATCCGGATCAATAACTTTAATTTGGCTGGTGAATCGGCCTTGCGCGAGGCGGGTTTGAACCCTATCGCCGGGCTTAAGTTGTTCGGTAGAGCGGATGATTTCCCCGGAAGACGGGCTGATTACCATCGCATAACCACGGTTTAGCGTTGCCAGCGGACTGACCGCATGCAGGGTCTGGCTGGAATTTAACAATCGCTGATTAAGCTGTTCCAGCTTGTGTGCGGCTGCGGAAATAAGCCGCTTACTCAAATAGTCTTGCCGTTGTTTATGGCTTCTTATGGTTATCGCAGGATTATGCTGCCATAATTTCGCCGTTTTTGCTTCAATAATGCCGGTCATATGACGCAATTTTGCGTGTATGGCTTGATTAAGTCTAGCTTCAAGTTCAGCCATGCGCCGCGCATTTCCAGCCAGCTTCTGACCGGGATGTTGCTGTTGCAACCGCTGGTTCAGCCAATCCAGAGTTTGCTGTTTTTGATTCAGCTTTCGTTGCAGTTGTTGTTGCAACCGCGATTCCAGATACATGAATCGCGACAGCCATTGCTGCTGATCGGGGCTGGCGTGTTCTGCGGCCGCTGAAGGCGTTGCCGCACGCAGATCGGCGACAAAATCGGCAATGGTAAAATCGGTTTCGTGCCCAACAGCTGAAATAATCGGAATTTCGCTATCATAAATGGCTCTGGCAACCAGCTCTTCATTGAATGCCCAAAGATCTTCCAGCGACCCTCCGCCCCGTCCGAGAATGATAACGTCGCATTGCTTATGTCGGTTAGCGGTGGCTATCGCCTTGGCAATTTCATGTTTTGCGTTATCGCCTTGCACCGCAACCGGGTAAACAATCACCGGTATCGCTGCAAAACGTCTTTGCAGCACGGTCAGTATGTCCCTGATAGCCGCGCCTGACGGCGAAGTAATAACACCAATGGCTCTTGGCAGCGTGGGCAAAGTTTGTTTGTGGGCGGCATCGAACAGCCCTTGTTCCGACAGCTTCAGCTTTAACGCATCAAACGCCCTGCGTAAAGCGCCGTCACCGGCTTCTTCGATATGTTCGACGATAAGCTGGTAATCGCCTCGGGGTTCGTACAGGCTGACTTGCGCCTTGACGATAACCTGCTTGCCGTTTTCCGGCTTAAACGCCAACCGGCGCTGCTGAGTGCGAAACATCGCGCAACGTACCTGTGCATTAGCATCCTTCAGCGAAAAATACAGGTGCCCGGAAGAAGGGGTACTTAAATTGGATAACTCGCCTTCAACCAGAACAGACAGAAAATGCTCGGCAAGTAATTGACTGGTTTCGCGGTTAAGTTGGGTAACGGTGATGATGTTGCGTCGTATAGAAGCAGATGTGCCGGTCATAGTTATTGCTTTGCGCGAGTTGGAAGTGTGTTTGTCATTGCAATAAACTTAATTCTGTTCACTTGTTTTTTGTATACTTTCTCGTTGAAGTTGATTGATATAGCGCTGGACGGTCGATTCAAATACAGGCGTTATTCGGGTAAATGAACAACCTATTTTTTGGATTTTGAGCGCGGCAATTTTATCCGGGTTAATGACGAGCTTGGAGCAGACCTTAAAGGAGATGGCATCTTCACCGGCCCCTGAAAGTACAAGTCTGGACTTTTCTAATTGTGTACCGGGTATCAATAAGTTGGATATTTCAGTTGAGGTATTAAGTACGGAAAAACCGGTGAGACTAATGTCGTATAACATTAAATTAACGGATTCGTGGCCCTCCAGTACCAGCTGACAATAGCTGCCTTTTGAACGCGGTGATTTTATGCGAAAGAATTCTCTACGCTGCATCCAAAAGATCGACTCGGGGATTGGCATGGAAAACGCCGGTTCCCCATTATAAAGAATTTGTTCCAACATGCTGCCTTTGAAAGAAGCTTTAATGCCTGCAAAATCGGCTTCGAAAGTGATTCTGGTAGCCTTAAGAAGCTGTTGGTTTAAAACTTCTTTGGGTCCGTAATCGAACACTATGGAATTATTTGCCTCATCAATCTCAAGTATTGCCGTAAGAAAGAATGCTTTGCCTTCGCCAAAACGAACGCTAAGCAGGCATTTATTCTTAATCAATATAGATAAATTGTGAACTATTTGCCTTGGACTGTAGATTGAAAAAGAGGAGGCGTCGCTCATTAATAATGACCATAGGTGTTTAGCTGATTACTGGGCAACAAGTGTGTAATCATTAGGTACTTACGCTGCGTAAAAGCGAGTGAAGGGTATAAAGGGCTATTAAATTTCTCACTTCATGCGATTTTTGTCGCTTGCCAATACAACTGAATTACTCTTTCTGTAAGTCCTCTCGTTGAATCTGATGCATATAGCGCTGAATAACTTCTTCGACTGAACGCGTTATCTTATTGAACTTACAGCCTATTTTTTGTATTTTTTGCGGTTTGTCAGGGTTAATTATGTACTTGGCGCAGACCTCAAAGGAAATAGGACTCTCCCCTGCTTCTGAAAGTATGAGCTTACATTGCGAAAATGATGTGCCGGGAATCAGTAGATCGGAAACTTCTTTGGAAACATTAAGCATTGCAAAGCCTGTCAGACTGATGTCGTATAACTTAAGGTTAACGGGTTCCCTGCCTTCTACTATTAATTGGCAATAACTGGGTTTTGAAAGCGGCGATTTTACCCGGTAGTACTCTCTACGCTGCATCCAGTAAAGCGATTTAGGAATCGACATGCTGAATGCCGAATCACCTTTATGGGTGATTTTTTTCAGCTCAGTTCCCGCGAAAGAAACTTTAATGCCATTATAATCAGTATCGAATGAAACCTTGCCGGCATTAAGAATACGTTGATTCAAATCTTCTTTGGGCCCGTAATCCAATACTACCGTATTATTTCCTTCATTAACGCTAAGCAATGTAGTGATATAGGACTCATTGTTTGCTCCAAAACGGGCGCTGAGCAAGCATTTATTTTTAACTAATAATGATAAATGACTGATTATTTGCTTTGGATTTTGGATTGAAAAAGAAGATATGTCGCTCATTACTATGTGTTAGTTATTGATTATTTTGCATTAAATGCTAAGCATTACGTATTACACAAAAACTCACTCCCCTGTAACCCCCTCTTGTTAAATCCGCTGCATAGATGCTGAATGGCTTTGTTCAGATGCGGGCGCTATCGGGTGAGTTGGTAATCTATCCTCTGATCTTTCTTGAACTTACCCGTAAAGGTTCATCTAAAATGTTTTTAAATGCTGCTAAGTTTAGTATATTGTAGAATATTTAGTATCCAAGCACAAAGAAAAGGGGTGTTCGTGGCGTGGTTTCTTTTATTTTCTGCGGGATTTGCAGAAATAGTATTTGCTTTAAGTCTTAAATACAATCAAGGCTTTACCAAGCTGTGGCCCAGCATCATAACGATGCTGTCCGGCGGCGTAAGTTTTTATTTGTTGATTCTGGCAATTAAAACCCTGCCGCTGGGAACCGCGTATGCCGTTTGGACCGGCATGGGCGCAGTCGGTGTAGCCGTGTTAGGCATCATTTTATTTAAAGAATCCGCCGACTGGTATCGCTTGCTGTCAATTACGCTGGTAATTGCTGGAATTATCGGTCTTAAATTAACCGACAGCGCTTAACGTGCTGCACCTTATTTTTCAATCACCGATTGAAACTGCCCTTTTAGAGCGTATTGATTCAGGCGATGTTGTGGTGTTTCTTGAAAATGCAGCTCTACGGGTATTACAAAATAGCAGCATAAGCGATACGTTAACGCGCCAGCTAGGCAGCAATCGCCTTTGCGTGTTGTCGGATGACATCGCAATACGCGGAATTGCCTCCGATGAACTAGTTAAAGGGATCGAGGTGATAGATTATGCCGGACTGGTGGAATTGACGGTTAATAACCCGATCATTCAAACATGGACTTGATGGATTTAGATCTGGAAATAACCGACCAGGGTTTTCTGATAAATCCCGCAGATTGGAATGAAGATGTCGCACAGCGGTTGGCCGTATTAAACAATATCGAGCTAAGCGATGACCACTGGGAAATCATTTTATTCATTCGGCGTTACTATCAGCAATTTAAACATTTGCCCAATGCGCGGGTTTTCACTAAAGCGATTGCCAAGGAATTGGGCGAAGCTAAGGGCAACAGTCGTTATCTGCATAAATTGTTTCCCGAAGGCCCTTTAAAATACGTCTGCAAATTAGCCGGCTTGCCTAAACCGCCCACCTGTTTATAGCAATTACCCATACGCATCAGCTTAAGCGGATTGATTAATTCACCACGAACGACGGCACGGACGCATGGAGCGGTCGCCGAAACACGAAGAAAAACCCAGATAAAAACTTCGTGCTCTTCGTGTCTTCGTGGTGATATGTTCTTAAGTTGACACCTATGGGTACTGTACGCGCCCTACCCTTGTTTAAATTGATGAATCAAACGCCGTTCTTTTTTGTTCGGTTTATGATCCTTGCCGCTAAAATCAAATAATTCCCGCTGCTCACGGTTTTGGATGATTTGCTTTTCGCGCTTGGCGAGGCTTTCAGCGCTTTCCTCATAGAGTAAAACCGCTTCTTTAGCCGAGCGCCGTTGACCGTTAATGGCAACAATCGTGACCTCCCACCGATAATTATCCTTGCTGATGGAAAGCATGGCGCCGACTTTGACTTCTTTTCCGGGTTTGGTGCGCTGCTCGCTAACATGGACTTTCCCGCCGGAAATAGCCTCGGCGGCCAATTTGCGCGTTTTAAAAAAACGCGCAGTCCATAACCATTTATCCAGACGGATAGCTTCCAGCTCAGACACTAGACGACTTCATTACCGCTTTCTGTCCATGCCTTAAATCCGCCGGCCATGCTGACGGCATTATTGAATCCCATCTTGTTTAATACCTCTGCTGCCAATGCGGAGCGGCCACCGGATTGGCAATAAACGATGATATGGGCGTCTTGTTTATCCTGAAAGTCGGGATGCGAGCCTATCTTGAATTCCAATACGCCGCGAGGTATGTTAAATGCTCCCGGCAAATGACCGGCGGTATATTCAGCAGCTTCTCTGACATCAAGAATGAGGCTTGTTTCCAGGGAGTTTTTTGCGGCATCAATATCAATTTCAACAATATGTTGTTTGGCTTGAGCGACAAGATCCATTGCAGTAAGTGTCATAATCATCTTTAGGAAAAGTAAATGAATGTTAGCAATAACGGGGAGCCGATTTTTATAGGATTCCGGACAGCCATTATTGCAGTTAATGGTTGGTTTTACAGCCCTGCCTATTTTAGATAAAAACGATCGTTTTTGTCTTTATTTTAAGCCGGACACACGGCAGGATCAGCAATGAATATAAAGAGATGCGGGGAAAGGAGAGTAGTCGGGGAAGTCACTAAAGCGGCCACCCCGTAATGGAAAATGTTAGTTGATATGTTTTTTTAATTCTCTAGGCAAAGAAAACACTACTTTTTCTTCTATGCCTTGAATTTCAACAGCCGATTGCCCGCCCCATTGTTTTAACTGATCAATCACTTCCTGAACCAGGACTTCCGGCGCGGAGGCTCCTGCGGTAACGCCGACCACGGCAACGCCCTCAAACCAGTTCTGCTGCATATCTTTCGCGGTATCAATCAGATAAGCCTGTTTACCGAGCTGATCGGCAATTTCGCGCAAACGGTTGGAGTTGGAGCTGTTCGGTGAGCCGACAACGAGAATAATATCAGCCGTTTTAGCCAACTCATAAACCGCATCCTGACGGTTTTGTGTGGCATAGCAGATGTCGTCTTTTTTCTGTTCCTGTATACCTTTAAAGCGCGCTCTCAAGGCATCGACCATAATCTTGGTGTCGGTCATCGATAAAGTGGTCTGCGTGACATAAGCCAGATCATCAGGGTTTTTTACCGCCAGATTTTTAACGTCTTCCGGGGTTTCTACCAGATAGATGCCGCCATTGTCCGTGCCTCTTTCATATTGCCCCATGGTGCCTTCAACTTCCGGGTGCCCTGCGTGACCGATCAGGATAACTTCACGATCCTCTTTGGCATGTTTGGCAACCTGCAAATGAACTTTGGTGACCAGCGGGCAAGTTGCGTCGAAAACCGTTAAATTGCGCTCTTTAGCTTCCTGCTGTACTTGTTTTGAAACGCCATGAGCGCTGAAGATCAGGTAAGAGCCGACCGGCACGTCGGTTAAATCTTCAATAAAAATAGCGCCTTTTTCTTTAAGTCCATCGACAACCGTACGGTTATGGACAACTTCGTGACGAACATAAATGGGCGCGCCGAAAGCCTGAATGGCCTGATCAACGATTTCGATAGCCCGGTCTACACCGGCACAAAATCCACGGGGGTTAGCGAGTACAATTTGCATATCTTGACTTCTTTACTAGGTTAATTTGGAGTTATTTTAACTCAACATTGTTTCTGATACGATAATTCCATCGGCATCAGCATATAAAAAATGATTTTGTTTGAAATTGACACCGGCGAAGGTGACCACTAAGTCGCGGTCGCCATGGTCTTTCTTATGGCTTTTTAAGGGATGCGTGTGCAGAGCGCGTATGCCGATCGGGAGTTGATTGAGGGTTGCAGAATCGCGGATGCAACCATGAATCACAATCCCCTGCCAGCCGTTGGCGATAGCCAGCCTTGCCAGATCAGCTCCCAACAGAGCGCAACGGTGAGAGCCGCCGCCATCGACAACCAACACCCTGTTTTCAACCTTCTCCTCCAGCACCGTTCTGATCAAGACGTTATCCTCAAAAACTTTTACCGTCGTAATTTGTCCGCAAAAGCTTTGGTGACCGCCATAAGGCTTGAGCAGCGGTTCGGCAATCTGGAAGTGGTCTTCTTCTGAATGGGCATCGCAAAGATCGGCGGTAGTAAAAGTCATGATTCAAGTCTCAAAAGGATAAAAGGCGGCGAAGGGCGAAAGGCTAAGAACGAAAGGCTTTTTTCACCTTTTGTCTTTCGTCCTTCGCCTATCTCAAGTATACCGCGCCAACAAGCCATTATCGCCGCATATTTCCGGCAGCGGTATTTTCACTTCATAGCCGCCGCCCGACGCTTCTTCCATTTCTTGTCCGTACATGCCTTCCATGCGCTCGACGATAATATCCTGATTGCCTTCCGGCAATATCAATTCGAGCTTATCGCCGACCGAAAACTTGTTTTTGACATCAACGGTTGCCAAGCCGGTTTGCTGGTCATAACTCCTGATCTCGCCGCAAAATTGCTGCTGATGGCTTTTGGAATAACCGGTTATATAGTTTTGCTGTTCATGGGTATGGTGGCGCTGATAAAAACCGTCGGTGTACCCTCGGTTCGCGAGATTTTCCAAAACGCCGATCAGTTCAGGCTGAAATGCCCGACCCGCCAATACATCGTCAATCGCCTGACGATAGGTTTGCGCAGTACGCGCCACATAATAATGCGACTTAGTGCGGCCCTCGATTTTAAGGCTGTCCACGCCGATTTCGACTAAGCGCTGCACATGCTCTATGGCTCTTAAGTCTTTTGAATTCATGATGTAGGTGCCGTTTTCGTCTTCCATCACCGGCAGCAATTCGCCTTTGCGGCCCTCTTCTTCCAGAAAATACACCTTGTCCGCCAAGGGATGTCTTTCCGCGCCGCCGCAGCTGGCGTTACTGATGTCGGACATCGACAATGCACCGCCATCCAGCACGTAATCGCCCTCGGCATTCTCATGCGCGGGCAGCGTGTCGTATTTCCAGCGGCAGGAATTGGTACACGTACCCTGATTAGGATCGCGATGGTTGAAGTAGCCGGACAACAAACAGCGGCCGGAATAAGCGATGCATAACGCGCCATGGACAAACACTTCAAGTTCCGTATCGGGGCAACGCTGGCGGATCTCTTCAATTTCATCCAGCGACAGTTCGCGGGACAAAATGACCCGCTCAACGCCCATGCTTTTCCAGAAATTGACCGATGCATAGTTGACGGTATTGGCCTGCACCGACAGATGTATCGGCATGTCCGGCCAGGCTTCCCGCGTCATCATAATCAAACCCGGATCGGCCATAATCAAGGCATCAGGCTTCATGGCAATAACCGGGGTAATATCCTTAATGAAAGTTTTAACCTTGGCGTTATGCGGAATCACATTAGTTGCCAGGAAAAACTTTTTTCCCAGCTGATGAGCCTCAGCTATACCTTTGGCCAGATTATCCTCAAGAAAATCATTGTTACGCACCCTAAGGCTGTAACGCGGCAGTCCCGCATAAACGGCATCTGCGCCGAATGCAAAAGCATAGCGCATGTTTTTAAGGGTTCCGGCAGGAGAAAGTAATTCGACTTGTTTCACGCAGGGCTGTCCTGCCCTGCGCCCTTCGGGTAAATGTAAATCTGTTCCGGACATATTTGTCATGTTGAAGTATGTAAATGATCTATGTAGGGGTATTCTATCGTAACCCGCTTATGCAAGCCAAAAATGGGAGGAGCAAATGTGGATAGTCTTGTTTATAGTCGCAGTGCTCTTTGTTTTGGGCGGCGCGTTAATTCTGTTGCGGTCGGCCAAGATGCCGAGAATTCCCGATAATGTAAAAGCGCAGCCTTATGAAGAAGACGATGATTAAGTAAAACCGGCTCAAAGCAACACCACGAAGACACGAAGAGCACGAAGTTTTTACTCTGGTCTTTTCTTCGTGAACTTCGTGTCTTCGTGGTGATTAATTAATCTGTACGCGTCCTCAAGGTAAAAGTGACCGGCCCGTTATTGACCAGCGAAACCTGCATATCGGCTCCAAACTGACCGAATTCAACATTGGCGTAAGTTTGCTTTGCCAACTGTTGCAGATAGTCGAACAGCTCCTTGCCTTTTTCCGGCGGCGCGGCAGAAATAAAACTGGGCCGGTTGCCTTTTTGGGTATCCGCCGCCAGCGTAAATTGCGGAATCAACAACAAGCCGCCATTAATATCCCTCAAACTCAGATTCATACGGTCATCGCTATCGGCAAAAATCCGATAATTGAGGATGCGCTCCAACAGACGCTGGGCATCTTTTTCGCTGTCCGCCTTTTCCACCGCAACCAGCGCCATAATGCCGGTGTCGATTTTGCCGATGTCCTGATTGTTGACGGTGACTTTAGCGGTGGTTACGCGTTGGATAATGGTGATCATAGTGGTTGCTGAATAAAATTTGCCGACTCGACCAACTCCAAGCCTTCCGTGGGATGATTGTAGACATAAACCCATGCCGTAACGAAGCGTCCGCTCTTTAGCGACACAGATTGCTTCTGCCGAATATATTCGTTGGGTTCAGGGAACTCCGGACCGAATTCTTCATATTGATCGAGTAGAGGAAGCGCAACATCGGTACGATGGAGTAGATAGACTTCGCCCTGTACCACATCATTAGGGTTATTTGAAGAAACGGCACCTGGATAGTAGTCGACTTTAAAAAGCCTGCCTTGATAGGTAGCATCATCCACAAATTCAGCTTGCTTGGCCAAAAGATGGGACATCTCGCTGTTCGTATCACGCCGTAGCGTTCCATAAACAAAAATATAGTCGGGATTCATGATGCGTCTGTCTTCGCTAGTTCCCAAACTCAAGCTTGGGAATTCGGTCTGGAAGCTCCCGCTTCCCGTTTCGCGAAGCGGGAGCTTCGCCTTTGAGGTTCCCAATCTGGAGATTGGGAACCAGCGCGTCGACTTAAGCTTAAGCCGATGCTTATGCGGAGATATTTAGTGCCCAACCTCGACTTTAGAACCCTTAGCCTGACCGATTTCAGTCAAAGTTTGATTAAACCAGCCTGTATCCAGGTCAAAAGGCTTGCCGCCCTTGATGCGTGGGAACTCAATCGCACGCAGCACAAAATTTTGATCGTCATCGTGACCGATAACACCAGACTCACGACGAAACGCACACTCGACAGCAAGATCGGCGCAAGACTTGATCAGGCGAATATCTTCAACATTGGCCGCAGAAGCGCGGGCAAAGTAACCTGATTTTTGCACCAACGTTTTTTCCGCGCCGATCATTTCTGCAAACTGGTCGCCGAACCACTTACCGGGATTAACGGCATCCAGTTTGACGTGTCCGAACGCATCGCGCGGCACTTCCTGGCCCTTGGCTTGCATTTCAGCAACGATAGACTCAACGCCCGCGCCTTCCGAAACGAAAATATTTACGCAATCGACTTTGTCCATTACGGCACGAAGACGCTTCGCTTCGGCAGCAAGATCGACAGTCATTTCAGGGATAAAAACGCCATGCACTTCATAAGTGGCGCGATCCAAGCCCAGCTCAGGCAACCATTCGGCGCGATCCAGCAGCTTGCGGTATTCCACAGCGGTCGCAGCAGTCAGCCAGCCGCAGCTGCGGCCCATCACTTCATGGACGATCAGCATGCGCGGGTTGGAATTGTTTTCGGCAACCACGTTCCAGAAGTACCGCGCGCCTTGCTCGGCAGCGGTCCAGGCGCCCAGCGATTGTTTGATTGGGAACACGTCATTATCGACGGTTTTGGGCAGACCGATAACAGAAAGGCCGTAATTGTTTTTCGCCAGGAACGCGGCAAGATCGGCCGCAGCGGTGTTGGTATCGTCACCGCCGATGGTGTGCAGAATATCCACGCCGTCTTTAATCAGTTGGTCGGCGGCCACTTTTTGCGGATCCTGACCTTCTTGAACCAATCCACGCTTAATGCAGTCTTTAACGTTGGTCAGCTTGACGCGGCTGTTGCCGATTACCGAACCGCCGAAACGATGTAAAAGACCTGCTTTTTCGCGGATGGCTGGTGTGACGGTATAAAAATCGCCCAGCAACAGACCTTTATAACCGCTACGGTAGCAGATGATTTCGATGGTAGGATCGATTTCTGTGTAACGCTCGATAAGGCTGCCGATGGCTGAGTTTAGGCAAGGGGCCAAGCCGCCCGCCGTGAGAATCGCGACTTTTTTAGGTTTGTTCATGGGAAAACTCAAAGGGTGAAGTTAAAAAAGCAAAATTTTATCATATAAGGGCGGCTGTTTTTTAGTCTTTCGCGCCGTTCTTACGCTCTTCGGCGTGAAAACGGTGTAACTCAAAAAACACGACTACCGAAATACAAAGCTTGTCTTGCAATCCAAGCGGCAACGGCGAAGATACGTAGCAAACCATTTTTTTAGTCTTTCGCCTTGAGCCTTTTGCCTGCTTAACTCAACCTTCCTGATGATAGCCGACAATGCGCTCGACCTCGTTTTTCGACCCCAAAATAACCGGAACTCGCTGATGCAGGCCCTTGGGTTTAATGTCGAGTATGCGCTCGCGCCCGGTAGAACAGGCACCGCCCGCTTGCTCGATAATAAAGGCCATCGGATTGGCCTCGTACATAATGCGAAGCTTTCCGGCTCTTGACGGATCGCGCAAATCAAACGGATAGAGAAAAACCCCGCCGCGCGTGAGTATCCGGTAAACCTCTGCAACCATGGACGCGACCCAGCGCATATTGAAATCTTTTTTGCGCAAACCTTCCGTACCTTGCAGACATTCCTCGATATAACGCTGCACGGGAGGCTCCCAGAAACGCTGATTTGACATATTGATGGCAAATTCATTGGTATCATTGGGAATCGTCATGTTGGGATGAGTCAGGATAAATTCACCTATAGCCTGATCCAGCGTGAAGCCGTTAACACCCTGCCCTGTTGTCAAAACCATCATCGTTGACGGGCCGTAAAGCACAAAACCCGCGCAAACCTGCTCGGAGCCCTTACGCAAAAAATCCTCCAGAGCCGGTTCCACACCTTCGCAGCAACGCAGAATGGAAAATATAGTGCCTACCGCCAGGTTGACATCAATGTTTGAAGAACCGTCCAACGGATCGAACAACGCCAGATATTTGCCTTTGGGATACTGCGAAGGAATACTGATGATGTCGTCGATTTCTTCCGATGCCATACCGGCCAAATGCCCGGTCCAGTTCAGCGCATCCACCATAATGTCATTGGTGATGATGTCCAGTTTCTTCTGCACCTCGCCCTGTACATTCTGGGAGTCGGCACTGCCCAGTACACCAATCAAATTACCTCGATTAACCAAATTTGAAATTTTCTTGCATGCTGTAACGACATCGTTCAGCAATGAAGTAAACGCTCCCGATACGCCCGGCAACTCGCGCTGCTGTTCAATAATAAACTGGGTCAAAGTAACATGTTTGGTCATTCTTTATCGCTCCGATGGTGTGTTGTCTTTTTTAAAAAAATACGTTCAATAATTACCGACAGCTTCTGTGTACGCGAGGCTTCGCACCAATAGCGCCTTGCCGGACAAGAAGGCTGTCTGCGCATAGCTTACAAGTCAATGCCATATTGTAAATCATAAAGAGCGGTATTGATGCCGCTAATATGGATGTTATTGCCTTCGCACCCTTACACGAAACAAGATCGCCTGCCGCTCCAGCCGCAGCATAACGATCCGCTAAGTCAAAAAGTAAATAACGTATAATCGACAAAACAGCTTTATCGTTTCCCCATTAACAAAAGAACCCATGTTGCAAATATCCAATCAGGTCAGCATACCGGACAATGAAATTGAAGTTCATGCGATTCGTGCGCAGGGAGCCGGCGGGCAGAATGTCAATAAAGTGTCATCCGCCGTTCATTTGCGATTTGACATTAACGCGTCCTCGTTACCCGAGTTTTATAAAGAAAAGCTGTTGGCTTTAAATGACCAGCGCATTTCAAAAGAGGGAGTGATTATCATCAAGGCGCAGCAATATCGCACCCAGGAAAAGAATAAGGAAGATGCCTTGAGTCGGCTACAGGCATTAATTCAAAGCGTGGCTGTCACACACACAAAACGCAAAGCAACAAAGCCGACCAAAGGATCGAAGATAAGGCGTTTGGATAGCAAAACCAAACAAGGCAGGCTAAAAGCATTACGAGGGAATATTAATTTCAATTAATCTCATCACACATCAATACATTGGGAAAAATAACCATGTTGGTTTTGCAAATAGTTACCAAACAATGGGATAAAAGCCAAAGAACAGCCGCTCATGTTTTGGAACGCGCTAATATCCCGAATAGATACCCCATTATTTTTCCACCAGCTTTTTATGAATTCAATAAGCAATGCGTAATAGACCGGCATGGCGATAATGTACAAGGCGGGCGCTTAAAATATGCGCAACTGGCAGACGGAAAAATCAAATTCGATCGATTTCAGCTGAGTTTAGAGGATAAAGTTATTGCCTATTTGGGCGCGACTCAGCCGGATAAAGCGTCCAACGTAATCGGGTCACTGAATAATCAATGGGTACAATGCAGATACGCAGACAGGTACAGTATTTTCGAAGGCGGTTTTTATTATTGGCTGTATGAAGAAGTGACTTTAAACGCTATTTGCATCAATGAATTTAACGACAACGTTTTTATGGATACCGAACCTGCGCTTGTTTTTGAAGATTTTCAATGACTCGGGGATTGTGCCGACTAGCCAAATAAAAGCCCTACCGAGATCGGCAGCTATTTAAATAACAAGCCATTTGATTTCAAAACCGCTCGCCCTGAGCGTGTTGAAGGATTAGCGAGGCGCCGATCTCGATTACATCCAGCACCGCCGTTCTGATTAAGCTAGGTGCAGTTTGCGGGCTCATTGTATAATTTGGCGCAATGTTTTTTACCGACCTCCTAAACCTAAAGGATTGATTGAAATATGCTTCCAGAAAAACGCTTAACTCGTCGTCGTGGAATTTATTTATTACCTAATTTATTTACCACGGGAGCCCTGTTTTCCGGTTTCTATGCGATTACTTCGGCGATGGGCGGACGTTACGAAACCGCTGTTGTAGCCATTTTTGTAGCGATGATTCTGGACGGTCTGGATGGCCGGGTGGCGAGATTGACCAATACGCAAAGCGAATTCGGCGCTCAATACGACAGCCTTTCGGACATGGTTTCATTCGGCGCGGCCCCCGCTTTGGTCATGTATTTATGGGCGTTTTCGAGCCTCGGTAAATTAGGCCTGTTTGCCGCATTTGTCCATGCGGCGGGCGGCGCATTAAGACTCGCGCGCTTTAACACCCAGCTGGCGACGGCCGATAAGAATTATTTCCAGGGACTTCCCAGTCCTGCCGCCGCCGCGATTCTTGCCGGATTTATCTGGATTTGCCTGGAGTATAAATACGACATCGAGCTGTTCAAATATTTTGCACTCGCGTTAACAGTCAGCACCGGCTTGCTGATGGTGAGTAATTTCCGCTATTGGAGTTTCAAAAAAATCGATTTAAAAGGCAAAGTGCCTTTTATTGTTGCGATTGCCGCGATGCTGGCTATCGCTTTTGTGATGGCGCAGCCGCAGACGATGTTGTTCCTGTTGTTTTTAGGTTATGCAATTTCAGGCCCGGTTATTACTCTGGTCATGCGCAGACGCAGGTTGCAGGGGCGTAAAGCGTAAAATCTGCTTGAGGCCGCACAGCCATTGGCGTATAGTCACGACCATGTTTATTCAAATCAACCCTGCATTTCAAAACCTTCTTTCCGGCGCAATGTTTGCCGAAACAGACGTGTGCGCGTGGCTATGCCTGCCTTTAAGATTCCTGCCCTGATGGGCATACATCTTTTTTCCATTTAATTATTTATACCCCCTATTTCCATGTATCAACGTAACAGTTGATAGCTCTCCATGAATGGAGTTTTTATGAAAGACAAGTTAATAATATTCGATACGACCTTGCGCGATGGCGAGCAAAGCCCCGGCGCATCCATGACCCGTGAAGAAAAAGTCAGAATCGCCAAGGCCTTGGAACGCTTAAAGGTCGATGTGATCGAGGCCGGCTTTCCTGCGGCCAGTCCCGGTGATTTTGAAGCCGTGCAGGCGGTCGCCAAGGTGATAAAAGACAGTGTAGTTTGCGGGTTGGCAAGAGCCCTGGACAAGGACATTGACCGTGCAGGCGAGGCGCTTAAAGGCGCTAACCAATCGCGGATTCACACATTTATCGCCACCTCGCCGATCCATATGCAAATGAAATTGCAGATGCAGCCGGAGCAGGTGATCGAGTATGCGGTTAGGGCGGTCAAACGCGCACGGCAATATACCGATAATGTCGAATTTTCGCCGGAAGATGCGGGACGCTCGGAAGAAGACTTTTTGTGCCGGATTCTTGAAGCGGTTATCGATGCCGGAGCCACGACGCTGAACATACCGGATACCGTGGGTTACAGCGTTCCCGATCAATTCGGCGCAACCATTGCCAACCTAATCCGCCGCATTCCCAATTCGGACAAGGCGATTTTTTCCGTGCATTGCCACAATGACTTGGGACTTGCGGTTGCCAATTCGTTGTCGGCGGTTATGAACGGCGCACGTCAAGTCGAATGTACCATTAATGGCTTGGGTGAACGCGCCGGTAACGCGTCGCTGGAAGAAGTGGTCATGGCGGTGCGCACCCGTAAGGATGTATTTACCTGTCAAACCGGCATCGATACCCGCGAAATTTTGACTTGTTCAAAGTTGGTATCGTCAATCACCGGTTTTCCCGTGCAGCCTAATAAAGCCATCGTCGGTGCCAATGCTTTTGCACATGAAGCGGGGATTCATCAGGATGGTGTATTAAAAAACAGAGAGACTTACGAAATCATGCGCGCTGAAGATGTCGGCTGGACGGCTAACCGTATGGTGCTGGGCAAACACTCAGGCCGAAATGCGTTTAAAAGCCGTATCACCGAATTGGGCTTTGAGTTCGGTTCGGAATCAGAGTTGAACGAGGCTTTTGCCCGGTTTAAGCAGTTGGCCGATAAAAAGCACGAAATCTTTGATGAAGATTTGCAAACACTGATTTCGGAAGCCGGGTTTGAAGCGGAAGACGAGCATATCAAACTGATCGCCCTGAAAGTGTGTTCGGAAACCGGCGAAATACCCAACGCAACCGTTACGCTACGGGTGGACAATAAAGAAGTTACCGGCACTGCAAGCGGCGGCGGTGCCGTGGATGCCAGTTTAAAAGCCATTGAAAAACTGGTACAAACCGATGCCACTCTGGAGCTTTATTCGGTTAACAGCATCACCAACGGCACCGATGCCCAGGGTGAAGTCACTATCCGCCTTGAAAAAGCAGGCCGGATCGTTAATGGCTTAGGCGCTGACACCGATATTGTTATTGCTTCGGCCAAGGCCTATATCAATGCCGTGAATAAGCTGCATAGTCCCGATCAACGTCGGCATCCTCAGAAAGGGGATGTTTGATTGAGGTTCGCAAGATGAAAAGCGAAAGGCGAAGGGCGAAAGATTTATCGTTCCCACATTCTTGCGTGGAAATGCATCCGTCAATCCCTGTCCTGAGCCATGTCGAAGGGCTCCAGCGTTGCCAAACGCGACGCCAGAGCATCGCTAATTGTGTTCCCACGCCGGAGCGTGGGAACAATAAGTAAATCGAGTCGGTCTTGGATAACGCAACACGCCTGCAATACCTCGAAGCTATGGGCATTGATGTTTGGCTGCCCAGGGCTGTTGCCGACAATCAGCAAACGTCGACACCCGTTGCTATAGCTGAAAATGCCCGGCCAGAATCAACCGACAGCTGGGAAGCGTTACAAGCTGAAGTCGCCCCCTGCACTCAATGCGATTTGTGTAAAACACGCACCCAAACCGTTTTCGGTTCAGGCAATAAAAACGCCGACTGGATGATTATCGGTGAAGGACCGGGACAACACGAAGACCAGCAGGGCCTGCCTTTTGTCGGCAACGCGGGTCTGCTGTTAACCGAAATGCTAAGAGCCATAGGCCTTGACCGGGAAGAGGTCTTTATAACCAATATTGTAAAATGCCGCCCTCCCGCTAACCGCGACCCCAAGCCCATCGAAATCGAAACCTGCAAACCTTACCTGATGCGACAAATAGCATTGCTCAAACCAAAAATCATCGTGGTTTTAGGGCGTATTGCCGCGCAGGCATTGCTCGACACCGATGAACCGATCAGCAAGCTGAGAGGAAAAATACACGCTTTAAATGACACTCCGGTTGTTGTAGTCTATCACCCGGCGTACTTGTTAAGATCAATGCTGGACAAGCGCAAAGCCTGGGCGGATTTAAAACTCGCACTGCAAACAGTTAAAAACATTATAGGTTGATCATGTTGGGAATGATGCTAGATAAAATAAAAGACTTTGTGGTTTATGACGCCGATAGAGAGTTCTACGCCAAATTATTTCCTGGCTCGGTAGGCAGAAAAGATTTAATGCGTCTGAGAAAAATGAGAAGTTCCGATTTACCCGGAGTTATGACAATTGAAAGGGCAAGCTATCAATTTCCCTGGGAAGAAGACATATTCAGGGACTGCTTTAGAGCCAACTATAGCTGCTGGGTCTGCGAAGAACAGGATACCGTATTGGGCTACAGCATCCTCTCCATGGCGGTAGGCGAAGCACATGTGTTAAATATTTGCGTAGCGCCGGCCGAACAGGGACAAGGAATAGGCCGTAAAATGCTGGAAAATCTTGTTGAAATAGCCAGAGGGCAGGCAGAAACCATGTTTCTAGAAGTCAGGCCGTCCAATACCGTCGCCATCGCTCTTTATGAAGACATGGGTTTCAACGAAATCGGCATCAGAAAAGGTTATTATCAGTCGGAGAATGGCCGAGAAGACGCCATCATGCTGGCGAAGCAGATTTTTTAATGCACGCCTTATAACAGCTGAATTGATAATAGAACGCGGATTGGGCAGATAAAAAAGGCAAAGGACGAAAGGCGAAAAAATCATCTTTCGTCCTTTGCCTTGCGTCTATACCTTTATGAAGAAGCTGATGTTATCTTGCGCTCATCATAATTATCCGCGTCATCTGCGTTCTATTTTTTCCAACAACCGATTATTTCAAATTATCGGTCACATGCGGCTCGATAAGCTGGTACATGATTTGATGCATTTTGGGGCTTGCGGCGATGACGTTGCCCGACTCCAGATACTTGTCATTAAAAGAAAAATCGGTAACCACACCGCCCGCTTCCTTTACCAATAAAAGACCTGCGGCCATATCCCACTCCATTAGGCCGATTTCCCAAAAACCATCCAATCGACCGGCAGCCAGATAGGCCAAATCAAGCGCCGCAGCGCCCGCACGACGAATCCCCGCAGAATCTGTCGCTAATGCGCGGAACATGCCCAAGTAAGCATTCATGTGCAGATCGGTTTTAAACGGAAAGCCGGTGCCGATTAACGCGCCTTTCAAGCTGGTTTGATTGGTCACCCGAAGACGGCGACTGTTTAGCATGGCTCCGCCGCCGCGTTTGGCGGTAAATAATTCATCGCGTAACGGGTCATAAACAACACCGACTTCAATTCTGCCTTTGTGTTTTAAGGCAATGGACACGGCGTATTGCGGAAAACCGTGCAGAAAGTTGGTAGTGCCGTCCAGCGGGTCGATCACCCAGACAAAATCGTTGCCCTCATGCATGCCGCTTTCTTCGGCCAGAATGCTGTGATCAGGGTAGGCAACCTTGATAATGTTGATAATTTCCCGTTCGGCCATACGATCAACCTCGCTGGCATAATCGTTTTTACCTTTTTGGTCGACCTTTAGGTGACCGATATTATCGGATGAGCGGAGTATCAAGTCGCCGGCGGCTCTTGCGGCACGGACGGCAGTATTTAACATGGGTTGCATAGGCGGATTTATATTGAGTACGGATGTATGGACAGATATTTGCTGCTGCAATATCTGCATTCCCCATGTCCCTGTAGGTTATGCTGAAGTTAGAGCACCCAAAGTAGGCGCTTTACGACCGCATGGACGCAGGAGGTAGAGCAATGCAGGAGCAATTGCTGAAAACGCATATAATACCAAATATTTTGCTAAACTTAGGCTCTTTTTTTAACTAAGGACAAGGCATTGCTGTCTACTATAAAAATTGTACTGGTCGAAACAACGCATCCGGGGAATATAGGTGCTGTTGCCCGTGCGATGAAAAACATGAAGATGCATAATCTCTGGCTGGTTGCGCCTAAAATCTTCCCCAGCGCCGATGCCACCTCCAGAGCGTCCGGCGCTGATGACGTATTGGCGGGCGCAACCGTTTGCGCGACCTTGCAAGAGGCCATTGCCGACTGCCAAGTGGTGATTGGCGCCAGCGCCCGAGGCCGGACCATCAGCTGGCCGGAAATGACGCCCAGAGAATGCGCAGAAAAAGTGCTGATCAATGAACCCGGCAATAAAGTGGCTATTGTTTTTGGCCGGGAAAATTCGGGCTTAAAAAATCACGAACTGGATCTGTGCCACTTTTTGCTGCGCATCCCGTGCAACAGCGAATACAGCTCTTTAAATATTGCCGCCGCGGCACAGGTGGTTTGTTATGAATTATTCGTGGCATCCGGACTGGCCGAGCAAGAACAAATCGTGGTCGGCGACAAAGGCGAAGACCCCTTGGCCACGGCAACGCAAATGGAGTCTTTCTATACGCATCTGGCCGAAGCATTAACCGATATAGGCTTTATGCATCCCGCCAAATCAAAATCCATCATGCGGCGTTTGCGGCGGATTTATAACCGGGTACAAATGGATACCAAGGAACTGGACATACTCCGGGGTATCTTACGGATGTCTCAAGGCCACAAGAGGAATAACGATGTTTAACCGAATAAAAGAAGATATTGCCTGCGTCTTTGACCGAGATCCGGCCGCGCAAACGGTCTTTGAAGTGATTACCACCTACCCCGGATTTCATGCCGTTTTGATACACCGAGTCAGCCATTTTTTCTGGATCGCCGAATTCAGATGGCTGGCCCGATTTATCGCCCACATCGGCCGCTGGCTGACCGGCATTGAAATCCACCCCGGCGCAGTCATCGGCAGGCGTTTTTTTATCGATCACGGCATGGGCGTGGTAATCGGTGAAACCGCCATTATCGGTGATGACTGCACTTTGTATCATGGCGTAACCTTGGGCGGAACCAGCTGGGATAAAGGCAAACGTCATCCGACCCTGCATAACGGCGTGGTGATTGGTGCCGGGGCAAAAGTTTTAGGGCCTATCGATATAGGTGAAAACGCCCGAGTCGGTTCAAACTCGGTGGTCTTAAAGCCGGTGCCGGCTGGAGCAACTGCGGTTGGAATTCCCGCTCATATCGTCGACCCCAACAGCAGAGCCGTAACAGCCGAGCGTGACAAGATTGCCTACAAAATGGGTTTTCATGCCTACGGCGCAACGACCGACGTGCCCGATCCAATCGCCTACGCCATCAATCACATGCTCGATCATATTCATGACATGGATAAACAGATAGAAACCCTGCAAAAAGCGCTTAATGATGCGGGCATTAAATACACGGAATCGCCTATCTCCAAATTAGACGGTTGCGAAATTGAGGATGGCTATGAAAAAGACGAACGGTAAAAAGGTAAAAACGGTTTCAACGTGATTTTCATCCAGGCATTCCTCAGAGAAAAGCAACCTTATTTGAGAAATACCTGTGCTTGCCAAGGGTACAATAGTTGACTATTTTGCTAGGTTAAGTATAGTAACAATATCTTAACGGTATTTATAGAGGATACTACTGTGCGCTTAACAACTAAAGGCCGCTATGCGGTTACTGCAATGCTTGACTTGGCTTTTCACAGTCAAATCAAGCCGGTAACCCTGACTGACATTGCGGCTCGTCAAACCATTTCCCTGTCTTATCTGGAACAACTGTTTGCCCGTTTACGCCGGGCCGGTATGGTAAAAGGCGTGCGCGGGCCTGGCGGCGGTTACAAACTGTGTCGCAAGACCAGCGATATTAATATTGCTGACATTATCGCTGCCGTCAATGAACCGCTTGATTCAACCAAATGCGGCGGAGAGGCCAATTGCCAGAAGGATCAGGCCTGTTTAACGCATGACCTGTGGATGGGATTGAGCGAACAGATTAGAGATTATTTGAAGGGCATTTCTTTGGCCGACCTGCTAGAAAAAAACCAGGTTCAGGAAGTTGCCATAAGGCAGCATCACGATGCGCAGCAAGTCATTGAAATTTACCGCCATCCGGATTAATGCCCGACCTGAATGATCTATTTTGATCATAACGCGACCACACCGCTAGACGATCGCGTCCTGGACGCGATGCTTCCTTTCCTGACAACATTCTACGGAAATCCTTCCAGCTTATATCGTCACGGCAGAGTCGCAGGCAGCGCCATAGATGCAGCTCGTGAACAGCTGTCGGCACTGCTTGGCGTTCAGACCGGACAAATTATTTTTACCAGCGGCGGCACCGAAGCCAATAACCTGGCTTTAGCAACACTAGCCCCTCAGGCCGGACTCGCCGTCTCAGCCATTGAACATCCCTCGGTTATCGAGCCTGCCCTGCATTTAAAAAGCCAGGGGCATGAGCTTACCCTGCTTAATGTCGGTACAAACGGCTTGATCACACAGGATGCTATCGACAAGGTGATTAGGCTAAAGCCCGGCCTGGTTTCAATCATGCTGGCCAACAATGAAACCGGCGTGGTGCAGCATGTCGCTCACTATGCCGATCAGTTAAGAGCGCACGGCATCAAGGTTCATACCGACGCCGTGCAGGCGCTGGGCAAAATCCCCGTAAATTTCAACCGCTTCGGCACACACTTGATGTCGCTGTCCAGCCATAAAATATACGGCCCCAAAGGCTGCGGGGCGCTGGTATTTGAAAAATCCGTGGAGATAAAGCCGATCTTGCTGGGCGGTGGACAGGAACAAGGATTCAGGGCAGGGACAGAAAACGTCGCCGCCATCGTCGGCTTTGGCAAAGCGGCGGAACTTGCCAAAACCGAACTTGCCGAACGCCACGCCTATCTGCTAAAACTTAGAAAACTGTTGGAGCATGGCTTAAGCGCCATTCCCGGTCTGACTATTTTTGCCGAGCAGGCCGAACGACTGCCCAATACCGTCCAGATGGGCATCCACGGCATCGATGGAGAAATGCTGCTGATGCAGTTGGATCAGAAAAACATCGCCGTTTCCAGCGGTTCAGCCTGCGCCAGCGGCCAGAGAGAACCCAGTCCGGTATTGGTAGCCATGGGTATTGAACCTGCCGCGGCAAAAAGTGCGATTCGTATCAGTTTGGGAAAAACCAACACTGAAGCTGAGGTTATCGAATTTATTAAACAATTAACATCCTTAACCATCAAATGATAAAGAGGAAATCATGTCTGTCTCATTAACTGAAAGTGCCGCCCGGCAAATTAAAAAACAACTGGAAAAACGCGGCAAAGGCCTGGGTTTAAAGCTGGGCGTAAAGCAATCCGGCTGCTCCGGGTATGCTTATACGATTGATTACGCCGACATACTAAACGAAGGCGATGCCGTATTTGAAAATTTCGATGTAAAAGTCATAGTCGCCGCAAACGATCTGCAATTTGTGGACGGCATAGAACTGGATTATCGCCGGGAAGGCATTAACGAAGCCTTCCAATTCAATAATCCGAATGTAAAAGGCACCTGCGGTTGCGGCGAGAGTTTTTCTGTTTGATCATTGATAAGATGGAACGCGGATGACGCGGATAATTATGATGCTCACGGATAACCTCTTTATTGCCCTGATTCCCAAGTTCAAGCTTGGGAACTGGCGAAAAACACTGATAACCCATAAAAATCTTATTAAATCATAACCATCCGCATCATCCGCGTTCCATTATTCCGATTCCAGAACAATTACGTTATTCCTGCAACAAATTGCTTAAGCGGGCGAACTCAGCCAGCGATATGCTTTCAGCCCTGAGCGTTGGATCAATTCCCAAAGCGACAATTTCTTCCTCGGTGATCAGCTTTTTCAGCGAATTACGCAAGGTTTTGCGCCGTTGCGAAAACGCCTGAGTGACAACCCGATTAAGCTTGCTCATATCATTAACCGCAACAGGCGGCTGCTGGTGCGGCACCAGCCTGACGATAGCCGACATCACCTGCGGAGCCGGGTCGAAGCTTTCCGGCGGCACATCGAATAACAGCTCGGTTGCGCAATAATATTGCATCATGACGCTAAGCCTGCCGTATTTTTTGCTGCCAGGAGCCGCGCAAATCCGGTCAACCACTTCCTTTTGCAGCATGAAGTGCATGTCTTCAATGCAATAGGCGTTATCCAGCAGATGGAACATCAACGGCGTTGAAATGTTATAGGGAAGATTGCCGATGACGCGCAGTTTTTCATCGCGGGCTATCCCTGCCCGCGCCCCTTCGGGCGCTTTGCGTGCCAATCCGCTCCCGGCGGATTGGTCCCCCCCCGCAGCCAGCGACGAGAAATCAAACCTTAACGCGTCGGCGCTGTGAATTTGCAGGTTAGGGTATTGCTTGAATTTCTCCCTGAGCAAAACCACCAAATCCCGGTCAAGTTCAACCACATCCAGACGCACGCCTTCGTTTAGCAAAGGCTCGGTCAATGCGCCCTGCCCCGGCCCTATCTCAACCCAATGCTGACCGGGCCTGGCCTGAATACTGGAGATAATGTTGTAAATAATATTGTGGTCATGAAGAAAATTCTGACCGAAGCGCTTGCGCGGAGTATGTGCCATTTTTATTGCGTAGCCATTGTTAATGCGGTTTGCAGTGCGAATTGCAGGCTGCCTAAATCGGCCTTGCCGCTGCCGGCAAGATCCAAAGCCGTGCCGTGGTCAACCGAAGTGCGGATGATTGGCAGCCCCAGCGTAATATTGACGGCCTGTCCAAAACCCATATGTTTAAGTACCGGCAAGCCTTGGTCATGATACATCGCCAATACCGCATCCGCTGTAGCCAGATACTTTTCGGTGAACAGCGTATCGGCCGGTAACGGCCCATGCAGATTCAAGCCCTGCTTACGAAAAGTATCGAGTACCGGCTCGATAATATCGATTTCTTCCCTGCCCAGATGACCGTTTTCCCCGGCATGAGGATTAAGCCCGCATACCAGTATTTTCGGGTGAGCTATGCCAAAGCGCGAGCGCAGTTCGTGATCCAGAATCCGAATCACCGTCCGTAACCGGGTATGGGTAATGGCTTGACTGACTTCCGACAGCGGCAGATGCGTCGTCGCCAGCGCCACCCGCAAGCCCGGCGTTGCCAGCATCATCACCGGATGTCCGCCGGTAATGCCTGCAATAAATTCGGTATGCCCGCTAAAAGGCAAGCCCGCATCGTTGATAATGCCTTTATGGACAGGTCCGGTGACCATCGCATCAAAAACCGCGTCCATGCAGCCTTTGGTCGCTTTGGTGATGGTTTTTAACACATAGCGGCTATTGGCCGCATTCAATTGCCCGCACCGAACGGGTTCCGCCAGTTCCACCGGCAATACCGTCAAGCGTCCGGCAGTCTGGGCCGTGGCAGGCATAGCGCTGTCGAATTCTGTTATCTGAAGCGGTAAACCTAACTGTCCGGCGCGCTCTTCCAATAATTGCGGACTGGCGATGACGATGATTTCGCAGGGCAAATCCTGCTGCGCGAGCTGAATGCAAAGATCGGGGCCTATGCCTGCGGGTTCTCCGGGTGTTAATGCAATACGCGGTACGGGTAGCCTGGTTGTCATCTGGGAACTGAGATAAAAAAAGAATAATTTTACAGCATAACTACCGGGATTATTTTAAAAAAACGCTGATTTAAAAGATAAGGACTATGGATAGAACTCCTGTCCCATCTCTATGACTGTCAAAGTCTATGCTATGGAAAAATCCCGATCCATCGTTCTGACTATAACCGCCGCCCGACTCGCAGACATTGCAACAAGCCCAGGCAAAAACGCGCTTGGGGAGTCAACACAGCCGCCTTCGCAGACGAAAAATGAAAGATAACACAGCTTGGGAATGATATAAACGCCACAAAAACAGTTGGACATCAAGGCCTTGATGGGACAAACTCAACTGTGATATGCGATGTGCGGTGGATTACTTTTATATCGGCAGTAAAAGTCCTGCCGGAGGGATGGCGGAGCGGACGGGGCTCGAACCCGCGACCACCGGCGTGACAGGCCGGTATTCTAACCAACTGAACTACCGCTCCGCAGTTCGAGCCGGATATTCTATAAGATTAAATCGCCCTGTCAAGAATAAAGACCGACACCGGCCTCGCGGCGCTCTTTTTACGCCGTAACACAAGCAGACCAAAAATAGACTAAAATTACGTTATTGATACACGCACAATGGAACATTCAATGCCCGTATTAAATCAAGACAGAGAATGCCTGACTTCCGTCTTATCCCCCACTTTAAAAACTGATCTATCCCAAGCAATGCATTATTTAGTTTCCTTGTTTTTTTTCATTTTTTTCGTCAATGTTGCTGCGGCAGATGACTTTGATGCCAAAGTTTCCAGCCAGAACAAAGTTGACCCCGTAGTACAGCTGACAGTTAAAGAACGGGCGTGGTTAGCGAATCATAAAAAGATCAGGATTGCTTTTGACGGTTCATTGCCGCCTTATAGCTTCATCAACGATTCGGGGCAGCTTGAAGGTATTGCCATCGAAGTCATGAACACCCTGAGCAAGCGACTGGGCATTACATTTGAAACTTATCCCAATACCAGCTGGAATAAACTATACGAAGCAGCGGCAGCGCATAAAGTTGATGTCGTCGCTACGATGGTCAATCGACCGGATCGCAGGCAGTTGTTTATCTTCACACAGCCCTATCTGATTAAATCATTGGTTATCATGACCAAAAGAGATAACACCACCATTAAAAATCAAAGCGATCTTGTGGGAAAAACCGTCACGATGGTCAAAGGTTACCAATTTGTTGATCGGGTTATTAAGGAGTTGCCTTCAGTCACTCCCTATTTTGTGGTCTCTATGCTGGATGGGCTAAAGGCCGTCAGTACAGAAAAGGCCGATGCAGCCATTACGTTTATGGCCACAGCCAGTTATCTGCAAACCAAATATCTTCTGACTGATCTGAAAATTGCAGCCTTCTATGATCTCAATAGCGCCAATGAAAGCATTAATGAGAGCATCGCCGTACGTAATGACTGGCCGGTTCTGGCAGACATTTTACGAAAGGCGCTGGTCACTATAAGCGAAGAAGAAATGCAGAATATCCACGCCAAATGGGTTCCCAGCATTAAACCCTCAATTGACTACGAACTGATTCGAAAAATGGTAGCGGCGTTCGTCATTGTACTGGTCTTATTACTGCTATGGATTGCCCGGGTTCGCAGACAAAACAAGAAAATAGAACGGTCAAAAACCGAAGTCCAGACCACCAACAAAATCCTGCAAGCATTGAAAAGCGATCTTGAACATCTGGTCGTAAAGCGGACCGCCGAGCTGCACTCCAGCGAACATAAATTCCGTAGCCTGGTTGAAAACCTGCGTAATGAATACTTTTTTTATCAGCGCGATTGCAAAGGTATATTCACTTACATCAGTCCCTCAATAACCAATATACTCGGATACACTGTGGATGAATTTATGATTCATTACCATGAATATCTTACCGACAATCCGATAAACCTTAAAATTGATGAGTATAGCCAAAGCATACACAGTTCGCCTTATCAGTTAGAAATATACAATGCACAGAAAAATATCCACTGGCTTGAAGTGACAGACACCCCTGTTTACGATGAATATAATAAATATATAGGCGTTGATGGCATTGTGCATGACATCACTTTGCGCAAACAGGCTGACGATCGCTTAATCTGGCTATCTTATTACGATGAGTTAACCGGCCTGGCTAACCGCCGGTTATTCGCCGACCAGCTTCAACAAATCATCAGTATGGCGCATCGCACCAACGATTCGGTTTCGCTTTTTTACATGGATCTGGATCGCTTCAAGTTTGTCAACGACACGATGGGACACGCTATTGGTGACGAAGTACTAAAAGAAACGGCCAGAAGAATTTCCTCCACTCTGCGTGACTCCGATATAGCCGCCCGCCTTGGCGGCGATGAATTCGCGCTATTGCTACCGGAAACCGATGCTGCCGGCGCGGCGCCGGTTGCCGAAAAAATCCTGAAAAAGTTACGGGAGCCTTATATTTTTGATGAGTTGGAATTTACTCTGGGCGGCAGTATCGGCATTGCGGTTTATCCTCAAAATACCAGCAGTGGCGAAACCCTGGTTCATTTTGCCGATACGGCAATGTATCACGCAAAGCAGGGAAAGCATGGGGTTTCCTTCTATTCCGAAAGCATGCAGCAAAAGAAAACAATCGGGTAATAAAACAGGTTTACGTCCGCTTCATACCATCACCTCCAATAAGTTAAGCATCATTGGCGGATAACTTTAGGTGCTATTTTTAGATTTAATAACCCACGCACTGCCCTTCATATCGATATTCACTGTGTCCGGTTATTATCAAAATATCAATAACTGACCCGAACGCCCAGCTCCGCACTGCGCCCTGGCTCCGGGGCGAAATTACGCAGATACGATGTAGAATTGCGGATATTTTCGTTCAGCATGTTCTTGCCTTTTGCAAACAAAAGTACCTCCGAGTCGCCAAAGCTCGCCAAGCGGTATTGCGCCCCCAGATTCAACAACAAATAGCCGGGCGTGTTTGAGTCATGTTCGCCTGAATGATTCTGCGCTTCGCCCCGGGTCAATCGGGCATTGGTCGACCAGTCATTTTTCTCGTAACTCAGTTGCAAGCCGTAGCGCAATGGCGGCATACGGGGAACATTGCCGCCCTGTTCAAAGGTGCCGCGGGTATAGTCGCCGAATAAGGTCAGATCGATCGCGCCGTAACGGTTTTGCATCAGCGGGAACACGGTTTGAGCTTCAAAGCCTTTGAAAATGGCGGCGGTCTGGCGGCTTGCCACAACAGGAACGCAACTTGCCCCCGCTGAACAAACCGCTTCCATGGTTTCACTGTCCCTGTTAAACACGTCCCCAGTGCGTTGCTGATAAATGTAGTCACTGACCCAATTGTGGAAAAGATTTAACTCCGCCGTCATCCAATCGGCCTTGTAGCGATAGCCCAGATCCAGGTTATTGGACAGTTCCTTATTGAGGTTGGTATTGCCCAATTCGTAGCTGTGCGTAGCCTCATGAACGCCGTTGGAAAACAATTCCTGTATCTGCGGCGCGCGTTGCGAGTGGGTGAATGCCAGACTGACTTGATGACGGTCGGTGATGTCCCACAATGCCGAGGCCGAGCCGCTGATGGGTACATAAGTCAGGCGGTTACGGTTTTCCGGCGCGATGGTTTGCCATTCGCCGCGAGCACCCAGCTCATACGTGACAGCGCCGATTTTGAACGATTCGACATCAAACAGACCATAGGAATCAAGGTCGGTACGCGGCACCAGGGCTTCTGCGCCTAAAGCGGCAAATTGGCTATTGACCGATTGAAAGCCCAACACGCCGTTTAATATACCGATGGGCTTGTGTTCAAGCTCCAGCCGACTTTCGTAAGACTTATTCAGGAATGTCGTGGCAGGTGTGCCGTTGTCCATCTCGACATGCTTGTAATCGGTATAGCCGAATTTCATCCGCAATTCTTCAGCCAGCGCGAAAGGCTTATTCAGTTGCCCTTTAAAATCGTATTTGGTTTGAGTCAAATCGATAGTCACCGGCGCACCGCCGCTGCCATCCGGCGGAATGCCGTAATTTTTTTCAAGGCTGTTGATTGAAACGCCGATTAAACCGGCATCGCCGATTTTCGAAACTCCGACCGAGCCGCCGCGCGACCGCGCTTTTGAATTATCGATAAGACCGTTGGGATTGCTCACAATATTCAGGCCGGGATCGGTTGCGCGAGCAGCCTCTTCATCTATCGCAGAGCCGCCGATATGGGTATTGCCCTGGTCGCGGTAAAAACCATCGACATGATAGGCCACGCCGCTTTTTCCGCCTTCCAGCTTGATGGCACTGGAGGTCTCGTTGGTTGCCGAATCGTAGCGTTGCTCACCGGCACCGCCGATCAGCTTATCGGGGACTTGCTCTGGAATCCGGTTATCGATCACATTCACCACGCCGCCGATAGCGCCGTTTCCGTATAACAGCGTTGACGGCCCGCGCAACACTTCAATGCGCTCCACCAAAATCGGTTCCACGCCGTTGGCATGATCCGGACTCAATGACGAAACATCATTATTGCCCAGGCTGTTCTGCATGACCCGCACCCGGGGCCCGGATTGCCCGCGAATAACTGGCGTTCCCACCCCGGAACCGAATGACTGGCTGGTAATACCGAGCTCGTTTTTGAGCGTATCGCCGATAGTCGTCCCGGTTTTCATGCGCAACGAGTCGCCCGTCAATACCGTTACCGGCTTGGCCGATTTTGCAGTGGAATGTTTGATGCCGGTACTGATGACGACGATGTCATCCAGTTTGTGAATATCATCGTCAGCCGCATAGGCATTAGCCCCTATTGCGCCTGTCGATAAGAAAATAACAGCCAGTTTTTTATTCATAGTTTTTTGAACGCGTTGCTTGAATAATGAGAAATGTTATAACATAGCATCTACTGGATGCTCTGCTTGGAAAAAATAGCGCCATTAGACTTGCTCGCTACTCATGGTCTGCGCGCAGGTTGCGCATATGCCGTGAATTTCGATGGCCTTGCTATGCACAATGAAATCCGCCTGTTTGATTTCCTGCGACAAGGCCTGCATAACATCGGGGGCCGACCGCTCTTCCACTTCCTGGCAGTTATTGCAGATCAGCAATAACTGTTCATGCTGATGACCCGAGCAACTGCAACCGACAAAGGCATTGAGGCTTTCCACCCGATGAATCAGGCCCTGCTCGATCAAAAAATCCAGTGCGCGGTAAATCGTTGCGGGTTTTGCGGCATTTTGCAGGGGTTTGATGCGATCCAGCAGCTCATAAGCTTTGACGGCTTTGTGACTGTCCCAGATCAGCTCCAGCACTTGATGGCGGATCGGGGTTAATTGCACGCCGCGCACCACGCACAAATGCTCGGCAGTGCCTAATGCCTCGCTGACACATTTTTTATGATCGTGCCCCAAGGAATGGGAATCGCTTGCTTCGGCAGGTGTGTTCATTGCAAAGACCGTTTATCTGAAATCGAATGTTATATTATAACATTCACTAGGATTTCACAAGCCGTGCCTGTTACTGGACGACAAACCGAGTATGAGTTTCCCACCCGCCAGGCGGCACGGACAGATGCCCGCTCCTTATTTTCGGAAGAGGCTAAATCTTTACAAAGCGCTTTATTTAATTGAAACTACCCCCGTCCATACGGCAAGACAGTGAAATGGACATAAAAAAAACCATGCTTAATAGCTTTACGTTAGGCACCGGGATTCAATTCCACCTTATAGAGAGATAAGACATGCAAAAAGGACGTTTAAATATGAAAAAATGGCTTTTAGTCGGCATCACCGCCTTAACAGCTTCGGCAGCAAGCAGTGTCGTCGTAGCCGAGGCCAAACAAGACTTCACCTTGGTCAACAAAACGGGTTACACCATTGACCAAGTTTATGTCTCCCCAAATGCTACAGATAATTGGTTAGATGATGTCCTGGGCCAAGACGTTTTAGAGGATGGTCAGAAAGCTAATATAAAATTTCACAGTGCCAATGAAATCTGCAAATATGACTTAAAGGTTATTTATGACGATAAAGAGGAAGTGGAATGGACTGACATTAACCTTTGCGAGGAAGAAAAAATCACCATCCACTGGAACAAGAAAAGCGGTGAGTCGTCAGCCACTTTCGATTAACCGTTAATCGTTTGCTTAGATATTGTCGAAAAACGGGGACCGCTAGACAGGAGTCAATGCCCCCCAAAATCGATAGGCCTTGTGTTTTCACGAAGCGTTTTAAGCAGGGAAAACACAGGCTTTAATTGATTGATTTTTAGGCTTGTTTTGGACTCGGATGCCCAAAACAAGCTTTATCGCAAAAACTTAGCTCAGCGTTTTTCTTATCTGGCTAAGCCTGCAGCACAAAAAACACTATTCCTTATTCCACGATTTTTTGTCATAGCCTAAAGAAGTTAAAGCCGCGCGCTCTGCTTCGCTTAATTTAGCCCATGAAGTTTCTTCAGAAGCCGGAGACTCGGATTCAGATCCCCAGATCCTGCCATTCCAGCCTAAAACAGCCCAAAGTTTTTTCTCATCGGCGGACAGATCGTCCCAAGTGAAGTTTCCCCAGAATTCATTGACATCCCCCGTAGGCTTGCGCACGCCTGCTTTGGCTTTGGCAGCGCCTAAATTAGCTTCAGAGGTGGTTATAACGACCTTTTCAACTTCAACGGGCGTAGCCGTTTTCTCAGCTAGTGCGGGCGTAACGGCAACAGCTCCCTCAACAGGTGCAGACGTAGTAGCTTGCGGGTCAATATCTATCCGCTTGCCAGTACCCTCTTCTTCAAGGACGAGGCTGTTGATTTTCCATTGTCCCAATTCTTTTACCGCATCAAAATAGACAGTCCCCTTGCCTTTAGATCCCTCTACGCCAAAAGAAATAGTTGCTTTGCCACTCGGTTCTGAGGTTTCTATGCTCCCGGACGGTAAGCCTGTGGAAAAAGGCTTGCCAATTATTTCCGATGCTTGCCGGCTACTCTCAAATTGGGATTCAGCTAATTTGAAAGCGTCTGAATCTTTCATTGATGACATTATAATAAAAAACAGACCCGCAAAAGCTGCGATAAAAAACAAATAAACAATAGCTGTCCAGTAAGCCCATTTTTTCTGGACGGCCTTGAAGTGTTCAATGCTTTCCCATTCTTTATTTTGCCATGCCCATGCGCTGCCTTTAACACCAAGCACAAAGGGCATGATGAAGTTTACAAAGGGAACAAACATAAGCAAAGCTATGAACGTGTTATTGCCAATGCCCCAAATCCAGTTTAATAAAAAAGCCCCCCAGTTCCATCCGTCAATTTCTGCCGGAACTATTGCTTTTTTGCCTTGGCCTGAAGTGTTTTCCATGATGCTTTCCTGTGATATGAGTCAAATTGCCTAATATATACGATAAATAGTTAAACCAACTTTGAAGCCGACAAGGCAAGCTTTGGACTCCGGGAAATTCAGATGCCGGAGTTCAGGCTTGCCTTGCCATTTACGAATCTAAACCAACCGTCCCCACAAATCGTATTCATCCGCTTCTTCAAGCTCGACATCGACGAAGTCGCCGACTTTAAGATGCGTCGCGCCGTCGATAAAAACCTGTCCGTCGATTTCCGGCGCATCGGCTTTACTTCTTGCCACCGCGCCTTCTTCGACCACTTCATCAATCAACACCGTTTCGATTCGGCCTACCCGTTGCTGCAAACGCGCCGCGCTGATTTCGGCCTGATGCGCCATAAACCGTGCCAAACGTTCCTGTTTGACTTCTTCCGGCACCTGATCGGGCAAATCATTGGCGACCGCGCCTTTTACCGGCGAATAGGCAAAACAGCCGACTCGATCCATTTGCGCTTCGCTCATAAAGTCCAGCAACTGCTCAAATTCCTGCTCGGTTTCGCCGGGAAAGCCGACGATAAAGGTGCTGCGCAAAGTTATGTCAGGACAGATTTCGCGCCATGCTTTAATGCGTTCCAAGTTATTTTCGCCGGCAGCCGGACGCTTCATTAATTTAAGAATGCGGCTGTTTGCATGTTGGAACGGGATGTCCAGATAGGGCAATATTTTGCCTTCAGCCATTAACGGGATCACCTCATCCACATGCGGATACGGATAAACGTAGTGCATCCTGATCCAGATGCCTAAATCCCCCAGCGCTTCGGCTAAATCGTAAAAACGGGTTCTAACCGAACGGCCTTTCCAGTCCCGGCTTTGATACTTCAAGTCCAGACCGTAAGCGCTGGTATCCTGCGAAACCACCAGCAATTCCTTTACTCCGGCATTCGCCAGGCGTTCGGCTTCCAGCATCACATCGTCAACCGGCCTGCTGACCAGGTCGCCGCGCATCGAGGGGATGATGCAGAAGGTACAGCGATGATTGCAGCCCTCGGAAATCTTCAAATAGGCATAATGTCGCGGCGTCAGTTTGATGCCTTGCGGCGGCACCAAGCTGATAAACGGATCATGCGGCGGCGGCAAATGCTCATGCACAGCCGCCACAACTTCTTCCAGAGCATGCGCGCCGGTCACTTTCAAGACTTGCGGATGACGCTCCCTGATTTCGGCTTCCCTGGAACCCAAACAGCCGGTAACGATGACCTTGCCGTTTTGAGCCAGCGCCTCGCCGATGCTGTCCAGCGATTCTTCTACCGCCGCATCAATAAAACCGCAGGTATTCACCACGACCAGATCGGCATCCTGGTAAGTCGGCGAAATGGTGTAACCCTCTGAACGAAGCTTGGTTAGGATTCTTTCGCTATCGACCAGGGCTTTGGGGCAACCCAAACTAATAAAACCAATTTGTGGGGCAGTCATTTAAATCTCAGGTAATGTTAAAGCGTGCTAGTTTATAGGACTGGCTACTCAAATAAAAATTAAAAAGCAATCACCACGAAGGCACGAAGGACACGAAGAAATAAAACTTCGCGTCCTTCGTGCCTTCGTGGTGAATTAAATATTCCAATAGTTGGAGCTATTCCTTAATCGCACTCGGATGACGAATTAGCATCGACAAATCTCCCTTGCTTTTGTTCAGCCAGCCACGCACTTCGATGGTTTTCCCCAAATAGTCGTTAACATTGGGAAATAAATCCAGCCATTTGCTCTCGATACGCGCCTCAAAGGCATCGGAAAATTCCAGATAAATCGATTTCCGGGTCGTGCGAATATTGACCACCTTACCGGCCAGACGCGTCCAGCCCTGATGTCCGGCTTCGGTAAGACTGGCAACCGGTATTACGGCATATTCAGGTCGTCCCCAAATGCCGAGTTTAGCTTGCTCCGCCTGATTCTGCGCCTTAACCAATTCATTGACGTAGTGTAAATCGGGCGGGTAAATACTGACTGCCGCCAAACCCGCGGCAACCAGTTGCAGGTTGATATGTTCCTTTTTTTCGGTGAACAAATGCGCCAGCGTTCTGCCGTATTTATCAGTTTTTTCCGTACCCACTTCCAGGCGGACTTTGGTGTTTTTCAGTTGGTCGGTCAGCCAGCGTTTGGCCTCGTCGCCGCCTGCATCGGCCTGTTTGTCGCGGTGCTGAACCTCCGGCGTATTGATGCCCAAAAAGCGGATTTTACGCCCATCCTCCAGCACCACGGTATCGCCGTCATAAACCGTCTTGACCCGGTAAAAATCATAGCCCGGTTTTATATCGACTATTTTTGCATCTACAACCGGGCGATCGGAAAAATGCTTGCTGCCGTTCGCATCCTGCCATTCGTAGATTTCCGCGTTAGCCCAACCGGGCAAACATAATAATAAAACCAGTAAAATTCTCATGCCCTGCCCTCATCTTTATACTCAGGTGTGTTTAAGTTCGCCATTTCCGCATTAATTTAAGATAAATCACCACGAAGACACGAAGCTCACGAAGAAAAGCTAGAATAAAAACGTCGTGTCCGTTGTATCTCGGCAACTGCTAAGTTACATGGATGTAATGAATGCAGAAAATGCAGGAGCATTTTTCTGCCCTGCGTTGCGCTACCTCCTGCATAATCCACATGGATGTGGTGAATGCAGATATCTGTCCCTGCAGTCGTTCGTGGTGAATTAACCTGATTACATTTCACCGTTTGGTGGATTTAAAGCAACATTAAGCTTTTGCATATCCAGTTCATTTTCCCATTTGGCGGCAACCACGGTGGCGACGCCGTTGCCGATAAGATTGGTCAATGCTCGGGCTTCGGACATGAAACGGTCTATCCCTAAGATAAGCGCAAGCCCCGCGACCGGAATGGTCGGGATGACCGAGAGCGTTGCCGCAAGGGTGACAAAGCCGCTGCCGGTTACGCCCGCGGCACCTTTCGAGGTCAACAGCAGCACCCCGAGCAGAGTCAACTCCTGCATCATGGTCAACGGAGTATTGGTAGCCTGGGCGACGAAAATAGCGGACATGGCAAGATAAATCGAGGTGCCGTCAAGGTTGAATGAATAGCCGGTCGGAATAACCAAACCGACGACCGACTTGGAGCAGCCCATTTTTTCGAGTTTGGTCATGATCCGCGGCAGCACCGATTCCGAGGACGAAGTGCCTAACACGATAAACAGCTCGTCTTTGATATAAACGATGAATTTGATGATGCTGAAACCCGCAAACCTGGCGATCAGCCCGAGCACGATAAAGATAAACAGCAGACAGGTAAGATAAAAGCTGCCCATTAAGCTCGCCAGCGGCACCAGCGAGGCGATGCCGTACTTGCCGATGGTAAATGCCATCGCGCCGAAGGCTCCGATCGGCGCCAGCTTCATAATGGTTTCCACGATGCCGAAAAGTATCTGTGAAACCTTGTTGATAAACCCAACCACTTCCGCCCCCGTCTCTTTCATGGCGGCCAGTGAAAATCCGAACAATAATGAAAACAGCAAGACCTGCAATATATCGCCCTTGGCAAAAGCATCAATTACGCTGGTAGGAATGATGTTAAGCAGGAAATCGACCGTACTTTGCGTTTTTGCCGCAGAGGTATAAGCGGCGAGGCCTTTGGTATCCAGAGTGCTTGCATCGATATTCATGCCTGCGCCGGGTTGGATGGCATGCACCACGACCAGTCCGATGACCAGTGCCAGCGTACTCACAACCTCAAAATAGAGCAGCGCCTTAATGCCGACGCGGCCTACCTTGTCCAGTTCCTGCATACCGGCAATCCCCGTCACCACGGTACAGAAAATGATCGGCGCAATAATCATTTTAATCAGCTTGATAAAACCATCACCGAGCGGCTTCATCGCGACACCGGATTCAGGGTAGAAGTGGCCGAGCGCAATGCCGATGGCAATGGCGGTCAGGACTTGGAAATACAGATGTTGATAGCGTTTTTTGGCTGCGTAAACGGTTTGCACTGATAACCTTCTGTTTGATGAAGTAATATATTTTATAAAATTTAATTTCAGCTTATGGTTAATATGCATTTTTACAGCATTAATCCACTGCATTTATAACGACGGCAACCCAACTTTAAAAAGAACATGCTGATTGTATTCGATATTGCATGTCCAAACGAAATCAGGCTATTTGATTTTCATTTTTGAAGGATGAGCGTGACTCAACTCGAAGACGATTGCATAAATGCGATAACACAAACCGAAGAAGACTGTTATCTGGGCTAGGAGGCTGTCGGATTAATAGAGCGAGCCTCCCCACTTAATCACGATTAAAATTTAAAAAAGTGGTTTATTGGGATTTTTAATGCCCATAGTTCTGTTTTATGGGCAGCTCAATGCTCTTTTTCCTCTCTCACCCTCTTAATACATGCATTCTTTTTAAATTCCAGCCTATACAGACTAAATTCCATTCACTTTGGACGGATTCCAGGCCTCGAAGCTGGAATTGCCTGAATCCCTGGACGTGTTTAATGATGCCAAACACGGTTTCGACAGTAGATTTTCGCTTGCCGTAGAGTGCTTTGCCCGCTTTGGTTGTTAAGCGATGGGTCATGGCCTCAACCGGCGGTAAGGTGCTTTCGCCTATTTCCGGCTGATGCTGAAACCGGGCGTCAAGGGCTTGGTTATGGCTTTGCCGCTTTTGGGCGATGTACGGTTTTATCTTTGCATCAGCACACGCCTTTACATTGGCTTGGCTGAAGTAGCCGGTGTCGGCCAACAGGTTGTCAACACTCCCCAAGCATTCCGGGAGCTGTTCCAGTTTGGCTAAGGCCGGTTCGATTTCTTGTTTGTCGTTGGTGTGTTGGGTGATGTGATGAGCAACGATCAGGTGGGTGGCAATATCAACACTGGCTTGGGCGTTATAGGCTTGTTCAAAACCATTAGGGGTCGGCATGATGCGGGACTCTTCATCGGTCAGGCTGACTTGATCTTTACCTTGAGGCGCATCGGTAGGCGCTTGGGGGGCTTTGCCGCCCATTTTCTTGCCGGTTTCACTCAGGTGTTGTTCACGCTTAGCCTGCTTTTCGTCATACTCGGCCTTTTCTTGCGCGTAACGCGCCTTGGCACGGGCCTGGATTTCCTGTTTGGCTTTGGCAATCACTGCTAAACGGTCTTGGCGGCGTTTGAGTTCCTTGGGTACATCCATGTCTTCTGGAAGCGGGGAATTGTCGGCGGCTTCAGCCAGTTTCATCAAGGTTTCAACTTCCTGTTTGAACTGGGCTTCCAGTTGATTGGCGTAATCCCAGCTCAAGGCTTTATGCTTGCTGGCATTGGCTTTAATCTTGGTGCCGTCCAGGCTCACCGTACCCAGCTTAAGCAGCCCCAAGGTTTGTGCAAGTACCAATATCTCGACAAATAGGCTTTCGATCTCTTTGCCAAAGCGCTTGCGAAAGCTGTTGATGGTGTCGTGATCTGGGTTTTCGTTGGCGCAGATGTATTTAAAGGCCATCGAGTCATGAGTGGCTTTCTCCAGTTTGCGACTGGAAAATACGCCGGTCGCGTAACCGTAGAACAGCAACGCCAACAGCATCGCCGGATGATAGGGGCGCTTTCCTTTGCCCGCATAGACGGCTGATAGCGTCCGTAAATCCAGTTGATCGACAATCTCGACAACAAAACGGGCCATATGATCTTCAGGCAAATAATCCTGAACACACGGGGGCAGAATGTAGGGGGTATCGCGATCAATCAGGATGAATTGGGTAGCCATTTTTGTTTTTTGATTTGGTGTTTCGATAGGGTTATTTTAACACTTTTTGCACTGCTAAATCCGACAGTCTCCTAGAGAAAAAATGAGTTGAATGTAAGATTCAATTTAGGCTATTTATGCTCAGCTTACGGTGAGGTTCATAGCGGCCCCTTTCGGTGAGATGAAACAATGGAGCAAATGCAAGCTGCGTTGAGCCCTGCACTGCATCAGATCAGTTGAGCCTTCTTCTGTACGCTGACGCACAGTACCCGATCTCGTCTGTCCACGTCGCGTTGTGGCCGCGAACAAAAAATTGCGCTTTGTTCGACAGCGTACAGACCCTGCTAAAAATACGGATTATGTTGTCCTGCATTGAAGGTGAAAGATTACTTGATTAACAGTTTGCCGGAGAGAAATGATGACAAGAAAGAACAAACATCAAAACACGCCATGAGCAAGGCCGAAAAAAGTGCACCTGTTCTGAATGGCATCGAACGCCCCAGGGGCAAGCTAACAAAGAAGGAATCATTATGAAAGGTTTTGTGCAAGATATCGAAGATCTCGCTGTCAAGAATGACGAGTTCCGTCGGGTAATTTACACGGCAAAGCACTGCCAGCTAGTCCTCATGGCGTTAAAGCCCAAGGAAGAGATCGGTGCAGAAGTCCACAAGCTCGATCAATTCTTTCGCGTTGAAGAGGGGGCCGGTGAGGCGGTTCTTGATGGCGTCCGGACGGCGATCCGCGCCGGCTTCGCGGTAGTTGTCCCGGCCGGGACGAATCACAACATCATCAATACCGGCAGTGCTCCACTGAAACTCTATACGCTCTATGCGCCGCCGAATCATCGGGACGGCGTCGTCCATCATACCCGAGAGGATGCCGAGGCCGACAACGAGCACTTCGATGGCAAAACGACTGAATAGGAAATTGACTGCGCGCCAAGCTAATATCCGCAAGAACAACATGAATACCAAAACCTGGAAATGGAAACCAAACGGGAAGGTGAAATCCGATAAATCGGAATTAGAATATTGATCTGGAACCCTGAAACGGGCTTTTGTTTTTTACTTTTTCAGGCCTAATAATTCCGAGTGGACTGGAACTGAACTAAATTTATTGTTTTTTAATTTTATGGATCTTTCAACAGGACTTCCTTTTTGGCTGATAAAAAATGGGCTGCCGTACGATTATCCGCTGCGGAGTGGTAATCCTCGGAGGCGGTATCACGGCTGCCATTAATGCCTTTATCTTGGTTGAGGCGGGCCAGATATAAAGGCCATAAAAATGTACGTGCTCAAGTTATTTTCATTTCTAAACAATTTGAAAATCAAAAAAAGTTTTTTAGGATTCAAATCAATCTTTTTCAAAAAATAAGGCGATGATCGGTATGAATAAAGGTTTTCAAATATTTTTAATATGCAAATTTATAATCTTTGTTTCGATTGCTTTTACATTATCAGGTTGCCCACTCACTGTGAACTTGAATGTTTCAACGGACAAACCAATTTCTCTGGTTATTGATAAACCGATCGAGGTGAAACTGGGCGCCGACGTAGCAGTAACCAAGGTGCCGCCAATAAAAGTAGGGATCTCAAAAACAGAAAATAACAAATAACGCACGCTAAGCCGATGGGGACCTGAGTATTTTCCCCATTGGATTCCTGTGATATAGCCTGGAATTTTAAAAGACAAGTTAGTGCATAAATTGTTTAAATTATCAATTGTAAAGGAGAGCCATTATGGCCGACATAAAGCATTCCACTCCACCCCATCCGCCCCAACATCAGGATCGCCAACCTGGACTAAGGTCAAAAACAATCACGTGGCGGTTAATGCCTTCGGCTGGTGTCGTATCGTTCTACATCATGTTGGAATAAGGATTGCAATGGCGAAAAATAATATCCCCCGTCACGTCGGTTTTATTCCCGATGGAAATCGCCGCTGGGCCATCGATCATGGCCTGCCCAAAGAAACCGGATATGCTCATGGAATTAATCCGGGGTTCCTGTTGTACGAGTTATGTAAAGAATACGGGATCAAGGAAGCTTCCATTTACTGCTTTACGCAGGACAACACCAAGCGACCTTCCATTCAGAAACAGGCATTCAGCGAGGCCAGCGTTGCATTCGCTCTTGAGATTGCACGCCGTGGAGCAGCTCTGCTTGTTGTCGGTGATGAGACCTCGACGCAATTCCCAAAGGAGTTAATAAAATTCCGACAACGCCAGGGTGACGGAATAAAGGTCAATCTACTCGTCAATTATGGTTGGGAATGGGATCTGGTCGGCCTTAAAAACGGCGGTCTGCGTTCAGAGGACGTTTCACGTCTGGATTTGATTATACGCTGGGGTGGAGGACGCCGATTGAGCGGTTTTCTCCCGGTACAATCGGTTTATGCAGATTTCTATGTCAGGGATGAATATTGGCCAGATTTTGATCCGCAGCATTTTGAGCAGGCACTCGCCTGGTATAAAAAACAGGATCAGACACTCGGCGGGTAAGATCGTGGACATCCAGTTTTAATATGGGACTTGGGAAATAAAAGTGCGCCTGTTCCGAATGGCATCGAACGCCCTAAGGGGCAATCCAACAAAGAAGGAATCATTATGAAAGGTTTTGTACAAGATATCGAAGATCTCGCTATCAAGAATGACGAGTTCCGTCGGGTAATTTACACGGCAAAGCACTGCCAGCTAGTCCTCATGGCGTTAAAGCCCAAGGAAGAGATCGGTGCGGAAGTCCACAAGCCCGATCAATTCTTTCGAGTTGAGGAGGGGCCGGTGAGGCGGTTCTCGATGGCGTTCGGACGGCGATCCGCGCCGGCTTCGCGGTAGTTGTCCCGGCCGGGACGAAGCACAATATCATCAATACCGGCAGTGTTCCACTGAAACTCTATACGCTCTATGCGCCGCCGAATCATCGGGACGGTGTAGTCCATCATACCCGAGAGGATGCCGAGGCCGACAACGAGCACTTCGATGGCAAAACGACTGAATAGGAAATTGACTGCGCGCCAAGCTAATATCCGCAAGAACAACATGAATACCAAAACCTGGAAATGGAAACCAAACGGGAAGGTAAAATCCGATAAATCGGAATTAGAATATTTACCTGGAACCCTGAAACGGGCTTTTGTTTTTTACTTTCCCAGGCCCAATAATTTCGAGTGGACTGGAAGTGAACTAAATTTACTATTTTTTGATTTTATGGATCTTTCAACAGGACTTCCTTTTTGGTTAGTAAAAAATGGGCTACCGTACGATTATCCGCAATTAAATAAACATATTAATTGCGACGTGGTAATCCTTGGAGGCGGTATTACTGCTGCTATAAATGCCTTTATCTTGATTGAGGCTGATATTCCCTGTGTTCTGATAGAAAAAAGGAGCATCGGTCTTGGCAGTACCATTGCCACGACCGCTCTCCTGCAATACCAGATCGATACGCCATTAAGCAAATTAATTGAATTAAGGGGCGAAGAACATGCAAGGAAGGCGTATTTACTATGCGCGGAGTCGATTGAGACTTTAGCCAATATCAGTGAAAAAGTGGGATATCACGATTTTGAAAGAAAAAGCAGCTTATATTTTGCATCCTATAAAAAAGATGTAGATATGCTCAAAAAAGAATACGAACTGCATAAATCGCTAGGTCTCGATATAAAATACTGGGATGAAAATAAAGTTAAAGAAAAAATGGGCTTTTCCGCTCCGGCAGCACTTTATAGTGATCATTCCGCGCAAATCGATGCATATAAGTTATGCCACCTCATTTTTCAGTACTGTATCAAGAAAGGACTGAAGGTATACGATCGGTCAGAGATGGTCGATATAATACATAGCAAAAGCGGTGTTGCCATGAAGTCCATCCAAGGCCATAAAGTCAATTGTAAGAAGTTGATTTATGCCGCAGGTTTTGAAGTGGTTGACTTAATCGATAAAAAAATAGTTCAGTTACAGAGTACCTGGGCCATTGTTAGTCAGCAAATAGAACACAAAAAAGAATTTTGGCACCAAAACTGTCTGATCTGGGAATCGAAAGAAGCGTACCTATATATACGAACAACAGCAGATAACCGGATTATGCTGGGGGGGCGGGATGAAGAAACCAATAATCCCAAGGTCAGGCAAGGTAAACTGGAGTTAAAAACGCAGCAATTAGCGGACGATTTTGCCCAACTGTTTCCTAACCTCCGTTTCCGGCCTGAATTTTCGTGGGCTGGCACTTTTGGAGTCACTAAGGATGGTCTTCCTTATATCGGGCATTATGAACCAAAACCTAATGGTTTATTTTCCCTGGGTTTTGGTGGCAATGGCATAACATTTTCGGTAATTGCCGCGGAAATAATCAGGGACATCTTATTGGAAAAAGCCAATCCCAACGAAGCAATATTCGCGCTTGATAGATAAATTGTTTAAGCCAATTTTCTTGAAGCTAACGGCTTTGCGGTAAAAATTGCTCTCATTTTCAGCGGCTCAGTGGTCAATGAAATATATGCCCTCTAACGGGTGGTTTGTCTGTGAGTTTTTACAAGATCTGGGTCCGGGTTCAGACAGTCAATTTCAGATTCAATTGAGACTGAAATTTGAAGGCGTTAGCTCCAGCTTGAACCAATACTCCTCAAGTACCTAAATCAATGAGGAGCGTCAATTATCACTAGCAGTTATTTAAACTCACAGGAGGATAATATGGCCGATAAAGACGAGATGGCGCATTATGACGGCCCGGCCGGCGGCTGGGGGGCACTGAAGGGTATTGCCAGTATTTTCGGCAAGGAATGGAACAAGCCCAGTGTTATCGCTACGCTGATGCGTCAGAACAAGCCGGATGGCTTTGCGTGCATATCCTGTGCCTGGCCGAAACCGACCGATCATCATCCCTTCGAATTTTGCGAAAATGGTGCAAAAGCTACTTTATGGGAATTGACGACGCCTCGCTGTGAACCTGAATTTTTCGCCAAACACAGTGTAAGCGAACTTAAAAGCTGGCCGGATTACGATCTGGAACAACAGGGCCGCCTTACTCACCCGATGCGGCACGACCCGGAAACACCGACCATTATGGACCAGTCAGCTGGGAAGACGCGTTTGAGGCCATCGGCGCTGAGCTGAAACGGCTAGATCCCAAATCAGTCATTTTCTATGCCAGCGGCCGGGCCGGGCTGGAATGTTCCTATCTCTTTGCCCTGTTTGCGCGGCTATACGGCCACAACAATCTGCCCGACAGTTCCAACATGTGCCATGAAACGACATCGGTGGGCCTCAAAAAAGTTATTGGATCGCCGGTGGGTACCGTGATCTGGGACGATCTTCAGGAGACCGAAGCTTTTTTCTTTTTCGGCCAGAATACCGGTTGCAACTCGCCACGTTTCCTACATCCTTTGCAGGACGCCGTAAAACGAGGGGCCAAGATCGTGACATTCAATCCGGTGCGCGAACGCGGCCTCGAAACCTTTGTCAATCCTCAAAATGTGGCGGAGATGCTGACAGACCAAGGCACCGAAATGAGCTGCCAATATCATCAGGTCCGCAATGGCGGTGATATTGCTGCTATTACCGGCATGTGCAAACATATCTTCGATGGGGACGATGCGGCGCAAAAGGACAGCAAACGCGTACTCGACGTTGATTTCATCGCGCAGCACACGCACGGGTTCGAGAAATTCGAGCAGAGGGTCCGCTCGACCAACTGGGAAGATGTTGAGCAGGAATCCGGCCTGACGCGGCAGGCGCTGAAAGATGCCGCCGACGTCTATATCAGTTGCGACAAGGTGATCGGCGTCTATGGCATGGGCCTGACCCAGCATAAATATGGTGCGGACAATATCGGCATGTTCGTCAATTTCCTGTTGTTGCGCGGCAATATCGGACGTCCCGGCACGGGTGCCTGCCCGGTGCGCGGCCACAGCAATGTGCAGGGTCAGCGCACCGTCGGCATTTCTGAAAAGCCCGAGCTGGTGCCGTTGGACAGGCTTGCCGAAATGTTCGGTTTCGATCCGCCGCGCGATAAAGGCAGGAATACGGTGGAGGCCTGCGAGGGAATGAAGGTCGGCAAAGTCAAGGGCTTTATCAGTCTGGGCGGCAATTTCGTGCGTGCCATTCCTGATCGCGAGATCATGGAACAGGCATGGGAAAGCCTGGAACTGGACGTGCAGATCGCGACCAAGCTTAACCGTAGCCATCTTATCAATGGACGGAGCGCATGGCTCCTTCCCTGCCTTGGCCGGATTGAGGAAGATTTGCAGGAAAGCGGGCGTCAGTCCATCTGCGTCGAGGACAGTTTCAGTTGCATTCACGGATCGACAGGCTTGGAGAAACCGGCAAGCGAGCATCTGAAGTCTGAACTCGCCATAGTCGCTGGCCTGGCCAAGGCGACGCTGCTCCCCAACCCCAAAGTGAAATGGGACGAATGGACGGGCGACTACAGCAAGGTGCGCGATCTTATTGCCAAAACCTATCCCAACGAATTTTACGATTTCAACGCAAGGATGTTTCAGCCTGGGGGTTTCTGGCGTGGCAATTCGGCGCATGAACGTATCTGGAAAACTCAGAGCGGCAAGGCTGAGTTTACCTCACCCGAACGGCTGTCGTCTTTCGGCTTCGAGGATCGTCAGGGCCGTTATCGCCTGCTCACCATGCGATCGAATGATCAATTCAACACCACCATTTACGGCTTCAGCGACCGACTACGCGGGTTAGAAGGCCCCCGTGAGGTTCTCCTGATCCACCCCGACGACATGAAAAAGGCGGGGCTGGAACAGGGCCAACGGGTGTCGCTCATCGGCGATGCGGATGACGGCATCGATCGCCGTGTCGACGGGTTGACGGTGACGCCGTTTAATATGCCGCCGGGCTGCATCGGCGGCTATTATCCGGAAATGAACCCGCTCGTCCCGCTTGACCATCATGATCAGCTGTCAAAAACCCCTGCCTACAAATCCGTGCCGGTGCGGATTGTGAGCCAAAGGCGAGCGACAGGGATAATGCTTCGTAGCACTGGGGACCGGTACCATATTGAGTATGAGTGGTATGGGCGCACTAAGCCTTTTAAGCCCGAAGTTTTGGAAGGGTAAAAGCTTGTTAGTTTAGGTCTTTTTACAATTTGTGGGGTAACGGGGGAAACCGATATTTTGACCGCGCGGAATATATATTGTCCGGTCCAGTCAATAGGTAAGTCTTTCTGGCCCCGGGTTGGATATGTCCTCCGTTGAATAAATGCCGCCCTCGTCTGACGATGGTTTTTTTACTTGGCTTTAGGTTGATATGGAAGTAAGTTGATCGTGCGGGCGCAGGCTGCCAAACCGCAAAGCAAACTGGCGGGTAAACTCGGCCCCAAAAAAGAAGATCTGCGCGGAATAATAGACCCAGAGTAACAGGGCGATTACTGATCCGGCTGCGCCAAAACTGGAGGTTACGCCGCTGTTACCCAGGTAAACACCAATGCCGTATTTGCCAAGACTGAACAAAAGGGCCGTAAACAGCGCACCGAACCAGGCATCCTGCCAAGCCAGCGGTGCCTCCGGCAGCATTTTATAAATCACCGCAAACAAGCTGGCAATGACCCCAAAGGAAATCAACGATACCAATGGAGACAGCACCAGGGCAGCCAAACTCCAGAGCCCGCCGAAGACATACTGTTGAAGCACCGCCAGAGCGGCGCTGATGACCAGCGAAACCAGTAATAAAAACGCTAAAACCAGCACTAGGCCAAAACACAAAACCCGGGTTTTTAATAGTACGCTGAGAGAGGAGGCTTGAGGTTTATCGGTACCCCACATTTCATCGAGGCTATCCTTTAATTCAACAAATACGCTGGTGGCCCCCAGCAGCAGTAGGAGCGTGGCAATGGCCGAGGCGACGATCCCAGACTCGGAGTTGCGCGCGGCGGCCAGCACGGCATTGATAGCTTGGGCGCCATTGGGCCCTACCAACGCTTGCATCTGCACAGTGATTTCCCCTTGCGCCGCCTCTGCACCAAAAAAATAGCCAGCCACGGCAATGGTCAACACCAGGATGGGGGTCATGGAAAACAGGGTATAAAAAGCCACGGCAGCTCCTTTACTGGCAGCACGATGGGCCAGCCAGGCGGTCAGCGATGGGGACAGCAGTACGTATCCGCAACGCAGGCCCTTGAGTACGGCTGAAACAGCCTGTTTTAATGAAAGCTCCTTGAAAAAATCGGTTAAGTTCACAAGCATGAGGCTTTACCGCCTGGCATCGGCCGAGGCCGCTCGCCAGTAATGGCCGGCACCCCCATTACTGGCGAGCGATGCGGAACGAATCCTGCTGCTGGTGCCGGTCTGCCTGGGCGCATCATCGGGACCGAAGACCAAGCCGAGGAGACGTTCTGAGCCAAGGTCAACAAGTTAAGCGCCTCTTCTAGGGGTGTGGGCGTTTTGGCTTGGGTTTCGGGCTTGCCGACAGGAATTTGGGGCCGCTGCGACCGCATTAGCTTGCCAGTCATAAAGCTGGCTACTTTATCTCGTCCCGCATCTTGTCGACCAAGCGCCACGGCGATGCTTAACGAGGTCACTGGTTTGTCATGCACATAGGTGCGGCAATTTTCGAGAAATCGCTCTTCCATGTGTTTCATTTGTTGGCCTTTTTTACACAAGATATCTGCGGCGGTTTTGGAAAGATGTTCTGCGGTTGCGGTCATGAGAGATTCATCATACGTAAGCGTGTTAAATAAAGATCAGTCATTCACCCAGTCAGATTCGCTAAATGCCCCAGGGCGTGGACAATATGGCTGCAAATTATATAGAGTAAAATAGTTTTAGTCAGTTCGGTAACGCACGCACAGGGAAGCTATCGCAAATATCTAAAGTAAAGTGGACCCCACACTCCAGACAAAAAATACCTTAATTTAAGATAGAGCCCTGTTCACACTCCAGCTGAATGGCGCTGTCCCAGTTTTGCGGCACGAGGTCTGATATTTCAGCCGTACCGTTAAATTTATCCACAATCTTTGCCCCGCCGCCTCTAGCCGTTTTATAGACTTCATCCGGCGTTTTGTAATCCAGCGCTTGATGCCAACGTTCCTGGTTATAGAATTGGAAGTACTGCGTCAATCCCATCAACAAGTCCGGCATGTTGCTGTGCTGCTTTAAATACACTTCTTCATATTTCATCGTTCGCCACAGCCGCTCGACAAAGATATTATCCAATGCTCGGCCTCGTCCATCCATACTGATCGTGATGCTGTTGTTGAGCAACACGCCGGTAAAGGCGTCGCTGGTGAATTGCGAGCCTTGGTCGGAATTGAAAATGGCCGGTTGAAGTGGCTACACTAAACCGGACACACAATCTAAAATAATCTGAAAATAGAGAGTGTGTCGAAAATGGATCAAGAAAAACAAAAAGTAAAAATATATAGCGCCGAATTTAGAGAATCCTCGGTGAAGCTGGCGATAGGTTCTGATAAGCCGATTACCCAAACAGCCAGGGATTTAGGAGTCAATGCCAATACGCTCCATACCTGGATCAACAAATATAGCCAGCCGAAGGAGTACAGCAAAACCGTGCGAACCGATGAGCATCTATACGAAGAATTGAAGCGGCTGAAGAAGGAAAACGCCCGATTAATAGAGGAACGTGACCTGTTAAAAAAGCAGCGGCGTACTTTGCCAAGGAGCAACGGTCGACTGCATGGATGCAGGAGGTAGAGCAACGCAGGAGCAGTTGCCGAGAAGTACGCCTGGGTCAAACAACATGAGAGCGAATTTTCGGTTAAATCGATGTGCCGGTTCATGAGCGTTTCTCGTAGCGCTTACTAGGCTTGGCAGGAGCGCCCTCAGACAGCCATTGAAAAAGACGATGCCGAGCTGGTTGAGGTCATAAAGACCCTGTTCCAGAAGAGTCGGAAAACTACGGTACGCGTCGCCTCAAGGAGGCCTTAATCAACCGGGATCGGCAGGTCAGTCGACGTCGTATCGGCCGGTTAATGGCTG